>NZ_FPAT01000001.1 GCF_900116555.1 Actinopolyspora lacussalsi subsp. righensis | reverse complement strand
ACTGCACCCCCCAGATATGCGGAAACCGACAAAACGTCGCACGACACCGCGCCCGACAACGACACACCAAGCAGAACCCCCACCCCTGAGCGCGTTGGGGCGAAACCCGTGTCGGGCCGGGCTGTCGACTTCGGCGAGCCGAAGCACTGCGGAACGCTGCCCGGATCTGTGCCAGTGGATGCTCGCGGGCCGGTGTAGCGAGTGAACCGATCCGGTGTCACGTGACCGTGTGAGGATCCACGTCGCTGTGGCACCGTGGTCGGGTTCTCTCGGGACTCGGTCAACAACGACACGCCAATTCGCGATTCTCGCGGGATATTTTTCAGTCTTTCCGTGTGCGATTCCGGAACGGTCTCATTTTTTGTCTGTTTGTTTCGTGGCGATGATTTCACGAATTTCTCTCGCCGAATCGTGGTGCGCTGCTGAACTCCAACATCGAGTTGTGAACTGATTCACTCTGTTCTAGCTTGGGCGATGCCGCATACCACCACAAGGAAGTGATCACCGATGTCATCGTCCCCGGACAGCGGTGCGCACGAAACGGTCGATCGCCTGTTTGAACGTCGTGTCGAACCCGTCAATCAAATCCTGGCGAACGCCGATAACGTGGCCCGAGCCTGTCATGCCGTGTCCCGACGATTCCACGAAGGTGGAAAACTGGTCGTTTTCGGAAACGGCGGGGCCAGTACCGACGCGCAGCACGTCGCAGTCGAGTTCGTGCATCCGGTGATCGTCGGCAAACGCGCGCTGCCCGCCGTCTCGCTGACCTCCGACGTGGCCACGGTCACCGGAGTGGCCACCGGTAGCGGCGAGGGGCTGGACGAGGTGTTCGCCCATCAGATCCGGCACCTGGCCGACCCGGGCGACATCGCGCTGGGGATCTCCACCGACGGGAACTGCGCCAACGTGCTGCGCGGGCTGCGCGAGAGCGGCGACCTCGGCCTGCTGACCGTCGGCCTGGTCGGTGGTGACGGCGGGGCGGTGGCGGACTCCGGAGTCGACCACGTGCTCACGGCGCGGGCCACCGATCCGCGCGTGGTCAAGGAAGTGCACGTGACCATGTACCACATCCTCTGGGAACTGGTGCACGTCTTCCTCGAACAGCCCGGCGCACTGACCTCGGAAGTGGCGGCATGAGCGAGGAGCCGCTTCCCTACCCGGCGCCCTCCGGCGCGAGCTGCGACGGGCAGCACTGCGTGACCTGTTCGGACGAAGCGGTGCGCGTCACCGTGCTGCGGCTGCTCGCGGACGGCATGGCCGACGTGGAAACCGAACTCGGAACCGAACGGATCAGCGTCGCGCTGGTTCCGGCCGCCGTCGGCGACACCGTGCTCGTGCACGCGGGCGAGGCCATCGCGACCGTCGAGGAGTGAACACCGTGGACCAAGCCAACACCGACACCGGCCCCGCTGCTCACGCCGGTCCCACCACCCACGCAGGCCCCACTACGCACAGCGGTCCCGCGAGCGACGCCGGACCGGCGAGCGACATCGGATCGGCAGGGGCGCTGTACCCGTTCCTGACCAACGCGCCGGTCGACGTCGACGCCGTGTTCGAGCAGGTACGTCACTCCATCGAGACGAAGGCCCGCGAGATCAGGGAACTGCGGGTCGAGGTGCACCGGCGCGACGGCGACAACCTCCTCCGCTGCGCGGAGGCTATGGCCGAACGCTTCGCCCGCGGCGGCAGACTGCTCGCCTTCGGCAACGGGGGAAGCTCCACCGACGCCCAGGAGATCGCCAGCCAGTTCCTGCATCCCGACGCGGGGGGAACCGCGCTGCCCGCTCTCGGGCTGACCAGCGACATCGCGGTGGTCACCGCGCTGTGCAACGACGTCGGCTTCGACGTCATCTTCGCCAGGCAGCTCGGCGCGTTCGGCGGCCCCAACGACATCGCGGTCGGTATCTCGACCAGCGGTAACTCGGCCAACCTGCTCGCGGGCTTCGAGGAGGCCAAGGGCAGGGGGATGCTGACCGTCGGCATCGCCGGCTACGAGGGCGGCAAGATGTCCGAATCGGACAGCATCGATCACCTGTTCGTGGTGCCCTCACCCTCCGTGCACCGCATTCAGGAAGCCCAGACCACGCTGTACCACGCGCTCTGGGAGCTCACCCAAGCCGCGCTCTCCCGGGATCGGGACGGTGCGGCACCGCAGGGCACACCGGCCTCGATGCGTGAGTGAGGAGTGATCCGTCGTGGCACCGACCGACGAACGACACATGAAACCCGTTCCCGACGAGGACCCGACCACCCGAGGGGCGGGAGCCGACAGCGACACCGGAGGCGGTACGCAGGGGCCGGTTCACGTCCTGTGGATCAACGCCGGGCTCAGCTGCGACGGTGACTCCGTCTCGTTGACGGCGGCCATGCAGCCCAGCATCGAGGAAATCGTGATGGGGGCACTGCCCGGGTTGCCCGAGGTGCGGGTGCACTGGCCGCTGATCGATTTCGAGAGCGGACCCGAGCAGGGCGCGGACACCTTCATCGAGTGGTTCCACAAGGCAGACCGTGGTGAGCTCGAACCCTTTCTGCTGGTCATCGAGGGCTCGATCCCCAACGAGGCCATCAAGGAGGAGGGCTACTGGTGCGGGTTCGGCAACGACCCGAACACCGGCCAGCCCATCACCACCAGCGAGTGGATCGACCGGCTCGCGCCGAAGGCGCTGGGCATCGTGGCCACCGGAACCTGCGCGACCTACGGCGGGATACACGCGATGGCGGGCAACCCCACCGGTGCGATGGGAGTGCCGGACTACCTGGGGTGGCGGTGGAAGTCCAAGGCCGGTCTGCCGATCGTGTGCGTGCCGGGCTGCCCGGTGCAGCCGGACAACATGTCCGAGACACTGCTGTACCTGCTCTACCAGGTGGCCGGGCAGGCCCCGATGATCCCGCTGGACGACGCGCTGCGGCCGAAGTGGCTGTTCAGCGCCACCGTCCACGAGGGTTGCGACCGGGGCGGCTACTACGAGCAGGGGCAGTTCACCGAGCACTACGGCACCCCCGAGTGCCTGGTCAAGATCGGCTGCTGGGGGCCGGTCGTGCAGTGCAACGTGACCAAACGCGGCTGGATGGACGGCATCGGCGGCTGCCCCAACGTGGGAGGCATCTGCATCGGATGCACCATGCCCGGTTTCCCGGACAAGTTCATGCCGTTCATGGACGAACCGCCCGGTGCACTGCTGTCCACCGCCGCGAGCGGCGCCTACGGCGCCGCCATCCGCAGACTCCGCGGCATCACCCGCAAGACCGCGGACAAGGAACCGTCCTGGCGCGGCAAGGGGCGGGAGCTGCACACCGGTTACCGGCCGACCTGGTGATCCGATCCGAGGAAGGTATCCCCGCATGACACAGACCGATCCCGCCAAGAAGTCGGGAAAGTCGAAATCCGATCTTATGGAGATGTCCTGGGACCCGATCACCAGGATAGTCGGCAGCCTCGGTATCTACACCAAGATCGACTGGGAGGCCAGGCGGGTGGTGGAGTGCTACAGCACCTCCTCGATCTTCCGCGGCTACAGCATCTTCATGAAGGGCAAGGACCCCCGCGACGCGCACTTCATCACCAGCCGCATCTGCGGCATCTGCGGGGACAACCACGCCACTTGCTCGGTCTACAGCCAGAACATGGCCTACGGGGTCAAGCCGCCCAAACTGGGGGAGTGGATCATCAACCTCGGCGAGGCCGCCGAGTACATGTTCGACCACAACATCTACCAGGAGAACCTGGTGGGGGTCGACTACTGCGAGAAGATGATCCGCGAGACCAACCCCGGCGTGCTGGAACTGGCCGAGCGGACCGAGGCCCCCAACGCCTCCGAGCACGGCTACCGCACCATCGCCGACATCATGCGGGCGCTCAACCCGCTGGAAGGTGAGTTCTATCGGGAGGCGCTGCAGGTCAGCAGGCTCACCCGCGAGATGTTCTGCCTCATGGAGGGACGGCATGTTCACCCCTCCACGCTGTACCCGGGCGGGGTGGGAACGGTTGCCACGGTGCAGCTGTTCACCGACTACCTCACCAGGCTGATGCGCTACGTCGAGTTCATGAAGCGCTGCGTGCCGATGCACGACGACCTGTTCGACTTCATCTACGAGGCCATGCCCGGCTACGAGGAGGTCGGCAGGCGTCGGATCATGCTCGCCTGCTGGGGCAGTCTCAACGACCCGGACCACTGCGACTTCCAGTACGCGAACATGAGCGACTGGGGCCGCAAGATGTTCGTCACGCCGGGCATCGTCGTGGACGGGCAGTTGGTCACCACGGATCTGGTCGACATCAACCTGGGAATCCGGATCCTGCTCGGCAGCTCCTACTACGAGGACTGGCAGGGCCAGGAGACGTTCGTCGACCGCGATCCGCTGGGCAACCCGGTCGACCAGCGTCATCCCTGGAACCAGCACACCATTCCCAAACCGGCCAAGCGGGACTTCGACGACAAGTACTCCTGGGTGATGTCGCCGCGCTGGTTCGACGGTTCCGAACACCTGGCGCTGGACACCGGTGGCGGTCCCATCGCGCGGTTGTGGACCACCGCGCTGGCCGGGCTGGTGGACATGGGCAACGTCAGATCGACCGGCCACAGCGTGGAGATCAACCTGCCCAAGAGCGCCACGATGGGCGAGCGCACGCTGGAATGGAAGATTCCGAAGTGGAGCAACGCGATCGAGCGCAACCGGGCCCGTACCTACTTCCAGGCCTACTGCGCGGCGGCGGCGCTGCACTTCGTGGACAAGGCGCTGGCCGAGGTCCGCGGCGGCAACACGCAGACCTGGGAACCGTTCGACGTACCCAACGAGAGCGTGGGCTGCGGCTTCACCGAGGCCGTGCGCGGGGTGCTCTCGCACCACATGGTGGTGCAGAACGGCAAGATCGCCAACTACCACCCCTACCCGCCGACGCCGTGGAACGCCAGCGTGCGCGACTCGTTCGGCACCCCGGGGCCCTACGAGGACGCGGTGCAGAACACCCCGATCTTCGAGGAGAACTCCCCGGAGAACTTCAAGGGAATCGACATCATGCGTGCCGTGCGCAGCTTCGATCCCTGCCTGCCGTGCGGGGTGCACATGTACACCGGGGAGGGGTTCGAGCTGGACAAGACGCACACCCCGCACGCCTTCGACAGCCAGACCTGAGGGCTCGGTGTTCCGGCCGGGTCGCGGGGGTGGTCGCTTGGCGGAACCTCTCGCACGGCTTTCGCTGCGGGAGGCCCGACATCGGGTAGCGACTACACCACGTCGGGCCTTCCTCGCGAGAGCCGCACGGGAGAACCAGCGGTGGTGCGAGCCGCGGGAGCGGAATTTCGCGCCGCGCACCGAAGGAACCACCCGATCCGTCACCTGTCCCGGAAAACCCCGGTGACACACCAGTCGTACAACTCCGAACGATCGTTCCGGTGCCCGTGCTTTCGGGGCGGGCACCGGGGCGTGACTCACTCACGCGAGGACTCCCCACTGATGACGCAATCCACCACCACGGGGACACCGCCGCAGGCGGAGTCCCGGCAGGACGACGCGAGCGCGGTCGCCGCCCGCGTGGACGAGCTGCTCGGCAAGTTCGACACCGCCGAGACACCCGGCGTCCGCGAGGCGGCCGAGGACCTCGTCGCCACCATCATGCGGTTCTACGGCTCCGGAATCGAACGGATCACGACACTGCTGGCCGAGCACGCTCCCGGCACCGAGCTGCTCGACCGGTTGGCGGCGGACGAGCTGGTCGGCGGGCTGCTGGCGCTGCACGATCTGCACCCGCTCCCGGTGCGGCAGCGCGTGTCCGACGCGCTGGACAGCGTGCGGCCCTACCTCGGGTCGCACTCCGGGGACGTGGAGCTGCTCGGCATCGACGAGGAAGGTGTCGTGCGGCTGCGGTTGAAGGGCAACTGCGACGGCTGCCCCTCCTCGGCCGTGACGGTGAAACTGGCCATCGAGGACGCCATTCGCAAGGCCGCGCCGGAGATCGCCGACATCGCGGTGGAGGGCATGGCCCAGCCGGAAACCACCGCCACCGGCCCCGGCGGCCGACCGCTGCTGCCGCTGGCGACCGAGTCGGACAACGGCGGTTCCGCCGTGGCCGAGACCGCGGAGTGGGTGAACCTGGACGAGCTCGTGCGGCTGTCCGAGGGTGAGCTCACCTCGATCGGAATCGGCGGCGCGAGCGTGCTGGTGTGCAACGTGGCCGGATCGCTCTACGCCTACCGGGACCGTTGCCCCGCATGTGACACGGAGCTGGGCCGGGCGGTGCTGCACGGGAGTGAACTGCGGTGCCCCGGCTGCGCGCGAAGTTACGACGTGCGACTGGCGGGCAGGGAGGAGCAGGATCCGAACCTGCATCTGGAGCCCTTGCCGCTGCTGGCCGACGACGGCGGTGTCCGTCTCGCGGTTCCGGAGGTCGCGCGGTGAAACCGGAAACATCCTCCATCTCCGGAGCCTCCGGTGGGGCGGGCACCACCGATCCCGGTGGGTTGCGCCGTTTCCTGCGCCCTCGCGGTGAGTCCGCCCGTGTCGAACGCGCGCCGGGCACCAGCTGCGAGATGTGTTCGGAACAGTTGTGGCAATCGGGGCACTCCCATGTGGTCAACGTGGCGAACCGCCGCATCCTGTGCACCTGCCGTGCCTGCTACCTGCTGTTCACCCACCCGGGGGCGGGCAGCGGCAAACACCGCGCAGTCCCGGAGCGCTACCGCTACGCGCCGAGCTTTCCACCGGGCGTAGCGCTGTGGGAGTCCACCGGCATACCGGTCGGCATGGCCTTCGCCTTCCGCAGCTCGACCACCGGGCCGGTGCTGTTCTACCCGAGCCCGGCGGGAGCCACCGAGTCGACGCTGCCGCCGAAGGACTGGGACGAGGTGATCGCCGGTGAACCCGCCTTCGCCGACATCGCCGAGGACGTCGAGGCGCTGCTGATCAACCAGCTCGGCGAGTCCGGTACCGAGTTCGAGGCTTTCCTGGTGCCGGTCGACACTTGCTACCGGCTGGTCGGACTGGTCCGTACTCATTGGCGCGGTTTCGACGGCGGCAGCCAGGCACGCGAGTACATCGAGGAGTTCTTCACCGGACTCCGGCAGCGCGGCGAGCGGGTCGGTTCCGGACAGCCCGGATGGGAGTGCGGTGATGGCTGACCTCTCCGTCACGTGCGAGGACGTGCGCTGCGAACGCTACGGTGCCGGTCCCACCCTGCTGTTCCGGCTGCGCATCGACGAGTCCGGCGAGGACCCGATCCACGCGGTCTCGCTGCGTTGCGCCATCAACATCGAGCCCCGCAAGCGCGACTACGACAGCTCCGAGGAGGAGCTGCTCGGCCATCTCTTCGGCGGACGGGACCGCTGGGGCCACACGCTGCGGAACCTGCGGTTCGCCAACGTCGCCACGCAGGTACCCGGCTTCACCGACTCCATCCGGGTGGACGTGCCCGTGCCCTGCACCTTCGACATGGAGGTGGCCTCGGGCAAGTATCTGCACTCGTTGCGCTCCGGTTCGGTGCCGATGGTGCTGATGTTCAGTGGCACCGTCTTCGGCAAGGGGACCAACGGTTTCTGGGTCCACCAGATCCCCTGGGAGCTGGAGGCCGATTACGCCATGCCGATCGAGGTGTGGCAGCGGCTCAAGGAGCTGTACTTCCCGCGGGCCGACTGGATCCGCCTGCACCGCGACACAGTGGACGCGCTGCTGCGCTACCAGTCGCAACACGCGATCCCCACCTGGGACGCCGCCATCGGAACGCTGCTGGACAACGCGGGCGAGGTGACCCCGTGACGGAACTGTTCGACAAGGCGAGGGCGGTGGCCGACGCCGTCCTCTACGAGGGCTACCTGCTCTACCCCTACACCGCCGACTCGCCGAAGAACCAGGTGCGCTGGCAGTTCGGGGTGCTGATGCCGCCGAGCCACGCCGACGACTCGATCGGCGAGTACACCGACCTGCGCACCGAGTGCCTGCTGGAGGCGCCCGAGGACGCCCGGGTGCACGTCCGGCTGCGCTTCCTGCGCATCCAGCAGCGCTCGATCGAATCGCTCGACGAGCACGGTCAGTACCACCGAGTCACGTCGCTGCCGGTCGGCGACCGCGTGGTCGAGGAGTTCGACGAGGCGGTCGAGCAGGAGCACGACCTGCTGGCCCGGGTAGGCGACCTGCTCGACGGCGGATGCGAACTCGCCGTCCGTGACGATTCGGCCCGGAGCACCGAGGAGATCCGAGACCAGGACGGGGAGCTCCGGGGCAGGATCGTTCGCGAACTGCGTCCGCTGCGGGGCAGGCTGCGGGTCGACGCCGAACGGCTCGCGGGACCCTACGGTGGTCTGCGGCTGCGGGTGAGTGTGGACAACACCTCCGAGTGGCGGGCCGAGGAAGCGGACAGGCAGCGGGCGCTGCGGCACGCCTTCGTGGCGACCCACCTGTTGCTCGGCCTGGACCAGGGGGCGCTGCTGTCCTCGACGGCCCCACCGGAATGGGCCGCCGCCGCGGTGGCCGAGTGCGAGAACGTGCGCTGCTGGCCGGTGCTGCTGGGGCCCGGGGACCGGAGTGCCGCGGTGCTGGCCGCCCCGATCATCCTCTACGACGATCCGCGGGTCGCCCCCGAGAGCCCACGGCAGCTGCACGACGCCACCGAGATCGACGAGATCCTGACGCTGCGCACTATGGCGCTGACCGAGCGGGAGAAACAGCAGGCCAGGCAGACCGACGAGCGGGCTCGCGGCATCATCGACGGCGTCGACAACATGCCGCCCGAGATGCTGGAACGGCTGCACGGCACGCTGCGATACCTGCGGGAGTCGGTGCCGGAGCAGGAGAGTTCGCGGCAGAAGGGAACACAGCAGGAGGGGGCACAGCAGGGGAGTCCGGAGGAGAAGGGGGCGCGGCAGGAGGGTCCGCCGCCGTCATCCCCGCGACAGGACTTCCCCGCCCCGCCCGGTTCGTCCGGCGCGGGAATCTCCGGCGAGGCCGCGGGACCGTTCCCCGAACCCGGGGTGCCCTGGTGGGATCCCGGTGCCGACGCCGCGGTCTCGCCGGAGAGCGACAGCGTCGAGGTGGACGGGCTGTCGGTGTCCAACGGCAGCAAGGTCATCCTGCTGCCGGGCAGCGGCAGCGACGCGCAGGACATGTTCCTGACCGGGCGCGTCGCCACGGTGCGCGCGGTGTACTTCGATGTGGACGGTGGCAGCCACCTCGCCGTGACCCTGGACGACGACCCGGGAGCCGAGATCCAGGGTGCCAACGGCCGGTTCCGCTACTTCGGCACCGAGGAGGTCCGTCCACTGGGGAGCTCCGAGGGGACGTCCGAACAGCCGGGGGGAACCGCCCTGGCCGGCGAGGACGAGGTGCGGCGATGAGCCCCCGGGTGCTGGTCGCGGGCATCGGCAACATCTTCCTCGGCGACGACGGGTTCGGCCCCGAGGTCGGGCGCGCGCTCGCGGACACCGAGCTGCCCGAGGGGGTGTGGGCGGGCGACTACGGCACCAGCGGAATGCACCTCGCTTTCGACCTGCTCGACGGTTACGCGACGACCGTGCTGGTCGACGCGGTGTCCAGGGGTGATCCGCCCGGGACGCTGACCCTGCTGCGGCCCACCGACATCGGCAACGCCGACAAGCGAGACACCGCGGCGCTGGCCGACGCGCACGGCATGCAGCCGGATGTGGTGCTGGACCTGGTCACCCTGCTGGGCGGTGATCCCGGACGGGTTTTCGTGCTCGGCTGCGAGCCCGCCGAGCTGGAGCAGCGCATCGGCCTGAGCCGGATCGTGAAACGTGCCGTGCCGGAAGCGGTGCGTCGGGTGCGCGAACTGGTGTGCGCCGAGCAGGACGGATCCGAGTCGGCCGGACTCGGGCGAGGAGTTGTCGAAGGAGGTGATCGGTAGTGCGTCGCTTGCTGTTCCTGGTGCTGTTGGTGGGGTTGATCGCCACCCTCGCGTGGCTGTTCGGGCCGGACGTGAAGCGTTACCTGCGGATCAGCCGCATGTGAGATCGGGCCTCCGGCGCGGCGATTTCGCGAGAAATTGACGGGCAAGCGGTGCGACCGCTGCTGGCCGTGCCCGCTTACCGGCACCGCCGCGAGAGGTTCCGTCGAGTGACCGCCCCATCAAGGCGAACAAAGAGCTGCGACAAGGAGAACGTGAATGTGTCTGGGAATTCCGGGTGAGGTAATCGAAGTCCTGCCGGACCGGCCCGACCTGGCCAAGGTGGACGTCAGTGGGGTGCGTCGCAACATCAATATCGGTCTGCTCGACGACGATCGTCCGGTGGCCGGTGACTGGATTCTGATCCACGTGGGATTCGCGCTTTCCAAGATCGACGAGCAGGAGGCGCAGGCCGCGCTGGAATTCCTGGAGGACATCGGAAAGGCGTACGAGGACGAGTTGGAAGCGTTGCAGGACTCCTACATCGATTAGCGGGGCTCTGTCGGCTCGGTTTGTCTGGCGGTGCGGGTGGCGGAACCTCTCGCAGCGCTCTCGCTGCGGGTGCTCCGACATCGGGTAGTCACCACACAACGTCGGGGCCGTCCTCGCGAGAGCACCACGAGAGAACCCGCGGCGGTGCCGATCGCGAGGGTGATGGGAGTTCGGGCTGCGTGAGTGGTGGGATTTCGGCGTCGGGAACGCCGGGGAACACCGGAAAGAATTCGGATTCGAACGGATGCGTCGAAATTCGGCGGAGCACTATCAGTTGGGACGCGTTTCCGAACGCGTTTCGTGCCGTCGGATTTTCACCCGAAGGGTTTCGGAGGAGGTGCCATGAAGTTCGTCGACGAGTACCGCGACGCGGACAAGGCGCGTGCGCTCTCGGCCAAGATAACCGAACTGTGCGAGCCGGGCAGGCAGTACAAGTTCATGGAGGTGTGCGGCGGCCACACCCACACCATCTACAAGCACGGTCTGGAGGACTACCTCCCCGAGAACATCTCACTGATCCACGGGCCCGGCTGCCCGGTCTGCGTGATCCCGATGGGCAGGGTGGACGACTCCATCCACATCGCCAGGCAGCCGGGGGTGTTGATGACCTCCTTCGGCGACATGATGCGGGTTCCCGGCAGCAACGGGTCGTTCTTCGACTCCAACGCCGAGGGCACCAACATCCGGATGGTCTACTCCCCACTGGACGCACTCAAGCTGGCGCGGCAGAACCCCGAACAGCACGTGGTCTTCATGGCGATCGGCTTCGAGACCACCGCCCCGTCCACCGCGATGACGCTGCTGCGCGCCCGGTCCGAGGGACTGGAGAACTTCTCGGTGTTCTGCAACCACGTCACCGTCATCCCGGCGATCAAGGCCATCCTCGACTCGCCGGACCTGCGGCTGGACGGCTTCATCGGCCCCGGGCACGTCTCCACGGTGATCGGCTGCAAGCCCTACGAGTTCATCGCCCGCGACTACCGCAAGCCACTGGTGGTGGCCGGTTTCGAGCCGCTGGACATCCTGCAGTCGATCTACATGCTGATGCTGCAGCTGTCGGAGAACCGCTCGGAGGTGGAGAACCAGTACTCGCGGGTCGTGCCGTGGAACGGCAACGAGGTGGCACTGGACGCCATCAACCGGACCATGGAACTGCGGCCCTACTTCGAGTGGCGCGGACTGGGCTTCATCTCGCACTCGGCCACCCGACTGCGCGAGGAGTTCGCCGACTTCGACGCCGAACGCCGGTTCGAACTGCCGGGCGTGCGCGTGGCCGATCCCAAGTCCTGCCAGTGCGGCGAGGTGCTCAAGGGCGTGCTCAAACCCTGGGAGTGCAAGGTGTTCGGCACCGCCTGCACCCCGGAGACCCCGATCGGCACCTGCATGGTCTCCCCGGAGGGGGCCTGCGCCGCCTACTACAACTTCGGCCGGTTCAGCCGGGAACGCGTCAAGGAGGCGAGCAAGTCGTGAGCATCGAGAACGAGACCGACGCGGAGCCGGTAGCCGTGAGCGGGACGTCGCCCGAACACCCCGCCGCGGAATCCGACCACAGTGCCGCTGAAACCGTACACAGCGCTGCCGAACCCGCGCACGGCACCGCGGAACCGGGCAGCGACTACCGCAGCAGGGAACAGCAGGTCCTCGACCGCATCGAGAAGGCGCGCGCCCGCAAACCGAAGATCAAGGAAGAGCGCGTCACCAGCGCCCACGGCGCCGGTGGCAAGGCCAGCCAGACGTTGACCGAGGCGTTGTTCCTGGAGGAACTGCGCAACCCCCACCTGGAGAAGCTGGAGGACGGCGCCGAGTTCGCGGTGGACGGTTCGCGGCTGGCGATGACCACCGACTCCTTCGTGGTATCCCCGCTGTTCTTCCCCGGCGGCGACATCGGCGAGCTCGCCGTCAACGGCACCGTCAACGACCTAGCCGTCTCCGGTGCCACGCCGCTCTACCTGTCCGCCGGGTTCATCATCGAGGAGGGGTTCCCGATCTCCGAGCTGCGACGCGTGGTCCGGTCCATGGCCGAGGCCGCCGAGCGGGCCGGGGTGCGAGTGGTCACCGGTGACACCAAGGTGGTGCAGAAGGGCAAGGCCGACGGTTGCTACATCAACACCACCGGAGTGGGGGTGCGCCGGACCGAGCACGAACTCGGCATCGACACCGTCCGGCCGGGCGATGCCGTGCTGGTCTCCGGGCCGGTCGGTGACCACGGCGTCACGGTGATGCTGGAGCGCGGCGAGCTGGACATCGACGCCGACCTGGAGTCCGACACCGCCCCGTTGCACGACATGGTCACCGGGCTGCTGGAGGCCACCCCGGGTGTGCGCGCGATGCGCGACGCCACCAGGGGCGGTGTGGCGACCATCCTCAACGAGGTGGCCACCGCGGCCGACGTCGCCGTGGTCGTCGAGGAGGGCGAGGTCCCGGTGCGTACCGAGGTGCGCGGCGCTTCCGAACTGCTCGGCATCGACCCGCTGTACGTGGCCTGCGAGGGCAGGATGGTGGCCGTCGTGGACGGAGAGTCCGTCGACACCGCGCTGGCGGCGATGCGCGAGCATCCGCACGGTTCGGACGCGGCGGTGATCGGGCGGATAGGTGAGGACCCACCAGGGCTGGTGATGCTCAACACCGCGTTCGGCGGGACGCGGATCGTGGATCTGCTGGTAGGGGATCCCCTACCTCGGATCTGTTGATCGCAGCTTCCCGCTCGGGTGTCGAGGGTGGTCGCTCTGCGGAACCTCCCGCTGGCTCTCGCTCCGGGAGGACCGACATCGAGTAGGTACTACGCCACGTCGGTCCTTCCTCGCGAGAGCGCGACGCGGGAGAACCCGCGGCGGTGCCGGTTGCGTGCGTGGTCGTTCGGCGCTGCCGCGCCGAGGGGTTCCGCTTGCGATGCATCCGACTCACGCACCGGTGACACACCGTCGCGTTGCTCACGGTCGCGTGTCGAGAAGCGGCCCGGCGATTTCGCGAGAAATTGACGCCGCCCGAAACGAATTTCCGTGGAGTGGTTGTGGGAGGGGATCGCGGTGCACGAGCTGGGGATCACCCAGAGTGTGGTGGACGCGGTGCTCGACGCGGTCACCGAGCCGCGCGTCACCAGGCTGGAACTGGAGATCGGCAAGCTCTCCGGCGTGGTGCCGGACTCCGTGCGGTTCTGCTTCGACCTGGTGGTCACCGGCACGGCGTTGGAAGGTGCGCGGTTGGACATCGTGACTCCGACCGGTATCGGTCGCTGTCGGGACTGTGATCAGCGGCTCGTGCTGGAGGACCAGCTCGCGGTCTGTGACTGCGGCAGTCCCGATGTCGAAGTGCTCTCCGGACGGGAACTGCGGATCAGAGCGGTGGACGTGGAATCCGGAACCGTCGCCTCGTGAGTGGCTGGGTACGCGGATTCCTTCGATTGGTCGGTTCGACGTTGTGGGAAGGGAAGAACGATGTGCGCTACCTGTGGATGCGGTGACGAGCGCGGCGTGCGGGTGGAAACCCGCGACGCCGCCGACACGCGGGAGGAATCCGAATCCGGATCGCCGGATCACCTGCACGGGGAGTATTCCCATTCGCATGACCATCCGCACGATCACGACCATCCGCACGATCACGGTCATTCGCACGAGGACGGTGTGCACGCGCCTGCCGACTCGGAGGCCGAGGTTCCGGAGCAGGACGGCGCCACGCGCCGGGTGGAGCTGGAGCGCGAGGTGCTGGCCAAGAACGACACGGTGGCCGAGCGCAACCGGCAGTGGCTCACCGAGCGGGGTGTGCTGGCGTTGAACCTGATGAGCTCGCCCGGAGCGGGCAAGACCACGCTGTTGGAGCGAACCCTGGCGGAATCCGACTCGTCCGTCCCACTGGCGGTGATCGAGGGCGATCAGGAGACGCTGCGCGATTCCGAGCGGTTGCGTCGTGCGGGTGCCGACGTGGTGCAGATCAACACCGGCGCGGGATGCCACCTGGATGCCGAGATGGTCGGGGGCGCACTGCGTTCGTTGCGGCCCGCGCCCGGCTCGGTGGTGCTGGTGGAGAACGTGGGAAACCTGGTCTGCCCGGCGTTGTTCGACCTGGGCGAGTACGCCAAGGTCGTGATCGCGGCGGTGACCGAGGGCGAGGACAAGCCGTTGAAGTACCCCAACATGTTCGCCCACACCGATCTGGTGCTGCTGAACAAGACGGATCTGCTGCCGCATCTCTCGTTCGAGGTGGACAGGTTCGCCGAGTACGCCCGCCGGATCAATCCCGGCGTCGAGATCCTGCCGGTCTCGGCCACCACCGGCGAAGGACTCCCGGCCTGGTACGACTGGTTGGCAGGGCACGTCTCGTCCCCGCTGCACCAGGGGGTCTGACCCTAGCCTCGCGCCCTTCTGCAGCAGAGGCGTTCGTACTCCGGACCTCCATCGGCTCCGATTCCGCCCCCTGCCCGGCGATCTCGCGAGAAATTGACGCCCGGTGCGCTTCGGCGCGCCGGGCGTCGTCGTGTGTGGCCCGTCGGCGTTCCGGTGTTCAGACGGGGTCGGGTGGTTGGTGTGGCCAGACGAGGTGCATATTTCTGCGGCAGGCCAGGCGTTCGCGGGCCGTGGTCGCGTCCCGGAAGCCGATGTGCAGGCTGCCGCCGGTACCGATGAGGTCGGCGTGGTCGTCGTGGGCCATGCCCCAGTAGTGCAGCACGGCGTCGTGCCGGTCGCCGAGTTCCTCGCACAGCGCGAAGACGCGCGGCGCGTTCTCGTCGACCATCTCCCGCATCGCGGTCATGAACTCCTCGCGGGTGCACAGGGGTGAGAGAGCGGAATAGTTGGGAAACACAGTTCCTCCTCGTCTTGACGATTCAAATAACACGTTAGCGACTAACGGTTAGCTTGAATATCCTTCGATCAGGTGGTCGTGGTGGTTGAGTGCTGTCGGGGGAAACTGGGTTCTGATTCGAGGAGGTGCATGTGGTGGAACGAGTGGATCCGGCCTCGTTGCGTCGAAGGATCGGGATGAGGTTGCGTCACGCGCGCACGAAGGCGGGTCTGACCACTAACGAAGCTGCGGCAGAGCTGGGTTGCTCACGCGGGAAGATCAGTCAGATGGAAGCCGGGATGTATCGCTTCCAGCATCGGGACGTGCGCGATCTGCTCAAGTTCTACGGTGTTCCGCAGGCAGAACGTGATCCTCTGGTTGAGAAGGCAAAGCGATCGGCCGAGCCGAGTTGGTGGTCACCTTACTCCGATGTGGTCGAGGAGTGGTTCGCGTTCTTCCTCGGGTCGGAGGGTGAGGCGATCCGTGAGTTCAACTATGAGCAGCTCGTCGTTCCCGGTCTGCTGCAAACCCGGGATTACGCGGCGGCTCTGGCCGAAGCCAGCCGCAGCGTGGCGGCCGAGGATCACCAGGAGGTGGCCAACCTGCGTCTGGAACGGCAGCGGCGACTCGACGACCCTGATCCGCTTGTGCTGCATGTGGTGCTCGAAGAGTCGGTTCTTTGGCGCCCCATCGGAGGTGTGGGGGTTCTCCGTGCACAGCTTCGACGACTCATCGAGATGAGCGCCTTGCGGCACGTGGAGATTCAGGTCATGCCTACCGGTGTAGGAGCACACTCCGGTATGGACGGCAAGTTCGTCTTGTTGGAGTTCGCCGAGTTCGGTCCCGGAGTGTTTCTGGAGAGTCACCCTGTCCTCGGCGCTCGCTACGACTTGGAGGACCCGAAACTCATCGAGACCTACAGCTCGATTGCGAAGGCTCTTCGCGACGAAGCGCTGGATCAGCGACAATCAGTTGAGCTGATGGAGCATGTGATCGCTGATCTGACGCAGGAGTGATTATGCGGGACACGTCCGCCGCTCGATGGAAGAAATCCTCTCGCAGCATGAACCAGGGAGCGTGTGTGGAGGTGGCGTTCGTGGGCGAAGTCCAGGTGATGATGCGGGACTCGAAGGCCCCGGATGCTGGAGTGCTGGTGGTGGACCGTCGCCGCTGGGCCGAGTTCGTGGCCAAGCTGTCGAAATGAGTCGCGGGGCGCTCTGTCACCGGTACGGCTGATGACTTCACCAGGGGCCCAGTGGTACTTGTGAACTCGGGTAGTGACCTCTTGCGCCGCGTTCCGGTTCGGTGAGTCCTGCGGAGCGCTGCCTCTCCTGAACCCGAGCTCTCGCGATGTGGTGGCGTCGATGAATGCGATGGAACCGTCCACGAGGTACTGGCGTCGGAGTAGTTACAGCGGCGGCAACGGCAACTGCGTGGAGGTGACCACCTTGTCCGGTGCGATAGCAGTGCGGGACTCGAAGGCCCCGAACGCCGGGGTGCTGGTGGTGGATCGCCATCGGTGGGCCGAGTTCCTGGCGAGCCTGTCGAGTTCAGTGCGGTGATGCGGGTCACTGGTCGGGTTTGTCGGTTTGCGGGAGGACGGACTTACCCGTGGGTTAGAGTGATCGTCCGGTCGGGGTGGCATCGGTTGCGGTGAGCTTGTTCGGAGCTGGAAGGGGCTGTGATGGCGGACGAGACCGCTGGGTTCACGGGCGCGAGTGCTGCTCTGGGGGTCATTCGCGAGGAGAACTCCTGGATCCAGCAGCAGATCTCGGTAGGGCAGCTGACCGTGGAGCCGCAGGCGGCCGACAGTGCCGCTGCTGTGTATGAGCGCGAAGCTTTGGAAGCTGATCGGCTCGCTGACTCCGCAACCGGATTGCAACAGGTACCGGGGTTGGGTGAGTACCTCTCGGGACAGCAGCTGGCGAACGAGTTCGGGCAGAAGGCAGCTAACGGTTCCACCGGAGCGGGCGGATCTGTTGGGACAGTTCGTCGATGAGACGCGGCGTAAGGCGCAGCGACGAGTGCGCCAAGGCGTTGGAGATCGCGAAGAAGGTAGAGCCGAACGTTCCGGAACCGGCGTAAGGGGGCGCTGTCATGGGATTCGGATCCTGGTTGGACGAGAAGATGGGGTCGGCGGACGAGGCCATCGGCGACGTGATGAAGGACCTTCCCGGGGCCATCAATGACATCCCGGGAATGGTGCGCGACGACGTCGGTAAGTTGCTCGGCTACGACACGCGTGCCGAGAACCAGCAGCAGGAACAGGCCGAGGCCGCCGAGCAGCAGGGCGAGCAGCAGCGGCAGGAGCTCGAAGAGCGCAATCGGAAGCTGGACGCCCCTGCCGGATACGACCCGCAGTCCATCAAGCAGCACGAGAACTGGCAGTCCTACGATCACAAGAAGATCTACGACACCAACCAGAACACGCTGAGCCACTCCGACGCGAAGGCCGTGGGCGAGGCCTGGCGCGACATCGGCGGCAAACTGAACGAGCTCGGTGCAAGACTGCAGAATGACTCCGCCAAGGCGATCGACAGTGGCTGGTCCGGGCAGGCGGCCGAGACGGCCAAGCAGTCCGCGCAACCACTGGCCACCTGGGCCAGCGGCAGCGGCGAGTGCTTCCGGCTGACCGGCAACAAGATCGAGCAGGCCGGTACGGCCGCGGGCCAGGTCAAGGAGATGGTGCCGCCGCCGCGTGATTACAACGTGAGCCGGTCTCTGATCGCGGGTATAGCGGGCGGCCCCGACGGCGCGGGGCAGGACGCGAAGCGCCAGCAGCAGGAACGCCAGCAGGAGGAGCGTCACGCCCAGGAGACGATGAACCGGGTGCTGAGCGCGACCTACCAGGACGTGGACTCCACCGTTCCCACCTACCGGCAGCTGAACGGCGATCCCGCTACCCCGCCCGCCACTCCCTCCGGAAACGAACCACCTGCGGTGCCGCCGGCCGTGCCACCGGGGCGTACCGGCCAGGGCAACGTGCCCGGTGGTTACTCCGGTGCCGGTCAGGGGAACGGCGGTTCCGGTGGGGGCGTTGGATCCGGTTCCGGTGGTCCCGGCAACGGCGGTTCACTGCCGGGCCAGAACGGGAGCGGCTTCGGTCCGGGACAGTCCCCGGGCTCGGGCGACTACTCCAACGGATCCGCCGGCAGCGAGTCGGCATGGACATCCGGACCCGGTGGCTCCGCCACCCCGGGCGGGCCGGGAGCCGCGGGCGGTACCGGTGCGGGCGGTGGCGCAGCCGGACGTGGCGCGGGCGGCGTCGGAGGTGTCGGCGGAGTCGGTGGCTACGTCGGTGGGGGAGCGGGTGGCGGAACGCCCTCGACCTCGGGACGTGGCGGCAGCACTCCGGGCCCGGGGGGCCGCGCGGGGAGTGCCCCGGTCCGGGGTGGCTCGTCGGCCCCCGGAACCGCGGCCACCGGCGCCACCTCGGGACGTGCCGGAGGCGGACGCGCGCCGATGGCGGGCGCGCCCGGCGGTCGTGGTCAGGGCAGCGAGGAGGACCAGGAACACGAGCGTCCCAGCTGGTTGGAGGAGTGGGAGGACGTGTGGTTCAACGACATGCCCAGAACCGCCCCACCGGTCATCGAGTGACAGCAGCGACGGTGCGTCCGGACCACCACGGATCCCGGGCGCACCCCGGCAGGAGAGGAACACCGTGGCCGTCACGGGCCGTTGGCAGTTGCACCCGCTGCACCTGTACTTCTTGCACAGCTATCTCGGACTGGACGATCTGACGCTGCCGCTGGAAGTGGAGCCCTTCACCCACACCCGGCAGCAGTTCGCCGAGGTGGGCAAGCGCGAGTACGAAACCATGCGTTCCGAAGGGCTGATCGTCGACGACGAGGTGGAGCCCGGCCTCGCGCACGCGTTGGCCGTGCTGGCGAAGCCCTACCTGTGGGTCGACTCGATGTGGTTGCCGAGGTTCGGCGAGCACCCGATGTGGCGCACGGTCGCCGCGGTGACCGTTGGCAATCAGGTGGTGCTCGGCGTGCAACCGCCGGGGGAGACCGAACGCTACGGTGGTCCGCTCACCGTCGAACTCCACGATCGAGTGAGCCTGTCCCAGGCGCTGCTGCCCACGCTCCCCCCGGCACCGCCCGGCAACCAGGGGCCGGCACGAGTCCCCGAGAGTTCCTTCCCCGGGCAGGAATCCGAAACGGACTCCGAGTCGCACGGTTTGCTCCGTCCCGCCGCGGGTTCCTCCGGTGGTGGCAGCGGCGACCGGCAGTTGGCGCTCTACCGCGCGCTCGGCGCGGCCGAACACCTCCGGGCTGGCCAGCTCGCCGCGAACGTCCGGGACCGCAACGGCCGGGTCACCCGCTCCCGGGTGGTGCGCTGGTTCGACAACGTCGAACCGGACGGGCGCTATCTCGACCACAACGAGCGAGGAAACACCGGGGAGCGGGTATACGCGCTCACCCCGGTGGACGCGCGGGCACTCGGCGGCAAGATCGAGGAGCTGGTGGCCGAGATCCGGTGAGCCGTTCGGCCCGTAGGAGCCGTCACCACGGGAGTCCTCACCGCTGGAGCCGTGGCCACCGGAGCGCGCGGTGCTCGGGTTCGTTCAGTGCTTGCCACCCAGTCAGTGCTTGCCACCGGGTAGCAACTCGTTGAGGAACTCGGTCGTCCGGCGGTAGTTCTCGTATGCCTCGGGATCGTCCGGCCCGCCCGCCTCGATCATCTCCTCGTAGGCACGTGCCTGGGCGGAGATGGTGCTGTGCAGCAGCAGCGCCTGCTGCCGGAACCCGTCGAGGAGATCACGCAACAGGGTGCTGCCCATGCCGATCTCGTCCAGTCTGTCCAACTCGGGCTGTTGGTCCGGGTGCATCCGCTCGGCCAGCAGTCGCCAACCCGCCGAATGGCTGCGCAGCATCTCGCCGTAGTCGCTGTTACCGGCGTCCTGCTCTTCACCGGCATCGGTACCGGAAGGCGTGATGTCGTCCTGTTCATCCCCACCGGCTGCCTCGTCCATTCCCCGATCGTGCCACGGAATACGGCTGCGCGGCGATCGCGGTCGTCCGCGAATCTTTCCGCGCTCCGGCCGCGCCACGGTTCGGACGACGAAGCTCCACTACCAGGTGAGGCGTTCGAGCAGTTCCGCGGCCAGTAGCAGGGCCAGTCCGAAACCGGCGCACGGCAGCGCCATCAGCACGATCCTGCCGAACTGCCGCTTCGACACCACCGCCAGCAGCAGGATCACCAGTACGACCAGCAGGGTGCACACCAGGAACACGGGATCGGCGCTGAGCGTGGGGTAGAGCTCCCGCGCGGCGTCGCCGAACAACAGCCCGATGGCGGTGGTCGTGGCGATCGCGGCCGACCAGCCCTCCCGTCCGATGTGTCGGAACACCGTTCCGCAGGTGACACCCGCCAGTACCGCGACAGCCAACCAGGCGGCCATTCGTTTCGGATCGACCGAGTACTCCGCCCCGGCGTACTCCAGCACGTACACCCACTGCTTGCCGAGGTAGAACACCAGCACACCGCTCAGCAGCGCCGTCGACGCCCGGCGGACCGCCGTTCGCAGCGTGTGCCCCGCAGTGGTCGTCACTCCCAGCACGATCCAGATCAGAAAACCGTGCGCCAGCCACTCCAACCCGGCCACGTAGTAGGAAACCGCGGCCAACCCGCCGGAGAACATTCCCGACACCACGATTCCCAACTGGACACCCGTCGATTTCGCGAGCGAACGATCGGAATGCGTTTCTTCGCGTTCCGCGACTGTGGCTGGCACTGCTCACTCTCTCGGACGACCGGCACCGAACAGCAACGAATGCTACCGGATGGCGGGAACCGAGGCCGTGACCAGTCACTTCCGCGCCGGCGACACGCCGTCGCCGCACGGTCCGATGTCCGCCCGGTCGCGCGGGTCCGCCACGGGACAACCAGTAGGCACCCGGCATAGCTCGATCGCCCCGTCGCGCGCCGTATGCGATCACTCACTTCGGAGTGACGATCTCGTGGGACGTCGGTAATTTCGCGGTCCGCGACAGCGCTGTGTGGTTTTCCTTGGGGGCTCGATATGGGGAGTTCCGCGGCTGGTGGTCGTTACGCCGTCCATCCCGAGGAGTTGACGAAGATCGGCAGGAGATCCGCCGATCTGGGTGAGAGGTTGCTCGAACTGAAGCGTGCCACGGCCGAGGGCTCCGCCGCGGCCGTTCGGACCCACGGTGACTGGGCGTTCGCGGCCGCGCTGGAACGGCTGCAGTCCAGCTGCGAGCACAACGTCGAGGGATTCGGCCGCTGGCTCGACGACATGGGCGACAGGCTGACGGCAGCGGCCCGGAACTACGAGGAAACCGACGAGTGGGCGGTCGCGAAGCTCCGAGGGGTGGGTGTCTGAGCGCCGTGGACTACCGACAGCTGACGGAAGCCGAGCCGTCGGCGATCAGCCGAGCCGCCGAGGCGTGGAGATCGCTGGCCGAGAAGTACGACAAGGTTCTCGGCGACTTCGATGCCGAGGTGCGGGATCCGCTCGACAACGAGGAGGCCTGGCACGGTGAGGCCAAGAACGCCGCAACCGGCCACGCCGAGCACATCCGCGAGAAGATGCGCGAGTACCTCGACAGGATCGAGTCGGTCCCCGAGACGCTGGAACGAGCGTCATCCGAGATCGAGACCTGCCGGGCGCGCCTGGAGCGGCTGTCAAACGAGATCAACGAGGGCGAGCACTGGACGATCCACCCCGACGGTCGGATCGACTACCCCGAGGACCAACAGGCCCGCTACGAGTCCTACGCCGCCGAGATCGAAGGGTTGCTGTCCAGGGCGGAACAGGCGGATCAGGACGCGGCAGGCGCGCTCGGCGAAGCCGACGAATCACTCGGCTATCTCGACGAAGTGCTGCGCGAGGAGCGTGCCGAACAGGAACAGGCCGCCAAGCAGGCGGCCAAACTGGCCGCGAAGCCGCCGGGTGAACTGGACTTCGCGGAGGGCGAGCGACTCGCCCGCCTGCTGCGGGAGAACGGGCAGGACCCCGCGTTCGCGGGCGAGTTCCTGGAGCGGGTGCGGCCGAAACAGCTGCTCAAACTGACCGACCACCTGCAGGACATGGGGATGACCCACTGGGACGGTCACAACGGGGAATCCGGTCCGAACCGCTCCGAACTGATCGGCGAGCTGCAGCGGAACCTCGGCGAAACGCTGGCGGCCGGAACCAGTGAGACCGGCAGGCGTTACCTCGGCGAGGACCTGCACGGCGATGGGGCGGGTGACGAGCTCGAAAACCGTGCCGAGACCTACGGCAAGCGGCTCGTGCGGGCGTCGGAGAACTGGGACACCGGATTCCTCGGTCTCGGCAGCCACGAGGACACCGGCTACCGCGCGCTGGGGATGCTGCTGCACAGCGGCGAGTACTCCGCTGACTTCCTGAACCCGGTCGGGGACGCGATGATCGAGTCCGACAAGGAGGACACCTTCGACCGGATCCAGAGCAACGACCTCAACCACGTCGACGATCGCGGCCGAGGCGGTGACCCGCTCGTGGGGCTGATGACGGCGATGGAGCACAGCCCCGACGCCGCCGGTTCCTTCTTCGACCCCGCGCGGGACACCGGGCACATGGGCTATCTGATCGAGCGGGACTGGCCGGTCGACACCTACGACCACGACCCGGGGCCGGGCAGCGACTACACACCCAACGAGCGGGAAAAAGGACTGGGGCACGACGTGCTCGGCAAAGCGCTGGAGTCGGCCACCCTCGGCGAGCAGCAGGGCACCGCGGAAGGGGCCCGCGTGATGTCGGGGATGGTGCACGAATTGGCCAACACCGAGCAGTCGATGAAGAATCCCGGCGAGGGAACGGTGCCGGAATCGATGCGCGACAGCGTCGGCCGCATGCTCGCGCACAACATGCCGGCGGTGCACGACTCGGGGGCCGTGTCCCCCAACAGCAGCGGTTCGCTGGACCTGGACGGGGACGACCCGAAGTGGGCGAAGGGCACGACGGGAGAGATGAGTCCTCGGTTCAGCCAGGGCGAGGTGTACAAGGTGATGGGGTCCGCGGCCTACGATTCCGAGGCCTACGCGCAGATGCGCGACGCCAACATGGTGCACACCGGACAGCGGCTCGACGAGATCGCCGGCGACGACGGTCGATCGATGGGTGATCGGCGGGACCACATGGCAACGGTGGCTAAGGAGTCGGCTTCCGTGTTCGGCGCGCTGGACGAGGCCCGTACCTACGCGGTGGACCAGGCCAACGATGACGATGATGCCGAGCACAACGCGAAGATCGACGCGGGCGGCACGCTGGCCTCCTGGGCAGTAACCGGAGCCAGCAGTGCCGTCGGTGGGCCCGCGGGTGCGGTCGGAGGTGCCGTGGGTGGCGAGGCCGTCAACCAGATCGCCGAGCAGCTCAAGCAGGACAGCTCCAACATCGTGACCAGGGATACCGCAGAGATCAAAGAAGACGGTCCCAGTGATGCGGGTAACCTGTTGAACCAGGTGTTATGGGAGAACCGGATGTGGAAGGACGACGTTGACCCGCCGCCGATCTCCCCTGGCTCCGAGCAACTCGAGAACCCGAACCGACTCGTCAATTCTGACGGACGTGTGCCGGAAAATATTCGAACTTGGATAAGCGAAAACAGTCCTTACGGTATCGATCAGCAAGTCGTGCAGAATACTTATCAGAACGGTGCCGCAGTATACTCCGATTCTACCGGTCATCGACCTGTGTCGGTAAGCGAGACCGAATGAAGGGCATGCGCATGCGTTGGAGTCGATTGGCGACCGGTTGTTTGGTCTCCCTGCTTGTGCTCAGCGGTTGTTCGGGAGCGGGGGACGATTCGGAGGTTCCAACGTGGGTGCGGTCACCGCCAGAGCACTTGTCATGCGATGGCACGACCGATCCACGGTTGATGGTGGATTTGATCCAAGAAGCGGATCTGGGTGTTCCCAATCCCGAGGATTCCGATGTCGAGGTGGATGTCGATGACCCGTCCCTGAGCTGTCACGCGGTTGCACTGAACACTCTGGATCTCAGCATGTATCCCGAAGAGAAACTTTACCTTGCGGGTGGATACAGGCCGCCGGATCCATTATTGATTCCGATCGGTGATTTGCCGGGTTTCGTGACTCACGGTTATGGGCGATTGTATGTTTCTTGTTCCAGAGACTCGAAAACGCTCATCCAAAAAAGCTCAATCAGTATCGATTCGTCCGAGCTGGACAATCCCGATGCGCGGTTGGCGATGGCGCGGTTGTTGGTGGATATGACCAACAAGGCGCGTGCGCGGTTCGGGTGTGCGGAGTCGGCGAACGCGTTGTCGTTGCCGAGTGAGCTGCCGGAGATCCCGGAGGTGGGACGGCTGGCGGCGAGTGAGGTCGATGCTCCGTTCCGGGGGACGGCGTGTTCGTTCGTGAAACGGTCGTTGTTGCCCGATTACGAGTGGGACCGGGGCGAGGAATGGGCGATGGGGACGCCGCAGCCCAGTGGGTTGATCAGTACCTGTGACATCCGGACCGGGAACCTTGATTCCACGGATGGCGATGTGCCCGGCAGGCCGAGGTCGGCTTTCGTGATGTACGAGGGTCCGCTCGCGAAGGCGCGGCACGAGTCGGAGAAGTACTCGTTGCCGGAGTACGACGTGATGTGCCACGGCGAGCCGGTGTCGTTCCGTTACTACGGCCCCAGTGAGGACGATCCGAGTCACTGGGAGAAGGATCCCGCCGAGCAGACTTCCGGTAACCGGTTCCTGGATCACTTCGCCCGTGCCGCCGCCGAGCGGGCCGGCTGCCCACTGCCGGAGTGACGTGATCGGAACCCCGGCCACGTTCGTGGTGGCGGCACGACCCCACTCGCGGGCTCCCGGCGCGGGAGTCCGCGAGGTCCTTACCGGCGAGTCGCTACCCCCGTTCCGGGGAGCATTCACCTCTGCGGTCGCGTTCCCCCGCGATCGCCACCTGCCCCAGACTGATGCCTCCGTCGTTCGGGGGGACGCTGGAGTGCAGCAGCACCCGGAAACCGCGTCGCCGCAGCGCGTCCACGGTCCGCCGCAGTAGCAGCGTGTTCTGGAACACCCCACCCGACAGCGCCACCTCACCGACGCCGGTCGCGTCCCGCAGGCGCTCGCACAGCCGCGCGATCAGCTCGGCGACTCCGTTGTGGAACCTGGCGGCGATCAGCTCGCCACGCTGCCCGGCGAGCAGCTCGTCGACCACAGCACGGACCAGTTGCCCCGCGGGCACCGAAAGCGGCGGACTCCCGGCGTCGATAGACACCGAATCCGGCAGCGCCCCCGAATCCGGCAGCGCCACGGAGTAGTGGTTGCGCTCCTCCCGGTCCGCGAGCTGTTCCAGTTCGATGGCCGCCTGCCCCTCGTAGCTGACCGCGTCCCGGACGCCCAGGATCGCGGCGACCGCGTCGAACAGCCGACCGGCACTGGAGGTCGGCGGTGCGTTCACCCCGCCCTCGCACATTCGGGTGATGGCCGAGAGCTGTGGTTCGTTGCGTCGCAGCACCCCCAGCCCGCCCGGCGGTTCGGTTCCGTAGCACGACAGCAGCTGCGACACCGCCATCCGCCACGGTTGTTTCACGGCTCGGTCCCCACCCGGCATCGGTATCCGCTCCAGGTGTGCCAGTCGCCGGAAGTCCGCCAGATCGGCGAGCAGGAACTCCCCGCCCCAGATCGTCCCGTCGGTGCCGAACCCGAGCCCGTCGAAGGCCACCCCCAGCACCGGACCGCTCTCGCCGTTGTCGGCCAGGCAGGAAGCGATGTGCGCGTGGTGGTGCTGCACACCCACCAGCTCCACGTCCGCCCGCTCCACGGCGTACTTTGTGGACAGGTACTCCGGGTGCAGGTCGTGGGCCACCACTTCCGGGGTGATGTCGAACAGCCGCTCGAAGTGCTCGATCCCCTCGGTGAACGAGCGCAGTGTCTCGTAGTTCTCCAGGTCACCGATGTGGTGCGAGACGAAGGCGTTCGAACCCTTGGCCACGCAGAACGTGTTCTTCAGTTCGGCACCGCAGGCCAGCACCGGCCGCGGGAGTTCCCGCCGCAGCCGCACCGGCTCCGGGACCAGACCACGGGAACGCCGCACCGGCAGCTCCCGCCCCTCGAAGGAGCGCACCACCGAGTCGTCGGTTCTCATGTGGATCCCTCGGTCGTGACCGAGGAACACGTCCGCGATCTCGGCCAGCCGTTCCCGGGCCTCGGTGTCGCGGTAGGCGATCGGTTCGTCGGAAAGGTTCGCGCTGGTCAGCACGATCGGCCCCGTGCCCGCCAGCAGCAGGTGATGCAGTGGGGTGTAGGGCAGCATGACCCCCAGCTGCCGATTGCCGGGAGCCACCGCCTCGGCCACGGCGGCGTCCGGACGCCTGTCGAGCAGCACGATCGGTCGGCGCCGCGATTCCAGCAGCTCCCGCTCGTGCTCGTCGATCTCGCACAGTGCGCGTGCCCACGCCACGTCCGGGGCCATGAGTGCGAAGGGCTTCTCCTCGCGGTGCTTGCGCTTGCGCAGCGTCGCGGCCGCGTCGGGGTTCGCCGCGTCCACCGCGAGGTGGTATCCCCCCAGCCCCTTGAGCGCCACGATCTCGCCGTCGCGCAGCGCGGCGACGGTTCGGTCCAGCGGATCCCCGGGCAGCACGGTTCCGGTCGAGTCGGTCAACCGGAGTTCGGGGCCGCAGGCCGGACAGCACACCGGCTGCGCGTGGAACCGCCGGTTGGTCGGGTCGTGGTACTCGGCCGCGCACTCGGCGCACATCTCGAACGGAGCCATCGTGGTCAGCGGCCTGTCGTAGGGCACGTCGGTCACGATGGTGAACCTGGGGCCACAGTTCGTGCAGTTCAGGAACGGGTAGCGGTAGCGGCGGTCGCCCGGGTCTCCCAGCTCGGCCAGACAGTCCACACAGGTCGTGCTGTCGGCGGAGATCAGGGTGGCCCGCTGCCCCGAGGGCTCGCTGATCGCGATCTCGAACGTCTCGTCGCCACGGGGCTCGATCGCGGTGGCGGTGACCTCGTCGACCACAGCCAACGGCGGTGCCTGCTCCGACAGTGCCGTGCGGAATCGCGACAGCAGCGAAGGCGGGCCCTCGGCGAACACGAACACCCCGTGCACGTCGTTTCCCACGAACCCGGTCAGTCCCAGCTCGCACGCCAATGTGTACACGAAGGGACGAAATCCGACACCCTGTACCACACCCGCTACCCGGATGTGCTCGCGAACTCGATCGTCCACTCGTTCAGTCTGCGTGTCCGGCGGGTGCGCGGCTACTCGAACCGCCCCGCGTGTCCGCACCCGTTCGGGCGCCGGTTCCGCCGCCTCCGTGCCGTGCGGCGGGTCGGGGCCGGTGCCGAACCGGACGGGCCGGTGCGGAACCAACGGTGGAAACCGGGTCCGCGGCGTCCCGCCCTCGTCGGATGTGTGACACATCTCCTCCCCAGTGGGGTGACCGGCCGGTAGGGTCTGGCGCATGGTGGCGCCGTCGTTACTCGCGACCAGCGATCTGCACGTATCGCACCGCGACAATCGCCCGGTACTGGACGAGATTCGGCCTCACACCGACGAGGACTGGCTGATCGTGGCGGGCGATGTCGCCGAGACGACCGAAACGATCGGCTGGGCGCTGGGCAAGCTGCGGGAACGGTTCTCCCGCGTGATCTGGGTGCCGGGCAACCACGAGCTGTGGACTCCGCCCGGTGACGATGTGCGTGCCAGGGGAGTGGAGCGCTACGACCACCTGGTGCGGATGTGCCGGGAGCTCGACGTCACCACGCCGGAGGATCCCTACCCGGTGTGGCGCGACGAGCAGCGCTCGGTGGTGGTCGCGCCGTTGTTCGTGCTCTACGACTACAGCTTCCGGGCGCCCGAGTTCGACGCCGAGCAGGCCCTGGCACACGCCTACGACACTCACGTGGTCTGCACCGACGAGGTGATGCTGCATCCCGATCCGTACGAGTCGCGCACCGAGTGGTGCCACGAGCGGGTGAGGCAGACCCTGCCGAGGCTGGAGGCCATCCCGGAGCACCTGCCCACGGTGTTGATCTCCCACTGGCCGCTGCATCGCGATCCCACCAGGCGGTTGTACTACCCCCAGTTCGGCATCTGGTGCGGCACCGAGCTCACCGCCGACTGGCACCTGCGGTTCCGGGCCGTGGCTGAGGTGCACGGCCACCTGCACATCCCGGTGACCGACCGCATCGACGGTGTTCCCTTCGAGGAGGTCTCACTCGGTTACCCCCGGGAGTGGCGCAGGCGCGGCGGCCCGGGCGAACCGTTGCACAGCATCCTGCCCGCCGCGCCCGAGCGGACCTTCGAGGAACTGGTGAGGGCCCACCGGTGATCGAACGAATCCTGCCGGAAGCGGCCGCTTCCTCCGAGGTCTTCGGCGACGACCCCCACGCGCGACTGTTGCCGGGGGAGGAGCAGTACGTCGCCAGGGCGGTGGAGAAGCGCAGGCGCGAGTTCACCCTCGCCCGCAGTTGCGCTCGGCGTGCGCTCGGCGATCTCGGGCATCCCGACTTCGCGGTGCACAGTGGTGAGCGGCGCGAACCGCTGTGGCCGCGGGGCGTGGTCGGCAGCATCACGCACTGCAAGGACTACTGTGCCGCCGCGGTGGCACCGGCCACCGAGGTGTGCTCGTTGGGCATCGACGCGGAGACCGACGAGGTGCTGCCCGATGGCGTGCTCGGGCAGGTCACCGTGGAGCGGGAACGCGAGCTGCTGGCCGGGTTGCCTGCCGGGACCAACTGGGACCGGTTGCTGTTCAGCGCGAAGGAGAGCGTCTACAAGGCGTGGTTCCCGTTGACCGGCCGCTGGCTGGGCTTCGAGGACGCCTTCGTGCGGATCGATCCCTCGGGGGAGTTCCGCGCCGAGCTGATCGAAGCACCCGCGCCGAGCTCGGCGGGCGAGCTCACCGGGTTCTCCGGCCGGTTCCGCTTCGAATCGGGTCTGGTGATCACCGCCGTGATCGTCTTCCCCGGCTGACCCGCCGGCGTCAATTTCTCGCGAAATCGCCGCGCCATCGACGTGGGTCGAACACCCACCACCTCGGAATCGGCACCGCCGCGGGTTCTCCCGTGCGGCTCTCGCGAGGAAGGCCCGACGTGGCGTAAGTGGGGCTACTCGATGTCGGGCCTCCCGGGGCGAGAGCCGTGCGAGAGGTTCCGCCAGGTGACCATCCGGGCGAGTCCCCTGCAAATTTTTCAACGAAAGGAGTGGAAATGATTACTACCGCTGATCTGGCCGACCGCGACGGCGACGAGGTGCGCAGCTGCGACCTGCAGCTACGTGGGTTCGGCAACCGCGAGGTGTTCTCCGGGCCGATTCGCACGGTGCGGTGCTTCCAGGACAACGCGCTGCTCAAGAGGATTCTCTCGGAGCCCGGTGAGGGCGGGGTGCTGGTGATCGACGGAGCGGGTTCGGTGCACACCGCGCTGGTCGGTGACCTGATCGCCGAACTGGGGCGTTCCAACGGCTGGAACGGGCTCGTCGTCAACGGCGCGATCCGGGATTCCGCCGTGATCGACGGGATGGAGTTCGGGGTCAAGGCGCTGGGGACCAACCCGCGCAAGAGCTCCAAGTCCGGCACCGGTGAGTCCGACGTCGTCGTCGAGTTCGGCGGGATCGACTTCGTCCCCGGCGAGTACCTGCTCAGTGACCACGACGGGGTGGTGGTCAGCCGGACCCCGCTGGATTGACCGGGTTCGCGCGGTTCGGTCCTCGACGTTGCCCGGTCGGCGGACCCCTCGCGGGGCTCTCGTTCCGGGAGCCCCGACATCGGAGCGGTCGCTCCGGCTGCCCGCACCGACTGGTGATCTCGGGGAAAACTCGTACCGTGATTCGAGGGGGCCGTATCAAGGCCGTTCGGGAGCCGAGGCTCGACCGAAACCGGTTCCGTGAGTCCGGGGCCCTCGACATCGCCGGTGGGACGCGAGGTGCCCGATGATCACGAATCCCAAGTTCGTGGTGCTCTACGTGACCGACCAGCAGACCGTGCTCGATTTCTGCACCCATAAGCTGGGGTTCGAGGTCAGGACCGATGTGCCCTACGGGGACGGTCACCGTTGGATAGAGGTGAGCGTGCCGGGTGCCGAGACCTACCTGGTGCTCGCCGAGGGGGATCCGCGGGTGCGTGATCTCGTGTTGCAGCGGTTGGGCGAGCTCAGCCACGTCTGGTTCGACTGCGACGACCTCGACGCCACCTTCGACGAGTTGCGGGCCAGGGGAGTGCGGTTCCCGATCGAACCGCGCACGGCGCCGTGGGATCCCGAAGGCAGAACCCGCTGGGCGCAGTTCGCCGATCCGGAGGGAACGCTCTACGGGCTCACCGAACGCGGGGCGTGATTCGACGACGACAGTGCTCGGCCGCTGTCCCCGGCGGGCGCCGCCCCGGCGGTACCGGGGCGGCGACGCGTGCTCGAAAGCCACGACGGAGCCCGCGGGGCGAGCTCTCGTCACGCGCTCTCAGCCGCCGAGAGTGGAGTCCTTGGCCGCTTCGCGGTCCAACAACCACAGCGTCCGGTCCCGTCCCCGGGCACCCGCCGCCGGGATGTCGACCGGATCAGCCCCGGTCAGTGCCCGTGACACCGCCTCGGCCTTGCCCGCTCCCGTGGTCATCAGCCACACCTCGGAGGCGGACGCGATCGCGGGCAGGGTCAGTGAGATCCGCGTCGGCGGTGGCTTCGGGCAGTCCCGAACAGCCACCGCGGTGCGCTCGCGTTCGCGCACGTAGGGCGTGTCGGGGAACAGCGAGGCGGTGTGCCCCTCCTCGCCGACACCCAACAGCAGCACGTCGAACCGGGGGACCCCAGTGTCCGAATCCGTGCCCGCCAGGGTGCGCAGCACCTCGGCGTAGTGGTCCGCCGCCGACTCGGCATCAGCGCCGAACCGGCCGTCGGACGGGGCCATCGGGTGTACCCGCCGCGGGTCGAGCGGCACGTGATCCAGCAGTGCCGCACGCGCCTGGGTCTCGTTGCGCTCGCCGTCGCCGTCGGTCAGGAACCGCTCGTCACCCCAGAACAGGTTCACCGCGGACCAGTCCACGGCCGAGCGGGCGATCGAGTCCCGCACCCGTTCCAGCACGCCGATTCCGGTGCGCCCGCCGGTCAGCACCACCGAGGCGACACCGCGGGCCGCCTGGGCGTCCACGATGCTGGTGAGCAGCCTGGCGGCCGTCGCCTCCGCGAGCACCTCCGCGTCCGGGTGCACGATCACCTCGTTGTCGCTCATCACTGCTGTCCCGCCGAGACCGGTTCCGCCTGTTCCTCGTTCTCGTAGCCCTCGCCCCGCACCACGTTCGAGAGGCCCCGTAACGTGCTCTCGTAGATCTCGTCCGGGCCGAGTCTGCGCAGCTCCTCGGCCAGGCAGTCGCGTACCGCCCTGCGGTGCAGCGTCACCCTGCGATCCTGCTGGCCCGGTTGGGTGAGGTAGCCGACCTTGCCGTCGGGTCGAACCACCTCCACGTTCCCACTCGGGCGTTCCAGCACCGCGGAGACGATGCCCGGCCCCCGGTGGACCTCCCTGCGCACCGGGATACCGAGGCTGGCCGCCAGCCAGCCCGCCAGCAGATCCGTCGAGGGCGAGTCGGACTCGCCGCTTACGACCGCTCCCTCGATCGGTTCGAACGGCGGCAGGTCCAGCGAGGCAGCCAGCAGGGCACGCCACGAGGTGAGCCGGGTCCAAGCCAGATCGGTGTCGCCGTCCACGTAGGAGCGCACCCTGGTGCGCAGCGCCTCGATCGGGTCCGGCTCGGCGGCGGCGTCGGTGATCCGCCGATGCGCCAACTCCCCGATCGGGTCCTTGGCCGGGAACTCGGGGGCGTCGTTGGGCCACCACACCACTACCGGGGCGTCCGGCAGCAGCAGCGGCACGACGGAGCCCGCGCCCTCCTCGGCCAGCGGGCCGTACAGCCGCAGCACCACCACTTCCGAGGCCCCGGCGTCGCCGCCGATGCGGATCTGGGCGTCCAGCCGGGCCGCGGCCTGCCTGGCACCCTTGGCGACCACGATCACCCGCGCCGGGTGCTCCCGACTGGCCTCGTTGGCCGCCTGGATCGCCTCTTCGGTCTCGGTCCCGTCCCCGGTGACGATTACCAGCGTCAGCACCCTGCCGAGTGCGACGGCACCACCGGACTCGCGCAGCTCGACCATTTTCTTGTTGACCTGCGAAGTGGTGGTGGAGGGCAGATCGACGATCACGGCCGCCTCCAGACGCGTCCAGTGCGGGCCAGCATCGACTCCGCCGACGGTGGCCCCCAGCTTCCTGCCTTGTACTTCTCCGGATATCCGTGTTCGGCCCAGTAGTCCAGGATCGGATCCAGGATCTGCCAGGACTTCTCCACTTCCTCGTTGACCGGGAACAACGACGGCTCACCGAGCAGCACGTCCAGCAACAGCCGTTCGTAGGCCTCCGGGGAGGACTCGGTGAAGGCGTGGCCGTAGCCGAAGTCCATCGTCACGTCCCGCACCTCCATCGAGGTGCCGGGAACCTTCGCGCCGAACCGCATCGTGATGCCCTCGTCCGGCTGCACCCGGATCACCAGGGCGTTCTGGCCGAGCTCCTCGGTCATGGTGTCGTCGAAGGGCTGGTGCGGCGCCCGCTTGAACACCACGGCGATCTCGGTGACCCGCCTGCCGAGGCGTTTGCCCGTGCGCAGGTAGAACGGCACACCGGCCCAGCGGCGGTTCTCGATCTCCAGCGTGATCGCCGCGAAGGTCTCCGTCTTGGAGTCCGCGGCGAAACCGCCCTCCTCGTGCAACCCGGGAACCTGCTGGCCACCCTGCCAACCGCCGGTGTACTGGCCCCGGGCGGTGGTGTCGGCGAAGGGGCCGACCGGTTTGGTAGCCGAGAGCACCTTGCTCTTCTCGGCACGCAGGTCGCTCGGCGCGAAGGACAGTGGTTCCTCCATCGCCGTCAGCGCCAGCAGCTGCAGCAGGTGGTTCTGGATCACGTCCCGGGCCGCGCCGATGCCGTCGTAGTAGCCGGCCCGACCGCCGAGCCCGATGTCCTCGGACATGGTGATCTGCACGTGGTCGACGTAGTGGGCGTTCCACAACGGCTCGAACAGCTGGTTGGCGAACCGCAGCGCCAGGATGTTCTGCACCGTCTCCTTGCCGAGGTAGTGGTCGATGCGGAACACCGAGTCCTCGGGGAAGACCTCGTTGACGATCCGGTTGAGTTCCTGGGCGCTCTCCAGGTCGTGCCCGAAGGGCTTCTCGATGACCACCCGCCGCCACTGGTCCTCGGTCTGCTCGGCGAGTCCCGAGTTGGACAGGTGGGTCAGCACGGTCGGGAACATCGAGGGCGGCACCGAGAGGTAGAACGCGTGGTTGCCACCGGTGCCGCGCTCCGCGTCGAGCTGCTTGACCGTACTGGTCAGCCGTTCGAAGGTGTTCGGATCGTCGAAACTACCGGAGACGAACCGGATCCCCTCGGCCAGTCGGTCCCAGACGGCCTGGTGGAACGGCGTGCGCGCGTTCTCCTTGACCGCCTCGTAGACCACCTCGCCGAAGTCCTGGTTCTCCCAGTCGCGCCTGGCCACTCCCGTCAGGGCGAATCCCGGCGGCAACAGTCCCCGGTTGGCCAGGTCGTAGATGGCGGGCATCAGCTTCTTGCGGGACAGATCCCCGGTGACGCCGAAGATCGTCAGGCCAGCCGGGCCCGCGATGCGCGGCAACCGCTTGTCACGCGGATCGCGCAGTGGATTGTGCTCGGGGGAGCTCACGTGTTTTCCTTTCCTGCCGCTCGCGCCTCAGCTCGCCGTACGCAGATCCTGCACCGCTTTGACCAGCTCCACCAGTCCGGTGGTCCGGTCCGTGAGGTGCAGCCGGAGCACCGGCCGGTTCCGCTGCGCGAGAACCTGGCCGTCCCCGAGGGCCTGGGCACGTTGCAGCCCCGAGAGGGTGTACGGGCGTCCCGGAACCTCCATGTCCTCATCGACCGCGCCGGTCACCTGCAAAAACACCCCGTTCTGGTGACCGCCCTTGTGGTACTGGCCGGTGGAGTGCAGGAAGCGGGGGCCCCAACCGAAAGTCGTCTGCAGCCCGCTGCGGCGAGCCAGTTCGGGACGCAGCACGCTGATCGATGCGTCGTCGAGCCGATCGAGGTAGGCCTGTACCGCGAGGTAGCCGTTCGCGGGAGCCGCGTTGATCAGCGCCCGCAGCGCCTCGGCCACGGTGCCGACACCGGGGGAGAGCCACTCACCCGCCGCGTGGATCTCGATGTCCCCGTCCACGGCGGTCGGCGTCGCCACCGGGCCGCCCGCCGGACCGTCCAGCAGGCCGCGTGCCGCCTGCTTGGCGGCCTCTACGTCGGGCTGGTCGAACGGGTTGATACCGAGCAGCCTGCCCGCCAGTGCCGTGGCGAACTCCCACAGCAGCATCAGGCCACCCAGCGAGCCGTGCGTGCCCACCGCCGCGGCACCGGCCGCGGGGCCGATGGCCACCGGTGTGGCGTCGCCGCCCGCCGTGGCGAAACCGGGCGCTTCCACGTTCTCCACCGGCACGGGAAGCAGCCCGATGCCGGACTTGCCGGTGGACTCGGCGATCAGCTGTTCGACCCAGTCGGCGAAGCCCACTATCCCGGAGCCGCTGTCGGCGAGTACCACCTTCTCCGCTCCCGACCGGTGGGCTGCCGACAGCGCGGCGGCCAGCCGGATCGCGGGGTTCGACTCGTCGTCGGCACTCACCGAGGGGAAGACCGATTCGGCGTCGTCCAGCAGCCCGGCGACGTCGGCACCCGCCAGCCCGGCGGGCACCAGGCCGAAGGCGCTCAGCGCCGAGTAGCGTCCGCCCACGTTCGGGTCCGCGGTGAACACCTTGCGGTAGCCGGACTCCTCCCCGGTGGTCTGCAGCGGGGAGTCCGGGTCGGTGACCACGATCATGCGCCGTGCGGGGTCGATGCCCTCCTCGGAGAACGCCCGCTCGAAGATGCGCCGGTGGCTGTCGGTCTCCACCGTGGTGCCGGACTTGGAGGAGACCACCACCACGGTGCGCTCCAGCTCGCCCTCCAGGGCGTCACGCACCTGGGCCGGATCGGTGGTGTCCAGCACGACCAGCGCGGTGCCTGCCGTGGCCGTGATCACCTCCGGAGCCAGCGATGAGCCGCCCATGCCCGCCAGCACGACCCGGGTCAGCCCTTCCTCGTAGAGCTCGGCGCGCAGTGCGTCGATCTCGGCGACCAGGCCGCGCGAGGTTTCGTGCAGGGTGGTCCACGACAGCCGGATCGATGCCTCCGACTCGGCCTCCGGACCCCACAGCGTCGGATCCTGCGCGGCGAGTTCGCTCGCGGCACGGTCGTTGACCAGCCGCTGGACCAGGGGCTCGGCCTCCCGTGCCAGCGAAGGATCGGCGATCTCGGCTGAGGTTTCAGTCGTCATATGGTTCCTTCGCGTTCGATCGTCAACACACGACGAGACGGATGGTGCACACGTTTACAGGCGGCCGCCGGTTCGTGAGGTCCTTTCACGAGCGAGGGCGTGGTCCGGGAGGACTTCCCGGCACCACCGCCGTGTTCCGGCCGGTCGTCCGTGCCGAACACCCACTCGTCAGGATTCCTCGATCCGACCGGGCGGCCGCCTGCGTTCGCGTGGTTTTCACCCGTGCGGGGAGTGCTCCCCACACGGGTGAGGCACCGTTACCGAGCCTGCTCGAGCTGCTGCGACACCGTCCGCAGCAACTCGTCCCAGGACTTCTCGAACTTCTCCACGCCTTCCCGCTCCAGCACGGTGTAGACGTCGTCGAGGTCGATGCCGATCTCGGACAGCGAGTCGAACACCTGCTGCGAGGCCCCGGCGGTGCCGCTGACCGTGTCGCCCAGGACGTTGCCGTGGTCGGCGACCGCTTCCAGGGTGGACTCGGGCATGGTGTTGACCGTGTTCGGCGCCACCAGTTCGTCGACGTAGCGGGTGTCGGAGTAGGCGGGCTCCTTGACACCGGTCGAGGCCCACAGCGGCCGCTGCCGGTGTGCTCCGACCTGTTCGAGGGCCTGCCAGCGCTGGCCGGTGAAGACCTCCTCGTAGGCCGCGTAGGCCAGCCGGGCGTTGGCGATGGCCGCCTTGCCGTACAGGTGCTCCGGTCCGTCCAGCTGCTTCAGCCGCTTGTCGATCTCCGAGTCCACACGGGAGACGAAGAACGAGGCGACCGAGAAGATCCGGCTGATGTCGTGCCCGTTCTCCCTGGCCCGCTCCAGGCCGGTGATGAAGGCGTCCATGACCTCGCGGTAGCGCTGCACCGAGAAGATCAGCGTGACGTTGACGCTGATGCCCTCCGCCAGCGTGCGCGTGATCGCGGGCAGTCCCTCCACTGTGGCCGGGATCTTGACGAACAGGTTGGGGCGGTCCACCGCCTTGGCCAGTTCCAGGGCCTCCTTGACCGTGCTCTCGGTGTCGTGGGCCAGCCTCGGGTCGACCTCCAGCGAGATGCGGCCGTCCTCACCACCGGTGGCGGTGTGCACCTCGCGGAAGACGTCCGCCGCGTCGCGGATGTCCTTGGTCATCAACTCGCGGACGGCCTCTTCCACCCCGGCACCCCGACCGGCGAGTTCACGTACCTGGTCGTTGTAGTCCGCCGCGTTGGACAGCGCGCTCGCGAAGATCGTGGGGTTGCTGGTGACCCCCACCAGGTTCTTGTTCTCGATCAGCTCGGCCAGATTGCCCGAGTTGATTCGCTGCCTGGACAGGTCGTCCAGCCAGATGGCCACGCCGGCGTCGCTGAGTGCCTGCAGATTGCTGTTGCCGCTCACTAGTTACCTCCGTCGTTCGCAGCGGTTGCGGTTCGGCCGGGTGCGACCGGTCTCAGTTCGACCGCGCGCTGCTCAGGCTCCGCCGGGCCGCGGCGACCACGGCTTCGGTGGTGATACCGAACTTCTCGAACAACGTCTTGTAGTCGGCCGAAGCACCGAAGTGCTCCAGCGAGACGATCTCGCCGCTGTCACCCGTGAAGCGGTACCAGGGTTGCGCGATACCCGCCTCGACGGCGACCCGCGCACGCACCGCGGCCGGCAGCACCCGCTCCCGGTAGCTCTCGTCCTGCGCGTCGAACCACTCGACGCACGGCATCGAGACCACGCGAGTGGGGACGCCCTCGTTCTCCAGGATCCCGCGGGCCTCCACAGCCAGCTGCACCTCGGAGCCGGTGGCGATGAGCACCAGCTCCGGTGTACCCGAGGAGGCATCGGCCAACACGTAGCCACCCCGCGCGACACCCTCGCTGTCGGTGCCCTCCAGCGTCGGCACGCCCTGGCGGGTCAGCGCCAGCCCGGCCGGCCCCTCGGACCGTTCCAGCACGCTCTTCCACGCGGCGGCGGTCTCGTTGGCGTCGGCCGGACGCACCATCGACAGGCCGGGGATACCGCGCAGGCTCGCCAGCTGTTCCACCGGCTGGTGGGTCGGCCCGTCCTCGCCCAGCCCGATCGAGTCGTGGGTCCAGACGTAGATGGTGGGAACCCGCATCAGCGCCGCGAGCCGCACCGCGGGCCGCATGTAGTCGGAGAAGATCAGGAAGGTGCCGCCGTACGGCCGGGTGCCGCCGTGCAGCGCGATCCCGTTGAGCAGCGAGCCCATGGCGTGTTCCCGGACGCCGAAGTGCAGCGTGCGGCCGTGGGGCTGCGCCTGGAACATCTCCGTGGAGATGCTCTCGGGGCCGAACGAGTCGGCGCCCTTCATCGTGGTGTTGTTGCTCTCGGCCAGATCGGCCGAACCGCCCCACAGCTCGGGAAGCACATCCTTGAGCGAGGCCAGCACCTCGGCGGACGCCTTGCGGGTGGCGACGCCCTTGGCGTCCGGTTCCCAGCTGGGCAGCGCGTTCGCCCAGTCGGCGGGCAGCTCACGGGCGCTCAGCCGGTCGAGCAGTGCCTTGCGCTGCGGGTTCTCCGCCGCCCACGAGTCGAAGGCGATCTGCCACTTCTGGTGCGCGGCCCTGCCCTGCTCGGCGACCGTGCGGGTGTGGGCGATCACCTCGTCGGCCACCTCGAAGGACTTCTCCGGGTCGAAGCCCAGCGCCTTCTTGACCTCGGCGACCTCCTCGCCGCCCAGCGCGGCGCCGTGGGACTTGCCGCTGTTCATCTTGTTCGGGGCCGGGTAGCCGATCACCGTGCGCAGCACGATCAGGCTCGGACGCTCGGTCTCGGCGCGCGCGGCTTCCACCGCGTCTAGGAAGCCCCGCACGTCCTCGCCGCCGTCGACGGTGACCACGTGCCAGCCGTAGGCCTCGTAACGTTTGGCCGTGTCCTCCGACAGGGCGATGTGCGTGTCGTCCTCGATGGAGATCTCGTTGGAGTCGTAGATCACCGTGAGGTTGCCCAGCCGCTGGGTCCCGGCCAGGGAGGACGCCTCGGAAGTGACACCTTCCTCGATGTCACCGTCGGAGGCCAGCGCGTAGATCTGATGGTCGAAAACGCTCTCGCCCGGCTCGGCGTCCGGGTCGAACAGGCCGCGCTCGCGCCTGGCGGCCATCGCCATGCCGACCGCGTTGGCCAGTCCCTGGCCCAGCGGGCCGGTGGTGGTCTCCACACCCGTGGTGTGGCCGTACTCCGGGTGTCCGGGCGTGGCCGAGTCCCAGGTGCGCAGCGCCTTGATGTCTTCCAGCTCCATCCCGTATCCGCACAGGTAGAGCTGCAGGTACAGCGTCAGGCTCGAGTGCCCGGCGGAGAGCACGAAGCGGTCCCGGCCGATCCAGCTCGCATCGTTGGGATCGTGGCGCAGTACCCGCTGGAACAGCGCGTACACGGCCGGGGCCAGGCTCATCGCGGTACCGGGGTGGCCGTTGCCGCACTTCTCGACCGCGTCGGCGGCCAGTACGCGGATCGTGTCCACGGCGCGTTGGTCCAGCTCGGTCCAGTCCTCGGGAACTCGTTTGGTGGTCAAACGGGCAAGGTCGTCTGTGACGGACACTCCTCGCGGCTCCAGTTTCCCTCGCGCGGTGAATCCGGTCGAACTTGACCGATTCGTTCCGCTGTTATCCCTCGTCCAACGTGCAGCGTAATCCTGTTGTGTGCTCGGTGTCGCGACCCGTCCGCCTCGTGGATGCGTTCGATGCCTCACCCCCGTTCGTGTGAACGCGCGAAACGTGCTATCCGTGTTCGGATCATCACTCGGAGTCATCGAATCGAGGCTTCCTCGCCGCCTCGACGCGGGAAGCCGCCTTCGACGGAGGAAGTGGAAAAGCACGGATCCGTTTCCCGTGAACAGGATGCCGGTGCCGCGGTTCGGACGAACTCACTCCGCCTCGGCGTGGCATTCCACCTCGGGGCAGTGCTCCGGCTCTTCCCGTCGCTGCCTGCGCGCGCGAGCTCGTCGAACGAGCACGAGCCCCGCGATTCCGACGGCCAGCACGCCGAACACCACCCAGCTGGCGTTGCCGAGTATCGCCCCCACGCGTTCCAGCGAGGCTCTGGCCAGCGCACCAGTGCACACGTAGACCAGCGACCACAGCGCCGCCGCGGACAACGAGGCAGGCAGAAAGCGGTTGTAGCGCAGTTGCGAGACCCCCGCCGCCGCGGGTGTGAAGGTCCTGACTATCGGCACCAACCTGGTCAGAAAGATCGCCAGACCCCCGTGTCGATCCAGTGTGGCGGTGGCCTGGTCCCAGCGTCGCACCCCCATGCGTCGCACGATCGAGGTGGAGCGCATCGCCGGGCCGTAGCGTCTGCCCAACAGGTAACCCACGTGGTCACCCCCGGAGCCGCACACGGTGACCACCAGCAGCATCACACCGAGCAGTGCCGGGTTGTCCACGGAGGCACCGGCGATCAGCACGCCGGTCTCGCCGGGGATGAACATCCCCATCCCCAGGCCGGACTCCACGAACGCCATGGCCCCCGCGACGGTGAGGAGCAGCTCGTCGGGAAGTGACGAAAGCGTGTCCAACACGTCGGAGACCAGCGGCATACGTGTGCTCCAGAACTACGTAGTGATCGCGCGGGAGTTTCCCGCACGATCCTACACAGTCACTCTTTCGATTCAGTTTTTCAGTAGTGGTTCGCCGTCCCGGTCGTCGTGGCCGTTTCCGTGACGGAATCCCGCACGGGGCAGCGGGGTCGACTGCGCCGGCAGCAGATGCGTCCCCGACCGGTCCGTGGTGACGCACAACGAGCAGACGACGTCCTCGTGTGTCGGACAGGCCAGCACGTCGGGCCGTTCGAAGTCCTGCCCGCACACGTGGCAGCGGTACGCGGTCGCCACGGGAGTGCCCGTGCTGTCGAACCTGGGTTCGGGGATCCCGTCGTCGGTGCGCCGCAGGTAGAACCTCCCTCTGGTGGCGATGGCGACCATCGGGGGCAGCACCAGCGCGAGCAGCACCGCCGCGATCGGCGAGTAGGGCTGCAAGGCGGAACCCAACGCCCCGAAGTACATCGCGATCGAGATCACGCTCGCTGCCGAGAACGAGATCACTCCGACCGGGTTGATCGGGTGCAGCATCCCCCTGCGGTACTCCGGCACCCGCGGCGAGAGACGCAGCAGGTACTTGTTCAGCACGATGTCCGAGGCGACCGTGACCACCCACGCGATCGCGGTGTTGGCGTAGAAGCTCAGCACCGAGTTCAGGAACGCGAACATGTTCGCCTCCATCAGCACCAGTGCCACGGCGAGGTTGCCGAACACGAACACGTTGCGTCCCGGGTAGCGACGCGTGAGCCTGGTCGCCGAGTTCGTCCAGGTCAGCGAGCCGGAGTAGGCGTTGGTGACGTTGATCTTGATCTGGCTGACCACGACCAGCACCACGGCCAGGGCCACCGCCAGCCATCCGGGCAGGAACAGCCCGTAGACGCCGAGGAACTGCTCCACGGGTTCGGTCGCGGCGGAACCGGCCAACCCCAGCACGAAGAACGCCAGAAAAGCCCCGGTCGCCTGTTTGAGCGCGCCGAACACCACCCAGCCCGGTCCGGCCGCGACCACCGAGATCCACCAACGCCGCGAGTTCTCCCGGGTCTTGGGTGGCATGAAGCGCAGGTAGTCCACCTGCTCGCCGATCTGGGCCATCAGCGACAGCGCCACCCCGGCACCGAGCAGCACCGCGGCGACGCTCACGCCGCCCGAGCCGTCCCGTCCCGCGAAGGCCAGCCATTCCCCCAGGGAACCGGGATCACTGAGCACCAGGTAGGCCATCGGGGCGACCATCAGCAGCAACCACACCGGCGTCGTCCAGACCTGCAGTTTACTCAGGGCCGACATGCCGTAAACCACCAGTGGGATCACGATCAGCGTGGTGATCAGGTATCCGAGCCACAGCGGGATCCCGAGTCCCACCCGCAGCCCCTGCGCCATGATCGCCCCCTCGGTGGCGAAGAAGATGAAGGTGAAGCTGCCGAAGATGACGCTGGTCAGCACCGAGCCGTAGTAGCCGAACCCGGATCCGCGAGTGACCAGGTCGAGGTCGATGTTGTAGCGCGCGCAGTAGTACGCGATGGGCAGCCCGGTGGTGAATATGATCAGTGCGGCCACCGCTATGCCCAGCAGCGCGTTGCTGGTGCCGTGCGTGAGCCCGATGCCGGCTCCGATGGAGAAGTCGGCGAGGTAGGCGATGCCGCCGAGTGCCGTGGTCGCGACCACGGGAGGACTCCATCGCCGATAACCGCGCGGGGCGAACCGCAGGGTGTAGTCCTCGAGCGTCTCGTCGGCCGCTCGGGTGGTCGTGCTCGCGTCGCTGGTCTGCCGCGGCAATACGCACTCCTCTCACCGTTTCGCTCTCCCGGCGGGCTGAGCCGGGTGCGGCGGGGATTCTGGTGCGGTTCTGTTGCGCGGTGACTCCGAACGTGTTTCCGGAGTGTTTTCCCGTAGCGTTCTCCGCTCGAACACACGGCGTGCTTGTTCGGGAGCTCCGGGACGCTCGGGCGGTGTTCGTCGGCAGGGCCGTGAAGTTACTTCCGGTGTTTACGCGGCAATTACGTCCCGGAAAAGCGAGCAGGATTCACTCGGGGTGACGTCGATTTCCCAGTTCCGGAGGCAGTGATGACCACTATTCACGAGCAGCTCGGTGGCGAGCCCGCAGTACGCGAAGTCGTCTTCCGGTTCTACGAAAAGGCACTGGCCGATTCCCGGCTGGCCGGGTACTTCCACCGGGTGGATCTGAGCCTGCTGCGGGAACACCAGGTCCGGTTGTTCACCGCCGCGCTCGGTGGTGCCGGGGCGGTCGATGGTTCCGGCGCGGGCGCCGAGCCGGACACCGCCTCTGCGGAGGGAATCCACCACGACGAGTACGACCTGGTGATCGGGCATCTCGCGGACTCGCTGCGTGAGAGCTCCGTACCGGAGCCGCTGCTCACCGGAACCCTGTTCGCCATCGCCCCCCTGGCCAGGGACGTGATCACCGTCCCCGTGGTGACCACGTGACACCGCCGTTCGGTTCCGCCGGGCACACCGTCGCCCACGGCTGAAGCGGAGTCCGCCGGGACGGGTTCGCACTGTCCCGGCGGACCGCGATCAGGGTTCCAGCAGTACCTTTCCGGTGGTTCGGCGCCCTTCCAACGCCTCGTGGGCGTCCGCCGCCTCGGCCAGCGGATAACTGCCCCCGATGCGGATCCGCAGTTCGTTGCGCGTGATCAGGTCGAACAGCTCACCCACCCGCCAGTCCAGCTCCGCGCGGTCCAGCATGTGGTGCGCCAACGTCGGCCTGGTGAGAAAAACCGAACCCGCCGAGTTGAGCCGCTGTGGATCCACTGGCGGCACCGGGCCACTGGCGGCGCCGAACAGCGCCAGCGTGCCGCGCGGACGCAGCGAGGCCAGGCTCGCGTCGAAGGTGTCCCTGCCCACCCCGTCGTAGGCGACGTGCACCCCGACTCCGCCGGTCAGCTCCCGCACCCGCGAGGCCACGTCCCGCTCGGTGTAGCGAATGACGTCCTCGGCCCCCGCCTCGCGCGCCAGCCGTTCCTTCTCCGGAGTGGAGACCGTGCCGATCACGTGGCCGCCGCGCAGCGTGATCAGTTGCGTCAGCAGCAGCCCCATCCCACCGGCCGCCGCGTGTACCAGCGCGACCGTGCCCGGCTTCACCACGTGCGTGGAGGCGGTGAGGTAGTGCGCGGTCAGGCCCTGCAACATCGCGGCCGCGGCGGTGCGCTCCCCGAGCGCGGTGGGCAGTGCCACCGCTTTGTTCGTGGGTACCACGGCGCGCTCGGCGTAGCTGCCCGGAACCATGGCCCACGCCACCCGGTCGCCGATCTCGAAGCCGTTCACACCGGACCCCACGGACAGCACGGTCCCCGCACCTTCGGAGCCCGGCGTGAACGGCAACGACACCTGGTAGAGCCCACCGCGCTGATAGGTGTCGATGAAGTTCACCCCGCTGGCGGTGATTCCGACCAGCAGCTCCTCCGGGCCGGGTTCGGGGTCCGCCACGTCGACGGTGTGCAGCACTTCTGGGCCGCCGTGCTCGGTGACCTGGACAGCGCGCATGCGCGGCCTCCTGATCCGTGGTTTCGCCTGGCAGTTCCGTGGCGTTCGATCATGCCACGAGAACTCCGTTCGGTACCGCTCAAGGTGATTCCAGCGGCATGTCCCGAGCATTCGCCGGGTGGTGTGGCTCACGCGTCGCTCCGTTACCGACCGGGCTACCGTTACGATCAGCCGCGTGACTACGCAGCAGACTGGTGAGACCGCGCCGACGCGGCCCCCGAAACGTGCCGTGGCCACTGCCACCGAGTTCGTCGCCCGACACGGCGGTTCGGCACGTGCCGTGGTGGAGAACCTCGGCAAGGGCGGGGCACGGATAGTGCTCATCGGCCAGGACGGCGCGCTCGGCGACGTACTGGTTCCCGACCCGACAACGGGTGAGTCGGTCGTCGAGGCCGTGGCAGGTCTGGAAAGCGGTGACTGGGACTCCGATACCGCGGCGGCGTTGACGATCGGACCAGCCCACCGCAGGAAGATGGCGGGGGCACGCGCGAGGTGACCAGCGATCCGCACCGAGCCGGTGGCCGTCCTCGCGTGCTGCTGGCGACCTACTCCGACATGCCCGAGTCCCACGAGGACGAGCGGTCGTTGCTCGCCGCGCTCGACGAACTGGGAATCGACAGTCGCTGGGCGGTGTGGGACTCCCCGGCCGAACCCTTCGAGACCGCGGACCTGGTGGTGCTGCGCAGCACCTGGGACTACACCTCGCGGATGAAGGAGTTCGTGGACTGGTGCGAGTCCGTACCGGCGTTGGCGAACCCGGCGCGGGTGGTGCGCTGGAACAGCGACAAGCGGTACCTGGCGGAGCTCGCCGAGGCCGGGGTATCGGTCACTCCCACCCGGGTCGTGGAGCCCGGTGATCAGGCGCGGGCCGACGACGATCCCGAACTGCCGGAGCGGGAGTTCGTCGTCAAACCCACGGTGGGCGCCGGTTCGCGGGGCGCGGCGCGGTTCCTGCCCGAACAGCGCGAACGGGCCCTGCTGCATCTGCGTTCGTTGCACGATGAGGGCATCCCTGCGCTGGTGCAGCCCTATCAGCCCGTGGTCGATCGAGAGGGTGAGACCGCGCTGGTCTTCTTCGGCGGGGTGTACTCGCACGGGTTCGTGAAGGGGCCGTTGCTGGACCCGGCCGATGACGCGGCTGGTTCGGCGGATCTCGGCAAGGGGCCGTTCGCCACCGATCCCGCTCCCGAGCTGCGGCGGGTCGCCGAGGACGTACTCGACGCCACCGGGCAGCTGTTGGGCGTGGCGCGGTACGAGTTCCTCTACGCGCGCGTGGACCTGGTCCGCGGCGACGACGGCGACCCCATGTTGCTGGAGCTGGAGCTGATCGAACCGCGGCTCAATTTCCTGCTCGCCGACCGGGCGGCTCCGCTGCGCTTCGCCTCGGCCGTGCGCGCCGAGCTCGCGCGCCGTGCTTCCTGACTCGCACCGGGCCGCCTGACCCGGTTACTCCGTCCGGCTCGTCGCGGGATCGGTGGGTGGGTCCTCACCCCGGTCCCGCGTAAATTTCTCGCGAAATCGCCGTGCCGGGGAGGCGTCTTGCCTTGTGTGTCGGTTGCACCTATGGTTTCAGTGTTTAGCGAAACCGATCACGGTGCTTCCGTGGTCCGGATCCGGAAGCGAGCACACCAGTGGTCGAGTACACCCAGCGCACGGACCGCCCCGCCATGTCGGAGTGGATCGAGCAGATGGCGGCCTACTTCGAGTCCACCGAAGGGATGCCGCTGATCGCCGGGCGAGTCCTTGCCTTCCTGCTGATCTGCGATCCGCCGGAACGCACCGCCGCGGAGCTCTCGCACGCGCTCAGTGCCAGTACCGGCTCGATCAGCACCAACGTTCGGTTCCTGGTGCGGCTGGGGATCGTCTCCAAAACCACCCGGCAGGGCCGAGAGGCCGCGCTCTACCGGGTGGAGGAGCATCGTTGGCCGGAGCTGGTCAGCGCCCGGATGCACCGCATGGTCGAGCTGGAGAGCCTGATCGACTCCGGGCTGCGCATGTTCAGCGGACAGGGGGAGCGCGCCCGCAGACTGCGGGCGGTACACGAGTTCTACCAGTGGCTGTCCGAGGAGATCCCGGAGCTGTGGCGTCGCTGGGAACGGGACTCCCGCAGGCGGAGCTGATCCGGCAGGCTCCCCGAGTTCACCCCCCGACGCGCCACCCCGGCGACAGCGGGTTCGTTCAACCACTCACCGGTTCGCTCGCGACGTGAACCGAGCGCGGCTGCCGCCGGTTGGGAGCCGGACCCCGGTAGCGGGACTCCGCCCAGAGCAGGGACACCGTCGCGATCACGATCGTGGAGCCGAGGACGTGGGCCACCACCAGCCCCTCGGGAACCCCGGTGACGTACTGCACCGAGCCGATCACCCCCTGCGCGAGCACCACGAGGCAGGCGGTGGCGTAGGCACGCAGCAGGCCACGAGTCGGCGAGGTGCCGCGCAGCCAGAACCCGAACACCGCCAGCAGGCAGAGATAGGCCATCACCAGCAGCCCGTGCAGCTGGGTCAGCAGCGGAATGGACATCGGCAGCCGCGGGGTGCTCGGGTCACCGGCGTGCGGACCCGCCGCCGTGACCAGCGTGCCCGCGAACAACATCGCGGCCGCGACCGCTGTCAGCGCCACCAGAACGCCGCGCATCCTGCCGGTGACGACCGGATACGGTTTCTCGTCACCCTCGCCCGCTGCCTTGACCAGCAGCCCGGAGATCCAGATCAGCACCGCCGATGCCATGAAGTGCAGCGATACGCTCCACCAGCGCAGATCCAGCAGCACCGTCATACCGCCGATCACGGCCTGCACCGGAACGCCGATCAGCACCAACCCGGCCAGCAGGCGCAGTCTCGGGCGGACCGGGCGCACTCGCCATGACAGCAGCAGACAGATCAGCGCCGTGGCCGCGACGACCCAGGTCAGCAGCCGGTTGCCGAACTCGACGGCTTGGTGCAGCGGCGCGATATCGGCGTGCGAGACCGGCACCATGCTGCCGGGGAAGCACTGCGGCCACGTCGGACAGCCCAGTCCCGAGCCGGTGACACGCACGACCGCGCCGGTTACCGCGATCATCATCTGGGTGACCAGTACCGCGACGGCCGAGGCGCGAACCAACCGGGCGGAGGGGCGGGTTATTCGTTCTGGCAACGACAGGGTCGGCACGAGACGATGGTAGGCACACCAGGGCGTCGCCCGGCGTGGGGGACCGCGCGTCGGTGTCGCACGCCACGGTGGTGATTCCCGTCGGACGGCGACCACCACCGTGAGAGTGCGGAGACCGGTGGAGTCAGTGCTCGAAGATCCGTTTCGGCACCGCGCCGGCCTCGTGGAGCTGTTTGCTCAGCGCGCCGCCGTGTTCGAGCAGCTTGGCGAACTCCGAGGTGTCGAGCGCGCGCCACGGTTCCAGCGAGGCCGCGTCGGTGGTGTCCTCGATCTCGTCGAGCAGTTGTTCACCGGCCGTTGTCACCGCTCCGGAGGAGTCCAGCAGGCCCCGGTCGGCCAGTTCCAGTTGTGCGTCGGTCCACTGTTCCTCGGACCAGGCCCGGGTCTGTTTCAACGTCGCGGCGTTCATCCCTCGTCCGGCGGCGCTCTGCAGCACGGGTGCCTGCAGCGGGCCGAGTCCCGCCTGTTGCAGTACGGCGATGTGCGCGTCGCCCCGGAACTCCCGTAACAGTGTCAGGGCGTGCCACAGGCGCAGGTGCGGTTCGTCCGGGTACTCGATCTCCGCGTGTCCGGCGAACAGAGGTTTGCCCGCGGGCGAGCACCTCTCGGCGGCCTTGGCCGCGAGCCGTCCGGCTTCGTCGACCGCCTCCGAACGGACCGCTTCCCGTCCCAGCATTCGTTCCAGGGCTCCCGAGACCGCTCGGAACCGTGCGGCGACGATGTCCTCCGGAGCGGCGATCGACCAGGCGGCGGGAATGTGTTGGCGCACCAGTTCGGGGTTGAAGTTGTAGAAGGTGGCGGTCACCAGGTTCGCCCCGACGGCGCCCAGCGGGGCGGCACGGCTCGCGAAGTAGGCCCTGCTCCAGGAGTCGATCCCGAGCTCGGACATTTCCCGTTCCAGCTCGGGAGCGAAGTAGATCATGGCGTGCGGTAGGTCGAGCGTCTTTTTGGCCCGGCGTGCGTGTTGGGTTTCCATGGCCCGCACTCTAGTGATCCCCGGACCGCGCCGGAGCCGGGATCAACTGAGGCGGGTGGTGCGCACCGCCAGGGCTCCGGCGATGACTCCCCAGCACAGCAGGACCAGTAGTGATCCCGCGGTGGGTGCCGTCCCGTCGGCGAGACAGGCGTCGAGCGCTTCGGCCAGGGCTCCGGAGGGCAGGTACTCGGCGAGCGAGCTCATGACGCCGGGCAGGTGCCGGGCGGGGATCGCGAGTCCGCCCGCCAGCAGCAGCGCGAACCAGGTCGTGTTGGCTACGGCGAGCACCGTCTCGGCCCGCAGCGCGCCACCCACGAGCACCCCGCCCGCACCGAAGACGAGTGTTCCCAGGATCAGTACCGGGACCGCCGCCGCCACGCCGGCACCGGAGGGGTGCCAACCGAGTGCGAGGGCGGTCCCGCCGAGGACCACGGTTTGCAGTGCCACGACCAGCAGTGCGGCGAGCACGCGGCCCGCGATCAGCACCCAGCGGGGGAGGGCGGTGGCGCTGAGGCGTTTGATCACGCCGTAGCGGCGGTCGAATCCCAGTGCGATGGCCTGCCCGGTGAATCCGGTGGACATCACCGCGAGCGCGAGTATCCGCGGGGTGACCGAGTCGACGCGGGGCTGTTCCACCAGTCCGATGTCGAGGGTACTCATCCCGATCAGCAGTACGAGCGGGATCAGCAGGGTCAGCAGTGCCTGCTCCGGGTGCCGCAGCGTCAGCAGCGATTCCGCCCGCGTCTGGGTGAGCAGCATCCGCAGCGGATTGGCCCGTCCCGGGGAGGGGCGGAAGGTTCCCGGTGCGAAGGTGGGTGTCCGGGTGGTCCGTTCCGGTGCGTTCGCGAGCCCCTCGTACGCGCTGTCGGAGCTTTCCTGTCGTGTCAAGCGCGTAGCTCCCGTCCGGTCAGTTCGAGGAAGACGTCTTCCAGGCTGCGTCTGCCGATCCGCAGTTCGTCGGCCATTACTCCGTGCCGGGCACACCACGCCGTCACGGTGGAGACGGTCTGCGGGTCGATGTGACCCCGCACCAGGTACTGTCCCGGACGCACTTCCCGGGCGGAGCACCCTTCCGGCAGCGCGGTCAGCAGCGGTTCGAGGTTCAGTCCGGGGCGGGACCGGAAGTGCAGTTCGCGGTGTTCCTCGTCGCCGGAGGTGAGTTCTTCGGGGGTGCCCCGTGCGAGCACACGGCCGTGATCGATGATCACCACCCGGTCGGCGAGGGTCTCGGCCTCGTCCATCAGGTGGGTGGTCAGCAGCACACCGACCCCGTCGGCGCGGAGCGCCGACATCAGTTCCCAGACCAGGTTGCGCGCGTGGGCGTCCATTCCCGCGGTCGGTTCGTCGAGGAAGACCAGTTCCGGTCTGCCGACCAGCGCGCACGCCAGTGACAGTCGTTGTTGCTGCCCGCCGGACAACCGCTTGTAGGGGGTCGTGCGCACTCCGTCGAGTCCGAGAATGTCCAGCAGCCAGGCCGGGTCGAGCGGCTCGGCGCAGCAGGCGGCCACCAGGCGCAACATCTCCTCGGTGCGCACACCGGGGTAGGCACCGCCGCCCTGGGGCATCACCCCGATGCGGGGGCGGAGCCGGGCACCCTGGTCGACCGGATCGAGTCCGAGCACTCGGACCTGCCCGGCCTCGGGACGCAGGAAGCCCTCGCAGATTTCCACGGTGGTGGTCTTGCCGGCGCCGTTCGGGCCGAGCAGGGCCAGCATCTCACCGCGCGCCAGGTGCAGGTCGATCTCGGACACGGCGGTGTTGCCGCCGAATCGTTTGGTCAGCCCCCGTGCCCGCACAGCGGCGGAGTCGGCGTCTGGGTTCACGCTCCGCCAGCCTAATACCGTTCTTCCGGCACGGTTTTCGTAGGTGCTCGTTCGGCGGAACCTCGGGAGCCGGTGGTGAGGTTCATCGTGAGTCCGTCGTGGCCGGTTGACGCAGGTTGGGCAGCAGCCGCGGCACCCTGCCGCGGGTGAGCAGCAGGATCGCGGCGAACGCGATCAGGGCGGCGATCACGGCGAACGGGATCATGTAGTAGCGCAGTACGTACCCGGCGCCCGTCGGGGGCACCAGCAGCGCGACCGAGGCGCTGATGGCGATGGTGACCACCCGGAACCGCGAGTCGTTCGTGGACACCGCCAGCGGCGCGAGCGCCCACAGCAGGTACCAGGGGTGCAGCACCGGGCCGAGCAGCGCCACGGCTCCCAGGGTTATCCCCAGCCCGGTCAGGGGTTCGATCCGGCCGCGGAAGGAGGTCCAGAGCAGTCGTAGGCACACCAGCGCGCTGATCCCGTATCCGATCACCTTGGTGATGCTCAGCATCGCGTCGGTGTGGTTGCCGAGTCGCAGCAGCATGCTCACGCCGCCGCCGCCGAACATGCCGACCGCGGTCATCGGGGCCAGCCATGTCTTGATGCGGTTCGGCACGTCGAACGTTTCGAGCCAGCCCAGGCCCCAGCCGCTGGTCACCGTGATGACGGTCATGGTCGCGAGGAACACGGCGACCATCGCCGCGGCCACGAGCAGCACGTCGGTGAGTCGGCCGCCACGTCGGCGCGCCAGATACATCCCCAGGAAACCGAGGGCGATGAAGGCGGGGGGTTTCACGGCTCCCGCCACGACTATCACCACCGACCCGACGACGAGTCCCACCGGGCGCGGCAGCCGCAGTCCCAGCTCGATGCCCGCCAGCATCAGGCCCATCAGCAGCGCCTCGTTGTGCATACCGCTGACCACGTGGAACAGCACGATCGGGTTGGCCGCGCACAGCCACAGCGCGCACACGGGCGGCACGCCGCAACGCCTGGCCAGGTGGGGAATGGCCCAGACGGCCAGCGCCAGCGACAGCAGCATCACCACTCGCCACAGCAGCACGCCGAACACGATGTTCTCCCCGACGATCGCCGCGATGCCCCTGCCGAGCATCAGGAACAACGGCCCGTAGGGGGCGGGGGTGTCCCGCCAGATGTTGGGGACGTTGCCGGTCAGCGGGTTGTCCACGCCCAGTGCCTCGGAGGGGCCGAATTCGTAGGGGTCGGCTCCGCTGGCAGCCACCGCGCTCTGTGCGAGGTAGGCGTACATGTCGCGGCTGAACAGCGGTGGGGCTATCGCCAGTGGAAAGCCCCACATGACTATGGTGCGGCCGAGCTGGGTGTGCGAGACGAGGCGGCTCCGTCCCGGCAGCGCGAGCCTGCCCAGCCACAGCCAGCCGATCACGACCATCAGCATGCCCAGCCAGGCGCAGGCCATCGCGACGGTGGGCATGCGGGCGGGCAGGCTCAGCACGCGGATTCCGGAGATCGGGTTGTCCACCGGTGCCGCTCCCGCTCCGACCGCGGCGAACGCGAGCAGCAGGGCACCCGTGGTGCCGAACCGGCGTACGAGTGCCAGCTGGCGGCGTTCGTTCCGGTCGAGTGGTCCCGGGACGTCGTTCGTCTCCGGTGCGATCGTGGTCGTTCCGGCGTCCTCCCGTGCTCGGTCCCGCCGGCCGGAGTGGCTCCTGTCCGAGTCGCCGGTGTCGGTTGCTTCGCCTGCCGCCATGTTGACCGAGCCTAGCCACTCGATCGACGGGTACGTGGCAAGGGCGAGTGGTGCGTTCGGGCAACCGGAGTGTGAGACAACTCATGTGCTCGGACCTGCCCGCTGTCGTGCCGTTCCAAATTAGGTAACATCAGTGTTGTGAAAAACGTCGGAACCTCCCCAGCGGGCGCGGCGGTCGAGTGGGCCGCCGAGGAGCCGGGCTCTGCGCGGCAGGGTGCGGCTCCGAGCGCCGGTGACGGGCGGACCCGGCAGCTGGTCGCCCGGACAGTGCTCGAACAGGGCCCCGTCACGGCGGCCGGGATCGCCGAGCGGCTCGGTCTGAGCCCGGCGGCGGTGCGCAGACATCTCGATGCGCTGGTCGCCGATGGCGAGGCGTGGATCAGAGAGTCCTCGTCTCGCGGCCGCAGGGGGAGGGGACGTCCGGCTAAGCTGTTCCTGCTGACCGAGAGCGGGCGGGCACGGTTCGGCCATGCCTACGACGATCTCGCCGTCTCGGCCTTGCGGTTTCTGGCCGAACAGTCCGGCGAGCAGGCGATTCGCTCGTTCGCCGAACGGCGGATGGCCGCTCTGGTCGAGCACCACCGTGAGGCGTTGGCAGCGAGTGGGACCGTCGCCGAACGGGCCCAGGTGTTGGCTGACGCGCTCACGCGGGAGGGCTATGCCGCTTCCGCGCGAACCGTCGGGTCAGGGGAGCAGCTTTGTCAGCACCACTGCCCGGTGGCGCATGTCGCTGCGGATTTTCCGCAGTTGTGTGAGGCCGAGACGGAGGCGTTCGCCGAAGTTCTCGGCACCCACGTGCAGCGGCTGGCCACGATCGCCAACGGCGACGCGGCCTGCACCACGCACGTTCCGCACGCACGATCGGAGGACCGTACGGCGAGCCGTCCGGAAACCGATCACAACGCTGTCGCTTCGGGATCCGCGTCGCGGAGTCCGGACCGACAGGACACTGCCCCGAGTCCTCATGGAGGGGAGCCCGTATGACTGCCGCTGCGGAGCAGCGCACACCCACCACGGTGCCCAGTTCCGAACCAATGTCCCAGGAAGAAACCCTGGCCACACTCGGTAATTACGAGTACGGCTGGTCCGATCCGGACGTCGCGGGCGCGAACGCGCAACGCGGCCTCAGCGAGGCCGTCGTCCGGGAGATCTCGGAGCGCAAGGAAGAGCCCGACTGGATGCTGCAGGCGCGGCTGAAGGCGCTCGGGCTGTTCGATCGCAAGCCGACGCCCGCCTGGGGCGCCGACCTCTCGGAGATCGACTTCGACAACATCAAGTACTTCGTGCGCTCCACCGAGGAGCAGGCACAGACCTGGGACGACCTGCCCGAGGACATCAAGAACACCTACGACAAGCTGGGTATCCCCGAGGCGGAGAAGCAGCGTCTGGTCGCCGGTGTCGCCGCGCAGTACGAGTCCGAGGTCGTCTACCACAAGATCCGCGAGGACCTCGAGGAAAAGGGTGTCAAGTTCCTCGACACCGACACCGCGCTGCGGGAGCACCCCGAGATCTTCGAGGAGTACTTCGGCTCGGTCATCCCGGCCGGTGACAACAAGTTCTCCGCGCTCAACACGGCGGTTTGGTCCGGCGGCTCGTTCATCTACGTGCCCAAGGGCGTGCACGTCGACATTCCGCTGCAGGCCTACTTCCGGATCAACACCGAGAACATGGGCCAGTTCGAGCGCACCCTGATCGTGGTCGACGAGGGTGCCTACGTGCACTACGTCGAGGGCTGCACCGCGCCGATCTACTCCACCGACTCGCTGCACTCGGCCGTGGTGGAGATCGTCGTCAAGCGCAACGCCCGTTGCCGCTACACGACCATCCAGAACTGGTCCAACAACGTCTACAACCTGGTCACCAAGCGTGCCAAGGCCGAAGAGGGCGCCACCATGGAGTGGGTCGACGGCAACCTGGGCTCCAAGGTGACCATGAAGTACCCGTCGGTGTTCCTGATGGGCGAGCACGCCAAGGGCGAGGTGCTCTCGGTGGCCTTCGCCGGTGAGAACCAGCACCAGGACGCGGGCGCGAAGATGGAGCACATGGCGCCGCACACCTCCTCCTCGATCGTCTCCAAGTCGATCGCGCGTGGCGGTGGGCGCACCTCCTACCGCGGGCTGGTCAAGGTGGCCAAGCGCGCCAACCACTCCTCGTCCAACGTCAAGTGCGACGCACTGTTGGTGGACAACATCAGTCAGTCGGACACATACCCGTACGTGGACGTCCGGGTCGACGACGTGACGATGGGCCACGAGGCCACCGTGTCCAAGGTCAGTGACGACCAGCTGTTCTACCTGATGCAGCGGGGGCTGACCGAGGACGAGGCGATGGCCATGGTGGTGCGCGGGTTCGTCGAACCGATCGCCCGCGAACTCCCCATGGAGTACGCCCTGGAACTGAACCGTCTGATCGAGCTGCAAATGGAAGGGGCCGTCGGCTGATGACGGAGTCGACTCTCGAAACGTCCGGCCAGAACGGCCTCGACGAGCGCGATCCGCAGAACTCCGCGGTGCCGCCGCGGAGTTCTCGCGGGCACCGCTTCACCTCCTACGACGTGCGTGCCTTCGAGGTGCCCGGTGGGCGTGAGGAGGACTGGCGCTTCACGCCCATGAAGCGGCTGCATGGACTGCACGACGGCTCGGCCGAGGCCACCGGTTCGCTCGATGTGGAGGTCAGCGGGGACTCCGCCGTGAAGGTGGAGACCGTGGACCGCTCCGACGAGCGGCTGGGCGCGGCCGGCGCTCCCGCCGACCGGATCGCCGCCCAGGCGTGGAGCTCGTTCACCGAGGCCACCGTGGTCACGATCCCGAAGGACACGCAGGCCACCGACCCGGTCACCGTCACCGTGCACGGCCCGGGGCAGGACCGGACCGCCTACGGGCACCTGCAGGTCCGGGCCGAGCCGCTGTCCGAGGCCGTGGTCGTGCTGGACTACCGCGGTTCCGGGATCATCGGCGACAACATCGAGATGATCGCCGAGGACTCGGCACAACTGTCGGTGGTGACCATCCACGACTTCGCCGACGACGCCACCCAGGTCTCCTCCGAGCACGCCTACCTCGGCAAGGACGCGGTGTTCCGCCACTTCGCCGCCTCGCTGGGCGGCGATCTCGTGCGGGTCAACACCAAGGTGACCTTCGGTGACCGCGGCGGCGACGCCGACGTGCTGGGGGTGTACTTCGCCGACAGCGGTCAGCACCTGGAGCACCGGCTGTTGATGGACCACGCGCAGCCGAACTGCCGCAGCAACGTCACCTACAAGGGGGCACTGCAGGGCGATTCGGCCCGCTCGGTCTGGATCGGCGACGTGCTCATCCAGGCGGCGGCCGAAGGGACCGAGACGTTCGAGCTGAACCGCAACCTGGTGCTCACCGAGGGAGCGCGTGCCGACTCGGTGCCCAACCTGGAGATCGAGACCGGCGAGATCGCCGGTGCGGGTCACGCAAGCGCGATCGGGCGTTTCGACGACGACCAGCTGTTCTACCTGCAGGCCAGGGGGATTCCGTACGACCAGGCACGCAGGCTGGTGGTACGCGGCTTCTTCGGCGAGCTCCTGCAGAAGATCACGGTCGACGAGGTCCGCGAGCGGCTGGAGGCCGCGATCGACAAGGAACTGGCGGCGGTCGGAGCATGAGCCGGCCACGGCCGGAACGCTCGGCGTTTCGGCCGCCCGCCCACCGCCGCTGACGCGGCAGCAAGACACAGCTTTTCGCGCAACCACCTGGAGAAGACGAACACGATGGCCACCCTGGAGATCAAGGACCTGCACGCCGAGGTCAACACGGAGGAGGGCTCGAAGGAGATCCTCACCGGCGTGAACCTCACCGTGCGCTCGGGCGAGATCCACGCCTTCATGGGACCGAACGGTTCCGGCAAGTCCACCCTGGCCTACGCGATCGCCGGACACCCCAAGTACAACGTCACCTCGGGCTCGGTGCTGCTCGACGGTGAGGAGGTCCTGGAGATGAGCGTCGACGAGCGCGCTCGCGCGGGCCTGTTCCTCGCCATGCAGTACCCGGTCGAGGTTCCGGGCGTTTCCATGTCGAACTTCCTGCGCAGTGCCGCCACCGCCACCCGGGGTGAGGCCCCGCAGGTTCGGCACTGGGTCAAGGAGGTCAAGCAGGCGATGAGCGACCTCGAGATCGACGAGTCGTTCTCGGAGCGCAGCGTCAACGAGGGCTTCTCCGGCGGTGAGAAGAAGCGTCACGAGATCCTGCAGCTCGACCTGCTCAAGCCGAAGTTCGCGATCCTCGACGAGACCGACTCCGGTCTGGACGTGGACGCGCTGCGCGTGGTTTCCGACGGCATCAACCGCTACACCGAGAGCGGTGACAAAGGTGTCTTGCTCATCACCCACTACACGCGCATCCTCAAGCACATCAAGCCCGACTACGTGCACGTGTTCGTCAAGGGCCAGGTCGCCGAGTCCGGCGGTCCTGAGCTGGCCGACGAGCTCGAGGAGTCCGGCTATGTCCGCTTCACGGAGAAGAAGGAGGCAGCCGCGCAGTCATGACCGTTGAGCCTCCCGGTGTCCGGGGGTCGGACACCACGCAGACAGGTGCGGGCACCGCACCGGCACCGCTGGACGTGGCGGCGCTGCGCGCCGACTTCCCGATCCTGCGGCGCACGGTGCGCGACGAGCGTCCCCTGGTGTATCTGGACTCCGGGGCGACGTCGCAACGCCCCACCCAGGTGCTCGACGCGGAGCGCTCCTTCGTGGAGACCTCCAACGCGGCGGTGCATCGTGGTGCTCACCAGCTGGCCGAGGAGGCCACGGACGCCTACGAGGGTGCGCGTGCCAAGATCGCCAGGTTCGTCGGTGTGGCGACGAACGAGATCGTGTTCACCAAGAACGCCACGGAGGGTGTCAACCTCGTCGCCTACGCCATGAGCAACGCGGCGACCGCCGGTCCGGAGGCCGAACGGTTCCGGATCGGCCCCGGTGACGAGGTCGTGGTCAGCGAGATGGAGCACCACGCCAACCTCGTGCCGTGGCAGCAGCTGTGCCAACGGACCGGTGCCACGCTGCGCTGGTTCGGCGTCACCGACGAGGGCCGATTGGACCTGTCGGAGCTGGACACCCTGATCAACGAGCGCACCAGGGTGGTGGCGGTGACCCACCAGTCGAACGTGCTCGGCACGGTCAACCCCCTGGAAGCCATCGTGGATCGGGCGCACCGCGTCGGCGCGTTCGTGGTGCTCGACGCGTGCCAGTCCGTCCCGCACGGGCCGGTCGACTTCGCCGCGGCCGGTGTCGACTTCGCGGTGTTCTCCGGGCACAAGATGCTCGGCCCGTCGGGCATCGGGGTGCTCTACGGCAGGCACGAGCTGCTTCGGGCCATGCCGCCGTTTCTCACCGGCGGATCCATGATCGAACTCGTGCACATCGACCGTTCGACCTTCGCCGAACCGCCGCAGCGTTTCGAGGCGGGCGTTCCGATGACCTCGCAGGTGGTCGGTCTCGGCGCTGCCGTGGACTATCTGTCCGTGGTGGGAATGCAGCGGGTCTCCGCGCACGAGCACCGGCTGGTCGAGCGGGCGCTGCGCGAGCTGTCCGCCGTGGAAGGGGTACGCATCATCGGCCCCGAGAGCACCGAGAACCGTGGTGGTGCCGTGTCCTTCGTGATCGACGGGGTGCATCCGCACGACGCCAGCCAGGTGATGGACGACCAGGGCGTGGAGATACGAGTGGGCCATCACTGCGCTTGGCCGCTGCACCGCAGGATGGGTGTGCCTGCCACGATCAGGGCCAGTTTCTACCTCTACAACGAGTTGGACGAGGTGACCGCTCTGGTGGATGCTGTCCGCGAGGCCCAGCGTTTCTTCGCGGTGACACCGACGGCAGGCTGAGGATGTGGTGATGCAGCTCGAACAGATGTACCAGGAGATAATCCTGGATCACTACCGGAATCCGCACCGGCACGGCCTGCGGGAACCGTTCGACGCCGAGTCGTTCCAGGTCAACCCGACCTGTGGTGACGAGGTGACGTTGCGGGTGCGGTTGGTCGGCAGTGGTACGGAGGCGACGGTGGCCGACGTCTCCTACGCCGGACAGGGCTGCTCGATCAGTCAGGCTGCCACCTCGGTGCTGACCGACCTGGTGGTGGGCCGTCCGTTGCAAGAGGCACTGGACAAGCAGGCGGTCTTCACAGAGTTGATGGAAGGCCGCGGCCAGGTCGAACCCGACGAGGACGTCCTGGAGGACGGAGTCGCCTTCGCAGGGGTCGCCAAATACCCGATGCGGGTCAAGTGTGCGCTGCTGGGTTGGATGGCATTCCGGGACGCCGTATCGCGTGTTGTCGATGAGGTGGGAGCGTCATGACCAGTACCGAGAATCAGACGCAGGAGCAGCGGGGCACCGCCGCCCCCGAGGACGGTACCGAAGTGGTGCGTGGAGTCGAGGGTATGCCGGAGCCCCCGGCCGCCACGGCCGAACTGGCTGCTGTCGAGGACGTCGAAGAGGCCATGCGGGACGTGGTCGACCCCGAGTTGGGGATCAACGTGGTCGATCTCGGCCTGGTCTACGGTGTCCAGGTCGAGCAGGACAACTCGGCTTCGATCGACATGACGTTGACCTCGCCGGCGTGCCCGCTCACCGACGTGATCGAGGAGCAGGCGCGTTCGGTGCTGACCGGCGGTCCCAACGGTGGTCTCGTCAACGATTTCCGGATCAACTGGGTGTGGATCCCGCCGTGGGGGCCGGAAAAGATCACCGAGGAGGGGCGTGAGCAGCTCAGGGCACTGGGCTTCACCCTCTGACCGAGGTTCTCCGGTCGGGGTGCTCGCTTGGCGGAACCTCCCGCTGGCTCTCGTTCCGGGACCCGAGCGCTCCGGGATGATCCGGAGCGGTAGCGCTTCACGAAGGCGCACGGTAGTGGTCCCGCGGACGTACATCGGGGACGTCGGTTCACGGGTCGGATCCCGTCGAACCGGCGTCCTTCTCTCGTGTGGCCGGCCTTCGTTCCCGTGGTCGCCGGGGTCGGCAGCGGGAGTCGGGCGGGACTCCGCCACGACCCGCCGCGGGGTTCGGGGGAAGCGGTCCTACTGGGCGGACGAGCCGGTGCCTTCCGCCTCGTGGGCCGTCAGTGGCTTGGCCAGGTTCTCCAGGCTGGAGCGTTCGGCACGCACTCCGTTGATCGGGCTGCTGCCGCTGCGGTTGTGGCGGTCACTCGACCGGAAGCGGTGGGGAAGTCGTTCTCCGACCGCGCGGAGCTGATCACCGGCCGTCCTGGTGACGGGCCCCGGGGGCACCCGGACGTGGTGGAGGTGGGTCCGGATCACGGGTGGGAAATCCCGGATCGCCCTGCTCGGGGATGTCCTCGTGGGAACCGCGCAGCACGTCGACCCGGTCCGAACCGATCCGCGACATCACCCAGCTGGAGCCGGTCAGCGACTTCGCGTGCTTCTTCAGCGGGACCAGCAGCCGTGAGGCGTCCTGGTAGGAGGTGGTTCCGGTCTGCGTGCAAACCAGTGTGGAAAGCGAGAGGGTGACATCGATGCCTCCGGCGCGTCTGGGCGGGTCCAGCACCATCCGTGCCAGGTTCACCAGATCGTCCAGATCGGCTACCAGCAGGAAGTCGTCCCCTCCCACGTGCCCCACCCGCACCGAGCCCAATGAGGTCGCCGCGTCGGTGAGTGTTCTGCCGACCGAGCGGATCAGCTCGTCACCGGCGGAGAACCCGGCGGTGTCGTTGACCGTCTTGAACCCGTCGATGTCCAGCCAGCTCAGTGCGAACACCTCGCCCGCGGCGATGCGGCCGTCCACGTCGCGCTGGATCGCGTCGCTGCCCGGAAGTCTGGTCAGTGGATTCAGCGCCGCCGCCTGCTCCGCCTTGAACTCCGCCATGCCGCGGATCAGATGCACCGCACGCACGGTTCCCAGGCACCTGCCCGCCTCGTCAACCACGATCGCGTCGTCGTGTACCCGGGTGTGGTCGGCCCCGCTGACCAGGGTCAGTGCCTCCATCGCCGTGGTGGCCGTGTTCACCAGCCTGGGTTCGTCGGCCAGGCGTGCCGCCGGGCGTTGCGCGTGCAGCGCGTGACCGTAGGGGCCGGTTACCGCCAGCAGGAACCGGTTGCGGTCTATCGAGTACTCGGGGCGGTTGTGCTCGTCCACCAGCACCACCCCGCTGATCTCGGGATGGTCCGCCAGCACGCCGCGTACCGAGTCCGCCGTGGCGTCCCGGGAGAGCATCGTCGCGGGGGACAGGAATTCGGTCACCCGGGGGCCCGCGGGGGTCGGTTTCGAGCCGCCGTACGGGTCGTCGGTCTCGGCCACGGCCTCGGGGATCTGCAGTGAGGTCGGTGGACGCCGTGCCGCCGATGCCAGCAGGTTGCCCTGGACCACTCGCACACCCGCGGCGCGCAGCGCTGCCAGCTGCTCCTCCCGCTCCGCTCCCTCGGCGATCAGGATGGCGCCGGTGGCGTTGCACAGTCCCTGCAACGATTCCAGCAGCGCGGCCTGCCCCGCGTTGTCGGGAATCCCCTCGATGACCCCCTTGTCGAGTTTGATCGCGTCCGGTGCCAGCTCGGCCAGCAGCGTCAGCGGTATGTCGCCGTCGCCGACCCCGTCCACCGCTATCCGGTAGCCGTGCGAACGCAGGTTCGCCACCTCCGAACGCAGTTTCCGCCCGTCGAGTCGGGAGAACGGCGGCGCGAGCTCAAGCGTGATCTCCGTGGCGCGTCGCCCCACCTCGGCCAGTTTGTCGTGCAGCGCGCGCAGTCGGTGCGACTCGTGCGTCACGGTTCCGCCGAAGAGGTTCAGATGCAGCGGCAGCAGCGACTGCTGCTCGTGCGCACGGTCCACGGCGGAGACCGCCAGGTCCGCGTCCAGCTCTCCGACCCGTTTCTGCCGGGCGGCCTCCCGGAAGAAGTCCGTGATGTGTCCGTCGGCGGGGCGGGCGAGCGCCTCCACGGCGACCACCGCCCCCGTACGGATGTTGATCAGCGGCTGGAAGGCGAACCGCACATCGTTGGCCGGTCCTAGCACGTGATCGATGTTGCCGGGGTTCATGTCGTCTCGGCGAGCCCGTTCACCAGCTGTTCAATGACATGTAAACGCTCCTGTCCGTTGTCCTTCGACAACATAGCGCGTTCGCTCGTGCCGTGGCAGCAACCGCGAGCTGAGAATGTGGTAACCGGCACAGCACGACGGCCGCGGTTGGACACTGTTCGTAGTGAAATCCTCGTTCGGGTGGCGGTACGTGTCCACCCGGTGCGGTGCCGCGTGGTCGAGGTCGGGGAGTTTCGTGGCGGGGCCGCTGGTGAGGTTCCGTGCCTCGGGACAAGCGACGCGGCCGATTCCGCGCGCCCGCCGGGTGGTGCCGAACACCGCTCCACACCGCTCCGGGCCCTGCCTGGTCCCGTCAGGAAGCCGGACCGACCAGCCCGCCCACGACCAGTCGGCGTCGCAGCCACCAGGGGGACCGGTTGAACAGCTCGGTCATGGCCTCGCGGCACTCCCGGGGTGAGGCCAGTGGCGTCAGGAACGCCCGCTGTTTCCGGGGCGGCATGTCGAAGAACACGTCGAAGAAGTCCGGAACCATTCGCGGCGGCATCGCCAACAGTCCCTCGGCCGCGCACAACCGCAGCCGTCGCGTGGTCAGTGCCGGAAGTGGCCACAACACCGAGCGGGCGTCACGAGCCGCCGTGACCGGATCCCGCTCCAGACCGTCACTCAGGGCCGCGGCCACGAGCGGCGCCAGCTGCAGCACACCGGCGACACTGAAACCCGTGGTCGGGTGTATCAGGCCGGCGGCGGCGCCGAACGGCACCGTCGCGAACGGGACGGTGCGCTGCCGCTCGGGAACCGGATCGTCCAGTCGGAACCGCACTCGCTCCTCGGGGGGCCGGCCTGGTGCGGTCACCCCCGCAGCCCGCAGCCGGGCCCACAGCCGTCGACGCAGCGTCGCCAACGGAAGCCCCGGACGACGTGCCAGGGCGGTCTCCTCCAGCAGCGTTCGGTCACCCGGCAGCGGGACGGCGTAGAGGAAGCTCGGCCACGGATCGTCGTTGGAGGGTGGCTGTCGCCAGTCCATGAACACGCTCCGGCCCGCGCCGACCAGCCGCTCGGCGTGCTCGTTGGGAAGTACCGCCCCCACGGCGGTCTGTTCGCTGGCCACCCGGTCGACGCGCCCACCCGAGAGGACCCGGTTGCTGCCCGACGCGTCCACCAGTACCGCCGCGCGCAGTTCGCGCCCGTCCCGCAGCCGCACCGTGCGTCCGGCCGTGTCGTGTTCGGCCTCGCGGACCGTGCCGGTGACCTCGCGGATCCCGTCGCGGTGCAGCAGCCGCCGCAGTGCCGGGTTGTCCAGCACGCAGTACTCGCCGTGCAGCAGATGCGGTCGCGTTCCCACCGCGGTCGTCCTGCTCGTGGTGCGCGCCACGGCTGTTTCCGCTACCGCGGTGGGCAGCTCGTCCCGCCAGCAGGCATAGGTGTTCGGCCACGGTCGCCGCGGCGCGGGGTCGACGAGGGTGACCCGCAGTCCGGTGTCGGTACAAGCCGCGGCCAGCGCTCTGCCCGCCGGGCCGCCTCCAACCACCAGCACGTCCACCATGCGTCCATCAGATCACGGCGATTCGCGGGAGGGCAGCCGGTGGTGGACGCGCTAGCGTTGCGGTATGGATCCCCAGCCGCCGTCCGGGCGAACCGCGCGGCGCGGCCACCTCGTTCGCACCGCGGCGGAGCCCGCTCACGTCGCCCAGCCGTACGATCTCGCGGCGAGCCCGTTCCGGGCCGACCGGGACCGCATATCCGGCTCGGCGTTCTTCGCCCGTCTCGGCGGCGTCACCCAGGTCGTCAGCCCGAGCGGATCCGGACTGTTGCTGCACAACAGGTTGACGCACAGTCTCAAGGTCGCCCAGGTGGCCAGGGCCGTCGGGGAGAGCCTGCTGGGCGATCCCGAAAGTCGGGCCGCCGTGACGCGGCTCGGCGGATGTGATCTCGACGTGGTGGAAAGCGCGGGTCTGGCGCACGATCTGGGGCATCCGCCGTTCGGCCATCTCGGCGAGCGGGTGCTGGATCGGATCGCGCGGGAGCGCTTCGGGCTCGTCGACGGTTTCGAGGGCAACGCGCAGACCTTCCGGATCGTCAGCAGCATCGACGTGCGCGGTGGCGGCGGGGACGGTCTCGACCTGACAGCCGCGGTGCGAGCGGCGCTGCTGAAGTACCCCTGGACCCGGCTCGCGGCACCCGATCCGCGTTCGCTGCCGTTGCCGCCCCGTGGCGCGTCCGAACCGGAGGACGCCCCCGGTACCGGTGCCGCCAAGTTCTCCGCCTACATCACCGAGCTCGACGACATGCTGGACTGCCGGTCCCCGTTCGCAGCGGCGCTGGCGGGCTGGCAGCAGACCGTCGAGGCATCGGTCATGGACACCGCCGACGACATCGCCTACGCCATCCACGATCTGGAGGACTTTCACCGGGTGGGGATCCTGCAGCACGCGACGGTCTCCACCGAACTGACCGAATGGCTCGGCAGGGCGGCGGAACTGGCGAGGTTCGACGACGCCGAGCTGCGAAGCCGATCCGAAGCCCCGGGGTACTCGCTGGAGAGCCTGCGCAGGCGCCTGCATGTCAAGGACTCCTGGATCGCCGCCGACGACGCCTTCGTCGGGGCGGTCAAGAAGGTGCAGTCCGACCTGGTCACCAAATTGCTGGAACAGCCGTTCGACCGTTCGAAGCAGGCCGAGCGTGCCGTCGCGGCCTTCTCCGGAACCTGGACGCGTCGACTGGTGCGTGGTGTGCGGGTAGAGCTCGACCCGACCACCCGTTCCGGCCACGTCGTGCTGGACCGCGAGCAGTGGCACGAGGTGCAGATACTCAAGTTCGTGCACCGCCGGTTCGTGCTGCAGCGCCCCGATCTCGCGCTGCACCAGCGCGGTCAGGATCGGTTGTTGAGCAAACTGGTGCAGGCGTTGGACGAGTGGCTGATCGACCGTAGCGAGTCCGCCAGGCTGCCGCACCGGTTGCGCGATCTGTTCGAGCACGCAGCCGTCGAACTCGACGCGGTCCGACGCGACGATCCCACCTCGCTGCTTCCGCGCTCCGAGCGCTCCTCGGCCGAATCCCCCGACCGGGAGCAGCTCGAACGCATGGCCCGGGGGAGGGCCGTCATCGACTTCGTCGCCTCGCTCACCGACGAGCAGGCAGCCGCCCTGCTGGAATCGCTGTCCGGCCGCACCACGCAGCTGTGGTCCGACACCTTCGTGCTCTGAGCGGCCCGTTCCCGGACGCCTCGGTTCCGGGAAGGCCCGAGCGGACAGTATGATCCCCGAACCGTGAGCAGCAGGGTGCGGCAACTACCCGGCGGCGGTAGAGCGGTGGAGGTGGAACCGAATCGGCTGGCCGGTTGGTTCGAGCGGTTCGGGCGGCGCCACGAGGGGGTGGCCCGGACCTCGGAAGCGGCCGACGTCGTACGAGTGAGTGCCGTCGACGGCGCGGAAGCCGTGGTACGGGTTCCGTTCGGCGGACTGGCCGAGCCGGGTGGTGAGGCCGAGGGGCTCGCGATATCCGGGCTGCTCGAACACGTCTCGCGTTCACGACGGCTCGGCCTGGTCCTGGTGCGGCACGGGGCTCACAGCATCGGTGTGGTGCGGGACGGCGAGGTCGTGTCCTCGACGACCGATCGCCACTACGTGCAGGGGCGGAACAAGGCCGGTGGCTGGTCGCAGAAGCGCTACGCGCGCAGACGGGCCGGGCAGTCGCGCAAGGCGGTGAGTTCGGCCGCCGAGGCCGCCGCGGAACTGCTGCTTCCGGTGCGCCGGGAGCTGGACGGCGTCGTTCTGGGGGGCGACCGCGCGGCACTGGACGAGCTGACGGCGGACCCCCGCCTGGCCGGGATGCTGGCCGCGGCCGAGCCGCGCGTGCTGGACGTCCCCGAGCCGAGGCTGGCGGTGTTGCGGGAGGCCGCCGGCCGTGCGGTCTCGGTCGAGGTGGAGGTTCGGGAACCGCGGTAGCGGGTTTTCGCCGCTTCCGTCACCGGGCCGACTCGGCAACCCGGGTGAACAACCAGAGCAGCTGTCGAAAACCCGTCGCCCGACCGGTATGATTGCGGTGGTTTGTGATCGCTTTCCGTCGCGGCGCGTGTGGTGGACGGACGTCGGTCGTCGTGCCCGGTGTGCCGAGGTCGATGGGGAGTTCCCGCCGCGCGACCGGATGGTTACGGTCCCGTGGGCCGTGGCTTGCCCGTGGTGCGTCCCACAGTACGTGGGCGCTGCCGCGTGCCGTTCGCACCGTGAAGTTTTCCGCTGTCGTGGGGAGTCGTCCCGTGCGGACGCGGCCGACGAGGTTCACGGTCGCGGGGCCGCCGGACGACGGTGCCCACTGACAAGCACGTACGCCGATATGTCTCGATCCGGAGTTTGCGTTGATCTCTGCCAGTGGCCTCGAACTCAGGGCCGGTTCCCGTATCCTCCTCGCGGACACCTCACTGCGTGTTCAGCCCGGTGATCGAGTCGGTCTGGTCGGGCGGAACGGCGCGGGCAAAACGACCACGTTGCGCGTGCTGGCAGGTGAGGGCGAGCCCTACGGCGGCGAGATCACCAGCCACGGCGAGATCGGTTATCTGCCGCAGGATCCCCGGGAGGGAGACCTGTCGGTCACGGCCAAGGATCGGGTGCTCTCCGCCCGCGGGCTGGACCGGATCCTGCGCGACATGGAGAAGACGCAGTCCGAGATGGCCGAGTTCGTCGACGACTCCGCGCGGGACAAGGCCATCCGCAAGTACGGCAAGCTGGAGGAGCGGTTCGCCGCCCGTGGTGGTTACGCCGCGGAGGGTGAGGCCGGGCGCATCTGCAGCAATCTCGGCTTGCCCGACGGTGTGCTGCAACAGCCGTTGAGCACCTTGTCCGGTGGGCAGCGCAGGCGTGTCGAACTGGCCAGAATCCTGTTCGCCGCTTCGGAAACCGGTCCCGGCGGTGCGTCCAACACCACTCTGCTGCTCGACGAGCCCACCAACCACCTCGACGCGGACTCGATCAACTGGCTGCGGGACTTCCTCAAGGTCCACGACGGTGGTCTGGTGGTCATCAGCCACGACGTCGAGCTCATCGACGCCGTGGTCAACAAGGTCTGGTACCTGGACGCGGCGCGCGGCGTCGCCGATGTCTACAACATGAACTGGCAGCGCTACCAGGAGGCCCGCGCCGACGACGAGAAGCGCAGGCGTCGGGAACGGGCCAACGCCGAGAAGAAGGCGGCCACCCTCAAGGCGCAGGCGGACAAACTGGGCGCCAAGGCGACCAAGGCCGTGGCCGCGAAGAACATGGCGCGGCGTGCCGACCAGATGATCGCCGAGTTGGACGAGGAGCAGCCCACCGAGCGGACCGCCAAGATCAGGTTCCCTTCGCCCGCACCCTGCGGCAGTACACCGATGACGGCGCGGGGACTGTCCAAGTCGTACGGCTCGTTGGAGATCTTCAGCGGTGTCGATCTCGCGGTGGACCGCGGGTCCAAGGTGGTGGTGCTCGGGTTCAACGGTGCGGGCAAGACCACGCTGCTGCGGCTGCTGGCAGGCATGGAGGCGCCGGACGCGGGCGAGGTGCAACCCGGCTACGGTCTGCGGATCGGCTACTACGCGCAGGAGCACGAGACGCTGGACACGAACGCGACCGTCTGGGAGAACATCCGCACGGTCGCGCCCGACACCTCCGAACAGGAGCTGCGCACCTTGCTCGGCGCGTTCCTGTTCGCGGGTGAACAGCTGCAGCAGCCGGCCGGAACCCTCTCCGGCGGGGAGAAGACGCGGCTCGCGCTCGCCGGGCTGGTCTCCAGCGCCGCCAACGTGCTGCTGCTGGACGAGCCGACCAACAACCTCGATCCGGCCAGTCGGGAGCAGGTGCTCGACGCGCTGCGTAGCTTCACCGGATCGGTGGTGCTGGTCACACACGATCCGGGAGCCGTGCAGGCGCTGGAGCCGGAGCGGGTGATCCTGCTTCCCGACGGCAGTGAGGACCACTGGTCCGAGGAGTACATGGACTTCGTGCAACTCGCCTGAGCGCGGTTTTCCGGTCGCGTCTCCGGAGAGGGGCGGAGGGGCTCTGCCGTTCCGCCCCGGGCGCACGCACGAGGCCGGTCATGGTTCGGGGCCATCCGCCGCGAGTCGGGCTCGACCGGTGGTTCGCTCACGCATCGTCCCGTTCGATCATTCGGGCTGTACCGATTCGGTTCGGTGAATGCCGGACTTGACGCGGTTCATTCTCGTGTCCGCGCTCTCACTGAACGGAAGCGCGTGTACCGGAAACGAAATGTTGATCTTGTTTTGTGTCCCGCAATACCTGATTTCCATGATCAATAGGAATATATCTGCCCGTTGGGCGGGATCTGTTGGCAAGGTCGTCTGGCGTTTCCGGCTTTCCTGTTCGATCATTGGCCTGACAGGGGTCGCGAGCGGCCCGACCTGTTCTACGGGGAAGGCGGGGACACAGTGGTTGATCTGAAGAAGGGTGCGCGAATCACCGGAAGCGCACGAGACAAACTGGCCAGTGACCTCAAGAAGAAGTACGAGAAGGGGGCGAGCATTCGTTCCCTGGCGGAGGCGACCGGTCGTTCATACGGTTTCGTGCACCGCGTACTGGTCGAGTCCGGAGTGCAATTGCGGGGGCGCGGTGGTGCGACCCGCTCCAAGAAGAAATAGGTATCCACGGCTGCGGCGTGCCCGGCACGCTGTCGGCACCGGGCACGCCGTGTCCGAACGGTCCGTACCGCGCGGCCTCCGATCGCGGCACCATGATCGGTCTTCTAGGGTGGTTGCCATCCCGACCGCTGGTGTGTAGCGACGGAGGACCCGTTTGACGGAATCGGCAATTGATCCCGGTGTACTGGATCGTGGGCACGTTCGACTGATGTTGCGCGGTTCCCGCGCGACGATCGTTCTCGATCGACCGGATCAACTCAACGCGCAGACGCCGGACACGTGGAAGGCGTTGCGCGAAATCGGACAGAACCTCGCACCCGAGGTGCGCGTCGTCGTCGTCCGGGGGGAGGGGAGGGCGTTCTCCGCCGGGTTGGATCGGCGACTGTTCGAATCCGAACAGGTCGACGGTGCGCCCGGGCTGTTGTCGCTGGCCTCCAGCCCGGTAGAGCAGGGTGACGCCGACATAGCCGCGTTCCAACAGGGATTCAGTTGGTTGCGTGATCCCGAGCGGGTGACGATCGCGGCGGTTCGGGGCCACGCCATCGGCGCGGGTTTCCAACTGGCACTGGCCTGTGACATGCGTGTGCTGGCCACCGACGCCAAGTTGCGCATGGCCGAGACCAGTCTCGGTCTGGTTCCCGACCTCGGGGGGACGTTGCCGCTGGTTCGGGCCGTCGGTTACTCCAGAGCCGTCGAGATGTGCCTGACCGGGCGGGAAGTGGACGCCGATGAGGCCTCCCGGGTCGGGTTGGCCAACTCGGTGGTCGAACCCGAGCGGCTGGAGGACGCGACCGACCAGCTCGTCGAGGCGATCACCCGGTCGCCCACCGGGGCGGTACGCGAGACTCTCGCGCTGTTGTCCCAGGCGGAGGAGGCCGAGGACCCCGAGCAGCAGTTCGCCGCGGAACGAGCGGCCCAGCTGCGCAGGCTGCGGGAGCTGATGGGTGGTTCCGGCGGCGAGTAGAGCTCCGTCGGAACCACCTGTTCGGACGGTGCGGGCCGTGGAAAGGGAGTCGGGCACGGGCCGCACCGGGCCACGCCTCGGGACGAGCGCGCCCACAGCGGTGGCCGGGTCCACCGGGGTGGCGCCGGCTCGCGACGGTTCTGACCCGCTTCGGTCTAGACCAGTCGCGACGCCGGCGGGGAGTCGATTCATGGTCACTCCCGGCGTGCTCGCCGGTTCAGCGCAGCCGCGGTACGCGCTTGCCGTAGTGCTCCAGCCGCTCGGCGTTGGCCTCGTCACCGCCGGGGACGTTGGAACTGCGCCACCACGGCAGCGAGATGCCGACCTCACCGGCACGTTCGTACGTCTCGACCATGAGCAGATTCCACAGGAACACATTGGCCAGTGACGACCCCGGTGCCGTAGCCGGTCGCTGTTCGGGGTGTGTGATGTCGCCCGCCGGCACCATGGTGTCCAGCACGACCGTGGCCTGATCCGCCAGCGTGCCCGCCTCCGTGCGGCGCGGGGCTCCCGCCGCCGCGGCGGGTGAGGTCACCGCGATGACCTGTGACCCCTCGCGGCGTGCCGTGGCCGCCAGTTCCACCGGATAGGGATTGATCCCCGAGTTGGAAAACACCACGAGCACATCGGTACCGCCGCGCAGCCCCGATTCCCGGAGCACGTCTGCGGCGAGTCCCTCGCGCCGTTCGGTGGCCGTGCTGGTCGCCGCGCCGTGCAGCGGGAGCAGATCGGGGTGGTACAGCGGGCGAACCGCGGCCAGCCCTCCTGCCCGGTAGAAGCTTTCCAGTACACCGGCGAGGGAGTGCCCCGCACCCGCGGTGAACACGAGACCGTCTGCCTCGACGCAGTCGATCAGCGTTTTCGCCGCCTCACCCAGTGCGGCCCTGTTGTGCTCGGCCGCTCGATCCAGGTCCTGCAGGCTCCGTTCGGCGTGCTTGCGTGCGTGCGAACCGTCCGTCATGCCGTCCTCTCGGCTGGATTCTGGTGTCGTGAGCCGATAATCGCAGCGGAATCCCCGAGGCTGTGCCATGTGTGACAGATCACTCCTCGCTGGGCGTTCCGGGACGTGTGCCGCGAACCCGGCGCCGGTCGTCGGAAACCGGTAGCCGAGCCGTGCGCGGCGTTGTCCACCGTCCGGTGATTTCCGCCGGTGCCGTATCGGATCACTACGTGTACCCACGGTAATCTCTCGAGCGGCCCCGGAGTCGACCGACCTCGCTTCCGATCACCGGCCCGTTCGGTCGCACCCCGAGGCTGGCAGCATGATCGCAACAGCTTGGTGGGTTCTAACGGGTGCCACCAGGGAAACGGGTACACGGATTGGAACACGGAAGGCATGTCGAATCCGCCGTCACACGACGAGCCGACCGCGCCGGGGAATCTCTCGGAGATCTTCGCCCGCTTGACGGATGTGCCGTTGGACCACGTGGACAAGCTGCTCGACACCACCGAGTCCGTCTACGCGGACCTCAACAGGGTGATGGAACACCCGTACTGGGCGGACCTGGTGTTCCACCAGGGGGCCGCGCTGCGGGCATTGCGCGAGGCCCGGGCCGAGCTCGACGCCTTCCGTGCCGAAGCCGTCGGAGCGCGCAACACCGAACTCGGGATCACGGTCGCCACCGGTGTGATCGGTGACGAACGGGAGTACGCCGAACGCGACGAGCGCAAGCGTGAACTGGTGGAGAAGTTGCTTCGGCCGCCGCGACAGGGCCGAGCCTGCCAGCTCTACGTCTGGGACCGTCCGTACGAGAACGAGGAGGAGCCCGGCCCCTACAGCGGGATTCGGGTCGTGACCTCGGCCGATGACGAGATGGGAGTGCTCAACTACACCGAGGAGGACGAGGAGGGGCAGCTCTCCTCCTGGCAGACCCGTAGCGGTGATCCCGATCCACAGGCCCCCGTGCTGCGTTTCGACCTCGGTAGCCCGCTGGCCTTTCCCGCCGACTCGGTGCTGGGGTTCGCCGAGCTCCGCGCGGCGCTGGACGAGTTCGTCCGCACCGGTGCCCGTCCCGAGTCGGTCCACTGGCAACAGGCCCGCTGGGGACGGTAGTGGGCTCCGGTCGTCGCTACCCGTTGTCGGACCTCCCGGAGCGCGAGCCCGCGGGAGGTTCCGCCGAGCGAGTAGCTCGACAACCCGACCGGAAGACTTCGATCAGCCGTAGAGCTCCTGCACGGCTCGGGATGCCACGGTCGTGATCACCTTGAACGTTTTCATCGTCGTGGTCATGTCGGCTGCCTCGAACTCCACCGCACGAGCGCCGGTTCGTTCCACCGTGGGAATCAGTTCGACGGCATCGGCGAGGTGCGTACCGGTGAACTCGAGTTCGATCCGGTGGGTCGAGGTTCTCGGGGTGCCGCGTCCCGCCTGCCGCATGGACAGCTCGGCGGCGGAGCCGATGTCGGATGCGGTGCGTTCCGGCGGCGAGCAGACCGCGGCGTACCTGCTCACGCATTCCTTGACCGCGACCGTGTGGCTGCCCGGAGTGTAGTCCCGCGCGTCCGAACAGGTCAGATCATCACCGGTGACCAGTAGTACCGGTACCCCGTACTCGGCGGCCAGCGCCGCGTTGAGCCTGCCCTCGCTCGCGTGCGCGCCGTCCAGCCACACCCCGAGCAGTCCGTTCTCCATGTAGGTGTGTGACAGGACGCCGTCGGCACCCGCGCCGGTGTGGTAGCCGAGGAACACCACTCCGTCCACCCCCGAGTCGATACCTTCCATCATCGACAGTGGTTTGTGGCGTCCGGTCAGCATGCGCGCACGCGTGTCGAGTCGCTCCAGCAGCAGGTGCCGTTGGATCGAGTGCGCCTCGTTGACCAGCGTCGCGTTCGCACCACCGGCCGCGAGCCCGGCCACGCAGGCGTTGACGTCGCCGGTGAACAGCTCTCGGAACCGTTGCCAGGCTTCGGTGCCCGCCACCACGTCGTCCGTACCGGTGACACCGGTGGCGCCTTCCATGTCCGCAGAGATCAGGATCCGCACGGTCGTCCACCCTAGACGCCCGGCGCCGTCCCGGGCAGTCCCGAAGCGCGCGTGGCGTTTCGGCGTGCTCGCCACGCCGAACCGGTGAATCATTGACCGGGAACCGTTTCGAGTGGTTCGTTCGTCACGAAGAGCGAAGGGGTGATCACAGTGGGTGTGAGATCTTCAGGGGTTCGGAGAGCGGCCCCACGCGCCCTGCTGCTGATCCTCACGCTGCTTCTCGCGGCGCTGGTGCCCGCCCTCGGGAAGCACGAGCCCGCTACCGCCGCTGATTCCCCGAACGGGGGAGGGGTCACCCTTCGGGTCGGTATCCAGCAGGAATTCGACTCGCTCAACCCGTTCCTCGGGTTCAGCCTCGCCTCGACCGACGTGTTCCGGTTGATCTACCCCACCCTGACCACCTACAGCGCCGAGGACTTCTCGGTCGTACCGGAACTCGCCACCGACTGGAAGTCCTCCGAGGACAAGCTCACCTGGACGTTCCACATCAGGCAGGGAGTGAACTGGTCCGACGGAAGACCCGTGACCGCCCACGACGTGGCCTACACCTTCAAGCGGATGATGAACGACCCCGCAGCGGCCACGGCCAACGGCAACTACGTGGACAACTTCAGCTCGGTGAGCGCTCCCGACGATCGCACCGTGGTGATCCGCACCGAGAGCCCACAGGCCACCATGCGCTCCATCGCCGCGCCGATAGTCCCCCGCCACGTCTGGTCGAGGGTCGACAACGTGGCCGAGTTCGCCAACCAGCGGATGCCCGTCGTGGGCAGCGGTCCGTTCGTGGCCACCGAGTACCGTCCCCAGCAGTATCTGACGCTGCGCGCCAACGAGGACTTCTGGCGTGGCGCTCCCACGATCGACCGGCTGCGGTTCGTCAACTTCGAGAACAGCGACGCCGCCGTGCAGGCGCTGCGCAAGGGTGACATCGACGTGGTCCGCGATCTCACTCCCACCCAGTTCGACGCGCTGCGCGGCACCGACGACATCCGCCGGGTACGCGGCAAGGGGCGGCGGTTCTTCGAGATCGTGCTCAACCCGGGTGCCGCCAACAGCGCGGGCGATCCCATCGGGACCGGGCATCCCGCGTTGCGCGACGCACGCGTACGCAGGGCCATCGATCGGGCCATCGACCGTGAACGCCTCGTCGAGCGGGTGCTCGGCGGTTACGGAACGGTCGGCGCGGGATACCTGCCCCCCATATTCGAGGACTACTACTGGACGCCTCCGCCGGAGGCGAGGCGCCCGTTCTCGATCGAAGCGGCCAACCGGGCGCTGAACGAGGCGGGCTATCCCCGCGGTCCCGACGGAGTTCGCCGCGGCCCCTCCGGCAGGGCCCTGGACTTCGAGTTCGTGCTGCACGGTGATTCGCCCACCGACGCGCTGGTCGGGAAGTTCGTCAAGGAGTGGCTGTCCCGGTTGGGAATCCGGGTAAGGCCGCAACCGGTTTCGGACAACCAGGTCAACCAGCGCACCACGGCCGGTGACTTCGACATGGTGGTCAGCGGGTGGTCGGTCAATCCGGACCCGGACTACGTGCTGCGACTGCAGACCTGCGGTGCCAGACCCAAACCAGGTGGGGGCGGTCTGCCCGACAGTTTCCTCTGCGACCGGCGCTACGACGAGCTCTACGCCCGACAGCTCGCCGAGTTCGACCACTCCAAACGGGTCGACCTGATCCGAGAGGCACAGCACCGGTTCCACCGGATGGCCACCGGGCTGATCCTGTTCTACCCCAACACGCTGGAGGCGTACCGGTCCGATCGTTTCGAGGGATTCGAGTCGCAACCGTCCGAGGACGGGGTCATCACCGCGCAACAGGGCTACTGGGGCTACTACGGAGCCCGTCCCACCGAGCAGGCTCGAACGGCCTCGGGCGGCGCCGGATACCGCTCGGCGGCCTTCGTCGTCGTCGGAGTCCTACTGCTCGGCGCGATCGTGGTCGCGTCCGTGGCGGCGCGTCGTCGACACACGGCGGAACACCGGGAATAGGCCATGACGAACACTCGTGACGAACTCGAGACCCGCGGCCCCGCGAGCGGGCCGCCACCACTGCTGCGGTTCGTGGCCGCGAAGGTCGGCGGGGGCATGGTGAGCCTGTTCCTGGTGGCAGTGCTCGGTTTCTTCCTGTTCCGGGTGCTGCCGGGCGATCCTGCGCGCACCATGACCAGGTCCACACCGGTCAGCGCCGAACAGCTGGCTGCGCTGCGGCATCGGTTCGGCCTGGACCAGCCGTTGTACCTGCAGTTCCGCGACTTTCTGCTGAACCTGCTGCACGGCGATCTGGGGACGTCCTACATCTACAACCGCCCCGTCGCGGAACTGATCGTCGAACGGATCGGTCCCACCGTGCTGCTGGTGGGCACCGCCACCGTGCTGGCGGTGCTGGTCGGGCTCTGGATGGGAACCCGTGCCGCCTGGCGGCAGGGCGGTGCGGTGGACCGGTGGTTCACCTCGGTGGGGTTGACGTTGTGGTCGGTACCCACCTTCTGGCTCGGACTGTTGCTGCTGATGGCCTTCGGGGTCGGCGTCGGTCCGCTTCCCGGGTTGTTTCCCGTGGCCGGCATGTCCTCTCCCGACGTTCCGGCGGGCCTGGTCGCCCGGGTGCTGGACGTGGCCCACCACCTGGTGCTGCCGTGCGTGACGCTCGTGGCGGTGATCTACGCGCAGTTCATGATGGTCATGCGCACCTCGCTGCTCGAGGAGATGGGGGCCGAGTACCTGACCACCGCCCGCGCCAAGGGGCTGCGCGAGGATCTGGTGCGGCGCAGGCACGCCGTGCCGAACGCCCTGCTTCCCACCGTGACGCTGATCTTTCTGCACCTCGGGCTGGTGGTTGCCGGGGCGATCACTGTGGAGACCGTCTTCTCCTGGCCCGGACTCGGGTTGCTGACCTACGAGGCGCTGCGGGTGCCCGATCTGCCGTTGTTGCAGGGAACGTTCATTGTGCTGGCAGGGAGCGTGATCGTGATGAACGTGCTGGCCGAGCTGATCTACCGATTCCTCGACCCGAGGGTGCGTGACTCGTGAGCGCCCCGCCGAACCTCACCGGAGTGACGGGGCGGCGGGTAGCCGCCCTGGCCGAGGGATGGCGTGTCTACCGCGCCGATCGGGGCGGGCTGTTCGGCCTGGCCGTGCTGCTGGTGGTCGTGGGGCTGGCTCTGCTGGCGCCGGTGCTCACCCGGTCCGACGAGCTCGACGTCACCAGGGTGCGGGGGGAGCCGCTGCGACCACCGAGCGCGACGAACTGGTTGGGAACCGACGAGTCGGGGCGTTCGGTGCTGCTGCTGACCTGGTGGGGAGCCCGCATGTCGCTGCTGGTCGGGTTGTCCGCGGCGGTGCTGTCGATGGTGATCGGAACAGTGGTGGGGTTGCTGGCCGCCCACTTCGGTGGTTGGGTCTCCACCCTGCTGCTGCGGGTGACCGATTTCTTCCTGGTGCTGCCCGCGCTGGTGCTGGCCATAGCCCTGTCCACCGTGCTGTCGAGAGGCGTGTTCACCATCGTGCTCGCCATCGGGGTGACATCCTGGCCGCAGACAGCCCGACTGGTGCGGGCACAGACGCTCACGGTGGAAACGCGTCCCTACATCGAGCGAGCCAGAGCACTCGGCGGGGGGCATCGGCATCTGCTCGGAAAGCACGTGCTGCCCGCTGTGCTGCCGCTGGTGTTCGCCACCACCACGCTCACCGTGGCCAGCGCGATCATCGCCGAGTCGACGCTCTCCTTCCTCGGGCTGGGGGACCCGTCCATGATCTCGTGGGGATCGATGCTCAAGTCCGCCATGGACACCGGAGCCGTGACGGCGGGTGCCTGGTGGTACCTGCTACCGCCCGGTCTGGGCATCGCGATCGTGGTGCTGAGCTTCACGTTGTGCGGCCGTGCGCTGGAAACCGTGCTGAATCCGAAATTGCGGGGAACACGCCGATGAATCCGATACTGCGTATGGACGGGGTTTCGGTCACCTATGGCGGTTCGGCGCGGCCGCGACAGGCCGTGATCGACGCGAACCTGACGTTGGAACCCGGCGCGACGCTGGGACTGGCGGGCGAGTCCGGCTGCGGCAAGACGAGCCTCGCTCTGGCGGTGCTGCGACTGTTGCCGCGTTCGGCCGACGTCGACGGCACGATTCTGCTCGACGGTCAGGACATCGAGCGACTCACCTGGGGCGGGTTGCGCGCCGCACGGTGGGCGAGCGCCTCGGTGGTTTTCCAGGGGGCCATGCACGCGCTCAATCCGGTCCGCACGATCGCCGACCAGATAGCCGAACCGATCCGGTTGCACTCCTCCGAGCGTCTCTCGGCGGCGGTGTCGCGTGCCAGGGTGGTCGAGCTGTTGGAGCGGGTCGAGATTCCCGCTCGGCGTCGCGACGCCTATCCGCACGAGCTGTCCGGTGGACAGCGGCAGCGTGTGATGATCGCGATGGCCCTTGCCTGCGAGCCGCGCCTGATCATCGCGGACGAGCCCACGACCGCGCTGGACGTGGTGGTCCAGTCGCAGGTGCTGTCCCTGTTGCGGCGCCTGGTCGCCGAGCGCGGTATCGCGTTGTTGATGATCAGTCACGACCTCTCGGTGCTGGCGGCGAGCTGTCGGCGGCTGGCGGTGATGTATCGGGGACGGCTGGTGGAGGAAGGTCCCGCTCACAGACTCGCGAGCGCTCCGGAGCACGAGCACACCCGAGAGCTGGCGGCGGCGTTTCCCACGATCGGTGATACCGCTTCCCGCTATCCGGGGGCCGGTGAGCCCGCCGGGGCGGCCGGTTCCACCCGGCGACCGCTGCTGTCGGCCGAAGGGGTGAGCGTGGAGTTCACGGACCGCCACCGCAACCGGGTGTCGGCGGTGCGCGAGGTCGATCTGGACGTCACCGGTGACGAGATACTCGCACTGGTCGGTCAGTCCGGTTCCGGGAAGACCACGCTGGCCCGCACCCTGCTCGGACTGCGGCACCCCGATACCGGGGTGGTCCACTACGACGGGCGCCCGATTCCCACTTCCGGGCGGCGACTGCGCGACTTTCGGGGCAACGTGCAGCTGGTGCTGCAGGATCCCACGGGCGCGCTGAACCCCCGCCACACCGTTTACGAGGCGGTGGCGGAGGGACTGCGGGTGCACGGCGGAGCGACCGACGAGACGGCCCGTGTGCACGAGGCGCTGGAAGCGGCCGAGCTGCGGCCCGCCGAGGAGTTCGCCGGGCGGTTCCCGCACGAGCTGTCCGGTGGGCAACGGCAACGTGTCGTCATCGCGGGTGCGTTGGTGCTGTGCCCGCGGGTGCTGGTCGCCGACGAGCCGGTCGCCTCGTTGGACGCCACGGTGCGCGGTGAGATCCTGGCGCTGCTGCTGCGGCTGCGGCGCGAGCGAGGTGTGTCCAGCCTGGTCATCACGCACGATCTCGGGCTGGCGTGGAACATAGCCGATCGGGTGGCGGTGATGCGGGCAGGCGCGATAGTGGAGACGGGACCGGTCGAGCGGGTCCTGATCGATCCCGAGCACGAGTACACCACGGAACTGCTCGCGGCGGTTCCCTCGTTCGAACGAAGTGTTTTCTGAACGGTCGCTTCCGGCGGTCCCGATGATCGCGGTGTACCTCTCCCCGGGATGCTCGATTCCCCGGAACGCTCGACCGAAGGGCGAGCGGGTGAGCGTGTCCGTCGTGTGCTCTCAGCACAACGAGTCCACTATCGCGGGACGTTCCGGACGGTCCATCCGGACCAGTCGGTCCGCCAGCAGGTCGGGGCGGATCTCCCGCTGGTAGTCGTCGAAGGCGGGTAGCTGCCACTCGTTCTCGGCGGCGACCCGCCGCAGCAGTACCTTCTCGGACATCCACAGGTGTACCGCGAAATCCGTTTCGAGCCCGCCGCCGAGCAGGAACGGGCCGTCGACGACCACCACACCGCCCTCGGTGAGGCGCACGCGCTCCATGCGCGGGGAACGGTCCAGTTCCGCATCCCACAGCGCCGGAAGTACGAGACCGCTGCCTGCCGGCCGCAACGGCGCGAGGACCTCCCTGGTCAGGGCGCCGAAGTCGAACCAGTCGAACCGGAAGGAGTCCGGGTCCCCGCGCCCCCGCTCCAGTCGAAGCGAGGCCGGACGGACGTAGTCCCACAGGCGTACCCGCAGTACGTGCCTCCCCCGCAGTCGCAGCTGTTCGGCGAGCGAATCGGCCAGCTCATTCGTACCGGTGAGGGGATGTCCGTCGAGTGCCACCCTGCACCACGGTTGTCCGGTGCCCTCGTGCAGCACCTCGCTCAGCTCGACGGCCAACAGCTCCCGACTGGTGGAACGTACCCGCATCCCTCGTACCGCCGCCCCTCGCGAGATGGCCCGTCGTGGCGGACCACGATTCAGCCGTGTCCGGTCGCGCCGAATGTGAGAGTGCCCGCCTCGGCGTCGAGCTCGGCGGCCACCCCGAGCGGCACCGTGAGCTGGCCGTCGCAGTGACCGAATCCCAGTTCCCACAACACCGGTACCCCGAGATCACCCAGGATGTCGAGCAGCGTCGCACGTACGCCCTCGAGTGGCCCGCAGTCCTGCCAGGAACCCAACACCACCCCGGTGGCCGTCTCGAACCACCCCGCCCGTTTCAGCTGGGTGAGGTACCGGTCCAGCTGGTAGGGCTGCTCGGTCACGTCCTCCAGCAGCGCCAGACCGGGATTCGGTGGTTCGGGCAGCTCCCCGGAGCCGAGCAGCCCGGCCAGCACGCTCAGGTTGCCGCCGTGGGTGATCCCCGCCGCGCGCCCACTCCGCAGCGCGGCCGAGTGCGGGCTGCTCAGGCGCGTCCCCGTCGGTTCGAACAGGGCGCGACGCAGGTGCTCGCGGGCGGTGACGTCCTCGGTGAAGGCTTTCGTGGCGATCATCGGCCCGAACAGGCCGGCCAGTCCCAGCCGTCGGCCGATCGCTTCGTGCAGTGCCGTCGTGTCGCTGGAGCCCACCAGAAGCTTGCCCGGGGCCCGTTCCATGGCTCGCCAGTCGAGCCGTGGCAGGATCCGCACACTGCCGTAGCCACCGCGTGCGCACAACACCGCGCTGACCTCGGGGTCGCACCACGCTCGTTCCAGGTCCGCTGCCCGATCGGCGTCCGAACCGGCCAGGTAGGCCAGCCGGGGATGCCGATCCCTCACGTGATCGCCGACTCTGACCCGCAGCCCCCACGATTCGAGCAGCCCGACACCGGTTCGCAGTTGCTCCTCCGGCACGGGGCCCGCGGGGGCGACCACCGCGACCGTGTCCCCCACGCGGAGCGGGGGAGGAATGGTGCGTGCTGCTGTGATCGTCGGCATGACCTCATGGTGCACCGCTCGGGGCGTGCCGAAGCGCGCACGGCAGTGGTCACTTTCGGTTCCGGTTTTGCTACGTTTGGTGACAGGTTCCTCTCGGGAGTGTGTCCGAGTTCCGTTCGGTTCGTGGCGGTGCGGAACGGTGACTGTTGTTCGCGGGTGGCGAACATCGTCCCGGTGGGGTGGTCGCGGGCCGATCCGCCCGGAGGGTGAGATCGACATCGACGCTGCCAGGGACGATCCCCTTTCGTGCGCGAGGGGAAGGGGCTGCATGATCAGCAGCGCTGTGACTTAGTGTCGAGGGTGTCATGGCTCGTGTCATCCACGTATTCCGTCAGCCCGACCGTTTCATCGTGGGAACGGTCGGTGAGCCCGGCGATCGCACCTTCTATCTGCAGGCCACCGAGGACTTGCGGACGGTGAGCGTTCAACTGGAAAAACAGCAGGTCTCGGTGCTGACAGAACGCATCGACGCCCTGCTGGAAGAAGTGCAGCGCCGGTTCGACACCGAACTGCCCTCCGAACCACCGGACGAACTGGTCGACTCCGGTCCGTTGGAGGTGCCGGTAGAGGAGGAGTTCCGGGTCGGCACCATGGGGCTCGGTTGGGATGCCGAGACCGAGGCGGTCGTCGTGGAACTGCTCGCGGTCACCGAGGAGGAGGTCGACGAGTCCGTCGTGCTCGACGACACCGACGAAGGACCGGACGCGGTTCGGGTGTTCCTCAGCGCGGCGCACGCGCGCGCCTTCGCGGAGCGCGCGCAGCGAGTGATCGAGGCGGGCCGGAAACCGTGCCCGCTCTGCTCGGAGCCGCTCGATCCGGAGGGCCACATCTGCCCACGGCAGAACGGTTACCGCCGTTCGGAAGAGGAGTAGCGGCTCGTGCTCGCCGACGACGTCGCTGTCGAGCTGTTGCGCGAGGGGAGTCTGGAGGTCCGGGGACGTCTCGTCGAGGCCTCCAACGCCACCCTGCTGTGCACGGTGGAGAACGACGGGTTGCGGGCCGATTGCGTCTACAAGCCGGTGCGTGGTGAACGGCCGCTGTGGGACTTTCCGGACGGCACACTGGCCGGTCGTGAGGTCGCCGCCTATCTGCTTTCCGAAGCGCTCGGATGGCATCTGGTGCCGCCGACACTGTTACGGAACGGCCCCCACGGTCCGGGCATGGTGCAACTGTGGGTGGACACCGAGCAGGACTCCGAACTGGTCGACATCCGCACTCCCGAGGACGTGCCCTCGAACTGGCTGACCGTGCTGCACGCGCGGGACGATCAGGGGGAGCCGGTTGTGCTCGCCCACTCCGACCACGACGAGCTGCGTAAGCTGACCCTGTTCGACGTGGTGCTCAACAACGCGGACCGCAAGGGCGGTCACGTGTTGTGTACCTCGCGGGGGCGGGTGCTCGGGATCGATCACGGTGTGAGTCTCAACGCCGATGACAAGCTGCGCACCGTGTTGTGGGGTTGGCTCGGGCAAGCCCTCCACGGGACGGAGGTCCGCTCCCTGGAACGGTTGCGCGCTGAGCTGGACGGCGAGTTCGCCGCCGGATTGGTCGAGCACATAACCCCGAAGGAAGTTCAGGCCCTGCGGGACCGGATCGACCGGTTGCTGCGGGGCGGGGTGTTCCCGGCGCCCTCCGGCGAGTGGCCCGCCATACCCTGGCCCCCCTTCTGATGTGAACCTTTTTCCGCTCGGTTGTCCAGGGCATTGGGTTGGCGGAACCTCTGGCACGGCTCTCGCTGCGGGTGCCCCGACATCGGGTAGCGACCACACAACGTCGGGGCCGTCCTCGCGAGAGCCGCACCGGAGAACCCGCGACGGTGCGGGTTGCGTGGGTGGTGGGAGTGCGGCCCTGTGCTGCCTCACCGCCCGGCGATTTCGCGAGAAATCGACGCCGGAGACTCCGGGGCGGGAAAGCTCCGGCCCGTCACGGGTCACTCAACCGTGGCGGCTAGGGTCGGACACATGCAACCCTGGTCATCGGTTTCCGTGCCCAGCCTGCCCGGTACTGCGCATCCGTTGCGACTGTTCGATACCGCCACCGGCGAAGTAAGACCGGTCGGTACCGGTTCTGGGGTGCGGATGTACGTCTGCGGCATCACTCCCTACGATGCGACCCACCTCGGTCACGCCGCCACATACATCGCCTACGACCTGGTGCACCGCATCTGGTTGGACAACGGCAGCGATGTGCACTACGTGCAGAACGTCACAGACATCGACGATCCGCTGCTGGAGCGTGCCACGCACGACAACGAGGACTGGGTCGTGCTCGGGATGCGCGAGACCGCGCTGTTCCGCGAGGACATGGCCGCCCTGCGCGTACTGCCACCGCGGGACTTCGTCGGAGCGGTGGAGTCGATCCCGGAGATCGAGCAAGCCGTGACCAAACTGCTTTCCTCCGGTGCGGCCTACCGGGTCGACGACGAGTTTCCGGATGTCTACTTCCGGCACGACGCCACCGGTAAGCTCGGGTACGAGTCCCGTTACAGCAGAGCCGAGATGACGGAGGTGTTCCCGGACAGAGGTGGCGATCCGGATCGTCCGGGCAAGGAGCACCAGCTCGACGCCCTGCTGTGGCGCATGGCTCGCCCGGACGAACCCTCCTGGGACTCCGAGCTCGGTGCGGGTCGTCCCGGCTGGCACCTGGAGTGCTCGGTGATCGCGTTGAACAGGCTCGGGATCGGGTTCGACCTGCAGGGCGGCGGTTCGGACCTGGCCTTTCCGCACCACGAGTTCAGCGCCGCGCACGCGGAAGCGCTGACCGGGCAACACCCCTTCGCGGGCCACTACTCGCACGCCGGGATGGTGGGACTGGACGGGCAGAAGATGTCCAAGTCCAAGGGCAACCTCGTGTTCGTCTCCCGGCTGCGTGGCGATCGAGTGGATCCGATGGCCATCAGGTTGGCGTTGTTGAGCGGTCACTACCGTGCCGATCGTTCGTGGAACGCCGATCTGCTCACCACCGGTGCCGCGAGGCTCTCCCGCTGGAAGCAGGCGGTGGAGCTGTCGGAGGGGCCCGCCGCCGACTCGACTCTCGACCGGTTGCGGGAGCGGCTCAGCGACGACCTCGACACCGAAGGGGCGCTGCGAGCCGTGGACGCCTGGGTCGACGAGGCGCTGTACGAGGGGGGCGAGGACACGACCGCACCCTCGACGATTCGCCGCGCGGTGGACGCCCTGCTCGGCGTGGCCCTGTAACCCCCGCCGTCCTCGGAACCGGGGAACGGAAGCACGTTCGGCGCCCCCGCCGCAGGGGCGCCACTTCCGGTTCGGAAATCCCGTCGGTCGCGGTGGCAGGATCGGATATCCCGAGTGGCGGATTTTCGTGGCCGGGACGGCATTCTCCGTTTCCGGAGGCAATAGGAACCCCGCGCGCCGTGAACCCTTCCGGCGATTCTCGCGGTATTCCGCGGTTGTCGACTTCGGCCTGTGCGACACGTTTCCGAGAGTTTCCTCGGCCTCGCCCCCGCTGCCCTGTACTGCGACGATACCGCGTGTCGTGGTGGGGGCGCGCGATGTTTTCGCCGCTCACGCCGGTGCTTCTCCCTACGGGCCGGGTCGGGCCGGGCGAAGAGATGGTGGTCGCGACATTCGACTCGGGTTTTTGTTCCGGTGAGCTGGGAAAATGCTCTCGACGGTCGAATTTTCGGTAATATGCGACAACCACCGGCCACCCCGACCGGCCAATAGGAACACAACGTAGACTTCCGCCGACCGATCTGATTGGATCTCGTGACACGAGTCCGCACGAAGCCCGGATCGGTAATAGGTGCTTTGGTTGCGAGGTGGGATGGTGAGTCGGGTATGGGAGATGCTCGAACGCTCGCGCAGATCGTTACGGGACGGTGCGGCGAGACAGCGGTTGGAGGGATCGACCAGACAACTGTTGCAGCGTTCACGGGACACCGTGGCGCAGATTATCGGTCCTTCGCCTTCGCGTGAGCCGAGTTCACAGGATGTGTTGGCAGGGGTCTGCTCCAGTGTCGCCCTGCGTGATCTGAACCTTGTGGACTCACTGCTCGAACAACTGGAACAGATGGAGTCCGAAGAGGACGACCCGGAGTCGTTGGATCGCCTCTATCGGCTCGACCACCTGGCCACCCGGCTGCGGCGCAACGGTGAGAACCTCCGTGTGCTGGCCGGGCGGGACGCCGGTGGTGCTAAGCCGGAGACGGCTTCACTGGTCGACGTGATCCGTGCGGGTATGTCCTCCATCGAGCACTACAACAGGGTGGAACTCGGCAGGGTGACCGAACTCGGCGTGGTCGGGTTCGCCGCGGACGACGTCAGCAGGCTGCTGGCGGAACTGCTGGACAATGCCACGGCGCATTCCCCGCCGAATTCGTCCGTGACCATCAGCGCGCATCTGACCGAACAGGGCAGCATGATGGTGCGTGTCGAGGACGCCGGTATCGGCCTCCCCGCGGCGAGGCTCTCCGCGCTCAACGAACGGCTCGCGAGTGCCCCGGTGCTCGATCGCAACGCGGTGCGCCACATGGGGCTGGCCGTGGTGCGCAGAATCTCTGGCAAACACGGTATTCGGGTCTGGTTGGCGCGTCGTGCGCCACACGGAACGACCGCCTCGGTGCTGCTGCCGCACTCCCTGGTGCACGAGAACGCGGCTCCCAACGGGGGCGTGTCACGACAGGTTCCGGTGTCCGAGGAACCGGCGATCCCGAACATGCGTTCCGCGCGGGCGACCACGGAACCCTGGGCGAACGCGGCCGCCGAAACCCCGTCGGAAACCCCGTCCGAAACCACGGAGGCCGGTGTGGATACTCCCGCGGTGGCGGCCGAGCCCGTTTGGCCCTCCGAGGAGCAGGCCGCGGCGCAGCAGGACCAGTCGCAGCCCGCCACCACGGCCAACGGGTTACCACGCAGGGTTTCGCAGAGTCTGAAGGGATCCTCCGGCGGGAGCAGCGGCTCCGCCGTGCCCGCGCCGGAACCCCACTCCGACGACACGGAACGCGACATCCGCGAGAGCCATCAGCAGTTGCTCGCGGACCTGGGAGATTTCGCCGAGGGCGAGTTGGAAGCCAGGCAGCACAACGAAAACGACGATGCCGAGAGGCCACAGCAGTGACGGCTGCAGAAAACAATGCCCAGTCCGCGAATTTCGACTGGCTGGTCGACGATTTCGTGCACCGGGTGCACGGCGCCACCCACGCGTTGATTCTGTCGGCGGATGGCTTGCCACTGGCTGCTTCCTCATCGGTCACCTCCGATGAGTCCGAGCAGCTCGCGGCGATCTCCAGCGGCATGCTCAGCCTGGCGCACCACGGTTCCTCGTTGTTCGAGAAGGGTGATTGCGAACAGATCATTCTCCGGCTGCGGCACGGATACTTTCTGTTCATGGGTATCGGTTCCGGCGCCGGACTCGCCGTACTGACCTCGGCCGAGGCGCAGATGCGCGTAGTCGCCTACGAGATGACCCAGTTCGTGGAAAACACCGGGCACGCGTTGACACCGGAGGTCCGTGCCGACTTAAGGCGCGTCGTAACAGCGCGAAGGCCGCGTGACTGATCGGTTAAAGGAAGACCCATGGTCACACACTCACAGAACCAGCGGGAAAGCCGCAGTAGCCGGGTGCGGCCCTACGCGCTCACGCACGGACGGACCCGAACCCGGCACCAGCTTCTCGTGGAGACGATGGTTTCGGTGTCGGATTACGACACCGAACTCGCCGAAAAGCTGCTTCCGGAATCCCGGTCGGTTTACGAGCACGCCCGACGGCCGATATCGCTGGCCGAACTCTCCGCCTCGCTGAACATCCCGCTCGGGGTGATACGAGTGCTGGTCAGCGACTTGGCGACGGAAGGGGCGATCGTCATTCATCCCACCGGACAGGCTTACAGTTACGATCACAATATCCTCGAGAGGATTCTCGATGGCCTCAACAAGCTCTCCGCGTGACCACTCCGAGCTGATGCTCTCGGCGAAGATCGTGGTCGCGGGTGGATTCGGAGTCGGCAAGACCACATTCGTATCGTCGGTGTCCGAGGTCGCTCCCCTGAACACCGAGGCGTGGATGACCGAGGCCAGCGAAGGCGTGGACGATCTAGATCCCGCCGGGGAGAAGACGACCACCACCGTGGCGATGGATTTCGGGCGTATCCAGCTGCACCCGGACCTGATGCTCTACCTGTTCGGGACCCCCGGACAGTCCCGTTTCTGGTTCCTCTGGGACGACCTGGCCAGAGGCGCGCTGGGCGCGGTCGTGCTGGTCGACACCAGACGGATAGCGGAGTCGTTCGCCGCGATCAACTACTTCGAGCACGACTCGGACATCCCGTTCGTAGTGGCCGTCAACCTCTTCGAGGGAACGTTGACCCACGAGCTGGAGGAGATCCGCGAAGCACTCGCGATCGCTCCGGACGTCCCATTGATCACCTGCGACGCACGTGATTCATTGTCCACTGTAGATGCTTTACGGACGCTGGTTACCCACACGATGCGGTTGAACGTGACGCACGGCGCCGCGTGACTCGTCGCCGTGTCCCGCGGGGACCGGTGTCGTAGTGGAGGGGTCTCGTCGGGTGAAAGGAAGGGTGCGATGCGCAAGATCCTCATAGTCGGAGCCGGCCAGGCCGGGTTGCAGACCGGTCTGTGCCTGCTGGAACACGGCTATGACGTCACGATCATGTCCGCGCGAACGCCGGAGGAGATCCGTGGTGGTCGTGTCATGTCGACACAGGCCATGTTCCACACCGCGTTACAGCACGAACGGGACTACAAGCTCAACCTGTGGGAGGGACGCGCACCGCGGATCCAGGGATTGGGTGTCTCCATCGCGGCCGAGGACGGCACCAGGGCGCTGGACTGGGTCGGCATGCTGGACGACTACGGGCAGTCGGTCGACCAGCGGGTCAAGATGGCAGGTTGGTTGGAGCTGTTCGAGGACAACGGCGGCAAGGTCATCTTCCACGGGGTGACGACCTCGGATCTGGACTCGCTGACCAGGCACTACGAACTGGTGCTCGTCGCGGCGGGCAAGGGCGAACTCGTCCAGCTGTTCGGACGCGATCCCGACCGCTCGCCCTACAACACCCCGCAGCGAGTGCTGTCGGTCAGCTATGTCCACGGTGCGGATCGTCGGCCGGAGCACCCGGACATGGACGCGGTGCGGTTCAACGTGGTCCCCGGCGTGGGCGAGCTGTTCGTCATTCCCGGCCTGACATTGAGCGGGCCGTGTGAGATCCCGTTCTTCGAGGGCATACCGGGTGGCCCCTTGGACTGTTGGTCGGACAGGCCCGCCCCGGGCGAGCACTGGAAGCGCATGCTGGAGCTGATGCGGCAGTACGTCCCGTGGGAGTACGAGCGCTTCAAGCACGCCGAGCTCACCGATTCGCAGGCGACCCTTTCCGGAGGTTACGCACCGGTGGTGCGTAACCCCGTGGGCGAACTGCCGTCGGGAGGCGTCGTTCTCGGTATGGCCGACGTCGTGGTGGCCAACGATCCCATCACCGGTCAGGGCTCCAACAACGCGAGCAAGTGCGCCGCCTCCTACCTCGAGAGCATCCTGGAGCGGGGCGGCGAACCGTTCGACAGCGACTGGATGCGGCGAACCTTCGAACGCTACTGGTCCGTGGTCGAACCGGCCACCACCTGGACCAACGCGATGTTGCAGCCCCCGCCGGCGCATGTGCTCGACATCTTCTCCCGTGCCGAGCGCAACGCGACCATCCGCAAGCGCTTCGTCAACGGCTTCGACGATCCGGCCGATTTCGGCAACTGGTTCCTCGATCCGGAACTGGCCGAGCAGTACCTGCGTGAGGTCGACGGCTGAGCGGTCCCGCTCCCGACGCGACGGCTCGGCCGGGCCCCACCCGGCCGAGCCACACGGGGCCCGTTCCGACTACGGGTTCTTGCTCGGTCCGGCGGGACCCTTACCGCGTCCTCCACCTTCCCCGGGGCCACCGGGGCCCCTGCGGCGCAGGTAGCGCTCGAACTCCGCCGCGATCGTCTCACCGCTGGTCTCACTCAGCGTGTTCTCGGCGTCGCCACGTTCCTCCAGGGCCCGCACGTAGTTGCGAACGTCCTCGTCCTCCTCGGCCATCTCGCTGACGGTGTTCTCCCACTCCTCCGCCTGCTCGGGCAGATTGTTGAGCGGGACCTCCAGGTCCAGCGCCTCCTCCACGCGGTGCAGCAGCGCCAGGGTGGCCTTCGGCGAGGGTGGTTGCGAAACGTAGTGCGGAACCGCGGCCCAGAACGAGATAGCCGGGATACCGGCCTGTACGCAGGCGTCCTGGAAGATGCCGAGGATGCCGGTGGGGCCCTCGTAGCGGGAACGTTCCAAGCCGAACCGGCTCGCCGACTCGGAGTCGTAGGCGCTGCCGGTCACCGGGATCGGCCGGGTGTGCGGGGCGTCGGCCAGCAGTGCCCCGAGGCTGACCACGGTGCTGGCGCCCGCCTGCTCGATGTGGGACAGCAGTTCGGAACAGAACGCGTTCCAACGCATGTTCGGTTCGATGCCGTGTATCAACACCACGTCCCTGCTGCAACCGGGTGGACGGCACACCGAGAGTCTCGTGGTCGGCCAGGAGACTTCTCGCGTCACACCGTCGACCAGTTTGACGGTGGGCCGGGACACCTGAAAGTCGTAGTAGGGATCCGGATCGATCTCCGTCCAGCTGGTAGCGTCCCAGGTGAGCTGGAGGTGTTCCACGGCTGTACTGGCGGCGTCGCCGCCGTCGTTCCAGCCCTCGAAAGCACAGATTATGATGCTGTTCTCGAGGGTGAAACCGGCAGGTGGGGCAGGTACGGACACATGGCGAGGGTACTACCCACCTCGTGCGCTGTCGGAGATGATGGATGCCGAGTGCTGTACCCGCTCGGTAACCGCCCTCGTGGCTGTGCTCACATCGCGTACTGCGCACCGTGAACGAGCCAGTAAGCTGGACGCATGTGCAACGATCTTCGACGGTCGTCCTGCCCGGGCCGTCCCGGAGCCTGGTCCCGGGAACGGGCGGGAGGTCCGCTTCGATGACCGAAACCGATCCTCGCGCCGCCGAGTCCCAGCGGTCCGCTGTTCCGGAGTTCCCCGCCGCCGTGCTCTTCGACATGGACGGCACCCTGGTCGACTCCGAGAAGCTCTGGACGGTCGCCATGGACGACTACGCGGCGACCAACGGCGCCGAGATCAGCGATGCCGCGCGTGCGCGCATGGTCGGCTCCAACATGTCCCGCAGCATGCGGTTGCTGCTCACCGACATCGGCATGTCCACCGGCCCGGCCGACATCGAGGCGGCGGGGCAACAGGTGATCGAGCGGATGGCCGAGATGCTCGCCAACGATCTCACCTGGCGTCCCGGCGCCGAACAGGCACTGCGTCGGGTCAGTACCGACGGTGTTCCGGTCGCGCTGGTGACCTCCACCATCCGGTCGCTGACCGACATCGCGCTGCGAACCATCGGTGCCGAGATGTTCGACGCCACCGTCTGCGGTGACGAGGTGGACGGCTGCAACAAGCCCGATCCGGAGCCCTATCTGCGCGCGTGTCGCGAGCTGGGCGTCGACCCGGCGGACTGCGTCGCGATCGAGGATTCCCCCACCGGGGTGAGTTCTGCCGTGTCGGCGGGTTGCGCGGTGCTCGGAGTGAGCTGCGAGGTCCCGCTGGAGCCCGAACTCGGGTGCACCATCCGGGACTCCCTGGAAGGGCTCGACACCGCTGAACTCGGTACGTTGCTGCGTCGCGGCTGAGCTCGCCGCGTCCGGCACGCCGGGCGGTGTTCGGCCGAGCGTGGCGGGATGCAAGGATCACCGGTCGTGAAGACCTTCGACGAGCTGTTCAGTCAGCTTCAGCAGCGTGCGCACAGCCGGCCCGAGGGATCCGCCACGGTTGCCGCCCTCGACGCGGGGATCCACTCGCAGGGCAAGAAAGTCCTGGAGGAGGCGGGGGAAGTCTGGTTGGCCGCCGAACACGAGTCCGACGAGCAGCTCGCCGAGGAAGCCTCCCAGCTGCTCTACCGGCTGCAGGTGATTCTGCTGGCGCGGGGCCTCTCCCCCGAGGACGTCTACCGCTATTTGTGATTCAGATTCCTCGCTTGTCGTGCCGGGATGGGTGCGTGGCGGAACCTCTCGCACGGCTCTCGCTGTGGGTGCCCCGACATCGGGTAGCGGTGCGTTCCGGTGAGGTGATCGGATCGTGATTCGAACAGCACATACAGCGCGTGTCGCGGCGGATAATGGTGTCCGGAAGACGCCAAGTACTAGCGGGAGGACCCATGGGTGTGGTCCCGGTGGACTCCGCGCCGCCGAAATGGCAGCTGTACGCGGGGATGCCCTGCTGGATCGAGTTGATAACTCCGGACCTCGAGCGGGCATGCGAATTCTACACGGCACTGTTCGGCTGGCGGTACGAACAGCGCCGGGCATCGGACGGCAGTGAGCACCTGATCGCCACGCACGACGACTTTCCCGTCGCGAGCCTGTGCGTGGCGGGGGAGGACGTGGCCGGATGGCGGTTGTTCCTGGCCACAGGGGACTGTCGAACAGCCTGCGAGCAGGCCGAGAGCAACGGTGCCACCGTGACCGTGCCGCCCGGCCATCTCAGCGGTATCGGCACCAAGGCCGTGCTCACCGATCCCTCCGGCGTCGAGTTCGGACTGCTCGAACCGGAGGACTCCTGGCAGTTCGACGTGGGCCTGCCCGCCACCCTCATGTGGGCTGAGCTGCTCACCATCAAGGCGCAGACGGCCGATCTGTTCTTCCAGGAGCTGTTCGGCTACACCGCCACGCAGTTCGGCACCGAGAACCAACTCGACTACTCGGTCTGGTACCTGGGCGAGGAGTCGGTTATGGCCCGCGTCAGCATGCTCCGTGATCACATCAACGGCGAGACCGAGCCGCACTGGTTGATCTATCTCGGTGTCGACTCGAACATCGGCACCGACGAGACGGTCCGGCGTGCCATCGCCGCGCACGGCAGGGTGCGGGCCAACCCGTACGACTCATCCCTGGGCAGAATGGCTGTGTTGCGTGATCCCACCGGGGCGAGGTTCGCGCTGGTGGATGCTTCGGAGGCGTCACGCGGCCACGGGATTCCCGGCAACTACGATCCCTACGAGGACTGAGCGGACTTTCCCGCTCGGGCGAGGAGGAGTCGCGTTCGCGGCCCCGGTCGGACTCGGCCCGGTCGGACTCGACGGGGACCTCAGAGTCGAGTGGGTAGCAGGGCCTGCGCACTTTGTCCGACGGGGCCTGCGGCGTCGTGCAGCGTGGTCCGGGTCAGTCCCGCGCCGTCCGGACCGAGTGTCATGCGCGCGTCGAGCCCCACCCACTCGCCGTGTGGTTGCCGGGCCAGGTGCACGGTGAGATCGGTGTTGGCGAACGCCCACCGCTCGAACGGCAGACTGCTCGATACGCCGCTGGCGCAGTCGGCCACGGCGAACAGTCGCTGCAACGGGGTCGGCTCCTCGCCCGCCACCAGCGGCATGCGCTGCCTCGCCCACACCTCCGCGTGGCCCGGTTCCGGTGTCGCGGTGCTCGCCGTACGCCACTCCAGTGCGTTTGCGTAGCCGCCCGACCAGCCGGCCGGTAACGGCATCGCGGGGCACTCGGCCGGATCCGTGAGCCGCCGCGCGTCGTCGCGGGCTACGTCGGCGGTGTCGGAGCGCAGCATCCGCCAGGCCCGTGCCGTGGCCGCGGTCCGTCCCGAGGCCGCTATCTCGGCGGTGACCAGCTCCACGGAGCGTCCCGGACGCGCGACCTCCGCCCGTACCGTCACCTCGTCCACCGGCACCGGCCCGAGCACGTCCACACTCACCCTGCGGACGGAGCGGCGTTCGTCGGGTTCACAGCACTCGATGCCGCGTACCAGCAGTGCCGCCACCGGCCCCAGATGCTGGGCCTTGTCCGACCACGGCCCGACGGTGTGCTCCGTGGCGCGGAAAACACCGTGGTCGAGCTGTTCGTAGAACACTTCCTCCGTCGCTGCCAACGCGGTTCCCTTCGCCGTTTCGTCATTCCGCCGTGTGATGGTTCCGCACGGCCGTTCTCGCTCGGACTGCTGTCGGAGTTCAGGCGCCGTGCTCGGCGGGGGCGGCGGTTCGCTGTTCCGGTTCCGGCCAACCGGGGTAGGGCGGAGCCGTCCCGCCGTGTGCGGGGCACAGCGGTTTGAAGTCGCAGAAGTCGCACAACCGGGACGGTGTGGGGCGGAAGTCGCCGCTGCGTCCCGCGCGCAGGATGGCCTGCCAGATGGCCTCCAGCGTCCGTTCGAACCGACGCAGCTCCGCCTCGTCGGGCGTGTAGGCCAGCGACTGTCGGTCCTTCAGATACATCAGCAGCAGCTGGCGGGGCAGCTCTCCCCGGCTTCGCCACAGCACCAGGGCGTAGAACTTCATCTGGAACAGCGCCTTGTTCTCGCCTGGCTGCCGGGGAGCGGCACCTGTCTTGTAGTCGACCAACCGCACCTCCCCGGTGGGGGCGACATCGACCCGGTCGATGAACCCCCGCAGCAGTACACCGCTGTCCAGTTCGGTTTCCACCCGCAGCTCGCACGCCTCAGGGTCGAGTCGTCGCGGGTCCTCCAGTTCGAAGTACGACTCGAGCAGCTCGCCGGTCGACTCCAACCACTCGGTCAGCTCGTGCTCGTCGGCGAACAGCTCGGCCAGTTCGGGCTGTTCGGCGCGCAGTTCCCGCCAGGCGGGCGTGAGGAGTTCGGCTGCCGTGGCACGGTCCCGCCGCGCGGCGGGCAGTTGGAACACCCGTTCCAACACCGAGTGCACCACGGTGCCGCGTGCCTGCGCCTTCGTGGGGGTTTCCGGAAGCCGGTCCACCGCGCGGAACCGGTACAGCAGCGGGCACTGTTTGAAGTCGCTCGCGCGGGACGGTGAGAGCGCCGGACGGCGTCCACCGGATCCCCCACGCGCGGAACTCGCGAGCTCGCCGCCTGTCTCGTTCCGGGCAGATTCCGCCATGACCGGCAACCCTAGTAGTGCTTCGTGGTTCCGGTTCGCCGAGGTGCTCACGTGGTGGGACTCGGTGGGATCGCCGTCGCGGACAGGGTTCGTGCCGGGAATCCGGCCGGTACGCCGGTCCTTCCGCACCGGAGCATTCGCAGCGGAGACGGCTTTCGGAGGAGTACCGAGAGCCACGACACGCCGCTTTCCCGGCACCGTGATCCGCTCGTTGTCGTCGCGGCGTTCTAGGCTGCTCGTATGGCCACCACCGAGGAGAGGCGAGCGGGTTCCGGCGGTGCGGGGCTGCGGCTCTGCCGGGTCGTCGGGGTTCCGGTACTGCTGTCCCCGTCCTGGTGGTTGGGCGCCGTCCTCATCGTGCTGCTCTACACCCCGCTGGTGCGCGGCCTGCTGCCGCACGCGGGGATATGGGCGAGCGCGTTCGTCGCGGCCGCGTTCACCGTGTTCCTGGCCGGTTCGGTGCTGCTGCACGAGCTCGGGCACTGTCTCGTGGCGCTGCGCCTGGGCCTGCCGGTGCGGCGGGTACGGCTGTTCCTGCTCGGCGGGATATCCGAGATCGCCCGCAGCCCTCCCACCGCGTTCCGGGAGGGGCTGATCGCGGCGGCGGGCCCCGTGGTGTCGCTGGTGCTCGCCGGTTTCACCGGGATCGGCTGGTTCGCGCTGCAGCCGCACGGTGCGGTGTGGCTGCTGGTGGCGCAGACCTGCGTGGCCAACCTCGCGGTCGGGGTGTTCAACTTGCTTCCCGGGCTGCCGCTGGACGGCGGCAGGATGCTGCGTGCGGTCACCTGGCGGCTGACCGCCGACCGGCACCGCGGAACCGTCGCGGGAGCTCTGGGGGCGGTGGTCGTCGCGCTCGGACTGCTCGGGTGGGCGGTCGGTGGTGCGCTGGGCGACGCTCCCGGGCGGTGGTTGCGGCTGGCGGTGTGTGCGCTGATGGCCTGGTTCGTGCTCGCAGGGGCGTACTCGGAGTACACCGCCGGGCGGGGAGAGCGTTGGCCGAGCGGGGCGGTGTTGGCGGACCTGTTGCGGCCCGTGCTGCAACTGCCCGCGGAGAGCCCGGTGGGCGACGCGCTGTCGGCCGCCGCGGGACGTGGCGTGGTGCTGGTGCGCGCCGACGGGGTCGCGGTGGGGCTGCTGGACCAGTCACGTGCCGCCCAGCTGGCCGCGACTTCTCCCGGAGAGCCCGCCGAACGGGCGTCCGAGGAGGTGCTGCCCGAGACCGTGCTGCTGCGCGACGAGTCCCCTGAACAGGTGTTGCACCGGCTGCGCACCGTATCGGCGGAGCAGCTCCTGGTGGTCGACTCCGAGGGCAGACCCTGCGGCGTGTTGCGCCGTACCGCCGTACGGGACGCGGCGCGGCGCTACGGGCCGCAGTCCTGACCCGCGGCCCGGTGCTGCTCCACCGTCCCACCTCGGGACAACGGCATCGGCTCAGTGGCAGAGGTCCAGTTGTGGGGACTCAGCGGCAGGGGCGCAGCTGCAGGGGTTTACGGCGCGTCTGGCAGGATGAGCCGCCGTGTCCGCATCGGTCCAGTGGACGCATTCGCGGGAGGTTCGCACAGGTGAGCAGTGTCAGCGGTCCGTTCGAGGCGGGAGACCGCGTCCAACTGACCGACCCCAAGGGTCGGCGTAAGACGATCGTGTTGCAGTCCGGCGGCGAGTACCACACCCAGCACGGTGTGCTGCCGCACGACGAGATCATCGGACGCGACGAGGGCTCGGTCGTCAGCTCCAACGGCGGAACCTCCTATCTGGCGGTCCGCCCGTTGCTGTCCGACTACGTGCTGTCCATGCCGCGCGGGGCGCAGGTCATCTATCCCAAGGACGCCGCGCAGATCCTGATGTGGGGCGACATCCGGCCCGGAGCCAGGGTGCTGGAGGCCGGTGCCGGTTCGGGCGCGTTGACCTGTTCGCTGCTGCGCGCGGTGGGCGACGGCGGCTCCGTGGACTCCTGGGAGGTACGCCAGGACCACGCCGACCACGCCGAGCGCAACGTCGAGCGGTTCTTCGGCGAGCGGCCGGACAACTGGACACTGCGGGTCGGCGACGTCACCGAGTACGACGGCGGTGAGGTGGACCGGGTCGTGCTCGACATGGTCTCGCCGTGGGAGGCACTGGAGACGGTGCACCGCGCTCTCGTGCCCGGTGGTGTGCTCGTGGTCTACGTGGCCACCACCACCCAGCTGTCCACGGTCACCGAGGCGCTGCGCGAGCAGCAGGGCTGGACCGAGCCGCAGTCCTGGGAAACGCTGCTGCGGCCGTGGCACGCGGTGGGCATGGCGGTGCGTCCCGAACATCGCATGGTCGCCCACACCGCGTTTCTGCTGGTTACGCGCAGACTGGCCGACGGGGTCACGCCGCTGCGGGTGCACCGCAGACCGAGCAAGGGCTGACCCGCCGCCCGAGTGACCCTCGCTTGGTCACAGGGGTGGCTCCGACTTCCCGAGCCTGGCTTTCCGGCGGGGAAGTCGGAGCTGAGCCGTGGTTTCAGCCGGTGGGCTGGGCGGCGCCGTCGCACATCTTCCACTCGCCGTCCTCGACCACCATGTCCATCTCACCGCCGATGTTCTCTTCGTTCGACCGCGTTCCCGTCGGCCCCTCGACCTTGATCACCATGTTTCCGGTCATGCTGGCCACTGCCGTGGTGTCGGACTTTCTGGTGACCTTTTCGAGCTCGACGTTGAACTCCATCTCGTTAAAGACCTGGGTCGCTTGCTCCTGGCTGAGCCCCCGATTCTTGAACGAATCGATCAGGTCTTCCCTGTTGACGTCGTTGAAGGGGTTGTCCTGATCACTTAGTGTATTTTCACAGGTCATCGAGGCCAGTGCGGGGAAGTCCTTCTCCTTGATCTTGTTCACGTACTCCTGCGCCACGTCCTCCGGGTCGCCGGGGCCGCCGAGCACCACGAACAGCAGGGCGACGATCCCGCCGATGACGACGACGCCCGCCCCGGCACCGCCGATGATCCAGGGGAGTTTGGATTTCTTCTGCTGCGGCGGATAGGGGCCGCCCGGCTGTGCGTAGGGCGGGTAGGCGTTGGGGTCGCCCGGGAAGCCCTGTTGCGGCTGTCCCCACGCCTGTTGTCCCCAGGCTTGTTGCTGCCCCCATGCCTGCTGCGGGCCGCTCTGCGGGTACTGCCCACCGGGCTGTTGACCCCACACGGGTTGTCCGCCGGTCTGGGGATACTGCCCGCCGGTCTGGGGATACTGGCCACCCGGTTGCTGCCCGTAGGGATCCTGGCCGTACTGCTGTCCCCAGGCCGGTTGCCCGCCGCTCTGCGGGTACTGCCCGCCCGGCTGCTGTCCCCAGGCCGGTTGCTGGCCGGGCTCGGGGTGGTAGCCGCCCTGCTGCCCCTGGTTCTGCTGCCAGGGGTCGTTCGGGTCGGGGTGCTGCGGTGGGTGGGTCATTTCTCCTCGCCTTTCGAAATCGTTACTCCTCGTGGAGCAGTGCGGTCACTGTTCACCGCTTCGGGAACGTCGCACCGTTGCCGTCCCAGTCGTCGTTCCGCGTCAACGGGCCAGGTCGCAGAGTCGCCATCGGCCGTCCTCCCATCGCAGGCCGAGCGGTTGATCGACCCGATAGGACGCACTGCCCGCCGAGTAGGTTCCGGTGACCCGGACCGTCGCGCTCTCGCCTCGTGCACTGATCTCCCCCAGTTTCAGGTCGAACTCGCCCGCGCTGAGCTGTTCGAGCTGCCGGAGCAGTCTCGCGCGGTTCGCCGAACACAGTTCCGGTTCGAGCGATTCGAATCGACCGTCGTTGATTCTGTCCAACAGGTTCGTGGCGGCGGGTCGGGGGTCGTCCGGACCGGTGAAGAACAGGAAGTAGCCGCCCGTCGCGGCACCGGCGAGCAGCGCGCCGAGCAGCGCCGGAAGCACCCACCGCCGTCGTGAGCGGTGTTCGGTCGGCGGAGCGGCCTCGAACGATTCCCGGGACTCGCTCCGGGGCAGACCGCGGTTGAACGCGGGATCGCCCCAGTCCGGTGGTGGGGGTGGAGTGCCGGGAACGTGTCGTTCCGAGGGAGGTGGGCCGCGACGGCCCGGGGGCAGCGGTTGCCCGACGGGTGGTTCTCCCGGGGTGGAGTGTTGCCACGAGGCGGACGGATCGTGCCACGGATCGGCCCGGTGATGTCCGGTTCCGTTCTCCGGTCGCCGGGCCTCTCCGCCGGGGCCGGATCTTCGTGGCGGCTGGGTCATCGGGGCCTCCCGAGGCACGTGCCCTTCCGTGCGGTTCCGAAACAGGCTCCTGCGGCGAGTGTTCGCGCAGCAGCGGTACTCAAGTAGATCAGAGCAGGCCGCTTCGGAATCGGGTAGTGGTCGGCGGTTGTCCGCGGCTCGTTCCTCCCGAGCAGTGGGACTCCCGTGGTTGGCCGCACGATCGTGTCGGGATCACGAATCGGTTACCACACGGATGCCCGTGTGCGCTCCGTGCGGTGCGGTGATCGCGACAGCAGGTGTGCGAACAGGCCACGTGATCGGCGTCGACGAGGAAAGTCTCTCCCGAACGGACCAACGGGACGAAACGCACCGTGGTCATCCGGCGAACCGCGTAACGAATCGCAACAATGCCGGAGTGGCTCAGTTCATGTGATGCGGCCGATTCGTGTGGCACGCTGGGCCGTCTAGCGGGATTCGACGACCTCGCGTTGTCGTTGATCGCCGGTACCGTGGTGGTACGAACACGGGAGGAGGGTGCCGATATGCAGCACGACCGTCCCGACAACCGGCCTGAAGAGGGCGTTGGCCAGGGAGCCCGCGGCAGTGCGGAAACGAACAAGCAGATCCGCGAGCTGGAGGACGAGGTCGCCTCGCTTCGAGACAGGCTCAACGAGTCCCCGCAACAGGTGCGGTTGTTGGAGCAGCGGCTTGCCGAGGCATCCGAGAGAGTGAGCCAACTCACCGAACGGAACGCCAAGCTCACCGAGACCCTCAAGGAAGCGCGGAGCCAGCTGACCGCGCTGCGCGAGGAAGTTGACCGACTCGCTCAGCCACCGAGTGGGTACGGCGTTTTCCTCAGCCGTTACGAGGACGGCACGGTCGACGTGTTCACTTCCGGCAGGAAGATGCGTGTGGCCGTGTCACCCAACGTGAATGTGGAGGAGTTGCAACTCGGCCAGTCGGTGCGCCTCAACGAGGCGTTGACGGTGGTCGAGGAGGGAACGTTCGAACGTACCGGCGAGGTTTGCACCTTCCGTGAGATGCTTCCGACCGCCGAAACGGATCAGCCTCGACGGGCACTGGTCACCGGGCACAGCGACGAGGAACGCGTGGTGTGGCTGACGCCGCCCATGGTCGAGTCCGGCCTGAAGTCCGGTGATTCGGTCCTGGTGGACAGCAAGGTCGGCTATGCCTACGACACGGTTCCCAAGGCCGATGTCGAGGATCTCACGCTGGAGGAGGTGCCCGATGTCGGTTACCAGGACATCGGTGGCCTCGGTGGTCAGATCGAGGAGATCCGGGACGCCGTCGAGCTGCCGTTCCTGCATTCGGATCTCTACATCCAGTACAAGCTGGCACCTCCCAAGGGTGTGCTGCTGTACGGACCACCCGGTTGCGGCAAGACCCTGATCGCCAAGGCGGTGGCCAACTCGTTGGCCAAGAAGGTCGCCTCGTCCCGAGGCGACGAGGACGGTCAGGCCAAGTCGTACTTCCTCAACATCAAGGGTCCCGAACTGCTGAACAAGTTCGTGGGCGAGACCGAGCGCCACATCCGGCTGATCTTCCAGCGTGCGCGGGAGAAGGCGTCCGAGGGCACACCGGTGATCGTGTTCTTCGACGAGATGGACTCGATCTTCCGCACCAGGGGAAGTGGAGTCTCCTCCGATGTGGAGACCACCATCGTTCCCCAGCTGCTCAGCGAGATCGACGGTGTGGAGGGGCTGGAGAACGTCATCGTCATCGGCGCCTCCAACCGGGAGGACATGATCGACCCGGCGATCCTGCGCCCCGGCAGGCTCGACGTCAAGATCAAGATCGAGCGGCCCGACGCCGAGTCGGCCAAGGACATCTTCTCCAAGTACCTCACCAGCGATCTGCCCATCCACGAGGAGGATCTGCGGGAGTTCGGCGGGGACCAGCCGTCGTGCGTGGACGCGATGATCCAGACCACAGTGGAGCGGATGTACGCCGAGACCGACGAGAACCGCTTCCTGGAGGTCACCTACGCCAACGGGGACAAGGAGATCCTGTACTTCAAGGACTTCAACTCCGGCGCCATGATCCAGAACATCGTGGACCGTGCCAAGAAGGCGGCGATCAAGTCCGCCATCGACACGGGGCAGCCCGGCTTGCGGGTGCAGAACCTGCAGGACGCCATCGTCGACGAGTTCGCCGAGAACGAGGACCTGCCCAACACCACCAACCCGGATGACTGGGCACGTATCTCGGGGAAGAAGGGTGAGCGCATCGTCTACATCCGCACCCTGGTCAGCGGTAAGAACCAGGAGTCGGGCAGGGCGATCGACACCGCCACCAACACCGGCCAGTACCTGTAGTCGTACCGGTTCCCGTAGTCGGCAGTGCCAGCGGTCGACGGTCAGCCGCGTCATCGTGTCGGAGAGCCGGTCTTCGACACCTGGCCGCTGGTCAAGCCGGCCACTTGACCAACCTGGCCATTGACCAACCTGGCCATTGACCAGACGGGGCGTCACTCGTTCGAGTGGCGCCCCGTAGCTGTGTCGCGGCGCGGTCGGCGTCACCGGTGTCGTCATCGACGCGGGCTCGATAGGTTACGGCGCATGACGGATGCCTCGACCGGTCCGGTGGACCGCTTCGGTGTCGGATTGGCCGCCCTGGGCAGGCCCGCCTACATCAACGTGGGGCGTGTCGACGTGCTGCCGGAGGACCGCACCGTCGACGCCATGCGTACCCGGACCAGGCAGGTGCTGGACGAGGCCCATGCCGCTGGGATCCGCCGGGTGGACACGGCACGTTCCTACGGCAGTGCCGAGCAGTTCCTGGCCGAGTGGCTGCGCGACCGCGGTCACGAGGACGTGATCGTGTCCAGCAAGTGGGGCTACGCCTACGTCGCCGAATGGCGTGTCGAGACCGAGGTCCACGAGATCAAGGAACACTCCTTGGAGCGCTTCCGGCAGCAGTGGCCCGCCAGCCGTGAAGCGTTGGGGGAGCACCTGAAGCTGTACCAGGTGCACTCGTTGACCACCGACAGCCCACTGTTCGAGGACGCCGAGTTGCAGCGGGAACTGGCCCGGCTGCGCGACAGCGGAGTGCTGCTGGGAATCTCCACGACAGGAGCGGCCCAGGCTGCCGCGATCGAGGCGGCCTGGGAGCTGCGGGTGGGCGGTGAACAGCTGTTCGGTGCCGTGCAGGCCACGTGGAACTCCCTGGAACCGTCGGCGGGCAGGGCACTGTCGCACGCCCACGAGGGTGGTTGGCGGGTGCTGGTCAAGGAGACCCTGGCCAACGGCAGGCTGGCCTCGCGACCGCCGGAGCCGCTGGCCGCCGTGGCGGGCAGGCACGGTGCCGGCGCCGACGCGGTCGCCCTCGCGCATGTGCTGGCTCAGCCGTGGGCGGACACGGTGCTGCTCGGTGCGGCGAGCGTGGGGCAGCTGCGCAGCAACCTGGCCGCCCGCTCGGTATCGCTGAGCACGCGTGATCTCGACGAACTGGCGGCCGTCGCCGGGGATCCGGCGACCTACTGGGGTGAGCGTTCCGCTCTCCCCTGGCATTAGTGATCGTGAGGCGGTTTGCGTGGCTGGTTGCGTAGCCGGCACGTGAGTCGGCGCCTTGCTTCGTTGGGCCGGCTCTTGAGTAGCGACCTACGCGGCGAGCGGCCCTGCCTCGCAATGCATCCGACTCACGCACCGGATCCCCCGCACGTTGTGACACGCGCGCTCCGCGACCGAGGCCCCGAGCGGACTGAAAGACCGGGCTACCTACCCGATGTCGCCGGACCCCGCAGCGAGAGCTGTGCGAGAGGTTCCGCCACCCGCACCTCTCGCGGGCCGAGGTGGCTGCGCCTACTGGCCGGTCACTTCAAGAGGAGTTCTTACGGGGTTGGGCCCGCAGGTGGGCGCGCTCGCCCTGCTTACCGAACAGGCTGAGGAATTCCACGGACTCCTCGGTGGCGCTGCCGAACCAGTGCGGTGTGCGGGTGTCGAACTCGGCGGCCTCGCCGGGCGAGAGCTCCAGGTCGTGTTCCCCGAGCACGAGCCGGAGGCGCCCGTTGAGCACGTAGAGCCATTCGTAGCCCTCGTGGCTCCGCGGATCGGGAACGGCGGGGCGGTGAGTCGCCGGGATCACGAGCTTGTACGCCTGGATCCCGCCCGCGCGGCGGGTCAGCGGCAGCATGGTCATGCCGTGCCGGTTGACCGGCCGCAGGTGCACGCGCGGGTCGCCGGTGGGCGGGGCGTCCACGAGTTCGTCGAGCGTCACACCGTGCGCCCTCGCCAGCGGGAGCAGTAGTTCGAGGGCCGGTCTGCGCTCGCCTGATTCCAGGCGGGACAGCGTGCTCACCGATATACCGGTCGTCTCCGACAGCTCGTTGAGCGTGGTTTCGCGCTGCCTGCGGAGCGCTCGCAGCCGGGGACCGACCGTGTCGAGTGTCTGATCGAGGTCGTCGTCCATGCCCTCAGTTTGCCATTGCGGCAACAAAAGTTGCAGATGTTGCCTGCGGATTCGCATGGTGGTAGTGGAGGTGGTGGTAATGACCGACGAATCGGGTACGCACTACGAGGTGGCGGTGATCGGTGGCGGAGCCGCCGGTTTGAACGGGGCGCTGATGCTGTCGCGGGCGCGGCGCTCGGTGGTGGTGATCGACTCGGGCGAGCAGCGCAACGCCCCGGCAGCCGGGGTGCACGGTCTGCTCGGGCGCGAGGGGGTCCCTCCGGCGGAGCTCCTGGAACGCGGACGGGAGGAGGTGCGCGATTACGGTGGGCACCTGCTCGCGGGCGAGGTCGGCTCAGTGGCTCGGGACGACGCCGGGTTCGACGTGAACCTGCTCGACGGTTCTCGGATCAGTGCCCGGCGGTTGCTGGTGACCACGGGCCTGGTCGACGAGCTGCCCGAGGTGGCCGGGCTGCGGGAACGCTGGGGCGGGGACGTGGTGCACTGCCCGTACTGCCACGGCTGGGAGGTTCGGGACCGGGCCATCGGCGTGCTGGCGACCGGACCCATGTCGGTACACCAGGCGTTGCTGTTCCGCCAGTGGAGCTTGGACGTCAAGTTCTTCTGCCACACCCGACCCGCGCCCACCGGCGAGGAGGCGGAACGGCTCGCGGCACGCGGCATCGAGGTGATCGACGGCGCTGTCGACTCGTTGGAGCTCGGTGAGCGTGGGATCAGCGGGGTGCGACTCGTCGGCGGCACCGTGGTCGGCCGCGAAGTGCTCGCGGTCGCGCCGCGGATGACGGCGCGTGCCGCGTTCCTGGCCGAGCTCGGGCTGCGTGCGGTGGAGCACCCGGCCGGGGTCGGGGAGCACGTCCCGTCCGACGCGACCGGTGCCACCGATGTCGACGGAGTGTGGGTCGCGGGCAATGTCACCGATCCGTCGGTCCAGGTCGGTCCCGCTGCCGCGGCGGGAGCCAACGCGGCGGCACGCATCAACGCCGACCTGGTCGAGGAGGAGACCACCCGTGCGGTCGCCGCTCACCGGGACCCGTTCTCCGCCGAGTCCGAGGCCCGTGGCTGTGAAGCGGTGACGGGCGAACGCCGTCACGGCCTGTGAACCGGGAAAATCCCTCGTGAAGCGGACGCGGGTCCTCGTGGCCGAGCGGTTCTAAGCGAGCGCGCCGGGAAGAGCGTTGCCGGCGGCATGGTCGGGGGCATCCCGGCTGATCGTCGGGAGGACCTCGCGCAACGCCGCACGCAGCACGGTGCCGGCTTGCTCCGGGGCGGGGGAGTGCTCGGCGGTGTGCTCCACGGCCACCCGCAGTGCCGTGTTGACCATCGCCGCCTCCGTCTTCACGCTCAGCTCGTCGGCCCGCCTGCCGGTTCGGTGGGCGATCCCCGCGGCGAACGCGGGTTCCGCGTCCCGGTGGGCCTGCAGCCAGACCGTCCTGATCTCCGGCTCCTCCTTGGTCAGTCGGACCAGCGCCAGCATGGTGTCCACGTCCGCGTTCTCGTCGGCCCCGGCGTGCCCGCTCAGCTGGTCGGGCAGCGCCTCGCCGGGCGCCCAGTCGGCCAACGCTCGGGCCACATCGTCGATCCCGTTGGTCAGCAGTGGGCGTATGAAGCTCTCCTTACCCGGCCCCGGGCAGTAGCGCCACAACGTCCGGATCGACAACCCGGCCGCTTCCGCTATCTCATCGGCCGAGGTCTCGGCGACCCCTTTGCTCGTGAACAGCCGCACCGCCTCACGTGCGATGTCCATGCGCGTCGCCGCCTTGCGGCGCTCGGTCAGCGGCGGGCGTCCGGTGCGCCTGTTGGACGTCTCCTGCTCGCTCGACATCCCGGGTCTCCTCCTCGTGGCGGCGGTCACCCGATTCTAGGTCGTTCATTTTTTGGCGCATAATGTAAATCTGGCATACTCTGCCTAGAAGTATCGAACGGTTCGGGTCACATCGGTCGTCCGGCGGGCCCGGAACAGGACGGAAAAGGAGTTCGGGATGAGTGGAACCGGCCTGGAAGGGCGCTGCGTCGTGGTCACCGGCGCCGGATCGGGTATCGGGCGCGCCGCCGCGCTGCGGTTCGCCTCCGAGGGGGCGCGGGTACTCATCGCGGACCTCGATGTCGAAGGTGCCTCGACCACCGAACAGCTGATCCGGGAACAGGAGGGCACCGCGACCACCGTGATCGGCGATCTGGGCGAGCGGACCGTGGTCGACGAGATCGTCTCCACCGCGGTGGAACGGTTCGGCGGGCCGGACGTGCTGGTCAACAACGCGGGCATCATGGACAGCTTCGCCGCGGTGGCCGATCTGACCGACGCCGAGTGGGAACGCGTCCTGCGGGTCAACCTGAGCGCTCCCTTCTTGCTCACCCGCGCGGCGCTGCCGCACATGCTGGCCAAGGGCAGCGGTGTCGTGGTCAACACGGCCTCGGAGGCGTCCCTGCGGGGCAGCGCGGCGGGGGCTGCCTACACCTCCGCCAAGCACGGCGTCGTCGGACTGACGAAGTCGCTGGCCGTCATGTACCGCGACAGCGGCATCCGGGCCAACGCGATCGCCCCCGGCGGTACCGCGACCGGCATCACCGTCGACGCCGATCCCGAGGCGCTCGGCCCCAACGTTCTCGGCAGCTACGGCAAGAACATCGGTCGCGTCGCCGACGCCGACGAGCAGGCATCCGCCATCGTGTTCCTCGCTTCCGATGCCGCCAGCAATGTCAGCGGGGTCGTCCTGCCGGTGGACAACGGGTGGTCCGCCGTCTGACGTGGGTTCTCGAAGGTCGCTACCCGATGTCGGACCTCCCGGAGCGAGAGCGAGCGGGAGGTTCCGCCAAGCGAGTAGTTCGAAACCCGACCGGAAAACTCCAATCAACTTTCCCGGAGGTCGAACCACTCGGTGAGGAACTGCCTGCCGTCCGGAACGAACGGCCAGTCCGGATCTCGTGCGCGTTCCCGCAGCTCGGTCAGCGGCATCCACCAACCAGCGGTTATTTCCTCCGGCTGATGGATCACGGTCCCGTCCCAGCGGATCTCGTACACGAAAGCGTGAAATCGCACCGGTCCTCGTTCGTGGCTGGTCCGGAACAGGAAACGCGGCTCCGCGTGGATTCCCAGCTCCTCGGCCAACTCCCGCCGGGCTGCCTCGTCCGGAGCCTCACCGGCCGCCACGACACCGCCCGCCCAGCAGTCGTACATGGCCGGGTAGACGTCCTTGTCCGCGGTGCGTCGGTGCACGTACACCTTCGTCAGGTCCGTGGAACGCACCAGTACCGAGGTGGCAGCGTGCCACAGTCCCTCGGAGCGCATACGTGCTCGCGGGGCCGAACCGACCACCGAGCCGTTTCGGTCGTAGACGGCGACTCGTTCCTCTCCGATGGTCACCACCCGAGGATGTCAGTTCCGTTGTCGGCGCCGGGTGAATGTCCTCGCGCGGTGCCGCGTCGAGCCGGTAGCGGCAGTGAGCGAGCCGGTGTCGACAGTGGGCGCGGGCTCATCGTCGTTGCCCGCACACGGCATCGGAATGTGAACGCTACAGGGAGTCGTACGCCGCGTTGAACCCGTAGGCTGAACACCATGCGTCGGATCATGGGAACCGAGGTGGAGTACGGGATCACCGTGCCGGGAGACGCGACCGCGAACCCGGTGCTGACCTCCACCCACATCGTGCTGGCCTACGCGGCGGCGGCCGACATCCCCCGAGCGCGGCGCGCTCGGTGGGACTACGAGGTGGAATCGCCGTTGCGCGATGCCCGCGGCTTCGACATGGGCGCCTCGACGGCACCGTCGAACGGCTCGGAGGGTGACGATCTCGGTGCGGCCAACGTCATTCTCACCAACGGTGCGCGACTCTACGTCGACCACGCCCACCCGGAGTACTCCGCTCCCGAGGTGACCAATCCGCGTGACGCCGTGCTCTGGGACAAGGCCGGGGAGCGGGTGATGGAGGAGGCAGCGCTGCGTGCCGCCAGCGTACCGGGGACGACCCCGATCCAGCTGTACAAGAACAACATCGACGGCAAGGGCGCCAGCTACGGCACCCACGAGAACTACCTGTGTGCCCGTGACACCCCGTTCACGGCCGTCATCGCCGGACTCACGCCCTTCTTCGTCTCCAGGCAGATCATCTGCGGTTCCGGCCGGGTGGGCATCGGCCAGGTGGGGGAGAAACCGGGCTTCCAGCTCTCGCAGCGCGCCGATTACGTCGAGGTCGAGGTGGGGCTGGAGACCACCCTCAAACGTGGCATCATCAACACCAGGGACGAACCCCACGCCGATGCCGACAAGTACCGCAGGTTGCACGTGATCCTCGGCGACGCCAACCTCGCCGAGACGGCCACCTACCTCAAGCTCGGCACTACCGCCCTGGTCCTGGACATGATCGAGTCCGGACGTCGTTTCGACGATCTCCGGTTGGCCGATCCGGTCAAGGCGGTGCACCAGATCAGCCACGACCCGAGCCTCAATCAGAAGGTCGAACTCGCCGACGGGCGACATTTCACCGGTCTCGACCTGCAGCGGGCCTATCACGAGCGGGCGGTGGAGTACGTCGAGGCGCACGGCAGCCACACCTCGGGCGAGGTGGTGCGTATCTGGGGAGAGGTCCTCGACCTGCTCGCGCGCGATCCGATGGAGTGCGCCGACCGGCTCGACTGGCCCGCCAAGTTGAAGCTGATGGAGAACTACCGCAGCCGGGACAACCTCGGCTGGGGCTCGCCGCGGTTGCACATGATCGACCTGCAGTACGCCGACGTTCGCATGGACAAGGGACTGTACAACCGGTTGGTCAGCCGTGGTTCGATGCGTCGCATCCTCGCCGAGGAGGAAGTCCGTGAGGCCGTCACGACACCGCCGGAGGACACCAGGGCCTACTTCCGCGGTCGGTGTCTGGAGCGCTACCCGAACGAGGTCGCCGCCGCCTCCTGGGACTCGGTGATCTTCGACCTGGGGCGCGAGTCGCTGGTGCGTATCCCGACCCTGGAACCGCTGCGGGGGACGAAGGCGCACGTGGGTGAACTGCTGGAGGCCGCCTCCAGCGCCGAGGAGCTGGTGGACTCCCTCACCGGCGGGTGATATCGGGGCGCCCGGTTCGATGACCACTCGGTCGCGGGATCTTCGGAGCGCGACAGATCCAAAACGGCCACCTTTGGATCTGGGCGTGCGGCCGATTGACTAGGTAGTGTTCACACCAGGATGTTTTGTTGCCCGTCCGGCCCGGGACGTTGTCGGGTCCGCCCGGCGGAAGCCGCGGTGTCGGTTTCGGGCAGGCATCCTCGATGAGACCACCGGGAGGCGAGATGTCCCAGGAAAAGGTTGAGCGGCACGGCGGCGGAGACGAAGGCGACGAGGAACAGAACGGTGCCGAATCCGCTGGTCAGGAGCGTCGGGAGAAGCTCGGCGAGGACGTGGACACCATTCTGGACGAGATCGACGACGTCCTGGAGGAGAACGCCGAGGACTTCGTCCGGGCCTACGTCCAGAAGGGTGGCCAGTAACCCAGTGACCCGGAAGGGTGGCCAGTAACGGAGTCCTTCGGGACGGTTCGTCCGGCCGCTCCCGGCTGAGACGCCGGGACAAGACGTCCGAACCGTCCGGTGGGACTCCCGCTTCGCGGTCAGCGCCGGCCGGCACCGGGCCGACCGGCGCGACCGCGCACGGCCTAAAGTGTGCACAACCGATCATGTGACGCCAGTTACTTCGAGCAGGAGACGATGTCGCCCATGGAATCCAGCTCGACTCGGAGCCATCCGGGTCAGGCGCTGCCCCCCGAGTACTTCACTCCCGGATCCTCCTCGTTCACGGACTTCCTTCGAGCCGCGGCCCCCGAGATGCTGCCGCGGGCCGCGGACAGCACCGAGGGATCGATGGACGTGCCGCACGGGACGACCATCGTCGCGCTGACCTTCCGGGGAGGTGTGCTGCTCGCGGGAGATCGTCGTTCCACGATGGGCAACATCATCGCCCAGCGGGACATGGACAAGCTCTACGTGACCGACGACTACTCCGCGGTGGGGATCGCGGGTACCGCCGGTATCGCGCTCGAGATGGTGCGACTGTACGCCGTCGAACTCGAGCACTACGAGAAGATCGAGGGCGTTCCGCTCTCGCTGGACGGTAAGGCCAACAAGCTCGCGACCATGTTGCGCGGCAACCTGCAGGGTGCGATGGCCGGACTCGCGGTGGTTCCACTGTTCGCCGGTTTCGACACCGCTGCCGAGGACCCCGACAGGGCTGGTCGCATCGTCACCTACGACATCACCGGCGGACGCTACGACGAGAGCACGGGGTACAATGCCGTCGGCTCGGGCTCGCTGTTCGCCAAGTCGGCGTTGAAGAAACGCCACGATCCGGAGGCCGATGTCGACTCGGCCGTGCGCAACGCGATCGAGGCGCTCTACGACGCGGCCGACGACGACAGCGCGACGGGTGGGCCGGACGTGGCCAGGAAGATCTATCCCACGGTGGTCACGATCACCGGTGCGGAGGGGGCTGTCCGCATGTCCGAGGAACGCACCGCCGCCGTCGCCGAGGAGGTCGTCGCGGGCAGGCAGCAGAATCCCGGAGGCTGAGGCCGGGAGCCCGCGCGGGGCAGGATCGCCACGACCGGGAGCACGGTGCGTTCCGGCCGGCCCGGTGTCCGTCGCCGCGCGCGAAGCAAGCGCCATGTGCCAAGTCGGTACAGCACGATTCGAGCCAGGAGTGCACAACCGTGACGATGCCCTTCTACACCTCGCCAGAGCAGCTGATGCGCGAACGCTCCGAGCTCGCCCGCAAGGGTATCGCTCGGGGTCGCAGCGTGGTGGTGCTCAAGTACACGGGCGGGGTGCTGTTCGTGGCCGAGAACCCCTCGACCACCCTGCACAAGATTTCCGAGATCTACGATCGCATCGGCTTCGCCGCGGTGGGGCGGTACAGCGAGTTCGAGAACCTGCGCATGGCCGGTATCAGGATGGCCGATGTCAAGGGTTACTCCTACGACCGGCGTGACGTCACCGGTCGGGCACTGGCCAACTCCTACGCGCAGACGCTGGGGGCCATCTTCACCGAACAGGTCAAGCCCTTCGAGGTGGAGATCTGTGTCGCCGAGGTGGGGAGCACGCCGGACGCGGACCAGCTGTACCGGTTGACCTACGACGGTTCCATCGTCGACGAACCGCAGTACGTGGCGATGGGCGGGCAGGCCGAGACCGTCACGTCCGTGTTGAAGGACTCCTTCACCGACGGCATGGAACTCGAACCCGCCGTTCGTGAGGCGGTGAGCGCCCTGATGGCCGGCGGCGAGGGATCCCGCCAGTTGGGAGTCGGGCAGTTGGAGGTGGCGGTACTGGAACGGTCCAGGCCGCACCGCACGTTCCGTCGCATCACCGGTGCGGCACTGCGCCAGCTGCTTCCCGACGAGTCCGAGCAGTCCGGCGCGGGGGCGGACGACACCGGCTCGGGATCCGACTCGGAGCAGTCGGAAAACGGCGGCTCACCCGAGTGACGGCTCGGTCCCGGGTGGCCCGCGCCGGGGGCACAGCGGTGTCGTGACGAGCGGAACCGGTGGTTTCGGTGTTCGGTCCCCGACCGCCGAAGCCCCGCTTCCGGGCCGCGTGCGGCCACGTTGTGTGGTGTTTTCGACCGAATTTTCTCGCGTCCGACCCCGAACGGCGGACCGCCGAGTTCGACGAAGACGCCTACTGTGGAGGCATGCAGCGGAGGATCTTCGGCATCGAGACCGAGTTCGGGGTGACCTGTACCTTTCACGGGCAACGCAGGCTCTCCCCGGACGAGGTTGCCAGATACCTGTTCCGGAAGGTCGTTTCGTGGGGCCGTTCCTCGAACGTTTTCCTGCGCAACGGCGCGAGACTCTATCTGGACGTTGGTTCGCACCCCGAGTACGCCACGGCCGAGTGCGACGATCTCGTCCAGCTCGTCACCCATGACAAGGCGGGTGAGCGCATACTGGAGGATCTGCTCACCGATGCCGAGCGGAGGCTGGCCGACGAGGGTATCGGCGGGGACATCTTCCTGTTCAAGAACAACACCGACTCGGCGGGCAACTCCTACGGTTGCCACGAGAACTATCTCGTGGGGCGTTCGGGGGAGTTCTCCCGCATCGCCGACGTGCTGTTGCCCTTCCTCGTCACCCGACAGTTGATCTGCGGCGCGGGCAAGGTGCTGCAAACCCCCCGCGGCGCGGTCTACTGCCTGTCCCAGCGGGCGGAGCACATCTGGGAGGGGGTTTCCAGTGCCACCACCCGTTCCCGCCCGATCATCAACACCAGGGACGAGCCGCACGCCGACGCGGAGCGCTACCGCAGGCTGCACGTTATCGTGGGCGACTCGAACATGTCCGAGGTCACCACCCTGCTGAAGGTGGGCACCGTCAACCTGGTGCTGGAGATGATCGAGCAGGGCGTGCAGTTCCACGACTTCAGTCTGGACAACCCGATCCGCGCGATCCGGGAGATCAGCCACGATCTCACCGGAAGACGCCCCGTGCGGCTGGCCGGTGGCCGCGAGGCGTCCGCGCTCGACATCCAGCGGGAGTACTACGGCCGCGCGGTCGAGTACGTGGCCCGTCGCGGTTCCGACCCCATGACGGACCGGATCATGGACCTGTGGGGCAGGGCGCTGGACGCCGTGGAGTACCAGGACTACTCGCTGATCGACCGGGAGGTCGACTGGGCCATCAAACATCGCCTGCTGGAGCGCTACCGCGACAAGCACGGACTGGAGCTGTCCAGCCCGCGCATCGCGCAACTCGACCTGGCCTACCACGATCTGCGACGCAACCGGGGTCTGTTCGAGATGTTGCAGCGCAAGGACCTGGTGGACCGTGCCACCAACGACGGTGACATCGAGGCGGCCAAGGACACCCCGCCGCAGAGCACCAGGGCCAAGCTCCGCGGCGACTTCATCGCGGCGGCCCAGACGGCGGGCAGGGACTTCACCGTCGACTGGGTGCACCTCAAGCTCAACGACCAGGCGCAGCGGACAGTGCTGTGCAAGGACCCGTTCCGTGCGGTGGACGAGAGGGTGGAACGTCTGATCAGCTCGTTGTGATTCGTTCGTGTCCGATCCGCGTGGCCGGACGCGTCGAGGCTGCCGCGACGGAAGGGTGGGCATGGACTATTCGGAGTACCGCGAACACGACGGGGTGGGGCTGGCCGAGCTGGTCTCCAGCGGTGAGGTCTCCGCGACCGAGCTGCTCGACGCCGCCTTCGACCGCTATGAGAAGGTCAACGACCGCATCAACGCGGTGGTCCGCACCGACCGGGTGGCCGCGGGTGAACTGGCGAGCGGGTTGCCCGCCGTTGGTCCGCTCGCGGGGGTCCCGTTCCTGCTCAAGGATTTGAACCAGGAGTTGGCAGGGCACACTTCCAGCGCGGGGACAGCCGCGCTGGCGCGGGTGGCGGCACCGGAGACCGCCGAGGTGGTGCGCCGCTGGCTGAACGCGGGGCTGCTGCCGTTCGGACGCACCAACACCCCCGAGTTCGGCGCCAAACCGGTCACCGAGCCCGAAGCCTTCGGACCCTCCCGCAACCCGTGGTCGCCGGATCGTACTCCGGGTGGTTCCTCGGGCGGCTCGGCGGCCGCGGTCGCCGCCGGGATCGTGCCGGTGGCCGGGGCCAGTGACGGGGGCGGGTCCATCCGGATCCCGGCCGCGTGCTGCGGCGTCTTCGGGCTCAAACCCGGGCGTGGCCTGGTGCCCGCCGGACCCGTGCGTGCGGAGAACTTTCACGGTGCCGCCTCGGACGGTGTGCTCTCGCGTACGGTTCGGGACAGCGCCGCCGCGCTGGACGCGATCGTGGGAGCCGATCCGGCCGGTCCGTACTCACCCGCTGTGCCCCACAGGGACTTCACCACCGAGATCGCCTCCGAACCCCCTCGGCTACGTGTCGGTTTCACCTCGCAGTCGGCGCTGGGACGGCCGCACCCCCACGCGACCGAGGCGTTGAGCGACGCCGCCCGGTTGTTGGAGTCACTGGGGCACCACGTGGAACCGGTGAGCTCACCGGTGGATCTCGACTCGCTGGCCGTGGACTTCCTGCGTGCCTGGTCGGTGAAGCTGGCGGCCTCGATCGACGACGCGGTGGCTGCCACCGGGGCGTCGGAAACCTCGTTCGAGCTGGACAGCAGACTGCTCGCCGCGGTGGGGCGCATCATCAGCGGCCCCGAGTACAGTGCGCTGCTCGACCGTTGGCACGGCTACACGCGCAAGCTGGCCGAGTTCCACCGCGACTACGACCTGCTGTTGACTCCCGGACTCGCCGGGCCACCGGTACGCGTGGGTGAGCTCGCGACCGGTGGGCCGCTGCGCGCGGCAGGCAAAGCCGTGCTCGGGCTGGGGCTGGGGAGAATGCTGCGTGCCAGCGGCATGGTGGACCGAGTGGCTCGGGAGAACCTGCGCCACGTGCCCTACACCCAGCTGGCCAACATCACCGGCAGGCCGGCCATGTCCGTTCCGCTGTACTGGGACCCCGACGGGCTGCCGCTCGGTGTGCAGTTCGTGGGGCCGTTGGCGGGTGAGGGGGTGCTGTTCCGACTGGCTGCGCAGCTGGAGCGTGCGCGGCCCTGGGCTCGGCGCGAACCACCGCTGTGACCGGCGGGTCTTACGTGCCTCGGTCGCCCGAGCGAGCCGGGTAGTCTGGAATGCATCCAGATTTCCCGGTGGAGGTTCGGGCGCACCGTTTCATCAGGTCACGACGTCGGCCCGCGAACGTGACCGCCGTTACCGTCGCTAGACTCGGGACAGTGGGCATTCCGCGCGCAGAACGCCTGGTCAACCTGGTGCTGTGTCTGCTGTCGACTCGCCAGTACCTCACCGCGGAGCGAATCAGGGGGATCGTTCCCGGTTATTCCGACGCTGCCAGTGACGAGGCGTTCTATCGAACATTCGAACGTGACAAGGCCGAACTCCGCGACCTGGGCATACCGCTCGAGACCGGGCGCAACTCGGCCTTCGACGGTATCGACGGCTACCGGATAGCGCGCCGTGACTACGAGATCGGTGATATCGCGCTCGAGTCCGACGAGGCCGCCGCCGTGGCGCTGGCCTCCCGACTCTGGGAGGCACCCGAATTCGGCACCGCCGCGCGCGGTGCCCTGCACAAGCTGCGTGCCGCCGGTGTCGATGTCGACGACAGCGCCGCCGGACCGATCGAACCCAAGGTGCGGGCGGACGAACCGGCCTTCTCTCCGCTGCTGCTCGCCGTACGCGAAGGACGGCCGGTGACCTTCGACTATCGCAGACCCGCCAGCAGTTCCGCGCAGCCGCGAACCGTGGAACCGTGGGGAGTGGTGTCCTGGTGCGGCCGGTGGTACGTGGTCGGCCACGACAGGGACCGGCAGGCCGCGCGTTGTTTTCGGCTCTCCCGCATCACCGGGGAGGTGTGCGCCTTCGGCGCGCGGGGGCAGGTGAACCGCCCCGAGGACGTTGACCTGATGAGTCTGGTCACCGGTTTCGAGTCGACACCACCACCGCGAACTCCGGTGCTCCTGTGGGTGGCGAGCGGACGTGCCCAGGGGGTGCGGCGGGACGCGGAAGTCGTCGCCGAGCGTGAGCTGGACGGCGTCGCGGGTGAGGAGCTGCGTCTCGAACTGAGCTATCCCGAATCGGCGACGGGGTGGCTCGCGGGCTACGGCCCCGATGTGGTGGTCCTGGAACCGGAAACGCTGCGGAAGTCCGTCCGCGAGGCACACCTGGCGACGTTGCAGACCCTTCGGGAGGGAGATCGGTGAGCAGCACGAGTGAGCGGCTGCCTCGGTTGCTCGCGATGATTCCGTACCTGATCAACAGGCCGGGAATCGAGGTGACCGAGGTCGCGTCCGATTTCGGGGTCAACGCGCAGCAGATTCGTCGGGATCTCGAGCTGCTCTGGATGTGCGGCCTGCCGGGCTACGGCCCCGGGGATCTGATCGATCTGTCGTTCAGCGGGGACACCGTCACGGTGGTCTACGACGCGGGGATGCGCAGACCGCTGCGCCTGACCGGTCAGGAGGCCACCTCACTGCAGGTGGCGTTGCGTGCGCTGTCCGAGACACCGGACATCGCCGACACCGACGCGGTGCGCAGGGCGTTGGTGAAGGTCGAGAACGCCGTGGGCGCCGCGCGACGCCAAGGTGTCGTGGTCGGGTTGGCGGACGAGTCCCGACCGGTGGCCACCGAGGTGGGCTCGACCGTCGAGGAAGGCACCAGACTGGGCAACGCGCTGCACATCAGGTACTACACCGCCTCCAGGGACGAGATCACCGAACGTACGGTCGACCCGATGCGGTTGGTGCTCGTGCAGGGGCACAGCTACCTGGAGGCCTGGTGCCGGCGCGCGGGTGGGGTACGGCTGTTCCGGCTGGACCGGATCGACGACGCCGAGGTTCTCGACGAGCCCACGCGTCCCCCGGCCGAGGCGACCAGCACCGACCTCTCGGGAGGACCGTTCCGCCCCGCGGAGCCGCAGCCGAGCGTCGAACTCGAGCTGCGTCCCGAGGCCCGCTGGGTTGCCGAGTACTACGCCGTCGACGAGCTCACCGATCTACCGGACGGCTCCACCAGGGTGACGCTGCGCTACTCCGACCGCGCGTGGTTGGTGCGGCTGGTGCTCGGACTGGGCGGGGGAGGAAGGATCCTCGCGCCCGCGGAACTGGCGACCGAGGTTCGACAGCGCGCGGACGAAGCATTGGAACGGTCGCTTCACCCGCTGTCCACCTGAGGGCGATACGGTGTCACCGTGCCGTACGCGTTGATGGTGGGACTTGTGCTGGTGGCCTTGATCGCCCTGATCCCCGTGGTGCTGACCACGCTCCGCTCGGTTCGCCGCGCGCGGTCCGCATACACCCGGGTGTCCGGTGAGCTGTCCGACCGGCTCGGTCTGCTGCGGGCACGCGGTGCCGGAATCGGAATCGCCCTGAAGCGTCATTGATCCGATCGAACCTGTCGAAACCGGCCTCGTCCGGCGTAATATCCCCGTTGCAGCAGGCTTGAGAAGAGGTGTACAAGCATGAGTTTCCCCGGTGGTTGGGAGCTGGTCCTCATCGTCGGTGTGTTGGTGTTGCTCTTCGGAGCCGCCAAACTGCCGCAGCTGGCCAGGTCGCTCGGTCAGTCCGCACGGGTCTTCAAGGCGGAGACGCGTGGTATGAAGCAGGACGAGCAGGCCGCGTCCTCCCAGGGCGATTCCGAACGGAGCGATCCGCAACAGCTCACCACGGGTGAGCAGCACTCGACCGGGTTCACGGCGACCAGCGCGGAGCGGTTGAACGGCGAACGGCCGGCCGAGGACAAGCACCGCAACGACGCCACGAACTGACGCGGGGGCTGTGACGGTGGAAGGCAGTCGGCTTCGCCGCCTCAACCCGTTCGGGCGTGATCGCACCAAGTACAGTCGCCGCCGGAACCCCGACGGGACCATGACACTGGTCGATCACCTCTACGAACTGCGCTACCGGTTCGGGGTGGCCCTGCTGGCGGTGATCATCGGCGGGATCTTCGGTTTCTGGTGGTTCTCCCACCAACTGTTCGGGCTGCCGAGTCTCGGTGACTTCGTGACCGGACCGTACTGCTCGTTGCCCTCCGACATGCGGCTGAGTCCGAACGACAAGTGCCAGCTCATGCAGACCCGTCCCTTCGAGGTCTTCATGATCCAGCTCAAGGTCGGCCTGTCGCTGGGTGCGGTGCTGCTGAGCCCGATCTGGTTGTACCAGTTCTGGGCGTTCATAGCGCCCGGGCTGCATGCCAGGGAACGCAAGTTCGCCAGGGTTTTCGTGGGCATCGGCAGTCTGCTTTTCGTGGCGGGGGCCGCGCTGGCCTACTTCGTCGCCCCGAAGGGACTCGCCTTCATGTCGGGCTTCGGCGGTGGATCGTTCTTCACCGCGCTGACCGGCGGGGAGTACATCAACTTCGTGCTGCTGATGCTGTTGTTCTTCGGTATCAGCTTCGAACTGCCGCTGGTCATGGTGATGCTGAACCGGGCCGGTGTCGTGAGCTACGTCAAGCTGCGCAACTGGTGGCGTGGCAGCGTGTTCACGTTGTTCGTCTTCGCCGCCATCGCCACCCCGGGGCAGGATCCGCTGTCCATGCTGGTACTGGCCGCGGCCCTGTGCACGCTGTACGGATTGGCCCTGCTGATCTGCCGGGCTCACGACAACTCCAAGGCGCGCAAGCAGGCCTCGGCGCAGCAGGTCGACCCCGATCAGCCGTCCGAGCTGGATACCCGGCCCTCCGAGGTCGATGTCGGTGGTCCGGCCAGATCCGGTGTCGAGGAGGACGACGCGACCTGACCGCTCCCCCGGGCGGCCTCGGTGTCAGCATGGTGGACACGTTCACGGCCGAGATATGAAAGTCTGGGAGAGTGGCTGACAGCCGTATTGAAACCACGGAGACGAGCGCCGGGTCCGCTGATCCCGCGGCGGCGTACGCCGCGCACCAAGCGCGGAGTGCGCATCCGAGACTGCGGGCCTTCTCGATCGACCTGTCCTTCGAGCTGGATCCGTTCCAACGGACCGCCTGCCAGGCGCTCGAGGACGGGCACGGAGTGCTCGTCTGTGCGCCCACCGGCGCGGGCAAGACCGTTGTCGGCGAGTTCGCCGTCAACCTCGCCCTCGCCGGTGGGCGCAAATGCTTCTACACCACGCCGATCAAGGCGCTTTCCAACCAGAAGTACACCGACCTGTGCGAGCGTTACGGCACGGGTTCGGTCGGGCTGCTGACGGGCGACACCTCGATCAACGGCAGCGCCCAGGTGGTCGTGATGACCACCGAGGTGCTGCGCAACATGCTCTACGCGGGTTCCAGCAGCCTGGACGCGCTCGGCTACGTCGTCATGGACGAGGTGCACTACCTCGCCGACCGTTTCCGGGGTGCGGTCTGGGAGGAAGTGATTCTGCACCTGCCGCAGCAGGTGCAGGTCGCCAGCCTCTCGGCCACGGTGAGCAACGCCGAGGAGTTCGGTGAGTGGCTGGTGGAGGTGCGCGGTGACACCACGGTGGTCGTCGACGAGCACCGACCTGTCCCGTTGTGGCAGCACATGCTGGTGGGCAACCGCATGTTCGACCTGTTCGGCGGCGAGGACGAGAACCGCGAACTCAAGATCAATCCCAATCTGCTGCGGCACACCCGTGAACTGGGGCGTACCAGGGAGCCTCCCGGCAAGGTGCGTCGTGGCCGGGACGGTAAGCGGCGCGTGCAGAATCGGGGTGGGAAGTTCTTCCAGCCCTCGCGGGTGGACGTGCTCAGCCAGCTCGACGAGGCCGAGCTGCTGCCCGCCATCGTGTTCATCTTCAGCCGTGCGGGGTGCGATGCCGCCGTCGGCCAGTGCGTTCGTTCCGGTCTGCGGCTGACCAGCGAGGAGGAGCTGGACGAGATCCGCGCGGTGATCGACGAGTACACCAGTACCCTGCCCGAGAGCGATCTGGACGTGCTCGGGTACTGGGAGTGGCGGGAGGCCCTCGAACGGGGTGTCGCCGCCCACCACGCGGGACTGCTTCCCGCGTTCAAGGAAACCGTCGAGGAGCTGTTCGTCCGCGGTCTGGTCAAGGCGGTGTTCGCCACCGAGACACTGGCGCTGGGCATCAACATGCCCGCCCGCACCGTGGTGCTGGAACGGCTGGTGAAGTTCAACGGGGAGTCGCACGTCGATCTGACTCCCGGCGAGTACACCCAGCTCACCGGGCGTGCCGGGCGTCGGGGTATCGACGTGGACGGGCACGCCGTGGTGCTCTGGCAGCCGGGTATGGATCCCGAGCAGGTCGCGGGGCTGGCCTCCACGCGTACCTATCCACTGCGTTCCTCGTTCCGGCCCGGATACAACATGGCCGTCAACCTGGTCGGACGCCTCGGGACCGAGTCGGCCCGGGAACTGCTGGAGCAGTCGTTCGCCCAGTTCCAGGCGGATCGTTCCGTGGTGGGGCAGTCCAGGCGGGTCGAACGCAACACGGCCGCCCTCGACGGCTATGCCGAAGCCATGCACTGCGACCAGGGTGATTTCGCCGAGTACTTCGATCTGCGGCGTCGTATCTCCGATCGGGAGAAGGAACTCGCGAAGCAGAACAAGGCCGCCAAGCGTGCCGAGGCGGCCGAGTCGCTCGAGAAGTTGCGCAAGGGCGACGTGATCACGATTCCGTCCGGCAAGCGCTCCGGGCTGGCCGTGGTGGTCGATCCGGGGCTGGATCCGATGGGCGAGGCACGACCGCTGGTGGTGACGGAGGACCGTTGGGCCGGAAGGGTCTCGGTCGCCGACTTCACCAATCCCGTCGAACCCCAGGACAGGATCAAGCTGCCCAAGTACGTCGACGTCCGCTCGCCCAAGTCGCGGCGCCAGCTCGCGAACACGCTGCGGGAGAGCGGGATCGCTCCCGTGGGCAAGCGCCGTGGCGGCAAGGGCTCCTCGGCCGGTGACGACCGGGAACTGGCCAGCCTGCGCCGGGCGATGCGGTCGCATCCCTGCCACGGCTGCGACGAGCGCGAGAACCACGCCAGGTGGGCGGAGCGCCACGAGCGACTGCGCCGCGAGACCGAACAGATCAGGAACAAGGTGGCCGCCACGACGAACTCGTTGGTGCGTTCCTTCGACCGGATCACCGCGTTGCTCGGGGAGCGTCACTACCTGGATCCGCACAGTCCGGACGATCCGGTCACCGACCACGGCAAGCGGTTGGCGCGGCTCTACAGCGAGTCCGACCTGCTGCTGGCCGAGTGCCTGCGCGTGGGCAAGTGGCGTGCGCTGCAACCGGCACAGCTCGCCGCGGTGGTCTCGTCGCTGGTCTACGAGTCCAGAGGCGACGCGCCGATGGTTCCGGAGGTCCCGCCGGGGGCGGTGTCCGAAGCCGTTTCGGCGACCTGGGAACTCTGGGCGGAGCTGGAGGACGACGAGCGCAGGCACAAGCTGGACCGCACCCGGGAACCCGACGCGGGATTCGCCTGGCCGGTGTATCGCTGGGCCAGGGGGGACTCGCTGGAGAAGGTGCTGACCGCGTCCGCCTCAGCGGGACACGAACTCTCCGCGGGGGACTTCGTGCGCTGGTGCAGGCAGGTGATCGACCTGCTGGACCAGATCCGCGAGGTTCTCGGCCGGGAGGATCCGGTCGGTTCGGCCGCGAGCAAGGCGATCAACGGGATTCGGCGGGGCGTGGTGGCCGCGGGCTCCGTGTGACCTGCCAAGGGAATCCGCGACCGGGTGGCTCCGTGGTCGGTGAACCGCGGTCTCCCGGAGCGGAGCGGGTCGCTCCGCTCCGGGAGAAGCCCACCTCTGATCAGTCCTCTTCGATTGTGGTTGGATCGGATCCCGACGTCGGCCGAGCCGATGCGAGCTGACCTCCGTCGAAAGGCGCACATGAGCAACCCCTACGGCTCGTCGCCGCACGGGCAGCCGGACGAACGGCATCACTACGGGCTGTCCGGCTCACCCGGCGTCGGCTTCGAGCAGCGGGCTGCCTCTCCGGCGAGGTCCTTCGGCGGGGACCTGCGGGGTTCTCCGTGGGACCGTCCCCCGGGCAGTGGGATCGGCTCCGGTGCCCCCGAGGGGCGGCGCCGACGCCGCGCGTGGCCCTGGTTACTCGGGTCCGTGATTCTGCTGTCCGCGCTGGTGGTTGCCGTACTGGGATTCGTCACCCCCGGCTGGTTCCACCGCACCGTGCTGGAGGCCGATTCGGTGCAGCAGGGGGTGCGCCAGATCGCGCGGGACTCCTACGGCGTGGACGGTATCGAGTCGGTCACTTGCCCCAAGGGGGAACCGGTGCGCGCCGGACACAGTTTCACCTGCGAAATGCGGGTCGGCGGCGTCACCAAGAACGTTCGGGTCGTGATCCGGGACGAGAAGGGGACCTACGCGGTCGGCAGACCCGACTGATTGTTCCCGCACGTTCCCGCTCGTTCGAGTGCGTGCTCCTCGAACGAGCGGGCGGTACTCCGTGAGCCTCGTCAAATCATTCGACCGTGTGGAGCATCGGCGGCATCATGAAGGCGTGATCGAGCACGATGTCAGGCTGTTGGCGGAATCCGAGTATCGCGCCGCGCACGATCTTTTCCGAGCCGCGCTGCACATGCCCGCCGCGAGCGATGCCGCTTGGCGACGGATGGCGCCTCCGTACGAGGTCGGCCGGGTCTGGGGAGATCACCTCGACGGTGAGCTGGCCGGAACCGCGATAGCGTTTCCCGCTTCGGTGGTGCTGCCGGGTGGGGCCGAGTTGTCCGCCGCGGCCGTGACGGCCGTCGGTGTGCGAGCGGACCGGACCCGGCGGGGTGTGCTGACCCAGCTGATGCGTGCCCAGCTGCACGAGACGTGGCGACTCGGTGAGCCGTTCGCGATGTTGCACGCCTCGGAGACGGCCATCTACGGACGTTTCGGCTACGGGATCGCCACCAGGGCACGCACGGTTCGCCTGGAGAAGACGGCCGCGAAGCTGCGTGCCAGCGCTCCCGGCGGTGGCGATGTGCGACTGGTCGATTCCGAAACGGCCGGTCGACTGCTCCCCGAGATCTACCGGAACCTGCCCGCCGGGCCGGGTGCGATCGCTCGTCCGCAGGCATGGTGGCAGACCCAGCTGCGGCGGGACGGTACGAGTGAGGAACACACCTCGACGGCTGTGCACCGCGACGCGGCGGGCAACGACGACGGGTTCGTTCGCTGGACGACGCACAGCAACGACTACAGGTTCGGTGACGGACGCACCACGCTACGGGTGCTGGACATGCGGGCGGCCGACTCGGCCGCGTCCTGTGAGCTGTGGCGGTTCCTGCTCGGCATCGACCTGGCGGACGAGGTGGTGGCGATCGAACGACCGCTCGACGAGCCGTTGGAGTGGTGGTTGACCGACAGCAGGCAGTGCCGGGTACGAGACGTCTACGACGATCTGTGGGTTCGTCCGGTGGACGTCGACGCCGCCCTGCGGGCGCGTGACTACGCCGGATCCGGCGCAGTGGTGCTCGAGGTACGCGATGCCACGCTGCCGCACAACGAGGGCCGGTACCTGGTCGGTCCCGAAGGGGTCGAACGCGGTACCCGCGAAACGCAGCTGAGTCTCGACGTCGCCCAGCTGGCGCCGCTGCTGTTCGGCGAGGTCGAGCCCTCCACCCTCGCGGACGCGAACCTGCTCGCCGTGCACGATCCCGCAGCGCTGCCGGTGGCCGACGCGCTGTTCGCCACGCGGGGGCACGCCTGGTGCGGCACGCACTTCTGATCGAAGTTTTCCGGTCGGGTCGTCGGGTCGGCTCGGTCCCGCTCCGTGCGGGACTCACTCCCGCAACGCGTCGAGCAGCCGGTCCACGGTGCTGCCGAGCCCCCATTCCCGTTGCAGCCCGCGAACCCGATCGATGTCGACGGCGGTAGCGAGTCCAGCGCTGGAGGGCCCCGCGTTGGAGGGCCCCGCGCTGGAGGGCCTCGTATCGTGGGGCAGGGCGTCGGAGGGCAGGCTGTGGATCACCGGGGCGTCGGACACGGTGTTGACCACCGTCGGTGCGGCGTCGAGGTAGTCCGCGGCCTCCGACAGCTTCTCCCGGTTGCGTTTCGTCAACCCCTGATCCCCGGCATCGGCCGCCGCACGCAGTTCGGTCAGCGAGCCGAATCGCGTGATCAGTTTGGCCGCCGTCTTCTCCCCGATCCCGGCCACACCGGGCAACCCGTCCGAGGGATCTCCGCGCAGCATCGCCATCTCGGCGTAGGCCCGCCCCGCGTTCTCGGTGGGCAGCTCGTACCGCGCTGCCAGCTCCACCGGACCGTAGTCCTGCGCCTTGGCCAGTCCGCCACCGATGTAGACGACCCGGCAGGTGGTGGGGGACTCCCGCACGAGTTGGAACAGATCGCGGTCGCCCGTGATCACCTCGATCGGATCGGTGTCCTCCCGCGCCACCAGCGTCGCGATCACGTCGTCGGCCTCGTAGCCCTCGGCCTCGGCGGTGTCGATGCCCAACGCGGCGAGCAGGTCCAGAATCACCGGAACCTGCGGTTCCAGCGTGTCGGGAACCGCTTCCTCCGATGTGTCCGTCCCCGCCGTCCCGTCCGCCGTTGTTCCGGGCTCCGGAGCGGGTTCGGCCACCCGGTGTGCCTTGTACGAGGGCAGTGCACGCACCCGGAAGTCGGGGCGCCAGTCGTTGTCCAGACACGCCACGATCCGGCCGGGCGCGCGCTCGGTGAGCAGTTTCGCGAGCATGTCGCAGAATCCGCGTACCGCGTTCACCGGAGTTCCGTCCGGAGAGGTCAGCGACTCCGGTAGCGCGTAGTAGGAGCGGAACCAGATTCCGGCCGAGTCGAGCAGCATCACCGATGACTTCACGGCGCCCAGCTTGGCACGCCTCCGGTGCGGCACACCGTCCGGTACGATCAAATCACCAAGAAAACTTGGCAGAGTTTTCTTGGTGATTTACGGTGTGCCGGGTGACCGAAGGACACAGCTACGAGCTCGACGCGGCCGGACTGCGGGCACTGGCTCACCCGCTGCGGATCCGGATCCTCGCCGAGCTGCGTGCCGAGGGCCCCGCGACGGCCACCCAGCTCGCCGAGCGCTTCGAGCAGCGCTCGGGAACCACCAGTTGGCACCTGCGGCGACTCGCCGAACACGGCTTCGTCGAACAGGACACCGAACGCGGCAACCGCAGGGAACGCTGGTGGCGGGCCACGCACGCCGAAACCGCGTTGCGCCCCGAGAGGTTCAGCGCCGACGCCGAACTCGGTCCCGCGCTGAGCACCCTGCTGCACGAGATAGCCGCCAACCACCACCGCGAACTCGCCGGATTCCTGGCCAGACTGCCCGAGTGGTCCGAGGAGTGGATCGAGGCCTCGGAACTGTCGGACTGGCAGCTTTCCCTCTCACGGGACGAACTGGCCGAGTTCACCGCCGAAGCCGGTCGACTCGTGGAACGTTACCGCCGCGCCCCCGCGGCGGGTGACGAACCGGTAATGGTGCAGCTGCGCGCCTTCCCACGAGGGGAGCGGCGGGAATGAACCGCTTACGGTTACTGGTGCTGTGGCTGTCGACCGGCACCGTCAGTGCCGCCAGCGCGGCCGGATTCGTGGCTATCCCGTGGTTCGTGCTCATGACCACGGGAAGCGCCGCGAACGTGGGTATGGTCACCGCGGCCGAACTCGTGGGAATGCTGCTCGCCACCGCGCTCAGCGGCCCGCTGATCGACCGCGTCGGGCCGGCACGGACCGCGCCGCTGGCCGATCTGGCCGCCGCGCTTTGCATCGGCGCGATTCCGCTGGCGGAAACCACCACAGGTCTCACGCTCTGGTCGCTGATGTCGCTGGCAGGTGCGTTCGGAGCGTTCCGCGAACCCGGCCAGACCGCTCGCCGGGTCGCTGTCCCGGAACTGGTCGGCAACGCCGGGGTGGCGATGGAACGCGGTGCGGGAGGGATGGACGCCGCACTGCGGGCGGGACACCTGTCGGGGGCGCCGTTGGCGGGCGGAGCGCTCGCGCTGTTCGATCCGCCGGGTGTGCTGTGGATCGCCACCGCCGTGATGACGCTCTCCGCGCTGCTGGTCGCCTACGCCGCGCGCGGCGTGACCACATCGGAATCAGCGGGGCAGGACACATCCGAGGGGTTCGCGCGCCGATTCGCCGCCGGGATCGGTTATCTCCGTCGCGACCGGCTGATCACCTGGATCATGGTACTGCTGTTGCTGACGAACACCCTCGACCTGGCGTTGACGGGAGTACTGCTCCCGACCTACTCGGCGCGGATACTGCACGACTCGCTGGCACTCGGGGTGCTGGTCGGCGCGTTGGGCGGCGCCGCGCTCACGGGGAACCTGCTGTTCACCTGGCTCGGCGCGCGGGTGCGACGTCGGAGGATGCTGTTCACGTTCGCGTTCGCGCTGGGACCGATCCCGCCCCACCTCGCGATGGCCGCGGGGTCCGGATTCGCGGTGCTTTTCTGCGTGGTGGTCGGGTGCGGACTGGTCGCCGGAATGATCAACCCGATCCTGGCCGCCGTGAGCTACGAGCGAATCCCGGCCGAGCTGCGCGGACGCGTGCTGAGCCTGACGACCCTCGTGGCACAGGGCGGTACACCGCTCGGGGTGTTGTTCGGCGGACTGGCGGTGGAGGGGCTCGGGCTGCGTACCACCCTGACCTGCACGGCCCTGCTCTATCTGGTCGCGTTGGCGATACCGGTCCTCGGTGGTGGTTGGCGGGAGATGGACCGTCCTCGAACTCGGCCGACGGCCGAGGAGGTGGTCGTGGGAAGTACACCGCACGGCGGGCAGGAGTTGGTGGATTCGTCATCTCCGGGTTGTGGTCGGCAGACCGAGGACCGGGGATGGTGAGCGTGTCGGTTCCGGAGCGCTTCTCTCCCTCCCGTTGTGCGCTCCGGAACCGTCACGTCGCTCTCGTACCGTCGGAGACGTGGCGCCCGTGGTACGAGTCGCCGGAAGCCTCCGCCCCGGTGCGGTTTTCTCGGCACCCCGGCCAGCCGACCTCCCCGTAACCGGGACACTTAGAGTTGGGCCATGTCCACCGTTGCAACGAAGCAGGACCCCACAGTGCTCTCGGCGCGGCTACAGCACGCGGCCGAGAAGGCCGCAGGCGCGGACATCGACGCGCTGCTGATCTCGCCCGGCTCCGACCTCGGTTACCTCATCGGGGTGGACGGTGAGTCCTTCGAACGCCTCAGCTGCCTGGTGCTGCCCGCGGCGGGCAGCACGGCTTCGCCCGTGCTGGTCGTTCCCAAACTCGAGGAACTCGGTTACTCCGAGGTGCCCGCGCGGGAACTCGGGCTGGAGATCGTCACCTGGGTGGACGGGCAGGATCCACACGGCATCGTGGCGGATCTGCTGCGTCGTGACGGTGCCACCCCTTCCCGGGTGGGTGTGGCGGACGTGATGCCCGCCCTGCACACCCTGCCGCTGCGCACCGCCCTGCCGGAGACCGAGCAGGTGCTGGCCAACCCGGTGCTGCGCGCCCTGCGGATGCGCAAGGACCCCGCCGAGATCGACGCCCTGCGCGAGGCCGGCGCCGCCATCGACCGGGTACATGCCCGGATGGGCGAGTTCCTGCGAGTCGGTCGCACCGAGGCCGAGGTGGGCGCCGACATCAGCAGGGCGATCCTCGAGGAGGGGCACGCCGAGGCCGAGTTCGTGATCGTCGGTTCCGGCCCGAACGGGGCCAGCCCGCACCACGCGCTTTCCGACCGGGTGATCCGGGAGGGCGACGTGGTCGTGGTGGACATCGGCGGCCCCATGCCCAGCGGCTACAACTCGGACTGCACCCGCACCTATTCGCTGGGCGAGCCGCGGGACTCCGACGTGCGTGACACCTACGAGGTGCTGCACGCCGCCCAGCGGGCCGCCGTGGAACGGGTGCGCCCCGGAGCCACGCCCGCCGAGGTTGACGCCGCCGCCAGGGAACCGATCGCCGCTGCCGGCTTCGGTGACTACTTCGTGCACCGCACCGGGCACGGCATCGGTCTGGACGTGCACGAGGAGCCCTACATCATGGGGGGCAACGAGATCGCGCTCGAACCGGGAATGGCGTTCAGCATCGAGCCGGGCATCTACCAACAGGGACACTGGGGTGCCAGGATCGAGGACATCGTCGTGGTCACCGAGCACGGTGTCGAGAGTGTGAACAACCAGCCGCACGAGTTGGTGGTGCTGCCGACGTGACAGACCGGAATGCCGCGCAGAGTTCCGAACTCGAGGCGACCGATCGGGCCATTCTCCGCGAACTGCTCCGGGACGGGCGGTGCAGTTTCACCGATCTCGGCGAGCGGGTCGGGCTCAGCGTCTCGGCGGTGCACCAACGTGTCCGGAGGCTGGAACAACGCGGAGCGCTGCGCGGTTACACGGCCAGGGTGGACGGAGAGCAGATCGGGCTGCCGCTGACGGCGTTCATCTCGCTCACCCCGATCGACCCGGCGGCTCCGGACGACTATCCACAGCGGTTGGAGCATCTGCCGGAGATCGAGTCCTGCTTCTCGGTGGCCGGTGACGAATCCTACATCCTGCAGGTTCGGGTGGCCTCGCCGCTGGCGTTGGAGGATCTGCTGCGGCAGATCCGCGAGTCGGCGAAGGTTTCCACCCGGACCACCGTGGTCCTGTCCACCCCCTTCGAGAATCGCGCCCCGGAACTTTAGGGGGGATTCGCGTCCCGGTCTGCCGGGATGGGCGCTTGGCGGAACCTCCCGTGCGGCTCTCGCTTCGGGAGACCCGACATCGGGTAGTTACTACACAACGTCGGGCCTTCCTCGCGAGAGCCGCACGGGAGAACCCGCGGCGGTGCCGGTGGCGCGGGTGGTAGGAGTTCGGCCTGCGAGGGTGGTCGGAACGCTGCCTGCGGGGGCGTTGGGGGTCGGCGCTGGTGGTGGCGAAGAGCTAACGGAATTCGAGTTCGGGTGAGTACAAGTGCGACACGCCGGAGAACGGCGTGTCGCACGGTAGGAAGATCGCCGGAAATTCCACTACCGTAATCGGGTGGCACGCAATACGATCTACGATCAGTTCGCGGAAGCCTACGCCCTGCACTCCGAACACAGCCCGGCCAATGCCTACTACGACCGTCCGGCCGTACTGGACCTCGCCGGCGACGTAGCCGGCAAGCGAGTGCTCGAACTCGGATGTGCCGCCGGTGTGCTGTCCGAGCAGCTCGTCGAACGTGGCGCCGCGGTGTTCGGAGTGGACCGCGAGCCCAGGATGGTCGAACTCGCCCGTCGCAGACTCGACGGTCGCGCCGAGTTCGACGTGGCGGATCTGTCCGAACCGCTCGATCTCGTCACCGATTCCAGCACCGACCTGGTGGTGGCCTCCCTGGTGCTGCACTACCTGGCGGACTGGGAACCGTTGTTGACCGAACTCAACAGGTGCCTGGTGGCCGATGGCGAGCTGGTGTTCTCGGTACATCACCCCGCCGCCGACTGGCAGTGGTTCGGACGTCCCGACTACCTGCGTACCGAACTGGTCACCGAGACGTGGCCGGTGGGCGGGCAGGAGGTTTCGGTGTCCTTCTACCGCAGACCCCTCTCGGCGGTGTTCGAGCAACTGCACCGCTCCGGCTTCGTGGTCGACACCATCGGTGAACCGCGTCCGCTGCCCGAGCTCAACGAGCTCTCCCCCGACGCGTACGTGGAACTGAGCAGCAAACCCGTGTTCCTGTTCGTCAAGGCATTCAAGGTGGGGTGACGGTGTCCGAGCTCTCCCCCGGGAGCGGTTCGGCGGTGTTTCCGTCGAGCGGAGCCACGCGCAGGGCTCCGTCGCCGGTGGTGACGCACTCCGCCTGTTGTCTACCGGACGGCAGGAAGTCCTCGAGGCAACCCGCTATGCGCTCGTATCCGGCCGCGTTGGGGTGAAACGACTCCTGCATCGCGTGCGGGGCGCGTTCGTCGTGCTCCAGATCCTGCCAGTCGACTGCGAGGCGGCGGAACCATTCCGTGTCCGCCGATTCGCTCGGTGTGGTACAGGCCTCGTGCCCGTACCCGGCGCGTGCGAGGTCGAGGAACCGCACGTCCTGTTGCTCGGCCACCTCGCGCAGTCCCTCCGAGAGTTGCGGGACGGCAGTGTCGCGGACCCAACGCACGTCGACGGTGCGTAACGGACAGCCGGACAGTCCTCGCAGATCCGGGCGAATGCCCGGCGCGACCGGGGAGGCGTAGGACTGCAGCACCAGCGAGTAGCTGTCCCGCGAGTAGCCGGCGCGGCGCATGACGTTCTTGATGTCGGCCAGCGCGTCGGCGACCTTGGGCCGCATCTCCGCCACGCGGTCGGGCCACTCGTCCCGCAGCCGCCGCGAGCAGCCGCCCGAACTCTTGGTGAACCACGCGCGGACGCAGGCGTTCAGCACACCCACGAAATCGGGTTCGTTGTTCGCACCGACAGCCACCACGATGTCGGTGATGCGGTATCGCTCGGCGAGCCGTGCGAGCTGGCCCGCCTGCGAGGGCCTGCCGTCGTCCGAACCGGAGTCGAGGCCGACGGTACCCGCTTTCGCACCGGAACAGGCGAGGTTGAAGCGTTTCACATCGGTAGGCAGCCGCAGTTGGTGCACCATGGCCTCGGAGGAGCGGTGACACCAGTTGCCGTCGCGCCCGTCGGTACCGGGGAGGTAATCGCCCGCACCCTCGCCGGAGATCGTGCTGTCGCCCAGGGTGACCACCGCGCGGGGCAGTTCCGGCTCCGGTGGTTGTGGTACCTGCACCGGTCTGTCGCTGACGAGCAGCACCAGTGCGAACACGCTTCCGACCAGGAACAGGGTGATCAGTTTGGCTGTGCGTGTTCGCATCACCCCCGAAGTCTATGGCCCCGTGGGTGGTGGGTGGCACGGTGCCCGATCCGAGTTCGGGTAACGTTTCGGACACCACCGTCCCGACTCGCCGCCGGCCGGTTCCGGAGGTGGGGCGGCGTGGGACGAACCGGGCCTCGGGAGTAATTCGGTTTACTCGCGCGTTGTTGTCTGCAGAAGGTTCTGTTAGCGGAGGTGCCAGCGCGACGTGCCGATACTGATCCTGCTGCTCGTCGGGTTCGCCGTCGAGGTCAGCGTACTTGTTCTGGTCGGTCAGCTCATCGGGGTTTTTCCCACTATCGGGTTACTGCTCGCCGGTGCGCTGATCGGATCCTGGTTGCTGCGCCGTGAGGGGCGCAGGACGCTGCGCGAGTTCTCCGAGGCGGCCCGGTCGCGCCGGCCCCCCGAGCGTGAGATCTCGGACGGCGTGCTCGTGAGTGGCAGCGGATTCCTGATCATGATCCCCGGCCTGATCAGCGATCTGTTCGGTCTGCTGTTGCTGTTGCCTCCGGTCCGTGCGGTACTGCGAACCCGGATGCGGCGCAGCGCCGAACGCAGGCAGCGGTTGATGCGGGAACGCATGGCCGGTTTCGGTCCTGCCGGTTTCGACTCCGCGGCGTTCGGTCCGGACGCGTTCACCGCCCCCGGTTTCGGAGCCGGTCGTGGGCAGTCGACCGGTAGCGGTGACGAGGACGTGATCGACGGCGAGGTCATATCCGTCTCGGAGGACGACGATCACGAGCGGTACGATCACGGTTCCAATCCGCTCCGCCGGGGTGGAACCGACGAGGAAGACGACCAGGACCGGCGACAGTCCTGAGTGGGTCGGCTGTGGTCGGGCGAGTACAAGCAGCGGGTTAAGCTACTCGGGGGCGACCGCGACCGACGGCCACGAGCCGTGACGGTAGTGCCGCACGGCGGTACGGCCGGATACGCGACTCGGAACACGCCGAGTGACGGTCGGGCGGTTCGCGCAGGTTGCACACGCGAGGGTGAACTACAGGGGCCAGGTCCGATACATGTCCGACACCACGCTCTTGCTCGGCGGGCGAATCCATTCGCCGGGCAATCCGGACGCCACCGCGATGGCCGTCAAGGACGGCACCATCGCCTGGGTTGGCACCGACACGGTTGGCCGTGCGTTGCATCCGGACGCCGACATCGTCGAGCTGGACGGCGCGTTCGTGGCGCCTGCCTTCGTGGATTCGCACGTGCACGCGACCTCGAGCGGTCTGTTGCTCAACGGACTCGACCTCACGGGGTGCGCCTCGCTGACCGAGTTCCTGCACGCGCTGCGGGACTACGTGGCCGAGCACCCCGGCAGGCTCGTCTGGGGGCACGGCTGGGACGAGAGCTGGTGGCCCGAACAACGTCCTCCCACCAGGGCCGAGGTGGACGAGGCCGCCCGCGGGGCTCCGGTCTACCTGTCCCGCATCGACGTGCACTCGGCGCTCGTCTCCAGCGCGCTGCTCGACCGGGCGCCGTTGGCGAAGGGGGCCGAGGGCTGGGACGAGCAGGGGCCACTCACACGCGTCGCGCACCATCACGCCCGCAGCGCCGCGCGGGAATCGCTCAGCCCGCTGCAGCGCAGGGAGGCCCAGGCCGCTTTCCTGCGTCACGCGGCCTCGCAGGGCATAGCCAGTGTTCACGAATGCGCGGGACCGGACATCTCGGGTGCCGACGATCTCGCGGATCTGATGATGCTCTCCAGGCAGGGCGGGGTTCCCGAGGTCGTCGGCTACTGGGGGGAACTGGGGGCACTGGAGACCGGGCGAGAGCTCGGGGCCAAAGGGCTCGGGGGCGATCTGTTCGTGGACGGTGCGCTGGGGTCGCGCACCGCGGCGCTGCGGGAGCCCTACACCGACTCGCCCACCACCTCGGGAGTGCTCTACCTCGATGCCGACGCCATCGCCGAGCACCTCGTGGACTGCACTCGCAACGGTGTGCAGGCCGGTTTCCACGTCATAGGCGATGCCGGGGTCGCCGAGGTGGGTGAGGGGTTCCGACGTGCCGCCCGAGTGGTCGGCACCCCGGAACTGGCGGGCAGCCGGCATCGACTGGAACACCTGGAGATGATCGACGGTGAGCTCGCCGGCGAATTGGCGGGCTACGGAGTGGTGGCCTCGGTGCAGCCCTGCTTCGACTCCTCGTGGGGTGGCACCTCGCGGATGTACGCCAGCAGGCTCGGCCCGCGGCGGGGTGCGAGGTTGAACCCGTTCTCCGAGCTGGCCTCCAGTGGTCTGGTGCTCGCGTTCGGTTCCGACGCTCCGGTCACCCCCCTCGGCCCCTGGGAGGCGATCCGAGCCGCCGTGCACCACCGGACCGAGGGCTTCGGCATCTCCCCGCGGGCCGCGTTCAACGCGCACACCAGGGGCGGTTGGCGAGCAGCGGGAGTCGACGACGGCGTGACCGGAACCCTTGTTCCGGGAGCCACGGCCACCTACGCGGTGTGGAACGTCGACGAGTTCGTCTCACCGGTGCAGGACTCGCGCGTACGTCGCTGGTCGACCGATTCCCGTTCCGGCGTTCCCGACCTGCCGGACGTGTCCCCCGAGGCGAGACTGCCGCGTTGTCTGCGCACCGTGCTGCGCGGTGAAACCATTCACCAGCGCGACCCCGGGGACGAGGACCAGTGAGCCGTCGGGATCACTGACCGGGCGGTACCGGAGCCGGGAGCCCGCCGCCCTGTTGCCGTGAGCGTCGCCACCACCACGCGTGTTCGGGGGAGCGTACCGGCGGAGTAGATTCGCCCCGTGTGCCGCCGATGGCGGTGGCCGAGTTGCTCGTTGGCGGCGAAGGTTGATCGGTTGGTTGTCCCCAGGGTGAGTTCGGGAGGCGAACGGTATACCGGCCTCCGGGCCGGAATCCGTTCGAAACGCGCTCGCTTCTCGATACCGGTGCGGCTCGTGTCGGCCGTGCTCGCCGGGCTCCTGCTTTACTGGTCGTGCCCACCGCGTGAGCTGTGGTGGCTCTCCCCGATAGCGGTGGCCGGTCTCGTGCTCGCCGTGCGCGGAGGCCGTGCCCGGGCCGGCTTCTGGTACGGGCTGCTGTTCGGGCTGGCCTACACCCTCCCGCTGCTCGGCTGGCTGCTGGATTTCCTCGGTGCGCAGTTCGGTCCGTGGCCGTGGCTCGGGGTGTGTCTGGTCCAAGCGCTGTTCTTCGGCCTCGCCGGAGCGGGTGCGGCCCGGGTCACCCGCCTGCCCGCCGCCCCCGTCTGGCAGGCGGCTGTTTTCCTGGCGGCCGAGGTGCTGCGTTCCGCGCTGCCTTTCGGCGGCTTCCCGTGGGGGCGGCTGGCGTTCACCCAGACCGATGGTGTGCTGCTGCCGCTCGCGTCGCTCGGGGGCACCGCGCTGGTCGGCTTCGCCGTGGCACTGATCGGGGCGGGACTGGCCGAGTCGGTGAGCCGGTCGCCGTGGCCACTAGGCGGTGTCGAGCGCGGCCGAGGGGGGATCCGTGGCACGGTTCGGCTGTTCGTCGTGCCGGTCTGCGCGGTCCTGGTGCCCGTCATGGCGGGACTGGCGGTGCTTCCCACCGTCGGTGCGGGAAGTCGATCCGGGACCGTCACGGTGGCCGTCGTGCAGGGCAATGCCCCCAACGTCGGTCTGGATCTGCTGTATCGGGACGAGCAGCTGCAGGCGAACCACATCCGGGCCGCTCGCCGGTTGGCGGCGGACGTGGCCGCCGGACGGGTTCGACGCCCCGACTTCGTGCTGCTGCCCGAACAGGTCGGCTCCTGGGGAGCACAGCGGCGGGATCCGGCGTTGCGGCGTGTCGCCGAGCGGATCGATGCGCCGGTGATCGTCGGTGGTCTCGCTTACGGTCCGGACGGTGGGTTCAGCAATCGCATCGTGCGTTGGGGACCGGACAACGGGGCCACCGGGGAATACGTCAAGCAGCACCTGGTTCCGTTCGCCGAGAAGATTCCGCTGCGCTCGGTGGCGGGTGCGGTGAGTCCTTTCGTTCAGAGGTTCCAGCAGGACATGACCGCGGGGGAGGATCCGGGGGTGCTGGCCGCCGGACCCGCACGGCTGGGAGTGGGGATTTGTTACGACGTGGCCTACGACGACGTGTTCCGGGAAGCGGCGCGTGCCGGGGCCGATCTGTTCGCGTTACCCACCAACAACGCGTGGTACGGCCGTTCGGAGATGAGTTATCAGCAGCTGGCCATGGCCCGGTTGCGTGCGGTCGAACACGATCGTGCGGCGCTCGTGGCAGCCACCTCCGGGGTCAGTGCCGTGGTGCGGCCGGACGGGAGCGTGCGGCGGAGCACGGAGCAGTTCACCGCCGAGACGGTCGTGGCCGACGTGCCGCTGCGTTCGTCGAACACGGTGGCCACCTTCCTGGGCCGCTACGTCACCTGGTTGGTGACCGCCCTCGGCGCGGGGGCTGTGCTGTCGACCTCACTGCGGCGCTACCGCGACCGTGCGCCGAGGCGGGCCCGGTGATACGACCTACCGTTGCGGGCCGTTCGATCGCTTCGGCCGGAGGACGTGCCGCCGGCCGGCCGGATGTCGACGGCGGTGAGTGTGCGAGGGGAAAGCGATGACGAATCCGCGGCAGTCGGCGAACTCCACCGCGTCCTCGGTGCTCGTGGTGATTCCGACCTTCAACGAGCGGGAGAATCTGCGAACCATCGTGCGGCGGCTGACCACGGCCGTGCCCACCACGCACGTCCTGATCGTCGACGACAACAGCCCGGACGGGACCGGTGCGCTGGCGGACGAGATCGCCGCGGTCGACGAGCGGATCCACGTGCTGCACCGTGCCGCCAAGGCCGGGCTCGGTGCCGCTTACGTCGCGGGCTTCGACTGGGCGCTCCGGCGCGGTTACGAGGCGATCGTGGAGATGGACGCCGACGGTTCGCACGCCCCGGAGCAGCTGACCACCATGCTCGAAGTGCTTCCCCGGGCGGGCATGGTGCTGGGGTCGCGATACGTCCCGGGTGGGACCGTGCTGAACTGGCCCTGGTACCGATCCCTGTTGTCGCGGGGCGGCAACGTCTACTCCAAGTGGGCACTCGGGGTGGCGATCAACGATCTCACCGGTGGCTTCCGGGTTTACCGGGGCGAGGTGCTGCGCGAGCTGGAGCTGCACACCGTGGCTTCGCAGGGTTACTGCTTCCAGGTGGATCTGGCGATGCGCGTCGTGGAGACGGGCAGCACCGTGGCTGAGGTGCCCATCACCTTCGTGGAGCGGGAGAGCGGCGAGTCGAAGATGAACGGCTCGATCGTGCGGGAGGCACTGCTGCGGGTGACCAAGTGGGGACTGCGTCGCAGGGGGCGTCGGCTGCTTGCCTGGTTGAGCGGCGGGAGGGCACCGCTGCGACGCGGTCGGTGACATCGGCGTGCGGGGGCACGTTCGGGCTGTCGAGGAGAGCCCGGGCCCAAACCGAACGGGCGCCCGTTCACCCGGTGGAACGGGCGCCCGTGTGCGGTCGCACGGTCAGTTCGTGCTCTCGGTGGGCCGGTTACGGCGTGCGCGCAACTCCTCCAGCCGCTCGTTGAGCAGTTCCTCGAGCTCGGGGACGCTGCGGCGCTCCAGCAGCATGTCCCAGTGGGTGCGCGGCGGCTTGGCCTTCTTCTGCTCCGGCTGGCTGCCGTCGATGATCTTCGACTCGGTGCCGTGCAGGCGACATTCCCAGGTCGACGGGATCTCGGCGTCGTCGGAGAAGGGCACCTCGAACTCGTGGTCCTTGGAGCAGGCGTAGCGCACCGTCCGGCGCGGTGCGAGGTCGTGGTTACGATCCGTCTCGTAGCTCACCGCTCCGAGCCGGCTGCCACGCAGAACGCGGTCGGCCATGACGGTTCCTTTCGCTTCGGGGCCCGGGGTCCGGGCGGCTGTGCTCACCGAGTGCAACGACGTGGGCCTCGTCGTCTGTTCCCGGTATGAGGTTCCTGGTTGCCGTCGGTGACGACATTCACTCGTCAACTAGGTCGACTACCCGTGAGATGCACGGTTGCGGCGTTCGTGACGCGTTTTCCCTCTCGTAACCCACAGGTGCGTCTGAACGGGTGATAGTGCCAGAACACCCGTCACTCGGACCAAATACCAACCCGGACATGTTTCGGAATGCGACCGATCTCACTTCCTCTTTCGTGTTGATGAGCAAGCGTATCGTTACTCTTCGTAATTAATGCTGCCCTCAATCCGATAGTGACGCAAGGTACTGGAATATGCCAACACACGGATGAGCGGGGGGACAGTGTCACCGATTTGGAGCAGTGTTGCCGGCAGCGACGTGCCGGGAACCCGTACGAATACCTTTCCGGGCGATCGTCGACCCACGTCGGAGCCACTCGACATCGTTGCCCGATGTCGGGTCTCCCGGCGCGAGGTCCGGCGCGAGAGCCAGCGGGAGGTTCCCTCCGTGCGAGCATCCGGTCGACCCGGCCGGAAAACTTCGATCAGAGCACTTTGGGAGCGGGGTTGCCCGCCTGCCGGATCGCTCGGCGTACCGGCACCATCGAGACCAACAGCAGGCCCAGCACGAAGAAACCGAGCAACGACAGGATCGCCAGTCGGAACGAACCGGTCGCCTGTCCCACCGCCGCGAACAGCAGCGGTCCCACCCACGAAGTGGAGCGCTCACCGATCTGGTACAGCGAGAAGTACTCGGCCTCCTTCCCGGCCGGGATCATCTGGCTGAACAACGAACGCGACAACGCGTTCGTTCCGCCGAGCACCAGGCCGATCCCGGCCGCGACCCCGTAGAACTGCAACGGCTCCCCCTGCTGGGTGAAGAACGCCCCGGACAGCACCACGATCCAAACCGTCAGGCTGAGCATGATCGTGCGCTTGGCTCCCAGCCTGCGGGCCACCCAGCCGTGCAGCATCCCACCGAGAAACGCTATGAACTGCACGATCAGGATCGTCGTGATCAGAACCTGTCGGTCGAGACCGAGCTCCAGCTCACCGTACTGCGCCGACACCTTGAACACCGTGCTGATGCCGTCGGTGAAGACCATGTACGCGCCGAGAAAGGCCAGGGTCAACGGGAGCCGCCGTGCCTGCCGCAGCGTGGCACCCAGCTGCCGGAAACCGGCACGCAGCACCGGTCCCTCGGAACTCGCGCCCGGTCGCCTGCCCGGCAGTAGCCGCAGTGGCAGTACGGTGAACACGGCCCACCACACCCCGGCGGAGACGAATACCAGCCGTACCGCCGTGTCCTCACCGATCCCTAGCGCGTCGTGTCCGACATAGAGCATCAGGTGCAGCGCGAGAGCCACCCCGCCACCCAGGTAGCCGAACGCCCAGCCACGCGCCGACAGTCCGTCGCGTTCGTCGGCGTGCGCGATCTCCGGCAGCAGTGAGTAGTAGACCACCACGGCCGCCCCGAAACACAGGTTCGCCAACAGGAAGAGCACGGCGCCCAACAGCCAGTTCTGCCCGCCCACCAAAGCCAGCAACGCGGTGGTTCCCGCCCCGCAGAAGGCGAAGATCCCCAGCATTTTCCGCTTGTCGCGGGTCCGGTCGGCGACAGCTCCCGCGATCGGCAGGACCAGCACCTGAATCACCGCGGCCAACGCGAGCAGATAACCCCACAGCGAACCGGCCGGGAACGACCAACCCAGCACGGCGATGTCACAGCGCTGCAGCGCGTCACCTCCCGGGCAGGCCGCCGCGCCGTTGCGTGCCGTGTCGGACTCCGCTGCCCGGGTCGCCACCGTGGTCAGGTACAGCGACAGGAACACCGTCGTGATCGAGGTAGGAAACACCGAGTTGGCCCAGTCGTACCAGCACCAACCGCTGTGCTCGCGCCGCCGGGCCGTTTCCGGCGTGAACTCCGCGTCTGTGGCGGCCATGCGCTCCGTCCTCGAGATCGGTCATCGCGTCGACTACTTCGAGGACCTTTCTCGTCCGAACCGGGTGTGGCAATGCGTAGTTCCACTCAGAAGTGGTGAACCCCCTGGTTCGTCCGGCGGAGAACGATGCGCTACCGGGCCGCGTGCCACTGCTCCCGCCCGCGCAGGACGTCCCGCAGCAGATCCGGACGGTCGGTCAACACCCCGTCGACACCCACGTCCAGCAGCTCGGCCATTTCCCCCGGATCGTCCACGGTCCACACGTGCACCTCGGTGCTTCGGGCGTGTGCTCGTTCGACGAACCGCCGGTCCACGACGTGCAACCCACGATGCCTGCGCGGCACCTGGGCCGCGACTCCGACGGGTAGCGAGGCGCGGCCCACCGCCCCCGCGAGAGCGGATGCCCGCGAGCCCAACCAGAGCCCACCGATCTCCATCGGTCCCATGGAGGTGAGCAGGCGGGCGTCCCCGTGTGCCCGCAGCACCCCCAGCCTCCGGTCGGAGAAACCCGCCAGACACACCCGGTGCCAGGCGTTGTGCCGCCGGATCGTCCGCAGCGTCGCCACCACCGCCGAGTCCGCCTTGACGTCTATGTTGAGCAGCGCCCCTGGCAGTTCCTCCAGCAACTGATCCAACGAGCACACCAGTTCACGTCCTCCGACGCGCGCTTCGGAGACGCTCGACCAGCGCCGGCGATGGATCTCACCGGTGCTGTCGGTGGTCCGGCGCAGGTCGGCGTCGTGGTGCACCACCGCGACACCGTCCGAAGTGGCGTGCACGTCCGTCTCCAGGTAGTGAAACCCCTCTCGAACCGCACGCCGGAAGGCACTGAGCGAGTTCTCCAGGCCCGCCAGTTCGCCGATGTGCCAACCCCGGTGCGCGAACGCGCGGGGACGGAGCTCAGGACTCAGGAACGGGTGCTGCCGGGAGGCAGCCGGGAACGAGCCGTACATCGCACCACTGTGCAACGAGTCCCGCGGCGAGTCCGCGAGGGGTACCCGATGACTGTCGGTGTCGTCCCCCCGTCGGCCGGTACGGAAGGATTTTTCGGCGTGCCTACCCGCAAATGAGCCTGATTCGGACTAGCGTGGTCAACCGTGGAGACAACATCCGATATCGAATCGCTCGAACCACGCACCCGAACACCGCGGCACTGTTCGTGGTGCGGTCGTCGGATACCGGGCGCAGGCAGTGTCGGTCGCCCACGCATGTACTGCGCGCAGTCCTGCAGACAGCGGGCCTACGAGCGTCGCGCGGCGGTACAGCGCGGTGGACTGCCGGAGGACGCGGTGGTGCTTTCCGGGGCGGAACTCGACGATCTGCAGGACAGACTGTTCCAGCTGCGGTGCGCCGCCGAGGACGTCGCCACGGCGGCGGGTGAGGGTGCGGAACAGGCGGAGGTACGAAGTCTGGCGCAGCAGCTGCTGGACAGCGCGCGTGACTTGGAACGTATCCGCTAGCACGATGAACGGCCCTCTCCGTTGCTCCGAACGGAGCATTGCCAACAGCGGCGTGGTTGGCCAAGATGATACGCCGAACGCTGCCCCAAGCGAGTGATCGCCGCGACGACACCGCGATCGTCGCAGCACGGTCACTCCGGTACCGGCTAGGAAGCTACAACGTTGCCCCCAAACTCAGCGGTTTGCGGCCTGCGCCGCGCCGAGCTGCGTACTGCCGATCCCGCCGCCACCGCAGGCTTCTACCGGAAACTGCTGGACTGGACGGTGTTGCGATCCGAGGAAGGCTTCGAGTGCTGGGTCGGTGAGCGCAAGTGCGCCACGCTCCGCACGAGCCGTTCCCGACGAACCCCGCAGTGGCAACTCGTGTTCGCGGGTGCCACCACGGACGGAGATCTCTCGGGCCCGGAGGACACCTGCGCGAGCATGGTCAGAGGCCGCGCACAGCACGGCCCGTGGGCGCCACCGCCCCGCAAGGGCGAGCCGTGCTGGGTCGAACTGCGCACCGCACAGGCGGAGTCCGCCGACAGCTTCTGGAGCGAGTCGTTGATCTGGACGGTGCGGACGGACTCGCCGAGGACGAGTTACACGGTGGGGGAACGCGCGGTGGCGGCCCGGAGCGGTCCGCGCGGTGCGGCGGAGAGCACCGGTTGGCTGTGCTACTTCGTGGTGGGCGCACTGGACGAGGCAGCCGAACGCGTCACGGAACTCGGGGGATCGGTACTGGAACGCGCGCCGCACGACGTACTGGGGGAGTCCGTCGTGATCGCCGACTCCGACGGGGTCGTCTCCGCGCTGGTGGGGGAGACGACCCGCTGGGGCGGCTGAACCGTTCGCCGCGGGCTGCGGTCACTCGGACTCGGAACCCCTGGACAGTTCGCCCAGCACCCGGTGCGTTCGGTTCGCTCGCACGGACAGCCGCTGTTCGCGCGCCGTCACGTCTATGTAGGCCTGGCTCGAATTGATCGAGGCGTGCCCCAGCAGTTTCGCGATCTCGGTGGCGTTCGCACCGTCCTCGGCGAGCCGGGTCGCGAAGGTGTGACGCAGCGCGTGCACCATGGCACCGCGCTGCACCCGGTCGGAAACCCCCGCGGCACGCAGCGACTGCCGAACCAGGTACTGCAGCCCGCCGCGCCGCAGCGGCTCACCCCGATGGTTGACGAACAACGGCTCCCCACCGGGAAGTCGCCGCCCGAACCGCAGCCTGCGGCTTTCCAGGTAGTCCTCCAGCACTCCCTCCAGGGACTCGTCGATCGGTATCGACCGGTTGGAACCGCCCTTGCCGCGGACGTGCAGCCGACGTTCGCCGCTTCGGCCCGCCAACGCCGAGACGGTCAGATCCAGCAGTTCCGCCGAGCGCAGTCCCGTGCACAGCAGAGTGGACAGTATCGCCAGATCCCGCTCCGGCCAGGGGTTCCGTGCCTTGCGGGCACCCTGGGCGATCAGCCGCAGCAACCGCTCCGGGGTTTCCTCGCCGTTGAGCGGTTTCGGGGTGGCCGCTGCCAGCCGCGGCTTGGGTACCACGGGCATCGGGTTCCCCGAGGCCGCGCCCTCCACGACCAGGAACCGGAAGAACCCGTTCCAGCTCGACCACGCGCGGGTGACCGACGAAGCCGAACGACTGGCGGCGTGCCGGGCGAACGCCGAACGCAGCGTTTGGGCCGTCACGGAATCCACGGGCAGCCGCTCGCCGTCCGTTCCCGTCGTCTCGGCCAGCTCAGCGGTGATCGATTCGAGGTCGCGCCGGTAGGCGCGCAGTGAGTTCTCGGCCAGTTTCCGTGCCTGCAGGTGCTCCAGATAGGCCTCGACCCAGTCGGTGAGGGGCTGCCGGCCCGGCGTGTCCCGCGTACTCGTTGGCACCGTGACACCTCCCGACGTGGTTGGTTGCCGGAACGATCCGGCGTCGTCGTCCGAAGTCGATCATACGAGAACGCGCGACGGTCGGCGCGTTCCGTGCGGATCTCCCGGTGACCGGCACCGCTTCGCGCCGGTCACCGTGTGGCGGGAGATGCGTCCGGATCAGGAGGTGCGCAGGAAGTGGTCCAGTACCCGGGTGCCGAACCGCAGCGAGTCCACCGGGACACGTTCGTCCACCCCGTGGAACAGCGCGGAGAAGTCCAGATCCGCGGGCAGGCGCAGCGGGGCGAAGCCGAAGCAGTTCATGCCCAGCCTGCTGAACGACTTCGCGTCGGTGCCGCCCGACATCATGTACGGCAGGGTGCGGGCCGCCGGGTCCTCGGTGAGCAGGGAGCGGCTCATGGACTCGACGATCTTGCCCTCGAACCGCGTCTCCACCGGGGGCAGACCGACCCACTCGCGTTCGACGTCCGGGCCGAGTACCTCGGCCAGCTCCCGGTCGAACTCCTCCTCGCGACCGGGAAGAATGCGGCAGTCGACCGAGGCCTCCGCCACCGAGGGGATCACGTTGGCCTTGTAACCGGCGTTGAGCATCGTCGGGTTGGCGATGTCGCGGACGGTGGCTCCGATGATGCGGGATAGATTGCCCAGCTTGGCGATGGCGCCGTCGAGGTCGTCCTCGGGGAAGCTCCAGCCGGTGAGCTCGCTGACACCGTCGAGGAACTCCCGCACGCTGTCGTTGAGCACGATCGGGAAGCGGTGCTGCCCGAGTCTCGCGACGGCCTGGGCGAGCTGGGTCACCGCGTTGTCCTCGTGCACCATCGAGCCGTGCCCCGCGCGGGCGCGGACCCGCAGCTTGAGCCAGCGGATTCCCTTCTCCGCCGTCTGGATCAGATAGGCCCGGACGCCGTCGCCGAAGGTCACCGAGTAGCCGCCGACCTCGCTGATCGCCTCTGTGCAGCCCTCGAACAGCTCCGGGCGGTGGTCCACCAGCCACTGCGCGCCCTGCAGGCCGCCGGCCTCCTCGTCGGCGAGGAAGGCGAACACGATGTCGCGTGGTGGCGTGATGCCGTCACGGCCGAGTCGGCGGGCCGTGGTCAGCGTCATGGCGACCATGTCCTTCATGTCGACCGCGCCGCGGCCCCACAGGTAGTCGTCCTGCACCGCCCCGGAGAACGGATGCACCGACCATTCGGTCGGGTCGGCGGGGACCACGTCCAGGTGGCCGTGCACCAGCAGGCCGCCGCGCTGTCGGTCGGCGCCGGGCAGACGGGCGATGACGTTGCCACGTCCGGGGGTGTCCCCGGATTCCACGTAGGTGGTCTCGAATCCGACCTCGCCGAGTTTCTCGGCCACGTACTCGGCCGCCGGACGTTCCGGGTTCAGGGTCGCCGGATCACCGGTGTTGGTGGTGTCGAACCGGATCAGCTCGCTCGCCAGCGTGACGACCTCGTCCTCGGCCCGGCGTAGTCCCGGATCCGTGCTCGACCGGTCGTCGTTCTCGGGATCAACATGTGCGCTCACCTGGCCTTTCTACCACTTCCGGATCAAAAGAGGGGGGTGGTTGGCGGGCCGCTGTGTCGATCGGTTATCGTAGTATCACAACGCAATGAGGGGCTCGGAAGAAACCGAGTCGATGTTGCCGCGTCGGAGTGGCGGAAACGGTAGACGCGCTAGCTTGAGGTGCTAGTGACCTATTAATGGTCGTGGGGGTTCAAGTCCCCCCTCCGACACACTGTCAGGGGAAATTTCCCCGATATGCGAGGTTCGAAGGTCTGTTGTCGCGGCACCGTGGGTGCCGCTTTTTCTCATGTCGTGACGCGCTGGCTGTGCGTGGGCCGTGCTGTGGCCGCCGGGGTGGTGGTCGGCATGGCTGAGTCGGTCGTGTCCGCGGTGGTTCCCGGTGCCGGGCGTGGTGAGTCCGCCCGGAGTTCGGTGGCTGGTGGGGTGTCGCCGCGTGCGTTTCCGCTGGCCGAGGTGCCGGAGTTGAACCGGGTGGCCGCGTCCACGGGCAACGATCCCGCATTGGACACGCTGCTGCTGCGGCTGCACACCGAGACCGCCTGCCGCCGGGGCGGGGCCCTCACGCTGAGGGTGACTGATCTGGATCCGGATCAGTGTCTGGTGCTGCTGCGAGAGAAGAACGACACGGTGCGGTGGCAGCCGGTCTCACCGACGTTGATGCTGCACCTGCGCGAACACGCCGACCAGCGGGGCGCGCAGGTGTCCGGTGATGGTCGGGCGCGGCGCTACCGTAGCGGAGCGGCGTTGACGCATCGCCGGTATGACCACCTGTGGCACCGGGCTCGGGAAGCACGTGTCGTGGGTGGCCACCCAGCAGGTCAGTACTCATTGGTTGCGGTACACCACCCTGACGTGGGTGGAGCACCACTTCGGCTACGCGGTGGCACGGGCCTAAGCCGGCCACACCGACAGCGCGGGCGAGAGCGGAGTGACGGCCACCTACGTACGTGCCGGGCTGCCCGAAATCGCCGCGGCGTTGAGCGCCCTGACTGGAGAGGACCACCCACTGGTACTGGCGGGCTAGATAGTCACGTTCCTGTCTCCGGTCTTTCCGGAGGGCGCGGTTGGGTAGGGCTGGCCGGTAGTCGCTGAGGGCGAGTAGGGCCAGGGTTTGTTCGACGACCCAGCGTACGGGCTGGTTGGTGTCCCGGGTGCCACGACGGCTGATCAACGGACGGATCCCTAGTTGCCGCAGCAGATGTCGGTACGTGTCGTGATCGTAGCCGCGTTCAGCGACGAGGACCTCGGGCTTGTGTCGGGGACGGCCACGACGGCCGCGTACTGGCGGGATCGCCTCGACCAGCGGTAACAGTTGGGTGATGTCGTGCCGGTTGCCGCTGGTGAGCGTGACGGCTAGCGGAATGCCGCCGCCATCGCAGATCAGGTGGTATTTCGAGCCGGTCTTGCTCCGGTCGAGGAGGGCTCGGCCCTGTCTTGGGGCCTCTTTTTGGCGCGAATGTGGGAGGCATCCGCACACGCCCGGGACCAGTCGATCTGCCCGGCCGCGTTGAGCTCGGCCAGTAGTACCTCGTGGAGCTGGCCGACGACCCCTGTTTCCTGCCAGTCCCGCAGGCGCCGCCAGCACGTCATCCCGGATCCGAATCCCAGCTGGTGCGGCAGGTCCTCTCAGCCGATGCCGGTGACCAACACGAGCAGGATGCCCTGCACCACCTGCCGATCCGGCAACGGTTTCGGACCTGCCCGGCTCGCTGGCCGCACCGGCAACAACGGCTCGACCCGCTCCCACAACTCGTCCGAGACCACCCACGGCGCAGCCATCAACCAAGATCATCCCATCCTGGCATCACCAACATGTTAGGGGCTCTAAAGCTGACGTCGTCGAACATTGGGTAGCTCGCCGAAATCGTGCGCAAACTCCGCTGAGCGGAGCAGGCTGGTCCAGCGTGTGTCGCGGTGACACGTTTCCGACGTCACTCCGGACACGCGGGCCGAATGTCGACTGAGTCATATCGCGAGAGAAACCTCTTGGGTGAACATGAATGTCGGTAGTCTGGGGGCGTCTACTGTCAATACCTCCGTTAAGACACCCTCTTAACCCACTTGCCCCCGTCCGAAATCAGCCGCCTGTTCTAGGATCTACTGGGCATCTCACTCGAGCAGATCACCCATATTCTGGCCTGGTCCACCTGGCGACGATGTCACCAATATCGCAGTAGCAGAGCTCACTTCCGGCGAAAATCTACAAACGAACCATGATCATCGAGAGCTACGGCTGCACTACTAGTCTAACCGAGTGAACATTGTTCCGCTTGAGTTGACCAAGCTTCTCCGGTTCGATAGAAATATGCATCAGATTCACAAAGTTGGAGAGATTTGCTTTGTCGAACTGAGGCGGAAAGATTTTGGCACCGTGAAGCTATACAGACGGGTTGAATCCTGGGGTTCGACGTAAAAAGCAGCGATGTTTCCTGTGTGAGGATTTTCGGTTTGGACCGAGGAGTGCTGGAGCATGTACACTGTATCCGACCAGTTGATAAAAACAGATAAAATCGAGTTGCTCGACTGCACGCTCCGAGATGGCTCGTATTCTGTCGACTTTCAATTCGAAGAAGATTTCGTCATAGACCTTCTCGAGCGAATCAATGAAACACCTATATGCAAGGTTGAGATTGGTCACGGTTTCGGCGTTGAGGCGGAACAATCGGGAATTAAGCCATGCAATATCGACCACTATAAGTGGTGTGAAATAGCTTGTTCGGTTCTGACTAGCAAATCTTGGGGGATGTTCGCGCAGCCAGAATTCACGCAACTGGATACTGTGGCGAAACTGTGCGATCGTGGCATGTCATTTGTTCGGGTCGGTATGGAACCAGACAGAGTGCCTGAAAACCTCGAGTATATCCAGCAAGCAACTGACGTCTGCGAACAAGTCTACCTAAACTTGATGAAGTCAAGCGCTACTCCAGTAAACGAGCTACTTAGCTTGCTCGATGGGGTCAGTCCGAGCATTGCTGGGTTGTACATTGTAGACTCTTATGGTGCGATGCTTCCCAGAGACGTCCACGAGTACGTCAATGCAGTCAGGAAGCACTTCTCGATGATCGGGTTCCACGGTCACAACAATCTTGGTATGGCCAACGTAAACAGCGTTACAGCTATTGAATCTGGCGCGACAATTGTCGACGGCACGCTTAACGGTATTGGCCGAGGTGCTGGAAACGCGGAGATCGAGTCACTGGCTGGTCTCCTGACTGTCCTGGACACTGACAGATTCGACTACAAGAAGCTAGCCAAGCTTGCTGAACTCTGCCGGGTCAACATGGCTGCTATCCCAGAGGATCGAGAAATGCAGGTGCTCGGCAGTGTGATCGGGATCCACTCGGGGTACTTCTCACTGGTCGAAGAGCTTTCTACTGAGTACGACACCGACCCTGCCCGTCTCATGGAAGTCGCGGTCAGTCTAGCAGCGCAAAGCCCAAGCAAGGCCGATATGCGGGCCGCAGCACGGCAGATCGCCGACTGCTCTGAGATGCAATCTAACTCTCATTCTAGCCAGCCGACACTCTAGGAGGAACGCGGTGAAGCTGGCAAGGATCAAATCAGATATCAGCGGTAATCAGCTAGTAATAGGACATCATAACAGATGGTTCCCGCTCGGCGACTTCACAGGCTATGAGAACGTCACTCGTCTCAGCGATGTCGTAGCCGATCAGCAGCTGCGTGAGCTGACGAAGCTCGTTGAGTCTCACGGGAGTGAGCTCGATACGATAGACCTCAGCCTGGAACAGGTCGCCACGATCGCCGACCGCGACGCTAATATTTGGGGAGCCGGACTCAACTACCAACGTCACTCCGATGACCTGGAATCCGAGCAGCCTGATTCGGGGCCGGGCTCTTACTTGAGGCCTGCCAGCTGTCTCATCGATAATGGCCAGTGTATCGAGTTGCCGAGCCAGTCCGGTCGAGTAACTGCAGAAGCAGAGCTGGGGCTGGTTATCGGCGCTGTATGCAAGAACGTAAAACGCGAAAGCTGGCGATCAGTGATCGCGGGTATCACGGCGGTCCTGGACATGACTGCCGAGGACGTCATACGCGAGAACCCGCGTTACATACCTTGGGCGAAAGGTTTTGATACATTCTGTAGTATAGGCCCTGTCTTGGTGACTCTAGATGAGTTCGACGAGAAAAGTCTCGACTCTCTCTGCATAGCCACCGTTCAGAACGGAGAGATCATCGCTTCAGCGACTCCTTCTGAGATGAAATATGATCTTAGTTATCTCGTTGAGTATTTCACTGCAGGTAGGACGCTTGAGCCGGGAACGGTGATTTGTACCGGAACACCAGGAGCTGCGGTAATCAATCCCGGAGACTCGATTAATTCAGTTGTCGAACAGGTCGGAACTCTCACGCATGTAGTGCGGTAACAAGATTGAATAAACACGATCAAGAAACTGAAGGTATCGATGTACTGTCTCGATAAAAAACAAGCGCTCGTGTTGTGTGGTACCAGAGGAATTGGGTTAGGTGTCGCGCGGTCGTTGGCGGGTTACGGCTGCGTCGTGACCATTTCTGGCAATGACCGAGCTCGTGCCAAGGAAGTCGCACAGAGCCTTCCTGGCTCCGATAATAGGTCTTTTGCTTGCGATTTCCGAAACTCTGCCGGCGTTGGTGATAAAGTCGCCGATACGGGACCATATGATATCGTCCTGCTCAACTCGCCGGGGTTCGATCCTGGCACGGTCGACGAACTTTCCAGCTTGCAGATCCAGCAAGCGATGGAACTCATGCTGTTCTCGATTCAGCGTACTGTCGAAGCAACTTTGCCGGCGATGAAAAAAAACCGCTGGGGTCGCTTCATCGGTATCACATCTAGTTCTTTGTCTGCTCCTGCCGACGGTCTTGCTGGTTCCACGATCGCAAGATCAGCGGTGCAATCGTATCTGAAACTACTGGCCAACAGTGTGAGTCAGTTTGGTGTGACAGTTAATCATGTGATTCCAGGAAAGGTCGATACTGATCGCCTACGTTCGATCGATATAGCTGCAGCCGAGAAATCCGGTAAAAATGTTGAATCGATAAAGAATAGAACCATAGAAGAGATACCTTTGAGGCGCTATGGGGATCCAGAAGACGTAGGAGAATTGGTTTCTTTTCTTGCGAGTGAGAAAGCGGAGTACATCACCGGCGCCGGAATTCGATGCGATGGAGGATATATGAAATCCATCTGACCAAGAGGTTGATAGCGCCATGTACAACCGCAGTGCTATTCATGTGGCGCTTTTTCTTCAAAGGAAGGCGAGAAAGTGAGAATTCGACAGATGTCGATCATGGAACTTATTGAAAATGCCGTGAAGAATTATCCAGACAACGATGCGATGGATACACCCGGAGGCGTCATTACTTATCGAGAGTTCGATGAGCAACTCCGGGAGTTCGTGCACCAGCTCGAGAAATGCACCTCGCCCGGCGAGTTCGTCGGAATCGAGGCCGATCGAAAATTCGGCGCGATTGTTGCGATGATAGGTGCGTTGAAAATCAGACGTCCGTTTGTCTTTATCGATACCCGTGATAGTGAATCGTCAAACGCAGAGAAAGTTGCATCTCTGGGTATTAAAGTGATTGCCCGACATCATGCTAGTGAAAACAGGGCGTATCTAACCGAAATTCCGGCGGGATGGCACCTAGCTGCGTCCCACCAGACGCTCGGACTCCCTTCTGTCGAGGACGAGATCGGCTACGCGATCCATACGTCAGGTTCCACCGGTGATCCCAAGTGCGTTCTGGTTCGCACGGACCCACTCACTTCAGTGATCCAATACCACATGGATCGCCTGTCCGTGGGGTCGCAATCCAGGACGCTGCAGTTTGCCCGCCTAACCTTCGACGGGTGTATCACCGAAATTCTCTGGACATTGACTGCAGGAGCGTGTCTCGTAGTGCTGGACGAGGCTCAGTTGGTCCCGGGGACCGTACTGCAGAACACGCTGGAAAAGTTTCGGATCACTCACCTCAAGACAACGCCCTTCGCGCTGACCGCGACAGAAACCAGCAGTGCGATGAGCCTCAGCCATGTGATCAACGGTGGTGGAGCATGCCGGCCCAGCGTGGTGCAGAAATGGTCCGAGGTGGCGAAGTTCCACAACGCTTACGGGACAACTGAGACTACAGTATGCAATTTCCTAAGCGGTGAACTGATGCCTGGCGAGTGCACTCGATCTGTACCACTCGGGGACATCGTGGGCGACTGCGACTACTATATCCAGGGATTGGCACCAGCGGACGAGCAATGTTCCTCGGAGGGAATTGCGAGTCGAGGTGAACTCGTCATTACAGGAGAGAGCGTCGCAGTCGGCTATTTCACCGCGCAAGGCGTGCAACGGTTTACCGATATAGAAGGACGTAAAATTTACCATACCGGCGATATCGTCGAACGTCGAGGAGGTCAGCTCTACTTCGTTGAGCGATTGGATCGGCAAGTGAAAGTGCGAGGCTATCGGCTCGACCCGGGTGAGATAGAGATCGCGGTGTGCGAGATAAGCTCTGTTATGGATACAGTGGTGACTGTCGAGTCTCACGAGGGCGATAAAAATTTCGAGCCAGATGCTTTGGTGTGTTACTATCAAGGTAACGTGGAACCTCGCGCGGTGCGGCGCCATCTCGAGGATGTCCTTGCTTCGTACAAGATCCCCTCAGTCATCAAGCAGATTGACGCCTTTCCCTATACGTCAAACGGGAAGGTTGACCGCGATGCTCTTCAAACGATTCGCCTTGAAGTCGACTGTTTTGATGAAAAAATGTCATCTGCTCAACAGATTTTGCATCTTGCACGTCAGCTTACCGGAGTAGACGACGCTATGCTACACGACAATTTCTTCGACCTTGGTGGGGACTCGGCATCAGCAGTAATCTTGATTAACAAGATAAAAGAACTAGGTTGGGTGGATGCTGGGGTGCGAGACGTGCTTCGAGCTGAAAATCTGAAGGCCCTTGCCGACCAACTACAAGAACGGAGCGTATAGCTTAATGTGCGGCATTTGCGGGACCTTCGCTCCGGACGGTCGCTTGGACCGCACGGTCGCGGCGGCTATGAATTCCCGACTGCTCCACCGTGGACCTGACGAGACTTATTCTCTGGATACATCGACGCTGTCGATGAAACTTGGACGTCTCAGTATGACCGGGTTGGTGGACGGCTGGCAACCCGTAGAGGACCGTAGTGGTCGGTTCGTAGCCATGACCAACGGTGAGGTGTTCAACTTCGAGGATCTTCGCAGGAGGTTCGGGGACGTCCGATGGGCCAACGGTGTCGACGTAGCGGTCATCCCGGAACTCGTCGCGCGCCACGGACTCGAAGGTCTCGAGTTGATAGACGGACAGTTCGCAACTGTGATCCACGACCGTGCGGAGAACTCGCTGTATCTTGCCAGGGACCGCTTCGGAATCTGTCCGATGTACTACACGGTGCTGGATCACCGTGTTCACTTCTGTTCAGAGCTCAAGTCGTTGGTGCAGTGTGTTCCTCAAATGTGGCGATTGGATATCGGTGCAGTCGACCAATATCTGGCGTTGGGGAATATAGTCGCGCCGCGGACACTGGTCGAGGGAGTGCAAGCTGTCCCACCAGGATGTGTGGTCCGATTCAGTGAGAACAGTCAGGAAACCACTCGATATTGGCGATACGGGGAATTCGCTGCGGTGGAGGATGCTGTCGCGGGAGAGGACATACGAGACCGCTTACAGCAGTCTGTCCGTGACCGCCTGTGTGCGGATGTGGAGATCGGTTCTTACTTGAGTGGTGGGTTCGACTCCACCGCTCTTGCCATAGAAGCGGCTCGCGTCCTGGAGAAACCAGTCAAGACATTCTCAGCGGCGTTCGACAATGCTGCGTTGGATGAGGGGCCTTTTCAGCGTGAGGTGTCGGAAGCTGTCGGAAGTGAACACCGGCGGATCCAGTGCAACCCGGCTGATATCGCCTCGGATTTCGAGAAGATGGTGCGCTACTGCTGTTACCCGCAGCGCGAGACGTACAATGTCGCGGCGATGATGTTGTCGCGTGAGGTTCAGCAGACCGGGATCAAGGGGGTCGTTTCCGGAGAGGGTGCTGATGAGCTCTTCTTTGGCTATGATTCTTACGCGTTCGATAGTGCGCGCAAGAGGCCGCGGGAGGCCTGCGCTGAGAACGAGCAGGCATGGGGGAGAGCAGATTTTAGCTGGGAGGTAGACTGGAACAAGGTCGCGCTACGACGAGACCGCTGCCTTACTCCCACCGCTAGGGAAGCTATTTCAGGTAATGAGTTTTGGCGGAATCGACTAATTCCTTTCGCTGAGCACGAAACCAGGTCGCTGTCGCACATGCAGCTCCGTTCGATCGCTGACGTGTATGTCCAGCTGGCTGGTCATCTTCTCGGTGACCACGGCGACGCAATGCTCATGGCCAACTCAGTTGAAGGACGCTATCCGTTCCTAGCGAACTCTGTGGTTTCCCTGGCGCTGCAGGTCAGAGACAGTGATAAGGTGTCCGACTTTGAAGGAAAGGCCTGCTTGAAGGCAGCTTATGCAGATATTGTTCCTCAATCGGTTCTGCAACGTGCCAAGCAAGGATTCACAGCATACGAGTTGTCCACGGTCGTCGACGACTCTACCTGGAAAAGTTGGCGAGAACTCGTCGCTACCAGTGGCATCTTTTCGCTGGATTGTCTAGATGATCTGAATACAAACCGTACACCGGACAAGTGGGACCCTCGACTGAGTCTGATCAGTATCAGTATGGTGATGGACGAACTGGGGCTGAAGGTATGAATTATAACTGGAGCGACGTGATTCACGGTGACCGTTGGAAGTCCTCGGAAACACTGTGGATCGAGAACGGTACCGAGTACAGCTGGAAGCAGGTCGACGAACTGACCCAGTCGATCGAGGAAGTCATTGGCAGTCAGGATGAGGTCCGGGTCGTGCTGGTCCGATCTCCCTCGAAACTGGGATGTTTTGCGGGACAGTTGGCCTCCTGGCGAGCGGATTGTGTTGCAGTCGCAGACGATGGCGATCTCGGACAGAGCGAGCTCGAGCATGTTCGTCCAGACCTCATTGTGTCTGTTGACGGTGACCGACCGACCGAGGTTGAACGCGAAACGCATGCAGCGGAACGTTTCCCCACAAGCCGATTACCAGACGAAATTGTGGCCGTGAACTTCACTTCTGGAAGCACGGGTAGCCGGAAGGCTGTCGGAGTAACCAGGGGTAACCTGCAGGCGCTCTTTAGATGCCGTGATCTGGAAGTACCGACGAGCGGTAGACTGGTTTCCGGGAGCTTCGCGACGCCCACTTACGACGGCTGGTGGTTCGATACGTGGAAAGCAGTGGCAGCGGAAGGTGCCGTCGTCTGCATGCCGAACGTGAACGAGGACGTCTTCGACTGGCCAGAACTGTCGAAAAAGTATGGTATCGATCGTATGCTGTTACCCGCTGCCGTGCTCGCTACGGTTGTCGAGTCTCTGCCTGGATGCATCTCGGATGTTCCTTGGTTGTACAGCGGCGGTGAGCGATTCCGAGTGTCAACCTATCAGCAGGCTCGTCGTGCCAAACTGACGAATCAGTTCATTAACCTCTACGGCCCCGCCGAAGCCACGTTCGCCACGCACAAGTACGAGTTGTCCGACGAAATTACTACCGGTCCGGTTCCGATCGGCAAGCCGTTGGAAGGATGCAAGCAGAGACTGGTAGACCCTGGAGATCGTGCGGATGGCTGTCACGAACTCCTTATCGACGGGCCGTTGGTCTGTCTTGGATACATCGAGCACGGCAGTCTCAGCACCCGATTCAGCGCGGACGACGGAGAAGCATCTTTTCGAACCGGCGATGTTGTACAAGTCGATAATGACGGAAGTCTCGTGTTCGCTGGCCGGTTGGACAGCCAGATCAAGGTGAATGGGATGCGTGTCAACTCGGCTGCCTTGGAGCGCGATGTGGTGGTTCTTCCGGAGGTTTCCGACTGCCGGGTCGTCCAAAACGAGAAGCACACCTTCGCTTTCGTGCGAGTTGACCAAGAGCAGCTAGTTGATTTCTCTGCCCGAGCGCGGATCGAATCTGTTGTCAAACAGTACTCTAATGCCGTCAAGGTAGAGCTGGTGGATCACTTTCCGGTCAAAGCTAGTGGAAAGATTGACACAACTGCTCTGATGATCGCGCGTTTCGCCAAAAATGAGGAGCAGGAATAGTGGTTGAGATTACAGCCGAAAAAATAATAGAGTGTGTTCAGGAGTTCTCGGAAACAGAAATCGCAGAAGATACTGACATCTTCTCTGCGGGGGTCGACTCTTTGGCGATCTTGCGGTGTCGAGCACGTCTAAAAGAGCGGACAGGTGTAAAGGTTCCTGGTCATGTCTTCTTTGGAGGGCGGACCCCGGCAGGTATAGTCGATCTGATCGGAGAAGAAAATGCTGATCGTTGAGAATAGTCCACTTTACTCGGCGGAGTTTTTCGCAAACGACGATCCATGGACGTACCTGGCGGATCTCCGTGAGAACCATCCTGTCTCGATCCATCGTCGATCTGACGGCTATGAGTTCTACGCGCTGACACGTTACGAAGACGTGTACTCGGCTTACGTCGACTACGCCAGATTGAGTTCCTCGTACGGGACCATGATTGATGGTTCGTACCGGCCAGAGAAGGACTCGGCTTCTGGACGGATGCTGATTGTGGCGGACCCTCCTGCGCACAGCGCTATTAAGAAGCCGATCAAGTCGGCCGGGTTTAACCGGGCGATGCTCATGAAGATCGGTGACATCGTCCGTAAGAACATTCGTAGTGTACTGGCTGATCTTTCAGTCGGTGATCAGCTTGACTTCAGTCAGGTGGTCGCCCCGGAGTTGCCGAGGGGGGTACTGGAGGCACTTTTCGGGATTGGTACGGACGATGCGTTGAGGCTTTTGGAAGCGACGAGGACGATGATCGGCTACCGCGACGAGGTGTATGCTGGCAATTCTCCGCTTGACTCGCTGGTGGATTCGCAACTTGACGTTCTCGACTTTATGAGCGAGCTAATAGATCAACGTATCAGGATGGAATCGTCCGACGACATGATCGGTTTCCTCGCTCAGTGTGTCGCGACAGGGGAGATGCCGCGCGATGTCGCTCTTCTTAACGGGTTGAATGTCGCGGTCGGTGGAAACGAGACCACGCCCCACACGGCCAGTCTGACCGTCGACACCATCAACAATGAATGGGCAGAGTGGCGAAAGCTTGTCGACGGTAAGGTTTCTTGTGAAGTTGCTACACAGGAATTCTTGAGGTGGACTTCAACTAATAGTTATGTACAGCGTCTGGCGGTGGATGATTTTACAGTCGGCGAGCATGTCATTCCTGCTGGGAGTTTCGTGACTCTGTGGAACATGTCAGCGAACCGTGATGCTTCAGCATTCGAGCGGCCCTCATCATTCTTGATCGATCGACCCAATAATAAACAAATCGCGTTCGGTGCTGGTATCCACCGTTGTATTGGTGCTCCTGTAGCGACACTGGAGATTCAAACGTTCATTGAAGAATTGGCCTCTTGGGATAAGGCGTTCGTGGTGGTCGAGCCACCGCAGCGGCTCCGTTCCAATTTTATGCTCGGGTTGACAGAGCTGCAGGTCGAGGTGACCAAAGCAGAGGACCTGAAATCGTGACTGAATTTGGGGAAGTCGAAAGCTTGATAGTATCCTTCCCGGCCGCTGGTGCTGGCAGCACCACGTTCCAGTGGCTGGAAAGCTGTGCTGCTCGGCGCGGTGCGGTATACGTCAGCATGCCGAATGCGGATTCAGTTGACGCTCTCGTATCACGATACTGGTATGAAAGGACTCTCGACGAAATTCAGCAAGTCGTGGATCGAACACGCCCAGAGCATGTAGTCCTGGTTGGGCACAGTATGGGGGGACTGTCGGCGCTTTGTCTGTCCGGTGACCTCGGTTCGCGGCTTGCTAGACCAATCGGGACGCTGTTAATAAACACACCGTGTCCCGACGCTGAAGGACGAATACCGACGATGTCTGAATGTTCAGATTCCGAAATCGGGGAAATACTCGCCGATGATGGATTTCCAGAAGATTTGATCAGTGACAAAGAAATGCTTTCTGAGGTATCTGCTAGTTTGCGATCGGACGCCATTGTCGCTGATTTTCTTGCTATGTCTGTGAGCGCAATCAGCGCTATTGGAGATCTACACGTCCTGGCGACGCGCGATGATAGGTTTATCGGGACGAGTCGGTGCGCCATGTGGAGAGACTGGACATCGCATGAATTTCACCTGATAGTGGAACATGGAGGTCATATGCTCAATGGGACGCCGTTTGCTACTCTGGAAAGAACTGTCGGTTCAGTAATTGCGTCTGTACGAGGAGTGTAGTGTGGACAAGCTACAAAAAACTATGGGTGGCACCGTAGGAACATTCGTAGCGTTGTCTACAATTCTGGGAAGTGGGATGATGATCCTTCCTGGAACGAGTTATAACCAGCTTGGTAAGTCAGCGTGGATACCCTGGGCTGCTGCTGCGGTTTCTGTTGTTCCATTGCTTTATTGCTATGCATGGCTCGGTCGGCGCTATCCATCGGCATCGGGTGTTGCTTATTATTCCGAAGTAGCTCTTGGGGGGACTACTGGGCGCACCTCAGGATTGCTCGCGACTTTTGCGCTGACCACCGGAATTCCGGCAACAGCCATAACGGGAGGCCGTTACGTAGCGGAGTTCTCTGGTATAAGCGCCTTGGCATGGGTGTTCCCAATTATGGTCCTGGTCGGTGCTACTGTGGCCGCGTCTGCTGGTGCGAACGTGTCGGGAAAGCTGCAGGTAGGTTTGATCCTCGGTTTGTTCGTTATGGTTGCTTGTACGGCAGTGATCGTACTGAGTGTTCACGGGATTGAACCACCGAATTCGAGCATGGAGCTCCTCTCATTGAGCAGCTTTGGAAGTGTGCTTACCGCTGTCTATGTAGCATTCACCGGTTGGGAGACGGTGTCTTTCACATTCGAGGAGCATAAACGTTCCGATCTTATTCCGCGTATTTTCGTATCCTCTTATGTGATCGTGGTTGTTCTGTACTCTCTTCTGCTGTTGAGCCTGTTCGCCGCCGCGGACTCCACGGACAGCACGCTGAACTCGGCACCACTTTTGATCATTGCAGAAAGATCGCTAGGTGATTTGGCACGTCCCGCGACTCTGTTGTTGGTGATCGCTTGTATTTCGGCGAATGTGTTCGCCTCGGTGCTGGCATTGTCTCGTTTGGTGTTTGGTCTTTCGCGTAGTGGCTACCTTCCAGCTTTGCTGAGCAAGGTGCGTGATCGGGATCTTAACCCAGTGACGTCGGTAGTGGTGGTCGGATCGATATTGGCAATAATCGCGCTTCTCGGATCCAGTGGCCTCTTTCGGTTCGAGCTGTTGTTCGTTCTGTCTGGCGGAATCTACTTCGTGCTGTACGGTGTTGGTGCTGCATCGTTCGCCAAGCTCGCACGTGGGAGCATGGCGCGAGTAGTCAGCTTGATGTGTGCTGTGACGGTTCTGCTGGTGACTATCCTTGCGGGTCCGTCTATGTGGTTTCCCTGGGTATTGTTCTTTCTGGTCTGGATAGGAATTAGCGTCCTTAATCGCTGGACGTCGAATATTGAGAAGAAAGATGTGCGTGTGTGAACTTTATGTTTTTTGGAGGAAACAGTGGGTGAGATTTCTGGCGATACTATTTTATTTCCAGGTGCAGGCTCGTTCGGTGGTGAGCTTCGACCAATAATTCGAGAGCTTGGACCAATGGCATGGCTCGTCAAGTACCCTGGCCGCTTCGGCAAGGACTTCGGTGCGGCCGCTGAGTCCTTCGAGGAGATCGTGCAATCATGTACCACACAGGCGAGCTGTCGAGCATCGGCGCGTTCAGTGCTGTTCGGACACAGTTTTGGTGCTTACGTTGCGTATGCGACTGCAGCGAAGATGGAAGAGCTTGGCATGGAGATCTCCGCGTTGGTGGTTGTCGGTGCCACAGCGCCCATGCGGCTCGAGGTGTCGGAAACAGTTTCGAGTACACCATCCGGAACGGCTGCGTATCTCGACAGTGTTGATCCCGCTATGTTAGCCGACCTGCCGTCAGATGAGTGGCGAGAGATCATTATCGATACCGCGATGCATGATCTGCGTCTGCTCAGGCAGTTCACTACCTTGCAGTGCAGACCGGTAAACTGCTCCATTTTGGCGATCCATGGGGACTCGGACCCGTTGACCTCGGATACCGGAGTCGGTGAGTGGGAACACGCTACCCACGGAGAGTTTTCCCGACACGTCTTCTCTAGTGGGCATTCCGACTTTCTTCGATCACCGGCCTATGCATCATGGTTCCGTGCAGTTCGGGCTGATCTCGGCTAGGCAGTTACCGATGGATTTTGCACTTGTTGGTTGGGTGTGTCATATGGGGAGTTGTCGGAGCAGGAATGGGACCTGTTGCAATCGTTATTGCCGCAGGTCACGCCGCTAAGAAGGTGGCCGCAGGCGCTCGGGCGGTCTCGAGGAGGATTGAACAGCAGGATTCACCTGCTCGGCGAGGGGCGTGGTCGTCCGCTGAGCCTGTTGGTGACTTCGGGCAAGCTGGTGATGCTCCGCAGTGTCTGCCGTTGCGGCCCCTCTCCGGTGCCGATGACCAGGTGATCGAAGCGGCCGAGCTTGACGAACTCACCGCATGCGGCAACGAGCGGCCCAGGAGAGCAACTGGTCGAGAGCGTGTTTGCCGTCGTTGCCGGAAACGGCGAAGACGTGGCGGAGTCCTTCTTTGAATAGGTAGGACTATGGAGGCGGGGTTCGGTCTTGGCGATCCAAGTCAGCTTGTGATGTTGCAGCTCGGTGAGGTTCTCCGGGTTTTTCCACAGTGCCCACCGTGCTCGTTTGAGGCTTTGCGCGGGTCCGGTCGAGGCACGGCGCCCGCGTCGATCTCGACCGGTCCCACCGGGCTGACGACGCAAGGCATTCCGGGTCTGGCGCCGCACTTGGTCCAGGGCTTCGGTGGCCCACTTGACCACGTGAAACGGATCGGCACAGCGCACCGCCTGCGGGCAGAACTGGGTGACCACGCGGGGGATCCACGCTGCGGCATCAGCGGACACATGAGTGATCTCCGCGCACCGCGCCGACCCGAGTAACTCGAAGAACCGCGCCAGGGTGGCTTCGTCGTTGCCGGGTGCGGCTCAGATGAGTCGTCCGGTGTCGTGATCGGCGACGAGGGTCAGGTACTTGTGGTTTTTCTTGTAGCTGATCTCATTCATCGATGCCGATCCTGCGCGGCCCAGTCAGCCGATCGAGTCCGGCATCGATGTCGGCCCTGCCCGGCGTCATACCGCGGACACTGCCGTCGGCACACCCCACACCGGTGCCGATCCCGCCTCCACACCGAGGCGACCAGTACCTGCTCGTCCTCGTCGAACTCGACCGCTTCCACGACCGCTGGTGTCACGCCCAGCAGCCGACCCCATACCCTGGCAGCGGGCACGTCGTTGCCTCATCTCTACGGTTCCTGTTCCTCAACAGCTGAAGAAACCTAGACATCGCAACGATGTGCCTTCTATCTGGGGACACCACTTACCCGCACATCAATACGAAGAGCTCAAAAACTGGGGCAGCCCGGAACAGATCCTCAACCCGTCTACGCCACCAACGAGTTCCTCGACCATCTCCTCGCCCTCGACGGGTGGTATTCCATGCCGCGGGGCCGGGCCCAGCAGGCAGTGCAGCACAGCGCCTACCCCGACCGCTACGTCCCGCAGGAACCACCCGCTCGGGCGCTGATGCGGCGGTTCTGGACAGGGCCGAACAACCCACCCCTCAGCACGACTCCCCTGACACCGGTAGCGACACCGGTGAGGCGCACCGGGCCGCGCTGGGCTGCGCCAACCGAGGTGGCTCCGACCTGCCGCTGGATCCGCAGAAGATCCCGGACGATTTCACCCTGCCCGACGATCCGCGCCGCCGCGCGGCCGTGAAATACGCACTGAGCAAACTCGGCGCGCCGTACGTGTGGGGTGCGAAAGGACCCAACGCGTACGACTGCTCCGGGCTCACCCAGGCCGCCTGGGCACATGCCGGTGTGGGCATCTCGGCAGGCACCACCAACCAGGTCCACGACGGACGCGCGGTCGGCTCCATCGCCCAACTGGCCCCAGGTGATCTCGTGTTCATCCCCGGCTCGCTCGGCTCTCCGGCCAACCCCCGACACGTGGGGCTGTACGCCGGGCACGGACTCATCGTCAACGCCTACGACACAGACACCGGCGTCATCCTCGAGAAACTCTCCGCCTGGAACGACGACATCGTCGCCATCCGCCGCGTCGCCGAACCCACTGCGCCACAAGGGAATCGGACATGAGCACACATCGTCGTCTGCCACCGGCCACCGATCGCGACCTCGCGCTGATGGGATTGCTGGTCGCGGTGCTCGGTGCGCTGCTGGCCCTGGCCGCCGCCTTGATGACCGGTGTTGCCGTGGCCACCACGCTGGGCGGCGGCCCCTGGGCTGTTCCTAGCTTCGACACGTGGGTCCACGGAACACTCGGCGTGCTCACCCACCCCACCGAGCCGACCGCCGGACTCGGTGCCCCGTGGGAAACGGCACTGACCGGTCAGGCCGACCTGTACTGGATTGTCACCGTGACAATACTCGCCACAGGAACTGCCGCGATAACCACAGGGATCGTGGTGGCTTGGCGCCGATTCGGACCCTCCACCCCGGGGCATGCCTCCCGGGAAGACATCCGCCGCGAACTCTCACCGGAGGCCGCCCGCCGAACCGCCCGCTGGACCCGCCCCGGACTCAGCCCCCGCGAGCGACGCCGCGCCCCGCTGGAGGAGCTGGCCGTCCCGCTGCACCGCGGGCCGAACCGCCAGCGTTTGTGCGTCCCACTGGAAAACCCCACCGGCGCGTTCGCCCCCACCCAGTCGGGCAAATCCCGCACCGACCTGGTGCACAAAGCCTTGTCCGCCCCGGGCGCACTGTTGTGCTCGACGACCAAACCGGACCTGGTCGAATTCGCCGCGCTGGCCCGCACCCGCCGCGAGCAGGCCGGGCCGGTGCTGGTGTTCGACACCACCGGCGAGGTGTCCTGGCCCGCGAGGGTGCGCTATTCCCCGATCACCGGCTGCACCGAGTTCACCGTCGCCCGCCGACGGGCCGAAACCCTCGTCGACGCCGTCGCCGTGGGACTGGAAAACATCGGTGGCAACGACAAGGTCTTCCGTGAACGCGCCAAAACCGTGGTGCAGAGCTATCTCATCGCCGCCGCCCACGACGGCCGCAGCGTGGGGGACCTGGTCACCTGGGCCATCACCAAACCGCCCGACCAGGAACCGGTCGAACTGCTGCGCCACTACGGATTCCCCGAACTGGCCGACAACCTACGAGCCGAGATCGGCATGGTCGCCGAAACCTCTGATGCGGTGTGGTTGAGCGTGCGCCGCGTCATCGAACCCTGGCTGGACCCGCAGCTGCGACACCTGTGCACCCCCGAACCGGGTCAGGAATTCGATGTCGGCAGCTTCATCGACAACCACGGCTCCCTGTTCCTCATCGCCGGCGAACACCAGGCCGCCCAGGTCCGCCCGATCCTGACCGCCCTGGTCGAAGACATCCTGACCACCGAACAAGACGTGGCCCTGTCCTACCCGCACCGGCGGTTGGACCCACCGGCCACCAACGTGCTCGACGAACTCTTCGACGCTACCCCGATCCCACGACTGCCCGAGATCCTGGCCGACTCCGCCGGACGCGGGGTCCGCATCGACTGGGCCGCCCAATCCCTGGCGCATCTGGAGATCCTCTACGAGGAAACCGGGCGGCGGCGACTACTCGACAACACCACCACACTCACCCTCTGGGGAGGAATCAAAGACCCCCAAACCCTGGAGTGGGCCTCCACCCTGACCGGCCACCACGAGCGACGGCGCTACCAGCAGCAGTCCGACGGCTTGCTGGCACCTCCCGCACCTCCATCGGCACCGAAACCGTGCCCACCTACCGCCCCGGCGCCGTGCGCACCCTCGACCGCGACCGCGTCTTGGTGTTCCACCGCCACCTCGACCCCATCCTCGCCCACACCCTCGATGTCACCCGGCGCCGCGACTGGACCCAGCTACGCGCCGACATCGAAACCATCCGTCGCGGGCAGCCGCCCGTCTCACCCGGTGGCTACCCCCTGCCCACCGCGCCACAACTCGGCAACACACCCACCGTGGCCGAGGAGGACGGAAAACCGTGACCGAGGACGAGGGCATCACTCCCGCCCGCTTTCGCCAGTCCGACACCGACCGCACACTGCGAGACCTGCAGGCCCAGGTCAACACCCTCCCCGATGTGGTCAGCAGCCTCTCCACATGCCTCAACGCCCTCGACAACCGGCTCGAAGCCCTCGAAAACACCGAGGACAACGACCCCGTCGAAGACCAGCCCGCCCCCCCTGGGTGCTGTACACCCCACCCGCAGCCGCCGAAGACAGCCAACACCGCGACGAGGAGAACAGTCCTGTATGGACTGTGGAGAACTTCGTGGCCTGGCACAACACAACCTACGTCGGCATCCCAGGCGGACCCTCCCGTCCGATACCACCCTGCTGGCGCCACCATCCAGGCCTGGCGCTGGAGATCGCCACGCTGGCCTACACCTGGCGCCGCGCCAACATCGGCGCCACCGCCAACGTCCGCGACGCCCAGTACTGGCACCACCAATGGCGGCCCGGATTCGCCGCGCGACTGACCGACTGGGTCCATCCCCACTGCCTGGACGGCCGCCACCGCGACAGCGGAGCGCCAGCCCGCACCGACCGGTTCTCGACGCGACGGACACGGACACGATCCCGACCGGGGACAACGAGGCCCAGCAGTACAACGTCTAACTCGTCGAAAGGCAACCGTCATGCACCTCTGCGAATGGATGTCGACCTCGACCCCATTGCCCCGCCGAGCGTCACGCTCGGCGGCCACCTTGGGCACGGCGACCGTGGCCGCGGCCGCTGGATGGGCCGCTACCGCCTACCGCCTACGAATGCGCACCCGCCAGCTCGCACGTGCCCACCGCGACCCGGTCACCGGACTGCTGACGCGGACAGGATTCGAAGCAGCCGCCGTCAGAACACTGACCAAGGCCAATGCTGTCGGACTGCTCGACCTCGACGGATTCAAACCCATCAACGACACCCACGGCCACCGTGTACTGCGCACCGTCGCCAGGCGTTTGGACGCCGAACTCGGCACTGCGGCGGTTACCGGACGGCTCGGCGGGGACGAGCTGGCCTTCGTTGCCCGACTGTCCGACCTCGATCAGCTGGATCGACTGCTGAGCGCGCTGACCGCGCCGATCACGCTGCCCGACCTCGGCAGGCCGCTGCACGTCGGCGTCTCACTGGGCATCACCACGGTGACCACTCCAGCCCCGGACCTGAACGAGGCTCTGGACGGTGCCGATCTCGCCATGTACGAGGCGAAAACCCACCGCGTCGGATGGCGTGTGCATTCCCCACAGACGGTGCCCGAGTTCCAGAAAGCCGTTCTGCGCCCGCCGCCGTGTGAAGGTGAGCCCTCCGGTCTCATGCCCACCGATACGGCACGGCGATGACTCGTATGACCAGCATTTCCTCCTCGACATCAGGATGGGAACAGCACGCCGCGTGCGCGGGAACTCCGATCGAACTCTGGTACGGCCCCGATGATCGCCCCGAATCCGGCCACGAGGCCTACTGGCGACGTCGACACGCGAAAAACATCTGCGCCCGATGTCCGGTGCGCACCGAATGCCTGGCCGATGAACTCATCCAGTCCCGCGCCGACCAGCACGGCATCCGCGGCGGTACGACACCCCGAACGGGAACGACTACTCGCAACATGGCGGAAGGCAGGACTCGTCCCTCTCGACAAACCTGCCAGCTCCGAGACCGTGCGAACCCTGCTCGCCCAGGGAGAAATTACCACTTCAGCCTCGTAGTCAATACAATCCAGAATTATCCTAACATGTCCGACACGAGGTTCCCCGCACTTTGTCGCGCGGGGAACCGTTCTCGTTCAGGCGCTCCCTGCGCCGTTGCCCACAGGGGCGAGGCTCATGAGACCGCACCCGTAGGCTTTGGCCGGGCCGATGCCGTCGCTGATCGTTTGTACCAGCTGGTCTGGGTCGGTCACGACGAGGCGCCCGTCGAATCGGACCGGGGCAATCGTGATCTTGTTATGACGTGGGGATTGCATGCCTTCGGGCGTGTCCTTTTGGCGTCCGCTGAGATCCGGGAGCGGTGTGGCGGTGACATCCGGCTCGCCCGTGGAAGCAGCTGGCAGTACGAATCCGCGTTGTTCTGCTTGCCGTACGAGCCACGAAGTCTGCTCGCCCGGCCGGTGTAACGGGACACGACGATTGTGTCTGCGGTTCCCGTCGTTGCGGTGGTCGTTTTGCGGTTTCAATCGCCGCGTCGGGTTTGCCACGATGCGGAATCGGAACGCTGTCCCGGCGCGAATGGCTTGCAACACGGGCTGCAGACACCGTACCTTCCCACGTTCGGAGAGGTAGTTCTCGGGCAGCCTGTCCCAATTCGGCTGGATTCGGCTCTGCACGTACAGCACGTACCCCTGGGTCGTGCGGTCCAAGCGCCACAGCACGCCGTGTTCGCTACGGGCCGCGGACTGGTCGGTGCTCGGGAAAGCATCCATCACGGTCCGGTGCATATCGTGCACGTTCGCTATGTCGCGGCGAAACTTCCTGGAAACGACATTGACGGGAAGCTTACTCAGAAACATGGGAAGCTCCATCGGCTGATTCCGGAGGCACGGGAACCTCACCGGTGCGGACGGCACGCGTGGCGTATCGCCGATCATCTCTGTCGAACGAGAGGGGGTGATCGTGACGTGGTTCCGCCGCCGGATCGGTGACCTCTGTGTCGACCACAGTTCGCAGGTGTTCGTCGGAACCGGCTGCTTCCTGCCGCGCCCCACGCCGCGTTTCCAGCCACGGATGGCTGCGCAGCACGTCCGGCAGTGAGTGGCTGAAGAGCCCCGTCCCCCGGTTGGCTTGCTCCTCGGGAGCGGCCACGAGCGGGCTGGCCGGTACGAATGCTTTACGGCCGAAGAACAGCGGCCAGTGCGGTCTACGAACAGCCTGCTCGAGTTCCGTGAGCAGCGCCGGATCTCCCTCCAGCACGACGAGGAACAGCGCGTCGGCGAGGTAGTACCGGTTGCTGATCACCGTGCGGTGTCCCTTGCCGTCGGTGTTGGGAACGTTCTGCGCGGTGTGGAAGTCGCGCTCCACCAGTCCTTCCCGGTCCGCGCGCACTCCCATGCGCAGGCTTGCGAGTTCAGCGATGGCGGTTTCTTCGTGGCGCGCGTTCCCCCGCGCGGCAGCCAGGAGGCCGACGATGCCCGATTTGGTGGGTTCTCGTTCGGTGTCGCGGATGATGAATTCGGACCGGATTCCCCAGGACTGCATGGGGGCGTCGATCCGCAGTGCGAGCGTCCTTGTCGTCATAACCGTCATGTCGTCGCTGCGGTGAGGGTCCGCTCGGCGAGTTCCTCCACGGAGGCGGCCTGATCAGCGGAGTCCAGGGTCGACAGTTCGCAGGAGAGCGCGGCGCCGGTGACGCGGCGGATCTCCTCGTCCCCGTAGAAGCGGCGGAGTTTGGCGAAGTGCTCGAGCATTGCCTTGGTCGAGTCCGCCATCAGCTCGGTGCCTTGAACGGGCTTGAGGAACGCGTTGGCGAGGTTCCAACTCCCGTGGTCGCGCACCACGGTCAGCAGGGTTTCCGGCATGGTGTGCGCGGCCATCGAGTTCTGTTTACCGCCGGGGCGGGCGGCGATGAACGAGTGGAGCCAGGCGCGCGCTGCTCGCGTGGTGAGTTCGGTGTCGTCGCCGAGATTCTTCGTGAGTTGTTCGGTGTCGAGGTTGGCGTAGCGGTAGTAGCAGGCGGCGTTGAAGTCGACCGTGCCGATCATGTCCGCCCCGGTCTCTTCCTCTGGCTTGAGATCGTCGACAGCGGTGTAGAAGTCGAATTCGGTGGCCACGGCGTGTGTGGAAATCGCGTGCGCGACCTGGCTGGCCGCGTCGACGTTGAAGTCCTTGTTGTCGGCGACCATCCGGCCGAACAGCGCGACGTCGGCGACCCGTTCGGCGTTGAGGATGCGCCGACCTTCCGCGAGGTCGGACTGCGTCGGTTTTACCTTGTCGGTTTTGCCCGAACCCGTCCTGCCGGCAGCGGCCTTGGACAACGTGTCCCAGTTGCGCTGGCAGTAGTCGGCCAGTTCTTGCCGAGCACCTTGACCGACGAACAGCAGGTACTCGGTCAGGTCCTTCTGATCGACCTCGAAGCCGAGCTTGCGGATACCTTCACGGACGATCGTCTGGGTTTCTGCGCTGGGTTCTTCGGCATCGTCGATGATCTTCCCGGCACCCTCGACGAGCCGTTTGGTGCGCAGACCGGTTTCCTGCTTGTCCAGGCCGTAGCGCTGGAACAAACCTCGTGCGGAGCGCTTCATCGACTGGCTGGAGACACGTCCGCGGACCGCGCCACCGAACGTCACGGATTTAGGTTGTCCGATGTCGTCCCGGTTGAGGTTGCTCGTCGGGAACGACTGCAACAGGTGCAGTTCAAGAATCACGCTGTATTTCCTTTCGCCGAAGAGTTACCGGTTCGGGCGTGAACGGTGCGGTAGTAATCTCGCACCCAACGCAGCCGCAGTTTGTGCGTGTCCACTTTCGGGTTGGTGAGCACGCAGAGATCGCGCAGCAGTCTCAGGTAGTCGATTCCGACATCGTGCGACCGCAGTAACTGCACGGCTTGTCGCAAGTAGTGCGGGAGCCGAGCCTGGTCGACTGTGGCGAGTTGCCGCAACCGCGCCTCAGTGGCCCCCACACCGTGCAGCTGCCCCAGGGAGCTGCCGAGCGAACGGCTGCCGCTCGCTTCCTTCATCGGGTGGAGCGCGAAAAGCCCTGCGGTCAGCAACCACGCTTGTTCCTGAGCCTCCGGCGGATCGTACTGCAGCACGAGGTCGTACGCGGCTGGCGCGGGGTAGGGCCTGCCAACGCCTCGGCGCAGCTCCGCCAAGCGCTTTCTGGCCTGATGGACCAGGTGATTCTCCGCAGCGGACAGGTTCGCGGCCTCTCGTAGCAGCTCGGTGATGAACCGCTCCTGTCGTTCCTGGAGTTCCTGATCAGTCATCCTCCTCCTTCTCTGGATCGTGGTACCGCGCGGTGTTCGCGTCGAACGTTCGGCAGAGCCAGTCGAGAAGGCCTTCGAAGTCGTTCAAAGGCTTCGCCAGTGCCTGGAGCTGGCGTGCTCCGCGTCGTGGTAGGTCCTCAGCCCACTGCTCGGCGGCGTTTTTTCCCGTCCTCCGGACGCACTCCTGCCACCGCCCTGCGGCATCCAGCAGTTCCTGTTGCTGGGTACCGGCATCATCGTTGTTCAACGCCCGACCCAAGTTCCGGAGGAAATCACCGAACGGCTCGGACAACCGAGGCCAGTACCACTGCGCCAGCAATTGGCGCTTAGCCGGTGTCTCTCCGGACAGTGCCGCGGCGAAATCGCGTTCCAATCTCTTGAGCGCGTCGCCGACGTCGTCGGCCAATCCGACCGACAGGCCCAGCAGATCCCCCACGGCCTCGTGACGGAGATCAACGCGCAGCAGCGCCACGGGGGCGGGAAGCGTCTCCTGCTGCCAAGCATGAACCGCCCCGCCCTGGGGATTGAGCTGTTGTCCGAACACGCGCAGCGTGTACACCGCATCGGCGGCGATGTTGTCCGAAGCGGCCATCTCTGCCACGTGTTCGATGGTGCGGGGGCGCTCGCGGTGCGCGTTTTCCCAGTCGCCGACGAGCAGTTCACGTGCGTGGCGCCAGACGCCGCGCAGCTCCTCGAGTACGACGGGCTGTGCCTGGCCGGTTTTGACGACCTTGCCGCGCTGTCGCTTGGTCTTGTACCGGAAGGCGGACATCAGTTCGGAGTCCGTCAGCTCTGTACGCAGCCTGGTGCCCGGCGTGATGATCACACCGTCCACACGCACCTCTTGGTCGGTGTGCGCGGGGTGCAGCAGCACGCGGCGCGACGGCCACGTGAGCGTGTCCGTCCAGCCGTTCGGGGCGCGTCCTTGTTTGTCCGGTTCCGGTCCCGGCGGATGCTTGTACTCCCACACCGGGCAGTCCGCAGCGGAAGTCGGATGCGGGTAACCCGCACGAGGATGGTAGATCGGCATGTTCAACAGGAGGGTCTCGTGCAGGGTGGAGCCCTCGAGCAGGGCCGTGGCGAACCGGTTGGCGAGACCGGCTTCGGAGGACTTGTCCGCGCGGTACGGGGTTTTCAGCCCGCCGACATCGAACGCCTGCAGCGTCACCAGCCACCGTGCCGCCTGAGCCGGGGACAGGGTTACGCGGTCAGCGGTGGTCGTATGGTCGAACAGCGTCGCGTTGTTGCCCGTCGCCCTGTGCGGTAATAGCTGGGTGACGTTTCCCCAAGCCTTCTCGCTCAGCGCCGGAGTTTGCAGGAACGGACGCGTCGTGTGGAACAGGTCGAACCGGTCGGAGACGGAGGCCAGGTAATCCTCGAAGGCCTGTTCGTCCTCCGAGTGCTCGTGCAGCGACGACCCCGTCCACAGTCGCTTCCACACCGAGGCGTTCTCCGGGCCGTAGCAGCGATGGGCGACAGCGAGGAGCATCCGGTGCAACGCCGCGGTCACCACCGGCGTCTCCCCATCCAGCCAGCGCAGCTCGTGCGCCCGGGTGAGTACATCCCGGATGCTGACCTCGATGTGCGTGCCATCGAGCGTGACCACCGGCAGCCACGGTTCGGTAAGCAGATCGAACTTCACAGGTCGTTCCTTAAGGAGTCGACAGGACTCAGCGAGTAGCGCCTCGCGAGTGGGTGCCGCGTGCCGTGGCTCCGAGTCGACCACTGCCACGGCACGCCACCCTCACCCCCGCTACAGCGAGGAAATAACTCACGTGATGCGTACCTGTGAGTCACCCCAAGGCTGCTTGGGAACAGACGCAAGCCTATCCAAGGCGTTCCATGCTCGTGTTTAGGGACATTATGCGCACCTGATTGACCATCTCTGTGATTCCTCGGTAGCTTGGTCCACCAAGATCGGCAGCGAGGTAAAGGCCGACTCCCTGTGGCATCGGAAGGAGTGAGCGTGCAATACCTGGAGTGCGCCCGACCCCACGGAGGGTCTGAAGTATGTGTCCAGCTGAAGCTGTCCCTGACACAAGCTACGGTCATCGTGGTCGTTGTCTGGCTCGTCATCGGTGTGCTCTCCGGGGGTGCGGCCGTGTAGCCATGTTCACTGAGTGGGACCGGGAACCGCGTCGCTACTCCTGCGCCCCTCCACGGTCCCGGACCAGCAGACCGAAGGTCGTGTGGTGGTGGATGGCCACCTCGTCCACTACCGCGCGACCTTGTGCGTCGAGTTCGAGGAGCTGGTGGCCGCGCAGCGAGCCGGAACGATCGAACGCAGGCGGTAGCGGCAGTTGCTCCCGAAGCACCGTCAGTGCACGAGGTGACAGGTCCACCGGAGCCGAGAGGGTGACCACGGAATCCGCCAGTGCGAGCACCAGTTCTTCGTCCAGTGTCTCGGCCTCCGGGTCGACGATTCCTCCTCGTCGACTGCGGAGTCCTCCGGAATCGACGCGCCACACGGGGACGACGTTGATCGCCGCTTCGACGGGGAGATCGAAGGCTTCGTCGGCTTCGGGGGCGCCTGCTTGGCTCATGGCTGCTGCTCTTTCCTGCCGCGTTCTTTGCGTGTTCGGCTGGGGTTGGTCGTGTGGCGGGTGAACTCGTTCAGGCTCTGTCCGGGAATCGACATCGGCAGCGCGGCGACCTCTCCTTCGTGGATGTCGACGCGGTCGGCTCGTTCATAGCGCTTCCGGGACTCGTCCCATTGCTCGTATCGCGCTTCCTCGTTCGGGCGAACGTCCTCGACGTAGACCTCCTGCACGAGTTTCGGCACCACAGTGGGCATGTCCAGCGTCATGTTCGCGCTCACGGCCTCTATGGTGGAGATCTTGAGGTACTGCCGGTACACGGCGGACTCCGGAAACCGGTACTTCCGCTCCACTTTCTGCCTCGCGTTCGCCGGTGGTCGCGGATCGATGACTCCCAGCATGCGCTCGGGAACGGGGCGGGCGGAGCGCGAATGCCGATGAAGTCGACCGGCGCGTTGCAGCAACAGGTCTATTGGGCAGGGATCGGTGATCATGATGTCGAAGTCGAGATCCAGGCTCTGCTCCAGCACCTGCGTACCGACGACGATGCCACTGCGACGTTCGCCCTTGGCTCCGAACCTGTCCTGCAGGATCTGCTCGCGTTCCGCCCGGTCCCCGGCATCGAGCTGACCTGTCAGGAAGAACAGCTCCGGCGGTTCTTCCCAGTCGGCGCACTCGGTCTGCAGCGTTTCGAAAGTCCGTTTCGCACGCGCCACCGTGTTGTGGATGATCGCGGCGCAGCCTTCCGACTCGATGTTTTCGCGCAACCAGTCCACGAGGTTGTCGGAGTCGTCGCGAGAGGGTTCGGAGTGCTCGTGGATCCAGTTCAGTACGAGCGGGTTCTGCTCGCTGACCCCGAACTCCCTCGGCGGTCTGCGACCGGCGCCGTCCGCCCACGTTACCTGCCATTCGCCAGGTTGTGTCGCGGTGAGTTCCTCGGGCTCCGAGGTGGGATTGTTATGACCGGACTGCCATCGGCCGATCAGTTCGTCGCGCCGGGTGGATGCCAGAGTCGCGGAGAGGAGGACGACCGTGATGCCCAACCGTCCACACCACCACAACAATCGGTCCAGCAACGTGGAGGTGTACGTCTCGTAAGAGTGCACTTCGTCGACGACGAGCACCTTGCCGCTCAGGCACGACATGCGCAGGAAGTTGTGCCGCGAGCGGATCACCGCCTGCAGCGCCTGGTCGATTGTGCCCACTCCGATCGGTGCCGCCAACCCACGTTTCTTGGCGAACCACTCGTGGACTTCGTTGCTTCCGGTCTCGGAGTCGGGCTCTGCCGATGAGTCGGCGGATACGCTGTCCGATTCCCGCGACGGCTCATCAACACCGACCTCGCGCACCTCGATACGTGGCCCGTGGGGACTCCGCTCGGCCGTCGCCCCGGAGTACACGGGATTCGACCGTAGCGATGAACCCTGCCGTGTGAGTAGCGCATCGATCTCGCCGCGTGTCTGTCGACTCGTGGCTTTCGTCGGCATACCCATGTACATGCCGGACAGGCCGAGCCGTTGAACCAGCGTGGCGGCTGCCTGCAGAGCCGCCCGCGTCTTGCCCTCACCGGTGGGAGCCTCGATCGTGAGGATGCCGGGGGAGTCGCAGTCGGCGACGAGCTCTTCAACGGTCCGTTGCAGACTGTTCGGAGCGGGTTCGGGGAACATGCCCGCACAGCTCACGTCAGTGGGGCGCCACGGTTGCCATCCCAATTCGGTGATGGCTTGCTGAGCGGTTGCCACTGCCTTCGCTTGGTACTCGGCGAGGTCCGACACATCGGGGTGCGCCTCGAACCACCGCTGGTTCGACGCGATCCAGTCGCTGATCGTCGTCAAGCCGGCCAAGCCGACACCCGCCGGATGCGGTAACGCGACGTCGGTGCAGCCCGTGGCCGGGAACGTACAGTCCCACAGGGACGCGACGGTATCCATCAACTCGTCCCGCGCCACCTGCCAAGGCCCCGTTCCCAAGTCTCCTGCCTTGCGCTGGGCCGCGCGGATTTCCGCCCGTTGTGGCAATGTCCCGTGGTGTCCGCCGACCACCGAAGCGATCTCGTCGGCTGTCTCACCCGCGACACCCATCCTGCGGAAACGGTTCGCCATGTGCGCCGCGGTGGCCACGCCGTGGGGGAGGTCCGTGCGTTCCGGGGTGGCTCGGTGTCTCTTTTCCGCGTAGAACAGAGCGTTTCGGAAATTCTTCGTCTCGGGGAAGCGAGCCACGGCGATGTCGTACCGCAATGCCTGGAACGCCGGGGATAACTTGCCGAGGTCGTGCAACCCACACAGCACGGCCACGACCGAGCGTGGCCGTCCCAGCGGACGTAATCCCGCTTCCAACTGGGTACGCACACTCGGGCCGAGCAACACCTCGTAAAGCTCATGGGCGACCGCTGCCGTGTCGATGAGATGGCAGACCAATGGGTGCGGTACGGGTTCGGACGCGTTGCCCGCCTTCGCCCACGCCGCCGTAACCGGAAGGTACGACGTTTCAGAACCCATTCAAGCACCCTCCGAACCAGTGGGCTGTTCCGCCGCTCGAAGCGGACCACTGCGCTCATCCTTGATCAACTCATTGGATCCTGCCACGACCACCACCATCGTTTGGGGCGAAAAACGCAAAATGGTTTGTGAGCAGCGGAAACGGCCGATATGTCACAGGCACGCCCAATTGGCCGGTGGTGCTGCGAGCGTCGCTGATCATCGAATTCGCCGTGGTCCTCTAAAGCCCCAGCCCGGACTGGAGGACTCGAGGGGTTGTCGCAACACGGCTGCTAGTTGTTGGTGGTCGTGAGTGTAGTGAAACGCTCGGCTGGGCTGTCCCAGCCGAGCGTTTTGCGTGGCCGATGGTTGAGTTCGGCCGCGACCATGTTGACTCGGTCCTGGTCGTGGACGGGCAGGTCGGTGCCTTTGGGGAAGTATTGGCGTAGCAGCCCGTTGGTGTTCTCGTTGGAACCGCGCCGCCAGGGGCTGGCGGGTGGGCAGAAGTAGACCGGGATGCCGGTGGTGGCGGTGAACGCGGCGTGCGCGCTCATCTCGCTGCCTTGGACCCAGGTCGCCGACCGTGTCAACGAAGACGGAAAAGCCTGCATGTGGTTGGCTAGAGCCTCGCGCACGCGCTCGGGCCACCGTCCGTGAGGCAGGGCCACGATCACCAGGTAGCGGGTGGTGCGCTCGACCAGGGTGGCTATCGCGGTCTTGTGGTCACGTCCGATCACGAGATCGCCTTCCCAATGACCGGCGACGGCCCGTTCATCGGCTTCGGCAGGACGCTGGTCGAGCATCACCATCGGGTCGATGAAACGGGGCCGCCGCTGTTGTGCCTGACGATGGGGTTTGCGTATCGCCCGCCCCGTGCGCAGGGTTGCGGGCCAGGCTGCGGTGCAGATCGCCCCGTGTGCGGCTGTAGAGAGCCTGATAGATCGCTTCCCAGCACACCCACATCTCCGGTCGTGTGGGAAACCTTCGACGCAGCCAGCGTGTGATCTACTCAGGACTCCACTTGCGGTGGAGCTTGCCCTGGAACGCCTCGGCCAACCGCGGGGTGGCGGCGATCTTGCCGGTCTTGGGACGAAGCTTCCGGGCCTAGGCACGGGAATGGGCCGCGTACGGGCGGTAACCGCCATAGCCGGGGTGACAATTACGGCGCAGCTCACGACTGATCGTCGACGGGCTCCTGTCCAACTCGACAGCGATGGTGCGGATACCGGCCTTCCCCCGCCGCCGATCGGCGATGTGAACACGCTCGTCCTCGGTCAGGAAACGCGACGGGCCAGAAGCCCGCTCATCCCGACGGATCGGTGGCTTGGGCTCTGGCCCTTGCTGGGTGAATGCCACCCATTGCGCCAGCGATCGCCGCTCCGCCAGTTGATCCCGACGATCCGGCACGCATCCCGGCTGCTCATTCCTTGATCCATGAGCCGGAAGTATTCCTCCCGTTCACGGATCAGCTTCTTACACCCTTGCGGCGCCCGACTCTCGCGGGGCTCGAAGTCCGTCGCTCCACCTCGACGATTAAGGCGTTGCGACGACCCCTAGAACCCAAGGAGCTGGTCAGGGGCTTCACTCGCGATCGAGCTCGGCCTTGGTGTCCTCCTCGTAGTTGTCACTGCCGATTGTTCCGATGTGGCGCAGCACGGTGGCCGAGACCAGCGCCAGTACCAGGATGCCGATTCCTGCGACCAGAGCAGCGATGTTCATGCCCGTGGTGAAAGCGTTCTCGGCCTGCTGCAGTAGAGTTTTTGGCAAGTGGTGCGCCACCGACGAGGCACCCGCCATGCTGTCACTGACGGCCTTGCCGGCCTCTTTCGCGAGGTCCGCGGGAACGTGGTTGTCGATCTGGGTGCGGTAGACGACTGTGGTGAGGCTGCCCAGTACCGCGACGCCCACGGCCAGACCGAGCTCCTGCACGGTTTCCGACATCGCGGCGGCGGAACCGGACTTGGTCGGCGGGGACGCCCCGACCACCAGGTCCGTGCCCAGGGCCGCGATAGTGCCCAGTCCCAGATACACCAGGCCGAAACCGGTCACCACGAGCCCGATGCCGTTGGCGCTGCCGGCCAAGAAGAGCAGGAAGTAGCCGACCGTGGACAGCGCCAGGGTGAACGCCACGATGATTCCCGGACGGATGCGGCGCGCGACGAGGGGAGCTATGAGCCCTGCTGCGAACATCATCAAGGCGGGTGGCCCCATCCACAGCCCAGCGGCGAACGGGTTGAGCCGCTCGACGAGCTGCAGGTACTGAGTGACCAGGAACATCGCGCCGCCGACTCCGACCAGTCCGACCAGCAATACGCCCAGCGCGGCGCTGAACGTACGACTGTGGAACAACGTCATGTCCAACAGCGGATCAGTCAGTCTGTGCTGCCGCCGAACGAACACCACCGCGAACACGATCCCGGCCACCAGCGAGGCGGCAGCGACGAGATCGATACCTTCCTTGGCCGAGTGTTTCACGGCGTAGATCGCCGGCAGGATCGCGGCCAGGGATAACACCACGCTGGTTAGGTCGAACCGGCCGCTGCTGGGGGCGCGGTACTCGGGTAGCAGGAATGGGGCAGCGACGAGCAGGATGCCTACCAGCGGGACGGCGACCAGGAAGGCCGAGCCCCACCAGAAGTGGGCGAGCAGAACTCCGCCTACCAAGGGCCCCGCAGCCATGCCCAACGCGAACATGGTCGCCCAGACACCGATTGCGAACGCTCGTTGACTGGCGTCGGTGAACATGGTGCTGATCAGTGACAGTGTGGAGGGCATCAGGGTGGCGCCTGCGATGCCCAGGACCGCCCGCGCAGCGATGAGCATCTCCGCGCTGACGGAGTAGGCGGCCACGACCGAGGAGAGGGCGAATGCCGTGGCACCGATCATGAGCAGCTTCCGTCGGCCGATCCGATCGCCCAAGGTGCCCATGGTGATGAGGAATCCTGCTATGAGGAACCCGTAGGCGTCCATGATCCACAGAGCTTCGGTGCTGCTGGGTTGCAGATCGAGCGAGAGGGCGGGCAGGGCTAGGTACAGCACGGTGACGTCGAGACCGAGCAGCACCGTAGGCAGCGCCAGGATCGCCAGACCGGCCCATTCCTTCGGACCGGCTCGGTGTGCGACTGATGTGGGCATGGGTTCCGTTTCCGTTCCTTCTTTCGGCTCCGTATCCAGCCTGCGACTTTCCACGCACGAGTCACTGACGGTTCGCTGGCGATACACTGCGGGTATGCGTTTGGGGGTGCTCGGCCCGTTGGTGGTCTGGGACGACGAGGGGCAGAAAGCCAGAGTCCCCGAAGCGAAGGTGCGTGCCCTGCTCGCCGTGCTCCTGGTGCATCGGGGTGAACCGGTGTCGACCGACCGACTCGTCGAGGCCCTGTGGGGCGACTGTCCACCGCGAGGAGCGCTCAACACGTTGCAGAGCAAGGTGTCGCAGCTTCGACGGGCGCTGGGCAGCGACCGTGTGGTGTACGAGCCGGCGGGCTATCGGCTGCGGCTCGATGATGCGGTGGTTGACGCGGTGCTGTTCGAAAACTTGGTCGAGCGGGCGCGCGCTGCCGGAGATCCGTGTAGCCGGGCTGGGTTGTTTTCTGAAGCTCTGGGCTTGTGGCGGGGAAATCCCTACGCCGACGTTGCTGACCTCTCGTTTGCTCGCGGTGAGATCACACGGTTGGAAGACCTGTGGCTGGTGGCCGTCGAGGACCATGCTGAGGCACGCCTGAACACGGGGGAACATGCCGCTCTCGCTACCGAACTGGTCGAGCTGGTCGCCCGGTATCCGTTGCGTGAACGACTGCGAATGGCGCAGATGCGTGCGCTGTATCAGGCTGGGCGACAGACCGAAGCGCTGAACAGCTTTCACGAGCTGCGGCGCACGTTGGCCGACGAGCTCGGGGTGGACCCGGGGCCGGAGGTCACCGCGCTGCACGAAGCGATGCTGCGTCAGGAACCGGAATTGGCCGCGCCCGAGCCTCAGCCCCGTGGCCGCACCAACCTGCCGACCCCGTTGACCAGTCTGATCGGTCGGGACGAGGTGCTTCAGCAGGTGCACGAACCGTTGTGCGCTGACCCGGATGCCCGGCTCGTGACCCTGACGGGCCCCGGCGGGGTAGGCAAAACCCGGCTCGCCGTGGCCGCCGGAGACGGGCTGACCGAGCAGTTCCCGGAAGGGGTGTGGCTCGTGGAGTTGGCGGGGCTGAGCTGTGACGCGACGTCGGACGATATCGCCGAACGGATCGTGGTGACGCTGGGGCTCTGCGAAACCGCCTCGGTGGAACCGGATTCGCACGATCTGCTGAGTTGGCTCTGCCACACGGTGGCCGACAAGCGGATGCTGGTGTTGCTGGACAACTGCGAGCACATCCTTGAGGCGGTCGCGACGCTGGCCGAAGCACTACTGACTGCCGTTCCGGGCGCGCGCCTGCTGCTGACCAGCCGAGAGCCGCTCGATCTCCCCGGCGAAATGGTTCTGCCGGTGCCGCCGCTCGCGCTACCCGACAACACTACCGCGGCGCGGGTTCCGGCGGCGGCTCAGTGCAGCGCGGTCGCGCTGTTCGTGGAGCGGGGGACCGCCGCAGTCCCGGGTTTCGCCCTCAATGCCGAGAACGTGCAGGCCGTTTCGGCGATCTGCCAGCGCTTGGACGGCATTCCCCTCGCGCTCGAACTCGTCGCTCCTCGACTCCGGGCACTGAGCCCCAGTGAGCTCGCCGAGTGTTTGCACGACCGATTCAGATTGCAGACCGGCGCGGGACGAGGACGCGCCGCGCGACAGCAGACCCTGAGGGCGATGATCGACTGGAGCTGGGACCTGCTCAGCGATACGGAGAAAGCCGTGCTTCGCAGGCTATCCGTCCATGCCGACGGGTGTACAGTACGAGCCGCCGAAGTGATCTGTGCCGACGAGAACATCCCGCGTCACTGCGTTGTGGATGTGTTGTCCCGACTAGTGGATCGCTCTCTCGTCGTCCGGGATGGAAACCGGTTCCGCATGCTGGAGTCGGTCGCGGCCTACTGCGTCGAACGCATGGCAGAAGCGGGAGAACTGGCCACCGTGCGAAGTCGCTTCGTGCACTACTACGTCGAGCTCGCCGAGGAGGCGGACCGGAATCTTCGCGGTCTCGAACAACACCGATACCTCGAAATCCTTGACGTGGAGACGGTGAACCTGCGCCGAGCACTCGACACCGCCCTTGGAGAGAAGATCGTCGACGAAGCGCTTCGCCTGGTGAACGCGATGGCATGGTACTGGTTCCTGCGCGGACGCCTCACCGAAGGTCGTCGTTCCCTGCGGTCGGTCTTGGGAGTTGACGGTGGGTCACCCGCTGTGCGCGCAGCCGCGCAGGGCTGGCTGGCAGGGATCGAAGTGCGCACGTCACCCGGGAATGGTCGTACTGTCGACGTACCGAACGTGGGTATCGAAGAGCCCGTTCTGCGAGCCCGGATTCAGTGGTTCGTCGGGTCCGCGCTGCTCGCAGACGGCATCCCTGACCGGGGACGACCGCTGGTGGAAGAAAGTCTGGTCACCTCCCGGAAGTGCCAGGACCATTGGACTGAGGCTCTCGCCCTCGTCGAGCGTTCCAGCTACCGCGCAGCCGAAGACGGTGTGACGCCAACCAGAACAAACGCAGAATGGGGCGCAGCCGCGCTGCACGAGATCGGCGATCGCTGGGGACAGCTACGAGCGTCCCGTTCGCTCGCCCTTTTGGCCGAACTGGACGGCGACCGCGTGCGAGCGACCCGGATGCACCGCGAAGCGCTGCGGACCGCCGAAGAGCTATCACTGTGGACAGAAGTGGTAGAAACCCTGTCCTGGCTGGGCCGAACCACTTTCGCCGAAGGCGATGCCGCCCAAGCCAAGCAATTCCACGAACGTGCACTGCATCTCTCCGCCGAGCGCTCCTACCACCGCGGAGAGATTCACGCCAAGACCGAACTAGCGCGAATCGCGCGACACGATGACGATCCGGACTCAGCGGCGTCCCACCTGCGGCAGGCTCTCGCCCGCAGTCACCAGCTGTCCTACACCGCCGGAATCACCGAAGCGCTTGCCGAACTCGACCTGATCAACGCACAGCGCGGTGGGCCCGCCCCCGCGCACGAATTCACCGAAACGGAGTTCGTCTCCTGAAACATCACTACGTTTCTGGGTAGGCCCGACGCCGTGTTCAAGTAGTCCTGCACCGATCCCCTGGTTCCCCTTCGTCCTGCGCGCTACGGTCACACCGAAGTTGATCCGACGATGAGTGGGAGTCTGCTTTCCGTATCGGGAAATTGTTTTTTCGGATGGATTCCCCACTTTTCATGACGGCACTGGATAGCGGGGAAAATGGTCTCCGAACGAGCATTTCGTGACCTGATGGCAAGTGTCTGCGCTCCCGGCACGGTCGTGACGGCGATGGTCGACGGCACACCGCATGGTGCGACCGTCAGCTCGTTCGCGTCGCTTTCGCTGCGTCCGCCGTTGGTCAGCATCGCGCTGGATCGTCGATCGACGCTACTGGGCCGAATTCTGCGGACACATCGGTTCGGCGTCAACGTTCTCGGTGCCGGAAACGAGGACATCGCGCTGACTTTCGCGGCATCACAAACGGACAAGTTCTGTGACATGGAGTGGCGGACAGACCACTGTGTACCGCAACTGACGTGCGCGGTGAGCTGGGTCGTGTGCGAGCTCCACGATGTCGTTTCCGGCGGAGATCACCTCCTGTTGCTGGGACGGGTGACCCACGCCGCGAGTACCGGGGCAGCCTCACTCGTTTATGGCAACCGCAGGTTCGGCGCCCATCCCGAACTCGACATCAGTCAGCCCGCCATCGATGACCTCATCGCTGCGTTCGCTGTCGACCAATGAATGTTGTTTTTGGGGGGTTGTGGTTTTTGTTAATTTCATATTATGGTGGCTTTTCAAAAGCTGGTACTGCCAATAACTCGGTGACAATTCTCGCGAACCCCAAGTCGTTCAGTGCTCAACCGATTGAATGTGGTGTTTTTCAAAATGGTCCATCTCTATGGGAGCGGTAGTGTGGACCGGGGGAAGCACTCGTTCGGAGTAAAACCGATCGTGTTAAAATTCATAACCAATAGTTGTCAGGGCGCTAGTAAAATTTTACTAAATTATATTTTCTTGTCGTGTTGATGGTTGTGTATGATCAAGCCCGACGTGAGACAGGAAGTTGGTCATCAGTAGCTCGGGGTCGTGCCGGATGCGTAAGAAACAATCAGTCAGCTGTCCTGTCCTCGGCTGAGGTGGCGAGATGTGTCGGGGGACTTCCTGGGAGCCTCTGATCGTCGTGGTGGTTTAATACTGCAACGGCATCTATAGAGGACGGCCGCGTTGTCGGTAGTGGCAGTGCTCGGCTTGGTGTTGGCATCGTCGGTGCCCCTGAACGCTCCTGCGGTGGGAGATCCGGTCGTCAGCTGAGCTTTTGGACGTGGGTGTTCCCGGCGGTGAGGGTGGTGCCGTCCGGGCGTTGTAGGTGCAGTGTCGGTACCGGTGTGCCGGTGTCGTCGTCGACCAGTACCGAGTGGGGCTCGCCGGTGTCGAAAGCGTGTGACTCGCCCCATTGCCGTAGGGCCACCATGGCGGTGAACAGTTGTTCACCGGAGTTGGTGAGGACGTATTCCTGCCGCTTGCCCGACGCGGCGGTCTGTCGGTCGAGGACGCCGTGGGCGACGAGCCGGCGGAGCCGGTCGCTCAGGATGTTCTTGGCGACACCGAGGTTGCGCTGGAAATCGGTGAACGCCCGGGTCCCGTCGAAGGCGTCGCGGAGGATCAGCAGGCTCCACCTGTCCCCGACGAGGTCCACGGCGCGCGCGAGAGCGCAGGGAGGGTCGGACCACCCGTCGGAGGGCGCGGCTGGGTGTCCTGACCCGGTGGGTGGTGTGGTCACGGCAGACCCCCAAACAGATCGGTTGCATATTGCTACCTTTACGGCTACATTCCGATTGGTTTCATACTACTACCGATTGGAGTGAGGGTGCCGTCCTCGGCGTCTACCGCGCCCGCCGTGCTCCTTACTCGGGCACGCCTGCTGTTGCTGGCCGTGTTGTGCGGGGTGTCGGTGGCGAACGTCTACTACGCCCAGCCCCTGCTCGAACGCATGGGTTCCGATCTGTCGATCTCGACCGGACAGGTGGGCTGGGTAGTGGCCCTCGGACAGGCCGGTTACCTGGTCGGCCTCGCCGCGCTCGTCCCGCTGGGGGACTGGCTGAACCGCCGGATGCTCATTCCGGCGCATCTGCTGCTGATCGCGGTGGGCGCCACGGTGGCGGCGCTCTCGACGACTGCCGCGGTTCTCTACGTCGGAGTGGCGATCGCCGGTCTCTTCGCCGTGGTCGTTCAAACCGCGGTCGCCTACACCGCGGCGAAGTCCCCTCCCGAACACCGCGGCCGCAACATCGGGATCGTTACCTCCGGAGTGGTGGTCGGGATCATCCTGGCCCGCACCGTCGCCGGTTTCATCGCCGACGTTGCCGGTTGGCGCGCCGTCTACGCGGCCGCGGCCGTCATGGCCGTGATCATGGCCGTCCTGATCTGGACGGCTCTGCCCGATGATCAACCAGGCCGGGCACCGCGCTCGTACGGGGCCGCGGTCGCCTCGATCCTCGTTCTCGGAGCCACCGACCGGGTGTTCCGGACTCGCTCGCTCATCACGTTCTTCCTGTTCGCCTCCTTCGGTGTGCTCTGGAGCGGACTGGCCTTGCCGCTGAGCAACGCGCCCTGGCACCTTTCCCCGGCTCAGATCGGTCTGTTCGGGTTCGCCGGGCTGGCCGGGACTCTCGGTGCGGCACGGGCCGGTCGTTGGGCCGATCGCGGGTATTCAGGTGTGGTCACAGTGGTGTCGTTGATCGTGCTGATCGCTTCGTGGTGGTTCATCGGACAGGCCGGATGGTCGTTGTGGCTCGTGGTTCTGGGCGCGGTGCTGCTCGACTTCGCCGTCCAAGCCGTGCACGTCACCAACCAGAACCTCATCGTCGCCCGGGATCCGGACTCGAGCAGCAGGATCATCGGCGCCTACATGATCTGCTACTCCCTGGGATCAGCCCTGGGTGCCGTCACAGCGTCGAGTCTCTACGACAGCATGGGGTGGACGGCTGCTTCGGTTGCCGGTGCCTGCTTCGCCGGTGCCGCGCTGGCGATCTGGCTCATCGACCGAGTCGTGCCCGACCATTCAACGCACCCCGGTGTCGAGCGTGCCCCCGTGTCGGCGTCGGCCGAAGGTAAGCAGTGATCGAAGAGTGAGCCATACGTTGATGTACTCGTCGCCGTAGCTTCGGCGCTGGCGGTTATCGGGTGCCAGCAAGCTGGTGACTTCGACAAACGCCCGTTCGGAGGGCTTGAAGTAGCGGCGGACGTTCTCCGGCTTCTCGTGCCGGGATTTCTGCTATCAGCAACCACAGGCTAGCGCCCTGCTCACCGAGTCGGGGCAGTGCGGAGTGGCGAAATTCGTGCAGGGTTCCAACCGGTACCAGGACCGCATAGCGCGACGTGACCGTCGAGCAGGACACGGGCCTGGTTCCAGCACAACCGGCACTAGTGAACCCGGTGACACCCCCGGATCATGCATGACAAGGGGATAAGTCCGGCCGGACTCACAAGCCGGGAACTCCATCGCGGGACCACCCAGAAGGTAATGGGGGCACTTCCGTTCTCGGGCCGCGTGGAATTCGTTCGCAGCGCCCGCGCGGTGGCCTTCGAACGAAAGTGGCGACTTCCCGACGTGTCTGCGGCATAACGTCCGTCTAGGACAGTTCCCAGGTCTGCCGGGGCAGTCCGGTGAGGTAGTCGGTCAGGTGGCGCAGGGCTGTTTCACTCGATTCGACGGTGGGAGCGGGTGGGCCGGAGGGAATCCGGCCCAGGGAGGTGGGGAACGGCTCGGCGTTGTCGTAGGCGGCCATGAGGTTGGCGGCACGCTCGATGACGCTGGGCGCCGCGGAGCTGGAGGAGCGGGAGAGGACGGCGGTGAGCACCGTGGAGGCCACCGCGGGGTCGATCAGCCGGGTGTGGAAGATCGTCTGGTCGATGTCGCGCAGTTCTTCGTCGTCCTGGGCGCGGGCGGCAGCGGCGTCGATGGCGATCTCGATGACGCGTTCCATCGGAAGGGCGGCCGGGCCGGCGGTGAGCCAGTGGTCACCGCGCGCGTCGTGGTCGTGGGCGAGGGCGGCCAGTGCGGCGGCGACGGCGTCCCGGGGAACGAGGTCGACGCGGGTGCCGGGCGTGCAGGGCAGGAAGGGGAGCTGGCCGGACAGCGCGAAGCCGAGCAGGTAGTGGAACGCCTGGAGCCGCGGGACGTCGCCGATCACGGTGGAGATGCGGGCGATGCAGGCGGGCAGGCCGGATTCGCGGACCAGGGTCTCGCCCGTGGCCTTGGTGGCGGCGTACGCGTCGAAGGGAGTGCCGTCGCCCGCGCGGGCGACGAACGCCGTGGAGCCGTGCACGAGGCGGGCGCCCGCGTCCGCGACGAACCGCAGGACGTGGCCGGTGCCGACGACGTTGACCCGGTGCAGGTGCTCGTGCGAGGCCGAGAAGTTCACGGCCGCCGCGCAGTGCACGACCACGTCGACCTTGGCCGCGAGCTCGCGGTACTCGGCCGGGTGGAGGCCGAGCCAGGGACGGGTCGCGTCGCCGCGCACGGACGTGGTATCGACCGGTTTGTGGTGGGTGAGCGCGATGACCTCCTCGGTGTCGTCCAGCTCGCGCAGCAGGGCGGAGCCGACGGCCCCGGAGGCTCCGGTGATCAGAATCATGGGGTCCTCACGGTGGCGGAGTCCTCGTCCCAGCTGACGTCGTCGAGGGTGGTCACCTCGACCGTGCTCGGGTGGACGCCGGCGTTTCGGGCGACGTGGTCCTTGACGGCGATGTGGGGCAGCCACTCCGCGGCGCGGGTGTCCGCGGGCAGGCCGTAGACGGCGTTGACGGTGCCCGGCACCGTGTCGGCCCGCTCCACGTCGCGCCTGCGCAGCACTCCGTCCGAGCCGGTCAGCAGGAGGCGGGAGTTGGGCGTGGCGTCGCGCAGGTAGGCGCGTCGTTCCGGGCCGGAAACCGCGGTCAGGGCTCCGATCGGGATGTGCATGACCACGGTCCGGAAGGCGACCAGCACGTGCTCCCCGCGGCACATCTGGATGTCGATCGCGACGAGGTCGTCCGGCAGCGTGCCGGCGAAACGGGCCTCGACCTCGATCTCGCCGTGGTCGGGCAGGGGCTCGTACACGGTGAGGTGGCTGAGCCGGTGCGGGAACGCCAGTCGGTCGGAGCCGATCGCCGGGTCCCACCGGTGCAGCGCGTCGTGCGGGATGGTGTGCAGCGCTGCGTCCAGCAACCCTTGGTGCATCGCGCCGCGGGGTACCGACCCGCGTTCGGCGTCGAGGACGCCGCTGGCGCCGGTGGAGCCCATCCGCAGCCTCGTCAGGTACTGGAAGCTCGGTCCGTGGAAGAGGTTCGCGTTCTCGTACGGGTCCGGCGCGTCCGCGAGGTCCTTCAGCGGGGTGAAGCGAGCCGGCCGGGGTGGGGGTTCGAAGTCGATCGTCGCGGTGGCCACCGGGACGAATCTGGAGAGTGAGCCGGCCTCGTGCCACACCGCGAGCCGCGTCTGCTCGTCGGTGCAGGTGGCACGAAGCCGGACCGGGTCGGCGACGGGCAGCCAGCGCTGCATGCTCAGGTCGCGCAGCACCCGCACCGGGCGTCCGGCGTGGTCCCCGGCGGACCGGGCGAGGAGCTCGGCGGTCGACATCAGCGGCACGGCGGGGACCGTCCAGGTGGGGCAGTGGTCCGCCAGCCACGTGTCCGCCCTGGGGTCGAGTACGGTGTCGACCGTGGAGGGCGAGTCCGGTGCGCCGGGCACCACGCGTACCCGCAGGCGGGGCACGTGGTAGATCTTGCGACCGTCCACCCACAGCCAGGCCTCGGCCTCCGCGTGCCCGCCGTCGGGGCTCAGTTCGACGTCCAGCACGTCCAGTTCGACGGTGACGAGCGCGTCGGAGGGCAGGACCTGGCCGCGGTACTTCCACGAGTCGGGCACGACGGGCTCGAGGCGGAAGCCGTCGTCGACGCCACGCTGGATCAGGTAGCAGGACAGGAGCTGGCACATCGCCTCGACACCGAGGGAACCGGGTTGGACCGGGTCGTTGAAGAAGTGCGCTTTGAAGTACCAGGCCTCGGCCCGCACGTCGCACTCGGCGCGTAGCCGTCCGAGTCCGGCCGGGCCGCCGTTGGGCCAGTAGCCGGTGAGCCGGTCGAGCATCAGCAGCATCTGACCGGGCAGACGGGCGGAGTGCCCGAAGAAGCGGGCGGGGCGGGATCGCAGGTCGACAACGGGGTGTTCGCAGGGCTGGGTGAGGCGGGAGCGGTCGTGGTCGGTCACCGGCAGACCGGTCTGGGCCGTCAACTGCTCCGCCGAGGTCAGGGCGAAGACCGTGGTGCCCTCCAGGGCGGTGACGCCGTCGGCTTCGCAGTGGACCCGGAACGTTTCGATCGTCGTGCCGTCCCAGTGCTCGATGTCGGTGAGCTCGACCGTGGTGCGCAACGAGCCGACGTCGGGGGGCACCTCGCGGACCGTCGAGAGTCGACCGTCGAGGTTGCGGATCCGCAGCTGCTCGTCGGCCGTGCCGCCGTTCATCAGGGCGGTCAGGAGGCCGCAGGGCTGTAGCGCGATCTCCATCAGCACGGCGACCGGCACCGTCCCGCTCTGCTCGCGGAACCACACGTGCCGGGGCACGTCGTACTCGGCGACCAGGCTGCTGCCGGGGCGGAAGTCTCCGTGGGTGACGGACAGCTCGGTGACCCGGGTGAGGAACAGGTACGGCGGTCCGGGCAGCCGTAACGCGTCGTCGCTGGCGTCGGGGAGGATCTCGGCGCGCGGCCCCCAGGCGGCGGTGAGCATCGTGGCGTGGTCGTAGCGGATTCGGTCCGTGCTCGCTGCGGCCGGATCCTCGTGGCCGCGCAGGCCTGCCAGTGCGCTGAGCGGGACCGGATCGCCGGTGCGCTGGACCGCGGGTGGGCCTAGAAGCTTCCAGTGCGGCAGGGGGGTGTCGGCGACGAGGTGAACGGCGAGCCCTTCGGCGCACAGCACCACCTGCTCGTCGATAGTGACGACCACGTCCGCGTGCGCGGTCGTGCCGGTGAGCGAGCGCAGGGTGAGGTGGTACCGGGGTGTTCCGCTCGGAGCGTTGAGCAGGACCCGCAGGCGGGTGGACGCCTCCGGCAGTGGTTCGAAGCGCCAGCCGTCGCGGTGGATCGTGCTCCCGGTCGCGACGAGGTGGAACGCCATCGCTTGGAGGCCGCCTTCGAGCAGCGCGGCGGGCGAGTGCCACGTGGTCGGCGGGGTGCGGCCGGTCGCGGTGAGCCCGCGGTCGGGATCGAACGCGGTGACCTCGCGCAGCAGGAGGGTGCGTCGTGAGCCGATTCCGGGGCTTCGGACGTGGGCGCGCGTGAGCTCCCACTCGGGGCCGGTGAAGCAGTCGGCCGGGCGGCCCTCGGCGAACGCCGTGACCGCGTCGGTGTCGAACGCGGCACCGGGGTGCTCCGTCGGCAGGGGCACGTCCAAGCCGTCCCAGAGGATGCCGTGCAACGACAGGTGGCCGTCGACCTCGCCCCGCAGCGCCGCTTCGGTGACGGTCAGCGAGCTGAGCAGCTGACCGCCCGGTGTGGGCAGGGCGTGGTGGAAGGTGAGTTCGCCGTCGAGCGCGCCGTCGCGCTGTGGCCACAGCGCCAGCAGTTCGTCCAGTACGGCTCCGGCCGTCATGCGGCCGGCCCGGTCGAGGTACCAGCCGTCGAGCTCGACGGTGGCCCGGGCCGTGCGGGCCGGTTCGGTGGCGGGCTCGACGGCCGTTCCGGTTGCCGTTCCGGTGGTGGGCGGGTGAAAGCTCGCCTGCGTGGCCAGGAAGCGCTCGTGGAGCTCGGTGGCCTGCCGCAACTGTTCGGAGATCAGCGCCGCGGCGCTCCTCGGGGCCGGTGTCGGCTGGTGGGACAGCGGAGGGCGGGGCATGACCTCGAAGTCCTGGTCATCCATTGGTGACCTCCCCGAGTCGCGTCAGCGCGCGGCCGGCGGTGAGCAGCACGCGCGGGTCGTCGGCAGGGGCGCTCAGTTCCCGGGCGAAGACGCGCGCTCCGTCTCGCAGGGGGATCAGATCGACGCCGCCGAGGCGGAACACCTCGGCCAGTTCGGGGGTGACCATGCCGCCTTCCCACGGTCCCCACAGCAGCGAGCGAACCACCGCGTCCGGCCGAGCGTTCTGTTCGGTGGCGAGCACGTGGTTGAGGGTTTCGTTGGCCATCGCGTAGTCGCACTGCCCGGCGTTGCCGGTCCCGGCGACGACCGAGGAGAACACGCACAGCAGTCGCAGCGGGTCCTCGCGGGTGGCGTCCAGCAGTGCTCGCAGCCCGTCGACCTTGGTGCTGAACACGGCCTCGAACTGGCCCGCGGTCTTGTCCTCCACCCGCTGGTCGTTCAGCACCCCGGCCGCGTGGACGATGCCGGTGATCGGTCCCCACTGCTGCCGGACGTCGGCGAGCGCCGTCCGTACGGCGTTTCCGTCCCGGACGTCGACGCGCATGTAGCGGGCCTGGTCCAGCCCGTCCACCTCGCGGTCGGAGCCGCGGCCGAGCAGGACGAAGCGTGCGCGGTGCCGGGATCCGAGCTCTCGCAGGGCCGCCGCCGTGACGGCCCCGGTCCCGCCGGACACGACGATCACCGGGTCGGCTTCCCAGCCACCGGCCCAGTCACCGGCCGCGGCCGGTTCCGGGGCCTCGGTGGTGTCGAGCGTCCACCGGGTGCCGTCCACGGCGAGCGCGACGTCGAGGTCCGGGCCTCCGGTGAGCAGTTCGTCGACGAGGGCGATGGCGGTCTCGGTCGCCGAGCGGTTCGCACGCTGGCAGTCGATGGCCTTGACCGCGGCGAGCGGCCATTCCCAGCGGACGGTGCGGGCGAGTGCGGCCAGACCGCCGATCCAGGGCCGTTGCGCGTCGCGGTGACCGAATCCGCCTCCGGTGTCCTGCACGGTGACGAATACACCGCCCACGGCGCGCAGCCGGGGCGCGATCGCCTGTGCGGCTCGGAAGGCGTCCCGTTGGATGGCCAGGGCCTCGTCCGCGGACGCGGTCTCGGCCAGTCCGCCGAGCAATACCAGGCCGTCGGCCTCCAGTGTGGTGATGTCGGCCGCGGTGCCGACCCGCGCGTGGACGCCGCGCTCGGTGAGCAGTCGTGCGGTCTCCTCGGCGACTCCGGTTCCGTCGTCGGTGAGCAGGACGGTTCCGAGCCCTTGCATGGCGCTGCCCGGTGCGGGTGCGCGCCGCAGCGTCGGCACGTGCCGGTAAATCGTACGGTCTGGGGCGGTGGTGCCGGGTTGGGCGGGTGTGTTCAGCAGCTCGCGTAAGCGGTCGGCGATCTCGCCGAGGGTGCGCAGCGTCAACAGCGGGGTGAGCCGTTCCCGCTCCATTCCCTCCAGCTGCGGGAACATCGGGCGCAGGGCCGAGAGAACCTGGGCGCGGGTGATCGAGTCCAGGCCGAGGTCGGCCTCCAGCTCCATGTGCGGTTCCAGGATCTCCACCGGGTAGCCGGTCTTCTCGGCCACGGCGGCCAGCACCTGGGGTTCCAGTTCCTCGATGCCGCGTGACGGCACGGGTTCCGGGGCCGTGGCGGTCACCGGGGCGACGGAGGCGGCGGGCGGTTCGGAGGTCGCAGGGGGTCCGGGGGACGCGGGTGGCTCGGCCGGTGCGGGTGGTGGGGTGGTGGTCCGGAAGGTCGGCGAGGGAGCGGAGGGCTGTCCGAGGCCGTGGCCCGAGGCCGGGTCCAGCGAGGTGAGCGCGTCGATCGACTTCTCGGCCATGCTCAGGTACGCCGCGTGGGCGCGGGCGACCTCCTGCTGGGCTTCGGCGACCGCGCGCAGCGTCTCTTCGTCCTGGCTGCCGGATCCGGTCCCGGACAGCGCAGGGGCCGGTGTGGTCGGAGCGGATTCCGGGGTCGGCGGGTAGGACCCGCCGTGATTGCCTCCGTTGATCATGATGGGCATCGCCGGTCGTGCGGGCTCGGGCTCCTCCGGGCCGTGCCACAGCCCGGCGAAGTCGAGCGGGACGCCGAGCGCGGTGAGCTGTCCGAGCGCGTCGAGCAGCCCGGTCACCCCGTTGGAGCTCGCGCGGTCCAGGGCGATCGCGTGGCCGTCGGAGAGGTTCTCCTTGACCAGGCTGGTCAACGCGCCTCCCGGGCCCACTTCCAGGAAGATGCGCACCCCGTCGGCGTGCATCGCGTGCACCATGTCCGCGAACCGGACCGGTGAGGCGACGTGGTCGGCGATCGCCTGCCGGATCTCGGTCGGCCGCACCGGGTGCACGGCTGCCGCGGCGTTGCCGTACACGTTCAGCAGCGGTGCGCGCACCGTCTCCGCGGACAGGAAGTCCCGCAGCGGTTCGGTCGCGGGGGCGACGAGGGGGCTGTGGAAGGCAGCCGAGGTGTCGAGCGTCCGTGCGGTCATTCCGGCCGCGGTGGCGTGCTTGCGCACCAGCGCGCCCGCCTCGGCGGTCGCGGCCACCACGACCTGGCGCGGGCCGTTGTGGTTGGCGATCCAGGCTTGCTCGAGGTTCTGCTGTTCGAGGAGGTTGGTCACCTCGTCCACGCCCGCGTCCAGGGCGATCATGACGCCGGAGCCCTCCCGCATCAGCTCGCCCCGCCGGGCGGCGAGCCGCATCAACGTGTCCTCGTCGAACGCGCGTGCCGCGTGCAGCCCCACCAGCTCGCCGAAGCTGTGCCCGGCCACGCAGTCCGGCCGCACCCCCGCGGTCTCCAGCACGTTCAGCAGCGCGAGGCTGTGCGCGGCGATGGCGGGTTGCGCGACGCCGGTGTCGGTGAGCGCGTGCTGCTGCGCCTGCCGCTCGGCGTCGGTGAACACCGGTGGCGGGAAGACCAGCGGGGAGATCTCGTGCCGGTCCCACACCGCGTGGGCCTGGGGGAAGTGCATCGCCAGGTCGGCCCCCATGCCGACGTACTGGGCTCCCTGGCCGGGGAAGAGGAACGCTATCCGACCCGGAGTGCGCCCGACACCGTAGTGCAGACCGGAGGGCGTCGAGAACGGCTTCGTGCCGACCAGTCCCCGGGCCTGCTCCAGCTTCTGCTCGAGGTCCTCCGTGGACGAGGCGACCACCGCCAGCCGGTGCTCCCGCGTGTGCTGGAAGGCGTTCTGGGAGCGCCGCGCGACCGCCGTGAGGCTTCCCGACAGGTCGAGTGAGAACAGCTCCTGCGGCGTCGCGGCGGACAGCACCACCAGTTCTCCCGGCCGTGCTTCGCAGCGCACCGCTGGGCGGGCTCCCGCCGTTTCGTCGGTGTACTCCTCCAGCGTGACGTGGAAGTTCGAGCCGCCGAAGCCGAAGCTGGAGACCGAGGCCCGCCTGGGGTGCTCGGTCGTGTTGATCCACGGCCGTGCCCGCGTGTTGAGGTAGAGAGGGCTGTTCTCCAGGTTCAGCGCGGGGTTCGGACGGTCGACCTTGATCGTCGGCGGTAGCACCTTGTGCCGCAGCGCCAGGGCGACCTTGAGCAGGCCCGCGGCGCCGGCGGCGGCCTTGGTGTGTCCGATCTGGGATTTGACGGACCCGAGCGCGCACCACTGACGGTCCGCCCGCCCGCTCGCCTCGAACACCGAGTGCAGGGCGGCTGTTTCGGTGGCGTCGCCGGGGGCGGTGCCGGTGCCGTGCGCCTCGACCAGACCGACCGTGTCCGGTCCGTAGCCGGCGGTCTCGTACGCCCGGCGCAGCGCCCGCGCCTGCCCGGTGTCCAGCGGTGCGTACACCGAGGTGCCGCTGCCGTCCGAGGAGGAGCCGATGCCGCGGATGACGGCGTGCACCCGGTCGCCGTCGCGTTCGGCGTCGGCGAGTCGTTTCAGGGCGAACAGACCGAGGCCCTCGCCCAGCATGGTGCCGTCCGCGTGCTCGTCGAACGGGCGGCAGTCGCCGGTGGGCGACAGGGCCGGGGTCTTGCTGAAGCACTGGAAGGTCATCGCGTCGTTGAGCGTGTCGACCCCGCCGGTGATCACCATGTCGGAGCGGCCGAGCAGCAGGTCGTCGACCGAGACCGACAGGGCGGCCAGCGAGCTCGCGCAGGCGGAGTCGACGGTGAAGTTGGTGCCGTGCAGGTCGAAGCGGTTCGCGATCCGCCCGGCGACCACGTTGCTCAGCATGCCGGGGAACGTCGCTTCCTGCCATGGTGGCGAGTACTCGAGGATCCGGTCGCAGACGGCGTCGGCGTCCGCTTCGGACAGTCCGCTGTCCAGCAGTGTCCGGCGCCACTGCGGGCGTCCGGACCGCATCGCCATCTCGCCGAGCAGCTGCAGGGAGGCGCAGCCGAGGAACACGCTGACCCGTTCGCCGTCGATCCGGCCGAGCCCGGCGTCGGAGAGCCCGGTCAGCAGGCGTTCCGCGGCGACCAGGGCCAGCAGTTGGGCGGTGTCGGTGGCGGGCAGGTTGCGGGGCGGCACCCCCAGGGCCATCGGGTCGAACTCGACCTCGGGCAGGAAGGCCCCGCGGTGGGCGTAGGTCTTGTCCTGCGCGTCCGGGTCGGGGTCGTAGAAGTCCTCGATCAGCCAGCGGTCGGCTGGCACGTCGGTCATGAGGTCGCGTCCTTCGACGACGTTGCGCCAGAAGGCGTCCACGTCCGGCGCGCCCGGCATGATCGCGCTGACGCCGACGATCGCGATCCGGTGGTCCATGTTCGTTCTGCCGTTTCTCAAACCAGTGGGCGGGGGCGGAAGTCGAAGGCATCGGAGGGGAGGCGGACCCCGAGGGCGCGCAGCTGGTGCACGCGGGTGAGCACGGCGGCTCCCCGGAGCAGGTTGCGGGCGAGCTGCGTGACCGTGCGTCCGCCGGGTTCGGCCAGGAAGCTGCCCGCGGTCCAGGTGTTGAACGCTCCGGCTGCGGGGCCGCACCACAGCTGGTAGTCGCTGCGGCGGCCGGGTGTGCCGTCGACCGCCCAGGTGACCGAATTACCCAGGTACCAGCGGAAGACCAGCGCCATCCTGTGCCTGGGGTCCGCCTGCGCCCGGGTGACCTCGCTCGGGCAGCGCTGCGCCCAGTACTCCCCGGTGCGTTGCCACACCTCGTCCAGGCCGGCCCCGAGGACCTCGCGCTCCAACGAGTCCCTGGTCTCGGCGGGGAGCGATTCCAGCGACGGGTGTTCGAGGTAAAGCTGGTACAGCCGGGCCGCCCGGCCGGCGAACATGGTGCCTCGGCGCAGCACCTGGACCTTGGCGCCGAGTTCGAACATGTCCCCCGCCGGCGCCATCGCCACGTCCGCCACCCCGGCCTGCGCGAGCATGGCCTTCGCCTCGTCGCTGACCGCGGCCTCGCGCGACATCTGGTTCACCGAGCCGGTGAGCACGTAGGCCGCGCCGAGGGCGAACGCCGCGGACACGGCGGCCGGGTCGCCGAGTCCGCCCGCCGCGCCCACCCGCACTCCCGGGCTCTTCCGCCGCGCCAGGGACATGATCGCTGGCAGGATCGACACCAGCGGTCTTCCGTCGGTGTGCCCACCGCTGTCCGCCTCGACGGTGATGTCGTCCGCCACCGGTATCCGGCTGACCAGACGGCCCTCCTCCTCGGTGATCTCGCCGGTGTCCACGAGCCGACGAACCAGCGCGGGAGGGGGCGGCGACATGAACAGCTCGGCCGTCTCCGGGCGTGAGACCTTGGCGAACAGCGCGGTCTTCCGAATGATCCGGCCCGTCGCGTCGGTGCGCAGCCCGGAGGCCGCACAGCGCACCACCGCGGGGGTGATGTCCAGGAACGCCGACAGGGAGATCTTCGGTACTCCGGCGCGTAACAGGCGCGCCGCGACCGCGTCCTCCATGGTCGCGTCGTCGGGGTGGTGGATGAGGTTGACACCCCAGTTCCGTCGCCCGGCGAGACGGGTCCGCAGTCGTTCCAGTTCCCGGTCGAGCCGTTCGAGGCCGAGCCCTGCCGCCCCGAAGAAGGCCAGCATCTCCGCCCGCGCCATGGCCTCGACCAGTTCGACGCCGGTGATGCCGTGCGCCATCTCGCCCGCGACGTAGGGGAACCGCACGTCGTGCGCCTCGGTGAAGCTCTGGTCGCCCAGCCACTCCGGGTACAAGGCCGGCACCGTGCCGACGGCTCCCGGAATCGACCGCTCCGAGAGTCCCAGTGCGCCGTCCCGCTCGTGTGCCACCAAGTGCGCCGGCTTCGTCACCCGCTGGGCGAGTTCGACGAGGCCGGCACCGTCGAACACTCCTGTCACGGCGTCAGATGCGTCCGAGCGCCAGGTTGCCCGGTGCCTGCGGGTCGATGCTGATGATGAAGTCGGTGACCGCCATCAGGCTCTCGGGGTAGCCGAGGTAGCCGTTCTCGTCGGAGTCCATCACCGACCACGCGTGCTCGGCGTGCTCCCGCTCCACGCGCAGCACCTCCGTGACGAGCCGGAGTCCGTCGTCCCGGGTGACCCGTCCGTCGTTGTCCTCGTCGGCCATCGCGAAAGCCAGGTTCGTGACCACGCCGATGTACTGCAGCGTCTTGTCCGGCGTCTCCGCCACGCTGTTCGCCATCACCGTGACGAACTGCTCCCTGTCCAGCCGTTCCGGGTCCGGTACCCACGCGGGTTTGACCACCAGCGCGTGCCAGATCCGGTTCACCGTGGCTTCCAGCTGTTGCGCCCGCGGCGAGTCCTCGGTGTGGCCGGTCAGCCGTGCGAGGCGGTGCGCGAACTGCATCGTGTCGATGGGCGTCACCGCGCCGTCGCCGTCGTCGTCCAGCACGTCGAACATCCACAGCTGCTTGCGCCGCAGGTACGAGTCCTGGTTCGCGGCCAGTCGCTCCGCCGCGGCGATGGTGGTCGCCGCGTCCGGTTTGGACTCGGCGGCTGCCTCGCCCGCCGTGGCCACTCCGGACACGGACTCGGCCGCCACCTCCGCGGTATCGCGCAGTGTCGACCCGCGCGTCACCTCTGTCGTTTCGTCGTCCTTCGGTGCTTCAGCCACCCCGAGCCCTTCGAATTCACGACGTGATCGCTGTCGGAAACGTCGTTCGTGATCTTGCGCCCGGGACGCTAGCAGTTCTGGGCGCTATTGATCTTGAAAATTCTCGATCCGGCCATGTGAAAATGAAAACTCTTGCGAGAGTTTGATGTGTTTGGTAAATCGAGGCGTTCATGGGATACGCGTGCACCGTCGTCGCGTCGAAATCGTCGAGCCTCGTGCTTTCGGCCTCTGTCGCACGTGGACGATTGGTGGGCTGGTGTGATCGCGGTCTGGTGGGTTCCCGGGTGGTGTGGCGGCGGGGCGGAGTGATTCCGAGGGGTGCGCTTTCAGCACGGAGCACGGCGAGGTGAACCCGGCAGGCTGCGCGCCGACGAGGGCTACGGCCACGACGAGTTGCGCAGTGCGCTGTTGACCAGGCAACGGTTGGGATGCCCCGCGTGGCAGGCATCCGCGATCCGGCTGACCGGCAGGCTCGAGGATGTCCATCCTCGACCCGGTTTACGAGGGAAAATCGATGACGGGGCTGATCGACCTCGTCACCTCCGGTGGTGCGGAACAGTCTTCGCGTACCTGCCGCGGGCTGCTCAGCGGCCGCCGTGGCCGATGCCGGAGGGCTGCTGCTCGAGGTGCCCTCCAACGCTGGCAAGGCGCCGACTCACGTGACGGCTACCCGGCCAACTACGCGAAGTGCTGTTATGGATTGTATGGACGGTCCACTTGAGACCGATTCTTGACGGGGAGCCGGAATGGTGAGCCGTGCCGCTGGCGCCCCACCGGCGGCGTGATGTTGGAGGAGCACAGCACCTCGTGCCGCGCTGACCAGTCGCGGAGATCGCGTGTCGCGTGGTGCGAGTTCTCGGGTCAATCCCCATGAAGGTGGTACTTCGGCTGGAGCGCCCGTGCGAGCCTGTTGATCATCCGTGCACGCCGGATGGCAGGCAGTGACCGACCGGATCGGGTATTGGAGAAGTATGAGCGTTGCAGTCCAGATGGACGGCCTGTTCACCACTGCGAGCCACGATCGCCTTCGTGACGAGGTGCGTCACTTCGCCGAGACCGAAGTGCGTCCGCAAATTCCTGACATGGAGCAGTCCCGGTCGGTCCAGTACAAGCTCTCCCGTCTGATCGCCGAACAGGGCTGGCTCGGGGTGACGATCGGGCCCGAGCACGGTGGTATGGGCCTGGGGCATCTGGCGAAGTCCATTATCATCGAAGAGCTCTCGCGGGTCAGCGGAGCGATGGGCGCGATGGTGCAGGCTTCCCAGCTGGGGGTGGCGAAGATCCTGCACTTCGGGAGCGCGGAGCAGCAGCAGCGGTGGCTTCCGGAGGTCAGTGCGGGACGCTGCTTGCCGACCATCGCCGTCACCGAGCCCGACTCCGGCGGCCACGTACTCGGCATGACGGCGGCCGCACGCCGCGAGGGTGACGAGTACGTGATCAACGGGCACAAGGTCTTCGTGGGCAACAGCCACGTGGGCGACTTACACGGTGTGGTCGCTCGTACCGGGGAGGGCTCCCGGGGGTTGTCGGCGTTTCTGGTGGAGCCGGACCGGCCCGGATTCTCCCTCGGGGAGCACCAGGCATCGATGGGCCTGCACGGGTTCAGCTACGGCGAACTCGTCTTCGACGAGTGCCGCATCCCGGCCGAGAACCGGCTCGGCGAGGAAGGACAGGGCCTGGCGGTGGCCTACAGCTCCAGCATCCTCTACGGGCGGCCCAACCTGACCGCTGTCGCGCTGGGGATCCACCGCGCCCTGGTGGAGGAGACCGTCGCCTTCGCGGAGCGGCACTACCGCTACGGCCAACCGTTGTCCCAGCTGCCGACGGTGCAGCAGAAACTGGGGCAGATGCAGTCCCAGCTGATGACGGCCCGGCTGGCCGCCTATCACGCCGCGCACTCGCTGGACAACGCCATGCCGTGTGATGCGGAGCTGATCAACGCCAAACTCGTCAACGTGGAGTACGCGCTCGACTCGGCCCGGACCGCGATGGAGGTGCACGCCGGGTACGGGCTCGGCACCGACAGCCCGGTGGAGCGTTACCTCCGCGACGCGCACCACATCTTCGCCCCCGCCGGCACCTCCGACATCCAACGGTTGCGGCTGGCCGAAACGGCCCTGGGGAACTCGCGTACCCCGTGGTCTGAGCGACTGGCACCCCAGCTCGGTGTCTTTCCACGTTCGAGCTGACGCCGCCGCGGTCGGGTCCCGTGTCCGCCAGTGTGTACCTGCGGCGGCGGACACGGGCACGCAACGGGGCGACGTATCGACCGGCGCGTCCCGGAGCGGGACCCGCCACGCCCGCATGAGCGCTACGTTGTGTGCTCCTCGGTCGTCACGGGCGCTCGCGGCCGTGCATCAGCTCCATCACCTCGGCCGCGAAGCCTTTGATCGTCTCCAGTTCGCGGCGGCCCCATGAGTGGGTCTCCGGTGCGACGGTGCAGACCGTGCCCAGTGTGAGGCCGGTGTGGTCGATGAGCGGGGCCCCCATGTAGGACCGGATCCCGATCTGATCCACCACGGGATTGCTGGTGAACCGCGGGTAGGAGCAGACGTCGCCGAGGACGAGTGGCAGTCCGCGGGACACCACGTGCGGGCAGAATCCGTGGTCTTTCGGCATCTCCCGTCCCGGTGACACGGCCGTTTGTGCCGCTTCCATCGCGGCACTGGTCTGGGACTCGGCTCGCGTGTACAGCCCGGTGAAGTACTGCCGCTGGCCGCTGATGATGTTCACCATCGCGTAGGGGGCGCCCGCGGCGTCGGCGAGCCTGCGCGCGAGGGCATCGAACTGCGAGTCGGGTTCTTCCCGGATGCCGAGTTCTCGCAACCGTTCCATCCGGTGCTGAACGTGCGGATCCGGTGGCGTGCCTACGAGGCGCATATTGCTGGCGGACATCATGTTCTCCCTGGGGTCAGCCGATGGGGTGCGGTGAGGACGTCGTCGATACGTGTTCGAGCAGCGTGATGAGTGTTCGTGTCGCGGCGTGGGAGTCGCGGGCATCGCACATCACCAGCGGAACGCTCAGGGGCAGTGCGAGAGCGTTCCGCACCTCGTCGGGGGTGTAGTACATCGCGTTGTCGAATTCGTTGACGGCGACCAGAAAGTAGATCCCCCGTTGCTCGAAGAATTCGATCGCTCCGAAACAGTCCTGAAGTCGACGCGTGTCGGCGAGCACTATCGCACCGACGGTGCCGCGGGACAGCTCGTCCCACATGAACCAGAAGCGATCCTGGCCCGGAGTGCCGAACAGATACAACGCGATGTTGTCGTCGGGGAAGGTGATGCGGCCGAAATCCATGGCCACCGTGGTGGTGGACTTGCGTTCCACACCGGCCAGACTGTCCGTGTCGACACTGGCCGTGGTGAGGTGCTCCTCGGTGTTCAACGGCTCGATCTCACTGGACGCGCCGACGAAGGTTGTCTTCCCGGCACCGAATCCGCCCGCGACGAGAATTTTGAGCTGCCAGGGGAATGCGTCAGAGTCGGTTTCTAAGCCCATGGAGTACCTTCTCGATCAGGTCCGGGGTGACGTCAGCGGTCGCGGTTGGATCGTGAGTGGCTACCGCACCGGTGCCGATGAGATCGGAAAGCAGAATTTTGACGACCACCGCGGGTTGCCGCAAGTGTCCTGCCACCTCGGCGACCGTGGTCGGGGAGCGGCACAGCAGCAACGTCTGGGAGTGCTCGGGTCCCAGCACGTCGTGGGAGACCTGCCCCGTGCTGCACACCATGGACAGCAGGTCCAGTGGCGCACTGGGGTGGGTGCGCCCGTTGGTGACCAGGTAGGGCCGTATCCCCTGCTCGCGAGGCGGGTGACTGTCGAATGCGCTCATACCGACCGACTCTCCTCCGCCGAGGAGCTTCGTGACGGGGTGGCCAGACTGCTGGGCACCTTCTTGCCGAGCTGCTGCATCTCGTAGCTGAGGACCCCGGCGTTGACCGTGCTGTCGGCCAGAACAGCGAGGATGCTGCCGGCACTGGCGGCTGTGATCGCCAGGATACTGCCGTCACCGAGTTCGGCATTGGCTTGGCGCATCCCGTGTCCACCCCCGAAGCATTTGCCCACTTCCTGGACCAGCGAGCACAGGGGGCTGGCAAGGGAAGCCAGCCGGTCCGCGTCATCGCGCTCCAGACCGTAGTAGAACCGCGGAATCGCATCGGTGGACAGTAAGAGGGCGCTTCGGGTGTGGGGAATCTGGTTGACCAGGTTCGCGAGTAGCCAGGTCAGATCCTGTGGCTGGGTCACGGTCGACTCCTTGGGGCGTTTCAGGTGGACGTCGAAGGGCCTCGCCGATCTTCTGACGAAGCTGACTGATCGGACTCGGACTGGCTGAAGGCGCTCAACAACCCCGTGTTGTGGCCGGGGATCGGGGTGACGCTCTCCTGTCGTGTCCGCAACTCTTCCGGAAGGTTGTCCGTGCCGGGCCTGCGTTGCGGAAGCTGCGACGCGTCACCTCGACGGCGCTCTCCGCCCGCGGGTGAGCTCGTCGTCTCCGCCGATGGGGGAGCGGTCCGCGCCGGCTGTGACGTCGGTGCCGGTTCAGAAGTGGGCGGTGCCGGTGCGCGTCTCTCGGGCGAAGGTACGGCAGCGGGCTCTGCTACGTCGCCGGTCCATTGCATCCGGCTGGGAGAGTGAGCACGGGAAACCGGCGGTGGTGGCTCGCCGGACGGCGGTGGCGTGGGCGTTGGGTCTTGGGCGATGTGACCGGGCTGCGCGGGTTCCGGTGGCGAGGTGGTGAGCAAGCTGTCCGGCAGCAGGACGACCGCCTCCATACCTCCGTAGATGCTGGTCTGCAGCCGGACCCTGATGTTGTAGCGCTGCGCGAGGACTCGGACCACCGACAGCCCGATGCGTCCGTCCGCGAGAAGCTCGTCGAGGTCGACTCGATCGGCGTCCTCGAGCAGGCGGTTGTACCGGTGGATCTCCTCGCTCGTCATACCAAGACCACGGTCTTGGATTTCGATGGCGACGCCGGCCGTGACGGTTTCGGTCCGCACTACTACGGGAGTTTTGTCGCTGGAGAATTGGGTGGCGTTTTCCAGCAGTTCCGCCAACAGGTGAATCACCTCAGCGGTGACAGGACCTTTCAGCGTTCCCTCCACCGCGGTCATCTTCACTCGGGAGTAGTGCTCGATCTCGGCCACAGCGGAACGCAACACTGTCTGGAGGCTCACGTCATCCTGTGTCTGCCGCTGCGGTGCCTTGCCGCCGAGAATGGCCAGACTCTCCGCCTGTCGGCGAGACAGGTTGACGAGGTGATCCACGCGGAACAGGCGCGAGAGAAGATCGGGGTCTTCCACCTGGTGTTCGGCCTCGTCGATCTCGGTGATCGCTCGGTCGGCCATGGCCTCCAGGCCCCGCGCCAATTTCGCGAACGCGGCCTGGAGCGCGTCGTTGCCGTATGACGGGGAAGAGAGCCCATCGGATACAGCGGCCGTGTCAGCAGAGGTGGCGGCAGTGTCAACTCTGACCGCCTCGTGTTTTCGCAGGAGTTGTTCGACACCGTTCCTGATTCGCTTGACGGCGATGAAACCGACCAGCAGGGCCGCCGCGATCGCCAACGCACAAAGGGCGAGTGCGGCTCCCAGGAACGAACGATCGACGGTCACGAGCATAGCCGTGACAGCACCCAGCACGAGGAGCAACGGAACCACCGGCAGCAGGGCAAGCCACAGCATGCGGTTCCGTAGATCCGTGGCGGCTTGATCCGAACAGTCCTCAGGATCATCGTCCTCAAGACAGCGAGCAGTAGGTAACAGTGCAGACATCAAGGTCCTCAACGCGGCGATGTACAACGGACGGGATGTACAACGGACGAGTGGTACGGCGTCATATTTGAATCGACGAACGTGGCATCTCCAGCTCACCCTGTTCCACGTATCCGCACACGGTGCCACCGACCATGTCCGCCACTCCTCGCAGCTCCATTGGATGGATTATCCTGTGTGATCTTGCGAAAGCAGATCGTACCTCAGCCAGGTGTACGTACTCGGATCCTCCGCGAGGAGCAACCACGAACTTGTGACCAGGCAGGACAGGGTGCACATCCCGGCCATGTGGATTCACTCTGTGTGGCTAACTGAGGCAGTGTCTCATTTGGTGAGTTCTTTGTAGCGGGTGAGGGCTGCGGCGAGGGCAGTGGAAGTCGGGCGATGTCGTTGCTGTTGCCTCCGGTGAGGCTCCCCCTGCCACGGGAGTGCCCGCGCCATTGGTGATCAGGCGGTGCTCGAGTCCGTTTTTCCCCTGTCCACCGGGCTTGGATCTGTCCGGAGCCCCACTTTTTGGTCTGGAGTCGGGAGGAATCCGCGGCCGTCCGCTACCAGTCGATGGACCCGGCCGCGGTTGGTTCGATCCGTTCCCACACCTTCTTCAAACCCCGATCTGTGTTCCTTCGGGGCCTCGGGAACACCGTGCCCCCGCGGATCGTTGACCTAACGAGGCGTAATCGCGGCTGGTCATGGAAAAAGAGAGGCAGGCGGGTTTACCCGAGCCGCAATCAGGGTAGAGCGATGACACGCCTGAGGGCCTTCAGTGGTCCGTGTACCGATTCGGCGAAGGAGAGGCCGACATGAGCATGATGGACAAGCTGAAGGGGCTCGCCGGCAAGAGCCCGGACAAGGTCAAGCGGGGTATCGACAAGGCGTCGACCTTCGCGGACGAGAAGACCGGCGGCAAGTACCACGACAAGATCAGTAAGGGTTCCGAGCAGGTCCGGAATTTCGTCGACAAGCAGGGGACGCGGTCCCAGGGCGACCAGGAGGGTCGGCAAAGCCCCGGGCAACAGGGACCCGAGCAGCGTGGCGACCAGTCCCAGGGTGGCCAGTCCCGCCAGTAACGGGTTTCGCGGAAGAGCTGGGCGGGGATGAGCGTCACCTCTGGTCGGGCGACTGGCTCGACCGGCTTCAGACGCCGGTCACGTGCTCGTCTCCGATGCGGCTACCAGCAGCGATAGTCGCAAACGTTCGATTCCCCCGTGCTCTTCCTCCGACCCCGACCTTGCCGACGCCCTGGACCATCGCTCCTTCTCATCAGTGACACAGGGCTGCGATAATGCCCATGACGAGCAGGACGGATTCTGTCCAGGGCTCGGTGCCCCTTGTCCAGCAATCAGGCGCGGTTCCGCGCTGTGAGGGGTCCAGCCGTCCCGAATCCTCGATCGGATTTCCACACGGCGAACAACACCCTGCCGACGATCCTCGATGCGTTGTTCGTCGGCGGTGGAACCTTCGCGCTATTGGTGTGTCAGGTGGAGTCGATCGTGAAGTCGCGTTTCGGTTGTGCTCGTTGTTCGGCTGTGCTCGTTGGTTGTGCCAGCGGATGTGGGAGCCGATGGTGGCGTTCTGTTCGACGTGGCCGCGGTGGTCGGTGTCGTTCAGGGCAAAGTAGCGCAGAGCGGCGAACTCGCTTTCGATCCAGTTCAGTCAGGAGCCATTGGTCTGGGTGAACACGAGCCCGATGTTGTTGGCCCGGCACGCTCGGCCAGCTCTCGTACAACGCTCCGCGGCCGATCGAATCACCCACCGTCACCATCGAACATGAGCTAGAGCTGTTTTCCCGACAGTCCCGCTCCTGGATCGACGCCTCCTTTCAGGAAAACGACGAAGGAAAAGCTCGGTGATCACCCGTAACCCCGGCGTCCACCACTCAGCCGCGGCGGGGTGGACGTGTCTGGGTCTGTAGTTCTAACGGTGTTTTCTGCCCGACACGCCGGGCTCGGGGGAGCCGTGGGGCGGGGGAAGGGTTCACTCCGGGGGAGTGGGCGGTGCGGTCGTGTCCGGGGTTTCGAGGTGCTCGCGGTACTTCTTGCCCCAGTCGTCGAGACGATGGATGAGGTCCCGCAGGCTGGTGCCGAGCTCGGTCAGGGAGTACTCGGTACGCGGCGGGACCTCGGCGTGGACGGTGCGTCGTCGAGGCCGTGTTCTTCGAGCTCACGGAGCTGGCGAGTGAGCATCCGCTGGGTGATGTCGGGCATCGCGCGCTTGAGTTGGCCGAACCGCTGGGTGCCGGCCAGGAGATGTTTGAGGATGAGAAGTTTCCACTTCCCGCCGATGACGACCAGCGCGACTTCGACGTCGCAGTAGCCGGCCATCTCTTCGACCCGTTCCCGGAGCTGCACGGCGCTCACCTCGCACGGTATACAGCGTGACCCTACGGCACATTCGAGTCAGTACTTGTTACTGCGATTCCGCCGTTGGATCGTACTTGCGTGTCCACGGAACTACGCGAAGCTACGACGCCTCGGATCGCGACCACGACGGCTCGCCGAGCCCTACCCACAGTGGAACGGTTTCAAGCCGTCCGGCGCTGACCTTGCCGATCCAGTCCCGACCAGCTCGCAGCTGAAGGGGTTCGATGTCTACCGCCGATGTTGGCACCGCGGTCGGCCGCGGTGCGTGGTTTCGGGTCGCGGTGCTGACCTTCGCCACGTTCGCCGTGGGAACGTTGGAGTTCGTGCTCGCCGGTGTGTTGCCCGAGTTCAGCCGGTCGTTGGGGGTGTCGGTCGGTGTGGCCGGGCAGACCGTCACGGTGTTCGCGGTGACCTGCGCGGTGCTCGCCCCGCTGTTGGCCGCCACAACCGCGACGTGGCACCGCCGTGCGGCGCTGCTGCTGGCGATCGGCCTGTACCTCGCCGGAGTCCTGCTCACCGCGCTCGCGCCGAGCTTCGCGGTCGTGCTGCTGGGGATGGCCGTCGCGGCCGCAGGTGCCGGACTGTTCATCCCGACCGCCAGCGTGACCGCCTCCGCGCTGGTGCCCCCGTCGTCGCGGGGACGTGCCATCGCCGCGGTCACCATCGGGCTCACCTCGGCGACCGCGCTCGGCGCACCGATCGGCACCGTGGTGGGGACCCTGTTCGGCTGGCGCGCCACCCTATGGTTCGTCGCGGCCCTGACCGTGCTCGCCCTCGGCTGTATCGCGGCCTGGATTCCCGTACTGGAGGGAATGTCGCCCACCACCGTGCGGCAACGACTGGCCCCGCTGACCGACCGCCGGATCCTCACCGTGCTGGGAACGACACTGGCCGCGTTCACCGCCGTCTACATCGTCTACACCTACATCAGCGTCGTCTTCGAACCCGCCACCGGCGGCAGCGGAACCCGGTTGGCCGTGTTGATGTTCGGCTGGGGAACGGTGGGCACCCTCGGCAATTTCGCGGCCGGGGTCCGGGCCGACCGAATCGGCGCCCGGCGGGTCGTGTCCACAGCGGTGACGGTGCTGGCGGTCAGCTTCCTGGTCCTGCCCTGGACCACCGGTACCTACACCTCGGCTCTCGTCATGATCGTCGTCTACGGACTCGCCGCGTGGGCGGTCACCGCACCGCAGCAACACCGACTCATCACTCTTGCCCCCTCCTCGGCCGCGCTCGTGGTCTCGCTCAACGCGGCCTTCCTGTATCTCGCCATCGCACTGTCCGGAGTGATCGGCGCGGTGGGTATCGGACTTGTCGGCGCTACCCACCTGAGCTATCTCGCCGCCGGCATCGCCATCCTCGCCCTGTCACTGTCCGAGTGGGCGCACCGGCAGGAGAACCGAGCACCCGCGACCTCGTTATCAGCCCAGGACAGCACCGACGCCGCGTCACCGCGACGGAGTTCGTCGTGAGCCGGCGCGAGCCGGAGAGGCTGCGTTCGGCGGCACAGTGCGAATTCGATGCCCCGTAAGGACTGTCCGTCCAGGGTGGATACACGGGTCACGAGTTCAGGCAAAGGGGCGCACGTTGATCGTACGGCCGTCGCCGCTGTCGATGCGCGTTGTTGTCAGGACACTCAGTAATGAAACGTCATAACAGTCGAATCAGCCTCGTTCGAGGTCGAGAGTACTAAAGAAACCTCTTTTAACAGGTATTTCGATGCTTTGTTGAACTGAGGTCTTGCTTCGAGGAGTAATCGCTGTCATAGTCCGTGAAACGTTTCATAAATGGAGGGTCCGATGTCAGTACCGGTGGCAGTCGAAGCGGCTCTCGCGCTACATGGCGTCTCCAGGCAGTTCGGGAAGGAGGTGTGGCTCTGCTCGGGCTCGTCACGCGTCGAGGTCGGCCCGGTGCGGCCCGGCCTTCGGCTCCACCGTGGAACCGAACGCCGTCGGAGTCGCGGTGGTTTGTCAGGAGTCCGTCCCGTTCCCCGGGTTGTCGGTTGCCGAGAGCATCTCCACGGGCCGTTGACAGTGGTGCGGCGCGGCTCGGCGCTTGTTCGGCGATTCGCCGCTGGTCGCACGGACACGGGAAAAGAACCGGAGAAGATCTTTTCAACTGTCCGATGACTTGATGTACGGGAAGATATTCGGCCCCGCGGCCGCGTGTTTTCACGCGGCGTCGGAACGCTGAGTTTTTCATTCCCGTATCGCGTAGAGGATCATGCGGGTGTGCGCGTCTGAGCGAGATGTGACTTTCCGTTGAAACCGCCTTTGGTGTCCAGTGGCAACTCGCTGCTCGGGTGATTCTTCCGGTTTCTGTTTTCCGCGGAACTTCGTCAACTGTCCTGTGCGCGATCCTCGTAGTGCCTGTGGTTGTCCGGATCATTCGAGGTGGTGGCGATGCGAGTTGTATTTGAACGTTTCAATTCGGCTGTTCGGGCCGAGGTTCGCGATGGCGGCCGGCTTCCGGGTCTATCCGTAAGAAGTGACGAGCGGGAAGGAAACCGTGCTCATGGCTGAGATGTCGTCCGACTCGGACGGTGTGTCCCGCAGGAGATTCCTCCAGTCCACGGCCGCCGGTGCGGCGGGCTTGGCCGTCAGCGGCACAACGGTTGGTCTCGGGGCCGAAGCGGCGGAGGCCGCTGTCGCGGGCCGAGGGACGGTCCGCGGCTTGTCGGTCGCGGGACGGTTCGACCACCCGCTGGGTGTGGACAACCGCACGCCGCTGCTCGCCTGGCGGCTGGAACGGGGAACCCAGCACGCTTACCGGATTCGCGCCGCGAGCAGCACGGCGAAGCTGCCCGATCCGGATCTGTGGGACACCGGCTGGGTGCGGTCCGGTACTTCGACCGGAGTCGCCTATGCCGGTAAGCCCCTCTGCTCGCGGCAGCCGGTCGTCTGGCAGGTGCGGATCACCGACGCCCACGGCACGGTTTCGGAGTGGAGCGCTCCGTCGACGTGGGAGCTCGGACTGCTGGACCGGTCCGACTGGTCACCCGCGACTTGGATCGAGCATCCCGACCGCGAGAACACCGATCCGCTGCCCGTCTTCGCTCGTGGTTTCACCGTCGACGAGGGCAAAACCGTGGACCGAGCACGGCTCCACCTGGCCGGGCTCGGCGCCTATGACGCCACGCTGAACGGTCGGCGAGTCACCGACGCGGTACACCTGCCCGGCGACTCCAACCCGCAACGGTCGGTCGAGGTGGGAACCTACGACGTCACCGAGCTGTTGGAAAGCGGCCCGAACGTCCTCGGCGTCCAACTCGGCAACGGCATCTTCAACGCCGTCGAGGTCACCAATCCGGCCGTGGGGCGAACCGAGGCCTACAACAAATTCACCAGTGAGATCGTGCAGCCGACGACGCTCGCCGCGGCGACCGGAGCCGGTGACACGAGCATCAAGGTGGCCGATGTCGACGGTTTCGACGTCGGGGCCACGGTGAACATCGACACCGGCAACGGCGGCACCCTTCTCGAAAGCCGTGTCGTCACGAAGGTGGGCACCGCCGGTGCGGACGGCAGCGGCATCGGTTTCACCGAGCCCCTCGCTCACGAACACGATGCGGGTGGCACCGTCACCCACTCCGGAACCGCCAACGAGACCCGTACCGCGATCACTCCGCGGTTGCTGGCGCGTCTGGAAGTCGGCTACACGGACGGATCCACCGACACGATCGTCACCGACCGGCAGTGGCGCACGGCGCTCGGCCCGTCTGTCACCGACAACTGGTACGCGGGCACCGACTACGACGCGCGCCGCGAACAACCCGGTTGGGACCGGCCGGGTGCCGATCTGTCGGCTGCGGCCACGCGCAGGAACGGGGAACCGGCCGGCTGGATCTCGGCGGGAATCGCCCCGCCGCCCAACCTGGCGACCGATCTCGCCTGGCGGCAGGGCGATCCGGTCAGGATCGTCGACACCGTCGCTCCGGTGGCCGTCACCGAACCGAAACCCGGAACCTGGGTGTTCGACTTCGGACAGAACTTCTCCGCGCTGTTCGACCTCAGCGTCGACGCCTCGGTACCGGCGGGAACCGTGATCAAGATGCGGCCCGCCGAGTCGCTGCACGACGACGGCACCGTCGACGCGTCCAGCATGGGCAGCGACGAGCACATCTACGACACCTACACCACCGCTGGTGCATCGCAGGGCGAGAAGTGGCGGCCACAGTTCGTTTACCACGGCTTCCAGTACGTCCAGGTCACCGGACTTCCCTCGGGCCACCGGGCGACGACCGGGATGCTGACCGCGCTGCCGATCCGCGCGTCGATGGACGTCTCCGGTGACGTGTCCACCTCCAGCGACATGGTCAACCGCATCCACCGGATGAGCACCTACTCGATCGCCAGCAACACGCAGTCGATCTTCACCGACTGTCCCAACCGGGAGAAACTGGGCTGGTTGGCCGACGTGCTGCATTCGATCCAGGCCATCGACCGCAACTTCGAGATGTCGGCCTACCTGCCGCACATGCAGCGGGTGATGCGCGAAGCCCAGCTCGTCTCGGGACCCAGCGCGGGTATGGTTCCCGCACACGCCCCGGAGTTCCCGGTGTTCGGCGGTGGGTATCGCGACGACATCAACTGGGGCAGTTCGGTGATCGTCTTGCCGTGGTGGCTGTGGCAGCACCACGGTGACACCGCGACGATGGCCGAGTACTACCCGGACATGGTCGACTACCACGATTTCGTCCGCACGGTGCAGGCCGGTGCGGACGGCGGTATGAACCTGGTCCGTGGCGGGCTGGGTGACTGGGTGGCCGCGGACGACCGCACTCCCAAGCTGCTGACGGGCACCTACGCCTACTACCGGATGACCGACAAGCTGGCGCGGATGGCCGACGCGCTCGGCAAGAATGCCGACGCGCGGCGCTACAGCGACCTCGCCGCGGACATCAAGGCCGAGTTCAACGCCTGCTTCTTCAACGACACGCTCCGGGCCTACACCAACGAGGGCAACGGTGGCACGATCGGCACCCAGGCCGACGACGCGCTGGCGCTGGACGCGGGACTGGTCCCGGACGGGCAGGAAAAGCACGTTCTCGACGACCTGGTCCGGCGGATCCACGCCTACCACCCGTCCGGTGGGGGACCGCACCTCAGCGGCGGAACGATCTCGCTCGGCCCCACCTTCCGCGCGCTGACCGACGGCGGGCGCGCCGACGTCGTCTGGGACGTACTGCACGAGACCACCAGGCCCAGCTACGGGGCTTTCCTGCGGCCCAGTGAGATGAACCCCCACGGCATGACCACCGTTCCGGAGCACTGGCACGCCCCGGAGAACAGTTCGTCGCTGAACCACATGATCCTGCTGCAGATCGACGAGTGGTTCAGCACGGGCTTGGCCGGCATCCGGCGCGCACCCGGCTCCGTCGCCTACGGGAAGGCAGTCGTCAAGCCTCGGCTAGTCGGCACCGACGAGCACCCGCTCACTCACGTCGAGGGGCACTACGACGGCCCGCGTGGCCGGATCAGCAGCTCCTGGCGCCTGAAAGGCCAGGGCAGTCGGGATTTCGAGCTCGACGTCGTCATCCCGGCCAACTCGATCGGCGAGATCCACGTTCCGACGATCCGTCCGCAGGCGGTGTGGCTCAACGGTCGTCATGTCCGCGCTTCCAAGGAAGTGAAGTTCGAGTCCTATACGGATGGCTGCGCCGTTTACTCGGTCGGACCGGGTAGCTACGGCTTCAGCTCACAGCTGCACCAGGGTGGAGGTCACCGATGAACGAGGTATCCAGACGAACCATTCTCGCGGCGACTGCCGGGGCGGGCGTCGCGGCCGCCCTGCCGTGGAGCCTTCCGGGAGGCGGCAAGGCGGCCACGGCGCAGGGGTCCCACGCGGGTGCCTTCGCCGAGGCGTTCGCCGTCCCGCCCCGTACGGTGCAGGGCAGGTTCCGCTGGTGGTGGCCACACGGCCTGGTCGATCCGACGGAGATCGCTCGGGAGATCGACCAGATCGCCGACGCCGGATTCGGCGGTGTCGAGATCGCGGACGTGCACCACAGCGTCGAGGAGCCGTTGGACCCGGCCGAGCACGGCTGGGGCACCCGACCGTGGGTCGCGGCGGTGGAGGCGGCGCTGGGCAGGGCGGCCGAGCGCGACGTGACCGTCGACATCACGATCGGACCGTCGTGGCCCGCCGCACTGCCCACCGTGACTCCGCAGAGCACGGCAGCCGTGAGCGAGTTGGCGCACGGGCTCGTGAGGGTCGACGGCGGCGGTTACGACGGCGAGGTCCCCGGGCCGGCGGTCGCACCCGCCTCCGGTGTCACCGAACGCAGGCTGCACACGGTGCAAGCGGTCCGGCTCGCCGAGGGCGCCGCCATGGAGAAGCCGTACCACCTGGACCGGGCGAGCGTCACCGACCTCACCGACTCCGTGCGCGACGGGCACGTCGGGTTCACCGCCCCGGACGACGGCACCTGGTTGATCATCGCCACCTGGCTCCGCGGCTCGGGACAGCGCCCGGAAGCCGGTCCGCACACCGAACCGGTGTCCTACGTCGTCGACCACTTCAGCGCGGCGGGCACCCAAGCCGTGATCGATTTCTGGGAAACGGAGATCCTCAACCCGCGGCTCCGGGAACTGATCCGGCGTACCGGCGGATCGATGTTCGAGGACTCCATCGAACTGGAAACCGAAGCGACGCTGTGGACACCGGCCATGTTCGACGAGTTCCGGCGGCGCAAGGGATACGACCTGCTGCCGTACCTGCCGGTCGTGCTGCGGATGCACGAGGACGGCGTGTTCTCCTACGACGGCGTGACCGACCGCCGGGTGGTCGACGATCTCAACGACGTCCGCTCCGAGCTCTACATCGAGCACCACCTGCGCCCGCTGCGGGAATGGCTGCACGGAATCGGGCTCGAGCTGCGCATCCAGCCCTACGGTCTGGAGACCGACGCGTTGGCGAGCGCCGCCATCATGGACACACCCGAGGGCGAATCGCTGGGGTTCAACAACCTCGACGACTTCCGCTCGCTGGCGGGTGGCCGCGACATGGGCGGCAACAAACGACTCTCCAGCGAGGCCGCCGCTGTCTACGGCGGCTCCTACAGCACGACGTGGGACCACGTCGTGCGCAAGGTTTCCCGTGAATACGCCGCGGGCGTCAACCAGGCGGTGCTGCACGGGTTCTCCTACGCCAACGCACCGGGAGCCCGGTGGCCCGGCTTCGCCGCGTTCACCCCCTACGACGGCGGTGTCGGCTACAGCGAGTCGTGGGGGCCGCGGCACCCGATCTGGCGACACGCTCCCGACATCGCGGGATTCATGGCACGTTCGCAGTTCGTGCTGCAGACCGGGACGTCGCGGGTCGACGTGGCCTTCCTTCGCCAGAAGGGCTATGCGGGCACCGGTTTCGGTGCGGCGTGGTTCACCCCCGAGGGCATCCCGCTCGGCTGGACGCACCAGTTCCTCAGCCCGCGCCTGCTCGAACTTCCGTCGGCGCGAGTGGCGGGCGGCAGGCTGGCACCGGACGGCCCCGGGTACAGGATGCTCGTGTTCGAGGGCGACGCCTTCAACGGGAGGGTGGAGACGATGCCGCTGGCCACGGCGCGGCGGTTGCTCCAGTTCGCCCGCGAGGGCCTGCCGATCCTCGCGGTCGGTGGTTGGGACGCGCCCACGGTTCCGGGGGTTCCCGAACCCGGCGAGAACGAAAAGCTCACCGAGGTCATGGGGCAGCTGCTCGCGCAGCCGTCGGTGCGCCGCGTCGACAGCCGCGCGGGGATTCCGGACGGCGTGGCCGCGCTGGGCTTGCGGCCGGACGTGCGCTACGCCGAGTCCTCCCCACTGCTGCACGCCCGACGCCACGACGATGACGCCGAGTACTACTACTTCGTCAACGGCTCCGAGGACGAGGCGGTGGATCACGACGTCACCTTCGCCACCACCGTGTGGCCGGTGATCCCGTATCGTCTCGACCTGTGGAACGGCAGCGTCGAGCGGGCTTTGGTCCACGAGGCCGAACGCGGCACCGTCCGGTTGCGGGTGCGCCTCGAACCCGGCGCCGCCACCGTGATCGTGCTGGCCCGACCGAACTGGCTCGGTGACGGTGTCGCGGCGGGACGCCGCGTACGGTCCACCGATGCGGACGCGGTGAAGGAGATCGACGATCGGGTGGTGGTGCGCGCCGCGTCGGGCGGGACCTACCGCTCGACGATGGCGAACGGCCGGACCGTGTCGACGCGGATCGACTCGGTTCCGGACGAGATCCCCCTCACGGACTGGACGTTGACCGTCGAGGACTGGCGCCCAGGTGCCTCACCGACCGAGACGGACGTTCGCAGACACGAGAGGGCACTCGACTCCCCGGTGCCGTGGACGGAACTGCCCGGCCTGGCGGACGTGTCCGGAGTGGGGCGGTATTCGGCCACGGTGCATCTCGGACCCGCCTGGACGGGTGGGCACGGCGCGTACCTGCGTCTCGGGGAGGTCACCGACACGTTCCGCGTCTCGGTGAACGGAAACGAGCTGCCGCCCGCCGACCAGCAGACCGCGGTCGTCGACGTGGGCGGTTTTCTCCGCGAGGGGCGCAACACGATCGAGATCGAGACGGCATCGACGCTGATCAACCGGATGCGCGTCTTCCGCCCGGACGTGTACGGCGCGGTCGACCGTTCCCGCTACGGCCTCGCCGGTCCGGTTCGTCTCGTCCCGTACGGCCAGGCCCGCCTGAAGTAGTCGACGTGGCCGCATGCGCGACGACGCGTCGCGCGGTTTCCGGATCGATCGGATGCGTTTGCTCACCGTGCCTACGCCGGAGTCGAACGCGAGGACGAGGTAGTCCTCGCGTTCGACTATTGTCCGCACGGGAAGGGTGGTGTCACCTCGCTTAACAAGGAATCACTCCGGTGGGCGAGACCAGCGAGCAGGCAGAGCGGAACGAACTCGTTATAGGTATTTTGTGCCTCCGCGAATGACACCGACGGCAACCGGCTCTCGTCGTCGACGTCCCGGTCGACTGGCAGCACTTCTTGCTGAATATATCGACAACCCGCTGCCATACCCGGAATGTGGCGGCGAGATTATCGAATTCTCGGACTCGATGTACCGCACCCCCGTGACGACCTCGGTGCGAGGCTACTTCCGCTGGAGGTTTCGATCAGCCGGGGTAACCCCGGTGCCGGTCTGGATGGTGCCCGCACCTGTGCTTGCTCGATGGTCGCAGGTCAATATTCGGCTTACTCGGCAAGATCCGTGACAGTCACCGGACATCCCCGTTCTGGTAACCGTCGCGATCATCGGCCCGGCCGAGTAGACACGTCGGCTTCCGGCGCTGGGGACGTGGTTGGCAACGTGCGAACCGTGCTGCGTTCGTTGGTGGAGGATCAACCGTCCCAATCGTGTTTTGTCGATGAGTGCGGCGAGCGCGCTGTGCTCCCGTCGGGGAGAAATCTTCCGGAGTACTGAGTTCCCTCGTGTTGAGTAGCCGATAGTTATAGGCCATGCGCTCGAAGCACCCGCCACATTGAAAACGGCTGCGTGTGAGGCCGTTCCAACACGTTGAGATCGGCCGCGTCTCACCCTCACGCCGGTAGCACTCGGCGGTTGATGCTGAGCAGACTCGAAGCCATGGTCAACACCGAAGACGCGTGGAAAACGCTCCAGCAGACCACCGACCTCATCAAGGTCGCGGATACGAAGGCCGCAGCTGTGCTTGCCGCGAATGGTGTGCTCGGCGGTGTACTGGTGCGAGCTCTCTCCGCGCCGAATGATTGGGCGGCCAGGTGGCTCTACGCGGTCCTGCTGCTCGTCAGCCTCGCTTTGGCGACCCTGAGCATCGTCGCCGCGCTGTGGGTGTTCACACCTCGGCTGAACACTGGGCACTCACGGTCGCTTCTCCACTTCGACAACATCGCTCGTTGCTCTCCGGCATCGGATGGTTTCGCGCTGGCATACCGGGATCTGCTGGAGGACGGTGAACAACTGCAGCTGTCGCTCACACAGCAGGTGTGGGCGACCAGCCGGATCGCTCGACGCAAGTTCCGCGCCGTCACACCGGCCATCTGGTCCTTCGGCACATCGCTCCTCACCGCGCTGGCGGCAGGCTGGGCAGGGCTGTTCGAGTGATCTTGGGCTTTCCCGGACCACCTCCCGGCGATCAGGAGCTACACAGTTTGGGCGTGAGTGCCGTCAACGACTTCCGGGGCCCACGTGGTTTCCGCTCTCTTGTACCGAGCGATGCCTGGGCAGCACTGGTACAGCAAGGTGTTCGCAGCACGCACCACGCGCGGGAGCGCGTGCTGCACCAGGGTCAAGCAGGCGGGTGGGTACTGCTGTGCCTGTCCGGCCGGTTGAAGGTCGTGTACTCCGAACCCGACGGCCGCGAGCTCGCGCTCGCCGTCCGCGGTCCCGGTGACGTGATAGGCGAGTTCTCGGGGCGAGACGGAGGTCCGAGGTCGGCCACGGTGCAGGCCATCGAACCCGGCATCACCTACAGGCTCCCCGACGAGCGGTTCGGCGAGCTCCTCCAGCGTTTCGACCTGGGGTCGAAGCTGGACGCTTATATACTGGGCAAAGTGCGTGAGAGCTCCGCGCATTCTTGGCAGCTGGCTCACCGCACCGCCTCGGCGCGTCTCGCCGACTTCCTCGCGGCGCTCATCGACGTCGCGGGGCCTGATCACCCTTGTCCGGCCACCATCGCGATGTCGCAGGAAGAGCTGGCCTCAGGGCTGGGTTTGGCGCGGTCGGCCGTCACCCCGGTGCTCGCCGAGTGGAAGGCGGCAGGGCTCGTGCGGATCTCCCGGGGAAAGCTTCACGTGACTGATGTCACCTCGCTTCGTGCTTGTAGCGAGGCCAATGTGTCCAGTTCTGGACAGAACACCGCGAGATGACCGGGCAGCCTCACTTCCGTCAGTCGCACGCGAAGACGCGAAGAAGGAGCACTGGTGGACCGAGAACTCCCCACCGACAACCGCTCGATCGGTGAGCACACCGGCATACTCGCGGTGGACGTTCGTCACTTCAGCAAGCACAACGACGTCCAGCAGAAGATGATCGCAGAGCAGTGGTTGCCCGATGTCCTCGAACAGGCCGCGAGCCGTGCCGGTATCGCGGAACTCTGGCGGGGACGCGGGTTCCGAGCCTTCCGCGGCGACGGCTACCTCCTCGGCTTCTCTCCGGATCTGGTGGCCGCCGTGGTCGACAGGTTCTTCGACTCGCTGCAGGCGGAACTGCGTCGTCGTGCCGCTGAGTTTCGGGCGGCGGAGGTCGAACTCCGACTGCGCACAAGTCTGCATCTCGGCCCCGCGCAGTCGTTCGAAGCGCTGGTGGCCGATTCCTCCGTGGTTGACTCCCCGTCGGGCAAGGTCATGGTCGACACGGGGCGCATGGTCGACGCGGCCCCGGTTCGCTCGTTGCTCGATCACTCGGACTCGAACGTCACGCTCGTGGCCTCCGTGCTCTCCCAAGCCGTCATGGAGCACGTCGTGAGGGCGGGGCGAACCACGCGGCAACCCAGCGAGTTCGTGGAGGCACCGCTGGAGATCGATTCCAAGGATTACACGGGAACGGGGTACTTGCGCGCACCGGTGCTCTCCGGTGAGCTGTTGAGCTCCGGTCTGCTGCACGGGCAACCCACCGACCTGGAGTCCGCGAGTTCCGACGAGCGAGAGACCGATGTCGACGGCGGCGACGTGTCGAACGTGCTCACCGGTACCGCCGGGAAGGCCGTGCAGACCCGCGACGTGCAGGGCGGGATCCACGACACTTCGGTGCGCGAGGTCAGCCGTGGTGTCGCGGCCACCGACCACGGTTCGATCTCGATCGGTCGCGATCTCGACCAATCAACGCAGAAGCAGGAGTTCTCAGGTCAGTTCCACACGAGCGGCGACTCGAACTTCGGACCGGCGAGTGGTCGCCGCGGCGAGAACGAGTCGGGGGAAGGGTGAGTGCCGTGGACCAGTACGACGTCGATGCTTTCGCCGTGCTCGACTCGCCCCACCCGCAGGAGGATTCGACTCCTGCCGAGATGCCGGTTATGAAAGAGGAGGTTACTTACCGGACGAGTACCTCGGCGTCCGGAGGGGGAGCGGTTGGCATCGGTCGCGATCTCGATCAGTCCTACGGCAAGACCGAGATACGTGACTCCATCGTCTTGCTGAAGGACGGTGCGGAACAGTTCGCCCAGGTGGGGGTGCAGGAGCGCAAAGGGCGTGGTCTCCAGGACCGCGAGGCTCTGCAACGACTGGCGGAGACCTACGTGCCACCACCGGGGCTGCTCGACGTGCCGATCGACGGTGAGAGCGAAACGGCCTTCGAGACACTGCGCCGACGTCGGGTCCTGCTGATCGGAGCTCAGGAGATCGACTGCGGCCAGTTCGCCGCTGCGCAACGGCTCGGCTACGAGTTGCAGGAAAGGCATTCGGAGCTCGTCGTCCGGGAAGAGCTGAGTGATCCGGATTTTCGGTTGCGGGCCGATTCGTTGTTTGTCGAGCAGGAACCCGCCGTTGTGCTCGTCGACCTCCGCAGGTCGAGCCAGGACGATCTCCTGGAAGTCCAACGCGATTTGGTCGAGCTCACCCAGCAGATCGAGCGCTATCGGAGTTACTTGATCCTGCTCGTACCCCCCGACCACATGAGCCGGTTCGAGAAACAGCTCCCCGAACGGATGCACATGCTGGGTAAGCCTTCCTCAGTCGAAGTGTTCGAATGCCACTTGGTGGGGGAGGACGCTCGTGCGCTAGTCGAGCGAACCGAATCGGCTTCGGGTCTGGAGAGCCTGTGGCCGCCGAAGGTCGCGGAACTCGCGGAAGCCGTCTCGAATCGCAGCAAACACGGCGACGATCCGGAACGTGTTTTCCGGGACCTGCTCGACAACGAGCTGCACGGTCGAACTGACGAACTGCGGGCCAAGATTCACCAGCGGCAGGTGACGGGGAACTCGGAGTGGATCGCTCTCCTGCTCGCAGCGTCCGCCCTGGAGAGCGCTTCGACCGAGCACATCGTGGCAGCCTCCGATCGGATGCTCGAGTACAACCGTGCCGAGGTGGAACAATCCGTTCCGCTGCTGCGCTTGAGCCCGTTCACCAGGCTGCACGGCCTCGACGACGAGAACTTCGACGTCGGAAGTCGGGAGTTCCGACCTCCGGGATTCGGAGCTCAGGTGCTCCGCCACTTCTGGCGGGAGCATCCGGATCTCCGGAAACCGATGTTGGACTGGATCGGGAAGCTGCCCGGCGAGATCCGCGACTTCGAACGCCACGAACTGGAGCTGCTCGTCGACCGGGTCGCTGATCTGGCCGGTGTAGGAGGCGCCGAGCTCCCGCTCAGGCTGGCCCGCAAGTGGTCGATGACCAAGGCGGGCAGGGAATCGGGTGGAGCCCAGACGTCCAACAGCGCCTCGGACCGCTCTCGACGCTCCATCGCGGTGCGCCTGCTGACCACCACAGCCACGGATCTGTTCCTGGGCAAGAGCGTTCGGCAGAGGCTCTGGGCCTGGTCGAGGGAGGGGAGCGCCGATCTTCAGCTGGTGACAGCGGAGGTGTGCGCGGGTATCGGGCACTCGTTCCCGCGAGTGGCGTTGACCCGGCTCAAACACCTGGCGAACGCGGAGAACGGCTTGGTTCGGGAATCAGTGCGGGAGGCTGTTCAACAGATCGGTATCCAACTCGGTGGTTCCCAGTTCCTGCGGTATCTATCGGAGTGGTTCGACGGGGCCTCGCCAGCACGTCTGCGCCTCCTGTCGGAGGCTGTCGCGGAGGTGCTGAGGGAGCAGAACGGTGAGGTCGATGCCCAGCTGGCGACGTCCTTCTGGCAGCGAGCCCTCGGAGCCATGCCTCCGGAGGACAGCCGGACCATCGTCCAAAGCTGGCTCCGAGCAGCATCCGCGGTTTCCCCAGCTCAACGGGATTCCATGGTGGAGTCGCTCGTCCAGGCCACCAGCTGCGACTCGATCAGGATCGCGCAAGTGGAACACGCCAGCCGGATCGAGCGCGCCTCGCTCGACCTGAGTTCTCTCGGAGACGACTCGTTGACCTCGGTGGTGCACCAGCTTTGGACACGGCTGGACGAAGTGGACCCCGTCTGGCGATAGGAGGGAGTGAACGTGCCGGTGTCTCAATGGAAGCGGCTGCTGTTGCACCGCTGGGAAGTTCGGGAAGGTGTGTCCTCCTCGAACGGTGAGGATTCCTTTGAAGGTCCGTGTTCGGACCGCTCCAGCACGGACGGCCTTTCACTGCCCAGCGCGGACGAGCCACTGCATTTCGATGTGAGTCTCTCGCTGGAGGCATATTGGGGCGGGAATGTACCCGCTCCTTCCGCCCTGATGGACATCGCTTGGGCTGGGCTCATCCATCGAGCTGCGGAAGTGAGCAGGCAGCACGCATTGACCGCCACCGAACGATTGCGGGTTGAGCTCAACGCGGCCCTCGTCGTGTGGTGGCGGGTGGGTGGAACGAACGTGTACGTGCGCGGGCAGTGCTCGTCGGTCGATGCCGACGCGGAGCTCGTCGCGGCGGTCGCCGCTCGTGAGGAGGCGACGCGTCGACACGTCGCGTTGTCGTGGCAGAACCAACAACGCAGTAACCAGGAGGAGCGGATGTGCTCGGTGCTCCTCGACCCGCTTCGGGCCACGGCCTCCTGGTTCCTCGACAACCAGGACAAACCCGAGCAAGTGGTGGCCGTCGCGCAGCAGTTCCACGAACTCCGCGAGGTCATGAGCACTGCGACGCGATCGGAATCCGTGGGCCAGCTCGTCGACAAGCTATTGGTAGCCACTGATGAAACGGTGCACCTTCGTGTGATTTCCACTTTGCGAAAGGTGTTCATCAATTACAACAGGGAGGACTTGGCTGCTCGATTGGACGAACGTGGAACAGGTGAAACAAGCGACCATTAGGATCTGTTGGAACTAGTGAGCCGAGCGATCGGGGGCAGGTTGCGAACCTGTCCCCAGCGCGTGCATGAAGGCTCTCATCGATGTTGTTCTTGTCTGCGTCTCGCGCGACCTGGTTCGCGGAATGGTTTCGACGATGCGGGGGCGTAGGGACTAGCGAGAACACGAGTGAGCAGGGACCCGAAGATGGTGATCTCGGCTTCCGTCATATCGTGCGTCAGCGTTCGTTCGCCTGCCGCGTGGCCGAGGTGGTTCGTTGGTGGACGGCCTGCCCTTTCGAGGTCAGGCTGACGCCGGTGGCCCGCCGATCGTTGTTGACTTTCTCGTGGCGCAGCCGGCCGGATGCGATGACCCGGTTGCTCTAACGCACCATGCGTCTGGCTGGTGATGTCGAGCATCTCGGCCAGGTCCGTTGGATCATCGGGCCGTGTTTCGTACGGCTCACTTCTGTCAGTGCGGGGTGTTCTCGCGGAGCAGGGCGTGTCGTTGCTCGGGAGGGCGACCGGGGCAGGAGGAGCACTTGTCCTCGCCGGGCGCCCGGTAGAGCAGGCAGCACGAGGTTCGCTTGGTGAACAGCCGGGAGGCGTTCGCCCGCGAGTCGATCTCGGTGTAGCGCGGTGCGGGCATCGGGGCGTCCATGGCCGCGACCAGCGGTTCGGCCAGCGCGGTGGCCCGCCCCGGCGCACCCCGTGCGCGTCCTGCCCAGAGCAGACACCCGGCGATGGCGTCGGTCGCGATCGCCCAGAGGGGGCGTTGCCGTATCCCGGCGGTGGCTGCCACCGAGGCGATGCTCCGTTCGAGGGTCCGCCGCAGCTCTTCGGCCAGCGGTTCCAGCCGGTCGCTGCTGGAGAGCACGTTCACCGAGGTGACCCCGGACAGCCTGCTGTCCGGCTGCCAGTGCAACTGGAGGTCCTCCAGCCTGGGAGACAGCGCCTCACCGGTGACGACGTACGAGGCGACCGATGGTGCGATCAGTCTGCTCGACGTCGAGAACCACCACAGGGTGGCCAGCACGCGCGCGTCGTCGGTGTGCCAGATCCGGCCGCGCAACCGCAGCTGCTCGGCCATCCAGTCGGGATTCTCGATGAGAGAAGCGGGCAGTTGCCCGCGGTTCTCGTCGGGAAGCAGCCGAGCGTGCTCGGTGGGGTCCATCCCGTCGAGCGTGCGGGTGAGCAGTTGGTTCGCGCGCGTGCTCATGTTTCTCCTAGGGACGAGGGCGGATCACGGTCCGCGCGGTAACAGGCTGGTCAGTCTCCGAAGAGGACCGTCGCAGCACCCGTACGGGGATGAGTGCCGACCTCGATGTGCACGCCGTACACCTCGGACAACAGCGATTCGGTGAGCACCTCGACGGGGGTGCCGATCGCCACCGCTTCGCCCGCCGCCAGCACGCACAGCCGGTCGCAGAAGCGGGCGGCCAGATTCAGGTCGTGCAGCGCTGCGAGGGTCGTCACGTTCAGTCGGCGCACGAGTGCCAGCACATCGAACTGGTGCCGCATGTCCAGGTGGTTGGTGGGCTCGTCGAGCACCAGCATCCCCGGTTCCTGTACCAGTGCCCGCGCGATGAGCACCCGCTGCTTCTCCCCGCCGGAGAGCTGGGCGAACTGACGGTGGGCCAGTTCGGCCATCTCTACCATCTCCAGCGACAAGGTCACGATCCGCTCGTCGCCGAGGCGATCCCCGCCGATCCTCCGTCGGTGCGGCGCGCGTCCCATCGCGGCCACGTCGTGGGCGGTCAACTCGAACTCGGCGGGAGTCTCCTGTGGCAGGGCGGCCAGCCGACGTGCCAACGATCGGCGTGGCATCCGGAACACGTCTGCTCCGTCGAGCAACACCCGCCCCTCAGTGGGCCGCAGTTGCCGGTATGCCGCGCGCAGCAGCGTCGACTTTCCGGCACCGTTGGGGCCGACCACACCGACCACTTCACCCGGTTCCGCCGTCAGCGACACCCCCGAGACGACTTCCCGGCCCCCTGCATTGCAGGAAACGTCCCGGATGTCCAACTCGGCCGGTCGCACTTCGTGGTGACTCATCGGTCCGCCTTTTCCCGGCGCGTCTGGCGACGCAGCAGCCACACGAAGAACGGGCCACCGCACAGCGCCGTGAGCACCCCGAGCTGGATCTCCTGCGGCGCGGCCACGGTTCGGGCGGCGAGGTCGGCGAGGATCAGAAACGTCGCTCCCAGCAGTGTCGCGGTCGGCAGTACGCGCCGGTGGTCCGCCCCGACCAGCATGCGCACCGCGTGCGGCACCATCAGGCCGACGAACCCGATGGCACCGCTGACCGCCACCATCACACCGGTCATCAGCGACACCAGCACGAACATTCCGGTGCGGAACCGGTGCACGTCCAGCCCCAGGGTTCCTGCCGACTCCTCGCCCGCGAGCAGCAGGTTCAGCGACCCGGACTGCCACAGCAGCACGGCCAGACCGACCAGCACCACGATCGCCGGTATCGGCAGCGTCTGCCACTCCGTTCCGGCGACGCTGCCCAACCTCCAGAACCGGATCGAGGCCATCAGGTGCGGATCGGAGGCGGTGCTCAGCAACAGATCGGTCAGCGCGGAGAGCACGTAGGACAACGCCACACCGGCGAGGACGAGGCGGGTGGTGGTCATCCGTCCACCCGAGCTCGCGAGGGCGTAGACCGCCGCCAGGGTGACCATCGAACCGGCGAACGCGGCCACCATCGGAGTGGCGAGCGTCCCGAGAACCGTGGCGCCGGTGACCAGTAACGTCACTGCGCCCAGGGATGCTCCCGAGGAGATCCCGAGCAGGAAGGGATCGGCGAGCGGGTTGCGAACCAGTGCCTGCAGTGCGGTCCCCACGGCCGAGAGTCCGGCACCGACGATCCCGGCCAGCAGCACTCTGGGAAGCCGCACGTCCAGCAGGATCGTGTCGTAGGTGGCCGGCCACCCGGGATCGATCCATCCCGGGAACACCTGCTGACCGAGGATGGCGACCACGTCCGTCGGAGGTAGCGAGACCGACCCGACGGCGAGGCCGACGACGACGGCCACCATCAGTGCGGCGCCGAGCAGGACCAACACCACCGGGTAGGAAACCCTGCGTTCGCGGGGCGAAACGCGCTCCGGGGCGGGGCGCGCCGAGTCCGCTGCCGGGTTCGATTCGACTGCCTGGTTCGTGTCCTCCGACAAGGCGTCGACGGAGCTCCGCACGTTGCCACCGCTCAACGGAACCGTCCCGGATGCAGTTGTTCACTCAGGTCCGCTACGGCGCGGGGGACACGCACTCCGGCCACCGCGCTGGATAGCGGCAGCACCGCGAACCTTCGGTGCTCGATGGCGGGAACGCTCGCCAGCGCAGGTTTGTGCAGCAGCAGGCGTTTCTTCTGCTCGACCGTGGTCGATCCGTAGTCCAGGATCACGATCCGTTCGGGTCGCCGCTTGATCACCTGCTCCCAGGAGACGTCGACGAAGCCCTCGTGCTGATCGGCGAAGATGTTGCGACCGCCGGACATCCGGACGATGGCGTCGGCGATCCCGTCTCCGCCCGCGGTGTAGGCCGACTTCGTGCCGCTGTCGTAGACGAACACGCTCACCGGTTTCACGTCGCCCAGCTCGCGCTGAGCTTCCGACCGCGTCGCGTTCATACGGTCGATGAGATCCCGCGCCCGTTCCGGTACGTCGAAGATCCTCGCGATCGTGCGGATCTCCTCGTGAATCTCGGAGATACCCACCGGGCCGTCGGTGCAGTTGGCGATGTTGAGGTGAGTCCTGATTCCCGCCTCGCGCAGTCGTTTACGCGAGCGCCCGTCCTGCTGGCCGAAGGCGGAGGAGTAACCGCCGTAGACGAAGTCGGGTGCCTGCCGCAGCAACGCCTCGTAGGAGGGGTACCGCTCTGCCAGCACCGGAATCCGCCGGTACTCCTCGCGATACTCCGCGAGGATGCGATCGTCCAGATAGGCGGTACCAACCATGCGGTCGGCCAGACCGAGCGCGAGCATGATCTCGGTGGTGTGCTGGTTCATCGTCACCGCACGTCGCGGTGGCCGTTGGTAGGTCGTGGTCTCTCCGCAGTTGGTGACCGTGACGGGGAACCCGGAAGGGGAATCTTCCTGGGCACCGGCTTTCGTTCGCGCGCCGGTGGTGCCACATCCGGAGATCAGCGCGGTCAGTGTCAGTGCGGCCAGCACCGTGGCGGCGCGTCGTGGTCGGTCGCGTCCGGCGTGGGGCCGGGCGAAGATACATCTCGCCGGGTGGCGCATCGGTCCTCAATCCATCGTCGAGCGATACCTGCGCCGCAGCCGGTCTCCTGGCTTCCGGATCGTCACGTCCGCGCTGCCTTCCCGGCGCTTCGGCCAGTGGCGTCGTGGTGCGGGACGCTCCCCGGTCACAGTGGCGAGGACCACGCCGGATTCTCACCGGCTTCCCGTGCACTGCGGCGAAAGCCGAAGCTACACGTTCGAAGCGCGATATTGGACCTTCGCATGACGAACCCCACTCGCTCATCGTCGGTCGCCGCGTCGGCGCTCACGCCGACGACCACGGTCGGCGATCATCGCCACACCTCGTCGACCGTGGTCACGCTGGTCACTACTTCTCGGTTGCCCGTTCGAGCGGTTCGACGATGGTGTGTAGTTCCTCCAGGCCGATGGTGGCCGGGTGTCCGGAGTTCAATGCGACACTGAGCACTTCCATGGCCCCGCTCGGGGGTGGGCTCGCGAGCAGCATCTCCAGAACCGCTTCCGGGCCGCTTGTCTCGAGGGCCTGGATCAGCTGTTCGGCCAGGCTCAGCGCCTGTTCCTGTTCGGTCAGGTCATTTTGATCGAGCGCGCCGTTGTTCACCAGGTTCTGGACCGCGAGCGGCCCGAGCACGTGATCCGAACGCAGCCGCCGCAGTACAGTCGTGCCCTCGCTTGAGTTCGTGGCCAGCACTTCGAGCATGGCGGCGCCCTGCTACGGAACGGACACAGCCGGACCGCGTCGATCAACCGCTCCGGGCCGTCGCTGTCGTGGACCGAGAGCCAGCGATCGATTTCCTCGCGGGCAGCCTCGAGTGGATGCCGTTCGGCGATCGTTCCGAGCAACTGCGCCGGTGTTGCCTCGGTCAGCTCGCCCACCAGAGGGGCGTATCGACCTTCGTCGAGCAACCAGATGCGCACACGCGCGGTCGCGGGCGGGGTCAGTCGGACGAGATCGACTGGACCGGCCCCGGAGTCCGGAGTGGTGCTGAGGTTTCCTCGCTCCGCTGCCTGCAGGGCGCCGATGCCGTCGTCGACGGTTGGATCCTCGGCAAGGTCGGCGAGGAAGGTCTGCTCCGCGATGCCGGTGGTCAGCTCCACGGCGCCGAGGAGGTCCAGTGCCCGGAGAATGCGCCACACCTCGTTGTCGGTCAGTTTCCGCACCAGTCCTCGCCGCGACTCGTCGAGATCGTCGAAGCCACAGGACAGCCATACGCTTTCCTGCAGGCGAACGACGGGAAAGGCTTCCGGCATGCCGTAAAGACTGCGCAGGATGTCCGGAACGATCTCGCGAAAGAACATGTCGGGCATCGCCGGGCCGTATCGAGGTGGCTCGAGGATCTCGTCGCCCAGTTCGACGATCGCGTCGAACGCCTTGTTCCACAGTCCCCTGCTGTCGCGCAGCAGTGGCCTCGCCTTCGCGATCGGCACCAACCGGTTCTTGACCACACGCACCACACGGGTCTTTTTCGCCCAGGCGACGATCAGTCCGAGTTCGGTTAGCTCGGCGCTGCTTTGGGTACGATACGTCCGGTCACCGAGGACGGGGTCGATCGTGTCGCCGGTGTTCAGTCGTGTCACCAGTTCCCGCGCGTCGGCGAGCTTGAGCCGGCCGGTATCGGTCAGTGCGCGACCGTCGCGGCCCAGCCATTCCACGAGTTCACGCAGACGCCATACGAGCGGGCTGTTCTCGGTGGTCTCGGCGAGCTCGTCCTCCGGTGGCAGTGACACCGGAGGCACCATCGGTGCCTGCCCGGGACTCACGTGGTCACCGTCGATGTGCCGAGCCGTGACGCGCTGGAGAGCGGCGCTGTCGTACTCGACCGTGTCCTCGCGGACCCGCTCGACGAAACGGTTCATCGCGGCGTGGTCGGTGGGATCCACACCCGAGTCGATCGCCGTCATCGCCCAGAACTTCGCGAGACCGAAGTTGCCGTTGTCCGACATGGCTTGGGGGAACTCGGTGGCCGCGTCGGTGATCGCGGCTTCGATGTCGGTCAGGTGGTCGCTTCCTGCCTCGATCAACTCGGTGTGGTGCAGGTAGCGGATCAACGTGCGCAGCGAGTTCGGTGCTGAGGAGACTTCCTCCGCGCGTGCCGAGACCGTGCGAGGCATCCAGACCAGCAGGAACTTTCCGGCGAGTTCCGTGGTCCAGAACGCCAGGCGTCCGTCGATACCTGTGTGTCGGAAATCCAGTGCGGCGGCGAGTACGAACGGGTCGGCGGTCAATTGTTGTCGGTCGGCCCACTCGGCGCACCTGCGCACCAGTAGATTCTTGGCGACCTCGAACTCGTCGTTCTCGGTGGGATCGTAATGTGTGCGCATTCAGCCGGAGGCTCTTTTCGTGGTCTGGTTCATGCCTCGTAACGAGGTTAGCGCTGTGGTCGTGTCCCGTGGTTCGCGGCCGCGTTACGTCCGTGACCACATCGCGAACGGAACCGCCCGCGCCGTTGGCCCGCCTGCGCCGTTGGTGGAGTACCGCTGAAGTGACGGTGGGTGCGTGGTGTTCGCTCTTGCCGACATCGAGCCACACGAAGGCGCCGATCTCGGCCGGCCCGGTCACGATGCTCCTGTGCGTTGCGGGGCTTACCGGCCTGACAGGTGGCATCGTTCAAGCTGGCGCCCCCATCGCGAGACAGCGTTCGTCGGATAGCGATGCTCACGGGGCGCGGCTCACGGGGCAGCGACGCGCCTTCCGATACAGCCGGAGAGGACGTGTCCACCCGTCGTGTTCACGAGGTCTCGGCGGGGCGAACGACGGCTCGCGCTCATCCGTTCGTGACGCGGGATTCGGTCCTGCGTTACCGCCAGGCCAACCGTGGTGACCAGGCTGGCAGCCACCACGACCAGCCAGGAGACCCCGTTGGGAGAACACTGTGGACACCGATTCCGAACACCGTGACGTCACCCGTCGCGGCCTGTTCCGCGCCGCCGCTGGTACGTCCGTCGCGATCGCCGCCTCGTCGGCCACCTCGATCGGCGCTTCGGCCGATTCGCGTAACTCGTGGCACAGTCACTCCGACGCTGACACCCGCTTCACTCTGGCCGTCATGCCCGACACGCAGTACCTGATCGACGAGGGAGGTTCCGACCCCGAACCGGTGCGCGAGGGTCTGCGGTGGGTGGCAGAAAATCGTCGAAAGCAAAACATCGCCTTTCTCGCCCATCTCGGCGATGTCAGCGAACACGGCACCGAGCGGGAGATGCGGATCGCCGATCGGGCGTTCCGCGGCATCGGACACCGGATGCCCTACAGCGTGCTGGGCGGCAACCACGACGTGTCGGGCGACGACCAGCGCGGCGACACTCCCTATCTGCGGACGTTCGGGCCGGACCGATTCAACCGGATGGACACCTACGGCGGCTCCTCGCCGGACGGCTACAACAGCTACCACGTCTTCGAGGGCGGTGGCAGGCGCTGGTTGCTGCTCGCGCTGGACTGGCGGGTTTCCGATCGCGGCGTGCGGTGGACGCAGGGTGTGCTGAACGAGCACCCCGAGCTGCCCACGATACTGACCACCCACGACCTGGTGTGGGCCGAGGACGACGGGATGGCCCACCTCTCCGACCACGGGCAATGGCTGTGGGAGGGGCTCATCCGCGGCAACGACCAAATCTTCCTGGCGATCGGCGGCCACTACTGGCCCTGCGGTCGCACCACGCTGACCAACGACGCGGGCAACACCGTGCACCTGCACCTGGCCAACTACCAGGAGCGCTATTACGGCGGTGCCGGGATGATCCGGCTGTACTCGTTCGATCCGGTGCGCGGCATGATCGACGTAGCGACGTTCTCGCCGTGGTTGCGCGAGCAGCACGCCGCACGGCGCTCGCCGTTGGAGGCCGAGAACGTGGAACTCACCACGAACGCGGACCGGTTCGGCGTCGAGATCGACTTCGAGGGGCGGTTCGCGGGATTCGCCCCACCGACTTCGTCACCGGAGCGCTCCGCCTCGGAAGTGGTGCATCGCGACACCGTCGCCTACTGGCGGTTCGACCGCTCGGGGTTCGTCGCCGGGAACGACGGTGCCCCGGTGGCGGCAGGTGCGGTCGCGCGGGATCTCAGCGGCAACGGCAACGACCTGATCGTGGAACGCCTGCACGGCGGGCCGCCGGAGTTGCTGACCTTCTCTAGTGAGCACCACGACGCCGCACCCGCCCACGCGAGTCTGCGGTTCGACGGCGGCCAGGATCCGAACAGGGGAGCGGTGCTGCGGGCGAAGCGGGACTCGCCGATCAACAGCGCGGGGTTCACCCGGGGCTACACGATCGAGACATTCCTCAAACTGCCCGAGCCGTTCCGGGGTTCGCACGCCTGGATGGGCATCCTCGGCTGGGAGGGTCGCGCGGGGGACGCGGGCAAGGACGGTGGCTACTCGACCGACGACGCGCCGTGCGGCCTGGCCCTGTCCGGCGAGCGGTTCCTGCAGCACGTGGTGTACCCGCACAACCGCGACGACGATCCCACGTGCTGGAGCCACGCGCTGCCCGTCGGGCAGTGGGTGCACGTGGCCGTGGTCAACGACGGTCGGCACACCACCGTGTATGTGGACCGGTCGAAGATCGCGCGCAACGCCGCCGCCCGATCGAAGGGGATCACCACGCTCGGCGAGCCGTTCGCGCTCGGGGCCAAGCAGAGCGCGGGGCGCTACGGCCAGGGATTCCACGGCTCGCTGGGCGACACCCGGATCACCGCTCGCGCGCTGCGGCCCGAGGAGTTCCTCAGCGCGGTGAGCTCGGACAGCGGGCGGGAGCGTTGAGCGAGACGAGGCCCTGAGGCGCGGGGGCCACGAGCGCGGCTGAGTCGGAGGCCGCGGCGGTCTTCACCAGGGGCGCACGCCGCCGTAGAAGGTGTTCTCGCCGAGCTCGTGCGTCTTGCGCATGACCCTGTCGGGGTTGTCACCGGTGTTGCCCTCGATCAGGGTGACCTGCTCGCCCTGGATCTTCTCGACCACACCGATGTGGTGGCTGGAATCGGGGGTCGCCGGGCCGGTGCCGAACAGCAGCACGTCGCCCGGTCTGGCTTGCTCCAGCTGCGCGCTGCCGTAGGCCGTGCCCTCGGTTTGACCGGTCGTGTAGACGTCGCCGGTGAAGGAGAACTCTTCGGGTTCGACGTCCACGCCCGCCCTTTCCCAGGCCGACATGGCGAACAGCGCGCACCAGGGCACGCACTGCTCGGAGTACACGTGGCAGTTCTTGCCGGTCTCTTCGGTGCCGAGCTCGGCTCGTGCAGCCGTGACGATCTCCTCCCGCACGGTGCCGGGTTCGGCCGTTATCACCGGCGCTGCCGTTTCTCCGCTCGGGGCTTCGGGCGGGCCATCGGGTGCGGAAGGCACGAGCACCGCAGCCGTGATCGCGGCCGCCGCCGACAGGCTCGTCACGATGCCCAGCACCGCCCTATTCCTGCGCGGCCGGCCTGCGGCGGGTTCTTCGTTCCGGTCATCTCGGTGAGTCACGCCCAGCACCTCCCGCTCGGCGTTGACGCGTTCACCACCCGATATACCGTTCAGGGAGTGCGTATAAACGTCCCCCCGGTGCGCGGCCGTGGAACTTCCGGACAAGGGCGAGCCGATGCGCTGCGCGGGGGGGCAGCTTTCGACGAATTCAGTTTCCCGCTTCGACGGCCCGCCAGAACGCATCGACGCGGGAGTTCCATTCGTTCGGTATTTCCTGGAAGGGTTGATGGGCCTCCTTTTCCATGATTTCGAACCGCGCGTGGGGAATTTTCTCGGCCACGGCGCGGCACAGCCCCGGACGCGCGGTCGGGTCGAGACCACCGGCGAGGACGAGCGCGGGTACGGAGATCCGGGGGAGGCGCTCGGTCGTGTCGTGCTCGATGAAGCTGTCGAGGAACCGCTGCACGTCCTCGGGAGCTTGCTTGTGGGGGAAGGCGAGCACTTCCTCGATGAGTTGGTCGACGGTTCCGTCGTTGTGTGCTCGCGCCGTGTAGATGTCGAGGAAGAATCCCTCCAGGAACGCCCGTTCGCTCGGAGCGACCTCCACCAGCCAGCGGACGAACCTCGCCCACGAACGGAGGTAGGGGTCCATCACCGGCCACGTGCTCTGCAGGACCAGGCTGCGCACGAGCTCGGGGTGGCGCAGGGCCAGCTCCTGGGCGATGATGCTACCGCCCGAGAAGCCCGCCACGTGGGCGGAAGGAACCCCGACCGCACGGAGGAGGTGCGCCGCGTCGTCGGCCATCGTCTCCACGGAGACAGGGGTGGCGGGCATCGCTGTCCGCCCCGCCCCCCGGTTGTCGAAGGCGATCAGGTGATAGCGGTCCGAGAGCCCGTCGAGCTGGAACTGCCAGGACTCGACGGTATCGCCCAGTCCACCGATGAGCAGGATATCCGGTCCTTGTCCGGTCTGTTCGGCCCAGATGTCGAGCTCCCCTGCGCGGATGTGCGTGCCCATGCCTAGCGCTCCTGTCCGTGGCCGTGCCACTTACGTGGGTGAGCGGGGTGTGTGCGGGTGAGCACCGGGTTCGAGGGAGTGGTCTAGAAGTCCGGGGCCGGGATGGTGCGCCCGGAAGTAGTCGAGGACGAGCACCATCGACACCGTTCCGGGGAACCTCCCAGGACGTCGGGAACGCATCGGCCTGCGGCCAGGCGCAGCCCGCACGACAGGTGGTTCCCGGCTCTGCTGACGTTTCGGTGAGCGCGTACTGTTCCGTGGAGGTCAGCGGGGACCCCGTGGGTTCCGCGACCGCCTCGCTCACGGTGGTGGTCGCCCGCTCGTCTCGCATCACGCCCTCCCTCGCCGGGACCTCACGCGGATGACTCCACCGTCCTCCCCCATCGGGGTTCGCGCTCCGTGGTGTGAGCGACAGCCGTGGTTCTCCTGCCGTGCGCTGGTGCAAGCTTGCGGTGGGGCCTCGTTCGTGGATCCTTCTCCGGAAAGGACTGCCGTGCAGACGTTCCTTCCCTGCTCGGAGTTCGCGTCGGTCGCGCGAGTGCTCGATTCCCGACGGCTGGGCAAGCAGCGAGTGGAGGCGTTGCAGGTGCTGCGAGCTCTGACCGTCGCCCACTACGGTTGGCGTCACCACCCCGCCGCGAGCATGTGGGCCGGGTACGAGGAGGCACTGACCCGCTACGGTCTCGAGATCTGCCGGGGCTGGTGCTCGACCGGGCGAGCCGACACCTGCGCCTCGTCGCTGCGAGCGGACCTGGTCAGCGGTCTCGGGCTGGACAGCGTGCGCACGCAGGAGTCGCTGGCCGGGGCGGGGGAGTTGCCACCGTGGCTCGGTGATCCGGTGTTTCACCGCGCCCACCAATCGGCGCTGGTGCGCAAGGATCCCGACTACTACGGCAAGTGGTTTCCCGAGGTGCCGCCCGTTCTTCCCGCCGTGTGGCCGGTATCCGACAGGCCGCGCCGCACGCTGTGAGACCGCACTCCGAATGGCGGCGAGCTCTCCTGACACGGCGGCAGCGAGGAGCCGGTGCGGACAACCGGAGTGCCCTCGCGGCGTTGCCCCTCGACCCGGGCCACCGTGTGCACGGTGTGTTGCCCGGTGGACTCGACGGAGACCATTCCCTCGAAGCAGTCGGGCAATCGGTTCACGTCGGCTAGGTATTCGAACAAGGACGCGGCGTCGGTGCGCACGGTGGCGCTGTGTTGGTAGTCACCCGTGGCCGATTGTTATACTGGCCCCAAGGCATCTCTGTCCGGTGCGTAGCAGTAAAACCACGGATCGTATTCACAAGGGAGAGTCGGGAACCGCGTCCTGTCGTGCGCCCCGTAGCACGCCGCCGCTCGTCGTCGGCCGCGGAGGTGCGGTTGTGGATGAATGGTCCTTCCCCGCGAGATCCCGGCGTAGTTCCGGGGTGGCACCGGAGTGTTACGGCTGTTTCGCTGCGAACGCATCGCGGTCGAAATTCGCCGTCACCGGACTCGGTCCGCTTCCGTAGCGGTCGAGCCGCTCGGACAGGGGACGGCGAGAAAGATCGTAAGGCACTGACTCCTTGCTTGGCTGTTCGAACGGGGTGGCATCCCTGGGTCGGTGGATTCTCGGCGGCCGATACCCACGACAGCCGCGCGTTGATCTCTGGCATCGGCGGATCCGCCTCAGAATCGAGATTGAGTTCCGAAGCGGGCTCTCAGCGATCAGGGAATCGGCTTTATTCGCGGAACGGTCCCAGACGATCGTCCGGTTGCCATTATTCAGAAACGCACCGGCCAAAGCGGTGCCCATCATGCCGATCCCCAGAACTGTCACGGGTAGCCGATTGTTCTCCGTCATCGACAGGTTTCTCCGGTGGAAAATACCACGGCAGGGCAGTAAAGTACCGGCGAGTGGTGGTTGTTCCCACCACTCGCCGGAGAACGATTTCGCGGCGGCGACCCCGGTTGACGGATGGTCGGAACTCATCCGTGCGGCCGTTGATTACGCGTCGCGGAGAACCTGGGAGAGTCGAGCGAAGCTCTCCGCACCGTATCCGGACTCCGTGGCCCGTTTCGCCAGCGCCGTGGCCGCGTTGAGCACACCGGTCTCGATGTCGCGGTTGTGGGCCGCGTGGATGATGTGGTCCATGCCCGCTGCGGCGGACCGTATGTTGGAGATGTCTCCGGTGAAGCGGTCCTCGTCGATTCGTTCGGCGAAGTCGGACATGATGTCGGGCAGCAGGTTGACGATGCCCTTGGCGTAGGGTGCCAGGTCGACCGCCTCGATTCCTTCGGCCTTGGCCAGTGCGAAACCGTGCACCATGCCTGCCATGCCGGTCCAGAACATGTCCAGCAGGGAAACATCGTGCGCCGCTGCCCTGCCCGGATCCGTGCCCAGGTGCGCGGCCGTTCCACCCAGGTTGGACAGCGTCGGTTCGTGGATCTCGTAGAGAGCCTGTGAACCGGCGTAGAGAACGACGGCCGCTGATCCCCCGATGGTCGGTGCCGGGGTCATGATCGCCCCGTCCAGGTATTCGATGCCGTGCTCGGCCGCCCAGTCGGCCATCTCGCGGGCCCGTGCGGGCGAGTCGGCGGTCAGGTTCACCAGCGTCTTGCCTTTCAGCGCGGTGGCAGCAGGCTCGACGATCGCCTGCACCGCGTCGTAGTCGATCACGCAGGCGATGACGAGATCACTCGCCGCGACCGCGTCGACGACCGTCTCCGACCGGTGGGCTCCCTCCGTCACCAGGGCATCCGCTTTCGACTCCGTCCGGTTCCACATCGTGGTGGGGTGGCCGTTGTTCAGGAACGCTCCGGCTAGAGCCTGGCCCATCGGACCGAGCCCAAGGATCGTGACCGGCTCGCGGTTGGCCGCAGTCATTGCTGTGTTCCTCCTTCGCGGCGACCGCCCCAGGGTCGTTCCGCTTCTTCTGTCTTGTTCGGCAGCCACCATCGCTTGGTCCGCACCATTCGAGGATGCTGTACCGCTCACTCTGGCGTAGTCCGCTCAGGAGTCACTCTCGATCCGCTCACGTCCACTGCCCACACGTGCCGGATCGTTCCGGGCAGGACGACATGGAGGAACCCCATGTGCCGAACGGAGGTATACAGCTCCGGACGAGTGAGGCCGCAGGAACCGTCACGAATCCTTCCGGAAGGATCCGGCCGCGCGGATAGTCTGGCGGTATGCGATTCGGGATCCTCGGACCTCTGGCGGTGTGGACGGCGGACGGCCTGCCGGTCACGGTCCCCGAGTCCAAAGTGCGAGTGCTACTGGCAACCCTGTTGGTCCATGATGGTCAACTCGTCTCCACCGATCGGTTGTGTGACGCCCTCTGGGGTGAGGAGCTGCCGCGAAATCCCACGGCCGCCCTTCAGACGAAGGTGTGGCAGTTGCGGCGGACCTTGGACGGTGCGGAATCCGGCGCGGCGACCCTCGTCGAGTACTCCGCGCCCGGATACCTGCTCCGCGTCGAGGACACCGAGGTGGACGCGAGACGGTTTCAGCACCTCATCATCGGATCCCGGCGCACCGAATGCCCCCGGGCGCGCGCCGACGCGCTCGCCTACGCCCTCGGACTCTGGCGCGGCCCGGCACTCGCGGATTTCAGGGACGAGGAGTTCGCGAGTGCGGCGATCACTCGTTTCGAGGAGCAATGGATCGCGGCGGCGGAGGACCACGCCGAAGTGCTGCTGGAACTGGGTGAGGACCGAGTGCTCGTGGGTGACCTGGCGGACCTGACTACCAGGTATCCGCTACGGGAGCGGTTGCGAGGGCTGCGCATGAGCGCACTTCACCGCGCCGGTAGGTCGAGCGAGGCGTTGCAGACCTTCGACGAGTTTCGGAGCTACCTCGGCGAGAATCTCGGGGTCGAACCGAACAACGAGCTGGTGGCGCTTCGTCAGGCGATCCTGCAGCGGTCCACCAGTCTCGATCCCGTGCCGCCGTCCTCGGACAAGGCGGCGGTCTCCACACCGGGCAACCTCCCCTCCGTGCTCACCCCGCTGATCGGTCGGGACGCCGCCGTAGCGGAGCTTCGTGAGCTGCTGGACGGAAACCGACTGGTCACCCTGACCGGCACCGGCGGAGTGGGGAAGACGAGACTCGCCCTGGAGCTGGCCACGACTCTGACCGAGACATTTACGGACGGGGTTTGGCTGGTGGAACTGGCACCGCTGGCTCCGCCGGGAGAGATGGACGAGGCCGAACTCTACGACGCCGTCGTCAACCAGGTCGCGAGCACCCTCGAGATACGTGACGAGGCCACTTCGAGCGGCGGGCCCGGTGGTGGATTCCCGACTCCGCTGTCCGAGCGGTTGAGGGACGCTCTGCGTACCAAGCGGTTGCTTCTCCTCCTGGACAATTGTGAACACCTGGTCGAACCGGTCGCCAAGCTGGTCGAGAAGCTGTTGAAGGCGGCACCCGGTCTGCGAGTGCTCGCGACGAGTCAGGACGCGCTCGGTGTCGTCGGCGAACAGCTGCACAACGTCCCACCACTGGTGGTCCCGGACGGTCCGGAAAGGATGGAGGAGGCGAGCGCGGTCGAGCTGTTCGTGACGAAGGCGAGCGCGGCCTCTCCCGACTTCCGGCTCGACCGGTCCAACATGCGAGAGGTGCTCGCCATCTGCGAGCGACTGGACGGGGTCCCGCTGTCTCTCGAACTGGCCGCGACCAGAGTACGGGCACTGGGCACCCGCGAGGTGGCGGCGCGGTTGGCGAATCGGTTCGAACTGCTCACCGTCGGATATCGCGGCGCGCCCGCGCGGCAGCAGACCCTGCGGGCGACGATCGACTGGAGCTGGAGCCTCCTGAGCGCTTCCGAACGGTCCGTGCTGTGCCGACTCGTCCCCCACATCGGCGGTTTCACCCTCGGTGCGGCCGAACAAACATGTGCGGATGAGGGGATCGACACTTCGCGAATTCTCGATCTGGTCGCTCGTTTGGTGGACCGGTCCCTGGTCGCGGCTTCGGACGGCACCAATGGACGGCGGTTCCACTTGCTCGAGTCCATTTCGGCCTATTGTGCCGAGCGCCTGCGCGAGTCCGGTGAACACGCACGGGTTCAGACCCGTTACGTGTGGTACTACACCGATCTCGCCGAACGGGCCGTACCGCAGCTGCGCGGGTCGAACCAGCGAAGCTGGTTGGAGCGCTTGGACGCGGAGGCGGCCAACCTCCGCAACGCACTGGATGTCGCCGTACGGTACGAGCTCGCCGAGCTGGGACTGCGACTCGTGAACGCGTTGGCGTGGTATTGGTTGCTGCGTGGCCAATCGGGTGAAGGAAGTCGGTCCTGCTCCGCGGCCCTCACGATCGCGGGGGACAGCACCTCCGACAACCGCCTTGCCGCGCTCTGCTGGCGGGCGGGTTTCGCGTTCCGCGCCGATGAGGGCGAGTCCCCGCTGGTCGAGTGCGACCGAACGTGGGAGCTGAGCGCACGGATCGAGGACCCGCTGCGCAGAGCCACGGCGCGATGGTTCCTGGGATTCGCCCAGCTCGGCTTCGGCGACCGGCAACGGAGTGAGGCCCGGATCGATCGGGCGCTGGAGGCGCTTCGTACCGCTGGAGATCGGTGGGGCGTCGCCGCGGCGCTCAGCGCGCGGGCCACCCAGGCACTCATCAGCGGCGATCTGAGTACTGCTCAACGCGATGGTGCCGAGAGCGCCGCCGCGTACCACGCACTCGGGGACGCCTGGGGACAGCTACAGGCAGGCAACGTGCTGGCTCAGCTCGCTGAGATCAGCGGCGATTACGAGCGGTCGGCCGGGCTGCACCGCGAGGGACTGCACATCGCCACGTCACTCGGTTTATGGACGGACGTGGCGTTGAAACTGTCCGGGCTGGGACGGGTCGCGCTGTTGCAAGGTGACTACCCGCGGGCCCGGGAGCTGCACGAACGAGCGATGCGCTCGGCCGCCGAGCAGGGTTTTCCCTTCGGGGAGCAGTTCGCCGAGGTGGGGTTGGGTATGGGGGCACGCAGGGAGAACGACCTCGATACCGCGGAGAAGCACCTATCGCGGTGGCTCGACTGGTGCCGCCGCATGGACGGTGATCCGGGTGTCGCGCTGATCCTCGCCGAACTCGGCTTCGTGGCCGAGCAGCGCGGCGACGCCCCCACGGCGTTGCGCTATCACCTGGAGGGGCTCGGCGTCGCGGGCAGGGACCTCCGAGCGATCGCGCTGGTGGTGGAAGGCGTCGCGGGTGCGGTGGCCGTCGCCGAGGAGTGGAGAGGCGCCGCGTTGTTACTCGGCTCCGCCGAGGCAGCGCGCGAGACGGCAGGCGCTCCGCTCCCACCTGGTGAGCGGGGGGACATGGAGCGGATCACGCTGACGGCACGGCTGGGGACGGATGCCGGGAACTTCGCCGCCGGTTTTCGTCGGGGCCGGGACCTGGCCCCCGCACAGGCCCTGTCCGAGGTGTTGGGCGAGAGCGCGCTCGCGGGTCACGTGGATGGCCTCTTCCGCTCGGAGTTCTCAGGGATTCGCGTTCTGTGACTGGACCGAGGGGTTGGATCTATTCGTTTCCGGTGTCGTGCGGGGTGTCTTATGGGATTGGCCGACGACTTCTACGGTGTCCGTGAAATGGGGTTCCCCGGCGGAACCGCTGCCGAGCACGTCACCCGGGCGGGAGCCTCCGAGGACCGCCCCGCGGCACCGCTCCGGCGAGCGGAGAAGCCGCGATGCGGTTCCCCAGGAGACCCCCGGGTGCGCTCGTCATCGGGTCAGTCGAAGCCGTGCTCGACGAAACCGGGTGTCATTCGAAGTCGATGTCCCACGGGGCGTAGCGGCGATTCCTACTGAGGCCGCTGCCTGGGGCCGCTGCCGATCCGCTCAGTTTTCCCGCCCGGTGCGGTTGCCGCAGGACAGGTAGAGTGTGCCGAAGTTCTCGACCCGGAAATCGTTGATCATCATGGTTCCCGGGCCGTTGTGCTGGAAAATCTTGTGCTCGGTTGCCCGCGCCCCGCCACTGTCGATCACCATCGGGTTCGAGGGGCAGGATCCGAAACAGCGGGTGAGCTCACGACCAGGGGGCGTGTCCGACAGGAGCAACCACAGCCGTGCACAGCACTGTCAACGGCGTCCGCCGCACCTCTCACTGAGTGGCCACGGGTGGGGCAGAGGAGTCAGCGAGCGCGGCCTTTGGCACCAGCGAACCAGGCGTGAACGGCTGCGTCCGAGCGGATCTCCGGTGACCGCTGGGAAACCCCACTCCGAGCATCGTTGCGACGTCGGGAGCTAAGCGTGCACCATATTCCGTCGTCAGCCGTAACAGCCGCGTTCGCCGGCGGGTGAGAAGCCGCGTATCGGACTCTCGGCGGAGCTCCGGGGCCACTCGGAGTGTTCCGGCGGGTCCGCTGTGACTGCCGTGACCGGCCACGACGTGATGTAACAGGTCTCGCGGCGGGATGAGTGCCGCGTGCGCACGGGCTCCTATAATTCGGGTCGTACCCGTGTCGCCGTGCGAAGCGACGCGCGGGAGTCATGATTTCGGGAAAGGGGATCAGTGAGTACACAGGCGGAAACGTTCGAATTCCAGGCGGAATCCCGCAAATTGTTGCAGTTGATGGTTCACGCCATATATTCGAACAAGGACACGTTCCTGCGCGAGCTCGTTTCCAACGCCTCGGACGCGCTCGACAAGGTGCGGCTGGAGTCCTTCCGCGACAAGGACCTGGAGGTGGACACCTCCGACCCGCACATCCTGATCGAGGCCGACAAGGAGCACCGCACGCTGACGGTGCGCGACAACGGTATCGGCATGTCGCGGGACGAGGTCCAGGACCTCATCGGCACGATCGCGAAGTCGGGCACGGCGGAGCTGCTGCAGCAGCTGAAGGAGACGCAGGACGGCGCTGCCGCGCAGGAGCTGATCGGCCAGTTCGGGCTCGGGTTCTACGCCAGCTTCATGGTCGCCGACCGCGTGACGCTGCTGACCCGTCGGGCTGGTGAGAGCACCGGCACCCGGTGGGACTCGACGGGCGAGGGCACCTACACCATCGAGACGGTCGAGGAGGCCCCGCAGGGGACGGCGGTGACGCTGCACCTGAAGGCCGAGGATCAGGAAGACAGCCTGCTCGACTACACCGACAGCACGACGATCACCGGCATAATCAAGCGTTATTCCGACTTCATCTCGTGGCCCATCCGCATGGAGGTCGAGCACACCGACTCCGAGGGCGAGACCACGCGGCAGATCGAGACGATCAACTCGATGAAGGCGCTCTGGGCGCGCCCCAAGGAAGAGGTCGCCGAGGAGGAGTACCGCGAGTTCTACAAGCACATCAGCCACGACTGGAACGACCCGCTCGAGACGATCCACCTGCGGGCCGAGGGCACGATCGAGTACCAGGCGCTGCTGTTCATCCCCTCGGTCGCTCCTTTCGACCTCTTCACCCGGGATCACAAGCGCGGCGTCCAGCTCTACGTCAAGCGCGTGTTCATCATGGACGACTGCGAGGAGCTCCTGCCGGAGTACCTGCGCTTCGTCAAGGGCGTGGTGGACGCGCAGGACCTCTCCCTCAACGTGTCGCGGGAGATCCTGCAGCAGGACCGCCAGATCCAGATGATGCGCAAGCGGCTGGTCAAGAAGGTCCTGTCCACGGTCAAGGACATGATGAGCCAGGACCCGGAGCGCTACGCGAAGTTCTGGGACCAGTTCGGCCAGGCAGTCAAGGAGGGGTTGCTCAACGACGTCGACAACCGCGAGCAGATCCTCGAGATCGCCTCCTTCGAGTCCACGCACGATGCGGAGAACAAGACGACGCTGCGTGAGTACATCGAGCGGATGAAGGACGGCCAGGACAGCATCTACTACATCACCGGCGGTTCGCGGTCCAAGGTCGAGAACTCCCCGCACATCGAGGCCTTCCGGGACAAGGGCATGGAGGTGCTGCTGCTGACCGACCCGGTCGACGAGATGTGGGTGGAGTCGGTCCCGGAGTTCGACGGCAAGCGGTTCCAGTCGATCGCCAAGGGCCAGGTCGATCTCGACGAGCAGGACGAGGACGGCAAGGACAGCGAGCGGCAGCAGGAGTTCGCCGACGTGCTGTCCTGGATGTCGACCAAGCTCGCCGAGGACGTGAAGGAAGTGCGGCTGTCCTCGCGCCTGAGCACGTCACCTGCCTGCGTGGTCGGTGACAACAACGACATGGGGCCGACCCTGGAGAAGATGTACCGGGCCATGGGGCACGAGGTGCCGCCGGTGAAACGCATCCTCGAGGTCAATCCCGACCACCCCCTCGTGAGTGGGATGCGCGACTCCTACGACAAGAACGGGGAGAGCGAGGAGCTGAAGGAGACGGCCGAGCTCGTCCACGGCATGGCGCTGCTGGCCGAGGGCGGTGAGCTCCGCGAGCCCGCGCAGTTCACCAGTCTGCTGGCCAACAGGCTCGCCCAAACGCTGTGAGGACTCCGCGTCCCGGGGTCGGAGAGCGATCGCTCTCCGACCTTGCCCGGGGCGGGTAGGCTGCGGGCGCACGAGATCGTCGAAGAACCACGATTCGAACCCGACACGGGAGTCCGGAGCGGACATGAGCTATCCGCCACAACCCTGGTGGCTGTGCGGTGAGATGTCCGTTTCGCTGTGGCGACTGCCGAAGCGGCTGCTCCCCGCTGTCCCGGAGGGACTGTCACCGGTGCTGCTGGGTGACACGGGCATCGTCGGTACCGCCTGGGTGCTCTACCGGTCCGGGAGCGTGCTGGAGTACAACGAGCTGCTCGCCGCCGTACTCGTGCGGCGTGGCGCCCGCCTCCGTGCGTGCATCACCCACATCTGGGTGGACAGTGCTGCCTCCCTGCGAGGCGGTCGTGAGTTGTGGGGCATTCCCAAGGAGCGGGCCACGTTCGGGGTCGACTCCGTGGAGCCGTTGCGGATCGAGGCGCACGGGATCGCCTCGGCGTCCCTGAGCGACCGGGTGTCGCTGCCGGGGAAGTGGTCGTTGGGCTACCGGATCGCACAGTCGATGGCAGGCGGAATCGCGGAGAACCGGGTGAGGGCGCGCGGGCGCGTTGCCGTGCGCACCTCCTCGTGGCACCCGGATCCGCACGGGCCGCTGGGGTGGTTGCGGGGTCGTGAGCCTTTCCGCAGCCTCGCGCTGCACGACTTCGAGATGCGATTCGGGGAGAAAGCGGATTCGTCCGTCCAGGGGTGATGCGTCCCGGTCGCGGAACCCGCGTGTCCCCTGCCCGGCCACAAGAGCCACACCCGCTCGACTGACAGCACTCGGTGGGCGGGAGCGGTGTCCGCTCCCGCCCACCGAAGAGTGGCTCCCACCTGATCGGTGTCCGCGGGGGCGCGCTCGGCCGGTGTGGCCGTCAGCCCCAGCCCGCCTGCGCACCCCCGACGCGTTGCTCGGCCAGGTACCGCTGGTGACCGGAGTCGGCGTAGGCGCGCATCGGTTCCTCGGGCAGCCCGCGCGAGGCGCGCCACCGCGCCAGTGCCGGTCGGACGTCGGTCTGGAAGGCGTCCATCAGCACTTCGTTCGCACCGAGCACGTCGTGCTCGGCCTGGGCCTTGTCGAGGGCCGCTCGGTCGACCAGGAGTGCGCGTGCGGTCATTTCCTGCACGTTGAGCACCGAGCGGATCTGACCGGGGATCTTCTCCTCGATGTTGTGGCACTGGTCGAGCATGAAGCGGACCGGGGAGTCCTCGCCGAGCCCACCGTTCGCGATGACCTCGTACAGGATGCGGAACAGTTGGAACGGGTCGGCCGCGCCTACGATCAGATCGTCGTCGGCGTAGAAGCGCGAGTTGAAGTCGAACGAGCCGAGCTTGCCCAGCCGCATCAGCTGCATGACGATGAACTCGATGTTGGTTCCAGGCGCGTGGTGGCCGGTGTCCAGGCAGGTCAACGCCCGGTCGCCGAGCGCGCTGACCTGCGCGTACGAGGTCCCCCAGTCGGGGACATCGGTGTGGTAGAAGGCCGGTTCGAAGAACTTGTACTCCAGCACGAGCCGCTGGTGCGCGTCGAGCCGCTCGTAGATCTCGGCGAGCGACGCGGCGAGCCGGTCCTGACGCGCCCGCAACGAGTCCTGACCGGGGTAGTTCGTCCCGTCGGCCAGCCAGATCTTGAGATCGGTCGATCCGGTGGCGTGCATGATGTCTATGCACCGGAAGTGGTGATCGATGGCCTTGCGCCGTATCGCGGGGTCGGAGTGGGTGAGGCTGCCGAACTTGTAGTCCTCGTCCTGGAACGTGTTGGCGTTGATCGTGCCCAGCTCGACCCCGAGATTCTCGGCGTGGGCCTTGAGCTCGGTGAAGTCCTCGACGTCGTCCCACGGGATGTGCAGCGCCACGGTCGGCGCGAGCCCGGTCATCTCGTGAACCTTGGCGGCGTCGGCGATCTTCTCGTGCGTGTCGCGCGGGGTTCCGGGGGTGCCGAACACCTTGAAGCGGGTGCCGGAGTTGCCGAACGCCCAGCTGGGCAGTTCGATGGACTGGCGGGCGAGCGTTTCGGTGATCTCGTCGAAGCGATGCGGTACGGTCATCGTTCTCCTTCGTTCGGATCGGCGTTGTCGAGTACCGGTGTAGTGCTCGCGTGCTGGTGGTGCTCGTCGAGCTCGGCGAGCTGGTCCTCGAGGTGGAAGACCTCTTCGAGGGTGATCGCGGTCTGGTCGGCGCGTCCGCTCCGACCGACGAAGAGATCGGCCATGTACTCCTCCCAGATCGCGGCCACCCGCGATTCCGCGAGGTGGGTGTCCGAAGCGGACACGGAGTCCGTCTCGTAGTAGCCGATCAGCAGCCCGTCCGGACGCAGGAACAGCGAGTAGTTGCGTCGCCCCGACGCCTCGAGCTCGCGCAGCATCTCGGGCCACACGGCCGCGTGGCGGCTTCGGTACTCGTCGAGGCGGTTCGGATCGATCCACAGCTGGAAGCACACGCGGGTCACGAGGTCATCACCGGGTCCTCCGCTGTCGCTGTTCCGTAGCGCTCCCGCTCGATCTGCTTCAGATCCTTGCCCTGGGTGTTGGGTGTCCACAGTGTGCCGATGAGCAGGGCTGCGGCCAGCAGGCCGAGGATGAGCAGGCCGAGCCCCTGCAGCCCGATCTGTGCCAGCAGCATCGGGAACCAGACGCTGAGCACGCCGACGAGCACTCGGGCGGCCAGGAACAGCACGCCCTGTGCACTGGCGCGGTATTGCGTCGCGAACAACTCGCTGGTCCACAGACCGTAGAAGGCCTGCGCGCCGACGCCCATGGACACGCCCCAACCGATCGCGAAGAAGAGCAGGGTGAACATTCCCGGCGGGACGTAGATCAGCGCGGCCCATGCGAGAACGCCGAGCAGGGCGCTGGAGCAGTACAGCCACCGGCGGCTCATCCGGTCGGCGAGCCGCATGAACCCGAGGTAGGTCGCCGCGCTGGTGCAGCCCCACATGAGCACCTGCAGCAGGTACTGCTCGGTCACGGACGTAACGCCCGCCGCTTCGTACACGCGCGGCTGGAAGATCCCGGACTGCCCGGCCACGGTGTTCCACAGGGCGTAGACGCCGAACAGGAACAGCATCGCTGTGAGGTTGGCCTTCTTGGTGAACAGGCCGCGCAGGCTGCCCAGGAAGGAGGGGCCCTCGTTCGGGGCGTTGTTCTTGTCGCGCCAGATCCCGGATTCCGGCAGGCCGCGTCGCACCCACCAGGTGATGGCGGCGACGACGAACAGGTGCGCGAAGATCAGTCGACTGCCGAGCAGGTCGAGCGGGGCCACGACGACGGCCAGGAAGTAGCCGATCATCGGCCCGATCGACCAGGCCAGCTGGGCGGTGCCCACGTGCGCTGCTCGTTCGTGCGCCGGTGCTTCCTCGGCGATGTAGGTCCACGAGGCGGTCACCCCGGCGCCGACGGCGATGCCGGTCAGTATGAAGGCGGTCAGCAGCATCCCGTAGGACGTGGCGAACACGGCCAACAGCACGCCCAGCATGTACAGCAGCAGGTCGTAGGTGTAGATGAACTTCCTGCCGTACCGGTCACACAGCGGGCCGCCGATGGCAGCGCCCGCGGCGGCGCCGAACGCGTTGGCGCTGAGTGAGGCGAGCAGGCCGACAGCCAGGTTGTCCAGGCCGAATCGTTCCTGCCACAGGCTGAGGCTCGTGGCGATCGCGATGATCGATCCGGCCTCGATGTAGTTCGACATGGCTACGGCGATCGTCGCGCGCCACCCCGTCGTGCGGTTGTTTCTGGAACGGACCTCCATTGGCCCTCCCATCCGTTGACCCTGGTCTCTCACGCTCCGACTGCGGAAGCAGTAGAGGTAAATCGTTTCAAAGTGATGCGAACCATAGCGGCCTTCGGGGCTGTGAACAAGGCCGTGCGCGAGATTCGTGCGGACGGGCCGGCTCGCTGTTACGCACCGGTTACGTGTATGCGGAGCGGGTGTCGAGTGCGGGTGGGTCCCGCTCGGGATGTGGTAGCGGTTACGCTCTTTCGCGTGTCGCCGGGGATGGAGCTGTTCTGATCGGCGGGGTGGTTGTGCCTGCTCGCTCGTTGTGCGCTGAGAAGCGGCGAGTGGGCGTGTTCCGGTACGGCCGAGTTGGGCGTGAATGACCGAGGCGGCCAAAGAAGCTTAAAACGTTTTATTTTAAACTGGTGCATCCGGAATGCTCTTCAGATGAGCGGGGTGCGTGCGTGAATCGGTTCCGTCGGTATTCGCTCCCGCGGCCGGGGCAGGTGCGAGCGGCGCTGTTCCGCGAAGGAGACGTGCGGTGCGACCGGGCTCGCGATGCGGGGAGGTCGTCGACCGCCGAGTACGGGTAGGTGCGGCTGGTGCGGGCATCGGCAGCCTCGGTCTGTTCGACCTGGTTGCCGTGCCCGCTGCCCTTGACGCGGGTGCGCCCGGACCGGTTAGTGCGTCGCGGCCGGTTCGTACGCGCGAGACCGGTTCGCCTGCCAGCCCGTCAGCAGCAACGCCACCGCCGCGAGGACGACGTAGGCATTGCCGATGAGCTGCTGCGGCACATACAGCAGCGGGGAGACGTCGGCCGCGAGCGCGTGGAACGCTACCTTCCTGCCCGCGACGACGATCGCCACGGCGAGCAGGAACCGGCTGATGCTGCGGGTCCGCACCGCGGAGCCGAGCAGGATCAGCAGACCGGGAATGACCCAGACCCAGTGACTCGACCAGGTCGTCGGCGACACCAGTAGCGCGAACAACCCGGTCAACGTCATCGCCACCGGCGGTTCGACCCGGCCGAGCGTGCGTGCGAGCACGACGGTCAGCGCGAGGCACAGCACCGCCCAGAGCCCGTACTCCACCACCGGCTGCGATACCAGCCGGGCGAGCACACCCATGATCGACTGGTTGGTGTCGGCCGCATGACCCATAACGGAGGAGGCCGGACCATAGCGGAACCAGTAGTCCACCGATGCCTCGAAATCGATCGCGAAACCGGTCAGCGTGCATACCACGGCGGTGATGGTGCAGGTCACCGCTGCTCGGAAATCCCTGCGGAACAGGAAGAACAGCAGGAAGGCCGCTGGCACGAGCTTGATCGCGGCGGCGATGCCCACCAGCAGGCCACGCGGCCATCGCGGGTTCCGCACGAGGCAGTCCGCGGCGACCAGCCCCATCAGCAGGAGATTGACCTGTCCCTGGGCGAAGCACGCGTAGACGGGCTCCAACCACAGGGGCAACGGGAGCGCGAGGGCCGCGACGGCCAACGCGCCGCGAGGCCCCACACTGGGCCACTGGTGCCGCACGATCAGGTAGAGCGTCATACCGATGGCAGCCAGGTCCGCGGCCCACATCAGGAACGCTCCCACCGTGACCGGCGGTAGTGCGAACACGCTCAGCGGTAACAGCGCGAACGGGGGATACACCCAGGGCAGCAGATTGCCGCCGCGGAGCGGGGCCCAGTCCTCGATGATGTCGCCGCCGGACAACCAGGTGTGTACGGCCCAGCGGTAGACCTCGAAATCACCCCGGAGGTAGAGTTCCCCGCCTTCCCCGCGGAAGAGAGCGGGCAGCAGCACGAACCACACCGAGACGGCCAACAGCGGTAGCGAAGCGACAACGAGTACACGCGGGTACCTCGCCACCAGAGCGCGTAACCGTTCCCACGAACCGCCCCTCGAAGCCGGGGTTTCGAGGCCGATCGGCGGCGTCGTGGAAGTGTGCTTCGAAGTTGCCACTCCGCCATCCGATCACAGTGCTCCGGGCGGGATTCGAGGGCGGTCCGGAACCGGTCACGGCGCTACTCGATCGAGTGAGATCGCCACGTGCGATTCGACTTCGACTCTCACGATGGTGTGTCATAGCGGCCGAATCCATGTCGCACGTTCTTCCGGCCAAGCACGTCACCAGGACGCAGTCGAGAGAAGCTTTTGGCGGCATCCGAGGCAGGAAGGTTGCACTGAGTCCGATTGAGCCTGCCCCGCCGCGGGCAGCGCTGATCCCTTCACCCAAGTAGCTCCGGGAACCGGCACGACAAGCGTACTCGGGGCTCCTGACGAGGTCGTCGTCCGCGCCGGAGTGCGCCTTCGATCACCTGGCCGTGGCGAACAGCGTGTCGAGACATGCAGCTGTTCGGTGTGGTGGGGAATGGCATCAGTTTCGCCTTGCCAGGGACTCCGGCTGAGAAGGACCGGGCGGGGAAGATCGCCGGTCCCGACGTGCCCTCTGGCCGCTCCTGGCTCTCCCGGTCCCTGGCATGACCGTTCTCGGCACCAGCCTCAGTACGGCTTCGGTGCTCCGAGCGATCCCGTCGGTGCACAGAAGTGGAAGCGGACTCTGGTACGCCCTGCCGCCCGCCTTCAAGAGCACTTACGTCATTGCCTCCTGAACGTCCGCTCCGAGTTCTTTTCGGAGCCTTCTCGGAAAACACTGCGTCCGATCCGGTCCGGAGAGCAATAACGAAGACGCGGCGGAACATCAGGTGGTGTGATGCTGTTCCTGCGCCGGCTGACCACGGTGCCGCTTCACCTTTGTCATCAAGCGGAGAAAGGTAAGGGAACCCGCTGTGACACAGAACCTGGAGAGTGCTCGACAGGACTGGGCACAAGAGCCGGAGCGACCTTCTCGTCGGCGCAATGTCGAGAACGTGCGATGGCCCTGGTATCGCAGCCCTTGGGTAATCGGAACCGCGGTGCTCGTCGTCTTCAATCTGCTGCATGCGTTGCCGCGGTACCTCAGCTTCGATCCTGCCCTGTCGCGTACAGCCATCGACCCGAACTTCGCACTGCACTACCCAGTCCTCGTACTGCATGTGGTGACCGGCAACCTCGCCATGGTTACGGTGTTTTTGCAGATCCTGCCGTGGCTGCGGAAGCGCTCGGTGCGCCTTCACAGATGGTCTGGGCTGGTGTACGTGTACGGTGGAGCGTTACCGTCCTCGCTGCTCGCACTGATCCTGCTGCCGTATTCGCTGGCTCCTACGGGGAAGTTCGGCCTGTTCTCCATGGCTATCGCCTGGATCGCGACAACGATTGCCGGGTACCGGGCGCAGGCCGGGCACCGTTACCGCGACCACCGCAAGTGGATGGCGTACAGCTTCGCGATCTCTCTAGGTACCTCCTGGGGACGCATCCTCAGCACCGCCATGCAGACCATCCCCTGGTTCAAGATCGAGACCATGCTCTTCATCGAGATGTCGAATTGGTTGTGGGTGGGAAATGTGCTGCTCGCGCACTGGTGGTTACAGCGGCGTTCCCGTGTCAACAGAACCCGTGAAGCTCTCCAACCGGACAGCTGAGAATCTGCGTGGACAAACGAAAGGACTCATCGATGAGTCGATCGACCTTCACCGGGTTGTTGGATTCCTTCACATCATCCTCGCCGGGACAATTCTATGAGAATTACCAGCGGATGGTGGAAGCCGTATGGCGTAATGGAGAGCTGACCGAGCTTGCCCCTGAAGCGGCATCTGTCATCGTCGATCGCCTCGAGAATGTGTCCGATGATCGTAAGGGGTACCTGGTCCTCCTGCTCGGATTGCTCGCCGAGGCAGACCCGGCCTCGGACGGTGAAGTGGTTCGCGCCGTGCGAAATGGGCTCGACCAGTACCTCGACCTGCTGAAGCGGCACACACGTGGGCAGCCGCTGACCCTCGCTTTGCTCTACCTGCTCGGGCACTTCCCGGAAGCACGGGAGCGGATCCTCGAGTCGGTGTCCGACCACTGTCTTGACCAGGACGATTTATCCAGACTGGACCGCGTGCTGCGGCCGCTCGACGTCGACGACGTGGTGCTCGGTCGAGTCTGGCCGTCGCCGGCTGAGTGGACGCTGAGCGAGGCCGAGCGTGAGCACGACCGGGCGTGGATCGCCCAGCTCGATTCGGAGCAGATCGCCACTACCTATGCCGGTGACACCCTGATGTTGCTCGGCTATTCCGGGGCGAAGGCGTACTGGGAGCTGGGCAACGGGGAAGTGGGGGTGGTCACCGATCCGGACCGGACTGGAGACGTCGCGCAGGAGGCTCCTGCGTCGTTCGACGCGGCAGCGCTGCTCCGACACGTGTCAGCCCTGCGTTGCCCGGTCTGCCAGTTCGGGACGATCGTGGCCGATGATGGGGCGGGATGCGCCGACTGCGGGAGCCGGTTCTCCACGGCGCACGGTGTGCTCGACCTGACCGGCGCTGTCACCGAGGGCGACGAATCGGACGATGTGTTGCAGAACGCCGCAGTTCTGCGGCGGATCGGACTGTATTACGAAACCGTACTGCGACCTGGTTTCCTGCGGCTCATGGGATGCAACTGGGGTGGCCGGGTTACACCTCGGGACGAGGACGACTACCTGGTCGACCGCACGCGCCCGGTGGACGGGCCAGTGCTCGACCTGGCCGCCGGCGCCGGGAGATGGACCACCGTGCTGGCCGGTGCGGTAGGTGCCGAACGCGTGATCGCGCTGGATCTGAACAAGTACATGCTCACGTGGCTACGTGGCCGGCTGCCCGAGGTGCCTGCCGTGCAGGCGAACGCACTCGATCTTCCGTTCGGTGACGACACGCTCGGCGCGGTCAACTGCTGGAACACGCTGCAGGCCCTACCCGATCCGGCCGGAGCTATCGCCGAGATCGGCCGCTGCTTGCGTCCGGGTGGCACGTTCACGCTGCTTACGTTCCGGCGCTCGGAGGACCCGATCTACCGCTACTTCCAGAACTCCTTCCGAGGCCCCGGTTTCCCCGACGGTGGTATGCCACTGTTTCGGCTCGAGGAAATCCGTAACTGGCTCGCCCAAGCGGGGTTGACCGTGAGCGCCGAGTCCACCCCCGGAAACTTCATCTTTGTCACCGCTGTAAGCAGCTGATCCCGGAGAGGGCGCGTCGTCGGCACCGCCGGGAAGCGGAGCGGATCGAAACGTGCTCCAGCGCAAAGCTGTTTTCGGCACCCGAGGGAGACGGATATCCGATTTTTCCGCCTTGGAGAATTTTGTGTTCGAAAATGAAGAACATTTTTTGAGGGCGAATTATGGCGAAAAGGAGTCGTTTCGGCGCGTCGACCGGTGCCCGCGTGATCGGTGGAGTTGGCCTGACCGGGTGCAGGTGTACGGCGGATGACTGAACGACCCCTCGTGACAGGGAGGTGTTGAAGGGGCGACCACGTCGTTGGATGGCTACCAACGGGATTGTCCTCGTCCCGGCCAGCACGGGTGACGATATCGAGATCTGCTACATTGCGAGCCCGACCGGACGTGTAGCGTGACCGGCCCGTCTGCCGCGGAGGAGGAGAAGAATGAAGTTCCTGTTGATTATGCATATGAACCCACAGATCTGGGAGTCCCTCACCGAGGAAGAGCGCAACGAGGTGGTCGAAGGTCAAGCCGAGTTCATGGAGACTGTCCGCGAATCCGGTGAACTGCTCGCGGCGAATGCGCTGGCCGATCCCGCCGAAAGCGCCGTCGTTCGCGTCCGCGAGGGTGCGCCCATGGTGAGCGATGGCCCTTACCTCGAGGCGAAGGAGTACCTGGGCGGTTACTACCTTGTCGAATGCGCGGAACGGGACCGTGCTATCGAGCTGGCCGCGATGATCCCGGACGCCAAGGTGGAGGGACTTGGTGTCGAGGTTCGTCCCGTGGTTTTCGCGGCCGGACCAGAGGCGAGCTCGGAGGCGTGAGCGGCGCGGCTGAGATGAAGTTCCTGTTGGACGTGTATCCCGACCCAGTGGTCATCGCGGAGCTGCTCGATGATGAGAGGGAGACCGTGCTGAATCACGCGGATTTCGTAGCGACGGCGCGGGAATCGGGCGAACTGATCGACAGTCAGGTACTCGCCGACCAGCCGAACAGTACGTTGGTAGGTGTACGCGGAGATGGGACACGGTGGCAGACCGGCCGTCCCTCGAATCACCGCTTCGATTCGCCGCCTACTACTTCGTCGACCACGGGGACTGCGATCGTCCCTCGGGGCTGGCGGCGAGGATTCCGACCGTGTGCTGTGGCACGAGCGAGATGCAACCGGTGATGGTGCCCACCGGCATGGAGATTGGAAGTGAGTGACGAGGACCTCGGCCGCCTGCTGCGGGAGCTGGCCCCTCAGGTTCTCGGGGCACTCCTTCGCCGGTATCACGAATTCGACACCTGTGAGGACGCGCTCCAGGAGGCTATGCTGGCGGCGACCGTCCAATGGCCGCGTGAGGGAGTGCCCGACAACCCGCACGGCTGGTTGGCCACCGTCGCGTCCCGCAGGGTGGTTGACCAGATTCGTAGCGAGCAAGCCCGCCGTGATCGAGAAACGTCCAGCGCGAGCAGGGAACCACCGGACGCGATGCTCGCTCGTGGTGCGGACGAACGGGTCCATGACAACGATGACACCCTTACGTTGCTGTTCATGTGCTGCCACCCCGCACTGACCCCGGCTTCGCAGGTCGCTCTCACGCTTCGCGCGGTAGGGGGGCTTACCACGACTGAGATCGCCAATGCCTTCCTGGTGCCCGAGGCGACTATGGGGCCGCGGATCAGCCGTGCCAAGCAACGCATCCGGGCCGCAGGTACGACGTTGCGCATGCCCAGGGGGTCGGAGTACGTCGAGCGGTTGGGTGCCGTTCTGCATGTGCTCTACCTCAGCTTCAATGAGGGCTACACTGCCACCTCTGGGCCTGACCTGCAGCGTCCCGATCTGGCCGCCGAGGCCATCCGACTCACGAGGGACATCCATCGTTCGTTGCCCGAAGACGGCGAGGTCGCGGGCCTGCTCGCGCTGATGTTGCTGACTGACGCGCGCCGCGCGGCCCGTACTGATTCCATGGGCGGTCTGGTCCCGCTGGCCGAGCAGGACAGATCCCTGTGGGACAGCGAGATGATCGAGGAAGGTACGCGCCTGATCACCGATGCGATGCTGAGATCGCAGCTCGGTGCGTATCAGCTGCAAGCGGCGATCGCCTCTCTCCACGTGCAGCCGTCCCATGTGGACGAAACGGATTGGCGGCAGATCAGATTTCTTTACCAGGTATTGTGCCGAATCGCGCCGAATCCGGTGGCAACGCTCAATCACGCGATCGCTGTTGCTATGACCGACGGTCCGGAAGCCGGTCTGGCCATGGTCTCGGAGCTGGAGAGTGATGACCGGATGGCTCGTCACCATCGGCTCACGGCTGTGCGTGCTCACCTGCTGGAACTGGCCGGAGATACGACGGCTGCACGGGAGAACTATCTGCTCGCTTCCCGCCTTGCCACTGGTTTGCCCGAGCAGCGCTATCTGCGTGCGCGGGCCGACCGGCTCGCATAGATCGGCTCGGTGTCTGCCGACGGATCCGTCCGAGTGCGCGGCAGGCTACGTATGGAGCCGCCGGCAGTGGAATGGCAACGGGGAAGACGCTCAGGTTCGGCCAGACGTGTAACGGTGACGCCGTACCCCGTGATTGGGAGGTAGGAAGATGTCCGAGACGGCCAACCCACCTGCTTTCGGGCCGGTCACCGTCACGGCCGGCGATCAGCGCTACGAAAGCCTGGTGGAAGGCTTCAACCACCGATTCGTCGGCAAACCGGATTACGTGCAGTTGGTCGGTAGTACCGAGCAAGTTGTCGAGGCGGTGGATAACGCTGTCGCGGCAGGCAAGCGGATCGTGGTGCGTAGTGGTGGGCACTGCTTCGAGGACTTCACCACCTCATCCGATGTCGAGGTGGTGCTGGATCTCTCCCCGATGGCCAATGTGTATTTCGATGAGACACGCGGTGCGTTCGCACTCGAGAGCGGCGCGAACCTTGGCGACGTCTACCGGACATTGTTCAATGGTTGGGGAGTCACCATCCCGGCTGGCACTTGCTTCGAGGTCGGAGTCGGAGGACACATCACCGGCGGAGGCTACGGGCACCTCTCTCGACGCGACGGACTTGTGATCGACCACCTGTACGCCGTCGAAGTCGTCGTGGTCGACGAGACGGGCAAGGCTCGTGCGGTGATTGCGACCCGGGATCCCGACGACCCGAACCACGATCTGTGGTGGGCCAACACCGGTGGTGGCGGCGGTAACTTCGGCGTGGTGACCAGGTTCTGGATGCGCACACCAGGAGTCGACTCGACCGATCCGGCCGAGCTGCTCCCCAAAGCACCGGCGAACGTCCATCGGGGCCTCGTGATGTGGTCGTGGGAATCGATGACGGAGCAGGCGTTCGTCCGGTTGGTTCGTAACTACTGCGAGTGGTTCGAGAACAACAGTGATGCCGATTCACCGTACGTGAATCTGTGGAGTAACTTCATCATCACTCATCGGGCATCCGGCATGTTCGGGCTGACCACGGTGATCGACGGGGCCACGCCGGGTGCGGAGCAGCTGCTGAACGCGCAGCTCGAGGCCATCTGCGCGGATGTGGGGGTCGAACCGACCCTGAATACGCGGGACGTCCTCCCGTGGATGAGCAAGTGGATGCCCTCCTACAGTTGGCCAAGCGACCCCAACGGCCGCTACAAGAACAAGGCGGGCTACCTGCGCAAGTCCATGCCCGAGCGACAGATCAGAACGGTATACAAGTATTTGTCCGGTGCGGATTCCGATCACAGCAACCTGACAGCTTGCCTGGTGCTCACCGCTGTGGGCGGAAGGGTCAACACGATCGCCCCGGACGCGACCGCCATCCCGCAGCGTGACTCGATCCTGAAGGCCTCGTACGGTTCCGGCATGTGGCTCTCAGAGGAGGAGGACGACCGCCACATTGCCTGGGCACGCGAATACTATTACGAGGTGTACGCCGAAAGTGGTGGTGTCCCTGCGCCCGATGACATCCATGATGGTTCCTACATCAGCTATCCGGACATCGACCTGGCCGACCCGGAGTGGAACACCTCGGGCATCCCGTGGTACACGCTCTACTACAAGGACAATTATCCGAGGCTGCAACAGGTGAAGAAGGCATACGACCCGGGGAACGTCTTCCACCACGCCCTGTCGGTGGAACTGCCCGACGACTAAATGGGCTGCGTCACCGTCCGAGTGATCCGTATTGGGAGAGCGGAGAGCACGGGCCATCTCCCGACAGGATGCCCTGTGTCCGGTGATGGTGATTCGCCACACCGGTGCGGTCGGTGGCACCACCTGTGCTCAGGTCCCCCGAAGGGGGCCGGTCAATCCGAAAGCACGTTACCCGATCGACCTCGCTGCCCGCCCCGCGCGGCGTCGACGAGCTCGTCGACGCCGGCCCGGCGAACCGCATCCGGTGCCGATCCTCTTGATCGGATTTTTCGAACCACGTTGATCTGAACCATGTCCAAGCTGTAACCGCAACTGCTGGTCTTCAGCTGATTCAACATTCCTGGAGATGTTCAGGGTGCGTGAAAAAAGAATGATTCCTGTCAAAAAGCAGGACGCTTTTCGGTGATCATTGGAAAGGTCACATCGATCCTTTCGCGTTTCCTGTGCTTGACAGAAGGGAGCAGCAATGTCCGATAACATCGTCGGCGACCGTGCCGTGGTGCTCGGCGGCAGTATGGCTGGTCTGTTGACAGCTCGAGTGCTCTCGGAGTCCTTCGCGGAGGTCGTCGTCGTCGACCGCGACGAGCTGACCGAGGTGAAGAACTACCGGCGAGGCGTTCCACAAGGTCGTCATGCGCATGGGTTGGTCGCGCGCGGTCAGCAGATCGTCGAGAGCTACTTCCCCGGTCTGAAGGAGGATATCGAGGCCGACGGTGTGCGGACCGGTGACTTCAGCTCCGACGTTCGATGGATCTTCAACGGCCGTCGGATGAAACCGGCCCCTTCCGGGCTGGTGTGCGTGCCGTCCATCCGACCAGTGTTGGAATATCACGTACGTAGACGGACGATGGCCATTCCGAACGTGATTTTCCTTGAACGGCACGACATCCTCGGTCTTGAGACCAGTTCGGACGGTACCAGGGTACTCGGAGCCAAGGTCCGTGGACAGGACACCGGGGCGGCGGAGACGTTGTCAGCCGACTTGGTGGTGGACACCAGTGGCAAGGGGTCGCGGACACCGGCGTGGCTGGAGGAATTGGGATACCGACGCCCGGACGAGCAGAAGGTCAAGATCGACCTCGCTTACACGACGCGGCACTACCAACTCAAGTCCGACCCGTTCGGAACCGACCTCGCGATCATCCCGGCTGCCACGCCGCGCACACCACGGGGCGCGTTCTTCCACCACTTGCCGGGTTGGGGCGGCCGCGTGGAGCTGTCTCTGACCGGCTTGCTGGGCGATCACCCGCCGACAGACGACGACGGGTTCCTCGCCTTCGTCAAGTCACTGCCCGTTCCGGAGATCTACGAAGCTGTCAAGGATGCCGAACCGCTCGACAGCCCTGTGACGTTCAAGTACCCGGCCAGCGTGTGGCGTCACTACGAGCGGCTGAGCGAGTTTCCCGAGGGGTTATTGGTGCTCGGGGATGCTGTGTGCAGCTTCAACCCGATTTATGCGCAGGGCATGACCGTGGCCGCGCTGGAGACTCTGGTACTGCGGGAGCAATTGCGTTCCGGGGCGTTACCCACCGCCCGAGGGTACTTCAAGGCGATAGCCAAGTTGATCGCGCCCGCATGGGACGTCTCGGCCGGTGCCGATCTCGGCTACGACGAGGTGGCGGGAAGGCGCTCGCCCAAGGTGCGGATGGTCAACGCTTATGTGGCCAAGCTACAAGACGCCGCCGTGCACGACTCCACGCTCACCAACGCGTTCATCCGGGTCGCGGGGCTGGTTGACTCGCCGCAAGCGCTACTGCGCCCCGGAAACGTTATTCGCGTGCTGCGGCACTCCTGGCGCCGATCCGCCTCCCCCGCGGCCTCGTTGCCAGCATCAGAGCCTCCCGAAGCGTCCGACAAAGCCGCATAGTGGAAGGTGGACCTGTAATGCGCCCGTTCCATGTCCGTATACCGCAGGATGACCTCGATGATCTGAACCGCAGACTCGCCGATACCCGCTGGCCTGGGGAGCTTCCCGGTATCGGCTGGGACCGCGGCGTCCCCCTGGACTACGTCAAGGAGCTCGCCGAGTACTGGCGGGAGAGCTACGACTGGCGCGCCGCCGAACGTCGGCTGAACGAGTTCCCGCAGTTCATCACGGAGATCGATGGCACGGACGTGCACTTCCTGCACATTCGTTCGGCCGTTTCCACGGCTGTTCCCCTGATCATCACACACGGTTGGCCCGGATCGGTCACCGAGTTCCTCGACGTGATCGGGCCGTTGACCGATCCCGAGGCATATGGTGGGGAGGCGGCGGACGCTTTCCACGTCGTCATTCCGTCCATCCCTGGTTACGGGTTTTCCGGGCCGACCAACGAGACCGGTTGGGATGTCAAGCGGGTCGCTCGCGCATGGGCGGAGTTGATGAGCCGACTCGGCTACGAGCGCTACTTCGTTCAGGGCGGTGACTGGGGGACACCTATCTCGCTCGAGTTGGGGCTCGCCGATCCCGAGCACGTGGCCGGGGTCCACGTCAACTTTTTCGTGACCTTTCCGCCCGACGATCCGACCGCGTTCGCCGAACTGAGTGAGACCGAACAGGCTCGGTTGGAGTTCGGAGCCAGGTTCCAGCAGGACGGCATGGGATGGCAAAAGATCCAGTCCACCCGGCCCCAGACTTTGTCCTACGCGCTGACCGACTCGCCGGCCGGACAGCTCGCCTGGATCACTGAGAAATTCAAGGAGTGGACTGATTCGGAGAAATCTCCGGAGGAGGCGGTCGGCCGGGACCAGCTGCTCACTATCGTGTCGATCTACTGGTTCACCGCGACCGCGGGTTCGAGTGCGCAGCTCTACTATGAATCGGCGCGTGGCGACGCGGCGTTCGCCGACACTTGGGGCGGGCCGTGGCCGCTGGACCAACCGGTCGGGGTTGCCGTGTTCCCTGCCGACGCCGCGCGCCCCATCCGTTCGTGGGCCCGCCGTCTACTGCCCACTCTCGCCCACTGGAGCGAGTTCGACCGGGGCGGCCACTTCGCCGCCATGGAGCAACCCGAATCGCTGGTCGACGACGTTCGTACGTTCGTCCGGCCACTGCGCTGAGAGCCCCGGAAAAGATTGAAGATGCGGCGGGCGACCGTACCAAACGGCCGCCCGCCGCACCTTAACGGTTTCCGGGGTGTTTCTATGGGTTGGGTCGAGGGGTTGTGGGTGGTGGGGGCGAGTCCGGCGTAGGCGGCCAGGTCGTCGTGGCCGCACAGCATCGACAGGGCGGCCACGGTGTCATCGTCGGGGTCCAGATCTCGCAAGGTATGGGGCATGGTGCGGGCGGCGGCGGGCTGGTCGACCACCACCAGCACAGTGCCGTGCTTGGCCTGCGGCTCGTCGACGATCGCCCGTAGCTTCGCCTCGTTGTTGGGCAGCCGTTTGTCCAGCACCTTCTTGCTGTTCGGGGTGACGCTCCAGCCGCTAGCAGCGGTCTTACGATGCCTTCGAGCCCGGCGACACCACCCCCGGATCATGAACAACAGGGGGAACAGTCCTGCCGGGCCCAAAGGCCGGGAGTCCCCTTGCGGGGCCACCCAAAAGGTAATGGGGGACTAGTCCGTCGACATCTCAGCCCTCGCGCTCGCGAACAGATCAGGTGCTACGTCTTCGGCCAACGCCTTCGCCGTTTGCCATCCGATTTCGTGCTGCGTGCCGACCCCACCGCAGAGTACGACGAACCGTCGCATACCGGCGGACATCAGAGCCTCCAACTTTTCCCTGACCGTCTCGACTGATCCGACCAGTGCGAACGGGTTTCGGAGATAGGATTCGGCCGGTGCCTCGAGTATCGCCTTCATGTCCTCGTTCTCCAGCTCTGCCAGCGAAGACGAGTCCTGACCGGGCTTGATGGTCCCGGCCAGCCTCCCAGTGTGTTCTGAAGCGGCTTGAACGTGGTTGATGAAACCGTCGCGAACGATGTCGGCGGCTTCCTTGTCGGTGTCGGCGACAGCCGTGTAACAGGTCACCGCGACATTTGCCATCGACAGATCGTGTCCCGTCTCCTGTCCGATCTCGATGTAGCGTTGCAGGCGCGTACCAACCTCGTCCAATGTGATCGGGAGTACGCCATCCGCAGTCGGATTGGTGTTCAGACCGGTGAACACGGACATGCCACGGCGTGCCGCAGCCTCAAGGGAACCCTCCGTGCTCGCCGGGGCCCACAGCGGCACTCGCTTCTGCACCGGTCGAGGCCACGCGTTGAAGTTCGCGATCTCCGCGTCCTGGAGGAACGCAGCCTGCATCGGCCTCAGGTCGGCTTTCGCTACCGGATGGTCCACGTTGTGGAGAACACCGTCGATGAGGTCGACCGCGTTGTCCTGCGTCACGCGATCACCATGTCGGCCCAGACCGACTTCCAGTCGTCCGCCGGAGAGGACGTCGATCATGGCGAGCTGCTCGGCGAGTTCCATCGGCTCGTGCCAGAGAGGAATGTTCGCTCCGGAGATGATCCGTGCCGATTTTGTCTTTACGGCGAGCGCGGCCATCATGATGACCGGGTGGGGGATCGGTGACGATGGGCCGAAGTGCTCCGGCATGCTGACGCCCGCGTAACCGAGTCGTTCTGCGTCGACGCAGTGGTCGAGGTAGCTCTTGTAGAGCTCGGCTCCGAGCTTGCCCTCCCACTCCTCCGGAGCCCGTGATCCCGGTGGTGAATAGGTAATATTGTCCCAGTAAATGAACTTAACGTTATTCGGATCGTCGGCGAGTGCACTCACGCTACAGCACCTTTCATTTCGATTGAACGCCCTCAGCGTGCGACAGTGGGGCAGCTCTTCCTTCGGCCCTCTCCCGTCCACGAACGATGTTCGTGTCAGAGGAACCGAATTTAGGTCTGTGGTCCGAACTCGTTCGTCCTCTATCTTGCTCACTTCCACGGGGGAACGAATGCAGAATATCCTGAAGCTCCACGTTCACGGTCTTCGTCAGCACGGTAGCGGTTCAGAAAGTGTTCGCCGTTTCCCGGCGCCGTAGAACGTTCCTGGAGTGTCCGGTTCCTGCCTTTCTTCCCCGGGGGCTCAACTCCGCAATTCGAGAGATGCGGCATCGAGGTCGAGCGGACGAGGATTCTCGTGATGATGCACGACCACCGCGAATCGAATTGGAGCGTGTAGTGAGGTACTCGTCCACGTCGTCGGCTCCGACGACGCTCCTCCTGAGTGTCTGAGTCAACGGAAGTAGGAGAAGACCTGATGGCCGATCAGCGGTATCCCGGCACGAGCACAGGGCACCAGGAGATGAGGACGCGACCGTTCACAGGTGCGGAATACATCGAAAGTCTCCGCGACGGTCGTGAGGTGTACCTGTACGGTGACCGGGTCAAGGACGTCACGTCGCACCCTGCGTTCTCCAACCCGGTCCGTATGACCGCACGGCTCTACGATGCTCTGCACGACCCCGAGACCCGTGACGTGCTGACCTCCACGACCGACACCGGTAGCGGTGGGTACACGCACCGGTTCTTCACTACACCGCACAGTGTTGATGACATGGTCGGTGACCAGCAGGCGATCGCGGCGTGGTCCCGGCTGAGCTACGGCTGGATGGGGCGAAGCCCGGACTACAAAGCGTCTTTCCTGGGAACACTCGGCGCGAACGCCGATTTCTACGAGCCGTTCTCGGACAACGCGCGACGCTGGTATGCCGAGGCTCAGGAGAAGGTCCTGTACTGGAATCATGCCATCGTGCATCCGCCGGTCGATCGTAACCGTCCGCCGGACGAGGTGGAGGACGTATTCATACATGTGGAGAAGGAGACCGACGCCGGGCTGATCGTCAGCGGTGCCAAGATGGTCGCTACGGGGTCGGCGCTCACTCATCACAACTTCATCGCCCATTACGGACTGCCAATCAAGAAGAAAGAGTTCGCCCTGGTAGCTGCGGTGCCAATGGACGCCCCTGGGATGAAGCTGATCTGTCGGCCGTCCTACACGACCATGTCCGCCGTTATGGGAAGTCCGTTCGACTACCCGCTCTCGTCCCGGTTGGACGAGAACGACACGATTCTCGTGCTGGACAAGGTTCTCATCCCGTGGGAGAACGTGTTCGTCTACGGCGACATCGGCAAGGTTCGATTATTCGCAGGGCAGTCCGGTTTCATCGAACGGTTCACCTTCCACGGTTGCACTCGGCTCGCGGTGAAGCTCGAGTTCCTCGCCGGTCTGCTACTCAAGGCGTTGGAGACCGGCGGTACCAAGGACTTCCGCGGTGTGCAGTCCCGGGTCGGCGAGGTTTTGGCCTGGCGCAACCTGTTCTGGGCACTGTCCGACGCCGCCGCGCGCAATCCGGTGGAGTGGAAGAACGGTGCTCTGCTGCCGAACTCCCAGTACGGGCTCGCCTACCGGTGGTTCATGCAGCTGGGTTATCCGCGTATTCGCGAGATCATCCTGCAGGACGTGGCGAGCGGGTTGATCTACGTCAACTCCAGCACGGACGATTTCGCCAATTCCGATGTTCGGCCGTACCTGGACAAGTACCTGCGCGGTTCGGACGGTGTCGAAGCTGTGGAACGGACGAAGTTGATGAAGCTGTTGTGGGACGCGGTTGGAACCGAGTTCGGGGGGCGGCACGAGCTGTATGAGCGCAACTATGCGGGAAACCACGAGAACACTCGCTTGGAACTGTTGTTTGACCAGATGGCCAGCGGCGAAACGGAAAACTACAAGGCATTTGTGGACGAATGTATGGGCGAGTACGACCTGAACGGCTGGACCGTCCCGGATCTCTCGTCGTTCGAAGAGTTGCGTCGGACCAAACCGTTCGTGGATTGAGTGCCCGAGCCGCCAGAAGTAAAGGAGTGCACTGTGCTGGAGAACAAAGTTGTCGTGGTCTCCGGGGTAGGTCCCGGTCTGGGGAGGTCCCTGGCGCTGCGCAGCGCCGCTTCCGGGGCCGACGTAGTGCTGGCGGCCCGTACCGAGACCCGTCTGGCCGAGGTCGCGCGCGAAGTCGAGGCGGTCGGTCGTCGAGCGCTGGTGGTGCCGACCGACATCACGGACGAGGTGTCGGCGAAGACGCTAAAACGGACCACGTTGGAAGAGTTCGGTCGCGTGGACGCGCTGGTGAACAACGCCTTCGCCGTCCCACCGCTACAGCCGTTGACCGAAGTGGACATCGAGGACATCCACTCCGGATTCGAAACCAACGTGTTCGCCGCACTACGGCTGAGTCGGTTGTTCGCCCCGACGCTGGCCGAGCACTCGGGTGCTATAACGATGATCAATTCGGCGGTGATCAGGCATTCGAGATCGCCGTTCGGCGTCTACAAGATGACCAAGGAGGGTCTGCTTTCGTTGGCCCGGACTCTCTCGGCGGAGCTCGGTCCGCAGGGTGTGCGGGTGAACACGGTGGCACCTGGTTACATCTGGGGTGACGCGCTCAAGGCCGGGTTCGCGTCGATGGCAGAACAGCGCGGCACGACCGTACAGCACATCTATGACGAAACCGCGACCAACCTCGATCTGCTCCGGCTGCCCTCCCCCGATGAGGTCGCCAACGCGGTGCTTTTCCTTCTCTCGGACCTAGCGAGCGCGATCACCGGGCAGTGCCTCGACGTCAACGGCGGCGAGTTCCACCGCTGATCTCCGCTCAGCCAAGAAAGCCCGGAGGAGCCAGTGGGCCGAAGGAAACGATGGCCGGACCTCGCATCGGCAGGGCGGCCCCTCGGATTTCTCGGCGTCACGGAATCGACCCCGGCCTTGATAGGTCGGGGTCGATTCCGTGACGACACCCACCGCAGAGATTACTGGTCTTATGCGAGGTTTTCGGTGGGGTCGATTTCCGCCACTTCAAAGTCGCGAGCAGTGTTCAGATCGCGACTCGCGACGTACTCCCATTGATCACAGGTGAAGGTTCCCTTGATCAGGGGCTGCTTGGTTTCAGCGGATCACACTAGCTGCAGGCCGGACGGAACAAGTAGAACCGAACGCCGGTAATTGGCAGTGTCCTCGGGTCGTGGTCCTCGGCCTGTCGCGTCCTGGTCGCCGATCCCGATGTCCGCGGGCGGCGTATCTCATCACGAGTATCCCCTGAACGGGGAGCCCTGTTCAGTTCTTCGTCACCTCCCGAGGTGACAGCACTACCTGGGATCACCGAGGGCGGGGAGACGACACACCTCCCGCGGGCTTCCCGCGGGAGAACGCGAACACGGGCGCGGGAAGGGCGCAAGATCAGCCGGTCCGCTCCGACCGCATACGGGAACGACAGACCATGAGCCGAGGAGAACCGGGATGAATCGAACGCGGAACGGTGCGGCACTCGTCGAGGGGGCGCCCACGTGGCGCGATCGCCTCTCGCTCCGTTTCGCGCCGGATGTCAAGAATCGCTCGTCTGCTTCGACCTCCCCATGACAACTGGCTCGTCCCGTGTGCGGGCGGGCCAACCGGCACCCTGCGAAGTACTGGAAGGACCTGTCATGAACGACACGATCCCGGTGAAAGCCGGGTGGAGGGAATGGATCGCGCTCGCGGTGCTCGCTCTGCCGACACTGCTGGTCTCCATCGACGTGTACGTTCTCCTCCTCGCGCTTCCCCAACTGACGGCTGACCTGGGCGCGAGCAGCGTCGAGCAGCTGTGGATCACCGACATCTACGGGTTCCTGCTCGCCGGCTTCCTGATCACCATGGGAACGCTCGGCGACCGGATCGGTCGGAAGAAACTGCTGTTGATCGGCGCCGCGGCGTTCGGCGCCGCTTCCGTGGTGGCCGCGTACTCGACCAGCCCGGCGATGCTGATCGCATCCCGCGCCGTACTCGGTGTGGCCGGTGCGATCCTGACGCCTTCCACCATCTCGCTGATTCGCACCCTCTTCCGGGATCCCAAGCAGATGGGGCTGGCGATCGGGCTCTGGGGAACGTGTTTCTCGGCGGGCGCCGTGATCGGCCCGGTGATCGGTGGCGCGATGCTGACGCAGTTCTGGTGGGGATCGGTCTTCCTGCTCGGTGTCCCCGCGATGGTGCTGCTGCTCGTGGCCGGTCCGTTCCTGCTGCCCGAGTACCGAGCTTCGGACGCCGGGAAGCTGGACCTGACCAGCGTGGCGCTGTCGCTCGCCGCCATACTGCCTGTCATCTACGGGCTCAAGGAGCTGGCCAAGAACGGCTGGCAGGTGCTGCCGGTCGCGGGGATCGTGATCGGGCTGGCCTTCGCCGTCCTCTTCGTCGGTAGGCAACAGCGGCTGGAACACCCGCTGCTCGACCTGCGGCTGTTCGCCAGCCGACCGTTCAGTACGGCCCTGGGGGGCCAGATGTTCGGTACGTTGCTGATGGGCGCCATCATGCTGTTCATTACCCGGGACCTGCAGCTGGTCGAGGGGCTCTCGCCGTTCGCGGCAGGGCTGTGGATGATGCCCGCCATCGTGGCAAACACGGTGTCGTTCATCGTGTCGCCGATCCTTGCCCGCCGGTTCCGACCCGCATACGTGATCGGTGCCGGATTGGCAATCTCGGTCTCCGGTCTGATCGTGCTTACCCAGACCGACACGACGTCCGGTCCGACCACCCTCGTGACCGGATTCGCGCTGATCTTCCTCGGGGCTGGGCCGCTCGTGACGTTGAGCATCCACCTGATCATGGCCTCCGCTCCGCCGGAGAAGGCCGGCTCCGCCGGGGCGCTGAACGAGACCAGTGGCCAGTTCGGTTTCGCGTTCGGGCTTGCCGCGCTGGGCAGCATCGGTGCGGCTGTGTACAACAACCTGTTCACCCCGCCGAACGGTGTTCCGGCCGAGGCCGCCGATGCCGCGCGGGAGAGCCTCGCCGACGCCGTGGTCGCGGCCAAGGACTTGCCCGCGGATCAGGCCCGGGCACTGCTCGCGCCGGCGCGGGAGGCGTTCGTCAGCGGACTGCACCTGGTCGCCGCGATCAGTGCCGCGATCCTCGCTGTCGTTGCCGTGCTGATCGTCCGTCTGCTGCGCGACGTTCCTCCGACCGGTACCCAGTCAGATGGTGAGGACAACGAGAAAGAGGAGCGAGTGCAGGTCGACTGACTCCGAGGTGTCTCCGCGGTAACACTGTGTCGGCGGAAAGAAGAGGTTCGGGAAGATGGTCGTTCGGTGTGGGAAAAGTGGCTGTCTTCGGTGTCCGGCGTATCGCATGGGGCATTTGGATTCCGGTGCTGGATGGCGGTCTTGCGTGCCGGATGTGTCGCTTACCTGCTGGCCAGCGAGGACGGAACGCTTTTCCTTCTTGCTGAAAAGCAGCATTGTGCGGCAGCGAGTGAAAGGGACGACACATCACGCGTACTTTACGATGTGGTCGAGCGTGCGTACCTGTCCGCCATCATCACGCGCCGCGGCAACGACATCAACGATCGCATCCCGGAGGAATTCGGATAGTACAAACCCAGCCAAGTCTTCAGTGGATTCCGGCCCAACACTACTGACGCACCTGCAAACCGAAGTCGGTTTTAGGATGTTGACAAGTGTGCAGCTCGGTGTTCATGATTTTGATCTTATGATGATTTCGCCATGCAGTGGAACGGCGATTTCTTCGAATTGCTCCGTCCGGCTTCGTCGGTTATGCGCTGCCGACGATCGAAGGTCGGTGGGTCACGAGGATACTCGGTACCCCGTGTCGTCGATCGGTCGAAAGTGTCGAGGTCGGGCGGTGTTTTCCGGCCGGTGCGTTAAAGCGCCGACTGGGCGTCACGTAACTCATTGGAGTGGAACATGAAATTCGTACTGCAGTTGCACATGAACCCGACGATCTGGGCTTCGTTGTCGGAGGAGGACCAGAACGCGGTCATCCAGGGCCAGGAGGAGTTCATCAAGCTGGCCAAGGACTCGGGCGAGTTCGTCGCGACCAAGGCGATGGGCGGACCGTCGTCCAGTACGACGGTAAGGGTGCGTAACGGTGCGCCGCTCTCGACTGACGGCTCGTACCTACCGGGGGAGGCCGAGTTCATGTGCGGCTACTACGTCGTGGACGTGACGGGCAAGGACCGGGCGCTCGAACTGGCCGCGCAGATTCCGGACGCAAAATACACCGGGATCGAGGTACGTCCTGTGATGTTCGAGGCCGGAGCGGAGTAGCTCGCCTGTACGGGAGTGTTCTCGGGACCCGCCGCTTGACCGGGCGGGTCCTTCCGCTGGATGCCCGTGATGCTCTTCGCATCCGGTGCTCGGACGGCTTGACTGTCCGGTCCGATCGGATTTCGAGGGTGTCACGGGCCATCTCGTCTCGCGGTGGCGTTCCGGGCGATGTCGCCTGCGAGCAGCCCGGTCGGATCCACCCTGGCCCGTACCCGGTCGACCGCACGTACCGTGTCCGGTTCGAGAACTCCTTGGGGTTGTCGGAAGCTCTCCACGAACGTCGGTGCGGTCCGTCCGGTGTTCCACGGCCGCAGAGCGGTGCGCACGTTCTCAAGGCGGCTGGTGATCTTTTCCGCTGTCACGTCCGCCGTCTGTAGTCCGGCGCCGATGTAGGCGAAGTCAGCGTCGAAGTGATCCAGTGCGCCGCCCGCCGGATCAGATCGGGCCAGTGCCCCACCGAGCTGTCGGAGCTCGGCACTGACCAGTGGAGATCCGGAGGGTTCAGCGGTGACTCCGAGGAACGCCTCGGCTCCGCTGTCATCAAGGCCGGACAGCAGCATATGATCCCCGTGCACCGTCGCCGGTTCGGACGGATCCATGTGAGTCTCGGTTACCGCGGAAGGAAGGGCCGGTGACCACGTGTCCAGCAGTGGTTCGGCCACCGAACGCATCGGTTCAAGCAGGTCGGCGGCGTGATGTCGAGCTGTCGGCAAGTCCTCTTCGGTCTCCGCGAGCACCGCTCCGTCGACGCAGATCACCGGGCCGGCGCGCAGCTCCGGAGGGATCGCCGGGATGCTCGGCAGGTTCATTACCCGCAGGGACGTGGTTGCCGTCTCGGGAGCCGTCGTAGTCCAGGCAAGCCAACTTCGCATCAGCCGCTCGGCGTGTTCGACAGGCCAGAACGCGATCCCGGTGATTACTTTGGCAGCGGGGAACAGTCCGACTTCCACAGCAGTCACCACGCCGAACCCTCCACCACCGCCGCGTAGTGCCCAGAACAGCTCTGGATCGGCCGACGCGGATACCCGGCGCGACTTACCGTCCGCCGTCACCATCTCGATGGCGCGGACACTGTTGGCAGCGAGGCCGACCCGCCTACCGTAGAAACTCACGCCACCGCGCAGCAAGTACCCGATCACGCCAACATCCGGTGACGATCCGTGTGGGGCGGCCAGCCCGTGCGGGGAGGCCGCCTCAACAACGGTCCCCCATCGGGTTCCTGCGGGGACACGTGCGACGCGGCGTTCCACATCGACCTCCACTGGCTCGACCTGTTCGGTGCGAATCAGTACCGAGCCGTTCATGGGGCGAGCACTAGCACTGGCATGCCCAGTGGTCTGGATCCGCGCGTTAAGTCCTGCCCTTGTGGCATACCGCAGCGCGGCCCGGACCTGATCGGCGTCGTGTGTGGTGATTGCGGCTGTCGGGCGGGCAGGAGCGGCCAGGTTGAACACCCGCGTGGCCGTCTCGAAGGCGTCGTCGCCGGGCAGGGCGATGTCGGTGTGCGGTTCGTTCCTCGTGGTCATCAGTTCTTCCCCTCAGTTGATGCCGAACCGTGCCTGAGCGAGCTCACGGGTGGCCACCGAGGCCAGCAGAACACCGATACCCGAATGGCTGTGCATAGTGGACATATCGCGCCAGGTGCGTTCGATCCGCTCGCCCTGGCGTACGGAACTGGATCCTGCCGTGGGGAACAAGTGCGCCTCGACAGCATGCCAGGATAGCTGGATCGCTTCCCGACAGATCATGGCGAGGCGCAGATCCTGCTCGCGGGTGAACTCGGCCACGCCCAGGGCGCAGATGTCGCTCCACTGCCGGATGGCGTTGAGCACGGCAGCCTCGGCCGTTGCGATCATACCGGCTGCCTGGCCGTACCACCACTGGTAATCCGAGTTCTCCGCTCTGGTGACGCGAGGGGGGAACAGGGTGGTCCTGGTCCGCATCAGCTCCTCGTAGGCGTCCAGTGCGCCCTTCGCCATCCCGACCGCGAGGGCGGAGATTTCGAGCAGCATGAAGCTCAGCGGGCCGCCGCCGTACTCGGGGTTTCCGTGCAGCACGCGGCCCGGCGTCCTGGTGACGTCGACTTCGCTCATGTGCGTAGCGGGCAGGGTGAAGTGATCGGCGATGCGGCCGTTGTCGAATTTGATGCTGTGCGAACCACTGCCCTTCAGGCCGAGCTGGTTCCCCCAGTCGTCCAAGCGCTGCCATTCGCTGCTCGGCGCGACGAACAACATGGGCTCCGGAGCTTCCCCGTCGTTCAGCGAAACCGGAGTGTGTCCGAGGAAATGCGTGGCGTAAGGTGCTCCTGAGCAGTAGGCGAAAGTACCGTTGAGGATCCAGTCTCCGTTCTCGGCACGCTCGGCTGTGCCGCTCGGCGCGATGGTCGCGGGGCAGATGAAATCGCCTCCGCTGAAGAGCTCGGCCTGTGCCGGCTCATCGAACAGTGTCGCGACCTGGAGGGCATGTGTCCCACCTAGGCAGAACATCCAGCCGGTCGAGGGACATCCTCTGGCGAGGGCCATGGTCACGCGCAGGAATGTGTCGATACCGAACTCATAACCGCCGTAGCGCCGTGGAACCAGGATTTTGTAGAAACCGGCGTTTGTGAACTCCAGGTGCGTGTCAGGTGCGTAGAACGTGCGCTGCTCGGTCTCACGCTGCCGCTCGACAAGAGAAGGGGCGATCGCCTCTGCCCTGGCAATCACTTCGGCGGGTGTGAGATTCGGTTCCGGCGGGAGCGGAAATTCGTGGTCCGAAATATTGTTGGCGACGGTCATCGCTGAGCGGCTCCCTTGTCTCGACTGGCTCCGCGGGTAAGTTTCCCGATGGCGCTCCGGATGGGCGTCTCCCGCCTTGCTGAGTGATTCGACAGGTAGTTCTGGTATCCCGAATCGGGCAATGTGAAAGACCTGGTAGCGACACGGTGCTGTTACCTTTTTCGTGAATTGAATCCGGAGGGAGCTCCTAGTGGACCAGATTCCGCTGTCTTTCAACCAGCAATTCATGTGTGAGTTCGACCAGGGAGACGAGGCGGGTCCGTTCGGCCCGCACCACCACGTCGTGCATGGTTGGCGGCTACGAGGTGAGGTCGCAGTGGATACGATGCGCGCGGCGCTGGACGACGTGGTGACCCGGCATGAGGCACTGCGCACGGAAATCGTTCGGTACGGGGGGTCGGGTCACCAGCGGGTGCTGCCACCTCAGCCGGTAACCCTAGAGACCCGTGATCTGTCGTACGTGACTCCTGCCGACCGGGACGAGGCCGCGACCGAACTGATTACCGAGGTGGAGTCCGGCACCATCAGCGCGGGAGAGCTTCCGCCGATCAGGGGGCTGCTCGGTCGGTTCGACGACGACGACCACATCCTTGTGCTGATCGTGCACCACATCGCCGCCGACGGGTGGTCGGTCCGACTGGTGATTCGGGATTTCGCGCATCGGTATGCCGTCCGGCGTGGATTGGACGTAGGTGAGCTGCCTCCCGCGCGGCCGTACCGGGAGTACGCCGTCCGGCAACGTGCCAGCGTAACCGAGCCCGCTGTGGAGTCGTCCCGGGAGTATTGGCGGGACGCTCTGCGGGGTGGGCGGATCTTCTCCCTGCCGACGGACTACCCGAAGTCGGCAGGGATCCCCGAATCCACCGCAGTGTACCGATTCCTGATCGATACCGAGGTGGTCACGGCCGTCTTGGAGATCGCGAGGCTCAAGCGCTGTACGCCGTTCATGGTGCTGTTGGCCGGTTTCACGCGCCTCGTACAACGGATCTCGGACACGAACGATGTGGTCGTGCCCACCTTCACTCCGGGACGTTCCGAGGAGGAGTTCCAGGAAACCGTCGGGTTGTTCTTGAACCTTTTGCCGGTGCGGATCGACCTGGACGGCTGCCGTGACTTCGGGGAACTGGTCGACCGGGTCAGACGGAGCTGTATGGATGCTTACTCGCACGACCATGTGCCGACCGGTCTGATCCTCGACGAGGCCCCGAACCTGATGGATCCGGCGGCGGAGGACGACCGGGCCGCCTGTGTGTTCCAGGCTTTCCCGTTCCCCTTCCTGCTCGACGGTGAACCGATCGGAGACCTTGTGTACACCGAAGTGCGCCGACGACTGCGTTCTCAGCCGGTCGGTAGTGAGGTGCCGAACGGTGCTCTGTGGACGCTCAACTTCGATCCAGAGGGAGATGTGGTGGCGGCCGTCCAGTTCAACAGCAACCTGTTCCACGAGAGCACGATCGCTGCCATGGTGTCCGAGTACCTCACGGTGCTGCGCCTGAGTGTCACTGACCCGGAGGCGCCGCTGAACCGGTGAAGTCAGGAGCGGCGTAGTCGAGGAGCCCCCGGACTCCGCACGAGGCGGAGTCCGGGGGCTCACTCGTTTCCCGCTCCCGGTCAGCCGACCAGGATCGGTCCGCGTGACCGTTGTCCGAGGCAATACTCGTTGTAGTTGTCGAGCAGCCGCTGCGCCTCGCCGGTGGCCTGCCGGAACCGCGTGTTCGCGTCGGCGCCGCCGGCCAGGACGTCGTGCATAGCCTTGGTCATCGCTTTTTGGATCGCGGCGAAGTCGCCGAGCAGAGCGCCCTTGCCTGCTGGTGTGCCATCATTGGCACTGAGCTGGTCGACGGCCGTCCAGTGATGCGGGTTCTCGGCGAACCAGCCTTGGTCGTTCAGCAACTCGATGGCGCCCTTGGTGACCGGAACGAAGTTTGTCTCCCGATGCCGTTTCGCTGCGTTGGCCGGGTTGTTCAGGAACTGGATGAACGCCAGGGCGCCGTCCCGAGTCGACTCATCGAGGCCGTTCGCGAGCCACAGCGCGTCGCCGCCGATGACGTTGCCGGAGTAGGGGACCTCACCGTTGTGCGGCATCCTGCATGCCTTGACGTCGAAACCACCGTGTTCACCCGCCTCCACCATACGTGTGGCCTCGACCGAGGTGGTAAGCACGAACGCCACTCGTTGGTCGGCGAACGCCTGGAAGTTGCTGTCCCAGTCCACCTCTGTTCCGTTGTACAGGTAGAGGTAGTGACCCTCCCGATACAGCCGTTGCCACCACTGGACGTATGCCATCATCTCGTCCGAGTCCAGGTGGACGGTTTCCGCCCGCCCAGACCGCCCGTTGTCGTGATCAGCGAGCAGGCCGCCCTGCTGGGCTACTGACTGCTGGAACAGCCAACCGTGATTGGGCCAGGTGATCGCGTGTGAAGGTCCGCCGGGCATATCGACGACCGCTTTGCAGGCCCTGTCGATCTCGTCCCAAGTCCTCGGAACCTCGGTGATGCCGGCGGCCCTGAGCATGGTCGTATTGGCGTACAACAGGGTCGTCGAGGTGAGCGGTGGCATCGCTGCTGTCGCGCCGTCGTAGAGGTAGTAACCTCGGGAAGCTGGCAGCAGGTCGTCCAGTACGACCGGTTCGCCGAGGATCTCGGTGCGGCCGTCGATCGCCCGCTCGACCGAGGTGAACAGCGGTGTGCCGTCGGCAGTCCTGGCATCGTGTGCCTCCTGAGCCGACGTGTAGAAGTACTGCGCGATGGTGGGCGGATTTCCCTCCGACGTCGCTCGGTGTACGGCCTCGGGTAGGTCGTTCCAGTCGAATCCCTCTATTTGGACCCGATATTCGGGATGTGCCTCGTTGAAGGCTTTCGCGACCTCCGACACCCTGCCCATGAACCACGGCATGACCGGGTAATGGGGCATCCACATCGTGATGACGGTCTGATCGGTATTCCATTTCATGAGAGAGCCGTCCTCAATAGGTGATGACCGCGCGGAACCGGACGTCGCCCTTGTCGACCCTGTCGATGGCGTCGGCGATCCGAGTGGAGTCGAAGAGCTCGATGGAAGGGGTCACTTCGCCTGCCGCTACGAGGGCCAGCGCTTCGGTAAGGTGATTCATGCCATCGTGACTGGCTCCGGTCACTCGGTGCCCCTGCGCGAAGAACTGCGCACTGGGGTCGATGGTGAACGGGGCGAATGGATCGATCGAGGCCAGCGTGATCCGGCCGTTGACCCGCAGGCCCAGCATCGCATCCGCGCCCGCAGCGTAGGACGTGCCGGTTACAAGGATGATATCGGCGCCGCCGGAGTCGCGCAGCTCCTCGCCGTTCGTCACGACGACCGACGCGCCGAGCCGCCGGGCCGAGTCGTACTTGTCCGGGGACTGGGTGATCGCGACCACCTCGTGCCCGAACGCGGCTGCGAATTGCACCGCCAAATGCCCGAGTCCACCGAGACCGAGCACCGCGACGCGATCGCCCGGACGGGGATCGCTCGCCCGCAGCGCGCTGAGTGCGGTGTAACCGGCGCACAGTACGGGGGCGGCGTGCTCGTAGGCCACTTCCTTCGGAAGTGGCACAGTACTGCTGGCCCGCACCGCGATGTACTCGGCATGCCCGCCCTGCGCCGTCATTCCGGTCAGAGTCGGAGCAGCGCAGTGCATCGCGGTCTGCCCGGTGACCGGTAGGTTCAGCGTGCAGTAGTCGCATCTGCCGCAACCGCCCTGCACCCAGGTGGTGCCGACCCGGTCACCGACGACGCGGGACGTGACGCCCGCGCCGACCGCGACCACCTCGCCGGCCGCTTCGTGTCCGGCGATCGTCGGATTGATCGACGGGAAGGGAAGGACGCCGTTGGTCAGCCAGACGTCGTTGTGACACACGCCGCTCGCGTGGACCCTGATCAACACCTCACCGGGGCCCGGTTCCGGGGTGGGGACCTCACGGATCTCCCACGGGGATCCGGCCTCGGCGACCACTGCGGCCTTCATGCATCCTCCTTGAGTAGCACGGGAAGTGTGTCCAAGCCGTTCATGATGAACGTGCCCTGCGCATTGATCTCCTCCGGCGGTACCGCGAGCGTGAGATGCGGAAAGCGCTCGAATAGCGCGCGTAGCGCGATCTCCGCTTCCTGAAGGGCGAGTGGCTGCCCGATGCAGCGGTAGATGCCCTGACCGAAGGAGAGGTGGTCTTTGTTCGTTCTGGTGATGTCGAACCTGTCGGCCGTCTCGCCGTGGACTTCGGGGTCTCGGCCGATGGCGGCGAAGTTTACTAGCAGTGGGTCGCCCCGTTTTATCTCGACGCCGTCGATCTCGACGTCCTCGACGGCGAACCGGAACGGCAGATGAGCCACCGGCGCCTGCACTCGCAGCGTTTCCTGGATGACGTCCTCCCAGGTCGCTCGGTCGTTACCGACCAGCTCGAGCTGTTCCGGGTGGGTCAGCAAGGCGAACACGGCGTTGCTGATCAAGTTTTTCACCGGCTCGGTCCCGGTGGCTAGCATGATGTGCAACGTGCCGACCATCTCCGAATCGGTCAGCCGGGAGCTGTCCTCTTCCTGAGCGGCCACCAGATCGCTGGTGAGGTCCGCTCCTGGGAACTGTCGTTTGCTCTCGACGAACTCGAGCATCTGCTGGTGCCAGCGTTCGACGTTGGCTGCCGCCTCCTCGGCCGAGATACTGGTGTCCACATTGATCTCGCCCCCGCGGAGCATCTCCATACGGTCCTGTTCGGGCACTCCGAAAAGGTCGCAGATCACCTGGGACGGCAGCGGGTGGGAGTACCTGGCTTTGAGGTCGACCGGTTCGGTGGGGGGAAGTGCGGCTAGCTCGTCGAGCAACCCGGTAGCGGTGCGTTCCACCGCGGGTCGCAGTGCCTCCACCCGCCGCGGTGTGAACGCGTTGGCGCACGGCTTGCGCAGTCGACTGTGATCATTGCCGTAGGACGTGGTCAGGTTATCCATCAGGACCCACCCGATAAGTGGGAAATTCTCGTCGACCTTGCCGTTCAGGTAGTCGACCCAGTGTTTTCGTGGATCCTTGGAGAACCTCCGGTCGGAGAGCACCTGGTGGGCGGCCCGCTGGCCGGCCACCGACCAGGCAAGTACCCCGCCAGGGAGCTCCACCTGGGACACTGGTCCGTTTTCGCGGATGCTTGCGCCCTCAGCATGGATATCCGAGCCGGACGTGTCGAGCGCGACGGGGCAGCGACTTTTCATGGCAGAGTCCTCGACAATCGCGATCAGGTGTACCGGGGGGTGTGATCGAGCTCGCGCACGACCCGTCCGAACAGTTCTGTACTCGACGGAAGTTTCATGGGGCCTCCCGGAAAACCGGTGACGGTGGATGTGGAATCTCCCACCGGAAAATCTGCCCACGGGCCGCGCGGACAGCATCTCCGCGATTGCGCTGTAAGCCCGCAAATTCGAAGACGTGATCCTGCTCTTATCGGTGTGAAGATGAATGTTGGTCAGGCACCTGTGTGAATGAATGTACGGATTAGGAGTGCGTGATGGTTTCCGATTCCATTCAGGGCACCTTTGCCGAGCAGGTGGAGCGAACGCCGGACAGGGTGGCGGTGTCTTTCGGTGATCGGACGTTGACTTACAGGGAGCTCGACAAACGAGCCAACCAGCTCGCGCACCGGTTGCTGGCGCTGGGTGTGCGTCAGGAAGCACCTGTCGCGGTGCTGATGGATCGTTCCATCGAGTTGGTGGTCGCGCTGCTCGGTGTGCTCAAGGCCGGAGCCTGTTACCTGCCGTTGCACAGTGCTTATCCGTTGGAGCGGATGCAGTGGATCATCAACGATGCCGACCGGCCTGTGTTGCTGGCTGACACGGCCACGACCGATCGCGGCCTACCGGAGACCGACGATCTGGTCCTCGTCGATACCGACGCCGAGCTTGCCGCGCAGCCTGTCACCGACCCCGCGGTGCCTGCCCACCCGCTCCAGCTTGCTTACGTGATTCACACGTCCGGTTCGACGGGGCACCCCAAGGGCGTCGCCGTTGCCCACTCCGACGCGCTCGGCCTCGCATCGGACCGGATCTGGGACGGAGGGGGACACGAGCGTGTGCTGATGGTTGCGCCCTACGCGTTCAATGTGTCCACCTATGAGTTCTGGGTGCCGTTGTTGCGCGGTGGACGGATCGTCGTGGCGCCGCCCGGAGACCCCGACGTGGCCACGCTACAGCTACTGATCTCGGAAAACGAGGTTACCGGTGTGCATCTGACAGCCGGCCTGTTCAGGGTGATCGCCGAGGAGGCTCCGGAGGTCCTTGGCGGCGTGCGCGAGGTGCTCACCGGCGGCGACGTGATCGCACCCGGAGCGGTGCGCCGCGTGCTACGGGCTAATCCGGACATCGTGGTGCGCTGCATGTACGGAGCTACCGAACTGACCCTTTTCTCCACGCACGAACCTATGACCGCCCCCCACGTCGAGGACAGAGCCATTCCGGTCGGACGCGAGATGGACGGGGTTCGGACCTACATATTGGACGAACGACTACGCCCGGTCGACATCGGAGAGATCGGCGAGCTCTACGTCGCCGGCAGGGGGCTGGCCCGCGGCTATTACGGCCGCCCCGACCTGACCGCGGAACGGTTCGTCGCCAATCCCTTCGGTAAGTCGGGCGAGCGGATGTATCGCACCGGCGATCTGGTGCGAGCTACGTCGGATGGTCGGGTCGACTTCGTTGGTCGAGTCAATGACCAGGTGAAGATAAACGGTTTCCGGGCTGAGCTGGGCGAGATCGAGGCAGTGTTGGCGAGTCATCCCGGTCTGGCACACGTCGCAGTGGTGACGACGGCTACTGCTACGGGCGATAACCTGCTGGTCGGTTACGTCGTGCCGGAGACTGACGAGTTCGATGTGGAAGCGTTGCGCGCTTACGCCGCGCAGGCATTGCCCGACTATATGGTACCGAACACATTCCTGGTAGTGGACGCGCTTCCGTTGACACCCAACGGAAAGCTGGACCGAGAATCATTGCCGAAACCCGATTTCAAGGGCGGCTCCGGGGGTGGGAGACCGTCGACCGAGCGACAGGAACTGCTCTGCTCGCTGTTCGCCACCGTGCTCGGCATCGAACAGGTCGGTATCAACGACAGCTTCTTCGACCTCGGTGGGCAATCGCTGCAGGGAATGCGACTGATCAGTCGTGTCCGGGCAGCTCTCGGCGTCGATTTGACGATCACCGAGTTCTTTGACGCACCCACCATCGGTGAACTCGACGCGCACTTGGAGAAACGCGCGGCGACAGAAGGGAAAGCTGGATGACCAATCCTTTTGATCTCGAGAACGGCTCGTACTCCGTGCTGGTCAACGCGGAGGGACAGCACTCGTTGTGGCCGGAGTTCGTCGACGTTCCTGCTGGATGGTCGGTAGTGCATGGTCCTTCCGGCCGCGCTGAGTGCCTCGAGTACGTGAATGCGAACTGGGGCGATTTGCGGCCGCGGCGACTCGTGGTCGAGCTGAAGGGCTGAGTATCACCCGATAAGGAGGAGAAGCGCAATGTCCGTATCTGGTAAGCATGCCTTCGACGATTTGCATGTCGACCACGTCGAGTTCTACGTCGACGATCTCGTGAAGTCTGTGGAGGGGTTCTCCTCCGGGTACGGCTTCACGGTGTACGCGAAGGAGGACACTCCCGCCACCGGAGCCACTGCGCACTCGATCGGCCTTGGTTTGAACCGGATCCGGCTGCTACTCACACAGCCGTTGGTGGACGAGCATTCTGCTGTTGGTTATCTCGCCCGGCACGGCGATGGGGTCGCGGATATCGCGTTACGAGTGGCGGACACCACGACTGCCTTCAGGGAGGCGGTGCGGCGCGGTGCGACCCCGGTGGCCGAGCCGGTTGAGCGGGACGGTGTGATGACCGCAACCATCGGTGCTTTTGGTGATGTGACGCACACCTTCGTAGAGCGGCGAGCCGACATGGGAGATCCCCCTCAAACGGGGCTCTGGGCCACTTCCGGTTTCGCATACGGTCCGGACAGCGGGATAAATGAAATCGACCATTTCGCTGTGTGCGTGCACCCCGGCGATCTTGACGACACCGTGGCATTCTATCGGGACGTCCTGGACTTCGACCTGATCTTCACCGAGCACGTGGAGGTGGGTGAGCAGGCGATGATCACCAAGGTGGTGCAAAGCCGTTCCGGCAAGGTGACGCTGACGTTGATAGAGCCGGTCGCGACCGGAGTGTCCGGACACATCGATGAGTTCCTGACCAATCACGGCGGACCAGGTGTGCAACACATTGCTTTCAACACAAACAATATCGTGCGAGCGGTGGACATAATCCGTGAGCGCGATGTTGAGTTCTTGTCCACACCGGATGCCTACTATTCTGCCCTGCCGGAGCGAGTGGACCTTGCCCGGTACACGGTAGACGAACTACGTGCCCGCAACATCCTTGTCGACAATGACCACGACGGGCAGCTGTTCCAGATCTTCACGAAGTCGGTGCACCCGCGGAACACGATTTTCCTGGAGATCATCGAACGACTCGGGGCCAGGGGATTCGGTAGCGGCAACATCAAAGCGTTGTATGAGGCTGTTGAACGCACGCGGGAACCGGGAGACTCCGCCGCGTGACGCTTGGGCTTTGCCGGTACGAGGGAGAGGGAAGTGTTCGACGACGAGACGTCCAAGCAGTCATTCGGTGCGGCCGTCCAGCGGTTGTGGGTTCCCGGAATGGGCACCGAGGTCGTGGCGCCGCTGTTGTCCAACCTGATCCACATGGTGCGGCCCACTCGGGTTCTCGAAGTCGGGATGGGGTATACCACGCCGTTCCTCGCCAAGGCACTGGCCGAGGTTGAGGAGCAGGTCGAGGCCGAGCGAGCGGCCCTGGTGGACAAGACGGAGTCGTATCTGCGGGAGGGCCGTGACCTCGACGAGGAATGGATCGATACTCCGCCAGCGCTGCTGGTCCCCGGCTTCTACAACGAGCGTCGAAATGTCCGGTTCGTAGCGGTCGACGACCTGTCCGATGGGGGATCCTCGGCCGGTGAGGTAACCGAGGTGCTCGATGAACTGGGACTCTCCGAGCAAGTCACCGTGGTCAACGGGCAGCTGCGGGACTGCCGGGAAGTACTCCCCGACGGTTTCGCGCCCATCGACTTCGCGTGGGTCGATGCCTGGGAGTGTCTGTACTTCTTCGAGAATTTCTGGGATCTGATCAACCCGAACGGCGGTTTGGTCGTCATGCATTATCTGATGACCTATCCAGAGGGGGAGGCCATCCTGGAGTACCTGGCGGACTCGCAGCGATTGCGCGCCGGTGAGTTCGAGCTCCTGAGCCTGTTGGAGAGTCAGAAGTTGCGGCAGAACAGTCTGACGGTGATCCGCAAGACCGCCGAGGTCAAGTCCCCACAGTACTCCGAGGCTGGCCAGGTCCCCCGTCTTGGTGGCGCCTTCCGCGAAGCGGCCACCAGTTTGGCCGACGACATCCGCGGAGCGAGCTGAGTTCGGGAAATACCTCGAATTCTCTTGCTCGGAGAGTGGGCCGACCGTTGAAACACTGGTTGAGAATTCGTTTCCCGCCCGGGCCAGTTCTGCGACGGTAACTCCGCTGCGCATCACAGCAGAACCCTCTGCCGGGGCTTGAATGAAGGAAGAGAGAAAGGATCGCTATGAGTACGACCGAGCAGCAGAACACGGCAACCGACGGCCCCCCGGCTGTCCAGGCGATCGCCAGGATCACGGAGGCATGGGCAAACAACGACGCCTCCGCTTTCGCCTCGGTTTTCACCGAGGACGCGACCATGATTCTGCCCGGTGTCTATGTGAAGGGCCGGGAAGCGATCGCGGAGTTCATGAGCAAGGGATACGCGGGACCGTACCGGGGTACCCGAGTGACCGGTACTCCAGTGGACGTCCGCGTTATCGGTGACGATTTGACGATCGTTGTGACCGAGGGCGGTGTGCTGATGCCAGGAGAGACGGAACCCGACGTATCGCGGCGAATTAAGGCCACCTGGGTCGTGGTGCGCCGTGGTAAGTCGGACTGGCAGCTGGCGGCGTACCACAACGCTCCTGCGGAGCAGTCGGCCTGAACTCTTCCCAGTGGAGATAGGGGTGGGCCCTGCTGGCCTTCGCCCCGTGCCTGTTCACCGCGGCGAAAACCGGTCCGGGAGATCATCGGGAGGAACGGAGGTGGACGGGCTCTGTCCGAACTGCGGCTACCATCCAGCGAACGCTGTTGGTGGGCACGACGTGGATCGCTGTGCCCACCCGGTCGCCGACTTCGGTCGGCGGCATGGAGTGGCACCCGTCGTGGCCGCGCCGTCAACCTGGATCGGGTCGGACGTCTCCAGCTTACTCGTGAGCAAGGGGACGAATGGCACATGGGCGACCTGAGAAAGCGGGGGAGGCGCGGCGCACTCGGGAAGACGTCCAGGTTCCGCACGGAGTGACACGGTTGTGGCAACGCCCCGCTTCGTCAACCGCCCGGCGATCGCTACCGGACCGGTACTGATTCGACCCATCAGCGCTGTTGCGCATGTTGCCTGGAGGCAATGTTGAACACTACTGAGACACGCCCATCGCGCGCCGAGCTGCTTCGCCGTGCGAGTGACCTCGTTCCACTGCTGCGTAAACACGCACAATGGGGGGATGAGCACCGGCGGTTGCACGACGAGACGATCGAGGCGATGGCCGACGCCGGTATTATGAAGATGCGAAGTCCCGCACGTTATGGTGGCTACGAGTCGGATATGCGGACCGTGGTCGACGTGATCGCCGAGCTGGGGCGTGGCGACGGGGCAGCGGCTTGGACCGCTGCGGTCTGGGCAATCAGTACCTGGATGATGGGCCTGTTTCCGGACGAGGTGCAGGACGAGGTCTTCGCCACGGAAGACGTTCGGGTGACCGGAATCCTGAGCCCGACCGCCATGGCGGTGCCGACTGACGGCGGTGTCGTGGTGAACGGCAAGTGGGCATTCAACTCGGGCGCTCCGCAGGCTACGTGGAACACCAACGCGGCTGTGCTGGCCCATCCTGATGGCAGTCACGAACCGGTCATGATCGCCGTACCGCTCAAGGACCTGAAGATTGTCGATGACTGGTACACGACCGGTTTGCGCGGTTCGGCCAGTGTCACCACCGTAGCCGAGGATCTGTTCGTTCCGCAGGAACGCGTGCTCTCGTTGGTTCCCGTGCTCCAGGGACAGCACGAGTCGCAAGTGAACGCGCGGTCGCCGATCTACGGTGCTGCGTTCATGCCCACGGCCTGCGCGACCATCAGCGCCCCGGTGGCGGGACTGGCGAAGGCGGCCAACGATGCGTTCTTCGAACGGTTGCCCGGGCGGAAGATCACTTACACAAGCTACGAGAGTCAGCAGGAGGCGCCGTTGACTCACCTCCAGGTCGCCGAGGCCTCGGTGAAGACCGACGAGGCGGTGTTCCACGTCGGACGGACCGCTGACCTACTGGATGAAAAGAGCTCCCGCGGGGAGCAGTGGTCGCTACAGGAGCGTGCTCGGATGCGACTGGATCTCGGCGCTGCGTGCCAACGCGCCAAGGAGGCGGTGGACACCCTGAACATGGCCAGCGGAGGGTCGTCGATTTATCGGGACGTGCCCATCCAGCGCATCGCGCGCGACGTGCAGACGATCAACCTTCACGCGATCCTGCACCCGAACACCAACTACGAGCTCTACGGTCGGATTCTGTGTGGTCTGGAACCCAACACCGACTATATCTAGTCCGGTCGCGGACGAATGCCCGCCGCGCACCGGTACGAAGCGCAGAGCGGGCATCGCGGCCGAACGACCAACAGCGCGCGTAGCGCGTGATACCCGCCGCCGCACGGGCAGGGGCGCACCGGCGCGACTTACCCGAGCGCCTCGGTCCTCGGAGGCCGCTTACGGGTTGTTGCGGCAGTGGCAGCGTGGTGTCGTCCGACGACGGATTCTGAGTCAGTCGCATTCCCAGGGCGATCCCGAAAATTTGATCATGTGGAATGTGTGTGGAATCCATCGTGGTTCGCGCGCATCAGTATAATGATGATTCGCTTGAAAGGGGAATTGGAGTTAATCCCGGAGAGGCATCGTCGATCCCGATTGGAACGGGCTCGACGATGCCCCCGAGGGTGGATGGCCGGCAGGCTGCGTCTTGTTTGCGAGTAACGCCGGAAAGCTCTGATGACCGTTATTCTGAGTCGGGCCGTGCTCGGTCGCTTGCGAATGCCGCGCAGTAGCCGCCGGCGCTCGGGCAGATTCGGCCACGCGCGGCGAATCCAGGGTGTTCGGGATCCAGCGCGCGCAACGTTGTCCTTGGCGGGTCGATCGTACCCGGACCAGTGAAAGGTAAAGGCTGGTTTCGATTCGGTGTGGGCAATACGTTGCGACTGTCTCGCGCGGTTTTCTCGGATCGATCAAAAAAGTGACACGAGGATTGCTCGGTCTTGATTTGTCGTCGAGTCCGGTAGCGTCGGATCGCTACCGGACGGATCTCGTTCGTCGGTCTTCGGCCGGCCGGAGGAATCTCCCGGGGTGCCGACGCTGTCGCGGGCGGAGAATTCGAGCGCAGGATTACCTCCCCCCGGTGGCGGAGAACTGCCGGATCAGCGTTCGCCGGCAGGGCGCCGTGGCCCGAACGGCCTCGCGGTGAGCGGGCGACTCGGAGTACGACCGGGGATTACGAGGCTCCTCTGGTCGTGGGTGTCCTCCGGCGGATACGCCCGCTGTCGCGGGATCACCGCTTCTCAGCTGGCGCCTCGGTCACCGGTCACCCACGACCGAGTTCACACCTCACTGGCCGACTGAGAGGAGCTCGCGGTGCAGTCGTTGCAGCTCGTCACTCGGTTCCAGCGCCAGCTCCTCGTTGAGCTTTCTGTGCAGTTCGCGGTACATCGCCAGGGCTTCCAGCCTCCGACCGCTGCGGCTGAGCACCCGCATCAGCTGCTCGTGCAGTTCCTCGTCCAGGGGGTTCATCGTGACGAGGGATCGAAGTTCGGCGATCAGATCGCGATGCATGCCCGCCTCGATCTCGGCTTGGATGCGGAGGTAGCGCGTGTTGTGCTGCTGTTCCTGAAGATTCACCGCATAGGCCGTGAGTACGGGACCGCAGTTGATGTTGGCCAGCGGAGGGCCGGACCACAGCGACAACGCGGATCGGAGCGAGTCGACCGCTTCTGAGTAGCTTCCTGACTCCATCAGCGCCTCCCCTTGACGGCGTAAGTGCTGGAAAGTGAACAGATCGGTCTGAGCGGGTTCCACCTGGAGCACATAACCGGGTGGCTTGGTGGCCAGAACTGCGTTTTCGGAGGTCAGGTCGCTCTTTTCGAGCCATCTGCGCAGTTGGTAGACGTAAGTCTGCATGGTCGTTCGGGCGCTTCGAGGGGGTTCGTCCCCCCATAGTTCGTGAACGATGGAGTCGGTGTGCACCACCTTTCCCGGGCGCATCAACAGCATCGCCAGCAGTTGCAGGGGTTTCGGCGCGGTCGGTGCGTGATCCTCACCATGCTTGAGTACTTCCAACGGTCCCAGCAGGGTGAACTTCAGGATGTCGTCGGAGGTGTCACGAAAGCTGGTTAGTTCAGTATCGAGAGTTCTATCCCATGCTGCTAATTCTGAAGACATCAGGATTTTCTCCCCCTGGCCTGTTTGCTTCGTGAGTGAGTGCTGCTCGGTTCGACCGTGGTGCGATCCAGAAACAAGCGCTGTTCAAATCTATTCGATCGAATTCGCGAACGAGAGTGACGTGGCTATGTGAGATGCCCTGATTTTTTCCTTGCCGACTATGAGGGGCACATGCCTCGGAAATGACATGATCACTGGTGGCGTCCACTTCGGGTTCGTAGGTTAATGCATGCCGAACAAGAGAACGTGAAGGGGTGGACGTGAACGAGAAAACCAGCTTTGCGGAAGGACCGGGGAAGCCGGTGGAGTCTCGACTGTCGGAGCCTTCGGAGGGGATCTTGATCGAGCACTTCGATCAGTGGAGTAATCCGAATGGATTACAGGTGGGGGGAACTATTTGGAGCAAGTCCGAAGGAGGCGAGATCCTACCTTGACGGAGATCGATCCCGCGAGTGCTCACGTAGCCGGATTCAAACGCCACCTTCGTCTCGAACTCGCCGAGGGGAACGGAGCTTTCCTCTTCTCGGAAGACGGCGTGACGGCGTTGCGCGGGATGCGCGTCGAGTCCCTGGCTGCCGTGTTGGACGGCACCAGGGACTTCGCGAGCCTGGTCGACGCAAAGCCGGGAGGGCTGGATTCGAGGCGGATAAGCGAGATGGTCGGTCAACTCGTGGACGCGGGGCTGCTGACGATTCGTCCCGCACCCGAACCGGGTACCGACGAGCGCGCGCTTGCCTACTGGGATGCCTGTGGTGTCGAGCGCACCCCGGCCGTGCACAGTCGTGTGATGAGCATTCGCCTCCTGACTGTTGGAGAGGCGGTCGACGTCACGGCGGTGGAGACAGCGCTGCGAACAGCCGGTTTCGCTGTCGATGCGGCTCCCTGGGAAGCCCTCTCCGAAACGGCTGATCTTACAGTGGTGCTCTGTGACGATTATCTTAATCCAGCGCTCGCCGAGATCGATCGAGCCTGCCGCTCTTCGGGCCGACAGTGGTTGCTCGCGAAACCGACGGGCGTCCACGTGTGGGTCGGCCCCGTGTTCCAACCCGGAGTGACGGGGTGCTGGCACTGCCTCGCCACCCGGCTGTGGGGTCATCGTCACGCCGAGGCGTGTGCGCAGGCCGCACTCGGGCGCGAGGGACCTGCTCCGCATCCGGTTGCTTCGCTTCCGGCGTCGACGGCCATGGCGGCCAATCTCGTCTCGCTCGAGACCACGAAGTGGCTCGCCGGCCATCGACATCCCGGCCAACGGGGAGTTCGGACTCTTGACACCACCGATCTTTCCGGGAGACTCCACGAACTGCGCGCCAGACCCCAGTGTTCGGAGTGCGGGGATGTCTCGCTCGTGGCTGCGCGAACACGCGAACCGGTGGTATTGCGTTCGGTCGGGAAGGTGCTGGGCTCGGGGAGTGGGCATCGTTCGTCGACTCCGGAGCAGGTACTGGACAAGTATCAGCACCTCATCAGTCCGGTGACCGGCGTGGTCAAGGAGATCAAGCGGGATCGGAATGCTCCGGAGCTGTTCAACTCGTTTCGTTCCGGCCCCAATTTCAGTGCGAAGGCCACCGGTATGGACACGTTGCGAAGGAGCATGCGCGACGAGAGTGGCGGCAAGGGGGTGAGTGCCACCGATGCGAAAGCGAGCGCGCTGTGTGAAGCGCTCGAGCGTTACAGTGGACGGTTCCACGGTGACGAAGAACGCATCCAGGGGACTCTGCGATCCCTGGGGGATATCGCCGTACACCCGAACGAGTGCATGCTGTTCCACCAACGGCAGTATGCGACGCGACTCGAATGGAACGCCGCGCACGCGCCTTTCCAACATGTGTGTGAGCCGTTCGACGAATGTGCCGTTACGGACTGGACTCCTGTTTGGTCGCTGACGTGGCAGCGACAACGGTTGCTGCCGACGGGAATGCTCTACTACGGAGCGCCTGCTGTGCAGGGCTGCCCCGATCTGCGTGCTGATTCGAACGGCAACGCTGCTGGAAGCAGTCTCGAGGATGCCATCGTCCAGGGGTTGTTAGAGCTGGTGGAGCGTGATGCTGTGGCCCTTTGGTGGTACAACCGTACTCCAGTTCCGGGTGTGGATCTCGATGCCTTTCACGAGCAGTGGATCGAGGAGCTGCGTTGGACCTACACCCGTATGGGACGGGAAATCTGGGTTCTCGACGTGACCTCCGATATAAACATCCCCGTGATGGTGGCGATGTCGAGACGCATTGATTCTGTCGACGAGCACATAATGTTCGGATTCGGGGCACATTTCGATCCCCGGATCGCGTTGCGCCGCGCACTGACCGAGCTCAACCAGCTCACTTCCGCCGCTGCCCCGAACGGGAGGGGAGAAGAGGTCGCTGTCGACGATCCGGACGCGTGGGCATGGTGGCGGTATGCGACTGTGCGGAACCAGCCCTATCTGATCCCCGACGCTGACGAAGCCCTACGGGTACCGGAGAGCTTCGACTACGTTCCTCGCCGTGACCTCGCCAAGGACATCGAATCGGTCGTCGCTGTGTTGTCCGAGAAGGGGCTCGATACCCTCGTCCTCGATCAGACACGGCCCGATATCGACCTCCCGGTGGTGAAGATGATCGTGCCGGGGATGCGTCATTTCTGGGCGAGGTTCGGCAATGGGAGACTCTACGAAGTACCCGTCGAGCTCGGGAGGCTGACCGAACCTACTGCGTACGAGGAGCTTAACCCGTTTCCCCTTTTTCTGTGAGGAGGCGAGCCATATCGGGACGATGGAGGAGCTGCGCAGTCGGTGTTCTCCTCGGGAATTCAGTGGAGAAGCTGTTTGTGCTACCGATCCAGTGGTTATGCCCCGTTGAGGGTGCGGTTATGGTCAATGAGAGATGATCTCTCATGGCGGACCAGCACAGCAGGAGTGTTCGTCGTCGCATGACGGAGCGACTGCGAACTCCGCAGGACTGGTGTCTGGTGGCGTGATCCGCTGTAACGGATGATCCCTCGGTCCGAGTTCGCTGTTTAACACCACCTCGACGCCGGATCGGCGAGAATCTACAGCGTACTGCGAGTGTGCCGCATTCCGATAAATCCGCTGGGGTCGCCGGATTCCGGTTACGCTTGTGGTGTCGACGGCTGCTTTCGGCTCGTGATTGGCTCCGATTCACGATCTGTGACGGTGCGGCGAGGAGCTGACAGTGGAACTCCACACGGGACGCTACGCCGTGTTTTCAGCATGAAATCCTGTGTCATGCTCACGGTGAGTCGTTCGGACAGGGCTTTCAATTGAATCCTTGGTCGAACGCGTTTCACGAGAGTTCGCTACGGCCAGTTGCTCAACTGCGTTGACGCGCACGATTAACTGCATCGTGTGTTTTTCCTGCTCGCTAAGAGGGGTGTTCGCAGAAAGCGTGAGGAGATTATTTCACCGTCTGGTGTACGGTGGATATATCTCTCCGTTTCGATTGTTTTGTCCGGTCCGAAGCGCGGCGTGCGATATTGGTCGAGCGTTGTGATCGTTCCATTGAGATGGTGTGGAGTGTGCTTGCGAGCGATGTATCGTTCGGATGAGCGCCAAAAGTTTCACGTGCCATGTGGCATGGATTTTCTTCGTTGAAACCCGAGCCATCGGGATTAATGTATCTTTTTGGGCAGTTTGTGTCTGGCGGGTCGTTGCGAAGGGGATGTAAATGTACTTCGTGTGGGAGTCGCTCGGAACATCAGCCGAAGGGGAGATGTCGAGTACGGAGCGGGGCTCGGGCACCTCACCGGACGTCGTGCTCGGCCGTTTTGTCACCTCGTTGGCGCCGAGGCTGGCCAACGGCATTGTCGTCGCAGTGTTCTGCGCCATTGGGCTGGTTTCGTTCATCAGCGTGTTGGCCGCAGGGTACGGGTCTGGTCAGGTGATGATGGGACTCGGTTATCTGATCGTGCTACTGGGCTTGCAGCTGGGGTACTTCAGTTGGCCGGGAGTCCGGCTTCGTCCCTCAGTATGCTATCCGGCTTTGCTGACGCAGGCCGGTCTGGTGTACTTGCCGATGTTGCAGTTCAGTGATTCCTGGATCGGTTTACCAGGATTACTTGCCGGTAGCATACTGCTCACATTGCGTCCTTCGGTTGCGGTGCCCGTGTTCGTCGTGATTGTGACCAGTATGGGGGTACTCGGTGCGCTCTACGGACGTGGATTGATCGCGAACGTCCATCTTGTTGTCTCGGCTGTCATTACGGGACTGGTCGTCTACGGCCTGACCCGATTAGCGGGTCTGGTCGGCGAGCTCTATTCGGCCCGGGAAGAGCTTGCCAGGTTGGCGGTTGCCGAGGAGCGTCTTCGATTCGCGCGAGATCTCCACGACCTGCTCGGACCGAACCTGTCCGCGATCACTCTGAAAAGTGAAATCAGTATCAAGGCGCTCGCCGAACAGCCGGAAACGTCGAAGAGGGAAATGGAGGAGGTTCTGGAGATCTCCCGGAAGGCGTTGAACGACACCCGATCGGTGGCCAGCGCATACAGCAGCCTCTCGCTGGAGGACGAGTGTCGATCGGCCCGGTCGATCCTGACCGCCGCCGAAGTCGACGTGCGTGTCGAGCGGGACGGCAACGCGTTCTCCGGTCCGGTCGATGCCGTGCTGGCCACCGTGTTGCGCGAGGGTGTCGCCAACGTGCTGCGGCACAGCAAGGCGGAGGTGTGCGAGATCTCCGTCCAAACGGTGGACGGAAACGCGTGTGTCGACATCGTCAACGACGGGTTGCCCCGCAGCCGAGTCGATTCGGCATCCGAAGGAACGGGTAACGGAATCGATAACCTTTCCCACCGCGTAGGAGCTCTCGGGGGTACGCTCACCGCCGGTGCCGAACACGACGACTGGTACCGATTGCGCGTGACTGTCCCGTTGACGCGGACGTCATGATCGGTCGTCTCACAACCAGCCTGATTCGGTGGCGATGCGGATGGCATCCACCCGGTTACGGGCGTTGAGCTTGTGCACCACCGAAGTGAGATAATTGCGGACAGTGCCGGTCGACAGGAACAGTTGAGCGGCGATGCCGTCGGCGTTGTGTCCTTTCGCGACTAGTCGGAGGATTTCGTGCTCCCTGTTGGTCAGCGGGTAGTCTGCTGCCTCCCAGGCTGCTAGGGCCAAGTCCCCGTCCACGACCCTGCGGCCACCGGCGACATCGCGGACCGCCTTGGCGAGCTTGTTCGATGGCAAGTCTTTGGGGATGAAGCCGTGCACACGCGCCGCGAGGGCGCGGCGCGCAGTGCCCGGATGTCCGAGGCTGGTCAGGATCAGTGTGCGGCACTCCGGCAGTGTCTCGTGGATCTCGGTTGCTGCGGTCAGTCCGTCTTTGCCGGGCAGATCGATGTCGAGGATGGCGACGTTCGGTTGGCGCTTGCAGGCAGCCGGCAGGATCTCATCGCCCGCTGCGATCTCCGCGGTGACTCGGATGTCGGGCTCCAGGTTCAGCAATGTGACCAAGGCCCCGCGGACCATGTGCACGTCTTCGGCCAGCAGTACCTCGATCAACGTCCGTCCTCCATCCTCGAATCGTGTGTTGTGACCTAGTTTGTCATCTGTTCGGGAATGAGATTGCCCCAAGCGGAGTATCAACAACGGTTTGTTCGTTACGGAAAGTAAAGTGACCTTGCGGTATGATTACCCCAAAGTGATGGGACCTCAGTCTCGTTGCGTAGGAGTTCGTTGAAATCTCGGAGCTCGTCCCACGTGATGCGGTTTCGTTGATCGTGGCGTGGGCCTGTGGGCCTGTGGGCCTGTGGGCCTGTCCCGGGGACCGTTCGAGAACTCGAATCAGTGTTCGACAGCGGGCGTGAACACGCAGGTCCGACTCCTGTAGAGGTTACTGACAAGTCACGAGTTGACCATGCCGACTCGTGCGGGGTGGGGGCTTGCCACGTGCCACACAGCGCCCCTCGCACGTCCGCGATCCAAATACCTTGAGTAATGTACTGAACGCCGAAGGTAACAGTCGTCGTTCCCGTCTCGACTCTCCTTTGAACTCGTTTCGAGCGTCGAACCGCATGGTGGCGCTGTGCAAACGGATCGTGTGGAGCTCTACGGCGAGCAACACGCCGGGAGTGGCACTACAAGCGCTTTTCCCGTTCGCCGTGGTCGTCGAACTGTGCTGTCGAGGTCGTGTCGAGTGGGGTTGTGCGGTAATGGAGGTCAAAGGCTCCGAGGCTCCGCTGCTGCTCGTCCTGTGTGGAGCGTAGATCTCGCTGTGAGGCTCGGGGCGTACCTCGGGGCAGGGTGACGGCTGGGGTCGGGAGCGACCGTGTTCTTGGTGGCGCGGTCACCCGATAGCGCTTCGGTATCCCGGTAGTCCGTCGTCGGTGCTGCACACGCGATTTTTGCCGATCGTTCGCGAGCGTGTTCAGGAAATGCGTGCCGTGTCATTGAAGGAGTGATCATGCAGCTGGGAATTCAGAGAGCTGTTTCGATGATTCGTACTAGGTATTATGATCCGATCTCCTTGGGAGACCTGGCGTCCGAGGCTTTTTTCAGCCCGTTCCACTTTTCGAGGGTGTTTTCGCGGGAAACGGGGGTAACTCCGGGAAGATACCTGACGGCAGTGCGGTTGTTCGAAGCCAAACGTCTCTTGCTGACGACCTCGTCGACCGTATCGGACATCGTCTGTAGTGTCGGCTACAACAGTGTCGGCACGTTCACGAGCCGGTTCACCAGGCTCGTGGGGATGACCCCCACCCAGTACCGAGCTCCGGAAGTGGATGAGCTGCTCCTGGCTGTGGCTCAGGACTTCCGTCGATTACCGTCGTTCGACGAGCCGCACGCGGGAGGAAGGAGTCGTGACTCGGCGACGGGAGTGGGCACTTACGTTACCGGTGCGATCGAGTTGCCGGTGGAAGCAGCTCCTGCGAATGTCCTGGTCGGAGTGTTCGACGATGCCATCCCGCAAAGCGGTCCGATATCGTACCAGTACCTGGCGAATGTGGGCTCCTCCAGGCTGACGATCCCGAACGTGCCACCGGGCCAGTGGAACGTCATGGCGATTGCCAAACGTGCCGATGACGTGTCGGCCGAATCCCCTCTCTTCATCGGCTCCGTTGGCCGACCGGTCAAGGTAATCTCCGGTCGATCCACCGATGTGACCTTGCGGATGCGAGCTCTGCGCCCGTCGGATCCGCCGATCGCGATCACTTTGGCTTCCCACGGTTCGACAAATGGCGATATTTCCGGACACCGGCCGTTGCGTTCGGCCGCCTGAGGCGCGGTTCGAATGCCGTAAGACGCAACTGGAACGCCGGAAGACGACGGTGATGCGCGGCTGAGGCCCCGAGTCCCCGGAAGGAGAAAACGGATGTCAACAGTGCTGGGAGCGCTGCGCAAGAGTGTGCTGGCTCCGCGTCTGGCCGAGGTGACCTTTCGCGGGCGTGATTTTCCCGTGGCCTCCGCTGGTGACTTCGAACGGTTAGAAGCGGTTCCGCAAACGGTCGTTTGCGGGTTCGAATGGGCTCTTGAGACCTCGGATCTGTGGGAAATCGAGCGCAGGTTGAACATGGTGGACGGCGAGTTGCGCGGGTTCGCCTACGAGGGTGCGACGATGGCGTACACCCTGCTGGATGCTATGCCCGGTGGGCGTAGCGACAGGACGAAGGCGCTGCTTCGAGGACCGGGTCACCGCCATGTGTTTCTAACCTACATCGGGATCGGTTTCGCGATGGCTCGTCTGCCGCGGAGATTATGGAAGAACGTCGTTCCCGATCTCGATGGATCGCCGTACCACCCGACGATGAGCTGGCTCGCCGTCGACGGCTACGGATTCGACCGGGCCTACTTCGACACTCACCGCTGGGTGGATCAGCAGTGGGTGCCCGCGCCTTATGCTTGGGAAGGGCTGCCCGAGTACTTCTTGCGCGCGGTGGACCAGGGAATCGGTCGTGCGTTGTGGTTCATCCACGGTGGACGGATAGCCGCCGTCGTTGCCGCGGTGCGAAGGTTCGCCGAGCACAGGCAGGCTGATTTGTGGAGTGGGGTAGGACTCGCGGCGACCTTCGCGGGAGGGGCCGAGAATCTGACAGACCTGCTCGACGCCGCAGGACGGCACGATGTCGAGCTCGCACTGGGTGCGGTATTCACGGCGAAGGCGCGGAGCTACTCCGAGTACATTCCCGACCATTCCTCAAAGGGAGTGCGGGCCCTTACCGGTCTGTCCGTGGCGGAGGCGGTCGGCCTCGCCGACAGCACCGTAGTCGAAGAGCACGTGTCCACGCGGCTCCCCGCTTACGAAGTATGGCGCGACAGGATACGCGCCGGCTTCACGTCGCGCTGAAAAAATGATCAAGCGTTTTTGGGGGGGTCGGCAAGTGTGAAGTAGATCTGTAACGGCTGATCGTGAAGATTGGAGGGTGAGGATCGATGATTTGATTCCTTTTCGACGAGGAGGCCGAGTGGGCAAGGGTTGGCGCACGCTCAGACGTCGTATGCTGACGCCTCACGTATCTGCCACTTCTCTCGAAGTGCGTGGTTTCCACAAGAAAGATCCGGATTCTTGCGAATTGCTGGAAACCGTGGGGAAGGAATTCCTGTCCGGTTACGGGGATGCGGTGGAGGTGAATTCGACCGCTGAGTTGAAAAAAAGGCTGGAGGAAGTTCCCGAACAGTTTCGTGGTTTCGCCTACGAAGGTGCGGCCATGGGATATACGGTCCTCGATGGTCTACCTGTCGGAGGCAGACGACATCTCGCGGAATTCCTTGCCGGAGTTGGCGAGCGGCATGTCTACACGGCCTATGTCGGTATCGGCTGGGCGATGGCACGGTTACCCAGGTTCCGATGGCCGCGTGTGGACACGTTCGATCCGTTGCTGCGTTGGTTGGTCCTCGATGGCTACGGATTCCATCAAGCGTATTTTCACACTCGTCGCTACGTGTACGAGCAGTTTCGCAACGACAAACTGTTCTGGCCCGCTCGCGGAACCGGTTCCTACCAGAACCGGGCCGTCGACCAGGGCATCGGGAGGGCGATGTGGTTCGTCGGTGGTACCGATGCCGAGCGCGTAGCCACCATGATCGAGAAGTTTCCCGTGTCTCGTCGATCCGATCTGTACGGCGGTGCGGGGCTCGCGGCCGCTTACGCGGGCGGTGCGAGCGAGGAGGAGCTGCGGCGTTTCCGCGAGCGTGCGGGGGAACACCGCGCCCAGGTTGCCCAGGGCGCCGCTTTCGCGGCGGAAGCCCGGTTGCACGGGGGGGTGATGGTGCCGGACACCGAGCTCGCCGTTGAGGTGCTCTGCGGCACCACGACGGAGCGGGCTGCGAGTCTGACCCGGGAAGTGCGTCCCGGCCGCTCGGACGTGGGTGATTCGCCGGCCTACGAGATCTGGAGACGACGCATCGCAGATGAATTCGTATCTCTAGGGAGGTATTGAGACGTGACCGCGACATTGCTCTGGCTACGTAGGCAGCTTGCGGGAATCGTAGCAATTTTGTTGATGATCACTTTGTTCGTCGTCGCGCGCGTGCCGGATTCGTCCTCGGCCGAAGTCGAACGTCTGGCGGAGGACTTCGAATTCGCGCCGATGTCCATCTCCATGCCGAGCGGTTTCGAGCAGAAGAAGATTCGCGAGGTCAACCAGGATTACAAGCACATCGATGCCTGGATCTCCTCGGTCGGTGCCGGTGTGGCGATGAACGATCTGGACGGTGATGGTCTTTCCAATGATCTGTGTATCACCGATCCCCGTACCGACAAGGTCGTCGTGACACCGACCCCCGGAGAACGGTCGGATCGCTATACGTCCTTCGCGCTCGATCCCGCTCCGTTGCCGATGAACGACAATATGGCTCCGATGGGGTGTGCACCCGGCGATTTCAACGAGGACGGCAGACGCGACCTGCTCGTCTACTACTGGGGTCGTACTCCGATCATCTATTTGTCCAGTCCTGGTGCGAACGGGTTGAGTGCGGATGCGTACCGCCCCACGGAATTGGTTCCCGGTTCCTCCGAGGAGAGCTACACCGGACCTGAGTGGAACAGCAATTCCATCGCCATCGCCGATTTCGACGGTGATGGTCATGAGGACATCTACCTGGGGAACTACTTTCCGCACAGCCCTGTGCTGGACGAGACCGCCGACGGCGGTGTGGCAATGAACCGCTCGCTGTCCAACGCGACCAACGGTGGAGAGGACTACCTCTTCCGGTGGGCCGGCGTCACCGAGGGCCCCGAGTCCACTGTCCGTTACGAGAAGGTGGAAGACGTACTCCCGTCCGACATCTCAAAGGGCTGGGTACTGGCCTCCTCGGCAAACGATTTGGACGGCGACCAGCTCCCCGAACTATACATCGCTCAGGATCACGGTCCGGACGCATTGCTGCACAACCGTTCCGAACCCGGTCAAATCAGGTTCGAACCGGTACAGGGGAAACGTCCCCCCATGACACCCAAGTCCAAACGGGTCGGTGCCGACTCGTTCAAGGGCATGGGGATCGACTTCGCCGATTTCAACGACGACGGCCTCTACGACATGTTCGTCAGCAACATCACCACCTCGTTCGGCATCCAGGAGAGCAACTTCCAGTTCCTCTCGACGGCGGAGGACCGGGGGGACTTGCGCAAGAGCCTGAACAACGGTGTCGCTCCATGGAAGGACCGCAGCGCTGAACTCGGTACCGCCTGGGGCGGTTGGTGTTGGGACGTCAAGATGGCCGACTTCGACAACAGCGGTGATCCGGAGATCGTGCAGACCAACGGTTTCGTCAAGGGCGAGACCAACCGCTGGCCGCAGTTGCAGGAGTTGGCTACCGTCAACGATCAGCTGGTCGCTGACCCCGATTCTTGGCCGCACGTCACCTCCGGTGACGACTTAGCGGGGAGCCAGCGGCTGAACTTCTTCGCCAGGACCGACGGCGAACGCTACACCAATCTCGCCGATGAACTCGGCCTCGACGTTCCGATCCCCACCCGTGGCATCGCCACCGGCGATGCGGATGGTGACGGCAGCCTCGACTTCGCTGTCGCAAGGCAGTGGGACGAACCGGTCTTCTACCAAAATGAGAGCCCCGATCCAGGCTCCTTCCTCGGCTTACGGCTCACCCGTGCAGCAGAAGCGTCGTCAGGATCCACGCCCGCTCCGGGAGCCCCAGTGGTCGGTGCGCAAGTGACCGTGACGACGCCGGACGGAAGTAAGCACATCGGACGTGTCGACGGTGGAAGTGGGCACTCCGGCAAGCGTAGCCACGAAGTTCATGTCGGTCTGGGCGATGACACCGGACCGGTACGGGTACACCTGAGATGGCGCGACCGCACCGGGCAGGTGCGCGAGGACCGGCTGGAGCTGTCCCCGGGGTGGCACGACCTCAGACTCGGGACCCAGGCCAAGGAGCGCTGACATGACGGAGCAGAAAACCACCCCCCAGCGTGGTGAGCCGAAATTTATCACGGCACTGCGCAGGTTCGCTATTTCTATCACCGTGTTCAATATTCTCGGGTACGTTCTCCTCGGGTTCGAACAACCGTGGTTGTGGCCGTTCATCGCACTGGCCACCGCCTATACCGTCGAAATCGGACTCGAGAGTGTCGCGGCACGGGTTGAGGGACGTATCCCCCGGTTTACTGGTAACGGCGTACGCGGTGTTGTGGAGTTCCTGTATCCCGCTCACATCACCGGGCTCGCGGTAAATATGTTGATCTACGTCAATACCCAGCTGTGGGCCATGATATTCGGGGTCACGGTGGCAGTTGGAGCCAAGTGGGTACTGCGCGCGCCGGTGCGTGGTCGGATGCGCCACTTCATGAACCCCTCGAATCTCGGTATATCCGTGATTCTGCTGCTCTTCCCCTGGGCCAGCATCGCCCCGCCCTACCACTTCAGCGAATCGACCGGTTTCTGGTTCGACTGGCTGATCCCGATAGTCATCATTGTGTCGGGCACCATGCTCAACGCCAAGCTCACCGGTCGGATGTGGTTGATCGCCGGTTGGGTCGGTGTTTACGCCCTGCAGGCGGTGGTACGCGGTGTCGTGTTCGACATCGCCATTCTCGGTGCGCTGGCCTCCATGACCGGTGTGGCGTTCGTGCTGTTCACCAACTACATGGTAACCGATCCCGGCACGACCCCGTCCAAACCGGCCTCGCAGTTCGCTTTCGGCGCCGGCGTCGCGGTGGTCTACGGTCTGCTGACGGCCGCTCACGTCGCTTACGGGCTTTTCTTCGCCACGACAATGGTCTGCCTGATCCGCGGTGGGTTCCTGTGGTCGTTGCACTTCTCGAACAAGGAACGCGAGAAATGGGAAGAGCGTGAACGCCTGCGGCAAGGAGAAATGGCAGGCCCGTCGGACGCGGAGCCGAAGTCGGATCCACATCCGATGCCGACGGCGGTCGAATCGGAGAAGGCGGCATGACCGGCTCAGCTCGGCGCGTACCTCCAGGCCCGCCGCGCCGAGCCACACCGGGTCTGCTACGAAAACTGGTGAAGGATCGGCTCTCGCTGTTGAGTGAGGCCGCGGCGAACTACGGTGATGCCGTGCGCTTGCGCGTCGGTCCGAAGACACTCTATTTCTTCAACCATCCCGAGTACGCCAAGCACATCTTGGCCGACAACAGTGGTAATTACACCAAGGGGATTGGTTACATCCAGGCCAGGCGCGCGCTTGGGGACGGCCTACTCACCAGTGACGGGGCGCTGTGGCGTACCCAGCGTAAAACGGTCCAGCCGACCTTTCAGCACAAGCGCATCGCGGCACAGGCCGATGCGATCGTCGACGAGGCGGCGAGGCTGGTCGACAGGTTGCGCGCTCATGAGGGTGGTGGCCCGGTCGATGTCGTTCGGGAGATGACCGGTTTCAGCCTGGGCGTGCTCGGACGCACCTTACTCGACACCGACCTCGGGGCTTACAAGTCGATCGGTGGTTCATTCGAGGCCGTTCAGAACCAGGCCATGTTCGAGATGGAGTCTATGGGGCTGGTACCGATGTGGGTACCGCTGCCGAGACAACTGCGCTTCCGGCGCGCTCGCAGGGATCTGCGGCGGATAGTCGAGCAACTGGTCGTACAGCGCCTGGCGGATCCCCGTTCGGACGGTGACGACGCACTATCCCGCCTGATCCGCTCCACTGAACGGGAAACTGACTCGGCCGTGGGACGGCGACGCTTGCACGATGAGCTGACCACTCTGCTCTTGACCGGGCACGAGACCACGGCGAGCACGCTGGGGTGGACGTTCTCCCTGCTCGACCAGCATCCGGAGGTGGCGTCACGGTTGCACACCGAGGCGGTCGAGGTGCTGGGTGATCGATTACCGACCTACGAAGACCTGCATCGGCTTACCTACACCTCGATGGTCGTGCAGGAATCCATCCGCCTGTTCCCTCCGGTGTGGATTCTCCCCCGCCAGTCGGTGAGCGACGACGTGATCGGCGGGTACCACGTGCCTGCGGGCTCGGACGTGCTCGTCTGTCCGTACACGCTGCACCGCCATCCGGACTTCTGGGAATCACCGAACCGATTCGACCCGGAGCGCTTCGCTTCTGACAACACTGCTGATCGGCCACGGTACGCGCACATCCCGTTCGGTGCCGGACCTCGGTTCTGCGTCGGAAATCACCTGGGTCTGATGGAGGCCACCTTTGTGCTCGCCATGGTCGCCAGGGAGATGCGCCTGGACAAAGTGGAGAACTTCGAAATCGTTGCGGAACCGATGTTGTCGCTGCGCTTGAGGGGAGGACTGCCGATGACGGTGCGCAACGTGTCGCCGGAGCGGCCGGCACCAACTTCCCCCGAAGCCGTCGCGGTCGATTACGCCGATCACGAGGACGACTCGTCGTGAGATGGAAGGAAAATCCGTGCAATCCTCTACAGCGGATCAGCAGGAAACCGTCACCGCCACTCTCGAGGCATTCGCCGACACGATCGTTCCCGGTGAGAAGCGCTGGACCGGTGATCACGCGATCGCGGGCGCTTCAACCGGGCCGGGTGCGGTCGAGGCCGGGGCACTGGAGTTGCTCCGGACACCGGCGACAGGTGTGACCGAGGGGCTCGATTCGCTCGCCGACCTGCTCGACGCACACGCCAGGGCGTACGCCTCCGAGCACGGGACAGCTCTGGATGAGTCGTTGTCCCCGTTCGTCGGACTCGCCTTCGAGCACCGAACCGAGCTGGTGCGGGCATTGTTGACGCCCGGCCATCCGGAGAAGGAATTCTGGGTCATGCTTGCCCTGTTCAGCAACATGGCTTTCGACAGCGCGGCTCACCTGCACACCGCCGAGGCGGTCGCGACGGGGCACCCAGGCCTCTCGGCCATGGGTATCGCACACCCGGACGCCGACGGTCTGTGGCGTTTCTCCGAGCATTCCTACGGCCGGAAGCTGGCCGAGGTCCACCCCGACACCACGGCCTCAGGGAGCCCTGCATGACCAGCAGTGAAAATACCGACGTCCTCGTTATCGGAAGCGGATTCGGTGGCGCGATCACCGCTTATCACCTCGCGGCCGGAGGAGCCAGGGTGACCGTCCTGGAACGCGGTCCCTGGCTGGAGAGCGATGACTTCGAACACGACTTCCTCTTGGGATCCTCCTACACGCGGATCTTCGACTTCGTGGTCGGGGACGGGATGAGTGTGCTCGGGGGGAACTGCGTCGGCGGGGGGAGCGTTGTGTACTTCGCGGCGATGCCGCGCGCCCCGCGGTTCGTGTTCGAGCGCCGAGGCAGTATCGGCAGACGAATGTGGCCCGCCGCCATCAGCCGTGACAGCCTCGAACCCTGGTACGACCGAGTGGCCGAATCCATGCCCGTGACCACCCAGAGCTGGAGTGACACCAGTTATGCTGGCGGTCTGTGGGCGGCGGCCTGCCACCATGCCGGTCGCACCGCCAATCCTTTGCCGGTGGCCATCGACAACGACACGTGCACGAACTGTAACTGGATGATGTCCGGATGCAGATTCGATGCCAAACGCTCCCTGCTGCTCAACTATCTTCCAGCGGCTGTCGCGTACGGAGCGGAGATTCGGCCGCTGCACGAGGTGCAACAGCTCTCACGTACCGACGACGGTGGCTACCGGGTGCACTACAACGTCGTCGACGACGAGGACTACCGGGTGCACACCGGAAGCGGCACGATTGATGCCAAGATCGTCGTACTAGCCGCGGGTACGGGGGCCACCCCCGTGATTCTGCAGCGTTCCGAGCCCACTCTCGGTTCGATGCCGCCCGCGGTCGGCAGGTACTTCTCCGGCAACGGTGAGCGGCTCAACACGGCGGTGCTCGACGAGGAACGCGTGCGGGACGTGCTCGGCCTGCAGCGTGGAGACGGGGTCGCTTACGAGGCCAACCAAATCGGCAAGGGACCGACGGTCGCGAACTGGGACCGTTTGGACGGATCACTTCCCGAACACTCCCGCTACTCTCTGGAACAGCTCTACTTCCCGCCGGGGTTGGGAACGATTCTGGCCCAGGTACCCGGCGGCGATGATCCGGCCTGGTTCGGTACCGCCAAGAAGGAGTTGCTCAAGCGGTGGCGATCCTGGCTGACCATCTTCCAGATGGTCGAGGACGACAACGAGGGCGTATTCGGCCCACCGCCCGCGACCGGGAACGCGGACCGGATATCGCAGCAGATGCTCGGTCGTGGTCCGCTGCGCTACGAACCCACGGAGAACACCCTGCGTGCGTGGGCGCAGGCCGATGCCGAGGTCGCCGATATTCTGGAGCGTGATGGCTTGGCCGAGGTAGCACCGTGGACCAACGATGTGGTCGGTGCCTACACGGTGCACCCGCTGTCCTCCTGCCGCATAGGTGACGACCCGCGAACCTCGGCACTGGACGATCGGCACGAGTTACGCGATCACCCGGGACTCTTCGTCACCGACGGTTCGGCCGTCCCCGGTGCACTGACCGTCAACCCGGCGATGACCATAGCTGCCCTGGCTGAGCGCGCTGTTCCGGAGATCGTGCGGGCCGCACAGGAACGCGGTGTCGATGTTCGCTACGGAGCTCCTGCTCCGGACGGTGCCACCAGCGGCAGACGTGGAGTCGGCCGGATGGTGCCGAGCGCGGGGGTGGAGTAGGCACGACCCTGCCGCTGGTGTTTGCGGTCGTCCGGCCGCTTCGCCGGTTGTTCACGCCACACCGTCGTGCGCTTGCTCTGGAGAAGCACTTATCAACGGGCCAAGGAGAAATGTAATGACACTTATCCGGGCGGCGCTGCGCAGATCTCAGTCGCAGATCAGGCATGTCGAACCGGTGCGGCCTGACGAGGCCAGGGGAGTGGTCGCTGAAGTCTACGATCAGGTGGAGCGCGACTTCGGAATGCTGGCCCCGCCGGTGAGCCTGCACTCGCCAGCCCCCGACGTACTCGCGGCTGCCTGGATGATGCTGCGGGAGACCTTGTTGACCGGTGGGAACACTGGCCGCGAGCTCAGAGAAGCGGTGGCGACTGCGGTGTCACGCCGTAACGTTTGCCCGTACTGCATCGAGGTGCATGGCTCGACGCTGGACGCGTTGGTTCGTGATGACACCGGTGCGGCCGAGAACGTCGAGATCGGCATGGTAACCGACTGGGTGCGGGGAAGTGGCGGGATTCCCCCTGGCGATGCCGGGCGACTCGCAGAGCTAACCGGTGTGGCTGTGACGTTTCAGTACCTGAATCGCATGGTGCACGTCTTTCTGGGTGAATCGCCGTTGCCGCAGGAAGTACCTGCTGTGGCACGAAAGTACGCGCGCCGGGTGCTCGGTCGTTTCCTCCTCCCATCGGCAGATGCGTTGCCGAGTAACGGGGCATCGCTGGATTTCTTGCCGGCCGCCACGCTACCCGGGGATCTGTCGTGGGCGGAGGGAAGCTCCACCGTCGCGGATGCTTTCGCCCGTGCCAGCACTGCGGTCGAGAAAGCAGGCGTTCGGGCGTTGTCCGCTCCCGTACGTGAAGTGGTCCTCGATGCCCTGTGGGACTGGGACGGCCAGCTGCCGGGGCCGAGCCGTAGCTGGGTGGAACCGCTGCTGTCCGGAGTGAGCGGTTCCGACAGGACTGCTGGACGACTGGCTCTGCTGACGGCTATTGCTCCTTATCAGGTCGACGACGACCTGGTCCGGGAGTTCGCTCTTGCCCATCGGGAGGATCGGACTCTGGTCGAAGGTGTGGCCTGGGCGAGCCTTGCGGCAGCCAGGCGCAGTGGTGAGTTGTTGAGCGGTGGAGCCTGATCGGAGAAGACGGGGCGATTCCCGTGACGGAGTATGGAGGAGTCGAGTTGCTCGGGTCGATGAAGAGGCTCTCGTTTTAGGTTCGCTAGCACGAGGGTGTGTGGTTCGTAATTATGAATAGCATCCTGCATTTGTTGGTGTGCTCGACTTGAGCGGTAGGGATCCTTCGGCGAGTGGTGCGCTCTCTGTTGGTTCCTGGAATTGATTCGCGATTGTTTCTGTTGGACAGGGAGATGGCGGACACATGTCTGAAGCGCAGGAAGTGATCGAAAAGCTTTCCGCGGAAGCGGAAGAGGTAGATCGGCTCGTGGCTGATATCGACGAGGATCGTTGGAAGCTGCCCACGCCGGCACCGGGGTGGACCATCGCTCATCAGATCGGTCACCTCGCATTTATATTCCGAATAGCGGGAATGGCCGCGGCCAGCCCGCAGGAATTCACGGCGATGACGGAGCGGATCAGCGGTGGCGGTGGTTTTGACGCGGCGGTGAACGCGGCGCTGGCCGACTACGTCGACGATCCGCCGGAGGAACTGCTGGCCCGTTGGCGTGCCGAACGAGACGAGGGAATCAAGGCACTCGCCGGTGTGCCCGCGGAGCGGATGGTGCCTTGGCTCGTCAACCCGTTGCCTCCAGCCGTGCTCGCCAGCGCGGGCATGATGGAGCTTTTCGCGCACGGACAGGACATCGCCGATGCGCTCGGCGTGCGACGCGTGCGCACCGACCGGATCAAGCCTTTGGTCTCCTTTGTCGTGCGTACCTGGGATTTCGGGTATCAGGCGCGTGATCTCGTGACGCCGGACGTCGAGTTCCGCTTCGAGCTCACAGCTCCATCCGGAGAGAGCTGGACCTTTGGGCATGCTGAGGCGGAACAGGTCATCAGCGGCTCCGCGGTGGACTTTTGTCTGTTGGCAACCCGTAGGCGGCACCGGGACGACCTCAATCTGACGGCCTCTGGTGAGGAGGCCGATCATTGGCTGAGCATCGCCCAGGCCTATCGCGGGCCGGCGGGGCCGGGGCGTGTTCCTGGCCAGTTCGACTCGTAGCCGACGGGGAGACGTCCGCTCTCGGCAGGGGAGTGGTACCAGTACTCGGAAGCGAACACTTCCGTGACGCGTCGTTGTCGGATCGAGCGTGAAAGCGGGATGTCAACCTCTACTGCGGGCGCCGCGATCCTCCGGCTTCGGGATTTTCGGGTGTTCGGAGTGAGTGATGACGGCCTCTGATTTCAAAATTAAATTTTGGCTTGGAGGGGTCGAGAAAATTTTTTGTGTTGATCGGTGGTGCGACGTGGGGAGGTGGTAGTAGCGGAGGGGGGCGATGGGATCGAGTTCCAAGAGTACGAAGTCGATCACCTGCTTCGTCGGTTCGGCGAGGTGGTGGTTTGTCCGTGGTTCGAAAAATCGGGGGGCGGCGAAGTGTGGCCGTGAAATATCTTGGAATTGGTGATGACTGGAAATCTCCCGAGGTTGTCGGGATGCCGAAAAGGTGTTTGACGCGGGGGTGTGGCTTTATGAACCGTGTTTGGCAACGATTGACTGTAATTCAGTGCCTGTCCGTGGGATTCGGTGGTTGGTATGAGCAGTGAGCGGATAGCAATTATCGGTATCGGACTCAAGTACCCCGACGCTGCTTCCTCCGAACAGTTCTGGGAGAACGTGCTGGCCGGTCGTCGAGCTTTCCGGAAATTGCCCGACGAGCGGATGAACCGTGAGGACTACTGGTCTCCGGATCCGGAGGCACCGGACCGGTTCTACACGGAGAAGGCGGCGGTACTGCGGGACTTCGAGTTCGATCGTGTCAAGTACAAGGTCGCTGGCAGCACCTATCGAGTGACGGACCAGACACACTGGCTCGCACTCGATGTGGCCTCCTCCGCGTTGGCCGATGCCGGGTTCGCTGACGGGGAGGGGCTGCCGAGGCGGTCCACCGGCGTCGTGCTCGGCAACAGCCTGACGGGTGAGTTCTCTCGTGCGAACGTGATGCGACTGCGGTGGCCGTACGTGCGCCGCACCGTAGCCGCCGCGCTTGCCGATAGCGGATGGGACGACGATGAGACGGCCGCTTTTCTGCGGGATCTCGAAGGGCGGTACAAGGCGCCGTTTCCCGAGATCAACGAAGACACGCTCGCAGGGGGGCTCGCCAACACCATCGCGGGCAGGATCTGCAATCACTTCGACCTCAGCGGAGGTGGCTACACCGTGGACGGTGCCTGCTCCTCCTCGCTGTTGTCGGTGAGCACAGCGGCCAACGCCCTGGCGGAGGGCGACATCGACGTCGCCATCGCCGGAGGGGTCGATCTGTCGATCGACCCGTTCGAGGTCATCGGTTTCGCCAAGACCGGTGCGTTGGCCACCGATGAGATGAAGGTCTACGACCGCGATTCGAACGGCTTCTGGCCCGGTGAGGGATCTGGGATGCTGGTGATGATGCGTGAGCGGGATGCGCTGGCGAGTGGTTCCCGCATCTACACGTCTATTACCGGTTGGGGGGTCTCATCCGACGGCAAGGGCGGTATCACCCGTCCGGAGGCGAGCGGGCACCGACTCGCGCTACAGCGCGCCTATGAGCGTGCGGGGTACGGCCTGGAGACGGTGTCCTACTTCGAGGGGCACGGAACGGGCACCGCGATCGGTGATGCCACCGAGATCGAAGCGTTGTCGTCGGCTCGCCGTGACGAGGATGCCATGTCTCGGCGGGCGGCGCTGAGCACGGTCAAGGGCAACTTCGGCCACACCAAGGCCGCGGCTGGTGTAGCGGGCTTGATCAAGGCAGCCCTCGCCGTGCACCACCAGGTGATACCGCCGGCGACGGGACACCACACTCCTCATCCGCTGCTGCTCGACGACGAGGCGGCCGTGTACGTGCCGAGTCGAGCCGAGCCGTGGCCGGGTGATGAGCCGATGCGCGCCGGGGTCTCGGCCATGGGGTTCGGTGGTATCAACACGCACGTCGCTATCGAAGAAGCCCCCAACACCACGCGCAGGAACGAACTCGATACGCGCGCAGTGCGGTTGGTTCACGGCCGTCAGGATGCCGAGTTGCTGTTGCTGGACGCCGACGATAGGGCCCAGCTGCGCGAAGATCTCGTACGGTTGATGGGTTTTGCCGGGAAACTGGCGCAGGCCGAGCTGACTGATCTGGCGGGCACGCTGTCCCGCGAACTCTCCGGGAAGCCGGTGCGCGCCGCGCTCGTGGTGAGCACTCCCGACGACGCGCAACGTAAACTCGACCGATTGCTCCAACGGCTCGACAGCGGTGAAGAGAGCGTGTTCTCCCCCGGGGAGGGGATTTTCCTCGACCACCGTTCGACGGCCCCGCGGATCGCCTACTTGTTCCCCGGCCAGGGATCAGGGCACGGTGTGGTCGGTGCGATCCGGCGCCGGTTTCCCGCCGCGGAGGAGGTTTTCCGGTCGGCCGGACTACCTGCCGAAGGTGATCAGGTAGCGACCGAGGTCGCGCAGCCGCGCATCGTCACCGGCTCCTTGGCGGCTTTGCGAGTACTGCGTGGTCTCGGCATCGAGGCCGATACTGCCGTGGGGCACAGTCTCGGAGAGCTCACCGCCCTGCACTGGGGTGGGGCTATGGACGAGTCACGAGTGCTGCGGCTGGCCGGCATACGCGGCGCGATCATGGCCGAGGCGAGTCGGGGCGGTGGCGCTATGGCCGGAATCGCCGCGACTCCGGAAGTCACCGGCGAATTCATGGCCGACGAGGATGTGGTGATCGCCGGTTACAACGGACCGAAGCAGACCGTGATCTCAGGGCCTGCCGACGAGGTCGACCGCGTGTGCGCGAAAGCGCGTTCCGCCGGTATCCAGGCGATCCGGATCAACGTTTCGCACGCGTTCCACTCGAGTGCCGTTGAACCGGCTGCGGCGGCGATGTCGGAACGATTGGCCGAATTCGATTTCGAGCAGTTGGTCCGGCCGGTGGTTTCGACCGTCACGGGTGATGTGCTGCATACTGCGGAAGACCTGCGGGCACTGCTGCAAAACCAGGTGTTGCAGCCGGTGCGATTCCGTGAAGCGGCGTCCAGTGCCGCGGAGACGGCCGACCTGGTGATCGAGGCCGGTCCCGGCAGGGTGCTGGCCGGTCTGATGGCCGAGATCGCTCCCGGTAAACCCGTGCTCTCGGTCGATACCGACAGTGAATCACTGACTCCTCTGCTCGGGGTGCTCGGCGCGGCGTTCGCGTTGGGAGCGTCGGTGAACACCACGGAACTTTTCGGCGGTAGGGTCGTTCGTCCGTTGTCCCTGGACGGCGACATGACCTTCCTGGCCAACCCGTGCGAATCCGCTCCGGAGACCGAGGCGGGTCTCGGGGAGAGTTCCGGTCCGATAGCGAGCACGCACGACGAGGATGAGACGGTCACCGCGACTCTCGGCTCGGACACCAGCGGTTCCGAGGCCACTCTTGAGCTGCTTCGCAAGCTGGCCGCGGACAAGGTGGAACTACCGCTGGAAACGATCACCGCCGATACGAACCCGTTGGACGACCTGCACCTCAGCTCCATCACGGTCGGCCAGCTCGTGAACGAGGCGACTCGCGCTCTCGGGCGTCCAGCTCTGGAGGCGATGCCCAACTTCGCCACTGTCCAACTCGGTGAGCTCGCGAAGATGCTGGACGAGCTCGCCGAGACCGCGGGCGAGGGCACGCAGGGCGCGGACTCGGTCGGTGGCGAGGTTCCGGGGGTGGCACCGTGGACCCGTCCGTTCACCCTGGACCACCTTGAGGTGGAACTCCCGGCGGTCGACATCGGCAGCGGTTCGGATGTGTGCGACTGGACGGTTTTCGCGACCCCTGGACATCCGTTGGCCGAACCACTTCGCGCGGCTCTGAGAGGTGCTGGAGTGGGGGACGGGGTGCTGCTGTGCCTGCCAGCCGAGTGCGACGAGAGTCACGCGGGATTGTTCCTCGACGCCGGTCGCGCCGTTGCGGCCGCCCCGGCTGGTACCAGGTTCGTCGTGGTCCAGCAGGAGATCGGAGCGGCAGGCCTAGCGAAGACGTTGCGACTGGAGGACCCCTCGGTTCGTACCACGATCGTGCGGTTCGCCGAGGTCGAGCCCGATGACGGGAAAACGGTCGACGAACTGGTGTCGAGGGTGGTGCAGGAGGTCGCCGCCACCACCGATTTCGCCGAAGCGCATTACGATGGGAGGTTGACACGCCGCGTACCCGTGCTCAACACTTTGCCCGTTTCTTCCTCGCCGGATCCGTCCCCGTTGGGAGAGGACGACGTCCTGCTGGTGACCGGAGGTGGCAAGGGCATTACAGCGGAGTGTGCTCTGACCATCGCGAAGGAGTCGCACGCGAAACTGGCGCTGCTGGGCCGCGCCTCCCCCGAGGAGGATTCCGAACTCGCGGCGAACCTGAAACGGGTGGCACAGGCCGGTGTGGACTATCGTTACGAGCGCGCCGATGTGACTTCTCCGGAACAGGTAACCGCTGTGGTCGAGCGGATTCGTGGAGAGCTCGGCCCGGTGACCGCGGTGCTGCACGGTGCGGGTCGCAACGAGCCTGCCGCACTGTCCAATCTCACCGAAGACGCGTTCCGGGCGACGCTGAAACCCAAAGTGACCGGATTGCGGACGGTGTTGTCGGCGGTCGATCAGGATCGGATCAAGCTGCTCGTGACCTTCGGCAGCATTATCGGACGGTCTGGTCTGAGTGGTGAGGCGCACTATGCCACCGCCAACGATTGGATGAGCGAGTTGACGCGGAGGTTCCAGCACGAACATCCGCGAGCTCGGGCGTTGGCACTCGAGTGGTCGGTGTGGTCCGGAGCCGGTATGGGAGAGCGCCTCGGCGTTGTGGAGACGCTCAAACGGGACGGTATCACGCCGATCTCCACTGAAAGTGGTATCGAGGTGATGCGGCAGGTCCTCGGTCATCCGGACGCCGGTCCGGTGCTGGTGATCAGTGGTCGAACTTCGGGACTGAGTACATTGCCGCAGCAGCGGTGCGAACTGCCGTTGCGACGTTTCGTGGACCGCGCTCTTGTGCACTATCCCGGTATCGAGCTCGTCACCGAGGTGGAGCTGTCGGACGGCAGCGATCCTTACCTGGCCGATCACCTGCTGGACCGCGAGCTTCTGTTTCCGGCCGTGATGGGGATGGAAGCGATGACCCAGATCGCCGTGGCGGTAACCGGTCAACAGGGGCCGCCGTTGTTGGAGAATGCGGAATTCCTGCGTCCGGTGGTCGTACCACCCGATGGTACGACCACCATCAGGCTGGCCGCACTGGCTCAAGACGTCGGGACTGTCGACGTGGTGGTGCGTAGTTCCGAGACCGGTTTCAGCGCCGACCACTTCAGAGCCAGACTCCGATTCCCGCAACCGGACGCACTCGGCGCCCGTGTCGAGTCCGGTACTGAACTGCCCGCCGTCCCGATCGATCCGGCCGCCGAGCTCTACGGCAATGTGCTGTTCCAGGGCAAGAGATTCCAACGGCTCGCGGCGTACCGGCGGATCAACGCGCGGCATGCGGTGGCCGAGATCTCGACGAAAGCACAGGAAAGTTGGTTCGCGTCCTTCCTGCCACAGGAAAAGGTACTGGCCGACCCCGGCATCCGGGACGCCATGATGCATGCCATCCAGTGCTGCGTGCCCGACGCCACTCTGCTGCCGCAGAGTATAGCCAGGCTGTATCTGGCCGAATCATCCGATCAGGACACCGATCACCTCCTACTCGACGCGCGTGAACGCTCCCAGGAGGGGGACAGCTATACCTATGATCTGGATGTCCGTGATCCGTCCGGTGCGCTGGTGGAGCGTTGGGAGGGGTTGACCCTTCGGGCCGTCCGCAAGCGTGACGGCGCCGGACCGTGGGTTCCTGTCCTGCTCGGTTCCCACCTCGAGCGCGAGCTGGAACGGGTGCTCGGCGGCAGTCGTTCGGTGGTCGTCGAACCGGACCCGGACGACAGCGACGGGGGGACGACCGCGGATCGGAGGGTACGGACCGAGCTCGCTGTCAGTAGGGCTGTGGGCAGACCGTTGCGGTTGCGCTACCGCCCGGACGGAAAACCGGAAGCCGACGATCACGAGGTGTCGGCCTCGCACGGTGCGGGGCTGACTCTGGTCGTAGCCGGTTCGAGCCGTCTGGCCTGCGATGTTCAGGAAGCAGTCGAACGTGGGACCGAGGACTGGGCGGGTCTGCTCGGCCCCGAGCTACTGGCTGTCCGCGATCTGCTGATCGAGGAGTGCGGTGATTCCGTCACGGTGGCAGGCACCAGGGTCTGGAGTGTCATGGAGTGCCTCCGCAAGACCGGAGCTATGACCCAGGCCGTCAGCCTCGACCGCGTCCACTCTGACGGTTGGGTGTCGCTGTCGGCCGGTGACTCGCGGATCGCGACCTGGGTGACGACCGTCAATGACAGGCGCGAGCCGGTGGTGTTCGCCGTACTCGCGGGAGAGGAGGACTGAGGTGGGGGACTACTACGAGATTCAGCACACCGTCGGCTTCGAGGAGACCAATCTGGTCGGCAACGTCTATTACGTGAACTATCTGCGCTGGCAGGGACGTTGTCGAGAGATGTTCCTCAAGGAGAAGGCTCCGGGTGTGCTCGCGGACGTGCGTGGCGACCTGAAGCTGTTCACGCTCAGGGTCGAGTGCGAGTTCTTCGCCGAGATCACCGCGTTCGACGAGCTGTCCATCCGAATGCGGCTGGAAGAGCTGACCCAAACGCAGGTCCAGTTCGTCTTCGACTACGTGCACCTCGACGGTTCGGTCGAGACTCTCGCCGCTCGGGGACGGCAGCGCATCGCCTGTATGCGAGGCCCGAACACCAACACCGTGCCCGCGCGCGTGCCTGAGGAGCTGCGCGCAGCGCTGACACCGTATATCGAGGTCGCGCCGCAATCAGTGAGCGCAGTGCGCAGCGGCAGGACTTAGACGGAGGACAACGTGCACATTAATGATCGTGGTACAGACCGCGCGGTGCAGACGCCGACGACGCCCGCACGGCGGGATCAGCGGTTCTCCGCGCAAACCTCGCTGCGCGATGTCATGTCCCGGTTCGCAACCGGTGTGACCGTGCTCACAGCGGGTGGCGAGTACGGGCACGGCATGACCGCCAACGCATTCAACTCGGTCTCGCTGGAGCCGCCGCTGGTGATGTGCTGCGTTTCCCGGACGGCGCGAATGCACGAGTCGATCACCTCGGCGGGGTCGTTCGCGGTCTCGATACTCGCGGATGAGCAGCGGGATCTCGCCCGGTACTTCGCCGACCGAGGACGACCGCGCGGGCTTGCCCAGTTCGACGGGGTCGATTGTCGTCGCGGCCCGCACACCGATGCGCCACTGTTGGAAGGATCGTTGGCGTGGCTGGAGTGCGAGCTGGTCGATGTGTACGGCGGTGGTGACCATTCGATCTTCCTCGGGGAGGTGCTGAGCTCGATCCGCGGTAACGACTCGCGGGCGTTGCTGTTCTGCGGCGGTCAGTACCACCTGATCGACGCACCCGACAGGAGGTCCGCACTGTGAGCGCGGACAATGTTCCGACACAGTGACGATCACCCGGACGAAGTCGGGGTCGTGCGACGTGGGCACCACGGCTGAAAGCCCCTGTTTCGGGAGCAGGCCGAGTTGGGGCCACGTATTCGTGGGGATGAGGAGGACGACTTGCTCGGGGAGATGCGTCCGGTGACAGTGTGCGAGGCCCACCGCGGTCCTCCGCCGTGACGGGTTTCCGCGTCATGAGTGGTTCGACATGGCGTCGGTCTGTCCGGTCAACGAGGGCGCCGTTCTCGCCGCGCGGCCGCTGTTACCGCATCGCCTGAGCGGTAAACCGCGTGTTCGTCTGGTTTGCATCCCGATTTCCAGTGGATTTGTCGACGTTCCATACCGAGCGAGTCGTCGGGTGGCGGTGACCACATCATCTTCTGCCCTGTTGCGCGATCGCGTGACAAGAGCCTTCATCGAATCGGAAACGGACGGGTTATGCCCGCGAAATTAGCCAACGCACTGTTGTTGTGCGGTACCGCCATCGTGCTGATCTCCTCCGGAATCGGTTTCGTCGCTGCCTTCACCATGGACATGCCGGCAACGGAGTCGATCGTGTCACAGGCGTCTCAGCCGTTGCACGGCATGCCGTTGTCACAGATGCCGGAAATGTTCGTTGCGCCAGTGGGGTTGCTTCTCGTGCTGCTCGGTGGAGCATTCCGGAGCACATCGGGGCGGCAGCAGGCCAGCGTCGCACACGTGGGGCGTCGCGGACGTGCGGTGATAGCCGTTCTCGGGACGGCGGCACTGACCATCGATATCAGTAAGACATCCACGCTGGGATTCGTCATTCCCGGTATGCGAGCCGAGTACGGCCTTGAGGCCGAAACCGCTTCGTTGCTGGCGGTATCGGGACTGATGGGTACGGCCACTGGTGCGGTGCTGTACAGGGTTTTCACGGATCGGATCGGTCTTCGCCTTTCCTACCTGTTGGCCACTCTGGGATTCACAGCGACCAGCATGTGTGGCTCGATGCCGACCTTCGCAGGCAACGTGGTCATGTGTGGACTGATGGGAGTGACAGTCGGTGGTCTGGCGCCCTTGGTGATCAACGTATTGTCCGATACTGCGTCGGAGGAACGCCGGGGAGCGGTCGTGGTCGCCCTCTCGGTGATCGCCACCGCGGCCGGTTATCTGGTGGCGGCCGGATCGGCGCTGTGGTTGGAACCGATCTTCGGTTGGCGCGTACTGTGGCTGATAGGAGCGCCGACAGGGATGCTGCTCGTAGCCTCGACGCCGTGGATCCCGGAGCGATCGGTGCGACGCTCGTACGAGGTGCGGCACGAAAGCGGGACAGCGGTGCACACCTTGGCGTTCTCCGGCGGGCTGCAGCGCTTGTACGCACTGTTGGTCGGCGTACTTACGTTTGGTCTCACCACTTGGGTGCCCACACTCGCCCGATCCGGAGGTGTGCCGATCCCGACCGCGAATCTCCTGCTGACCGTGGCCTCGGTGATCATGTTGCCCTGCTCATTACTGATCCTGCTGGGATACCGCAGATTCGGCCCCGTGCGCCTCGCGGCTGGACTAGCGGGTTTCACCGCGGTGCTTCTGCTCGGGCTGGCGGCCAGCGGTGCGGTGTCCGTGTCCACTTGGCTTAGCGCATTCGTCCTGGCCGCTGCGTTGTTCGCGGTCAACATCATGGCCGCGATCTTCCTTCCCATCGTTGCCGACCTCGCCGACGCGGCGAGCCGTACCCGTATGACCGGGACCGTGTCGCTTTACAACCGTCTGGGCGGATTGTCCGGCCCGCTGCTCTTGGGCGCGCTGGTTTCCTCGGTCACGGATGTGCTGGTGGCGGTCTCCGCCCTGGCGGCGGTGTGCGCGGGGCTCGCAGGGTATCTCGGCCGACAGTATCGCAGGGTGCGTTCACCCGGAAATGTCGTCGGAGTGGAGGGAGCAGCGGAGTCGAGCTCGAACCGCTCGCACAACACGACGGTGTAGTCGGCCGGTTCACCGCCCCCCAAAGGCCGGTGCGCGAGCACTCGAACCCTGTGGGGTGTGTTTCCGGATTTTCCCGGCGTTTGCACCTATTGGTCAGGAGAAATCGCTGTAGGATGGGAGTTCTCATATGTCGGAGTGTGCTCCGGTTCCTGCCCTCGTGGACGAATCGGGCGGGGAACGGCGATGTCACCGTGACCGCCCGGAGAAAGTCGAGGAGTCACGAGAAGGTCCTGAGATCGGCGAGGACCACATCATTCTCGGATACGATTGACTCTCCGCGGTGACCTTTCGATGAGAATTCGTTGTTTCGGACAGCAGGGTGGGTGGCCGAAGGTACATTGTTGCTGAACCGTTCTTGACGGAAAATGCTGACATTTCCGGTGCCCGGATCGCGGGTCTTCCCGCGGAGCGCTGTTACGCGTCCTCGGAGGCTCGTGAGTCGTGTTCGGATGTGATTTCCGGTTGCCCCGGGACTGTAAGATCAGTTTCGGCGGTAACCGCCGGAAACACTACGACAAGTTTGCGTTGGGGCATCGGCTCGCTGGGAGCGTCACGAGGATCGTGGTCGTCAACCACGTCACGTTGGACGGTGTCGTGCAGGGGCCCGGCAGGGCGGAAGAGGACACCACGGCGGGGGCCGAAGCGAACCCGGACGATGTCCTGCGGCGGGCGTGGGGTGAAGAGATGAGCGGCAGCGGCGGGGTTCCTGCTGAGGCGCTGTGCGTACGAGGAAGTCCTCGGTTTCTGGAACACCCGGGAGAGTCCGTTCCACGAGGCGCTCAACGGCGCTCGCGAGTACGTCTCCTCCACCACGTTGACCGAGCCCCTGCCGTGGCCCAATTCGACGCTGCTCGGTGACGACGTCCCTGCCGCGGTTGCCGAGCTCAAGGAGCAGCGGGGCGGCGTCCTCGTCCCCGTTGGTGCGCGGGCTGTACGAACCGCTGTCCCAAACCAGGACGGTTCCCGCGCCGTAGTCCCCTTCGGGAATGACCCCCTCGAAGTCCGCTTAATCGAGTGGGTGATCCTCCGTTCGGATGGCCAGTCGGTTGTCCCGCGGATCGATGGACGGTCCCTTCGGCAGCGCCCAGGACTTCAGCACCCCTCCGCTTCCAGACGGAAGTCGTAGTGCAGCGAGCTGGCGTCGTGCTTCTGCACGACGAATCGGGCACCGGAGTTTCCCTCGTTCGTGCGAGTGTCACCGTGCGGTTCGGTGGTGCCGCCGAAGTCACGCCTGTTCCGGTACTTCCGTAGTTTTCCCCGCATACATCGGATTTACCCGGCACGTGGCGGTGACAAACGGTGTGTTCGACGCCCTGGCTCGGTGTTCTCGGCGGCCCCACAGGTCTCGCGCACGTGCAGGGTGGGCCAGAGCTGCACGCGGTGCACCGGCCGGTCGGCGTTCTCCACGGTCCTGGTCAGCGCCAGTTCGACCGCGAGCGCTCCGACGCGGTGCTTCGGCGGGCGTATCGCCGTCAGCGGTGGGTCCGCGGCCGCCGCGATCTCGTCGTCGTAGGCCAGCACGGCGAGTTCGCCGGGCACGTCGATGCCGAGGTCGCGGGCCCGCTCGACCACTCCGACCGCCTCGCGGTCGGAGTGCACGAGCAGCCCGGTGATGCCCTCCCGGCTGCAGCGGCGCAGCACCTCGTCGTAGGCGTCGCCCCACCCCGCTGAGCCGTAGGTCGGAACCTCGACCTCGAGTTCGTCGGTCTCGGGGACCCCCAATGAGTCGATCGCCTCCTTCCACCCGCGACGCAGCATTCTGCTGGTGGGACTGGACCGGGAGGTGAGAATTCCCAGTTTCCGGTGGCCGAGGGTGATCAGGTGACGCATCGCCAGGCCCGCTCCCACGTTGTGCGCGGAGGTGACCGCGTCCAGCGCCAGTGTGGGCAGTTCGGGCGGGGGCAGGCGTTCCAGCAACACGACGGGCACCCGTAGCGAGCCGAGCCACCTGAGCAGCTCGGCTCCTTCGTGGCCGGTGGTCGTCGGAGCCGCCAGCATCACTTGGACGCCGTGCTCCAGCAGTTTGGCGACCTGTCTTCTGTCCTCTGTGGAATCGTAGGAGGAGGAGCGCAGCACCAGTCTCCCGTTGGAGGAGGCCATCGTCGCCTGCGCACCTTTGATCACGGCGGGCCAGTAGTACTCGACCGAGGGAGTGACCATGCCGGCCAGGGTCCTGGTGGAGCCGGTTGACGAGTTGCCCGGTTGGTCGTTGCTCTCGGAACGTTGCGGCAGGGTGATCCCGCCGTGGACGCGCGTGACCAGTCCGCTGTCGGCCAGCGCCTTCACGTCGCGGCGGACGGTCACGGCTGTGACCTCCAAGCGCTCGACGAGGTCGGATATGCGGACTGAACCGTACTGACGAACGGTGGCGAGGATGAGTCTCTGCCGTTCGGCGGAAAGGGGCATGGTCGTTTCCGATTCCAACCACCGCTGAGTGATTCGAACGTCCGTCCGATCGGGCCGGACCGGCCGTTCGGTGGCACCCGTTCATCCGAATCGAACGAGTGGATCCAACACGAACACACAGCAGGCGGTTTCGTTTCTGATCGATTGTGAACGCTTGATTGCGATTGTGTTGACTCGGAACTATGCCACCGGGTGGAGTGACTGTCATCACCCAGCCACGGAAAGAGCGTGAGGTTCCATGGACGAAGCGAGAGGTGGCGAACCCCGTTCCGGTGAACGGCGAGCTACCGTCTCCCGCCGCACGCTGCTGCGCACGGCGGGCGCGACGGGCGCGGGAGCGGTGTTGGCCGGTTCCCTGTCCGGATGCGCGTCGCGCGAGACCTCAGCCGGAGCCACGAGGGTCACGATGTGGTCCTGGTTGACGGGCATGGACCGCTACGTGGAAGCCTTCAACGCGTCGCAGCGCGAGGTGGTCGTCGACCTGAACGTGCTCGCGGGCGGACTGTCCGGTGGCTACGCCCAACAGACCAACGCCATCCGCGCGCACAACGCGCCGGACATCATGCACGTCGAGTACCAGGGGCTTCCGCAGGTTCTGACGACCGGTGGACTACGCGAGATCACCGAGGACGTGTCCGATCTCGCCGCGGATTACTCCGCCGCGGCGTGGCGCTCGGTCCGGCCGGACGGCCGGACCTGGGCGGTGCCCTTCGACGTGGCCCCGATGGTCCTGTACTACCGCAAGGACCTGTTCGACACCCACGGGCTCGCCGTGCCGAGCGATTGGGAACGGTTCCGCACGACCGCCGAAGAGGTGCGGCGGATCGATCCGGCGGCTCGGCTCACCACGTTCCCGCTCAACGACGGTTCGTTCTTCGCCGGGATGGCCTGGCAGGCACGCGACCCGTGGTGGCGGATCCGGGACAACAGCTGGGAGGTCGACATCGGCGGCGCGGGAACCCTGCGTACCGCGCGCTACTGGCAGGAGCTGATCGACGCGGACCTGGTGCGCAGCCAGGGAACCGGCACCCAGGACTGGATCGCGGCGATGCACGAGGGCAGGTTGTGGAGCCTACTGGGGGCGGCGTGGAGCGCCGGGACGTTGCACAAGTCCATCCCGCGGGATTCGGGACGGTGGGCGGTGACGACGTTGCCGACCTGGGACGGAGTTCCCTCGACCGGGATGCAGGGCGGCAGCGCGTTCGCGGTCTCGGCCGAAAGTGACGTGCCCGAGGCGGCGTTGACCTTCCTGCGCTGGCTCGGCACCGATCCCGAGGTGCCCAGGATCGCCGCCTCGTTCACCACACTGCTGCCCGCCTACGTTCCCAACCGTGCCGTGGCACGGGAGAGCTACCGCGGCGGCTACTTCCTCGGCGAGCCGATCTACGACGTGCTGGACGAGGCCACGCGGCGGGTGTCCGACTGGACCTGGGGTCCGACGGCGCTCGGACTCTTCTCGACCCTGGAGAACCGGTTCAGCCCGGTCGCGACCGGAGGGAGCACGCTCCCGGAGGCGATCGAGCGGGTCCAGCGCGACGCGGTGCGGTCCATGCGCGGTTCGGGGCTGTCGGTCATCGAGGGGAGTTCGACATGAGCCGGAGTCTTCCCGGTGGTGCGCGTTCCGGCGGCAGAGCCGTGCTCGGCGGAGCCCCGTCGGGGCGGATGCCTCGTTTCGGCGGCGCGGCGGTGCTGTTGTGCGCGCCTTTCGCCCTGCTACTGCTCGGCACGGTGCTGGCCCCGGTCACGTACGCGCTGTACCTGAGTCTGTTCACCGAGCGGTTGAGCGGGTTGGGGTTCTCGGGGCCCAGTAGTGCTTTCGTCGCCCTCGGCAACTACGCCGATGTCGTCACCGACCCCGATTTTCTGCACGGTGTCGGCAACGTCGCGCTGTACGCCGTGATCCAGGTGCCGCTGATGCTCGGCGGTGCGCTGGTCGTGGCGCTGCTGATCGACTCAGCGGTCGCGCGGTTGAAGCAGGTCTGGTTGCTCGCGGTGTTCCTGCCCTACGCGGTTCCCGGCGTGATCGCCGGGCTGATCTGGGGGTATCTCTACAGCCCCGGCATCGGCCCGATCAGTTCCATCGCTCCGATCGACCCGCTGGGGGCGAACGGAATCCTGCCGTCGGTGGTCAACATCGCCACTTGGCAGTGGATGGGCTACAACATGATCATTTTTTACACCGCGTTGCAGACGGTCCCCCGTGAGCTGCTGGAAGCGGCCCGGGTGGATGGTGCGGGACCGATACGCACCGCCTTGTCGGTGAAGCTGCCCTCCATCAGACCCACCCTGTTCGTGGGGCTGGTGTTCACGATCATCGGTGCGCTGCAGCTGTTCACCGAACCGCTCGTGCTGCGGAGCTTCACCGGGGCGGTGACCAGTACCTGGACACCCAGCCTCTACGTCTACGACTCGGCCTTCGTCGCCGGCGACTACGGCCGGGCCGCGGCTGCCTCCGTGCTGCTCGGTTTGGTCTCGGCGGTGCTATCGGCCGTGGTGATGCGGATTTCCGCCCGGAGGTCACGATGAGTGCGGCAACGACGGTCAACGGCACGTCCGCGGTCGGTGGCCCACCGGGCCGGAGCGGTCGGCGCGGTCGGAAGGAACCCTCACCGTGGACCTCGCGGACCGTGGTCCACGCCATGTTGGGAATCGCCGCGCTTTACAGCGTGCTTCCGCTGGTGTGGCTGGTCACCTCCTCGACGAAGTCACTCGGAGCATTCTCCACGACCTCGGCGTTCGAATTCGCGGATTGGAATCTTCCCGCGAATCTGCGGGCCCTGTTCTCCGAGGCGGACGGTGTTTTCCTCGCCTGGGCGCGGAATTCCGTGCTGTACGCGGGTGTCGGTGCCGTGCTCGGAGCGTTGATCTGCACCGCGTGCGGCTACGCGGTCGCCAAGTTGGATTTCCCGGGACGGCGCACGCTGTTCGCGGTGACCCTGACCGGGGTGCTGGTGCCCACGACGGCCCTGGCGTTGCCGCTCTACCTGATGGCCTCCGAACTCCGACTGGTCGACACGTTCTGGGCCGTGTTCCTGCCGCTGTTGACCAACCCGTTCGGGGTGTACCTGGCGCGGGTCTACGCCGAGGCCGCGGTGCCGGACGAGGTGCTCGAGGCCGCGCGCATCGACGGTTCCGGAGAGCTGAAGACCTTCTTCAGGGTGGCCCTGCCCATGATGCGTCCCGGGTTCGTGACCATCATCCTCTTCCAATTTGTCCAGATTTGGAACAATTTCTTCCTTCCGCTGGTGATGTTGACCGATCCCAGGCTCTTTCCGCTCAGTCTGGGGCTGTATCAGTGGAGCACTCGAGTGTCCCAGTTCCCGCAGTACAACCCCCTGGTGATCACGGGGTCACTGCTCGCCGTGTTCCCGATAATCGTCGCGTTCCTGGTGCTGCAACGACAATGGCGGTCCGGTTTGACCGCGGGGAGTGTGAAATGAGTTCGGAGCGCCCGGAAGCGCTGCTGGTGATGGACCGGAAAACCCTGCTCACCCAGTTCGGCGATCAGGAGATGGGTCGCCTGCGTGAGTTGGCCTCGCTGGGAGACCCCGTCAGCAGCGCGGAACTGAGCTCTACCGAGGTGCGTCGGCGGCTGGCCGAAGTGGAGGTGCTGATCACCTCCTGGGGATGCCCCCCGCTGGACGCGGAGGTCATGGCGGCGGCTCCCGAACTGAGGGCGGTGCTGCACGCGGCGGGCAGTGTGCGGGGACACGTCGGAGAGGAGGTCTTCGACCGGGAGGTGCTGGTCACGACCGCCGCCGATGTCAACGCGGAGCCGGTGGCGCGCTACACCCTCGCCGCGGTCCTCTGGTCGGGCAAGAAGGTGCCGTTCCTGTTCGGCCGTTCCCACTCCTGGGACGGTGACCGGCAGGTGCGCGTGCTCGACGAGCAGACCGTCGTGGTGGTGGGCTTCTCGCGGGTCGGCAGGCGCGTGGTCCGCTTGCTCCGGGAGTTCGGCTCGAACAGGATCCTGGTGGTCGATCCCGTGGCCGACCCCGCGGAGATCACCGCGGCCGGTGCGTCGCCCGCGACGTTGGAGCAGGCGCTGCCGCGGGCCGACGTGCTGAGTCTGCACGCGCCGCTGCTGCAGCGGACCCGGGGGATGATCGGTGAGTCCGAATTGGAGGCACTTCCACCCGGTGCCGTGCTCATCAACACGGCCCGGGGTGCCCTGGTGGACACCGCCGCTCTGGAGCGGGCGTGTCGTGGTCGGGACATCTACGCGATTCTCGACGTCACCGATCCGGAGCCGTTGCCCGAGGACTCCGCGTTGCACGGCTTGTCCAACGTGGTGCTGACCCCGCACGTCGCGGGGTCGCTGGGCGAGGAGACCCGGCGCATGAGCGCGGCGGCCCTGGACGAGCTGCATCGCTACGTCTCGGGGCTTCCGGCGAGGGCCCCCGTGACGCGGCGGAGTCTGGAGGTACAGGCGTGACACCGGTGGAGAACCGTGAGCTGAGCCCGTACACGGGCTGGACGCGGCAGCACTGGGCGAGCACGGCCGACGGGCTGCTGCACGCGGTCCAGCGGTATAGGTCCCCGTCGGGGGCGCGCTTCGACCTGCCGGGTCCGGTCAGCGCGAACGGGTCGCGCGCGGACGGGCTCGAGGGGTTCGCCCGCACTTTTCTGTTGCAGGGTTTCCGGGTGGTCGGAGAGCAGGGACGTGACCCGACCGGTTTGCTGGAGCGCTACGCCGAGGGGCTCGACGCGGGCACGGATCCGACTTCCCCGGAACGCTGGCCCCGGCCGGACGAGTTGGGACAGGCCAAGGTCGAGGCGGCCTCGATCGCGCTGATCCTGCGGATCACGCGGCGGTGGTTGTGGGACGAGCTGGACGACCGCGTGCGGCAGCGGGTCGTGGACTGGCTGTCCACGGTGGTCGGGCAGCCGTACCCGCCCATCAACTGGGTGTGGTTTCGCGTCGTGGTGGAGTCCTTCCTGCGTGAGGTGGGCGGGCCCTGGTCGGCCGCCGACATCGAGGAGGACCTCGCCGTGCACGCCTCGCTGCGGCGCGGCGACGGCTGGTACAGCGACGGGCAGGAGCGGGCCTTCGACCACTACGTCGGCTGGGCGCTGCACCTGTACCCGATGCTGTGGACGCACTGGTTCGACGTCGTCGGCTCGTTGTGCCCGGTCGGAACCTACCGCACGTGGACCGCCGATCTGGCCCGTTACCTGGACGACCTCCTTCACCTCGTGGGGGCCGACGGCTCGCCGCTGCTGCAGGGGCGCAGCCTGATCTACCGCTTCGCCGCCGCGGCACCGTTCTGGGTCGGTGCCGTCACCGGACACGGCGGCCTCTCCCCGGGAGTGGTGCGGCGGGCGTGCAGTGGTGTTCTGCGGCACTTCACGGATCACGGGGTGCCCGATTCGGACGGTTTGTTGAATCCGGGCTGGCACGGCTCCTGGCCGGGAATGCGGCAGGCCTACTCCGGAGCGGGATCGCCGTACTGGGCGAGCAAGGGGATGCTCGGGCTGGCCCTGCCCGCGCACCATCCCGTCTGGAACGCGGTCGAAGAGCCACTGCCCAGTGAGAGTTCCGACCACGGTCGGGCGATCTCCGCGCCGGGGTGGCTGGTCTCGCATCGCCGCGCCGACGGTGTGGCGATCGTGCTCAACCACGGCACCGACCACGCCGGGACCGGTGAGCGCAGGTCCGACTCCGCGCTGTACGCCAGGATCGGCTACTCCACGGCGACGGTGCCCCCGTTGACCGGGGCAACAGTGGACGATCCCGTGGACAACACGGTGGCGATCGTCGACGCGGACGGCAACGCCACGCACCGGACCGGCTTCGAACGGCTGTACGTCCGTGAAGCCGGAGACGAGGTCCTGACGGCGGCCAGCCGCGGCCGTGCGTGCTGGATCGACGCGCGCGAGGACGAGACGGCCGACCACGGCTACGGCAGGCGCGGTGCGGTGGTCGAAGGGCCGTTGCTGACGGTCGCTTCGGTGCTGCGCGCGGGCGTGGAGGTGCGGTTGGTTCGGGTGGACGCCGCCGGATGGGACGCGCGGGTTCCGGGCTGTTTCGTCCGGATGGGCGGCTGGCCGGTCGCTTCCGACAGCGACCCCGCGGCTCGGGGCGGTACGCGCCGGACGCGGGTGTCGTTCGAGAGCTCCGAGCTGCGTTCACTGGTGTTCGGCGTTCGTGGTTTCACCGGCGGCGGCCTCGCATCGGAGTTCGGCACGAGTCCGCTCGGTGCGTGGACGGCCGTTCCGTGGCTGGCCACCGACGGCGTTCCGGTGGGCGAGGTGCTGGCCGGGGGAGTCCTCCTCGATCGCGGGGGTGTGCCACCGGTGGATCCCACCGTGCTGGCGATCCCCGACGGGGAAGGCGGACACGAGGTGACCGTGGCATGGCCCGACGGGGTGAGCACCACGGTCGAGCTGCCCGGAACTCCGTGAGCCCGCTTTCGCTCGCCCTACCGAGCGAGCACGCTGATCCGGCCGAATCGAACAGGAGTTGTCGTGTCGTACCGACCGTTTTCGGCGAACTGGTTCACCGGGTCCCGTTGGGAGGGACGGATCGCCTACGGCGCCGATTACAACCCGGAGCAGTGGTCGCGTTCCGTCTGGGACGAGGACGTGCGGCTGATGAACGAGGCCGGGGTGAACATCGTGTCGCTGGGGATATTCTCCTGGGCCCGTGTCGAACCCGAGCCGGGCGTTCACGACTTCGGGTGGTTGGACGAGGTCATGAACCTGCTGCACGAGCACGGGATCGCGGTGGACCTGGCCACGGCAACGGCTTCGCCACCTCCGTGGCTGGCCGCTCGCCATCCGGAGATCCTGCCGGTGGACCGGCAGGGACGGACCCTGTGGCCGGGCGGTCGTCAGCACTGGCGGCCCACCTCGCCGGTGTTCCGGGAGTACGCGCTGCGCCTCGTCCGGGTGATCGCCGAGCGGTACCGCGATCACCCGGCCCTGGTCGCCTGGCACGTTTCCAACGAACTCGGTTGCCACAACGTCTACGACTACTCCGAGGACGCCGCGCGTGCGTTTCGGAGCTGGCTGCGCTCCCGCTACGGAACCCTGGAGCGGCTCAACGAGGTGTGGGCCACGGATTTCTGGTCGCAGCGTTACGGCGACTGGGAGGAGATCCTGCCACCGCGGCTGGCCGCGACGTTCCCGAATCCGACGCAGCAGCTCGACTTCCGGCGTTTCTGCTCGGACTCGCTCAAGGACCACTTCCGCGCCGAGCGGGACGTGCTGCGTTCGGTCACCCCGGCGGTTCCGGTGACGACCAATTTCATGGTCATGAGCAACGCCAAGGGGATGAACTACGCGGACTGGGCGGGCGAGGTCGACTTCGTGTCCAACGACCACTACCTGAACCCGGGGCCGCGGGCGCTGGACGAGCTGTCCTTCTCGGCCGGTCTGACCGGCGGACTCGCGGGTGGAAGACCCTGGTTCCTCATGGAGCACGCCACCGGCGCGGTCAACTGGCGTCCGGTGAACAAACCCAAGAAGCAGGGCGAACTGGGCCGCGACTCGCTGGTCCACGTCGCGCACGGTGCCGACGCGGTGTGCTTCTTCCAGTGGCGGCAGTCCCGCGCCGGGGCGGAGAAGTACCACTCGGCGATGCTGCCGCACGCGGGGGAGGACACCGAAACGTTCCGCGCGGTCAAGGAGCTCGGCGGGGTACTCGCGGAACTCTCCGCCGTGGTGGGCTCGTCCCGAGCGCGGGCGCGGGTCGCCGTCCTGTTCGACTGGGAGTCTTGGTGGGCCGGTGAGCTCGACTCGCGCCCCACGTGGCTGCTGGACTACCGGCGGGAGGCTCTGGACTGGTACTCGGCTTTGATCGAGCTGGGGGTGGTTGTCGACGTGATACCCACCGATGTCCCCCTCGAACGGTACGAGGTGGTCATCGCCCCGGTGCTGCACGTCGTGCCGAACGAGTTGTCCGAGCGGTTGCACCGGTTCGTCGAGGACGGTGGGCATCTCGTGACCACGTACTTCTCCGGCACGGTCGACGAACACGACCACGTCTGGCTCGGTGGCTACCCCGGGGCGTTGCGTGAGCTGCTGGGCATCCGTATCGAGGAGTTCGGCCCCTTGTTCGAGGCGGAATCGGTGGAGCTCGACGACGGTTCGACCGGCACGCTCTGGACCGACCGGATCGAGCTCACCGGTGAGGACGTCGAGGTGCTGGCCTCCTACCGGACCGGCGACTACGCGGGACGTCCGGCGATCACGCGCCATCCACGAGGGAGCGGTTCGGCCTCCTACGTGTCCACCCGGCTGGGCGTGGTGGGATCGGAGCGCGTGCTGCGCACGATTCTCGACCGAGCGGGCGTGGTCAGCGAGCTTCCCGAGGAGTTGCGGGGACGGGTGCAGCTGGTGATACGGCACGACGCGCGGCGCCAGTACTGGTTCCTGATCAACCGTACGGAGCGGGACGTGGAGCTGGCGGAGGTTGCGGGAACGGAAATCGCTCGGAGTGCGCGTTCGGAACGAGGCGGTGCCACCTCCGTGATCCCGGCCAGGGGAGTGGTCGTGCTGGAGAAACCCCGGTAACGACCACGCGACCCCCTGGTGGCGGTGTGGAAGCCCGCCGACCGCACACGACACGCGAGCGGTCGGCGGGAAGCGCGTCAGCCGAGCCGGAAGTCGGCGACGTGGATGGGCGACGGGCTCGTTCCCGTCGACGCCTCCTGGTACAGCACGGACAGCACGCCGTCGGCCGCCAGGCGGGAGGTGTCCACGTTGACCTCGCCGAAGGCGTTCATGTCGGGGCGGTCGAACACCACGGTCCAGTCGGTCCAGTCGCTGGCCGCGCTGGCCGCCACGATCTTGCCTTTCGGCATGACGAGGTAGGCGTTGTCGTCCTGATCGAACACCAGCTGTGTCCGCTGGGTGGAGTTCGGCGGGACGGGAACCTCCCGTTTGGTCCAGTCGCCGTCGTCGCCGCGGACGAGGTGGAACGTGCGGCCGTGTTCGGTGCGCTGCTCGGAGTAGTCCGTCACGCACTGGGTGAACCGGCCGGGCACGTAGCTGATCACCGCGTGCGGCGTGTCGGTGGAATCGACCGCCTGGCTTTCCTGGTTCATGAGCCCGTGGTTGGGGCCGAGCGGGTCGGCCACGATGCCCGGGGAGTCGACGGCCACCGGATCCCGGCCGGTGACGCCGACCGTCTCGCCCGCACCGTTGCGCCAGGTCCGGCCCTGATCGTCGCTGTATACATAGCCGGTGTCGTGGTTGGTCAGTCCGCCCGGATCACACAGCACCGACCGATTGCCCTCGCGCCACGTGAAGGTCGCGTGCAGCCGCCCGTTGTCGTCGTAGGTCAACCCGTGCAGGTACATGTTCCGGGTGTTCGACACCGCGCCGTTCGGGGCGGTCCACGCCCCGGTCGCCGATGTCCAGCCTCCGAGCTTGTCCCAGGCGCCGTTGGCGTACTCGGCCAGTTCGTTGACACCGTCGCCCGAACCCCCGGTGCGGTAACTGAACTGGAGCTTGCCCCGCGGGGTCACGATGAATCGCGGGTAGGTCATCGCCCCGAGTTCCTCGTCGCCCAGCGTGCGTCGGATCTCGCCGAACATCCCGGAGTTCCAGGGGTGAGCAGCGGGCCGGGAGACCAGCCCTTCGATGGACCTGACGTAGTGGATCCGGCTGTTGTGCGTGTCCATCGCGACGTGCAGGCGTCCGTCCTCGGGTGAGACTCCGAGGGAGATGACGTTGTGCGAGTCGTTGACGCTGAGCTCGTGCGGCAAGGTCGCGGTCTCCCACCCGCCGTTACCGTGCAACGACCTGCGAGCGACGACGGCGTTGCGACTGTCCGTGTACCAGGCGGCGTACTGATATCCGGCGTAGGTACGAACGGCGTCCTGCTGGAACGAATTGTTGTTGACGATTCCGTCGTAGGAGACGAAGTACAACGCGGACCGGTCGAGCACCGTGTCCGACAGCAGGGCCGCGTCGGGCTCGGTGTTTCCGGGGTTCTGGGCGAAGTCCGGCGGATCGGCCGCGGCGTTGCTGGGCAGCACGAGCGCCGCGGTGATCAGCAGGGTCGTGAGTACGGCTCTGCGCATGTCAGACGGACCTTTCCGGCAGCGCTGCGTGCGGTAACTCGGTGGCGGCTTCCGAGCGTGCACGCATGTGCCCTCCTGTGTTGAAACGTTTTATAATATGCTGAAGTTAAGTGAGTCACAGCGTTCCGTCAAGACGTGCTGGTTTCGTGCGGATAAGAGAAGATTCGGCGTTTTCTCGGATCGTCGTTCGGGGTGGTTGGTCTCGCTCGTGTCGCGAACCGCGACGCTCGCTATAAAACGTTTTACCGATGTCGCGTCGCGATCTTCGGGAATTCGTGTGTTGCCGTGCTTCTTCCGGGGAGGTGGGAGCGTGGCGGCCGTGCCGTGGCCTCGGCGCGGATCCATGTCGGACGCCGGGCGGAGTGATTTCGCTTCTGATCGATTGTGATCGTTCTGGTTCGGTTGTGTTGACTTGGGGCCATGCCGCGCGGTGAAGTGACTGTCGTCACTCGGATACGGAATGGGAAGGCCGCATGGGCGAAGCGAGGTGTCCACGGTTTCCGGACCGTTCCCGGTCCACCGAGCGCTCCTGGTTCTGGCACCCACGGGAGACTTTCCCGGCGGCGGTACCGCGAGCGTTCCGGTGAACCGAATTTCCGGCAACTGGTCATCAGCCCGCGCGGCACAGTCCCGGATATCACCGACCTTGGGGAAACCATGATTCCGTTACTCGCCAAGCACACTCCCGATCGGGGGCGTTCCAGCGGTCCCGCTCGGGCACACCGCCGTGTTCTGGCGGTCACGCTCTCCGCGTGTCTCGCCGTGCCGTTCTCCGCGCTGTCGTACGCTTCGGCGACCACGGCGGATCGCCCCGCGGACCAGTCCGCGGGGCAGACAGTGGGACGGGCCCACTCGGCCGCCGATTTCCAGGGGGTGAACTGGGCCAGGCCCAAGGACAACTTCGTCGACGGCCCCGTCGTTCCCGAGGGGCTGAGCGTCTCCGACGACTACGGGACCGTCAAGGCCAAGGCGAGTGCCGTCTACGAGGAGTTCCGGGAGACGAGCGGGGCGAACACCGTTCGGCTGCCGATCAACACTCATTCCGTTCCCGGCACGGAGTGGGGCGACGCCTACGCCGGGGCCGTCGACGCCGCTACGGAGAACGGCTTCAAGGTGATCCTGTCCTACTGGGAGGACGGGGCGTCCTCGAACGGCAGGATCGTCGAGACGGAGGCCTTCGACGCGATGTGGGACGCGGTGGTCTCCCGCTGGCGGTTCGACAGCCGGGTCCACTTCGAACCGATGAACGAGCCCCACGGCTACAGCGCCGCCGAGTGGGCCGATGTCGCCGCCGGCTGGATCGCCGACCGCCCGGGAGTTCCCAGGAAGCGGATCCTCGTCAGCGGCCACGGCTACAACGGCGACGTCACCGCCGTGTGCGACGACAGCCGTCTCGCCGGGACGTACTTGTCGTTGCACCTGTACGCGTTCCAGTTCGACTCGATGAGCTACGAGGAGTGGCGAGAGCTGTTCGACTCCCGGATCGGCGACTGCGGTTCCCGCACCGTGCTGGACGAGTTCGGTGCCCCGATGGACGACGGCAGGGACTACGGCGAGGCCGACAGCACGGACAACTTCGTCCGTTACATCCGCGCGGCCACCGATGCCGTTCGCTCCCACGACATGGGTGCGGTCTACTGGCCCGCCCTCGGCGGCAAGCACACCTACCGGCCCGACTACGACTGGTACTCCCTCTACGCCCTGGAAGGCAGCGGCACCGAGCTGTCGTTGCGCGTGCGCAACGACAGCATGATCGACCGGCTCCGCTACGCCTGGGACGGCGCGGACCACGCGGCTCCCGCGGCGGGCGAGCACCGGTCCTCGGTTCCGGCGATGCCCCGGGACCGGTGACGAGCCGACGAGCACGGAACGGCGGATCGTTCGCCCGGGCTCGGAACGGGTGCTTTCCGCGTGTTTTCCCGGCCGGGGCGATCGCCCCGGCCGCCTGGTCGTTTCACCCGGTTCCGCCGGACAGTCCGGCGGAACCACGGACCCCGCGGCGGAAGGAGTCGTCATGTCCCCGGCAGCACGGCACGGAGCGCGCGGAAGGAAGGCGCGCGGCCTCTGGTTGTTGGTGGCGGCCGCGTGTCTGAGCCTCGGCGCCACCGTACTCGTGGTACCGCCCGCGCAGGCGGATCCCGTCACCGTCCGGAACGGAGCACAGTTCACCGATCCGAACGGCGAGCCGATCCACGCGCACGGCGGAGGCGTCATCGAGGTCGACGGCTACTACTACTGGTTCGGGGAGAACCGCGCCGCGGACGACTCCTTCCGGTACGTCTCCGTGTACCGCTCGACCGATCTGAAGCACTGGGAGTTCCGCGACCACGTGCTGAGCGCCTCCTCCGCGCCGGAGCTGGCCAGCGCCAACATCGAGCGGCCGAAGGTGATCTGAGGAACGTAGCGCGCAGACCCTCGGATTTATCCGTGGGGTTAGCGCATCAAGTCCGATTCTCACATGCTCAGCGGTAACCTTGCCAACCTTAGATAGCTTCGTGCTGTATAGTGTGGGTATGGGCGTCACGCTGCGATCGAACGCGAACATCACGTTCCGGTGCGCGTTCCACGTCGTGTGGTGCCCGAAGTACCGTCGCCGCGTCATCGGTGGGCGCATGGAAGAACGTTTGAAACAGCTCATCCGGGAAGTCGTCGAGGAGAAGGGGGCGTGGCTGGTGGAGCTGGAGACGATGCCGGACCACGTTCACCTCCTTGTCGAGGTGGATCCGCAGTACGGGGTGCACAAACTTGTGAAGGCCATCAAGGGTAGGACCTCGCGTGTGCTGCGGGATGAGTTCCCGTGGTTGCGGTCGAAGCTTCCGACGCTGTGGACGAACAGCTACTTCGTCGCGACCGTCGGCGGTGCGCCGTTGTCGGCCATCAAGCGCTACGTCGAGCAGCAGAAGACGCGGTGAACCGATGCTTTCGGGACGTCGCTACCGCTTGAAGCTCACCGAGGCGCAGGTCGCGCAGTGCGAGGAGTTCGGCAACCTGTGTCGCGCGGTGTGGAACACCGCCCTTGACCAGCGTCGTCAGTACCGCAAGCGCGGTGCGTGGATCAACTACAACGAGCAAGCCGGACAGCTCGCCGACGCCAAAACCGAACACAAGTGGTTGAAGACCGCGCCGTCGCACATCCTCCAGCAGGCGTTGAAAGACCTGGACCGGGCCTGCAGGGACCACGGCACGTTTCGGGTGAAGTGGCGTGGCAAGCAGCGTTGGAACCCGTCGTTCCGGTTCCCGGTGGGCAAGCTCATCGAGGTCGAGCGGCTGAACAAGCGGTGGGGACGGGCGAAGCTGCCGAAGTTGGGGTGGGTGCGGTTGCGCATGACCCGCCAGCTCGGCGGCACCGTGCGGTCGGCGACCGTGTCCCGCGATGGCCGGGAATGGTTCGTGTCGTTCCTCGTCGATGACGGCAAGCAGACCCCTGGGCAGCACGCCATACCCAACACGAGCGTTGGCGTCGACCGAGGTGTGGTTTCTGCTGTCGCGACCAGCGATGGCAAGCTCATCGACCGCGAATTCACCACGCCCGGCGAGGCAGAGCGTTACCGCAGGTTGCAGCAAAAGCTGGCACGGCAGAAGTGCGGCAGTGCGAACCGGCGCGAACGCGATCGGCGCGGCGACTTCTGCTCACAGGTCGCCGCTGACCTCACCGACCGCAACGCGCTGGTCGCGTTGGAAGACCTGCGCACGCAGAACATGACCCGTACGGCGAGCGGAACCACCGAAAAGCCCGGCCGGAACGTCTCCCAGAAGTCCGGCCTGAACCGCGCCATCCTCGGCAAGGGATGGCACAAGCTCGAACTCGCACTGCACAATGCTGCCCGTCACACCGGTAGCGAGATCGTGAAGGTGCCTGCCGCGTACACGTCGCAAACGTGCGCGGTGTGCCGCAACGTGGACCCGAACAACCGCAACAGCCAAGCGGTCTTCCGGTGCACCGGTTGCGGCCACACCGCACACGCGGACGTGAACGCGGCAGTCAACGTGTTGGCCGCCGGACGGGCGGTCGCAGCCTGTGGAGACCTCGGCGCTGGTCGGTCCGCGAAGCAGGAACCCCAACCGGCGTCAACGCCGGTTGAAATCCCCCGCCTTTAATCATGGGGAGGACGTCAAGTGGATGCACAAGGAGAACGACCAGGACTACAGCCAGGCCCGCGCGGCCGTGGCCGTCTCCGACACCGTCGACGGGGACTACAGTTGGCAGGGCAGCTTCCGGCCGTTGGGCAACATGTCCCGCGACATCACGGTCTTCGTCGACGACGACGGCACCGGCTACATGGTCTCGGCCGCCAACGAGAACCTGGATCTGCACATCTACCGGCTCAACGAGGACTACACGGCGGTGGAGAGCCTGGTGGCCAACCCGTGGCCCGGTGGTCACCGCGAAGCCCCGGCCCTCTTCAAGCGCGACGGGGTCTACTTCATGCTCACCTCCGGGGCCACGGGCTGGGATCCCAACCAGCAGCAGTACGCCACCTCGACCAGCCTCGCCAGCGGCTGGAGCGGGATGCGGAACGTGGGTGACTCCACCGCCCACGGATCCCAGACCGCCTGGGTGCTGCCGATTCGGGGCACCGGGGGCGCCTCCTACCTCTACCTCGGTGACCGCTGGGCGGGAGCCTGGGGCGGGCCGGTCAACGACTCGCGCTACGTGTGGCTGCCGCTGCGGTTCCCCGACGACCGCACCATCCGGATGGATTGGGCGCCGGAACTGACCGTCGACACCGCGGCGGGCACCGTCGGGACCGGCGGCGGACCCTACGAGACCCTGACCGCCCGGCACTCCGGCAAGTGCGTGGACGTTCCCGCGCGTTCCCAGCTCGCGGACGAGCAGTTGGCACAGTACCCCTGCAACGGTGGCGACAACCAGCGGTTCTGGCTGGAGGACGTCGGTGGTGACTACGTTCGGCTGGTCACCCGGCACAGTTCGATGTGTCTGGCCGTGACGGGGGCCGCCACGCGGGACGGTGCGGCCGTGGTCCAGCAGCGGTGCGGCTCCGGGCAGGAGCAGCAGTGGCGGGTGAGTGACTCCGGCGACGGCCACGTCATCTTCACCGCCCGCCACAGTGGCAAGTGCCTGGACGTCTCCGACGAGTCCACCGCGGACGGTGCCGATCTCATCCAGTACACCTGCTCCGGCGTCGCCTGGCAGCGGTTCCGGCGCGCCGAGGTGTGAGTGTGGTGAGGTGCCCCGGGCAGCGGGACGACCAGCTGACCGGGGGTGCGCGGTTCCGTCAGGCGCGTTTTCTCTCGCGCCCGCGGGCGCTACCCGGAATGAGTGAGGTAAGGATTCCATGAGCTGGAAGTTCGCCGTGAGCACGCTCGGTATGCCGGGCACCCCGGTGCGGCAGGCCGCGCGGGTAGCGCGTGAGCACGGTTGTCACGGTTTGGAGCTCCGGGTGCATCCGGACGAGGAAGTCCGGTTGGGAATGTCGTCCCGGAAAGCGGCGGACACGCGCGGGCTGATCGAGGGCGAGGGGCTCGAGGTGGCGTGTCTGGCGGGCTACGCCAAGGTGTGCGCGCCGGGCTCGGACGAGTCTCCGGTGGCGGAGCTGCGTTCCCTCGTCGAGCTGGCCGGGTTGATCGGGGCACCCGCGGTACGGGTTTTCCCGGGCGGGGAGCCCGGCGAGGACGGTCCCGCTCGGGAGCGGATCGGTGCCGTGCTGCCCGATCTGGAGCGGCAGGGTGTCACGTTGCTCGTCGAGACCCACGACTCGCATCCCACGGGCGGGCTAGCGCGCCGGTTGGTGGAACCGTTCGGTGCGCCCGAGACCGTCGCCGTGCTGTGGGACGCGCTGCACCCGTGGCGGACGGGCGAGTCCCCGACGGAGACCCGGAACCTGCTGGGCGACTATCTCGGTTATTTCCAGCTCAAGGACGCGCGGCGGGCGGACCCCTGGACACCGGTCCCGCCGGGCGAGGGGGACGTGCCGCTCGCCGAGTGCGGGCCCCTGCTGCGGTCGTGGTCGGGGTGGATCTCGCTGGAGTGGGAACGTGCCTGGTACCCCTCCATCGATCCCGTTCCGGTACCGCTACGTGCCGCTGCCGAGTGGTTCGAACATTGGCATCGCCCGGAGTGAGTCGTACGGCAACTCGGGACCGGATGACGACGCACGTGCTTCGGCACGCATCGTCGTGGGACATGTCCGAGGTCCGGTGTTCGTCCTCGTACAGGGATGTGTTCGCGTGATCTCACGATCACGCGAACCCTCTCGGCGTGCTGTAATCATGACTAGCTCGTGCGGTGTTCTCACGCTTCGAGCTGTGGATCGATCATGATCACTCCGGTTTTTCGCCGATACCAGCACGTATCCGAAATCCGGCGAGTCCCGCATTTTGCGGGCTTCTTCGATCCACTTCTCGACATGATGTACATGACCTCTGTCGAAAAGGTCTCACTGGAGTTGTAGCGTTCTTGTGTCGAGGCTTCGTGCACGGTCGGATCGGCGATCGACATCCACCCGCCCGGGCTTAACGCCCGCACTACCTCACGCAGCACGTGCACCTTGTCCGGCAGGTGCTCGATTCCAGCGCCATAATCCCGTCGAAGGAGTCGTCGGGGTACGGGAGGTGCATCGCGTTACCTATTTCGTCGTGCCGGTGAGTTCGTTTTTCTTCCGTTCTCGGATGGATTCGTCCATCACCGCGGGTCGGTGAGAGGCCCTTACCGACGGGAGGAAGAGGCGATCAGACGTGCACGTCGAAAGGGGAGTGCTTGTTGTGTTTACCTGTGTTCTGAAACGCGTGCAGGGAACTCGGCGGAATCGACAACTCATCCCCTGGGGAGTGTGTTGTCCACCAACAGCGTTCCACCGCGCCGTATGCGCGGCAAGCACACGACGCGGCTCAGCGTCGGCGTTGGTGCGTACGCATTCGTTGTGCCACGGCCATTCCGATGTGTCCGAACGGGTGGTGCACGCTTGGCCGTCGCGCTTGGCACCTCCTTCACCCCGGCCGTGCCCAACCTCGCGCGGTGCTCGACAAGTCGGCCCGACTGAGCATGTCAGCTTTATTCCGAGGGGCAGTCATGGATGACGAAGCCAACCGGCGAGGAAACCCACGAGTCGTGGAACCGTTGTCAACGCGTTGTCAGTGCCGTGTCAGCCCAAGTGGATAAAACCGAATCCTGAGCACTCTCAAACGACCGGGAGATATTCGTTTATGCGAGAACAGGACTTTCCCATCCGGGACGACACGCACGAACAGGATCTCGGGGAGATCGCCACCGCACATGCCGAAAAATCTTTGTGCAATGGGGGTTCGGCGCAACTCGAACTCGCTGTTCGAGCAGCGGATACAGCTGAAGATTCCGGGGCATCGTACTGCGGTTCTTTCACGGTTGGAACCGCACGGTACAGGGCCGCGGCACGCTCAGTGCGGGGCAGCGTCCAGAACTCCGTCGCTCTCGGCGGGCACAGCTCGGTCTCGGAGCTGATCGTATGACGCGAGCGGATGTGCTGCGGCGGGTCGGTACCGGGATCGTCGGGCTGGGCGCTTATCTGCCGGAGACGGTGCGCGGCAACAGCGAAGTGGCCGCCGACGCCGGGGTTACCGCCGATTGGATCGAGCAGCGAACCGGGGTGCTCGAGAGGCGAACGGCCCGGCCGGACCAGGCGGCTTCGGACCTGGCGGCGCAAGCGGCACTGCGAGCCCTGTCGTCGGCCGGTGTCGCACCGGAGCAGGTGGCGATGGTGGTTCTGGGGACATCCACCCTGGACGAGTTGGGCCCGGCCACTGCCTGCCGGGTGCAGCACCTGATCAACGCCACCAACGCCGTCGCGTTCGATGTGAACGCCGCTTGTTCGGGCTTCGTGTTCGGTATGCAGACCGCACACGACTGGCTGGCCCAACGAGGTCGCGGGCGGTACGCGCTGGTGATCGGGGTGGAGCTGTACTCGAAGTTCCTCGACCCCGCGGACCGGGGTACCGCGGTGTTGTTCGCCGATGGTGCGGGAGCGGCCGTGGTGGGGGAGGTGCCGCCTGAGCGGGGAGTGCTGCACGTGGCGACCGGCTCGGACGGCAGTCAGGCCGACCAGGTGCTCATCCCGGGCGGGGGCAGTCGTCTTCCCGCCAGCGACGAGTCGCTGACGAACGGTGCGCACACGATCCACATGAACGGACGCGCGGTGCGCGACTTCATCACCACCGCGTTTCCCCGCGTGCTGGAAGAGTCGTGCCGTGCGGCGGGAATCGACAGGACCGATCTGGACGTGATCGTGCCGCACCAGCCCAATCCGCTGTTGCTGAGCCACCTGGCCGAGCAGGCCGGAATCCCGGCGGAGAAAACGGTGATCACGGGGGACCGCGTGGGCAACGTCGGTGCCGCTTCCATACCGGTGGCCCTGACCCACGCCGTCGCGGAGGGCCGGGTCGGCGATGGGGACCACGTGCTGCTTCCGACCTTCGGGGCAGGGGTCACCTGGGGATCCTGCCTGCTGCGCTGGTCTCCGCCGTTCAGGCAGCCGTGCGGCCCGCTCGATGAGATTCGCGGGGAGTGATCGAAGTGTACGGGCAAGCCTTGTTCGACCTCACCGGGCGGCGAGTGCTGGTCACCGGGGCATCCCGGGGGATCGGTGCTCAGCTAGCGCGAGGTTTCGCCGCCGCGGGAGCGCGTGTCGCGCTCACCGCCCGCTCGCGGAACGCGCTGCGGCGGCTGGCCACCGACATCGAGGAGGTGGGAGGAGAGGCGGTGGTGGTTCCGGGGGATCTGTCCACTGCCGATGGGTGCACTACCGCGGTGGAGGAAGCCGTCGCCGCCCTGGGCGGACTGGACGTGCTGCTGCACAACGCTGGTGGGCCGGTGGCCGACGAGCAAGGGGTGATGCAGCTGCGCCCCGTGCTGGGGACTTCCGACGACGAGTGGGCCGGAGTGCTGGACGTGAACCTGATGGGCGCGGTGCGGCTGTTGCGGGGTGCTCACCCGTTTCTCGCCGTCTCGCCGGACCCGAGCGTGACGATCATGTCCTCGGTGGCCGGGCTCGTCGGTGTGGGCGGTATGGAGGCGTACGGGGCGGCCAAGGCCGCCCAGATGTCGCTGGTGCGTTCGCTGGGAACCGCGTGGGGAAGGAGCGGAATCCGGGTCAACGCACTCGCACCGGGCTGGGTGAGCACCGACATGACTTCCTCGGTGCACGAGGACCAGGACACCTCCGAGGCGGTACTGGCAGGGGTTCCGCAACACCGGTGGGCTGATCCGAGCGAGGTGGTGGGCCCCGCGCTGTTCCTGGCATCTCCGGCCGCGTCGTTCATGACGGGCCAAACTCTGGTCATCGACGGGGGACTCGTAGCTCACCCCGCTATCGGCTGAGCACATAACACGATCGACGAAAGGTAGGACCGATGGGCGAGACGCACGTGTGGGTCGTCGGCGATTGCTTCGCACGGTTCACCGGCAACGAGAACGTGATGACGACGTCCGAGGTTTCGCGGTGGGTGCGATCCCACGCCGAGCCGGATGTCCGGGGCGTGGTGCTGCACCCGGCGCTCGGAGTGGATCGCACGATGTGGCGCGAACTCGCCCGAACCGTCTCACGTGCGGGACTGGAGCAGGTGGTACTGCCGGAGGGTGCCCCGGCCGAACCGGTCGGGCGACACACCGTGCTGAAACAGCAGCAGGACAACGTCCTCATCGGTGAGCCGCACGTCTCGGGAAATGAGGTCGCGGGGGCGCTGTTGGTTCCCAACGACACCGAGATGCTGCGGGATCACACCGCCGATCAGCAGCACATCCCGGGCATGTTGTTGATCGAGGCGGTCACCCAGCTCATCACCTGGGCCGTGGGTGAGACGGTACCCCCGATCGCCGACGGCACACCGCGCTACGCGGTGATGCACCACCTGCGGACCGAGTTTCATCGCTTCGTGTTTCCGTTGCCCGCCGTGCTGCGTGCCCGGCTCACTCGTGATGGCGAAGCCACCGACGAGCGAGTGCCGCTGACCGCCCGGGTCGACATCGAGCAGGCTGAGCGGGTGACCACCGTGTGCGAGATCGAGTTGAACGCCTTCGACCCGAACGCGGTGTTCACCGTCGAAGCCGGACAAGCGGCCAAAACCGTGCGGCACACGACGCCTTTGGAGGGGGTCGCGGCATGAGTGGTGACGTGCGGGACGGGAGAAGTGGCTTCGACCCGGACATGCGGAGCGTGTTCGGTGGTGGTCTGTTCGCACCGCGCGACGATCAGGCACCGTCCGGGCAACATCGGCGCACGTACCAGCAGTTACGCCACATCACTCACAGCCTGGACCTGCCACGGAGCTCCCGCCAGGACCCGCGGTTCCTGTTCGCCGCGCTGGAGTGGGCCGCCGTGGTCAATCCCGCGTTGTTCCTGACCGGCACGGTCCACTACGGAGTGTGCGTGTCCGGGATCGACGGGATGGCCCTGCCCGACTCGGATCTGTCCGACCTCCGTGGCGAACTGGATGCCGCCAGAACCGTCGGAACCATTCTGATCACCGAGGTCGGCCACGGCACCAGCCACGTGGCACTGCGCACCCGTGCCGACTACCATCCGGAAACCGGATGTTTCGAGCTGTCCACACCCGACGAAACGGCGTGCAAGTTCATGGCCCACGCCGGTTTGGAGGGAGTCCCCAAGGTGGGCATGGTCTACGCCCAGCTGCGTGTGGGCGGCGAGCTCCACGGGGTGTTCCCCTTTCTGGTGCGGCTGCGTGATGAGCATCGCACGGGTGAGGGAGTACGCATCGGACGCGCGGTTCGTTCCGACGCGGTGGACCTGGACTACACACTGGTGCGGTTCGACGGGACGGCAGTGCCGTACGAGCAGTGGCTCTCCGACGGAGCGCGCATCGACCACGAGGGCGTCGTCCACGACCCGGCGGATTCCCCGCGGCAGCGCCTGGTGCGTTCGCTTCGGGTGTCACGCAACGCCTCCACCGCCGGTGCGGTGGGACTGGCCGCCGTGGCACGGGCCACCGGTGCCTTGACCACTCGCTACGTGCACCATCGCACCACCTCCGGCGCGCTCGCACCGGGAGCGACACTGGCCGGGCACGCCCGGGTGCGGCGTATCCTCTTCCCGGCACTGGCCGCTGCCATGGCCGCCACCGCGCAGGTCAACCGTGCGCTGCGCATCACCCTCGACGGTGGTGATCCGCAACACGCGGCCGGAGCCGACTGGTCCCCGTGGGCCTCGGTGCATTCCGAGCTCGCCCTGACCAAAGTGATCGCCACCTGGACCGCGGAGCGGGTGACCGGTGATTGTCGAAAGCTGCTCGGGGCACACGGTGTGCTGAACGCGAACCGTATCCACGCCTATGAGGGACTGGCGGCGATCTACCACTCGGCAGGCGGGGACAACACCCTGACCACTATGGATCTGGCTCGTGCCCTGGCCGGTGATCCCCGCGCGGTGCCCGTGCCCTCCCGCCTCGGCCGGACGGACGAGGCGGACACGCTGGTCGTACTCGCCCGCGTGCGGGAGAACCTGCTGCGCACTCGACTGTGCGCCCGCCTGGGCGCCGACCGCTGCCTGCCGGAAGCGGATCGCTGGGATCGGCACGCTCAGCTGGCGGACGAACTGGTGGGCGCCCACGCCCACCGGATCGTGCTGGAGCAGTTCCTGGCTTGGGCCGATTCGTTCCCTCCGGGGCAGCGGCGGGACGCCCTGCACCGATTGTGCCTGCTGAACGGGCTCGATCACGCACGGCGGCACGGGGAGGAGCTGTACCGCGCCGGCTGGTTGTCGCACGAGCGGCAGCAGCTGATGGACACGGTGTTCACCGAGCAGTGCGACGTGCTCGCCGAATACGGAGCCGGGTTGGTGGAGACCCTCGGGATCACCACCGACGGGACCGGAGCGCCGTTGGCAGCGGACGATCACGTGGCGGCGATGACCAGTCTGGCCGGGATCGGCGAGTAAGATCTCGGGGCGGACGCTGAGCTCTCCTTCCCGGAGGTTCGGGAGAGCCCCGAGCAGCTTGTCGGCATGCGTGCTTGGACGCGGTACTCGATCGTCGCTGAATCCGAGATGGGTCGATTTTTCCGGGGTTTTACCGTCCCAACCTCGTCGATCCGGGGGCAATCCGTACGTCGACGCTACTGCGTTGCCACACGGCCACACGGTCGGAGTCAGGCGGTGGGTGGATACCGAAACCGATCCGGGCGGCTGAGCTGGCCACACTATCCGGCGGCCGTGACCGGGTTGGGAGACCGTGAGTGATTCGGCCCCGGAGGCCGGTATCCGCTTTTCGCCCGATCGGGGTGGTTCGTTTTTGATTCGTGCGACGCGACGGCATGACCACCTGGTGGCGCTCGCATCGGATCGCCGGGACAGGCATGATCGTAATGTGGCCGTGCGTTGTTCTGATGCTTCGCACCGCTGCGGTCACCGGGTACCAACCGGACACCGCGACATCCGTTTTCGAGGTGACTGATGCTCTACTGGATCGTGCTCGGTCTGCTGGTCGTGGTGCTCGTCGTGCCTGCCTCGATCGTCGTCGTGGTGCTGTGGCGCAGGCAGCGCCGGGTTTCTCGACAACCTGAACCCGTGCCGTCCCCGAACACGCGGGCCCAGCGTCGGGTGCGACGCACCAGAGAACGTGAGGCCGGTGACGAGGAGGTCACCGATGTGCTGCCCATCGTGGACGGCCGTGATGACCGGCATGGCACGCGGTAATCGTCTGAACCGGTGAACGCGGCGTACGTGTCGATCCGCTGTGTCGCTGGGACGGGTGCTCCAGTCGGGAAGCAGCAGGAGCTATCCCCGCCGGAGGGCGTAATGCCGAGCTCATCGGAGGGGAAGCTCGACTTCGTGTTCGTCTTCGGTGCGGGGGCCGTGGATGCGTCGGTCGGTTTCGGTGATGGCGACGTCGTTGATGCTGGCCTCGCGGCGTCGCATGAGGCCGCGTTCGTCGAATTCCCACATTTCGTTGCCGTAGCTGCGCCACCACTGTCCTGCCGTGTCGTGGCACTCGTACTGGAAGCGGACGGCGATCCGGTTCTCGTGGAATCCCCACAGGCTCTTGCGTAGCGCGTAGTCGAGTTCGCGTTCCCATTTCCGGGTGAGGAAGGTGATGATCTCCTCGTGGCCCCGCAGGAAGGTGTCCCGGTTGCGCCACGTCGAGTCCGGCGTGTAGGCCGTCGCCACTCGGTAGGGGTCTCGGGTGTTCCATGCATCCTCGGCGGCCCGGACTTTCCGCAGGGCCGTTTCCCGCGTGAAGGGCGGGTACGGCGGGCGATCTTCCGACATGACGGATCTCCTCACGTGTTGAGAACGTGCGTTCTCTATTGATGATACCCTAAAGTAGGGAACGCTCGTTCTCGACGTCAAGGAGACACGGATGGGAGTCACGGATGCCTGCCCCGCTCACCGAGGAACGCGATCGTCTGGACCGTGCTGCGCTGCTCGACGCGGCGGAGCGGTTGTTCTACGAGCGGGGCGTCCAGGCGGTGGGGATGGACGAGGTGCGTACGGTCTCGGCGCTGCCCTTGAAGCGGATCTACCGGTTCTTTCCCAGCAAGGAGGAGCTGGTGGTGGCGGTGTTGCGGCGGCGTGATCGGCGGTGGCGGGAGAGCTTGGCCGCGTTCGTGGAGCGGGTTCCGGATCCGTGTGAGCGGGTGCTCGCGGTGTTCGACTGGCTCGCCGAGTGGTTCGTCGAGCCCGGTTTCCGAGGGTGTGCCTGGATCAATGCCCACGGCGAGCTCGGTTCCTCGTCCGAGGTGGTGTTGGCCGAGGTCCGGTCGCACAAGCGGGCGTTTCACGATCAGCTCGCGGAGTGGGTTCGGGCCACGGGTGTGGCGGTGGTCGAACCGGTGTTCCTGCTGTTCGAGGGGGCCGTCGTCACGGCGGGTATCAGTGGTGATCCCGCTCCGGCGCGTCATGCTCGTGCGGCTGTCGCCGAGCTGCTCGACACGCCGTGACTCCCTCGTGGGGCCGTCCGCGTTCGCTTGTCCGGGCGGATCCGTTCCTTCGACCGAGCAGATACGAGCACTTCCTCCCGTAGTGATCATTATCACCGACTCGTGACGGCTCGGACTTGTCCGCACCCGTCTCCGCCGCGCCTGACACGTTTTCGAATGTTTCCCCGATGAGGAGCGGAAAAGGTCTTGCCCGTCGTGGGGTCGGCGGTCCGCCGTGTCGAGATACCTCTCGTGCCTACGACTATGTGGACACTGCTTGTGCTGCGCCGCTTTGATCAACTAGTTTGCCCTTTCGGGTGACCGTTGATCGCCTGATCGGGCGATCGGCTGTGGTCGTCCGCCGGCTGGGCAAGAACATGCTCGGCACCGCGCTGGGGGATTTCAGTGCGTGGGCACTGACTGATCCGACGCGGACAGGAACGTGTGACATGCGTCGAAATGGTGGTGTGTGGTGACAGGTACGGACCCGGTCTCCGGTCAGCAGAACGATGACGGGCAGTCGCCGCTGAGTCTGGGCACGGCGGCCGCGCGGAATCTGTCGACGACGACGAAGACGCCGCCGCAGATGCAGTCGATCACCTCGAGGTGGTTGCTGCGCCTGCTCCCCTGGGTGCAGGCGACGGGTGGTGCCTACCGGGTGAACCGACGGCTGACCTACCAGCTCGGGGACGGGCTGGTGACCTTTTCCAACACCGGCTCGACGGTGCGAGTGATCCCGGGCGAGTTGTGCGAGCTGCCCGCGCTGCGGGGATTCGACGACACCTCGGTGCTGGAGGGCTTGGCCGAGCGATTCGAGCAGCGCGAGTACGCCCCGGGCGAGGTGATCGCCGAGGCGGGAAGCCCGACCGACGAGATCGTACTCATCGCGCACGGCAAGGTGAACAAGCTCGGTACCGGGCCCTACGGGGAGCGGACGGAGCTGGGAGTGCTGGCCGGTGGTGAGCACTTCGGTGGTCAGCTCCTGGCGGACGGTGAGGCCACATGGGAGTTCACCGCCAAGGCCGTGACCCCGTGCACCGTGCTGACGTTGTCCCGGCAGTCCGCCCGGGAGGTGGTGGACCGTTCCGACGCGCTGCGCACCCACCTCGCGCGGGTCGGTACCGCTTCGCAGGGCGCGCACAACGCCGACGGTGAGTCCGAGGTCGCGGTGGCCTCCGGACACGCCGGTGAACCGGATCTGCCCGGCACGTTCGTCGACTACGAGCTCAAGCCCCGCGAGTACGAGCTCAGCGTGGCCCAGACGGTGTTGCGCGTGCACAGCCGGGTCGCGGATCTGTACAACGAGCCGATGGACCAGACCGAGCAGCAGCTGCGGCTGACCATCCAGGAACTGCGCGAGGAGCAGGAGAAGGAACTGGTCACCAACCCCGATTTCGGGTTGCTGCCCAATGCCGACCTGCGCCAGCGCATCCACACCCGCACCGGTCCGCCGACCCCGGACGACATGGACGAGCTGCTGTCGCTGGTGTGGAAGGACCCCGGATTCTTCCTGGCCCACCCGCGAGCCATCGCCGCGTTCGGGCGCGAGTGCAGTCGTCGCGGGCTGTACCCGGCCAGCGTGGACATCGGTGGGCACCAGGTGCCCGCCTGGCGGGGTGTGCCGATGTTCCCGTGCAACAAGTTGCCGATGAGCGGATCCCGGACCACCTCGATCATGTTGATGCGCACCGGCGAGGCCAACCAGGGCGTGGTCGGGCTGCACCAGACCGGTCTTCCCGACGAGTACGAGCCGGGCCTGTCCGTGCGGTTCATGGGCATCAACGAGAAGGCGTTGATCTCGTACCTGGTCTCCACCTACTACTCCGCGGCGGTGCTCGTGCCGGACGCGCTGGCCGTACTGGACGACGTCGAGACCGGTAGGGAAGGCTGAGCCCGTGGCGAGCCAACCGTTCGAACTCCCGGAGTTCTACCTGCCCTGGCCCGCCCGGTTGAACTCGCACCTGCAGAGCGCGCGCGAGCACTCCACGGCGTGGGCGCGTCGGATGGAGATGGTCACCCCCGGTGGCGCGGCGGGCAGCAGCGGCGCGTTCGCCTGGGACGAGGCCACGTTCGACTCGGCCGACTACCCGCTGCTGTGCGCCTACACCCATCCGGACGCCACGGCGGAGGACCTCGATCTGGTCACCGACTGGTACGTGTGGGTGTTCTACTTCGACGACCACTTCCTGGAGCACTACAAGTACACCGGAGATCTCGCCGGGGCACGGCGGTATCTGGCCGGACTGTCGGCGTTCATGCCGACCGATCTGGCCGAGCGTCCGCCGGAACCGGCGAATCCGGTGGAGTGGGGCCTGGTCGATCTGTGGAACCGCACGACCTCGATCATGTCGGCCGACTGGCTCGTCCGGTTCGCCGAGGCCACGCGCAACCTGCTCGAGGACTGCGTGTGGGAGTTGACCAACATCAATCAGGGACGGGTGCCCAACCCGGTCGACTACATCGAGATGCGCCGCAAGGTGGGTGGGGCGCCCTGGTCCGCCGGGCTCGTCGAGCTCGCCGCTCGCGCCGAGATCCCGGCGTCGGTCGCCGCGAGCAGGCCGATGCGGGTGCTCACCGACACGTTCTCCGACGGGGTGCACCTGCGCAACGACCTGTTCTCCTATCAGCGCGAGACGCAGGAGGAAGGCGAGGTCAACAACGGTGTGCTGGTCATGGAGACCTTCTTCGGGACCGGTCCGCAACGGGCCGCCGAGCTCACCAACGATCTGCTGACCTCCCGGCTGGAGCAGTTCGACAACACCGCGCTGACCGAGGTGCCCGCGCTGTGCGACGAGCACGCCCTGGGGCCGGACGAGCGGGCCAGGGTGCTGGCCTACGTCAAGGGGCTGCAGGACTGGCAGGCCGGTGGTCACGAGTGGCACACCCAGTCCAGCCGGTACATGAACGAAGGCGTCACCACGACACCCACCGCCACGGACCTCACCGGTCCGAGCGGGCTGGGTACCTCGGCGGCCCGGGCGTTCACCCGGCTGCGGCCCGGCGTGCGGCGCCGGGCCCAGCAGCAGTCCCACATCCCGTTCCAGCAGGTGGGGCATCTGACGCTGCCGGAGCTGTACATGCCGTACTCGGTGCGGATGAGCCCACACCTGGACAACGCCCGTGAGCACGGCGTCGACTGGGCCCGGCGGATGGGCATGTTCGACTCGGTGCCCGGGGTGGAATCCCACGGGGTGTGGGACGAGCGCCGGTTCATCGGCTTCGACTTCGCCCACTGCGCGGCGATGATCCATGCCGACGCGAGCTCGGAACAGCTCGACCTGTCGTCGGACTGGCTGGCCTGGGGAACCTACGGCGACGACTACTTCCCCGTCGTGTTCGGAGCGACCCGCAATCTGGCGGCGGCCAGGGCGTGCAACGACCGGTTGTCGGCGTTCATGCCCGTGAACGGCGAGTCCACACCGGAACCGAGCAATCCGATCGAGCGGGGTCTGGCCGATCTGTGGCGACGTACCGCCGGGCCCATGCCCACCGCGGCGCGGCGTCAGTTCCGCACCGCGGTGGAGGACATGACCGCCAGCTGGTTGTGGGAACTGGACAACCAGGCCCAGCACCGGGTGCCGGACCCGGTCGACTACCTCGAGATGCGTCGCAAGACGTTCGGCTCGGACATGACGATGAGCCTGTCCCGGCTGTCGAATCTCGACGTCGTGCCCGCCGAGGTGTACCGGAGCACTGTGGTCCGGGAGATGGAAACCGCCGCGCAGGACTACGCCTGCCTGACCAACGACTTGTTCTCCTACCAGAAGGAGATCGAGTTCGAGGGCGAGGTCCACAACTTGGTCCTGGTCGTCGAGCGATTCCTCGACGTCGACCGGTGGCAGGCCCGCGACGTCGTGGCCGAGGTGATGAACGCCCGGATGCGGCAGTTCCAGCTGATCCTCACCGAGCAGCTACCTCGGGTGTTCGAGGAGTTCGGACTCGACGAGTCCGCCCGCCGGGTGCTCATCGGTCACGCCGAGGGGCTGCAGGACTGGATGTCCGGAATCCTGGAGTGGCACCGCAGGTGCGTGCGCTACACCGAGGCCGAACTGCGACGTCGTCACGAGCCGGGGGTTACCGCGATCGGGACATCACCGCCCGGCGGTGCTTCCGATATCGCACCCCCGCAGGGGGTGCTCACGACACGGCAGCGCCTGGCCGGCCCCACCGGCCTGGGAACGGCGGCCCGCATCGCCGCGCCGAAGGGCACCACGGGCCGGAGCCGGCCCGAAACCGGGTGACCGGTTCCGCGGCTGCCCGCTTTTCGATCCGACACACGAGGGGGACAGGAACATGACCGAGATCGCTACGAGCGCGTCCGACGAACCGGGATCCGACGGACAGGGACAGCTCAGCCTGGGCACGGGCGCGGCCCGCAACCTGGCCACCACCACGAAGACGCCGCCGCAGATGCGGGCGATCAGCCCTCGGTGGTTGCTGCGCATGTTGCCCTGGGTCGAAACCACCAGCGGTTCCTACCGGGTCAACCGGCGGCTGACCTACGAGCTCGGGGACGGGCGCCTGACGTTTTCCAACACCGGCGATCAGGTTCGCGTTCTGCCACCGGAGCTCCGCGAAATATCCTCCTTGCGTGATCTCGACGACGAGACGGTGCTCGAAGCACTGGCGGAGCGGTTCACCCAGCACCACTACGCCCCGGGCGAGAGCATCACCACCGCTGGTGAACCCGCCGACGAGCTGATATTGCTCGCCCACGGCAAGGTCAACACCAGTACTCCGGGGCCCTACGGTGGCGAGGTGTCGCGGGACGTGCTCGCCGACGGGGAGTACCTCGGCGAGCACGTGCTCACCGGCGGTCGGGACACCTGGCCCGCCACGGCCACCGCGCTCACACCGTGCATCGTGCTGCGGCTGTCCCGCCGCGACGTGGACGAGCTCACCGACCGTTCCGAACCACTGCGTGCCCACCTCGATCGGGTGCGCGGCCACACCCCGCCCGAGCACAACAAGCACGGTGAAGCGGCCGTGCGACTGGCGTCCGGCCACGAGGGTGAGACCGAGCTGTCCGGTACTTTCGTCGACTACGATCTCAGTCCTCGTGAGTACGAACTCGGCGTCGCCCAGACCATCCTGCGCGTGCACACCCGGGTCAACGACCTCTACAGCCAACCGATGAACCAGCTCGAGCAGCAGCTCCGGCTAACGGTCGAGGAACTGCGCGAGCAGCAGGAATCGGATCTGGTCAACAACCGCGAGTTCGGGCTGCTGCACAACGCCGACCTGCGCCAACGGATCCAGACCGCGGGCGGCCCACCCACCCCGGGCGATTTCGACGAACTGCTGTCCCGGCGTCGCAAGTCGGAGTTCTTCCTGGCCCACCCGCGCACCATCGCCGCGTTCGGCCGCGAGTGCAACCGCCAGGGCGTCTACCCGGACAGCGTCGACGTGGACGGCACCCGCGTGATCTCCTGGCGCGGCGTTCCGCTGCTGCCCTGCGACAAGATCCCCATCAGCGAGAGCAACACCAGCTCGGTCCTGGTCATGCGTACCGGGCAGGAGCACCAAGGGGTGGTCGGGCTGCACCAGACCGGTATTCCCGACGAGTACGCACCCGGCCTCAACGTGCGGTTCATGGGCATCAACGACAAGGCCGTCACTTCGTATCTGGTCAGCGCGTACTACTCCGCCGCTGTGCTCACCCCCGACGCGCTCGGCGTGTTGGAAAACGTCGAAATCGGGCGCTGAAAGGAACACTCACATGGCCACCCCAGATGTGTTCCCACACGCGGTTCCGGCAGCGGAGGCTTACGAGGCCCTGGCCGTCGCGCGCGGCCGAGTCGATCCCGCGCTGCGGTCCGCGGTGGACACACTGCCCGAGGACATGCGTCGTATCGCTCGGTACCAGTTCGGCTGGACCGATGAACACGGCCTTCCCAGCGACGCCTCGGGCGGAAAGGCGTTACGCCCCGCGCTGACGCTGCTCGCCGCCGAGGCCGTGGGTGGCAGCACCGATGCGGCGCTGCCCGCCGCTGTCGCCGTCGAGCTCGTGCACAACTTCTCGCTGTTGCACGACGACCTCATCGACACCGACGCCACCCGCCGTCACCGCCCCACGGCCTGGACCGTGTTCGGGTCGGAGGCGGCGATCCTGGCAGGCGATGCCCTGCTCTCGCTGGCTTCCGGGGTGCTCGCCGACAGCGGGAACCCGGCTGCCCTCGCCGGTGTGCGACTGCTCAACGACACTGTCCAGGAGCTGGTTCAAGGCCAGGCCACGGATCTGGCCTTCGAACAGCGCGGTGATGTCGACGTCGACGGATGCCAACGCATGGCCGAAGCCAAAACCGCCGCGCTGCTGGCGGCCGCCTGCGAACTCGGTGCCCTGTTCGCGGGGGCCGAGCCGCGGCGGGTCGAGCACCTGCGTCGCTTCGGTCACGACCTCGGACTGGCCTTTCAGCACGTCGACGACCTGCTCGGCATCTGGGGCGATCCCGAGACCACCGGCAAGTCCGCCTATTCGGACCTGCACGCCCGGAAGAAAACCCTGCCCGTGGTGTTCGCGCTGAACTCCGACACCACCGCCGGACAGCGGCTCGCCACGCACTACCACCAGCCGTCGACCTCGGAAGTCGCGCTGACCGACATCGCCGATCTCGTCGACGCGGCGGGCGGCCGCGCCTGGAGTCACGCCCAGACCGACCGGCTGCTCGCCCGAGCGCTGGGCCACCTGGAGGCGGCCGCTCCAACCGCCCGAACCCACGAACTGACCGCGCTCGCGCACCTCGTCACCCGACGCGATCACTAGACGATATTCGGTGATCTTGTGGTGGGTTCGTGAACCGGCACTGTTCCGGGAACCTCGACACGCAGTTCCACCAGCGGCACGCCGTATCGGGATGGACAGTGGGCAGAAACGCGGCAAGCGGCCCGGCACGAGGCTTTTATGCTCGGAAGACGGTTTGCTTTATATCACGTCCACATACTGCGAGACTGTCGAGTACGTCGGCGGATACGAGCAGAAAACGGGTGGTGTGATCGGTGATCGTCGATCTGTCGGATGTGCGCACCAGCGCTGGACTACATAGAAAACTCAAGATTTATTTTGGTTTTCCCGATATGTACGGAATGAATTGGGATGCCTTCTGGGATGCCATAACCGGACTGGTCGAGCTGCCTGACGAGATTACGTTTGCTGGGTGGGGGTACTTCGAAAAAGTATTGCCGAACGATGCTCGAACCATGCGCGATGTATTCGATGAATACATAACGGACCCTTATCACTCTCACAAGGTGATCAGGTTCGAGTGATCCTACTGTGAGGTTGCCCCGAAGTCTGATTCCGGTTCGGCCGGGCACGCCAGCAACAACCGAGCGGCTCCGCGACACTCGGGGTAGCCCCATCCGCATAGATGGAGGTGAACAACGAAGTCACAGCCTTCCCCGCGGCAAGTCGGTTGCGGGGGATCAAGTGAGCTTGATCTGACGGTTGACGTCCTTGTAGAGCAGGTAGCGGAACTTGCCGGGGCCACCGGCGTAGCAGGCCTGCGGGCAGAAGGCGCGTAGCCACATGAAGTCGCCCGCTTCGACCTCGACCCAGTCGTCGTTGAGGCGGTAGACCGCCTTGCCCTCCAGGACGTAGATACCGTGCTCCATCACGTGCGTCTCGGCGAAGGGGATCACGGCACCGGGATCGAACGTGACGATGTTGACGTGCATGTCGTGGGACAGGTCGTCGGGATCGACGAATCGGGTGGTCGTCCACGCGCCGTCGGTGTAGGGCATCGGAGTGGGGGTGACGTCCTGCTCCTGCACGGTGAACCCCTCGGGAACCGGGTGTCCAGGTAGTGGCTCGTAAGCCTTGCGGACCCACTGGAAGCTGGCCGTCTCCTCGGAGTCGTTGGTCACCGACCAGTCCGCGCCCGCGGGCAGGTAGGCGTAGCCGCCGGGGGTGAGAACGTGGGTCTCGCCCTCGAGCACGACGGTGAGTGCGCCGGAGAGCAGGAACAGCACCGACTCGACACCGCGCTCCGGTTCCGGTTCGTCGCTGCCGCCGCAGGGGGAGACCTCGACGACGTACTGGGCGAACGTGGTGGCGAATCCGGCCACGGGCCGGGCCAGGATCCAGGAGCGGGTGCGGTTCCAGCCGGGCAGGTTGCTGGTGACGATGTCGCGCAGCACACCGCGGGGGATGACGGTGTAGGCTTCCTTGACCACGGCCCGGTCGGTGAGCAGCGTGTCCTGCGACGGGAGGCCGCCTTGCGGTGCGTGGTACGTCGGTGCGTTCAAGGTCCGCTCCTGTCCCTGTCGAACTTCGCGTGCCCGGTCGGCTCCTCCGGTGCGGAGCGCCGTTGGCATGACGGATGTCCCCCCGGGCCCCGGGGAGAGGTCGTTCCCGTCGGTAACCGTGATCCACACGGTAATCGATTCCGTTATTCGGAATATTGATTCCGCATGAAGGATAGTTTAGTCAGTCCCGTCAGTCGGGTCAACGCGCGTCCCGTCGGGTGATCCATGCACGGTAGCGTCGTCGGTCCAGGTGTGCGGACGCCGGTGCGATCGAGGAGGGATCATGATCGGTGAGGCCGAATCGGAGCTGCGTCGCTGCGTGGAGCTGGCGGAGGAGGCGTTGTGGGCGGGCGACGAGCCCTTCGGATCGGTCCTGGTGGCCTCCGACGGGCGCCGTCTCGCCGAGGACCGCAACCGTGTCGTCACCGGCGGTGACGCGACGCTGCATCCCGAGTTCGCCCTGGCGCGGTGGGCGGCGACGAACCTGAGCCCGGCGGAGCGATCGGCGGCCACCGTGTTCACGTCCGGGGAGCACTGTCCGATGTGCGCCGCCGCACACGGTTGGGTCGGGCTGGGACGCATCGTTTACGCGAGCTCGGCCGCACAACTGGCCGATTGGCTCGCCGAGTTCGGGGCAGCCGAGTCACCGGTTCGCGTGTTGCCGATCACCCAGGTCGTGCCCGATCTGGTGGTGGAAGGGCCGATCGACGAACTGGCCGACGAAGTGCGGGAGCTGCATCGTCGCTTCGTGGCCGGAGGCGGCTGAATCCGCCGCGCGATCGGATCTCACCCGATCGACGGGCGAAGCGGTTGGGTAACCGTCGTGCTGCCGGTGAGCTCGCCACGGGATGCGAGCGAGGGCCGCTGCTTCCGGATCGTCGCTCGGGAATTAGGGTTACCGGATGGTAGGACGCCAGGTGTCGGCGACCAAGACGGTCGCGACCACACCGGACAGGATCTTCGAGCTGCTCACCGATCCGACCCAGCACTCGTTGCTCGACGGTTCGGGCACGGTGCGACAGGCGCAGCAGGGTGGCCCCCAGCGGCTCGAACTCGGCTCGAAGTTCGGTATGGACATGAAGATGGGCACCTCGTACAAGATCCTGAACACGGTGGTGGAGTTCGAGCAGGACCACCTGATCGCGTGGCGACACTTCAACGGTCACCGCTGGCGTTGGCGGCTTCGCCCGGTCGGGGAACGAACCGAGGTGACCGAAACCTTCGACTGGTCGACCGCTCGGATTCCGCTGCTGATCTCGCTGAGCCCGTTCCCCCGGCGGAACAGAGCGGCCATCGAGAAGTCGTTGCACCGCCTCGGTGAGCTGTTCCCGGGCTGAGTCGTTCCCGGTCCGAGGCGGTGCGGCCTTCGGACTATCGCGCCCTCGGTGGTCCGAACCGGTTTGCCCGACTCACCCCGGCACACCTTCCCGGACGGCCTCGACGTCCTCGGCCAGCAGCCGGGTCAGATCGGCGGTGGAGGTGTCCGGCGAGACCGACAGTCGGGATGCCTGGTGGTCGACCATTCGCTCGAAAATTTTACGCGCGGTCCTGCCGTTGCCGAAGGTACCGTCCTTGGGCATCGCCTCGAAGTAATCCTCCAGTGCTTCGGCGGCGCTCTCGTCGAGCTGGTAGTCGTGCTCGGCGCACTGCTGGCGCACGATCGTGACCAGTTCCTCGGCGGTGTAGTTGGTGAACTCGATGGTCCGGCTGAAGCGGGACTCCAGCCCGGGGTTGGTGGCCATGAACTCGCGCATCTCCGCGGAGTAGCCCGCCGCGATCACCACCACCTCGTCCCGGTGGTCCTCCATCAGCTTGACCAGGGTGTCCACGGCCTCCTTGCCGAAGTCCGGGCCGGAGCCACCGGAGGAGGAACTCAGGGTGTACGCCTCGTCGACGAAGAGCACTCCGCCCAGCGCCTTGTTGAACTCCTCGGTGGTCTTGATCGCGGTGCCACCGACGATGTCGGCGACCAGATCGGCGCGTGAGACCTCGACCAGGTGCCCGGAGGCGAGCACCCCCAGCTCGGCCAGCACCGCGCCGTAGAGCCGGGCCACGGTGGTCTTGCCGGTACCCGGTGCTCCCGCGAAGACCAGGTGCCTGCTCATCGGGGGCGCCGACAGCCCGGCCTCCTGGCGCCGCTTGGCCATCTTGTTCAGGTTCACCAGCGTGGTGACGTCGTGCTTGACTCCCTCCAGTCCCACCAGCGAGGTCAACTCCCGCATCGGCTTGCTCTGCTCGGTGCCCGCCTCGGCAGTACCCACCTCAGCAGCGCCGGTCTCGGGGCCGCCGACCTCGGCAGGGTTCCCGCCGGAGGGGGAGTCGGAGTTCCCGTTCCCGAGGCCGTACGCGTCCGGGAAACCGTTTCCGGAGCTGGTGAATCCCTCCACCGTCAACGCCTCCGAGGGAACCGTGCGCCGCAGGCCCGCACCACGGTTGTCGGTGGCCGTGCAGTCGCGCAGCACCACGGTCTCCGTCGAGCGCACGCTGATACCGTCGGCCTCGTTCTCGGCGAACTCCGATTCGGACACCTCGGCACGGGCCGAGGGCTCCACCCGCACGCCACATGCCCGACCGGAACGGGCCCGGCAGCGGTTCAGCACGATCCCGCCCCGTTCCCCGGTGTGCACCCCGTCGCCACCGGCACGATGGACGTCGCAGTCGGTGAACGTGGCGTCCGCGGCACGCAGCACCGCGATCCCGGAACCGTTCGTTTCCAGCACGCTGCACCCGTTGACCGTCGCCGCACCGTCGTCCGCGACGAGCACGCCCACCGCACCGGCCCGTTCGATCTCGACGTTGTCCAGTCGGGCCTTCGCCCCCTTGGTGACCTCCACGGCCGTTCCCGTGGAGCCGGTGATCCGCAGCCGCCGGACCGAGGGAGTGGCGCCGCTCGTGGCGCTCAGTCCCGTCCCCTGGCACTCGGTCACGGTGAGCCGCTCGAACTCGGTGCTGGACTCCGCCTCGACGAGGAGTCCCGTCCCGCGCACCCCCGTGATCGTGCAGTCGCGGAGGATTCCGGCCGAGCCACCGGTGATCCGGATGCCGTGGTGGTTGGTGTGTTCGACGGTGCACCGCTCCAGCGTGCTGCGGCCGGTGGAGGCGATCAGCAGTCCGTCCGCCTCGGATCGCTCGACGGAACAATCGGTGAGCTCCACGGTCGAACCGGTGGCGAGGTAGCAGCCGACGCCACGACTGTCGCGCGCCGCCAGTCCGCTCAGCGTGGCCGATGCCTGCTCCTCCACGGCCAGCGCGGGCTTGCGCGCGCCGATGATCGTGATGTTCTCGCCGTCGATGTGCCCGCTGCCGTTCAGGCACAGTCCGTTGCCCGCCGCCTGCTCGACCGTGCACGAGCGCAGCGTGAGTACCCCCTGTTCGGCGGCCACGATCCCCGACGTTCCCGGCTCGGGGAAGGTGCACCGCTCGACCGAACTTCCGAGGGCCGAGGTGATCACCACACCGGCGCCCTCGGAGTTGCGCACCGAGCAGTCGCGCATCGTCAGGCTGCCCCGACCGTGGCCGTGGACCGCCGCCCAGGCGGTCGCCTCCAACCGGCACTCGGTGATGGTCAACCGATCCGACCCGGCCACGGCCACGGGAGTTTCCGGATCCGTGGAGCGCAGGGTCAGTCCGCTGAGCTTCGTCGCGACGTCGCCCGAGACCACCGGCCCCCGCGCGGCGCTGATCTCGACGGTGCCCGGCCCGTCCTCGGCGACGAGCGTGACCGGCCTGCGCGGCGCCAGGCTCTCCTCGTACTTCCCGGGTGCGATGTGCACCGTAGCTCCCTCGGGAGCCGAGTCCACCGCTTCGGCGATCGACGAGTGGCAGCCGGGGGCGTCCGGCGAGACGATGATCATCAGCTCTCCTGCTGGCTGGATCCCGGTGTTCACACCGGTTTTGGTGGAGGGTGTCCTTCTCGTACCGAGGTGTCGCGCGTGTCCCGGGCGGCTCGTTCTCGTGCCACCGCGATCAGGTGGGCATGAGTCGGCCCTCCAGCCGTGCGGTGGCCAGCTCCACACGGGAGCGGCAGCCGGTTCGGGTGAACAGTTTGGTCAGGTGGCTTTCCACGGTCTTCTCACTGGCCTGTACCGCCATCGCGATCTGACGGTTGGTGTAGCCGTCACTGACCAGATCGATGATCCGGTTCTCGGTGCTCGACAGCGGTTCCCGCGGGCCGCGTGAGCGCGTCAACGCGATACCGCGGCTGCGCATCAGCTCGCTGAACACTCCGCGCCCGTACGAGGAGCCGAACTGTTTGACCAGGTCGTAGCCCTCGTGTAACCACGGTCGCGGTTCGTCGAGCAGTCTGCCCATCGCGGCGCAGCCACGGGCGACCCGATGGTTGTCCCCACGCCGCTTGGCCGACTCGATTCCCTCGCGCAGGCGCGTCGGGTCCGCCTCCACCATCCCCCGCGCGAGCAGCGCCGCCTCCCTGGCCGAGGCGGTGCGGTGGCGGGTCTCGAAGGCTTCCAGCTGTTCGAGCATCCGCTCGGCGCCCTCCTGGTCACCGAGTCGAACACTGTAGTCGATCAACCGCTCCAGCAGCCGTTCCAGACCTGCCGTACTGCCACGGTCGCGGTGGTGCAGGTATTCCCGCCATCCCTCCGCGACCGCCTCGGCGGTGTGACCTCGGCGGTGTCGCAGACCGCAGCGCACCCAGGCGAGGAGGTGGCCGCAGGCGAACCTTCGCGGCAGCCGGGCCAACCAGTTCTCGGCCCGCCGGAAGTGGCCTCGCGCCGCACAGATCTCCGCCGCCACCACCCGCGTCAGGTGCAGTGCCAGCGAGCCTCGGGGATGCGATCGGTCGGCCTCCAGCGAACGGGCCACCGACAGCGCCTCGTCCCACTCACCGGCGTAATAGGCACGCAGCACCCGCTGGTAGGCGTGGGCGGAACCGCCACCGCGACTTCCGGGGCGGTGCCCGAGGAGCAGTTCCAACGCCGTGGCGTGGTCGAGCATGCTTCCCGCGTCGCGCAGCCGCTCGATGTCGGGGGCATCTCGCTCCGCCGGGTGACACTGTTGCCACCGCGAGAGGGCTCGCAGGAACCGCTCGTGCTCGCCCTCCATCGCTTGGAGCAGCAGCAGTACTTCGTCGAAAGCGATCACCGGCCGTGCCTTCTCCCATGCGGCGGGGAAGGTCGCGACCAGAGTGTCGAGTGTGGTCACCGCCTCGCGCGTTCGCCCGCGAAACAGCGCGGAGAAGAGCCGGCGCACCTGTTCGGTGCTCTCGTCCCGCGTGCTCATCAGGTCGAACAACCGCGTCGAATCGTGGATCCCGACCGTGTGCCCCTCGTGCAGCTGCACCAGGAACCAGCAGACCGCGAGCTCGGCCAACATCCGCTCGTCGTCGTGCCCGTACGGACCGGTTCCCGCCGAATCGCCCTCGCGGCGCGGTGTTTCCAGCAGCGTGGGCAGCACGGTCCCGAGGTCGTCGGCCAGCTCCCTGAAGTTCCCTCGGGACAGCTGCAGCCGGGTCATCGTTTCCAATGACCTCGGCAGCCGCCGGTCCGATGCCCGCATCCGATGCACCGCCGCGCGGTACCGTTCGGCGGCCCGCTCCGGATCGGTTTCCACGGTTCTGCCCGCCTCGTGTAGCAGGATCTCCAGGCCGCGCTCACCACCGAAATCCGGGCCCGCCTCGACGAGATGATGCGCCAGCGCCGAGTCATCCATCGCGCCCCCGCGTTCGCGGCGGTCGAGCATGTGCCGAACCAACGCACCGTGCACGGGCCGGGACGACCGCGCCCCCTCACGGCCCAGCGCCGTTCCCAGCGCGGGTACCGACAGTCGCAGTCGACCGTTGTCCTCGCGCAGCACTTCGTCGTGCACCAGCCGGTCCAGCACGCGTCCGCAGGCGTGCAGCTCGACGTCGGCTACTTCGGCTAGCACCGGCAGGTCGTTCACGTCGAGCTCGCCGAGCACCGCGACGCACCACACGATCCGGCCGCCCTCGGGGCCGCACTCGTGCACCGGGCGCAGCAGCTCGTGGTCGCCGGGCAGCGCGATCGGCTCCCAAGACGAGCGCAGGCACAGGTGTTCGTCGATCACCGTGAGACGGTCCTCGCGGCGGAGCGCTCGCACGAGCGAGCGCATCGTCGCCGGGTTGCCGAACAGCGGCCCCAAAGTCGTGCGCAACGCCTCCGTCGTGGTCGGGTCCACGGCCGCCTGCCCACCGGTCCACCGCGGCAGCAGCGCCGTGATGTCGTCGTCCGACAAGGGCGGGAGATCCAGCACGGAGTCGGACAGGTCCACCAGTTGTTCGTGGGCTCCACGGGAGGCGTTGCCGAGCGTGGCCAGCACCACGCCGCCCACGGCCCGAACACCCTGGGCCAGCGACGACAGTGCGGAGACCGACTCCCGATCCACGTGGTCGACGTCCTCGATCACCAGCACGGTGCGTTTCCCGCGTGCCAGCCGCGTCAGCGCGCGGGTCAGTTCGTGCACCAGGGGCAGCGGGGTGGAACGCGTCGGACCTTCTCCCGTGGGGCTCTCGCTCGTGGGACGCAGCCGTGCCGCCGCCGCGACCGCCTCCAGCAGCTCGGGTTCGCGTTGGTCGCCCACTCTTTCGCGCACGGCCTCCAGTAGCGCGTCGAACATTCGTGGCACCGGGACGGCGGCCGAGACCGAGAGCACCCGCACGTCGTGTCGAAGCCAGTTCCGCGAGGCGGCATCGAGCAGTGCGCTCTTTCCCGAGCCGCTCGGTCCACGTACGACGAGCAACGCTCCGGTTCCGTCGGAGGTGTGAACGGTGCTGTCGAGCCGGGCCCACTGCTCGTCTCGGCCGAGGATGGGGGTGTGCTCGCGAACCATTCGCCTTTCTTCCTGGTGTAGGTGGGGCCGATGTGCGGTCACGTTCGTCGGAAGGGCCACGCCCGCACCTCGTTGTTATCGAGGATGTGAATGTCACACCAGTGTTGCTAATCATGATGCCCTAGATGGAGGGAGATCCCTCGCGTGGAGCACAATGGATCACCATGAGATCGAGGCACGTCCTCCTGTCCGAAGTTCCGTCCCACATCGCGCGAGCGAACTCGGAGGGCGTGACCGCCGAGAACCGTCGTCGTGCGGAAATCGGTGATCGACGTGGTTGACTCCTCGCGGTGGGAGCCGCGTCCGGCGCCCGCCCCGGAACAGGGCGAGCGGTCGGTGACGTCGATGTTCGGCAGGCGGGCGCTGGTCGAACGACTGTGCTCCGGCGCGCTGTCCGGCTTCCCGCCGCTGACGCTGCTCACCGGGGAAGCGGGCAGCGGGCGTTCGGCAGTGCTCGACGCCGTTGCCGGCGAACTCGTCGCGGCAGGGGCCCGGGTGGTGTCCATACGCGTCGGGGAGCACGAACGGTCCACCCCGTACGGGGTGCTCTACCGTCTGCTCACCGCTGTGGAGGAGCTCGGAGGTCGGGAGCGGGAGCCCACTTCCACACGGGACTCGGTGCTCGGTCTCGTCGCCAGGCTCAGTGCCGACACCGGTCGGGCCGGAGACGTCTCCGACCGGCTCGCGAACACCGTGCTCTCCTCGGTGCGCCGGTACGCGCCGTTGACCGTGCTGATCGACGACGCGCAGTGGACGGACGCCGCCACCGCTTCGCTGCTCGACCGACTCACCCGCCTGTTCGCCGGGCAGGGGTGTTCGATCGTGGCGACGTGGCGAATCGGGCACTCCACCGGCCAGGACGGACAGCGGCGTGCCGCCGAGCCGGCTCGGCTGGAGGCCGACGGGTTCGCCCGGTTCGTTCCGCTGCGCCCGCTGACCCGGGCGCAGAGCGCGGCCTTCCTCGCCGATTCGGTCCGGGCGGTACCCGACGCCGAGCTCGTCGACCGGCTGCACACCGCGAGCCGGGGCAACCCCGCGGCGCTGCGTTCGATGATCGAGGTGCACCGGCAGGCAGGGGTGTTGCGGGTCGTTGACCAGCACGCCTACACGCGGCCTGCCGTGGAGTGGCCGTCGCTGTCCGAATCGCACCCGTTGCTCGCCCCGATTCACGAAACCGGTTCGGTGCGCTGGTCGGTGGCCCGTGCGATGGCGGTGCTGGCCCCGCTGGACGAAAACGCGGTCGGGCTGGCCGCCGAGGCACTCGACCTCGATCCGGAAACCGTGCGTGCCGCGCTGGACTCACTCGTGACCGACCGGGTGCTGGTCGGATCTCGCGGAGCCCGGCAGCGGTGGCGGTTCCGGATCCCGGCGGTTCGGGACGCGCTCGAGTCCTCACTGGGTCCCTACGAGCGCCGCAGGCTCTGCGCACTGGCCGCGACCGCCGTCCGGGACGGCACCGCCGAACCGGACGACGAGAACTACCTGCCGGACCGACTGGCCGACGCGGGCAAACTGGTCGATTCGCGGCGTTCCGCCGAGCTGTTGCTGACGCGCGGCGTGGAGGTGATGTTCACCGACGGGCTGCACGCCGTCCGCTGGCTGCGTGCGGTGCTCGACCGGGCGAGCGATCCGGAACAGCGCGCCGTGGCGGTGCTCACGTACAGCGCCGCCTGCGCGATCCACGGCCGGATGACCGAGGCCGCCGACGGTGCTCGGGCCACGCTGCTCGAGCACGCCGACCGGTTGCCGGTCGAGATGCTGCAGGAAGTCGCGATCGTGTACGTGACCGGTCTCGCCGCCTGCGAGCGCTGGTCGGAGTTGTACCGGCTGGGAGAGGGTGAGCCGCCACCGGTGCCCGGCGGCCCGGCCAACGAGCTGGTCACCCGTGCCTTCGCCCTGATCGTGCAGGGACGCTGGGCCGAGGGCGACCGGCTGCTGGCCGAGAACCAGCGGTTGTGGTCGGCGGCGAATCCGATCACCGCCGACTTCGGTCACATGTTCCGGGGTGGTGCCGGAGTGCTGCTGGGCGATCCGAGCACACTGCGCCGCTCCCTGGCGGATCCGGGCATCTGGTCCGCTTCGGAGTACCCGCAGCACCGCTTCGAACAGGCGCGCTACGAGGTGGACATGCTGCTCCAACTCGGCGAGCTGGACGAGGCGATGCGGGTGCTCGACGACCGCGAGCTCGCACTCGAACAACTGCAGACTCCGGACCAGTCGCTGGTTCTGCTGCTGCGGGGAGAGCACTCGAAGGGGCTGGACGCCGCACGCCGCAGCATCGCGGACGGTGTCTACTCGGCACGTCCGTTGGCGCCGGTGAGGATGGCCCACGGTGCTGCCGGTGTGCTGACCGGGCGTGGTTGGCTGAGTCGGGCCCGGCAGCTGATCGGGATGGTTCGCGGCAGGCACCTCGGTCACGTGCTCGACCACGCCGAGTCGTGGGCGCTGTACGCGCTCGGGGAGGAGTCCGAGGCCGACGAACTGCTGCGTTCCGGGCTGCGCTCGGCCGACGAGCAAGGCTTCGTGCTGGGGACCGACTGGATGTGGGCGGATCTCGCCGTCCGCGAGCACCGGCGTGGTGATACCGGCGCTGCCGAGGAGTGCGTGTGTCGGGGCGGTTCGGTGGCCGAGGCGCTGGGTACCGGTCGATCCGAGATCGCCTGGCTGCTCTCCCGCGCCCTGGTGCACGGCGATCGGGACTCGGGGCGGGCCGCGGTGCGGCTGGCCCGCGAACGCGCGATGCCGGACGAGATGGCCTGGACGTTCCTCCGGGCCGCTCGGTCCGGTGTGGACACGGCGCGGTTGCTGCCGGAGGCTTACGAGCTCTTCGGCGAACTCGACGCGCTGCTGTGGCGGGCCAGGACGCGCGGGATCATGCGGGAGCACGACATCTCGGTGCCGGGGCGCGGGGTGGTTACGACCGAGAACGAGCGATTGCTCGCGGTGCTGGTCACCGAGGGGTTGGGAAACCGACAACTGGCGACGGTGCTCGGCACCAGCGAGAAGAGCGTGGAGGGCAGGCTCACCCGGATGTTCGCCCGGACCGGTCACCGTTCTCGGGTGGAGTTGGCCGCGGCCATGCTCACCGGTGAGTACACGCCCTGAGAAGCCGTGTGTTCGCCGGTCGCGTTCCCGGTGCCGAGCCGCCGGTGGGTGGACGGGTCCGACCGGAGTCGGAATCCCGCTCGTTCCCACCGACGTCGGAGCAGCGTGTTTTCCGGAAGATCAACCGCCGTCCGGTCCGCCCGAGGGAGGTGATGGGGCGAGGAAGCTCGCCAACGCGCTCTGCGGGGGTGGTGCCTCCCCCGCGTCGTTCCCCTGCAACGGCCGGATCTCCCCCGAGGGGGCGTCCTCGTTCCCCGTCCGCTCGATCCGATCCGAAGTCGACTCCGGAGCCTGCTCGCCGGGTGATTCCCGGACCCGGTCCTCGGCCGTTTCGGAGGGCGGTTCCGTTTCGTGCAGCCCCAACCGGATCAGTCCGTCCCGGTCCACTTCGAGCAGAATCGGCTCGTCCGGCCCGGTGCGCAGCGGCTTTTCCCACTCCGCCGGGTTCTCGCCACGGTAGGACGGAGTCAGCTCCCACTCCGGTGTCACCCGCACCAGATAGCGGGTTTCCTCGCTCCTGTCCGTGGATTCCTCGCTGGTGGAGTTCTCCGCCTCCTGGCTGTTGTTCCAATCTCCCAGGGTCCGGTTGATGCTGACCAGCCCCTGATGCGGTCGCAGTGGTGCTCCCTCCAGTCCCTGTTGGCGGAAGTCCATCGAACTCATCGCTCCCACCTGACCGCCGCGTTGCGAGGTCGACTTCGTCTCCCGCCGCTCGGTGTCGGTGTGGGTCAGCGAGCCCTGCTCGATCTCGCCGAGCAGTTCGCGACGGCTCAGATCGGCGTTGATCCGCACTGATTCCAGGCGTCCTCCCGAGAGGTCGACGGTGTGGCCACCGGTCGACAGCGCGTTCCGCAGGTTCGGGCGCAGGTGACCGACATCGGTGGCGGTGTGCAGCCGGGCGGCGTTGCCCGGACGCAGGCCCGGCCTGGGCGGTTCCAGGGCGGGGTCACCGTGCGCGAGCTTGCCGAGCTCCTCGTGCAACGCCGGTGCGGCGAACGGCCGCACCCGCACCTTCGCCTCCGCCGACCAGGCGGGCTGATCCGCCCGGTTACCCCGGCTCCACCGGAACGAGCCGTCGACCCGGGTCAGGGGCTCCGGTGCCGGACCGTCGGCGGGCAGCACCTCGGAGGCGGGGACGGTGGAACGCGCCGCCCCGCGCAGTTCGAAGCTACTGCGCCACGGCTCCCCGAAGCGGCGCGGGGCGAGCCGATCGAACCACTCGCCGAACCCGTTGCTGTAGGTGCCCGGCCGGGCGTAGGGATAGACCTCCATGTCGATGGTCAGGTCGTGCAGGAACCGCGCCCCGCCCTCCTCACCGGTGGTGGTGGCGGAGTGCTCGGTGCTCGCGGTGTTCTCGAAGCCGCGTTTGTTGCCGTAGGCACCGGTGAAGCCGTGCATGTGTACGCTGCCGGGGTTTCCGCTGGTCCCGTAGAAGGGCGACACCCCGATCATGGTGTTGAAGTCCCACCCACGCTGGTCGCTTCGTCCGGTGGCGCCGCTGTCGCCGTGCGAGTCGGTGGTGGTGTGTTCGGACAGCGTCTCCTGGTACCGCCCCGCACCGGGACGTGCGTGCAGCACCACCAGCTGCTCGACCTTGCCGAAGGGGGTGTCCCCGGTTAGGTGCACATGCCGTCCCCCGTTGAGCATCTCCTCGACGGCGTTGTTGAAACCGTGCCTGCTGCCCAGCTGACTCAGCACATCGTCGACGACTCGTTCGTTGATCGCGTCGAACTTCGCCACGCTCGGTTGTCGCTCCACCCGAGGTTTGCCCAGCACCTCGTAGGCGAGGTCGAGCATCCGAGCGCGGGCACCGGGTCGCCCGTGCTCGCGGGACCACCCGTCCAACCGCTGCCGCACCTGTTCCAGCAGCTCCCGCGCGGCGCCCAGCCGGTAGAGCTCGATCCGTCCGCTGCCCCGCCCCACGTTCGCCGGGGGACGCACCGTGGAACGCTCCACGTCCGTCGCTCGTGCGGAGACGTCGTTGTCCCGCCGCGCCTGTGGCGTGGGCCCGGAGGCAGTGCCCTGTTGATTCTCGGTGTCGGTGCCCGGCCGTTCGGTGCCCGGCCGCTCGATGTTGCTCCGGTAGTGCTCGGCGTCCTCAGCGGACAGACGTGCTATGTCGGAGTCGTTCAGCCTGCCTACCTGGTGCAGTTCCGAGGCGGGGACCCACACCTCGACGGCGTCGGGTACCCGTACCCACTTGCTCTGCTCGACCGGATCGCCCCGGTGCAGCAGTCGGAAGGGGTCCTGCCAGGATCGCCGCGTCGAGGTCCGCACCTCGTGCACCGCGTCGTAGCGCACCAGGTAGCCCCGGTCCGAGTGGTGGCGCGAAGAACCGCTCTTCGCGGTGTCGGCTTTCGAGGTCTCCGCGTTCTCGGTGGTGTACTTCCCGCCCGCCTCGAAGGACGGGCCGATCAGCGCCGCCGGGTTCCCGCTCGAGAAGTAGTGCGTGATGTCGAGCCCGAGCCGGTAACTACGGTTCCGCTTGGTCTTGGAGTCCAGCTCCCGCTCCGCGCGCTCGTCGGTACCGCCGAAGCGGTGCGCGTCGTCCCTGCCGACCACGCGCGGGGTGTCCAGCATGGTGGACAGATCCGCCCGGGCGGTCAACTCCCGGTTGCCCACCATTCCGCCGGAGTTGTGGCTCTGCAACCACGCGGTGTCGCGGTGCAGCGCGGCTCGTTCGAACCGGGCGGCACGGGCATCGGTGCTGGTGAAGGACTCGATCTCGTCGAGCGCGGCGTTGCGTTCGTCGAGTGCGCCGCTGCTCCGGTCGCGGCTGCTGGTCATCCCGTGATTGACGGACTCGTCGAACGCCGCGGGCCTGCCACCGACGAACGGAGCCATCAGGCGAGCAGGCCATGGTGACCCCGTGATCGCACCGAGCATGTCCGTCATGGTGCGGCGCAGCCCCGGCACGGGTTTGAGCGTTTCCAGCTCGAATCCCGCGGGGAGGTGCCCTTCCCGGTCATGGCGCGGTGCCCGGCCCCGTTGCCAGGAGCCGGTCGTTCCGCTCCGACGGGTCTCCGCTCCGGTGTCCCGGTTCTCCCGCGCGGGGTTCCGGGTTTCCCGGCCGGTGTTCGTGGTGTCCGATTCGGAACGCGGCTCGTCGAAGCGGGTCCCCGTGCGTTCGGGGGCCGACACCCGCACCTCCGAGCTGATCCTGCTCGTGGTGTCCGGTTCCGGCCCGTCCGACCACCGACCACCGATCCGCACCTCGAAGTCGGTCGGGTAGCCGAACTCGTGTACCGGGGAGCTCTCCGACGACCGCTCGTAGCCACTCAGATGTGAACTGGTCTCGCCTCGACTGTTCGAGGTCTCCACGGCGGCTTGCAGTCCGGAGAAGTCGTTGTGTTCGTCGGGTCCGATCGGGTTGGGGATCGAGGCGGGGGTGATCCCGCTGATTCCGACAGTGGTGGTCCTGCCGTGCTCACGACCGAAACTGTGTTCGTCGCGTCCCCCGAACCTGCTCTTGGCCGATTCACCGTCAGTGCTGCCCAGATATCTGGCCCCGGAGCGGTCCATCGCGCCGCGTACGAACACGTCCGGAGCTCCCGGGTGCATCGAACCCAGGGGCAGGCGCAACCCGTCTCCACCGGTGATTTCCCCGGGATGGTTGCGGACGAAGGTGTTGAGCCGTTCGGCGAGGTCGGGAAGGTTCTTGCCCGGTAGCGTCCCGTCGGCGTGCAGCTCGCTCAGCACCGGTCCGGTAATGGCCCGCACCGTCTGTTCCGGCAGCCGTTGGTGGGCGTCGAGCTGATCCGGGACGCGGTGGCGGTCGAACCCTGCGGGAAAGGGATCCCGAGTCGACCCGTCATCGGTGTCGCGCGTCCACACCGTCGCCGCACCGTCCACCCGCAGCAGCCGCTCGGGTTCGTATCGTTTCGCCGATCGCGGGTGGTGCGGTTCCTCGTTCGGGACCTCACGCTGTTCGTTGCCCACCCGCACCAGGTACCGCGTGTCGAGGCGTTGTTTGCGCAGCCGCCCGCGGTAGTCGCTGGTGGTCTCGTGTTCGTGACCACTGGTGAGGGTGTCCTCGTTCCGGGTGCTGCGGATGTGCGAGACACTCGGTCCGGCCAGCGCCCCGGTCAGGCCGGTGATGTCGCCCGCGGCCACCCACAGTCCGCCCCCGCGCTGGCGGGTGTTCGCCTGCCCGGAGGTGGACTCCGCCGTGTCCTTGGCGGTGTGTTCGACCGTCCCCTCGACGTCGGGAAGCCGCTGGGCGTTCGTACCGTCGGCGATGCCCACCACGATCTCGGTCGGAGTCCGCTTCCCGCCGAAGGAGAAGGATTTCCGGACCGGCCCCTCGAACACCTCCTCGCCCAGCGAGTGCAGCCAGTCGCGCAGCTCCCGGCCCGCTGGATCCCCGACCCGCAGTCCCAACTCCTCGGACACCGCGCGGTGGACGTCACCGAGGCCGGAGAGCTCGACGTGCTCTATCTCGCCCGGGTGTCGCCAGGGCTCGGTCGAATCCCGTGCCGTGTTGTCCGGCCAGGTCAGGTGCACCTTCGCGTCGGCGGAGCCGTGCTGGGTCACCTCGTCGTTCCAGCTGGACCGGCCCGGGGTGCGCAGGGTGATCCGGTAGTCGACCGTGTGCTCGGCCGTCCGGCTCGGCCTGCCGTGCTCGGTGAGCGTGGTGGTTTCCTCGTGCGAGTTCCGCGTGGTCAGGTCGGAGTCCCGGGAGTTGACCAGGCCGGCCACCTGCAGGTGCGTCAGCAGGTGCAGCCACGGTATCCGGATGTTGAGCCCCCCGGTCCCGAGCGGGGAGCGCTTGTTGGTGGAGCTGTGCTCGGCCTTGTCGTGCGTCCGTGAACTGGTGAACTCCTCGGTTCCCTCGCGCGAGTCGTTCCGCGCCGCCTCGCGCAGCCCGACCAGGTCCAGGCTGATCCGCCCGCCGTGCTTGCCTGCCCGGGGGCCCAGATCCACCTCGTAGCTACCCTCGGCCGACTCGTGGAACCTCTTCCGCAGGTTCTCGTCGGAGAAGGCGATCTCGACGAGGTCCCGCAGGCTCGGGTTGCCCCGCAGCCGCTTGTTGCCGGCGAGCAGTTCGAGCACCGACTCACGTACGGACGCGCCGTCGATGTCCTCGGTCACTTTGGGGCGGTCGGCCCTGACCCGGTCGAGCGGGGTCTCGCGTGAGCTCGTGGTGTTGTCCCGGCGGGGTGGTGCCGACGCGGTGTGCGAGGTGGGCCGCTCGCTGGTCTCCTGCCGCCCGGTGCTGTCGAGGGTGGTCCGTGTCCGGTCGTTCGCCGCCTCGTGTGTCCGGTCGAACTCGCCGAGAACTTCGTCGGTGAACTCGCCAGTGGTCGATCGCTGCTCGACGGTTTCGTTCGCGGTGCGGTTCGTGGTCGAGGTGTTCCGGTCCGGCTGTTCGAGGTTTGATTCCTGGTGGAAGGTCTCCAGCTCGATCTCTTCGGGGATGGGGGGCAGGCGATCCGGTCGTGCCCGTGCCGGGGCTACGTGCGGCGTGTGGGCGGTGTCGTTTTCTGCCGGCCGGATCCGTGCGGCTCGTCCGGAGCGGGGGCTTCCCGATTCCTCGCGGGGTCGAGTCGAGGAGTCGCTGTCTTGTTCGCCCTGCTCGTTCCGGGATGAGGATCGGTCCCGGGACACTTCTGGGGTGGATTCTTCCGTCTCGTCGTGCGTGGTCGTGGAACCGCTGTCCCGGTTTTCCGTCGAGCCGCGCGCATCGGTGGGAAGGGAGTGGGAACGGTCTTCGGAGGGGAGTGTTTCCGCGTTCCGCTCCTCGGAACCACGAGGCTCACCCGCATCAGCTCCGTGGTCTCCGGGAGCCAGCAGTTGTTCCTGTGTCTGATCCGATTTGGTGAGGATGATCCTCGGCGTCGGGTTCGCGTCGTTCTCCGGCGTGCTCGCCTGATCGACGTCGCTCGGTGCCTGCGGCTGCCTGCCGCCGTCCTCGTTGTCCCGTTCCTCGGGGGAGTCCCGTTCCTCGGGGGAGTCCCGTTCCTCGGGGGAGTCCCGTTCCTCGGGGGAGTCCCGTTCCTCGGGATTCGCGGTGTTCGGGCCGTTCTCGGACGGGAGGTTGTTCTCGGGCCGGGGGGCACCGGCGGACCGGGGGATGATGTCGGGCCGGGCGCCCTGGCTGTGGGCGGTGTTCTCGATGGCCCAGAGATGGCGGGGTTTGAGGTGGGGATCGTGGTTGACGGAGTGGCCCATCAGGCCGTCGTCCAGTCGAACGGAGTTGTGCGAGGGGTGGGGGTTTCCGGTGTGCACGTCGGTGGCCCGGCGTGGATCCCCCCGGTTGAAAACGCGGCGGGTGTCGGGGCCGTCGAGTGCGCCTCGTGGGTCCGGGGACTCGTCCGGGAGGCCGAGGTAGTGGCCGATCTCGTGGGCGTGGATGTTCGGGGAGGCGTGGACGTTCCAGTGTTTCTGCTCGGTGCGCCCCTCACCGCTGACGCGGATGGTGTCGTGGGCCTCGGCCGGGGTGTCGACGAACTCGACGCGGGCGTGGAACTGGTCACCCGAAGGCAGCCGGTTCCCCTGGTTGAACAGGGTGTCGACGGTGTCGGTGAGCCGGTCGCGCAGGTCGCGCAGCTGTTCCGGGGTGATGGTGGGGTCGGGGGCGAGGTGGGCGCGGAAGGTGTACTCCTGCACGCCCTGTCCCGCCACGTCCATGTGGCGGAGGTCGTAGCGGATGCGGCCCTCGTAGAACTCCAGGTTGTCGGGCGTGCTGTCCATACGCACGTCGCGGACCTCGGTGTCTATCTCGTGGGCAGGTGTGTGCTCGCGCTGCTCGCGCCACTGCTCGGGATGGACCGGAGTGCTGTCGGGCTCGAACCACGCGGCGGTGGGGGCGGTGCTGTGCTGCCACGACCTGTCCCACGGGTCGGTTTTCCCGCCGTCTGCGTTCGAATCGTCCTCCTGGAGGGTCGAGTCGTCGGATCTGTCGGAAGAGTTCGTGCCCTCGTCCACGTCCAGGGGAGCGGGACGACTGCCGGAACCACCGGAATGGTCCCGGTAGGTGCGCGGGTCGTTCCACTCGCTGAAGGTGTGCGGGTTCGACGAGTCGGGGGCGAACAGCGCGCCGGGGTTGATCGTCCCGTCGGACGGCGGTGCGCCCGGTGGCACCGAACCGGGCGCGGGTGCGCCGTTGCCGCTGGGATCACCGCCGCCGTTCGGGACGGGACCGTTCCCACCTGCCCCGTTCGGGCCGAAGTTGCCCATGTCGAGCGCGTGCGGGTCGAAGCCGCCGGTGGTGTCGTTGAGCAGCGCGTTGAAAACGGGGTCGTTGAGCAACTCGTCGAACTCGTTGGGAATGTCCGGGGCGAAGGTTCCGGACGCGAACAGATCGTTGCCGTTGCCGGTCAGGTTTGTGGGATCGAAGCTCAGCGAGTTCGGATCGTTCGGATCGATCGAGAAGGCGGTGGGATCGTTCTGGTGTATCGCGCCCACGTTGTTGAGCAGGTTCTCCAACCGCACACGGCTTTCGGCCCGTTGCTGGGCCGTGTCGTTGTGCCGAACCAGCAGGTCCTCGTAGTACTCGCGCACTTGTGCGTCGGCGTCCTGGAGCGACTGCGGGTTCTGAGTCGGGTTCCAGGGTTCGGGAAAGAACAGCGCGCTGGGGTCGGAGGCGATCACCATTGCGCGTCCGCTCGGCATCCAACTGTTGTTGGTGGCTAGTCCCCATCCGGCGGGATTGCCCATGAAATCGGCGTCGAGAACCTGCTGGATACGTTGCGGTGAGCCACCCAGGATCTGGGTCGTCTCGCTTCCGACCTCGACATTCATGTTGGACAGCCAGTTGTCGAACGATACCGGGACGTCGCTGGTGGAGGGGTCGAGCACGTGCAGCTTCGGGCCGTTCGGGGTGCTGACGATGACCGAGGGCGCGACGTGGTAGCTCCAGTTGACCTGTCCGGCCAGACCGGGGAGCGCGTCGGCGGAGTACGGCGTTCGCACCGACAGGTCCGGATCGATGCGTGCCACGAAGATCTTGCTCGGCGCGGCCCCCATGCGCTGCAGGTCCAGTGCCCACAGGTGGGCGCGGATGTAGCAGCCGTCCTCGGGGTGATCGGTGCGGATGGTGGTGCGACCCCGTGCGTGGTGCTCGAAAGTGGACCGCTTGAGCTGGTCGTGCCAGTACGATGCCTGCTCCATCGACACCGGATCTGTGGAGTAGGCGCCCATGGCGTGCAACACCTCGTGGTAACGCCAGGGTGCCGCGCTCATCAGATCGGAGCTCAGTTCGCTGCCCGTCTGCGTCCGGTAGGCGTCCTGGATCGCCCACAGCGCGCGGATGTCGCGGCCGACTCCGTGCAGCATCGTCATCGCGTCGTCGAATCGACCCGCCGAGTTGTGTTGGACCAGTTGACCGGCGAAGTTCCACACCGACTGGTTGTACGCGGGGTGATACCCCATCCCCGGCGGTGCGGAGGTCGACGGCGCTCCTGGCTGGGCCGGGCCCGTCACGTAGTCGCGTGGCAGCCCCAGCAGGTCCATCGCCCGGAAGTAGTTGGGCCGGTCGAGGTTCAACGCCAACGGCATCCACAGGTCCATGCCGCTTGTGCGCGCCCGGAAGCTCTCCTGCAGCGACTCGCTCGCGGCGGGATCGCCCCGCAGCTGGTGGAGCTCGCGGATAACCGCGTCGGTGTCTACCGGGGCGGTGGACAGCAGACCGTACAGCACCTCTGCCCGTTGGGCCGACTCCGCCGTAGGAGCCGGTCGTGTCGGTGCCGAGTCGCTGTCGGCCGAGTCCCGACCAGCGTTGTTCCTGGAGGACTCACTCGTGCGGTTGGGGTCACCGGTGGTGTCCACGGGCGCCTGGCGCGTCGTCCCCGACTCGGATGTCGGACGTGTGGGCTGTGAGGTGGTGCTCGGACGCCCGGTGGAACGCGGAGTCTCGTTCCTGCTCGTCGAGTTCGAGGATTCGGTGCGTACCTTCGCCGGGCTGTCGTCGTTCGGAGAGGCGCTGCGGGGAGATCCGGCCGTGCGGTCGGTGGAGTCCGGACGAGCCGGCGTGGTGTTTCCGGTGTTGGTTCCGTTCCCACTCGTGGTGCCGGACGGCGTGGACGAGGTATTGCCCCCCTGCGGGGTGACCACGGGTGTCGGACCGTGCTCGGTGGTGTTCCGGGTGTTCGGGGTGCCCTCTTCCGACCGAGCGGTGGTTCGCTCGCCGCTTGCCTGTTCCGACTGCGGGGCGGCGTCGGTTGTCTCGTCGTGTCCGTGAGTCGGTGTTCGCGACCATTGGTCGAACCGGGAGTCGGTCGGTTTCCCCGGTTGCGTGGATGGCTCTCTCCCCTCGGAAAGCGTGTCGGAACCGGTGCGATCGGAACCGACGTGGTTAGAAACCGCGTCCCGGTCCGGTTCGGACGTGTTCGTGCGGTCCTGCTGCGGAGATCCGGTGATGTCGGCGCCGCGCTGTGGGCCGCTCGCCTCCGCCGTGGGACGTGTGTCGGTGCGTCCGTCGGGTGTCCGCTGAACGGTGGTGTTCTCGTCTCCGGTGCCGGGGGAACCGCTGGAATCCCGCGCTCCGCCCCCGGTGTCGACGCTCGTCGAGCCGTCCTGCCGGGCCTCGGTGCTCGACGTGTCGTGCTGTTCGGTGTCGCTGTGCGGGGTGGATTCCGTGGCGGTGCTCGACGACCGGCCGGTGGTCTCCGTACCGCCCGAGCCGGGAGTGTCGGTGGCTCTCGTCGGTACTTCCGTGTCGTCTGCGAGGCCGCCGGGACCCTCTCGTGATGGTGCGGGTGGCTGCGGTGGCGGGTCTGCGGGAGCGCTGTGCTGATCCTGGAACCGCGTGGAGCTCGGGCCGCTCTGCTGTGCGGTGTCCTCCGCGTCGATTCGTCCTCCGACCGCGACGGTGGGGTCGGTTTCGTCGTGAACCGTGCTCTGTTCCCGAGCGGACGGGGGCTGCTCCGCGGAGTGGTCCTCCGAGGCGGACGTCAGGACGGTGGAACCGCTCGTGTCCGCGCCGTCGTTGTCGTCCTGCCGGGTGACGTCCTCGGGATCGCGCTGCGTCCCGCTGTCCGAGGGGGTTTCGTTCCTCGGCCCGAATTCGTCCCGGCCATCGAATTCGCGTCCGTCCGGAGCGTCCGCTCCGGTGCTGTCCCATTCGGTGCTGTCCTGAACGGTGCTGACCCGATCAGCGGTGCTGTCCGGCCCCGTTCCGTGAGCCTCTCGCTCGTTCTCGGCGGGGTTGTCGTGCCGCGAACCGACCACTGACGAGTCGTCGCCCGCTACCTCTCCGAATCCGGCTGTACTCTCGTCGATCGCCTCGTAGCTCGACTGATCCACGCCGTCCGGCCCCAGGCCGGAGGTGTTTCGGGTCGTTTCCGTCGCACCGAGCGTGGTACCGCTCAACCAGCTCCTGTCACTTGCCCCGTCGTCGAGGGCATCCGTATTGAAGGAACTGCCGTCGAGGGTGCTGCCGTCGCTGTCCTCGCCGGTCCACGTGGACTCGCTCCCGACGACGGCTCCGTCTTCGCCCGTTGCCTCCCCCGGAGCACCGATCGTCTTCGGCAGGTCCTCCGCCCCGGGCAGGCCCTCCGTCCCGGGGAGGTCGGTGGCGACGTCGAGGTCCCCCAGCCCGTCCAGCCCGCTGGTGTCCGTCCCTCCGTCGTCTCCGCCGTAGGAGCCGTTCGTCCCACCGTTACCGCGTTTTTCGAACCCGTCGGCCATCGACGAGGTGAATGAGAAGGGGTTCCACTCCTCCGAACCGAGCGCGGAGTTGGTCGCCCCGTCGGCGGCGAACCCCGCTCCTCCCTGGCCGACGATGTTGGCCGCGTCGAAGCCGAGTTTCCCTCCGGTGGTGTCGAGGAAGTCCTTCGCGCCCTGCCCGAGGACGCCCTCGGCTCCCTCCGCGCCCGGACCGCGGACTACCTTGTCGACGCCGGCACCGCCGACATCACCGATACCGCCCCGTACGAACCCACCGAGCCCTTGGAAAACGCCGTACACGGCACCGCCCATCGCGCCGCCGAGCGCGCCGCCGAGCACCGCGCCCTTCGTGAAGTCCTCGTTCCAGTCGGTGCGCACTCCGGTGAGCATCTGCATGCCCTGGATCGCAACGTCCAGACCGACCTCGAGGGTGACTCCCGCCGCCGCACCGACGATGATGTTCTGCAGCACCGTGCGGAAGAGCGACGTGATCACCGCTCGTGCCGTGGCGGCCGCGGCCGCGGTGATCGCCTGTCCGATGCCGGGCAGCCAGGAGAAGGCCAGCGTCGCGGCCACGATCACCAGCTGCACGATGATGCTGATCTTGACGTACTGGATGTCGGCCGCGGTGTTCTTCGCCAGCTCCGAGTGCTTGGTGGTCTTTTCGCGCAGCTCCCGCAGCAGCGGCCGCAGCGTGTCGGTGACGTACTTCCCGTAGGCGTCGCTGAACTCGCCGTGCATGGTGGTGCCGATGTCGTTGGCCGAGCGCTCCACCGCGGCTTCCAGCTTGTCGATCGCCGCGCAGATGTCCGACCAGGCCACGCTCATCCTGCGCAGCCCGTCCTCGTCCCCCTCGGGCCAACGTTGCCCGCCGACGATCTCCAGTGCCTTCTGGAGTCCCTCCGGGAGTTCTGTGGGCATGGGACACGATTCCTTAGCGTGCGCGGTTTATAACTCATAACGGAACTGCGTAGCTGGCCGGGTAGCCGTCACGTGAGTCGGCGCCTCGCTGCGTTGGAGGGCACCTCGAGTAGCGGCGCTCGCGCCGGGTCCGGTGACGCGGCGGCTCCACCGGCCCGTGCTCGGTGGGACCGCCGTTCCGGAAAAGCGTTACCGGACCCGTGCGATCACGAGGGTTCCTCGTCGTTCGGGGGAAGCATGTGCTCCGTCATCTTCGAGCGGTATTCCTCGACCTGGCTCCGGTACTGCTTCATGACGTCACCGTAGGAACTGTCCAGCTCCTGAACGTTCGATATGACGTTGGGCAGCCCCACGTCGGCGAACTCGGTGAGGGAGTCCCGCAGCTTCCGCAGGCTTTCCCGCGTCTTGTTCGCCTCGTCCAGGTAGGACGATTCGAACTGTTTGCCGATCTCGTCGTCGCTCCAGCAACCGTGGTCCCGCTCCAGCTCGTAGTTCAGGCTTCGCAGCGATCCCTTGAACTCCTCGACTGCCTGCGACAGCCGTCGCCCCGCGTTCTCGGTGCCGGGAACGTCGAGGTAGGTCTCGGAAGTCATGTCCGTCTCCGTGGTGTTGTCGGGGAAGGGTTCACGGGGGTGGGCTCAGGTCCGGTCCCAGCCGTCGTCCTCGGTCCTGTCGGAACTCTTCGACGGCGAATCGCCGTTGGCCTCACGCACCAGATCCAGCGACGGTTCCATCACCTTGCCGAGTACGTCGGCCAGATCCGCCTGCCCGGAGGCGAGGTCGTTGAAATCCGTGCCGCCCATCGGACTGCCCATGAGCTCCTGCATGGTCTCCAGACTCTGCCGACGCGCCTGCTGCAGCGTCTCGGTGATCAGCGCGGAGAGCTCGGCCGGTGGCATCGAGCGGTAGCCGGTGGTGTTGAACTTCAGCTCGGTGAGTTCGCCGTTACCGTCCAACGTGACCGTGAACAGCTTCTTCGGCGCGTCCACCACGGTGGTGGTCTCGGCCAGCTTGCGCTGGAACTCGGCCAGCTTCCGTTGTTCCTCCTCGAACACCTCCAGCGCCGAGTTCAGATCGGGCATCTCGCGCCGGAAACCCTCGGATGTCATGTGGCCTCCCTGATCGTCGGAATGGATGTAGGTCAACGGCCGAGCACGCCGCCGGAGTCACCGTCCCCGCCCCAGACGTCCTCGTCCTCGTACCGCAGGGTGTTCCGATCGCGCTCGCGGTCGTCTCGATCACCGGTGCCTCCCATGGGGGGCACCGAGCCGCCCGGTGCTCCGCCGAGCCTTTCCGGGCTCGCGGGCAGGCCGGTGCCTCCGGAGTTCCCCGTGGTGACGGCGGAGGGAACTTCGGCACTGTTCGCGAGGCGTCCGGTGCTGGTCGGGGCGGCACCGCCGGTGGCGGCCCTGGCGTTCTCGGCCGAGTACGCGGTCGTGCCACCGAGCTCGCCCGCGGTGCTCATCCAGGCAGCGCTGGTTCCGTAGGCACTCGACGGGCTGACCACGGTCGACACTCGGGAGGGAGCCGTGGCACCGGGGGATACGGGCTTCGAGATCCTGCCGCTCGCCACGTCGCCCTGCGTGGTGGGTGTGGTGTAGCCGGTGGGTGCGCTCGGGGTGGAGTACTCGGGCCGGGAAACCGGAACCGCGGTGCCGAACGTCGCGGCACCGGTTTCCGGTTCGTTCCCGGTACCCGGGAGATCCGAAGCCGATTCGAGCTCGGTCCGGTGTTCGAGCTGCTCCTCCCCGCCGCGTTCCCGGCCGCGAGCGTTCGTGGGGCCGACGGGCATTCCGGGAGCGGAGAGCACGCCCGGGACCTCGGTGCTCGCCAAACTCACCTCGGCCCGCTCATCGCTGTCCGGAGCGGTCTCGGAAGTCCGGTTCACGTCGCCGCGGCCCAGCACGCCGCCTGCCTGCCCCGCACCGGCCAATGTCGTCGGTGCTCCGGTGCTTTTCACGAACGTTTCCGAAGAGCTCTCCGAACTCGTCGGGTGCGTCGTGGGCTGTGCGCTCTCCGAGAAGGATTCCGCGCCGCCGATCAAGCCGCTTCCCGGCGTGTGGTCGGTGTCCGAGGACGCCGACCGGGTATCGGTGGTTCCCGCTCCGACGGGCCCGTAAGTACTCGTGGGGGTGGCGGCACCGACGAAACCGGCTCCGGTCGTGGTGTTCGTGACCGCATCCGTTCCCGCGGCGACACCGGAACCAACCCCGTCCCCGGTGTCCCGGTGAACCGCGTCGCGCACCTGGTTGCCCCGCGTGCTGTGCGGCGGGGGCTCGCGCAACTGCCCACCGACCTGCTGATAGATCCTCGCCAGATCCCGCAGTACGAGTTGGGCGTGCTCGTTCTGCGCCTGCTCCTGGTGCTGGAGCTGTTGTTGCCCCTCCGGAGTTCCGGCCATCGCCGGATCATCGGCCACGGCCTGTCGTCCGCTCTCGCGCTGGGAGTGCAGCTCCCGCAGCTGCCTTCCGGCGTTCGACGCCGCGTCCCCGAGATGACCGTGCAACGCCGAGTAGCTCGGCGCGGAGATCGTTTCGACCAGCTGCTCCACGGTGTCCGTGATCCGCCGCGCCGTGGTTTGGAACCGCTGCGCGCCCGGCCCCTGCCAGGCGTCCTCGACCCTGCGCAGCTCGCGTCGGAACGCATCGTTGGCCGTGCGCAGTCGTTGCGCGGTGTTCTCGAAGTGCTGTCCGTCCCGGTAGAACTGCTGCGGATCCGCGGCGGCCACCGCCGCGGCGGCGGTATCCAGCGTGTGGTGTTCTTCCACCCGCGGCACCTCGGATCGGTCCGATTGCTCGGCACCGTTCGGCGTGCTCATACGATTCCTCTCCAGACGTGCTGCCGAATCGGCGTGCTAGGTCTCGTGGCCCAGAACTGGTGGCGCGATTGCCTCGTCGTTCGTGGACCACGCGCCGTTGTCCTCGGTCAACCAGGTCGACCGTTCCCGGTCCTGTTGGCCGCCACCCCCGGCTCCGGCCCCTCCGCCGCCCATCATCGGCGGCATCATCGGCATCCCACGGCCGCCGGAAGCGGGCGTGCCCGGAGTCGTCGCCGCCGAACCGCCTCCGGGGCCGACGGTGGGTTGTGTCGAGCTCGGCGGCGTGGCGCTCAGCCCACTGGTCGTGGCGTTCGTTCCGAGCGTGTTACCTCCACCCGGGTTGTCCGGGATAGAGCTTCCACCACCTACGCCGCCCATGCCGCCGCTACCACCCCCGGTGAGCGCCGTGCCGGTCTCGGAACCGAGGTCGGGCAGGCTCGGGCTGTTCACGTCTTCCGAGGCGACGCTCGCCGCGTTCCGCTGTGGTGCCAGGAAGTCGCTGAGGCTCCGGCTCTGCTGGCCTCCGCCGTCGAGCGAGGCCATCGCCTCGTCCCCGGCGGTGCTGCTGGTTTCCACCACGTCGTCGATCACGCCGCCGACCTCGTCGAAGCTCAGCGGCTCACCGTCCGCGGCGGCCTGTCGCAGGCTCTCCTCGCCCGCCGCGCGGGCTTGTTCGGTGACGTCGTCGAGGATGTCCTGGGCCTGTTCGCTCTGGGCTGCTTCGGGGCCGAGCAGTTCGTTCAGGGATTCCTGACCGGCCGTGCGGGCCTCGTCCGTCATGTCGTCGATGATGTCGTCGACCCGCCCCTGCTCGACCGAACCGCCACTGGTGTCGATGCCCTCCTCGTTGAGCGCATCGATCGCCCCCCGCTCCGCGTTCTCCGCGGATCCACCGGTCTCGTCGAACGCATCCGACACCCGAGAACCCCCGGTCGCGGCGCTACCGTCGCCGGAGGAACCCAGCGCATCCAGCGCGTCCTCACCGGCCGAACGACCCTTCTGCAGCACGTCGTCGACCACTCCGCTCATGTCCCCCGCGGTGATGGGGCCGCCGTTCGAGGCCAGCTCGTCCAGACTTCGCTGCCCGGCGCCGCGGGCTTGTTCGGTGACGTCGTCGAGGATGTCCTGGGCCTGTTCGCTCTGGGCTGCTTCGGGGCCGAGCAGTTCGTTCAGGGATTCCTGACCGGCGGCACGGGCCGCGTTGGCCATGTCGTCGACGACGCCTCCGGCCTGCTCCCGCCCGATCTGCTGCTCGGCAGCCTCGGAACCCTCCGGGGCATCGGCGCTGAGCGCTTCGAGGGCATCCTGCCCGGACTGCTTCGCCGCGTCGTCGGCGGCATCCAGCGCTTTGCCCAGCTGCTTCGGTTCGAGCGCGTTCCGGTCCTGTCCGGACTCGCCGGTGCCCGAATCGGCCGCGTCCGTACCACCATTCGTGGATTCGTCCGTCCCCTCGCCGCCGGTGAGGTCTTCGAGGGCCTGTTGGCCCGCTTGGCGGGCTGCGCCGGTGGCGTTGTCGAGCGCCTCGTCCACGGCGTTCTGATCGATCGCGGCCTGATCGCTGCCGGAGCCCTGGTCGCTCTCGGAACTCCCGCCGCTTCCGGCCGGATCGAAGCTGCTGGTCGGTATGCCGCTGCCATTCCCACCACCTCCGCTGCCGCTGTTGCCGCTGTTGCCGCTGTTGCCGGTGAGGTCTTCGAGGGCTTGTTGGCCCGCTTGGCGGGCTGCGCCGGTGGCGTTGTCGAGCGCCTCGTCGACGGCGTTCTGATCCATGGCCGGTTCCTGCTGCTGTCCGCCGTTGCCGCCGGTCTCGGAACCGTTGTCGTTGTTCCTGCTGCCGCTGCTCCTGCTGTTCCTCGAGGTGCCGGAGCCGCCGGTACCACCCAGCACACCGCCTCCGCCCGCACTCTGGCCGGTGCCCCCGCTGCTTGATCCCCCGGTGTCGTTACTGCCCTCGAACCGGGACATGGCTTCCCGGCCCGCGTCTCGGGCCTCCTCGGACGCGTTTCGAGCCGCGTTCAGTGCGGCATCCCCCGAACCGCTCCCGTTGCCACCCCCGGAGCCGACGTCCTGGGGCCGAGCGTTGGTGCCGGTGTAGCCCGAACCGCCGTTCGCCAGCTTCGACACGGCTTCCTCGCCTTGGTCTTCGGCGTCCTGCCGAGCCTGCCGGGCGATTTCTTCCTGCCGGTCCCGCTCAGCGGCCAGCTCCTCCTCGCTGAGTTCGCCGTTGTCGTTGGTGCCGTTTTCGTTCAGCGAGTCAGCGGTCTCGTTGCCGTATCCGTTCCCGTTTCCGTACTGGTTCCCGTACCCGTTGTTGTTCCCGTATCCGTTCTCGCTTCCGTACCGGTTGCCGGTCCCGTATCCGTTGCCATAGCCGTTCCCACTGCCGTACTGGTTCCCGCTCCCGTACCCGTTGCCGTAGCCATTCCCATTCCCGTAGCCGTTTCCGGATCCGGTGCCGGGGAGGGAAGTGGTCAGCGGAGTCAGTGAACTGCCCGATGCCTGATAGGTCTCGGCGACGGTGGCTACCACTTCGCGCGCGTTGTCCAGAATCTCCTTCGCGATCTTCTCGGCGGATCGGGCGGCAGCGGCGGATCCCTTGACCGAGGAGCCCAGCGAGGCGAAGGCTTCGGCGTAGGCAGCGGCCTCGGCATAGGCCTTCACCAGCGGGATGACCGCGTTCTTCCCTCGTGCGGCCATGTCCCCCGTCTCGGTGATGCCTTCCCGGTAGCGGCCGTCGCGCAACGAGGTGACCACTTCTTCGGCCGATTCCAGCAGCTTTTCGGAGTACCGCTGGAAGGCCTTGCCCGCTTCGCCCTCGAAGGAATCCTTCAGCTTGTCGACCTGGTTCCGGAAGGACTCGTGCGCGGTGGAGAGTTTCTCGGTCATGTTCCCGAAAGCCGTGCCTGCCGCGCGCAGGCTGCCCGCGTCACCGCTGAGTGCCTGCACGATCTGGGACATGGAGAACTGGGTGTAGTCCTCCAGCGGAGCCGGGGGAGTCGAGCCCCGTGCTCCGGTGGAGTCGCCGCCGGAGTACTCGGTCCCCTCGGAGCCCGCCACTTCCACGTTCTCGTCGGAATCGGAAATGGTCTCCTCGGAACCGTCGAGGTAGTCCTGCGCGTGTTCGGACTCCTCGTTGGTGTACTTCTCCTCGCGGTCCAGGACGTCTTCGGAAACGCTTTCGGAGCCGTCCACCCTGTCGTCGAAGTAGTCCTGATTGATCCAGACTTTGTCGTAGTCGCCACCGTCCTCGGCGAGCTCTTCGGGGGAGTAGAAGTGCCGGATGCCGTTGTCGTCGGTGTGCTCCTCCTTGCGCTTCTTCTCCTCCTCGGTGAGCTCGTCGTCCTCACCTTCCTCCGTGTTCTCGCCCTCCTCTTCCGGGGCCTCGTCCTCCTGGTTCTCCCTGTTCTCGTTCAGGGCTTCCCTGTCCTCCTGGTAGTCGAGGCCGTAGTCGGTGTCATTGAGGGAAACCATGGGCGTGTTCTGCTCCGGTTCGGATGCGGCGGAGTCCCCGTGGAACTACGAATAACGGCTCTGGATCTCGGGGAACTCGGAGGACGGATAGGCAGTCGGTCGGGAAGGCGACTCAGACGAAGCCGTTCTGCGAGTCAGGACCCTTCGGGGCCATCGGTAGCGTGGGGTTCTGGCTTCGCAGCTGGTTCACGGAGCTCTGCAGTTCCGCGTTGAGCTTGTCCAGCTGTTCGCCGTTGTTCCGGTCCGTTTGTTCGATCTCCGTGGCGATGTTCTTGAGCTGCTCGGAGACCTCCCGCAACGTCCGCTGCAGGTCGTTGCAGTGTTGGTGCAGGGTGTCCCGGCGTGCGGCGATGAGCTGGTTGAGCCAGGAGCCCACGGCGAAGTCACCCGCCTTCGGGTGCACGTCGTTGAGTTCGGAGAAACCGTTGACGTCGTCGGCGATGTCGCCGATGGCATTGCCCGCCTTGCGGACCTCGGACGCGTCGAGTGAGGTCTGGCTGCCTTGGGTGCTCATTCGGGATGGTTCCTCGGTTGCGTGCGGTCGAGGGTGTCGTGGCTCACTCGGAGAAGGTGCGAGGACGCGCGGTACCGGGCGGTGCGGTCACCGCTTCCGGTGCCGCGCGTGTTCACCGATTCGCGGCGGGATCAGCCGAAGTTGCTCGCCAGCTTGCGGTCGGTCTGACTCATGTCCTCCTGCGCCTGGTTGGTGGCCATCCGCAGTCGGGTGAGCATCTGGTTCATCGCCTCGAAGTCCGTGCGAATCCTGCTCGCGAGCTGGTTGTAGTTCTCCGAGCTCTGCGAGTCCCAGTCCTGCAGGGCGTGCTGCGTCTGCTGGCGCAGCTCGTCGACCTGTTGCTGAATCTGCTGGGTGACCCGTTGCATGTCGTCGACGCCCTGCTGCAGCGCGGCGTACTGGTACTGGATCTCGTCGGCCATGGGAGGGCCTCCTCGTACGTGCGGAATGCGGGTTTCGAAAACAGGGGTCAGGACATGAAGCTGGACAGCCCCGGGGTCTGTACCCGGCCGATCTCCTGGGCGGTCACGGAGTCCTGATCCTGGGTCTCGCGCCCGGTGCGGTTGACCTCCTGGGCCATCCGCTCCAGGTTCTTCACGATGTCCCTGCACGCCTGGTCCCACTGCTGGTGGACGTTCTTCAGGCTCGTCATCATGTCGCCGCGGTTGGCGCCGGCCAGCATGTCGATGCTGCTCGCGAGCGACGTCTGCTGACTGGTGATCTGGCCCGCCACCTCCTCGTGGCGATTGGAGAGCTGGGCCAGGCTGGACTGCGTGAGCCTCGTCTGCTGCGTGGCCATGTGACCTCTCTTCCGTGTGCGCCGGACGGAGCGGTCCTCCGCCGGCGGAATCCTGCTTTCGCCGATGTCCCCGTGGCGGCGGGAGTCAGTCCATCATCGATTCGCTCCGCGCGGGCCGCTGTGCAGCCGTGCTCGATTCGAAACAGGGATATCCTTCACGGGGCGTCGTCGCCCGTGTTTCCCGGTTCTCGGGTCACCGTCGCGGTGCTGGGATCCAGTGATGGGCCGGAGGGCAACAGCGACAGCAGTGATCCGGGGACAGCCACCGGCTCCGTCCCGCCGTAGCCCAGTACTCCCGCCACGTCCGGTGTGGCCAGTGGGTACTTCACCCCGAGGCCGGTGATCAGGTAGTTCGTCCCGCCCGACACGCCGGGTGCGGGCAGATCACGGGCCAGTACGCCCTGCCCGGCCGGGATCGCGATCCGTTCGGCCACCGCATCGCTGTCGGTCCGCGCCGTGGTGGAGCCGTGATCCCGCGGGGCCACCGTGATGGTGGGGGTGTTCGACTGTCCCGAACCGAGCCGGAACGAGGCGCAGGGGCGGGTTTTCCCGCCCTGGCTGAGCTGCCGCGGCGTGGGCGGCACCGCCGGGTACCCCTCCGGAGTGCTGTCGGTTTCCGAGATCGGTGTGGTGGACAGGGCCTCGGGCCCGATCCCGACCGGCTGTGCTCCCGAGGCAGGAGTGGTGAGTAGCAGGCTCGCCGCCAACGGGGTCAGCGAGGAGAGACCGTCGGAGCGCATCACGTAGAACGAGGGCTCCGAGTCCAGTGCCGGGTTGCGCATCTCGTAGATTCGCCCCACCGTGGCGGATTCGCCCGCCACCTCCGGCGCCCGGGATCCCGCGTTCGGGATCTCCGGGGCGGCGAGGTCGGGCCCGCTCGGGACGGTGTTGATCCAGGAGCTGGTCACCGGGAACGGAACCACGTCACCGTAGCCCAGCGCCTCGATCACGGACCGCCCGGTCAGCTTCAGTCGCCTGCCCTGCCACACCAGGTATTCCGTGCCATCCGGTGTGGACACCACGACTCCCTCGTCGGAAGCGAGTCCGCGGCTCGGTTCTTCACCCACCCGGAGGTGGGTGATCGGCACCTGCTCGCCGGACGGTTTCGTGGCCGTCCGCGCGCACACCACCCACGGTGCCCGGCTCAGGTTCTTCCGTTCCGGGATCGAGTCCGGCGCGTCGGGAATACCGATCGGCGTGCCGCGCGGTGTCCCCCGCAGCGAGTTCCGCGAGACCAGCTTCGGGTCGCCGCCGGACTGGTCACGGGCCAGCAGCGCCGAGGAGTAGTTCAGCACCGGGCGCAGCGCGCCGTTCAGGTACAGGTAGCGGGCTCCCGTCTCCTTCTCCACGACGATCGTGCCCTCGGCCTGCCACGAGGTCTTGCCGCCGGGAAAGATCAGCCCCACGATGCCGAAACCGGCCACCACCAGCGCACCCAGCAGGGTTCCGATGACCGTGCCCATCACGAAGCGGCGGGTCGGCGTGGTCTGGTCGTCCGGGCTCGCCCGCATCAGCGCGGATACGAGGCGTCCCACCACGAAGAAGTATGCCTGCACCTGGTCGCGTCTGGACTGCATGGTTCTCCCAGGGGTGGTTCGCGGTCGGTGATCTCGGAGGAGGTGCCCGATCTCTTCGGAAGTTCTCGCTCGCCGGGCGGTCGCGAACGCTAACCGGCCAGGCCGCGTACGAACATGTAGACGTCGAGCGCTGCCAACAGCAGCGGGACCAGCGCCAGTGCGGAGAACGTCTCCAGCAGGTCGACCGCCCGCCCCCAGTACGGGGCAAGTTTCCGGCCGGGCAGGGCTCTACTGGCCACCACGAGCAGCAGTGCGAGCACCAGAGCTGCGGTGAAGCCGTACCAGAGCCGGGCGAACGGATCCAGCCCCAGCGCCAGCACCACACCGTCCAGCGCGAGTGCGTAACCCGCCGTGATCAGTAGCGGCCAACGCTGGCGTGCGCTGTCGACGTGTCGGGAACGCAGCAGGAGCAGCAGTGCCGCCACGGCGGTGGTGATCATCGACCACATCCCGCCGGGGACGAGCAGCGCCGTGAACAGCACCACCGCGGTCAGCCCCAGCGCCGCGTACAGCCCGGTCATGTACCGGTCGGCCGCCGCCGAGCGCTCCACCACGACCTCGTGCGGGAAGGGGTCGGTGTCCTGGCCGAACTCCTCCGAACTGGTGGGCAGTGGGGGCAGGCTCAACCCGGCCAGGCGGAAGGAGGACGTGGGCACGAAACCGAGTGCGAGCAGCACCAGCATCAGACCGATCCCCGCGGCCTGGCCGCTGTCCAACGGGGACGCCGCGTCGATGACCGCGGTGATCCCCAGCGGCACGACGGTGAACAGCCCGCTGACGAACAGCAACGCGGCCTCGGCCGTTCCCACGAGTCCGATGGCCAGCCCCGCCACCACCAGCATCGCGGCGCAGGCGATGCTCGCCGGTGCCTGCGCCTCGGGTGAGGACAGCAGCGGCAGGTACCAGCCGCACAACCCCGCGTAGGGCAGCGCCAGACCGGCCAGCACGACGGCGGTGATCGTGTCGGCCCGACCTCGTGCCAGCGCGGTGGCCGTCAGCAGCAGCACGAGCGCGGTGCCGCCCGCGGTGATCGTTCCGGTGATCCTGGGCCCGCCGGAACCGAGTACCACGAGGCCGACGAGCAGCGCGGTCCCGCCGAAGGCGAGCAGCATCCACCGGCTGAGTCGCTGGGACCACGGGTCGGAGCGGCGTCGTGCCTGCTCGGCGATGCCGTCCACTAGGTCGTCGAAGTCGATGGGCGGCAGGCTGTCCGCCCTCGGCCGCAGATGGACCGTCTCGCCGTCGAGCAGTCCCAGTTCCGCGGTGGTGCGTTCCTCGTCGAAGGGGGGCCTGCCGAACCGCTGCAACACCCACCCCTCGTGTTCCACCCCCTCGTCGGCGAGTTCACCGCCCGCGTGGCGCAGGATGGCGGGCAGCAGGTCGATCAGGGCGACGTCGGTGGGCAGTGCCATCTCGACCGATCTGTCCTTGACGATCAGGCGTAGTCGGCAGAGCTGATTTGTGACATCCTTGGTGGCGTCGTCCACGTTGGTGTCCGGTTTCCTTCCTGGCTGGCTGGCCGAGACCGTGACAACGGCGGAAGGTAGTCACTCGCGCGCGCGGATTGGTGCGTTCGGATGGCTCCTCCGCAACACCAAGGGGAATCCCGCACCAACGAGGAGACGCGCGTTGAGCACGACGCTGTTCCGCAGGCCGGCCCGTCGCGTGGGGCCTGCGATGCCCGCGGACCAGATGGAGCTGCAGGAACCACCCAGCGTGCCGGAGCCGCAGAGCAACAGCCTGAGCACGGTGTTGATGTATCTGCCGATGGCGGTCATGGCCGGCGCGATGATGATGATGATGCTTTCGTCGGCCCGTTCCGGGAGCATGATGACCTACATCGGTGGCGGCCTGATGGGCGTCGCCATGGTCACCATGGTCCTCGGCCAGTTGGCCAGGGCATCCACCGACCGCAAGCACCAGCTCACCGGTGACCGCCGGGACTACCTGCGTTATCTCTCGCAGACGCGGCGCAGGGTGCGCGACGCGTTGGGCGAGCAGCACCGCGCGGCGATCTGGAAGCACCCGGATCCGCGGTCACTGTGGTCGCTGGTGCGCAGTTACCGCCTCTGGGAACGCCGCGCGGCGCACGAGGACTTCGGGGAGGTCCGGCTCGGGCTGGGGCAACAGCGCTCCGCCGTCAAGCTCGTTCCACCGCAGACCAAACCGGTCGAGGACCTCGAACCGCTCAGCGCCTACGCCCTGCGCCGGTTCCTGCGCACCTACACCACGTTGCCCTCCGCCCCGATCGCGGTGTATCTGCGCGGTTTCGCCCGGATCCAGCTGCGCGGCGAGACCGAGTCGCAACGTTCCCTGGTGCGGGCGCTGCTGTGCCAACTCGTCGCCTTCCACTCCCCGGCCGACCTGACCATCGCCGTGTGCGTCGGGAACGAGCGGCGCGAGGAGTGGCTCTGGACGAAGTGGCTGCCGCACGCCCAGGACGACGGCCGTCGCGACGGGGCCGGGCCGCTGCGGTTGATCTCGGACAACGTCACCGACCTGGAGGAGCTGCTCGGGGGAGATTCCTACACCGAGCGCCCCCGCTTCGAGCCCTCCACCCCGATCACCAGCGGCGAGCCGTTCGTGGTGGTCGTGGTCGACGGGGTGAACATCCCGGCCGGACATCGCTTCTCCGGGGGTGGCTACCGCAACACCGTGATCGTCGACATCGACAGCGCGCTGACCTGGCAGGCGGACCGTTCGGTGCTGCACCTGGAGGTCGACTCCGCCGAGATCCGCACGGTCGACTTCGACCGCGCGGGCCGGGAGAGCACGAGCTCGCTGTGCGGGCCGGACGGAGTGGGGGTGGTGACCGCCTCCGCGTTGGCGCGCGACATCGCGCCGCACCGGATGGGCACCAGCGGCGACTCCGGCGAACCACTGACCACCGACTACGAGCTGACCTCGCTGCTGGGCGTGTCCGACGCGCGCACCTTCGACGTCGACCAGCTGCGCCGGGACCGCTCGGGCTGGCAGCGCATGCGGGTGCCGATCGGCATCGCGGGCAACGGCACCCCGATCGAACTGGACATCAAGGAGTCCGCCGAGGACGGCATGGGGCCGCACGGGATGCTGGTCGGTGCCACCGGCTCCGGCAAGAGTGAGCTGCTGCGGACCCTGGTGCTGGCACTGGTGACCACGCACGCCTCGGACGAGCTCAATCTCGTGCTGGTGGACTTCAAGGGTGGTGCCGCCTTCCTCGGCTTCGACCGGCTGCCGCACACCTCGGCGGTGATCACCAATCTGGTCGACGAGATCGAACTGGTCGACCGGATGCAGGACGCGCTCACCGGGGAGATGAACCGGCGGCAGGAGCTGCTGCGCTCGGCCGGGAACTACAGCTCCCAGCGGGAGTACGAGAAGGCGCGCCGTTCCGGGGTGCCGCTGGATCCGATGCCGAGCCTGTTCGTCGTGGTCGACGAGTTCAGCGAGATGCTGGTCAGCAAACCCGAGTTCATCGACGTGTTCGCCATGATCGGCAGGCTCGGCCGCAGTCTCGGCGTGCACCTGCTGCTGGCCTCGCAGCGGCTCGACGAGGGCCGCATCAGCAAGGTGGAGACCCACCTGTCCTACCGCATCGGGCTGCGCACGTTCTCGGCGATGGAGAGCCGCAGCGTGATCGGTGTGCCGGACGCCTACGAGCTGCCCACCACGCCGGGCAACGGTTACCTGCGTTCGGACACCCAGACCCTCTCCCGGTTCAAGGCCGCCTACGTGTCGGGTGTCTACCGCACCCCGCGCAGGCAGCGCAGCAAGGAGGTCATCGAGGAACAGCTAGTGCCGTTCGGCGGTGACTACGTCGAACCCCGCGTTCGGCGCACCGTCGAAGCCCCGCCGGAGCCGGAAGAGGACAGCGGGCCGCAGACCTCGCTCGTGGACGTGCTCATCGACCGGCTCAGCGATCACGGTCCGGCGGCGCACCAGGTTTGGTTGCCGCCCATGCGGGTATCGCCCACGCTGGACGATCTGCTGCCGCCGCTGCTGGACTCCCCGGACACCGGTCTGCGGTCGGCCGAGCGCTCCACCGAGGACGGACTGCGGGTGCCGCTGGGGCTGATCGACCTGCCCGCCCAGCAGCGTCGCGAGCTGCTGACGGCCGACCTCTCCGGAGCCCAGGGGCACGTCGGCGTGGTCGGTGGCCCGCAGAGCGGCAAGAGCACCGTGCTGCGCACGATGATCGCCGCGCTGGCGCTGAGCCACTCGGCCGCCGAGGTCCAGTTCTACTGCCTGGACTTCGGCGGTGGCTCGCTGGCCCCGCTGCGGGACCTGCCGCACGTGGGCAGCGTGGCGGGTCGTCTCGACCGTGATCGGGTCACCCGCACCGTCCAGGAGATCGTCAACCTGCTCGAACGTCGGGAGGTCGCCTTCCAGGCCAACAACCTGGACTCGATGTCGGCCTACCGCCGTGCCAAGCGCGCGGGGCGGTTCGTCGACGAGGACCCGTACGGCGACGTCTTCCTGTTCATCGACGGCTGGTACACCGTACGCAACGAGTTCGACGAGCTGGAGGACCGACTCGGCGAGATCGCCGCGCGCGGGCTGACCTTCGGCATCCACCTGGTCGTCGGCGCCGCGCGCTGGTCGGACATGCGCCCGTGGCTGCGCGGCGTGCTCGGCACGCGGCTGGAGCTGCGGCTGGGCGATCCGGTGGAGTCCGAGGTCAACAGCAGGCTCGCGGCCAAGGTCCCCGACTCGCCCGGACGTGGTCTGACCACCGACAAGCAGCACTTCCTCACCGCCCTGCCCCGGGTGGACGGTCGCGCCCGAACCGACGACCTCGCCGACGCGGTGACCGACCTGGTCGAGGCGGTCGCGGTGCCCGGCGTCCCGCAGGCGCCCCCGGTGCGGCTGTTGCCTGTGGAGGTGCACGCATCCGAGCTGCCGGAACCGCTGGCGGGCAGTACCGGTTTGCCCAAGGTCTCGCTGGGGATCGACGACGTCGATCTCGCGCCGCTGTGGCACGACTTCGACGTCACCCCGCACCTGATGATCTTCGGCGACACCGAGACGGGAAAGACGAACCTGCTGCGCCACATCGCGCGTTCGGTGCGGGCGCACTACCGACCCGACCAGGCGCGGCTGATGTTCGCCGACCTGCGCCGCGAACTGCACGACGCGGTGCCGCAGGAGTACCAGCTGGGCTACTCGGTCTCCGGCGACACCTTCGCCACCACCATCGAGGAGACCGCCGGGCTGCTCACCGACCGGCTCCCCGGCCCGGAGATCACCCCGGACCGGCTGCCCAAACGGGACTGGTGGAGCGGCGGGCGGCTGTTCATCGTCGTCGACGACCACGAGCTGGTGCAGACCGGCATGAACAACCCGGTGCAGGCGCTGGCCTCGCTGCTGCCGCAGGCCGCCGACATCGGGTTCCACCTGATCATCGCCCGCAGCACCTCGGGAGCCGGAAGGTCCATGATGGATCCGGTGCTGCGGCGGATGTGGGAGTTGGGCACCCCCGGTCTGCTGTTCTCCTGCCCCAAGGACGAGGGAAAGTTCCTCGGTGAGCTGCCGCCGAAGACGCTCCCGGTGGGTAGGGCCCAGTTCGTCAACCGCAAGCGCACGGTGCGGCTGGTGCAGACACCGCTGCTCGATCCCGTCGCGACCACCGAGCGGTGAGCCGTTCCCGGCGGAGTTCTCCCGTACCGGGTGTCACTGGCTCGGGTATCACTGCTCCGGGTGTCACCGGGCCGAGACGTGCGGGCGGTCCTCGCCAGTGCCGTCGACACCGGTGCCGTCGACGACACGCGCCACGCGCCGGCGGCGCCACCCGCGCCGCCATCCGGCCGGTGCCAACCTAGCCCCGATCGCGGCCAGGCTGATCAGCAGCGTCACCCCCACGGTGCTGATCAGCACCACGCGCATCGGTGTCGGATCGTCTCGCGGCACGTCCGGGTGTGCCACCCGGACGGTCCCGGCACCGGATCCGGTGCCCTGTCCCGAGGGCAGCACGCTGGTGACAGCGGAGTACGGGTCCACCACGCCCCAGCCCGTCGCCTCGTCCGGTACCTCCGTGCCGGGATGACTCGCCGTGCTCGTCAGACGGTGCCTGACCTGCGCCGCGGTCAGCTCCGGGTGGTAGGCCCGCACCAGCGCCGCCGTTCCGGAGACGAACGGTGCGGCGAAGCTGGTCCCGCTGTCCTGCCAGTGTCCCGGGCCGCCCGGTCCGACGCTGACCACATCGACACCTGGTGCGACGAGGTCGATGAACTTCCCGGTCTGGGAGAACTCCGCGCGTTCGCCGGTGGGGTCGATCGCGCCGACGGCGAGCACGCCGGGGTAGGAAGCGGGGTAGGGGACCGGGTTGCCCCGCTGCGCCTCGTTGGCCGCCGCCGCGACGATCAGCACGTCACGCGACAGCGCGTACTCGACGGCGTCGCGCAGCGCCGCGTCGTCGTAGTTCGTGCTGGCCGAGATGTTGATGACCTGCGCGCCCGCCTCGGTGGCCGCGCGGATGCCGCGGGCCATGGACTCGGCCGAGCCGCCCTCCCTGGACCGGGTGTCGCGGACGGGGAGGATCGTGGCGGCCGGGGCGACTCCGGTGAAACCGGTTCCCTCGGCGGGGCGTGCGGCGATGATCCCGGCGACGAACGTGCCGTGCCCGAGGCAGTCGGTGTCGGCGGTTCCCCCACCGTCTGAGAGGACGTCGACACCGTCGAGTACGGCACCGGCCAGCTGCGGTGTCGTCGCGTCGACTCCGGAGTCGACGACCGCCACCGTCACGCCCGCGCCACGGGTGAGTTCCCGGACCCGCTCCGGTGCCAGCGTCTCCTGTGCCCAGGGACGTGCCCGCGCCGTCTTGACCGGTGGGCGACGGCACTGCTCGGTGGCCGACCGTGCCGCGAGCTCGAACCCGCTCGCCGTCTCCGTTGGGCTCGTGTGACCAGCTGCGACCGCCTGTGGAGCACACGCGAGCAGCAGCGCGCTCAGCAGCAGCACGAGATCGGTGAGCACGCCTGGGCGGCGAGCGGGCATGGCTTGCTCTCCCTACCGCGGCTTCGCTGCGGCCGCGCTCCTCGTCGAGAACCGTGTCGGGCGGCGTCGACTCATCGTGCGGTGGTCACGGCGCCTGCCGGGTGGTCCGGTCGCGCCGCTTCGGCTCCGGAAGCGGCGGGTGGCGCTTCGGCGTCGCCGCGGAGTTCGGTCGGCACCAGCCCCACCGGGGAACTCATCCGGTCCAACTGGTCCCGCTCGGAGAGCACTCGTGGTTCGGTGCTGTGCCTACGTCGCAGCGCGCGCCGGAGTTTGAGCAGCACGGCCAGATCGGTCTCGTCGAGTTCACCGTGGTCGGTCCGCTCGTCCGGCCGCAGTTCCCGCAGCAGCAGCGTGGGCCGACCGGTCTCCCCGTCCGCCGTGGCGAGGACCTTGAACCGGGAGTCGACGGCGAACACGACCTCCTCGGGCAGCGAGTTCCGCCCGAACAGCGAAACCCGGCGTGCCGAGTGCGACCAGATCACCACGTCCCCGTTCACCGAGTCCCCGTGTTCGTCATCGGTCGTCAGGTCGTCCGCCGCCGTGGCGCTGAGGAAGCCGGGTTCGGACAGCACCGCGCCCGGCTCGTAGCCCTCGACGTCTCCGTCCGGGCAACCACCGAAGCGGAAGGACGGGCCGCGGTGCACCGGCAGCCGCCGCAGTCCCGAGAGCAGGCAGGCCACGTAGTCCCGGGCGGCTTCGGTGTTTCCGGTGCGCAGCAGCCGGTTCACCGCGTTTCCCCCGTTCGCGCCGCGTCCGGTGTAGAGGATGACCGCCACGAAGTCGGCCTTGGCCTCGTCGGCCTCGTTCTCCCGCAGCGCGGGGTGGGTGGCCAACACCGTGTTCACACTGGGCAGCACCTCGTCGAAGTCGTCACCCACCGCCCGGGCGAAGCGCGAGCGTTCCTCGGACGTGCTGCGGTGGTCGTGCGGTGTGCCGGTCCCACCCGTCCGCGCGGGCACGAGCCTCGGTCGCTCGGGGTCCTCGGGTACAGGGGAAACCGACTCCCGGTCGGACAGCGGCTCCGGTGGAGTGTCGGCCGGTTCTTCGGTACTTCCCGCGTGCGGTGCTCGGATGGGGTGGCCCGAGGTGTCGGACGGGGAAGGTCGGTCGGCCCGCTCGGACAGCAGTTCCGGAGGTGGCTCGGAGACCGTGCGCGGCCGGTGGCTCGGCATCGGCGTGCTGTGGAACACCGGCCGCTGCTCGTCGTCCGTGTCCCGGGAGGATGCCTCGTCAGCCAACGCGCCTTCGTCGGTCAGTGCACCGTTGGCCGAGGTGCCGCTTTCGACCGCGGGGATGTGCGCCGTGGTTTCGTTCGGAGTTGCGTCAGGGGCGTCCGCCTCGGGGAGCGGGGCACTCGTGGCATCCGGAGCACCGTCGGCTGTGGAGATCGGCGGGTATGCCGGACCACCTCCGTTCGGTTCACCCGCGATGGCGGTGAGTTCTCCGCGCGTCCGTCCGTCGGCGATGCCCAGGATCAGCAGCCGGATCCTGCCGCGTTGCCGAGGAGTGAGCCCGTCGAGCAGTTGTCGCAGCACGTGTGGGGCTTCCGGCGGCACCGGGACGTAGGGCGATCCGACCGAGACGGTCATCCGGTGCTGCTCGAAGGCGATCTCGTCCGCGGCGCCCCTGAACCCGGACTGGGCGAACGGCAACAGCGCCAGTCCACCCGGCACGACCCTGGCCACCATCTCCCCCGGGGCGGGGGCGGCGGGTCCGGCCTCGGCGCGTCGATAGACCAGCTGATTGAACCTCACCCAGCCGCGCGGCGCCCGCGCGGTCAGTGCCACCCGTGCGGCGCCGGTGGCCGAGTGCCACAGCGACACGGGAAACGGTTCCCAGGGGGAGTGCGGATCCCGCACCACAGACCGTTCGCCGCCCGAACCGTCGTGCAGCACGGGACCGGTGGTCGCCAGTACGTCGCTGCTCAGCCGTTCGGCGAGTTCGCGCAGCCGTGCCGGTGCGGCCTCCTCGACCGTGGTCGGTACGAGTTCCCAGGGCCTCCGCAGTCCCCCGGACAGCCGGGTCAGTATGGACGCCAGTCGTGTCGGGGGGATCGGCGCCGCACCGGGAGAACCCAGCAGCAGGCGGGGGTGGTGCGGGGACTGCGGCACCGCGAGATCCTCCTCCCGAGGACCTGGCTCCTGTCCGTCCTCGCGGATCCGCAGTCCCGCCGGAACCGGTTCGGCGAGCAGCCCGGAGTCGGCCACCGGACCGGCGGGCAGCTGCTTCTCCCACAGCGGCGTCGGGTACCGCACGACGTGCGGTCGAGGTGGGTGACCGGCGCGGTACAACCGCCATCGCCCGCCGGTGACGTAGAGCGAGCCGCCGGGTACCAGCTCCAACCGCCCGTCGGGGACCAGTACGTCCGTGTCGAGTTCGGTGGCGAGTTCCTCGGCCATCGAACCGCCTCGGGGACCGGGTCGAGTCAGTCCCCCTACCGCGATCCAGAGTTGGCTTGGTGCTCCGCGTCTCGCCGCGGTGGACGCCGGTGCCAGGGCGGGAAGCATCGCGCGGCGGCAGGCGTGCCACAGCGCGTCGAGGAAGCCTGCCTCGCGTATCGCCGCCGTCGTGGCCAGCACGGCACGGCTGTCCCGCGAGGAGGGGATCGTGGCGAAGAGTTCGCGTTCCCGCTCGTCGGAATCGTGCCGCTTGCGCACCGCGGTGTTGCCGCCGAGACTCTCGACGTGGAGACCCTGGCCGTGGGGGCGGCTCGTACTGCTCGCTTCCTGGTCGGGCATCAACCTGCTCTCGTCGGGCACGATCCGTCCTGTGGTTCGTCTCGCCACGCTCCCGGCTCGGGAATCCGGCCCGGATCCATCGGGGAGCGGTCCCGCTGCGACAGTCTGCCGCGCGTGCTCGCGCGCGCAACGGCCCGCCCGGGCTCCGCCGATGTCCCCAGGGACATCCCTCACCGCTCAGTGCTCGTCGTGCTGGTTCGCCAGGTGCGGGAGGGGAAGGTGGTGGAACCACTCGAAGGAACTACTCGAACGGGGTGGGATCACCCGCGCCGTAGCGGGCTATCTCGGGCTCGTCCTCGGAGAAGTCGACCACGGTGGTGGGTTCGGTCCCGCAGTCGCCGGAGTCGATCACTGCGTCCACCTCGCGGTCGAGCCGCTGCTTGATGTCCCACCCGTTGGTCATCGGTTCCTGCTGGTCGGGCAGCAGCAGGGTGCTCGACAGCAGGGGTTCGTCCAGCGTGTCCAGCAGTGCCTGGGCGGTGACGTGGTCGGGGATGCGCACGCCGATGGTCTTCTTCTTCGGGTGCAGCAACCTGCGGGGGACCTCCTTGGTGGCGGGCAGGATGAACGTGTAATTGCCCGGGGTGGTGGCCTTGACGGCGCGGAACGTCGCGTTGTTGATGTTGACGAGCTGGCCCAGCTCGGAGAAGTTCCGGCACACCAGGGTGAAGTGGTGGTGCTGGTCGAGTTTGCGGATCGTGCGGATGCGTTCCAGCCCGTCCTTGTTGCCCACGCGGCAGCCGAGCGCGAAGCAGGAATCGGTGGGGTAGACCACCAGGCCGTCCGAGCGGAGGATCTCGGCCGCCTGGTTGAGCGCCCGCCGCTGCGGATTGCGTGGGTGAACCTCGTAGTACTGCGCCATGTTCCGACCCTAGATCCGATGGTTCCAGCACGAAATCCGGCCGCTTTCATCGGGGAACTCCGAACAGCGACCCCCGACAGCCTCTGGTGACCCCGGAACCAGGCCGTCGTCCATTCTTTCGAGGGAATCCGAGAATATTCGGGAACTTCCGTGGGGTTTTGGTGGGGGCTCGGGTACCGCGTGGACCCGTAAGGCTGCGAGTCCCCCCTCGATCTCGGGTGTGTCGTGCGTTGGACACACTTCTCCCGGGTTCGAGGGGGAGGTGAAGAGCTCTCGGTATACCGGAATTGTGACTTCGGAGCTTCACCCCGCGAGCCGGATTAAGGGCTCGCCGAGCCGGGGGTTACGCGCATTGCCGGGATGATGGCCGGGCTACGCGAGCATGAGCGCCAGGGCTTACCAAGGACACGGCCGGGTTCGCCTAGATCGTGCGTTGCCTGACGCGCGGACTTCACCCCATCTGACGGGGAGCCGCACGGCTGTGAACCGTGGCCAGGACTTGTAACCCTACCCACACGCTGCCTGGGGTGCGCGTGGCGGGAAGCGTATTCCGTGCTACGCTCAGCACTGCTATTTTGAGTCTTGGCGGATACAAAGTAGCACGGGGCTCCCTGGTTTCGATCAGGGGGCTCCGCTTTTTTCGAATGAGAAAACAGATGTGAAAGAAATTTCGAATTCCCGTCGATGGCGTGACACCGGTCGGCCGGTGTTCAGTCCAGTTCGGTGCGGATCTGTTCGAGTTCCCCGGCCAAGGTGGAAGAGATATTCCGCGGAATCTCCGCCACGGTTCTCCGAAGGATGCTTTCCGTCCGTACCGAGGAAACCTCTCCCACCATCGGGAGGATCTCGGTGGTGACACGTTCGGCCTCCTGCCAGGCACCCACTCGCAGGCTCAACCGTAGGGCGTTCGCCGCCGTGATGTAGGTGGCCCATCGCAGGTGTTCTTTTCCACGCGAGAGTTCCCAGGATTCGAGCATGTCGCGCAGCGCGTCGTGGGAGTGCCCCAGTCCGTCGTGGACGTGGCCGCGTTGAACCGCGAGTTCTCGTTGGTCCACCCACCAGGTCCACGAGGGATCGCGGTGGGTGAAGCTCTCGGTGAGTTCCGAGCGTGCCTTGTCGAAGACATCCAGGGCTGCCGGCGATTCGAGGGCGGCCAGTGCCCGGGCCTGCCGGATCTCGAACAAGGCTCTTACCCGGTTGGGGAGGTTCGCCTCGCTGAAGCGCCGCACGATGCGCAGTGCTCCGTACGGATTGCCCTGATACAGGCTGACCAGGACGTCGTTGGACATCACGAACCACTCCATGCTCGTGTCACCCGCTATGACGGCCAGGCGCAGGGCTTCCGCGTTGACCCGGTGCGCCTCGGTGAACCGTCCGGCGTCGATCAGACACCAGCCCGCTACCTCAGCGAGTTCCGCCGCGGTCGCTTCGAGATCACGTTCGACGGACGCGCGGTAGCTGCCCTGGTCCAGGATGCGTTGAGTGCGTCGGAAGGCGCGCAGTGCCAGCGGGGCTACCTCGCCGCCACCGAGGCTGCCGTCCAGCGCGACCAAACGGTCGATCGTGACCCGCAGCTCGCTCACCGTGTCACTGTCAGCCGGGGCATCGATCCGCTCGGAAACCGCGTTGTCGGCAGGCAGAGCTCGCGCGGAAGGCGTCCTCCGAGCAGCGGGAGCGCTCGCTCGGTCGAAACCGAGCTCCGAGTCCTCCGTCACCCCGAGAACGGAGCGCAACGCCGCGCGGTAATCCCTGTTCGGCCGCACCACCGCTCCGCGCTCGTAGCGGGCCAAAGCGTGCGCGTCCAGGGCGCCCGAACTGCCCATGTTGGCAGCGAGCCACCGATTCGCCTGCTCGGCCAGTTCGGCACGGCTCATGCCCGCGCCCGGGGTGCGCGGGGACGGAGTGGCTTCGCGTGCCTGTCGAAGACGGTGATTGCGGGGCACGACCGTGATCGTGCCACCTGCCCCGAGCTGCCCGGAAGTGCCCAGTCGATTGCCCTGTGTGATCGAGCGATCACTGTCGAAGACTTGGGTGATGAATGCGGTAAAAGCCTTGCGGGCCGGACGTGAGCTCGGACGCGTAGCAGTAGAGCGGAGGAATCCTGTGGGGATCGGTGCGGGGACCGGGAGGGTGGTCGTGTCGTGGTTCGTGCCGGACGGCGACACGCACCAGCACGCCACGTTGGACGCGTTGCCGACCGAGGGCGGTGGGGTGAGCACGCTCGGCGGGCACGACTACGCCGAAGTCCCCGCCTACCAGGACCGCCGGATGCGCCACATCCGACCGTGCTGCGATCTCTGCTTCACCGAGTACCTGAATCTCCACCGGCCCCAGCCGAGCTGGAAGGGATAATCGTGGAAACCACCGAGCGACAGCACTACTGGCTACCCGTGCCGGACAGGACAGGGTTCAAATGGCACCGGCACGCCTTCCGGGGCAAACACTGGGACGGCCGAGCCTCCGACACCTCGGTGTGCGGCAAGCCCTGCGCGATGGCCAAACCCAGCGAACTCGACTGGTTCCAAGCCCCCACCTGCCCGGGCTGCACCGAACTCCTGATCACCGAACAGGCAGGCACCGGCAGCACCGAGCAACCGGACACCGGGCATGCGGAACAGTCGGACACCGGCAGCGCCGAGGGGGAACAGTGACCAGACAGCCCCGCGAGCCGAACCGCTTACGCGGCTACGTCCCCGCCTTCTCCGGCGAGCTGCACGAACCACCGAGAAAACGAACCACGGTGCCGCACACACTGCTGGAACGGATCCTCGATGGACTGGAACGGCTGTGAGCGCTGGGAACGAGCTGATCCCGGGCATTGGGTGAACCGCTGTGATTCCGGTGCTCTGGAGGAAGGCGCCGTCTCCCCGTTCGGTCCGCTCCGGCAGTACCGCTCGGACGATCTCGACGGGTGGCAGCAGGAACATCGGGAGCCCCTTCTCCAAGGCGGCGGAATCCTGCGGAGGAGCGGGCTGGAAGGTACCGTCACGCTCACGCGGCCGTCGACCGGACCGATTTTCGCTGATGGGGGCAGCACCGTGCGGGGCACGCGGTGATCCTTCCGCCAACGGAGGTGCGGAGCTTCCGGGGCCGCCTCGGTGGAGCGCGGAACTCCGGTCCGTGGAGGTGCGGGGTGAGTGGGGACGCTTCGGAAACTGGTTCAGCCGGTTCGACGCGGCGGCCGCACCCGGTCCGCTTCGACGTCGAGTATCCGGATCGGGAGCTCGACCGTGTCGGCACGGCCTTCAGGCTGATTCTGGCCGTGCCGATTCTCGTCCTGCTGAGCAGTGTCGGCGGTCGGGCGATGCGACTCGGCGAGGGATCGGCGGAGGTGGTGCTGTCCAGCGCAGGTGGGATGCTCTTCGTTCCGCCGCTGCTGATGCTCCTGTTCCGGCGCAAGTACCCGCGCTGGTGGTTCGACTGGAACCGCGAGCTGCTGCGCTTCACCAACCGGGTGATCGTCTACGTCGCCCTGCTGGACGACCGGTACCCCTCCACCGACGAGCACCAGGCGGTGCACCTCGATTTCGACGCTCCCGAGGACCGCACGCTCAACCGGTGGCTTCCGCTGGTGAAGTGGCTGCTGGTCGTTCCACACTACGTCGTGCTGTTCTTCCTGGACATCGCGGCCGTCGTGGCCGTGGTGGCCGCGTGGTTCGCGATCGTGTTCACCGGTCGTCATCCGCGACGGTTGTTCGACTTCCTGGTGGGGGTGGGGCGGTGGCACAACCGCGTCATCTCCTACGCCTGGATCCTCGTCACCGACCGATATCCGCCGTTCCGGCTGGCACCGTGATCGGTGCGGCCGACGACGCGGTCCCGCGAGGCAACCGGTCAGGACGGTACTCCAGGTTCAGCCGAGCTCGGCGACGGTGATCCCGCTGCTCGGCGGTGTCGTCTCGTTCATCGCGACCAGCGCTGTCGGGATCTCGTCCAGCCCGATCCTGCGGCCGATCAGCCGGTCGAGGTCGATGCGGGAGGCGGTGACCAGCCGCAGCATCTCCGGGTACTCGTGAGCCTGCAGGCCGTGCGTGCCGAGGACGCGCAGCTCGCGGGCGATCACCTCGTGCATCGGTACCGGTGGCAGGCCCCGCTCAGGCGGCAGCAGCCCGAGCTGCACGTGAGTTCCCCGCGTGCGCAGCGAGGAGATCGAAGCCGCGCAGCTGGCCGGGTGCCCCACGCAGTCCAGCGACACGTGAGCACCCCCGCCGGTGAGTTCCCGAACCGCCTCGGCCGTGTCGGGGCTCCGGTTCCCGTTCACGGTGTGTTCCGCACCCAGCTCGGCGGCGAGCCGCAGTGCCGCATCGGAGAGGTCGACGGCCACCACCCGGGCACCGGCTGCCGCTGCGATCGCCACCGCCGAGACGCCCGCGCCGCCGCAGCCGTGCACCGCGACCCACTGGCCCGCGCACACCGCCCCCTGCCGCAGCACCGCCCGGAAGGAGGTGGCGAACCGGCAACCGAGCGCGGCGGCCGAAGTGGCGGGCAGTTCGTCGGGCAGCGCCACGAGGTTCGTCTCTGCCCGGGGCACGGCCACCCGCTCGGCGAACGAGCCCCAGTGCGTGGCGCCGGGCTGGAACTGGTACTCGCAGACCTGCTGGTTTCCGGTGCAGCACTGGTGGCAGGTGCCGCAGGCGCAGACGAACGGCACGGTGACCCGGTCCCCGGGGTGCCAGCCGCGCACCGAGGAACCGACCTCGACGAGGCGTCCGGCCAGCTCGTGACCGGCCACGTGCGGCGGGGTGACGTCGGGTTCGTGGCCCTGCCAGGCGTGCCAGTCGCTGCGGCACAACCCGGTTGCCTCGACCGCGACGACCACCCCGTCCGGCGCGACACGCGGCTCGGGGACGGTGCGCACCTCCGGGGTGGCCCCGAACTCGTCGAACACGACGGCACGCATCACTGCCCCTTAAGAAACGCTCCGGCTGTCGCGGCCAGCTTACTGATGCTTGCCTGTCGTGTTGTCGAGGGACGCGGGGCTCTTTCGGTTCCGAAGCACGGGAGCCACGTCACCGGCTCGACCGCCCGCGAGTTCTCCCGCGTCGCGCTCTCGCGAGGAAGGTCCGACGTTGTGTAGTACCTACCCGATGTCGGGCCTTCCGGAGCGAGAGCCAGCGGGAGGTTCCGCCAACCGAGCGACCCGACAACCCGACCGGAAAACTTCAATTAGTAGCGCGCTGCCGCCCACCGGCCCGGCCACCCCGCCGCCGAGGTGCCTCAGAGGGCGGCGACCGCCTTCGGAACCGGTGTGTCCCCCTCGGTCAGTTCGAGCGTGTGACTACTTCCCCGGTGGGTGGCGAGCAGCTCCGCCAGCACGGCGGCCACGTCCTGCCGCGACACCCGGCCGCGTGGGACGGGCGGGGAGGAGAGAGCGACCAGGCCGCTTCCCGGATCGTCGGTCAACGCCCCGGGGCGCAGGATGGTCCAATCCAGATCTCTGGAGCGAAGATCCTGCTCGGCGCTGGTCTTGGCGTCGATGTAGGCCTTCCAGACCTCTCCGGAGTCGGGGTCCGGTGACTGTCCGGCGCCCATCGTGGAGATCTGCAGGAAACGCGGCACCCCGGCGTCCTCGGCGGCCGCCGCCAGCGACACCGAACCGTCGCGGTCCACCGTGTACTTCCGCTCGGCTCCGCTGCCCTTGCCCGCGCCGGCGGCGAACACGACCGCGTCGGAACCCCGCAGGGCCTCGGTGATCTCGGCACGGGAGCTGTGCTCCAGATCGAGTTCGATCGGTTGGGCACCCGCGGCTTCCAGATCGGGAGCGTGCTCCGATTTCCGGATCAGTCCGAGGACCTCGGTTTCCCGCTCGTGAAGCAGACCGGTCAGCCGCAGCGCGATCTTTCCGTGTCCGCCCGCTATGACGACACGCATGTCGTACCGTTCCTTTCCGCACCGAGGACGCCGCCGGACGTGTTCTGTGTCCACGCGGTTTCCAAGGAGCCGGTTCATCGGGGCCCTTCCGGGCCGGTTCAGCTCACCGAGGGAAGGATCCGCTCCGCCAGCGGTTCCGAAGATGCCGGGTTCTGGCCGGTGTGCAGGTTGCGGTCGACCACCACGTTGGGCTCCCACGGCTGTCCCTCGGAGAACTCGGCCCCGAGTGCCACCAACCTGTCCTGTAGCAGCCACGCCGCCTTGTCGGCCAAACCTGCCTGCTTCTCCTCCAGGTTGGTGAACCCGGTGAGCCGGTATCCGGCGAACGGGCTGGTCCCGCTTCCGTCCTCGGTGGCCAGCAGGGCGGCCGGCGCGTGGCAGACGACGCCCAGCGGCTTGCCCGAGTTCAGGACCTCGGTCAGCAGCCGAGCCGAATCCGCGTTTACGGAGAGATCCTCCATGGGGCCGTGACCACCGGGATAGAACACCGCCGCGTAGTCGTCCGGTCGCACATCCTCCAGCCGCATCGGTCGCCGCAGCTCCTCGGCCGATTCCAGGGTCGCGGCGACCCGATCGGCTCGCTCCTGCCCGCCGTTGGCCTCCGGGGCGAGGCTGGACCGGTCGACCGGTGGGACGACCCCGCCGGGCGTGGCCACGACCACCTGGTGCCCCGCTCCCGTGAACACGCGGTAAGGAGCGGCGAACTCCTCACCCCAGTAGCCGGTCGGATGCCGCGTCCCGTCGGCCAGCGTCCAGTGGTCGGCGCCGGTCATCACGAACAGGATCCTCGCCATGCCGCAACACTCCTCGTTCCGGGAACTTTCGTCGGCCCGCTCAGCGGGACAGCTGAAGGATGGGACAGGCCGTGGGTTGGTCGGACCAACAGGGTTTCCACGATGGCCCGCGGGAAAACAGCGGAGCCGACGGTGGCATTCCCGGAGGGGAGTTCGTGGCCTCTCGGGCCCTGGTGCGCCGGGTGCTTGCTACGTCGCTGAAACTTGCGGAACCTCCGCCGAACATCGGTTTTCCGGCCAGGTGGTCAGGTGGTTCGAGGAGTGGACGCGTGAGCCCGTTTCGTGAGAGCTCGCCGCGTGGGTCGTCGAGGCGGACGGGACATCCGGAGTCCGCTACATCACGAGTGCGTGATCCGTGACGTAGCGGACCGATTCCGATCGCTCGGACGTCACCGCTGACCGGCTCCGTGACGAGGTGTCGGGACGGAGCGAGTCATGGTCAAAGAAGACGGAAACCCCTGAAATCGTGGCTCGGCCCCTGCACCGCGAGGCACGGCGACGGGCTCAGGTGCAGTTCCACCACGAACCCCAGCCGTTGTCGTAGGTGCTGCACCAGTAGCGACCGCTGCTGTTCACGTACACCTCCACGACCCGGACGCCCGTGCTCGTGTTCTCGCCCACCCCGGTTATCCGGTCGGCCCGGCCGTTGCCGGGCATCTCGTGCCAGCGTCCCGCGTTCGGCCAGGTGTGCCAGATCTTTCGCGTGGGGGAGATCCCGAAGCACTCGTTCACGTCGGTCACCCAGTCGACGAAGACGACGTCCGTGCCGTCCCGGAATCGTCCGGTGTACCCGAAGCACGACTCGGTGTAGGACAGCGTCCCGGCTCGTGAGCTCGAGGTCCCCACCTCGTGTACGGGAACTCTGGTGAACCCCTCCGCCCGGTCAAGGAAACCCGCATCGGCCGCTGCCGGACGTGCCGCCGTGAAAGTGGCACAGACCAGCACCATTCCCAGCAACGCTGGAAGTATCGTGCGTAACTTCTTCCTCATGTTCGTTCTCCTCGCGAGGACGCTGATCATCGGATCCGGAACGTCCACTCCGGGATTCTTCGTCTGAAGTGGTGTTCCGTTCGCAGCGTGGCAACGGTTCCTTCGCGAAGAGGGGGAATCGGGTTCTTTCACCCGAAAAGACCAAGGGAAAACGAGAGTTCGACATCGTGATGCGACCTCTTCGGTTTCGGGTGTGCTCCGGACGGCGGAACTCAGGGCAGGAAGCTTTACTCCGAACAAGCGGAACGCGCGATGCTGCAGAGCTTCTCGGTGGGACTCGTCCGGTGCCGGGAGCGCGGGGAACTCCGCAACAGCTTCCACGCCCAGTACCGAGCCGTGGGCCGGGCGTATCCGCCACCGGTCAGCTGGAGCGAATCCCCACGGCGGCGTAGCCGTTGGAGTGCCGGGCTGCCTCGTCGGTGACGGGCTCGGCCGGTCGCCAGGCGGCGCTGGGGACCACGCCGGGTTCCAGCAGGGTGTATCCCGCGAACAGCTCCCTGACCTCCTCCGGATCGCGGAACGTCACGTGCGGGGTGGTGGTGCCCGACATGACCCGGTCGATGCCCGCTCGTTCTTCGTCGGTCATGGTCAGCTGCGCGCCGTTGGTGACGGCCAGCGCGCTTCCGGGCGCGCACGCCTCGCGGTAGGTGGCCAGCATCCCGTGGGGATCCCGGACCGAGATGATGTCCAGGATCGCCACGGCCAGCACCGCCACGGGACGGGTGAAGTCCAGCAGTCCGGCCACCCCGGGAGCGTTCAGCACCTGCTCGGGCCGGCGCATGTCGGCCCGGGTGATGGTCGCCAGTTCAGTCCCGCGCAGCATGTGCTCGGCGTGGCTGACCGCTACCGGTTCGATGTCGACGTAGGCCACCCTGGCATCGGGGTTCGTCCGGTGGGCGATCTCGTGCACGTTGCCCACGGTCGGGATGCCCGATCCCAGGTCGAGGAACTGGTCGATGCCCAGCTCGCACAACTCGCGCACCGCCCGGCCGAGGAACGAGCGGTTGTGCTGGGCCCACAGCGTGTTGCCCGGGTAGACCCGCAGGAACTCCTCCGCCGCGGCCCGGTCGGACTCGAAGTGCGCCGAGCCGCCGAGGAAATAGTCGTACATCCGCGCGATGTTGGGTGTCTGCTCGTCCACCTGCGGTGGTTGCTCTCCGGTACCCGTCTCCAACGGTGGCTCCCTCCTCGGCAGTCTTCGCGTCACCCGGCGGGACCGATTGTCCACAGTGAGCGATCATGACGCCACGGTGAGCCGTGGTGCTGTGCCGGTTGCCGCCAGGGGCGCGGCGGTGGGTGTGGTTTCGGCGCCGGGATCGTTCGGGCTCGTGTCGGATCGCTCATCCGGGGGCGCGGCAGAGCACCTCGCCGTGCGGGATGGCGAACCAGCCGTCGGGGTGCCGCGCCCACTCGCTCCAGGCCGCCGAGATCGTGGCCAGTTCCTCGTAGGTGGCATGACCACCCGCCACCGCCTGCTCGGTGATGCGGGAGCCCAACATGCGATCCGCCCACATGTCGCCCCACCATGCGCGCTCCTCCGGGGTGGCGTGGCACCAGATCGACGCGTTCGGCGTCACCTCGACCGCCCCGGCGGCACGGGCCCAGGCCAGCAGCCGCCGTCCGGCGTCCGGTTCGGTGCCGTTGGCCCGCGCGACCGAGCGGTACACCTCCCGCCAGCGTTCCAGCCTGTCGTCGGCGGGCCACCAGAACGCTCCGGCGTAGTCGGTGTCGCGGATCGCGATCACCCCGTCGGGCCGGGCCACCCGCAGCATCTCGCGGAGCCCGCCCACCGGGTCGGTCAGGTGCAGCAGCACTTGGTGTGCGTGCACCACGTCGAAGGTGTCGTCGTCGAAGTCCAGCTCGTGGACGTCGCCGCGCCGGAACTCCACGTTGTCGACCCGTTCCGTCGTCGCGGTCTTCCGCGCCTGTGCCAGCACCGGTTCGCCCGGATCCACCCCCACGACCCGGCCCGGTGCCACCCGACCGGCGAGGTCGACCGTGATCGTTCCGGGACCGCAGCCCACGTCGAGCACGGTTTGTCCTGGTTGGAGTCGTTCGACCAGGTAAGCGGCGGAGTTGTCCACCCTCCGCCAGTGCTGTGAGCGAACCACGCTTTCGGCGTGGCCCTGGCTGTAGACCTCGTCGGATGCGGACACGGTTGCGGACGTCTCCTTCCGTGGCGCTGCCGCCGTTCTGGTTTGGGGAGCCCGCCACATTGTTTTCTTAATATGTGGAATATTTTTATCATTTTGTGGGAACAGCTTAGGGAGTGTGCCGCGATCGGCACAAGTGGTCGACCACGACCGCACGGTGGTGGCCTGGGAACCTCTCGCTTCGGAAAGAACAGCGACGATTGCCGGGGCGCGGTGTGTGCGGTGCGGTTCAGCGGGCGAGGAGGACGATTCCGCTACTAGTCTTCCGGTGTGGACCCGTCGTGGGCGCAGGAAACGTTCACCCCCTACGGCCTCTCCCACTGGGTTCTCCTCGGGGTGGCGGCAGTGGGGGCGGTGCTGCTCGTTCTGGCCGGGCACCGACATCGGGGAACGCGCTCGGGGGTGCTGTTCGCCAGGGCGTTCGCGTTGCTGCTGGGGCTGTTCGCGGTGGCGATGCAGGTATACCGGGTCCTGCCGTCGCAGTGGGACATCGCCGTCTCGCTGCCGCTGCACCTGTCCGACCTCACCTGGATCGTGGCGGTCTACGCGCTGTGGACGCGGCGACAGTGGGCGTACTCGCTGACGTACTACTGGGGTCTCACGCTCAATCCGCAGGCCATGATCACTCCGGCGCTGGACGCTCCGGGATTTCCGCACGTCGACTTCGTCGACTTCTGGACCCAGCACATCCTCGTGGTCTGGGCGGCCATCTACCTGACCTGGGGTTTGGGGCTGCGCCCCGACTGGCGCAGCCTGGCGACGGCCCTCCTCGTCACGGTCGCCTGGGGTGTGGTGGTGTTCGGTTTCAACCTGGTCACCGGGGCGAACTACGGTTTCCTCAACGCCAAGCCGAACAATCCCTCGCTGCTGGACGTGATGGGGCCGTGGCCGTGGTACCTCGCGGTGGAGCTCGCGGTGGGTGTCGCGGCCTGGGCGTTGATCACGTGGCCGTGGACGCGCTCGGCCGGGCGGTCGGCGCGGCGGGGCACACCGGTGAGGTGATTCCGAGGCAGGGCGTTTCCCGTGGCAGTGAGTGGGCTCTGGCGAGCTGATTCACTCGGACACCGTGTCCGGTGCCGCGATACCGCGGGGAGGTCGGAGTTCCGGTAGCTTCCGCGTAGTGCTCATCCGAGCCAGGCTCCGTTCCGCATGAGGTCGAGTCCGCATGTGATGGTGGCGCCGAACAACACCGGACCGTAGTGGGTGTGATGCGGCATGATCCTGGCGGTAGTCACGGGGCTCGTAGCCGGGGTGCTCTTCGGCTACGTGCTGCAGCGAGGTCGGTTGTGCTTCCACGCGATCTTCGCCGGGATGTACGAACGAAGGTTCGCCCTGGCGCGCGCCTGGCTACTCGCGGTGGCGTTGACCTCGGTCGGCCTGACGGTGCTTTACGCGACTCCGGTGGGGCGAGGTCTTAATACCGGCCTGCCGCTGAGTCCGGTCGGCAACATCCTCGGCGGCCTGATCTTCGGTGTCGGTATGGCCGTGGCCGCCAGTTGTGTCTCGGGCCTGTTCTTCAAGCTCGGCTCAGGGATGCTCGGCGCTCTCGTCGGGCTGGTCGGGTGGACGTTCGGCGAGCTCGCTGCGAGCAGGGTACGGCTACCGGGGCCGACGGTGCTGCCGGGCGGAATCGACGGGACTCTGCCGGGTGTGCTGGGCGTGCCCCGTGCGGTCGTGGCGATACCGTTCGCGGCGTTGGTGGTCGTGCTCGGTTGGCGATGGCGCGGTGGTGATCACCGGCAGTACGCCTGGCAATGGCGCTGGCCCTTCGCGGGCGTCGCTCTTGCCGTGGTCGCCGTCGCTTCGTGGCTACTGGCCGGTCTGGGGGGAGTCGGCTTCGGTGCGAGCACCGTGGGTGCGGTGAGCGGCATCGCGACGGGCGATGTCAATTGGTGGCTCGTCGCGTTCCTCTGCGGAATCGTCCTCGGCGGATTCCTCGCTGCCCGGACGGCGGGAGGATGGTGGTTACGCGGTGAAACACGAGTGCGCTATCCGCGGTTGCTGTTCGGGGGCTTCCTGCTCGGTTTCGGTGCGTTGCTCGCGGGTGGTTGCAACCTCGGACACGGGCTTTCGGGTGTCGCGCAGCTCAATGTCTCGTCGTGGCTGGTCGTAATCGCCTTCGTGCTGGGAATCGGTCTCGCCAGGAAGACGCAACGAGTTCTGTCCGCTCCGCCGGTGCTCTCGGAGAAGACCTATTGAGCCGGCGTCCAGGTGGCGGAGCCCATCCCACAAAACTGTCACTGATTGACATTAGTCATCAATTGACACAAGATGTCGGGCAGCGGAAGGAGTGGCGATGACGGATCTGTCGGACCTGCGGACCTGGTTGAACGAGACCCTGCCCGAGGTAGCACGGCGGCACGGCGTGCCCGGTGCGGCCGTCGGAGTGCTCACCGACGACCAGGTCGCCGAGGCGGCGACGGGCGAGCTCAATCTGCGCACCGGTGTTCCGGCCACCACGGACTCGCTGTTCCAGATCGGTTCGGTGACCAAGCTGTGGACGAGCACACTGGTGATGCAGCTGGTCGAGGAAGGAATGATCGAGCTCGACGCCCCGGTCACGCGTTACCTGCCCGACTTCCGACTCGCCGAAGAGGGGGTGGGCGCGGACATCACCGTCCGGCAACTGCTTACCCACACCTCGGGCATCTACGGCGACGCCTTCGTGCCCACCACCCGTGACGAGGACGCGGTGCGGCGCTACGTCGAGGACGTCGTGCCCACGCTCCCCCAGGACATCCCTTCCGGCGAAGGCATGTCCTACTCCAACTCCGGCTTCGCCGTTCTCGGCAGGATCGCCGAAGCGGTGCGTGTCAAGCCCTTCCAGCGGCTGCTGCGCGAGTACATCGGCATGCCGCTCGACCTGCGGCACTGGGCGGTCACGCCGGAGGAGGCGTTGCTGCACCGAACGGCCGTGGGACACGTGCCCGGCCGGGACGGAAGTCCTGAACCGGCCCCGTTCTGGAACCTGCCCGCCTCCCTCGCGCCCGCGGGCACCGTGCTGGCGATGGCTCCCCGCGAGCTGTTGGCCTTCGCCGGGGCGTATCTCGACGGTGGCGGGAAGTTGCTCGATCCGGCGACGGTCGAACGGATGTGGCGCCCACACGTCCCGGTCCCGGATATCGGCATGCTCGGTGGTCACTTCGGACTCGGCTGGATGATCTTCGACTGGGACGGGCAACGGGTCGTCGGGCACGACGGCGGCACCTACGGACAGAGTTGTAGCCTGCGCGTGCTTCCCGAGGCCGGTATCGCTCTCGTCTCGCACGCCAACGGCGGGGAGAACGCCGCCTTCCACCGTGAGGTCGTCGCGCGGATCGCCGACCGGCTCGTCGGGCTTCGGCCACCCGAGCTGCCCACCCCGCCGGAACACCCCGAGGAAGTCGACCCCACCCGGTTCGCGGGTCGGTTCGACTCCTCGACGATGTCCCTAGAGGTGACCGTGCGGCCGGACGGCTCGGCCGTGGCGCGCTCGGAGGCGCTCACCGCCGAGGCCCGGCAGCTGCAACCCGAGCCGAGAGTGACCGAGCTCGTCCGGTTGGACGACGCTCGTCTGATCGCCACCGATCGGCTCTTCGGGGCACACGAGGTTCTCGCGTTCTCCGGTGGCGGCCCCGGTAGTCCCGCTACCCACCTGTTCCACGCCGGCAGGCTCACGAGGCGCACGGCATGAGCGGATCGCTGCGGCAACGGCAGAAGGACGACCGTCGACTGCGGATGATCCACGCCGCGCTCGAGCTGTTCGACGAGTACGGCTTCTCGGAAGTCGGCGTGGCCGACATCGCCGGACGGATCGGGATGTCCTACCGGACCATCTACCGCTACTTCCCGAGCAAGGAGGACGTGCTGCTCGGGCTGGTGATCGAGGGCAACCACGCGTTCCTCGAACGGGTCGACGAACGCCTCGGTGAGGGACCCCTGCTCGTCACGTTCGCCGACGCCATGACCGAGGTGCTCGAGGAACTGTCCGAGCGGGTGGGCGAGGACGCCATCCGCAGGATGAGCGAGCAGATCGACCGGGTGGAGTCGGTCCGCGCCCGTGCGTTGCTGCACAGCGCCGACATGCGGGACCGGCTGGCCGCCTCGGTCGAGCGGCATCCCGCGTACGCCCCGGAGCGGGTTTCCGAGATCCACCTGGCCGTCGAGGTTTTCGGGGCCGTCTCCGCCGAAGCGCAGCGCAGGTGGCGTTCCGCTCTGCCGGGCAGGGGCTCGCTGGCCGGTGAGTTCCGCGCCGTGATGGCGGAACTGCCCGCGGTGGTCCCGAGTTCGCCCGAGACCTCCGCCTGAGCACCGGGGGCGAGCGGGCCGTGGTGGAGCGCGTACCCGGGTAAGCGATTCGGCGGCGTGTGCGGCGGGGCGGATATGTGGTGCGTACGGCGGCGGAGCAGGGCCGACCAGCATCTCTCCGTTTTCATCGAGCGATACCGCGATGCGCCTCGTGATCGTGCCCGGCCATCGTGCGGGAGATGCCCCGTGCCGCCGCCCGCAGGGTGGGCACGTGCATCCGTGCCTGTTCGTCGTTGGGCGCGATCACCGACAGTGCCGCGACGACGGTGTGGTTCGGGTCCCGTAGCGGCACAGCCACACCCGTGGCACGGGTGTCGATGAAACCGTGGCACAACGCGATCCCGCTTCGGCGTACTTCGGCCAGCATCGCCCGGAGCTCGCCCGGATCCACGACCGTCGCCGGGGTGTAGGCGTGCGGTGGTCCCACGAGGCCAGTTCCCACAGCCGCACGCCGACCCGGATCCTCCGGTCGTCGTCGCGGTGCGGCCAGCCGTGGCCGACGAGCTCCTCGACCAGGCGCGAGGCTGTGGCGATGTGCGGATCGGCCCGGCGCGCGATCGCGGAGACACGCGGCGCGGGGGTGTCCGCGCCGAACGGCTCGACGATACGTACCACGCGCGAGAGCACGGACTCTCCGGGAGAACCGACCACGACGACAGTCTCGCCGCCATCTCCTCGCCTTGTCGAGTGAGCTCGACGGTTCGCTCGTCACCCACGCCTGGTCGGTCCCGGTGGCTGCTTCTCGCCGCGTTCAACCGTTGGAACCGTATCGCGCTTTCCCGACGCCTCGGACGCCGTCGATGGGCGGGTGAAATGACGCGCGCCGGGTGCCATCGCCGCCAACGCCGGTGCCGCGAAACACGCCGCCGCACACACCACCAGCACCCAGAAGTTCCCGACGAGTGTCACCGCGGGTGCGATCAGCGCCAGTCCCAGTGGTGCCAGTCCGTAGGAGACCAGGAAGTCCAGGGAGGACACACGAGCCAGCTTGTCCGGTGCCACCTCACGCTGGGTCGCGGTGAACCACGGGACGTTGAACAGCTCGATCCCGATTCCCGCCAGCACGTAGCCCGCGACCAGTACTGCCGCGGGAAGCGGCAGCAGCAGCCCCAGTGGAGCGAAGCCGTAACCGGCCAATCCCGCCAGTGCCCAGAACCCCTGCGAACGGGGTCGCCACCGCGTGACGAGCAGTGCCCCGAGCAGTGCTCCCGCCGTGTAAGCGGTCAGCGCGGCGGCCAGGACCGTCTCGGTGCCGTAGCGCTCACGACTGATCAACGGCAGAACGACCCCGGTGGCGGAGTAACCGGTGGTGATGACGGTGGCCAACGCGGCCAGTCCGGCCAGGAACCAGGGATGCCCGCGCGCCTCGCGCAGTCCCTCGGTGAACTCGGAGACGAACGGTATGCCGCCCTGGCGCGAGGGGCCTCCGGCATTCCTGCGTCCGGCGGGAGGCAACCACGCCGCCACCAACCAGAGGCCACCAGTGAGCAACAGTAGTGTGCCGGTGTCGACGGCGGTGGCCGCCAGCGCGGTCAGACCGGGCGCGACCAGCGTCGTCACCCTCACCGACAAGGTCCGCGCGGCGTTGGCCCGCTGCAGTCGTGCCGAGTCGACGACCTCGGCGGTCAGGGCCTGAAACGCGGGCCTGCACGCCCCTTGCCCCGCTCCCACCACGGCCGCCGCCGTTGCCATCAGTGGTTGCGAGGTCCCCAACCCGATCGGGATGACGAACGTGGCCGTGGCAGCGGTGAGTCCCGACAACGCCACGACCCTTCGACTGGTGTAGCGGTCGGCCAGCACGCCGCCGATGGGCACGGCGAGCAGGAAGCCCGCTGTGCGCGTCGCGAGCAGTACACCGAGCATCACGGCGCTGATGCTCCCGTCGAGCACGGCCAGGCCGAGCACGAACGGCAGCGCCCACGTGGCGAGTCCGGAAGCGGTCGTTCCGGCCCACAACCGCAGGAAGTGCGGCTCACGAAGCAGCGGCCGTCCTGGCCGGGTTTCCTCGGGTTGCCTCTGGGCGGATGTCACTGGATCGACTCCCGTCACACGCGCCTACGGCGGCCGCACACGGGAGGACGTCCCCGATCGGCCACTTCGGAGAGCACCGAAGGTAGCGGAAAGCGTCTTCGCTGTGACTGTTCTCCCAATGAACATCAACCGTAGACGAAAATGATTACCGTTTTCTATTATGCATCCTAAGCGACCCCGAAAACCGACCTCGACCCCCCGCACTCGCCCGCACGAAGCTTCGAAGACGGAGCGCACCCAGTGACCACATCGGATACCCAGTCCACAGCGGATAGGCAGTACACGTCGGATGCCCAGCCGACATCGGACGCGCAGCCGGTCCGCCCGGCGAGCCGCCGGGAAAAGAGCCTGCTCACGACGGTCCTGCCGTTGGTGGTGGTGCTGGCGATCTCGATCCTGGTCGGCATCACCCTCGGTCCGGCTCCCGTGCCGCTGCCCGAGACCGTGCGCTACCTCGCCGCCGCAGTCACCGGAGGAACGATCGACGCGGCCGACGCGAGCGGGTATTCGATCATCTGGCAGGTGCGCACTCCGCGAGTGCTGCTCGCGGCGGTGGTGGGAGCCGGCCTCAGCGTCGTCGGCGTGGCGATCCAGGCCACCGTGCGCAACGCGCTCGCCGACCCCTTCATCCTCGGGGTCTCCTCCGGAGCCTCGGTCGGTGCCAGCGCCGTGGTCTCGTTCGGACTGTTCGCCGGCCTGGGGGTCTACGCGCTGTCCACCGCCGCACTGCTGGGGGCGCTGGGTGCTTCGGCCCTCGTTTACCTCGCCGCGCGTGGTAAGTCCGGGCTCACTCCGCTTCGCCTCGTACTCACGGGCGTCGCCCTCGCCTACGGATTCCAGTCGATGATGAGCGCGATCGTCTTCTTCGCCCCATTCAGCGACTCCGCCCGTACGGTGCTGTTCTGGCTGATGGGCAGTTTGGGCAGTGCCACCTGGTCCGGTCTCCCACTGGCCGCCGCCACCGTCGTCCTCGCCACGGTGCTGCTGTTGTGGAACTCCCGCGCGCTCGACGTGCTGGCCCTCGGTGACGAGACGGCCGCGGGACTGGGCATGGACGCCACCGCCGTGCGCAAAAAGCTCTTCCTGCTCACGGCGATCGTGACCGGATGCCTGGTCGCGGTCAGCGGTGCGGTCGGCTTCGTGGGGCTCGTCATCCCCCACCTCGTGCGGCTGCTGGTCGGTGCCAACCACCGCCGAGTGCTGACCATCGCGCCGCTGATCGGTGCGATCTTCCTCGTCTGGGTGGACCTCGCCTCGCGGACGCTGTTCGCGCCACGGGAACTGCCGCTCGGCGTGATCACGGCGCTGATCGGGGTTCCGGTGTTCATCGTTCTGCTGCGACGCCGCGGCTACCTGTTCGGAGGTCGGTGAATGTCGATCACACTCGACGGCCTGTCGGTGCACCTCGCGGGAACCGAGCTCGTCCGCGATCTGAACGTCGAAACGGCGGAAGGGGAAGTCCTCGGACTCGTCGGACCGAACGGCAGCGGCAAGTCCACCGCGCTGCGCTGCGTCTACCGGGCGCTGCGGCCGAGCAGGGGAGCGGTGCTGCTCGACGGTGCCGATATCTCCACCCTCGCACCGCGCGAGTCAGCCCGGCACATCGCCGCTGTTCCGCAGGAGAGCAGCAACGATCTCGACTTCACCGTCACCGAGATCGTCGAACTCGGCAGGTTTCCGCACCACCGCGGGAACCAGCCGCTGACCACCGAGGAACGCGCCGTCCGCGACGAGGCGATGCGTCGTGCCGACGTCGTGCACCTCGCCGACCGCGGTGTGCTGTCGCTGTCCGGTGGGGAACGCCAGCGGGTGCTGCTCGCCAGGGCCTTCGCGCAGCAACCCCGCGTGCTGGTCCTCGACGAGCCGACCAACCACCTCGACATACACCACCAGATCCAGTTGCTTCGCCAGCTGCGCACGGACTCGACCACCGTGCTGATCGCCATGCACGACCTCAACCTCGCGGCCGCCACCTGCGACCGGCTCGCCGTGCTCGCCAACGGGACGGTGCTGCACATCGGTACGCCCGCCGAAGTGCTCACCCCCGAGCTGATCAACGAGGCGTTCGGCGTCACCCCCTCGATCGTCCGTCATCCGCGCACCGGAATCCCCCAGCTGCACTACGACATCTGATCACCGTTGTGAACAGGAGAGATATCCGCAATGACCTCACGCGTCGCCGTCACGCTTCTGCTGACCACCTCGTTACTGGCAACCGGCTGCGGAGCCAACGTCGCGCCCGCCTCGAACGGTGAATCCGGCACGGTCACCATCGACAACTGCGGGCGCACGATCGAATACCCCGAACCGGAACGCCCGGTCGCCTACGACATGAGCAGCACCGAGAAGATGTTCGCCCTCGGGCTGGCCGACCGCATGCGGGGCATCGTCATGCCCAGCACCGCCGACCCGTCGGTGAAACGCTCCCCGTGGCGGGAGGACTATCGCTCCGTCGAAACGCTCAGCACCGATGTGCTCAGCCTCGAGGTCGTCCTCGACGCGGAGGCGGACTGGGTCCTCGCCGGTTGGGAGTCCGGTTTCAGCCAGGCCCGGGGCATCACTCCGAGCGAACTCGACTCCCTCGGCATACGCAGCTACCAGCACACCGAGAGCTGCTTCAACTACGGATCGGATCCGGTTCGCGTGCCACCGCTGGAGGCCCTCTACACCGATCTGCGACAGATCGGGAAGATCTTCCGCATCGAGGATCGCGCGCAACGCGTGGTCTCGGACCTGAAGCGACGCGCCCGAGCTCTTCGCGAGGAACGAGCACAAGGCACTCCACCCAGGGTGTTCATCTACGACTCCGGAACCGACAAACCCTTCACCTCCGGTGCTCAGGCAGCACCCAACGCCATCGTCTCGTTGGCGGGCGGGCGCAACATCACGCACGACCTCGACAAGCGCTGGACCACGATCGGGTGGGAATCGGTCGTGCAGGCGAATCCCGAAGTGATCACCGTCGTCGACTACGGGGACAAACCCGTCGAGGACAAGATCGCGTTCCTGAAGTCGTTCCCCCCGTTGGCGCAAACGCCCGCGATCAAGAACGACCGCTTTCACGTCATCGACTACGGAGCCGCCGTCAGCGGCCCCCGCAACATCGCCGCCGCCGAGAAGTTCGCCGACTACCTGCGCTCCATCAGGCGCTAGCCCACGAGCCGGCTCTCACCGTCTGTCCCTCCGATTCAGGAAAAGACATCACCATGGCCGAAACAGCGACCCTTGACGCCCTGTTCACCGAGGTGCTCGGTGGTTCCGGGTCACCGCGCCCGAGCGAACTGATCGCCACCAGCGTGTTCTGGATCCAGCACGGCACTCGGCTGGCGGGCTCGACCACCGTCTACCGCAACCGCTACGTCCTCGTCCGGGTCGGGCAGTCGTACGGGGCCTGCGCCTTCGAAGCGGGCGAGCTCGATCCGGACACTTGTTCCGGGGCCTCGGGCAGCGATCTCGCGACCCTGTTCCGTGCCGCACCGCTCCCACTTCGTATCGCCGCGCTCGACGCATATCTCACCGAGACCGAGCACCACCGCGACCGTCCCGACGCGGAAGCCGTCACCCTACCCGCGGGCACTCCCGAGCAACGGGCCCGAAGCCGGGACGAAGCGATCGCGGGGCTCCTCGAACTCGCACCGGGGAGCAAGGTGGCGCTCATCGGTGTCGTCACCCCGCTCGTCGCGGCGCTGCGGGAACGGGGGTGCGCCTGTCTGCCCTGTGACTACAACCTCGACACCACCGCTGACGGTGGAGTGGTCACCTCGGTCATGAGCGAAGTGCTCGAACCCGCCGACGCCGTCGTGGCGACCGGCATGACACTGGGCAACGGGACTTTCGACGGAATTCTGCGCCACTGCGAGAAGCGGAACGTGCCGTTGATCGTCTACGCCCAGTCGGGTTCCGCGGTCGTGAGAGCCTTTCTCGGTTCCGGCGTCACCGCACTGTCCGCCGAACCCTTCCCGTTCTCCCAGTTCGACTCGAACCCCACCACCCTGTACCGCTACCGCGCGGCCCACTCGTCATGAACGCACCCACCGACCGGAAAACTCCCCCGACCACCGGGACGGGGCAATCCAGCTGCCATCACGGTGAAATCCTGCAAGGAGCCTTCCTCGATGACCGAGGAGCGGCCTGTCGGGCTCTGGTGACCATGCCACTGGCCGGCCCCCGTAGCAGGGCCGTCTTCGTGCCCGACCCCGACACGACCGCGGACAGCGTGGTCATCAGCCCGAACGACCGAAGTAAGGCGCGACGAGCGGCGATCCTGACCTGCGAACTCTGTGGCAGCACCACGGCACGAACTCCGTGTGGCGGACAACTGTTCCTCAGCAGCGAGGTTCCCGACGGTCTCGGGATGGGGTCGTCGAGTGCCGACGTGCTGGCCGCGATCCGCGCCGTCGTGGATGCCTACGGTGTGCACCTTCCCGCCGAGACCGTGTCGACAATCGCGGTGTCGGCCGAACGCGCCAGTGATCCGCTGATGTTCGACGACAGGGCCCTGCTGTTCGCGCAACGGGAGGGGCGGGTCCTCGAGGATCTCGGCGACCGGCTTCCCCCGGCGGTGGTGGTGGGATGCCTCACCGAAGGCGCCACCGGTGTCGACACCCTGGAGTTGGGTACCCACCACATCCGTGACCGGGACGTGCGGGTCGGTGAACGACTGCGCGCACTGCTGCGCCGAGCCGTGGCCCGGTCCGACGTCGCCCTACTCGGCAGGGTCAGCACCGAGAGCGCCCGGTACAACCAGCGCATCCTCGACAAGAGCCAACTGGACTCACTCGCGGAGATCGCCGAACGGGTCGGCGCCGTCGGCCTGCAGATCGCCCACAGCGGCAATGTCGCGGGTCTGCTCTTCGACCCGAACCAGCCCGGTACGGGAGACCGGATCCGGGCATGCCTGTTCGAACTGGACCGCAACGACATTCCCAGCACGCGAGTGTTCAGCACTCGGCCTCGTTCCCGAAACGGTGATGGTGATCATGGACGAGCACATCGCGGACGCAGTCGCACGCCCCGATCTGATCCGGCTCGACAGGGGACTCGTATGCCTTCGATTTGAGACGATGAAAGTCGTCTCCGCCCTGACGGCGGTCGAGCGATTGCTCGAACAGGGGCGTGTGCGTCCCGGGGACACCCTGCTGGACAGTTCGAGCGGTATCTACGCCTACGCGCTCGCGCTCGCCTGCCACAGGTACGGACTCGGGTGCCACATCGTCGGCTCGACGACCATCGATTCCACGCTGTACAACCAACTCGTCCTGCTGGGCTGCCGTCTGGAGCAGGTCGAACCGTCGGCGGATCTCAAACTCGACCAGAGTCTGCGGGTGCGTCGCGTGCGACAACTGCTGGACGAGAACACGCACTACCACTGGATGCGGCAGTACCACGACGACATTCACTGTCTCGGTTATCGCCCGATCGCGGATCGTATCCGCACCGAACTGGACGGTGAAGCACTCACGATCGTCGGCGGCGTCGGTTCCGGCGCCTCCACGGGGGCGCTGGCCAGGTATCTCCGCGGGACCGGAACGGATGTCGGACTGGTGGGTGTTCAACCGTTCGGCAGCATCACTTTCGGCGCCGAACACGTCTCCGACAGCGAGATGATCATCGCCGGGATCGGCAGTTCCATCCCGTTCGGCAACGTCGAGCACACCGCCTACGACACACTGCACTGGATCTCCTTCGACACCGCGCTGTCGGCGAGCACGGACCTGCTGCGCAGGCACGCCGTGTTCGCGGGGTTGTCCAGCGGCGCGGCGTACCTGGCAGCACGCTGGGAGCGGTACTTCCGGTCGTCGGGGCCGGTGCTGTTCATCGCCGCCGACACCGGGCACCGCTACAACGAGGCGGTGTTCTCCCGGGCCGAGTCGGCGAGGGACATCGCCGAGCTCGCACCGCATTCGGCGGTCGACACCACGGAGCTCAAGATGCCCTGGTCGCGGATGTGCTGGGGCCGTGCGGAAGGGCCGCCCAACGCGCGCGTCGATGGGGTTTTCATCCCGTGACGCCCCCCGAGACGACCGAGATGATCGTGATGACCGGAGCGAGCAGGACGACAGCGACGACGACTGATCCGGTCAGCGTGGCTGTTCGGCCGGTGTGACAAGGCCTCGCCGGAGCGTCGTCACGGCGCTCCGACGAGGCCTCCGGGCAGTAGCCCGCCGCTGTGTCCCGCGATGGGGCCGCGACCGTAGCTCGCCACTCACCCGGCCGTTGATTCAGTACAGCGTGCTCATCGCCTCGCGGGTGAACGGGACGAGTTCCGTCTCCCGGCCGTCGAGCACCTTCCGGCTCCACTCCGGATCGGCCAGCAGGGCGCGGCCGACCGCGACGAGGTCGAACTCCTCGCGCTCCAACCGTTCTGCCAGCCCTTCGACGCTGGCCACGTTGGTGCCCGCGCCCTCGCCGAGGGTGGCGGGGTCGAACACCGCGTCCAACCCGACCGAGCCGACGGTGATGACCGGCTTGCCGGTGAGCTTGCGGGCCCAGCCGCCGATGTTGAGGTCCGGGTCGGATTCCGGGAACTCGGGTTCCCAGTAGCGGCGTCCGGAGGCGTGGAAGGCGTCGAGCCCGGCCTCGCTCAGCGGGGCGAGTATCCGCTGCAGCTCGTCCGGGGTCTCGGCGAGTTTGGCGTCGTAGTTGTCGGCCTTCCACTGCGAGAACCGCAGCACCACGGGGAAGTCCGCCGATACCCGCTCACGCACGGCAGCGACAATGTCGGCGGCGAACCTGGTGCGCTCCACCGGGGAACCGCCGTAGGCGTCGGTACGTCGGTTGGTGCGTTCCCAGAGGAACTGGTCGATCAGGTAACCGTGCGCTCCGTGCAGCTCCACGCCGTCGAAGCCGATGCGCTCGGCCTGTCCTGCTGCTTCGGCGAAGGCCTCGACGAGCCGTTCGATGTCGGCGAGGGAGAGATCCTCGCCCGCCTGCCGGGTGCCGTCCAGCGCGATACCGGAGGGGCCGACCGAGGGCGCTTCGGGAACCGGTGGCTTGCCCGCCCTGCGCTGGATGCCGACGTGCCACAGCTGCGGCATGATCTTTCCACCCTGTTCGTGCACCGCTGTGACGACGTCGCGCCAGCCCGCCAAGGGGCCCTCCTCGTGAAACCGCGGCACGTTCTTGCCGTCCCCGGCCGAGGGGTCGTCGATGTAGGTGCCCTCGGTGATGATCAGACCGGTTCCCGCGGCGGCACGCCGCGCGTAGTAGGCGGCCACGTTCTCGTCGGGAATCCCGTCGGGTGACTGACCACGGGTCATCGGTGCCATGACCAACCGGTTCGGCAGCTCCATCGATCCGAGAGCGAACGGACGGGCGAGTGCCTGCGCTGCGCGAGCGGACATGCGATCTTCCTCCTGCTCTACATGAAAAGTGTTCTTCACAAAGATACACTTTCTGGTGTGAGGGACCTCGGTGGCGTTGCTAACCTGGGGTGTCGATCGCTGGGAGCGCTCGGCCGAGGTCGACGGAGGGAGGTGTTGCCCGCGTGCTGGACATCAGGTTTTCCAGCTCACTGATGGCGATGTTGCTGCTCGCCGTCGCCGACGAGGAGGGGGATCCGACCCTGAGCTCCGCCCAGCTCGCCGAGCGGATGGACACCAACGCGAGCCTGGTTCGCAAGCTGCTCCTCCCGCTGACCCGTTCCGAACTCGTCGTCTGCACCAAGGGGCGCACGGGGGGAGCCCGGTTGGCGCGGGCCGCCGAGGAGATCACCCTGGCCGAGATCTACCGCTGCTCGACCGGCGACAAACCGCTCTGGAACTGCCGCACGGGCGGTGAGCACGACTGCCGGGGCGCCGCGAACGCGCAGGCCTACTTCGCCGAGCTGACCGAGGACGTGGAGCGGGCCGTGCTCGACGCGCTCGGTGATCGCACGCTCGCCGACGGGGTGCGCGAGATGCGACGTCTCGACCGGGAGCCGACGCGGGAATAGCTCGTCGGAGTTCTCCGGCAGGGTTGTGGGGCTGCTCGCCTGGCGGAACCTCCCGCACGGCTCGCCGGTCCCGGGTGCTCGACCTCGATCGGCCGTCCGCACGACCTCGTTCCGTCGCCGGGAGAGTTCTAGCGGAACCAGGCGCGGACCCCGAGCTCGCCGGTACTGCCGAGGTTGATGGTGATCTCGTCGCGTTCCTGCTCTGGCGAGTTCCGTTCCCGGCCCACCGGCACCACTGACTGCCAGGGGCGGTCCCGCGCCGGAGCGATCTTCAGGTACTCGCCGACCTGCGGGGCGTTCATGCTCGCGTGGGTGTTGCGCCACATCAGCTGGGCCTCGGCGTGCTCGCCCGGTCGCACCGTGATCGCTTCCGGCGGCGTGTCGAAGCCGTCGACGGTCGCGATGTCCGCCGATCCCCGCTCGACACGGACGTCCAACGCTCGCCGCTGCTCGTCCAGCACGCGCACACGCGGGTAGCCGTTCAGCCTGTAGGGCCGGTCACCGCAGTTGGCCAGTTCGACGTGCATCAGCCGCAGGCCCATCGCCACTTCCACCAGGTCGGTCGTGAGACGCACACCCGCTTCCGGGCAGTCCGATGCCGACGAGTTCGTAGGTGCGCTCGAAGGTGAGGATGCTCTCCCGTCGTTCGCTGATCCCACACCCGTTCCGGCGGAATCCTCGACGGCCGAGGTGGTGGAGGTGAACGCGGCCGACGAGGGCTCCGACGTTTCCTCGGCGGGTTGTGTCGGATGCGCGACGCAACCGGTCATGACGACGGCCATGACGAGCGGGAACAGCGTCACGATCCACCGGGGGCTCATGATGGTCATGATCGCACGGCTCGATGCCGGTGGCTGTCGAGCGGTGTGCCGGTGATGACCACGGTGGCAGCGGCAGGCGCAGCGAGATCTCCGGTGGTGCTCCCGCGCGGGTTCGGCCGCGGTTCCGGGAGCTACGGCAGGATTCCGACGGCGCCGTAGACGTTGCCGCGCTGAGCCTCCTGCTCGGTGACGTGCCGGTCGGGGCGCCACAGCGACGCGGGCACCACTCCCGGGGTCAGCAGTTCGTAGCCGGGCAGCAGCGCGGCGACCTCCTCGCTGGTGCGCAGGTACAGATTCGGCGTGGAGGTGTCGGCCAGCAGGGAACGCAGCGCCGCCACCTCCTCGTCGGTACGGCTGAGCTGGGCGTTGTTGGACAGCGCCAGCGCGCTGCCGGACGTGCACGCCTCGCGGTAGCGGGACACCAGTCCCGCCCCGTCGGTGGTGGGAAGAATGTCCAGGATCCCGAACGCCAGCACCGCGATCGGGCGGGCAAAGTCCAACAGTCCGGCCACTCCGACAGCGTTGAGCACGGTCTCGGGCTCGCACACGTCCGCCTCGGTCACCGTCACCCGGTGCTCGTCGGCGCCGAGCAGCTGGCGCGCGTGGTGACAGGCGACGGGTTCCCAGTCCACGTAGGCCACGCGTGCTGACGGCTCGTGCTGGTGGGCGATCTCGTGCACATTGCCCACCGTCGGCACACCGGAACCGAGATCGAGGAACTGGTCGATCCCGTGCTCGGTGATCAGGTGGCGGACCGCGCGGCCCAGAAACGCGCGGTTGGCCCAGCAGTAGTCCCGTTCCGTGGGCACGAGCCGCAGCGCTTGTTCGGCCACGGTCCGGTCGATGGCGAAGTTCGCGGATCCACCGAGGTGGTAGTCGTACATCCTCGCGATGTTGGGCTGGTCGAGGTTCGCGCCCTCCACCTGGCCGGCCAAATCCGCATCGTGCGACATGCCGACAGCCTACCTCTCCGCACGGAGCGAAGATCAATATTGCTCCGAGTGCGAGGTGCGAGTTCATCCGACCGGCGAGTCGTCGCTCAACGCTCGCGCGTAACGCACTCCGGCCGCCAGCAGCACCAAGCCGGTGAGCAAGAACGCCACCACCCGCGCGAAACCGTCCAGAGTGGCCAGATCGAACAGGAACAGTTTGGTCAGCGCCACCGGAAGCAGCACCATGCCCGCGACACGGAGCGAAGGCAGCGTGATGCCGCGCAACAGCAACGCGATCGCGAGGACGACCCAGCTCAACGTGATCAATACGTGCCCGGTGAGGAACCCGGAACGGTCCTGCTGGAACAGCGACACCAGTGCCATCGTCGCGCTGGCCGTGCCATACAGCACCAGGATCCCGGACAGGATCCACAGGATCTTCGCCGAGGGTGGGCGGGACAGCACGCCGAGGCGCACCCCGGCGAGCGGAATCGCCACCGCGACCAGTGCGGTCAGCACGCCCACCAGAACCCCGGCGACACCCGCGGAACGCGACACCAGCACCAGCAGCCACGGTGGGATGTCGTGGTGCAGCGCCATGACAGTGCCGAGTGTCGCGTAGCTCAACGCCCCGAGCAGCACACCGGGGCCGCGCAGCCACAGCGCCCCGAGCGTCAACAGCAGTGCCTCGCAGAGCAGCGCCGTGGCCCAGGCCGAGGAGTCGAGCGAGATCATCGTTGCCTGCATCGCGGCCAACGCCGCGAGCCCGCCCGCCGCGGTGGTGAACTTCGCCGGGAGTCGATCACGCTGGTTCGGGAGGAGACGCCCGCTCGGAACGAATCGCAGGCCCCACAGGATCGTCAGCACCACCGCCACGCCCGCCGCGAGCGCGGCCGCGAACGGACGCTGCACCAGCGGTGTGGCCAGCAGGACCGGTATCGGTGCTGCCACCAACGCCGCGATCGCGGTGTTGTCGTCCGGACGAAGGACGGCGGTGAGCGTGGCCACCACGATCCCCAGCAACGAGGCGGTGCTCACCACGAGTACCACGGCGATGTGGTCGGTCGCGGTCAGCATCGCCCAGACGTCGGCGAGGATCGCGGCGATCACCACGGGCAACGCGGCGACCTGGGCCAGTTGCCGCCACCCGTGTCGGAGCTGCACCGGGGTCGCCGCCAGGTGCAACAACGCCAGAAAGCCGACCAGGGTCGTGTTCGGCTCCCCGTTGATCAACGGCGCGCACACCGCGCACCCCACCACGACTCCCACGGCCACCGGCTGGGCACGCCACCGGTCGGACAACAGCAATCCGCCGCCCGCGATGACGAACCCCGCGGTGAGACCACCGAATAACGACAGGTAGTCGTACAGCACGGTGGCCGCGACCGTGTCCAGGTACAACACGGCGAACCCCGTAGCGGCCAGCGCGTAACTGCCGGACGTGCCACCGGGTCTGCCGCGTACTCGGAAAGCCGCCGCCAGCAGCACCGCTCCCAGACCGGCACCACCGAGCACGCGGCTGGCAGGGCCGAGCCAACCACGTTGGACCGCCAGCACCAGCAGGAAGACCACGCCGAGCAGCGTCACCGCCCCGCCTATCCAGGCCAGCAGCCTGCTCGGAGTCCAGCCGTGCCCCACGGAACGGGACTCCGGAGTTCGCCGCTTCCCGTCGTCGGTGATGACGGCCGCGGGTGGTACCGGTTGTGCGTGCCACGACGGATCGAACGGGGCGGGTTCGACGTTCGGCGGAGGTGGTGGGGCCTGCGGTGTCGAATCTCGCGGTGCCGAAGCGGACGGGTAGGGGATTCGCTGTTCCCCGGAATCATGTGTTGCGGGCCGGTTCCCCCGGAGATGTACGGCACCGGCGAGGACGTCGAGCCGTCGACTCATCTCGGCGAGTTCGGCGGCGACCGCTTCCAGCGTGGGGTGCTCCGGCTCGGACATGCCTCCAAAATGCTGTGCACGACACCGGGGAGGGAACAGTACGAATACTCAGATCTCCGGCCGTGTCCGTGAGTACCCGGCCGTCGCCCGGTGGTTTCCGCCTTCCCCGTCCTGGAGGCCGCTTGGCGCGCTCTCTCGTCCCCGCGTGAGCGGCTGTCCCGGAGGCGGGCGACATCCTCGGCCGCTTCAGGACTCGGAACTCCCGGAGTCCGATCCGGAGCGGGCCCGCTCGGTCAGCGCGCGCAGCTGGTCGATGTTCTCGGCAGCGCTGCTCAGCGCCTGGTGCGCTGTGTCGAGCTGTTCGGCGACCGAGTCGATATCGGCCTGCTCGGTGAGGGTTTGGCTCGCCGCGCTCACGGACAGCAGCCGATCCAGCCCTTCGGCGGTCTGCGCGGCGGCCACCTGGACCGGCCCCGCCTGTTCGGATTGGGCGGTCTCCCGCAGTGGAGAGGCGAGCCGCAGCAACTGCCACCGCAGGAATTCGAGCATGCTGGTCTGATCGCCCGCGACCCCGGCGGTTTGCTGCTGCTGCAGATAGACGGCGGTGCGCTGTTCGGCGTCGAATTCGCCGGACTCGTTCAGGATCGCTTCGAGCTGGGCGGCCCCGAGCAGCGCGTTGGCCAGGTAGGCGCGGTAGACCGCTTCGCCGCCGATCCGTTCGGCCGCGGCCGCGTGTTCGTCGGCGGTGTTCGTCCCGCGATAGTGACCCAGCGCTTGCAGCGCGGTGGCCAGTTGGTCGACCGTGGCGGGCTGATCGGTTTCGGACGAGGAGGACGGGGTGCTCATCGTCGCGCAGCATAACGGTCCACGTGTGCGAGTCTTGGAGGTGAGGGCGCTCGGCGGGGTCGTGTTCGCGGCCCCCCACCTGATCCGAGCAGTGGAGCCGGTTTGGCCCGCGCGAGTGTGACGCAGTTCGTTTCGGGACGGGGAAGGCGCGTGGAGGCCGCGTGCGCGCAGGCACGTCCCCGCAGCCCTTCGCCGAGCCCTGCGTCCGAGTTGACCGGGGCCGCCCGGCCGGCCGACTGCCGTGCGGCGAGGCCAGCCGACCGGCCGGAGTGGTCTCATACCTCGAGTCCGGCCAATTCCTCCGCGGTGAGCAGGCGTGAACGGAGCAGGAACCGCACACCTTCCGGTGCCTCCAGCGAGAAGCCGCTACCCCGACCACTGACCACGTCGATGGTCAGGTGGGTGTGCCGCCAGTACTCGAACTGCGGTCCCGACATCCACACCTCGACGCCCTCGGCGACACCTTCGACCTCGAGGTCTCCCAGGTGCACGTCGTTGACCCCGGTGCGGAACTCGCCGTGGGGATAGCACATCGGTGCACTGCCGTCGCAGCACCCGCCGGACTGGTGGAACATGACGTGACCGTGCTGCTCGACCAGACGCCGGATGAGTTCCGCCGCCTGGTCGGTCACGGCCACCCGTTGAGGGGCCGGTGTGTCCATCAGAACAGCCCCATCGCGCTCTCCGAGTAGTTGACCAGCAGGTTCTTGGTCTGCTGGTAGTGGTCGAGCATCATCTTGTGGGTTTCCCTGCCGATGCCCGACTGCTTGTAGCCACCGAACGCGGCATGGGCGGGATAGGAGTGGTAGTTGTTCACCCACACGCGACCGGCCTGGATGTCCCGGCCCGCGCGGTACGCGGTGTTGCCGTTGCGTGACCACACGCCCGCGCCCAGACCGTAGAGCGTGTCGTTGGCCGTTTTCATCGCGTCCTCGTAGCCGTCGAACGAGGTGACCGACACTACCGGCCCGAAGATCTCCTCCTGGAAGATCCGCTGCTTGTTGTGGCCCTCGAAGATGGTGGGTTCGACGTAGTAGCCGCCGGACAGTTCACCACCCAGCTCCACCCGGTTACCTCCGGTGAGGATCCGGGCCCCTTCCTGCTTGCCGATGTCGATGTAGGACAGGATCTTCTCCAGCTGGTCGTTGCTGACCTGGGCGCCGATCTGGGTGTCGGTGTCCAGCGGATGTCCGGGAGTGATGTTTTCGGTGCGGGCCACGGCGTCGGCCGTGAAGTCCCGGTAGATGCCGGACTGGACCAGCGCCCGCGACGGGCAGGTGCACACCTCGCCCTGATTCAGCGCGAAGAGGGTGAATCCCTCGAGGGCCTTGTCGTAGAAGGCGTCGTCGGCGGCGGCGACGTCGTTGAAGAAGATGTTCGGGCTCTTGCCGCCGAGCTCGACCGTCACCGGGATGATGTTCTCGCTGGCGTACTGCAGGATCAGCCTGCCGGTGGTGGTCTCTCCGGTGAAGGCCACCTTGCGGATCCGCGGGTTGGAGGCCAGCGGCTTGCCCGCCTCCACGCCGAACCCGTTGATCACGTTCACCGTCCCCGCGGGCAGCAGATCGGCGATCAGTTCGAGCAGCACGTGGATGGATGCCGGTGTCTGCTCGGCCGGTTTGAGAACGACGGCGTTGCCGCCCGCCAGTGCGGGAGCCAGCTTCCACGTCGCCATCAGGATCGGGAAGTTCCACGGGATGATCTGTGCGACCACCCCGAGCGGCTCGTGGAAGTGGTAGGCGACCGTGTCCTCGTCCACCTGCGACAGCGTGCCCTCCTGCGCACGCAGCGCACCGGCGAAGTAGCGGAAGTGGTCGATCGCCAGCGGGATGTCGGCGGCCAGCGTCTCGCGTACCGGCTTCCCGTTCTCCCAGGATTCGGCCACCGCGAGCTTCTCCAGGTTCCGCTCCATTCGCTCGGCGATGCTCAGCAGTATTCCCGCGCGTTCGGCGGGCGATTTCCCGCCCCAGGTACTCACCGCGGATTCGGCGGCGTCGATCGCCCGCTCCACGTCCTCGGCGGTGCCCCGTGCCATCTCGGTGAAGGGTTTGCCGGTGATCGGGGTGGGATTCTCGAAGTATCCCCCCTTGGCGGGCGCCACGTATGCGCCGCCGATGAAGTGGTCGTACCGAGATCGGTACTCGACGACCGAGCCAGCTGTTCCCGGCGCTGCGTATTGGCCCATGTCCGTACCTCCGTGCGGCGTCGTGACTCGTTGGTCCCCGAGAAGCGGCCACCCTCGTCGGGACGGCCCGGGGACGTCGCACGGCACCGTAGAGTCGTGCACGTTGCGGACACGTTGCGTGGACGAGCTCGTCCCGCTCGGCTGCCTCGATCGTTCGACATCTTGTCCGTTGTCCGGATCACACGGCAGCATGGGTTGACTCGCGCCGGTGTCGGATCCGGTGCCCGAACATTCCGCGAGGCGCCCCGCGTGGTCGACATTTCCATGAGGTACTTCGACGAATCATCAGGCGATCCGTTGCGACAGGCCCGGTTGCTCGAACAGGTGCACGCCGCCGTGCTCGGAGGTGATGTAGCCGATGACGTGCGCGTGGACGGCAAGCGGAAGGGAACGTGCTCGCCGCGTCCGGTCGTGGTGGAGTCCTGGCGGCGATCGCTGGCGGCGCGGATCGACCCGAACGGGTGGCAGCCTCCCGTCGAGTTCGAAACCGCCGCACTCCCCGAGATCCGGGCGGAGCACCCGCTGGCGGAATGCGTCCCCTTGCTGCGGGAAACACTGTTGGAAGCGGCCGGGGACACCCCGCACATCATGATCGTCACCGATGCGGCGGGGACCATCCTGTGGCGGGAGGGGAATCCGGAGGTCTGCCGCAAGGCCGACGACGTCCTGCTCAGCGAGGGAACACGCTGGTCCGAGGACGCCATCGGCACGAACGCGATGGGAACTACGCTGGCCACCGATTCACCGGTACGTATTCATTCCGCCGAGCACCTGGTGCGCACTTACCACGCGTGGACCTGCGCGGCCAGCCCGGTGCACGACCCGGAAACCGGGGCGGTCCTCGGCTCCATCGACGTCAGCGGACCACTGCGAACCATGCACCCGGCTCTTACCGCGCTGGTGACGGCCGCGGCTCGGCTGGCGGAGAACCGGTTGACCGATCGGATGCGCCGCGAGCACGAACGCCTCCGGCAGCGACACCTTCCCTCGTTGCGTGCGCTCCGCGGCGAACCCGGTGCGCTGCTCGGTCCGCGAGGTCATGTGATCGAAACGACCTCCGGGGAGCTGAACCTGCCCGAACGGGTCGAGCCGACTCGGCCCGAAGAGGGGATCGCGGTCGGGGACGACAGGCGGATCGTGCTGGAACCGCTCTCCGGGGGCTACTTGCTGCGCGCGCCACGTCGAAAGCGGTCACCCCGTGGCGGAACGACCGGAGTGACGCGTACCCCCGCTCCCGCGGCGGTGCGGCACACGCTCCGTCTCGGGCTGATGAGCGAATACCCCACCGCGGAGTCGGACGGGCAGCGGCTGGAGCTGGGAACGAGGCACGCCGAGTTGCTCGCCGCGTTGGCGCTGCGTCCGGCCGGGGTGAGTTCCGAGCGGCTCGCCCTGCTCGTGCACGGTGAGCGGGGTAACCCGGTTACCGTTCGCGCCGAGATCCATCGACTGCGCAACCAGATCGGGTGCGCTGTCGTGCGAACGAAGCCCTATCGGCTCGACGCCTCGATCGAAGCGGATTTCCACGACGTGCGCCAGGCGCTGTGCGAAGGAGCGCTGCGATCGGCGCTGGCTCTCCACGGGGCCGGGCTGTTGCCGGGCTCGGAGGCCCCGGTGGTTCGGGAGGAGCGGGAGGAACTCGCGGCGGGTTTGCGCGGTGCGGTGCTGGGCAGCGAGGACCCCGATCTGCTGTGGAGCTATGCGAGCACCGAGCACGGCAGGGACGACATCGAGGTGCTGGAGCACCTGTTGAGCCTGTTGGCCCGGGGCGACTGGCGACGTGCCGGAACCCGGGCGCGGCTCGCCCGGCTGCTGCGGGAGCAGTGACCGTTGGAGTCACCGGAACCGGTGCCGCAGGCGGTCAGCGCCGCTCCCGCCGCGCCGAGCCCGAGCAGCCGCAACGTGCCCCTACGGCTGAGCAGCGTACCGAGGTCGAAGCCCGGGCCCTGGTCGACGACCTCGCCTGCGGCCTGGGCAGCTCGCGCCCCTGGTATGTCGGTTCGGGTTCGTTCATGACCACCACCGTGCGGTGTGTGGCTGGGCGTGTGCCGAGTGAAGGTTGGGTGCGGGCCGATAATCCTCAGCGGCGGCATTGTTCCCGACGGCAGGTCACCGGTGATGTTGACGTTGAGCCCGGCTTCGGTGATGTCCAGAGGCAGGGATTCGCACGCCCGTCCGGGCAGGTGACTACGGAGTACGTCGCGGCGAACGGGTAGGAGACTTTCCCACCGTGACGAACCGGGCCGGACGAAGACGTGGCGGTGTGCGTATGCTGCTGCCGAGATCTTGGCGGTACCCGTCTCACGTACCCGACATCAGCGTGGTGCCCGTCCCACCGCATCGGTCGGTAACCCGGAATTATCACACGGAAGGGATGCCACTGGTGAGTGCCCGCTTCGAGGAACTGGATTGGCGTGAGACGTCGATCGGTGTGATCAGCCTGCGCCGTCGTTGGGACCGTTCGCTGGAACGGGACGTGCACGAGATCAAACTGGACGAGGAGTTCCTCATGTCCAGCCTGTTCACGGTGGCGGAGGTCGAACTCGCGCGGCTCGGACTGGCCGCCTCGCCCGCGGCCGAGCTCGACGTGGTGGTGGGTGGTCTAGGGCTCGGCTACACCGCCCGAGCCGCTCTCGAAGAACCGCGGGTGCGCTCGCTGCACGTGGTGGAATCCCTCGGCGAGGTCATCGAGTGGCACCGTCGCGAGCTGCTGCCGTTGGGCACGGAACTGACCTCGGACCCGCGGACCCGGCTGGTGCACGGTGACTTCTTCGCGATGGTGGGTGCCGGATCCGGCTTCGACGTCGATGCGCCGCGACGACGGTTCCACGCCGTGCTGCTCGACATCGATCACTCGCCGACGCACGTGCTGGATCCGAGCCACGCCTGGTGCTACGAGCCCGAAGGGTTGCGTCGACTCGCGGATCATCTCGAACCGGGCGGGGTCTTCGCGCTCTGGTCGGACGATCCGCCGCGGGAGGAGTTCACCGCGGCTCTTTCGGAAGTCTTCGACACCGTTCGGGCGCACGTCGTCACGTTCGACAACCCCTACACCGGCGGGGAGTCCAGCAACACCGTCTACACCGCCGTACTGGGACACCTCGAACGGCAGGCGGACGGAGATACCGGCGCACACCTCGCGTGAGGTTCCGCACCGAGTGCTTCTCCGGGGGCCCGAAGCGTTGTCGGGTCGCTTCGCACGGGTGCGTTCACCCGTGCGAAGGCGATGTCGATGGTCGCGGTGGCGACCCCGCTGGAGTTCATCCAGCACTTCTGGCCAGTGCGGCGGCTGCTTCCGCGGTCGTGTCGAGGACCGGTTCCGGCACGTTGCCGGTGCGGGACTCGGTCTCGGCCACGAACACGGTGTCGCGGCGAGGGGCCGAGTCGTAGTGATGCCCGGTGAAGCGCACCGTGGACAGGACGGGATGGATGTCTCCGGTGCCGTGTTCGTCGATCAGGGAGCGGAAATCCCGCGCTGCGGCACTGGAACGCATCCGGACGCGTGAGACGAGCACCGAGATCGTCCCGCTGTCGTATTCCACGGGGAACTGGAACCGTCGCAGATCTCGGCACGGTGTCCGGACGAAGAATTCCCGTACCTGCCCGTAGGTACTCGTCACACATTCCACGGCACTCCTGGTGACGCGGCGTCCCCGGCGAAGTCCGAGCCGTTTCCAGGCGCGTTCGCGGTTACCTCGTTTCACGTCCCGTCGTGCTTTCGAGAGGTTCTTCCCGATACCACGGACCACGGCCGTGTCCGCGGTGGACATGCTGGCCGTGGTCGTTCCCGAACCGCCGAGAGTCACGCCACCGGTGCCACCTCCGGTCGCCCACACGGCCAGCGCCACGCCGCCCGCTACAACTGTCGCCTTCCCCTTGCCGTTCCCGCCCCGGATCGGGTACTTCGTGCCGTCCGGTCGGCTTCGGAACTCTGGTGCCATGACTTCCTCCTTTCGTCGGAGAAATCCTGCGACAGCCACTAGGAGTGTTGGGAATCAACGCATAAATTTAGCCCTTTCGTGTTAAGATTGGTTACACACGTTAGTGTCGGCAATTGCTTGGAGTGACTGGCAGCGTTCCGGTGTGAGAGCGTAAGTTCCGTCCGCACAAGACGACGCTCTTCCCGTTGGGAGTGATCGACGGTGCTTCCGGTGATGGCGAAAACCCTGCTTCGGCGGCGTGACGGAACTTTCGGCGCTCTCGACGAAACCGCGCGAACACGGCGTGGTGAGTACGTCGAGGGCGCGATCGTGCTCACGGTGTGGGGCGTGGAGGTGCTGGACACGACCCTGTGGGACGATGTGGATCACTTGTGGGGATACCTGGCCGACATTGTCGAGGACCTTGTCGATGGGAAGGACGGCGGCACGTATTTTCCGGATCAGCCCGTCGAACTGTCTTTCCGGAACATTCCCCGGGAGCACGTGGTGGTGTCCGTACGAGCGGGTGAGGAGAAGCGAACAGCTGCCGCACCGAAAGACGCGCTCCTCGACGCGTTGCGCACGGCGGGAAACGAGTTCTTCGACTGGCTGGATCACGTCGCCCCCGTCGACTCGGGGCGGGAACGCGCGAAACTGAACCACCGACGGTAGTGCGAATTTCGCGCCCCGCCGCATCGTCGTGCTGCCGCGCCCGGAGATGCCCGTTCCTCCGGCGTGCGATCCGCCTGGAATCCCCGCCTCGGCGTGGTCGACTGGGGCTCGCCGTGTCCGCTCCGCTCGTTGCGTAGGCTTGGCACGTGGAGCTGTATCACGGAGCGCTGGGTGGGGACACGAGCCAGTCCTTCGAGGTCGCACTGGCGCACGCCCTCGTCCGGCGGGCGAGTGACGGTGCGGCGGGCTCGGCGCTGCGGGTGTACCGGCCCACCACCCCCACCGTGGCGTTCGGGCGACGCGACACGTTGCGTCCCGGTTTTTCCGAGGCGGTCGCCCTGGTCCGGGACGCCGGTTTCACGCCGGTGGTGCGGGCTCCCGGTGGACGTGCGGTGGCCTACACCTCCGATTCGCTGGTGGTCGATCACATCGCGGCCGAGGCGGACTCGTTGGCCGGGATGGAGCAGCGCTTCGACGGTTATGCCCGGATGTGGGCCGGGCTGCTGGCCGAGTACGGCGTGGACGCGCGGGTCGGTGCCGTGCCGGGCGAGTACTGCCCGGGAGCCCACAGCGTGAACGCGCGCGGACGGGTCAAGCTCGTCGGCACGGCGCAACGGATCCTGCGGCGTGCCTGGTTGTTCAGCGCGGTGGCGGTCTTCGACGGGGACGAGGTGCTGCGTCCGCTGCTCACCGAGGTGTATCGAGCACTGGGGCTCGACTTCGACGGCGATTCGGTCGGCTCGGTTCGAGCCGAGGCACCCGAGGTCGACCTCGACACCTTCGAACGCGGGATTCTCGACGCCTACGAGGACCGTTTCGGCCTCACGCGGGCGGACCTCGACGAGTCCGTGCTGACGACGGCGCGTGAGCTGGTCGACGACCACCGACTCTGAATCTCATCCGTTCGGCCAATTGACGGCATTTAACCGTCGTCGGTACCACTTCGTTACCCGTCCACGTGGTTCACGTCCCTCTTGTGTCGTCCGAACGCAAGCGTTTGCGTTTGAATATCAGCAGCGCACAAGCTTATTCGGAAAAAATGTTCGTTCGATCTACGCAACCGCTTGTGTTGCGTTGTGGGTCACATTTAGTCTTCCGGATCAACCGAGGCAGCAACGTGACAGGGAGCACAATGGCCACGATCGAGGAGGTCGCTCGTGCGGCCGGTGTCTCCACCGCGACGGTTTCCCGGGCATTGCGGCAACAGCCGGGAGTGTCCGAACGGACCCGGCAGCGCGTGCGCACCGTGGCCGAGGACCTGAACTACTCTATCTCCAGGTCGGCCTCCGGGTTGGCAACCGGAAGGACCCGGCGTATCGGCGTGCTGGTGCCCTACGTCTCACGGTGGTTCTTCGGGCAGGTGCTTGCGGGCGCGGAGGAAGCGCTGCGCTCGGCAGGTTACGACCTGATGCTCTACGTGGTCGGGGATCAGGAAGGGCGTGAGCGGTTCTTCCGGGAGCTCCCACTGCGGCGCAGCGTGGATGCCGTTCTGGTGCTGACCCTTTCGCTGCGTGCCGAGGAGGCCGGCCGGCTGCGCGAGTTGGGTGTCCCGCTGGGATTCGTGGGCGGCAGGATGGACGGCTTCAACTCGGTGTGGATCGACGATCACGGCGGGGGCATGCTCGCCGTGCGGCATCTGCTCAACCAGGGGCACACCGACATCGCGATGATCCACGGTGGCACGCCCGATGCGTTGAACCTGCCCGCCCCGCACGAGCGTTGTACCGCTTTCCGGGACGCGATGGCCGAACAGGATGTCCCGGTTCGGGAGAGTTGGTTGTGTGCCGGAGATTTCTCCGTTTCGGGAGGAAGGCGAGCCATGACTCGGATACTCGCCGACGAGCTGCGCCCCACCGCCGTTTTCGCCATGTCGGACGAGATGGCTTTCGGAGCGATGCACGCGTTGCGCAATCACAAACTCCACGTGCCGCGTGAAATGGCGATCGTGGGATTCGACGGGCACGAGATGTCCGAGTGCTCCGGCTTGTCCACTGTGGTGCAGCCGGTACGCCAGGAAGGAGGAACGGCGGCGAAACTGCTGCTGGAACAGCTGGAACAGGGCAGCGCCGAGACCCGTGACGTGGTGTTGCCCACCGAACTGGTGGTGCGTTCGTCGACCACCGGCGACGATTCCATGTGAGACGTCCCGGAAGCGCCGGACGGCGTCGAGTTCGTTGCCGATAACGGAAATCACCCGGTGGTAGTCGGGTGGCCGATGTCGATCGAATTCCCGGAATCAACTCGGCCGTTCGGCTGAAAAATTCGTCGTACCACATATTTTTTCGGAACCGAACGCGTGATTCGTCGCGCGTTCTGGTCGAGTCGAATCGAGGAGACAGGCATGAAGTCATTACGTTGGAGATCCGTATCCCTGATGACGGTGGCGGCTTTCGTGGTCGCCGGTTGTGGCGGTGGCGGTGGTGATTCGTCGGCGTCGAGCGAGATCAGCGGTCGAGGCCCCATCACCTTCGCCACCGGCAAGGACGTGACCGGCGCCGTCACCCAGGCGGTCGAGACGTGGAACGGGTCCCACCCCGAGCAGCGGGTCCGGCTGATCGAACTGCCCGCCGACGGCGACCAGCAGCGGCAGCAGATGGTGCAGAACGCCCAGACCGAGTCCGGCGCGTTCACCGTGCTGGACCTGGACAACGTGTGGAACGCGGAGTTCGCCGCGAACCGGTGGGTCGTCGAACTGCCGAAGGAGGAGTTCGACTTCTCGCCCTTCCTGGAATCCGCGATGAAAACCGCCAGGTACCGGGGCAGGCTCTTCTCGGTCCCCGCCTACTCCGACGGCGGGTTGCTGTACTACCGGAAGGACCTGCTGAACAAGGTGGATGCCCAACCACCGACCACGCGAGAGGAGATGCGCGAGATCTGCGCCAAGGTGCTCGAGCTCCCCGCGGCCGAGGGAATGTCCTGCTACGCGGGTCAGCACGCCAAGTACGAAGGGCTGACGGTCAACTTCGCCGAGGCCGTTCACGGCGCGGGCGGGCAGATCGTCAATGATCAGGGGCAGCCCACCGTGGACTCGCCGGAGGCGCTGCGCGGACTCGAAACCATGGTCGAGGGATTCGGCTCCGGTACCATCCCGCGCGCGGCGATCGCCTACAAGGAACAGCCCAACAAGCGCGCGTTCATCGGCGGCGAGCTCGTCTTCAGCCGCAACTGGCCGTTCATGTGGTCGCAGGCCAACGCCGACGACGGTTCGTCGAAGGTCGCGGGCGAGTTCGCCGTCGCACCGCTGCCCGGCATCACCGGAAAGGGCGTGTCCAGCCTCGGCGGGCACAACCTCGCGATCTCGTCCTTCGCGGAGAACAAGGCCACCGCGTTGGACTTCATCAAGTTCTACACCTCGGAGAAGCAGCAGCGGCAGCGGTTGATCAAGGGCTCGTTGGCCCCCACGCGCGGCGCGCTCTACGACGATCCGGAACTGCAGCGGAAGTACCCGTACCTGGACACCCTCAAGAAATCCATCAAGAGCGCCGAGCCGCGTCCCCGCGTCGTCAACTACGGCGACGTCACGCTCGCCGTCCAGGACGAGGTCTACGCCGCGATCTCCGGCGACAAGAAACCCGACAAGGCATTGAGCGCCCTGCAGCGCAGGCTGGAAAAACTGATCGAGCAGAAGTGATCCACGCCTTCGCGCTCCGCCCCGCGAGCGGGTTCCGACCCGCTCGCCGGGCGATGGGAAAGGGGAGTTCATGTCGATGACGACCGATACCCCGACGGGCACGGAAGTCGATGCGGGGAACACGACCCCGGGATCGCCGAGGAGACGAAGGTCCGGTTCCGTGACCGGCACGGGCAGGTTGGCCTCGGCGCTGGTTTCGCCGACGCTGCTGGTGCTGGCCGTGGTGGTCATGTACCCGATCATCGCCGCGCTGTACCAGTCGCTGTTCGTCTCCGGGCAGCGGCTCGACGCGCAGGGATTCGTGGTCGAGGGACGCCAGTTCGTCGGGCTGGGAACCTATGCCGACATCCTGTTCGGCCCGGCGGCCGAGCGGTTCTGGAACGCATTCTGGAACACCACCTTCTTCACGGCCGTCACCGTCACGCTGGAGGCCGTGCTCGGGATGGCCATGGCCCTGGTGATGCATCAGGCGTTCCGGGGGCGCGGACTGGTGCGGGCGAGCGTGCTCGTGCCGTGGGCGATCCCCACCGCCGTGTCCGCCCTGCTGTGGCGGTGGATCTTCGCGCCGGACGGGGTCGCGAACGCGCTCCTGGACCAGCAGGTGCTGTGGAGCTCGCAGGCCATCGCCTCGAAGATCGCCGTGATCACTGCGGAAGTGTGGAAAACGGCCCCCTTCGTGGGGCTGCTGGTGCTGGCCGGGTTGCAGGTCATCTCCCGCGAGGTGCACGAAGCGGCCACCGTGGACGGCGCGGGCGCCTGGCGGCGCTTCTGGCACATCACGCTGCCACTGGTCAAACCGGCCCTGGTGGTCGCGGTGCTGTTCCGGATGCTGGACGCGCTGCGCATGTTCGACCTGCCGTTCATCCTGATCGGACAGCAGAAGGACTCGGTCGAGACGTTGTCCATGCTGGCCTTCTCCGAGGCGACGAACGTGCACTACGGACCCGCGGCCGCCTACGCCACCCTGCTGTTCGCCTACGTGGCGCTGATCGCGTTCGTGTTCGTCAAGTTGCTCGGCGCGGACGTGATCGGTGAGGCCCGTTCACAGGCGCCCAAGAGCCGTGGAGCTCGTTTCCGGCGCGGAAAGGGGAGTGCGCGATGACCACTGCGACAGGGAACGAACGTCGAACCACGCGCCGCCGTTTCGATGCCAAGAAGTGGCTTCCCATACTGGGTGTGGCAGGCATCGTGCTGTACTGCCTGGCCCCCTTCTACTGGATGGTGGTCACGGCGTTCCGCAGACCCGCCGACCAGTACGATCTGAGCCCGCTGTCGCGCACCTGGTCGGTGGAGAACTTCCGGGCCGTGTTCGAGCCCGGCACCGGCTTCGGCCGTGCGCTGCTGAACAGCCTGATCGTGGCGTCGACGACCACGATCCTGACGCTGGTGATCGGCACCTCGACGGCCTACGCCCTGGCCCGGCTGGCCTTCCGGGGAAAGAACCTGGTGCTCTCGCTGATCATCGCGACCAGCATGTTCCCGGGCATCTCGTTGATCGTCCCGTTGCTCCGGCTGTTCACCGACATCGGTTGGATCAACACCTACCAGGCGATGATCCTGCCCAGCCTGTCGTTCGCGCTTCCGCTCGCGGTGTGGAACCTGACCATGTTCTTCCGGCAGATGCCGCAGGAACTGGAGCAGGCGGCCATGGTCGACGGCTGCACGCCCGGGCAGGCGTTTCGCAGGATCATCGTGCCGTTGGCCGCGCCCGGCATGTTCACCACGGCGATCCTGACCTTCATCCTCGCCTGGAACGAGTTCATCATCGCGCTGTCCATGGTCAACGAGCAGAACATGCAGACGGTCACGGTGGCGATCTCGAAGTTCACCGGCGCCACGCAGTACGACCAACCCTTCGGCACCCAGATGGCCGCCGGGGTCATCGTCACGATTCCACTGGTCATCGGGGTGCTCATCTTCCAGCGAAGGATCATCGCCGGACTGACCTCCGGCGGCCTGAAGTAACACCACCAGGTCACGGCCGGACCGGCGTGACCCCACCTTCCCGAATTACCGAAGGGTCTTCCCGAATTACCGAAGGAGCGCACAGTGCCGAATTCCTCCGACCCCGGCACCACACCGTGGTGGCGGGACGCGGTGATCTACCAGATCTACATCCGTAGTTTCGCCGACGGGGACGGCGACGGTATGGGCGACATCGAGGGGATCCGTTCCCGCCTGCCCTACCTGCGGGATCTGGGAGTCGACGCCATCTGGATCACTCCCTGGTACGTCTCACCACAGGCCGACGCCGGTTACGACGTCGCCGACTTCCGCGACATCGACCCGCGCTTCGGCACGCTCACCGACGCCGAGCGGCTGATCACCCAGGCGCACGAGCACGGCATCCGGGTTCTCCCGGACATCGTGCCGAACCACACCTCCGATCAGCACGAGTGGTTCCGCGCCGCCCTGAAGGCGGGGCCCGGCAGCGCCGAACGGGCGCGATACGTCTTCCGGCCCGGCCGTGGTGAGCACGGTGAACATCCCCCCAACAACTGGATCTCCCGGTTCGGCGGACCGGCCTGGACCCGGGTGATCGAACAGGACGGCACACCGGGGGAGTGGTACCTGCACCTGTTCGCTCCCGAGCAGCCCGACCTGAACTGGGATCACCCCGAGGTCCACGCGGAGTTCGAGGACATCCTGCGGTTCTGGTTCGACCGGGGGGTCGACGGGTTCCGGATCGACGTGGCCCACGGGCTGGTCAAGGACGCCGAGCTGCCCGACGTGATCTCCAGTGACAACACGCGGGGCTACTCCGACGGGCAGCATCCGCACTGGGACCGCGACGGGGTGCACGAGATCTATCGCCGGTGGCGCGCGATCGCCGACGAGTATCCGGGCGAGCGCAAGTTCGTCGCCGAAGCGGGCGCCGACAGCCCACACCGGTTGGCCAACTACGTGCGACCCGACGGGCTGCACACCGCCTTCAACTTCGAGTTCCTCCGATGCCCGTGGGACGCCCACGACCTCCGCGAGACCATCGACTCCACCACGTCGAGCCTCTGGCGGGTGGGCGCTCCGGCCACCTGGGTGCTGTCCAATCACGACGTGGTGCGTCACGTCAGCAGGTACGGACGGCCGCAGCACAGCTGGGCGTCGGGGGAGAACTACCGTGCCGAGGGGCCGCTCGACCTGAGCCTGGGAACGAGACGGGCCCGGGCCGCCGCGCTGCTCATGCTGGCCCTTCCCGGGGGCGCCTATGTGTACCAGGGCGAGGAACTCGGGCTGGCCGAGGTCGAGGACATTCCGGAACGGTTCCTGCAGGACCCGATCTGGGAACGCACCGGCCACGCCGAACGCGGCCGTGACGGCTGCCGGGTCCCGCTGCCCTGGTCCGGTTCAAGACCACCGTTCGGGTTCAGTCCTTCGGAGGAGGCCGAACCGTGGTTGCCGCAGCCGGGCGGTTGGTCCGAGTACACCGTCGAGAACCAGCGGGGCCGGTCCGGCTCGATGCTGGAGCTGTACCGTGACGCGCTGCGTCTCCGCCGCGAGCATCCGGCCCTCGGGGAGGGTGACCTCGACTGGAACGATTCGCCGCGAGAGGTGCTGTCGTTCTCCCGCACGCCCGGATTCCGCTGTGTGGTGAACCTGTCCGCCGAACCGTGCGAACTGCCCGAACACCAACGGGTCCTGCTGTCCAGTGACGAACTGGACGGCTCGTCACTGCCACCGGACACCGCCGTGTGGTTGGCCGGTTGACTTCCCGCTCGTCACGAAGGCCGGGGCCGCCGTCGCGGCAGGCCCCGGCAGCCAGCAGGCCGCCGGAAAGGAGTCGATGATGGCGACCATCACCTATGACCGGGCCACTCGGGTGTATCCGGGATCGGAGCACCCCGCGGTCGACGGTCTCGACCTGCACATCGCCGACGGCGAGTTCCTGGTGCTCGTCGGTCCCTCCGGGTGCGGCAAGTCCACCAGTCTGCGGATGCTCGCCGGGCTGGAAGAGGTGGACTCCGGTGCGATCCGCATCGGAGAACACGACGTCACCGGTCTTTCCCCGAAGGACCGCGACATCGCCATGGTCTTCCAGAACTACGCGCTGTACCCGCACATGAGCGTCGCCGACAACATGGGATTCGCGCTCCGAATCGCCAAGACCCCGAAACCGGAGATCGAACAGCGGGTACGCGAAGCGGCGAAACTGCTCGACCTGGAGCAGTACCTGGACCGCAAGCCCAGGGCGCTGTCCGGCGGGCAGCGGCAGCGGGTGGCGATGGGAAGGGCCATCGTGCGGGAGCCGCGAGTGTTCCTGATGGACGAGCCGTTGTCCAACCTGGACGCCAAGCTCCGGGTCTCGACCCGCTCGCAGATCGCGGGACTGCAGCGTCGACTGGGGGTGAGCACGGTTTACGTCACCCACGACCAGGTCGAGGCGATGACCATGGGTGACCGGGTGGCGGTGCTGCACGACGGGGTGCTGCAGCAGTGCGCGAGCCCACGGGAGCTCTACGAGCGGCCCGCCAACGCGTTCGTGGCGGGGTTCATCGGCTCACCTCCGATGAACCTGCTGGACTGCGGGCTCGACGGGGAGACCGTTCGCGCCGGTGACACCGCCCTTCCCGTCCCGAGTGCCGTCCGCGAGGAAGCGGCTCACGACGGTGGAAGAGTCACGATCGGTGTCCGGCCCGAGGACGTGCGGGTGGTGGGGCCGGGCGAGGAGGGGATGTCGGCGACCGTCGACCTCGTGGAGGAGCTCGGTTCCGACGTGTACCTGCACTGCAGCCTGCCGGACGAGGGGCAGGGGGTCGTTGCGCGCGCGGAACCACGTTCGGCACCCGCGCTCGGTGAGTCGGTGCGGTTGGGGATCCGGCCGGAGGCCGTGCACGCCTTCTCGGCGGTCACCGGTGAGCGCATCGCGGCGTGAGTCGGGGGACGGTTACAGCCGCGTCCCGCCGTGGACTTCAGCGACACGTTCACCAGTAAACATTCCGCGGGGCGCACGACGCGAAACCGTCGTGCGCCCCACCCGCACCGCTCAGGCGGTGGGATTGATCCGGTTGTAGGCGGGCTTCGGGTTCAGCGATTCGTCGAACAGGCAGGCCGCTCCCTGGCCGTCGAACGTGTTCGGCACCCAGGAGTGCCGGTCGGTGTAGCCCCACGTGGTGAACTCCACGCAGCGCGAGACCGCCTCGCAGGCGTTCCAGAGCCGCTCGTAATAGTCGGCCTGGGTGGTGAGCTTGCTGTCGGTGACGGGCAGCGTCATCCGCACGTCGGCCTCGGTGATGGCGACGTCGACACCGAGGTCTGCGAATCGCTGCAGGTTCGACTGGAAACCACCGGGAAAGCTGTAGTCGATCGAAAGGTGCGTCTGGAACCCGACGCCGTGGACCGGCACGCCCTGCTGCCGCAACGAGCGCACCAGATCGTAAATCGCGTTGCTCTTGTCGTTGACCCAACCGGTGTTGTAGTCGTTGATGTAGAGTTTCGCCGACGGATCGGCCTGGTGCGCCCAGCGGAACGCGTCGGCGATCCAGCCGTCACCGAGTTTCCGTTGGAAGATCGAGTCGCGCCGCGTGCCGTCCGAGTTGAACACCTCGTTGACCACGTCCCACGCCCGGATCTCGCCCTCGTAGCGGTTGACCACCGTGGTGATGTGGTTCTTCACCGCCGACCGCAGCTCGGAGGCGGACAGATCGTTCAGCCAGCCGGGATGCTGCTTGTGCCAGACCAGTGTGTGCCCGCGCACGCTCTTGCCGTGCTGCCGCGCGTAGTCCATGATCGCGTCGGCGCCGGACCAGTCGTACTGTCCGCGATTCGGTTCCAGCACCGACCACTTCATGGCGTTCTCCGCGGTCACGCTGCTGAACTCGTCGGTGAGCACCGAGCGGTAGTCGTTCTCGTTCACCAGCGCCGAAGCCGCGACGGCGCTGCCGACGTAGTTGTCGGTCAGGTCCTTGAGCGGGGTTCGTGCCGGAGCCTGTGCGTCGACGCCGGAAGCCTCAGCCGTGTCCGGCGTGGCCAGCGCGGGCGCCGTCTGCAGGGTGAGCAGTCCCGCGCTCGCGGTCAGTACCGCGCACAGCCTGCCGAGCCTGCCGTGGTTGCGTAACGCTCGCAGCATTTCTGTCGCTCCTCGTGGATCGTTGCCTGGAGCGCTCCCAGATAGAACGTGCTCTTCCCCGGGAAAGCGCTCGATCGGTTCCGGGGTGCGCCTGGGAGCGAGGAGGGGATACGGCGGCATCGTCCGATGGTGGTGCGATGCCGCCGTGGAAAGCGTTCCTTTCGAGAAGGATCTTCCCGAAAAGGGGATTCAGCCGCTGACCGTCAGGTTGGAGCTCCCGCTGCTCTGGTACCCCTCCGTAGCGAGGACCATGTAGTAATCGAAGCTTCCCAGACTCATGCCGTGCTGGGCCCAGGCGTCGAAGTGATTACCGGTGGTTATGTTTCCACCCGCCCTCGGGGACTGCCGAACGCTCCAGAACTGCGGGAAGGTCGCCGTGCCCTCCACGGAGGGGGCGTCGTACCGCATCGTCCGGTAGATGTCGTACGTACTGCCGTCGCTGTATACCGTTCCCCGGTGGTCATTTCCTCCGGGACGGTAGGTTCCGTAGTCCTCGACGATGTAGTACTCCACGAGTGGGTTCGACGTCCATCCGTAGAGCGTCAGGTAGCCGTTGCCGGAGGGGTAGAAGCCGCCGGAGTAGTACACGTTCCTGCGGCCACCGTAGCTCCAGCCCTTGCCGCAGACGAAGTTGCCGCAGTCGGTCCACGAAGTGCTGTAACTGCCCCCGGAGGACAGGGTCATCGAAACCGATCCGCCGCCATCGGTCCAGAACGTGTAGTAGAACCCGTCGTGGGTGCCGGTTTCGTTCTGCGTGATGGTCCTGGCCGCGTAAGCGGTCCCGGGCAGCATCAGCGCGGACGCGCCCAGCGCCAGGGTTCCGGCGCCTCCGAGAAAACTCCTGCGGCCGAATGAGTTCGGTGCGAAATCGTCGGTGTTCATGCTTCCTCCGGTTCGGATCGGTGGACTTCGAACGGGTAATACGACTCGACGGTCCGTCGGTGGAGCGATTCGCGCGAATGACCGGGATCAACGGTGATCGAGGTCTGTCGACACCGAACAATGTCGACCAGGTCACGTCGATCTGTCAATGGTTTCCGTAAATGTTCCGGAAACCCGCTCGTTACCAGGTGGGCGGTGCTGCCCAGTGGGAAATACAAAATTTTTCCAGATAAAACCAAGTGCACTGTGGAATGATGTTTCCGAATTCGGTTCACGACGAGTCGGCAGGATGACCGCCGGATGTCGGGACTCGCCTTGGAGGGCATTGACAGTCTTCGGTGCCGACTCTATATTTCCCGTGCTCCGGAGATTCCTGTCGTACTATTTCCCGGAACCTCGCCCGGTACGCGCCGAAGGGACCCGTCATGACTCCTGGAAGACATCGGCGAACAACCAACCGCCTGCTCGTGCCACTGCTGCTCCTCGGGCTGTCGTTCGGATCGGCGAGCATCGCCCAGGCAGGTCCCGGCGGGGCAGGACTCGGCGCGGCGGCGGACGCCACCGTGGTCGACTCGACCGGACAACCGGGACGTACCGTGGCGCTCACCTTCGACGACGGCCCCAACGCGGGAGAGACCTCGAGCATGCTCGACCTGCTCGGCGAGCACCGGGTCAAGGCCGTCTTCTGCCTGTGGGGCCAGCACGTGCGGGAGAACCCCGAGCTGGTGCGGCGGATCGTCGCCGAGGGGCACGTCCTGTGCAACCACACGATGCGGCACGAGAACATGAGCACGTGGTCGCCCGCTGACATCAGGGCGAACCTGCGGGCCACGAACGAGGTGATTCACGAGGCGGTGCCGGGAGCCGAGATTCGCTACTTCCGCGCTCCCTACGGCGCGTGGGGCGAAACTCCGAGCGTGGCCGCGGACATGGGGATGCAGCCGCTCGGCTGGAGCCTTTCGGTGGCGGACTGGAACCGTCCCGGTACGGACGTGCTGGTCCGGCGGCTGATGGGCGGTATCTCACAGGGCGGTGTCGTGCTGCTGCACGACGGTGGTGGCGATCGCGGCCAGACCGTGCGGGCGGTCTCCCGAGTCATCCCGCGATTGCGTGATGAAGGTTGGCGATTCACGCTCCCCGCGCGCTCCGGTTGAGCGGAAGTCGTGCACCGGAACTCCCCGTGGCGCCGCGCGGCACGTGCACACCGGCCCGAACGGCCGCGCGGTACCTCGCACGAGGTCCACGCCGAGACCGAATTCCACGAGACGTGACCAGCGAACCCGTCGTCCTCGGGTGCTGAACCTCGTTTCCGAGGCGTGCGTACCGGCACCGGCAACACAAGTCGAGCACAGCGGAAAAGCCGCTCCGCCGTGATTCGTTCCGGCTCGGAACAGTGGCGTTCTCGGCGGCCGTGCCTGATTTCCCCGTTCTCGACGCGAGAGGTGAAACCACGGGGAAGTCCGCGCTCCCTCGGGTTCTTCGGGAGAATTCGTGTCCAGTACGATTCTTGGCTGTCCCGGTGCTGCTCATCCTGCCGCCAGCTTTCACACCGCGATGTCAAGGCGCCATACGTGTAAAATCCGGTGGTCGCTTCGATTCGTCGTTCGTGAGTTCCGCGGGATTTTCCGGGTTCGTGGGGTATGGCGTTTTCCGGTGACAATGGGTTAGTTTTCCGGCTGTCCCTGTTAGAGAGGGGGCCGGGTGCGCGGCTACGACAACGAGGTCAACCGGGACAACGGGCGTGGAATCGTCGCTCAGGCGGCCGTTCGTAGGGGCAATCTGGCCCGGGTCCTCGGCGAGATCCGGTCGGCCGGGGTGTATTCCCGTGCCGCGCTGGCCACCCGTACCGGGCTGACCAAGGCCACGGTGTCCAACCTCGTCAACGAGCTGATCGGACGGCGGCTGATCCGCGAGACCGGAAGGAAGCAGTCGGGCAGTGTCGGCCGCCCGTCCCGGATTCTCGAACTCGACGGTGGCTCGGCGGCGGCTCTGGGACTGGAGGTCAACGCGAACTGTCTCGCGGTGCGCGGGGTCGACCTCGCGGAGCGGGTGCTGCTCGATCGTCGAGTCGGCTTCGACGCGGTCCGAGTGGGGCCTTCCCGCACCGTCGACGAGCTGTCGCGACTCGCGGCGGAGGCGATCGCCGAACTGCAGAGCTCGGGCATCCGGCTGGTCGGCGTCGGCGTGGCTGTGCCGGGGCTCGTGGATGTGCCCAGCGGCACCGTGCGCCACGCGCCGAACCTGGGGTGGCAGGACGTGCCGATCACCGAGTGGCTGCGCGGCCGGCTCGATCTCGCCCCGGAAACCACGATCACCGTCGACAACGAGGCCAACCTGGCGGCGCTGGCCGAGTTCGGCGACGAGGCCAACACTGTCTCCGAACTGGTGTATCTGACCGGGGAGCTCGGTATCGGTTCCGGCCTGATCACAGCGGGGCGACTGCTGCGCGGATCGGACGGTTACAGCGGGGAGATCGGACACTTCCCGGTGGACCCCTACGGACGTAGGTGCCGCTGCGGGCAGCACGGCTGCCTGGAAACCAAGATCGGGTTGGCAGCGGCGGTCCGAACCGCCGCACCGGACCTGGTCGGAACCCTTCGGGACCCGGATGAGCAGGCGCGGATACTGCTGCAGCGCGCCGAGGCCGGTGATCAGCAGACACTGGCCGGTCTCGACGAGATAGGCCGCTGGCTCGGCATCGGGATCTCGATCGCGGTCAACATGCTCAACCCGGGGGCCGTGGTGCTCGGTGGCTACTTCGCCACGGTCTCCGCCCACGTGGTACCGACCGCGCTGCGGGAACTGCGGAGCAGAACCGTCGCGGGCCGGTCGGCGATATGTCCGGTCACCGCTTCGGTGTTCGGTTTCACCGCCGCCGTGCGCGGAGCGGCGATCGTGATCACCGAGGAGGTCTTCCAGGACCCGTGTCTGGTTCCGCCGGATACGCGGGAGTAGCTCTCGTGGGGCCGTGACAGCAGGGCTCCGCAGCACGTGGTGAGTCCGATCACGGCCCCGCGTCGCTGTCCCGTGTTCAACCCTCCGCCGTTTCGCACAGCGCCCGAATCCGTTCCACGCTGGGTGGAGTGTGGGCGAGATCCGCCTCGTGCGCTCGCGCACGGCTCAACCTTGCCGTGAGCACTCTGCGCTCGAACCCGGTTCGTCCGTCCCGTAGTTCCGCCAGGGTTTCGCTGCGTGCGCGGGTCGTGAGCTCTTCCAACGATTCGTCCCGAACGCTGTGAGCGGTGCTGATCCAGTGGTTTTCCCGCTCGGCCTCACGTGCCCGCTCCGGAAACCGAGTTATCGGGAATCTGTCGAGCAGCCATCTTGTCAGTTCCGCCAGTCTCCGGTCGTGCAACCTCGCGGGGTCCAGTGCCGCGACCACCTCGTCGGCCCGGGTGGACGCGGCGGCGCCGGAGACCAGGTCGCCGACGACAACGTTCGGCTCCGATTCAGCCTGCGCCCGGTAGGCGAGGGTGGCGAGTTCCGGCTCCGGAGCGCGGCGAAGTTCCCGACGGATCCGGGTGGCGAGTTCCGGTGAGTACGTGTCCAACAGCCGCAGCAGTGTTTCGCCGAGTACGCCGTGATAACTGTGGTTCAGGAACCGTCGGTGCAGTTCCGCGTCGACCTCGCTCAGCAGTGACGCGTAGCGGTGATGGTTCTCGAGAGGTTTGCCCTGTTTCTGCTGTTCGTCGAAGCGTCGCAGCACCGCTTCGGCGAGGGCCGGACGCGCCGCGTGCGGCACGGAATCGATCAGCCGACCGCGCAGTCCGGCGTTCTCGTCCGCCTCGTCGAGGATCCACGCCGCGATGATCGGGGGAGCCCACCTGCTCCAGGCCGATGTGTCCAACCCGTCCAGCCGGTGTGGTTGGTGGCGAAGCAGCGTGCTCAGCAGGTATACCCCGGACCAGTCGGGCAGCACCTCCTCGGTCGAGATGTGTCGCAGTCCCGCGTCCGAGGTGGACGTGACCCGGTGCGTTCGGACGTATTCGAGACCGAGGTCGAAGACGTCGCGTCGTTCCTCGGGGACCAGCAGCTCCCAACCGGGCCGTTCGGTCAGGTCCTGGGTGAAGTAGTGGTCGATGGACCATCCGCCGTCCTCGGCGAGCCTTCGGCAGACCTGCCACCACTCGGCTACGTCTCGGCGTGCTGCTTGAAGTGCCTCGGTGAGTTCGCGGCGTTGCTTCGCACGTTTTTCCTCGGCGGAAGGGGCCGGATCGGTCCTGTGCATCTTGCGCAGCATCTCGGCCCGCCCCGAGTCGCTCTCGACGTTTTCGCGCAACTCCCGGACATGCGGGTACGCCGGGTGTTCCTCGGGGAGCGAGAGGATCAGATCCGCGCTACGGGCGTCCGGCTCCGCCACGAGCAGCGGCACGCAACCGCCCAGCACGGATCGAGCGTTCTTCCCGAATCGGGGAAGCTCCTCCAATACCCACTCGAGATCCGTTTCCCTGACCAGATCCAGCAAGAGCAGCCACCGTACGAAATCAGGGCTGATCCGCTCCGCGAGGAGCACGGCCAGCCCGCGTCGGAACCGGGGATCGTTCAGCCGTGGGACCGTGACCCGATCGCGCCAGCGTGACCAGTTGTGGTTGATGACCGCTGCCGTCACGTCGGCGAGCTCGACCACGCTGGGCAGCGATTCGGCCGCGCGCCACCCGTTGTCCAACAGTCCGATGATGAACCGGCCGTAGGTTTGTTCCCCGGCTCCGACACACTCCGCTCCCCAGGCCAGCGCTCGCGGAAGGTCCCGTACGGGAATCCGGTCCGCCAGCGTTTCCAGCGACCGCCAGTAGGATCCCTCGAACCGGTCATCGCCGCGTCGCCGTATCGAGTCGAGGAGTTCGGCAGTGGATAGTGCTCCCGGGTACAGCGCGTCGATCCCGGCGGCCAGCAGTTCCTCGTCCGGATCCTCCTCCGGTTCGAGTCGCAGTAGCGAGGCCAATTCGTCCGGCGCGCTCTCGTCCGACAGTGACACCACGGCCATGGCCCCCGCCCGACGCGCCCCCGAACTCCACCGTGGGCTCAGCACCTCTTCGAGAAGCTCCGCCACCGTTCCTCGGCACCGACCTTCCTCCGCGAGCCGAGCGATCCACCACAGCTGTTCGGAATGCTCGATACCGGCCCGCAGCCACCCCAGCAGTGCGCGCTGCAGTCCGGGATGCACCAGGGTGGCGAGGTCGAGCTCCTGCTCGGCTTCGAGCTCACCCTCGGCCGCGGCTGTGAGCAGTGACTCGGTCATAGCGGTCCGAACACGATCGGAGGACGGATCCACTCCTGTTCGAGCCAGGAGGGCGGCGTTGGCCGGGATCAGGTCCTGGACCAGCTCGGGATCCATGGTCGCTGTCCACGCCGTTACCGCGGCGAGGGAACCGGGAACTCGACCGTTGTCGTGAACTCCCAGCAGCTCTCCCAAGCGGTCCCGCCCGATCTGTCGCGAGACCACGAAACACGCCGCGAGGTAATCCGCGTGCTGTCGCAGGCGGAATTCCATCCCTCCGCCACGAGCGGGAGCGAACAACGCGGTGTCGAGCACTTCCTCGTGCCCGCCTTGCTCGCTCGGCGCGGCCTCCTCCGGGAGCGCGACGGCAAGCGACTCTCCGACGGGCGTTCCGAAGCCGGATTCGCCCCCGCCTGTCGCCTCGCCAGGGCTGACGCGCCCGAAAATCGACACCGCGGCCAGCCACATCGCCCGCTGCCACTGATGCCGCCGTGTCAGGGCGGCGCCGGTGGAACCGGTCCCACCCAACGCGACGTCTGTATCGTGCTCGATCGCCGCACGTTGATCCGGTGGTAATTCCCCCGTGTCCCGCCGATGGCGGGCTACCGTCTCGAACCACATCGCCGATGCCGGAGGTCGCCATGAACCGGTCTCGGCGAGCTCGGTGAAAAGCTCCTCCGAGACGCCGATCCCGCGTGCGATCGTATCGGCCGCGTCGCGCGTCAAGGGGAGAAGCTCGAACGCTTGGAGCGCGAGCGGGGTGCGACGCAGAACTCTCGCTTCCGGCCTGTTCCAGGTGGTGGTCCGGCAGGCCAGGCGCAGTCGTGCCCGTCGTTTCCCGGGAACGCGCAACCAGTCCCGGAGTTGTTCGAGGATGCCGGGAAAATCACCGGCCACGGCGTCGATCCCGTCCAGGTGAACGACACCGTCCTCGTACTCGGCCGCCGCGGCGAGTATCCGGCACGCCTCGGTTACGTCCAGCAGGGTGAAGTCGATGACCGTCGCCCCGGACTCGGCCTCGCGCAGCGCTTCGAGCACGGTGGTCTTACCCGCTCCGCCCGGTGCGAGCAGCACGAAATCACCGGAGGATCCGGCGAGCTCGGAGACCGCCATCGGCGCGGCCCAGCGCCCGGCGCGCCCGGGCGGTTCCAGGAAACCGTTCCGATCCCGGACCACCTCGCGAACCGCCGGCTCACCGTACCTGGGTGGTTCGTTTCGAAGTGGTCTCACATGGCGATCCGATCCCGGTCGGTGCTCGGGACCGCTCCTCGTAGCACGTGGCAGCGTACTCATATCGGCTCAACGCTAATCGCGGAACCGAGCGGCCGGGAATGTGATCCGTGCGATTCCCGGAATAGCCGTCGTGGGTGAACGCGTTCGAACGGTTGGTCGTAACAACTACGACCGAGCTCGTCACGGTGCCCGCGCGGAAGGATGCGTTTGCCATGGGTGTCCCACTGTCCGTCCTCGATCTCGCCACCATCGGTCATGACGAAACCCCGGGCGACAGCCTGCGGGCCAGCATCGACCTGGCGCAACGAGCCGAACGGTGGGGGTACCGGCGCATCTGGTACGCCGAACACCACAACATGTCCCGCATCGCCTCCTCGGCGACCAGCGTCATCATCGGGCACATCGCTGCCAACACCAGCTCGATCCGCCTCGGCGCGGGCGGCATCATGCTGCCGAACCACGCCCCGCTGACCATCGCCGAGCAGTTCGGCACCCTGGAGACGCTGCATCCGGGGCGCATCGACCTCGGCCTCGGCAGAGCGCCCGGCAGTGACCAGAACACCGCGAAGGCGTTGCGCCGCGACCCGAAGGCGGCCGAGACCTTCCCGCAGGACGTGCAGGAACTGCAGGGATATCTGGGGGAGAAGTCGTTGGTGCAGGGAGTGCAGGCCGTGCCCGGCAAGGGGACCGGCGTGCCGCTGTACATCCTCGGCTCTTCGTTGTTCGGTGCCAAACTCGCGGCCGCGCTCGGGCTGCCGTACTCGTTCGCCTCGCACTTCGCCCCGAACGCGCTGGAGGACGCCGTGTCGGTCTACCGGCGTGAGTTCACCCCCTCCGAACAGCTGTCGGAACCGTACGTCATCGCGGGGGTAAACGTCGTCGCCTCCGACACCACCGAGCAGGCGCGGGAACAACTCCAGGCAGCCAAGCGCAGCAGGCTGCGGATGCTCACCGGCCGCAACCTCACCCGCGAGGAAGCCGACAGCGCCCTGGACTCACCAGCCGGACAGCAGGCGCAGCAGATGCTTACCTACTCGGCGGTCGGAACCGCCGACGAGGTGAAGAACTACCTGGACGGTTTCGCCGAGCACGCCCGGGCCGACGAGCTGATGGTCACCTCGCTGGCTCCGGAGCGGGATGCCTGGCTGCGTTCCTTCGAACTGCTCGCCGAGGTCAGCGGAATGGTCGACGTCGCGGCACAGCACTGAGCCGACACCGGAACGCCCCGCTCCCGTTCGTCGATACCGCGCGGCACCCCTTCGCGGTTCGTGCCCGCGTGTGTACGCTGCTGGGTGAGCAGTGACCAGGGTCGTGGGGAGCGCGTGGTATGTCGATCGGTGAACCGGCTGGTAGCGAGGGTATCGACGTCCGGACGCCGAACGCGGCGCGGATGTACGACTACTACCTCGGTGGGTCGCACAACTTCGCCGCGGACCGGCAGGCCGCGGAGCGCGCGGTGGAGATCACGCCCGTCATGATCCCCGGTGCGCGCGCCAATCGGGCGTTCCTGCAGCGCGCGGTGCGGTTCTGCCTCGACCAGGGGATTCGCCAGTTCCTGGATCTCGGTTCCGGGATTCCCACCGTGGGGCACGTGCACCAGATCGCCCACGAACGGGATAGCTCGGTTCGGGTGGCCTACGTCGACAACGAACCCGTGGCGGTGTCCCACACCGGTCAGCTCCTGGACGGTGTCGAGAACGCGACGATCAGCAGGGCCGACCTGCGTAAGCCGGACGAGGTGCTGGCCGAACCCGGGGTGGCCGGGTTGCTCGACTTCGACGAGCCGATGGCCGTGCTGGCGGCGGCCGTGCTGCACTTCGTCGGCGACGAGGAAGGGCCGGCCGAGCTGGTCGACTCCTACCGCCGTGCGGTGGCACCGGGCAGTTTCATGGTGGTCTCGCACATCACCGATCACTACGACGAGCCCGACCGGGTCGAGGAGATCTCACGGCTGTACCGCGACACCAGCCACCTCGCCAACCACCGTTCGGTGGACGAGTTCGCCGCGCTGCTGGGCGACCTCGAACTGGTGGAGCCGGGTCTGGTGCACGCCGTCGACTGGCACCCGGATTCTGACGAGGTGCCGGAAGGGGCCCGAAACGCGTTCTGGGTCGCGGTCGGCAAATGCTGAGTCTTCTCGCGGCGGTCGTGTTTCACCGGCCTGTCGAGCTCTCGGCCCGCTCGGCTTCCTGCCGCAGTGCTTTCTGGCGGATCATGCGGAAGATGTAGCTCAGCACGCCGAGGATCATGCCCTGCAGCAGGAAACTCATCGGATACTCCGCCGAGGCGGTGCCCTCGGCAGTGTAGGAGATGACCGGGAAGGAGTACCGCGGCCAGTACGCACAGTCCGCAGCTGAACGCGCAGCCGGTCGCGAACCACCACGCTGTCCGGCTCGACACCTTCACCTGTGTCTCGGGTGGCACGTATCGCTGCATGGTCTCAAGGTAACCAGGCATCGACACGCCGCGCGGTGAAGATCATCGGCCGTTGTGGAACCGTGATCCGAGCCGGAGTGATCCTGGTTCCTCGTCCCTGCTCGGTCCTGCTGGACGGTCCGCTCGACGGTTTGCCGTGTGGTGTTCGATCGGTACTCGCGGCCACCACACGATCGCGTCGAGTCCCATCCGATCGATCGTGCGGTGGCCGCTCGCGGCAGCACACCCGGTCATCGACGAGGAACGCCGAATCCGGTGCGAGAAGCTAGGCGTCCTCCTCGTCCACGAGTGGCGTGACGGCACGCAGCCGCTGCTCCGCCTTCGCACTGAGCTGTCGCCAGCCGAACCGGCGCACCACCGCGCGGAACAGCCGTTTCTCGTCCAGCCATCCGCACTGCAGGGCCTGCTCTCCGAGCACGGCCGCCAGCTCGCGGGGTGGAATCTCGTCGATGGTGCGCGGTCCGGCGGTGCGGACCAGCACCGACGGCTGTTCGGGCAGCCGGAACGTGCGGTGCGCGATCCGGTTGTCTCCCAGCGGGTTGTCCTCCACCAGCATCTCGTGGCGAACAGCGGCGGAGATGCCCTCGTTGAGGGTTTTGGAGATCTCCGATGTGCGCCGTCCGCCGTAGGCGCGGGCGTAGAGCCTGGCCAGTCGGTCCCCGAGCATCGGCCCCTCGGTGGCCACGATCTCCGCCAGTCCCTCGGCGAGCTGCTTGCGCACGAGGTTCTGCGGGTGCGGCAGCGTGCCGCCGTACTCCACGTACTCCGCGTGCTCGGAAACCGACTCCGCACCGGTCGGACCGGATGCCTCGGTGGTTTTCCCGGTGTCCTCGTAGACGGGACGGGAGTCCTCATCGCCCGGGGCGGGTTCCGAATCCCCGTTCGCGGTCTCGTGCTCGGTGCTCTCGGCCTCGTCCGGTACCACGAGCGGCACGTCCGTTCGCCCGGCGATGTCCTGCTCCGCGGCACCGTCCTCGACGTACCACCCCGCGACCGGTTCGACGACAGTCGATTCCTCGCTCGCGGGTGATTCCGTGCTCGCGGACGCCACGATTTCCGGTTCGGCTCCACGCGGCTGGATTCCCGCAGTGCGCAGCGCTCGCCACAGCGATTCCAGCTCGCCTCCCTGGTCCACGTAGAACGCCGACTCCCGGATCCGGTGGAACGTCCAGCCGCAGCGCTCCAGCTCGCGCTGCCGGGCGAGGTCGCGTTCGTAGGCTTCCGGCCCGTGCCAGGCGTCGCCGTCGCATTCCACGGCCAACCGAGCCTTGCTGCCGATCACCACCAGATCGATCCGGTAGGGCTCCACGGAGTACTGCGGGATCACCGAGTAGCCGCGCGAGACCAGCCGGTTGAACACCCGCTGTTCGAACAGCGAGTCGAACCTGGTGTCGCGCTGGTCCTCGGACACGGCGCCCACCAACTCGTCCGAGTCGGTTCGGGACCCACCGTCGATCATGCCGTAGCAGTGCTCCAGGAGCTGATAGCGCATGTCCTCCTGGTTGTGCAGCTCGGAAAGCCCCACCGAGTGGAACAGCCAGACCTGGTCCTTGGCGCGGGAGACCGCCACGTTGTAGCGCTGCACGTGTTGCAGCGCGGTCAGCGAGCTGATCCGCTTGCCCTCCCTGCTCGCCTCCACCATGGACAGGAAGATCACGTCGCGCTCGGCGCCCTGGAAATCGGGCGGGGTTCCGCACCGCAGCTGACGACGTTCTATTTCCTGCGGCGAGAGCCGGTCCAGCAGCTTCCGCTCGATCAGCCGGGCCTGCCGCGCGTCCCCGAGCAGCGAGATGACCCCGAAGGTCTTCCCGTCGTAGCGCGGGTCGGCCGCGCAGCGCACGATCTCCTCGACCAGTGACTCGGCCTCGGGCTCGTTCAGGTCGCCCTTCCGGTGGCCCTCGACGACGTGGCGGGCCCGGAACGGTTCGAGCCTGTCGGCGTCGTACTGGCGCACCGGGCTCAGCGTGATGTTGTCCGGCCGGTAGGCGATCCGGTTGGAGAACTCGATGATCTCCGGCACGCACCGCCGGTGCTCGGTCAGCGTGATCTGGCCGCCGTAGCGCATCTTGGCGTCGTCGAACAGGCTGTGCAGCGGGTCCTGCCAGGCGTTGCGGTAGCGATCGTCGGCGATGTACTGCCCCGCGAGCTTGCGCAGGTCCTCCTGATCCAGGCCCACGCCCATCGGCGATACCTGCTTGTCGTCGCCGATGACGACCATCTTCGGCGCCAGGTACTGCAGGAACACCGCCTCCAGCCCGGCCTGCGAGGCCTCGTCCACCACGACCACGTCGAACATGTCCGGCTGGATCCGGAACTGCTCGGCGATCCGGTAGATCGGCATGATCCACACCGGCACGGACGGCCTGCAGCGCATCATGGCCTCGCGGATCTCCGAACGTCGCCGCTCGGCGTGCGTACCGGTGCCCTTGCCCAGCCGCCGGACCAGGTTGGAGTAGTTCCGCAGGTCGGCCCGGGCGCTGCCCCCGAGCCGTTCCGGGGCGACCGCGTGGCTCCACGCCCGCGTGGCGCACAGCCGCTCGCTCTGCTCCCGGATCACGTTCTCCAGCCCGTTGATCCTGGCCTGCAGTTCGTTCTCGTCGACCGTGTGCTGCCGCAGCACCCAGTCCCGCACGGCCAGCCACCGCCAGGCCGCCTCGAAGTCCGCCAGCCGCTCGGTCCAGAGATCCGTCGCGGAATCGGCGGCCTCGACCTCCGCCCGCAGCTCCGGCAGGGATTCGGTCAGCCGCTGTTCCAGCTCGTCGCGCCGCCGGACACGTCGCCTTACCTCCAGCAGGTGCAGCAGCCCGCGGTGGTGCGCGGCGTAGTTGTCGATGTCGCGTGCCCGCACGGCCTCCAGCAGCGCGTGCACGCATTCACCGGTGTCGGACCAGCGCGTCTCGCTCACCAGTTGGTTCTCGAGTTCCCGCAGCGGTGCGCTCGTCGCCGCCGTGGTTTCCACCGCTGCCGCGGCATCGACCAGCGTGGCGTAGCGCCGCACCGACGCGAGGTCGCTCCAGTCCGGTTTCGGCAGTCCCTTCCGGGACAGGTGCTGTTCCTCGGTGGCCAGTTCGTCTCCGAGGCGCAGTACCCGCTTCAGCTGGTTGGCTTGGGCGACGTGCCAGTCCAGCCGTTCGCGGAACGTGTCCTCGGCGGTGATCGCCATGTCCTCGGGCCATGCTTTGTCCAGCGCGATCAGCGCTCGGTAGGACTCCGTCCAGTGCAGGAACGCCCGCAGTTGTTCGACCGTGGTGGGGGAGCGGCCGTTGAGCCGAACCTGCCGGAAGAGCGGTTCGGCGTGCTTGATCCACTTGGCGGTGAACATCCCGAGCTTGACGCTGCCGTCGGACCGGGTCTTGATCCTCCCACCGTTGTTCAGCTGTTCGAGTGCTCCCGTGGCCAGGCTCGTCAGCGTGGGGATGTCGCCCGCGACCTGCACCTCGACCAGCGGGTCCAGCTGTTGCAACGCGGTTTCGCAGCGTTCGGCGAGTTCGTCGATCCGACTCGCGCGGGAACGCCAGACCTCACCACGGCCCGACAGCACGTCGTCCAGGGCGGTGCTCAGCCACGCCTCCGAACCTCCCGCGAGTTCGTCGGCGGTGTCGGCCAGGCTCCGCAGCCGCTGCCGCAGCGATTCCCGCGTCCCCTGGTCCAGCGCGCTCACCGCGTCGAACGCGGGGTGCTCCTTGAGCTCCTCGTGCCGCTGTTCCTCCTCGCGTGCCTTCGACTCGCCGGTCACCAGATCGGCGAAACTCTCCGGTGCGGGGAGATCGTCCGGGTCGGCCAGCCGTTGCCGTGCCCACGGTTCCTCCGCCGACATCTCCCTGTCGTACAGCGCACCGCGCCACTCGTTGATCTCGGCGTTGTCCAGCGGCGGCGCGCTGTCGGCCGAGACCGAGGCGAACCCGGCCAGCCACTCGTAGCGTTCCGCGTCGGCGGCGTGCCGCTGGGCGATCGTCGACAGCGTGCCCTGATAGCCGCCCACGGAGTGTTCCCTGGTCTCGTGCTGCCTGGCCTCGACCAGTTCGTGGTGCAGTCGCGCGCGTTCCCGCCGCGCCTCCTCGATCCGGTTGGAGCACTCCGCGACGAGCTCGGTGGCGCGCTCGTCGTCGTACTCCTCGGTGTTGTCGGCGATCGTGTCCACGGCGACCCGCAGGTCCGACATGTCCTGCCGCGAGTTTCCCACCACCGCCACCGACAGCGGTTTGATCTCCTCGGGGAGCTTGTCGCGCACCTCCTGCAGCGCGCGATCGGTGTGCGCGGTGACGAGTACGCGCTTGCCCTGCGCCAGCAGGTGTGCCAGCAGCGCGGCCGTGGTGTGGGTCTTGCCGGTGCCGGGCGGGCCCTGCACCAGGGTCTGCGGTTTCGAGTCGACGTGCCGCACCACCCGCAGCTGCTTCTCGTTGACCGGCAGCGGGAGGAAGGTCTCCTCGTCGACGTTCTCCCACCCGCCGGAGCCGGGGTTCTCGGAGCCGACGGGCTGCTGATCGGGATCGACCAGCGGACGCACTCCCGAGGGGACGACGCCGCCCTCGGCGAGCTGCTCGGCGATGGACTCGAAGATCCGCACGATCCCGCGCTGCGAGCGCTTCCGGGTGATGATCGCCGGGGCGAAGGTGGCGACGGGGTGGGACTGGGCCCGGGCGGGTTCGTCCTCGTCCCGGTACTGGCCGTCGGCGTCGAGGGTGTGCACGAACCGGCGGATCACTCCGGCCAGCTGTTCCCGATCGAGTGGGTGCGCGTCCAGCGAGGCGGCCTCGGCGGCCAGTTCGTTGAGCTTCTCGGTGTCGGTGAGCAGCTCGGGTGCGAGCATGTCCCGTTCGAGGGTGAACTCGTCCGCGCCCTCCTCGGAACGGACGACGCTGAGCGTGCCGGAGTCGTCGTCGAGGTGGATACCGGCGGCGGTGGTCAGCAGGTGCCGTTTGATCCGGGTGCGGCTGTCGGGTTGCCAGCTCAGGCAGCCTATTCCCAGCACCAGTTCCAGCGACTCCGGGTTGTTGCCGATCTCGGTGTAGGTGCCGAACAGCTCGTTGTAGAGCTCCCGCACCGGTCGGTCGGCCAGTTCCCGCTCGGCCCAGGAGTGCCAGTCCGCGAGCCAGTCCTCGTGATCCTCGTCGATCTCCGGGTGGTCCTCGCGCCGCAGCCGTTCCGCACCGCGCTCGTCGTTGCCGCGTTCGGTGGTCGGTGCGGTGGTGGTCGGAACCGTGTCCCGCAATCGGGGCGTTTCCGCCGGGTCGTCGACCGAGCCGTCGAGCCACTCGGCCAGCCGCGTCGACGGCTGGGGCGGGTCCTGTTTGGGCAGCCGTTCGACGCTGAGCACGTGCTCGCTCTCGGCGGGGTCGCTGTCGCGTCCCGCGAGCGAGACAGCCGGGTGCTCGGGGATCTCACTCGTCCAGCGAACCGACTGGTACTTCTCGACGGTGTGGATCGGGGTGGTGCGTAGCCGCTGGGCCTCGCCGAGGAACTGGAACAGCCGCCGCGCGCGGTCGGCCAGCGGGTCGTTTTCCCGGACCGGCGGTTGCGCTCCGTCTTCGGTGTTCGGTTCCGTGGTTTTCGGGGCTTCGGTTCCCGAGCTCTCGAAGTTCGAGCCCTCGATGATCGGTTCCTCGGTGTCCGGTTGGTCGGGGGAGTCGGAGTTCGCTTGCTCCCTGCCGATTGTCAAAGTTGTTCTCCTCGCGGGGTTCGCGTCGTCGGAAGGGGTGGGCGACGTACTGTCGCGCGGCTGCGTCGTCGATGCTCGGGACGACAGTGCTTTCGAACTGGGCTTTCGAACTGGGCTTTCGAACTGGGCTTTCGAACGGGGAGCCGTCGATTTCCGGCGTATCGTGTTCCGCCGCTGTTCTAGCACCCGCCGTTCGGGTTCCGGCAGGGCAGGTGGGTTGTCGGTGTTCCGGGCGGGGCGGGTGCCCCGGGGTGAGCGAGCGGAACGGGCAGCCGCCGTAGGGTTCGGCCGCCCGTTACCGGGTTGTCGCCTCGGGTTGTCCGGGTGGAGGCCGCTGTTTCCGTCGTCGGAATGGCAGCCGAGCCCTGCCCCTGCCGGATCGCGGTAGTCAGCCGTGGTGGCCTGCGCGTTCGACCAGCCCGATCAGCTCGCGCACCTCGGGCTCCGGTTCTGTCGTGCGCACCCTGGGGCAGATGCCCAGCGTGCGTCGACGCCGTGTACATCCCTGCAGCCAGAAATCCAGGTCGGCACCTGCCTCGCCGTACAAGGTGATCGAACGCGGCGAGGACAACACCAAGTTCCTGCGGAAGTTCCTGGACGACCAGGAGGCGCGGGACGACTACATCCGAATGGCGCGGCGATTTCGCGAGAAATTGACGCCGCGCGGGAGTCGGGTGGTGGAACCTCACGGCTCGTCTCGCTGTGATTGCTCCGACATCGGGTAGCTACCGTGACGTCGGGCCTTCCGCGCGAGAGCCGCACGAGAGAATCCGCCGTCTCCGCAAGCGCTACACCGCTCGCGAACTCCTCCGAACACTGACCACCAGCACCACTCGACACACCTAGGCGACGACGTCCGGCAACGGTTGCAGGATGGCACCGGTGAAATCGCCGCGTACCCAGGTCCCCGACTGCGGTCGTGCGCCGCCTGTGCGGCAGAACTCTCGGACGGCGATGCGGGCCTGTTCGAGGGGGAGCGCGCTGTGTGGGTCATGGTCGTGCGGGTAGCCAGGATCGATGACCAGGCGGGGTGGGGTGCGCAACGGAGCGTCCGTGCCGAAGGAGACGAACGTTTCCATCGTGGCTTCTCCGCGGAAACCTACCCAGGTCAGCGCGGCATAGCCGGCGGATGGGTCGCTGGCGAGCTGGAGGAAGTTGTCCGGCGCCCATTCAAGGATCTCATCGGTCCAGGGCTGGGTGGCGCAGTAGAACTGGGCCACCTCACCGGGTGGAAGCGGAGCCTCCGCCGATCCAGACAGGGAGCGATCGATGGCCGCATCGATCACACGGTCAACGTCGTCCCAGCGCTCCACGTGGTGGAACTGGTCATGAACGAGTGCGCTGATCACCATTGCGGGCTCCCTTCAGCTCGTATCTTGCCCCAGCTTGGGCGGATCAGACAGTCAGTGAAGCCCCCTCCTTCAGGATGGCCGTGACCGACCGACCCGCTACGCAAGAACACATCTGTGTTGCGGGTACGCAGAGGAAGGAGGTTGCGTACGCAGCGGATAATCCCGAAAAGCCGCAGGAAACCCGGTACGTCGAAGAGCTCGATTCGGAAAAAATCGAGAAATTTAACGAGCAATTGGTCGACGCCGGTAACGACCCACTTCCGGAAGATGCCACGAATCTGGAGTTTCGTACGGATGTATCTGTAATTGTCCATCTTTCCGATGGGGCAACGCAGACACGACACGGGCACGATGGGACTGCTGAAGAATCAGATGTCCATCCTATGGGGGGGTGAAGCACGAGATTAAGAAGGTCGTCGCTGGGTGCCTCGGCGTTTCTGTCGCTGCGCTCAGTTCTTAGGGGCTATGGTCGAACAATTCGCCACATGGCAGAAGGCTACGAAGTTCCTGGTACGTCGATTTGGCGTTATTGGTGCAGTGAGTTGTGCTGGTTGTATCATCTGGAAATATGTCTGATACACAACACCGGAGTGTGGCTACGAAGTTCGAGGACTTCTTCGGCGGGCCACGCCTGGCCACCACGGGGATCGCTGTCGTTTTGGCACTGGCCGCGGTGATTGCGCTGGGCTGGGCCGGGGTGTCGGCGTTCGTGTGTGCCGCTGTATTCACCGGCGTGGAGGCGATCCTCGTGACAGGGTGGGTCGCGAGCCGCTCGGGTGGGAGTGATGCGCTGCGTGTTGGCCTGGCGGGGCTGGGTGGGCTGATCGTCCTGTTCGCGTTCGGCGCTACCGGCATATTCACCTTCGCTGAACAGAATGTCTGGTCCGGGCTCAGCGGAGTTATCGGTATAGTGACCGCGACCTTGCTCCTGCGGGTATCCCTGCCCCGTCAGAACCACGGCATCCAGTCCCAACAGCAGTAGTTGGCCTTGTGTTCCCAAGACTGACCTGAGCCGGGTGCAGACAAGATACGTCCGAAAGGGACAGTGGGACCGGCTAGGCCAGCCCGCACTCACGGGAACACGCGCCGGAACCCAAACAGTCCGGATCGTTCTACGCTGCCCGCAAAGCGACACTCAGCATCTCTGGCTCTGTGAACAGCAGAAACGATCCCTTCCTTTCCGGGTTTTCCCGGTCGGGAAGGGGTTCGTGTCTGCCGCCCAGAGCGGCGTCGTTCAACTCGTCGGCGATGTGCGGACGGATATTACTCCGCCTGGTCGATACGCTCGCGCAGGCCGCCGGCCAACTCGGCCAGGTCCTGGCGTTCCTCCTCGGTGTAGCGTTGCGGCGCCTCACTCAGCATGGTGTAGGTGTCGAGGTTCAGTGTGCATCGTGACGCTGCCCGTAGGACTTCACACACGACGGATCAGCAATCTTCAACTGTCCTGCCAGAAGGTCCACCACCGCAGTGGGAACCTCCAACGGATCCGCCGGAAACGTGTCCGAATAGCGCACCGTACCCAACCGCAGAGCAAACCCTAGCTGTAGGTGCTCGCGGGGTTGTTCAGTGTGTGTAGGTGGTGTGCGTGGCTGGCGAGGTGGGCGTCGATGAGTTGTTGTATTTCGGCGCTGACCGGATGCTGCTCGGTGGTGACCACCCAGGCGGACTCGTCGTGTTCGCTGAGGCGTACCTCGGCGGGGTCGGCCACGGTGACGGTCCAGGTGTGTTGACGGGTGTGCTTGCCGGAGCCGGAGGTGTAGTCGAACGCGCCCAGGTAGCCGGTGATGGACGAGATGGTCAGGCCGGTTTCTTCGGTGACCTCGCGGTGCAGCGCGGCGTACAGGTCGGTATCAGTGGGTTCGACTTTGCCGGAGGGCAGTTCCCAGGTACCGCCGCGGAAGTCGTCGGCGGGGCGTTTGAGCAGGAGGAGCGTGCCGCCGTGGTCGATGACGGCGCCGACGACGTGTTGGTCGACGCCGTCGACGGCGTCGGCGCTGGTGAGTTCGTCCGAGTCGGGTGTGTTCATGCGAGAATGCCTTCTTTCGATTCGTGACGGTGGGTCCGGATTTTGTCGAACGCGCGGATGTAGTTCTCGGCGTTGGCGTCATCGTCGTGGGGCACGGGCAGCTTGAGGGTGTTGGGCCAGCGCGTCGGCGGTGGAGAACCGTCCCGGACGGCGGCCTGGTTCCGGGGCCGAGTAAGGCTGTCTGGGATCGTGGTCCGGGCCCAGAGCACCGAGTCGGCACCACGTGGGAACCATTGGAAAACCGCGATGGCCGACAGCTGTTTCACAGCGGGTAAGACGGTGCCTTACCCGCTGGGTTGGCCGCTGTGTCCAGGGTGACGAGGACGCTCGCTTGTCGCGTGCTCGTTTCCCTGGCGGGCGTTCTCAGAGTTTGTGGAGCCCGTCGAGTACACGTTCGAGGATCGAGTGCGGCACCGTGGTTCGTTTTCTCGGTGGTTCGTGCAGCTCGCCGGAGAAGGCGGGGACGTAGCCGCGTGGTCGATGCGGATCGGGGTCTCGCCCGGTCAGTGTTCCCCCTCGGCGCTGCCGGTGTCCGGTTGTTCGGCGCTGCCGGTGTCCGGCTGTTCCGCATGCGCGGTGTCCGGCTGTTCGGTACTGCCGGTGCCTGCCTGTTCGGTGATCAGGAGTTCGGTGCAGCCCGGGCAGGTGGGGGCTTGGAACCAGTCGAGTTCGCTGGGTTTGGCCATCGCGCAGGGCTTGCCGCACACCGAGGTGTCGGAGGCTCGGCCGTCCCAGTGTTTGCCCCGGAAGGCGTGCCGGTGCCATTTGAACCCTGTCCTGTCCGGCACGGGTAGCCAGTAGTGCTGTCGCTCGGTGGTTTCCACGCTCGTTCACCTTTTCCAGCTCGGTTGTCCACGGTCCAGCCGCGGGTATTCGTTGAAGCAGTCCTCGCAGCACGGCCGAATATGGTTCATGCGCCGGTCTTCGGCCGGGGGAGCTTCGGCGTAGTCGTGCCCGCCGAGCGTGCTCACCCCACCGCCCTCGGTCGGCAACGCGTCCACCGTGGCGTGCTGGTAGCGATCTCCTTCCGGGGTGAACCAGTACACCGCGATGCGCTCCGTCTCCGCACTGATCTCCACAGAGCTCCCCCGTTCCACGGCAGCCCGACCCAGATCGCGGCCTGCCTGCAAGCTGCTTAGCGCGCTCATCAACTAGAAACATATCCAACTGCAATTGCAATTGACGATCCCTCAATCAGGGGATCTTGTCTGACGAACTTTCGCGATAGTCTTCCTCGCATGAGCAATACGCCACCCGCAGTGCGCCGTGTCCAAGTTGGCTTGATCTTGCGAAACCTGCGCAACGCGGCAGGGGTGTCGCCACCCAAGATTTCCGAACGGCTCGACTGGTATTCGGGCAAGCTGACCAAAGTGGAGCGCGGCGATCTCACCGCCAGCGCGGCCGAGATCGAGGTCATGCTTGAGATGTACGGCGTGGCGGACGATCAGGAGCAAGCCGAACGGCTACGGGCACTCGGCAAGGAAGCCCGGCGACGCGATCAACCGGCCAAGGTTACCGATTGGGCAGCAACCAGTGTCGCTCTGGAAGGTGCTTCAGCGGAGATCAAAGTTTATGATCCCGAAGTCATTCCCGCGATCTTGCAGACCGAGCACTACGCGCGGGCGGTGCTGTCCAACCCGCTGGACGAGTCCGTGGACCCCGAACCGGGCGTGGCTGAGCGAATGATGCGTGCCGACCGCGCGCTTCACGACGAAGGCCCACGGGTCTGGGTGGTTCTCGGTGAAGCCGTGTTGTACCGGCAGATCGGTGACTACCAGGTGTTGCGTGACCAGCTGCAGCACCTGCGTAAGATGGCGAAGCGCTCCAACGTCACGATCCAGATCATCCCGTTCACGACCGGCGAGCATGTCGCGCTCGGCAGCGGGTGGAAGCTGTTCACGCTGGAAGAGCCCGAAGCTACCTACGTGTACACGGAAGCGCTTACGTCAGCCGATTATATCGACCGTCCCGCCCACACGGACGCCTATAAGCAGGCATTCGATAGGCTGCGCGCGGCGGCGGCGTCCGAGCGCGAGACCGCGACGATGCTGGACCGCCGAATCAAGGAGCTGCGACACCAGACCACGGAGTAGGTAAACATGGCTGATCTGACCGGCGTGACCTGGCGGAAGTCCAGCCGCTCGCAGGGCGCGGACAACTGCGTCGAAGTCGCGGTGACCACCAACACCATCGGCGTGCGCGACACGAAGGACCGTGCTGCCGGTTACTTCACCGCTACCGGCTCGCAGTGGTCGGCCTTCCTTGATGCTGTGAAGACCAGCCGGTTCGACTGATCCCCAGCCGAACAGCTTCGCACCCTCGGATTCGCTCCGGGGGTGCTTTTCATGCGTGCCCACTCGGTAACGAACAAGGAAGAGCCTCCTGATCGTGACCAGGGGACTCGCGCTACCTCGTATCCGGCGAGATTCGCAGCGGCAGTGCTGAGTCCAGTGACGCGGGGAAGCCCCGCGTGGTCGCTGCGAGTTGTGGTGCTTTCGTCATCGCTTCCCGCAGCGCTGCTGGTGCCCGAATACTCGGTGATCCGGAATTCGGTGCAGTCCGAGCAAGCGAAGGTTTGAAACCAGTCCGTTCCGGTACGGGCAGCCAGCAGTGCTCTCGTTCGACGGGTTCCACACTCGTTCACCTTCTCCAGCTCGGTGGCAGACTGGCGAGCATGGTCGGCAACGATCACCTCAAGGCCGCACGGCACGCGGCGGAATCTGCTCGCGTGCCCGGTGAGCACATGAGCCGTGCCGAGTTGGCCGAACGGGTCAACGCGTGGCTACTCGACAACACCGGCAGGCCGGGGGCGCTGGACCGGCACTACCTCGGCAAGCTTGAGCGCGGGCAGGTCCAACGGCCGGGACGGGACTACCGGGCGGCCTTCCGCGCGGTTCTCGGAGCATCCGACCGCGACCTCGGGTTCGCACCCGACCCACGCACCGAGCGGCTTCGCCCGGCCGCACAGCATCCCCGCAGGGCCGACACCACGGCCCTGTCCCAAGCAGCCGACATGCTCTCGGCCGTGCGCAGGCTCGAAGACGAAACGTCCGCGAGCGCCGTACTTCCCAGCGTCGCGGCTCACGCCGGACTCGTGAACCACCTGGCCGACGAGTCCAAGCACACGACCGAGGCGGCGGGACTGGTCTCGGAGATCAGCCAGTACCTCGGCTGGCTCAAGATCGCACGGGACGAGTACGGCGACGCGCAAGCCCACCTGGACCGTGCGGCGCGGCTGGCGCTGGAAGCCGACGACCCGCAACGGCTCGCCACCGCGCTGAGCTTCGCCGCGTATCGCGCGCTGCTGCTCGGTAACTACGGCCAGGCGGCCAACCTCAACCGAGCGGCGATGCGTGACAGCCGGGTCGATCCGGGACTACGCGCATATGGGCACTTGCAGGGTGCCGAGATCGCGGCCTACGACGGGGATGCCCATACCGCCACGCGGATGCTCACCCAAGCCGATCGCCTGATCGAGAACGCTCCCGATCCCCAAGAACTACCGGACGGTTCGTACTGGCACATACCGCCTGTCCTCAACGGGCACAAAGGGTTCGTGCTCCACGCCCTCGGAGATACCGAGCAAGCCTGCCAGACCGCACGAGAATCTCTGGAAGCAATGCCGGAAGCCTGGACCCGCGCCGAGTGGGCGGCGGACCACCGTGCCCTCGCCGGATGGGAGGGTGACGCTGCCACACAGCGGATTCGCGAACTCGACTGAACCCCGGTTCGACTGATCCTCAGCCGAACAGTTTCGCACCCTCGGATTCGCTCCGAGGGTGCTTTTTATGTGTGCACGCTCGGTCACGGACGAAAAAGAGTCCCCTGATCGTGACCAGGGGACTCCGTGTTATTTTGTATCCGCCAAGAAGACAAAACAACAGTGCTGAGTCTAGCACGGAATAGACTTCCCGCCACGCGCACCCCAGGCAGCGTGTGGGTAGGGTTACAAGTCCTGGCCACGGTTCACAGCCGTGCGGACCGCCGTCAGAGGGCGTGAAGTCCGCGCGTCAGGCAACGCACGATCTAGGCGAACCCGGCCGTGTCCTTGGTAAGCCCTGGCGCTCATGCTCGCGCAGCCCGGCCATCATCCCGGCACTGCGCGTAACCCCCGGCTCGGCGCGGGTGTAACACCCCGCGCGGGGTGAAGCTCCGAAGTCACAATTCCGGTATACCGAGAAGCTTCACCTCCCCCTCGATCTCGGGAAAACTGTGTCCAATTCACGACACACCCGAGATCGAGGGGGGACTCGCAGCCTTACGGGTCCACGCGGGACCCGAGCCCCGGCATCGCCTCCGGCTCAACAGAAAAACGGACGGCGGCCTGGTTCCGGGGTCGGGTGAGGCTGTCGGGGGCCGCGGTCCGAGACCGGAAACAGCCCCGATCCCTGGGAGGTCTCTGGAGCCCACGGGGAGCCGGTGCGCTGCGAACTCGAAGCAAAGCCTCCGAGGTTCGGCTGAACAGCGTCCGACGGTGGTTCAGCCGAAGAGCTTGGCGATGAACCACCCGACGCGGCTGACCCTGCGGACTTGGGGATTACCTTCCACGCCGTGAATCTCCCACTGCTGCCCGCACTCCTCGCAGCGCCACAATCCCATTCGTGAAGTGTCCGGTTCGCACGGGTGCCCGTTGCGTCCTCGTCGCATATCCCGATCACACCACGGACCCGGTGGCATGTCCTGGGTTTCGTCGGGAAAGCTCGGCTCGTTCCCGCTTTCGCACCACTCTGGCCGAGAGCCGCACGCCCCCGCCCTCACCCGGCCACTGTGGTGGGTCGTCCGTCAGGAGAACGGAGTCTCCGGTCGCCGCTGCGGCTCGCCGTCCAGGAGGATGTCCACGCGTTCGTCGTAGAAGCAGGCCAGCCCGGCGATCTTGTGGCTCTCCGGCAGCGGGGTGCGGTAGGTCCACACGGTGTCGGGGTGCTCGGCCTCACCGGTGTGCACGTGCCAGTAGCCCGCGGTCCCCTTGTACGGGCATTGGGTCTCGTGGTCGCTGGGCCGCAGCAGGTCCATCCGCACGTCGGGCAGCGGCAGGTAGTAGCGGGGCGGCAGGCCGGTCTCGAACAGGATTCGCGGGTGGTGCGAGTCGGCCACGGTGACGCCGTCGAGCCGCACCTGCACGTGCCGCGAGCTTTCCAGGATGTCCACCCGCTTGTACGGGTCGCGCGGGTGGACGTAGACCGGCTCGTCCTCCTCGAACCACTCGTCCATCGAGTTCCAGTCCAGCCGGACCAGGTCCCGCAGTTCCGCGACCGGGGAGTTCCGGTAGCCGATCGCGGCCGCCGGGGCCGTGGTCGAGTCGGTGACCACGTCGTGGATCGTGCCCTCGCCTAGCCGCCGCGAGTGCCGCATCTCGCCGGTGTTGCCCAGCTCGGCCCGCACGTCGGCCTCGGGAACGTAGTAGGTGGGGTAGTAGGGGTGTTCCCAGACCAGCACCGGCCGCCTGGTGTCGGCCACCACGTGCCCGCCGAGCATCGCGCGCACCCGTTTGCCGGAGGTCTCGACTCGGATCTCCTCGTCGCTGTGCATGGCTTTTCCGCCTCCGCGTGATAGCCGTGGCGCCTCGGTCCCACCCCACTCTGCACCGTCGGGGCGAGAGCCCGAAACTCGGTGCGCCGGTATTGCTCCGGGCCGAGCTTTCCGGAACGTCCACCGGTCGGGCTGAGGAGTGTGCTGGCCGGTGGTTTTCCGCTGTGATCACCCTTTCCGCCACGTTCTCGACCTAGCGCAGCGCGTGACGCTTCGGTGCCGGAGGTGTCCGGACTTTCGGCCGGGAGTTTCGTTTCGGCGTTCTCGCTCGTTGGGCACGAGAGACGCGTTCCTGTGTACAGCGCGATGCGTTCTCTGTTGTGGTGTAAGTCACAGATGTAGCGTATGTCGCACCCTCGCGGCTACCCGCAAGTAGCTGTTACCTTCAGTAACACTATTTCGGCGGCACCGAGATATCGTCGTCATTTCGGTAGGGAGTGCCCATGACCAGCAGTATCACCGGATCCGACGCCACCGCGGCGGCGTCCGAGCGTGAGGACGTCGCCCGCAGGTTGCTGGACTCCTCGGAGACGCTGTCCTACGACCCGGCCCAGGAGGTCGACTGGGAGACACCGCTCGACACCGACCACCACGGTGCGAGTCCGGAGTGGAGCACGCTCTACGGCACCGCCTACTGGTCCGAGATGAGTCCGGAGCAGCAACGCGAGCTCACCAGGCAGGAAGCGGCCTGCGTGGCCAGCACCGGCATCTGGTTCGAGATGATCCTGCAGCAGATGGTGCTGCGGGACTTCTACGCCAAGGATCCGGCCGACCCCGCTTTCCAGTGGGCGCTGACCGAGATCGCCGACGAGTGCCGACACTCCATCATGTTCGGTCGCGGCGCCGCGAAGCTGCGCGCACCCGCTTATCGTCCGCCCCGCCCGGTGATCGAACTCGGCCGCGCGTTCAAGACGCTCGCCTTCGGCGAGGCGGCATACGCCGCGATCCTGGTCGCCGAGGAGGTCCTCGACGTCATGCAGCGGGACTGGATGCGCGACGAACGGGTCGCCCCCTTCGTCCGCACCATCAACAACATCCACGTGGTCGAGGAGTCCCGGCACATGAAGTTCGCCCGACAGGAGACCAAGGAGCGTCTCCGCGGCGTGGGGCCGGTGCGCAAGCAGATCCAATCCGTGGTGGTCGCCGCCGCCTCGTACTTCATCGTCACCAGCATGGTCAACAAGAAGGTCTACGAGAACGCGGGACTGGACGTGGACCGAGCCGTCCGCGAGGCCAAGGCGAACCAGCACTACAAGTCGCTGGTGCGTTCCAGCTGCGCCGGGCTGATGGAGTTCCTCGACTCGGCCGGACTGCTCACCAAGCCCGCCATGTGGTTCTACAAGCGAGCGAACCTGATCTGAGCCATGGCCTACGCGATCACCCAGACCTGCTGCACCGATGCTTCCTGCATCGCGGCGTGCCCGGTCAACTGCATCCATCCCACCCCGAACGAGCCGGACTTCGGCACCACCGAGATGCTCTACGTCGATCCGAGCACCTGCATCGACTGCGGAGCGTGTGCCGACGCCTGCCCGGTCGACGCGATATTCCCGGTGGACCGGCTGACCGGGTCGCTCCGGGCCTACGCCGACATCAACGCCGCGTACTACGCCGACCGTGACGCGGCCGTCGAACCGGAGTCCAGCGGCGCTTCGGAACCCGCCCTCACTTCGGAATCCGACGGCCTGCCGGAGTCGAACGGTGCGGAATCGAAGAGCGCGGCATCGAAAGGGGCAGGGCCGAACGGCGCGGAGTCCAACAGCGCATCGGAGACGAGCACCACCGGGGCCTCGCCCAACTTCCACTCCTGGGGACCGCCGGTGTTCGACCACTCGATCCCCAGTGATCTCGCGCCGCTGGACATCGCGGTCGTGGGCACCGGGCCTGCCGGGATGTACGCCGTCGAGGACCTGCTGCTGCACACCAACTGCCGGGTAACCCTGCTGGACCGGCTGCCCGTGGCGGGTGGTCTCGTGCGATACGGCGTGGCGCCCGATCACCCCTCGACGAAGCGGATCGGGGAGACCTTCGCGCGGTTCCACACCCACCCCCGGCTGCGGATGCGACTCGGCGTGGAGGTCGGCAAGGACGTTTCCGTCGAGCAGTTGGGCGCTCGGCACGACGCCGTGATCTACGCGGTCGGGGCCTCCTCGGCCCGCGACATCGGTGTTCCGGGGGAGGAGCTGGCGGGCAGCGTCAGCGCCACCACCCTGGTTTCCTGGTACAACGGCCATCCCGACGCCGTCGCCGAGACAGTCGATCTGTCCGCAGAGCGGGTGGTCGTGGTGGGCAACGGCAACGTCGCGCTGGACGCGGCACGCATACTCAGCACCGACCCCGAACGGCTCGCCGACACCTCGATCTCGCCGCGAGCGTTGGACCTGCTTCGTTCCAGCAGGGTCCGTGAAGTGGTGCTGCTGGGGCGCCGTGGTCCCGAGCACGCGGCCTTCACCAGGCCCGAACTGCTCGAACTCACCCAGCGCGAGGACATCGAACTCGTGGTGGACACGCACGATCCGCGAATCGAGCCCACCATCGACGCCGCCGGGGACGATGACAAGGCGGGGCTGCTGCGGGACGTCTCCCGGCAAGCCGTCGACTGGTCCGCTCCGGCCGGGGAGGCCGCGGTGAACGGGCGGAGTCGCGTCGTGTTCCGGTTCCACTCTTCCCCGCTGGAGCTGATGGGAGAGAACGCGGTTCGGGGCATCCGCGTCGGCGATGCCAGCGCCGACGACGTCGAGATCCCCGCCGGACTGGTGGTGCGCGCGGTTGGTTACCGGGGAGCGCCGTTGCCCGGCCTGCCCTTCGACGAGGGAACCGCGACCGTGCCGAACTCCGGTGGGCGGGTCACCGACCGGCCCGGGACCTACGTGGTGGGCTGGATCAAGCGTGGTCCCTCCGGCGGGATCGGAGCCAACCGCAGCTGTGCCAAGGAGACGGTCGGAACCCTGCTGGACGACGCGGTGGCGGGTCGGCTGCCGGAGCCGAGCACCCGGGAGTCCGGTTCGGACGGACCGTTGGCGCGGCTGCGTGCGAAACTCGCCGACAAGGTCGGCAGCATCGGGTAGCGCTTTCGGCGGGTGGGTACCGTCGCCGGGATGAGCCGGCGCGGGCCTACCCGCTCTCCGAACCACGGGCCGGCACGGGGTCGCCGGCCAGCACGGAGTCGGGGGCCAGCATCCGGTGCAGCGTCCGCAGCTGCGCCCGGGCGAGCCGCTCGCGTTCCGGTGCCGAGTACTCCCGCAGCTGGTGCAGTGACCAGTCGTCCAGGGACCGCAGCACCGCGAACACCAGCGATGCCTGCAGCGAACTCGGCAGGTCGTCCCGTACCGCCCCGCATTCGCGGCCGGTTTCGAGCGCCCGAGCGAGCCAGTCCCGCACGGCCGCGATCGCGTCACGCAGTGCTGGACTGTGCTCGATCGGCGTGTCGGAGACGTAGAACAGTTTTCCGGCCTCGGCGGCCCAGGTTCCCCGCTCCGCGAGTTCCAGCAGCTGGGTGGCCAGCCGCGTGATTCGCTCCCAGAACTCGGGCCCCGCCAGTTCGCGCGGATCCGGCACGGCCAGCTCACTGCCCAGCGCGCGCATCGCTTCGGTCACGACGGTGTCGAACAGCTCCGACTTCGAGTCGAAGTAGTGGTAGAACGAGCTCTTGCTCATCCCGCACGTCCGGATGATCGAGTTCAGCGAGGCGTGTTCGTATCCCCGCCGGACGAACTCGCCGGTCGCCGTCTCCAGCACGCGCGTACGCCGTTCCTCGTCGAGGTCGTGCAGTGCCATAACCGCACCCTAAATCATTGGACCAGCCGGTCCACAGGGTGTTACCGTTACGAGTGGACCAGCTGGTCCACTCGTGATCCGGAGGTAAGCGGGAATGTTCGTCCCAACGGCCGTGACCGAGCAGCTCGCCGCAGTCGGTGAGCACGAACCGAGAGTGCTGATCGTCGGCGCCGGGGTGGCCGGTCTGACCCTGGCGCGGTCGCTGCGTGCCAAGGGGCTGCACCCGGTACTGGTCGAGCGTGCGGGACAGCGGCAGGACTCCGGGTACATGCTGGGTCTCATGCCGTTCGTCGACCCGGTGCTGGCCGAACTCGGTCTCGAACGACACTACCTCGAGCAGAGCGTGGCGGTGCGTCACTACCGGCTGTGCTCCGCCACCGGCGCGGCGCTGCGGAACTATTCTGTGGATACCGCGCTGGGGGAGTTCGGCCACTACCGGGGGATCGAACGGGGCCGGTTACTGGAACTGCTGGCCACCGGCGGGGCACCGGTGACCTTCCGAACCGCTCCGCACGCGGTCGAACCGACCGGGGAGACGGTTCGCGTCGACCTGACCGAGAACGGGACGGAGTTACGGGCGGAGTTCGACGCCGTGATCGCCGCGGACGGGATTCACTCCACAACCCGCGACCTGGTGCTCGACCCGCAACGGGTGCATACCCACGACACCACCTGGGGTGGTTGGGTGACGTGGTCCGATCCCGACGAGTGGCCCGACACCTACCAGGAAACCTGGGGCCCGGGGTGCTTCGTGGGGCTGTACCCCGTTCCCGGCAGGATCGGCGTCTTCGTCGGCGGGCCCCGTACCGACACCACCCGCGGCCCAGCGGCGTTCGCCCGGCTCGTCCGCGACAGGCTGCACAACCTCGACCCCCGCTCCTCCTGCGCGCTGACCGAGCTGGCGAACACCCCCGAGAGCCACTACTGGAGTCTGTCCGACGTGCGGTGCGACGGTTGGACCACGGGTCGCTTCGCGTTGCTCGGCGACGCGGCGGCCGGTTTCCTGCCGACGGCAGGAGTGGGCGCGGCCATGGCGATCGAATCCGCGGGTGCACTGGCACGGCGCCTCGCCCCGGCCGACAGGAGCACGGTGCCCCGGGCACTGCGGGACTACGAACGTGCCCAACGGCCCCGAGTCGAATCGGCACAGCGCAACTCACGCCAATTGGCGGCCCTGATGCTGCGTCGCGGCAGGTTGACCTCCCGCGCCCGGGATTTCGCCACCGCGCTGGTCGGGGTGAACACCGCACTCGGACCGATCCGAAAACTGCTCGCGCAGCGGGACAGCGAGCACGCCGCGCCCGCGTCCTGATCGGCGGCTCGGTCCCGTCCGACTTCCGAAGCCCTACCTGGCTTCGCGGGGCAGCGCCCCCGCGAACTGCATCGCCCGGTAGGGCCAGTTCCGCCCGGTGTTCCACTGGCTTATCACCAGATGAAGGTCGTCCAACGTGGATCCCGGGACGATGTAGGAGCCGTATAGCTGGGCGACTCGCCCGGTCGCGTGGTTCTCCTCGTGCCAGGCCGTGCCACGCAGCACCGTGGTGCGCGGCACCTCGTAGAGATTCGAGGTGGGGTGGGCGAGCGACAACACGTCGACGCGGTAATCGCCCGCGTCGAACAGGCACAGCAACCACCGGTTCTCGACGCGACGCAGACACAGCTCACCGTAAGCCCCGGTCAACGCGACCGTGGGCGGATTGCCCCAGGCCCACGCGCCCCGCCGAAAACCCCATCCCCGCCACGCGCCGGGCTCGGTGATCAGCTCGGCCGGAACGCGGTGCAGCAACAGTCCCTTGTCACGCTGGAAACCGGTGGAGAAGCAGTAGACGTAGCCGTCGTCCCCCGGCTCCCAGGTCAGCATCTGGAACAAGCCGCCGTGGTGATCGCCCGGCCAGTTCGCCCCGGTGCGGGTCCAGCTCTCCCCGTTGTCGGTGGAGCGGTGTATCTCGGTCCAGTGCACCCTGCCGATACCGGCGCAGACCATCACGTGCAGATACATCGTTCCGCCGATCGTGATGACGTCGGTGGGAATCACGGTGCCGACCCGCCTGCCGCGAATGATCGAGTCGTGCCGGTAGGGCAGCGCCTGCTCGGCGTAGCGACCTCGGCCCGTCGAACCGGTCCAGACGATCCCGGTGCGCACCGTGGCCGGATCCCCGAAGAGCACCACCGGTGAACGCCAGCCGCTGCCACCCACACCGGCGCGCTCGAAGGTGTCACCGAAGACCGCCACCAACCGGCCGTCCGGCGCGGTGGTCATCACTCCCAGATCGGTGCCGCCGATCCCGAACTCGTCGGTCACGCCGGGGCCGGTGAGGTTTCGTATCTTGCGCACCGCTGTTCCTCCGCTCGCCGCCCTCCGATCCTGCTCCGGTGCCGCGGGCGACGGAAATCGGTCATCGTCGTTCTCGCCGTTCTCGGGCATACTTTCGGCATGATCGACGGAAGTAAGGGCAGTGAACCGGGCGAACGGGGCATGGCCGGGATCGAATCGGGAGTGAGCACCGCCGAGAACTACCGGAGGTTCGGCGTGGCGGTGGCCGAGAAGTCCCCGCAGTACGGCGCGCTCGCCGAGGCGGTCGCCTCCGACGCGGAGATCCTGGGCCTGTTGGAGACGCTGCCGAGCGAGAAACGCCAACCGAACCTGCTGTTCGCCGCCGCCCGGTACCTGCTCGGTCGCCCCGCCGATCCCGAGACGCTGCGTGAACTGGTGCGGGAGCGTACCGCGGAACTGATCTCGGTACTGCTGGCCAGGCGCACCCAGACCAACGAGGCGGGGCGGTGCGCCACACTGCTTCCCGCGCTGGCTCGGCTCCCGGAACCGCTGGCGTTGCTGGAGGTCGGTGCTTCGGCCGGGCTGAACCTGCTTCCCGATCTCTACTCGTACGATTTCGCCGGGCACCACGTGACCGGTACCGATCCCGAAGCACCGACGTTGCGCTGTCGTCCTATCGGGCCGGTTCCGCTACCCGGCAGGGTTCCGAACGTCGCGTGGCGCGCGGGTCTCGACACCTCCCCGCTCGACGCGACGGAGGACGAGCACGCGAACTGGCTGGAATGCCTGCTGTGGCCGGGGGAGACCGAGCGGCGTGACCGGCTGCGCGCGGCGCTGCGCGTCGCGGCGCGGCATCGTCCGGTGGTCCACCGGGGTGACCTCCTCGACGATCTCGGGCGGATCGCCGCGAGCGCACCGAGCGGGGCCACCCTGGTGGTGTATCACTCGGCGGTGCTGGCCTACGTCCCCGAATCCGTTCGCCGCGAGTTCGCTACCGCCGTGCGGGAGCTCGGTGCGGTCTGGCTCTCCAATGAAACCGCCGGGGTGATCGGCCCGGCGGAAGTATCCGCGGGGCCGGAGAACTCGTTCGTTCTGGCGCGGGACGGGCACGAGACGCTGGCCACGACCGATTCGCACGGTGCCTGGATTCGGTGGCGTTCCTGATGTCCGGCGACACCCCCGGGGTGGCGAGACTTCGTTGCGGCGTCGAGAAGCTCGAAATCGTTCGAGTGAACAGGTTTCGGGAGGGAATATTCCACACGATTTAGCTTCGAAAGTGAGTCCGAAAATTCGGTTCATCCCATCATTGGCCCTGCCGTGTGGCCGTTACTCCTGGTTGTTCGGAAATTGCTCCGAAAGTGTCTATAGTTTTCGGGAGCGCTCCCATAAACTCGTTGCCGGTCGTTTCTCGAAATGGATCGGCCAGTTGTCCGAACAACGGAAACGAACAGCAGTGTGGTTTTCCACCCGAACAGGAGAAACAGGATGCTCAACGGTTTGATCGCGTCCGGAATGGCGCTGTCCACTCTTCTCGCGCCGACCTCGGGCCCGTTCGACTCCCCGCCTTCGGACGAGATCGTCATCGACGTCGCCACCGTGAACGGTTCCGGATGTCCCGAAGGCACGGCGGACGTGGCCGTATCGCCCGACAACAAGGCCTTCACCGTCACCTACAGCGACTATCTGGCAGAGGTGGGGCCCGACACGGATCCCACGGCCTTCCGGAAGAACTGTCAGCTCAATCTGGTCGTGCACGTTCCTCAGGGGCTCACCTACGGGATAGCCCGGGCCGACTACCGCGGATTCGCCCACCTCGCGGAAGGAGCCACCGGTACCCAGCAAGCCAGCTACTACTTCCAGGGGGATTCCCGGACCACGCATTCCAGCAAGACGTTCGAGGGATCCTACAGCGACAACTGGCAGGTCACCGACGAGACCGAGATCGCCGACATCGTTTACAAGCCCTGCGGTGTACAGCGCAACTTCAACATCAACACCGAACTGCGGGTGGACGCGGGGGACTCGGACTCCGGCGAGACCAGCTTCATGACGATGGACTCGACCGACGGAAGTATCGAGACCACCTACCACTTCGCCTGGAAGGAGTGCGCTTCCTGACTCGAGGTCGCCGAGCGGCCGAGCTTTCGGATACGGTCACGCCCGCTCCAGCCGCAGCGTGCGGATCTCGAACGGGCGCAGCGTCAGCCGGAACCCCGTTGGGTCGTGTTCGAGCGCCCCATCGGCCCACGGTCGTTCCAGCAGATCGGTCGCCCGCACACTCACCGGGGCGAAACCGGTGGTGACCCGGCTCGTGGCGCGGCCACCCGAGGATTCGTACAGTCGCATCACCACGTCTCCGGAGCCGTCCTCGGCCAACTTCACCGCTTCGAGGACCACGGCGGGGTTGTCACTGGTGACCAGCGGTTCCACCGGTGACTCGCCCCGCACGGTTCGGGAGGGCAGATTGAGCCGGTAGCCCTCCCGAACCGCGTCACCGATCTCGGCTCCCGGGATGAGGACGTGCCGGAAACGGTGCGTCCCCCGGTCGGCGTCCGGATCGGGAAACCGGGGAGCACGCAGCAGCGAGGCACGCACCGTCGTCGCGGTACCGCCACTGTTCTTGGCCCAGCGGGTCACGTCGTGGCCGTAGGTGGTGTCGTTGGCAAGGGCTACGCCGTAGCCCGCCTCACCCACGTGGACCCAGCGGTGGGCACACGTCTCGAACTTGGCCGCGTCCCAGCTGGTGTTCTCGTGAATCGGCCGGTACAGGTGTCCGAACTGGGTCTCGGCCGCCATGCGATCGGTGTGCACGTCCACCGGGAAAGCGAGTTTGAGCAGCGTCTCGGACTCGTGCCAGTCCACCTCGGTGTCGATCTCCAGCCGCGCGGCGCCGCCCCGCAGCGTCAACTCCTGGGTGATCCGCGAGTCGGAGAAGGAACGCACCACGCGCACCGTGACATGATCCGCAGCGTTCTCCAGTACCGCCACTTCCTCGGCATCCAGCAGTTCGGTGACGTTGTTGCGGTAGAAGGCGTCGATGTCCCAGGCGTCCCACCGGTTCGGCAGGTCCGGATGCGCCCGCGGCACGTTGCCCGCCGAACCTTCCGGGATGAGCTCGCGGTCGGCTGTCAGGTCGTACAGCGATGTGACGGTGCCCCGTCGGTCGATCGTGACTCGCAGCGATTCGTCGCGCAGCACGAATCCGTCGTCCGTTTCGGAGAGTTCCACGAACGCGGCCGGTAGGGCCGAGGACGCCGCGCCGCCAGCCGGAACCCCGTCGCGCTCGTGCGGAGCGCCGTTGAACACCAGCGGTGTCGAGCCCGATCCGGCCAATTCTCGCTGGGCCCGATCGATGACCTCCTCCAGTTCGCCGTGGACGAGTTCGTGCTCCCGCTCCGCCTCGTGGTGCACCCGGGCGATGGACGATCCGGGCAGGACATCGTGGAACTGGTTGCGCAGCACGGCTTTCCAGAGCCGGTCCAGTCGCTCGTGCGGGTAGGGGAGACCGCGGTACACGTTCGCCGTCGCCGCCCACAGCTCGGCCTCGCGCAGCAGGTGCTCGTTGCGCCGGTTCCCCCGTTTGGTGCCCGCCTGGCTGGTGTAGGTGCCGCGGTGGAACTCCAGGTACAGCTCCCCGACCCATACCGGTGGCGCCGTGTACTCCGCACGAGCCTCGCGGACGAACTCGGCGGGGGACTCGACGGTGACTCGTGGTGAACCTTCCAGATCGGACAGTCGTCCGGCGCGTTCCAGCATCTCGCGGGTGGGACCGCCGCCCCCGTCACCCCAGCCGAACGGGACCAGCGAGCGATTGGCCCCGCCCTTCTCGGCGAAGTTGGCCGAGGCGTGCGCCAGTTCGGCCGCGGACAGCTCGGAGTCGTAGACATCCACCGGCGGCAGGTGGGTGAGGATTCTGGTGCCGTCGATCCCCTCCCAGTGGAAGGTGTGATGCGGGAACTCGTTCGTCTGGTTCCAGGCGACCTTCTGGCCCAGGAACCAGCTCGAACCGGACAGGGCGATCAGCTGCGGCAGTGCCGCGCTGTAACCGAACGAGTCGGGCAGCCACACCTCGTCGGTCTCCACGCCGAACTCGTCCAGGAAGAACCGCTTGCCGTGCACCAGCTGCCGCGCCATCGCCTCACCGCCGGGCATGTTCGTGTCGGCCTCGACCCACATGCCGCCGACGGGGACGAACCTCCCCGCGGCCACCTCGGACCGAACCCGTCGGTGGAGTTGTGGATAGTGCCGCTCGAGCCAGGCGAACTGCTGCGCCTGGGACATGGCGAAGACGAACTCCGGATGCTCCTCCAGCAACCCGAGCACGTTCGACACCGTCCTGGCCACCTTGCGCACGGTCTCGCGGAACGGCCACAGCCACGCCGAGTCGATGTGCGCGTGGCCGATCGCCGACACGCGATGCGCGCTGGCGTGCGCCGGTTTCCGCAATGCCGGGTCCAGTACCTCGCGCGCACGGTCCGCGCTACCGCTCACGTCGCGCGGGTCCAGCGCGTCCATGCAGCGGTCGAGGGAGCGCAGTATCTCCCAACGCCGCGGATCGTCCGTGCTGAGCTGCCGCATGAGCTGGTCGAGTACTTCGATGTCGTGGACCAGCCGCTCGACGCGGTGGTCGAAGACGGTCAGCTCGGCACGTTCGACGCGGTACAGCGGCTCCGTGCCCGCGGTGTCCGGATCGCCCAGTTCGGTGGGGGTGAACGAGTGAACGCCGAGGATCACCGGATTCGCCGCCGCTTCCACGTGGAACTCCACCGGTTCACCACCAGTGGCGGCCTCGCTCACGCGTACCCACTCGTTGCGTGGGTTCAGCCCCTTCACGATCGAACCGTCCGGTCGGTACACCAGTCCTTCGCACTGGAAACCCGGCCGTCGGTGGTCGAACCCCGGGTCGAACACGAGCTCCACGGCACGTCCGGCCCATTCGGTGGGGACCTCCCCGCGCAGCCGGAACCAGGTGGTGCTCCACGGCGGGCCCCAGCGGTCGCCCACCTCCGCGCCGCGGTACTCCCCGGACGAACCGCTGTTCGCGACCGGTACCGGCGCGCTCGTGCCGTGCCAGGTGTCGAGCGTGACCGGCGTGGCCTCCGGTCGGAGAGCGGGCCGGACGCGGTCGCGCAGCATCCGGTCGATCCGTTCCTCGGTCAGTTTCCTGTCGTGGTGCACCTGCTGCTCATTCCTCGTCGGCGGGGCGGTTGTTCCCGTGCTGCGCGTCCGGTCGGAAGCGACGATCGTGTCCCCACGGAGCATCCTCGTGGGTCGGCGGGCATCGGTTCCCACCCGGTCGGGATCCGGCCGCGTGCGAGGAAGTGACCACCGGTCAACGTCCGGGACGGGGGGCGTGCTCGTCCCGGTGACAGTCTCGCCGGGGGAGGTAGTGGCCCCTGAGTGCTACAGCAACAGCTCGCGTGGCTCGTGCCGCGGTGTCGGTGCGGTCCGCGAACCGTGGCCGACCCGGAGCAACACCTGGGGGCGCAGGCTTCCCCCGAGCATCCGCCGCAGTTCCTCCCTGGTCTCGTCGATCTCGATCACCTGCGACATCAGGGAGGCCACCAGGCCGTTGGCAGTGGCTGTCAGCAGCATTCGTTGCAGTGCCTGTCCCGCGCGCAGCTCCGCCGCTCGACCCTCGTGGTAGGAACAGACCACCAGCAGCAGCGGATCGTACTCGAAGTCCTTGCCGGGCACGCGCGGTTTCGCCTTGCCCGCCGAGTAGTCCCGCAGCACCCACTGGTCCTGTGGTTCCCGTTCGGGCCCCGCCGCCGAGGCGGGCACTCCCTCACCGACCTCGGCGGCGTGTCCGGTCCATTCGGCCAGCTCCTCCCGGAATCGCGGATCGGCCAGCTGTGCCCGGTGCGCGCGGTGGACCATGCCCTCCAGTCGTCCCAGCTCGCCGCGTTCCACGATGTGCGGCCAGCACCCCTCCCGCTCCACCGATTCGAGCAGCGAGCTCCGTTGCTCCACGGGTACCGGGGTTTCCCGGAAGGGACGTCTGTTCGTGTGCCGATCGGCGATCGCCCGATACAGCACCCGTTGCTGCGGTGACATGTTCGACGAGCCCTCGCCGCGTATCTCGGCCAGGGCCGATTCCGCACCGGTGCTGGGCAGCAGGGTCACGAGCGGGCTGATCCCCTCGTGCTCCAGGGCGAGCCGCAGGTTCAGCAGCGCCGCGCCACAGCCGATCCGCAGTTCCCGTTCCCGCGGATCGGTGGCGGGCAGCCGCGCTCCCGGATCGTAGTGCAGTTCGATCGAACGGGGTAGCAGCCGGAATCGCCACGGTTGTCGGTTGTGCAGCGAGGGCGCCTCGCCCGCTATCCGAACCACTTCCTCGGCCCGTTCGGCGGACAGTCCCAGCGTCGGTGTGAACTCCGCCATCTCCGTCACACCTCCCGGCGGGTGGACCGCTTCCGTCGCCTCACTCCTGCTCACCCGCCTCGGGAACCATCGCCACGGGGCAGGAGGCCCGGTGCAGCACGCCACGGGCCACCGAGCCCAGCATGAGCCCGCTGAAGCCGCCGCCCCCGCGACGGCCCACCACGACCAGGCCCGCACCTTTGGAGAGTTCGAGCAGGGCGGTCACCGGATGCTTGTCCACGTCGATGCGGCGCGCCGTCACCTCCGGAAACCACGCGCCCCAGCGCTCCAGTCGTTTCGCGAGGTCGTGCTCGACTCGTTCGGAGGGGGACTCCCGCCGCGACGTCGGCTGCCGGGTCCGCGAGCTCCGGGACATCGCTCGCATCACCAGCAGCTCCGAGTCCCGATTCCGCGCGCTGGTGAAGCCGAACTCCAACGCGGCCTCGCTCCGCGCCGAGTCGTCGACCCCCACCACGACCTCGTCGCGGTGTTCGCTCTCGTCACCCCGGACCACCACGATCGGGCACCTGGTTCGTCGCGCCACCCCCACGCTGACCGAACCGAGCAGCGCGTCCGCCACCGGGCCGTACCCACGCGAACCGAGCACCAGGAGATCAGCTGTCGAGGAACGTCGTACCAGTTCCTCGATCGGGTGTCCCTCGGCGACCTCGTGGCTCACCTCCAGCGAGGGCCGCGCCTCGCCGCACCTCCCGGCGATGTCGGCGACGGCCTCTCGGACGTAGCTCTCCCGAGCCGGATCATCGTTGATCAGCACGAGAGTCAGGGAGGCCCCGGTGCGCCGCTGAGCCTCCGCTGTGGCCCAGTCGGCTGCCCGTCGTGCGGAATCCGAGCCGTCCACCCCGACGACGATGTCGTATCGCGAGGTGTCCATGGCAAGCACCTTGTCCGAGGATCAGGATTGTCGACGCTTCATCTGTTCCAGATTGCCCTTCGGTCGTGCAGATCGCAGTGCCGAAGCCGCGTCCGGGGCCCGACGCTGTCGCCTCCGACCCGCGAGTGCTTTCGGCTCTTTCCTATGCGTATGGCGCAGCGCTGTTCGACGGACAACACGGGCCGTAGAGTGTGGGTGGGGTGCCGTATGACCGGTAAGAGTGAGCCCGCGATAGCCACGATGCGTTCCGCGCTGGTCGTGGCCTGCCGAGCACCTTCGTTGCACAACATCCAGCCCTGGCGCTGGGTGATCGGGCCCCGTTCGGTTCACCTGTATCTGGATCGTTCCCGTGTCTCACCCGTGCTCGATCCAACCGGGGAGCAATCGGTGATCGGTTGCGGTGCGGCGCTTTACCAGGCTCGTATCGGTTTCGCCGCCGAGGGGTGGAAAGCACTGGTACATCGCCTGCCCAATCCGGACCAGCCCGACCACCTGGCTTCGATCGAGTTCAGCAGACTCGCCGACATCGACTCCGAGGCCGTGGTGCTGGCGGGGCTGGCCGCTCGACGTCGCACGGACCGCAGACCTTTCCTACCCGAGCCCGTTCCCCCGGAGTTGTTGCGGGAGTTGCGGGAGGCCGCGGCAGCCCAGGATTGCGTGCTCGATTTCGTGCTGTCGGAGCCGGCCAGACAGCAGCTGTCCTACGCGATTCGCCAGGCGGGCAGGGCACGTGAGGACGATCCGGAGTACCGCCACGAGCTCGCGAAGTGGTCGACACGTCATGTGAGTTCGGATGGGATGCCCGCTCGCGACATCCCCGAGGCTCACGCGCCGAGTGCCTTCGAACGGGATTTCGGCGCCGGTGAGCTGTCGATCCCGGTGCTCGACGACGGTGCGGAACTGGCGTTGTTGTACACGCTGGAGGACACCCTCGAAAGCGAGTTGCTTTCGGGTGAGGTGTTGGGCGAAGTGACACTGTCCGTGGCCCGTGAGGGGCTGGCCAGCTGCGTGCTGAGTCAGTTCGGTGAGGTGTTCTCCGCTCGAGAGTTCGTACGCGACCAGGTGCTCGGCGGTACGGGAATTCCCAGGTTCGTGTTGCGGCTGGGGTGGCCGATCACCGAGCGGTTCCCCGCGCCGCCCACGCCGCGCCGACCGATCGCGGAGTGCGTGGAGAATCTGTTCCCGAACTACTGATCACTCGGTTCCGTCGGGCACGGAGGTCGCCCAACCCTGCCGCGGGGGCGGGCGTCCTACGAGTGCCGTGCGAGACGCACGTGGCTTCGTCAGTGGGGTGGTCCGAATCGTCCGTTTCAAGCGTCCCGGATCGGTTCGTCGGCGCGTATCCTGACCGAATGATCCCTTCGGAGACGGGTTGCCGACTCGGTGGTGATGCCGAGGCCGATGAGATAGCCGGACTGCTAGATCGCTTTCAGCGCGAGTTCGACGAGTACACCCCGGGAACGGGCCCCCTCGCCGAGCGGATCCGTGCTCATGTCGCCTCGGAGATCAGTGTTTTCGTGCTCGCCGAGCCACGTCACGTGGGGATGGCTCAACTCCGGTTCCGCGATCACCTGTTCACCGCGAAGCCGGTGTGTCTGCTCGAAGAGTTCTACGTGGTGCCCGAATATCGCGGGAGGGGTTACGGAGCCGCGGTGCTGGGTGATGCGATCCGTCTCGCCCGGCAGCGTGGTGCGGCCACGATGGAGCTGGGCACGGCACAGAACGACACGGCGGCACGAAACCTGTACGAGAAGTACGGCTTTACCAATCTCGAACGCGAAGGCCGTCCGGAGACGCGGCTGCTGTACTACGAGCGCGAGCTGTGAGCCCGCTTCAACGGTGCCGTGCGCCCCGCTCGGTCAGCACAGCCCGGTAACCCGCACGGTAGTCGGGATAGGTGAACCGGAACCCCGATTCGAGGAGTCGGCCGTTGCGGCAGCGCTTGCCCGCTCCGCCCGGCTCCGCTGAGTCACGTACGGCGGGAGGGGCCGTGCCGAGCTCCTCGGCGAGGAAGCGCAGTATTCGGGCGCGGTCGACCGGCTCGTGGTCCACGCCCATGTAGACCGGTGCCGGGCTCTCCACCGCTGTCGTGAGATGCACGATGGCCGAGGCCGCGTCGTCGCGGTGGATGCGATTGGTGTACTTCGGGCCGGGATCGACAGTGGCGGTGCCGTCTCGTACCCGGTCGATCAGTGAGGTACGGCCGGGACCGTAGATACCCGCCAGCCGCAGGGCTATCGCCTCGGGAAATCTGCTGTGCAGCCTCTCCTCGGCGGCCACGAGCATCTCGGCCGTCGCCGAGGCCGGGGCGGTCGGGGTGTTCTCGTCGACCACACCGTCGATGTCGCCGTAGACCGCCGTCGACGACACGAACAGGATCCGTGGCCGGATTCCCTTCTCGTCGATCGCGTCGAGAACGTTGGTCAGACCGTCGAGATACGTCGAACGGTAGCCCGCGGCCGTGCGCCGATCGGCGGTGAGCACGATGACGACGATGTCGGTGTCGCCGGGCACGGCTGGACGCTCTCGGGTGAGATCCACGGCCTGCCCTTCGATGTTCTCGGGAAGCAGGTCCGGAGTGCGTCGTAGACCGAGCACGTGGTGTCCGGCGGCCGCGAAACGCAGGCCGGCCTCCGTGCCCAGATCACCACATCCGGCGAGCAGCACCCTCATCGTCGTCGCTTTCGATCGTCGTCAACCGGTCACGGCCTGTCGGTACCCTTCGACACCTCACGGACGAGTGGCCCTCACACCCGAAGCGCCCGTGAAGGCGCGAGCGTGCGGTTCACCTCGTCGTGTCGGTGCTCGCGGGACCGACCGCCTCACTGATCATACGCTCGGCGACTTCGTGCAGTTTGGTGTTGCTGTGCTGGGAATAGTCGACCAGGGTGGCGAATGCCTTCTCCGCGCTGTAGTTGTGCAGCACCATGAGAATGCCCTTGGCCTGTTCGATCATCGGACGTGACTCCAGGGCGGTCCGTAACTGCTCGGTGAGTTTTCGAGTGGCGAGGTAACGCTGCCAGGTGCGCAGATAGCCCTCGATCGCGGTGGTGTAGAGGTCCAGCACGGTCGCGTCCAACTCGCTGTATCCGTGGTCCCGTCGCGAGTAGAGGTTCATCGCCCCCTGGTACTCGTGGTCTATGAACAGCGGCGCGGACAGGTAGCTGCCGAGTCCCGCGTCGGTGGCCGCGCTGGTGAACTCCGGCCAGCGCTGCTTCGCCTCCGTGAGCTCGACCCGGACGATTTTCCCGGTTTCGGCGGAGTGCAGCGAAGGTCCGTTGCCCACCCGGTACTGCTCGGCGTCGACCTCGATCACAGTCTCGTCGGTGCAGACGAAGGTTTCCGGCCCGTCCTCCCGGTGCAGTGTGACTCCGGCCATGTCCACATCCGGTACGGCTCGCAACACCTGCCGGCACACCCGATTCAGCAGTTCCTCGAGTTTCTCCTCGCGTTCCATGGAGTCGGTCACGGTTTCCAGGGCCCCGGTGATCTCCTCCAGCTGGGCCTGCCACTCCGTGTCCTGCGTCGGATACTGCTGCATTCGGGCCTTCCTTACCGTGAGCCAACCGAAGGAGATCCTACTCGCGCGGCCATGATGCTCCCCGGGCGAACCGCGTGCTCTCGGCACACGACGTTCCACGCGGACGCGGGAGTTCCGTGGCAGCGGAACCGGCGGCCGGTCACACGGTCGCGGTTCCCGCTACCGTTCGCCGTTCGACAGGATTCCGGCGGAATCGGCGGCACCCGTGGAACCGACTCCTTCGGGCACGCGTGCGGCCGGGACGGTTCCCAACGCCGATGTCACCGTCGGATGCCTCTCCACCACGGCATCCAGACCCGCTTGCCACACCGCTCGCCGAACCGCGTGCGTGTTCACGACCAGTCGCAACAGCATACCCCGGTTGAAGGCCTGGGCGTGAGCGTAGCGCAATAGTTCCAGGCTGGAAACGTTCAGGAACTCCACGGCGCCGAGATCGATCACCAGGAGTCGGGCCGTGGCCGACAGCCGAGGAAGGAGCACGTCCCGGAACCGTGTCACGGTGGTGGAGTCCACCTCGCCGGCGGCGGTGAGCAGAATGATGTTCGGTCCCGGTCGTGCGATTCGCAGCCGCAGCCTTTCGGACTCCTCGAGCGGCTCTTGCCAGGCGGGTTCGGGGGCCGAAGGTGTTCGGTGGTCCGCGTCGGGGGAAACGGTGTCTCGTTCGAACGGTTTCGTTGTCATGGGGTTCTCCTCCAGCTGCATCGACGTGTGTCGTCGACCCAGGCTGGGAGCCCGATGCGGAACCGGTCGAAAGGAGGTCTGAAGCCGTGCCCGGTCGTGAAGGCAGTCCTGCGAGCCTGGATCAACGACACCGTGCTCGGATGTGATCCAAGCCCGGATGTGGTCCGGCTGACTGCTCAACCTCTTCCCACCATAGCAGTAACCGCTCCGGTGGGGCACATGTCACCGGGGCGGCCATGACCCGACTCACCCGGTTCGGCCGCGAAGTTCTCTCGAGGTGTGTCGTGGAAGGAGGTGTTGGGCAGTGACCGGGACTCGTCGTGGCGGACCGCCGTGAAGGAAGGGTGTCCCGCTGCTGGTTCGAACGGGAACACCCCCTGCTATCCCCGGGGCGACGTGGCTGTGGGTTCAACCCCGCATCCCTCGGCCAGGTATGGCCCGGGCACACCGATGACCTCCCGACTCGGGTTACCGGGAAAGACCCGTTCCGCACGTGGTCGGCGGTGCTGATTCGGAGTCCGGTCTGACCCGTGAGGTGGACACTCGGCCCGGTTGCGAGACGGGGAAGGCGTTCGGCAGTATCGTGAACTAATTTCGTGAGTGTTGTCCCGGCGGTGGTTCTCGAAATCTTCGTCGCGGTGTTATTACCTCGTTCGTGTGTTTCACGGAGTGAGCGTTTGTCGGTGTCCACATTCGGTGTATAAGCTTTTGATCACCGAGTGCGATGCAAGCTTTCCGTAGTGTCCGTCGGGACTGGTGCCGCCGGATCGACCTCGTTTCGGGCGGAACGGGCGTTGGCGGGGGCATGACTGACCGGAGGGCGCGATGGAACAGCGTGATTCCGCGAAGGGGGGTGTGAACATATGTTGCACGGTTTATAGCATCGCTGGTTACAGGGAAAAGCTTTCCCGCCAGGATGGACACCGCGCATCATCGGTCAGGATCAGGCGTGGGGGCGCGTGCGATGACGATCACCGGTCGTTTCTTTTCTGCTGATGTTTTTCGTCGTGTAGCCGACTGGCGTGGCGCTTCCTGTGCCGGAAGTGCCGAACATCCACCTTGGGTTCCTTTCAGGAGCAAAGGCTCTTCGAGGGCACTGTGTTGGCTCGCGTGTTCATCCTGATCCGGTCGAGTGGTTCCGGTGCGTGAGTCGTGATGCATCGTAGAGGTGCTGGGCACGTGACCGGCAATCGGCGCAAGCTCCGGCCTTCGGGCCGGAGTGAGCCGATCAGGTGTGTCCGTGGTCGGACAGGTTAAGTAGGGCGCCGTTTTAAGTAGGGCGCCATTGGTTCCGCGCGTACTGTCGGACGATACGCAGCGGTGCTCCACCGCAGGAGTTGACAAAATACGAGGGTGGGGACAGGAGTCCTCGGTGGTTCCGGGCTCGGAAGTGTTGCTTATCTCGTCGTGAGACCTCGTCTGTGAGGCTGTTTACCGGTTTCGATACCGCCAAGTGCGGTGCGGGTACTCCACGAATGGGTGCGGGGTTCGTTCTCGCCAATGAGGTAGCTGAGCATCGCCCCGAAAACGCAGTGTCGACCAGTGTGATGGTCCTCGGGCAGTAGACCGGCAACGATATTTTCGGTATTGAATCGTTACTCCTGTCGGTTGTGTTTGAACCGAAAATCCTACAGCTGTCCGGGTACTCGGAGTCGTGGCAGCGGAGTCGCGAATCCGCGCCGTCGCATTCCGCAACCGAATTCCTCCGCGCATCGGTTACCGCTCGGACTCCCACTCTCGCCATGTGTTTTCGGGGGTGCCGTGGTTGCTGGACGCATCCCGTGCGAAGCACCGGGACGATCTCTCGTGAGGCATCCGGCTCGGGTGGGCGAGCCAGGAGTCGTGTCATCCGAGCACTCCGACCGGGCGAATCCCGCCACTGGTGGTCCGTCCGTATCTATGGCGTGACCAGCACGAAATCAAAATTGAAGTTTTGCTAAAATGTTTTGTAGAAATATTCACTTGTTCTACTGCGATCTCGTCCGCATCGTTGAAGGGGACAACGAGCTGTGACCGTCGGACCTCTGCCGGGATCCGACGGTCGCGGCGACCGAACCGAGAGCGGTGAGACGACGATGCACGAGCAGGACGTTCAGAACGAGACGATTACTTCCGAGTTCCGAGCACGAGAAGAAGCCGAGGTTGCCGAGCCGGCAGTCACCGGGGTCGATTCCACGTGGAAGCCACGTTCCTGGTTCGCCGAGATCGGGCGCTGGCGTGCCGATGTAGTCAAGTGACATCGCCGGGAATTCGTGCGGCATCTATGAACGCGGGACTGCTGGAGGTGTGACTGATGGGGCTCTCCGCTCGGTTGGGGATTCCCGGTGCGTTCTGGCTGTTGTGGTGGGGCCAGGTGGTCAATCGGCTCGGGATGTTGGTTCCGGCCTTCGTGGTGCTGTACGTGCGCCAGGAGGGGGTCGTCTCACCGTCGGTGATCCCGGTGATGGTGGGGCTGTTCGGGGGCGGGGTGCTGGTCTCGAGTGTGGTGGGCGGCGTGTTGGCCGACGTGTTGGGGAACCGGCGGGTAATCCTCGGTGCGCAACCGGTGGCGATGATCACTGCCGTCGGATTCGTGCTGGCGCAGCGGGGGTGGATGGTGTGTGGGCTGGCGCTGTTGGCCGGTTTCGTCTCGATGATCGACCGCCCCGCTTCGGCCGGCGCGATCGCACGGTTGGTGCCCGCGGAGCGTTTCGCCAGGGCATACGGAATCCACATGGTCGGATTCAACGTGGGCATGTCGGTGGGGCCTGTGGTGGCGGGATTCGTATTGGCGTTCTGGCCGCCGCTGCTGTTCGGCGTTTGGGCGGGTTGTGCACTGATCTATGCGGGTTTGGTGTGGTGGTTGCCCGCTGACGAACCCACCGGCACTGCCGGTTCCTCGAAGGGGTATGCCGCGTTGGTCGGACTCGTCGAGCCGTTTCGGCGTCCCGCCCTGGTGCTTTTCCTGGTGCTGACCTTTTTGCTGGGGTGTGTCTACCTGCAGATGAATTCCTCCCTGCCCGTGGACATGCGCGCCAGCGGTCTGGACCCCACGCGTATCGGGGCGATATTGGCTGTCAACGCCGTGCTGGCGATCGTGCTGGTGGGAGTCGTGCCGCGCGTGCTCGGCGGGTGGCGGGAGCACACTCCGCTGGTGCTGGCCGCCGTGCTGGTAGCGGTGGGGTTCGGCCTCAACGGGTTCGCCTCGGGTACGGGGATGTTCGTGGCGGCCACTGTGGTATGGACGTTGGGTGAGGTGGTGTGGGCGCCGATGTCCGCGGCCTTCATCGCTGGTCGCGCCCCGGCGGGCCGGGTGGCCACGTATCAGGGCTCGTACTTTCTGGCCTGGAACGCGGCGTTCGTAGTGGGTGGGCCGCTGGGACTGGCGTTGGGGCAGTCGTACGGGTTCACCACACTGTGGTCGGTCGTGCTCGTGGTGGGACTGGTTACCGCGGCGGGGTTTCTCGCGCTTCCACTTCTTTCCGGGCTCACCTCGAACAGCTCACGTTCCGGTGAGTCGGTGGTGGAGGAACCCCAGTACGCCGAAACGTCCTGAACGGGCGGCATGCGTGTTCGATCGGACGTTGTCTTCTCGCCACGGATGGGGATTCATCGGCGGAGAAGACGACGTCCCTCGGGAGAAGCCATGCGAGACGATATGTCCCTCGGCCGGTGGCTTGGCGCGGGCCGGAAGAGTCATCCGTCGGAGCTGCGGGCGACGAAGCGTGCCACGAGGTCCTGCCAGCCGGACTCGAGCCGCTCCGAGGGCATCTCGAGCTGATCGAGCAGGTACTGCGTCAGTGCCGTGTCCAGATAGCCCAGCAGTGTGTGCGCGAGGAGTTCGACGTCGCCGTCCGTGCCGGCCTCGCGCAGCAGGGTGGCCACGTGGGTGAGTCGAACCCGTCGGGCGGGCACGGTGAAACGGCGTTCGGCCGCGGGTTCGGCCGCGAGGTAGAGATCGCGGTGCGCGTCCTCGTGGCGCAGTACCGCTGGACCGAAGGCGCGTAGCCGTTCCACTGCGGAAGCTCCGGGACCCACTGGTGGGGGGCCGGTGAGGAAAGCCGTCTGCAACTGCTTCTCCTGGTGGTCGAGCAGCGCGAGAAGCAGGCCGTTTCGGTCTCCGAAACGGCGGAAGACCGTTCCCTTGCCCACCGAGGCCGCCTGGGCGACGCCTTCCATGGTCAGGTTCGAGGCACCGTGCTCCGCCACCAGTCGCGTGGCCGCCTCCAACAATCGGGTTCGGTTGCGGAGTGCGTCGGCGCGTGGAGTGGAGCTCTCATCGGTGGCGGTCAGCGGCAGCGTAACCCGGCCGTTCGAGGAGGTCTCCGACTCGGGGTCCGGGAGTAGCGGGATGTCGGTACTCATGGCGTCAGCGTAGCCTCCGTCACTTTAAGTGGACCGTGGTCCGATTATACTGGTAAACCAGTAATCGGACCACGGTCCGTTTATATCGGAAGTACTACACCCTGGAGCAAGACGTGTCTGCCAACATCCTCGTTCTGGTCGGTAGCCTGCGTGCCGGCTCACACAACCGTCAGTTCGGCGAAGCCGCTGTCAAGCTCGCCCCGGAGGGGGCCACCATCACGATCCACGAGGGGCTGGACGCCCTGCCCTTCTACAACGAGGACATAGACCTCGACGGCGAGGTGCCCGATGCCGCGGCCCGGCTGCGTCACTCGGCCGGACAGGCCGACGGGTTCCTGTTGATCTCTCCTGAGTACAACGGGACCATGCCGGCGGTGCTCAAGAACGCGATCGACTGGCTCTCCCGTCCGTTCGGTGCGGGTGCGCTCACCGGCAAGTCCGTCGCCGTGGTCGGTACCGCCTTCGGCCAGTACGGCGGGGTTTGGGCCCAGGACGAGGCCCGCAGGGCCGCGGGTATCGCGGGGGGAACCGTAGTCGACGACGTCAGGCTTTCCGTGCCGGGATCACTGACGCGGTTCGCCGAGACCCATCCGGTCGACGATCCCGAGGTCGCCGAGCAACTCTCCGCCGCGATCGCTCGACTGAGCGAGGGAGCGACCGCGCAAGCCTGAAGTGTTCCCGAATCAGGCCCTCGACAGTCCGTTCGGTGTGACCCCCGGTTCTTCCGGTGTCGAGACCAGCGGTTTCTGGAGCTGTGCCGTTGTGGGAAGTCAAGGCGTCACACGAGCAGCGCGTAGCCACCACCGGCCAGCAGACCGGCGATCGTTCCCGCCGTGACCTGGGCCGTCGTGTGGTCGTTCACGGCGACCCGCGACCATCCGATCGCGGCGAGCAGCGGGGCGGAGGCCCACCAGCCGGGGCCGAGCGTGACGGCGAGGATGACCACCGCCCCGGCGGCCACCGCGGTGTGCATGGAGATTTTCCATCGAATGGTGATCATTCCGGTGACCAGTAGAGTCAGTACCATCGTGATGTCGAGCGCGATGAGCAGCCAGGGACTGCGCAACACGATCAGCAGCCCGAGCCCCAGCCCGCTGGAGCCGAGCAGTACCAGGAAGGGAATCAGCCTCCCAGCGCGGTCCCGGACGTGGTGACCGTCCCAGCGACCGGTCCGGGCGCCCCAGACGATGACCCCCATCGGTAAGAGGCTGCTGGTCAGTGCCACGAGTAACCCCCACAGCAGCGTGGCGGTCAGTGAGTCGGTGGCTCGCCAGGCAACCATGAGCGGAAGTAGTAGAACCAGCACCCACGGTGCGAGCACCTCGGTCAACAGGTGAGCGCATGTCGTGGTGATCGTGGCCGTCCTCGACTGGACTCTGACTGGTTTCACCGGGGCCTCCGGTTCGGACGTGTGCACGGTCGGAAGACTACGGGCCACTCGTTTCAACCAGGCGATCTCGGTGTCGAGGTCGTCGATTTCCGTCGGCTCCGGCACTCGCGGCGCCCGGACCATCGGGGATTCGCCGGAGTGCCATTTGCGCAGGGCTCGGACGATGCCGACGGCTTCTGCTGAGGCTTCCGGGTCCGCGGGGTGAGCTAGGAGATCTCCGGTGACCTCGTTTTGTGCCGGACGGTACGGAGCGAGGAACAACAGCGCGTCGCGAATGTCGACGACCCGTCGGGTCAGGCGCCACTCGATCCTTCGCGACCCGGGGACGGGAGAGCTGCTCGACGAGCTATCCGCCTCGGCGACCACCGGACGCAGCGCGGACCACAGCGGTGCGAGCGCACGGTGCGTGTGATGCTGTCGTATCCGGCACAGCGAACCAGTGAGCAGCGGTCCCCAGCCGGGCATGGTGGCCCCGAACGCGACCAGTCCCACGCACGTCGCCGAAAAGAGCGTGGACAGGCTCGCCTCGATACCTGTCGAGTCGCCGTGGCGCGCGAACACCAACACCGAGGCCGCACTCTTGCTGAGCGCCCAGCCCAACGCGCTGGCACAACCGAGCTGGATCACGGTCAGTCCGGCACGCAGCCACGGCCGGTCGCTGAGCCGAATGTAACGGCGGATCAACCGGATGAAATTCAGCTGACTCCAACCGATGTAGCCGCAGAAAACCACGATGTAGCCCAGTACCGCGGGAACGTCCGCATAGGTGGCCACGAAGTCCGGATCGAAGGGGACCGGATCCACTGTCAACAGCGCGCTCATGGTGCCGATACCGATGACCAGCACCACGGTTTGACGGCGGAGTGCGGCGGAGGCACGTTCGGGCGGCAGCACCAGATGCAGCAGCAGTCCCTGTACGCACCACGCCGCCACCATCGCGAGATCGTTGGCCAACAACCGTGTGACGTTGGGTATCGGCTCGATCGGTGCCGCCACTGCCAGTGTGCTCGGTGCCGAGAGCACGGCGGACAACCCCACACCGGCAATGGCGCCACACAGGTGGACCACCCCGGGAGTGCGCGCCCCGCGAGCGTTCCGGAACCGGTACGCCGCGGCCAGCAACGCGGTCGTCCCGACGCCGTACATCAGCAGGCTGGACAACATGTTCCCGTCAGAGTTGATCGAACGCCGAGGTCAACCTGGTAAGCGTAGCGGCTGTCCGATCGTCCGGTGCTGCCCCTGTCCTCCTGCGGCTACGACGTCTCCCCGTGCGACGCGTGATCCGGGCGAAGATCAACGTGGCTATGGTTTCGGCCTCGTGCTCCTCGGTGGTGACGTCGCCCCGGTGCAGCAGGTGGGCTAAGGCGGTCGGGGAGAGATCCGGGGCCCTGCGCTGTGCTTCCTGGACGGACAGTACACATTGCCCGTGGTGGCCGGAGATCATGTGCCCGATCTCGTGCAGGATGATGTAATCCTGGTGCATCGTGCTGGTGTTGTCCGGGTAGGCGATGACATCGTGATCGTCGTTGCGTTGCCAGGCACCGGTGCTGTCGCCCAAGTGCCAGGACACCGCGCACAGGTCGACATCGCGGCCACGATGTCTCTCCAACCCGTCGATGAACTCGTCGATGTTCCACGGATCCGGCAGCTCGACCGAGCGCAACAGGCTTTCCACCCGGCGGTCACAACGGGCGCGCAGCTCGTGCCAGGCCGCCCTTTCCGCCGAAGAACTCGTTCGCCACACGCTGTACGTCCTCGATGGTTTCGGTAGCGGCGATTCCAGGGCCGGACGACTCGACCGAACTGGCCGGAATCCCCGCTCGGCGTCGCCTCCGCCGCTCGTTACGAAGTGGCAGCCGCCTTGTTGTTGAGTGTGTTCTTGCGGATCTCGCCTGCCTGCGCGACGAGGACCACGGCGGCGGGGTCGGCCAGCCCCGCGATATCGCGCAGCGGGTCGACGTCGGTCACCACGAAGTCCGCGAGCATACCGGGACACAGCGTTCCCAACCGGTCTCGCAACCCCAGTAGTCGTGCCGATTCCCCGGTTCCGGCCGTGATGGCCGCCAGCGGGCTCAGCCCGATCTCGACGAGAAGTCGCAACTCGTCCAGGTTGCTCGCGTGCGGGCCGATCCCGGAATCGGTTCCCAGCGCGACCGGGACACCGGCCGCCACGGCTCCGGCGATGTTCGACCTGCAGTGCTCGGCCCAACGGTGCTTCTTCTGCCACAGGTAGTCCGGCACGGTGCCGCGTTCCGGCATCCGCAGTGCCGCCGACAGGGTGGGCACCAGCACGGTCCCGTTGCGCAGCATCAGCTCGTTGCCCTGCCGGTCGAGCCCGTAGCCGTGTTCGAGGCTGGTCACGCCCGCGCGCAGCGCGTTGTGGATCCCGACGGTTCCCTGCGAGTGCGCGGCCACGCCGTCCCGGCGGCGGTCAGCGGCCTCGCCGACCACGATCCGGATGGTTTCCTCGTCCAGTCCCACGTCCTCCGGGTCGTCCGAGGGGGTCGTCATTCCGCCGGTCGCGCACACCTTGAGCCAGTCCACCCCGTCGCGGAGCAGTGTTCGTGATTCCCGCCGGGCCTGTTCCGGTGTGTCCACGACACTTCCCAGCCCCGGATCCGGGCACGAGCCGTCGGGGAGGGTGAAATCGGAGTGCCCACCGGTCGGGCCCAGCATACGACCCGCCACACGCAGCCGTGGTCCTTCGAGCAGCCCTCGTTGCTGGGCCTGTCGATATCCCGCGTCGATACCGCCGAGGTCTCGTGCGGTGGTTATCCCCGCGTGCAGCGTTTCCCGCATCCGGTGAGCGGTCTCGAAACTCCGCAGGCTCGGAGGTACCGCCATGTCCCGCAGGGACGACATCATGTCACCGCCCAGCCCGAAGTGCACGTGGCAGTCGAAGAACCCCGGCAGCAGCGTGAGTCCCGACAGGTCGACCACCGGTGTCGCGTCCCGTGGCGGGGCCGTGTCGGCCACACCGGCGTAGCCGATCACTCCCTGCTCGTCGACGAGCAGCACGGCGTCGGTGACCGGCTCGTCACCGGTGCCGTCGATCAGTACCGCACCCTCGTAACGTGCGCTGATCCCGTTCGGCGCTGTCATACGGTCACCGTCCTCGGCGGATGTGTGGTTTCGGCCAAGCTGCCACGAGCCGTTCGGCCGTGCACTCCGGACGAGTGACACCCGGTCTTTCCGTGCTCGTTCGGTCGGGACCGGGTGTCCCCGGTGGTTTCGCCGTGCGTCTCCGCCGCGGCGGTCGCTACGGAATCGCGCGGCGGATCGTCAGGTATCCGGCAGCGGCGAACACCGCTGCCAGCCCCAGCGGGTAGGCGAACAGCAGTGCCAGCGGTGGTTGTTCGACGAAGAAGGCTCCGACCGAGGCCCACCATTCCCGCCAGGTAACCAGGAAGGCGAACAGCACGGCCAGCAGTCCGACGCTGATCACGACCGTGTAGACCCCCGGCTGGCCCCACCGCTTGAACACGATGCCGACCCAGACGCCGATGAACGACAGCAGCAGGAACGGCGCGGTGTAGATCAACAACTGCAGCAGCGGATTGTCCTGAACGAGGAAGGGGAGCCCGAAGAACCTCAGCCCCATTCCCCAACCGTCGGTGCCGGACTCGACCAGCTTCAGCAGGGTAAGCAGAATTCCGTAGAGCAGTGACTGTCCCAGCACCACCAGCGTCGTGGCACCGAAGAACGTGCGGCGGGTGACGCTGAGACCGGCGGCGAACGGAAAGAACTGGGTCATGGTCTGCAGGTGCACCGACAGCAGGACGAAATAGATCGACATTATCGCCCCGCTGGCCGGTTCGCCCTGCTGAGCCGAGTCGCTGATCATCGCGAAGATCGCCAGATTGGCGAGGAACGCCAACCCGAGCACCAGCAGTGGCAGGCCGAACACGACGGGAACGTTGACCAGTTGGATCCGGCTGACGTTGAGCAGGCGTCTCATGAGCGGGTTTCCTTGTCGTTCGCGGCACCGACGAACGTCTGCTCACCGGTCGCCTGTCGGGTGGTCTGTACGACGAGTTGCTGCAGGGAGACCGGCTCCACGTGCAGATCCTCCGGGATTCGCTCGGGGAGTGCGCCGCTGAGTGTGACCCGCAGGAAACCACCGAGCTGTTCCCGGTGCAGTTCGGTGTGGTTCGCCGCGAACTCCTCCACTGCCCGTGCCGGTCCGGTCACCGTGACAGCGCTGGCACGAAGTTTGTCCGTGTCCTCGTCGAGCAGTACCCGGCCCTTGTCCATGAGGGTGACGTGTTCTATCAGGTCACTGATCTCGTCGATGAGGTGCGTGGAGAGCACGATGGTGCGCGGATGCTCGGCGTAGTCGGCGAGCAGGCGGTCGTAGAACCGGTGCCGCGCCACCGCGTCCAGCCCCAGGTACGGCTCGTCGAAGAAGGTCAGCGGTGCACGTGAGGCCAGTCCGATGATGATGCCCACCGTCGACATCTGGCCGCGGGAGAGTTTCCTGATGCGTCGTTTGAGCGGCAGCGCGAACTCCTCGACCAGTTCCTCGGCGAGTTCCGCGTCCCAGTTGTCGTAGACCAGGCTCGCCGCGGTCAGCGCGTGGTGGACCGCGAACATGTCGGGATACTTCTGCGATTCCTTGATGAAGCAGACGTCGCGCAGCACTCTGTCGTTCTCGTAGGGGTGTTCACCGAAGACCTCCACATTTCCGGAGGTCTCGAAATTCTGCCCGGTGAGAATCTGCATGATTGTCGTTTTGCCCGCGCCGTTGCGGCCGAGCAATCCGTGAATCCGGTTCTCGGTGAATCCCAGTGACACGTCGTCGAGCGCGACGGTGTCACCGTAGCGTTTGCTCGCCCCGCTCATGCCGGCTACCGTCATGCCTCTTCCCTCCAGGCGTCGATCATCTTCTTCAGATCCTCGGCGTCCATCCCCAGCTTCTGCGCCTCGCCGAGCAGCGGTGCGATGAACTTCCGCCCGAAGTCCTGCCTGCGTCGTTCCAGCAACTGCTCGCGTGCCCCGCCGGCCACGAACATTCCGATCCCCCTTCGCTTGTAGAGCACCCCGTCACTGACCAACTGGTTGATCCCGTTCGCCGCGGTCGCTGGGTTGATCCGGTGGAACGCGGCGAGCTCGTTGGTGGAGGGAACCCGTGTCTCCTCGGGCAGTGAGCCGTCGATGATCGAGCCCTCGATCTGCTCGGCTATCTGGAGGAACAGCGGGCGACCGTCGTCCATCACGTCCACCACCGTCGTGCGAACCAGTTGGTTGGTTCATTAGTCATGTGGGTAACCATGTCACTAGGTTACCTGAGAGTCAACCCACGGAACCCGAACCGCTCCTGCCGCGGGACAGGCCACCGCGCGAACAGCACGTGGGACGAGACGGGGAGTGGTGGGAGTCTTTGGACTCTGGCGGGGGACGACCGAGGGGAGCAGAGTCGGAGGCGGGGTTGCCTGGGCTGTCGTCGACGACGCGCCCGGCGCTTTCGACACCGTGTGAATCAAGGCGGGAACAGCGGAACCGGAACTCCGGTGCCGGGCACCAGGAACAGGAGAAACCTATGACACACGCCGAGACGCACCTGAAGATGCACCAACTGTTCAACGAGCGTCGGTTCGACGACATGGACGCCTACGTCGGTGAGCAGTACGCCTATATCGACCACGCTCGGGGAATCACCATGCACTCGCTCGACGAGTTCAAGGACTGGATGAGGGAGTGGTCCACCGCCTTCTCCGACGCTCGTGTGCTCGGTGAGTCGTTCGTCGAGGGCGAGTACGTCTCCGTGGCCTACTTCCACGGCCGTGGTGAGAACGACGGCCCGATGGGGTCACTGCCCGCGACGCGACGGCAGATGGACATTCCCTTCTGCGAGACGCTGCGCTACGACCAGCAGGGCAGGGTCATCGGTGGCGAGGTCTACTACGACCAGCTGAGCATTCTCACCCAGCTGGGACACATCGAGAGTTCGAAACTGACCGGAGCCTCCTGAACCGACGAGGCGCTGAACCGACCGGGTGCTCCGAGTTCTCGCGGTTGGTCCGCGTGACCGGGCAGCCGTTCCGATCGGTCGCTCGGCCACGCGTGACCTGCCAGGGCGGGATGCCTCCCCGTCCGGCGGCGCAATCAGTGCGCCGTCTCGCCGCTCCGTGCACGCAGCCTGGACTCGTGCGTGGGTGCCTCCGGTACGTGTGAGGGCTTGAGCGCGTCGAACTCCTTACGCAGTACCGGGATCACTTCTTCGCCGAGCATGTCCAGCTGCTCCAGCACGGTCTTGAGCGGCAACCCCGCGTGGTCGATGAGGAACAGTTGACGCTGGTAGTCACCGACGTACTCCCGGAAGGACAGGGTGCGGTCGATGACCTGTTGCGGACTGCCGACCGTCAGCGGCGTCCGCGACGTGAACTCCTCCAGCGAAGGCCCGCCGCCGTAGACCGGGGCGTCGTCGAAGTAGGGCCGGAACTCGGCCACCGCGTCCTGGGAGTTGCGGCGCATGAACACCTGACCGCCGAGCCCCACGATCGCCTGGTCGGCCGAGCCGTGCCCGTAGTGCTCGAACCGTTGCCGGTACAGCTCGACCATCTGCTTGGTGTGCTCCGGTGGCCAGAAGATGTGGTTGTGGAAGAAACCGTTGCCGTAGTACGCGGCCTGCTCGGCGATCTCGGGGCTGCGGATGGAACCGTGCCACACGAAGGGCGGTAGATCGTCCAGCGGTCGAGGCGTGGCGGTGAAACCCTGCAGCGGGGTGCGGAACTCGCCCTGCCAGTCCACCACCTCCTCGTGCCACAACCGGTGCAGCAGGTGGTAGTTCTCGATCGCCAGCGGGAGTCCCTGGCGGATGTCCTGCCCGAACCACGGATACACCTGTGCCTGATTGCCCCGCCCCAGCATGAGATCCACCCGGCCGTCGGCCAGGTGTTGCAGCATGGCGAAGTCCTCGGCGATCTTGACCGGATCGTCCGTGGTGATCAGCGTCGTCGAGGTCGAAAGGATCAGCCGTTCGGTCCGTGCCGCGACATACCCCAGCATGGTCGTGGGGGAGGAGGGCACGAACGGTGGGTTGTGGTGCTCACCGGTGGCGAACACGTCCAGCCCGACCTCCTCGGCCTTGCGGGCGATGGTCACCATCGCCTTGATCCGTTCGTGCTCGGTGGGCGTTCGGTTGGTGGTCGGGTCCGGCGTGACGTCGCCGACGGTGAAGACTCCGAACTGCATAATCCCGACCTCTCGGTGCGCTTGGACAACGACTCGCGTAGTGGAAACACGGTGGTTTTCGCGGCGGAAACACGGTGGCGGGCCGGGTTGTTCCGGGATGTCGCCTTCGTTACAACGCCGTCTTCGTCACGACACCGCGACTCAGGCCGAGGTGACCCGCACCGTCTCCCCTCCGACACTGACCTCGTCACCCGGTGACAACTGCCGCCCACGTCGTGTCTCCGGCTCGTCGTTGACCAGCACCTCACCGTCCTGGATCAGGCTTTTCGCCTCGCCGCCGTGCTCGACCAGCCCCGCCAGCTTCAGCAGCTGCCCGAGCCGGATGGTGCCCTCGCCGATCTCCACGTCCTCCATGCGTTCGATTGTCCCCGACCTCCTGGCCGTTCGACGAACCGTTCCGGGAGGTTTCGAGGAGTACAGCACTGTGGGATCCGCTCGGTGGATCGACCGGCTCGAGTCCCCGAGTGCGAACCGGGCCGAGGGGGCGATCGCTCCTGCTCGATGTTCGTCGGAGGTTTCCGCGTTTTGTCGTACGAACTGTTTTCAGTCCCGCTCGGAGTCGCGAGAAGATTTTGTCGATTTGTCGTGTTTCGGTTTGGTATAGATTCTTGGGTTTCGAGTGTCTTTCTGGTTGTCGGGAATTCCGGGTGATCACGGGTGCGAATTTTTGTCGTTCTGCTCGGTGGGGAGTGAATTGTTTTTTCCTGTTGTCCCCGAAAAGTGTGTAGAATGTGGGGTCGCGCTGCGGGAAAAGAAGGATTCTGTTTGTCTGTGAGTGGCTCGGGAAGAGTCGGACAACAGGAGGTTTTCGTGTCCATCACCACCAAGACTCTGAGCGCGTTGAGTCTGGCCGCGCTGACGCTGACCGCTCCGGCCGCCGTGCAGGCCGCCGAGCGGCCGCCCTCCCCGCAGCGGGGAGTCACCGCGCTGATGAGCGTTCACAACGAGAGCTACAGCGCCAAGTACGTCGATATCAACAACGTCAAGTGCCTCTACGACGACGGAGAGCAGGGCTCCAACGTCAGCATTTTCGAGGGGTGGTACGGAGTCAACGAAAGCTACCCGACGTCCGGGCCGGGCCAGTACATCGAGCGGAAGCTCAGCGGCGAGTGCGCCAAGAGCTCCGCTTCGTTCGAGGTGAACTTCGCCAAGGTGGGCTGGGTGAAGATCAAGACCAGCGAGACCAAGGGCTACCACGTGGTCAAGAACACCAACAAGAAGCGCATCGATGTCGACATCACTCCCTACAGCGGTTACCCGCACTACACGCAGCGGATCGAGGTCTCGGTCGACTGATGCGGTGACCGCGTGATCGATCGAGCGGCGCCCACCGGAGACCACGCTCCTCCGGTGGGCGCCGCTGTACGTGTTCGACCCCCCGGATTCGGGTTCGCCGCGGTTCCCGGTGCCGTTCCGCCGGGCCGGTCCGAGAGGTGATCGGTTCGGGAATCGTGTTGTGCGAATTCCACTGTGTGATCGGGTTCCACTGTGTGATCGGGCGGGCCTTTTCCCGTAGCGGGATCGTCATCGGTGATGCCCCTTTCTCGAATACCGCACGAGCGAGCGAACCCTTTCGTTCGGTCTCCGAGTAGGATCGTGTCGGTGTGAACGGCACGGACGTGCCGATGAAAGGGGCCGCGATGTTCGTGCGGGACGTGGAACGCAGTCGCGACCTCGAAGTCGAGGAACTCGCTTCGAGCTATGCCTATCCCGAGTCGTTGACTCACCCGTGGACGAGGGTCAATTTCGTGACCAGCGTCGACGGTGCTTCCAGTGTCGAGGGGCGCAGTGGCGGACTGGGGCATCCCGCCGACGGGGTCGTCTTCGAACTGGTGCGGGATCTCGCCGACGTGGTGCTCGTCGGTGCCGGTACCGCGGTGGCGGAGGGCTACAGCGGTGTATCCCGAACCGCGGAACGTGTGCGACGTCGACGTGCGCTGGGACGTTCCGATGTGCCACCGCTCGCCGTGGTCACTCGCGGAGCTCTGCCGCCGGACGCCGGGGTGCTCACCGACACCGAGGTGCCAACCGTGGTGGTCACCTGTGCCACGGCGGGCAGGGAACGCATCCAGGCTTACCGCGCGGCGGGTGCCGAGGTGTTCGTGGCAGGCGAGTGGGAAGTGGACCTGTCGTGGACCGTCGCCGAGTTCGGCAGACGCGGCTGGTGCCACGTCGTCTGTGAGGGTGGACCCGGGCTTTTCGGCGGAATGGTCCGCAACGGTCTCGTCGACGAGGTGTGCCTGACCGTTTCTCCCATGCTGGCGGGCTCCGGTGCGGGGCGCATCGTCAGCGACCTCGCGGAGGACACCCACAGGCGGCTCCGGCTGTGCTCGGTCGTGCGCGCCGAGGACGCGCTGTTGCTGCGGTACTACACCCAACAGGCGGTCCGCAGACTGGACGAGGTGTGTTGATCACGTCAGTGCCTCGGTGTAGAAGTAACCAGGGCCGCTGTTTCGAGTGGCGCACGACAAGCGAGACCGTGGTCGGCCCGTTCGATGTGGCACATTGGTCGGGGTGATGGCCCCGACGAAGCGGATTGGTGGATATGCGGACGACCGTGCGCTTCCGGGGACGTGACCTCGGTGCTCAGCGGCCACTGGTGATGGCGATCGTGAATCGCACACCGGACTCCTTCTACGACAGGGGCAGGACCTTCGAGTTCGACGCCGCGTTGTCCGCCGTCGACGAAGCCGTGGCCGACGGTGCCGACATCGTCGACATCGGTGGCGTGAAAGCCGGCCCCGGGACTCTCGTAGATGTGGACGAGGAGATCGAGCGTACCGCTCCGTTCGTGACGGAGGTGCGGCGGCACTTCCCCGACCTGGTGATCAGCGTGGACACCTGGAGACACGAGGTGGGGCGTGCGGTGTGCGCGCGGGGAGCCGACCTGCTCAACGACACCTGGGCCGGGGCCGATCCCAAGCTGGTCGAGGTCGCGGCCGAGTTCCGGGCGGGTTATGTGTGTTCGCACACCGGCGGTGCCGTGCCGCGCACCCGTCCGCACCGCGTGCGCTACGAGGACGTGGTGCGTTCCGTGGTGGACGAGACCACGCGGCAGGCGGAACGCGCCGCCGAGATCGGTGTTCCCGAGGACGGCATCCTCATCGACCCGACCCACGATTTCGGCAAGAACACCAGGCACAGTCTGGCTCTGCTGCGGCACACCGATCAACTGGTGGCAACCGGATGGCCGGTGCTGATGGCACTTTCGAACAAGGATTTCGTCGGTGAGACGCTCGGCACCGAGCTGTCCGAGCGTGTGACGGGCACCTTGGCGGCCACCGCGCTGGCCGCCCGTGACGGAGCAACCGCGTTCCGGGTGCACGAAGTACGGCAGACGCGCCAGGTGCTGGACATGGTCGCGGGCATCGCAGGGGAGCGAGAACCCGCATCGACCGTGCGCGGCCTGGCCTGACCGCTGTGCCGTTCCCGCGCGGACGAGGCGTTCGGGACGGCAGGAAGCATCCGAGCTGCTGGGAGCAGTGACCAAGAAACATGACACCCGAGGCCGAGCGGTGGTTCGCCGCTCGCAGCTGGCAGGACCCGTCCTGGTCGGTCGAGGAACTGACACGCCTGAAAGGCACTCGTCGGGTCAGTGTCGTGCTGCCCGCGTTGAACGAGCAGGAGACGATCGCACCCATCATCGCCGAGCTCCTGCCGCTGGCGGAACCGGACGGGACGGGAGAGGCCCTGGTCGACGAGATCGTGGTGCTCGACTCCGGTTCCACGGATCACACCCGCGAGTTCGCCCTGCGTGCCGGCGCCCGTGTGGTGGCCCGCGAGGACGTGCTGCCCGAGTTCGAGCCACGAACAGGCAAGGGAGAGGTGCTGTGGCGCTCGTTGGCTGCCGTTTCCGGCGATCTCCTCGTGTTCCTCGACTCGGACCTGGTCGATTTCGACGCCCGGTTCGTTCCGGCATTGCTCGGTCCCCTGCTCACCGGTGACGAGCCGGTACTGGTCAAGGGTTTCTACCGGCGACCGTTGCGGTTGCCGCGGGAAGGTGTGCGGCAGGCCGAGGGAGGCGGGCGCGTCACCGAGCTGCTGGCTCGCCCCGTGCTTTCCGCTGTGCGCCCCGACCTGGCGGGCGTGGTTCAGCCCCTGGGCGGCGAGTACGCGGCCCGCCGCGAGTTTCTGGAGTCCGTCCCCTTCGCCCCGGGCTACGGTGTGGAGACGGGACTGCTCATCGACGCCTACGATCGCCACGGCCTCGACGGCCTGGCCCAGGTCAATCTCGGAGTTCGCAAGCACCGCAATCGAGGACTGCTACAGCTCGGGGTGATGTCCCGGCAGATTCTGGCCGCCGCCCTGTCCCGTACGGAGGGGGGCTCCTTCCCGGACGGAGTTCTCGACGATTCGCGCGATGAGGTCTCCTGCTCCCAGGAGGTTTCCTACACCCAGTTCGTCCAGTCCGACTCGGAGTGGGTGCCGCACGATCAGCCGATTCCGACGGCGGAGCGTCCACCGCTGCGTAGCCTGCGGCGGAACTCGACGTGATGAAAACGGCAACGATCTCCGCAGAGCACGAGTGACGCGCACGAGTGATGGGCACGAGTGAGACGAGGCGAACATGCTGGTAGCGGCCGGAGTATTACCCCACCCCCCGGTGCTGGTTCCCGGGGTGGCCGGGCAGCGGGCGGCGGATCTCGACGGGATGCGAGCCAACTGCGATCTGGCTGTCACCCGGCTGTTCGACAGCGACCCCGATCTGGTCGTGGTGCTCGGCGGGGACGATCGCACCGCGTGCCACGGCTCGGACGTCACGGGCACGCTGGCCCCGTACGGACTGGACAAGACCTTCGGCGACGGAAGTGCCCGACTGCCGTTGTCGCTGACGATCGGACGCTGGCTGCTCGAGTCGCACATCGATCGGGCGGCCCGCGAGTTCCGCTCGGTGGCCTGGAACGCCACCCCGACCGAGTGTCTCCGGCTGGGGGAACGGATCGCCGACCGTGCCGCACGGGTGGCACTGCTGGTGCTGGGGGACGGTTCGGCGTGTCGCACGGAACGCTCGCCTGGGTTTCTGGATCCGGACGCCGTCACCTACGACGACCACGTGGCCGAGGCGCTGCGCTGCGGGGACACCACCGCGCTCGCCGCGTTGCGGCCGAAGACCGCCGAGCGGTTGCTGGTGGGCGGACGCCCGGCCTGGCAGGTGCTCGCCGGGGCCGCTTCCGAACGCTCACCGATCGGTGAGCTGCTGGACTACAGCGCGCCCTACGGAGTCGGGTACTTCGTCGCCACTTGGCTGTTCGACAGCGCTTTCCCTCGTTCGGGCCGTCCGGAGCGGGAGCAGGCGGAAACCCTCGCCGAGTGAGCGTCTCGACGAACCCCGTCGACGGGCTCCGGTCAGGTACGGACCGAACTCTGTGCCTCCTGCTCGCCACGCAGGTTCGGCAGCTCGGGTGAGGAGGTGTCCAGGGGCACCGTGCCGGAACGGACCATGCCCAGCTGCACGCACTGTCGTTTGGTGGTGGCCTCCAGCAGCCAGTCGATGGCCACCCGCAGCCGGTTCGTCGGCATCGCCATGAGGTGATAACCCCTGGTGACCGCCTTGGCGGTGAAACCGGAGAGCGGGATGCGCAGCGGATTGGCGGCTGCCTCGCGTGCCCCGAGGTCCACGACGAACCCGAGGTCGCGGTGGTGGTAGCCGTTGAGCCGTTCACCCCGCAGCGAGGCGAGCACGTTGCTGCCCGCCAGTTTGCCCTGCCGCGTGGCGTGCTGGGCGGTCATGGCCGTGAGTCGGCCGGGGTTGGCGCGGTCGGGAACACCCGCGGCATCGCCGCAGGCGAAGATGTGCGGATACCCGGGCACCGTCAGCGTCTCGTCGACCGTGACCCTGCCTTCCGTGGTATCCAGGCCCAGCGACTGCACCAGTGGGTCGGGACGGACACCGACGCACCAGATCAGTGACCGCGTCGCCACCTGTTGGCCGCTGTCGAGGGTGACACCGTTCTCGGTGGCTTCGCTGATCGAGGTTTCGGTAAGCAGCTCCACCCCCCGTTTCCGGAGTACGTCGGTGGCGGTGTTGGACAGCCGCCGATCGAGCCCGGGAAGTACCCGCGGGGCCACGTCGAGCAGCTTCCACCGAATCTCCTGGTCGCGCAGCTCCGGGTGGCGTTCCGCAAGGATGCGGGTGAACTCGGGACCCTGCGCCGCGATCTCGGTTCCGGTGTAGCCGGCTCCGACCACCACGAACGTGCAGCGGGCGTCCCGCTCGGCCTGGTCGTTGGTGGCGGCCGCGAGCTCGATCTGCCTGGTGACGTGATCCCGGAAGTACAGTGCTTCGGGCACTCCCCGGAAGCCGTGTCCGTGCGTGGCCAGCCCGGGGATCGGCAGAAGCTTGTTGACGCTGCCCGCGGCCAGGATCAACCTGTCGAAGTTCACCGACCCCGTGTTGTCCTCGGGATCGGTGTAGGTGAGGTAGCGGGCTTCCGGGTCGATCCGGTCCACCTCGCCCAGTACCAGCCGAACGGTGGGCAGTGTGCCCGCCAGCGAAACCGTGATCGCGCGCGGATCGAGGATCCCGGAGGCGACCTCGGGCAGCAGCGGCAAGTACAGAAAATAGTCGGTGGGGTTGACGAGGATGATCTCGGTTTCGTCCGGGCCGGTGTTCTTGGCGAGCTGTTCGGCCGCGTGGTAACCGGCGAATCCGCCCCCGACGATCACTACTCGAGTGTGTCCCATCGCGTTCCCAACTGGTCGGTTCCTCTCCGTTCCCGCTTACCCGGGACAGGACTCGATCAAACCGGTGATGCTCTCCGAACCGGCGGTGCTCTTCGGGAGCATCGTGTCCGGCACCGAAAGACCGAAGACCCTAGTGTCGGCGGTGGCACCGGTCGCACGCTGGAAGGGTCGAAGCGGTAGCGAGCGGATCGGTATTCCGCGATGTCCAGTGCTTTCACCACCACTACGGTGCCGCGACATTCACGGGGCACGGGCATCGCGCGGCGGGGTTCGCTCGTGGTCCGCCCACGTGACGGAAAGCGCAGGTGCGGCAATCATGACTACCACCACACTGACCCGGACCGAGGTGGAGGCCGACATCAGGGACACCCTCGGTCTGGTGCCCACGTTCTTCTCCCGGATTCCGGACGAGCTGCTGGCACCGGAGTGGGAGATCTTCAAGCGCCTGGAACTCGACCAGACGCTGATTCCCAACAAGTACAAGGAACTGATCGGGGTAGCGCTGCACGCCGAGACCAAGTGCTACTACTGCACCCTGTTCCACACCGAGGCGGCGAAACTCTTCGGCGCCAGTGACGAGGAGATCCAGGAGGCGGTGCACTACGCCAAGAGCAGTGTGGGTTGGAGCGCCTACCTGAACGGTATTCGGGAGGACTACGACAACTTCGCAGCGGAACTGGCCCGTATCGGCGAGTACCTCGGTTCTCGGGGTTGAGCTCATGCGTCTGGAACGGATTCGCCCGACGGTGCTGCGGATGGTGCTGCACGCACACGAACTGGCCACGCTGATGACGGCCGCGCGCTGTGTCGCGGAAGCGAATCCGGCGGAGGTACCCGACTCGGCGCGGGAAGAGCTCCGTGCGCTGCTGCGTGACTACGACCAGCAGCTGCGGTGTCTCGACACGACGGCGACCGACGAAACCGATCGGTCGCGATCCGGGTGACAGCACTTTCCGCCGGTGCAGTCGGCGGTCAGGAGCGGGAAGTCGATCGCCTTCCGGGGTTCGGCGGAGGTGGAATTCGGTGGCCCGGCTGATCCGGACGGGAGTCACCGGCCGTGAGACAGTCGCCAGTACTGCTTCTTGTCCGAGTCCCGCACCACCACGCCGAGCCGGGCGAGTTCGTCCCGCAGTTCGCGGGCGTCCTCGCCGGAATCACTGTGACGCAGGGCTTTCGCACGTGCCTTGAGCAGCGCGTCCGCTCCCGTCGGCATGCCGGGAGTGTCGGGTACCCAGCGACGGAACTCGTCCGCACAGGGGTCCTCGTCGGCCCAGCGGTATCCGTGGGAGCGGAAGGCGGTGGCCAGCCTGTCGGTTTTGAGATCGAACTCCTCCCGCGCCAGTTCCGCCGTGTCGCCGTCCAGCAGCACGAGCTGTTTGCCGTCGCGGCACGCGACGTCCACGGTCCCGCCGGGCCATTCCCGCGTGCTGCCCCGTCGGTGCAGCGCGACCCGATCGGCGGCCACCGTCACCGTGAGACTGTCGTGGTAGGCGTGCAACGCGAGCGTGGCCCCGCCCAACGACCCGAGTGCGACGAGACCGAGAGTCACCCACGGTTCGGGCAACGAGTTCACCAGTTCCGCCGGGCCCCGCATCGGAGCCCAGGGCAGGCTCACCAGCCAGTCTGCGAGCAACCGCACGCACCAACCCAACCCCGCCCCGAGCACGGTGAACACGACTCCGACCGCCGGGTACGTCCACGACGGTTCGGCCACCACGGTGGGGCCGGTGGGTCGTGGCTCGGGGTTCAGCGGCGAAGGATCGTCGGTCACCCGTGAAATCCTACTGAACGCCTCTCGTCGCACGTGGGCTGTCGACCGTTTCCGTCCCTGTGGCACCGGCCACGTGGGCTTTCGCTTCCGAAACCCGTCCGGAGGTCCCGGTGCCACGGCGTGCGCGGCACCGGGACCTCGTTCAGGTCGCTACCCGATGTCGGGCACCCGGCGCGAGAACCGGCGGGGAGGTTCCGCCGAGCGAGTATCCCGACAACCCGAACGGAAAACTTCGATCAGCGGGGATGACCGATGTCGGCCGCAGGCTCGCTCCGTCCGAAGTGGTTACCGGAGGCCCACATGTGCATCCACTGGTCGTTCTCCTGGCGGTAAGCGTTGCCCTGCTTGTTGACCTCCACGGGTTTCGAGCTGTGGTAGAACCAGTTGTTGTCGATGTCGCAGCGGTTCTCCGGCACCCCGCGGATCGCGATGGCCTCCTGGTCACGGTTGGCGGGGGAGACGTCGGTGGTGAACCGGAAGGTGTTGTGGTGGATGTTGATGGTCCCACCCGCCACGTCGGTGTCGCTGCCGTCGTTCTGGGCACGTCCGTGCATGTCGAAGGCGTGACTGATCGGGTGCTCGCCGACCAGGTTGTAACGAGCCGTGTAGCCGTTTGTGGCGTAGCCGTAACCGGCGATGGAGTGCCGGTTGTAGTCGAAGTAGTTCCACTCGATCACGGACTCGCCGTTGTAGAGGTTCACGCCGTAGCCGAAGTGCTCCATCGGGTTGTTGTGGATACTGTTGTGATCGATCCGGGACGAAACCTGGTAGCCACCGGCGCCGACCGAGATGGCCGCGTGGGTGAAGCCGTACAGCTGGCAGTTGTCCACCCGGCAGTCCTCGCCCAGGAAGTGGATACCACCGATGAGGTAGTTCTCGTAGGCCGTGTGGTCGGAGAGATCGCCGTCGAAGCCCTCCGGGTCCCAGTAGTTCGCCAGCCGAGGGCCCTGGATCCGCAGACCGGTGAACCGCACCCGGTCCCCGTAGGTCTTGAACATTGGCAGCGCCTTGTCCGCCACCGGGTTCCGGTCCCTGGTGGTGTAGATCAGCCCGCCGAGGCTGCCGTTGTTGCCGCGGCCGCCGGAGATGATGACACCGGTGCTGATCGGTAGCGTGTTCTCCGCGCCTGTCATGTCGATCGCCGCGTCGTCGGCCACGCGGATGATGTCGCCGTCACCGGCGTTCTCCAGCGCGTTCTTGAGCCCGTTGAAGTCGTTGACGTGGAACTCAGGAGTGTCGCCGGGACTGGCGTGATAGGTCACGCCTCCCCCTTGCTTCAGGTCCACCGGGGCGGGATCGGGCATCGTGTTCACCGCCGCGGCGGTGTTCACCGAGGTGGGTACGGCCGCGGCCCGGGAAGACGCCATCGCCGTGCTCGCGGTGGTTCCCGCCAGCGCGAGTCCCGCGGCTCCCGCGGTACCCAGTTTCAGGAAGTTCCGTCGGCCGAGTCCGCCCTCGGCGTTCCGATCCGTCCCGTTCGTTCCGTCCGGACTCATGGTGATCCTCCCGTGCCTTGTGGGCTTGTTACGGACGATCGTGATCAATCCGGCGGAATGATCGGTTACCTGCCGAACCCGCGTCAACACCCGGTGCTTTGTTCGTGGTTCCCGGTGATCCCGTTCCGGTCGGTGGGGCGTCCCGATGGGTGCCGGAGTTCGTCCGGCCCCTCGCGCTCCGGCCGTCACGTTCCGGCACCGGTTCCGTAGCGCTCGCTCAGCCCTCACCGTGGGTAACGGTCATCGCAGTGAGCACGTCGTCCAGGTCGCCCCGCTTACGGAACGCGTCTCGCTGCGCGGCCACGCTCGTACTTCCGCTCAGCAGCCGGGAGATCCAACCACGAACTCTCTCGTTGTCGCCGTGGGCGCGCAACGACGCCTCCAAGTAGTCCAGCATGCGTCGTACCTGTTGTTCGGCCGGCCTGGAACGCGCCGAGATCGGGTCGACGAGCTCGCCGGAGAGTCCGGAACGGGCGGCCCGCCAGCGAGCCGCGTGCTCCAGCTCCGGTCTGGGGACACGCGGCGGTACTCGGTCTCGCCGCTCTGCCACACACCGCTCGGTCAGTGCTCGGGCGATGCCGGCCAGCACCACGGTCTGTTCCGGACGTGGATCCACGTCGCACACCCGGAATTCCACTGTGGAAACGTGCTCCGAGGGGCGCACGTCCCAGTAGAGCATCTCGCGGTCCCGCAGCACCCCGACGTCGACCAGCCGCTGCGTCGCGGCCACGTAGTCGGCGTAGGAGTCGAACAGCCCCGGCATACCGGCACTCGGCCACTGCCACCAGATCTGCGCCCGGTAGCTGGCGTAGTCGGTGTCCTCGCCGCGCCAGAACGGTGAGTTCGCCGAAAGGGCCAGCAGCACCGACATCCAGGGACGAACACGATTCATCACCGCCACGGCGTCCTCGGGGTCGTCGACTCCGACGTGGATGTGACAGCCGCAGACCAGCTGCTGCCGTGCCACTACGCCGAACCTGGCCATCGTTTCCTCGTAGCGCGCTTTCGGGGTCACCGCTACCCGTTGGGTTCCCGGGTACGTACCACTGGCGATCAGGCTGTTCTCCCGCTCGTCCGCCGCGGTTACCAGCTCGCCACGGAGACGGAGCAGTTCCGAGTGGAGTTCGCCCAGTTCGGTGCACACGGGGGTGGACAACTCGATCTGCGAGGACAGCATTTCCGGATCCACCCGGCCCGGCGCCACACCCGTCAAACGTTCTCCCGCGAGCCGGGGACCGGCGTCGGACAACCGCCCGGTGGTGGTGTCGACGAGGTGGAACTCCTCCTCCACACCCAGTGTGAGCGCATCGTGCACACCATCACCTCCGGAAACTCCACTCCCATCCTTGCTGGTCGTTCGCGAAGCCGCCATCCGGAGCACCGGACCGGACGCCGTCGCATGGCCGGCATCCGATCGGCGGTGCGCGGGAATCAGCGGTGTGCGGCCTCGGCGCGTGTCCGTTGCCGGGCGGGTAGTTCCCGCTGTCGTTCGTTGATCTCGTCGCCGAGCTCGGCGAGTCGGTCGGGAAGGGTGGCGGGGGGCTCTGCCGCCCCGGTGCTGGCGACCTCTCGCAACTGGCGTGCCGTCGATCGCATACTCGACACGATCCGCTGGGTGTGCTGCAGGCTGAACGCCTCCTCGCCCCGTTCGATGTGAATGGCGCGTTCGGTGGCACCGTCCACGAGTCGTTCCAGCACTATGATCGAGGTCCACCACCTCTCCGCGGTGCTCGCCGAGGTGGGCTCCACCAGGCGTTGCCGCAGCGCGGCACGCAGCTCGGACAGTTGCCGGTAGCTACGACGGCGTGCCGTCGACCGCCCCTGCTCGAATCCGGCCAGCGACAGCGACACGTATTCCGAAACCGTCTCCACAGTCGCGGCGAACCGTCGAGCCAGTGGCGCCTGACGCTGCAGCGGGGAGAAGAGGAGGCCGACCACCAGCAGAATGGCGCAGCCGAGCAGCGAGTCGATCAATCGCACCGCGGGCAGTGCCGGTGTCGGCTCCACCTGGACCATCTTCAGCAGTACCAGGCACGTCACCACACCGGTGAACAGGCCGTAGTGTCGGCTCAACGAGTCGGGCACCAGTGCGGCCAGCAGCACCATGAACGGCAGCAGCCACCAGCCGTGCGGTACGAGGGCCAGCAGTGCGGCCGCGGTGACCACGCCGAGCACGCTGCCGATACCGCGCAACATCGCGCGCGCGAACACCGATCCCGAATTGGGTTTCAGGATCAGCGCCACGGTGAGGGCGACCCAGTACGGTTGTTCGAGCGGCAGCGCCAGCCCCACCACCTCGGCCACGGCCAGGCACAGCGCCATCCGTGATGCCAGCAGCCAGCCGCTGCGCCCCACCGCCAGGCCCTCTCGCCAGGCCCGGAACCGGGCGCGGCGGTCCCGCCTGTCGGCCAGCTCTGTGGGGTCGGTGAGCTTCGCGGTGCGCAGCGAGTCGATCAATCCCGCCAGGGACTGTTCCAGTGCTCGTACGGCTGTGGCGGTCTCGTGCGTCGTCGGTCGGGAGGGTGACGGGGTCGCGCCGGAGCGCACGCACCGTGCCAGGGTGCGCATCGTGGTCAGGGTGCGTTCCGGGGGCCTGCTGCCCGCGTGCGCGAGGGCCACGGAGGCCTCCACCATCGGTGTGGCCTGTGAGAGCACCATGTGGAGCCGATCGTGCACGCGACTGCGCGCGGTGGCTCCCGCCGTGACCGCGATCAGGGTGTCGTGCGCCTCGTCCAGTGCTCCGGTCAGGGCCTGCCGCGCGTCGGTGCGGGTCCGGGGGCTCTCGGCGGTGAGCATCCGAACGGTCGTGTCGAAGACCCGCGCCACCGCTTGCCGTGCGGGTGCCGTGCGACGGAACGGCCAGGTCGCGGCGATCAGCGCGAACGCCATCAGCTCACCCGCCACGAACCACCACAGTTGTCCGTTAGCGCTCATCGTCTCGGCGGGGTGGCCGGTGGCCACGATGCAGAACGTCAGCATCTGGGTGCCCGCCGCCGCCCAGAGGTCGCCCATCCGGCTCGCCAGCACCGAAAGCACCGAAACCGTCACCACCACGACCGCGGCGGCCCACGGTCCGGGTGCGTGAATACCGAGTGCGAAGCCGACACCTCCCAGCAGCACGGTCAGCCCCACCCGGCGCAGCCGGTACCGGTAGGAGCTGGTCAGGTCGGAGAAGCTGATGCACAGCGCTCCGAGCGAAAGCAGGATCGTCTCGGCGATCCGCCCGCTCGCCAGCCCCACCGCCTGCGGACCGGCTATTCCCAGTGCGGCCACACCGACCCGGCTCCAGTCCACCGGTATCGGGGCCGGACGCAGCATTCTGCGCAGCCAGGAAGGTCTGCGCAGCCAGGAAGGCACGACGATTCGCAGTAGATACAGTAATCCGCTCCACCGTGGCCGTTGTCGGGTGACCGCACCGACGGAGAACACTCCACCTCCCGATGATCATGAGTACGCCGCTCGGACTTCCGTCGCGTCTCGTGGTTCACTCCCATTGTTGCCCGATTCGCCCACGCGAAGTCCGGTTCACCACGCACATCACACCTTGTCGTGTGTCACTCCGAGACATTCGGTGAATGTCCGGTAAAAACGGTGTGTCGAGTGTTTCGGCGCGGTTTTCGGTGTTTCCCGCGAGCGAGTGAACGCGGTTGTCGAATTCCGGAAAGTGCGAATTCTCGCTCGCGTTCCGGGAATCGCCTCGCCCGCGATACCGGGAACTCCCGAGGTGCCCGGCACACTGGGGCGATGACCCAGACACCGTTGCTGCTGGCCCTCGACCTGACCGGAACATTCGCGTTCGGTCTCAACGGCGCGCTTACCGCGGTACGCGCGGTGCGGCTGGATCTGGTGGGTGTGTTGACGCTGGGAATAGTCACCGCGTTGGGCGGCGGTATCGTTCGGGACGTTCTCATCGGTTCACTGCCACCGGCCACCTTCAACGCCCTCAGCTATCTCGGAGTGGCCGCGGCCGGTGCGTTGCTCGCGTTCTTCCTGAGCCTGCCGCTGGAACGGTTCTCCGCGCTGATCACGGTCTTCGACGCGGTCGGACTCAGCGTTTTCTGCGTGACCGGTGCGAGCAAGGCCCTGGAGTTCGGACTGGACGGGGTGCAGGCGGTTCTGCTCGGTGCGATCACCGCCGTCGGTGGCGGAACGATGCGCGACGTGCTGATCCGTCGCGTTCCGACGGTGCTGAGCAGTGATTTCTACGTCGTGCCTGCGATGGTCGGAGCTGCGGTGACCGTGCTCGCCGAGCGGATGGGGATTTACGGCCTGGCCAGCGCGCTGGTCGCCGCGGCCGTTTGTTTCGTCATCCGAATGCTGGGGCTGCGATTCAACCTCTACGTGCCGAGCACACCGCGTCGGACCAGTCGTCGGGATGAAGAGGCCGCCTCACCGGGCTCCGAGGGAGAGTGAGTCCGTTTCGCCCGGACACATCTTCGGGCGGCCACGGTTCGTACCCGGTGGCCGGTTCGATGACCGGAAGTCTTCCGGGAACGGGTCCCACTGCCTTCGATGTCGGTTCGCACAAGCATCCGAGGTGGTGATCTTTTCCACACCCGTATGTCTCGCTGGGTGATTGACACGGCCTGTTGGTAACGGTTTTCATTTTCAAGTCGCTGGAGGGTGGGAGTCCCCGCCCGAGCGATTACCCAACGTGTTCAAATTCGAGGTGAACCGAGACTTGTTCGAACAACGGCGAAAGCCCCGCGGCGCACGGAAGTCGCTGGCGCTCGTGCTGGCGGTGTCCGGCGTGTTGGCCGGTGCCTGCGGCACCGGGGGAAGTGATCAGAGCTCCGGTGAAGACGCCGCCGAGCCATTGCGGGCGTTCGTGAGCATCCCGCCGCAGCGCTACTTCGTGGAGCACATCGGCGGTGAGCACGTCGACACCACCGTGCTACTGCCTCCCGCGGCCTCGCCCGCGCTGTACGAGCCCAAGCCGTCCGAACTGCGGTCCCTGTCCGAGGCGGATGTCTACTTCGGCGTGGACGTGCCCTTCGAGCGCTCCATGACCGACCGGATCAAGGCGGCCGGTGGTGACGACATGCGATGGGTGCGGACCTGGAAGAACGTCGACCGCGGGCAACTGGCGGGTGGCGAGCCGGATCCGCACATCTGGCTCTCCCCGCAGCGGGTCAAGACCCAGGCCGAGACGATCGCGGCAGCACTGAGCCAGGTCGACCCCGCCCATGAGGAGGACTACCGGAACAACCTGCGGCGGTTCCAGGAGCGCGTCGACACCGTCGACGCCGACATCACGCGCGAGCTCGAACCCGTCGCGGGAAGTACTTTCATGTCGTTCCACCCGGCGTGGAACTACTTCGCGGGCGATTACGACCTGAAGATGCTCCCCATCGAGTCCGGTGGCAAGGAGCCCAGCGCCGCGCGGTTGCGCGAGATCGTCGAGCGGGCCGAGAACCGTGACATCCGAGCCGTGTTCGTCCAGCCCCAGTTCTCGAAGGACGACGCGCGCACCATCGCCAAGCAGGTGGGAGCGACGGTGAAACCGCTGGACCCGCTGGCACGTGATTGGGAGAAGAACATGCGTCACGTCGCGACCGAACTAGCGAACGCGTTGCGGGACGGCTCCCGATGAGTTCGACGAACGCCGTGACACTGACCGGGGTCCGTGCGGGATACGGTGCCACCCCCGTGCTGTCCGAGGTGAACCTGACGCTGGCGGCAGGCGAATTCCTCGCGGTGACCGGTCCCAACGGCGGGGGAAAGTCCACCCTGCTCGGACTGCTCGTCGGTCTGCTGCGCCCGTTCACCGGGGAGGTCGAGATCCACGGTCGGTCGCCGCACCGGGCTCGGGGGCGTATCGGCTACCTGCCCCAGGCAGCGCGGCTCGACCTCGAGTTCCCCATGACGGTCCGCGACCTCACCGCGATGGGGCGTATCCGTTCGACCTGGTTACCACAACGATTGCGTGCCGCCGACCGCGCGGCGGTAACGGAGCTCCTGCGGTGGGTCGGTCTCGCGGAGCTCGCCGCACGTCCCGTGGCGGCCCTGTCGACCGGACAGCGCAGACGTGTCCTGCTCGCCAGAGCACTGGCCACCGAGCCGGACCTGCTCGTGCTGGACGAGCCCGAAGCGGGCATCGACGCCGAGTCGGCCGAGCGGCTCCAAAAGCTGTTGTCCTCGCTGATCGGCAGCATGACCGTCGTCGTGGCCTCCCACGACATCGAAGGCACCGCCTCCCTGGCGACGTGCGGTGTCACGGTCGATCACGGCCTGACGCCGTGGTCCGGCAACGGGGAGCAGCACGAATCGGTGCGGCGAGGCGGGGATCCGCCGTCGAACGCCGGTGACCGTGTTCCGGAACACGCGGGTCCGATCGGAGGTTCGATGTGATCGAGGCGCTGCGCCTGGAGTTCATGCAGAACGCCGTCATCGCGGCGGTACTGGCCAGTGTGGTACTCGGCGTGGTCGGTTCTCTCGTGGTGGTCAACCGGGAGGTCCTGGTGGGCGGCGGTATCGCGCACGCCTCCTACGGCGGAGTTGGGCTGGGCTTCCTGCTCGGGCTCGACCCGTCCGTGACGGCCATGCTCTTCGGAGTTCTCGCCGCTGTGATCATGGGTGTGCTGCGGCGTTACGTCCGGCAACGCAACGACACCCTGATCGGGATGTTGTGGGCCGTCGGTATGTCGCTGGGAGTCGTCTTCGTCCAGCTCACCCCGGGATACACCGCCAACGCTCGCAGCTTCCTGTTCGGCTCGCTGCTGTCGATCCCCCGTGGCGATCTCCCATTGCTCGGCGCGGTCGCGCTGGTGCTCGTCGGTTTCGTCGTGCTGTACTACCGGCCGCTGCTGGCCCACTCCTTCGACCGCGACTTCGCACTGAGCCGTAACCTGCCGGTCTTCCCGCTGGAACTGGTGCTGCTGGCGGCCATCGCCCTGGCCGTGGTCGTGCTCATCCAACTGGTCGGTGTGGTCCTGCTCATCGCGCTGCTGACCATCCCGGCCGCGACGGCGGGACTGTTCACCCGCACGCTCGCGACCATGATGACAGCCACCGTCCTGGTGGGCGTGGTCGTCACTCTCGGAGGGTTGAGCGCCTCCTACACGTTCGATCTGCCCTCCGGGCCCGCGATCGTGCTCAGCGCCTGCGCGCTCTTCACTCTCGGACGGGGAGGTTTCCCTACGCTACGGGCGGTCCGACGGCGTCTCCGGTCTCGGACGGCGTGATCGACTGGACAGGCGGGCAGCGGGTGTCGGCGCGGTGGTGGAGCCGCGCGTTCCCGGACAATGCCGGAAGGACGGCGGATTCCGCTGTTTCCGCGCTGCGTGTGGACACAGCGGCGAAATGTGAGTTCTGGCGGTGAAACCGGTCATGCCGTGCCGTTTGAGTGCGAGAGCTCGACGGGGCCGGACCGCCGCGAAGCACGCTTCCGGCGATTCCGGTCCGTCGGGAACGAGAACGTTCAGGTCGGTTTTCGGTCGCGGCCTTGTGCTGTGAGGTTCGTCAGGCGTCGCGGATCGGTCAGGATATCGATCTCGACTATCCACCCGTCACTGATCGTGAACGCCAGTACCGCTGTCGGTCGTCCGTTGCTGGTGGCCAGGATGCCGGGATCGCCGTTGACCATCACGAAGCGCGCGTGCAGTCCGGCCGCTCGGTACATCGTCGCTTGTTCGGCGATTTCGGCAGGGCCTCGTACGAGCTTCGAGCCGGCACCTCCGGTGTCGACGCGCAGTAGGGCGTCCGGGTGCAGGAGTGTGACCAGCCCGGCGAAGTCACCGCCACGTGCGGCCGTGAGCCACGCATCGATGATCTCGCGCTGGCGTGCGCGGTCGGGCTGCCCAGTGGGGTTCGACCTCTGGACCCGCTGCCTGGCTCGGCTGGCGAGCTTTCGAGCCGCCGCCGGTGTCCGGTCCACCATCGGGGCGATCTCCTCGAAGGGCACGGCGAACATGTCGTGCAGTACGAACGCGAGCCGCTCCGCCGGTTCCAGCGTGTCCAGCACGACCAGCAGTGCCAGGCCGACGGAGTGGGCGAGGACAGCCTGCTCGGCCGGGTCGGCCGTGTCGCCGGACTCAACGACCGGATCGGGTACCCGTGCGTCCAGCGGTTCTTCTCGTCGGTTCGCCCGTGCGCGCAGGATGTTCAGACACTGTCGGGAGACGATAGTCGTGAACCAGCCGCCGATGTTGTCCACGTCGTCGCCCGACGCGCGTGAGATTCGCAGCCAGGTCTCCTGCACCGCATCGTCGGCCTCGGTGAACGACCCCAGCATCCGGTATGCCATCGCCCGCAGGCGTGGGCGGTGTTCCTCGAACCTCGCGGCCCAGAATTCCTCGTCCCGCACTGTCACAACCTCTCGTTCCGATGGGTCATCCCTGTGACCCGCTCCGACGGGGCGGATGTGACACCGGGAGGACATTATGCAGGCTCGGATGACCAACCCCGTGATGGTGCTGCCCGACGCCATGCGGGCACTGCTCGAACTCGGCAGGGTCGCGCAGTCGGGCACCGTACCCGAAACCACCCACAGATTGATCCACCTCCGCGTCAGCCAGATCAACGGTTGCGGCATGTGCGTCGACATGCACTCCAGAGAGTTCAAGGAGTCCGGTGAGAAGGACGAGCGGATCTGGGGCGTCGGTGCGTGGCGGGAGTCGCCGTACTTCAGTGACGCGGAGCGTACGGCACTGGAACTCGCCGAGTGCGTGACCCGCATCGCCGACCGTTCCGAGGCCGTGCCGGACAAGGTTTGGGGTAGGGCGGCCGAGCACTACGACGAGGAGGAACTCTCGTCGCTGCTGTTGTCGATCGCGGCGATCAACGTCTGGAACCGGATCAATGTCGCCACCCGACAGCCCGCGGGCTCTTCCTGATCTCGCCGGAACCGCCGGACCAGGTGTGCGAGGTCGTGTTCCCGTGATGGTGTGGCACGGCCTTCGCACCCTGGCCGCCCCGCTCGTGTTGTGTACGCATCGCATACCTCCGCACTGCCGAAACCGGCCACACTCCTGTGGGACGAACGTGCTGTCATCGCCGTACCGCGGCGAACGCGGTCCGGCCGGACCCTGTCATTCGCCCGGGCCGAATCGGGCCAGTCCGCCGGTGGCCAACAGCACCACCGCGGCGAACAGCAGGGCGCTCGCCGCTCCCAGCGAACCGGACACCGCGCTCGCGCAGGCGGGCAGCGCCACCTGACCGGCGCGGTTGGTCCACAGCCGCAGCGCGAGCCCGGAACCGCGGTTGGCCGCGCCCGCCGTGCGCACCACCGCGGTCATGGTCAGCGGTTGGCCGATTCCCAGCAGGAATCCGCCGACTACGAGCGCGGCGGCCATCGCCACCACTCCTGTCCCCGGTGCTGTGACCAGTACCAGGCATGTTCCGGCGCCGAGGCAGCTGGTGACGATCAGAGTGCGTCGCTGCCACCGCGCCGCCAGATACCCCAACCCCAGTCGCGAGAGGATCGAGGCCGCCGACCGCACCGCCAGCAACACACCGGCCAGGGCGGGAGCGATGCCGCGGTTCTCGGCTATCAGCGGCAGATAGGCGGTGAGCAGGTCGACCGCGCCGAGCAGCGCGAGGCTGGTGAACAACCCGGTGGCCATCCCCGGCCTGCGCAGCAGGCTGAGTGTCCCCCGCTGGTCGCCGGACTCAGGGGGTCGGGGCGTGCCGGAAGTGCCGCGACGCAGCAACAGCGCGGGCAGCAGACCGACGGCGGCAGTGACCGCCCCGACGAGGAAGGCCTCGCTCGTCGCCCCGGTCAACGCATCTCCGGAGGCCTGCCCCAGCAGCAGTCCCGAGCCCAACGGGCCGAGCATCTGTCCGACGGACACGGCGGCGGTGAACAGGCCGAAGTTACGGTCCAGCGCGTCGTCGGCGGAGACCGTGGTGATGAAGCGCTGACCACCCATCATGAACACGATGTGCCCCAGACCGAGCACGGCCGAACCGACGGTCACCCCCGGCAGTGAGCTCGAACTCGCCAACCACAGCGGCGCCGCGACGAGCAGACAGGTTCCGGTGAGCAGCACCGGCACGGTTCCGCCGTGACGGTCGGTGTAGCGGCCCAGCGGTAACGCCACCACGAGTGACAGCATCGCGTAGGCAGCCGTGATGAGTCCGACCGCGACCTCGCCACCGCCGAGGGAGATGGTGCGGTACGAGATCAGTGGCCGGGCCAGGTTGAGGGTGGTCTGGGTGCAGACGACGCACACCAGCAGCAGTGCCAGTCGCGGGGAGAGGCCCTTCGGGAGCGAGACGCCCTTCGTTCTCGTCGTGCTCACGTGGTCGGGCCGATCTCGACGTCGAAGGTGCCCGCGTTGATCCCGGTGGTGAGCCGCTCGATGATCGCCTCCCGCGTGCGGGAGAGGTGCTCGGTGAGTGTGGCCGCGGCCTCCTCGGCGTTGCCGTCGAGCACCGCACGGCACATCCGCCGGTGTTCGCGCGCGGATCCGGGCAGCCGCTGGGTCGCCGAGTGCGCGACTTCGAGCAGCCGTGCGGACTGGCCACGCTGGTGGGCGATCGTCCGGGCGAGCTGCTCGTTGTGGCATGCGGCGGTGATGGCCAGGTCGAACCGTTCGGTCAGCCGGTGGAAGGGCGGTGCCAGCTCGGCGTGCGGTGCCGTTTCGATCCGTTCGGCCAGGGTGTCGAGTTCGGCGGCCATTTCGGTGAACTCGGTGAGCAGCTCGGGGCGGTTCCGTCCGTCCTCGGTGACCATCCGCACGGCCGCGGGCTCCAGGATCATGCGGAACTCGAACAACGTCCGGACACCGTGCAGCGAGATCGGTGCGACGCGCGCTCCCGAACCCGGGGTGAAACTGATCAGCCCCTCGTGCGAGAGCTGTCGAATCGCCTCCCGCACCGGCGTGCGGGAGGCTCCGAGGCGCTCCGCCAGGCTCGTCTCGCTCAGCTGCGCCCCGGGCGGTAGTTCCATCTTCTCGATCAGCTCGCGCAGGCGCAGGTACACGGCGTGGGTCTTACCGGACGACATCGCTCTCCTCGAGTGGGATACAGGTCAGTATACAAACCGGTGTGCACGAGGTTCGCCGGTGTCGCGAGCGGTGGATTCGGGTCAGTGAGCTGTCCGGTGCTCCGGGACGTCGAGCGTGCGGCCGAGGTTGTGGGCCTCGTGCAGCAGCAGGGCGCCGAGTTCGGGGCGGCGCTCCGGACGGAACCGGGTCTCGACACCGGTCAGGGTCAGTGCCCAAGCGGGTCGACCGGACCGGTCGAAGACGGCCGAGGCCATTCCCCAGCTTCCCTCCACCACCAGTCCCGGGTTGACGGCGTAGCCGTCGCGACGCGTGCGGGCGATGCGCTCCCGGATCGCCTCGGCAGAGTGCGACGGGCCCCACCGCTCGGTCAGATCGGTGCGTCCGAGGTAGGCGTCGATCTCGGCGTCGTCGAGAAAAGCGAGCAGGGCCAGCCCCGCCGAGACGACTCCCAGCGGGAACCGGGCTCCCTCGTGGAGCACGAACGAACGGATCGGGAAGTCGCCGTTCTCCCGGACAAGGCACACCGTTTCCTCGCCCCGAAATGCCGAGAAGAACGCGCTCTCGCCGGTTCTGGCCGCCAGCCGGTGCACGTGGGCACGGGCGTGGTGCGTCACGTCGTAGCGGGTGCCCGAGGTCTGGCCCAGCAGGTAGAGCTCGGGACCGAGGAACCACCGCCCGGTTCGACGGTCGCGATCGACGAATCCCTCTTCGGCCAGCGAGCTGAGCAGTCGGTGCACCGTCGGTCGTGGCAGTTCGGTTGCCCTGGCGAGCTCGCTGGTGGCCGCGCCTGCCTCGTTGGTGGCGGAGAGCGCGCGCAGCACGGAGCCGATCCGGGGGACCAGCTGGGCGTTCGGACCGTCGTTCACGGCCGCCATCCTAGCGTTCGCGGAGTGGACGCACTGTCGGTGCTGTGGTCGATCGGCGAGCGATTCGTGGCTCGTTCGTCGTGAATTCTTGCGGCAGAGAGCTGAGGGCCCTTTTACTGCCGTCTGTTCGTTCAGTGGACCCGAGATCACGAGGTGACGAGTTGTCCGAGTTGTGTACCGATGCGCGACAGGCACTGGCCGGGTTGCTCACGGACGGGATGACGATCGCGGTCGGTGGCTTCGGGCTGTGCGGCATCCCGAACGACCTGATCGTGGCCGTCCGTGACAGCGGGGTCACCGGTCTGACGGTGGTGTCCAACAACATGGGGATCGACGGCAAGGGCCTCGGGCTGCTGCTGGAGGACCGCCAGGTGGACAGGGTGATCGCCTCATACGTGGGTGAGAACAAGCTGTTCGCCCAGCAGTACCTGGACGGGACACTGGTAGTCGAGTTCGCACCACAGGGGACGCTGGCCGAGCGGATGCGGGCGGGCGGGGCCGGGATCGCGGCGTTCTACACCCGAGCTGGAGTGGGCACCCCGGTGGCGGAGGGAAAGCCCTCGGCCGAGTTCGACGGGCGGACCTATGTTCAGGAACGTGGGATCGTCGCCGACGTGGCACTGGTGCACGCCCACACCGTCGATCCCGCCGGCAATCTCACCTATCGGGCCGCCGCGCGAAACTTCAACCCGGTCGTGGCGACCTGCGGAAGAGCCACCGTGGTCGAGGCCGAGAACCTCGACCAGCGGTACCTGGATCCGGAACGGGTGGTAACTCCCGGGATTTACGTAGACCGCCTGGTTGGCGCCGAACCGCGCGTCAAGGACATCGAAAAGCGCACCGTGCGGACTCCGATGCGCTGACCGGGTCCGCGGAGCGCTCGCGGGGCTGCACACGCCCGTTCGAACCATCTCCCCGATGTCGCATCCCCGGAGCGAGAGCCGGTGGGAGGCTCCGCCGAGCGAGCATCCCGACAACCCGACCGGAAAACTTCGAGCAGGAGGTAACCATGGCCTGGAGCCGTGAGCGCATGGCGGAGCTCGCCGCCGCCGAGATCGGCGACGGCGACTACGTCAATCTCGGGATCGGTATCCCGACGCTGGTCGCCAACCACATCCCCGACGACGTGCGTGTGACGCTGCAGAGCGAGAACGGCATTCTCGGCCTCGGCCCGTTCCCGGAGGAGGGTGCGGAGGACGCCGATCTCATCAACGCGGGAAAGCAGACCGTGACGGTCACTCCCGGCGCGAGCTACTTCGACTCGGCGTCCTCGTTCGGGATGATGCGCGGTGGCCACATCGACATCGCCGTCCTGGGAGCCCTGCAGGTCGGTGAGAACGGTGATCTGGCGAACTGGACGATCCCGGGCGCCATGGTCAAGGGCATGGGCGGTGCCATGGATCTCGTCGTCGGTGCCCGGCGGATCGTCGTGCTCACCGATCACGTGGCCAAGGACGGAACCCCGAAGATCGTCGAGGAGTGCACGCTGCCGCTGACCGGTTCGGGGGTGGTCAACCGGATCATCACCGATCTGGCGGTGCTCGACGCGACCCCGGACGGTCTGGAACTGGCCGCTATCGCTCCCGGCGTCACCGAGGAGGAGGTTCGCGACAGGACGCGAGCCCGTATTCGCCAACGGCTCCCGACCGGATGACGTCGCGACCTCCTCGGTGTGCGAAGAAACGCCGGTGGGAGGCAGAATCGGGGTGTCCAGGGAAAATCATCGACCGACCGAACCGGGCCACGTCGCGGCCGGCCCGGTTGGTTCCCGATCCCGAGAGCCAGGACTGCTCATGCGTGAACTGGTGGTAACCACATTCGTGAGTCTCGACGGTGTGATGCAGGCACCCGGTGGTCCCGAAGAGGACGGGGAAGGGGGCTTCGAGCACGGTGGCTGGGTCGTCCCCTACTTCGACGACGATCTGGGCAGGCAGATCGACGAGTGGTTCGCCGGGGCCGAGGACTTCCTGCTCGGACGCGGGACCTACGAGATCTTCGCCGCCTACTGGCCCTACGTGCGCGACGAGGGAGACACCGTCGCCCGGGCACTGAACACATGCCCCAAGCACGTCGCCTCGCGGACGCTGCGTCGGGTCGACTGGGAGGGGGCGTCCCTGCTGGGAACCGATGTCGTGGGCGCCGTCGAGGAGCTGAAACACCGGGACGGGGGTGAGCTGCAGGTGCACGGCAGTCACGGTCTCGTCCAGACGTTGTTGGAACACGACCTGGTCGACGAGCTGCGGTTGATGACTTTCCCGCTGCTGCTCGGCAGCGGGAAACGACTGTTCGCACACGGGACGGTCCCGACCGGACTGCGGCTGGCCAAGTCCTCGCCGACGAGCAACGGTGTCCTCGTCACGAGTTACGAACGCGCCGGGGGAGTGCGCACCGGCTCGTTCTGACAGCGGGGACGGTTCCTCCCGGACGACTCGTGCGAATCCGGCGTCGTTCCGGAGCAGCCGAGGAGTGCCACGCGACGGTTATTCGTCGAACCCGGGCACCGACAACGCTTCCTGGGCCGGGTAGGAGGGCTGCGATCCGTGGTGCCCGATGGTCAGCGCGCTGACGTGTGCGGCCCACCTGGCCGAGGTAGTCATCGTGTCGCCCTCGACCAGACGCCAGCACAGCGCCGCCGCGAAAGCGTCCCCGGCGCCGGTGGTGTCCACCGCCTCGGTGGGCACCGCCGGGATCTCGGTGGTCGCCTCCGGCGTGGCGATCACCGCGCCGTGAGCACCGCGAGTGACCACCACGGACCTGGGGCCGAGCCGCAGCACCTCTCGTGCCAGGGTGGATGCTTCCGCCGCGGCCCCGTCCGGCCCACGCCACAGTTGTCGCGCCTCGTGCTCGTTGACGATCAACGGATCAGCCAGTCGCAACAGCTCGTCGTCGACGTCGATCACGGGGGAGAGGTTGAGCACGACCCTGGTGGCGTGCTCCCGTGCGATGAGGGCGGCGGTGTGCAGTGCCGCCACCGGGATCTCGGGAACCAGCGACACGACGCGAGCGCTGCCGATGTGGTCGACCGCGCGTCGGACGTCATCCCCCGACACCTCGTCGTTGGCGGCGGCCGAGACCACGATGCTGTTCTCCCCGTCGTCGGAGACCGTGATCATCGCGGTGCCGGTGGATGTGTCCGGAGTCGTGCGCACGTGTGTGGTGTCCACGTTGTCATCACGCAGCCCCCGCAGCAGTTCTCCGGCATGGTTGTCGTCACCGACGCGGCCGATGATCGACACCCGCGCGCCCAGCCTCGCCGCCGCCACGGCCTGGTTCGCTCCCTTACCCCCCGGAGTCATCGACAGCGGCGATCCCGCGACGGTTTCGCCGGGGCGTGGGTGGCGGGAGACCCGGGCGCTCAGATCCGTGTTCAGTGAGCCGACCACCACCAACTCCGGACGACGTGTGACGCCGGCTCGTTCGGTTGGCCGGGGTTCGTTCGTGCGGTCCGTTTCCGGCACGGGACTATCTCCTTTCTGTCGTCGTGCGGGGGTGTACTGCCGGTTCCGCGTAGGTGCGTGCGTCCGCGGAGCGGAGTCGTTCGCACAACCGGGTTCCGAACGTCCCCGAAGTTCGGGTAACTACGCGGACGGTTGGGGAGTGCCCGCCCGCCGAGTGCTCGGAACGGGTGTCGAGCACCGTCGCCCCGCGCTCCGGTCCCGGAAGTGTTCGCACATCGAGGGCGAGTTCCTCGGTGCCGACCTCGGCCAGATCACCGACGGCGATGGCGGCGGCCAGCGGATCGTGGCAGGCCGCACGCCTGCTGCCGTACCTGGTTTCGTAGAAGTCCAGGTAGTAGGCCAGGATCGCTGCCGCGAAGTCCGTCACCGGCGAGTTCGCACCGACCAGTTCGGCGTGTGCGGCCTCGTCCAGTGTTTCGGTCATGGTCACGTCCAGTGGGACGAGCGTGAGATTCCCGCCCGCGTGCAGCACCGTCCGTGCGGCTTCCGGGTCGTTGTGGACGTTCGCCTCCGCACGGGGCGTCGCGTTGCCCTGCCTGCGGATGGCCCCGCCCATCACCGTGATCCCGGCCAGCAGTTCCGGGAGGCGCGGTTCCAGCCGTAGCGCGTTGGCGAGGTTCGTCAACGGTCCCAGCGCGAGCAGGTGGTGCCGCCCGGGAGAGCGGCGTGCCAGTCGTACGAGTTCTTCCGCAGCGGCGGGCCGCTCACCGAACGGCGTGAGCTCGGGCAGCTCGACGTCACCCAAACCGTTGTGACCGTGGATTTCCGGTGCGTATTCGTGACGGGCGGCCCCCAGCGTGTGTTCGGCGCCGACGTGCACGGGAACGTCACCTCGGCCGGCCAGCCGAAGTACTCGTCCGCTGTTGTCAGCGGCACGCAACGGATCGATGTTGCCGCCCACCGTGGTTACCGCCCTGATGTCGACCGAAGGATCGAGTGCCAGATACAGCAGTGCCAGGGCGTCGTCGATCCCCGTGTCGCAGTCGATGAGCAGGGAATGCGCGTTGTTCATGCGGATGCTTTCCGTGGGCCGGGGCGTGGACGTATGTCGATGGTTCTCGCAGCGTGATCGCGACGGTGAAATCGCCGGAACCCCGCTGGGTGGAACCGCCCGCCGAGCACCGGGTTGGTGTTTCCCGGATCGGAACGGCAGACCCCCTTGTTCGGCAATGTTGTCAGACAAGCTAGCCAGTTTTCAGGGGCGCGTCAACAGGTAACTCGGCCCTGCTGGTGCGGCACGCCGCTTCTCGTTGTCGCGTCCGGACGGAGATATCGGGCATTGATCCGCCGATGTCCTGGCTTTATGCGCTTCGGTGCTGTGTGTCGCGTTTCGTTTCCTCGATTCCGGCGAGCGTGTGGCGCGCGGGCTTGACACTCGCACGTCCGAGTTAGTAGACACTCCACTCAATCAGCTTGTCTGACATCAATGGGTTGGCTGGATCCCGCCGATCCGTGTGAGGACGCCGCTCAAGAGGCCGGCGCACTACCCGATACGAACCCACTCCCGAGCGGAGGTGCGGATGACTACCGTCCGCGATCTGAGATCGACATCGGCCTCGCGAGGCACCACCGTGCTGCCCGCCATGGTGCTGGCCGTGGCGGGATACCAGGTGAACGCCACCATGCTGACGCCCGCGTTGCCCGATCTGATGGAACGGCTGGCCGTCGGAAGCGGACTCGCCGGTCTGGCGCAGACACTGTTTTTCCTGCTGGCCGCCGTGGGGCAGGTGACCCTCACTCGAATGAGCGATTACTGGGGGCGTCGCCGCATGCTGCTGGCCACGCTGTCGGTATTGATCGTCGGCGAGATCGTCTGCGCCACGGCACCCAACATCGGGATCTTCATCGCGGGCCGTCTTATCCAGGGTGTGTCCGCGGCGACCTTCTCGCTGGCATACCTGATCATGCACGAGTTCTTCTCACCGGCCCGCTTCGGCCGTGCGCTGGGCATCGTCACCGCCACCAACGGTGGGATCGCGGGCTTCGACGCCGTGATCGGCGGAAGTATCGCCGATCTGGTCGGTTTCCGAGGCGTGTTCGCGATCAGCCTCGTGCTGAGCCTGATCGCGTTGTGGGCGGTGTATCGCACCGTTCCGGAAACGCCGATCGCGAGCAGGGGAACCATGGATTGGCGAGGTGTCGCCCTGCTGGCCGCCGGACTGACGGGCATCGTGCTCGGATTGAACCAGAGCGGCAAGTGGGGATGGGATTCACCCGCGACCCTCGGGCTGCTCCTCGCGGGTCTGATCCTGCTGGTTGGGTTTCTGCTCGCCCAGCGGCACAGCCGTGACGCGGTCATCGACGTGTCCACACTGGCGTCCCGCGGGGTTTGGCCGTTGCTGCTGACCACGACGTTCACCCTGGCCGCGGCGTTCGGACTGCTCAACTTCACGATCCCGCTGCTGGCCCAGACACCGGATGCCGGGTTCGGCATGTCCGCCACCCTTTCGGCACTGCTGTTCTTGACCCCGGCCTCGGCGCTGGGGCTTGTGGTGGCCCCCATCGCGGGTCATTTCGCTCCGCGCTTCGGGTGGCGCAGGTCGGTACTGCTCGGCAGTGTCGGCACGACCGCGGTGCTCGCGGTACTGGCCATCGGACCGACTTCGATGTGGTTGGTCGGTGGCGTGCTCGCGTTGCTCGGGATCACCTACACCGGCTACGGGCTCACCACGCTCACCGGGTTGGCCGTGCGCAACTCGCCCGCCGACAAACCGGGAGCACTGCCCGGGCTCAACGGAGCGTGCTTCGGTGTCGGCGCTTCCATGGGTATCGCCGTGGCCTCCGGCGCGGTGACCACCTTCGCCGCCGATGGGCCGACTCAGCTCGCGTTTCGGGCCGCCCTGTTGACGGCGCTGGGTTTCGGTGTACTGGCACTGGTCAGCTCCCTGTTCATCGCGAAGGAGAGTGCGGAGCACCAACACTCCCGAGCGGAGTGACCCACGTGCGGTACTCGTCGGTGACAGACCACTGTCGGGCGAGCTGGTCTCGAAGTGATCCCGCCGGAGCGGAGTCCCGGGGGAGACGTCCGGATTCCTTGGCGAGTAACTACGCGCTCGTGGACGGCAACAAGCGCACCGCGTGGGCGGCGGCCATGGTCTTTCTCGGCGTCAACGGGCACCCCCTGCACGCTGAACTGGACGAGAAGACCGCCGAAGATCTGATGCTGCGAGCGGCGCGCAACCTGGTCGCCATGGAGGAGATCGCGAAGGAGCTCGACGGGTTCACCGACTGATGTGGGGAGCCGCGGGTTTGTCGTGGGTGGCAGTGTCGAGGGGCGGGAAACGAACTCGTGGGACTGCCGCTCGGCAGCCCCACGAGTGATCGGTCTCGACCGGACATCGCCGTGTCCGACGTGGATCAGCACACGTCGCGGTAGGAGTTGTCCAGCGTGTTGTTGGTGATGGTTATGTTGTCACCGCACGGGTTCTCGACAATGGCCGAATCGGTGACGGTGAGATTGTGCAGGGTCACGTTTCTGGTCACCGGGAATTCCGATCGCGCGGCCAGCCGGATCGTTCCCGGCCCGGTGACCTGACCGCTTTCCGCGGCGATTTCGACGTTGTAGCAGTTCTCGACGAGGATCGCGTTGTTCCCGGTGTTGGCGATGTCGATGTTGTCGATCACGGCTCCGCCGCTCTCGGAAACGCAGAACACGCCCCGACCGCCGCCACGGGCGATCACCTCGCCGACGTGGATGTTGGTCGGATAACTGCCGTTGACGCGTCCGTTCCGGTTGGCCATCCGGAAGGCGGCGTATCCGGTGCCGGTGCCCGCGTTCTGGGCATCGACCGTTCCAACGGTGGCGTTGGTGGTGTCGTTGAGCAGCAGCCCCGAATAGGCGACGTCGCGAGCCACCACGGTGCCCACCGTCAGTCCATCCACACCGTAGGTCTCCACGCCGTGGTTGTCGGTGCCGGAGACGTAGACGTCGTCGATCCGCACGTTGGTGGTGAGTTCGCCGCGGTCACCGTGGTTGTCGATGCGGATGCCGAGTCCGCCGGACAGTCGCAGGTCGATCTGGCCGAGGTGGATGTCGTTGCCGTTGCGGAAGAACACCCCGAAGTAGGGCGCCCCGGTGACGCTGAGGTGCTGCACCTCGACGTGGTCGGCGTCGCGGCCTCGGACCACGGCGTTGTCGGCGGAGACGCCACCGGTCACGTCGATCGTGCCGCAGGAGTCCAGCACGGTGTAGCTGGGCAGGTCGATGGAGCTGCTCGCGCTCATGGTGCCCGAGTTCCACAGCACCACTCGTTCCTTGCTCTGCCTGCCCGGGGTCAGGCTGTTCACGGCCGCCTGGGTAGCCGCGCGCATGTTGCCGCCGCTGTAGACCGTCGTGGAGCCGTTGCGGGCGACCCAGCTGCCGTCGTTCGTGTAGACCTCGGCGTCGTAGGACCCGCTGCCGCAGGTCGCCTGGACCGAGGCGGTGCCGGTTGCCACGGCCGAGTTGGACACGTCGCCGGTGGTTTCGCTCGCCGTGCTCGCGTCGCGGTCGGCGTATGCCGGTGCCGCGAAGGTCAGTGTCGCCAGCAGGGCCATTCCCAGGATCTTCGGGGTTCGGCCGCGTTCACCGGCCTGTGAGGTGCCGATTCTCATTGTTCGTTCCCGTGGTTGTCGGAAGTTTCACTGCACTGTGTTGGGGCAGCAATCGCCCGGATCTTCCAGTCGGGTTCGTCGTTGAGTGGCTTCTTGCGGTTTCCGAGGAAGGAAAATCGGATTCTCCCACTTTTGGTAAGCGCTTACCAAGTAGGCAGCGAGTGTATAGGTAGCACGGGTAACAATGTCAAGAGAGCTTCGATGAAACCCCGAATAACACGATTAGCGTTCTGTGAACCGTTTTTCCCATCGGTACGAATCCGAAAAGCGTAGTGGGATCCTCGGTTCGCGCCGGGGAGGTGACGCAGGAAACCGGCACGGCATCGTCGGAGCGACACCGTGCCGGTTTCGGCGGGAAAGGTTCACACGTCGCCTACGATGACGACGTGAAGGTCCCTGGGGCCGTGCACCCCCTCCACCCGTTCCAGCTCGATGTCGCTGGTGGCGGACGGCCCGCTGATGAAGGTCATCGGTCCGGCCGGATCCAGCTCCGCCAGCGCGGCGGGAACGTCGTCGACGATGCGGGAGGCGGCGACGAGGCACACGTGGGTGTCGGGAAGCAGGGTCAGTGCCCTTCGCCCCTGGCCGGGGCCGTGATCCAGCACGATCGTGCCCGTGGTGGCGATGCCGACCGTGCAGGTGGTCAGTACCGCGTCCGCGTTCTCCAACGTCGTCGTCGACAATCGAGGACGGTCCCCGAGCGTGTCGTGGTGTTCGGCCACCGGATCCGACCACTGTGCGGGCAGGCCCTCCGGTACGACCACTCGCCGCGCATCGGCCCGTTCCAGGACGCCCAGCACCGTTTCCGGTGCCTCCGTCGAATCGGTGGTGTGCACCGCGGCACGGTATTCGGCGACCCGCTCCCGGAACAGTTCCGGCAGGGCTTCGACGTGGCGCTGTCCGCGGTACTCACGGGGTATCGAATCGGCCGAGCCACGTTGACCCCCGGCGAGAGCGGAACGCACGGACCCGAGTACCGCCTCGCGTGCGTCAGAGGATCGTTTCAACGCTCGTCACCGCTTCCTGTCCGGTTTCGTTCCCACCACTGGCGGAAGGACTCCGCAGCCGGTGCGGGAGCGTCGCGTGCGTCGGTCCAGCGCGACATCGGCCACGGCAGCCTGCCGATCCCACGTCCGCCGAACAGCCTTCCGCCCAGCGAGGCGATCCGTTGCGCCCGACCCAGCCGCTTGCTGTCGCCGAAGACCCACCCCAGGCCTCGCATCGCCGTGCCGGTCAGCCGATCGAACCAGCCTTTCCGCTCCCGTGTCGTCCTGTTGCGCAGGTGCACCAGCAGTTCGGGGATCTCGATGGCCACCGGGCAGACGTCGTAGCAGGCCCCGCACAGCGTGGACGCGTAAGGCAACGAGGCGGTGTCCTCGGACTCCACGCCGTACAGCTGTGGCGTCAGTACCGCTCCGATCGGTCCCGGATACACCGAGCCGTAGGCGTGGCCCCCGGCGCGTTCGTAGACCGGGCAGACGTTGAGACAGGCCGAACAGCGGATACACCGCAGCGCCTGACTGCCGACCTCGTCGGCCAGCGCCTCGCTTCGCCCGTTGTCCAGCAGCACCACGTGGAAGTTGCTCGGCCCGTCCCCCTCGGTCACGCCACTGAGCACGGAGGTGTAGGGGTTCATCCGTTCGCCGGTGCTCGATCGGGGAAGTAGCTGCAGGAACACCTCGAGATCCCGCCAACTCGGCACGAGCTTCTCGATGCCGACCACGCTGATCAGATTATCCGGCATGGTCAGGCACATCCGCCCGTTGCCCTCCGACTCGACCACCACGAGGCTGCCGGTCTCGGCCACCGCGAAGTTCGCCCCGGAGATGGCCACGTTGGCCCGCAGGAACTTGTCCCGCAAGTGGTGGCGGGCGGCCTCCGCCAGCTGTACCGGGTCGTCGGTGAGGTCCGCCGGTGCGGGGGTGCCGCTACCCGCCATCTCACGACGGAAGATCTCGCGGATCTCGGAGCGGTTGCGGTGGATGGCCGGCACCAGGATGTGGCTGGGCCGGTCCTCGTCCAGCTGGACGATCAGCTCGGCCAGATCCGTCTCCCACGCCGAGATCCCGGCCGAGGCCAGCGCCTCGTTGAGCCCGATCTCCTGGGTGGCCATCGACTTCACCTTGACCGCCTCGGTCTCGCCGGTCTCGCGGACGAGCTCGGTGACGATGCGGTTCGCCTCGGCCGCGTCGCGCGCCCAGTGCACCGTTCCACCGGCAGCCGTGACGGCGGACTCGAATCGCTCGAGGTAGGTGTCCAGCCGGCTCAGGGTGTGTGCCTTGATCGCCGCGCCCGAGGCGCGCAGCTGTTCCCAGTCGTCGAGTTCGTCGACCACCGCGGCGCGCTTGTTCCGGATCGTGCTGGTCGCCCTGCCGAGGTTGTGGCGCAGCTGGGCGTCGCGCACCGCCCGGTGCGCCGCGTCCGGAAAGGTGGGCATCCCCAGATCGACTCCGCTCATCGGTCCTCCTCGGTTCCCGCCAGGATCTCGGCCAGGTGCATCGTGCGAATTCCCTCGCGTTGCCTGTCGAGCAGCCCACCCAGGTGCATCAGACAGGAACTGTCGCTCGCGCACAGGACCTCGGCGCCCGTCTCACGCACGTGCCTCGTCTTGTCGGCCCCCATCGCCACGGAAACGTCCGGGTTCTTCAACGCGAAGGTGCCGCCGAAGCCGCAGCACTGCTCGGCCTCGGGAAGCTCGAGCAACCGGATACCGCGGACCTCGCTCAGCAACCGCCGCGGTTTGTCACCCACCCGCAGCATCCGCAGCGAGTGGCAGGTCGGGTGGTAGGTCACCCGGTGCGGGAAATAGGAGCCGACGTCGGTCACTCCGAGCACGTCCACCAGGAACTCGGAGAGTTCGTAGACGTGGGGCGAGACCCGGTCGACCGCCTCGGACAGCTTCCGGTCCCCGCTGCGCTCGGCCACGATGTCGTGCTGGTGCCGAATCGAGCCCACGCAGGAGCCGGAGGGGGCCACCACGTGATCGTAGCCCTCGAAGGCGGCGACGAAGCTCCGCACCGCCGGGACGGCCTGCTCGTGATACCCCGTGTTGGTGTGCATCTGGCCGCAGCAGGTCTGTCCCGGTGGGAAGTCCACCGTGCACCCCAGTCGTTCGAGCACCCGTAGCGTGGCGCGCACGGCCCCCGGAAAGAGCGTGTCCCCGAGACAGGTCGCGAACAGCGCTACTCGCATAACAGCGGTTTCCTTCCTGGTAAGCCCCCGCGACGGCCCTGGTGCCCGTGCTCGGGTCCCGATCGCGCACCCGAACCGGACGAGGGGGCCGTCGCCGGTTCCGGAAATTCGGCGACAGTCCGAGCATCCGAAAGACGCCGTCGAAGAGCTGTCCTCATTCGACTGTCGCACGTGTGGTGGTGCTCGTGCGATCACGGACGCGGCGGTCCACAGCATCCCACGTGTCGGCCGAGTCGCCGGGTTCGAAACGCCGCAGCGGTTGTGTGGCCGCCACGAGTGCGCGCAGTTCGGACAGGTCACCGGCCATGCCGTGCGCGCGTGCCTGGACCAGTACGTTGCCCAACGCGGTCGCCTCGGTGGGGCCGGCGACCACCGGAAGCCCGCAGGCGTCGGCCGTCAGTGAGCACAGCAGCTCGTTGCGGCTGCCGCCACCGACCAGGTGGACGACCTCGACCTCCCGGTCGGCCAGTTCCGCGACGCCGCGCACCGTCCGGCGGTGGGCCAGCGCGAGACTTTCCAGCACACACCGAACCGTGGCCTCGGGGCTTTCCGGGACCGGCTCACCGGCCGCGACGCAGGCCGCGCCGATGGTGGTGGGCATGTCCTGCGGCGCCATGAACGCCGGATCGTCGGTGTCGAGCACGCTGCGGAACGCCGGTTGGCGGGCGGCGCCCTCGAGCAGTTCGTCGAGATCCGCGCGCAGTCCGCCTTCCCGCCAGCAGCGCAGGCACTCCTGCAACAGCCACAGTCCCATCGTGTTGCGCAGGTAGCGAGTGGTGCCGTCGATGCCGCGTTCGTTGGTCACGTTCGCCGCGCGGGAGCGTTCGGTCAGCACGGGTGAGTCCAGCTCCAGCCCCACCAGGGACCACGTGCCGCACGAGATGTAGGCGAATCGCCGATCGGTCGCCGGCACGGCCACCACCGCCGAGGCCGTGTCGTGCGAGGCGACGGATGTCACCCGTACCGACGGGGAGAGCCCGGTGTGAGCGCTGACCGCGGCCCGCGGCGTTCCGGCGAACTCCCCCGGAGAGCGCAGCGGCGGGAACACGTGACTCGGAATCCCCAGCCGCCGTGCGAGGTCGTACGCCCAGTCCTCGCCGCGGACGTCGAACAACTGGGTGGTGGAGGCGTTGGTGATCTCCGCACCGATCTCACCGGTGAGCCAGTAGGTCAGCAGATCGGGGATGAGCAGCAGGGTTTCCGCCGAATCCAGCTCGTCATCCTCCAGAGAGGCGACGAGTTGGTACAGCGTGTTGATGGGAAGCTGCTGCAGCCCCGTGATGCCGTAGAGCTCGGCGTCGTCGACCCGTTCCCGGACCCGTTCGATCATTCCCGAGTTGCGGGGATCGCGATGGTGCCGTGGATCGGCCAGCAGGGTGCCGTTCCGGTCCAACAGCCCGTAGTCCACTGCCCAGCTGTCGATGCCGATCGAGCTGGGGGAGTGCTCGGCGGCGCGGCGCAGCCCCGTCAACACCTCACGGTGGATCGTGCCGATGTCCCAGCGCCACCCGGATCCGTCCCGGGAGGGACTGTTCCCGAACCGGTGCAGTTCGGTCAGTTCCAGCAGTTCGCTGCCCACCCTGCCCAGCACCACACGGCCGCTGGAGGCGCCCAGGTCGACAGCGGCGCAGTTGAACTCGTTGCTCGTCATCGCGATCTCGTTCCCAAAGGTGTCGACGGGTGACCGACGGGACGGTCCGTGTGGTCGGGCAGGGCGGCGGTGCGTGACACGGTGCTCGCACCGGAAGGAGCGCCGTCACCGCAGGAAAGCGGCGGGCACTCCACTGTCGACCGGAACGTGCATTCCCGTCGTGTTGTTCAGATCGCCGCCGACGAGCGCGAACACCGCCGCGGCCACGTGCTCGGGCAGCACCTCCCGCTTGAGCAGCGTGCGCTGGGCGTAGAACTCACCGAGCTCGGTTTCCTTCACCCCGTAGTGGGCCGCCCGCTGCGCGCCCCAGCCACCGGCGAAGATTCCCGAACCACGCACCACGCCGTCCGGGTTCACGCCGTTGACCCGGATCCCGTGTTCACCCAGTTCTGCGGCCAGCAGTCGCACCTGGTGCGCCTGGTCGGCCTTGGTGGCTCCGTAGGCCACGTTGTTCTGCCCGGCGAACACGGAGTTCTTGCTGGCGATGTAGACGATGTCCCCGCCCTGTCCCGCCGCCGTCATGCCGCGTGCGGCTTCCCGGGAGACCAGGAACGAGCCCCGCGCCATCACGTCGTGCTGGAGGTCCCAGTCCGCCACGGTGGTTTCCAGCAGCGGTTTGGAGATGGACATCCCGGCGTTGTTGACCACCAGATCCACCCCGCCGAAGGAACGGGCCGCCACCGCGAACAGCTCGCCGACCTCGGACTCGTCGGTGACATCGACGCCGACCGCCACGGCCTTGTCCGGGCCGCCGAGTTCGGTGGCCAGTTCCTCGGCCGATTCGGTGTCCCGGTCGGCCAACACCACGCAGGCACCCTCGGCGTTGAGTCGGCGAGCGGTGGCCCTGCCGATGCCCGATCCACCGCCGGTGACCAGCGCGACACGACCTGCCAGCGGTTTCGGGGCGGGCATGCGGGCGAGTTTGGCCTCCTCCAGCGCCCAGTACTCGATGCGGAACTTCTCGGATTCCTCGATCGGCTGGTACCGCGACACCGCCTCCGCACCGTGCATCACGTTGATCGCGTTGACGTAGAACTCACCGGCGACCCGGGCGGTCTGCTTGTCCTTGCCGAAGGAGAACATGCCCACACCCGGCACCAGCACGATCGCCGGATCGGCTCCGCGCATGGCAGGTGAGTCGGTGTCGGCGTGGCGGTGGTAGTACTCGCTGTAGCGCTGCCGGTAGGAGGTGTGCAGCTGTCGCAATCGCTCGATCACGTCCTCCAGCGGCGCGGTGGGTGGTAGGTCCAGCACCAGCGGGCGCACCTTGGTGCGCAGGAAGTGGTCGGGGCACGAGGTGCCGAGGTCGGCCAGTCGGGGGTGTTTCTCCCGTGCCAGGAAGTCCAGCACTTCCCGTCTGTCGTCGTAGTGGCCGACCTGCGTGTTGTCGGTGGAGACCAGTCCCCGGATCACCGGTGCGAGCGCCGCGGCCCGTGCGTGCCGCTCGGTCTCGGGCAGTGCCTCGTTGGCCGGGACCGGAGGTCCGAACGGTTCGGGATCTCCCCGCTCGGCGAGGAACTCCTCCGCGGTGCGGATGATCCACAGTGAGTTCCGTTCGCACTCCTCACTCGTCTCGCCCCAGGCGGTGATGCCGTGTCCACCGAGGATCACTCCGACCGCCCGCGGGTGCCGGTTCCGGACCTCGGCGATGTCCAGTCCGAGTTGGAATCCCGGGCGTCGCCAGGGCACCCACACGACCTTGTCGCCGAAGCACTCCTCGGTCAGTTTCGGACCGTCGGACGCGGTGGCGAGTGCGATCCCCGCGTCGGGGTGCAGGTGGTCGACGTGTTCGGCCTCGACGAGCCCGTGCATGGCGGTGTCGATCGAGGGCGCCGCGCCGCCCTTGCCGTACAGGCAGTGGTCCAGGGCCGCGACCATCTCGTCCTCGCGCTCCACACCCGGATACACCTCGGTCAGCGCGCGCATCCGTTCCAGCCGCAGCACGGCCAGCCCGGACTCGGACAGCGTGCCCAGGTCACCGCCGGACCCCTTGACCCACATCAACCGCTCCGGTGCGGCGGTGACCGGGTCCCGGCCGGTGCCCTTGGCCGAGGTGTTGCCGCCCGCGTAGTTGGTGTTGCGCGGATCCGCACCGAGCCGGTGGGACCGGTTCAGCAGTTCGTCGGTCACGTTCTCGGATGGCTGCTCGTTCAACGAATCGGCCCTTTCGTACTTGGTGAGTGACTCACTGGTGTGCCTGCTCGGTGTCGGGAGCCCGCGGCGGGGAGTGGTGGGATTCTCCGCGGACGGGGCATCTCGCCGAGGGCGAGCGGAAGACTCCGATCACGCGCCCCAACCCGCTTGTCGCTCACTCCGTCGTTCGACTGCCGGTTTCTCCTGGTGCCCGTAGACCCGGGAAGGGGCCTCGCTTCGCTGGTGCTTCAAGGCCGCCTTGACGGCGTTCTCGTCCGGCATCGCTGGTGGCTCCGATGGTTGAGCGGTGGGGAGGAGGGGCCGTTCCGCCAGTGTCGAGTTCGTGGGCGACAGCGGTGAAACGTTTCACTCAGGCGAAGGATAGGATGGGGGGGCATCCGAGTCAAGGGAGGTGTGGTGTCGACCGGCGGGAGCAACCGCAAAACCACCGGAGAGGTCAGCATCAAGGACGTCGCCCACCGGGCGGGTGTCTCCATCGGGACCGTCTCCAACGCACTCAACCGCCCTGACCGGGTATCGGCGGACACCCGGTCACGCGTCCGTGCGGTCATCGACGAACTCGGTTACGTGCGCAGCGAGTCGGCTCGCCAACTGCGTTCGGGCGACAGCCGCATGGTCGCGCTGCTGGTGCTCGACATCGGCAACCCGTTCTTCGTCGCGATGTCCCGCGGCGCGGAGCGCGCCGCGCGTGAGCACGGACTCGGCGTCATGATGTGCCACAGTGCCCAGGACTCGGAGGCCGAGTCGCTCTACCTGTCGATGTTCGCCGAGCAGCGGGTGCGTGGTGTGCTGGTGACCCCCGCCGACACCACCGGGGCGAACCTGCTGGCCTTCCGGCGCCACGGGATTCCCTACGTGTTCGTCGACCGGGTGGTCGACAGCGACGACGCCTGCTCGGTCTCGGTCGACGACGTCGCCGGGGGAGAGCTGGCCGTGCGTCACCTCGTCGAGAACGGCCACGAGCGGGTGGCCTACATCAGCGGCCCTTCGAACCTGGCGCAGTGCACCGACCGGCTCGTGGGGGCCCGACGTGCGATCGAGGCGGGCGGTCTGGGGCCGGAGAGTCTGACGGTGCTGGAAACGGCCAAACTCGACGTAGCCTCCGGCCGGGACGCCGGGGCGAGACTGCTGGGGCTGCGACCGCGTCCCACCGCGGTCTTCTGCGCCAACGATCTGCTGGCGCTCGGGTTGTTGCAGGCGATGTTCGACGCGGGCGTGCGGGTGCCCGAAGACGTCGCCCTGGTCGGTTACGACGACATCGAGTTCGCGGCGGCCGCCGCCGTTCCGCTGACCTCGGTGCGCCAGCCCGCCGAGCGGATGGGGTCCACCGCCGCCGAGCTGTTGCTGGGGGAGACCGAGGGCGACCCCGCGCACGAGCACGAGAGTGTCATCTATTCCCCCGAACTCATCGTCCGGCGTTCCACTTTGCCGCGACGGTAGTGGTGGGCGGTCCCGGGCGCGTTCACGTCGTGTGTCCGCTCGGGCTCGCTCCCGCCTGCTCGCGATGCCCAAAGATCGTCCATTCCCCGGTTGAGCCGCACTGTCCCGTCGTCGCGGGACTGGTGCCGTGATCCGGCCGCGTCACCGGAGTGTTTCCCGGCTGTTGACTGGACCACACTTCGGCTCTACGGTCTCGCTTTATAAAACGTTTCATCAACTCGGGTTCAGGGAACCGCCGCGGACTGTTCCGCGCGGCACCGTTCGACACGTGCGGGAAACGAGATCGGAGAGTATGGCGGAGTTCTTCGTGGACACCGGCGGTGCCGATCCGGATCAGGCGATGGGCGTACTGGAAAAGACCTTCCACCTCGACTGATCCGGGGTGACCCTCCCGGGATTCCAAGGGTTGACGCCACACCCGTTCTTCGCGTTCAGCGACGGTTCCGAGACCCTCGTTCGGAGGTTGTTCGTGTCAGCGAGTTCCGAGTTCGCGCGTCGTGGATTTCTGGCCGGGGCGGGAGTAACCGCCGCGACCCCGTTGTTCGTCCGTGGTTCCGAGGCAGCCGCTACGCCGCGCGGTGGTCCGGACTCCGACCAACCGACCGAGCTGCACTGGCTCGGCCAGGCACCCGGTGCCCCGGTCAACACGACCTGGGGTGTGCCGTGGTCCCGCGGCGAGATGTCGGCGAAAACCTCGTTCACCCTGACCACGGCCGACGGCGATCCCGTCCCGGTGCAGTCCTGGCCGTTGGCCTACTGGCCCGACGGCACGCTCAAGTGGAGTGGGCACACCGCCGCCGCGAACGCTGTCGCCGAGGGATACCGGTTGAAGCCGGGAGAACCGGCCGCGCCGGACAACGCGGTGAGCGTGTCCGAGGACCGCGACGAGATCCGGCTGAGCAACGGCACGGTCGAGATCGGGGTGGGCAGACACGGAGCCCACGTGATCCGGTCGATCGGACGCGGTGACCGGGTCACCGCCGAGAACGGTCGGCTGGCGCTGCTGGTGCAGGACCGCCCGGACGGGGAACACGCCGAACCACGGCGGACCGAGTGGTCCGGGGTGGTCGAAAACGCCGAGATCGAGCAGCGCGGTCCGGTGCGCGCGGTGGTCAGGCTTTCCGGGCGCTACCGGCGCGACCACGGTCGCAACCGTGGCGCGGGAGGTCGGAAGATGCTGCCCTGGACCATGCGGGTGTATCTCGCGGCAGGCGACGAGTCGCTGAGCCTGGTGCACAACTTCTACTGGGACGCCGACAGTCGGCACGTCTTCGTCCGCGGTATGGGACTGCGACTCGGCGTTCCGATGGCCGACGACGCGCACAACCGGCACATCCGGTTCGGCACCACCTCGGGCGGAGTGTGGGGTGAGCCCGTGCGGGTGCTCACCGGGTTGCGGCGCGATCCCGGCGAGGCGGTGCGCCACGCGCAGCACGCGGGCGACGCCACGCCGCCACCGGCCGAGTGGTCCCGGGAGGTTCGGGAGGGCTATCGGGATCTGGCGCTGTGGAACGACTTCGCGTTGTTCCAGGGCTCCTCCGAGCACTTCGAGGTGTGGAAACGCACCTCCGCGGAGTCGAGCTGGCTCAAGAACGCCGGTAGGGGAGGTCGAGCCTCGGGGTTCGGTTACGTTGGCGGCGTTTCGGGCGGGCTCGGGGTGGGGATGCACGACTTCTGGCGGCGTTTTCCCCGTTCGCTCGACGTGCGCGGTGCCGCGGGGGACACGGCTACCGTGACGCTGTGGTCCTACTCGCCGCACGGCGAGGCCATGGACCTGCGGCACTACGACACCGAGGCACACGGGCTGGGACTGGCCTACGAGGACGTGCAGGAGGGATTCAGCACCCCGGAGGGGATCGCGCGTTCCACCGAGATGCGGTTGTGGGCGCTGGAATCCACTCCCTCGCGGGAACGGATCGTCCAGCTGTCCGAAGTGGTGGACTCACCGCCGCAGCTGGTCGCCCGTCCGGAGCGATACCACCGTGCCGGTGTGTTCGGCCGGTGGAGTCTGCCCGACCGCGGCAGCAGTGCGAAGTCCGCGCTGGAGGACTCCCTCGAACGTGACGTCGCCTTCTACGCGGGACAGGTCGACCAGCGCCAGTGGTACGGCTTCTGGGACCACGGCGACGTGATGCACACCTACGACGCGGACCGGCACGAGTGGCGCTACGACGTGGGTGGTTACGCCTGGGACAACGGCGAGCTCGGCACCGACGCGATGCTGTGGTACGCCTTCCTGCGTTCCGGCGATCCGAACGCCTTCCGCCTGGCCCGGGCGATGACCAAGCACATCAGCGAGGTCGACACGCACCACACCGGCCGATTCGCCGGGTTGGGCTCACGGCACAACGTCTCGCACTGGGGCGACGGCGCCAAGGAGGCACGGGTGTCCGAGTCGTTCACCAAGCGGTTCTGCTACTACCTCACCGCCGACGAGCTGCTGGGGGAACTGATGCGTTCCTCGCTGCGGGCGGACGAGACCATGGTACGGGTCCCGCCGCTGCGTAACGTGCTGTCCTCGCAGGACCGGGTGCCGACCCGGTTACGCATCGGCCCGGACTGGTACGCGCTGGTCAGCAACTGGCTGACCGAGTGGGAACGCACCGGCGAGACCCGTTGGCGGGACCGGATCGTCACCGGTATGCGGGACATCGCGGGCTTTCCCGCCGGGCTGTTCACCGGTGAGGCGGGTGGGGCCGTCGGGTTCGATCCGGAGACGGCACACCTGACCAACCTCGGCAAGGGGGATTACCAGAGCAGTTACAACCTGTCGATGGCCTTCTGCGGGGAACAGATCCTGTGGGAGACGCTCGACCTCGTCGACGTTCCCGAGTTCCGGCGGACCCTGCTCGACTTCGCCCGTTACGTGCAGGCTCCCGCAGAGGAGAAGATCGACAGGTTCGGGTTCGACTTCGATCCCGGTGTGTTCAAGACGATCTACTCGCGAGTGACCGCTTGGGCGGGCGAACAGCTGGACGAGCCGTGGTTGCGTCGTCGTGGCTGGCAGCGCTTCACTTCCGATCCCAACGGACAGCCCTGGCCCGAACCGGTCAGGGTGGACGGTGCTGCGGTGGCCTCCCCGGTGGACGAGATCCCCACCGGCCGCTCGCACAACCAGTCCGGCGACTTCGCCACCTGTGCCACCAACGACGCCGCCCAACGCGGGCTGGCGATCATCTCACTGTTGGCGATCGCCCCGGACGAGGCGCCCTGATCCGCTCCTCCGCCGCCGTGGGTGGGACGGCGCCGGTGCCGTCCCACCGCGTACCGAGAATCCACGGCGGAACCCGTCGTCGTGGCCGGTTGCCGACCGGGTGAACGAGTTCCGCCGTGAGCTCTCCCGGACGGTTCTTCGCGTCAGCTCTTCGCGGTGGGGCCCAACCGGTCGATCACACATCGCCGCACGCACTCGGTCGTCTCGTGCCAGGCACGAGCACTTCCGAACTCCGCGGTGATGTCGCGCGTGGCGATCCGGGCCGCGGCCTCGGCGCCGGCGGTTCCGACCACAGCCAGCACCGCCACATCGTGTCGTCGCGCCTCGCGCGCGACACCGCCGACCACTTTGCCGTCGAACGAACCGAGATCGAGCTTGCCCTCGCCGGTTATCACCAGGTCCGCCGTATCCAGCGCGGCCCGTAGCCCCAGCTCCGTCGCGATCGTGTCGAAACCGGACACCGGGCGCGCTCCCAGCGCGGCGAGACCACCCGCCAGTCCACCGGCCGCGCCGCCGCCCGGAATCCTCGAGACGTCCACTCCGAATCGACGTCGGTACTCGGTGGCGATCTCGCGCAGCCTGTCGGTCAGGTGCTCGATCAGTTCCGGCCGGACGCCTTTCTGCGGCCCGAAGATCCGCGCCGCGTCCGAGAACACGGTCTCCACATCGCAGCAGACCAGCACTTCGGGGTTTCCGTTCGACCCGTCCAGCGGTGCGAACTCCGCCAGCTCGGCGACGGCCCCCGAACCGCCGTCGGTGGTCGCCGAACCGCCCATGCCGACCAGTACTCGCTCCGCACCCTCCCGCAGGGCGGCGGCGATCAGCTCTCCCGTGCCTCGCGTGCTCGCGTTCTCGGGGTCGTTTCCCGCTGCGCCGCCGACCAACGCCAGGCCGGAGGCACGGGCCATCTCCACCACGGCTCGCCCGTCGGCATCGAGCCGCCAGCCCGCCTCGACCCGTTCGCCCGACGGGTCGGACACCTCGGTCCACCGGTTGGCCCCGCCGAACGCGTCGAGCGTGCCCTCGCCGCCGTCCGCCAGCGGCAGCTCGACGCACTCCGAACCGCAGGACCTCGCGGCCTCCGCGATGGCGGCTGCCACCTCGGCCGCGCTCACCGAGCCGCGGAACTTGTCCGGAGCCGCCAGTACCCGCATCCAATTCTCCTGTCCCCGAGAAAGTGCTGTCCCTATTTGCTTGGATGGTTGTCTGAGCGGAACCTCTCGCACGGCTCTCGCTGCGGGAGCCCCGACATCGAGTAGCCACTACGCCACGTCGGGCCTTCCTCACGAGAGCCGCACGGGAGAACCCGCGGCGGTGCCGATCGCGAGGGTGGTCGGAGTGCGGCCTGCGGGAGTGATGGGAGTTCGGCACTGCGTCGAAGTGGCCCGGCGATTTCGTGGGAAATTGACGGAGCCGGGGCCACACCGCTGCTCAGAGGGCGTCGATTTCTCGCGAAATCGAAGCCCCCGCACCACGCGACGGAAAGCGGCCATGAAAGCGGCGAGGCGCCGCCTCACGCACCGGCTACCGACCACCCCGCCAGAGCGAACGGCCCAACAACACAGCGAGAGCCGTGCGAGAGGTTCCGCCGCCCGAGCAACTTCGACAACCGAGCCCGTAGAAGCTGTCTCAGACCAGGTGGAGGTAACGCTCGATCATGGTATCCACCACCTCGTCGGCGGGCGTGGACCAGACTTCCTCGTTGAAGATCTCGACCTCGGTGTCTCCGGTGTAGCCGGCTCGGCGGACGGCTTCCCGGATCGGGGGAAAGTCGATGTGCCCGTCGCCCATCATCCCCCTGCCGAGCAGCACATCGGCCGGTAGCGGTGTCAGCCAGTCGCAGACCTGGAAGGACGCGATGCGCGAACCGGATCGTTCGATCTGCTCGAACAGCTTCGGATCCCACCACACGTGGAAGGTGTCGACCACCACGCCGACCTGGTTCTCGGGAAAGGGCTCGGCGATGTCCAGTGCCTGTTCGAGTGTGGACAGCACCGCACGGTCCGCGCAGTACATGGGGTGCAACGCTTCCAGCGCCAGCCGCACCCCCTGTCGTTCGGCGTAGGGGGCGAGCTCGGCCAGCGTGTCGACCACCCGTTGACGCGCCCCGGCCAGATCCTTGGAGCCGTCCGGCAGGCCCCCGACCACGAGGACGAGGCAGGGGGCGCCGAGTTCGGCGGCCTCGTCGATCGCGAGCCGGTTGTCCCGCAGTGCTTCCGCGCGGGCCTCGGGTGAGTCGGTGGTGAGGAAACCCCCTCGACACAGTGAGGAGACCCGGAGCCCGTTCGAGCGCATCAGCTCCGCCGCCTCGGTGAGCCCGTACTCCTGTACCGGTTCGCGCCACAGCCCCATAGCCGGGATTCCGGTCCGGACGCATTCCGCGACGGCTGCCGGTAACGAGTACCGGTTCAGGGTCTTCTGGTTCAACGACAGCCGTGCGATACCGCCGTCGGTCATCGTGCCACCCCCGCGATCTCGAGCAGGCCGCGCATGCGGTCGGCGGCCCGGTCGGGTTCCGGCAACGTGCCCGCCACGTCCGCGAGGCGGAAGACCTCCGCGAGGTGCACGATGCTCCGTCCGCTCTGCAACCCGCCGACCATGCCGAAACCGGGCTGCTGACCGCGCAACCACGCGAGGAAGGCGATGCCGGTCTTGTAGTAGTAGGTCGGCTGGGCGAACAACTGCCGCGCCAGTGGGACGGTGGGGGAGAGGATCTCGTCGAACCTCACCTCGTCCCCCTCGTCCAGAGCGTGCAGCGCCGCCGCGGCGGCGGGAGCGATGGCCGCGAACACGCCGAGCAGCGCGTCGCTGTGGCTGCCCGACTCCCCCTTGATCAGCCTCGGGTAGTTGAAGTCGTCGCCGGTGTAGAGCCGGACCCCTTCGGGCAGCCGCTCCCGCAACCGTATCTCGTGCTCGGCGTCCAGCAGCGACACTTTCACCCCGTCGATGCGCTCCGGACGCGCGTGCAGGATCTCCAACAGGGAGTCCGCCGCTTCGTCGATGTCGTTCGACCCCCAGTACCCCTCCAGCGCCGGGTCGAACGCCGGGCCCAGCCAGTGCAGGATCGCGGGTTGCTCCACCTCGGCCAGCAGCTTGTCGTAGACCTTTCGGTAGTCGGCGGGGCCCGCCGCGGCCGCGGCGAGTTGCCTGCTGGCCATCAGGATCACACGCGCCCCGGCCCGCTGCGTGACGTCGAGCTGTTCGCGGTATCCCTCGATCAGTTCGTCGAGATCGGTGATCTGGGGTGACAGGTGATCGGTGCCCACTCCGGCGGCGATGCGTCCGCCGACACGTGCCGCTTCCTCGCCGCTGCGGCGGATCAGCTCACGGGTCGCGCTCCAGTCCAGGCCCATGCCGCGCTGTGCGGTGTCCATGGCCTCGGCGACCCCGAGGCCGCACTCCCACAGGTGTCCGCGGAAGGCCAGTGTGCTGTCCCAGTCGATCTCGGCCGCCGAACCGGGGGTGTTCTCCCCGAACGGATCGGCGACGACGTGGGCGGCGGCGTAGGCGATGCGACTGGTGGGCGCTTCCGTCGGAAGTGATCGGTTGACCGGCTCGTGCAGGTGGTGACTGTAGAGCGAACCGTCCGAGCGGGGCAGTTGGATAGTGCGCGACACGGAGACCTCGTCGAAGTTTTCTGTTCGGGTTGTCGGGATGCGCTCTGTTCGCGGTGCCGGGGCCTGCTTCGGTGGCTGGCCGCTCCGAAGGGGCCATACCGGCCGCCGACAGGACTGAGAGGCGTGCTTCAGGTAAAGGAAAGCGTTTTCCAAAAGCTTAGGAGTAACCTCCCGGGAACGCAAGAAATCTCCGGGGAGCGTGCTGGAAAGAGCTTTCCAGCGGGTAGCATCGGATCACCCGAGGGTGAGGGAGGACGGATGCCGCGTGGTTCCGGCAAGGTGAACCTGGTCGACGTCGCGCGCCAGGCCGGGGTTTCACTGGCCACCGCGTCACGAGTTCTCAACGGCAGTACGCGCAGCGTCGGCGCCGACCTGCGGGAGCGAGTCCGGCAGGCCGCCGCGAACCTGGACTATTCGCCCAGTGCCCCCGCGCAGGCCATGGCGCGGGGCGGCACCGATGTCGTCGGTCTGGTGGTGCCGGACATCTCCGACCCGTACTTTTCCACCATCGCCGCCAGCGTCGTTCGACACGCGGAGCCGCACGGCCTGATCATTACCCTGGCCAGTACGGAGCGCCGCTTCGAGCGCGAGGCCGAGTACGTCGCCTCGCTGCGCAGTCAACAGGCACGTGGCGTCGTCCTGGTGGGCAGTCGCACCACCAACGAGGAGCAGCTGGAGGCGTTGCGGGCCGAGCTGGACGCCTACACCGCCGCGGGCGGACGGGCCGCGGCCATCGGGCAGCACATACTGCCCGCCGACACCGTCATCGTCGAGAACCGGAGCGGGGCCCGCGCGTTGGCCGAGGAACTCGTGAACCTGGGCTACCGAAGGTTCGCCGTGCTCGCCGGACCCTCCGACCTGCTCACGGCTCGTGATCGGCTGGCGGGTTTCCGGGAAGGGCTGCGTCAGCACGGCATCGAGGTGGCAGGTCGGGACGTGATCAACGGCGAGTTCACGCGCGACGGTGGTTACGAGGCGGCCTCGGAACTGCTCGAACGCGACCGCGCTCCCGAGTGCGTGTTCGCGGTCAACGACGTCATGGCGGTGGGAGCCCTGTCGGCGTTTCGCGATCGGGGAGTCCGGTTACCGGACGAGCTGGCAGTGGCGGGCTTCGACGACATCGCCAGTCTGCGGGACGTGTGGCCGTCGTTGACGACGGTGCGGATCCCGCTGGAACGTCTCGGCGAGGAGGCGCTGGGCTTCCTGCTCGACGAGCCCGCCGAACGTTCCCGTACCCGCCGGTTCAGTGGTGAGGTGGTAGTGCGCGCGAGCACTCCGCCGGTGAGCTGATTGAAGTTTTCCGGTCGGGTTGGCGGGTCGCTCGCTCGGCGGGACCTCTCGTGCGGCTCTCGCTGCGGGTCCGGAGACATCGAGTAGGGTACTACGCCACGTCTCCGGCGTCCTCGCGAGAGCCGCACGGGAGAACCCGCGGGTGGTCGCGTTGACGAGGTGGTTTTCGGTGTTTTTGGAACCGAAAAGACCGAGCCTTCTCGAAAACACGACAGGAAAGCAGCAGTGAAGACCCTCGACGTCGACGACGGGCTTTCCCGGTGCGTCCGTCGCCCGGAGAAAGGGACGCCGTTCGGCGCGACAGCTCCGAGACGGCCGGTCACCCGGAAGGACCCCGAGAACCGTACCGGTGAGATGCGGGTGTCGTGGCCGGTGACCGAGGGACATGCGGTCACCGGCCCGTGCGTGTCACGTTCGCGGAGCGCCGGATCTCACTCCGGTCGGTTGCCGCTTTCCGCGTCGAACAGGTGGATCTCCTCGGGGTCGCGCACCACCACGTGCACCGTGTCGCCCAGCGCCGGTGGCCTGCGCCCGTCGGCACGTACGATCAGCCGTTTGCCGTCCACGGCGGTCCGGCCGTGAATCAGGCAGTCGGCCCCCAGCTCCTCGACGAGTTCCACGTGCAGTGCGAGGCCGTCCGGCTGTTCGTCGGAGACCAGCCGCAGTGATTCGGGCCTGATTCCGACGGTGACCTCGGAGCCGCCTCCCAGGGAGTCCATCGCCGCGCGGGGGATCGGCAGGGTCACCTCGTCCAGTCGGGCACCACCGGCTGTCAGCGGCACGGTCTCCAGGTTCATCGCGGGTGAGCCGATGAAGCCCGCCACGAAGGCGTTGGCAGGGCGTTCGTAGAGCTCCCTGGGAGTGTCACACTGTTGCAGCACCCCGTCCGCCAGCACCGCCACGCGATGTCCCATCGTCATGGCCTCGGTCTGATCGTGGGTGACGTAGATGGTGGTCGTGCCGAGTCTGCGCTGCAGCGCGGCGATGTTCGCCCGGGTCTCCACCCGCAGCTTGGCGTCCAGGTTCGACAGCGGCTCGTCCATCAGGAACACCGAGGGTTCCCGCACGATGGCCCTGCCCATGGCGACACGTTGCCGTTGCCCGCCGGACAGCGCTCTGGGCTTGCGGTCCAGGTACTCGGTCAGGTCCAACAGCTCGGCCGCCTCCGTCACCCGCTGCCGCACGTCCTGCTTGGGTATCCGGCGCAGCTTCAGCGCGAAACCCATGTTCTCGGCCACGGTCATGTGCGGATAGAGCGCGTAGGACTGAAAGACCATCGCGATGTCGCGGGACTTGGGCGGCATCGAGGTCACGTCGGTATCACCGATGTGCACGCTGCCCTCGTCGATCTCCTCCAGTCCCGCCAGCATGCGCAGCGCGGTGGACTTGCCGGATCCGGACGGTCCGACCAACACCAGGAACTCGCCGTCGTCGACGGTCAACCGTAGGTTGTCGACCGCGCGGACAGGGGAGTTACCGGCGAACACACGTGCGGCGTCGTGATAGGTCACTCGCGACATCGATCGTCCTTTCGGGGTGTTTCGCGGTTGTTCGACGTCACTGTTCGAGGTTTTCCAGCTGGACCCGTTGTCCGGTGCTGGAGGAACGCAGCCCCGCTTCGGCGAGCTGGATGCCGCGCGCACCCGCGAAGAAGTCGTACGGGTGGTCCCTGTCCCGGAGTACGTCGTGCAGGAACCGTTCCCACTGGGCCTTGAAACCGTTGCCGAACTCCTCGTTGTCCGGAACCGGCGACCACTGCTCGCGGAAACGTTCGCCGCTGGGTATATCGGGGTTCCACACCGGTTTCGGCGTCATCGACCGGTGCTGCACCCGGCAGCCGCGCAGCCCGGCCACGGCACTTCCCTCGGTACCGTCGACCTGGAACTCCACCAGTTCGTCGCGGTTGACCCGTACCGCCCACGAGGAGTTGATCTGTGCGATCACGCCGTCGGCGAGTTCGAAGATCCCGTAGGCGGAGTCGTCGGCGGTGGCCTCGTAGGCGTTGCCCCGCTCGTCCCAACGACGGGGGATGTGCGTGGTCGCCCTGGCCGTCACCGACTCCACGCGTCCGAACAGGTTCTCCAGCACGTAGTGCCAGTGGCAGAACATGTCCGAGACGATCCCGCCGCCGTCCTCGGTGCGGTAGTTCCAGCTCGGCCGCTGCGAGCTCTGCCAGTCGCCCTCGAAGACCCAGTATCCGAATTCGCCGCGTACCGACAGCACCTTCCCGAAGAATCCCCCGTCGAGCAGCCTGCGCAGCTTCAACAGCCCGGGCAGGAACAGCTTGTCGTGCACCACGCCATGCCGGATCCCGGCTTGTTCGGCGAGCCTGGCCAGTTCCATGGCGCCGGCCGAGGTCTCGGCGACCGGTTTTTCGGAGTAGACGTGTTTGCCCGCCGCGACGGCTGCCCGGATTCCCCGTTCCCTGGCCGAAGTGATCTGGGAGTCGAAGTAGATGTCCACCGAGTCGTCGGACAACACGGTGTCGAGCTCGGTGCTCCACTCGTCGATCGAGTGTTGCTGGGCCATCTCGGCGAGTTTGGCGGAGTTGCGGCCCACCAGGACCGGTTCCAGCATCACCCGCTCGCCGTCGGCGACCTCGATACCGCCCTGGTCACGCAGTTCCAGGATGGAACGCAACAGGTGTTGGCGGTACCCCATGCGGCCGGTGACGCCGTTGAGTGCGATGCGCAGTGTTTTCCGCGACATGGATTCTTCCTCTGCTTGTCTGGAACGGAGAGTGTTCGGGGCCCCACGACCTCGCGCGGGGATCGACGGGTCAGGGGGAGGAAGCGCGCGCCTGGACCGCCGTGGCGGCCAGGATCAGCGGCCCGAGTATCAGCACGACGAGCACGGGCATCATCCACACGCACAGTGCTGCCACCGCCACGGCCGCTAGTAGCAGTACGCTGCCCAGCGGATCCAGCACACTCGCCCGTGCGGAGCTCCGCAGGGCCGCCAACCAGCCGCGCTCGGACTCGGGCAGCGCGACCGCCCGCAGGCAGACGGCCGCGAGTGTCGCCACCAGCAGTGTGAGTGTCACCGTGACGATTCCGGAACCGGGAATCCCCTGGGTGCCGCGTATCAGCAGCAGGTCGATGATCAGTACTCCACCGAGCAGCGTCATCACCAGTCCCGCCAGCAGATCGGCGGGACCACGTGCGCTCCCCAGTCGCCGTGTCAACGTGCGGAAGTAGCCGTCCCCGTCGGGAGTGCGGCGTCCCTCGGAACGTGCTCGCAATTGCCCGCAGCCGGTGGACACCGCCGCGGGAACGGTGATCACCGGCAGTGAGGCCAACGTGGTGGCCACGCCGATGCCGAGCATGTCGGCGAACAGCTCGAACCCCGCGCCGAACGGGCCGCGCTGTCCACCGGCGTCGGTGACTGTCATCCGGTACTCACCCCTTCACCCCGGAGCTGGCCATGCCCTCCACCAGGAATCGCTGGAAGGCCATGAAGAACAGCACGATGGGAAGCAGCGCGATCACCGACATGGCGAACATCGGACCGTAGGCGGACTGGCTGGAGGTGTCCACGAAGGAACGCAGCGCCAGCGTGATCGTGAACTTCTCCGGCTCGAACAGGTAGATCAGTTGCAGGAAGAAGTCGTTCCAGGTCCAGATGAAGGTGAAGATCGCGGTGGTGATCAGGGCCGGCCTGCTCAGCGGCAGGATGATCCGGAAGAAGGTTCGGAACGGCCCACATCCGTCGAGTGTGGCCGCCTCGTCGAGCTCCTTGGGAATGCCGCGCATGAACTGCACGGTCAGGAACACGAAGAACGCGTCGGTGGCCAGGAACTTCGGCAGCACCAGCGGCCAGAAGGTGTTGACCATCCCCAGCTGGTTGAACACGATGTACTGCGGGATCAGCACCGCGTGCTGCGGCAGCATGATCGTGGCCAGCATCAGCGCGAACAACGGTCCCCGCAGTGTGAAGCGCAGTCGGGCGAAGGCGTACGCGGCGAGTGAGCAGCTGATCACGTTGCCCAGCACCGCCCCGGTGGAGATGATCAGCGAGTTTCCGATCAACCGCAGCACACTCACCCCGCCGACGCCTTCCAGCGCGGTGGTGTAGTTGCTCATCGCCAGCCTGCTCGGCAGCAGCCGCAGACTCGAAATCACCTCGTCGGCCGGTTTGAACGAGGTCGCGATCAGCCACGCCAGTGGGTAGAGCATGACCAGCAACGCGGCCAGACACCCGACGTGCAGCCCGACCCGGGCCCAATCGATGCGGCGCCCCGGTAAGGATTCTCGGACGGCTACCATCGTCACCCCTTATCGTTGTAGAAGACCCAGGAGCGCGCACTGCGGAACAGCAGCGCGGTCACGATGCCGATGACCACGAGCAGCACCCAGGCCATCGCCGAGGCGTAGCCCATGTGCGAGGCGGTGAATCCGCGGTCGTACAGGTAGAGCGTGTAGAACAGCGTCGAGTCGGCGGGGCCACCGCGACCGCCGCTGACCGTGAACGCCGGGGTGAACACCTGGAACGCCTGGATGGTCTGCAGCACCAGGTTGAAGAACAGCACCGGTGAGAGCATCGGCAGCGTGACCGACAGGAACCGCCTCATCCGTCCGGCTCCGTCCACCTCGGCCGCTTCGTACAGCTCGTGAGGCACCTGCTGCAGCCCGGCCAGAAAGATCACCATCGGCGCGCCGAACTGCCAGATCGTCAGCAGCGCGACCACCAGCAGTGCCCAGCCCGGTTGGTTCACCCAGCCGCCCATGTCGATCCCGAACGTCGACAACAGGTCGTCGACCGTGCCGCCGTCGTTGAACAGCGCGCGCCAGACCAGGGCGATACTCATGCTCGCGCCCAGCAGTGAGGGGGCGTAGAACGCCGAGCGGTAGAACCCCTTGCCGCGCCCGATGGAGTTCAGCGCCAGCGCCACGGCGAGCGCCACCGCCAGCTGCAGCGGTACCGCCACCAGCACGTAGATCAGGGTGTTCAGCGCCGATCTCCAGTAGCGGGGATCGGAGGTGAACATGTGGACGTAGTTGTCCAGCCCCACCCACTCCGGGGCGGTGAACAGGTCGTACTGGGTGAACGACAGGTACAGCGAGACCAGCATCGGGGTCAGCGTCAGTACCGCCGCTCCCAGCAGCCACGGTGACAGAAAAACCCAGGCGGCCCCCTCACGTCGTCGTGGACGATTCCGCGCGGTGGCGGAATCCGCGGCGACGGACTCGGAGTCAGGTCTCCCGCGCGGTGGACTCACCTGTTGATCAGGTGCTTCGACGTTCATCGCTGCAGCTCCGATCTCGCGTTGGTGAGGAACTGCTCAGCCGTTCTTCGTGGTGACTGCAGTTCGAAGCCGACATGGTCGTAGTCGCGCTGAAAGGCGGTTTGCAGCGCCAGATCTCCTTGCGGGGGAGCGCTCGGCGGTGCCAGCAGTTCGCCGTCCAGGCTTTCCTGGAACTCGGCGATGCGTTTGTCCAGCCCGCTCAGCGTGGGGGTGATGTCCTCACGGATCGTCCGGTTGACGGGCAGCCCTCGGCTCACTCCCAGAATCTCGCCCGCCCGGGGGTCGTTGATCAGAAAGTCGACGAGCTTCGATGCCGCCTCCGGGTGGGGGCTGTTGGCCGAGGCACCGATCAGCATGGAAGGCTTGAAGTACTGCCCCGGTGTGCCGTCCGGCCCGACCGGCAGTGGAGCCAGCCGCAGGCTGTCGCCGATCAGGGCCTGGAAACCGCCCACCGCCGAGTCCCAGGTGAACCCGGACAGCGCGTTGCCCCGCCCGAACGGCATGTTCGCCGCGGAACCGTCGATCTGGGTGGTCTGGCGAGCCGGACTGACCGCGCCCTGTTGGCTGAGCTCGTTCGTGGTGCGCCAGAACTGGGCGAGATCCGCCGCGTCGTAGTTCAGCTTCCCGCTGTCGGTGTAGAGGCTCTTGTCGCGGCCGCGCAGCCACACCTCGAACCAGTCCTCGCTCCACCCCGGATCGGTGGCCCCGGTCCTGTCGGTGGCCTCGCCCAGCTCGCGCATCGCGCGGCTCCAGTCCTGCCAGGTCCAGCCGTACTCCGGCTCCGCGACTCCGGCCCGCTGCCACTGGGCGGAGTCGTAGACCATCACCTGCGAGGTCCGCCCCATCGGGATGGCGTACTGCTCGCCGCTCGACTGGCCAGTGCGCAGCATCGCCGAGGTGACGTTCTCGGTGCTGATGGCGGACTGCTCGTCGAGGTCGAGCAGCAGACCCGCCGAGGCGTACTGGCTGATCTGACGATAGTCCAGCTGCATCACGTCGGGCGCGTTGCCACCGGCCGCCTGGGTGGCCAGCTTCTGGATGTAGGAGTTGTAGCTGGAGAACGAGGTCTGTACCTCGATGTCGGGGTTGCGCTGCTCGAACAGCTCGACGGCCTCGTTGGTGACCTCGGCCCGGTCGGCGTTTCCCCACCAGCTGAACTGCAGTTCGATCTTGCCGCCCGCCGCGCCGTCGGCGCTCGTGCCGCACCCGGCGAGCAGGCCGCACAACAGCAGTACCGCCGTCGTCAGCACGGGGACTCTACCGACCGGTGTCGGTTTCGGGTCTCTCGCCGCTCGCTGCCGCATCACTCGCCTCCGTACGCGACGGTCGTTCCGGGAATCTCGTACTCGTCGCGTCTGCCGCACATGCCGTATCCGCCGTGCCTGGACGGATGTGCCAGCCGCACCCGCGAGTTCGCGAGCTCGTCCGTGTCACCCTCGGCCAGCGCGTCCAACCGTGCGCCGGTTCGTTCGGCCGCGGCCAGCGCCCCGCCGCGCCACAGCGTTTTCCAACGCTCCAGCCGGGGACTCACCAGTGCCGCGGCCGCGCGATGGAACTCGCGCAACGGTTCCGGATCCCCGGCGTGCAGCGCGTCCCGCAGCGGCAGGTAGCCGGACACCGCCAGATCCCTGCGCCGTCGGGCCGCCTGTTCCGCGTTCGCGCCATCGGGCAACGCCGCCGCCGCGGCGTAGGCGTCCCGATCGGCCAGGATCTCCGGTGGAAAGGTGAACACCGCGTCACCCGCCTCCGGCAGCCCGCTGTTCTGCATCAGCACCGTGACGCGCAGCCGCTCGTGACCCACCATGCGGTGTACCGTGCCCGGTTCGAACCACACGACCGCTCCGGCGGTGAGCTCGTCCTCGCGGTAGCCCGCCGAACTCAGGGTCTGCACCACGCCGCTGCCTTCGATGACCACATAGGCCTCCGTGCAGGCCAGGTGCATGTGTGGACTTCCGCCACCGAGCCCGTCCGAGGCGGGCCAGTCGTAGCAGTCCACATGGGAAATGCCGATCGCTCCGGGAAGCGGTATCGGCCGGTCCTCGGTCATGCCGACCTCCTACCAGGAGTGTTCGTCGAGTTCTCGTTCGATCTGTTCGTGATCCCTGGCTCCGTCGGCCAGCAGGATTCGATAGGTGTAGGAGAAGCCTTCTCCCGGTGGGAGTTCGAACTCCTCGAAAAAGGCCCAGGAAAGCGCCACGGCGGGGGTGGGGTCCGAGCGCACGAACCAGTGGGACTCGTGAATGGCGTGATCGTTCGCCGGAGAGTGTTCGAAGACCACCGTGGAACAGCGGTCGACCTCGTCGTGCTCCCCGACGAACCCCAGCCAACGCGCCTGACGTCCCATCATCCCGGCCTCGCCGGAAATCCCACCCGGACCGAGTACGTCGCCGCCGGTGAACTCGCGTGGGCCGCGCCAGTGCAGCCCGGTGTAGCCCGCCATCTCCCGTCCGGCGGTGGTCGGGCTGCCGAAACGCAGCGGTTGCTCGCGCACGTTGACCAGGCGGATGGACCAGTCGAGTGCCCAGCTGCCCCGCTCCGGATCGACGGAGTGCACCCTGATGGTGCGGTGCTCTCGTGCCCAGGGGGTTCCGTCGTTGTGCAGCCAGTGCAACCGTTCGGTGAACCGCAGCTCGTCGGTCTCGACCTCGAAGGACTCGAACTCGTCGTGGCGCATCGAGCCGATCCGTTCCGGCAGTTCCCGGTAGCCCTCGCCGGTGATGTAGCTGTGCCCGCCCCAGAAGTTCTGGCCCGAAACGTGGCTGGCCGTCAGTTGCAGCCCCTTGTGCCAGCGATGGTCGTTCGGCCGGTATCCGGTGACGGTGCTTCCGGCGAGGGTGCGCAGCGGGTGCACGTACGGTTTCCGCGATTCGTACTCGACCGGGTCCGGTTTGTACACGTAGTTCAGGATCTCGGTCCCCACAGCGGCGACCGAGATGTTCTCGCCGTGCCGATGGGTCACGGTGATCGGATGGCTCATGATCGCGTCGTCTCTCCGTTACCGGTCAGTTTCTCGGGGAAGCCGCCGTGGATCACTGTGTGGAACGGGTCGTCGGGACCGATCTCGCCCGAGCGCACCTCCCGGCCGGTGGCCGCGGACTTGTACAGCGCGGTGACCAGTTCCAGAATTCTGCGGCCGTCCCGTTCGTCGCAGGGTGGACGTCCGCCCTCGCGCATCGCCGCGACCAGCTCCCGCAGCATGGCGCCGTGGGAGCTGGGCTCGTCGTGTTCCGGGGTGCGCCAGCGTTCGATCCGCGTCTCGTCGGTGACGTGCGGTGCCGGGGTGTAGCGCCAGTCCTCGTTGCGGTGGCCGTACAGGTGGGTGAGCTCGACGGTGGCTTCCGAGCAGTCCAGTCGGATCCTGCTCATCTCGTCGGGGGAGAGCAAGCTGTTGACCACGGTGGCCATCGCCCCGGACTCGAACCGCACCAGCGCGGTCGATACGTCCTCGGTGTCCACCTCGTGCCAGAGCCTTCCGGTCATGGCACGGACTTCGGTCCACGGCCCGAGCAGATGCAGTAGCAGGTCGAGCTGGTGGATCCCGTGGCCCATGGCCGGGCCGCCGCCCTCGGTCTCCCACTTGCCGCGCCACGGGGCGGCGAAGTACTCGGAATCGCGGTACCAGGTGGTCTGGCAGTGCGCGACGAGGGGAGTGCCCAACTCCCGCGTCGCCAGCAGTTCACGGGCGTGCCGCGCTCCCGAGCCGAATCGCTGCTGGAAGACGAAGGACACGTAGGGACCGTCGGTTCCCTGCGCCGCGGTCATCTCCTCGTAGCTCGCCAGCGACAGGCAGGGTGGTTTCTCGCACCACACCCAGGCACCGTTGCGCAGGGAACTGGTGACGAGCTCCACGTGTGAGGCGGGTGGGGTGCACACCGAGACGAGGTCGGGGCTTTCGGTCGAGAGCATCTCGTCGACATCGGTGTAGCCCCGTAGCTCGTACTCGCCGGAACGGCGGAAGGCGTTCAGCCGTTCCGGGTCGACGTCGACGGCTGCCACGGGCTCGACGTCGTCGTGTTCGGACATGGCGGACAAGTGGTGTGCGGCGACGGCGCCGGTTCCGATGATCGCGGCCCGTAAGCGGTGGTCGGCGGGGGACGTGGCTTTCTCCTCTCAGGTGTGTCGAGGCCCTGTCACCTCGACCGGAAAGTTGGAAAGCGCTTTCTCGTGTTGCGAGACATTAACCCGGCTGTAACGCCGACCACAAGGGGAGCGTTGGATTTCGGGGGCGGGTGGTCGCATCCAGGGCTACGCCGAAGGGGCGGCATCACCCGGCGGATCGCTTCCAGCCGTCTGCGGACTCGTGGCTGTGCTGGTCGGGCGAGGAGGTTTCCACCGGGAGTTGTCGATGGTCACGCTCGGCGGCCACTGGCCGCGAAACCCAACCTGTCGCGGGCGCAACGAGTAACCGGTTCGCGAACATTTCGTGACCGTTTTGCTGTCCAGTGTTTCCGGGCTGCTCCGTTTGCCGCGAGCGGCACGAACGAGCCGTCGGTGAATGGTCCGTACCGGTGAGCTCGTCGCGTCCGTTCGGGTCTGGTGCGAAATAATTGATTCTGTATATTTCACCTCGGTCGGATCGTTGGTCTGTTCGGGTGAAAATATATTCGCGATATTGCTTTTCTGTGAAGTTTTTGGCAGTGTCTTTCACGGAATTCTGGAGGGGGATTTTTGGAGGTTTTGAGTGTTTCGTGTTTCGCGGGTGTCTTTTGTGGTGGTTCTGGTGGCTCTGGGGCTGAGTGGCGGAATCGCCTCCGCGGCCGCGCAGGAGCGCACGTTCGAAGCGCTTGCCTTGCCGACCTGCACGGTCAGCGACAGTAGTGTTCCCGCGACCTCGAGCGGGGACCGTGATTGTGTGCTGGCGGTCGGGAACGCCAACGAGGCGGTTGAAGTTCTGCAGTGGTCGTTGCGGTACTGCAACAGCCAGGATATCGCCGTCGACGGGATCTACGGGCCCAACACGGAGTCCGCCGTCGAGAACGTGCAACGTGCCGCCGGTATCGCGGTGGACGGAGTCTACGGCCCCGAGACGCGGAGAAATATGCTGTGGATCGACTATGGGGAATGTGTTTGATGTCGATATATTAGTCGCGATGCCGAACATGTGTGGATTTTTGATGGGGAACTGGGGTCTGTCCGCGAGTCCGTGCTTCCTGTCTTTTTGAAAAAATTCTGGATGGAGTTATATGTCTCGTCTCTTTCGAATGCTGGGAACCACTGTCGCGATGGTGCTGGTGACGTTGGGAGCCGTCGGCGGGACCGCTGCTGCGGGGACCACCGATTCCTCCGGTGCACTGGCGTTACCCACGTGTACTCGGACGAGTTGGGGAATACCTGCCACCGAGAGCGGAGATGCGGACTGCCTGCTGGGGCAGGGAGTTTCGAATCCGGCGGTTACCGAGCTGCAGTATTCGTTGAAGGAGTGCCACGGTTTTTCGATCGCGACGGACGGTATCTATGGTCCCAATACGGCTGCTGCTGTGCGTTCGGTGCAGCGTTCGGCGGGGATCGCAGTGGACGGCGTCTACGGTCCGAGCACCCGTGCCGCGATGTTGTGGCGCGTGAACGGATGCCAGTTCTGAGTTCCGAAGCTGCGCGCTTTCCGCTCGGTTGAAGGTGAGCACAACCGCCATGGGCCCGGCGCGCCAACAGTGCGCGTCGGGCCCACGGTGTTCCATTGCGGGGGCGTTTCGGAGTGCTGTTTCGGATCGGGTGGTCGGGTCGGATCAGCTCCCGCAGGTCCGTGCGTTCGCGTGCAACGCGAGCGCCGTGTTCGACCCGAGGGTTGCCGTGAACCGTCCCGAGGAGTCGACCGTGACGAGCGTGTCACGCTGCACGTCGCAGTACTCGCCCGCGGGCAACGAGGTCTGGAAGGTCCGGCTCAGCGAAGTGGTCTCGTGGTTGATGGCCACGAACCCACTGCTGCCTCGTCCGAACGCGATGGCGTCGTTGCCGTTGTCCCACCAGTCGGTGACCGCCGTGCCGTCGGTGGCGTTGCGGAAGGCGACCATCGACTCGATCTCCGGCCAGGCGTGCTGGCACTTCCAGCCGTCCTGCCAGCACGCGTTGACCGTCCCGCCGTTGGGCGGCCCGGCGTCGGTGTCGCTGAACTCGTAGCCGGAGTGCACGTCGGGAGACGCGTAGGGCCAGGCCAGCATGAAGACGTTGGCCAGCGTGTAGTTCGCGCCGTCCTTGTAGTTGAGCGTGTCACCGTTGCGTTCGGTGTCGTGATTGTCCACGAAGACCGTCGCATGGGAGGAATCCATGTAGCCCCAGCCCTCGCCGTAGTTGTTCAGGTACGCGAGCTTCTCCTCGCTGAACACGCGTTCGAGGTCACGGGCGTAGCGGAACTCCTGGACGTCGCCGGTTCCGGTGTATTCGGTCGGTGAGACGACCTCGCCGGAGCCGTAGATCACTTCCTGCTTCCAGTAGACGTCCGGGTCGCTCAGCCGGGACTTGATGTCGGCGAGATCCGCGGCGGCCATGTGCTTGGCCGCGTCGATCCGAAATCCGTCCACTCCCAGCGACAGCAGATCGTTGAGATAAGCGGCGATGCGACCACGCACGTATTCCTCACCCGTGTCGAGATCGGAGAGATCGAGCAGTTCGCAGTTCTGCACCCGCCACTTGTCGTTGGTGTAGTCCGATTGGTTTATCGCGGACGTGCAGTTGTCGAAATCGTAGTAGGAATAGATTCCGGGATAGTTGTACTTCTCGTAGGACGAGCCGCCGGTTCCGGTGCCCGACCCCGCGGACATGTGGTTGATCACCGCATCGGCGATGACCTTCACCCCGGCCGCGTGGCAGCTCTCGATCATGTCGGCGAAGGCGGTGCGGTCACCCAGTCGCGAGGCGATCCGGTAGCTCACGGGTTGGTAGGAGGTCCACCACTGTGACCCCTGGATGTGCTCCTGCGGTGGAGAAACCTGCACGGCGCCGTATCCGGCCGGGCCGAGCCGGTTCGTGCACTCCTCGGCCACCGAATCGTACTTCCACTCGAACAGTACGGCTGTGACGTCCTTGTCGCCGGGTAAGTCGGCTCGGGCCTGGGTCGGCACGGCGACGGCCAGAGCGGTACTCGCCACAAACGCGAGCGCGACTCCCAGGTATTTTCGAAGCATGATTCCTCCGGCGCGGCGGAAACGGGGTTTCGTCGCTTCCGTCGTCGCGTAAAAGATCTTGATTATTTGCGTAATCGACGGTGCAGCGGATCACGGAAACGGTGCAGCTGATTACGCGAACAGTCAATATCTGAACGAATCTTGCTTTTTGACGTGCGTTTTCGGCGCGCACGTCGGCCCGTGATCTCGAGTGGTGTGGCGGCGGTTGGTGGGCGGCGGTCGGCTTACCGAGCGGCGCTCATCCGATGCGGTGGTTACCGGTCGTCTCGGCTCGTGGCGCGCGAGCACGTGAGAGCGCTGCGGAGGAGATTCGGACGATTTTCCGCTCGCCGGGTCGTTCGTCCGATGTGTTCGATCCCGCGTCGTCGTGGCCGCTTCCTCGTCTCGCCGCACTGGTGAGTTCGGACAGTGTCGTGGACAGTTCCGCACTGTCCCAACCGGCCTCGGGCAATCGGGGCGCCGGAAGGCACACGTCCATGGCCTCGTCGAAGTGTTCCAGGTCCAGGTAGGCGAAGGCGAGCTGGCACCGGAGTCGCGATTCGGCCAACGGGTGACCCAGACGTGACGCCGCCTCGATTCCGAGGCGGTGCGAGTCGATCCAGTCCCGGTAGTGCTTGCGATGGAAGAAGAACCCCCACATCGCTTCGCACAGTTGCCAGACCGGTTCGTCCCACTGGTTGTGGTGGGCTTCGATGATGACCGCACGCAGATTGCCGCGTTCGCGCTCGAACCAGTCCAACGCCGACTCGGGACTGTCCCAGACGGGCCAGTCGTTGGCCCGGCTCGGGTAGTGCCTGCCGAACCTGGGACGGCGAGGCGTGATGACCAGATCGGCTTCGACGGCGCGACCGATGTACCAGTCGATGACGCTGTGCAACGTGCGGCGCCTGACTCCCGGGGAATCCTCGCCGAGACTCATCGTCCGTGCGTGCGCGAGGACGAGGTCGTGGAACCAGTACCGTTGTTCACCGGCTCCCAACAGTCTGGCGTCCCGTAGCTCCGCCAACACCCGTTCGGAATCGCTGCCCTCGATCCCGGCGAGGTGATGGGTCAGCGCGACGGGAAGATCTCCCCGGGGGTGCTGTGCCAGTCTGCGGTAGAGCGTGGCGGCCTGCGGTGACAGGCCCTGGTAGCAGATGTCGACCACGCTGTGCGCCGCGAAGTCCTCGCTCCGGGGGAGCGTCGTCAGCCGCTTTCGCTGTTCCCGCACCAGGTTGGCCGCGTGGGCCAGTGACCGGTGGGGTCGGGCGGCCAGCCACGCCGATATCTCAGTGGCGGCCAGAGGGGAGCCCGCGCACAGTTTGGCCAGCAGCCGGGCGTTGCCCATCTCGCGTGACACCCGCGAGCGGCCGAGCTTGCGGGAGAGTATGTGCACCACGTCCTCGGCGTTCAGCGGCGCCAGCTCCATGAACCTGGCACCCTCCATCGTCAGACCGACCAGGCGACTCCTGCTGGTGACCAGCAGCGTGCTCGTCGCCGATTCCGGCAGGAGCGGCCTTACCTGTGCGGTCGAGACGACGTTGTCCACCAGCACCGACAGTGATCGCCCCGCGGTGATCGAGCGATACCAGCTCAGCCGTTCGGCCATCTCCAGCGGAACCCGTTCGGGCGGCACCCCCAGTGCTCGCAGCAGTCGCCCGAGCAGTTCCGCGGCCGCGATGGGGTGTTCGGCGGAGCGGGTTCCCGCGTCGACGTAGAGCTGTCCGTCCGGAAATCTCCGCTCGTGCTGCCGCAGCCAGTGGCAGGCCAGCGTCGTTTTCCCGATTCCGCCGGATCCGGTCAGCGCGACGAGCAGTGCGCGTTCGGAGTTCTCCCGATGCCATGCCTCCATGCGGTTGAGCTCGGATGTGCGTCCCACGAAGAGTCCGGAAGGCGGCGGCAGCTGATGGGCGGCGACGGGCACCACGTCGATCCGGCCGGGGAGGTGTCCGGGAGAACGTCTGTCGAGAACTCCGGTGGTGCCGGTCCGGTCCGATGCTTCGTCGTGGCGCGTGGTCGGGACGCCGGTACGGGCCACATCGTTGGCAGCGCCGTGGGCAACGATGTCCCCGGTGGCGATCTCTCCTGTCACGCTCGTCTCCACACTTCGTGGCATACATCCGACTCCGCCCGTACGAGCAACCGGTCACTCGGGACAATCCCGCCGTTCGTCTCCCTTTCAGGTAAATGTGTTCGGCGGTCTCGAACAAGCACTTCCACCGGCGAGTCCGGAAATCGGTGCGATCTTCTTCCGCGCTGGTCGTGGTCGCTGTGCCCGGAAGTGGTGCGGCTTCCGGAGATTTCGTGAGAAATCGGCGCCACCGAGGGGTGTCGATCGGAACCTCCCACCGACCGAGCACCTCCTCGGGAGCGAACGGAAACTTCGATCAGCCGGCGGCTTCCGCCGTGGTGCCGCAGCAGGCGGTTCCGCCACCGCTCGGGCCGCTGTGCTCGGAGTCGGGGGAGTCGTCGGTGACGGTGTACACCTCCCAGGGCTCCCGGCCGGGTCCGTGCACCCACACCTTGTCCTGGGTGGCGTAGCAGCAGGTCGTGTCGTCCTCGACTCGGGTGAACAGGCCGAGTTCGGACAGCCGCCGGGTGGCGTCGTGAACGGTGTAGCTGTCGGCGACCTCGACACCGAGATGATCCAGCACGGTGTCCTGCTCCGGTTCACCTTCGAGCAGCACGAGCTTCAGCGGCGGCTCCGTCACGGCGAAGTTGGCATAGCCGGGGCGCAGCTTGGTCGGCTCGGTACCGAGCAGCCTGGTGTAGAAGTCGATCGATCGCCGCAGGTCGCCGACACGCAGGGCGAGTTGAACGCGGGACATGACCTCTCCCTTGGTTAGATAGTTGTCTAAACAGCTGGACGATTCGTAGTTTGCGCCTTGGTTAGACATCTGTCAATGTAGAAGTATGTCGAATCAGGAGCGGAGTGAAGAGCGCTGGTGCTGTTCACCGGTGACGGCGGAGCCGCTGTCCGCCGAGCAGGCCGCGGACCTCTCGGCGGTGTTCAAGGCGCTGGGCGATCCGGTGCGGCTGCGGCTGCTGTCGTTGATCGCCGCCCACGCCGGTGGGGAGGCGTGCGTGTGCGACCTGAGCGGCGCGTTCGACCTGTCCGGGCCGACGATCTCGCATCACCTCAAGGTGCTGCGCGAGGCCGGCGCCATCACCGGTGAGCGGCGAGGCACCTGGGTCTACTACCGGGTGCTCCCGGAGACCCTGCAGCGGTTGTCGGCGGTTCTCGGCCCGGCCCCGGCGGTGTCCACATCGGCCTGAGCTCCGAACCTCGGACACCCCCGGACGGCAGGCTCCGCCGCGAGCACCGCGGCGGGCCGGGCCGCCGGATTCCCAGTACGACCGTGATCAGGAAACCTGCGAGGTGACGCCGTGACGGACACGGCCCAGCGACCGTCCGAGACCACCGTGGCCCGGCGGTTGTCGTTGATGGACCGGTTCTTACCCCTCTGGATCGGCGCCGCCATGTTGTCGGGCTTGCTTGCCGGTCGGTTCGTGCCGGGGTTGAACACGGCGTTGAACTCGCTGCACGTGGTCTCCGGAGTCTCACTGCCGATCTTCGTCGGGCTGTTGGTGATGATGTATCCGGTGCTGGCCAAGGTGCGCTACGACCGGCTGGACACCGTCACCGGCGACCGGCGGTTGCTGGTCAGCTCGCTGGTCGTCAACTGGCTGGTGGGACCGGCCGTGATGTTCGCGTTGGCCTGGGCGTTCCTGCCCGATCTGCCCGAGTACCGCACCGGGCTGATCATCGTCGGGTTGGCGCGCTGCATCGCCATGGTCATCATCTGGAACGACCTGGCCTGCGGTGACCGGGAGGCCGCCGCCGTGCTGGTGGCGCTGAACTCGGTGTTCCAGGTGATCGCCTTCGCCGGTCTCGGCTGGTTCTACCTGAGCGTGCTGCCCGGCTGGCTGGGGCTGGCCCGGGTAGGGCTGGACGTCTCGGCCTGGCAGATCGCCCAGTCCGTGCTGATCTTCCTCGGCATCCCGCTGGTCGCGGGCTACTTGTCGCGGCGTCTCGGCGAGCGCGCCAAGGGACGTGTCTGGTACGAGGCGACGTTCCTGAACAAGGTCGGCCCGCTGGCCCCGTACGGCCTGCTGTTCACCATCGTGGTGCTGTTCGCCCTGCAGGGCGGGGCGATCATCGGCCAACCCCTCGACGTGGCCCGCATCGCGCTGCCGCTGCTGGTCTACTTCGTGGTCATGTGGGCGGGAACCTTCGTCCTCGGCAAGGGGTTGCGGATGTCGTACGAGCGCTCGACCACGCTGGCGTTCACCGCCGCGGGCAACAACTTCGAACTGGCGATCGCCGTGGCCATCGCCACCTTCGGCGTGACCAGCGGTCAGGCGTTGGCCGGTGTGGTCGGCCCGCTCATCGAGGTTCCCGTGCTGGTCGGGCTGGTCTACGTCAGCCTGGCCGCACGCCGATGGTTCCGTGACGCTCCGAGCACCCCGCCCGTCGCCGCCGGTGTCTCCCGGCAGCGCTGACCCCACTCGAACGCGATCCGAGGAGCGATCCGTGTCCGCCACACCCGAAGTGCTGTTCGTCTGCGTGCACAACGCCGGACGGTCCCAGATGGCCGCCGCCCTGCTCGATCACCACGCCCAGGGCGCAGTGGCCGTCCGTTCGGCCGGTTCCACCCCGGCCGAGGAGATCAACCCGGCCGTGGTCGAGGTCATGAACGAACTCGGCCTCGACGTCTCCCAGCGGTTCCCGAAGAAGCTGACCACCGAATCGGTGGACGCCTCCGACGTGGTCATCACGATGGGCTGCGGGGACGCCTGCCCGGTCTTCCCGGGCAAGCGCTACCTCGACTGGCAGCTCGACGACCCCGCCGGCAAGACCGCCGAACAGATCCGCCCCATCCGCGACGACATCGACGCCCGGGTTCGACAGCTGCTGAGCGAACTCGTGTGAGGGACGGGAACCACGCTTCGGTACCGGTTGCCGCGCTCGTGCTGTCGCTCGTGAGGCGATGCTCGTCGGAGAACGTTCAGCCGACGGCGTTTCTGGGCGGGACCACCAGCGAGTAGATCACCAGCACGCACAGCCCGATCGAAACCAGTTCCCAGAACGGGAACGCGGCGAGGAAGGCCAGGTGAGCGATCGCGGCCAACCCGGCGAGAGCGATACCGGTCATCCGCGCCCACATCTGACCGGCCAGGCAGCCCGCGCCTGCCACGACCTGCAGTGCGCCGAACGCGAGCCAGATCCAGCCCCAGGCGCCGAAGCCGAAGACCAGCAGCTCACCACCGGTGACCACGTAGTAGCCGGGCTGCAACAACGCGGTGAGACCGGCGATGACGTTGAAGACGCCGACCAGCGCGAGCATCCAGCCCCCGAAGGCCAGCCACCCGGACATCCCGGGCATCGGTTGGGCGGCCGTCATCGCCCAGCTTCCCCGGTCCTCGGGTGCTCGGCGTTCGGCACCTTCCTCGGCGCCGGATGTGGACTGTGGTCCTGTCTGCGGAGTGGACATTTGAACTCTCCTCCCGTGCGAAGGGATGGCTGGTACCAGCGTCCTCCGGTTCACACGTTCGCGCAGCGCATCGGCGTGCCCACCGCGTAGCTGGACGCCCGTTCCGTGAGCGGGTCGATTCCCGCCGTCCCTCCCGGCCGGGTAGCACCGGACGTGCCGCGCACAGGTGGTCTTGACCACTCTTCCGTCGAGTCTTAAATTATAGCGTAATTTAAGTCACTCTGCGGTGGACGTGCCGCGCACGCCCACGAAGGGGTCAGGGCATGTCATCGCCCGCCGGCTCCTCGGCTCGATGATTCCCGTGCGCCCGGTCCACCCGATTCGCGCAGTTAATTTAAATATTGAATTAATGGTAGAGCGGAGAGAACGACATGACCGTCACCGAGCTGGACTCCCGTGTCGAGACCGCGATCGCCTGTCTGGACCTGCCGAGCAAAGTGGCCCTGTTGACCGGCTCGGACTCATCCGGCCTACCGGAGAACACGTCGATCGGGCTGTCCCGACTGCGCTTCTCGGGCGGCCCGAGCGGGCTGCGCGGCGCGGAGCACGCCGACGGCGGGATCGCGTCACTGCTGCCCAACCCCACGCTGCTCGCCCAGCACTGGGACGTCGCGGTAGCGGGTGAGGCCGGGGCGCTGCTGGCCGAGGAAGCCATCCCCCGGGGTGTGCACGTACTGCTGGGACCCTCGGTCAACCTGCACCGAACCCCGTTGGGGGGCCGTGTCTTCGAGTGCTTCAGCGAGGATCCGCTGCTGACCGGTGCACTGGCGACCGAGTACGTGCGTGCCCTGCAGCGCGGGGGAGTATCGGCCTGCCCGAAGCACTTCCTGGCCAACGAGTCCGAGTTCGAACGCACCACAGTGGACTCCGTGGTCGACGAGAAGACCCTGCGGGAGGTGTATCTGCTGCCGTTCGAGATGCTCGTGCACGACGCGTCCCCCTGGAGCGTGCTGACCTCCCACAACAGGATCAACGGGATCAGCGCCCCCGAACACCCCCAGCTCGTCGAGCGACTGCTCAAGGGGGAGTGGCACTACGACGGTGCGGTCGTCTCCGACCCGTTCGCCGCGAGTCCGATCGCGGCCGGCACCAACGCGGGGCTGGATCCGGTCGTGCCGGTCCCGGACGGGTCGTGGGGTGCGGGCTTGGTCGCGGCGGTGCGTGCCGGTGACGTGGCCGAATCCACCATCGACGAACACCTTCGACGCGTACTGCGGCTGGCCGAACGAACCGGTGCTCTCGATGGTGAGTCGGACGTCTTCGCAACGAGCCGTTCCGGAGCGCTGCGACGCGCCTCGCGATCCGTACCCGACGCCCCGTTACGCCGTCGTCGGCTGCGCGCACTGGCAGCGGGCGGCATGACGGTGTTGACCAACCCGGCCGCTGTGCTGCCGCTCTCCGGTACGGAGTCCCTCGCCGTCATCGGTCGGCACGCCGTGGACACCGTGGCGCAGGGAGGTGCGACGGCCCGGGTGCGCCCACCACACGTGGTCTCCGTCGCCGACGGTCTCGTCGCGACGTTCGGACGCGACCGGGTCTCGGTGGTCGACGGTGTCGACGTGCGCAGTGGTCCGTCGTGCCGGTCGGAGTCGGCGCGCGATCCGGCGAGCGGGGGCATCCCAGGGCAGGCGATCCGGTCCGCTCCCGCGACCACCGCTGAGATCACCGAACGCGTGGCCCTGGCGGCGAGTGAGGTCGACGTTGCCGTAGTGGTCGTGGGGTTGACCTCGGAGCAGGAGACCGAGGGCAAGGACAAGTCCACCCTCGCGCTTCCCGGACAGCAGGACGCCATGGTCGCCGCGGTGGCCGCCGCGGCCCGGCGCACCGTCGTCGTGGTCAACGCGGCCACGCCGGTGCTGATGCCGTGGCTGGATCTGGTGGACGCGGTGCTGTGGGCCGGACTGCCCGGCCAGGAGGCCGGAGCGGCGGTGGCGGCGGCGCTCACCGGCGAGATCGAGCCCGCCGGACGGCTGGTCACCACCTTCCCCGCACGCGACGGGGACGGTCCCGCCTGGTCGACCTGTCCGGTAAACGGGGCGCTGGTCTACGAGGAGGGCACCGCGGTCGGCTACCGGGGTTGGTACCGGCACGCCGACGTGGATCCGCTGTTCTGGTTCGGCCACGGCCTCGGCTACACCACCTGGCGCTACGAGTCCCCAGCGCTGGTCAGGGATCTCAACGCGGTGCGCAGTGTCACGGTCGACGTCGCGAACACCGGTCGCCGGGCCGGTACGGAGACCGTGCAGGTCTATCTGCTGCCCGCGGCGAACTCCGAACCGGTGCGGCTGATCGGCTGGACCAGGGTGCACGTCGAGGCGGGGCGGCGGACCCGTGTCCGGGTGCCGTGCGACCTCCGGGCGCAACGGGTGCGCGACGTTTCGTCCGGAAGCTGGCGTTTCCTGCGCGGCGGGCGAATCATGATCGGCCGAGGACTCGGTGACGTACGCACCACACTGTGGTGGGGTCCGGAGTCGGACTGACAGGGGAGTCGGACTGGCTGGGACCGGCCGGACGGGGACCGGAGTGACAGGGACCGTACCGAAGCACACTACTAGGCTCGCCTCTCGGGTTGCCGGTCGGCGACCGCCGGTATCGGAAGGAGCGACATGGGGGATCGGTACGGGCGGACGGTACGCGATCTACGGCGTGGCAATCGTGCCGCGGTGCTGCGCCGACTGTACTTCGGCGGACCGCTGAGTCGGCACCAACTGGGGCCCGCCACCGGTCTCAGCCCCGGTTCGGTGAGCAATGTGGTCGGTGAGCTGGTGGCCGACGGCCTGCTGGAGGAAGCGGGCTCGGTCGAGTCCGACGGAGGACGCCCCCGTACGCTGCTGCGCGTCTCCCCCGAGAGCGGGCGCGTGGTGGGCATCGACATCGGCGAGACGCGGGTTCGCGTGGAGTTGTTCGACGTTGCCCTGACCGAGATCGCTCGTGTGGAACGGCCCCTCGACGTCGGCAGACGCGACCCCGAGCACGTGATCGCGCGGCTGGCCGAGGCGTTCGACCGGGTGATGCTCGAAGGGGGTGTCTCCCCCGAGTGGTTGCTCGGCGTCGGTGTCGGCGTTCCCGGCATCGTGACCTCGGACGAGGTTCACGGTGCACTGGTGCACGGGCAGACCATCGGCTGGGTCGGGGTGGCCGTCGAGCGGCTGGTTCGTTCCGCCGCGCACCTGCCCGAACACGTGCCGGTCCTGGTCGACAACGGTGCCGAGACCCTGGGACAGGCCGAGATGTGGTTCGGCCACGGTCGCGGTGAGCGTGACGTGGCGGTGGTGCTGCTCGGCTCGGGTGTCGGCGTCTCGGTGTTCGCGGACGGAAGTTCGGCGGGTATCGGCGAATGGGGTCACAGCACGCTGCGCGTGCGCGGGCGGCGCTGTCGGTGCGGCGGGCACGGCTGCCTGGAGGCATACACCGGTGCGGAGGCGATGGTGCGTCGTTGGCGGCGTACCGGGGGAGAGATCAGCCCCGACGCGGACGGCGAGCACGCGTTCGGCGCCTTGCTGGCCGCGGCCTCCCGCGAGGGGAACACGATCTCGGACGCCGCGGCGTCCACCGTGGTCTCGGAGGCCGTGGAGTATCTCGGAGCCGGTATCGCGACCCTGGTGAACCTCTTCCTGCCCACCCGAGTGCTCATCGGTGGCTGGGCGGGCCTGCTGCTCGGTCGACACCGGCTGGAACTGGTGCAGGACAGCGTAGTCCGGTACGCGCTGCGCTATCCCGCCGACCGGGTCTCGGTGACCGAGGGCAGGCTCGGTCCCGACGCGGTCACCGTCGGTGCCGCCACGTTGCCGGTCGCGCGCTTCCTCGAGGAGGGTGGGCGTCGCACCGAGACCGCTCGCGCGGCGCACGGTCGGTGAGCGGGCTACGGCGCGCGGAGATCACCCCGCGGCCCGCCCGACTCCGTACGCTGCCCTTTCCGGCGTGCGCTCCGTCCGAACCGCTGTGACACTCGGCGGATGGTGGAGCACTCCGGGAACGTCGAGCGACCCACCTCCGGTGGACCGCATCCAGCAGGTAGCGGGTCCGTTCGGCAGCCGGGCTGGAAGTCCGTCCAGGTCGAAGGCCCTCCGACCGAGCACGCTCACGATTTCGTGGCCGCCGACCCCGGAACAGAACGTTCGAACGAGATCACCTTCACCCTGGGGCCGGAGCACGGTTCGCAGTCCCCCGCGACGGCTGCCGCGTCCCGGGACGAGAGCCCGTTGGCCGGGTTGCGTGTCGTGGTCGCCGACCACGACATCGGGCTGCGGCGACGCACGGCCGAACTGCTGCGCGAGTACGGTGCGCTGGAGGTCGTCGAGACCGACGATCGCGAGAGGTTCCGCACCGTGCTGCGAACCCGCCCGCGTGCCGAGAGCGGTTGGCACGTCGCGCTGTGGGACCGGGAGCTGGAATCCGATCCGGGCGGGCTCGCCGAGTTCCTGAACGCCTGCAGGCACGAGTTCCCCGGCACGGCGTTCGTGCTCACCACCGACGAGGTCTCGACCACCGCGGCGGTGGCCGCGCTGCGCGGACGAGCCTCCGAGATCGTCACCCGCCGTGCCTCCGGAGCCGAACTGGCCGAAACGGTGCTGCGTGCCTTCCGGGACCGTCAACAGGATCGCGAGGAGGTACGCGCGGACCGGAAGCCGTTCCGGATGCTGGTGGTCGGAGCCCATCCCGACGATGCCGAGATCGGTGCGGGTGGGACCATCCACCGCCGCGTGCAGGCTGGCTGGGAGGTAACCGTGCTGACCATGTCGCACGGCGCGGTCGGCGGTGATCCGGACGAGCGGGTCGCCGAGGCCCACGAGGCGGTCAACTCGCTGGGCGCGACTCTGGTGTTGGAGGACCTGCCCGACGGCGGCATCCCCGACAATGTCGAGACGGTACGGCGGATCGAACGCGTGGTGCAGCGAGTCCGACCCGATGTCGTGCTGGTTCATTCCGAGAACGACACCCACCAGGACCACCGCGCCGTCTACCGGGCCACTGTCTCCGCGGCGCGTGGCGTGGAACGGTTCGCCTGCTACCAGTCGCCCTCCGCCACGGTGGATTTCGCACCGAACCGGTTCGCCGGGCTGCGCGAGACGGATCTGGAAGCCAAACTCACCTCCATTCACACCCACGGCTCGCAGGCCAAAACGCGGGCCTATCTGCGGGACGACCTGCTGCGGGCCACCGCACGCTACTGGAGCCGTTTTACCAGGGAGTACTACGCCGAACCGCTTGAACTGCTCCGGGTCAGCGGCCTCGTCTGGCAGGAGAACAGCGATGAATGAAGCCGGGACACCCGAAGCCGGTAGCATCCCAGTGCCCGATCTCACCGCGTCGCTCGGCAGACCGCCACGAGTGCTCGTCACCGGGGCAGGCGGCCCCTCCGGGATCTGCTTCCTGCGCTCACTGGCCGAGCACTGCGAGCTGTTCGCGGGCGACGTCGATCCCAACGGTGCGGGGCTGTACCTGGTGGATCGGCAGCACCGCTGGTTACTGCCGCGTGGCGACGCGGGCGGATTCGCCGGGACCCTGCTCGGGTTGTGCGCGCGACTGAAGATCGACGTTCTCGTGCCCACCGTCGACGCCGAGCTGCTGCCGCTTGCCGAGATCCGGGAGGGCTTCGAGTCGGCAGGGGTGCGGCTGCTGCTCTCGCCGGTGGAGGCGCTGCGGTCCTGTCTGGACAAGTGGAACCTCGCCCGAGCCTGTTCCGGGGCGGTACGCGTACCCGACGCCGTTCCGCTGGGACCGGCCGCCGCCGACGATTTCACGGGCGGGTTCCCAGCGATCGCCAAACCGCGCAACGGCAGCGGTTCACGCGGCATCGTCACGGTCATGTCCACCTCGGACCTGGCCACACTGCCCAACGACGCTTCCTACCTGCTGCAGGAGATCCTGCCCGGCGTCGAGTACTCGGTGGACGTGCTCGCCCGCGGCGACGGCGGAGTGGTAGCGGCTGTCCCCCGCTCCAGGGACAAGACCGACTCCGGCATCGTCGTGGCCAGCCGGGTGCTGGATCGGGAGCCGCTGTCGGCCACCGCGGCCGCCGTGGTGGGGGCACTGGGATTGCGCGGTGTGCTCAACGTCCAGCTGCGCGAGGACGGCGCGGGAACGCCCGCGCTGTTGGAGGTCAACCCGCGACCGCCGGGAGGAATGTCGCTGACCATCGCCTCCGGCGTGCACATGCCCGCTTGGGCGGTGGCCGAACTGCTCGGTCAGCGCCCGCCGGACCACCTCCCGCACCAACAGCGGTCGGTGGTGCGCCACTGGCAGGACATCGTGCTTCCCCCGGATGAGCTCGGCAAAGTCGAGGGACACGCATGAGCGGCACCGAAACCGTGCGAGAACCCCGAACGGAGCCCCTGCGGGCGGACCACCACACCCACACCCGGTTCTCCGACGGCCGCGACTCGCTGGAACGAACGGTCGAAGCGGCCTCGGCGGCAGGGCTGCGCGCCCTGTTCGTGACCGACCACGTGCGCGCCGACACCAGCTGGCTGCCCGCCTACACCGCGGCGGTGCGCGCCGTCGACTCGGCGGCGCCGTTGGCGGTGGTCTGCGGGGTCGAAACCAAGATCGTCGACACCTCGGGCGCGCTCGACCTGCCCGCCGACACGCGCGGCGTGGCGCACATCGCCATCGCCGACCATCGGTTCCCGCTCACGAAGGGATCAGCCCACCCGGACACCGTGCGCGAACTGCTGCACCAGCGACGGCTCACCGCCACCGAGGCGGTGGAGTCACTGATCGAGGCCACCGTCCGAGCCGTCACCGCCGTCGCGGAGAGAGCCGACGGGGGCAGGGGAGTAACCGGACACGTGGCGCACCCCTTCAGCGTGCTGCCCAAGGTCGGGCTCACCGAGGAGGAGATCCCGCCCGCCGCGCTGCTGCGCCTGGCCCGTGCCTGCCGCGTGACGAACATCGGCGTCGAGGTCAACGAGAAGTGGCGCTGCCCCTCGTTACCAACAGCACTGGAGCTGCATCGCGCCGGGGTCTCGCTGGTCGCGGGCAGCGACGCGCACGAAGCGGACTCGGTCGGCCGCTGGGAGTACACCGCTTCGGTGTTCGAGGCGTTGTCCGGATGCGGAACCGATTCCACTCCTCCGGAGCGATCATGAACACGTTTCTCAGCGTGCTGCACGCCGTGGCCGTGGGCGTGGTGTTCCTCGGCGCCGTTCCCCTGGTCAGCGCGCTGGCGCAGTTCCTTCTGGTCGGGCTGCACCGCTGGCGGGGGCTGTACCGGGACAGGCGGCTGTACCTGCCCCGCACCACCGTGGTGATTCCGGCCTGGAACGAGAGCAACGTGCTGCGCCCCACCATCGAGGCACTGCTCGGCTCGGACTACCCGGCCTCGCGGCTGCGCGTGCTGGTGGTCGACGACGCCAGCACCGACTCCACCGCGGAGCTGATGGCCGAGCTCACCACCGCCCACCCCGACCGGGTCACCCACCTGCGCCGCGAACACGGGGGACAGGGCAAGGCCCACACGCTCAACCACGGGTTGCGCGAGGTGCTGCGCGGCTCCTGGGCTGAGGCCGTGCTCGTCACCGACGCCGACGTGCGGTTCGACCCGGACGCGCTGTGGCGCATGACCCGGCAGCTGTCCGACCCCGCGGTGGGCGCCGTCTGCGCCTACATCAAGGAGGGCAGCGGGCGGCACGGCAACTACGTCAACCGCTACATCGGGTTCGAGTACGTCACCGCCCAGGCAGCCGCGCGGCGTTCGCAGAACGTCATCGGCGCCGTGGCCTGCCTGGCGGGCGGCGCCCAGCTGCACAGCAGGCACAACCTGGCGGATCTGGGCGGACGGTTCGACACCGAGACACTGGCCGAGGACACCGTGACCACCTTCGAAACCCAACTGGCCGGGAACCGGGTGGTCTTCGACGGCTGTGCCACCGTCCGAGCCGAGGAACCCGGCACCCTGACGAGCCTGTGGAAACAACGACTGCGTTGGTCGCGGGGAAACCTCCAGGTCACCCGCAGGTACGCCCGGTTGTGGTTCCGCGGCCGTGCCACCGGCGACAACCGGCTGGGATCGTGGCTGTTCGGACTGGTGTGGTTCTCGCTGCTGCTCACGCCCGCACTCATGGTCGCCTCGTCCTGCGCCCTGTTGTTCCTGCTGTTCACCGACAGTGGCCGTTCCTGGTTCGCCTTCCATGCGCTGTGGGTGATCAATCTGGCCAGCTACCTGTTCACCACGTTGCTGAGCCTGGTAATCGACCGGTCCACGGCGCGACGCTGCTGGCGCGAGGCGTTGATCTTTCCCGGCGTGATCTCCGTGCTCATCCTGATAGTCACGGCCGCGCCCAACTTCTTCGTCCCGCTGTTCAACGACTGGGGGTTGGGGCTGAATCCGGACTCACCTCATTCGTTGATGGGATTCGTCTACAGCTGGCTGGCACTGGCCATGCCGATCGCCTGGCTGGCCAAACTCGTCGAGAGCACCCGACTGCGCCCGCTCGCCCCGGTACTGATCCAGCTGACCGGTTACGGTTCCCTGCTGGCCGCCTGCACCGTGGCCGCCTTCGTCAGCGAACTGCGCCACTCCGAGCAGCGCTGGGACAAGACGGAGAAGGCCGGACTCGCAGGCAGGGCGAGCCGAGAGCGGGGCGGCGTATGACCGAGCACGGACATCCGGCCGAAGAACCCGGCGATCCCAGCGATGTTCCCAGCGGCGAGCCCGTGGACGGCGGTCGCGTGGACGGCCCCACCTCCGCCCGTGCCGACAGCGACGCGGCGCTGTTCCCGGAGTTGGCAGGCCGGTTCGAAGCGGGCACGGCCGAGGACGCCGACAGCGACCGCAAGCTTTTCTGGTGGGAGCTCGCGGTGATCCTGGTGCTGGCGGCCCTGCTCGCCGCACGGCAGATCTGGTTGACCTGAGCACGCCCTGCTGTGCTGTCGCTTGTCGGAGGTGTACCCTGCGGCGCGGTTCCACCGGGCGGAGTCGCCCCGGAGCGAGCACACTGGACATGTCAGGAGCTCGTCGGGAGATGGGGGAACTCCGCTGAAGGGGCTGCTTTCGCTGCTGGCGGTGGCTTTGCTGGTGTGGTGGGTCAAGGAATCACCCGCCGAAGCCGCCTCGGCGGTGCGACAGGGTCTGGTAATGCTGCGACAGGCGGCCGAGTCGGTGAAGACCTTCCTCGAGGCGCTGCCGTCGCTGTCCTCGTTGACTTCTTCCTAGCCGGACGGTCCGGTGGTCGGTCGATCGCCGCGACGCCGGGAACACGCAGGGCACCGGGAACGATTGGTGGAGGTCGGTTTCTCAGTCCGCGTAGAGCGCCTCGGCTAGCAGGGCGAGGCGGTTGGACAGCACGAACTCGCGCAGCGGTGCGGGACGCAGGTCGAGCGTGGCCAGCGTTTCGGCGCGCATGTCGAACCGCTCCGCGCGGTACTCGCCGCGAGTGGGGTCGTCGAACTCCGGGCCGTGGCGGGTGGATTCGTCCATCGAGGTCAGTCGTGCCACGAAGAAGTGCTGCACGGTGATGCCGCCGGAGCGGGCGGTGCTGCTCAGGAACACGCGTTTCGCGCCGGTGGCGGTGGCGCCCATCTCCTCGGCGATCTCGCGGTGCATGGCCGCCTCCAGCGACTCGTCCCGGTGTTCCAGTCCACCGCCGGGAGTCGTCCAGTAGGGCGTCATGCCCGGTTTCGTGCGGCGCAGCAGTACCAGGTGTTCCTCGTCGTCGATCAGGATGGCCCGGGCGGACCGGCGTTGGATCCGTACCGCCGGCTGGGACGTGCGCTGTTGGGTCATGCCGAACAAGCCTACGTGCGGTGCCGTGCCTCGCAGAGCGCGCCGGTTCGCTCTCCCGGCGCGCTTCACATCGTGATTACGCCTCGTGTTGTTCCATTCGATGCCGGAGTGCGCGAAACCGCGAACTGTCCGTCTCCCGGGGTCGTACTTCGGACCGCCTCGACGCCGCGCTCTCGTTGGTCTCGGTGGTAACGGGATGATGTCCGAGTGATCACGAAGCGGTGGCTTCGTGAGGTGGATCTCCGGTAAAGCGGCCGATCGCTCGCTTTCGCTCTTCCGAACGTCCCAATCCAACGTGCGCAAAGTGAGCATTGTTCGCATTCCTGTTCGCCTCGATGCTTTGTGCTGGTTTGTCCTGATCCGCCCGCCGCCGGCGAGGCGGAGCAGCACGTTGGAGGTAATCGAGTGCGCACGTCCCACAAGGGACGCCTGTTCAGATCACTGGGGGTAACTCTCCTGGTGTTCGCGGTACTGGGGTCTCCGTTGAGCCAATCGGTCGGCGCCACCGCCCGCGCCGCCACGGCCGAGCCGGTCTCCACAGCGAGACCGGCTGCTGTGCACGGCGCGAATCTGTTGGCGGATCAGATCGCCCCCGATAAGGCACCAGTGGTTTCCTCGCCGCTGTATCAGGCGGACAACAGTTGGCACGGTGGTACGGATGTGCCCGGTGAATTCACATTCGGTGCGGCCGGAGTCGCCGATGTCGACCACTATTTCTACGGATTTCAGGATCCACCCTCGACAAGGGTGGACGCCAATACAGCAGGAGGAGAAGCCACGGTCACGCTGACTCCTCCCACCGACGGTGCGGTGACCTTGTACGTGCAAAGCGCCGACGCGGCCGGAAACCGTAGCCCGATGGCTACGCACCACTTCTACGTTCGCTCGGGTGACGGGCCGGCGTCGCACTGGCGACTCGACGGCGACACCACCGACGAAGTCCAGCTCGGTGGCCGGGACGGCACTACGCACGCGGGAGTCTCATGGCAGCCCGGTGCTCTGGGCAAGGCGGTGAGGCTGGACGGTTCGGCGGATCACGTGACCGCGCCCAACGCGCTCCCGACCAACACAAGTTTCGCGGTCTCCGCGTGGTTGAAACCGGCCGCGATAGACGGCACCGTTCATACCGCGGTTTCCCAGGACGGCGAAGTGGTCAGTGGTTTCCGACTGCAGGTCACCGCCGACGGAAACTGGCGCTTCCGGATGGCAGGCTCGGACGTGGCGGGCGGTGGAAGCGAGCAGGCTTCCGCTGTCTCGGACTCGCCCGTTGCCACACGACAGTGGACGCATGTCGTCGGTGTGCACGATGAGACGGCGAACGAAGTCAAGCTCTACGTCAACGGCTCGTTGGTTTCGACCCGTCCCTACAACGGTGATGTCGACACCGACGGTGAACTGGCTATCGGACGTGCCGAGAACGACGGTGCCGACTCGCAGTACTGGGAGGGCGCGATCGATGAGGTGAGGGTCTACGACCGCGTTCTCACCGACGCCGAGATCCGTTCCCGGGTCGAATCGGACGATGTACGCACCGGACACTGGAAGTTCGAGACGGAAAGTAACGCCACGAGCGTTCCGAACACGGTTCCCGGTGGTCAGCCTGCCACTGTCCATGGTGGAGCCGACTACACCGACGGAGCCGTGGGGACCGCCTTGCGGCTGGACGGCACCGACGATCACGCGGTCGCCGCGGAGCAGGTGGCACGCACTGATCTCTCGTACTCCGTGTCCTCCTGGGTGCGGTTGGATGAGAGAACAACCGAGCCCGTGGCGCTGGCCAGTCAGAACGGTTCGGACGAAGCGGTATTCCAACTGGGATATTCGGGCGCGAACCGGGACAGCTGGGACTGGACGCTGCGCGCTTCGGGCGGCGGAGCCGGTGCGACCGTCACGGTCGTCTCCGAGCGGGCACCGAGGCTCGGGGTGTGGACCCACCTGACCGGTGTCTACGACGCGCGTGCCGACGAAGCCCGGCTGTTCGTCAACGGTCGGCGAGTGGGGTCGACCGAGTTCGGAGCGGCATGGCATCCCGAGCAGAGCAGGTTCGAAATCGGCAGGGCCAAGCACGCCGGTACCTGGGGCGCGTATTTCCCGGGAGCTGTGGACGAGATCCGCGGCTACGGCCGAGTGCTGCACGACAACGAGATCCGCGACATCGTGGTGGCGGATGACGTCCCCTCCGGCTTCTGGCCACTCGACGGGGAAGTCACCGATCACTCCGCCCGTGGTCTCGACGGCACGACACACGGTGATCCCGAGTGGGAAAGCGGTCGGAGTGTCGCACCGGAACCGGGTGATCAGGCGATTCGACTCGACGGAGTTGCGGAGTACGTCGGTGTTCCGAACGCGGTGGACACCACACGGAGCTTCTCGGTCTCGGCCTGGGCCAAGCCGGAGCGGATCGGCGAACGTAGGGTGGTGCTCTCGCAGGATGGTAACGGCACCAGCGGTTTCCGCCTGGAACTGACCAGTGACGGCAAGTGGAGTTTCACCATGGCCGAAGCTGGCAGTGGTGAGTCGAAGCGCGTTACGGGTGATGAAACAGCGCCGCGGGGCGTGTGGACTCATCTGATCGGAGTCCACGACGTACACAGCGGCGAGATCAGGCTGTACGTCAACGGCTCCTCGGTTGGTGCCACGTCTTATGCCGCGGCATCGAGCGCGGTGGGCGAAACGGCGATCGGGCGTGGACAGTTCGGGGATCAGCAGGAGGGTTTCTGGCAGGGAGCCATCGACGATGTGACTCTCTACGGTCGGGAGCTTTTCGAAGGGGAGCCGGAGCGTATCGCGGCGCTCGAGCCGGATCTGGCGCACAAGTTGCGGTTGAACGAGTCCGAAGGGGACACCGCGTCCGATTCGACCGGAGGACTCACCGGTACGTTGCACGGTGATGCCGACTTCACCCCTGGGCGTATCGGCAACTCCGTCTCGTTGGACGGCGACGGTGACTATGTCTCGACGTCGGAGGTTGATCTGCGTACCGACGAGAGCTTCACGATTTCTACCTGGGTGTATCTCTCCAGCCAGGAGGAAGGGAGAGCGACCGCGGTGAGCCTGGACGGAGCCAACACCAGCAAGTTTCGGTTGGGCTACTTCCGCGACATCAATAGACCATTCGGCGCTTGGTTCTTCGAGATGCCCGAGTCAGACACGGAATCCGCTCGGGTGACGTCGGCCGCTGAGTCGGTTCGATCACCGGAACTCGACACCTGGACCCACCTGACCGGAGTCTACGACGCCGAAGCGGGGAAGCTGTGGCTCTACGTTGACGGCAACCGGATAAATGACGGAACCGTGAGCAACACCTGGCAGGCCACCGGTGGTCTGCAGCTCGGCCGTGCCAAGAAATCCGGAGTATACGAGCAGTCCTGGTCGGGAAAGGTGGACGACGTCCGGCTCTACTCCGCCAAGTTGTCCGATGATCGTATCGGTTCACTGTACGACTCCTACGGGGCGAACTGAGTACTGAATCCGGGTGTACCGGTACGATCTACACAACATCGACGTCCGGCGGCTCGTCTTCCTGGCCCAGATCCGGTTAGGCGTCCCGTCGGACGTTCTTTTGCTCTCTTGTGGCCGTACTTCGTGTGAGCGGGGTACGTCCTGGTTCCACTGATCTCGTTGAGTTCTGAGATACTTCTCGTGGATTATCTCGGTGAGATCGTCTTGGTGGTGTCCGCGCAGGATGATCCGCTCGCTGGGCGTATCGGACTGGGCATCGTGTTGGAATATGATCTTGTCCGATTTCGCTCTTGAGGGAAGTGATTTTTGCTTATCGGGCGCGTGACTGATGAGTCATTTCGTGGTGTGAGGCACGATGGGATCAGATTCAGCCATCAACGTGACACGCCGGGAGCTCTATGCAGTGGGAGGCGAGTGATGGCATTGGTCTCGCCGCTGTTCGGGAAGCTGTTCGCGGTGGGGTTCTGAAGTCTGTTCGTTACGCGGTGCTGCGCGGGGTGGACTGGCCGGATGGTCATCGGGCTGAGCGCGTGCATGAAGTGGACATGGACGTTGAGCTGGTGCTGGAAAGCGGCAGTGCGGTGATGCTGTCGTGGGCGGTGAATGGCCTCGATGAAAGCTTGGCGATCGAGCTCAGGGAACCCGCAGCGGTCGGCCGGAACTTCTCGGGAGAGCCTGTCGATGTCAGTGACCATCCGGATTGGGCTCCCTTCGTCGGGGCGGTGATCACCGATATCGTTCCCGCCTGGCATGTACCCAACGAGGGGTTCTCGGAGATGCCGTGGTCGTTTCGGTTCGAGTTCGACGTGGGATCGAGTGTGGTCGTAGCGTTGGGCGAGGCAGCTGGAAACGGGTTTAACTACTTACCCGATGAGCTCGTCGTGATCTTCGGCGGTGACCTCGCGGCTTCCTACGTGATCCCGGGAAGTCGCCACTCGCAGGACTGAGGACCACATCTACCGATGGCTGTGCCCGGCGAAGTTGCCGCACGACCCACGGTTGGCTGTTCCTCGAAGCACGGTGGCAGCGTGATTGGGCGGTCGTGCTGTCCGGCAGGGACGGGCAGGGATGGTCACAGTAGAATTCGGTTGCTTCACGGTAGCTTCCGCAGGAGGATCAGGCTGTCGATTGACGTAGTCGAGTCCGGATAATGAACCATTGGGGTGATCGTGATCGAGTGCTACGAGATTCGCCCCCGTACGAAGCCACCGGAGATTGTTGATGTGCTGAATGTGCTGCCGGACAACGACCTGGATTGGAGGCTGCTTGAACTGGAGGGGCCGGGTGGCCCTTTTCAGGGAAAGTATATCGATGAGATCGCTGATTCGGCACTGAATCTTCCTTCCGGTCTCAGACTCTCGTGGCGTGACGTGTGGGAGCTGTCCGCCACTATGGTGCAGGCCGTCGATATGTTGCTGGTAGCTGTCGAACCCCATGATTCTTCGAGACACGATTCGGAAATAGCGTCCGGTCGATACGATGAGTGCCAGTTCATGGCAGAGGTCTTCGACAGCGGTTTCCTGCGGATCGGGGTAAATCAACGTCGTGACGACTACTCGAAGATTGTCGAGAATTTTCTCGATCTTGGTGTTTGACGGAGCGTCAGGTTCATGTATCTTGCGATCGCAATGCATCATTCGAGAAAGTTGACATCGAAGGCATGATAGGGGAGATGGTGGCAGAATCAGATGCGTTTGTGCTCGACAGTGGGGAATATCAGAATCTTTGCTCTCGTGTCGCTGTCACGTTCGATCTGTCCGCCAGGTTACCTGGCCAGGTTTTCAAGAAAGACGGAGGGGACTCGTTGTTCTGCGAGTTCGATTCTGTCCTTGCGCCTGAGCTGTGGCCTGCGTTGTGTGAGCTGGCGCGTTGGCATGGAGACAGTTGTGTAGATCTGCTGGTTCTGGAACCCTCCTGCGAGGCGTTCTACTTCCCGGAGTATCGGATGTATCCAGCTCTGTCGTTGTCGGTCGATGCCGATGAGGACGACTACTGGACCGCGGTCGGTTACGAGCCCAACGGCGAAATCTTGGGATCTATCGCGAAGTCAGCGGAGATCATCGCTGTCAGTGGCCGTTCCGGAAAGTGGGGGTGTTGGGGAGAACGGAGCGACGAGGTAGCGGTGTTCCAGGGGTTCCCGGACAGTAGAGCGAGGAACGAATGGTGGACGCGGTACGGGCCCTTCATGGAGGTCGCTGACGCCTTGCAGACATATGTGTATCCGGCTCCGGCGAGAAGGACTGTTTCGAAGGAATACGCCACAAAACTGACGGCCAACTACTGTCCTTCATGGGTTTGAATAAGCTAGATTCATGAACCCAACGGTCGAGTCCGAACCATCTGAACGATTAGTGACAGGATCAGCGTCCGTGCTCTCGCTCGCCGAAGCTCCGGTCCGCACGGCATGTGGGGCATGTTAATCCAGTAGCTTCTGTTCTTCTTCGGACGTGTACGCAAAACTTTGGGATTGGATTGGTGTGGTAGGTGCTGTCACCTCGGGATAGGGTTCTTGTGTCGTTGTTTCGAGTTTTCGAAACGCTTCTGTCGAATGGAAGGTGCAGGGAGGGGTCCTATCCCTGTCCCTGCTGCGGTTACCTGGTGCACGGTTCGCCTCCAGGATCGTACGACATCTGCCAGGTATGCTTCTGGGAAGACGACCCGGTCCAACTCCGTTGGCCGTGGTACAGCGGTGGCGCGAACAGTGAATCGCTTGTCGAGGCGCAGGGCGAGTACCGCACGGATATTCATGCCGGACGCTCGCGTCTCTCCAAGTGGTTCGCGAAGAAGGTTCCCTCAAAGGAAACAGGGTTTCGTCCTATTGATCCGGAGGTCGACAACTTCGATTCCTTGGATGACATGAATGATGAATGGCCGGAGGATAGTACGCGTCTATACTGGTGGCGCTCCAGCTTCTGGCGGAGAGGTGAGTGACCTTGTTCGTGGTCCGCGGGGTTCGGCTCAAGTCAGTTGTGCACCGCTGCGCATGATGGCTAGTTCCACCTGGACGACACTTTCGAATCACGGAGGAATTCGCGTTGCTCGTATCCAAGCAAGAACTCAAGAAAATCTTCGACGACCTCTTGGAGCACGCCTCGGTAGGTAGGGAAAACTTGGAGATCGAAACCGACTACTACTGGTCCGTTCCTGCTGCTCTCAGGGACAAGGTTTATGATGATTCGCCCGAGCTCACGATCGGACAAGTGTCCGAATCATGGGAGAACCTGCGAGAGATCCTTCGGGGTGAATCTGACCCGATCGGCTACGGGCTCGTTTGGCTGGGGGACGTGCTGCACGTGATCGGGGACGAAAGCATCGGATAGAATGAATATTTCAATCGTATGATATTTACAGCTCATCCGGAGGATCATGAGAGCCGTTATCAAGGATTACCACAGTCCGGATGTCGATCTCTGTGATTTCGGGCCGGACTACCCCGAGGACTTCGGTTTTCTGCTTCAAATGTTCGTTGGGCCTTCGGAGGACTCGGGAGAGGAGGCGTTCGACGTGCTTGTCTGCACGCCGAAGTGGGCGAGCAGGCGAGTGAGGGAGACCGGGCCTTTGGTGGGAAGAGGGGTCCTGCTCGTGGAAAATCATTCCTGGTATGAGATAAGAGGTTTTTTGGAGAAGTACGTTAACGCTCTCGAAGCTCCTACATGGGACCGGCTGGCCGAAAAGATAGGCAGGCTGGGGAACTGGGAGTTCGAGGGAGACCCCGGTCAGCGCTCCGTCGCTTGTAGTGCTGATCTCCAGAACATGAGAAAGTCGACCTGATACGATATCCGAATGAACTCGACTGACAGTGATTATTCCCTGGATAACGAGCTCGAACTGGAGGATTTCGTGAAGATCGTCGTTCCGCTGGAGCAGGATGAGGACGGCTATCCACCCATCGCCGCGGAGTCGCTGTGGGCGGTGCCGGTGCGGGAGGGCGAGGGGTACTCGGTCGAGAACATACCGTTCTTCGCTCCGCGGCTCAGTATCAAGGACATCGTCAAGACCGCTACCGATGACGAGGGAAACCTCGTCTTCGATCGAGTGCTCAGCGGCGGCGGTCATTCCACAGTGCGTGTCATCTTCTTCGACGACAGCGGCATCGAGGACTTCAAGTCGTGCATGAGGAGCTTCGGTTGTGACTACGAGGTGGGCCACAAGGACACCTTCCTGGCTATAGACGTTCCCCAGGAAGTTTCCTATGCCGATGTGATCGATTACACAAGACAAAAGTTTCGCGAGGGCGTTCTCGATTTCGAGGAGTCGAGCATTCAGCACGACTGAGCCAGTGCGGAATCCTTCGTCCGGCGACCTCCTTCAAAATCGGTTGCCGGACGTTCCGGAACTGTGGTCGTGTTCGTGTCATGGTTTATTTTCACGAGAAGGACGTGGTTACACGGCTGCTCTTCGACGTCGACGCCGACTCGCTGGTCGACGCGCTCGACAAGTCGAGCAGGGTGGCCGAAACGGTGGAGTTCCCGGCGCTTCGGGTGGAGCTGAACGATCCGGACGATCCCGAACACGGGCCGAGATACGCCTCCCGCGCGTACTCCGCCGTGGCTCCGGACCCACGACACACGCCACAGGAGACACTGCTCGCTCCCGCCTATCCGGTGCTCGAAACGTACGACTTCGCCGCCGACCGCTACCACATGGACGACGAGGACGGCGTGCGGTCCGCGCGGCTTTTCACCGAGCATCGGTTCCTGCCCAGCTCGGGGGTGACGATCATCTCGATGTCGGGAGGTTTCGGTCCGCGAGCCGTCGAGGAGTTTCTTCCCGTCGACTCCCCGCGCTGCGTTCCCCGGTCGGAGGAAGCAGGACGCGTTCACACAGCCTTCGAACATTCCGGAGACGATCCCGAACAGGCGATGGTCCGCCTGCACCTGTGGCTGCCGGCGGGGGACCTGAGCACCGCCATCGGCCTGGTCCGGGAACCGGTCCGCCGTCACGACGCGGCATTCGTCGAGCTACTGCCCGCGGGCAAGCGACCGGAGGACGGTTATCACGCGGCACTGCTGTACCCCGCGCCGGAAGTCGCGAACGACGATCAGCCGCATACCCTGCGCACCGTCGCTACGGCCGCGGCCCGAACCCTCGGTCTTCATGCGGAAGAAGTGAATGTCGAGCAGTGCGGCGATGAGCCGATCGCTTCCGTCGCACGTCCCTTGGCGGACAGCCATCTCGCGGAACCGCGAGCGGTGGTGGGGGTCCACGTTCGCCTCGGAGGTGATCCGCTCGCGCTCGCGGCAGAGGAAGAGCAGGACGAGGAAGAAGACGAGGAGGACGAGCCGGACGTCGAACCCGACCCGGACTCCTGGGCAGAGGAGGAACGTGCCGAGTTCCACCAAGCACTGCGAGATCTCTTCGAATGGAACCGGGTCTGGCTCGTCGCCGACGCCGAGGTGCGCTGTACTGACGGTGCCACCGCCGAGGACGTGCTCTGGCGATGCGCCGATGAAGACCTCTCACGGGTTTCCGACGAGGATGTTCAGGGCCACCCCGAAGGAGTCCGGGCCCTCGACAACGGGAACCACAGCGCGCGGTTGTCGATACGCACCTTCGAGGACGACCCCGATCGCGTGCTGGAGAACCTGCTCACCGTGCTCCCCACCGGCACGTGGCACAGCGAAACCCGCCCCTGGCGAACGGAACGGAACAAGGAAGTGGTGCTTCGCTGGTCACCACGTCGCGACGAGCACACGGCCGTCATCGCCGAGCTGCGAGTCCGCGTCACTCGCGGAGTGCCGCCCCATCTCCTGTGAGAGCCGGTTTCCCAACGGCTGCGATCGGACGAACCGGCAGCGCTACGGCGTCGTGCCTCCGTCCAGCAACACCTTCCGGAACTCCGCCACCAGCGGTCGCAGGTCGATGTGGTGCCAGGCCGCCCACAGCCGCACCGAGGAATCGCACCAGGGCAGTTCCCGCAGCGCCACGTCAGGGGGAGTGCCGCGCAGCACGCTGCGCTGCAGCAGCGCCATGCCCAGCCCGGATCCCACCAGTCCCAGCGCCGCCAACGGCTCGGGTGCCACCGTTCGGATGTTCGGGGTGAACCCGTCCGTGGCGCACGAGGAGAGGAACTCCCGGAAGTCCTCGTCAACGTCCTTGCGGCCGATGGCGATCCAGGGCTGATTGTCCAGATCGGTTGGTTCGACGATCCCGCGGTTCGCCAGCGGATGATCGGCGGGTATCGCGAGCACCAGCGGATCCGCCAGTACCAGTTCGGATTCCAGCACCGGGTCGTCCTTTTCCGGCGGTGTGTCCACCAGCGCGATGTCCAGGCTCCGCCTGCGCAGCGCCTCCAGCTGTTCGGCCCCGGTCTGGTTGTACAGCGAGACGTGCACGTCCGGCCGGTCCCGGCGCAACGAACGCAGCGCACCGGGCAGCACGTCGGCGTGGATGGCGTGTTCCACGTACCCCAGGCACAACCCGCCGGTCTCACCGCGTCCGAGTCGCTGCCCGAGTGATTCGACGCGCTCGGCGTGCCGCAGCAGCGCCCGCGCCTCGGTCAGGAACACCTCGCCGTCCGGGGTGAGCCGGACGCGTTGTTTGCTGCGCTCGAACAGCACCAGCCCCAGCCGCTTTTCCAGGTCGGCGATCCTACGGCTCAACGGGGACTGCGAGATCCGCAGCCGCTCGGCGGCCCGTCCCACGTGCTCCGTCTCGGCCACGGCCACGAAGTACTCCAGCTGACGTAGCTCCACCATGTCAGACCCTCACCGCATCAACCTTCGCCAATTGAGTCTTGGACAGCTGTAACAGCCGAGCCTAGCGTCGTGGGAGAGGGGCCGGAAACCGGCCCGCACCACGCACGACGAGGAGTACACGTGAGCATCCGATCGTTGTTGTCCGGCGAGACCCTCGGTTTCGGCGCGGCCCCGGTGGGCAACATGTTCCGCCCCGTACCGGAGGAGGACGCGGCCGCCACGATCCGGGCCGCCTGGGACAACGGCATCCGCTACTACGACACCGCCCCGATCTACGGGGCCGGGCTGTCCGAGATCCGGCTCGGCGAGGTGCTGTCACGGTACGAACGCTCCGAGTACGTGCTCAGCACCAAGGTCGGCCGCGTGATCGAGTACGAGACGGACCAGCCCGCCGACCCGGACGAGCGGGGCGGCATCTTCGCGCACGGACGCCCCAACAGGGTCCGCAACGACTACGGCTACGACGGCACCATGCGCTCGATCGAGCAGAGCCTGCACCGGCTGGGCACCGACCGCATCGACATCGCCTGGGTGCACGACATCTCCCCGGACTTCTACGGTGACGACTGGCTCGACGCCTTCGCCGCCGCGCGCACCGGCGCGTTCCGCGCGTTGACGAGCCTGCGCGAGCAGGGCGTCGTCGATGCCTGGGGCATCGGTGTCAACACCGTGGAGCCCTGCGAGCTCACCCTCGGGCTCGACGAGCACACCCCGGACGCCTTCCTGCTGGCGGGCCGATACACCCTGTTCGACCACTCCTACGCGTTGCAGCGGCTGCTGCCGCGCTGCGCCGAACGCGACGTGGAGCTGGTCGTGGGCGGACCGTTCAACTCGGGCGTACTGGCAGGTGGGAAGCACTTCGAGTACCAGGAGGCATCGCAGCGGGTGCTCGACGACGTCGACCGGCTGCGAAAGATCGCCGAGCGGCACGGCACCGACATCCGGGCCGCTGCCCTGCGTTTCCCACTGGCGCACCCCGCCGTGGCGGCGACGATCCCGGGCATGTCGCGTCCGGAACGCGTGAGCCAGAACCTGGAGCTCTCGCGCACCCCGGTCCCGACCGAGTTCTGGCGGCAGCTGCGTGACGAGGAGCTGGTCGACCCCGCCGCGCCGTTGCCGGGCGACATCTGATCCGTCCGGCCTCCGACCCACCCGGCGTCCGACCCACCCGGCGTCCGCCCCGCCCGGTCTCCGGTGTCGGACGCCCGCGAGTCTCGGCGGGAACGTGCCGCGGTGCCCGCTCATCGAGGGCGGGCACCGCGGCACGCGTCACCGCCGTTGGTGGGGTTCACTCCTCAGAACGTTGCCGGTGATCCCGCAGCACACCGACCAGGCTGTTCGCGACGCCCTGCCGTGTCAGCAGCGGCCCCTCGTTCTTCCCGGTGTTCTCGTCGACGTGCATCACCCGCACGGTGGTCCCGTTGCGTTCGACCACCTCGGTCAGTGCGGTTTCGTCGAACGTCCCGTCGGTGGCGAGCAGCACTCCGGCGACCGCCTTCGGGTGCGGGGCCGCCGCGCGCAGCGCCGTCCCCGCGGCCCCGCTTCCCGCTACCAGCTGCAGCCGTGTGCCCGCGTCGAGCTGTTTTTCCAGCAGGGCACGTACCTGCAGCAATCCGTCGTCCACGGTGGATAGCGGGAACCAGTGCAGCGGCACGGTCTCGGCGAGTCCGGACCACGGGCCGGGAGGGCATCCCGCACCACGCCCTTCCGGGTCGAGCACCAACACCGCTGTCGTTGTCGGATTCGAGTCCGCCGAATCGGCACTGTCCATGCGGACCTCCTTTCCGCTGTGGCCCGGATACCCGGAACAGCGTGGTTTCATGCCGGGCGGCGCCGTTTTTCGACTGTCCCATCGGGGCAGGCGTGTCGAAAGTGCCGAATTCTCGATCTCCACCCGGTTTCTCGGTTCAGTGCGGATCCCTGCCCAGCAGCCACGCCTGCCGGTGTCGGTTCGCTTCGAAGCACTTCTTGGCGAGCCGGGTCGTGCGCCGCCGTGCCGGGGTGTGCCCGATCTCCCGGGCGTTGACCTGCTCGGTGTCACGGGTGGAGGCAGTAGTCCTGACCTGCTCGTGATGCCGCTGTTCATTCATCGCTGTGACCTCCGGTGGTTCCTGCTCGGATGGCACGAGTAGTTTATATAGACAGGTCTGTCTAGTCAATTCGGGCGTGCCGATCCGACCTCACTCGTATCCGGTGGGGGAGTGATGCGGGCGCCCGCTTCGCACGCGTTTAGCTGGGGTGGTCGACTACCGCGCGGCGCGATCCCGGGCTAGCGCTGGACGTCGATCGTGCCGAGCTGGTGGTGGAACAGGTGCCGCCGCTCGTCCGCTACCGCGAGCTGCCCGTCCGGCTCGAGGGCTGAATCGGCACTTCGAGCGACGATTCTCAACGATCCCTCGAACCCTCCGAGGGAGTGACCGGTGCGGTGAGCATGCCGTGCGCGGCGTCGATCAGATCGATCGTCCAGTGCGCGGGGTGCTGCGGATCGGTCGGGGAGCCGGTGCGCTCGTGATCGGCGATGGTGTGCAGCACGAGGTGCACCAGCATCCGCAGCCGGCGGCCCAGTACCGCCTCCGGTAGTTCCTCGAGGCAGTGCCGTATCCCGGTCCACACCGCGCGCAGGCTGGAGGCCGCCTCCCAGTCCCAGCCCGTGGGCGATGCGGGCTGGCTGAAGTACTGGGCCAGGAAACGTCCGTAGCGGCTGCCTGTCTCGTTGGTGCTGCTCGCCAGCGGCACGATGAACGCCGTCAGCAGGTCGCGCAGCTCGGTTCGCGCCTCGTCCTCCTGCTCGGCCAGCAGCCGCAGTCGGTGCTCGTTGATCCCGCTCATGCGGTGATCGAGGATCGCGTTGACCAGTGACTCCTTGTCGCCGAAGTGGTACTGCGCCGCTGAGGTGTTGCGCTGCCCGGCGGCCACGCCGACCTCGCGCAGCGAGACCTCGCTGATGCCGCGCTCGGCGAACAGTCGCTCGGCGGTGACGATCAACCGTTCTCTGGTGCCCTGGCCGTTGGGACTGCTCATCCGGGGTCTCCGCGCTCGCTCGTTCGAACGGATTCATTGTGCCAACACCTTGCCCGTTTAATACACGTGCTTTAAATTGTGGCGCACACGACAGGGAGGGATCGATGAGTTCGATTCACGAATTCGCCGAGCGCTGCTGGAACGGCGAGGCGAGCACGCTGCACCACCTCGGCGGCGAGCAGCGCGCCGCGGAGCTGCACCGGATGGCCGACGGCGTGTGGATGTGGCCCGGTTTCGGTAACGTCTACGTGTTCCCCACCGAGCGGGGGATCGTGCTGTTCGACACCGGAAGCCGGACCACCGCCTCCGAGCTGCACGCAGCCGTCCGGCGGTACTGGTCACTGCCGCTGCACACCGCGATCTACTCGCACGGTCACGTCGACCACGTCTTCGGCACGGAACCGTTCGAGCGCGAAGCCGCCGACAACGGTGACCCGGCGCCCACGGTGCTCGCACACGAAGCGATCACGGCTCGTTTCGACCGCTACCGGCGCTCGGCCGGGTACAACACCGTCGTCAACCGCAGGCAGTTCCGTGCCCCCGAGCTGAACTGGCCCACCGATTACCGCTATCCCGACGCCACCTACCGGGACAGCACCGAGCTGCGCGTCGGTGAGCTCGACATGCGGCTGCACCACGTGCTCGGCGAGACCGACGATCACACCGTCGCGTGGTTGCCGGAACGGGAAGTGCTGTGCGTCGGCGATCTGTTCATCTGGGCCTCGCCCAACGCGGGCAATCCGCAGAAACCGCAGCGTCACCCTCTCGAGTGGGCACAAGGGCTGCGGTGGATGGCCGAGCTCGAACCCCGGTTGCTGCTTCCCGGGCACGGCGTGCCGATCGAGGGGCACCAGCGGGTGAGGCAGGCGCTGACCGACACGGCCGAGCTGCTGGAATCGCTGCACGACCAGGTGCTGGAACTGATGAACACCGGAGCCTGCTTCGATGAGGTGCTGCACCGGGTCTCACCACCGGAACACCTGCTGCGGAAACCGTATCTGCGGCCGATCTACGACGAACCGGAATTCGTGGTCCACGCTCTCTGGCAGCGTTACGGCGGCTGGTGGGACGGTGATCCGGCCCGGCTCAAACCTGCCCCGCGTCCCGAGCTCGCCGCCGAACTGGCCGCCCTGGTGGGTGGAGCCGAACGGCTCGCCACGCGGGCCCGCGAACTCGGCGCGGCCGAACAACCCCGGTTGGCCGCCCACCTGGCCCAGCTCGCGGGTGACGCGGCGCCCCACGACCCGGAGATCCATCGACAGCGGATGCGGGTTTTCCGGGAACTGGAACGCGAGGCCGGTTCCACGATGGCACGCGGGATCTACGGTTGGGCCGTCGCCGAGTCCGAGGCCGTCGTGGAAGGGGGTGACGCGATGCGGGCCCTGGAGCGCGCGGCCCGGCAGCGCCCGACCGGTATCGAGCTGTGATTACCCGACGGCGGATTCGCCAGCGGAAAGCCCGACCTCGCAACCGCCCCGCTGCACCCGAGTGGGCAGCAGAGCCTCACTCTGTGGTGTGCTGTGGGCGACGGGAACCGGATTCCGAAAGGTGGCAGTGAACGCGCCATGTCAGTGCCCAGCCACGGAACCAGGCGCTGGCCGAGCAGGGTGTACGGCGAGGGGGACGAGCCGGACGCCCGGTTCTCACTCGCCAACGAACGGACCTTTCTGGCGTGGCTGCGCACCGCGATGGCGCTGATGGCCGCCGGCGTCGGTATCGAGACGGTCAACGCCGCCACCTCGTCGTCCCAGAATCCACTGGTCACCTGGCTGGCGCTGCTGTTGTTGGCGGGCGGGGTGCTCGTCAGCGCCGCCTCGTTCACCAGGTGGGCTGCCACCGAGCGGGCGCTGCGCACCGGCAGGCCGTTGCCCGCCCCCAGGATGGGTGCCGTGCTCGGCTACGGCCTCGCCGCCGTGGGAGTGGGGATCGCCGTGCTGCTCGTGATCGTGGGGATCTGACGTGCCCGACCACGACACGGGTGACGAGCGAGCCCGCGCCCCGGTCGATCCGGGGTTGCAGATCGAACGCACCACGTTGGCCTGGTTGCGCACCGGGCTGTCCTTCGCGGTCGGTTCACTGGTGCTGACCAGGTTCATCGCCCAAACCAGGCCGCTGGTCGCGCTCGGCTGCGTGCTGGCGCTGCTGCCGGTCGCGGTGCTGGTGGGAGTGTTGGCGGTGCGCCGCTACCGTGCCGACAGCGCCCTGCCGCAGCATCGGCAACCACTGGCGGACGGTGCGCTGCCCGCTGGCGTCGCGCTGCTGGCCGTGCTGGTCGGAGCGGTGGGGATGGTTTACGCCGTGCTGTTGTGATCGGGTGCCGCTCGTCCGGCCAGGGTATCGAGTGGCGGAACCTCTCGCGCGGCTCTCGCTGCGTTGCTGGGCTGGTCGCTCTGGTGTGGTGGCGTAACCGTCACGTGAGTCGCGCCTCGCGGTGTTGGGCCGCTCTTGAGTAGTGATCTACACGGCGAGCGGCCTGGCCTTGCGACGCATCCGACTCACGCACCGGAGACACGCGCGCTGCGACTCGCATGGTCGCTTCCCGACGGGTGGCGCGGGGCCGGAAATTTCGCGAGAAATCGACGCCGCACTGTGCCGAGTGCGGAGATGGGGTCGCGGCACCGGTGCTCCGAATCGGACCGCACGAGCTCGATCAGGGGTGCGCGCCACGGTCCAGATCGGCCAGCACCGCTTCGGCGGCGCTCAGGCCGGCGAGCCCGGCGCCCACGACGATCACTTCCGAGGCCACGCGGTGAACCCAGTAACCGCACCCGCGCCGCGCCATTCGGCGAGCATCTGTCATTCGACCGAGTGAGTTCAGCCGGAATGGTGGGCTGTGCTGCCGAAACCTCGGTACCGCGACCACGGGGACGCCGGACCGGTCCAGTAACCTCGTGCGGCGTGACCACCGCCGCGATTCTGTGGTTCCGCCGTGACCTGCGACTGTACGACCACGCGGCCCTGCTGGCCGCCGCACGCCGGTCCGAATCCGTGTTGGCGGTGTTCGTGCTCGACGACAACCTGCTGCGCCCGGCCGGAGCCAGTCGACGTGACTTCCTGTACGGGTGTCTGCGTGAGTTGGACGAGCGTCTCGGGCACCGGTTGTTGATCAGGCACGGGGACCCCGCCGAGGTGCTGCCGGAACTGGCCGGGCGCGTCGGTGCGGAGAGCGTGCACGTCTCCGCCGACACCAACCCCTACGGCAGTCGCCGTGACGGGCGTGTACGCGAAGCGCTGCGGGAACGCGGAGTCGGCTGGGAGGTCACGGGCTCGCCCTACGCGGTGACACCGGGACGGATCACCAAGGCCGACGGTACGCCGTACAAGGTGTTCACCCCGTTCCGCCGTGCCTGGTCCGAGCACGGCTGGCCGCTCCCCGCCGAGACCGGTGTGGACACCGTGGAATGGATGAGCCCCGACGGACTCGACGGCGTGCCCCTTCCCGACGGCGAGCGGGACGCGGCTCCCGAGCTGCCACCACCGGGCGAGACGAACGCGCTGGGTCGTTGGCACGAGTTCGTCGAATCAGGCCTGGCGGAGTACAACCAGCGGCGCGACCGGCCGGACATCGCCGGGACCAGCAGAATGTCGGCCTACCTGCGTTGGGGATGCGTGCACCCGCGCACGATGCTGCGCGATCTGTCCCTACTGGACCACCACGGCGCGGGGAGCTACCGCAACGAACTGGCCTTCCGGGAGTTCTACGCCGACGTGCTGTGGAACTGGCCGGCCAGCGCCCGGTGCAACTTCGACACCCGCTTCGACCGGATGCCGCTGGACACCGGCAGCGAGGCGAACGTGCTGTTCGACGTCTGGTGCGCGGGACGGACCGGGTTCCCGATCGTGGACGCGGGAATGCGCCAACTGCTGCGCGAGGGCTGGATGCACAACCGCGTGCGGATGATCGTGGCCAGCTTCCTGGTCAAGGATCTGCATCTGCCCTGGTGGTGGGGAGCTCGCCATTTCATGCTGCACCTGGTGGACGGTGATCTGGCCTCCAATCAGCACGGCTGGCAGTGGGCGGCGGGCAGCGGTACCGACGCAGCGCCCTACTTCCGCGTCTTCAACCCGACCACGCAGGGTGAGAAGTTCGACCCCTCGGGGGAGTACGTGCGCCGGTACGTGTCGGAACTGCGCGGTGTCGACGGCAGCAGGGTGCACCGTCCGTGGAAGCTCGACGGCGCGCAGGCGCCGGACTATCCCGCACCGGTGGTCGATCACTCGCACGAGCGGCAGGAGGCGCTGGCCCGCTACGGTCGTATCAAGAACTCGTGAAGAACCCGCGGCGGCATGTCCTCGGCTGCCGTGAGCTCTCCCTCCGAGCCCGTCGCGAATGTCCGGCCGCTGCGGAAGCGAGGTCGTCACCCTTCCGCGGGCTGCTCCCGCCGGGACGGCTGCTCTTGCCGGGACGGTGCGGTCATCGCCCAGCGGATACCCGCCGTGACGGTCCGCCCGCTCAGTCGCACCAGCGTCGCCTCGGTCACCGGCAGGTACGGCAGCCGCAGCGGCAGCCGCGCCCAGCGGGGCAGCAGTGCCACGGCCGCTGCCGCCAAACCCGCGTAAGGGCCACGGACCGCCAACGGCAGCGGTGGTTCCAGCAGCAGGAACCGCGCGGTGGAGCGCGCCTCCGGGGTTCCCGCCAGCTCGGGACGGTACTGCCGGATCTGCTCGTCCAGTTCGGCCTCGGTTTCCGGCGGGTCGATCACACCGAGCTCACGTGCGACGCGGGCGGTGTCGGCGACATAGCCGTCCCGACCGGGAGCGTCCAACGGGCGTTCGCCGTAGCGCTGGTGCGCCCGCAGGAAACTGTCGATCTCGGCGATGTGCACCCAGCGCAGCAGTCGCGGATCGGTGGCCGCGTAAGCGCGTCCGTCGGGCGCGGTGCCCGCTACGTGCTCGTGCACCGCACGGATCCGGCGGACGGTCTGCTCGGCGTCGTCGGCGGTGCCGAACGTGGTCACCGCCAGGAAGTAGCTGGTTCGTTGCAGCCGTCCCCACGGATCACCCCGGTAACCGGAGTGCGCGTTGACCCCGGCCATCGCCAGCGGGTGCAGCGACTGCAGCAGCAGCGCCCGCAACCCGCCGACGAACATCGAGGCGTCCGCGTGCACCCGCCGGATCGGCCGGTCCTCGTCGAACCAGCGCGGTCCCGTGGCGGAGTGGATGCGCTCCCTACGTTCCGGTCCCTCCGAGCCCGCCACGTGTTCGAATACGCTCGCTCTCAGCCGGGAGCGCAGCCGCGATACGGTCATACCGCCATCGTGCGCGTATCCGTGCCGTGCGCGCCACGGTCCGAGGCCCTCACAGCTCCAGCGGGATCCGGTTTCCCGCCGCACCGAGCATCGCGGCGATCGCGTCGGCGATGTCCGGGGTGTGACGGCGGTTCTCGGCGTGTGCCACGCGCAGATTGACGGAGTGGCGTTCCGCGTCGTGCCACTCGGGCCAGCCCCGCCGCGCCAGGTCCTCCAGCTTGGCGAACTCGGGCAGCGCCTCGGTGGTGTTGTCGAGCAGCCATCGCAGGTACTCGCGCTGCTGCGCGAGTACGGAGTCGTCGCGGGTGATCACCGGCCCGTGTCCGGGGACCAGGGTGTCCGCGTCGAAGGTCTCCAACCAGTCCAGTGCCTCGATCCAGCCCCCGATGCTGCCGTGCAGCGCCAGGGGGGTGACGCCGTGGAACAGCAGATCGCCGGTGAACAGCACACCGTCGTCGGGGTGGTGGATCACCAGGTCCCCGTCGGTGTGCGCCCTCGTGGGCACCGGGTGGATCTCGGCGTGGGTGCCGCCGAGATCGATGGTGGTTCGACCGGTTACCGGAGTGATGTGATCCGGCGGATCGATCGAGCCCCAGTCGGCGTACTCGAACAATTCCGGGTAGGTGTGCGGCCCGTCGTGGATCTCCTCGACCGCTGAGTTCGCCGCGTGGACCGAGCCGCCGTGTTCGACCACCTGACGTGCTCCGTGCGAGTGGTCGCCGTGAGCGTGGGTGAGCACGGCGGTCAACGCCGTCTCCGGTTCGGGACCTCGCGCCGCTTCCAACAGTGCCCGGCTGCGGCTCTCGGTGGCGCAGGTGTCGACGAGCAGGGTCCGGTGCTCCCCGGTGATCCAGCCCGCGTTGTTGTGGAACCAGCCGCCCGGCAGCTGCAGGTAGGCGGAGCTGTGCTTACCGATACGAGTGATCGCGGTGGCCGTCACTGCGTGGAGTCCCCTTCCGGAAACGAAGATCACGGGTGTCGCTCGGTCATGTTATGCCGCACGGTTGTCACGCCGCGCACGCCACTGTCCGAGCTCGACGGATTCGGCGTGTCGCTCCTGGCGGTTTCCGTTCTCGCTCCTCCTCGAACGGCAGTGTCGGATCGGTACCGGATCGAGAGATGTCGTCCTTCACCAGTAGTGCGTTTGAAGTTTCAGTATTGATCGAAATGAACTGTTCGTACGAACGGCATCGAGTCGTAAGCGCCGTGACTCCACTGCCGAAAGAACCGGTCGATTATCCGTGCGGTGCGATCCTCGAAGTCGCCGATAGCATGACGTCATGCGTCACCCCGTGACACCGGACGGGCGTTATTTCGTGGCACGTGGCAGGTTGTGGCGCCGCACGAATCCGGATCTCGATCCGGACCGTCGGGACGGACTCGTGCGGGAACTGATGGCCGCCCGCAGGAAGAAGCGGGCCGCGATGCGCCGGGAGGACGCCGCCGCGCGGGAAGAGGCGCGGGCCGAGGTCGATACGGCGAAGCGTGCCCTGGGGGAGCGCGGTCCGGTGTGGTGGACCGACGGAGCTCCCGATCTCACCGGGTACGCGGTCGGCGACACGCCCTACGCTGGCTGGTTCGCGGGGCTGGGGGAGTACCACGATCCCTCCGGCGCGTGAGCCGGAGGTCGGGGAGTGTCCTGTTCCGAATCCGGTTTCGACTTGTCGCACGATCATCTCGTCCGACCGGGTGAACATATCGTCTCTACGGGTTATTTCGTTGCCGCTTCAGCCCGGGGCTGCCACTCGATCGAGTAAAATTCTTATTCTCCGGTGACATGCATGAAGGTGCAAACTAAGTGAAAAATGTTCTCGTAGTGTCTCCGACCTTCGAAAAAGGTCCGAAAGACCCTACGTTCAGGTGTGGTTGGCGCGTCCAGCGGCGCGTTACCGTGGCTGGTGGCCCCTCGGACTCGTGCACAAGCGACGAGACCGTTCGAAACAACAATCCGTTGTGAATTCCGCGGTTCGGCCCAGCCGCCACGATTCGGCCCACCCGAACGACCGGCCGAATCCGCCGAGTTCGCGGTGTTGTCTCCGTGATAATCCCCGGGAGGGATACGAGGATGACCAGTTCGACTACACCCCCCGGAAACGGGCACTATGCCGACGCTTCCGCACAACCGGTATCACCGACCGGACGATACGTCCTGGTGTTCAGCGACGATACGTTCGCCCGCGAGACCGATCAGGTCGAAACGCTGCGTTCGGTGGGTGGCGCGGTCAACGTGGCCAGCACCTCCGACTACGAATGGCGTGCGCTGAACGTGGATCAGGCCGCCTCGGCCGATGCCACCGTCTTCGCCGACCTCGGTATCGGCACGGTGACGGCCGATCCGGACAGGGCGGCCTCGATCATGGCCGCCGCTGCCGAGGACCCCCGCGTGACGGCCATCGAGCCCGAACAGTACATGTACGCCCTGAGCGGGCCGGAGGACACACAAGCAGAACCGTCCACGGCTCGGACACCGACCACCGACACCGGCTGGTCCACCGTTCGGGCCGCCCCGGTCGAATTCCACGACACATCCGAGGCGACCTGGGGTCTGCAGGCCACCGGAGTGCTCGACTCCGCCGCGACCGGCCAGGGAATCCGGGTGGCCGTGCTGGATACGGGGCTGGACTCGAGTCATCCGGACTTCGCCGACCGCGAGATCTCGGCACGTTCCTTCGTGAGCGGCGAAGCCGCCCAGGACGGCAACGGTCACGGCACGCATTGCGTGGGCACGTCCTGCGGCCCGGAGAACCCGCCGGAGCCACCCGGCAGCCGTCGCTACGGAGTGGCGACCCGAGCCGAGATCCTGGTGGGCAAAGTGCTCGGTGACGGTGGATCCGGTACCGACACCAACATCCTCGCCGCGATCAACTGGGCGATCGGCAACGACTGCCGGGTGATCTCCATGTCGCTCGGTGCCGACATCCGTGCCGTCTCACGGCGTTACGAGACCGTGGGGCAGCGGGCGCTCAATCGCGGTTCGCTGATCGTGGCAGCCGCGGGCAACAACGCCGACCGTGATTCCGGGAACCCCGGTTTCGTGGGCGTCCCGGCCAACAGCCCCTCGATCATGGCGGTCGCCGCGTTGGACTCCCGGCTCGGTATAGCCGACTTCTCGGCGCGCAGCAACCCGGTCGACGGCGGGCAGATCGACATCGCGGCACCGGGAGTCGAGGTGTATTCCACCTGGCCCATGGACCGGAGGTACCGCACGATCTCCGGTACGAGCATGGCCACCCCGCACGTCTCGGGCATCGCCGCGCTGTGGGCGCAGCGTACCGACGCGGCAGGGGAGGCGCTGTGGTCCACACTGATCCGTGGTGCCCAGCGGCTCGAACTGCCCGGCGTCGACGTCGGAGCGGGAATCGCCAAGGCACCCTCGTGAGGCGCGGACGGAGACCATGACCGACGAAGTGGTGGTCACCGTGAACGAAGAGTGGCTCGACCACATCGACACCGTGGCGCGGCGACTGCGCCGGGTCGGGATGCGCGTGGACCGAGTGCTCGAGCTCGTGGGGGTGATCACCGGCGTTCTGGAGCGTGAGCACTTCGACGCTGCCCGCGCCGTGCCGGGCGTCGCCGCGGTGGAACGTGGCGAGACCGTGCGGATCCCACGCGGTGAGAACCAGTAGGAGTCCGCCACTTCGGTGAGCCGGGGTGGCGGACTCCGACCGGGGAGATCGTTCGCGGGAGCGTTTCGAGGAGCGCTCATCCGGAGGTGGCTTCACTGCCCCCGGCGTTGTCCCGGGTACCACCAGTCCGATGGTGGGTCCGGTTCCGTGCCACCCCGTCCACCAGCACCATCCGGCGAGATTCCCGCTCGGTGCGCGGCGGGACCCGGCACTCGTTCGGCGATGAGCCGGTTGAGGTCCGTCGCGGGCACCAGCCCCTCCGCTCGTCCCTGATCCAGCACCAGGATCGAGCGCCGGGGATCGTCGTAACGGGCGAGCACGCTGGTCACCGGTTCACCACGACTCGCGGTGGTGAACTCGGAGAGCGGATCGGCCAGCTCGCGCAGCGTGTTCCGGTTTCGCTCGGTGACCGGCACCTCGTGCAGTCGACGGGGGCTGAGCACTCCGCGCAGCGTGCCGTCACGATCCACCACCGCGAATACCGAGCCGTCGTTGCCGAACGGGGAGTTCAGCACGTCACTGACCGACAGGTCCGACCACCGCGGGGTCGCGCCGGTCGTGACGAACTCATCTATCCGGACATCGCCCAACGCCATGCCCAGCCTTGCCTGCTGGCGTTCGGCGGCGGCGGCCTGTAGCACGAAAAGGCCGACCAGCATCGCCCAGATGCCCTCGATGCCACGCGTGACCACACTCACGAAGCCGCCCGCGATGAGCAGGAACCCCAGACCAGCGCCCGTGCGGGTCGCCCACAGGGCGGCTTTGAAGCGTTGTCCGGTACGGGCCCAGATCACCGCGCGCAGAATTCGACCGCCGTCCAGCGGAGCGGCCGGAAGCAGGTTGAACACCATGATCGCGAGGTTCAACATCCCCAGATAGGCAGCAACGATGATCACCAGCTGGCCGGCCTGCAGGGTGACCAGCACCCATGTCGCCAGCGCGAACGCCCCCGCCACCGCGCCGCTCACCAGCGGTCCGACGCCGGAGATGAACAACTCCGCCCTGGGAGTGGGGGCCTCGCCGCGCAGCCGGGCGACCCCACCGAGCAACCACAGCGTGACCCGGTCGACGCTCAGACCGTGTCGTACGGCCACGAGCGCGTGAGCCAGTTCGTGCAGCAGCACCGAGACGATCAGCAACAGCGCGGCCGCGGTGCTCGCGATCCAGTAGAAAACCGTGGCGTGTCCGGGCAGCGTGGTGGGCAGCCAGTAGGCACCCAGCATGAAGACGATCAGTCCGATGATGCCCGCCACGCTCCAGTGCAGCTGCAGGCGAATCCCGGCCACCCGGCCCAGCGGAATCGTTCCCGTCATCACCGTTCACCGCCCTTCGGCGGGGTGTTGCCGACCGTGGGGCGCGACGTGTGCCCACTGCGCGGTCATCCCGATGTCCAGCGTAGTCGTTTCCCCGGTCGGTTATCGAACAACCGTGCGCGCCCGAGTTTCGAGGAACGCGGAATCGCTCCGGTATCGTCCGCGACTCGCGGTGCCGCGAGTACCGTCGATTCCGCGACCGGGTGAAGGGAAGAGCTGCTGATGAGTACCGGCACGGCGACACGAGGATCACGGCCGCGTGGTTCCGCGCGGGAGCGGCTGCTCGAGGCGGCCTCCGAACTGTTCTACCGGCACGGCATCCGTGCCGTCGGTATCGACACGGTCATCGAGCGTGCCGGGGTCGCCAAGATGAGCCTGTACAACCACTTCAGCTCCAAGGACGAGTTGGTGGCCGCCTACCTCGAACGTCGTGAACAGCGCTGGAGCGCGTTCTTCGACAGCGAGCTGCGACGGATCGGCGGCACACCCTCGGGCCGGGTGCTGGCGGCTTTCGACATCTTGGCGAGCTGGCTCGAACGGGAGTGCCCCCGTGGATGTGCGTTCGGCAACGCCGAGGCCGAACTCGCCGATTCGACGCATCCCGCGCAGGCGGTGATCGAGAGGGACAAGGCGCGGCTGCGCGAATGGCTGACCGAACTGGTCGCCGCTTCGGGGTCCGCCGATCCGTCGCTGGTCGCCGAGCAGCTCTTCCTGCTGTGGGAAGGAGTGCTGGTCACTTCGGGCACCGGGCGGGTCCGTGATCCGGTCGCCGTGGCCAAACAGGCTGCCGCTCGACTGCTGGGATGAGCCCTGCATACCCCTCGGGGGTGGTTCGTGGCCCGTCCGGCGGGGCCTGGTTCCCACGGGTGGGGTTACGGGTAGGGGGTATGCTGGGAGTGGTTTGTCCGTGTCGGTGAGGGAGGTCGAATGCGCGGGTATGCCCAGGACAAAGAGGAGTACCTCAAGCGGCTGCGGCGTGTCGAGGGCCAGGTGCGCGGTCTGGCGCGCATGGTCGAGAACGATGAGTACTGCATCGACGTACTGACCCAGGTCTCGGCGGTTACCAAGGGGCTGCAGGCGGTGTCGCTGGGGCTGCTGGACGAGCACCTCAAGCACTGCGTCGCGGAGGCCGTCTCCGAGGGCGGTGAGGACGCCGAGGCCAAGATCCAGGAGGCCAGCGACGCCATCGCTCGTCTCGTGCGCTCCTGAGCCGGCCCCTTCTCGGCGCTCTGCCCCGCGGACGCGGGTGCGTGTCCGTTCCGGGGCGAGTCCTGTGACCGGTGCTCGTCGTCGGTAGTCCGGCTGTGGGAGTTCGGCGCTCGACTCGTTGACACGGTACCCCCGTAGGGTATATAGCTGGGTTCGGAACACGATATCGAACGCGGACGGTCACGAGTCGCCGCCGGCGACCTCCGTCGCGGTGCCGCGGAACGCTCCCGGTCGTGTCGAGAGGGGAACCAACGATGACCACCGGCCGACAGGACACGCTCCCATCGGAGCAGGCGATCGACACCGAACTGTCGGTCGGCGGAATGACCTGCGCCTCCTGCGCATCCCGGATCGAGCGCAAGCTCAACAAGCTCGACGGGGTGAGTGCCACCGTCAACTACGCCACCGAGAAGGTCAGGGTTACTCATCCCCCTGATACCGGTACCGAGCGGCTCGTCGGCACCATCGAGGCGGCGGGCTACAGTGCCACCCCTGCCGGCTCCTACAGCTCCGAAAGCCCCGACGAAACGGCGGGTGAAGCCACGGAGACCGCCGAGAGTGCGGAGAGCGACGAGCTGCTGCTCCGGCAGCGGTTGATCGTCTCGGCGCTGCTCTCGGTCCCCGTCATCGCCATGGCCATGGTGCCCGTGCTGCAGTTCACCTACTGGCAGTGGATCTCGTTGACCCTTGCCGCGCCGGTTCTGGTGTGGGGGGCGCTGCCGTTCCACCGCGCCACCTGGACGAACCTGCGCCACGGCGCCGTCACGATGGACACCCTGATATCGCTGGGTACCTCGGCCGCCTTCGGTTGGTCGCTGTACGCCCTGCTGTTCGGTGGCGCCGGGGTTCCCGGCATGACCCACTCCTTCGATTTCTCGGTGCGACACGTCGACGGTGGGAGCTCGATCTACCTCGAAGTCGCCGCCGGCGTGACCACCTTCATCCTGGCGGGCAGGTACTTCGAGGCCCGCTCCAAGCGTCGATCCGGAGCGGCGCTACGTGCGCTGCTGCGACTCGGCGCCAAAGAGGTCGCGGTGCTGCGCGACGGCCGGGAGTCGCTCGTTCCGGTCGAACAGCTGCGTGTCGATGACCTGTTCGTGGTACGCCCCGGTGAGAAGATCGCCACCGACGGAGTGGTGACCGAGGGCAGCTCGGCCGTGGACGCGAGCATGCTCACCGGCGAATCCGTGCCCGTCGAGGTCGAGCCCGGTGACACCGTGATCGGTGCCACGGTCAACGCGGGCGGCCGGATGGTCGTGCGAGCCACGCGGATCGGTTCCGACACCCAGCTGGCCCGGATGGCCAAGCTGGTCGAGGACGCGCAGGCGGGCAAGGCGCGGGTACAGCGTCTCGCCGATCGGGTCTCGGCGGTGTTCGTGCCGATCGTGATCGTCCTCGCGCTCGGTACGCTGCTGTACTGGTTGTTCGTCGGTGGGGGAGTCACCACCGCGTTCACCGCCGCCGTGGCCGTGCTGATCATCGCCTGCCCCTGCGCCCTGGGGCTGGCCACCCCCACGGCACTGCTGGTCGGTACCGGCAGAGGCGCTCAGCTGGGAATACTGATCAAGGGCCCCGAGGTGCTGGAGTCCACTCGCCGTGTGGACACCGTCGTGCTGGACAAGACCGGAACGATCACCACGGGCGACATGGAGCTGCTCTCGGTCCACACCACCGAGGACGGTTCGGATTCCGAGGTGTTGGCCTTGGCCGGAGCGTTGGAGAACGGGTCGGAGCACCCGATCGCCCGGGCCATCGCTCGCGGCGCCGCCGAGCGGGTGGGTCCGCTGCCCGCGATCGAGGAATTCGGCAACATCGAGGGACTCGGCGTACACGGAGCCGTCGACGGCCACACCGTCCTCGTGGGGCGTGCCCAGCTGATCGAGCAGCGGGGCATTACGCTACCCGGGCCACTCGCCGAAGCCAAGCGGGCCGCCGAACGGGACGGCTCGACCGCGGTGGTGGTGGCCCGCGACGGTGAGGCCCGCGCCGTGCTGGTCGTCGCCGACACCGTCAAACCCAGCAGCGCGCAGGCCGTGCGAGGAATGCGCGAACTGGGGCTCACCCCCGTGCTGTTGACCGGTGACAACGACGCGGTAGCCCGCTCCATCGCTGCCCGCGTCGGTATCGAGCAGGTCCGGTCCGAGGTGATGCCCGAGGACAAGGTCGACGTCGTCGGGCGTATCCAGGACCGGGGCGGCGTGGTAGCCATGGTCGGTGACGGGGTCAACGACGCCGCGGCGCTCGCACGTGCCGACCTGGGACTGGCGATGGGAACAGGTACCGACGTGGCGATCGAGGCCAGCGATCTCACGCTGGTGCGTGGCGATCCGCGCGCCGCGGTGGACGCGATCCGACTGTCCAGGCGCACGCTTCGGACCATCAAGGGCAATCTGTTCTGGGCGTTCGGGTACAACGTGGCCGCGTTGCCGCTGGCCGCGGCGGGACTGCTCAACCCCATGATCGCGGGAGCGGCCATGGCGTTCAGCTCGGTGTTCGTCGTCGGCAACAGCCTTCGACTCCGCGGTTTCCGCGGGGTCGCTCACCAGGACTCCGCGAGCACCCCGCTCGGGGCCGGCGGCGATCCCGTTCGTGCGGAAACCACTTCGTTCACCCACTAGATCCAGGCTGCCGAAACTCACTCGCCGGTTCCGGAGGGAGCCGTCACCGGACCCACCGAGTCGTCGACTCTGCCGAACAGCGCCTCCGAGCGCAGTGCGGCGTAACCGGGTTTGATCACCTCGTTGATCAGCGCGAGCCGCTGGTTGAACGGCAGGAACGCCGACTTCATCGCGTTGACCGTGAACCACTGCAGATCGTCCAGCGTGTAGCCGAAGGTGTCGATGAGCTCGCGGAACTCACCACTCATGCTCGTCTGGCTCATCAGCCTGTTGTCGGTGTTGACCGTCACGCGGAAGTGTAGTCCCCGCAGCAGGGCGATGGGGTGCTCCGGCAGGGAGTTCACCGTCCCGGTGTGCACGTTGGACCGTGGGCACATCTCGAGCGGAATCCTCCGGTCCCGCACGAAGGAGGCGAGCCGCCCCAAGTGGGCTGTTCCGTGCTCGTCGAACGTGATGTCGTCGAGGATCCGAACTCCGTGCCCCAGGCGCGCCGCGCCGCAGTACTGGATCGCTTCCCAGATGGAGGGAAGCCCGAAACCCTCGCCCGCGTGAATGGTGAAGTGGAAGTTCTCGCGGCGCAGGTACTCGAACGCCTCCAAGGACTGGGTGGGTGGATGTCCCGCTTCCGGGCCGGCGATGTCGAAACCGACCACGCCCTCGTCGCGGTAACGCACCGCCAGCCTGGCGATCTCGGAGGAACGGGAGGCCTGTCGCATGGCACACAGCAGCAGCCCGAGCCTGATTCGCCTGCCGTGCCGCGCCGCACGGTTCGCGCCCTCGGCGAATCCGGCCAGGATGGCCTCGACCACCTGGTCCAACTCCAGGCCGCCCTGGGTGCTCAGTTCGGGGGCATAACGGATCTCGGCGTATACCACCCCGTCGGCGGCGAGGTCCTCGGCGCACTCCGCCGCGACCCGGTGCAGCGCCTCCGAAGTCTGCAGCACCCCGACAGTGTGGGCGAAACGTTCCAGATATTCCTCCAGCGAGCCGGCCTCGGCCGCCGCGGCGAACCAGCTCTCCAACTCCTCGGGATCCGTGCTCGGCAGCTGCTCGTAGCCGTTCCGCGCGGCGAGTTCGGCGACCGTCCGCGGGCGCAGGCCACCGTCCAGGTGGTCGTGCAGCAGTACCTTCGGAGCCTGCACGAGCTGTTCGTCCGTGGGACCGGTGGTCATCCCTCGCATCAGTGCTCCTTCTGCCTTGCGCAAGGTTGTCAGACAAGTTTGATTGGTCGAGTGTCTACACCTCGCGCCGCTTTGGTGTCAAACTCTGCTTACAATCGGCGTTTCGCATGGTCCTCTTGTTGTGTTCCCAGTTCGGCCCGGCTGATTGACCGGAGCGCCTCTTCGGAACTAACTTGTCTGACAAAGTTCCGAATGAGGTGAAGTGTGCCGGGCAGTCGTGGATCACAGCGCAGACCGTCGGTGGAGCTCTACGAGCGGATCGTGGACGCCGTCCGCCAAGGACACTACCCACCCGGCTCGGCACTGCCGTCCGAACCCGAACTCGCCGGTGAACTGGGGGTGAGTCGCCCGGCGCTGCGGGAGGCACTGATCCTGCTGCAGGAGGACGGGGTGATCACGGTTCGTCGGGGGGTGGGTCGCACGGTCAGCACCGGAACCCCGCACCGGGGTTTCGAACGTCTGGGCTCCGTGGAGAAGTTGCTGGGGGCCGAGGCGACAGGCGTTCGTGCGCTGGCCCGCTCCACCGAAGAGCCGACCGACCTGGTGCTGCAACACCTGCCGGTCCCCGCGGCCAGCGAGATCCGGTTCTGGGAGAGCATCGTCGACGTCGAGGGTTCGCCCGCCTGCCTGGTCCAGGAATGGATTCTGCCGGACGAGACCCTCGTCGAGCTGGATCCGGACCTGCCGGAAGCGTTGCGTGTCGCCTCGGAGGAGCCGAGGACCATGTTGGACGTGCTGACCTCGCGCTCTCCCGGGCTTTCGCTGCGCGGGTCGAGCGGGATCACCGCGACAGTGCTGGGAGGACAACGCGGTGCGGCCTTCCAGCGTCCGGCCGACACCCCGGTGGTGTTGATCACCCAGGTGGTCCGCGAGGACAGCACGCCGCTGATGATCGGCAAGTACATGTTGCCCAGTGGGGCTCCCGCCGTGCCGTTGTTGCAGACCAGATGAGCTGTAGGAGTCCGTTGCCGCCGTTTTCCCGCGTTCGTTCGGCGGAACCTTCCGCGTGATCTCGCCGCGTGCGGCGGACTGATCCCAGTTTTCCTCGAGTGTCCCGTTCGCTGGATCAACGGCGGGAGCCGTGCGATTTCCCGGAGAGGGTTCGGGTTTCGAGAGGTGGCGGGGGCCGTCCGTCGATTCGGTACGTGGCTGCGCCGAATCGGCGGTGCCGGGCACCGCCGAAAAGACGCTGTGCGTCGGATCGTGTTGACCGGGACGTCACCTAACCCTAACTTGACCGGACAGTGTTCGGCTTTTCGAACGGCCGATTTCGGGACGATCGGCTACCACGTTCGGGTGGCTCACATTGCCCGGTCGAGTGGATCAGCGTGTCACGGCCGGTCAGGTGAACGCGTGATTCCTAGTGTGCCGAGCACGGACGACCTTTGAGGAGCCCATGTTCACCAAACGAATTCCACTTCGGACAGCGGGTGTCATCGCCGCTTTGCTGACGAGCCTCGGAATCGCCGCCCCCGGCGCCGCCGCGGCGGACTACCCGATGCCCGGTGCCGTGACCGGCGATATCGGCGCACACGACCCATCCATGGTGCGTACGGATTCCGGCTACCGATTGTTTTCCACCGGTGGCGGGATACAGCAGCGCCTTTCCGCCGACAGAATCGACTTCGAACGTACCGGTTCGGCGTTCACCAGTGTTCCCTCCTGGATCCACGACTACAATTCCGAGGGCGACATCTGGGCCCCGGACGTCTCCCACCACAACGGCAGGTACTGGCTGTACTACGCCGCCTCCTCGTTCGGATCCAACCACTCGGCGATCGGTCTGGCCACCAGCACGACCGCGGCACCCGGTGACTGGCAGGACCAGGGCATCGTCTACAGCACGACCACCGGCGACAACCACAACGCCATCGACCCGAACCTGTTCGTCGACAGCTCCGGAAAGTGGTGGTTGGCCTTCGGCTCCTTCTGGAGCGGCATCCGCATGATCAGGCTCGACCCCGCCACCGGAAAGCAGCACGGTACCGATCGGACGCTCTACCACCTCGCCAGCGGTCCCGCCTCGGACGCCGTCGAGGCTCCGGAGATCGTCGAGCGTGACGGCTACTTCTACCTGATCACCTCTTTCGGGCAGTGCTGTCAGGGTACCGACAGCACGTACCGGGTCATGGCCGGACGTTCCACCTCGCCCACCGGTCCCTATGTGGACCGCTCCGGAACCCCCATGCTGCAGGGTGGTGGTACGCGAATACTCGGAAGTCACGACAACATCATCGGGCCCGGTGGGCAGAGCGTGATGCACGACAGCGACGGCAGCCTGCTGGCCTACCACTACTACGACGCCAACGACTCCGGCGCGCACAAGCTGGGGATCAACCTACTCGGCTGGGACTCCCAGGGGTGGCCCTACGTGACGTGAGCGCTCGGTCCCGCTCGTGGTGAAGCGGCCGGTCGGACCCGGGCGAGGTCCGACCGGCCGCTGTGCTCGACTCGCGGATTCACTCCTGATCGCTACCGGAATCGTTTCGTCGGGTGTCCTCCTCGGAGGTGCCCGTCGTGCTACCTCCGCCCGGCTCACCGGTCGGTCCCGTCCTCGTCCGTCTGGCCGCGCTCTCCCGGAGACCGATTAAAGGGCTCGGCTCCTCCGTTCGGGGCAGTGTGCGGCGTTCCTGATTCAGTGCCCTGCTCAGACCCACGCACATCAGCAGCAGCACGATGCAGAACGGCAGTCCGGCCACGATCGAGGCGGTCTGCAACGCACTCAGCGCGTCCGCCCCGCTGACCGCTCCCGCAGCCAGCAACACCGCGGCGATCACACCCTCCAGCACGGCCCAGAACAGCCGCTGCTGCCATCTCGGACGCGGGTCACCGCCGTTGGTGAGGATGTCGACCACCAGTGAGCCGGAGTCCGAGGAGGTGGCGAAGAACAGCACAACCACGATGATCGCCAGTACCGAGGCCAGTATGCTGACTACCTCGACCACCGGTAGTTGATTGAACAGCACGAACATCGCGGTTTCCGAACTCGCGTCGCCGATGGGGTTGTTCGGGTTGGCACGAAGCCGCTGCAACGCCGCGTCACCGAACACCGTCAGCCACACCATCGAGGCCCCGACCGGTGCGAACAGGGCACCGGCGATGAACTGCCGAATCGTACGTCCGTACGAGATCCTGGCCAGGAACATTCCCACGAAGGGGGACCAGGAGATCCACCATCCCCAGTAGAACAGGGTCCAGTCGGCCTGCCACTCCCGGGCCGCCGCGTTGCCGGGGTAGGTCTCGAAGCTCGTCAACGGCAGGTTCTGCAGGTAGGTGCCGATGTTGTTCGCCAGTGCGTTGACGATGTCGCGCGAGGAGGCCACCACGAACACGAACACCATCAGGGTGAACGCCAGCCACAGGTTGATCAGCGACAGGTTGCGGATGCCCTTGTCGATGCCGAGCATCACCGACACGACCGCGATCGCCGTGATGGACAGGATCAGGATCACCTGCAGTGTGGCCGTGTTCGGGATGCCGAACAGGGTCTCCAGTCCGGCTCCCACCTGCTGGCCACCGATCCCGAGCGAGGTGGCCAGGCCGAACAACGTGCCGAACACGGCGAGGATGTCGATCAGGTGTCCCACCCAGCCGTAGATGCGGTCGCCGAGCAGCGGATAGAACGCCGCGGCAGGGCGCAGTGGCATTCCTCTGCGGAACGCGAAGTAACCCAGCGACAGTCCCAGCACGATGTAGATCGCCCAGGGATGCAGTCCCCAGTGGAAGAAAGTGAGGTTCATCGCCTCGGAGACGTCCGCCTCGGTACCACCGGGGCCGGTGGGTGGGTTGAGGTAGTGCGAAACCGGCTCGCTGACCGCGAAGTAGACCAGCCCGATACCCATGCCCGCCGTGAACAGCATGGCGAACCAGGGCAACCTGCCGTACTCCGGTTTGGAGTCCGGCGGACCGAGCCGTATGTTGCCGAACCTGCTCAGCATGATCACGACCACGAAGATGAGGAACAGCGTGGCCGACAGGATGTAGAGCCAGCCGAAGTTGGTCGTGATGAAGCTGTTGACGTTGCTCGCTACCGTGTCGACGTTCGCCGGGGCCAGCACGCCCCACAACACGAATGCTATGGCCACGATCCCCGAGATGATGAAGACCGGGGGATTCGTATGTGTTCTGATGTAATCTCGAATCACTGTGGATCACCATCCCCGAGCGCTGCGGGGCGCCCGCGGTGAGGACACCGGGACGCTTGGGGCCCGCGCACTATCGTCCTCCATCGGGCCGTTCCATGCAGAGCAGACATTCGCGTCCGCCCGCTCGGCGCCCGGTTTCGAGAACTGTATCGATCCTGAACCCGGTTCCGGTGCGACTGTGGGGGTGGTACAGCCCCTCGGGCGAGAACCACACGCCAGCAGCGGGTTAACTTGGGGAGAGTCGTTCTTACCAGGAGGTAATGGTGCTGGAACCCGCGGCCCGCGCTGAGCTCGAGATGGCGGTTCCGCCCGAGCTCGTCTACCGGATGCTCACCGATCTCGACGTGCTCGCCGAGGTCTCCGAGGAACTCGAGTCCTGCACCTGGCTGGACGAATCATCTCCACGCCCGGGAGTTCGTTTTCGTGGCTTCAACCGGAACGGTGATAAAACCTGGTCGACAGTGGCTACTGTGCGTGTAGCCGAAAGTGGACAATGCTTCGCATTCGATGTCGACGACGGTGACACACCGGTCTCACACTGGCGTTTCGAGCTCAGTTCCACCGATGCGGGCTGTCTCGTGGTGGAAAGTGCCTGGGATCGTCGTCCTGCCTGGTACACCCCGGTCAGCGCCGAGACCACCGGCGAGACCCACAGGCAGGAAGCCAATCAACGCAACATCGAGCGCACTCTGCACGCGCTGCGAGCGGCCGTCGAGCGCGGTTGAACCGTTCGGGACGGGCGAGCGCCGTTTCCGAAGCCGTGCGCGAGCTCGGTGCGGGCTTTGCCGCGGATTTCCGAAGCGGATCCGAGTGTCTTTCTCATCCCTTCATCGGATCGCCGGTCCCTTCCGGGTAAGTGCCGCGAAGTTTCCGAAACATGTCGCTTCGGGGGATTCCGGCGAATAAGTGATCCTGTGTGGACGGATACACGTCTTTCACACTCTAGTGGTACTCCGATCGGTATTAGTACCCGCCGCCGCTAGGAGTGATTCCGCTGGTTGCGTACGATCTTGCCCGCGACCACCTCACCGCACCGGAGTTGTGCCGGGCAAGTCCGATACGGACCTCAAGTCGCCGGACACGGACCAACTCCGGCGACGGCGGTGTCGTCTCCGTGGCTGCCATGACGCATGGTGCCCCGCACGTTCGTTCACGAGGGACGCATGACAACACAACACCCAAAGATCTCGCCCCACCACCGTTGGAGTGTCGCGTCGGTGGTGCGATCGGCGGGCGCCGCCGGTTTGACCGCCCTGGCGGTAGCAGGTGCGGCGGCCATCGCGCGCCAACGACAGCGGATAATGGAGCTCGTTCGGGAGCGTGAGCAGCATCTCGCCGAGCTCGAACACCTGAGGAGCAAGCGGTTGCCCGCGCTGGCCGAATCCCTCAACGGGATGTCGAGCGCCCCGGTGCCGGGTCCGTTGCGGCAGGAGGACGGCACGTTCGCCTCCGACTCGCTCGCCGAACTCGTCGACGTGATCGAGCGGATCGTGCGTGCCACTCGCGAACACACCGAACACTCCTCACGACGCACCCTGACCGGTGTGCTGGACACCGTGCGCGGGCTGGCTTCCGAACAGCACATGGCGGTGTCGGACATGCAGCACCGGCACGACGACGCCGATGTGCTCGCCGATCTCTACACCATCGACCACGCCGGTTCCCAGCTCAGCAGGCGGCTGCGGGGGTTCGCCGTGCTGTTCGGGGCCTGGATCGGACAGCAACGTTCGGCGACGAGTCTGCAGGACATTCTCCGCGGTGCCCAGTCGCAGATCAGGGATTACCAGCGCATCTCCGTGAGTGCCTACAACCCCAGCACACAGGGTGATTCCGTCGGCGATCTCGGCGTTATCACTCGTGTGGTGGAACCGCTGGTCCTGTTGGTGGCGGAGCTGCTGGACAACGCCGCGCGTTACTCCCCGCCGTACGCCCAGGTCGCGGTCGGGGTGCAGCACGCCCACAACGGCGTCGCCATCACGATCGACGACGCGGGAGTCGGCATGCCGCTGGAGGAACGGCGCCGAGCCGAACGGCTGTTGTCGAAACAGGAGATCGCCCTGGACGAGATCGGTGATCCTCCCCGTGTGGGATTCGCCGTCGTCGGGCTGCTGGCCGTCCGTTACGGACTGACCGTCTCCGTGGACGCTCCACCGCTCTACGGCGGGATGCGGGCAGTGGTGTTCGTGCCCAACGAGTTGCTGACCCACATCGAGACCCCCGACGAGAACGAGGTCCGTCAGAAGGCGGCCACCGAGTCGGCCGGCGACGACGAGCAGTCCACCCCTGCTCGGCAGCGTACTTCGGGAGGACTGCCCAAACGCAGTCGCAGGACGCGGGAAACCACCGCGGCACAACCCGACTCGGCACCGCCCGCGGACTCCGACAGCGCCGCGGGGTTGGCTGCCTGGCAGCAGGCCAGTGACTCCAGCAGTGCCGTGTCCGTTGGTGAGAACGAGGATGAGGACCCCCACGCATGAGTACGAACACCGTCCGGCGCCCGGAACTCCGTTGGATGCTCGACGACGTGCTGCTGCCGGAGGTACGCAGCGCCGTGGTCTTAGCCAGAGACGGATTGGTGATCACGGCCACGGGAGACATCGGTGAGGCCGACGCCGACCGGTTCGCGGCGTGTCTGGCCTCGCTGCGCGGTTCCTCCGCCGCGGCCACGGAGTTCTGCGGCGCGCAGCCCACGTGGAACCAGACGCTCATCGAGTTCGACACGGGCTACATCTTTCTCATCGCCGCCGGGCCCCACGCCTACATGGGCGTGTCGACCACCAAGAAGGTCGACATGGGGCCGGCAACCCAGCGGTTCCACGCGGTGGTGCAGAAGCTGGGATCCGAACTGGGAACCCTGCCCCGATCCGGGGACAGTGACCGATCATGAGTCCGCCTCGCCGGCGGGATCGGGAGTCGCTGGTACGTCCTTACCTGATCACGGGAGGACGTGCTCACCCGACCAGGAACACTCTCGACCTCACCACGCTCATCCAGGCCACACGGCATGCCGATCCCGCGCTGCTCTCGCCGGAGCAGCGCCGGACCCTGCGGCTGTGCTCCGGCGGATCGTTGTCGATCGCCGAGATCGCGGCCCATCTCGAATTACCGGCCAGCGTCACCAGGGTGATAGTGGCGGATCTGGTGGATCAGGGGCATCTGGCCACGTTGTCGACCGAGTGGCAGCAGCACGGGCCGGACCGCGAACTACTGCAGGAGGTGCTTGATGGGCTCAGAGCCCTCCGGTGAGGTGTATCTGCCGGACAGCGTCCGTACCGCCGTCAAGGTTCTGGTCGTGGGGCCGTTCGCGGTCGGCAAGAGCACCTTCGTCAACACGTTGTCCGAGATCGAGCCGTTGCACACCGAGGAGACGATGACCCGGGACGGTGCGGTCGTCGACGATCTGCACGGGATCACGGACAAGACCACCACCACGGTGGCGCTCGACTTCGGCCGTCGCACGCTCAGCGACAGGGTGGTGCTGTACATGTTCGGCACGCCGGGGCAGCAGCGTTTCCTGTCGATGTGGGAGGACCTCGCCCACGGGGCGTTGGGTGCGCTGGTGCTGGCAGATGTGGCACGCCTCGAGGAGTCCTTCGACGTGATCAGCGTGCTGGAGGAGCGGGGACTGCCCTACGGAGTGGCGATCAACGATTTCAACAGTGTCGATATCCCCTCCCATGAGGAATTACGCGAGGCGTTCGACTTACTGCCCGAGATTCCGCTGGTCACCTGTGACGCTCGTGATCGCTCCGCCACCGCGCGAGCGATGATCTCCCTGGTGGAGCACGTGCTCGCCTCACCCTTGCAACATGCCCAGGAGTCCGCATGACCGAAACCGACCGGGACGAGACAGCAGTGCTGTCCGGTTGTCCGATGCACGCCGACCCCACGCCGATCCACGATCAGGCGTTCGCCGCCGACCCCGACGGTGTCTACGCCGAGCTGCGCGAGCAGGGACCGCTCGCCTCGGTCGAACTCGCCCCGGGAGTTCCCGCCACGCTCGTGCTCGATCACGAGACCGCCCTTTCGGTGCTGCGCGATCCCGAGACGTTCCCGAAGGACTCTCGTGCGTGGCAGCGTGAGGCGCCGGCCGACAGCCCGGTCGTGGCGATGATGATGTACCGGGACAATGTCCTGTTCCAGGACGGACCCGCGCACGACCGGCTGCGGCAGGCGATCACCGACAGTCTGAGCCGGGTCGACTCCGTGACGCTGCGTCGGTACGTGACCGAGAGCGCCGAGAGCCTCATCCGGGACTTCGGTCCCGCCGGGAAGGCGGACCTGCTCGCCGAGTACGCCCGGGTGCTGCCGTTGCTGGTGCTCAACAGGCTGTTCGGCAGTCCACCGGAACTGACCACTCGCATGGTCGACGCGATGACCGCCCTGTGGGACGGGATCGACACCGAACGGGCCAACCGGGAGCTCGGCCAGTGCATCGCGGAGCTGATCGCGCTGCGTCGCGAGCAGCCCTCGTTCGACATAACCACCTGGTTGCTCGGGCACGAGGCCGATCTCGACGACGAGGAGATGGTGCAGCAGCTCGTGGTGTTCATGGGTGCCGGTGCCGAACCGGTGCAGAATCTGATCACGAACGCGTTGCGGCTGTGGCTGGCCGACGACCGGTTCGCGGGCGATCTTTCCGGAGGACGGCTACCGGTGGAGGACGCCATCGACGAAGTGCTCTGGAAACAACCACCGCTGGCCAACTACGCCATCACCTACCCGACCCGCGAGGTCGAGTTGGCGGGCAGGTTGCTTCCCGCGAACCAACCCGTGGTGATCGGCATAGCCGCGGCCAACACCGATCCCGCACTGCGGTCCATCCGCCGCGACGGCAACCGGGCACATCTGGCCTGGAGTGCCGGTCCGCACACCTGCCCGGCAAGAGGCACGGCCCGATTGATCGCCTCTGTTGCGATCGAGACCATTTTGGATACGTTGCCAGATATGGACTTGGCTGTGCCCGCCGACGAGTTGGAGTGGCGACCCGGGCCGTTCCACCGTGCTCTGACCGCGCTGCCGGTGCACTTCCCGCCTGTCCAGGAGACCGACAGTCGTGACGAGACACCTGGAGAAAGCGGCCGATGGAGCAATCGTCCTGCCCACACGTCCTGGATCCCACCGGAGACGACGTCCACACCGAAGCGCGCCGGCTCCGTGACCAAGGCCCCGCGGCGCGCGTTGAACTACCTGGGGGAGTGGTTGCTTGGTCGGTGACCAGTCACCGGCGATTACGGGAGCTACTCGCGGACAACCGTGTTTCCAAGGATCCCAGACAACACTGGCCCAGCTGGATCAACGGCGAGATCCCCGATGACTGGGCGTTGGCGAGCTGGGTCGCGGTACGCAACATGTTCACCGCGCACGGCCAGGAGCACCGCAGACTCCGCTCGCTGATCTCCAAGGCGTTCACCCCGCGCCGGATCGCCGCGATGCGCCCCTTCGTCGAAACGAAGACCAACGAGTTGCTCGACGAGCTGGCCGCCCTGCCCACGCGGGGCGGTGTCGATCTCCGTGAGCGGTTCGCCTATCCGCTTCCCATCTCCGTGATCTGTCACCTGTTCGGCGTCCCCGACGATGCCCGCCCCGGACTGCGCCGCGTCGTCGACGGTGTGTTCGACACCTCGGCCACACCCGAGCAGGTGCAGGCCACCCAGTACGAACTCTATGCGCTGCTCAATGATCTGGTGGCGACCAAACGAGCCGAGCCCGCCGACGATCTGACCAGTGCGTTGTTGCAGGCCAGGGACGAGAACGAGGCCCGGCTCGACGAGCGTGAGCTGGTCGACACACTGATCCTGCTGATCGGGGCGGGACACGAGACCACCGTGAATCTGCTCGACCACGCGATAACCGCCGTGCTCCGCCACCCCGACCAGTTGGCCATGGTCCGGGAAGGCTCCGTCTCCTGGGAGCAGGTGGTCACCGAAACACTGCGGTGGCAGGCGCCGCTGGCCAACGTTCCGTTGCGGTACGCCGTCGAGGACATCGAGTTCGACGGTGTCGTCATTCGCGCCGGTGAGCCCATCCTGGCCGGTTACGCCGCGGCGGGACGCGATCCGGAGCGCTACGACCGCCCCGACGAGTTCGACGTCACTCGGCCGGACAACGGGGATCACCTGGCGTTCGGGCACGGCGCGCACTACTGTCTCGGCGCACCACTGGCGCGGCTGGAGGCGGAGGTCGCGCTGCCCGCCCTGTTCGAGCGCTTTCCCGGTATGCGACTCGCGGTCACGGGTTCCGAACTCCGGCCCGCCGGAGGCTTCATCGCCAACGGACACGCCACCCTGCCGGTGATGCTGGACGGACTTCCGCGACCGCGTGGCACGGCCCCTGTCGTTTGAGCCCCGCCGCGTTCGTCGGGTGGTGTCGTGCTGCCCCTCGGTAGTGCCGCGCTGTCGGACGAGCACGGCCGGTACGATGTCCGATTCGGACACGACGAGAGTGCTCTCGGTGAGCGGACCTCGTCGTCTCGCGACGTCGGACGAGTGATCGACAGCTCTTCCGGAAGGGACGGATGGTTTGTTCGCACGGCGGAAACTGGTGAGCTGGAGTGCGGGGTTGGCCGCCTCGGTCGGGTTGGCGCGTTCCGCTCGCGCCGAGTCCGGTGGTGGTGGAGGAGGTCGCCGACCGGGATTCGACCCGGGCGACATGAGGTTGGTGAACCTCTCGCACGTCAACGATCCGGAGACGACCAGTATTTATCCGGGGGATCCGGAGTTCACCCTGAGCACCGTGGCCACGCTCGAACAGGACGGATTCTACCTGCAGTACGTGCAGGAGGGGGAGCACACCGGTACGCACTTCGGAGCCCCCTGTCACTTCAACGCGGGTGAGCCCGGTGCCGACGAGTTGGACCCCGAGGATCTGCTGCTTCCGGCGGTCAAGATCGATGTTCGTCGCGAGGCCGAACGCGACCCCGACCACGCTGTCACGGTGGAGGACCTGTGGCGCTTCGAACGGCGGCACGGTCCGATTCCGCGAAACGCCGCGGTGGTGCTGTGGACCGGTTGGCAGGAAAAATGGGGTACCCCCGCTTTCCGCAACCTCGACGAACAGGGGCGGATGCATCACCCCGGGTTCTCCCCCGAGGCGGTGAGTTGGCTGCTGGAAACCGGTCGACTCGGTTATCGCGGAGCCCTCGGTACCGACACCTTCAGCCCCGATGTCGGAACGGACCACCAGTATCGGGTGTCGCTGATGCTGTATAAGCGGCACCGCATCAGTCTGGAGGTTCTGGCGAATCTGGAACGTCTCCCCACCACCGGCGGTTGGGTGTTGGCGGGCGGTCCCGCTCATCGCAACGGTTCGGGGGCCACGTCCACGGTGTTCGGGTTGTTGCCGAAACACTGAGCCAGGCGAAGGGGGCTGAGTCATGGAAGGGAGACGGCGGTTCTCCGGCCGTCTCCCTGAAGTGCTCACCGGCTGCTCCCGCGGGGGGAGTGGCCGGTCAGCCCACTACGGCTCGCACGAGCTGATTCGTAGCGGGTAGTCTCAGCTTCCCGTCTCGTGGTTCCAGCCGCGTGGAGCCACTGTGCACTGGCAGGACGGGATCAGTTGTGCAGCGAGATCCCATCGTCCGGAACATTGGGGTTGTCCGGAACAGCGGGATCGTCCGGAGCGGTGGTGCCATCGTGGACGGAGTGGGCTTCGGTATCCGGCGGTTCGTCGTGAACCGACGGAGCAGCACGGATCGCCCCCTCTTCCACCGCCCCCGCGCCGGCCGGTTCGTCGTCGGGGGCAGTCCCTTGAGGCGGTGTTTCGCCGCCCCGCTGTTTGCGCCGTTGTTTCGTGGCGTACATCGCCGCGTCGGCGTGATGCAGCAGTGTCTGGGCCGAGATCTCCTCATCGACCGGGCAGTGCACGATCCCGAGGCTGCCGCCTATCGTGTGACTTCGGCCCTCGACGGTGAAGGGACGCTGCAGTGCCGCCAGCACCCTCCCGCCGACCAGCTCGGACTCCTGCCTGCGTTCCGTGGCGACCAGCACGGCGAATTCGTCCCCGCCGAGTCGGGCCACGGTGTCTGCCGTCCGCACGCATTCGCGGAGCCTGTCGGCCACGGCGCGCAGCAGCGCGTCCCCCGCGGAGTGCCCGAAGGTGTCGTTGACCGCCTTGAAGCCGTCGAGATCCAGGTACAGCAGTCCGAACGGGTAGTGCGTCCGGCTGTTGCGCGTGATGCTGTCGTGCAGTCTCTCGTAGAGCAGCGTGCGGTTCGCCAGTCCGGTCAGGGGGTCGTGCGAAGCCTGGTGAGCCAGATCCTCCTGGGTGTTCCGCACCTTCTCCAACAGCTTGGCGTTGTCGATGAGAGTCACCAGCTGTCGCAGGACGACCAGCACGAACAGCAGGAAGACTCCGACCACTTCGAGGTCGTCCGTGCCGGCTCCCAGCACGGTTTTCACGGTCGTGTAGGAGGCAGCCACCATCAACGGCAGGTACGGCAGCATGAGATGCGCCCAGTCGACGGTGCGCTCCCGCCATTCGTGCCCGGACGCTGCTTCGTGATCGTCGGGGACGATCGCTGCCAACGCGATCAGCGCCGGTCCCGCCACGAAGCCCGCGTCGAACAGGGGGTTCATGCTGGCCGCGCCGCTGCTGACCAGGTAGGCGAAGATGCTGTCGGAGACCGACAGGGCGATCAGGCCCGAACCCAGCAGCAGCAACCGCAGACTGTTGCGGGCGCGTCGGAAGGAGGCGAGCAGTACGACGATCACCACGAGCACGAGATCGGTAACCGGGTACGCCACCGCCACCACGAATCCCAACGCGGTCGGTGCTCCCGAACTCACCACGGCGCCCAACGCGGTCGCCCAGGTCAACAGGAACAGCGAGCCGGTGACGATCAGACCGTCCAGCACGAGGACGGCGCGGGTGCGGGCCGCCGCTCGGGCGGAACGTGCCGTGATTCCCCTGACGGGTCGACCGTCCTCGGCGAACACCAACAGGGCGGGCAACGCGAACACCGGCAGGGTCAGAAAACCGACATCGGCCAGCGACGGCGACGGCAACGGTGTGTCGGCGAAGGTGCGGAACCAGGCCCATACCGCCATGCCAGCGGTCCAGCCCGCGGTACCGAGCCCCAGCAGCACCCGCCAGTGCCGTTGACCGCCGTGGTTGTGCCGAGCCCGCCACCAGCAGGCGATCGTCGCTCCACTACCACTGACCAGTTGTGCCGCGTCGTCGACGATCAGCGCTGATTCCTCGGTGAGTACTCCCGACCCCAGAACGGCGATCACAGCCACCACGTAACAGCACACCAGTGCCGACACCAGCGGAAAATATCTGGTCATCAATCCTCCGCCTGCGGCGAACGGGTCCGGAGATCGCGGCCGGTACATTTTACGCCCCGTCGCGATCATGAGAATACCTGTGACCGGATCAATTCGTGCCCGTAACACTGGGCCGTAACACTGGATGGAATATTCCGATAAGCTGGAATCGTCGCCTCCGTGCGTGTTCGCCGTGAACTCCGCGGAATCGTTCCGGGCCGAGATTTCGCCCGGAATCGCCTTCCCTGCCGCTCCCGAGGGGCGCTACCGTCTCCTCTCCGGGAGCTACGGACAGCACGCCCGAGGTCTCGGCGACCGAGTCCGATGAACATCCTTCGGATGGGGGTGGCCGAAGCACTAGTATCCGGCGGGCCGTCTCGACAGTGCTAGGAGCGTTCATGCCCGTGCCCGCCGATCGAGCACCTGGCTTCGCGGAGCCTCGGACCGGGTGGTCAGCGCCCGATCCGATGACCAGCGTGACCACGGCGCACCGGATCACGAAGAACCTCAAGGAAGGTCTGAGCGGGACCGGGGTCAAAGCGGCCGTACGGGATCTTCGACGACTGCTTCGTGCCCGGGCGGTGGTGCTGACCGGGCTGTCCGGTGACTGGGTGCGGGCGGGAACTCCGAACGATCCGCGAGGCGCAGCCAAGTTGATCGACAAAGTGCTGCACACCGAGACGCGGCACGGTCGACCGCCGCTGACCGCCGTTCCGCTCCACTCGAGTGCTGAGCTCGTGGGGGTGCTGCTGGTCAGCGGTCGTGTGTCGGTGTCCGCGGTGAACCGGGCCGGAGACTGGATCGAGGACTCGTTGGAACGCGGCAGGCTGGAAAGCACCGCCGAGCGGGCAGCGCGTTCCGAGCTGCGCGCGTTGCGTTCCGAGATATCCCCGCACTTCGTCTACAACGCGTTGACCGTTATCGGATCTCTCATCCGCTCCGAGCCGGATCGCAGCCGTGAGCTCGTGCTCGATTTCGCCGATTTCATCCGCTACGGTCTCGCGCGAAACCGTGAGTACGCCACCGTTTCCGACGAGTTCCACGCCATCGAGACCTATCTCGCGCTGCAGCGTGCGGTGCTCGGCAGTCGACTGCGGGTACAGATTCGTGTGGCGCCCGACGTGCTGGCCGTGTCCGTGCCCTACCTGGTACTACAGCCCTTGGTGGAGAACGCGGTGCGGCACGGGATCCAACCGGCTTTCGGCGGGGGCGCCGACGGGGCCGGCCTCGTGCAGGTCTCCGGCGAGGCGGCCGGAAGCGATCTGGTGATCAGTGTGGAGGACGACGGAGTGGGCATGGACCCGGCCGACGCGGAGGAGATACTGGCCGGTCGTGGTTCCGAGAACAGTGTCGGCCTGGCCAACGTGGATCGCAGGTTGCGATCCATCTACGGTGCCTGGTACGGCCTGGTCGTCGAGACCGCGCGAGGGGCGGGGACAAAGGTGATTTTCCGGGTACCCATGTTTCAACCCGGAGTGGTGCCGCGATGACCCGAGGACTTCGAGTGCTGGCTGTCGACGACGTTCGCCCGGCCTTGGACGAGCTCCGCGAGATGCTGCGAGCCGCTCCCGAGGTAGCCGAGGTGACGGGAGCCGACGAGGCGTTGGCGGCGCTGAAACTGATACAGAGCGACCGGTTCGACGTGGTGTTCCTGGACATATCGATGCCCGGCCTCGACGGCATCGAACTCGCATCGCTGTTGACCAGGCTGAGTTCTCCGCCGGTGATCGTGTTCGTCACGGCCTACGACGGGCACGCCGTGACGGCATACGACATCGGAGCCGTCGACTACCTGCTCAAACCGGTACGTGCCGAACGGCTGGCCGCGGCACTGGCGAAGGTGAGCAGGGTGGTGGCCTCCCCCCGTGATGCGGCCGACTCGCAGCAGCACGTTCCGGTGGCCGACGCGATGCCCGCGCTGCCGGTGGAAACCGCCGGTCGCACCAAGTACGTGCGCCGTGGCGACGTGCGTTTCGTGTCCGCCGACGGTGACTACGTCCGACTGCACACCCCTTGGGGGGAGCACGTGGTGCGGATGCCCATCTCACGGCTGGCGGAGTACTGGTGCTCGGCCGGTTTCCAACGAGTGCACCGCAGCTTTCTGGTCGCGTTGCAGGCGGTGCTGGAGCTGCGCAGCGACTCGGCGGGTGGTCTCGTGGCGCACACCGAGCTCGGTGACGTCCCGGTCAGCAGACGGCACGCGCGCGAACTGCGCGAGAAGTTGCTGCACCAGGCCCAACGGGTCGAGCTGGACAGTGCGTCCCGGGGAAGCCGATGAGCGAGGGTAAACGGGTTCCGGTCATGAGTCCCCAGACCCGGATGGCTCGTGTCCGACGGGTCTCACGGACCAACTGGAGCGAGCCACCGCTGGGGCCCGCCGAACTCGAACGGGCCACCCGGCTCTACCGTGTCCAGCGGTTTCACGGGGCGATCACGTTGTCCGGACTGGTCCTGCTCGTGTTCGGTCTCCCCCTGGTACAGGCCTACCTGCCGATGGTCACCTCGGCGCGGGTGGCGGGGATTCCGGTCTCCTGGTTGCTCCCGGTGCTCGTCCCGTTCCCGGCGATGGTGCTGCTGGCGTGGCGGCAGCTGCGGCGCGCCGAGCGGCTGGAGCGGCACCGATGACAGTGGCGGTGCTGGCGGTCGCGCCGGTGGTGCTGCTCACCCTGTTCGTCGGGGTGCGCGGCGTCGCCGCGATGCGGACCACCTCGGACTTCCTGGTCGCGTCCAGACAGGTCTCGCCGCTGTTGAATTCGGCTGCCGTCTCCGGTGAGTACCTCTCGGCCGCGTCGTTTCTGGGGATCGCGGGCATGATGGTCAAGGACGGGCCGGGCGCGCTCTGGTACCCCGTCGGATTCACAGCCGGTTATGTGGCGATGCTGGTGCTGGTCGCCGCTCCCATGCGGCGCTCGGGAGCGTTGACGGTCCCCGATTTCGCCGAGGCCCGGTTGTCCTCCACAGCGCTGCGCAAGCTGACCGCCGTGGTGGTGCTGCTGATCGCGGTGCTGTACCTGGTGCCGCAGTTCCGCACGGCGGGACTGGTGCTCAGCGCGGTCAGCGCCACGCCGTACTGGGTCGGGGTGGTCGTCGCCGGGGGCGTCATCAGCGTCACCCTGGCGCTCGGCGGTATGCGGGCGGCCACCTACGTGCAGGCGGTGCAGTTCTGCCTGAAGCTGTTGCTGTTCGCCGTGCCCGCCGTGTGGTTGACGGTCCACGCCGGAGCCGACGTGCGGCAACAGGCGTTGCGGCCCGTGGAGTTCGAACACTTCGAGGAACGGACCCGTGTGGAGTTCCGCATCGGGGTCACGTTCCGGATCACCGAGCCGACGCGGATCCATCGTCCGGGTGGTAGCGACCGTGTGCTGCAGCCTGGCACGCACCGGGTGCGGGCGGGCCGGACTCTCGTCTTCCCGGCGGGAGAGCCCGTGCCGCACGTCGGTTCCGGTGGTCGTCCGGGAGGGGAACGATGGCGACTTCCGCTGCTGGACGTCGCCGATGCCGGACATCCGCTGTTCGGAACCTGGGCGGTACTGATCGCCACCATGTTCGGCACCATGGGGCTCCCGCACGTGGTGGTTCGGTTCCACACCACTCCCGACGGGGCGGCCGCGCGTCGTACCGCTGCTCTGACGGTGGGACTGCTGAGCGTGTTCTACCTGTTTCCCGGTGTTTACGGGGCGCTGGGCAGGGTGCTGCTGCCGCGGCTCTACCTGTCCGGAGGAACGGACACGGTGGTGGTGGCGCTGCCCGCGCGCGTGGACGGCGGTTGGGTGGGCACGCTGTTCACCGTGCTGTTGACCGGTGGTGCGTTCGCGGCGTTCCTGGCCACCTCGTTGGGACTGTTACTGGTACTCGCGGGAGCCGTCTCGCACGACCTCGCGCCCGGAGGGCTGGGGCGACTGCGCGGTACCGCCCTGCTCGCGGCCGCGGTGGTCATCCTGCTGGCGCTGTTCGCGGCTCCGCTGGAAACCAACATTCTGGTCACCTGGGCGTTCACACTCGCGGCGGCGACCTTCTGCCCGCTGCTGGTGTTGGGGATCTGGTGGTGGCGGCTCACGGCGGCGGGCGCTGTCAGCGGCGTACTTGTCGGACTGCTCGGTTCCTCGGCCGGAATCGTGGTGACGCTGTTCGGTCCGGAGCTGCGTGGCTGGTGGGCGATTCTGCTGGCTCAACCGGCGCCGTGGGCGGTACCGCTGGCCTTCGGCACGATGGTGCTGGTCTCACTGCGAAGCGGTGCCTCCTCGCGGTCCAGGTCGGCCATGCTGCGGCTGCATCTGGACCAACGGACGACGCCGGAATCCGGGCGGTGAGGATCGGCGACGGATTCCGCGTCGCCCGCGTCGTCTTCTCCGGGAGCGTCTCGTTCGTCTCGTTCGTCACCCCGCTCGTCCACCGCTCGTCGCACGGTTCGCCCATTCGTCCCACGTGCCTCCCCAACACGGCGCGCTCTTCCTACTGTGCCTTGAGTCACTCTTTCGTGTGAGGAGGTCGCTCGTGACAACCGACGAGTCCGAGTCCCGTGACCCGACGGTCGAACAGTGGAAGGAGGCCCACGCCAGCGCGGACTTCGTGGCCCTGCGCCGCAGGTTGCGCGGTTTCGTCTTTCCCGTGGCCGTGCTGTTTCTGAGCTGGTACCTGCTGTACGTGTTGCTCGCCGACTACGCCCACGGGTTCATGTCGATCAAGCTCGTCGGCAACATCAACGTTGGTCTGGTGCTGGGACTGCTGCAGTTCGTGTCCACCTTCGTGATCACCGGAATCTACGTGCGGTTCGCGAACCGGCGGCTCGATCCGGTGGCGGGCAGGATCCGTGAGGAGATCGAGGGGAGGTCGGAATGACCCAGTTGGCGCAGAGCGGTGGGCTGCAGGGCAGCAATCCCGTCATCAACATCAGTATATTCGTCGCTTTCGTCGTCGTTACCCTGGTCGTGGTGTTGCGCGCCAGTCGCACCACCAAGACCGCCTCGGACTACTACGCCGCCGGGCGAGCGTTCTCCGGTCCGCAGAACGGGATAGCCATCTCCGGTGACTACCTCTCCGCGGCGTCCTTCCTCGGGATCGTCGGTGCCATCGCGCTGTACGGCTACGACGGCTTCCTGTACTCGATCGGCTTTCTCGTTGCCTGGCTCGTCGCGCTGCTGCTGGTCGCCGAACTGCTGCGCAACACCGGCAAGTTCACCATGGGTGACGTGCTCGCCTTCCGGATGCGCCAACGTCCGGTGCGGGCGGCCGCCGCGACCTCGACACTGGCGGTGAGCTTCTTCTACCTGCTGGCCCAGATGGCCGGGGCCGGAGTCCTGGTGTCACTGCTGCTGGGAATCAGCAACCCGGTCGGTGTCAGCCTGGTGATCGCCGTCGTCGGCGTCATCATGATCATTTACGTCCTCGTCGGTGGTATGAAGGGGACGACCTGGGTGCAGATCATCAAGGCGGGCCTGCTGATAGCCGGTGCCGGTGCGATGACCCTCTGGGTGCTCGCCAAGTACGGTTTCGACTTCTCGGCTCTGCTGCAGGGAGCGGTGGACAAGGCCGGTGCCGACGGACAGCGACTGCTCGAACCGGGGGCGAAGTACGGTACCTCCGAGATCAGCAAGTTGGACTTCCTGTCGCTGGGACTGGCACTGGTGCTCGGCACGGCGGGTCTGCCGCACGTACTGATGCGGTTCTACACCGTCCCGACCTCACGGGAAGCGCGTCGTTCCGTGGTCTGGGCCATCTTCCTGATCGGGCTGTTCTACCTGTTCTCCCTGGTGCTCGGCTACGGCGCGGCCGCCATGGTCGGACCGGAGACGATCAGCCAGGCCCCGGGGGCCTCCAACTCCGCGGCACCGTTGTTGGCCCAGGCGCTGGGTGGTCCGGTCCTGCTGGGCTTCATCTCCGCCGTGGCCTTCGCGACCATCCTCGCGGTGGTGGCGGGACTGACGATCACGGCGTCCGCATCCTTCGCGCACGACATCTACGCCAACGTCATCAAGAGGGGCGAGGCCTCCGACAAGCAGGCGGAGGTCCGCGTCGCACGGATCACCGCCGTGGTGATCGGTGCCGTGGCCATCGTCGGCGGCATCCTCGCCCGCAACCAGAACGTGGCGTTCCTGGTGGCCCTGGCGTTCGCGGTCGCCGCTTCGGCGAACCTGCCGACGATTCTGTACTCGTTGTTCTGGAAGCGGTTCAACACCACCGGCGCGTTGTGCAGTATCTACGGTGGTCTGGGCATCGCGATACTGCTCATCGTGTTCTCGCCCGCTGTGTCCGGCAGTGAGACCGCCATGCTCAGCGGCGTGGACTTCCAGTGGTTCCCGCTGGAGAATCCCGGTCTGGTCTCCATCCCGGCCTCGTTCTTCCTCGGTTGGCTCGGCACCGTGCTCTCCGGCGAACACGACGAGGCCAAGTACGCCGAGATGGAGGTGCGTTCCCTGACCGGTGCCGGGGCGGAGAAAGCCTCCTCGCACTGAGCGAAGTCTTCCAGCCGGGTCGTCCGAGCACTCTGTGACTCGACCGTCGGGTGCTCGGACGACGCGATCGAGGAGGCCCGGCCGAGCGTCTCGGGGCCTCCTCGAACTTCGCTCAGCCCGGTGGCTGCGTTCCTGGGGGCAACCCCTCCGGCGGAGGTGTCGCTTCCGGGTGGATGCCCAGCACGATCGAAGCGCTGATCGTCGGTCGGACGGATCCGACCGGCACACGCCCGATCCGCAATCGCGTCATCGGGCCCTCGTCATCCGAGTTGTACAGCAGGTCCTCGGCGTTGGTGGTGCGTGGGACGGTGTTGTGCGAATACGGTTCGGTGCGGGCGAGGCGTTCGTTGAACTCCCGCGGAAAGTAGAGCTGGCCGGTGTGCGAAGTGTCCCCGCCCCGCCAGCTGCCGTCCTCGCGGTGTCCACCGGTGATCGTCTTGATATGGATGTGCGTGGTCCGCCCCCGGTACCAACCGGGCACGATGCTGCGGAAATTCGCGAAACCGCGTCGATCGGTCAGCTGCACACCACGTAGCCACGTGGTGTGGTCGGTCGGCTCGGCGTGTCCGGTTTCGTCCAGCGGTGGGATCTCGCCGTCGTCGTACTCGGTGTAGGAGGAATAGACGCCGAGTGCGTCGCAGTGCCAGATGTCGACCGCGATGCCGGGCAGCGGTTCACAGTTGGAGGCGTCCACCACGACGATGTTCAGCAGCAGGTCGATGCCGCGTTTGTGCTCGGTTATGTTCCTTCGGAGAATCCGGTAGTCCAGATAGTAGGGACCTTCCATCTGTTCCGGTGCCAGCACGCAGGAGGGCTGAAATCGCCCGCCGGACTGGGTGTCCTCGGCGGATCCGGTCGCGTTCGCCGGCTCCCGACCGGTTCCCGCGGCGAGTGTGCCGATTCCCAGACCGCCGAACGCGGCGAGAGCGGTGCGTCGTGTCGTGCCGCGCTGGTCCGCTTCGTGCTCGTCGTCGGGTTCTCGTTCCGTCATGGCGGGCAATGTAGGCGACCGTGATCGCCCTCCGTGGCAGAGCGGACCACAAATTCGTGTTTCCCGACGTGGCTTTTCCGCTCAAGGATGGAACCACGTGAGCGTGTCCGCCCTGCGACGTTGCCGCGACCAGCGACGCAGCTCCGCCGCGAACACGGTGAGCGGTGACCGTCCGTCGGAGACGGTGGAGGTGAGCAGCGGTGTGAAGTAGCGCTCCACCAGCCGGAGCCACAGTTCCTTGTCCGGTGTGAAGTGCAGGTGCAGTCCGGAGTGCTGTTCCTGCCAGCGGCGGATCGCCTCGATCTTGCGAGTTCCGTGACCGTGACAGATCAGGTGGATGTCGCGGTTGTCGAATTTTCGGTTCTCCAGGTCGCGGAGGAACCGCACCAGATTCCCCGAACTGTCGTTTCCGGTGGGATGGGAGAGGCGGTTCGCCAGTTCCGTACGCAGCACCACGTCGTGGTCACCGGGAGCCGGTGGGAAAACCCTGCCCGCGCCGTTGTCGGGATCGTGACTCTCGTCGAAGGCCATGACCATGATCGACTCCGGCGGAGCGAGGTAGAGGGCCGTCCAGGGGGCGTTCCTGGTGGTTTCGTTCGTTCGACCGGTTTGTGCGGTGCTGATGCCGAGTCGGTACAGAATTCGCATCACCGAGGAGGGGGACACTCCGGCCCGACTGGACAGCGCGCGCTTGGTCCACCTGATGCCGTTCGGTGGTGGTTCGGTCAGTACCGCTTCCAGAATCGTCTGTACCTGTTCCTCCGAGATCGACCGTGGTGCCCCCGAACGGGGCCGGTCCTTCAACGCCGCGAGCCGTCCCTGGCGGAAGCGTCGCCGCCATTTGCCGACCACCTGTGCGGAAACTCCGACTTCGCGGGCAACGCTCGCGTCGGACAGCCCGCGTGCGCACTCCAGCACGATACGACAGCGCAGCGCGACCGCTTGCGAGGTGGACGGCAGTCTCGTCCAACGAATCAGCCATTCCCGTTCCGCTTCAGAGAGCGACAGCGCTTCCTGGGAACCGGAGGTGTCCATCATCGGCGATGCTAGGTCAATCATCCGCTGTCGGGAACGGTTCCGAGGTTTCCGTGCCCGAACATCGCAACCGTGGCGCTTCCTCCGCGACAGTGGCGGAGAAAGCGCCGCTGCTGTCACGCGCTCAGGGCCAGAGACGTTCGGTCGCCAGTTCCGCGCCCTGTGCCAGCGATTCCAGTTTCGCCCAGGCCAGTTGTGGATGGACCCGTCCGCCCAGCCCACAGTCCGTGGAGGCCACCACTCGCTCACGCCCCACGCATTCCGCGAACCGCACGATGCGGTCGGCGACCAGTTCGGGATGCTCGACCACGTTGGTAGCGTGGCTGACCACACCGGGCAGGATCAGTTTGTCGTCCGGCAGAGTGACGTCCTGCCAGACCTTCCACTCGTGCTCGTGCCGGACGTTGCCCGCCTCGAACGAGTAGGCTCGCACATCGATCGAGAGCAGGACGTCGACGAGATCGCGCATCGGCAGATCAGTGGTGTGCGGGCCGTGCCAGCTGCCCCAGCACAGGTGGAACCGGATGCGGTCCTTGGGCAGATCACGGATCGCATGGTTGAGCGCCTCCACGCGGCGCATGGTGAACCGCTTGTAGTCCGCCACGGACGGTTCCGGGTTCACCTGGTCCCAGTTCTCCGCGATGGCGGGATCGTCGAGCTGCAGAATGAGACCGGCGTCGATGATCGCCTTGTACTCCTCCCGCATCGCCTCCGCGCACGCGTAGAGGAACTCCTCCTGGCTGTCGTAGTACTCGTTGCCGATCCGGGAACAGCTCGCCGGGGCGATCGCCGTCATGAAGCCTTCCTCCAGGCCGTTGGCCCGCAGCGCACGTTTGAACCTCGCGATGTCGGCGTTGATCGCTTCGTGGCCGACGTAGGTCAGCGGTCCCCGGCACACGGGGAAGCTCATCGGACTGGTGGAGACCTCCACACCCGATGTCGGATCGGCGTAGGCTTCGGCGAATCTGACACGGTCCCGTCGATTCCCGAAACTGGTCAGAGCCACTTCTTCGGTGGCTCGCCGTCCCTCGTGGCTCGTCTCGAACAACGAGGAATCGGCGAGCTCCAGACCACCGAGCCGTTGGAACGAGTACGACCACCAGGCCCCGTAGTCCACCCGTTGACTCACCGATTTACCGAATTCCCCGTCTCCGACCAGGTCGAGTCCGGCACCGCGTTGCCGTTCCACCAGTTCGGTGACGGCCTGGTTCACTCCGCTGTGGTACTGCTGCTCATCGATACCTCCCTCGGCCCGGGAACGATTGAGCTCGATGAGTTCTTCCGGACGCGGCAGACTTCCAGCCTGGGTGGTGAGGATTCGGTCTGTGCTCGAACGCATGGCTGCGGTCCTCCACTCGGGGGTTACTGCGAGCGCCATGCTTACCCCGGAACTCCGAATCGGCAACCGTGCTGGTTACCGTGCCGTGGGCGTGTCACGCCCCGCCCCTTCGGTCCGGACCGCTGCGTACGGACTTTCGGTCCGGACCGGAACTCCTCGTCGAACGCACCGGGGTTCTTTTCGGGCCGGGGTTCTTTTCAGACCGGGCTTCTTCCGGTTCGGGTTTCGAACGGCCCGGTTCCGTGACGGGTGGCATCCTCGATGTCGTGTCCGAGCAGCCCGCCGCCGACAGGCACCCGCCATCCGCCGCGAAACTACGGGCCTGGCGCAGGATGCTGGCCGACGAACGAGCCGAGGCCACCGTTTATCGTGAGCTCGCCGACCGCAGGCACGGCACGGAACGGGAGATCCTGTTGCGGTTGGCCGAGGCAGAGCAGCGTCACGCCGAGCACTGGCGGCGCCTGCTCGGGGAGTACATCGGTGAGCCGCGCCGCGCCACGTTCCGAATGCGGGTGTTGGCCTTCCTCGCTCGCGGATTCGGATGGATCTTCGTGCTGGCGCTGGTGCAGCGTGCCGAAACCCGTTCCAACTACGAGTCCACCGCCGACGCTACCGAGGCCATGGCCGCCGACGAGCGTGTGCACGGCGAAGTGGTACGCGCGCTGGCCGCACAGGGGCGGGCACGGATGTCCGGAACGCTACGAGCGGCCGTTTTCGGCATCAACGACGGTCTGGTCAGCAATTTCGCCCTGGTGCTCGGTGTGATCGGGGGAGGAGCGGATACCACCCTGGTGGTTTTGACCGGATTGTCCGGGCTGTTGGCCGGAGCGCTGTCCATGGCCGCGGGCGAGTTCGTGTCCGTGAGTTCGCAGCGAGAACTCATCGCGGCGGGAAAGCCCGACGACACGGCGGACGGGGCGCTGCCGCTGCTGGATGTGGACGCCAACGAACTCGCTCTGGTGTACCGGGCACGTGGTATGTCGGCCACGGAGGCCGAGCGACGTGCCGAAGTGGTACTGCGCCGACCCGTTCCGGAACAGCATCCAGCGGGTGAGGAGCCCGACGGTGGGGAAGTGGTCGGCAGTGGTGCGAAAGCCGCCGCCTCCAGTTTCGCGGCCTTCGCCATCGGGGCGCTGTTGCCGGTACTGCCGTTTCTCCTCGGGCTCCACGGCCTACTCGCCGTGCTGGTAGCCGCGGTGTTGAGCGGTTCGGCGTTGCTGCTCACCGGAGCCACGGTGGGGGTGCTGTCCGGGGCCGCCCCGCTGCCGCGCGCCCTGCGTCAGCTCGCCATCGGAGCCGGAGCAGCGGTGATGACCTTCCTGCTGGGGCTGGTGTTCGGGGTGACCGCCTCCTGACCTCGTTCGGGTGAGCCCGAGTCCCGTCGCGCGAGCCAGTGAGGGGACGTTCTCGCGAACGTCCGTGTCCCCGGTTCACGGGGATTCACCCGTTTCACGCCTCGGACAGTGACTCGACCAGTTCGCCCACCCGGGGCTCCGGCATGGTGCGTGCCATGTCGGCAACCGTGACCATGCCCACTAGGCGTTCCCCGTCGATCACGGGAAGGCGCCGGATCCGGTGCTCGTTCATGACGCGCATCGCCTCGTCGGTGGAATCGTCGGCGCCGATCGTGACGGCCTCCTGCTGGTTGAGATCGCCCGCCGGGAACGTCCCGGCGTCCCGGCCCTCGGCCACCACTTTGATCACGATGTCCCGATCCGTGACCATGCCCTTGATCCTGTCGTCCTTGCCACAGATGGGAAGTGCGCCGACCGCGAGACGTGCCATGAGCCGGGCGGCGTCGGCCGCGGTCTCCGAGGTGCGTACGCAGTCGGCCCCAGGGTGCATGATTTCTCGTACCGTGCCCATCGTTCACCTCCGGTGTTTTCCCGCCGGGTGTTCCGGGACGTTTCCCGCCCGACCACATCAGGATGTCCTTCTCGAGTGTTTCCCCACGCTGTGGCGCTCAAACGCCACAGTCTTATCCGGGTTGCCGGTCGGTGAGCGAGCGGTGTCACGCCCATCCCCAGTGGGATCGTTGTGCCCGTATGGACCATGCCGAAACGGCTTCGTGATCGGGCTCCTCCGGAAGCGGCGTCCGCTGCTCGGACAGCAGTCGTTCCGCTCGGGCGCTCACCCGTTCGATGTCGTCGAGTACTCGGCGCAGCTCGGTGATCTCACCACGTTTGACGGTGAGCACATGCTCCCGCTCCCGATCGGGCATCGGTAGCGTCAACCGGCCGTGCCGGGCGATCTCGTGACCCTGATAGGCCAGCCGTAAGGCGTGGGAGGCGTACTTGGTGTCGTAGCCGTGTGCCGAGACCAACTCCGGACGGTTCGGTGTTCGAGCGGTCCCGCTGTTTTCCAGTAGCCGATCGCGTTGGGAGTTCAGATATCCCAGGAAACGATGTACGGCCCGCTGCGACAGCAGTGACGATGACATACCGCGCAACTGTTCTCCCAGCGGATCGCATCGCACTATCGCTTCCTCAGGTGCGTAGAGTGGGATAAGAACCGTGGGATTGCCCTTGAGAGCCAGCCGCAGGTACTTGTGCAGTGAGTAGAGCACGAGGTCGGTGTCGCCCGGCCCGGAACGCTCTCCTTCGGGGCGGGTCCGGTACACGTAGTGCTCCACCGGTGCTTTCATTCCCAGGACGTGTTCGGGAGGCTGCAGGAACACACCCATCTCGTCGTGATCGTCAGTGCCGGGGAGGGCGATGCCGTGCACTCCGGAACCGACGACAGTACGCAGGATCTCACCGCGCGATGCCACTTCGCGGTCGCCGTGCTCGGTGTAACCGACTTGTTCCGTTCCGGGAGAAGCGCTGAACATCGGTCGATCCTGGCACGAGAGCCGCTACGGGCTCACCCGATTTTCGTCCCCGTTCGCGCGGTTACGGAAACCGCTGCTTGCCGTGCCGGGCGCTCTCGTGCCCGCGGCCGGGATCGGAGCTAGCGCAGTTCGCGAGCGAAGAGCCCGGCGACGGCCTTCGGGTCGAACCAGGTCGATTTCGGTGGCATCACCGACCCCGAGTCGGACACCGCCATGACCTGTTCCACCGTTGGTGGGTGCGGCACCAGGCAGATCGCGTTCCGGGACGAGCACCAGCACTTTCCCCCGCCGTCGGAACTCTCACCGTGTTGTCCGTTCGGATCGACGATACGGGAGACGGCGGGCAACAACTGCTCGTCGAGCAACACCGCGTCCAGCCCCGCCCGCACCTGGTTCGGCCCGATGGGCGAGCGCAGCCAAAGCCGGAAACACCGGTCGTTGAGGCGGAGCAACACCACTCCCGCCGCCGGATTGGTCGTGGCGGTCGAGGTGCATTCCTCGATTCGTGTGACCACCGGCAACGCCGTCAATCGTTCGAGCACCCACGCCGTGGACAGCTCACGGTGCGCGGGCAGACAACGATGGTAACCGAGAATGCGCATCTGGCTGCTGGGAAACAACGCGGCCAACGTGAACGCACGCGGATCCTCCTCCGTGGAGTGCCGGTGTGACCGGCCGTTCCGCTCGGCGACCGCCATCCGGTGGTGGCCGTCCGCGATGTAGACCGCCGGAACACTCGCCAGTTCCTCCCGCACTGTCCTGGCCAGCATGGTGTCCTGTCGCAGCCACACGCTGTGCCGAACCCCGCCGGTGGCGTCCGCCTGAAGATCGGGTTCCCGCTCGGTCACTCCGGCGAGGAGCTCGCTCAGATGCGGCCGGTCCGGATGCGTGAGCGTCACCGGCATCTGTTCGACGCCGCTTGCCTCGGTGAGCTGTTCGATGCGGTGTTCCCGCTCGGGTCTGGTGGCCTCGTGGCGGCGGATCCTGCCCGCTCGGTAGTCGTCGAGCGAGACCTCGACGACCACGCCGGTCTGTTGGTGCCTGCCCGCCCGCAGCCGGTAGACCACCACGGTGGGCCGTGGCGGGCGGGTGTAGCCGCCACCGCCGAGCAGTCGCCTCACCCGTTCGGGCTCGATGGAGCCGTCCAGTGGTTCGGTACCTCGCTGGTCGAGCACCAGCAGCCGCGGGTGGCGTACCGTGATTCCACCGGAATGGTGATCGCTGTTTCGGGGGACGGTAGTGGTGTGCTGGATGCGCGGGGCGTTCATGAGACACCACCGGAACGTGCCGACACCGCCGCGGCTCCGGTCCGCTCGGGCGGTGAGTGCTGTTCGTTGACACAGTGCAGGACGCTCCCCGCCCGGAAAGCCCCGATCATGTGTACCACTTCGTCGGCCACGGCTTGCTGGGCCTGCTCGGTGGAAGCCCCGATGTGATGCGTGCCGTACACGTTGGGGTGAGCGGCCAGCCGCGACGTGATGTTTCCCGTTCCGCCCTCCGGTTCGTCGCGGAACACGTCGATGCCCGCCCGGATCCCTCGGCTTTCCATGGCCTCGATCAACGCGTCCTCGTCGACCAGCTCGCCACGGGAGGTGTTCAACAGGATCGCGTCCGATCGCATCCGGGCGAGCAGCTCGCGATCGACGATGTGGTGGGTCGCCTCCGTCAACGGCAGGTGCAGGGACAGCACGTCACAGGTCTGCGCGAGTTCGTGCGGGTCGGCGACGAGTTCGATCCCGAGCTCCTCGACACGCTCCCTCGTCTGCCGGTCCCGTTCCGGGTTGTCCAGGGCGTACACGTGGGTGCCGAACGCCGCGGCGCGCTCCGCGAACCGCAGACCGATGCGCCCGAGTCCCAGCACGCCCACCCGGCGTCCGTGGATTCCCCGGGCACGCGAGTAGCGTCGTTTGTCCCAGTGGCCGGCGCGCAGATCGGCGACGTTGTCGGCGATGTTGCGGTCCAGCGCCAGCAGCAGGCCGAATGCCAGCTCGGCGACGGCCACCGCGTTGCGTCCCGGGACGTTGCAGACGTGAATCCCCAGTCGTGCGGCGGCCGCGCTGTCGATCGTGTTGGTGCCGGAGCCGGCCCGGATCACCATTCGGAGCGCGCCGCCCGCTTCCAGGGTTTCGGCGGTGACCGGAGTGCTGCGCACGACGAGGACCTCGGCTTCGCCCAGCGTCTCACGCAGCTGTTCGGAGTCGAGATCGGGCTGGTACACGCACTCGTGCCCGAGTCGTGAGAGCTCGGCCAGGGAGGTTTCCGGGAAGGTGTCTGCGACGAGAATCCGCATCGATGGCTCCCTTGCGATCGGTGGACCGCCCCGGTGGTTCCCCGGTTTCACCGGGGGTAACCGCACCAGTGGCACCTCAACAGCGCAGTGTCACGAACGATAGCACCTTGTTGCTTATTGCGCACCGAATTGCTTATAACGCAATGTTGGCCTTTCGGGGGATTACCGTCAACACCTGTCCGCCGGGCTGTGCGCACAACTCGCCCGACAGCATGAAGATCACGTGTCGCTCGCGGTCCCGGAATGTCCCGGCGATCACCCTGTGAGGCTCCCGGAGCCGCGGCCACGATTCACTCCCATCACGCAGTGCGATCATGTCGCCGATCGGGCATTCCGGGTGTTAGGAGATTCGGACCAGGCCGTGCGAGGAGATCGACTATGTCGGATACCGAGATCACCGTAATGCCGGGCAGGCAGGACATCGTGCTGAGCAGGGTGTTCGATGCGCCGCGCGACATCGTCTTCCGCGCTTGCACCGAGCCGACGTTGGTGCCCCGCTGGTGGGGACCCCGGCACTACAACACCACGGTGGAGCGTGACGACGTAGCCACCGGTGGGAGCTGGTACTACATCAGTCGTGACGAGGAGGGGGTCGAGTACCGCTTCCACGGCGTGTACCACGACATCACCCCACCGCATCGAATAGTGGCCACCTTCGAGTACGAGGGGATGCCCGGACACGTGTCACTCGAGACCGTCACCCTCTGGGAGGACGGGGCGGGGACGACCCGTTACGTGGGGACCTCGGTGTTTCAGTCCGTTGCCGACCGCGACGGGATGGTGCAGAGCGGTATGGAAGAGGGCGCCCGGGAAGGGATGAGCCGGTTGGCGGAGGTGATCAGGGTGTTGCGGGAGCGCGCTGAGTGGTGAGTCGTTCCCGTTGCCGGGGGAGGCCGCCCACGGCACGTTGACCGGCCGATCAAGCGGAGCGCTCCGCGAGTTGTCGCCGTCACCTTTCGGTATTCCGGGACACGGCAGGAGCGCCGTACCGCGCCGCCGTAGGTGCCCGCCACGAACCAGGTCCGCTCCGGTTGATTCACGGCACAGAAGGCCGGTCGTGTCCCGCACCGGAGTCCTGACCGGCCGGAGCCGAACTCACTCCGCTGTAGCAGCGGGACGTTCTTCAGACGGGCAGCGGTTCCCCCACGATCTCGGAGCAGGCCAGCCCGTCACCAACGGCCGGTGAGCCGCTGAGGCCGAGTGCCTGTTGTTGTTCGAGCTCCTCGCAGCGCACGACGGAGCCGTTCACCAGCAGCGGAGCCATCTCTCGTGCGGCAGCCGTGTAAGCGAGCACACGCTCGGGGCTTCGACCGTTCTCCAGTTCGATCGAGGCGGAGTCGTGTAGTCGTACCAAGCGGTAACGCTTGCCGCGCCCTTCGCACCGGTCGAGCACTCGGCGCTGTTCCGCGGTGGCGTACCAGACCGTGTGCTGCTCGGTGACCCCCGAGGCCGCGGCGAGTACGGCGGGTCGTTGGCCGTCGCGGGGACGCAGTCCCGAGGACCAGACCGCTGCCATCCCGTCGCACTCCGCGCGCAGCACGACCGCCGGGCCGGTCAGTGACAGATTCCGGCGCAGCCACCCGATCTTCTCCGGGCAGGCGTTGGAGCCGTAGGCGAGTACCGGTCGCCGTTGCCGCAGCGGTTCGGCACCGTGCTCGGCCAGCCACCGGTCCAGGCAGGGTTCCGTCCGCGTTCCGGTGCGTACTCGCCATCCCGAATCGGTGGTGGAATCGGGCAACAGCGGGTAGCCCACCCCGTCGAGATGAACGAAGGAGCAGTCGGGGCGCGTTCCGGGATAGGGATGTTCAGGGTAGTCGCTCTCGGCGAACGGTTCGACAGCCGCGGACCGGGGAAGCAGGTGGGGAACGGTCATCGGCCGTCCACCCTGGCAGCCGAGCATCCGCACACGCTGCGATCGCCGTCACATTCAGTGGGGTTCAGAGCCTGAAATGTGACGAGTTTTTCAGATACTGGGAGCGGCTCACGGTGAGCTTCACCGAATGACGGTATCCGCTCTCGGCCGAGCGAAGGCACCGGCGCCGGTTCTCACGTTTCGAAAGTCCGCTCCGGACGCTCGGCGTTGCGTCGTGCCGAGGCCGAAAACGAACGGTGCCCGCTCACCCCTGGGGGAGCGGGCACCGTCGTGTGTTTTATTCGCGGGCTCGAAAGCTCGAGATCAGAGCGCGCGGACGGTATCGGCCTGCGGGCCCTTGGAGCCCTGGCTGACCGTGTACTCCACCTGCTGCGCCTCGTCCAACGTGCGGAAGCCCGGTGCGTCGATCGCGGAGTAGTGCACGAAGACGTCCGGCCCGCCGTCGTCGGGAGCGATGAAGCCGAAGCCCTTTTCCGAGCTGAACCACTTGACGGTTCCCTGTGGCATGGCTGTCTCCTTTCGGGAGCTGATTAGGTCACCGGTGACCGTCCCGTACGGTCACCAATGGTCGTGGATCTCAGACGGCGCCTACTCCAGCTACACCAAAGACAGCTGCTCGCCCGCACCAACTATCTGCGAACGTGCTCTAACACGACTCCAGAAAAACGACCGAGGCTCATCATACACGCCTTGGTCGCGGGGTGCAGCACTCACGTGGCAACTGATCGAAAAGTCCGTGTGGCCGGCTCGGGTGCGGCGATGCGCCCGGATCGCGGGGCCTTCAGCCGGCGCCGTGGTCGAGCGGATCGATCGACGCTGCCAGGGTCCCCGACGGTTTCGTCCTCATTGGCCGTCCCGGGACGGCTTTCCTGCCCACTCCGCCGGGACGGCGTGGTGGCGCTTCTCCCGTCCCGGGGCTCAGTTCGCGGTGTAGTGGGCCACGCCTTCCACCAGCTCGACATCGAGTCGTCCCCATTCCGTGAGCAGCTTCAGATGCGCCGCCGTTTCGAGTATCGCCAACGTGCGGTTGAACGTGTCGAGCTCGTCCAACGCGTACCCGTGCCGGGTCCAGGTCAGCGTCCGCGCCGTCTGATGCGCGGTTTCGGCCCCCTCGGCCACCGCGGTGGTCATGGTCGTCAGCCGCCGTTCGTGGTGCCGCAGCAGCTCATCGACCCGAGTGTGCACGCTCGATCCCGCGGGTCCGTGAGCGGGCAGCATCCGTGTGTCCGGCAACGAGCGGGTCAACCGCAGTGAGTCGAGGAAGTCCCGCAGCGGCACCGGCCCGGGGGCCTGCTCCAGCGCGACGGAAGGGGTGATGTGTGGCAGCACGTGATCGCCGGTGAACATCAGCCCCTCGGTCTCGTCGAGGAACATCACGTGACCGCGGGTGTGGCCGGGGGTCGGCACCACGCGTAATGTTCGTCGCTCCAGCTCGATCGGGGTCGACTCCTCGAGCCACTCGTCCGGTTCCTGCCAGGTTCCCTCCGGCGGAAGGGCGTCCGGCGTGCCGAACTCGGCTTCCAGCGCGTCGACGACGTTCTTGGCCCCGCACTCCAACAGCTGTTCCCGCTGTCTGCGCATCGGGACGTGATCGGAAGCCATCAGGCATCGCAGGTTGGGTCGTTCGGCTGCTCCGAGAGCGATTCGACAACCGGTCTCGCCTCGCAGCGTCACCGCCTGCGTGTAGTGGTCCCGATGGACGTGGGTGACGAGAACGCGGGCTATGTCGCTGAGTTCCGCCCCCAACGTGGCGAGCGCTTCGGCGAGTTGGTTCCGGGATTCGTCCAGTGCCCAACCACCGTCGATCAGGGTGACGGTGGAGGTGTCACGAATCGCGTAGACGTTGACCGCGCGCAGCCCGTCACCGGGCATCGGCAGGGGAATCCGGTGTACTCCCGGGGCGACTTCGTGTGCCCCCGGCTCCGTCCAATCCGCACTCGACATGCTCACCTCCACGACGCCAACCTGTGATCGGGCAGGCATACCACGCGGTCGGTAATCGATCGAGTGGGTGCGACACAGCTCACCAACTCGTGAGGCGGTCGAGTTGGCCGACGACACGACTGCCGCGGCGGCGAATGCCAGTCGGGCGCGGTGGCTTGGTCGGCCTGTTCCAGGCACCTCCACGATTCGGCGTCGGCCCGGAGCGGTATCAGGTCGTTGTCCACCGCACGGGGAGGTTCCGCAGGGAACGAATGAAACTACCCGTGTTCCATTCCGGGGCCGTGCCGTCCAGGGCCGTTTCCAGACGGGGGAAGTGGCGCACCAGCCCTTCCAGTGCGACCTCCAGTTCGATCTTGGCCAGTTGCGCTCCCAGACAACGGTGCACTCCGCTGCCGAACGCCAGGTGGTGGTTGTCCACACGTTCGACGTCCAGAGTGCCCGGAGCGTCGAACGTGTCGCCGTCCCGGTTCGCCGAGGTGAGCGCCACCAATACCGTCTCGCCCGCCCCGACGGTCACCCCGTTGACGGTGACCTCCTCGAGCGCCACCCGTGGGAAGGTGACGTCGAAACCGAACAACGGCACATAGCGCAGTAGCTCCTCCACAGCGCCGGGTATCAACTCGGTATCCGCGCCCAGTCGCCGCCACTGTTCCGGATAGTCACGCAGCAGCACGAGAACGGAATTGGTGATCTGGTTCTTGGTCGTCTCGTGACCGGCGGCGAGCAGCGTTATTCCGAACTGCACCAGCTCCCGCTCGCTCAATTTGTCGTCCTCGTCCCGAGCCGACACCAGTACACTGAGCAGATCGTCGGTGGGATCGTGACGTTTTTCGTTCACCAGGCCGGCCATGTAGTCTTCCATGTTTCGCCAACCGGCTTGTACCTCCTCGGCGGGTGTGCCGCTCACGCTGGCTATCTTCTCGGTCCACTCGCGGAACAGCGGTTGATCCGTCTCGGGGACGCCGAGGATGTGGCATATTACTCTGATCGGTAGCGGAGCGGTGAAATTCTCGATCAGATCCACGGGGCTGTCGTGGTGTCGTGCCAACCGCTCCAGGAGTTCCTCCGAAGTCCGCCGCACGTACGGACGCAGCTGTTCGATTCGGCGGACCGTGAACGCCTTGGCCGCCAACTTGCGGAGGCGGGTGTGTTCCGGTGGGTCGGAAGCCAGCAGCGAACCGGGCTGCGGTGCGAACGTGCCGAGGCGTGGGACTCCCTCGTCGATGCTGTGGGCCAGGCTGAAACGGTTGTCCGTGAGGACGAATCGCACGTCCTCGTTCCGCGTGACCAACCACACCGGTACACCCGAGAGCGCGACCCTGCTCACCGGATTCTCTGTCCGCAGTCGGGCGTAGACGTCGTCGATGTCGTTCGTCGATGAAGCGTCGAACGGAAAGACCGGTATTTCTGTTCGTGCTGACTGCACGGCTTCCTCCCGGCAGGACCGTCAAATCGAGGTCATTCCCGCCCACCCGGAAATGATTTATTCCCCGAGTGGAATTGTTTTCAGCCTATTCCGGGGTTCGAGACGATACAACATTATGCTGCTGGGATTTTCGGGTGAGTTTGCGGTTTCGGCGTGTCGCCGTGTTCCGATCGTTCGATCGCGTTGCGCCAGGACGCGTACGCCCGTTTCCTCCGGGAGGAGTTTTCGGCGGCCGGGTTCCCACTAGGTGGGCAACGGCGGAGCCGTTCGGTCACACGTTCGAGCGGTCACGGGGTCTCGTCGGAGTGCGGGGCGTCGTCGGAGGAGGCACCGCGAGCGGAGTCGGCTACGAACCGGTGAACGGTCCGGGCGACGGCCGCCGGTCCGCGGCGATTCCGAAGTCGGTGGCACTTCCGTCGTCACAGGTTTCGCCGCGGACCGTCGTGGTCGGCTCAGTGCTCGCCACCCAGCCTGCCCGCCAGCGCGGCGTGCCGCCGCTTGCTGGACTCGTTCATACCGGTGATCGATACCGTGCTCCCGCGTTGCCGGTACTTCGTTTCGACGGCGTCGAGCGCGGCCACGGTGGAGGCGTCCCAGATGTTGGCTCCGGAGAGGTCGATGATCACGTTGCCGGGATCACCCGCGTAGTCGAACTGGAATACCAGGTCGTTGCTGGAGGCGAAGAACAGCTGTCCGGTGACCCGGTAGATCTTGGTCCCGCCCTCCGGATCGAGCACGCTGTCGATGTTGACCAGATGCGCCACGCGCTGTGCGAACAACACCGTGGCCACGACGACGCCAACCACTACACCGATCGCGAGGTTGTGGGTGGCGACCGTGACGGCCACGGTCGCCAGCATCACGGCCGTCTCGCTCTTGGGCATCATGCGCAGTGTTCTCGGGTGAACGCTGTGCCAGTCGAACGTGCCCACCGAAACCATGATCATGACCCCGACCAGAGCCGCCATGGGGATCAGGGCCACCACCGGTCCCAGCGCCACGACCAGGATCAGCAGGAACACTCCGGCCAGGAAGGTGGACAACCGGGTCCTCGCGCCGCTGGATTTCACGTTGATCATGGTTTGGCCGATCATCGCGCAGCCACCCATGCCACCGAAGAAACCGGTGACGACGTTGGCGAGCCCCTGTCCCCAGGACTCGCGGGTCTTGTCCGAGTGCTCGTCGGTGATGTCGTCGACCAGCTTGGCGGTCATCAACGACTCCATCAGCCCGACCAGGGCCATGGCGATCGCGTACGGTGCGATGATTCGCAGCGTTTCGAAAGTGGCGGGGACCGACGGCAGGCCGGGAACGGGCAGACTGCTGGGGAGTTCACCCTGGTCACCGACGGTGGGTACGGCGATCCCCGCCGCCACGGTGAACACGGTCAGCGCGACGATGGCCACCAGCGGTGCGGGAATGGCGGTGGTCAGCCTCGGTAGCCCGATCATGACTGCCAGTCCCACCGCCACGAGCGCGTAAACGCTCCAGGGAACACCGGTCAGGTACGGCAATTGGGCGGTGAAGATCAGAATCGCCAACGCGTTGACGAATCCGACCATCACGCTTCGGGGCAGGAACCGCATCAACCGCGCCACCCCGAGCATCCCCAGCACAGCCTGGAACACGCCGCCCAGGATCACGGTGGCCACCAGGTAATCCACTCCGTACTGCCGTGCCACCGGTGCCAACACCAGCGCGATAGCCCCGGTCGCCGCCGAGATCATGGCGCGCCGCCCGCCGGCCAGCGAGATCGTCACCGCCATGATGAACGAGGCGAACAGCCCGACCCGGGGATCGACGCCGGCGATGATGGAGAACGAGATGGCCTCCGGAATCAGCGCCAACGCCACCACGAGACCGGCCAACACCTCGGTCCGCAGCACCCGTGGCGACAACCAGTCCGGGCGAGACATCCGGTCACGTAACACGGCAGGAAACGACATCATCTTCTTTCGTACGAGGAGAACCGCGGGTGGAAGACCGATCGGAGCGGAGCCACACCTGTGGGGCTCACGCGATCACAACGAACCCTACCGTTACGTAACGGCAATGATGGCCGGAGTGTGACATATGCCGGTGTGTGATCCACGGAGATCCTCGTCACCCCGGCAGTCCGAAGGGAGTGCAGACTCCGAACCAGTACCCGAGCTGTGCAGCGTGTCCGGTTCCGAAGCCACGTGTGCACCGGTCCTCGCCAGTTCGACGCGGCAGCCCGGATTGTGGCGGGCGTTCTCGGAACGCGCCAACGCGTTCAGTAGTTCGTCGTTGATCTCGCCTCAAGGTGTGAGACCCGGCAACGACTCCCGGAAACACGTCGCCGTGTCGGTCAGTGTTGGCCGAGCTCGGTTGCGAAGGTCCGGTAGGTCTGTTCGTCGAAAAGTACGAACCGCACGAGTTCCACACCGGTGTCAGCCTCGCGCACGGCCCGGATCGCCACGCGTGCCGCCTGGTCGACCGGGTAGCGGTACACGCCCGTGGACACGGCGGGAAAGGCGACGCTGGTGGCGGGCAGCGAATCGGCGACCCGCAACGATTCCAGGTAGCACGAAGCCAGCAGGTCCGAGCGGTCCCACGAGGCCGAGTAGGTCGGGCCGACGGTGTGTATCACCCATCGTGCGGGGAGTTCACCCGCCGTGGTGGCCACGGCGTGCCCCACCGGCAGTCCGTCGGTGTGCTCGGAGGCACGCAGCTGCTTACAGGCCTCCAGTATTTCCCGGCCGCCGCGTCGATGGATCGCACCGTCGACGCCGCCTCCGCCCAGGAGCGAGGAGTTGGCCGCGTTGACCACGGCGTCCACCCGCTGTTCGGTGATGTCGCCCTGTGTCGCCGTGATGCGCATGGTCGTATTCTCGGCTCCGTACCGGCTGTTCCACCAGCGGGCGCGTTCGACGAGCCGCATGCGATGGACTCAGAACAGTGCCTTGCCGAGCAGCACGGCCGCGCTCAGACTCGCCACCGCGAGCAGCACCGGACGCGTGCGCCCGTTGTCGAGTATCCGGCGCAGCGGACCCGAAAGTACGAATCCCAGCAGCGCGAACGGGAACAGCACGCCGGCCGCCAGCAGCTGTTCCCCGTGTACCTGTCCGGAGGCGACCAGCGCGATCAGGGACAGCACCGATCCCAGCGCGAAGTAGGCGCTGAGCGTGGTACGTACCGTCGGCCCCGCGTTGTGCTGGTACACCAGTGCGATCGGTGGGCCGCCGATCGCGGCGGCGGTTCCGAAGACGCCGCTGAACATTCCGGCGGTGAAGAGCGTTCCCGGCACCGGTCTGGGGCGCCACGAGACCAGGGACAGCACCACGGAGACCAGCACCACCAGGCCGATCAGTACCGCCAGCCACCGATTCGGCAGCAGCGCCAGCGCGGTGACCCCGAGCACGGTTCCGGGCACTCTGCCGAGCAGCCCCCACCGGACCCCGCGCCAGTCGGCCCGGCCTCTTTCGCGGAGGAGGGGGAGGATCGCGAAGGCGGAGGCGGTCAGCAACAACGGGACCGGCACCAGAGCCGGGTGGGCGATGGCCAGCAGCGGTGCGGCGATCAGGTTCATGCCGAACCCCACCGCTCCCTGCACGACCGCTCCGCCAAGCACGATCGTCCCCGCCAGTAGCAGCATCCAGATGCTCAAGTGTTCCCTCGATCGTTTCGGGCATGCTCGGTGCGCCGAGTCAACCCCCGCGGCGGAAGTGGCACGAGTGCGGGGACCCTTCGATGTGTTCGACTTCATATCCCGGTCTCGAAAGCGGCCGTCGGGCGGGTCGCGGGGATGTGCTCGCGATCGGCTCCGGTGGTGTTTCCGCCTGTCCGGTCGGTCCTGTTTCCCCTCGCGAAGTGGCGAACCGGAGACCAGGGCCGTTTCGTGTCCCCCGCTCGATGCGACAGATGTCACCGGGATGGCGCAACCCCGGTGGTAGCCGGCCTCCGCTATGCCGGTTGACCTGCTGATTCGTTGAATATGCTCGTCTCTGGAACACCCTTCACTACTCCGTTCGGAGTAGCGGCACTACTCTGTCCGGAGGTATTTACCGATGATTGACGGCCGTACGTTGTTCGCTCGTGGCACGAATCGTGCTCGCGGTGGTGCGGGCTTGCCGCCATCGGCAGCCGCGATCCGCCGTGACCGACGTCGACAGAAGGAAAACCTGAGGCCGACATGGAAACGATCGCACTCGAACTGGTGCCGCCCGATCAGGACGGCGGTGTGGAGAGCGCAGTTGAGGAAGGCCGCAAGGTGGCCGAGAGCTGCCGCACGTCCGGGCTCGGGGACCGCATCCAGCACCTGATGATCCCCGGCTTGATCGCCGAGGACGACGATCGTCCGGTCGAGATCAAGCAGAAGATGGACACGCTCGATTTCTGGCATGCCGTTCGTCCCGAGATCGGCGATGTGAAGGGGCTGTGTACCCAGGTCACGGCATTCCACGACAAGCAGCAACTGACCGACCGTATCGGTGATCTTCGCAGCGCCGGTATGGAAGGCATCGCCTTCGTCGGTGTGCCGCGAAACATGAGCGACGGTGAGGGGCCGGGTATGGCTCCTACCGATGCGTTGGCCGAGTTCAAGGGAACCGTCCCCAACCGGGGCGTCATTCTCATTCCCACCCGTGAGGGGGAGCACGGCCGGTTCAACTTCAAGTGTGAGCGGGGCGCCACCTACGGCATGACCCAGCTGCTGTACTCGGATGCCATCGTCGGCTTCCTCAAGGAGTTCGCGCAGCAGACACCTCACCGCCCGGAGATCCTGCTCTCGTTCGGTTTCGTGCCGGGCGCCGAGAGCAAGGCCAAGCTCATCGACTGGCTCATCCAGGATCCGGGCAATCCGGTTGTGGAACAGGAACAGGAGTTCGTCGCCAGACTGGCGGAGAAGTCCTTCGAGGAACGCAAGCGTCAACTCGTGGACCTGTACAAGCGGGTCGTGGACGGGGTGCGTGACCTCGGCTTCCCGCTGAGCATTCACCTGGAGGCGCCCTACGGTAACTCCAAGCCCGCTTTCGAGACCTTCGCGGAGATGCTGGACTACTGGTCGCCCCGCCAGAGCTGACGGAGTGGAGCCAGAGCTGACGGAGTGGATGCGGGCGGCGAAACCGGTTGTCGTTTCGCCGCCCGCATGTGCTTTCCGACCGCCGGTTTCGGAAACGTTCGCTCGGACGGTCGGTCACCGTCCCCGCTCGGGGACGGACCTGTCACGCGTGTCGCCACTCCCGGATTCGGGCATAGCCCCGGATCAGTCGCAGCGCCGTTGTGATGCCGACTCCACCGATGATGTTGCCCAGCAGGGTCCAGCTGAACCACGTGATCCATTCCAGGTAACCGTAGTCGGCCCCGGCGTGGATTCCGCCGAATATCAGCAGCGAATCCAGTATCGAGTGGTGCATACCTGTTCCGACGATCAGGAATCCGGTTACGGCGCTGGCGGTGAGTTTCGCCATGTCGTTGTCGGTGCCGTTGTGCATCCTGGTCATCAGCGTGATCGCACTACCGGCCAGCACCGCCAGACACAGATTCTGCGGTGACAGCGCGGCGTTGGCGAACTTGCCACCCATCTCCACGGCCGTGGTGTGCAGACCGGGAAACGCGGTGATCACCACGAACATCAGCGCCCATCCGCCGAGCAGATTGCCGGCCAGGGTGCCGCCCCAGAAGCGTGCCAGTCGTCGCCAGGTGGCCTGGCGAGCCGCCACCACCACGATGGGGACGAGAAAGCCCTCGGTGAACAGTTCGGCGTGGCCGAGCAGCAGCGCGATCAGCGCGACCGAGAACGCCATGCCCGCCAGCAGCGGACTCCCGGTGGTCTGGTACACGGTCAGCAGAGCGAGCACGCCCAGTGCCACTTCCACACCGGCGACCAGGGCGGTCGCCAACAACTGCGGCCACGTTCGGTAGAGACGGGGACGCCCCTTCTCGATGATCCGATCGATGGCACGGTCCACCTCGTTCTCGCGCGGTCGTTGTCGACTTTCCGGCGCGTGGGGGGTGACTACGTGACTAGGCTGCTCAATCTGCTTGGTAACCACGACCTACCTGTGTTCGTATTCGAAGGTGTAAGGGCCAATTTCCGGGTGTATCGGCCTCGGCCGCCGCGCGTTCCCGAACGTCATGTGTTGCCCGTCAGCGGAAGAGATGCTTGCTGTCCGGGGAAGAAGTCCGTTGTTCGAGCCGCGACCCGCAAGTGTCGCAAAGCCGATATTCCGGGCGTAACCCCGGTGGGAAAACCCCTGCCGAGGGGTGGTGTTAGGGAGTCGCGACCCCGGTGGATCCGTGCGGGCAGGGGCTGGTCCACCCGCCTGGATGCCGCCGGTATCCGCCGAGCGGGCACGACCCCGCGGCTTTCAGGCCCACGAACGAGCACTGCCGCGGTAGAGGTGTGGCGGAATCAGTCGTTCGATCCGGTGCGGTGGCTTTCCGCCCGCTCGGCCGGCGCCCGTTCGGTGCGGCGCAGCCACACTACGCCGCCGAGCTGTACCGCCATCGCCGCGGCGATCAGAACCACCGCGGTAGCCGCGAAGGGTGACCAACCGATGACGGTGAACAGCACCAGCCCGACGACCAGGAAGACTCCGGTACGCACGAGCACGAAGGTCAACCTTCGGGAATTCATCGAACCTCGCTCGGACGGCGGTTGCAATCGCGAGTGCGCAGCATACGTGAGTTCGGAGCCGCTGAGGAGCCCGCCCAACGCGGCGAGACGCCGACGCACACGTCTCGCTCGGAAGGCGAGCGGGCCGTTCGGCGATGACTCCCAAGTGTCATTCGTCCGTATCGGCCGTACCGGCGGTGAGCGCAGACTGGCGACGGCAGGACGCGGCGCACGCGTGCGGCGGAGTCGGAGTACGACCGGATCGAGGACCGCCAAGCGGTCGTGGCTTCGCGCGGGCAGCCGTGGAAATCGATTCGCCGGGATCGTCGGAGAAAATCATGTCCACACAACTGCGAACACTCACACCGGAACCGACCATCCTCTCGGACGAGACGTTGCGTGACTTCCGGGCCGATTTCCGTGGCTCGGTGATCGGTCCCCTGGACAGTGAGTACGAGCAGGCCTGCGTGGTGCAGAACGGTGCGTTTCGTCGTGAGCCCGGTCTCGTGCTGCGCTGTCACGGAACGGCCGACGTCGTCGACGCCGTGGAGCTGGCCCGCGGGAGTCGGTTGTTGGTCGCGGTTCGGGGAGGTGGGCACAGTGTGGCCGGTCACAGCAGTTGCGCGGGAGGTCTGCTGATCGATCTCTCCGGGATGCGTGCCGTGTCGGTGGACCCACGGCGCGGAGTGGTGCGTGCCCAGGGCGGTGCGACCTGGGGCGACGTCGACCGGGAATCGCAGCTGTTCGGGCTGGCGGTGCCCGGCGGAATCGTGTCCACCACCGGGGTGGGAGGGCTCACCCTCGGTGGCGGGATCGGTTGGCTGCACCGTGCGTACGGCCTCACCTGCGACAACCTTCGGGCGGTCGAGCTCGTCACCGCCGACGGTCGAGTGGTGCACGCCGACGACGAGCATTACCCAGAGCTGATGTGGGGACTGCGCGGTGGTGGGGGAAATTTCGGGATCGTCACCGCCTTCGAGTTCGACGCTCACCCGTTGGGCCCCACGGTGATGGACTCCACCGTGATCTACGACGCGGGCGATGCCGATGCGCTGTTCCGGCGATGGCGGGACTGGGCGGACACGGTTCCGGACGAGGTGACGACGAGAGCGCTGTTCTGGACCATGCCCGCCGACCCGACGTTGCCTCCGGAGCTGCACGACAGGGACGTGCTCATCCTCGCGGCGTTGTACGCGGGCGATGTGGAGAGCGGGCAGCGGGTACTCGACCCGATCGCGCGGTTCGGTACGCCGGTGGCCGATCTCAGCGGCCCCGCACCGTACCGCCTCGCGCAGTCCTCGTTCGACGTGTTCTTCCCCAAGGGCGAGTTGCTCAGCTACTGGAAGTCGATATACCTCGACGAACTGACCGACGACGTCGTCGAACTGGTACTGCGTCGTTCGCGGCAACGGCCGCATCCGTGGACGATGGTGCACCTTCCACTGCTCGGTGGTGCCATGAAGCGTGTCGATGCCGAGGCCACTGCTTTCGGGGACCGGCATGCTGACTACATGCTCAGCGTGGACGGGAACTGGTTCGACCCGTCGGACAGCGCTCGGGTTACCGAATGGGTGAGGGACACCGTTGCCGAAGCGGCCGAGCTACCCGCGGCGACGGGAACCTATCTGAACTTCAGCGGTGACACGGAGGTCGACGAGTCGGTGCGCCGGGCCGCGTTCGGGACGAATCTGCGTCGGTTGACGCGGCTCAAGACCGAATACGATCCCGACAACCTGTTCCGCTCGAATTCCAACATTCCACCGGAATGAGCGGGACCCCTTCGGGGAGCTCATCCGAGGTCGGGCCTTCCCGCCGGTGGCGGGCGGGAGGCTCCGCCGGGCGAGTGCGGTCCGGAAGCGAGTCGACAGGAACCCTTGACCACCCGAACCGGATCCGCACTCGGTCCTCTCGGCATCACAGCGGGTCGGGCTCCGTATCCGTCAGTTCGCCCGCCAACCGCAACCACCTGGTGATACCGAGATCACGCAGGAACGCCGAGTCGTGGCTGGCCACCACGAGCGCGCCCTCATAGCCCGCGAGCGACTCGGCCAGTTCGCGGGTGCTGGTCATGTCGAGGTTGTTGGTCGGTTCGTCCAGCAACAGCAGTTGCGGAGCCGGTTGCGCCAGCAGCAGTGCGGCCAGGGAGGCGCGGACCCGTTCCCCACCGGAAAGAGTGCGTACCGGTTGATCCGCGCGCTGTTGTTTGAACAGGAAACGTGCCAGCCGGGCCCGGATCTCGTTGTCCGTCGCTCCGGGAGCCAGCCGTGCGACGTTGGCCGTTGCCGAAAGCGATTCGTCGAGTACCTCGTGGCGCTGCGGCAGGTAGCGCAGTGGCACGTTGACCTCGACAGCACCGTGCTCCACCGGCAACAGTTCGGCCACGGTGTGCAACAGGGTGGATTTGCCCGCGCCGTTCGGCCCGGTCAGCGCCACCCGTTCCGGGCCACACAGCTCCAGCTCCGGAATCGAGACCCCGTTGCGCAGCTCGGCCTGCCGGACCGAGAGCACTCGACGGCCGTTGGGCACGGCGGTGGCGGGGAGATCCACCCGAATGTTCTCCTCCTCGCGGACCTGTTCCCGAGCATCCGCCAGCTGTCGCCGAGCCTGTTCGAGCCGTTGTTCGTGCAGGATACGATTCCTACCCGCCGATACCTGCGCGTCCCGTTTTCGCTGCCCCGCCACGATCCGCGGCATGCGGTTCTCGGCGGCGATCCGTGCACCCCGCGAACGTCGTTTGTCCGCTTTCTCGCGTGCCTCGACCAGTTCGCGCTTTTGCCGTTTCACGTCGGCCTCGGCCGATCGGACCGATCGTTCGACCGCTTCCCGCTCAGCGGCCACCGCTGCCTCGTAGTCGGCCAGGTTCCCGGTGTAACTGTGCACGGTCGCCTCACGCAGTTCCACGATTCGATCCATCAGTCCGAGCAACTCACGGTCGTGACTGACCACGACCAGCGCACCCTCGTAGGAGCGAACCGCTTCGTAGAGCAGGTGCCGTGCCTTTCGGTCTAGATCGTTGGTCGGTTCGTCCAGCAGCAGTACTTCCGGCCGTCGCAACAACAGGGCCGCCAAGTGCAGCAGGACGAGCTCGCCGTCGGACAGTTCGCCGAGCACGCTGTCGAGTAGGAGATGCCCGAGACCGAATCCGTCCAGCATCCCCAGACAGCGTTCCTCGATGTCCCACTCCTCGCCGAGCGCGGTGAAATGCTCCTCCCGGGCTTCCCCGGCCTCGATGGCTCGCAGTGCCGCCAGGCGGGCGGTGACGCCGAGAGCGTCCGCTACACGCGCCGTTTCGTCGAAAGTGAGCCGTTGCGGCAGATAGCCGAGCTCACCGGACGTTCGTACGGTCCCAGATCGAGGGGACAACCCGCCGGTGATCAGTTCCAGCAGGGTGGACTTGCCGGTTCCGTTCGAACCGACGACTCCGGTTCGTCCCGCTGCCACGGACCAGTCGAGATCGTGCAGTACTACTGTGCCGTCCGGCCACTCGAAGGAAACGGCGGCGCATTCGACGAGAGTCCGGTCGCGTGTGGACATGGTTCTGCCTCCAGAGAGTTTTCGACTCGATCAGCCGGCGTTTGGAGACACCGCGCCACCACACAACGGGACGGCCGGAAAGAAGACCGCAACTGGGCTTGGGATGGCACACGATCCGAGGTCACGTCACTGCGTACCAGAGGGGCACGCGATGTCTCGAGACCTCAGCGGCGCACTTTCCCTCCCCGCGACGGCAGCAGAACCGGCGAGATTCTACGTCGTTGCCCGCCGTGCGGACAACCCGATCCGGCGCTTCGATCGACTCGGGTGGGCCGCACGGTCGTGCTGACGCGGAATCCGCGGGGCAACACGTTTCTGGTGGTTCTGCCATGCCTCGCGGGCCCGCATTCGAGTGTTGGTTCTCCACTCGAAAAGTCCATTCTCGTGTGAAAAGATGGCAACATCGTTCTTCGGCTACTAGTTTTGGCAGCGTGCGCATCCTGTTTTCCGCCATAGCGGCGCATGGGCATTGTTTTCCGCTGTTGCCTCTCGCCGCGGCGGCACGCGAGGCAGAACACGAAGTGGTCGTGGCCACCGGCGTCGAGCTACGAGCAGCCGTTCACGCGGCGGGTGCCGAGTTCGTCGAGGCCGGTTTACCCGTCTTCGACGCTCTCGAGGCGGTCGTGAGCCGTGACGACCGTCTCGAGGCCGATGACCCAGCCATCCTCGGCGACTCAGCCATCCCCGGTGGTCTCCCGGCACAGCAACGTGACCGGGTCGTGGGGCAGCTGTTCGGCAGTGTGCTGCCGCGTCGTTTCGTCTCGGACATCCGTACTCTGCTGCGCTCCCGTCGATTCGACCTCGTCGTTTACGAAACCGGTAACCCGGGGGCCGCGCTGGCCGCGGAGCTCGAGGGGGTACCGGCTGTTTGCCACGGATTCGGTAGGGAACTCGCGGGGGGCTTCACGGCCACGTTCGGGGCTCCGTTGCTGGAGCTGGCCGATGAACTGGGGGTTTCCGCTCCCGCCGACGACCTCGGGACCCTCGGGAACACTTATCTGGACGTCTTCCCACCGTCCCTGCAGGATCCGGCGGTGCTCGCGCTTCCCCAGCGGATCGGTATACGAGCGAGCCCCTTCGCCGAATCCGGTGAACTACCCGAAGCGGTAACCGCACGACCGCGTGATCGTCCGCTCGTCTATCTGACACTGGGAACCGCTTTCGGCAGCGCCGACGTGTTGTGTACGACCGCGCGAGCGATCGCCGAGTTCGACGTGGACCTGCTCGTCTCGACAGGTCCCAGGGTGCGTACCGAGACGCTCCAAGGTCTGCCGGACAACGTCACGGTCGGGTCCTGGTTCCCGCAGGCCCATCTGATTCCTTGGCTGGATCTGGCGGTGCATCACGGTGGCGCGGGCACCACGCTGACCGCGTTCGCCGCCGCGGTTCCGCAGTTGCTGCTGCCGCAGGGTGCTGATCAGTTCGACAACGCCGCGAGCGTAGTAACCGCTGGGGCGGGCCGCAGCATAATGCCCGAGGACAACCATGGGCAGACGGTTGTCACGGCGGTGGAGGAGTTGCTCGGCGATTCGGCCACGGTGCGGGCGGCGCGTTACCTGGCGGCCGAAATGGCCGCGGCGCCGGATTCCGCCGCTGTGGTGGAACGACTTTCCGAGATGTACGGCTGAGGCGAGCGGGGACCTCGCGGTTCGGTTCAGTACGGACCCGAAGGCGGGACGAACCCGTGTGATGAAATTCATCGCACGTTCTCGTTCGTTGTCGGCCGGCCTCGTCGCCCACCTCGTGGGCGCGTTCTGCCCCGCATCACGCGAGGACACGGAGAGTGTTCACCTTACCTGTGCCTGTTCGGCCGTTGGTTCTTCCTGTCCGTCGGCAGTACAGTGAAAATATTTAAACCGCTTAGTTGGTTTTATTAGAGACGAGACAGGGAGCATGTCGTGATGGCGATGAGGCAGGAGCGGGCCGAGCAGACCCGCTGTCGGGTGGTGCACGCCGCTGCCGAGGTGGTCGAACGCGACGGTGTGCGGGACGCGACACTGACTCGCATCGTGGCGGTTGCCGGCGTCTCGAAGGGGGCACTGTACTTCCATTTCGATACCAAGGAGCAGCTCGCGGACGCCGTTTACGAGGCCGGGATCGCGAGACTCGGAAAAGTGGTGGCCGAGAACTATCGCTGGTACCACTCGGCGTTCGACACGCTGGCTCTGTTGTGCGGGGCCCTCGTGCGTACTCTCCGCCGTGACGTGGTCGCCCGTGCGATGATCAGACTGGCTCGGGAGACGGATGTCAGCAGCCGGTTGTCGGGTGATCCGTACCACCACTGGTGGCTGGTCGTGTATCGCTTGTTGGTGCGAGCTCGTAACCAGCGCGAGGTGCCCAGCGGTATGGACCTCGAGGCGGGGGCCGGTCTGTTGGTCTCGGCCACGGTGGGCCTGGAGATCCTGGCGCGAAACAATCCCGCATGGTGGAACGAGGGGAGTGTGGACCGCATCTGGCACATGCTGTTGCATGTGCGCGAGCAAGCGGTCGCGGTTACGGGCTCCTCGGAGGAGGTGCTGTCCGAGTGGCGGCTCGGTTCCGAGGCGCACAGTGGTTCAGCATTGAAAAGTACCGCCCGGTTGGATTGATATGTTGACCGAAACAGTGAATCCGACGTGTCCCGGTCGTTGACGTAGGGATATCGGTGGTCCGGCAACGTACTGGAGGAGAGCTTGGTTAAGCAGGAACGCGCGGTGCGGACGAGGGCCCTGGTGCTGCGGGCCGGGGCCGAGGTGATCGCCACACGTGGTTACGAAGGGGCGACGATCGCGGAGATCCTCGATCACGCCGGGGTGACCAAGGGGGCGATGTATTTCCACTTCCCGTCCAAGCAGGCGTTGGCGGAGGCCGTGATCGAGGAGCAGACCAACATATCGACCGTGCCGGTGACGAGCTCGCGGTTGCAGGACGCGGTCGATCTCTCGCAGCGCGTGGCCCGGGCGTTGCAGTCCGATCCGTTGTTGCAGGCGGGTACGCGAATCGCCGTGGAGACGGGGTTCGCCGAGGAACCGATCGTTCCGTACCAGCAGTGGACCAGTGTGTTCCGTTCGATGTTCTCCTCCGCCAAGGAGAGCGGGGAAGTGTTGCCCTCCGTCGACCCGGTGGAGACCGCGGAGATGTTCGTCGCCTCCTACTTGGGCGTTCAGCTGTTCTCGCAGGCCGCTACCAACCGCGAGGACGTATGTGACCGGGTTGCCACGTTGTGGCGTCATCTGCTGCCCGGAATCGCGACTCCGGGGGTGCTGGCACGAATCGAACCGGACGGTGTCGGTGATCTCGACGACTTCGGTGGTATTCCCCAGCAGCACGAGGCCACCGACATCGCGTCCTCGTGATCCCGCTGTGCCTGAACGCCCTCCCGCGGCGGAGTTCTCAGAGCTCCACCAGTACGGTCCCCATGTGTTCGCCGGCTACGAGCTCACGAAGTGCTTCGGGGGCTCGTTCGAGTCCGTACAGCCTGGTGTGTGGAAAGCTGAAAGCCCCTTCGGTGAGACCGTCCACGAACACGCGGGTCCACTCCCGCTCCGCGTCCGCGTGATCCCGTAGCGAGACACCCCGGATTTCCATCCTCCGCCTGATCAGCAGCGCGGAGTCCAAGCGGGTCGGCGCGCTGAGTCCGTCCCCACCGAGTTGGCCCGACAGCGCCCCCAGCAGCGCCACACGTGCCCCGGTGTTGGCGTTTTCCACCGCGGCTTCGAGCTGTTCGCCGCCCACGGTGTCGCAGACGACGTCCAGACCCTCCGGTGCGGCCAGTCGCAGTTGATTCGTGACAGTGGTCTCGTTCCGCATCACGAGTTCGTCGTAACCGAGTTCTCGACGCAGCCGGTCGGCCTTCTCTGGTGAGCCGGTGCTTCCCAGCACTCGTTTCGCGCCGAGGTGTCGCGCGATCTGTCCGGCCAGGGTGCCGAGGCCACCTGCCGCCCCGCTCACGAAGACCGTGTCCCCGTTTCCGACCCGCGCGACCCTGCGCAACGCGGCCCAGGCGGGAGCACCGTGCGAGAGCAGTGCGCCAGGGGCGTGTGCGTCGGTGGGCTCTATCGACTCGACCGCCGTCGTTTTCAGCAGTGCGTAGTCGCGCCAACCCAGTCCGTGCTTTACCAGGGCACCGGGTTCGATATCGCTCGCCGGCCCCGCGGCCACGACCTCGCCGATGGCGGCACCCCACAGTGGACTCCCCCGCCGATAGGAAGGTATCGGGAGTTCCTCGGCGACCATCATGGTGCACATCGCCGCCGTCACCGCCATGAGCCTGTTGCGCACCAGGACTTCGCCGGTGCCGGGGCGAGGCACCGCCGTGGTGATCACGCGGAAGTGTTCCGAGGTGAGTGGCATTCCCGTCGCTTCGCCGAGATGTACTTCCCGGTTCGGTTCCGCGGGCACGAGCGTTGGTCCGGAAGTCACCGCAACACCACCAATCATCGTCGAACCGGCGAGCCCGAACGGCGAGCCGGCTGACCGAAGTTTCCCTTCAAGACTACTCACTACACTCTTGAAAAACCGACTAACCGGTCTCTATCCTCATGGAGGGGGATTTCAAACCGCACGGTAGGTATCTTTAATGCTGTGGAGGACCTTATGACCAGCAGTATCGTCGCCGACACCGTCACCGAAGAGTCCCGTGAGCAACCAACCGTCTCGTTCGAGCAGAGTCTGCCACGTCGCTGGGTCCATCGTGCCGCGAATACCGAGGTTCTGGTTACCAGTTTCGGTGAACGCGGCGAGAACGATTTCGTGCTGGGGGCACAATTACCTCGTGCGCACGCCCTTTACGGGCCGGTCGCGGGTGGTCACGATCCTCTCCTGTTCGCGGAGGCGGCGCGGCAGGCAGGGTTGGTCGTGGGGCACGTCGGCTTCGGCGTTCCCTACGGGCACCAGTTCATAATGGACACATTGGATTACGAGGTGAAGCCGGAAGCGCTTCGTCTCGCCGATACCCCCGCCCAAATCGTACTGGAAATTCACTGCGAAAACGTCAAATGGCGGGGTAGGACATTCGCCGGGGCGAATATGCACGTGCACGGATATCGTGACGGGGTCTTCGTCGGGAGGGTCACGCTGCCGTACAGTTGCATATCCCCCGCGGCTTACGCGCGAATTCGGGCAGGCTGTGACGACTTCACCGATGCGGCTGATCAGGCGGAACTTCCGGAGTCCGTTCCGCCGTGGCGGGTCGGTCGTGATTGTCCGTCCGATGTGCTGCTGGCGCCGACGCCTCACGAACGTACCTGGTTGCTGCGGGACGGACGTACGCATCCGGTGCTGTTCGATCACCCGGTCGATCATGTTCCGGGAATGACCGCTCTGGAAGCGGCGCGTCAAGCCGCACGCTCCGAATTCTGTCCGGACACGGTGCTGCCGGTGGGTATGCGAACCCGCTTCCACAGTTACATCGAGTTGGGACGGTCGTGTTTCGTGCGGGTCCACGACGAACCGATCGCGGGGGACACCGTGCGGGTGACTCTGGAACAGGAAGGGCGGGTCGCGGTCGACTCGACCGTACTGGTCCGGCGATTGTCCGACGAAACGCGGCGATGATCGTTCGGCAAGGCTCCGCGGCAGAGTTCGGTCGGGTGCGCCGTCCACCCTGTCGCGGTCCTGCCTCGCGCGTCGAGGACACGGGAGTGCCCTTCGACGCGGCGGGAAGAACTCACGGACGTGCTCAGTAGCGGCCGTGTGGTGGAGTTGTCGGGGAAAGACTTGGCAAACCGCGCAGTCGGTTTGCCAAGTCGGTTTTGGAGTTGGTGTCACCGGAAGTGGCGACTGACAGTTTTCGCCACGTGAGATCGGGAGGCCCTACTGTGTCTCGGAACCGAAAGCGGCATCGAAAGACGCCGCAGGCGGAGTGAAGTTCAGGTTCCGCACGAACTCCAGCGCTTCGGGAGCTCCCCGCAGCCGATCCATGCCCGCGTCCTCCCATTCGATGGAAATCGGACCGTCGTAGCCGATCGTGTTGAGCGTGCGGAAGCAGTCCTCCCAGGGGACGTGGCCGTGCCCGGTGGACACGAAATCCCAGCCACGCCTGGGGTCTCCCCAGGGGAGGTGTGAGCCGAGCACTCCACTGCGGCCGTCATTGCTCCTGACACGCGCCTCCTTGCAGTCGACGTGCAGGATGCGGTCCTGAAAGTCCCACAGAAAAGTCACCGGATCGAAGCCCTGCCACACGTAATGCGAGGGATCGAAGTTCAGTCCGAGTGCGGATCGGTGGTCCACCGCTTCGAGAGTACGAACCGTGGTCCAGTAGTCGTAGGCGATCTCGGTGGGATGGACCTCCAACGCGAACCGGACACCACACTCGTCGAACACGTCGAGAATGGGGTTCCAGCGGTCGGCGAACTCCTGGTAACCACGCTGCACCATTTCGTCGGGAGTCGGCGGGAACATCGCCACCGTGTACCAGATCGGAGAGCCGGTGAAACCGACGACTTTGTCCACACCGAACTCGGCCGCGGCTCTCGCCGTGTCCCGCATCCGTTCCGCGGCACGTTGTCGAACACCTTCGGGATCACCGTCCCCCCAGATCTCCGGGGGAAGGATGTTCCGGTGTCGTTCGTCGATCGGATAATCGCAGGTGGCCTGGCCGAGCAGGTGGTTCGACAGCACCCAGCAGTTCAGATCGTGCTTTTCCAGTACCTCTCGTTTCCGCCGTACGTAGTCCTTTTCCGCGAGCGCCCTGTCCACCTCGAAGTGATCACCCCAGCAGGCGATCTCCAGGCCGTCGTAGCCCCATTCCGAGGCGAGTTTGGCCACGTCCTCGAACGGCAGGTCGGCCCACTGGCCGGTGAACAGTGTGATCGGTCGGGGCATGATCATCCTTTCCCGTGGTGGTGTTCAACGCGTTGTCCGTCGCGGTTCGCGAAGGCCGGAGAGCTCGAGCAACAGGTCCTTGACTTCCGTGGCGTGGTAACTCTCCCGGCCGAAGCGTTCATCGGAGCACAACAGCACCGGTCCGTGGGAGGCGCTGTCCGCGAGCCTGCCGTGACTGCCGTGAACCGGGGTCGGATCGAGCGGTACCACGTTCATCCGGTACCGCAGTCCCAGTTTCTTGCGGGCCACCGCTGTCGCCGCGCGTAACCTGACCAGCCGGTCGCGGGGATCCATGAACAGTTCGGCCGGGTCGTAGCCGGGCTTGCGGTGGATCTCCACGTGCGTGGCGAAATCGGGGGCCCGTGCGTCGTCCAACCAGTAGTAGTAGGTGAACCACGAGTCGGGTTCGGCTACCGCCACCAGGTCACCGGTCCGTTCGTGATCGATGCCGTACCGTTTCTTGCCCGATGTGTCGAGAACTTCGTCGACACCGGGCAGCGCACCGACGACGTCACGTACTCTGGCGAGATCATCTGTGTCCCGGACGTATATGTGCGCCGCCTGATGATCCGCGACGGCGAAGGCACGGGAACTCCACGGATCGAGGTACTCCATGCCCGCCTGGGTGTGTACGTGCAGCAGTCGTTCTCGCCGCAGTGCGCGATTGATGTCGATCGGCCGGCTCACCTCTGTCATGCCGTACTCCGACAGGGCCAGTACCGTGACTCCTTGCGCTTCCGCGCGGTTCAGCAACGGAGCCAACGCCCTGTCCACTTCCCGTGCCGCCGCCGCGGCTCGGGGACTGTCCGGGCCGTAGCGTTGCAGGTCGTAGTCGAGGTGCGGGATGTAGGCCATCGTCAGGTCCGAACCGCGAGTGGACAGCAAGTGGCCGGTGGCCTCGGCGATCCAACGGCTGGACTCGATCGAAGCGGTCGGTCCCCAGTAGTTGAACAGCGGAAAGGTCCCGAACTTGTCGGTGAGCTCGTCACGCAGCCCCGTTGGGTAGGTGTAGCAGTCCGGCGACTTGCGTCCGTCCGCGTGGTAAACGGGACGAGGGGTCACGGTCTCGTCGACGTCCATCCCCATCGCGTACCACCAGCAGACGTTGCTGACCCGGTAGCCGGGATCCCGCTCGCGTGCCGCTTGCCAAATCTTTTCGCCGCGCACCAGCCCGTTGTACTGGCGCCAGAAGAAGACCTCACCGATGTCACGGAAGAACCAGCCGTTACCGACTATGCCGTGGTCACCGGGATGTCGTCCGGTGAGCAGACTGGACTGCACCGGACAGGTGACGGCGGGGAACACGGTTTTCAGCTCGGCTCGAAAACCACGGCGCGCTATTCGGTCCAGATTGGGCATGTGTTCGAGAAGTCGGGGGGTCAAACCCACCACGTCCAGCAGCAGTACCGGAGTACGTGCCTCGGCTGTGTGATTCATCGACCTTCCTCCGTGAGTCCGAGTTCGAGCAGTCGGCGCCGGGCCCAGTCGAGTTCGGCCGCGATCCCGGCACCGATGCTCGCGGAGTGATCTCCCGAGTCCGGGAGTACATCCCAGGTGTAGGTCTCCACCTCCACGTGTCGGGTGTGTGCCGTGTTGTCGCCGAGCAACGAGCGGAGGGTCTCGCCGAGCACGTCATGCGTCCCACGCAGCGAGGCACTCGGGTCAGTGTGCAGCGGAGTGTGGAAGTGCACCCGCCACGGTTGATCCCCCGAGAGTTCGCCTGCCAGCGCCGAACCCAGATCATCGACGGCACGCCGGACCCCGTCGCCGCTCTGCTGGGTCTGATGCAGAAACCTGGGTTCCACGAAGGAGTTCAGTTCCGCACGTTGCGTCGAGTCGCCGGGATTGTCCACCCGCAGCGCGGAGGACGCCTGCGTTTTGACCACTGGCAGGCCGGCTTCGTGCAGCCGTCGCAGCGCTCGGTGCGGGTTTTCGAACGCCACGGCCACGTGGCAGGTGTCCAGACAGATCCCGAGGTGCTCGGTGTCCGTTCCGGACAGTGCGGAAACGAGCTGATCGGTCGTCTCCAACACGCATCCCGGCTCGGGCTCCAACCCGACTCGCACCGAACGTCCCTCCCGCGCGGCTAGTCGAGCGAGCCCGTCGGTCAGTTCGGTCAGGTGTGCCAGGGCTCGGTTGTGGTGGTGTTCCGACCACCACGCGCCCCATCCCAGCGGTAGTGTGGACACGCTGCCGCTGGTGACGTCTTCGGGTAGCAGATGGGACAGTAGTTTCGCCAAGTCGAGTGTGTAGTCCAGTCTCGCGCGCTCGGACCAGTCGGGCCGGTACACCGCGTGTTTGACCACCGCTCGTTGGAAGCCCCGATAGGGGAAACCGTTCAGCGTCACCACTTCCAGGCCCCGTGCCAGCAGCTCGGTGCGCAGTCGGGCCAGCGCGGTGTCGTCCTCGACCAACGTGGTGGCCACGTCCCGTGCCAACCACAGTCCGAGCCCGAGCCGTTCGACGCCCAGCCGCCGGCGTATCGGTACGGCGTAGTAGTCGAACTGAGCGATGATGCCTTCGAGGTCTTCCGCTGGATGCACGTTGGTGCAGTAGGCCAGGTGTACGGTTGATCCGTCACGATGACGAAATCGCATGATCACCGTTTCCCGCGTTCGATGGAGTTTCCCGCGAAAGTGGTGCCGTCACCGTCCCCGAGCGTGGATGTCTCCGTGCGCAGTCGACCACTCTGCCCGTAGAATCCGACCGGGTTCGACCAGAAAACGGTGTCAACCGCGGCCGGTTCGAAACCGGCGGCCAGCATCGCGTGCGCGGTTTTGCTCGTTTTCAGCGGATCGCTCTTGCCCCAGTCGGCCGCCGAATTGACCAGCATCCGTTCCACGCCGTACCCGCGCATTATCCGAACCATCCGGTCCTCGTCCATCTTGGTGTCCGGATAGATCGAAAACCCCATCCAGCAGCCCGATTCCGCCACGGCTTCGACAGTCACCTCGTTGAGGTGATCGACGACGACACGTTCGACGGGGATGCCGGACTCCCGGATCACATCGAGGCTGCGCCGCGTCCCGGCCTCCTTGTCCCGGTGCGGGGTGTGTACGAGCACCGGTAACTCGTGCTCGGCGGCCAGTTCCAGCTGAGCGGCGAAGGCATCGTCCTCCTCGGTGGTCATGGCGTCGTAACCGAGCTCGCCCACCGCCACCACGCCGTCCTTGGCCAGGTAACGGGGCAGTACCTCCAGTACGTCACGGCATCTGGGGTCGTTGGCCTCCTTCGGATTGAGACCGATGGTGCAGTGATGCGCGATACCGTACTGCGAAGCCCGGAACGGTTCCCATCCGATCAGACCGTCGAAGTAGTCCACGAAGGTTCCGACCGACGTGCGTGGCTGCCCCACCCAGAAGGAAGGCTCGACCAGGGCCCTCACTCCTGCCCGGTACATCGCGTCGTAGTCGTTCGTGGTTCGCGAGCTCATGTGGATGTGCGGGTCGAAAATGCGCATCATGCCTCCTTGGCGGAGTGGGGTTGTGCCGGGTCCACGACCAGCCACACGTCGTTGGGGATCTCCCGTCCGGCCGCGCTGCGCTCCCTGGCGTAGTCGGTGAGCATGCGTGCCAGCTCGGCGTCGGCACGTTCCGGCACTCCGGAGACGTCCCGTAGTGGAATTCCGAGGAACACGCACTTGAGCACGCCCTGCCGGTAGGCGGGTGCGTCGAGATGGCGGGCGCCGAACTCGGCCATTCCCGCTGCGATCAGACCGGTGTCGTTGCTGCGCAACGCGTCCCGTACCAACGGCAGCCCGGCATCCACCAGCTCCGGTTCTTCCCGGAGCACACCCGCACCTCGCAGTACGCCGCGTTTCTCCGCGGCATCGCCGTACCGGTACAGCGCGCTGATCTCCGTTCCCAGCTCGGCACCCGTCAACGGCAGCGCCGTCAGCAGCAACGCGCGCACCGCGTCCTCGCTGCTCCAGGTCCGCAGTGTTCCGGACTCGGCGGCCGCATCGTCGATGAGCGGGCCACGACCGCATTTCCTGCCCGCCGCGGGAAAGAGCGTGCCGATCGCACGCACCCCCGTGGCGATGTCCGTCAGTGCCTCGTCCAACCAACGCCCCGCGGTCTCGTGGATCCGCTCGTCGAGCGCGGCACGCAGTTCGGCCGGATTCGGAGCGGTCATGCTGTCACCTCCGTGGCTGCCTGTCGAAGAAAACGCAGCGAGCGCTGTGCCACGGCGGGCGCGGCGTGGCTGTGTCGGGGTAGTTCCACGGAGACCAGACCGCGGTAGCCCACCTCGCGCAGCGCGGCCATCACCGGTGGGAAATCGATGTCGCCCTCGCCGAACTCCAGGTGTTCGTGCACGCCACGTCGCATGTCGTCGATCTGGACGTTGACCAGGTCCGGGCCGGCACGGCGTACGCACGCCGGTACGTCCACGGGTTCCAGACAGCGGCAGTGCCCGATGTCCAGCGTCACCCCGAACAGCTCGGGGTGGTTCAACTTCGCCGCCAGCTGTTCGAAACCGTCCAGGTCCTGGACGAACATGCCGGGTTCCGGCTCGAAACCCAGCTTCACGCCGTACTCGGCAGCGGTGTCGAGAACCTCCGAACAACCTTCGACCAGCAGCGACCACGCCGTTTCGTCGTCGAGGTGGTCGGGTTTCGTGCCGCTCCAGAACGAGACGACCCCGGCCCGCAGTTGCGCCGCGATGTGTACCGCACGGTGCAGCAGGTCGAGACGCAGTGCTCGGCCGGGTTCCGACAGCAGCGTCGGATGGTGCTTGTGTCGCGGATCGAGCAGATAGCGTGCGCCCGTTTCCACCACCGCGTCGAGTTCCAGTCGTTCCAGATCTCGTCTTAACCGTGCGGTGTGTTCGGCCACGTCAGGGTGAAACGGATCGAGATGGTCGTGATCGAGCGTTACCGCGACTCCGTCGTAGCCCTGCTCGGCCAGGATCTCCAGCGAATCCGTCAGCCGGTGGTTGTCGAATCCGTTCGTGCCGTATCCGAAACGCAGTGTCCGCTCGGAGCCGGAGTGTTTCGGCAGCGCCGTCGCGTTTGTGGGGAAGGAACCGATTTCGCTCATGTCGGTGACACCCGTCCGAAGAGTCGTCGCGCGATCGGGAAAAGCGTCAGGACGGTGGCCGCCCGCCGTGGAGCTCCTCCCCCCGCGGTCAGCGCCGCTTGCAGCGGGATCATCCCGAGAATTCCTGCACTGGTGGCTTGTCGCAGTCGTGCCGGGCTCGGGTCGCGGAGAGCTTTCAACTGAGCGGTCCCGGTCGTGCCCACGTAGACGGCCAGTGCCGCCGACATCGTGGCCCCGACGAGGCGGTGCCGCGATTCCGGACCTCCTACCGCGGTCATCCGGATCGCTCGGGGGAGAAGCGCTGAGACGATCGTGGTCGTCATCGTCAACGCGGCCCGGGGAACCCGTCGGGACGCTCCGCTGACCTCCGCACGCCCCACCGTGCTGACGCCGTAGGTGTGGGCACCGATGGCGGCGGCCGCCGGTGCCGCGTCGCGGAAACCACCGGGTCCGGCGCCGTGCAGCACGTCGAGTGCGCGAGCGGCGGCCATCGTGGCTGGACCGGCCGGAGTCCGTTTCAATCCCATGTTGTAGCCCCAGACCGTGCCCGCCAGCGGTACGGTGACGCGCAGGGTCCGCCTGCCGCAGGAGAGCGCGGCGATCGTCGTGGCCAAGCCGGTGAACGAGATCGCCAGGCCCAGCGCGAGGCCGGGCGGAACCCGGCCGGACGGAATCGGCCTCGCCGGTCGCTCAGCCGCGTCGACCTCCCGGTCGGCGTAGTCGTTGAGCGCCATGCCCGCCCAGTACAACAAGCACGAGGACAACATCAGCATCGTCGTCTGACGCGACGGGTGTCGTGCGGCGGATCCGGCCGCTACGTCGCCGGGCACCGACAGCGCGGCCGGAGCGCGTACGAGTTCCACCAGTGTCCGAATTCGCACTGTCATCCCTCCTTGAGTCGTTCGACGAAGGAACGCAGCGCTTCGAACTGGGCCACCAACCGATGCTCTTCCGAGGCCACCGGATCCTTGAAGAAGAAACCGAGCTGGGGGAGCGGACCGGAGTGCCCGCGTTCGTGTGCCCGTGCCAGCAGCCTGGCCAGGTCGAGTACGAGAGGTGCTGCCAGGGCGGAGTCGCAGCCCTGCCAGGTGAACTGCATGCTCATGCCGTTGCCGAGAAACCCCTCGAAGGAGATGTGGTCCCAGGCGGTTTTCCATTCGCCGAGAGCGGGGACGTAGTCGATGTGCACGTCCCCGTCGACCGGATGCCCCAGCGATTCGCCGATGGCACGTTGCTTCGAGGTGGTTTTGCTGGTCACGTTGTTCGGGTCGGCGAGGTTGCGTCCGTCACCGCCGCCGAGCAGGTTGGTGCCGGACCAGGAGCGGACGTGTAGCGCGCGGCTGGAGAACATCGGCAGCAACGCGCTTTTGACCAGTGTCTCGCCGGTTTTGCCGTCGCTGCCCGCGTATGGCACCCGTTGTTCCGCGGCCAGCTGATCCAGCGCTGGTAACCGAGCTCCGACGGAAGGCGTGAAGTCGGCGTACGGACAGCCCGCTCGCAGGGCCGCGTAGGCGTAGAGCGAGCTCGGCGGAAGTGGTCCTCCTTCGGCCGGGTCGGGATGCCGCAGGCCGTTCTCCAGCTCTTCGAGATCGGCGTGTTCCCGTCGGGACGGTGGGTGTGCTTCGGTGGCGGCCACATTGATCACCACGACGCGGGACAGCGCGTACAACTCCCGGAAGGAGCATAGCTGTTGGGTCAGCCGTTCGGCCGCTTCCAGTTGGTCGTGGCGTTCGTCCGCGGTACCGATGCCGGACCGGATCCGGTTGTCCGCGGCCGTGAGATCGGTGTGAACCAGTTCGCGCAGTCCGCGCGGCAGCACGCCCCCCGCCTCGAGTTGCTCGGCCCGCTTCGGTAGCGGCGTGTCGGTGATGTCGTGCCCGGCGAACACCAGTCGGTCGAATCCGGGCATCGCGGGGTCCATGAGTTCCGGTGATTCGGTGACGCAGCCGGTGGGGGGAATCAGCCGGTCGCGCAGTGCCGCCGCGCCCGTGATCGCCGTGGTCGCGACCGATCCCCGGGCGCCGATTAGCCAGACTCCGGTACGTCCGTCGCTCTCGGGACTCGTCAATGGACGGCCCTCCTCGTTCGCCTCGATCCGTTCGGCACGCCCCGACCGCCGGACGGGTGCGGCAACATCCGTCCGGCGGCGGAACTCGCCAGGTGGCACGGTCCCGGTCCCGCGCGGTGCGAGACCGGGACCGGAACTCACTTGCCGATATCGGAACGCCCGGCGGCGCTCATGATCCGACCCTTGTCACGTCCGGAGATGACATCGTCCGCCAGCAGCTCGTTCGTCACCCGATCCACGTGGGACACGAACCGCCCGTGAGCGTCGTAGCCGGCCTGTTCGTCGATCAGGTCGTTGATCGTGCAACCGTTCCCGGAGTCCCGGTTGGTGACGCCGGTGTCGTCGGAGCCGATCACCACGGTTTTCCGCAGGTCCGAACCAGGGCAGGAGTCGGTCCTGATCTCGAGGGTGAACGTGCCCACCTTCGACGTGTTGCCCGCCTCGTCCGTGGCCCGGTACCGCACGGTGTGCTCGCCCGCTCCCCGTACGGTCACCGGTTCCGCGTAGTCGGTCCAGCCCTGCTCGTCCACGCGGTACTCCACGGTCGCCACCCCGGACCCGCTGTCCGAGGACTCCAGGGTGACGCTCACGGGAGTGTTGTAGGTTCCCGCGTAATCGCCGTGCGGATCACCGTTGGGCTCGGCGGGGGAGGGAACGGCCGAGACCTTCGGCGCGGTCACGTCGATGCCCTCGTCGACACGGACGTTGCGGAAGGCGACCGTGTCCTCGTCACTGTGGTTCTGCAGCCCGATGTGACCGTTGCTCAGATCGACGTTCTGGTCGTCGTCGACCCAGTGGGTGATCCGCGCACCGTTGAGGTGGACGGTGATCGACTCTTCGGTCACGACGATCTCGTAGGTGTTCCACTCACCGGCCGGGTTCAACGCGGCGTCGCGTTTCTCCTGGTCGGGAGCCTGTTCGTCATAGATCGCCCCTGTCTGGTTCTCCGGGGCGTCGGTGGGATCTATCTGGATCTCCTCACCGTTGTTGACGGCCGACCAGGGATCGTCGCCCGGGTCGGGGAAACCGACGAACACCCCGGAGTTGTCCTGGTCGGAGAGCTTCCAGTCGAGCTTCAGCGAATAGGGCGCCGTGAACTGCCGGTCACCCAGCCAGTACAGCCCCATGCCGCCGGTGGAGCGCAACGTGCAGTTCGCGGTGTGCTCGAACCCGCCGGGACCGGCCTGTTTCCAGCCGTTCATGCTGGCCACGGTGCCGTCGAACAGACTGGTGTAGCCCTGCTCGGGTTGCACCGGTTCACAGTTCGGCGCGGCATCGGAGCGGCTCAGGTGCATCGAGTCCACGTCGAACAGGCCACCCGAACCGCTGCCCGTGAACACCAGGAACAGCTCGTCCGAGCCACCCGGATCGGTCACCGGAACGGGGCCGACGTCGGTGTAGGTGCTCCAACCGCCGGTGTTGGGTACATCGGCGGTGGCCACCACCGGTCCGTCCGGTGCACCGGAACGCACCTCGATCGTGCCACCCGGACCGCCCGAGGAGACCCGGAACGTGGCCGAGCGAATCCCATCGAGGTTGTACGGAGTGAACGAGATCCAGTCACCCGACTGGATGTGCCCGACCCTGGCGCCGGCCTCGGCACCCGCACTGTCCTCCACGAGCTGCACGCCGTCGCTGTCTTCGAAGAACTCCGCCTGCTTGCTCGCGGGCTGCATGATGATCTCGGCGGAACCGGTCAGGGCGGGCGCCTGCTCGGTGGGCGAGGTGTCGGTGTAGCTGGCGTTGAGCACACCGTAGATGTCGGCGCCCTGGTGGCCGTCCGTGTTGGAGGTTTCGATGGTCCCGCTGCAGCCGTTGGCCTCGCTCAACGGGTGCCCGTGCGAGTCGTTGCCGGTGGAGTGGCCCAGGATGTACTCCACGTGCACCTTCGAGCAGTCGACCGCCGTGCCGTCCGGATCGGTGACCGAGACCTCGTAGTTGATCGTGTCCCCGAACTCGAACACCTTGCCCGCCGCGGGCCGTTGGAACGTCACGTTGGGAGCGGTGTTGCCCACCACCACGGTTTCACTGGCCGAACCGGTTTTGCCGGTCTGGTCGGTGACGGTCAGCGTGGCGGTGTGCTCGCCGTCCGAGGTGTAGGTGTGCGTGGGGTTGGTTTCGGTGCTGTCGGTCCGCCCGTCCCCGTCGAAGTCCCACGCGTAGCTCAGCGAGTCACCCTGGTCCGGATCCGAGGATCCCTTCGACGAGAAGTCGACCTCCAACGGCGCCTGACCGTTCGTCGGTTCGGCCGAGATCTGTGCGGTGGGGGCTCGTCCGTCACGGGTGTAGTCGATCCGGTACACGGCCGAGTCCTCGGCGCCGCCGAAGTACCCACTGCCGTAGTCGAGTACGTACAGCGAGCCGTTCGGACCGAACTCGATGTCCATCGGACGGGTCAACGTCATCGAGGAGAAGAAGTCCTCGATCCGCGACGGCTGACCGTTCGAGTCCGGAGTGATCGTCTTGATCCAACCTCGTCCCCACTCGTAGGCGAAGAACTTGCCGTCGTAGGAGGCCGGCAGTTTCGTGGTGGAGGGGTTGTCGGCGTCGTAGTTGTAGACCGGTCCGCCCATGGGTGACTCGCTGCCCGAGCCGAGTTCGGGAACCGAGTCGTCGTTGTAGGGCAACCACGCGGGCTTCGCGGTGGGAAGTTGCGTGAGTCCGTCGTTGTTGGGGGAGTCGTTGACCGGATTGGCGCAGTCGAACTCGCCGTTGGAGTTACCGGTGGCGAAGTCGTAGTCGTGGTAGGCCTTGTTGTCACCCACGCAGTACGGCCAACCGTGATTGCCGGGCTCGGTGACCCGTTCGTACTCCACTATGCCCGCCGGGCCGCGTTGTGGATCGGCGGTTGCGGCGTCGGGACCGTAGTTGCCCACGTAGACAGTGCCGGTCCGCTGATCGACCGAGATCCGGTAGGGGTTGCGGAAACCCATCGCGTAGATCTCGTCGCGGGTCTTGTCGCTGTTGTCCCCGGCGAACAGGTTGTCCTGCGGGACGCTGTACGAACCGTCCGGTGCGACGTCGATCCGCAGCACCTTGCCACGCAGGTCATTGGTGTTACTCGAGGTGCGCTGTGCGTCGAATGCCGGGTTGCGGTTGCCGCGTTCGTCGATCGGGGTGTAACCGCTCGACTGGAACGGGTTCGAGTCGTCCCCGGTGGACAGATACAGCGAGCCCTCGGGGCCGAAGGCGATGTCCCCGCCCACGTGACAGCACATGCCGCGGGTGGCGTCCACCCGCATGATCTGCTGCTCGCTGGTCATGTCCAGGGAGCCGTCCTGAGCGAGTTTGAAACGCGACAGCTGGTTGTATCCCTGCCACTCCTCGAACGTCGCCGGATCGTCGGCAGTCGCGGGGGCATCTCCCGAGGGGGTGTTCAACGGGGGAGCGTAATAGAGGTAGACCCACCGGTTCCGCTCGAAGTTCGGATCGATCGCCAGCGACTGCAGACCTTCCTCGTCGTGGGTGTATACGGGGATGTCGCCAGCCACTTCGGTGTTGCCGGACGCGGTGGTGTAGTACAGCGTGCCTTGGCGTTCGCTGTGCAGCACATCGCCGTTCGGCAGTACCGCCATGCCCATGGGCTCGCCGACCTCGTCGGCCGTTTTCGCCAGTGTCACCTGGTTGAGAGTCCCCTCCGCTGCGGCCTCGCCGCAGTCGGCCGAGACGGCGCCCGCCGCGGTCCGAATACCGCCCGCCAGATGGTCCAGGAAGTTCTGGTTCGAGAAGGACTCGGTGGTGTGTCCCATTCCCGTGTACCAGGAACGGCCACCCTGATAGGGCTGACACCAGCTGATCGGGTGGTCCTCGCCCATCGAGCCACCGTCGTAGGTGGACTCGTCCAGCGTGCTCAACACGTGCACGTCTTCGCGCGGATTGGGCGAGTAATTGTACCATTCGTCGGTGCGATTCCACTCCCTCGGTAGATGGGAGGTGGAGGGGTGCTCGGAGTCGGTGACGTTGACGGTGGCTTCCTGAACGGCCGGGTGCGAGTCGAAGTAGGCCCCGACGAGGTCGCCGTAGAACGACCAGTCGTACTCCGTGTCCGCCGCCGCGTGCACACCGGCGTAACCGCCGCCGTTGTTGATGTACTTCTCGAAGGCCGCCTGTTGCGTCGCATTGAGCACGTCACCGGTGGTGGACAACCACACGACCGCTTCGTACTGCTTGAGGTTGTCGTAGGTGAAGGCCGAGGCGTCCTCGGTAGCGGTCACTCCGAAATGGTGCTCGTTGCCGAGCTGTTTCACCGCCTCGATTCCGGCCGGGATGGAACCGTGTCGGTAACCGGCGGTCTTCGAGAACACCAGTACGTTGAATTCCTGGTGCTTCGGGGTGACATCCGCCGCGGAGTCGGTGTTGTTCGCGGCGGTAGTGGAGTCGTCGGACCGGGCGGCGGCGGGCGCGCCGAACGCGATCATGGTTCCGACGAGAAGTATCGTGCTGAATGTCGCCGCTAACGCTCTACGTAATAACGGTGGCACGGTGTCTCCCTCTGTAGACAGCATGCTGCTTCGGTTTCGAATACTGGTTGCGCGACAGATTTCCTTTACCGGACTCGGCATTTCCGATACGGCCGGTTCCCGATTCTCGTTCCGGGGCGATGCCGGACCGTCGCGAGGAGCGAGGAATCCGGTTGACCGGCTTCACGGGTATGACGGATCCGACGGAACGACTCGATCGAGCACTCGATCGAAATCTCGGATCGTGCTCAGCATCCGAGACGTCGAAGGTAGCGGTATCCCTCCCTCGCGGTTTCCCTCGGGTGCGGTTGGTCGTCGCGTTCCACGAGGAAGTGGCGTATCCCGGCGTGCTTCCCCGCCGCGAGAATGCGTTCGTAGTCGATAACACCCTCGCCCAGGTCGGCGAACGAACCGTCCTGGGCCATTCCCTTGATGTGCGCGAGTGGAAATCTGCGAGGGGCCCGTTCGAACAGTTCCAGGGGATCGACGCCCGCCTTGATCACCCAGTAGAGGTCCACTTCGAAGTCGACCAGATGCCGGTCGGTCTCCTCCAGCAGGACGTCGTACGGACGCTTGCCCTCCAACGTCTCGAACTCGTGGGCGTGGTTGTGGTACCCGATCCGGACACCGTGCCTGCGTGCCAGATCACCGGCCCAGTTCAGCCGTTCGGCCAGCCGGTGGTACGAGGCCAGGTCATCCGCGGAGAACCAGGGAAGTACTACCCAGCGCTGTCCCAGCGTCCTGGCCCGGTCCAGTAGCTGCTCCAGCTCGTCCCGTTCAGTGGGGATGTCCTCGTGGGCTGCGGGGCTCCGGAGCCGCAGCTCTCGCAGCAGATCGCGCGCTTGTTCCGGTGTGTGGTCGTACAGTCCGGCGAACTCCACCTCCGAGTAACCGACCTCGGCCAGGTACGAGAGCGTCTCGGACACCGACTCGCTCATCATGTCGCGCATGGTGTAGAGCTGGATTCCGATCCTGCTCCGCGGTATGTGCGGCCCGTGGCCCCACTCCGCTCCCGCGAACGCCGTTCGCGCTCCCACGGTCGAGGCTCCCACCGCCAGCGCCGCCGCACCCGCACCGCGGAGAAAAGCACGTCTGCCGTTGTTCGTGAACTCCCGCATGACCGATCCTTTCGTGCTCGAAGGTGATTCACGACTCGTTCTGCCGGGGGACCTCCGTCCACACGCTCTGATTGCTCGAGCTGTGCTCGACGGCCGCCAACACGTGTTGCACCGCGAGGCCGTCGGCGAACGAAGGCTCGGGATCGCCGTCGGTGCCGACGGCTTCGAGCAGGTCCCGCATCTGATGCGTGAAGGTGTGCTCGTACCCGAGTCCGTGACCCGGTGGCCACCACGCGTGCATGTAGGGGTGGTCCGGTTCGGTGGCCAGTATCCTGCGGAAGCCGGCTGTGGACTCGTCCTCGGTGTGGTCGTGGAACAGCAGCTCGTTCATCGACTCGAAGTCGAAGGCCAGACTGCCCGCGGAGCCGTTGAGTTCCAGTCGCATGGCGTTCTTGCGCCCGGTCGCGAACCGGGTGGCCTCGAAGGTGGCCATTCCGCCGCCGTCCAGCCGTGCGAGGAACGCCGCCGCATCGTCCACGGTGACCTCTCCGTAGGAGCCGCTACCGTCGTCGAGCGGACGTTCGGGAACGAATGTCTGCGTGATTCCGGACACGCCAGTGATGTTCTGCCCCGTGACGAACCGGGTCAGGTCGACAATGTGAGCGCCGATGTCACCCAGCGCACCCGAGCCGGCCCGCTCCCGGTCGAGGCGCCACATCATGGGAGATTCCGGGTCCACGATGAAGTCCTGCAGGTACTGGGCGCGTACGTGCCGAATCGTGCCGATTCGGCCGTCGGCCACCATCCGCCGAGCCAGGGCCAGCGCCGGAACCCTGCGGTAGTTGAATCCCACCATGCTGCGTACACCGCGTTCCCGTGCCCTTCGAGCGGCATCGGTCATCGCGCTCGCTTCCGCGACTGAGTTCGCCAGCGGTTTTTCGCAGAGTACGTGTTTGCCCGCTTCCAACGCGGCGATCGCTATCTCGGGGTGGGTGTCACCAGGGGTGCAGATGTCGACCAGCGCCACGTCCCGACGTTCGATCAGTTTCTCCCAGTCGGTTTCGACCGCGGCCCATCCGAGGCGTTCGGCGGCCGCTGCCGTGTTGTCCGATCGACGCCCGCACAACGCGGCCATCACGGGCTGTACGCGTGTGTCGAAGACCCGGCCGACGGTACGCCAGGCCTGTGAGTGGGCCGCTCCCATGAACGAGTACCCCACCATCCCGACGCCCAGTCGGTCGTTTTCCGTCATCGGTCACGGTCACCTTTCTGTGTAGTGGCTCGTCCCGCTTCACGGGGAGCACCTCTTCGTTCGGTGCCCCGGAAGGTGTGTCCGCTGCTCGTGGCTGTTCTCGGCTCGCTCAGAACGCCGTTTTCAGGTATTCGTCGACGTTGTCCTTGGTGACGGTCGCCGAGTGCAGCGTGATCTCACTGGGTACGGCACTTTCCACCAGCCCCGACACGCTGCGCTGCTGTGCGATGAGCCTGGCCATGTTGACGGCCGAGGCGGACATGGTCGGCGGGTACGACACGGTGGCGGCCATAGGGCCGTCACCTGCCTTGATGTGTTCCATCATCACCTTCGAACCGGCGCCGCCCACCATGAAGAACTCGTCGCCCCGGTTGGCCTGCTCGATCGCGGCCAGTACCCCGACCCCCTGGTTGTCGTCGTGGTTCCAGACCGCGTCTATGTTGTCCCTGGCCTGCAACACGTTTCCCATGACCTGGCGACCGGACTGCGGGGTGAACTCGGCGCTCTGACTCATCGTCACGCTCAACCCCCGTGATTCGAGCGCTTCCGCGAATCCCCTGCTGCGCTCGCGGGTCAGCTCCAGGTTGTCGATGCCCGCGATCTCGACGATCACCGGGTTCTCGACGCCCTGCTGCTCGAGACGATCGGCGATGAAGTTGGCCGCGTTGACCCCCATGCCGTAGTTGTCCCCGCCGATCCAGGTGCGATAGGCCAACTTCGACGCGAAGACGCGGTCGATGTTGACCACCGGGATGTTCGCCCGCATCGCCTGTTCCGCCACCTGGGTCAGCGATTCACCGTTGAACGGCAGGATCGCCAGTACATCGACCTTTTTGTTGATCAGCGTCTTGACCTGTGATATCTGACGGTTCACATCGTTGGTGCCTTCCGTGGCCTCCAGGTTGACGTCCTCGAAGCTCTCGGCCTGGGCGGTGGCGTTCGCGCCGATGGCACCCATCCAACCGTGATCGTCGGAGGGAATGGACAGTCCGATCGTGACGGTTTCGCCGGGTTGCGAGTTGTCACCCTGCTGTTGGCCGACGAGCTGGTTGGCGCCGTCGGACTCGCCGCTGCCGCTTCCGGTGCAGGCGGTGAGCAGTGCGCCCGCTCCCACGGCGGCTCCTCCCATCAGGAAACGGCGGCGTTGCGTCGCTGAACTGTCCCACTTCGACATGTCGATACTCCTTCGACGACGGGTACTGCACGGTCTGGTCAGGAATCCCTCCGGTTTCAGCCGGCCGATTCCTTGTTGGCACGGCGTTGCAGCAGCACGGCGATCACGATGATCACGCCCTTGGCTATCTGCTGGATCGGAGTGGACAGGTTGTTCAGCACGAAGATGTTGTTGACGGTGGTGAACACGACCACCCCCAGAATCGAGCCGATCAGTGTGCCGCGGCCGCCGGAAAGCAGCGTGCCGCCGAGAATCACCGCCGCGATGGCGTCGAGTTCGTAGAGATTGCCGTGGGTGCTGGCTCCGGTGGCGGTGCGGGCCGTGAGCATGATCGCCGCGACGGCGCAGCACAGCCCGGACAGTACGAACACGATCGTGCGAATTCGACGTACATCGATACCGGCGAGCCTGGCTGCCTCGGCGTTACCACCGACGGCGAACACGTGCCTCCCGAACGTCGTCCGGTTCAGCAGTAACCATCCGAGGACCACGGTGGCGGCGAACATGTAGACGAGCAGCGGGATGCCCAGGAACTCCGTCGTGGCGATGGCACCGAATCCGTCCACCCGCACGACCTGCGGCTGCCCTCCCGAGATGAGGGTGGCCATGCCGCGGTAACTGGCCAGGCCCGCGATCGTCACGATCAGCGACACGAGACCGCCGTAGGCGATCAACACACCGTTGATGAGACCGCACACTCCGGCCACGACGACCGCGGTGAACAGCATCCCCCACAGCCCGAACTCCTGGGTGGCTCCCGTCGTGGCCCACACCGAGGCCAGGGCGATGATCGCGCCCACCGACAGGTCGATACCACCGCTGATGATCACGAAGGTCATCCCGATCGACAGCACGCCGATGATCGACGCCTGACTCAGCAGCAGCACCAGATTGGATACCTCGAAGAAGTTGTCCGTGGTGAAACTGCCCACCGCGATCAGAATCACCAGTACGGCCAACAGGCCGAGAATCTGCCGCTGATTACCGTCCGAGAATCTCGCGCGAGCGCTTCTCGTTCTCGGCGCCGCGGCTGTGGCGGACCGTGATTCCGACGCCGGCACCGTGTCGGTCTGCGATTGCTCCGTCACGCGGCACTCCCTTCGATGAACAGATCGAGCACTTCGGCCTCGTCGATCTCGTCGGCGGGGGACTCCCGAACGATTCGTCCCTCGCGAAGCACCAGGACGCGATCCGAAAGACCGAGAACCTCCGGTATCTCACTGGAAACCAGCAGCACCCCCACCCCGGAGTCGGCCAGCTCACGCACCAACGCGTAGATCTCGGCCTTGGCACCCACGTCGACACCTCGGGTGGGTTCGTCCAACAACAGCACCCTGCAGTCGGTCAGCAACCATCGAGCCACTACGGCCTTTTGCTGGTTTCCCCCGGACAACACCCGCACCGGTTGTTTCGTGTCCGATGGCTGGAGGCGCAGCGCGGTGGTTACTTCCTCGGCAGCGGCTTGTTCCCCGGTCCTGTCCACCCAGCCCAGCCGGGCGTAGCGCCCCAGAGCGGCCAGCGAGACGTTGTGCGCGATCGACTCGTACGGAACCAGGGCCTGACTCTTGCGTTCTTCCGGAGCAAGCCCCATCCCGGCACGTACGGCGGCTCGCACATTGCCCGGTGGGAGACGTCCACCGGCGAGTTCCACCCCTCCGCTACGGGGTTTGCGCGCCCCGTAGACGGTCTGCAGGATTTCCGAACGGCCCGACCCCACGAGTCCGGCTATTCCCACGATCTCGCCACCGCGCACCGTGAACGAGATGTCCTCGAACTCACCGGTGCGGCTCAGCTCCGCCACCCGGAGCAGTTCGCTCTGCTGCTCGGGAGCGCTCACGGAGTTACGTTCCGGGAAGGCGGAGACCATACTCCGCCCCGTCATCAGCGACACGACCCGTTCCGTGGGGGTGTCGGCCGCGGGAAGGCCCTCGGCCACTGTCCGGCCGTCCTTGAGCACGGTGATGCGGTCGCCGATCTCACGGATCTCGTCCAGCCGGTGTGAGATGTAGACGATCGCGATTCCCTGCCTGGTGAGTTCCTCGATCACCCGGAACAGGCCCGAGATCTCGTCGTGGGCGAGCACGGCCGACGGCTCGTCCATGACGATCAACCTCGCGTCGAGGGAGAGCGCGCGTGCCATGCTGACGAGTTGTTTGCTCGCCGATGACAGCTCACCGACCTCTCGTGCCGGGTCGATCTCGCCGTGCCCCAGTCTTTCGAGCAGTCGCCGAGCGTTTCGCCGCATCTCGGCGCGTCGTGCGAAGCCGACAGTGGTCGGCTCGTGACCGAGGAAGATGTTCTCGGCGACCGACAGGCCGTCGACCAGGTCCAGTTCCTGGTAGATCGTGGCGATACCGAGTTTCATCGCCGCGGCGGGACTCCGGGCCGAGACCGTGTCGCCACCCCACTCGATGGTTCCCCCGTCGGGCCGTTGTGCTCCCGCGAGCACTTTGATCAATGTCGATTTGCCCGCGCCGTTCTGTCCGAGCAGGCAGTGCACCTCGCCGGTTCGCACCTCGAGGTCCACCCCGTCCAGCGCACGCACGCCGGGAAAAGTTTTCATTATTCCGCGCATTTGAAGCAGGGTCGTACTCATTCGCTGCACTCCTCGAACCGTCGTGCGTGGGGGAGACGCGAGGTGATGCCGAATCGAGTGACGGCTCCGGCGGGAGGTGGTGCACAACACCTGGTGAAACTGATCATCGTCACAGTGCCCCTAACGTTCCTCGATGCCACGCGGTACGGACAGGACCTGGTCGCTGATCAACCTCGCACCGCCGACCACTCCGGCCGCCGCGGCCAGTTCGGACAGCACGATCGGCAGGTTGCCCGTGGCCAGTGGTAACGACCTGCGATAGACAGCGCTGCGCATCTCGGCCAGCAGGGAGTGGCCCGCGCCCGCCACACCGCCGGCCACGACCACCAGCCCGGGGTTGAAGAAGCTGACCAGGCTGGCCAGCACCTGTCCCACGCGATGCCCACCACTTCGCAGTAGCTGTACCGCTGCGGGATCGCCCACCGAGACGGCGTCGGTGACGTCGGCGGCCGAGAGTGCCCCCGACTTCTCGAACAGCTCGGCCAGCCGTGGGGACTTACCGGCCCGTGCCGCGGCCATCGCGTCCCGGGCCAGCGCTGTTCCGCTCGCGTAGGCCTCCAGACAGCCGCTGTTTCCACAGGCGCAGGGCGGCCCGTTCTCCTCGATCTGGATATGACCGATGTCGCCCGCGCTGCCCGAGACCCCCCGATGCAGCTCACCACCGACGACGATGCCGCATCCGATGCCGGTACCTATCTTGACCAACAGGAAGTCGTCGACGGAGCGGGCCACGCCCGCGTGCAGCTCACCGAGAGCCATCAGGTTGACGTCGTTGTCCACCTGTACCGGCACACCGAGAGCCTGGCTCATCGTCTCGCGCACCGGGTACTGGTCCCAGCCCGGCATGATCGGTGGGGCTACCGGAGCTCCGTCGCGGAAACTCACCGGTCCGGGGATGCCGACACCGGCACCGTGGATCTCCGGGGCGGTGCCGTCGGCACGTAGCTTGCTCAGCAGGTCGAGTGCGGTGTCCAACACGGTGTCGGGGCCGTTGTGGACTCCGATCTCAGCATTGCCGTGCCCGAGAACATCGAGCTGTCCGTCGGTGATGGCGACATCGACGGAGGTCGCGCCGATGTCCACGCCGACGAATCGCAGATGCTTCGACAGCCGGACGATCGAGGAACGGCGTCCGCCTCGGGACGCGGCGAATCCGCCGCTCTCCACGAATTCCAGTTCCGTGAGCCGGTCGACCTCGTGGGCCAGTTTCGACCGGGAGAGCTTGAGTGCCTCGCCCAGTTCCGCTCGGGAGTGCGGCCCACTGTCCCGCAGCAGTCGCAGCAGTCGTCCCTGCTGGGGGGTTTCCGGGCGTGATGCGATACGCGGCACTGTTTCTCCTCCCGTGTCCGGATCGCTCTCCAGGCGAGGCGAGACGTTAATCACGTTTCACGGGATGTGGCAATACTAGTGCCGCTTTTGAACAAACTTTTGCTGTGTTGAGAACAAAGTTTGTCCGCTGTTCAGAGCTGTGGATTGGTCCGTTCGCAGTAACGAACGGCTCGATCGATCGGAGTTATCTCCGTTCTCGTATCTACTGTGGAGCTGTTCCCGATCTTCGATCGTGTCGTTGCTGCCGACGAACCGGGGTTCGAGCAGCCGGGGCCAGTCGAAGGGACGGTTCGGACTGCTGCCCGGCTCTCGAGTCGGGCCACGTGCTTCCCACGGCTTGTGGAGCACGGTTCGTCCCGAGAGGTTTCAGTGACTGTCCAACCTGTCCCACCACCAGGAGATGGCGGGAAGAGCCGGTGGGCCGGTGCTCGGATCGTACGGAGTTTCCGACCAGTGGGGCGTCCACTGCTCTCCCTCGACAGGAGGTTTCTCGGGGTCGGTCAAACTGGTGTAGCGCGGAACGCGCAGTGCCCAGTCGATGTTGCCGCGTACTCCGTGCGCCAAGCAGTTCAGGTATGTCCGCAACTCTTCGCTCGCGTTCGGCAGGAGTTGGTCCCGCAGTCGCAGGTAGAGCTGAAATATTCGGTCACGCAGGCCGACGGCGCCGGCCAGTGCCCACTCCAGATCCGAACACTCGTGATGCAGCATCACGTTGATGATGTTCTGATCGGTGGAGTCCTGTCGGAGCTCTTTTCGATAGGAGTGCAGGTCGTTGTCCAGCCCCGCCGTCAGGATCGCCGCCTCGGTCGCGGCACGAACCGTCGGATGGTCCATCTCCGCGGCGGGCACCTCGGCGCCATTGCCGATCTCCAACAGGGCCATGGTGGGAAAGCCTCCGGAGCTTCCCAACCGCATCGCGAGGTAGTCGTCGAGGTCGGGCATTTCCCCACGAGCCCGATTGCCCACCTGCCAAGCGACACAGTACAGCCATGCCCGGTGAGCGTCGATGAACCGACGAACCTGGGTAGGAGTGGCCAGCTCCCGCATCGTCAGCCCGATGTCGTGCAGCGCGTCGAGGTAGCGATCACCGGTGGCGTCGGTGTCGCGCGGAGCTTCCAGCACGCGTTGTGCACGTCCCGCATGCTTCGCGAATTCGGCGGGATCGTCTGCCAGTGGCCCGTTGTCGCATCGAACGTCGTCGAAGGCGAATCCCCAGTACACCCACTGTGCGGCGAGCACAACATTGTCCGCGATCCCCTCCGGCGCGAATCGTGAGAAGAATTCAGCACTGTTGGTGCCGAGGACCCAGGCGCGCCTCGTCTCGTTCTCGTAAACACGTACTCTGTCGATCCACTCGATCGCCCGCTTCTCGATTCTGTCCGTGTCCGGATGAAGTGCCGGCTCGATCGGGCAGTAGAACGGCGGAATTCTGAAACGTTCTCGCATACCTGTCATCGTGATCTCCTCGTGAGGCCGTCGTCGCCGGAACGGATGGTGTAAATGCCTCTCGGACACATCGGCCTTCACGGGCCGGCATGCCGGATCGACCTTGTGCTCATTCCTTGCCGGGTGAACGTCGTCGTGAATATCAGAATCCTTGTGGCTGCGACAACCTTTCCCCGGGGGTATCGATACGGAAAACGATGAATCACACTCTTTTTGGGGATGCTCACGCGAATGAGTTACACGCTGATGTGTGAGTGTTGAATCACGAGAATGGGTGTTTATACTTCTTGTGGCTCGTTGCTACCGTGCCTTACGGTGAGCTTCCACAGCGGGATTTCCGTGGCTTCGGTGTGTCCCCACATTGCCGTTGGAACGGCGGGCGTGGTTGTTCCTTCTTCCGATCGCTCGGAAGTCGGTGCCCGCCTACTCTGCCCGTGCTCCCGTGACCGCACAATGCGAACCGGAGGAGACCATGCCAACCGGACATACCGCCGAACGGGTCGCCGTCGATGCGGTATCGAATGATGGGCGAGAGTCCGCAGGGTTGTATCTGGATCGGATTCGGCGGGACGTGGACACGGCATTGGCTCGGTTCATGGACGAGCAGCTCAGCGAATCCGTGGACGAATCTCTGCCACCGTTGGCCGAGGTCGTTAGCCGGTTCGTTACGGGAGGAAAACGACTCCGCCCCATGTTCTGCGTGTGCGGCTGGGCGGCAGCGGGAGGTGATGTCGCAACGCCCGCTGCGTTCAGAGTGGGAGCCGCACTGGAATTGTTCCACGCGTTCGCGCTGATACACGACGACGTCATGGATGCGTCGTACTACCGGCGGGGCAAGCCCACTGTTCACCGGATGCTCGCGATGCGAAACGATGTGCCGAACGACGGGACTTCCGCCGACCGGTTCGGAGAGAACGCGGCGATCCTCGCCGGCGACGTTTGCCTGGTCTGGTCGGACATGTTGTTGCACGATTCCGGGGTCTCACCGCAACGGCTCAGTGATTCACGCCGACTGATCAACACCATGCGCACCGAGATAGTGGCCGGGCAGTACCTCGACATCGACACTTCCGAGAACGATAACGAGGCCGAACTCAGTCGTGCGTGGCGAGTTGTCCGGTACAAGACCGCCGCTTACACCGTGACACGTCCGTTGCAGATCGGCGCCGCGTTGGCCGGTGGTGACGAGTCGTTGCTACGGGCCTGCGACGCGTACGGCTGTCCGTTGGGCGAAGCGTTCCAGCTGCGGGACGATCTGCTCGGTGTCTTCGGGAGGCCCTCCGTAACCGGAAAGTCCGCGCTCGACGACCTGCGGGACGGCAAGCGCACCGTCCTCGTCGCATTGGCTCGTCAGCGCGCCACACCCGCTCAGAACGAGGTCCTTCGCTCGTTGCACGGCGATCCGGAGCTGGATGAAGCGGGAGCCGACCGGGTACGTGAGATCTTTCAGGAGACCGGTGCCCGTAGTGCCGTGGAGGAAATGATTGTCACCCGTCGTGAACTAGCGCTAGATGCCCTGGAACAGGCTCCCGTGACCGAGCAAGCACGACGCGCTTTGCGTGAACTGGCCGATTCGGCGGCCCATCGTGAGTTTTGAGAACCCGACAGAACGGTTCTCCCGTCAAAATGATCAGAAAGGATTTCAGGTCATGTCCAAGAATAATTGCGAGAACAGCACGCTGGACACTATCAAGGATTTCATCGGCAATGTCGCTGACGACGCCAAAACAGCCTTCGACGAGCTGCTCGACCGGGACGATGATGCCGTGGGATTCGTCGAGCAGGGGGTCACCAGTGCTGCCCGGACAGGGATGAAGACGGTCGGGGACGCGGCCGGTACAGCGCAGGGAGCTGTTGGTGCCGCTGGTGACTTGGCGAAGCTCCCCGGTCAGGTCGCGGAGCTGACCGACTCGGTGGGCTCCTTGATCAAGACCTTGGAAAAGGTTCCGGGGATCGGTGACGCGGCAGGTACTGCGAGTAGCGCGGCTTCAGGAGCTTCAGGAGCCACCGGTGCGGTTGGTCAGGCAACCAACGTAGTCGGTGGTCAGTAGAAGGAAGCGATTCGAGGGAAAGCGATCACGATTCCCGCTGATGTGCTGCGACGCGGGAGGATTTTCTTCTTTCTCCTGCGCCGGTTAGGAAACCGTAGTTGGGTATGAACCGCATTCGTCTCGTCTCCGAAGTATTGGGCGGGCTTTTCATGAATGAGCTCGGCCGCGTGTTCGGTGGATCCGGCGAGGGCGACAATGCTGTGTCATCCGTGGATCGAGAACGACGACGTGCGCAGGAGGTGCGTCAGGGACTGGAGCGTCTGGGGCCGTTCTACATCAAGGTGGGACAGATGCTTTCGACACGTCCGGACATCGTTCCTCCCGTGATGATAAGCGAGTTGGAGAAGCTCCACGACAGGGTGTCACCACTACCGTTCAGTTCTTTTCAGCCCGTCCTGGAAGAAGATTTGGGCACGGAGTGGAAAGAACGGTTCCTGCATGTCGAAATGCTGGATCCGTTGGGCGTCGCGTCCCTCGCACAGGTGTATTCGGTCACGTTGCGTGACGGTCGGCCCGGTGTGATCAAGATTCAGAGGCCGGGGATTCGGGACACCGTGCTGGAGGACATGCGCATGATGCGTCGAGCGGCTCGTATGGTCGGTCGTTGTGCGCCCCGTTTCAACTCCGTCGTGGATATCGAAGCCATGCTGGGAGTGCTGTTCGACTCGATGCGTTCGGAACTCGATTTCACCGTCGAGGCTTCGCACATGGATCAGGCGAGAAAGGACATCAAGGGTTTCCGTAACCTCGCTGTTCCGGACGTCGAGTTCTGTACTCCTCGAGTTCTCGTGCAGTCCCTGGCGCCCGGAAAATCCGTCCGGGAAGTGGACCGTGCGGAGTTGGCCGAACGAGAGCGGCTGGCCATGGGGGAGGATCTGCTCGCTTTTACCTACCGTGGCTTTTTCGTCAACCGCATGTTCCATGCCGATCCACATCCCGGCAATATTTTCGTTCAGCCGGACGGACAGGCTACGCTGATCGACTGGGGAATGGTGGGCAGGGTCGATCGTCGTACCAGTCTCATGATCATGCTCGTTTTGTTGAACCTCGCCCAGAACGACGGTTACGGGCTGGCGAAAGCGTGGATAGAACTTGGACACGCCACTCCCTGGGCGGATGTGTCGGCGTTCGTGTCTGATATGTCCGCCCTTACTCCGAAGATAGCCTCCGCCTCGTTGTCGGAGTTGAACTTCGGGGTCACGTTGACCTCGGTTCTCCAGCAGTCCACCAAGCGTGGTATCAAGACGAATCCTGTCATTTCCGTATTGGGAAAGGCCTTCGGAAACATCGAAGGGTCGGTGCGTTGTCTGGCACCAGAGTTGTCGCTCACCCAGGTTTTTCAGGAACAGATGAAGCGCATCATGCTTGACCTGGTAGGAGAACATTTCTCGCTGGTGCAGGCCGCGACTTCGATGACCGAGCTGATGCTGGGAGTCGGAGCGGCACAGGAACAGGCGCGTACGCTGGCACGGGATCTTTCCAATCGGGAGTTCGGGTTCAATGTGGGAAACAATGGACCGGAAAAGGAAAATTCGCGAGGTTTGTCGTTGTCTCCCGGTGCGCTGTCGTTGGGTGGTGCTGCGATATGGCTGCACCATCGACGGAACAGGGGAAAATGAACAGTATTCGAATAGTTCGGTAGTGGCCGGATGGTGGGTTTCGTTCCCCGTGGAACAGGTGGTGCGTCGTGATACCCGCTTCAGGACGGTGGGCGTGCCCCGAGCATCTCCGAACTGTCCATCCCGAGCCGGTAACCCCGTTTGACCACGGTCTGCACCAATCGTCTCGTCCCCAGCGCGGTCCGTAACCTGCCGATCGCTGTCTCGACGGCGTGCTCCTCTCCTCCGTTGGGCAACGCTGCCACCAGCTCCTCGCGAGACACTACTCTTCCGGGGCGCTCGGCGAGTTTGCGCAGCAGTGCCATCGGGACCGGCGACACGGGGCGTAGCTCGCCGTCGACGAGCACCCCCTGTCCGCGCAGCTCTATCTCCCGGCCGCCGATTCGCAGGTGGTCGCTCCGCTGCGGCAGGGAATGTGAAAGCGAACGCACCAATGATCCGAGTCTGGCCCGTTCCGGGAACGTCACCGCCACGTCGATCTCCCGCAGCGGTTGTGCGCAGACCGGCCCCACACAGGCCGCTACGACGTGTTCCCGGAACGCCGTGAGCAGTCCCTCCCACCTGCCGGTGCGCCTGGCCAGCTCCAACATGCTGGTCACGGCGGGTGCGCTGGTGAAGGCGAGCGCGTCGATACGCCGGTTCACCACGGCGTCCACCAGCCCGTCGAGCGGGCCGATGTCCAGCGGTGCCGCCCACCGATACACCGGTATCTCGATGACCTCCGCCCCGGCCGTACGCAACTCGTCGGTGAACTCCGGCATCCGCCGGCCGTGCAGCTGTACCGCGATCCGTTGGCCGCGCACCCCTTCCGCGAGCAGTTCGTGCAGTATTTCCGAGTTGCTTTCCGAATCGGGACACCAGGCCTCGTGAAAACCAGCGGCCCGCAGTGCTCCGGTGGACTTGGGCCCTCTGGTGAGCAATCTGGCTTCGCTCAGGTGTCGGGCCAGTTCCGCTGCCAGTCCCCAGTCCTCCGCCGCTTCCAGCCAGCCTCGGAATCCGATACCCGTGGTGACCACGACCTTGTCCACCGGCCGCTCCGCCAGGTTCCGACTCGCCTCGAACAGTTCCCGGTCGTCGGCGAGCGGAAGGATGCGGATGGCTGGACCGTGCTGCACCTCCGCGCCTCGACGGCGCAGCATGGTCGCCAGTTCCTCGGCTCGTCGTGCCGCGGTCACCCCCACGGTGAAGCCGGTGAGTGGTCCTGTCTGCCGTAGTGCTTCCTGTCGCTGTGCTGTCATCCCGCGCTCGGTTCGCGCTCACGTGGCTGTCGGAGAGGAGGAGCCGCGCGGCGCTGTCGGCAGTGCGCGGCATGCGCACCTCCTCGGTCGGGTGCTGCTCCTCGCATGCTCGTAGTCGTTGATGTCACTCCTGGTTCGAAGTGGTTTCCCGCCTGTTACGGAGTTCTCGCCGTGGTGCGTGGTGAGTTGTGCGCCCTGTCCCCGGGTGTGCTCTCAGATGCGGGCGTGGGAGAGGTTGGGGGCACGCTCGATGGCGAAGGTGCTCCGCACGTAGAACCACCAGGTGACGAGCCCACAGGCCAGGAAGAACACGAGGATCGCGAGCAGTGCCGGGATCAGCGTTCCGCCGGCCTGCAACGAGAACTTGAAAACCAGGTTGATGACCACACCGCCGAAAGCCCCGACGGAGCCGACGACCCCCACGACGGCGCCGGCCTGGCGCTTGGCCGCTTTCTGTGCGGCGTCCATGTCCTCGCCGGTTCTCGCCACCCGTGCACTCGTCTCGGTCCGGAATATCAACGGAATCATACGATAGGTGGAACCATTCCCTATCCCGGTGAAAACGAACAGGAGAACGAACGATCCGAAGAACAGCGCGAAGCTGTCCACTCGTACGCCGAGAAGTACTCCCACCGTTCCCAGGGCCAGTCCCACGAAGTTCCACAACGTTATTCGAGCCCCACCCAGCCGATCGGACAACCAGCCACCGATCGGCCGTGCGACCGATCCGATCAGTGCTCCGATGAACGCGATTCCGGTGAATCGCGAGAAATCGCTGAAAGCGATCCCGATAAGCGACGGAAAAGCGAACGAGAAACCGATGAAAGATCCGAACGTCCCCACGTAGAGCAGCGCCATAACCGGAGTGTGTTTGCTGGTCAGCGCTTCGCGGTAGGAGGTGTTGTCCGGCTTGGCCGCCGTCAGGCTGTTCATGAAGAACCACGAACAGGCCGACGATACGACGATCACGGGCATCCACATCAAGGCGGCATAGGAGAGGTTGACTCCGGTGCCCAGGTGTATCGCGAACGGAACGAGCAACTGACTCACGGCCACGCCGATGTTGCCGCCCGCGGCATTGATCCCCAGTGCCAGCCCCTTGCGGTGTTCCGGGAAGAAGAAGGAGATATTGGTCATCGAGGACGAGAAATTCCCACCTCCCACACCCATGACCGCGGCGGTGAGGAGGAAGAACCAGTAGGGTGTTCCCGCCGCGGTGACGGCACCGGCGAGCATCGCGCACGGAACGAGCAACAGCGAAGCGCTCGTGGTGGTCCAGCCCCTGCCGCCGAATCGTGGTACGGCGAAGGTGTAAGGAATGCGCAGCGCCGCTCCGACCAGATTCGGCAGAATCAACAGCCAGAACGTCTGCCCCACGGTGAACGCGTAACCGACGTCGTCCAGGCTGACCACGACTATGCTCATCAACGTCCAGACGTTGAATCCCAGGTGTTCGGCCAGTACCGACAACCACAGATTGCGCCAGGCCACCCACTTTCCGGTCCGGTGCCAGAATCCGGCGTCCTCCGGTTCCCAGTGGTCGATCCAACGACCGGTTGTCGCTTGTTCCGCTTCGACCGGATTCCTCTCGACATTCTCGATTTTCATCCGCGCACCTCCCGATGGTCGATCATGCTGAAAGCATTCGAACATGCCGTGATTTCCGATCGTCAACGTGTAATAAACGATGGGCGAAATTTCGCGCACGCCCGACGTCGGTCGCTGTGCGTCCCACCCGTTACCGGCGCTTAACTCTTCGGGTGGTGTGCGTCGTCCGGACGCCACACGATCGTGATAATCAAACGTCACTGTTCAGACGCGCTGTGTAATATCATCAGGTCAGCGTAGGCGTTTCTTACGTGAGCGTTCCCAGTATTATGGCTGGGGTACGGGGATATGTGGGGCGAGCTGGAGGCCGTATGACGAGTCTTGGGCGTGTGCGGACGACGGGGCGGCCGACGCTCGAACAGGTGGCCGCGGAGGCGGGTGTGTCGCGAGGCACCGTGTCGCGAGTGGTCAACGGCTCGCTCGAAGTCAGTACCACCACGTTGCGCGCGGTGCAGGATGCCATCGACAAACTCGGTTACGTGCCCAACCACGCGGCACGCAGCCTGGTGACCAGGCGAACCGACACCGTGCTGCTCGTGGTTTCGGAATCCGAGGCACGAGTTTTCGACGAACCCTTCTTCGCGGGAGTCGTGCGTGGGCTCGGGCAGGAGCTGGCGAAGACGAATTTGCAGCTCAACCTGATGATGGCCAGTGGTGCCCGGCAACGGGACAGAGTGGAGCAGCTGGTCGGCAACGGTCACGTCGACGGTGCGGTGCTGATTTCACTGCACGGCGACGACCCCCTGCCGCGCAAGCTCGTGGAAGTGGGAGCGCCGGTCGCGTTGAACGGGCGCCCGTTCTCCTCGGAGGTCGCCGTACCGTTCGTCGACGCCGACAACCTGGCGGGCGCGAAGAGCGCCACCGAGTACCTCTACCAGTCAGGCAGGCGTCGTATCGCCGCCCTGGCGGGTCCGCAGGACATGGCTGCGGGTATAGACCGGCTGGCGGGGTATCGGAGTGCTCTCAAATCGCGGCGCGGCGTGACACGAGTCGTCGCGCAGGGCGACTTCGGGCAGGTCAGTGGTGAGCAGGCCATGCGCGACGTGCTCGAACGTGACAGCGAAGTGGATGCCGTCTTCGCGGCCAGTGACCTCATGGCGGCGGGCGCGATGCGGGTGCTGCGCGAAGCGGGCAAACGTGTTCCCGAGGACGTCGCCGTGATCGGTTTCGACGATTCCGACGTCGCTCGCAACACGGAACCGGCCATGACCAGTGTCGCGCAGCCGGTGCAGCGGATGGGAACCGAGTTGGCGAAATTGCTGATCACACAGTTGGAGGAGCCGGGGCGCAGCCTGGATCCGGTGATCCTGCCGACCGAGCTGGTCCGCCGTGGTTCGGCCTGACGTAGCGAGACTCGCCGCGGCGTTCTTCGGCTCGTGGTGGTGCGGGATCTCTCCGTTCGCATCGGTCGTTCACGCGGCAGCGGAGCGGGCGGGCACGAACTCGTGCCCGCCCGCTCGTCAGTGACGGATCACCCGACGTTGACCGAGAAGTCGTTCGTCGCGAGTCCGGTGCCGTTGATCCACGGTTCGAATCCCGCCTGCACGCTGTTGAGATACCAACTCGGTTCGACAGAGCCCCGTTCGACAGCGTCGGCGCTGAAGGCGGTCAGGTCCAGATCCACGGAATCGGTCGTTTCCGTCCGGACGTAGCTGATCACGTTCCAGCCGGCGTCACCGGTCCAGACCTCCCACTGGGCGCCGTCTATCGTCACGGTGCCCACCGGTGAACCGATCGGCTGGATGTCGCCCCGGTGATCGACCCAGATCATCAGTTCCGCGGCGTTCTGCCCCGACTTGCTCGGCTGCGGATCGAACCACAGGTCATAGGCGGCGTTGTACGTTCCGGTATCCGGAGTGGTGATGTCCCAACTGGTGGTCGCCTCGGTCATCCGGTCGGCCCGCACGGGCAGCCCGGTGTTCGTCGTGCAGTTGCCGTAGTGACATCCCGCGTAGATGGAGGGGTAGCTCGCCGGTGAGCCGTTGGTGGCCTTGTCGTGGTTGGCCGTGGTCACCGTGAACGAGCTGCCGTCGACGCTGACGCACTGCTGGGTGTCGGCGCCCCACACGTTGTTCTGCACGATGTAGCGTCCACCTTCGACCTGGGTGGAGGCGTACTTGCCGCACATGGTGGTGGCGGGTTGTGCCGCGGCCGCACCCGTGCTCAACGAGCTCAGTGCCAGTCCGGACACGGCGAGCGCGAGTACGGCGCGTCGTCCGCGGTTGTTTCCGTTGAACATCGAGACGTAGTCCTATCCGATCCGTTGGGTGCTGCGGATTCCGTCCTCGGGCTCCACCGCCGCCTCACGGCGGTCCGTCGAGCCGCGAAACGGGTCCGTTGTCAAAGTGGTGATGGGAGCACTGCACGGGACCACGGTCGTCGTGTCCCATCACCACGCCCGACTGACCAGTCACGGTATGACGATCACTCGAAGATCACGTCGGAGCAGTTGTAGAAGGCCTCCGGGCTGTCCGAGCGCTGCCAGATCGAGTAGATGAGGTGCCTGCCGTCCTTGTCCGGCAGCTCGGCCTGCCAGGTGTACTCGTCACCGTGGGGTCCGCTGCCGTTGATCGGCGGATTGGTGACCGTGTTGAAGGGCTCGGGTTCCAGATCGGACCAGGCCAGTGGTTCGCTGGGATCCCAGCTGTCCTTCGTCACGTACTGGTACCAGGTACCGGGGTGTGCGGCCCAGGCGTTGTACCGCAGGGTGACCGTCTCACCGGCGGGCATCGTGGTGGTCGGCCAGTCCGTACGGGCCATGTTGTAGGCGTCGAACGTCTCCGTGGGCCCGCACAGCTTCCCGTCGGGAATCCTTTCGCGATGGTTGTCGCCCACATCGCTGATCAGATTGCCGAACCAGTTCCACAGCGCGGTCTTGCCGCCGCGCTCGATAGCCTCGGCACAGGCCGGGTTGGTGGGGGCGAGGTCACCACCCTGGCCACCTTCCAGACCGTTGACGTAGCAGGCGTAGGTTCTGGTTTTCGGGTACGTGAATCCGCCGTGGGCCTGTGCCACGCCGGGATTCATCGTCGAGGTGAACAGTGCGACCGCCGCGCCCAGGGCGCCGAGGGCGATCATTTTTCCTCGTAATCGCATTTCTGCTCCCGTTCGGTTCTCTTCGTGGTCCACCGTTGATTTTAGTGAGCGCTCCCTACATACGAATGGTGCGATCAGGTGATTTTGTGTATTGTGGCGATAGTCCTTGTTGTTCCCCGATGTGATCTGTTTTTTCCGGGAGAGATCGTGGAATGTTTCTCCGTGTTGTTCCGGGGTCGGCGACTTTGATCACTTTGGAGGTCGGGCGAGCGGTCGATACGCGAAAACCGTCCCGCCCGAATCCGCTCGGGCGGGACGGTCCTGGTTCCGGCTGATCTACATGGCGCGGTGTTTCAATCGAGCCGGATCAAACTGTCGGGGTGCTCCCCTCAGTTCGCTCCCTGCCGGGAGGCCGCTGTGTTGATTTCCGGATGAGCGTTCTGCACCAGCATCTTGAACTGCTCGTGGAACCAGTGACCCGCCAACGGCGAGTTCGGCAGTGCCCCGGTGGGGTTGTTGCCCGCGTTGGGTGCGACGTAGTCGGGGTCACACATCGGGTCGGCGTGTTTGCCCTCGTCGTTCGGGATCTCCTCGCTGGAACCGTCGGATTCGCCCGGAGGCTTCGTCCACACGAACGCGTCGATACTGGAGCCGTAGCCCGAGGGCGAGGCCTGTGGTGGAGTTCCGATGCCGGCACCGCTGACGTTGCACCAAAGGCCGCGGTGAGCGCGGCGGTCCACCTTCGATTCCTCGATGTAGGTGTTCAGGTCGTTGCTGGAGCTGGCCTGGGTCGGCCGTTCCGAACCGCCCCATCCGTTGCGGCCCGTGTCGATGATGGTTCCGACGTCACTGGGCCAGCCGTTGCTGATCAACTGGTCGTGGAGGTTTCTCGCGAAATCGGACTCGTCGAAATTCGGATTCCACTCGTAGAAGTCTCCGGATCTGACCTGACCACCGCCTACTCGGGCGTTGGGATCGGTAAGGAAAGGCTCTTCCGTCGGAGTGTAGTTCGAAGTGTTGGTCGCGAATCCGTCGACGCTCTGGAATCCTGCCTCGGTGCCCTGCGCGACGTCCGTGTAGAGCTGTACCGTCTGGGTCAGATTGTTGTTCCAGCCCAGCCAACCGGAGTGCGCGAAATCCATGTACGTGTAGACGTTCGAAATATCGTGCAGCTCGTTGAGGGCGTACTGCACGGCATCGACCTGAATGCCGCTGGACTTCGCCTCGGCGCATTCCGGATCGTCCAGATTGGTGACCAGGTTGGGCAGCCCGTCCGGCTCGATCACCGTGGTGATTCGGATGTCGTTGTACTTGGGGTCGTCCATCACGTCGGTGATGGCGTCGATGTAGTCGGTCTTGTAGCGCTGCAGGCCCTGCTGCGTCAGCGGCAGCTCGCCGTTCGAGGCCAGCGCGGCGCAGTCGCGTCCCGGCAGGTCGTAGATGACGAACGAGGCCGTGATCGGACCGGAGCCCTTCTGCGCCAGTGCCTCGTCGAGGTGCTCGCGCAGACTCAGCCGACCACTGTTGGCCTCGCCGCCCTCGATCGCCGCGATGCGGTCGAGCCACACCGCGGTGGGGTACGACTTGACCTGCTGCATCTTGGCTTTCAGCTCGGCGTCCTGTGTTTGGTCGATGGACGCCTGGACGTTCTCGGCATAGTCGGGATTCACGTAGGAGGTGGCTCCCTCGAAGGGGTTGTCCACATGGGCGGGAGCTGCCTCCGACGAGGCCGGGGCCAGCATGGGAACCGCCGCCGTCATCGCCAACGCGACGAATCCCGGCACGACGCGACGCCAAGCCGGTCTGCGCCCCTGCTCGGGTAATGAGTTGGATGGCATGCGAGATGCTCCTTGCCGTTTTCGGTTCTGCCGGTGACCGGTTGGCAGCCCGGCCACCGTCGACTGAGCGCAGCGGAGGAAGCTACGCCGAATCATTCCTCCCGAGCCCGGAACCATTCGGTGATCCAGATCACTGGGAGCGCTCCCAAGCTAGCGACTCGAACGCGTTGCGTAAACCCCTGAATTCGAACCCCCTAGTGGTGTCGGTTCGGTCGCGAACACAGTTGATCACGTTGTGTTGTCCGATTCGGTTGCTGTGTCAGCCTGTTGCCCTCGTCTTTCGTGTGACTTACTTGACAATCCACGGGTCCGCGAGCAGTCTTTCACGACTAGTGAGAGCGCTCCCAGCAAGACGAACGAGTGAGCCGGTGGGGGAGATGTCCGGGCGTGCGCTTCGCGGTCCGGGCGCCGCTGCCGACTCCATCGACGCCGCGACAAGGAGTGGTAATGCGGCACAGAAGGTTATCCGGGGTGATCGTGCTCATCCTGGTGCTGGCGTCGAGCCTGTTGTCGGGGTGCGCCCGGGAACAGGACGACGAGCGGACCCTGACTTACTGGGCGAGCAATCAGGGCAACAGTCCGCAACAGGACCGCAGGATTCTGAACGAGGAGTTCGAGAAGTTCACCGCCCGTACGGGTATCGAGGTGAACGTCGAGGTGATCGGCTGGGGGGATCTACTGAACAAGATTCTGGGGTCGGCTGTTTCCGGAGTGGGACCGGACGTGGTCAATCTCGGAAACACATGGGCGGCTTCGTTGCAGGCCACGGGTGCCTTCGTGCCGTTCACCGAGGAACGGATGCAGCGGTTGGGTGGACGCGACCGTTTCCTGGAAACCAGCATGAGCTCCACCGGCATGTCCGGTAGGCCGCCGTCCTCGGTTCCGTTGTACGGGCTTTCCTACGGGGTCTTCTACAACAAGGCGATGTTCCGCGAGGCGGGAATCGAACAACCGCCGGAGAACTGGTCGGAATTCGTCGACGTCGCCCGTGACCTCACTCGACCGAGCCAGGATCAATGGGGGATGACGCTGGCAGGTGCCAGCTACACCGAGAACGCGCACTTCGCCTTCATGCTCGGGAACCAGGAGGGGGCCCAGCTGTTCGACTCGAACGGCAGGGCGACGTTCGCCTCACCACGGATGGCCTCCGGCGTGCAGCGCTACGTGGAGCTGATGAGCGAGCACCGAGTGGTCAATCCCGATGATGCCGAGATCGGCTCGGCCACCGAGGCCGTGGGCAATTTCGCCACCGGTGAGGCGGGGATGCTGGTGGCGCAGAACAGTTCGATCGCCGCGATCCGTGCCGCCGGCATGTCGGACAGCGAGTGGGGGGTGTTCCCGCTCCCGACTCCGGATCCGTTGCCCGAGGGAGGGGAGGAGGTCCGCAGTCACGTCGCCGGTACCAACATCGCGGTGTACCGCAACAGCGAGAACAAGGACGCTGCGATCGAGTTGGTCAAGTTTCTGACCAGTGCCGAAGAGCAGAGCATTCTCAACGAGAAGTACGGCAGCCTGCCCGTGGTCTCGGACGCCTACGACAATCCCGCTTTCAACACCGACGCGTTGCGTACTTTCTCCCGAATACTCGCCGAGTCGTCGAAGCAGGTCCCGATGATTCCCAACGAGAACCGATTCGAGACCACGGTCGGAGCCGCGGTGCGTGACCTGTTCGCCAGAGCGGGTACCAACCGTTCGGTGCGCAGCGAGGACATCGCGGAAGCACTGGACGAGGCGCAGCAGAAGATGCGGAGCGGTGGAGGTTCGACACGATGACGGTGACCAGCACCGCTTCGACGGCACCACCTTCCGGCGCCGAGCCGAACGGTTCCCGAGCCAGACGTCCCAGGATCAGCAAACGCAGCGTGCCGTACCTGCTGCTGGCGCCCGCGCTCTTCTTCGAGTTGCTGGTGCACATCGTGCCGATGCTCGGTGGGCTCTGGATGAGCTTTCTGCGGCTCAACCAGTTCTTCCTGCGCGAGTGGATGAGCGCTCCGTTCACCGGGCTGCAGAACTACCGCTTCGCGCTGGATTTCGACGGCGCCGCCGGGGTCGAACTGTTCCAGTCCTTCGCCGTGACCATCGCCTTCGCGGTCATCACCGTGGGGGCGTCCTGGGTGATGGGGCTGGCCGCGGCGCTGTTCCTGCAGCGGTCCTTCCCCGGCAGGACTCTGCTGCGCGGGCTGTTCCTGGTGCCGTACGCCCTACCGATCTACACCTCGGTGATGATCTGGAAGTTCATGCTCGACCGCAGCGACGGTATGGTCAACGCGACGTTGTCCGACCTGGGGCTGGGCGGTGAACGTTTCTGGCTGCTCGGCAACAACGCGTTTCTGAGCCTGACGGTGACCGCGATATGGCGGTTGTGGCCGTTCGCCTTCCTCGCCCTGATGGCGGGACTGCAGTCCATTCCGACCGACATCTACGACGCCGCCGCGGTGGACGGCGCCGGGCTCTGGCAGCAGATACGCACGATCACCGTGCCGATGTTGCAGCCGGTCAGTCAGGTGCTGATCCTGGTGCTGTTCCTGTGGACGTTCAACGACTTCAACGTTCCCTATCTGCTGTTCGACCAGGCGGTTCCCTCCTCGGCGAATCTCATATCGATCCACATTTATCAGAACTCGTTCTTGACCTGGAACTTCGGACTCGGCTCGGCCATGTCGACCCTGTTGCTGCTGTTCCTGCTCGTCATCACCGCCGGGTACCTGATGCTGACTTCGAGGAGGAGCCGCAATGCGTGAGCCACGCTGGTTCCAGTGGGTTCGCGGTGTAGGACTGTGCCTGCTGACGCTGTTCACCGTCATACCGCTTTACGTCATGGTGACGACCTCGGTGAAGCCCCTGGCCGACGTGCAGGACACGTTTCAGTGGTTGCCCTCGGCGCTGACGCTGGAGCCCTATGTCGACATGTGGTCGACCGTGCGGCTGGCCGACTACTTCGTCAACAGTGCCGTGGTCTCGCTGGGGGCGGCCGCCTTCTCGGTGTTGATAGCGCTGTTCGCCGCCTACGCGATCAGCCGTTACCGCTTTCGCGGTCGTGACGCCTTCCGGTTCACCGTGCTGTCCACCCAGATGTTTCCGGGAATCCTGTTCCTGCTGCCGCTGTACCTGATCTACGCCACTGTCGGACAGGCAACGGGAATCGTGCTCCAGGGCAGCCACATCGGCCTGATCATCACGTATCTGACCTTCTCGCTTCCCTTCTCGATCTGGATGCTGGTCAGTTACTTCGACTCGATCCCGGTCGATCTCGACGAAGCGGCCTACATCGACGGAGCCGGCCCGGTCCAGACGTTGTGGCGGGTCGTGATCCCGGCCGCGAAACCGGGCATAGCCGCGGTGTCGATCTACGCGTTCATGACGGCCTGGGGCGAGACCCTGTTCGCCTCCATCATGACCGATTCCGATTCCACGACCCTCGCGATCGGGCTGCGTGATTACTCCACACAGTCCACGGTCTACTGGAACGAGGTGATGTCGGCCTCGTTGGTGGTCAGCATTCCGGTCGTGCTGGGTTTCCTGGCCCTGCAGCGTTACCTCGTGCAGGGGCTGACGGCTGGAGCCGTCAAGTGAGCCGGGGGAGCGAAGCCGTCCCCGGCCGTTTCGTTCGGCGCCTTACGGCGGGTCCGGACTTCGCAACAGCGGAAATGGAGCGAACGAGTTGACTGGCGAATCTACTTTCCCCACCTTCCCCGACGGTTTCAGGTGGGGAGTGGCGACCTCGGCCTATCAGATCGAAGGGGCGGTGGACGTCAACGGGCGCGGGGCGTCCATCTGGGACACCTTCTCGCACCGAGCCGGTGCGGTGGACAACGGTGACACCGGCGATGTGGCCTGCGACCACTACCACCGTTACGAGGAGGACATCGCGCTGATGCGCGAGCTGGGGGTCGACAGCTATCGGTTCTCGGTGGCATGGCCCCGGATACAGCCGCAGGGCAGCGGTGCGCCGAGCAGCGCGGGACTCGACTTCTACTCGCGGTTGGTCGACGAACTGCTCACGGCGGGTATCGAACCGTGCCTGACGCTGTACCACTGGGATCTGCCCCAGCGGCTCGAGGAAGCGGGCGGATGGCGTGAACGCGACACGGCAGGCCGGTTCGCCGACTACGCGGCGATCGTGCACCGCGAGCTCGGCGACCGGGTGCGGTTGTGGACGACGCTCAACGAACCGTTCTGTGCCGCGTTCCTCGGCTACGCCGAGGGCAGGCACGCGCCCGGTGCCAGGGAGGGCCACGAGGCGCTCGCCGCCGCCCACCACCTCCTGCTGGGACACGGCGCCGCGACAGCCGCGATGCGTGCGCAGCGTTACGGTGACGAGTCGTTCGGGATCACGCTCAATCTGAATCCGGTGACACCGGTCAGCGACTCCCCCGAGGACGTGGCCGCGGCCAGGCGCTACGAGTGCTACCAGAATCTCGCGTTCTCCGATCCGGTGTTGGCCGGGAGCTATCCGGACATCGAAAGCACGGTGTGGGGCGAGATCAGTGACTTCTCCTTCCGGCGCGGTGGTGACCTGGAACTGATCGGCACGGAGCTCGACTTCCTGGGCGTGAACAACTACTTCCCGGCGTACGTGCGGGCCGCGCCCTTCGAGAGCGTCGATCCGAAGCTGCGCACGGCCGATGACATCGGGGTCGAACTCGATCCCCCCGAGTCGCTGCGACGGACCACGATGAACTGGCCGGTGGAGGCGGCGGGACTGTCCCGACTGCTGCTGTGGCTCGGCGAACGCTACCCCGAGCTTCCACCGATCTACATCACCGAGAACGGAACGAGTGGATTCGACGCGCCGGACGGCGAGGGTGAGATCCACGACGGGCACCGCATCGAGTATCTGGACACGCATCTGCGCGAACTGCGCGGCGCGATGCGCGCCGGGGTCGTCGTGCACGGCTACTACTGCTGGTCGTTGCTGGACAACTTCGAGTGGGCTGAAGGGTACGAGCAGCGTTTCGGCCTGGTGTACGTGGACTTCGAGTCCCAACGACGAGTCCGCAAGGACAGCTTCGACTGGTACCGCCGCGCCGTCGCGCACTCGCGGGAACCCGACGGCTCGTTGACCGGCTGACGCCCTGTTCGATTCCGGCCCCGGTGCGCCCCTCCGGCGGCCGGGGCCGCGGCCCGCGGCTCCGGTGTTGTCCACCGAAGCCCCACGGGCGGCTTCCACCCACACATCCGAACGAATTGGAATACCGCCATGGCAGAAGTCGAATACCGCGCCGCCACGAGAGCCTATCCGAGCACACCGCCGGTCCGGGCTGTCGACTCACTGGACCTCGAGATCGGCGACGGCGAGTTCCTGGTACTGGTGGGGCCTTCCGGCTCCGGGAAGTCGACGGCGCTGCGCATGCTCGCTGGGCTGGAGGACGTCGACGAGGGCGGCATCTCGATCGGCAGTGCCGATGTCACCGGCACTCCTCCCAAGGCGCGCGACATAGCGATGGTGTTTCAGTCCTACGCGCTGTACCCGCACATGACGGTCGGCGAGAACATGGGGTTCGCCTTGAAACTGCGCAAGACCCCCAAGGACGTGATACGCCGCAAGGTCGCCGAGGCGGCCGACATGCTGGATCTGCGCGAGTTCCTCGATCGCAAGCCACGTGCCCTGTCCGGCGGGCAACGGCAGCGGGTCGCGATGGGCAGGGCCATCGTCCGGGATCCGAGCGTGTTCCTGATGGACGAGCCCCTGTCGAACCTCGATGCCAAACTGCGGGTGGAGACCCGCGCGAACATCGCCGCCCTGCAGCGGAAACTGGGCACCACCACCATCTACGTCACCCACGATCAGGTCGAGGCCATGACCATGGGCGACCGGGTGGCGGTGTTGGACGGGGGAGTCCTGCAGCAGGTCGCCGCCCCGCGTGAGCTCTACGACAACCCCGCCAACTCGTTCGTCGCCGGATTCATCGGATCACCCGCGATGAACCTGGAGACCGTCCCGTCGTGGGGAGACAGCGTGTTGCTCGGCGGTCATCGGGTCGAACTGCCCCGCGCCGCACAGGCCGCGGCGGAGGGACTCGACGAGGTGATGTTCGGGATACGCCCGGAGGCGCTGCGTCCGGTGCCCGCCGACGAGGAGGGTATCCGGATGGACGTGGAACTGGTCGAGGAGCTGGGTGCCGACGCCCTGGTAATCGGCTCCGTGGATGTCTCGGGTGTCGCCAAGCGGTTCACGGTTCGTACCGATGGCCGCGGCGTTCCCGGCGCGGGGGAGACGCTGAACCTGGTGCTGCGGGATCACGAGGATGTGCACCTGTTCCACCCCAGCACCGGTCAGCGGCTCGTCGCGTGAGTTGGCGGGCGTTGCCACCGGCCTCAGCGCGGGGCTGGTCGCAGCGCCGTCGCCGCCGAGGGCGCCAGGGGAAGGGTCGGGAACAGCGCGGCCTGGTAGGCGTGATAAGCGTCGGGCTTACCCGCCCACACGGTTGTCGAGGGGCGACCGTCCGGAGCCAGCTCGTGGTGCCAACTGCCCTGTCCGTAGTCGATGTGCCTCGTCCGCGCGAAGTCCCAGAACGTGGCATACCACCGTTGGTAGTAGGACTCGGCGGTGCGTCGGTGCAGCGCGGCAGCGGTCAGGACCGCCTCGGCGGTGACCCAGTGCATTCGCTCGCGAACCTGCGGGCGGTCCTGCCAGTCCAGGGTGTAGACGAACCCGGGGTGACCGTCGGCGTGCCAACCGTGCTGTATGGCGGCCTCGAACAGATTCCGGGCGTCGGAGATCAGCCAGTTCGGTGACTCCTCCTCCCCGAGGGATGCCTCCAGCTGCAGCAGCAGTCTGGACCATTCCAGCCAGTGCCCCACAGTGGTGCCGTGCGGGCGGAACGGGTCGTGCGGACGATCGCTGTTGTAATCCGGTTCGGGCTCCCACGCGGGAGTGAAGTGCTCCGGCAGTCGCCAGCCGTGGGTACGGGCGACCTCGTCGATCAGCGTTCCGGCGATCCGCAGCGCTCGCTGGTGCCAGATCCGTTCACCGGTGACGTCACCCGCGGCGAGCATGGCTTCCACGAGGTGCATGTTGCTGTTGGCGCCACGGTAGGACTCGGTGGTCGTCCAGGCTCTGTCCCAGCTCTCCAGACCCAACCCCACCTGGTCGTCCCAGAAGCGGGACTCGACGACGCGCAGTGCCTCGGTGAGCAACTCCGCGGCGCCGGGGCGTTCCGCGGCCGTGGCACTACTGGTCGCCAGTACCACGAAAGCGTGTTCGTAGGCACCCTTGGTGGTGTCGACCGTGCTGGTGAACCAGCCGCCGTGCTCGGAGTCGCGCAGTTGGTCGACCAGCGCGGCGATGCCGTGGTCGGCGAGTTCCGCGGCCTCCGGTTCACCGAGCAGATGGGCGAGACTGAACACGTGTGTCATCCGGGCCGTGATCCAGGTTTCCACTGGTCGGCCCGGATCGGGATTTCCGGCGTCGTCCAGCCATCCGAAGCCACCTTCGGAGCCGCGTGCGGCGGAAGCGAAGTCGAACAGCCTGCTCCGTTCGGCCGTCAGCCACTCGTGGTGTTCCGCGGAGTCGGGATTGGTCAATGTCGTTCCTCTTATCGGGTGGATGCGATGCGTGGTGGTGAGTGATGACCGCCGCGATGGGTGCGACCCGTGCGGACTGAATCGGTACTTCCTCCCACAGTCGTCGGACGCTATCGGCATCGGCCCCCGACGGGAAGCACGGGGCGGCGGAGTGCGCTCGGTGAGCGTCCGGACGGCGGCGAATCATCTCCCGATCGGCCGAATCGATTCCGTCGTGAGGCCGCACGGTTGTGTGTACCAATTCTGCTGTCCTCCGGGTGATGGGTACTTGTCGTAACCACTGAATTGCTACCGCCGAACGGGTGACCCGTTTTGGGCGATCGATATATCGCTTTCTGTGATGAATGGTCACCGGCTCGGGTGACGTGCGATACTTTACTGATTCGATTCCGTTCGATCTGATTCGATTCAAGGTGATTGGGTTCGGAATACCGGGCAGGAGTCTGTCAGGCTTGAAGTGAGTCCGGCCCGGCGATCACCGGCCGACAACGACAGGCAGATACGTCCCTAAGGAGAGCGCACCGTGTTCAGCGACGACATGCGGTTGATCGCACAGCAGATGGTTGCACCGGGCAAAGGCATTCTCGCCGCCGACGAGAGCACCGGAACGATGGAGAAGAGGCTGCACGCCGTCGGCCTCGACTCCAACGAGGAAGTGCGGCGCCAGTACCGCGAGCTGATCGTCTCCACGCCGGAGTTGGGGAGCTCGATCAGCGGTGTGATCCTGTACGACGAAACCGTCCGCCAGGACTCCGGCTCCGGGGTGCCGCTGCGCAAGATCGCGGAGCAGAACGGCGTCCTGCCCGGTATCAAGGTGGACAAGGGAGCCAAGCCGCTCGCCGGAACCGACGGTGAGAAGATCACCGAAGGACTGGACGGACTGCGGGACAGGCTGGCCGAGTACGTCCAGCTCGGCATGAAGTTCACCAAGTGGCGCGCGGTGCTCGACATCGGGTCCGGCAGGCCCAGTGACTACGCGATCCACACCAACGCCCACGCGCTCGCCCGCTACGCGGCGCTGTCGCAGGAGGCGGGGCTGGTTCCCATGGTCGAGCCGGAGGTGCTGATGGACGGCGACCACTCGTTGGCCGCCGCCGAGGAGGCGAGCACCCGGGCGCTTCGTCGTGTCTTCGCCGAACTCGCCGAGCAGCGCGTCGATCTCGAGTCGATGGTGCTCAAGCCGAACATGGTGGTCGCGGGCAAGGATCACAGCCCGCAACCCGGTTCCGTCGAGGTCGCTGAGGCCACGGTACGCACGCTCAAGCGAACCGTTCCCGCGGCGGTTCCCGGCATCGCCTTCCTCTCCGGAGGACAGAGCGACGAGGAGGCCACGGTCAATCTCAACGCGATCAACCAGCTCGGTCCGTTGCCGTGGCAGGTCACCTTCTCGTTCGGACGCGGCCTGCTGGCTCCTGCCCTGCAGGAGTGGGTCGGACGTGACGAGAAGTTCGACAGTGCCCAGCAGGTGCTGGCGCACCGCGCGAAGTTGAACGGGGCCGCCTGCGAGGGACGTTACGAATCCGCCCTGGAAAACGCCTGATCCGTTCGGCCGTTCCCGCCGGGGATCCGGTGCTGCGATCGGATCCCGGAGTCGGAGAGGCTCGTTGATCACCGGGTTCGGCAGCGCTCACCCGCTGCCGAACCCGGCTTCCGAAGCGCCGCCCGTCGCGGAGGAGCCCGGTGACGACTTCGGAGGACCCAGGCGCCTCACCCACTCGCCGAGGGGTGGTGTGGTCTACCGTTCGCGACCGTGAGGGCCACCTCACCCAGATCACCCAATCGCGTCAGCGGATCACCGCGCACCACCACCAGGTCGGCGGCCAGTCCCGTCGCCACCCGCCCGGTACGTTCGCCGATGCCGAGCGCGATCGCGGCTTCGGAGGTGGCCATCCGAAGGATCCGTTCGTTGCCGAACCCCAGGTGCTCGTACAGCCCCAGCGCTCCGGCGAAATCGTCGAACACCGAGTCCCGCAGCCCCGCGTCGGTTCCGATGATCACATCGACGCCTGCCTCGTCCAGGGTGCGGAGTCGTCGCTGGAACCGCTGCGCCCGTTCCGCACCGACCCTGTCGGCGAGCCGGTGCCAGTTGCGGGACTGCCCGGCACACACGCTGATGCCGCGCTGCCGCATCTCGCGGATCACCGGCTCACGTTCGTCCAACCCGTCCGGTCCCAGCCACGTGCAGTGCTCGATCGTGCTCACTCCCGCGGAGACCGCGTCCTCGATCGCGTCGGATCCGTGCGCGTGTGCGGCGACCGGCAGTCCGTGCCGCCGGCTTTCGTCCACGATGATTCGTAGTTCGGCGGCGTCGAACTGTGACTGCCACATGGCGGGCGAGTTCGGGGTGATCTGCCCACCGGATGCCATCACCTTCACCACGTCCGCGCCGAGTTCCGCGCGATGCGCGACCGCTCGGCGCAGCGAGTCCTCCTCACGTTCCACCTCGCCGCCGAGGAACCAGCAGTGTCCCTCACGGACGGTCAACGGTGGGCCCGCCGCGAGCACGCGCGGTCCGGCGATCTCGGACCGTGCGACGGCGTCCCTGATCCGGATCGCCGCGCCGTTCCTGTCGCCGAGGTCGCGAACGGTGGTCGTTCCCGCGTCCAGGGAGTCGCGAGCTCGTTCGGCCATACCGTCCAGCAGCTCGTGGTCCTCGGTGGCCAGCAGCGTGTTGATCGGTTCTTCGCCCGCGTCGAAGGACAGGTGCACGTGTGCGTTGATCAGCCCCGGCAGGAGCGTGTGTCCTGGGAAATCGTACCTTTCAGCCCCGATCGCCGATTCGGCCAGCTCGGTGCGCGGACCCACGGCGGTGATCGTTCCCTCGTCCACGAGCACCGCACCGTCCTCGATGATGTGACCTTCGTTTCCGGTCCATATCCGTTCCGCCGTCACCAGTAGTCGCATCCCCGCGTGAAACCTCCGATTTCCGCATTGTCCCGATGTGCCGATCTTCCGGTGCTTTCCCGAATTCTCCTGCCGTAACCGGATCGGCGGTAGCGAATTCGACGAATCGTGTGTTGAGTTTTTGGGAGCGCTCACAGGTGCTGTTGTCGATCGGAGTTCGTCGAGAGTCCGAGGAGCGATATCCGTTGCGTGGTTTGGTCCTCCGTACGTTGCTGTGCCTGCTCGGCTGTCTGGCGGCCGTTGCCACGACCGCGCCGGCCGCCACCGCTCGTTCCGAGCCGGAGCCGCGTGCCCAGGAATGGGTGGCCGCCTGGGCGGCCAGTCCGGTGCGAGGCAGCGATCTTCCGGGAACCGACTCGTGCCCGGCGGGGGAGGGAGTCGACGACGCCACGGTGCGCGATGCCGTGTTCATCAGCAGCGGCGGTTCCGAGGTCCGGATCAGGCTCAGCAATGTGTACGGGAACGCTCCGCTTCGGATCGGCCACGCGACTGTCGCGGTGCGCTCCGCCGGTGCCGCCTCCGTGCCCGGAACCATGCGCGAACTGAGGTTCGGTGGGAACGCGAGCACCGTGATCCCGGCGGGAGAGTACCGCTACAGCGATCCGGTCGAGCTGCGGGTCGAGGCGCTGTCCACACTGCTGATCAGCGTTCACCTTCCCGAGACCACCGGTGCGCTGACCAATCACCCCTTCGCCAATCAGACCAACTACCTGGCACAGGGTGACACCGCTGCCGATCCGGCCGGTTCGGAATACAGCACCATGCCGTGTTGGGTCGTGGCGGATGCCGTCGACGTGCGCCCGAGCCCACGGGTCGAGGGCACGGTGGTCGCCTTCGGAGACTCGATCACCGACACCGCCGCCACCACTTACAACGCCAATCAACGTTGGCCCGACCATCTGGCGCGACGGTTGCACGCCAGAAGCGGCGCCACCCTCTCGGTCGTCAACGCGGGGCTCGGCGGTAACCGACTGCTGGCCGAGCGTCCCGGGCAGCCCTATTACGGGATTGCCGGGGTGGACCGGTTCGCCGGGGACGTGTTGAGTCAGTCCGGGGTGCGCAGCGTGATCGTGCTGGAGGGGGTAAACGACATCGGTTACAACGCCACCGCCGATGGAGTGATCGCAGGCTACGAGCGGCTGATCGAGCTGGCCCACGCTCGGGGAGTGACCGTGCTGGGCGGCACGATCACGCCGTTCAAGGGATCGAGCGTCTGGACCCAGCAGCGGGAGGACACCCGGCAGCGGGTCAACGAGTGGATCAGGAACAGCGGCCGGTTCGACGCGGTGATCGACTTCGCGGCGGCCACCGCCGATCCCGCTGCGCAGCTGCGGTTGCGACCGAGCTACGACGGCGGTGACGGGCTGCACCCCGGCGATGCCGGTACCGCCGCCATGGCGGATGCCGTGGATCTCGACGAACTGCTCTCGGTGTCGGCGGGCCGGGACGCCGCGGTGACGGGTTCCGCGCACCAGTGACTCGTTCTCGCGGCTGTCCGTGGGGAGGTTTCCGGCGACCACTGGGAACCTCCCCACGGATGCCTATCCGACTCGGGCATTCCGTGCGGGAGTCCGCCAGAGGTTCCGCCCGACGGGAAACGCGGAGCAGCGGCGAAACCGGCCGGCCGAAGCCCTTCTACTAGGGTGTTGCCGTACACCACAGCAGCACCCGGGGACGTGATGCCGTCGAAGCGCCCGACGATCTCCGACATCGCCAGAGCGGCGGGGGTGTCCACCGGCGCGGTCTCCTACGCGCTCAACAGGCGCCCCGGCGTCTCCGCGGCGACCCGCGACCGCATCCTGCGGATCGCGGCCGAGCTGGGCTGGGCCCCGAGCAGCGCCGCGCGCTCGCTGACCGGCGGTAGAGCCGAAGCGGTGGGGCTGGTGGTGGACCGCCCCGCCCGCGAGATCGGAGTCGAGCCGTACTTCATGCAGCTGATCTCCGGGATCCAGGCCGAGCTGGCCGATGGCCCCACCGCGCTGCTGCTGCAGGTCACCGACAACGCCGAAGCCGAACTCGCGACCTATCGTCGCTGGGCCGCCGAGGGCAGGGTCGACGGTGTGCTGCTGGTGGATCTGCGTCATGAGGATCCTCGGGTCCGGCTCGTACGCGAGCTCGGGTTGCCCGCCGTGCTGCTGGCCGATCCGGTCGATCGGTTGGGCCTGCCCTCCGTGTGGACCGACGACCGGGGCGTGATGACCGAGGTGCTCGAACGGCTCGCGGCGCTCGGGCACCGCTGGATCACACGGGTGGCCGGGCCGGAGGAGTTCGTGCACACCGGTATTCGCTCGGACGCGTTCACCGAGGCGGCGGCACGACTCAGTTTGCACGGGGCCCGGATCGTGCACGCCGACTACACCGACGAGTCCGCCGCGCGTGTCGTCCGTGCGGCGCTCTCCTCGTCGGAGGCTCCGAGCGCCCTGGTGTTCGACAACGACGTGATGGCCGTCTCCGCACTGGGGGTAGTGCGGGAGCTGGGACTGTCCGTTCCGGAGGATGTCTCGTTGGTGGCCTGGGACGATTCCGCGCTGTGCCGGTTGGTTCGGCCCGCGTTGTCAGCGGTGCGCAGGCCGATCGCCGAACGCGGAGCCACCGCGGTGCGGATGCTGCTCGAACTGCGTGACAGGCCAACGGTCGGGGACCGACGCACCTCCGATCCGGAGTTCGTCGAGCGGCACAGTATCGGATTTCACCCCGGGTGAGCCCCGGGAATCGAAGACACCTCGTCCGTCCGGTTCGGAAATCGAAGGCTGTCCGTGCTTCCTGTTCCACGTGGTTTCACCTTGACTATTAATCGCTTAAGTGATCCAATTCACTTCAGTGTTTCGTGCGGACTCGCGGCTCGGATTCCGCGAGCCGCAGCGGTCCGCACACTGTTGATGGGAGCGCACGGATGCGTCGTGGTTTCGCCTTCGTCGAGACGAAGGACGGCCCGGTCAGCTGGTTCGGGGCCAATTTCTGGTCCGCGTCCGGCGGGCCGCGGATGTGGACTCGTTACGATCCCGAGCTGGTCCGTGCCGAGCTCGCCGTGCTGCGTGAACACGGCTTGACACTGACCAGGTCGTTCTTCTTCTGGCCCGATTTCATGCCGGAGCCGGACAGAATCGACGAGAACTGTGCCGCCGCCTACGCGGATTTCCTGAACGCACACGTCGAAACGGGCATGCGGACCGTACCGACCTTCCTGGTGGGGCACATGTCCGGTGAGAACTTCGATCCACCCTGGCGCGGGGATCGTGACCTTTATCGGGACGTGTGGCTGTTGGACCGGCAGAGCTGGTTCGTCGAACAGCTCACCGCGCGCTACACCGATCATCCCGCAGTGGCGGGCTGGTTGATCAGCAACGAGATGCCGATCTACGGCGAGCCCGCCGATCGGGAGAGCGTGACCGCCTGGGCGGGCCTGATGGTCCGCTCGGTGCGGGCGGGTGGGGCCACCCAGCCGGTCTCCATCGGCGACGGTGCCTGGGGTGCCGAGATCACCGGAACCGACAACGGGTTCTCGGTGCGTGACCTGGCCTCGTTGACCGATTTCCTCGGTCCGCACGTCTATCGCATGGAGGACGACCGGGTCCGGCAGCACTTCGGGGCGGCCTTCATCTGTGAGCTCACCACCACGTTGGGCAGTCCCGTGGTGTTGGAGGAGTTCGGGTTGTCCTCGGACTTCGCCTCCGACGAGCACGCGGCGGTCTACTACCGGCAGGTGCTGCACAACAGCCTGCTCGCCGGATCCACCGGCTGGATGGCCTGGAACAACACCGATTTCGACGAACTCGCCGGGCAGGACCCGTATCGGCATCACCCCTTCGAGCTCCACTTCGGCCTGACCACCTCGGGGCGCGAGCCCAAACCACAACTGCGCGAGATGGCACGGTTCTCCGCGACTCTCGCCGCGATCGACGTGCTCGGTTGCGAGCGGGAACCGGCGCGGGCCGCGATGATCGTCCCGGAACACCTGGAGGGCGACATCCCGATCAGCGACGGCGACGACGCACGGTTCGCGTTCAGCACACTGCGGCAGGCTTACACCAGCGCGAAACTGGCCGACCTCCCGATAGGGCTCTGCCGGGAGCGGGACGGTATCGCCGAGGACTGCTCGCTGTATCTGCTGCCCTCGGCCAAACAACTGACCGCGCCCTCGACGGGCAGGTTGGAGGAACTCGCGGCCTCGGGGGCCACGGTCTACCTCTCCTACTGCCACGGCACCGGTTCGTTCCAGCGCGGCCCGTGGATCGCCGGACTCGACCGGATCTTCGGGGTGAAGCACCAGTTGTGGTACGGGCAGGTGGATCCGATCGAACGCGACGAAGTCGAGCTCACCTTCCGGGCGGACTTCGGCGGTCTGGCCGCGGGCACGAAGCTGTCGCTGCCGGTAGCCGGTAATCAGCACAGCCGGGCCAGGCTGCCGGTGCGGGCCACCGATGCGGAGGTCGTGGCCGTGGATCAGGACGGCGAGCCCGCGGTGCTGCGCAACCGGGTCGGTTCCGGTTGGACGGTGCTGTGTACTTACCCGATCGAGCACATGGCCGACTGGACCCCCGGGGCGAATCCGGATGCCGCGGTAGGGCTCTACGACGCACTGGCCGAGTTCGCCGGGGTGCGGCGGAGCGTGCGGGTGGCCGATCCTGCCGTGAGCGCGGACGTGCTGCGGCACCGTGACGGGCGGCGCTTCGTCTTTCTCACCAGCCAGAGCCCGGAGCCGCTGCGGGTGACTCCGGAAGCGACGGCGGGCGAACTCACCGGTCTGGACGATGAGAAGCCCGTGGACACCCTCGAACTGCCACCCTACGAAGTCCGAGTACTGCGTATGTCGAGTTTCGACGCGGCATGAGTGCCGCCGCGTCTCGGTCGGCTCGCGGAATCGACGTTGTCGGCGTGTCGACCAGTCGCGCCGAACGAGCACACCTCGATCGGCGATGCTGACAGCGGAACGGAGGTGTGGTCGGCGGCGCGACGCGATGGAATGTTCGAGAATGTTTTCGGAGGAAAACATGAAACGACGATTGAGATTACCCGCCGCCGTCCTCACCGTGCTGGCCATGTCGGTGTTGCTGACGCTTTCGCAGCTTTCGTTCGGGATGACCGGGAAAGCCGCGGCGGCAATGGGATTCCACGTCTCCAACGGCAGACTGCTCGACGCCAACGGGAACGATTTCGTGATGCGCGGGATCAACCACGCCCACACGTGGTATCCGAACGAAACGGACTCGCTGGCCGACATCAAGGCCACCGGCGCCAACACCGTGCGTGTGGTGCTCAGCAGCGGTGACCTCTGGAACCGCAATGACACCGCCGACGTGGCGTCCGTGGTCGAGAACTGCGAGCACAACAAGCTGGTCTGCGTGCTGGAGGTGCACGACACCATCGGCTATCCGGAGAAGTCCGGTGCGGTGCCGCTGTCGCGTGCGGTGGACTACTGGAACAGCGTCAAGAGCGCGTTGACCGGAGAGGAGGACCACGTCCTCATCAACCTCGGCAACGAGCCGTTCGGCAACACCGGTTACGAGGCGTGGACCGAGGACATCTCGAACGCGATCCAGCGGATGCGCGATCTCGGGTTCCAGCACACCCTGATCGCCGACGCCCCGAACTGGGGCCAGGACTGGACGTACACGATGCGCGACAACGCCGCTTCGGTATTCCAGGCCGACCCGCTGCGCAACACCGTGTTCTCCGTCCACATGTACGGCGTGTTCGACACCGCCACCAAGGTCAGGAACTACCTGAACCACTTCGTCGACGCAGGGCTGCCCATCATGGTCGGTGAGTTCGGGCATCGCCACTCCGATGGTGACCCGGCCGAGGACGCCGTCATGGCCACCGCCGAGTCGCTCGGGCTCGGCTACATCGGCTGGTCCTGGAGCGGCAACAGCGGTGGGGTCGAATACCTCGACATGGTGCGGGACTTCGACCCGAACCAGCTGACCCCGTGGGGCGAGCGCATCATCAACGGCCCCAACGGCATCCGGGAGACCTCCGAGGAGTCCTCGGTGTACTGACCCGTCCGATGTGAGTTCGAGTCGGTCGCACCACTCCGGCCGCGCGGTCGCCCTCGGGCCGCGCGGCCGGATCTTTTCGCTCCCACCCTCCGTTGTCGGCAGTACGGGCCCGCCGTAAACGTTCAGTTGCCCGTTCGATCCATTCTTTACGCTGGACGTGGCTCGATTACCTGCTGTAGCAATGTTGATTGCTACTGAAAGTGATATTCTTTGTCTAGCTTTCACGCTTCCGTGTGTATGGTTCCCTCTAAATTGTGATCTGTAGTGTAACTACTTATTCTTCGTCTGCCACTGTTGTCGAGGAAAGCGGGTAGCCATGACACTTCGCAAGATCGCTGCCACTACGGCGCTCACGGTTGGGATCTCCTTACCACTGGCGGGCTTGGCCACGGCGCAATCCGCGGATCGTGACTGTGAGGATTTCGCCACGCAGCAAGAGGCTCAGCGGGCCTACGACTCCGTGCCTGGCGATCCGGAAAGGCTGGACGCTGACGACGACGGGATCGCCTGTGAGGATCTTTCTTCCGACTCCACGGAATCCACCGAGGACAACAACGGTGCCGTCGGTGGTGATAGTGAGAACGGAGATGGAACCGCAGATACCCGGGGAGACTCCGGTGCCGCTCCTTCTGGCGGGGTGGATGCCGGATACGGTGGTGCCGCCACTCATGGTGATTCCCAATTGCTGTTGCCGTTGAGCGCGGCAGGCGGGGTGGCATTCGCCGGTGGAGTGCTTCTGATGTTCCGCCGTCGTTCCTCCGGCGGAGCGTGAATGAGCTTCCTCGGTCGTGGTTCGTCGGTAGTGCGTAGCGGTCACGGGGTATGGGTTCCCGTGGCCGCTACGCTCCTGTTGATACTTCCGTGGTTGTTGACCGGAGCAACCGCGCCCGCGGGCTCTGAATCCACCCGGGCACGATCCGCGGTCAGTGCGAACACAGCTATCGACCAACGCTTCGTTCCTCGACAGCAGGCCTTGCCCGTTCGTGTTCGGATTCCCGCTTTGGAACTGGTCGCTCCGGTGGATCCCTTGGAACTCACCGATGAGGGCAGACTGGCCGCTCCGGATTCGGCGAATCGAACCGGTTGGTGGCGTGCGGGACCTGAACCCGGTGAACAGGGCCCGGCCGTGATCGCGGGACACGTCGACTCGAGGAACGGTCCGGCCGTGTTCTACGAACTGGACACGTTGTCGCCCGGAAACCGGGTGTTCGTGGACCGAGCTGACGGATCCACTGCCGTGTTCCGGACGTATCGCAGCGAGCGACACGCCAAGTCCGATTTCCCGACGAACAGGGTTTACGCTGAGACAGCTGCCCCCGAGTTACGGCTTATCACTTGCGGTGGGGTTTTCGACGACCGCTCCGGTGACTATCTCGACAATGTGATCGTTTTCGCTGTCCGGGTTCGCTGATTCGCGATGCCGTTTGCGGGACGAGCAGTGGTTCTCGGTTTCGGGACGGTGTTGTGCAGGGGTACTGGTAAGCACTACTCCAGTGTGCGGACCGGCCGCTGCGGGGTGTCCAGCCACACGGTGTGGGTTCCGTCCGGCCCCATGGTCAGCCGTACCGGGTAAGCACAGGGCACGCGTTCCTGGAACAGGTGAGTGGTGCGTGCGACTCCGTCGGTGACCAGTTCCGGGGTGACCTGTGGTCGGTCGTCCATGAGTCCGCGTTGCGCACTCCGTCGGAGGTGGAGACGTGACCCGTGAACAGCTCCATCACCTGTTGCGTCTCGTGGAAGAGCCGTACAGGTGCTGCCCATGTCCGTCGGAGCTCATACCGGCATAGAAGGCGCTTTCATATATCTGGCTTTCCCGCCCGAGCTGGAGAACGATCCCGGAACCGTCTATGTGGACACACGTGTCAAGGGTTACTACTACCAGCAGCCCGAGGAGATAGCCGTTTACCGTGCGGCGATGAGGCGGTTGCAAGCCGCAGGCTTGTCAGCCTGGGGAAATCGCCTGCTGCCTGGGCGGCTTTCACCACGGCGCTGCGCTGCGGACGATTCGACTGAGCCGCACCGGGTGTAGCTCCCGCACGAGCCGCTGCCGGGTTCGACGGTGGCATGGCCCCGGCCTCTCACCGGGTCGGGGCGAGCTCGTCGGCTTCGAGATCACGTGGAAAAGCAGTGGCGAGATCCAGCCCGAATCTGCTTCGATCGAGGCGTGTCGCCGCATGACCCTTACGAGTTCGACGACGATCCGAACCGGCTCGACCTCGACGCCGTCTGGCGTTTCCTGTCCACCGAGGCCTACTGGGGCCGCTGGCGCGAGTTCGACGACTTCCGCAGGCAGGTTCGGCACGCCTGGCGCGTGGTGGGCTGTTACGACCCGCACGGCGACACCGTCGGTTTCGCCCGGACGTTCTCCGACGGCGTCGCCATGGCCTACCTCGCCGACGTCTACATCGAGAGCGCGCACCGCGGTCGTGGCCTCGGCAGAGGACTGGTGCACGAGATGATCGACAACGGTCCGGGCAAGAACTTCAAGTGGATGCTGCACACCGACGACGCGCACGGGCTCTACCGCGACTTCGGGTTCGCCGAACCGAACGCGAGATACCTGGAGCGACAGCCCTCGTACCACAGCGGCTCCGGCTCGGTGTGAGATCCAGGGCCGGAGTTCTGAATCCACGCCGTGGATCCGGGGAACGGTGGCGCGTTCACCGAGAGCCCGCCGAGTTCCTGGCGGCCCTGCTCTCCGACGCCACGGGGTTGTGGGAGCGAAAGCGGCCGGGGCCGGGCCACGGAGGTGGACGTCTCGCACGTCGCTTCCTCTTCCGGGCTCCCGGCCCCGGCTGTTCGGGTCACTGTCGATGACCGCTTGGCGGAACCTCCCGACTCAGCGGTTCCGGTTCCGACCACGTCGTCCGGAGCGTGTGGTTCCACCCGGCCGACGGTGCGACGTTCCCTTGCCGGTCGCCGTGATCCGTTGCCACAGCGAGGCCCACTGCTCGGCGGTGAGTTCCTTGGGAAGCGATCGGGTCGAGACGTTCTCCAGGCGCAACCACTCCCGCAGGGCGGAGCGGTCGATCCGTCCCGTGCGTTCGAGGATCTCGCCTAGCCCCCGTCCCCGGCCGGTGTAGACGTCCCTGACGAATCGCCGGTACTCCTCACCCGCTGTGGTGACCAGGGGGACTTCCCGCCTGCTCATCACGAGCAGACCGCCGTCGACGGAGGGAACCGGCCGGAAGGCGCGCGCCGGTACTCGCTGTCGCAGGCTGAATTCGTACCAGGGCCACCACTGGGCCGTGAGCATCGTGGCTCCGCCCACACCGGCTCTCCTGCGGGCGACCTCCCACTGCACCAGCAGGACCGCGGTTCGCCACTCGTGGGCTCCCAGCACGCGTTTGAGTACCGCCGTGGTGAGGTGGAACGGCAGGTTGCCTACCAGCACGTGCGGAGTCCCGGGCAGGGTGAAACGCAGGATGTCGGTGTTGACGACAGCGACGTGCTCGGGAGTGCGCCGCCGCAATCGTCGTGCTCTGCCGGGGTCGAGTTCCACGGCGGTGATCGGCCGTCCGAACCGGCCGAGCGGCACGGTGACAGCACCGTCGCCGGCGGCGAGTTCGACGATCGGTCCGTTCGTTCCGGCGACGAGGTTCTCGATCACGGCGATCGTGGACCGGTCGACGAGGAAGTTCTGGCCGAGCTCGTGCGGCCCGCCAGGGTGGGAATGAGACATGGGTGTGCTCCGCGGAGTGAAGAACGGAGCCGGGCAGCCGAGAGCCGCACCGGCGATGACTCCGATGCGCGGCGGAGCTGCGAAAAGTGAAGATCAGCTCCCCGCCGTCAGCGGCGGGGCCTCACGTAGAAGGGAGCACTCGCGTTGATACCCATCGATGATTACTCTAGCAATGGTGCCGAACCGGCCGAGATGCCACACCACCGTCCGGGGACATCGGGGGCACTGTGCGGGAAGCGGTCGGTTCAGAAGACCAGCCGTAGCCGTCGCTGCTCGAGGTCGTAGCGCAGTTCGTGCGCGCTGTCGCGTATGCCGGAGACGATGGTTTCCACCACTTCGTCGGTGTCGGCGGCCGGCGGCATGCGAGGCGGTGTTCCGCTCAGTGCGCGATCCACCAGCCCGGTTTCCATGTGCGGTGGTCGGATGTCGAACACGTCGACTCCCCGTCCGCGCATTTCCCGTCGGGTGGCGGTCAGCCACGCCGACAGTGCCGCCTTGCTGGCCGAGTAGTCGGCCATCTCCGCCGTGGGATGGTCGGCCAGTATAGCGGAGAGCGCGGCCAACGTTCCCCCGCTTCGCTCCAGATGGGGAAGTGCCGCACGTGCGAGCACTATGGGCGCGAGCGTGTTGATGGTAAGCAGGTGCTCGGTCACCGCGTCCTCGGCGTCCGAGGTGCGGCCGAACGCCGCGACGCCCGTGGCGATCAGCACGAGATCCAGTCCGCTCAGGGATTCGGCCGCCGTGTCGACCACTCGGCGACAGGAGTCGGTGTCGATCGCTTCGAAGGTCGAGTAGGGCGTTTCGTCGAGCTTCTCGGAAACGGTGGCGAGCTCGTTCCGGTCGCGTCCGGCCAGGTAGGTGCGGGTGCCCGCCTCGTGCAGCTTGTGGGCGAGCTTGCCACCCAACACCCCGCTCGCTCCTACTATCAGGACGTTCTTGTTCCGCAATTGCACGTGAACTCCGGTTTTTCCGCCGGTGACTGCCCAGGAGAACGTTAGCCCAGTCCGTCGTGCCGTGCGATCACCACGGCTCCGCGTGGCGGGGAAACGCTCGCCTCCCGTGCCGGCGGCGGGCCCGGTTCCAACGGCGGTGATTGGTTGACGTACTCACGAGTTTTTCGTGCGCGGGAAATTTCCTCGACGGCTGCTGTCCGGTAATGGAGCGGTGGGATTTCGGGGTGCCGTGGTTCGGCACCCCGAAACGTTGTGAATTGTTTTCGCGTTGCTTTGTGGTGGCCGACACGTTCCACGGGCGCCGTGAAACGAACCCGGCAGAGCGAAACATCACGGTGCGCTGTTGAGTACATGCGATCCGGAGTGTCCTTTTTTGGGCTGTGGCGTGTGTTCTGCCAGGGAGATTCGAATCACGTTCGTACGACCGGCTGAAACCCGAGAGGCTTTTCGCTCCACGGGAATAAAACCTCCTTCACGTTCGCTGTGAAGTTGGCAGTCCTGTCATCTTCACACCCTGTACGGAAGGTCGTGATGGAACGAGTCGCAGAGCACAGCACTTCCACCCCGAACCAGGCGGGTGTGAGTGAACCCACCGGGTGGGAAAGAACCCGGATCATTCTCGTACTGGGCGCCCTGGTTGCCCTGGTTCCGCTGACCATCGACATGTACCTGCCCGCCCTGCCCGACATCGGTGAGAGTCTGGGGGCGAGTTCCTCGCAGACGCAGCTGACCCTGACCGGGACCCTGCTCGGGCTCGGACTCGGACAGCTGTTCATGGGGCCGTTCTCCGACGCGGTGGGGCGCAGGACCCCCCTGATCGTGGGAATCTCGTTACACGTCGTGGCCTCATTACTGTGCTTGCTCGCCCCGAACATCCTGGTGCTGGGGATTCTTCGGGTGCTGCAGGGTGCGGGCGGTGCCGCGGCCATGGTCGTCGCGCTGGCCTCGGTGAGCGATCTGTTCACCGGACGCACCGCCGCTACCACATTGTCCCGACTGATGCTGGTCAACGGAGCGGCACCGATCCTGGCGCCGACCCTGGGTGGCATCATCCTGCTGCAGTTGTCCTGGCGCGGTGTGTTCGCCGTGCTGGCCGTGCTGGGTGTCCTGCTGTTGGTGCTGGCCTCGTTGGCACTGCGCGAGAGCCTGCCGCCCGAACGCAGGCACAAGGGCGGCATAAAACCGGTGATGCGCTCCTACCGGGAGCTGTTCACCGATGGCCAGTTCCTGGTCATGGTGCTGGTGGCAGCGCTCGGCATGTCCGCGTTGTTCTCCTACATCTCCGGTGCCTCGTTCGTGCTGCAGGAGCAGTTCGGACTCAACCAGCAGCAGTTCGGCCTGGTCTTCGGGCTCGGAGCCCTCATGATCATCGGTGCCACGCAGTTCAACGTCGTGCTGCTGCGCAAGTTCTCCTCCCAGCAGATCGTGTTCGGGGCGTTGGCCACGGCCACGACGGCCGGGCTCGTGCTGACCCTGTTCACCACCACCGGACTCGGCGGGATAGTCGGTTTCTTCGTGCCGCTGTTGTTCGTGCTGGGCTCGGTCGGCTTCGTACTGCCGAACGCCCCCGCGCTGGCGCTCTCCCGGCACGGCGACTCCGGGGGTACGGCCGCCGCGCTGTTGGGAGCCGGACAGTTCGGCCTCGGTGCGTTCACCGCCCCCGTCGTCGGCCTGCTCGGCAACGACGCCTCGGCGCTGGCGATCGCCATGACAGCGGGTGTGCTGATCGCGCTGATCGCCCTCACCGCCGTGACCATGGCGGGAAACCGTCGCGACGCGGCGGCCTCGCGGGCCACGGCGTGAGTCCGAATCCGACAGTCCCTCTCGACTGAGCTCGACCGGTTCGTCCTCCGAGTTCGAGCGGGGCGGTGTCCGGCGACACCGCCCCGCCGTGTTTTCCACGAACATGGCCGTGAGTTCCGGGGTGGCCGGGACGACCGCGGCGCGGCTATCTTCTGCGGTACCCGGAACAGGGGTCGGTTGGCTGAACGGCTTTGAGGGAAACACATGTCACTGGCGGACAACATCGGCAACATCGGCCGCGCTATCCAGACGCGCATATACCGAGAGGGGGTTTACGGCCGCAAACCCCGGGTCCCGGTCGATCCGCGACGCCTGAGCCTGGCCGCCCGTTCGGCGATTTCGCGACGGGCCTGGAACTATCTGCAGGGCTCGGCCGGAACGGAAAGTACCGCCGCGGCCAACAGGACCGCGTTCGAGCGCCACCGGATCGTCCCCAGCATGCTTCGTGACGTTTCCAGCAGGAATCTCGGAATCGAGCTGTTCGGCCGTGCGGTGCCCGCACCGTTGTTCCTCTCGCCCATCGGGGTGCTGGAACTCGTCCATCGGCACGGTGACCTCGCGGTCGCCCGTGCGGCCGCATCCACCGGTGTTCCCGTGACGCTGTCCACCCAGGCCTCCTACTCGATGGAGCGAGTGGCCGAGGTCGCCCCGGACGCAGTCCGCTGGTTCCAGCTGTACTGGAGCAGTGACGACGACCTCGTCACCAGCATGCTCCGCCGTGCCGAGGAGTCGGGCTGCGAGGCCATCGTGATCACACTGGACACGCACGTTCTCGGCTGGCGCCCCCGCGACCTCGACGCGGGTTTCCTGCCGTTCGCACACGGTCAGGGCATCGCGCAGTACACCGCTGACCCCGTGTTCGCCTCCCTGGTACGACGACGTGCCGAGCGTCCGGCGAGTTCCCCCGCTCCCACTCCCACACCGCAGGCGCTGCGGGCGTTGTGGTCGATGAGCCGCAATCACCCCGGCTCACTGCTGGCCAACCTGCGCTCGCCGTACCCGCGAGCGGCGGTCGAGACGTTCCTGGACGTGTTCTCCCGGTCCTCGCTGACCTGGGCCGAGCTCGACTTCGTCCGGCAACGGACCAACCTGCCGATCGTGTTGAAGGGGCTGCAGCACGTCGAGGACGCGCGGCGTGCCCTCGACGCCGGCGTGGACGGCATCCTCGTGTCCAATCACGGTGGCCGTCAGATCGACGGCGCTCTCGGGGCGCTGGACGCCTTGCCCGGCATCGTGGCCGAAGTCGACGACCGGATCCCCGTGCTGTTCGACAGCGGGATCCGCACCGGCGCGGACGCGTGCAAGGCTCTGGCGCTCGGCGCGACCGCGGCGGGCATCGGCAGGCCCTATGCCTACGGGCTGGCCGCGGGAGGTGCCGAGGGGGTACGAACCGTGCTCGAACACCTGGTGGCAGAGCTCGATATCACCATGGCGCTGGCAGGAATCGCCGAACCGGCCGAGCTGGAGCCGGGGCTGCTGCGGCCGGTTCACGGCTGACCCCAGCGAGCGGGCCCTGCCTTTGAACCGGGCCACACCGGTTTCGGGCCGGGCCGCACCGGTTCAAACGGCACGCATCGTCCAGTCGTACAGCCCGATCATCACGGTCGCGAGCGCGACCCCGAGGAAGAAGCCCGCTCCTTCACCGAGCACCAGGCACAGCAGCGCGCACGCGTAGGAGAAGACGATTATCCCCGTCCGGAGGTTGAACCGCAGGCCGCGAGACCGACGGGAACCCTCGTTGCTCATGAGTTCGGCCAGGTGGGGGTCGTCACCGCTGAGCTGGTGCTCGATCTCGTCCAGCCTGCGCCGTTCGTACCGATCGAGCATGGCCCACCTCCCAGGCCGTGGTGTCGTCACCGCAAGCATCCTCGTGGCCGGTGGCGCTTCCGAAGGGTCTTATGTCATTCGTTCCCGGTTGACGAGGTCACGACACGCCGTTGACGTCTTCGCATACCAGCGGTCGTGCGGCGCCGCTCCCACGGGACCTTGTGCCCTATGGGGCGCGGTGTGCCCTGCCTAGGCTGAACTCGTCGATCGGCCCGATTCCGTTGTTCGTGATCAACGGTGTTCAGCCGGTGCCGCTCGACGAAACGGATCCGAATCGTCGGCTACGTTTGATGGGGTGTTGGCAGATGGCACACGCCGAGCACGGGACCGGAGTCCCGGTCGACCGTTCCAACGGAGCCCTGGCCAGCGGTGTGGAGATGTTCGCCAGCGTGCTGATGGTGATCATCGGGCTTTTCCACGTCGTCGTCGGCCTCACGGCACTGCTGCGGAGTTCGTTCTACGTGGTTGCCGGGGGTTATTTCTTCGGTGCCAACATCACGACCTGGGGATGGGTGCACGTGGCGCTGGGCCTGCTGGTCGGAGCCACCGGTGCGGCGCTGCTGTCGCAACAGCGCTGGGCGCGCGTCACCGGTATCGTGATCGTCGCGTTGAGCGCGCTGGGCAATTTCATGTTCGTCCCGATCCAGCCGTTGTGGTCGGTACTGATCATCGCGGTGGATGTGGTGGTGATCTGGGCGCTGGCCACCCAGCTGCGCGGGCTTCCGGCAGTGCGTGAGTAATATTCGCAAAAATTGGTGCGGTCTTTCCGCCAACAACTCGATCACTTGTGGTGATAACGGTGTGCCCACCATCATGGGGACACCTGGCAGCCGCACGAATGTGAGCCCGATGATTCCCGTCCGGACAATGTCGGCGATTCGGATGCGAGATCCGTACAGCATCGGGACCCGTACAGCACCGGACGGGCTCGAAAGAAGCGGTTCCGAGTGCTCGTGGGCGAAGAGGAGAAAATCATGATCGCCACAGAGGAATGGTCGGTGACGATTTTCATCGACGAACGCGAGGACCGAACACACGCCGAGGCCAGACTGCACCGGCAGCACCAGCCGGAGGTCCGGGCCAACGGCCTGGCCCGCCGCAATCCGCACGACAGCAACATTCCGCGGATCGGCGCCGAACTCGCCGCCTCGCGTGCGCTGTCACAGCTGGCGCACCAGTTGCTCGACGATTCCATCGCCGACGTCGAGCAGTCCACCGGTGAACCGGCCTACTTCCACACCTAGTGACGCGGCGGGGCTTGCTCCGTTCGGTTTCCGCGGATGCTCGGACGGTGGGCCCCACCGGCTCCGGCCGGGAGCGGAGCACACGGGGAGTGACGTTCTCGAGGGAGAACGCGGTGACTCGGGGTGCCGTTCGACCGCACCCATTGCCGTCAGCGCACCGGTGCCCGGGCGAACGTCAGTGGACCACGGCCACCGGGCACTGTGCGTAGTGTGCGACGGCGTAGCTGACCGAGCCGAGCAGGCTCGATCTGATCGGTCCCCTGCCGTGGCTGCCCACGACCAACAGATCGGCCTGCTCCGAGGCGGAGAACAACGCGTCCGCGGCTCCCTCGTTGGTCACCACCTCGCTCCGCAGCACGACATCCGGATAATTCTCACGTTGTCCGGCCACTGATTCCGAAAGCACCCGTTGACAGGTCTCGTGCGCCTCTTCCCAGTTGAGTTTGCGCCGTGCGGAGACGGACAGGGCGTACTTGCGGATCTCGTTCCACGCCAACAGGGCGATCAGTTCAGCGTCGTGGCGGAAGGCGAACTCGTAGGCGAACTCGATGGCACGTTGGCTGCCTCGGGAACCGTCGACACCCACCACCACTCTGGTGAACTCGGTGGGGCTATTGGTGATCCGTTCGTTCTCCCGCTCGCCCCGCACCACCACCACGGGAAGCTCGGCGGTGCGAACCAGTTCGGCAGAGGTGGAGCCGAGCAGCACACGCCAGGGCTGTGTCTGCTCCGGGGGCCCCAGCACCAACATCTCGGCTCCCTCCGCGGCCTCGCCGAGAATCTTGGCCGGGTGCCCCATCCGCATCGAGGTTTCCATCTCCAGCCGCGGAAGTTCCGCACGACACTCGGCCACCATGGCCCGGAGTTCGTTCTCCGATTCGGTGCGCAGCGGTTCGGACTCCACTGCCTCACTGGGCAGGTGTATGCGGGTGATCTGTTCCAACGGTACGGGGATAGCGCGGACGATCAGCAGCGCCCGCTGTCTGCTGGCCGCTTCGAAAGCCGCCCACCGCACCGTCTGCCGTGAGTGTTCGAGTTCGTCGAATCCGACGACGACCTTGCCGGTCCGCTCCGCGCTCATCGCTGCCAACCCTTCCAATTCGCCCGCGGCGACGATTCATGTCCAGGCCATGATGTCGTTTCACGAGCGATCGAGCAGTCCCATTCGTCGTGAACGGGCATCCGAACTCCCCGAACGTGCGTGAGTGAACCCGCTGCTCGATATCCGGTCTTCCGGGGTTGAGGATCCGCGAGAGGTCCACCGAGCGAACGTGACGGACAACCGCGTCAACAGGGCCACTATTCGCTGCGCTCGCGTACCACGACCACCGGACACGGCGCGTGGTGCACGCAGTGTTGACCGACCGAGCCCAGCAACGCTCCGGCGAAACCGCCGTGCCCCGGCTGCCCACGACCAGCAGATCGGCGTCCTCAGCCGCGTCCAGCAGGGCTCGCGCGGGAATTCCCCGCACCACTCGTTGCTGTATCCCGACATCGACTCCGAGCTGGTTGACGGCGTCGGCGACCGCCCGCGACAACTGCCGTTCGGCCCGCTGGTCGAAGTCCTCTTCCGGGATCGGAGCGCCCAAACCGTAGTAGGTCGGATGTGCCCAGGCGATCAACGCGGTGACCTCCGCTCCGCTGTTGGAGGCATAACGCAGTGCCCAGGACAGCGCTTCCGCGGCGCCCGCGGATCCGTCCACCCCGACGACCACTCGTTCCTGTTCGGTACTCATCGGTTCCCTCCCGTGTTTTCGACCGGTTCGTAGCTGGCCAGGAGCGGAAGCGGTTGCCGTGGATTCCTCGTGCCTCATCCGGAGCCATCGTGCTGCTCAGCCCGTACGACCACGACCGGTGTGCGGGCATGGGCCACGCAGTGCTGGCTGACCGATCCCAGCAACGCTCCGGTGAGACCGCCGTGACCGCTGTTGCCCACGACGATCAGTGCGGCCGCCGTCTCGTTCGCCACGTCCAGCAGCGCGCTGGCCGGATGGCCCTGGACCACCTCGCGGTGCGGGACAACGGATGCCTCGTCGCCGACGGTCTCCGCGAGCACGGTGTTGAGGGTCCGTGCCGCGTCCTTGTCGAGATCCGCACCGTTCGGTACTTCCCAACCGTAGATCGGTGGGTAGTCCCAGGCGATCACGGCCGTTATTTCCCCGCCGGTGAGTTCGGCCTGCCGAAACGCCCAGCGGAGTGCCGCTTTCGAGGCCGGTGAGCCGTCGATCCCGACAGTGATCCGATAGGTGGTCTCCCCAGTCATCGCACCCCTCCACCGCCACGGTCCCCCGACCGGAGCGAGGTCGCATTTCGCCCATGCCGAGCCGCCACGGAGTCGCGGGCCGCCAACGGCCCGCCCTGTGGTGTCCCCGCGGTGGTTCGCTTACGGTGCCGGCGGCATCGTCCAGCACCGCCTCGGTGGACTCCGCGGTCGGGGCCGGTCTGCCGCCGATCCGGTGAAATCGTCGCCGTTGAGTCGCCATAAGTGAAATTCATTCATATAGTTTCGGGCATCACTGACGCCGAAACTCGGGGAGAGGCCATGCGGCGACTGATTCCGACGCTGCTCGCGATGACCACGGCGGTGGGGCTGCTCAGTGGTGTTCCCGGACACGCCGAATCCGAGGACACGTCGGAGATCCAGAGCGGACTGCGGGTTTCCGGGCGCTGGCTGGTCGACGAGCACGGCCGCAGGATGCTGCTGCACGGTGTGAACAACGTGGACAAGACCGCGCCCTACGTGCGACCGGGCGACGGTTTCACGGTCACCGCTCGCGACGCCGAACTCCTCGCCGGACACGGTTTCAACACCGTCCGGCTCGGTGTCTCGTTCGACGGCCTGATGCCACGACGCGGTGATGTCGACGAGGCCTATCTGGACCGGGTGGCCCGGGTTGTCGACACCCTGGGCGAGGAGGGAATACACGTCCTGCTCGACAACCACCAGGACGGGCTCGGCCCCGACTGGGGCGGAAACGGATTTCCCGACTGGGCGGTGGAAACCGAGCCGTTTCCGGGAGAACCGAATCCGGGTTTTCCGCTGTACTACCTGATGCCCAGCATGAACAAGGCGTGGAGCGAGGTGTGGAGCAACAGCGACGGGGCCATCGATTATCTCGGTGACGCGTTGGCCGCGTTGGCCGAACGCGTCTCCGACGAACCGGCGGTGCTCGGCATCGAACTGCTGAACGAGCCGTGGCCCGGTGCCGCGTTCCCGAGCTGCTTCCCGGCCGGTTGCCCGGCCTTCGACCGCAGGTACCAGGAGGTGCACGAGAAGCTGACCGCCCGGATCCGTCGGGCTGATCCGGACGTTCCGGTGTTCTGGGAACCCAACGCCACCTGGAACCAGCTGATGCCCACCCACATGGCCGAGCCACCACTGACACCCCGGATAGCCGCGGAGCAGGTGGTGTTCTCGTTCCACGACTACTGCATAGCCAGCCAAGCCGCCATCTACCTGGGGCTGCCCGAACAGTTGGTCGGAGTGTGCTCCGCACAGCACGATACGACCTGGAAAAACGCGGACTCGTTCGTCGAACGCGCGAACGTGCCCGCCATGGTCACCGAGTTCGGCGACAGCGATCCGCGGGTGCTGGCCAACACGCTGGAACGGGCCGACAGCAGGTTCGTGGGTTGGCACTACTGGCACTACGAGAGCATCTTCGGGCCCGATCCCGGGGAGGACCCCTTCCGCTCCGAGATAGGGGACCAACTGGTCCGAACTTATCCGCAGGCCACGGCGGGGACACCCGAGTCGATGCGTTTCGACGCCACCACGGGGCAGTTCGACTACACCTATCGCCCCGATCCGACGATCCCGAAGCCCACCGAGATCTACGTCTCGGACCGGCACTACGAATCGGGCTACTCGGTAACGGTGCGCGGCGGGCGGATCACCTCCGAACCGGGCGCCCGAACGTTGACGGTCGAGGCCACCGGCACCGAGACCGTACGGGTGCGGATCCGGGACAGCTGATCCCTCTCCCGCCTGATCCCTCCCGCCCCGGCGAGCCGTGTCGAGCACCGTTCCGGACGCCGGTGCCCAGGACCGAGGCCCGAAACCTCCGAAACGTGTCGGGAGGCTCGCTCGGCGCGGGCGATCTGTGCGCTGTTGCCCGACCATCCGGGTATGGCCACTTCGCGCAACGGCAGGATCGTCGTGGGAACCGACGGCTCGGACTCGGCGGTGCGGGCCGCGCTGTGGGCCGCCGACGAAGCGCGACGTCGCTCGGCCGTACTGCGGCTGGTGCACGGGTACGCGATGCCGGAACGGGGATATCCACGCTTTCTCGTTCCGATGCGTGCCCTGCGCAACGGACTCCGCGCCCAGGCGCGGACAGCACTGCACACCACGAGCGAAGCCGTGCGCGCTGCCGTACCCGGCATCGAGGTCGAGACCCGCGTAATCGAGGCTCCCCCGACCGTGGCGCTGTTGCGGGAGTCCCACGGCGCCCTGCTGACCGTCGTCGGTTCGCGCGGACTCGGGGGATTCAGCGGGATGCTGGTCGGTTCGGTGGCGATGGCATTGGTGGGGCACTCGCGCGTTCCCACAGTGGTGGTACGGGACGAGCACTCGCGCGATCCGGCACACCGCTCCCTACCCGTCGTGGTCGGTGTGGACGGTTCCCCCGCCGGCTCGGCCGCCGTGGCGTTCGCCTTCCGGGACGCCTCGGCTCGCGGGGTGGCGCTGACCGCCGTGCACGTCGGCAAGGACGATCACTCATCGCCTTCCGGAACCGAATCGGACCGCGCGCTGCTTTCCGAGCGGACCGCCGGATGGCAGGAGGACTATCCCGACGTGCCGCTGGAACAGCTCGTCATCACCGGACACGTCGTACGCACCCTGATCGAGGTTGCCTCTCGAGCCCAGCTGCTCGTGGTGGGTAACCGGGGGAACGGGGGATTCCACGGGATGTTGCTCGGCTCGACCAGCCGTTCCCTCGTCGTGCACGCCCCCTGCCCACTGGCAGTGGTCGGCGCCGAGAGCGCTACCGGCACACCCACCGCCTAGTGGAACTCCGTCTGCCGCGGCGACGGCACACCGGACCGCGGGTGGGTGGCACTAGCCGGTGGCTTCGCTGGTCACGTGCGGCAGTGCCAGCCGTCGTCCGGTTACCATCTCGAACGGTATCCGCAGGAAGTAGTCCCGCAGCGGCACCCAGGAAGACTTGGCCGGATCAGCCAGTGTGACCAGCTGATCGATGTCACGGACCCGTTCGGCGCGTCCGTGGACTATCACGCTCCACCCCGACCGGGTCGCCAGATCGATGTGATCGGCCTCGAAGGCCACCACGTTCCCGTTGAGCTTGGACAGGCTGCCCTCCCTGCCGGTGCGAATCACCACGCTCGCGCCGTCCACCACGAAGTTCACGGGCCGGATCGCGGGCAGAGCCTCGTCGGTGAACACAACTCGACCCACCTGCGCGGAGGACAGCAGCACGATGCTCTCTCGCGTGGTCAGGGAGCGAAGCTCGTTGTGTGTGTTCATCGTGGGGATCCCGGTGGTAATCGTCGGATTCGTAACGCCAACGGTCCACCAACTCCCCGTGGCATCACAGGGCACAAAGTCATCCGGGGCTGTCTTCGCGTGGCGAGTCATCCGTGGTCGCCGTGCGCGAATGCCACCGGCCGGTCATGCTCGGTTCGGATGGAGGGATTATGAGTCCGGCCGGTGTACCGAGCAGGACCGTGTTGGTGGGTGTCGACGGTTCCGATGCCGCCACCGAGGCGGTGCGCTGGGCCGCCTCGGTGGCTTCGTGGCACCACTCCCGGCTGTTGGTGATGCACGTGTTTCGCCCCGTAGCGGCGGGCAACCGGCAGGAGGAGCACGTCGGGGCCGGGACATCGCACGATGCCGAACACATTCTCTCGTTCGCGGCCTCGGCGGCCGACGAGATCGCCACCGACCTACCGGTGTCCACCCGAAGCGTGCACGGGCGAGCGGTGCCCGCACTGCTGGCGGAGACACAACACGCGGACCTGCTCGTGCTGGGTGCTTCCGGACGTGGCGGATTCACCGGGATGCTGATCGGCTCGACCGCGGCAGCGGTGCTCAGCAGGGCCGCTTGCCCGGTCGTGGTAGTACGTTCCCGGCTCGGGGAGGAGCACTTCCCGGTCGAAGGGCCGGTGGTGGTCGGTATCGACGGAAGCCCCATCAGCGAACGAGCCCTGGCCGCCGCGTTCGAATACGCGGCACACTGGCGCACCGCACTGGTGGCGGTGCACGCCTGGAGCGATGTCGAGTACGACGCGTCGGCGAGTTCCGACGGCACAGACGAGTCCTACGCCGAAGGCGGGGAGAGGTTGTTGGCCGAGCGTCTCGCGGGGTGGCGGCAGCGCTATCCCGACGTGACCGTGCGGCGCGTGGTCGGAAGGGACCGTCCTCGACAGCAGTTGTTGCGCGGTTCCGAGACGGCTCGTCTCGTGGTGCTCGGAAGTCGCGGTCGCGGCGGTTTTCGTGGACTGCTGCTCGGTTCCACCAGCCAGGCGTTGATCGAGCATTCCCACTGTCCGGTACTGGTGATACGTCCTCGGCAGGAGGAGTGGTGACCGGAAGTCACGGATACCCCGAGAGAGGCGGTGACCATGGGGGAGTGTCTCCTGCGGTTGCGTCGGTTGCTGCTGCCGGGCGCCAACCCACTGGCCAGGACCTCCGACCGGATCGAAGGAAGAGTGCTGACTCTCGTGCTGCTGCTGCCGCTGGTTGCCACACCGTTCGCGGTGGCCAGCGGTGCACAGACCTACGGGGAACAGCTCGGGGCGGCGCGTAGTCAGACACGGGAACGGCAACAGGTCACCGCGGTGCTGCTGGACAACGCGGGTCCGCCACCGGCAGCGGTACGCGCCGGTGCCCGCGCCAGGGCCGAGGTGCGCGCCACCTGGCAGGCTCCCGACGGTTCCGCCCGTACCGGCATGGTGGCGGCCCCTGCCGGTTCCCCCGAGCGTAGCCGGGTACGTATCTGGACGGATCCCAGTGGTCGTTCCGTCCCACCCCCGATGACCTCGGCCGCGGCGGTTCGCGAGGCGACGGCGGCAGCGGCCACGCTGTGGCTGACCGTGCTGTTCGGCGCCGTGGGTGGATTCTGGTTGTTCCGACGGTGCCTGGATCGTCTCCGCCGGTGTAGCTGGCAACGCGAGTGGGAACACTTCGAACGCCACTGGAGTGGCTATCGGGACAGCGGTGAGGAGTGAGGAGCGGAGATGCGCGTAAGAGACGTGATGAGCGAGGTACCCGTCACGGTGCGTACCGACACGCCGGTCAAGACGGCCGCCGCGTTACTGGTCGAGCACGGACTCACCGCACTGCCGGTGCTCGACGCTGAGGACTACCCGCTCGGCACGGTGACCGAGCTCGATCTCGTACGGGATCGCTTCCCGCGTGATCCGCGTTATTCCAACGAGGACCGGGAGCGGCTCGCGCCTCCGGAAACGGTGGGAGAACTGATCTCGACCCGCATAACCGGTATCGAACCCGAAACCGATGTGACCGATCTGGTCAAGGTGCTGCTTGAGGAACGCGTGCGCAGCGTGGCGGTGATCGACGAGCGGCGACTCGTCGGTATGATCACCGGCCGGGACCTGGTTCGCACTCTCGCCAGGGACGACGATCTGTTGGCCCGCGACATCCGCTACCGGCTCTCCTTCATAGGTGGCCCCCGGCGATGGAGCATTCGGGTCTCCGGCGGTGTGGCGGTCATCGTCGACGAGTTCGACAGTCCGGAGGACCGACACGTCGCCCGCGTGCTGGCCGAGAGCGTGCCCGGGGTGTTGCGCGCCACGTGCAGCGCGGCCGAGTCGACGGCGACGGGATGAGGAGTCGTCGTTTCCGGAAGTCCGCGCACCGCCCGGTTCGTTGCCGGCCGTCACGAATTCGGACGGGGCAGTGGTGCCGACCAGTTCAACCTGGTGCCTCCTCCGGGCAGCGGTGTCGTCTCCATCGTTCCCTCCGCCCGTCGTGCCCGTTGTTCGAGGTTGTCCAGGCCACTACGCGTGATACCGGTCGGTATTCCCGCACCGTCGTCGACGACGGTGACGGTCAGCTCGTCGGTGACCGAGACGGTCACCGACACGCTGTTCGCGTCGGCGTGCCGGACGGTGTTGCTCAGCGCTTCCCGGATCACGGCCTCGGCCTGTTCGGCCAGCTTGTCGGGGATCGCGCTGAGCGGACCGGTCATGCGCACCTTCGCTTCCAGCTCGGTTTCGGCGATCGACTCCGAGACGAGCTCGTTCACTCGGGTACGGAGCTCGGAGCCGTGGCGCGCGCTGTTGCGCAGATCGAAGATCGTGTCGCGTATGTCGTTGACCACCTGCTGTAGCTCCGCGGTGGTCGTGCTCAGCCGTTGTCCCACTTCGTGATCGGTGACGAGTCCCTGCGTGTTCCGCAGGGACAGCCCGATGGCGAAAAGTCGCTGGATCACGTGGTCGTGCAGATCACGCGCTATCCGGTCCCGGTCGCCGAGTATTTCCAGTTCGCGCAGCCGGTGTTGGTCGTCCGCCAGTCGGAGGGCCAGTGCCGCCTGGTCCGTGAATCCGGCCACCAACCTGAGCTGCTCGGCGTCGAAGGAAGTGGCTCTCGGATTCCGAGCCACTACGAGCACTCCCGAAACCGTTTCGGGACTGGAGCGCAGCGGCAGAATGAGTGACGGACCGAAAGCCCCCGCGTCATCGCCCAGATCGAGCCTGTTCACCTGTCGGGGAACCCGGTCGCGGAAAACCGCTCCACAGGTCGAGGCGGTCACCGGGAGGTCCCTGCCCACCAGTCCGCTGCCCAATGATCCGATCGAGACCGAGACCGAGAGCCTGTCGACCTCCTCGGGAGGGAGATCGGGGTCTTGTGGCAAGGCCAGCAACGTGCGGTCGGCGTGGCTGATCTCGTGCGCCCGATTCGCGATCAGGTCAAGCACCTCGGCGGGATCGGTGGCCGCCAGCAACGCGGCACGGATCTCACTCGTCGCCTCCTGCCAGCGTTGCCGCAATCGGGCCCGCTCGTAGAGCCGCGCGTTCTCCACCGCGATTCCCGCCGCGGCGGCGAGGGCACGAACCATCGTCTCGTCGGCCTCGGTGAAGGCATCACCACCGACCTTTTCGGTGAGATAGAGATTGCCGAACACTTTGTCACGCAGCCGGATCGGCACACCGAGAAAGCTCCGCATCCGAGGATGACTCGCCGGGAAACCCACCGATTGGGGATGCCGCGACAGTTCCGTCAGCCGCACCGGCTCGGGGTGATCGATCAGCAGTCCCAGCAGTCCCCTTCCACGGGGCAGCTCGCCGATCCGGTGGCGGGTCTCTTCGTCGATACCCTCGTATATGAACTCCGCCAGCCCGTCACCGTCCGGATTCAGTACCCCCAGTGCGCCGTACTTCGCTCCCACGACCCCCGTAGCCGCCTGGACGATCCGCCGGAGTGTCGTGTCCAGTTCCAGCTCGGAGGAAACCGCCAGTATCGCTTCCAGCAGCACGTCCGCCCTGTCGCCGGCACCGTTGTCCCGTTCGATGAGCTCCCAAACACCGCGTAGAAGTTCCTGTGAACCGGACTGCGACTGCGCGTTTCGTGTTTCGTGGGGAAGCGGAAAATCGCCGGGTCCTCCGTGTGGCGATTCACTGCCCGACACGTTTCCACCATGCCACCGGTCGCGACACCCTGCCACTCTCACGTTCCGTGGTCGGCAGCGTTGAAACGCCACGCTATCGCCCGAACCGCGTGAAGCGAGCCGCTGGCACGGGCCCTCAGCGCGGAGTCCGTCGTTGGTCGCGCAATCGGGTGGCCAGCACGGCCGCCTGAGTACGACGCTGCAGTCCCAGTTTGGTCAACAGGCGGGAGACGTAGTTCTTGACCGTCTTCTCGGCCAGGTACATGCGTTGCGCGATCTGACGGTTGGTCAGTCCCTCCCCGATGAGGTCCAGCAGGATCCGTTCGCGCTCGGACAGCTGGGGGAGCTCCTCCGAGCCACCCCCGCCACTCCGCAGTTGGCTCAACAGCGTTCTCGTCGCCCTGCTGTCGAGTATCGAATGCCCCGCCCCCACCCGGTGCACGGCCGAGAGCAGTTCGAATCCCTGCACGTCCTTGATGACGTAACCACCGGCTCCGGCCAGAATCGCCTGCAGCATCGCTTCTTCGTCGGTGAACGAAGTCAGCATCAAACAGTTCAACCCGGGAACTTTGGAACGCAGTTCCCGGCACAGTTCAACCCCGTTGCCGTCGGGAAGCCGCACGTCCAGCACCGCCAAATCGGGCCGCAGGGCCGGGGCGCGAGCCAGCGCTCGTGCGACAGTGGCCGCTTCACCGACCACTTTCAGTTCCGGGTCCGATTCCAGCAGATCCGCGACCCCACGACGGACGACTTCGTGGTTGTCGACCAGGAACACCGTGATCATGCGATATCACCCCAACGATTTGGCGATCACCGGTGTACGGCGGAGCCCAATGATGTGTAGGATGCAGTCGATCAGTTTCGTGCGGGTGAGCGTTCGTACGGTTGATTGGCAGCCCCGCCATTGGTACGCCCCGCTGTCGCGGGTTGCTCCGCAGTGAGTAGCACGCGGCTGTGGTTACCACTCTGCGGGGGAGACTGGGGCCAGTCAAGGTTTGAGCTCGCTAAACGCGGTGCTGGTCAAACAAGGCAAACGTGGCTACCGTGGTAATTCGGCCGTGACGCCGGAAGCTTGTGGTCCGGTGAGTGTGATCGCGTTGTCGGTCCCGGGGTAATCACGGTGGATGCGGCGGCAACAACAGAAGGGCGCTACCGCGTTATTTCGCGGTGCGACGGCGCGCGCGTTTTCCCGAGATCCTCGGATCGACGGTAAACATGTGCTGCGCGGCGGCCGGTTTTTCCGCTCGACGAGGTTTCTCGTGCGATCGGGCGGGGCGTTGTGAGCCGACACACGCGGCCGGAACGGAACTGTCGCCGTTTCCGCGACGTTGCGGGTGAGGTTGGTCGCCATCCTCGTGACGTCGACGTGAACGGCACGTAGCGTCCGTGCGGCCTTTTCACAGCCACGGCTTGCGCTCATGCGTGGGCATGACTCCCGAACAGATCAACCAGGCAGGCACACGACCGCGCCCGAGAAGAGAGGAGGCGCCACATGATGGACAACACGAATACCGATTGGCAGCACCGCGCGAGCTGCCGCGACGAGGATCCGGAACTGTTCTTCCCGGTATCCGAGGTGGGGCCGGGCGCGCAGCAGGTGCAGCAGGCCAAGAAAATATGCGCCCAGTGCCCGGTCAGCTCCGAGTGCCTCGCTTACGCGCAGCGTACCGGACTGGATTTCGGCATTTTCGGTGGGATGACTCCGGAGGAGCGTCGTGAGTCGGGACGCCGTGCTCGTGGTGCGGCGAGGGTCGCCGATTCCCGCGAGTCCGCCGCTCGTCGGTGATTCGCGGAAAGTCGACGAGGACGGACTCGAACATACCTCCCGCGTCATGCCGCTGCCTCGTTCTTTCCGGATGTTTCGATCGTGACCAAGGCGTTTTCCGCCTTTCCCGGCACGGCTGCGGCTCGCCGGGGTAGCAGGCGGGGAGATTTCGCGTCGGATATCCGGGTGGGCCGTCTCGTCGTGACACTTCCGTGGGCGATGAACACCTCGAGTGATCGGCTCCGCTGCCGCTGATCCCGTTCGCTAGGTTAGGCTAACCTTCGCACCGGTTGGGTGTGGTCGGGCTCGGCCCGGCCACACCGCCACCATCGGCCGCTACAGCGGGAGGACAGGGTTGCGGAGCAGACTCGGAGACGTACGCCGTCTCGGCGGTTTACTGAGCGTGTTGTTGTTGGCCACCGCGCTTTCGGCATGTGGCCAGGGGGGATCCTCGGGTGAGTCCACGGGGGAAGCCACCGACAACGCGGCTTTCCCGGTCACCGTCTCGACCAAGTTCGGCGAGGTCACCGTGCCGGAGAAACCCGAGCGGGTGGTCGCACTCGGTTGGTCGGACGCGGAGACCGCACTGGATCTGGGCGTTCAACCGGTCGGGGTCAGCGACTGGCTCGATTTCGGCGGAAACGGGGTGGGCCCCTGGGCGGCGGGAGAGTTCACCGAATCCCCCGAGATGCTGGGAACCAACGAGGTCGACTACGAGAAGGTCGCCTCGCTCGAACCCGACCTCATCCTCAACACCCGGTCGGACGGATCCGGGGAAAAACACCAAACGCTGTCGAAGATCGCGCCGACGATCGCCCCTCCCGCTGACACCGTTCCGTACGGCACCAGTTGGCGCCAGCAACTCGACCTGGTTTCCAAAGCGCTGGGCAAGCCCGATGCCGGGCAGGCCCGTATCGCCGAGGTGGAGCGGGCGTTCTCCGAAACGCTGTCCCAGCACCCCCGGCTACAGGACAAGACGGTCGGGGTGGGGGCCTACTACGGCAGCAACCAGTACGGGGCTTATCTCACCGGCGACTCCCGGGTTCGTTTCATGCGAGAGCTTGGGATGACGAACAAACCCGAGATCGACGAGCTGGGCTCCGGCAGCTTCTACGTCGACATCTCCCGGGAACGGCTCGACGTGCTCAGCGCCGATCTGACAGTGGTTTTCGCGATCAACGGTAGTCCGCGGCAACTGCGGCAGGATCAACTGTTGAACCGGACTTCCGCCGCGCGGGAGGATCGCCTCGTCATTCTGGACGACCCCGAGGTCGTCAATGCCTTCTCCAGCGGTTCCGCCAGTGGCATGGAGTACGCGCTGCAACAGGTCGCTCCGGTCTTCGCCGAGCACGTGGCCGACTCCTGAGCCGTTCCCGCCAGTACGTGTTCCTCCCCCGCTGGGTCGCGGCTTTCCCGGGCCGTCGTCGAACACCGACACGGCCGGGGAGAGCCCACCCAGGTGGAAGATTCACGGCGGATGTGCGGTTGTGCGGGGTATGCGAGTTATTGGAGTTACCGAGTTCGGCGGACCCGAGAAGCTGCGTGCCGTGGATGTCGCGCAGCCGAAACCCGAGGAGAGCGAGGTCAGGATTCGGGTGCACGCCGCGGCGGTGAACCCTACCGACACCGTGCTGCGCGCGGGCGGTCATCGCACAGCGGGGCTGGAACCGCCCTACATACCGGGTATGGACGCTGCCGGAGTGATCAGCGCGGTCGGGCCCGGCGTGACCACTCGGCAACCCGGGGACCGCGTCATGGCCGTAGTGGTCCCCGTGGATGAGCGGGGCGGTGCCTACGCCGACGAGATCGTGGTTCCCGAGGATTCCGTGGCGGCCATCCCGGAGGGAGTCGATTTCGCCGCAGCCGCCACACTGCCGATGAACGGGTTGACCGCTCATCTGGCGCTGGAGCAACTCGACCTGGCCGAGGGCGAGACCCTGGCCGTCACGGGGGCCGCGGGTGCTTTCGGCGGCTATGTCATTCAGTTGGCCAAGGACCGCGGGTTGTACGTGATCGCCGATGCGTCAACGGCCGACGAGCAGCTGGTACGTGATCTCGGTGCGGACGCGGTGGTACGCCGTGGTGCGGATGTGGCCGAGCGAATTCGTGACCTGGTGCCCGAGGGCGTGGCAGGAGTGGCCGACGGAGCGGTGCTCGACGGTGAGGTGGCCCCGGCCATCCGCGACGGTGGTGGTCTCGCCGTGGTGCGCGGCTGGAGCGGCGATCCCGGACGTGACATCCGTGTGCACCGGGTGCTCGTGGTCCATGCCGCCCGGGACCACGCCGCGCTGGACCTGTTGCGCGCGAAGGTCGAGAGCGGCGTGCTCAGCCTTCGAGTCGCGAGCGTCCTACCGGCGGAGCGGGCCGACGAGGCCCATCGCAGGCTGGAAGGTGGTGGAGTGCGGGGACGTCTCGTACTCGACTTCGAATCCTGAACGAGCCCCGTTCGACGAACGACCGGACGCGTCCAGAGCGTCCGGTCGTTCGTCGAGTTGTCGCTGATACATTACCGACCGGGATTCACCGGGTACCGAGAGCTCGAGTCCGCCCATCCGGAACAGCTCGGTGGCCGACCGGGACGTGGCAGCTGGATCAAAGTCCGATCGGGTCATCGAGCACGAGCTGGGAAGTACCACGGGCGAGTCCGTCGGCTTTCACACCGTGTGTGGTGTGACGGCTCGGAATGTTTCAGCGGGATCCCGCACGCTGTTCAGAGTTGATGAAACGAGGTAATGGGTATCAAGGGTGAGGTGATCCGGTTCGACAGTTCCCGGGGCTTCGGGTTCGTGTCGCCGGAAAGTGGTGGTGAGGATGTTTTCGTCCACGTCAACGACCTGTTGGTGGACGAGGGGTTGATTTCTCCGGGCACAACCGTCGAGTTCAACGTCGAGGACGGCGAACGCGGACTGAAGGCTTCGGACGTTCGCCTTGCCGGTGGCGCCCGATCCGCCGGCGGCTCCGGTGGGAGGCCATCGGCCGATTCGGAGGGGGACTCCGACGTCCTCTCGCCCGATGAGTTGTCCGCCGAGATAACCGAGGCACTGCTGGGTGCGATTCCCACGATGACGGGTGGTCAGATTCTGCAGGCTCGGCAACGGCTGCTCAAACTGGCCGAAGAACACGGTTGGGTCGGACGGTGACGAGCGACGAGTCCTGCCGTGACTCCCTGCCGTTCGAACCTTCGTACGTGTCGGTTCGTGTGGCCGGCACGTAGTTGCCGGGACGAGCCTTCTCCCGCCGGATGCCCGGGCCGGCCCGCGCGTCCGGCGGGAGATCTCCTCGCGTGAGTACCTCGGTAAACCGGGAGGACGAACCGCCAGTCCGGAGTGGGAAATTTTCGAGATTTCTCCTGTTGCGAGGGCTGGTCGTTCACCCCCGTCCGGTGTGACACTACTTACCCCGGAGGACGGCAACGCGGACAGGCAGGTACGGGAGGTTGCCGATGTTGGGCAAGTACGAACGTCGCAGCCTGGAAGAGATCGAGAACCGGCTGAGCCAGGAAGATCCCGAGTTGGCACGTGGACTGGCACAGGGGAAACCGAAAACCATTCGGCGCAGGTTTCCGCCGTTGCTCGTGCTGGCCGCCGTCGTGATGATGCTTTCGGTGACCCTGCTCGTACTCGCCGAGTTCGGATCGGCCGTGCTCGCCGCTGTGCTGGCGGGTGGAGTATCGGCCTTCTGGTACTGGCGCGGCCGTTCCTGACCAGACTTCTTCGATCCGGGCGGCGAGCGTCGTTGGCGCGCGGTGCCTTCTCGGTGGGAACGGATTTGTTCTCGGTGTTTTCGCGCCTTCTGCCGTGCGATCGGCCGGCACGAATCACGACGAAATCCTCTCCGGTTCCGCGGGAACCCACTGGTGCCCGTCAACCTGGAACGGGAATGCGTGAACCATTTTCCCTTGTCATCATGTCGACATGCTGTGCCTGGTAACCGGTGCCACGGGATACATCGGCGGTCGACTCGTGCCGCGTCTGTTGGCCGATGGTCATCGAGTCCGCTGTCTCGTGCGCGATCCGGACAAGCTCCGCGACGTCCCCTGGGCCGACCAGATCGAGGTCGTTCGTGGTGACGTGCTGGATCCTGGCAGCATGCGCGCCGCCTGCCACGGTGTTGACGTGCTCTATTACCTGGTGCACTCGATGTCCGGAACCGGTTTCGCCGAACGCGACCGCCGGGGCGCTTCGGAAACCAGTCGAGTGGCCGCGGAAGCCGGCGTCTCACGGATCGTGTACCTCGGTGGTCTGCACCCGGCCGACCGGAGCGAACTCTCCGAACACCTCGGTTCGCGTGTCGAGGTCGGAGACATCTTTCTCTCGGGCCCCGTACCCGCCGTCGTGCTGCAGGCCGCTGTCGTACTGGGCTCCGGATCGGCGAGTTTCGAGATGCTGCGTTACCTCACCGAACGGCTACCGGTGATGGTCACCCCGCGATGGGTACGAAATCGCGTTCAGCCCATCGCGATTCGGGATCTGCTGCACTACCTGGTTCGTGCCGCCGAGATTCCGGAGTCGCTCAATCGGACCTTCGACATCGGTGGACCGGAGGTACTCACCTACGAACGGATGATGCGGCGCTACGCGGCGGTCGCGGGACTGCCGCGCCGCGTGATGCTGCCGGTGAGCGTGCTTTCACCCAGGCTGAGCTCGCACTGGATCAACATAGTCACTCCCGTACCCAAATCGATCGGAGCTCCGCTGATCGACTCGTTGGTGCACGAGGCGGTGTGTACCGAACACGACATCGACGACTACGTCGCCGGACCCGAGCAGGGACTGCTCTCGTACGAACAGGCCGTGCGCCTGGCTCTGGCCCGGGTTCGTGGCGGACAGGTCGACACCCGCTGGTCCGATGCCTCCGGGAACAACCCTTCGGATCCGTTGCCCTCCGATCCGCGGTGGGCGGGTGGGAGTGCTTATCGCGATGTTCGGGTCCGTCGGACATCGGCAGCACCGGAGACGGTCTGGCGAGTCGTCGAAAGCATCGGAGGGAGCAACGGTTGGTACTCCATGCCGTTGGCATGGGCGGCACGAGGCTGGGTCGATCGTCTCGCGGGAGGCGTGGGACTCCGGAGAGGACGTCGTGACGCGCACGAACTCCGAACCGGCGACGCGCTGGACTGGTGGCGAGTGGAGCAACTCGACGACGGCAGGCTGCTGCGGTTGCGTGCCGAGATGAAGCTACCCGGACGTGCCTGGCTCGAACTGGGTGTCCATCCGGACACGGGCTCGGGATCCGTGTACCGCCAGCGGGCCGTGTTCGTGCCCCGAGGTCTGTCCGGCCATCTCTACTGGTGGGCCGTAGCCCCGTTCCACGGGGCCGTTTTCGGTGGCATGGCACGCAACATCGTTCGCGAGGCGGAGCAGTCGGCCGGGAGGCACCGTGCCGCGACGGGTTCTTCCGAGGATCACGGGCCCGGATGAGCCGTCAGGACTCGCACCAACCGTGGAAGAGTTCGGTCATGCCGGACACCGAACCACGCCAGACGTAGACCCAGCACCGGCGACGGTCCCGAAGCGTGCGGACGCGGCGGAGGTATTCCGGACCTTCGTAGCGATCCAGAATCGGCAGTGACCGCTCCGGTTCCCGCAGCACGTAGACCTCAGCGGGAACCCCCTCGTTCGTCGCGGGAGCTGCCTCCGTGGGGACGAAAGCCGGATACCCCTGCCCGGTGTCGTAGAGCCGTCCCGCGAGCAGAGTGTCGTTCTCCCGCAGGCTCGCCAGGGATCTCATGAGGTCACCGGCCGAGCCGGCGCTGCGCAACGTGCCGTAAACAGCGACCCGCCGGGGTCGTTGTTCGTCGGGTCGCGGGAGTGTCATGTTCGTCGTTCCCACACGGCTCGCTCGAAACGGTCGCCCAGCCACACGATCCCCGGATCCGGCGGGAAACTCCCGGGCAGATCCCACCGGTGATCACCGACCTGGTGCGTCACCGGGTCGCGTGCCAGCGGGGAGTTACCGAGCTACTGTGAATCGGAGTCGGGCTCGCGCTTGCTCAGCCCGGACAGCAGCCGCTCCATCACCTGTGGATCGACGTCATCGGGAAGGTCCTCCGACTGTTCGGAGGCGTTGGAACGCTTCGGCTCCCGGCGAGGAAGCGGAACGTCGGAAGCACGCATCCCCTGCGGCAGCTCCAGCTCGCACCAGACGATGCGGCCACGTCCCTCGGGCGAGACCACACCGGTGTGCACCCCCGCGAGGTTCGACGAGACAGCGGGGGGAAGCACACTCTGGTCGTCCTCGACCTCGATCACCAGATTGTTGCCGTGAATCCGCAGCCGGACCGAGACGAAACCCGGTGACTGCGAATCCGAGTGCTCGACGACGGCGGAGACGAGCCGGGTGGCCGCCGCTGTCGCCTCGTCGGTCATCGGGCGCAGGGACCACTCGCTCAGGGTGAAACGGACGAACATGTCGGTGCAGTTCACGGCGCTTTGCAGCGCAACGAGCCGAAGGTCGTCGGTCTGCGCGGTCTCGGTATCCACCTCGGTCCTTCCCTCGTCGGCGTCGTAGCCGGTAACCGAAAGGTCACGTGTCGTCCAACCGGAGCCTCTGCGGTTGTGGCTCGGCCCACGAACCAGTTGTCACTTCCCACCGGAGGTACGTGACGGTAATGCCGACAACGGTACGCACACCCGGCTGGACTGTCCCGCGTTGACGTTCGCGCCTACCGAGTGGGGCCGCGGTAACGCAACGTCCATTCGCGTGATACTTCGAATGTTCGCATATTCATGGTCACCGACCGAATCGTACCCACCGGCCACCGGGTGACTCCGCGGCTGTTCGGTGCGGCGTGTCGCGGGTCAAGCACGTGTGATCCCGGTGGCGTGTTTCGCCTCACAGTCGCATCCTCGAGGGGACTCCGGGGAAGACACCGTTCGGCGGCCTCCTCGGGCGGTACGAGCGGAAAGCTCCAGCAAGCCGTTGCCCAGCAGTCCGGAGCGGATACTTGAACGTCTCGTTCGACGTTGACGGTAGGTCTGTCAACGTTTCCCGTCCCGGGAAGGTGCTCTTTCCCATCGACGGGATCACCAAGCAGCGGATCGTCTCCTACTACCGCGAGGTGACTCCGACGATGCTGCCCCACCTGCGTGGCCGTCCGATGGTCATGGAGCGGTTCCCGGACGGCATCGACGGTGAACGTATCGTGCAGCACAACGCGCCGGACTTCTTCCCCGAGTGGATCCGCCGCGTCCGGGTGGCCAAGAAGAGCGGTGGGCACAACGAGCTCGTGGTCTGTGGTGACGCTCCGACACTGCTCTACCTCGCCGGGCAGGCCTGCCTGACCCCTCACCCGTGGTTGTCCACCCAGGAGCATCCGGCGGTGCCGGACCGGCTGGTGTTCGATCTCGATCCGTCGGTCGACGAGCCCGAGTCGCTGCGCACGGCTGCTCACCTGGTCGGCGAGGCTCTGGAGGAACTCGGCCTCGTCCCCTTCCCGATGACCACCGGATCCCGTGGGTTTCACGTGGTCACCCCGATACGTGGCGAGCTCTCGTTCGACGAGTCGCACGAACTGGCCTTCGGCATCGCCCGGCTGCTGGCCGCGCGGCAGCCCGCGAGGCTGACCGTCGAGCAGCGCAAGAAGGAACGCGGCGAACGCGTTTTCGTCGACTATCTGCGCAACGCCTATGCCCAGACCGCGGTAGCGCCGTACGCGGTGCGGGCCCGCACCGGTGCACCGGTCGCCGCTCCGCTGTGGTGGTCGGAGTTGGATTCGGTCGGTCCGGCCGCGTTCACCATCCACGACATGCCCGCTCGGTTGCGTGCCTATGGCGACCCGTGGGACGAGTTCGCTGATCACGCTCGGTCGGCCACGCACGCGCGGAGCCTGCTGTCCCGGATGCGGTAGGCCGCACCGGACAGAGTGCTCCGCACGTCAGCCCGCCGGATCGGTGAACGCTCGCGCGGCGGATTCCGGGGCGGCGGCTTCTCGGATCGCTGCGGCCCGCTACGGCAGGTGTCATGGTTGGTTCCGGGCGCCGTTCCCGGTAGCCCCGGCAGGCTCGGGACACCGCGCCGACCTCCATCCCCGCCCGGACCGAGGCCACGACCACCGGAGTGAGACATGTCTACCATCGCGAAGCCGATTCTGGTCGGAATCGACGGTTCTCCCACCGCTTTCGAAGCCGTGCGTTGGGCGGCTCGCGAGGCATCCCACCGTTCGGCACCGCTGCGGTTGGTGCACGCGGACGTCTCCGCCCTGGGTTATGTTCCCGACACGCTGGGAACCTCCACACCGGAACCCACCAACGAGACGGCACGGGAGTTCGTCAGCGACTGGTTGCGCGACGCTCGGGAAATCGCGGCCGCCGAGGATCCGGAACTCGTGGTGGACACGGCCGTACGTACCGGATCCGCCCGCACCGTGCTGCTGGACGAGTCCAGCACGGCACGATTGGTCGTGGTCGGTAGCCGTGGTCTCGGCAGTTTCAGTGGGGTGATACTGGGCTCGGTCGCGATCGCGTTGACACACCACGGGCAGTGTCCGGTGGCGGTGGTTCGCGAGCCCGACGAGGGTGCGGAGCCCCCCGGACTCCCCGTCGTCGTCGGTGTGGACGGTTCCGGGCCCGGCGAGCTCGCGCTGCGGTGGGCGTTCGACATGGCCTCGTCCCGCTCGACCGGGATCATGGCGGTGCATGCCTGGCACGACCTGGTGGTGGGGGAGTTGTGGACGCGCGAGCAGGCGGACAAGACCTGGGAGTCCGTCCGCGCCGATGAACAGCGGCTGCTCGCCGAAGTGCTGGCGGGCTGGCGGGAGGACTATCCCGACGTGCCGGTGCACGAGGTGGTCGGTTACGGCAAACCCGCACGACTGCTGCTGGAACAGGCCGACAACGCCCAACTGGTGGTGGTGGGGGCACGTGGTCGCGGCGGGCTGGCGGGGCTGCTGCTGGGATCGACCAGCCAGACACTGCTGCACCACGCGCCCTGTCCGGTCCTCGTGGCTCGCTGAGTGCTCACCCGACCCCGGATAACCGGGCGGTCGACACGAGGACGAGCAGCGACACGAGAACGGGCGGCGACTCCGGATGGAATCGCCGCCCGCCGTTACCCGGTGTCGGCCCCGTGGCGGGGTGGGGTCTCACCCGTCGAGAGTCCCGACCGGAAGCCCGATCAGGCGGAGGCCTCCGCCGGTTGCGGTTGCACCGAGAACCGCAGCCGGTCCTGGTCGGCTCCGACGACCACGCGTTGACCGTGGGCGAGTTCCCCGTCCAGCAGCAGGTCCGAGATCGAGTCGTCCACTTCCCGCTGGATGGTCCGCCGTAGCGGGCGGGCACCGTAATCGGGTTGGTGCCCGTGTTCGGTCAGCCAGTCCACCGCGTCCGACTCGAACGTGATGTCGATTCCCTGCGCCCGCAGTCGTTGCCTGGTCTCGTCCAACAACAGTTCGGTGATGCTGCGCAGCTGGTTCGACTCCAGTTTGCGGAACACCACGATCTCGTCGATCCGGTTGAGGAACTCGGGGCGGAACGAGTCACGGAGTCGAACCATCAACCGGTCCCGTGCCGCCTCGGTGGTCTGTTCCTCCTCCCTGGTGCTGAATCCGAGTACCCCGGAACGGTTGGAGATGATGTCCGAACCGAGGTTGCTGGTCATGATCAGCACCGTGTTCCGGAAGTCCACCGTGCGCCCTTGGCCGTCGGTGAGGCGGCCGTCCTCCATGACCTGCAGCAGGATGTTGAACACGTCGATGTGTGCCTTCTCGATCTCGTCGAGCAGCACCACGGAGTAGGGCCTGCGCCGGACCTCCTCGGTGAGCTGGCCCGCCTCGCCGTAACCGACGTAGCCCGGGGGAGCGCCGACCATCCGACTGGCGGTGTGCGCCTCCTGGTACTCGCTCATGTCCAGCCGGATCATCCGGTCCTGGTCACCGAACAGCGACTCGGCCAGCGCGCGGGCCAATTCGGTCTTGCCGACGCCGGTGGGCCCCAGGAACAGGAAGGTGCCGACCGGCCGGTTCGGATCTCCCATGCCGGTTCGTGAGCGGCGTACCGCGCGAGAGACCGCGTGAACCGCTTCGCCCTGACCGACGACCCGGTGGTGCAGCTGTTCCTCCAGCCGCATCAGCCTGCCCTTCTCCTCCTCGGTCAGCTGCGTGACCGGGATTCCGGTGGCCCGGGACACGACTTCCGCGATGTCCGTCGAACCGACCTCCGGGATCCCGTCGGGGCTGTGCCGCTGCTGCCGGATCCTCGTCTGCACCTGGTTTATCTCGTCCCGCAGCTGCGAAGCCTGCTCGTAGTTCTCGTTCGTGACCGCCTGGGCCTTGTCCCTGCTGAGCTGTTCGGCCTGCTCCTCCAGCTCGCGGACATCGGTCGTGGGGGTGCGGTTGCGCAGACGTTTGCGCGCCCCGGCCTGATCGAGCAGGTCGATGGCCTTGTCCGGCAGATAGCGGTCCGTGACGTAGCGGTCGGAGAGCTCGGCGGCGGCGTTGATCGCCTCGTCGTTGAACCGCACCTGGTGGTGCGCCTCATAGCGGTCCCGCAGCCCCCGCATGATCTGGACCGTCTCCTCCACACTGGGCTCGGCGACGTCGATGCGCTGGAAGCGACGTTCCAGCGCGGCGTCCTTCTCGATGTTCTTGCGGTACTCGTCCAGTGTCGTGGCCCCGACGACGTGCAGATCACCCCGGGCCAGTCTCGGCTTGAGCATGTTGCCCGCGTCCACGGCACCCTCGGAGCCGCCCGCGCCGACGACGGTGTGCAGCTCGTCGATGAAGATGATCAGCTGTTCGCTCTGCTGGCTGATCTCTTCGATGATCTTGTTCATCCGTTCCTCGAAGTCGCCCCGGTAGCGGGTACCCGCGACCACCCCGGACACGTCGAGCTGCACCACTCGCTTGTTCGCCAGCACATCGGGGACCTCGCCGTCGACGATGCGCTGCGCGATGCCCTCCACGACCGAGGTCTTGCCGACACCGGCCTCACCGATGAGCACCGGGTTGTTCTTCGTGCGGCGCGAGAGCACCTCCACGGTCTGCTCGATCTCCGACTCGCGACCGATGACCGGGTCCAGTCCGCCCTCACGGGCGCGTGAGGTCAGGTCCTGACCGTACTCGTCCAGCGTGGGGGTCGGGCTGTGCTGCTGTGCCTCGGTGGTCTGCTGACCGCCGGAGCCGCGGGCGGACGCCCCGCTCTGCAGCGACTCCAGGGTCACGTGGGCCGCCGCCAGCATCTGGCCCGCCGTGGATTCCTGATTCGCCGCCAACGCGAGCAGCAGGTGATCCGGACCGATGTAGGACGAGCCCACCGCGCGGGCGACCCGGTGCGCGTCCAGCAGTGCCCGCTTGGCCGCCGGAGTCAGCGCTGGCGGCTGGTCGGTGCTCTCGGTCTGCGGCAGCTGCTGCTCGACTCCCTGGGCGATCGCGGCGGGGTCCGCACCTGCCCGTTCGAGCATCGAACGCGTCGTCTCGGTCTGGGTCGCCGCCCACAACAGGTGATGCGCGTCCAGATCGTGTCCGCCGTGTTCGGCCGTGAACCGCGCGGCGGCAGCCATCAGTTCCTGGGCCTGGTGGGTCATCAGACGGGTGATGTCGACTCGTTGCACCGGCCGCGGCGTACCGCCCTGACCACCGAGAAACCGGGCGAGGAAGTCGTCGAACGGACTCGAACCGGGCCCACTGGAACCGAAGAAGTTGTTCATCACTACCTCTCTCGTTCGCACGCTTCGTTGCGGATCGCGTCCCGTGCAACATGAGCGACGCCGATCGGCATTCCTGAGTCGGTTTCGCTCAAGGCTAACGCATCCGCAGGGCTCAAGGTGAGTTACCTCCTTGCTTTTCGAGGTGCCCCGGTTCCGGTGTCCTCCTCGGCTGCCCGCCCACCTCCGTGCACACCGGGTGATTCGGTGATGGCCTTTTCCAGCTGGGCCCGGTTGAGCTTGGATCTGCCCCGGATGTCGAGCTCGCGCGCTCGTCTCCGCAGCTCCTCGCGGGTCAGGGTGGACACCGGTGCGGACTCCGACCGTTCGGCGCTCCGGTCCGGGCGCTCACTCCCGCTCCCGGACCGGTTCTTCCCGGCGCGGGCATGTTCGGCGCTGCGGCGCAGCGCCTCGGCCAGATCCACGGTCGCGGTCGTTTCGACGTGCTCGGCCCCGCTCCGGGGAGCATGCCCCGCCGCCTTGTCCGCGAGCAGTCGTTCGATCCGGGCGGTGTGCGTGTCGACGTGCTCTTCCGGGTGCCACGCGGTGCTCATCGACCTGATCAGATCGCCGGCCAGCCGCAGTTCCCGCGAGCCGTACGAGTCGTCCGGTGGAGCGTGTTCCAGCACGTTCGCGGGGTCCCGTATCTCGTCGAGAAAGAACATGGTGTGCAGCACCAACGCCTCGTTCTCGGGGCGAAGTGCGGTCAGGTACTCCTTGCCGCGGAACACGAAGGTGGCTATGCCCACCCGCTCGGTCTCGGCCATCGCACGACGCAGCAGGCTGTATCCCCGCGCGTTCCGCCTGTCGGCGGGAGCGACCCAGTACGCCTTCTGGAAGTGCACGGGATCGATCTCGGACAGCGCCACGAACTCCGCTATCTCGATCGTTCCGGAACGCTCCGGTGCGATGTCGTCGAGCTCCCGCTGTTCGACCGTGACCAGCGTGCCGTCGACCTCCAGACCCCTGACGACCTCGTCACCTTCCAGTTCTCTACCCGTTCGCTCGTTGATCCTGCGGTAACGCACCCTGTCGTGGGTTCCGCGCTCGTACTGGTTGAAGCGGATGCCGTGGTCCTCGGTGGCGCTGTACAACCCGACGGGAATGGTCACCAGACCGAACTTGAGCGAACCCGCCCAGATCTTGTGCGGCATGGTTTCCTCCTCACCCGGTCGGTGGCCCGCAGGACACGCCTCCGCGAGGCACGCGTCGTCCCTGCAGGCTGGATGCCCAGTCGACGCGGCCCGGCAAACCTCTTCGCGTCGGTCACCCGGTCGGCCCAGGGAGGGCCATCCGCCGACCGGCCGCGAGCGGGCGGTTCTTGTTCCTGTCGGGACCGTTCAGCGCACTCGGTGGGTTCCGTCGGGAAGTCGTCGGGTGTAGCCCTCGCGGGCGAGCCGTTCCAGCAACGGGACGACCACCCGGCGGCTCGTTTCCAGGGCATCACGTGCCTCGCTCGGGGTGAACGGTTCCGGCAGCGCGGCCAGCACGTCCCGCGCCCGCCGCAACGCCCCCGGCAGCAGGTGGATTCCCTCGCCGATCCGAAGCAGCTGACCGGCCTTGTTCGCCGCGCCGAGTTGTTCGCTGTCCAGTCCGAGTTCTCGGAGTTCTGCCGCGGTGGGTGCGTCGAAGGGATGCCGGGCCAGCCGCGCACGGATAGCGGTGACGCCCCGCCGCACGTGCTCGCTCAGCTCGGGGCCTCGCAGCCGCAGCCTCCCGTCGCCCGTTCCGATACCGGCGGCAGCCGCCGAGCTCAGCACCAGTGGCAGCAACGATGCGTGGGGCAGGCACAGCTGCCGTACCGCTTCCTGCTCGGAGAGACCGTCCGCCATCGGATCCGCCTCGTGAACCCGGTCGAGGAGCTCGACGAGCCGTGCCGCGTACTCGTCCCGGGCGTTCGGATCCAGCAGCCAGTCCCCGGACACCAGGGCATGTGGGGGAGGGGCCGCTCCCAGGACACGGAGCTCCGAGGCGCGGATCGCGCGATCCCTCGCGAGCAGCACGGCGCCTGCGGGCTGATCTCTCGCCCGCTCCAGCTCGCGAGCACGGGAGGCGGCAGCGCCCCGACGACGCAATTCCGGCGGACGCGCGTCGAGAACGTGGATCCCTGCGGGGATCCGGTGCTGTCCGGCGTCCCGCAGCAGCGCGTCGTCACCGATCCGCAGCGGAAGCCCGACACGCAGCGAGAGTCGCGCGGTGTCCGCTCCCAACGGCCGCAGTCGCACCTCGCTCGTGGCCGCACCGATGTGCATGCCCAGTTCGCGGGGCAGTTCGCCGGATTCGCTGTCCCGCAACAGCACGTCCACCCGGTCGGTGCTCCGCCACGCCCCCGGTGTCAGCAACGCGTCCCCGCGATCGAGTTCCCCCGCGTGCACCCCGCGCAGGTTCAGCGCGACCCGCGCCGTCGCGCGGACCGTTTCGTACTCCTCTCCGAGGCTCCGTAGTCCCCGGACAGACACGCGTTTTCCGGTTCCGGCCACCACGAGTTCGTCGCCTCGGGCCAGCGTGCCCGCGGAGAGCGTCGCGGTCACCACCGTCCCCGCGCCTCGAACGCTGAAGCAGCGGTCCAACCACAGCCGCACGTCGGCGGTGGGGTCGGGATTCGGGAGCAGGCTCGCGAGCTCGTCGAGCTTCCCGGTGAGTTCGGGCAACCCGGCCCCGGTGGTTCCACTGACCACCACCTCGGGAAGTCCCGCCAGCGAGCTGCCCGCCAGTCGCCGTCGTGCCTGTTCCAGCGCGGGGAGCGGGTCGGCGAGATCGCCGCGCGTGATCGCCAGCACCCCCCGCCGCACGCGCAGGGCGTGCAACGCCTGCAGGTGCTCGTCCGACTGCGGCATCCACCCCTCGTCGGCGGCCACCACGAACAGCACGCCCGCGACCTCGCCGACCCCGGCCAGCATGTTGCGCACGAATCGCTGATGACCGGGCACGTCGACGAACGCCATCGTCTCGCCACCGGGCAGGGTCGTCCACGCGAATCCCAGGTCGATGGTCAGCCCGCGACGTCGTTCCTCGGCCCACCTGTCCGGATCGCTGCCGGTCAGGGCTTTGATGAGCGTGGACTTGCCGTGGTCCACGTGACCTGCCGTGGCGATCACTCGCATGACGCGCCTCCCACGAGCGGATCCGTCGCCCGCGCACCCCGGCGAATCGCCTCGACCAGTTCCTCGTCCCGCTCCGGGGCCAGCGCGAACAGGTCGACCAGGCAGTTCCCCCGTTCGATCCTGGTCAGCACCGGCGGCACGGTGCGGCGCAGTCGTTCGGAGCAGTGCTCGGGCAGCACGACGGCCGCGCTGGGCAGCTCCACTCCCGGTGCCCCACCACCACCGATGCCCGCGGTGGTCTCCGCCGCCGTCGCCGCCACACCCGATGCCCGCGACGACTCCGCGATCCGTTCGGCGCGGGCACGCAGTTCCCGCCGCGAGCGCTCCAGCGCACGCGCGGTCGGTGTGGGAGGTCCGTGCAGCGTGGCGTGCAGCGCGGCAAGGGTGAGCTTGTCGGGGCGCAGCGCACGAGCCAGCGGATGTCTCCGGAGCTTGTCGACGATGCCTGCCCTGCCGAGCAGCAACCCGGCCTGCGGACCGCCGAGCAGCTTGTCGCAGCTGGCCACCACCAGATCCGCCCCCGCCCGCAGCGTGCCGCGCGCGTCGGGTTCGTCCGGCAGCCTGGGGTGCGGTTCCAGCAGCCCGGATCCGATGTCGACGACCAGCGGCGCGTCCAGCTCGTGGAGTTCGCCCGGCTCGACGGCGGAGGTGAAGCCGCTGATCACGAAGTTGGACGGGTGCACCTTGAGCACGAATCCGGTTTCCGCTCCGATCGCCGCTCGGTAGTCGGCGAGCTCGACACGGTTGGTAGTGCCGACCTCGCGCAGTCCCGCGCCGGTGGAGCACAACAGGTCGGGGATGCGGAATCCGGCGCCGATCTCGACCATCTCGCCCCGTGCCAGCACGATCTCACGGCCCGCTGCCAGGGCGGTGGCGGCCAGCGTGAGTGCGGCCGCTCCGTTGCCGACCACGTGTGCGCTCTCCGCCTCGGGGACAGCGTCGAGCAGGCCGCGTATGACGCCGGCTCCGCGACGGCCACGCTGACCGCTGTGGAGATCCAGCTCGACGTCGCAGGTTCCCGCGGCTTCCCGCAGGGCCAGCACCGCGGCCTCCGAGAGGGGAGCGCGGCCCAGGTTGGTGTGCAGCAGTACGCCCGTGGCGTTGAGCACCGGACGCAGACCGCCGGTCGAGGTGGGCAGGTTCGCCGCCGCTTCCTCGATCACCTGATCGGCGGGGATCTCACGGGCCCGAGCGCGTCGCTGTGCGTCATGGACGGCGCGTTTCACCCGTTCCCGGCCGAAGCGCTCGACGGCCGCGGCCATCCGGGGCTCCTCGAGCACCCGGTCCGTGGCAGGGATGTTCCGCCGCTCATCCACGTTCGTGACGATACGCAGTGGGGAGTATCGGGGAAGCTTTTCGACACGGCATGTCGGCCCGGTGCTGCCGGAACAGTTCCGGTACGTGCTTCCGGGGGGTTTCGCGGTTCGCTTCCCCGAGCTCTGCCGCGTCGACCTCGATACCACGACTCGCACGGCACGAAAAGGGGAGAGTAGGACCTTCGTCGTGGGTCAGCCGAGGGGATCGGGTACGGAGCGCGCCGTGGCCGCTTCGTGCAGGGTAGTGGTGGCATCACCGACGAGGGGCTGGCCGTGCCCGAAACAGACCACGTCGCAACGCAGGCCCGCCAGCCGTCGGAATGAACGTCGGGCCTGTTCCCTGTCGTTGTTGAACGGTCCGAGAACGACCTGCCCCTCGTACTCGGCCGCGATGTCGCCGGTGAACAGTACTCCGGCTTCCTCCAGGTGCAGCGCGATGCTGCCGGGGGTGTGGCCCGGGGTGGCGATGACCCGGGCACTGATCCCCTCCAGGAGCTCGCCGTCATGAACCTCGTGATCGACGCGGGCGGGCGGAGCTTCGGGAAGATCGTCCGCTACTCGGGCGTGTAGTACATCCTCAGCGGTGGTGAGCACGCTTTCCGCACCGTTCCGGTGGCCGCGGATCACCGCGGCATCCTCGTGATGAGCGAATACTTCCACGTTCGGCCACTGGGTGACTTCGGAAAGAGCGCCGGTGTGATCGGCATGCCAATGGGTCAGCACCACCCGGGTGAGCGCGTCCCGGTCCAGACCCCAGTCACGCAAGGCGGCTGCGATCGTGCTGCTGTCGCCGACCCGTCCGGTATCGACCAGCAGTACTTCTCCCGCGTGGCGCAGCAAATAGGCCTGACCAGGGGGACTGGTCAACATCCGGAGATCGGGGCGTAGGTCGACGATGTCCACGTGATCGAGCGTAGCCCGCGCACGGGTCAGCGATCTCCCTGTTCACGAGCGGCTGAAGTGCCGTTGCTCGCGATTCGTGCGTAGGCGGCAGGAGGGCGCGCTGTCGACGCGCAGCAGAGCTGTTCGTAATGGACTTCGGGAAAGCCTCGATCTCGTGGTGCGGAATTCGCTGTTTGATTATACTGTTGTTTCAGTGTTGATCGAAATAAATCCACAACACGAAACACTCGCGAGACACCGATTCAACAGATGATCCGCAAGGAGATGCCGGTGCACAATCGGGTCATGACCGAACGGAAACCGCCGGGGATGGACTTCGAGACCTGGATCGACCGTCAGATTCGCACTGCCAGGGAGCGCGGGGAGCTCGACGACCTGCCCGGAACCGGCAAGCCGCTGCCGGATCTCGGCAACGAGAGCGAACTGTCCTGGGTCAAGAAGTACGTCGAACGGGAGGGGCTGTCCACCGAGGCGCTGCTGCCGCCCGCCGTGCAGCTGCGCAAGGAGATCGACCGGCTTCCGGACACCGTGGCCGAGTTGCGTTCCGAGCAGGCGGTGCGTGAGCAGGTCGGTGAGCTCAACCTGCGCATCGCCGAGTGGCTGCGGGCTCCCAGCGGTCCACGCGTCAAGGTCGCACCCGTGGACGTCGAGGAGGTCGTGCGCCGCTGGCGTGACCGGCGTGCCACCGTAGCCGAGACCGAGGTCCAGGCCGCTTCGTCGTCGGCCGAGCGTGCCGACACCGACGGGGCAACCGAACCGGCCGCGACCGGACGTGGTGGTCGTTCCGGGCCGCGCACCTGGTGGCGCAGACTGGTGCGTGGCGGAGGCGGACGGGAATCGAACCCGCCTGACCGAGTTGCTCGGCCACGTCGGTTTTGAAGACCGCGGGGGCCACCAGGCACCCTTACGCCTCCAGTGCCGCCGTCCCGCGTGTTCCGCCAAGCCGTTGTCCACCCCGTGGACTAGCTTCGGGGCATGACCGATGCCGGGACCGTCACGACCGAAAACTACCGTCTGACACGGTACGCGCACGGTGGCGGCTGTGCCTGCAAGATCCCCGCCGGCGAACTGGAGTCCATGGTCACCGGTGCCGGGCTTTCCGGCGGTGGCGCTCCGGCGGGCGGTGAGGTGCTGATCGGTGCCGGGGACGACGCCGCCGTGGTGCGGCTGCACGGCGACACCGCGATCGTGGCCACGGCTGATTTCTTCACTCCTGTGGTCGACGACCCCTACGACTGGGGCCGGATCGCGGCGGCCAACGCGCTGTCCGACGTCTACGCGATGGGTGCGCGTCCGCTGGTGGCGTTGAACCTGCTCGGCTGGCCACGTGAGTCGTTGCCGATGGAACTGGCCGAACGGGTGCTGCGCGGTGGTGCGGATGTCGCGGCGCTGGCGGGGTGCCCGGTGGGTGGTGGACACAGTCTCGACGACCCCGAGCCGAAGTACGGCATGGCGGTGACCGGTACGGCGGCTGCCACTCGACTGCTGCGCGACGACGCCGGAACCCCCGGTGCTCCGCTGTCGTTGACCAAACCGCTCGGCATCGGGGTGCTCAACACCCGGCACAAGGCCACCGGAGAGGTTTTCCCGCAGGCGGTCGAGACGATGACGACCCTCAACGACACTGCGGCGCGGGACGCGCTGGCGCTGGGTGCCGAGTGCGCCACCGACGTCACGGGGTTCGGACTGCTCGGACATCTGCGCGAACTCACCCGCGCCAGCGGTGTCTCCGCGGTGTTGGACTCGAACGCCGTTCCCTATCTGGACGGAGCACGTGAGGCGGTTCGTGACGGGTACGTCAGCGGTGGGACACGTCGCAATCTGCGCTGGGTGGGCGAGTGCACCGATCTGTCCCGCGTGGACGAGAACGAAGCGCTGCTGCTGGCCGACGCGCAGACCTCCGGGGGACTGCTCGTCGCGGGGGAGCTGCCGAACGCCCCGGTGATCGGCCGACTGATCAGCGCCGAGGAGAACGCCATTACGGTTCGCTGATCACGCACACCTGCTCGCTCCACCGCGCGTGATCACATGGCGGCGAACGCGTGCGGAGGCAGTCGCTCAGTCCGCGGAGCCCTTCCCGGTGATCTGGCAGAGTCCTTCGTTGGTGCTGTTGAGCACGTCCACGAGGATCTCGCGCAACGTGGTGCCGTCGCGCCGGGTCAGCCAGGCGTGCATCGCGGAACCGAAGCACGAGACCATGGTCATCGACCACGCGCCGGGACGAGGGTCGCAGCTGGGATCGGCTTCGATGTGCTCGGCCACCAGCTCGGTCATGTCCTGCATCCAGCGCTGCCGCATCAGATACATCTCGTACTGACCGGTGGACTCCAGCACCTGCAGCAGCTCGGCGCGCATCAGGTGCTGTTCGCGGTCGGCCTCCATGCGGTCGGCCGCGTCGAGCATCGACGTAGCCAGTGCGCGCATCGGGTGTTCCCCGGAGCCGCGCGCGTTCAGCGCCTCGCGCACGTATTCGAGTTCGTTGCCGAGGTCGCCGAACAGCACGGCGTCCTTGCTGGGGAAGTACCGGAAGAACGTCCTGGGGGCGATGTCGGCGGCACGGGCTATCTGTTCCACGGTCGTGGCCTCGAAGCCCTGTTCGCGGAACAGTTTCAGGGCCGCGGACTCGATGCCCGCTCGGGTCCTGGCCGCCTTGACGGCTCGCCTGCCCCTGCCCTCCGTTTCGTCGGTCGGATCCACCGCAACGCTGGTCATGGCATCAGGTTCCTCGAAATCGCAGTTCAGCGTCAACTGTGCCCGTTGTCACCGATGACAAATGGCAGTACTGCCATATTCTGTGGGCGGGGAAAGGAGACACGCATGTCCGACGGTGACGCCCGCCACGGGGCGACGGGTGCTGCGACGACACCCGACAAAGGAGAGGAGGGTGCCCTGGCCGAGGGCATCGACGTGCGGGTCTACCGCCGCAGGTGGGCGACCCTGCTCGTGCTGTGTCTGGCGTTGTCGGCCACGATGCTCGCGAACACCTCGCTCAGCGTCGCGTTACCCCAGCTCTCTCGCGCGTTGGGGGCCTCGACCTCGGCGCAGCAGTGGTTCTCGGACGCCTACGCGCTGGTGTTCGCCGGTCTGCTGTTCACCACCTCCTCGATAGCTGACCGCTACGGGCGCAAGTGGATGCTGCAGGCCGGGATGGTGCTGTTCGGCCTGGTGTCGGTCTACGTGTGGCTGTTCGTGGGATCCAGCACCGAGATGATCGCCGCACGGGCCCTGCTCGGTGTGGGCGGCGCCATGATCATGCCGGTGACGCTGTCCATTCTGACCAGTGTCTTCCCCAGTGGGGAGCGTACCAAGGCGGTCGGCATCTGGGCCGCCGTCTCCGGCGCGGGCAGCGCCGCGGGACCGGTGATCGCCGGTGTGCTGTTGCAGTACTTCTCCTGGGAATCGGTGTTCGTGATCAACGTGCCGGTGGTCGTCATCGGCGTGATCGCCGGTATCCGCTACATCCCGTCGCACACCGGAACCGAGGGGGGACACGGCGGGCTGGACCTGCTGGGGGCGCTGCTGTCCACCGCCGGGATCACGATCGCCGTCTACGCGCTGATCGAGGCGCAGTACGTCGGCTGGCTGTCACCGCGCACGCTTTCCCTGGTGGCTCTGGGGCTGGTGCTGCTGGCGTTGTTCGCGCTCTGGGAGCGCCGGGTGGCCGATCCGATGCTGGACGTTCGGCTGTTCCGCAGCCGTGGTTTCTCCGCTTCGGCGGTGGCGTTGACGCTGGTGTTCTTCGCGATGATCGGCGTGTTCTTCGCGCTGAGCCAGACCCTGCAGCTCGTGTTCGGCTACTCGCCGCTGATGGCTTCCACCGCGATGCTGCCCATGTCGGTGATGATGATGCTCATCGCGCCGCAGGTCTCCAGGATCGTGGACAGGTTCGGTCCGCGTGACACCATCTCCGTCGGACTCTTGCTGGCGGCGTTGGGCATGGTCGGGCTCAGCACGTTGACCGTCGACTCCGGCTACTGGCAGATCCTGCTGCCGCTGTCGTGCACGGCGGCGGGGATGTCGCTTGCGATGGCTCCGGCCACCGATCAGCTGATGGCCAACGTGCCGCGTGAGCGCGCGGGGATGGGCTCGGCCACCAACGACGTCACCCGCGAGGTGGGGGCCTCGTTGGGTGTCGCCGTACTCGGCAGCGTGCTGGGAGGTAGCTATGCCGCACGGATCTCGGACTCGCTGACCGGCCTGCCCGAGCAGCTGCGGCAGACCGCCGAGGAATCGTTGCCCGGCGGCATGATGGTCGCCGAGTCGTTGGGCGCACGCGGGCAGCGGCTCGCTGACGAGGTCTCGGTGGCCTGGATGAACGCCTCGCAGACCGCGTACCTGGCCTCGGCGGGGTTGATCGCGGTGGCCGCGCTGGTGGCGTGGTTCTTCCTGCCCGGCAAGACGCGACGCACCGAGGTTCAGACCTCGTCGGAGACGGAGCGAAGCGTGGCCGAGGAACCGGACAGCGCCAACGAGAAGTCGGAGAGCGTCAACGAGAATTCTGGGCGGGCCACCGAGAGGTCCGACACGGCTGTCACCGAGCAGTGACCGCGCCGATTCAATGACCGCCGTGCCGGTGTGGTGATCGCCGTCGGGGTGTCGATTTCGCGCGAAATCTACGTCGTGCTGGAGGCACCGCCCCCACCGGCGCGGCGATTTCGCGCGAAATCGCCGGTTCAGTTCCCGGCGCGGTCCGACGCGAGACTGCGCAGGAAGTCGTTCCACCGGGCGCGGGGGAACAGCAGCGAACCGCCGTGCGGGCGCTTGGAGTCCCGCGCGGCGACCCCGTGCTCGGTGGCGGCGACCTCCACGCAGTTCGCCTGGCTGCTGCTTCGGCTGCTCTTGCGCCAGTGCTTCACGGATGCCACGGACTCACTCCTTCTCGTGCTCGGCCGGTTCGTCGGCGAGGTGAGCGATGATCTCGCCGGAATCATCCGGGGTGAGCGCGAGTTCGCGCAACCGCCACAGGGAGCGTTCCGCGGCGTCGACGTGCTCGGGCTGCTCCAGGAACGCGCTGTTGCCCCGGTGCTCCAGGTAGACCAGGTTCGGCTGCTTCGGGAAGTCCAACAGCACGAACGGTCCCTCCATGCCGGGGTGGATCCCCGCCCGCTGCGGGACCACCCGGACGGTGACGTTCGGTCGCAGGTTGCTCTCGGCCAGGCGCAGCAGTTGCCGCCGCATCACGCCGGGGTCGGCGGTCGGGCGGCGCAGCACCGGTTCGTCCAGCAGCACCTCCAACCGCGGGGCGCGGCTGCCGAGCAGCACGGTCTGCCTGCCGACGCGGGCCTCGACCAGCCGTTGGACCTCGCGCTCCGGCAGGCCGTGGGTGGTGCCCCGGATGACGGCCTCGGCGTACTCGTCCGTCTGCAGCAGTCCCGGGATGAACTGCGTTTCCCAGCCGTGGATCGCGGTGGCCTCGGCCTCGAACCGCATCAGGTCCTGCCACATCGCGGGCAGCGCGGCGTGCTGGACCTGCCACCAGTTGCGGTCCGTGCCGTTGCGCACCAGCGCGAGGATCTCCTCGCGCCGCTGGGTGGGTACGCGGTAGAGCCCCAGCAGCGCCGCGACGTCGTCGGCGGCCAGGCTGCGGGTTCCCGTCTCCATCCGGCTGAGCTTGCTCATCGAGATCCCCAGCGAACGGGAAACCTCGGCGGCGCTGAGCCCGTTGCGGTCCCGCAGTTCCCGCAGCTCGCCGGAAACCCGTCTGACCCGTGCCGGAATTCCGCTGCGTCGTTCCATGCTCGACCCTTCCTCGCCGGTCACTGTTCGCTCGCACCCTGACCGGTTGACCAGTGGTCACGGAAGTGAGATCACGCGAAAGTGTCGTTGCGTGACCGCTGGGGAGCCGTCGAACCTTCCCTCGACATGATCGATTCGGTAGCCGTCACCTTCGGGAGGGCAGATGCGCGCGCAGTGGTTGGTCGAAGCGGGAAGCGGTACGGCAGCGGTGTACCTGAGTATGCCGGGTCTGCACGAACTGGAGATCCGGCAGGACGAGAGCGTGCTGCGAGTGGACAGCGATCAACTGCGACAGCTGTTGGACACGCTGTTCTGGCTGGACGAACTCCACGGTGCCGGCCTGCAGGAAGCCGCCGTCAACCTGTCCGAGCAGGTGGTTGTCGGCAAGCCCTGATCGCTGTTCGCCACCCGCTCGAAGTCGGTACTTCCGGAACGGGAGCAGCGGGGAGATCGTCCCGATCGAGTCCTCACCGGAGCCGGAGCGGGCAAGCTCGACGGCTCAATCAGGCTCGATGGTTCCGGCCAGCTCGCGTACCCGCTCCGCCAGCCGGTTCCGGTCGATCGGGGCGAAGGTGGTCCACGCCCGCCCACTGCGGATGGTTTCCTCCATCAAGTACCACCCGTTGCTGGTGGCGAAGCAGTTGGTCACCATCGGTGCCCTGGAACGGTTGCCGCGCCGGTCCATCCGCGCGGCCCCGAACTGGGCGTAGCCCACGCGTTCACCGCCCGCCATGTCCACCAGAGCGCTCGCGTCGTCGCGCCGCACCCCGCGGCGCAGCAGCGCCTCGCGCATCGCCCGGTCGGAGTCCCCCGCCTCGGCCGCCGCCGCGTCGAGCTGGTCGCTGGGCACCGAGACCGCCTTGCCCGGGCCGGGGGTCAGCTCGGGGAGCACACCCACCACGGCCCGGTGCGGCGCGTCGTCGGTGCGCAGCTGTCGCAGGCGCACCACGCCGTCCTCCCGGACGGCCAGGGCCGAGCTGGCCGGACCGTTCGCGGCCAACGCCGTACGGCGGTGTTCACCCTCCTCGGACAGATAGCGATACACCAGATCGAAGGAAGCCCGGTAGCGGTTCAGCGGGAAGAACACCCCGGAGACGGCGTCCTCGGCGTCCCGGTCGCCGAAACCGAGCCGACGCAGCTCGTCCCAGCTCCGCTGCTCGACGTCGCGCCGCTCCGACTCGGTGAGCCCCTCGGGCAGGACGTGCAGCGAGAGCGGCTTCGTCCCGAGCCGGAAGTGCTGCCAGGCGAGGTGGAACGCCTGTTCGGAAAGTTCGATGTTCACTCTTGCCCCCGAACGATCGCGGCGCCGGGAGGGCACCCGGCGCCGCGACACACGCTGCTGGATCCGATGGCGGGTTTCGACCGCCCGGATCAGTCCTCGCCGATCACCGGTGGCGCGACGCGCGGCAGGTCGCCGTCGAAGTAGCCGTAGTCACCCACGAGGTAACTCGGCGTCTCGTGCTCCTCGTCCTCTTCGCCCTGCTGGCCGCGACCGCGTGGCGCTCCCGCCATGCCGCCGCGACCGTTCGCCGCTCCCGAGGAGGAAGCGCCGCCCGCCGTGGCGGAACCGGTGGACGGGCGCGCGATCCCGGACTGCCCACCGGGGCCGAGGGAACGGCCACCGAGTCCGGTGGAGCCTCGACCACCCGTTCCGGAGCCGGTTCCACCACCCGAGCCGCCCGCGAGCGAACCGAGGCCACGTATCGGGATCCGGCTGCCGGGGGCACGTCCGGTGCCGCCCGCGACGCCGGAACCGCCAGGGGCGCGACCGCTGCCCGAACCGCTTCCGGCGCCGCCGCCCGGAGTGCCGGACTGCCCCGGTCGGTACCCGGAGGAGCCGCCTTCCGGCGGGCGCTGCCACGCGGATTGACTGCCCGCGGGCTGGTTGATCCCCGAACCGCCCCGGCCCGCCGACTGGCCCGAGGTGTCCAGGGATCCGGTCCAGGAGCTGCGGGTGCCCGCGGCAGCGCCGCCGCCCGTGCCCCGGGAAGTGGCGAAGCCACCGACCTCGGGATTCGATCCGGAGCGCACGCCGGTCTCGACGCCGCCCGGCGGGGGAGCGGTGAACGTCGGGGTCGCGCTGACGGTGGTCTGCGAGGCGGTGTCGTAGGATTTGAACGCCGTGACCGCGTCCTGCCGCAACTTCTCGTTGTGCGCCAACGCCTGCTCGTTGTCGGTCTTGCCGCCGGTGAGGCCTGCCCAGGCCTGCCCGAGGAAGTTCTCCTCCGGCACGGGCTTCTCCTCGGACGCGGCGGGAACGGAGGAGTACACCCTGCTGAAGGCCTGACCCTGCTCCTCCAGCCGCACCGCCTCGGCCGTGGCGTTGTCGGCCGCGACCTCGGTCCACAGCACCACCGGCGACATGGCGCCCTGCATGGCCTCCTGACCCTTGGACCGGTTCACGGCCCCGGCCCGCTTCAGCCTGTCCTTGACCTCGGTGGCGAGGTCGCGCATGTACCGCTCCTCGTCACGCCAGCGGCTGCTCTTCTCGTGGAGCGCCTCGGCGCCCTTGCCGCTGTTGACCCAGGAGCGCATCTGCTCCAGCTGTGCCCCGTCGAGGTTGGACGGTGGCAGCGTGCGTCTGTCCCCCATGATTCGGGCTCCCCTCAGGCGTTGGGCAGGTTCTTGATCGCGGCTTCGGCGAACTCGGTGAAGATCGGGCAGGGATCGGGGCGGTTTTCTTGTATCCTACTCCCTCCGTTGACATAAAGTGAACCAGAATTCGCGATGTTAACAGAAATCTGGCAGTTGGGGAATTTTTCTATCTTGTAAGCTGGGTATCCAGCGATATTTGTCACTTGGCCGCGAGGGCGTTTTTGAGCAAACTCTTCTGCTGTTTTGTTGGGGTTTGTTGCGACGAAGACGAACCATCCTCCTTTAGCGCCTGAGTCTCCCTTTTGGTATTTGCATCCCTGTATTCCGCTGAGGTTGGTTTCTTCTGGTTTTTGATTGATATTCAGGTCATGCTGTTGTTGCTTCGTGACGATGGTGCAGGGGTCGGAGAGGTCGAGGTTTTTGGTGGGTGCGGTGCGTTCCGGCAGGCTTACTCCGGAGGCGCTGCTGGTGGTGGGGGTGCTCGACCCCGCCCCGGTGGTCTCTTGTGCAGTGGAGTCGGGTTGGCCGCTGCATCCGGCGAGTAGCAGGAGGCCTGCTGCCAGGGAGATTCCTGTGGTGAGGGTGTTACGCATTACCGGATGCGGCTTCCCGTGTAGTTGCGTGCCGTCCGCATGGACCGGTTCCGTTACCTCGGCTGGTACTGCTTCCACCTTGGCAGGCGAAATGGGGATCTTTCCAGTATGTCTCCTGTGCTCAGTACGTTTCATGCTTCAGGTAGGTTCTCGATCGCGGCTTCGGCGAACTTGGTAGAGATCGGGCAAGCGGCAGCACGATTTTTCTGAAGTCGCGTTATCCCGTTGATGAAAATCGATCCTTCGTCAGAAACGTCAACTGCGATCATGCATGCTCCACCGTCATCGACTTGATATGCATGATACCCAGATATTTTTGTGACTCGGCCATCTGGGGATCGCGAGGAGAAGTCTTGTGCAGTCTGTTTTGTGTCTGCGGCGACGAATATGTACCAACCGCCCTCGGTGCCGGGGTTTCCTTTTTGGTACCTACACCCCTTCTTTTCGTTGGAATTAGCGCTTTCCAATGGTTGGTTGACTCCGAGGTTGGTTGCTTGTTGTTGGGAGATGATGGCGCAGGGCTCGGAGAGGTCGAGGGATTTGGCGGGCGCGGTGCGTTCCGGCAGGCCCACTCCGGCGCCGCTGCTGGTGCTGGTGGGTGCGCTCGTTCCGGTGTCGGTGGTGTCCTGCGCCGCTTGGCCGGTCTGACCACCACCGCATCCGGCGAGCAGTAGCAGCCCGGCTGCCAGGGAGATCCCTGTGGTGACGGTGTTACGCATTCCGGATCTCCCGGTCGAAGCTGTCGGCGGCATTGGCGTCGTCGGTGCGGGTCTGCTCGGCGCTGGAGCGCAGGCTCGCGGCGGTGTCGTTGAATACCTGCGCCAGTTTCATGTAGTTCTCGTAATAGGCTCGATCATCACCAGCCGCGACTTCTCCGTGAAGCGATACCGCTCCTGTGCTGACCGGATCCGTGCCAGGGGGAGGGACATTGGACAGTTCATATATGCCCCAGGAACGGTCCTCCAGCTCTTGCGCTTTCCCCTCGAAGAACCCCGCCAGTGCGTCGACCTCGTCGGGGTCGACGACCATGCGCGTGTTGTCGCTGATGGCCTGGGCCAGTTCGGCCTTGGTGTTGGCACGTTCGGCGATCCGGGCGATGTCGGCCATCTCCTTGGCGAGCCCGGCGGGGCCGGGGAACAGCGCACTGTCGGCCACGTCCTGCATCTCGGCGTCCATCGCCGCCTGGTCCGCCGCATCCATCCCGGACTGAGCGTTCGTTCCCGAACCACTCGATTCGCCCGTGCTCGACTGTCCGTTCGCCTCGTCGGCCACGCCTTCCCCCTGAAGGTCACTCGTACGTGTCATGCGCTCGCCCGGCTGCATGATCAGTTGCCCATCGGGAACGTACCGCACCGCGCACTCCGCGTGTGCCGGGTTCAGCACATCCGGCGAAACCCCCGCCACCACCGGCTCGCCCGAGTGCGTGGATCGGCAGCCTGGTTGGGAAGCGGAAGCCTCGCGGTTGCGCCACCGCACCGGCGGGCGCAGCATCACCGGGGAGGTAACGAGAGTTGGTGATCGGCGATGCGGGAATGGCTGCGCTGGCCCGTGCTGCGCCAGTTGACGGGCTCCGACCCGCTCGGTCGGGGTCGGGCGGCCCGCTCCGCGGCCACCGACCGCGAGCACGCCCGCACCGAGGACGCAGACGAGGTGGTCGGCTCGGTGTGCCCCTACTGCGCCGTGGGCTGCGCGCAGCGCGTGTACGTGCGTGACGGGGCCGTCACCCAGATCGAGGGCGATCCCGACTCGCCGGTTAGCCGGGGCAGGCTCTGCCCGAAGGGCTCGGCCAGCCGCTCGTTGGTGACCTCGCCCGACAGGCGAACCAGGGTCGCCTACCGGCGGCCGTACGGCACCGAGTGGGAGGAACTGGATCTCGACACCGCGGTCGACATGATCGCCGACCGGGTGATCCGCACCCGGGACGAGACCTGGCAGGAGACCGATTCGGACGGTACGCGGCTGCGCCGCACCATGGGAATCGCGAGTCTGGGCGGGGCCACGCTGGACAATGAGGAAAACTACCTCATGAAGAAGCTCTACACCGCCCTCGGAGCCATCCAGATCGAGAACCAGGCCCGCATTTGACACTCCTCCACGGTTCCCGGTCTGGGAACCTCGTTCGGCCGTGGTGGGGCCACAACCTTCCAGCAGGACCTGCGCAACTCCGACTGCGTCGTGATCCAGGGGTCCAACATGGCCGAAGCACACCCGGTCGGGTTCCAGTGGGTGATGGAAGCCAACCGGCGCGGCGCGAAGATAATTCACATCGATCCGCGATTCACCCGCACCTCGGCCATGGCCGACACGTTCGTTCCGCTACGAGCGGGCAGCGACATCGCCCTGCTCGGCGGGCTGATCAACTACGTGCTGCGGGGCGGGTACTACTTCCACGAGTACGTGGCCGCCTACACCAACGCGGCCACGATCGTCGACGAGTCCTACGCCGACACCGAGGACCTCGACGGGGTGTTCTCCGGTTTCACCGGAAGCGGTTACGACCAGAGCAGTTGGTACTACCAGGGGGCGCGGATCAACCCCGCGGCGGGCGAGCGTGACCAGTGGAACGACGTCTTCGGTTCACCCGATCCCGACCGAGCGGCCTCGGAGGGGGAGTCGACACCTCGTGCCGAGCCCGAGACCGATCCGAGCCTGACCCATCCGCGCTGCGTGTTCCAGATCCTCAAGCGCCACTTCGCCCGCTACACTCCGGAGCTCGTGGAGCAGCTGTGCGGGATCGACCAGGAGCGCTTCCACGAGGTCGCCGAGGCGCTGGTCGCCAACTCCGGAAGGGAGCGCACCACCGCCTTCGCCTACGCGGTGGGCTGGACCCACCACACGGTGGGGGTGCAGTACATCCGGGCCGCCTCCATTCTGCAGCTGTTGCTCGGCAACATCGGCAGACCCGGCGGTGGGATTCTCGCGCTGCGGGGTCACGCCAGCATCCAGGGCTCGACCGACATCCCCACCCTGTTCGACCTGCTGCCCGGCTACATCCCGATGCCGCGGGCACACCCGAACCTCTCGCTGGACGGGTTCGTGGCCACCAACGCCGCCGACAAGGGGTACTGGGGCAACATCCGCGACTACGTCGTCAGCCTGCTCAAGTCCTGGTGGGGCGAGTACGCCACCGCCGAGAACGATTTCCGGTTCGATCACCTGCCCCGGCTCACCGGCGACCACGGCAGTTTCCGCACCGTGATCGACCAGATCGAGGGCGGGGTGCGCGGCTACTTCGTCATCGGCGAGAACCCGGCCGTGGGCACCGCCAACGCGCACCAGCAGCGCATGGGGCTGGCCAGTCTGGACTGGCTGGTGGTGCGCGATCTGAACATGATCGAAACCGCCACGTTCTGGAAGAACGGGCCGGAGATCGACAACGGTGAGACCACGCCGCCCGAGATCGGCACCGAGGTGTTCTTCCTGCCCGCGGCGGCGCACACCGAGAAGGACGGCACGTTCACCAACACCCAGCGCATGCTGCAGTGGCACCACAAGGCCGTCGAACCTGCCGAGGACCAGCGCAGCGACCTGTGGTTCTTCTACCACCTGGGACTGCGGATCAAGTCCAAGCTCGCGGCCCGACGACTCGAACGCGACGCGGACCAGCGCGAACGCGACCGCCCCGTCCTGGAACTGACCTGGGACTATCCCACCGAGGGAGACATCGCCGAACCCAGCGCGGACGCCGTGCTCCGCGAGATCAACGGCACCGATGCCGAGGGACGGGCGCTGTCCTCCTTCACCCGGTTGCGCTCCGACGGCTCCACGCGCTCGGGGTGCTGGATCTACTGCGGCGTCTACGCCGACGAGGTCAACCGGGCCGCCCGGCGGGAACCGGGTGAGCGGCAGTCCTGGGTCGCCCCCGAGTGGGGCTGGGCCTGGCCCGCCAACCGGCGGATCCTGTACAACCGCGCCGCCGCGGATCCGCAGGGCAGACCGTGGAGCGAACGCAAGGCCTACGTCTGGTGGGACGCAGAACAGCGGTGCTGGACCGGCCACGACGTGCCCGATTTCGAGGCGACCAAACCCCCCGACTACCTGCCGGCCCCCGACGCACACGGCCCTGACGCGCTGCGCGGCACCGACCCCTTCGTCATGCAGGGCGACGGGCTCGGCTGGTTGTACGCACCCGCCGGACTGCGCGACGGGCCGTTGCCCACCCACTACGAACCGCAGGAATCACCGCTGCGCAACACGCTGCACTCCACGCAGCGAAACTCCGCGCGGCAGCTGTACCACCGCCCGGAGAACCGGTACCAACCCAGCGGTGCCGAACCGGGAGCGGAGGTGTTTCCCTACGTGTTCACCACGTTCCGGCTCACCGAGCACCACACGGCAGGCGGGATGAGTCGGTGGTTGCCGCACCTGGCCGAGCTGGCCCCGGCCATGTTCTTCGAACTCTCCCCGGAACTGGCGGCCGAGCGCGAGCTGGTTCACCTCGGCTGGGCCACGGTGATCACCGCACGCGGAGCGATCGAGGGACGCGTGCTGATCACGCAACGGATCCGTCCGTTGCGTTCGAACGGCAGGACACTGCACCAGATCGGCATCCCCTGGCACTGGGGTCCCAACGGGTTGACCACCGGTGACGCCGCGAACGAGTTGCTCGGGGTCGCGCTCGACCCCACCGTGCACATCATGGAGACCAAAGCGGGCACCTGCGACATCCGTCCCGGCAGCAGACCACGCGGTGTGGAACTCGAGACGCTGCTCGCCACCTACCGCGCACGGGCGGGCATCACCGAGGACACCGGCACCGACGACCCGCCTTCGGCGGCGGATGCCCGGTACCAGGGCGAGCGACACCGACGGAGGTGAGGATGAGTCCTGACGGCGCTGCCGAACACCCGCTGTTCGGACTCGCACGTGCTGCACAGTCCGGTGGCGACGTCCGGACGTCCGTATCCGGGACCGCGGATTCCCCGGCGGGAGGCAACCGGCTCAGCGGCCCGCTGGATGATCCCAGCGCCGAGGCGGGCTACTCGGAGCGGCATCCCGAGCGGATGGGGTTTTTCACCGACACCAGCGTGTGCATCGGGTGCAAGGCGTGCGAGGTCGCCTGCAAGGAGTGGAACCTGCTGGAAGAGGACGGGCTGGATCTGACCGGCATGTCCTACGACAACACCACCGACCTCGGTGCCACCACGTGGCGGCACGTGGCCTTCGTCGAACAGCGGATCGACCCTTCGACGCGTGCCCGCGTGGACATCGGGATGCCCGGGATGGGAGCCCCGAGCACGACCCCGGAAGAGGGCGCGGACTCCGATGCCACCGAGGTGCGCTGGCTGATGTCCTCGGACGTGTGCAAGCACTGCACCCATGCCGCCTGTCTGGACGTGTGTCCGACGGGAGCGTTGATCCGCAGCGAGTACGGCACGGTCGTGGTGCAGGACGACGTGTGCAACGGGTGTGGTTACTGCGTTCCCGCCTGCCCCTACGGTGTGATCGACATCCATCCCGACAACGGCGGAGCGTTCAAGTGCACGTTGTGCCAGGACCGGCTCGGTTCGGGACTCGCTCCGGCGTGTGCCACCGCATGTCCCACCGAGTCCATTCAGTACGGTCCGCTCGACCAGTTGCGGCAGCGGGCCGAGCAACGTCTCGAACAGCTGCACGAGCAGGGGATGACCGAAGCCAGGCTCTACGGGCAGGACCCCACCGACGGTGTGGGAGGTGACGGGGCGTTCTTCCTGCTGTTGGACGAGCCCGAGGTCTACGGTCTGCCACCGGACCCGGTGGTCACCACCCGGGATCTGCCCGCCATGGCCGCACACGCCGCGATCGCCGCCGCTACGGCCGCGTTGACCGTTGCGGCCTGTTTCCTGGGAGGTCGTCGTTGAAGGCGCGAGCGGACCGCGATGCGGGTGCGGAGGGCTCAGACCGGAGTGCGGGGCACGAAGCGCGGGAGCCGTTTCGCTCGTACTACGGCAGGCCGATCATCAAGGAACCGACCTGGAAGGTGCCGGACGTGCCCGCCTACCTCTATCTGGGAGGCATGGCGGGCGCCTCGTCCGTCATGGGGGCCCTCGCCCAGCTACGTGGGTATTCCCGGCTGCGCCGGGTCGGGCTGCTCTGTGCGGCGGGAGGTTCCGGTGCCAGCGTGCTGGCGCTCATTCACGATCTCGGCCGGCCGCGACGCTTCCTGAACATGTTGCGCGTGTTCAAACCCACCTCGCCGTTGAGCGTGGGATCCTGGATCCTCGCTCCGTTCTCCGCGCTCAGCGGTGCCGTCGCGGTCTCCGAACTCACCGGGTTCGCTCGTCCGCTCGCCAGGATGGCGGCCGGGTTCGCAGCGGTGTTGGCCCCGGCGATGACGACCTACACGGCGGTGTTGCTCGCCGACACGGCGGTACCCGGCTGGCACGAGACTCGTCGTGAGCTTCCCTTCGTGTTCGCCTTCAGTTCGGTGGCGGCGGCCGGTGCGCTGGGAACGGGATTGGCACCGCGGTCGGAGGCCGCTCCGGCGCGGCGAATGGCCGTGCTCGGGTCTCTCGGCGAACTGCTCGCGAGCCGGGTGCTGGAACAGCGGGCGGGCAGGATCGCCGAGGCTTACCGCACGGGCAGGGCGGGCACTGCGTTGCGAACGGCTCGCGTGCTGGCAGCGGGATGCGCCCTCGGTGCGCTGTTCGCTCGGCGCAGCGGGAGCGTGGCGGTGCTGGTGGCCGTCAGTGGCACCGCCGCGTCGGCCGCCACTCGTTATGGGGTGTTCGAAGCGGGGCGGGAGACGGCTCGGGATCCCTACTACACGGTGGTGCCGCAGCGACAGGACGGCCGATCCGAGCAGTGACGCCGGCGCACCCCACCTCGTTCGTCTCCTCGGTTGGTCGCGTGCGCTGCGAGAAGCACGGAGATACCGGAGGATGGGGCGAACAGCCACAGCCGTCCCGTCGGTTGGTTCGCCAACCGTAGCGGGTGCCAGCGAGGGAGGCGGAGATCATGCCGACTACGCCAGGCGGATTACACCACGTGACCGCGATCGCTACGGATCCACAGCGCAACGCGGATTTCTACCGAACCGCGCTGGGGCTGCGGCTGGTCAAACGGACCGTCAACTTCGACGCTCCGGACACCTATCACCTCTACTTCGGGGGTGAATCGGGTCAGCCCGGGACACTGATCACCTTCTTCCCCTGGCCCGCGGCGCCGCGTGGACGTCGTGGTGCCGGGCAGACCACGACCGTTGCCTTCTCCGTTCCGCAGCATTCGCTGGGGTGGTGGCAGCAGCATCTCGACGGTCTCGAGGTGAACGTCGGCACCCCCACCAGCAGGTCGAGCGAGGAGACCCTGACGGTCGCCGATCCGGACGGTCTGTTGATCGAGCTGGTCGGGCATCCCGAGGCGGACTCCCGCGCGCCCTGGGAGGAGGGACCTATCCCGCCCGAGTACGCCATACGGGGACTTCACTCGGTCACCGTGACGGAAATCGGGCATGAGCACACCGCTGAACTGTTGACCGAGACCATGGGGTTCCGGCTCGTGGAGGAGTCCGGTGCGCGGTTCCGATTCGCCACGGGTGCCGGTGGCTCCGGCGCGATGGTGGACGTGCTGTGTAGCCCCGAAGCCCCGCTGGGGATGGTCGCGGCGGGCACCGTGCACCACATCGCCTGGCGTGCTTCCGACGACGCCGAACAGGTCGACTGGCGGAACACGCTGCTGGATCAGAGGCTCGACGTGACCCCGGTGCTGGACCGTCGCTACTTCCACTCCATCTACTTCCGTGAACCCGGTGGCGTGTTGTTCGAGATCGCCACCGATCCACCGGGTTTCACCGTCGACGAGCCGTTGATGGAGTTGGGCAGGGCGTTGAAACTCCCTCCGTGGCTGGAGCCCTCCCGCGCCGAGATCGAGCAGGTGCTGCCCACACTCAGGGTTCCCGCTCCGGACGAGGAGATCACTTTCACGCCCCCACCCGCGCAGCGCACGAGGTGAACGATTCCGCGCGGTTTTCCGACGGTCGTTCTCGACGACGGCGTCCTGGGTTCGGACGCGAGTTGGCCACCTCCCGCGCAGCGCCGATGTCCCGGATTCGGCCGCCGGCTCGGAACAGGTCGGGAGGGAGAGGTGATGAACGGTACGAGCACACGAACCGAACGGGGACCGCACTGGCCCGAACTGCGGGTCGAGGACTGGAGCGATACCCGTGACACCCTGCACATGTGGTTACAGCTGGTCGGGAAGATCAAGCTGGCCTGCCAACCGATGATCAACCACTGGTGGCAGGTGCCGCTCTACGTCTCGGCTCGTGGCCTGACCACTGACTCGGTCCCGTACTACGACGATGTGTTCGACATCGAGTTCGACTTCCACGAGCACCGGTTGTTGATCCGTCGCAGTGACGGTGGGCGACGTGAGATCGCTCTTACCGCCAGAACCGTTGCCGACTTCTACCGGGAGACGATGGCGGCGTTGGACGAACTCGGAATACGGCTCACCGTGAGCCGTACCCCGAACGAGGTGGTGCGGGCTCTGCCCTTCGACACCGATACCGAGCACGCCTCCTACGAGCCGGACAAGGCGTGGTCGTTCTGGCGGCAGTTGTTGTGCGCGCACCGGGTGTTCAGCGATTTCAGGTCGAGCTTCATCGGCAAGGTGAGCCCGGTGCACTTCTTCTGGGGAGCCATGGATCTGGCCGTGACCCGTTTCTCCGGACGTGAGGCACCTCGTCACCCGGGTGGGGCTCCCAACTGTGGCGACTGGGTCATGGTCGAGGGGTACTCGCACGAGCTCAGCAGTTGCGGTTTCTGGCCGGGCGGCGGAGCCGAGGGCGCGTTCTATGCCTACGCCTACCCGGAGCCACCGGGATTCGACCGGTACCCGGTCGGTCCGGCGGCGGCTTATTTCGAGCAGGGCGAGTTCCTGCTGCCCTACGAGGACGTTCGAACCGCCTCCTCACCGGAGCGGATGCTCGCGGAGTTCCTGCGCACCACCTACGAAGCGGCGGCCGAATGCGGTGGTTGGGACCGCCGGGCGTTGGAGGACGACCCGAAGCGACGAGCCTCGGCGCGGTGATCCCGGTTCGTCGTGCTGCCTCGCCTTCGATATCGATTTCGCGGAACGGATGAGGTGACTATGAGTGTCCAGGAATTCCCGGCACCGAGCGAGGGAATGCTGCTGACCCACTTTCTCACGGTCAGCGACGTGAGCCGCTCGCGCGCTTTCTACCGGGACGTCGTCGGCGGCCGAGTGGTTCTCGAGGAGAATCCGTGCACGTTGCGTGTGGCCAACAGTTGGTTGATCATGAATCCCGGAGGCGGTCCCACTCCGGACAAGCCGGAAACCACGTTGCGTCCGCCGGCCGACGGAGATCCGGTGTCCTGTTTCCTCAACATACGCGTCGCCGATATCTGGGCCGTTTATCGCGACTGGAGCGAGCGGGGAGCCGAATTCCTGACTCCTCCGGTGGATCGTGGGGCAGAGCTGCGTTGCTATCTGCGCGACCCGGACGGTTATCTCATCGAAGTCGGCCAGGCCACGGGGATGCTTCGGGGGAGATTCGCCGACCCCCCGCCGACGTGATCAGTTCCCGAGGGCGAGCCGCTACCTGCGTCTGTCGATGTGGATGTCCCAAACCGTCCACCCGATTCCGAGCGCGACGAAACCCGACAGCAACAGCAGCACGATCATCTCCATCGGTGCCTCCTCGGCATGCTGGTGCGCACGCGGCGAACCAGCCGTTCTCCGGCGGATTTCCTCGACGGTGGTTCAAGCGTGTTTCACTCACTCGTTCGAGTCAAGTGGATGTCATTCGGGTGTTCGGGTCCGTTTTGGATCGTCCTTCGGTTTCTGCTACTGCGTGTTGCCTCGATTTCTGCCGGGAAGGTGGGACGGTTGTGTGACGAGCCGTTGAATACGAACAGCAAGCTGTTGATTTTCGTGTTTTAATCACACGCGGTCACTCCGTTGTTTGGTGTCATTCTTTAAGGGGAAATGCATGGCGGGAATGAGTGTCGGCTCCCGATGTCGGCGATTCGGAGTAAACTGTGGTCAAGGGGTCACCCTTAGTGAGATCGAAACGATCCGCGAATCGGATTCGGAAGGTGTGTGAGAGCGGACTCAGAAGCCGCCGGTCATAGGTGTGAACGCGCGAAAACGGACACGATGAATCATGTTCGCAGAACAGTTGCCCTGTCTCGTGGCGGCACTACAGCTGGCCGTCGCGTTACCCCGGGAATGGGTGGGTATCGCTGCCGTCGCCGTGGGAATGACACTGGCCGCGATTTTCGGTATCCGACTTCTCATCACGCGATCAGCGGCCAACGATCGCGCTGACGACGACAGTGAGACGAAGTCACGAAGCCCACCCCACCGTCGGATCACTGTGCCGCCCCCAGTCCGCCGCGTCGAGGAAAGGACCGGTCGATGACGAACACGACCCGCCGGAGCGAGCGAAGCGAACCAACGGGTCAATCACAACAGCACACACCGTCCGCACCGGATCCCGGACAGCGTTGGCGAGTGGTCTCCGCGCGTCGTGCGCGGCGGGCCGACGTGCTGTCCCGACTCCGCACCGGCACTGCACTGGCGGCGGGAAGACTCGCCACGACCACCTCCAGAAGCCTGCGGCTGGGAAGCGGCGGCATCATCGGAGGCCGAGTGGCACTGGCGTTGCAACCGGATCTGCTCACACGACTGGTCGTGGACAAACGAATCGTGGTGATCACCGGAACCAATGGCAAGACCACCACCACCCACATGGTGGCCCAGGCGCTGCATGCCGGTGGGGCCTCGGTCAGCAACGCCACCGGGGCCAACATGCTCGACGGCCACGTCGCCGCCCTGATGGCCGAGCCACGAGCGCCGTATGCCGCGTTGGAGGTCGACGAGCTGCATCTGGCCCAGCTGACCGACCGATTCCAGCCCTCGGTGATTCTGCTGCTCAACCTCAGCCGTGACCAGCTCGATCGTGTCGGGGAGATTCGCAGCGTGGAGTCCAGCCTGCGGCGCGCACTGCGGCAGGCACCGGGTGCACGGGTGGTCGCCAACGCCGACGACCCCAACATCGTCTCGGTCGCGGCCGACCATCCCCACGTGACCTGGGTCTCGGGCGGCTGCCGTTGGAAACACGACGCGCTCAACTGCCCCAGGTGCGGGGCCTTCCTCGGGGAAATCGACGAGGCGTGGGAATGCGTGTGCGGGTTGCGCAGGCCCAACGCCGACTGGACGGTCGACGCGGGCGGGCTCACCGCTCCGGACGGAGCGAGCGAGGGACTGTCCCTGCCGTTGCCCGGGCAGGTCAATCGGGTCAACGCCACGTTCGCGCTCGCGGCCGCCGCGGCGTTGGACATACCCCGCGCCGAGGCGCTCGACCGCATCCGTCGACTGCGCGATGCCAGCGGACGATACGAACACACGACCATGGCCGGACACGACGTGCGGCTGTTGCTGGCGAAGAACCCGGCCAGCTGGCTCGAGATGCTCGACCTGGTGGCCGAGAACGACCGCCCGCTGATCCTGGTCGTCAACAGCAGGCAGGCCGACGGACACGACGTCTCCTGGTTGTGGGACATCGAGTTCGAGCGGCTGGCGGGAAGGAAGGTCGTCGTCACGGGGGAGCGGGCGCTGGATCTGGCGGTCCGACTGCGTTACGCGGAAGTGAACTGCGAAATCGCCACGAACGTGCAGCGAGCGCTGCACAGTGCCACCATCGGGGACTCGGCCGACTCGGTCGAGATCATCGCCAACTACACCGCTTTCCGGGATCTGTTCGCGAAGAGGCAACAACATTGACCGACGATTCGGCGATCCGCATCGCACTCGTGGTGCCCGACCTGCTGGGCACCTACGGGGATCGGGGAAACGCCCTGGTACTCGCGCAACGGCTGCGCTGGAGAGGTTATCGCGCCGAGATCGTGACCGTGTTGTCCTCGGCAGAAACCCTGCCCGACTCCTGCGACATCTATCTGCTCGGTGGTGGCGAGGACGTCGCGCAACAGGCCGCGGTGAACTTCCTGGCACGTGGTGACGGACTACGGCGGGCCGTGAACGCGGGGGCGATCGTGCTCGGGGTCTGTGGTGGGTTGCAAGTGCTGGGCACCAGCTTCACCACCGGTGACGGCACCACTCAGCACGGACTGGGACTCATCGACATCTCCACCGAGCCCGGTCCTAACCGGGCCATCGGCGAACTGAGCACGCGCTCCGAGGAGCACGGTCTGGGGCTGCTCACCGGCTTCGAGAACCACCTCGGCAGGAGCACGGTGGGTCCGGCGGCCCGTCCACTGGGACGTGTGCTGCACGGCATCGGCAACGGCTCAGAGGAGACCGAGGGGGCTGTCAGCGGGCGTGTCGTTTGCACCTATCTGCACGGCCCGGCGTTGGCGCGGAATCCGGCGCTGGCGGACACGATGCTGTCCTGGGCGGTAGGGGAGCCGTTGTCCGAACTGGCTCCCTTCCCGGAACTCACCGAGCTGCGGACCGAACGGGCGCGAGCCGCCGGATGACCGCCCGCGTCGGCCGGGTCATCTCGCTTGTCCTCCTGCGAGAGCTTCCTGCCGTGACTTCAGATGTTTCCTCGAAGTCGGAAAGCACCTTCCCGTGCGGGTGGGGGCGTGGTCAGTGTGGGTTACGACTGATGGGTTTCGATGCGGGTGTGGGTGAGGTCGTGGAGGAGCGGCTGTAGCCGGGTGCTCAAGGGCTGTGTCAGTCGCAGGGTGACTTGTTTGTGGTGGGCGCGGGCGTGCTGGTCGAGGGCGTGGATGACGCGGGGGTCGAGGATGTCGAGGCCGTGGTCGTTGACCAGGAGATTTTGGGCTCGGGTGTGCTCCAGCGCGGCGGTGAACAGATTGGCGCAGGGCAGGTCCAGCACTCCGGTCAGGGCGAGGTGGGTGTCGTATTCGTTGTCGGTGTGCTCGCCGGTGCTGTCGGCGTAGAGGCGGAAAGGGCTGGCGGTGGGAGTGGTCACCGGGTGCAGGCAGGCCATCTCGGCGACAGCGGCGCTGCCGAGCTCGGTGAGGTTGTAGGCGCACAGTGCGGTCACGGGTTCGGTGCTGATCACGTGGTCGCACAGGTACTCGTAGTAGGCGAAGGCCGCGCGCTGGTCGGGGGTGGTGACCATGGCTGTGGCGTTGACGATGGCACGAAAACCTGCGTAGCCGGCGGCGAGCGCCTTCTCGACGGATGTGACGCGGGCGTGCATGGCCGCTTCGGCATCGACGACTCCTCCAACGCTGGTGGGGTAGAACTCTTCGATGGTTGCGACGGTCATCGCGCCCGTTTCCATCGCGGGGCCGAGGACCTCGTCGGCGGCGAGTTGTGCCCGTAACCGTGAGGCGGGGGCGTGGTCTACGTATTCGATCCAGTACCCGTGTCTGAGTCCGTCCCGGACGTACTCGCGGGCGCGGGTGCGAAACTCCTCGTGATCTCGGAAGATCCAGCATTCGTGCCCGCCCGGAACGGGAGCGCCCGCAGTGGCGATTTCGCCGGTCGTTCGCCTACTCGGTGGTGCGATGGTCGGTGTGCGGGCCACCGTGTCGGGATCGTCGCGCGCGGGTTGGGTTTCGGTGGGGTGCGGGTGGATCCTCGTCTCCTCGCGGGCCGCGAGGGCGGGGGGACGCTGGATCAGAGCGCGCAGTTCGGGAGCGGGGACGCCTGCCGCGAACAGGAAGCCCTGGTAGTCGGTGAAGCCGATTCGCGCCAGCTGGTAGAGCTGGCCGGTGGTTTCCACTCCTTCGGCGACGCACGTCATGTTCCGGGCCTGAGCGATGCTCAGGGCAGCGCCGGCGATGGCGGCATCGACCGCTTCCCGCTCCAGACCGGCCACGAAGGTGCGGTCGAGTTTGAGGATCTGGACGGGAAGTTCCTTGAGACGTTCCAAGGACGAATAGCCGGTGCCGAAGTCGTCCAGGGCGAACCGTACGCCCCGCTCCGCGAGTTCGTGCATGGCTGTCAGGGTGGCCGGGGCGAGATCGAGCAGGTCGGTTTCGGTGATCTCCAGGACGAGCCGGTGCCAATCCAACCCGGTCGCGGGCACGATCCGTTCGATCTGCGCTGCGAAGTCGGGCTCGTGCAGCAGTGTGCTACTGAGATTGACCGTCACCGCCACGGGCCGCCCCTGTTGGTCGGGCCAGGTTGCCGCTTCACGCGCGGCGGCGCTCAAAACCCACCGGTCGAGTTCGGAGACCAGGTGAGCGTTGCGAGCGGCGGGCAGGATCACCCCCGGCGACAGCAGGCCGTGCTGCGGATGCGGCCAACGCAGCAGCGCTTCCGCGCCGTGTACGCGGCCGGTGGGGTCGACGATGGGTTGGTAGTGCAGCCTCAGCTCATCGCGGGCCAGTGCCTGGCGCAGTTCCTGTTCGAAGTTGGCCTCGCGTTCCAACGATGTGCTCAAGCCGGCATTGGCGCGGAAAACATGTCCGGTGCCGTGGTCTTTGGCCTGGTACATGGCCACCTCGGCCAATCGCAGTAGCTCGTCGGACCGCTCGATTCCGAGATCACTCGTGGTAGCGATTCCGATCGAGGCGGATACCGCGATCAAATGGTTTTCCCTGGCCATACTCGTGCGCAGCAGCACCGAGATCCTCTCGGCCAGCTCCTGCGGTCCGCCGTGGGCGGCCACGTCCGGGCATACGATGAGGAATTCGTCGCCGGAATGCCGTGCCGCCGCGCATTCCGGCGGCAGACCCTGCTGCAATCGTTGTGCCAGCCGCACCAGCAGATCGTCTCCGGCCTTGTGCCCCAGCGTGTCGTTGATGCGTTTGAAGTTGTCGAGATCGCAGAACAGCACAGCGCTCTCACGCTGCCCCTCGTCGGACAGCTGCTGGTCCAGCAGGCGGCGTACGCCTTTGCGATTGAGCAGCCCGGTCAGCTCGTCATGTTCGGTCTCGGCGTGGAGGGCCTGCGTGTAGTGGTGGCGTTGCCTGACATCGATGAAGGCCACCAGCCACACACCGGCCCGACCCTCGTACGCCAGGAACGTGGCGTACACATCGCAAAACACCGTCCGCCCCTCGGCGCACCGCAACCGTCGTTGATGACGCGTCAACCCATCGCCGCCGTGGTCCGTGCCGACACCACCGTCATACGCGGTGAGAGCGCTGCCGCGGTCATGTGGGGAGAGCAACTCCATCGACGAGCGCCGGACAAGGTTTTCGTGGGTGCGGCCCAGCAGCGCACACAGCGACTCGTTGACCGCCAACACACGCTCGTTCTCATCCAGCACCGCCATCGCCGTCGGCAGAGCCTGGAACAACGTGTCACTGTTCGTCTGCAATACCCTGTGCATCGCGCTCCTCTCGGTTGACGCCCACCAGGCGCCGGCCATCGAAGACATCCTTGGCCAGTACCTGCGCACAGTCGGTATGCAGCCGTTCACCAGCCGTCTCGCCCGCGAGGATAGAGAGAAGTTTCGAGATCTACCAGCATCGGAAGCAACTCATCGCGGGAAATTCCGATGTGGGATACGACCGCGGGGCGGTATCCGTTCGCTTCCGGTGCCCGTGTGCGCCGCTTACCACCCTCGTGGCAACTTCACGGTCGTACTTCCGCGAGCCGGGCCCTGCAGTGTGGCAGCGGAGAGGGGAGCAGGTCACACCCGATTCAGCAGTCCCCGCAGTCGTTGCCGGACGATGGTCATCTCCGGTATCGGCAACAACAGCATCAGTCCGAAGCCGAGGCCGAGCACGAGCGTGCCGCGAACTCCCAGGCCCACCCAGGCCGTGGCCACGTCACCGAGTCCGTGCATACTCCCTCCCAGCCAGTGCCAGACGAGGTACGCAAATCCGCAGCCCACTACCGAGGCAAGCAGCGACCACCCGACCCCGACCAGGGTCCGCCTGGTCTGTATCCGCCCGAGTCGGATGTGCAACCACCACTGGCCCACGGCGGCGCCCACGAGGAAGCTCAACGACATGGCCAGTGCCACGCCGATCACCAGGTCGCGCGGATCCAACCACATCAGCAGGGTGTAGCACACGACGGTGCGGAACACGACCATGATCACGTTGATCAGCATCGGCGTCCGGGCGTCCTTCATCGCGTAGAACGCCCGCAGCTGCAGCATCGTGATCGAGAACGGCACGATTCCGGCCGCTGCCACGCCGAGCGTGACCCCGAGACGGTCCGCGGCGCCGACACTGCCCTGGCCGAGCGAGAAGAACGCCACCCCGATACCCGATCCCGCCGTGAGCATGAACGCGCTCACCGGCATCAGCAGGATCGCACTCAACCGCGATCCCAACCCCACGTCGCGGACGAATCCCTCGGTGTCCCCCTCGGCTATCGAACGACTGATTCGCGGCATCAGCGCCTGCAGCAGTGAGACCCCCAGCACCCCGTAGGGAACCTGCGAAAGCAGCCACGCGTAGTGGAACGTCGCCACGCTTCCCGACGTGCCCTGTCCGGCCACCCGGATGGTCACGATCATGCCGATCTGGCTGACAACGGTATAGAGCACCACCCAGCCCGCGAGCGAACCGAACTCCGCCAGCCGCCGGTCCCAACCCCACCGCCAACGGAACCGGAAACCGGTTCTACGCAGCGAGAGCACCATCACCGCACTCTGTGCCGCGATTCCGAGCATCGTGCCCAGTCCCAGAATCAACAGCTTCGCCTGCCCCATCCGCACCGGATCGGCCGATATCTCGCCGGGAGTCACCGCGTACAGGCTCACCGTGGCTATGATCACCAGGTTGTTCATCACCGGTGCCCAGGCTGGTGGGCCGAACACCTGACGTACGTTGAGAATGGCCATCAGCAGTGCCGACAGGCCGTAGAACACGATCCCCGGCAGCAGTAGGTAGGCGAAGGCCGTGGTCAACTCGCTGTTGGCGCGGGTGTGCGAGCCGAGGTACAGCTCGGTCAGCAGCGGTGCCCCCAGCACTGCCAGTGTCGTTGCCGCCACCAGCAGAACCACGCCCATCGTGATCATCCACTGCGCGTAGGACTCGCCCTCCTCCGCACTGTTCTGCCGCGCGCCCACCAGCAGCGGAACGGCGACGCTCGTGAGCACGCCCCCCAGGAGCAACTCGTTGACCACGGTGGGCAGGGTGTTGGCCACGGTGTAGGAGTCGTTGATCATTCCCAGACCGAGTACCCACACCAGCAACACCTTGGCGAACAGTCCGCTGATCCTGCTGGCCATGGTGGCCACGGCCATGGCGCCGCTGGCGCTGCCCAGCGACGGCGTTCGCCCACGTGGTGGACGCTGGCGCTGCTCGACCACGGAAGTTCCCCCTGGCTGAAGTACGGCTGCTCAGGCACCGCCGAATCCGGTTGGTCAAACCGTAACGAAGCACTGAGCCGGTCGCGGGTTCGAAAACGCTCAACCACGTGATTTCGATGGAAAACTTCCGGTGCGAGCTGGGCTTATCGGGCGCATACTGACCCCTCCGGGGGAGTCGTGCCGACTCGACAGGGGAGGGGTGATGGGCGGTTCTCCGGTGTTTTCCGAAGATCTTCCGGCAGAGGTGCGGGTACTGGACAGTTGGCGCCGTGCGGGGGTGGACTGCGCGGTGGGGGAGCTGCGCGGGTTGTTCTACGGCTTCGCGCGGTTGGCGGGCCCGTCCAGCGGCTGGAGTCGTTATCGCCCAGGCCGGGTGAGCCGCGGTGGTGGTGAGGCGCTGGCCCCCGAGAAGCTGGGGGACTGGGTGGTGCTGGAGTTCGGACCGAGTGAGCGATTCTGGTCCCAGGAAGTGCGCGCCCGATTTCTCGGGGGAACCGGCGAACTGTCCGGGATGGACCGATGGGGGTGGGCCTGGGGGCTGAGCCGCATCCACGAGGAGGTCGACGAGTTCGTCGACGCGCAGCTCAGCCGTGGTTAGTGCGGTCCGTCCTCCCCGCTCCCCGGGCGGTGCCATCCATGTTCGCATAGCCACACCAGGCCGACCACCGCCAGATCGACCGCGGCGAGGATCAGGTAGGACGGTCCACCCGCACCCACCGATCTTTCGTACGTGGACGTGCCGCCGTCGGCGAACAGCGAATTGAGCAGCGTCACCACGAGGTTGTTGCAGACGTGGAACGCGATCGCAGGCAGCATCGTGCCGCGGAAGATGAGTTCCTCACCGGCGGCCTGTAGCGGGGTGGTCAGCACGACGACGAGGAGAAGCGCCACCGTCGTGTTGGTGATCTCGAAGCCGGTCCAGCCGGTGTCGCCCGGAGCGACGAGCTCAGGAGGCTGCGCCAGGGCACCTCGGCGAGCCGTACCACGAATGACACGGCCAGCAAGCCTGTCACCCCTACGCTGAGGTTGTTCGCCAGAAGCGTCAATGGCGTCATCACGTTCGTGAGCGGATCGTCCCTACCCGCGATCACCGCGGCCGCGTAGTAGAACACGAGCTGCAGCAGGACCATCACCACCGGCAGTACCGAGACGATGACCAGGGGTTTCCACCAGTTCATCCGGACATGGGCGCCGAACGGTCGGGATGTGTCGATCGGCGGGGCGGAGACGTCGAGGGGACGAGTAGGCATCGCGCACTCCCGGGGAGTTCGTGGTCGGCGAGAGGCACGGCGGCGCTTCGCGATCAGTTCGCCGCACCGTCGAGCAGCCAGTGGTATCGCAGGCGGAGGGCTCGTTCCACACCGGCTATCGCAGCCGAGGCGCCGAGCGTGAGGTTGAGCCACAGCGGCGGTTGGATCGGGGATTCGAAGCTTCCGAAGCGCTGGGCGACGGGTGGGATCTGCGAAACCGGTTCGACGATCTGCAGGAGGAGTAGGCAGGCGCCGATCAGGAGCAGGACCAGCGAGAGGAGACCGATACCGCGGCTGACCACGGGATGTTCCCGGTCCAGGCGTGCGCGGCGTCCTTCCGCCGATCGGGAGTCGGGGACGAGCTGCTTCTCGGCACCACCGGTGGTCATGTAGTGGCAGCGCTTGATCCCGAAACCGCTCATCGCCACCTCGATCGTGCCGCCCTCGACGGGAAACGCGGCGGGGAGCTTCGAGACGGCGTGCTGCCGATCGTCGAGGTAGAGGTGCGCCTCGACCTCCCCGGAACCCTGGTTCTGCCAGTGCCGCACGTCGACCGCGTAGTCCACCTGGGTCCCCGAGGGGCGCGGCAGACGGAGCCGGAACAGAGCGCGTCCCGGCAGCTGCCACCAACGGAAGCGTTGCAGTGCTCGACCGTCACCCTCGCGTACACGTCTCGCGGCACGTCGACGTCGCCACTCCTCGAACACGAACACCTCTCCCAAGTCGGCGAACAGGCGCGGGAGGCCTGGATCACGGTCTTCCGGACTTTCATCGTCCCCGAGCAGACCGATGAGATCCGCGCTGCGTACCTGGGCATGGAGCGCGAGGGGCAGCGTCGTGTCGAGTACTGGTTGAGCGTCCTGGTCGAGGAGGGCGCGCTCGCCGACGGCGACAACACGCGACGCGCCAGATTCCTCTGCACCGTCCTCAACGGCCTGTCGATCGAGCGGGCGCTCCCGGCCGAGGAGTCGATCCTGCGGTCCGAGGCCGAGACGCTCCACACCGCGGTCGATTGTGTCCTGAGCTCTCCCGCTTGAGTCCGGACCAAAGCGATCGGTGGACCGCTCGAACAGGGCTGAAACGTTCGGTGTGGGCGAGGTCTACAGCCCACCTTGGTCGAGATATCGGCCGGAGTTCCGCCGTACGTGTTTCGTGGGATGTGGCGACGTCGGCCTGGTCCGGCGGTCGACGATCGGACCGACCGCCGGACACGAGATCGACGGAGCACCGGAATCTCACGCCACGCCGATCCTCACTTCAACAGCGAGCGGGCCATCACCATGCGCTGGACCTGGTTGGTTCCCTCGTAGATCTGGGTGATCTTGGCGTCGCGCATCATGCGCTCGACCGGGAAGTCGCGGGTGTAGCCGGCTCCACCGAACAACTGCACCGCGTTGGTGGTGACCTCCATGGCCACGTCCGAGGCGTAGCACTTCGCCGCGGCGGAGATGAAACCGAGGTTGCCCTCCTCGCGCTCGGCACGTGCCGCCGAGACGTAGATCATGTGGCGAGCCGCCTCGATCTTCATCGCCATGTCGGCGAGCATGAACTGCACACCCTGGAAGTCGGCGATGGCCTGTCCGAACTGCTTGCGCTCCTTGACGTAGTCCACGGCGGCGTCGAGTGCTCCCTGCGCGATGCCCAGTGCCTGCGCCCCGATCGTGGGTCGCGTGTGGTCCAGGGTTCGCAGCGCGGTCTTGAAGCCGGTTCCCGGTTCACCGATGATGCGGTCCTCCGGGATGGTGCAGTCGTTGAAGTGGAGTTCGGCGGTCGGTGACCCCTTGATCCCGAGCTTTTTCTCCTTGCCGCCGACCTCGAAGCCCGGGTCGTCGGCGTGGACGACGAAGGCGCTGATCCCGTTCGGGCCCTTGTCCGGGTCGGTGACCGCCATGACCGTGTACCAACTGGACTCCCCACCGTTGGTGATCCAGCACTTGGTGCCGTTGAGTACCCAGTCGTTGCCGTCCCGGCGTGCCCGCGTCTTCATCGCGGCCGCGTCCGAGCCCGCCTCCCGTTCGGAAAGCGCGTAGGAGGCGGTGTGCTCACCCGCCGCGATGGAGGGCAGCACCTTGTGCTTGAGGTCCTCGGAGGCCGACAACAGGATCGGCATCGTGCCGAGCTTGTTCACCGCCGGGATCAGTGAGGAAGAGGCACAGACCCTGGCCACCTCCTCGATGACGATGCAGGTGGCCACGGAGTCCGCTCCCTGCCCGCCGTAGGCCTCCGGAACGTGAACCCCGGCGAACCCCGACTTCGACAGCGCGTGGAACGCCTCCCTCGGGTAGCGTTCCTGCTCGTCGCACTCCGCCGCGTAGGGTGCGATCTCCTTCTCCGAGAGAGAGCGAACAGCCTCCCGGAGCGCTTCGTGCTCTTCGGAGAGCTGGTAGGTGTCGAAGCTCGATTCCACGAGAGAGTCCTCCTGGTATGTGACACGGCCGTAGCCGGGCTTCCTGCTGTTTCTGCCTTGGGAACACACCTGAGATTGGCATCGAGTGCCGTGGTGCGGCATGTTGTCGCGATGCTAGCGGCACTGAGTGCCATCAGCAATCCTGGCCTGTTACATTACCGGCATGTCCGAGGGGAACTCCGGTGAGTCCAAGCCGCGCGCCGGCCGTACGGCGGACGGACGCCGTCAACTGCGTGGTGCGCTGGCCGTGGCCGCGCTCGACCTGTTCGCCGCCAAGGGCTACGAGTCCACTACCGTCGAGGACATCGTGGCGGCGGTGGGGGTCGGGCGACGTACGTTTTTCCGGCACTTCCGCTCCAAGGAGGAAGTGGTGTTCCCGGACCACGACGAGCGTCTCGCCGGGGTCGTACGCGAGCTCGAACAGGCCGGGGAATCCGAACCGCCGATGTCGGTGGTGTGCCGTACAGCGGAGACGGTGCTGGACATGTATCTGGCCGATCCCGAGGTTTCGTTGAAGCGTTTCGAACTGACCAGGCAGGTTCCCTCGTTGCGCGACCGCGAGATCGTCAGCATCGATCGCTATCAGCGGGTCTTCGCACGTTATCTCCGACAACGGTTCTCGGAGCCGCCCGACGCGGAACTGCGGGCCGCTGTCACCGCCGCCACGGTCGTGGCCACGCACAACCACGTGTTGCGTCGTTGGCTGAAGAGCGGGGGAGGGTTCGACGCGCGTGCGGCGCTCCGGGAAGCGCTGCACGAAGTGACGGCCGAAGACACGCGCGTCTCGTCTCCGGAGTCGGCCGCCGACACCGGAGAGGTCGTTGTCGGTGTCGTTCGTACCTCGACATCCGTTCACACGGTGCGTGAACGAGTCGAACGTGTGCTCCGTGAGGTGGCCGAGAACGACTCGGACTGAGCAAGCCGTCCCGACACTCGACGTGGGCCGTAGTACGTTTTCGATAAATTGCATCTGTTGTTTCAGTGTTGAATGAAATAAAAACACAACATCAACCAGACCAAACCACAAAGAAGAACCAAGAAACGCTTCGAACCACGAGAGAGCAACTACAGCTCAAGAGTCATGTGGACGCTGTTGACGCTGGGGGCGTAGTCCCCGAACGGTTCGCAGATCCGGAAGCCGGTCGATTCGTACAACAGGCGAGCGGGAGTGAAATCCGCGTTGCTCCCGGTCTCCAGGCTTATCCGCGAGTAGCCGTTCGAACCTGCCCACTCCACGAGCTGACGCAACATCGCTCGTCCCACACCGCGTCCCCGGGCCGACTCCGCGGTGTGCATCGACTTGAGTTCCAGGTGGAACGGTTCGATCCGTTTGAGTGCACCGATGGCCAGCAGCTCGGAGTTGTCGCACAGGCCGAAGAAGGAGACCTCCTTCGAGTCGAGGCCCGTTTCGTCGAGCGCATAGCACTCCTCCGCCGGGCTGTGGTCCCGGGTGAACCTCAGATGCCGGCCGAGCAGTTCCCTCACTTCCGTGGAGTTGGGATCCTCGGTTCGGATCGCGAACTCGTGCATGACCTCAGTTTGTCACACGCCTTCGGCGTCGCGGACCGTTCTCGCACGACTCGCGAGCCGACTTGTTCGATCGGCCGGTTCCGTTCACGACCGCCTGGCGAGCAACGCTGCCAATTCTCCTCTGGTGACCCCCACACGGGCCGCTTCCGCCAACAACTCGTCGGCCAATCGATAGAGCCGAGCGAGGTCGGGTTTCGCCAGCACGGTGGCTCCGTGTCCCCTGCGTAGCTCGATCAACTCTTCGGTTGCCAGCTCGCGGTAAGCACGCAGGACAGTGTTGAGGTTGACTTGGAGCTGCTTGGCCAGCTCACGCGCGGTGGGGAGACGTTCTCCCGGCGAGAGGGCCCCTTCGCTGATCGCACGACGGATCACACCGGTGATCTGATCGTGCAGCGTGACACCGAGGTCGGGGTCCAATCGGAGCTCCATAACTAGTGACATTAGCACAATTTGTGCTAGTCTTACTAGCACAAATAAGGAGGTGCGTGCATGGACGCCGAGACAGTGATCGCAGTCATCGCCGCGGGGATCGCGGTGTTGCTCACGCCCGTCTACATCCTGCTGCTGACCAAGGGAGTACGTTCCCTCGGAGACATCAGGGACATGCTCACCCGTCCCCCCGGCGGTCACCGCGATCGGTAAACCTCGTGTTGGCAGCGTCCGAAGGCTCAGCGGTGGTGAATCGTCCCGATACGGGAGTCGTACGAACACGATCACCACCGTGTCGTCGTGACATCACCTCGTTCAGTGGTGACAGCAAACGTGGTGCCAGTGCTGGCAGCGTCCTGTTCGGCCACAGCTCACCCTCGGTTCCGAGGTGCCTCTCCCGACAGCGACAGTGGGATTGATTCGACAGTTGTGGCCAATGACAGGGCTCGTGCTCGACGACGGCCCGCTGACCGTAAGGAGCAACGGCATGGACACGGCGGTTTTCACGTCTTTCGACGGTGCCGAGATCGCGTATCACACCTGGGAACCACGGGTAGCCGCCGAAGGGGTTCCTCCAGTGGTGCTGCAGCATGGCTTCGCGGCGAGCACGGAGTCGAACTGGGTGGGGCCCGGTGTGGTCGATGCGCTACTCGAATCCGGTCGGCGGGTGGTCGGTGTCGACGCACGCGGGCACGGTCGTTCGCAGAAGAGCGGGGATCCGGCCTTCTTCGGTGAGCGGAACATGTCCCGTGATCACCAGGCGTTGTTCGATCGGCTGGAGCTGTCCGAGGTCGATCTGGTCGGCTACTCGATGGGGGCGATCGTTTCGCTGCTTACGGCCAGTCGGGATCGACGTGTTCGTCGCCTGGTCGTGGGTGGGGTCGGTGGGGCTGTCGTCGAGCTCGGCGGGGTCGACACCGGCGCGTTGGATGGTGGTGGGGAGCTGGTTTCGGCGCTGCGTGCCGACGATCCCACCAACCTTACCGGACCGGCCGCGGAGTTCCGCCGATTCGCCGAGGCCAACGGTGCCGATCTTCCCTCGCTGGCGGCGCAGGCCGCGGCGGTCCATGACACCCCGATCGAGCTGCCCGCGATCACAGCCCCGACCGCGCTGATCGCGGGCACCGAGGACTACTTGGCCCGGAATCCCGAACGACTCGTCGAGGCACTTCCACACGCGACCCTGTCCACTCTCACCGGGGACCACCTCGGTGTGGTGCGTGAGAAAGCTTTCGCCTCGACCATCGCCAGTTTCCTGGACGTGGGCTGATCACTCGCGCTCGAGGGTGTTCTCCGTGGTGTGGTGCAGTGAATTTATTCATGCTGTTATTTCAGTGTTGAACGAAATAAAAACCAAATAAAACAAAACCTACCAAGTACGGAATAAATACTCAGTCATAACCGCGAACGAAGTGCGTCTCCTCAAGATCATCGGACTCCCACATGGTGGTGGTGTCGCTGAAGTGGTAGGCGCTCTGCCTCGGTATCCGCAGTGCTGCCGTCCGCATCGCTTCCTGATCGAGGGGAGTGGTGGTGACGGGGTGCTTGGCTTCGTTCTGTTCGGAGTGCACGGTGTACTCCTTAGCGGGAGGTGGTTGTATCCGCCCATCATGCGGCTCCCACATTGCGTGCGCATTCCGATTGGCGTGTCCTCGAGGTAAACGTACTCGGATTGAGGAACGTCACCGCGACTCGTTCCGCATCTCACAACTTCGCAGCGCTCGTGGGGAGTCGTGGCTTGTGCTGCCTAGAGTTGATTCTCGGACGGATGACGCGGCGCTGGGAGTGAGGTACACGGGTGCACGGTGAGTACAAGGTTCCGGACGGGAAGCTGGTTTCGGCCGATGTGGAGGTGGTGGACCAGCGATTGAGTCGGGTGCGGATCAGCGGGGATTTCTTCCTGGAGCCCGACGAGGCGTTGGAAGATCTCAATCGGTCGTTGCGGGGCGCTTCCGTGAATGCGGACACCGAGACGCTGACCGCTCTTGTCCGGCAGGGACTCGATCCCGAGACACGATTGGTGGGGTTCACCGTCGAGTCCGTGGCCGTGGCGGTGCGGCGCGCGGTGACCGGGTCGACGGGGTGGCTCGATCACGAGTGGCGGTTGGTGCGGGAGTCGGCTCGTTCGCCGTTGATGCACATGGCGTTGGATCAGGTGTTGGCCGAGGAGGTGGCCGCCGGGAACCGGCCTCCCACGTTGCGCTTCTGGGAGTGGGCCGCTCCGTAGGTGATCATCGGCAGTTTCCAGTCGGTGCGCAATGAGGTGGACATGCCCAGCGCCGAACGGTACGGGGTGGAGGTGGTTCGACGTATCACCGGTGGTGGTGCGATGTTCGTCGAACCGGGCAACACCGTGACCTACTCGCTGTACGCGCCGAGTTCGCTGGTGGCGGGAATGTCGTTCGCCGCCTCCTACGCCTTTCTCGACGATTGGGTGCTGCAGGTGCTGCGGGAGTTGGGGCTGAACGTGTGGTACCAGCCGCTCAACGACATCACGTCCGACGGCGGAAAGATCGGTGGTGCGGCGCAGAAGCGGGTAGCGGCGGGGGCGGTGCTGCATCACGTGACGATGTCTTATGACGTGGATGCGGAGAAGCTTGGGCAGGTGCTGCGGGTCGGTGGGGTGAAGCTCTCGGACAAGGGGGTCGGCAGTGTCGTCAAGCGGGTGGATCCACTGCGACGTCAGACGGGATTGGAGCGGCAGGTCGTGATCGATCGGTTGGTGGGCGGTTTCGGTGCCCGGCACGGACTTGTCGAGGATCGCATCACCGAGGACGAGCGGCGCCGCGCCGAGGAGTTGATCTCCGAGAAGTTCGCCACCGAGGAGTGGTTGCACCGGGTTCCCTGATCGGTGGTTTCCCGGGCCGCGGGAATGGTGTGGGCTTGTGCGGTTTCGGGTGGCTTTACTGCCGGGTTCGCCCCTTCAGGGCAGTGGGTTGGGCAGGCCTGGGGTGGTGCGTCGGCGACGTAGCCATACCTTGCGGGTGCCGTCGGAGTACAGCAGCACGCGGGAGAGTTCCCAGCCGGCGAATTCGGCGTGGATGCTGAGTCTGGTCGCCGCGCTGAGCCGGGATACCCCGGCTGGTAGGCGCAGCGGTTGGTACTCCCAGTCGGGGTCCGCTCCCGTGGATCCGGTGTCGGTCAATTTCGTACCACCTGTAGGCCGTCCCCGGTCGCCGAGGCGATGTAGATCGTCCCGGTGTGGGGGTTCACCGCCACCGAGTTCGGTTGCCTGACGGTCGGTAGGCGGTGGGCTTCACGCGGTTGCCCGCCTGCCGTGTCGTAGCCGACGAGTTGGTTGCGTGCGGTCAGTGTGACCCAGGCTAGGTCGCGCCGGGGCGCGAACGCGAGTGCGTAGGGGGAGCCGGGGACGGGATAGCGCTGTTTCATGATCAGGGGGTCGGTGGCGAAGGCCATGATCTCCTCGCCGCGGGTGTCGATCGCCAGCACGCGGCCGAATTCGTCGGCGATCGCGTTGGTGGCGCCTTCACCGGCGCGTAGCGCTGGTTGCTTGTCGCCGGAGTTGATCTCGATCGGGGTCAGTGAGGTGGTGAGCCGGTCGAGAACGACGACTGTGGAGCCGCGTCGCACGAGGTCGTCGGCGCCGGGGAATCCATCCGTCGACGCGTTGTTGGATCTCGCCGTCGCGCAGTATGGCGACGTCGTCGGTTTGTGAGCGGCTGACGAAGAGTTCGTCGCCGACGTCGAGTGCGTTGGTGGGCGAGCCCGGCACGTCGGTGCGTTGGGTGATCCGTGCGGTGTTCGGATCGATGCGGGCGACGGTGTCGGCCTCGGGCAGTGCTGCCAGCAGGGTGGTGCCGTCCGGGCCGAGGCGCAGTGAGCTCGCCGGGGCGGGAAGTTCGACGGTGCGGGGTTTCTGTCGTGGTGCGTTGGTGTCGAACAGGCTGATTCGGGCGGGGTCGGTGTTGGTCAGGGCGAGGGTGTGTCGTCGTGGGACGAGCGTGATGTGTTCGGTGGCGGGGGCGGGTACGACCGTGCCTGCCGGTTGGGTGCGTGGTTGGGGGGCGGGGGCAGGTGTGGCCGAGGTGAGCTGGTCGGTGACCTGCAGTGGGCGGGAGGTGTTGTCGCCGGAGCATGCGGTCAGTAGTGCGACTGCGGCCAGACATGTGGTGATCAGGCGACGCAACGACGATCTCCCCTGGGTGTGCGGGAACGGACTGGTTCCCAGGGTCCCGCATTCGGTTGTGGGGTTGTGACAGGGTTGCTCGTCGCGGTGTGCGGGGTGGCCGGGGTGGGGTCGGTGGTTCAGTGGTCGTTGTGCGGATCGCTGACGTCGTCGAGTGCGGCTTGGATGGCCGGTGGGAGAGTGATCTCCTCGCAGCCGAGGCAGGTTTTGAGCTGTTCGTGGGTGCGGGCGCCGAGCACGGGGGCACCCACGGTGGGGCGGTCGCGGATCCAGGCGAGCGCGACGGCCGCAGGTGAGGTGCCGAGTCCGTCGGCGGCTGTGGTCACGGCGTGTGTGATGCGTGCGGCGCGGGTGGTGTCGTGGTGGTCGATGTAGGCCGTCAGGTTCGGGTCCGCACGGCGGGAGTCGGGTGGGGTTTCGTCGAGGTATTTGCCGGTGAGGATGCCGCGGCCGAGTGGTGCTTGGGCGAGTGCGGAGAGCTGGTGGTGTTCGGCCGCGGGGAGGAGTCGGTTTTCCGGTGTGCGCCGCAGTAGGGAGTACTCGGTTTGTGTGCTGGCCAGTGGTAGGTGTGTGGGGAGTGTCCGGCGCAGTGTGGCGGTGGTGGCCAGTTGCCAGCTGTGTTGTTCGGACAGCCCGATGTAGCGCACTTTGCCGCTGTTGACGGCGTGTTGGAGTGTTTCCAGGGTTTCCTGTAGGGGGATGTTCGGGTTCCAGCCTCGTAGTTGCCACAGGTCGATGTGTTCCACGCGCAGGCGGCGTAGTGAGCCGTGCAGGCAGTCGAGCAGGTTGGTGCGGGATGTGGCTCGGAGCTCGGTTTGGGTGGCGATGGTCAGCCGTTCGCGCGGGACGGTGGTTTCCAGCAGTTCACCGAGGATGGCTTCGCTGCGGCCCTGTTGGTAGGTGGGTGAGGTTTCCAGCAGGGTTCCGCCGGCTTCGTGGAAGGTGGCCAGTTGGGCGGCTGCTTGGTCGGTGTGGGTGCTGTATCCCCAATTCATGGTGCCCAGTGCGAGTCGGGACACGTGTAGGCCGGTGTTGCCGAGTTGTCGTTGTCGCACGAGGGCACAGCGTATTCCTGGTGTGGTCGTTTCGCTGTGTGTCGGGGCCGACACGATTCGTCCGCGTGGTGGCTCGTATCACAGCGCCGCTGTGGTGGTGGGGGTGGGGCACGGGTGTTGCGTGGTGGCCTGTTTCTGCGGGAAAGCGGGTTTGCCCTGGAGGTTGTCGGTGGTGGGGGCGCTCCTGGGTTGGTTCGGGGGATGCTGCAAGATCTTTGGGGCGGGAGGGGTTGTAGAGATGGCGTCCCGGTGGGTGGGCGCGAAATTCGACTGTGCTGGAGTGGGTTTCGTTGACGTGGTTGCAGGCCGTGGTGCTTGCGGTGGTTCAAGGGCTGACTGAATTTCTGCCCGTCTCGTCGTCGGGGCATTTGCGGATCGTGTCGCAGTTGCTGTTCGATACCGATGCCGGGGCTTCGTTCACGGCGGTTACCCAGATCGGCACGGAGCTGGCTGTGGTGATCTATTTTTTCGGCGATATCGTGCGGTTGATCGGAACGTGGTTTCGCGGGATGGTCAACGCCGAGATTCGCCGGACGCAGGATTACCGGTTGGCGTGGTATGTCATCGTGGGTAGCATTCCCATCGGTATTCTGGGGTTCTTTTTTCAGGATCTCATTCGTGGTGCGTTGCGCAGTTTGTGGATCACCGCTACGACGTTGATCGTGTTCGGTCTGTTGTTGGGGGTGGCCGAGCGTTACGGGCCGCAGTTGCGTAAGCAGGCGGAGTTGCGGCTCAGCGATGGTGTGCTGATGGGGTTGGCGCAGTCGTTGGCGCTGGTGCCGGGTGTTTCCCGGTCCGGCGGCACGATCACCGCGGGGTTGGCGTTGGGGTTGAACCGGAGCACGGCGGTGCGGTTTTCCTTCCTGCTGGCGATTCCGGCGGTGTTCGCCGCGGGGTTGCTGGAGCTGGGTCATGTGTTCAATCCCGAAGGGCCGGGGGTGCAGCCCAGCGGTCCGCAGATGCTGGTGGCCACGATTCTGGCCGGTTTGGTCGGTTACGCCTGCATCGCGTGGTTGTTGCGGTATGTGGAAAAGCACAGCGTTTACCTGTTCGTCTGGTGGCGTGTGGTCGTCGGTGTGGCGGTGTACGTGTTGTTGACGTTCGGGGTGCTGCAGGCCTGACCCAGCGGGGCCCGGGCGGCACGTATGCTGGCGCCGTGGCGACGGTGATTTTGCTGCGACATGCCCGTTCGGCGGCCAACGGCGCCGGTACGCTCGCCGGTCGCACGCCTGGTGTCGGGTTGGACGAGCGCGGGAGGGAACAGGCGGCCGGCCTCGCCGAGCGGCTTGCGCCCGTCCCGTTGCGAGCTTTGGTGGCTTCTCCGTTGCGGCGTTGTGTCGACACGCTGTCCGGGCTTTCCGGGCAGCGTGGTCTGGCGGTGGAGACCGAGCAGGATCTGGCCGAGGTCGACTACGGTGACTGGACCGGGCGTTCGGTGCGGGATTTGAGTGAGGAGCCGCAGTGGAAGGTGGTGCAGCAGCATCCTTCGGCCGCGGTGTTTCCCGGTGGTGAGGGGCTGGCCGGGGTGCAGGCCAGGGCCGTGGCCGCGGTACGTGCGCACGACGCGCGGTTGGCGGCCGAGTACGGCGAGGAAGCGGTGTGGTTGGCGTGCACGCACGGCGATGTGATCAAGGGGATTCTGGCCGACGCGTTGGGGCTGCATCTGGACGGTTTTCAGCGGATCGTGGTCGAGCCGTGCTCGTTCAGCGTGGTGCGCTACACCGATACGAGGCCGTTCGTGCTTCGGATCAATGACACCGGGACCGACCTGTCTGGGCTGTTGCCCGCCGAGCGGAAGGACACCTCGGGCGATGCCGTGGTTGGGGGGTCGACGGGCGGTTGACTGGTTCGCGCCGTTATCCCGTGCTCGATTTGAGCGCGTTTCTGGTGGGCTCGTGGTCGTTGCACCGAACGATTCTCTCGCCGGAGGGGCAGCGGTGGGGTGAGTTCACCGGTTCGGCATCGTTCACACCCGCTGGTGAGGTGTTGACCTATGGGGAGTGGGGAACGCTGCGGCTCGGTGGTTATCAGGGCTCGGCTTTTCGGCAACTGCGGTATCAGCTGACCGGGCCGGGGCAGGCCGCGGTGTATTTCGACTACGGTGATTTCTTCCACGAGTTGGATCTGCGTGAGGGGCACTGCGACACCACTCATCCGTGTCGCGACGATCTCTATCGCGGTGAGTTCGAGGTGCTCGACGCCGACACGTGGTGGCAGTGCTGGGAGGTCTTCGGGCCGACGAAGAACCACACGCTGCGTACCGAGTTCCGTCGCGGTGACTCCGGGGGACGGGGAATGTGAATGCGTCACCGTGTCGAACTCCGCGGTGATGACGAGATCGGGCTGTTGAGCTCGGCGGGTGCTGCCGTGGCAGCCGCGTTGACGGACGTGAGCGGGCGGATACTTCCCGGGGTGTTTCCCGCCGACCTCGAGCGGGCCGCGGTGGCGTCGCTGACCGAGTGCGGCGCGGCGCCGGCGGTACCGATCCCCGGCGGTGGCGCACGTGCGTTGTCGCTCTCGCGTAACGACGTGGTCTGTGGTGGCCCGCCGGCGGGGGAGTGGCTGCGTGCCGGTGAACTGGTGACTGTGGAATGTGCGGCGAGCGTGGCCGGTTGGTGCGCCTGGTCGGCGTTGGGGACGTCGGTGGGGGTTCCCGCCGAGTCGGACCTCCGGTTGACGGAGACGGCTGCCGAGGCGCTGCGTAGCGGCATCGCGGCCGTGTCGGTGGGCAACCGGTTGGGGGAGGTCGCGCACGCGATCGGGGTGGTCGCGCGGGGCGCCGGCTGCGGCATGCCGGTGGGGTGCGGTTACGGGATCGGCCGCCGGGTGTGTGAGGGCCCCGTGGTTCCGGCACCTGGGAAGCGGTCGACGGGTGTGGCGTTGCGTCCGGGGTTGGTGTTCACGGTCGCGGCCGGGGTTTGTGACAGCGGCAGTGACGAGGGTGTGCGTGGGCAGGACGGTGTTGTGACCACCGGCGACGGCAGTCGGGCGTGCGTGTTCGGCCACACCGTGGCGGTCACCCGCTGGGGGCCGCGGGTGCTGACCAGCTCGTGATCACCGGCGTTTTCTGCTGAGCAGAAACGGATGCCCGGTCACGGGTGAGCTCGTCACCGTGGGGGTATGAGCGGACGGCGACTCACGAGAGGGATCTACCGCGAGCTGATCAGCGGCGTGGTGCTGGCGCTGTTGACCGCGTCGTGCTGGTGGGGCTGGATGGCGTGGGACCACAGTTATCACACCGACCCTGCGACGGGGACGGCCAGCGGCCCGTACCAGGCGTGGCAGGTGATCGGCTGCGTGGTGTGCCTGCTCGGGCTGGGGGTGTTCGCCACTGTCAGACTTCCTTGGTGGCTGGTGCTTGCGATCATGCCGCTGTCGTTCACCGCGGCGTGGTCGTGGACGGCCGCCAACACCGACAGCACCGGGCTGTGGGGTGTCGGCGCGGTGCTGGTCTTTACCGGCATGCTGGCCGGAACGGGGCTTGTCACCGGACTGACCACCGCCGTTCGTTCCAGCGGCACGCGAGCCGGGAAGCCCCCGTCGGGCCGGTGAGAGCTCCTGCCGCTGGGCAGTCGGGACGCGAGGACGACAGCGGAAGCAGAGTCATAAGGATCGCTCACGGTTCGACAGACGCCGTGCGCGTGCCGAAGCGACACAGGCTGGCGACCGTTAGTCTGGAACCACGATGCTCCGTGAGCGCAGCAACGACGACCTCGACCGACTGTGCGACCTGCTGGGCGAGTTGGACGAGCACGCCCGCGTCCTCGGAACACGGCACCCGCGGGACTGGCTGCAGGAGGTCGAGACCGAGCGCTCGTGGGTGTTCGACCAGGCACCGGTACGCGTCGCCCCGACCCGCAACGTGGTCGGCCACGTCCAGATCTACCTCCCGCCCGAGGCCCGCTGGGTCCGCGAGGTCGCCGCACAGACCTCTCGGCAGGTCGGCGAGCTGCTGGTGATCGGGCGACTGTTCGTGAAACCGGCCAAGCACGACTACGGCATCGCGCGGTACCTGCTCAAGGAATCGGTGAAACACGTCGAAACACGCGGGAGGCTGCCCGTGCTGGATCCCGCCGACCTCGCCCTCATCCCACCAACGCTGTGCACCAAGCTCGGCTTCACAGAACTCCACACCGAAGATCACACCCCAAGCCCCCTGATCAGGGCAGAGTGACCCACGAGGCCACCCCGCCCGTTCACGGCCCCGCCCAAGACCCGCGCACAGACAACCAGAGCCTCCACATCCAACGGAACCCTCACCTCTCATCCCATCTCTACGGGGTCACCGTCACGAGCTGCTTCAACCGGGAACCGCGGGGGTCAGAGACGGTGTGGCCCACTGCTGCGGCGGCGCTACCGGGACGTGCACCGGGCGAATCATTGCTTGTCACCCTCGTGGTCACAGCAGTCGTCGCCTTCGGCAGGGTGGTTGCCGACCAGTGCCGCAGTAGGGGCGCAGCAGCCGTCGCCGCGCCAGGCTTCCCGGCCTTCCCTGACCGCGACCGCGGCGATGACCAGCGCCACGATCGGATCGGCCCAGGACCATCCGAACACGGCGTTGAGGACCAGCCCGACCAGCAGCACCCCGGAGAGGTAGCTGCACAACAAAGTCTGCTTGGAATCGGCCACCGCACTGGCCGAGCCCAGCTGACGTCCGGTGCGCCGCTGGGCCAACGACAAGCCTGGCATGATCACTACCGACAGGGCTGCCAGCACGATGCCCACCGTGGAGGACTCGGCCTCGGCTCCGCCAACCAGGGAGCGAACCGCCTCGACGGTGACGTAGGCCGCCAATACGAAGAACGACACCGCGATGATCCGCAACGCGGTGCGCTCCCGCGCCTGACGGGTCGCGACTTGGCGGGCGGAGAACTGCCATGCCACCGCCGCCGCCGAGGCCACCTCGATCGTCGAATCCAGCCCGAACCCGATCAACGCCGTCGACGAGGCCAGCGTGCCAGCGGTGATCGCCACGACAGCCTCGATCACGTTGTAGGAGATCGTGGCCGCCACCAGCAGCCGGATCCGCCGGGACAGCGCCGCCTGCCGCCGCGAGTCCGGGCCCACCGCGGTGGCGCCCGCGGAAGCCGCACCCGTCTGCGGGGTGCAGCACCCGTCGACACACCCGGTCTCACCCGTGCTCTCGAGCCGCAGGTGGTAACGCGAGGAGCCCGCCGTCATCAGGCAGTCACCCCCCGGACCTCGTCCCGCGCGTGAGCGTCCTCGGCAGCGCACGCATCGCTCGGCTCCACCGCCAGCACCACCTGCACCAGCTCGGACAGCGCCTGGGCCAAATGCTCATCGGCCAGCGCGTAGTGCACCTGCCGCCCCTGATACGTGGCCACCACCAGCCCGCAGCCACGCAGGCAGGCCAGGTGGTTGGACACATTCGACCGTGACAGCCCCAGCTGCTCGGCCAACTGGGCCGGATAGTGCGCCCCGTCCAGCAGCCGCACCAAAATCCGACACCGCGTCGGATCTGCCAACGCCCGCCCCAACCGGGCCAGCACCGCCTCCCGCGTCTCACACGTCAACATACACGCAACAATACATCGAACACTGAACTACAGTCCAGGATGAACTGTTCATGATCTCCTGTACGGGAGCGCGTCACCAACCGATGTTTCACGAGACATCCACGTTCGTGGAGCGTTTCCGCTGTGGGTCGATTGATCGTGCGAGTCTCCGGCCGGTGCCGGTAAGCTCGGCGGCATGTCCCAGATCGACTTCGTTTCTCGCGTGGGCGTGTGGTGGACCAGCGATCTGTGGCCGATCAACGATGTGCTCACCCGTGCCCGTGAGATCGAGCGGCTCGGCTACGGTTCGCTGTTCTACGGCGAAGCCGGTGGTAAGGAGACCTTCACCCAGGCCGCCGCGCTGTTGGGCGGCACCGAACGTCTGGTGGTCGGCACCGGCATCGCCAACATCCACGCCCGCAGCGCCCCGGCCAGCGAGTCCGGTGCCCGTACCCTCGCCGCGCTGCACCCGGGCCGTTTCGTGCTCGGGCTGGGGGTCAGCCACGCCCCGCTGGTGGAGCACAGCTACGCCGGTTCCTACTCCCGGCCGCTGAGCACCATGCGTGACTACCTGCGAACCATGGACGCGGTCCCGGACGGGATCGAACCGGGTGCGCAGCGCACGGCCCGGCTGTTGGCCGCGCTCGGACCGAAGATGATCGAGCTGTCCGGTACCGCCGCCGACGGGGCACACCCGTACCTGGTGACCCCGGAGCACACCGCGAACACCCGCGAGCGGCTCGGTCCCGACAAGTGGGTGGTCAGCGAGCAGGCTGTCGCGCTCACCACGGATCGGGAGGCCGGTCTGCGGCGTGCGCACCAGCACCTGCACATGTACTCGCAGCTGCCGAACTACCAGAACTCATGGCTGCGGCAGGGATTCGACGAATCCGACCTGGTCGTCGGCGGCTCGGACAAGCTGGCCGAAGGCATGGTCGCCATGGGAGACGCCGGGACGGTCGCCACGCACGTGCGGCGGCACCTGGACGCGGGCGCCGACCACGTGCTCGTGCAAGTCCTCGACGACGACCCGCTGCCCGCACTGCGCGAACTCGCCCCCGCTCTCCAGCTGAAACAAAAGTCCGACCATCGGGAACGGTAGAACGAGAACCGTTCCCTTCGTGGCCCCGGACTGCCCGTTTTGGCGTATTCGCACCACACAGCGATGTTGATGATGTCACGTTTGGGGGTATGTACGGGCGTGAGCGGAATCGTCGGGGAATAATCGAACGGCGGAAACCGGCAGTCGTGCCATTATTTCTCCCGAAGTCGTTGTGAGGAAGTATGCCCCGCCATTTCGCGTTCGTCGCGCCGCCGTTCGACGGGCACGTGAACCCGACCCTGCCGCTGGTGGAGGAACTGTGCCGCCGGGGCCATCGGGTCAGCTATGCCACCGGCAACCACAAACTGGACACCGTTGCCGCCGCGGGGGCACGGGGTGTCGACACGCGAGTGGACGTTTCCGTGCCGCCGACACCGTCGCTGGACGAGATCACCGTCGAGATGATCTCCCACATGATGCACATGATGCTCGATCACACCCGGGACAGTCTTCCGGTGTTGCGCGAGCACTTCGCGGCGGACCCGCCGGAAGCCGTGTGCTACGACATGATGAGCCTGGGTGGGCCCATGCTGGCCGAGGCACTGGGGGTTCCCGCGGTGGCGCTGGTGCCCAGCTTCGCCGCCAACGAGCGGTTCTCGCTGATGAAGTACTTTCTGCCGGACGGCTTCGACCCGGACCACCCGGCGTTGCGGGAGATCGCCACGCGTCACCACGAACTGGCCGAGCAGTTCGGCGTGTCGACTCCGGAATCGATGTTGGCACCCACCCCGGCCGGGTTGAACCTGGTTTTCGTGCCCCACCAGTTCCAGCCCGCCGCCGAGACCTTCGACGAGCGATTCCGGTTCCTGGGGCCGTCGATGGGAGACCGGGCACGAGGGGACTCCTTCACACCCCGCGACGAGCACGCGCCGCTGCTGTTCATTTCGCTGGGCACCACGTTCAACGAGCGCCCCGATTTCTACCGCGAATGTGTTCGCGCCTTCGGTGACAGCGGGTGGCAGGTGGCGATGTCCATCGGGGACCGGATCGAACCCGACGAGTTGGGCCCGCTGCCCGCCAATTTCGACGTGCGTCCCCGGTTTCCACAGCTCGAGGTGCTGCGGCACGCCGAGGTGTTTCTCTCACACGCGGGGATGAACTCCACGATGGAGTCGCTGTATCACGGGGTGCCACTGGTGACCTATCCGCAGATGGTCGAGCAGCGGGCCAACGCCGATCAGGCCGAGAAACTGGGCCTGGCACGGCGACTGCCCGATAATGTCGAGGCCGCCACGCTGCGCAAGACCGTCGACGAGGTCGCCGGGGACGAACGTATGCGCGCCACGGTCACCGCCACCGCGGCGGGCATACGTGGCACCGGCGGAGCGGTGGCCGGTGTCGACGCGCTGGAGGCACACCTGGCGCGGTCCTGATTTCCCGGCCCGCCCTGGACGAGCTCGGCGCCGCTCGTCGGGCGTTCCTGGTTCCGCGGGGCACACCGGCCGACCCGTCCGTCCCTGCCGGGAAGTCGAGGGCGCCGCACCGGTGGTGGCTATGCCCAGCCCGCCAGACGCGCCACGGTCGCGGTCATCCCGGTGACGGCGAAACCCAGCCCGATCGGCAGCAGCGTGGCCACCGTGGTCCATTTCGGACTTTTGGTTTCGTTCCAGATGGTGAGGATGGTGGTGCTGCAGGGATTGTGCAGCAGGCTGAACAGCATCAGGTTCACCGCCGTCAGCAGGGTCCACCCGCCGGCCTGGGTCAGCACCGTGTGGGTCTGGGCAGTGCCGAGCTCGAGCATCACACCCTGCTGCGCGTCGAACAGGTTGGGCCCCAGCGTCATCGTCAGCATCAGGATGGTGGGGATGATGATCTCGTTGGCCGGGATCGCCACGACGTAGGCCAGCAGGATGATGCCGTTGAGGCCGAGCACCCATCCCAGCGGGTCGAGCGCGCCCACCAGGTGCGCGGCGATGCTCGCGTCGGCGACGGTGACGTTGCTGATCAGCCAGACGACCGCTCCGGCTGGAGCGGCCATGACCACCGCGCGGCGCAGCACTTTCAGGGTGCGGTCGATGAGGCTGGTGTAGAGGGTGCGCCACACCTTCGGTGGGCGGTAGGGGGGTAGCTCCAGGGAGTAGGTGGAACTGTGACCACGCAGTACCGTTTTCGACAGCGCCCAGGACACCAGCAGGGTGACCAGCACGCCGAGAAACGCCACGGTGACCACGCTGCCCGCGGCGATCACGCCCGCCAGGGCGGGCGGGGCGAGCGCCCCGATGAAGATCGTGCCCATCAGGATGAGGGTGGGCCAGCGTCCGTTGCAGACGCTGAAGTTGTTGGTGATGATGGCGATCAGCCGTTCCCGACGGCTGTCGATGATTCTGGTGGCGGTCACCCCGGCCGCGTTGCAGCCGTAGCCCATCATCATCGACAGGGACTGTTTGCCGTGCGCGCCCGCCTTGGCGAACAGCCGGTCGAGGTTGAACGCCACCCTCGGCAGATAGCCGAAGTCCTCCAGCAGGGTGAACAGTGGGAAGAAGATGGCCATGGGGGGCAGCATCACCGCCACCACCCAGGCGGTGGACAGATACACCCCGTCCAGCAGCAACCCGGTCGCCCAGTCGGGGATCGGCAGTGGTGCCGCCAGCGCGTGCAACCGGCTGTGACCGTAGTCGACCAGCACACTCGACAACAGGCTCGACGGGCCCGCGGCGCCGGAGATGGTGAACCAGAACACGCCGAAGAACAACAGGCCCATCACCACGAACCCCCACACCCGGTGGGTCAGCGCCCGGTCGAGCACGCGGTCGAGGGTCGGTTTCGTTCCGTCGTGGCGTTCGGTGACGCTGGTTTCGGTGATGCGCGCGGCGTCGCTGTAGAGGGATTCGACGACCTCGTCGCGGAATCCCTCGGGTAGGTCGTGGCGCAGCCGTGCCGCGTGGTCGAGGATCGAGGAGCTGGTCATGTCCCTGTCGTTTCGGAGGAGACGGCGTGTGGTGTCGGTCTGCTCAGCCGGTCCAGGGTGCCGTCGGTGACGGCGCGTTCGATGCCCGGATCACCTTCCAGCAGGCGCAACGCGATCCACCTGGTGTTGGACAGGCCGGGGTGGTCCCGACGGAGTCGCGCGGCCAGTTCGGAGACGGCGCGTTCGGTGCGGTCGTCGCCGTGGCGGACGCGCCGCGTCCGGGTGGCCACTGTCCCCAGCGCGACCTGTTCGATCGCCTCCAGCAGCGTGTCCAGTCCTTGGCGATTCCGTGCCGTCATGGGCACCACCGGCACCCCGAGCTCGCGTGCGAGGTGGCGCTGGTCGAGCGAGAGACCGTGCCGATGGGCCTCGTCGACCAGGTTGAGCGCCACCACCACCCGGCCGGTGATCTGCAGGATCTGCAGCACGAGGTTGAGGTTGCGTTGCAGGCGGGTGGCGTCGACGACGACCACTGTCACGTCCGGCTGGCCGAACAGCAGGAAGTCCCGGGCGACGTCCTCGTCCTGGCTGTCGGACAGCAGTGAGTACGTGCCGGGAAGATCGACGAGCTTGTAGTGTCGTTGGCGATACCCGAATCCCCCTTCGGCGCCGGTGACGGTCTTGCCGGGCCAGTTGCCGACGTGCTGGCGCAACCCGGTCAGCGCGTTGAACACCGTGCTCTTGCCGGTGTTCGGGTTGCCCGCCAGTGCCACCACGTGGTCGTGTCCGGAGACGTCGACGCCGAGCGTGCGCAGCTGAGCGGCGTTGTTGAACACGCAGGTTCCGCATGCCGCGCTCGCGGCGGGTGGTGGGCTCGCGCTCGGGACGGGTAGGTCTTCTGCCACGGTGGTCACTCCTGTTCGACGGTGATGTGAATACCGCGGGCCTGTTCGCGGCGCAGTGCGATCACACTGCCCCGTACGAGATAGGCGGTGGGGTCGCCGAGCGGGCTGACCCGATCGATGTGGATCCGGGTCCCGGGCAGCACCCCCAGATCCATCAGGCGTCGTCGCTGGGACCCGTGGATGTTGACCGCTGTCACCGTGGCCGTCTGGCCTCGTTTGAGTCGGTCCAGCGTCGTGGCCGTGCTCGCCACCTGCTGCCCCTCTACTGCTACGTCGTGCACAACCAAAAGTTTAGGCGAGCCGAAAACTCTTGTTAAGGTGGGACGCAAAACCCGGGTGGCCATGCTGAAAACAGTTCGTGACAGGCGATTCGCCCACACCGGGCGTGGTCGATGACAACATCGGTACGTGTTCCGAACAGCATGGACCCGCCGATTGGTATTACTCGGTTGCCTCACGCTGACCGGCTGCGGGATCACACCGGCCCCGGGTGACGATTCGGGCCTTCCACCGTCGATGATCACCCCGCAGGCGCCCTCGGCCTCCGGAACGATCGCCCAGGCCGAACCGACCCGGCTGACGGGACCGCGGACGGACCGGACCCGCCAGCACGCCGAGAACCGTGGTTTTCAGGAGCGCTATCCCTTGAACAGCCAGCAGCGACGAGCGGCCGTCGAGCCCGTGGCGCTGCTACGGTCCGAGCTGGTAGGTCTCGACGATCACCAGTGGCTCAGCCCCGGTCCAGTGGACGGTGCGCTGCGCCGTGCGGGACTGCGACCGCGTGAAGTGACCGCCGTTTCCGGCGGTGTCCACTTCTGGTCGAGCGCCGGGAACGGCATCTGCGTCAACGGCGAGATCGATGACCACGACGTGTCGATACGGACCGAGGGCCCGAGTTCGGACGGCGGCTGCGCGGAGCCCGACGGCGGTCACTGAGGCATCGGCCCGTGGGCTTCATGGGCCACCCCGGGCAGAGGACTACCGCGGCGTTCACCACAGGCTCATGTGATGCAGGCGGGGCCAGATCTGTGACCAGGGCAGTTTCGGGTCCCGCAGCACCCAGATACGCATGTTGTCGTAGTAGGTCCGAAAAGCCGGATCCTTCTCGACCGATCCCGCCGCACGGACCGTGCCGAACAGTTGGCGCAGTTGTTGTGGATCGCCACCCAGGTAGACCACACGACGCACCGCGTCGTCGGGTCTGCCGAAGTACCAGAAGCCACGGCTGGGGCTGTAGACCTCGGAAACACCGCGCTCCGGCCCGTAGTGATGCAGTGCTCCCGCCGACCAGTAGTCATGCGTGATCACCGCGGTCGGCACGTCGTCGTCGGGCAGTTCGCGGTGGACCCGTGCCACCTGCTCGGTGATGCCGGGCCAGCCGAGGCTGGCCGTGACGACCACGTTATGAGGACTGACCCGCGAAACCGGGGTCAGTGGCAGCGTGTTCACGGCCGCGCTCAGGCTCAACGCACAGCACCCCAGCGCCATCAGCGGCAGCGACCACCGCGTCCACCGGTACCGCGAAGCGTCGAGACGCCACCACCACTGTTGCACCACTACGGCACCGGCACCGAACAGCACGGCGTAGAGCCCGGCGGTGTAGTAGGAACGGCCGCTGAGCAGTATGAACACCAGCGTGACCACCAGCGCGCTCACACCGAGGAACCGGTATGGACGCAACCTCGGGCTGATCAACAGCCCGCACAGTCCCAGCAACGCCAATACCGTGCCCGCGGGGCCGAGCTGATTGACCGAGGCGTTGAGAAACGCCCACGCACCGCCGGTTTCGCTGTCGACGACTCGGCTCATGGCCAGCTGAGGCCAGCCGTGCCGTGCCTGCCACCACACTCCAGGCAGGACGGAGACGATCGCGATCGCACCGCCTGCCCACAGTCCGGGGCGAAGCGGTAATCGACGAGGACCGAACAGCACCGCCACCGGGAGCACGACCAGCCACAGCACGGGGATGAGGAGTTTGAACTGGACCGTGACGGCGGTGACCACCCCCGCGGCCACCAAGGTCGAATTCGCGGGTTCTCCGTCGTGATGGCGGCGTGCCCAGCGGAGCAACAGCCATACGACCCATGCCCACAGCGTCTGGTCGAACGAGTAGGTCACCAGCAGGTGCGCCGACGCCACCAGATGTGGGGTCAACGCGGCCACCCCGGCCACGCACGCCTGTGTCACGCGTGTGGCACCCAGTTCGCGGGCGCTCAACGCGGTCAGCACGATGTAGCCGACCGCGGCCAGCAGTGACGGTGCTCGCAGGGCGTTCAGCGATTCGGGGAACAGGGCCTGCATGGCGCTGGCCAGCAGTGGCAGGCCGGGGGGCTGGTCGACGTAGCCGAACGCGGGGTGATGGCCCGCCGCCAAAAAGTAGAGCTCGTCCCCGAAGTAGCCGTAGCGACCCGTGGTCAACGCGCACACCACGGCGAAGACGACAGCGATCACACCAACGGAGACCGCGGCGAACGGCAACCGCCCGGTGTCTCGGGAGCCGGGAGCGGGCAGGGTATCGACTCTGCCGGCCGTGGCCGGTGGTGCTGTGGACAATGCGCTCCCTGACGACAGAAGAATCGGTCGAGTGTGGACCGTTCCGATTATGCCCGATCCCAACCGAAGACGATTCAGCGTTTCTTCGGAGCCGGATCCTTGCGAAGCAGGTCCGGGCCGAGGATCCGTCGCACGACACGGCGGGCGAGGCTGCGTCGTTTCTGCGGTTGTCCGACCTCGGCTCCGTTCGACGGGGTCGAGGTTTCGGTGGTCTCGCTGGGCACGGACGACTGCGGTTCTCCCACTGGCGTGGCACTGACTGTAGGAGAGTCGTCCGGCGGGTGGGGAGCGGCGGTCACCGGTTCGGCGGTCAACCGTTTGGCGAACTCCGGAGTTTGGTCACGGATCGCGGGGATGAACGGCTGGGTGACTTCGAGCCGTTCCGCCCAGGGAGCCGGGGTCGGTGGCTGTTCAGGGAAGACGAGTTCCCCCTCGATCCGGGTGGTCAGCGGCCCGGTGTCGCCTGCGGCATCCCTGTGCGGTTGTTCGGTTGGCACCATGGGCTGGAACCAGGTCCGAGCACGGTCGTCTTGAAGTGTCATCCGTCTTGACTCGTGATAGGAGCAACGGTCAGTAACACCGGTGGGTGATCCCGTCCGGTGTGACAGAGCCTACCGGTAACACTGCGATAAAGCACCACCCGTCTGCGCTGGACAACGACACAGCAAGATCACAGCGGTGCTGCGAACCTCTTCGAGGTCCCGCTGAGCTGGTATTGCGCGGTTCGAAGCAGGGGAGTGTGGCACTTGTTACCTCTTGTCGCCGCCGCGGCGGTCGGGCGTGTTCCGTGACCGTGCCGCGACTTTCGGTACCCATGTCGACAACACCGACACATCGGGCGGTCCCTGCGGTCACGAGGCGCGCGACCGTGGCGATCACGACCCCACGGCACCCCCGCGCCCACCGGGGGCGAGGCTATCCCGTGTCCGAGCGGGGGATCAACGGACTTCCTCGTTCGAGTCAACGATCCCGCCGAGTGACCACCCGGGCCAGTTCCGCCAGTTCCGAACCGGCTCTCCGCTCCGTTCCCGCGGTGGCCAGCTCGGCCAACGCCAACGACAACAACCGATCGGCCTCGTCGAGACTGAACTGCCTACCACCGGCCGACTCGACGAGTTCGGCCACCCGGGCCAGTTCCGGAGCCGACAGCGGATGCCCGCGGTAGTACAAGGTGCGCAACTGCTCGGCGGCAGGAGTGGCGGTGCTCAGCGCGGCCAACACCGGCAGGGTCTTCTTCCTGGCCCGCAGGTCGGAGTGGACGGGTTTTCCGGTGCTCCGCGGATCGCCCCAGATACCGAGCAGGTCGTCGACGTGCTGGAACGCCAGCCCGAGAGACTCGCCGAAAGCGCGTAGTTTGTCCACGCGCGATCCTGTCGCACCCCCGAACGAGGCCCCGAGCGCACACGCGCATCCCAACAGCGAACCGGTTTTGGCGGTGGCCATGCTTTCGCACTCGGCCAGGGTGACGTCGTGGCGACGCTCGAAATCCATGTCCGCGCTCTGTCCCTGTATCAGGGTGTGTACCGCGTTGCTGAGGGTGCGCACGGCTTCGGCGGCCGCGGGGTGTTCGCTGGCCACGAGCACGTCGGTGGCCGTGGCCAGCAAGGCGTCCCCGGCGAGGATCGCCTCCCCGGAGCCGAACACGGCCCAGGCGGTACGGCGGTGTCGTCGGGTTTCGTCGCCGTCGATGACGTCGTCGTGCAGCAGGGAGAAATTGTGCACCAGCTCCACGGCCACCGCCGCGGGCACGGCCGCCTCGGCAGAACCGCCCATCGCTTCGGCGGTGAGCAGCACCAGCGCCGAACGCAGCGTCTTGCCGCTCTGGCCGTTGACCGGTGTGCCGTGTTCGTCCCGCCAGCCCAGGTGATAGGTGGTCACGGCGCGGGCTGCCGGGGACAGTTGCTCGACGGTGGCGCGCAGGGTGGGAAGTACCAATTCACGGGTGGAATCGAGTATCTCGGCGCTGGATCGGATGCTGCCGGTATCTTCGACGGTGGCCAAGGTGATCATCCCTTGCGAGGAGGGGCTCGCGGGCCGGTGGCGAAACGAGTGGTTGAGGTCGAGCCGAAGGGTTCAGCGTCCGATCCCGACGTGTTCGAGGACGCCGAGTGCGTCGGGGACCAGCACGGCCGCGGAGTAGTAGGCGCTGACGAGGTAGGAGATGATGGCTTTGTCCTCGATACCCATGAACCGCGCGTTGAGACTGGGGGCGCATTCGTGGGGTATGCCGGTCTGGTGCAGCCCGACGACGCCCTGACTGTCCTCACCGGTGCGCATCACCAGCACGGAGCTGGTCGCGGTGTCGCTGATCGGGATCTTGTCGCAGGGCAGCAGCGGCACGTCGCGCCAGGAAAGCAGGGTGACACCGTCACGTTGTGTCGTCGTGGGATAGACCCCCCGTCGGTTGCATTCCCTGCCGAACGCGGCGATGGTGCGCGGGTGCGCCAGGAAGAATTCCGATTTGCGGCGGCGGGAGAGTAGTTCGTCGAGGTCGTCGGGGGTCGGTGGACCGGTCCGCGTGTGAATCCGCTGCGACAAATCCGCATTGTGCAACAACCCGAACTCACGATTATTGACCAGCTCCTCCTCCTGACGCTCCCGCAACGCCTCAATCGTCAACCGCAACTGCTGCTCAGTCTGATTCATCGGCTGGTTATACAAATCAGCCACCCGACTGTGCACCCGCAACACCGTCTGCGCCACACTCAACTCATACTCCCGCGGCGCCACCTCATAATCCACATACGTCCCCGCCAACAACGACTCACCCCAATGACCCGACGCCACATCAATCGACGCCTCACCGTGTTTGTTGTGGGGTGGGATCGGCTGGGACTCGGCCTGTCGTAGGTATCGGGACAGGTTATCGAAGCGTTCGGTCACCTCACGCGCGTCCTGTCGGGACAGGGTGAGCACGGTGCAGGGGGTGATGGCCTTGATGGTGTGGGACCAGCTGACTTCGTCGTCGACCAGGATTCGTTGTCCGACGTGCTCGCCGTCGGCCAGCACGTCGAGAACGCTGTCGTCGCCGTACTCACCGGGACCGATCTTGTTGGCCTTACCGTGCGCCAACAACACCACCCGGTCCGCGACCTCACCCTGTTCGGTGATCAGTTGTCCGGGGTCGTAGTGGTGCTGCGTGAACCGGTCGGCCAACACGGCCAGGGTCGACTCGTCGTCGAACCCGCGCAGCAACGGCAACTCCCGCAACTCCTGCGGAATCACCCGCACCTGCGCCCCCGTGTTGGTAAACGTCAACCGCCCATCCCCCAGCTGATACGTCAACCGCCGGTTGACGCGGTAGGTGCCTGCTTCCACTTGTACCCAGGGCAGCATCCGCAGCAACCACCGCGAGGTGATGCCCTGCATCTGCGGCGCCGACTTCGTCGTGGTCGACAGTTTGCGAGCGGCTTCGACGGTGAGACTGGAGTGTTCGGGGGAAACGGCGGTGTCCGGGTCGGAAACAGTCACGATGCGCGGTTACCAATCTGCTCGAATGCGAAAAACGTGCGTTGTGGTGTGCGGCCGCGTACGAGGGTGCGCACGCGGCCGGGGCGGCAGTGATGGTTATGCCGGGAAGGCATCCACGGTGGGATGGTCGGTGCTGGGCAGCCGATGCTGGGGCGACCGGGTCGCGGGTGCGGGGTTGAGGTTGTGTCGCTCGTTTTCCAGCAGCCAACTCAACTCACCGGTGATCCAGTGGGCGAGACCGTCGAGGTAGTCGTCGAGTTGCCTGCCGGCAGTGGGGGAGAGCCGGTACTCGGCACGGGCCTCGGGGATGTCTCGGTTCAGCAGGGACTCGAATCGTCGCTGCCGTGTGTGAAGCAGATCGGTCAGTACGCTCACGGCGTGGTGCCTTCGCTCGTCGTGCGCTCGTCTCGGTGTGGGTATCGCTGCCACCGGGGCTTCACGCCGGCCGCGGTGGTGCGTGATGACGAGGTCCTCGTGCAGTGCCGTGATCTCGGCGAAGACCTGCCGCAGTGAACGCATCGCGGGGCTGCGTAGCACTCCTGGTGGTATGTCCGGGCCCAACCGCAGTTCGGTCAGAGCCAGCCGAAGGTGGGCTCGGGCGGTTCGGTGCGGCGTTTCCAGCGGGGCGAGGAAATCGGCGGGCTCGCTTCCGGCGGGCTCGAACGGCTCATCCGCCGTGTGATGCAGGAACTTCCGGATGCGTTGTCGGAAACGACGCTGTGCCCGTGTCGGGGTGATCGTGGTGGTGCGGGTCCACAGTTCGGCCAGTGCCTGTTCGACCGGTTCGGTGGTGGCTGGGATGTCGCCGGGATCGGGGGGCAGGAATTCGGCCAGTCGTGGCCAAGGCCGATGCCGCTGTCGGTGAGCATCGTCGTTGACGAACCGTGCCCACAGACTCCAGTCGGCGATCAGAGCCAGCTCGGTCTCTCCTCCGTCGGGTAGCACTCTGGCCGCGAGCAGGGCGTAATCGTTGGTGTGTGTCGTGCTCGATAGTGCGTTCTCGGGGATCCCGTGCCGTTGGGCCCAGATCGCGGTGCGGGACCGCAACCGTGTCAGCAGCGGATTCGTGGTGGTCCGGTTCGTGTCGTGGCTTCGGGCGCTCCACGAGGGAAGTTCCCACCGCCGTCGGGTCTCGCCTGATGTCACCGCTGGGCCGGTGTTGTCCACCGGGTGAGTGTCGTGGACAGCGGTTGTGAAACCGAGGCCGGCGGGTTGCCGTATCCGAGTGGTGTGGATCGGTCCGGTGTTCATGTAGCGAGTGGACATCGAGTGCCACTCGTGCGCGCCGGCCAACCAGTCACGCAGCCCGTCGGCATAGGCCAACACGGTTGTGCGCTGCTGTTCGGGTAGTGCGTGTTCGGTGAGCAGGGTGGGCAGATCGCTGTGCAGCGTGGTTTCGAACAGATGTATCCGTCGGGTCAGCACCGCGTTGGCGATATCAGCGGCTCGCTGGGGTGAACATTCCAGGAAACGTTCGATACTCAGTACCGTGTTGTCACGTTTTCGTTCTTGCCGGGTTTCGCGTTGGTAAGAGAAGAGGTCGTTGCACAGTCGTAGCGCGTCGGCGAAGCACTCCCGCAGCAGTCGTACCGGCCTGCTGCGGGCCACGTCCGGTGGTAGGGAGCTGCCGAGGGTGTACTCGACCAGTGTGGCCACCCAGCGGGCGCCGCTGGAGTGGCGGCTGTCGCGGAGATGGTCCACGGGGTTGGGGGCGGGGGTGACTGTGCGGGACGGTTGTCGTACTCGTGCTGTCAGCAGGAGGCGGGTCTCGGCGGCCAGGCGTCGCAGCAGCCGGGGCGGGGCCGTCGCGGCGGTACGCTGCCACAACTCGGCCAACCCGCGTTCGAGTGGTGTGTTCGGCTCCGGAGCGGGCGCTGCGTGGGTTCGCAGGAATCCGAGGAGCCGCTGTACGTGTCGTCGTGCTTCCGCGGAGGGGTTGGTGTGCTCGTCGTGGGGCAGCAGCTGATCGTCGAGGACGAACATCCACGCGTACCAGTCGGCGAGCAGGTTCAGTGTCGATGCCGAGATGTCCGGGTGGGCATAGCCGGACAACAGGGCGTAGTCGTGGTCGTCGAATTCGGTTTCGTCGGGAATCGTCGTGGCCGAGGGGCCGATTCGGGGTTGGTGGAGCAGTTCGGTTTCCCGGGCCCACCGTGTGGTGTGTGTCCTGGCGGAGTCGACGTGCGGATTCAGCCGGGCGGGGTGGGGCGTGTAGAAATCCGGAAGTTCGAAGGGACGCATACGATCAGTCCTGACGTCCGATCTCGACGTGTTCGAGGACGCCGAGTGCGTCGGGGACCAGCACGGCCGCGGAGTAGTAGGCGCTGACGAGGTAGGAGATGATGGCCTTGTCGTCGATACCCATGAACCGCACGGATAGTCCGGGTTGATACTCGTCGGGTATGCCGGTCTGGTGCAGCCCGACGACGCCCTGGTTCTGCTCGCCGGTGCGCATCAGCAGTATCGAGCTCGTGCGGGTGTCGCTGACGTGCAGTTTGTTGCACGGGAAAATGGGGACACCGCGCCAGGAGGGGACTTTGTTTCCGTTGATGTCGATGCTTTGGGGATAGACCCCCCGTCGGTTGCATTCCCTGCCGAACGCGGCGATGGTGCGCGGGTGCGCCAGGAAGAATTCCTGTGTTTGTCCTTCCACACCAACGCCAACAGTTCGTCGAGGTCGTCGGGGGTCGGTGGACCGGTCCGCGTGTGAATCCGCTGCGACAAATCCGCATTGTGCAACAACCCGAACTCACGATTATTGACCAGCTCCTCCTCCTGACGCTCCCGCAACGCCTCAATCGTCAACCGCAACTGCTGCTCAGTCTGATTCATCGGCTGGTTATACAAATCAGCCACCCGACTGTGCACCCGCAACACCGTCTGCGCCACACTCAACTCATACTCCCGCGGCGCCACCTCATAATCCACATACGTCCCCGCCAACAACGACTCACCCCAATGACCCGACGCCACATCAATCGACGCCTCACCGTGCGCGTTGCTCGGGCGCTGTGGGCTCTGCGCGGCGGCGGTGATGTGGGAACGCAGTTCGTCGGCAGCGGGCATTTCCCAAACCGTGTGGTGCGGCAGACTCAGCACGGTGCAGGGAGTGATGGCCTTGACGGTGTGCTCCCAGTTCGTCTCCCCGTCGGCGAGCACGTGCGCACCTACGTGCTCGCCGTCGGCCAGCACGTCGAGAACGCTGTCGTCGCCGTACTCACCGGGACCGATCTTGTTGGCCTTACCGTGCGCCAACAACACCACCCGGTCCGCGGCTCCGCCTCGCTGGGTGATCAGGTCTCCCGGCTGGTACTCCTCCTGAACGAACCGGTCGGCCAGAGCCGACAGGGTCGACTCGTCGTCGAACCCGCGCAGCAACGGCAACTCCCGCAACTCCTGCGGAATCACCCGCACCTGCGCCCCCGTGTTGGTAAACGTCAACCGCCCATCCCCCAGCTGATACGTCAACCGCCGGTTGACGCGGTAGACACCACCGTTGGCCTGGGTCCAGGGCAGCATCCGCAGCAACCACCGCGAGGTGATGCCCTGCATCTGCGGCGCCGACTTCGTCGTCGTCGCCAAATTGCGAGCCGCCTCGGTTCCCAGGCTCAGCCGCGAATACGTGTCCGCTCCGGTCGGATCCACCGTGGTCACGTCCATTCCACCAATCTTGTCGCACACAGCGTCGAAACAGTAGTGAGAAAAACCGAAAATCCGGATCCAGTTTCCGTCCCGACCTGCCTGTATTCCCTGCACGCCCGGAAGTAGATCCATCGAAGACGGAAACTTTTTTCAACGCCGGACGATCACGAGATTAACAGCACAGGCGAGCAGCTTAAAGTCACTCGAAAGTGGAAGGATTCGGCTTCTTTCCGTGGCCTGTGTTGTTAGCTGTATTTCACCGAATTAGCCGCTTGATCAGCACACAGTGTAGTCGGCAATCCGCCGAGTGCGGGTTCGCGTGGGGAGCGATTGTGATTCGCGGCATCGAACGTCGCAACATGGACCGTTCGGACGGTCCTCGTGATGCTCCGTCCGAGGGAGGAAAACATCCTTGCGCCTTCCGGGGGAGCGCTTGCCAACTGCGGGATCAGTCGCTATTAATGTCCGATGATGTTCGACATTTATCCGGTGCGAGGTTCTCGGGATTTCCGAGATTTCCTCCGGTTCTGTGAACAGGGAATGCTTTCGTGATCCGACGAAGGAGTGACAGTTGAAGTGGAATCTGCGGCTGGTGGCCGCGCATCGGGGTATCTGGAAAGCGGGGGAGCTGCAGCACAGACTGGCCGAGTACGGGCTGACCGTCTCAGCGGGCAAGATGTCGGGACTGTGGTCCGGCACACCGGTCAGTCTGAAACTGTCCGACCTGGACATCATCTGTGCCGCACTCGACTGCGAGATCGGTGAACTGCTCGTTCCGGAAACAGCGGCGGTTCCGGTCAACGAGCTCACCCGACGCGGCGCCGCGACAGCACATCGCGACGACCAACGTACGGGAACGTGAATGAATACCTACATCAGCGGTTTGCTGTGGGTCATCGCCGCGGCGGTCTCGGCCGGGCTGATCGGATACGCGGTGCGCCGGTTCGGACTGGACGAGGGCAGGCCCGGAAACAACGACGCGGCCGGTCAGGTGTTCGTCATCGTCAGCGGCATGCACGCCGTAGTGTTGGCTTTCGTCATGGTGACTCTTTTCGACGCGGTGGGCGTGGCGCGGGAAGGGGCGTACCGGGAGGCACAGAGCCTGGTCGCCGTTTCCTGGGCGGCCGAAGCGCTGCCGGGCGACACCGCCGAGCGCGTCCGCACTCTCAGCCAGTCCTACGCCAACACGGTCATCGACGAGGAATGGCCCGGTATGCGGCGTGACAACGACATCTCCGGCAACGGTTGGAACCAGCTCGAGCGAATACGTGGGGCCGTTCTCGACGCTCCCGCCAGCGGTGAGTGGCAGGAGGGCCGTAAGGCCGAGGCGTTGGATCGTCTCCGGACGGTCCACCAGCAGCGACAGGACCGACTGAACATGGCCTTCAACCGCGACGTGTCCACGGTGGTCTGGTTCGTTCTCGTCCTGGGAAGCGTGCTCGTGGTGCTGCTGCCGAACCTGTTCGGGGGAACGCGGTTGATGCCGCACGTCATGATCGTGTCCACCCTGGCGGGCACCCTCGCACTGCTGGTGTTCGCGATCTATCACCTGCAGAATCCGTTCGCCGGTGATTCCCGGATCGATCCGGAGGCGTTCCGCTGGGCGCTGGAACGGCTCGGTGCCGATCGATGAGGGTGCGTCGCCGCAGTCCGCGGGCGATACCCGCGCTGCTGACCACGCTGGCACTGCTGTGCCTCTCGCCCCCGGTCGTGGTGGCACAGGAGCGCGTCGCGGCACCGGAGTGCTCACTGCTGCACGTCACGAGTACGTTCGGAGCGGCCACCACGCTTCGGCGCGTCACGCTGCCCGGCATGACGACCGAGGCACTGCCGCCACCTCCCGGCCCCGTCGAGGCACTGGGCTATTCCGCCGCGCAGGGTAAGGCCTACGGGCTCAGCAGCACCGGTACGTTCCCCTTCCGGGACACGAGAGTGATCACCGTCGACCGTCAGGGGACGACGCACGATCTCGGTCCGCTACGCGACCTCGCTCCGCGGGTGCCACCACCGTGGACGGGCGAGATCCGGGCGGGAGCCGTCGACGGGCACGAGTGGCATCTCGTCACCCGGCATCGGCTCTACACCGTCGACATCGACCCCGACAGCGCCACATATCTGTCCGTCACCCACGTCACGTGGTTGGCGCCGTGGCTCGTTCCGCTGCCGATCGGCGATCTCGCCATCACCTCCGACGGAACACTGCTCACCGTGACGACCAACTACCAGCACGAAGCGGTGCTGCTCGAACTCGCCGCCGACAACGGAACGGTTGTCTCCACCGAGCCGGTGGCACTCCCACCCGCCCCGTACGGAGCAATCGTCATCACCGACGACGGGGGCCGCTACGTCGTCGCCGACAACGTGGCCGGCCACAGCAGGTTCTACCGGCTCGGTGCCGATCCCGCGGAGACCGTCGAACTGGCACGGAGCAAGCCGTTGCACCACAACGACGCGGCAGGGTGCCTTCCCACCGCACCACAACCCACACCACCCACGCCCCCGCCGTCCGTCACGCCGCCCCGGCCACCGTCGACGCCACCGGAAACAACCACCACACCGTCCCCACCCACCGGAACCCCTCCAGGGGTGACCACCCCACAGCCCCCCACCAACACGCCGAGCCGGAGCAGTACACCACGACCGTCCCCCTCGTCTCGGCCGCCGAGCACCTCCGTCCCACAGTCCCGCCCACCGAACGCGACCGCTCTACCCGTCCCGACACAGCGTAGGCCCGTGCGGTCCCTCGACACGGAGACCAAACGACAGTGGGTGCTGGCCACGCTACTGCTGATCATCGGTTCCGGAGTCGTGCTGCGGCGACTACGTTGACTCTTCCGCGCTCGAGAACCACCCGTGAGGCCCGCGTCAGGCCGGTCCCGTCAACAGCGTGGTCAGGGTGGGCCAGGCCACGAACGCCGCGACCACCAGACATCCGGTCTCGACGAACTTCTCGATGCCCGCGCCGGCGGGAAACCGCAGCGATTCGGGAAGCACGTGTTGCCGGTCCCACCTGGCGCCCGGACAACCGGTGCCGCGGCGGCACCGATCGCAGGCACGTTTGAACGGCCACACGAACGGGATCCCCGAATTGGTGGCCCCGTCCCCGACACTGTGCACGATCATCCCCAGCGCCACGATCGCACCCAGCCACACACCGGCGTCGGCGACGGCATGGACATACACCAACAGCCCGGTAGCCAGCAGGGCGTACAGCGGCGGTGCGGCATGACGCTGCAGCTGCAGCGTGCCACGCACCCGAGTGGGCAACGACCAACGCAGCGAACGCAGCGCCGCACTGGTGAGCACATACACCGCCACGATGCCCACCCATTTCGATGCCAGTGTGGCACCGGCAAGCGCCGTCCCCACCAGGAGCGCGAAAACCGGTGTGTGGATGAGCCCTCGATGCTCGCCGGTCTTGCCGGAAGCCCTGGGGTCGTGAGGTAAGCGGGTACGGCGATAGGCCCACCTGGCCAGCGTCTGCAACAGCTCCGCCGTCCCTCGAGTGACAGGACCGGCGGATTTGGTGATGGTGGACTGGTCGTGGTCGATATCGGGCAGTAAGGCAGCCCCCGCCCCGGCCAGCGCACCCAGGGCTACTCCCGGTGGGGTGGGTTGGGCGAAGCTGGCCACCGTGGTGCCGGTCAACAGGCCCGTGGCGGCGTGCGCACCGTTCATCATCGCAGAAAGACCGTTTCGTCGCGTTCGGAGCGAGCCAGCGCCCGAGCAGCGGGCCGCCGGCCGGGCCGGAATCGGCCCGGCAGAAACAAGATCACACCCGCGGTGGTGCTACTCGGTGGGGAGCCGCGGCGGCTCCGGACCACTGTGAAGAGTGCTACTGTGTCGCGCCGCGTGTCACCACGCGGTCCTTCGGTGGCACTGCCGGACCCGGTAACGACTCGGGACTTCGTCGGACCCCTTGAGGGCGAACTTCCATGAACGTCTGCGACAGGCTGCTCGACACTCGTCCGATGCGGTGCAACGCCGCTTTCCGCCGCTGGTGGGCAGGTAGCACACTGTCCGTATTCGGTGGGCAGCTGACAACCGTGGCCGTGCTGTACCAAACCTGGGAGAGCACGGGTAGCTCGCTGGCGGTGGGCAGCGTGGGGATCACACGTGCCGTACCGGCGGTACTGTTCGGGCTGCTCGGCGGGGTGGTGGCCGACACCGTCGATCGAAGGCGACTGGTGCTGTTGACCACCTCGGGACAGTTCGTCGGCGCCGGAGCGCTGACCCTACAGGCACTGGCAGGTCTCGACTCGTGGTGGCTGCTGCTGATGCTGGTCGCCGCGCAGGAGAGCTGCAGTGCCACCGGCGCTCCCGCCCGCAGGAGTTTCACCGCCCGACTGCTGCCGGACCGACAACTCACCGCCGGGATGGCGCTGAACCACCTCGGCACGCAGGTGGCCATGCTCTCGGGGCCCGCCGTCGCGGGGGTACTCATCGCCGTGAGGGGAGTGGAGAGCTGCTACCTGCTGAATGCGGTGACTTTCGTGGCAGCGTTCTACGCTGTGCTGCGCCTGCCGACCATGCTTCCGGAATCCGGCGGGAGGCTCCGGGAACCGGCTACGATCAGGGCGGGACTGCGTTTCGTCGCGAGCAGGCCCGAGTTGCACGGTGCTTTCCTCACCGATGTCCTGGCCACCGTCCTCGCCATGCCCACCGTGTTGTTCCCGATGATCAACGAACAGCGGTTCGGCGGAAGTCCCGAGACGCTCGGCCTGTTCTGGTCCGCCCTGTCATTGGGAGGCATCGCTGCGGGATTGGCTTCCGGCCCGATCACACGGCTCCCTCGCCCGGGAGTGGTCATGCTGACCGCGGCGGGAGTCTGGGCGGTGGCCCTGACCGGCTTCGGCGTGAGTCAGCAACTGTGGCTGCTGCTCGGATGTCTCACGCTCGGTGGAGCCGCCGACACGATCTCGGTGATCTCACGGGGTGCGCTGGTGCAACTGGCGATCCCGGACTCCCATCGCGGCAGGATCAGTGCGGTGGACAACATCGTCGGTGCCTCCGGGCCGGATCTCGGCGAGTTCCGGGGTGGGCTCGTGGCAGCGGCCACCTCGGCCACGTTCGCGGCGGTATCCGGTGCGCTCTGCTGCGGTCTGGGGATTCTCGCTCTCGCGGTGACGAACCGACCGCTGCGGCGGTTCACAGTTCCGAATCACCCGGCCGAGCAAGCACTCGAACGCGGTTGACGATGGTAGCCGGTTCCTCGTCCGGCGAGCTGCCGTGAATCAACGCTGCTCCGTTTCGAGGGCGGCACGGATGTCGTTGAGCCAACCAGTGAATTCGAACGCCGACAGCCCGGCCCGCTCGCAAACCATGTCGGTGGCGGTTTCGGTGGTGTGGTTCGTCGAGTCCAGCCACGAACGGTCGCGCAGCACCAGCGCCACCGCCAGCTGTTCACCCATCGGCCACTGCCGTGACGGATGGCTCTCGTTGTGGTCGCGTGCCCACCGGCATCGTTCGATGATCTCGTTCTTGGTCATACCGATGTTCCTTTCCGCCTGTCGTGCCGGTCCCGTGCCCGCCCCGGCCGGTCGGCGGAACCACCGGGCGCCACCGACCGAGCAGGCGGCAACGTATCACCGAGCGACGCCGGGTTCCGCACACCACTCGGATTAACCAGCGACCGGCCTGTCGTTCGCCGCGTCCCGCACGAGGCAACGCGTCCACAACATGTCGGTTCTTCGACGGTGTCCGGTCAAACTTCGTTCAGCGAAACATGCCCTGTGAGTCCCCCACGATGGTTACGATCACTGCTCGTCGCCACCGCAACGAACCGAAAGGGATCGTATGCACCGCAGCGCACCAGCGACGAGCACGAGTGTCCCTTCGGCCCCGCCGAAGTCACGTCGTCGAACCCGGTTTCCGATCGATCGGGGAGGAGCCGGTAGGCAAGTGTCCAAGCTGTTCTCGGCCGTGGGCGGAACGGTTCTGCTGTTGCTCGCTCTGCCGGGCACCGCCCTTGCCGAGGAGGTCCCGCCCGAGATTCCGGCCGACTTCGCCGCCGAGGACGCCAAGTGGGCGCCCGCTTTCGACTACGACGGCGACGGGTGCTATCCCAGTGTGGCCATCGGGGTGAACGGGACCCTCAACGGGGGACTGGACAATTCCGGGGCGCTGGACGGTCAGTGCCATGATCCGTCCGACCTGGAAAACTCCAATGTCTACGCCCGAGCCAAACGCAACAACGGGTGGCAAGCTTATCTCTACGACATGTATTTCCAGAAGGACCAGGCGGTTCCGGGACTCGACGCCTTCGGCCACCGGCACGACATCGAGCACGTGGTGGTGTGGGTGCACGAGGGCAGTGCCCGCTACGTCGCCACCTCCGCACACGGTGACTACAACGTGCACCCCGCCTCCGAGGTCGGCTGGGACGACGGCACCCACGCCAAAGTCGTCTACCACAAGGACGGGCTCGGCACCCACGCCTTTCGGGCGGCAGGCAAGGACGAACAACCGGAGAATCACTGGAACGACTGGCACTACCCGGACCTGGTGAGCTGGCACCGTTTTCCCGGTGACACGCGTTCGGTCCTGACCGGTGCCGACTTCGGTAGCGCCAGCCTCGCGATCAGCGACGGCGCCTTCGAGGACAATCTCAACAACGCCAAACCGGAGGGGATTCCCTTCGACCCCTACGCGTGACCCGAGCGTTGCAGCGGCGGAGCTGAACGCGCCACGGCCCGGAGTTCGTCCGTGGTCAACTCGAAGTCACCGGTCACAGTCGATCACGCATCCGATTCTGTCGTCGAAGGTGCCGGTCCGGTGACGAACACTTGTCGGTGCTCGACCGTAGACTTCTCCGACACGAGCGAGCTGATCATAGGCTGCGCCCGCTGTCGGGCCATGAACGGACTCCAGCAGGCAGCTGACGAGTCTTCGCTCGCCAGAGCGTCTCACACCCGTGAAGCTCCGCCACGTCTGTCAACGAACGGAACATAGTCATGAGCGCTTCTCGTCGCATCGTCGCCTGGGTGGGGCCGAATTCCACTTCGCCGCCCGGCGCGGGAGGGATTCAACTTCACCTTGCTGACCCGGGGAGCAGCGGGAACGTAACCGCGGCGTGCTTCTCGGGTACCAGTGCGAAACACGCCTCGCTCGGTGGCGGCTCCAAGGGGCACGGAGTCGCCACCGAGCGGGCACACGGTGTGTGCGGGGAGGATTCCAGGAGAGGCGATGTTGACATCTCTATGAAAACGAATATCGTTTTCAATATGGCTGAATCCCAGATCGAGGCAGCACGAGTGGAAGCACTGCTCGATGCTCTTCCGGATCCGCTGTCCGCCGAACGGATCATCGAGCTGAACCGGCCCGGAACCGACCTGCACACCCATCGCGAGTACGAGTGGAACGGGTTGCGCTTCGACGCGCCACCGGGTGTTTTCCTGCCCGGGCATACCAGTCGGATGATTTATGACCGGCTGTTCGACGGCAGGATCGAAGTGCGTGATCGTCGCTACGTGGCGATGGGGGTCGGACTCGGTGTCGAAACCGTCGCGGCCGGACTGGCCGGCGCGCGGGAGATCCACGCCGTGGATGTGCACCCCGACAGCGTGGCCACCGCCGGTCGCCACTTCGAGCGGCACGTCGGTTCTTCGGAGCCCCCGGTCTTCACGCCCGTGGTGGCCGACGTCTTCGACGGCTTCCCCGAGGGAGTCCAGAGCGACGTCGTCACCTTCAATCCCCCAGCGGTGAGCCACCCAATCAGCGATGATCCCGACATCGTGCGCAACGTGTGCGTGGGAGCACCACTACTGGAGAGGTTCTTCACCCAGCTCGCCGAACGCGAGATCCTGACCCCCGGTGGTGAGGTCTTCGTCGTCGCCTCCACCACCGCCGACCTGCGTGGCATCGTGGGTCACGCCCTCGCACACGGCTTCACCCCGGAAATCCGCGATCTGCACGACTGGCAGGACGGTGTGGTGACCCATCTCTTCCGATTCGTTCGGAAAGTCGTTTCGTGAACTGCCACCAGGGGCGCGGCTCCAAGGTGGCCCCGATTACGCCCGGTGAACGAACGGATGTCGACGAGCACCGGACAGTAAGCGTTGACCACCCCGACAGTGCGGAACGGTGCGCCGCTCAGTGTCGTTGTGCGGTACTTCGGGCGGGAGTGAGTCGAGGCGAGAGCAGTCGGACCTCGGGAGACCGCACTCCTTGGAGTTCACGCATCGTCATCTCCACGGCGATCCTTCCGATGTCTTCGGAAGGAAGCGACACCGTGGTCAGCGGTACGGAGCGGTTCGCGGCCATCTCGTCGGGGGTTACCGCCACCACCGAGATGTCCTCGGGAATCCGCATGTCACGGCTGTGCAGTTCGGACAGCAAGGGGTCGAGTACCGCTTCGTTGTGCACCACCAGACCGGTCAGCCGCGGCTGTTCGGTGACAATCCTGTCGAGGCAGTCGCGCACCCCATCGTAGGAGGGCAAGCACGCCTGGCTGGTGGCGTGCAGTCCGCGTTCCCGCGCGGCGGAGGTGAACCCCCGCAGGAACCGGCCCGCGAAGCTGGTACCGCGTTCGTATACCACGGGTGAGGGACCGACCAGGGCGACTTGTTCGTGTCCGAGATCGGCCAGATGCCGAACGCATCGTTTCGCCGCGGCCGAGAAATCCAGATCCACGCAGGACAAATCCCCGGGGTCGTTCGGAAGCCCGATCAACACCCCCGGACAGGACAACGACTGCAACACCGGTACCCGGGAGTCCTCGTCCTCGACGTCCATCAGCAGCAACGCGTCGGCCATCGCCGAATCAGCGACCCGCCGCAACCCGGCCGGTCCCTCGTCGTTGGTCAGCAGCAGCACGTCGTAGTCGTAGTTCCGGGCGGTGGTGACCACCGAGTTGACGAACCCCATCAGAACCGGAACGTCTATGTCGGTGCGCAGCGGCATGATCAGTGCCAGCACACTGGTGCGGCTGCTGGCCAGCGCACGGGCCCCGGCATGGGGGTGATACCCGAGCCGGTGAATGCTGGCCTCCACCCGGCGCTGCGTCTCCGAGGAGATCGAGCGCTTTCCGGACAGCACGTAGGACACGGTGCTGGAGGAAACCCCCGCGTCCCGGGCTACGTCGGCGATGGAGACCATCTCGTCCTCCGGCGTGGTGCGTCGAATCGCATCGAACGATATCGTGCCGAACGGCGCTGGCCGGACCGGCTCGCACACCGGCAGTGCTGTCGTTCGGCGACAATCACACTCGGTGGGAGAACGTGTCGGGACAACACCGCTCACCGGCATCGTACTTCGCTCGACGTGCTCGCCTTCCTCCTCGTGCGGTTCCTCGGTGCGGATCGAAGCGATTCACCGTGGACGGCTCGGTCTCGTGCGAAAACGCGCCGGGTCCACCCGTGACCGGGAACGAACCGGCGGCGCGCTCGTGGTCGAGTTTCCGGACACCTGAACACCACGGCTCGAGGCGAGCGCCATCGCGGGCCCGTCACCCCTCGAGTCGGAACTCGGCGAGACCTGCCCCGCCCTCGAAAACGAGGTAGAGATCGTGACGGCCGTGTGCCCGCGCCAGCCGGGACCGCACCGTTCGGTAGGCGTGTTCACCGCCGGTGGGCGGAACGCGCAAGGTCCCGAGCCGTCTCCCATCAGGGCCGTCGAGCCGTACGCGCACGCGCGCGGTGCTCGCGGAGCCGTTGGCCACCAGCGCGGTGATCGCGTTCGCACCCGCCGCGAGGTCGACGTCGCGGAACTGGATCCAGCCACCGTCATCCGAGGCAGTGACCGTGGTGCCGTGCTGTTTCGTCCGGTCGGTGAGCGTGATGTTCGAATAGTCGTCGAAATTGACGGCCTTGGTCCGGTGGTACGGATTCTGCGGGGGGGTGGTCTCGCCCAACACCCGCAGTGTGAGCCGCCTGCGGACATCGGTGCTGGAAGTACCGAGCATCAGGTCGTGCGTCGCCGCTTCTACCACCCACTTCTCCCTGGTGACGTCCCAATGCGCGAGATCGGCGGCACGTAGCATGAAAGTCACGGTCCGACGTTCACCCGCCGCCAGGCTGACTCTGCGGAAGGCGCGTAACCGCTTCCGGGGCTGCGGATCGCGGGACTCCCGCTGGTGCGTGTAGAGCTGCACCACCTCGTCGCCGGCACGTCGGCCGGTGTTGCCGACCGTGACACTGACGCTGACCTCGCCGTCGGCGTGGATCACCGGGGCACTCGTGCGCGCCGCGGTGTAGTCGAAGGAGGTGTAGGACAGGCCGTGCCCGAAGGGATACAGCGGTGTCGCGGTGGAGTACTGGTAGGTGCGTTCGGCCTTGACGATGTCGTAGTCGAGGATGTCGGCGAGGTCGTCGGCGGAGCGAGGCCAGGTCTGGGTGAGCCGCCCTGCGGGGTTGGCCGCGCCGAAGAGCACATCGGCCAGCGCGTTGCCCGTTTCCGCACCGGCGTGCGTGGTCCACACGATGGCGGGCACGTTGTCCTGAGCCCAGGTGATCGTGGTGGGATAGCTGTTCTGCAGCACCAGTACGGTGTGCGGATTGGCCCGGTACACCCGTTCCAGTACCGCTTGCTGCGTCGGAGCCAGATTCATGTCCTGGCGGTCGTCGTTCTCCCGTCCGTTGATGAACGGCATGCTGCCCACCACGACGATCGCCACGTCGGCGCCGGTGGCGGCTTCGACGGCGGCATCGCTGCCGCTTCGCACCACTTCGCGGGTGAAGGTGGTCGCCGCGGCCGGTGAGGAGGCCGTGACACGCAACCGCCCTTCCCCGTCGACGACGACGTAGGTGCTGTCCCCGAACCACGACTCCTCGGTGTCGTTGCCCGCGTAGCGCAGCACGCATCCCCCGTCGTGGTCGATCAACTCGAACTGTTGCCGCACGTACCAGCCGTTGGGCTGCTCGGCGTTGTTGACCAGGGTGCTGTTCTCGCCGAACGAGACGTACTTGCCGTTGGACGCAGCGCGCAGTGTCACGATCCCCTCGCCCCAACCGAACACGTCGAACCGCGTCGCCGCGTCGGGCTCCGTGGTGACCGCCAGCGGCTCCTCGCCTGCCGCGGCGGTCACGTAGCTCCCGCTCGGTGTTCGCAGTGCGATCCTGTCGACCCCTTCGGTCGAGGAGACGGTGGTGTTCGGTCCGAGCGCGGCGGTGACGCCGCTGAGTGGAGTCACCTCGTAGGGCAGATCGGCGGAGTACCAGTCGGTGTAGAGCGTCTCGCTGAGCTGGCCGATCACCGCGACGCGTCGTACTCGGTGCCGGTCCAGTGGTAACGCGTCCCGGTCGTTCTTCAGCAGCACGATCGCCTCGGTCGCGGTTCTTCTGGCCAACGCCCGATGGGCGGGACTGTCCACGACCCGCTTGTCGATCCGGCCGTACGGCCCACCACGTGGGTCGAACTCGCCGAGGCGGAACCGCATGTCCAGTATGTGGCGGACGGCCTCGTCCACGTCGTTCTCGGAGAGCAGCTCGCGTTCGAGCGCGGTCTTGACCGCGGCGATGGTCTTGCCGGAATCGGTGCCGTCGACGGTGAAACTGTCCAGCCCGGCCTTCAGAATCGCCGCGTCGGCCTCCGGCTGGCTCGCGTAGTAGTCCTGCGCGCCGGTGAGGTTGTTCGGCCCACCCGCGTCGGTGACATTGCACAGCGTTCGTCGCGCCCAGCCCCGCACCACCTCGTCGATGTCGTGGTGGACGGTCATCGGCCTACCGTTGACCAGGTTGTAGGCCGACATCACCCCGGTGGCGGCGTCCGCCGACAAGGTCTGCCGGAAAGCGGCCTCGTAGTACTCGTGTCTGACCCGCGGCGGCAGCATCGACGAGGTGGTGTGCCGATGGACCTCGTTGTTGTTGGCCAGGTAGTGCTTGAGTACCGGTGCGGCACGTATCCGATCGGGATCATCACCCTGGATACCGCGCCCGTAGGCGGTGGCGATCGCACCGGTGAGGTACGGGTCCTCGGAGTAGCCTTCCTCGTTGCGGCCCCACCTAGGGTCACGTAGCAGGTTCACCGTCGGTGCCCACAGTTGTAGTCCCCAGATGTCGGGGGACTCGGCGTGATATCCCCGTGCTTCGGTGCCCACGGCCGCACCGACCCGTTCGATCAGGTCGGGATCCCACGTGCTGGCCAGCCCGATGGCCTGCGGGAACACCGTGGCCGTCGCGGTGACCACCGCGCCGTCCGCCGCTCTGTCGTTGGACCAGGCGAGGCCGTGCAGCGCCTCGGTACCGGTTTTGAACGCCGTGATACCCAGCCGGGGAACGGCAGGTTGGTACTGGTGCAGCATGGCGACCTTCTCATCGAGGGTCAGCCTGCTCAGCAGGTCCTCGATCCGTGTTCCTCGAGCAAGGGCGGAGTCACGGAACCCGGATGTGCCGACCGGCTCGGCCGAGGCGCCGTGCCCCTCACCCCCTGCCAGCGCGGATCCGGCGGCGAGACCGGCGGCCAGGGACAACACGCGGCGGCGGGAGAGCAGTCGGGGCGGAACGGAACGCATGGACGCAACCCACTTCCCGAAAATGTCGAAAATGAATCGAAGCGATTCGATTACTTTTCGACGGCTTCGCTTACACGACAAAAACGATGACGGGAACTGTGACACCGAGGAGCCTGCGGGTCAACAGCTCTTTTTGCAGGAATGCGCTTTTCCTCCAAATGCTTCCCCTCGCTGCCTTGTGTGGTGCGCCACTCTGAACTAACGTCGTTGCTGCTGGATCAATCGATGCGATTCGACTACCCGCGCTGTTGAAATCACCGACGGACGCCTTCTACCGCGCGAATGGTTCGTAGCCGGTGACGCAACCGGCACACCCCGGAGGGGGACACATCTCCGGATCCCTCTCATCCGTCTCACCGCGGTCGTATGTCGCCTTCACACCCGAAACGACAACCGGCAACAGCACTGGAGAAAACACCATGCGACTGTCCCGAGTGGCCGTTACGTGTGTGGCGGTTCTCGCCGCCCTCGGCCTGATCACGACCACCGCCCATGCCGCAACCTGGGGATCCTCGGCCAAGTTCGCCACCTGGTCCGACGGTGCCTACACGGTGCGCAACAACGTCTGGGGAAGCGGAGTGGGCCCCCAGTCGATCTGGGCGAATTCCCACGGAAACTGGGGAGTGTGGGCCGACCACCCCGATACCGGTGGAGTCAAGTCCTATCCGCACTCGGCCAGGACCATCGACAGCCCCATCAGCGATCTCGGCGATCTGACCAGCGAATTCGATGTAACCGTTCCGAACTCCGGGGCGTATGCCACCGCCTACGACATCTGGGTCGACAACCACAGCTACGAGATCATGCTCTGGATGAATCAGCACGGTGCCGTGGGCCCGATCGGTTCCCGGGTGGCCACCGTGGCCGTCGGCGGCCACACCTGGAACGTGCACCGTGGCTCCAATGGTTCCAACGAGGTGTTCTCCTTCGTTCGGCAAGGCGATACGACCGCGGCGACCGTGGACATCGATTCGGTGATGTCCTGGCTCGTCGGGCGGGGATGGCTGGACGCCGAGGCGTCGGTCGGCGAGGTCCAGTTCGGTTTCGAGATCACCAGCTCCAGCGGTGGACTGGACTTCGTCACCGATGAGTACTCGGTAACGCCCGGCTGAGAAATCGCCGTGCACCTCGTGGCGGGGACGATTCGTCGCACGAGCCGTCCCGCGGTGGCGTGTGCTCGACCTCCTGGGACGAACACTGCCGATGGGGAGGTCAACCGCCCGGAGGAGGCGGCGGGTTTCGTGAGAGGTCCTGTGCTTACCGGGACTGAACCGGTTCACGCATGGCCACCGAGATCACGTGTTGTTACTGTGCGAACTCGATTTGTGTTAGCGCTAACACAACTTCGCGCGACCAGCTGCCCGATGCTCAGCTCCACTCCGAAGGCAGGAAAACCTCATGGCACGCCACTTCGACCGTCGGGACGCGCTCCGGTTCGGGGCAGCCTCGGTGTCTCTTCCCCTCCTGACTTCCATCACGACTCCCGATACCGCCGTTTCCGCGACAACACGAACGGCAGCGGCAAGCACCGAGCCACCACTACACGGGTTCTCCCTGTCCGATGTGCGTCTCGAGCGGGGCCTGTTCGCCCGAAAACGTGCTCGAATGCTGGATTTCGCGCGGAACTACGACGAGGACCGGCTGTTGTTGGCGTTCCGCGCGAACGCGGACCTGCCCACCCACGGCGCCGTCGCACCAGAGGGTTGGGAAAGCCTGGACGGGCAGGGCAACGGCAATCTACGAGGTCATTTCGCCGGTCACTTCATGACGATGCTGTCCCAGGCACACGCCGGCACCGATGAAGCGGTGTTCCACCGGAAGCTGACCACGATGGTCGCCGCACTGCATGAGTGCCGGCAGGCGCTGAACCGGGAACCGGCCATTCGTGGCGCGGATGGTCCGCTCGACAGAGCCGTCGAGGTGCGGCGCGGGGCCTGTCTGTACTTCGATGTTCCCCCCGAGACGGTCAACGGTCTGCGAGCCATGACCTTCGCGGGGTGGATTCGCCCGGCGACCGCCGACGAGTGGACCCGAATCTTCGACTTCGGCAACGACACCGACACGAACCTCTTCCTCACCCCGAGAGACAGCAACGGAGTGCCGCGGTTCGCCATCACCCGGGCAAGTGGTGGCAGCGAGGAACGGATCGTCGGTTCCGAGTCGCTTCGGGTGGGGGAGTGGAGCCACGTCGCTCTGACCCTTTCCGAGGGGGCCGGCGCACTCTACGTCAACGGCAGGGAGGTCGGCCGCAACGCGGAGCTGTCGTTGACCCCGGCCGAGCTCGGCAGCCTCGCGCACTGCTGGCTCGGGCGGTCACACTACGACGATCCCGTCCACTCCGGTGGCTACGCGGACCTCAACCTGTGGTCGAGCGTGCTGACTCCGCGACAGATCGAACAGCTCCGGCACACCGAGGCGGCGGCGACCACCGCCGGTTCCGGTGACCGGTTCTCGTACCCGTGCCGGGAACGGGGCGGAACCGTACTGCACGACCGCTCTGGCGCCCACCGACACGCCACCTACGCCCGAACCTGGGGAAAACCCAGTCACTCCGGTTTCCTGGCCGCCTACCCGGAGACCCAGTTCATCCGGCTCGAATCGCTGACCAGCAGCAGCTATCCCGTGGTGTGGGCGCCGTACTACACCGCGCACAAAATCCTGCAGGGACTACTGGACGCCTACGAAACCACCGGTGACTGGCGCGCGCTCGATCTGGCCTCCGGGATGTGCGACTGGATGTACTCACGCCTGAGCGAGTTGACCGAGGCTGATCGTCAACGGATGTGGAGCCTCTTCTCCAGTGGGGAATACGGCGGTGTCGTCGAGGCGATCCTGCGTACCCACGAGCACACTCGACAACCACACCACCTGCGGTTGGCCGAGTGCTTCGATCTGGACTCGTTCATCGACGCCTGTGCACAGAACACGGATGTTCTCGAGGGCAAGCACGCCAACCAGCACATCCCGATCCTGACCGGGCTGGTGCTGCTGTACGAGCGAACGGGTGAGCAGCGCTACCTGCGGGCGGCACGCAACTTCTGGGGCATGGTGGTACCGACCAGGATGTTCGGAATCGGGGGAACCGGTGAGGGTGAGTTCTTCCACCGTCCCGGCCGGGTGGCTCAGCTGTTGAGCTCCGAGACCGCCGAGACGTGTTGCGCCTACAACATGCTCAAGCTGACACGCTCGTTGTTCCGGTGGGAGGGCGAGCGCGATTACGCCGAGTACTACGAGCGCGCTCTGTTCAACCAGATCCTCGGTTCCAAACGTGACTACGACGATACCGAGAAACCGTTGACCACCTACTTCGTCGACCTCGGCCCCGGCGCGATCCGCGATTTCACTCCCAAGGACGGCACCACGTGTTGTGAGGGAACGGGGATGGAAAGCGCGACGAAGTACCAGGATTCGGTCTATTTCGCACGGGAGGATCGAAGCGCGCTCTACGTGAACCTCTACCTGCCTTCGACACTGCGTTGGAGCTCCGGAGCAGTGACGATCCAACAGGACACGAGTTTTCCGTACGAACAGCACAGCAGATTGCGGGTGACCGGTTCGGCACGGTTCGAACTGCACTTGCGCGTTCCGGAATGGGTGGGCTCCGGTTTCGCCGTCCGGATCAACGGGGTCCGCCAACCGGTCGAGACCAGCGAGCAGGGATACCTCGTTCTCTCGCGGGAATGGCGCACCGGTGACACTGTCGACGTCGAGTTGCCGTTCCGGCTACGTGCGGAACCCACCCCTGACGATCCGACGGTGCAGAACCTGATGTACGGCCCACTCAACCTCGTCGCGCTGGACGAACGCTCCGAGTTCCTCCACTTCACGTTGTACGACACGGCGCGGCTGTCCGGGGATCTGTCGCCGGCGTTGACCGAGTTACCGGACAAGCCACTACACTTCCTGCTCGGTGACGTGGAGCTGGCTCCGTTCTTCGAGGGCACGAAGGATGCCTACCACGCCTACTTTCGCAGGCAGGAGCCGCGAGTCGTGTTCGATTCGGTCGATTCCGGTGTGCCCAACCGCGGTTCCTCGGATGGTGTCACTTTCCTCGACGAGATCTGGTCGGCGGCGCCGTTCGAGAGCAGGGGAGAGTTCACCAGCCACGTCGCCCGGGTTGCGCGACGTTGGCAGCAGGATGGTGTTTTCAGCGAGTCCGAGCGGGGAAACATCGTCGCGGCCGCGGGCAGCGCACGGTTCGACGACTGAACCGGCACGGGACCGCCACCGGCCGGTGGAAGCTCCACCGCCGGTTCCGGCTGTCCGTCCACTGTTGAACGAGGCCGTGGGAAGGAGGCGGTAGCGTCGGTTCCGGACCGACAGCACGGAGGTTGGCGATGGCCCGGAACGACATCTCGCCACGGCGTCCGGCAGTGATGGCCGATGTCGCTCGGTTGGCAGGGGTTTCACACCAGACGGTTTCCCGGGTGCTCAACGAGCACCCCTCGGTGTCACCGGCGACTCGCGACCGAATCCTCGCCGCGATCGAACAGCTGGACTATCGTCCGAACTCCGCCGCTCGTGCGCTGGTGACACGACGCACGAGGGGTATCGGGGTAGTCAGTTTCACCACCACGTTGTTCGGTCCCGCCAGCACGCTGTACGCCATCGAACAAGCCGCTCGGCTTGCCGGTTACTTCGTCAGCGTGGCCAACGTGGAAGACGTCGACGAGGACGCCATTCGGCACGCCGTGGAACGTCTCGGCAGCCAGTTCGTCGAGGGCATCATCGCCATCGCACCGCAGCGAGTGGCGGTAGAGGCGCTGCGGCACGTGCCGTCCGACCTCCCGTTGGTCGTGGTCGAGGGCGGTGGCGGGGGTGGACATCCCGTGGTCTGCGTGGACCAGGTCGAGGGGGCGCGGTTGGCCACCCGGCATCTGCTGGATCGGAAGGTCGGTACCGTCTGGCACGTCGCCGGACCGATCGACTGGCTGGAGGCGCAGGGACGTGTCTCGGGGTGGCGGTCCGAGCTGGAACGTGCGGCGGTCACCGTCCCGGAAGTACTGCGAGGTGACTGGACTCCCGCTTCCGGCTATGCCAACGGGCAGCTGTTGGCCGAGCGCGGCGATGTTCGCGCGGTGTTCGTCGCCAACGACCAGATGGCGCTCGGCGTACTTCGCGCCTTCCACGAGCGCGGTCTCCGCATACCGGATGACGTGCTGGTGGCGGGGTTCGACGACAGTCCGGACTCCGCCTTTTTCACACCGCCGTTGACCACGGTTCGGCAGAATTTCGACGCGGTCGGCAGGCACAGCATGGAGCTGCTGCTGCAGCGGATCGACGATCCCACCCAGGCGGCGACCAGTGCCGTCGTTCCACCCGAACTGGTCACGCGGCAGAGCACTCTCGGCAGTTCGTGGGAGACCTCCGGCCGGTAGTACTGACTGTTCAGTTCACGTTGTGCAGCGAAGGCACGACGACCGGCCCGTCGAACAGGTCGGGAACAACTCCGGGTGGAGCAGTGCCGGTGACGACGACCGGCCGATTGGTATTGGGAGCGCTCACAAGCATGCTACGAGCGTGCAACCCGAATCGTTCACGTTCCTGTGAGGAGTCTTCATGTCGCATCGAGCGACCGGTCGCCGCCTTCGGCGATCGCTGCCCGCGGTGGCGGGCATGGCAGTGGTCACGCTGCTGGCCGGCGCGCTTGCCCCCGCCGCGGCGCACACCACGCATCACCACGACCCTCACCCGCACCATCCGCGGCTGTCCGTGACGGAGCGGGTCGACGAACTGATGTCACGTATGTCCTTGCAGGACAAACTGGGACAGATGGTTCAGATCACACGGGGTGCGGCCAGTCCCGCCGAGGTCGCCGAACTCCGGATCGGTTCCGTGCTCAGTGGGGGCGGATCCGCACCGAGCCCCAACACGCCCGAGGCGTGGGCAGACATGTACGACCGATATCAAAGTGCCGCGCTCGACACTCCGCGGGGGATTCCGATTCTGTACGGCGTCGATGCCGTGCACGGTCACAACAACGTGCGGGGAGCCACGATCTTTCCGCACAACATCGGCCTCGGTGCCACGCGCGACCCCGAGCTGGTACGCCGGATCGGTGCCGCGACCGCCGAAGAGGTGGCGGCCACGGGCATCGACTGGACGTTCTCACCGTGCCTGTGCGTGGCTCGGGACGACCGCTGGGGCAGGACCTACGAGTCCTTCGGGGAGACCCCGGAACTGGCCTCGGCGATGAGCAGCGAGATCACCGGCTATCAGGGCGCCACCCTGGGCGGGGGCCCGAGCTCGATCATGGCCACGGCCAAGCACTACGTGGGTGACGGCGGAACGACCGGTGGGGTCGACCAGGGAAACACCCAGCTCAGCGAGCAGGAACTGCGTCGGATCCATCTGCCGCCATTCCGCAAGGCCGTCGAACGCGATGTGGGATCGGTGATGGTTTCCTACAGCAGCTGGAACGGTGCCAAGCTGCACGAACACGAATATCTGATCAACGACGTGCTCAAGGGTGAGCTCGGTTTCGACGGCATCGTGCTGTCCGATTACAACGCGATTCACCAGCTCGACGGCAACGACAGCACGCTCACTGCCTCCGAGGTGCGGCGTTCCGTCAACGCGGGCCTGGACATGATCATGCTGTCCAAGGACCACGAGAAGTTCCTGGGCCACCTGCGACAGGAAGTGGAGTCCGGCCGCATTTCGATGCAGCGTATCAACGACGCCACCCGCCGAGTGTTGACCAAGAAGTTCGAGCTTCGGTTGTTCGAGCACCCGTACGCCCAGCGTGATCTGCTGTCGACGGTGGGAAGCACCGAGCATCGTGAACTGGCACGTCAGGCGGTGCGCGAATCGCAGGTGCTGCTCAAGAACGAGGGTGTGCTGCCGTTGTCCTCAGGGACGGACAACCTGTTCGTGGCCGGTTCCAATGCCGATGACATCGGAAACCAGAGTGGCGGTTGGACGATCTCCTGGCAGGGATCCAGCGGTGACATCACCGAGGGAACCACGATCCTGGAGGGGATTCGCGAGGTATCGGACTCCTCGGTGACTTACAACCGTCACGGTGATGGGATCAACGGCAGTTACGACGCCGCGATCGCGGTCGTGGGGGAGAAACCCTACGCCGAGTACCGGGGTGACCGTCCCAACGGGCTCGAACTCTCCCAGGAGGATCTGAGCACCATCGCCAAGCTGCGTTCCTCCGGCGTGCCCGTGATCGTCGTACTCGCCTCGGGCCGTCCCATGGACATCGCCTCCGAGGTCGGTAACTGGGACGCGCTGCTGGCCTCCTGGCTCCCCGGAACCCAGGGGGGTGGTGTGGCCGACGTGCTGTTCGGCGAGTACAACCCCACGGGCGAACTTCCGATGACCTGGATGCGCTCGTTCGAGCAGCAACCGATCAACCGGGGAGACGGTAAGGATCCGCTGTATCCCTACGGCTACGGGCTCAGTTATCGCGACTAGAAACCCGTGATCGACTCGGCGTTCCGGCCCGACGGTCCAGCTCCGGACCGGAACGCCGTTTCCACACGGCGTTCCCGACTCAGCGACCGAGCCAGCCGAGCAGCAGGTCCACGTAGGCGAGGTTCACAACGATGTGTACCGTGATGACGATCCAGATGTTGCGGTACCGGGACCACAGGTAGCCACAGAACACTCCGAACAGTCCTTGGAACATCAGCACTGTGGCCAGTCCGGTGACCACTGATTCGTGGTGCAGGTGGGTTGGCAGGTGCATCGTGGCGAAACAGCAGAACCTTCAGTACCGCGTACCACACTCCGCGGGATATCCCGGTGGGCAGCACGGCTAGCACGGTGGGAAACGCGACAGCCGCTGTCAGGAGCACCCACATCTGCCGGAACACCAGAGCCTGTCGGGAACGGGAGAGCGGATCGGTTACCGCGATCCGGAGCGGCACCAGCCGTGTCAGTACGATGCCGGCCAGCGGTGGCAGCATCGCCTGCCACAGTGTCATGGGTGGCGCCCTCGTCCGAGGAGCCTCGAAAGCTGGTGTGCCCGGTGAGCAGCAGCCACAGCGGGGCGGCCACCAGCAGGGCGAGTCCGCACACCGGCAGCGCTCGTGCTGTCCTTCTCGTGGCCGACGGAGTTCGTACGTCATCGTCGTCGACGGTGTCGGAATCCCCCATCGGTGGGTGCATTACCGTCTTGTCCCTTCTTCCCGAGCCGCTCCGCGGCGACCTCGGCGAGCGTGGCCATACCCGTGTGCACCTCGGTGAATCGGGTGCTCAACGGTGACAGTCCGATGCGGATCCCGTCCGGGGACCGAAAGTCGGGAACGACGCCGCGCCGACGCAGTTCTTCGTTGACCACGTCGAAGTCGCCGCGGCACAGCGTGATGTGTCCGCCCCGTCGAGAATGCTCACGCGGTGATGCGAACCGTACTCCCAGTGGGGGCAGAGGCATCGGCGAGCTCCAGCGCGAAGTCGCTCAGCAGCAGCGACTTCGCTCGTATCGCGTTGATGCCCGCCTGCTCGACCAGCTCCAACCCGGTCAGTAACGGCACCATCCCCAGTATGGGTGGCGTACCGCTGAGCACTCTCCGGATTCCCGGAGCCGGTTCGTGACCGGGGCTCATCGTGAAGGGATGACGGTGCCCCATCCACCCTTGGACGGGTTGGCGGATCGTGTGCTGGTGGCGATCGTTCACGTATGCGAAAGCCGGTGCGCCGGGTCCACCGTTGAGATACTTGTAACCACATCCGACGGCGAAATCCACGCCCCAGTTGTCGAGTTCGACGGGCACCGATCCCGCGGAGTGGCTCAGGTCCCAGAGCACGAGCGCTCCGGTTTCGTGTGCGAGTCGCGTTATGGCCGCGGCGTCGGCGAGGTAGCCGGAGCGGTAGGCCACGTGGCTGAACACGGCCAGTGCCGTGTTCGGACCGATCGCGTTCGCGGCCTGGTCGGGTGTGATACCCGCGTCCGGATCGGTCTCGATCCACCGCAGGGTCAGTCCGTGTTCGTCGGCGATGCCTTCGACGACATAGCGGTCGGTGGGGAAGTTGTCGGTGTCCAGCAGGATCTCCTGACGTTCGGGACGAGCGCGCAGCGCGGCTCGTGCCAGTTTGTACAACAGCACGGTCGTCGAGTCGGCCACCACCAGCTGGCCGGGTGCGGCCCCCAACACAGCTTTGCCGAGTCGATCTCCGACAGCGGTGGGCCAGTCGAGCCACTCGTCGTCCCATCCCCGGATCAGTCGTGCTCGCCACTGGTGGCGAACGAAGTGATCCATGCGCTCGGCGGACACTGCGGGAGGGCGTCCCAGTGAGTTTCCGTCGAAGTAGGCGACGATGTCGTCGTCGGTCGGCAGGAAGCGGTCCGGGTAGTCGCCGAGTGGGTCGGCCTCGTCGAGTTCGCGTGCTTTGGCCGCGAACTCCGTCCGGTCAGTCATGGGCGCGCCTCTTCCCGGGATGCTCCTCGTCGGTCAGTCGCACCACCTGGGCAGTCGACAGCGCCGTCACCGACCCGGTCGGGTCGGAATCCAGGCCTTCGGGGATGACGCACGGTGGTGCGGACAGGTCCGGATCGGTCATGGCAAGCAGTACGTCATCGACCGACATGCCGGCTTGTTGCAACGCCGCGACCTCGCGAGCGTTGACGCCGAGTGGCAGTGGGCCGTTGCCCAGGTCGGTTCCGTAGCGCACCGTGCCACCGTGCTCCCGAAACGACGCAGGTTGTCCTGCGCGCGCTCGAGCTCTGCCGTGCGGTGGCCGTAGCCGTGGATGTCCAGCGTGCTGATCCAGATCATGTCGCGGGCCTTGGCCAGTGCTGCCTCGTCGATCCGTACGGTCCACGGGACGTGGGTGAGCAGTTCGGCGATCCGGCTCGGGCTGCTGCCGAGGTCGTCGACTCGCACGATTCCGCCCGGCGATGTCGCTGTGCTCGACGTGACTCTGATGGATCCGGTAAGGGTACGTCGGACAGTTACGGTTTCGACAGTTTCCGGCACGAAAAGTCCTGTCCGGCGGTGAGAAAGTTCCGCGGCCGGTGGGAACCTCCTACCGGGGGGCGTTTCGGGGCGTGTCGGGGAGTACACGATGCCGACGGACGAGCAGGGTGAGGACGCCTGCCACGATGATACCGCCCAGATTGATCAGCAGCTGCAGCATGGCCTCGCCGTAGTGGACCCAGTGGCCGGCGACGGCGGCGAGTGCGGCGAAACCGGCGGCGGGCACGGTCGTCACCGAGATGAACACCCCGATGAGGATGCCGGATTTCTCGGAAGTCAGCGCGAGCATGCCCGCGGTACCGGCGAGCAGTGCGATGACGATCGAGTAGGGGCCGATGTGATAGATGAAGGATGCCGTGTGTAGCCGGCCGAGTTCGGCGGTGTCGAAAATACCGACCACACGTCCAAGAACGGCCAGCACGACGGTGACGAGGATCGCGACGGGGTAGCCGACGCCGAGTGCGACGCCCGCCCGGGTTGCCAGATCGCGGCGATTACCGATGGTGGCTACGGCGAGTGCGGCCAGCGGGCCGAAGTCGGGGCTGACGACCATGGCGCCGACGATGGTGATGGCCGAGTCGGTGAGCACACCGACAGCGGCCAGCAGGCAGGCCAGGGTGAGAAACGCCAGGAAGGTCCCGTTGAGCCGGGATTCCTCACCGGTGGTCGCCACCAGTTCTTCCCAGATCACGGCGTCGGCGGGTTGGCCGGGGGTGGCGGCCTCGACGCTGTCGGCGGTGCGGGACAACAGTGTGTCGATGTTGTGCAGACTGATCTCACCGCTGTGGCTCACCCCGAGCGAGGTGAGCTGGTCGAGCACGTGTTCGGCACTCTCCCGGGCGATCGATGCCTCGATCAGGTCTCCGGCGGGCCGGACGGCCACCTCGCGGACGACGACCAGGTGCGCGATGCCGGAGTCGGTGTTCAACAGGTCGATCACCGAGTCGGTGTGTTCGCACGGGCACACCACGCGCAGGTGCAGCATTGGTCCAGTCTGTCCGCTGTCGCTGTGCTTCGCACCGATCGGCACACGGCGATTCGAGTACCGACGTCGCGATCCGGCCCCTTCCTTGAAGGGCTCACCGACTCGCGCCGACAAGCTGTGGATGGAACCAAACGTTTCGTATAAGATGCGGCGTCACGACTCGTACAGTTGCGGGCTACTGTGATCTGGAGGCCCCGTGTTCGTTCCGTTCAGCGTCTCCGACTTCATCGATCGTGCCGCGCGGGTCTACGCCGACCGCGTCGGTGTCGTCGACGAACCCGACCAGCCGGCACCGTCTCTCGGTGAGCTGACCTATCGTGAATTCGCGGGGCTGGCGGCACGGCAGGCCGCTCATCTCGATGAACTCGGCATCGGAGTGGGAGAGCGGGTTGCCGTTGTCAGCCACAACAGCGCGCGGCTGCTCACCTCCTTCTTCGGTGTGGCGGGAACGGGTCGGGTGCTCGTCCCCATCAATTTCCGGTTGCGCCCCGACGAGGTGCGCTACATCGTCGAGCACTCCGGCGCGCGAGCGCTGTACGTGGATCCGGCTCTCGAAGAGGAACTCGGGGCGGTGACGGCCGAGCACCGCTACACGCTGGGCCAGGACGAGGACCTGTACGCACCGGCCGGTGCCGAACCACGTGCCTGGCAACCGGACGAGAACGCCACCGCCTGCATCAACTACACCTCCGGCACGACGGCTCGCCCGAAGGGCGTGCAGATCACCCACCGCAACATCTGGGTCAACGCGCTGACGTTCGGGCTGCACGCGGGTTTGACCGACCGCGACGTGTACCTGCACACCCTGCCGATGTTCCATGCGAACGGGTGGGGGATGCCGTTCGCCACCACCGGGCTCGGCATCAAGCAGGTCGTGCTGCGCAAGGTCGACGGAGCAGAGATTCTGCGGCGTGTCCGTGACCACGGGGTCACCGTCATGTGCGCGGCCCCGGCCGTCGTCGCGGCCGTGCTCGACGCGGCCCGCGACTGGGAGGGGCAGATTCCCGGCCGCGGCAGCGTTCGGATCATCGTGGCCGGTGCGCCACCTCCCACCAGGACGGTCGCGCGAGTGGAGGAGGAGCTCGGTTGGGAATTCGTCCAGATCTACGGGCTCACCGAGACCTCCCCGCTGCTGACCATCAACCGCTCCCGCTCCGAGTGGGACGATCTCGCCACCGAGGAGCGGGCCGCCAAGCTCGTCAGGGCCGGTGCTCCCGCGCTGGGAGTACGGCTGGGGGTCTCCACCGAGGAGGACAACGAAGGGGAGATTCTGGCCCGCTCCAACGTCGTGCTCGACAGCTATTGGCAGCAGCCCGAGGAGACCGCCGCGGTGCTGCGGGACGGTTGGTTCCACACCGGTGACGGCGGCACCATCGGTGAGGACGGTTATCTCACGATCAGCGACCGCAAGAAGGACGTCATCATCACCGGGGGCGAGAACGTCTCCTCGATCGAGGTGGAGGACGTTCTCTTCTCGCACCCTGCGGTCTCGGAGGTCGCTGTCATCGGCGTTCCCAGCGACAAGTGGGGCGAGACCATCAAGGCACTCGTGGTGCTGGCTCCTGAGACCGAGGAGCCGACCGAAGGCGAACTGATCGCCTGGTGCAAGCAGCGGGCTGCCGGCTACAAGGCCCCCACGTCGGTCGAGTTCCGCGACGAACTCTCGCGTACCGCCACCGGTAAACTCCAGAAGTTCAAACTGCGGGCTCCGTACTGGACTGGGGCGTAATCAGGAGTCGGTCTCGTCGTTCCGATGCTCGGAAAGGTGAGTCGGGGCCCGGAATCCACACGGGGCTCATGGTCTTACCGCCAGCGGTGAGCCGTGGAGTGGGGTTCGTCTCCTTCTCGGCTCACCATCATGGTCTTCCCGGAACAGCCGTGTCCAACTCCCTCCACTTCGATGCGGATCCGGCGCTGCGCAAGCATCGGTACGCTCGCTGGTTGCGCAGCAACGTACTCCTACTGTTCGCCTGTCAGTACGTGATGCCGCAGTGCTCCTACATCTCACATATTCGTCACCGTGACTTTAATGACTGTCCGCATGGTCAGCAGGATATTTCCATCTGTGGTCATCAACACGTCCTTAGAAGCTTTCCGTGTCGGAGGTCGCAGGTTCCAACCTCAGTCGGGGGATTACTTCCGGAACGGCCACACCGGGCAGAAAGTAGTACCACAGCGTCGCGATGCGTTCAGTCAGGTCGTCGTGTCCAGCGGTAATCTGCGATACCAGCTGAGTACCGGTGTAAGCGCCGACCAGTAGCTGGGCGAATTCCCTTTCATCTACACGATCGAGAAGCTCTCCACGCTCACGTGCCACCGCAAGTTGTCGACGGAGCAGTTCGGTCCACAACGAGTATGCGGCATCGTCTTCCAGACCGAACGCCCCTTGTTCCACGGCCAGCCGTATACCGGCGCGAAGTAAAGTATTGTGCTGTAGCTGACGGGCGACGTCCAGGGTGATGTCGATGACCAGTTGCAGCCCCTCTTCGCCTGCCGGGAAGGTCATGTCTGTTACTTGTTCGGCCATCACTGCTCTGGCCAGTTCTTCCTTCGAAGTGAAATGGAAGTAGACCGCGCCGATCGTGACTCCAGCACGATTGACGATCTTGCTTAGGCTGGCGCTGGCGAAACCCAGATCATCGAACACTTCGGCCGCAGCTCGGATGATCTTGGCGCGTGTGTACAACGCTCGGTCCTGCTTCAGCTGTGCCACTGGACTTCACCTGTTCCCGCGAAAACAAAGAGTGCGATCGCTATGCTAGCGGTTGCGGCGGGACAGGGTACGGTGATTTCGGCTTCCAAGGGGCGGATCGAGGACATTGATCGAAGCAGCTGGTGGAAAGCTGCTCGTTCGAACCGCTCCGTATCGTGTTGACCGAAGATCGACTCGCACGGGCCGACCGACTGGTCCGGTCCGAGGCGGGACCCACCGCGCCGAGGGGTCAGGACAGGTGTGGACAACCACGCTCCCTCTGATATGGATCCCGCCCGATGGTAACCGAACCGCTCTGTGACGGAGACCGCGACGACTGTCCCGGCGGAGTGCTCACAAGTCCGTGCTGATTATGACTAACACGGAAATCCGGTAACTGCCGTCACATGAACACATCAACGGTACTCCCTCTGGTGCACCGGAGTATGGCGAATGCCGTAGTCAAGATTCCGCGACATTCGAATACTATTCACCCTGCTTTGGACCCGGCTTCGGAGGAGTTCCGTTTGCTCAGGCGGAGAGATTTCCAGCTTGTATCCGCGAGCCAGCCACCGTCCACCGGCAACGTGACACCGTTGATGAAACCACTGCGGTTGGAGTCGGCCAGGAAAGCCACCGCTTCGGCGATATCTTCGGGGAGCGCGAACCTGGCAAGCGGTACACGGTCGACGATGTCGGCCTTCGTATAGGCACCAGAAGCCAGGTCGGCCTCGTCCATTTCGGTCTTGACGAAACCCGGGGACACCGCGTTGACCCGAACACCACGAGCTCCCCATTCGAGGGCGAGGGTACGAGTCAGCCCGAGCAGACCGTGTTTGCTCGAGTTGTAGGCGATCCTGTCCGGAATACCACCCAGGGCGGCGATGGAGGCGATGTTGACGATCGAGCCAGGTTTGTCCGTCGCGAGCATGGCCGCACCGAATGCCTGGCTGAGTAGGAATGGTCCTGTCAGATTCACCTCGAGAACACGGCGCCACTGCTCGGAGGACGTGTCCTCGGCCGAGGCGATCCTGTTGATACCGGCGTTGTTCACCAGCAGGTTCACCTCCCCGAAGTGCTCCAAAACCTGGTCCTTGGCGGAATTCACGGCGTCTTCGTCGGAGACGTCGGCGGTGATCGCGATCGCCTCCGCGTCGATCCCCTCGACGACCTTCTTCGGCGAAACCTGGTCAAGCAAGGCGAGTTGGTACCCCTGGCCGGACAGCTTCTCGGCTATTTGGCGTCCAATACCTTGATTCGCACCGGTTACGACGGCAACTTCAGCATTTGATCTCGCAGTGTTGGTCATGAGCCAAGCATCTCTCGAGAAGCCTGTTAGCCACATCTGACGAAGGGCGCACCGTATCCGGTTCTTCGCGTCGTACGACCGTACTGAGTACGGGATCATCGTATGTTTACCAGGAAGACGTGACGTTGGCCGCAGGACGGACACCGTTCGGGCTAGCGGCAGCGGAGTCGCCAGTGGCAGTGCCTCCAGACCTTGCGCAAGTAGTGATGAGCAACAATAGAAAAAAGAACGGTCTATTTGTTATGCTGACAGTGGTCGACCCACTACAGCTTCGGCTGTAACCACACATCACGATCGTGAGAACCGAGTTGATACACGCATAGTGCAAGCTTGCGGTTGCCGAGGAAGGAGCTGTGGTGACAGCACATTCGAGACAAGCGTCTCTTCGTGTCTTACCAGGACATCCAGCGAGGAAGAGTACCCAAGCATCCGCGGAACCCGCTTCCGGTGATGACCTCCAGGAAGCTCAGCCACTCTCTCAACTCGAACGACTCGACCTCAGCCGTCAACTACACGACAGTGTCGCGCACTCCATCGCGGTCGGTTTGCAATGCTTGGAGCTGAGTGACAGATACACCAACGAGGGGAACTCGGAACGAGCGCGAGTCAAGCTCGACACCGCGAACCGAACCCTCTGGCAAGCTTTGGAGGCCACCAGGGCATTGTCCGCCAGTGTTCGTACATCCGGTAACGCGTCAGAGCACAGCCCCAGCAGTGTCAGTGTCAGCTCGGATCTGCCGGACAAGGACGAAGTATTCACAATTCTCCGGGAAGCGGTGGACAATGCGTTGCGCCATTCAGAGGCTGACAACATCACCATTCAGCTGTGTAGCGGACGGAACAGCATGACTGCTGTCGTGGAAGATGACGGTGCGGGAATCGACCGTGACGTTCGTGAGTTCTCTTCCACGCTCGGACTGAACTCGATGAACGAGCGAGCGGCTTTGCTCGGTGGCTCGTTCATCGTAGCACCGGGACCGTTGAACGGGACTCGGGTAACTGTGACCCTGCCGATGGGGGCATCGCGATGACCACCGACACCGGAGAAATGATCAAACTGGTCATAGCCGATGACCACACTCTGTTCCGGGAAGGGATTGTCGAGATCTGCACGGCAGAGCCCGACATCAGCGTCGTCGGAGAAGTCAATGACGGTGATGGTGCGATCGCGTTTCTCCACGGAGGTACCGCGGATGTGATGCTGCTCGATGTAGAGATGCCCGGACGTGGCGCGGAGGACACGCTGGAACGAGTACTGAGCGTTCCGCGTCCACCACGAGTGGCTATTTTGACCATGCATGACGACGCGCGGATGATGAGCAAACTCCTGGAGATCGGCGCTCACGCGTACATCTCCAAGAGTTCGACGAGCGAGGAACTACTGGCCGCTATCCGTGCGATGCAGCGTTCTTCCGACCGTGTCGTACTGTCCGTCGCAAAGGAGACCCTAAACCGGCTGGAGAATCCCGCAGATGGACCATTATCAGCGCGCGAGCTAGAGGTTCTAGCGCTCGTGGCGCGCGGACTGCTTAATTCACAGATCGCCGATGAACTCTTCATATCGGAAGGAACCGTAAAGCGACATTTGACCAACATATACCTCAAGCTCGAGGTGAATTCCCGACTGAACGCTACAAACAAAGCCAGCTCAATGGGATTGCTTCCGAATGGAAATCATTAGCTTGTACGGATACAATCATAGTCCTGTTTGTGCTTAATTGACCGCGAGCACTCGTGAACGCCCCATCGTCATAGCTATATGGCCACAGGGGTACCGTACTTGTTCGTCGACGAGCTACAAGCCTACGGGAAACCGAAGAATTTTGATAACTAGAAGAACAGTCGCGGCGATCGAATTGGTGGTTCAATGCATCCGTTTTCGCGGAGAGTTGAACGATCGATTCGATCGACTGTTTCGCACACTGGAACAGATTGTTTGTTTCCGGCCAGTGAATTCTGCTGGTGAAGTGCCCTCTCAGTACTGAGAGGGCATAACAAAAGCAGGATGACCGATGCTGGGTCGCATACTTGCTTCCAGCCAGGGAGAGAGTTTGGCAGCAACGAACTCCTGGCAGAGAGAAATCTTGGAATCTTCTCGTTCTACCAGGAGTTTCACCGTTTTAGCGTCGCCGAGCCACGATCCGGAGAAGCAGAAACGACCACATATCTATCCCGGGGGAACCTGAAGCACCCAGTAATGCGCGGGCTCGTCCATAAGATAGTTTTGATTGGGGCGAATCTCGATAAGGTTGACCTGATTTTTCGACGACAGATCCGCTATGTATCCCGCGAAGTCCGTTTCGTCGAGATAATTCTGCCCAGTTGTGATCAAAATGATTCCACCTGGGCGGGTAACACGCACCAACCCGTCTACGGCAGTGGGATTCAAATGCCCACGAATGAAGACCCCACAGCTTATCGTGACGTCATAGACATCCTCCGCGAACTGGGAAAGTCCGAGATTGAGGTCAACTCCGCTTGATAGGATGCGATACGCTCCCGTTTCAGCGGCTTGGGCAACCATTCCTTGGCTAAGATCCAGTCCGTCCAGCGCGCTCACACCACGTTCGAGAAGTGGTGGGCCGGCCAAGCCCGTACCACAGCCCGCGTCCAACCCTGTGATCTCCTTCTGCCCTGGGAAGTATCTGGTGGCCAATTCCCCGAATAGATCGGCTACCACGCGTGGTCCCACATATCCCAGATTTCCAGCATCCTTCTCGTATGTGGTGGCCCAGTTACCGTAGTACGCACTGAGCAGCGCCGGATCACCACCGAGTTGATGAGATTTCTGCACGACTTCGGGCCTAGTCATTTAAACCTGCTCTCCGAGTGAATAATAAACGTATTTTTTGAGTGTATTTTTGGCGCGAGCGAGCAATCCACCGAAACGGATCGCCATCCCACTTGGTCGGTGGCAGGAGCGGAAAGAGTCATCTTCCGCTCCTTTCACCGTCCCAGCGAGAGAAATCAGGTCAACATCAGTGTCAGCGCTGAATCCTGCTTCAATCCGTACTTCTCGAGGAAACTACCCTGATTGAGGCCGAAAGCGACCTTGCCGCGGCTATTGGTATAAGCAAGTGGCTTTCCCACGGGAACTTCACTGAAGGTTGAGTAATAAGGGATCTCCAACGTGATGTTGTTAGCCGTCAGCTGAAGCGACTTACCCTCCAGGCTGATCTCATCGGACAGATCACTCAGGGTGATGTTGGTCCATACATTGCCAAAGTTCTTGTCGATACGGACAACTTCACCGTGTACAGAGCCGTCTGCCTGGCGTTTTGCCGGGTTGTAGGGCAGCGTCACCAAATCAGCCGGATCCAGTTCGGGACCAACCGTGGAGGGATCGACCCCTGCCGCGAGATGGGCCGCACATGCTACTACCACGTCCTTGCCGTACCACGTCGGAGTGACCGGTTGATTCATCACCTCGGGTGAAGTGACTTCATATGCCTCAACTGCCGGACAAGATTCGAGTGCCCATGTCAGAAGCCCGTTATTGGGTGCGACCAGCAGCTGACCCTTCTCATTGCGGACTACGACTGTGCGGAGCAGACTACCGGTCTCCGGGTAGACGTAAGCGCAGATGATCGTGTCATCGGGGAAGGAGTCCGGAGTGTCCTGGAGGAACAGCCCTCCCTCACGAACATCGAACGGTTTCACCTGGTGAGTGAGATCAACGATATCCACCCCTGGTGCGATCTTGTGCATCAGGCCCTTGCCTAGAGCATGCGCTTCGTCGTGCGAGCCGATATCGGACATGTAGGCGATGATGGGATTTCCCACTGTTTTCCCTTTCCGTGTTCTGTGCGGGTTCCTAAATATAATCTTCGGCGTCGCACGACAAAACAATTCATAGATATCTCCATCCGCGATGCTACTTTCGATGTACGCGGGACGTACGCAAGCTGTACAGCACGAATTTGATACGACCATGGTTTTACCGTGATACGCACAAAGTGTGACGTACGTACATCTCGTTGCTCGAGTTATTGACCGAAAGGAGATTGACTGGAAGAAATTTTTACCCCAGACTTCCAAAGAAGGGTATTCGCCAATCGGTTTGCCTGGAACGAACACGTACGCGACTACAGAAGCGATATTTCACGCCAGTTTGTATGACATCCTCGCTTCGGAGAGCTTGATCAAAATGAACGAACACGTTCCCGATGCCGACCCCATGAAAACAGCTGTTGTTACCGGCGGAACCAAGGGAATTGGGCTCGCCCTCGCAAAGAGGTTGAGAAAAATGGGGTACCGTGTCGTAGCACTTTACGGACATGATCAAAAATCCGCCGACGTGGCCTCGAAGGAACTCGGGGCCGAAAGCACGGCGATTCAGGTGGACGTGTCGTCCCCTGAGGAAGTGTCCCGTGTCGCGAACCGCATAATCAATGAATACGGAGCTCCGCGAATTCTGGTGAACAATGCCGGAAGAAATATCGACAAACCCCTTACCGAAATTTCGGACAGTGACTGGAGGGCGGTGTTGGATACAAATCTTTCAGGGCCCTTCTACATGGCGCGATCATTTGCCGGGCCGATGCTCGAGGCTGGTGGTGGCTCCATCATCAATATCGCCGCCACAACTGGAATCCGCCCTCGATTCAATGGAGTGAACTATTGTTCGAGCAAAGCGGGTCTGCTGCACCTTACCAAGTGCTTGGCCCTTGAGCTCGCCCCGAAAATACGCGTGAATTCACTGATTCCCGGTATGATTGACACCGAGGACATGCGGATGCGAGTTCAGAACGCGCCGGCCGAGCACCGCGAAAGCATGTTCACGAGTATACCTCAGGAGCGAATTGGTACTCCAGAAGAAATGGCTGACGCGCTGGAATTCCTCGCGGGTGATGAGTCACGTTACATCACTGGACAAAAATTGATCGTCGATGGCGGCCAGTTCATGTGGTAAAAGGATAGTCGCGAGTGCCGCCGACAGCCGAAACAATAAAGTAATCTCGGCCATTTTTCCGCCATGTCCTTTTTCTCGCGATCGAGAGTCGAGGCCACTGTCCCTCATCATGAATCACGTAGTTTTTATTACGTTTTGACCGCCCTCATGATGTGCTTACCGATTTGTGGGATCGACACGAAAGGGCGGTCAGGCCACCCGACACTCGGCGTCATGGACGACAGTCATCGATGTGAGTGTCGGGTGCCTCTATGACCGGGTGGATCTGGATCAACAGCCCGCGTAGCCGGTTGCGCACGCGGGGGCTTCGGCGAAGAGATCATCATCGTGACCGCACAGTATCGACGGGGCAGCCACGGTGTCGTCGGGAGCCGGACCCGCGATGTCTGCGCCCGTGGCGCGTGCGGTTGGGCAGCCGTTTGTCCAGTATATTCTTGCCGCCCGGCCGGGGTGACAGCCCGGGCGTGGTGTTCGCCCTTGCCGACATCCAGTCCCACGAAGACGCCGATCGCGTCCGACTCGGTCACGATGTTCCTCAGAAAACCTCACAGGACAAGGGGTTCCGGTAAGGAACGTGTCATGAGCAGCCTTTGCGCTCCAGCGTCCGGTACACGGTCGTCCTGCCGATCGAGAACAACTCAGCGTCGTTGATGCTGTGGTCCCCGGTGCTGTGCATGCGACAGAGCTCGGTCTGCTGCTTGGCGCTGAGCTTGGGCTGTTTGCCGCGCAGCTTGCCCTTCGCCTTCGCCACGGCCATGCCTTCGCGGGTGCGCATGCGTTGGAGGTCGACTTCGAACTCGGCGCCGCCGGTGCCACGGTATACGTTCCCGGCCGCAGCACCCGCGCCGCCAAATCCGATCTGGGCCGTCCCGAAACGATCGAGGACACCGCCGAGTACGTTACCGCCGCCGGCGGCACGGAGATCGCTGTGCAGTGCGACCATGCGGATGCCCACCAGGTGAGGAACCTGATCAACCGCATCACCGCTGAACAGAATGGTCGCCTGGATATCCTGGTCAACGATGTGTGGGGCGGCGACGCACTGGTGCATTGGGCACCGCTGTGGCAACATCCGCTCAAAGATGGCCTGTCCCTGCTGCACCGCGCAGTCGACATACACCTGATCATCAGCCACTTCGCGCTGCCGCTCATGACCGCTCGTCGCGCCGGCCTGGTCGTCGAGGTCACCGACGGCGACGAAGCCACCAACGCGCTGTTCCCCGATGGTTACCGTGGCAGCCCGTTTTTCGACCTCGCCAAAACAAGCGTGATCCGACTGGCCCGAATCCAGGCCGCGGAACTACGCAAGCATGGTGTCGCCGCTGTCGCATTGACCCCCGGTTTTCTGCGCTCGGAAGCCGTGCTCGAGCACCTCGGCGTTACCGAGCACACCTGGCGTGACGGGATCGGCAAAGACCCGCATTTCGCCTATTCGGAAACACCGACCTTCCTTGGCCGCGCTGTGGTCACCCTCGCCACTGACCCCGAAGTGTTGTCCAAGACCGGGCAGTCACTGGCAACGTGGGATCTGGCGGAAGAATACGACTTCACCGACACAGATGGGAGCCAACCACATTGGGAGCGCTGCTTCCGCCATACACTCGCACCCCAACTCGACACCATCGTCGGCGAACTCACACAAGACCCTGTTCAGTGACCGATCCGTTTACGGACGCGTCTGTCCGAGGCCGGGGATCCAGGCCGAATCCGATTTCGGAGTGGTCGTGGGAGTCGACGTAGTTGGCCTCGAGCTGCATGTCGGTGCTGTGCCGGATCGCGCCCTCGATCATCGCGGCGAGTTCGGAGGCGGTACACGAGATCCGCTGGGAATGGATGGCCACGGCCGAGCTGCCCTCGCCCCAGATCGCCACCTGACGGACGGTGAAGGTGGCATTGGCGATCACCGCGGTAAACGAGCGAGCCCCTGCTGCCGACAGGTAGCGGCGACGGACGTAGCGCAGCTCGTCCTCGGCGCGGCCGTGCTCGCCACCGGCGATGGAGCGCAGCCCAATGTTGGTGCCGTAGCCGAAAATGCACAGGATGAGCTTCTCGGCCAGCTCGTCACGGTTCATGCTCTCCCGGCACCCTGCCAGGGCGAAGTGCTCGAGCAGCCCCACCCGCAGGGCGGCTTCTTTGAGCACGTTCAGCACCGGATCCAGCGGCTTGGCCAGGGACCGATAGTGCTCCACGCGACGGGTCTCGAAGTCAGCGGGCAGATCGGTCTCCGGGTTGCGCCACTTGTCCGCCCCCTCAACCCGGATTTCCTTGCAGCGCAGCTGTTCCCGCAACGCGGTGAACAGGCCCAGCTCGTAGACGCTGCGCTGCACCCGGCTGGAGGCCGCCTCAGTAGAGCAGTTCCAGCCAGTCCCCACCCACCACACCCCGGATGGGCACCTGCTCACCGCGGCGGTAAGTCTGCGTACTCGAGTCGGCGTAGCGTCGCACCAGTTCGCCGCCGTCGATGATCGGCGCGTGCATGGTGTTGTTCGACCGGAACCGCAACGACTGCACCAGCTTCAGCAACAAGGCAAAACCCAGCTTCGCCGCATCACGCTTGCCCGCCACCCGGTCCAGATCGTCACCGACCAGCGTCCAGTGCACGACCAGCCCGTCCTGATCCACCTCCCACACCATGCGCGAACGCTACCGATCACCCGAACCGAAACGAATGACGGCTCATGACACCTTCCTCACCAGCACCCC
>NZ_FPAT01000019.1 GCF_900116555.1 Actinopolyspora lacussalsi subsp. righensis | reverse complement strand
ACTCAGGAGGCAACCATGTTCTCTAACACCATGACGCTGTACCGGGTGGTCAACCCCGACTCGCTGGGCTCCTACACCGAACTGCTGCACCACCAACCCACCAACGACCGCGTCGACGACGCCGCGGCCTTGCCCCGGCTGCGCGAGTGGGCGCTGGCCGTGCTCGACCGCACCGAGGAGCGGTTCGGGATGTATCAGATCGCGATCATGCCGCTGGACCAGTACGACAGACCCGACGAGAACGCCTTCCACGACCTCATCGCTGAGGAGACCGAGGTCATCGAGGACTACCTCTGCTGGTCCGGATGCTCCGAACTCGTCCCCGCTTCGGGTGGTTGAGCTCGTCCGGCCGGGTTGCTTAGGTGGTTGCTTGGCGGAACCTCGCGCACGGCTCTCGCTGCGGGTGCCCCGACATCGGGTAGTTACTACACAACGTCGGGACCGTCCTCGCGAGAGCCGCACGCGAGAACCCGCAGCGGTGCCGATGGCGAGAGTGGTCGGAGTGCGGTCTGCGGGAGTGGTCGGTTCGGCCTCGGGAACACCGCAGGCCCGGGAATTTCGCGAGAAATTGGCGGTACTCCGGAAGCTGGGGGAGTGGGGTTCGGCTCTGCCACACCGACGAAAACATTTCCGCGTCTCCTTGGTAGGAAGATGCTTCTCGCGTCTCGTTGATCACGTCGTCGGAACGTGGGGCGGTGCGGCGATCGCTGTGACACTCAGCTTGCGGGGTGTGAGCAGATCAGTCGCATGGCCGAACGCGGCGACCACCTCGAAGGCGAGCGCAAACCGGATCGCTGCGACGAGCTCGCGGGGGCGTGATTGACCCCAGCGCGCTGTTTCGTTTTTTGTAACTGGTTGCGAAAATCGAATCCGCTGGCTGTGCACTGAAAGGAGCGAAGATGACCGACCAGGCACGACAGGCTCTGGAGAACGTCCGTCACGCTCCCTCGTTGTACCGGCGACCACGTGTCGCGGAGATCACACTGGCGGTGATCAGCCTCGGTGCGCTGAGTGCCGGGGCGAGCTGGGTGATCCAATCCGATCCGCCGCTGGTGTGGTCGCTGTTGGCGGCCCTGGCGATCCTCGCTGTTCCGTTCTCGTGGCACTGGGCGGCGTTGCGTGCTCCGGGGCGCGCACCGTGGCGGCGTATCGACACGCTCCTGGCAGGTGCGGCGCTGCTCGCGGGCACGTTTCCCGTATCCGAATTGCTCTGGTCCGATGGCTCCAGTGGGACATCCGCCTGGGTCGCTTCGGCGGTAGCCACTGTGATGCTGGCGGTTTTCATCGGTGTGCGGTGGCGCCGATGAGCACGGCCCGAGACCCCCGCGAAGCACTTCCGACCATCCTGCACTCACCGGTGCGACTGGCGATCCTCGGAGCACTGCGGCACGTGCAGGCCGCCGATTTCGGCGACCTGCAACGCGGTCTGGAGATCACCACTGCCGAACTGTCCCGTCAGCTCGGCGTGTTGCATCGCGAGGAGCTGATCGAGATCAAAAAGGTGCAGCGCCACCGCCACACCATCACCAGAGCCCGGTTGTCCGAGCAAGGACGGTCCCGCTTCGAGGAGTACCTCGCCGAGCTGCACCGGGTGGCCTTCGGGCCGTGAGCGGCGGTTCCACACGTGCCCTGTCGGCGACAGCGCTCGCGAGCACGCCGGACGCGTACTGGCACGCCGTACGCGCTCGGTCGGGTCCGTTGAACGATCGGTATCCGATGTATGCGAATTCCGGGCCAACTCCGCCGTGAGCTGGTTTATCCTCTGCCACTGGTGGGACAACGATCCTCGCGCCCGGCGGACAGGACTTCGAGGACACTCCGCCGTTGGACGCCTTGTTCGACGAGCGTCCGGGCGAAGCGCCCGGCGCGGCAACCGGTGTCGGACCCGTGTGAGAGAAATCGAGATGATCACCGAACCGCGTGATCCCCGGGCGGGCGCGTGCGCGAAGCGATGCCGTGCGGCACCGCCGGACCGGCGCGGCGGTGCACCGGTTTCCCGGTCCGTGGAGCCGTCTCCCCCGACCGACCCCGGACGAGCCACCGACAGCGAGCCACCGCCCAAGAAGAGCCACCGAGAGGGAGCACAACCGTAAATGACCAACCCGGACAGCTCGGACGGACTGTTCATGAACCCCAACGGTGAACAGGGCAGCCTCGACATGCCCACCGGCACGGCGCGCGGCTCGGGCGGCAACGGCGGCAACGGCGGCACCGGCACGGGCGAGACCGGCGCGGGCGGCGAGGACGCCGACGCACGGCCGGACCCGACCCGGCTGCTGGACACCGAACAGCGGTTCCCCGAAACCAGCGGCGCCGAAGTGCGCGACGGGTTGCAGGAACTCATCGTGCGCGACCTGCTCGGCCCGTGGGACGGGGAGGCCGAGCAGCTGCCCTACGGCTCCAGCGGCCCCCGTGAGCGCTACCTCGTCGGGATGCTCGGCCCCAAACAGGACGCCCGCCCCACCGCCGACGCCGAACCCGCGCCGGACACCGGCGCAGAAACCGGCGGCGAGGCCAACGGCGAGGGCGGCGGCGCTCCCCCCGAAGTGCTCAGCCCGCAGAGCCTCGGCCGCATCTGGGCCTCCTCGATGGGGCTGAGCTGCACCGTCGCGCGGGACACCACCGCGCTGCACGTCACCGCCGAATGGGGCCGCTACGCCAAGGAGGACACCGAGACCGCCGAAGGCGCCAAACGCAAACTCTGGACCCGCGAACCCGTCACGGTCAGCCGCGAGGTGCGGCTCGACGGCACCGGCTCACACCGCCTGCCGCTGACCGCCGACACCGCCGAGGAACCCGGCGTGCTGCTGGCCGTGACCGCACGCGACCGCGACGGCAAACGCGTCGTGGAACTCACCCTGGTCAACGCGCAACGGGAGGGCACGCCGCAGGAGGAGTCCTGGATGTTCCAGACCCGACTGCGCGCCACCGCCCTCGACGGGGCGTCCCCGGTCTTCCTGCCCGCCGATGACCCGCTGTACGACAGCGCCGCCGAGGACGACCCGGAGGAACAGCACCTGCGGCTGCTCTACCGCGGCCAGCTGCGCTACGCCTCCGGCCACAACGTCGCCGTGCACCCGCACACCAACCCCGGCGCCCGCCGCGCCCACCAGCTCGAAACCACCTGGCTGCCCACCTACGAGGTCCCCGCCACCGTCGCGCCCGGCAACCGGGAAGGCAGCCCGCTGGCGGGCACCGAACTCGCCATGGACACCCTGGCCACCGCCGAACCGTCCGAACTGCGCACCGGGCTGGCACCGCTGTCCGAGGGCTACCGCCGCTGGCTCGACCAGCGCGAGTCCGAAGCGCGGGAACTGCCCGACTCGCTGCGCGAGACCGCGGAATCCGCCGTCTTCCAGGCACGCCGCGCCGCCGACCGGGTGCGGGCGGGCATCGACCTGCTCACCGACCCCGACCACCCCGGGCACGCCGACGCGCTGGCCGCGTTCCGGTTCGCCAACCGCGCCATGGCCGCCCAACGCCGCCACACCGACCTCGCGCGGCTGCGCGAGACCACCGAGATCGGCTACATTGAGGCCAAGCAGCGGGTCGAGGCCAACGGCGCGGCCGGGGCCTCCTGGCGGCCGTTCCAGCTCGCCTTCGTGCTGCTGAACCTGCCCTCGCTGGTCGACCCGGACCACGCCGAACGCGCCGCCGACTCGAACGCCGTGCTCGACCTGCTGTTCTTCCCCACCGGCGGCGGCAAGACCGAGGCCTACCTCGGGCTGACCGCGTTCACCTTCGCCATCCGCCGGTTGCAGGGCACCTTCGGCAGCGGCGAGGACGCCCGCGACGGCGGCGCCGGGGTGGCGGTGCTGATGCGCTACACCCTGCGGCTGCTGACCGCGCAGCAGTTCCAGCGCGCCGCGGCGCTGGTGTGCGCGGCGGAGATGATCCGGCGCGAGGACGAGGCCACCTGGGGCGGCGAGCCGTTCCGCATCGGACTGTGGGTCGGCGGCAGCGTCTCACCCAACTGGTTCGGCCAGGCCGAGCAGCAGATCAGGGACGCCCGCGAGGCCGGCGACGGCAAACGCGCCAACGTGCTGCAGACCCTGGCCTGCCCCTGGTGCGGCTCCGCGCTGCTCGCCCACCGCGACGCCGAGGTCGACACCGCCACCCGCCGGGTGCTGCTGCACTGCCCCAACGCCGAGGGCAGCGACGCCTGCCCGTTCTCCAAACCGCACTCGCCCGAGGGCCTGCCCATCCTCACCGTCGACGAGGAGATCTACCGGCTGCTGCCCAGCCTCGTCATCGCCACGGTGGACAAGCTCGCCCAGCTGCCCTGGAAGGGCTACGCCGGGATGCTGTTCGGCCGGGTGCGCCGCTGGTGCCCCCGGCACGGCTACCGCCACGACGACCTCGACGCCGAGACCGGCTGCGCCGACAAACACCAGCAGAAGAGCGGCCACCCCGGTGTGAGCAGCAAACCCGTGGCGCGGCTGCGCGCGCCCGACCTGATCATCCAGGACGAGCTGCACCTGATCTCCGGGGCGCTGGGCACCACCGTCGGGCTGTTCGAGTCCGCGGTGGACGAGCTGTGCTGCTGGCGCACCCCCGGTGGCAACGAGGCCGGGCCGAAGATCATCGCCTCCACCGCCACCACCAAACGCTCCGGCGAGCAGGTGCGCGGGGTGTTCAACCGCGATCTGGCGGTGTTCCCGCCGCAGGTCACCGAGGTCTCCGACACGTTCTTCTCGCACCAGGTGTCCACCGCGGACAAACCCGGCAGGCGCTACCTCGGGATCTGCGCCCACGGGGTGCGGCTGAAATCCGCCGAGATCCGCGTCGCCGAGATCCTGCTGCTGGGCGGGCAGACCCTGTTCGACCAGCACGGCGCGGCGGCCGACCCGTACATGACGTTGGTCGGCTACTTCAACGCCACCAGGGAACTCGCCGGGATGCGGCGCTCCCTCGACGACGACGTGGCCACCCGCGTGCGCACCCACGGCCGCAGGCGCGGCATCTCCGACCGGCTGCCCAGCCGCGCCGCGATGCTCAACATCCAGGAGCTGACCTCCCGCATCTCCTCGGCCGATATCAGCGAGGTGCTCACCCACCTGGAGAACGGCTTCGACGCCGAGATCGACACCACCACGCGGCGCCACGCCATCCGCGCGAACCTGCGCGAGATCTACGAGCAGCGGCGCAAGTCCTCCCGAGGCAAGGACACCCCCGAGCCGCATCCGCTCAGCGCGCGCCGCGAACAGCGCCGCAAGGACGGCCGCGACCCGGTGGACGTGGTGCTGGCCACCTCGATGCTGCAGGTCGGCGTGGACGTCTCCCGGTTCGGGTTGATGATGGTCACCGGCCAGCCCAAGAACACCGCCGAGTACATCCAGGCGTCCTCCCGCGTGGGCCGCACCGACAGCGGGCCGGGGCTGGTCGTCACCCTCTACAACTGGACCAGGCCCCGCGATTTGGCCCACTACGAGGACTTCGAGCACTACCACGCCACCTTCTACCGGCAGGTCGAGGCGCTCTCGGTCACCCCCTACACCCGCCGCGCGCTGGACCGGGGAGTCACCGCCGCGTTCGTGGCGGCGGTGCGCAACGCCGCCGAGCCGCACTCCGGGGAGAACGACGCGCAGGAAGTGGCGCTGGACTCCCCGCTGGTGGAGCGCATCACCGAACGGATGCTCGACCGCGCCGAAGCCGTGCGGGGGCAGCGGGGGCGCGACTACCTGGCGGAACGGCTCGGCCGCACCAAGGACCTCTGGAGCGGCGAGCAGGACGGCGAGCACTCGGTCGGCTACGTCGGTCGCTCCGCCGGACGGGGGGAGCAGCCCCGCCGCGCGCTGCTGACCAAGCCCGGCGACCACGCCTGGCGGGACAGCACCGTGGCGCAGTCGATGCGCGAGACCGAGAACGAGATCAACCTGCTCGTGCCCGGCGGGGAGGAGCTGTTCCAGACCCTCTACAACGCTCCCGCCTGGACCTTCGCGCCCGCCCCGGACGGCGAGCCCGACGCCGAGGACGAGGAGATCCCCGAGGGCGACGAACTCGGCGACACCGCACTGCCCACCACCAAACGCAAACCGTGACAGCGTTCCACCCTCGCTCGGCTCTCCCAGGTGTTGGCGGTGCCGCACGCACTGGAATATCCGGCACAGCGGCGTCAATTTCCCACGAAATCGCCGCCGCCACAGCCACCACCGCCCCCTCGGGGCGTCAATTTCTCGCGAAATCGCGGCGCCCTCGGCGCGGTGCCGAGCACCTACCGCCCCCGCGGGGCGCACTCCTACCACTCCCGCAGCCCAACCACCCGCGGGTTCTCCCGTGCGGCTCTCGCGAGGACGTCGGAGACGTTGTGTAGTACCTACCCGATGTCTCCGGCACCGCAGCGAGAGCCGTGCGAGAGGTTCCGCCAAGCGAGCAGCCACCCAAAGCCGTACGACATGCCGCTCCGGGAAGGAGCTCTATGACTACGAACCACCGCCGTCGCGTGGGCTCGGTCCGCCCGAGCCACCTCATGTTCACCAGCGGGGTCGGCGCGCTGGTCGACATGCCCAACTTCTCCGTGCTGGTGCGCGGGCTCGACGACTGGAACTACAACGAGGTGCAGGGGCGCGATGACTGGAAACCGATCGCCGAACCCCGGCTGCTGTCCGCGGTGCAGGGCATCTTCGGCAAGAGCGTCAAGGAACTGCTGCCCGCGCCCTGGCTGGATGGCCTCGACCAGGACCCGCGCGGCCCGGCGTCCAGGGTGGGCGTGCCGACCGTGCCGTTCCCCTCCTGGCTGCGCTGCACCGCCTGCAACGAGCTCGCCCCGGTGGACTCGCGGGTGTTCGGCTTCGAGAACGAGGTGCCCCGCAGGCCGCAGGACGCCCGGTTCTTCCACCAGGGCTGCGGCGTCAAGAAGAGCGGAGCCCCGCCGCTGGCGATCTCCTCCCGGTTCCTGATCTCCTGCACCGCCGGGCATCTGGACGACTTCCCCTACCCGGAGTTCGTCCACCACGGAGCCGAGTGCCCCAAGGCGAAACAACCCAGGCTGCGGATGGAGGACCGCGGCGGCAACCGCGGCGTCAACGTCGAGATCAGATGCGTCAGCTGCGGTGAGCACCGCAACATGGGTCAGGCCATGGGCCAACGCGGCGAGCGGAATTTGCCGCGCTGCCGGGGCAGGCACCCGCACCTGAACCGGTTCGACCCGCAGGGCTGCAAGTGCGCACCCAAGGTCCTCACCGTCGGTGCCTCCAACCAGTGGTTCCCGCAGAACCTCTCGGTGCTGGCGGTTCCCCGCACCGAGGCGAGCGAGCTGGAGACCAAGGTCGAGCAGCACTGGAACGCGGTCTCCACACTGCCCGCCGCGATGTATCCCTACGCGCGGGAGAACGTGCCCGCCTTCCACGAACTCACCGGCTGGAGCGACGCCGAGATCGAGGCGGCGGTCGAGCGGGTGCGGGCCAGGATGGAGCAGGAGAGCGAGGAGGACAGCGAGACCGAACAGCCCGACCTGCGCACCCCCGAGTGGGAGGTGTTCGCCGCCCCCGAGCTGCCCGCACCCACCGACGACTTCACGCTGCGGCGCATCGGAGCCCCGCCCGAACTGGCGGGCTACTACGCCGACGTGGTGCAGGCCGAGCGGCTGCGCGAGGTCCGCGCGCTGACCGGGTTCACCCGGCTCGACGCACCCGACCCGGAGGACCCCAAACTGGTCACCCGCGCCCCGCTGGCCCGGTCCACGCCGCAGTGGGTGCCCGCCAGCGAGGTGCGTGGCGAGGGGATCTTCCTGCGCGTGCCCGAGGACCTGCTGCGCGACTGGGAGGGCCGCGCCGCCGAGTCGCACGCGATGCACCGCCACCGACAAGCCTACGCGGAGTTCCGCAAGAACCGCTATTCCGACCGCATCCCCGGCGAGTTCGACGAGATGCGCAACTGGCCCGGCCCCCGCTACCTCGCGCTGCACACCCTCTCGCACCTGCTGATCCGCACCATCGCCCTGGAGTGCGGCTACAGCTCGGCCAACCTGTCCGAACGCATCTACGCGGGCACCGAGGACGACCCGCGCAGCGGCATCCTGCTCTACACCGCGGTGCCCGACGCCGAGGGCACCCTCGGCGGGCTGGTCTCGCAGGCAGAACCCGACCGGCTGGTGCGGCTGACCCGCCGCGCGCTGAGCGAGGCGCGGCGCTGCTCCTCCGATCCGCTGTGCGCCGAACGGCTCCCGCAGCCGCCCGCCGACCACCTGCACGGCGCCGCCTGCCACGTCTGCCTGTTCGTCTCCGAGACCACCTGCGAACGCGGCAACCGGTTCCTGGACCGCAGGTTCGTGGTTCCCGTCGACGAGCACGAGGACCTGGCGCTGTATCGCGAGCTGCCGTGAGGGTGTGGGCATGACCGGCGAACCGTCCGCTCTGGAAAGCGTCGCTGTCGAGGCGTTACCCCGCCTCGGCGCGACCGCGCTGCGCACGCTGGCCGACCGCATCCAGGCGGGCTGGCCGGAGCAGGCCGTGCTCTCCGGACCCGGTGAGGAATACACCGAGACCGCGCGGGCCGTCCTCGACGCCCAGGTCACGGAGGGACGCTCGGCCGAGGAGACCGCGGGGTTCCTGCGCGGGCTGGCCGCCGGATACAACCGCCGTGCCGCCGAGATCGCGGTCGAACCGGTCTGGAGCGGCCCCGGCACTCACCCCGTGCCGGTGCGCGCCACCGCGCGGGTGCTGGTCGAACTCATCGAGCGGGCGAACCACGAGCTGATGCTGATGACCTACTCGGCGCGGCCGCACGAGCAGCTGCGGCGGGCGCTGCGCGCGGCGGTCGAGCGGGAAGTGGCCGTCACCGTGGTCGTGGAGACCCTGCGGGGTGCGCGGGGCGCGCTCGGTGGCCCCGAACCGGCCGAGGCCTTCGCCGGGATCGGCGGCATCGAGTTGTGGCACTGGCCGCCGGAACAGCGCACCGAGCGCAACTCCAGGACCCACGCCAAGATCGCGGTCGCCGACCGGCACGAACTGCTGGTCTCCAGCGCCAACCTCACCCAGTCCGGTGTGGACCGCAACATCGAGGCGGGGCTGCGGGTGCGCGGCGGGACCGCCCCGCAGCGCGCCGCCGAGCACCTCACCGAGCTCAAGACCCGCGGCATCCTCGAACGGCTGGCGGAGACGCGGCGGCAAGAGGGCGGGTGAAACCGGGGCGGGTTCCGGGAACGCCCGGAATCCCCGGCTTCGGTGACTGCGTCGGGAAAAGCGAGCTTTGCCGTGCGTTTCCCGAAGCCGGCGGATCAGGCGCTACCGGTCGGTGTCACCGGACCGGTTCGATGCTTTCCTCGATGTCGTTGAGGATCTCCCGCACCGGGCCCCAGCACAGTGCCACGCTGCCCTTGTCGAACTTCGGTTGTTTTTCCAGCTCGGCACGCGGGTGGATGAAGTTCCGGTACTTGCGGACGTTGTCCATGAAGTCCTTCGCGTCGAGTTGGATCCATTCCTTCTCGTGCGCGGTGTCGAGCATGAGCTCCAACCCAGCGCGGTTGGCGGGGGTGTTCCTGCCGTTCCTCCCGACGAAACCGTTCTTCCGGATTTTCTCGTCCCGTTCGGTCAGCAACGCGTGCAGCAGTCCTTCGACGAAACTCCCGATACCGATGATCGCCATGGTGTGGGCACCGCTGTCCTGGCACAACCTTGTCTCGTGCACGCGGTTGACCAGCAGATCGACCGCTTCCTCGTTCTCGATCAACAGCCGCAGTCGTCGGTCCAGGTCCTCGGGTGCGGAGAAGACCGCCTGCTCCCCGTCGGAGTCCAGCGTGCCGAGCACCGGACGGCCTCCCGTCTGGGAGACCACCAGTCGCTCCGCCGCCAACCTGGTGTTGATCGCCTCGCGGAACTCCTCGGCGGAACTCTCGCCGTCCTCGTACTCCCGGCGATCGCACACCCGGCACAGCAACCGCTCGATGTCGGAACGGTTCTCCTTGCGGTCGATCAGCTGCTCGGCCAGCCACTCGATCCGAGGCGAACCGTCGTACTCCGGCGGATCCGTCCAGCCCGCGTGCCGCAGCAGCTTCTCCAGCTGATACGTCTTGCGCTCGTAGGGGCCTCCGATGTCGACGATCACCTCGGCGATTCGTTCGGCGGTCCGATCGTCCAGCGGAAACGTCAACTCTGCTCCTTGTCGGCCTGTCGCTGCGCGATGTCGACGGCTCTGGTCAGTCGCTCCACGATGCGTGACCCCTTGCGTTTGAAACCGAGTTCACGCATCGCCTGCTCGATCCGCTCCTGCCGGTCGAGGGGCAACCGGTCGGTCAGCAGCCAGCCGCACAGCTCGACCAGCTCCTTCTCGTCGTAATCCGCTATCCGCAACCCGGGGGTGATCGCGGGACGCGGGCCACGGGTGATGGTGACCTCGGGCGGCCCGGTGTCCCCGGTGTCCCCGGTGTCCCCGGTGTTCCCGGGACTCTCGGGTTTGTCGGGAACGGCGGGCGCGGGCTCGCGTTCGGCATCGATCATGGCCTGTTCCCAGGCCTTGACGATGCGTTCGGTCTCGCCCTCCCGGTCGGCGAACCAGGCCGAGGCCCACACCCGGTGGAACCGCCAGCCGAGATTCTCCAAATGGGCCTGCCGCAACCGATCCCGGTCCCGCACGCTGTACGAGTTGTGATAGCTGTCGCCGTCGGCTTCCACGGCCAGGATCATCCGACCCGGTTCGTCGCGGTGCGCCAGCGCGAAGTCGATGCGGTACTGGGAATACCCCCACTGCGGGTAGACCTCGATTCCGCGTTCGCGCAGCGCGTCGTGGATGTCCCGCTCCAGCCCGTTCAACTCGACCGGCTGTTGTCTTCCGACCTGGTCGATCCGCGTCTGGTTCTGGGCGAACTCCAGGTAGCGGCGGAGCAGCTCGGTGCCGGTTCGTTCCTCCCGAGGTGCCAGATCGTGGGGTCCGAAGGAACTGACCACCGTCATTCTCGTCTTGGCGCGGCTGACCGCCACGTTCAGCCGGCGCGGCCCTCCCTCGTTGTTGAGCGGACCGAAGCCGGTGCGCGCCACGGTGCCGTTGGCCCGCTTGGCCACCCCCAGCGTCAGGATGATCGCGTCACGCTCGTCACCCTGGACGCGTTCGAGGTTCTTGACGAAGAAGCGCCTGCTGGGTTCGGCGTTCTCGTCGAAGAAGTCCTGCAGCTCCGGCCGGTCCCGCAGTGCCTTTCGGATGGCGTCGTCCACGCGGCTCATGTGCTTCTGCCCCATGGTGATCACCCCGAGGCTTTCGTGCGGGCGGAACTCGGCATGCTCCAACACCCGTTCGACGACACGCTCGACCTCCTCCGGGGCCGAGCCGTCCTGACCGGGCGAGGCGACCCCGTCGACAACGTCGAGCGTGACCGGGGTGTCCCACCGGGCACCCGGAAAGGTCACCAGCTCGTTGTTGTAGATCTCCTCGTTGGAGAAGGCGATGAGCCGTTCGTCCCGGCTCCGGTAGTGCCACCGCAGCGTCCGCCGGATCGGGATCAGCGAACGCATCGTCGTCAGGATGGACTCGTAGTCCCGCAGATCGCCGTCGTCGTCATCCTCGTCCGCTGCCTCGGAGGGCTCTTCGAGCATCCGGCTGAAGAAGTTCGTCGGCGGCAACTGCTTGTCGTCCCCGGCGACCACGAGCCTGCGCCCACGGGCGAGCGAGGTGACCGCGTCGTGCGGTTCGATCTGGCTCGCCTCGTCGAACACGACCAGATCGAACAGCCGCTCGGCGGGCAGCGTGCTGCTGACCACCAGCGGAGACATCGCCCAGCACGGCCGTAGCGCCAGCAGTACGTGCGGGGCACGCTCGACCAGTCGCCGGATCGGCAGGTGCCGGGCCTTCTTGTTGGCCTGCCTCCGCAGTAGGTCGGTCTCATCCGGGAACTCGTCGCGCACCCGGCGCAGCGCGTCGGCCACCGACCACCGCACCCGCTGCGCCGAGGTCCCACGGTGTTCCCGGTCGGCCTCCTGGAACTCGTCCACGGTCCTGTTCCGCTGCTCGCCGTTGACCTCCCGCAGCGCCGGTATCCGGAACTTGAACTCGTCGAACAGGCATCGCAGCCAGCAGTGCCGGAACAGCAGCCAGGTCTGTTCCCCCGTGGCGTCGCGGCGGGCCGCTTCGCCGAGCAGCTCCGTCAATCCCAGGCGGCGGAACTCGTCCAGCAGCTCGTTGATCCGGGGCATCTGCCACATCGTGTTCTTGTCGGCGGCGAGTTCGCGCAGTTCCTCCTGGACCTGCTCGGTGGGGCGGGACTCGTAGTCGGTGAGCCGCGCGCACATCGCCACCGAGGTGAGCTGGTTTCGCAGCGTGTGGAAGGTCTCCATGGTCTGTCGCAGGTCCACGACCTCGGCCGGTTGCACCTGGCCGCCGCCCAGCTCGCTCCAGCGGTCACGCTGTCGCACGATCTCGTTCAACTTCGCGTGCAGCGCCCACTTCTTGGTGATGCCGTCCGTCGAGGCCCGCCTGACCTCCTTCAGCAGTGTCCGGCGCTGCCGCCAACCGAGTTTCCGGCCGTCTCGCGCACGCTGCTTACGACTCGCCGTGGCGAGCCACCAGTCGTCCAGTTGGGTGCCGAAGACGTCCGAGCCGAAAGCCTCGACGCTGTCGCGCACCTCGTCGAGCAGTTCCAGCACGTGCTGCCAACCCTCGAGATCGGTGGGCGGTGTGAGACCGGTCTGGCGCAGCAGGGCGTGCATTCCCTGCTGACCGTCCCGCAGGGTCCTGGTGGTCAGCTCGTCGAGCTCGGCCGTCACCCGTCTGAGATCCGCTTCGGTCCGGATGTCGGCCTGCCACCACGGTGACTCCTTGCGCAGGATTCGCAGTCCCCCCGCATCGACGAACTGGTGCAGTTCCTGCTCCAGCCGACGCACCGTCGCCGCGTCCAGCGCGCGCAGCGTCGAATCACGGAAGAAGTGATCCGTCCGATGCTGTTCCCCGAGCTTGAGCAGTTCCAGCTGCACCTCGTAGGCGCTCTTCTCCCAGGGATCACGTCGAGCGTGCAGCTCGTCGGACGAAACGCGCAGCGAATCGCGCCGCTCCGCCAACCGTTGGTGCAGTTCCCCGGTCTCCGCCGGTTGTTGCCTGCTGGTGGCCTGCAGGCTCTCCTGCAACCGCTGCGCGAGCTGCTTCTTGTCGACCTTGCGCTGGTGCAGGTCGAACACCAGGTCCGCCAGGTTCACCTCGGCGAGCCGGTTCGTCACCGCCTCGATCGCCGCACGCTTCTCGGAGACGAACAGCACCCGTTTTCCCTGCGCGGCGGCGCCCGCGATGATGTTGGCGATCGTCTGGCTCTTACCGGTACCCGGTGGTCCCTCGACGAGCACGTGCTGGTCCGCCAGGGCGCTGTTGATGGCTCCCTGCTGCGAGGAGTCCGCGTCCTGCACCGGGTGCTCGGTGTTCGGCGCGATCTCGTCCGGTGGTGGGGGAGCGAAACCGGTGCTCTCCTCCCGCACCGCCTCCGTACTGGCTCGGTGACCTGCCAGTGCGGCCACGAGCTCGTGCTGGGCCAGCAGTCCGGTCGAGCTGCGGAGATCCTTGACCATCGGCAGTTTCTCGTAGTTGAACAGGCCGATGACCACCGAACGTTCGAGTTCGATTCCCATGTCCTGCCGCGCCGCCAGATCGGCCAGTTCCCCGTAGACACTCTCGAGCTGTTCCCCCGGTTCCTCGTGCTGGCTCAACCGATCCTCGACGGCGCTGGTGAACCGCTCGTGATCGATGTCCAAGCCGTACTTCCGGTCGAGGGCGTACAGCAGCACCTGGTTGATCTCGACGTCGTCGAGCCGCAGCACGAAGTCGTTCTCCGAGACCGTTCGGGACTCGATCCGCAGCGTTCGCAGCAGCAACGGTGCTCGGGTCGCGGGAACCGATTCGCTTCCCCGCACCTGTTGCTCGGTTCGCACCAATCCCTGGGCGACCTTGCCCACCTCGACGCCCTGTTCCTCCTCGGCAGCGTTGATCCTGCGTCTTATGTCGCGGATTCGTTTGCTCGCGTCCTTGTGCGCGTCGGTTTCCCGAAACAGTGAACTCAACCGCGTTTCCGAACCGGTGAGCAACTCGCGCAACGCATCCGGATCTGCGGAGGTGAGGTCCAGTGTCGTCGTCTTCCTGTTCTTGAAATGCAGCAGCGTGTTGGTGGTCCCGAGGTCGACGAGCTTGTTCGCCCATTCCTCGGCTTTCGCGCGCACCAGTTCCTGTAATTCCTGGTCGTTCTCGGTCGACATGCCCCGCAGTCCCCATCAGAGTGCCCTGGACCGTTGAGATTCCGGGCTGACCCGTCTGTGATCAGCCTTTCAGGATGCCGCAACGGGTAAGGCGTGACCATAATCCGAACGGGTGATATCGATTCGGAGTGATTGTGACGTGCTGCACATAGTATTCGCCTTCGAACGGTCCGGTGTACGAATTGCTCACCCGTTCGGCGGATTTCCACTCGCGAGCTTTGCGAGATCATGGAGGGCTTTCCGATCGCTGCGTGCGAGCGGTGATCGTCGGCTGAAGACCAAGGGGGACCCATTGCACGAGCCGACCGCTGCGGACGAGGAGCCGGACGCCGCTCCCGAAACCGCTGACCGTGCGGCTGTCGGCGCGCTCGCGCGCGGCACGTTGTCCCGTGCCGATGAAACGAGGAACACCGCCGAGCGGCTTCGCTCCGCACCGGAACGGTTGCGGGAACAAGCCCGCGAGCAGCACGCCGAGCTTCACCGGCGGGCCGTCGCCGCGCGGCTGAAGGGAACCCCACTGGACAAGTTGCGCGAGGCGACCGGTAACAGGATCCGACTCGACGCGCTGGAACGCGCCGGGTACCGCAACGTTCGGCAGGTGCTGTCCGCTCGTCCCGAGCAGTTGCGTCGGCACCCCGGAGTCGGGGAGAAAACCGCCGCCGAGGCGCTCCGTGCCGCGAAGAAGGTCTCCGACGCCGCCGCACGTGAGACCGTCTTCCGGTTCGAACCGGACCGTGGGGATGCCGAGCAGGCGGGACTACTGGGCACGATCCGCAAGCTGGAAACCGCCGAAGCCACCGTCGACGAGCTCGGCGACAGCATCGACGCGTTGTCCGCCGAACTCGACTCGGTCCGCCCGGTGGCCGGGCGTGCGGGCAGCAAGCTGCGGATGATGTTCGCGGGCCGCGCCAGGAAACAGGCCTCGCTGCGCGCACTGGCCCGGCTCGAGGACCTGCTGGAACAACCGTGGGTCGAGCGGATCACCGATGCGGCGCGGCGGGCCCACGAAGTAACCGGACGGCAGAACGCGGCGGAGTTGTGGCGGGATTACCAGCAGCGCGCGGCCGTCTACAACACCCTGCTGAGCGGCATCACCGGCGTGGCGGACGCTCCGGATGCCTCGGCCCAGGGCTTCGTCACCGGCGAGGTCGAACGCGAAGCCGCCGCTGTGGAGCTGGACACCAGCCTGCTCCACGTCGTGCCGCGCGGTTACCAGGCATTCGGTGCCAAGTACGCGCTGGCGCGCGAGCACTGCATCATCGGCGACGAGATGGGGCTGGGCAAAACCGTCGAGGCCCTGGCCGCGATGGCCCACCTCGCCGCGAACGGCAGCACCCACTTCCTCGTCGTCGCCCCGGCCGGGGTACTGGTCAACTGGGTGGACGAGACGCGCAGACACACCCGGCTGACCGCGCGTGGCCTGCACGGGCCGCACCGCGACGCCGAGGCCGAGGGCTGGAAACGCGACGGGGGAGTGGCGGTGACCACCTACGACACCCTGCGCAGATTCACCGGGCTCGACCGGATCAGCCCCGCCATGCTGGTCGTCGACGAAGCACACCTGGTCAAAAATCCCGAAGCCAAACGTTCCCGAGCGGTAGGCGAGATCGCCGCCCGCGCCGAACGCAACCTGTTCCTGACCGGCGCACCGATGGAAAACCGCGTCGGGGAATTCAAGACGCTGGTGTCGTACCTGGATCCCCGGCTTGCCGAGAAGATCCGCGTCGGCGACGCGCTGATGGGCGCCAAGGCGTTCCGCCGCACCGTGGCCCCAGTTTATCTGCGGCGCAACCAGGAGGACGTGCTCACCGAACTGCCCGAGAAGCTCGAACTCGAGGACTGGGCGCAGCTCGGCACTGAGGACGGCAAGGCATACCGCGAAGCCGTCCTCGCCGGAAAGTTCCAGCTCATGCGCCGCGCCGCTTACTCCCCCGAAAGGCTCGCCCACTCGGCCAAGCTCGAACGCATGGCCGAGATCATCCAGGAGTCGGCACACAACGGCTGGAAGGTCGTGGTGTTCAGCTACTTCCGCGACGTTCTCCAGAAGGTGGGGCGGTTGCCCGGGGCCATGCGCAACCTCGACGGCGAGCTCAGTGCCACCGCGAAACAGGAGCTTGTCGACGAGTTCAACAACCGTCCCGAGCACGCCGTGCTCCCGGCGCAGATCGCGGCGGGGGGAGTGGGGCTGAACATCCAGTCCGCCTCGGTGGTGATCCTCGCCGAGCCACAGCTCAAACCCAGCACCGAGGAGCAGGCCATCGCCCGCTGCCACCGCATGGGGCAGACCCGCAAAGTCCACGTGCACCGGCTGATGGCCAAGGACACCGTCGACCAGCGCTTGGCCGAGGTGCTGGAGGGCAAAGCGCGACTGTTCGACGCCTACGCCCGCGACAGCGCGGCCAAGAACAGCGATGACTCCGCCGTCGACACCGAACCGATCGACCAGCGACTGCTGCACGACGAAGCGATCCCGATGGACCAGCGGATAGTGCGTGTCGAACGCGAAAGACTTCGGGGTACCGAACGGGCGGAGTCCTGATGAAACGACTTTTCCGGCACGGAGCCGGTCCCGCGCGTTGTCGACTCGAGCACGCGGAATCCGGTGGGTGCGGCAATCGCAGTCGGGAAGCGTTACCGGAATTCGGGAAACAATTCGGTAACGTATGGATTTTCCGGCAGTGTGAACTGTTCGTTAGTGGACTGCGTTATCTTACGAGGGCGGGAGAGACCGTGACAGAGGTCGGGGTGTGCGGACTACGTCGATGGGGGTCCGTACCAGCCCGAAAAGGGGACAATCGATTGATCTCGACCGGACAGGGGTGCGTTCGACAGTTCCCCTCTCCCCGTGTATCCGCCGATTCGTGGTCGAGTCTCGATCGGAACTCTCGATTACGTCCGGTGCGGCGGAATATTCCGGCGTCGGTGAGGACCACCGGCGACCGTCGATACAGCGGGTTCTGGTGGAACCGCGAGAGCAGCGAGACGCGCGTATGTGGCTTAGGGGAGGAAACGTGGCGGAACCGAGAATGATCAACGATCGCTACGAGCTCCAGGCCGTTCCGCTGGCCAAGGGCGGGATGGGGGAGGTGTGGGCGGGACGTGACACCAAGCTCGAACGGGAGATCGCGGTCAAGTTCGTCCGGTTCCCCGACGCGGAACCCGACGAGGAGCTGGTGAGCAGGTTCCACCGCGAGTCCCGCGTCACCGCGCGGCTGCGGCACCCGGGTGTCCCGTCGATCTTCGACGTGGGCACCCACAACGGGCGGCCCTACCTGGTGATGGAACTCGTCCACGGCATCAGCGTCTCCGATCTGATCGCCGAACACGGCACGCTACCGCTCGGCTGGGCCGCGGCGATCGCCGCGCAGACCTGCTCGGTGCTCACCGCCGCCCATCAGGAACAGCTGGTGCACCGCGACCTCAAACCGTCCAACCTGATGCTGCAACCGGACGGCACCGTCAAGGTGCTCGACTTCGGACTGGCTGTGGCACTAGACGTGGCGGACATCTCCCGGTTGACCCGCACCGGCCAACACATCGGTACTCCCGCCTACATGGCTCCGGAACAGATCCAGGACGCCACCAGCTCCACCCGCAGCGATCTCTACTCGTTGGGTTGCGTGCTCTACGAGGCGCTCACGGGGACGCGGCTTTTCAGCGGCCCCACCGACTACGCCGTGATGAGCAAGCAGGTCGGCCAGCCACCGGTACCGGCACTCGAACACCGCCCGGACACCCCCGGCGAGCTGGACTACCTCCTCTCCGAATTACTGGCGAAGGAAGCCGAGGAGCGCCCCGACAGCGCGCACACCGTCTACCGCAGGCTGCTGCCGTACACCCGGCACCTCGAAGTGCTTCCGGGAGCGCTCGCGGCGCCGGATACCCCCAGCCCGACCAGGATGTACGCCTCGGTGCTGAGTCGGGTTTCGCCGTTCGACGACTCCGATCGGGCGGGCTCGGCGGCCCCGGATCACGGTGACCCAGCTCACGGCGGTGCGGCCGATAGGGCAACGGGCGGTGCCGGGACGGAGATTCCGCACGAGGAGACACCGGCGCGACCGGAACCACCGGAAGCGGGCGAGCCGAGCACATCCGCTGCCTCCGGCGACGACCGGGACGGTCGGAACTCACTGACTCGTGACGAGTTGGAAACGGCCAAGAACCGGGCCGACTCCCACGTACAGCGCTCCCGATACTACGAGGCCGCCGAACTGCTTCGGTCCACGGTGGATTCAGCGAGCAGGGCCTTCGGCAGCACCGACGGCGACGTCATCGAACTGCGCCTGGAGTGGGCCCGAGTGCTCTACGACGGCAACCAGTACCAGCGGGCCGGACCGGTCTACCACGCGTTGGCCACCGATCTGGCACAGCGCGACGGGCTCGACACTGAACTCGTCTTCCACTGCCGACTGCGCAACGCGAGCTGCCACGCGCTCGGCGGTAACCACAGCCACGCGCTCCGGGCCATGAACAGCCTGCTGGCCGACGAACAACGCGTCTTCGGCGACGACCATCCCCGTACGCTCGACTTGCGGCGCCAGATCGGGATGCTCCAGCTCGGGGCGGGCAAACCGGAGGAAGCCGAGACGACCCTGAGCACGCTGCTCGACGACCTGCTCCGCACCCACGACCCCGAGCACTCCACCGTCGTCAAAGTGCGCGAACTGCTCGACGGGTTGCCGGGTGGAGGAGGATGATCATCAGCGGTGTCCGGAGCCTCCTCGGGGAAAACGGTCGAATCGGACGGACTGGGGTCTTTCGTGGATCGGGGCGACGCGGCGCCGACGACAGTGACAACGACGGACAGTGGCACCGGAGACAGCAGTGGCTCGACTCGGCATAGACAAGGACTTCCTGCACGAGTTCGCCAAGCTCGAAAAGCAGGTTCAGGAGCGGGTGAGCCAGACCCTGACGAAATTCGATCAGGTCAGCCACGCCGGAGCTCACCTGGAGAAAATAGCCAACGCGCGCGATCCCCGATTCCGCTCCATCCGGATCAGCGACTTCTGGCGTGGGATCGTGCTCGCACCGGAATCCGGGGACAGCTACACCCTGCTCACCGTGCTGCCGCACGATGACGCCTACGCCTGGGCGAAACGACGCAAAGCTTCCGTCAACGCGGCCACCGGGCGGATCGAGATCCGCGACGTCGCGGCGGTGGAGGACAGTCTGTCCGGTCTGTCCAGACTGGCCGAGACCGCACCCAGCCGGTTGTTCGACCACGTCAAGGACTCCCAGCTACGGCAACTGGGCCTCGACGAGCAAATCCTGGCCTTCGCGCGTGCGCTGACGGATTCGACGCAGCTCGACGCGGCCAAGTCCTTCCTGCCGGGCAACCAGTGGGACGTGCTGTTCGGGCTGGCCGCCGGTTACACCCCCGAGCAGGTGTGGGCGGAACTGGCCGCCGAAGTCAACGACACCGGGTTCGACCCGGACGATCTGGAAGCGGCCGTTGAACGCAGCTCCGATCGTGTCGTGCTCGCCGACGGCCCCGAAGATCTCATGGCGGTCTTTCGGCACCCGTTGGCAACGTGGCGGATCTACCTGCACCCGGTACAGCGCTCGGCGGTGGAGGCCTCCTACAACGGTCCCGCGCGCGTCACCGGCGGTCCCGGCACCGGCAAGACCGTGGTGACGATGCACCGCGCCCACCAGCTGGCGGTGAACGGGGCGGGGCCCGTGCTGATGACCACCTTCACCTCGACCCTGGCCGAGTCGCTCGGCACCGGAGTGAAACTCCTCGTCGAGGAACCCGAGGTTCGCGAACGCATCCACGTGCACCACGTGGATCAGTTCGCCAATCGGATCTTCCGCGAACACCACGAGTCGCCCACGATCCTGACCACGGACGAGCAACGGCAGCTGTGGCAGTCGATCGTCACCGACCTGGAACTACCGTTCTCGGTGAACTTCCTGGCGGAGGAGTGGCGGCAGGTCGTGCTGGCCCAGCGGGTCGGCAGTGCCGAGCAGTATCTCGGCGCCAAACGCGACGGCCGGGGGCGCGGTCTCGGCAGTCGGCAGCGGGCGCAGGTCTGGCAGGCGATCTGGGAGTTCGAGAGCGAGCAGCGGCGGCGGGGCGTGTGGACCCACGAGACGATCTGCGTCGAGGCCACCAGGTTGCTCGAACAGCGAACCGAGCGGCCCTACCGGCACGTCGTGGTTGACGAGGCGCAGGACCTCAGCCCGGTGCAGTGGCGACTGCTGCGAGCCGCCGCACCCGAGCTGCCCGACGACATCTTCCTGGCGGGTGATACGCACCAGCGCATCTACAACAACCGCGTGAGTCTGCGCGAGGTGGGCATCCGGGTGACCGGGCGGTCGAGCCGGTTGAACGTCAACTACCGGACCACCGCCGAGATTCTCGCCTGGAGCCTCGGGTTGCTGCGCGGCGAGACCATCGACGACATGGACGAGGGACTCGAAGCCATCGCCGGCTGCCGCTCGGAAGTGCGCGGCAAGCACCCGTGGGTTCGCGGTTTCCCCACCAGAGCCGCCGAGCTCGAACAGCTGGTCACCACGCTGCGGGAATGGATCGACACCGGGATCGCTCCCGACGAGATCGGTGTGGCGGTGCGCTCCAACAAACTCGTCGAAACGGTAGTGGCCGAACTCGGAAAGGCCGGGATTCCGAGGGTGAAACTGCTCGGCGGCACGACCGAGGAGGAGAACGCGGTCGCCGTGGGCACCATGCACCGGATGAAGGGGCTGGAGTTCCGGTGTCTGGCGGTGGTCGGGGTCACCGAGCACCAAGTGCCGCCTCCCAGCGCGATCACACCCGCCGAGGAGGACGCCTCGGCACACCGCAGGGACACCCAGCGCGAGCGATGCCTGCTGTTCGTCGCCTGCACCCGCGCCCGGGAACAGCTCGCCGTGTCCTGGCACGGCGGCAAGAGCCCGTTCCTGCACACCCAGAACTGACACCTGTCGCACCCGAGGTTTCCGGGTTACGTGTGACCAGCTTCGACCACAGGAAGGTAGAACATGCCGACGCTTTCCACACTGCTGTACCAGATCGACTCCGGTTCCGTGCTGCTTCCCGAGTTCCAGCGCGGCTACGTGTGGAACCGCGACCAGGTGCGGGAATTGATGCAGTCGCTGTACCGGGGGCATCCCGTGGGCGGGCTGCTGATGTGGGAGACCGACGCGGAAGGGGTTTCCGTCCGGGGCGAGACGAGCGGCCAGCAGGGAACCCATCTGTTGTTGCTGGACGGCCAGCAGCGCATCACCTCGCTGTACGGCGTGGTGCGCGGCAAGGCCCCGGCGTTCTTCGAAGGGGACCCGTCGGTCTTTGCCAATCTGTACTTCAACGTCGTCGAGGAGAAGTTCGAGTTCTACGCGCCCTCCAGGATGGCTGACGACTACCGCTGGGTGAACGTGACCAAACTGTTCCTGGAGAATCTCGGCGAGTACATCACCAGTTTCCAACAGCACGACCCGGCCAATCTCGGCGTCTACGTGGAGCGGCTGAATCGGCTGCGCAACCTGCTGGAACGCGAGTTCTACGCGGAGAAGATCACCGGAAACGACAAGAACGTCGACACGGTGGTCGACATCTTCAACCGGGTCAACTCGGGCGGGACGAAGCTGTCCAAGGGTGATCTCGCGCTGGCAAAGATCTGCTCGCAGTGGAGCGACGCGCGCGGCGAGATGCGCGACAAGCTGCGGGAGTGGCAGGAAGCGGACTTCGACTTCACGCTGGACTGGCTGCTGCGCAACGCCAACGCGGTGGCGACCGGCCGAGCTCTGTTCACCGCGCTGGACAACGTCTCGGCCGGGGAGTTCCGGGACGCGCTGTACAGATCCACCGGCTACATCGGCCGGTTCCTCGACCTGGTCTCCGGGCGGCTCGGCCTGGACCACGACCGGGTGCTGATGGCCCGCTACGCCTTTCCGGTGGTCTCGCGGTTGTTGGAGCTCAACGGCGGCAGGTTCGACGACCGTTCCCATCAGGACAAGGTGCTGTACTGGTACGTCCACGCCGCGCTGTGGGGGCGCTTCGCGGGCTCCACCGAGACCTTTCTGCAGAAGGACTACGAGACCGTCGAACGATCCGGCATCGACGGGCTGATCACCTCGCTGGAGCGGTGGCGCGGCGGCAACCTCGACGTGCACGCGCACGACTTCGAGGGCTCGACCAAGGGATCACGTTTCTACCCGCTGCTGTACATGCTGACCAGGGTGAACCAGGCCCGCGACTTCGGCAGTGGCATTCCGTTGCGCGCCGACATGCTGGGCAGGAACTCCTCGCTGCAGGTGCACCACCTGTTCCCCAAATCGTTGCTGTACCAGGCGGGTTACGAGCGTTCCCAGGTCAACGCCATCGCCAACTTCTGCTTCTTGACCCAGGACACCAACCTCGTGGTGGGGAACCGACCGCCCGAGCAGTACTTCGCCGAGGTGGAGGAGAAACACCCCGGTGTGCTGGCCTCGCAGTGGATTCCCACCGATCCGGAACTGTGGAAGATCGAGCGCTACCCCGACTTCCTGCAGGCACGGCGCGAGCTGCTGGCCGAGGCGGCGCAGTCGTTCCTCACCGAGCTGCGCACCGGGGAACAGGCCGCCGACCGGGAAGAGCTGCAACCGCTGTCCATCGCCGGTGACGACGACATGGACGCCCGTGTCGCCCAGGTCAACGGGCTCATCTCCGAACTGGTGGAGCTCGGTTGTGCCAGTCCCGCCACCGACACCGAGATCGCCGATCCGCGTACCGGTCGGGCGTTGGCCGTGGCCGAGGCGTTCTGGCCCGAAGGGTTGCAGACAGGTCAGGGAAGTCCGGTGGTGCTCGAACTCGACACCGCCGACGCCGATCTGCCCCGTCTGGAGGAACTCGGTTACGAGGTGTTCACTTCGGTCGACGCGCTGCGCGGTTACGTGCGGCGCCGCAACCGCAGCGAGCAGGAGCCCGAGCCGGACTCCGATGCCGACTCCGCGACCGAGCAGTCCCGTGAGACCGACCCCGCGCGGGAACCGTTGGTGGCCGAGTTCGAGCAGCGGATGCGCTCGCTGTACGAACGAGGCCGCCGGGAGGCGCACTACACCGCCACGTATTTCCTGAGTATGCTCGCCGAGCACGGTGGGCTTTCCACCGCGCACAAACTTCTCGCCGGTGGGGGCGTCTCCGACGGTTTCGCCGCGCTGTGGGAACGCGGCAGGCTCGACCTCACCGTCGAAGCGCTGGCTACCGAGCCGCGGTTCGCGGAGTTGTTCTCCGCCGAGGAATTGCGGACCGCCGAGCACCGACTCAGCCAGTTCGGCTACGACGTCTGAGCCGAGGTCCGCCGGTCGGTCCGTGGGGGAGCTCGGCGGGTGAGCTGTCGTAGGGGAGACGGATCACCCGCCAACCCCCCCGCACGGTGATCCGTCACCGAGCCGCCCCTGACTCGGCTGCGGTTTCGGGATCCCGCGGCACTCGCCAACACCGACACGCCGATTCCGTGGCCGCGACCGGTTGGTGTCCCGGAGTCGTACGGGGGTCGTCGAGGATCCGGTGGTTCTCGGCCGTGGTCGTTTCACGTGGTTGTGGGCCGTTAACCGAAGAATTGTAGTAGTGCGTCGGCGGTGTCGTTCGGGTTGTCCTCGGCTACGAAGTGTCCGGCTGCTGTGATGTTTGCGCGTTGTGCGCCGGGGATGGCGGCGGCGAGGCGGTCGCCCGTGGTGGTGCTCAGCCATTGGTCCTGTTCGCCCCACAGGACCAGGGTGGGGGCGGTGACCTGGTCCAGCTTGGCCACGGCCTCGCGGGTGTCGTCGAAGCTGACGCTGACGACCTGGTCGATCCAGCGGTTCTGTCCCGCCTGCCCGGACCACTGGGACAGGTAGGCCTCCGCCACCTCGTCGGACATCCGCCGGTGGCAGGCGCTGCGAAGGCGTTTGTCGATGACGTCGGTGAAGACGTCCTCGGGCATCGTGCGGTAGGCCTGCGGGTAGCGTTGCTGATGTTCGGTGAACGGGGTGTTCCACGGGCCGAGAACAGCGGCGTCGAGCAGGGCGAGTCCTCGGGTGGGGACCTGTTCGATCAGGTGGGCCCGCATCACGATTCCCCCACCGATGTCGTGCCCGACCAGGCCGGGTTCACCGAGTCCCCAGTGGTCGACCAGCTCGGCCAGGGTCCGTGCCTGCAGCTCGATGGAGGGCCACACCCCGGGGGCGAGCCGGGAATCGCCGAACCCCGGCAAGTCCCATACGTACACGGTGTGGTTCCGAGCCAGCGAGGGCACGACGCCACGCCACAGATAGGACCAGGACGGCGCGCCGTGCACCAGCACCACGGGAGGTCCGTCGCCGAACACGTCGGCGGCCACTTCGCCGCCCGAGACA
>NZ_FPAT01000017.1 GCF_900116555.1 Actinopolyspora lacussalsi subsp. righensis | reverse complement strand
GCACCAGTAGACGCGCGGCTCACACCCGCCACAACGGGCCCTTCCTGCGGCGGAACGTACGGGGATCTGTCTCTCGTGAACATGGCGTTGCCTCCCGATGATGACCCATGTTGTTGCCGGATCCAGGATCTGACACCGGATCCAAAGAGACAATGCCTCGTTCGTGTGTAGTTGTGCGAAGCTGTGATCACCTAGGATTTGGCTCATGGCCGGAGTCAGAGACGGACACACTCCCAAAGCGAGACTGCTCGGCGCTGAGCTACGTGAGCTGCGCGAACAAGCTGATATGACGGTTCGTGACCTCGCGAAACTGCTTGAGGTCTCGCAGGGAACCGTGTCTCGCTACGAACGGGGCGAACGCTCGCCGAAACCGGAATACGTGGCTCGTGTTGCCGGAACTCTCGGAGTCACTGGATCCAGGTATGACGAACTGGTGGAGTTCGCAACCACGGCCACCACGCCAAACATGATCGTGGATGGATCCAAAGGGCTTCATCGACATCTGATCGAGCTGTCGGAGTTCGACAGGACGGCCGAGCGGGTCCTGCACGTGGCTCCGATGCTGATTCCCGGTCCGATGCAGACCCGGTCTTATGCCCGCGAGATGATGATCAGCCTTCCGCCCGATGAGCAGGACGTCCGTGTCGAACTGCGAATGGCACGAGCAGCCGCCCTGAATACGCCGTGCCAGGTAGAGGTGATCTTGGCCGAACGAGCGCTACGCGAGCCGTTCGGCAGTGATCCGCTGATGGCAGAGCAGGTACGTCATGTGCTCGATCTATCGCGACAGGAGAACATCAAGGTACGCGTCCTACCGAGCAAGCTACGGCGCTGGACTCTGGCACATGACGGTGCGTTTGTGTTCTACGAATTCGCCAAAGCTGATCCGATCGTGCATCTGGAGCACTTTCGTGGGCCAGCTTTCCTGTATGACGTACAGGACGTGAAAGCCTATCGCGAAGAGACGGATACGCTCATGAAAGCGGCCATGAGCCAGGAGGAGTCGGCCGAACTCATGGTCTCCATAGCTGACCAGTTCGAAGGGAGTTCCCAGTGAGGGCCATACCAAGCGGATGGCGGAAGTCGAGCCGGTCTGGACCGAACAGCAGCTGTGTGGAGGTGGGCCGGGTCGACGACGGCGCGGCGGTACGCGACACCAAGGACCGCTCGCTCGGCTACTTCACCACCACGAGCGCGCAGTGGCAGACGTTCCTGCACGCGGTCAAGACCGACCGGTTCAACTGAGACCAGCCCGGCGACACAGCGCCTCCGACAACACCGGAGGCGCTACCCCGCGCCCCACTCTCACCGGGCCGAAACTCACCTGCCAAGGCAGAGTGCTGTGATAGCCGCTCACGCGGGTTCAGGAACGTTCGGCTCCACCTTCTTCGCGATCTCCAACGCCTTCTGGCACTCGTCCACATCGTCAGGCAAACGAGGCTCACTAGCACGAACCTGAATCATGCCCTTCCCAGTGTTGAACATCACGTCACAAACACGGGCCTGAGTCGCACCCTGGGAAATTGCTCGTGCCCCCGAACGACCGTTGACTTCGACCCGTTCGAACTCTGCCCAAGTTGACTTCTTTTCAGCGGCAGCGACGTTTTCGCGCTTATTCAATTCCAACCTCAAGGCAACAGGATTACCATCGTAATGGCATCCTGGGGCCCACGGCAGCGTACTCTTGGGCTTTCCTGGCACCTCCAGCCCGAAGGATTCAAGAGCCTTCGAAGACAATACCTCGCACGGTTTCACTTCCGCCAGAACCTCTTCAGATGAGGAAGTCCCCGTAGGCCCGGACGAACCATCACCAGCATCACTGTCAGGTGAACACCCAGCAGAGCCGATCAACGCTGCACCGGCAGCAGCCGCCAACAACGAGCGCGTCCACAATTTCACTGAGAACCCCTCCGAAGATCATCGGCAGCCTGTTCATCGGTAGCCTGATAGTTCTTCTTGGCCTGCTCGAACAGATTCGCCTTGCGCCGCAGCTCATCACGGAACTGCCTCAGCAGATCAGCAGCACCAGTCGATCCATTGCTTGCTTTTTGCCCAAATTTAGCCGCCAACTGCTGCCCAGAGCGATAGGCACCCAGCCCAGGAACCTGCTGCAAGCGCGTTGCGGACAAAATCAATTCCTCGACCACGTCGGCTTCACGCCTGTACACCTCGGCCGCGTGGTCGGCGGCTTGGGGTTCCATGCTCAGCCCGCCGCCCGAGATCTGCTGCTGGATCCAGGAGTTCTCGTCCCGGATCGACTGCAACGCCGCCCCAGCACCCACGAAACCAGACGCATCGGCGTTCTGCTCCGCCATCACGGCTCCCTTCACATCACAGGCACGCTCACCGTGCACGATCCCGCTTGCTCACGATCACCCTAGCCGACCGAGCCTCCACGTTGGCCCGCAAGCAGCGAACCCAAGCGTGACCGCACTCTCATGCGACGATCTGGCGAATAGCCTCAGCCACGGCGAGGGTGACAGCCCCGGCGAGCACGGCCGCGCTTGCGCATCCGCCGCCACCGGCGGCTGCTTTCTCGGAATCGCTTGTACCGCCACGCCGCTCGTAGGGCTGGAGGAACATGCTGTAGTACTGCCCTCCGTCGAGCTCCCGGCGACGCCAGAACTGGTGCCACTCTGGAGGGCCCTGTTGCGTTTCGGCCGCTTGTTCGGCGTTCAACCGTTCGGCTGCCTGCTGACCATCGGAATCGCTGAACAGGGAACCCGCGGATTGTTCGATCACATCCCGCAGCTTCCGTTCCCCCTCATCAGGAGAAAGTACCTCGATATCCTGCTCGCGCGCTTTGGCCAGGCGGGAATCATCACCTGATACCTCGTCGGCGATGACCATCCGGACAGTCTTGGTGGGATTGACCGCGACAGCGGCCCCTTGGGATGCCGCCATGTCCATGACGGCGCTGATCCGCTCAGACTCGCCAACCGGGAGGATTCGCCACCCTTTGAGCGGACCGTTGCGTCTGGCCTTGTCAGCGGCCGCCGCCTCCTCAAGATCGCTGATCAGATGACTGGCAGCGAGTTCCTTGCCCGCGCGAGTGAGTTCCTTGAGCTCCGCGGCGGTAACTTTTCCGTCCGCTTCCGCCTGGGCACGGGCTTCTGTCAAAAAATCCTCGTGTACCTGCCGAGCCGTACTCTGGGTGAGCCCCGCACGAGCAGCGAACACGGCGAGCTGAGTGGCTTCCTCCCCCACCACACGACCGTCACTGAGTGCGTGGCCGAGCATCGAGCGGTAATCGGCCAGTTGTTCGGCTCTGGGTGCGGGTGGGTTGGTCATGTACGGCAGGCGCGCTGTCAATGTGGCAAGCCATCCTTCGGTGCCTTTGCGCAGTCCGGCAGCGCGCGGAGCGATACTTCCGGTCCGGGGATGCTCCGGTAACGTGACCGGCGATTTCCCGGCCCACGAAAGTTGCTGCGGGGCTTCGTTGATGAGACGCGCCAGGGTGGCGGCGAGCGAACGAGCATCCCCCAGCGCGGAATGCCAGGCACTGGGCCACTCGCCGGTCACGAGGTTGACGACGTTCTCCAGTCGGTAACCGTAGCGGTCGAGCTGAGACCGCGCCAGAACAAGACTGCACAGTCCCGGCACTTTCCGAATGTCCATACCGAGGCGGCCGAACTCGGCGGAAAGGAACTTTTCCTCGTACGGCAGGTTGTGGCTGACCACCACCGCGTCGCTGAGAAAAGCCAGCAGATCTCCGGCTATCTGCTCGAACGTGGGCGCGGTTTTCACCTCGGTGTTGGTGATGCCGTGGTGTTCCTCGTTGTTGATCCGCACACCCGGATTCACCAGGGTCGAGTACTCGTCCAGCACCGTGCCGTCGCCACGCATTCGGACGACGCCGACCTCGCAGACCCGAGATCCCTTGTTCGGATGGAGCCCGGTGGTTTCGAAATCGAGCACCGCGAAAGTCAGACCACGCGGGTCCACCCCCTGCTTGCGGGTGAGTTTGGTATAAGCGAAAGCGAACACAACCGGGCCTCCGTTCCGGTTCGGCAAGGGGATTCGGGTCACTCGAACAGCTTCGGCTCGTCATCCTGGTTGGTGGTTTTTTTAGCCGTGGCTTTTTTGGCGGTGCCCTTCTTCTTGTCGTGCAGGCCCTGGGCGACTTCCTGTTGGTAGCGCTCGTGGTTGAGTTCGAGCAGGCTGTCCAGGATCTCGCGCTGGGCCGCGGGGCCGATGGTGTAGCGGGTCTCGCGGCCGACCGGGTGGAAACCGTGGTCCAGGCCGCCGACCGCGTCGATGCGCTCCTGCCAGCCGTAGGCGCGCACCGTGGCCTCGTCGATCTCGCGGTGGATCCGCCGCAACTCCGCGATGTCCGAATCCGTGCACTCCGGATCGAACACCAGGTTGTAGGTCTTGGTCAGCCCCGAATCCCGCGTGAGCATCACGTCCCGGCGGTAGCGATCCAGCTCGTCGCCGAGCTCCCGAAGTTCCTGGGTGAGTTCCGGCAGCGGGAAGGTCTCGAAGACGTCGGACGGGGTGTAGCGAATCCCAGCCCCCAACGTAGAACCTCGCGTCTTAGCCCACCAGTAGTGCTGCCCGCTCGACAACAACGCCAGCATCGCCGTGTCTTCGGTAGCAAATACTACCGTCGCATCCGAATAGACCTGTCCGGTCGACACCATAACCGGCATAACGGTATTGGTATGACGCGTGAGCACCACTACCCGCTCCATACCATCGATGGCTTGAAGCAAGTAAGGAGATCTTCCCGTGAACTGCCACCAGAGTTCCCTACGGGACTTCATTTTGTTCTTGGAGCGCTCAGGCTTAACTAAACGCAGAACCTGATCGTAGCATTCAGGATAGCTTTTAGCTTTTTCTTCGGTCCAATCGTGAAAATTTATTACCCATCTGCTAGCCGCACAATCAGAATTTGAGTTAATATCTTGACCATTGAGGTACGGATAGAGAACATCGTTATTCCTTGAATCTTTTTCGATTATCCTATGCGCGTCGTCCGGTTTCATCGTAAAACCAGAACCAAGTACGTTACTTCCTTGAAAGGCGGTATTTTTATTAAAAAAAAGCCTTTCAGGGACACCTTGAGCTCTAGATTGAGGATCAAGCGAAACCTCTATCCCAGAAACCGGTACACCATCCGCAACAACACTCACCGAATCAGAAACAACGGCACTAGTTATCCAAACGGCACAGTACTCCAGCATCGCCGACCTCGATGGCCACGGCTTAGACTTCACAGAACGCCTGATTGTGTTTCCGTCACCAACGATCTGGTCCAGCCCGACACGTCTACTGTCACCTTGGGCCAGCGTGTTTGTGGCGATAATTCCGGATTGTCCGCACTGGTTGAGCAGCTGGTGAAGTCGGAGGGTGAAGTAAGCAACTAGATCACCGGTGCCACGAATTCCTCGTACGCCGCGCCCCAGGTGATTAACCAGATAATCCCGGTAGCTGTCTCCCAATGCGGTCTGTAGCTTCAGCCCACCCAAAAACGGCGGGTTCCCCACCACCGCATCGAAGCCGCCGTCCTCGAAGACCTCGGGGAAGACCAGCGGCCAGTGCAGCGTGTCACGGCCGAAGTTGCCCTCGGGCAGGTCGGTGTCCAGCCACTCGCGGGCCTGCTCGCGGGCGCGGGCCTCGTCGGCCTCCATCCGCCGCGCGTGGTCGGCGGCGGCGATGGAACCGTCGCGCAGGCCCTTCTCACCGCGCCCCGCATGTGCGAGAGCGGCGCCGACGGTGAGATCCGCGGCCAGCTCGGCCCGCCTGCCCTTGAGGTTGGCCTCGGCCAGCAGCGCGCGCTTGCTGTTCAGACCTTCCAGGGTGGTGCCGTCGATCTCGCGCAGCTCGCGGCGCTGCTCGGCCACCTCGGACACCAGCGAACGAACGTCGGCGGTGAAGTCCACAGGGGACCGCTCGTGGATCGCCCGCCCCTTCCTGGCGTCCAGGTGCATGTACTCCAGCTGCTCCAGCGAGGTGATCCCCAACAACGAGTCCCCCGCCACCAACCGGTCGTCGAGGAAGGTGAACGGCCGCTGGGAATCCATGGACACCAGCCACAGCGAGAGCTTGGCCATCTCCACCGCCATCGGGTTGATGTCCGCGCCGTACAGGCAGTGCTCGATCACCTGCCTGCGCGCCTCCACCACCGCCGGGTCCTCCTCGCTGTCCCCGGCGTGCTCCTGCGGCTGGTACTCGCGCACCCGCTCGTCGTCCTCGGCGATCCAGGCCTCCAGCAACCTGCCGCCCAGATACCGCGCCGCGGCCACCAGGAACGCGGCCGAGCCCATCGCGATGTCGGCCACCCGCAGCTTCAGGATCTGCTCGCTGGGCTTGAGCCGCCACTCGCGCTGCTCGGCCGTGGTCAACGGCCCCGGCTCGTAGACCAGCGGTTCCAGCGCGTGGCGCACCACGTCCTCGGCCAGGAACCGCGGCGTGTAGTGCGTGCCGGTGTTGGCGCGCAGCGGCGACTCGGTGACGAACAGCTCCCCGCCCAGCACCACCACCGGCAGCTCGCGCAGATCGTCGCGGATCACGCCCCGGAACGGCAGCAGCCGCTCGGTCAGCGCGGCATCGCCCCTGGTGACACCGAGCAGCTTCTTGCGCCGCTCCTCCCGCTCCACCGCGTCCGGCGGGGCGAGCCGCTTGGCCAGCTGCTTGGCCGTGCCGATGCCGGAGTCCTTGAACTCGGCCGCCAGCGTCCCGGCCAGCTCGGTGGTATCGGCGCTGTCGGCGGCGAGCTCCTCCAGCCGCCGCAGCGGCACCTCGGCCTCCCTGCCCTGCTTGCCGACCAACCCCACGGTGGTGTCCTCGGCGCGGAACCCGTCGTAGGAGAGCAGGCCCTCGTAGACGTAGCCGATCTGCTCCACGTCCAGCGTGCGGAACGACAGGGTGCGCCGCTCGCGCGATTTGCCGCTGCCCACCCAGACGTGCTGCACCGAGCGCAGCATGTGCAGCACGGTGCGGTCGTCGATGTTCAGCGGCAGCCACGGGAACGCGTCCGGGTCGAACAGCGAACCGTCGTGCGGGTGCATCGTCAGCCTGGGATGGCTCACACCCCGGTAGACCGCCTCGAACAGCGCCAGCAGCCGGTACCAGCCGGTGTAGGTCTGCTGCAGGTCCTCCTCGCTGGACTCCAGCTCGCGCCGCTCCAGCTCGTCGTAGAGCCGCCCCGCCGAGTAGGTGGTGGCATACAGCTCGTTGTCCGAGGGTAGCAGCCTGCGCTCCTCGGCGAACAGCAGGAACACCACGCGCATCATCACCGACACCGCGCCGCGGTAGACCTCGTGCGCGGCCACCGAGTCCAGTTCGGACTCGCCACGGCGGCGCTGCTCGGTGCTGGCGCGGCCGAACGCGGCCACCAGCAGCTCCACCGCCTCGCGCACCTGCACACCCAGGGCCTCGGTGATCTCCTCCTGCGAGTCCTCGCTGGCCTGGAGCAGTTCGGGCAGCCGCTCGCCCTCCGGCACCGCGAAGAACCGCTTGCGCCCCAGCAGCGAGACGAAGGCGCGCACCACGTCGCGCTCGGCGGCCTCCGGCCACGGCACCGCGTCGAACACGGCCGTGGTGGTCACCCCGGTGCGCGGGGCGCGCACCAGCGCCCACCAGCGGCCGTCGGTGACCAGGCCGAGCTCGACGCCGTGGTGGCGGCACAGCTGGGCCAGCCGGTCGGCGGGGGTGGCGGCCCAATTGGAACCGGCGAGGCGGGCGGTGGGCTGCTGGCCCGGTTCGCAGACCATGCCGAGCAGCCGCACCGCGTCCGGCTTGACCTGCTCGGCTGACTGGGCCTGCTCGTCCGATTCGGACCGCTCGCCCGGATCGGCCTGCCCCCGCTGCTCGACGTGCTCCTCGGGTTCGACCAGCGCGAAGGAGGGCGCCAGCCGGGTGTCGTGCTCGGCCACGTCGAGTGAGAGCCCCTCCAGACCCTCGCGGCGCAGCCGCTCGCCCCAGCCGAGCAGCTCACCGAGCACGTAGTCGATCCAGTCCCGCTGCCCCGCGGCCACGTCGGCCTGCCAGGCCGAGTGCGCGCGGCGCAGCCGCTGCCTGGTGGGTTTGTCCAGCGCGTCCGGCCCGCTCGGCCAGTGCCGCTTGAGCACCGGCAGCGAGAGGAACGGGCCGCTGACCTCGACCAGATCCAGCCACTCGCGGTGCTGCTCGGCTGCGTCCGGTGCCTTGCGGTGGAACGGTTTCGGGCTCATCGGGTCGCCTCTCGCTTCGGCACGACAACGATCACGGCTACGGGGAAACGGTGCGGCTCCTGCTCGCGGTAGCGCTCGGCGATCACGCCGAGCTCGCGGTCCCGCTCGGTGGCGAGCTGATCCAGCCGCTGCTGCCACTTCTGCCGGTCGCGGCGGTACTGGGCGCGCTCCTCCCGGCTGCGGCTGACGTCGGCGCGGCTGAACAGCGCCTCCTCCGCCTGGTCCTCGTCCTCGGCCAGCTTGGCGCGCAGCGTGCTCGCGAACTGGTCGATGACGGTGTCGATGCGCTCCCGCTCGGCCTCCTCGCGCTGGGCCAACGTGCGCCGCAGCGAGTCCCGCCGGGTGTTGGTGCGCCAGTCGATGGCCGAGAGCAGCCCGTCCCGGACCTTGGGCCAGCGGCCCACGATCCGGTTCCACACCGGCGGGGGCGCGGGGGTGCCGTCGGTCAGCGCGCGGTCCAGGATGCCGCCGAGCGTGCCGAGGTTCTCCAGCCTGCGGAACCGCCCGTTGGCCGGGGCCCAGCCTCCCGCGTGGATCACCTCCTCGTGCAGCCGCACCCCGTCGGCGCCGACCAACACGAACCGCGAGTACGCGCCGACCAGCACGTCCTCCAGCTCGGGGTCGTCGCTGACCACCGCGGTCACCCGGTGCAGCTCCGAGTTCTCGTTGGACACCGCCGAGCGCAGCAGGCCGGTCGACATCGACACCAGCGGGTGGTTGAGGTGGGCCAGCACCACGTCGTCGCGGCCCTCGGCCACGGCCGGGTCGAAGGCCACCGGCAGCTGGCGCGGCTGCTCGGCACGGTTCGAGTGATCTGTCTCGACCGGTTTCTCGGTCAGTCCCTCGGTGGCGCGGGTCCAGGAGCCGGTCAGCGCGGGCACGTCGTACAGCGTGCCGGGCACGGGGGCCCGGCGGTCGTCGACGTGCTCGCGCAGCGGCTGCTGCCCGGCCAGTTCCAGCGCGGTGTCGACCACCCGTTTGACGCGGCGCGGGGTGGTCCCCAGTTCGCTGACCGTGCGGTCGAGGTTCTGCCGCAGCTTGCGGACCTGCTCGCGCACGTTCGACTCCACCACGAGCCGGTCCTTCGTGCTGCCCGCGCTGTCCACCTCGTCGTCGCGGACGGTCTGGCCGAGCATCCGGCGCTGCACCTTGTCCGAGAGCACCGCGTTGACCGAACCCAGGTCCTCGGCCATACGGGCGACCTTGTCGGCCACCCGGGCGAGGAACTCCAGGTCGGCCTCGTAGGAGTCCACCGCGCCGTCCCAGCCCGTGCCGACGAAGTGCCGGACCTCGGGGACCTGGCTCTGGCCGTAGCGGTCGATGCGGCCGATGCGCTGTTCCAGCTTGTTCGGGTTGAACGGGATGTCGTAGTTGACCAGCCGGTGGCAGTGCTTCTGCAGGTCGATGCCCTCGCTGGCCGCGTCGGTGGCGAGCAGGATGCGCAGCGGGTGCTCGCTCGGGTGCTTCTGGAAGGCCAGCCGCAGCCGCTCGCGCTCCTCGGTGCTCATGCCGCCGTGCAACTCGGCCAGCTTGTCACCGCCGAGGCCCTCCTGGCGCAGCAGGTTGGCCAGCCACTGCTGGGTGTCGCGGTACTCGGTGAACACCACGACGCGCTCGTCGGTCCAGTCCCGGTCCGGTTTGCACACCTGCTGGAGGTGCTTGATCAGCTCGCGGGCCTTGGCGTCGGGCTGGGCCTCGTGCGAGCGCGCCCACTCCCGCATCCGCTCCAGCAGCCCGATCTCGTCCTCGGCCGGGTCCGGCTGCATCGGGCGGGTGCGGTCCAGCGCGTCGTCCTCGGCGTCGGCCATGTGCTCGTCGTCGTAGGTGGCGAGCTCGTCGAAGAACTCGTCCATCCACTCCGGAACGTCGTCGTCGAGCTGAGCCGAGCCGGACCGCGAGCGCAGCGTGTCCAGATACACCCCCACGGTGTGCTCGAACGCGGCGGGGCTGGAGAACAGCCGCTTCTTCAGCAGCAGCGTCACCAGATCGGTGGCCTTGCGGCCCCGGCGGGAGGCGAGCTTGTCGCGGCGAGCGGCGGCGAACCGGGTCAGCAGGCCGTGGATCTCGCGCTCGCTGTCCGGGTACTCCACCGGGATCGCCATCGCGTGGCGGCGGGCGAAGCGCGGATTGCCCTCGGCGTCGGTGATCTCGGTCTTGAGCCGCCGCACCACGGTCTCGTCCACCGCCGCCCGATCCGGCTCCACGCCCCGGGCGAACCGCTGGTCGTCGAGGATCTCCAGCAGCGCAGTGAACGACGCCTGGTAGCCGTTGTGCGGGGTGGCCGAGAGGAACAGCCGGTGCGTGAAGTGCGGGGCCAGCGTGCGGATCAGCTTGGTCTGCTGCGAGTCCACGGCGTAGACCTGCTTCGGCGCGGCCGGGGCAGCGTGGTGGGCCTCGTCCAGGATGAGCAGGTCGAAGGTGCGCGGGTAGGTCGGGCCTCCGGCGGGCAGCACCTCGTTGAGCAGTCGCTGCGCCTTGGCGCCGCGCAGCCAGGGCAGGCTGACGATGGCCTTGGGGAAGATGTTGAACGGGTTGGCCGCGCTGCCGTACTCGCGGCGCACCCGCGCGCAGCACTCGGAGTCGATGATCGTGAAGTCCAGACCGAACTTCTCGGCCATCTCGTCGCGCCACTTGGCGGTCAACCCGGCCGGGCAGACGATCATGATGCGCTTGCCGCGCTGGCGCAGCAGCAGCTCCTGGGCCACCAGCCCGGCCTCGACGGTCTTGCCCAGGCCCACGTCGTCGGCCAGCAGCAGGTTCACGCGCGGGGAGTCCATGGCGCGGGCGACCGGTTCGAGCTGGTAGTCCTCGATCGCCACGCCCGAGCGGAACGGCGCCTGCAGCGTCTTCACGTCGGCCGAGGTCACCGCCGACCAGCGCACCGCGTCCAGGAACGCGGCCAGGCGTTCCGGCGGGTCGAAGTCCTGTTCGGGCAGCTCCGGCAGCGAACCGGCGGGCAGCACCTGCCTGCCCGGTTCGAGTTCCCAGAGCACCTCCAGCATCTCGCCGTAGCGGCCGTCCTCCACGCTCTGCAGCCCCACCAGGGTGCTGGTCTCGCCCTGGTCGACCTCGCTGACGACCCACTTCTGCCCACGGACCGAGACCAGCGCACCGGTCTCCAGTCCCTCACTGGTCGTTGTCATCGGCTTTCCCCCGGCCGGGTCGGTTTCCCCACAGTCGTCGCACGAACGTGACCTGCGGAAATACTACTGACGAATGATCTTTCACTGACAGGTGTGCGGGTATCGGATTCGCAACGACGAACCCGGGGCGGTGTCGCGCCCGGAGTCGCTTGGGCGCCGGTGGTCATCGGGATTCCGCATCGGATTCCGTTTCGGAGTCGTCGGTCGGCGGCAGCAGCGCCCCCTCGGTGAGGCCGGCGGTGGTCTCGCGGAGCGCCTCGGCTGCGAGCCGGTCCACCGCGCGGGCCGATTCCCGCATCGCGTGCAGCCGCCGGAAGGTGTCGCCGTAGCCTTGTTGCCGCTCCGGCGGCACCAGCGGCACCCGCAGCCGCTTGGCATCCAGCCGCAGGATCGAACTGCCGGTGGTGGCGCTGTGCGTGTTCTCCTCGGAACCGAGGAAACCGGCCAAAAACCACGCGTCGAGCCGTTCCGGATCCGGCCGCAGCAGATACAGCTGCCGCCCCAGCAGGGCACCCGCGTCCTCGGCCGTTGCCACGCGCACCGGTACCCGCCGGAGCCCCTTGAGCGTGTCCGGCAGGAGCACGTCGCCCTCAGCGATCTCCACCGTCTCCGAGGGCGGCTGCCCGGTCGAGCCGGAAGGCGCAGCGTGCTCCCAGACGTCGGCGGAGGTGAGCACCCGCCACACCACTTCGGCACCGGCGGTCTCCTCCGCCGCCCCGGAGGTCGAGATCCGGTGCAGCTCCAGCGCCCCGCCCCGCAGCAGATCGGCCACAGTGGCCGACTGCCAGGCGACCGGCTCCGAACCGGCGGAACACCACTCCGGAACGTCGAGCGAGTCGAGCAGTTCCGAACCGGCGCGGTGCAGCCGCTGCCACGACCGCAGCACCCGCTCGTGCCTGCGCGCCGGGTCGACCGCCCCGGCACCGGTGTGCACCTGGCGTCGCGGCGTGAGATCGACGTTCTCGTCGAGCACGTCCACGGCCGGGCGGGCGCAGGCGACTCCCGGTACGGCCTCGAAACCCTCCGGGTCGGCCAGGAAGTCGCGCCACGCGGGCAACACCCGCTCCCGCAGCGCCTCCCAGGACAACGCGGCACGTCCCGAGGCGCGCTGCTCGCCCGAGGAGTCCGGGGGCAACGCCGTTTCCTCGGCCGGTGGCTGCAGGAACAGCACGGGGGCGACCTCGCGGTGCTCGGGGTCGGGCGCGGCCAGCAGCCAAAGGTGCAGTCCGAGGTGCGAGGGCACCGCCGCGCCCGGCGGCAACCCGATCACCGCCCGCAGCGCGCCGGAACGCACCAGCTGGGAACGGATCCGCCTCCCGGAGGCCCGCTCCGCCACACCGGGAGGCAGCAGCAGCACCGCCCGGCCACCCGGTTCGAGATGGGCCAGGCAGTGCTGCACCCAGGCCAGTTCGGACTCCGACTTCGGCGGCAGCCCGTAGACCCAGCGGGGGTCGTAGGCGACGTCCTCGTGACCCCAGTCCCGCACGCCGTACGGCGGACCGCAGACCACTCCCCCGGCACGCAGCCGAGGGAAGGCATCCGCGCGGAGGCTGTCCCCCGCGCGGATCATCCGTTCGGCCGAGGTGGCCAGGTCGAGCCGAACCGAGCTCAACGCCACTTGCGGGTCGTGTACGTCCTGGCCGGACACCTCGGCGGCACCGGCTTCGGCAGCGGCCAGCAGCAACCCGCCCCCGCCGCAGGCCGGGTCGAAAACGGACTTCGGGAACCGCTCCTCGCCGGGAGCCAATAACGAGACCATCAGTTCGGCCAACGGTCGAGGGGTCGGGGTGGTACCGGTCTCCGGTTCCTCGGTGATCAGCTCGGTGAGCACGTCCAGTGCGGCGAGCACGCCGTCGGCGGCCACGCACTCCAGCAGCGAGCGCAGCACCGTCGCCGGGACCTCGTTCGGAAGCGGCCCGCGCACCCCCGAACTCTCGGTGAGGTTTTCGGTCATCGCCCGGTCCAGCAGCTCCCGTTGTCGCGGTTCGGGCGAACCCGCGATCAGGGCGCGTTCGGAGTCATCGAGCCCGGCCAGCGCCGACAGCAGCGGCAGCAATCGGACGACCGGGCCGCCGATCTCGTCCCCGGCCGTGCGCAGCGTGGCGCGCAGTTCCTCCCGTGGCGTTCGCTGCGGGAGCTGGCCCCGCTCCGACAACCAGCTCCGCACCTGTTCGGCGTCATAGGCGGGGCTGCTGTCGGTCCCACCAACCGGCGCCGGAAAGTCCGGGTGGCGTCGGCGCCAGTTGCTGACCGTCGCCCGCGTCACCCCCGCGATGCGGGAGATCTCGGCAGCGGTCAGCCGCGCGGCTGATTGGGGCATCGCGAGGTCCTGTCCTGTTCCGGGATCCGAGCCGTAAACAGCCTACAACATCGATCAAATCTGTAAACACGTTTGACAGTGCTTTCAGCTTGTGCTTTTATGATCACGCTTTCAACGCGGCCGGTTGTCAGGCGATCGCACCACCCAGAGCTGTTCCACGAGAGAGGCCAGACCCGCTCCACGAGAAAGGAAAACCATGTCCATCCCCATGCCCACCAGCGAAACGGAGGGCATCCGGCTGCACGTCACGCCGTTCCGCCCGGAAGCGGTGATCGGCGCGCTCGGCCTGCCCACCCTGCTGCAGCTGGTCCCCTCCCCCAAATCGCAGGAGAACCAGCAGGCGCTCAAACACGCCTCCGGCACGCTGCGCAGGCACGCCGAAGTGCGCGGGCTGGTGCAGCGGATGCTGCGGTCCACCAGCAAGGGCCGCAACGTCGCCTCCTACGCCGGGTACATGGCAGCCGGGGTGAAAGGCGACCTGGGGGCCGCGTGGTCGACACCCCCGGTCACGCTCTGGCTGGGTTCGCAGCTCGCCTCGATCGGCGAGGAACTCGTCGCGGGAACCGGCATGCGAACGGTGTCCATCGCCCCCGGCTCGCCCGTGGTGGCCATCGACGGCGAGACGCAGGTCGCCGCCTGGCACGAGCTCTACGACTCACCCGAGCGCTACGGACTCACCATCGACGCGCTGACCCGGATACGGGTGCCCTTCGAACTGTTCTGGGGCCTGGATGTCAAAGAGGCGCGGCAGATCTTCTACGACCGCAACGTCGAGGGCATCACGGTCGCCAAGAACCTGGCCATGTCGATGGACCAGCGCGACTTCGGCACCCGGCTGGCCCACCTGGTGATCGACGCCGTGCGGATCGAACGCGACGGCGAGTCCGTGCCGTTCGGCAAGTTCGTCGAGACCCGTGGCAGGCAGCTCAAGGCTTCCTCGCCCGAGGTCGTCACCCTCTCGGCGCTGCGCGTGCTGGTGGTGTGCACGCTGTTCGGCCGGGCGGGGCTCACTCGTTCGGGATCGACCCTGCGGGACGAGGAACTACCCGAGGGAGTCACCGCCGAACAGGCCACCCGCAGGCTCGTGCCGCTGCTGTCGACGGTCATCTCGACGCTGCGGGAGCACTTCCTCGCGCGCTCGGCCGTGTCCGCCCCGGCGGTGCTGGCGGGCATCGGCATCGCGGCACACCAGGCGACCGGCTGGGCCACCACCGGCGGCACGCTCACCGAGGACGAGCTGCTCCAGCTGCTGTCCACGGTGCGCTGGGAACGCGAAGCCAGTTACTGGCACGGGGTGGCGGCCAGCGCCAACGCCAAGGGCACGCTGAACTTCGCGGGCGGCGCCAAGGACGCCGGGGGCCGCGTGGCCGACGCCATCGTGCACCCCGAGAGCCAGTACGGACGAAGGATCCGCGGCCGATAACCAGAGTTTCTCGGTTCCGGTTGGCGCGGGACTCACTTGGCGGAACCTCTCGCGGGCTCTCGCTGCGGGTGCCCCGACATCGGGTAGTTACTACACAACGTCGGGGCCGTCCTCGCGAGAGCACCACGAGAGAACCCGCAGCGGTGCGGGCTGCGTGAGTGGTCGTTTCGGCGCTGACGCGCCGAAGGACCACCAAGCGGCAACGTCATCCGACTCACGCACCTGGGATACCACGCTGCTCAGTCGCATGGTTCCGCCTCGACGGCGGTGTCGGTGCGACGACGATTTCGCGAGAAATCGACGAGCACAAGGCCACCTCACCCCAAGGGCGCGGCGATTTCGCGAGAAATCGCCGCCATCTCGGACGGACGATCCGCAACGGACGAAAGGAAAACCAAATGACTTACACACCGGTACCACCGCAACAACGAAACGGTAAATTCAGCGGACTCGCACTGGCGAGCCTGATACTGGGAATCATCGGCGCATGCGGCTCGATAATTCCCATCATCAATAACCTGACCGCCGTAGCCGCTTTCGTAGGTGTGGTTCTGGGCGCCATCGCCCTGTTCGGCACCAGGAAAGTGATGGCCGGAATCGGCACCGGGCTGGGCGTACTGGCGATCGTGATCACCGTGGTGATCCAGGCAGCGCTGGTCAGCACCATCGAAAGCGGTGGGGAAGCCGCGGGCACCGCCAACAGCGAGACAGAGATATCCATTCAGCCCGCCCCGACCTCGAACGGTTCGTCCGCCGGGCAGTCCGGATCGCCCCAGGCCGAATCAACGGAGTCGGGCTCGTCCGACTCATCCGAGAAACTCGGGTTCGGCGACAAGCACACCTGGAGCGGTGGGGAAACGATCTCCGTCTCGAAACCCAGCCCCTACACCGAGAGCAACCAGTTCCTGCAGCCGGATGCGGGCAAGCGATACGTCCAGTTCGACGTCCACGTGGTCAACAACGGCAACGCCGAGTACAACGTCGCTTCGGTGAGCATCACCGCACAGCACGCCGGCAAGGTCGCCCAGCAAAACTACGCCGCCGGTGACCAGCTCCCGAACACCCAACTGCCACCGGGCGGCGACGTCACCTACACCATGGTCTTCACCATCTCCGAGGAACCGGGCGAACTGCAGGTCAGCGTGCAACCGAACATGTTCGCCGCGGACACGGTCTACTTCACGGGCAAGGTGTGACTTCGGACAAGCACGACGCGTTCCGCACACGAACGTCTGCGAACACCCGATTCACGGGGGTCGAGGTTCGGCGGAACAAGCGGCTCTTCCAGGCAAACGAGTTCAGTGAAGCCCCGGAAGAGCCGCCATCGTCCCGAAAACCACCGAACCGGGGGCGCTCGGCGGACGAAAAGAGCTCTACCGAAGACGACGAAGGAAAGTAGCATCATCCACGTGTCCATCAACGAGCCCGCCACGCACGAGCACAACGACGCAGCGACCGACTCGGCGCGTCGCCCGCGCGACGTCGCCGAGCTGATCGAGCGGATGCGGCTGGGCGTGCGGACGAAGTTCGTGTTCTTCTGGGGACATCGTCCGGAGCGGGACGGCAGTCCGGGACGCGGGTGCCTGAGTCAGTGGTGGCCCGCGCCGTTCGCCGCGCACGAGCACGTCTTCGCCACCGCCGAGCACTACATGATGTGGCGCAAGGCGCGGTTGTTCGGCGACGAAGAGACGGCTGAGCGAATCCTGGCCGCCGAGCACCCGCACCGTGCGAAAGCACTGGGCCGCGAGGTGCGCGGCTTCGACCAACAAGAGTGGGAGCGGGAACGGTTCGCCGCCGTGGTGGCGGGCAACGTGGCGAAGTTCGCCCAGCACGAGGAACCGCGCCGCTTCCTGCGCGACACCGGCGATCGGGTGCTGGTCGAGGCCAGCCCGCGCGACAGGGTGTGGGGCATCGGCCTGGCCGCCGACGACCCGGCGGCGGGCGATCCGGAAAGGTGGCCGGGACTGAACCTGCTCGGCTTCGCGCTCGTCGAAGCGCGCGAGACGCTGCGCGAGCGCGAACCTACCGGCTGAACCCGTCCCGACACGAAGGTCGTTGGCTCATCGACGGCATCACCAAGGGAGCCGGGCCCCGGAAGCGGCCCCGTGGCGACACCTGAACCGCGGCGGAAAGAATCAACAGGAAGTGGTGACGGCGGGACGCCGTCGGCTCACTCCTCGGGGCGACCGCGTTGCTGCCGCAGCTTGCGCAGCGCCTCGTCGAGCAGTTCCATGCCGTCCTCGTCGCTGCGCCGTTCCTTGACGTAGGCGAGATGGCTCTTGTACGGCTCATTGCGCTTCGGCGGCGGTGGGTTCTCCCGGTCCCGCCCGGCCGGCAGCCCGCAGTGCGAGCACTCCCACGTGTCCGGCACCCGCGCGTCCATCGCGAACGAGGGCTCGGTCAGGTGCTCCTTGTCACACCAGTAGGCGACCCGCTGCCGGGGAGCCGACTCACCGCGCTCGATCTCGGCACCGCTCGGGCTCGACCCGATGCGCATGCCGCGTATCGCGTTACCACCAGTCATCCGCTTCCAACCACCGTCTCACCGTCGTTCGGGCAGACATCGTGTGGACCGAGACCGCACGAGTACGCGGCCGGGGCCACACCCCGACCGCGCGTGCTCGTCAGGAGGCACCCATCTTGATCAGCAAGCCGGTGCCGATTATGGAGATCACCCACAGCGCGATGACGAACAACGTCATCCTGTCCAGGTTCTTCTCCGCGACGCTGGACCCGGCCAGACTCGACTGCATCCCGCCGCCGAACAGCGAGGAGAGCCCGCCGCCCTTGGCCCGGTGCAGCAGCACGAGCAGCACCAGCAGGATGCTGGTCAGCAGGACCATGATCTGCAACAAAAGTGTCATAACGTCCTCGTTCGCACCACGGTTCGTGACAAGCCTACCGAACCGACTCGCCGTCGTGGACCACCGTTGGCATCGTAGGCTCTCGATTTACATCCGCCGGCTCGGCATTCCACCGGTTCCTCGGCATTCCAGCTGTCGAACAACCGCTCTCGCAACCAGCACCGCCGCGGGTTCTCCCGCGTCGCGCTCTCGCGAGGAAGGCCCGACGTTGTGTAGTTACTACCCGATGTCGGGCCTCCCGGAGCGAGAGCCAGCGGGAGGTTCCGCCAAGCGAGCCCGCACGAAAACCGACCGGACGAATTTCCACGGGAACGGGTTCAGGGTAGCGGCCCACCGGCGGCCAACGCGCTCATCTTCGCGAACTCGTCACCGTTGAGGCTGGCACCGCCGACCAGCGCGCCGTCCACGTCGTCCCGGCCGACCAGATCGGCGATGTTGCTGGACTTGACCGAACCGCCGTAGAGCACGCGCACCTCCTCGGCGATCTCGGCGCCGTACTTGTCGGTCAGCGCGGCCCGCAGCGCCCCGCAGACCTCCTGGGCGTCCTCGGCGGTGGCCACCTTGCCGGTGCCGATCGCCCAGACCGGCTCGTAGGCGATCACCGCGCGCCGCACCTGCTCCTGCTTGAGCCCCTTGAGCCCCTCGATGAGCTGGTTCGTGCAGTACGAGACGTGGTCGCCCGCCTCGCGCACCTCGGAGCCCTCACCGACGCACAGGATGGGCGACATCTCGTGCTTGAGGACGGCGCGGACCTTGCGGTTGATCAGCTCGTCGGTCTCGCCGTGGTGCTCGCGGCGCTCCGAGTGGCCGACGACGACGTAGTCGCAGCCGAGCTTGGCCAGCATGGGGGCCGACACGTCACCGGTGTAGGCACCGGAGTCGTGCTGCGAAACGTCCTGCGCACCGTGCCGCAGCAGCAGCTTGTCACCGTCGATCAGGGTCTGCACGCTGCGCAGATCGGTGAACGGCGGGATCACGGCCACCTCGACCTTGTCGAAGTACTTCTCCGGCAGGGCGAAGGCGATCTTCTGCACCAGCGCGATCGCTTCGAGGTGGTTGAGGTTCATCTTCCAGTTGCCCGCCAGCAGCGGCTGCCTGGACTTGCTCATGCCCTGTCCTCCAGTACGGCCACTCCCGGCAGGTCCTTGCCCTCCAGGAACTCCAGCGAAGCCCCACCACCGGTGGAGATGTGCGAAAACCGCTGCTCGTCCAGCCCGAGCGTGCGAACCGCGGCGGCGGAGTCGCCGCCACCCACGACGCTGAACGCGTCGGAGTCGGCGATGGCGCGCGCGACGCCCCTGGTTCCCTCGGCGAAGGCGGGGAACTCGAACACACCGGCGGGACCGTTCCAGAACACCGTCGCGGCCGAGCCGAGGATCTCGGCATAGCGCTCCACGGTGCGCGGGCCGATGTCCAGGCCCTGCCAGCCCTGCGGGATGGCGTCGGACGGCACGACCTGCGTGTTCGCGTCGGCTGCGAACCGGTCGGCGGCCACGATGTCGAGCGGCAGCACCAGCTTGTCACCGTGCTCGTCGAGCAGCTGCTTCGTCGTGGCGATCTGGTCCTGCTGCAGCAGCGAGTCACCCACCGAGTTGCCCATGGCGGCGAGGAAGGTGTAGGCCATGCCGCCGCCGATGACCAGCTGGTCCACCTTGGGCAGCAGTGCGTTGATGACGCCGAGTTTGTCGGAGACCTTGGAGCCGCCGAGCACCACCACGTAGGGCCTGCGCGGGTCGCCGGTCAGGGTGCGCAGCACCTCGACCTCGCTGAGCACCAGCCCACCGGCGTAGGCGGGCAGCCTGGTGGCGAGGTCGTAGACCGAGGCCTGCTTGCGGTGCACCACTCCGAAACCGTCCGAGACGAAGGCGGCGCCGGTTCCGACCAGCTCGACCAGCGCGTCGGCGAGTTGACCGCGCTCGGCGTCGTCCTTGCTGGTCTCACGCGGGTCGAAGCGCACGTTCTGCAGTACCGCGACGCCGCCGTCGGCCAGTCCGCCGACCACCTGGTGCGCCGAGGTACCGACCACGTCCTCGGCCAGGGCGACCTCGGAGCCCAGCAGCTCACCGAGCCTGCGCGCCACCGGGGCGAGCGTGTAGCGGGAATCCGGAGCGCCGTCCGGCCTGCCGAGATGCGCGGTGAGCACCACGCGGGCGCCCGCGCCGGTCAACTTCTCGATCGTCGGCAGGGCGGCCCGAACCCGGCCGTCGTCGGTGATGGTTTCGCCGTCCAGCGGGACGTTCAGGTCGGCACGCACCAGGACGTACCTGCCCCGAACCCCCTCGCCGAGCAAGTCGTCGAGATTCTTCAAGCCTGTTGCTCCTCGCCGGGAATCACAAGATGTGAGGGGTCACAAGGGGTGATGGGACAATTCGGCCCCCGGGCGGCGTCGCCCGGGGGCCGATGGAGATCAGGAGAGCTTGGAACCCACGAGGTCGGCCAGATCGACCAGACGGTTGGAGTAGCCCCACTCGTTGTCGTACCAGCCGACGATCTTGACCTCGTTGCCGATGACCTTGGTCAGCGGGGCGTCGAAGATCGTCGAGGCGGGGTCGCCCTCGATGTCGCTGGACACGATCGGGTCCTCGCTGTACCGGAGGATGCCCTTGAGCTGGCCGTCGGCGGCCGCCGCCTTGAACGCCTCGTTGACCTGCTCCTCGGTGGGGTTGGTCTTGAGGCTGGCGGTCAGGTCGGTGACCGAACCGGTCGGGACCGGCACGCGCATGGCGTAACCGTCGAGCTTGCCGTTGAGCTCGGGCAGCACCAGGCCGATCGCCTTGGCCGCACCGGTGCTGGTGGGGATCACGTTGACGGCCGCCGCACGCGCCCTGCGCAGGTCCTTGTGCGGACCGTCCTGCAGGTTCTGGTCGGCGGTGTAGGCGTGCACCGTGGTCATCATGCCCTGCTCGATGCCGAAGCTGTCGTTGAGGACCTTCGCCATCGGGGCCAGGCAGTTGGTGGTGCACGAGGCGTTGGACAGCACGGTCTGGGTGCCGTCGTAGGAGTCGTCGTTCACACCGAGCACGACGGTGAGGTCCTCGCCCTTGGCCGGGGCCGAGACGATGACCTTCTTCGCGCCGCCCTCGTCCACGTGCTTGCGGGCCTGCTCGGCCTGGGTGAACAGTCCGGTGGACTCGACCACGACGTCGACACCGAGGTCTCCCCACGGCAGCTTGCCCGGATCCTTCTCGGCGAGGATCTTGATGCTCTTGTTGCCGACCTTGATCCCCTCGTCGGTCACGGTGACCTCTTCGGGGACCTGGCCGAGCACGCTGTCGTACTTGAGCAGGTGCGCCATGGTTGCGACGTCGCCCAGGTCATTGGCGGCCACGACCTCGATATCGTGCTTGCTGGCAACTGCCGCACGCCAGAAGTTGCGTCCGATCCGGCCGAAGCCATTGATACCTACGCGAACGGTCACGCCGATCTCTCCTCGCGACTTACCCTGCCGAGTCGTCGGCAGGTGGCGGTCATATGGACTCGTCATCGACCCTATCGCCCGACTCGCCCCGGTTACGAACTCGGGAGACGCCACACCACGGCGTCGCCGCGCCACTCATCGACTCGCGGGCCGACGGGCCGCGAAGTCACCCCGGGACGAACGGCCGCCCGACATCGAATTTCCCACTCCGCGGGACGGGCCGATCCGGACGGAACCGATGGGAAACACGACTGTAACGATTCACAAACATCGGTGGAAAATCACTTCCACGGGTGACGAAAAGCCGTACCGGAAAGCACCCGCACCACCGATACTCACCCGAAAGCATCATACGACGTGACTTCGCGCGGGCGAAACCGAAGTCCGGCGAATCGCGGCCGGCGAATAGAGGATCCACCGGCCGCGGGAGTCGATCGACGAGCTCTTCGGTGCCGCTCTCCTGTCGGTAGCTCTCTTGTCGGTAGCTCTCCGGTCTCGCAGCACCCCTACCCCACTTGCCGCCTCGGCCGAGTTAGCACCGTGCTCGGCACTCTCGGAGCGGACGGATTCGAACGACTGCGGTCAGTCGTGCTGTTCCTCGCGGAGCATTCCATCCACACCGGACTCCAAAAGTTCGGTGGTCACCGCCGACTCGGTGTCGGGCAGGTTCAGCTCCCTGGCCCGTTTGTCGGCCATCGCCAGCAGTCGCCGGATCCGACCGGCCACGGCGTCCTTGGTCATCGGCGGATCGGCGAGCTGACCGAGCTCCTCCAACGACGCCTGCCGGTGCGCGAGCCGGAGCCTGCCCGCCACCAGCAGGTGTTCCGGAACGGAGCTGCCGAGCAGCTCCAGGCCGCGTTCCACCCGCGCGGCCGAGGCCACGGCGGCACGCGCGGAACGCCGCAGGTTGGCGTCGTCGAAATTGGCCAGTCGGTTGGCCGTGGCGCGCACCTCGCGGCGCACTCGCCGCTCCTCCCAGGTCATCACGCTGTTGTGCGCGCCGAGCCGGGTGAGCAGCGCCCCGATGGCGTCGCCGTCGCGGACCACGACCCGGTCGGTGCCGCGCACCTCGCGGGAGCGCGCCTGGACCTCGAGTCGACGGGCCGCCCCGACCAGTGCCAACGCGGCCTCCGGACCGGGGCAGGTGACCTCCATCGCCGAGGAGCGGCCGGGTTCGGTCAGCGAGCCGTGCGCCAGGAACGCACCCCGCCAGGCGGACTCCGCGTCGCACACGCCGCCCGAGACCACGTGCGAGGGCAGTCCCCGCACCGGGCGGCCACGCGGGTCGAGCAACCCGGTCTGCCGGGCCAGTCCTTCACCGTCGCGTACGACACGCACCACGTAGCGGGTTCCCTTGCGGAGTCCACCGGAGGTGATCACGTGCACATCGGAGTGATAGCCGTAGAGCTCGTGCAGCTCGCGCCGCAACCTGCGCGCGGTGGAGCCGGAGTCGAGTTCGGCCTCCACCACCACACGCCCGCCGACGAGGTGCAGCCCGCCCGCGAAACGCAGCAGCGAGGACACCTCGGCTCTGCGGCAGCACGCCTTGGTCGTCGGCAACCTGCTCAGTTCGTCTTTGACCGCCGCGGTCATAGCCACCGGTCCGTCCTCCTCTCCAGTGCGGCTTTCAGACTCGCCGCGAGAGCATCCGGTTCGTGTTTCGCCGAACCGGGTGCGGCAGCGACTCGATCAAGCAAAGTCTGCGCACCAAGTCCGGTTGCCGCAGCACGAAGCCGATCGGGCGTCGGTACCGCTTCCGAATCGGCCAATACCGCGTCTACCCGCAGTTTTGGCTCGTGTTCGGAGATCACGTCCAGATGTTGTTCCGGTGAGAAGTCCGCTGTTTCACCCGGTTGCGGGACAAGATTGAGTACCACGATCCGCTGAGCAGAAGTGTTGACCAAGGCGTCGCGCAGCTCGGGAACCAGCAGGTGCGGCAGCACGCTGGTGAACCAGGAACCGGGTCCCAGCAGCACCACGTCGGCGTCCAGCACCGCACGAACCGCCTCGGGAGCGGCACGCGGTTCGTACGGCTGCCCGTTGACCGCGTTGAGCCGAACCCGGCGAACTCGGCCCGGAGTACTGGCGATGGCCACCTGCCCCCGGATCGTGCGCACCGCGGCGGGATCCTCGTCCAGCCCGGTGACATCCGCCTCCATGTCCAGCGGCTCCGCGGACATCGGCAGCACGCGCCCCTGGACATCCAGCAATCGGCACGCCTCGTCCAGCACGGCTATCGGATCGCCCAGCACATCCAACAACCCCGCGAACAGCAGATTGCCGACCGCGTGCCCCGCCAGCGCGCCGTTGCCACCGAAGCGGTGCTCGAACAGCCGCGCCCAGGTGTGACCCGTCCCGGAGTCGGCCGCCAGCGCCGAGAGCGCCTTGCGGAGATCACCCGGTGGCAGCATGCCGAGCTCGCGACGCAACCTGCCCGAGGAACCACCGTCGTCGGCGACGGTCACCACGGCCGTGATGTCGGTGGTTATCCGCCGCAACGCGGCGAGGCTCACCTGCAGCCCCCGTCCGCCCCCGAGGGCGACGGCTCGCGGCCGGTCCGGCCACGTGGTCGTATCAATGGTCTCCACGCTGCTCCCTTCACACCGTCGGACGAATCCGATCGGGAACCCGGTGGTGGACCGGGTTCGCGGGCCACGCCGAGCGCTTCACTGCGGATCACGATCGGGTGATATACGAGAGAGCGACACACGAGACAACTACACCCGAAACGGCAAGGTGTGGCGTGCTCATCGCCCGGGACGTGATCCCCGAAACGTCCCCGACCCCGACCGGGTCGGGCAACCGGGAGGCGACCGCGGTGAGACGCTCACTCGCGTCCCAGATCACGATGTACCGTCTTGACGGTCATCCCGTCGTCCTCGGAAAGTCGTCGGGCCAGCTCCTCGGTGAGCACCACGCTGCGGTGCTTGCCACCGGTGCAGCCCATCGCCAGGGTCAGGTAACGCTTGCCCTCGCGCTGGTAGCCGGTCCCCACCAGCCGCAACAACCGCTGGTAGTTGTCGAGGAACTCCTCAGCCCCTTCCTGCCCCAGCACGTAGTTGCGCACCTCGTCGTCGTTGCCGTTGAACTCGCGCAACTCGGGTATCCAGAACGGGTTGGGCAGGAACCGGCAGTCCATGACCAGATCGGCGTCCATCGGCAGGCCGTACTTGTAACCGAAGGACAGCACGGTCACCTGCGTTCTGGTCCCCGCCTCGGTGCCGAACGCGTCCTCGATCTTGGTCCGCAGCTGGTGCACCGACAACCCCGTGGTGTCCAGCACGAGATCGGCCTCGGCACGGAGCTTGGACAGCAGCGAACGCTCGGCGGCGATGCCGTCGGCGAGTCTGCCCTGCCCCTGCAGCGGATGACCACGCCGGACCTGTTCGAACCGGCGGACCAGCACCTCGTCGGTGGCTTCGAGGAACAGCACTTTCGGCTTGTAGCCCCGCGCGTCGAGATCCTTGATCACCGAACCGAGATCCTCGGTGAACGCCCGGCTGCGGACATCCATGACCACGGCCACCCGGGTTATGGCGTCGCTGGAACGCGCACCGAGTTCGACCATGGTCGAGATCAGTTCGGGTGGCAGGTTGTCCACCACGAACCAGCCCAGATCCTCCAGGCACTTCGCGGCGGTGCTGCGGCCCGCCCCGGACAAGCCGCTGACGACCGCCACCTCGATGCCGCCGTGTTCTTCGGTCACTGTTCAACCCCCTGCGGTACCGTCGCCGTCCCTCGTGGCGTCCGATTCGGATCTCCGGACGCCGTCCGTCGGTTCCGCGACGGTGCTGGAAATGTTCCTTCCCTGTGAGCCGTCGAGATCCGACGGCTCGTCCACCTTCCCCGTGGACCCGGTTCCGGTGGCTTCGTTCGCCGCGGTTTCGGCCCCCGATACATCCGATCCCGCTACATCCGCTCCCGCCGTGTTCGACTCCGCCGCATCCGACCCCGCCGCGTCCGACGCGGCTCCGGTCCCCGCCGCACCGGACAACGCGCCGTGCACCGCCTCGGCCGTTCGCCTGCCGAAACCCGGTACGGCGCTGATCTCCTCGATCGTGGCAGCCCGGATCTTGCGCAGCGAGCCGAAGTGCTTGAGCAACGCCTTCTTCTTGACCTGCCCCAACCCCGGCACGGCGTCCAGCTCGGAGTCGGTCATCCGCTTGGAGCGCTGCTTGCGGTGGTAGGCGACCGCGAACCGGTGCGCCTCGTCCCGGACCCGCTGCAGCAGGTAGAGCGCCTCGCTGGTGCGGGAGAGGACCAGCGGTTCCGGTTCGGCGGGCAGCCAGACCTCCTCCAGGCGTTTGGCCAGTCCGATGACGGCGACATCGGTGATACCGAGCTCGGCCAGCTCATCGGCGGCGGCGTTGACCTGCGGCGCCCCACCGTCGACCACCAGCAGGTTGGGCGGGTAGGCGAACTTGCGGGGCCTGCCGGTCTCGGGATCCACTCCCGGGGGCTGCTCGCTCCCGGCGGAATCGAGCACCACGCTCGCCCCCGTGCCGTCGCTCCCACCGGTGCCGTCACCGACCTCGGCACCGTCGCTCACCCCACCCGCGACGGTGCCCGCGTCCACGACGGTGCCCGCCGCGGCGACAGCGCCCGCATCGCCTGCCTCCCCCGAAGAGGCAGGTACCCGCTCGGACTGTTCGGCGCCGGTCTCGCGCAGGTACCGGTTGAACCTGCGTCGAACCACCTCGGCCATGGCGGCGGTGTCCCCGCCGTCTCCGCCACCCCGCACGGAGAACCGACGGTACTCGGACTTGCGCGCCACCCCGTCCTCGAAGACGACCAGTGAGGCGACCACATCGCTGCCCTGCACGTGGCTGACGTCCACGCACTCGATCCGCAGCGGCGCGCTGTCCAGCCCGAGCGACTCCTGCAACTCCTGCAACGCGGCCGATCGGGCGTTGATGTCACCAGCCCTGCGCAACTTGTACTGCTTGAACGCCTCCTGCGCGTTGGCGCGCACCGTCTCCAGCAACGTTCGCTTGTCACCCCGCTGCGGGACACGCAGTCCGACCTTGCTGCCCCGCAACCTCCCGAGCCACTGCGCCACCGCCTCGGAATCCTCCGGCAGCTCGGGGACCAGCACCTCGCGGGGCACCGGGGTGCCGCCCGCGTCCGCCTGATCGGCCAGCGCGGCCTGCTCGCCGTAGAACTGAGTGAGGAACTGTTCGACCAACTCGGGAGTCTCGGTGCGCTCCGCCTTGTCGATGACCCAGCCGCGCTGGCCGCGCACCCGACCGCCACGCACGTGGAACACCTGCACCGCGGCGGCGAGCTCGTCCTCGGCGAAGGCCGCCACGTCGGCGTCGGTGCCGTCACCGAGCACCACGGCCTGCTTCTCCATCGCGCGGCGCAACGCCTCCAGGTCGTCGCGCAGCCTCGCGGCACGCTCGAAGTCCAGCTGTTCGGAGGCCTGCTCCATCCGCTCCCGCAGCCTGCGCGTGATCGCGTCGGTGCGGCCGGTCAGGAAGTCGCAGAACTCTTCCACGATGCGGCGGTGCTCGTCGGCCTCCACCCTGCCCACGCAGGGGGCCGAGCACTTGTCGATGTAGCCGAGCAGGCAGGGCCTGCCCATCTGGGCGTGGCGCTTGAACACGTTGTTGGAGCAGGTGCGGGCGGGAAACACCCGCAGCAGCGTGTCGAGGGTGTCGCGGATCGCCCAGGCGTGCGCGTAGGGCCCGAAGTAACGCACACCCTTGCGCCGAGGGCCGCGGTAGACGTGCAGCCGGGGGAACTCCTCGTGCAGCGTGACCGCCAACACCGGGTAGGACTTGTCGTCGCGGTAGCGGACGTTGAAGCGGGGGTCGAACTCCTTGATCCAGGAGTACTCCAGCTGCAGCGCCTCCACCTCGGTGTTGACCACGGTCCAGTGCACCCCGGTGGCGGTGGTCACCATCTGGCGGGTGCGCGGATGCAGCGCGGAGAGATCGGCGAAGTAGGAGGAGAGCCTGCTGCGCAGGCTCTTCGCCTTGCCGACGTAGATCACACGGCCATCGCCGTCGTGGAAGCGGTACACACCCGGGGAGTCCGGGATGGTTCCGGGAGCTGGTCGGTAGGTGGACGGATCGGCCACTCCCCCAGCCTACGTGCGCTCACCACCCTCTTGACCAAGCCGGTCGTTGTTGGGAGGCGCGAACTCTGTTTGCGTAGGTGGTTTGGGTGGCGGAACCTCTCGCGGGCTCTCGCTGCGGGGAGACCCGACATCGAGTAGGTACTACGCCACGTCGGGTCTTCCTCGCGAGAGCACCACGAGAGAACCCGCGGCGGTGCCGACTGCGGGAGTGGTTGGAGTTCGGCCCGCGTCGACAGGGCGCGGCGATTTCTCACGAAATCGCCGGGGCGTTCGAAGGCCGCGAGAGGTTCCGCCGAGGGAGTGCCCACCAAAATCGGGGCGACAACGGCGCGTGATCGAGGGAAGAATTCGCGGGATGCGACTTCCGATCACGGTGCACCGAGCGCGGCTCGGCAAGCACTCCTACCGGGTGATCCGACCCAGACCCACGCCGCCGAACGTGGTGCTGAGTCAGTGCAGTACCGCGGCATCGGAGTACGACATCCGGCTCGACGCCCGCGCCGCCCACCGGATCGGGGTGGCGTGGCTGCTGGCCGCGCGATCACCGCGATCTCTGGTGCACATCCCGCTGCGAAACAGCCGATCACCGGCCTCGGCGAGGTGCGAGCCGGAATGCTTCCGGCGGGAGGAGTGTCCGCACAGCACAGCGGAAAGGCCGCTGGACCTGCTGTTGCTGCATCACAGCCTGCGGTTCCGCCCTTCGCGCTGGAAGGAGGTACGTTCCCGGCTGGACGACGGCAGACCGGAGACGGCCGAGCTCCCGGCGGGCGATGCTCCGGAATTCGGGAGTGAGCCCTTCGAATTCCACTGGATAAAGCGATACTCACTGCGGCAGCACGTGCACGCGGAAACGCTACTGCTGACCGGGAACGCCCCGCTTTTCCGGGAGCTGAGCACGTACTTCCTCGACATCGCCGAGAACGGCCCCGGATCGCACTCGTGGAACCCGAGGAAGCACTACTGCAACGAGATCCGGTGGCCGGAAATCGGCCGGTACGACCAGGAGATACACATCGTCTACGACGAGCGGTGGTCGGGAACCGACATCAAGTGCTGAAGGGACGGCGGGGCACTTCGCGCCGTGGCGCACGCCCCACCCCGAGCTCCTCGGTTCCCGGAACTCACCGCCTCGGGGGCCGGTAGTTCTCGATCCGCCGCAGCAGCGCCCTGATGCGCAGCGCGTACAGCGGGGACAGCGCGTAGCCCGGGTAGCTGGCGAACCAGCCGGCACTGCCGAGGCTCACCGCGTCGGCACCGGCCCAGAAGTACTCCCGGCAGTCGTCGAAGCTGCGGATGCCGCCGGTGGCGATGATCGGCAGGGTCACACCGGCATCGCGCAGCTCCGAGACCACCCGAAGTCCGACCGGTTTGATCGCCCGCCCGGAGAGCCCGCCGAAACCGTTGGCCAGCAGCGGATTCCCGGTCTCCGGATCCAGCCGCAGCCCCTTGACGGTGTTGATGGCGGTCAACGCCGACACGCCGTGCCGCGCGGCCAGCCGGGCGTGCTGCAGGTAGTCGTAGTCCGGTGAGAGCTTGAGGATCACGGGGTGGTTGCTGCGTGGCACCGCCTCGGCGAGCACGGATTCGATGATCGCGTTGAAGTCGAAGTTGACGTTGTGGCAGGAGACGTTGAACTCCACCGCCGCGATGTCGCCCGCCGGGACGGCATCGTTGATCTTGTCCACCAACGTGGTGAACTCCTCGGTGGAGAATCCCCCGACCGAGATGATCGTGTTCTGCCCGCGAGTGCGCGGGTAGTAGTCCCGCAAGTAGGAGTCGATGCCCACGTTGCACCAGCCGAAGGCGTTGAGCCAACCGCCGTCGACCCGCTGCAGCGCCCTGCCGTAGCGCTTCAGCAGGCCGGGCAGTTCCCGCAGCGGCCAGACGTCGCGGGTGGTGAAGTGGCCCTCGCGGGGCTCGACGGTGACCGTGCGGGTGGTTATGGCGCCGAACCGGTCCAGCGGCACGAACTGCGAGACGGGGCTCATGCCGTAGGGGATGAGCTTGGAATTGGCCACGCCGTAGCCGAGTATGCTCGAAGAGGTCACCAACCGGTTGCGGAGTCGGATGTCCCCGAGCCGGACGTGCGGCCCCGCCGTCTCGTCGGCACGGACCAACCGCAGGTTGCGCTCCTGAGCCAAGCTCACGATCTCTCCCCTCACCGTGTGCGCGATGACCGATTCGATGTCACCGTGCTCATTCTCGCGCATCGGCGAGCGGCGGCACACGCGGTGGGTGCACAGGGATTTCCCGCTCATGTTGTCGGTGTGCCGCGGCTCCGACAATGCCGAGCCGCGCACCGTTCCTCGGCGCGACAGCGCCGATACCACCCTCGCAATCGGCACCGCCGCGGGTTCTCCCGTGCGGCTCTCGCGAGGACGCCCCCGACGTTGTGTAGTGACTACCCGATGTCGGGGCACCCACAGCGAGAGCCGTGCCAGAGGTTCCGCCACCCGACCCCCTACGGGCCGGACGGGGAGTAATCACCCATCGATGTGGCCGATCTCGCGCCGCAGGGCACGGAGGTCTCGCATCGCGCGGACCGCGTGCTCACCGTCGAAGGACTGGATGGCCGAGATGGGCTCGTACTCGTCGTCGGGCAGTTCCAGCCGCGCGCAGTTGGCCCCTTCGGGAAAGCTCACTCCCCGCACATCGGACCAGGAGTAACGGCGGGTCAGGATCGAGTTGCGCACTTCCACGCCGTTCTCGTCGGCACGCAGCCGCGGCCGGATCGACAGCAGGACGAGCCCGGCCAGCACCGCGCCGATGCCGACCATGGCCACCTGGTCGGAGACCGTCAGCAGCAACCCGTTCGAGGTTCTGCGCAGCATCACCGCGGCCACCCCGCAGACCACGAACACCACGACAGCCGCGGGCACGGCCACGTTGCGCACCCGCTTGGGGCGCACCTGCACGAAACCGTCGGTACCGGTCGAGGCGCTCACAGGAAGCCTCGCTCGCTGCTGTAGTCGCCGCGGAGACCACGCAGCACCAGCGCGGTCTCCAGCGCGGCCGCGGTGGCCTCGAACCCCTTGTCCTCGATCGAATCGTCGAACCCGGCGCGCAGCGTCGCCTGCTCACGACTGTCCACTGTCAGCACACCGTTTCCGACGGCGGTGGACTCGTCCAGGGTGACCCGGGTCAGCCCCGAGGTCACCGACTCACAAACGTAGTCGAAGTGCGGAGTTCCACCGCGAATCACCACTCCGAGCGCCACCACGGCGTCGTAGGCGTGGGTGAGCTGCTGGCAGACCACCGGAAGTTCCATCGAGCCCGGCACCCGAACCACTCTCGGCTCCGCGGTGCCGGCCTGTTCGGCCGCCTGCAGGGCACGTCGCAACATCTGCTCGGCGATGTCCGCGTGCCAGCGAATGGCCACGATCGCCACTCGCAGGTCGGGCGCGTGCGGCACCGAGACCTGCGGGCGTCCTTCCCCGCTCATGCCGTCACCTCCGAGCCGCCACCGATCGAGGAGTCCTCCCCGTCGTCCAGGTACTGCAGTTCGTGTCCCATCCTGTCCCGCTTGGTGCGCAGGTAGCGCAAGTTCTCAGCGTTGGGGCGGATGGGAAGCGGCTCGCGGCCAACGATACGCAGTCCGTAGCTTTCCAGCCCGACCCGCTTGTCAGGATTGTTGGTCAGCAGCCGCATCGATCGGACACCGAGATCGGCCAGGATCTGGGCCCCCTGCCCGTAGTCACGGCCGTCCACGGCCATGCCCAGCGCCAGGTTCGCGTCGACGGTGTCGGCTCCCGCGTCCTGCAGCTGGTACGCCTGCAGCTTGTGCATCAGGCCGATGCCCCTGCCCTCGTGGCCGCGCATGTAGAGCACCACGCCCCGGCCCGCCTCGGCCACCCTGGCCAGCGCGGCGTCGAGCTGCGGGCCGCAGTCGCAGCGCAGCGAACCGAGCACGTCACCGGTCAGGCACTCGGAGTGCACGCGCACCAGCAGGTCCTCGCCGTCGCCGATGTCGCCGTACACCAGCGCCAGGTGCTCGATCCCGTCCAGCAGGCTGTCGTAGCCGAAGGTCCGGAAAGTGCCGTGCGCGGTGGGGATGCGTGCCTCGGCGACCAGCTGCACCTGCTTCTCGAACCGCCTGCGGTAGGCGATGAGGTCGGCGATGGTGATCAGCGCGAGTTCGTGATCGGCGGCGAAGACCTCCAGCTCGTCGCGTTGGGCCATCTCCCCCTCGGCTTTTTCGCTGACGATCTCGCAGAGCACTCCGGCGGGCCGCAGCCCGGCCAGTCGTGCGAGGTCGACGGCGGCCTCGGTGTGGCCGGAGCGGCGCAGCACCCCGCCCTCACGAGCACGCAGCGGCACCACGTGCCCCGGCCGGTTGAGGTCCTCAGCCGTGGAGTCGGGCGCGGCCAGCACGTTGATGGTGTGGGCGCGGTCGGAGGCCGATATGCCGGTGCCCACGCCGGAGGCGGCGTCCACGGTGACGGTGTAGGCGGTACCGTGCAGGTCCTGGTTGGCGTGGTACATCGGGGGCAGGTTGAGGCGGTCGCAGTCCTCGCCGGTCAGCGCGGCGCAGACGTATCCCGAGGTGTAGCGGACCATGAACGCGAGCAGCTCCGGGCTGGCCAGCTCCGCGGCGAAGATCAGGTCACCCTCGTTCTCCCGGTCCTCGTCGTCGACCACGACCACCGGCCTGCCCGCGGCGATGTCGGCCAGTGCCCGCTCGATATCGGCGAAAGTCGTGTTGCCGACCTGCTCGGCGTCCCTGCTGTCCGGGGGGCCGTCCGGGACGGAATCCTTCGAACTCACCGCGCCTGCTCCCTACTGTCACCATTGTCCGCCGCACGCGGTGTTCCCGTGCGGGTGAGCCGGTCGAGTTGTGGGGCCATCAGCCGCTCCACGTGTTTGGCGAGCGCGTCGACTTCGATGTTGACCCGATCGCCGGGTGAGCGCAGCCCCAGTGTGGTCACTTCCCGGGTGGTGGGGATCAGGGCCACGCTGAAACCGTCCTCGGTGAGACCGGCCACCGTCAACGAGATCCCGTCCACGGTGATGGAGCCCTTCTCCACCAGGTAGTGCGCCAGGTGGGGCGGGAGTGAGAACTCGGTGCGACCGTCGGCGTCGGCCGCGAGGAGGGTCGCGGTGTCGTCGACGTGCCCCTGCACGATGTGCCCGCCGAGCCGGTCGCCGAGCGCCATGGCACGTTCCAGGTTCACGCGGTCGCCCGCGACGAGCTCCCCCAGGGTGGAACAGCGCAGGGTCTCGTCGACGACGTCGACGTCGAATCCGTCCTCGGTCAGCCGAACCACGGTCAGGCAGACTCCGTTGACGGCGATGGAATCGCCCGGCGAGGAGTCACCGGTAACCACCGAGGCTGCCAGCGAGAGTCGGGCGCCGTCGGAGGATCGCTCGACCGCGACGAGCTCCCCGAGTTCCTCCACGATCCCGGTGAACACGTGGCACCCTCCTTTGGGCGTTCCAATCGGCCGTTCGGGGGACGTCGGTCGGGAGTTTTCCCGCGAGGTAACCGTACCCAACGTGTTCCGAGCGAGAAGTCATTACCCGTACGACGTAGCGAACCGCGGTCGCTGCCCCCACTTTAGCCCTCGGACGGAACAGCGCTGATCCACACGTCCCGCCCGCACATCCTGACCCGTTCGAAGTGAAAGCGCCACGCCTGCGAGATACTCGCCACTCCCGCGTCGCCGAGCGCGGCGCTGCCCGAACCGAGCAGGGCCGGCGCCACGAAGGCCTCCACGAGGTCGATCCGTCCGGCCTCCAGGAACGCCCCCGCCAGGGTCGGACCTCCCTCCAGCAGTACCGCGGTCACTCCCCGCTCGGCCAGCGAACGCAGCACGCGATCCGGATCGCCACCGGCGAGCCGGATCGTGGGAGCGGAGTCGTCGAACACCTTGGCCGACTCCGGGAGATCGCGATCACCCACGACCACCCGCAGCGGTTGTTCCGGCAGCGGGGCACCACGCTCGTCCCTGGCGGTCAGCCGGGGATCATCGGCCAACACGGTGCCGGTACCGACGAGCACGGCGTCGCGGTGTGCCCGGATGCGGTGCACCTCGGCGCGTGAGGGCTCGGAGCTTATCCACTGGCTCGTGCCGTCGGAAGCGGCCGAACGACCGTCGAGGCTCGCGGCGTACTTCCAGGTCACGTGGGGAAGGCCGGTTCGCGTGGCGTGCAGCCAGGGGCGCAGCGCCCCGGTGGCGACCTCCTGCTCGTCGATGCCGCCGACGACGTCCACTCCGGCCTCGCGGAGCAGGGCGGCACCACCGGAAGCGGCCGGGTTGGGGTCGGCCACCGCGTAGGCCACCCTGGCTACGCCCGCTTCCCGCAGCGCCACCGCGCAGGCCCCGGTCCTGCCGGTGTGGGCACACGGCTCCAGCGTGACCACGGCCGTGCCACCCACGGCGGCCTCACCGGCCTCTCGCAGCGCCAGGGCCTCGGCGTGCTCCCGACCAGCGGGGCGAGTCGCCCCGGTGCCGGCGACGTGCCCGTGGCGGTCCAGCACCACGCAGCCCACCGCGGGGTTGGGGCTGGTGCTGCCGAGTACGCGTTGCCCGAGTTCGGCGGCCCGACGCATGGCGTCGAGGACCACCGGGTCACGGGACCAGTCCGAACCGTTCATGCGGAACCGTGCGCGGATGCGTCCAGCGCCCGGGCACGCAGTCCCTCGACCGCGCGGACGGGATCCTCGGCCCCGTATACGGCCGAACCGGCCACGAAGCAGTCCACGCCCGCCTCGGCCGCCTGTTCGATCGTGTCGCTGTTGATGCCGCCGTCTATCTCGACGAGCAGATTGAGGTGGCCGGTGTCGACCATGCGGCGCGCCGCGCGGACCTTCTCGAGTACCCGCTCGATGAACTTCTGGCCGCCGAATCCCGGTTCCACCGACATCACCAGCAAGGTGTCGTAGTGTTTGAGCACGTCGGTGTAGGACTCCAGCGGGGTGTCGGGTTTGACGGACAGCCCGGCGTTGGCACCGGCGGCACGAAGGTTCTTGGCCAGCGCCACCGGGTCCTCGGCGGCTTCGGCGTGCACGGTGACGTTGTGCGCACCGGCCTCGGCGTAACCGGGTGCCCAACGATCGGGGGCGTCGATCATGAGGTGGCAGTCGAGCGGGGTGTCAGTACTGCGCAACAGCGACTCGACAACCGGCAGGCCGAGTGTGAGGTTGGGAACGAAGTGTGCGTCCATAACGTCGACGTGCAGCCAGTCGGCCCCACGACCGGGGCCGCCGACAGCGGCCATCTCCTCGGAGAGCCTTGCGAAATCCGCGGACAGGATAGACGGCGCGATCATGGGCTGGTTCGACACAATCGGATGATAGCCCTCGGGTGAGGCGAGGGCGGTGCTCCCCGGTGGAAGACACCGGCCGCGAACCGGAAAGTCACGTAGTGTCCGGGTGACCGCGCTGTTCTCCGAGTCACCGCGGAGCGCTCCCGACGAGCGAAACCGAACGGACGGAGGCGGGAAGTGCCGATCACGAAACACTGCCCCGGAGGGCTGCTGCGCGGGGTGCTGCGCGCCCCCGTCCGGTTGTACCGCAGGGATCTAGGCTGGCTGCTCGGCCACCGGTTCCTGTACCTGGTCCACCGCGGTCGCGACACCGGCGTACTGCGGGAGACCGTGCTCGAAGTGGTGCGGCACCAACCGGACTCCGGTGAGGTGGTGGTGGTCTCCGGCTGGGGTGACAAGTCCCAGTGGTACCGCAACATCACCAGCTCACCCGCCGTGGAGATCCGGGTCGGCAGACAGCACTACCGGTACCCGCGGCAGCGCGTGCTCGACGAGTCCGAAACCGCCGACCTGCTGGCCGGTTACGTGCGCAGACATCCCCACGTGGCGCGGGTGCTGGCGAGGGTGACCGGTTGGCCGCTGCTGAGCGAGGAGGGCCGCGCGGAACTGGCGCGGACACTGCCCGCGATCTCGTTCACCCCGCGCGACCACAGCGGCTCGGTCTGAACCACCGCGTCACACCACCGGGGTCACGAAGTCCGTTCGCGATCCGGTGTTCCGGGCCGGGGCGCTCGGCCCGAGCGAGCCGAGCGAGTCCCCGGGCGGGATTCAGACGTCCACGCGTTGTTCGGTGGTTCGGCGACTCTCCCGGCGCCTGATCAACCAATAGGCCAGCAGCAGCGACGCCACGAAGGGCAGTCCGGCCTTCCAGGCCATGCCGAACTGGGCGGTGAACGGTGTCGTCAGCAGCACCGCGAGCACGAAGAGCATGGCGAGCACGGTGGTGAGCGGGGCTCCGGGCAGTCGCACCGGGGAACTCGGCAGGCCTGCCGCGGCACGTTTACGACGGAAGGCGAGCTGGCTGGCGAAGATGATCAGCCAGGTCAGCAGCGCGCCGAACAGTGCGATTCCCAGCAGCACCGGAAACGCCGAACTCGGCGCGAACGCCGACACCGCGGCGGCCAGCGCCAGCCCGACCGCCGAGAGCAGCAGCGCCCGACGGGGTGTGCCCTGGCTACTGAGCCCGGCGAACCAGCGGGGCGCGTAGCCGTCGCGGGCCAGCGAGTAGGTCATGCGGGCGGTGACGTAGAGATTCGTGTTCATCGCCGACAGCGCGGCCGTGAGGATGACGAAGTTCATCACGCCCGCCGCGGCGGGAACCCCGGCTATCTCGAACAGTCGCACGAACGGGCTCTGCGTCAGCTCGTCACCGCCGGAGGCGCTGTTCCACGGCAGGATGGACACGATCACGAGCATGCCGAGCACGTAGAACAGCGCGAGCCGCAGCACCATGCCCCGGGCGGCGCGGGGGACGTCGCGGGTGGGATCGCGCGATTCGGAGGCGGTCACCGAGACGGCCTCGGTCCCCAGGTAGGAGAAGGTGACCACGGTCAATGCCAGCCACACCGCACCGATGCCGTTGGGCAGGAAACCACCGTGCGCGGTGAGCGCGCCCACACCGGTCGCGGGCTCGCCCGGCAGGCCGAAAACGATGTAGACGGCGCCGAGCAGGATGAACACCACGATCGTGACCACCTTGATCATGGCGAACCAGTACTCGAACTCGCCGAAGTAGCGCACGGCCGCCGCGTTGACCACGAGCATGATCACGGAGAAGGCGACGACCGGCAGCCACAGCGGCACTTCCGGGTACCAGAACCGGAAGTAGATCCCGGCAGCGACGACCTCGCTGCCGATGTTGACCACCTGCGCGGCCCAGTAGATCCACCGCTGCACGAATCCGGCCATTCCGCCGAGGTAGCGGTGCGCGATGGCTCCGAAACCACCGGCCTCGGGATGTACCACCATCATCTCGGCCAGCGCGTAGGCCAGCGCCAGCGCGGCCAGCGCGGCCACCACGTAGGCGAGCAGTACGGCAGGACCGGCGATGGAGATCGCCAGCCCGGAGCCGAGGAACAGTCCGGTACCGATCGCTCCCCCAACGGCGATCATCCCGACCTGTCGGCTGCTGAGATCCCTGCGTAACCCGGTCTCGGTCTCGTCGGCTCGCTGCCGCACCCCGTTTTCCTCCCGTATCGTCCGGAAACCGCGGAACAAACGGCCCACAATCTAAGGCAGGGAGCCCACGAACGGTTCCGCCGGGTGGATGCGGATTGCCTTGTTCGGGTTCGGCGTCGCGGCGTCCGAGCGTCAATTTCTCGCGAAATCGCCGCGCCGGAGGCGGGGCCGGAGCCACGTACACCTCGAGGGGCCGTCAATTTCTCGCGAAATCGCCGGGCCGGGAGGGGTTCGGTGGGACCTCAGCTGCCCACGTCCTCGTACCACAGCCGAGGGGACCGTTCGATGAAATCGGCCATCATGCGCACGCACTCGCCGTCGTCGAGCAGGATGACCTCGACGCCGCACTCGGCCAACCACTCGTGCCCGCCGTAGAAGTTGCGTGCCTCGCCGATGACGACCCGGCCGATCCCGAACTGCCGCACCAGCCCACTGCAGAACCAGCACGGCGAGAGGGTCGTCACCATAGTCGTCGCGCCGTACCCCCGGTGCCTGCCCGCCGCTCGAAAAGCCGTGGTCTCCGCGTGGGCGGTAGGGTCACCGTCCTGCACCCGCCGGTTGTGGCCGCGCCCCAGGATGTCGCCTCGCTCGCCGACCAACACCGCACCGATCGGTACGCCACCCGCCGCCTCGCCCGCACGGGCCTGCTCCACGGCGGCGGCCAACCAGCTCCGGTACTCTTCCAACCTCGTCACTGACTCCATCGCCCGTCTTCCGCTCCGCACCCGGGTAAGAACGTCGTCCCGCCGGGACCACACCGGCGCACCAACCGTATCCGGCCGGTGGAGCGATCGACGGCCGGACGCCGGCGGATCAGCCCGGCGACTGGTCAGGCAAGCGACTGGTCAGCTCGGCAACGTGAAGGTTATCGGAGTACCGCGCTCGACACTGCGGCTGACCGTGCAGTGACGTCCGATGGCGCGTCGCACGGCTTCGACCAGTTTCGTCCGCTCGGCCTCGTCGGTGATCGCCGACAGATCCACCTCGAAGGAAACCCCCACCGACTCGAAGGTCTCGGGATCCTGTTCGTCGACCGTGCGCTCCGCCCGGGCGGTGATCGGCGCGTCGTCACCGAGTCGCCGCACCAGCAGGTTCTGCCCGGTGAGTTGGGCGCACCCGGCGATGGCGGCCAACAACAGCTCCCCCGGCGTGAACGCGTCCGGCATACCCCCGGCCGCGATCTCGACCGTGCCGCCGCGACCGTTGCTCGCGGTGAACGTGGACGCACCTGTTCGGGTGACTTCGACGGGACTGGAGGACATAACCACCTTCCGTAGCGGTTGCTCGGCTGCGAGAACGAGACGCGGTCAGACCCGCAACAGCGCGCAGAACATCGCGTCCGTGCCGTGCCGGTGCGGCCACAGCTGCACGGACGGCCCGTCGCCCAACGAGGGGACCTCGGGAAAGAACGGTCTGGCGTCCAGTTGTCGCACACCGGTTTCGGCGACCACCTCGGAGACAACACCGGTCGTCTCCGCCGGATGCGGGGAGCAGACGACGTAGGCCACCACCCCACCGGACCTGGTAAGGCGCACAGCGGAGGACAGCAGTTCGCGCTGCAACCGCACGAGATCGGCGACGTCCTCGGGCTGTCTGCGCCAACGTGCCTCGGGCCTGCGCCGCAGCGCCCCCAGCCCGGTGCAGGGCGCGTCCACCAGAACCCGGTCGTAGGTCCCGGACAGGCCGGGATCACGCCCATCAGCGACGCGCACGTTCACCGACAGCCCCCGCGTGGCCGATCTGACGAGTTCGGCACGGTGCTCGGCCTGCTCGACGGCGTCGAGCGATCCACCGTCCAGGGTGACCAGCGCCCCGAGCAAGTTCGCCTTGCCACCGGGACCGGCACACAGATCCAGCCACCGGGTGTCCCGGCCGTCCAGTTCGACACCGGTCAACGCCAACGTCGCGAGCTGGCTGCCCTCGTCCTGCACCGCGGCGAAGCCCTCCTGGACGGGCTCCAGTTCCCCGGGGTCGCCCGCACCGGCTTCGAGATGGACACCGTAGGGCGAGTAGGGCGCGGGATCACCGCCGGTGATCGCGGCCAGCTCGTCCGCGCTGATCTCACCGGGGCGCGCCGTCAGGTGCACGGCCGGTCGGGCGTCGTCGGCGGCCAACGCGGCGTCGAGTTCCGCACCGGTGTCGTCCAGCACCTCGGCGAATGCCTGCGCGATCCAGCGGGGATGGGCGTTGCGGAACGCCGTGTGGCCCACGGGATCGGACTCCACGTCCGGAGCCAGCAGTTCGACCCACTCCGACTCCGTGCGCTCCCCGACCCGGCGCAGCACCGCGTTGGCGAAACCGGCCAGTCTGGAACCACGATTGCCGCGCACCAGGTCGACCGTCGACGCGACGGCCGCGTGACCGGGGATACGGGTACGCAGCATCTGGTAGGTGCCGAGCCGAAGGGCGTCCAGCAACAGCGGGTCCACTTCGTCCAGCGCACGATCGCTGCACTCGGCGATGACCGCGTCCAGCAGTCCCCGCGCCCTGGCCGAGCCGTAGGCGAGTTCGGTGGCCAGTCCCGCGTCCCTGCCGCTGACCCGGTACTGCCGCAACAGCCCGGGCAGCACGAGGTTGGCGTAGGCGTCGCGTTCCCGCACGGCACGCAGTGTCTCCAGCGCCGCCGTGCGGGCGGGATCGTCGGTCGGCGGTTTCGCACGCTCGGCGCGCCGGTTCGGCGGCCGGGAGTTCTTCGGACGGGAGTTGGCGCCAGGACGCTTGCGGTTCACTTCAGCACGGTTCCTTGTTCGATATGCACACCGCGTGCCCAGTCGGTGGCGGGCATGCGCTTCTTGCCGATGGCCTGCACCTCACCGAGCCGGACGGGATCGGTGGCTGTGCCCACCAGCACTCGCTTGCGCTCTACGAGGAGCTCGCCCGGTCGCAGCGCACGCAGTTCCGGGGAGTCGGCCCCGACCACGGTAACCGGTCCCAGTTTGAGCCGGTGCTCCGCCAGCCATGCCCAGGCACCCGGTTCGGGGGTAACCGAGCGGATCACCCGCTCCACGGCCTGGGCGGGCATCCCGAAATCGACCTTGGCCTGTTCTGAGGTGATCTTGGGGGCGTAGGTGATCCCGTCGGTCGGTTGCGGCTCGGCGTGCGCGTTCCCGTCCTCGACGGCGTCGAGGGTCGCCACGAGCAGCTCGGCGCCGGACACGGCCAACCTGTCGAGCAGCGAACCGGCGGTGTCGTCGGAACCGACCCCCTCGGTGACCACGCCGAACACCGGTCCGGCATCGAGCTCGGGCACGATCCGGAACGTGCTGGCACCGGTGACGTCGTCGCCGTACCTGATCGAGGCGGGCACCGGCGCCGCGCCGCGCCAGGCGGGCAGCAGCGAGAAGTGCAGGTTGATCCAGCCGTGCCGAGGGATGTCGAGTGCCTCCTGCCGCAGCAGCGCTCCGTAGGCCACCACCGGGCAGCAGTCGGGCTCCAGTTCGGACAACCGCCGCAGGAAATCCGGATCCGAGGCCCGCGAGGGTGTCAGCACCTCGATACCGTGCTGCTCGGCGCACTCGCGCACCGGTGAGGGGACCAGCCTGCGCCCGCGTCCGGCGGGAGCGTCGGGCCTGGTTACCACCGCCACGACCTCGTGCCGCGAGTCGAGCAGTCGACGAAGTGCGGGCACGGCTGGTTCTGGAGTGCCCGCGAATACCACGCGCATGTCTAGTGTGCTCCTCCGAAGGACGAGTAGGGGTCCTGCTCCGTCGCAGGCCGGACGCGATCGGACGAACGGTCTCCCCGCTCGTTCCGAGCCTGATCGTGCTGGGCCGGTTCGTGTCGGGCCGGACCGCCGGAACTTTCGTCGAGCCGATCGAGGAAGACCAACCCGTCGAGATGATCGATCTCGTGCTGCAGACAACGCGCCAGCAGGTCCGAACCGATGACTTCGACGGGTTCGCCGTGCATGTTCCACCCCCGAACGAGCACGGTGCGGTACCGCGGGCACAACCGATCGACCTCCGGGACGGACAGACACCCCTCGGGCCCCACTCGCGGCTGCTCGTCGAGCGGACGCAGCGAGGGGTTCACCAGATGCCCGGCGTAACCGGCGCAGTGATAGGCGAACACCCGAACCGGTTCGCCCAGTTGCGGGGCGGCCAGCCCGGCACCACCGTGGCTCTCCATCGTGTCCCAGAGATCGCGCACGAGCGCACGCAGCCCGCTGTCGAAGTCGACGACCTCGGCGGAGCCACCGCGCAGCACGGGGTCCCCGAACAGCCGGATCGGCCGGACGCTCACACGTGCTCTCCAGGGTCGTGGGGTGCCGGGTTCAGTCTAACGACCACCCGTCGAGTTCGACGGGACCGAACCGTCCGGGCGCTTCCGGAGCCGTGCTCGGCCCTCGGCACGCCCGGACGGGCACGACCTCGCCACGGCGACGGCCGTGGACAGCCCGAGCGGAAACCCGATTCAGGGACCGGCCGAAAGGGCCGCCGCGGTGTAGTCACAGGTCGGCGACCACAGCAGGAAGGAATCGATGTCGTTGTTCTTGGTGGCATCGATCTGGGCCGACACCTTGCCGGGACCGTAGTGCACCCCGAGGCTGAAGTCCTGCAACCAGGGAATCACCTGGGATCCGGTTCCCTCCGTGGTGCCGAGCCAGTCCCGCAGCGAGCGGTTCACGATTTTGTAGGGTTCGTTGTTGGGATCGGCGACATCGTACTCACCCGGACCCCAGTGCGATGGATAGATCATCGGGGACACGTAATCGACGTGTTCCGCGATCTTCGGAATGTTCTGTCCCACCGACTCCGGCCTGGTCACGGTAATGCCGAACACCGAGGCACCGAGGTAGGCATCGTGTTCGCGCAGCCGTTGGCGGGACTCTCGCAGGAATCCGGCGATGCTTTCCGAGGGCGTTTTCTCCAACCCGGCGAAACGCATTCCACCACGATCGCCGTCCGGCCTGCGCACGTAATCGTAAAGAATGTCGTCGAATCCGAGCCGTGCCGCTTCGACGGCGATGTCGATATTGTAGTCGCGCACCGCGGGATTCGCGAAATTGGTGAACGAGTAATCACCGTAGCCACCGTTGTAGGGGCCGCCCGCCGCGGTGCGGACCACCCGGTCGCGATTGCCGGACTTCCAGGCGGACTCGGCGAGGACGGGGTCTTTGAAGGCCACCAGCCTGCCGACCACTCGCACGCCCATGCCGTGCAGCCGATCTATGGCCTCGCGGGCGTCGAAGTACCCCTTGTCGGCGCCGATCCGCTCGGCCAGCGGCACCTCGGAGTCGTACTGGATCTCCCCGCTCTCGTCCTTTATGTCCAGCTCCACGGTGTCGATGAGCCCCTGGCGGGCCATGCGCAGCACCGGCTCGCGGAGTTGGTCGCTGGACCAGGCCAGACCGGTCATGTGCACCGCACGCATACCGGGGTGGTCCACCTCGATCCTGACCTCTGTCGAGGAGGTGTTGCCCGCCCGGTCGGTCGCTTTCACGGTCACGCTCGACGCGGCGTCGCCGAGTTCGCGACTGAATTTTCCGGAACCGTCGAGTGAGACCCGTTCCCCGGCAACAGTGACCCGAGAGGCATCAATCGCCTTACCGGAAACGGCAACCGGATCCGAAAAGGACTCACTGCTGAACTTCTCCGGCACCAGGATCTCGGGAGGAGTGGCGTCCACTTCGAAGTTCTCGCGCAGCGTCCTGCTCCAGGGCAGCGCTCCGGAAGGGACTTCCACCCGTAACCGGTGGGGCCCCTCGGTCAACTCACCCGGCCGCAGCACAGCCGCACCGTCCCGCGCTCGGACTGAGACGGATTTTCCGTCCACATCGGCCTTGATCTCGTCCGGGGACTCGGTTTCCACCCGGATCGCACCGTCGGCGACCGCCGCCGGGGTGAGCGGATGGTCGGGCAGTCCACGCACTTCGGGCCGTTGCATGGTGAGCAGGTTCGCCATCCAGATACCGCCGACCACGAGCAGCAGCCCGCCCACGCTCAGTGCGATCTTCATCCAGGACGCCCGCCTGCCACGACCCTTGGCGGAGTCGGATCGCGGATCCTCGTCGTGGTTCCCGGCGTCGGAGTTCTCGGTCTCTTCGCTGTCTTCTGGCGTCGGATCAACCATCGTGTCACCTCATCTGATCCACCACGGTAGGCCGACGCGGTGCCGCTCGCAGATCGCGGCAAAACGTCGTGATTCACGGTGGCAGGTAATACCGGTTCGAGCAATGACCGGCATGGAGTAACCAAAACCGGCCTGCCTTTCTCTACAGTGTGAAATCTATGGCACTTACGAGGGAATTAAACGGCATGGGCTTGTCATCCAGACATCTGGTGTCCAACCGACTGCGTGCGCTGCTCGTCTCGACCGTCGCGCTCGGACTGCTGGCCGCGAGCGGCTGCGCCTCCGGTGACTCCTCGCAAGCTTCGTCCGGCACGGACGGCGAAACCACCGCGTCCACACCGGCCGCGTCGTCGAGTGCGGCGCCCAGCTCGAAGCCGCCCCCGCCCGCCGAGGTGGGAGCCAACGAGCTGGGGAAGATCCCCATCCTGATGTATCACCGGATCACGCCCGACCCGAAGAGCGTCTACGACCGCACCCCCGAAGCGTTCCGGGCCGAGCTACGGCGGCTGGCCGAGGAGAACTACGTTCCGATCACCACGGCCGACTACGCCACGGGCCGGATCGACACACCGGCGGGCACCCATCCGGTCGTGCTGACCTTCGACGACGCCTCGACCAGCCAGTTCCGGCTCGACTCCTCGGGAGAACCCGCGGCGAACACCGCCGTGGCCATCATGCGCGAAGTGGCCGCACAGCACCCGGGTTTCCGAGCCACCGCCTCGTTCTACATCACCACTCCGCCCTTCGGCGGCAACGACGTCGCCCAGAGCCTGCGCTGGTTGCACGAACACGGTTTCGAGTTGGGCAACCACACGCTGGATCACCCCACGCTCTCCTCGGAGTCACCGTCCGAGGTGCGGCACCAGATCGCCGGACTGCGGCGGCGAATCACCGAGGCGACGCCCGACGCGGAGGTCAGCACCATCGCGTTACCGCACGGGGTACATCCCGACCGGGAAGAACTGGCCCGCTCCGGTGAGTCCGAAGGCGTCCGGTACGAGCACGACGCGGTGCTGCTGGTCGGCGCCAGGCCCGCCCCGGCACCGTTCACGCGGCGTTTCGACCCGCTCAACGTTCCCCGGATCCGCTCGCAGGGCGGCAGCGGTGACTCCGCGAAGTTCGGCTCGACGGTGTGGTTGGACAAACTCGCGGCCAACCCCTCCGCACGCTACACCTCCGACGGTGATCCCGACGTGATCTCCTACCCCTCGGACAGCTCCCGGAAACCGTCGAAGCGGTACGCCGAGCGCGCCGAGAGCTACCAACCACGCGAGTGAAGCGATCACGATCCAGCCCACCACCAGACCACCGAAACCCCACGTCAGATCGGTTCGAGCGGATCCAACTGCACACGTACGGGGCCACTGCCCCCGCGTCCTCGTCTCACCTGCGCCTCGTACAGCGCGTCGGCCAGCAGCCTGCCGTGCGCCCGATCGACCCGCAGCAGGGCCCGCTCGCGTTCGGACTCCCCCTCCGCGTCGACCTCACCCAACGGAACCGGTCCCAGGATCTCGCCGCTGCCGGGCAGCTCGACACCGTCGAGCAGCTCGTTGACCGCTTCCGGAGAACCGTCCACGGAGGCCACCCGCTTGGCGGGCGGATAACCGAGTTCGGCGCGCCCGGCGAGTTCCCGTGCCGCGTACCAGGAAGGGTCCCAGCGCACCAGGGCCTGCACCGGCGGGAGCTCGGATTCGGCCAGTACCACCACACGTCCGCCGCTGTCCGAGGGACGTACCAGGGTCGCGGCGGCGAACCAACGGCGAAGTGCCTGTTCACCCGCTCGCAGCTCGGGACGGGACAGCATGGCTCGCGCGTCCAGCAGCAACGCCGCGCCGTAGCCACCCGCCGCCACCGGCTCGACTCCGGGGGTGGCGACCACCAACGCGGGAGCCTCGGGAACACGATCCAGCACCTCGTTACCACCCGAGGTCCGCACGGTCACCCCACCGAAAGCCTTCCCCAGCTCCTCCGCGGTACGGGCCGCACCGATCACGATGGCGCGCATCCGGTCGGTTCCGCAGTTCACACACCGAAAAGCGTGCTCGATCGCGCCGCACCAACGGCAGGAGGGCGGTCGCGCGGTATCGCCCGTCCCGACGGGAACCGCCAGCGGGCCGGCGCACTTCCGGCACGTGGCTCGTTCACCGCACCTGGCACAGCCCAGCGCGGGCATGTATCCCCGCCGCGGGACCTGCACCAGCACCGGGGTGCCGTCCCGCAACGCCTGCCTGGCGGCCTGGAAGGCGATCGAGGGAAGCCGCGCGGAGCGGATGGTGGGGTCCCTGGCGAGTTGCGCGTCGTCCTCGCCGATGGCGGTCACCCGGGGCGCGGCGGAACGCACCTCGGTCCGCCCCGCTACTATCTCGCCCGCCCAGCCCGACTCGACCAGCATCTCCGCCTCCGCCGTGCGCGCTAAGCCGCCGATCAGCAGCGCGGCCCCTGCCGAGTGGGCGCGATGGGTCAACACGTCCCGGACGTGCGGATAGGGCGCGGTCGGGTAGAGATGCTGGTCGTCGCCGTCGTCCCAGACGACCACCAGACCCAACGGGGGCACCACCGGTGCGAACATCGCCGCGCGGGTGCCCACCACGATCCGCACGTCACCGCGCCGCACGGCCAGCCAGCGGCGGTAGCGCTCGGCCTGCCCCAGTCCGGAGGACAGCGAGACCACGCGCCGGTCACCCAGCAACGCGGCACAGGACTTCGTCAGCCGAGCCAGATCGCGGTGGTCGGGCACCACCAGGATCGCCGAGCGCCGTTCGGAAGCCGCCGCGGCGGCGAGTTCCGCCAGTCTGTTCGACCAGTCCTCATCGGGCAGTGATTGCCACACGGCACGAGCTGGTTTTCCCTCCCGTACCGCCCGAAGGAACGCAGCGCCGTGACCGTACCGGGACCAGGCGGCACAGTCGGGCGGCGGCGGTGACTCACTCGGCCTGGCCGCGACGGCTTCGTTCTCCACCCTGGCGTGTCGCGGTGGTACGGCCAACCGCGCCACGTCGTTCAGGGTGCCCGCATAGCGCCGGGCGACCGCGCGGACCAGTTCGAGCAGCTCCCCGACCAGCACCGGCTCGGACGAGACGACCCGCTGCAGCCAGGCCAACCTGCCCGCGTAGTCCGACTCGGCGACCCGTTCCAACAGGAAACCGTCCAGCAACCGGCCGTTGAACCGCACGCGTACCCGGCAACCCGGCACGGCGTCGGCGTCGAAACGACTCGGCACGAGGTAGTCGAACGGCCGATCGAGATGATGCGGCGACACGTCGACGAGCACCCGGGCGACCGGAAGTTCGACGGCGGGCTCGGTGGACCGATCACGGGCCCCGGAACCGGAACCGCCCTTGGATCGGGCGCGTTCACCCCCGGTTGCCGACACGTCCACCTCCCGACACGCGCCCGTCGCGGGGCGCCGCTACCGACCGACAAGCCACTCTATCGGTTTTCGGCACGTGCTGTTCGGCACACACGGCGATGTTTCGGGCCGGCACACCCGAACCTCGAGCACCGAACGAATCCCGCCACCGGAGCACTTCTAGTATTGACGGGCGAACGGTCGCGCCGGTTCGGACGTTTCGGTCGACGTCCGTGCGCCACCTCCCACGGTTCACCCCGCTGACGGGCCGAAAGGAAGCCGAGTGTTCCACGTCGTCTTCTACCACCCCGAGATTCCCGGAAACACCGGGAACGCGATCCGAATGGTCGCGGGCACGGGCAGCGCACTGCACCTGATCGAACCGCTGGGGTTCCGGGTCACCGACGCGGATCTGAAACGCGCCGGGTTGGACTATCACGACAAGGCGGTGCTGCGAGTGCATCCTGACCTGGAATCCGCGTGGCGGGCGATCCGGCCGAGGAGGATCATCGCGTTCACCGTCCAGGCCGAGCGATCGTACGAGACGATCGACTACCGTCCCGACGACGTGCTGCTGTTCGGCCCCGAATCGGTCGGTCTGCCCGAGGGGGTGCTGCCGTCCGAACCCGAGACGAGCCGGGTACGCATCCCGATGGTGCCGGGAATCCGCTCGATGAACCTGGCCAACTCGGCGGCCGTGGCGGTGTACGAAGCATGGCGGCAGCAGGGCTTCGCCTAGGAAAGCAGGACTCCGTCGGGACGCCCGACGCGGGCGCGGGTGGCGAAACCTCTCGATCGGGTTACTGGTCGCGTGTACAGCATGGTCGCGGAGCCGGCCCGTGAGTCGGCGCCTCGCTCAAAGTCGCTTCCCGACGGCGGTCTCGGCGGCGGCGATTTCGCGAGAAATTGACGGTCCACGACGGCTGCGTGGCCGCAGCTCTGTCAATTTCCCACGAAATTGCCAGCAATTTCCCACGAAATCGCCGGGACACTTCGGCTCGGTGGCGAACCTCACCACCCCCGCGGGGCGAACCCCGACCACTTACGCAATCGGCACCGCCGCGGGTTCTCGCGTGCGACTCTCGTGAGGACGGCCCCGACGTTGTGTAGGTCGCTACCCGATGTCGGGGCACCCGCAGCGAGAGTCGTGCGCGAGGTTCCGCCACAGCAGCCCCAAGCCAAGAACCCCTGATTCCCGCGACGTGATTCGGCGATAACGCTGCGGAACTGGTGGGAGATCGGTTTCAATCGGGAACGATCTCCCACGGATGAGGAGCGTTATGAACGGAACAAGCGGACTCCGACGCGGACTGACCGCGGTGGGGCTGGCCGCTATGGTGGCACTGCCGGGCAGTGTCACCGCGGTGGCGGCCACGGCCCCGATCAGCTCGCAGCACAAGGCCGCCGAGGCGGGTTCGGCGAGACTCGGGGAAAACCTCGAAGCCGTGCACGAGGCCGGTATGCCCGGTATCCAGGCGGCGGTTAGTAGGAAGGGGCGGAGCTGGACCGGTGCGGCGGGAGTGGCCGACACCCACACCGATCGCCCCTTGGAAGCCGGTTTCGGCCATCGGGTCGGCAGCGTCACGAAAACGTTCACCGCCACCGCAGTACTGCGGCAGGTCTCGGTGGGGCGAGTGGAGCTGGACGCCCCGATCGGGCGGTATCTGCCCGAACTCGTCCCGGGAGAGCGGGGTGAACGGATCACGGTTCGAATGCTGCTGAACCACACCAGCGGTATCACGGACTACTTTCCGGTGGTCTTCAGCTCACTCACCCGAGGGTCGCTGGCCGATCTGGAGCGGAACAGGTTCCGCTACCACAGCCCGGAAGAACTGATCACGGCCGGACTGGAGCAACCCGCCACCAACGAGCCGGGGCAGGGCTGGGCCTACTCCAACACGAACTACATCATCGCCGGTGAACTGCTGCGCGAGGTGACCGGACAATCGCCGGAGCGCTACATCACCCGCGAAATCATTCGCCCCCTCGGGCTGCGGGACACCTACTTTCCCCGCCTCAACCCGTTCATCCCGGGACCGAACAGCAAGGCGTACGAAGCGCTGTACCACCAGCCGGAGCGGCGTGGCGAGTACAGCGTCTACAGTCCCACGGCGCTGCGTGCGGCCGGAGCACTGATCTCGACGCCCACCGATCTGAACCGGTTCTACGACGCGCTGCTGGGTGGTGAACTGCTGGACGAGTCACTACTCGCGGAGATGCGTGAGACAGTGGCGGTTCCGAACAGTCCGACCCTGCGGTACGGCCTGGGGCTGATGCGGTTCGAAACGCCCGCGTGCGGAGCGATGTGGGGCCACGAGGGCACGGTGCCGGGCATGTCCACACTGTCGCTGCACAGTGCGGACGGGAAGCGGCAGCTCAGCTACGGACTGAACCTGACCAAGTACCAGCGGCTCGACGAGAACGGCCTGCCGCTGATCCACGCGATCGACCGACGGCTCGGCACGCTGCAGGTCAACGCCGTCTGCGGTGCGAGTGGGACCGCGAGCACCGCTTCTCCCAGCGGTTCGGAAGTCGCGCTGCTCGCGGATCTTCACCGGCTGAACCGGTGACCGGAGCGAGTCAAGCGGGAATTCCTCCCGGCCGGGGTCGGTGAGGAGAGCACCGTTCCGGGCCGAGCGCTCACCGATCAGCCAACGAGCGGAGCGCTTCGGCCCGCTCGGTGCGTTCCCAGGGCAGGTCCACATCCGTACGCCCGAAGTGCCCGTAGGCCGCCGTCGGCGCGTAGATCGGCCGCAGCAGATCCAGATCCCGGATGATCGCCGCCGGACGCAGATCGAACACCTCGTTGATCGCGGCCTGAATCTTGACCGGATCCACGTTCTCGGTGCCGAACGTCTCCACGAACAGCCCCACCGGAGCCGCCTTACCGATCGCGTACGCCGTCTGCACCTCGATCCGGTTCGCCAAGCCCGCGGCCACCGCGTTCTTGGCCACCCACCGAGTCGCATAAGCCGCCGACCGGTCCACCTTCGACGGGTCCTTACCCGAGAACGCGCCACCACCGTGCCGCGCCATACCACCGTAGGT
>NZ_FPAT01000020.1 GCF_900116555.1 Actinopolyspora lacussalsi subsp. righensis | reverse complement strand
AGCTCGTAGACGCTGCGCTGCACCCGGCTGGAGGCCGCCTCAGTAGAGCAGTTCCAGCCAGTCCCCACCCACCACACCCCGGATGGGCACCTGCTCACCGCGGCGGTAAGTCTGCGTACTCGAGTCGGCGTAGCGTCGCACCAGTTCGCCGCCGTCGATGATCGGCGCGTGCATGGTGTTGTTCGACCGGAACCGCAACGACTGCACCAGCTTCAGCAACAAGGCAAAACCCAGCTTCGCCGCATCACGCTTGCCCGCCACCCGGTCCAGATCGTCACCGACCAGCGTCCAGTGCACGACCAGCCCGTCCTGATCCACCTCCCACACCATGCGCGAACGCTACCGATCACCCGAACCGAAACGAATGACGGCTCATGACACCTTCCTCACCAGCACCCCGACAAGATTTGTGGTGTTCTGAGCTGTCTAGCGTTCCATAATTGGTGCGTGTCCAATGCGATGGTCCCGGAAAACGCTACCAGAAAGACAGTGGGAAGCCGGTTCAACGCACCTGCTCCCCACCCGCCCTGCTAGTCCCTGATAATTGTTCGACAGGGTCAGACTCTCCCGGAAACACCTGGCAACCAGTGCCTCCGGTTTCGCTCGTAGCGATCTATGGATTCACCGCGTCGCAGGGTGATCTGAATATCATCGAGTTCGTTGATCAGTTGCCACCTACTGTAATCGTCGATTTCAAAGTGCACCTCCCCTTCGCCCGCGGTTACGAGTCGTTTCTCCAAGTCAACGGAAACTTGGGATGCGGGTTCGGTGTCGAGCAAATCCCACAACCATTTGACCGCTTCCTCCGAAACATTCGCGGTAATCAATTGATTCTTTGTGGCGTTGTTCCGGAATATGTCGCCGAATCCGTGGGCTATCACGGCACGGAATCCGAAATCTCGAAGCGCCCACACAGCGTGCTCACGCGAGGATCCAATTCCAAAATCAGTACCGGCCACGAGGACAGTCGCATCTGAGAACTCAGCTCGATTCAACACGAAATCAGGTTCTTCTCTCCAGCGGTTGAACAGCGCGTCCGAGTAGCCGGTTCGCCCCAAACGTTTGCAGAACTCCGCGGGGATGATCTGATCCGTGTCGACGCTCCCCCTACGCAATGGGACGGCGGTCCCGCTGTGTCCGCAGATCGGTTCAGGGTTCATGCGGTGCTCCCTTCGAGCAGTCGCCTGGCCGCCGACTGCATACATCGAGTCAGGCTTTCATCCTTGGAATTGCCGATTCCTACGCCCCAACGCGTCGTGGTACCGATGGTGGTCTCCGCGTAAGCCACCCAGAGCCCGGAAGAACCGGTGGGAGGTTGAAAGCACACCTCTCGGACATCGCTCGCCGCGTCCTTCGCTCCAGTCAGATCGTCGAGCACGGAGTTGGCACAATCTTCGGTGGTGCCCTCCACCTCGTTTCCGTTCACTTGCAGGTACTCTTCGGAGAACCATTCCGACAACTGCTCCGAAGAAACCTCGCCGCCGTGCTCAACCTTTTCCTGAACCACCGAGGCAAATTCGATCTGTAGTTTGCGCGGCATTTCGTACCCGTGCTCGGTGCGCATCAGGTGGGCTATTCCTCCCTTGCCGGACTGGCCATTGATCCTGATCAGTGCTTTATAGTCACGACCGACGTCCTTTGGATCCACCGGAAGATATGGGACATCCCATACTTGCGAGCTGTTCTCCTGCATGTCGAGCAGGCCCTTGTTGATCGCGTCCTGATGTGATCCAGCGAACGAAGTGTAGACGAATTCGCCCACCCAAGGGTGGCGATGTGACACGGGAAGACGATTGCAGTATTCCGTGATCTTTCGCGCCTCGTCGATATCGGAGAGGTCAAGACGCGGATCGATCCCCTGGGAGAACAGATTCATCGCCAAGGTAATCAGGCACACATTCCCCGCTCGTTCACCGTTACCGAACAATGTCCCTTCGACTCGGTCCGCACCTGCCAGCAAGGCCAGCTCTGTGGCGGCGACAGCACTTCCACGGTCGTTGTGTGTGTGCAGTGTCAACGTGATCGCGTCCCGGTACGCGAGATTGCGGTGCATCCATTCGATCCGGTCGGCGAACTCGTGCGGTGGGTAGCACTCCACAGAGGAGGGCAGGACGACTCGAACCTGCTCTTCGGGCCGTGGACGCCACAGGTCGAGTACCGCGTTGTGCACTTCGAGCGCGAACTCCGGCTCGGTCTGTGTGAAGGACTCGGTGCCGTACTGTAGATAAATCTCGGTCCCAGGCAGGGAGTCACGTAACCGCAACGCCGTCTCGGCACCACGCAAAGCCATGTTCTTGATCTCGGAACGACTCATCTGGAATACAGCACGTCGCTGCGTGACCGAGGTTGGGTTGAAAATTTGCAAAACAGCCCTGGGGGCTCCTTCGAGAGCTTTGACCGTGTCCTCGATCAGTTCCTCACGAATCGGGGACATGACCTGGATCGTGACATCGTCAGGAATGGCGTCCCTGTCGATAATATCGCGTGTGAACTCGAAGTCAGATCGGCTTGACATCGGAAAGCCGAGCTCGATCTCCTTGAAGCCGAGTCGCACCAGCAGGTCATACATGGTGCGTTTGCGGTCCAAATCCATGGGCTCCAGCAACGCCTGGTTGCCGTCTCGCAGATCGACGCTGCACCATATGGGTGCGCTCTGAGGTTTTCGGTCCGGCCAGGTTCGATCGGGCAACATGAACGGCCGATAGGAACGATACTTGTGAATCGGCATGCTCGGGATCTCAGGTTTTCCGGTTTCAGCGGGGTACACCATGTCCGGATCCTGGCAGTGAATAAACGCCGTGTGCCTCACGCTCTCGAAACAATCAGAGTAACTCTTAGAGCCATAGACAATACTACTTTGGTCGTACTGTAATTCTCCCGTCGGCACAGATTTACCGGCTCCAGATCCTCAACTGTCCTAATCCGTCTACGAATGTTGTAGTGTCGGATCCATGGGGCTCACGCTGGCTGAAAAAATATGGCAAGAACATCTGGTGGATCAATCCAACGACCTACCCGATCTGCTCTACATAGATTTACATCTTCTGCACGAGATGACCAGCCCACAAGCCTTCGACGGGTTGCGGCTGGCACAACGATCAGTTCGTCGACCGGACCTGACCGTCGCAACAGCTGATCACAATGTACCGACCGAACTCACGACTCGTCGCACCATCACCGACCCTGTATCCAGGGCACAAGTGGAGGCACTCAGGAAAAACTGCAGTGATTTCGGAGTACGGCTGTACGATCTTCACGACGAGGATCAAGGAATAGTGCATGTCATCGGTCCGCAGCTGGGATTGACCCAACCGGGCATGACCGTAGTTTGCGGGGACAGTCATACGAGTACGCACGGGGCGCTCGGTGCGTTGGCGTTCGGTATCGGAACGAGCGAGGTCGAACACGTGCTGGCTACCCAGAGTCTCGCACTGGCCCCGTTCCGAACGATGTCGGTGACCGTGTCCGGCTCCCTGCCGACCGGTGTGACCGCCAAGGATCTGATCCTTGCTGTTATCGCACGGATCGGCACTGGAGGAGGGCAGGGATACGTAATCGAGTATCGGGGCGACGCGATCAGGGAGTTGTCGATCGAGGCGCGCATGACGGTGTGCAACATGTCCATCGAGGCGGGGGCTCGCGCGGGGCTAGTCGCGCCCGACGAGCGCACATTCGAATACCTGCGCAGCAGGGATTTCGCTCCTAGTGAGGAGGACTGGGACGAGGCTGTGGCGCATTGGACGCGGCTGAGGACCGATGAGGATGCGTCTTTCGATCGTGAGATCGAGATCGATGCCTCACAGCTGAGTCCTTGGGTCAGTTGGGGGACCAATCCCGGACAGTCCTGCCCGCTAGACGAAAGCATCCCTGATCCCTCGCTCTTTTCCGAACCGGAAAAGCGTAACGCGGCCGAAGAGGCTCTGAAATACATGGGACTGACGCCGGGAAAACCGTTGCGTGAGATTCCCGTGGACACAGTTTTCGTGGGTTCCTGCACAAACGGCCGTATCGAAGATCTCCGTGCCGCGGCTGAGGTGTTGCGCGGCCGACGAGTGGATCCCGAAGTCAGAATGTTGGTTGTTCCCGGATCGACACGAGTGAGGTTGGAATCCGAGGCCGAAGGGCTTGATGAGGTGTTCCGCACGGCAGGTGCTGAATGGCGTTCCGCGGGATGCTCGATGTGTATCGGCGTCAATTCAGACCGACTCGGCCCGCAACGACGCAGCGCTTCCACCTCGAACAGAAATTTCGAAGGACGTCAGGGAGACGAAGCCCGTACCCACTTGGTGGCACCACCGGTCGCTGCCGCGACCGCTGTTCTGGGACGACTCGGTTCCCCGGGAGAACTATGACTGACCACCCTCGAATCACGGTACTGCCCGGAGACGGGATCGGTCCCGAAGTCACGGAAGCCGCTGTTGAAGTGTTGTCCGCTGTCGGCACCTTCGATTTCGACGAGAGACCTATCGGAGCATGTGCGGTCAGCGAAACAGGTGCACCGCTGCCGGAAGCAACCTTGAACTCATGCCTCGAAGCCGACGCAACTCTGTTGGGCGCGGTCGGAACGGGCGTACCTCCGGCGGACCCACATGCCCCCCGACCGGAGCAGGCAGTACTCGAACTACGGACGTCGTTGTCGTTGTATGCGAACCTGCGGCCGGTACGGACATTTCCCGCTCTGCACAGTACCTCTCCGCTCAGACCGGAGCGTATCGAGGGGACCGATCTCACGGTAGTGCGGGAACTAACCGGAGGGCTGTACTTCGGTCAACGCGAGCGAACTTCACAGCAGGCCTTCGACACCTGCGTGTACACGAGACAGGAAATCGAGCGTATAAGCCGTGTAGCCTTCGAGCTGGCTTCCGGGAAAGGCTCACGTGCTCGGGTGACCTCGGTTGACAAGGCCAATGTGCTGGACACATCCCGCCTGTGGCGTGAAGTGGTACAAGATATCGCCGACCGCGAATACCCCGAAGTCGAGCTGGAGCACCTGTTGGTGGACACAGCCGCGATGCGACTCGTCACCGACCCACGACAATTCGATATCGTGCTAACCGAGAACATGTTCGGTGATATTCTCAGCGATGAAACAGCTGTCATCGCCGGCTCCCTCGGTTCCTTACCGAGTGCTTCGCTTCCCGCTCCACCCAACCCACTCGTCGGAGTACGCGGGGGATTATTCGAACCGGTACACGGATCAGCTCCCGACATATCCGGAACTGGTTCGGCGAGCCCGATAGGATCGATTCTTTCGGCAGCACTCATGTTACGCCACGGGCTCGGTTTGTCCACGGTCGCCAATGTCGTCGAAATCGCTGTCCGAGATGTTCTGGACAAGGGTTTTCGGACACCTGATCTGGGCGGTACCACGACCACCAAAGAATTTACCCGAGCATTGTTGTCGGAATTGTGAACCAGGAGGAAGAGATGGTGAGTGCAATTGAGTCTACAGTGACTTTTTGGGACGGTTCGCATCGATCGCTCGACTCCCCCGAACGGCTCATCCCGTTCGGCAGCAGCAGTGTGCAGCACGGCACTGCGGTGTTCGAAGGAATTCGGTGCTACTCCACGTCGACCGGTCCCGCTCTTTTCCGTCTGGAGGAGCATTTGACCAGGCTTCTGGAATCGGCCCGTCTCATCGGGATTCGCCATGATTACGATTTAGAACGGCTGCGAAGCGCGGTGCTCAGGGCAACGGTCGCGAGTCGACTGTCGGACTGCTATGTCCGCCCCGGGTTGTTCGCGACGGCACCAGAACTCAGCATCGACCTTGGTCGGGTCGAGTTCACTTTGGGAGTAGAGGTTTGGCCCATCGCGCCGGACGCACACACCGACGCGAGCAAACCGGAGGGAACTCAACTCACGATTTCCGCATGGGACAGGCCGTTGCCTTCGTCTTTTCCTTCGCGGGCGAAGGCGGTGGGCACCTACGTCACCTCCGCTCTCGCCAAGACTTCCGCCGTCGACGCGGGATACGATGATGCCATCCAGCTCGATCCCTTGTCCGGTCGCGTAGCGGAGGCTACGGTCTCGAATATCTTCCTCGTCCGTGACGGAGTCGTTCGTACTCCGTGGCTATCCGACAGTATCTTGGAAGGAATCACCCGTGATTCAGTGCTCGCCCTTACAGGTGAGTTGGGAATTCCGACATGCGAAGAACCGGTCGAGGTGGCCGACCTATGGTCGGCAGACGAAGTTTTTCTTACCGGAACTGCCAGTGAACTAGTCCCAGTTTCCTCGATCGACGATCATCACTACCCGGCGAACAGCCCCGTATTCCAAGCTATTTCGGAGGCGTACGAGGGAGCCGCTACCGGAAAAGATTTTGATTGGCTGAACTGGCTCACTCCGGTGCCAGCGGACACGGTCGCCACAGCCAGGTGATTGAACAGGAAATATTTTTCCATTTTTGAACAGGGGCGTGTTGCCATGATAAGCACCGAATGACTCCGCCGCGCTACCACGATTTTACCCAGCAGGAACACGGTCGGACCAGAGTAGTTCATAGCGCCGTTCGGATGTCGAAACGGCGGATCAGCATCCGTGTTATTGCTGTCAGCAATACCAGGGATTTTCCCGGTGTGATCACGAAAGGAAAGTACAGATGACGGTCGAGCGTAAACAGTTTCCCTCCGGTTCCAAGTTCGAATCGGTGGTTGGCTTCTCCCGTGCGGTTCGGGTGGGAGAGTGGCTTCTCGTCTCCGGGACAACGGCTTCGGGGCCCGAGGGTCCGGTAGGCGGCGACGACGCCGGGAAACAAGCGGCCGAGGTGTTGTCTCGCATCACCGCTGCGGTGAACGAAGCCGGCGGCGACACCTCGGACATCGTTCGAACACGTGTGTACCTGACCAGTATGTCGGATTTCGACAGCGTTGCTCGGGAACACTCCGCGGTTTTCGGTGATATCCGACCCGCTACCACGTTCGTGGGCGTATCCGAGCTGGCGAACCCTGCCCTGCTTGTCGAAATCGAAGCGGACGCCCTCGTGTCGGCCGACTAGGTAGGCAGGGGCAACGGTTTGTCGTCCCTTCCGTCTTCGCGCGGGCTCGGACGGGATCTGGGCCCGCGTGACGCGTGCACTGAGCGTCGGCCACCAGCTGGTTGTGGCGATCACGTGATTCGCCGCCGTGCGGTACCTGAGCAACTCCCTGCCATTGAACGGCTGTTATACGCAAAAGAATGTATCGAAAATGCCACAAACACGCGCACTGCGAACACGCGATCGTGCACTGAAGGCAGGTGCGTTCGAGTTCGCCCAGCACGGATACTCCGGAACCACACTGACGGACATCGCCAGGACAGCCGGGATAACACTGGGAGCACTCACTTTCCACTTCGCGACGAAACGTGCACTGGCCGAAGCGGTGTGCCTGCATGGCAGGAGAGTGACCGAAGATGAAACGAACCGCGTCATCACCTCTTCCTCACCTGCTCTTCAGGTGATCATCGACATCACCTACATACTGATCCGCCTGTTGCGGGAGGATGATTCTGTACGGGCGTTGAACCGGCTAGGGCGTGAAAGAATCACGTCAAATTGGCACGATTCATGGTTGCCACACGTCCATGCGCTCAGTGAGCGGGCGGGGGCCGAGGGGAAAATCTCTCCCACATCCGATCCGCTGACTCTCACCATGTTCGCGACCGGTATTGTATCTGTGGTCGAGACATCGATACTCGATGTCGCTTGTTCTCAAACGAACACCCCGTCGTCTGTGCAGGTGGAACAGATGTGGGAAACCATCCTGCGTGCCATCCTCCCGAAAGAAGTCAAAGAGCTGCCGCAGCCAGGATTATCACGGTTTTGAATAACGGTGAGCACATCGCTTCCTTGGCACCCAGGCGAAAATTCTGACTCTTCCTTCAGAATACTAGGCAGCCCGGCAGGGGCGGCAAGGGTGGGGAGTTCCACTTCCGAGTGGAGCGAGGACGGTATCGCGTCCCATGGACCGAACGGGAACGGTTGTCTCACGAGGTTTTCCATGAGAGCAGCGGAGACGACGGGCCGCGGGCTCGCCCGCCTGTCCTCGGCAGCGTGGCTTCCCAGCCAGTTGTCTCAGACTTATTACCCACCAGCTCATCCCGCCGCCACTCACACTGCACACGCCCGCGTTATCGAGTGCCGAGGCGATCTGCCTCCAGGAACCGCTGCTCGGCGGTGGCATGGTTACGCCACATCGGACTTCCGGGCCCGGCAGCGCACAGCAGGACCTTCGCCGCGTATGTGTCGCTTTGACCCGTGCTTCGTTTTCACACGAACTCGGTTTACGCGCTCAGGGGTGGGGGTTCTGCTTGGTGTGTCGTTGTCGGGCGCGGTGTCGTGCGACGTTTTGTCGGTTTCCGCATATCTGGGGGGTGCAGTATCGGCGTCGTCCCGCTTTGCTGGTGTCGATGAACATGCCGTCGCACTCGGTGGCGGCGCAGTGTCGGAAGCGTTCGTGGCTCAAGGCGTGCAGTGTTCCTAGTAGCCCGGCGCACACCAGTGCGGCCAGTTCCTCCGCCACGGAGGCGTCGGGGGAGGTTGCCAGGCCCCACTGCCATCGCCGGTGGGAGTCGAGCAGCACCGTCGGAGTCGCGGTGGCCCGGGCCAGCAGCGTGGTCGCTCCTTCGACGAGTTCCTCGACATCGCCGGTCGCGAGAAGAGTACGAATCTCCTCCCGTAACCGCTTCACGCGGGCGAGATCGTCGTCGGAGGGCACGTTCTCCGGTGTCGTGGTGTCGGTGGTGACGCCGTGTTCGGTGAGGAACCGTCGTAGGGCCGTGGGGCTGGTGAGGACTTCGTCGGTGGTTCGTCGTATCGCCGGGGACGTGTTGACCAGGGCGGTGGCCAACGCCGCCCCCACGGTGTAATCGGAGAAATCTATTTTCATGGCTTACTCTGTGCTAGGGTAACCGGACAAAGCTCATCTTACCCCTTACGTGGAGGTGGTTGGAATGATCACACGGACCTCGTCGGCACCGTGGGCGCTTTCCCAGCGGATTCGTGTCTCGGGCGGCGAAGTGGCCGCCGACGTGTTCGGC
>NZ_FPAT01000015.1 GCF_900116555.1 Actinopolyspora lacussalsi subsp. righensis | reverse complement strand
GACGCGGTCAACTCCGCGATCTGCTGCAACGTCCCGTTGATATCGGTGGTGTTCGTCGTCGTCATCGTCTGCACCGAAACCGGATGATCACTACCAACACCGACCGGTCCGACCTGTAACTGGCGGGTTTTACGCCGTTCCGCGAGTACCGGTTCGGGATTGGCGGGCATGCCCAGATCGACGGTCATCGCGTCTTCTCCACCTTCGCAATGCGGATCGAATTGTCGGTCCCGCGATATGACGGGAACCTCGGGGTGACGGGGCCCGGCGGGTGAGAGGCACCGGACCGCCACCCACGATACCGGCACGGACCACGGCTCGAACGGGAAGTCACCTTTCGAGTGATTCCCGCCTTCTCAGCAGGCCTGGCGGGTGAGTTTAATAACACGGTGCGTGATGCCAGCGGGACCTTTCGGAACGCTGTTACCGGGGGATCAAGTGAACGTGACCGGGTTGACCACGTCCGCGACCAACACCAGCAGCGAGTACGCGATGAACACGATGCTGATCCCGTAGGCCAACGGCATCAGCTTGGCCGTGTCGAACGGCCCCGGATCGGGCCTGCGGGTCAGCTTCGCGAAGTTGCGCCGCAGTGCCTCCCAGAACGCACCCGCGATGTGCCCACCGTCCAGCGGCAGCAGGGGCAGCATGTTGATCAGGAACAGCGAGAGGTTCACACCCGCCAACAGCTGCACCATCATGATCAACCGGGCACTGACGGAGAGCTTGTCGTAGGAGAGCACCTCACCGCCCAGCCGACTCGCGCCGACCACCCCCACCGGGGAGTCCTCCGCTCGCTCCTGCCCGCCGATGGCGGCCACCAGATCAGGCACCTTGCTGGGCAGCTCCACGACCTTCTGCGCGGTCGCGCCGATCATGGTGCCGATCCGGGTGACGACCTGACCGAAGTTCTGCCGCACCAGGTGATCGGTGGGGACCACTCCGAGGAAACCGACCTCGACCAAGCCCTCCGCCTCACCCAGTCTCGGCTGGGGATTCTGCATGAGCTCGGGGCGGAGCGTGAGCCTCTCCCCGTCCCGCTCGACGAGCACGGTCGCGGTGCCGGAGGCATCGCGGATCGAGTCGCGCAGCTCCGACCACGACTCGACCCACTGACCGTTGAACCGGATGATCTCGTCACCGGGCCGGAAACCCGCCGTCGCCGCGGGTGATTTCGGCGCGTCCGGAGGGCACTCCTCCGTGTTCTGATCTTCGGGCACCACGCACTCGCTGACCGAGTGAATCGTGGTGGTGGGCTCCGCGATCCCGTAGCCCATCAGCACCGAGGTGAAGATGCCGATGGCCAGGATCAGGTTCATGAACGGCCCCGCGGCCATCACGATGATCCGCTTCCAGGGTTTGCGCTGGTAGAACTGCCGGTGGGAATCCTCGGGCCGGACCTCCTCGGCCACGGCCTGCCTGGCGTCCTCGACCATGGCCCGCCACGGTGCGGAGGAAGCCGTGCGCCCGTATTCCTCGTCCCGCTTCGGCGGGAACATGCCGATCATCCGGATGAAACCGCCGAACGGAACGGCCTTGACGCCGTACTCCGTCTCCTTGCCCTGCCGGGAGAACAGCGTGCGGCCGAACCCGACCATGTACTGGGTCACTTTGACGCCGAACATCTTCGCCGTCGCGAGGTGGCCCAACTCGTGCCAAGCGATCGAGAACAACAGCCCGAGGAAGAAAATCAGGATGCCCAGCACGACAAGCATCAATGCGCTCTTTCCATACCGGCGAGTTCGCGGGCTCTGCGGCGGGCCCACTCCTCGGCTTCGAACACCTCGTCCACGCTGGCCGGCTCGGCGCACCAGGCGTCGGCCCCTGCCAGTACCTCCTCCACAGTGTGCACGATGCTGGTGAAACGACTGTTACCGGCGACGAACGCGGCCACCGCCTCCTCGTTCGCGGCGTTGTAGATCGCGGGCAGGCATCCGCCCCGCCCACCGGCCTCCCGAGCCAACCGCACGGCGGGAAAGGCCGTGTCGTCGAGCGGTTCGAAGGTCCACGAGGCCGCCTGTTCGAACGTCAGCCGTGGAGTGACTCCGCCTATCCGGTCGGGCCAGCCCAGGCCGAGCGCGATCGGCAGCCGCATGTCGGGTGTGCTGGCCTGCGCGATGGTGGCGCCGTCGACGTAGGTGACCATCGAGTGCACGATCGACTGCGGATGCACCACGACGTCGATGCGCTCGTACTCCACGCCGAACAGCAGGTGGGCCTCGATCAGTTCCAGACTCTTGTTCACCATCGTCGCCGAGTTGATGGTCACGACCGTCCCCATGGACCACGTGGGGTGTGCGAGCGCCTGCTCGACGCTCACCTCGTGCAACGCCTCGCGGTCGTAGCCCCGGAACGGCCCACCGGAGGCGGTCAGCACGAGCCGTTCCACCTCCTCGCCCCGACCGGCCCACAGGCACTGCGCCAGCGCGGAGTGCTCGGAGTCCACCGGGACGATCTGCCCGGGGGAAGCGGCCCTCGTGACCAGCGGACCCCCCGCGACCAGCGACTCCTTGTTCGCCAGCGCCAGCCGCGAGCCCGCGTGCAGGGCGGCGAGCGTGGGACGCAGTCCCCGCGAACCGTCCATGCCGTTGAGGACCACATCGGCCTCGGTCTCGCGCACCAGATCCGTGGCGGCGTCCGGTCCGGCCAACAGCCGTGGCAGCCGGAAACGACCGGTCGAGTAGCCGAGCCGCTGCGCCTCGGCGTAGAGCGCGAGCTGCATGTCCTCCACAGCCGTGGCCCGGGCCACGGCCACGACCTCCACCCCGAGTTCGAGGGCCTGCGCGGCCAGCGCCGCGGGATCGTTGCCACCGGCGGCCAGACCGACCACCCGGAACCGCTCGGGGGCCTGCCGGATGACTTCCAACGCCTGGGTACCGATGGAGCCGGTGGATCCCAGCAGCGTGACAGTGTGCACCGTGTCGCGTTCCTCGCGCCGGGCGCGCGTATCCGGTTGGGCGGAGACCATCGGGGTCATTGTCACCCACCGGCGACGTCACGCGTCATCGCGGTCGCGTTCGGCGGAACCGAGTGGCCGTTGAACCGGCCCGGATCGACCGGGAACCAGGAACAATCGGGAACCAGGAGTGACCGGTCACACTGCCGACAACACTGCGGCGGCAACCGCCCGGCGGTGTGCGAGGATGGTCGACATCGGCGGTCCTCGTGCCGTGCGGCAGTTCGATCCGCGACGAAGCCGTGTACCGCCCCGTGCCGACGATTCGGCGTCCGCGGCTCCGAGGCCGGGAGTCGCGACGGTTACAGGAGGGGAATGTGGCAAGCACGGAGCTGGAGCAGACCCAGAGCGAACGGACACCGACCCAGGCGATCGATCCTGCCGAAGAGCCCTCGGTGGAATGGGGCTGGCACGGATCGTTCCCGAAGGGCATCCAGATCGCGGGCTGGTTCTCCACCTTCGCGATGGTGATGATGCTCATCGGCAACCACCAGGGACTCCTCAGTGGTGGTGGTCGCCCCATCAGCGCGGACATCTGGCTGATCGTGATCGCGCTGGGAATGGCGATCGCGCTGATCTACGACCTGCGCAGGCGCCGCACCTCGTGGCGACGCTGAATCTCGTGACGATGCCGACACGCCCTCCGGGCGGTGGGCAGCGTCGCCGAGTTTCGGGCGAGGAGCTCTCCGGCGTCGCGTAGGCGCACTACGCGACGCCGCTCCCACGGCCGCTCACTGCTGCCTTGCTGTCGTGCTGTCGGTGTGCGCGGGTCTCCCGGAGCCGGAGATCCTCGAACGAGGCACCGCCAGCGAGCATCCCGACAACCCGACCGGAAAACCTTCGATCAGGAGCTCTCGGCGGCCAGTTGCCCGCACGCGGCGGCGATCTCCTGACCGCGGGTGTCGCGCACCGTGCAGGATACCCCCGCCTCGCGCACGCGCCGCACGAACTCGCGCTCCACCGGTTTCGGGCTCGCGTCCCACTTGCTTCCCGGCGTGGGATTCAACGGGATGACGTTGACGTGGGCGAACCTCCCCAGGTGCTCGTGCAGCAGTTTGCCGAGCAGATCGGCTCGCCAGGGCTGGTCGTTCATCTCGCGGATCAACGCGTACTCCACCGAGACGCGCCTGCCGGTGTGCTCGGCGTAACCACGTGCCGCCTGCAGCACTTCCTCGACCTTCCAGCGGTTGTTGACCGGAACCAGTGTGTCCCGCAACTCGTCATCGGGTGTGTGCAGCGAAACGGCGAGCGTGACCTGGAGCCCTTCCTCCGTCATTCGTCGGATGGCGGGTGCGAGCCCCACGGTGGAGATGGTCACCGAGCGCTGGGACAGTCCCAGCCCGTCGGGGGCGGGGTCACAGATGCGGTGCACCGCGTCGATGACCCTTCGGTAGTTCGCCAGCGGCTCCCCCATGCCCATGAAAACGACGTTGGAGAGCCTGCCCTCTCCACCGGGCAACTCCCCGTCCCGCATCATGGCGGCGGCCTGCCGAACCTGTTCGACTATCTCCGCGGTCGACAGGTTGCGCTGCAGACCCCCCTGCCCGGTGGCGCAGAACGGGCAGGCCATGCCACAACCCGCCTGACTGGAGATGCAGACGGTGGCCCGTTCCGGATAGCGCATCAGCACGCTTTCCAGGGTGGTCCCGTCGTGCGCCCGCCACAGCGTCTTGCGGGTCTCCCCCTCGTCCGTGTCGAGGTTGTTCACGGCGGTCAGCAGCGTGGGCAGCAGCTCGTTCGCCAACACCTGCCTGCTGGCGGCCGGGACATCACTCATCGACCACACATCGGCCGTGAGCCTGCCGAAGTAGTGCTGCGCGAGTTGCCGTGCGCGGAACGGCTTCTCACCCAGTTCGGAAACGGCGGCACGACGCTGTTCCGCGGACAGATCGGCGAGATGCCTGGGAGGCATCCCCCGCTTGGGCGCGTCGAAGACGAGAGGTAGGGACTGCGAGGTCATAGCACCTGCATTATCCCACGAGGACGAGCGGACGAACGCGGCGGTCACCCGCCGAGTCGGGCGGGGCACTCCGGGCGGGTCCACCCGGACCGGACGCGACAGGAGTCGATTACCGAACGGACAAATCCGAACGCGCGCAGTGGCGGTCGGCATCCGCTGCGCGGGGTGCGGGCGAGGTTCGCGAGCGCCGTCCTATCGTGAAGCCATGACTGGCATGGTTGAGCGCCACTCAGCCTCCGTGGAGGACTACGTACGGACGATCTACGGGCTGGGCGAACGCGGCGCGGCGGTCACGAACACCACGCTGACCGCTCGTCTCGGACTGAGCCCGTCATCGGTGTCAGGGATGATCAACAAACTGGCGCAGCTCGGCCTGGTCACCCACGAGCGGTACCGGAGTGTCGAACTCACCACCGAGGGGCGCAGACTCGCCTGCGACGTGCTGCGCAGACATCGGCTGCTGGAGTTGTTCCTGGTGGAGATTCTCGGCTACACCTGGGACGAGGTGCACGACGAGGCGGACTCGCTGGAGCACGCCGTCTCGGACGAGCTCATCGAGCACATAGCGGCCAAGCTCGAACACCCCACCCACGATCCCCACGGCGATCCGATCCCGACCGCGGACGGGGTGGTGGAAAAACCCACGACCAGACTGCTGGAGCACCTGGAACCGGGCACCGTCGGCACGATCGCGCGGGTGTGGGACACCGACTCCGAACTGCTGCGTTACCTCACCGATCACGGTTTGACGCTGGGAAATCGGATCGAGTTCGTGGAGCGCAAACCCTTCGGCGGACCACTGGTGGTACGAGTCGGCGAATCCGAAACGGTCGAGACGCACTTCCTCGGCTCCGAGATAGCCCAGACACTGTCCATCACGGTCCAGAAGTGATTTCTTCCACACCGGATCGGCAGTAGCATTAAGAGCATGTCTCACGTGGCGTTGTCGTGGGTGGCATGATCGTGGGTGATGGTGGATCGGCTGTCGCAGCGGTTGGTGCCGGATGAGTGGTCGGGGAGTTGGTCCGTCCGTTGATTCCGGGCTTTGCACAGCGGCCGCAGGGTGGTGGGACAGTTCCGACGGATGATCGGGCGGTGTTTACCGCGATCGTCTACGTCCTGACCAGTGGCTGTTCCTGGCGAGACCTGCCGCCGTCGTTCGGTGCCACGGTGCCCACGGCACACCGCCGGTTTCAACAGTGGACCGAGGCCGGACTCTGGCGCCGGGTACACCAAGCGGTGCTGGACGAACTCGGTGCTCAGGGCGAGCTCGAGTGGGCTCGCGCGGTGGTTGATGCGGCCACGGTTCGCGCGAAAAAGGGGGATCGATGACCGGGCCCAGTCCGGTTGATCGAGGTAAAGCCGGTTTGACGATCCACCTGCTTTCCGATCAGGCCGGTCTCCCGCTGGCGGTGGCGGTCTCGGCGGCCAACACCCACGACAGCAACGGGATGAAACCCCTGGTCAACGCGATCCCGAAGCTCCGCTCTCGACGAGGCCACGGTCGAGGCACACCCACCAAGCTCCACGCCGACAAAGCCTACAACGACGACGACACGCTGCGTACCTGACTCCGGCAGCGAAACATCGTTCCACACATCGCCCGCACCGGCATCGAACCCAGCCACACGCTCGGCCGCCACCGATGGGTCATCGAACGCAGCCTGGCCTGGCTCACCAGCCACCGACGACTGACCACCCGATACGAACGCACAGCCACCAACTTCACCGCCTTTCTCACCCTCACCGCAGCACTGCCCTGCTACAAAAACACGCCACGTGATACACGGTCTAAGATCGGGTCCTACGTGGTTGAGATTCGTTGGTCTTGATGGGCGTAGTGGCAAGTGGGACTGGATCGTGCCGAACGGGCTGTGGGAGATCGTCGAACCGCTGCTGCCAGCGGCACGGGTCCGCCCGTAGGGTGGTGGCACTCCGAATGTCGACGATGAGGCGGTGTTTGCGGCGATCGTGGATCCGTGCTGGTCAACGGCTGTTCGTGGCGGCACGTGCCGCCCTGCTTCGGCGCCTGCACGTCCACGGTCCACCGGCGGTTTCGGATCTGGCCCTAAGCCGGAGTGTGGGGGTGGTTGCACCGAGCAATCCTCGATCAGCTGGAGAGCGCCGAACTGATAGATCTCTCCCGCGTCCTGCTCAACACATCGCATGTGCGGTCAAAAAAGGGGCGAACACACAGGTCTAAGTCCCGTGGACCGAGACAAACCGGGTTCCAAGCTGCACGTCCTGTCCGAGACGGGCGGACTGCCCGTCGCCGTTGGTGTCTCAGCCGGCAACACCCACGACAGCCACGGCTTGATCCAGAGGGTCTCCGGTCACCAGTCGAGACACGACCCAGACCGAGAGCGCCACGCCACACCTCGCCGGATCTACGCTGACCAGGACTACGATCACCCTGAACTGCGACGATGGCTCCACGGGCGCCACATCACCGGCCGGACCGCCCGGAAAGGAATCGACTCGGACCAACGGCTCGGGCGCTATCGCTGGACGGTCGAACGCACCTTCTCCTGGCTCTCCGGATATCGGAGACTGTCCCCACGCTACGAGCCCCCCCCCCCCCCGACTTTACCTGGGCTTTCTCGGGCCTGCGGCGGCACTATGCTGCTACAAGCATCTCCGCAAACACACCACGTAGGACACGGCCTAAAATTTCAATCCCCCATTTGCATGAAAATATTAAAACAAAATCCCTATATTGATTTGAATTGTTTTTGATATTATATTCTTTGCGTAATTAAAAATAATTTTTTAATCTGGTGGTATTTAATGTTTATATTGCATTTTTCATTTTCCCCGAAAATTTAATTCGATTAATTTAAAACGAGCTAGAGAGACAAAAACTCCCCACCGATCGGGTGTTGGGGTTGTGTACAAACGAAGAAAATCAGGGTATCAATGAATTTTCTCTCGGCACTGAAGCGCACGGCCATTTTAACGTTAGCGGTATCATCAGTCTTAGTTATTTCCTCAACAAGCGCATCGGCCGCTCCCCCTCCTCCTGACCATGCAGTTACCCCTATGACATGTATATACCAGTACAATGAAAACGATCTCTATGTCGAGGAAGGCTGGGTCGGTGCTGCCGTAGATTATGAAAATGGAGTATTCTTAGGTTGCGGCGATGAGCGTTCTGGCGTAATCCATATCGCTCATCCAAATTCAAGCGGAAATACACATCCAGTTTACGAGAGAGATCAAGATGATTTCCTTAGGTGCTTCTCAAATCTCGCACATCGAGGAAGCAAAGAGCCAGATAAAAACTTCCCAGACACTCGAACCCGATACAAATTTACTTTCTATATAGAAACTTCCATTGGTACTGTGCCGCAAATGGCTCAAATGGTAGTTGATAACGCAGGAGGATTTGTTTATACCATTTGGACCCCTGAACATAATAGTTACCCGCGTGGAAATAACTGGTACGGATGCGCGGGACCGATAGCTTAAACCTCAAAAATAAATAGATTGTTTCGCGGGGTCGACATTCAGAGCGGCCCTGCGAAACATCGAATGTTGAAGTTTACACAGCCAGCTCCAGTGGTCAGTGCGTCACGTGAGATAATCAAGTAACCTGTCATGAAAGGTGGTCTGCGTGGCGCGTGACAAGTCAATTTTTTCGAAGAGCGGGAAACCATTTCCCGTGGAATCGCGAGTGAGGTGTCGCATCGGTATATCGCAGCCGAACTCGGACGACATCCGTCGGTAATATCGCGGGAAATAGCTCGCAACGGCGGGAACGCCAACTATCACGCGGTGACGGCGCAGCAGCGTTCCGAGAAACAGTCGGAACTCCCCAAAGCGCGGAAACCGGAAACACACCCCGAGTTGCATCAGGCGGTCAACGAGGGATTCGACAAGAAATAGTCGCCGGAACAGATCAGCCGTTACCTTCCCACACAGCACGCAGCACGAGGCGAGTCCTCGATGCGCGTCCCACACAAAACGATCTACCAGGCATTGTTCCTGCAAGCACGAGGACAATTGCTCCACCGAGCTGAAGCTGGCGCTGCGCAGCGGGCGCGCACGCCGCGAGAGCCCATCGCGGACGGCGGAAACACGCGGCAAGATTCCCGACATGGTTATGATCAGCGACCGCCCCCAAAGAAGCCGACGACCGGGCCGTACCCGGCTTCTGGGAAGGTGACCTGATCCTGGGGAAAGCGGATCAATCCCAGATCGCCACACTGGTGGAACGCCACACACGCTATACGATGCTTGTCCGCATTCCCTACGGCCGACGTGTAGAACGGGTCGCCTACCTGTTGGCCAAAAAATGGAAAACTTCCCTCATTTCTGCAGAACAGCATCACCTGAACCAGAGTAAGGAAAACCGCCATGCGGACTTCACGATGCGGTCGAACATGCCCGTGTATTTCTGCGACCCCATTCGCCGTGGCAACGCGGCACCAACGAGAACACCAACTGGCTGCTGCGTGAGTACTTTCCAAAAGGAACCGACCTATCCGACTACAGCCAACCCGAACTCGACGCGGTCATCGACGAACTCAATGATCGGCCACGCGAGAATCTCGGATGGCGCAAACCCAATCAGGTCTTCAATGAACTCCTGCTCAACCCTACTGCCGGACCTACCACTTGAGGACGCCCACAATTGATAATCAGAGCTTAGCTCGGAGCCGTTGAATTCCGGTGGTGATGTGAAGTACCCATTGAAGACGGCTGCAGTACTAGACGTAGGCGACGCTGCCAGAGGTGTCGAAATCGCCTTGAAGTATACTGAATTCGATGTCCTCGTCCAGCATGATTGTGTAGGCACGCAGCCCGGCGATGTTTCCAGTTTCGTCGAAGGGAATGTCCTGACGACAAAAGTCGATCCCCGGGAAGACATCGAGCTTGAACCACAGCTCGATCACTGTGTCCAGACCGATACCGTGCACAACTATCTGCGGATCGTACGCTCCTTTACTGATCGCAGCATACAAGCTACCGCAGGCGAAATCCAAATACTGGCCGAGTTCACGGCGCACGGCAGTTCCGTTCCGCTCGCGAGGCCAGCACAGGTGGCCGATATCTATACTCGATATCTGCGTACTCGTCAAACCGTACTCGGTCGCGGTGGCAAGTTGAATATCACACTTCGGGCGAAACGTCCACGGCCTCTTATTCGCCCGTTGCACGCACATCGCCGCCACGTTGCCCAGGACGGCCTGCGAGGTGATATGTGCCGGAGCTGGGAAGTCGATCCGCTCGGTTTCGTATAAAACTTCGGAGTGCCAGTTTTTGCCGATCAAGTGAATGCGGAATACCCAATTTTGCTGAATTTCTTCAATAATGTGGATATCCTCGATGGTGTAGGTATCTTTCGGATCCTTCAGATACCTATCCCTCCGACTCTGCGGTGGAATCTCGGTGCACTCACTCACTGAAGCAGATAGTTGCCCGGAGGGGGCGACGGCGATGACGACGGTGGCAAACGGTGTTCTCATCCCACTCGATGCGCTTAGTGAAGGCGGCCAGTCACACACGAACACGCAGTCCTTGCCCGAGGCAATCGTGCGCTTCTTCGTAACGGCCGGGGACACCTGATCCGCCCAGGAGGTCACGTCGAGAACTTCTCCCGCTGGGGATAGAGATATCGCGACAGGCTGTACTTGGTCGATGGCAACGAAACACGAACCGGTGGTGCAGATAAAACCAGGACGGAACGGGCGTTTTGAATCCATTCAGCACCTCATGGATCGATGTAGCATCGAGCCAAATAAACAATAATAGAGATCAATCAGTATGTCAACTACGTTTAGATCTTCTAATGCGTTTGGTTGGGGAGTCGGTACCAGCTGATGAGGCTGGTGGTGAGGGTGAGGAAGTCGTGGTGGAGGTCGGTGCGGCGTTCCCAGCGGGTGGCCAGACGGCGGAACTGATGCAGCAGCGCCAGGGTTTGTTCGACGACCCAGCACACGGGCTGGTTGATGCCCCGGGTGCCACGACGGCTGATCAGTGGACGGATCCCTCGTTGGCGCAGCAGATGCCGGTACGTCTCCGTAGCCGCAGTCGGCAACGAGGATTTCGGGCTTGCGCCGCAGTCGCCCTCGCACCGGCGAGATCGCCTCGACCAACGGCAGCAGTTAAACTGTATCTCAGTTGGTTATGTGGGAGTGTGATGATCGTGGGTGATGGATGAGTTGTCGCGTCGGTTGGTGCCGGGCGAGTGGTCGGAGCGTTGATGCCGCAGGCGGGAGTGCGTCCGTAGGGTGGTGCCGAGCCCCGGCGGAGGCGCGGGCGGCATTTACCGCGATTGTGTTCGTGGTCACCAGCGGGTGTGCTTGGCGACATCTGCCACCCAGTTTCGGGGTGAGTCCCCCGAGGAGCGCATCGCTGGTTCCAACGCTGGACACGCGAGGGGCTCTGGCGCAGGCCGCATCGGGCGGTGCTGGACGAGCTGAATGTTCCCGGCCAGTTGGACTACTGGTCCCGGGCGATCGTGGACGCGGCCGCGCAGGTGGGAGGCATCCACAGGGCTTGTCAAGTTTTTTGTGTAAGAGCCCCTAACACATTGGTGATACCGGGCTGGGATGATCCTGGGGGGCTGCGCCGTGGGTGGTCTCGGACGAGTTGTGAGAGCGGCTCGAGCCGTTGTTGCCGGTGCGTCCGGCGAGTCGGACGGGTCCGAAGCCGTTGCCGGATCGGCAGGTGGTGCGGGGCATCCTGTTCGTGCTCTATACGGGCATCGGCTGGGAAGACCTTCCCCAGGAGTTGGGCTTCGGGTCCGGGATGACGTGTTGGCGACGGTTGCGGGACTGGCAGGCCTGCGGTGTGTTCGACCGGCTGCAGGCGGTGTTGCTGGCCGAACTGAATGCGGCCGGGCAGATCGACTGGTCCCGGGCGATTGCGGATTCCTCCCATGTTCGCGCCAAAAAGGGGGTCTCCAGACGGGGCCAAGCCCGGTGGATCGAGGCACAACAGGCTCGAAGCACCACGTGATCACCGATGGCGGAGGCATTCCACTGGCGACGATCCTCACCGGTGGCAATCGCAACGACATCACCCAGCTTCTGCCGCTGATCGAGGCGATCCCGCCCGTGCGTGGGCGACGCGGACGGCCCCGGCGCAATCCCAATGCCCTCGTCGCCGACCGCGGCTACGATCACGACACCTACCGTGCTCATCTGCGCCAACGCGGCATCCAGCCGTTCATCAGCCGGCGCAAAACCCGCGACACCAACCAGGCCGTGCGCTGGGTTGTCGAACAAAACTTGGCCCTGCTGCATCAGTTTCGGCGTCTGGCCATCCGCTGGGAGCGTCGTGCTGACATCCATCACGGCTTCCTCGCCCTGGCCACCAGCCTCATTTGCTGGCACCGTCTCCCGAACGCAATACGTTAGGAACTCTAAGGCATAACAGTGATGGCAGCGGTAGTGGCGACCGGGGCAGCGCCGGGAAGTCGTCATGCGGGGTCGTCGGAGGCCGAGCCGCCCCCGGAACCGTGATCGGCAGACCGGGAGTTCTCGCCGAACAGCGCGGCACGCTCCGCGACGACGGTCCGAGAACCGGAACGCCCCGGCGAGTCCTCCACGGCGGAACCGTCCCTCGTCCGTTCGGCTTCGTAGGCGCCCAGCACGGCGAGCAACAGGTCGAACCTGCTGTCGGTGAGCCGAACGACCACCCATCCGAAACCGAACAACCCCGCGAACACGAACCCCGCCACCCATTCGATCGGAGAACGCTGGGCCAATAACAGCACGGCCACGCACAACGCCAGCCCGGAGGCGAAGGCGACGATCCGCGCCACGGTGACCGTCTTCCGCAGCGATCGGTACATCGGACAGTTCCTGTCCAGATCACGCACCGCGTCGGTACGTTCGCCGGGCTCCATTCGCGCGACTCGATCCAATCCAGTCACGAGCGTTTCGACCGGTCCCCCAGTCATAGTTACCGCACTCCCGCCAACCAACCGGAATCTCCGAAGCGACGGCCCCCCGACTTCTCTCGAACACAGTCGATCATGGAAAAGCGGGGATGGCAAGGCGCCGTTCGGGTTACTCACCAACCGCGAAACGGGCCCGGTCGAAACCGGTGATCCGAGTCAGGAACAGTGGTCGCCCGCGGCGAACGAAACCGCTCGACGCCCCGGGACCACGCGCGAACGCACGGAAACCGGATATTCGATCGCTCGACACGATACCGAACGAAGAAAACCGATCACTCCTCGCGACGAATTCGAATCCGGTAGTTCACCGGGAGAGCCGTCCCGGGAATCGATTCGACGGCCCGGCGGGCCACGGGCGGGGAGAACTCGATCCGCAGCACGGCTTCCAAGCTGTTCCGGTCGTCGAATTCCCAGCGAGTCTCGACGTCGAAGCTGTCGAACCCCCGGGAGGCGAAGAAACGCTCGATCCGCTCGGGGTCGAAACCGGTGAGGTCGGCGCGCATCCAGTCGCCGTACGGTGCACTACGCCCGTCCAGGTCGATGATCACCAACGCACCGCCGGACCGCAGCACACGCCGAGCCTCGGCCAGACCGGCCTCGCATCCCGGGCCGAAGAAATAGGCGGTGCGAGCGTGCAACAGATCCACGGAGCCAGCCTGCAACGGCAACCGGTGAGCGGCGGCACGAACCACACGGACCGAATCCCCGCACCGCGAACGCGCGAGCCTGCGCCGGGCACGGCGGACCAGTGGGCGGTACGGCTCGACGCCCAGGACGCTGCGCGCCCGTTTCGCGAAAACCGGCAGATGAAACCCGGCACCACAGCCGATGTCGACCACGTCGAGCCCCTGCCAGTCCTGGAGGCCGCGCAGCTTCGCCCATACGGCGCCGGTGACGTCCTGCGCGGCGTTTTCCACCTCGTAGACGTCCGGCCAGTTCCACGCGTTGGGACTAGGACGGATCTCGACGTCCCCGAGGGGCACCGCACGAGTGGCCGCGAGTTTGACCGACAGTCCAGCCAACATCGTCTTCCGTCAGCTCGGAAGCAACCAGGACAGCGTGCTCCAGGCGACCACCGCCGAAGGCAGCAACGAATCCATCCGGTCCATCAGACCACCGTGTCCCGGCAACAGGGTCCCCATGTCCTTGATGTCGAGATCCCGTTTGATCAACGACTCCATCAGGTCCCCGATGGTGGAACTGCACACCACCGCCAGGCCGAACAGCGCCCCCACCCACCAGGCGCCGCCGAGCAGCAGCCCGACGGAGAGCACTCCCCCGGCCACCCCGGAGAGCAGCGAACCGACGAATCCCTCCCACGACTTGTTGGGACTCACCCGGGGAGCCATCGGGTGTCGCCCGAACAGAACTCCGGAAGCGTAACCACCGGTGTCGGAGGCGACGACACCGATCATGAAGCACAGCGCGCGGAAACCCCCGTCGGAAGGAGCGACCAACATGGCCCCGAACGCGGCGAAGACGAAGACGTAGGCGGTGGTGAACACCGATGCCGTGACGTCACGCAGGTACCCATCGACCCCCAGTCGAACACGCCAGGCCAGACACGCCAGCGTCGTGAGGGCGAAGGCGACCAGAACGGCACGCAAGCCGTAAGGCCAGGACAACCAGATGATCGCCTGTCCACCCAGCAGGACGGGGAACAGCGCCAGTCGAATACCGGCCCCGCGCCGCAGCGCTCCCGCCAGCTCCAGAGCGGAGAGAGCCGCCGCCACGGCAACGATGCCGATGAACAGGTGGCGATAAGTCAGCAGAGCGGTGACGATTCCCGCGCCGAGCAACAACCCGACCGCCAACGCGGCGGGCAGGTTCCGGCCGGCGCGGGAAGGGCGTGCGGCATCGCCCGGCACGTCGGCCGACATTCCGGACTCACCTTCGCGCTGGTCAGCGGTTACCACGTCCTCAGACCTCGAGCAGTTCGTTTTCCTTGTGCTTGACCAGCTCGTCGATCTGGGAAACGTAGCGATGGGTGATGTTTTCCAATTCCTTCTCACCGCGCGTGCCCTCGTCCTCACCGACCTCACCGTCCTTGACGGTTCGATCGATCTCTTCCTTGGCCTTACGACGCAGGTTCCGCACGGTGATACGAGCGTCCTCGCCCTTCTGCTTGGCGAGCTTGGCCATCTCCTTACGCCGTTCCTCGGTCATCTCGGGGATCTGTATGCGGATGACGTTGCCGTCGTTGCTCGGATTGACCCCGAGATTGGAATCCCGAACAGCGCGTTCCATAGCACCGAGCTGACTGGCGTCGTACGGCTTGATGACCACGAGCTTCGCCTCGGGCACATTGATGCTCGCCAACTGATTCAACGGAGTCGGCGAACCGTAGTAGTTGACGACGATGCCGGAAAACATCGCCGGATTGGCACGGCCGGTCCGAACGGTGGACAGATCGTCCTTGGCCACCGTCACCGCCTTCTGCATCTTCTCCTCGGCTTCGAGAAGAGTCTCGTCAATCACGGCTGCTCCTTCGGTACGGGGCCGGCAGGCTCCGACGGGTTTGTCGACACTGGTTACCGCTCCGGCCGGGTGTGATCGCACCGGAGCCCGCTCAGGATCCCAGTACGAGTTCCGGGGAGTGCTAACCGGGGGTGCTGACCAGCGTCCCGATTTTCGCACCGCTGGCGGCACGGGCTATGTTGCCTTCCACCAGGAGATTGAAGACGAGAATCCGCATGTGATTGTCCATGCACAAGCTGAAAGCCGTCGCGTCGGCGACCTTCAGTCCCCGTTCCAGAACCTCGCGGTGGGTAATGCTGTCGAAGAGCTCCGCACCCGGTGTGGTCTTGGGATCGGCCGAGTAGACACCGTCCACCCCCTTCGCCAGCAACACCACCTCGGCACCGATCTCCAGAGCCCGCTGGGCGGCGGCCGTGTCGGTGGAGAAGTACGGCATACCGGTCCCGGCACCGAAAATGACGACGCGCCCCTTCTCCAGGTGCCGACTGGCGCGACGCGGAATGTAGGGTTCGGCGACCTGCCCCATGCTGATAGCGGTCATCACACGGGTGTCGATCCCGTGTTCACGCTCCAGGAAGTCCTGCAACGCCAGGCAGTTCATCGTGGTGCCCAGCATCGCCATGTAGTCACCGCGGGCGCGTTCCATACCGCGTTGCTGCAGCTCCGCACCGCGGAAGAAATTTCCGCCCCCGATGACGACCGCGACCTCGACCCCGTTGGCGACCACCTCGGCCAGCTGCCGCGCTACCGTACCCACGACGTCGGGATCGACCCCCACACTGCCGCCGCCGAACATCTCGCCACCCAGCTTGAGCAGTACTCGTCGGTAACCGGCCTCACCGACATGACCAGCGGGTACGCCGTCGTCAGTCACTCACTCCTCCTGAGAAAACGCCCCGCCCTCGGGCTGCGAAGGCGGGGCGCGGACATCGATTCCTGGATTCGTCCGGAAACGACGAGGACACGTACGGGTGCCGACTCACGTGCCGGATTCACATCCCGCTCGCTGGTGGTCCCGTTCCACGATCATTCCGGAACAGCTCCCGCTCGGAGTACTCCGCCGGACGCGGAACACTCCGGTGAACATCCTGGCCGCCGGAACCGCGGGGCGCACGACACGCACGATTCCGCGGCCGTCAACGCGAAGCTCAGGACTGACCGACTTCGAACCTCGCGAAGCGGGTGATGCTGACTCCGGCCTCGTCCAGCAGATCCTTGACGGAACGCTTGTTGTCCTGGACGGAGGGCTGGTCCAGCAGCACGTTGTCCTTGTAGAACCCGTTGAGCCTGCCCTCGATGATCTTGGGCATGGCCTTTTCCGGCTTGCCCTCGGAGCGGGCGGTCTCCTCCGCGATCCTGCGCTCGTTCTCGACGATGTCCTCGGGCACGTCCTCCCGAGAGAGGTACTGCGGCTTCAACGCCGCGATCTGCATCGCGGCACCCCGGGCGGCCTCCTCGTCGGAGCCGGTGTACTCGACCTGGACACCCACGGCGGGCGGCAGTCCCGCCGCACGACGGTGCAGGTAGGTGGTCACCTGGCCGTCGAAGGCGCTGATCCTGCGCAGTTCCAGCTTCTCACCGATCTTGGCGGACAGGTCGTGAATGGCCGTGCCGACGGTGCTGTCACCCAGCTTGGCTTCGCTGACCGTCTCGACGTCGGCCGAGCCCGCCTCCTTGGCGGCGGCCACGATCTTGTCGGCCAGTTCCACGAACTCGTCGTTCTTGGCGACGAAGTCCGTCTCGCTGTTGAACTCGATCAGGACGCCGTTACCGCCCGCGACCAGACCTTCCGCGGTGGAGCGCTCGGCCCGCTTGCCCACGTCCTTGGCGCCCTTGATGCGCAGGTTCTCGATCGCCTTGTCGAAGTCGCCCTCGGTCTCCTCGAGCGCCTTCTTGCAATCCATCATGCCGGAGCCGGTGACGTCGCGGAGACGCTTCACATCGGCCGCACTGTAGTTCGCCATCGTGCGTTGTCCGTCCTCGTCGGAGTGTGTACGCGGTGGGGAAATCGAAGTGACGGGGCGCGCCCGCCCGACAGGCGCGGGCACGCCCCCGTTCGTCAGGACTGCGCCGGCTGCTGGTCTGCCTCGGAGTTCGCGGCGGCCTCGGACTCACCGGAACCGGTCAGCAGTTCCTTCTCCCACTCCGCGAGCGGCTCCTCGGAAGCTGCCTGCTGGTTCTCGCCGGTCTCGGCGCTCTCGCCGCGGCCACTCCGGGCCATCAGGCCCTCCGCGACACCGTCCGCGACCACGCGGGTCAGCATGGCCGCCGAGCGGATCGCGTCGTCGTTGCCGGGGATGGGGTAGTCCACCTCGTCCGGATCACAGTTCGTGTCGAGGATGGCGACGATCGGGATCCCCAGCTTGCGGGCCTCACCGACCGCGATGTGCTCCTTCTTGGTGTCCACGATCCAGATCGCGCTCGGGACCTTGGACATGTCACGGATACCGCCGAGTGTGCGCTCCAGCTTCTCCTTCTCGCGGGTCAGCATCAAGATCTCCTTCTTGGTGCGCCCCTCGAAACCACCGGTCTGCTCCATCGTCTCCAGTTCCTTGAGACGCTGCAGCCGACGATGCACGGTCTGGAAGTTGGTGAGCATGCCGCCCAACCAGCGCTGGTTGACGAACGGCATGTTGACGCGCTGCGCCTGCTCGGCGATGGCTTCCTGCGCCTGCTTCTTCGTCCCGACGAACAGAATGGTGCCGCCGTGGGCGACGGTCTGCTTGACGAAGTCGTAAGCCCCGTCGATGTAGGACAGGGTCTTCTGCAGATCGATGATGTAGATGCCGTTGCGCTCGGTGAAGATGTAGCGCTTCATCTTCGGGTTCCAGCGGCGGGTCTGGTGCCCGAAATGCACACCGCTGTCGAGCAACTGCTTCATGGTGACGACGGCCATGGCCTGCTTCGCACCTCACGTGTCGGGCGCGCCGTCCGACGGCGCGCGATTTCGGTTGCCGTGATGAGCCGGGTGACCCACCACCCTGGTACGCGCGGAGCCGTCGCCCGGACACACTCGGTGATACCGGGACCGCGGACGCCTCCTCGTGACCGCCGCACCGTTGCCCCGCACCGGACCGTGCTTCCGCCACCGGCGGCGGAAACCCTCTCGCACCGGTTGCCGTACTCGGGCAACCCACACGGAGGCTCTCGTCGGGACCGATCCGCGGGGCTCGTCGGAACGAAGAACCCCGACCGATCCGAGAGACGGACTCCGAGCACGGAATCCGGAGGTGATGCGATCGATACGCGCGTACGCGAAGTCGAACTCGCCGGAGGACGAGTCGCGGGAACGAGTGTACGCCACAACAGGTGGCAACCACATCGCGGTGGCGATTTTCCACAGCTCCCCGATCGGTCCACCCGGTGGGAAATCGGGCCTGGCCGGTGAGCGCACGGCTCCGGCAGGGTGATCCGCATGCGTGGTTGGGCAGTAGCACTGGTGCTGGCTCTGGGAACCGGAACCGTCACCGCGTCGAGCGGCCCCGACGTTCCCGCGGCTCCCACCGGGGAACCCGCCGGCACGAGCACACCCGGGTTCCGGCTGCGTGATCCGTTGCGCGGGTCGGTGGAAGTGGTACGGGGGTTCCGAAAACCCCCGAACCGCTACGGTCCGGGCCATCGGGGAGTGGACCTACGGGCGTCTACCGGCGAAGCGGTTCTCGCCGCGGCGGCCGGAACGGTCGAACACGCCGGGTTCGTGGTGGACAGGCATGTGATCGCCATCGGCCACGGCAACGGCATGAGCACCACCTACGAACCCGTGCTCCCCGAAGTCACCGCCGGGCAGCCGGTCGAACGAGGCGAGATCATCGGCAGCGTAACCCGAGGTCACCCCGAATGCGCCGCGAAGAAGCCGCACACGTGCCTGCACTGGGGACTCCGCGACCACGACACCTATCTCGACCCGCTGCTCCGACTCGCCACGGGCGATGTCCGGCTACTGCCGTGGCGCGGCCCCGAGCGGGTACACCGCTCCAGCTCAGTTTCCCGGCTCGGTCAGTTTCCCCCGTAGGCGCAACACAGCCCTGGTGTGCAGCTGACACACCCTGGACTCGGTGACCCCGAGCACCTTTCCGATCTCGGCGAGGGTGAGATTCTCGAAGTAGTACAGCGTCACCACGATGCGGTCCCGTTCGCTCAGCCGCTCCACCGCCTCTGCCAGCTGACGTCTGCTGTCGCGGTCGACCAAGGTGTTGACCGGATCCTCGGCACGGTCGTCCGGCAGCGTTTCGGCCAGCGAAGCGGTGCCCCGCCCCACTCCGATGAGATCGTCGAGCGCCACCACACTGGTCATCTGCAGCTGCGCGAACAACTCACGCAGCTCCTCGACGGACAGCGAGAGTTCCTCGGCCAGTTCCGAGTCGGTGGCAGTGCGTTGCAGCTTGGCCTCCAGCCGCTCCAACGCGCGCTCGACGTCCCGGGCACGGCTGCGCACCGAACGCGGAACCCAGTCCTGCGCTCGCAGATCGTCGAGTATGGCCCCGCGAATACGCTGCATGGCATAGGTCTCGAACTTCAGTCCTCGCTCGGGTTCGAACTTCTCGATCGCGTCGACGAGTCCGAACACACCGGACTGGATCAGATCGGAGACCTCCACGTGGGCGGGCAGCCCGGTGCCGATACGGCCGGCCACGTACTTGACCAGCGGCGCGTAGTGCAGCACCAACCGGTCACGAAGCCGCTGTTCTCGGCTCCGGCCGAATGCCTGCCACAGTGCGACTATTCCGGCCTCCACGTCTTCGCCCTCACGATCCTCGGCGTGGCCCGCGGTGGCGGTACCGCCCTGCGGCCACCACGCCTTCCGAAGCATCGAGTCGAATCGGGAGACACCGTCGCCGCGGTGTCCGTTGCCGTGCCGGGGGTGCTGCTCCGTCTCCTCCGCCTCGTCGGCGGGCCGCATGCCTGATCGCGCGGTGGCCGCTCGGGCCGCGCCCCCGGCATCGTCAGGAACGGGGGTGGGTTCGCTCATGGATCGCCTTCAACCGTTCGACGGTCACGTGAGTGTAGAGCTGCGTTGTCGAAAGCGTAGCGTGACCGAGCAACTCCTGTACGCTACGCAGGTCCGCGCCTCCTTCCAGAAGATGCGTCGCAGCGGAGTGACGCAGACCGTGCGGGCTCAGCCGACCGGCGTCGCGGACGGTGCTGACGGCGTCGTGGACGATACGTCGCACACTGCGCGGATTGAGCCGAGCACCGCGAACACCGAGGAGCAGGGCGTTCCCCGATGCGGAACCGGACAGCTTCGGGCGTCCGATCTCCAACCAACGGGTCAGGGCACGTGCGGCCGGAACACCGAACGGAACCGCCCGCTGCCGGTCGGCCTTGCCGATTACGCGCAGCATGCTGCGTTCGTGATCGATGTGCTCCAGGTCGAGTCCGCACAGTTCGGAGACCCGCACACCGGTCGCGTAGAGCAGTTCGAGCACCGCGTGATCACGTAGCGCCACGGGGTCCTCCTGCTCGGCCCCGGCGGCGGCCGCACGCAGCGCCGAGTCCGCCTGATCCTCGCGAAGGACGGACGGCAACCCACGTGGGCCGCCCGGAACGGACAACCGAGGCCCGGGATCATCCGCCAACAGCTCCCGGCGATGCGCCCAAGCGGTGAAAGCCCTGACGGCCGCCGCACGACGGGCGAGTGTGGTTCTACTGGTACCTCGTTCGTGCTCGGCACTCAGCCAGGAACGAAGCGAGTCGATACCGAGTTCGTGAAGCCCCGAGGCCTCCCCCGCGTACTCGGCACCGAAGTGTTCCAGTAACGACACGACATCGGTGACGTAGGCACGCACGGTATGGCGGGACAGCCCTCTCTCCCACGCCAGGTACCGCTCGAAACGATCGACTGCCGTAGCCAGTTCGGTGGGAAGACCTCGACGGGTCGCGAGCAGGTCCGGTCTGGTCGACTGCTGGGAACGTTTCTGATTCATGCCGAGTGACGTCGCTGGGTGCATTCGCCGGATTCAAGTAGCACGACGCCACGATACGCGCTCGACATCTCACTGGTCGCAACGTGTCCATCCTCGATCGTCACACCGGACGAATCCGGAAATCTCCAACGCGCTCAGGCAGGTGACCACCGACTTTCGCGTTATCCCCGTCTCGTGTACCAGTTGTTCGACGGTACGACGCCGGGTCGGCGAGAGTGAATCGTGGACACGTTTGGAAACTTCGTCGAGTTCGTCCGTGGGACGCGGGGTGGGTTCACGTTCCGGCGCCCGGGCGGTACCGATATCCGAAACGAGCTCCAGCACGTCCGGGGCTCCGGTCACCAGTACGGCCTTTCCGGAACGGATCAACTCGTGGCAACCGGACGAATTGGCCGAGGTGACCGGTCCGGGCACGGCCATCACCGGCAGCCCCAGGGTGTCGGTGGTGGTCGCGGTGTTGCCCGCCCCGCTCCGGAGCCCCGCCTCCACCACCACGGTACCGTCGGTCACGGCGGCGATCAGGCGGTTGCGGACCAGGAACCGGTGTTTCCTCGGTGGTGTGCCGGGTGGGTACTCGCTGCACACCAGTCCGTTCTCGGCGATACGTGCGATGAGCCTGGCGTGTCCCGCCGGATAGTCGAGTTCCGGACCACAGGCCAGAATCGCCGCGGTGGCTCCACCGGCGGCGAGTGCACCGCGGTGTGCGGCACCGTCGATTCCGTAGGCGGCTCCCGAGACCACCGTCGTTCCGGAACGGGCCAGTTCGTACCCCAGTTCCGCCGCGCAGGACTCGCCGTAACCGGTCGCGGCACGGGCCCCGACCACCGCGACCGCACTGCGCGACACGGCTTCCGGTGAGACGTTCCCACGGCACCAGAGTGCCATCGGAGCGGCCAACCCGGACAATCCGACCTCGGTAGCTCCCTCCAGAAAGGCGCTCCGGGAACCGGGCCATTCCCCGTGTTCGGGAGTGACCAGCCGAATTCCGGACCGGTGGGCACGTTCCAGTAGTTCGGCACCGCACACGTGCTCACGACGAGCAGCGGTCTCGTTGACCACCGCGCCGGGAACGTTGCCCGACCGAATCCGGTCGGCGGCGATCTCGGCACCGTGCACCGCGACGAAACCGTAGGACGCCGGTGCCGGTGGTTCGACGACGGCGGAGAGATACGCCCAGGCACACAATCGCTCGTGGCTCACTGCTCCGGCGGAGACGCTCATGCGGTGCTCCTGTCACGGAACCGCAGGGCGGCGGCCACGTGATCCACGTCGGGGCGTTCCGCCCCGTCCAGATCACTCAACGTCCAGGCGACACGCAGACACCGGTCGGCTCCCCTCGCCGTCAACGCACCCGTGTCGAGTCCTTTGTCCAACAGTCTCGTTGCACTGTCCGGCAACGGGAACTCACGTCGTAGCACGGGGCCGGGAACTTCGGAGTTCGAACGCCAGCCGTGCTTCTCCCACCGCAGGAGAGCGGTTCGGTGTGCCCTTGAGACCCGCTCGCGCACCGTGGCGGAGGGTTCCGGGGGTTCGTCGTCGGGCAGTTCCATCGTGGACATCGGACGCATCCGCACCCACAGGTCGACACGGTCCAACAACGGCCCGGAAAGCCTGCTGAAGTACTTTCGCCGAGCGTGCGGTGTGCACTGGCAGTCGATGTCCCTGGCTGGTGCGCAGGGACACGGATTGGTGGCCATGACCAGCTGGAACCGGGCCGGATAGCGCAGGGTGCCCTCACTCCTGGACAACCGGATCTCCCCCTCCTCGAGGGCGGTCCGCATGGATTCCAGGCGTTTCGTCCCCCATTCGCAGGCTTCGTCCAGGAACAGCACCCCGTGATGGGCGCGACTGACGGCCCCCGGTCTGGCGAGTCCGGTTCCGCCGCCTATCAGGCCGGGAAGGGATATCGAGTGGTGCGGAGCCACGAACGGCGGAGTACGCAGCAGTGTGGCGTTCTCGGACAGTTCACCCGCGACGGAGTGCACCGCGGTGGTCTCCAGAGCCCGTGGTGCCGACAGTTCCGGAAGCAAGCCGGGCAGGCGCCCCGCCAACATCGTCTTGCCCGTCCCGGGCGGGCCGACCATCAGGAGATGATGGCCACCCGCCGCCGCTATCTCCAGTGCCCATCGCGCCTCCGGCTGCCCGAGGACGTCGACCAGATCCGGTGCCGGAGACGACCGAGGCACACCCTCGTCCGCCGGGTCGGGACCGGACCACAGCTCTCCGGCGCCCCGTGTCCAGTCGATCACCTCCCGCAGGGTCTCGGCACCGAGGATCTCGATCCGCTCGACGAGACCGGCTTCCCGCAGCCCTTCCAGCGGCACGACCGCACGTCGCATCCCACCCGCGACGGCTGCCAACAGTCCGGGCACGAGTCCGCGTACCGGACGGATACGACCGTCCAGTGCCAGCTCCCCGAAAAAGACCGTTCCGTCGAGCCTGCCGGCGGGCACGCGTTCGGCCCCGGCGAGCACCGCCATGGCCAGGGCGGTGTCGAACGAGGTTCCGGTCTTCGGCATGGCGGCCGGTGACAACGCCAGGGTGACGCAGGACTGCGGCCAGTGCTCCCCGGAGTTCCTGATCGCGGCACGGACCCGATTCTTCGATTCCTGCAGTGCCGCGTCCGGCAGCCCCAGCAGCTGAACACTGGGAATACCACCACTGCGGACGTCGGACTCGATCTCGACCAGCACACCGTCCACACCGAACAGCGCCACCGCCCAGGTGGTGTGCAGCGCCAACTCAGCACACCTCCTCGTGGTGCTCGATGCGCACCGGCGAGTCGGGTGGCCACAGCATGGACAGCACGTCGAACCGAACCGGACAGTTGCGGACGTCGTGGGCCCGGAGCCAGGCGGCGGCGACCTCTCGCAGTTTGCGTACCTTGTGCGGGCTCACCGCCTCGACCGGGGAACCGTAATCGATCCCGGATCGCGTCTTGACCTCACAGACGATCACACGGCGCCCGTCGGTACAGACGATGTCGAGCTCCCCCTGCGGGCAGCTCCAGTTACGGGAGAGCACCACCAGGCCCCGTTGCCGGAGATACTCCGCCGCCAGCCGCTCGCCCGCTCTCCCCAGGGCGTGTCTTCTGCCGTGCGTCTCGTCGTCCGAGACTGCTCCGATGATGGGTTTCGGTGTCATGGGCGCCTCCGGGATCGGTCGGATCGGACACTTCCAACCTGCACGGAGCGCTACGCGCCCACCAAACTCGAATCATTCGGTTGTGTAGCACCGCGGAAGATGTGGACAACCACGTGCCCGTGGCCCACCGATCCGTGCCGGAACTCGTCGACGTGGCCGATGTCGGCACGTGAGCCGGCCCGGCCACGTCCGAGAAGTGACGAGGGCCGGGGGAGACGACGAGCGGGCCCCCTGACGAGTCCCCGGCACTTCCCGTGGCACTCGACCCGCACACCGGACTCCTCGGGCCTAGGAGCGAACACGCGAACCGTCAGCCGAACGGCGTCCCGCTCTCCGGCAGCCGGAGTTCCGGCTTGTCGAGTTCCTCGACGTTGACGTCCTTGAACGTGATCACTCGAACGTTCTTGACGAACCGGGCGGGGCGATACATGTCCCAGACCCAGGCATCCGACATGACCACCTCGAAATACACCTCGGTATCCGAGTTGCGCACCTGAACGTCCACCCCGTTGGCCAGGTAGAAACGCCGTTCGGTCTCCACCACGTAGGTGAACTGACCGACGATGTCGCGGTACTCCTTGTAGAGTTGCAGCTCCATCTCGGTCTCGTACTTCTCGAGATCCTCGGCGCTCATGGCTGTGCGAGCCCTTTCCTGTCACTGATCGGTCCACGGATGCCCAATGGCGGCACTCCCATTGTCCATCACAGCTTGATCAAAAGCATCGAACAATCCGGATTCACTACTGTTGCCTCGTGGCGAACGCATACCGTGAGTGACCGCGGCCTCCACCACGTTCGAGTAACTCCAACGATGCTCCGTGGTGGGACCGTGTAACCGGAGAGCGGAGGTGTGTCGCGCTGTCGAATACCCTTTGTGCACGTCGAAACCGTATTCCGGGCACGAGACGTGCAACTCGTTCATCTTCCGGTCCCGGCTGACCTTCGCGAGCACGGAAGCCGCCGCCACGCAACCGGCCGCCCGGTCCCCCTTGCGCACTGCCACGCTGGGGGCGGCCAACCCCTCCACCCGGAAACCGTCGGTGAGCACGTAACCGGGATGAACCCCGAGACCGGCGACCGCACGGCGCATTCCTTCCAGGTTGGCGACGTGCACCCCCATCGCGTCGACCTCGGCCGGTTCGACCGAAACCACGCAGTATCCCACCGCCGAGGCACGGACGATCTCGAACCAGTGATCACGAGCACGCGCGGTGAGCAGCTTGGAGTCGGTCAAACCGTCGAACCGACGCCCCGAGCCCGCGCGCAGGACGCAGGCGGCGACCACCAACGGACCGGCGCAAGCGCCGCGCCCCGCCTCATCGACACCGGCCACGGGGCCGAGCCCCCGACGTTCCAGTGCGTTCTGCAGTGCCCAGCTACCGGAGTCCCTACGCACGATGGTGCGCGGCAACCCCAGCTCAGCGGATTTGTTCCGCAAGCTCAGTGTCGCTCCCACGTACGCGAGCGTGCTGCAACCAGCGAACCGCGGCGAGTCGACCACACGGCCGGTACGACCACCAGGTACCGCAGTCCTTCCCAGCCGGGGGATCCGGACCACGAATCCTCGTCAGGACCGAGCGCCACGGCCTGCGGGTTCGATTCCTCGATACCTTGCCACCGTCCGGGCGGCAACAGAATCACCTGCGCCTTACCGACCACGTTGTCGACCGGGACGGCACCGGCGCGGCCACCACCCCCCTGGTACCTGGAGTCCAGCGAGTTGTTCCGGTTGTCCCCCATGACCCAGAGGTGATCCTCCGGCACGGTCACCGGACCGAACTCCTCCTGCTCCTGCGGAGATCCGGGAGCCCAGTAGATGTAGGGCTCGTCGAGCGGCTCGCCCTCCACCAGAACCCGGTTCTGCTCGTCACAGCACTCCACGGTCTGCCCGCCGGTGGCGATCACGCGCTTGACGAAGTCCTTCTCGACGGGCTCGACCAGGTGGAGCAGCGAACCGATGCGGTAGGAGAAACCGACCACCGGATTGGCGGGTTCGGATACACCGCCCTCGTCGGCCATCCAGCTCTTCGGTCCGCTGAACACGACCACGTCGCCCGGCTGGGGATCGCTGAACCGATAGGTGATCTTGTCGACGAGGATCCGGTCGTTGCTGCATCCGTCACAGCCGTGCAGCGTCTGCTCCATCGAGCGTGAAGGGATCAGGAACACCCGCGCGACGAACAGCTGCAGCAGCACGGTCAGCACCAGAGCGGTACTTATCAGGACGAACAGTTCCCACCAGAAGGAGCCCTTCCTGGACTTTCCGGACCGCTTCGAGGCGTTTCGCGCCGAGGAGCGCGTCTCGTCCGCCTGTTCGGCGGCTGCCTGCTCGTCCGAGGAGCCCTCCGCAGGGTCCTCGTCGGGTCCTTGGGAACGCATGACGTCGGCCACGCGGCCAGGCTACTGGATACACGAAGCCCGTCTCCCGCGACCCCACGACGGAACACGCGTAACAGTCGCCGGATTCATCACGGTTGCGGTGCACTTTTACCGATCTGTCACGATCACCCCGCGCGGTTGTCGAGTCGGGTGACCGACGATCGGGCACGATGTCCCGGAACCAACCGGGTCGGTTTCACCTGATCGAAGGAAACCAGCCGACACGAATCACCGCTTCCGAAGGCACGTGGCCGATGCCACTGCTCCGTGGGGCGCCCGAGAAGCGGGGCGGAGGACTCCGAGCACTCGGGAACTCCGAGCACTCGGGAACTCCGAGTACTCGGGAGCGGAACGACAAAATGCACGGCCCCGAGCCTCGGGACCGTGCATCGTCGATGGCGTTCCGCCCGGTGGTCGATAGCTGCCACCGGCGCGGCAGCGCGTCAGGAGGAGGACTTGGCCAGCTTCTTCTCCTTGACTCGCGCAGCCTTGCCGACCCGGTTACGCAGGTAGTACAGCTTCGCCCGCCGAACGTCGCCACGTGTGGCGACCTCGATCTTGGCGATGTTGGGGCTGTGCACCGGGAAAGTCCGCTCCACGCCGACACCGAAGGAGACCTTGCGAACGGTGAAGGTCTCCCGGATGCCACCGCCCTGCCGGCGGATGACCACACCCTGGAAGACCTGGACACGCTCGCGCGAACCCTCGATGACGCGGACGTGGACCTTCAGCGTGTCGCCGGGCCGGAAGTCTGGGATGTCGGAACGCATCGACTGGGCGTCCAGCGCGTCCAGCTTGTTCATCGGTGGTCCGTCCTCATCCGTGTCGTTGAACGTTCACTCACGACAGTGAAATCTGTTCGGGCGAGCCGCGACTCGCGTCACGGCGACCGATCCGCCTCTCGGCCCTGACGGGCCGCGCGGATTCCCCTGTGACCTACCCGACAACACCGATCGGGCCCCGGGTAGTCACCGAGTCGTTTTGCGTCACCTCGTACCACGAGGAAGACGTCCGCCGGAGCGGAAAAGCGATTACCGGTGGTACTGCCACCGCACCGGTCGCATTGTCTCACCGGGCAGCTTATCAGTCGGGTTCGTCGCCTCCGAACGAGCCCCGACGTCACCGGACACCAGAGCGTCGAAGCGACCCTCCCCCGGCAAGCGAGCCCGGCGGACTCGCCGTTCCCGCTATTCCTCGCCGGACGAGGCACGCTCCCGTCGCAACCGGTCCAGCAGTGCCCGGTCGTGCTCGTCCAGTTCCTCCGGAGGGAGCGTGTCGAGCAGCTCGGGACGGCGACGCAGCGTACGTTCCAAACCCTGCTCCCTGCGCCAGCGACGCACCGCCGCGTGGTCACCGGAGCGCAGCACATCGGGGACGGAGAGCCCCCGCCAGGTTTCCGGGCGCGTGTAGCTCGGCCCCTCCAGCAGTCCGTCCGAGAACGAGTCCTGCTCCGCCGAGGCCGGGTTACCGAGTACCCCGGGCAACAACCGCACCACGGCCTCGATCATGGTCAGCGCGGCCACCTCACCACCGACGAGGACGTAATCACCGATGGAGACCTCCTCGACCGGCATCCTCCGGGCGGCGTCGTCGATGACTCGCTGGTCGATGCCTTCGTAACGGCCACAGGCGAAGATCAGGCGCTCTTCGCGGGCCCAGCGACGGGCAGTGTGCTGGTCGAACGGCACCCCGGCGGGCGTGGGGACGACCAGGCGGGGGGTTTCCGCCGCCTCGGCGGCCACGCTGTCGAGCGCCTCACCCCACACGTCCGGTTTCATCACCATGCCGGGACCGCCCCCGTAGGGACTGTCATCGACCGAGCGATGGACATCGTGGGTCCAGTCACGCAGGTCGTAGACCCCCACGGAGAGCCTGCCCCGCTCGATCGCCTTCCCCAACAGGGCCTCCCGTACCGGAGCCAGATAATCGGGAAAGATCGTCAACACGTCGATCCGCAACACAGCTCCCTTCCGGGGTCGGGCCGCCGACCAGTCGAACCGCACGGCCGCGAGCCGAGGCCACGGCGGGAAACACGCACCGGACTCGGGGGCGGGACCGTGAACGGACGTTCCCCGGTGGGGAACGGCGGTTCGTCATCGGCTCAGAAGAGTTCCAGGAGCCCCTCGGGAGGGTCGATGGTGACGGTGCCGTGGTCGGTGTCCACGTCGACGACGATGTCGGCGACGAACGGCACCAGGGCCTCCCGTCCGTCCGGGAGCGACAACCGCAACAACTCCCCCGCCGGGGCGTGCAGCACACCGAGCAGACTGCCCAGCTCGGCACCGTCCGGGCGGACCGCCCGCAGCCCTTCCAACTCGTGGTCGTGGAACTCGTCCGGATCCTCGAGTTGTTCCAGTTCCTCCGGCCGAACGCCGAGCAGCACGCCCCGAAGGCGCTCGGCGTCCTCACGCGTGGTCACTTCGACGGCTTTGACCAGCAGCCGTCCGGCGTGCCACCGGACGGCCGCCAGTTCGAGCGACTCGGGACGCGTTCCCCGGGACTTCCACAGCACTCCGAGTACGGCGCCCACGACGAAACGTCGTTCCGGACTGTCCGTGCGGATCTCCACTACCAACTCGCCCTGGATTCCGTGCGGTTTGACCACACGGCCGACCACGAGTGGAGCCGCCTGTTGCTCGGCCATCATGGGGTTCTCAGCGATCGGTATCGACCACGTCGACCCTGATGCCACGGCCGCCCACGCCGGAAACGACGGTGCGCAACGCGGTGGCGGTCCGACCACCCCGGCCGATCACCTTGCCAAGGTCGTCGGGATTGACGTGAACTTCGAGAGTACGACCACGACGAGTGGTCAACGACTCGACACGCACCTCGTCGGGATTGTCAACGATCCCCCGGACGAGGTGCTCCAACGCGTCGGCGAGGACAGTCACTCCTGGCCTTCCTCGGCCTGCTCCTTGTTCTCGTCCGCAGCGGCGGAGGACTCGGACTTCTTGCCGCCACCCTTCTTCTTCGGGGTGGTGGCGTCCGCGCCCGGCTCCTCGTCGGCGGCGGCCAGCGCTGCCTCGAAAAGCTCCTGCTTGGGGGTCTTGGCTTCCTTCACCTGCAGCGAGCCCTCGGCTCCGGGAAGCCCCTTGAACTTCTGCCAGTCACCGGTGACCTTGAGCAGGTGCTGAACCCGCTCGGTGGGCTGGGCACCGACGCCGAGCCAGTACTGCGCACGCTCGGAGTTCACCTGGATGTGACTCGGCTGCTGCTTGGGGTGGTACTGGCCGATGGTCTCGATGTCCCTGCCGTCACGGCGGGTCTTCGCGTCGGCCACGACAATACGGTAGTGCGGTTCACGGATCTTGCCCAACCGCATCAACTTGATCTTAACTGCCACGGGTGGTGGTGCTCCTCAAACTCTCGTTCGTGCTCCGGTGAGCATCACTGTGCACCGGCGCCGGAAGCGCCGGGATGCTCATACTTCGACCAGCCACGAAGCGGTGAGAGAGCCCGCTCGTGGCGAACAGCTCCCTATTGTGCCAGACCCGTTTTCGGGCAGGAGCCCACGGTCTCCGGCTCGGGCACACCGCCGGAGCGGAAGGTCCCGAGGAACGGATCCCCGACCGGTCTCTCAGGCAGGCAACATGCCCAGCGACATGAGCAACAGCCCCAGCGCGGGCAGGAAGTTGTTCACCTGGTGTGCCACGACGCTAGCAGTCAACCTTCCGGTAACCAGGCGGGCCAGCCCTATCGGGACCGCTATCACGATCAGCAGCAGCGTACGGGCGGGCTCGAAGTGCCCGATGGCGAATATCGCGGTGGTGAGCAGAAAAACGGTCAGCTGGCTGAACCTGAGCCGCTCCATCGCTCCCCAGAGCAGACCGCGGTAGAGCAGCTCCTCGCAGACCGGTGCGATCAGCCACACGTGCAGAAAAATGATCACTGCCAGCACCGGGGGAAGTCGGATGTCCTCGAGCAGACTTCCCACGGCGGAGTTGGCCTGATCCGCACCGACCCAGCGGGTCCAGAGCGCCGAGGCGACGGTACTCAGCACCAACCCGCAGAAACCGATGATCAGCCCCGTCCGCACATCGGAGCGTCGCCACCGCAGCCCGAAGTCCCGCACCGGCCCGTTCCCACGCACCATGGTCGCGACGACGGCCACCAGACCGGCCAGCACCGTGGGAGCCATCAGCACGAGCACGAAAACGGGCCCCATCCAACCCTGCTCACCGAAGTCCCCGACCAGGGCCGCGAGTCCCACCGATACCAGCACGAACACGGCCTCCGCGAGGAAGAAGGCCCCGAAGCCCCATCGCGGGCCCGTCACCACGGTCGACCCGCCGTCCGGACTCGGAATGGCCGCGTCGGACTGTTCCGGATCAACGTCTCCGCCGGATCCGGATGACTGCGGTGCCGTCACGGGCGCCTCCGTGCGATCCAGGTGACTTCCGGGGCCCGGAACGATCCGTCCCCGCCGGGTCGACAGACTACCGCCGACATCGGGGGGTCGGCACCTGGATATACCACCGGGACGGGACGCGCGGATCCGAGGAGTGACCACCGGAGTGGTTCGTCACCGCAGCACACCGCCGCGCAACAGGATCCGCTCCGGGGAGCGCAGCGCGTCCAGATCAGCCCGCGGGTCCGAGGCGTAGCAGACCAGATCGGCCTCGGCACCGTGCTCCAACCCCGCGAAGCCGAGCCAGCGGCGGGCGGACCAGGTCGCGGCGCCCAGCGCCTGTTCCCGAGACATCCCCACCCGGTGCAACGCGACGATCTCGTCGACGAGCCTGCCGTGCTCGATACCACCACCGGCGTCGGTGCCCGCGTAGACGGGAACTCCGGCCTCGACGGCCTTGCGCACGGTGCGGTCTCCGTCACGATGGAGCCGGTGCATGTGTGACGCGTAGTCCGGATACTTGGTGGCGGCGGCCGCGAAGGCGGGGAAGTTCTCGATATTGATCAGTGTGGGGACCAGCGCGATGCCGTCACGCGCCATCCGTTCGATCATCGCGTCGTCGAGCCCCGTGCCGTGCTCGATGCAGTCGATCCCCGCGTCCAGCAGCCCTGCCAGCGCCTGTTTCCCGAAGACGTGCGCGGTGACCCGGGCCCCGTGTCGATGCGCGGTCTCGACGGCCTTGTGCAGCACGTCCGGGTTCCAGAGCGGAGCCAGGTCCCCCACCGAACGGTCTATCCAGTCACCGACCAGCTTGACCCAACCGTCGCCCTGGGCGGCCTGTCTCGCCACCGCTTCCGGAAGCTCCTCCGGGTCGTCGAGCTGTTCGGCGAGATTCGGTATGTAGCGCTTCGGCCGTGCCAGATGCCTACCGGCGCGAATGATCCGGGGAAGGTCGGGACGGGACTGGAGCGGCGTGGTGTCCACCGGAGAGCCACAGTCCCTGATCAACAGGGTCCCCGCTGCCGCGTCGGTCTCCGCCTGGGTCACCGCCTCGTCGAGGTCCACCGGGCCGTCCGGACCGATACCGACGTGGCAGTGTGCGTCGACGGGACCGGGCAGCACGTACCCACCGTCGAGGATGGTGACGGCGTCCTCGATCGGTTCGGTGCTGATCAGACCGTCACTGATCCACAGATCACGCGATCTTCCCTCGGGCAGCAGCACGCCACGCAGGTGCAGAGCCGTCACGAACGCTCCTCGGTCATCGAACCGCTCCTCGCGACCGGGGCCGGACCTCGGCCACGGACCCGCGTTCCACGGGCCCGTGGGGTGCCTCCGGTCGGACGCTTCCGGTGATACCGCTTCCCGGGGCGCTCGCCGACCGCTTCGGGACTCCGGTGAGCGACCGCGAGCGCGGTTTTACTTCTTCTTCTTGCCGAAGTCGAGCTTCGACGGGTCGAATCCGGGGGGAAGCTGGTTGAGCCCGCCCGTCAGCTGGGACGGGTCGGCACCCTGCTGGCCTCCGGGCATGCCGGGAAGACCACCGGGCATACCGCCGCGCGCCGCCTTGGGCTGCGTCGACCCCTTGTTCTTGCCCTTCTTGCCCTTCTTGCCCTTGTCCTTCTTGGTGGCCTTACGGCCCCCACCACCACCGCCGCCGAACTGGCCCGCCATCTGCTGCATCATCTTGCGGGCCTCGAAGAACCTGCTGACCAGGTCGTTGATGTCGCTGACCCGCACACCGGAGCCATTGGCGATCCGCTGCCTGCGAGAGGCGTTGATGATCTTCGGGTCGGCACGTTCGGCCGGGGTCATGCCCCGGATGATGGCCTGCACCCTGTCGAGGTGCGCCTCGTCGAAGTTGGCGAGCTGGTCCTTCATCTGGTTGGCACCGGGCAGCATGCCGACCAGATTCTGCAACGGCCCCATACGCCGGACCGCCTGCATCTGCTCCAGGAAGTCCTCCAACGTGAGCTCGCCGGTGCCGAGCTTCTCGGCGGCCTGCTCGGCGCGATCCGCGTCGAAGGCCTGCTCGGCCTGCTCGATCAGCGTGAGCATGTCGCCCATGCCGAGGATACGACTGGCCATCCGGTCGGGATGGAAGACGTCGAAGTCCTCGATCTTCTCGCCGTTGGAGGCGAACATGATGGGCTCACCGGTGACCTGGCGGACCGACAGCGCGGCACCACCCCGCGCGTCACCGTCGAGCTTGGTCAGCACCACGCCGTTGAAACCGACTCCGTCACGGAACGCCTCGGCGGTGCTCACGGCGTCCTGACCGATCATGGCGTCGACCACGAACAGGATCTCGTTCGGATTCACCGCGTCGCGGATGTCCGAGGCCTGCTGCATCATCTCCTCGTCGACACCGAGGCGTCCCGCGGTGTCGACGATGACGACGTCGTGCTGGGCACGTTCCGCCTCGGCGACACCGCGACGCGCGACGTCCACGGGGTCGCCGACACCGTTGCCCGGTTCGGGAGCGAAGACCGGCGAACCGGCACGCTCCCCCACCACCTGCAACTGCGTCACGGCGTTGGGGCGCTGCAGGTCGCAGGCCACGAGCATCGGGGTGTGTCCCTGCCCGGCGAGCCACTTGGCCAGCTTGCCCGCCAACGTGGTCTTACCGGAACCCTGCAACCCCGCGAGCAGGATCACCGTGGGTGGCTTCTTCGCGAGCGTGAGATCCCGCTTCTCGCCACCGAGGATGCCGACCAGCTCCTCGTTGACGATCTTGATCACTTGCTGGGCGGGATTGAGGGCCTGGGACACCTCGGTGCCCTTGGCTCGCTCCTTGACTCCCGAGATGAAGCCGCGCACCACCGGCAGTGCCACGTCGGCTTCCAGCAACGCGATACGGATCTCGCGCGCGGTGGCGTCGATGTCCGCCTCGGACAGGCGCCCTTTGCCGCGCAGGTTCTTCAGGACCGAAGTGAGCCGGTCGGAAAGAGTGTCGAACACGGGGTCACGGGCTCCAGAGTCGTCGATGTTCCTACGCCGAGGGTAACCGCCCACCTACGGTGCCCGAAGGCGGACAGGGACACGAACCGATCGTCAGCCTCGATCGACCGCCGGACGCTTGTCACCGCCGGAACGCGGTCCGCCCGCACCGGCACGCCCCTTGCGCCGGGAACTCGAGCGCTCCCTGCCGCCGGGCCTGCGGGACCAGCCGCCACCGGAACGACGAGGTGGCTCTCCCTCGGTGCGGCTGATCCGCAGTCCACGTCCGGCGACCTGCGTCTTGCGCAGCTTGCGCAGCATCTCCTCCGGGATCTCGGCGGGCAGCTCCACGAGCGTGTGCTCGTCGCGGATGTCGATGTGCCCGATCCGCTTGCTGGAAAGGCCGCCCTCGTTGGCCAGCGCCCCCACCAGGGCACTGGGGGTCACGCGATTGCGACGACCGACCTCCACCCGGAACATGGCCGTGTCGGAGTCCGAGGACTCGAACTCGGCGGAGCGCTGCGAGTTGCGACGGGATTTCGGCTCGGGCTCGGGTTCCGGTTGCAACAGCAGCGGACGGTCGCCCTGGGTCATGCTCGCGAGTGCCGCCGCCACCCTGGCCGCGGGAACCTCGCTGTTCTGCTCGTAGTCGCGCACCAGCTGTTCGAAGATCTCCAGCTCGCCGTTCTGCAGCGTGTCGGTGATCCGCTGGCGGAAACGTTCGAGCCGTCGCTCGTTGACCGCCTCGATCGTCGGAAGGTCCATCCGCTCGATGGACTGGCCGGTGGCCTTCTCGATGGAACGCAGCAGCTGCCGTTCCCGCGAGGTCACGAACAGGATCGCCTCGCCGCTGCGGCCGGCTCGACCGGTACGACCGATCCGGTGTACGTAGGACTCGCTGTCGTGAGGGGCGTCGTAGTTGAGCACGTGCGAGACCCGGTCCACGTCCAGTCCGCGCGCGGCGACGTCGGTGGCCACGAGAATGTCGGTGCGGCCCTGCCGCAGCTGGTCGATGGTGCGCTCACGCTGCGCCTGGGCGATGTCACCGTTGATCGCGGCGGCGTTGAAACCGCGCTGCCGCAGCTGCTCGGTCAGTTCCTCGGTGAGCTGCTTGGTGCGGGCGAACACGATGGCCGCGTCGACCGGTTCGACCTCGAGCAGCCGTGACAACGCGTCGACCTTGCGAACACCGCGCACCTGCCAGTAGCGCTGGCGGATGTTGGCCGCCGTGGTGGTGGAGCTGCGAACCGCCACCTCCACGGGGTTGTCCAGGTAGGACTGGCTGATCTTGCGCACGGCGTTCGGCATGGTCGCCGAGAACAGCGCGACCTGCCGCTGGGACGGAACGGACTTCAGGATCCGCTCCACGTCCTCGATGAATCCCATGCGCAGCATCTCGTCCGCCTCGTCGAGCACCACGTGGCTCAGCTCGGACAGGTCCAGCGACCCCCGATCGAGATGGTCGATGAGACGACCCGGAGTGCCGACGATCACGTGCGCGCCGTCACGCAGCCCGCCGAGCTGCGGACCGTAGCTCTGTCCACCGTAGATGGGCAGCACCCGGAGGCCGGGCAGGTTGGCGGCATAGGTACGGAACGCCTCTGCCACCTGGATGGCCAGCTCACGGGTGGGAGCCAGCACGAGGGCCTGCGGTTTCTTGCGCTTGTCGAGATCGATGCTGGAGAGTATGGGCAGCCCGAAGGCGGCGGTCTTGCCGGTGCCGGTCTGCGCCTGACCGGTCACGTCACGCCCCTGCAGCAGCGACGGAATGGTCTCCGACTGAATGGGCGAGGGGGTCTCGTAACCGAGTTCGGTCAGGGTCTGCAGTACGCGGCTGTCGAGATCGAGCTCGTCGAATGTGGGCATGTAAGTCTGAGGTCTCCTCGTGTGGTCGGGGCGGCTGAAGCACTGCGGACGAACCCGTGGCGGCATCCACGACACGGATCGCACGAATCGGGTTCGCTAACCGACGGCACCGTTCACGCACCGTCGCCTACGCATCTCGGGCCGCGCTCACCCGCAACGCACACTCTGTTGCCAGTCACTCGCAGCTCGATGAATCTCAGCCGGCAGCGCCGGGTGCGTCCGGCGCGTACCGTCCAGGGTAACGGTCGATCACGTCCGTCTCGGCCCCCCGTCGGTCATTCGGGGAACAACATGACACTACGGAACCAGTTGAACCCCGCCAGTAACCTCCGCGCGGGTGAGTACGTACACCCGGTGCCATCCTCGCAACCTGCCGATGCGGTACAGGTATCGCACGGGGAGCCGGGCACGGCGTACATGTCGAGCGAACGCACGTGCCGCTATCATTCTGCCACGTGCCCGCTGCCCCGCCAGCGCGGCCTCGGGAGAGACCTCCAACCAGCACAGCACCGGACTCCGCCGCGTGAGCGTGGCGAGCGCGACCAGCAGCCCCCGCGCGGTGCGGCGTGTGGCGGGGACGTGCACCACGACGACACCGGGAGCCAGCAGGCAGGCCACCACGATCCTGGCGTAGTGCAGCGGGTGGACGATCGCCCGGTAGAGCCGCCGGGGGACGCCGGTACCGAACCCGGCGAGCAGCACCCGGTACAACTGCGCGGAGTCCAGCACGAGGGTGGGCTCGGAGCACCGAAGCGAACCCAGCAGCGTGGTCTTGCCCGCCCCCGGCAGTCCCGCGACGACGAGCAGGTCCCTACGGCCGATCCGGATGTGTGAAGCGGAATCGTCGTGTTTTCCGTCACGGACGGGACACGTGGTGGTTCCGGCGACACCACGCGCGAGCAGAACAGCGCGCCGGAAGTCACTTCGTGTACTCACTTCGCGTTCACTGTACCCGAACCGCGGGCCACCCGTCGGCGTTCGCCGGAGCCGGACCGGCCGGATGGCCCGACCCCTCGACGGGCCATCCGACGGGTACCCCCTGGCACGCGGAACACTCCCCGACGGCTCCCGCCCGACCCCCAGCACGGGCGGGAAGCTCCACCCCTCATCGGGGAATGTTCACGGCGTCACACCGGGATTCTGGCGTTCGGACGGCCCGCGACGAGACCGTGATGACCCCTGAACCGGGCTACGTATTGCTACGCATATCCGGGTGCACCGCGCTACCGGGTCCTACGCGGCACCGGTGCCGCGCGGACGAGCACAGCGCCCGGCCCGGACACGAAAACGGCCGTTCCCGGAGGCGGCGTAACGACTCCGGGAACGGCCCTGGGATGTCACTTCTCGGATCGGGGTTCCGGCCCGTCGCGGCACGAGGGGTCGGAACTCGGCGGACGCCGGGGACGTCTACCGCTCAGACCGCTTGTTCTCCGGTCTCACCGGTGCGCACCCGCACCACGGACTCGACAGGTGTGACCCACACCTTGCCGTCCCCGACCCTTCCGCTGCGGGCGGCGGAAACGATCGCCTGCAGCACGTCGTCGGCATCGGCGTCGTTGACCAGCACCTCCACCCTGGTCTTGTCCACCACGTCGACCTTGTACTCCGCGCCCCGGTAGATCTCGGTGTGCCCCTGCTGCCTGCCGTACCCCTGCACGTCGGCGATGGTCATTCCCCGAATCCCCAGGGCGGTGAGGGCGTCCCGCACCTCGTCCACTTTGGCCTGTTGGACGACGGCTGTGACGAGCTTCATCGCACACTTCCTTCCAGCGCCTCGATCGAGCCTTGCTCGGTGGTCCGCGGTCCGCGCACCGTATTGCGCGCCTCCCCGAAGTGGTAACCGGACTCGGCGTGTTCGGTTTCGTCGATGCCGGTGTCCTCGTCGGCGGGATCGAGGCGGAAACCGATCGTGCTACGAACGACCCAGGCGATGCCCAGGCTCAGCACCAGCGAGTACGCCAGCACCGCGACAGCCCCCACCGCCTGTCGCCACAGCTGGTCCAAACCGCCACCGTAGAACAGCCCCGCCACGCCCGCGGGAGCACTCTCGGAGGCGAAGAGCCCGACCAGCAGGGTGCCGACGAGTCCACCGACCAGGTGCACCCCGATGACGTCGAGCGAGTCGTCGTAGCGAAGCCGGTACTTGAGCTCCACCGCGAGCGCGCAGACGGCACCGGCGATGCTCCCCACCGCGATGGCTCCCATCGGGGTGACCGCCGAGCAGGCCGGGGTGATCGCCACCAGTCCCGCGATGATCCCGGACACCGCTCCCAGCGTGGTCGGTTTGCCGTGCCGGATCCGTTCGACCAGCATCCAGGCGAGCATGGCCGCACCCGCACCGACGAGCGTGTTCACGAAGACGATGGCGGCGGTGGTTCCGGCGGTCAGTGCGGAGCCGGCGTTGAATCCGAACCACCCGAACCACAGCAACCCCGCTCCCAGCACCACCAGCGGGAGATTGTGCGGTTTGCCCGTCTCCTTCGGCCAGCCGGTCCGGGGCCCCAGAACCAGCACCAGCGCGAGCGCGGCCGCTCCCGCGTTGATGTGCACGGCGGTACCGCCCGCGAAGTCGATCGCCGCGAGCCGGTTGGCGATCCAGCCACCGACCGCGGTCACCTCACCGGCCGCGTTGGTCTCGTCGAAGGCGAAGACCCAGTGGGCCACGGGGAAGTACACCAGGGTCGCCCACAGCCCGGCGAACAACATCCAGGGGCCGAACCGGGCACGATCCGCGATCGCGCCGGAGATCAGCGCCACGGTCAGGATCGCGAACATGGCCTGGAAGGCGGCGAACGCGAACGTGGGGATCGAGCCGGACAAGCTCTCCTGCCCGACGAACCGCGACATCCCGAAGAACTCCGCGGGAGAGCCGAGCAGCCCCACGCCACCGAGATCGGAACCGAAGGCCCCGGAGTATCCGTAGATCACCCAGAGCACCCCGACGAGACCCAGGCTGCCCAGGCTCATCATCAGCATGTTGAGCACGCCGCGGGAACGGACCATGCCTCCGTAGAACAGCGCCAAGCCGGGTGTCATGAGCATGACCAGCGCAGCACACACCAACACCCAGGCGGTGTCACCTGAATTCACGTCGCCTCCCGTACGATCCGGCGCTCCAAGTCGAGTCCGAATACTCGGCAACGTGTGTTTCCCGATGACGTTTTCGCCGTGTCGCGTGGATGAAATCCGTGCCGTTGACTGTTACGTCCCGGTTGGCGGAATCACCGGCGTGTTAACGGCCCGGAGGTCCCCGGTCAGCGGGCCCCCGGTCAGCGGGCCCCGGTCAGCCGAGCAGCGCGTCGACGAACGCCTCCGGCTCGAACGGGGCGAGATCGTCGGCACCCTCCCCCAGTCCGACCAGTTTGACCGGCACGCCGAGCTCGCGCTGCACCTGGAAGACGATCCCACCCTTGGCGGTCCCGTCGAGTTTGGTGAGCACGATCCCCGTGACGTCGACGACATCGGCGAACACCCTCGCCTGGGCGAGCCCGTTCTGACCGGTCGTGGCGTCGAGCACCAGCAGCACCTCGTCGACCTGCGCACGCTTGCCGACCACGCGTTTGACCTTGCCGAGCTCGTCCATCAGGCCGGTCTTGGTGTGCAGCCTGCCCGCGGTGTCGACGAGGATGGCGTCGACACCGGAATCGGCACCGCGCTGCACCGACTCGAACGCCACGCTCGCCGGGTCCGCTCCCTCATCACCCCGGACCACCTCGGCTCCGACGCGTTCTCCCCACGTCCCGAGCTGTTCCACCGCGGCGGCGCGGAAGGTGTCGGCGGCGCCGAGCAGCACCGTGCGCCCGTCCGCGACCAGCACGCGAGCGAGCTTTCCGGTCGTGGTCGTCTTGCCGGTTCCGTTGACCCCGACGACCAGCGCCACCGCGGGTTTGCCGCCGTCCGCCGGATCCCCGTGCGGCAACGCCTGGACCGCGCGGGACTGCGTGGTGGCCAACGCGTCCACCAGCACCTCGCGCAACAACGCCCTGGCCTGCTCGGGAGTACGCACGCCGCGAGCGGCCACCTCGGTGCGCAGCCGCTCGATTATCTCCGAGGCCGTAGTGGCACCGAGGTCGGCCATCAGCAGGGTGTCCTCGATCTCCTCCCAGGAGTCCTCGTCGAGGTCACCGGCCCCGAGCAGCCCGAGCACGCTCTGCCCGAACATCGACCGCGAACGCGAGAGCCTGCCACGCAACCGCTCCAACCTGCCGGTGGACGGTTCGATCGGTTCGACCTCGGTGTCGGCGGCCGTGCCCGGCTCGGCACCGGCCTCGGTCCCCTCGACGACGTCCTCGGGCCGTTCGGGGGACTCTGGGGTTTCGGGAGGCACCGTGCCGGTGGCTCCGCCGGAAGCGGTGGACTCGGAGTCCTCCTCCCGCTGGGACGACGTGCCGGTCTCCGCGACCGACTCCGACTCGGCGGGGAGTGGCTGCTCCGGAACGGCGGGAGCCGTGGCGGACTCGGCGGCAGGGGGCTCTCCGGTGGTCGTCGCGGTGTCGTCGTCGGTTCCGACCGTGGTGTCATCGACCTCGGAGGAGCTCGGCAGCGGAACGTCGACCATGCCGCGCCGTTGACTGTCCCTGGGAACCGCGGCGTCGTCACCGACACCCGGTTGCCCCTGCGTCTCGGTTCGTTCCTCGACGGGGTGCTCGGGTGCGGTCGTCGTGCCGCCACTGGAGAGGCTGATTCCACTGCCCGCGCGATAACCGCCCTGGCCCGCAGACGTATCCTCCCGCTCCTGTTGAGCGAGGCTGACCCGCCTGCGTCGAGCGAGCAGAATGCCCGTGCCGACGAGTACGGCCAGCACCACCAGTGCGGCAACGATGATCAGGATCACATTCGTGGTGGACACACGTCCATCGTCGCACCCGAGGAGCGCACCGCCGGACGCGACCCGCACGGCGGGTTCGCCCGGGAAGCCGTGTCGCGCTTGCACCACCACCCGAAGTGATCTACACCACCAGGATGGAGCCGTGGCGGGTGATCGGGCTGCTTTCGGGAACCTCGATGGACGGGGTGGACGTCGCCGCTGTCGAATTTCGACTGCGGGCGGGGGTGATCGAGTCGCTTCCGCTGGGCTACAGCTCGCTTCCGTACCCCGAAACGCTGCGTCGGGAGCTCGTGTCGCTGACTCGTTCGGAGGACAAGGGACCGTCCGCGTGGTGTGGGTTGGAGACCGAGACCGGTCGGGTGTTCGCCACGGCCGCGAGGTACGGCGTCGAACAGCTGGCCGGTGGGCGGGCGGATCTGATCGGCTCGCTCGGGCAGACCGTCCGGCACGAGACGGTGCGGGGCCGAACACTGGGAACGCTGCAGCTGGGCGGCTCCGCCCGGATCGCGGAAGCCACCGGGCTTCCCGTGCTCGCCGACCCGCGCAGCAGGGACGTGGCCGCGGGTGGGCAGGGTGCGCCGTTGGCACCGGTACTCGATGTGCTCTGGCTCGCGGGCCTCTTCCCTCCCGTGGGGAACACCCCGCCTCCAGGCCGCGTACTGGCGCTGAACCTGGGCGGTATCGCCAACATCACGGTGGTGGGCGAAGGAGATCCGCTCGCCTACGACACGGGGCCGGGGAACGCGCTGATCGACGCGGCCGCCGAACTGGTCGGCTCCGAGGAGGGGCGCGACACCGACGGCACGTTGGCCGCGCGCGGCCGAGTTCGGCCGGATCTGCTGGAAAGGCTGCTGAGCGACGACTACTTTCGCCTCCGCCCACCGAAGACGACCGGCAAGGAGCACTTCGGGGACGAGTACCTGCGAAACGCGCTGGAAGCGCTACCGGAGGTCTCCGCGCCGGACCTGCTGCGCACCGTCACCGAGCTCACGGTCCGCACGGTGACCGAGGCGTGTGCCGCGCACGAAGCGGCCCTGGTGATCGCCTCGGGCGGTGGAGTGGCGAATCCGGTACTGATGTCCGGACTGCGACGCGAGCTCGGCCGTCACGGCGCCGAGCTGAACACCAGCGGGCAGCACGGGATACCTCCCGACGCCAAGGAGGCGTTCCTGGCCGCGCTGCTCGGTTTTCTCGGGATGCACGGGATCGCGGGCAACATCGCGTCCTGCACCGGAGCCGAGGGACCCCGCGTGCTGGGCACCATCACCCCGGGTAACCGGCCGTTGTCGCCACCCGACCCCGTCGGGACACCGGTGACCGCACTCCGGATCTCGACGCCGAGCGCGTTCCACACCTCCGACCGGGAGAGCACATGCGCATCATCGACCTGGCAGTGATCGGCGTCTACCTGCTGGCGATGCCCGCCCTCGGTATTCTGCTGGCGGGCAGGCAGCGCGGCACCGGTGACTACTTCCTGGGCGGACGTGATCTGCCCTGGTGGGCGGTCTGCTTCTCGGTGGTGGCCACCGAGACCTCCACGCTGACCGTGATCAGCGTTCCCACCGTGGCCTATCTGGGCTCGTTCACCTACCTGCAGCTGGCCATCGGGTACCTGATCGGCAGGACGATCGTGGCTTTCGTGCTGCTGCCGCGCTACTACACCGGCGAACTGGTCAGCGCCTACGCGTTCCTGGGGCAGCGCTTCGGGCGCGGGATGCAGGGCACCGCCTCGGTGACCTTCTCGATCACCAGGTTGCTGGCGGACGGACTGCGGCTGTTCGCCACGGCCATCCCGGTGAAGGTGATGCTGGCCTCGTTCGGCGTCGCCGCGAGCTACTGGCAGATCGTCCTGGCCCTCTCGGCGTTGACGGTGATCTACACCTACTTCGGGGGCATCCGGGCCGTCGTCTGGGTCGACGTGGTGCAGTTGGGTGTCTACGTGGGCGGCTCGGTGCTCGCGGGGATCATCCTGCTGAGCAAGCTGCCCGGTGACTGGTTCGATCAGGCACTGCGGGCGGGCAAGTTCGAGCTGTTCGACCTGAGCTCACCAGTACTGACGAGTCAGTACTCCTTCGTCACGGCCCTGTTCGGCGGAGCGGTGTTCGCGATGGCCTCGCACGGTGCCGACCAGTTGATGGTGCAGCGGCTGCTGGCCTGCCGCACCCTCGCCGACAGTCAACGCGCGGTGATCACCAGTGGCCTGCTCGTGCTGCTGCAGTTCGCGCTGTTCTTGGGTGTCGGTTCGATGCTGTGGGCGTTCTTCGCGGGGGCCAGTCCCGAGCGGTTGGGCCTGAGCAGCGGTGACGCCCTGTTCCCCCGGTTCATCGTGAACCAGCTTCCGCCCGGCCTTTCGGGACTGTTGATCGCGGGGATCATCGCGGCCGCCATGAGTACGCTGTCCTCCTCGTTGAACTCGCTGGCCACCTCGACCGTCAGCGACCTGTATCAGCGGCTGAGCGGCAAGGTCCACGACGAGCGGGCACTGCTGCGACTGGCTCGGGCGGTCACGGTCGGGTGGGCGCTGGTGTTCGTCGTGTTCGCCACCCTGTTCACCAGTACCGACAACCCGGTGGTCGAGGTGGGACTCGGAATCGCGTCCTACACCTACGGGGCACTGCTGGGGGCCTTTCTGCTGGGACTGCTGGTGCGTCGTGCGCGGCAGCCCGACGCGGTGGTGGCGTTCTGTTGCGCACTGCTCGGGGTGCTCTGGCTGGCGTTCGGCGCGGCCTTTCCGGACGGGCAGGGAGGTCACGCACCGTTGGCGTTTCCCTGGTACGCACCGATCGGCGTGGTGATCACGCTGCTCACGGGTGGTGTGCTGTCGCTGCGGCACCGCCCGCGGCAGGAAGAGGCAGCACGCGAGTCCGAGCTGTCCGAGACGGGCTGAGTTCCCGGCAGCGGCCCCGGCGACGTACCCGACACCGGGGCGGCACCGTGCTGATGCCGCACGGTGCCACATCCGGCGCGCGGGAGTGCGCCCTGTCGCGGTGTCAGGAACTCGCCTCTCCTCCGGCCGCGGTAGGAACGGATTCGGCCTTCGCCACGGGTTCGGTCGTCTCGACGGGTTCGTCGTTGCCCGAGGCCAGTCGTTGCGAGATCACGGTGGTGATCCCGTCGCCGCGCATGCTCACCCCGTACAGGGCGTCGGCGATCTCCATGGTGGGTTTCTGGTGGGTAATGATGATCAACTGCGAGTTCGCCCGGAGCTGATCGAGCAGCCCGATCAGTCGCCGCAGGTTCGTCTCGTCCAGCGCGGCCTCCACCTCGTCGAGCACGTAGAACGGGGAGGGGCGAGCACGGAAGATCGCCACCAGCATCGCCACGGCGGTCAGCGACTTCTCCCCACCGGAGAGCAGGGACAGCCGCTTGACCTTCTTTCCCGGCGGCCTGGCCTCCACCTCGACGCCGGTGGTGAGCATGTCCTCGGGGTCGGTGAGCACGAGCTTGCCGGAACCACCCGGGAAAAGCACCGAGAAGACCTTCTCGAACTCGGCCGCGACGTCGTCGAACGCGGTCGAGAAGACCTCCAGGATCTTCTCGTCGACCTCCTTGACCACGTCGAGCAGGTCCTTGCGGGTGGCCTTGAGGTCCTCCAACTGCCCCGAGAGGTACTTGTAACGCTCCTCCAGGGCGGCGTACTCCTCCAGCGCCAGCGGATTGACCTTGCCCAACGCGGCCAGATCCTTCTCCGCGCGGTCCGCCCGACGCTGCTGGGTGTCCCGGTCGTAGGGCAACGAGGGCGGCTTGCTGACCTGCTCACCGCGCTCCTTGGCCGCCTCGTACTCCGACATCTCCGTCGGGCTCGGCGGGACCGCGACATCGGGCCCGTACTCCTGAACCAGGTCGTCCAGCCCCACACCGAAGTCCTCGACGATCTTCGTTTCGAGCTGTTCGATCCGCAACCGCTGCTCGGCACGGGCCACCTCGTCGCGGTGCACCGCGTCGGTGAGCTTCTCCAGCTCCCCGGACAGCTCGCGAACCTGGTTGCGCACGGTCTGCAACCGGCTCTCGTTCTCGGAGTGGCGCTGTTGCAACTCGTCACGCTGCTCACCGGCCGACCGCAGTGACAGCTCGATGCGCTGCAACGCGGTGCGACAGCCCTCGATCACGGTCTCGGCGACCCGTGCACCACGTTGCCTGGCCAGTCGTGCCTGTTCGGCACGCTCACGCTGCTGCCGTTCCTGCCTGGCGGAACGACGCAGCTGTTCGGCTTTGCCCTGCAGCGCGCGTGCGCGCTCCTCGGCACTGCGCACGGCGAGCCTGGCGTCCATCTCCCGCTGCCGCAGGTCGTCCAGCTCGGAAGCCAGTCGGTCCCGTTCCGTGGTGTCGGGCTCCTGCTCGTCGAGCTGTTCGGACTGCACCACCTCCAGTCGTTCCTGGAGCTCGGCGAGCTTGTCCACCGCCTCCTGCCGCGAACGCTCCACGTCACCGCGCTGGGTACGCAGCCGTTCCACCTCCGCGGCCGCGGACCGGGCGGCGTCGAGCAGGCTGGCCACCCGCTCGGAACTGCGTGCGTGCCGCACCCGGAGTTCGTTGCGCTGTTCCCGCGCGGTGTTGACCTCGGCTTCGCGTGACTCCAGCTCGGAGCGCGCCCCTTCCAGGGCGGCACCGTGCCGTTCCACCGCGCGCCGTGCCTCGGCTAGCTCGGACTCGGCCTCGTCCACGGCGGCCTGCACCTCGATGAGGCTCCGATTGTCCGAGGCCGACGAGCCACCGGAGGACCAGCTGGTGCCGAGCAGGTCACCCTCCGAAGTGACCGCCCGCACCTCGGGGTACCGCTCCAGCAGCCGTTCCGCGCTGTCCAGGTCCTCGACCACCGCGATCCGGTCGAGCAGCACCGTCAGGGCGGGCAGCAGCTCGTCGGGGGCCTGCAGCAGGTCCACAGCCCAACGCGCCGAACCGTCCAGCTCGGGCCAGGAGGCTCGATCGGGTGGAGCGGCGGCACCGACGAGCAGACCACTGCTGCCCGCCTCGTCCTCCTTGAGCACTCGCAGCGCGGTGGCCGCGTCGCTGACCCCGCGTACCGCCACCGCTTCGGCCGCCGTCCCCAGCGCCGCCGTCAACGCGGACTCCGCACCGGGTTCCACGCTCAGCAGGGCGGAGATCGATCCGAGCAGTCCGGGAACGCGTTCGCCCGCGGCCAGCAACGTGGCCGCGCCGTCCTTGCGGTCCAGCCCCATCGACAGGGCCTCCACCCGGGCCTGCCAGGAGGCCGTCTCACGTTCGGCGGACCGCTCGGCCTCGACGAGTTCGTCCACTCGCCGCTTGGCCGCGTCCCTGGCCTCAGCGGCGTTGGCACACCGCTGTTCGACGCCGTCGTCGTCACCGTGCTCTGTGTCGTCGGCCGCGGCCGCCTCCTCGTAGGTCTGCTGCGCCTCGGCGGCGCGTCGCTCGGCCTCGGTGGTGGAGGCCGTCAACCGTTCGATCTCCTCGTCGGTGGCGGCGACCTTGCTGCGCATCGACTCGACCTCGCCGGAGAGGCGCGCGGCTCCCTCTCGGCGGTCGGCTATGGCGCGCACGGCGGCCATGTGGGCGTTCTCGGCCTCCCGCAGTGCCGACTCCGCTTCCGAACGGCTCGTGACCACCTCGGCGAGCGCCTCGCGGGTGCGCTCGGCCTCCTCGTTGGCGGTCTCCTCGCGCTCGGCCGCTTCGTCCGCCTCGGCCTCGAGTTCCTCGGGGTCGCGCTCCGAGTGGTGCTGTTCCGGTTCGGCACTGAGGTGCTTGTGCCGTTCCTGCGCCAGTCGCAGCGTGCCGCCGAGACGTTCCTGCAGCGCGGAGAGCCGGTGCCAGGTGTCCTGGATACGTGCCACCCGGGGAGCGTCGGCGCTGACCTGCTCCCCCAGCTGCTTCTCCTGCTCCTGGGCCTGCTGCAGCGCCTTTTCCGTCTCGGCCCGCTTGTCCCGCGCGGCCTGCTCGTTGGCTTCGTCACGTTCGAGCTCGGAACGAGCGGTGACCAGGTCGTCGGCGATCAGCCGCAGTCGCGCGTCGCGCAGTTCGGCCTGGATGGTCTGGGCCCTTCGGGCGATCTCGGCCTGCTTGCCCAGCGGTTTGAGTTGCTTGCGGAGCTCGCCGGTCAGATCGGTCAACCGGGTGAGGTTGGCCTGCATCGCCTCCAGCTTGCGTAGCGCCTTCTCCTTGCGCTTGCGGTGTTTGAGCACGCCCGCGGCCTCCTCGATGAGCCTGCGGTGCTCCTCGGGCTTGGCCTGCAGGATGCTGGAGAGCTGCCCCTGGCCGACGATGACGTGCATCTCCCGGCCGATCCCGGAGTCGGACAGCAGCTCCTGCAGGTCGCGCAGCCTGCAGGCGTTGCCGTTGAGCTCGTACTCGCTGGCACCGTCGCGAAACATGCGGCGGGTGATCGACACCTCGGTGTAGTCGATCGGCAGCGCCCCGTCGGCGTTGTCGATGGTCAGATTGACCTCGGCACGCCCGAGCGGCGCCCGTCCCGATGTTCCGGCGAAGATGACGTCCTCCATCTTGCCGCCACGCAGCGCCTTGGCGCCCTGCTCCCCCATGACCCAGGTCAGCGCGTCGAGCACATTGGACTTGCCGGAGCCGTTCGGCCCCACCACGCACGTGATTCCCGGTTCGAACCGCAGAGTCGTGGTCGACACGAAGGATTTGAACCCCTTCAGCGTCAGGCTCTTCAGATGCACCGCTGCTCAACGACCTTCCCGCGAAATGACGGCTGTGCGCTACTGCCGGGCGCTCGGGAGAAACCGCCGGTGCCGGGGCAGACGGCACCGCTCCGGACCGAGGACCGAGTCCCGCGGAACTCACCGTTCGACGAACCCGGAGAGTCCACCACGTGGTGGTGCCCACTGGTCGGCGACATGCTCGACAACTCCCGGTGTATCACCCGATCGAAGGAGTTCCAGCAATCTTTCGCAGGCGTGTCGGGGTCCTTCGGCGACCACTTCGACACGGCCCCCCGGCAGATTCGTCGCGCTACCGGCCAGCCCCAGCTCCAGGGCACGCGACCGTGTCCACCACCGGAACCCTACTCCCTGTACGCGACCGTGCACCCAGGCGGTCAACCTGCTGGGTTCGGCTTCGGTTCCTTCCGACATGTCCGGGCAACCGCTCCTTGTCGTAGTCGTTCTCGTCGTGTGAGGTGGTACCGATGATGCCTTCCGCTGGTTCCGACGCGGGAATCGCGACTGCGCCGGACGGCGGCCCACCCCGGCATCGGCGGACGGGTGCCGGATAGCTACCGTAATCCGGACGAACGCGGCCACCCCGACGGCTCACGCGGCCACCGGGGAACCGTGGCACCCGCCCGCCGGGACACCACCTACGGACGCGAGGACGAGTGAGCAACCCGATGGATCCACTCCACGAGGACCGGAACGCCCTGTCGAAACGCCTGGCGGTACTCGCCGGTTCGGGGGTGATGGTCGCGACCGCGTTCTCGACGATGGCGGCCGTCGCACTGGGCAACGTGGAACAGCGGGAAGCCTCGCTGTCCGAGTCGACCGGCGGCGCGGCCAACTCGACGAGCTACGAGAGCACCGGTTCGCGGGAGGACACGGCGAGTTCGCGGAAACCGAGCTCCAGCTCATCCGAAACGCCCCACGGCGGAGTGCCCGCGGCGGGTGGGGAAACCGCGGACGAGTCGAGCGACATATCACGCGAGGACCGCCCGGACAGGCGGGAAGGTATCTCTGAACAGGATCCGAGCAGGGGGACAACAGAGACTCACGACGACGGTGATTCCACACCCTCGCCTACCGAGCCCAAGGATCCCACGGATACGCAGACCGAACCCACGAACACGCAGCCATCAGATCCCACGGATACGCAGACCGAACCCACAACAGAGCCCACCACGGAACCGACTGAGACCACCAGTTCCGAGACCGAGCAGGGCGACGAACCCGAGAACGAAACCAAGAACAGCGCCTCGGAAAGCACTCAGGAGAGCAGCGATACCCAGGTGACCGCGAGTTCGCCGGAGAGCACTTCGCCCGCGCCGTCCACCACGCCGCTCGAACCCTCGAGCACGAGGACGGTCTGAGCCGAGACCGCGGGAACGGGGAACGGCTACCCGATGTCCCCCGGGATCACCAGGTCGGCGTTTCCCCTGCTCTCGGCGATCAGCGCCGCGTTGCGCTCGTCGCTGCGCATCACCCACTCCCGCGCGCGGCCGCGCGACATCCCGTTGCGGACGTGGCGCGCGATCAACCGTCCGATCCGCTTGCCGTCGTCCGGTTCCAGGTACCAGCACTCGTCGAGCAGGCCGCGCACCTCGGTCCAGGGCTCCCGGTCCAGCAGCAGGTAGTTGCCCTCGGTCAGCACCAACGGCACCTCGGCGGAGATCGGGATGGAACCGGCGTAGGACTCCTCGACGGAGCGGTGGAACTCCGGGGCGTAGACGACCTCGTCACTCCCTCCCCCGGTCTGGGCACGCAGTCGGCGCAGCAACGACAGGTAGCCCGCCACGTCGAAGGTGTCCGGCGCCCCCTTCCGGTTCTGCCTGCCCAGCCTGCGCAGTTCGGCACCGGCGAGGTGGAACCCGTCCATCGGGACGAGTGCCGCGCTGTCGCCCAGTCCCCGTAGCAGCTTGTCCGCGAGCCTTCCCTTTCCCGCCGCCGGCGGACCGGCTATCCCGAGAATCCGGCGCCTGCCGTCGCGGGCGAGTTCCCGGGCGCGTTCGAGTAGTTCGTCCAGCCCCTCGCGGTGGACGACGGGCGACCGTCGCGGTTGTCCCGTCACGAGTCCGTCCTTTCGAACACCGTCGAAACGCCCGAGGCCGAACACCCCGGAACCTGCCATGTGATCAGGCTACCGGCCCCGGCGAACCGGTTCGCGTCACTTCCGGAAACGGGAACCCGGCCGGGGTTCACCGGTTCGTGCGAATCCTGCTGGACCGCACGGACCGGATGAGCATGGCGGTGGGTCTGGAGGTCCGGGTACCGTTCCGCGATCACCGCCTGGTGGAGTACGTGTTCAACGCCCACTGGTCGCTGAAAACCCACGACGGCGGGGAGAAAAGCCTGTTGCGCGGCGCGGTGGCCGACGTCCTGCCGCGTTCGGTGCTCGACAGAGTCAAAAGCCCCTATCCCTCTACCCAGGATCCGAACTACACCGTCGAACTGCAGCGACAGGCCGGGGAACTGCTGCGCGCCGACGATCCGGCTCTCTCGCTGCTGAACGAGCGATGGATCCGGGAAGCGGTGACGACTCCCGCCCGGGAGGTGGACAGCGGTACGCGCGACGTGTTGGAACGGTTCCTGGACATGTCGATATGGCTGGAACAGCACGGGCCGGAGAGCAAGGTCTGATCAGCCGCGGGCTCGTTCGACCGAGTGAACGACGCACGGGCAGACGCGTGTGGTGGGGCGGTTTCCACCGCCCCACCGCCCCGGACGCCGGAAGGGTCACCGTGCCACCGGGTGCGCCTCACCAGTGGGGTTCGGACGGAACCGGCTGGCAACCGGGACAGCTGTACGAGGAACGGTTGGTGAACGCCTCACGCCGGACCGAGGCACCACAGCGTGGACACGGCGAACCGGCGCGGCCGTAGACCGACAGGGAACGGCTGAAGTAACCGGACCGACCGTTGACGTTGACGTACAGCGAGTCGAACGAGGTTCCACCCGCGACGAGCGCCTCGCCGAGGACCTCCACCACCGAGTCCAACAGGCGGTGGACCTGCTCGTCCCCCAGCGCGGCCGTGGGGTGCGCCCAGTGCAACCGGGCACGCCAGAGCGCCTCGTCGGCGTAGATGTTGCCGATTCCGGAGATCAGGTTCTGGTCCAACAGGGCTCGTTTGATGCCCGTCCTGCGGGAGCGGAGGAGCCGTACGACCGCTTCCCGGTCGAAGGCGGGCTCCAGCGGGTCGGCCGCGATGTGCCCGATGGAGTCGGGCACGGCGAGGTCCGCCGAGGGAACCAGCTCGGTGAGGCTCAACCCGCCGAAAGTCCGTTGATCGACGAATCGCAGCTCGGGACCCTCGTCCTCGAAACGGAACCTCACGCGCAGGTGCTTCTCGTCGTCGGCCCGGCGCGGCTGTATCAACAGCTGACCGCTCATCCCGAGATGAGCGAGTACCGCCTGTCCCCCCGCGATCGCCTGGTCCCCCGCGATCACCTGTCCCGCTGCCGGGGACCCGCTGTCGGGGGTTCCCGAGGCCCCCAACGACAACCAGAGGTACTTGCCACGCCTGCGAACGCTCTCGACGACTCGACCGACCAGCACGGACGCGAAATCCTCCGGCCCCGGGAGATGTCTACGCACGGCACGCGAGTGCAACACCTCGACACCGGCCAGTTTGCGGCCCGAGACGTGCTCGGCGACCCCACTGCGGACGACTTCGACTTCGGGTAGTTCTGGCACGAGGCCATCCTCGAACACGATTCACGGCTGCCGTGCACCGGGGCGTCACCAGCCGGGTCTCCCCCGGCCGGGCCCCTCGAACCCACGCCGCCTACCGCTCGGGAGTACCGCCCGCACCGGCCGCGCCGTTGAGCTGGTCCGACAGCGTGCGCCAGGCGGTCTGCGCCGCCTTCTGCTCCGCGTCCTTCTTGGTTCGACCGTCGCCCTGCCCCAGGACTTCACCGTTGACGACGGCGTAGGCGCTGAACTCCTTGCGGTGGTCCGGACCCTGCTCGTCGATCCGGTAGTCCGGGACTCCCAGACCGGCCGATGCGGTCAGCTCCTGCAGACTGGTTTTCCAGTCCAGGCCCGCACCGAGCATGGGCGCCTCGGCCAGCAACGAGTCGAACAACCGGTGGATCACCGCACGGGAGGTCTCCAACCCGTGCTGCAGATAAACGGCTCCGAGAACCGCTTCCAGCGAGTCGGCCAGGATGCTGGCCTTGTCCCTGCCTCCGGTGAGCTCCTCGCCACGTCCCAGCAGCAGGTACTGCCCCAGACCACCCTCGCCCAGTTCACGAGCCACACCGGCGAGCGCGTGCATGTTGACCACGCTCGCCCGCAGCTTGGCGAGTTGCCCCTCGGGAAGATCGGGGTGGTCACGATACAGGTGATCGGTGATCACCAGTCCGAGTACGGCATCCCCCAGGAACTCCAACCGTTCGTTGGGCTCCAAGCCGCCGTTCTCGTAGGCGTAGGAACGGTGTGTCAGGGCAAGCGTGAGCATCTCGGCGTCGAAATCGACGCCGAGAGCCGCTACCAACGCAGACCGGTCCGATTCACGGTCCCGGGACTGTTGCTTTCCCCCCACTCTCGGCGCCTATCAGGCAGGGTTGCTGACCTGACGGCCCTTGTACTGACCGCAGGATGGGCAGGCGACGTGCGGGAGCTTCATCTCACGGCAGGCCCGGTTGGGGCACGCCCGCAGGGTCGGAGCGGAGGCCTTCCACTGCGAACGGCGCTTACGGGTGTTCGACCGGGAAACCTTGTGCTTGGGGACAGCCACGGCTACTTCTCCTCTTCGGTCCCACCGAACCGCTCACGCAATGCGGCCCAGCGAGGATCAATCGTCTCATGATGGTGTTCCGGACCGAGATCGGCCCATTTGGCACCGCATCCGGAACACAGTCCCGGACAGTCGGGCGAGCACAGCGGGGCGGTGGGCATCGACGGCAACACCGTGTCCCGGACCACCGGCTCCAGATCGATCAGATCACCGGACATCCGGCTGACTTCGTCCTCATCGGTGCTGGTGTCGGTGGCGCTGTCCGGATAGGCGAACAGCTCCCGCAGCTCGACGTCGACATCCTCGGAAATCGGGTCGAGACACCGCGCGCACTCGCCGCTAGCGTTCGCCCTGACGGTACCGGATACCAACACGCCCTCGACCACTGCCTCCAGCAGCAGATCGAGCTCGATCGGATCTCCCTCCGGCACCCGGACCATGTCGAGACCGAAACCGGCCGGGGCCGGGGGTGTACGGGTGTAGTTGCGACTCGTACCGGGACTGCGGCCGAACTCCCGGGTGTCTATCACCCACGGACCGTCCGGTGCGGATCGCACGACTTCGTGTTTCTGAGGCATCTGTGGTTTCGGCTAGGCTGTTTCGCGATTGCTGGACCCGCTCGGAACCGAGCTCGGCGGATCACCGGTCCACCGACGAGCGATCCCCGACAAGCACCTCACGTCGCCGGACCACGAGCGCTCGCCTTTTTCGAGCGGAGGGACCGGCCGGGGCCGAGCAGAACCACCCCTCAGGCTACGCCACCGGGAGCCGTCGACCGAAACCACACGGCTGATGCGCACGATGAGCGACAACACACCCGAAGCCCGACCGGGCTCGGGAGGCGACGGCGTGGGGCGCGACCGCACCGGTGACACGGGCGGTCACCGGCCGGGAGTCAGTGCTCGCTGACAGCGGCGCCGTGCTCGGAGGTCTGCCACTCCTCGTAGTCGAAGGGCGCGCTGATGGGACGTCGGAGCTGCTGCCTGCCCTTGCCGACCGTGCGCAGCGTACGTCCGAGAAGTTCCTCGAAGTCGGCCAGCCGGGAGTCGACGTAGGCGTCGCAGTCGCCGCGCAGCCGCTCGGCCTCCTCATGTGCCTCGTCGACCACGCGTTTGGCCTCGTGCTGCGACTGCTGGACCACCTCGGTCTCGGAAACCAGGCGGGCCTGCTCCGAACGCCCCTCGTGGATGGACTGGTCGTAAGCGGCGCGGCCGGCCTGCACCATCCGGTCGGACTCGGACTGCGCGCGAGCGATGTAGTCCTCGTACTCGCGGCGCGCGTTGTTGATGGTCTGTTCGGCGTCGGCCCGGGCCTGGGCGACGATCTCGTCGGCCCGCTCCCTGGCGTCGGCGAGCATCTTCTCCGCCTCGGCCCTGGCCTCGGAGGACGTCTTCTCCGCTTCGGAACGTGCGGTACTGAGGCTGTCATCGGCCTCGGTCTTGGCCTTGTTCACCAGTTCGTCCCGGTGATCGAGCACGTCCTGCGCGTCGTCGAGCTCCGAAGGGTAGGAATCGCGAACCTCGTCGAGCAGCTCCAACACGTCGCCGCGCGGCACGACGCACCCGGAGGTCATCGGAACACTTCGCGCTTCCTCGACGATCGTGACGAGCTCGTCGAGCGCCTCGAACACCCGGTACACGTCGATCTCCCTGCAGTCGTATTCACCCGAAGGATACTTGCCAGGCCCGTTCAGGCTCTCAGAACGCACGGATCCGGGTATCGATCACCCCGCGATCCGGTGGTTTCGAACCGGTCACACGAGCCGACCATGTGTGATCCCAGTCTGCCCGGCCGCACCGGCGGGATGCGGGATATCCGGAGCCGCGTGTCCAACACGCGTCACCGGGACACCGGTGGGAGACCGGACCGGCGGGTAATCGAAACTGGGCGAAGACCAGTGTCACGATCCGGCGGGAGGTCCCGTTGCCCACCGTACTGTTCCGTTTGCTGCAACGTCTGATCAGCATCCGGTCATGGACGACCCCTGCTCTGGTGATCACGTTCGTGTTCTTCACGAGCTGGCCGCTGATGGCGCTGTTCGAACGCGCCGACAGCGAACTGACTGCTCCGGAGAACTACTGGTGGTGGTTTCTGGTCACCACCTCCACGGTGGGTTACGGCGACTTCTACCCGGAGACCACCGGGGGCCACATCGTCGGGGTTTACGTCATCGTCGGGGGGATCGCGACGTTGACCACCCTGTTCACCCACCTGGCGACCACCCTGGAAACGGCGAGAGGCAGAAGAATGAGCGGCTCGGGCAGCCTGCACATATCCGATCACATCGTGGTGCTGGGATACGGCGCCGGACGCAGTGAACGCATAATCGACGAGCTGCTCGCCGACGGTAGGCATCCGGTCGTGCTCGGCGCCTGGGACGACGTGGACCACAATCCCGTTCCCGACCGGGGGATCGGCTTCGTGCGCGGCGATCTGACCGCGGAGGACGTGCTGCACAGGGCCGGGCTGCACCGCGCCCGTTCGGTACTGATCGACGCGCGCGACGACAACGAGGCCCTCGCCGTGGCGGTGAGCGTGCACCACGTCAATCCGGCACTGGAGCCGGTGATCGCGCTGCGGGACATGAGCAGGGCCGAGCACATGCGGTACGTGGACGACACGATCCGCTGCGTCCAGTGGCACACCCCGCACATGATCACCGAGGAGCTGCTGGACCCCGGCATCACCCAGGTTTACAGCGAACTGGTGACACACGGCGGAGGGAACACCTACTCGTGCCGGCTCCCCGATTCACTGGGCCCGGTCTCCTACGGTGCCTGCCAGTTCGCACTGGGCGATCGGCACGACGCCACGGTGCTGGCCGCGCGGACCGACTCCGAACTGCTCATCAGCCCGTCCTGGCGAACGAGACTGCCCGCGGGCAGCACGCTGTACTACATCTCCGCCCAGCGGATCTCGCAGGAACAGCTGGCGCGCGCGGTGCGTGCGGCGGGCGATTCGCGCGGTGCGTGAGGCGGGCCGTTCACAGCCGTGGCGGATCCGTACCGTGAGCGTCGGCACGGCGTCCCCGGTGGTTCCGGACGCCGTGCCGACGGTCACGGGATTCAGGAGTCGATGTCGGTCAGCCGGAAGCTGTCGTAGTGATCCGCGGTGTAGAAGTACTCCCCCTCGGAGCCGACGACGAACCGGCGGGCACCGCGATGGTCGATTCCCGGGGTATCGACCGTGTACTCGTGGTAGTAGCCGTCCGGGCAGTCCGGCAGGATCCCCTCCCAGTTGTGGAAGACGCCGCCGTCCTCCGGATAGGGGTAGGGACCGCCCTGTTGAATCAGTCGCACGGTGTCGGTGGCTTCCGGGGGAAGGGACGACAGCGCGACTCGTTCGAAGCCGGAAGTGTTGCCGCACGCGGCCACGGCCGGCACGGCGGAGGAACGCTCGGCGACCGGTTCCGCCGAGGCCACCGCCACGGGACCGAGCAGGCCCAGGACGGCGATCAGCCCTGTCAACATCAACCTGGAAAGCTTCACAGCGTGTTGGCGCATAACCAGCACGTTAACTCCGCCGCGTAACCGACACCAGGCACAGCCGTGAACGGCGAATGACGAACGACGGCAGCGAACGCGAACCCGCGGCGCGTCGCGCGACTAGACTGCTCACCCGATGGACGAACGATTCAGCTTCCGCCCCGCACGGGCCGCGGACGTGACGGCCGTGGTCTCCCTGCTCAGCGATGACGAACTGGGCCGCCACCGGGAGCGTCCCGGAGATCCGGCCTACGACACCGCGTTCGCGGAGATCGCCTCGGACCCGAACCAACTACTCGTGGTCGCCGAGCTCGACGGCGAGATCGTGGGAACCCTGCAACTGAGCTTCATCGCCGGACTGTCGCTTGTGGGCACCAAGCGGGCCCAGTTGGAAGCGGTTCGGGTCGGCTCGGAGTACCGCGGCCTCGGGATCGGCGGGCGGATGTGCGAATGGGCGATCTCGGTGGCACGCGAGCGCGGCGCGGGGCGGATACAGCTGACCTCCGACAGCGGTCGAACGGCCGCGCACCGGTTCTACGAACGGCTCGGCTTCAGCGCCACCCACGTCGGCATGAAGCTCTCGCTGGACTGACGGATCACGGTGCCACGGGGGTCACCGCGCGACGTCCGTTCCCGGTTGCCGAGGCGGCTGATCCGCCCCGCTCACTCGGCCGTTTCCGCCAACCGGTCGAGCAGCCGTCGTTCGATCCTCGGCGGCAACAGGTTGGAAACGTCGCCACCGTAGGTGGCCACCTCCTTGACCAGTGAACTGGCCAGGAAGCTGTAGAGCGGGTTGGTGGACATGAACAGCGTCTCGACTCCGGAGAGCCGCTGGTTCATCTGCGCCATCTGCAGCTCGTAGTCGAAATCACTGACCGCACGCAGCCCTTTGACGATCGCACCGATCCCGTTGGCCTTGCAGTAGTCCACGAGCAGACCGTGCCAGGAGTCGACGACCACGTTCGGCCACGGTTTGCTGACCTCGCGCAGCATCTCGATCCGCTCGTCGACGTCGAACAGGCTCTTCTTGCTCTTGTTCACGAGCACGGCGACGGTTACCTCGTCGAACAGCCCCGCCGCTCGCTCGATGATGTCCAAATGGCCATTGGTGACCGGATCGTAAGAACCTGGACAGACGGCACGCCTCATGAGCGGCAACTTAGCAGTACCCGCCGGTAGGACTCAGGACGAGGTGGTGTGACTCACCACCGAACGTACGGGAGACGAGCGAGCGGGCTTCGGCCATCACTCCGGCGGAACGCGTTCGGCCCAGTAGACGGCGGCGTCGCCGTAACGCTTGTTCCGCAGCTCCTCGATACCCGCGGGCCACACCGGGGCGGGACTGTTCCAGAACCGCTCGACGATGACCAGGCCGTCCCGGTTCAGCCAGTCGTTGCGAACCAACGCCTGCCAGCACTCGTCCAACTCGGCGGAGTCCATCGCGAAGGGGGGATCGGCGAAGACCAGGTCGTAGGGTTCGCCCGGGGACCGGGTCAGCACCGAGCGCACGGGGGACTGCTCGATACCGATGGAGCGGAAGCCGAGAGTCTCGGCGTTACGACGCAGCACTCCGGCGGCGCGCCGGTCCGATTCGACGAAGGTGGCGTGTTCGGCACCGCGCGAGAGCGCCTCGAAGCCGAAACCGCCCGAGCCAGCGAACAGATCCAGCACTCTGGTCCCGGACAGTTCCGTCATGGCCTCCAGCGCGCTGAACAGTGCCTCGCGCACTCGTTCGGTGACTGGTCTGGTGCCACGTTGCGGCACCTCGATACGGCGCCCACCGGCGGTTCCCGCGACGATTCTGGTCACCGGACCATCCTCGCCCACCGCTGTCGCCCGGTCACCGCAGGGGGGAAGTGGGGAGCTCGTGGCGACGGCGCGCGGGGGAACCGTCGCCCGAGCGGGCTCTCCGGAGGAGTGGCGGCTCCCCCGGTAGAGCCCGCCCCCTCCGGAGGAGCCGAGCGGCGGAATCGTTCAACCGATCTCGATGACCAGATCGCCGCCCTCGACCTGCTGTACCGCACCGATGGCCACACGCTTGACCGTGCCGCCCTGCTGGGCGGTGATCGCCGCCTCCATCTTCATGGCCTCGATGGTGGCGACCGTCTGGCCGGTCTCGACCGTTTCGCCCTCCGAGGCGGAAAGCGTGACCACCCCGGAGAACGGTGCCGCGACGTGCGCGGGGTTGGTGCGTTCGGCCTTCTCGGCGACGGGGAGTTCGGAGGCGACCGAACGGTCCCTGACCTGTATGGGGCGCATCTGGCCGTTGAGAATGGCCATGACGGTGCGTACACCGCGTTCGTCGGCCTCGCTGATCGCCTCCAGGCCGATCAGCAACCGCACACCCTGGTCCAGGTCCACGGCGTACTCCTCGCCCGCACGCAGCCCGTAGAAGAAGTCCTTGCTGCTCAGCAGCGAGGTGTCACCGTAGGAGTGACGGTGCTCGTTGAACTCCCTGGTGGGTTTGGGGAACAGCAGCCGGTTCAGCGTCTCCCTCCGGTCGGTCGCCAGCCCCTTGCGGTCCTCCTCGGAGAGTTCGACCAGTTGACGTTCGGCGGGCCTGCCCCGCAGCGCACGGCTGCGGAAGGGTTCGGGCCAACCACCGGGCGGATCACCGAGCTCACCCTGCAGGAACCCGATCACCGAATCCGGGATGTCGAACCTGTGCGGCTCGGCCTCGAACTCGCCCGGGGCCACCCCGGCTCCGACCAGGTGCAACGCCAGGTCCCCCACGACCTTCGAGGACGGAGTGACCTTGACCAGCCGACCGAGCATGCGGTCGGCGGCGGCGTACATCGCCTCGATCTCCTCGAACTTGTCGCCGAGTCCGAGGGCCACGGCCTGCGTCCGCAGATTGGACAGCTGCCCGCCGGGGATCTCGTGCCGATAGACACGTCCCGTGGGAGCCGCCAGCCCCGCCTCGAAGGGCCGGTAGATCTTGCGGACCGACTCCCAGTAGGGCTCCAGATCGCACACCGCGTCCAGGTCCAGGCCGGTCTCCCGTTCGGTGTGATCGGTGGCGGCCACGATCGAGGAGAGGGCGGGCTGCGAGGTGGTCCCCGCCAGCGACGCGGACGCCCCGTCCACGGCGTCCACCCCGGCCTGCACGGCGGCCTGGTAAGTGGCCAGCTGCCCACCGGGGGTGTCGTGGGTGTGCAGGTGCACCGGCAGGTCGAACTCGCGCCGCAGCGCGGAGACCAGCGTGGCGGCGGCGGGCGGGCGCAGCAGTCCGGCCATGTCCTTGATCGCCAGCACGTGCGCGCCCGCCTCGACGATCCGCTCCGCCAACCGCAGGTAGTAGTCCAGGGTGTAGATCCGCTCGTCGGGGTCGGAGAGATCCCCCGTGTAGCAGAGCGCCACCTCCGCCACGGAACGCCCGGTGTCGCGCACCGCCCTAATGGCCGGGCGCATCTGCTCCACGTCGTTGAGCGCGTCGAAGATGCGGAAGATGTCGATACCCGTCTCGGTGGCCTCCGCCACGAAGTGCTCGGTCACCTCGGTGGGGTAGGGCGTGTAGCCGACCGTGTTGCGCCCGCGCAGCAGCATCTGCAGACAGATGTTGGGGACGGCTCGGCGCAGCGCGGCCAGCCTCTCCCACGGGTCCTCGGCCAGGAACCGCAACGAGACGTCGTAGGTGGCACCGCCCCAGCACTCCAGCGAGAGCAGTTCGGGAGTCGTGCGGGCCACGTGGGGAGCGACCGTGGTGAGGTCCTTGGTGCGGACCCGGGTGGCGAGCAGGGACTGGTGAGCGTCCCGGAACGTCGTCTCGGTGACCCCGACGGCGTCGGAGTCGCGCAGCCACCGCGCGAAGCCCTCCGGGCCCAGTCGGTCGAGCCGATCCTTCGATCCCGCGGGCGGCGGGGTGTCGAGATCGGCGGCGGGCAGTTTGTGCCTCGGCTCGGGAGCGGCGGGGCGTTCCCCGTAGGGACGGTTGACGGTCACGTCCGCGAGGTAGCTCAGCAGCCGGGTTCCCCGGTCGGCCGAGTGGCGCGCGGTCAACAGCTTCGGGCGCTCGTCGATGAAGGACGTGGTGATTCTTCCGGCGCCGAAGTCCGGGTCGTCGAGCACCGCCTGCAGGAACGGAATGTTGGTGGACACACCGCGGATCCGGAACTCCGCGACGGCCCGTCGTGCCCGCGCCACGGCGGTGTCGAAGTCCCGACCACGACAGGTCAACTTGACCAGCATGGAGTCGAAGTGGGCGCTGACGCTGCTGCCGGAGAAGGCCGTGCCACCGTCCAGTCGGACACCGGCACCGCCCGGCGAGCGGTAGGCACTGATCATTCCGGTGTCGGGCCGGAAACCGTTGGCCGGGTCCTCGGTGGTGATCCGGCACTGCAGCGCCGCACCGCGCAGCCGGATGCCGTCCTGGGACATGCCGAGGTCCGGCAGTGTCTCCCCTGCGGCGACACGCACCTGGGACTGCACCAGGTCGGCGTCGGTGACCTCCTCGGTGACGGTGTGTTCCACCTGAATCCGGGGGTTCATCTCGATGAACACGTGCCGGCCGTGCTCGTCGACGAGGAACTCCACCGTCCCCGCGTTGACGTAGCCGATCTCCCGCGCGAACGCCACCGCGTCGGCACAGATCCGTTCCCGCAGCTGCGGGTCCAGGTTCGGGGCCGGGGCGATCTCCACGACCTTCTGGTGCCTGCGCTGTACCGAGCAGTCGCGTTCGTAGAGGTGAACCACGTTGCCCGCCGAATCGGCGAGGATCTGCACCTCGATGTGCCGTGGATTGACCACGGCCTGCTCGAGGAAGACGGTGGGGTCGCCGAAAGCGGATTCGGCTTCGCGCATGGCGGCTTCCAACGCCTCACGCAGCGAATCGAGATCGTTGACCCTGCGCATGCCGCGGCCACCGCCGCCCGCGACGGCCTTGACGAACACCGGGAACCGCATGTCCCCGGCGGAGTTCATCAGTTCCTCGACGTCGGCGGAGGGGGCGGAGGACTCGAGTACGGGCACCCCGGCCGCTTTGGCGGCCCGGACCGCACTGGCCTTGTTGCCCGTGAGCTGCAGAATCTCGTGTGACGGACCGATGAAGGTGATACCGGCCTGTTGGCAGGCCTCGGCCAGGTCGGGGTTCTCGGACAGGAATCCGTAACCCGGATAGATCGCATCGGCGCCCGCTGTTCGGGCCGCCCGGATGATTTCCTCGACGGACAGATAAGCCCGAACGGGGTGACCGGCAGCGCCGATCTCGTAGGACTCGTCCGCCTTCAGCCGGTGCAGTGAGTTGCGATCCTCGTGGGGAAACACGGCCACGGTTTTCGCGCCGAGCTCGTATCCGGCGCGGAACGCGCGGATGGCTATCTCGCCACGGTTGGCGACGAGGACCTTGCGGAACATGCCGGCTACCTCCTGGGGCAGGTGTCGGATCGCCTGCGAACAATACCCCGAAAATTCTCCTCTTCGGGAGCTGTTCTCGCGTGATGGAACTCATGATCCACAAGTGCCCCGTATGCGACCTGCAAATCCGGAACCGGCGAACAAGGATCAACCAATAGAAATAATCAACATATTCACAAAAAAACGAATGTGACGAATGTTCTCACCAAGGCCGCGGGCGGGATCGGCGGAAGCGGACACCGTAGGTGTCGATGTTCGCGCGCTGCGCGCCGACGCGCCAGCCGGAGGAGCGGTCACACCAACACCCGAGGAGACGTAAGTCACGAAATCTCGCGCTGGGCGGTTACCGCGCTCCATCGCGTGATCTTCGGTGCTGCCGCTTCACGCCCGGCACAGCGGAAAACCGAATCGACGGAGTCCTACTAGGACTTCTCCAGGAACTCGGCACGCTCCTCGGCGAGGAGTTCGGTGATCATCCCGGCCAGTCCCGGGTGGGCACGCAGTTCGGGGTCCTGCCGTACGACTGCCTCCGCCTCGCCGCCCGCCTCGGCGATGACCTCCTCGTCGTGCACCAGCGACAGCATCCGCAGCGCGGACTTCGTGCCGGACTGCGCCTCGCCGAGCACGTCACCCTCCCGACGTTGCAGCAGATCGAGCCTGGCGAGTTCGAAGCCGTCGGTGGTCGAGGCGACGGCGTCCAGTCGGCCGCGGGCGGGTGTCTGGGGCACCGCCTCGGTGACCAGCAGGCACAATCCGGGGGCGCTCCCCCGACCCACCCGGCCGCGCAACTGGTGGAGCTGACTCATCCCGAACCGGTCCGCGTCCATGATCACCATCGTGGACGCGTTCGGCACGTCGACACCGACCTCGATCACGGTGGTCGCCACGAGCACATCGAGCTCACCGGCGGCGAACCGGCGCATCACCGCGTCCTTGTCGTCCGCGGCGAGCCTGCCGTGCAGCGCTCCCAGACGGAGATCCCGCAGCGGGCCCTGGCGCAGTCGCTCGGCGAGTTCGACCACGGCGAGCGGCGAACGCCGCGAACCGTTACCTTCCGCTCCGCCCGGCGGATCGTCCACGGCTTCCGGTACGACCTCCCCGTCGGCGGACTCGCCCCCGCTCCGGGAACTCCCCTCGGAGTCGACGACGGTCCCGTCCCCCACTCGGGGACAGACCACGTAGACCTGCCGCCCGGCGGTCACCTCCTCGGTGACACGCTGCCACACCCGATCGAGCCAGGCCGGTTTCTCCGCGGCCGGAACCACGGTGGTGCTGATCGGGGAGCGACCTCGGGGCAGCTCACGCAGCGCGGAAGTGCGCAGGTCCCCGAAAACGGTCATCGCGACCGTACGCGGAATCGGTGTCGCGGTCATCACCAGCAGGTGCGGACAGGCCTGTTCGGCGGCGCGGCCCCGCAGCGCGTCCCGCTGCTCGACACCGAACCGATGCTGCTCGTCGACCACCACCAGTCCGAGGTCGGCGAACGAGACCTGGTCCTGGATCAACGCGTGGGTGCCGACCACGATCCCCGCCGCGCCGGAAGCCGCGTCCAACAACGCCTGCTTCCGCTGCGCGGCGGACAACGAGCCGGTCAGCAGGGTCACCCTGGTGGCGTGCTCCGGGGAGTCGAACTCACCCGCCCTGGCCAGTTCTCCCAGCAGCTCCCGGAGTGACCGGGCGTGCTGCGCCGCGAGAACCTCGGTCGGTGCCAGCATCGCGGCCTGCCTGCCGGAGTCGACCACCTGCAGCATGGCACGCAGCGCCACCACGGTCTTGCCCGAACCGACCTCGCCCTGCACCAGACGATTCATCGGATGCCGTTCGGACAGATCCGCGGCGAGCTGTTCACCGACCTCGACCTGCCCCTCGGTCAACGCGAACGGCAGACGCCGATCGAAGTCCGCTCGCACACCCCCGTCGATCGGCGGGCAGGCCGGAGCGGGGCGCTCGTCCTGCCGCAGCCGCGACCTGGCCAGCGACAGCTGCACCCCCAGCGCTTCGTCCCACTTCAGCCGGTGTCGTGCCTCGTCGACCTGGTTCGTCCCGTCCGGCCGGTGGATCCAGTGCAACGCCTGATTCAACCCGAGCAGCCCGACGCGCTCGCGCAACGACTCCGGCAACGGGTCCTCGACGCCCTGCCAACCGTCGAGCACCTGGGCCACACAACGCGCCAACGACCAGGAGGGCAGTCCCTGCGCGGCGGGATACACCGGGATCAGGGCGGCCGCGAAATCACGCGCGGCGTCGTGCGCGTCGGCTTCCTCCTCCTCGGTGAACAACTGGTACTCGGGATGGGCGAGTTGCAGCTCGTTGCGGTAGGCCGTGACCTTGCCCGCGAACATCCCCGTCCTGCCGGGGAGGAGTTCGCGCTCGCGCCATGCCTGGTTGAAGAACGTGCAGGACATGGAGCGCGAGCCGTCGGTGATGCGGGCCTGCAGGATCGTGCCGCGACGTGACCGCATCTTGCGCTTGCCGACTCGCTCGACCCTGGCGAGCACGGTGGCGTGCTCCCCGATCTCGAGCCCGCCGATAGCCGTGAGCTCACCACGCTCCGCGTAACGGCGGGGATAGTGCCGCAGCAGGTCGCCCACTGTGGACATGCCGAACGAGCTGTTGAGTGCCTTGGCGGTCTTGCCGCCCAACACCCGGTCGAGGTTGGTGTCCCACCCGGTCATCGCTTCACCAGCAGTGCCACGGCGCACTGAGCCGTGCTTTCGACGTCGTAGGCAGACCGAGCCGCTTCGGCCGATGCGGGGACGCCCGAGGGCTCGTATCGGTGTTCAACGATCAAACTATCCGAGGCGGCCGACAACGGTCGCCCACCCCTGGGTTCGGGGCCTGCGCCAGGCACAACGTTCACTCCACTCCCAGCATCAGTTCGGTGGTCGACTCCCCGCAGGGGTAGCAGATCAGCTCGACCTCGGGATGGGTTCCGCGCAGGTGCTCGGCCAGCACCTCGGGCAGCGCGGTCGGAGCGTGGTCCGGAATCAGCGCGGTGACCAGTTCTCCCCCCGAGGCGAGCATCCGGTCCAGCAGCAGACAGGCCGCCCGCCGCCTGTCGTCGCCGATGAGCACGACCTCGCCGTCCAGCATGCCCAGCAGGTCACCGCTGCGGCAGTAGCCGACCCAGGTCAGTGCCTCCCCCGCCGCGACGCTCAGCTCACCACGGCGCGTCGCCGCGGCAGCCTCCGCCAGCGCGACGGTGTCGTCGGCGGTCCTGCGGTTCGGATCGTGCACCGCGAGCGCGGCCAGTCCCTGCACCGGTGACGCCGTGGGGACCACCACGACTTCGATTCCCGCCCGCAGTGCGGCCTGTGCCGCGTCCTCGGCCGGAGGTGCCAACGACTCCTCGTTGGGCAGCAGCAGAACGTCCCCGTAACCGGTGTCGAGGATCGCCTCCAGGAGCTCCCGCGCCTCCGGCACCTCCTGCTCGTCGATGCGCAGCGTCAACGCGCCTTCCGCGCGGAAGAGGCTTTCCAGCCGCCCGCCGCGCGTGACCGCGAGTACGACACGTCCCTCCGAGAGGTCGCCGCTCGCGGCGTGGGCGCGCTGTCCCGAACCACCGCGCGCGGCGTCGCCGACCTGGTCGGCGAACCTGGTGACGCGGATGCCGTGAACCCTGCCGAGTTCGATGCCCGACTCGATGGCCGCACCGATGTCGTCGCAGTGCACGTGTACCGCCCAGGTGGCGGGTGTTGTCGGGTCCGGAAGGGCTTCTCCCGTGTCGGCCACCGACACGCAGTCACCGAGCTCCGCGAGGTGACTGCGCAGGTCGGCGGCGACGGAGGCGGGTGCGTCGGAGAGCAGGTACATGACTTCGTAGTCGTAGTCCGAGTCGTGCCGGGGCATATCCGCAGCGGCCGGGTCGGAGTCCAGCACGGCTGGGCTGTCCGCCGCGAGTCGTTGTGCGTCGCAGACCACCGCGTGCAGCGAGTCGAGCAGGATGACCAGTCCACGCCCCCCGGCATCGACCACGCCCGCCGAGTTCAGCACCGGAAGTTGCGTGCGGGTGAGTCGCAACGCGTCGATCGAGGCCCTGGTCGCGGCTCCGACCACCTCGGGAAGTTCGTCGGTCGCTTCCCAGCAGGCGTCGACGGCCGCGCGCAGCACGGTCAGCAGGGTTCCCTCCACCGGTCGGGCCACCGACTGCCCTGCCAGCTGGAGACCACGCCGTAACGCTTCCCGGAACAGATCCGCCTCCACCGGGGCTCGCCCCTCGGCCTGTTGGGCGATGCCGCGCAGCACCTGCGAGAGCAACAGCCCGGAGTTGCCGCGGGCACTGTGCAACGCACCGTCCGCCAGCGCTGCCAGCACCCGGTCGGATCGCTCCTCGGCCGCGGTGTTCGCCGCCGATTCCGCGGCCGCACGCATCGTCTGCAGCAGATTGGTGCCGGTGTCGTTGTCGGCGACGGGATAGACGTTGATGTGGTCGATGGCCGCGCGGTTCGCGGTCAGCGCGAGCACTGCCAACTCGGCCCAACGCCGTACAGCGGGGCCGTCCAACGCCTGCAGCACCATTCCTCCAATGCGTGGACCACACTCGTCCCGGTTGCCGCTGAGAATAGTCGCCGCGACCGTGGTGTGGGTGAGCGACGGCATGGTGAGTACCCACCACGTCGGTGGCGCCGGACCGCGAGGAGCGCGGGCGTCCCACGGGGGCGCGGTCCGGCACCGGCGGCGGGCCTCCGAACGATGGGCGTCCCGCCGTGTCCGACCGGGTCGACACCTGTTGCTAGACTCCCTCGCGATGGAACTCGGCAAGGACCGGTGAGAACCGAGCCGGTTCGCCGGGGGACCTGAATCGGCGGCGAGTTGCGTCGTGACAGCCCGCTGGAAACCCAGGTAACTGGAAACCCAGGTAAGGCCAGTCACGCTGGCATCGGGTATCGCCACGGGAAGACCTCGCACCACAGCGGAGCGGGGCCAATGCCGCGCCGCGAGGCGACGGCTCGGGGAGCGTGCACGATTTCGCACGTTACTCGAACGGCGGTGTACGGGCGCGCAGTCACCCCTGGGTGGACAGCCTTCACCGGCGCGGGGTAGCCGCGTTGCCCAACAGCGCTGTCACCGCACGAGCATGACCCGCGTCGGGTGACGGCGCGGGGACGGAGATTCGAGCGAAGTAAGGGGTGTCTGACGTGGCTGCCGTCTGCGACGTCTGCAACAAGGGGCCGGGTTTCGGTATGGCGGTCTCGCACTCTCACCGGCGCACCAAGCGCAGGTGGAACCCGAACATTCAGACCGTGCGCGCCAAGGTCAGCCCGACGCAGCGCAAGCGGATGAACGTGTGCACTTCCTGCCTGAAGGCGGGTAAGGTCGTGCGCGGCTGAGACGATGGCGAGACGTCGTCTCGATCACTCGTCGAGAACGCTCGGTCGGTACAACCGGCCGAGCGTTTTTCTGCCGGTGGGCGCCGGACGAGCACACAGCGGGGCGGTACTTCCCCGTCCCCTCGTCGAGACCCATCTCCCCGACGCCCACTCGTGGTTCGGATCCCGCGCACGGGGCGGGACCCACTCACGGATCGGAACGAAGCGTCGCGGTCACGGAAGTTTCCAGTCGATCGGTTCCGCCCCCAGTTCCCGCAACATCTCGTTCGCGCGACTGAACGGCCGTGATCCGAAGAACCCCCGATCAGCTGACATCGGGCTCGGGTGCGGCGACTCGACGCACCCGACGCCGGGCATCAACGTACGCAGGCTCCGCGCGTCACGTCCCCACAGAATCGCCACCAGTGGTTCGGAACGCTGTGCCAGCGCCTTGATGGCCTGATCGGTGACTTCTTCCCACCCCTTGCCGCGATGCGAGGCCGATTTGCCCGGCTGCACGGTCAACGCGCGGTTGAGCAACAGCACGCCCCGCTCGGTCCACGGCGTGAGATCACCGTTGGAGGGGTACGGATGGCCGAGATCGTCACAGTACTCACGAAAGATGTTGGCCAGGCTGCGTGGCACGGGGTCGACGTCCGGAGCGACCGAGAAGCTCAAGCCGACGGGATGCCCCGGCGTCGGGTAGGGGTCCTGTCCCACGATGAGCACTCGCACATCCCGAAACGGCTGTTGGAAGGCGCGCAGCACGTTCTCCCCGGCCGGCAGGTACTCGCGTCCTGCGGCGACTTCCGAGCGCAGGAAATCGCCCATGGCGGCTATCCGGTCGGACACCGGCGCGAGCGCCTCGGCCCAGCCTGGTTCCACAATCTCGTTCAACGGGCTCCTGGTCACGGGCCATGACCCTAGCGACCTTTTGATCATCAACACCGCCCCCCTGGGTGCCCGCCACGTCACGGAATCGGGTATGAGAACCGACCGAGCCCCCGTCGGGCTCTCAATGCCGCCAGTGCTGCCACCCGGCCCGTTCGGTGTGCTCGACACCGTCCACGGTGACACCTCGGCCCTGTCGGACACGACCGATGGGGCGCCACCCGTCGGGCAGCTCGCGATCACCGGGGAAAGTCGCCACCAACGCCTGGTCCTCACCGCCGTTGAGCACCCAGTCACCGGGATCGGCCCCGAGCGCCGAGGCCACCTCCAGCAGTCGCTGCGGCACTTCGAGCTGGTCGGTGCGGATGTCCACCGAGACTCCGGAGGCATCCGCGACGTGCGCCATGTCCGCGAGCAACCCGTCCGAGATGTCGATCATCGAAGTGGCACCGGCCACCGCCGCGGCGGGCCCGGCCTCGTAGGGCGGTTGGGGAACCCGATGAGCACCGACCACCGACAGCGGTGAGCGGAATCCACGAGCCAGCACCGCCAACCCCGCCGCCGACCACCCCAGGCCACCGGCCAACGCCACGACATCGCCCTGTCGCGCGCCCTCCCTGGTCACGGGTTTTCCACCCCGCAGGTCACCCAGCGCGGTCACCGAGACGGTCAGTTGGTTCGAGGTGACCATGTCGCCGCCTATCAGGGCGGTACCGGCACGCCGCGCCTCTTCCCACATGCCCGCGGCCAGTTCGTCGACGAACTCCGCGGTCACTTCCCCGGAGCACCCGAGTCCCACCAGCAGGCCGGTCGGCACGGCCCCCATCGCCGCGATGTCGGAGAGGTTCACGGCCACGGCCTTGCGGCCCACGTGCCGGGGACCGGACCAGTCCAGCCGGAAGTGCACGTCCTGCACCAGCACGTCGGTGGTGGCCACGACCCTGCCGTCCGGAGCGGTGAGCACGGCGGCATCGTCACCGGGGCCGAGGAGGGTGCTGCTCGGCTGGTTACGGTGCTCGGTCACTCTCCGGATGAGACCGAACTCACCCACCTGTGAGACGGTCCGTGTGTCCGGTCTCTCCTCGGGAGTCAACTGGATCTTCCTTTCGTTGCGCGTCCACGCGGCTCGATGCGGTAACTTGCCCGTTCGGGGACTGGATCCGCTCATCGGGACAGCACCGGCCTGGCCGGCCGCCGGGGCACCTGCCCGCTCGACCAAGTCGTAAACAGCTCCCAGTTTCCACCTCGAACGCTTCCGACGAGACGAAGGGGCACACACCCGTGGTCCAGGCATACATCCTCATTCAGACCGAGGTAGGCAAAGCCGCAGCGGTGGCGGCCGAGATATCCGGGAACACCGGGATCATCAGCGCCGAGGACGTGACGGGGCCGTACGACGTCATCGTGCGCGCCGAGGCCGAGAACGTGGACAAACTCGGCAAGATGGTGGTGGCCAACATTCAGAACGTGGCGGGAATAACCCGCACGCTGACCTGTCCGGTCGTGCACCTGTAGAGCATCCGTCCACCGGACGGTGCCTGTCCGAGCCCCCGGCTTCGCACCGGGTGGGAGCATTTCGGCCCGCTCGCGGTGGTGACTCGCCCGGCGGAGCCTCCCGCTCCCCGCGGCGGGAACGGCACCGGTCCGCATCGCCCGCGTCGCTCGTGCTGTAGTGGGTGACGTGCGGGAACAATCCGGATCCGGGCCACCCCGGGTCGTACTGATCATCGCGTTGTCGCTCGGTGTACTGCTGGCGGCGGGCGTTGCCACGTTGGGAGTCCTGAGCGGCGGGACCGGACAGCACGCCCGGCCCGACGAGGGAGCCGCCGCGAATACGACGGCCGACCGCAGCGGACCATTGGCGTTGCCCCCGGTGAAGGCTCCGGAGGCGAACTCGGCGGACTGCGCGACGGTGCTGGACGCGCTGCCCGACAAGCTGCGTGTCGACGGTTCCGGAGTGCCCCGGCGTGAACTGGCGACCCCGAAACCGGCGGGCACGGTGGCATGGGGTGACGCCGAGCACGACCCGATCAGTCTACGGTGCGGGCTGACCGCCCCGGCCGAGCTGAAACCCACCTCGAAGCTGGTGGTGATCTCCGGAGTGAGCTGGCTGCCGATCAGCAGCGGTGAAACCACCACCTGGCTGGCGGTCGACCGGCCGATCTACGTCGCGGTCACCGGATCGAACGACACCGGTATCGGCCCGATCCAGGACGTGTCACGGATCCTCGACGAACACCTGCCCAAGCGGGACGTGTTCGACTGATTCCCGTCTCATCGAGGTTTTCCGATCGGGTTGTCGAGTCGCTCGCTTGGCGGAACCTCCCGCGGGCTCTCGCTCCGGAAGGTCCGACATCGGGTAGGTAGTCAGGCGGGTCACCGCAGACCGGTGCCGCGGGCCACAGCGGTGTCCAGCAGGATGCTCAGCAGGCTCGAATAGTCGACACCCGCGTGCGCCCACATGCGCGGGTACAGCGAGATCGGGGTGAATCCCGGCATGGTGTTCACCTCGTTGACCACCGGCCGACCTTCCTCGGTCAGGAAGAAGTCGACCCGGGCCAGGCCCTGGCAGTCCAGGGCGCGGAAAGCGCCGACCGCGGCCGCGCGCAACCGTTCCGTCTCCTCGTCGGAAAGTTTGGCCGGCACGTCGAACTCGGTGTCGTCGTCGAGATACTTCGAATCGTAGTCGTACCAGCCGGAATCACTGTCGACGCGCAGTTCGGCGGGCGCCGAAGCGGTCACCTCTCCGTCCGGGAACTCCAGAACACCGCACTCGATCTCGCGTCCGGACAGCGCGGACTCGACGATCACCTTGGGATCGACACGTCGCGCCTCGGCGATGGCGGCGTCGAGCTCGGCGTGATCGGTGACCTTGGTGATCCCCACCGAGGACCCGGCACGGGCCGGTTTGACGAACACGGGCAGGCCCAGCCTGCTCCTGCGAGCTTCGTCCAATGTGGTCTCGTCGCGACGCAGTACCTCGTAGGTGCCGACCTCCAGCCCCTCGGCGGCGAGGAGCTTCTTGGCGAACTCCTTGTCCATGGCTGCCGCACTGGCGAGCACGCCCGGCCCGGCGTACGGAATGCCGGCCATCTCCAGCAGCCCCTGGATGGTGCCGTCCTCACCGAAAGCACCGTGCAGCATCGGCAGCACCACATCCACGCCGGACAGCGCCTGCCCCACAGTGTCCGACTCCAGCGAGACCAGCTGGCGGCTGCTGGGATCCGCGGGCAGGGTCAACGCCTCGCCGTCGACGATCTCCGGTTCGACCCGGTCCTTGAGTCGTAGCTGCTCCTCGTCGTCCGGGCCGAGCACCCAGGAGCCGGCGCGGGTGATTCCCACGGGAACGACCTCGAAACGCCGCCGATCCAGATGAGCCAGCACACTGCCCGCGGACAGGCAGGAAATACCGTGCTCGGTACTGCGTCCGCCGAAAACAACCGCCACCCGGATCTTGCGTTCAGCCATACGCAGCACCATACCTCGCGTACGGGGGCCACACCGTAAGCGGCGGATCAACCGCCGACGATCTCCGAGACCAGGATCGGCAAGGTCTCACGCAGTTCCCGTCCGCCGCACACGGCGTAGCCGAGGGCCAGTCCGTACCACTGCTGCTCGGCCTGATGGTGCCTGCGCAGACCGTCGACGAGCACTCCCCGCCGGCGGAGGGAGGCCATGATGCGACGTTCGGTGTCACCGTCCGACAGCGGAACCACGACGTGTGCCCCGGCACGATCACCGAACAGTTCGACACCCGCCCCTTCGAAGGCGTCGACGACCAGCTCCCTGCGTCCGGAGAGCTCGCGGCGCAACCGCCGCAGATGCCTGCCCAGATCCCCGTTCGCGGCGAACTCGGTGAGCAACCACTGCCCCGCCGGTGCGGGACGGGTACCGGTGCGTTCGCGATACTCCAGCACCGCGGTGGTCACCCACTCGGGAGCCAACAACCAGCCGACACCGAGCGTGGGAGTGAGGATCTTGCTGGTGGTCCCCAGATGCACGACCACGTCCGGCGCCAGGGCCGCCAGCACGGGCAGCGGAGCCACGTCGTAGCGCAACTCGCCGTCGTAGTCGTCCTCGACGATCAACCAGTTCGCCGTGCGTGCCCGTTCGATCAGCGCGGTTCGCCGCTGGGCGGGCATTCTGCCGCCCAGCGGATACTGGTGCGCGGGTGAGCAGTAGACGGCGTCGACGTGCTCGGGAATCCGCTCGACCAGCAGACCGGAGTGGTCCACGGGAACGGGAAACACCTCGATGCCGCCGGCGCGCAGCGCACCCACCGCTCGCTGATATCCGGGTTCCTCCATCGCCACGGTCGCACCGGACGGCAGCACGGCGGCGGCCAGTTCGGCGAGCGCGGCGGTGGTTCCGGCCGTTGCCAGTACCGAGTTCTCGGCCGGACCTTCGACCACCAGGCCGCGGTGGCGCAACAGGTGCTCCACGATGACCGCGCGGTACTCCGGCACGCCGGCCCGATAGGGCATGGTGGACGGTGCCTTGTCCCCGGCCGCACGCCAGGCGCGCCGCCAAGCCGCTCGGTCTATCCCCTGTGACCACGGCGCTCCCGGTGCCAGCAGCACTCCCCGCGTCGCGTCCGCGTCGCTCTCGACGACCGTTCCGGCCTGCGCCACCCCGTCGACTCCCGGCGGAGCGGCGGTGACGTAGGTGCCGGAACCGTGCCTGCCCGCGATCCAGCCCTCGGCGTGGAGCTGTTCGTAAGCGGCCGCCGTGACCGTACGGCTGACGTCGAGGTGCCGGGCGAGTGCGCGGGTGGACGGCAGCCGATCACCACGTCGTAGCTGACCCCTCGTCGCGGCGCCACGCAGTCCCTCGGCCAACTGAACCGCCAACGGCCGGGCGCTGGTGCGGTCCAGCTCCACTGCCAGTTCCAGCGGTGGCGCTCCGGACGCGGAAACCCTGGGTGGCATTTTCGAACACTCCTCGATTGGCCCTTCAATGATGCCACCGCTCGGGAGAAGCTGCGGATGCGGCCCACAGGGCACTGCTGCGGGAAAGGTGCTGCGTTGCTGATCAGAGAACTCGACCAGGCGGAGACGAGCACGGCGTACCCGGTACTCCGGGAACTACGCCCTCGGTTGAGCACGATGGCCGACTTCCTGGCCGCGGTGGGCAGGCAGCGGCAGCACGGGTACCGACTGATCGCGGCTCTCGACTCGCAACATCGGGCGGTGGCAGCGGCGGGATTCCGCTCCGGTGAATGCCTGGCCTGGGGCAGCTACCTGTACATCGACGATCTGTGCACGCTGCCGCGAGCCAGGGGAAACGGGTACGCGGGCGAACTGCTGCGCTGGATCGCGCGTGAGGCGGCGGCGTCGGGGGTGGGCGAGATCCACCTCGATTCGGGAAACGGGCGTCACACCGCGCATCGGTTGTACGCGAGCAGCGGATTCACCGCCCCTTCCACGCACTTCGTCCGAAAGCTCTCGACCGCGAACGCGGAGTCCTGATCAACCGGTCGGGTTGAGCGCCCTGCCGGGTCGGTACACGTGAATGCTGATCGCGGGGTCCGGCCCCTCGTTGTGCACCTGGTGGGCGTAGTTGGGACCGAAGACCCGGGACTGGCCCGCGACGAGCGTGTGCAGCGCCTCGGCCTGGTGGTGCCCGGAGTCGGAGCGCACGGCGCGTTCGGTCAGCACACCGGAGACCACGGTGAAGGCACCGTCGGCACCTCCGTGATCGTGCAGCTCGGTGTGCTGGCCGGGCAACCAGCTCAGGATCCAGACCTCGTGGTCGTCGGTGCGCCGCAGCAGCGCGGACCAACGTTGTTCCCGGTCGTAACGCACCAGGTGTGCCCAACCGCGGCGATCGGTCGCGACATCGCGGGCTATCAGAGCCGGATGCGGCCGGGTGCGTTCGGGCGCGTGGAGAACAGTATTCGGTGGAACAGCGAACACAGCGGAGGGTCCTTCGCGATAGTACGGGAGAAGAGCGGAAAGCGGGATCGGCGGATCAACGATCCGTGATCACGGGGCAACTCACCGAGAAGGACACAGCGCGCTCGCTACCAGGCGCAGCTCGACATGGCGGTACTGACCGGCCGGACGCCGGACCGCCGTCGGGTTCGCCTTCGTAGCGCGCAAAAACACGACGACCAGTCAACCAGGAACGAGACGTTACGGCAAGGAAATCCCCGGGGGGCTCGCAAGATCTCACACTGTCGTGCGACACCGACTCACGTCGCGGCGAGAGCTCTCGCCGCGCGAACCGGAACAGGGCGCCACTACCGCCGCAGCGCGGCGAGGACGTCGGCCACGAGATCGGCGGGATCCTCACAACCGGCCGAGAACCGCACGAAACCCTCCGGAACGGGATCGCCCCACTGGGCACGCCGGTCCACGGTGCTGTGCACCCCACCGAAACTGGTCGCTCCGGAAACGAGGTGACTGCGGTTGACGAACCGTTCCACCGCCTCGGCGTCCCGCAGTTCGAAGCGCAGCACACCGCCCCAACGGCGCATCTGTCGACTCGCCACTTCGTGCGCGGGGTCGCTCGGCATGCCGGGCCAGCGAACTCCCGTGACGTCCGCGTGCCCGGACAACGCCTCGGCGAGCACCGCCGCGTTCTCGGCCTGCCGGGCGAGACGCAGGTCGAGCGTCGCCATGCTGCGGTGCGCCAGCCAGGTCTCGAACGGTGCCGGGATCGCACCGGAGAGGGTGCGTACCCGGCCGAGGCGTCGCGCGAGCTCCTCGTCACGCACACTGACGTGGCCGAGCAACAGGTCGCTGTGCCCGCACAGGGCCTTCGTGTCACTGGCGACCACCGCGTCGGCGCCGAGTTCCAGCGGTCGCTGGCCCAGCGGCGTGGCGGTCGTGTTGTCCACGGCCAGCAGCGCGCCGGCGGCGTGGGCACGCTCGGCAAGTGCCGCGATGTCGCAGACGTCGAGACCGGGATTGGAGGGAGTCTCCAGCAACACCAGACGGGCGTCGTCGAAAACGTCGTCCGGGAAGGGGCCCGCGGTCGGAACCTCCCTGACCCGCAGATGCAGCTCGGCGAGTTCGTTCCGCACGAACTCCCTGGTGGCGTAGTAGCCGTCGGTGGGCAGCACCAGCACGTCACCGGCGTGCAGCACGGCCCGCAGCAGAGTGCCGATGGCCGCCATCCCGGAGGGCAGCAGCAGGCACGTTCCGCCGTCGAGATCCCCGACGGCGGTTTCCAGCGCCCGCCAGGTGGGATTCCCACCCCGACCGTAGAAATCGGTGTCACCGAGACGATCGGAGCCACCCAGGTGGTACGGGGCCGCGAACACCGGACCGGGCATGAACGACTCCCCGGCGGCCGGTTCGGTCTCTCCACCGTGTACGCAGCGCGTCCCGTCCCCGTACAACGGGTTCTCCTTCCTGTGCGACGTCTCGATCGCTATTCCGGTTTGCGGTCCCGTCCCAGCAGCTCGGCCGCGGCGGGTACCGGGTCCAACCCTTCGTGGCACACCCGGTGGACCACTTCGGCTATCGGCATCTCCACGCCGTTGGCGGCAGCGAGTTCGCACAGCGACCGGCAGGACTTGACGCCCTCCGCGACCTGCCCGTGCGCGGCACGCTGCGCCTCGGCGACGGAATCACCGCGCCCCAGCCGCTCCCCGAACGTGCGGTTGCGGGACAGCGGCGAAACACAGGTGGCCACCAGATCACCCATTCCGGCCAGCCCGGCGAAGGTCATGGGCTCGGCGCCCAGCGCTGTTCCCAACCGGGTCGTCTCGGCGATGCCCCTGGTGATGAGAGTGGACATGGTGTTGGAGCCGTACCCCAGGCCGGAGGCCACCCCGCAGGCGAGCGCGATCACGTTCTTGCAGGCACCGGCCACCTCCACACCGACGATATCGGTGTTGGTGTAGGGCCGGAAGTACCCCGTCGAACAGGCGCGCTGCAGCGCGACGGCGCGCTCGTGGTCCGGACAGGCGACCACTGTGGCGGTGGGCTGCTCGTCGGCGATCTCCTTGGCGAGGTTGGGACCGGAAACGACGGCCACCCGAGCGGCGGGCACATCGGCCACCTCGGCTATCACCTGGCTCATCCGTTTCAGGGTGCTCAACTCGACCCCCTTGGCCAGACTGACCAGCGTGGCCCCCGCCGGGAGGAGGGGTTGCCATCCGGTCAGGTTCTCCCGCAGGGTCTGACTCGGAACCGCGAGCACCACCGCGTCGGCCCCGTGCAGCGCCACCGCGGCGTCGTCGGTGGCACGCAGCCCGTCGGGAAGCGGGGTGCGCGGGAGGTACTCGGTGTTGACGCGGTCACGCTCGATCGCCTCGGCCACGTGGCTCCTGCGGGCCCACAACCGCACCTCGGTGCCCGCGTCGGCGAGCACCTTGGCGAACGCGGTTCCCCAGGAACCGGCCCCCAGCACTGCCACGCGCCGCAAGGCACCGCCCTCCGGCCCGGGAACCGCGGTCTCAGACATGGTCGTCGTTCCGCTCCGCACGCCTCGAACCGGAGTAGAACGAGGACGGTGCGGGTTCCTCCCTGATCTCGGCCAGCTGATCGCGCACCCGACGCATGAGCAGCTCGGTGACCTCACGCAACACCCTGGTGTCGGCTTCCCGCTCGCGGTACTCGGACAGGTCCGCGGGGGCGCCGAACCGCATCGTGACCCGTTTGCGCGGGAAGGGGCGAAAACGTTTGTGGTACCCGTCGAGGATTTCCCTGGTGCCCCATCTCGCCACCGGAATCACCGGGACGTCGTGCTCCAGGGCGAGCCTGGCCACTCCCACCTTGGGGGTCATGGGCCAGCCCTCGGGATCCTTGGTGATGGTGCCGTCGGGGTAGATCAGCACCACCTTGCCCTGTTCCAGAGCCCGGTGCGCGTCCCGAAGGCTCTGCTGGGCGTTCACACTGCCGCGATACACCGGGATCTGCTCGACGCCACGCAACACACCGCGCAGCACCGGATAGTTCCAGAGTGTGTGCTTGGCCAGGAAGCGGGGAAGCCTGCCCGCCCGATGCACCGACACCGCGTCGTAGATCGGATCGAGATGTGAGATGTGGTTGAGCACCAACAGCGCGCCGCCCCGCGCGGGGACGTGCTCCAACCCGATCAGCCTGGTCCGCGCCAGCAAAGCCTTGAGCGGATAGAACACGACGATGGCGATCGCCAACCAGATTCTGCCGACCACACCGTTTCCACGCTCTTTGGTGGCGCCGCGGGAACGTCGCAAACTCCTCGGCTCGGCCACGCCAACTCCTTCCGTTTGAGCGGCTGCCAACATACCCGTTGGGGTGGGCACCGCCGATTGACCGGTCGCTGGATCCCTCCCCGCGAGGCGCAGAATGGCGGGGTGACCGTGGGAGTCCAACTGCTCGTACCGATCAAACCACTGCACCTGGCCAAGACCCGGTTGCGTACCGAGCGAACCCTTCCCGAGGAGCACGCCGAGCTCGTGACCGCACTCGCGATGGACACCGTCCTGGCGGCGGCAACGGCCGAACGAGTACGGGAAGTGCTCGTGGTCACCTCGGACCCGGCGCTGACGCACCGGTTCCGGGAGCTCGGGGTCGAGGTGCTGCCCGATTCACCGCGGGCCGGGCTCAACGCGGCACTGCGCCACGGTGATCACCTCCTCGGCGAGCGGGGCACGAAGGTCCGGATCGGCGCGCTGCAGGCCGACCTCCCCGCGTTGCGCGGCACCGAGCTGGACGGTGCGATCGCGGAGGCGGGCTCGGAACGCTCCTACTGCGCGGACCGCCAGGGCACCGGGACCACGCTGTTGCTCGCGTCCGCCGGCGAAGCGCTACGTCCCGGCTTCGGCACGGACTCGGCAGCGGCTCACCACGAGAGCGGCGCGAAGGCGCTCCTCGGCTCGTGGGCCTCACTGCGCTGCGACGTGGACACCGAAACCGACCTGCGTGCGGCGGAGGAGCTGGGGCTCGGCTCCCACACCCGGAAACTGCCGCGAGGAAACGAATCGAGACCAAGTCGTTCCGAAATCGGCTGTTCGGGAATGATGTAGCACCACCGAAACCACTGCCGTTCGGGTGAGCCCACACCCCGGCCGGCTTGTGTAACCTCCGTCACCATCCGATCGGATGAGCGTATCCCCCACCTCATGCGTGACAATAGTGGTGTGAGTACGGACGGCGACGATCGGCTTTCCGAATCGATGCGAGGGAACAGCCACGAGACGGCTCCCGAGAAGGTGGCTCGGAACGCGCCCGAAGCCATCACGCCCGAGGCCGAAACGGCGCCGGACGAAACGGCCACGCGTGGCGGCGAATCGGACGGCGCGCGCGTACCGGCTGCTCCTCCCGCCGTCACCAGGGCCGTGGCCAGCACGGACCTGCCGGAGAACCGGTACCTCAATCGCGAGCTGTCCTGGTTGGATTTCAACGCTCGGGTACTGGCCGTGGCCGAGGACCGGTCCCAACCGCCGCTGGAACGGGTGAAGTTCCTGGGCATCTTCGCCTCGAACCTGGACGAGTTCTACATGGTGCGCGTGGCGGGGCTGAAACGGCGCGAGGAAACGGGGCTCTCGGTACGCAGCGCCGACGGCCTATCGCCGCACGAACAGCTGACCCGTATCTCGGCACGGAACCAGGACCTGGTGGAACGGCTCGACCGCGTCTTCCTCGACGAGCTGCTGCCGGAGCTGGAGGCCAACGGCATCCGCATCCTGAGCTGGGCGCGGCTCGAGAAGCGGGACCGGGAGAACCTGACTCGCTACTTCGAGGACCACGTCTTCCCGGTCCTGACTCCGCTCGCCGTCGACCCGGCGCACCCGTTCCCCTACATCTCCGGGCTGTCGCTGAACCTCGCGGTGATGGTCACCGACACCGAGGCGGGGATCAAGCGGTTCGCCAGGGTCAAGGTGCCCGACAACGTGGCGCGGTTGATCCGGGTGGAGGACGAGCGGGACCAGCTGCAGAGCACGTTCATCCCGCTCGAAGAGCTCATAGCCGCGCATCTGGACAAACTCTTCCCCGGCATGGAGGTCACCGAGCACCACATTTTTCGCGTGACCCGCAACGCGGACCTGGAGGTCGAGGAGGACCGCGACGAGGACCTGCTGCAGGCAATGGAGCGTGAGCTGGCCCGCAGGCGGTTCGGCCCGCCCGTACGGCTGGAAATAGCCGACACGATGAGCCGGACAATGCTCGACCTGCTGTTGCGCGAGCTGGACGTGGACCCGCACGACGTCGTGGAGGTGCGTGGCCTGCTGGATCTGTCCTGCATGTTCCAGCTGGGCAAACTACAACGCCCGGACCTGAAGGGGTCGCCGGTCGTACCCGCCACTCATCCGGCCTTCGCGGAGGGCAACACGTCCAAGAGCATCTTCGCGACGTTACGCGAGGGCGACGTGCTGTTACACCATCCCTACCACGCGTTCTCCACGTCGGTGCAGCGCTTCATAGAGCAGGCGGCCGTGGACCCGCAGGTGCTCGCGATCAAACAGACGTTGTACCGGACCTCGGGTGACTCGCCGATCGTCAACTCGCTGATCGACGCGGCCGAGGCGGGCAAGCAGGTGGTGGCGCTGGTCGAGCTCAAGGCGCGGTTCGACGAGCAGGCCAACATCCAGTGGGCACGTGCTCTGGAACGCTCCGGGGTGCACGTGGTCTACGGCCTGGTGGGGTTGAAAACCCACTGCAAAACGGCACTCGTGGTGCGTCAGGAGGGGGCGACGCTGCGGCGTTACTGCCACCTGGGAACCGGCAACTACAATCCGAAAACCGCTCGAACATATGAGGATCTGGGCCTGCTCACCGCCGACGACGACATCGGCGCCGATCTGACCGATCTGTTCAACGTGCTCACCGGATACGCGCGGCACGACACTTATCGCAGGATTCTGGTCTCACCTCAGGGCATCCGAACCGGGATAGTCGAACGAATCGAGGGTGAAATAGCACTGGCGCGAACGGGAAAACCGGCAGGTATCCGGATGAAGGTCAATTCGCTGGTCGACGAACAGATCATCGATGCCCTCTACCGGGCATCGCTCGCCGGAGTTCCCGTTCGGATCGTGGTACGCGGTATTTGTGCCTTGCAGGCGGGAGTCGACGGACTGAGCGAGAACATCGAGGTCCGCTCGATTCTCGGCAGGTTCCTGGAACATTCCAGGGTGTTTCATTTCCAGGGCGCGGACGAGCACTGGATCGGAAGTGCCGACATGATGCACCGGAATCTGGATCGGCGGATCGAGGCGCAGGTGCAGGTGACCGATCCCAGGCTGACCTCGGAACTGGACTCGCTGCTGGATTCGGCACTTCACCCGCAGACGCGTTGCTGGGTGCTCAACTCGAAGGGTGATTGGGAAGCATCACCGCGGCAGGACCAACAGGTGCGGGACCACCAGACGGAGATGCTGCGCCTGCACGGCGCTAAGGTATGAGCCGAGATGTCCGACACCGAACCCGCTTCCGAGATCGATTCACCCGCGACGTCGAAATCCGCGACGATTCACGGCGATCCCGCCGGTCAACGGCCCACGGTAATGGCTGCCGGGGCCGTGCTGTGGCGGCCGGGTTCGACCGAGGACACGGAGATCGCCGTGGTGCACCGCCCGCGCTACGGGGACTGGTCGCTTCCCAAGGGCAAGCTCGACCCCGGTGAGACTATCCCGCAAGCAGCCGCGCGGGAGGTCACCGAGGAGACGGGGGTGAACTGCGTACTGTCCCGTCACCTGCGCAGGATCTGCTACGAGGTTCCCCACGGGCGGGACGGCCGTGCCTCCAAGTCCGTGGACTACTTCGCCGCGCGTGCGCTTCCCGGGGAATTCGTCGCCAACGAGGAGGTCGACGAACTGCGTTGGGTTCCCGCCGCACGGGCCCACGAGTGGTTGACCTACGCCGACGACCACCACGTGGTGGACTCGTTCCTGAGCCTGCCCACCACGATGAGCACCGTACTGCTGGTACGGCACGCCGAGGCGGGCAAGCGCACGGAATTCCACGGTGACGACAACCTGCGACCGCTCAGCGAAGCAGGATGGCGGCAACGGAATCAGCTGCACAGCCTGCTGTCGCTGTTCGGCCCCGAACGTGTCCACTCCGCGCCGAGGCTGCGCTGCGAGCAGACGGTGGATTCCGTCGCCGGGAGTCTACGGACGAACATCGAATCCGAGCCCGCGCTTTCCGAGGAGGCGTATCGAGCCGATCCGGAAGCCGGGAGGCGACGACTGCTGCGCATCGCCGCCGAGCCGGGAACCGCGGTGGTGTGCAGCCAGGGCGGTGTCATTCCGGATCTGGTGGGCTCACTGGCTCGCTCGGACGGGCTGCCGCTCGGTGAGGTCAACAGCCGTAAGGCCAGTGTCTGGGTTCTCTCCTTCCTCACCACGACGCATTCCGGTGACGGGCATTCCGATGACGGGTCGCGTCCGGCACCGCTGTTGGCAGCCGCCGACTACTTCCCCGCTCCAACGCCGGAAAACGCGTGAAAGGTACGGCCACCGGCGTCACTTCCCGCTGTTACGTCCGGAAGTGGACTTCTTGGTCGATGTCGTGGAGGTCTTGGCCTGTTGAGTCCTGCCGGTGCCGGACTTGGAGCTCGTCGTCCTGGCGGCACCCGTCGACTTCGTGGTCCCCGACTTGGCGGTGCCGGTGGACTTCGCCGAGGCGGTCCCGGTCGAAGGTTTCGTAGTGCCCGACTTGGCGGTGCCCGCCTTGGTCGTGCCCGCCTTGGTCGTGCTCGCCTTCGCCGCCGTCCCGCTCTTGGCAGTGCCCGACTTGGCCGCCGCCCCGCTCTTGGCCGCCGTCCCGGTCTTCGCGGTGCCGGTCTTCGCGGTGCTGGCCTTCGCGGTGCCGGTCTTCGCGGTGCTGGCCTTCGCGGTGCTGGCCCTGGTGGCGGTGGCAGCGCTCGTCCGGCTCGTCGCCGTCTTCGCGCGGGTTCCACCCGCGGCACCACTCTTGGTCGTCGTCGAACGAGCGGTGGTGGACTTGGAGCTCGTCGTCCTGGCGGCACCCGTCGACTTCGTGCTCCCCGACTTGGCGGTACCCGCCTTCGTCGCCGTTCCGGTCTTGGCGGTCGTTCCGGTCTTGGCGGTCGTTCCGGTCTTGGTTGCCGTTCCGGTCTTGGTTGCCGTTCCCGTCTTGGCGGCGCCGGTCTTGGCGGTACCCGTCTTCGCCGTGGAGGCACGGCTGCTCGTCCCACTCGTGGTGGCAGCTGTGGTGCGGGATCCCGTCCTACCGCCACGGGTCGTAGTTCCGGTACGGCTGGCACCGGAAGTGCTCGTGGTGGTGGTACGACTCGCCGTACCGGTCTTGGCCGCCGCCGCGCGGGGAAGTTTTCGTTGGCCGCCCACTACTTCCTTGAACTGTGTACCGGCCCGGAAAGCGGGCACGTTGGTCTTGCGGACCTTCACCGCCTCACCGGTACGCGGATTGCGGGCGGTGCGGGCGGCACGAGCTCGTTTCTCGAAAACGCCGAAACCGGTGATATTCACCTTCTCGCCTTTGTTGACGTTGCGGACGATGAGATCCACGACGTTGTCCACTGCCTGACTCGCGGTTTGTTTGTCACCGAGGCGTTCGGCCAATGCCTCGATTAGTTGCGCCTTGTTCACGTCAGTCCCTCCCAGGACAACTACGGCCCGTCCGGGCCGACTCAGGGGCCACGGTAAATCTCCGCGGGAGTGGATGCCATTCGCCACGCCCGCTTTTCGCGTGGTGGCGCGCCATTGGCAGCCGGAGAAAACCGATGTGGCCCCGGCAGGGCTTTGTAGCCCGGTTTTCCGTGGGGAACGACGGACGGAAACCACAACCCGCTCCCGGCCGCGGTGAACCGACGTCGAGCGGGCTTCCGGACCGCGTAGCGGTGAGTCCCGGGAGGGGAACGATGCGGGAACACGACGCGGGGAATGCGCCGGGTCGGCGCCCCGCGGGCCTGGGCGCATCGAGCACCGATTCCCGGATGTGCCTCGTGGCCTCGCGGTGCGTCCGAACCGCGTCCTCGGGGACGAGTCCGCCCGTCACCCGGATCCGAACGGCCGAGTTACGACGGAACTCGAACGGACAACCTCAAACGGTGGGAGCGGGCTGCGTGTTGGGCAGAAAGCCCGGCCTGGTTCGTTCGAAGGCGTCGATGCTGTCCTCCGAACGCATCGTCAGGCCGATGTCGTCGAAGCCCTCCAGCAGTCGCCAGCGCGTGTACTCGTCGACCTCGAAACCGATGGTGAGTTCCTTGGCGCTCACGGTGCGGGCCTCGAGGTCCACCGTGACCTCGGTTCCGGGCTCGGACTCGAGCAGCTTCCAGAGCAGTTCCACATCGGACTGCTCGCACCGCGCGGCGAGAAGTCCCTGCTTCCCCGCGTTACCTCGGAAGATGTCGGCGAACCGGGAGGAGATGACGACCCGGAAACCGTAGTCCTTCAGCGCCCAGACGGCGTGTTCCCTGGAGGAACCGGTCCCGAAATCGGGACCGGCCACCAGCACGCTCCCCCGGTTGAACGGTTCGGCGTTGAGGATGAAGTCCTCGTCGGCACGCCAGGCCGCGAACAGGGCGTCCTCGAAACCTGTTCGCGCCACACGCTTGAGGTAGACGGCGGGGATGATCTGGTCGGTGTCTACGTTGGACCGCCGAAGTGGCACTCCGATGCCGGTGTGCGTGGTGAACGGCTCCATGAGGTACTCCGTATCTCGGGTTGGTTGGGTGGCTGCCCGACTGGTCCGGACTTCCGCGAACCTGCCGGGCCGAGCGCACCGGTGTCGCGACGCGGCTCGGTTACAGGTCCTCCGGCGAGGAGAGCGTGCCGCGCACCGCCGTCGCCGCCGCGACGACGGGCGAGACCAGATGGGTGCGCCCGCCCTTGCCCTGTCTGCCTTCGAAGTTGCGGTTGGAGGTCGAGGCCGAGCGTTCCCCGGGGGTGAGCTGATCGGGGTTCATCCCCAAGCACATCGAGCACCCCGCCTGGCGCCATTCGGCACCCGCCGCCTCGAACACCTCGTGCAGCCCCTCCTCCTCGGCCTGCTCGCGTACTCGCATGGACCCCGGAACGACCAGCATCCGCACGTCGTCGGCGACCCTGCGATCGCGTAGTACCCCCGCGGCGCTGCGCAGGTCCTCGATCCGCCCGTTGGTGCAGGAGCCGAGGAACACGGTGTCCACCGCGACGTCGCGGAGCGGAGTACCGGCGCGCAGCCCCATGTACTCCAGCGCCTTCTCGGTGGCGGCCCTGCTCTCCTCGTCGGCGATCGACTCCGGATCGGGAACCCGCTCCCCGAGCGGCAGCCCCTGCCCGGGATTGGTTCCCCATGTCACGAACGGCGTGAGTGAGTCCGCGTCGATCGTCACCTCGGCGTCGTAGACCGCGTCGGAGTCCGTGCGCAACGATTTCCAGTGCTCCACGGCGGCGTCCCAGTCCGCTCCGGCGGGCGCGTGCGAACGTCCCCTGAGGTACTCGAAGGTGGTCTCGTCGGGGGCGATCATGCCGGCCCTGGCGCCGGCTTCGATGGACATGTTGCACATGGTCATGCGTGCTTCCATCGTCATGGACTCCACCGCCGAACCGCGGTACTCCAGCACGTAGCCCTGACCACCACCGGTTCCGATCTTGGAGATGACGGCGAGGATGACGTCCTTGCTCGTGACTCCCGGACGCAGCGTCCCCTCGATGTTGATCGCCATGGTGCGGAAGGGGCGCAGCGGCAGTGTCTGCGTGGCCAGTACGTGCTCGACCTCGGAAGTACCGATGCCGAACGCGAGCGCGCCGAAGGCGCCGTGGGTCGAGGTGTGGCTGTCGCCGCACACCACGGTGGTTCCGGGCTGGGTCAGCCCCAACTGCGGCCCGACCACGTGGACGATCCCCTGCTCGGCGTCGCCCATCGGGTGGAGCCGCACCCCGAAGTCGGCACAGTTCTTGCGCAGTGTCTCGACCTGTGTGCGCGACACCGGATCGGCGATCGGCAACTCCACGCCCTCGGTGGGCACGTTGTGGTCCTCTGTCGCCAGCGTCAGATCCGGACGGCGTACGGCACGGTCGGCCAGTCGCAGCCCCTCGAAAGCCTGCGGACTGGTCACCTCATGCACGAGATGGAGGTCGATGTAGAGCAGATCCGGTTCATCGCCCTCACCGCGACGTACCAGATGCTCGTTCCAAACCTTCTCGGCGAGCGTGCTACCCATCGCTCCTCCCCATCGAAGCCGTGGGATCCGAGTGGTACGGCTCCCACGTTGTGGACTTCCCAGATAACGAGACGTTAGTATCGCCCCGTGGGAGAGCATAGCGGTATCGGAGTTCTGGACAAAGCGGTGGCCGTGCTACAGGCCGCCGCCGAGGATCCGTGCGGGCTGGCGGAGCTGTGCGAGCGTACGGGATTGCCCAGGGCAACGGCACACAGACTCGCGGTCGGCTTGGAAACGCACCGGATGCTGCGACGCGGCTCGGACGGACGCTGGCGTTCCGGTCCGGCGCTGGGAGAGCTGGCGGGTGGCGCGGTGGATCCTCTGCTGGAGGCGGCGGCCGCGGTGCTGCCCAAACTTCGCGACATCACCGGCGAGAGCGTGCAGCTCTATCGCCGCGACGGGATGCAACGTACCTGCGTGGCCACCGCGGAACCGCCCAGCGGACTACGTGACACGGTCCCGGTCAACACCGCGCTGCCGATGACGGCCGGATCCGGCGCCAAGGTGCTGGCCGCGTGGTCCGATCCCGCCACCCAGCGAGCCGTGCTGGCAGAGGCCGTCTTCGGGGAACGCACTCTGATGGAGGTGCGCCGCCGGGGATGGGCGCAGAGTGTCGCCGAGCGGGAATCCGGAGTGGCCAGCGTCTCGGCACCGGTGCGGGACTCGGCGGGCACCGTGGTGGCCGCCATCTCGGTATCCGGACCGATCGATCGGATGGGACGCCGCCCCGGAAGTCGTTGGGCCGCCGATCTGCTCGCGGCTGCCGACGGGCTGCAGAACAGACTCTGACACCGGGCGAATACGTGGGCGAGGGCGGTACGGTCCCGATGAGCGCGGGAAGCCGTACCGCCCGGGCCCTTCCGCACCGGACACGAGACGATTCGGCGCTCGTCGGAGTCGGTAAGACCGCGTGAATACGAATAAAGCCGGTGTGCTCGCACACCGGCTTCGTATCTCTCGTGTAGTCCCGATGGGATTCGAACCCACGTTACCGCCTTGAGAGGGCGGCGTCCTAGACCACTAGACGACGGGACCGCGTAAGCTATCGAACGCTTTCGAGCGGACCATAACCCACGAACATGCCGATTGATAACCCGATGAGACACGAAACACGGCCTCCAAGGGGCGCACAACGCTGTCGACACCAGCGTCGGCCACAACCGGTCACCACCGGAAAGCGGGAACTCTCCGGTTATCGTAGTCCCGATGGGATTCGAACCCACGTTACCGCCTTGAGAGGGCGGCGTCCTAGGCCACTAGACGACGGGACCATACGAGAAGCATCGAACGCTTCCTCAGCTGGGGTACCAGGATTCGAACCTAGACTAACTGAACCAGAATCAGTCGTGCTGCCGATTACACCATACCCCACCGGCACCGATGAACATCGTATCATTCGGCGGTTTTCTCTTTTCCGCTTCGATGACCTCTGTTCATCGCGTTGATGAATATACTAGACCATGCCCGTGAACGGCTTCGCACCACCCCCCTGTTCGAGGCGATTCAGCAGGTGAGCGGGCCTTCCACCGAAGCTGTCGGGCCGTTGCCCCGATTCCGCCCCGACGGGGACCGAACAGCCGCCGGAAACTCCCGCACCACGTTCGTGGGGCTCCCCGCGCCGATGCTGTTGGAATCCCACGCGAGGAGGACGGCCCGCGACGAAGCACCACGGGGATTCCACCCGGGGAACGGCCCCGTCGAAGCGAACGAGCCCGCTCCGAAAGGTTCCATTCCCCGAACGGACAGCATCGATCAGGCAGAGCCGGCCATGCTCGCTTGGCAGGCGGGCAGTTCGTCGTCCGCGCCGCGGAAGGGAAGATCACACACCAGAACTTCGGGCAACTCGTACAGACTCGTGATCACCGACACCCCGTCGGCGGGAACCACCGCACTCGTCGAACCGCCGCTGTCCCGGTCCAGCCAGATGCCGTGCATACCCGCGCAAGCGGCCCCGTTGGCGTCGATCTCCAGGTTGTTGCCGACATGAGCCACTTCCGCGGGCGAGAGCCCCAACGCGTCGCAGGCAGCCGCGAAGATTCCGGAGGACGGCTTGGCCACACCGCACTCGCCCGATATCACCGTCGCGTCGAAGGTCGCGGCCAACCCGGTGACGGCGAGCTTGTGTCGCTGGTACCCACCCGGGGCGTTGGTTATGGCCGCGACGCGCAGTCCGCTGGCGCGCAGCCATTCCAGGCAGCCGGTGGCGTCCTCGAAGAGTTCCCAGGAATCGCGCAACGCCACCATTCGCCGGTGCTCCCTGGCCAGCACCTCGTCCTCGCTGAGCCGTTCACCGAAGGCGGCGAAGAAGTCACGGGTGCGGCTACGACACATCGTCTCGAAATCGATCTCACCCGCCATCATGCGCGCGTTGTACTCGTCGGTTATCCGCCGCCACACCGGCCATGCCGCATCGTTGCCGGTCAATGACGCGAAAGCCCGTCGAGCCGAGCCCCGACTGTCCAGCAGGGTGTCGTCGATATCCAGGCAGACCGCTCTGATGCCGCGAGGCCGTTCCGAGGCGGATACTTCAAGTGCGGATTTCACTCCGTGAGGCTAGGACTCCACCCGGAGTGGCCGACTCGTCCAACATGGTGATACTTACATCACTGACACGGTTTAGCTCGCCGCGTGCAACAGCACATGAACACACGTGCCGTGCCGGCCGCCCGACTTCCGTCGTGGCGACCGACACGGCCGTGGTGCTCACTCCTCAGGTGCGTTCCGCAGCGCCGTGCGCAACCGATCGAGGCAGGACCGCCTGTCGAGCAGTTCCATCGACTCGAACAACGGCGGTGAGACCGTACGCCCCGTGATGGCCACACGGACCGGCGTGAACGCCTTCCGGGGCTTGATGCCCAGCCCTTCGACGATCGCCTGTTTCAGGGCGTTCTCGATGTCGGCGGCGCGCCACTCGGGCAACGGCTCGAGAACTTCCAGGGCGGCCGAAAGCACCGGCCGCGCGTCACTGCCCAACGCCTTGGTCGCGGCCGCCGGTTCCGGCTCGAAGTCCTCACCCGCGAACAGGAAGCCCATCATCCCGACCGCGTCCGACAGCACGGTCAATCGCTCCTGCACCAGTGGGGCGGCCGCTCGCACCGTCTCCAGCTGCCGCTCGCTCGGATCGGCGGGCAGTACATCACCGGCGACCAGGTACGGCACGACCCTGTCGACGAAATCGTCGAGCTCCAACGCGCGCAGGTGAGCGGCGTTGATGGCATCGGCCTTCTTCTGGTCGAACCGCGCCGGATTGGCACTGACCCGGCGAATGTCGAACGCACTGACCATCTCGTCGAGGTCGAACACGTCGCGGTCGTCGGAGATGGACCAGCCGAGCAACGCCAGGTAGTTGAGCAGCCCCTCGGGAAGGAAGCCACGCTCGCGATGGTGGAAGACATCGGACTGCGGGTCCCGTTTGGAGAGCTTCTTGTTTCCCTCCCCCATCACGAACGGCAGATGTCCGAACTCGGGCGTGAAGTCCGTCGTGCCGATCCGCCGCAGCGCCTCGTAGAGCGCGATCTGGCGCGGCGTGGAGGACAGCAGGTCCTCACCGCGCAGTACGTGAGTGATCCCCATGAGGGCGTCGTCGACGGGATTCGTCAGCGGGTACAGCGCGTCCCCGTTGCCACGCACCAGGACGGGGTCGGGCACGCTGCCCGCGGGGAAGGTGACTTCGCCGCGAATCAGATCGGTGAATCCGATGTCGCGGTCCGGCATCCGCAACCGCAGGACCGGACTGCGTCCCTCGGCGCGCAGCTCCGACTTGCGCTGCTCGGTCAACTCGCGGTCGGCGTTGTCGTACCCCAGTTTGGGGTCCCGGCCGGCGTCTCGGTGGCGCTGTTCGACTTCCTGCGGCGTGGAGAAGGACTCGTAGAGTTCACCGGCCTCCAGCAGTCTGGCGGCCACGTCCGCGTAGATCTCACGCCGTTGGCTCTGCCGGTAGGGACCGTACTCACCTCCCACGTCCGGCCCTTCGTCCCAGTCGAGGCGCAACCAGCGAAGAGCCTCCAGCAGTGCCTGGTAGGACTCCTCGCTGTCCCTGCTCGCGTCGGTGTCCTCGATGCGGAACAGCAACGACCCGTTGTTGTGCCGGGCGAACGCCCAGTTGAACAGCGCGGTGCGGATCAGTCCGACGTGTGGCGTGCCGGTGGGTGAGGGGCAGAACCTGGCTCGTACCGGACGGTCGGACTCGGCGGTGGTGACATCTGACGTGCTCATGACTGATTCAGCTTATCCCGCGCGCCGCCCCTCTTGACCGGCGCGTCCCTTCGGCGCATGCTGGCGTTATTCAACGTTTGTTGAATTCTTCTGCGGCGGTACTCCTCGGCTCGCGAGGTGCCCGTTCCGACCGCCGGAGCGGGAACTCGTTCGGCGCGGCCCGCGCCGAGTGGCCACCCACGCGAGCGACAGGGCGGCCGAGCCGAAGAGTTCCTAGTCGGGAGGGATCGCGATGAAGCGGACCACCTGCTGCGTCGTCGGTGGCGGCCCCGCGGGGATGGTGCTGGGGCTGTTACTCGCCCGCTCCGGGGTAGCCGTGACGGTGCTGGAAAAGCACGCGGACTTCCTGCGGGACTTCCGCGGTGACACGGTGCACCCGACGACGTTGGCGCTGCTGGACGAGCTCGGCCTCGCCGAGCGGTTCGCCGAACTGCCGCAGCGAAGGGTCAGCACGGTGATGTTGCCGGTCGGGCCGGACGGCGAGTTCTACACGCTGGGTGATTTCGGTCGGCTACCGATCAAGTACAACTACATCGCCATGGTGCCGCAGTGGGACCTGCTCAATCTGCTGGCGGCGGAAGCGGCGAAGGAGCCGAACTTCGAGCTGCGCATGAACACCGAGGTGACCGGACTGGTGCGGGAGCACGGCCGGGTGACGGGGGTCGACTACCGCACCGCCGACGGGGAGCACGGCCGACTCCGGGCCACCATCACGGTGGCCTGTGACGGCAGGGACTCCCTGGTCCGGCGTGAACTGGCCGACCAGCTCCGGGTCCGGGACTTTCCGGCCCCGATGGACGTGCAGTGGTTCCGGATTCCACGGCGGGAGGAGGATCCCGCCGGAGCCGTGGGCAACATCGGGAACGGCGCGTTCACCGTGCTGCTGGACCGGGGGGACTACTTCCAGGTCGCCTCGGTCATAGCCAAGGGCTCCGACGCCGCCGAGCGCGCCAACGACATCGAGAGGTTCAACGAATCGCTGCGGGCACGACTCGGCTGGCTCGACGACGGACGGGAACTCGTCCGGAGCTGGGAGGAGGTGAAGCCGCTGCACGTCACCCTGGACCGGCTGCGCCGCTGGCACGTTCCGGGACTGCTGTGCATCGGGGACGCGGCGCACGCGATGTCACCGGTCGGCGGGATCGGTATCAACCTGGCGGTGCAGGACGCGGTGGCCGCCGCTCGTCACCTCGCGAAACCGCTGCGGCGTGGTGGACCGCGGCGCAGGCACGTCGCGGCGGTCCAACGCACCCGCTGGCCCACGACCGCGCTCATCCAGGGACTGCAACGCACCATCCACGCCAACGTGGTCGAGCCCGCGCTGCGAGGGGAAATCGACTTCGGTCGACGCGCCGGACTGCCCTGGTTGCTCAAGCTGCTGCCGAGACTTCCCTGGCTGCGCGTCGTTCCGCCGTACATCCTCGCCTACGGGGCCCGGCGGGAGCGCCCGCCGAAGGAGGCGCTCCGCTGATTCCCGGAGAAGCTCGTTTCACCCGCGGTTCGGTCGGCTCGCGGGTGAAACGAGCGCACTGCCGGTGGCGCCGTGACCGGGCCCGAAACGCGCGGATCGCGCCGCGACTCGACAGCGGGAGTCAGGCCTGCTGCACCGGGTTGGTGAGTGTGCCGAGGCCGTCGATGGAGACCGAGACCTTCTGTCCGGCCCGCATCGGTCCCACCCCGGACGGGGTTCCGGTCAGGATCACGTCACCGGGCAACAGGGTCATGACCCGGGAGACGAACGAGATCAGCCCGGCCACATCGTGCGTCAACAGCGAGGTGCGGGACTCCTGGCACAACTCGCGGTCGAGTTCGGTGCGCAACCCCAGGTCGGAGGGATCAACGGTGGTGTCGATCCACGGCCCCAGCGGACAGAAGGTGTCGTAGCCCTTCGCCCTGGTCCACTGGCCGTCGGCCCGTTGCTGATCCCTGGCCGTGACGTCGTTGGCGATCGTGTATCCGAGCACCACGTCGGTTCCCCTGGCCTCGGGCACGTCCTTGCAGGGCTGGCCGATCACCGCGGCCAGCTCGCCCTCGTAGTCGACCCGTTCGGAGTTCGGCGGCATCTTGATCGGGGCGCTCGGGCCGATCACTGATGTCGAAGGCTTCATGAACAGCACCGGATTCTCCGGTACCTCTCCACCCATCTCCCGCGCGTGCTCGGCGTAGTTCTTACCCACGCAGATCACCTTGGTCGGCAGGATGGGCGCCAACAGCCGCACGTCGGCCATCGGCCACTTACGGCCGGTGAACGTCGGCTCCCCGAACGGATGCTGGTCGATCTCGACGGCGAGCACCTTCTCACCGGGGGATTTGGGGTCCGGCTCCAATGCCACGAACGAGACCCCTTCGGGCTGAGCAACACGTGCCAGGCGCAAACGAAACCTCCGTCATCAACTGTCCGCCGAACAGCTTACGTGCGGGGGGACCACGCCCCAGTTCCTGGTCACCTCGTGTTGGAGGTGCCGACCTCCGCCGTCTCACCCCGGTGGATCGCCTTGTGGGCGAACGCGTCGCACAGCGCGTACCAGCTCGCTTCCACGATGTTGCCGTGCACACCAACGGTGCTCCACTCGCGGTGTTCGTCCCGCGACTCGACGAGCACCCTGGTGACGGCATCGGTCCCGGAGGCGTCGGTGAGAATCCGCACCTTGTAGTCCACCAGTTCGACCTCGTCCAACCACGGCAGCCGAGGTACCAGTGCCTTGCGCAGTGCGGCGTCCAGCGCGTTGACGGGACCGTTCCCCTCGGCGGTGGCGATGACGCGTTCCCGCAACACGTGCAACTTGACCGTCGCCTCCGAGACCACCTGGCCGTCGGGACGGTGGTCGAGCGATACCCGGTAGGACTCCAGTTCGAAGGGAGCGCCGAACGACACGTCTTCCGAGGCGTCGACGTCCGCTTCCGCCGCGGTGCCGTCGGCCAGTTCCATCTCACGACGCAGCATCAGTTCCAACGAGGCGTCGGCCCCTTCGAAGGACCATCCCCGTGCTTCCAGTTCCTTGACCCGCCGCACGGCACCGGTGATGGCGTCCGGAGCCGCACTCAGGTCCAGTCCCAGTTCGGCTGCCTTGAGCTCCAAGCTGGCGCGGCCGGACATCTCGGTGACGAGCACGCGCATTCCGTTGCCGACGCGCTCGGGGTCTATGTGGTTGTACAGTTCGGGGTCCACTTTGATCGCGCTGGCGTGCAGCCCGGCCTTGTGGGCGAAGGTGGAGCCTCCCACGTACGCCTGGTGCGTGTCCGGCGCGATGTTGGCGATCTCGGCGAGCGCGTGCGATACCCGGCTGAGCTCGGACAGGTTTCCCTCGGGCAGCACGGGCAGTCCCAGTTTCGTCTCCAGATTGCCGATGACGGGGAACAGGTCGGCGTTGCCTGCCCGCTCTCCGTAACCGTTGGCGGTGCACTGCACGTGCGTAACCCCCGCCTGCACCGCGGCGAGCGTGTTGGCGACGGCGCAACCGGTGTCGTCCTGGCAGTGGATCCCCAACCGGAAACCGGTACGACGGCCGATCTCCTCCACCGTTTCGGCCAGCGCTGTCGGCAGCTGCCCACCGTTGGTGTCGCACAGGCACACCAGATCGGCCCCCGCGTGCACGGCCGCGTCGAGCATCCGCAGGGCGGTGTCCGGATCGTGGGCGTAACCGTCGAAGAAGTGCTCGGCATCCAGGAACACGCGTCTGCCGTGCTCGGTGAGGTACCGGACCGTGTCGGCGATCATGGCACCGTTCTCGGCCACGTCGGTACGCAACGCGCGTTCGATGTGCCTGCTGTCGGACTTGGCGACCAGCGTGACCGCGGGAGCTCCCGATTCGAGCAACGCGGCTACCTGGTCGTCCTGCTGCACGGGAACCCCGGGGCGGCGTGTGGAGCCGAACGCGGTGAGCACGGCGTGCCGAAGGTCGAGCTCGCCGGCGGTGGCCCGGCGAAAGAACTCGGTGTCCTTCGGCAACGCACCGGGCCAACCGCCTTCGATGAAGCCCACGCCGAGACTGTCCAGGATGCGGGCGACCGCGAGCTTGTCGGCCACCGAGTAGGAGATGCCTTCGCGCTGCGCGCCGTCGCGAAGCGTCGTGTCGTAGACGTGAAACGTGTCCGCCTGTGGGGTCCCTGCCGGGCTGGTGCGGGTCACTGTCCCTCCAGAAGGGCGGTGATGATCGGGCCGGTCGTGGCTGGAACGGCCCGTTGTGGCTGTCGTGGACACAAAAAAGACCCCCCGCGAATGCGAGAGGTCTGCGCGCCGGGTTCGCGGAGTCGAGTCACCCGGCGCGCTTGCCAATAATGCCCGTCGTGTACTGGAGCATGCCGCAATGCTCGCACATCGCGGACACACTCCAAGCAGTGGGCCTTTCTTCCCACGATGCGGACAATCGGGGTATCCGTGCCACGACCCGTCAGCGGCGCGGCCGATCCGGCCGGACGTGGCGGGGAATCACGCCTGCTGCACGACTTCCCGCGCCGAAACCAGCGCGGCGAGCCGATCACCGATGGCGTGCGTGGCCCCCGGCGCGGAGTGATCGCGCGTGGCCAGATCGAAGGCGACCGAGGCCTGCACCCTCCTCGCCGCCTCCGCGTAACCGACGTGGTCGAGCAGCAGCGCGACGGACAACACCGCCGCGGTGGGGTCCGCGATGGCCTGACCGGCGATGTCGGGCGCACTGCCGTGCACCGGTTCGAACATGCTCGGATTGCGCCGTGTGGCGTCGATGTTCCCGCTGGCGGCCCTGCCGATACCACCGGTCACCGCACCGGCCAGATCGGTGATGATGTCGCCGAAGAGGTTGTCGGTGACGATCACGTCGAACCGGGCGGGATCCTGCACCAGATGGATCGTGGTGGCGTCGACGTGCTCGTAGTTCACCGTGACGTCCGGGTACTGCAACGACAGCTCCTCGACCACCCGGGACCACAGTGATCCGGCGTGACTGAGCACGTTGGTCTTGTGCACCAGGGTCAGATGCTTGCGCGGACGCGCCGCGGCCCTCGCGAACGCGTCGCGGACCACACGCTCCACGCCGAAGGCCGTGTTGAGGCTCACCTCGGTCGCCACTTCCTGTGGCGTGTCCTTTCGGAGCAGCCCCCCGTTGCCCGCGTAGGGGCCTTCGGTGCCTTCCCGGACGACGACCATGTCGACCTCACCGGGATCGGCGATCGGACTCTGCACTCCCGGATAAAGCCGCGCCGGACGCAGATTCACGTGGTGGTCGAGTTCGAAACGCAGCCGCAACAGCAATCCGCGTTCCAGAATCCCGCTCGGCACCGACGGATCACCCACCGCACCGAGCAGAATCCCGTCGTGCTCGCGCAACTCACCCAACACGGATTCCGGAAGTAGCTCCCCGGTGTTGTGCCAGCGAGCGGCGCCCAGATCGTACCGAGTGATCTCGGTTTCGGGGACCACTTCCCCGAGCACCTTCAGCGCCTCGGCCACCACTTCCGGCCCGATCCCGTCACCTGGGATCACAGCGAGCCGCATGCACACCTCCCGAGTCCTACCCCCGATTTGGGGCTGAAACGTTGTGCCGCAGGCTACCGTGCTTCGATGTCGCTCAGGCACGCCGGACCCCAATACTGGACGTCACCTCCCGAACAGTGGGACACCCGATCGGGTGATTGTCACCCGCGCAGGGGGTGTTCGGAGGTCGAAAGCGTGCCGCTGACCAGCCGGTACAACCTTCGGGCACCGTGCCGAGAACTCGTTCCGGGCTGCTGTCCGCGCCCCGGAGAACGAGAAACGGGGGCCGCCGCGTGCAGCGGCGACCCCCGAAGGATCCAGCGGAAGGGCCCACCGGTCACACGAGGTGATCCGGTACGGAACCCGGGTGATACGCGGCCCGAACGGGACCGCTGAACCGGCTCACTCGAAACTGACGGTACGCACGGTCTTGGCTCCGACGGCGGCACCGATCGGCTCGAGCACGCCCGCGTCGACCGGACGGTCCACGCGCAGCAGCATGATCGCGTCCGAACCGTCCGAGGTCTGGCTGATCTGCGCGGCCTCGATGTTCGTCCCGACCTCGCCGAGCAGCGTCCCGACCTTGCCCATGACACCGGGCCGGTCCGGGTACTCCAGCAGCAGGACGCTGCCCTCGGCGCGCAGGTCGAAGTGCCTGCCGTTGACCTCGACGAGCTTCTCCACCTGGTTCGGACCGTCCAGGGCACCCGAGACGACACCCGTACGACCGTCGGACAGCACGGCGCGCACCGAGACCACGCTGCGGTGGCTCGCGCTCTCCGGAGCGGTCTTGACGTCGATGTCCACCCCGAGGTCCTCGGCGAGTTGCGGAGCGTTGACGAAGGTGACCTGGCTCTCCACCGCGCCGGAGAAGACACCGCGCAGCGCGGCCAGCGGCAGCACGGAGACGTCCTCGTCGGCGAGCTCGCCCCTGGCCTCGACCGTGACGGAGGTCGGCGTGCTGCCGAGCACCGCGGCCAGCAACGAGCCCAGCTTCTGGGTCAGCGGCAGGTAGGGACGGACCTCCTCACCGACGGCACCGCCCTGCACGTTGACCGCGTCGGGAACGAAGTCACCGCGCAGCGCCTGCAGCGTGGAATGGGCCACGTCGGTACCGGCACGGTCCTGGGCCTCGGCGGTGGAAGCACCCAGGTGCGGGGTCGCGACCACGTTGGACAGCTCGAACAGCGGGCTGGAGGTCGTGGGCTCGGTGCTGTAGACGTCGATACCCGCACCACCGAGGTGTCCACTGCGCAGGGACTCGGCGAGCGCGTCCTCGTCGATGAGCCCACCGCGCGAGGCGTTGACGATGATCGCGCCCTGCTTGGTCTTCTTGAGTTCCTCCGCACCGATGAGGCCGAGCGTCTCGGCGGTCTTCGGCAGGTGGATCGACATGGCGTCGGCGCGCTGCAGCAACTCCTCGAGGCTGACGAGCTCGATCCCGAGCTGGGCGGCACGCGCGGCCGAGACGTAGGGATCGTAGGCGATCAGCTTGGCGCCGAAGGCCTCCAGCCGCTGCGCGACGAGCTGGCCGATCTTGCCGAGACCGATGACACCGACGGTCTTGTCGTTGATCTCCACGCCGCTGAGCGCACTGCGCTTCCACTCACCGGCACGCAGGCTGGCATCGGCCACGGCCACGTTGCGGGATACCGCCAGCAGCAACGCGATCGCGTGCTCGGCGGCCGAGACGATGTTGGAGGTGGGGGCGTTGACGACCATGATGCCGCGTTCGGTGGCGGCGGGAACCTCGACGTTGTCCAGTCCCACTCCCGCACGGGCGACGACCTTCAGCCGCGTGCTGGCCGAGTAGACCTCGGCATCGACTTTCGTCGCCGAACGGACCAGCAGCGCGTCGGCGTCGGCAACGGCTTCGAGCAGTGCCGGGCGGTCGGTGCCGTCGACGTGACGGATCTCGACCTCGTCTCCGAATGCTTCCAGCACCGAAGGGGCCAGCTTCTCGGCGATCAGGACGACAGGACGGCTTGCGTTGGTCACGGGCGCGCTCCAGTAACAGAGATCAGGGTCGAAGCAAGGCACGCCATTGTGCCGGGCTGGTGCAGCAGTTTAACGCTGATATGAGAATCCGTTCACACAAGTGTTGGACGTATCACCGTAACGCTACGGCATCCCAACACGACCGTGTAGCGGAAACAACACCGAAACAGCCGCACACGGGCTCCGTGGACGGTTCGGGACCCCACCGCCTCGCGGCGGAGCGGGTCGACGGCTCACGGTTCGTCGAACTCGCCGTCCTTGGCACCCGCCACGAAGGCGTCCCACTCCTCCGGGGTGAACACCAGCACGGGCCCCTCCGGATCGGCTCCGTTGCGCATGCCGATGTAGCCGTCCACGAAGGCGATCTCCACGCCCGGTTCGTCATCGTCGTCGGTACTGGTGATCCACTCGGCGTTGGTGAAGTCGAGCTCGTCCCTGATGTGGGCTTTGTCGTCGACCGGTTGCGTTTCCTCACTCACGGTGTGGATATTAGCGCGCCGCGCGAGCCCCCCGTGACGCCCGGGATCCCTCCGGAAAAACCGTGGGGCGGCCCCGAGTCGCTTCGGGGCCGCCCCACGAGGCGGCGAATCGTCCGAACGGCCCCTCATCGGGGTTCTCCGGTCGGGTCGTCGAGCTACTCGCTCGGCGGAACCTCCCGACGGCTCTCGCCGCGGGGGCCCGGCATCGGGTGAGCACTCAGCCCTTGGTCCAGGACATCAGGGAGCGAAGCCGCTTGCCGACCTCTTCGATCTGGTGCTCGTTGCCCGCGGCCTGCAGCTTGTTGAACTCGGGCCTGCCCGCTTCGTCCTCGGCCACCCACTCCTTCGCGAAGGAGCCGTCCCGGATCTCGGAGAGGACCTGCCGCATCGAATCCTTGACGTGCTCGTCGATGACCCGGGGACCGCGGGTGAGGTCACCGTACTCGGCGGTGTCACTGCAGGAGTACCGCTGTCCGGCGATACCGCCCTCCCACATCAGGTCCACGATCAGCTTCAGCTCGTGCAGCACCTCGAAGTAGGCGATCTCCGGCTGGTAGCCGGCCTCGACCAGAACCTCGAAACCGGACTGCACCAGCGCGCTCGTTCCACCGCAGAGCACGGCCTGCTCACCGAAGAGGTCGGTCTCGGTCTCCTCGGTGAAGGTGGTCCTGATGACACCGGCCCGCGCGCCGCCGATACCGGCGGCGTAGGCGAGTGCCAGCCGCTGCGCCTCGCCGCTGGGGTCCTGCTCCACCGCGATCAGGCACGGCACTCCCTTGCCGTCCACGAACTGGCGGCGCACCAGGTGGCCGGGCCCCTTGGGGGCGACCATGGCGACATCCACGTCGGAGGGCGGCTGGATCAGCCCGTAGCGGATGTTGAACCCGTGCCCGAAGAACAGCGCGTCCCCGCTGTTGAGATTGGGCGCGATGTCGTCGGCGTAGATCCGACGCTGCTTGGTGTCCGGCGCGAGGATCATGATCAGATCCGCCTCGGCGGCCGCCTCCGAGGGAGTGACCACCCGCAGCCCCTCCTCGGCGACCTTCTCGCGTGACTTGGAGTTCTCCGGCAGGCCGATCCGGACGTCGACACCGCTGTCCCGCAGGCTGAGCGCGTGCGCGTGCCCCTGGCTGCCGTAGCCGATGATGGCGACCTTGCGCGACTGCACCCGGCCGAGGTCGGCATCCGCCTCGTAGAAGATCTCAGTTGCCATTACCGTTCGTGTTCCTTTCTGTAGCGAATCCGCGCCGTACGCGGGTCAACGCACCGCGGTTGCCGTGATGGAGCGCGCTCCCCGACCGATGGCGACCATGCCGGACTGGACCATCTCGCGGACGCCGTAGGGCTCGAGCATGCGCAGCAGGGCGTCGAGTTTGTCGGTGTCCCCGGTGGCCTCGATGGTCAGCGCCTCCGGGGAGGCGTCGACGACCTTGGCCCGGAACAGCTGCACGGTCTCCAGGACCTGACTGCGCACCGAGGCATCGGCCCGCACCTTGACCAGCAGCAGTTCGCGCTGCACCGAGGACTCGGGCTCCAACTCGACGATCTTGATGACGTTGATCAGCTTGTTGAGCTGCTTGGTGACCTGTTCCAGCGGTTGCTCCTCCACCGAGACCACGATGGTCATCCGGGAGATCTCCGGGTGCTCGGTGGGACCGACGGCCAGGGATTCGATGTTGAAGCTGCGCCGGGAGAACAGTCCGGAGACCCGGGAGAGCACACCGGGGACGTTTTCCACCAGCACGCTGAGTGTGTGTCGACTCATCGGTGTGTTCACCCCTCGTCGTCGAACAGTGGGCGGATTCCGCGAGCGGCCATGATCTCGTCGTTGCCGGTGCCGGACGCGACCATCGGCCAGACCTGGGCGTCCTTGCCCACAACGAAGTCGATGACCACGGGTCGGTCGTCGACGGCCATGGCCCGCTCGATGACGCTGTCCACGTCGGAGGCGGCCTCACACCGCATTCCCACACCGCCGAGCGCCTCGGCCAGCATCGCGAAATCGGGAATCCGGTGGTTGTGGGTGCCGAGGTCACTGTGTGAGTAGCGCTCGGCGTAGAACAGGTTCTGCCACTGCCGAACCATACCGAGATTGCCGTTGTTGATGACGGCGACCTTGATCGGCAACTGTTCGATGGCGCAGGTGGCCAGTTCCTGGTTGGTCATCTGGAAACAGCCGTCGCCGTCGATGGCCCACACCTGCCGACCGGGGCTACCGGCCTTCGCGCCCATGGCAGCGGGCACCGCGTAGCCCATCGTTCCCAGGCCGCCGGAGTTGAGCCAGCTGCGGGGCCGCTGGTAGCCGATGAACTGGGCGGCCCACATCTGGTGCTGTCCCACCCCCGCGGTGTAGACGGCCTCGGGCCCCGCCAGAGCGCCGATGCGTTCGATCACGTACTCCGGCGACAGCGTGCCGTCCTCCGGCCAGTCGTAGCCCAGCGGGAAGCGGTCCCGCCAGTCGCCGAGCTGGCTCCACCACTGCGCGAGGTCGGGGGCGCCGTGCTCCGCTTCGGCGGTGTCCACGGCGTCGATGAGTTCGGAGATGACCTCCTTGCAGTCCCCGACGATGGGCACGTCGGCGACCCGGTTCTTGGAGATCTCCGCCGGATCGATGTCGGCGTGCACGACCTTGGCCTCCGGAGCAAAATCCGACAGCCGACCGGTCACCCTGTCATCGAACCGGGTTCCCAGCGCGAGCAGCAGGTCGGAACGCTGCATCGCGGCGACCGCCGAGACGGTGCCGTGCATGCCGGGCATGCCGAGGTGCAACGGGTGCGTGTCCGGGAACACGCCGCGCGCCATCAGCGTGGTCACCACCGGAATGCCGGTGCGCTCGGCGAGCTTGGTCAACTCCTCGGCGGCGTCGGCCTTGACCACACCGCCCCCCACGTACAGCACCGGCCGCTGCGCCGAGGCCATCAGCCGGGCCGCTTCCCTGACCTGCTTGCCGTGCGGTTTACCGACCGGGCGGTAACCGGGCAGCCGCTGCTCGGGGGGCCAGGAGAAGGAGGTGGCGAGCTGTTGCACGTCCTTGGGGACGTCGACCACGACGGGACCGGGACGACCGCTGGAGGCGATGTAGAACGCCTCCGCGATGGTCCGCGGGATCTCGTCGGGATCGGTGACCAGGAAGTTGTGCTTGGTGACCGGCAACGTGATGCCGCAGATGTCGGCTTCCTGGAACGCGTCGGTACCGATCTGTCCGGTGGACTGCTGCCCGGTGATCGCCACCAGCGGCACCGAGTCCATGTGCGCGTCGGCCAGCGCGGTGACCAGGTTGGTCGCCCCGGGACCGGAGGTCGCCATGCAGACCCCGGTCTTGCCGGTGGCCTGGGCGTATCCGGTAGCGGCGTGTCCGGCCGCCTGCTCGTGCCGAACCAGTACGTGACGAACCTTCGTCGAGTCCAGCAGTGGATCGTAGGTGGGCAGGATCGTACCGCCCGGGATACCGAACACCACTTCGCAGCCCACCGCTTCCAGCGAGCGGACGAGGGACTGCGCACCGGTGGCTCTTACCGGCGCCCCGTTGGGCGGAGCCGGTTTCGGACGTTGCCCCGGTGATGCCTCCGGGGCCGGATTCTGCCTGGTGTTGGCGCTGGTCATCGATTCTGCCTCGTGGTCGATGAATGGGGCCGGGCACGAAAAAACCCCCGCCGGCACAGGGCCGAACGAGGGTTGGCGCGTCGACGTTTCGTACTCCTCAGGCGTCGACGCGCCCGGAAAGTACGAGAATGTCGTTACTGCGCTGCATGGCTCGAACATTAGACCCGGCACGACAGTCAAGTCAAACCTACGGGAAGAACTTCCCGCATGGTGGACACCAACGGGTGACAGGGCGCGCGAAGCGGGCGGTCCCGGCGCACGGACGGAAGGGCTCCACCGGTAGCACCCACTCCCCGGAAAGGCGAACTGCGCAGCTGAGACCATCGAACGGTGAACGACTCCCAGGAAAACGATCGACCTTCCGGCCCGGAGGCGCGGGAGGAACCGCCCCGGCCGGAAACCACCGGGGCGGAGGAGCAGCGAGCGGACTCCCCGAACGAGTCCGGGACCGAGTCCGAAGCCGGACACGAGGCCGCACCCGAGGCGGGGGACACCGGCGGGACCGCGGCAGCGGCACCGGACGCCACGGCCGAGCGGGAACCGGAGCACCCGGAGAGCGACTCCGATCCCGCGGAGCACTCCGAACTACCGCCCCGCCTGGTTTTCCGGATCACGCGGGTGAGTCTGCTGGTGATCCTCGTGGTCGCGTTCTGCATCAGCCCGATGGCGGCGTCGTTGCCCCCGTTGTCGGTGCTGTACCTGATACCGCTGGGCCTGATCGTCTGGTTGGTTCGGACGCGCACCGTCGTCGACGAGTCCGGCATCACGGCGCGGAGCATCACCGGAACAACTCGGATGGACTGGTCCGACATCAGGGCGCTGCGACTCGACGAACGGCACTGGGTGCGCGCGGTGACCACTTCGGGCCGCGAGGTTCGGCTGCCCGCGATCCGGGTCCGGGACGTCCCCCGGCTGGCCGTGATGAGCCGCGGCCGGATACAGGACCCGAGCCGACCCAAGGACACCGACGGGGATTGACGCCGTGCGGCTTTCTCACTTTGTGGACACAACCAGGGCGCTCACGAATACGAGCGGCACCGGAGTAGTGTCGTGCTCACCGCGAACTCCCGGCGCCCACGAGGCGTGACCGCGTCCGCCCGCGCGGCGGCATTCCCACGAAGTGAGAGCTTTCAATCATGCCCGAGTTGCGTTCCCGAACGACGACACACGGTCGAAACGCCGCAGGCGCCCGCTCGCTGTGGCGTGCCACCGGAATGACCGACGGCGACTTCGGCAAACCGATCGTGGCGATCGCCAACTCCTTCACCCAGTTCGTACCGGGCCACGTCCACCTCCGCGACCTGGGCGAGGTGATCGCCGGAGCGGTCCGCGAGGCGGGCGGTGTCCCTCGGGAGTTCCACACCATCGCGATCGACGACGGCATCGCCATGGGACACAGCGGAATGCTGTACTCGCTGCCTTCCCGCGAGATCATCGCGGACTCGGTGGAGTACATGGTCAACGGGCACCAGGCGGACGCGCTCGTCTGTCTATCGAACTGCGACAAGATCACCCCGGGAATGCTCAACGCCGCCATGCGGCTGAACATCCCCACGGTTTTCGTCTCGGGCGGGCCGATGGAGGCCGGCAAGGCGGTCGTGGTCGACGGTGTCGCCCACGCTCCTACCGATCTGATCACCACGATCGCCGCGTCGGCGAACTCGGGGGTGGACGAGGAGGGGCTGAGCGAGGTGGAGCGCTCGGCCTGCCCCACCTGCGGTTCCTGCTCGGGCATGTTCACGGCCAACTCGATGAACTGCCTGACCGAGGCGCTCGGGCTGGCGCTGCCCGGCAACGGTTCGACACTGGCCACCCACCGGCTCAGGCGCGACCTGTTCGAGCGGGCGGGCCGCACGGTGGTCGAGATCGCCGAGCGGTGGTACCGGCACGACGACGAATCCGTGCTGCCGCGTTCGATCGCCGACGAGCGGGCGTTCGAGAACGCGTTGGCGCTGGACATGGCCATGGGCGGATCGACCAACACGGTGCTGCACACCCTCGCCGCCGCACGCGAGGGCGAGATCGACTTCACGCTCTCCGACATCGAGCGGATCAGCCGCGACGTCCCCTGCCTGGCGAAGGTCAGCCCGAACTCCAACTACCACATGGAGGACGTGCACCGGGCGGGCGGCATCACGGCCATCCTGGGTGAGCTCGACCGCGGCGGGCTGCTCAACCGGGAGGTCCGTTCGGTGCACAGCCCGAGCCTGGAGTCCTGGCTGTCCGAATGGGACGTGCGCGGCGAGAGCCCCGCCGAGCACGCCTCGGAACTCTTCCACGCCGCTCCCGGCGGAGTCCGCACCACGGAGGCGTTCTCCACGGACAACCGTTGGTCCACACTGGACACCGACGCGGCGGAGGGGTGCATCCGCGACGTCGCACACGCCTACACCGCCGACGGTGGACTGGCCGTGCTGCGGGGCAATCTGGCCGAGGACGGTGCTGTGGTCAAAACGGCCGGTGTCGACGAGGGACTCTGGATCTTCCAGGGGACGGCCCGGGTTCTGGAGAGCCAGGAGCAAGCCGTCTCGGCGATCCTGAACAGGGAGATCGAAGCGGGCGACGTGCTGGTGATCCGCTACGAGGGCCCGTCGGGTGGCCCCGGTATGCAGGAAATGCTGCACCCCACCGCTTTTCTCAAAGGCGCCCGGATGGACCGCGAGTGCGCACTGATCACCGATGGGAGGTTCTCCGGGGGAACCTCGGGCCTGTCCATCGGGCACATCTCCCCGGAAGCGGGCAACGGCGGCACGATCGGGTTGGTCCAGGACGGTGACGAGATCCGCATCGACGTGGGCGAGCGGAAACTCGAACTGCTGGTGGACGAGCGCACCCTGGCCGAACGCCGGGCCAAGATGGAAAGCTCCGAACACCCCTGGCAACCGGTGGACCGACAGCGCCGGGTCAGTACGGCGCTGCGTGCCTACGCGAGCCTGGCCACCTCCGCCTCCTACGGAGCCGTTCGGAGCATCGGCGGCTGAACCGGACGTGGCCGGCGGGTCCGGGCCCGCCGGCCACGATTCACCGGAACACGAAGAACACCACCGCGGCGGCAGCCACCGCCAGCAGCAGTCCCACGAAACCACTGGCGACCGGGCGTCGGAACCAGAAGCGCCCGTTGTCCGCCGCCACTCGTCCAGGCCCCGCGAACAGCAGCGCCAGGGCCACGACACCGAGCAACGCCGGATACTCGACACCGCCGTCTTCCAGGAAGAACCCGCTGGAACGCTGGACCACCACCGCGTTGAGCATCACACCGAGCAACCCCGCCGCGGCCAGCGGCGTGAACAGCCCGAGCAGCAACAGGATCCCCGCGCCGAACTCGACCCCACCCGTGACGGTGGCGAGCAGTTGCGGTTCTCGGAAGCCCATGTCGGACAGCATGTCCGCGGTTCCCTCCGGACCCTGCCCACCGAGCACGCCGAAGAGCTTCCGCGCACCGCGGGTGATGAACACGACCCCCAGCGCCAATCGCAACACCAGCAGCGCGAAGTCCGCACCGCCGTTCCAGCGACGCCGGTTCACCGAGTCGGCGAACTCGTCGTAGAGGTCGAGGTCGCGTTGCGAGGCGGGGTCTCCCACGTCGGTGTAGGCATCGTCGTCGTAGTAGTCGAGTTCGACGGATCCGGTACCGGTGGAACCGCCGTACGTGCGTGTCGAGACCTGTTCCCGCTCCGGAACGGTCCAGCCACCCTGCGGTTCCCGGACATCACGGTGATACTGATCATCGGGATACCCGCCCGCGGAATCGGGGCGGTCATCGTGGATTCGCACGGCGAAAGGCTAGGACATTCCCCACGAAATGTGCGAGCTTTTCGGAAAAATCGACGGCGGGAGCGCCGGGAGTGCTCGCGGCACTCACTCCGGGTTAACCGGTGACGCGATATGGTCTGCGACCGTGGCAGTCCGAACCGGCGACCGACACCAGCGCTTCCGTGCGCCGCGCCGATACGCGGCGGTCGGGACGGCGTTGGTCGCAGCCGTCCTGGCCGGTGGTTGCGCGGAGTTCCCCGACCAGCACCCGAAGCAGTGGCAGGAACAGCCCTCGTTGCGGCCGCAGGCCGGGCCGCAACCGCGCGCCGAAGAAGGTCAACAGCCTCCCGGGGCGGAGGACACCGAGACCTCGCCCTCCGAACAGGCCGAGCCGGACGGCTGCGACGACCCCGACCCCGCCGTCGTGGCGACCTGCCTCGGGGCGGTGGGGGACGTGGCCGTACTGCCCGGTGGCCGGGGTGCTCTCGTCGGTGAGCGCAAGACGGGCAGGGTCATGCTGGTCGAACGGGGCTCCGATCCCCGGCAGCTGGCCAGTGTCGACGTCGACGCCACCGGCGGTGGCGGACTCACCGGCCTGACTCTCTCGCCGAGCTATGCCGAGGACGGCCTCGCCTACGCCTATGTGACCACCCCCACCGACAACCGGGTGATCCGCATCGCGCCGGATGATCCTCCGGACCCCGTCCTGACCGGTATTCCGCGCGGTCCCAGCGGCAACGCGGGCGCCATCACGACGAGCGGCTCGGACGCGCTGCTCGTCGCCACGGGCAACGCGGGGTCCCCGGGCAGGACGGACGAACGCTCCGCGCTGACCGGCAAGGTGCTGCGGATCGACGCTTTCGGCGAGCCCGCCCAGGACAATCCCGACCCGGGTTCACCGGTGATCGCGGAAGGGCTGAGCTCGCCCGGCGGCGTGTGCACCCAACCGAACAGTTCCACTTTCTGGGTGACGGATCGGCGTGCCGAGCGGGACGTGCTGCTGCGCGGCTCACCCGACGAGGAACTGAGCGGCCCCAAGTGGTCCTGGCGGACGAGCCCCGGCGTGGCGGGCTGCGCCGCCGGCGGTGGGCTGATCGTGGTGGCACTGACCGACGCCTCGGCCGTCTACACCATGCGTCCCGGTCCGGAGGGAACGTTCACCGGCGAACCGGAACGGGCACTGGAGGACACCTACGGTCGGCTGCGCGCGGCCAGCAGCGGACCGAACGGACTGCTGTGGCTCGGCACCGCGAACAAGGCGGGCGGTGATCCCGTCTCCAGCGACGACAGGGTGATCCGCATCGAACCGCCCAACGGAGGGACAGCGGGCAAGGAGTGACCGTTTCCCGCGCCACGTGCGGCGGCGCGGGAAACGGTCACGCCGGTGCGCGCGTCACACCGGCCCGGTCCTCACTGCTGACCGCAGGCGGCCAGCACCAGTTCGCGGACCCGCTTGGCGTCCGCCTGCCCCTGGGTGGCCTTCATGACGGCCCCCACGATGGCGCCCGCGGCCTGCACCTTGCCGCCGCGGATCTTCTCCGCCGCGTCGGGCTGGGCAGCCAGGGCCTCGTCCACCGCGGCCTGCAACGAGGAGTCGTCGGAGACGACCTCGATGCCGTCGGCGGCGATCACCTCGTCCGGCTCGCCCCGGTCCTCGAGCACCCCGTCGATCACCTGGCGGGCCAGTTTGTGCGTGAGCTTGCCCTCGCCGACCAGCTCGATCACCCGGGCCACCTGGGCTGGTGTGACCGAGAGCTCCGCGAGCTCCACGCCGCGCTCGTTGGCGCGCTGGCTCAGGTAGGCGACCCACCACGAGCGCGCCTCCGAGGGCGAGGCACCGGCGTCCACGGTGGCCGCGACGAGGTCCAGCGCCGAGGCGTTGACCAGATCGCGCAGCTCCTCGTCCGACAGGCCCCACTGCTCCTGGACCCGCTTGCGCCGTTCCCAGGGCATCTCGGGAAGCGTGCCGCGCAGCTGCTCCACCCACTCCCGCGAGGGGGCGATCGGAACGAGATCGGGTTCCGGGAAGTAGCGGTAGTCCTCGGCCTCCTCCTTACGCCTTCCCGAGGAGGTCTCACCGGTGGACTCGTCGAAGTGCCTGGTCTCCTGGACGATCTCGGAACCGTTCTCCAGCAGGGACGCCTGCCTGCGCATCTCGAAACGCACCGCCCGCTCGATGCTGCGGAACGAGTTGACGTTCTTCGTCTCGGTGCGGGTGCCGAAACCGCTCTCCCCCTTCGGGGTCAACGAGACGTTGGCGTCGCAACGCAACGACCCCTGATCCATCCGAACGTCCGAAACGCCCATCGAACGCAGCAGATCCCGCAGCGCGGTCACGTAGGCACGAGCGATCTCGGGAGCACGTTCCCCGGCACCGGTGATCGGCTTGGTGACGATCTCGATGAGCGGAACACCCGCACGGTTGTAGTCCAGCAGCGAGTGCTCGGCACCGTGGATCCTGCCGGAGGCACCGCCGACGTGCGACGACTTGCCGGTGTCCTCCTCCATGTGGGCCCGTTCGATGCCCACCCGGAAGGTCTCACCGTCGTCGAGCACGACGTCGAGACCACCGTCGAACACGATCGGCTCGTCGTACTGCGAGGTCTGGAAGTTCTTGGGCATGTCCGGATAGAAGTAGTTCTTCCGCGCGAACCTGCACCACTCCGCCACCTGGCAGTCCAGGGCCAGACCGATCCTGATGGCCGACTCCACGGCCGAGCCGTTGACGACCGGCAACGCGCCCGGCATACCCAGGCACACCGGGCAGACCCGCGTGTTCGGCTCGGCGCCGAACTCGTTGGCGCAACCGCAGAACATCTTGGTGGCCGTGGAGAGCTCGACGTGCACCTCCAGCCCGAGCACCGGGTCGAAACGTCGCAGAACCTCGTCGTAGTCCATGATCTCGGCGACAGCTGTCATTCCCGTTCCGCCTTACGTACCTCGCGAACGGCCAACGCCACTCCGGTGATCAACCCGAGAACGGTGACGATCGCGTCCGCCATCACCAGTCGATCGTTGTCCTCGCGCGCCTGGCGGATCTTGCCACGCAGACCGATGCCGCGGGACAGCTCCGCGCCGACGGCGAGCAGGGCTCGCAACTTGGGATTCATCAGGCGACCTCCAACCGTGGGACACGGTCGAGCAGGGAAACTTCCGAAGCCGCGTCGCGTGCCGCCTCGTAGGCCGCACCCACGCGGTAGAGCCGGTCGTCGGCCATGGCGGGTGCCATGATCTGCAGACCGACGGGCATACCGTCCTCGGTGGAAAGCCCCGACGGCACGCTCATGGCGGCGTTGCCGGCGAGATTGCTCGGAATGGTGCACAGGTCCGCGCGGTACATGGCCATCGGGTCGTCGACACGTTCCCCGATGCGGAACGCGGTGGTGGGGGTCGTGGGCGAGACCAACACGTCCACCTGCCCGAAAGCGGCCTCGAAATCCCTGGTGATCAGGGTGCGGACCTTCTGCGCCTGGCCGTAGTAGGCATCGTAGTAGCCGGACGAGAGCGCGTAGGTACCGAGCATGATACGACGCTTGACCTCGGGGCCGAAGCCCTGCTCCCGAGTCAGCGACATGACCTCCTCGGTGCTGCGGGTGCCGTCGTCGCCGACCCGCAGCCCGTAGCGCATCGCGTCGAACCGCGCGAGGTTCGAGGAGCACTCGCTGGGCGCGATCAGGTAGTAGGCCCCGAGGGCGTACTCGAAGTGCGGGCAGGAGACCTCGACGACCTCGGCACCGAGCGAGGTGAGCGTGTCCACGGCGGTGCGGAACGAGTCCCGCACACCCTGCTGGTAGCCCTCGCCACCGAACTCGCGGACGACTCCCACGCGCACCCCGCGCAGGTCTCCGTCCGCTCCGTCCCGTGCTGCCGCGGTCACCTTCGGAACCGGCGCGTCCACCGAGGTGGAGTCCATCGGATCGTGCCCGGCGATGACCTCGTGCAGCATCGCGGCGTCCAGCACCGTACGCCCGCACGGCCCCGCCTGGTCCAGCGAGGAGGAGAACGCGACCAGGCCGTAGCGGGACACCCCGCCGTAGGTGGGCTTGACCCCCACGGTCCCGGTGACCGCGGCGGGCTGCCGGATGGAACCTCCCGTGTCGGTGCCGATCGCCAGCGGCGCCTCGAACGCCGCCAGCGCGGCCGAGGAGCCTCCCCCGGAACCACCGGGGATCCGGTCGGTGTCCCACGGGTTGCGGGTCGGGCCGAACGCGGAGTTCTCGGTCGACGAGCCCATGGCGAACTCGTCCATGTTGGTCTTGCCGAGGACCACCACACCCGCGTCGCGGAGCCTGGCCGCCACGGTCGAGTCGTACGGCGGTGTCCAGCCCTCCAGCATCCTGGAGCCGCAGGTGGTCGGCATGTCGGTGGTGGTGAGCACGTCCTTCAGCGCCAGCGGCACGCCAGCCAGCGGAGAGGCGGGAGTGCCGTTGGCACGCTGCTCGTCGGCCCGCCGGGCGGCGTCCAGCGCCGCTTCGCGGTCGACGTGCAGAAAGGCGTGCACCGCCGGTTCGATCGCCTCGATACGGTCCAGGTGCGCACGGGTGACCTCGACAGCGGACACCTCGCCCGCGGCGATCTTGGCGGCCAGTTCGGAGGCGGCGAGACCGGTGAGTTCGGTCGAACCAGGCCCGTCCGGGACTGATGTGGTCGAGGACATCACGCCTCCTCGTTGAGAATCCTGGGTACTCGGAACCTGTTTTCCTCGGTGGCGGGCGCCCCGGCGAGTGCTTCCCCGCGGGACAGCCCGTCGCGCACCTCGTCCGTTCGGAAAACGTTGGTGACCGGTACCGCGTGGGACGTGGGCGGTATCTCGTCGGCGGCCACTTCGCCGACCCTGGCTACCGAATCGAGGATCACGTCCAACTGGCCTGCGAACGTGTCGAGCTCCTCCTCGGATACGGCCAGCCGGGCGAGTCCGGCGAGGTGAGCCACCTCGTCACGGGAAATCGTGGACAATGCGCGGGCCCCCTGATCGTGTCCGGTTCGTTCGGGTATCCGGTCGCTTCCGGCTACCACGCGTGTTCGAGTCGAATGCCTGTACGCCACCCGCGCGGCGCGGAACGATCAGGGACGCGGGAACGGTGCCGACCGTCCCACTCCCGCTGATCACTGAACCGATTCGCTCGGGGCGCCGCCCAGGCTTCGAAAGGTGACAACGAGTCTATGGGCAGCGACCACGACCACCAACGGGTGGTCACACCCGGGCATCGGGATCGTTTCGGGCCGGTGTGCATCCAGCGGTGTCGTCCCCGGGGAACGTCGTGTCTGCCACAATTTGGCCGGTCCGCTCCACACGAGGGCCCCGAGCCGCTCGTGCGAACCGGTCCGGCGCGGACGGCGAGGTGCCGCGCACGATGTTGGAGGCGTGAGAACCGGTGTCCTTCCTCATCCGGGTCCAGGTTCCGGACCGTCCCGGCGCACTCGGGTCGGTGGCGAGCGCGCTGGGCGAGATCGAGGCCGACATCCTCAGCGTGGATGTGGTCGAGCGGAGCAGCGAGGCCGCCATCGACGACCTCATCGTGGAGCTTCCCTCCGGAAGGCTGCCGGACGTGCTGATCACGGCCGCGGAGTCGGTGGAAGGCGTTCGTGTGGACGCGGTGCGGCCCTATGCCGGCATACTGGACACCCATCGCGAGCTGGAGCTGGTCGAGGAGATCGCCGCGGAACCGGCGCGGGGACTCCAGCTGTTCGCCGAGGGCGTACCCCGGATCATTCGCTCGGGATGGGCGATGATCTTCGGTAACCGCGCGGGCGGGGCGGAGCACCTGGCGGCCAGCACATCGGCCCCGGAGGACGAATACCTGCGGTTACCGTGGATGCCGTTACCCAGGGCCACCGTGCTGGACGGGGACGAGTCCTGGGTACCGGACACCTGGAGGGAACTGGGCACCGAGCTGGCGGCCACGCCGATAGGCAAACCCGACCTGGTGCTGCTGGCAGGCAGGCCGGGCGGACCGATGTTTCGCACCTCCGAGGTCGCCCGGCTCGCGCACCTGGCGGGCATCGTCTCGGTGGTGCTGGACGGCTGAGCACGACCGTACCGCCCGGAGGGGACCACGAACGGTCGCGCGGAGGAACCGGTGATCCGGGCTAGCGCACGGCCGGGGAAGCGGGAGTCCGGAAGCCTCACCGGGCCGGATCAAGGGCGTAGGCGAGCAACCTGACGGCCGGGAAAGGCTCCCAGTCGTGCTCGGGAAGGCGGTGGAATCCCTTCCGCTCGTACAACCGGTGCGCGACCGTCATGGACCGGTTGCTGTACAACACGACCCGCTCCCAGGACTCCGCGGCCGCCAGCTCGATCACCCGGTCGACCAGAGCGGCACCCACACCGCTGCCCGCCGCTTCCGGGGCCACGGCCAACATCCGGAACTCCAGTTCGCCGGGACGCGCGAGCTCGGTGTACTCGCTGCCGTGGCGGGCCACCGTCACCGTGCCGCACACCTTGTCACCGTGCACCGCCACGAGCAGTTCCGCCTTGGCGGCGCGGTCGGCGGCGTCGCGGAGCGACGTGAGATAGTGCGTGTTCTCGGCGGGAATGTGCCCACCCTCCAGGTAGGCACGCGCCGTCAGCTCACCGACGGTGTCGAACTCGGCCGGCAGCGCCCGTCTGATGGTCACGCTCTCCATGCGGTCGATACTAGTGGCGCCCACGACGGTCGAGCGACGGACACCGCACCACTCGCTACTCCGGCTGTAGTGCCATCTCGGCCGCGGCCTCCGGCCCCTGCTCCAGCAGCACCCGAAATCCCTCCTCGTCCAGCACGGGGACACCGAGTTGGACCGCCTTGTCGTACTTGGAGCCGGGGGCATCGCCCACCACCACGAAAGCGGTCTTCTTCGACACGGAACCGGCGGCACGCCCGCCCCGGTTCATGATCCACTCCTTGGTCTCGTCCCGCGAGTAGGTGGGCAACGAACCCGTCACCACGATCGACAACCCTTCCAGGTTGCGCGGCACGGAGGTGTCACGCTCGTCGGCCATCCGAACCCCGGCGGCACGCCACTTGTCGACCACTTCGCGGTGCCAGTCGACGGTGAACCACTCCCGCACGGCACCGGCGATGGTCTCCCCCACGCCGTCCACGGCCGCGAGATCCTCCTCCGCCGCCGCGTCGATCGCGTCGACGGACCCGAACTCGCGCGCCAGTGCCTGCGCGGCGGTCGGGCCGACGAACCGGATGGACAGTGCGACCAGCACCCGCCAGAGCGGCTGCTGCTTGGCGTTCTCCAGACTGGTGAGCAGTTTCGCCCCGTTGGCCGTCAGACTCCCGTCCTTGGCCCGGAACTGCTCGGTACGCAGCAGTTTGTCCTCGTCGAGCAGGAAAACGTCCCCCTCGTCGACGACGACCCCGGCCTCGAGCAGCGCGGCGGCCGACTCGTAGCCGAGCACCTCGATGTCGAACGCTCCCCGCCCCGCCAGGTGGAACAACCGCTCGCGAAGCTGTGCCGGGCAGGAACGCGCGTTGGGGCAGCGGATGTCGACGTCGGTCTCCTTCTGCCGGTATAGCGTCCACCCGCACTCCGGACAGGTCTCCGGCATCACGAACGGGTACTCGTCGCCGTCCCGGGCATCGACCACCGGCCCCAGCACCTCCGGGATGACGTCACCGGCCTTGCGGATCACCACCCGGTCGCCGACCAGCACGCCCTTGCGACGCACCTCGTCGGCGTTGTGCAGCGTGGCCATCGACACCGTGGAACCTGCCACCTTCACCGGCTTCATCTCCGCGAACGGGGTGACCCGCCCGGTACGGCCGACGTTGACCCGGATGGCGACCAGCTCGGTGGTGGCCTGTTCCGGCGGGTACTTGTACGCGATGGACCACCGGGGGGCGCGGGAGGTGGTGCCGAGCCTGCGCTGCAGGGCCACGTCGTCGATCTTGATGACGATGCCGTCGATCTCGTGGTCCGCCTCGTGCCGGTGCTCTCCCCAGTAACGAACGTGCTCGGTCAGTTGCTCCAGCGAGGAGAGCACCACGGTGTGCGGGGACACCGGCAGGCCCCAGGTGCGCAGCGCCTCGTAGGCCGCCGACTGGGTGGGGGGCTCGAACCCGTCCCGCCTGCCGAGGCCGTGGCAGATCAGCCGGAGCGGGCGCTGCTTGCTGATCCGCGGATCCTTCTGCCGCAGCGAACCGGCGGCACCGTTGCGCGGATTCGCGAAGGCGGTTTTGCCCGCGTCCACCAGCGAGGCGTTGAGTTCGGCGAACTCGTCGAGCCGGAAGTACACCTCGCCCCTGATCTCGACCAGTTCCGGGACCGGGTACTCCGCGCCGCCGGTCAGCCGGTCCGGCACGTCCCGCATGGTGCGCACGTTGAGCGTCACGTCCTCGCCGGTCCTGCCGTCCCCTCGGGTCAGCGCCCGTTCCAGCCTGCCGTCGCGGTAGAGCAGGTTGACGGCCAGTCCGTCGATCTTGGGTTCGCAGAGGAAGGCGGGGTGGCTACCGGTCTCCCGTTCGACGCGGTTCACCCAGGTCGTGAGTTCGGAAATGTCGAAGGCATTGTCCAGACTCAGCATCCGTTCCAGGTGGTCGACGGCGGTGAACTCCGTCGAGAAGGTGCCGCCGACCTCCTGGGTCGGGGAGTCCGGGGTGCGCAGCGCCGGGTGTTCGTCCTCCAGCCGCTGCAACTCGACGAACAGCTCGTCGAACTCACCGTCGGTGATCACCGGAGCGTCGAGCACGTAGTACCGGAACTGGTGAAAACGCACCCGCTCCACCAGCTCGTCGTGCCGCTTCCTCGTCTCACGCGGGACGTCCTCGAGCCCCTCGGCCCGTTCGTCGGGCGCGGGCTCGGCCCCGGACTTTTCGACCTCGGTCTCTTCGGCCCGGGAGCCCGAAGGTTCCGCCTCCCGCGAAACGGCGGCGTCCGGTGCGGCGTGCTCGTGCGTGCGTTCCCTGGTCACGTCCCGAGACTAACCAGCACCGCCGACAACGGCGCGTTCGACCGGTGCCGCGTCCGCCTACTGCTCGGTGTCCGGTTCGGCGGAATCGGTCTCCCCGGTGTCGAAGGCACGAACCCGCTCGCGGAACGCGACCAGATCGACCGCGTTGGCGGGAAGCAGGTCGGCCGTCTCGACCCTGCCGATGCGATCGGCCGCCAACTTCTCCCCCAGCGCGGCGTGCAACGGCAGGAAGGTCAACGCCTCCCGTTCCTCATCGGCCAGTTCGGAGAAGCCGGGGTGGTAGACCGCGACGTCGATCAGGTTCCTGGTGTTGTCGAACTGCGCCGCGACACGCACCTCGTCCAGCTGGTAGCGCTTGCCACGGAGGTTGACGGTGACTTCCCTCGGATCGGGGACCGGAGGCACCGCGTCGTGGTACTCCCACAGTGAATCGGCGGCGGGCGCGGCCGCCTTCCAGGCATCGGTGTATACCCGCAGTTCGGGATCCGCCTGGGCGGTGATCACCAAGGCGTAGATGGCCTCGCTGCCGCGCTCGATCGAGAAGTTCAGTCTCGGATGCAGCAGCCCGACCGCTTCCGCGAGCTGGTGGTCGACACGTTGCGGCACACCGTCACCCAACGCGGAGCCCACCCGCGGCAGTAGCTCCTCCCAGCGGCGCCAGAACAGCTCCGCGCGGCGAGCGGCCTCGGCGGACTCGTCCCCCACCCGCGACGTCGCTTCCGCGGCCCGCCGTTCGAGCCCGAACAACCGACGCAGCAACCCCATCAAACTCTCCATCCCGCCGAACCGTGGAACAGCGAACCGATCTGGTGGGAGGCGGGACCGAGAACCACGTTCCCGCCCGTCCCCACCACCGGGCAGGTCAGGAACTGTCCGACGAACCACTCCGGGTCGGGCACGCATCCCGTGACACGCGCCGACAGCGCCAGCATGAGCGGCACACGCTCCGCCTCGTGCCAGGGTAGCCCGGCGCGTAACGACTCCAGATCGTCCGGGCGGGTTCCGGAGCGGTACTCGGGAAGCACGGGTTCGAAGAAGGTGCGCAACTCGCCGCCCACGGCGTGGGCGAATCCACCGGAACCACCGACGTCCCAGTACACCGAGACCAGTTCGCCGCCGGAACTGGCCTCGGCGAGCACCTCGTGCCGGATCCCCTCGAAACGGCTCTCCTCGGCGACGAGTGTCCACTCGCCCACCCGGCGGAGACCGATCAGGGACTGCTTGTCCGCACAGGCGAAGGACTCCTCGCAGAACTCCTCGAAGTTCCAGTGTCTGCCCCGGGTCGGATCGGCGCCGAAGGCTCGTGCCACCCGGAACACATCGGTTCCCCGAACCAGGGTCAGGCACGCCGCGTCCCGTACGGCGCTGTCGTGGATCCAACCGTGCCGATCGACTTCCGCGTTCCCGCTACCCACAGCTGATTTCCTATCACCATCGGGCGGTTCCACGCGGGCGTTCGAACGAATCGGCCCCGCACGAGAGGCGGAGCCGAACGCGTGACCTCGGTCAGCTGTTGCCACTGGTCCACTCGCTCCACGGAACCTGCCAGTCGCCGAAGCCGTCCCAGGAAGCCAGTTCCCCGCCCTTGGAGTTGGTCACCTCGACGACGTCGCCCTTCTTGAGCAGGTCGTAGACCCACTTCGCGTCGGCGGTGCTCATGTTGATGCAGCCGTGGCTGACATTGCGCTCGCCCTGGTCCCCGACCGACCAGGGGGCGGCGTGCAGGAACTCACCGCCGTTGGAGATCCGTACGGCCCACTCGACCTCGGTGCGGTAGCCACCCTCGTCCAGCCCCAGGCCGTAGGTGGTCGAATCCATCATGTAAGTGTCGTGCTTGCGCATCACCACGTGGGTGCCGTTGTGCGATGGGTAGGAGGGGCGTCCCAGCGAGACCGGAATCGTGCGTTTGAGCTCGCCGTTGACCGTGACCTTCATCCGATGGGAGGCCGCGTCGGCACGCAGGATCACCTCGTCACCGATCTTCACGGTGGCGTGGCGGTCGGACTCGCCGTAGACACCGTTGCCGAGGTTCTTGCCGTAGATGTTGACGTCGACGGTGATCTCGGTACCCGGTTCCCAGTACTCCTTGGGACGCCAGTGCACCTCGCGGTCGTCGAACCAGTAGAACTCGCCCTTGACCTTCGGGTCGGTACTGATGTCGATGGCCTTCTCGGCGCGTTCCCTGACGGGAGCGGGCGCGTCCTCGCTGAAGTAGAACGCCAGGGGCTGACCGACACCCACGGTTTGCCCGTCGAGCGGGTTCATGGACACGTAGGTGAGATTCTCGGGGGTCAGCGTGGTGAACCGGGAGCGTTCGGTCAGTTTCTCGCCGTCCGCACCGGTGGCCTTCGCCACCACCTCGTAGGTCTTGCCGTAGCCGAGCGGCTCCTGGACCGACCAACCTCGGCCGTCGTCCTCGAGCGAGCTCTCGACCTTCTCACCGGAGGCGTTGGTCATCACGACCTCGGTGAACGTGGCATTCTTCGCCCGGGCCCCGACATCATCCACCGGGGAGGCGGACGAGGCTCCCGACTTCGGGGTGAACTCGATCGCGGGCGGGCCGGTGCTGCTCGGCTCCGAACCCGAGGTCTGGGTGCGGGAGTCACCACCGGCCCCCGTACCGCAACCGGCGACCAGTAACGCGACCAAGCAGAGCAGGGTCGTCAGAAGTCTTTGCCGTGGGGAAACCATGGATCCCCCGGAAGAGCGACTCAACAGTTCCATCCGTGGCGTTCCGTTCCGCTCGATTCGCCATTCCCCACAGTCGTGTCCCCCGTGAGTTCGAGGCTCACCCGGCGCCGTCCCGTACCGGACGACGAAACGTGAGTCCGCACAACTGCTGTCCAGGATGACGCCTTCTCACCCGAAAGGGTTGTCATCGCGTCTCAGCCGTAGTACTTCCGTAACCTCGGGTGGACATCGAGCTCGGAGGACATCGAGCGGATCACTCCCGGAGATCGAAGTCGGGTGAGACGGCCGCCCGAACGACGAAGCGGATGACGAGAAGCGCCGCCCCATGATGAACCCGTCCCGACGAGCCGCACCGCCGCCGGCGAGCGGACGATCCGACCGACCGCGCCCCAGCCCAGCGAGGAAGCGACGAAGCCGCAGCGCACACCACCCACGACACGCAAGCGACCCCCCTCGAATCACACCTCCGGCAACCGTGCTAAAGTTTGTGTTGTCGCCAACGCGAGAGGGAATTCGAGCGAGGCGGAAAAATTTCACACGGCAACGCGCCAATAGCTCAAGCGGCAGAGCAACTGACTCTTAATCAGTGGGTTCGGGGTTCGAGTCCCTGTTGGCGCACCGAAGTCCCGAGTCATTCGGCTCGGGACTTTTTCGTTTCCAAGGCATTCCCGACCGGAACCCAACCGGAACGAAGCGGATCGCACGCGGGACGGATTGTCGAGCACTTCCGCCGCCGAACGATTCCTGCCCCTCCGGTGGGGAGACAGCTCCCGGCGCGGCGACAATCACGAATTCCTCGGATTCCGTTCCGCGAGTCACGCCACCGGAATGCCTCTCGTCCGACATCCGGGCTCGAAAGTCCGAGCGCACGTAGAATGCACGGGGACCGAGCAATCACGGCGACCGAGGCCGGGAGTGTGATCCATGACAATGGCCCCCACCGGCGAGAGCCCGCGCTCCGGTGACGGGTACGACCCCGAGGAACGTCTCGCCGAGTCGCACGCGAGCTGGCGTGACCTCGCGAGTTGGTACCCCTGGTTCACCCCGGTGCTTGGGCTGTTACTCGTGGTGGCCGGGATCAACGTGTTCGGCGAGCTCGCGGAACAGGTCTACGAGCACGGCGCGATCCTCGGGCTGGACCGTCGGCTACTGGAGATGATCGCCGAACTGCGCACTCCCACCGTGATCGCGGCGTTCAACGTCATCACTCACCTGGGCGAGGGAGCGGTGGTGTTCTCCGTGGCGGTCATCGGCGCCGTCTGGTTGGGAACCAGCACCCGCGGTTGGAGTCGTCCGATGCTGTTGGTGCTGACCTCCACCGGAACAGCACTGACGGTTTTCCTGCTCAAACTCACCATCGCGCGCCCCAGACCGGTTCCGGCCCCCAACGCGCTCACCGAGGACAGCTTCGCCTTCCCCTCCGGGCACTCCGCCCATTCCGCGGCGGTCTACCTGATGCTGGCGATTCTGCTGCTGGGAGTGCTGCGCGGGCGCTGGTCACGCGCGGGTGTCGTGGGACTGGGCGTACTGCTGGTGCTGATCACCGGGTTCTCCCGACTCGTGCTGGGCGTGCACTCCCCCTCCGACGTCGTGGCGGGCTGGATTCTGGGAGCGATTTTCACGATCGGGCTCGTCAGCGTCCATACCCTGTCATCGCGGTTGGCGCCGCTGCGTTCCAGGCTGGTGGAACGCGCGAAACGAACCGATCGGGGACGGGAGGTCGATCCTCGCGAGGAGGATCGGCGCCACGAAACGTGAGCCGGAATCAATTCCGGCCGGGAGCGAGCGGGGAACCCGACCATCACGGCGTGGGCGTCAATCCCGCTTCGGTGGCAGGGGCACGAACCCGCTGGTTCGCCGGACGTAGTCCGCGTAGTCCGGCCGACGTTCGACGATGTCGCGCTCCAGCAACGGTTTGCCGCTGCCCCGGGCCAACAACCAGGTCATCAGCACGGGGGACAACAGCGGGAGAACGCCGACCTGGTGGTGGCAGGCGATCAGGTACAGCCCCCACCACACGCAGGCATCACCGAAGTAGTTCGGGTGGCGCGTGTAGCGCCACAGCCCCATGCGAAGCACCGCCCCCGAGTTCTCCGGCCGGTTCCGGAACCTGCGCAACTGCTCGTCGCCGACGGTCTCGAACGCGAACCCCACCAGCCAGACGAACACCCCCGCCCAGAGCACCGCCGCTGACAGGGGATGCCGGGCGGAACCGCCGAACTGGGCGAGCTGTACCGGAAGGGCGACGAACCACATCACCAGGGCCTGGGTGAGATACACCCGGAAGTACATCCGCCCGGCCGGGAACCGGCGCGCCTTGGCGAGCATCTCCCGGTAGCGGGGATCCTCCGGCTTGGTCCGGTTGCGCAGATGCAGGTGCAGCGCCAACCGCACCCCCCACACGACAGTGAGCACCGTGGCGAGCCACCCCGCCACCCCGGGCTGCTCCGAGTCCCCGGACACCGGCCGGACCAGTGCCAGTGCGCACACCGCGATCAGCGCGAACCCGGTGCCCCAGGCGGTGTCGATGGTGTCGTAGCGATTCCGCACCCGCGCCATCAGGAACGTGACGGTGACCGTGGCCCACGCCACGCCCAGCCCGATCGCGAGCACACCGGCCACGGCACCCGGGGTCAACGCCGGACCTCGGGCAACGCGAGGGTGCAGTCGTCGATCGAACCGTCCTCGTGGGGACGCACCCCGAGAATCTGGTGCACTCCCATCCGGTTCTCCTCGAAGGCCAGCCCGCCGCCTGCCAGGTACAGCCACCACACCCTGGCCTGTTCCGTACCCGCCAGCGCGATCACCTCGTCCCACCGGTCGAGCAGGGTCCGCAACCAGGCCCGAACCGTGTAAACGTAGTGCTCGCGCATCGCCTGGACATCACGAACCTCGAAACCGGCACGTTCCAGTTTCCACAGCGTCGCACCGATCGGAACCATGTTCATGTCGGGCGCGATGTAGGACCCGATGAAGGCACCACCGCCGGGTGCCGAATCACCGCGCGACATCTGCTGCAGCAGCAGCCTGCCGCCGGGCCGGAGCATGCGGTGCAGGGTGGCGACGAAATCCGGATAGTTGGCCGAACCCACGTGTTCGCCCATCTCCACCGAGGCCACCGCGTCGTACTCGCCGGAGTCGGGCACCGCCAGCTCGCGGTAGTCGCAACGCCGGACCTCGACCAGCTCCGCCAGCCCGAGTTCGTGCGCGCGCCGTCGAACGTGGTCGGCCTGCTGCGTCGAGAGGGTCACGCCGGTGGCGGAGACACCGTAGTGCTGGGCCGCGTAAAGCAGCAGCGAACCCCAACCACAACCGACGTCGAGCAGGCGGGTGCCGCTGTCCAGACCGAGTTTGCGGCAGATCAGGTCGAGCTTGGCCTCCTGTGCGGCCGCCAACGTGCGCTCGGTGCCGTCGTCGGGCCAGTAGCCGCAGGAGTAGGCCATCCTGGGATCGAGCAACAGCCCGTAGAACTCGTTGCCCAGGTCGTAGTGATGGGCGATGACCTGGGAATCGCGTCGTCTGCTGTGCAGCCTGCCGGTGGGCCGTGCCTCACTGCGGGGAGGGTCCGGACGGGGGCCGAGAGCTCCCAGCACGGCGAAGTCTCGGACCAGCCCCCACAAGTGCCCGGGGCCGAACCGTGGGACGGTCACACCCTCGTGTCGCGCGAGTGCCCGGCACCGCCGCAGTGCCTCGGTGAGATCCCCACGCACGTCCAGATCGCCGGTGACGAACGCTCGGGCCAGTCCCAGTTCCCCGGGGCGGTAGAGCAGGTGGCGCAACGCGCGCCGACCGCGGAGCAGCACGCGCGGGTTTCCGGGCGGTCCGTGACCGCTGCCGTCCCAGGCGCTGATCCCCAGCGGGGGCTCGACGCCGAGCACCCGCTCCACCAGGTCGGCGATACCGTCCGCCACGCCGCTCGCCCCGCCGGCCGTACGCCGCCGTTTCCGGATCCGTCCCGACAGGACGAGCGGCGTGGCACGAGCGCGCCGCTCCGAGCCGCGGACAGCGCTCCGGAACGACGCGGGAGAACCCCTGCGAACTCGTAACACCCGACCTCCCACACGATCGTCGTGATCAAGTGCCGCACGCGCGTACGAATCCGGCACGTCGTGCGGCGGTTTCGGGCGATTCGCAGCCGGGGGCGAAAGCGATTGCCCGAACACCCGGACTGTGCGGGCCGCCACACCGACCAACCCCGATGCCCGGCGGTTCCGAACAACGGGTATGCGAGATCACGAGGCAGCCGACCGGGTGATCCGGGATGGGGAGAACCGCGGAGCCGTACTGCACAGCATCCGGCGATCCGCCGAGGCTGACGTTGCGGTACTGGTGCTGCACGGCGGCCGCTCTCGCAGCGAGGAGCCGATGCGCCCCTGGCGGCTGGCCTATCTGCGCATGTGGTGGCTCGCGCTGCGAGTGGCCCGGCAGCACGGCGGAACATCGGCGGTGTGGTTGCTGCGGAACCGACTGCGCGGGTGGAACGAGCCGGATCGGGATCCGGTGGTCGACGCGCGCTGGGCGCTGCGAGAGATCCGGCGACGCTCGCCGCGGGCCCGGATCGTGCTGTTGGGGCACTCGATGGGAGGCCGCGCGGCCCTGCTGCTCGCGGGCGAGGACGGCGTGGGTGACGTCTGCGCGTTGGCACCGTGGATCGAACCGTCAGATCCGGTGGAACAGCTCGCGGGCACCCGAACACTGCTCGCGCACGGCGATCGTGACGGCATCACTTCGGCACCCGCTTCCGCCGAGTACGCACGGCGGGCGAATCGCGCCGGACACACCGCGCGGTACCGGCTGGTTCCGAGCAGCGGGCACGCGATGCTGCGTCGACACCGGGAATGGACCCGCCTGGCCCGCGAATTCGTGGCCGAGGTCGGGCCGAGCCGCGCCGCGAGCAGGACACCGTCCCACCTCGAAGGACACGCCGGAGGGCAGTGATGGAGAACGGATCCGGCCGACCGCGAGTGGCCGTCATCGGTTCCGGGGTTTCCGGACTGACGGCGGCGTACCTGCTGCAACGGCACTACGAGGTGACGCTGTTCGAAGCGGCGGACCGACTGGGCGGTAACGCGCACACGCACGACGTGCCCACCGGCGACGGGCGAAGGATAGCCGTGGACAGCGGCTTCATCGTGCACAACCGGAGCACCTATCCGCAGTTGTGCAGGCTGTTCGAGGAGCTGGGCGTTGCGACCCGGCCGACCGAGATGTCGATGAGCGTGCGCTGCGAAGGATGCGGGCTGGAGTACGCCGGGGCGAAACGACTGCGCGGGCTGTTCGCCCAGCCCCACAATCTCGGCAACCCGGCCTACCTGAACCTGCTCAGGCAGGTGATCCGGTTTCACCGGCGAGCCAACTCGTTGCTGGATACACCGGTGGCGGACGAGTCGCTGCCCACGCTGGAAACCTTCCTGCGGCAGGGGAACTTCTCGGAGTACTTCGTCAACCACTTCGCACTACCGCTGGTCTCCGCGGTCTGGTCGGCCGACGGGATCAGCAGCGGCCAGTACCCGGCGCGTTACCTGTTCCATTTCCTGCGCAACCACGGAATGCTGAGCGTGCGCGGATCACCGAGCTGGCGGTTCGTCCCCGGGGGATCGCGGGAGTACGTGGCACGCATCGCCGAACGGCTGCACGCGGTGCGCTCCACAACCCCGATACGGACCGTCCGGCGCTCCGCCGAAGGGGTGACGCTATGGGACGCGGCGGGAGAGCGGTACCGAGCACGGCACGCCGTGCTGGCCAGCCCCGCCGACACGGCCCTGGAGATGCTGGCCGATCCGGAACCGCTGGAGAAGGAACTGCTGGGGGCCTTCGGCTACAGCGAGAACGAGACCCTGCTGCACACCGATGCCACGGTGCTACCGCGCAGTCCGGCGGCCGTGGCCAGCTGGAACTACACGATGCCCTCCTGCGACCGGGCCGGGACCGGGGTGCGGATCAGCTACCACATGAACCGCCTGATGCGACTGGCCGAGCCGGACGACTACCTGGTCACGCTGAACTCCGGTGAACGGGTTCGTCCGGCCAGCGTGCTGGCGCGCATGACCTACCGGCATCCGATCTACACACCCGAGGCGGTGGCCGCGCAGCGGCGGTTGGACGAGATCGGCGACGACCGAGTCCGGTTCGCGGGGGCGTACCAGGGTTGGGGCTTCCACGAGGACGGTTGCGCCTCGGGGGTGCGTGCCGCCGCCGCGCTGGGGGCGGGCTGGTGAGCCGGATGAGCGATTCGACGACAACCGCCCTGTACGACGTGACGGTCGGCCACACCAGGCACACCGAACCGGGTGACGGGTTCCGGCACCGGCTCTACACCTGGCTGGTCGATCTGGACGACCTGCCACGGCTGCCGCTGCCGCTACGGCCGTTCGCACGGTTCGAGGCACGTGATCACCTCGGGTCTCCCCACCGCTCCATCCGGGCCAACCTGGACAACTGGCTGTCCCGCAACGGCGTGGACCTCGAAGGCGGCCGAGTACTCATGCTGGCCCACGCACGGGTGCTGGGCTACGTGTTCAACCCCGTCACGTTCTACTGGTGTCACCGTCCGGACGGGGAGCTGGCATGCGTGGTGGCCGAGGTACACAACACCTACGGAGAGCGACACTGCTATCTGCTGCGGCCGGACCCACACGGGCACGCCACGGTCACCAAGCGGTTCTACGTCTCGCCCTTCCTGCCACAGCGGGGAAACTACGAGATGCGGTTGGGTTATCCGGGTGAACGGGTGGACGTGAGCGTCCGGCTGCGCGACGAGGCCGGGAAACCGCTGTTGACGGCGGAGATGCACGGTCGGCGCGTTCCGGCGGAACCACGACGGCTCACGCGGCTGCTGCTCGGCAACCCGCTGGTGCCGCAGCGTGTGGCGGCGATGATTCGCGCGCACGGGATCTCGCTGTGGCTGCGCGGACGCTCACCGAACCCCCGTACTCCCCATGTTCACCAGGAAGGTGTCAGATGACCACTGCCATGTCGTTACCCGCCCCGGCGAGCGTGTCGGTGTGGGACGCGGTGGACGAAGCGCCGCGTTCCCCGGTACGCGCCGGGCTGGCCGAACGACTGTTCCGCCACGCCGTACGTGAGCTGCCGGTGCGGGTTGTGCTCGCGGGCGGCGAGCGCCTCGGCGCGGGCGGACCGGACGCTCCCCTGATGCGAGTGATCCGTCCCGAGGCGTTCTTCCACCGGCTCGGGGTGGACGCCAAGATCGGTTTCGGCGAGGCCTACATGACCGGCGACTGGGACAGCCCAGATCCGGCCGCGCTGCTGACCCCGTTCGCACGGCGACTTTCCACACTTGTGCCGCGCCCGCTGCAGTCCCTGCGCCGCTGGGTGGACGCTTCCAGGCCCACGGCGGAGCGCAACACCACCGCCGGAGCGACACGCAACGTTCAACGGCACTACGACCTGTCCAACGAGGTTTTCGCCGCTTTCCTGGACGAGACCATGACCTACTCGGCGGGACTGTTCCGACCGGGAGTAACGGACCTGGCGACCGCGCAGCGGTGCAAACTCGACCGGGCACTCGACGCGGCCGGTGTGGTGGAAGGCACCAGGCTGCTGGAGATCGGCAGCGGCTGGGGATCGCTGGCGATCCGAGCGGCGCGGCGCGGCGCGCGAGTCACCACGCTGACCCTGTCGGAGCAGCAGCGTGCGCTCGCCGTGGAGCGCGTCGAGCGAGCGGGGTTGGCCGATCACGTCGACGTCGAGCTGCGCGACTACCGGCAGGCCGACGGCGAGTTCGACGCGGTGATCAGCCTGGAGATGATCGAAGCCGTCGGCGCGGAGTACTGGGACAGGTTCTTCACGAAGCTCGACCGGCTGCTGACGCCCGGTGGTCGGGCGGTTGTCCAGGCGATCACGATGCCGCACGAACGGATGCTGGCGACCCGGGACTCCTACACCTGGATCCACAAGTACATCTTCCCGGGCGGGCAGCTGCCCTCGATCCCGGCCATCGAGCGCATCGTGTCCGAGCACACCGGTATTCACCCTGTGGAACGACACGCTTTCGGGCAAAGCTACGCCGAAACCCTGCGGCAATGGCGCGCGGGGTTCACTCGACGGCGCGAGCACATCGCCGGGCTCGGATTCAACGAGCGGTTCCGGCGCATGTGGGAGTTCTACCTGGCATACAGTGAAGCGGGATTCCGCGCACGATATCTGGACGTGTGGCAGCTCGTCTTCGCCAAACCCACCACCGACGGCGCCCGGGACAGCGGGTAACGCGCAGAAAGGAGCGGCGCGATGGAGAACCCCGCGAGTCACCGATCGAAACGGTGGTTGCGCGATTCCGAGGAGCTCGAGGAGGCCTCGGAGCACGGCCCGGACACCGAGGCGTTGCTCGCCGAGGTGGCGAAGGGGGACGAACAGGCCTTCGAGCGGCTCTACGACCTGATCGCCGGCTCGGTGTTCGGCCTGGTGCAGCGCGTCGTGCGCGACACCGCCCAGTCCGAGGAGGTGGCGCAGGAAGTCCTGGTGGAGGTCTGGCGCAGCGCCACGCACTACAGCGCGGGCAAGGGCAGCGTGCTCACCTGGGTCCTGACGTTGGCGCACCGCCGCGCGGTGGACCGCGTGCGCTCGGCGCAGGCCGCCACCGACCGTGAGAGCCGTGCCGGCTCACGGGAGCAGGGGCGCCCGTTCGACGAGGTGTCGGAGACCGTGGCCTCCCGCTGGGAGCAGCAGCAGGTACGCAAGTGTCTGTCCACACTGACCGAGATTCAACGTGAGTCGGTGATGCTGACCTACTACCGTGGCTACACCTACCGGGAAGCGGCCGGATTGCTGAGCACACCGGCGTCCACGCTGAAAACGCGGCTGCGGGACGGGCTTATCCGACTCCGGGACTGCCTGGGGGTGGGCAGATGAACACCGACATGGCCACGTTGACGGGGGCCTACGTGCTGGACGCGCTGTCGGAGACCGAGCGGGTGGCCTTCGAACGGCACATGGCCTCGTGCTCGGACTGTGCCGAGGAGGTGCGCCAGTTCCGGGAAACGGCCGCTTACCTGGGTGGAACCACCGCTGTCGAGCCTCCGGAGGAGTTCAAGCAGCGGGTGCTGTCGGAGGTCTCGCGCACCCGGCAGGAGCCCCCCGCCACAGCGGAACGACCACGACGCCGCGGTGGCCGGGGGGTGAACCGTCGGGCGTCGTGGGGCACGCGGCTGGCGACGGCGGCGGCGATCGTCGGTGTCGTACTGGCCGCCGGTTTCGGTGCCCTGGCGTGGAACACTCAGCAGGAGTTGCAGCAGGCGCGCGCGGATCGTGACGCGGCGGTGGAGCGACTCGTACGAGCACCGGACGCCAAGGTCGCCACCACCAGCACGGGTGGCATGGAAGCCGTCACGGTGATGTCCGAACGCATGGACAAAGTCATGTTCCTGGGCTCCGGTATGGAACCCGCACCGCCGGAACGGGTTTACCAACTGTGGTTCCTCGGCGATTACGGTGCGGAGTCGGCCGGACTGCTGCGGCAGGAGTCCAGCGGCAACATGTCGGCGATGACGGCCGAGATTCCGCCGAACACCCGTGCCATCGGCATAACCGTGGAACCGGCGGGCGGCAGCGAGCAGCCCTCGAACGATCCGCTGCTCGAGATGAACATGCCGACCTGACCCACGCGGCACGCCGACAGCCCGCCGGGGGGTGTCCCGGGAATCCGGCACGTTCCCCGGCGGGCCGGTCGAACCGGCCGGGCATCAACTCGATCGAACGTCCCCTGCGAAGTCCGGTCCCGATGACGTCGGGCGAGACCGCGACACGGGCGATCGGGTCAGCAGACCGCACCATTGGCAGCGGAGCCGACCAGCTTGGCGTACTTGCCCAACACGCCACCGCGGTACTTCGGCTCCGGCGGCTGCCACCGCTGCTCGCGACGCGACAGCTCCTCGTCCGAAACCAGCAGGTCCAGTTTCCGGTCAGCCAGATCCAGTCGGATCGGGTCGCCATCGGCGACGAGGGCGATCGGACCACCATCGGTGGCCTCCGGTGCGACGTGGCCGATGCACAATCCGGTCGTCCCTCCGGAGAACCGGCCGTCGGTGAGCAGCAGAACGTCCTTGCCCAGGCCCGCACCCTTGATCGCACCGGTGACGGCGAGCATCTCGCGCATGCCCGGACCGCCCCTGGGGCCCTCGTAACGGATGACCACCACGTCCCCAGCGCTCAGGGTGTTGTTCTCCACGGCGTCCATCGCGGCCTGCTCCCCGTCGAACACCCTGGCCGTGCCCTCGAAGCGTGCGGTGTCGAATCCCGCGCTCTTCACGACGGCGCCTTCCGGAGCCAACGAGCCCCGCAGCACCGTCAGTCCACCGGTGGGATGTATCGGGTCGGAGAGTCGATGAATCACCGAGCCGTCCAGCTCCGGAGGTTCGAGCTCGGCGAGGTTCTCTGCCACGGTACGACCGGTCACGGTCAGACAGTCGCCGTGGATGAGCCCCGCGTCCAGCAGTGCCTTCATCACGACGGGGACACCGCCGATACGGTCCACCGCGGTCATCACGTACTCACCGAACGGCTTCACGTCGGCGAGATGTGGGGTACGGTCCCCCACCCGGTTGAAGTCCTCGAGGGTCAGCTCGACACCCGCCTCGTTCGCTATGGCCAGCAGGTGCAGTACCGCGTTGGTGGAACCGCCGAACGCCATGACCACCGCGATCGCGTTCTCGAAGGCTTCCTTGGTCAACACGTCGCGGGCGGTGATGCCTTTCTCCAGCATCCCCACCACGGCCTCACCGGCGGCCCTGGCGCCGGCGTCACGACGACGGTCCACCGATGGTGGGCTCGCCGAACCCGGCAACGACATGCCCAACGCCTCCGCGGCGCAAGCCATCGTGTTCGCGGTGTACATCCCACCGCACGCCCCTTCGCCGGGGCAGATCGCGCGTTCGATGCGGTCGACCTCCGAGCGTGGGATGAGCCCCCGCGAGCAGGCACCCACCGCTTCGAAGGCATCGATGATCGTGACCTCGCGCCCGTCCACCTTTCCAGGCAGGATGGATCCCGCGTAGATGAACACCGACGCGAGATCCAGTCGGGCCGCGGCCATGAGCATTCCGGGCAGGCTCTTGTCGCAGCCCGCCAGCAGCAGCGAACCGTCGAGTCGTTCGGCCTGCATCACGGTCTCCACCGAGTCCGCGATCATCTCGCGGGACACCAGCGAGTAGTGCATCCCCTCGTGCCCCATCGAGATGCCGTCGGAAACGGAGATGGTCCCGAATTCCAGCGGGTAGCCGTTGGCCGCGTGCACTCCGTCCTTGGCACTTCCCGCCAGTCGCTGCAGCGAGAGATTGCAGGGGGTTATCTCGTTCCAGGAGGAAGCCACGCCGATCTGCGGTTTGGCGAAGTCGCCGTCCTGCATACCGACAGCGCGCAACATGCCGCGAGCGGCCGCGCGTTCCATACCGTCGGTCACCTCGTGACTACGCGGTCTGGGCGGCATCGCTCGGGAAGACTGTCCGGGGCCTGCACCGTGGTCGGCCCCTGATTCCGTCGAACTGATGTTTTCACTCACGGTACGAGGATAGAACGAGGAGTTCCGCGATCCGGAGCAGTGGGGACGAGCCGTAAGGGGGCTGGGTATGAGTCCGGCCCCACCCTGGTGGGTGGGGCCGGTCTCGGGGGGGTTGGGTCGGCGGTGTCCGTGTCTCCCACACCCGTGGGGGTGCAGTACCTGGGGCGCTGGAGGGCTTAGCTGCCGGGTTCGGGATGGATACCGGGCGTGTCTCCTCCGCTGTGGCCACCGACCCAAACAACCATGGGGCCGACTGGGTCAGCCGGTATGTAGTTAGTTGATAGGGGCTGGTGGCTGTGTTGGGAGCCGTATAGTGGTGGCGAGATCGCGTGTGCTTGCGGGTTCGGTGCGCGGGTGGGCGGTGTGTTGGGGGGGT
>NZ_FPAT01000012.1 GCF_900116555.1 Actinopolyspora lacussalsi subsp. righensis | reverse complement strand
CAGGGCGCGGAGACCGGCGAGAATGCGAGCAAGAGTGGTCTGGTCGCGGAACCACCCGCGGGGTGTCGCTCCGTCGTTGCTCACCGAGCAGGTACCTCCGTCATGGCGGTAACCGCCAGGGGTCCGCACCGAGTGCGGCCCCGGTACCGCGAGATCGCCGGACAACACGGGCACGTGTCCCGGTAGTCGGCAGGGGCGGAACCCGTGTCGGCCGAGGTAGGGCCGGTTCTTCCGGGCGGTCACGAGTCGGGGTCCACGATCGTGGGCGGCCCGTCCTCGTCCGTCTCCGCCTCGGTGGGAGCGTCGCGGTACTCGCGCAGCGCGGCCGAGAGTTCGTCCAGCGCGTCGGCCAGGTCGTGCCGATCAGCGGCCGGAAGCCGCTTACCACCGAGCTTGTAGGCCGCCTCGTCCAACATCCACTGACAGCGGCGCAGCAATACGGCCAGCTGCGTATGGGGCCGGCTCACCGGGAACCACCCCCGCCCGGCAGCCGGCCCAACAGCTTCGTGAGGGTGTCCCGCAGGGTGCGGGCCTGCTCCGCACTCCACCGAGTGCGGTTGTAGACAGTGGGAGTGATGATCGTCAGCCGACCACCCTCGACCGACAATCGCAGCGATTCGGTGCCGTCGTGCTCGACAGTGTTACACCGCACCAACACGGATTCCGTTGATCCATTTACCATGCGTAAAGCATCGGAAATCGCGGTGCGACGAAGGGTACAAACCGTACCGGTCACCTATTGGGTGAGTAGTCCCAATCGGTCAGCGAGAGCGCGTGCTTCACTTCGTTGGTCATCGGGTGGAGCGTCTGCCAGTCTTCCCGCGATTTCGCGGGCGAATCCGTTATAGGCGGCTGTTTCGGGTGCTGTTCGTTCGGCATGCCGCAACATCGCCAGTGTGGCGGCACGATCACCGCGTTTATGATGTGCTCGGGCGACTTCGATCAGATGACGTGAACGACGCGGTACTGAAGTGATCGTTTCCGGAGCGATCGTATTCGCTTGGAGTGCTTCGCCGGGGCGCTGCAGGTCCACCGCGATGCTGACAGCGTGCGCGCTCATGACGGGTAGACTGAACGAAGACTGCGTGTGTCGATACTCAGGACCGAGCTTCCGGGCGATGCTGTGTGCACGTTCCCACTCTCGCCAGGCGTGTCCATGTTTGCCTGCTCGTGCGTAGGTAAGTGCGGATTCAGCGAACAATGCGCCGTACAAGCCGTGCCAGTCCGAGGTGCTTTCTTTGGACAAGTGCGGCACGAGTTGTCCACGCCCGTCCTCGGCCACCTGCAACGCTTCGTCCCAACGGCCGGATTCGCGAAGTGTCTGTACCAGGCCCCAAGCACCCGATGCGATCGCGTAGGGATCATCTGCGTTTTGTGCTTCGCTCATCGAGCGGTCAGCTACCAACCACACCAACTCCGGAGCAGGTTGGTATGCGGTGTAGAACTGTGCCAGCCGATACACTCCGGCCAGCACGCGGCGAGCCTCTCGCGACTGCTCTCCTGAGTACGTGCGTACAGCGCTTTGCGCGTCACGAATGAGGGCCGGGAGTAGCGCGCCCACCTGACTACGGTGATCCGAAGAGGAATGCCGAAGCTGCCAAGCTGCCCGCAGCCGCTCAGCCAGATGCGTCACACTGGTCTGCCTGTGTTGTCCACCGATCCGGTACTCGGTTAGTGCGACTTGTACCCCACTCAAGGAGGGGTGCTCAACCCCACCGGCGAAAGTATGCACCGGGATCGCTTCACCGTTTCCGGTCAATTCCGCCAGATCAGAGACACCCAGCGCCCGCGCGAGCTTGACCAGCATCGGCAGCCTGGGAACCTGCAACCGTCCGGTTTCGACCGCTTTCAACCACTCGGCCGAGCGCCCCACGAGACCAGCTAGTACCGGCCTTGACATGCCGGCTCGTTGACGAGCCCCCTTGATCCGGTAGCCCACATCAGCACCCACGCTGAACCACCCTTTTCGTGGAAACCGACCTCTTCGTGGACCCCCGGACCGTCGACCGGGGGAAAAACCTCCGCGAAGAGGTACGCACCGAGGATAGCGGGAACGCGATCAGGTGACGAGACTTCGGGAGCTACTCGCCAACGACCTGCCCTGGCGGCCGTTCGTGGCGAGCGAGCCGCAGGCCGCAACAGATCGATGAAAAACCCCGCGTGCGCGGGTCCTACACGATCCAGCGACACAGCACGAGGGACATATACGGTCTATCCCCGCGTGTGCGGGGCCTACTTCATGACCACGCTGACGTCGGACTGCTGTTCCGGTCTATCCCCGCGTGTGCGGGGCCTACCCTTCATCCGCATACACGCCGAGATGCGCCATAGGTCTATCCCCGCGTGTGCGGGGCCTACGCCGATCCGACGGTGGCCTATGCCTGGACGCTGGGTCTATCCCCGCGTGTGCGGGGCCTACTTCATGACCACGCTGACGTCGGACTGCTGTTCCGGTCTATCCCCGCGTGTGCGGGGCCTACCCTTTTTGCCCTGCGGTTCCGCGGTCGCGTTATTCGATTGTGACCTTAAGTACTGGTGGCGTGGATCTTAGTAGGCGCCACCGGCGCCCACAATGCGCCATCGTCGCACCGAGGCGGGGAGCTGTCGTCGTTCGTGGGGCGGATCTCCGGTGTCTGATTAAGGCATTGGCCGGTGGTGGAGTCAACGCGTCCGGTGGGCATCACGCAGGGCCGTCCCCGGCCGTGTGTGGCCCGTCCTCGTCGGCACCTGCCTCGGCGGGTTCGTCGCGGTACTCGCGCAGCGCGGCGGCGAGTTCGTCCAGTGCGTCGGCCAGTGTCCGTCGATCGGTGGCAGGGAGTTGGTTGCCGCCGAGTCGGTGGGCGGCTTCGTCGAGCATCCATTGGCAGCGGCGTAGCAGTACGGCCAGCTGCGTATGGGGCTGACTCACCGGACACCACCCCCGCCCGGCAATTGGCACAGCAACCTGGTCACCGTGTCCCGCAGGGTGCGCGCCTGCTCGGCACTCCACCGGGTGCGGTTGTAGACAGTGGGAGTGATGCTCGTCAGCCGACCACCCTCGACCGACAGCTGTAGTGATTCGGTGCCGTCGTGCTCGACGGTGTTGCACCGAACCAACACGGGTTCCCGCATGGCGTCACCTCCGGTAGTCGAATCAAAACTATGAGTATTTGCAGACGTGGAGGGACAATTGCGGGACAATACGGTCATGAGTGCGGACAACGGAGCGGCGGAACGGATCGCCCGCTTCCGCAAGCTGGCCGGGTGGAGCCAGCATCAGCTCGCCGCTCGTGCTTTCGTGTCGACCAGCCTGATCAAGAAGGTGGAGCAGGGGCGCACTCCGGCGAGTCCGTCGCTGGTGTCGTGCTGTGCGCGTGCTCTCGGGGTCGATGCCTCCGTGCTCTACGGAACCGATCCCGAGGAACAGATCACCGAACAGCACGTCGAACGGGCCGGTGTCGAAGAACTCCGAGCCGCGCTGCACGCCTACGACGACCCCGAACTCGTGAATCCGCTTCACAGCGCACCCGAACTTCAGCGGCAGTTGAATGCGGCCGAGAAGCTGCGGCATTCGTTCCGCTACCACGAGTTGTGCCGTCGTATGCCCGAACTGCTGAACCAGCTCTACGCCCGCACTGCCTTCGACCCGGCGGATACCTCCGCCGGAGAACATGCCCGGAGCATGTTGCACGACGCCTATCGGCTGGTCGCGACCCTCGGGGGGCGTTTCCACCAACCCGGTATCGGCGCGATGGCTTCGGAGCGCCACGTCGCGCTCGCCCCTCGGACGGGTGATCCGTTGCGTGTCGCCCTGTCGGCCTATCACCGGTCCACCCATTTTCTGCGGCACGGTCAGTTCGCTCGCGGGCTACGGGTGATCGAGCGAGGACACGAATCCGTGCGCGAGAGTCGGGTTCCCCAGCGGGAGTCGGTGGCCATTCAACTGCACCTGCGAGCGGCTGTGCTGGCAGCCCGGGCTGGTGACACCGAACGAGCCGATACCCACATCTCCGAGGCTCGGGCAGCGCGGCAGCGCTACGATCCGCCCGTATCGCCGTACTACAACACCGATTCCAGCGCCCTGAACATCGACGTCCACTGGTGTGCGATTCCCGTCGAGAACTACGACGGAACCGGAGCGTTGACCAGGGCTGAACAGGTCCACATCGTCGACCGGAACCGCCCCGAACGGGTGGGACACCACCACATCGACATGGCCCGTGCGTGGTTGTTGCACGGCGACCGCGAGAAAGTCATGGTGGAACTCAACGCGGCTCGACACATCTCACCGCACCACACCCGGCGTCACCCGACCGTGCGAGAAACCGTCCGGACACTCGCCGAAACCGACCGACGTGCCACCGACACCCTCGCTGGATTCGCCCGCTGGGTCGGAATACGACTCTGACAGCGGGTGCGCCTCGTGCCGCGAAGCTTCAGGATTGGCTGAGTTCAGCGTTTCGGCACTCGCACGGGAAGTGCGGTCGCGCGCCTCCGAACAACCGCATCGCTGCGCCACCATCGGGTGAAGCGCTCGGCATTTCGACTGGTAGAGCGGTCGCTCCGGTGGGACCGTGCAGTCCGGAAAGCTCTCCGAGACGGAGGTGGACATCATGGAAATGCCCGTCGTGAACGAGTGCGACGCCACGGACTGCGCTTACAACCAGCACCAAGCCTGCCACGCCCTCGCGATCACCGTGGGAGAGCCGGCCAACCCACGGTGCGACACCTTCACCACCGCCACTTCCCCCGCGGGCGATCCCGGGGCGGTCGGCCACGTCGGGGCCTGCAAGATGTCCGACTGCGGGCACAACGTCAACCTCGAATGCCAGGCCCCCGGCATCACGGTCGGCTACCAGGAGAACATCGTCGACTGCCTGACCTACGCACCCGCGTAGATTTCTCGCGAAATCGACGGGGTGTCGGGGGGGCGGACCCGGCGGGGCGGCGATTTCCCGAGAAATCGCCGGGACCGCGGTGCTCCGACGGGCGGGCGCGAGGGCCGGGACGGTGGTTCGGCGAGCCGGGAGCGGCTCAGAAGACCTTGCCCACCTCCCGGGCCACGATCTCGTCCATGTTGCGTTCCGCGAGTGCCGCGATGGTCATGGACGGGTTGCAGGCACCCGTGGAGCCGGGGATGAGCGCACCGTCGGTGACGTAGAGCCCGCGCTGCCCGAGCACCCGGCCGTGGGTGTCGCACACCTCACCGATGGTGGCGCCCCCGAGCGGGTGGAACGTGGTGGTGTCGAAGGCGCTGGTGTCCAGCGTGATGTTCGTCAGGTAATCCGCCAGGCTCCCGCCGACGATGCTTCGGATCCGCTCGCGGATCCGACCGGTGAGCTCCGCGTCGTACGACCGGCTCCAGTGCAGCACGGCGTCGTCGCGATACGGGTCGTAGCGGAACTCGCCGCGCGGCCGCACGATCCCGAAACCGATGACGCTGGTGGTGCCCAGGTCCACCGGGAACGGCACCGGCCCGTGCACGACGGTGACCGGACCGTCCGGGTTGTCCCAGTCCCGCACGCCCATGCAGGCCGGGCCGCCTTGCAGGGCACCGGGACTGTCACCCAGCGGGGTCCAGGAGAAGATCCGGTCCCCGTTGTTGCCCCAGTTCGAGCCGACCGCCTCGGGCAGGTCCGGGATCAGCTCCTTCTCCCTCGCCTTCACGAGCAGTCGTGTCGTACCCGCCGATCCGGCACCGAGGAACAGCGCGTCGGTGACGATCCGCTTGCGTTCCCGCACCGTGCCGTCGGTGGTGATGTGATCGACCCGCACCACCCAGCGCCCGGAGGAGTCGCGCGCGATGTCGCGAACCAGGTGCAGCGTGGCCACCTCCACGCGCCCGGTCGCTTCCGCCTCGGCGAGATAGGTGACATCCACGGTTCGCTTGCCACCGTTGTTGACGCCGTAGAGCACGTCTCCGGTGGTGTAGGAGGGTTTCATCTCCCCGCGCAGCTCGCGGCGGGCGAAGTCCCAGTCGATCGGCAGTGGAACCCGGTAGGGCGCCATGCCCGCCCGCGCGACGTGGTCGTGGAATTGCTTGACCGCCCGGTACTCCGGGGCGTGCAGCAGGTCGTCGGGAATGCCGTCGGGCCGCAGCACCGACTCGACCCGGCGGTAGTAGTCCCGGTCGAACCGTTCGTAGTCCAGCCCCGCGGGCATCGAGCGCGTGAAGTGCTCGGCGCTCGGCTGGATCGTCATCCCGTGATACACCAGTGAGCCACCGCCCACCCCGGAACCGCACAGGATGTCCATGCCGACACCGCGCACTCGTTCCAGCACCCCGGTGTAGGGCCGCCAAACGCTCGGTGGTGATCCGGTCAGCACCGGCCCCGGAGTCAACCAGGAGGCGCGGCGGTCGGGGCTGAACATGTGCGGGAACGTTTCCGCGTTCGGCCCGGTGGGCCACCGGATGCCGCGTTCCAGCACCAGCACCGGCACCCCGGCACGGGCCAGTCGCGAGGCGGTGATCGAGCCGCCGAAACCGGAGCCGATCACCACAGCCCGGCGGTGCTCCTCCACCGGCGCGGCGGTGGCCGAGCCCGCCACGCCCGCGGTCATCCCCAGCGCGGCGGTGGCCGCCGTGCCCTTGAGCAGTTCCCGGCGCCCCAACGAACCACGCATGACCTCTCCTCTCACGAATCCGAATGGTGATCATATGAATTCGTTCGAACTCGTGGAGTAGTACTCATTCGATCGTGTGAGGGAAGCGTGAAGTTCGTCCCGGCGCGTCGTTTCGTCGTGCCGTTCGGTCCACACCCGACGGATGCGGTGCGAAACGGTGGCTGTACCGTCCTGTCGTCGGTCGCGTCCTTCGTTCCGGCGCGGCCTGGTGGGAACAGTCTCGGCGTGGGGGAGAGTTGGTTTCGCTCGTGATCGCGGTGCTGGTGTTGCGCAAGGTCCGTTCCTACTGGACGCACCGTAGACGCGTCACGCAGCCTCGGTGAGAACGAAGCCCGGAACGTTCCGGGCGTTTCGTGATGCTCGCACCGGTGCGCCGGAGGCGATCAACCGGCTCGTTTCCGTCGGATGATCTCCGGGGAGAATTGCTCGGCCGCTTGTTCTTCGGGGTCGAATCCGTAAGACGAAACCAGCGCGATCTCATGAATTCGGTGAAATTTCGGAATGATCTTTCGGGTCGGATTTCGTGTGTCGGGCCCCCGGGAACGGAGCCCGACAACGAATACCGGTCAGCTCACTGGATGCCGACGTTGATGTTGCTCTTCTCGACCTCGATGTCCTGCTTCTTCCAGTTCCAGCCCCAGAGCCAGAGCTTCTTCTTCTGGTCAACGTCGATCTTGCAGGACTTGTACAAGCACGTGTCGGCCTTGTCCTTCTTCTTGCTCTTGTCCTTCTCCTTCTCCTTGTGCTCGTCCTTGTGGCTGTGGTTGTGGTTGTGCTCCGGCTTCATGTCGTCGGCCGAAGCGACACCCGCACCGCCGATGGCCAGCGGCAGGGCCATGGCACCGACAACTACTGCCCGCGTGAACGAACGCATGCTCGCGCCCTTTCCTTTCGGATTATGGGAATTGTTCGCCGGTTGAGCTCATTGGTTTCGATCCCGTTGGGGTCGACCCCATTGGTTCGCCGACAACTCGTTTTTACCCCAGTTGATTTCCCGGTGCCGGACGACACGCGCGGCATTCACCGTATTGAGTGTTATCGGTTTTCTTGTGAATCAAGTTTCGGAAAATCCGCGAAAATCGGCGGGTCGATGGTTGTTCACGTTTCCGGTCGCGCTCGCACGGCGACAGCGGTCGCCTGTCCGACACCCACCCCCGTGGCCGCGATTCCGAATCCACCGCCGCGATGGTTCAGGTGGCGACAAAGGTCGACGACCACCCGCGACATGGACGCGCCGAGCGGATGCCCGTAGGCCAGTGCGCCACCGTGCACGTTCACTCGATCGTGTGGAGCTTCCGGAAGTTGCCGCAGCACCGCGAGCACCAGCGCGGCGAACGCTTCGTTGATCTCCCACAGGTCGACTTCCTCGGCTCGCAGTTCCAACTTGTCCAGCAACTCGCGTATCGCCGTCACGGTCGCGAGGACGAACCGCTGGGGCGCGCAGGCCACCGTCGTCGTGCCTACCAGCTCACCGAGGGGCGTGACGGCCAACCGCTCGGCCTGTCGCTGGGAGCCGATGAGCGCCGCCACCGATCCGTCGCCGAGCGGGGCGGAGTTGCCCACCGTCACGGTCCCCTCGGTAGAGAAGGCGGGGGGAAACCCGGCGAGCTTGGCCGCGCCGGTCTCCGAGCTCAGCGGTTCGTCGCTGCGCATCGGGATGCCGCCCACGCCGCGCACCGGGAAGACGAAGCCGTCGTGCATCCCGGCGTCCCAGGCCGCCGCCGCGCGGCGGTGCGAACGCAGCGTGTACTCGTCCATCTCGCTTCGGCCCACGCCCAGTTCCGTGGCGATGCGTTCGGCGATCAGCCCCAGCGGAGCCGTCCACTCGGGATCCATGCGCGGATTGATCAGCCGCCAACCGGCCGCCGTCGAGACGGCCTCCAACCGGTCGGGCAGCGCCCGTTCCGGGCGGGGGACGACGAACGGTGCCCGGCTCATGCCCTCCACACCGCCCGCGACGACCAGCTCGGCGTCCCCGGTACGCACCGCGCGCCCCGCCTGCACGAATGCCTCGCACCCCGAGCCGCACAATCGGTTGACGGTCACGCCGGGCACGTTCTCCGGCAGGCCGGCCAGCAGCACGGCCATGCGTGCCACGTCGCGGTTCTCCTCGCCCGCGCCGTTGGTGTTGCCGTAGATCACCTCGTCGATGTTTCCGGGATCCAGCGGACGCTCGTCCCGGTCGGCGTGTCGGTGCACCAGCTCGGCCAACGGCATGGCGGCGAGGTCGTCCACCCGGATCCCGGAGAGCTCGCCCCGGTACCTGCCGAACGGAGTTCGGGTGGCGTCGAGCAGCATCGCACGGGCCATAGGGCCATGATGCCGCAATCGGGGGTGAGCACTTTAGTTCTTTCGGGTGAGTTCGGCGAATATCCGCGGCCACCGCCGGGGGCGCTCGTTCACTCTCCCGAGGGGGCTGCCTCGTCGTTCGTGGCGGGCACCGGGCGATGTTCGGCCACCGCCGTGTCCTCGGCCAGCGAAACCACGCGGGCCCCGCTCTCCCCGAGCTCGCGCAGCCTGCGCAAGGCGTGCCCGGCGTCGAGTCGCACGGTCGTCCGCACCGGTTCGGCCGGCTCGGCGGGATAGAACCCGGCACGTGCCTGGTGGCCGGAGCGCAGCGTGGCGTTCAGTGACCCCGTGGAGGCCAGTGCTCCCCGCGCGGCTCCGAGTCGCCCCAGGGTGTCGTCCAACGCGTCCAGCAAGGCCGCGCGGTTGCCCTCCGTCATGGCCCGCACCAGATCCGGGTCGGTGGCGATCACTCGCGTCCCGTCCCGGAACGAACCCGCCGCCAGGGATTCGGCCAGTGGTCCACCGTCACCGCCCACGGAGGCGAGCACGGCCGCCAGCAGGTGGGGCAGATGCGATACCCGCGCCACCGCGGCGTCGTGCTCGGCGGGGGAGGCGGGCACCACTCGCGCGCCGCAGTCCAGTGCCAGCAGTGCCGCTTCCCGCCAGGCGTCGAGGCCGGTGTCGCCGCCGATCGTGACCGCCCAGAGGGCCCCGTCGAACAGTTCCGCGCTGCCCGCTTCCCAGCCGGAGCGGTCGGTTCCCGCCATCGGGTGCCCGCCCGCGTAACGTGCCGCCGGAGCGGATTCCCGCACCGAGTCGTGCATCGGTTCCTGCACGCTGACCACGTCGGTCAGCAAGGTCGTGGGCGCGTGTCGGTTCACCTCCCGCAGTACCGTGCCGACAGCGGGCAGCGGTGTCGCGAGCACTACCAGCGCGTCCCGCTCCCGGGCGCGCTCCAACGCCCGCTCGGTACTCGACAGCACCTCGTAACCCGCCGCGCGAGCGGCGGCGGCGTCCTCCGCCGAAGTGGTCGCTCCCCACGCCGGTCTGCCCGAACGCACCGCTGCCCGGAGCACGGATCCGCCGATCAGTCCCAGCCCGATCACACACACGGCTCGCATGGGGATCATCCTGCCCTACCCTCAACAACTCGTGCCGGAGTGGTGACGGCGTGAACACGCCGAACGCGAATCATTGACTCGGTCGGTGAGCTGTTCGCAATCGTGCTTTCGGGTGGCGTTCGCACGCTTTACCGTGGCCTCATGACGCTCCAGGAGCCGGTCGCGGGGTTCGCGGTTGCCGCCGTTCGTGAGGACGGCCGATGGCGATGCGACATGTTGGACGGTTCGGTGCTGACCGGACTCGACGCGATCATCACCGCATTACGCGAACTGCGCTCCAGCGGAGCCGCGATCGGCATGTGCAACGTGGATGACGAGTTCTTCGTGCTGGTGCGTCCGGTGCCCGGCGGTGTGGAGCTGGCGCTGTCCGACGCGGCGGCCGCGCTGGACTACGACGTAGCCGCCGACGTGCTGGACCTGCTGCGTACGGAGCCACCCGATGAGGAGGACGAGGAGATCTGGCCGGAGGGCAACCTCGCGTTGCTCTCCGACCTGGGACTGCCGGAGGAGGAACTGCTGCTGATCACCGAAGAGGTCGACCTGTACCCGGACGAGCAGCTCGAGATGATCGCGCAGCGCTGCGGCTTCGGTGAGCAGTTCACCGCGGTGCTGGAGCGGTTGTAGTGGCCGGAGTGGCCGTGGGGCTCGGAACGGTCGTGGTGCCCGGTGCCGAACGCGGTGTCGGAAAGCGACGGCGACCGGACGGGCCGGCATGATCGAGGCTTCCGGGGATCGGGAACTGGTCCGTTCCGCGCTCGCCGTGGCATCGGACGCCACGGCGGCGGGGGACGTGCCGATCGGAGCGGTGGTGGCCGGCCCGGACGGTCGGATACTGGCGCGGGCGCACAACCGCCGTGAGGAGTTGTCCGACCCCACGGCCCATGCCGAGATGCTGGTGTTGCGTGCGGCCGCGGCCGCCCACGGCGACGGTTGGCGGCTGGGGGGATGCACCCTGGCCGTGACCGTCGAGCCGTGCACGATGTGCGCCGGTGCACTGGTGTTGTCCCGGATCTCCAGGCTGGTCTTCGGCAGCTGGGAGCCCCGCACCGGGGCGGTCGGTTCGCTGTGGGACGTCGTCCGGGACGGCAGGCTCAACCATCGGCCCGAGGTCGTCGGCGGTGTGCTCGATCGCGAGTGTGCCGCGTTGCTGGCGGAGTTCTTCGGCGAGCATCGAATGTGACTTGAGTCACTATCGCGTGATTCGGTGGAGTTGCCGGGTATGCAGCGGGAGCAATCGGCAACAGGAGGTCGCGATGAGTACGTTCGACAAGGTCAAGCACCAGGCCCAGCAGCTCGCGGGCAGGGCCAAGGAGGCGACCGGCCGCGCGACCGGCAACCGCGACATGAAGGATGCGGGCAAGCGGGACCGGCTCGAGGGCGAGGCCAAGGAGTCCGGCCAGGACATGAAGGATCGTGCCGCGGGAGCGGCCGAGGACATCAAGGACAAGCTGCGCGGCGACCAGAGCGGTGAGCAGCGCGGCGACCAGGGCGGAAACCGGGAAGGCGGCGAGGACCGGCGCTGAGGGGCACCCCCTCGGGGCGGAACGTCGGTTTCGGTCGAGCGGGGCGTCCCGGGAGTGGTGCGTGGGCGCGCCCGCCCCGAGCGCTCGGGTGCTGCCGCGACAGAGTGCCAGCGGCCCGCTGCGCGGGGAAAATCGACTCCCTCGACCCCCGTGCTGGATTCGTGAGGACCGTTCGTTACGCTTGTTCGCGGTAGCGTGTCCGAGCGGCCTAAGGAGCGCGACTCGAAATCGCGTGAGGTGAGAGCCTCCGTGGGTTCGAATCCCACCGCTACCGCGCGTTGACGAGAGCGGCGCCGGATCCCCCGAGGGGAACCGGCGCCGCTCTTTCACGTCGGGGCCCGGTCGGCACCGCGGTGCCCCTGTCGGTCGCGGTCGGATCAGCAGTTGGCGGGCTTCGACTCCACCCTGGTCTGCCACGCCGGGTTGTCCTGCGGTCCGTCGACCGTCACGTCGTGCACGTACCAGTAGTAGTGCCCGTAGTACGGATCACCGAAGTGCAGCTCGTAGGTTCCGGTGACCTTCTGCCGCATCGGCGCGGCGTAGATGTTCACGGCCTGGTTCGGTCCCAGCTCGTGACGGATCTCGTCGGACTTGGTGGTGCTCCAGCTCCACTGCCGCTCGTAACTGGTCTCGAAGCCCGCCTCGAACACCTCGCCCAGCGTGACGCCCGCACTGATGGTCATGCTCACGTTGGTGGTGGTGCCCCTGGAGGACTGCCAGCCGATGATTCGGGTGGAGGTTCCCTCGGAGCAGTTCGTTGCCCCGCCGACCAGCTCGTAGGAGCCGCGGTGCGTTTCCGGCGGCCCGGAGGGGTGAAACTCGCAGAGATCGGTGTTGCCGTTCTCGCACTGCTGCAGCAGCTGCCGCACGGTGGGGTCGGCCTCGGTCGTGGCGCTCGCGGGCGCGGCCAGTCCGGTCATTGCCAGCGCGGCGGCGCTCAGGCCGACCGCCAGTCGATTGCGCGACTTCATTCTTCGTCCTCGCTCAGCTCAGTCCGACGGTCACTGTTCGATCGTTGATGTAGCCGCCCACGTCGGGGTGGTTCTCCTTGTAGGGGCCCGCGCGGTCGCCCGAGTCCGGGTAGAGCCAGACCCAGCAGGTGGACCAGGCCTGTACCGAGGAGATCCGGTTCTGCCAGTAGTCGTCCAGATCGAGCCAGAAGTCCACTTCGTCGTTCTTGGGGCACGGTTCCGGTACAGTGATCGTCAGTGAGGAACCGCCGTACTCGACGTCCTCGAAGACGGTGGCGCCGATGAGCTCACCGGTGGTGTCGGCGATTCGCCGCCCCTGCTGTCTGGCCTCGGCCAACGTCTCGTAGCAGGTGTGGTCCCGGGTGGAGACGTCCAGCACGCAGTGTTCGTCCGTTTCGGACGCCTGGGCCGCCTGCGCGGTGGTCGCCGTCAGTCCCGCTGCCATCGCGCAGCTCGCCAGAGCCACCGCGGCGGTCCTGGTGCGGAGCCGTCCGGTTCCGGTCTTGGCTCTTGCCAATTCCGTTCTCCTCTCCTCTTCCGGCGGGCGGGTTCGCCGCCTCGGCGGAATCGGTTTAGCGGATTGCACGCGCACTATCGGGGGAGCCGGAAGGCGAGATCCAGGGTCGCGACGCGATTGCCTACTAATGCGGAAGTACCGGGAGTAACGCGTTACTGCTTTCGTGCCTGTGTCGTCCCCCCGACGGGACCAAGCGCCCCCGATCGGCCCGGCGGCCCAGAAGGGCCCGGGGAGGATGAGACGGCGGAGCTCTGGCAGTGAGCGGCGCTCGCCGCGATCCGGGGCGGAGCTATACCGCTGTCGGTGGGGTGCGAGCTCGCTGCGAACGTGCCGAAGGGCCGCCGAACGGGTAACCACGAGCGTTGAGGCGGCAGGGCACCGCACGGCGGGTGGGGCCGTGAACGGGAAGAGGTGGGCGAACGAGAACGGGCCGGGCGTGAAGTCCACGCCCGGCCCGTCGCCGGCGGAGGATGCGGGATTCGAACCCGCGAGGGCTGTTAACCCAACACGAATTCCAGTCGTGCGCCTTAGGCCGCTCGGCCAATCCTCCGCGAAAGAGTGTACGTGACGGGTTCCGCCGACCTCGCGACCCCCCTCCGGAACCGCCGGCGGGTGGGTCCGCCCCGCGCTGTCTCCCGGGCGATGACGGGGGGTCGGTTCACCGTGGCGGCGGCCCGTTACACTGAACGAGGACTCCGCGCGGCGTCATCCTGTGAACTCCCCCAGGGCCGGAAGGCAGCAAGGGTAAGCGGGCTCTGGCGGGTGCGCGGGGTCCCCTTTTGTCTCGGGGCCCACCACTTTTCAGGGTGCACCGCGGGATCCGCGTGAGCGGTCGGTACCGCCCACCTGATCCACCCACTCCGCCCACACCGTCGGCGCCCCCCGTCACGCTGCGCCCCATAACGCTGTGGCGCGCCTCGACCGGCGATCCACGCCACCTTCCCGCCGTCGTCGCTCCCGATGCCGAACTCGTCGGTGGTGGCACGTATCGTTGCCGGTGTGGCGCTCGCGCTCTATCGCAAGTATCGACCGGCGACCTTCGGCGAGGTCGTGGGGCAGTCACACGTTACGCAACCGCTGCGAACCGCGCTGGCCGCACAGCGGATCAACCACGCCTACCTGTTCTCCGGGCCCCGTGGGTGCGGCAAGACCTCCAGTGCGCGGATCCTCGCGCGTTCGCTGAACTGTGCCCAGGGCCCCACGGACGAGCCGTGCGGCGAATGCGACTCCTGCGTCGCGCTGGCTCCGGACGGTTCGGGCAGCGTGGACGTCGTCGAGATGGACGCCGCCAGTCACGGTGGTGTGGACGACGCGCGCGAACTGCGCGATCGGGCGGTGTTCGCCCCGGCGCAGTCGCGTTACCGGATCTTCGTCATCGACGAGGCCCACATGGTCACCCAGCAGGGGTTCAACGCCCTGCTCAAGATCGTGGAGGAGCCGCCCGACCACCTGGTCTTCGTGTTCGCCACCACCGAGCCGGACAAGGTGCTGACCACCATCAGGTCCCGCACCCACCACTACCCGTTCCGGCTGATCCCACCGGGTGAACTCCGCGAGCTGCTGGAGCGGATCTGCGCCGAGGAAGGCGTCAGCGTGGACCCGGCGGTGTATCCGCTGGCGATCAGCGCCGGGGGAGGCTCCGCCCGTGACGCGCTGAGCGTGCTGGACCAACTGGTCGCCGGTGCCGGTGCGGAGGGCATCACCTACGAGCGCGCCGTGGCGCTGCTCGGGGTCACCGACGTCGCCCTGATAGACGCGATGGTGGACGCGCTGGCCGCGAACGATCCGGCCACCGTCTACGGCACGGTGGATCGGGTCGTGGAGGCCGGTCACGATCCCCGCAGGTTCGCCTCCGACCTGCTGGACCGGTTGCGCGACCTCGTGTTGCTGCAGTCGGTGCCGGACGCGGCGGAGCGCGGTCTCATCCAGAACGCCGGTGACGGGATCGGCAGGATGCGGGAGCAGGCCGAGAAGCTCGGGACGGCCACGCTGACCCGGTTCGCCGAGATCGTGCACGCCGGGCTGTCCGAGATGCGCGGTGCCACCGCGCCCCGCTTGCTGCTGGAGTTGTTGTGCGCCCGCATGATGCTCCCCGCCGCTTCCGGGGACGAGGCGGCGGTGCTGCAGCGCATCGAGCGGGTCGAGCGACGCATGACGGTGGCCCCGCCGACTTCCGGGGGTGGTGCGGAAGCCGCCCCGGCCCCCGCCCCGGCCGCGCGGAGTGCCGCTCCGAGTGAACCGGACGGCGGTTCGCCCCCGCCGGTCGCGGAGTCGGACCGTGCCGAGCCACCCCCCGCACGGGCTGCCGAGGCCGGGCGGGACGGCGCCGCCGACGCGGGGAAGCCTCCCGAGCGTCCGGCGGGCGGCGATCGTGCCGCGACACCTCCCGAGGGACACGCCCAACGGGAGCAGCGGGCTAGCTCTCCCGAACCGGTGGAGGACGACTCGCGTACGGGAGGCGGCAGGCCCGCCGCCGAGCTGCGCCAGGTGTGGAACGACCTGCTGCGTGCCGTGGCGGAGCGCAACCGGCCGACCCAGGCGCTGCTGCTGAACGCCTCGCTGGTGGAGCTGCGGGACAACACGCTGGTGCTGTCGATGCCGACCGCCGGACTGCGCAAGCAGTTCATGCAGGCTCGCCGCATCGACTACGTGCGGGAGGCGATGCGCGCGGTCGTCGGGGGCGATTGGGAGCTGGAGTGCCTCGTCGAGGGTGAGGAGCGGTCCGCCCGCGCGCCGGCCGCGACGCCGCAGCCCGAGCGTGGCGGCACAGCGCGGGGGGCAGCGGAGGCTCCCCGGTCGACCGCGGAGCGAGCCCCCGCGACCGAGGCGGCTCCCGCTCCGGAACGGTCCGCCGCCCCGAGCGCACAACCGGCCGCCTCGAGCGCGGCCGCGGAACGTACTCCCGAGCCGGAGAGTCCTCCGGAGGAACCGGAGGTCACCCCGGCCGCGGCTGCTTCCACCGCCGCGACTCCGGCCGTGTCGGACTCCCCGGGCACTTCCGAATCCTCCGTCGCGCCCGAGCCCCCAGCTGCCGCCGAGTCAAGCGTGACGGCCGAATCTCCTGCGGCGGCCGAACCTCCCACGGCAGCCGAGTCACCCGCCGTATCGGCGAGGCCGGAGGCACCCGCGTCCTCGGAACCACCGGAACCGCCCCTGCCGCCGGAACCGCCTCCCGAATCGGATCCCGAACCGCCCGAGTGGGAGGACGTCGAGCCCGGTCGGCCACCGGAGCCGGACTCCGCGGCTCCGTACCGTTCCGAACCACCGAGGGCCGAGTCCGCGGCTACCTCGGGGAACCGGGCCGGTTCGGCGCATTCCGAAACCTCCCGGCCGGGCAGCGCCGGTTCGGGAGCGGCGGAGTCGCCGGCTGGGAAGTACGCCGCTCCGGCCGGATCGGCCGCCGCGAGCACTGCCGAAGCCGCACCGCGTGACGGCTCGGTCGAACGCGATCCCGACGACGAGGCGGTCGAGTTACTGGTCAGCGAGCTCGGCGCGCGCAGACTCGACTAGTGGGATCCGGTCCGCCCGGCCGGGCGCCCGCCACCGTCGCGGATCGACGACTACGCTGGACGGCAGGAGATGCCTCGCTCGAACAGGTGAGCCCAGCCGGAACCGGGAGAGGAGCCACGGTGCAACCAGGCGGTCAGCAACCCGACATGCAGGAAATCATGAAGCAGGCGCAGGATATGCAGCAGCAGCTGATGAATGCGCAGCAGGAACTCGCCGAGACGGAGGTGACCGGCACCGCCGGGGGCGGCATGGTCACCGCCACGGTTACCGGCGCGGGAGAGTTGCAGTCCATGAGCATCGACCCCAAGGTCGTCGATCCCACGGACACCGAGACGCTGTCGGACATGGTCGTCGCGGCCGTCCGGGACGCCAACCGCGCCGCGCAGCAGATGCAGGCGGACAAGATGGGGCCGTTGACCAACGCGCTGGGCGGCCAGGGCGGCACGGACATGGGCGGACTCGGTCTGCCGGGGATGTGACGGTAGCCGCGTGTACGAGGGGCCAGTACAGGATCTGATCGACGAGCTCGGCAGGTTGCCGGGGATCGGTCCGAAGGGTGCGCAGCGCATCGCCTTTCACCTGCTCTCCGCCGAGCCCGCCGACGTCACCCGGCTGCAGGACGCGCTGCAGCGGGTGAAGGAAGGCGTGGTGTTCTGCGAGGTCTGTGGCAACGTCTCCGAGCGGACGCGCTGCAGGATCTGCCAGGACACCAGGCGTGACCCGCGGTTGGTGTGCGTGGTCGAGGAGCCCAAGGACGTGCTGGCCGTCGAACGCACCCGCGAGTTCCGGGGGCGTTACCACGTGCTCGGTGGTGCGCTGGATCCGCTCTCCGGGGTCGGGCCGGACCAGTTGCGGATCCGCGATCTGGTCAGCCGGATCGGGACCGACGAGGTGACCGAGATCATCATCGCCACGGACCCCAACACCGAGGGGGAGGCGACGGCCACCTACCTCGTCCGGCTGTTGCAGGACTTTCCGGGACTGAGCGTGACACGGCTCGCGTCCGGTCTGCCGATGGGAGGCGATCTCGAGTTCGCGGACGAGCTCACCCTCGGCAGGGCGTTGTCCGGAAGGCGATCCGTTTGAGCCGTTCGACCGCGGCAACCGGAGCGTTCCTCCGGTGAGCCGCTCGGTGGCGGGATCCGTCGTTCGGCCGGAGCGAGGTCACGGCGGTCGGGGGCGTCCTGTCGGCCGCTCCCGCCCCGTGGCCCCAGGTTCACCGGTCGTGCGGCCGCCGCGCGCGGCTGATTCCGAAACCGCGGCCTCGTTGGTGCACCGGGTGGGACGCGGTGCGCCCCGTCTCGGTCCGGTGCGGTTGGTCGCGGTGGACGGTCCTTCCGGTGCGGGGAAGTCGACGTTCGCCCGCGTGCTGCTGTCCGCCCTGTCCACGGCGGGGATCGACGCCGCGCTGCTCGGCACCGACGACTTCGCCACCTGGCGGGAACCGGTGGGCTGGTGGCCCCGGTTGCGCGAGGGTGTGCTGGATCCGTTGTCGCGGGGACGTGCCGGTCGCTACCGGCGCACCGAGTGGCCCGGCGGAGTGCCGGTGCCCGGGGCGTTCGTCGACGTCCCGGTTCCGGAGGTGCTGCTGCTCGAAGGGGTCTCGGCGGGCAGACGTTCGGTCGCGCGTCGCCTTTCGGCACTGATCTGGATGGAGCCGCCCGACTCGGCCACCCGGCTGGAGCGCGCGGTGCTGCGGGACGGTGCGGAGACCCGTTCCGAACTCCTCCGCTGGCAGCGGTTCGAACGGGTGTGGTTCCGCTCGGATCGCACCGGACAGCGTGCCGACTTCGTACTGCGGGGCTGACGAACCGACCCGCGACTCCTGGCGATCTTCGAAAATCCACTCGTTCGAGTGAGCCGTGCTGCGTATTATCTTCGGCTTTGACCAGGATTTTCACAAATTTTTCCCAGATTTGCCGAATGTTAGGCCGAACGTTGTAGCCGAATCGTAATCCTGTGAACCTGATCCGGATACATTCCTCGGGTTACCGTCTCTCTCACTTTGCGAGACGTGAGTTGCCGAGGTGAGTGATGGGTGCAGCCGCCGGGCCGGGGTTCCGGTTATCGAGAGTGGGGCGCAGGCTTGTGACGGTCGGGCTGACCGCCGTGCTTGCCACGTCCCTGTCCGCGTGCGTGCAGTCGCAGCGCGGTGAGGACAGCGGGCAGACCATGGTTTTCGGAGCGCCGGGAGCTCCGGCCCTGTTCGACCCGTTCTACGCCTCCGACGGCGAGACCTTCCGGGTCACCCGACAGATGATGGAGGGACTCGTCGGTTTCGAGTCGGGCGGAGTCGAGGTCGAGCCCGAACTGGCCACCGACTGGACTTCCTCGGAGGACGGTACGAAGTGGACCTTCCAGCTCCGCGAGGGCGTGAAGTTCCACGACGGCACCGACTTCAACGCCGAGGCCGTCTGCGCCAACTTCGAACGCTGGTACAACCAGACCGGCACCGGGCAGAGCTCCGCGCTGTCGTACTACTGGATCGAGACCTTCGGCGGATTCGCCGGTGGTGACGAACCCTCGCTGTTCTCCTCCTGCGAGGCCTCGGACCCCACCACCGCGGTGATCAACCTGACCCGCGCGACCTCCAAGTTCCCCGCCGCGCTCGGGCTGGACTCGTTCAGCATGCAGTCGCCCACGGCGATGAAGGAGTACGAGGCCGACAAGGTCGTTGCCAAGGGGTCCGGTTTCGAGTACTCCGAGTACGCCAGGAAGCACCCCACCGGTACTGGGCCGTTCCAGTTCGACTCCTACGACCAGAACAACCAGTCCGTGGTGTTGCGCCGCAACGACGACTACTGGGGTGACAAGGCCAACCTCGACCGGCTCATCTTCAAGGTGATCTCCGACGAGTCGGTCCGCAAGCAGGAGCTGCTCTCCGGCGGGATCGACGGCTACGACTTCCCGAACCCGGCCGACCTGGACTCGCTGCGGCAGCAGGACTTCAACGTGCAGGTCCGCGAGCCGTTCAACGTGCTGTACCTGGGCATGTCGCAGAAGAACAACCCCGCGCTGCGCAAGCTGAAGGTCCGCAAGGCGCTGGCCTACGCGGTCAACCGCGAGAACCTGGTCAACGCCAACCTGCCGGACGGCGCCGAGGTCGCCAACCTGTTCTATCCGTCCAGCGTGGACGGATACACCGAGGACGTGGCGAAGTACTCCTACGACCCGGAGAAGGCCAAGCGACTCCTGAACGAGGCGGGGCACTCCGACCTCACCATCGAATTCTGGTGGCCCACCCAGGTGACGCGGCCCTACATGCCCGACCCGCGCGGCATCTTCAACTCGCTCGCCGGGGACATGCGCAAGGCGGGCATCAACGTCGAACCGGTCAGCAAACCCTGGAACGGCGGTTACATCTCCGACGCGAACAAGGGCGACGCCGAGGTCTTCCTGCTCGGCTGGACCGGTGACTACAACTCCCCGGACAACTTCATCGGCACCTTCTTCGGCTCGACGGAGAACCAGTTCTACACCAAGCCCGCACCCTGGGGCGAAGAGCTGGCCAACCGGTTGGACGCCGCGGACAAGGAACCGGATCCGACCAAGCGGGAGCGGATGTACACCGAGATCAACCGTGACCTGAAGTCGAAGTACCTGCCCGCCGTGCCGCTGTCGCACTCGCCGCCCGCGATCGTGACCGCCCCGCACGTCAAGGGACTGGTCACCTCGCCGCTGACCGCCGAGCAGTTCGCCTCGGTGAGCATCGAGAAGTAGTTCCAGGGCAGCGCCCAGGTTTTTCCGTCGAGAACGTAAGGATCCCGGTTTGCTTCGTTACACGGTCCGACGACTCGGCCAGCTGTTGATCGTCACGGTCGTGCTGTCGGTCCTGCTGTTCGGATGGCTGCGGGCGCTGCCGGGTGGCCCGGTCTCCGCACTCCTCGGTGAGCGTGCCACCGAGGAGTCCCGAGCCCGACTGGTAGAGCAGCTCGGGCTCGACCAACCGCTGTACGTGCAGTACTGGAAGTTCGTGCAGCGGGCGATCACGGGCGATTTCGGCGTCTCCACCGGGGTGCAGCCGGGAACCCCGGCCATGGAGGTGTTCCTGCAGCGCATGCCGGCCACGCTCGAACTCTCGGTGCTGGCGCTGCTGCTCGCGGTCGCCGTGGGCATCCCCCTGGGCTACTTCGCGGCCCGCAGGCAGGGCGGCTGGCTGGACAACCTCAGCATCACCTGGTCGCTGATCGGCGTGGCGGTTCCGGTGTTCTTCCTCGCCTTCCTGCTCAAGTACGTCTTCGCCATCGAGTTCGGTGTACTGCCCGCCTCGGGAAGACAGGCGGCGGGAATCGACGCCACCCACGCCACCGGCTTCTTCGTCCTCGACGGGCTGCTCACCACGGAGTGGGACGCGGCGTGGAACGCTTTGGTCCACCTGCTGCTGCCCGCGATCGCGCTGTCCACGATCCCGTTCGCGGTGATCTTCCGGCTCACCCGGGCATCGGTGCTCGACGTGGTCGAGGAGGACTACGTGCGCACCGCCCGCTCCAAGGGGCTCGGGGCGATGGTGGTGCGCGGCAGGCACATCCTGCGCAACGCGATGCTTCCCGTGGTCACCACCATCGGGTTGCAGACCGGCGCGCTGCTCTCCGGGGCGGTGCTGACCGAGCAGGTCTTCAACATCCCCGGGATCGGACAGGCACTCTCGCTGGGTTTCCAACGGCAGGACTACGCCGTGCTGCAAGTGGTGATCCTCGCCACCGCGATGGTCTACGTGCTGGTCAACCTGCTCGTCGATCTCGCCTACGCGGCGATCGACCCGAGACTCCGGACGCGCTGATCGAAGCGGGGTGCTCGCCACCGAGCCTGCCAACACGACGGAAAGTATCAGTGAGAGGTCGCGCACAGTGCTGGGTACACAACGCAAGGAGCGCATCGACGGGCTGGCCGAGTCCGGTGGGGACACCACCGCGGGTGTCAGCCTGGCGGCCTCGGCATGGCGACGGTTGCGTCGCAGCCCGACGTTTCTCGTGGGCGCGGGGATCATCTGCGCCTTCGTGCTGCTCGCCCTGGTGTCGCCGATACTGGCGCAACACGATCCCGCCCTGCGGCTGCTGGAGGAGCAGGTCTCCCGCGCGGACAACGAGATCCCCGTCCCACAGCCCGGCTTCCCGCTGGGGGGCGACCAGTACGGGCGGCCGTTGCTGTCCCGGGTGCTGCTCGGCTCACAGCAGACACTGCTGGTCGCGCTGCTGGCCACGGTGATCGGCCTGGGCGGCGGCCTGACCCTGGGCATCCTGGCTGGCGCCTTCGGCGGCTGGGTCGACACCCTGGTGATGCGCGTGGTCGACGTGATGCTCTCGGTGCCCTCGCTGCTGCTGGCCGTTTCCATCGGAGCGCTGTTCCAGCAGCAGTCCCAGTTCACCGTGATCATCGCGGTCGCGACGGTGCAGATACCGATATTCGGCAGGCTGCTGCGCGGCACCATGCTCGCCCAGCGGGCGAGCGATCACGTGCTGGCGGCCCGCGCGCTGGGGGTGCGCCAGCGCTCCATCGTCTTCCGACACATGCTTCCCAACGCGCTCGGCCCGGTGATCGTGCAGGCCACGCTGATGCTCGCGGTGGCCATCATCGACGCCGCGGCGCTCTCCTTCCTCGGCCTGGGAGCGGCCGACACCTCGACACCCGAATGGGGGCAGATGCTCGGCTCGGCGCAGAACTTCTTCGACACCCACCCGCACCTGGCCTTCTGGCCCGCCGGCTGCATCATCGTCGTCGCGCTCGGTTTCACGCTCGTCGGTGAGTCGATGCGGGACGCCCTCGACCCGAAGAAGCGGCGGTGAACGGCGACATGGCATTGCTGGAAGTGCGCGACCTGTCCGTGCGGTTCGTCCGCAAGAGCGAACCGACGGTCTCGGCGGTGGACGGCGTCTCGTTCGACGTGCACCCCGGCAGCACCGTGGGGCTCGTCGGCGAGTCCGGATGCGGCAAGTCCGTCACCTCGCTCGCGATCATGGGGCTGCTCCCGCAGCGCGGGACCGAGGTGTCCGGCTCGGTGAACCTGGAAGGCAGCGAACTGCTGCGGCTCTCCCAGCGGGAGTTCGACCGGCGCAGGGGCAAGGACCTCGGCATGGTCTTCCAGGATCCGCTGACCTCCCTCAACCCCGTGGTGCCCATCGGGCTGCAGGTTTCCGAGGTCATCGAACGTCACCGCGGGCTCTCGCGCCGCGACGCGTCCCGCGAGGCCGCGAAGCTGCTGGACCGGGTCGGCATTCCGGACCCGGACCGCAGGCTCAAGGAGTACTCGCACCAGCTCTCCGGCGGGATGCGGCAGCGCGCCCTGATAGCCATGGCGCTGGCCTGCGAACCTCGGCTGCTGATAGCCGACGAGCCCACCACCGCCCTCGACGTGACCATCCAGGCGCAGATCCTGACCCTGCTCAAGGAACTCGTCGCCGAGACCGGAACAGCGTTGATCATGATCACCCACGACCTGGGAGTGGTCGCGGGGATGTGCGACGAGGTCAACGTGCTCTACGCCGGACGAATCGTGGAACGCGCCCAGCGGCACGAGCTGTTCTCCCGGCCGCGGCATCCCTACACCGCCGGGCTGATGGCCTCGGTGCCGCGACTGGACTCCCCGCGAGGACAGCGGCTGGCTCCGATCGAGGGGTCGGTGGCCGACAACATTCCCTGGGAGGGAGGATGCGCCTTCAGCCCGCGCTGCGGCAACGCCCTCGCGGTGTGCGGCGAACGCGCGCCCGAACTCGAAACCATCGAGCAGGGCAGGCTGCTGCGCTGCCACAACCCGATCGGTGCCGCGGAACTGGAGCGTGCCCATGACTGATTCGAGCCGCACCATCACGGGTTCCGAGACCTCGCCCGTCGGTACGGACCCTTCGGACCCGGCGGCGGACTCCCTGCTGGAGATCGACGACCTGCGGGTGCACTTCCCGATCAAGCGGGGAATCGTGCTGGACCGCACCGTGGGCCACGTCTACGCGGTGGACGGGGTATCGCTGCGCGTCGGTCGCGGCGAGACCTACGGACTGGTGGGGGAGTCCGGCTGTGGCAAGTCCACACTGGGCAAGGCGGTGCTCCGGCTGGAACGGCCCACCGGCGGTTCGATCCGCTTCGACGGTACGGACATGGCCCGGATGTCGGGTGAACCGCTGCGGCGGATGCGGCGCCGAATGCAGATGGTCTTCCAGGACACGCTGTCCTCGCTGGACCCGAGGCAGTCCGTCGAATCGCTGCTCGTGGAGGGGATGCGGGCGCACGGACTCGACAAGGGAGGGGGGAGTACCGAGCGTGAACTGCGCGAGCTGCTCTCCTCCGTCGGGCTGCCCGCCTCGGCGCTGCGCAAGTACCCGCACGAGTTCTCGGGCGGTCAGCGGCAGCGCATCGGCATCGCCCGGGCGCTGGCCGTGCGCCCGGACCTCGTGGTCGCGGACGAGCCGGTCTCCGCGCTGGACGTCTCGGTGCAGGCCCAGGTGCTGAACCTGCTGGAGGACCTGCAGGAGGAGTTCGGCCTCACCTACCTGGTGATCGCGCACGATCTCGCCGTGGTGCGCCACGTGGCACGGCGTATCGGGGTGATGTATCTGGGCGGTCTGGTCGAGGAGTCCGATTCGGACGTGCTGTACGAACAACCGCTGCACCCCTACACCAGGGCGCTGCTCTCCGCGGTGCCCGTGCCGGAACCGGAGGTCGAGGACCAGCGGGAGCGGATACTGCTGTCCGGGGACCTGCCGTCACCCGCCTCGCCGCCCACCGGGTGCCGGTTCCACACCAGGTGCCCGTGGCGGCAGCCCACGCGCTGCGACTCCGAACGCCCCGAGCTGCGCGACGTCGGAGGTGGGCACCGGGTGGCCTGTCACTACGCCGAGGAAATCCGCGACGGAATCATCACCCCGAACTCGGTCGAGGGAAACTCTTCCGCTGGTGTTTCGTAGCTGGTTCCGTGGCGGAACCTCCGGCACGGCTCTCGCTGCGGGTCCCCCGACATCGGGTAGCGATCTACACAACGTCGGGAGCGTCCTCGCGAGAGCCGCACCGGAGAACCCGCGGCGGCGCCGACTGCCGGGGTGATCGGAGTGCGGCTTGCGAGGGTGGTCGGAGTTCGCCCCGCGTCGCTGGCGCGGCGATTTCGTGAGAAATCGACGCCCAGCCGGGCCGGACCACCCCTTCGTGGTCGGGGTTCGGGATCGGAACGGTATCGATCATGTCCCCGTTGGGATGACGTACGTTGCTCGGACGTCTCGTACCGGATTGACTGTGCTGGTGCCGATCGACCCGAACGGAGGTGTGTGGTGTCCGAGCTCTCGGAAAGCGACCGGCTCGATCCGGAGCAGTTGAGTTGGAGCGTGCCGTGCCTGGACTCCGAAGATGACGACGCCGCCGGGGAGGTGAAGGTGCTGGTGCTCGGTGACCGGGTCGCCCTGGTGCTGCCGCCGGGCGAGACCCTGGTGTTCACACCGGACGAAGCCGGGGAGTTCGCCAAGCTGCTGGGCACCTCCACCGGGCAGTGAGCCACCTTCCACGGGATCGCCGAGCCGGACGGCCGGAGTGCGAGTCGGCGGAACGTCCCGCCGACCGAGCACCCCGACCTCCCGATCGGGACGGTTCGCTCAGCGGTTCGCCCGGTTCACCGCCGACACCACCGCGCGCAGCGACGCGGTGACGGTGGAGGTGTCGATGGCGGCACCCCACAGCACGGTCGGGCCGTCGGTTTCGCCGTCCACCGAGCACTCCAGGTAGGCGGCGGCCTTGGCGTCGTCCCCCGCCGTCATCGCGTGCTCGTGGTAGTCGAGCACGCGCACGTGGTAGCCCACGGTGCTCAGCGCGTCGACGAACGCGGCGATGGGACCGTTGCCGGAACCGCTGATCTCGTGTTCGGCGCCCTCCACCCGAACGGTGGCATCGATGGTCTCGGCACCGGCCTCACCGCTGAGGCGCTGCCGTACCAGTTCCAGTGGTGCGGTCGAGTCCAGGTACTCGTCGGCGAACACGCGCCATATCTCTTTCGGCTCCACCTCGCCGCCGTCCGAGTCGGTGCGCTGCTGGATCAGCTTGGACAGCTCGATCTGCATCTTGCGGGGCAGGTCGAGCTGGTACTCGGTCGTCATCACGTAGGCCACGCCGCCCTTGCCGGACTGCGAGTTGACCCGGATCACCGCCTCGTAGCTGCGTCCCACGTCCTTCGGGTCGATCGGCAGGTACGGGACTTCCCAGGGGTACTCGCTCTCGGCGACCCCGGCGCGTTCCGCGGCCTCGCGGTGCGCCCGCAGCCCCTTGTTGATCGCGTCCTGGTGGCTCCCGGAGAACGCCGTGTAGACCAGCTCACCGCCCCACGGCTGCCGTTCGGGAACCGGCAGCTGGTTGCAGTGCTCCACAGTGCGCTTGATGTAGTCGATGTCGGACAGATCCAGCTGTGGGTCGACCCCCTGGCTGAACAGGTTCATCCCCAGCGCCACCAGGTCCACGTTGCCGGTGCGCTCGCCGTTGCCGAACAGGCAGCCCTCGACGCGGTCGGCTCCCGCCTGGTACCCGAGCTCGGCGGCCGCGATGGCGCTGCCCCGGTCGTTGTGCGGGTGCAGCGAGAGGATCACCGAATCACGCCTGGACAGGTTGCGGTGCATCCACTCGATCGAGTCGGCGTAGAGGTTCGGGGTCGCCATCTCGACGGTGGCGGGCAGGTTGAGGATGACCGGGCGTTCCGGCGTGGGCTGCCAGATCTCGGTGACCGCGTCGCAGACCTCGGCGGCGTAGGAGAGTTCGGTACCCGTGAACGACTCGGGGGAGTACTGGAACCGGAAGTCGGTGTCCGGGTACTTGGCCGCGTACTCACGCACCAGCTCCGCACCCTGCGTGGCGATCTTGCTGATCCCCAGGCGCTCCTCGCCGAAGACCACGCGCCGCTGCAGGATCGAGGTGGAGTTGTACAGGTGGATGATCGCGGAGTGCACACCCTCCAGCGCCTTGAAGGTGCGTTCGATCAGGTCCGGGCGTGCCTGGGTCAGCACCTGGATGCGTACGTCCTCCGGAATCGCCCCGTCCTCGATGATCTCGCGTACGAAGTCGAAGTCCGTCTGACTGGCGGCGGGGAAACCGACTTCGAGCTCCTTGAAGCCCATCCCGATCAGCAGGTCGAACATCCGGCGTTTGCGCGCGGGTGACATCGGGTCGATCAGCGCCTGGTTACCGTCCCGCAGGTCGACCGCGGACCACAGCGGTGCTCGGGTGATGCGCTGGTCCGGCCAGGTGCGGTCCGGCAGCGACACGTTCTCCACCAGCTCGTCGAACGGTCGGTAACGGTGGAACGCCATCGAGCTGCCGCGCTGCGGATTCCAGGGCTTCTGGTCGGGCGGAGCGGGACGCGAGGGGCGACGCGGTCCGGAGCCCGCCGCGGGGACGTCGTCCGTGTTGGAACGGGAATCGGAAGCGGAACCGTTACTCATCCTGCTGGACTCTCCTGCTCGTGCTCGGTTCGGGAACTCATCGACCGGCACGCTTTACCTCCGCGACGAGGGGCCGGTCTAACTGACCCCGTCGCGGCGGCAAAGCAGGAGGCTGAAAGTCACGAGGACAGCCTAACCGCACCCGGTGTCCAGAACGCAACCGCCTGTTCCGAATGCTGGACACCACGCTGCCGTGCCGCCGAATCGTCGCTCCGCGTTCCCGGTGGCCCGATTCGGGCGGAGCCTCGCCAGTTCCGCGAACGGTGTCGCGACGGGCCGAGCACGGCAGCCGATCCGGGGAATCCCGCTGAACTGATCGCGGGTCGGTCGTTCCGATGCGGCAGGCTGGTGTCATGGCTGCGAAGAAGAACAGTTCCGGGTCGGCCCTGGCGACCCTGCTGCAGGGGGTCGGTTTCCTGCTCGCCGTGGTGCTGATCGCCCACACCGTGTTCGTGTTGTTCGACTTCCAAGCGGAGGGGCAGCTCACGCAATCGGTCGCGCGCGCCGCCGAGCCGCTCGCGTTGTTCTTCCCGGGACTGATCGACGCGCCGAGTCACGTACTGCAGGTGTTACTGGACTACGGGCTGGCCGCGATGTTCTGGATGCTGGTGGGAGGTCTGCTGGGGCGGATCTTCGGGTGAGAACCCGGGTGCGGGAGTCGTGGGGAAGCGCTGGAGAAGCGGTGGCGAATCGGCTTTTCGGGATCAGGGTCGGGTGCGTGGCCGCCCGCGTTCCGCTGCGCCGATGTTCGGCTACCCGCTGGTAATTTGATCGTGTTTCGTGTCACACTGCCGTCATGTCCGAAGACGTGGCGGATCCGACGCGCACCTCCGGGACCAGTGGGCACCGCCGCCGGAAGTCCTTCGATCTCGCGCGGTTGTGGTCTCGCACGTGTGGTTCGCTCGCCACCGTGGTGCGCTGGGGCTGCTCGTTGGTGGCCGCGCTGGTGACCGCGCACGTGGCGCTGACGGTCGGGGGCGCCAATCCGGAGAACGCGCTGACGCGTTTCGTGGCGGAATGGGCGCGGGTCCTGGCGTTCGGATTCCGCGACCTGTTCCTCAAACCCGAGCAGCCGAAGCTCGAAGTGCTGCTCAACTACGGCCTCGCGGCGATCTGCTGGCTGCTCGTCTCGGTGCTGGTGGTGCGCCTGCTGCGCACGCTGGGCGCCTCCCGCTGAGCCGCGGGCGATTCCTCGCGAGATCCGCGGCGACATTCGGGGGAGTAAGTCGCTTCCGAACGGGAATCCGGGCCGCTCACCAGGATCCCGCCACGCGGAGCAGTTCCTGCCTTACCAGCGTCACGTGGTGATTCTCCGTCGCGTCCGCCCGTTGGGCGAGAAACAGGGTGTTGACGGGAGGAGCCGTCGGTTCCGGTAGATCCACCAGCTCCCCGGCGACGAGTTCGGACTCGCACAGGTACCGGGGCAGCACCGTGATCCCTGTCCCGGCCGCCACCGTCGCGAGCATCGCCCGCAGGTCGGGCACGACGATCCCGGCCCGCTCGGTGGGTCGGGTGCCGAAGACGTGGCGCCAGTAGTGCCGCGTGAGGGCAAGGTCCTCCGCGTAGGCGACCAGGGGAATGCCGTGCAGTGGTGTGGGGTCGCCACCCCGCAGTCGCGTGCGGTCGACGTGCGCCGCGGTCGCCGGTGCGCAAACCAGTACCAGCTCCTCGTCCACGAGGGGAACCGCGTTGACGGCCCGCCCACGGGGACGGGCGACCGAGAGCACCAGGTCGAACCTGCCGCTGCGCAGGCCGCCCAACAGGTCCTCGGCCAGACCGAAGGTGGCCCTGATCCGAACTCCGCTCCCCAGCATCGGTGCCAACGAGGGCAGCACTCGAACACTCAGCAGTTCGGCGGGACCCGCCAGGTGCACCGGTTCGATCGGTGCGGGCGGTTCGTTCCGGTCCGGTTCGGCCACCGAGGCCAGTTCGTCGAGCGGACCGGCCACTTCCGAGGCCAGCTCCGCTGCCGCGCTGGTCGAGGCGACACCGCGTGGCAGTCGTTCGAACAGGGACGTGCCGAGCTGCTGCTCCAGCGCCCGGATCCGTGTGGTCACTGTGGACTGCGACAGTCCCAGCGTCCTGGCCGCCGCCGTGAGTGACCCGGCCCGGTGGACGGCCAGGAACGTCCGCAGTTGGGACAGCTCGAGTGGCGCATCGCCCGGTTTCCGGGCCACGTCGAGCCGCCGGGACGACTCGCTACCCGAGTGGTGGAACATGGCGCAGAGACTATTGCGCGTTCGGAGGAATTACTAACTTCTTTCGGGGACAGGCGTACCACGATTTGGGATGCGGTGTCATGCCTCGGGAGTGGAAGCCCGGTGTCGGTGCGCTCCGGCGCGTCCGGTGGGAACAGCGGTTTCGATCGGCGGCAGGCCGATCGGTACCGCGAGTACGCGGCACCGATCGGAGACCGATCAGAACGTTGGTTCCTGCCACGAGTCGCTGAACACGAACTCGGTGAGCGGGATGCGGCTGCGAGGTGCGGACTCCTTCTCGCGGAGTCGCTCGGGCAGCTGTTCTGCGTCGCCGGGGGCGCCGACGGCTATCACGACCATCGGCTCGTAATCGGCGGGGATACCGAACGCCTCCCGGGCGGCGTCCCGGTCGAACCCGGCCATCTGGTGCGCCACCAGTCCTTCGCCGACCGCCTGCAGCACCAGGTTCTCGGTGGCGAGCCCGAGACCGTACTCCCCGTAGGGCAGCGTCTCGCCGTCGTCGTTGCTCAGCTTGGCCACGCCGAGCACGAGGGCCGACGCGTTACCGGCCCAGCCGTGATTGCCCCTGGAGAGCGTGCCGTGCAGTTTGTCGAAGGTCGAATCCCCTCGACGGCCCGCGATGTAGCGGGCGGGCTGCGTGTTGCCCCAGGACGGGGCCCAGCGTGCGGCTTCGAACAGCGCGGTGAACTGCTTGTCGGTCAGTTCGACCTCGGGATCCAGTGCGCGTGGGCTCCATCGCTCGGCCAGCAGCGGCTGGAGTGGAACTGACGAGTCGGCGGGTTTCAAGGTTCCTCCGTGGCCTCTCGGCGCTCACGTGCCGCCCTCGATTCTCCCGAACTCGTCGCTACCCGATGTCGGGTACCCGCTCACGAGGCGTCGAGTGGTTCCGCCCCGGCTTCGCAGCGGCGAACTCCGACCACTCACGCGGTCGGCACCGCCGCGGGTTCTCCGGTGCGGCTCTCGCGAGGACGCCGGAGACGTTGTGTAGGTCGCTACCCGGCACTGTCGATAACGAAGCGACTATCCGGGTAAGCAGCGCACGAGTCCCCGGTGCGTGAGTCGGATGCATTGCAAGGCCGGGCCGCTCGCCGCGTAGGTCGCTACTCAAGAGCCGGCCCAACGCCGCAAGGCGCCGACTCACGTGCCGGCTAACCGGCCCACTACCGAAGTGCCGGCAATAGCTAAAACGCGTAGGGCCAGACGGTGAGTGCGTAGGCACTGAACCAACTCCCGAAGCACACGAAGATCCCCACCCCGGCGATCATCACCGCTCGACGCCGCGCCGCGAGCCCCATGGCCAGCGGGAGCAGCAACGGGAAGGCGGGCAGCAGCGCCCGTGGTTTGGCGAACATCAGCCCGTCGGTCCCCAGCACGAACACCACCGTCAGCAGCGCGTACAAGCCCAACGGCCAGGCGATCCGCCGATCCAGACAGCAGATCAGCAGCGCCACCGCGCCCAGCAGGATCCACGCGGCGAAGGTCACGAACGTCGACTCCTCAGTGGACAGGGCTTCTCCTATGAAGCGCGCGGTGGCGATCCCGCCGTCGGGCGAGGAGGACCAGCCGTCCTGCCGCACTTCGAAGTAGCCGTCGAGCTCGCCGGTGCGCAGCCCCACCCAACCCAGGTAACCGAGCAGCCCGCACGGAGCCGCCAGCAACGCGGCCAGCGGGCGGTTGCCCTCGTGCCGGTGCAGCAGCGCCACGACGGCGGCCAGCATCACCACCGCGATCAGCGCCGCCCCCGTGTGCCGCACCGTCCCGGCCAGGGCGCAGGTCACGCCGACTTGGATCCACCGCCGTTCCAGCACGCCCAGCAACGTCCAGATCGCCAGCGCGCAGAACAGCGACTCGCTGTAGGGCATGGACAGCACGATCGACATCGGGGCCGCCGCGAACAGCGCGACCAGCACTAGACCGGCCCGTTGCGAGCCGCTCACGATTCGCCCCAGCCGGGCCAGCCCGTAGGCGCACGCGAGTCCCGCCGCGAGGTTCACCAGCATCGCCGCGGTGGGCGGGTCGACACCGGGGAGGAAGGCCACTCCGCGGGTGAGCATCGGGAAGCCGGGGAAGAACGCCAGCACGGATTGGGGGTCGGCGTCGCCGTTGCCGTTGAGTATCGGCTGCCCCGTGGGGTCGTACCCGCTCTCGGCGATCCGCAGGTACCAGTCCGAGTCCCAGGAGAAGAGGTGCTCGCTCGGCGACTGGTCGTGAATCCCGGACAACACGTCCAGCACCAGCAATCCGACCAGCCGTACTATGACATATACCACAGCCGGTCCGGCCATTCGTGCCGGAGAAGGGCCTTCATCGTCGTCCACGGGCGCTCGTGGCCGAATGCGAACGAGGTCTTTCACTCTTCGCGCGGCGGAAATTTCACTGCTTCCCCGCGGCACTGTCCCGATCGTTTCGTCGGTCGCGGACAAGTGGTGCACCTTCTTCGTCGAGCCTCGGTCGTCGCGGGTGCCGCGTCGTAGTCAGGCTAGTCACGCCAAACGGCTATCGGGCCGCAGGGGGCTGGTTCTGTAGGCTGGGCAGGCAGCGGAACGGCCTGGTGAAGGCACCCGATGAAGGTTCGTGACCAGTTCTTCGGACCTCGGGGCGCGGCGAGATGTCCGGATCCCTAACACACGGCACGATCGAGTGATCACTGCCCGGGGACGCGGACGGCGTCACGCTGCCGGCTGCCCGGCCGTCCACCCGGTGTCAGTGCGGGGCCTCTCGCACCCGGGGCGTCCGCGCGGCTCGAGGAGGTTTGTTCAGGTGGCACTCGTCGTCCAGAAGTACGGCGGTTCCTCGCTCGAGAGTGCCGATCGAATCAAACGGGTCGCCGAGCGCATCGTGGAGACCCGTAAGGCGGGCAACGATGTCGTCGTGGTGTGCTCCGCGATGGGAGACACCACCGACGAGTTGCTGGATCTGGCCAACCAGGTCAACCCGGCTCCCCCGGAGCGGGAGCTCGACATGCTGCTCACCGCGGGTGAGCGCATCTCCAACGCGCTCGTGGCCATGGCGATCGAATCTCTCGGCGAGCAGGCTCGTTCGTTCTCCGGTTCGCAGGCCGGGGTCATCACCACTTCGGCACACCAGAACGCCCGGATCATGGACGTCACCCCCGATCGGGTTCGGCAGGCCCTGGACGAGGGCCGGATCGTGATGGTCGCGGGATTCCAGGGGGTCAGCCAGGACAGCAAGGACATCACCACGTTGGGGCGCGGCGGTTCGGACACCACGGCCGTCGCGGTGGCGGCGGCGATGCACGCCGATGTCTGCGAGATCTACACCGACGTGGACGGCGTCTACACCGCCGACCCCCGGATCGCGGGCGATGCCGAACACCTCGACCGCGTCACCTACGAGGAAATGCTCGAACTCGCGGCCACCGGTGCCAAGGTGCTGCATCTGCGCGCGGTGGAGTACGCGCGCAGGTACGGTGTGCCGCTGCACGTCCGCTCGTCCTACTCGGCCAACCCCGGAACGATCGTGTCCGGATCAGTGGAGGACCTCCCCATGGAACAGGCCATGATCACCGGCGTGGCGCACGACCGGTCGGAAGCCAAGGTCACCGTGCGCGGTGTTCCGGACACTCGCGGCGTGGCGGGGAGGATCTTCCGTGCCGTCGCCGATGCCGAGATCGACATCGACATGGTGCTGCAGAACGTTTCGGGTGTGGCTTCCGGCCTCACCGACCTCACCTTCACCGTGGCCAAGAGCAACGGTGCGGTGGCCGTCGCCGAGCTGGAGAAGATCAAGGACGAGCTCGGCTTCCAGGAGGTCGTCTACGACGACGACGTCGGCAAGGTATCGCTGGTCGGTGCGGGTATGCGTTCGCACCCCGGGGTGACCGCCTCCTTCTGCGAGGCACTGGCCGAGGCGGGCGTGAACATCGAGATCATCAATACTTCCGAGATCCGCATTTCGGTGCTGGTCCGGGACGCGCAGCTCGACGACGCGGTGAGCGCGCTGCACGCCGCCTTCGAACTGGGCGGAGAAGAAGAGGCCGTTGTCTATGCGGGGAGTGGTCGCTGAATGAGTTCCGGACGTTTCCAGGCACCCACCGTCGCGATCGTGGGAGCCACCGGCGCGGTGGGCTCGGTCATGATCGAGATCATGAACTCGCGCGAGACCGTGCCGTGGGGTGAGGTGCGGCTGATCGCCTCGCCGCGTTCCGCCGGTAAGAAGATCGACGTCCGGGGTGTCGAGCACACCGTGGTCGCGCTCTCCCCGGAGGCGTTCGACGGCGTGGACATCGCGATGTTCGACGTGCCCGACGAGTTGTCCGCGGCCTGGGCCCCGGTGGCCGTCGAACGGGGAGCGGTCGCGGTCGACAACTCGGGGGCCTTTCGGATGGACCCCGAGGTGCCGTTGGTGGTCCCGGAGGTCAACGCCCACAAGGTGGACGAGCGTCCGAAGGGGATCATCGCCAACCCCAACTGCACGACCCTGTCCATGATGGCCGCCCTCGGGGAGCTGAACCGCGAGTTCGGGCTGCGCGAACTGGTGGTCTCCTCGTACCAGGCCGCCTCGGGATCCGGTCAGGACGCCATCGACCGGCTGCGTGCCGAGATCGACGCCGTCGCGGGCAAGCAGCTCGGGGACCGTGCCGGTGACGTGGCCGAGGCGCTGGTGGCGGCCGGTCTCTCGGAGGAGACGCCGTTCAGGGCTCCGCTGGCGTTGAACGTAGTGCCGTGGTGCGGCTCCCGCAAGGAGGACGGCTGGACCTCGGAGGAGCTCAAGGTCCGCAACGAGTCGCGCAAGATCCTCGGGATCCCGGAGCTGAAGGTCTCGGCGACCTGCGTCCGGGTGCCGGTGGTGACCACGCACTCGCTGGCGGTGCACGCCACGTTCGATCGCGAGGTCGGCGTGTCGGACGCGCACCGGGTTTTCGAGCGGGCGTCCTCGGTGGTGCTGCAGGACGACCCCGACGGGCCGGACTTCCCGACCCCCGCCGGTGTCGTGGGGGGCGAGCCGACCTACGTGGGGCGCGTGCGCCAGGCCGTCGACTTCCCGAACACGCTGGATTTCTTCGTATGCGGGGACAACCTGCGCAAGGGCGCGGCCCTGAACACCTACGAGATCGCCGAGACGCTCGCGTCCCCGGCGTGACCGCTTCACACTGAGCCGGGCGGTGGTGATCTCGCGCGAGATTCACGCGGGGTCGCCACCCGAACGGATGGTCCTCCCGGCGCAGGGCTACGGAGCCGGTCGGTAGGTGTCGACACTGGAGGCATGACCGCGATGTCCTGGCCCGATCATCTGCTGAGCCTGGAAGAGTTCGAGCGGCTGCCGGAAGACGATTCGCGTCGTTACGAGCTCCAGGAGGGCGTCCTCCAAGTGACTCCCAAGGCCGCCGGTATCCACCAGCGTGTCGTCAAGCGCCTCACTTCGGTGCTCGATCGGCAGCTACCTCTGGAGTGGGAGGCGATACCGGACGTGGAAGTGGTGATCGTCTCCTCCTGGCCTCCGGTGGTTCGGGTCCCGGACGTGGTCGTGGCCACCGCCGCCCGGATCGACGAGAACCCGAATCGACTGTACGCCCAGGACCTCCTGCTCGCCGTCGAGGTGATCTCTCCCGGCTCGTCGCAGACCGACCGGGTGGTCAAGCGTCACGAGTACGCCAAGGCCGGTATACCCGGCTACTGGGTGCTCGATCTCGACGAGCCGGTCACCATCGCCGAGAACCGGCTGCACGACGGCGGCTACAAATCGCACTTCACCGAGGGTGGTGTGTTCCGAACCGGAGAGCCGTTCGAGTTCGAGGTGGAGCTGGAGTCCCTCGTACGACGCGGCGGAGGCATCGAGTAGCCGACCGAGCCCGCGGGTGGCGATCTCGCGCGAGATTCACGCGGGACGGCCACCGGCCGTTCCGCCGGCCGTGTCCTCACCCCGACAGCCGCGTGCCGGAATCGAACCCGCTCCGTAGTCGTTGTGCCGTGTGTCTCGCTCGTCGGAACCAACTCGTTCGCGCGGATAGGTTGGGGGTATGAGCGCAGCCGAGAAGGATGCGGTCGTCCTCGGTCTCGATCTCGGTACGACGACCACCAAGGTCGTCGCCGCCGATCGCGGCGGCACGGTGCTGCATCACGCCGAACGTGAGAACGAGATGCGCACCGAGCAGCCGGGTGAGGCCGTCCAGGACGCCGCGGCAGTACGTGATTCCGCGATCGCGGCCCTGGCCGAGTGCGTGGCCCGGGTGCGCGAGGCGGGACGCCCGGTGCGCGCGCTCTCGTTCAGCACGGCGATGCACACCCTGGTCGGCCTGGATACCGCGGGTGATCCCGTCACTCCCGCGTTCAACTGGGCCGACAGCCGCTGTGCCGACATCGCGGAGAAGTTCCGCGGGGAGTGGTCCACGGCGGCCGAGCTGCACCGCGCCACCGGAACCCCGGTGCACCCGCAGTCGGTGATGGTCAAACTGGCCTGGCTGACCACGCAGCGCCGTGACCTGGCCGAAGGAGTGGCGTACTGGTGCGCGCTGAAGGATTTCGTCTTCACCGCGTTCACCGCGGAGTTCGTCACCGATCAGTCGCTGGCCTCGGGAACCGGGCTGCAGGACATGGCGACGCTGGACTGGCACGACTCCGCGCTGCGCGCGGCCGGGGTGGAGGCGGATCAGCTTCCCCGCATCGCCGCGCCGACCGACGCGTTCCCGCTGGGAGCGCGGGTGGCGCGTGACACGGGGCTGCCCGAAGGACTTCCCGTGGTGCTCGGTGCGGGCGACGGCCCGCTGGGCAATCTCGGGGTCGGCGCGATCAACACCGGAGTCGCCGGGCTCTCACTCGGCACCAGCGGGGCGTTGCGCGTGGTGCGCGACGAACCCGGTGTGGACGAGCGCTGCCGCACGTTCTGCTACTACCTGGCCGATGGTCTGTGGGTGGCGGGCGGTGCCGTCAGCAACGGGGCGGTGGTCGGCCAGTGGGCTGCCGAGTCGTTCGACACGAATGTGGCGCGGCTGCTCGACGAGGCCTACGAGGTGCCGACCGGAGCGCGCGGCCTGGTCGCGTTGCCTTACCTGATGGGTGAACGGGCTCCCTGGTGGGAGCCCGGGCTGACCGGCTCGCTGGTCGGGTTGCGGCGTATCCACGGGCGCGCCGAGATGACCCGCGCCCTGGTGGAGGGAGTCGCCCAGCAGCTCGCGCTGGTTCGGGACGCCGTGGTCGACACCGGCGCGCGGGTGCACGCCGTGCGCGCCACCGGCGGCGGTTTCCGCAGCCGGATCTGGGCCGACGCGATCGCGGCGGCACTCGGTATCGAGCTGGAGCTGGCGGAGGAGAGCGGTGGTTCGGCGGTGGGCGCGGTGCTGCTGGCCTGGCGCGCGTTGGGTGAGCTGGACTCGCTGGACGAGGCCGCCGATCTGATACGACCCGCCCGAACGGTTCCGCCCGCTCCCGAAGCGGCCCGGATGATGCGTGCCCAGCGTCCCGGGCTGGAACGGTTGCACCGTGCGATAGTCGATCTGACCCCGATCGAGTCGTAGAACTACCGGGTCGTAGGACTACCGAGTCGCGGACTTGGTTCACGCGGTAGAGCTCGAACAGCTTTTCGCGAGCGCTCCGTCGGGAAGCCCGGACGGGGAGTTCCGGCGGAGCGTTTCGCGGTTCGTCGCGGGGGAGTTCGTGTGTTCGGTGCTCCGTCGGGCGAGTCGCGCCAGTGGTCGCTGAGCGAACAGCTCCCTTGATCGATTACATGCTGTTATCATCCGTCAGAGCTTTGTGTCAACAATGTGAACGCCATTGAAAAAAAGTATGACTGAAGCGATACAGAGCACTAGCGGTCAGGGTATTCGCCTTGTGAGGATTCTGCCCGTTCGGCATCCGTTCGGGTGATGCCCAGTATCGACAAAGGGGCAGATTCTTGCGAGGAGTAATCGCGGCGGCCGAGCCCGTCGCCCACTCCGCACTGGGGCCGGGGCTCACGCTGACCGTGGCCGCGGGCGCTGTCGCGGTTTTGCTGTTGCTGATCGTCTTCCTCAAGTTGCAGCCGATGATCGCGCTGCTGGCCGTCAGCATCGCGACCGCGCTGGTGTTGGGCATACCGCTCGACGAGGTGATGAGCACCCTCAACGACGGTCTCGGGGGGACGCTCGCCGAAGTAGCCCTGATAGTCGGCTTCGGCGCGATGCTCGGGCGGATGCTGGAGATATCCGGCGGTGCCTCGGTACTGGCCGAAGCGCTGGTACGTCGGTTCGGTGAGCGCCGGGCACCGCTCGCGCTCGGTACAGCCGCACTGCTGTTCGGTTTCCCGATCTTCCTCGACGCCGGTGTGGTCATCTTCCTGCCCATCGTGTTCACGGTCGCCCGCAGGCTCGGCGGCTCGGTACTGCGGTACGCGCTGCCGGTGGTGGGCGCTTTCGCCGTCATGCACGCCTTCGTCCCGCCGCACCCCGGTCCGGTCTCGGCCGCCGGACTCATCGGGGCCAACACCGGCCTGCTGTTGCTGATCGGGCTCGTGGTCGGCATCCCGACCTGGCTCATCTCCGGTTACGCGTTCGGGCTCTGGAACGGCAGCCGGGTCTTCCTGCCCGTACCGGAGAACTCCACCGCCTCGGGGCAGGACACCGCTCCGGACAAGCCGAGGCCGAGCATGGGGGCCGTCATCGGCCTCCTGCTGCTGCCGCTGGTGCTGATCTTCCTGCGCACCGGCCTGAACACGCTGATCTCCGAGGACGTGGTCGACTCCGAGTCGCAGGTGGTGCAGGCCGCCATCCTCATCGGACAGAGCCCGGTAGCCCTGGCCGTGGCGGTGCTGGTGGCCTCGGTCGTGCTCGGCCTCAAGCGCGGCATGCGCGGCAAGGAGATCGAGAACGAGCTCACCGCCAGCCTCTCGACGATCGCCGCGGTCATCCTCATCACGGGCGCCGGCGGCATGTTCGGTGCGGTGCTCGCCGAGGCCGGGGTCGGCAACGCGTTGGCCGAAGGACTCAACAGTGCGGGGATCCCGCTGATCGTCGCCGCCTTCCTCATCGCCGTGGTGATGCGTGTGGCGCAGGGCTCCGCGACCGTCGCGCTTACCACCTCCGCGGGCTTCATCGCTCCCGCGGTCTCGGCCGCTTCCGGACTGACCTCCATCGACCTGTGCCTGATCGTCATCGCCATCGCCTCGGGCGCGACCGTGCTCTCGCACGTCAACGACTCCGGCTTCTGGCTGGTCGGCAGGCTGCTCGGCATGGACGTGCCGACCACGCTCAAGACGTGGACCGTGATGGAGACGCTGATCGGTGTGGTCGGGTTCCTGATCTCCTGGATACTCTCCATCTTCCTCTAGGACTCTCCGCTGTCGGCCCGGTTTTCGTAGCGGGTCGTGCAGCGGAACCTCTCGCACGGCTCTCGCTGCGGGGAGGCCCGACATCGGGTAGTTACTACACAACGTCGGACCTTCCTCGCGAGAGCCGCACGGGAGAACCCGCCGTGGTGCCGACCGCGAGGGTGGTCGGAGTTCGGCCTGCGGGAGTGGTGGGAGTGTGGCTACTCGTCGGTGCTGGTGGCCCGGCGATTTCGCGAGAAATCGACGGCCACCCCAGGCCGGGCCGCCGCACCGCCCTCCCGGGTGTCAATTTCGCGAGAAATCGACGCCGTCGGTACCGCACCACCCCACTGGCCCCGGCGATTGCGTGGGAGATCGCCGGGTGTGGGGCCGCGCTCCTGGAGGGGCTTCCGGTTCAGCGTGACCAGGGGAAGTAGTCGTCGGTCGCCGTATCCCCGCCTGGTTCGGCCGGGGGCGGGTGTCCGAACAGCGGGCTCGCCCATGGTCCGGTGTGCGTGTGCCGGTCGCGTTCCGTTCGGTCGTCGCGTCTGCGGATCGCAGCGGTCATGCAGGTGTCGCAGGTCGGCATCAGCCAGTCCACATCGGACGGTTCGATGAGGGTGACCGTCCGTTCACACAGGGTTTCGCGCTCCTGCCCGGGGTGTGGGCGTTGATCCGGGGTGAAGGCGTGCCGCCAACCGCCCACCGGGTTCCACCACACCACCGGGCCTTGCCACTCCAAGCTGTCGAGCATGTCGTACCTCCTGGCTGCTCCACGTTCGGGACGAGCGGCGGCTTCGAGTCCTCGGTCGGGGGATGACTCGAAGCCGCCCTGTTCTTATTCTATAAGTAGCGATATCGCTACAGATAGAACACGTTAGAGTGATTGTCGATCTCCCGTAGGCTTTGCAAAAACGGAATGCCGAAAGGAGCCGCATGGCGCCACCATCATCGACGGTCGCAGCATGGGAGCTGGGACTTCGCTTGCGCGAAGAGCGCGAGGCGCTGGACTTCACAGCGGTGGAAGCAGCGGGACGGATCGGGATAGCGCAGAACTACCTCAGCGACATCGAGCGAGGTAAACGCAAGATATCGGAAGCCAAGCTCGATGAGCTGATCGACGTGTACGGTCTGGATGCCGAGGAGTACCGGGAACTCGTCGAGCTGCGGTCCGACGCCGTTCTCAGGGGATGGTGGAGCAAGTTCTCCGGCTTGTTCGACCAGGATGTGCTGCGGTACTTCGGTTACGAACACGGTGCCGAGGCCGTGCGAACCTACGAGAGCCTGCTGATCCCCGGACTGCTCCAGACGAATTCGTACGCACGAGCTGTCATCTCTTCCGACACCCCGAACATACCCGTTTCCGAAGTGGAAAGACGTGTGGAAGCTCGGGCGATTCGTCAACAACGACTTTTCGGGGAAGAGCCGCTGCGATTGACCGTCGCGATCAGCGAAGCCGCTCTACGGCAGCAGGTAGGTGGTCCCGAGGTGCACGCGGAGCAGCTCGAGCACCTCATCAAGGTGATCGAGCAGCTTCCCGAGTCGCTGAAACTCCTGGTGGTGCCATTCGATGCCGGTGCTCACGGCGCACTCGGAGCCTCCACGTTCCACATCGTCAGTTTTCCGAGTCCGAAACTGCCGAACCTCGTTTGGCAGGAAACGGTCACATCGACCGATGTGATCGACAACCCGATCCGTGTCCATCAGTACAGCCTTACCTACGAGGAGGTGGTCAAACACGCGTACGACCGATCGGTGTCCCTGCGGTTCATCAGAGAGGCGCTGGGAGGGTAATGTGAAAATCATGCGTGAGCAGGACGTATGGTCCAAATCCAGCTACAGTGCCACTTCCAACGCCTGTGTGGAGGTGGCGGTGACCTCCCAGTCGGTGGGGGTGCGGGACACCAAGGACCGCGAGGGTGGCGCGCTGACGTTCGATCCTCGGCGGTGGAGCGACTTCCTCGGGATGCTCGGGCGGAGCTGAACCGCTCGTGGTCGGAGTCTTCCAACCGCGCCGCACGTGAAGCGGTGTTCGTCGTTCGCGGCGCGGCCGGGTGGGGCATCGCGCGCTTTACGTGTCGGGCAGATTCTCGACGGCGGCCGTGGCGAACTTCTTGAACAGGTCGCACTTGGTGGGGATGCTTCCGTCTTCGCCGATGCTGGAAACGCCGCTCACCAGTAGCGAAGCCTCGTCGGATACGTCGACGTAGTAGAGGCAGCCGACACTGGTCTCGGACTTGTAGGCCGGATACCCCGCGACGCTGACTTCTTCTCCATCCGGGTGTGCCTGGATGGATTCGTGCAAACCGCGTGCTTGGTTCTTGCCGAGGGAAACCGACCAGCTTCCTGTCTCACCGGCTTTTCCTTTTTGGTACTCGCACAGATGGTTGCCGTTCCCGTCGTTTGGCTCGGGTTCCTGATCCGCTCCGAGCGCGCGCCAGCGGTTCTCGGGGACGATGTCGCAGACGTCGGCGAGTTGGAAGTCCTTGGCCGGTGCGGTGCGCTCGGGTAGCGGGCTGCCCGTGTTCTCCGAGGTGGGTTGCCCGGTCTTGGTGGTGGTCTCGGATGCCTGGGGTTCCTCGGCGGCGGGTCCGCCGCAGCCCGCCAGCAGCAGGCTCGTCAGCACGGCGATCCCGCAGGCGGCGGTGTTACGCAAGGTCGTTCCCTCCTCGTTCGAGGCTGTCGGCGACCTCGGCGTCGTCGGTGCGGGTCTGTTTCGCGCTGGAGCGCAGGCTGGCGGCGGTGTCCTGGAACACCTTGACGAGTTCGAGGTAGTTCTCCAGGTAGGCCCGATCGTCGCCCGCGCCCACGCGGCTGTGCTGCTCGGTGGCACCCGCGCTCACCGGATCGGTACCCGGCGCGGGAACACTGCCGAGCTCTTGCACTCTCTGAACTCGTTGCTGTAGCTCCTCCGCCTTGTCCTCGAAGAAGCTCGCGAGACCGTCGACCTCCTCGGGGTCGACGACCATGCGGGTGTTGTCACCCCGCGCTTCGGCGAGCCGAGCCTTGTCGTTGGCCCGTTCCTGGATCCGTGCGATCTCGACCAGCTTCTGTGCCGTGGTGCCGGTCAGGAACGAAGCGGGTAGCTCGCTGGCGGTGTTTTCCATCGCCGCCTGGTCCGCGGCGTCCATCTCGATGGGCTCGGCTTCATCCGTCGGTGGTTCGTTGTTCTCGGCCACGGTCTCTCCTCGCACATCGCCGGAACGCTGGATTGCCTGCTCGGTTTCAGCTCACTCGCGAGTGTGATCACATTCGAGGTGAGTTTACAGCGATCATCACTCCACGAGGCCGGGAACACGTGATCCGAAAGCACGGTGGTGCGGGACTCGTCCGTGCCCGTTCCGGCCGCTGGAGTGATGGGGCTCGGTACCGTGCCGCCCCCACTCGCCCCGGCGATTTCGCGAGAAATCGACGCCGACCCGGCCGTGCCCCGAGTACCTCGCGAACCGTGGCGGATGTCGCGTCCGTCACGGTTTTCGCACGATCGGTGGTCGTTCTCCGAGTGTTTTCTTGACTTATTCCAATCTGTGCGTGGCATACTGACGTTGCTATGACATCCAGTACGACATCCGGCGGTCAGGCGGCGGACAGTACGCGGGAACGGCTGCGCGCCGCGGGGCTGCGCGCGACGGGCCCGCGTGTGGCCGTGCTCGGTTGGCTGTCCGACAATCCGCATTCCACCGCGGACCAGGTGGCGGGTGCCGTACGGCGGACTCTCGGCTCAGTTTCCACCCAAGCCGTCTACGACGTGCTGCACGCGTGTACTTCGGCCGGGCTGTTACGCAGGATCGAACCCGCCGGGCATCCGGCCAGGTTCGAATGCCGTACCGCCGACAACCATCATCATCTGGTGTGTCGGGCATGCGGCCGCGCCGAGGACGTGGACTGCGTCCACGGTTCGGCTCCGTGCCTGGTCCCGTCGTCGACGGCTGGTTACAGCATCGACGAGGCGGAGATCGTCTTCTGGGGTCTGTGCCCCGACTGCGCGTCCGCGACCGATTAGTCGACGGACACCGAAATCACCACACAAGGAGGGACGCTCGTGAGTTCGCCACGGCCCACGACGACCAACGCCGGTATCCCGGTGGCAAGCGACGACCACTCGCTGACGGCGGGCACCAACGGTCCCGCGCTGCTGCAGGACCACTACCTGATCGAGAAGAACGCCCAGTTCAACCGCGAGCGGGTGCCCGAGCGCGTGGTGCACGCCAAGGGTGGCGGCGCCTTCGGTTTCTTCGAGACCACCGAGGACGTCAGCCAGTACACCAAGGCCGCGCTGTTCCAGCCGGGAGTGAAGACCGAGACCCTGATCCGGTTCTCCTCGGTCGCGGGCGAGCTGGGGTCCCCCGACACCTGGCGTGACCCGCGCGGTACCGCGATCAAGTTCTACACCTCCGAGGGCAACTACGACCTCGTCGGCAACAACACCCCGGTGTTCTTCATCAGGGACGCCATCAAGTTCCCGGACTTCATCCACTCCCAGAAGCGCCGGGCCGACAACCACCTGCGTGACCACGACATGCAGTGGGACTTCTGGAGCCAGTGCCCCGAGTCGGCACACCAGGTGACCTGGCTGATGGGTGACCGGGGCATCCCGAAGACCTGGCGGAACATGAACCTCTACGGTTCGCACACCTACCTGTGGGAGAACGCCAAGGGCGAGAAGTTCTGGGTCAAGTACCACTTCAAGACCGACCAGGGCCACGACTTCCTCACCCAGGAGGAGGCCGACCGGCTGGCCGGTGAGGACAGTGACGCTCACATCCGTGACCTCTGGACCAGCATCAAGTCGGGCAACAACCCGAGCTGGACGCTGTACGTGCAGGTCATGCCGTACGAGGAGGCCGCTGACTACCGGTTCAACCCGTTCGACCTCACCAAGGTGTGGCCGCACGGCGACTACCCGCTGATCAAGGTCGGCCGGTTCGTGCTCGATCGCAACCCGGACAACTACTTCGCGCAGATCGAGCAGTCCGCCTTCGAGCCGGCGAACACGGTGCCGGGCATCGGTCTTTCCCCGGACAAGATGCTGCAGGGCCGGTCGTTCGCCTACCCGGACGCCCACCGGTACCGGATCGGCCCGAACTACATGGAGCTGCCGGTCAACCGTCCGGTCTCGGAGGTGAACTCCTACTCCAAGGACGGCCCGATGCGGTTCGGCTACGGGCAGGACCCGGTGTACGCGCCGAACTCCTACGGCGGCCCGCACGCCGACACCCGCAACGGCAGCGAGGACACCGCCAGCGGGATCGAGCAGGAGGTCGTCCGCTCGGCCTACCAGCTGCACTCCGAGGACGACGACTTCGGCCAGGCCGGGACCATGGTCCGCGAGGTCTTCAGCGACGAGGAGCGGCAGCGCTTCGTGAACAACGTCGCGGGCCACCTGTCCAAGGGCGTCAGCCAGCCGATCCTCGAGCGTGCGCTGCAGTACTGGCGCAACGTCGACAAGGACACCGGCGACAAGATCGCCGAGAAGGTCGAGGGCTGAGCGGGTTTCCGACAGTCCGGTGACGTCGCCCGTCCGACGGGCGGCGTCCACCCCGACCGCTGACCGCGGCTACCACCACCGAACCGGGCCCGGCGACCACCGCGTCGCCGGGCCCGGTTCTCGCGTGGAAACCGTTCTCACGCCAGGACCTCTCGGACGCGCCCCTGGCACGGACCGCGTTTGGGGTAGATTGTCGCTCGATGCGGAGTGATCGTACGGTTGTCGAGCGCGGCTCCCGGGGCGTCCCGACTTCTCCGGAAAATGTGAGAACGAACACTAAACGGGGAAATTCTCGGGTGATTGTCTCGCTCGGGATCATCACGTTGTCCGTCATCGCCCTCGGTTGGGAATTCTGGGCGTGGATATCGGCCCAGGACTACTGGCCGGATCACGGGGTCTATCGCTGGGCCGTCGAGTCCTGGCTCAACGGCTGGGACGTGATGCCCTCCGGAGCCACCGTGACCAACGAGGACCCCCTGCCCTGGGTGTATCCCCCGTTCGCGCTGTTGCCGCTGACTCCGCTGGCCGTGCTTCCGCTCAAGGTCGACATCGCGCTGCTCTACGTGCTGAACGCGGTCGCCCTGGTCACCACCTTCTACCTCGTGTTCCGGCGGACCTGGCCCCGCGGTGATCCGCTGCTGTGCTTCGCCTTCTCCGTGGCACTGGCCAGGATCTCACTTCTTCTCGAACCGGTTTTCGGGTGTTTCGCGCAGGGGCAGATCAATATCCTGCTGATGGGGATTGTCGCGGCGGATTGTCTCGTGCGTAATCCGCGTTGGCCGCGGGGAATGCTGGTGGGAATCGCCGCCGCGATCAAACTCGTCCCGGGCGCTTTCTTATTGTTCTTTCTGCTGCGCAAGAATTTCAGGGCGGCGGGCACGGTGGTGCTCACCGCGTTCCTGGCGACACTGCTCGGTTTCCTGGTGGACTTCGAGGCCTCGGTCAAGTACTGGTTCACCCAGGGACCGGCCGCCGCGGCCTTCGGTTCACCACTGCGCAGCAACCAGACCGTACTGGCGGTGCTGAGCCGGACCGATCTCTCCGGGGTCGCGCAGGTGTCGCTGTGGGTACTGATATGCGCGGTGCTGGGGGCGGCGACCGTCTACTGCGTCCGGAACGCGTCCGACGCGCTGGCCTTGGCGATCATCGGGCTGGTGGCGTTGTTGGTCTCACCCACTTCCTGGTCCAACCACTGGGTGTGGCTCGCACCCGCACTGCTGTTCATGGTGCTGTACGGGCTGCGCAGCCGTAGCAAGCTCTGGTTGGTCACGGCGGTGGTCTCGATCGGCGTGACCCACTGGGCGCCGTTCGTGTGGTTGCCGCTGAACCGGCACCTGATGCTGCATCTCCCACCGGTGGACCAGGTCCGCGCCGCCTCGTTCGTGATCCTGGGCGTGTCGTTGGTCGTGCTGACGACGTTCTCGTTGCTGCGGTCCTCCCGTGGCGTGCCGGAACGCGAACCGAGCGCTCGTTACCTCGCTTCGCTGGTTCGTACCGGAGAACGGGCCGGCTGACGCCGGATCGGGTGACGCCGGGATCGCTTGACTCCTGCGACGTCCGGGCTACTGCCCGATGTTCGCCGCCAGCAACCGCTCACAACTGCGCAACACCGTCCACACCGCCTCCCGGTGGTCCCGGTCGCGCAGTGGATCGGCGGCCAGCACCCGCCATCGCCGTGCGGCCTCGCCCGCGCGTTCCGCGAGATCCCGCGCCCCCGCCTGGGGCGGAGCTCCCAGCCTCGCCACCGGCTGGTCGCCGTGCGCGCCGAGCAGTCGTTCCGCCTCCTCGCGGAGCCTGCCGGGCAGCGACAACTGCCCGGACCACAGTCCGGACAACACCCGCAGCTCGTCCCACTCGTGCGCGTTGCTCAGCAGGCGATCCAGCTCGCCCTGCAACTGCTTGTCCCCGGAACGGGGATTGGCCCGCAACGCCATGTCCACCGCGAGCAGGGTCGAGCGCGCCCGCAGCGCCTCCTGACGTTCGACGAACTGCAGGTGAACCGCCTCCTGCAGCTCGCCGATCCTGCTCTCGGTGAGCAGCTGACGCCGCAGTCTGCCGTGGTCGATTCCGCCCGCCGCGAGAGCGGTCAGCGCGCTGTGCAGCCCGAACAGTCCGAAGCGGCGCAGCAGCTCCCGCCGCGTGCCGGGCTCGACGGACTCCGGGGTCGCTGAACTCGCGAACCGGTCGGCGGACAGCAGCAGTTCGTCCAGTTGCTCGCGGGGCAGCGCGGCCAGCCGGGACAGCGCCTCGAACTCGGACTGTCCGAGGGTGCTGCCGCCCTGCGCCAGCAGCCCGGACACCGGCAGCACGTACTGCACGAAAGTGCGGAGCTTGGGGTCGTCCCGGTACGCGTTCGCCACTCTTCCGGCCGCTTCGACGGATTCGTGGTCACCGCCGGCCACCTCGTCCGCCCGCGACAACGCGAGGATCGTGTTGATCGGTGCGCGCCGGGCCACCCGCAGTTCGTGCACCGATTCGAGGAACTGCACGTCGATCTGCTGCGGTTGTCTGGTCAGGTAGAGCACCGAGTCGGCTTCGGAGAGGATCTGCGCCAGTGCCGACCTGCCGGTCTCCTTGACCGCGGTGGAGGCTACTCCCGGCGTCTCGATCAGGGTGATCGCCTGCAGCCCGGGGGACGGGGACTCGATGACCAGGCGCGCCACCTCGTCCGGACGCCAGCGTTGCAGATCCCGGATGGTGGCGGGGTCGAGCTCGTCCACCGGCATGTTCCGCTGCGCGCCGTGCGGGGTGTGCACCGTGATCCTGGGTTCGGGACCGTAGCGGAACACCGTGTTGACCTGGGTGCGTTCCTCCGGGTCGGTGGGGGCGAGTTCGGCCCCGACCAGCGCGTTGATCAGCGTGGACTTGCCGGACTTCACTCGCCCGGTCACCGCCATGCGCAGCGGTTCGGAGAGCCGCTCGAGCCGGGTCCGCAGCCAACCCGCGGTGCGGGGGTCGTCCCGGTAGAAGGTCATGGTCCGCAGCAGCAGTTCCCTGGCCTGGGAGAGCAGCGCGGTGGTCGGGCCGGTGTCGTGTGCCGTGGTCATGCGGCCGCTATCCGGTTGGACGTCAGCGATCCCGCCCGTTTGCGCAGTGTGCCGAGCTCCTCCAGTTTCTTCTTGATCTCCCTGGCCCGGGCGTCGCGATCCACCGCGCTCTGTTCGGCCATCCGTTTGGTCTCCTGGATAGAGCGGCTGATCCGGATCTGTGCCTGTTCGGTGATCCGGTTGCAGTGGTCGTGCAGCGTCTGGTGCGTGTTCCGGATGGCGTCGCGGGCCTCCTTGTTCACCTGGAAGACCACGTGCTCGACATAGCGCTGCACCGCGGCGCGTGCCTCGGTCTGCCTGCGCTTGAGCCGCGTGTCCTTCTCCTCGTTGAGGCTCTTGCTGCCCAGCAGCAGTCCCGCGGAGATGGAGATCACGTTCATCAGCGGCAGCCCGGCCATGCTCGTCATCAGGCCGAACATCAGCACCCCGCCGTAGGAACCGCGCAGTCCGGTCAGCATCTGGTCCCTGCGCGGGTAGCCCGCGTTCTTCGGTGCCTTCGGGGCGGGGACTCGAGACAGCGGATCCGGAACGGGGATGGCGTCGCTGCTCGGCAGCGTCCGCACCTGTTCCCGCAGCAGTTCGTCGGCCACCTGCTCGGTGATCCGCTCCCGCCGCCGGTCCAGCCAGTCGAAGGTCTCGGCGATCGCCGTGTTCAGGCTGTCACGGAGCCATGCCTCGAACTCGTCCCAGTTGGTGCTCGGGTCGGCCTCGTCCAGGGTCTCGTTCGCCTGGTGCAGTACCGCCCAGCTTCGTTCCCGGAAGTCGTACTCGATGTCGGAGTAGAGCTCCTGCACCCCGTCGGACAGGGTTTTCTGCCAGCGCCCGGACAGTCGTTTGAGGTCCTCGGCACGACGTTGTGCCGTCTCCAGTTCCAACAGCGTCTCGGTGGCGGTGCGCGGGCTCTGATTGCCGAGTTCCTCCCGCAGCTCGCCGGTGATCGTGTCGATCGAGTCCGTGACGTTGTGGGCGACCAGCTTGCGGGTCAGCTGTTCGTGCGCCCCGGCCATCTCCTTGCGCAGGTAGTCCAGCAGCGCGGGAAACCCGGACTCGGTGTTGAGGTCCTTGCTCTTGTCACGGGTGGCCAGTGCGCGGATGCGGGCCGACACGGGGAAGATCCTGCCCGCGATGCCCGCGTTGGACAGGTGCTTGCGGTTGAGCTCGACGATGTGCCGCCACTCCGGCACCACGTCGGTCTTGGGTTGGACCAGTGCCACGTTGGGGCACAACGCGGTCGCGCGTCGCAGGAAGTTCAACTCGTTGGTGGTCAGTTCCTGGGTGGCGTCGGAGACCATGAGCAGCGCGTCCGCTTCGGCGACCGCTTCCTCGGTGACCGAGCCCAACGAGTTGGTGACTCCGCCCACGGCGGGCGTGTCCATCAGCGCGAGTCCGTTCTCCAGCAGGGCGCGGGGGACTCCGATCTCGGTTCGGCCCACCCGGTGCCCGGCCACCAGCGCGCGTTCCAGCTCCTCGCCCAGTGACTCGATGGGTACTCGGGAGCGGTTACCGCCCACCGGGCTCCGCGCCGTCTCCTGCTCGACGAGCTGTGCCGTCGGTTCGTCCGAGTGCCTCACCAGGCTGGGCACGCTCGTGCTGACGTTCTCACCGCTGCCGCACACCGGGGCGTTGACCAGTGAGTTGATCAGTTCGCTCTTGCCCTGGTCGGGCTCGCCCACCACCAGGACGAGCTGGTCGGGATCGAGCACCCGGTTGCGGATCCGTCGTAGTCGGTTTCCCAGATCCGTTCTTCCGGCTTCGGCGCATTCCGCTTCCGCGCTGTCGAGGAGTTCCACGAGTGCCGTTTCGATCACGATGGGATTGTGCACGTGCACACGATCGGAGGTGAAGGCGGACAACGTAGTCGTGTCGGTCCGTGCGTTACCCGGGAGCGGAATCGCCGCCGCGAAGCGCGGACGCGGCGGCGATCGAACCACCGGGGATCCGTGGAGAGAGGGGCATACGGATCCCCGGCGCGTCCGCCCGCTCAGGTAAGAGCACGTTCGACGGCAGCGCCGTCGGCTCGCATCAGCGCCGCCGGCTCACATCAGGTCGAGCGGCAGGTCCGAGGTAACGCCCCCGACGACGTCCTCGGCCTGGCCCACGGTGCCGCCGACGGCACCGGTGGCGCCGTCCAGAGTGCCCGCGGCATCCTCGGAGGCCACGCCGCCGGTGGCGTCACCGGCCACGCCCTCGACCGTGCTCGTCACGTCGTCGACCGGGAGGTCGCCCGTGGTGTCCAGTGCGGTGTCGGCGGCGCCCACGGCCACGTCGACACCGGTGTCCACGGTGCCGTCCACTGTGTCGGTGGCTTCGCCGACCGCGCCGTTGGCGGTGCCGCCGACCGTGTTCACCGTGTTGTCAACGGTGTCGTCCACACCGCCGACGGTGTTGCCGACCGCGCCGACGGTGTTGCCCACGGCGCCGACAGCGTTGCCCGCGACCTCGTTGCCGCTGGCGACGTCGTTGCCGCTGGCGACGTCGTTGCCGCTGACGACGTCGTGCACGTTGACCAGGTTCTGCGAGTCCTGGTTGTCGATGTCGATGTTCTGCTCCATCTCCCTGTCGACGTCGCCGTCGGAGGAGTAGTTCGGGCTCGCGGAGTTGTCGTTGTCCAACAGGCTCATGTTCGTATCCGTCGCTTCCTGCGGCTCTGGAACTTGTGCGGGATCGAGTTGGTTGATCGCGACGTGCTGCGTGCTCGCGGCGAACGTGTCGATGCCGGGTTGCACCGTGCGTCCGTAGTCGGTCACGAGCTCGGCGGGTGCGTAGTCCAGCACCAGCGACGAGGCGTGCAGCACCTGTGTCGCGTTCAGCTCTCCGAGGCCGGCACTCTCCAGCGCGCCACGCGGATCGGCGTCGAAAGCCGAACGCGCTTCCGGATTGCCGACCAGACGTGTCAGGAACTCCTGCAGTGTCGGTTGTTCCGGCGTGGCCGTTGTTCGAGTGTCCGTCCCCGAGGTGGATAACCGGGCACCGTCTCGCCCGTCGGCCTGTTCCGGCTGTGCGTTCGGCATCGCTGGCGTTCTCCTGAACTCAAGCCGTAGGTCTTCTCAAGCCGGGCGAGGGAATCGGTGTCCCCGCTCCTGATTGAAGAAGCTACGTGGCTGGCGGCCCCTACCCATCGGGAGCCACTCCTAGTTATTGATGAACCTGTTAGGGGGACTTTGGTGTGTCACTCGTTAGGGGATCAATGGAGCGGGTCACATCTTTGCGTAATCGAGTCCACGCTAGGTTGGACCGGCGGGCTTACCGGACGAACCCCGCGCGATCGCCCTGTGGCAAAGCCCTGTGGCAAAGCAAGTCCAACCAGGTAGGCCGGAAGGGATGGCATGCCTTACGTTCTCGGGGTTCATCTGGGCGCGACCAGTACTTCGGCGGCGGTCGTCGCGCGTGACGGTGGGCGGTGGGCACCCGCCGCGCCGTTCCCGTTGGGCCACTCCCGTGCGGCGGTTCCCACCGCACTGGGTCGATTGCCGGACGGCTCCCGCTTGGCGGGCGAGGCCGCCGCGAGCAGAGCGGCCGAATCTCCCGAATGGGTGAGTACCGATTTCGTCGCGGAACTCGGTGAGGACACCCCGCTGCCGCTCGGAGGTGAACTCGTGGCCGCCCATCGCCTGGCCGCGGGCATGGTGGAGTGGGTGGCCGACCAAGTGGCGAGCAGGCACGGTGGCCCCGCCGAGCACATCGCCGTGTCGCACAGCGCCACGTGGGGAACGCACCGGACCCACCTGCTGCGGCGTGCGCTGGCCGAACTCGGCCTCACCGATGTGACCCTGCTGCCGGAACCGCTCGCGGTGGCCACCGACTACATCGCCAGACAGCCGGTCTCCGCGGGCGCGTCGATAGTCGTCGGCAACGTGGGCGGCAGCGGTGCCGATGCCACCGTGCTGCGCAGACGCGAGTCGCACCGGCAGGACGAGGGAGTGGGCGAGCACGGTGCCGAACTGGAACTTCGCGGCGTCACGGTGTACGGCCCCCGCCCGGCGGGTCGTGATCTCGACGACCTGATCGTCGGACAACTACGCGACGAACTGGGCGGAGCGCTGTCCGAACTGGACCCCACCGATCCCCGCAACCGCGCGACGGTCGCCCGAATACGGGAGGAATGCACCCGCGCCAGGGAGGAACTGTCCACCAGGGACACGGCCGGGGTGAGCGTGGTGCTGCCCCGGTTCTCCCGGGAGATCCTGCTCGCGCGGGTTCGCTACGAGCAACTCGCCCGGCCGCACCTGGAACTGCTTCCCGAGAAGCTCTCGCAGGCGGTGCAGTCCGCCTCCCTCAGCCCGGGCGAGCTGGAAGCGGTGGTGCTGGCCGGTGGTCCGGCACACACACCGCTGCTGCACGAGCTGGTGCGGCAGCGTCTTCGCGAGCAACTCCCGGGCAGGGACGCCGAGGCGGTACCGGTACGCGTCGACGGCTTCCCCGAGCTGGTGGCGGCACGCGGAGCGGCGTGCCGTGCGGCCGAGGTGCTCGCCGCGGCCACCGACCGCGCCGCCGCGCGAGCCGAGACCAGCGTGCTGCTGCGAGTGGAGGACTCCATCGAGAACGAGGCCGTCGAGTACGGCTACGACCCGCTGGACGATCGGGGAGGGGACGAGTCCGAGGCCGTCCCGGACCGTTCGGCCCGGCCGCTCCGACCGCCGGTGGAAGTCGAACCGATGCACATCGAACCTCCCCCGAAACGGAAAGTGTTTAAGATCGTCAAATTGTCGCTCGCGGCAATTTTGATCATTCTCGGGTTGGTAATGACCTTCGTACAGGGATTCGGCGGGCAACAGCCCGCGTTACCCGGCTTGCTGTGACAGGTCGAGATCCGGCCTCTCCAGGGCGAAGCCGTTCCGCCGCGCCCACCGAACACCGCTCACCGATTGGGACCGCTCGTGAATCACCCCAGCGCCACACGGCCCGCGCCGGACGCGGGTTCAGCAGCCCGGCTGTGGGAGGTCGCACAACACCGCGAGGCCACGCGCCTGCGGAAGGAGATAGCCGCCAACCCGAACAAACCCCTCACCGCTGTGGTGCGTGGTCCCGGCGGGTACGGCAAGACGAGTCTGCTGAACCTGCTCGCCCGCACCTACCGCGAAGTGGGCGCCACGGTGCGTGAATCGGCCGACTTCGACCCGGCGGAGATCCGCTCCGGCGCTGCCGCGCTGCTGCTCGACGACGCCCACCTGCTGCACCCCGCCACACTGCGCGAGGTGGAGGCCCTGGCCGTCGCCGGGCCGGTACGCGTGATCCTGGCCTGCCGTCCCTGGCCGTTCCCGGAGGAACTGGCGCGGCTCTGCGCACGCTTCGCCACGGGCAGACCGGTCGTGGACCTGCCCGAGCTCGGCGTCACCGAGATAGCCGAAGTGCTCCGCACGGTCCCCGGGGCGCCGGGCGACGCCGAGGCGGCGCAGCGGCTGCGGATGTTCACCGGCGGAGTTCCCGCCCTTGTGGGACGCGCGTTCGAAACGCTGGAGCCACGTGAGCTCGCCGCCGGTGGGGCGGAGCGCCTGCCGCGGTCCGCACTGGACAGGTTCGACCACGAACTGTCCGCACTGGACCGAACCGTGCGCGGTTGCCTCACCGCGCTCGCCGTCGGTGCCGAACCACATCCCGCGCTGCTGGCCACCGTGCTCGACGAGGAATCCCCCGAGATCGCCACCGCCGTGGCGGCACTGCGCTCCGCCGGTCTGCTGGACGACACCGACACGCCCCCGCCCATGGTCGCCCGTGCCGTGCTGGAACTGACCGACTGGCAAGAACGACTGGCGGTGTTGCGCGTGCTGCTGCGCGTCCGACTGGACCGCGGTGGCCCCGTGCTGCCGTTGCTGCGGCCGCTGCTGGGAACCGAGTCCGTCCTGCCGTGCGACGAAACGCTGGCAGCCGCCTTCGACACCGCGGGCGGCCAGGCACTGAGCCAGTCTTCGGAAATGGGCCAGTCCTCGGAAGTGGGCGAGTCCCCGGAAGTGGCGGTTCGGATGTTCGACGCGGCCGTGACCACCGGTCTGCCCGCGTCCTCGGTCACCGCCCGCAAGGCGTGGGCGGTCGCGCTGACCGGACGATTCGACGAGGCGCTGCGCCTTGCCGACCGGGTGATAGCCGACGAGACCGCTTCCGAACGTGCCACCGCCATCCAGGTGGCGGCGGCGGTGCTGACACACCGCGGGCTGCCCGAACGAGCCGCGGAGCTGTGCCGCTGGTCCGCCCGCCACGTCCGCTGGCCGGGGGACAGTTCCTGCGCCGTGCTCGGACTCATCTGCACCGGCAGGCTCGGCGAGGCCGTCGAACTGCTGCGTACCGAAGCCGAAGAAGCACCCACCTCGGTGTCCGGGGCGAGCACCCAGCTCGCCTCCGGCCTGCACGAGTCGGTCGGCGGTACGGCTTCGGAGGCGCTGAACGCACTGGTCCGAGCCGCCTCGTTGGCCGAGCCCGTCGGTGGGGGGCTGCTCACCCCGGACACCCCGGCAGCCGTCGCGGCCACGGTCGCGCTGCACTGCGGGGAGCACGACGTCGCCGATTCGGTGCTGCGGCGGGCCGTCACGGCCGACAGCGGCGGTCCGCTGTTCCGCACCAGGCACCGGTTGCTCGCCACCTGGTTACCGCTGCTGCGGGGTGACACCACGGTGGCCAAGCGGGAGCTCGGCGCACTGCTGTCCAGCACCGGTGAGCTCGCCCCGCGTGATCGACTGCACGCGGTGGCGATCGAGGCGGGTATCGCGAGCCGCGACAACGACATGGCGGCGCTGGGGCAGGCACGCACCAGGGCACGTCGGGCGATGGCCGAACACCCGGTGGACCTGTTCGCGTTGCTTCCGCTGGGCGAACTCGCCGTGGCCACCGCGAGACTGCGGGACGGCGAGTGGCTGCTGCCGCAGCTGCGGCAGGCACACGAACTGCTGGCGGCGCTCGGCGACCCCCCGCTGTGGGCGGCTCCGCTGCGCTGGCGCGAGATGCAGGCCGCCATCGTGGTCGAGGAGTACGACCGGGCGGCCGAACACGCCGCCGTGCTCGAACGTACGGCGCGGCACAACCAGCTCGCCGCCGCGCTGGCCGCGGCGGGGGAGGTGTGGTTGCGCGTGCTCGAAAACGAGGTGGACCCGGCGGAGGTGGAAAGCGCGGCACGGACGCTGCACGCGGTCGGACTCGCCTGGGACGGTGCCGGACTTGCCGGACAGGCGGCGATCCGCACCACCGACCGGAACGCGATGCCCGCCCTGCTGGAATGCGCGCGTGGACTGAGCGGGAAGGGGAACCGTTCGCAGCGGCAGTCGAGCGGAACCGGTGGGGACATCGGCGCGGCGGGTGGTGAGGCGCAGCTGCTAAGCGACAGGGAACGGGAGGTGGCCGAGCTGGTGCTCGGCGGGATGACCTACAAGCAGGTCGGCCAGCGGCTGTTCATCTCGGCCAAGACGGTCGAGCACCACATCGGCCGGATCAAACAGCGGCTGGACTGCGCCGACAGGCAGCAACTGCTGGAGAAACTCCGCTCCTTGTTGAGGTGATTGGTTCGGCTCGCTTTCCGTAGTTGGTCGCGTGGCGGAACCTCTCGCACGGCTCTCGCTGCGGTGCCCCGACATCGGGTAGCGATCTACACAACGTCGGGGCCGTCCTCGCGAGAGCCGCACGCGAGAACCCGCGGCGGTGCCGACTGCGAGGGTGGTCGGAGTGCGGCCTGCGTCGATGGCCCGGCGATTTCGCGAGAAATCGACGCCCCAGTATCACCCCTCGGGAAGTGACCATGAGCGACGCAGCGGGATCGTCCCCGGTGCGTGAGTCGGATGCATCGCGAGGCCGGGCCGCTCGCCGCGTAGGTCGCTACTCAAGAGCCGGCCCAACGCCGCAAGGCGCCGACTCACGTGCCGGCTAACCGACCACCGCGCCAGAGCGGCCGAACCAGTAACGCAGCGAGAGCCGTACGAGAGGTTCCGCCGAGCGACCAGCTACGCACGCCGCGCCCGGGAGCTCTAACCTCCGGAGTGGAGGGAGAGTCCGGCTCGCAGCTCTCCGACGATCTCGAACATCGCCTCCCGCAGCCTGGGGCTGGCTCCGAACAGGTTCGCGAAACCGTGGATGAGGTCGGGGAACCTGCGGGAGATGACCGGTACACCGGCCTCGGACAGCCGCCTGCCGTACTCCTCGCCCTCGTCCCGCAGCGGATCGAAGCCCGCCGTGATCAGCACCGTGGGTGCCAGCCCGGTGAGGTCCTCGTTGCGCAGTACCGAGAGCCGCTGGTCGCTCCGTGCGGAGACCTCGGGCTGGTACATGTCCATGAACCAGTCCATGTCCCCGTCGGTGAGCAGGAAGCCGTTCCCGAACAGCTCGCGGGAGCGGCGCCGGGTGCCCGCATCCGTGGCCGGATACAGCAGCAGCTGCAGCACGGGGCTCTTGAGCCCGTTCGCGGTGGCGTGCTGCGAGACCACGGCCGCCAGATTTCCTCCCGCGCTGTCCCCGCCCACCGCGATCGAGTCGGCGCTGGAACCGAGGTCCTCGGCGTTCTCCAGCACGTACTGGTACGCGTCGACCGCGTCCTCGGCCGCCGCGGGGAAGGGGTGTTCGGGCGCCAGCCGGTAGTCCACCGAGAGCACCCTGATGTCGGCGTGTTTGGCGAGGAACCGGCACAGCTCGTCGTGGGTGTCGAGATCACCCACGACCCAACCGCCGCCGTGGTAGAAGACGAGCAACGTGCTCGGCTCGGTGCGGCCCTCCGGGCGGTACAGCCTGGCGGGCAGCTCGCCCGAGCCCGCGGACACGGTGCGTTTGCTGACCTGGACCCCGGAAACTCCCGCACCGCGGACGACCTCGATGCCCTGCGCCATGCCCGCGCGGGCCTTCTCCGGAGTGTCGGCGGCCATGCGTTCCTGACCTGCCAGTGCCTGCAACCGCAGCAGTGCTTGTACTTCCAGCGCCAGTTCCTGGCCGTCGACCCGCGTGGGCGGCCCGGCGACGCGCCGCAGCAGCGGGCGCGGGAGCCGGAGCAGGCTCAGCAGTACGGCTGACTGGGCACGTTGTTGTACCGAGGCGGGAATGGCATCGAGAACCTTGGACACGGCTGGACCTTTCCACGGGACCGTTACTGTGTGATGTGCACTACGCGGAGGCTACCGATGGGTAGTGCGTGGTGCGAGACACGCGGTGGACAATTGACCTCGACCGCGCTTCAACTTTTACCGTTGCGGGGCTGGTCGCTCCCGGCAGGGCGACCGATCGTGTAAGGGTGCTTGCCGATGTGGTGACATCAGGTAATCGATCGCGTGGTTCACGGGGCGGGTTGTGCACCCGTGCGGGTGAGGAAGGATTGTGTCGATGGCTGTGACCGTAGTGGGGATCGGTGGTTCGGTCCGAGCCGACTCGCAATCCGAACGGGCCCTGCAGGCCGTGTTGGCGGGCGCCAGGGACAGCGGCGCCAAGGTGCAGGCCATAACCGGTGAAGAGCTGATCATGCCGTTCTTCGACACGTCGGTGTCCGAGCGGACCGCCAACGCCCGGGCGCTGGTGCGGGCCCTTCGCGATGCCGACGGGGTGGTGCTCGCCTCGCCCGGTTACCACGGCACCGTTTCCGGGCTGGTGAAGAACGCCCTCGACTACGCGGAGGACCTGCGCGAGGACGAGCGTCCGTATCTGCAGGGACGTGCCGTCGGCTGCGTCGGTATCGCGTACGGCTGGCAGGCGACCGTGACCACGTTGCAGGCGTTACGTTCGGTGGCCCACGCGCTGCGGGGCTGGCCGACCCCGTTGGGGGCGGCCGTGAACTCGGCCGAGACCGGGCTCGGGCCCGGCGGCGAGTGCGCCGATGCCAAGGTCGCCTCGACACTGCACACCATCGGGGAGCAGGTGGCGGAGTTCGCCCTCGGAAGCTGACGCGGCTCTTCCCGTCACACCGCCCCCCCCCGTTCGTCGATCCCGCCGAAAAGCTCCACGAGCCGTTTCGGAACGGGCCCCTCCGGGTACGCCTCCTGCAGTCCCCCGTATCCGATGTCACACCGGGGATTGCGAGGAGGTACGACGAAATGGCCGAAAAGGGTCCGATCACCAGTCCGTTGGCCGAAGCCGAGCGCGACATCACCGCCAAGTCTCTCCAGGCCACCCTGGTTGACCTCGTCGACCTGCATCTGGTTGCCAAACAGGCGCATTGGAACGTGGTGGGCAGCGATTTCCGCAGTGTTCACCTGCAGCTGGACGAGCTGGTCAGCAACGCCAGGGAGTTCGCCGACAGCGTCGCCGAACGTGCGGCGACGATCGGTGTTTCCCCCGACGCGCGGGCGGGCACCGTGGCCGAGAGCTCGGGCGTGCCGGAGTTCGACTCGGGGTGGCGCCAGGACCACGACGTGATCGCGGCGATCGTCGAGACCCTCGGGAAGTTGATCAGGCGGTTGCGTGCGCGGATCGACGAGACCGACAAGACCGACCTGGTAACCCAGGACCTGCTGATCTCGATCGCCGCCAAGTTGGAGGAGGCCCACTGGATGTGGCAGGCCAAGCTCTCGGGTAGTTGATTTTCCGTCACACATCGTGCGTGGAGGCGAGAACGGTGCGAAAGATCGCCGATTGCAGGGAAACCCCCAGCGTCGTGAACTGCACGCTGACGATCACCGGTGAGGAGAACGAGGTGGTGCGGGCCGCGGCCGAGCACGCGGTCTCGGTGCACGGCCACGAGGACACCGAGGACCTTCGCGAGATGATTCGCGGTTCGCTCAAGGACGAACGGAGCTCCACCGCTACCGGCTGACGTTCGGAGCGGCGCCGAGCCCGCGAACACCCCTGGGGAGGGGCCGGAATCCCGTACGGATCCGGTAGGGGACGGGCGGTGGCGTCGCCGTGCGGAGCTCCCGCGCCCGCGACGCCACCGCCCGGTTCTCGATTTCGAGAGCGGAGGAAACGGTCCGGTGCCTTCCCGTTGGCTGTTCCTGATGCCCGCTCACGTTCCGCTGTTGCGTTCGAGCCGGTATGCCCAGGAGCTGAGTCCTCGAGTTACGAAGTGCACAGCCAACGCGGTGGGCACCAGACACAGGGCGGGAACCCACTTTCCGTGCTGCGCCGGGTACATCGTCAGGGGAAGATATGGTTCGACGTTGGTGAGCAGATTGTCGGTGAGCGCCAGGGCGAAGTATCCGGCGATACTCACAGCCCCGCCGAGCGGGGGGCCCAGCAACGCCGACAGCAGCAGCGTGAACCCGCCCATCGTGAGCGTGTTCGGCAGTATCCACCAGAGGTCGATTCCGGCGGGCATCGTGTGCTTTCCGACGAGTGCGGGTAGCACCGGCAGCGCGATGGCCGTCGCGGCCAGCACGACAGCGAGCAGTCTGACCCTGATTCCACCCAGCCGCTCCCACTCCCAACAGCGTGGTCGCAGTATCGCGCTCGCCAGTACGCCTGTGACCACGGCGATCAGTTCAGGAGTGGGGATCTTGTGCGGGCGGGCGAACGGATTCACACCGAGATCGACGTTGATGGCAGTGCGGTAGAACGCATACGACACGCCTGTTACGGCGACGACGAGCAGCAGGAGCATAGGTACCCGTCGCGCGAGCAGGACAAGCCGTAATGTCGTCATGGTCTGCTGTCCAGCGCGCATTCGGTGATTCGCCGTTCGCGAGCGGCGAGCCAGGTTCGGACCTCCTGCTTCGAGGCAGTGCCGAAAGCCGGAATGTCGGAGATCCTCGGGCGCAAGCCGCTGGTCTGTTCGGCACGGCCCGCCAGCCAGTAGGACAGCTCAGTGGCGATGTCCGCCGGGTGTCGGGATTCGAGCACGGTACGAGCCATGTCGGGTTGGGCACGCTCGGGGAACCGAACCGCGCAGGCGGGAGAACCGGCCAGCCCGTAACCGATCTGCCGTTGCAGGCTCCTCGTAGAGCTGGCCATATCAGCGCGGACTCGGATTCCGACACCGACGATGCCGTCGGGTCTCGAATCAGCCCGGGATCCGCCCAGCAGCGCACTGTCCCAGACTTGTTCACCGTGCGTGGGCACGTTGCCGTAGGCCTGATAGACCGGTTCAGCGGCAGCGATCAATTCGTCGAGCTCCGGCTGGTGGGCCTGATGTACGCAGTAGCGGACCCCCGCCTCGGTCCGGCAGGTTCGTGGTGGTTCGGAAGCCGCTTCGGCGAGTCGGGGATCAGTGCCGAGCGGCGCCAGCAACATCGCGAGCACCAGCACGATCAGTCCCCCGGTGCTCCAGGACGGGATCTTCCATCGGCGTGAGCGTGCCAGTGCGCGGGAGGCCATGAGGCTTGTCGCGGTCGTGACCAGCAACAGGAACGCCAGGCGATAGCCGACAACGGACAGGTTCGCGGTCTGTCCCACCCCCGCGCCGTCGTACGTGACCGGGACGATCGCGCGGAAATTACCTTGGCTGGCCATGTTGAGCTGGATCGCCAGGAAACCGAGCACCAATATCAACGGGCTGACCCATGCTGTGGTCGCCAGCACTCCGGCGAAGTATCCGACCGCGGTGGCGGTGAACACGCTCAACAGCCCGGTGAGTACTGGGAGCGGGCTGGGGCCTCCCGCATGAGCTGTCAGGGTCGTCAGCACCACCAGCGGGACCATGCCCAATACGTAGCTGCCGGTGAAGACACCACCGAGCAAACCGAGCTGACGGATCGCGATCGGTGCGCCGCTGCGGAGCGAGCTGGCCAGATTGGTGATCCGGTCCGGAGCGGTCAGACGTCCCGCGGCGTAGGCCGCGGCGGCGGCGCTGAGCGGTACCGCGAAGATCAACGGTTCGGAGACGAATTGCTGTGAGGTGCGCGCCCACACCTGGTAAGGCCAGGAAAACATTTCCAATGTGTGTGAGAACACCGCCAGGGTGATCGATACCGCCGGCAGCAGGAGCGGCAGTGAACCCAGTGGCCAGCGGGATGGGCGGATCATTCGGCCACCCCCAGGCTGTTCACCAGCGCGTCATAGGCACGTTCGAACGGGGAACCCAATGCCGATGAGGTCGACTCCGGGGCGTTGGCTTCCAGGAGTCCGTGGAACTCCTCGTTACCGCCCGCGAAAGCGAGGCGTCCCGCGGCGAGAACGGCGACGGTCCCGCACAGTTGCGCGATGTCCTCGAGCAGATGGCTGGACAGCAGGACGGTTCGTTGCTCGCCGAGTTCGCCGAGCAGCTCCCGCAGCCGTAGTCGCTGCCCCGGATCCAGGCCCACTGTGGGTTCGTCCAGCACGAGGACAGATGGATCGTGCACCAAAGCGGCCGCGAGACCGAGACGTTGCCGTTGGCCACCGGAGAGCTTTCGTACCCGTAGGCGTGCGTATTCGGACAGCGATACCGATTTCAGAGCGCGTTCCGCGGCGGGTAGACATTCCGCGTCGGGCAGACCGTTGATCCATCCCGCGTAGGCGACCGTGTCACGGGTCCGCATCTCGGAGGCGAGCGAGAACCGCTGTGGGACGTAACCGAGCAGTTTTCGTGCTGCCGTGCGGCCCTGCGAGGTGCCCAAGTCGTTCCCGCTCAGCAGTATTCGTCCCTCGGAGGGAAGGGAAACGGTGGTGAGCAGCGAGAGCAAAGTCGTCTTGCCGGCGCCGTTCGGCCCCAGTAAGCCGTTGACTCCCTTCCCGAAGGTCCACGAGACGTCGTGCAACGCGGTGTGCCGTCCGTACCGGAAAGTCACCCGGTCCAGCTCCACGTCCAAGCGGTACAGCCCCTTTGAATCTGTTGATCACCCCGGCGGTCCGAGTGTGTCACGAGGGAAGCGAGGGCCTCCGCGAGATGATTCGCGGTTCGCTCAAGGACGAGCGGAGCTCCACCGCTACCGGCTGACATTCCGAGCGGCGCCTCGTACATTTCTCGCGAAATGTACGAGGGGCCGCTCCGAGATCGTGCCGGTGTCCGGCCGGTGGGGTGGCGGTCAGCGCGCCGCCCGCTCGTACTGCTTCGGCCAGGGCGAGTCGGCGTGCAGCCGGTCGGCCGCGTGCAGCGGCCAGTGCGGGTCGCGCAGCAGTTCGCGCGCGAGCAGCACCGCGTCGGCCGAGCCCGAGGCCACGATCTCCTCGGCCTGCTCCGGCGAAGTGATCATCCCCACGGCGCCGGTGGATACCTTCCCCTCCTGGCGGATCCGGCGCGCGTACGGCACCTGGAAACCGGGCCCGACCGGGATGGACACCCCGGGTTCGATTCCGCCCGAGGACGCGTCGATCAGGTCCACGCCGCGCTCGGCCAGCAGCTCGGCCAGCCGCACCGAGTCGTCGCCGGTCCAGCCGCCCTCGACCCAGTCGGTCGCCGAGAGCCGCACGAACAGCGGTTTGCCCGCGGGCCACACCGCGCGTACCGCCTCGACGATCTCCAGCGCCAGCCGTGTCCTGCCCTCGAAGTCGCCGCCGTACTCGTCGGCGCGGTCGTTGGCCAGCGGGGAGCAGAACTGGTGCACCAGGTAGCCGTGCGCGAAGTGCAGCTCGACCACGTCGAAGCCCGCCTCGTCGGCCCGCCGGGCCGCGGCGGCGAAGTCGGCGGGCAACGCCGCGACCTCCTCGGTGCGCAGCGCGCGCGGCGCGGCCAGCTCCCCGAACGCCCGGTCGGTGGAGCTCACCGTCGGCCAGCCACCCTCGGTTTCGGGGACGGCGTAGTCGCCGTTCCAGGGAGCGTTCGCCGAGGCCTTGCGACCGGCGTGGGCCAGTTGCACGCCCGGAGTGGCGCCCTGCGCACGCAGGAAGTCGGTGATCCTGCGCCACGCGGCGACCTGTTCGTCGTTGTAAAGGCCGGTGTCGGCGGGACTGATCCTGCCCTCCGGGACCACGGCGGTCGCCTCGCTCAGCACCAGCCCGGCCCCTCCGGTGGCGAACTGGCCCAGATGAACCAGGTGCCAGTCGTCCGGGACACCTTCGGTGGCCGAGTACTGGCACATGGGGGCGACCCAGGCGCGGTTCCTGATCTCGATGTCGCGGAACTTGATCGGTTCGAACAGCATGCTCACGACTGTTGGGACACCACGGCGGAACGGAGTATTCCGCTACGTCGCCCGTGTCGCCCTCGTCACTCCGGAACCCCGCCGGGCCCTTCCTGGCTCACGTTCGGTCCTTCCGGGCTCACGGCATCGAGCTCGCCACGCGTTCGAAGGCCTCGGTGAGCAGGTCCCAGAAGGCACGCTGCTCGAGCGCGGTGGCCACCAGCGCGTTGTGGTCGGCTTCCGGGGCGAAGTCGGTGACCGTCATCCCCGAGGTGAACCGACCGGAGGTCTCCACGTCCACCCGGGCACGCACCGTGGTGAACAGTTCCGGCGCGATCACGTGCGCCACCGCGCACGCGTCGTGGATGGCCGGTCCCTCGTCCCGGTACTGCCGATTGCTGCCGTAGAAGTCCAGGCAGGGGGAGAGCAGTTCCTCCTGCAACTTCCCCAGCCCGACGAAGCGTTGCCTGACCTCGGAGGTCGCCCTCGCCTGGTGCGTCAGATCGAGCCCGAACATCACAGGCTCCCACGGCGCGTCGAAGACCACGCTCGCCGCCTCCGGGTCGGCCCCGATGTTGAACTCGGCGGCCGGGGTGAGGTTGCCACGCGTGTAGGAACCACCCATGACGACGAACTCGCGCACCCACTCGGCCAGCCGGGGTTCCTTGCGCAGCGCCAGCGCGACGTTGGTCAGCGGCCCCACGGCCACCAGGCTGATCTCGCCGGGGGAAGCCGCGACCGTGTCTATGATGAAGTCCACCGCGTGCCGCGTATCAGGCTCGGACTTCGCCGTGGGCAGCACCACGTCGCCCAGGCCGGTGGCGCCGTGCACGGTGGAGGCGGTGTCCGGTGCGCGCAGCAGCGGTCGGTCGGCGCCGCGAGCCACCGGCACGTCCATGCCGTAGAACTCGGTCAGGCTCAGCGCGTTCGGCGTGGTGTGCTCCAGCCCCACATTGCCCGCCACCGTGGTTATCCCGACGACCTCCAGCTCGGGCGAACCGTGCGCCAGGGCTATCGCCAGCGCGTCGTCGATGCCGGGATCGCAGTCCAGCAGGATCCGTTTCAACCTCTCAACCCTTCGTCTCCTGGTACGACTTCGCCACCCGGCTCACCCGACGGAGTCGGCGATCGACTTCGCTTCCTTGGAGCCGGTCTCCAACGAGCGGCAGCAGTACACGATCCAGGCGGCCACCCCATCGCTCTCGCCCGAGGCGAATCCGGCCGCGGCCGAAGCGTACTCCTGCTGCCTGCGAAAATGGGACACTTCCGGAACGACGAGCCCCTTGGGGTCCAGGCCGCTGCCGATCACGGTCAGGCGTGCCGCCGCTCGCGCGATCACCCCGTCGACCTCTCCGAAGGGGGCCAGCGCCAGCAGTTCCCCGTGCACCACGGCGGCCTGCACCGGACCGGGGACCGTGCCCTGCGCCTGCCCACCGAGTTCGGTGATCATCCTGGCCAGCAGGTCCAGCCGTGTCGAGACCTCCGGGTCGGCGCGTGGACGCCCGAGGCGTTCCTGCTCGTCCGCCCCCACGAGATCGGCCGCGGCCAGCACGTGCAGTCGGGCCAGGGCCTGCAGCGGGGCGCGTTGCCAGGTCGGCAACAGCGGGCCCAGCGCTTCGGCGGCCCGCAGCGAGCCCGCCAGCAGCGGATCGGTGACCTCGCCGCCCTCGGGGATCTCGGTGGCCCCACCGGCCACCGCCGCGGAGGCACGCGCCGCGCGCACCGAAGCCTCCGCCGCCGTGGTCGCCCAGCCCCTACGGTTCGTCGGGTGTTCGTGGACCTCGTCGATCGCGGCCCTCGCCGCGTCGATCGCCTCCGGCACACCCGGGAGTCCCACCAGCGGGCGTAGCGATTCCTGCGCGTTCACGGGTCCAGACGCTACCCGTCCGCTCGGGTGACGCCGTACCCCTCCGTGCCGCTGCTCACCAGCGGGCCGTCGATTCGGGGACCTCGTCCCCGGCACGAGTCCCGACACGACAGGCCCGCGAACTGTCGCACGCTACGAGTCCACCAGTTCGAGCAGCTTCGACACCGTGTTCCAGTTCCGGGTGGTCGCGACGGTCTCCCCCAACACGGCCGGACGGTTCAGGGCGTCGGCGAGCCCGGATCTGCCGATGCCGTCCGGAAGGTACATGTAGATCACCCGGTCGCCGAGCCGGAACCGCTCGGGCTGGAAACCCGCCGCGTCGATCGTGGTCGTCCGCTCCTCCGGAAGCCGATGGGACAGGAAGCTCGCGTGCAGGAGTTTTCCGTGCCCCGCGGCCTCCGGGAAGGGATTGCCCGCCACGACCTCCCGCAGGTAGCCGGCTTCGCGGACCAGGCACGACACGTGCGCCCCGAACCGTCGTTCGATCCCGCGTTCCAGCAGTTCGCCCAGGGCCGATTCGTCGCCCGAGTCGTGGCTGAACACGAGGTTGCCGCTGTTGAGGTGGCTGCGTACTTCCTCGAAGCCCAGTTCCAGGGCGAGTTCCCGCGAACCCGCCATGTCGACCCTGGTTCGCCCGCCGACGTTCACACCGCGCAACAGCGCGACGTAGCGGGTGTTCGTTCCGGTGGTGCTCACGTTCGCACCGTATCCCGAGGGGCCGACTTCGGCGGGGCTTCGAGTTCCGTGTGCCTACGGGAGTTCCGCGGCTTCGCGGGGAGGTGGGTGGTTCCACCGGGATCCTTCCACCGGGATCCGGCGCGTCTCGTGGAAGTTCGAACGGAGCTCGACAGCTGTGCACGAGTAGTGTTTTCGTCTCGCTCTCCTCCGGGCGTACTCACCTGAACGTGGGTAATTGTTCCGAGTGAGCTTGTATCACTCGGTGATGTCCGTTGCAGGGGGTTCCGGTCCGCCGCGCGTGGCTCGGCCGAAGGGGATCACGCGCTCGTGCGCTACTCGTGCGGGGTATTCACAGTTGCCGTCACAGCGGCCAGAATCGTGGCGACAGCGGATGATCGGTGCCGTTCACGTGCGACTGATGTAGTGCGTTTCGCATTCGTGCGGCTTAGGATCGACACGCGGAGGCGATGCCGTCCCGGTCTTTCGAGGAACGTCTCCGGGGAGACTGGATCCCCCGGAAAAATTGGTCTCAACCTTTGCTCGATTCCCTCTATCGAATTAAGCCGAATCCCACTACGGTTCGGTTACAGACAGAGCTGTAGCAGCAGCGACGGAGGTTCGACACCGATGAGTCAGCCCGACGGGCAGAGCAACACGTTGGACAACCTGCTCGAGGAGAACAGGACGTTCCCACCCGCAGCGGACTTCGCGGCGCAGGCGAACGCCACCGCCGAACTCCACGACCGGGCAGCCGAGGATCGGCTGGGCTTCTGGGCGGAGCAGGCCCGTCGCTTACAGTGGGACTCCGACTGGGACCAGGTGCTGGACTGGTCGAACGCCCCCTTCGCGAAGTGGTTCGTCGGAGGCAGGCTCAACGTCGCCCACAACTGCGTGGACCGGCACGTCGAAGCGGGCAACGGCGACCGGGTGGCGATCTACTGGGAGGGCGAACCCGGCGACTCGCGCAGGATCACCTACTCCGAGCTGCGTGACGAGGTCTCCAGGACCGCCAACGCGCTGACCGAACTCGGGGTCGGCTCCGGGGACCGCGTCGCGATCTACCTGCCGATGCTGCCCGAGGCAGTGTTCGCCATGCTCGCCTGCGCCCGGCTGGGTGCCCTGCACAGCGTGGTCTTCGGCGGGTTCTCCTCGGAGGCGTTGCGCAGCCGGATCAACGATGCCGAGGCCAAAGTGGTCATCACCTGCGACGGTCAGTTCCGGCGCGGTTCGGCGGCGCCGCTGAAGGCCAACGTCGACGAGGCCGTCACCGACACCCCCAGCGTCGAGCACGTGCTGGTCGTGCGTCGCACCGCGAGCGAGGTCGGCTGGGACGCCGACCGGGACCTCTGGTGGCACGACGTGGTCGACCGGCAGAGCGCGACGCACACACCCGAGTCGTTCGACTCCGAACACCCGCTGTTCATCCTCTACACCTCGGGCACCACCGGCAAACCCAAGGGCATCCTGCACACCTCGGGCGGCTACCTGACGCAGGCCGCCTACACCCACAACGCGGTGTTCGACCTCAAGCCGGAATCCGATGTGTACTGGTGCACCGCCGACATCGGCTGGGTCACCGGACACACCTACATCGTCTACGGGCCGTTGGCCAACGGTGCCAGCCAGGTCATCTACGAGGGCACCCCCAACAGCCCGCACGAGGGCAGGCACTGGGAGATCGTGCAGAAGTACGGGGTGACCACCTACTACACGGCCCCGACCCTGATCCGCACCTTCATGAAGTGGGGAGCCGAGATCCCCGCCCAGTACGACCTGTCCACCCTGCGGGTGCTCGGAACCGTGGGCGAACCGATCAACCCCGAGGCGTGGACCTGGTTCCGCGAGCACATCGGGAGCGGCCGTACGCCCATCGTGGACACCTGGTGGCAGACCGAGACCGGCGGCATCATGATCTCCCCGCTTCCCGGTGTGACCTCGGCCAAGCCCGGTTCCGCGCAGCAGCCGCTGCCCGGACTGTCGGCCACCGTGGTCGACGAGAGCGGCACGCCGGTCGGCAGGGGAGAAGGCGGTCTGCTGGTGCTCGACAAGCCCTGGCCGGGCATGTTGCGCGGTATCTGGGGCGACGACCAGCGCTTCAGGGACACCTACTGGGCGCGGTTCGCCGAGCAGGGCTACTACTTCGCCGGTGACGGCGCCAAGTACGACAGCGACGGTGACATCTGGCTGCTGGGCCGGGTGGACGACGTCATGAACGTCTCCGGGCACCGCATCTCCACCACCGAGGTGGAGTCCGCCCTGGTCTCGCACCCCACGGTCGCCGAGGCCGCCGTGGTGGGCGCCGAGGACGCCACCACCGGCCAGGGCATCGTCGCGTTCGTCATCCTGCGCGGTGGCAGCGGCGAGGACGCGGGCGGCGACACGGCCATCTCCACCCTGCGGGAGCACGTGGCGCACGAGATCGGCCCCATCGCCAAACCCCGGCAGATCATGGTGGTTTCCGAGCTGCCCAAGACCCGGTCCGGCAAGATCATGCGCAGGCTGTTGCGCGACGTGGCGGAGAACCGCCAGGTCGGGGACGTCTCCACTCTCGCCGATTCGAGCGTCATGGATCAGATCAGTGCCGGGATGAAGTCCGGCGGCGACGACTGAGGGCGGGACCGCGTCGGCTCGGTCGGAGTAGCGGCGCGGGTGGCGGAACCTCCGGTGCGGCTCTCGCCGCGGGAGGCCCGACCTCGGGTAGCGACCTACCCAACGTCGGGCCTTCCTCGCGAGAGCCGCACGCGAGAACCCGCGGCGGTGCCGACCACGAGGGGATCGGGGTTCGCCCTGCGTCGAAGCGGCCCGGCCTCGCGATGCATCCGACTCACGCACCGGTGTCCCCGGCGCTACCGGCGCGGCGATTTCGCGAGAAATCGACGCCGCCGCTCTCGCGCCGGTAGCTGAGCGGTAGGGCAGCCCCGAGCCCTTCGGTGTCCGATAAGTCCCGTCGGGGCGGTTCGTCCCGATCCGGACCCGCCTCGTCGAGTGGGGCGGAACCGCCGGAATACCTTCCGCGAGAGACGATCCCGGATGCCGCTCGATTTTTCTCACATCCCGGATGTTCACCCGCCTGCCCCCGAATGGTCGATCCAGGGGGCCGCATTCGAGTGATCCACCGAAACCCCAGTTCACAGCGGGTTCAGTTGTGGATTAACAACTTTTTCCCCGGTTGGCAACCCCCGGTCTCCTCGCCGCCCCGCCGGCGTCGCCATGCCGGTCTCGACGGGGCGGAACGGACGTTCTCCCGTGTTAAGCTCAGCCGCGGGGCGAGCCGGAAAACGGTCATTGTGGAGTACGTGACGTAACAATCTCAGGAGCACCTCCGTGGCGAAGTCGCAGCGCAACCGATCAAAACGGTCCGGCGCCCCGGAGGCTCGGGGGTTCGACTTCGGTTCGTACCTGCGAAACGAAACTGTCGGTGGCATGTTCATGCTCGCTGCCACGGTGGTCGCGCTGGTAGCCGCCAACTCCCCGGCATCGCACCTTTACGCGGGGGTTCGTGACTTCACGATCGGTCCGCACTTCCTGCACCTGGACCTCACCGTGGGGGAGTGGGCCAAGGACGGCCTGCTTGCCATCTTCTTCTTCGTGGCAGGACTGGAGCTCAAGCGCGAGCTGGTCCTGGGGGACCTGGCCGACCGCAAGAAGGCCACGCTGCCGGTGCTCGCCGCGCTCGGCGGCATGATCGTGCCCGCCGTGCTGGCTGTCGCCATCGGACACGGTGCGCCCGGCGCCGCCCAGGCGTGGGCGATCCCGGTGGCCACCGACATCGCCTTCGCGCTCGGTGTGCTCTCCCTGACGGCCTCGGCCATGCCCACCACCGCCCGCGTCTTCCTGCTCAGCCTCGCCGTGGTGGACGACCTGGGGGCCATCATCGTCATCGCGGTGCTGTTCACCAGCGGGATGAACCTGATCGCGCTGCTGGTGGCGGTGCTGCTCTGCGTCGGTTACTGGTACGCCCAGCACCGCCGCATTCGGACCTCGTGGCTCTACGTGCCGCTGGCTGTGGCCACCTGGGTCGCGGTGCACAGCAGCGGAGTGCACGCCACGATCGCCGGTGTGGCGCTCGGCCTGCTCACCAGGGTTCGGCCCGATCCCTACGAACATGCCTCGCCCTCGATGCGGCTGGAACACCGGTTGCAGCCGTGGTCGGCCGCCCTGGTGGTGCCCGTGTTCGCGCTGTTCGCCGCCGGTGTTCCGGTCGGGCTGGACGCGCTCAGCAGCGTCTTCCAGGACCGGATCGCGATCGCGGTCATGGTCGGGTTGGTGGTCGGCAAGCTGATCGGGATCTTCGGTACCTCGTTCGTCGCCATCAAGCTCGGGTTCGGCAGTCCACCGCAGGGGGTCACCTGGAGTGACCTGTTCGCACTGGCGATGCTGGGTGGTGTCGGCTTCACCGTCAGCCTGCTGATCGCCGATCTCTCGCTGGCGGGGGCGGCGGCGGACCGGGCCAAGGCAGCCGTGCTGATCGCTTCCGCGGTCGCCTCGATCGTGGCCACGTTGATGCTGGTCTTCCGCAAGCAGCACAGCTCCACGCACACGACCTGAGCTTCTGGTTTTTCCCGGTCGTTCCGCGTGGCGGTGCCGGTGGCGTCGATCTCTCGCGAAATCGCCGGGCCAGTGCGGCAGCGCGGTCCCGGTCTCCGTCAATTTCTCGCGAAATCGCCGCGCCCCTTCGACGCAGGCCGCCACTCCAACCACCCTCGCAGGTCGAACTCCGACCACCTTCGCCACCGGCACCGCCGCGGGTTCTCCGGTGCGGCTCTCGCGAGGAAGGCCCGACGTTGTGTAGGTCGCTACCCCATGTCTCCGGCCCTCGTTCACAGAAGTGCCTGCGGCTCCGCAGCTCGTTTTCGGTGCGAGGTCGATTCCGCGCGGAATCGACCTCGCACGCGCCGTTCGTCGGAACGGGACCATGCGATTAAGCAGCGCACGTGTCCCCGGTGCGTGAGTCGGATGCATTGCGAGGCCGGGCCGCTCGCCGCGTAGGTCGCTACTCAAGAGCCGGCCCAACGCCGCAAGGCGCCGACTCACGTGACGGCTACGTAACCGCCCGGGCAAAGTACCGCTGTTGGATCCCACAGGGGCGCGTCACTGCGTGGGTGTTGTTCGCTCGTGGCACGATAACGAGCGTGAACAGCTCCCAGAACAAACAACACGACGGGGCCGGCACCACCGCCGAGTCGGCCGTGACCTCGATTCCGCTGTCCGAAGAGGGCACCGGTTCCGGAGGCGAGCAGTCCATCGGCTCCCTGGGGCGGGACGTCGCCACGCATCTGTCCTCGTTGGTGCGTGGCGAGCTGGAGCTGGCCAAGGCCGAGATCTCGAATGAGGCCCGCAAGGCCCTCAAGGGCAGTGTCTACTTCGTCCTGGCACTGACGGTGCTGGCCTTCAGCAGCTTTTTCCTGTTCTTCACCCTCGCCGAGGGGCTCCACGCGCTCGGACTGTGGCGCTGGGCCTCCTTCGGCATCGTGTTCCTGGTCATGCTGCTGGTGACCATCGTACTGGCCCTGTTCGGCTACCGGCGCGTGCGCAAGATATCGGCCCCCAGGCGAACGATGGACTCGTTGCGCGAGACCGCGCAGCTGCGCCACCGGCACTCGCAGGACTCCGCCGAGCGGCCTCAGCCTTCCGAGTGAGGCCCGCCGCGCGTGGCCCGTGTCCGTCCGGAGACGGGCGCACACGCGGGGCGACCGCCCCTCGGCCCGACGCGTCCTCCGGATCACTCGGTGCAAACACCGGTCGCCACCTCCGACGACAGGGTGGGTGCCGCTGCCACCTCGTCGGCCACCTCGGACGCGGTCAGCGCGAACCCGGTATTCGGGTCGTCGACGGCGGCACCGAACACCAGGCCGACCACTTCACCGTCCGGGTTGATGAGTGGACCTCCGGAGTTGCCGCTCTGCACCTGGGCGCGCACGGTGTACACATCGCGCGTCACCGTGTCCTCGCCGTAGATGTTCGGTCCGCGCAGGTCGATCCGCTCCCGGACCCTGCCCGCCGAGGCGGTGTAGGGGCCGTCCAGCGGGTAACCGAGCACGATCACGTTCGTGCCGGAGTTCGCGGGCTGTGAGACGAACTCCAACGGCTCCGCGTCCAGCGCGGGAACGGACAGCACGGCCACGTCCTCCTCCTCGTCGAAGAGCACCACGTTGGCCGCGAAGCGCCCCCGTCCGATCTCCACGAACACGCTGTCGGTGCCCGCGACCACGTGGGCGTTGGTCACCACTCTGTTCGGGGCCACGACGAAGCCGGTTCCCTCCAGTGCGCGTCCGCACTCCGGAGCCCTGCCGCGTATCTTGACGATGCTGGGGCGGAGATCCCGCACCACCTCGCTGCGTGCCAGCGCCGGGTTCGGTGCCTCGATACGGGCCACCGGTGTGCGGGAGAACGGTTGTACCGCGTCCGGGAACCCGCTGACCCCCAGCACCTTCCGCAGTTCGGACGGCAGTTCGCGCGCGGCGTCCGGCATCATCGAGTCCACGGTGCGCAGCACGCTCGACCTGCTGACGCTACCCGCGAGCCCCGGCAGCGCCGAGGCGGAGGTCAGTGGCAGCGCCACCAGCCAGGCCACCACGAACACCGCCACGCCCTGCAGCAGGGCACCCAACGTGTTGTCGACACCGATCAGTCTCCGGTGCCCGGTGATCCGTTCCCGAAGTTGGTGGCCCGCCCACATGCCCGCCGTCTCGCCCAGCGCCACGAGCAGCACGACGATGCCGATCCCGAATCCGATTCGGGCAGCCGCGCTGTCGAGCTGTTCGAGCAGCAGCGGTGCCGAGCGCACCCCGACGATCGCACCGGCGAGTACTCCGATGAACGACAGTGCCGCGGTGACCATGCCGTGGCGCGCGCCGGACGCGGCGGCCAGCACCGCCAGCGCCACCACGAGCAAGTCGACCCAGTTCACCGGTCACCTCGGCTTTCGTTCCTCGGAAGTTGTCCGCGAGTTCGTCTTCCGTTCGGGTGCCCGGCCCGGTGGGCCGGAGCCCGGCGGTCGCTTCGGACGCGTGGCAGGACGGGCAGGCACGGGACGGCTGTCCGAAGTGCCCTCCACCGTCGGTGACGCGCCGAATCGGCCGCCGGTTCGGCGTGCGGGAGAACCAAGGTTCCCAGACCGGCACCGGGATCATTATCCGAACCCGGGATCGTCGATGTCGACAGCGGCCTGCCAGGCTTCGCTCAGTTCCCGCACGTCTCCACGGTTCCACCCTCGTGACCAACCCGCGAGGTCGAGCACGCCGTCCAGCAGCCCGCCGGTGAATCCCCAGACCAGCATGCTCGGTACGAGGAAGGCCGGGGTGGTCCTGCCGCCGATGCGGACGTTGAGCCGGTTGCTCGGTCGCGTCAGCATCGAGATCGGCACGCGTGCCACGGCCGCCGTTTCCGCCGGGTCCACCGCTTCGACCGGACCGGGGTCGTGCCAGTGGGCCAGCACCGGGGTCACCCGGAAGTCACTGTGCGCGAGGTAGAGCTCGGGCAGCGTCGCGGCCGGGGTGATTCCCGAGGGCAGCACGCCGACCTCCTCGATCGCCTCCCGCAGTGCGGTGTCCACCGGTCCCTCGTCCCCGTCGTCGGTGGCACCACCGGGAAAGGCCACCTGTCCGGGATGCGAGTTCAGGTTGTCCGCGCGGCGCAGCAGCAGCACGTCTGGGTCGCCGTCCCGACCGGGGTCCTCGCCGAACAGGATCAGCACCGCGGCGGGGCGGACGTCCTCGCGATCGGGCGGACGCAGCCATCCCAGGGAGTTCGCGTCCACATCGGCGGTGCGTTCCACCAGTGGCCGCAGCCAGGCGGGTAACTCGTTCGGTTCGATCAGCGGTCCGTGTTCCTCGTTCACCGCGCCTCCAGTTTCCGCTGTACCGCCGAGGCGACCTCGTCCGCGGACTCGAACACTTCGACGGGCATTCGCTCGACCTCTCCCGAAGGAGTGACGAGGTAGCTGGCGGGAAGCGGTTTCGGCACCCGCAGTCCACGGGAGAGCTCTCCCCGCGTGTCGTGGATCATCGGTAGCCGCACGTCGAGTTCGCGCAGCAGCCGCAGCCCGCTCTCGGGGGTGCTGCGTACCTGCACACCGACCACGCGCACTTCGTCCTGCCGCTCGGCGTAGTCCCGCAGCGCGGGCAGTTCCTCGCGGCACGGCGCGCACCAGCTCGCCCAGACGTTGATCAGGGTGGTTCCCGAGGCCGTCAGCTCGCCCAGGTCGGCCCGGGAACCGTCGCCCAGGCAGCTACCCGTGGCTCCCCGCAGCCGTGAGGGCGGCTCGCCGCCCTCGGTCGGTTCGCAACCGGGGAGCCCGGCCTCCGCGCGCAGGGCCGCGAGGTCACCGGTGGTTCGGTTCGTGCCGGTGGGGGCGGGGCTCTCCGGTCGCGTGGGGGTTCGATCCCGTGGCCACAGCGCGACCACGGCCAGCGCCGCCACCGCCAGCACGATCAGGGTCCACCTGAGCTCGCTGCCGAACCGGAACCGTTTCGAGCGCTCCGGAGTCATCCCGCCGACTCCCGTGCGGCGGGTTCACCGGCACGCTCATCCGTGCTGGGTTCGGTCGTGGAACCGGTGGTCACCCCCGCGAGCTCCAGCAGCCGGTCGGCTTCCGAGCCGCTCACGAGTTCGGCGGCCGTCCCCGGATCGGTGGGGCCCGTGCCGTACGAGGGGCAGTCCTTGGCCAGCAGGCAGGCGCCGCAGGCAGGCTTGCGCGAGTGGCACACCCGTCGACCGTGGAAGATCACCCGGTGCGAGAGCATCGTCCACTCCGAGCGAGGGATGAGCTCGCCGACCGCGCTCTCCACCTTGACCGGGTCCTCCTCCGTGGTCCAACCCCAGCGGCGAACGAGCCTGCCGAAGTGCGTGTCCACCGTCAGTCCCGGGACGTCGAAGGCGTTGCCCAGGATCACGTTCGCGGTCTTGCGGCCGATCCCCGGCAGCTTGACCAGCTCGGACAACGTGGCGGGCACCTCGCCGTCGTGCCGCTCCACCAGTGCGGCTCCCAGGCCCAGCAGCGAGTTGGCCTTGTTGCGATAGAAACCGGTGGGACGGATCAGCTCCTCCAGCTCGGTGCGGTCGGCCCCGGCGTAGTCGGCCGCGGTCGGGTAGCGGGCGAACAGCCCGGGCGTGACCTCGTTGACGCGTTTGTCGGTGCACTGCGCCGAGAGGATGGTGGCCACCGTCAGCTGTAGCGGCGTCTCGAAGTTCAGCTCGCAGTGCGCGTCCGGATAGGCGTCGGCGAGCGCACGCATGATCCTGCGTGCCCGTCGCACCAGGCCGAGCCGGGTCTCGCCGGTGCGCCTCCGCTTCGGTTCGGTGTCGTGCTCTGGGCGGTCTGGAACTGGTTCGGACACCCCCCTAGCTTACGGATCGCGAGTCCCGTCGGGTCCCCAACCGGTCGGCGGAGGGGAGCGTCCGGTGATTCCGGGGCCCGATAGATTCGGGTGTGTCCGGCAGCTGCTCCCACGACGTGGGCCGCTGTCAAGCACCCCGGTTGCGGAACGCACCGACGGATGAGCGAAGATTGGGTCACAATGACTGCCTGGTTCGTGATCGTCGTACCGCTTGTGATCATGTTTTTCACGCTCTTCATGGAGCGTGTCGAAGCACGGCTTCGGCATGTCGCGGTGCAGGAGAACGAGGTGGAGGAGCTGCTGGAGAACGCCCGGCCCGACGAGGTTCGGGCGCTGTTCCGGCAGGGAATTGGACGTGCGCTGGAGCTGTTCCAGCTTCGCAGGGTGGGACGCGCCGGCAGACTACGAACCCGCCGTTCGCGTGACCGGTCGTAGACTGGTCGGTGGTGATAGGCGGCACACGCCGGTACCGCTTCGAGTGACGGTGCCGGTGTCGAGAGCAGCCGCCGCGTCTCAACATGGAGGGACGAGGTGGACGAGACCCTGTCGCGGGCCGGCATCTTCCAGGGTGTGGAGCCGGCCGCCGCGGAGGCACTTACGCAATCGCTGGAACCGGTGGAGTTCTCGCGGGGACACGTGATTTTCGCCGAGGGGGAGCCGGGGGATCGCCTCTACATCCTCCAGTCCGGCAAGGTCAAGCTGGGCAGGAAATCCCCGGACGGTCGGGAGAACCTGCTCGCGATCATGGGCCCCTCGGACATGTTCGGGGAGCTGTCCATCTTCGATCCGGGACCGCGGACATCGACCGCCACGACGGTGACCGACGTGCGGGCGTTGACCATGGACCGCAGTGCGCTGCGGCAGTGGATCGGAACTCGGCCGGAGATCGCCGAACAGCTGCTCCGGGTCGTGGCCCGCAGGCTGCGCCGGACGAACGGCATGCTCGCGGACCTGATCTTCACTGACGTACCCGGTCGGGTCGCCAAGGCGTTGTTGCAGCTCGCGCAACGTTTCGGCAGCCAGGAGTCCGGTCTGCTGCGGGTCACGCACGATCTGACCCAGGAGGAGATCGCGCAGTACGTCGGGGCTTCCCGGGAAACCGTCAACAAGGCGTTGGCCGACTTCGCGCATCGCGGATGGCTGCGGCTCGAGGGCAAGAGCGTGCTGATCCTCGATCCCGAGCGGCTGGCGCGCCGTGCCCGCTGATTCCGTTCGCGGAAAGCGGGACCTCGCGTAGTCGACGCCGGTTTCGGCGTCCGCGGCACACCGACCGCCCACTGCTTCGCGCCTGACGGGCGCGGTTGGAGCGGCCGGTGCGTATCAGCATGTCCGCACACCTTCGGTGCTAGCGGTACTTCACGTGGGACGGCCGGCCCCGAGCGGGGGCCGGCCCCGCGTGTCCGGAGTGCCCCGCGTGTCCGGAGTGTTCTCACCGCTCCCACTGCTCGGGAAGCCTGATTCGGCACGGCCCCCACGTACCGGTGCGCACAAAAAGAAGGAACCGGGCGCCACCCCCGACGCGGCGCTCCGGCTCCCTCTTCTCGCGTGGTCCGTCCCCCGACCAACCACGCTTTTTCCCCGATCCCTCGATGGTCGGCCCCGAACCAACGCACCGAAGGCTTGTTCTTCGGTTCTTCCGCCGCCGAGTCGACCGCGGTGCGGCTCTGGCGACCGGTTCCCGATGGCTACGCCGAGTGTTCTCGCGATCACCCGTGCGTTGCACACTCTCAGCTTGCGCCATTCGAGCCGCCTTGCCAAGCCCTTTCACTCATGAAGACGTATCGGAAGCGCCCGGGGTTGCGTGTCGGTCCCGAATTTTTCAGTTCTTTTTCGGCGGGGTCGCTTGATCGGGCTGACCTGCGAATTCGTTTCGTGTCACGTGCGGGTGGCCGGTCGGACGGTGAGCGGGATAACGCGAAAACCAGTGGTACTGGCGTACCACTTTCGTGATACTGGCACGCGTGTCCCACTCCGTCTCACTGGCCGACTACCGCGCGGCGCTGCGTACCCGAGGCGCCGCCGCTCCCGTACTGACCTCGTTGCTCGCCAGGCTGCCCGTGGCGATGATCGGGCTGGCCCTGTTGCTCTACGTGCAACGAGTGACCGGTTCCTTCGGCGTGGCCGGACTGGTCTCGGCGGGCAACCTCGTGGGCGTGGCCGTCGGGTCGGTGGTGCAGGGGCGGATCATGGATCGGCTGGGGCCCACCCGACCGCTGCTCGTGGTATCGGCGGTGTTCACCGGTTTCGTCGCCGCCGAGATCGCGGCCGTCGAGCTGGGCGGGGCAGCGGTACCGATGATCGTGCTCGCCGTGGCCGTCGGGCTGACCGAGCCGATGACGGGTCCCGCATCGCGGGCGCTCTGGACCCGGCTGCTCCCGCCGGGCCGCACCAGGGACGCCGCCTATTCCTACGAGGCCATCAGCATGGAGGTGTTCTTCATCCTGGGGCCGGGCATAGCCGGCCTGCTGGTCAACACGCCCTGGGCCGGTACCGGACTCCTCGTCGGGGCGTGCTGCATGGTCACGGGAAGCATAGGGTTCGCGCTCACCCCGGCGGCCAGGCGGCACCGGCCGGTGGAACGCTCCGACGCCGTCGGCTCTCTGCTGGGGGCGCTCGCCGCCCCCGGGATGCGCACCGTCGCGCTGGCGGCGTTCGGGTTCGGCGCGCTGCTGGGCATGGTGGAGGTCGCGGTTCCGGCCGCCGCCGAACGCGCGGGCCACGCCGCGCTCGGCGGCCTGCTGCTCAGCGTGCTGTCCGTGAGCTCGGTCGTGGTCGGCGTGCTCTATGGGATGCGTCCCTGGCCGCGACCCATGTACCTGCGGCTGCCCGCGCTGCTCTCGGTGTTCGCGGTGCTCATAGCGCTGCTGGCGTTGCCGGAGACCCTCCTCGGGCTGACGGTGGCACTGCTGGTGGCGGGCACGCTGATAACTCCGCAGTCCACCGCTCACTCCGTCGCGTTGGAGGGTGCCGCGCCTCCCGGAACGGCCACCGAGGCGTTCAGCTGGGTCATCACGGCGGTGACGCTGGGCTCGGCCTTCGGGCAGTCCGTGAGCGGACAGCTCGTGGAGCTGGCCGCGCCGCCCACGGCCTTCCTGGTGGCCAGCGGTATCGGGCTGGTGCTCGGCGCGCTGCTCTGGTTCCGCCGCCGCACCCTGCTCACCGAGGACGATCCGCGCCCGGTGCCGAGCTTCGCCGAAACCCGCTGACCGGCTCCGGCCGGGTTCCTCCTCCAGGGGGATTCCAGCCGGAACGAGGGGAGGTGGGAGTGCTCTCCGGGCTCGGGACGCCGGAGCGGGAACGAGCGGTGGGTTTCGCCGGTGAGCATCCGAGGCCCGAACGGGGGTTGGGCCGAGCCGGTGACACGGTTCAGCCGAGCTCGCCGAGTTCGCGCAGGTGGTTCAGCTGCGCCCGCACGGTGCTCTCGGCGGCGGGCCGCACGGCCGGATCCACGTCCGCGTAGACGATGTCCACCACCTCACCCGGCTCGCCAGTGCCGCCGAGCTTCCGCAGCGCCGCCCGCACCTGCTCCAGCCGCTGTCGCCGGTGGTCCAGGTAGGTCGCGGCGGCCTGCCGCGCGTCCGGCTGCTCCGGACCGTGCCCGGGAAGCAACCAGGTGCTCCCGGCGAGTTCGGTCAACCTGCGCAGCGATTCCAGGTACGAGCCCAGGTCACCGTCCTCGGCAGTGACCACCGTGGTCCCCCGGCCGAGGATGCTGTCACCCGAGAACAGCGCCGCCACGCCGTCGTGCTCGGTGTGCAGGCACAGCGAGTCCGCCGTGTGACCGGGCGTCGCCATGACCCGCAGTCGTACACCCGCGGCGTCGACCGTCTCGCCCTCGCGCAGCGGGCCCGAGCCGAATCCCGGTGTCCGCGCGGTGCCGTCCACGCACAGCTCCGGGTCCAGCGCCCGTACCGGTGCGCCGGTGAGCTCGACGAACTCCGCCACGCCCTCGGTGTGGTCGGGATGGTGGTGGGTGAGCAGCACCCCGGTGATCCGGGCCTGCTCCCGTAACGTCCGCAGGTGCTCCCGCTCCGAGGGGCCGGGGTCGATCACGATCCGTTCGTCGGATTCGGGCGCGCCCACCAGCCAGGTGTTCGTGCCGTCCAGCGTCATCGCGTTCGGGTTCCGCGCCAGCAGCACGGTCGCGAAGTCGAGCACCCGACGCGGGGTGCCGGGGGCGGGGTGCTCCAACGTCGACGAGGTCAACTCGTGTCCTTTCCTGCTCGTCCGAGGTCGGGGTCGGGCCGACCGGGGTGCCCTCCGGCGGGTCTCACGACTCCCGGTAGGGCGGTTCCGGCAGCACCACCCGCCATGCTCCGTCCTGCCGCACGATCTTGGGAACGACCTTGTCGATACTCCGTTCGGCGCGCAGCGCGCCCGCGACGTCGTCGTGCTCCGCGAGCTCGGACAGCGTCACCCACGTGGGCGGCAGCAGCCCGTTGTGCCCGGCGCGCCAGTCCGCCAGCGCGTCCTCGGGGGTGCGCCAGTAGGCCTCGGCCGCCTCCCCGGTGCGGGCGTCCGCCCGCTGCCCCTCGGGAACGGTGGTCACGAAGAAGCGCGTGTCGTACCGTCGCGGCTCCATCTCGGGAGTGACCCAGTTCGACCACGGGACCAGCAGGTCGGCACGCAGCACCAGCCCGTGGCTCCGCAGCATCCCCGCCAGCGACAGTTCCTTGGTGACCAGCGCGTGCCGTTCGGCGTCGTAGCGCGCGGTGTCGGTGACCACGTGGTCGGGGCTCTCGCCCGCCAACAGGACACCGGCCTCCTCGAACGTCTCCCGCACGGCGGCGCAGACCAGTGCGCGCGCCAGGTCCGTCCCGCAGCCGAGCCGCCGCGCCCAGTGCTCCGGCTCCGGGCCGTGCCAGGCGATCGACGCCTCCTCGTCGCGGGGGTCCACCCCGCCACCAGGGAACGCCGTCATGCCGCCCGCGAACGGCATGCCGCGCACCCGGCGTTGCAGGAACGCCTCCGGACCCGTCGGTCCGTCCCGCAGCAGCACCACGGTGGCAGCGTCGCGCGGGGTGACCGGTGGATCGGTCGTCTCCTCCGGGATCATGCCGTCCGGCAGGGTCAGTTCTTCCGGCAGTCGCATGACAGCGACTCTAGAGGTCCGATGCCGGTTCGGTCTGCGGTAACGGCCCGATCCACGGTAGAGCGCTCCCGTGCCCGGCGAACCCCTCGGACGCGCCACCCCATCGGACAACTCGCCCTCGTACTCGCCCCTGACCCGGTCACAGTGAGTCGGGACGAGCGTCATGGCTTCTTGTCGTGCTCGGCAAAAGACGCCAACTTGGTTGTTTTCCATGTGGATGGATTGCATGGAAAACAAATGGAGTCCTTCATCCGTGTGCGAGGCTGTGTCCATGACGTTCGCGTTGTTCTTGCTCGCCGGCTTCCTGGCAGCGCTCCCCGTCTTCGGTATCCTGTTGCTGTGGCGTAAGCATCCGCAGCGGCGAAGGACCTCAGCGTTGCTGCAACTACTGGGTGCCATAGCCCTCTCAGTAGTCTTCTTGCTCGTCGTCGGTGCTTTCATCGAGGCAAGTACGGCATCGACGGCCATGCTCGCCCTGCTCGCGCCGACTACTATCGCAAGTGCGGCCGTTGCGATGGTTTTGAATCGGATGGTCAACCAGCAGGAAGGGACACAGCGGTAAACCGAATTCGCGGATTCGGTTGTTCCTGGAGCGGGTCGCAGTAGACCGGGGTCCAGTCCCTCGTCTGTTTTTCCTTTTGAATCGCTCCCCGAGAGTTGGACTGTGCGATTCAGTGCTGACTGGCGGGGAGCGGTCGCGTGTCCGGTCTCAGTCGAACCGGTTGGACTTCACGGCGTCGATGAACGCGGTCCACTGGGTGTCGGTGGTGGTGAAGTATCCGGCGGAGCGGTCCTTGGTGTCACGCACCGCCGCGCCGTCGGCCACGCGGCCGACCTCGACGCAGCTCGTGCGTTGTCCCGATCGGCTCGATTTGCGCCAGTTGGCGGGCATAAGTGCTGTCATAGTGGCTGTTCTCCTCGTTCTCGATGATGCCGACCATGAGTTCCGTTGTGGCGACGGAGCTCAGCGTTACGTTTAGCATCCTTATCCACCGCGAGCCCTTATCCACCGCGAGCCGGTGTGTCTCGACGCCGACTGTCTCGTGGAAGAAGAGCGCACCGCACTGGTTCTCGACCTGAGAACCAGTCTCCACTCCGCGGATTCGATGAGCGGGAACAGCTCTTCGAGAGCCGGGTGCCATCCGGCCATCCGGATCCGATCGGCACCACCCGAGACAATCGGAACCGGACCTGCGAAGTGCGCGAAAGCGCCCTCGGGAACGCGTTGCTCTGAATCGCTCCCCCGAGGGCGCTGTGCTGTTCGAACTGATGTTGTTCGGTCTTCAGCTCCGGTCTCAGTCGAACCGGTCGGACTTCACGGCGTCGATGAACGCGGTCCACTGGGGGCCGGTGGTGGTGAAGTATCCGGCGGAGCGGTCCTTGGTGTCACGCACCGCCGCGCCGTCGGCCACGCGGCCGACCTCGACGCAGTTGGTACGTTGTCCCGATCGGCTCGACTTGCGCCAGCCTTCAGGGTGTATCGTCAATGTCGTTCTCCTTTTCGTCCGCACAGTTGGCGATGAACTCTGCCGACGCCTCGGGGCTCATCGCCACTTCGTGCAGGTTAGTAACCGCATCCTGATACGCCCTTGCGGTGCCCGGATTGTGCAGGGAAACCGATGAGTGATAGTGCTCCATGTGCACGATCGGTGTGGCTTTCATGAACTCGAACAGGACGAACGATCCCATGTGCGCCGGGTGCAGCGAGGTCGTTCCGATACGCACCACGCGCACATCCACGTTGTCCCATTCGCTCATCTTGACGACGTGGCGAAGCTGCTCGGTCATAACCGCGTGACCGCCGATGGACTCGAGCAGCGCGGCTTCGGAAATGAAGCACACCAGGTTCGGCGCCTTCGGCTTCATGAGGATTTCGCGGCGGCCGACGCGCATCAGCACCATCGTTTCGATCTCGTCGAGCGAGAGATGCTGCATCACGGCCCGTGCGTAGTCCGAGGTTTGCAGCAGCCCGGGAATGACACCGGTAGCTACGTCGGTGATTCGGTTCGCATTGCGCTCGAACTCGATCAGTGTCGTCAGCTCCTTGCGGGCTCCGGACGTGGCGGTCGACAGCCAGTCGAGCTTGTCCGCGTCCCGGGCCATGTTCGTGAGGCGCTCTCGCGTCTGCGCGGGTGCGCTCAACGTTGTCACGTAGGCGGCGACGAATTCTGACGAGGGAACTGTTTCACCGGATTCGTAACGTTGAAGCCGCACGTGACTCACTTCGAGTTCTTTGGCGAGGTCCCGCAAGCTGTAACCTGCATTGCTCCGCACTTCGCGCAGCTCCGCGCCAAGTGCACGCGCTTTCGGTGTACCTCCACTGTTTCGCCGCATGAAACAAACAATAACCACTCGTGTGTATCTCGGACGATCCCTCGTTCAGGGGATTGTATAAAAGTTTCGATTAGCGGCACTCTGTTTCGCGTAACGATAGAACGGATCGATAAGGGGCTTAACAGTAATGCCACCGAAACACGACGTGACGAACCCGGGAGCGCGGGCGAGATGTCGCCACGAGGGCGGGGAGGGGGCGCTGTGGGTGTGGATCTCGCCGCACACGCCGAACGTGATCCAGATCGACACCCCGACCGTCTACAACCGGACACGGTGGACGGTCGAGCAGGCCCGGGAACTGCGGTCGGTACTGGACTCCGCGATCCGGGCGAGTGAGCTCTCATGAGCAGCCCGCACGCGGAGATCGCCACCCTGGCGCGGCGGTGCGAGTGGTTGATGAGCGACGCGGCCTTCGCGCTGGGCTGGCGTCGATACAGCCCCCAGCAGTGCCGCGACACCGCCGACGCGCTCGAGGAGTTCGCCACCGCTTTGCGGGAGCACGCCGAGACCCTGCCTTCCGGGGAACTTCCGGACTCCGAGCGGACCAACCTCGTCGAGGGGGACTCCGATGCCTGAGCCGTCATCGGACGCGTTCCGCCAGGAGGACCTGCCTCGCGGCCATCGCTCGCCACGAGGAGCACGCCATGCCCACGCGGGGCCGGGCGCGCTCACCGTCGAGCGGCCACGGGAAGAGAAGGGCCGGGCCACCTCGAACGAGGTGCGGGCCGACGCGGCACCGACGGAGATCATGCCCGCCCTCGGGCCGGGTCGGTTCACGCACTGGCGCGGCACGTTGCCGCTGTCGGTGGTGACGAAGCGCCGACCAGGTAGCAGCAACCTACCTGGTCGGCCCGTCCAGGCTACCGCCTCGGACGACTCTCCCCACGGCGAGTTACTCGCCCGCGTGCTGGCAGGGCTCCGCGCCCTGTAGCGCCACGGTCCGGTGCCGTCGACACCCCCGAAGTCCGGCATCGGGCCGTTCCCGCCCGGCCGGTGCCTGCCCCCGAAGGCGCCGGCCGGGCATCCAACCCATCGCGAAACACACCCACGACCACGGTTCGGCGACGCCGCCCCGGCCGCCACCGAACCGTCCCCGCCGGGCCACTGCCCTGGCCGATCTGCTGACGAAGGGGAGCTCGTGACCACACACCTCGGCACCGACTGGACGTGGCGAGCGGAACGACTCGCCGACGAACTCGAAACCCGAGGCGACCTCACCGACCCACGGTGGAAAACAGCCGTGGCCGCCGTACCCCGGCACGTGCTCGTCCCCGAGTCGTACCAACAGGACACCGGCGGCGCGTGGCACCACCTCACGACCGATTCCGGGAAGGGACTCGAACTGGCCTACTCGCCCATCACGCTGGTAACCGTGCTCGACGAGCGAGACCATCCGCTGTCCAGCGGCACCAAACCGGATCTGATCGTGCGCATGCTCGAAACGCTCGACATCGACGACGAGCACCGGGTGCTGGCCATCGGCACCGGAACCGGCTACACCACAGCGCTGCTGTGCCACCGGCTCGGCGACCGGAACGTGTGCTCCGTAGACATCGCCCCGGAACTGGTCGATGACGCCCGCGACCGGCTGGCGGGCCTCGGGTACCACCCCGCACTGGCCTGCCGCGACGGCGTTGGCGGACTGCCCGAGCACGCGCCCTACGACCGCGTCATCGCCACCTGCTCGGTGTCCCGCGTGCCGTGGTCCTGGGCCGAACAACTCACCGTCGGCGGATTCGCGCTCGTCAACGTCAAACCCAACATCCAGGCGGGCAACCTCGTCCTGCTGCGCCGGTATCCGGACCGATTGGAGGGGCGCTTCACCGACCGCTGGGCGGCGTTCATGAGTATGCGCCACCAGTCCCACGACCAGAACCCGCTCATTCCCCGGACGACCCCGGAAGACGCCGAACCACAGGCCCGCACCACCACGACGCCACCGAGCCCCTGGTGGGACAACACCGTGGTCTGGCTGCTGGCCCAGTTCCACGGCCTGCCCGACGGCGTCACGATCGGGATGCGCCTCGACCCGCACACCCGACAACCAGCGGCGGCCACCATGACCACCCCCGACGGCTCCACCGCCGAAATCGGCCTCACCGCCTCCAGTAGCGGCCGATACGAGGTCACCGAAACCGGACCGACCTCACTGTGGGAACCCGTCGAACGCGCCCACCGCACCTGGCTGACCCACGGCAAACCCGACTGGACCCGCCTCGGCATCACCGCCACCGAGCACGAACAGCGACTCTGGATCGACCACCCCGACAGCCGCGACTGCTGGTTCCTGTAGGTACTGGTTCCTGTAGGCAGCGGAACCCATTGGTTTCCGAGATCAGTAGAACACTGTCGTGCCGGACAGCGCACCGAATCCGATCCGGCCAGCGGTGCCGAGCGATTCCCGCGTGGCGCTCACCGCGACTGGTTGGGGCCGGTCGAACCGATGGGCGGGAAGTTGCCGGTCCCGGGAACGGTCGTGGTCCGGGGGTCCTGCTGTGGTTCCGCTCCGACCGCTTCGTGGGAGTTGCCGGTGTCGCCGGGCGACTTGTCCTGCTCCCGATGCGCCAGCTCCTCGTGCAGCTTCTGCAGCAGGTTCCGCTCCCGGTCGGTCAGTTTGGCGTCCACGGCGGCCGGAACCGCGGGATTGGAGTTGCCGTCCTCGCGGGACTCGGAATGCTGTTCGGCGGGGTGGTCGTTCTCGACCGGGGCGGGCTCGAACGTCGCGATCTCCGGGGGAGACGGGAAGTCGCCGGGCTCGGAGTACTCACCGGGTTCCGGGAAACCGAACGAATCCGCGTGGTTCGTGCTCGGAGCGGGCTCGGGCAGGATGAAACCGGTCTCCTCCGGATCGGGCTCCGGCGGCAGGGAGCGTTCCTGCCGATGGCCGGAATCCCCGTGGTTGGAGTCCCGATAGCTGGACTCCCGACCGGACTCCCGATAGCCGGTCTCGGGGAACCCGACCCCGAGCGGATCCCTGTCGTCCGACAGGTCCGCGTTCAGCGAGTTGCCGAATTCCGAGGCGGGCCACTCCGTGGTCATCTCCACCGAGGGCAGATCCGGCTCCGGAGCGGGGGAGTCGGCGAGCACACCGGCCTCGCTCGACTCCACGCGCGACGGTTCGCCCAGCGGGTCGTGGTAGGAGAGCGGATCGGTGAAGCCCTCGATCCCTTCCTTGTGCCTGGTGCCGCCCCGGGCGGGCTCAGTGGTGCCGAGTGCGCGGTCCAGCCGCACCTCGTGTGCCACGGCCAGTGCTTCGCGGTGGTAGTCGGGGAGCTCCTCCCCGGTACCGAACGCCTCCACCGAGCACTGGATCCCGTGGCGGTGCAGCGCCCGCAGCAGTTGGTAGTCGGTGGGGCCGATCGCCGTCGATCCGTCCACCTCGGCCAGCAGCACGCGGCGGGGTACCGCTCCCGCCGCGACACCCGCCGCCGTGGTACGTGCGGCGCACCACAGCGAGCGCAGGTTCGGCAGCCGTGCGGTTATCTCCCGAAGCGCCTCGGAGACGTCCTCCACCCGTTCCGGTTCGGTGAACCGGTGCTTCTCGGAACCGTCCGTCACGTCCACGGTGAGCCGTTCGGCCAGTCCACTGCGGGAGTTGGTCCGCCCCAGGATCGAGGACAGCTCGCGCTGTTCGTCCCGGGTCACCGCGATCCCGCCCGCCAGCAGTGCTCCGGTGACGAACTCGGCGGCGCTGTCGGGCTGCTCCGCCCCCGCGAACTCGCGTGCCGTGTTGAGCGCGTCGTCGTCGAGTCGGCCGCTCAGTGCCAGCAGCAGTTGGTGCAGCCGGTCGACCGGACCGGTGCTGTTCGCCACGTCCACCACGGGGTTCTCCTTGGGTACCTGTTCGAGATGCGGGGCAGCGGGGTCTGTTCGGGACTCGTCACGAGACGTCGGAGTGCGCGGTGCCGGTCACCGGTGCTCAGTCCGAGCCCACGAGCTCGCCACTGCCGGTGCAGATCAGATTCGAGGCCGTCAGGGCGCGCTCGTGGTACTCGGGGGGATCGATGTTCGTCGGAAGCGCCTCCACCATGGGAGTGTGGTTGCCGAGCGCGCGCAGGATTCGCTGGATCTCACCGGCCAGTTCCACGGGGTTCCCGCCGGTGTTGACCAGTATCACGCGCTGCTCCGGCTCGGAGCTCGACGCGGTGGTGTCGCGGCGCCAGCTGTCGCGGACCTCGCCCACGTCGGGCCGCCCGCGCAGCGTCGCTCCCAGCACGAGCGCGGTGGAGTCGCCCTTGTCGTCGCCGGGAGCCGCCGCCGTGAACGTGTGACGCCGTCGCGGCGTGCCCTCCTCGGGAAGTATCGCGCCCACCGCGGCCGGATCGGCCCCCATCGGCAGCAGGGCTTCGGAGAGCAGCCGGTGGTCGCCGTCGGTCAGACCGATGCGCTCCCGGACCAGCTGTTTCGGCAGCGAAACGGCCATCACGTCCCCGGCGTCGCCCGCCAGCCAGTCCCGGTAGCGCCACAGTGACTCGTCCGGGATACGGCCCGCGAGTCGGAGCAACAGCTCGTGACACAACAGGCTGGTGTCTCGGTCGGCCACGTCAGTCATCCCCTCCGGGGCGATGCCCCAGCACGCTGCGTCGGACAGTCATCGGCGTTTTCATCCGTATGGGTGATTTTCCCGTGGAAATGTCTGCGATCAACCCGCAGCACGCATCCGGCCTTGTTACTCAGGGCTCAGTTACGCACAGCTCACTATAAACAGCCCTCACTCGGACGAGTGAGTGCGCGTTGTGGTTCGTCGCCGAGGCGCGGTGCGAGTCGCACGACGTGTGAGTGGTCGAGCGAACGCGGCCGGGAACAGTTGTCCTCCCACGCGGGGGTCCACGGGCTCAGTGCCCGTCGGCGATCTCGGCGATCAGCTCCACCTCGACCGGAGCGCCCATCGGAAGCTCGGCCACCCCCACCGCCGAGCGCGCGTGCGCACCGGATTCGCCGAACACCTCCCCGAGCAGTTCCGAGGCGCCGTTGAGCACCGAGGGCTGGCCGGTGAATCCCTCCGCCGAAGCGACGAAACCGACCACTTTGACGACTCCGGCCAACGAGTCCAGCTCGACCACGCTGTTGACCGCTGCCAGGGCGTTCAGTGTGCAGATACGTGCCATACGCCGTGCCGTGTCCGGGTCGACGTCGTCACCCACCTTCCCCGTGGCCGACAACGTTCCCGACACGAGGGGTAGCTGTCCCGCGGTGTGGACGTGGTTCCCGCTTCGCACCGCGGGGACGTAAGAGGCGAGGGGCTTCGCTACCTCGGGAAGCTCCACTCCGAGCTCGGTCAAACGGGCGGTCCAGTTGCCCATCACGGACACCAATCTCTCCGGGACTCGCCAAACGGCCCCGCTGCGTCACGGAACCGGGCGTTCCCATCCTCGCGGATGGGAACGGCACCGGGAAATCACTCGATCCGTCGTTACTCCTTCGGGCGCTTCATGTAGGCGACCATCTGCTCGCCGGTAGGTCCCGGCAGAACGGCGACCAGCTCCCAGCCGTCATCGCCCCACTGGTCGAGGATCTGCTTGGTCGCGTGGCTGAGCAGCGGCACTGTCGAGTACTCCCACTTGGTCATGCCGCAACCCTAAGTGCCGGCTCCGGAAGATTGTTCCTCGGATCGGCAACCGGCCCGGTCAGGCAGCGGATCGGCCCGATCGGGGCTCGCTCGGAGCCGGGCGCGGTCGACGGTGCGTCCTCCCGCACGGTTCCCCAAGGCCCCTACGAACGGACAGGACGAGCGGACAGTGAGCCCCGGATGAGCTTAGGCTGATCGTGTGAGCTCTGAATGGGACCGCGAACTCGACCGGGCGAGGCTGCACTTCGTCAGCGGTAAGGGCGGTGCTGGTAAGACCACAGCCGCCGCCTCGCTCGCCCTCGCGCTGGCGACCGGTGGCCGTCGGGTGCTGCTCGCCGAGGTCGAGGGCAGACAGGGGCTGGCCCAGCTGTTCGACACACCGCCGCTGGAGTACTCCGAACGCAGGCTGGCCGCCGCTCCGGGCGGAGGCGAGGTCCGCGCCCTGGCCATCGAGGCGGAAGCCGCCCTGTTGGAGTACCTGGCCATGTACTACAGCCTCGGCGTCGCGGGGCGCACGCTGCGCAGGATGGGGGCGATCGAGTTCGCCACCACGCTCGCCCCCGGGCTGCGGGACGTGTTGTTCACCGGAAAGCTCAAGGAGTGCGTGCGCCGGACCGACACCAACGGACGACACACCTACGACGCGGTGGTCGTGGACGCGCCACCCACCGGCCGGATCGTCCGGTTCCTCGACGTCACGCGCGCCATGGCCGACCTGGCCAGGATGGGGCCCATCCACGGGCAGAGCGAGGAGGTGGTGGGCCTGCTGCACTCCTCCGACACCGTGGTGCACCTCGTCACTCTGCCGGAGCAGCTGCCGATGCGGGAAACCCTGGAAACAGTGGAGGAGCTCGACGCGGCCGAACTGCGCCCGGGCGCGGTGCTGTTGAACCGCGTACGGCCCTCCCGGCTGGCCACCCGCTCGGTGCTGGCCGCCGCCGGGGGAAGGGTCGACGCGACCAGGATCCGCGATGGACTGCGCTCGGCCGGGCTGGACTGGGACGCCGAGGTGCTCGACGGTCTGGTGGCCGAGACCATCGAACACGCCGGCCGGGCCAGCGCCGAACTCTCGGCCCGGGAACAACTGGACAACACCGCGCTGCCGTTCGTCGAACTACCCGACTACGTCGACGGGATCGACGTCGCGGCGCTCTACGAACTGGCGGAGGGGCTGGTCGCGCGCGGTGTCGGAGGAAGCCGATGAACACACCCCCCGGCCCGGATCGGCTCGACATCGACCGGTTGCTCGACGATCCGGACAACCGCGTCCTCGTCTGCTGCGGTTCCGGCGGAGTCGGCAAGACGACCACGGCGGCAGCCCTGGGGATCCGGGCAGCCGCGCGCGGTCGCAAGACCGTGGTGCTGACCATCGACCCGGCGCGCAGACTGGCGCAGGCGCTCGGGCTGGCCGAACTGGACAACACTCCCCGGAAGGTCGACCTGGAGCAGGGCGAGTCCGGCGAGCTCCACGCCATGATGCTCGACATGCGCAGGACGTTCGACGACATGGTCCTGGCGCACGCCGGTCGTGACCGCGCGCGCCAGATCCTGGACAACCCCTTCTACCAGACCGTGTCGAGTTCGTTCTCCGGGACGCAGGAGTACATGGCGATGGAGAAGCTCGGCCAGCTGGTCACCGAGGACACCTGGGACCTGATCGTGGTGGACACCCCGCCGAGTCGCTCCGCGCTGGACTTCCTCGACGCTCCGCAGCGACTGTCCACGATCCTGGACGGCAGGCTCATCCGGATGCTGGCCAGCCCGGCCAAGGCGGGCGGCAAGGGGATACGCAGAATCGTCGGAGCCGGATTCGGAATGTTCGCCAAGGCGGTTTCCACGATCGTCGGACGCCAGCTGCTCGCCGACGCGGCCGCTTTCGTGCAGGCGTTCGATTCCACGTTCGGCGGCTTCCGCGAGCGGGCGGACCGGACCTACCGGCTGTTGCGCTCCAGCGGTACCCGGTTCCTGGTGGTGGCCGCCCCGGAAGCGGACGCGCTGCGGGAGGCCTCCTACTTCGTGGAACGGCTGTCCACGGAGCACATGCCGCTGGCGGGCATGGTCGCCAACCGCACCCATCCGGTACTGGCCGAGCTGGCGGCCGCGCGTGCGCTGTCGGCCGCCGAGGAACTCGAAACAGCCGGTTCCGCCCCGCTGGCAGCCTCGGTTCTCCGGCTGCACGCCGACCGGGTCGCGGTCGCGGAGCGGGAGAAACGTCTGCTGGCCCGGTTCACCAGGGCGCATCCGGAAGTCGAGCTCGGCAGCGTTCCCGCACTGGCGGACGAGGTGCACGACCAGTACGGGCTGCGCGAGATCGGCCGCCGACTCGCCCGGGAGTGAGGCCGTCCCGCCCCACGGCGTCGATTTCTCGCGAAATCGCCGGGCCATCGACGCAGGCCGAGCTCCGACCACCCTCGCAGCTCGCACCGCCGCGGGTTCTCGCGTGCGGCTCTCGCGAGGAAGGCCCGATGTTGTGTAGGTGCCTACCCGATGTCGGGCCTCCCGCAGCGAGAGCCGTGCGAGAGGTTCCGCCCCTCAACCAGCTATGAAACCCGCGCCGCCGACAGTTTTCAGCCCAGTTGGTAGGCGTCGATGTCCTGGGTGTAATCCTCCCGCGCGGCTTCGAGCAGCTCACGCCAGTTGCGCACATCAGGGCGTCTGCGCAGCAGCGCCCGTCGTTCCCGTTCGGTCATTCCACCCCAGACACCGAACTCGATTCGTTTGTCCAGCGCCTCCGCGAGGCACTCGGTACGGACGGGACATCCGAAGCAGATGGTGCGTGCCTTGCGCTGCTCCGCACCTCGTACGAAAAGCTGGTCCGGGTTCTTGTCGCGGCATGCCGCGTTCACCCGCCAGTCCCCCTGTTCCAACATCAAAGCCCCCAGCTCCTCACTGGATCGTCGGCGACCATGCAACCTCCGGGCCCCCGGCACCGGCCGTCGTGACGTGCCCGCGGCACGCTACGAAACCTGTCGCTAGACGTGGACGCACACTAGAAGATCTCGGTTCCGTAGCCAACCGACTTTCGTGGGAATTTTCTTTCACGCTCATCACATCGGGGGTTATTGACCGTGACAGCGAGTCGCGTAGAGCGGCTCGGCTTACCGTTTACCTCGTGCGGCTACGTAATGGCGTGCTCAAGCTGTTCGGTCTGTGTGTACTGGCCGGTGTCCTGGTCGCCGGCATGGTATTCCCCGCGGCGGGAGCGCTCGGGGTGATATCGAATCGTGCCGGCGACGCGGTGAACCGGATCTCCACCAAACTGCTCACCGAACAACCACCCCTGGTCTCGACGGTGAAGGATCGGAAGGGAAATCCGATCGCCTATCTGTACGAGCAGTACCGGACACCGGCCACGTCCGACGAGATCGCCGACACGATGAAAGCGGCGATGGTGGCCATCGAGGACCAGCGGTACTACGAACACGAAGGTGTGGACTGGCCGGGCACGGTGCGTGCTTTCGTCAGCAACCAGGTGGCGGGCAGGATCACCCAGGGTGCCTCCACGATCACCCAGCAGTACGTCAAGAACTACCTGGTGCACGTCACCGCGGCGGGAGACCCCGTCAAACAGGCCGAGGCGACCGAGCAGACCGTGGCGCGCAAGCTGCGCGAGATCCGGGTATCCCTCCAGCTGGAGAAGAGGTTGAGCAAGGAGGAGATACTCACCCGCTATCTCAACGTCGTTCCCTACGGCAACCGCGTCTACGGTATCGCCGCTGCCTCACACGCCTACTTCGGAACGACGCCGGACGAACTCACGATTTCGCAGGCCGCGCTGTTGGCCGGTGTGGTCAACCGTCCGGGCTCGCTGAACCCGGTGACCCAGCCCAAGGAGGCGATGTTCCGGCGCGGGCTGGTCATCGACGCGATGGCCCGGCAGGGCAGGATCACCCAGCAGGCGGCTCGGGAGGCCAGGGAGGCCCCGCTGGGGATCGAACAACCCCTCGACAAGCTGCCCAACGGATGCGTCGGTGCCGGCGCGCAGAACGGCTTCTTCTGCAAGTACGTGGAGAACTACCTGCAACGCGCGGGGTTCTCCATGGACCAGCTGCGCCGTGGCGGCTACACGATCCGGACCACGTTGGACCAGGGAATCACGGCCGCGGCAAAGGAATCGGCCGAGCAGGGCGTGCCCAAGGACAGCGACCAGATCGCCAACGTCATGTCCGTCGTGGAACCCGGCGAGAACAAACACCAGGTCCGCGCGCTGGTGGCCAACCGCGACTTCGGTTTCGACAAGCAGCAGGGTGAGAGCGCGTACGCGCTGCCCAGCTCCATGGCACCACCCGGCGCGGGTTCGGTGTACAAGACCTTCACCGCGGCGGCCGCACTGGAAGCGGGCATGGGGATCAAGGACGTCGTCCCGGCACCCGGCTCCTACACCTCGGTCGAGTTCAGCAACGGGACCAACCCCTACACCGTCGGCAACGCCGAGGGAGTCGGAGCCGGTTCTCGTTCGATCCAGGAAGCGCTGGCGACCTCGCCGAACACGGCCTTCGTGATCCTGGAGGAGCGTGCCGGGCTGGACAACACCGTGGAGATGGCCTCCCGGCTGGGGATGCGCCGGACGCTCAACAGTCACGACCTGGCGGGTGTGCCGATGGTCGCCGACCGCGCTCGCGAACGTACCCAGGCCGAAGAGATCAAACAGCGCAAGATCGGCGCGTTCACCCTGGGCTTCAGCCCCACCAGTCCACTGGAACTGGCCAACGCCTCCGCGACGATCACCAGCGGTGGTGTCTGGTGCCCACCGACCCCGATCAAGAGCATCCGCGACCGCAACGGCAATCGGGTCTCGATCACCGAGCAACCCTGTGAACAGGCCGTCGACCGGGAGCTGGCGGACGCGATGGCCGTCGGAATGTCCGACGACACCATTTCCGGTACCGCCACGCGTGCGGCCGGTGCCACGGGGTGGAACCGGCCCACCGCCGCCAAGACCGGTACCACCGAAACCTTCGGGTCCGCGGCCTTCATCGGTGCCACCCCGCAGCTGGCGGGCGCCGTACTCACCTACATCGACCGGCCCGAGTCACCAGGTATGGGGATTTGCCTGGGGAGTCCTCCCACGGTCTGCGGCAGCGGCAACATCTACGGTGGCACCATTCCCGCCAAGACCTGGATGCGTGCCATGAAGACCGCGCACGAGGGTCTGCCCGTGGCGGAGCTGCCGTCGACCACCGACCGCTACCGGCACGGCGGTTCCGGGAAACAGGTTCCCGAAGTCGTGGACATGTCCGCCGACGAAGCAGCGAAGAAACTGCGCGAAGCGGGTTACGAGGTGGAACGGCGCACCGTCAGCAGCAGTGAATCCGAGGGAACGGTGATCAGTCAGTCGCCGCGCGGTATCGCCCAGAGCGGCACCTCGGTGCTGCTCTCGGTCAGCAGCGGCTACATCCCGCCGCCCCGTACCGTCGCCGCGCAACCGCCTTCCCAGGGGGAGAACCCCGGGGAAGGCGGAAGCACCGGCGGTGGTGAGCGCGGCGGCAACGGTCCCGACAGTGGTTCTGGAAACGGCGGTGGTTCCGGAAACGGAGGGGGCGGGCAGCCGTCGCCACAGCCGCGGGAGGACTCCGGCGGGTGACCGGAGTTCTCCGATCGGGCTCCAGTTCTCGGGCGGGATTCAGCTCTCGGGAGGGGCTCCAGCTCTCCGGTACGGGCCTCGTGGGGCGCTCGGGTGGTTCCACCACCCGAGCGCTTCGTGAAGGCCCAGCGCTCCGTGCGGGGTGATCGGGGAAAGCTTCGATGGGGTGAGGGTCAGCCGTTGAGTTCGGCTTTCACCGCGGCCGCGACCCTGCCCCCTTCGGCCTGTCCCGCGACCTTGGCGTTCGCGATTTTCATGACCTGACCCATCTGCTTCGGACCCGGCGTCTCACCGATCTCGGCCGCGACCTCGCTCACCGCCTCCTTCGCCAATCGGGTGAGTTCTTCGTCGTCGAGCTGCGTGGGCAGGTACTCCCGGAGGATGTCACCCTCGGCGCGCTCAGCCGCCGCCTGTTCGGCACGCCCCGCCGACTCGAAAGCCGCGGCGGATTCGTCCCGCTTCTTGACCTCCTTGGAAAGAACCCCCCGAACCTCCTCGTCGGAGAGCTCGCGTGCTTGTTGCCCGGAAACCTCCTCGGCACCGATCGCGGACAGCGCCATCCGGAGCACCCCGGTGCGGGTGGTTTCCCGTTCCTTCATCGCCGCGGTCATGTCGGCCCGCAGGCGTTCCTTCAACTCGGACATGGCCCGATTATCCCGGAGAGATGGAGTGCGGGGCCTCTCGGTTTTCGTAGTTGGTGCTGTAGCGGAACCTCCGGTGCGGCTCTCGCTCCGGGGAGGCCCGACATCGGGTAGTTACTACACAACGTCGGGCCTTCCTCGCGAGAGCCGCACCGGAGAACCGCGGTCGGTACTGCTGCGAGGGTGGTCGGAGTGCGGCCCGCGGGCGTGGTGGGGGTTCGGCATCGCGGCGGCAAGGCCCCGGCGATTTCGCGAGAAATCGACGGAGCTCGGGGCACGCCGCCGCACCGGGGTGTCAATTTCGCGAGAAATCGCCGCGCCCGCGAAACGGAGTCCCGACGGGGGCGGGAACACGCGACCGCCACGCGGCTCGGATCTGTGCGTTCTCGTAGGCTGGACGCTGTGAACACCTTCGGTCGTACTCTGCTCGCCACCGGTGCTCTCGGGGCCTCGGCGCTCGGTTACGCGGCGGGAATCGAGCGCACGCACTGGACACTGCGCAAGGCCACACTGCCGGTACTCGAAGAGTCGAGTCCGCGGCTTCGGGTGCTGCACATCTCGGACCTGCACATGACCCCGAACCAGACCTCCAAGCAGCGCTGGGTCGCCGCGCTCGACGAGCTCGAACCCGACCTGGTCGTCAACACCGGCGACAATCTGGCGCATCCGCAGGCCGTCCCGGCGGTGTTGCGGGCGCTGGGGCCGTTGTTGGACCGCCCGGGGATGTTCGTGTTCGGCAGCAACGACTACTACGCCCCGAAACCCAAGAACCCGGCACGGTATCTGCTGCCCTCCGGCAAGAAGAAGCGCATCAGGGGAAGGCCGTTGCCGTGGCGGGATCTGCGTGCCGCCATGACGGAACGCGGCTGGCTGGATCTGACACATCGGCGGCGACAGTTGACGGTGGGTGGGGTCACCGTTCACACCGCCGGGCTGGACGATCCGCATCTCAAGCGGGACCGCTACTCGGAGATCGAGGGGAAGCCGCCCGCCGAGGTCGGGCTGAGTCTGGGCGTCACCCACTCGCCGGAACCCAGGGTGCTGGACGCCTTCGACGGTGACGGCTACGACCTGGTGCTCGCGGGGCACACCCACGGCGGGCAGCTCTGCGTCCCGGGCTTCGGCGCGATCGTGACCAACTGTGAGTTGGACCGGGGGCGCGCCAAGGGGCCCTCCGAGTGGGGTGAGCACATGCGGCTGCACGTCTCGGCCGGGCTAGGAACCTCGCCCTACGCCCCCGTGCGGTTCGCCTGCCCACCGGAGGCGACGCTGTTGACGCTGGTACCGCGTTCGCAGCGGCCCGAGGAGCACCCCGCTCACTCCATTACGGGGACCCCTGTCGAATCCGGCACGGGCGTGGGATAGACTTTGTCGTGCCGTCACACGGTGATCCACCGCGTTGTCGGCACAGCCAGTGGTAACCGCCGATTAGATGGTTTCGGTGGGGTACCGGGGTGTAGCGCAGTTTGGGAGCGCGCCTCGTTCGGGTCGAGGAGGTCGTGGGTTCAAATCCCGCCACCCCGACAACAAGGATCCGGCTGTCGACTCTTCCGGAGTCGGCAGCCGGATTTTCATTCGCTTACCGGGTGCTGTGTCCAGCCCGGCTCCGGGCCTACCCGATGTCGGGGCGCCCGTGGTGAGGCACCCCGGAGATTCCACCGGGGAGCGGCTCCGTCACTCGAGCGCGAACCCTCAGTTGTCACTCCCCTCAGTTGTCACTCCGGGTCGCTTCGACCTGCTGGTACGGCACCGACGCGCTCAGCCGCGCCGTAACGGCGTCGACCACGTCCTCGTGCCGCGGATCGTCGGCTCCCAGCGAAGCCGTGACCGCCTCGGAGATCATCGTCCGCAGCACCTGCTCGGCCGCCTCCTCCTGCTCGTGCCCGTTACCTTCCTGCTGTGTCGTGGCGGCGTTCTTGGCGTACCGCTGGTGCAGCCGGAAGGTGTGCTTGTCGATGGCCCTGATGAAATCGAGCGTGGTCAGGCTCACCTCGCTGTTCACCTGGGACTTCCAACCGGGGTACTGGCCGGGCACGCGGCTGCCGGTGAGTTGTTCCAGAATGCTGAAAATGGCGTTTCGTTCGTCGTCACGCATGTCTTCTCCCCGTGGATCGAGCAGTGCTTCCAGCTGTTGACGGGTCCCCCGGTAGGCGTTGGCGTCGACGGGGCGCTGGCCCGCGACGGTGGCGGAGCTGGTGAACTGCAGCACGGCCACCCGATTGTTGCCGTAGTCGCTCCAGAAGTGTTCGGGTACGCGTTGGTAGATCTCACTGGCGTAACCGCCGTTGTTGTCCGGGTAGCGGGACTTCCACAGTGGTGGGAATCCGGACAGGTCCGGCCTTCCCAGGCGCTGCCAGTACCACTCGGGCAGGTAGAGCAACGGGGTTCCGAAGCCGCGGGCGCGCAGCTCGCCCAGCAGCTCACCGGTCAGTCGGGTTCCACCGCCGCCCTCCTCCACGTCCAGGATCACCGGTACTTCGGGGGGCACCACCCGGGCGACGTGGTCGGCCTGCGCCGTCGCCGAGTAGTCCTCCCGCTGGTAGTGGTAGGCGGCTACCAGCAGCCCGGCCGCACGCGCGGACGCCAGATTGGCCTTGAACCTCGCGTCGACGAATCCGGTGCCCTCCGTGGCCTTGATGAACACGAACTCGAAATCCTCGGCCCGAGCCCGGTGCATGTCGAACGAGCCCTGATAGTGCGAAACGTCGATTCCGTAGATCATTACTGCTCCACATGAGCTCGCGGGAGGTTGTGCGTGCTCGGGACCCGCCGTTCCCGGCGCTCCTCGTGGGACTCCGGGCACTCGGGTTTTCCGGTGAGTTCTTCTTCTCGATGAGTTCCGGTAGCGCGAAACGTCTCGATCATCCTGACTCGTCGGCGAAGTGACAATCCTTCGACCGGCTTGTATCCCTCACCTGGTCGTGGGATACGTCCGGCGGTGGGGCCCTCCCCACTCGTGGGACTCGGCATCCCCGTTGCCGGTGAGGTTGCCCGATCGGGCAGTATCGGTGTCGTGAGCACGTATCCCAGCGCCGAGATCCCAGCGACCCTGTTCGACGACGCGGACAAGGAGGAGCGCTGGCGTGCGCGTTTCAGCGCCCCCCGCGTCTCGATGCCGGACTGGGCACGGGACGCTCCGGAACGGAGCCTGTACGTGTCGAACGTGAGCGGGACCTGGGAACTCTACGCCTGGGACCGCGCCGACGACTCCCACCGGCAGGTCACCGACCGGCCGAACGGCACGTTCCACGGCACGCTCGCCGCCGACGGCGAGCACATCTGGTGGTTCGACGACACCGACGGCGACGAGTTCGGCGTGTGGCGCAGCGAGCCGTTCGACAAGCACGACACGGCAGCCGTCGAAGCGCTGCCCGGCACTCACGCGGGATATCCGGCCGGGTTGGAACTGGGATCGAGCGTGCTCGCGGTCGGGATGTCCACCGACGACGGGGTCACCGTCTGGATCTCCCGCGAGAGTGCGGCTCCCACGGTGATCTACCAGCACGAGCAGGACGGCGGCCTGACGGGGATGTCCTGGGACGAGAGCCTGCTGGTGCTGTCCCATTCCGAGCACGGCGACAGCAGGCACCCCGCGCTGCGCGTGCTGCGCAGTGCCGACGGGACGAAGCTCGCCGAGAAGTGGGACGGCTCCGGCCTGGGGCTGGGCGCGCTGGACTTCGCACCGGTCTCCGGCGACACCAGGCTGCTCGTCTCGCACGAGCGGTACGGTCGCGAGGAACTGCTCATCTGGGACGTCGCCACCGACACCGAGACCGAACTCGACCTCGGCCTGCCCGGTGAGGTCGCGGCCGACTGGTACCCGGACGGTTCGGCACTGCTGATCGCGCACACGCACCAGGCGCGCACGACGCTGTACCGCTACGAGATCGCGAGCGGCACGCTCGTTCAGCTGCCCACCTCGAAGGGCACCGTGGGGGCGGCTTCCGTACGGCCGGACGGCGCCGTGGAGTACACCTGGTCCTCGGCCGCGGTGCCCGGCCGGGTGCGGGTGCTCTCGTCGAGCGGCGAGGACAGCGTGCTGTTGACCCCCGGTGGGGTTCGGCCCCCCGAGTCGCAGCCGGTCGAGGACGTGTTCGTGCCGGTTCCCCACGGTCCCAACGACACGGTGCACGCGTTGCTCGCTCGCCCGGAAGGCGCCGGCGGCGGGCCGCTCCCCACGGTGTTCAGTCTGCACGGCGGGCCGCACGCGGCCGACGAGGACCGGTTCTCCTCCTACCGCGCCGCTTGGCTGGAAGCCGGGTTCGCGGTGGTGGAGGTGAACTACCGGGGCTCCACCGGTTACGGCTCGGCCTGGCGCGATGCGATCGAGGGACGCCCCGGCCTCACCGAGCTGGAGGACGTGGCCCTGGTGCAGGACTGGGCGATCGACAACGGGCTGACCACCCCGGAACTCAGCGTGGTCGCCGGTGCCTCCTGGGGCGGGTACCTCACGCTGCTCGCGCTGGGGACCCAGCCGGACCGCTGGGCCAGTGGAGTGGCAGGTGTGCCCGTGGCCGACTACGTCTCGGCCTTCGCCGACGAGATGGAGCCGCTGCGTGCCTACGACAGAGCGCTGTTCGGAGGTTCGCCCGAGGAGATCCCGGAGGTCTACCGGGAGTGCTCCCCCATCACCCATGTCGATCGGGTGCGGGCCCCGGTACTGGTCCTCGCGGGGGACAACGATCCACGGTGCCCGATCCAGCAGGTGCTGAACTACCTCGACCGGCTGGGGGAGCGGGAGGTGCCGTTCGAGTTCTACCGCTACGACGCCGGGCACGGTTCACTGGTCATCGCCGAGACCCTCAAGCAGGTGGCTACCGAGATCCACTTCGCCAGGCGGACGGTGGGGAGCCGCTGAGCGACTGCCGATGCGCGGCGCGAGCCGGTCACACGGTGGTGCGTCCGGTGCTGATCGGCTCGTGTGCCGGACTCCGCTCCCGGGAAGAAAAAGGTGCCGCCCCGCGGGGCGGCACCTTCTCAAGCCACAGTCCCAGCGGTATGGCCTGTCACGGAAAGTGACTACCAGGGACCGTCCCGGAACCTTCGGCCACTACGATACGCGCCGTGCGTTCCGTCGACAATCAGGACTCCGGCGAAACCGGGAACGACACCCTGTTCTCGCTGTTCGGAGTTCCCCGGATGCGGGGTTATCTGGATGCCTGCGGTGGTGACCCGGACATCGCGTTGGAGCTGTACCGCTGGAACACCCGGATCAGCGGCGCATTCTGGGAGACCCTGAGTCATCTGGAGATAGTGCTGCGCAACGTCTTGGCGAGACGTCTCGCGGTTCGTCACGCGACTGCCGGGCGAGCCGGTTCCTGGTTGGACGATCCGAACCGGGAACTCGACCATCGAGCTCGCCGAGAGATCACGGAGGCCCGTCAACGCGTCAACCGCAAGGGAAAGACCGCCAGTGACGGCCAGATTCTGAGCGAGCTTTCCTTCGGATTCTGGCGTTTTCTGCTGGCGAGGCGTTATGCGACCACCCTGTGGCCCGATCTCGCTCGCGGTTTTCCAGTCGCACCCACTCGGGCCCGAACGGTCGTCGAACAGCCGGTGACCCGGCTGCACGAGTTCCGGAACAGGTTGGCTCATCACGAACGTATTTGGAACCAACCGCTGAAAGAGCGCCACGACGACATCATGACTCTGCTCGGTTTCGTTCGAAGTGATCTTCCCGACTGGGTAGCCGAGGAGTGCCGTGTGTCAGCGGTGCTGGTCGCCTGCCCGATCGAACGTCCTTACCCGTAGACGTGCGCGGCGCGAGTCGGTCACACGGTGGTGCGTCCGGTGCTGATCGGCTCGTATGCTGCGGTAATGGTCGATCCCCGCTACATCGGCGTGTTTCACGAGGTGGTGCGCACCGGTTCCTACACGGCGGCGGCGCGCAGCCTCGGCTACAGCCAGCCCGCCGTGAGCCAGCAGATGCGTGCTCTGGAGCGAGCGCTGGGGACTCCGCTGTTCCTGCGCGCGGGCGGGGGACTGGAACTCACCGAAGCGGGCCGGATCCTGGCCGGGCACGCCGATACGGTGGTCGAGGACCTCACCGCGGCGGCCAACAAGATCACCGCGGTTCGCGAGCTGCGCCGCGGCAGCATCCGGCTGTGCGCCTTCCCCAGCGCCAGCGCCACGCTGGTGCCCAGTGCGGTCGCGCGGATCACGGAAAGCCACCCGGAGCTGCGCATCCAGCTCAGCGAGGCCGAGCCCCCCGACTCGCTGGAGGCGCTGCGTCGGGGGGAGTGCGATGTCGCGCTGGCCTTCAGCTACCCCGAAACCGAGGAGTCCCCCGGAGACGACGTCACGGGAGACGACATCACCGGGACCGACGTGCTGGACGATCCGATGGTGGCGGTGCTGCAGGTGGCGCACCCGCTGGCCGGTCGCGACTCGGTCGAGCTGGGGGAACTGGCCGGACAACGCTGGATCGCGGGTTGTCCGAGATGTCGGGACCACTTCCTGCGCTCCTGCGGGAGTGCGGGGTTCGAGCCGGACATCGCCTTCACGACGGACGACAACCTGGCGGTACAGGGGCTGGTGGCCGCGGGTGTGGGGATCGCGTTGATGCCCTCGCTGGTGCTCTCCTTCCTGCGGCACCCCGATGTGGTCGGCATACGGGTGGAAGGGCTGCGTCCCCGCAGGGTGACGGCCTACGCCTTGTGGGAGCAGCATCGGATACCGGCCACCGCGCTGTTGCTGGAGACGTTCGGCAGGATCGGTGCGGAGACGGCCGCCGACGGCTGAGCGGTGCGATCGTGTTCGCGCCCGCGCTCGCCGGTCCCGCCCGCCCACGTCAGTGGTTTCGATCATAGTTCCGCACAGCAGCGGGGCTCGTTCCGTGCGGCTATAAGCCCGGTTAGTACCCGCCAAAGAATTCGGTGGTCGACCGGGAGCCGTTCCGCTGTGCATGGTTTCGGCATGACCACCATGCGGAGCGAGCGGTCGAGCCCTCGGCTGACCGAGCTGACTGACGTGATCCGTGACCGCGTGCGCGCCGGAGTCGACCAGGCCCACACCGCCGACCTGGTCAAGGAAGCACTGCGGCCGTTCCTCGACGTTCCCGGGCTGCTCACCGAAGAGCAACGCCGCGGCGACCCGGAGCGCTATCTGCAGCACGTGCTGCACGTGGAACCGGACGCGAGCTTCTCCGTGGTGGCGCTCGTCTGGCTGCCCGGCCAGCAGACCCCGGTACACGATCACGTCGCTTGGTGCGTCACCGGCGTGTACCAGGGTGCCGAGAGCGAACAGCACTACCGGTTGTGCGAATCCGAGCGGGGCCCTTTCCTGGTTCCCGGGGAGCTGGCCACCAATCATGCGGGGGAGACCTGCGGATTCGCTCCTCCCGGGGATATTCACCGCGTCCGCAACTGCGGCACCGGAACGGCGATCTCGCTGCACGTCTACGGCGCCGACATCGGAGAGCTCGGCACCAGCGTGCGGCGGGTCTACGATCTCCCGGTGCACGAGTGAACGAAGTTCTCCGGTCGGGTCCTCGGGTTGTTCGTTCGGCGGAACCTCCCGCCGTGGTGTGAGCGGAGAGCGGCCGTACTCGGATTCGGGCGCGGTGGATCGCTCAGGAGCGCAACGCGCGCAGCGCCTCCCGGACGTGCCCGTCGGCCTCGCGCAGCGCGTCCGAGGCGCTTTCGACGTCCACCTCACCCAGCAGATGGACCAGGGCGGTCTTGAGCTCCCCTCCCGTCCGGTGCAGCGCCAGCTCGCAGGTTTCCGGCGAGGCTCCCGTGGCCTCGCGCAGGATCCGCACGGTGCGGGCCCGCAACTTGGCGTTGGTGGCCACCATGCTGACCATCAGGTTGGAGTAGGTGCGGCCCAGGCGGATCATCACCGCGGTGGAGAACGAGGTCAGCACCAGTTTCTGCGCCGTTCCCGCCTTCATCCTGGTGGAACCGGTGATCGACTCCGGTCCGGTGTCCACGGTGATCGCCGTGTCCACCGCTGTCGTGGCGCGGCCGTGCGGGTTGGACGAGACCAGCCCGGTCCCGGCACCGAGCGTTCGCGCCGCTTCCAGCGCGCCGAGCACGTAGGGCGTGTTCCCCGAGGCGGCCAGGCCGAGCACGAAATCGTCCGCGGTGGCGTTCCGCTCGATCGCGTTCGTCCCGGCGGCGGCGTCGTCCTCGGCGTTCTCCACCGCCTCGCGCAGCGCGGGTTCGCCACCGGCGAGGTGCGCCACGAACCAGCCCTCCGGCAGGTTGAAGGTCGGGACGAGTTCGGCGGCGTCCAGCACGGCCAGCCTCCCGGATGTCCCGGCGCCGACGTAGTGCACCCTGCCGTTCGATTCCAGCGCTTTCACCGCGAGGTCCACGGCGTGCGCCAACTCGGGCAGTGCCCTTCCGACGGCTTCCGGTACCGAGCGGTCCTCGGTGTTGAGCCGTTGCAGCAGGTCGAGCGTGTTGAGCAGGTCGATGTCCGTGGTGCGCGGATTGCTCCGTTCGGTCGGCGACTCCGCAGGCGTGGGGAGGTTCCCGTGCTCGGCGGACCACTCCGTTCGGGAGTTCCGGGGCGCACCGTTTCGACTCACCGGCTGTCCTCCCGGTGTCTGCGCTTGTCGGGACGCACTCGCAGTCGATGGTTGCCGACGGCCTCGGAAGTCGCCTGCAGCGCGGTCTTGGCGTCGTCGATGTGGCGCTGCGCCACCCCCACGAACAGGCAGTCGATCACGGTCAGCTGGGCGATCCTGCTGGCCATGGCTCCGGAACGGTAGGTGGTTTCGCGGGCGGCCGTGGTCAGTACGAGGTCGGCGATCTCGGTTACCGGGGAGCGTTCGAAGTTCGTGATCGCGGCCGTGGTGGCGCCTTGGGTGCCCGCCTCGCGCAGCACCTCCACGGTTTCGGTGGTGGCGCCGGTGTGGGAGACCCCGATGGCCACGTCGCCGGGTTCCAGGATGGCCGCCGAGGTCAGCGCGTTGTGCGTGTCCGGCCAGGCGAAGCAGGTCAGGCCGATCCGGTGCAGCTTCTGCTGCAGGTCCAGCGCCACGAACCCGCTGGCCCCGACTCCGTAGACGTCGATCCGGCGTGCCCGTGCCACCGCGTCGACGAGGGAACGCAGCGCGGTGACGTCGAGCTGGTCCGTCGTCTCCTCCACGGCACGCGCGTCCGCGTAGCCGATCTTGTCGACGATCTGGCCGATGTCGTCCGTTTCGGAGATCTCGCTGCCCAGATCGCGATCCCTGCTGGTCGTGCGCGCCGTGTCGGCGGCGAGCGCGATGCGGAGCTCGGGGTAACCGCTCACTCCCACGGCCTTGCAGAACCGGGTGACGGTGGTCTCGCTCGTCTCGGCGGCCTCGGCGACGTCGGTGATGCTGCGGTGCGCGATCGAGGAGGGGTCGGCCAGCACTATGCGGGCCACTCGCTGCTCGGCGCGCGCCAGGCCGGGCAGCAGTGAACGAATCCGGACGAGCGGACTGTGCTCACCGGATTCGATGCCGGATTCGTCGGGAGTGGCCATGTGGGAAAGTTACTAACATCACTGTTGCTCGGTCAAACGGAGTGGTGGCCGTGAACCGCTTCCACCACCACCACCAGAATATGCCACCGGCGCCGGTTTCCGCCGCCTTTTCGGGATGGTTACCGGAAGTAGCGGGTACTGGGATCAGGTTTTCCTACAGCCGAGCGCGATGGTGGTCCTGTCATGACTGGGGCTTCCCGTCGTGGGGTCGGTCGGCGGCCTCCGGCGGGCACGGCGTCCCCTGATGGTGCCGCAGTCGCCACTCTTCGCCCTGCCTCACCCAGACCGAGCTGCGAAGCGTTTTCAAGCCACCTCGGTGTGCCGTGTAGGTGAGCAGGATCGTGTCGGAGTCGATCCGAGCCGGCCGAAGTTCCGTGGCCGTGATCCGCTCCGAGGCGTCGGAGACCGTGGCCGTGGTGATCGTCTCCCGGTCCCAGACCGCTCCGGAGGAACCGAACTCGGTGAAGTCCGCGCACAGCAGCCTCCGAACGGCTTCCGGGTCGTCGCGCACGCGGGGATCGAGCAGTTCCAGTTCGTGCGCGACGACCCTGTCGAAGTCCGTTCCGGGATTCGCCATGCGCGGATCGTAGGTGGTTCCGCCGCGGCCGATCGAGCCGGTTTCACCGGCGTGCGGCCGATCCGCACTCACATCCGACCAGCTTTCACATCCGGGTGGTGTGCTGCGGCTCCACGTAGACGATCACCCGGTGATCGCCCGGCTGGTCGTAGGGGTACTCGTCGGCGTCCATGTACTTCTTGGCCATCCGGTTGATGAACGCACGGTCCGGGTCGTCCTCCACCCGGGCTACCCTGCCGCGAACCTCGATGTAGCGGTAGGGCTGTTCCGGATCGAGCGCGGAGATCGCCAGCCTCGGCTCCCGTTGCAGGTTCCGGTACTTCTGGCGCTCGGTGGTCTGACTGAACTTGAGGTACTGCCCGTCCCAGTCGATCCACACCGGACTGGACTGCGGCTCTCCCTTCGGTCCGATGGTGGCGATGTGCGCGAACGATCGCTTGTTCAGGATGTCCTCGAGGTCCTCCGGAATCACGGACAAGGCGTCTTCCCTCCTGCCGGGTGAACACGGTCGACATCGGCGACGCTATCGCGAAATGACGCCGGGTGCCCGTGTGGAAAAGCTCCGTGTTCGGCCCCGTTCGAAGGACTCGGCCGGTTTCCCGCGGTCTTCCCACGACGGGACGGCCCGGGAATCAGCGTTGTGCCACCAGGAATCCCGCGCCGCGCAGCCTGCTCGCCTCGGCCTCGCCGTCGAGCACCGTTCGGCCCCCGGCCGAAAGCCTGATGCCGTCCAGATAGACCCCTCTGCCCACGTACCGTTCGTCCGGCACGAAGCGCCAACGCACCAGTGTTCGCCCGGAACGCCCCTCCGGAACGGTACCGCGCACCCGCCACCAGGCACGGTGGCCGGAACCGGCCAGTTCGGTCACGGGGTGTCTCGGGGAGCCCGGCCCTCTGGTGTGCAGCCGCACCGGGTGCCACGAGGTTCCATCGTCGTCGCTGTACTCCACCAGCAACCTGTCGGCGCCGTCGGTGTCCCGCTGGGTGTCCACGAACGCCCCGAACGAGACCCGAAGTCGGCCGTCGGTCGCCACGGGGTCGGTGGTCAGCGTGGCTTCCCCCTTCGAGGTGCCGCCACCGGTGAACCAGGCGGTCGGGCCGTGCCGCGGCTCCACGGCCATGGAGCGGGCCAGGCCCTGTGCCAGCGTCACCCGTGCGGGGTTGTTCGAACCCCACTCCCGCGATGGGTGGACGCGGTTGGTCAGCAGGATCGCCATCGAACGTGACCGCGGATCGAGCACCATCGAGGTCCCCGTGTATCCCGTGTGCCCCGCACTGCGGGGGCCGGTCAGCCCAGCCATGTACCAGCGCTGTTCCAGCTCGAAGCCGAGTCCGTGCGAGTGCTCCGGGAACTCGGTGTTGTAGTCGGTCAGCATCAGCTCCACGCTGCGCTCGCGCAGGATGCGTTCGCCGCCGTAGCTTCCGCCGTTGAGGATCGCCTGCCCGAGCACGGCCAGGTCCTCCGCCGTGCCGAAGACTCCCGCGTGGCCCGCTATGCCCCCCAGTGACCAGGCGTTCTCGTCGTGCACCCTGCCACGCACCATGCCGCGCGGCGGATCGTTCTGGAATTCCGTGGCCGCGATCCGGTGCAGCTTCGAGCGCGGCGGCAGGTAGCCCGTGTCGGTCATGCCCAGTGGTTCGGTGATTCCCCGGGAGACCACGCTGTCCAACCGCCGTCCGGTCACCCGTTCGAGCAGTTCACCGAGCACGATCATGTTCGGATCGGAGTAGTCGTAGGTGCTGCCCGGCTCGGCGACCGGTTCGAGGTTCATCACGTGCGGAATCCGCTCTCGCTCCGGCAGCTCCCACAGTTTCACCACCGATTGCAGTCCGGAGGTGTGGGTCAGCAGCCGGCGCACCGTGATCCCCGACTTCCCGTGGTTGCCGAACTCGGGCAGGTACCGCGCGACCGGTTCCGTCAGCTCGACGCGCCCCGCCTCGACCTGCTGCAACACCGCTACGGAGGTGAACAGCTTGGTCATCGAGGCGAGATCGAAGATCGTGTCCGGGGCGGTTCTCTCCTGCCGCTCCGGGGGGAGCTCGGTGCCCGCGCCGTCGGCGTAGCGCAGTTCGTGGCCCACCGCCTCGTGACTGACCACCATGCCGTCGTGGGCCAGCAGGCTCACCGCGCCCGCGTACATCGGTTTCTCCCGCTCGGGGGTGGATTCGCTCCAGTCGGCCAGCCGCGCTGTCGCTTCCCGGATCGGTGCGGGCGCCAATCCGGCCCGACGAGGTGTGGCCTCGCGTAGTCGCGTGTCCGCGGCGGAGAACCCCTCGTGCGGAAGATCGAACCGGCCGCTCGCCCGCACTCCGGGGGCGGGAGCGGAAGCGCAGGTCGTCACGGTCAGCATCGACAGCAGTGCCGTCACCAGCAGCGGGTTGCGCATCCTCACCTCACGGTGTTGGAACTTCATCGGTTCGGTTCCCGTGGTGTTCGTTCGGCGGTGTGTCGTGCCCTGTCCGGTTCCTGATCCGTCGTCCGTTCCCCGGTCCGCTCTTCGGTCCCCGGTCGTGCCGGTTCAGCGGTACAGCAGGTAGGGGCGGCGACGCCGCCGGAAATCGGCCAGTTCCGCCTCCCAGGACCCGACGACGTCGGCCGCGTCCGCACCCGCGTCGATCATCTCGCGCAGGCGGGCGGACCCGGTGAGGTCGTCGATCCAGTGGTCCGATCGCCACCCGAACACCTCCGGGTAGAGCCCTCGGGCCCGCACGAGCATCCGCACCGCCGTGCCGATCGCGTCGAACTCCGCGTCTCCGGTGCGGTAGAGCCGCACCCCGCCACAGGTCTCGTCCCGGTGCTTGGAGAAGGTCGGCACGAAGTGGGTCTCCCGGAAGTAGGCCCCGGCCGTGCCTTCCGAGTTGAGCCGTTCCGCCCAGCGCCAGTCCACGCCGGGTGCCCCGACGATCTCGAACGGTCTGGTGGTTCCCCTGCCCTCCGAGAACACCGTGCCCTCGAACATGCCGGTTCCGGGGTAGACACGGGCGGTGTCCGGCGTGGGCATGTTCGGGCTCGGCGGTATCCAGGGCAACCCTGTCCCGGCGAACGAGTGCTTCCTGGACCAGCCGGACATCTCGACCACGTCCAGCTCGGGTAGTCGCTCGTTCTCCCGCTCGGGCAGGAACTCCGCGTCGAACATGCGTGCCAGCTCGCCGACGGTCATGCCGTGTTGCTGCGCGATCGGCAGTTCACCCACCCCGGAGGCGAACTCGGGATCGAGCACCGGCCCCGCCGCGTGACCGCCCAGCGGGTTCGGTCGGTCCAGCACGGTCAGCGGCACCCCGACCCGCACCGCCGCCCGCATCGCGGTGTACATCGTCCAGATGTAGGTGTAGAAGCGCGTTCCGACATCGGCGATGTCGAACACCAGCCGGTCGATCCCGGCCTGCCGCAGCATCCCGGACAGTTTCGCCGTGTCCGCCCCGTAGGTGTCGTACACCGGTATCCCGGTCCGGGGATCGGTGTGGTCGCCCTCCGAACCGCCCGCCTGCGCGGTGCCCCGGAAACCGTGCTCCGGACCGAAAACGGCCGCCACCTCGACACCCTCGGCGGCGTGCATCTCGTCGACGATGTGCGGCAGCCCCGCGCGCGGCCGGGTGACCACGGAGGTGGGATTGGCGATCACGCCGAGCCCGGCGCCGCGGAGGCGGTCCCATCCCGTGGCGGCGAGCTCGTCCGCCCCGGTCCGTACCGGTTCGTGGTCGGCTCGCCGTTCGGAGTCCCGCTCGGTTCCCTGTTCGGCGCCGGCGACCGAGGCGCCGGTGAGTCCGAGCATCGGAGCGGTCACGGCGGAGGAGAGCAGGAACCTCCTGCGGTCCAGTTCACCCAACTCGCCACCTCACCAGGTGATTCCGTGGCCGAACGGATAACGCGGTGTGTCGGGGCGGTCCGGATCGGGAACCGGAACCGGCAACTTGCCCGAGGGGGACACCACACCGAACAGCACTCTTGTCAGGGATCGCATCGACACTTCTCGGTAGGAGTAGGTGGCCAGCCAGGTGCCGATGTCGTCAACGCAGGCCGCGTCGTAGGGATCGCGCACAGCCACGGCGATCACGGGGGTGTCAGCACGGCTCAGCGAGCGGAGCAGCTCGCGTTGTGCGCCACCGGATTCGCGCCAGGCACCGTTGGTCAGCACGATCGTCACGTCGTGCCGTCCGGCGCGGTCGACAGCCTCGCCGATCAGTCGGTCGTCCGGCGAGTCGCCGGTTCGCAGCGTTTCCGTCATTCGGCGGTGTCGTCGGATCTCGGTGGCCAGGGCGGCGGTGGTCGTTTCGCCCCATCCCGTGACGAACACGCTTCCCGCCGCTGCTCGCAGCGGCAGCAGACCGGGGTCGTCGCGCAGCGCCGTCACGGTCTCGTCGGTGATCCGCAGCGCCTGCCGCCGGTGCCGGGAAGTGCCGACCGTCCGATCCACCGCCGCGGTGTCCACCAGGGGAGCCGAGACCGTCCCGCGCCGGTCCTTCATGCTCAGGATCCGCAGCACGCTGCGGTCTATGTCTCGTTCGGACAGCCTGCCCGAACGCACGGCATCGGTCACCGCCTCGATCGCCGTGGACAGGTCCCCCGGCATCAACAGCTGATCGGCTCCCGCCTCCAGCGCCAGCACGGGAACGTCCTCGGCGGGGTGCAGCTCGTGCACTCCCGCCATCCGCAGCGAGTCGGTGACCACCACCCCCTGGAAACCGAGTTCCTCGCGCAGCAGCCCGGTGAGAATCCGCCGTGAAAGAGTCGCGGGCTCCCCGGAGGGGTCGAGTTCGGGGAACTTCAGGTGCCCCGTCATCACCGCGTCGGTGCCCTCGTCGACGGCGGCGCGGAACGGTGGTGCGTCCAGCCGTCGCCACTGCCGCTCGCTGTGGTCGATGACGGGAAGGTCGGTGTGGCTGTCCACACTGGTGTCGCCGTGACCGGGGAAGTGCTTGACGGTGGCCGAGACCGTGTTTCGCGCCGCGCCCGCGCGTTGGTAGCCGCGTATCTGGGAGCGGGTCAGTTCCGCGGCCAGTTCCGGCGAGGAGGCGAAGGAACGCACCCCGATGACCGGGTTCTCCGGGTTGACGTTGACATCGCCGACCGGCGCGAAGTTCTGGGTGAAGCCCATGGCGCGCAACTCTCGACCGGTGATGCGTGCCGCCCGGTTCGCCGCGCCCGACTCGCGGGCCGCTCCCAGTGCCATGCTGCCTGGCAGTACCGTCGCGGGTTCACCTATCCGGTTGACGGCGCCCTGCTCCTGATCGGTGGCGATGGTCAGTGGAATTCCGGCCCCCGAGTCCAGCGCGGCACGCTGCAACCCGTTCGAGAGTTCGGCGATCTGCCGTGGCTCCCGCAGACTGTCGGTCCAGGAGAAGTGGATGACGCCGCCGAGCCGGAACCGTCGCACCACCTCGGCGGGAGACCCCACACCGTACTCCGTGCGGTTGGTGGGATGGTCGGTGTCGACCGTGGCCCCGTACACCACCGTCACGAAGAGCTGCCCCACCTTCTGCGGTAGCGACATGTTCCGCACCGTGCGGCGGGCCCAGTCGGTTATCCCCGTGAGCGGTGGCCGGCCGGCTCCTGCCGCGTCGGACGTGCCCCGGCGGCGCTGTCCGTCCCTGCCGTCGGCGGCGGCCAAGGTGCCCAGCGTCGCCGTCCCCAGCGCGACAGTACCGAGCTGCCGCCTGCCGAATGTCGCTGCCACGAGGGAGCTCCCGTTCCACGGAACTTGGATTCGCCGGTGGCGGCCGTCGTGGGTTCTGGAACGCGGCGGAGAACCGAACGCTTGGGAGAACCGTGAGTGTCCCACCGGATACCCGATCGGCTGTGTAAGTTACCCACGGTGTGTGAGGCGGTCAACGCTACGCGCCGTGCCGGTGACTTTTCGGGTGAGTGGTGCTACCGCGGCAGGGCTCGATCCCTGGGCATAATGGTGGCGCCCGCCAGTTCGACTGACGAGCGCCACTCTCCCGGCGCGAACCTGCGGGTTACCAAGCGTGTTCTGACTGTCGTATCCTGCGGGCTCGGCGCCCGGCGTCCCGGTACGCAACCCTGAGAACGACTGTGCCTTTATTCAGCGGCTGCGCGTGGGTTCCCGCCATCGCGCCCGGAGCCCCGTCGGGGAGACGTTGCTTCTCCTCCGCAACGTCCCTGGCCAACCAGGGTTCCGTACTTCCTTTGTAGACCGCGCGACGGGCTCTCGCAAGTCCCGGAGCGAGATCGTCTCACGGGTTCGTGACGGGCAGGCGGTGAACGGGACTCATCGCGGGGCGCGGGGCGCTTCTCCCGTGGTCACAGCGGGCGCTTCGGCCCACGGGGGCGGGGGACCACCGGCTTCACCGGTTCGCGCGCCGGCGCCGCCACCACAGCCCGTAGGCCACTCCGGCGGCGACGACCCCCAGCGCCACGGCGGCCGTGGTCACGGTCGTCGCGGACGGGGTGGGGAACCGTGCCCGCAGCGATACCGGGTGCTCGAACACCAGCGCTGGCCAGCCGCGCTGCACCGCCTCCTTGCGGAGGCCACGGTCCGGGTTGACCACGGTCGGGTGACCCACCAGCTCCAACAGTGGCAGATCGGTGATCGAGTCGGAGTAGGCGTGGCACTCCGACAGCGGGTAGCCCTCCCGTTCGGCGATCTTGGCCGCCGCGCGCGCCTTCTCGGTGCCGGCGCAGTAGAACTCCAACTCGCCCGTGTAGCGTCCGTCCTCGATCCGCATCCGGCTGCTCGCCCAGTTCGTGACACCGAGCAGCCGGGCCACGGGGGCCACCACCTCCTCGCCGGACGCCGAGAGCACCACCACGTCGTCGCCCTCGGCGCGGTGTTCGGAGATGAGTTGGGTGGCTTCCCGGTAGACCAGCGGATCCACGATGTCGTGCAGCGTCTCGTCGACGATCGCGTCGACCTGCTCGACGTCCCACCCGGCGCACAGCGAGGCCAGGTGCTGCCGCATTCGTTCCATCTGGTCGCTGTCCGCGCCCGCGAGCATGAACATGAACTGGGCGTAGGTGCTCTTCAGCACCGCCCGGCGGTTGATCAGCCCTTCCCGGAAGAACGGTTTGCTGAACGCGAGCGTGCTCGATCGGGCGATGATCGTTCGGTCCAGATCGAAGAACGCCGCCCCGCGTGCTTCGCGGTTCTCGGCAGCATGCTGGGTCACACCGCCAGCATAAGAGCCGTTCCGGCCGGAAGCGTTCCAGTCGGTTCGAACGGGGCCCCGGTCGCTCCGAGCTGGTTCACCGCTCCGGCCGGTCACGCTTGTGCCGCTGCGCGAACGAGCCATGCCAGCTAACTCTTTCGAATGAAAATAATGCTGGTTCTGAGTACGCAACGTGCAGATGCAGTTGCATGTGAACGGTTCGATTAATCCAAATGCAGGTTTTCGACCAGGCACATTCCTCCTAATGGACGCAACGCGTCCGTTCGAGGATGAGCGATACAGTGGAGGAGGTCCGGTGCACCGGACAGTTCAGCCCGACCCCCCGGGGCTGAACCACTGGCGGCCCTCGTCCCTCCCCCCTGGCGAGGGCCGCCCCTCTTTTCCGGTCCCGTGTTTTCCGGTCCCGTGTTTTCCGGTCCCGTAGTTCCGTCGGTTACGTCCACATCGCCCCGGATCGTCCACAGCCGCTCGATCTCGTGCTGGCGCACCGGACCCACCCGGCCACACGGTGGACGGGACAGGGAAGTGGGCAAGGTGAACGCGGCAGGGCGTTGGCCGGCACCGGGAGAGAACTCACCGTGCCGCCGAGCACGCCGCTATCGGGGGTGCCAGTGGGATGTCGGAAGACGCGAAGCGGGGACGCGGGAAGTCGGGACACACGAAGTCGGGACAAGCGAGCCCCGGGCACGCGACGCCGGGAGAACCGCTGATCGTCACCGACGATCCCGATCTCGCCGCGGAACTGGCCGGGGTGGCCGCGGCGGCGGGCTGTGAGCCGCGCCGTGTCGCCACGGTACGAGAGGTGGGTGAGTCCTGGCACGAGGCTCCCGTGGTGCTGCTGGACACCGGGGCGCTGGAGGAGTGCTCGGCGGTGGGGCTCCCACAGCGCTCCGGGCTGATCCTGGTCACCACGCGGGCGGAGCCGGAGTTCTGGCGAGCCGCCTTCCGGAGCGGGGCACAACACGCCGTCGAACTCGCTTCCGAGGAGCAACGTCTGGTGGGACTGCTCACCGAACTCACCGAGGACGTCCCGCCCCGGGAGGGAAGTCTGTTGGCGGTACTCGGCGGCTGTGGCGGAGCGGGGGCCTCGGTGCTGGCCGCCGTCACCGGTGTGCTCGCCGCCCGTGCGGGCGGGCACTGCACGTTGCTCGACTGCGACCCACTGGGCGGAGGTCTGGATCTGCTGTTGGGGGAGGAACACACTTCCGGGGTGCGGTGGTCGGAACTGTCGCTGGGCACCGGGAGGTTCACCGCCGCGGCGTTGCGGGAGGCCCTGCCCTCCCGGCGGCTCGGTTCCGGCGAGATCGCCACCCTGAGCTGCTCCAGGGGCGAGGTCCCGCGCGGCATGACACCCGAGTCGGTGTGCGCCGTGCTCGACGCCGCCCGCAGGGCCGGTCAGACCGTGGTGTGCGATCTGCCTCGTGTGCAGAACGAGTCCACTCTGGCGGTGCTGCGTCGCGCCGATCTCGTGGTGCTTGTGGTCCCGGCCGAGATACGGGCTTGCGTCGCGGCGGGTGGAGTGCTCGACGCCGTCCGGGACGTCGTGTCCGGACAGTTGCGGGCGATCGTGCGGGGGCCGGCCCCCGGAGGATTGCGCCTGGTGGACATCCGCCGTGCCTTGGGGCTGGAAGTGCTCACCGTGATGCGAACGGACCGTGGGATCGCCGCGCTCGTCGATCGGTTCGGATTGTGTGCCGTTCGGCTCGGTGAGCACCGACCACCGGTTCGTGCCGGCAGGAAACTGCTCACCCGGCTGAACGAGATCACCGGTGAAGTGGCGCGAACGGCTACCCGGCGGGAGACCTTCGCTCAGTAAGGCCGTTCCCCGATTCGGCTCGCTCGCGGTGGTACCGGCGGGGATGGCCCTCCGACTCTGTAGCACGAGACTTCGAACACCTTTTTACGTTTCGTGTTCGGTTTTTCGGTGTTCTTGCCTCGTGTGGACGCGGAAAGATCATCGAAGCGTCCGGTCAAAATCGTGCTTCTTTTCGGTTGCGATTCGGATACCCGGCCGTGGAACACCGTGATCGCTTCCGGTGCCGAAATTCGGCACGAGCGTGGTCGCGAGTCCGTCCCAATCCGGCGATGTCGCCGATTTCGTGGTGCGCCCGGCACTCCGGGGGCTCGACTGCTCGGGTGATTCCCGCTTTCGGCATCCGGCTCTCCCCAGGGTCGGAAGCGGTTCTCCCAAGGGGAAGGACTCGCCACGAGCCGATGCTCGGTACCCGCGGCGAAACGCGCTCACCGATCCGTATCGGAGTGAGCAAGCATCGGTGCTCGGGAGTGTCCCCCGTGCTCGGTCACGGTGTTTTCCCTGCTTTTCCTCGGTTTCCCCCAGGCTGATCCGTGTCTCGTGGTCTCTTCGGCTACCTTAGCGTCGTTCGGGACGGTTCGCACGATGGAAGGAATCGGTGCGGCATCGCTCCCGTGTGCCGGGCTCTCGTGTGCCGTGCTCCCGGGGCGAGGATTTTCGATCTTCGAGGAAGATTCTTTTTCGTTGATGTCGAATTTGATCCGGCAAAGTTCGGGGCAATACCGGTAAACTCGCCGAAGAGTTCTTGCGCGAAGGCCGCGAATACGACGAGGGGTGCCGTGTTCCGTGGTCACATGCTCGTGGATCCCTTCCGGGGTCACGACTATTTCGGACAGTTGTCGGGAGGAGGTTCGCGGTGTCCGAGTCTTCCAGCTCCAGCCCGCGACCCATGGATGTCACGATCGCCGAGAGTGTTGTTCGTACTGCTACCGGAACCGTGGATTCCGAAATGGTGGATCAGATCGCCAGAGTGTTGGCTCGTCACTCCGCGTTCAGTTCCGAGCTCGCCGATACGGCTGCCAGGGGAATGCTGTCTACCGAGGAAGTCAGCGCGGCGAGTGCGCGTGCACACGAAGTGACCGAGCGTGAGATCCAACGTGTGCTCGCCACCGCGCGGGCGCAGGAGACGGACGCTCCGGTGCCGCCGCAGCCGCGTGGCAGGCCGGCAGTGGAGACCTACGAGGAGACCTACGAATCGGAGCCGTCGTTGCCCGCGCAGACCGCGGCGGCGATATTGGGAGTGCATCCCTGATCGAGCTCTTCGGTCAGGTGGTGGGGCGTGATCAATCGGTCGGCGGTTCCGCCCCACCCCACCGGTCCGTCTCACCGCCGCGTTTCGCGCTCGATTAGCGACCACGGGCCGATGTTTCAGTGCTCGGGCTGGTGGATCCGGGATGAGAGCGCGTCGATCGTGTCGTCCAGTTCCGCCAACCGTTGCCGGAGAATCGCGGCGAGTCGCGGATCCTCGGTTTCCTCCAGCGTCGCGGCGAGCTCGCCGTAACGGGTCAGCAGCGTGGCGATGTCGTTGCCCGATGTCTCCCACTCCTGCTCGTTCAACTTGACTCCCACCCTTTTCGTGTGAGCTTCGCCGGCCCCGCGTGGACCCCGTCGGTACGGCACGAGGCCCCGGAAGTCCGGCTTCGGTTGTCACGGCCCGCGGCCGAATTCCTCACCACCGGCTCCGTCGCCGGTTACCCGAACCGAGCGCCCGTCATTCCTTCCCGGACATGTGTGTTCGCCGACCCCTTCGGACCGGTGTTTCGGGAGTTCGTTGCTCGCCATCGCTGTGTGCCGTGAAGAGTCCTAACACGAATGGCCTAACGGTGCCATGCGACTCGTGCTTCGCGGCCCCGGTGTCCGCCGGTTCGACAGTGGTGACTCCTACGCCGGTCGACTCCTCGCCCTCAGCTGTTCGGCGGCCGCTTGTCCACAACAGACCCGCTTTTCCCCAGGAAGCGAGGTTCGGGATTGGCGCCGAGCCCGGATCGGAGCAGTGTGATCGGTGCGGACGACGACGCGGTGCGGGTGCTTTCCCGGCCGCCGGACGGAACTGAGGTGGGAACGATGCGGCTGTCCACCGAGCGAGGCTCCACCGCGGAGTCGCACACGCCCTGCTCCGAGCGGGTGGACGAGAATCTCGTGAACCGGGTACGGGCACGTCTGGTCTCCGAGGGGAGCGACCTCACCGCCCACGCCATAGCCGCCGCCGTACGTGAGGAGAGCGGAGCTCCGCTCGGTGACGGCGAGGTTCTCCGCACGATCCGCCGGCTGCACCGCGAGTTCCTGGGAGCCGGACCACTGGAGTCGTTACTGCGGCGTTCCGATGTCACCGACGTTCTGGTGAGCGGTCCCGACGATGTGTGGGTGGACCGGGGCGCCGGCTTGGAACGTGCCGGGGTGAGCTTCACGAGCGAGGAGGAGGTGCGCAGGCTCGCCCAGCGACTGGCCCTGGCCGCGGGCCGCAGACTGGACGACGCCCAACCCTGGGTCGACGGGTGGTTGCCCGAGAGCACGGCGGGCACCACGGTGCGGTTGCACGCGGTACTCGCCCCCGTGGCCGCGGACGGAACGTGCGTCTCGCTGCGGATTCTGCGGCCGGCGGTGCACGACCTGGCGAGTCTGTGGCGGCTCTCGGCGTTCGACTCCGACACCTGGTCGTTGCTGCGCTCGATAGTGGCCGCACGCCCGGCTTTTCTGGTCACGGGAAGTACCGGCTCCGGTAAGACGACACTGCTCGGCGCGCTGCTGGGGGAGGTGCCCGACACCGAGCGCATCGTGTGCGTGGAGGAGGCGCGGGAACTCAACCCGGTGCACCCTCACGTGGTCCGGCTGGTGGCGCGGCCTCCCAACATCGAGGGCAGCGGACAGATACGGATGAACGAACTCGTGCGGCAGGCGTTGCGCATGCGACCGGACCGGATAGTGGTCGGAGAAGCGCGCGGTGCCGAGATCCGGGAGCTGCTCGACTGTCTCAACACCGGTCACGAGGGCGGTGCCGGAACGGTGCACGCCAACTCGCCCGCGGAGGTCCCGGCACGGTTGGAGGCTCTCGGAGCGCAGGGCGGTATGGGGCGTCGCGCGCTGCACAGCCAACTCGCCGCCGCGATCCGGGTGGTGCTGCACATGCGCCGTACCGCCCGCAGGGGTAGGCACCTCGCGGGGGTAGGGGTGCTGCACCGGGTCGGTTCGGAAGCCCGGGTGCGGCCGGCGTGGGAAATCGAGTCCGGTTGGGGAGCGGGGCGTCGACAGCTGCTGGACATGCTCGCGGCGGGAGCGGAGCGGGCCGAATGCTGACGACGCCACATGCCCAGGGGACACCGGCGGTTCCGCTGTCCGTGGTGCTCGCGTCGGCGGCGCTGCTGCTCGGTTGGCCCGATCGAGTGGCCGCGAACAGACTGGCGCTGCTGCGTGGTCCGGCCGGTTCCGCTCCGCGTTCGTGGCCTCGGCCGGTCGTACCCGTTCTCGGCCTCGGCTGCGTTGTGCTGCTCGTGTCGTTCGCGGACGTCACGGTGACCCTCGTCGTCGTGCTGCTGGTCTCGATCGGCGAGCGACACCGCAGGTGGCGTGCGCGTTCCGCACGCAGACTGCGGGTGCTGGAAGCGCTGGTAGCGGGACTGCGGGTGCTGGTGGGTGAACTGGAGGTGGGAACGCATCCCGGTGCCGCCGCCGAGAGTGCCGCCGCCGACAGCACAACCGAGGTGAGCGGGTTCTTCGCCGACCTCGCGACCACGGTGCGCCTGGGAGGTCTCCCCGAGCGGGAGTTCGGAACCGGATCGCTGCCCACCGAGGTACATCGGGATGCCGCCCGGATAGCGCGTCGCTGGCGACTCGCCGAGCGATACGGCATCCCGCTGGCGCGGTTGCTCGAAACCGCGCGGACGGATCTGGAGCACCGGCTCCGGGCCGAGCGGGACGTCGGAGCCAAGCTGGCCGGGGCACGTGCCACCGCCGCGGTGTTGATCGCTCTACCCGTGCTCGGACTCGCGCTCGGGCAGGCCAGCGGGGCCGATGCCCTGGGCGTGCTCACGACGGACCCGCTCGGACACGTCCTGCTGCTGTCGGGAACCGGTTTGCTGTGCGTCGGTGTGCTGTGGGTGCAACGACTGACCGGTAGCGGAGTGCGTCAGTGACCACGGCCTCCTCGGTGCTCGACCCGCCGGTACTGCCGATGGTGACCGCGGCTCTGCTGCTGTTGGGCGACCGGGCCGCCGCTCGGAGGTTGCGTGGTGTGCTGCCCGCGCGCCGCGCGGGCAGCACACGCGACGTGTCCCACGCGTCGGGTGCCGGACGCGTGAAAGTCGTTCATGTGCTGCGTACCTCGGTGTCGCGGCAGATGTTCCTCCCGGCCGCACTCGGCTCGACCGTAGGGCTCGGCACGGTCGTCGTGCTGCTGGGGTCGCACGGTCCCTCCGCGGCCCTGACCTTGGCACTCGGCGCTGGTGCGGTATCGGCTCGGGGCTGCCACCTCGCACTGGTTCGTGGGAGGAGGCCGTCACCGACTCCGCCGACTCGAGTGGCAGCGGGCTGTGAACTGTTGGCCGCGGGACTGCGGGCGGGGCTGCCGCCGACAGCCCTGCTGCACGAGATGGCAACCGAGTTCGACACCTCAGCGGCCGACGGACTCCGCGAGGTTTCGCGAGCGCTCGCGCTCGGGGCCGATCCGGACACCGCCTGGGAATCCGCCGTGACGCGGCCGGAGACCGCCGAACTCGCGAGGGCGGCCCGTCGCAGCGCGGGCAGCGGCAGCGGCCTGGCGCGAGTAGCCGAGCAGATCGCCGTCCGGCAGCGAGCAGTCGCGCGGGAGAGGGCGATGGCCGATGCGGAGCGAGTGGCGGTCCGGGTGACGGCACCGCTGGGGCTGTGTTTTCTGCCGTCGTTCTTCTGCCTCGGTGTGCTGCCGATCGTGCTGGGGATGGTCCAACGGCTCCAGGGCCACTGGTGAGCGGGCGCGTCGCCCGGCGGCAGGACGAACCGGGAGCCCGGGGCGGAACCCGCTCGAACGCACCGCTCGGTTCAGGCGGACCGAGCACTCGGAGGACTCGCCCCCTGGTTACCGAAAACCACCGATGTTCGACGAACGGAGTGAGAACATGACACGAATTCGACGGACGTACCAGTATCTCCACGGGGGGTCACTCCGGAGGATTCCGGACGGACTCCTCCGGTGTCTCCGGCTCGTGCTGCGCGGGGAGTCCGGCATGAGCACGGCCGAGTACGCGATCGGCACGTTGACGGCGGCCGCTTTCGCCTCGGTGCTGTACATGCTGGTGACCAGTGATTTCGTTACCGAAGCGCTGACCTCGCTGCTGCGGCAGGCGCTGTCGGGGCAGTCGCGTTGACCGGCGGTGCTTCGGGCGGGGCGGTGCGTGCGGGAGGCGACACCGACCCCGAACCCGATCCCGATTCCGGAAGCGTGACCGTGGAGGCCGCGCTGGGAATCTGTTCGGTGGTGGCCGTTTTCCTGCTGGTGCTGGGTGCGATCACGGCCGTTTTCCTCCAGCTCCGCTGCACCGATGCCGCTGTCGAGGCGGCCAGGTTGCGTGCCCGCGGGGACGTTGTCCGCGCGGAACGAGCCGTGGAACGCGTGGCCCCGGACAACGCGTGGCACCACACCACCGTCACGAACGGATACGTGATGGTCACCGTCGGCGTCCGGCCGCTCGGGGAGATCCTGCCACTCCGGTTGCGCGCTCGTGCGCACGCGGCGCTCGAACCCGGCGTCGCGGGGGCGGACATCCCGGAAACCGGGCAGCGCGACGTCCCCGGCGGCACTCCGGGGGCTCCCGGATGAGTTCGGCGGGACGTGCTGGGACCGGCGGTGACTCGGCTGACCGGGGCAGCGCCACGGTCCCGGCCGCGGTGCTGACCCTGGCGGTACTCGCGGCGTGCTGGATCGGGGTCCAGTTCGGTGCGGCGCTCGTCGCGGGTCATCGGGTGCGTGGCGCGGCCGACCTGGCGGCCCTGGCAGCGGCGGCACACAGCCACGAAGGGCGGCACGATGCCTGTTCCCGCGCGGGGGAGGTCGCACGGCGGATGAACGTCACGCTGACCGAATGCCTGATGGACGGTGGGCGGGTACGGGTTCGCACCGAACTGGAGGCCCCGGTGGCACCACCGGGGACCGGGCGCGTGACCGGGCGGGCGATGGCCGGGCCGGTCGACGATCGGCGGGGCTGATCGAAGCCCCGTGCGTCCTCGTTCGCGGTACTGGCTCCGGCGGCTGGTTCCTGCTGCGAGCTCCGGCGTGAGTTCTCGCTCCGCGAGTACGTCGTCGAACCGGACGGAGAGCCGGCAGAACCGGCCGAGCCGAATACGAAGTCCACAGTGGAATTCAAACGTGTCGTTCGGATGTGGTTCGTCCGGCTTCGCCCGGAAAGTCCACTCCGTGGAAGACCGCTCGTCACGCGACGAGTGGTAGCGGTGGGACCACTCGTTACCGCTGTGAGTTCGGCCGCTCTGTTATCCGGATCACGCTCGTCGCCCTGCGGTGACCGGTCGTCGACGCGGGGGTGTACGAAACGCCTTCGCTTGCCGTTATTTGGAGGTACCAGCGCGGAACAAGGAGGCGTAAGAAATGGATTTGGCGGCGGAAGGTTGGCGCAATGCCTTCCGGATCGAGCTGCGGGTGCAGGTCCTCGAACTGGCTTCGCACGGCTGGCCGGTGTTTCCGGGGACCTACCCGTCGGCCGACGGATGGGTCGGCCGCGAGAGTTCGACCGATGAGACCGGGCAGGGGCCGCTTCCGGTGCGCCGCGACTGGCGGGAGCTGCTGAGCGCCGACGCCGACGACGTCGCCGGCTGGTGGACGACACATCCCTACAGCGTGCTGTTGGCCACAGGGGAGGGGATCGAGGCGATCGAGGTGAACGCGGACCTCGGACGTCGGGCCGCGATCGCGCTGCGCGCGCTGGCAACCCCCACGCCGATCGCGGCCACCCCTCACGGCCGGTGGTACTTCTTCACCGAGGCCGGTCAGCGGTTGTCCGAGGAGCTGGCAGCGGCGGACGGCGTGCGACTGCACGCGGCGGGTAGTTGGCTGCCGCTGCCGCCCTCGACCTTCCCGAACGGAGTACTGCACTGGCGGGTCAAGCCGCGGCTCTGCGGTTGGCGGCTCCCCGAACCGGCACACGTCCAGGACGCGCTGATCACCGGACTGCACCGGCTCCACGGTGATCGGGTGCTCACCGCCACGGGCTGACAGGGCCGCCACGGGCTGACAGGCCTCGTCGCCTCGGTTCACCGGGGTGCGGTGGCGGAAACTCCCTCGGTACCAGCCCCGGAACCCGGTAGTTTCACAACAGAATCCGGCGGTACCGGCGCTCAAGCCGGTGCGGCATCGGTCCGTTCGGCCAGCAGCACGTCCAGTACCGCCACTGCCCCCGCCTTGTCCAGCGGTTCGTTGCCGTTGCCGCACTTCGGTGACTGAACGCAGGACGGGCAGCCGGCCGAGCAGTCGCAGGCCACGATCGCCTCCCGCGTGGCGGCCAACCACGGGAACAGCGCTGCGAAACCGCGATCGGCGAACCCGGCACCCCCCGGGTGTCCGTCGTGGACGAACACCGTCGGCTCCCCGGTGTTCGGATGCAGCGCGGTGGACACCCCGCCGATGTCCCACCGGTCACAGGTCGCGAACAGCGGTAGCAGGCCGATCGCCGCGTGCTCGGCAGCATGCAGCGCGCCGGGGATGCGCGCCGGATCCAGCCCGGCGCCCCCCGGCGCGCTGCCCACCAGCAGTTCCTCGTCGAGGCTGTACCACACCGCTCGTGTGGCCAGCGTTCGTTCGGGGAGGTCGAGTGGCAGCTGATCCAGCACTTCTCCGCTGGGGAGCCTGCGCAGATACCCGGTCACCCTGGAGGTGACCTCCACCTCGCCGAGGTTGATCGACAGTCCGTTCGACGTCCGCAGCTGCCGCAGGGTGCGAAGCACCGCGATGTCGGTTTCCTCGCGCGGTGAGGTGTTCCACTCCGGATCCTCGGCGTGGACCAGTGCGATTCCCTCGTCGAGGTCCAGTTCGTCCACCACGAACGATTCGCCCTGGTGCAGGTAGACGGCTCCCGGGTGGACGAGGCCGTGGGTCGATTCCGGATCCACCGTTCCCAGCAGCCTGCCGGAGTCGCTCTCCACCACGGCTGTCTGTTGCCCACCGGAGCCGCGCAGTTCCACCGAGTGGTGCGGTGGTTGCCGTGCCGTCCAGTACCACCCGTTCCGGCGAGCGCGGAGTTCGCCGGCCTCGGTCAGTCGCGTCACGTTCTCCCGCGCCGTCTCGCCGCCGAACTCCTCCAGCGCCCGTTCGTCCAGCGGTAGTTCGGCCGCGGCGCAGGCGAGGTGCGGTCGCAGCAGGTGGGGATTGCCCGGATCCAGCACCGTGGCCTCCACCGGGCGATCGAAAACCGCCTCCGGGTTGTGGGCGAGGTAGGTGTCCAGCGGGTCGTCCCTGGCCACGAAAACGACCAGCGCTCCGTCACCCTCGCGACCGGCGCGGCCCGCCTGCTGCCACAGCGAGGCCAGGGTTCCCGGGTAGCCCGCGATGACCACCGCGTCCAGCCCGGAGATGTCTACCCCGAGCTCCAGGGCGTTGGTGGTCGCCAGCGCACGTAACTCGCCCGAGTGAAGTTCGTGCTCCAGTTCCCTGCGTTGTTCCGGCAGGTAGCCGCCGCGGTAGGCGGCCACCCTGCTCGCCAGCTCCGGTGCCACTTCCCGCAGGGAGCGCCGCGCCCCCAGCGCCGCGAGTTCGGCCCCCGCGCGGGAGCGTACGAACGCCAGGCAACGGGCCGACTCGATCACCAGGTCGCTCATGATCCGTGCGGTCTCCGCCCCGGCGGAGCGTCGGACCGGTGCCCCGTTCTCCCCGGTTACCTCCTCCAGCAGCGGTGGTTCCCACAGCACCACGGTGCGCCCGCCGCGCGGGGAGCCGTCCTCGGTGACCGCGTGACAGGTCCGGCCGGTCAGGGTGCCGCCCAGTTCGGCGGGTTCGGCGACGGTGGCGGAGGCGAGCACGAAGACGGGGGCGGCTCCGTAGTGCTCCGCGACACGGCGCAGCCTGCGCAGCAGCAGCGCGATGTGGGAGCCGAAAACGCCCCGATAGGTGTGGCATTCGTCGACCACGATGTAGCTCAGGTTCCGGAAGAACCGGGACCAGCGCGAGTGTCGGGGCAGTATTCCGTGGTGCAGCATGTCCGGATTGGTGAACACCCATCTGGCGTGTGCCCGTACCCAGTCCCGCTCCGTGTTGGGGGTGTCACCGTCGTAGGTGGCGGGCCGTCCCCCCGGCAGGTCGAGCCCCGCGACCGAACGCAGCTGGTCGGTTCCGAGTGCCTTGGTGGGCGAGATGTACAGGGCGGTGGCACGGCTGTCGAGCTCCAACCGGGTCAGCACCGGAAGCTGGTAGGCCAGCGACTTGCCCGAGGCCGTGCCCGTGGCGACCACGACGTTCTCCCCGCCGTGCGCGAGTTCCGCCGCTCGCAGTTGATGGAGCCAGGGTCGCTCCGTCCCTCGGGCACGCAGCGCGGCCACCAGCCGGTCCGGTGCCCAGTCCGGCCATTCGCCGTGCCGGGCGGGGCGTTCGGCGAGGTGTTCGACGTGGCGTACCGGGGACCGCTCGGGGGGTGTGCCCGCCAGCACCCTGTCGAGCAGCCGGTTCCCGCCGTCCGCCCCGTACGCACGGTCGCGTCCCGTTGAACTCACGTTCCGAGCCTCGCACAACCGACCGTCGGTGGTGCGCGCAGTGCTGACTCGCCCGTGCCGATCTCCATCGCTTCAGTCGCCGCACCGTCCCCCTGAACGGGTGATCATCCGGATGCCTTGATCGATCCATGGTGGAAGAATGCGCAGTCCGGAACGAGTGGAAGATCACAAAGTGAATCGAAGCACTTTGCATGGAAAGGGTCGCGGATACCGCGTACGGGGCGGAGCAGCACCGCTCGCCTCGGTGTGACACCGGTGTCCGAAGCCGGATCCGAAGCTCTCCGGCACGTGACCCGAGCACAACCGAGGAGGACGAATGTCCCTGCTCAACGTTGCCCGGTCCGGGTGGGCCGCGAGCACCGGACCGCGGTCCGCGCCACCGGGCGGTGAATTCGCGGGCACGTCGGCGGAACCGCGAGCCGTGCCGCACGGTGGGCACGTCCTGGCCCAGGAGCCGTCGTCCCTGCTGCGGCTCGACACCGCCGATTACACGATCGTCGGAATCGTACTGGTCATCGCACTGGCCGCTCTCGTGTTCGGCTACGTGCTCATCCGTGAGGTGCTGGCGGCGGCCGAGGGGCCCGAGCGGATGCGCGAGATCGCCCGAGCCGTCCAGGAAGGTGCCTCGGCCTATCTCAACCGCCAGTTCCGCACCCTGGCGTTCTTCGCGGTGATCGTGTTCCTGCTGCTGTTCGCGCTCCCGGCCGAGACACCGGCGCAGCGGATCGGCAGATCGGTGTTCTTCCTGTTCGGCGCGGCGTTCTCCGCCGCCATCGGTTATCTCGGCATGTGGTTGTCCACGCGGGCCAACCTGCGTGTCGCCGCTGCCGCCAACGACCCGACCGCGGGCAGAACCAAGGCGATGCGGATCGCTTTCCGCACCGGCGGGGTGGTCGGCATGACCACCATCGGACTGGGGTTGTTCGGCGCCGCGCTGGTGGTGCTGGTCTACGCGGGACAGGCGCCACGCGTTCTGGAGGGCTTCGGATTCGGTGCCGCGCTGCTGGCGATGTTCATGCGTGTGGGTGGTGGAATCTTCACCAAGGCGGCCGACGTCGGTGCCGACCTGGTCGGCAAGGTGGAACAGAACATCCCGGAGGACGACCCGCGCAACGCCGCCACGATCGCGGACAACGTGGGTGACAACGTCGGCGACTGTGCCGGAATGGCCGCCGATCTGTTCGAGTCCTACGCGGTCACCCTGGTGGCCTCACTGATCCTGGGAACCGCCGCGTTCGGCACCAAGGGACTGCTCTTCCCACTGATCGTGCCCGCCATCGGGGTGATCACCGCCGTGCTCGGTGTCTACATCACCAGGGCGCGAAGCGGCGAGGGCGCGCTGGTCGCCATCAACCGCTCCTTCTACATCTCGGCGGCGATATCCGCCGTGGCCTGCGCGATCGCCGCGCTGCTCTACCTGCCCGGTTCGTACGCCGAGCTGACCGGAGTTCCGCCCCGGATCCTCGACCTCGGCGGCAACCCCGCGGTGGTCGCGCTCGTCTCCGTGATCATCGGCATCGCGCTCGCCGTCGTCATCCTCAAACTGACCGGCTACTTCACCGCCACCGAGCGCAGGCCGGTACGCGACGTCGGCAGGTCCTCCACCACCGGTCCGGCCACGGTGATACTCACCGGTTTCTCGGTCGGTTTCGAGTCGGCCGTCTACACCGCGCTGGTCATCGCGGCGGCGGTGTTCGGGGCCTTCCTGCTGTCCGGCTCCATATCGGTGGCGCTGTTCGCGGTCGCGCTGGCGGGCTGCGGACTGCTGACCACCGTCGGCGTGATCGTCGCGATGGACACCTTCGGTCCCGTGGCCGACAACGCGCAGGGGATCGCGGAGATGTCCGGCGAGTTCGAGGGCGAGGGGGCGGCCGTGCTCACCGAGCTGGACGCGGTCGGCAACACCACCAAGGCCATCACGAAGGGCATCGCGATCGCCACCGCCGTACTGGCGGCCACCGCGCTGTTCGGCTCGTACCGCGACGCGATAGGCAGCGCACTGGCCGCCATCGGTGCTCAGCTCACTGTCGGCGAGTTCCTGGTGTACGCCCCGAACGTGCTCGTCGGGGTCATCATCGGTGCCGCCGTGGTGTTCCTGTTCGCCGGACTGGCCATCAACGCGGTCTCCCGGGCGGCGGGAGCGGTTGTGCACGAGGTGCGCAGGCAGTTCTCCGCCAAGCCTGGAATCATGGATGGCTCGGAGCGTCCCGAGTACGGCCGGGTGGTCGACATCTGCACCAGGGACTCGCTGCGGGAGTTGGCCACGCCGGGGCTGTTGGCTGTACTCGCTCCCATAGCGGTCGGCTTCGGACTCGGGGTCGGGCCGCTGGCCGGTTACCTGGCCGGTGCGATCGCGGTGGGAACCCTGATGGCGATCTTCCTGGCGAACTCGGGCGGTGCCTGGGACAACTCCAAGAAACTGGTCGAGGACGGCTACCACGGCGGCAAGGGCTCGCTCGCCCACGAGGCCACCGTCATCGGCGACACGGTCGGCGACCCGTTCAAGGACACCGCCGGTCCCGCCATCAACCCGCTGCTGAAGGTGATGAACCTGGTTTCGGTGCTGGTGGCGCCCGCCGTGGTAACCGTGACGGTCGGGGTCGACGCCTCGCTCGGGCTGCGGATCACCATCGCGGTGGCCTGCTTCCTCGTGATAGCCGCGGCGGTGATCTCCTCCAAGCGGAGGAGTACCGCCATCGCCGAGAGCTCCGGGGACGAGGTCGTCAACGGCGCCAAGTGATTTCGGAACCGTGACCACCTCGTCTTCCGTGGTTACTTCAGTGGCGGAACCTCGCGCACGGCTCTCGCCGCGGGGAGGCCCGACATCGGGTAGCGACCTACACAACGTCGGGCCTTCCTCGCGAGAGCCGCACGCGAGAACCCGCGGCGGTGCCGACCGCCGGGATGGTCGGAGTGCGGCTTGCGGGCGTGGTGGGAGTTCGCCCTGCGTTGTTCCGGCGCGGCGATTTCGCGAGAAATCGACGTTCTCCGGAGGGGAACCGCCCCACGTACACAGGGCTCCTCGACCAGCGGCGCGGCGATTTCGTGAGAAATCGCGGCGCCCGGAAGCCGTGTGGCTGTTCCTCGGCCCGGTTCCGGTGATCGTGTGCTCTGGCGCCCGGAGCGCGCGGGACTCTACGATCACCGGAGTGGGCCAGCTTTCGTTCTTCTCGGCCGAGGCACGGCCCGCTCGTATCGCCGATCTGGCCGGCCTGCTCTGCGGCCACGGCCAGGTGACCGGTTTCGGGCGCGGCACCGCAGCGTGCCTCTCCGTCGTGCTCGCCGAGTCCTGGCGGGCCCGCGCACTGCACGAGATGTTCCGGGCGCGGGGAGTACCCGTGGAAGTGTCCCGCACCGAGTGCGGTGAATCACTGTTGCGGACCTCGTTCCGGGCCGATCTGACCCAGCTGGCCGCGAGTTGGTTACACGGCGCGGTAAAGTCGGTGCCGAACGGATTCAACCCGGATGGTTCGGCGCTGCGCGTCTGGACGCTCATCGCGGGCGCCCCCACCACTGGGGGGTATCTACTCGGGCTGGATCCGAGCGTGCCGGAGACTCACGGGCCGCTTGTTTCGTCACTCGGTCGTGCGGGCCTACCAGCCAGGACGGTCGGTTCGCCGGGTGCGGAGCCCGCGTTGCGGATCGTGGGCCGGCGTCGCCTGACTCGGTTGGCCGAGCTCGTCGGACCCGCGCCGAACGGCGCTCCTGGGGGAGCATGGCCGCTGTCGCCGTGAGTCGTTCGACACACCTCCTCGTGGGCGTCATGGCGGAACACTGCCGAGGTAGGGGACGTTCGGCCTGGTGAAGCGCGCGGAACCGGGGCGGCGTGTGTCACGCTGTGCGTTCCCCGGGACGGCGAACAGGACCGGACACGGTGCACACTGACGGATCGGACACCTCCAGACGAGAGCAGGTAGGCGTGGCTGGCTCGACACGGACGAAGAAGGACGGCGCCAAGGGGCGCGCTTCTAAGGCATCCACCGGGAGCTCCGGCGGTCGGCGGTTGGTGATCGTCGAGTCCCCGGCCAAGGCGCGCAAGATCGCTTCCTTCCTCGGCTCGGACTACCAGGTCGAGTCGTCGCGCGGCCACATCCGGGACCTCCCGCGCGGTGCCGCCGACGTTCCGGCCGACTACAAGGGGCAGTCCTGGGCACGCTTCGGCGTGAACGTGGACAATGACTTCGAACCGCTGTACCTGGTGACCGACGACAAGCAGGACACGGTCGAGGAACTCCGCGAGGCGCTGTCCGACGCCGAGGAGCTCTATCTCGCCACCGATGGCGATCGGGAGGGCGAGGCGATCGCCTGGCACCTGCAGGAGACGTTGCAGCCCTCCGTCCCGGTGTACCGGATGGTGTTCCACGAGATCACCGAGTCCGCCATTCGGGCCGCCGCGGCCAATCCCCGCGAGCTCGACAACGACCTGGTGGACGCGCAGGAGACCCGCCGTATTCTGGACCGGCTCTACGGCTACGAGGTCAGCCCCGTGCTGTGGAAGAAGGTCATGCCGAAGCTCTCGGCGGGCCGGGTGCAGTCGGTGGCGACCCGCATCGTCGTGCAGCGGGAACGGGAGCGCATCCGGTTCGTGCCCGCCTCCTACTGGGACATCGCCGCCACGCTGCACACCGCCGACGACGAGCAGCCCGGCCGGCAGGGCGGTTTCGGTGCCCGGCTGGTCAACGTCGACGGCTCCAGGCTGGCTACCGGACGCGACTTCGGCCCGGACGGCGAGCTCACCGGCGACGCCCTGGTGCTGGACGAACCGCGTGCCCGTGCGCTCGCCGAGGGGTTGGCCGACACCGAGCTGACCGTCTCCGCCGTCGAGGAGAAGCCCTACACGCGCAAGCCCTACGCGCCGTTCATGACCTCCACGCTGCAACAGGAGGCGGGGCGCAAGCTCAGGTTCTCGGCCGACCGCACCATGCGGACCGCGCAGCGGCTCTACGAGAACGGCTACATCACCTACATGCGTACGGACTCCACGACGCTGTCGGACACCGCGATCGCGGCGGCGCGGCAGCAGGCCGGGGAGCTGTACGGCAACGACTACCTGTCCGCGCAGGCCAGGCAGTACACCCGCAAGGTCAAGAACGCGCAGGAGGCCCACGAGGCCATCCGTCCGGCCGGGGAGAACTTCCGCACCCCGCGCCAGGTCTCCTCGGAACTGGACACCGACGGCTCCAAGCTCTACGAGCTGATCTGGCAGCGCACCATCGCCTCCCAGATGGCCGACGCCAAGGGGACGACCATGTCGGTGCGGGTCACCGGCACCGCCACGAGCGGGGAGGAGTGCACCTTCGCCGCCTCCGGCCGCACGATCACCTTCGCCGGGTTCCTCAAGGCCTACGTCGAGTCGGTGGACTCCGAGGCCGGTGGAGTGGCCGACGACGCGGAGTCGAGACTGCCTCGCCTCGTCGAGGGGCAGCGGGTCTCGGCGGGCGAACTCGACCCGGACGGGCACACCACCAGCCCGCCCGCCCGCTACACCGAGGCCAGCCTGGTCAAGGCCCTGGAGGAGCTGGGGATCGGGCGCCCCTCCACCTACGCCTCCATCATCAGCACCATCCAGGAGCGCGGCTACGTCTGGCGCAAGGGCTCGGCGCTGGTTCCCTCCTGGATCGCGTTCGCCGTGGTGGGGCTGCTGGAGCAGCACTTCTCCAGGCTGGTGGACTACGACTTCACCGCCGCGCTGGAGGACGAGCTCGACCGGATAGCCGAGGGCGCCCAGCAGCGCACCAAGTGGCTCAACGGGTTCTACTTCGGCGGTGACATCGGTCCGCAGGACTCCATCGGCCGTGCGGGCGGGTTGAAGAAGCTCGTCGGCTCCGGTGTGGAGGAGATCGACGCCCGGCAGGTCAACTCCATCCCGATGTTCACCGACGACGAGGGGCGCACGGTCTACGTCCGGGTCGGCCGCTACGGACCCTACCTCGAACGCAGCGCTTCCACGTCGAGCGAGGGCAACGGCGAGTCGCAGCGCGCGAACCTGCCGGACGCGTTGCCGCCGGACGAGCTGACTCCCCAGGTGGCCGAGAAGCTGTTCGCCACCCCGATGGAGGGCAACACCCTCGGTACCGATCCGGAGACCGGCCACGAGGTCGTCGCCAAGGACGGGCGGTTCGGGCCCTACGTCACCGAGATCCTGCCGGAGGGCACCAAGACCAAGCCGCGCACGGCCAGCCTGTTCAAGTCGATGTCGCTGGACACGGTGACGTTGCAGGACGCGCTGCGGTTGCTCTCGTTGCCCCGGACGGTGGGGACCGACCCCGACACGGGGGAGGAGATCACCGCGCAGAACGGCCGTTACGGGCCTTACCTGAAGCGGGGCAGTGACTCGCGCTCGTTGGACAACGAGGAGCAGATCTTCGCGATCACGCTGGAGGAGGCCCGCGCCATCTACGCGCAACCGAAGCAGCGTGGTCGCAGGGCGGCGGCGCCTCCGCTGCGCGAGCTCGGCGAGGAACCGGACACCGGCCGGAACCTGGTGGTCAAGGACGGGCGGTTCGGCCCGTACGTCACCGACGGCGAGACGAACGCCTCGCTGCGCAAGGGCGACAGCGTCGAAGAGCTGACCAAGGAACGCGCCGTCGAGCTGGTCGCCGAACGACGCGCCAAGGCTCCCGCCAAGAAGGGCGGCAAGAAGTCCGGTGGCTCCGGCTCCAACGGCAGCAAGAGCGGTTCCAAGTCCGGTGGCGGCAACGGTTCCTCGGGATCCGGCACCTCGGGCAGCGGCACCAAGAGCGGGACCAGCGGCTCGGGCGGCAAGAGTACCGCCAAGAAGTCCGCGGGCGGCAAGTCGACTGGCTCCGGCGCCAAGAGCTCGGCGAGCAAGAGCTCCACGGGCACCAAGAGCTCGACGAGCAAGAGTTCGGGCACCAAGAGTTCGGGCACCAAGAGCAACGGTTCCAAGACCGGGACTTCCGCGTCCGCGAGTTCGAAGGGACAGCGAGCCGCGGACCGTTCCAACACGTGATCGGGTTTCGAGGTACCGGCGATGGCAAGCGAGACAACGGCCCCGGCAGCCGGGGCCGTCGCCGAGCGGGGGCCCGAGGGCATCTGGGCCGAGGTAGTCGGCCAGCCCGAAGCCGTGCGCACCCTGCGCGAGGCCGCTCGGGCGGCGCGTGACCGGTTGGCGGGGCGCGACACCGCCACGGGAGCCATGACCCACGCCTGGCTGTTCACCGGTCCACCGGGTTCGGGACATCCCGTCATGGCCCGCGCGTTCGCGGGAGCGTTGCAGTGCACCGACCCGGAAACGGCCGGCTGCGGCGAGTGCGTCGCCTGCGAGACGGCACTCGCGGGCACTCACGCCGATGTCACCACGGTGGTGCCGGAAGGTCTCTCGATCTCGGTCGCCGAGATGCGTTCGCTGGTGCAGGCCGCGGCCCGACGACCCAACACCGGTCTCTGGCGGGTCGTGCTCATCGAGGACGCCGACCGGCTCACGGAGGGCGCGGCGAACGCGCTGCTCAAAGCGGTCGAGGAACCCCCCGCGCGCACTGTTTTCCTGCTGTGCTCGCCCTCGGACCATCCCGCCGACGTGCCGGTGACCATCCGTTCCCGGTGCCGTGGCGTGCAGTTGCGCACCCCGCTCACGGAGGCGATCGCCGAGGTGCTGCACCACCGGGAGGGTGTCGAGCGGTCCATGGCCGACTGGGCGGCCTCGGTGTGCGGCGGGCACGTCGATCGTGCTCGTCGGCTGGCCACCGACCAGCAAGCCAGGGAACGCCGCGAGGCCGTGTTGCGCATCCCGCTCGGGCTGCGCGGGCTGTCCGAGGTCTTCAGCGAGGCGAGCGGGTTGGTCCGCGCCGCCGAGACCGAGGCCGGCGAGGCCAACCAGTCGCGCGACGAGGCCGAGAAGGAGGAGCTGCGTACCGCGATGGGTGCCGGGGGCACCGGCAAGGGGACCTCCTCGGCCACCAGGGGCGCCAACGCGGCGCTGAAGGAGCTGGAGAAGAAGCAGAAGGCCCGCGCCACCCGCTCACAGCGGGACGCGCTGGACCTGGCGCTGGTCGATCTCGCCGGGTTCTACCGGGACGTGCTGGCCCTCGGCTTCGGGGCCGAGGTGCCGCTGAACCACCCCGATTTCGCGAGCCAGGCACGTCGGGCGGCCGCGGAGTGGACCTCCGAGACCGCCCTGCGCCGGTTGGAAGCGGTGCTGCGCTGCCGAACCGCGCTGGACCGCAACGTCAAACCGATCATCGCCGTGGAGGCGTTGGCCGCCGAACTCCACCGGTGATCCCGGACTCACCCCCGGCGGCGTGGCAGTGCCGCCACCAGCACCGCGCCCAGCAGCAACAGGGCCGTTCCGGTCCAGAACAGCGGCACCGCGTGGTAGGCCCCCGAGGTCTTCGCCAGCGGCGGGGAGTCGCCCCCGGGCGCCGGTGGGGTGGTGGTCGGTGGCTGGGTCGAGGTCGAGCAGTCGACACCGCCCTTCGGCGCGTTCGCCCTGGCGAACTGCTCGCCGAACGAGATCTGGGCGAGTGCGCTGGAGAAGCCGAGCAGCTCGTTCGGCAGGATCTTCAGGTCCAGCAGCCGTGCCCCCGCGCGTACCGCGGTCCCGTCCCGCTGCTCGGTCAGTTCGCCGAGACTGAGCCGCAGCACGCCGATGTCCAGCACCCCGGACTCGTCCGAGTGCCCGACCAGCGGAACGTCGGAGTCGAGGCCCGAGGTGGGCAGCGGGATGCCGATCGGAAGTTCGAACTCGGGGTTGGCCGCGTCCAACGTGAACAGTTCCTCGCCCCCGCGGCTGACCCGCAGTACCGGCGCACTGTAGTCCACCGTGGAGGTCTTCGGATCGCCGGTGGCCGTGGCGGTGAGGGTCGGCTGGCTGACGATGTCGATGCGCAGTTCCTGCGAGGTCCCCGCGAACAGCCGGATGCTGGCGACGTCGAACCGCGAGGTGGAGCGGACCGCCTTGTTGTCCTGCCCCGCCACGTCCACCAGTCGCACGTTGGAGCGGGCGTGCATGATCTCGGGAACCCGCAGCACCGAACCGGACGCGTCGGAGCTTCCCGCACCTCCCAGCAGGCCCCCCAGCCGTTCGAGCGGTCCGGCCAGTTGGTTCAATCCGTCGCGCAGTGCCCCGGCCTCGTCGGCGGCGAGCTCACTCGTACCGCTGGAGACCTTCTCGGCGAGTTCGTCCTCCCGGCTCTGCAGCGAAGGCAGCACGTTCAGCGCCGAGATACTCGCCAACGTGGTCTCGGCGTCGGCGATCGGTTCCACGCAGGGACCGAGCTTCTCGTCCCAGCGGGCGTGCACGTTGCCTTTCAGCAGGCCGAGGTCGAGCAACTTGTCCAGTGGGGTGGACGGTGGTTCCAGACCTCTGGTCCTGGGCTCGGCGTGATCGGGTATCGCGGTCTGCGCCAGCGAGCCGGGTAGCGCGGGTGCGTTGCCTCCCACGGCGAATCCGAACGGTGCGGACTCGGCGATCGCGTGCTCCTGGGCGAGGTACGCCTTCGAGTTGGCCTTGGCCGTTGCCAGACCCATCCCGGTTTCCACCAGTGCTTGCCTGGGCAACTGCTCGTCGAACTCGGGAGCGTCCAGGATCGACTCGCCCGGAACCGCGTTCGGCAGCACCCGCAGCAGACCGATGCCGGTGCCCGCCTCGGCCACCACCGGCCCGGGAACCGGCTTCTCCGGCTCGCTCCTGCCGGGAGGTTGTCCCGGGATCTCGGGGGAGGGAGTGGGGGTTTCCGGGGGTGTGCTCTGCGCGGTCGCGGCGGGAAGGCTCAGACACGCGACGGCGAACGAGACGGCGGAACAGATCGCGATCCGGTGGACAGGGGGTATGCGCATCCAGCACCTTCCGGTATTCCCGTGATCGTCATCACTCCATTTCTCAACGAGCCGGGGGCCTGCGGGTGACGTTCACGTACCCGCTACACTTGTACTCGGTTTCGCCGCCTTAGCTCAGTAGGTCAGAGCGACGCACTCGTAATGCGTAGGTCAGGGGTTCGACTCCCCTAGGCGGCTCCACCGGTGACCGGCCGTTTTCCGCGATGCGGGAGACGGCCGGTTCTCGTTTCGGCTCGATTTGCTCCGCCGCTTCGCCTCCTCGCCCCCGCTCGGCGATTTCGCGAGAAATCGACACCCACCGCAGCGGCTGACCCGAACACCCCGTGCTCTCCCGAACACCCCGTGCTCTCCCGAACACCCCGTGATGTCCCGAACGCCCCGTGATGTCGGTGCCGACAGATAGCTTCGGCCCATGATCGAGCAACACGAGAGCCGTACCGTCGAGGTCCCGTTCGAGGTTCTGGAGTGGGACGAGTCCGTCTACGACGAACCGGCGGAGGGACCCAGACTGTCCAGGGTCTCGATCCGGAAGCGGTACCAGGGCGTGCTCGACGGCACGGGTACCGGCGTGGTGCTCACCGCCGGAGGGGCCTCCGGCGGTGGCTACGTGATCTCCGAACGCTTCGAGGGCTCGCTCGACGGTCGGCACGGCACCTTCGTGCTGCAGCACGGCGGGCTCGCGGACGGGATGGAGCAGCGCACCTACGGCACCATCGTCCCCACATCCGGTACCGGAGAACTCACCGGCATAGCGAGTCGCTCCGTCGAGTTCGAGCACGGACTGCTCCGGTTGGAGTACACGCTCTGAAACGAGCACTCGCCGCCGACGTGCCCGACAGGACCTCCCGTCGTCGAGCCGATCGAAGAGCGGCAGCGGGCGCACCGGCCCGAGTGCGGACCCACCGGGGTGTCGGCACCGACATCCCGACACCTCGGCGAATAGGGTTCGCCCATGGCGGACGAGTTCGGGACGACCGTTTCGAGGATGGCGGCCGGTGCGCTGTTCGTCGCTCCCGGCGGAGAGGTGCTGCTCGTCCGCAAGACCTACGGCAACCGGTGGGACATCCCCGGTGGATACGTGGAGCCGGGTGAGTCACCGGCGCGAGCATGTGTCAGGGAACTGGACGAGGAACTGGGGATTCGGCGGTATCCGAGTCGGATACTGGTCGTGGACTGGGCACCCACCGACAGCGAGCCCGACAAGCTGCTCTGGGTCTTCGACTGCGGGGAGCTGGCCGAGGACGAACAGCGCATCCGGCTCGACTTCGACGAGCTGGACCACTGGGAGTGGGTGCCGGTGGTTGAGTTCGACGAGTACCTGATCCCGAGGCTGGCCCGCAGGCTGCGTGGGGCCCTCACGGCACGTGAGCTGGGTGGGACCGTCTACCTCGAACACGGCGAGCCGGTGTTCGGATGATCGCCGCACACCTGTGTACGCCCGCCGCCGTACGCGTCTCCGCCGCGTGATTCGGCCGTGTCTCCACCGGAACCGCGGCATTGACTTCGGGTGTGCTCGAAGATCTAGGTTCGCAGCGTTACCGGATCGATCGAGCGGGTGGAACCCGAACGGTTCGGAGTCATGGGTAGGTACCCTCACGGGGAGGAAGCGATGCGGATCTCGACGGTCGAACATCACGTGAGTGACCTCGCTTCGGCGGTGGAGTTCTACCGCGATCTCCTGGGGCTGTACGGGTGTGGGTGCCGGACGGGATGCGGCACAGCGGACCGCTGCCGCTCGCGGTGTGGTTGGCGGATGTCGGGGTCCCCGGGAAGTTTCGACCGAGTGACACCTGCACGGTGGTCATTGGCTGATCGGCTGCGGTTCCGAGAGGCTTTCGTGAGCGGGAGTGCCGCGGGTGCGCCACCGCCGGTGTCTCGGTTCCCGCTCGGTTGGCGGGGCGGATCACCCGGAAAACATGAGGTTTTTCCGCGCTACGCCGCACGGGTGGATGTGAAAAATATTCTGACCGGGATGTCGGAAGGGACGATGCTCCGCTCTCGATGCGCTAGGTGCTTCTCCGGTCGAATTCGGGCGCTGGGAAATCTTCGTTTTTCGTTGCCGGTTCGTTCGGGTGCGTGCCGCCGGTTTCCGGGGGTGCGCGGTTGCGTTTTCGCTGTACAGGTAATATGACACCTTTCGGTTTGACGGTTTCGATCGAAACGTCTTCCTGGTGGCTCGAACGGGGGTGGAATTGTCGCGATCCTGTGCGGGTGTGACTCGTGCTTTCTGCTGGCTCGTATTCATTCCGGGTGGCGAATACGTCATCTGTTCGTGTGGTAAAGCGACTGAGTGATGCCTTTTTCGGGAAACTCCGTTGCTCTCGCTTCGGGTGGGTAATGTGCGACGGTCCGCTCACGTGGGGTGGCCCGGCGGGGTGTGGGGGAGATGTCGCCGGGGTGGAGGCGTGCCGTCATCATCGTGGCGATCCGGGCGTGGACTGTAAGTCCATTGTGGACCTATTGTATGTTTTCCCCGTGTCCGTGCGAACTTCGCCATCCGGGGGTGCTCCGTGTCCGTGACGCGCCTGACCGCGCGGCTGGCGTCTCGTGGATGATGTGACGGGTCGGTGACTGCCGGTGAACGGTGTCGATGCCGCCCTGCGGGGGACTGAATGCGTAGCGTTATTCGGCCACTCTGGGCGTCACTCCGTCAGCCGATTGCAGTAACGCTGTTGAGCTATTTCGATCACAGTGACGCCGTGAAGGGATCGTGTGATGAGCAGTACCGAGGTCAGCACGGGGATTGTCGGGGGAGGTGTGCTCTCCGCCGAATCAGATCCCGATGACGTCGCCCGACGCATCGCGGACCTCTCCGAACAGGTGCACCGGGCGCTGCTGTTACGACGCCTGTTGGCGGTGTGGGCACTTCCCGCCAACGTGGCGCTGGTTGCGTTGATCGTGAGCTGGTTCGCGTCGGACTGGGGTCCGGGATGGAAGTTGTCGCCACTCGTTTCGGTGATTCCGGTGATCTCCGTGGTGGGGTCGGCCTTCCTGCTCTACCGGCAGTACTTCAAAGTACGCGATATGGCGATCGAACTGCGCGAACTGAACCAGGCTCGACGTGAGCAGTCGCTCGACGACGTCGGCTCCGGCGGTGACCTGCTCGCGGCGCACAAGCGTTATCGGGCCTACCTGCCCGACGCGATTCGTGCTTATCGCAGGCAGGCCCGGCGTTTTCGTCGTGTGCACAACACCTTGCAAGTCGTGATCATTTCCGGCGCGATCGTGACTTCGGTGATCGCGGCGATCTCGGTCACGATGGCCGACGTCCGTTGGGCCGTGGTGGGGGCGAGCCTGCTGGTCGCGTTGACCGCCGCACTGTCCGGGTTTGCCAAGTACCGCGAACGAGGGGTCAACCTGCAGCGGACCGCGGACGCGCTGGAACGTGAATACCATTCGGTAGAGCTCCGGGTGGGCAAGTATCGCCGGTTCGACAGCGAGCAGGCGGCTTACGCGGAATTCGCCCACGAGGCGGAGATGTTGCTGGACGAGCACGCCAAACGCCAGCAGCAGGTCGGCCCCGCGATGCTGCCGGACGCGCTCGTGTAGGTGCCGGGTCGCGGACCGAAGCACGATCCGTGACCCGGCGTCATGCTCGATGCGGTGTTGGTTCCGGCCCGAGAACTCGGGATGTTCTCATGCGGTGCGCGATAAAAATGTATAGCTCGATCGTGTTAGTGGTGGGGTATTTTCGAGCTTGTGTAGCAATTTTCGTTACTCGCTGTATAAGAAAATCGCTACTAGGGTTCGCTGAATCGTGTTGAGGGTGATTTCCGTAGTCTTTGCCCGGCGTGGGGGACAGTTACCTGTGCAGAGAGGAACCAAGGCGATGAAACGCACTCTTACCACGGTGACCGCCCTGGTGGCGGGAAGCGTCGGCGCCATCGGCTTCGCGGGTACCGCCGCCGCGGACGGCCCGGAGCTGCCCGCCGAGCTGCCGGTGGACAACAACGTGGCCAAGACCACCTACCACACCGCCGCGACGCTGCATTCCGCGCAGCAGGCCATCGGCGATGTCGTGCCCTCCCAGGGCACCACGGCCGGCCGCGATGCCGCCGGGGCCGCCGACGGTGACCCGCTCAAGGAAGCCGTGCAGAACGGTCACATCTCCGGTGAGCTGCTCAACGGGGAGCAGCTGAACGGCGCTCCGGGCGAGATGCTGCAGAACCCGTCACAGCAGGCCCAGCAGGCCCAGCAGCAGCCCTCGACTCGTCCCGCTCCGACTTCCGGCAGCAACCTCGCCGGGCTGCCCGTCGGTGACGTGGTCAGCGGTATCGCTCGCTGAACGGTCCCCCGCCGCGACGACGGCACGACAGGGACTCACGACAGGGACTACGGCACACAGGAAGGTCCCCGCCGAGCGATGGCGGGGACCTTCCTGCTGTCTCATCGGCTCGGAGCGTTCCTTCGGTGCTTCCCGCACCGGCCGCCCGGCCGCGTGGTCCGGCCACCCGTGGCTGCTGCCACAGCGGTACTCCCGGGGAGTTCCCCGGAGTGGTGCGGGTGCCCGCTCGATATCGGGTCAACCGCTCACGACCGGGTGATGAGTCCGAAGACTCAGTGGCCCTCTTCCTTGGCCCGCTCGTACGACTTCTTGATCTCCGCCTCGGCTTCGTCCCGGCCTACCCAGGTGGCGCCCTCGACGCTCTTGGCGGGTTCCAGGTCCTTGTAGACCTCGAAGAAGTGCTGGATCTCCAGCCGGTGGAACTCCGGCACGTGATGGATGTCGCGCATGTGCTCCTGCCGCGGATCGTCGGCGGGCACACAGATGATCTTGTCGTCGCCGCCCTTCTCGTCGCGCATCCGGAACATTCCGATGGCGCGAGCGCTGATCAGGCAACCGGGGAAGGTCGGCTCCTGGATGAGCACGAGCGCGTCCAGCGGATCCCCGTCCTCGCCGAGGGTCTCCTCGATGAACCCGTAGTCGGCCGGATACTGGGTGGCGGTGAACAGCGTCCGGTCGAGACGGATACGACCCGTCTTGTGGTCCACTTCGTACTTGTTGCGCTCCCCTTTGGGGATCTCGATCGTGACGTCGAAGTCCACGCGTTCCTCATTCGTCCTAGTGATGTTTCGGACGGCGATGGTGCCGTTCCCGGCCGTTGCTCGGGGAGTCCCCGATCGCCCGCCCTGGGGCGGACCATCCGGCGTGGAATCGGATCGGAGCGGATCGTGTCCGAACCGTTACCACCACCGGTGGAGTGATGACTACAGCCTAGGAACCGGCTTTGAAAACCGCTCGCGGGGTCGGATAACCCCAGCTCGCAGCGGGTGCCCGCTCCGGCCGGAGTGCCCGACGCCGTGATCGCCGCCCGGCCGTTCCGGCCTGGCCGGCGCGCACGGCGACAGCCCTCGGCGGTTCTCGGTCAGCGGTCCGCACCGTTTCCGGTGTGGCCTCATCCACCACTCCCACGGACGCAACTAGTGTGGGACAAGTCAGCCGTTCCAGCCGCACACAGTGTGCGAGATCGCATTCGCGAGCCGGTGAGAGTCGCTAGGAGGAGCACTTGCCCGAACCCCAGGAATCACGGGCTGGGACGGGCGGTCGTGACGACGCGGCATCGTCCGCCGAATCCACCGGCGACTTCCCCGCGGACTCCTCCGACGGCTTTCCGGAGGCCGAGACGTCCGACACCGTCCCGGATCCGGACGACTCGTTCGAATGGCCCGCGGAGGATCCCGAGCAGCACTCCACCCAGTCGCAGAGTGCCCGGCCCTCGGATGCGCAGCCACCGGAAGCCCAGCCACCGGAAGCCCAGTCGGAGGATCCCCAACAGCAGGATTCCCGGCCCGCGAGCACCGAGCGGACATCGGAGACCTCCGACTCGGAACCGGAGTGGCCGGAGCAGGACCCCGCCGCGGTCGAACGCACCCAGCGTTTCAGCGCGATCCGTCCCACTGAGCAGGAGCCGGACCAGCCCGGGCAGGATTCCGACCAACAGGGGCGGCATCCCGAGCGGCGCGGGCAGGAATCGGACCAGCGTGACCGGGAGGCCGGAGGGGACCCGAAGCAGGTCCCGAACCCCGGCCCCGCTCCCGCCGCCGATCCCCCGACCATCCGGATGCCGCGGATTCCCGCCGCGGACCCCGGGTGGCCGCGCGCCGAACCGGATCCGGCGGAACACCGCGAGCGGTTGGAGCAGCGAACCGAGCGATTCACCGCACAGCAGAGACATCACCGGTCGGGGAACGCCGCTGGTGAACAGCCGGGGGCTCCCACCGGTAGTCGGCCTCCCGGTCCGGCTCGTCCTGCCGCTCCCGCCGATTTCGATATGCCGATCGGCTCGGAAACGGCTTCCGCATGGCCTCCTCGGCAGGATTCCGACCGTGCCCGGGGGCAAGCGACCCCGGGTGCCCCAGGCGCGTCTCCGCAATCCGCGCAGGGTGGGGAGTTTCCCCGGGACGGGGAGTACGACGAGTCCGGAACCGTCGAGCAAGAGCTGCTGCCCCGGCGGGACGAGCAGGCCGACCAGCAGGTCGGTCCGCGCCGGGGAGGGACCGCTCCTCCCGGCGATGCCTCCCGATCTGCCGAGACTTCCCAGCCTGCCGAGCCCCCACCGCGTACCGAGGCAGCTCACCCCGCTGACACCGCCGAACCGGCCGCCCGGGGTTCCGAGGAGAACCCCACCACCGGCACCGCGGCACTCCTCGACCACGACGATCACGACAGCGACCACTACGACGGTGACCACTACGACGGTGACCACTACGACGGTGATCACGGCGACGGCGATCACGGTGATTACGGCGACCCCGACGGCGACAGCTCCGAATCCGGCGAGGCCGTTCCCGCGGCTTCCGGTGAACAGCCGTCCCGCGGGCGCCGCAGGACGCTCGTGCTCTCGGCGGTGGCCCTGCTCGGCGTGATCGCGCTCGCCGCCGTGCTGGTGTTCCGCGGTTCCGGTTGGTTCGGCGACGTGTTGAACCCCCGTGCCGATCCACCCGCCCCGGTCTCGCTGCGCCCCGATGTCAAGGGGTTGAGCGGCTCGGCCCCCCTACCGACCGAACAGGGCGTCGAAGCCAAGCTGGAAGAGATCGCCTCGAACCCGGTGCTCGGGGACTTCGGAGCCGTGGTCCGTGACGCCAGGTCCGGCAGGACCCTCTGGGAGCGGAACCCGGACCGGGGGCTGGTTCCCGCTTCCACCGACAAGCTGCTCACCGCGTCGGCGGCCTTGCTGGCTGTCGATCACGATTTCCGGTTCCGCACGAAGGTCGTGCGCGGCAGCGAACCCGGCAGCATAGTGCTGGTCGGGGGCGGTGATCCGACACTGTCCGCGCTGCCCGAGGGGGAGAGTTCGGTCTATCCCGGTGCGGCCGGGCTGGACGAACTGGTGGAGCGAATCCGGTCGAGCACTTCCGGCGACATCGAGTCGGTCAAGGTCGACGTCAGCCGCTACAGCGGACCGGGCTTGGCCGACAGTTGGGATCCGGCGGATGTGGACAGGGGATACGTCGCCCCGATCCAGCCGGTGATGCTCGACGGTGGGCGTCAGGACCCCAAGAGCAAGGTCAGTTCACGCAGCGATGAACCGGCGCTGGACGCGGCCCGTGAGCTCGCCTCCAGACTGGGAGCTCCCACCGGCTCTGTCAGCAGTACCACCGTCGACTCGGGGGCCTCCACCCTCGCGCGGGTCGAGTCGCCGCCGCTGCGGGATCTGGTGCGCAAAACACTGCGGGATTCGGACAACGTGCTCGCCGAGGCCCTCGCGCGGCAGGTCGCGATCACCACCGGCAACGAACCGTCGTTCTCCGGATCCGTCCGGGCGGTCCGCACCGTGCTGAGCGAGAACGGTTTCGATCTGGCCGGTGTCGACATCGTCGACGGCAGCGGGCTTTCCGCCTCCGACGAGCTGCCCGCCCGGATCCTGGGCGCGATAATGCGCACCGCGAGCGCTCCCGTCGAGAGCCCCTCGGGTCGTTCCGCCAGACTGCGGCCGTTGCTGACTTCCGTTCCCGTGGCCGGCGGAACCGGCGGTCTGGCCGAGCGCTACGACGGCGACGCCTCCGAGGGAAGCGGGTGGGTCCGTGCCAAGACCGGAACACTCACGGGGACCAACGCCCTGGCGGGGACCGTCGTCACTCGGGACGGCAGGCTGTTGGCGTTCGCGTTCCTGTCCAACGGGCGGAATCCCGTCTCCGTACGCCCGGTGATCGACGAATTGGCGGCCGCGTTGCGTAGCTGCGGCTGTCGTTGAGCGGGCCGCCCGGAGCCCGCTGTCCCGTCACGCCTTGCCGGTGCCCGGTTCCGCTTCCGGCGCTCGCTCGTCACGGCTGGAAGTCGTGACTGCTGGAAGTGGTGACTGCTGGAAGTGGTGGGGGCGCGAACCGGAGATTCGCCGTGTGATGTTCGCACGGGTACTGTCGGAAACGTGACTGTTCGTGCGTCCGCGCTGTCAGCGCCGCTACGTCGGGATTCGGCCAGGCACGCCCGACCGAGTCAGCACCGCCGGGACGGGTACGTCTCCGGCCACGGCAGCGGCGACGCCGTCGACTGGAACACCGCTGTCGCAACCGCGAGCAGGCTGCTCGGCCCCGGTCCGGAGATCTCGCGTTCCGAGGCCGACGGCGTCGTCGCCGCGCTCCGCGAGTTCAGCGTCAGCGCGGAGACGCACGTCCGGGAACTGACCGGTCTGGGCGCCGATCTTCCGGTGGCCCCGGGCGACGTGGTGGACCGACCGGGTTGGTTGCGGGGTGCCACTCGTGGGCTGGCCGAATTGACCCACACCGCGCTGGCGGGAGCCGGGGACGAGGACCGGGACGAGGTCAATCCGGTGCTGGCCGCCGTCAACAGCCGTGGTGCCGGGATGCAGGCCGGTCTCGTGCTCGCCTACCTGGGCACCAAGGTTCTCGGCCAGTACGATCCGTTCGCTCCCGTGGAGTCGGGGTCGGGCGATCCGGGCAGGCTGCTGCTGGTCGCCCCCAACATCGTCGCCGCGCAGCGCGCACTCGGTGTTCCCGAGGACGACTTCCGGATGTGGGTCTGTCTGCACGAGTCCACCCACCGGCTCCAGTTCAACGCCGTTCCCTGGTTGCGCGAGCACTTCTCCCGCAGTATCGGCGAACTGTTCACCGAGACGGAGGGTTCCACCGGTGAGCTGTTCGGCAGGTTGCCCGCGGCGGCTCGTGAGCTCCGGGCGGCGCGGACGGGTGGGAGTGACACCAGTCCCGGAATGCTCGGCGTGGTCGAGCTGCTGCAGAGTCCGCGGCAGCGTGCGGCGCTGGACCGGATTCTGGCCATCTCCACTCTGCTGGAGGGGCACGCGGATCACGTCATGGACGCGGTGGGGCCTCGGGTGGTTCCCAGTGTGCACACGATCCGGGAGCGGTTCACCCAGCGCCGGGCCGGTGGAGGTCTGTTCGACCGGGTGCTGCGCAGCCTGCTCGGGGTGGACGCGAAGATCAAGCAGTACGCCAAGGGGGCCGAGTTCACCCGCAGGGTGGTGGACGCCGTCGGCATGACGGGATTCAACGCGGTATGGCAGGAACCCGACAACCTGCCCACCCGCGCCGAGCTCTCGGACCCGCCCGCCTGGCTGCGGCGGGTGCACGGCTGATCGGGCTTCCCGTCCGCGAGTGCCCGGACATCCGAGCGGATTTCGCCGGTGATCCGAGGAGTCGACGGGCCCGCACTACCACCGGTGAGCGCTCCGGCTGTCCGGTGGCGCGATAATCGGTCCGTGCCGCCAGCTCCCAGCGTCAGTGCCGTCCGGCTCGCCGTGCGACGACTGCTCGACTCCGAACCGGCCGCCCGCTACCGCGGTGTCCCGCTGGTGGTGGCCTGTTCCGGTGGCCCGGATTCGTTGGCCCTGGCCGCGGCCACCACCCATTTCGCGCGGCATCGGAACGTGCCGGTCCACGGGGTCGTCGTGGACCACGGGCTGCAGCCCGGTTCGGATCGGGTCGCCTCCGACGCCGCGGCACAGCTCACCGGGCTCGGCTGCGTCGAGGTGGACGTCGCGCGCGTCGAACCGGACGGGACGGGTGGTACGGAGGCGGCGGCTCGACGAGCCCGCTACGAGGCGCTGCGACTCCGACGTCCCGAAGGATCCCCGGTGCTGCTCGGGCACACCCTCGACGACCAGGCCGAGACGGTGCTGCTGGGGCTCGGGCGTGGTTCCGGCGCGCGCTCGTTGGCCGGTATGCGCCCGCTGGACGGGCCGTGGGCGCGCCCCTTCCTGGGAGTGACTCGTCGGACCACCGAACAGGCCTGCGAGGAGCTGGGGCTGCGGCCCTGGCACGACCCGCACAACACGGATCCCGCCTTCACCCGGGTCCGGCTCCGCTCCGAGGTGCTGCCGTTGCTGGAGGAGGTCCTGCAGGGCGGGGTCGCCGAGGCCCTCTCCCGCACCGCCGTCCAGCTCCGGGAGGACGCCGACGCGTTGGACGCGGTCGCAGCGGGGATCCGCGAGCGGGTGGCCGACTCGAGGGAGCTCGACGCGCGTAGTCTTGCCGAGCATCCTCCCGCGCTCCGCAGACGAGTGCTGCGGGACTGGCTCTCCGCACGGGGCGTCCCTGAACTCAGCGACGCCCATCTGCGCGCCGCGGATGCCCTGGTAGGTGACTGGCGCGGGCAGGGTGGTCACGCTCTGCCAGGAAACTTTGCGCTGGTTCGTCGGCGTGGGACCCTTCTGGTGGAATGCGGGGGTCGCGGAACCGAGCAACGGTCGAGCGACGGGTGAACAACGACCCAATCGAGAGGGGAAGCCGGGCCGTGTACGACGGCGACATTGCCTCCGTGCTCATCACCGAGCAGCAGATCAACGACAAGGTCGGTGAGCTGGCCAAGCAGATCGACGAGGACTACGGGGACCTTTCGGGGGGCGATTTGGTGCTTGTCGGTGTCCTCAAGGGCGCCGTCATGGTGATGACCGATCTCGCCCGCGCACTGCCCCGGCCCGCGCAGCTGGAGTTCATGGCGGTCAGTTCCTACGGCTCGTCCACCTCGTCCTCGGGCGTGGTGCGCATCCTGAAGGATCTCGACCGGGACATCGCGGGCAAGCACGTGCTCGTGGTCGAGGACATCATCGACTCCGGACTGACGCTGTCCTGGCTGTTGCGCAACCTCGCCGCACGGGAACCGGCCTCGGTCGAGGTCTGCACGTTGCTGCGCAAACCCGATGCCGTACAGGTCGAGGTGCCGGTGCGCTACATCGGATTCGACATTCCCAACGAGTTCGTCGTCGGCTACGGGCTGGACTTCGCCGAACGCTACCGTGATCTTCCGTACATCGGCAGTCTCGATCCGAAGGTCTACACCTCCGGAACGTGATCCGGTTTTCCGCGAGTGCCGTACCACGGGTACAACCGTGAGGGGGCCGTGCGCCGTTCCCCGGTGTCCGGAAGTGACGGTGATCCGGGATCACGGTGATCGCTGGAAGTGAGGACGCTCACGGCGTACGGTCGACCATCGTCCGTGCGTTGTGTCACCGAGCAAGGGGACTGTTGGAACTAATCCGGTGCATGGGCCGTTGGAACGCCAGGGGCGGGTACCCTGGGTTGCCGGTGAAACGACTCGCGCAGTTCGACACTGCCGCGAGCGGTACGCTGGGCTGAACCGGGGGTGGACGTTAAATGGACGCCCGCCACCACCCGACGTGACAGTCAGGGAGGGTCGAGGCCGCTCGGCGGCCGCAAGTGAATGGACCGAAAGCGCCTGCTCCGCAACCCGCTGCTGTGGCTGTTGGCGGGGTTGCTGCTGATTTATGCCTTCAGTGTGCTCTTCGACGACACGCGTGGCTACACGGACGTGTCGACCTCGAAGGCGCTGCAGCAGATCTCGCAGGGCAACGTAGCCGAAGCCACGATCGAGGACAAAGAACAGCGGGTCAGGCTGACCCTGAACGACGGCGTCCAGGTTCAGGGCAGCAACCGGATCCTCACCAAGTATCCGACCGGTTCCCAAGAGGACATCGTCAATCGGATCGAGCAGTCCGGCATCTCCAACTGGGACACCGAGGTGTCCCAGAGCTCCATCTGGAGCCAGTTGCTCATCTATCTCATCCCGCTGGGCCTGCTGGTCCTGCTCGTGATGTGGATGATGAACAACGCCCAGGGCGGCGGCAGCAAGGTGCTGAACTTCGGCAAGTCCAAGGCCAAGCAGTTCACCAAGGACATGCCCAAGACCCTGTTCGGTGACGTCGCCGGAGCCAACGAGGCCGTCGAGGAACTGCACGAGATCAAGGACTTCCTGCAGCACCCGACCCGTTACCAGGCTCTCGGGGCGAAGATCCCGAAGGGCGTGCTGCTCTACGGGCCGCCCGGTACCGGTAAGACGCTGCTGGCCCGCGCGGTCGCGGGTGAGGCAGGGGTGCCGTTCTACTCGATCTCCGGTTCCGACTTCGTCGAGATGTTCGTCGGTGTCGGTGCCTCCCGTGTTCGTGATCTCTTCGAACAGGCCAAGCAGAACGCGCCCTGCATCGTCTTCGTCGACGAGATCGACGCGGTCGGCAGGCAGCGCGGTGCCGGACTCGGCGGTGGTCACGACGAGCGGGAGCAGACGCTGAACCAGCTGCTCGTCGAGATGGACGGTTTCGACTCCAGGGGCGGGATCATCCTGATCGCCGCCACCAACCGTTCGGACATCCTGGACCCGGCGCTGCTGCGTCCCGGCCGGTTCGACCGGCAGATCCCCATCGCTCCACCCGACCTGCGCGGTAGGCGCGCGATCCTGAACGTGCACACCCAGGGCAAGCCACTGGCCCAGGACGCCGATCTCGACGGGCTGGCCAAGCGCACCGTCGGGTTCTCGGGTGCCGATCTGGAGAACGTGGTCAACGAGGCCGCGCTGCTCACCGCCCGTGAGAACGCGCAGCTGATCACCGGTGCCGCGCTCGAGGAATCGGTGGACAGGGTGATCGGCGGTCCGCGCCGGAAGAGCAAGATCATTTCCGAGCGGGACAAGAAGATCACCGCGTATCACGAGGGCGGTCACGCGCTGGCCGCCTGGGCGATGCCGGACCTGGAACCGGTTTACAAGCTCACGATCCTACCCAGGGGCAAGACCGGAGGGCACGCGCTTGTCGTCCCCGAGGACGACAAGGACATGATGACCCGTTCGGAGATGATCGGTCGTCTTGTGTTCGCCCTCGGCGGGCGTTCCTCCGAGGAACTGGTCTTCCACGAGCCGACCACCGGTGCCTCCAGTGACATCGAACAGGCCACCAAGATCGCTCGTGCCATGGTCACCGAGTACGGCATGACGGCCCGGTTGGGCGCCGTCAAGTACGGCAAGGAGGAAGGCGATCCCTTCCTCGGGCGTTCGGCGGGCCAGCAGCCGAACTACTCGCTGGAGGTCGCTCACGAGATCGACGAGGAAGTGCGCAAGCTGATCGAGGCGGCGCACACCGAGGCGTGGGAGATCCTCAACACCTACCGGGACGTGCTCGACAACCTCGTGCTCGAAGTGATCGAGAAGGAGACGCTGAACCGCACCGATCTGGAGCGCATCTTCGCCGATGTGGAGAAGCGCCCCCGGATCACCGCGTTCAACGACTTCGGCGGACGCACTCCCTCGGACAAGCCGCCGATCAAGACGCCCGGCGAGTTGGCGATGGAACGCGGCGAACCCTGGCCGCCGCCGATCAACGAACAGCCCAGCCCCGCCCCGGTCGGAGCCGTCTCCGGATCCAACGGTTACGGACCGCAGCAGCCCGCCGGGCAGTACGGTCCCGACAACCAGCAGGGGCAGCCCTACGGCTATCCGCCGCAGCCCGCACCGGGCCAGCAGCCCGGTACCCAGCAGCCCTATCCGCCGCAGGGTGGGCAGCCGCCGCAGGGCGGGCAGCCGCCACAGGGTGGGCAGCCACAGCAGGGGCATGTCCCGCAGGGACAGGCTCCGCAGGGTGGTCAGGTTCCCCAGGGAGTGCCGCCCAACTACGGGGCCCCTCCCGGCTGGACCCCCGCCACCTCACCCGGTGGGCAGTCCGGCTATCAGCCCCAGCAGGGCCAGCCGCAGCAGGGCCAGCCGCAGTACAACGGTTCTCCCGCATGGGAGCAGGGCGTTGCGCCGCAGGGACAGCGTCCGGAAGAACAGCCCGGCGCCGCTGAGCAGCGGACCGAGCAGTTCCAGCAGAACCAGGATCAGAACGGTCACCAGCACCGCTCGGGTTCCGCCGACACGGAGCAGCCGGACGCCGGTAACCAGCAGAACTCCGAGCGGAATTCCGAGGGTGACCAGGATTCCGGCAACGAGAACGGGACCGGCCCCAACAGCGGCCGGTAACCGCGGACTGCAGTGGAACGAGGCACCCGGCTCGGCGAGCCGGGTGCCTCACCGCTGTGGAGGGGAAGACACGTGACAGGTCAGGGCGTGCCCATCGGGCCGGACGCGGAGTTCGGATCCGATCCCGCCGAATTGGTCGACGAGTATTTCGACAGGCCCCGCGCCGAAGCCGCCATCCGGGAGCTGCTGCTGGCGGCGGGTGAGGACCCCGAGCGCGACGGGCTGCGGGAAACCCCAGCACGGGTGGCCCGCGCCTACGAGGAGTTGTTCACCGGGCTCTACACCGATCCGGACGAAGTGCTGGACCGGACGTTCGACGAGGCCCACGAGGAGCTCGTGCTGGTCCGGGACATTCCGATGTACTCGCAGTGCGAGCACCATCTGCTTCCGTTCCACGGAATGGCCCACATCGGTTACATCCCCAACGAACAGGGCAGGGTGACGGGACTGTCCAAACTCGCGCGGCTGGTCGATCTGTATGCCAAGCGCCCGCAGGTCCAGGAGCGGCTGACCTCGCAGATCGCCGACGCACTCACCCGCAAGCTGGAACCGCGGGGGGTGATCGTCGTGGTCGACGCGGAGCATCTCTGCATGGGGATGCGCGGTATCCGCAAGGCCGGTTCGACCACTACCACCTCCGCCGTACGTGGCATATTCCGCTCCTCCTCGTCCTCCAGGGCCGAGGCGCTGTCGTTGATCCGGGGGAAGTGATGGCCGTTCAGCTGCCGAAGCCGTCGCGCTGCCGCGTGATGGGAATCCTGAACGTAACCCCCGATTCGTTCTCCGACGGCGGTCGGTACCTGGATCACTCGGCCGCCGTGGCGCACGGCCTGCGGCTGTGGGAACGGGGAGCCGACATCGTCGATGTGGGTGGCGAGTCCACCAGGCCGGGGGCGGAGCGGGTCGACGCCGCCACCGAGACCGAGCGTGTGCTTCCCGTGGTGCGGGAACTCGTCGAGGCCGGGGTTCCCGTCAGTGTGGACACCACGCGTGCCGAGGTGGCCGCCGCCACCGCGCGAGCGGGCGCGGCGATGATCAACGACGTCTCCGGAGGTCTGGCCGATCCGGAGATGGCCGGTGCGGTCGCCGATTCGGGGCTGCCCTGGGTACTCATGCACTGGCGAGGACACAGCAGGGACATGAACTCGCTCGCCGTCTACGAGGACGTGGTCGGGGAGGTACGGGCGGAACTGTCCGAACGCGTGGCGGCGGCGCTGGCCGCCGGTGTCCCGGAGGAATCCATCGTGCTCGACCCGGGGCTGGGCTTCGCGAAGAAGGCCGAGCACGACTGGTCGCTGTTGCGACGGCTGGACACCTTCCTCGGAATGGGATTCCCGTTGCTGGTCGGCGCTTCCCGCAAGCGTTTCCTCGGCAGCTTGCTGTCCGATTCGGACGGAAACCCGCGTCCCGCGGCGGGGCGCGACGCGGCCACCGCGGCGATCTCCACCCTGGCCGCCGACCGCGGTGCCTGGGGAGTACGGGTGCACGATGTCAGCGGTTCCACCGACGCGGTGAAGGTGGCCGCTGCCTGGCGGAACGGAGGTGAGATCCGTGGCTGATCGGGTGGGACTGACCGGACTGCGGGTTTTCGGTTACCACGGCGTCTTCGACCGGGAGAAACGGGAAGGTCAGGAGTTCGTCGTCGACATCACGGTGTGGGTCGACCTCGGCGAGGCAGCCGCCTCCGACGACGTCGAGCGCACACTGCACTACGGGGTGCTCGCCGAACGCGCCGCGGCCGTGGTCGCCGGTCCCGCGCGGGACCTGATCGAGACCGTGGCCACCGAGATCGCCGACGACATCATGAGCGACGGTAGGCCGCACGCCGCCGAGGTCACGATCCACAAGCCCGACGCGCCCGTCCCGGTGACCTTCGACGACGTGTCGGTAACCATCCGCCGATCCAGTCGCGGCGGCAGAGGAGCGAAGGCCGCTTCGACATGAGCAGGGCGGTGTTGTCCCTCGGCTCCAACCTCGGGGACAGACTGGAACACCTCCGGCTCGCCGTTCGGGGACTGCGCGAGGTACTGCTCACGGCCTCCTCGGTCTACGAAACCGCTCCGTGGGGGGTCACGGACCAGCCCGACTTCCTCAACGCCGTCCTGCTGGTCGAGTCCGCCGCGGACGACGAGTGGGACTGGCTGCGCCGGGCACAGCACCTGGAACGGGAGGCCGAACGTCGCAGGGAGCGACGCTGGGGACCCCGTACCCTGGATGTCGACGTGGTCACCGTGGACGAGGTGCACAGCCGGGATCCCGAACTGCTGCTGCCTCATCCCGGCACTCCCGAGCGAGCGACGGTACTGATTCCGTGGCTGGAGATCGAGCCGGAAGCCGCACTCCCCGGCCACGGAGCGGTGTCCGAGCTGTTGGCCGCACTGCCGGAGACGGAAACCGCGGGTGTGCGGCTACGCCCCGATCTGGCGTTGCGCTAGGCCACGTCTTCGGTTTCTCGCGCTCGGAGTGCGGGTGGTCGTCGGGCCGGGAGGAACGTCCCGCCCGAAGTGGAACGCACGGCGTGGCGCCGTATGTTGACGTGCCTGCCTCGCGATACGGACGGAGGACGGATGAGCTACACCAGACCCCGCGAGCTCCTTGGTGCGGCGCTGCTCGCCGCGGTGCTGCTCTACGGTGTCGTGCAGCTGTCGTACGGATCGCTGCCGCCGTTGCCGGTGGCGGCCGGGGGCGTGCTGCTGGTGGTGGCCATCGTGGACGCCGTGCTGGCGATCGTGCTGCGTCCCAGGGCCAAACACCGGAGCGGCTCCGAACCACTCGATCCGATGATGGCGACTCGGATCGTGGCACTGGCGAAAGCATCCTCGTTGGTGGGCGCGCTCATGGGTGGTGCGTGGGCGTCGATGCTGTTGTACCTGCTGACCGAGGTGCGGCTGTTCGGTTCGGACACCATCGCTTCGATTGTCGGGCTCGTCAGTGCTGCAGCGCTGGTCGGCGGTGGGCTGTGGCTGGAGTGGGCCATGCGCAATCCCGATGAGCCGCAGGAGGACGACGACGATGAGGCTGAACGGTAACCTCGGTAGTTTTGCCGGGGTGGCCCTGTGGCGGAACCTCCGGCACGGCTCTCGCTGCGGGTGCCCCGACATCGGGTAGCGACCTACACAACGTCGGGGCCGTCCTCGTGAGAGCCGCACCGGAGAACCCGCGGCGGCGCCGACTGCGTGAGTGGTGGGAGTTCGGCTGTGCCGTCCTCCGCCCGGCGATTTCGTGGGAAATTGACGCCGACAGGGACCGCGCCGCCGCACTGGGGCCGCGATTTCGCGAGAAATTGACGCTGTCCTGGGGTGGTGAGTGGTGTTTCTCGGTGGTTGGACACGTTCGGTGCTTGGTTTATCGCACGACTCGGTGGGGCTGTTTTTCTTGAGCACTGCCCGTCGTTTCACTGTGTGATCGATTCGTTTCCGAGGAGTCCCACCGGATTTCGAAGCGATAAACTCCGGGTACGGTTGGCCGCATGGCTGACCCGAGCGATTCCGAGTCTCGATCGCGAGGAGATCGAGCGGTGCTGCTGTGGCTCGGTACATCGGGTCTGGCCGTGGCGGCGACGGTCACGCTGATTCTCGGCGACGACGTCCGGATGCTGCGGCTGGGAATCCTCGCCGCGCTGTGGGCGGCACTGTTGTCGAGCCTGTGGGCTGGTCGGATGCGCAACCGGTCGATGGAGCAGGACGAGCTGTTGGCCGAGCGGCAGCGCTGCTACGAACTGGAACTCGAACGCGAGATCGACGCCCGCGAGGAGTACGAGACCGAAGCCGACAACGAGGCGTTGCGCCGGGTCCGGGAGGAGACCGAGAACGAGGTCGCCGAGCTGCGTTCGGAGCTGTACGAGCTGCGTCGGCTGCTGAATCGTTCGCCCCCCGCCGGGGCCACCTCGTCGGCCGCTGTGTCCGCTTCGGACTCCGTTCGCGGGGACGAGCCCGGTTCCGTCGAGCACGCGCCCGGATATCCCGAATCCCGACCGCGAACTCCCGCCCAGCCGAACTCCGAAGCCACCGGAGCGCCTCGGCCGGTTTCTCCCGCGCCTGCCGCCCCCGGTTCACCTCCTTCCGGGGGGACCGCACGGGTTGATGTTCCCGGCGGGGGAGGTGCTTCCGGAGCCGCGGCTTCTCCGGTTCCCCCCGACGCGGCGGATTCCGGTGCCGCGGCGGGGGCCGGTGCTTCATCGGATGCCGGGGAGCCCGCGGCGGGCGGTGCTTCCGCGAGTGGCAGCGTTCCGCCCCGGCGCCAGCCCGGGCGCCCCGGCGGGCGCCCGCGAAGCGATGGTCCCCCCGCTTCGGGACCGAAACCTGCTGCCGCTCCCGATCCCAACCGCTCCGCCGCACCTGGTCGACAACAGGCTCCTCCCGTCACGCGGGAGCCCGGTGCTCCCGGTGCCGAGGTCGGCGCTGCTCCGCTGGCGTTGCCGGGCGAGGGCGAAGCGGCACAGCGCGAAGCCGCGCCCCGGATGTCCACCTCCCCGGCGGCCACTCCTACCACCGCTGCCCCTCCGGCAGCGTCTCCTCCGGTGCCCACGCCACCCGCGGCCACGCCCCCTGGCAGCGCGCCGGGTGGAGCCGCTTCGCACCCGGCACCGGGTGCTCCGGTCGGACGTCCCGCTGCTCAAGGCGTGCCGGGTTCGGAACCGACACCCGATCAGCTCGGTGCGCAACCGCCGCGGGCGGCACCACCTCCCCCCGCCGCCGGTGCGCAACCACCCCCACCGGTCCCGGCCAACCAGGACGCACCGGCCCGTACGCCGGGACGAAGAACCGGTCCAGCCCGGCCGCCGGGAAGTCCTCGGGCACGTGGCTCCGGTGGCACCGCGGCCGGTGACGAGGTATCCGGTACGCGCCCGCCCGGTGGCACGGCGGGAGGCGCGCCGGGTGGACACGGTCCCCCCGGCAGACCGCCGAACGACGCCGGACCGGTCGAACGCCCGCAACAGGCCCCGCCAGCCGCCGCGCCGACCGGAGCGGCGGCACGAGCGCCCCGGGAGGGCGCTGCCGGCGGTACGAATCGATCCGACGACGGATCCGCACGATCGGGTGAGACATCAGGTCCGCCCACTGGAGTGACACCTCCCACGGTGGAGCCGAATCCCCCTGCCGACGCGACAACCTCCTCGGCGCAGCAGTCCTCTCCCGTGGGGACTTCCGGGGCTCATACGCAGGGAACATCCGTCAACGATCTGCTGGCCGCCTACGGCAACTCCGGTGAGACGCGCAGACGTCGCCGCCGCGACGAGTGAGAATCGCGAGCTGATTTCGGTATCGGCTGGTGCTGTCGGCCGGTGGCACGCGGGCTTTATCGTTTCTGGCGTGTCCAATCCTGATCTGTCGGGCGCCCGCAGGAACCAGACCTACAAGCACAGCGTCGTCGGCTGGCCCATCGCGGGTCTGATCCTGCTCGGTATGTGTGGCTTGGCGATGCTCGGCATCGCGACCGCGCGTGTGGGCTACGTCGCGGCCGTGGTGGGTGCGCTGGTCGCCCTGCTGCCGGTCGGCGTGGTGTTCGCCGCGATCGTGTGGATCGACCGCTGGGAGCCCGAGCCGCCGATGCTGCTGCTCGGCGCGTTCCTGTGGGGCGCCGGTGGTGCCACGGCCTGTGCCTTCCTGCTCAACGACGCCATGACCGGTTTCGGCGAGATCCTGTTCAGCGGCACCCTGCAGCAGCATTTCGCCCTGGTGGTCACCGCGCCGTTGGTGGAGGAGGCCGCGAAGTCGCTTTTCGTGGTCGCGCTGTGGTTCCGACGCCGCTCCGAGTTCAACGGCATGGTCGACGGCATCGTCTACGCGTCGTTGACCGCGGCCGGTTTCGCCTTCATCGAGAACATCTTCTACTTCGGCAAGGCGTTCGCGCAGGCAGGACTGGGAGACATGACCGGAGGCGTCGTGGCCGTGTTCGTGCTGCGCGGTGTGCTGGCGCCGTTCTCCCATCCACTGTTCACCGCGATGGTCGGGATCGGAATAGGTCTCGCGACGCGTGCCGGCGGTCCGAGAACTCGGGGACTGTGGCCGGTACTGGGGTTCCTGGCCGCGGTGTTGCTGCACGCCTTCTGGAACGCCTCCACCACCTTGGGCGGGGTGCGCTTCATCGACATCTACTTCGTGATCATGGTTCCCATCTTCCTGGGAACCGGTTGGCTTGTGGTCTGGCACCGCAAACGCGAACAGCGCATCGTCGCCGCGCAGCTGCCCGCGTTGCAACGGGCGGGACTGATCGTGTCCAGCGAACTCGAAAAACTGGCCAGTCTCTCCGCGCGACGTGACTGGAAGCGCAGGGTGCGGCGCAACTCCGGGAAGGAAGCCGCCAGGTCCGTCCGCGACTACCAGATCGCGGTCACCGAACTGGCGTTTCTGCAGCATCGGGCGAGCGTCGGAAACACCACGAGCGTCGTGCGCAGGCAACGCCGCGAAAAGCTGATCGAGGACCTGAAGACGGCGCGTCGTTCCGCCAGCGGCTCCCAGGAGGCGATCTACACCGAGCGGATCAGGATGGACGAACTGACCAGCATGAACGTCAAGCGTCCGAAGAAGCGCTGACGCGGTTCTCCGTTACCCCGGCACCGATCGGACCGGACGCACGGGTCCGCCGATCCCGGTGCCGCGAGGTTGTGGCACTCGCCACTCTCGGACGAGTCTCCAGGGCCGTGGGTGCGTGGCTCTCGCCACCATGGGATCCCACCGGAAGTGTTTTCCGGTTACTCTCACGACGCTGTCCGGTACCCGGTACGGGACTGGAACGGTAGGAGGATTGGTCGACGTGTCCACTGACAGGCACGATGTCCGCGGTCCGGGAGCGGACCCGGATTCCCCGCGCTCGGCCGCTGAAACGCGTCCGCGTCCCCGCCTTCGGGTCGGTGTGATCTCCGCGGGACGCGTCGGAAGTGTGCTGGGAGCCGCGCTGCACCGGGCGGGCCACGAGGTCGGGGCGGTGGCCGCCGTTTCCGACGCGGCGCTGAACCGCGTATCGCTACTGCTGCCCGACACCCCGGTTCGCCCGCCCGACGAGGTCGCACGACAGGCGGATCTGGTGCTGCTGGCCGTGCCCGACGACGCGCTCGGTGGGCTGGTGCGCGGACTGGTGAACGCGGAGGCGCTGCGTTCCGGCCAGATCGTGGTGCACACCTCCGGGGCGCACGGTGTGGCGGTACTCGAATCCGCGGTGAACGCCGGTGCGCTGCCGGTGGCGCTGCATCCGGCGATGACGTTCACCGGAAGGCCGGAGGATCTGGAACGGTTGGCCGCGGCCACCGTGGCCGTGACGGCCCGGCAGGACGACGAGGCCGGCTTCAGCGTCGGGGCGGCGTTGGCCGTGGAACTCGGAGCCGAGCCGGTGCGGATCGCCGAGGAGTCCCGGAAGCTTTACCACGCGGCGCTGACCCACGGCTCCAACCACTTGATCACCCTCGTCAACGAGAGCGCGCAGCTGCTGCGCGCGGCCGGTGTCGAGTCCCCGGACCGGGTGCTCGCCCCGATCCTGTCGGCCGCGTTGGACAACTCGCTGCGCTACGGGGACCGGGCCATCACCGGGCCGGTCTCGCGTGGCGACGCGGGAACCGTGCGGGACCACCTCGACGTGTTGGGCGAATCCGCGCCGGACGTGCTGTCCGGCTATGTACAGCTGGCGAAACGCACCGCGGACCGGGCGGTGAGCTCGGGAATGCTGCGTGCCGACGACGCCGTTGGCGTCAACGAAGTACTCGACGGGGGGCGCTGATGAGCGTTACGGACGAGCGGGGCGGTTCGGAGAGCGTCGGTGCCGGACCGGGTTTCACCCCCGACGAGGTCACCGTGCACCACCTTCCCGCGGAACTGGGCAAGGTGACGCGCGCGCTGCGCCGCACCGGTCGCAAGATCGTGCTGGTCCCCACCATGGGGGCGCTGCACGAGGGGCATCTGGAGCTGATTCGCGCCGCTCGTCGTGTCCCGAACAGCGTTACCGTGGTCTCGATCTTCGTGAACCCGCTCCAGTTCGGTCCCGGCGAGGACTTCGAGAGCTATCCGCGCACCCTCGACGAGGATCTGCGGGTCTGTGGGCGGGAGGGCGCCGAGCTCGTGTTCGCCCCGAGCAGCCGGGAACTCTACGGTGACGATCCGCGGACGACGATCGACGCCGGAGAGCTCGGCCGCGAACTCGAGGGCGCCAGCAGGCCGGGTCACTTCAGCGGTGTGCTCACCGTCGTCGCCAAGCTGTTCAACATCGTGGCGCCGGATCTGGCCCTGTTCGGTGAGAAGGACTACCAGCAGCTGGTGCTGCTGCGCCGGATGGCCCGCGAGCTGAACTTCCCGACCGATGTGCAGGGTATCCCGATCGTGCGCGAGCACGACGGGCTGGCGCTGTCCTCCCGCAATCGCTATCTGGGCGAGCGCGAGCGCGCCGCCGCCTTGGTGTTGTCGGCGGCGCTGGCGGCAGGGGTCCACGCCGGTTCGCGCGGCCCGGACGCCGTGCTGTCGGCCGCGCGCGAGGTGCTCGACACCGAACCGATGGTCGAACTCGACTACCTGCGGTTGTGCGACCCCGAGCTGGGGCCCGCGCCGGACGCGGGAGAGGCACGACTGCTGGTCGCCGCGAAAGTGGGCGGCACCCGACTGTTGGACAACGCGCTGGTGGAACTCGGACCGTCCGATCCGGCCTCTGAAGCGGTAGTTCCCACCCGGTAGCTCGAAGCCTAAGGAGCAGGCATGTTCCGGACCATGCTCAAATCCAAGATCCACCGTGCCACGGTTACCCAGGCCGATCTGCACTACGTGGGATCGGTGACCATAGACGCCGCCCTGATGGAGGCGGCCGATCTGCTGGACGGTGAGCAGGTCACGATCGTGGACGTGACCAACGGAGCCCGGCTGGAGACCTACGCCATCACCGGTGAGCGCGGTTCCGGGGTGCTCGGTATCAACGGTGCCGCTGCCCACCTGGTCCACCCGGGCGACGTGGTGATCCTGATCGCCTACGGCGTCATGGACGAGGCCGAGGCCAGGTCGTTCCGCCCGAGCGTGCTCTTCGTCGACGGGGAGAACCGCGTGGTCGAACGGGGCGGCGATCCCGGTCACGCCCCCGAGGGATCGGGACTCGCCACCACCGCTGTGGGAACCACGAGTGGTTCGCCCCGCTGAGTGAGGCGAACCCGGTGGTGAGCGGTGTTCCCGCGCGATCGTGAGATCGATGCCCACCGGCCGTCCGGAGTGCTGGTGGGCTTCCGGTGAGCCCGCGGGGCCGTGCGGTGGCGTGCCGTTCCCGGCGACCTCGTTCGGGTGACGTGTCGCTCGCGGAAAGCGCCCGCCGTTGTGTCAGCGTTTCGACAGGAAGGGAAATCCACGGTGCTGCTCGCTATCGACGTCGGCAACACCAACATCGTGTTGGGACTCTACGAGGACGAGCCCGATGGTCCAGAGCAGCGATCCGGTTCCGGCCGGAAGCCGAAGGCCCAGGCTCGGCTGGTGCGGGACTGGCGGATGCGGACCGAACCCAGGATGACCGCCGACGAGCTCGCGTTCACCATGCGCGGTCTGCTGGGCGACTACGTCGACAAGATCACCGGAATATCGGCCCTGTCCACCGTTCCCACGCTGTTGCGGGAGCTGCGGGTCATGCTCGGCCGCAACTGGAGCGATGTTCCCAGGGTCGTCGTGGAGCCGGGTGTCCGAACGGGTGTCCCCCTGTTGGTCGATAATCCCAAGGAGGTCGGCGCGGACCGGGTGATCAACACGCTGGCAGCGCACCACCTGCATTCCACGAACTGCGTCGTGGTCGATTTCGGTACCTCGACGAACATCGACGCCATCTCGGCCAAGGGCGAGTTCCTGGGGGGAGCGTTCGCTCCCGGGGTGGAGATCTCGCTCGACGCGCTGGCCTCGCGGGCCGCCCAGCTGCGCAAAGTCGAGCTGGTCAGGCCGCGTTCGGTGATCGGAAAGAACACGGTCGAGTGTCTGCAGTCCGGACTGCTCTACGGTTTCGCGGGACAGGTGGACGGGCTGGTGCACAGCATCGTGTCCGAGTTGGAGGAGACCCACGGCGGTCCCACTACGGTACTGGCGACCGGTGGCCTGGCCCCACTGGTGATCAGCGAGTCCCGGACGATCTCGCACCACGTCCCCGAGCTCACCCTGCTCGGGCTGCGGCTGGTCTTCGACCGGAACCTGGAGTGACCGGACCGGGCGAGCGGTGATCCGTGCCACCGCCCCCGCGAGGGGAGATCACCGCCCCGTCGGGGGAACGGCCACTGTCCCCTCGTTCGTTCGGTGCACCGGTTCGAACGAGCTCGCGGCGCATCCGCGCCCCTCGCACCGGGGGCGCCGCCGGAGGACGGGCTGCCCCATCCTGCCGGAATGTCGCCCCCGGCGGGTCCGTACCCTTGTAAACCGTGAATGACCAGGATCAATCGAGTCGTGTCGACGGAGCCGAGGACCTGCCGGAGCAGCTGCGGGTGCGTCGGGAGAAACGGGAACGCCTGTTTGCCGAGGGCCAGGATCCCTACCCGGTCTCGCTGCCCGTGACCCACGAGCTGTCCGAGGTGCGGGCGGCGCATTCGGATCTGCCCGTGGACGCTTCCAGCGGACAACGGGTCGGTGTGGCGGGCCGGGTTATGTTCATGCGCAACACCGGCAAACTGTGCTTCGCCACGTTGCGGGGCGGGGACGGCGGCGAGCTGCAGGCCATGCTCAGCCGGAACGAGGTCGGCGAACAGGCCCTGTCCGAGTGGAAGTCCGACGTGGATCTGGGGGACCACGTTTTCGTCGCGGGCGAGGTCATCACCTCTCGACGCGGTGAACTCTCGGTGCTGGCGGACGAGTGGCGGATGGCGGCCAAGTCGTTGCGGCCGTTGCCCGTGGCCCACAAGGAACTCAGCGAGGAAAACCGCGTTCGGCAGCGCTACGTGGATTTGCTGGTCCGTAGCCAGGCGGCCGAAACGGTTCGCACCCGTGCCGCGACATTGCGTTCGCTGCGGGATTCGTTCGAACGGCGCGGATATCTCGAAGTGGAGACGCCCATGCTGCAGACTTTGCAGGGTGGGGCCGCGGCCAGGCCGTTCGTGACTTACTCGAACGCCTTGGACATGGATCTCTACTTGCGCATCGCCCCGGAGCTGTTCCTCAAGCGGTGCGTCGTGGGTGGTATCGAGAAGGTCTTCGAGATCAATCGGAACTTTCGCAATGAGGGGAGTGACTCTTCCCACTCTCCCGAGTTCGCCATGCTCGAGTTCTATGAAGCTTACTCGGATTACAACGCGATGGCCGAACTCACCCGCGCGCTGATCCAGGAAGCGGCCCAGTCGCTGTTCGGCACTCAGACCGTCACTTGGGCGGACGGTTCCGAGTACGATCTTTCCGGGCAATGGGCGAACATTACGATGTACGGATCGCTTTCCGAGGCGCTCGGTTCGGAAGTAACCCCCGAAACCTCTGTCGAAACGCTCCGTAAGCATGCCGAGAGCGCCGGTTTGTCCGAGCTCGATCCGTCGTTCGGGCACGGTAAGTTGGTCGAGGAACTCTGGGAGCACATGGTGGGCAACCATCTCCACGCTCCCACATTCGTACGGGACTTTCCGCTGGATACCGCTCCGTTGACCCGGCAACACCGACAGCATTCGGGGATGGCGGAGAAATGGGATCTCTACGTGAAGGGTTTTGAACTCGCGACCGGTTACTCCGAGCTCGTCGATCCCGTCGTCGAACGTGCGCGGCTGGAAGAGCAGGCGCGGTTGGCTTCCGAGGGCGACGAGGAAGCCATGCCCGTCGACGAGGACTTTCTGCGGGCGCTGGAGTACGGAATGCCCCCCACGGGCGGCGTGGGAATGGGGATCGACCGGTTGTTGATGGCGTTGACGGGGCTGGGCATCAGGGAGACCATCCTGTTCCCGCTCGTGCGTCCGGAATGACGTGATCGCACTCCCCTGATCGATGGTGGAGCGAAAATTTCTTCGGTGGGGTGAGTGCGAATCCGGCACTGCTGCGCTAACCTTGCTGGCGAGAATGAAACGGTGACGATGTATTAGTGGCTCGATGCGTGATCGGTCGCGATACGGCTTCGAGGATGATGTGGTTCGAGAGAACACCGACGATACTCGTTCGGGCTCGGATCGTCACCGTCTCGCTGTAAGGAATACCGGGGAGGACCGCGGAAGATGGCGCAGAAGGTAACTGTCCAGTTGGTGGACGACCTGGACGGTGGGGAGGCCGATGAAACGGTCGAGTTCGCCTTGGACGGCGTCTCGTACACCATCGACCTTTCCAATGACAATGCGACCGAGCTCCGGGAGGCACTGAGCGGCTTTCTGGCGAGTGCACGTCGGGCCGGGGGGCGTAAGAAGCCGGGACCGAAGGCGGGCTCCGCGCGTTCGTCGTCGGCTTCGTCCGGTGGTTCCACGAGCGCGGATCGTGAGCAGAACCAAGCGATTCGGGAATGGGCCCGCAAGCGGGGGATGAAGGTTTCGGACCGTGGTCGCATCCCCGCCGATATCGTCGCCGAGTACCACAAGGCGCACTGAAGTTCGCGACGGTCGACGTCGGCTCGGTTCGTCCCGCCGGACACCCGTCGAACCGGAACGCGGCTCGTGCCGTGCTCCCTCGATATCCGCCCGGCCGATATTGGAGACCGATTCGGAATGCGGCGGGGGAATGTCTCGATACTCCGGCCGTTGTTTCGGTAGTACCGGCCGCTGTTTCGGTAGCAGTGGTCAGTAGTGCTTTGTTGGGTCCGGATGTGCCCGTCGGTCGTGGCGTCCGATGGTGTTCCGGCGCGTCGGCGCCGAAACGACCGGTCACGTCACTCGTGTCGCCGCGGGACTCGTACGGACGAGGACGGACGTGATGTAGGTGCCCACACGGACACCACCGGGCCGGAGTGGGGCCGGGTGCGCCCCGGGCGGACAATGTCGCATTGGACAATGTCGGAGCGCACCCCGCACACTTGGCCTGTTATCGCGCCGCGTCGACACCGAACGCGTTCGCGAGGTCGTCGAGAATCGCGTGTGCACCGTGGATTCCCACCGAAGTCATCCAGGTGATGTCGTCGACCAGGTGTTGCTTCCCGGTGAGTTTGTTCCAAAGCGGGTTTGATTCGAAGGTTTTTCTGGTCTTCGCCGCGTCGCCCGCTTCATCGGGGTAGACGGTCACGAAGATGTGGTCAGCGTCCAGTTCCGGGATCCGCTCCTGGCTGAGATTGACCGCGATTCCGTCCTCTTCGGGTTGCCCTTCGGGGCGAGCCAGCCCGGTGTCGCGTTGCACGGTCCCGGGGAACGAATCGGCGCTGTAGAGCCGGACGGTCGGTTCGCCCGCGAAGCGCACGATCGACATCGTCGGGTTGTGCCCCACCTTCGAACGGATGCTGTCCCCGATCGTTCTCGCACGTCGTTCGTATTCGTCCAGCTTGTTCTGGGCCGATTTCTCCTTGCCCAGCGCCCGACCGGTCAGCAGCAGGTTCTCCTTCCAGGTCGCCCCGGTCGTGCGGCTGAACACGGTGGGCGCGATCTCGGAGAGCTGGCCGTACATGTCCTCGTGCCGGACTTTCGCGGACAGGATCAGCTCGGGGTCGCGCTGGACGATCCGCTCCGCATCCGGACTGGTCAGGCTGCCCACGCGCTGTGCCTGCTCGCCGTATCGGGTGCGGTCCCGGCCGAGGTATTCGGGCAACTTCTCGCGGCCGCCGAAGGTGGTGTAACCGACGACGTTCGTCCCCAGCGCCATCGCGGCGCTGGTGAAGGTGGCGTCCAGCGCGACCACCCGTTTCGGCGTTCCGGTGATCTCGGTTTCACCCATCGCGTGCTCGACGGTGCGGGCGTTCGTTCCCCCGCCCTGCTCCGTCGAGTCCGACTCGCCACCGCACGCCGCCAACCCGAGTACGGGCAGCGCGCCTGCGGCGGTCAACGCGGTTCGCAGCAACTCACGTCTGGTGCGTGTGACTTCCGACATCGGTTCGCCTTCCTGTTTCGGTTACTCTTAGGTGGGCCTAACCTAAGTGTGGGCAACCTAAGCGAATCGGAGCGGACAGCCAAGGGAGTGGGATTTGAGTCGCAGTTCGGCCACGGGCGACCCGTCCGGTTCGGGTCCCGCTTCCTCGGCCTCTCCCGCGCCCCACGACGAGTCCTCCGCAGGGGGCCGGCGGCCGGAAACCCTCCCCGCACCGACCGAACGCGACAGCGCGCCGCCCCCCGAGCGGGCAACGCGGTCCGACCGGCTGAACTCGCGACGACGCGGCAGGCTGCTGGGCCTCGGAGTACTGTGCTGTCTGCTGCTGCTCAGCTGTGCGCTGAGCATCCTCATCGGAGCCAAGCTCATACCGCCCGGCGCGGTGGTGGACGCGCTCTTCGCGAGCTCGCGGACCGAGAACAACGTGATCATCTACGAGCTGCGCGTCCCGCGCACCATCGCGGGAGTGCTCGCCGGTTCCGCGTTGGGACTGGCCGGAGCGCTCATGCAGGGCTACACCCGCAACCCCATAGCGGCCCCCAGTGTGCTCGGAATCACCCAGGGCGCGGGGCTCGCGGTGGTGCTGGCCGTGTTCACGATGGGGATCACCGGCATGCTCGGCTTCATCTGGTTCAGCTTCGCGGGAGCGCTGATCAGCGCTCTGGCGGTGTTCCTGATCGGTTCGATCGGCAAGGGAGGCGCGACACCGGTCGCGCTGGCACTGGCGGGGGCGGCGATCAGCGCACTGCTGCAGGCACTCACCTCGGCCCTGGTGCTGCTTGACCGGCAGAGCCTGGACACCTACCGGTTCTGGAAGGTCGGCTCCATCGCCGTCTCGGACATGGGGCTCATTCAACGGGTGCTGCCGTTCCTGCTGCTGGGGCTGGTGCTGGGGCTCGCCAGCGCTCCCGGGCTCAACGCGCTCTCCCTCGGTGACGACATGGCCGCGGCGCTGGGCCACAACGTCGCCAGGTCCAGGGCGATCGGGATCACCGCCATCGCGGTGCTCGTCGGCAGCGCGGTGGCCATGTGCGGACCGATCAGCTTCGTCGGTCTGATCGTTCCCCACATAGCCAGATACTTCGCGGGCCCCGACCACCGCTGGTTGCTGCCGTTCGCGGCGCTGGGGGGCTCCTGTCTGGTGCTGCTGGCCGATCTGGTCGGCCGGATCATGGCGCGTCCCTCGGAGATCCAGGTCGGCGTGATGCTGGCGATGATCGGCGCCCCCTTCTTCATCGCTCTCGTACGACGCAGGAGGCTGATGCGGCTGTGACGGAATCGGTGCGAACCCCCGTCGGCGCCCCGGCCGCTCGGGTACGTGGCCGCGTCCCGCTGCGCGTCGGCCCCGTGTCCACGGTGCTGCGCCTCCGGCCGCTGGTGGCGCTGTTGGGCGGCCTCGCGGGGCTTCTTCTGGTGTTCGCCTGCGATCTGGCGCTCGGCGACTACCCGATCTCCCCGCTGGGGGTGCTGCGCACACTGTTCGGCGGTGGCGACGCCGGGGAACGGCTCGTGGTGCTGCAGCTGCGGTTGCCGCGTGCGTTGACCGGACTGCTGGTCGGGGCAGCTCTCGGGTTGTCCGGCGCGATCACGCAGGCGGTGGTGCGCAATCCGCTGGCCAGCCCGGATCTGCTGGGCGTGACCACAGGTGCCGGTGCGGCGGCCACCGCCGTCATCGTCACCTCCGGCACGCTCGGCGGAATCAGCGGCGTCGTCGCGAGCCTCGGCCTGCCCCTGGTCGCGCTGGGGGGCGGCATCGTCACCGCGGTGCTGGTCGGGTTGCTGGCCTACCGGGGCGGGGTGGACTCGTTCCGGTTGGTGCTGGTCGGCATCGGCATGAACGCGCTGACGGTCAACGCGACCCTGTGGCTGCTGACCATCGGTGAGACCCAGGACGCCGGACGCGCGATGGTGTGGCTGACCGGCAGCCTCAACGCGCGCGACTGGGACAACGTGGTGCCGGTCGGGCTGGCCCTGCTGGTGCTCGTACCGTTGACCCTGCTCGGCTCGCACGCCTTGGGAGCGTTGCAGTTCGACGACGACACGGTTCGCGAACTCGGGGTGCCCGTCAACATCGCCCGGGGTGCGCTGCTGCTCGGGGCCGCCGTGCTCGCCTCGCTGGCCACCGCGGCGGCCGGGCCGATCGCCTTCGTCGCGCTCGCCACCCCGCAGATCGCCCTCCGCACGGCAGGCACCCCGCGACCGCCACTGGTGGTGTCGATGGTGTTCGGAGCGCTTCTCGTCGTCGGTGCCGATCTCGTCTCGCGCACGCTGTTCGGTTCGCTGCAACTACCGGTCGGAATCGTCACCGCCGCGCTCGGTGCCCCGTACCTGATCTATCTGCTCGTCCACCGGTATCGGGAGGTTCAGACATGACCGCCTCGCACATCGCGCACGACACGGTCGACAGCACGGCCGCGGCCACCGACTCCTTACCGGGGAGCGGTTCCTCGGAGGGGGCGAGGAACCGGTTGTGCGCCCGCGATCTGTCGTTGGGCTACGGCGAGCGCGTGGTTGTCGACGGGCTGGATCTGGACGTCGTCGACGGCACCATCACAGGCGTGATCGGTCCCAACGGTTGTGGCAAGTCCACGCTGCTGCGGGCCCTGGGCAGATTGTTGCGGCCCAGGCGCGGCAGCGTGCTGCTGGACGGCGAACCCATCCACCGGATGTCCACCAAGGAAGTCGCGCGTACGCTGGGGTTGTTGCCGCAGTCGCCGGTCGCTCCGGAAGGGCTCCGCGTCGCCGACCTGGTCGCCAGAGGCAGGCATCCGCACCAGTCCTGGTATCGCCAGTGGTCCGGGGACGACGAGTCGGCCGTGGCCGAGGCGTTGTCGCTCACCGGTATCGGTGACCTCGCCGATCGGTCCGTGGACGAGCTGTCCGGTGGGCAGCGGCAGCGTGCCTGGTTGTCCATGGCGCTGGCGCAGGGAACCGATCTGCTCCTGCTGGACGAACCGACCACCTACCTGGACCTGTCGCACCAGGTGGATGTGCTGGAGCTGATCGGCAGGCTGCACACCGAGAGCGGGCGCACCGTGGTGATGGTGCTGCACGACCTCAACCTGGCCGCCCGCTACGCGGACCGGCTGGTGGCGATGTCCGAAGGGCGGATCGCCGCGCAGGGCCCTCCGGGAGAGGTGCTCACGGAGCGGTTGCTGCACGAGGTTTTCGATCTCCGGGCGCGGGTGATTCCGGACCCGGTCACGGGTACACCCCTGGTGGTTCCGGTGGGCGGCAGGCAGTCCCGGGCTTCGGAATCGGAGGATGCCGGTCCCGGAACCCGCGGTTCCTGACCCGCGAGCACCGTGGCTCGGCACCACACTGGGCCGGACAGTCGCCACACTGGGCCGGATGAGTGAGATTCGGTCCGCCGAAGGCGGTGTTCGCGCTCGGCGGACACCGCGGGCGACCTGGTTTTCGAATGGAATTTCGCAGCTCAACGCCCTGTTGGGCTGACTGAACGCAACGTTGTCGAGAAGTGGGCTGCGAGCCGGAACAGCCCTGAGTGCGCCGTGGCTACTAGAGTGGAGTTCAGAGTGCTGAACCCATCGCGGGCATCGGCGTGAGCAGGAGCGGTGCCCGGTACGAGACCGCCGGCGCAGCAGTCAGGGAGTGCGAATGTTCGAGAGGTTCACCGACCGCGCGAGGCGGGTGGTTGTCCTGGCCCAGGAAGAGGCCAGGATGCTCAACCACAACTACATCGGCACCGAGCACATTCTCCTGGGTCTGATCCACGAGGGTGAGGGTGTCGCCGCCAAGGCGCTGGAATCGCTGGGGATCGCCCTTGAGGGCGTGCGCCAGCAGGTCGAGGAGATCATCGGCCAGGGCCAGCAGGCGCCCAGTGGCCACATCCCCTTCACCCCGAGGGCCAAGAAGGTTCTGGAGCTGTCGCTGCGGGAGGCACTCCAACTCGGGCACAACTACATCGGCACCGAGCACATCCTGCTCGGGCTGATTCGCGAGGGCGAGGGCGTGGCCGCGCAGGTGCTGGTCAAGCTCGGCGCCGATCTCAACCGGGTTCGCCAGCAGGTGTTGCAGCTGCTGTCCGGCTACCAGGGCAAGGAACCGGCCGAGGCCGGTGGCCGCAGCGAGGGCACCCCGTCCTCCTCACTGGTGCTGGACCAGTTCGGCCGCAACCTCACCCAGAGCGCCCGTGAGACCAAGCTCGACCCGGTGATCGGCCGTGACACCGAGATCGAGCGCATCATGCAGGTGCTGTCCCGCCGCACCAAGAACAACCCCGTCCTCATCGGCGAGGCCGGTGTCGGCAAGACCGCCGTGGTGGAGGGGCTGGCTCAGAAGATCGTCAAGGGCGAGGTCCCGGAGACGCTGAAGGAGAAGCAGCTCTACACGCTCGACCTCGGTTCGCTGGTCGCCGGTTCCCGCTACCGTGGTGACTTCGAGGAGCGCCTGAAGAAGGTCCTCAAGGAGATCAAGACCCGCGGCGACATCATCCTGTTCATCGACGAGATCCACACGCTGGTCGGTGCGGGTGCCGCCGAGGGGGCCATCGACGCGGCGAGCATCCTCAAGCCGATGCTGGCGCGCGGTGAGCTGCAGACCATCGGTGCCACCACGCTGGAGGAGTACCGCAAGAACGTCGAGAAGGACGCGGCCCTGGAACGTCGTTTCCAGCCGATCCAGGTGGGCGAGCCCTCGCTGGATCACGCCGTGGAGATCCTCAAGGGACTGCGGGACCGCTACGAGGCGCACCACCGCGTTTCCATCACCGACTCCGCCCTCTCGGCAGCGGCCAGCCTGGCGGATCGCTACATCAACGACCGGTACCTGCCGGACAAGGCGATCGACCTGCTGGACGAGGCCGGTGCGCGGATGCGCATCCGCCGGATGACCGCACCGCCGGACCTGCGCGAGTTCGACGAGAAGATCGCCGAGGTCCGCAGGGACAAGGAGTCCTCCATCGACGGACAGGACTTCGAGCGCGCCGCCAGGCTGCGTGACGAGGAGAAGCAGCTCATCACGCAGAAGGAGGAGCGCGAGACCCAGTGGAAGGCCGGTGATCTCGACGTCGTGGCCGAGGTCGACGACGAGCAGATCGCCGAGGTGCTGGCCAACTGGACCGGTATTCCGGTGTTCCGCCTCACCGAGGAGGAGACCTCCAGGCTGCTGCGCATGGAGGACGAGCTGCACAAGCGGATCATCGGCCAGGAGGACGCGGTCAAGGCCGTCTCCCAGGCGATCCGCCGCACCCGTGCCGGCCTGAAGGACCCGCAGCGTCCCTCCGGTTCCTTCATCTTCGCCGGTCCCTCCGGTGTCGGTAAGACCGAGCTGTCCAAGTCGTTGGCGGAGTTCCTGTTCGGCGACGACGACGCCCTGGTCCAGATCGACATGGGTGAGTACCACGACCGCTACACGGCCTCCCGGCTGTTCGGCGCCCCTCCGGGCTACGTCGGCTACGAGGAGGGCGGCCAGCTCACCGAGAAGGTCCGCCGCAAGCCGTTCTCCGTGGTGCTGTTCGACGAGATCGAGAAGGCCCACCACGAGATCTACAACACGCTGTTGCAGGTCCTGGAGGACGGCAGGCTCACGGACGGTCAGGGCCGTGTGGTCGACTTCAAGAACACGGTGCTGATCTTCACCTCCAACCTGGGCACGGCCGACATCTCCAAGGCGGTCGGTCTGGGCTTCACCGCTGGTAACGAGCAGGAGACCAACTACGAGCGGATGAAGTCCAAGGTCAACGAGGAGATGAAGAAGCACTTCCGTCCGGAGTTCCTCAACCGGATCGACGACGTGATCGTCTTCCACCAGCTCACCGAGGAAGAGATCATCCGGATGGTCGACCTGCTCATCGGCAGGGTGGAAACCGCCCTCAAGAGCAAGGACATGTCCATCGAGTTGACCTCGAAGGCCAAGAAGCTGGTGGCCAAGCGGGGCTTCGACCCGGTGCTGGGTGCCCGGCCGCTGCGCCGCACGATCCAGCACGAGATCGAGGACAAGCTTTCCGAGAAGATCCTGTTCGGCGAGGTCGAGGCGGGTCAGATCGTCATCGTCGACGTCGACGGTTGGGACGAGGAAGGCACCGAGGACCAGGCCCAGTTCACCTTCCGGGGTGAGCTCAAGCCTTCCACCGTTCCGGACACCCCGCCGGTGGACCTGGCCGGTTCCTCCGGTGGCTCGTCCTCGGAGAGCTCCGGCTCCAACCAGGACGACCAGTCCGAGGGCTCCGGCTCCTCCGAGTGATCCACCGAGTCGAAACGATCGATCCCGTCCCTCCGGGGGCGGGATCGTTTCGTCGGTCGCCCGGCACCACGACCGCCGTGGACCTCCGGAACGACCGGTAAGGTCCGATTCGCGTGGATTCCCGGCGGAGCGGCGAGGACCGGATCCGGAGCGCGCTGCACGTTCCGGTGCTCACCGCCGCTGCCGCCTCGGTTCCCGCGGTGTTCCTCACCCGGCTCGACGGGCCGGTGTCGCTGTTCGGCAGCGTGCTCAACTGGTCGTCGATGCTGGTGCTCACCGCCGAGTCGGTGCTGCTGTTCTGGTTCAGCCGGGATCGGCCTCGCTGGCTGCGGGAACACTGGTGGATGGCACTGGTCACCGTGCTGACCATCCCGGCGGTGGTGTTCGCGTTCGCCCCCGCCCAGGTGCTGCGGCTGGTCCGGGTGGTCGCCGCGGTCCAGCTCGTGCGGGTGTTCCGCCTCGTCAAGGTCGCCCGAGTGCTGCACCGGCGCTCCCGAGTGCTGGGCAGGCCGAGGTACGCCCTGCTCGGAGCGGTCCTGCTGGCCGCCGTGGTGCTGCTCGGTGTGGTGCTGGCCGACGAGGACAGCCCCACCCGACGTACGCTGGACGCGGTATCGAGTCGCTGGGGATGGCCCGTGCTGCTCGGAGTCGTCGTGCTGTTCGCGGCCGCGATCGGTGGACTCGTCACGTGGTTGCGACGGCGTCGTGACGAGCGGTCGGAGCGTGGCCGGTGATGCGCTGTCACATCGGGCGGCTTCGGTGCGTCGTGGCTCGCGAGGACGCGACAGGAACTGGTGAGGTGCCGCGTGCTGCTGGTGATGCTCGGCCCGTTCCGGGTGCACGACGACGGGGGAGAACCGGTCGAGCTGGGTGGTAACCGAGTGCGCACCCTGCTGGCTCGGTTGGCGCTGGACCTCAACCACAGCGTTCCGGTGCGGACGCTGATCGACGACCTCTGGACCGACGCGGTTCCCGGCGATGCCACGAACGCGCTGCACACGCTGGTCGCCCGTACCAGGCGGGCACTGCGTGCCACGACCGGTCTGCGGCTGAGCTCCGAAGGGCTCGGCTACGCGCTGCGGGCGGATCCGGACCGGGTCGATCTGCACCGCTTCGAACGGTTGGTCGCCAGTGGCCGTGGGGCGCTCCGCCGGAACCTTCCGGCGGAGGCGGCCGAGGACCTGCGGGCCGCGCTGGAACTGTGGCGCGGCGATCCCCTGATCGATTTCCGCGATCTCCCGTTCGCCGAAGCCACCGTCCCCCGACTGGAACGGCTCGGGCGTGCCGCACTCACCGAGCGGATCGAGGCCGAGCTACGACTCGGCGACCACGCCGGGCTCATCGAGGAGCTCGCGCTGCTGACCGCCAGGCATCCGCTCGACGAGAGCCTCGCCGAGCTGCGCTTCCGCGCGCTGCGCGCCGCCGGAAGGCGGGCCGAGGCCGTGAGCGCCTACGAACAGCTGCGTGACCGGCTGGTCGAACGTCTCGGGACCGAACCCGGTGACCGGCTACGTGAGATGCGTCTCGCCCTGCCGCGGGAGGGAAGTGACGACGCGGCCACCGCCTCCGGGACAGCGCCTGTCACCTCCGCAAAAGCGCCTGCCACCTCCGGAACAGCGGGCGTCGTCGAGCGAGACCCCCCGGACGACGATCCCGGCGCCGGTGGCGGGACCGCTCCGAACGGCGCGGCGCTGCCGAGGCGGTTGAGCGGTTTCGTGGGGCGGGAGCCGGAACTGGAGCGGCTGGACCACGCGTTGCGTGACGCGCGCCTGGTGACGTTGTTCGGCCCCGGCGGCTCCGGCAAGACCAGACTCTCGATCGAGAGTGCCTCCCGGATCACCGCGCTTCGGGTGCTGTTCGTGGAACTCGCGCCGGTGCGCGACGATCAGGAGCTCGCCGCGGCGGTGCTGACGGGCCTGGGAGTCCGAGAAGCACCCCGACTGAATCACGGTCGTCCGGGCGATCCGCTCTCCGGACTGGTGGAGACGCTCGGTTCCGAACCGACCCTGTTGATCCTGGACAACTGCGAGCACCTCGTCACGAGAGCCGCCGAGCTGACCGAGCGGCTGCTCACCCTCGTCGCCGAACTGCGGATACTGGCCACCAGCAGGGAACCGCTGGCACTGCCGGGCGAGAAACTGTTCCCCGTGGGGCCGCTGGAAGTTCCCGACAACGTCGAAGCAGCCGCTGCCAGCCCCGCCGTCCGACTGTTCGTGCAGCGTGCCGCCGCCGCACGGCACGACTTCGAACTCACCGCGGCCAACACGGCCGACGTCATGGAGATCTGCCGTGAGCTCGACGGCATGCCGCTGGCCATCGAGTTGGCCGCCGCCCGGGTCCGCTCCATGAGCCCCCGCATGCTCGCGGAACGGCTGGACGACCGGTTCCGGCTGCTCACCAGGGGAAACCGGGCCGCCATGTCGCGCCACCGCACGCTGCGAGCGGTGGTGGAGTGGAGCTGGGAGCTGCTGACCGAATCCGAGCGGACACTGGCGCGCAGGATGTCGGTGTTCGCGGGATCCGCGCGTGCCGAATCGGTGGCCGAAGTGTGCTCCGGTGCCGGACCGGTCGCCGCGGACGTGGACGAGCTGCTCTCCGACCTGGTGGACAAGTCCCTCGTGGAGGCCGTGGACCAGGGCACGGTGATGCGCTACCGGATGCTGGAGACCGTGCGGGCCTTCTGCTCCGAGCAGCTGGCGGCCGCCGACGAGGTCGAAGCCCTGGGACGTCGTCACGCCGAGCACTTTCTGGCCTTCGCGGAGACAGCGGCCCCACGCATCCACTCCCGGGAACAACTGACGTGGCTGGCACGGCTGGACGTCGAGCACGACAACACCATGCGGGCGTCGCACTGGGCGTTGGAGAACTCCGACGCCGATATCGGTATCAGGCTCGCCGCCGCGCTCAACTGGTACTGGTCGATGACCATGCGCCACACCGAACTCGCCGAGCGGATGCGTGACGTGGCTGCGCTGTCCGGACCGGCACCCGCGGCGAGCCGCGCGGTGGTGGAGCTGGTCAGCAGGCTCTACGAGGACTCCTACGGTTGGTCGGAACGGCTGGGCGCGGCGGTGGAGAAGCTGCGCGACACGGGCGCGATGTCGCGGTACGTCTACCTGGGGCTGCTGGAACCCATGATCTGGTTGCTGACGGAGCGGCTGGACGAGATGGCGGACTCGTTGCGGCGCGCGGCCGAACACCCCGATCCGTGGCCCAGGGCCGCCGCGCACTACGGGTGGGCGATACTGGTCGAGCGCCGGGGCGAGACAGGTGAGGGGGAGAAGCACGCCGAGTGGGCCGTGGCCGCTTTCGAGGCGATCGGTGATCGCTGGGGGAAGGCCCAGGCCATCGGCAGCACGGCCGATTTTCACTCGCTGCGGGGCGATCACGAAAGCGCTGTCGAGCGACTCACGGAATCCGTACGTGTGCTGCGCGAGCTGCGTTCCACCACCGAACTGGTACCACAGCTGGCCCGCATCGGAATGCATCGAGTTCGGATGGGAGACCTCTCCGGCGCACGGTCCGAGTTGGACGAGGCTTCCCGGCTGGCGGGCACCACTCCCTCCAGTCATCGCGTCGTCGTCACCTACGGGTGGATGGAACTGACCAGGGCCGAGGGCGACACCGAATCGGCTCACCGGCTGGTGCGAGACGCCGAGGCGGATCTCGTGGAACTCGGATCACCACCACATCCGATGATGCGCGATCTGCTGCTCTCGTTCCGGATCCGGTTGTCGTTGGACGAGGACGACGCCGCCGGTGCTCGTGAACTGTTCGGGAAAGCCCTGGACTCCGAAAATCCCGTGGCGGACAGACCGGTGAGCGCGGTGTTGTGCGAGCAGCTGGCTCGACTGGTACTCGTCGAGGGAGCTCCGCGAGAAGCCGCGCGATTGCTCGGCGTGGCAGCGGCACTGCAGGGGGTGCTGGACCGGGGGGATCCCGACGTGCGCGAGATGTGCGCTCGGTTGCGTTCGGAGCTGGGAGCCGAGGAATTCGACGAGCTCTACGCGAGTCGTTTCGACTCGTCGAGCACCGCTGCCAGAGCGGAACTTCGGCGCGTACTGGGCCGGTGAACGGCACCGTCACGAGCCGGTCACGATCCGGACACCGGCACTCCAAGGTTTCGAAATTCGGGTGCCCGCCGAGTGGTCGCGCCGGTATTGTCCGCGCCGTTTTGTCATTCGGCGAGATTGGAAGTGGACGAGTGAACTGTGCCGTGTGTGGTGGGCACGTTCCTGCTGACCAGGAGTACTGCGCGGTGTGCGGTGGCAGGGCACTGCCTGCCGAGCAGTTGAGCGATCTCGGGGCCGTACCGCCTGCAGAACCCGGTATCGCCGGGGCGGCCCCACCGATCGACACCCGGCGAGTCCTGCGGCCCACACGCGGTCTGGGGATCGCCACCATCGTGCTGCTGTTGTGCTTCGCCGTATTCCAGGCGTTGTACTTTCTCGTGCAGCTCCGACTGTTCGTGGTGTACAGCGAGGCGATGGAGCAGTCGCGCTCCTACTGGAACATGGAGTTCCTGCCGATGGAGGGGCTGGAACTGGTGGTCGGGGTGCTCAGCGCACTCGTGTTGCTGCCAGCGATGGTGCTCTTCCTGGTCTGGTTGTTCCGGGTGCGCGGCAACGCGGAAGTGCTGGACCCCGGGATACATCGGAGGCGGAAGCCCTGGTTGATACTCGGTTGGATCGTCCCGGTCGTCAATTTCTGGTTTCCGAAGCAGATCCTCACCGACATCTGGCGAGCGAGTCGTCCCGGCCACGAGCGGGGCGGTATGGAGTCGAGTGTCGATTACAAGGGCGGGCTGCTCTGGGCCTGGTGGCTGTTCTATCTCGCGATGTTCTGCACGGACCGTCACGCGCGTGTGATCACTTATGCACATACCGGGTCGAGTGGAAATCCGCTCGACCTCACCGGCCGGGAAGCGCTCGCGTTCTATCAGGATCTGGCGTTGGCCGGTTTTCTCGTCGCCCCCTTACAAGTGTCAGCGGCGATACTGGCCGTACTGGTCGTGCGCCGAATCACCAACTGGCAGCACGAACTGCGTGAAGGTCGTCGTGGACTGTCCGATTCGGCGGGTGCGCTCGCGCCCCGTTAGGGAGGCCCATACGGGCGGCCCCGGTGAACTGTGAGCGTACGGCGGTTATCCGAATGGTTTTCGGGGTATTTATCGGGGCTGTCCTGGGATTTCGTGAATTAGTGGGGGGTGGGTGTGTGGGGTGGTGTGGTGGGGGTTTAGAGTGGTTGTTGTCAGCACGGCGGGGCCGGGTTGGAAATCACGAGGGTGGATGAGCTGGGACGTGGTTCTGGTTTGTTCGGTGGTTTCTGGGTTTCGGTTCGTGGTGGTGGCTGGTTGTTTGAAGAACTGCATGTGGTGCCTGGTGCTTGCTGGCTCGGGGCTCGATCGTGGTTGGTTGGGTTTCGGTGTTGGTGGGTGACCCCCCGGTGAGTGGGGGTTGGTTGGGGTGCTACGGTGAATGCGGTT
>NZ_FPAT01000021.1 GCF_900116555.1 Actinopolyspora lacussalsi subsp. righensis | reverse complement strand
GGGGGTGTCGCCGTTCGGCGGGTTAGTACCCGTCCACTGAACACATCGCTGTGCGTACATGTCGGGCCTATCAACCCAGTCATCTGCTGGGTGCCTTATCCCCCCTTACGGGGGGTGGGAGACGTCATCTTGGGGTGGGCTTCCCGCTTAGATGCTTTCAGCGGTTATCCGTGCCGAACATGGCCAACCAGCCGTGCCCCTGGCGGGACAACTGGCACACTAGAGGTTCGTCCGTCCCGGTCCTCTCGTACTAGGGACAGCTCCCCGCACGTCTCCACACGCGCGCGGCGGATAGGGACCGAACTGTCTCACGACGTTCTAAACCCAGCTCGCGTGCCGCTTTAATGGGCGAACAGCCCAACCCTTGGGACCCACTCCAGCCCCAGGATGCGACGAGCCGACATCGAGGTGCCAAACCATGCCGTCGATATGGACTCTTGGGCAAGATCAGCCTGTTATCCCCGGGGTACCTTTTATCCGTTGAGCGACACCGCATCCGCATGCCGGTGCCGGATCACTAGTCCCTGCTTTCGCACCTGCTCGACCCGTCGGTCTCACAGTCAAGCTCCCTTGTGCACTTACACGCGCCACCTGGTTTCCGTCCAGGCTGAGGGAACCATTGGGCGCCTCCGTTACCCTTTAGGAGGCAACCGCCCCAGTTAAACTACCCACCAGGCACTGTCCCTGATCCGGGTCACGGACCGAGGTTAGACGCCCGGAACGACCAGAGTGGTATTTCACCAGCAACTCCCCACACACTGGCGTGCGTGGTTCACCGTTTCCCACCTATCCTACACAAGCCGAACCAGACGCCCATACCAAGCTGTAGTAAAGGTCCCGGGGTCTTTCCGTCCTGCCGCGCGAAACGAGCATCTTAACTCGTCCTGCAATTTCGTCGGGCCCGTGGTCGAGACAGCGCCCAAGTCGTTACGCCATTCGTGCAGGTCGGAACTTACCCGACAAGGAATTTCGCTACCTTAGGATGGTTATAGTTACCACCGCCGTTTACCGGCGCTTCGGTTCGCAGCCTCACCCTAAACGGGTTCACCACTCCCCTTAACGTTCCGGCACCGGGCAGGCGTCAGTCCGTATACCGCGTCTTACGACTTCGCACGGACCTGTGTTTTTAGTAAACAGTCGCTTGGGCCCAGACTCTGCGGCCACCCCCAGCTCACCCCGCCAATGGGGGATCACCAGGCGCGGCTCCCCTTCTCCCGAAGTTACGGGGACAATTTGCCGAATTCCTTAACCACGGTTACCCCGCTCGCCTCGGTATGCTCTACCAGACCACCTGTGTCGGTTTCGGGTACGGACCACGCGGCCCCTCGCTAGAGGCTTTTCTCGGCAGCCGGGGATCACCCACTTCGCCACACCGGCTCGGCATCCGGTCTCACACCACTGGCCACCCGGATTTGCCTGGGCGACCGTGCTACACCGTTACCCCGGGACAACCATCGCCCGGGATGGGCTACCCTCCTGCGTCACCCCCTCGCTGCCCAGCACACCCACCA
>NZ_FPAT01000005.1 GCF_900116555.1 Actinopolyspora lacussalsi subsp. righensis | reverse complement strand
GGCCTGGAGGGCATGGAGGTGCCGCTGCGGGTGGCGGTGATGGGTTGCGTGGTCAACGGCCCGGGCGAGGCCCGCGAGGCCGATCTCGGGGTGGCCTCGGGTAACGGCAAGGGCCAGATCTTCGTCAAGGGCGAGGTGATCAAGACCGTGCCCGAGAGCCAGATCGTGGAAACCCTCATCGAAGAAGCCGGACGCCTGGCGGAGGGGATGGAGCAGAGCTCCGACGACTCGCCGACCGTCACCGTCGGCTGACCGATGCGGCATCCGCTGTCCGGCCGTCGGTAAAGCGGGCGGCCCGTCGTCGGCGGGCCGTTCCGACCTGTTCCTTCGGGGATTCTTTCCGGCGGGATTCCCTGGTCAGGACGGCGTTCCCGCTCGAAAAACTCCTTCGATCGGGTGATCTCGGTGCGGAATACCTCACTTCCGGCATGTCTCGTGCGGCGTTGTCCTACGGGTTTCTGGCACGCTTGAGCAGTGCTCAAGCTCGCGGGTGCGCGGTTGTTACAGGGACGGGACTTGGCAAGCGTTCGTTCCCTGCTGGAATCGGATCCCGTGGCCGCCTGCATGGTGCTCTCCCGGATCGAGGCCGCCGAGATCGACCCGGTCTATCTGAGTGGTGAGCTGTGGGGATTCGGCAGCGGCTTCGAGGGGCTCTGCTACTCCGGTGCCAATCTCATACCGCTGCGCGGGGGCAGGGACGCGATGCGCGCTTTCGCCGACCGCGCGGCTCGACGCAGGCGGGTGTGTTCCTCGCTCGTCGGCCCAGCCGGGCAGGTCATGTCACTGTGGTCCGAGTTGTCCGCCAGCTGGGGACCCGCCAGGGAGGTACGTCCCGAGCAGCCGTTGTTGGCGCTGTCCGAACCTCCCGCGGGGTGGGTGGACCCCGCGGTGCGCCAGGTCCGTTCCGAGGAGCTCGACAGCTATCTGCCCGCGGCGGTGTCCATGTTCGTCGAGGAGGTCGGCGTGGATCCCCGCCGCAACGGTGGTGCCGTGGGTTATCGCGCGCGAATGGCCGATCTGATAGCCAGTGGACGCGCGTTCGCCCGGTTCGAGGACGGCCAGGTGGTCTTCAAGGCGGAGATCGGTGCGATCTCCGGTACCGTCGGTCAGATCCAAGGGGTCTGGGTACGCCCCGATCGACGTGGCAGTGGACTGGGGGCCGCCGGAACCGCGGCCGTGGCCGACCACCTGGTCCGCCGGATGGGGCGCAGGGCGAGCCTTTACGTCAACGATTTCAACATCGCCGCCAGAGCGGCCTACCGAAAGATCGGATTCCGGCGGGCCGGAACGTTCAGCACCGTACTGCTCTAGTCGGACACCGTTGTCTCGGTTTTCTCCCGCGATCGCTCGGCGGAACATCCCGCACGGCTCTCGCCGTGGCGAGGCCCGGCCCGGATATGACGGCGGGGCGGCTGTGAATCGGAACACTTCCTACTCGCTGTAATGCGTTCGGTGGATATTTCCCCCTGTTCAGCGACCTCGGTCGTGCCTTGGTGCGTTCTGCGCAACACAGCACGCACGACACCTGGACGATTCTTCGGCATACTGCGATCTGTGCGTACAGCTCGTGCTCTCAGTGCTCTGACGGGACTGCTCGTTACCCTGCCGTTGGCTTCCTGCGGCGTGTTCGACTCCGGCCCCTCGGCCGAGGACGCGGCGGCCGCCTATCTGCGTGACTTCGCCGCAGGCGACAACGCGGCGGCCGCTCGCCGCACCGACGCACCGGAAACCGCTCGGAAGTTCCTGGGCGAGACCAGGCGGAATCTCTCGCCGGAGAAGGTCGAGGCCTCCGTCACCGGGGTCGACTCCGGGGACGGTGGCAGTCCCACCACCGCGAAGTTCCGCGTTTCGTGGCAGTTCGGTTCCGACCGGGTCTGGAACTACGACGGTGAACTCGAGCTGCGCGAGAACGACAACTCCTGGAAGGTCCACTGGCGGCCCTCCGTGGTGCATCCCGAGCTCGGTTCGGGGCAGAGCCTGCACTACCAGCTGGATCCCGCCACTCCCGCGCCGGTCCTGGGGCGGGACGGTACCCGTCTGATGGGGCCCCAACGACTGATTCGCGTCACCGTGGTGCGCAAGGAGGTGGACAACCTCTCCGAGGTCGCCGAGTCACTGGCGCGGGGCCTGGAACCGGTGGCCCCCAGCGTCACCAAGCGGGGAATAGTCGAGGGCGCCAAGGACACCCCCGAGAACCAGGCCTACACCGTGGTCACACTCCGCATGTCCGACTACCGGCGGGTTAAGTCCGCGATATACGAATTACCAGGTGTCCGGTTCCCGGACAGGACCGCCCTGGTGGCCTCGGAACAGGGCTACGCCTCCCAGGTGCTGCCCGCCATCTCCGAGAGCAGGAAGGACCGGTTGAACGGCAGCGACGGCTGGCGCGTCTTCACGGCGAACTCTTCCGGTGCGGAGCTGAAAACGCTGCACCGGGCCGAACCCGAGCCTACCGAGGCACTCCGGACCACACTCAGCGACAAGGTGCAGCGTGCCGCCGAGAACGCGGTCGACCCGATCGACAAGCCCGCCATGATCGTGGCGATGCGTCCCTCCAGCGGCGGGGTGCTGGCCGTCGCGCAGAACGAGGCCGCCGACGACAAGGGCGCACTGGCGCTGACGGGGCAGTACCCGCCGGGGTCCACCTTCAAGATGGCGACCGCTCTGGCGACCCTCGAAGCCGACGAGGCCGACATCGGAACGAAGCTCGGTTGTCCCGCGGAGCGGACCTTCAACGGCAAGACACTGCCCAACGCGCATCATTTCGACCTCGGCCGCGTGACCATGAGGAAGGCCTTCGCCGAGTCCTGCAACACTACCTTCGCCGGACTGGCCTCCCGGTTGCCCGCCTCGGCGTTGCCGACGGCCGCCGAGAGACTGGGAATCGGCGCAGACTTCGCGATCCCCGGCATGACTACCCTGACGGGAGAAGTGCCCTCCTCCGAGGAGGAGGTGACGCGTGCGGTCAACGGCATCGGCCAGGGCAAGGTGCTCACCAGCCCGTTCGGGATGGCGCTGGCCAGCGCCTCGGTGGCCCACGGCTCCATGCCCACGCCCAAACTGCTCGAATCAGCCGAAACGCGAGTGAACGAGCAGGCGAAACGTGCCCCCTCCGAGCAGGCGTTGCGGAAACTCCGCGAGATGATGCGGGAGGTCGTGCGTTCCGGGACCGCCACCGAGTTGTCCGGCCTCGGCGAGGTGGCGGGCAAGACGGGGACCGCACAGTTCGGCGACGGCAGTCGGGCGCACGGTTGGTTCACCGGGTACCGGGGGGATCTGTCGTTCGCGGTGCTGGTGACCGATGCCGGGACCTCGGAGCGGGCGGTTCGGGTCTCGAAGGAGTTTCTCGACGGGGTCGGCTGATCCCGGTGTGTTAGGTTGTCGCGCACCGTGCCGTTCCGGGCGCGGTGCGAGATCACCGTGGACGGGAGTGGATGTGATCTACTTCGATTCTTCGGCCCTGCAGAAACTGATCGCCGCGGAACCGGAGAGCAACGCGCTCAGCGTGTGGATCCGGAGCAACTGGGAACAGCCACGTGCCACCAGTGCGGTCTCCAGGGTCGACATACTCCGTAGCTTTCGTACGGCGGGTCCCGCGGCCGAGGATCTCGCCTCGATCGTGGTGTCGAAGATCGAACAACTACCCGTCGGGCAGGATGTGCTCGACACCGCGAGCGGATTCGACTCGCCGCTGAGTTCCACGGAGGCCATCCAACTGGCCTCCGCCTGTCAGGCGCGGGACGGACTGCACGCGTTCGTCTCCTACGACCCGGTGATGCTGCGTGCCGCCGAACGCGTCGGCCTGGTGACCGTCTCACCGGGCAACGATGCGCCCGGTATGACGTGACGGGTCGGGCGGAGTCGTCCTTCCCGCTTCCGGTGCGGCGCTGTGTGGTTGGTCATTTCGGGGCCACGTGCTCGACTGCGGGCGGTTTCGCGTGGTGCCGACGTTCTAGAGTGAGGACATGCCCGTACGAAGCCCGCTGCAACCAGGACAGCAAACCCCCCGCCGTCCGGTGCCGTCCGGTATCGAGCGTCCCGAGTACGTCGACAAACCGGCACCGCGGCGCAATACCGATCCCGACGTGCAGCCTCCCGAAGTGATCGATGCCATGCGTGTCGCGGGCAAGCTCGCGGCCCAGGCGTTGGAGGAGGCGGGCAAGGCGATCCGTCCCGGTGTGACCACCGACGACGTCGACGCCGTGGTGCACGAGTTCTTCGTCGACAACGGGGTCTACCCGTCCACCCTCGGTTACCGCGGGTTTCCGAAGTCGTGCTGCACCTCGTTGAACGAGGTCATCTGCCATGGGATACCCGATTCCACGGTGATCGAGGACGGGGACATCGTCAACGTCGACGTGACCGGCTACATCGGCGGTGTGCACGGTGACAACAACGCGACGTTCCTCGCGGGCGAGGTCTCCGAACAGGCCCGGTTGCTCGTGGAGCGCACCCACGAGGCCACGATGCGGGCGATCCGTGCGGCGCAGCCGGGGCGGCAGCTGAACGTGATCGGACGAGTCATCGAGTCCTACGCCAAGCGGTTCGGCTACGGAGTCGTGCGGGACTTCACCGGACACGGCATCGGTCGCTCGTTCCACAGCGGCCTCGTGGTGCTGCACTACGACGAACCATCGGTACAGACGGTTATCGAACCCGGCATGACGTTCACCATCGAACCGATGATCACGCTCGGGACTCACGAGTACGACGTCTGGGACGACGGCTGGACGGTTACGACCAGTGACAAGAGCTGGACCGCGCAGTTCGAGCACACCATTCTGATCACCGAGGACGGCAACGAGATCCTCACGCGTCCCTGAACGCTCCGGAAGGAACGCGGATGCCCGGCCGGGGCGCGCTCACGTTGGGCACGCCCCCGTTCCGCTCGATGGCACGGGTTGTGAGCGAGGGCACTTCCACGTGGTGGGTGGGCCCGCGGGGACGTGGCCGTGGTGTATGAAATCCGACGTGAATTCACTGCTGGTTGCCGGGACGACCTCCGACGCGGGCAAGAGCGTACTCGTGGCCGCGCTCTGCCGTTGGTTGTCGCGTCGCGGTGCCCGGGTGGCGCCGTTCAAGGCGCAGAACATGTCCAACAACTCCGTCGTCACCACCTCGGGCGGCGAGATCGGACGTGCGCAGGCAGTACAGGCCATGGCCGCCGGTGTCGAATCCGACGTCCGGTTCAATCCGGTGCTGCTGAAGCCGGGCAGTGATCGCACTTCCCAGGTCGTGGTGCTGGGGCGGGTGGCCGGGGAGGCCACCGCGCTGTCCTATCGCGAGCGCAAGGCCGAGCTGCTGCACACGGTTACCGCTACGCTTTCCGAGCTGCGCTCCGAGTACGACTACGTGATCTGTGAGGGGGCCGGGTCACCGGCCGAGATCAACCTGCGTGCCCAGGACATCGCCAACATGGGACTCGCTCGTGCCGCCGAGCTGCCCGTGCTGGTGGTCGGCGACATCGACCGGGGCGGGGTGTTCGCCCAGCTGTTCGGCACGCTCGCGCTGCTGGATCCGGCCGACCAGGCGCTCGTTTCCGGGTTCGTGGTCAACAAGTTCCGCGGTGAACCCGAGCTGCTCACCCCGGGGTTGCGGGAGCTCGGCGAACTCACCGGTCGAACCGTGCACGGTGTGCTGCCGTGGTCGGAGGAGCTCTGGCTGGACGCGGAGGACTCGCTGTCGTACGTGGCCGACGGTGTGGTCGGTCGCCCCGCCCCACCGGTGGGCGAGCAGTGGTTGCGCGTGGCCGTGCCGCGACTGCCACGCGTGTCCAATGCCACCGACGTCGAGGCACTGGCGGCCGAGCCCGGTGTCTCGGTGCGGTTCGTGACGGAGCCCTCCCGGATCGCGGACGCCGATCTGGTGGTGCTTCCCGGGTCCAAGTCCACGGTCGCCGATCTCGACTGGCTCCGACGAACCGGACTGGCCGAAGCGGTTCTCGAACACGCCGCCGCGGGCCTGCCGGTGCTGGGGATCTGCGGTGGGTTCCAGATGCTGGGGAAGCGGATCGTCGATCACGTCGAGTCCGGTGCGGAGATCGACGCTCTCGGACTGCTGGACATGGAGATAGAGTTCGAGACGGCCAAGACGCTGGGCAATCCCACCGGCATCGCGCTGCGGCAGCCGGTCTCCGGTTACGAGATTCACCACGGCAGGGTGCGGCGCCCTCCCGAGACCGATCCGCTGGTTCTGCTCCCCGACGGTAACGGGGAGGGAGCGCTGCACGGCTCCGTCGCGGGCACGCACTGGCACGGCTTGTTCGAGAACGACGCGTTCCGCCGCGACTTCCTGGAACGCGCCGCCCGGATCGCCGGAAGGACGGGTTTCCGCGTCGCCGCGGACACCTCGTTCGCAGAGCTGCGCCGTGTTCAGCTGGACCTGCTCGGGGACATGGTGGAACACCACCTGGACACCGACGCGTTGCTTCGGCTGCTCGACCGTGGTGTCCCCGCCGGTCTGCCGCGCGTCTCCAGCGGTCTGGTCTCGCCCTGACCGGGTGCGTTCCCGGTGTGATGACCTCCGCGTTGTTTTCAGGCGGTGTCGTGCTCTTCCCCCGAGGTGAACTCGGCGAGTAGTTCGTCGAGGAAGCCGCCCGCCTCGGCCGCGGCCCGTTCGGGATGACCGTCGCGTACGGCTTCGAGCAGTTCGGTGTGGGAGACGTCGCGTTCCGGAGGGACCTCGGGGTCGAAGGTGGTGGCCACGCTGGAGAGCACCGCTTCGCTGATGCCCTGGTAGAGCTGGATCAGCACCGGGTTGTGCGAGGCCTCCACCAGCCGCAGGTGGAAGCGGCTGTCGGTGTGCACGACCCGCTCCGAGTCGCGTTCGGCGAGGGCGGTGTCCCGTTCCCGCAGCGCGATCTCCAGGTCGGCGACGTCGGCTTCGGTCCGGGCGTTCGCCGCCAACCGGGCGCTTTCCACTTCCAGGGCGCGCCGTACCTCCAGAACCTGCCGGAGTTCGGTGTCGCACAACCGGCTGACGGCTCCCGACAGCTCGCTCGTGGCGCGTACGAACGTGCCGTCTCCCTGCCGGACCTCCAGCAGTCCCGCGTGAGCCAGGGCCCGCACCGCTTCGCGGACCGTGTTGCGCCCGACGCCGAGCGCGTTGACGAGTTCCGCCTCCGGTGGGATCCGTTGCCCGAGAGGCCACTCGCCTGATGCGACTAACTCACGCATCTGGGCGATGACCTGGTCCACCAAACCGGTCCTCGTTGTCGTGACCAAGGGCACAGCGAGGTCCTTTCATCCAAACATCCTACGTTTGCGATACTAGTACGCGATGTCTTCCGAGTCGCGTACCGAAACCGTTCCCGATCGGTTGATCGTCCAGGATGCCAGTTCCGGGGCGGGCGAGGCCCGGAATGATACGAGTTCGCAAGCCAACGAAAGTACCCCCGAGATCAACGGCCTCCCCGACCGGAACGCGGCCGCGGGCGGTGGGCTGCTGCTGCTCGGGGTCGCGCTCGCCGCGGCGAACATGCGCCCCGCGGTGACCAGCCTCTCCTCGATACTCGGCGGGGTACGTGACGCGCTCGGTGCCAGTACCGTCTGGGCCAGCGCGCTCACCTCGGTGCCGACGCTGTGCTTCGGGGCGGCGGGCATAGCCGCACCGCTGTTGGCGCGTCGCTGGGGGAGGCGCGGCGTCGTCGGTGTCGCGCTGGGCGTGCTGACCGCGGCGATGCTGCTGCGAGTCGTGGGTGGCACGATCACCGTCCTCGCCGGCACCGTGGTCGCCTGCGCCGCTATCGCGATGTGCAACGTCCTCATCCCGGTGGTGGTCAAGGAGTCGTTCCCCACGCGGGTGGGTATGGCCACCGGCCTCTACACCACGGCGATGGCCGCGGGCGGCTCCGTGGGGTCCGCCTTCACTCCCTGGTTACGTGCCGAGCTGGGTGGATGGCGCCTGGCACTGGCCACTTGGGCGGTGCTGGCCCTGGCCGCCTTCGTCGTCTGGAACTCGGCGGGCAGTGGTCGCGCTCCCGATTCGGGAGCCGCGGCCCGGCAGCGAGCGGAGTCGACGGCGGAAGGTTCCTCGTTGCTGCGCAGCCCGCTGGCCTGGGCGGTTACCGGTTATTTCGCGATGCAGTCGCTGGTGGCCTACGTGGTCATGGGCTGGCTGCCCGAGGTGTTCAAATCGGCCGGTGCCGGTGCCGGTGCCGCCGGAGGGCTGCTGGGCCTGGTGCTGCTGATCGGTGTTCCGATCAGCATGGTGCTGCCACCCCTGGTCACGAGGACGAACGGTCAGTCGGTCTGGACGGTCTGCCTGGCGGCCACGGCCATCAGCGGCTTCCTGGGGGTGCTGTTCGCTCCGATGAGCGCGCCGCTGCTCTGGGCGCTGCTGATCGGCGTGGGGATGAGCGCGTTCCCGCTGGCGCTGGTGCTCATATCACTGCGCACCAGCAGTGCGGCCGATACGGGCAGGCTGTCCGGAATGGCGCAGAGCATCGGTTACCTGATCGCCTCCACCGGTCCCTTCCTGTTCGGAATGCTGCACGACGTCACCGCGAGCTGGTCGGCGTCGCTGGTGGTGTTGATAGGAGTGCTCACGGCGCAGGCCGTCCTCGGTGCGTTCGCCGGGCGCCCCCGCACCCTCTGATCCGGGGTTCCCCTCCGGGATTTCCGTCGGCAGGGGGGCCGGGAGTTCCGGCGGGAACGGGTGCGGGAACCGTTCGAGTGGTGGAAGCGGATCGGCCCGGTGAACACCGCGGTGCTCACCGGGCCGATCCTTGCCCGCTCTCGTGTCCGCCCGGTCAGTCCAGGGGCAGGCCGAGCAGCGCGTTCTCCACCAGCTCGGGCATCGCGGGGTGGATCCAGTACTGGCCGCGAGCCATGGAACGCGCGTCGATGCCGAACTCCATGGCCTGAACGAGCGGTTGGATCACGGTGGGTGCCTGCGGCCCGATGATGTGTGCGCCGAGCAGCTTCCCGGTCGCGGGGTCGGCGAGCAGTTTGGCGAAGCCGGTGGTGTCCTCCATCGCCCATCCGTAGGCGATACCGCCGTAGTCCTGTGTGGCGGTGACGTAGCGGATGCCGTACTCGGCGGCCCGCTGCTCGGTGAGTCCCACCGAGGCGATCTGTGGTTCGGAGAACACCGCGTGCGGGACGAAGCGGTGATCCGACTCGATCGGTGTGTCCGGGTACAGCAGATTGTGCTGCACCACCCGCTCCTCGTGGTTGGCGACGTGCTTGAGTTCGTACTCGCTGCTGACGTCGCCCAGCGCCCACATCCCCTCGACGGTGGTGCGCTGCGTGCTGTCCACTTTGACTTTTCCGTCCTCGGCGGTCTCGATTCCCGCCGCGGCGGTGTCGAGCAGGTCCGAGTTGGGGCGACGCCCCGTGGCCACCAGCAGCGTCCGTGCTTCGAGGGTCTCGGCCCCCTCCGGGCCGTCCAGCCGGAGCCGCACACCCTCCTCGGAACCGCTCACCTCGATCTCGCGCCGGTTCAACCGCAGGTCCCACTGCCGTGCGGCCAGCTCGGTGAACCGTGCCGAGATGTCGTCGTCCTCGCCACGCAGCACCCGTCCGGAACGGCCGACCATGGTCACGCGCACGCCCAGCGCGGAGAAGATGTGCGCGAACTCCGCCCCGATGAAACCCGTGCCCATGATGATCATGCTTTCCGGAAGGCTTTCCAGACGCATCACACTGTCACTGGTGTGGTACTCGACGTCCTCGATGCCCGGGACCTCCGGAATCACCGGGCGGCCTCCCGCGGCGATCACCACCCGATCGGCGCTGATCGTAGTCGGCCCTTCGGTCGTCTCCACCCGGAGCTCCCGTGCCGCGGTGAACCGTGCGGTGCCCTCGTAAAGCGTCACGTTGGGGTTCTCGTCCCTGCGGAACCGCTTCCCGCTTTCGGCGATCGTGTCGATCCTGCCGAACACACGGTCCCTGATCTCGCGCCACCGCACCTCGTCGAGCCGTACTCCGACTCCCAGCCGTTCCCCGGCGGTCGGGGAGTTCGCGACATCGGCGGTGTGCACGAACATCTTCGTCGGTATGCACCCCACGTTCAGGCAGGTACCGCCGTAGGACGAGTCGCTTCCGACACCCTTCTCCACGACCGCGACATCCCAGTCGGCGAATCGTTCGTCGAGGATCGCGTTACCCGAACCGGTGCCGATGATGATCAGATCGAAGTGTCGCACGTGCCCCATCCCGTCTCTGCTTCCTTGCCGCCGCGTACAACCCGGGGTTCGTTCCGGAAATTCCTACGCGTCCGGTGGCCGCGCGGCCACACGTCGCGTGGTGCGGAAGGCCGACTGCTCCCTTCGGCGACGAGTTTTGTTTCCTTGAACGGAAAATAGCCAATTGTTACGAGGTTGTTCTCCAGCCGGAACATTCGGCGTGCTCGCATCGATCGCCCTGTGCGCAGGGAATATTCCGTAATCGCGCGGGTGTGCTGGATGTAACGTGATATGAAAGATGCTCGAAAAACTGGGAGAACAGCAAGTCGAACATTCCCGTGAGGAAGGAATCCGCGGGGTTCCGCGGGCCGATGGGCCCGTGCGTTCGCGGTGAGTTGGAGTACGAATGCGGCTATCCTCGCGGCAGCGGGAACACCCCGTCGAGCTACGACAGAAGATTCCCGCCGCGGGCGGTACGGACCCGGAGGCTTCCGGTGCCGGCACGACCGAAGTGCGGCGTGACGCGCGCCGTGATGGCTCGCCGAGGTCGCACAGTGCTCGGGCGTTGCCGTGGGAGCGTCGTTACCGCTCGTTGGTGGCTCTCGGCGATGTGACCGCCACGGGGCTGGCCGTGGCGGGTGGCACGGTGATCTCGGCGCCTTCCGAGCCGTGGCGGACGGTGCTGTTCGCGGCACTCACCGCCGCCGCGCTGCTCGTCGCCCTGGTTCCGGCCTGGGACCATCGAATCCTCGGGCAGGGAGCCGAGGAGTTCCACCGGTTGGGCAGGGCACTGCTGACCGCTGCCGTGTTGTTGGCGTTCGGGGCGGTAGCCGCCGGTGTCGGTCAGTTACGGGGCTGGATCTTCGCCGTGTTGCCCTCGGCCGCCGTGCTGTGCTTGTTGCAGCGTTACGTGCTGCGCAAACTGCTGCATCGGAAGCGGGCCGCGGGGCGCTGCATGCTTCCGGTCATCGCGGCGGGGGACCCCGAAGCGCTGCGCGATCTGATCGCGCGTACCCGGCGGGAGTCCCACCTCGGTTGGCAGATCCGCGCGGTGTGCACCGCGGGACGAACGGGAAGCGGTGCGGAGGTCGACCAGATCGACTCCGTTCCGGTGGTGGGAGACCTCGGCGACGTCGCCCGACAGGCGCGGTTGGATGCCTACCGGGCGGTGATGATCAGTGCCGACGGCTACTGGACACGTCAACGGCTGCAGTGGCTGTCCTGGGAACTGGAGGGTACCGCCACCGAGATGGTGGTGGCTCCGGTGCTGATGGACATCGCCGGTCCCAGAGTGCACGTGTCCGAAGTGCTCGGCATGCCGCTGTTGCGGCTGAGCGAGCCGGTGCTGACTGGGCCGCGGCTGTTCGTCAAGTCCGTCATGGACAGAACAGGGGCGCTGCTGTTGCTGTTGGTCTTGTCGCCCCTGCTGCTCGTGATCGCCGCGGGGATCAAACTGGACAGCGCGGGGCCGGTGTTCTACCGGCAACGACGTGTCGGTCACAACGGCCACGTGTTCACCATGTTGAAGTTCCGGACGATGGTCACCGGCGCGGATGCCTCCTCCGCCGGTGAGCTCACCGACGAGGGAGCCGGGCCGCTGTTCAAGTCGAGGTGCGATCCCAGGGTGACCGGTCTCGGTTCCGTGCTGCGGAGCTACTCCCTGGACGAGTTGCCGCAGCTGGTCAACGTTCTCGTCGGTGACATGTCACTGGTGGGGCCGCGGCCGCCACTGCCGAACGAGACCGAGTCCTACGAGCCGGAGATGCACCGTCGCTTCCTGGTGCGTCCCGGGATGACCGGACTGTGGCAGGTCAGCGGCAGGAGTGACCTCTCGTGGGCCGAGAGCGTGCGACTGGATCTGCGTTACGTGGAGAACTGGTCACTGACGTTGGACGGGATGATCCTCTGGAAGACGGTGCGTGCCGTGATGTCCAGGGAAGGGGCCTACTGACGTTGAGTGGCCGGTCCGCTCCGGTCTCGCCGGGCGGCCGTGCGCAACTTCCCTAAACCCTTTAGGCTTTTGTATAGCACCTTTAGGTAGACTGCGGAGGAGGGAGAAGTTGTGCCGAGAGCGGGGCTGAGCGCGGAACGTCTCATCGGTGAAGCGGCGGAGCTGGCCGACGAGGTCGGCTTCGAGCAGGTGACGCTCTCCGCGCTGGCCAGGCGATTCGGTGTCAGGGTCGCGAGCCTGTACTCGCACCTGGACAGCTCGCACGAGCTCAGGACCGGGATCGCGCTGCTCGCGCTGGAGGAACTCACCGATCGTGCCGCTGCCGAACTGGCCGGACGGGCGGGCAGGGACGCCCTGGCCGCCTTCGCCGACGTCTACCGTGACTACGCTCGGCAGCATCCCGGCCGCTACGCCGCGAGCCGTTACCGGCTCGATCCGGAGACGGCGGCAGCGAGTGCCGGAGTCAGGCACGCGCGGCTCCTGCGCGCCGTCCTGCGGGGTTACGACCTCACCGGCGATGAGCAGACACACGCGGTTCGACTGCTGGGCAGTGTTTTCCACGGCTACGTCAGCCTGGAGTTGGAGGGCGGATTCAGCCACAGCGCTCCCGACAGCGGGCAATCCTGGGCGCGAATCGTGGAAGTCCTCGATGCCCTGCTGCGGAACTGGCCCGGTGCCTCACAATCCGGCGCCTCACAACCCGGTGTCTCACAGCCCGACGCCTCACGGCTCGACCCCTCGCAGCGGGGGAGTTGAACCCGTCCGCGCTCGCGGCCCGAAGCGTACCGACGGCTCCCGGCCACCAACACGCGACAGGAAGAGACCATGCACGACGAGCCGACCACGATCGACACACCTCTCACCGCGAATCTGCTGCGCGGCGCGGTCGAGACGGAGCACACCGAACGCGGATTGCTACCGCATCGGCTGCCCGCCAGGGCACTCGCCCAGTGCGGTGACGGGCAACTAGCCATGGCCGAGAGCCAGCCCTCCGGCGTTCGGCTCGCCCTGCGCACCCGAGCCACCACTGTCGAGCTGGACACCGTGCCGACCAAGCGGACCTACCGTGGGGCACCGCCTCGGCCGGACGGAATCTACGATCTGCTCGTCGACGGCTCGCTGGTGGAGCAGTCCCACGTCAGCGGGGGCGAGACCCTCGAAATCGACATGACGACAGGTGACGTCCAGCGGCATACCGGACCGGTCGGGACCCTTCGCTTCACCGATCTGCCCGAACGTGTGAAGGACCTCGAGATCTGGTTACCGCACGACGAGACCACCGAACTCGTGGCCCTGCGTACCGACGCCCCTGTCGAGCCGTCCCCGGAATCGGACCGTGCCGTCTGGTCGCACCACGGCAGCTCGATCAGCCACGGTTCCAACGCCGCGAGCCCCACCGCGACCTGGCCCGCGCTCGCCGCGAACACCGCCGGGGTGGACCTGATCAACCTGGGAATGGGCGGCAGCGCGCTGCTCGACCCGTTCACCGCGCGAACGATGCGCGACACCCCGGCCGACCTGATCAGCCTCAAGCTCGGCATCAACCTGGTCAACGCCGATCTGATGCGACTGCGTGCCTTCACACCCGCGGTGCACGGTTTCCTCGACACCATCCGGGAAGGGCACCCCGACGCTCCGCTGCTGGTCGTCTCACCCATCCACTGCCCGATCCACGAAGCCACCCCGGGCCCCAGCGCCCCCGACCTCACCGAGTCCGACCTCGGGCGGTTGCGCTTCCTCGCCACCGGGGACCCGGCGGAGCGGGCGAACGGGAAGCTCACGCTGGAAACGATTCGAGCGGAACTGGCCAGGATCGTGGCGCAGCGGGCGGAGGAGGATCCGAGGTTGCACTACCTGGACGGACGCGAACTCTACGGCCCGACCGATTACGCCGAACTACCACTACCCGACGAGCTCCATCCGGATTCCGCCGCTCACCGTCGTATGGGTGAACGTTTCACCGGGTTCGCCTTCGCACCCGAAGGGCCCTTCGCGGGACACGACGGCCGTCGGTCTCGGGCGCGATGAGCTCGTCGATCGTTTTTCGCAGTGAGTCGTGGTAGCGCTCCGGTGCGAACAGCGCGGCGGCCTCGTGCCGGGCGTGCTCCGCGAGCTCCAACGCACCCGGCCAGTCGACCAGCAGCCGTTCCACGCCGTCCGCGAGGGCCGCGGGGTCGTCGGCTCCGACGATGTGGCCGCGGCTGCCGTCGCCGACGGTTTCGGGAAGTCCCTGGACGTCGGTGACCACCACCGGCAATCCGGCGAGCTGAGCCTCGACCGCGGTATTGCCGAACGGCTCGAACCGGGAGGGCACCAGGGCGATGTCCGCTTCGGCGTAGTGGTGCCAGACATCGGAGTCGAAGCCGTGCAGCCGGACCGAGTCCGACAGTCCGTGCGCACGGATCAGCCGCTCGATCTCGCGTTCGAACCACTCGTAACCGTCGAAGACGGAGCCGATCAGATCCAGCGTGACCGGATGTCCCCGTTCCCGCAGCAGCGCGAGTGCCCGCACCGCCGTGTCCGTGCCTTTGCGCGGCGAGAGTCTGCCCACCAGGACGAGTCGCCGCGGCCGGGTGCTCCGAGTGTCCACGTGGAGGGGTTCGGGCCCGGCGACCCCGTTGTAGACCACGCTGGTCCGGTCCCGCAGTCGAGGAATCGCTCGGTGCAGCACACTGGCGGCGGCACGACTGTTGACCACGACACCGCGGGAGGCCAGCAGTGGAAGCGTCAGGCCGACACGTACCGGTAACGGTTGGGTGTCCTCGGCCTCGTGCACGTGCGTCACCACGCGGTGCCCGAGCGCGGCGGCCAGCAACGTCCAGGTGGGAACGGTGATCGTGCTGATGTAGACGGCCGCGTAACGACGGGACAGCAGTCGAAGCATGGCGGGTAGCGCGACAAGGCCGTCCCGCAGGAAACCGAGCAGGCCGGTGGGATGCAGCACGCTTTTGCGCAGCACCGCCGTGGGGCAGCGGTGCACCCGTGCTCCGGTGCGTCGCAGATACGGTACGAGTGGACCCTGCTGGGGCAGTACCACCAGCACACGGTGTCCCGCCCCGGTCAGCGCTCGCACCGATTCGAGGAACACGCGGTCGGAACCGTACAACTCGGCGGACGGGTGTACCAGCAGCAGTTCGCTCGGCGAGTGGTTCCGACGGTCGTGGGGCCGAAAGCGGTCGCGGACGGCCCTCCGAAACACCGCCGCTGTCTTCCGGGCCGTAACGGGGCTTTCGAACGGCGAACGGGTCATCGCTGCTCCCATCGTGGCTGTCCCGGCGTCGCGGGAGGTGCGGAGGCCGAGGGGGTCGACGCTGTCAGCGGGTGGCCGCGGGGTTCCCGTTGCCCGCGGGTTCCGTTTCCGCTCGGAGCATCCCGGCCCAGGCCGCGAGCATCAGCAGCCACACGGCCGATGCGTTGGCGGGCGCACCGAGGGATTCGGCGAACACCGAGTTGGCCAGCATTCCCAAGGTGACCGAGATGATGAGGGTGCGGTCCGCCCGCGGTTCCGGTCGTAGCCGCTTGGCGCGCGTGGTGTTGACGAATATACCGATCACCAACGCCGACCAGACGATCAGTCCGAGCAGACCGGTGTTCACGAGCAGGTTGATCACGGCGTTGTGACCGCCGCCGAGTCCCATCTCGTCGAGGAAGAGCCCGCGAGTGGCACTCAGGCCGTGGCCGTACAACGGCCGTTGGGCGAAGGCTTCGAGGGCGTAGCCCCACAGTTCGGTACGGGCGTTGAGGGTCAGCAGCCGCGACATCGAGTGCCCGCGAGTGAAGAACCCGGCGATGGCCGGGGCGGCGGCCAGTACCACGGTCAACACGCCGACCGACAGGAAAGCCGTGATCTCCAGCCTGCGGGTTCCCCGCCACCTGATCCACAGCGCCACGACCGAACCGACGGCGGCGGCCAGTGCCGCGCTCCGCGTGTTCGTCGCGATCAGCCCGCCGGAACAGACGGTCAGCATGCCGAGATAGATCCCCAGCGGCCAGCGCGGACCGGTCCTGGTGTTGCGTCTGCCGATGACGTAGCTCGCGAGCACGATCACGGCGATCGCCAGTAGCTGCCCCGCGGCGACGGGGTGCAGGTGCAACCAGGTGAACCGATCCGGCTGGCTTTCCCTGCGCGGGAAGGGGACAAGCACTCCGAAGAGCACCGATACCGTGATCAGCGCACTGTAGGCGTGTGCGAAGAAGTGCATGCTCGCGCGATCCGAGTGCCGCGCCGTCGTGCGCGTCAGCGCCAGGATGATCGCCATCTGGCAGGATCGCACCAGCGCCATCTCGAAGTACGGAGAGTACACTGTGGACAAGAAGAGCACCGTGACGTAGGCGTAAGCCGCCAGTGTCGTCCAGTGGGCCGTCGTGAGTCTCGGCGTGGGACGGAACCGCAGGAACAACCAGCAGGCGATCACTCCGTAGGTGGCGATCTCGAGCAGCACGAAAAGGTCCGGATTGCCCGAGATGGATTGATCCTGATCGCGGAGTCGGAATTCGTACTCGCTGGCTATGATGAACGCCAGTGCGCACACGGTCAGTCGTATCGTGTCCCGATCGGAGCGGAAACCGGATGCGTCGGCAAGGAAGTGGCGATAGTCGAGCACGGAAATCCTCGGCTTGGGTGTCTTGCGGAACGGGTTCTACCAGTCCTGCCCGAGGTGCCGGGAACCGGCCGTTCGGACATCGCGGGATCGCGATAGCGGGGACGAGTCGAGGAGCGCGTCTCGGAGGAGATCTGGTAACGAACTGATACCGCGAGCTTATGCGGCGGTCACAGTGCCCGCACCATTGATTGCCGAACTACGGCGGACAGGCGCGATTCGATTGGACGGCGATGCGCATAGCGATGTTGGGTACGCGGGGTGTTCCCGCGCGATACGGTGGGTTCGAGACCTGCGTGGAGGAGGTCGGGGCCCGGTTGGTTCGGCTGGGCCACGAAGTCACCGTGTACTGCCGCAACGGCAATGACGAGACCGAACGAAGTCCCGAGTATCGGGGAATGCGGTTGGTACGGCTGCCCGCCCTCCGCAGGAAAACCCTGGAGACGCTGAGTCACACCGGCGTCTCGGTGGGACACCTGTTGCGGGATCCACCGGATGTGGCCGTGGTTTTCAACGCCGCGAACGCGCCGTTCCTGCCCTTGCTGCGAGCTCGTGGGGTGCCGGTTGTCACCCATGTCGACGGCTTGGAGTGGAAGCGTGCCAAGTGGGGGAGGCTCGGGTCCCGTTACTATCGGGCGGCCGAAGCACTGGCGGTTCGCTGTTCCGACGCGCTCATCGCCGATTCCAGGGGGATCCAGGACTACTACGCACAGCGGTTCGACGTCGGCACGGAATACATCCCCTACGGCGCTCCCGTGCTGGACACAGTCGGTGCCGACACGCTGTCCGAACACGGGTTGCGGGCCGGGGAGTACCACCTCGTGGTGGCGCGTTTCGAACCGGAGAACCACGTGGACGTCGCGGTGGCCGGTTATCTCCGGAGTGGCGCGGTGCACCCGCTGGTGATCGTGGGGGCGGCTCCTTACGCGGATTCCTACACCGCGCACGTCCGCAGGCTCGCGGCGCGCGGTTCCGGGGTGAGGCTGCTGGGGTCGGTCTGGGATCAGCGGGGCCTCGACCAGCTCTACGCGAACGCGCTCACGTATGTTCACGGGCATTCGGTCGGTGGCACCAACCCGTCGTTGCTGCGCGCTATGGGGGCCGCGACCGCGACCTCGGCCTACGACGTGCCGTTCAACCGGGAAGTGCTGGGGGAGCACGGTGTCTATTTCACCGATCCGGCTTCGTTGGCCGAATGCTTCGACCGTGCCGAGGAGTTCCCACAGGACACGATGGATCGTGGGCGTGCACAGCTCTCCGCGCTGCGGGGCAACTACGACTGGGACGTCGTGGCCCGCGGTTACGCGGAACTGGCGGAGCGGTTGTGTGCCCGTCGAGTCTTCCCGGTAACGGGGAGGGTGTCGCGGTTGTTCGGTCGCGCCGTGACCGGCCGTACCGAACCTCGGCGGAGTCAACCGGACAGAAAGGAGTGAGATGTTACGTCGTAGCCGAAGAGTTGGCGCGGCTTTTGTCGGGATCCTCGGGATGGGGCTGTTGACCGCTCCCGCGGGGGCGGCCGAGCAACAACCACAGCCGGTTACGGCCGGTGCGTTGCCCACACCGCAGACGAACGGGATCGTGCTGTCGATGGCGATCGTGGGCGATACCGTCTACGCTGGCGGTCACTTCAGCAAGGCCCGTCCCGCCGGGGTCTCTCCGGGAGGTGCCGGCGAGGTCAACAGGGACAACCTGCTGGCCTTCGACATCCGGACCGGGCAGCTGCTCGACTGGTCCCCCTCGGTGACCTCCACAGCGTTCGAATCCAGCGCGGATCCCGGTCCGCTGTGCGACTCGCTCGGCGAGAATCGTTGGCGATGCGACACGGTTTTCAACGTCACCGCCGCCCCTGACGAGAGCAGGGTCTACGTCGGTGGGGACTTCGACCGGATCAACGATCGGTGGCGTTCCAGGGTGGCGTCCTTCGGCGCGGCCGACCGTACGCTGGTGGACGGGTTCGACCCGACGGTGGCCGGTCGCGTACGGGCTCTCTCGGTCACCGAGGACACCGTCTACATGGGGGGTGCTTTCGACAGCGTCGACGGCGCCGATCGCACCAGGCTGGGCGCGGTGTCCACCACGGGGGAACTGCTGCCGTGGAATCCCACCGTCGACGCGACTGTCCACAGCATATCGGCAGTGCCGGAACAGCGGCGCACGCTCATCGGCGGTGCCTTCGACAATGTCAACGGGCAGTCCCACTCCGCGCTGATGGCCGTTGACGACACCACCGGTGCGAACGTCTCCTGGCAGTGGCAGGCTCCCACTCCGGAGGACGTGGTCACCGACATCGACACCGACGGGAACGGCCGTGCCTATTTCGGCGCGTACAACTGGAACGCCGACGGTGCCGTTCGTTTCGAGGGCCGTGGTGCCGTACGCGTCGACAACGGGGCCACTGTCTGGATGGACGGGTGTTACGGCGACACCCAGTCGGTCGCCGTGTCCGAGGGTGTGGTCTACGCGGCATCCCACACGCACTCCTGTGCCGCACTCGGGGCTTTTCCCGAGGACGGGTCCATCGATTACCAGCGGTTGAGCGCGGAGAGCACGGCCGTGGCCGGTACGGCGGCTGCCAACCCGAACCACGTGACCGAGGGAGATCCGGTTCCCGCGTTGCTGCCCTGGCTGCCCAACACCAACGGTGGCCCGGCGGACAGCCCCTGGGAGAACGGGACGTGGGCGATCGAAGCCGATTCGGACTACGTCGTCGTCGGTGGTGAGTTCACCACTGTCAACGGCACACGGCAGCAGTCGTTGACCCGGTTCGCGGCGCGTTCGGTGCCGGAAGCGGTCAACAACGGTCCCCAGGTGCCGTTCCGAGCTCCGGATGTGCGGCGCCAGTGGCCCAGCGGGGACGTCACGATCGAGTGGACCGGAACCTGGGACGCCCAGAACCGTGCCATTCGTTACGAAGTGGTGCGGGTCGGTGAGTCCGAGCCGATCCACACGGTGACGAAGGAGTCCTGGCCGTGGTCGCTGCCCACCATGCGGTTCACCGATACCCAGGCTCCCGACGGGAGCACGGAGTACTGGATCAGAGCCGTCGACGCCGACGGGGCTGCCATCGGTTCGCCACGGGGCAGCACTGATTGGTGAGCGACTGTCACCGGCCCGGTCCGCCTCCGGGCGGGCCGGGCCGGTCCGCTCAGGTCCCGCGGGCTCCGGGGGTGGTCAACAGGCCCACGTCCGGACGGTGGTACGCCCGCACGCCGAGTTCCTCGGCGACATCCCCCGGTAGCGGGCGTCCTGCCCCGCTCCCCACCGCGTCGTCACGCAGCCCGAAATCACCGCTGTCCGGTGCGCGGAACGGATGATGTTCGGTGCGCTTCGAGATGCTGTGTTCGCCCTGTCCGGTTGTCTCGGTCAGTTCGGCCAGCGACTCGAAACGGCTTTTCCGCTCGTCACCGTGGTACCATTCCGTGAGGTAAGGCTCGTCATTCCGCAGATAGACGTTGCCGTCGCTGCGTGACACGAAAGCCGGAGTGCTCACGTCCGCTGCTTTGTTGTCTCCCGTACTGATGAACGGTTCGTCGCCAGCGGTTCCCGCGAAGAGGTTGTTCACGATTTCGGTTTCCGCGGTGATCCAGCTCAGGCCGAGCTCCTGACTGTAAGGATCGAAGGACGGGGAGCGTGGATCGTTGTATACTCCCAGGGAGCCGTGATTTCGCCAGAAGGTGTTGTTGAAGAAGCCGATGTGGTCGGCACTGGAGATCTTCATGCCGAACCGGTCGTTGTGCGAGACCAGGTTCGAGGCGAACAGCGCGCGGGAGGATACCTCGTAGTACAAGCCGTGCTTGGCGTTGTCGCGTGCGGTGTTGTGCACGACCGTCGCGTCGGTGCAGCCCAGATCGCACCACCAACCGGTGCCGATGTTGTTCACGAACGAGTTGTGCTCGATCAGCGCTTTGCTGGTGCGTGTCATCTTCACGCCACCGGCCCCGATGGCGGGGCCGGACAGGGCGAACCGCTCCCTGTTGTTCCGCGACACCCGGTTGTCCACCAGTCGTACGCCGTGCGCCTTGTTCGACATCAGGCCCACGAGGCCGTTGTCGACGATGATGTTGCCGTCCACTTCGGCGTTCGGGGCGAACACGGCCACCCCGCTGGAGGCCGACCACGCGAACGCGTTGTCGCGCAGCACGACATCGGCGGCGTTGACCACCACCATCGCCCCTCTCCTGCCGTACTCCTGGCGGGAGGCGTAATGCGCGATCCCGACACCGTGCAGGCTGCTGCCCGCCGCCCGGGGGCCGTCGAACTGCAGCAGCCACGGATGCACGCTCGCCTCGACGGTTCTGTCCGTCGGATCGGATCCCAACAGCAGGGTGTCCTCGACGGTGTCGACGTAGAAGGTCCCCGGGGTGAGCTCGCCGCGCTCCGCCACCTGTCGCAACGGTTTCCCGTCCAGGAAGACCATGTCGGGCAGGCCGGCGTTCGGATGCCGTGAATCGATTATCTTCGGCAGGTAGCAGTCCCGGCAGTAACCCGGTGACCAGTCCCGGTGCAGCCACCCCCCGTCGGTACGGGTCCAGTCCGAGACGATCTCACTGCCCTTCAACCACACCCGCTCACCGGGGAAGGATCTGATCCGCAACCGTTCGCGCACGAGTCCCACGCTCTCCCGGTACGTTCCCTCCCGGAGCACGATCGTCTCGGGGGAGTCGGCCCTGTCCACGGCCGCACCGAGAGTGCGCAGCGGTGCGTCCCTGGTGCCAGCGGCATCGTCGGAGCCGTCGGTGGCCACGAACAGCGCGTCCGGGGGAACCGGTGCGTTCGTCCCGGGAACGGCGGGAAGCGGGGAGGCGTCGGGGAGCGGATGCCTGTCCACCGTTTCCGCGGTACCGGAATTGATCCGTACCAGGACTCCCGCGAGCACGGCCACGGCACACAGCAGGACCGCTCCGGCGGCGATGACGAGTCGGTTTCGGTGCTTTTCCGTGCGCGGAACCAGCGGAAACATGTCGGGTTGGCCTCATCGGGTCGTCGGGTCTGCTCGCGGCGGCCGTCGTTGGGACCGGACTGCCGGTCAACCGCCGGGACGGTCGGGCACCGAGATCCGGTCGCGGAGGGAGGTGCTGGACACGTGTGCGGTGTACGGGAAGTACACGATTCTGACTCCCACGGAACCCAGTCTGTTCTCCAGTGCCTCGCCTCGTTCGGTGTCCTTCCAGTCGTCGCCCTTGACCAGCACGTGGAAACCGACCCTTCGCCATGCCAGGAACTTGTCCAGATAGGGATCGGCCACCGCCTTGTCCACGTGCCGGATGCTAGCGACGATCTCAAGTCGTTCCTCGAACGGAACGACGGGGTGTCTGGCTTTGGCGCGCAGGATCATCTCGTCGGTGGCGACACCGGCGACGAGTCGATCGCAGATCGAACGCGCTCGCTGCAGAATCCGGAGGTGGCCGATGTGGAACATGTCGTAGGCACCGGGCGCGTATCCGATCACCGGCATGCTCACCGCCCCGATTCCGGTGGGCACAGCGCTCGCATCTCGCGGAACCATTTCGGCAGTGCCAGGCAGGCGAAACAGAAATGTGCCGCGAACAACATCGTGTACACCGCGATGAAAGGAATCCTGTCACCCAAAAGAATGAAACATAAGCACAGCACTCCGTAGTCGGTCGGTGCGACCAGTAATGACTTGGTGATTCCCGGTGTCGTGGAATTCGTCGACAGCGCGGCGGCAGGGTTCGAACGCGCGCGCCGCAACTGGTCGTTGAGAATCATCGCGAAGAACAACACGCTTTCGGTCACCGCGAAACCGAGCGGAACCAACAACCACGCGCTCGCCGTGTCCCCGAACCGAAACGTCGAAAGCAGCACGGCAAGGTGCAACGTGGGGATCTTCGCGCTGTCGATGATGTGGTCCAACCATTCTCCGGCCGGGTTTCCACCACCCCGCAGCCTGGCAAGCTGCCCGTCCGCGGAGTCGAGCGCGTAGCCGAGCAGCAGGGTCAGCGCGACGATCACACCCAGTGTGCGGGAAGGGGGAACGGCGGCCAACGCGAGGATCCCACCGAACGTGAACGCCGCGCTTATGGTGGTCACCTGGTTGGGGGTGAACCCGGCCTGATAGGCCGCCGCGGCGAGGTAACCGCCCGCCTTGCGGTTGATGAACCTGGAGTACGCGGGTGCTCCGCCGGCCGACTTCTGCGCTCCGGGGAGGCGGCGTAACGCTTCCCGGAACACCGAGTCGGCCCGATCGTTCCCGGGCTGGGAGCCACTCCGTAAGGCAGGTCCGCGCACAGGTTCTCCTTCGTCGAAGGTGCTCGTGGTTCCGTCCGAATGCATCACCCGGATCCGGGACGGGCCGTTATCGAATCGATGTTTCCGATGAGTGTTCACTCGAGGAGCCGGAGAAATCGCCGTGAGCTCCGAGCGAGCGGAAACTTCGCGATTCGTCAGACTCTCGGACGTGCCCGGATACTCGTCAAGTGGGCGCTGTTCGTTACACCGTTATCGTAATCATGGTGTTCGCATCGGGGAGTTTCACCGTGACCCCGCGATCGGCGTAAGCTCCCCGTCGGAGCGCGCCGACCGGGATGTCGTTCGGACACTTCGGACCGGTCGGACCGGGGGATCGTCCGCTCACCGGTCAGGGACGGACGGGAGGCTATCGTGCTCGGTGGCGCCGTACCGCGAGCCTGTCGTCGCGGTGAGCAGCTCGATCGTGACCCTCCCCGGCGAACGCTCACGCGTCGAATGGAGCTCGCATGAATGAACCCCTGCCCGCCCCGAACATTCTCGGCGCGTTATGGCGCTATCGATTGAGTTCGCTCGGGATCGTCGTCGGCACCGTCCTGGTCAGCGTCATCGTCGCGCTCACCGTGGGCAGTGCCGGGGTGGCCGAGGCCCGCATCGTGCTCAAGGCCCCCGACTCGGCACAGGCGCTGGGTTTCGAGGTCACGAGTGAATCGGGGTTCGTGCGCTATGTCAATCAGCGTGCGCTTTTCGTGACCTCCGATCGCACACTGGGGACCGCCCGTGAACGGCTCGGCGGGCAGGAGACGATCAAGGAACTGCGTGAGGCGGTCACCGCCAGCGCCTCCGACAACGGTGACTCGATTCTCGTGCGGGTCGACATAGGCGATGCCGAACGGTCCACCGAGATCGCCAACGCCGTCGTGACCGCCTATCAACGAGAGTCCCGGGCCGAGGTATCCGCGGCGGCGGACAGGACGTTGAAGGCGCTGCGCAACCGACGTGAACAGTTGGTCGCCGACATCGCCGAATCCGGTTCCGGCGTGGATTCGGCCTCCAGCCGCACCATCAGCGAGTTGGACCAGCGCATAACCGAGATCAGAATCGCCTCCGGCCAGTTCGGCGATGGTGTGTCCTTTGTCGACAAAGCCGTTACCGATTCCTCGGGTGTCATCACCGCCCTGCTGCGTGACGCGGTCGTCGGATTCGCGGTGGGAGTGCTGTTGGCCGCGACGGTCGCCTGGGCGCGTGCCGATCGCAACCGCAGGGTGCGCGATGCCGCGGACCTCGCGCGGTTGTCCGACGAACCACTGCTGGGCGAGGTGGAAGCGCTCGGTGAGGGAGAGACCGCTCGGTTGCACAACCTGGTGGTGCCGCCGCTGGGGTCCTACCGACTCGTTTCCTCGGTGCTGCGCAACACCGTCCGAGGTGGGCTGGTGGCCGTGACGGGAGTCTCCGCCGGGGACGGTGCCACCACCACGGTGCTGCAGGTCGCGGGAGCCGCCGCCCGGGACGGGCTGCGGGTGCTGGTGGTGGACGCGGCCGTGCGGACCAGGGAGCTCTCGCACAACGTCGCGCTGCAGAACGACTGGTACGGCATGGCGCCCATCGCCACCGGCGCGGCGACCGTGCACGCTTCCACCAGGGTCATCGAGGTGGGACCCGGTATCGAGTTCCGCGTTATTCCCGCCGGGCGTGCCAGCGAGGGAGCTCCCGACTACTTCCGTTCCTCGCTGTTGCGCAGAGCGATGGTGGAAGCCCGGGGTGGTTACGATCTCGTGCTGGTCGATCTGCCGCCGCTGGAGTCCGCCCCGGAGGTCAGTGCGCTGGTCCCCGCCGCGGACGGAGTCGTGCTCACCGTCCGCAAGGAGCGTTCCGTTGCCGCGCTGCGCAGGGCGCGGGAACGGATCGAACTGCTGGGGGGCAAGATCGCCGGTTACGTTTTCACCTTCGCCTCCCAGAGCTCCCAGACGACGGCGCAGCACAACGAGCAGCAGGGCGAGACACCGGGGCGAGTTTCCGCGACAACCGTTCACCGAGGTGGACAGTGACCTCGTGCCGAATTCCCGGATGGCTTCGTGGCCAGGTGCGGGACGGTGTGGCCGGAGTGGCGGCGCAGGGGATCACCGCCGCCACCAGCCTGCTGGTCCAGCTGGTCGCGGCCGTTTCGCTGGGACTGTCCCAGTACGGTGTCTTCGCGGTGTTGCTCGCCATGCTCGTCGGGGCCAACGCGCTCTACATCGGCTTCGTCTGCGACAGCTTCACCGTTTTCGACCGGCACGAACCCCGATACCGCGCGGCACTGGTCAGCGCGGCGTTGCTGGTGGCCGCGCTGTGCGTGTCGGGGGCGCTGCTACTGGCACTGACGTTCTCCGGTGGCGGGATCAGCCTGGCCGTCCCGTACGCGCTGCTGGTGGGCAGCAAACTGGCCGCCGAAACCGTACGCAGGCTGTTCGTGGTCCGGGTGTCTTTCCGCGCCCTGCTGCTCAACGACGTGTGCTCGCTTGTCGTCACCGCGTTGGCGCTGCCGGTGTTGCTGGGGGCGAGCGGGGAACCCACCCCGGAGGTGCTGCTCGGATCGATGTGCTGCGGTGCGCTCGCCGCGGTGTCGCTCGGGCTGTGGCAGTTGCCCCGTTCCGAGTGGCGCGGACTGCGACCGGGGATCACCGAACTGCCGGGACTGGCCCGGTTCGCGGTGTGGCGCGCCTTGCAGTCCGGGCTGCGTCCGCTGACGTTGTTGGCCGCCAGGCTGTTGGTGGCCGGACTGATCTCCACGGCGGCCGTCGGCGTGCTCGAACTCGCCCGGTTGGTGGTCGCTCCGGTGCAGGTCGTGATCAACGGTTCGGGAAGTCTGCTGCTGGGCAAATTGGCGGCGCGCGAGCGGGGTGGTGACCGACGTGACCCGCGTCTGATCGGGAGGGCCGCCGGGGCGCTGTGCGGTGGAACGGTCGTGACGGGACTGCTGTCCGCGGTGCTGGCCCTGCTGCTCGCTCCTCCGCTGTTCGGCAGGAGCGTCGATGCGGGGGCCGTGTTCGGTTGGGTCGCCTATCTCGCCCTGTGGGCGGCGGGGCTGCCCTATGCCACCGAGCTCGTGACCCGCCGCATGTCCCGTGCGGTGTTCCTGCCGCGGTTGCTGGACTCAGTAATGGGACTGGCCGTGGCCACCACGGTGCTGTCGCTCGATGCCCCGGTCGCAGCGTTGCCCTGGGCGTTGGCACTGGGCGGCGGTTATGCCGCGTACCGGCTGCGTACGTTGGTCCGGTCCGAACCGAGTCCCCTGGCGGCGGAACCGGGGACCTCCCGCGCGCTGTGAGGTGTCGCCACCGTCGTCGTGCGGCCCCGCGCCTCAGCCGGGACCGCACGACGGGTGATTCGTGACAACCGGGCCGAAGGGCCGTTCAGTGCGCGTAGGTCGGCGCGATCACGGCACGCCCCAGGGTGTGGAAGGCGAGCATGAAGTTGACCACGGCCGGAGTGGCGGTGCTGTCGACACCGAGCTTCGCGCTGTCGACCGCGTTCACCGCGAAGTAGTAGCGGTGCGGGCGGTCACCTTGCGGGGGAGCCGCCCCACCGAACGCGTGCTCTCCCACGTCGTTGCGCACGTGGAAGGCGCCCTCCGGTACGCCGGTGCCGCTTCGGTCACCCGCACCTGTCGCCAGTTCGGTGACCGAGGCCGGGACGTCGACGAGTACCCAGTGCCAGAACCCACCGGGGATGGGGGCGTCCGGGTCGAAGCAGGTGATCACGAAGCTCTTCGTGCCCTCGGGGAAGCCGTGCCAGGAGAGCTGCGGCGAGACGTTGTCGCCGCCGGCCCCCATGCCGTCGTACGCGTGGGCCTTGGACATGGCTTGGCCATCGGTTACGTCCTTCGAGGTGACCGTGAACGACGGCACTTCGGGCAGCAGACTGTAGGGATCGGGATCGATGGGACGCTCCAGGCTCATTGCGTCTACCCTTCTCGTCGATCGGATTTCGGTACACCTCGGCCGGAATCGCCGTTCTTCGGTGATCGGCCGCTTCCACCGTAATCACCGCTCCGGCGTCGGTCGTGGCCGCTCCCGGCGAGCTCCAACCGGTGCGGGTCGTTCTCCAGCGCCGCGCTGTTCCCCAGTGCTGCGCCGGAAACGCCATTTTGTCGCTCGATCAGGTGAGTCACTGTCCAGTTTCGGCTTGCTTGTGAGCCGTCAGCGGCGAGGTCGTGGACACTGGCCGCGACGGCCCGGTTACGAACGACCACCAATGCGCGAAACCCGGTAATCGTTTTCCGTTGCCCGGAGCATCGCTCCGGAAGACGGTGACCGCTACAGGGAGCTTTGAATGCGACGACGCTTGTGGCCCAACCTTCCGGCGGTGCTGTTCGTGGCTCTCGCGTTCTGGGTGGTGCTGCCCACGACCACGGTTGCCACCGAGCAGCCACCTCCCGAGCTGAACACGGCATCGGCCACACCGATCGTCGGAGGGAAGCCCGCCGACATCGAGCAGTACCCCTGGGTGGTTTATCTGATGGATTCCCGGGGAAAGCAGTTCTGCGGCGGGGCGCTGGTCGCCTCGGACAAGGTGGTGACCGCGGCGCACTGTGTGATCGATCGTCGAGTCTCCGACGTGCGCGTGGTGGCCGGGCGTGCCGACAAGAGCAGTCAGTGGGGCCAGGTCCTGGGGGCGACCGACTTCTGGGTGCATCCCGACTACAGCGCTCCCTATCGAGGGGCTGACGTGGCGGTGCTGACGCTTCGTGAATCAACATCACGTTCGGTGGTGGAACTGGCCGGTCCGAGCGACGAGCTCTACGGCGACAACACCGAGGCGACCGTGCTGGGATGGGGCGCCCGCTCCGAAGGGGGCCAGAACTCGGAGGTCCTGCGCCGGGCGACGGTTCCGGTGGTCGGCGACGCCGAGTGCGCCGAGATCTACGACCGCCAGTTCGTACCGAACGCGATGGTGTGCGCGGGATATCCCGATGGGGAAGTGGACGCTTGCCAGGGCGATTCCGGAGGTCCGCTGGTCGTGGAGGACAAGCTCATCGGCATCGTTTCTTGGGGCGTGGGATGCGCGCGTCCGGGAAAGCCGGGGGTCTACACCGAGGTGGCGGCCTATACCGATCGGATACGGGCCCGGTTCTGAGCCGAACCGGGCCCGGCAGCGGGCCGATGGTCACTGTTACCCGGGATTTCTCCGGCAGCGGTTGTCGCCCGCGTGGGTACTCGTGCCGGAGCGGTCAACCGGCGACCAGTCCCACGGAGAGCCCGAGGAACGCCGCCGCGCTGACCACGTCGAGTGAGTTGCGGATGCTCGGCTTCCGCAGTCGGCCCGCCACCCGGGAGGCGCCGAGTACGATCGCCAGCTCCCATACGGCGGCCAGCGCCAGGAAAACGAGCCCGAGCATCGTCAGCTGCAGGGCCGGACTGGTCGCGGATCCCACGAACTGCGGCAGAAAGGCCAGGCTGAACAGCAGCATCTTGGGATTGGTGATGTTGCTGAGCAGACCACGCAGGTACGGGTTGGCATCCGGTGTCGTCGGGGCGTCACCGAGCACGTCGGCGCTGTCGCCGTGCCGGGAGCGCCAGAGTCCGCGCAGGATGGTCACTGCCAGATAGATCAGATAAGCCGCTCCCACCCACTTCAGCACCGAGAGCACTTCCGGTCTGCTGGTGACGAGTGCTCCCAGGCCCGAGATCACCAGGGCCACCTGAACCAGGCTCGCGGTGTGGATGCCCGCCAGGGTGTACAGCCCCGGGCGTGTCCCGAACCTCATCGATGTGCGAAGCAACAGGAACGTGTCCACACCGGGGGTGAGTATCACCGCCGTGCTGATGAGTACGAAGCCCGGCAGGGTTCCCGGATCCAGCAGCATGCCGTTCCTTTCCGTGCGCGACCGTGGCCGATTCGGGTCGTCGACACACGTTTCACCGACAAGAGGTCACTTGTGGGCGACAGGCTTCACACGTTCGGGGGTGGATCGTGGAGCCCGTCTCGTTGCTTGCCGGACCATCCAGTTGGCATTTCAGGATTAATGCCGCGCAAAGTCCGATCGGGAAGCAACTTTTTCGACTGAATACGAGTATAACGAAAAAAATTACGTCACAGCTGTGAGTTGTCCCTCCTGTGTTCGGTGCAACACCAGCGGATACGTTCCGTCGTGGAGTCGACACACTCGGGCAGAACTGGAGACCACTGTTGCGTGTTCACGGCGGCCCTTCCCGCGGGGGAGCCAACCGACCGCTGCGACCTCGGCTTCGAGTGCTCGTGTGCTGCCTGGTTCCGTTGCTGTGGGCCGTGCAAACCACCGCAGTGGTTCAGGCGGAGTCGATGACCGGTGGCGGTGACGTGCGGGCCAGAATCGTCGGCGGTACCGCGACCGCCCCGGAAGCCGCGCCCTGGGCCGTCGCGCTCACCGACTCCTCCGGGGCTCACTTCTGCGGGGGTGCGCTGGTTTCCGCTCGCGAGGTCGTCACCGCGGCGCACTGCACGCTCGATCCGACGACCGGTGCGGCCAGGAGTGCCACCGACATCCGGGTCGTGCTCGACCGTCGCGATCTCCGAACCCGGAAGGGGGAGGTGGTCGCGGTCGAACGTGTCTGGCGGCACTCGCGGTACGAGCACTTCACCCGTGGTGACGACGTCGCCGTGCTGACCCTCCGGAACGGGGTGTCCGCGCCGCCGTTGAAACTGGTGGGCGCCGGAGAGCGGGAGCGGTACCGGCCGGGCACCACCGGCACCGTTTACGGCTGGGGACGCACCGCCGAGTCGGAACCGACGTCCCAGGTGCTGCGTTCGGTGCGGGTCCCTGTGATGTCTGATGTCCGGTGTTCCCGGGCGTATCCGGGGTTCGAACGCGAGTCGATGTTCTGCGCGGGGTACCCGGACGGAGGCAAGGACGCGTGCGGCGGCGACTCCGGAGGGCCGTTCGTGGTCGACGGCAGACTCGTCGGCCTGGTCTCCTACGGAAGCGGCTGTGCCCGCCCCGGCTTTCCGGGGGTCTACACGCGACTCTCCTCCTACGCGGCGAGGATTCGCGACGTCGCGGTGAATCCCGTCCGGTGAGTTCGCCCGCTGACGCGGAGCGGCCCGCTCCGGGCGAACCCGTCACGGCCACTCCGCCGCGGTGAACGCGGGCACGTGCCCCACCGGAGAGGCGCCCGCCGCCGTCGTGACCGTCCCGGAGCGCGGCCCCACGCCCGGTCACGCGGATACCGAGGTCACGTTACCGCTGGATTCACGTCGATTCGATCTCGGCCAGCAGTTGTTCGCGTCGGCTGTCCCGAAGGAACGACGCCTCGACGGAGTTGCGCGCGAACTCGCGCAGCGCGGCTTCGTCGAACCCGAGCTCCCGCTCGATCGCCCGGAAGTTGTCACCCACGTACCCACCGAAGTAACTCGGGTCGTCCGAGTTGATCGTGGCGAGCACACCGGCGTCGACCAGCCGGGGCAAGGAGTGTTCCCGCAGGTTCGCCACGCCGCGCAGCCTTACGTTCGAGAGCGGGCACACCGTCAACGGGATACGGTCCCGCGCCAGCCTGCTGACCAGCTCGGGGTCGTCGAGAGCCCGAACGCCGTGGTCGACCCGCTCGACCCCCAGCACGTCCAGCGCCTGCCAGACGTAGTCCGCGGGTCCCTCCTCGCCCGCGTGGGCCACCAGCCGGAGTCCCGCCTGCCGGGCCCGGGAGAACACTGTCGCGAAGTCTCCCGGCGGGTGCCCCAGCTCCGCGGAGTCGAGGCCGATGCCGATTATGCGCTGCCGGTGCTCCAACAGTTCGTCCAGCATCCGAGAAGCTTCCTCACTGCCCCGATCGCGCAGGAAGCACGCGATCAGCTCGGTGCTGATGCCGAAGCGGTGTTCGCTGCTCGACAACGATGCCTCCAGCCCGTCGAGCACCGTCTCCAGCGCCACCCCTCGGGTGGTGTGTGCCTGTGGGTCGAAGAAGATCTCGGCGTGGCGCACCCCCTGCGCCGCCGCCCTGGCGAGATAGCCATCGGCCAGTTCGGTGAAGTCCGCCGCGCTGCGCAGCACGTTCATCCCGGTGTAGTACAGATCCAGAAACGACTGCAGGTCACCGAACTCGTACTTCCCGCGCAGCTCCTCGACTCCCGCGTACGGCAGCGTGATGCCGTTGCGCTCGGCGAGAGCGAACGTCAGTTCCGGCTCCAGCGCGCCCTCGATGTGGATGTGCAGCTCGGTCTTGGGCACTCGCAGTGCCGTCGAGGTTTCCGTGCTCAACGTTTCGTCCCTTCCTGTGGCCGCGAACCGAAGCAAGTAAACGTAACTGTTCCGCCCCGCTCCGCGTGGAGCCCTCCGTCGAGACGTGGCATGGCCGACTCCGCACGCCACGACCGCTCGGGACCACGCGACGGTGTGATAGGTACTGGAGGGTGAACCCGCATCCCCTCGCCACCGCGGTGCAGCGCGCCTACACGGCCGATCTCGCCCCGGAGGATTTCTACCGTATGCTGCGGCTGCGCGTGGACGTCTTCGTCGTCGAGCAGCACTGCCCCTATCCGGAACTCGACGGTCGTGATCTCGAAGGGGCGACCCGCCACTTCTGGATCGACTCCGCCGATTCCGGCGTGCTCGGATACCTGCGACTGCTCGAGGAACCCGACGGCTCCTTCCGGATCGGACGGGTGTGCACCGCCCCCTCCGGTCGGGGAATGGGTCTCGGCAAGAAACTGATGCGTGCCGCTGTCGCCGAGGTCCGCAAGTCGTACGCGGTGCTTTCCTCCCAGACCTACGCGGCGGGGTTCTACCGGTCGTTCGGGTTCGTCGAGTACGGCGAGCCCTACGAGGAGGACGGGATACCGCACATCGACATGCATCGGGACCCGACAGTGACGGGAGTAACGCGATAGGGCACGACGTTTGGTGCCCGAACGGGCTTCTGCGAGGATGCGACGTGGTCCAAGCGAGCAACGGTCAGGAAGCCGGTGTGAATCCGGCACGGCCGGCGCCACTGTGACCGGGGAGCGGTTCTCCAACGAATGGCCACCGGGAATCACCCGGGAAGGCCGGAGAAGCGCGTCGATCCGGGAGTCAGGACACTGCCGTTGCTGCGTTCCGCAACCAGGGGCGTCCGAGACCCTAGGAAGGAATACCAGCGATGACCGCTGCCACATCGGCACAGTCCACCGTGCGCTACCCGTTCTCCGCGGTTGTCGGGCACGACGATCTGCGACTGGGGTTGCTGCTCAACGCGGTGTACCCGCGTATCGGCGGGGTGCTGGTGCGGGGCGAGAAGGGCACCGCGAAGTCGACCATCGTGCGTGCGCTCGCTGCCCTGTTGCCCGCTCTCGACGTCGTCGAGAACTGCCGCTTCGGTTGTGATCCCGCCGAGCCGGACACGGACTGCCCCGACGGGCCGCACGACGAGGCGACGGCCGGTGCTCGTCGTCCCGCCCGGCTCGTGGAACTCCCGGTGGGGGCTTCCGAGGACCGCCTGGTCGGATCGTTGGACGTCGAACGCGCGTTGACCGAGGGAGTCCGCGCCTACCAGCCCGGGCTGCTCGCCGCGGCCAACCGCGGGGTGCTCTACGTCGACGAGGTCAACCTGCTGCACGATCACCTCGTCGACCTGTTGCTCGATGCCGCCGCCATGGGCCGCTCCCACGTCGAGCGTGAGGGGGTCTCGCTGTCGCACGCGGCGTCGTTCCTGCTGGTCGGCACCATGAACCCGGAAGAGGGTGAGCTGCGTCCCCAGCTGTTGGATCGCTTCGGGCTGACCGTGCAGGTGGCCGCCTCGCGCGAGGTGGACACGCGTACCGAGGTGGTACGTCGTCGACTGCACTTCGAGGCCGATCCAGTCGGGTTCGCGAAGGAATGGGCGGAGGAGGACGCCGAGCTCGCGCGACGCATCGCCGATGCCCGCTCCCGGGTCGACTCCGTCCAGCTGCCGGACTCCGAGGTTCGCCGGATCGCGTCGGTGTGTGCCTCGTTCGAGGTGGACGGTATGCGCGCCGATCTGGTGCTGGCGCGTGCCGCGGTCGCGCACGCGGCCTGGCGGGGAGTGAACGCTGTCGCCGCGGCGGATGTGGAAGCCGCGGCGAGGCTGGCGCTGCCGCACCGCCGACGGCGCGATCCGTTCGACGAGCCGGGGATGGACGAGCAGCAGTTGCGACAGGCCCTGGACGATGCCGAACAGGACGCCGAGCGGCAGGAGGCCTCGGCGGACTCGGTCACGTCCGATTCGGACGGTGCTTCCGAGCCGAACGATTCCGAGCACGGCCCCGATGGCGGCCCTGACGAAGGCCCCGGTGACGGCCCCGACGACGAGGACGGTTCCGGGGGTGGCGGCACCGGCGCTCCGGACGGTCCCGAGGGACCCGACAACACCCCCTCGGGAGGGGCCGAGGGGAGGCCGCCTTCCGACGAGGATGCCGCCGGTAACACTGCCAACGGTTCGGACGGGAACGGTTCCGACGGCTCCGGTGAAGCCCCACGAGAGCGGACTTCCGAGGCGTCGGACACCACGTTCCGGGCTCGGTTGCTGGAGATTCCCGGCCTCGGCGAAGGCGCGCCGGGACGGCGTTCGCGGTCGCGTTCCCGTACCGGCCAGGTCGTGCGCTCGTCCGCGGTGGACGGTCACGGTGTTCACCTGCCCGCCACGTTGGCCGCCGCGGCGCCACACCAGCGTTCCCGGGGACGTTCCGGACCCGGCCTGCGGCTGCACGCCACCGATCTGCGCCACTCCGTACGCGAAGGACGCGAGGGCAATCTGGTGCTCTTCGCCGTGGACGCCTCGGGGTCGATGGCTGCCAGGGAGCGGATGTCCGCCGTCAGCGGTGCGGTCATCGCACTGCTTCGCGACGCCTACCAACGCAGGGACAAGGTGGGAGTGGTGACCTTCCGGGGGGCGGACGGCGAGATCGCGCTGCCACCGACCTCGTCGGTGGACACCGCTGCCACTCGCATGCGCAGGCTGCCGACCGGCGGCAAGACGCCGTTGGCGGGTGGGCTGCTCACGGCTCGCAAGGTGATCCGTACCGAGCGGATGCGTGATCCGCAGCGTCGCCCCCTGCTGGTCGTGCTCACCGACGGTAAGGCCACTGTGGGCGTCGACGCCGCGGGCAACGCCGCCACGCGTAGCCGTCGCGCCGTGGACGACGCGATGCGTTCGGCCGCGTTGCTCAACGAGATGGGCGTGGCCTCCGTGGTGGTGGACTGCGAGAACGGGCCGGTGCGTCTCGGCATGGCCGATCGACTGGCGCACGTGCTCGGAGCGCCCAACCTGCGGTTGGAGGAACTCTCCGCGGACAACGTCGCCGGAGTCGTGCGCGCCGCACGGGAAGCCGGTGCGGTGCTCGCGTGACTCCGTTCCGTCGGGAGCGCACCGTCGTGCACGGTGTGGAGGCGATTGCTGATACAATGCGTGGTGTCCACCTGACCCCCAGGGGTGGACCAAAGCGCCCTCGCGCTCCCGGCACCCCCAGGCCGGTTGAGTGCGAGGGCGTTCTCTCGCTGTCCGTGGACGAGGCGCGGTTCGTGGACGAGGCGCGTTACCCGCCATCCGATGACGAGACCGGTGTCCGCTCGTGGTTCGGCCGCCCCGAACCCTCCGCACGCGACCGTGATACCCACTTCACACCCTCCCGCTGTCCACGCCCCTCGCTCGGGTCGTGGAAGCGAACGACCGTACTCGCTTGGAGATCCTGCTATGCCACAGGGACAACCGAACTCCGTACCGAACGACGGGTTGACCACCAGGCAGCGTCGCAACCGTCCCTTGCTCGCGGTGCACACCGGTGACATGAAGGGCAAGTCCACCTCCGCGTTCGGAATGGCGTTGCGCGGCTGGAACCAGGGCTGGTCCATCGGGGTTTTCCAGTTCGTCAAGTCGGCCAAGTGGCGGGTGGGCGAGGAGTCGGCCTTCCGGGCGCTCGGCAGGTTGCACGAGGAGACCGGCGAGGGCGGTCCGGTCGAGTGGCACAAGATGGGTGAGGGGTGGTCCTGGACCCGCAAACGCTCCACGGAGCAGGATCACGCCGAGGCCGCGTTGGAGGGGTGGCACGAGATCGCCCGCCGGATCGAGCAGAGCAGGCACGACCTCTACGTGCTCGACGAGTTCACCTACCCGCTGCACTGGGGATGGGTCGACGTGGCGGAAGTGGTGGAAACCCTGCGGCAGCGCCCGGGATTCCAGCACGTGGTGATCACCGGCAGGCGTGCTCCGCAGCAGTTGCTCGACGCCGCCGATCTGGCACTGGAGACCGGCAAGCTCAAACACCCGATGGATGCTGGCCAGAAGGGGCAGAAGGGGATCGAGTGGTGAGCCGGTCGGTTTCGGCCACGGTGACCGGCGCCGCTCGCCCGCGCGTCGTGGTCGCGGCTCCGGGCTCCGGACACGGCAAGACCACCGTCGCGACCGGACTGCTCGCGGCGCTGCGTGAGCGACTCGGAAAGGTGGCGGGCTTCAAGGTGGGGCCCGACTACATCGACCCCGGGTATCACGCCGTGGCCACCGGTGCACCGGGTCGTAATCTCGACCCCGTCCTGGTCGGGGAGAGTCGTGTCGCCCCGTTGTTCGCCCACGGTGCCGAGGGGGCGGACCTCTCCGTCGTCGAAGGTGTCATGGGGCTGTTCGACGGCAGGCTCGGTTCCGTGGACGAAGTGCCGCCCTACGGTTCGACGGCTCACGTCGCCTCCTTGCTGGACGCTCCGGTGGTGCTCGTGGTGGACGCCAAGGGGCAGAGTCAGAGCGTGGCCGCGTTGTTGCACGGTTTTCGTGCTTTCCAACCGGGACTGCGGCTGGGAGGTGTGATCTTCAACAGGGTCGGTTCGGCTCGGCACGAGGGGATTCTGCGGGAGGCCGCGCGCTCCGTGGGGATCAACGTGCTCGGTGTTCTCGCCCGTGCCGACGAGCTGCACGTGCCCTCGCGCCACCTCGGCCTCGTCACCGCAGCCGAGCACGGCGAGCGGGCCGATGACGCCGTCGCCGGCATGGCGCGGATCGTCGCCTCGGGTGTCGATCTCGACGCGGTGGCCGCACTCGCCGCTTCGGCTTCCGGAATGTCCGTCGAGCCGTGGCGCCCCGAAACCGCGATCGGTGACAGCGAGCTGACGGCGGGGTCGCCTCGGGTGGCGGTGGCGGGTGGATCGGCGTTCACCTTCGGCTACACCGAACACGTCGAACTGCTGCGAGCCGCGGGTGCGGAGGTCACCGTGGTCGATCCGCTGCGGGACGAGCGATTGCCAGCGGGCACCAGCGGATTGATTCTGCCCGGTGGGTTCCCGGAGCAGTACGTCGCGGACCTGTCCGCGAACGAGGGGCTGCGTCACGACATCGCGAGCCGTGTCGCCGACGGCCTGCCGGTGCACGCCGAATGCGCGGGCCTGCTGTACCTGGCGCGGAGTCTGGACGGATATCCGCTGTGCGGGGTGTTGGACGTCGACGCGCGGATGTCCCCTCGGCTCACGCTCGGCTACCGGGAGGCGGTGGCGGCGAGTGACTCGGTGCTGTTCCACGAGGGCAGCCGGGTCTCCGGGCACGAGTTCCACCGCACCGTGCTCACCCGGAAGGCCGGGGAAAACCCGGCTTGGTTCTGGCGCGACGACGGTGTGGTTACCGAGGGGTTCGTGCGCGACAGGCTGCACGCTTCCTACCTCCACACCCACCCGGTCGCGATACCCGGGGCGATCGCGCGGTTCGTGCGGGAGTGCTCCCGCTGACGGCACGCTCGGTGAAACCGGTCCCGAACGACACCACGGTCGCCGATCGGGCGTGATTCTCCGCTCCGCGGTTGTCGTTCGAGTGAATAAGTGACGGGGAAACCCCGGCGGATCTACTTCGAGTTCCTTCCCCTACCCGGTCGGGTCGGCCGGGCAGGGCCGACGTGCTTGATCCACTCTGGAACGATTGTTCCCGTTCGTGTGCCGTGTGCGGCCGGAACGGTGCACTCGGTGTCGTCGGCGGTGTCGCGATACGGTCGATCAGTACGCGTCGTGGCTTTTCACTGTCGCGTCGACGATCGATGCGCGGTGTTTTCATAACCGAGTGCCGCTCGTCTGCGCCACGGGCGACCGCGGGACGAGTCGGAGACCTCCGTCGGTGCACCGGTGATTCGACCGCCTCGACGCGGGAGAACGGCCGTACCGGGTGCGGCGCGTATCGATTGTCCGCAGTGGTATTACTTGCACCGCGTGAGGCGGGAGAGGAGAACGATCGCATGACTTCGGGAACTCGTACCGGGCTGGTCTCTTTCGTGGGGGCGGGCCCCGGTGCGGCCGATCTGATGACACTGCGCGCCGCGCGTCGGATCTCCGAGGCGGACATCGTTCTCTGCAGTCCGAGCACGATCTCTCCCGAGGGTGTGCGGGAACACGCACGTGCCGATGTGGAGCTGCTCGACATCACCGCGGTCGACCAGCGCGAGGTTCAGGAGATCTACCGCAGGGCGGAGCGGGAACGCCTGCGAGTGGTGCGACTGCACTCCGGCGACGCCGTGGTCTGGAGTTCGCTGCAGCAGCAGTACGACACCTGCGCGCGCATGGAGCTGGAAGTGGAGATGGTTCCGGGAGTTGCCGGCCACACCGCCGCGGCCGCCGCGGTCGGCAGGGAACTCACCGGTGCGGAACACGAGTATCCCCTCATGGTGGCCAGGCCGGACGGTCGATCCAATACGCTTCCGGACGCGGCGAAAGCGCGGGAGTTCGCCGAGAACGGCGTGACCATGGCGCTGTCGGTCTCCGCGTCACGCACCGGTCAACTCGTGGAGCGGTTGCGCGCGGCGGGCTACGACGACGACGTTCCGGTCGTGGTCGCCTACAAGGTCACGTGTTCCGACGAGTTGGTGCTGCGCAGCAGCGTCGGCGAGCTCGAGGGAGTCGTCAAGAAGCACAGGCTCTGGCGGAACACGCTCTTCCTGGTCGGCGAGGCGCTGCGGTCGCAGGTCACCCGTTCGCGGTCCTACTCCGCCGCGCGGACGCGGGAGCAGGCGGTGCGGACCGGTCGCTATGGGGAATCGACTTCGGGACGGCGTGGTGGTTCCGGCTCTCGGTACTCCACCGGGCGGCGGGGCACGGAGCGGAGTTCGGGAACTCGCGGTGCTTCGGGTGACGCCGAGGGCGGTGCGGACGGACCGCTTCCGCAGCCCCGTTCGGACGAACAACGCGATGGTGCGCGTGCCGACGCCGACGTCGCCTGGTGGGCGGTGCGTGATTGGCAGCAGAACACCAGGGACGCCGTTCGGACCGGTGGTCGCGGTGGAGTTCGGCACTCGGTCGTGACCGAGCAGCAGTCCACCGAGGGGTTCACGGTCCCCGAGGGGGACGTGGCCACCGAACAGGGTGCTGTCGAGTCCGGAACGGGGGAGGACGCCGTGGCGGCGACGGATGGTTCCGTCGACCCCGCCCAAGGGGAGGGCCTCGAACCAGCGCACACCGTTGACGACGCGGTCTCCGGGGCGGCGGAGCGCGGAGCGACCGGTCCCGAGGGGAGTGGGCGTGACGACGCGGAGTCCGCACCGTACGGTTCCTCCAGCGGTACCGAACGGGAAACGGCCGAGGAACCGGTCGCGTCCGAGGAGGATCCGCGGGAACGGTCCAGCGCCGAAAAGGGCGAACAAGCCGAGGAGTCGAGCGCGGCGGAGGCCGTCGACGTCTCGAACCCGAAAACCGCCAAGAACGACTCACGGTCCGGTACCTCGGCGAAGTCCGGTTCCAAGAGTTCGGCGACCAAGTCCGGCGGTGGCAGGTCGAACACGGCGAAGAGCGGCACCAGAACCAGGTCGCAGCAGAAGAGCACGACGAACGGGAACAGGGGCGGTTCGTCGAGTACCGGTTCCGGGAAGCGGCGCGCCACCGAGTAGGAAGTCACAGCGAGAGACCAACTCAACCTCTAGTCGGACGGAGTGTGCGACGTGGCGGTCACGGTTATCGGAATCGACGGTGGACCGTTGCCCGAGGGGGCGGCCGAGGTGCTGAACTCCGCGGAACTGATCGTGGGAGCTCCCCCGCACTTGCGGGTGCACGCACCGGAGGGGGTGCGAACGGTCGAGCTCGGTTCGTTCGGGCCCGCGTTGAGCGCGCTTTCCGCGTTGACCGCCGAGGAAACCGGTGTGGTGCTCGCCTCGGGTGACCCCGGTTTCTTCGGTGCCGTTCGCGCACTGCGCGACAAGGGAGTGCGGTGCACGGTGTTGCCCGCGTTGTCCAGCGTGCAACGACTGCTCGCGGGCATGGGACGTTCCTGGGAGGACGCCAGCGTGGTCAGCGCGCGCATCGGGGGACTGCACCGTGCGCTCAACATCTGCCGCGCGCGTTCGACCGTGGTGGTGCTGACCGGTGGTGACACCGGGCCGGCACAACTGGCCTCCGGGTTGCGTGGTTGGCGTCGCACGATGATCGTCGGTGAGGATCTCGGGGGCGAGCACGAGCGTGTAACCACGATCGATCCGGACGAGGCGGCGGAGCGCAACTGGTTCGAACCCAACATCGTCTGCTGCGTGGACGATCCGGACGCCGTTCCCGGACGTAGCTGGCACAGCGGGGGTGAGCCCACGCCTCCGGAGCGGTGGGCCCTTCCGGAGGACGAGTTCTCCCATCGGGAGGGGACGGTCACCACCAGCGAGGTTCGTGCGCTCGCGCTGGCGCGACTGGCTCCCCGGCCCGGCAGCCTGGTGTGGGACGTGGGGGCCGGCTCGGGTTCGGTGGCGGTGGAGTGCGCCAGGATGGGTGCGGCCTGCGTCGCGGTGGAGTCCGATGAGGCCCAGGTCGTGAGGCTGGTCTCCAACGCTGCCGCTCACGGGGTGGACGTCCGCGTCGAGGAGGGTGCCGCGCCGGCGGTGTTGCGTGGGCTCGCCAAGCCGGATTCGGTTTTCGTCGGGATCGACGACGCGGAAGTGCTCACCGCCTGCGCTCATGCGGGGGCGCGTCGGGTCGTACTCGCCTCGCACACGTTGGACCGGATCGCGGCGAACAGGGATGTGCTGCGCAACGCCGGTTACCACGTCGAGGGAGTACAGCTCTTCGCCAACCGGATGGTCACTTCGGAGGAGGACGTTTCGGGATTGGCGGCGGGTGAGCCGGTGGTGCTGCTGTCCGCCGAGCTTCCCAACGGGGACGCCGTGTGAGTGTCCCCGGAGCTCTGGTGATCGGTATCGGTGCTTCCAGCGGTGTGACCGCTGCCGCCGTGACGGAAGCACTGTCCGGGCTGGACGAGTGTTTTCCCGGTGGTTCCGTCGTCGTTCGGGCGGTGGCCACGATCGATCGTGCGGCGGAATCGGGACCGCTGCGTGCCGGGCTGCGGCGACACTCGCGGCACTGGTCGCTCGCGGCCGAGGGGGAGCTGCCGCTACTGTGCTACTCGGCCGAAGCGCTCGCCGGGACGATCGTCCCCAATCCGAGCGATTCCGTCGGGGAACGGGTCGGCACCCCCAGCGTCGCGGAAGCGGCATGTCTGCGTGCCGCCGCCGAGATCGGGGACGGCACGGCTCGGATGGTGCTGTCCAAGTTCGTCACCGCCGGTGTCACGCTCGCGGCGGCCAACCCCACTGGATCTCCGAGGGCGCTGCGACCGGTCGTTCCCGGCAGGGTGCTCCGCTGGTTGCGTTGATCCTCGCGTGCAGCGGGCCAGGGGCGGTCACCGTGCTCCCCGTTCGACGCACCGCGTGTCACAGCCGCGCCAAATCGGCTACGCAAAGTGAGTGATTTGCCGACTATTAGGCCGATTTATCGATAGATCTTGACTGTATCGAGTGAAGCTACATTACAGTACTGCAAGCTATATGCGAGAAAACTTCGGCTTGCGTGGTTGCCAACAGCCTTACGGGTGAACCGACCACGCCCACCACCGCACCACTGGGGGTGTGCGGTGGTGTTTTCTTTTCCCGGCCGTGTTTTCGCCGCTCAGCGCCGCGCTTCCGGTTTCTCCGGAGTGTCGCGCCGCGGTTTCCGTGGATTTCTCGAGGATGTGACATTGTCAACAGTTCGTGTGAGCACGCTCGTGGAATCTTGTTTCCGTTGCATGGAATCCGGCGTGCCCAGGTCAGATCCGCGTCAAGTGGGTACGGCCCGCTGCGCTGGGACGGTATGCCTAGGCTGGGCGTCATGGCACTGGTTGAACGCTCTCTACTCGGCCCCGGGCCGTCGAACACCTATCCGGAGGCCACCGCGGCCCTGGCGGCTCCGCTGCTCGGCCACCTGGACCCGGACTTCCTGAAGCTGCTCGACGACACCGGGGAACGGCTGCGGTCGGTCTGGGGGACCCGAAACCTTCGGACGCTTCCGCTTTCCGGTACCGGCTCCATCGGCATGGAAGCCGCCTTCGTCAACTTCGTGCGCCCTGGTGACGTGGTCGTAGTGGCCGTCAACGGTCTGTTCGGCGAACGCATGTGCGATGTCGCGAGCCGTTACGGAGCGGAGGTCGTGCGTGTCGACCACGAATGGGGAGAGCCAGTGGACGTCCAGCGCGTGCTGGAGGCCCATCCCTCCCCGGCGCTGGTGGCAGCCGTGCACGCCGAGACCTCCACCGGTGTGCGCAGCGATATCGGTCGCCTCGGCGAGGCGTTGCGTTCCCGTGGCGGCAACACCCTGCTGTTGGCGGACTGCGTGACCTCGATCGCCGGTGAACAGATCGACCTCGACGCCTGGAACGTCGACATCGCCTACGCCGGTACGCAGAAATGCCTAGGGGTCCCCCCGGGGCTCGCGCCGTTCACGGTTTCCGAGCGCGCCTGGCAGCGCAGGGTCGAGAACCCCACCACCTGGTACCTGGACCTCGGGCTCATCGGGAACTACGTGACCGGAGGAGCCTCCGGCGGACGCGCCTACCACCACACCGCGCCCACCGCGATGGTCGCCTCGCTGCACGCCGCGCTCGGCCGGGTGCTCGACGAGGGGATGCCCGCGGTCGCCGAGCGCCACCGTGCGGCGGGCGAGGCGCTGCAGGAGGGTCTGCGGCGGATGGGGCTCGAGCTGTTCGCTCCGGAGGGCAACAGGCTGCACCAGTTGACGAGCGTGTGGGTGCCCGAAGGGGTGGACTCGGCGGACGTGCGCAAGCAACTGCTGACCGACTACGGCATCGAGATCGGTGCCGGTGCCGGACCGTTCGCCAACAGCGTCTGGCGTATCGGCCTGATGGGCAACAACGCGCGGCTGGACCGGGTGGAGATGCTGCTCGGTGCGTTGCGCACCGTCCTCGGTCGGTGACCGCCCGGGCTGTCTGTCCACGTGCTCGTGCCCGGCCCCGTCACAACGGCGGGGCCGGGCACGAGCACGTCCGGAATGTTCCCGGTCGTGGGATCTCCACGGCGAGCAACCGATCATCGGCGTGGTAGTGCTCGCGGGCGTGCTCTCGGGGCTCGGTATCCCGGTGGCTGGGATCGTCGCGGGTAGCGGGGATCACTTCGAGCTTCTCGGGTATCTGACGCTCGGGGCCTTCATGGCAGTATGGGGAGGCGCCGCGCTCTGGTGGAAGCTGTCCGTTCCCAAGCCGCACGAAGCCGTGCGTGCTCACCAGTGACGGATACCAGCGGCAGCGACAGTCTCGAACCGACCCCGCCGATGTCGCCGGGGGTGTGACCCGACAGGAACGACTATCCAGATGACCTCGCACAGCCAGCACCACTACTTCGCCGGACTCGATCTGCAGGACAGGCGGGTGGTGGTCGTCGGAGCCGGAACCGTGGCACAGCGCCGCGTCCCCAGGCTGCTCAAGGCCGGGGCAAGTGTCGTGGTGATATCGCCGGAGGCCACTCCCGCCGTTGATGCCATGGCCGAAGCCGGAGAGCTGGTGTGGCACCGCAGGCGGTACACCGAGGGAGATCTGGACGGGGCCTGGTACGCGGTGGCCTGCACCTCCAGCGCCGAGGTCAACGAGCGGGTCGTCGCCGAGGCGGAGCGCGACCGGGTGTTCTGCGTGCGCGCGGACGACGCGAGCGGAGGCACCGCGGTCACCCCCGCCGTCGCGGAACACGACGGACTGCTGTTCGGAGTGTTGGCCGGTGGGGATCACCGGAGATCGGCCGTGGTCAAGGAGGCGCTGCTGGAGGCGCTGCGTACCGGACAGGTCGAAGAGCGTGCCGAACCACCGGAACCCGGCGTCGCCCTGGTCGGCGGTGGTCCGGGGGATCCCGACCTGATCACGGTTCGTGGCCGTCAGCTGCTGGGGAGGGCCGACGTGGTGATCACCGACCGGCTCGCGCCGCGTGAACTGCTGGAGGAGCTCTCCCCCGACGTCGAGGTGATAGACGCCTCCAAGATCCCTTACGGGCGCGCGGCGAACCAGGAAGTCATCAACAAGCTGCTGATCGAACGCGCCACGGCGGGCAACTTCGTGGTGCGGCTGAAGGGCGGCGACCCCTACGTTTACGGACGGGGCTTCGAGGAACTGCTGGCCTGCGTCGAGGCAGGGGTGGCGGTGACCGCGGTACCCGGTATAACCAGTGCGTTCGCGGCGCCGGCTATCGGAGACGTGCCGGTGACCCACCGCGGGGTGGCGCACGAGGTGGTCGTGGTCTCCGGGCACGTGGGGCCGAACGACGAGCAGTCCCTGGTGGACTGGCCCGCCCTCGCCCGGTTGAACGGGACGCTGGTGCTGATGATGGCCGTCAAACGGATCCGTGAGTTCGCCGACGTGCTGCTCGAACACGGCAGGAGCCCCGAAACGCCGGTCGCGGTGGTACAGGAAGGCACCATGCACACGCAGCGGACGCTGCGGAGCACCCTGCGCGAAGTGGCCGACGACGTCGAGAACTCCGAGGTCAAGCCGCCCGCCGTGATCGTCGTCGGTCCGGTGGCGGGGCTGGCCCCCGAACATCGGGCCCTGCCGGTGGGCTGATTCCGCCCGACCGCTCGTCGGCGTCGATTTCGCGCGAAATCGACGCCGACGAGCGTCGGTGTCAGTTCCCGCCGGGACCGTCCTCCAGGTCACCTTCCACCTGCAGGTAGACCTCACGCAGCCCCCGCAGCGTTTCGGGGTCCGGTTCCGCCCACAGCTCGCGGTCGGCGGCCTCCAGCAGTCGCTCGGCGATCCCGTGCAGCGCCCACGGGTTCGACTCGGTGAGGAACTTCTGGTTCTGCTCGTCGAAGACGTAGGTCTCGGCGAGCTTCTCGTACATCCAGTCGCCGACCACGCCGGTGGTCGCGTCGTAGCCGAACAGGTAGTCCACCGTGGCCGCGAGCTCGAAGGCCCCCTTGTAGCCGTGTTGGCGCATCGCCGAGACCCAGCGGGGATTGACCACACGGGAACGGAACACCCGCGAGGTCTCCTCGTGCAGCGAGCGAGTCCGGATCGAGTCCGGACGCGAACTGTCCCCGATGTAGGCGGCGGGGGATTCGCCGGTCAGCGCTCTGACCGTGGCGACCATCCCACCGTGGTACTGGAAGTAGTCGTCCGAGTCGGCGATGTCGTGTTCCCGGGTGTCGGTGTTCTTGGCCGCCACCGAGATCCTGCGGTAGGCGCTCTCCATGTCCGACCTCGCCTCGACACCGTCCAGCTCGCGGCCGTAGGCGAAACCACCCCAGACCGTGTACACCTCGGCGAGGTCCGAGTCGTCGCGCCAGTTGCGGCTGTCGATCAGCGACAGCATGCCCGCACCGTAGGCACCCGGCTTGGAACCGAAGATGCGCATCGTCGCGCGGCGCTCGTCGCCGTGCTCGGCGATGTCGGCCCTGGTGTGCGCCCGCACGTGGTTCCACTCGTCGGGCTCGTCCAGCTCGGAGACCATCCGGAAGGCGTCGTCGAGCAGGTTGACCACGTGCGGGAAGGCGTCCCGGAAGAAGCCGCTGATGCGCACCGTGACGTCGACGCGCGGCCGTTCGAGCTCGTCGAGCGGGATCGCCTCCAGCCCGTTGACCCGCCGCGAGGAGTCGTCCCAGGTGGGACGGACACCGATCAGCGCGAGCACCTCTGCGATGTCATCACCGGAGGTGCGCATCGCGCTGGTGCCCCACACCGACAGTCCCACCGTGTCGGGCCACTCACCGTTGTCCTCGCGGTAGCGCTGCAGCAGCGACTCGGCGATGGCGTAGCCGGTGTCCCAGGCGAGCCTGCTCGGAATGCCCTTCGGGTCCACCGAGTAGAAGTTCCTGCCGGTGGGAAGTACGTTCACCAGCCCGCGCAGCGGGGAGCCGCTCGGCCCGGAGGGGATGTACCCGCCGTTCAGCGCGTGCAGCGTCGAGTCCATCTCGTCGGTGGTGGCCGCGAGTCGCGGCACGATCTCCGCGGCGGCGAACCGCAGCACCTCGGGAACCCGTTCCGGCACCTCGCCCAGCACCGCACGGCAGGCTTCCTCGACTTTCTCGCTCCGCCAGCCGTGTTCCTCCATGGCCGCCACCAGCGAGTGAGCCCGCTCCTCGACGTCGTCCACCCGTTCCCGGGCCTCCGAACCGTCCTCCGCGAGTCCCAACGCCTCTCGCAGCCCCGGAACCGCTGCCTGCCGGCCACCCCACATCTGCCGTGCCCGCAGCATCGCCAGCACCAGGCCGACCCGGGCCTCCCCAGCGGGAGGATCCCCGAACACGTGCAGCCCTTCCCGGATCTGGGCATCCTTGACCTCGCACAGCCAACCGTCGACCTGCATCAGCATGTCGTCGAACTCGGCGTCGTGCGGGCGCTCCGCCAGCCCCAGGTCGTGATCCAGCTTGGCAGCCTGCATCAGCGTCCAGATCTGGCTGCGGATGGCGGGCAGCTTGGCCGGGTCCATCGCCGTGATGTTGGCGTGCTCGTCGAGCAGCTGTTCCAGTCGTGCGATGTCGCCGTAGCTCTCGGCGCGGGCCATCGGAGGAACCAGGTGGTCCACCAGGGTCGCGTGCACCCGCCGCTTGGCCTGTGTTCCCTCACCGGGATCGTTGACCAGGAACGGGTAGATCAGCGGCAGGTCGGCGATCGCCGCGTCCGTGGCGCAGGCCGCCGACATGCCCGCCGTCTTGCCCGGGAGCCACTCCAGATTGCCGTGCTTGCCCAGGTGCACCATCGCGTGCGCGTCGAAGTCGTCGACGAGCCACCGGTAGGCGGCCAGGTAGTGGTGGCTCGGGGGCAGGTCGGGATCGTGGTAGATCGCGATCGGGTTCTCCCCGAAGCCACGTGGCGGCTGGATCATCAGCACGACGTTGCCCGCCCTGATGGCGGCGAGCACGATCTCACCCTCGGGGTCCCGCGAGTAGTCCACGAACAGCTCACCGGGCGGTGGTCCCCAGTGCTGTTCGATGTCGGTGCGCAGCTGTTCGGGAAGCGAGTCGAACCACTCCCGGTAGCGCCCGACGGGGATGCGTACCGGATTGCCCGCCAGCTGTTCCTCGCTCAGCCAGTCGCGGTCCTGTCCGCCTGCCGCGATCAGCGCGTGAATCAGCGCGTCGCCGTCCTGCGCCTCGACACCGGGCAGGGCGTCCGGGCCCTCCGCCGGGCCGATGTCGTAGCCGTGCTCGTGCAGCGAGCGCAGCATCCGCACCGCGGACACCGGGGTGTCCAGGCCGACTGCGTTGCCGACCCTGGCGTGTTTGGTGGGGTAGGCCGAGAGCATCAACGCGAGGCGCTTGCGCTCGGCGGGGATGTGTCCCAGCCTCCCGTGTCGAACCGCGATCCCGGCGACACGCGCCGCGCGCTCGCTGTCGGCGACGTAGACCGGCAGTCCTTCCGAGTCGTTCTCCTTGAACGAGAACGGTACCGTTATCAGCCTGCCGTCGAACTCCGGAACCGCGACCTGGGTGGCCATGTCCAACGGGGACAGTCCCTCGTCGTTCTCCTCCCAGGCGGCGCGGCTGCTGGTCAGGCACAACCCTTGCAGGATCGGGATGTCCAGTCGCGCGAGCGCGCCGACGTCCCACGCCTCGTCGTCACCACCGGCGGTGGCCACCGCGGGCTTGCTGCCCCCCGCGGCGAGCACCGTGACCACCAGGGCGTCCGCGCCGCGCAGCGTTTCGAGCAGTTCCGGGTCGGGGGTGCGCAGCGAGGCGCAGAACAGCGGCATGGCCTGTCCGCCCGCGTTCTCGATCGCGTCGCAGAGGGTGTGGGCGAACGCGGTGTTGCCCGCCATGTGGTGCGCCCGGTAGTACAGCACCGCGACGGTGGGACCCTCCTGCCGACCCGGCGTGCGCTCCAGCCTGCCCCAGGTGGGGGTTTCCGCGGGCGGAGCGAACCCGTGCCCGGTAAGCAGCACGGTGTCGGACAGGAAGTGGAACAGCTGGGTCAGGTTCTCCGGGCCGCCGTGCGCCAGGTAGGCGTGCGCCTCGGCACACACGCCGCCCGGAACCGTCGAGCACTCCATGAGCTCGGCGTCCGGCTGTTGTTCCCCGCCGAGTACGACCACCGGGCGTGGCCCGTTCAGCAGGACGTCGAGTCCTTCCTCCCACGCCCTGCGGCCGCCGAGCAGCCGCACCACGACGAGGTCGACGCCGTCCAGCAGTCCGGGGAGATCGTCCGCACCGACCCGGGCCGGGTTGGCGAGCCGGTAGTCGGCGCCGCTGGCCCGTGCGCTGAGTAGGTCGGTGTCGGAAGTTGACAGCAGCAGGATCATGCGATTGGCTCCTCGGCGTCGAAAACCGGGGGGACCGACCAGGACAGGACGCGCGATGCACGCGCGTTCGAACGGCGCATCAGTAACCTTCCCAGGGGTCCTCGCCCCTTTTCAGTGGTGGCGGTGGTCGGAGTCTCCTGGCTCCCGGATCATCGCTCGCTCCGGTCTTCCCATCTCCACGAGACAGTGACCGTCCACGGAGTTCGCTCCTCGGTGACAGTGGCGGGACCGCGCCGGACTCGCACCGGCTTCCTCCATGATCCACCGCAGATACGAGCTCCAGTTTCGGTAACGTGCGGATCCCTCGTCAAGCCGCGGGCACACCCCAGGCCGCCATCGTGTCGCGGCGCACAGTGGTGCGGCCCGTAGCATCCCCGGAGTGTCCGAGAACTACAGCGTCGACCGAGACAGAGCCGATGCCTGCCCCGGTGCGCTCCGGGTTCATCAGGCCGCGGACGGTGGGCTGGCGCGGATCCGGGTTCCCGGTGGTCGGCTGGAGACCCGCGGGCTGCGCGCCCTGACGAAGGCGGCCGTGGAGCTGGGGAACTCCACGGTCGAGCTGACCTCGCGTGCGAACCTGCAGCTGCGCGGTGTCGAAGCCCCCGAAGAGCTGGGACGGCTGCTGGCCGAAGTCGGTCTGCTGCCCTCGTTGACCCACGAGCGGGTGCGCAACATCATCGCCGCCCCTTACGCGGGACTCGACGGGCGCGGCCGACTGCGCTCGGTGCGTTGGCTCGCCGCGGAACTCGACGCACTGCTGTGCGCCGAGCCCGCGTTGGCCGAACTGTCCGGCAGGTTCCTGTTCACCGTCGACGACGGCAGCGGTGATCTGGCGCGGCTGCGTGCCGACGTGGGACTGCTGCCGGTGTCCTCCGACAACGTCGCCCTGTTGCTGGCGGGAACCGATTCGGGAGTGCGGGTCCCGCCCGACTCGGCGCCCGCCGCCGCGGTGATGGCCGCGTGCGAGTTCCTCGCCGTGCGGGAACGGCACGGTGCCGCCGCGTGGCGAGTGGCCGAGTTGGACACACTGGATGAGTTGACCGACGCGCTTCGTGCTCGTGTGGAGCGATGGTCGGGATCCGTTGCCGATGTCACATCGCGGCCCCCCACCTCGTTCACCGAGCGGGTGAATTCCCAGGAAAGACCCACTGTGGGTGAGCTGGCTCGCTCCGAGGGGCGGGTAGCCCTGGGCGTGGGAGCACCACTGGGGCGCTTGTCCCCGGCGCAGCTGCGTTGCATCATACGAACGGCCGAAGCCGCGTCGGGTACCGTCCGACTGACGCCCTGGCGGACGGTGGTCGTACCCGGCGTCGCCGAAGACGAGTGTTCGACGTGGCTCTCCGCGCTGCACTCGTGTGGTCTGATCGTCGAAACAGCCTCGCCGTTCAACGGCGCGACCGCCTGTGCGGGGGAACCCGGCTGTGCCAAGTCCCTGGCAGACGTCCACCGGGACGCCGCGCGTGGTCTGGCCTATGTCGAGGCGGCGGACGCCGGAGGCACCGATGCCGGTGTCCTGCCGGTGCACTGGGCCGGTTGCTCGCGCCGCTGCGGGCTTCCGCGCGGTCCGGTGGTGGAAGTGCTGGCGAGCCCCTCCGGATACCGGGTCAGCTCCACCACGGAGTCCGGGACCGACACCTGGGCCACGGAGGCGGGGACGGACGAGGTGGCCGAGGCCGTCCGGCGTGCCCGGCACGTCGGTGCGAGCACCGTCGAGCCCGGGAACGGACACGAGGACAACCAGCAGGAAACGGGTGACGAGGACAACCGGTGATCGAATACATCCGGGACGGCAAGGAGATCTACCGGCGCTCCTTCGCGACGATCCGCGCCGAAGCCGGTCTCGACGAGCTGCCGTCGGACGTCGCCGGTGTGGCCGTGCGCATGATCCACGCCTGCGGCATGGTCGACCTTGTCGACGATCTCGCCTTCTCCCCCGGAGCGGTCGGTGTCGCGCGCGACGCGCTGGCTGCCGGTGCTCCGGTGTTGTGCGACGCGGAAATGGTGGCCGCGGGGGTGACGCGCCGTAGGTTGCCCGCCGCCAACGAGATCCTGTGTACCCTGTCCGACCCACGGGTCCCGGAACTGGCCCGTCAGCTGGAGACCACCCGCAGCGCGGCGGCCATGGAACTGTGGCGCGGCAGGCTCGACGGAGCCGTGGTCGCGATCGGCAACGCGCCCACCTGCTTGTTCCGATTGCTGGAGCTGATCGAGGAGGGGGCGGGAACACCAGCGGCGGTACTGGGGATTCCGGTCGGGTTCATCGGTGCGGTCGAGTCCAAACAGGCGCTGGAGGAGCACCCCGGCTGTCCCGAGTACCTGGTGGTGCACGGCAGGCGCGGCGGTAGTGCGATGACGGTCGCCGCCATCAACGCGATCGCGAGCGAGGAAGAGTGAGCAGCCAACACAGCAACGCCCCCCTGCCCGGCCGACTGTTCGGAGTGGGCCTCGGCCCCGGTGATCCGGAACTGGTCACGGTCAAGGCGGCACGTCTGATCGGTGAGGCCGACGTGGTCGCCTATCACAGCGCCAGGCACGGCAACAGCATCGCCCGCTCGGTCGCCGAGCCCTATCTGCGCGGTGACCAGATCGAGGAACCCCTGGTGTATCCCGTCACCACCGAGACCACCGATCACCCCGGGGGGTACCAGGGCGCGATCGACGAGTTCTACACCGAGATCGCGGGCAGGCTGGCCACTCACCTCGCCGCGGGTCGCGACGTCGCACTGCTGGGGGAGGGCGATCCGTTCTTCTACGGCTCCTACATGCACATGCACAAACGGCTCTCGGGACGGTTCGACACGGAGGTCGTGCCAGGCGTCAATTCGGTCAGCGCCGCTTCGGCCGAACTGGGACGACCACTCGCCGAACGCGACGAGGTCCTAACGGTACTGCCCGGCACCCTGGACCCGGACGCCCTGGCCGAGCGACTGCGGGACACCGACGCCGCCGCCGTGCTCAAACTGGGGCGGACCTTCGAGGGAGTGCGGGAGGCCTTCGACAAGGCCGGCTGTCTCGACAGTGCCTACTACGTGGAACGCGCCAGCACACGCCGCCAACGAGTCGAGAAGCTCGGCGACGTCGATCCCGAAAGCGTGCCCTACTTCTCGCTGGCACTGCTGCCCAGCCCGGTGGGGGAGACCACCGGCACCACCGCGGCCCACGAGGACACCGGCAGCGAAACCGGCTCGAGCTCGGGCGGCCTCAGCGTGGTCGGATTGGGCCCCGCGGGGCGGGAGTGGACGACTCCCGAGGCACAGGCGGCGCTCGGCGCCGCTGACGATCTCGTCGGCTACGGTCCCTACCTCGACCGGATTCCGACCAATCCGCGCCAACGCAAGCACCCCTCGGACAACCGGGTCGAAGCCGAGCGGGCCGCGGCAGCGCTGGACCTCGCCGCCACCGGGCGCGAGGTCGTCGTGGTCTCGTCCGGCGACCCAGGGGTCTTCGCGATGGCGAGCGCCGTGCTGGAGGCGGCCGCCGATCCTGCCTACGAGCACGTGAACGTCCGCGTACTCCCCGGGCTCACCGCGGCGCAGGCGGTGGCCAGCAGAGCGGGGGCGCCGCTGGGCCACGACTACTGCGTGCTCTCGCTGTCCGATCGGCTCAAACCGTGGAGCGTCATCGAACAGCGGCTGGAGGCCGCCGCGAGTGCCGATCTCGCGATGGCCGTCTACAACCCGGCGTCCGCGAGCAGGCGTTGGCAGGTCGGTGCGGCCCGCGACACACTGCTCCGGCACCGTGCTCCCGACACACCGGTGGTGATCGGCAGGGACATCGGAGGTGCGGAGGAGGACGTTCGGATCGTCCGGCTCGACGAGCTGGATCCGGAACAGGTCGACATGCGCTGTCTGTTGCTGGTCGGCTCCTCCACCAGCAGGGTCGTCGAGCGCTCGGACGGTACGACCGTGTTCACGCCACGCCGTTATCCGGCATGATAACCGCGTTCCCGGAACCAGGTGAGTGCCTCCTCCACGGTGTGCACCACGGGTGCCGGCGGGAGGTCCGGCTGTCGCACCAGCACCACGGGCAGCCCCAGCCCGCGTGCGGCGCTCAGCTTCCCCTCGGTCATGTCGCCTCCGCTGTTCTTGCTCACGATTACCTCTATCCGGTGTGCTCGGAGCAGTTCCAACTCGGAGGCGGTGTCGAACGGTCCTCTCGCGGAAAGCGTGGTCATGTTCGGCGGCAGCGGTTGTTCGGGCTCGTCGACGGTGCGTACCAGGAACCAGTTGTCCCGCGCGGCGGCGAAGCACCCCAGCTCCTGGCGCCCGGTGGTCAACAGCACGCGCCGCCCGAGTTCGCCGACCTTCTCGGCGGCCTCGGCCAGCGAGTCCACTTGGTGCCACTCGTCGTCCGGTCCCGGCGACCACGCCCTTCTCCGGAGCACCAGCAGCTCGGTTCCCGTGGTTTCCGTGGCCGAGACCGCGTTCTCGGTCATCCGCGCGGCGAACGGATGGGTGGCGTCCACCACGATCCCGATCCGTTCCCCGCGGAGGTATTCGGCCAGTCCTTCCCGGCCGCCGAACCCGCCGATCCGGACCTCACCGGCGGGCAGTTTCGGCTCGCGGACACGGCCGGCGAGCGAGGACACCACCGAAAATCCCAGGTGAGCGAGTTGTTCGGCCAGTCGCCTACCCTCGCCGGTGCCGCCCAGAACGAGGACACGCGGACTCATCGTTACACCTCAATTCGAATGCGGACTCCCGGCGACGGCCCGTGCCCGGAGCCGAAACGTCGGTGGGATCGCGGTTTCGGGGTTCCCACCGCGGGCGGACCGGGGCCGGTCGTAGGGTCGGGTTCGCCGGTGCGGTCGGGCCGTTGAAAGTCCCGGGCTCCTTCGGGCTCCGGATCGGTGACCGCGAACTCTTCCGTCAGGACGACCAATCGAACCCGTTGGAGTGCATTCTGCCGTGGCGAACGAAAGCGCCGAGCAGTCGGGTGGGCTCCGGTACGGCTGGACCACCGGAGCCTGTGCCCTGGCCGCGACCACAGCCGCTTACACGGCGTTGCTCACGGGTGACTTCCCGGACCCCGTGCCGGTGCGGTTGCCCAAGGGACACTGCCCGTCCTTCGCGCTCACCCGGGAGCGGTCCGGACCGGGCTGGGCGTTCGCCGGAGTGGTCAAGGACGCCGGGGACGATCCGGACGTCACGCACGGTGCCGTCGTGCGCTCCCGTGTCAGCCGTGGTGAGCGGGGCAGCGGGGTGACCTTCCGTGCCGGAGCCGGTGTCGGCACCATCACCAAGCCCGGCCTGCCGCTGGCGGTCGGTGAGCCCGCGATCAACCCCGTTCCCCGCAGGCTGATCACCGAAGCGGTAACCGAGCTCGCCGGGAGACACGGCGATTCCGGTGACGTGGTGGTCGAGATATCCGTCGAGGACGGCGAGGAGCTGGCCAGACACACCTGGAACCCGAGGCTGGGAATCACGGGTGGACTGTCGATCCTGGGCACCACGGGAGTGGTGATCCCGTACTCGTGCTCGGCGTGGATAGACAGCATCCGGCGGGGAGTGGACGTGGCCCGCGCCGAGGGACTCGAACACGTGGCGGGATGCACCGGCAGCACCTCCGAGCGCACGGTAGTCGAGCTCTACGGACTCGCCGACGAGGCGCTGCTCGACATGGGCGACTTCGCGGGAGCGGTACTGAAGTACCTGCGCAGACACCCGGTGGCCCGGCTGACGATCGCGGGCGGCATCGGCAAGATGGCGAAGCTCGCCGACGGCCACCTGGATCTGCACTCCAAGCGTTCCCAGGTCAACTTCGCGCAGTTGTCCCGCCTGGTGCGACAGGAGGGCGGCAGCGCGGAACTGGCCGAACGCGTGGCCGGTGCCAACACCGCCCTCGACGCGCTCCAAGCGGCCCTCGCCGAGAATTTCCGGCTGGGGGACGTCGTGGCTCGGCACGCACGCGAAGTGGCCCTGGAAACACTGCGCGGCTCGGCCGTGGAGGTCGAGGTGATCGTGATCGACCGTGGTGGAGAGATCGTCGGACGTACTCCTCCGACGTTCTGACAGGACCCCGCCGCCCCGATCCCTCGCGTGGGTGGTCGGGGTTCGGCACCACGCCGTAGCGGCGCGGCGATTTCGCGAGAAATTGACGCCCGGTTCCCAGGGCGAGATCGCCCGGGTGTCAGAAGCGGGCGATCACTCGCGACAACGGTTCACCGAGTAGAGATGGCTGTCCGGGAACTCACCCGCCGTGAGCACCTCACCCACGACGATCACGGCGGTACGCTCGATCCCCGCCTGCCTGACCTGGTCGGATATGTCTGACAGCGTGCCGCGCAGCACGATCTCGTCGTCCCTGCTCGCACCGGCGACCACGGCGACGGGGCACTCGGAACCGTAGTTCGGCACCAACCGCTCCACGAGCTCCTCGATGCGGTTGACCGCCAGGTGCAGCACCATCGTCGCGCCGCTGCCGCCCAGCGTTTCCAGCTCCTCGCCCTCCGGCATCGGGGTAGCCCGGGCGGCGATCCTGGTGAGCAACACGGTCTGACCGACACCGGGAACGGTGAGCTCCCGGTTCAGCGCTGCCGCCGCCGCGCTGAACGCGGGTACCCCCGGAACGATCTCGTAGTCGACACCGTGGGCGTCGAGCCTGCGCATCTGTTCGGCCACCGCGCTGAACACCGCCGGATCCCCGGAGTGCAGCCGTGCCACGTCCTGCCCCCGACGGTGGGCCGCCAGCATCTCGTCGACTATCCCGTCGAGCGTCATCCTGGCGGTGTCGACGAGTCGGGCTTCCGGCGGGCACTGTTCCAGGAGTTCCCGGGGGACCAGACTGCCCGCGTACAGACACACCGGGCTGTTCGCGAGGGTGTCCCGTCCACGAACAGTGATCAGGTCGGCCGCACCGGGACCCGCACCGATGAAGTGAACCGTCATCGCTTCGTCACCGCCCATTGCGTCACCCGCATGGCGGGACGCCAAGCGGTGAATCCACCGATCGGAGCGGCCTGTTCGATGCCGATGCGCACCAATTCGCCGCCCAACCTGCTGTACCAGTCGGACACTATCGACTCCGATTCCATCGTGACGGCGTTGACCACCAGGCGTCCGCCCGGTGCCAACGCCTCCATACAGGTCCGTAACACGTCGGGCGCGGTCACTCCGCCGCCGACGAACACCGCGTCCGGTCGTTCCAACTCCCGCAGCGCTTCCGGAGCGGTTCCCGCGACGACGCTCAGCTCGGGAACCCCGAGCCGGGCGGCGTTGCGCGCGATCCGTTCGGCACGCTCGGAGCCTCGTTCGATCGCGATCGCCCGACAGGACGGAGCGGCGCGCATCCACTCGACGGCCACGCTTCCGGCTCCCGCACCGACATCCCACAGCAGCCCACCGGGGAAGGGGGCCAGTCGAGCCATCGTGGTCACCCGTACGTCCCGTTTGGTCAGTTGCCCGTCGTGCTCGAACGCCTCGTCCGGCAGTCCAGGCGCACCAGCGGTTCGGAAGCGCTCGAAGGGGGGCTGTGTCTCCTCCTCGGTGCGGCAGCGCACCGCGAGCACGTGGAGTGGTTCGGTGTTCTCCCGCAGTTCGGCCGCGGTCGTGGTCCGGTGCCGCTCGTGCGCGGCTCCCAGGTTCTGCAGCACCGTCAGTTCGCTGGGGCCGAAACCGTGCTCGGTGAGCAGCTCGGCGACCCTGCCCGGAGTCGTCCCGTCGGAGCCCAGCACCAGGAGGCGTCCGCCCGGATCGAGTGCGGCCAGGACGTTCTCCACCGCTCTGCCGACCAGGTTGACCACCTCGGTCTCCTGCGACGGCCATCCCAACCGGGAACACGCCAGTGACACCGAGGAGGGCTGCGGTATCACATCCAGCCGCTCCGGTCCCAGCAACCTGGCCAGGGTCGCACCGATCCCGTGGAACATCGGGTCCCCGCTCGCCAACACGCAGACGGCGCTGTCCGCGTACTCGGCGAACAAGCCGGGCAACGCCGGCAGCAGCGGTGAGGGCCAGGTGACCCGGCGACCACTCGGTTCCGGTACCAGATCGAGCTGTCTGCGGCTGCCCAGCAGCACATCGGCCTCGGTGATCGCTTGCCTGGCGGTAGGGGACAGGCCCGGCCAACCGTCGGCGCCGATGCCCACCACCCGCACTCGTTCGGGCAGCTCCGTACTCGCCTCGTTCATGACGACCCCGGTGCCTCGGACGTCGCCACTCGGCCCGCAACGGCTCCCGCAGGCACGTCCTCCGTGACCACCCCGGACTTCGAAACCGCGCTGGATTTCGAAACCGCGCCGGATTTCGAAACCGCGCCGGGCAGCGGGCTCCGCTCACCGCGGAAGAGGTAACAGGACACGTTCGCGGTTCTCCTTCTCCGGGGCTCGTTGTGTCGCGGAACACGGTTCAACGGCGTGGACGATTTCCGGTACCAGCGGGATCGGCCGGGCGCGTACCGGCATGACAGCCCGGTTCGGTGTCGCCGGTACGGCGTGTCGGCCACACCGGGGTCCGGCAGGTTCCGGACGTCATGGGCGACTCCTGCCGCGGCTCCGCGCGGCGCTGCGCCTCGCTTCTCCAGATCGAGGAGCGGGGCGAACACACCGCACTACTGCTCACCGACCGGACGCGACGGGATGATTCTATCCCACTTCGGGCGTGGCGACGCTGCCGGTGACCGGCACGGTCCTCGTCAGTCCGCGATCACGCGCAGTGCTCGTTCGCCCGCGCGCTCCACCCCGATTCCGGCTTTTTCCGCCACCACCGCTATCGAGTCGAGATCGCTGGGCTCCTCCTCGGCACATGCCAGTGCGCGCGCCAGCCGCCCCTTGTAGGCCTTGTTGTGATGGCTCACGGTCTTGCGCGAGCCGTCCACGAGTTCGGTGACCACGCTTACCGCCACAGCACCGTGCGTTCTCGCCAACGCGGCGTAGGCCCCGGAGCGCAGATCCACCACCGGCCCCCGCTCGGCGGCCAGCACCGGCTCCAGCGCGGGGCGCCACACGGTGTGCAGTCGGCCGACTCCGGGCAGGGCCGAGTTCGCCGAAAACCGGTAGCCGGGTATCGGGTCCCCGCCCCGGACCATGCCGAACAACGCCGAGGCGATCGCCAACCGGTTGTCGGCACGGGACCGCTCGACCGCCGACATCGAGCCGACCTCCAGCGCGTCGTAGAGCACTCCGGTGTAGCGCTCCAGCGCCGGCGCGGTCGGGGAGTTCCACAGCGTGGCGTTGCGCGTGACCTCCCCCGACATCCGCTCGGACAGTCCGAGGGCCCGCAGACTGGCGTCGGTGTCCGCCGCCAGCTCGGTCAGGACGTCGGCCAGCCGTTCCCGCACCGGGTTGAGCTCCCCGAACGACAGTGATTCGAGCCGCAGCGGCGCTCCGTCACCGCCGTTCGACTTGGTTTCGGACGGGGGAAGCAACACCAACACGTGAAACCGGGATCCTTTCCGTGTGAGCCTGTGGTTCCGACGGGCCGGAGAGGCGAAAGAGGCCCGTGGGGTCCACCGCAGCCTAGTAGCAGGACTTCGTGGTCCCGGTTTTCGCAGTCGTTTCCGCGGCTGGCCGGGCCGCGTGCGTGGACCTTTCGGGGCTGACCGCGCCGGCCGAACGGGCAACCGCGCGGCGCCGCCGTTCCGCGTTCCCTCAGCGCTCCTCGGGAGGTTGATCCTCCTCGGGGGCCGTGCAGGGAAAGTCCGGTACCTGCCTACGAACCACGCCGTCCCAGCACGCTCGGCAGGTCGGATACAGCAACCATTCCGTGGAACTCACCGGAGCGGGGTCCAGCAGCGAGCCGCACAGCGCCCGGACCTTCGACCAGCCCCTCGGCGGGCGGTCTTGCCGGATCGCGTGGCGTTTCCCGTCCAGCTGCCGTGCCGGATGCCAGAACAGGGGGCCGTCGTCTTCCGAACTCATCACAGCTCCCATCGTGTGTTCGGTTCGCTCGAAGTGCGGAACAATTGAGCCACACCCACGCGTGGCGAGCGTGCGAAGATCCGTCGCTGTGCTCCGATCGTGGGACTCGCGTCCCGTACTCCGGACCTTTCGGGCGGGAGTTCCCCTCCGGGAGGGGACTCGCCACTGACCGTGGTCCCGACAGCTACGCTGCCCCGTAACACGCGAGGAGAATGCCGGGCGTAAAGGAGCGCGCAGCCGTGATCACGAGGATGTCCACGTTGTTCCTGCGTACCCTGCGGGAGGATCCGGCCGAGGCGGAGGTGCCGAGTCACCGCCTGCTCGTGCGCGCCGGATACGTACGTCGGGTGGCGCCGGGCATCTATTCCTGGCTGCCGTTGGGGTTGCGGGTGCTGCGCAACATCGAGCGGGCGGTACGTGAGGAAATGGACGCCATCGGTGCCCAGGAGATCCACCTGCCCGCACTGCTGCCGAAGGAACCCTACGAGGCCACCGGTCGCTGGACGGAGTACGGGCCGAACATGTTCCGGCTCAAGGACCGGAAGAACGGCGACTACCTGCTCGGGCCCACCCACGAGGAGCTGTTCGCGCAGACGGTCAAGGGGGAGTACAACTCCTACCGCGACTTCCCCGTCATCCTCTACCAGATCCAGACGAAGTACCGCGACGAGGAACGCCCCCGCGCCGGGATTCTTCGCGGCAGGGAGTTCGTGATGAAGGACTCCTACTCCTTCGATCTCGACGACGAACAACTCCTGCGGTCCTACCAGCTCCACCGGCAGGCCTACGTGCGGCTGTTCGACCGGCTCGAACTCGACTACACCGTGGTGTCGGCGACCTCCGGTGCCATGGGTGGCTCGGCCTCCGAGGAGTTCCTGGCGGAGTGTGCCACTGGTGAGGACACCTTCGTGCGCAGCAGTGAGTCCGACTACGCGGCCAACGTCGAAGCCGTCACGACCCCGGCACCCCCCGAGGGGAGGATCGAGGACCACCCCCCGGCGGAGATTCACCACACCCCGGATACCCCGACCATCGAGACCCTGGTGGAGTTCCTGAACTCCGAGAGCGGGCAACGCACCTTCACCGCCGCGGACACGCTCAAGAACGTGCTGGTGAAGACCCGTGCTCCCGGTGCCGAGGACTGGGAGCTGCTCGGGGTGGGTGTGCCCGGCGACCGCGAGGTCGACATGAAGCGGCTCGAGGCCGCCCTGGAGCCCCTGGAAGTGGCCCTGCTCGACGACGCCGATTTCGAGGCGAACCCGTTCCTGGTCAAGGGATACGTCGGCCCGCCGGCACTGCGTGACAACGAGGTGCGCTACCTCGTCGATCCCCGGGTGGCCCGGGGAACCGCCTGGGCCACCGGTGCCGACAAGCCCGACCACCACGTGGTCGATCTGGTCTGCGGCCGTGATTTCACCCCGGACGGAACGATCGAGGCGGCCGAGGTCAGGGAGGGAGACCCCTCACCGGACGGACGCGGCGTACTGCGCTCCGCCCGCGGTATCGAGATCGGGCACATCTTCCAGCTGGGCCGCAAGTACACCGACGCCATCTCGTTGGACGCGCTCGGGCAGGACGGGAAACCGAAGCGGGTCACCATGGGCTCCTACGGCGTCGGGGTTTCCCGACTGGTCGCGGCCATCGCCGAGCAGCACAACGACGAGCTCGGCCTGGTCTGGCCCAGGGAGGTCGCCCCCGCCGACGTGCACGTGGTGATCGCGGGCAAGGACGAGAGCCTGGCCACCGAGGCGGAACGGATCTCCGCCGAGTTGGACGGTGCCGGTATCAGCGTGATTCTCGACGACCGGAACGCCTCACCGGGGGTCAAGTTCGCCGACGCGGAGTTGGTCGGTGTCCCGACGATCCTCGTGGTCGGCAAGGGGCTGGCCAATGGTGTGGTCGAGGTCAAGGACCGCGCCGGTGGGGAGCGCACCGAGATCGCCACCGACCGGATCGTGGGGCATCTGGTCGGTCTGCTGCACGGCTGATCAGCGCGGTGGTGTTCCGCTCCGGCGAGAGCTCGCCGCAGCGGAACACCCGCCTGTTCATCGGGGAACGCGAGATCGTCGTGCGGTGGTGGCGAATCGATTCTCGGCGGTGGCCGCCATCCGCCGCTGAGCCCATCCGCCGCTCAGCGCACCGTCCGCGCCGAGTCGACGATGCGGGGAACGACCTTCTCGCCCGGAGCGCTCGGTGCCGAGGCGGGCCGTTCGCTGTCCGCGCTCGCCACCAGCACCACGTAGTGTTCCCGGGCCCGTACCACGAGTGTCGCCATCGTGGCCTTCGTGGGAAGGCACCCGGTTTTCCCGTCACCCGATTTCCGCTCGTCGCCCAGTGTCACCGTGCCCGACAGCCGGACCGCGTCGAATCCCTCCACCGTGGTCTCACGTGGTTCCGCCGGTTCGAACGAGACGTCCGGATCGACTCCGTTGGTGGCGTAGAAGTCGGTCACGGCTTCCTCGAAGAAGCCCTCGGCGGTCTTCGACATCGACTTTTCGTCTTCCACCAACGCGCTCACCACCCGACCGGCTACCAGCGTACGGTTGCCGCACCGGTACGAGGGGCCGTCCACGAGGCCGTGGAAGGTCACGTTCGGAACACCGGAAATCGTGTAGCTCTGCTCGGACGGCAGCACGCTCCAGTCCTGCGGTACGTCGTAGGCGAACCGGCTCCGCTCGTTGTAGCCCACCTGCCAGCCGTCGATCTCCGGCTCCGGTGCCGGCGGCGCGGTCCGGGCGGTCGTCGAGGACCGCTCCTCGTCCGCGGCGACGTTACCGCCGGACGGCGAGGAGGCGGTTCCGTAGTAGATGCTGATGGTGATCGCACTCGCCAGTAACAGGGCGGCGAGCGCGAGCCCGGTAACCACCCCCCAGCGGGTTCTCCGGCGATTCCCGCCACGGGCGGGTTCGTCGAACGTGCCGAAGCCGCGGTAGACGGACTCCCCGGGGATCCCCGAGCGGTTGGAATCGGACTGCCAGCCGTACGGACTGGAACTGGAATCCGTCGACCACCTCCCGGGGGAACCACCGGAGTGGGGTGGCCACTGTGGATACTGCTGTCCGCCTCGCGGGCCGAATCCTGATTGGCCGGACGTGTTGTCGTACGGCCCACCGGGTGGTTGCGTCACACCGGGAAGATTACCGTTCGCGGGCCCGGGACGGTCCGCCACCGCCGAGGGGACCGTTCCGTTCAGCCTCGGAGGAAACTCATCCGGACCCGACGCGTCGGGTTGTCGGTGTTGGTGTCCACCAGGCACACCGACTGCCACGTTCCCAGCGCCATGCGTCCCCCGAGCACCGGTACCGAGACGAAGGGCGCCACGAAAGCGGGAAGCACGTGGTCACGTCCGTGGCCGTACGAGCCGTGTCGATGTCGCCAACGGTCGTCCACCGGGAGCAGTTCGCGCAGCGCGGTGAGCAGGTCCTCGTCGCTGCCGGCCCCGGTTTCGATGACCGCGATCCCCGCCGTGGCGTGGGGGACCCAAAGGTGCAGCAGGCCCTCGTCCCCTCCGGCTCCGCGCAGGAACTTCTCGCACTCGGTGTTGAGATCGCGCACCACTTCGCGACCACCGGTGCGTATCTCGACCTCTTCGCTGTGCATGCCGGGCAGTCTAGGACCTCCGTGGCGATTCGGTCGGATGGCGCCGGGGCGGTGTCCCGCTGTCGTACCGAGGCGGGAAAACCGGATGGTTCTCGATGCGATCATCACCCCTCCTCGTTGCGGTATCGTTCCGCCATGCGCGAGTCGTTCGGTGCGAGCTTCGAGGTCCCGACCGGTTATCTCAACACCGCGAGCATCGGGGTTCCGCCCGCTTTCGCGGCCGACGCCGTGTCCGCGGTGATCGACAGGTGGCGAGCTGGTCGACTCGCCGCCACCGAGTTCGACGAATTCGTGGCTTCGGCGCGTAGGGACTTCGCTCGACTGGTGGGCGTTTCCTCCGAACGGGTGGCCACCGGCGGTTCGGTGGGGCAACTGGTCGGCTCGGTGGCGGCGGGGCTGCCCGACAACAGCAGCGTGCTGGTGGTCCGGCGGGAGTTCACGAGCGTGGTGTTTCCGTTCGCCGTACAACACGACCGTGGCGTGCGGGTGACCGAGGTCGATCCGGACTGGTTGTTCGACTCCCTGCCGGATCACGACGTGGTCGCCGTCAGCGTGGTGCAGTCCGCCGACGGCGCGGTGATGGACACCGACCGACTACGCGCGCTCGCCGAGCGACACGGTGTTCGGGTGCTGCTCGACGTGACTCAGGCGGCGGGATGGATGCCGTTGGAGCTGGACTGGGCGGACTGGGTCGTTGGATGCGGTTACAAATGGCTGCTCGCGCCGCGCGGTGCGGCCTGGCTGGCAGTCGGCACGGGAACACCGTGGCCACGTCCGCACGGCGCGAACTGGTACGCGGGGGAGGACCCGTGGCAGAGCATCTACGGTCTGCCGCTGCGGCTGGCGAGTGACGCTCGTTCGCTGGACTCCTCGCCGGACTGGTTCGCACAGCTGGGAGCGGCGGCCTCGTTGCGCTGGTTGGTCGGACTGGACAGGGCCGCGATCCGCGAGCACTGCCTCGAGCTGGCCGGGTCGTTGTGTTCGGAGCTGGGGCTGGCCGAACCCGCTTCGCCCATAGTCTCCTTCGAGGCACCCGAAGCCGTGTCACGGCTGCGTGATGCCGGTGTTCGGTTCGCCGAGCGGGACGGCAGGATCCGGGTGGCTTTCCACGTCTACAACACGGCGGAGGACGTTCGGGCGCTCCTGGACGCGCTCCGGTCCGACTCCGCTTTTCCGTCGTAGTTGATGTGCTGTTCTCTGCCCGATCGTTACCCGCTACGGTAGGTGCCCGTGTCGGATCACCACGGTGCACCCGAACAGATGACGGGGTCGCAGCAAAATTTCGAGCGCGGGGACACCGCGCCACTCAATGCTGTCCGCGGCGGCCACGGGGGGTCACCCGAACGAGCAACGCCGGCGTGGCATGGACAGGATCGTTCGGAAGGATCCGGCGAGGAACGCACCCGACCGACGTTTCCCCCACCTGAGCGGGCCAATCACGGGCAGCCCCAGCACCCTCGATCCCAGCCTTCGCACCCGCAGCACTCCCAGGGGGCCCAGCCTCCGGGCCCGGGGCCGTCCGGGCCGATACCGGGACCCGGTCAGGTTTCCCCACCGTCCGATCCGTCACGGGGAAATCCCGGGTACGCCGCCTTCGGCGCGGACGTGCCGAACAGCGCTGTCGGAGGCGGTTCATCCGGTTCCGGAGGTGGCGGTGGCGGGATCACTCCGCTGGGGTGGGCCAAACGTGCGCTGCTGCTCTGCGCGGTTTCGGTGGTGTCCGGGCTGCTGTGGGTGATGATCAAACCGAGCGCGCCCCCCGGCACCTCCGAGGACTCCACCCAGGACGCGGGGAAACCGCAGACCGCCTACGACTTCGAACGTCAACTCAACGACGAGCCCGACAACTGTGCGGAGCATTCGACGGGCAAGATCGCGGACTTCTTCGCCGACAACCCCTGCGAGCACCTCACCCGTGCGCTGTACACCACACAGCTGGACAACGGAGAGCGGGTGCTGACCTCGGTGGTCACCGTGCGCATGCCCGATGCCGAGAGCGCCGAGCGGCTGGAGCGGATGGCGACCCGCAACGCCACCGGCAACATCGAGGACCTCGTCACGGCGGGGCGCGACATGCCGGAGAAGTACCCGAGCCTGTCACACGACTACGGGTACGACTCGCTGCAGCGGCAGCGTCTGGTCGTCATCGGCGAGTCGTCCTATTTCGGGCGCAGTGACAGTGACGACGGCAGGCTCAAAAGCGTCACCACCGAAGCCCTGAAACTCGGCGGCTACCAGGACAAAAACCCCGGTTGACCAGTTCGTCGCCCAGTCGCGGGGCAGAAGGACACGGGGTCGGGGAGCGGTGCCGGTTTCGCGGGTGGTTTCCGGGGCGGGTGTGACACCGAGTGCGTGCCACGGGCCCGCGTTCGGTTCGCCGGAGGACCGTTGCCTCCGGAGCTGGTCCGGAGGATCCCGAGCGCCCGCTCCGTTCGGCTATTCCCGTCCGGGAAACGCGAGAGCGCTCGGTTCGATCCCCAACCGCGACCGCCACCGCGTCGCCCGGGTCGCGGCATCGGTCAGGCAGGTCAGCGCCAGCTCGCTCAGCTGCCGGGTCTCCGAGCGTTCCAGCACCGCCAGCCAGCCGACGGAACAGTCCTGCTCGGCCGCGAGCAGCGCGCGCAGCGCCGAGTTCTGGTCCGTGACGGTCTTCGGCGGACGGTACGCAGGTTCGGCCGAGGGCGGCGCGACACCCGCGGCGCGCAGCAACCCTCGGGTGCGATCGCGATTCTCGCGGTGTGTCGCCGCGGCCTCGTCGATCCCCGATCTCACCTTCGAATCCTCAGTGAAGGCCGTCGCCAGCCCGTAGAGCCACACCGCCGCGTGCTCCGCCTCCAGCGCTTTCCGCGCTGCCTGTTCGCTCGTTCCGGAGAGCTCCGTCGAACTCATGCCACGAGCTCCCGCAGACCCGCGCATCCGGCCGAGACGGACCCCGCGAGCCCCGCCCGGTAGCCGGACAGTTCGGGAACGGTCCGGGCCGCCTGCCGCTGTGCCTCGTGCAACGCGGCCCGCAGGCGTTCCGCGGCCTGCTCGGACCCCGCCGCGGTGCCCTGCCGCTCGGTGGGGGCAGTGCTCGTCCTCGTGGAGCCACCGCCCGTCAGGCGATCGATCTCGCGTCTCAGTTCCGCTGCGTGTTCGTCGCGTGCGTTCGCGACGACCCGCGCGCTCTCCGCGAGCTCGGGGTGGCTCTCGGCCGTGGCTCGTGCCAGCTCCGCGTCGGCCCGTGCCGTCTCGGCGAGCTCGACCAGCGGATCAGGGTCCGGTTCCGCGGCACCGGAACAGCTCAGCAACACCGGTGACAACGTGGCCAGTGCCGAAAGGCGCAGCAGAGTGCGTCGGTCCACGTTTCCGGCGGGGGTGTCGCGACCGATGCGGGGAGGAAAATCCACGGTCACATATATTGCCAGCCGGTGGCGGTGATCGATCGCCCGTGGTCCCGTGATCGTGTCGTTATCGGTTCGCCGTACGCCGCGCTCGCCAGCGGTTGGACGCGATACCCTGGAATACCACGGTCACCGTCGGTGCGTCACGACCGTGGGGCTTCGCCGCCCCGCGAAGCGGGTGACGTCGGTTCGTAGGAAAATCACCCGGCGTTGCCTTGCACCGGACAATTTCAGCCGCCGCGAACTTTTTGGAGTGCAAACGTGTCCAGCCCGCCGCGGGACGAGATAGTCGCGCGCCTGACGCCCACCGTTTCGCAGGCCGTAGCGGAGGTGGGATACGACCTCGAGGAACTCGACGTGCAGCAAGCCGGTCGCCGGCGGCTGGTCAAGGTGATCATAGATGCCGACGATGGGGTGGCGCTCGATGACATCGCCGATGTCAGCAGAGCCCTCTCCAAGGTTCTCGACGAGCACGAACACGTGCTCGCGGGGCCCTACAACCTCGAGGTCACCTCACCCGGTGTCGATCGTCCACTGACCAAACAGCGGCACTGGCATCGTGCCCGCAACAGGCTTGCCAGGATCAGAACGGTCGGCGGTGAGGAGCTGCTCGGTAGGGTCGGCCCCGCGGCCGAGAACGGTGTGCTGGTTCTGGCCGGTGGTCGTGTTCGTCGGTTGATTTACGGTGACATCGAGCGCGCGGTGGTCGAGGTTGAGTTCCAGCAGCCACCGGCGGAGGAATTGGTCAAGCTCGATCGGGCCGCGGACGTTGCCGCGGACGACGGCGGCGACGGAAATGACACGGAGGAGTCGAGGTGAACGTCGACATCGCCGCGCTGCGGGCGATCGAACGCGACAAGGACATCCCATTCGAGACGGTCCTTCAGGCCATCGAGTCGGCCCTGCTGACGGCCTATCGCCACACCGAGGGGCACCAACCGCACGCCAGGGTCGAGGTGGACCGCAAGACCGGCGTGGTGCGTGTGATTGCTCACAGTCTCACGCCCGAGGGAGAGGTCGCCGAGGAATGGGACGACACGCCGGAGGGGTTCGGCAGGATCGCTGCCACCACGGCGCGCCAGGTGATCGTGCAACGGCTGCGGGACGCCGAGCACGAGAAGACCTACGGTGAGTTCTCCACCAAGGAGGGCGAGGTCCTGGGCGGAGTCATCCAGCGCGACGCCAGGGCCAACTCCCGCGGCATGATCGTGGTGGAGGTCGGTGACAGCGAGGGCGTCATCCCGGCGGCGGAGCAGGTTCCGGGGGAACGCTACGAGCACGGCAGCCGGATCAAGTCCTACGTGGTCGGCGTTTCACGCACGGTGCACGGTACGCAGATCACTCTCTCGCGCACCCACCCGAACCTGGTCCGCAGGCTGTTCGCCCTGGAGGTCCCCGAGATCGCCGACGGGACCGTGGAGATCCCCTCGGTGGCCAGGGAGGCCGGGCATCGCTCCAAGATCGCCGTGCGGTCGACGGTCGAGGGGGTCAACGCCAAGGGAGCCTGCATCGGTCCGATGGGCGCCCGGGTGCGCAACGTGATGAACGAGCTCGGCCAGGAGAAGATCGACATCATCGACTACTCCGATGACCCGGCGACTTTCGTGGGTAACTCGCTTTCGCCGGCTAAGGTAGTCTCGGTGGAGGTCGTCGACGAACGAGCGAAGACGGCGCGGGTAATCGTGCCGGATTTCCAGCTGTCGTTGGCGATCGGCAAGGAGGGCCAGAACGCCAGGTTGGCGGCTCGGCTGACGGGATGGCGCATCGACATTCGCAGTGATGCCGATCCGAGTTCGCCCGCCACGACCGCGGGGCATCCGGATGCCGAACCCCCGGGTGTGGAGGGGTTCGTCTCCCAGGTGAATGATCTGCCGACCGTGGGTTCGGCGGAGTGAGAACTACGGGTTAGAATCACAGGTGGCTCAGCGCGAGGGGGCGAGAATTCGTACACGATCGACCGGTAACCGTGGGGGAACTCACGAACCGATCCGAACGTGTATCGGTTGTCGCACCCGAACGTGGGCTTCCGATCTGCTGCGAGTGGTGGCCGAGGGCGGCCGTGAGGCCGTCCCCGATCCCGAGCGCAGGATTTCGGGACGGGGTGCGTGGTTGCACCCCGATCCCGCGTGTCTACGTTCGGCCGAACGGCGTCGGGCCTTTCCACGCGCGTTGCGCGTGCGAGGACAACTCGACAGCACAACAGTGCAGGCCTATGTGGAGCAGGTTGCTCACGAGCAAGCCAACACGGGTTTTTCCCGTACCAGGCAGTTAAAGGAAGCAGGTCGACCCGTCATGAATCAGCCGTGAAGCTGAAGCCATGAACGCGCACCGGCAGTAGGACGAGGTCGAGCGGGTCTGCCGCCCGACCTCACCAGATGAGGAGAGCAGTGGCAGGTAAGGCCCGCGTGCACGAGCTCGCCAAGGAGCTCGGCGTTACAAGCAAGGACGTACTCAACAAACTCGCCGACCAGGGCGAGTATGTGAAGTCCGCGTCGTCGACGGTGGAAGCACCTGTGGCACGCAGGTTGCGCGACGCGTTCACCAAGGCGGACAAGTCCACCGCGGCCGCAGCGGACAACGGTAGTACCGCTACGCAGTCGAAGTCGGAGAACAAGACGAACGGGCAGGACACCAAGGCCCAGACCCAGTCCGAACAGAGCACGTCGCGCTCCGGTTCCGACAAGACGGACTCGCGAATTCCCAAGCCCGGCCCGAGGCCCAAGCCAGGCCCGAAACCGGGGCCTCCGGAGGCGAAGCCCGCGGCCGAGGCCGACTCGGAGCGGTCCGGCGAGGGTGCCGACTCGCAACGCTCGCGGCCGCCCGCTGCCGAGTTCCGGGACGAGACCGGTTCCAGCGAGGAGCAGGCCAAGGGCGCCGACTCGAGCGGCCAGGGGAACGGGGCGCAGCAGGCTCCGGCTGACAAGTCGAACAAGCGGGCCCAGGCCGGTTCCGGCCAGGACGGGTCGGCGAAGAGCGAACGTCAGGCCCCCAAGCCCGGACCGCGCAATGTACCCAAGCCCGGTCCGCGTCCTTCGGACAAACAACAACAGCAGCAGGCCGGCGGTGAAAGCAGCGACGGCAGCGTAGTGCCGCCCAAGCCGCAGGCTCCGAAGCCGGGGCCGCGCTCGCCGCGGGTCGGCAACAACCCGTTCGGTGTCGGCAGCGGTTCCCCGGGACAACGCGGCGGCTCCGGCGGAAAGCAGGGTGGCCAGGGCGGCTCCGGCGGCCAGCGTCAGTCCGGCCGAGGCGGTCAGGGCCAGGGCGGTCAGCGCCCGGACAAGCAGGGCGGCGGCCAGCGTCCCGACAAGCAGGGCGGCGGTCAGCGCCCGGACAAGCAGGGCGGTCAGCAGCAGGGCTCGGGACAGGGCCAGCAGCAGACCCCCGCGGCCAAGAGCGACCAGCGCAGTGAAGGTGCTGCCAAGCCGAATCCCGGCATGATGCCGCCGCGTCCGAATCCGGGCATGATGCCCTCCCGGGCACCCAAACCCGGTGGTGGCGCCGGAAGTGGTTCCGGTGGCGGCGGTCGTGGTGGCCCCGGTGGTGGCCGTGGTCGCGGCCGTGGTGGCAACGCTCCGGCCGGTGGTGCTCCCAGTGGCCCCGGTGGTGGCCGTGGTGGTCCGCCGAGCGGTGGCGGTCCCGGCGGCGGTCCCGGCGGTGGCCGTAGCGGCAGCGGCGGTGGCTTCCGGGGACGGCCCGGTGGCGGTCCGGGAGGCGGCCGTGGTGGCACGGCCGGTGCCTTCGGCAAGCCGGGCGGTCCGTCCCGTCGCGGGCGCAAGTCCAAGCGCCAGAAGCGCCAGGAGTACATGGACAACATGCAGGCGCCCTCGGTCGGCGGGGTGCGGCTGCCGCGGGGTAACGGCGAGCCGCTGCGGCTGCGCCGGGGCGCCTCGTTGACCGACTTCGCCGAGAAGATCAACGCCAACCCGGCTTCGCTGGTGCAGGCGATGTTCCATCTCGGCGAGATGGTCACCGCCACGCAGTCCGTCTCCGACGAGGTGCTCGAACTGCTCGGCCAGGAGATGAACTACAAGATCGAGATGGTCAGCCCCGAGGACGAGGACCGGGAGCTGCTCGAATCCTTCGATCTCAGTTTCGGTGACCCCGGCAGCAGCAGCGACGAGCTGGTGTCGCGTCCGCCGGTCGTGACCGTCATGGGACACGTCGATCACGGTAAGACGAGGTTGCTGGACACCATCCGCAAGTCGAACGTCCAGGAGGGCGAGGCAGGCGGAATCACCCAGCACATCGGTGCCTATCAGGTGCAGACCGAGCTGGCGGGCCAGGACCGTCCGGTCACCTTCATCGACACTCCCGGTCACGAGGCGTTCACCGCCATGCGTGCCCGGGGTGCGAAGTCCACCGACATCGCCGTGCTGGTCGTGGCGGCCGACGACGGCGTGATGCCGCAGACCGTCGAGGCGATCAACCACGCCCAGGCGGCGAGCGTGCCGATCGTGGTGGCGATCAACAAGGTCGATGTTCCGGGTGCCGATCCGGACCGCATCAAGCAGCAGCTCACCGAGTACAGCCTGGTCGCCGAGGAGTACGGCGGCGAGACCATGTTCGTGGAGATCTCCGCCAAGCAGGGGCAGAACATCGAGGGACTGCTCGAGTCGATCCTGCTCACGGCGGACGCCACCCTCGACCTGCGAGCCAATCCGAACATGCAGGCCCAGGGCGTGGCGATCGAGGCGCATCTCGACCGCGGTCGTGGCCCGGTGGCGTCCGTGCTGGTGCAGCGCGGCACGCTGCGGATCGGGGATTCGATCGTGGCCGGCGGGGCGCACGGTCGGGTACGTCGGATGATCAACGAGCACGATCAGGACGTCACCGAGGCCAAGCCGTCGCAACCGGTCCAGGTCGTAGGGTTCACCTCGGTTCCCGGTGCCGGTGACACCTTCCTCATGGTCAACGAGGACCGGGTGGCGAGGCAGATCGCGGATCGCCGTGCCGCCAGGATCCGCGAGGCGCAGAACGCCGCCAAGCGCAAGCGCGTGAGCCTCGAGGACCTGGACAAGGTCCTGCAGGAGACCAACCAGCTCAACCTGATCATCAAGGGTGACAACTCCGGTACTGTCGAGGCGCTGGAGGAATCCCTGAACAAGATCGAGGTCGGTGACGAGGTCGAGCTGCGGGTGATTCACCGCGGCGTCGGTGGCATCAACGAGAGCGACATCAACCTCGCGACGGCGGAGAACACCATCGTTCTCGGGTTCAACGTCCGAGCGGAGGGCAAGGCGGCCGAGGTCGCCAACCGCGAGGGTGTGGAGATCCGGTACTACTCGGTCATCTACCGCGCCATCGAGGACATCGAGCAGGCCCTCAAGGGCATGCTCAAGCCCGAGTACGAAGAGGTGCAGCTCGGCAGGGCCGAGGTGCGCGAGGTGTTCAAGTCCTCCAAGGTCGGCACCATCGCCGGTTCCATGGTGCTCAACGGCATCGTGCGGCGTAACTCCAAGGCCCGGTTGTTGCGGGACAGCGTGGTCGTGGCGGAGAACCTCACGATCAGCTCGCTCAAACGGTTCAAGGACGACTCCACCGAGGTCCGCGAGGGCTTCGAGTGCGGTATGACCCTGGGGTCGTACTCGGACATCAAGGAGAGCGACATCATCGAGGCCTACGAGATGCAGGAGAAACCGCGCATCTGAGACCTCGTCGGCGGGTGGGGACCGAGCTTTCGGTCCCCACCGTGCCGTGGGGCTCGTGCCGGTGTGGAAAGCCGATGTACGTAGGTGCGCTCGAACTGGATGTGCTGCTCGGTGATGTTCAGTCGTTGAAGCAGAAACGTGCGGTGGTCCGACCGCTGGTCTCGGAACTGCGGCGGCGCTTCGACGTCGCGGTCGCCGAGGTGGGTGGCAACGATCTCTACCGCCGCGCGGTCATAGGGGTCTCAGCCGTCTCCGGAGAGGCGGGGCAGGTTCGCGAGGTTCTGGAAGCGTGCGAGCGCGCGGTCGCGGGACATCCCGAGCTGGAACTGCTTTCGACTCGGCAGCGCATGCTCGGCCCGCAGGATTGAGTTTGTTCCCGCGAGCCGACATGTGCTCTGCTACCCGTCAGGGGTGACGGGTTCCCCTCGGGGGACACGGTGAGTGTCCTCGCGAGTCGTCGGACGAACGTGACTATGGGGTCGTCCCGTGGGGGATCGACCGACAGAGGAGGTGCGCCGTGGCTGATTCGGCGCGCGCCCGCAGACTGGCCAAACGTATCGCGCAGATCGTGGCTTCCGGGCTGGAGCACGAGGTCAAGGACCCGAGGCTGGCCATGGTGACCATCACCGACGCGCGACTCACCGCCGATCTGCGGGACGCGACTGTTTACTACACGGTTTTCGGAGACGACACCGACGAGAGTGCCACCGCGGCGGCGTTGCACAGCGCCACCGGCGTGCTGCGTTCCCGGGTCGGGCAGCAGACCGGGGTCCGGTTCACACCGACGCTGACTTTCGTCGCCGATTCGATCCCCGGTGACGCGCGTAGGTTGGACGAAGTCCTCGCGCAGGCCAAGGAGGCCGATGCCGAGGTGGCACGACTGGCCTCTGCCGCCAGCCCGGCAGGTGACGTGGATCCTTACCGCTCGTCCGAAGCGGAGACCGTCGACGACGCGGGCGCGGCTGCCGCGACGCGGGAGGACGAGCAGGACTCCGGTGGCCGACAGGACTGAACCGGAGATCTCGTGCGGGGCGCTTCTCGCGGTCCGGGGAAGATTCCCGCTGGCGCTCGTGCTTCGTCGCGGGCGTCGACTCACCGGTGCGGGAGCCCCGCGACGGGTGCCCTCGAATGTGACTCCGGCCGCTTCTCGGCTCGGGCAACCCCGTCACTGCTCGGGCAACCCCGTCACTCGCGGTTACGAGCTCGGAAAGCCGCCACGTTCACCCGATTCGCACAGCGGGCCGAACAGAACTGCTTGGTCCGGTTGGCCGTAGTGTCCAGGAAGTAGTTCTCGCAGTCCGGGGCCGCGCACCGGCCCCATCGTTCGCTGCCGTGCCGCACCACTCCCTGCGCGAGTCCCCACGCGGCGACCGCGGCCATCTCCTCCGCCGGACCGGTGTCGACGTCCGCGACGTGGATGTGCCATTCCCCGCCGTGGTCGGACAGTCTCGGACGTGGTGGATGGGCCGCCAGTAGTTCGTTCGTCTCCGCGAGCAGTGTCGGCGCGTCACCGGCACTGGCCGCCGCCAGTGCTCGTCGGACCCCCACCGCGACCTCTCGCAGCACACGCAGGTCGGACTCGGTGACCCGTTGCGCCCACCAGGGTTCGTGACGCAGCGCTTCGCGCAGTGTCTCCGGGCTCGTCAGATCCGCGTTGGAGAGACGAAGCGCACCCGCCGTGTAATCGGCATTGTCCATGACTGATCCTTACCGTAGCCTCTGTGTAAGGGGCGGTCTCCGTGCGAACAGCTTACTGGAGGTGTGGTGTCCGAGGCGGATGAACGGGTTCCGGTGCGACGGCTGCTCGCACTGGCTGTCCCGGCGCTGGGCGTGCTGGCCGCCGAACCGCTGTACGTGCTCGTCGACACGGCCGTGGTCGGTCATCTGGGCGCGGTTCCACTGGCAGGGCTGGCGTTGGGCGGAACACTGTTCACGGTCGTCTCCAGCCAGCTGACCTTTCTCTCCTACGGGACCACGGCTCGTGCCGCGCGACTGCACGGGGCGGGACGACGTGCCGATGCCGTCGCGGAGGGTGTGCAGGCGAGCTGGGTCGGCTTCGGCGTCGGTTTGGGCATCCTGCTGCTGGCGCAGCTGTTCGCCGGTCCGGTCGTGCGGTTGATGACCGGTGGTGGGGCCATCGCGGAGGCCGCTACCGGTTGGCTGCGCATCGCGTTGCTCGGAGCTCCGATGGTGCTGCTCAGCCTCGCCGGGCACGGGTGGATGCGTGGGGTGCAGGACACGGTTCGGCCGTTGCGTTACGTGTTGGCGGGCAACGGTGTCTCGCTCGTGCTCTGCCCCGTACTGGTCTACCCGGTTGGCTGGGGACTGGAGGGGTCCGCGGTGGCCAACGTAATCGGCCAGACCCTCGCGGCGGGCCTGTTCGTCCGTGCGCTGCTGACGGAACGGGTTACCGCTCTCCGCCCGGACACCGCGATGATGCGCGCCCAGCTCTCACTGGGGCGGGACCTGATTCTGCGCACTCTGGCCTTCCAGGCGTGCTTCCTGTCCGCCACTTCGGTGGCGGCACGGACCGGTGCGGACACCGCGGCGGCCCACCAGGTCGTCTGGCAGCTCTGGAGCTTTCTGGCGCTGGTGCTCGACTCGTTGGCGATCGCCGCGCAGTCATTGGTGGGAGCGGCGCTGGGACGAGAGGCGGCTCGTGCGGCCAAGAGCATCGGCAGGCAGGTGAGCTGGTACGGATTAGGCTTCGGTGTACTGCTCGGTGTGTTGTTCGCCGTGTTGTTCCCGGTGCTGCCGTCCGCCTTCACCAGTGATTCCTCGGTATTGGCCGAGATGCCCTACGCCTGGTGGTTCTTCGTGGCCCTGCAGCCGGTCGCGGGGGTCGTCTTCGCGTTGGACGGGGTGCTGCTCGGCGCGGGCGACGCGGCCTACCTCCGAACGGCGACGATGTTCAGTGCCGCGATCGGTTATCTCCCACTGATCTGGCTCGCGCTGGTCTTCGACTGGGGACTGGCGGGCATCTGGACCGGACTGAGCCTGTTCATGTTCGGCAGGCTGCTGACGCTGCTGGCGCGGGCGCGCTCGGGTCGGTGGGCCGTCGTGGGAGCGACGCGGGTTCCCGGCGAGTCGGCGTCCCAGCGGCAGTAGGCGTGTCGACGGCCGTTCCGGGAACGGCTCAGTTGCCGTTCCAGAACCAATCCGTGCCGCGCACGTCCTTCATCGCCGAGCGGCGCTTCTCGGGTTCCAGCCGCTGCAGGTAGACGATCCCGTCCAGATGGTCCGTCTCGTGCTGCAGACAGCGCGCCATCAGGTCGTCCCCCGCGACGGTGACCGGTTCGTTGCGCAGGTTCACCCCACGAACCACCGCGTGGGAGGCCCGATGCGTCGGGTAACTCAGGCCGGGGACGGACAGGCAGCCCTCCTCGCCGTCCTGTTCCCCCGAGGTCTCCACGAGCTCCGGGTTGAGGACGTAGCCCTTCTCGCCGCTGACGTTGTAGCTGAACGCCCGCAGGCTCACCCCGATCTGCGGTGCGGCCACACCGGCGCGCCCCGGCTCGGTCACGGTGTCCAGCAAGTCAGTCACCAGCGAAGTTATTCGGTCGTCGAAGACAGTGACCGGCTCCGCCACCGTGCGCAGCACCGGGTCGCCGAACCGTCGGATCGGCTTGATCGTCAACGTCGCCCCCCTCCTGCTCTTCCGCGCGCACCACGTTAGCGAGCCGCGTTCCAGGGGTGCTCCCGGGGGCATGTGTCCGTCGGGAGGGACGACCCGTTTCGGTCCGGGCGTCGATATCAGGCAGGATGGGGCGTCGTGTCGCGTCAGACCCGTACCTCCTCGCAGCAGACAGCTCCCGCCGGTTTGTTGGTCGTGGACAAACCGGCGGGAATGACCTCGCATGACGTCGTCTCCCGCGTTCGCCGCATCATGGGGACCCGCAAGGTCGGGCACGCCGGAACGCTCGACCCGATGGCCACCGGTGTGCTGGTGCTCGGTTTGGAGCGCGCCACCAAGCTGCTCGGTCACCTCGCGCTCGACACCAAGGCCTACCTGGCCACTGTCCGACTCGGTTCGGCGACCGATACCGACGACGCGGACGGGGAACAGCTCTCCGCCGCCGATGCTTCCGGGATCACCGAGTCCGCCGTCGCGGCAGTGATGGCCGAGTTGACCGGTGACATCGAACAGGTCCCCAGCAAGGTCAGTGCGGTGAAGATCAACGGGCGCCGTGCCTACGAACTCGCCCGCAGCGGTGAGGAGGTCGAGCTGAGCGCCAGACCGGTCACCGTGTCGCGGTTCGACCTGCTCGCCACGCACTCCGCCGGGGAGGCGCTCGATCTCGACGTGATGGTGGAGTGCTCCTCCGGTACCTACGTTCGCGCGTTGGCACGTGACCTGGGGGAACGGCTGGGAGTCGGGGGGCATCTGGCCAGGCTTCGTCGTACGCGGGTCGGTCCGTTCGGGCTGGCGACGGTCCGCGGTCTCGAGTACCTGGAACAGCACCCCGAGCTGTCCATGGACCTCGATCAGGCTGTCGCCGCCGCTTTCCCACGGCACCAGGTCGACACGGCAACCGCACGGGCGCTCTCGCACGGCAAATCGATCACCGGGGCGGACCTCGACGGCACCTACGCGGCGTTCGACCCCGATGGTCACGCCCTCGCGCTGCTGCGGAATCAGGGAGCGACGGCCAAGCCGCTGTTGGTGCTGCGTCCGGCCGGTTGACCACCGGTGACGCGTCGCCGTCCCGATTCCGGGCCGTGCCGGGGCTGGACTCGTCGTTCCCGGTGCTCTGCTCTCGCTTCGTTGGATGCCGCTGCGGTGATGTCTCCGACCGGGGCCACCACGGGGCTCTTCGCGGCGACACGCCCAGGTCCCGCCCACGCGGCACGCATGGCTAGATAGGGTGGAAAGCCGTGCAGCGTTGGCGTGGCTTGGAGCAGCTTCCCAGTGGGTGGGGCCGGTGTGTGGTCACCATCGGAGTTTTCGACGGGATGCACCGGGGGCATCAGCAACTGATCGGGCAGGCCGTGCGGCGGGCGCGACAGCGCGGTCTGCCGTGCGTACTGGTCACCTTCGACCCGCATCCGGCGGAGGTGGTCCGTCCGGGCAGTCATCCCGCGCAGCTGACCACGCTGCAGCGCAGGGCCGAACTGGCGGAGCAGCAGGGGGTCGACGTTTTCTGCGTGCTGCCGTTCACCGCGGAGATGTCGCGAATGCCCGCCGACGAATTCGTCCACGAGATCATCGTGGAGCGGCTGCACGCCGCCGTGGTCGTGGTGGGTAAGAACTTCACGTTCGGCCACAAGGCCGCGGGGGACATAAACCTGCTGCACACGCTCGGGCAGCGGTTCGGTTTCGAGGCGGAGTCCGCCGAACTGCTGGGCGGTCACACCGACGGCGCGGAACAGCACGAACCGCCGGTCACGTTCTCCTCGACCTTCGTACGTTCCTGCGTGGACGCGGGTGACGTGGCCGCCGCTGCCGCCGCGCTGGGGCGCTATCACCGGCTGGAGGGAATCGTCGTTCGCGGTACCGGCCGAGGAGGCAGGGAACTCGGGTACCCGACGGCCAATCTGTCCACCCCCGAGTTCGCGGCGATACCTGCCGACGGGGTCTACGCCTGTTGGTTCACACATCGACAGCGTGGCGCGACGGAACCGGAACAAACCCTGGCGGCCGCGGTCTCGGTCGGCAGCAATCCCACCTTCTCCGGCACCGAGCGCACCGTGGAGGCGTTCGTACTGGATGTCGATCGCGATTTCTACGGCGAGTACGCCGAGCTGGATTTCGTGGACCGATTGCGCGGAATGGTCCGCTTCGATTCGGCCGACGAACTGGTCGCTCGGATGGCGCAGGACGTGGCCGAGACACGTGCTCTCCTCATGCCGCGGTGACCCGTTCCGCCGTGCGGTTGATTGCCCAGGCGTTATGAAACATTTTTCGGATTCCGGACCCGTGCGTTTCGCCGGCCTGGCAATATTCGGAACTCGAGAGGGTTCATCGATCCGAACGGCAGCCGGGGGGAGCCAACGTGCAGGAACGCGAGGTCGTCCAGCGGAATCTGGCGTTGCAACGTCAGTGGTACGGCGAACCGCTGGGCGATCGGGTACGGCGACTGGTGGTCGCCTACCGCACTTCACAGGCTCAGCTGGCGGAAGTACTGGGGATCAGCGCACCGATGCTCAGTCAGGTGATGAGCGGCAGGCGTGCCAAGATCGGTAACCCCTCCGTGCTGGCCAGGCTCGTCATGCTGGAACGCAAGGTGTTCACCCCGGGCGTGGCAGCCGGGGAGTCCGAAGCGGTGCGACAGGCACTCGAGGACGTCAGGGATTCCCGGCCCGCGCTCGGAAGGGACAGCATGCCCGTTCGGCAGGTGGGCAACAGTGAGGAAGTGGTGCGACCCGCGCTGCGGCAGATCGCCCAGCCGCACGAGTTGGAATGGGCCGCCGACCTGCTGGACAGTTATCATCCCGCCCTGGCCGGGCTGTTACGAAGAGCCGCCTCCGGTGAGACCAGGGCCGAGGACAGCAGATCGGCGTGAGTGGTGGCCGCGAGTGGGACGCTGCCCCGGGCGGTCCGAATTTCGACGTGGGCTCGCCGTGACGGCGAACGTACGGACTCGTCCCGGCACGGACCTCGACACCCCTGTCGGCGGATTTCGGGAGGATTCCTGATGCGTTTGTTCACCGCGCTCTGGCCCTCCGAAGCCGCGGTCGCCGACCTTGCCGCCGCGTTGGGTGGCGACAGACGTGGCGAGTGGCCGGGCGGAGCGGAGCGGGCGCGTGGTTTCCGTCCGATCCCGCCCCGCCGGTGGCACGTGACCCTGTGCTTTCACGGTGACGACGCCGATCCCGAGACCGTCGCCGCCCGATTGCGGGCCGGAGTGGCCGAGCTCCACGAGACCGAACCGGACTTCGCCCTGCCACCGCTGTGCCTGGCGGGGGCCGGTACGTTTCGCGGCGCGCTGTGGGTGGGGGTCGCGCCGGAGAACGACGTTGGCAGCGGCGGGGTCTCACCGGTGCTGCGCAGGGTGGCCCTGCTGGCAGGAGCGGACGTTCGGCGTTTCCGCCCACACGTTACGGTCGCTCGTTGGTCGGGCGGTAGGGTGGAGCCCGATCGGCTCACCGATCGGTTGAACAGCTATGTGGGACCGGCCTGGTCGGCGGGATCGCTCGACGTGGTTGCCAGTGAGCGGCACTCGGGGACGCTGACCTATCGGACGGTGTACCGGGTTCCGCTGAACCCTCGGTGACACGCCTCGCAGCGGGTATACCGCTTTTCACCGGTCTCCCTGTTATGCTCGGTGGCAGCCTCCGGCTGCGGTCCGTGGCGGCCGGAGATCAGCCAGACGGGTGATTGCCAGCCTCGAGTGTTTGGCTTCAACCGAACGGTGACGATACGTAATCCGATACCGTGCCCAGCACGGTATCGGCGGCACGGGACACGAAAAACAAGGAGACTCACTCGTGGCGCTGTCCACTACCGATAAGCGGCAGATTCTGTCGGAGTACGGCCTGCACGAATCCGACACGGGATCGGCCGAGGCGCAGGTCGCCCTGCTGACCCACCGGATCTCGGGGCTGACCGAACACCTGAAGGAACACAAGCACGACCACCACTCGCGTCGTGGCTTGCTGCTGATGGTCGGCCGTCGCCGTCGGATGCTCAACTATCTGACGCGGGTCGACATCACGCGCTACCGCTCGCTGATTCAGCGACTGGGACTGCGCCGCTGACAGTTCGCCCGGGGGAGTGGCCGCGTTGCCACTCCCCTTGGTGTATGGAGTGGAACTCCACGAGCGACGTCCGGATCACAACCGGCAAGCGACACAGGGTTGCCAACACAGAGTCCACACCGCTGCCAAGCAGGTGCCTTCGCCGGTCCTCGGTAGTGGCCACAGGGGGTGTCGGAGCGAACATCCCCTGGGCTTCGATCGATGACCGGCCCCGTCGGACCACGCTGCGTGCGGTCGTTGTGGTCTCTGCGTTCGGAGGAGCCCGCAATTTCTAGGAGCATGAGTTGACAGACTCGCAGTCATACGACGACGGGGTGTACGAAAGCACCGCCGTCCTGGACAACGGCGAATTCGGCCAACGCACCGTCCGCTTCGAGACCGGCAGGTTGGCCAAGCTGGCGGCGGGCAGCGTCACCGCCTACCTGGACGACGGCACCATGCTGTTGTCCGCCACCACCGCCTCCAAACAACCCAAGGACAACCTCGACTTCTTCCCGTTGACGGTCGACGTCGAGGAGCGGATGTACGCGGCGGGACGAATCCCGGGATCCTTCTTCCGCAGGGAGGGAAGGCCCTCCACCGACGCCGTGCTGACCTGCAGGCTGATCGACCGCCCACTTCGCCCGACCTTCGTCGAGGGCCTGCGCAACGAGGTGCAGGTCGTGGTCACGGTGATGAGCCTGAACCCCGAGGACGCCTACGACGTGCTGGCGATCAACGGCGCCTCGGCCTCCACTCAGCTGTCCGGACTGCCCTTCTCCGGCCCGGTCGGCGGCACCAGGATGTCGTTGATCGACGGCCAGTGGGTCGCCTTCCCGACGCACGAACAGCTCAAGCGGTCCGTGTTCAACATGGTCGTGGCCGGGCGCATCGTCGGTGACGACGTGGCGATCATGATGGTCGAGGCCGAGGCCACCGAGGGGACCGACGAGCTGCTCGCCGAAGGCGCCCAAGCTCCCACCGAGGAAGTGGTCGCGGGTGGTCTGGAGGCGGCGAAACCCTTCATCCGGGGACTCTGCGAGGCGCAGCAGCGGCTGGCCGAGGCCGCCGGCGGTGCCACCGAGGAGTACCCCGTTTACCGGGACTACGCCGAGGACGCCTACACCGCCGTGGAGCAGGCCGTTTCCGGTGAGCTGGCCGAGGCGCTGGCCATCGGCGGCAAGCAGGAGCGGGAGCAGCGGCTCGACGAGTTGAAGGAAATCACGCTGCAGCGGGTCGGTGTCGAGGAGGGCGAGGCCTTCGCGGGCAGGGAGAAAGAGCTCGGTGCCGCGCTGAAGGCGCTGACCAAGAAACTGGTCCGCCAGCGCATCATCCGGGACAAGGTCCGCATCGACGGCCGTGGCCTGACCGACATCCGCGGTCTCTCGGCCGAGGTGGGCGTGGTTCCGCGGGCACACGGTTCCGCGCTGTTCGAACGTGGCGAGACACAGATCCTCGGGGTGTCGACGCTGAACATGCTCCGGCTGGAGCAGACCATCGACAGTCTCGGTCCGGACACCAGCAAGCGTTACATGCACCACTACAACTTCCCGCCCTACTCCACTGGCGAGACCGGCCGAGTGGGTACGCCGAAGCGACGTGAGATCGGGCACGGTGCGCTCGCCGAACGCGCACTGATCCCGGTGCTGCCGGGCAGGGACGAGTTCCCCTACGCGCTGCGTCAGGTTTCCGAGGCGCTGGGCTCCAACGGTTCCACCTCCATGGGATCGGTCTGTGCCTCGACGCTGTCGCTGCTGAACGCGGGTGTTCCGCTCAAGGCCCCGGTCGCGGGTATCGCCATGGGGCTGGTCTCCGACGAGGTGGACGGGCAGACCCACTACGTGGCGCTGACCGACATCCTCGGTGCCGAGGACGCCTACGGCGACATGGACTTCAAGGTCGCGGGCACCAAGGACTTCATCACGGCCCTGCAGCTGGACACCAAGCTCGACGGCATTCCCTCCGAGGTTCTCGGGCAGGCGCTGGGGCAGGCCAGGGACGCCCGGTTGGCCATTCTCGGCGTCATGGCCGAGGCGATCGGTTCGCCGGACGAGATGAGCCCGCACGCACCTCGGGTGACCTCGATCAATGTTCCGGTGGACAAGATCGGTGAGGTCATCGGCCCGAAGGGCAAGATGATCAATACGATCACCGAGGAGACCGGTGCCGAGATCACCATCGAGGACGACGGCACGATCTACGTCGGCGCTTCGGACGGCCCCTCCGCGGAGGCGGCCATCGATCGGATCAACTCGATCGCCAACCCGCAGCTGCCCAAGATCGGTGAGCGCTTCCTCGGAACGGTGGTGAAGACCGCCGCGTTCGGTGCCTTCGTCTCCCTGATGCCGGGCAAGGACGGTCTCGTCCACATCTCGAAGCTCGGCAACGGCAAGCGCATCGGCAAGGTCGAGGACGTGGTCAACGTCGGCGACAAGCTCCGGGTGGAGATCGCCGACATCGACAGCAGGGGCAAGATCAGCCTGGTTCCCGTCGACGAGGAGTCCGAGTCGGTCAACGTCGACGAGGCCTCGGTGCAGCAGTCGCCCGAGTCGGAGTGACCATCCCTCGGAACCGGCGTTCCCGGCAGGGTACGCCGACCGGCCGAACCTCGGCCGGAGGTTCCGACTCGACGGTGGACCGATAGACGTGACCCGGCCCGCCCGGAACTCTCCGGGCGGGCCGCACTCGTCGGTGACCCCCGAACGTCCCGTTCGGTCATCGCTAATCGCGGGGGCCGCGGCGGCGCGAGTGGCGTTCACGTGCCGCGTGCGACACCTCTCGTGGTGTGGGGCCGGTGCGGGGGCGGGGTCGGGGCGAGCAATATCGTGCCGGGCAGGAGATCGCCGGGCAGGGGATCGTGCAGCTTTCGAAAGGAGTCGAGCCGGTGGAGCCGATCAGGGTCGGAGTACTCGGTGCGCGCGGGAAAATGGGTTCCGAGGCCGTTCGAGCCGTCGGGGAGGCAGCCGACACCGAACTGGTCGCCGAGATCAATCGGGAGGATTCGCTGCGTGGGTTGTCCGAGGCCGGGGTCCAGGTGGCGGTGGATCTGACCCATCCGGATTCGGTCATGGACAACCTGGCGTTCTGCGTGGAACACGGTATCCACGCGGTGGTCGGCACGAGCGGTGTCGGCACCGAAGAGCTGAGCAGAATTCGGAGTTGGCTCGGTGAACAGTCGGAGATCGGCGTGCTCGTGGTCCCGAACTTCGCCATCGGCGCGGTACTGGCCATGAAGTTCTCCGAGATCGCGGCGAGATACTTCGATTCGGCCGAGATCGTCGAATCGCACCACCCCCGTAAGGCCGATGCTCCGTCCGGAACCGCGGCCCGTACCGCACGGATGATCTCCCAGGCCAGGGCGGCGGCGGAGCTGGGGCCCATGCCCGATGCGACCACCAGGGACCCGGAGGGCGCCCGTGGCGCGGAGATCGACGACGTCCACGTGCACGCGGTGCGCATGACCGGTCTGGTCGCGCATCAGGAAGTGCTGTTCGGTACCGAGGGGGAGACACTGACGGTCCGGCACGACTCCTACGACCGGCGTTCGTTCATGCCCGGCCTGTTGCTCGCGGTGCGCGAGATCGAGCGGCGCAAGGGAGTCACCGTGGGGCTGGATCCCCTGTTGGGGCTGTGATGTCCGAGAGCACGAAACGCCGTTCGTGGTCGCCGGGCGCGCGCGGAGCCGCGTTGCTGCTCGCGCTCGTGCTCGCGGTGTACCTGGTTCTGCTGGGGCAGCGGGCGGTGACGATGTTGTTCAGCGGTGTTCCGGTGTTCGCGGTGCTCGGCGTGGCCGTGTTCGTCCTTCCGGTGCTCGGTGCGGTTCTGGTGCTCGATCAGATCCGGTTCGGGATGCGTACGCAGCACCTCGCGGAGCGGATGAGTGACGAGGGAACACTGCCGGACGTGTCGCAGCTGCCGCTTCGTCCCTCGGGCCGGGTGCGGCGCGATGCCGCCGACGAGTGGTTCGAGGCCAAGCGCGCGGAACTGGAGCGGACCCCGAACGACTGGCGGGCGTGGTACGCCCTGGCGCAGGCCTATGATCTGGCGGGTGACCGGAACCGCGGCCGTCGTTCGATGCGCAGGGCCATCGAGCTGGAGCGGCGGGATTCCGAGTGAACCGGTATCCGCTCGCATCACTCGAAACGCAGCTCCAGGGATCCGGTGACGCGGAGTTCACGCAGTGGCCTGCCCCCGGCGTCCAGGGTCCGGACCGTTCCGTCCGGCTCCCAACCGACACCGCGGTAGAAGGCCATGGACGCTTCGTCGGCTTCCGGGATCCAGGCGATGCCTCTGGTGTTGCCCGCCTCTCGCAGCCGTTGGGCCAGGGTGCCGAGCAGCCTGCCACCGTGCCCCCTGCGTCCCCAACGCGGCTCCACGAGGAGGGTGCTCACGAGTCCGGTGTGGTTCGCGTCCTCCGGTACGGAGCCGTCCGCCGCGGCCGTCTCCCCCACTGGAGCGGTACCGCCCACGCAGAAGCCGACCGTCCAGCTTCCCTCCGTGGCGAGTAGCACCGTCGTCGCGCTCTCCGCCACGGCCTCCGACCACTGCCGCTCCGTGGTGTCCTGGGTGAGCTCATCCAGCACACCGGGCGGCAGTAGTTCCGAGTAGGCACTGCGCCAGGTGTCGAGCTGAATCCGGGAGATCTCTGCCGCGTCCGCGACTGTGGCGGTCCGTACCTCGGCGTCGGCCATGACGAAAACCTAACGTGCCCACCCCGACGGGGTCGGTGGTGGTGGCCGAAACCGGATCGGCATACGGATACACGGTGTGTCGGTGCCCGCTGGCATGATTGCCCGGTATGCGCACGATCGGTGTAGCGGCGGCTCGACGTATCGCGCTGGCCGCCCAGGGATTCTCCGACACTCCGGCAACCGGCACCTCGGACCGCGGGCGGCTGCGCCGTGTGCTGCGACGTACGAACCTGCTGCAGCTCGACTCGGTCAACGTGGCGGTACGTGCCCACTACATGCCCCTGTTCAGCAGGATCGGCGGTTACGACAGGTCGTCGCTCGACGACGCCGCCTGGAATCCCGGCTCCCGTCGTCTGCTGGTGGAGTACTGGGCACACGAGGCCTCGTTGATCCCGTTGGCCGATTGGCCGTTACTGCGCTGGCGGATGCGGGAATACGCCGACACCTCACGGCGCCGCTACCGTCAACTGTTGGAGCGCGCGCCCGGACTGACCGACGAGGTGCGTACCGCTGTGAAGGAGAGCGGCCCGGTCAGTGCGGCGGAGTTGGAACGCGAGATCGGCGGGTCCAAGACGGGAACCGGCACCTGGTGGAACCGTTCGGACACCAAACACGCCTGTGAACTGCTGTTCGCCGCCGGGGAGCTGACCACGGCCACCCGACGCGGTTTCCAACGCCACTACGATCTCGTCGAGCGCGTGCTGCCCCCGGAGATCCTGGCCCAGGATCCACCGGTGGACGAGGCCGTGCGGACCCTGGTCTCCCGTGCCGCCCGTGCGTTCGGCATCGCCACCGAGCCGGATCTGCGGGACTACTACCGGTTGTCTTCGCAGCGTTCCCGCGCGGCGGTGAACGAACTCGTCGAGCAGGGCGAGCTTCGTCCCGTCACCGTCGAGGGCTGGTCGGATCGGGCCTACGTGCATCGCGGTGCTCGTACGCCCCGTTCGGTCGGAGCTCGGGCACTGCTCTGTCCGTTCGACCCGCTGATCTGGTTCCGCCCCAGAGCCGAGCGACTGTTCGGCTTCCGGTACCGCATCGAGATCTACGTGCCCCGGCAGCAGCGGGAGTACGGGTACTACGTGTTCCCGTTCCTGCTGGACGATCGGATCGTGGCGCGCGTGGATCTCAAGGCCGATCGTCAGGAGGGTGTGTTGCGCGTTCCGGGGGTGTTCGCCGAGCCGGACGTCGAGCACGACCGGGTTGCCTCCGAGCTGGGCGCCGCACTGCGCGAGATGGCCGACTGGCTCGGGTTGGGCGAGGTGGTCGTCGGAGAGCGCGGTGATCTCGCCACCGGGTTGCGCCTCGTGACGTGACCTTCCCGGGAGGATCGCACGAAGCGAGGACAACGGAACTCGGTCGAGGAACCTGCACGAGCGATCAGACAGCCGAGGTCAACAGTGCCTGCCCGCTGCCGGTGCGGCCGAACAGTTTCAGCGCGGGCTCCGTGTCGGGCGGTTCCGTGGAAACCTCCAGCTCGCTGGATATGCTGCCGGTCGAGGACGTCAGGTCCACCTCCGCGGTGACGCCGCGTCCCACGGCGAACTGCAGTTCTCCTGAGCCGGTGATCAGTTCCACCTGCCCTGCCATTCCCGCTGCGACGGTGATGTCACCGCTGCCGGAACGCACCAGCAGATCGTCGGCGATCCTGCCCAGCCACACGCTGCCGCTGCCGGTCACCACCGAGGAAGCGGCCTCGATCGCGGCGATCTCGATGCTTCCGCTGCCGCTGCGTGCCTGTAGCCCGGCCCACACGGTTCCGAGCCGGACCTGTCCGGACCCGGTTCGCACGGTCGCGGTGCCGGTTGCCTCGTCGGTGAGTACCGAGCCGGAACCGCTCTGCAGGCTCAGCCGCCCCGAACTGCCGCCGATCCGGATGGAGCCCGGCCCGGTTCGTGCGTTGACCCGGGAACCGGTCGGAGCGTGTACCCGAACCGCCAGTGGCACCGAGCGCAGCGGCACCGTGGTGGGCGGATGCACGGCCACTCGGCTGTTGGTCATGTCCACCCGCGTCTGCTGTACCGCCTCCGCCGCCGCGTTCAGTGCGCGCTCTCCCTCGCGGGTGCCGCCGTTGCCGCGTCCGTTCCCGGGCTTGATGCCGGTTTCGTTGAACTGCTCGCTGACCCAGTTCAGCAGTCCGCTGAGCCCGCCGCGCCAGTCCGGATAGCCGTGCTCCGGCTCGTGCCGCACCTCCACCCGAACCGTCTCGGACTCCGCCAGCTCGACCTCGATCGGGCCGAGGCCGTTACTCAGGTCGAGTTCCACCGGCCCCGAGGCCCGGAACTCATGGTCACGCACGAGTTCCCGGGGCGGCGGCTCCGAATGTTCGCTCATCCTGCTCTGCTCCTTGGGAAGTCCTGAGTGGGTCGCTGCGAGGTGTGCCCGAGAGATACCGGAGTGGGGCCGGTGCGGCTGAGCCCTCCAGCAGCCCGGGAGGTCGCACCCCGGTCAGTGACCCCGCTACCTCGGGGACTCCTCGCGGGGTACGTCGAGCGACGATCCGCGTCAACCGCCCCGCCGCTAGCCGGTGACCCATCCCCACAGTCGGGAGGAGTCGGGAACGTCCTGGCCGGAGTCCCCGGAGCGGCCCGGCTGCTCCGGTCCGCCACCGCTCCAGGCGCCGTGCGGCCGGTTGCCGTGCAGCGCCCCCTGCACAGCCCTGGCCACCCAGGTGTTCAACGAGACGCCCTGTGTGGAGGCGGCCTGTTCCGCCTGCCCCTTGATCTCGTCCAGCAGTCGCAGCGTGATTCTGCTGATGTCGCCGCTGTCACCGCTGGGAGGCGGTTGTGGGGGCTCCTCCTCGGCGCTCTCCCGGCGGTGTTCGCTCGGCCCGCTCACCACCGCGCGTACGTCCCTACCCTCGAGGCGCACGTCGACCACGCGGCCGTCCAGCTGTGTGGTCACCTCCGCGGCCAGATCGGACAGCGCGTTCATCAGGGTCAGCCGAACAGCCGGCTCCAGCGCCCCCGCCAACAGGGTCGCGGCGTGTCGGGTGTCCTCGTCCCCCATAGATGCCGCCGCCGTCAGGTCCTCACGGAGCTGGCTGATGTGCGAGCTCAAATCCATGACGTCACCATGACGTCATTCTGGTGTCACCGCAAGGGGGAGTGGTGTCGCGAGTCCTGACCGGTCGCCGGGAGAGCGGCCTCGTGCGTGGCCCCGGTGCGGTGAGACATCGGGTTCGGCAGCCGCGTACCGCGCGTCGGACCGGCGAACTCGGGGTCGTTAGGGTGTTCGACGAGGGAAGTGGCCACGCCGATCGCCGGTGCGGGCCTCCCGGGGGAGTCATCGCCGGTGGCATCGCGCCGGCCGTAGTACGCAGGAAAGGGGTTCGCCCGCCGTGACCGAGATCGTTCCGCCGAAGGTACGGCTGATCGGCAAGACCGAGTTCTTCCCGCCCGAAGACGTGGACTGGTCGACCGATGCCGACGGGGGGCAGGCGTTGGCGGAGTTCGCGGGTCGTGCCTGTTACCAGTCCTGGAGCAAACCGAATCCCGCCACCGCGACCAACGCCGGGTACCTGGACCACATCATGGAGGTCGGGCATCTCTCCGTGCTCGAACACGGAACCGTGACCTTCTACATCAGCGGCGTCTCCCGTTCGTTGACCCACGAGCTGATCCGCCACCGGCACTTCTCCTACTCTCAGCTGTCGCAGCGTTACGTCCCCGAACGGGACGCGGGCATGGTCGAGCCCGACATCATCGCCGAGGACCCCGAGCTGCACGAGAAGTTCCTGGCCGCGACGAAGGCGGGCCTGGAGGCCTACGCGGATCTGCAGCAGGCGCTGCAGGACAAGTTCGCCGACGAACCCAAGGCGACGCTGCGCCGCAAGCAGGCCAGGCAGGCCGCCCGCGCCGTGCTGCCCAACGCCACCGAGACACGCATCGTCGTCACCGGTAACTACCGCGCCTGGCGGCACTTCGTCGCGATGCGCGCCAGTGAGCACGCCGACGTGGAGATCCGCGGGCTGGCCGTGGAATGCCTCAGGCAGTTGCGGGGAGTGGCCCCCAACGTCTTCGGTGACTTCGAGATCACCGAACTACGGGACGGCACCGAGGTGGCTTCGAGTCCGTACGTGACCGAGGGCTGATCCGCCTCGTGACCCTCGACGATCCAATGTGGGCCGTGGATCACCTCCTCGCGCGGACCTCGCCCGGATGTTCCGGCTAGAGTGCGGGCATGGGTGTGGCTAACGACGAACGTCAGCAATTGTGTGATCTGTTCGAGCGGTTGGGGCCGGAGGCGCCGACGCTGTGCCACGGTTGGTCGACGCGTGAGCTGACCGTTCACCTGGTGGTGCGCGAACACCGCCCGGACGCGGCGGGTGGGAAGCTACTGAAGGCACTGGCCGATCGCGGGGAACGTGTTCGGGGCGAACTGGCTCAACTCCAGTGGGAGGAGCTGGTCGACCGGGTACGTCAGGGGCCGCCGAAGTGGAACCCACTCGGTATCGGGGCGGTCAACGAGGGTGTGAACAGCGCCGAGTACTACGTGCATCACGAGGACGTCCGCCGGGCACAGCCGGGTTGGCAGCCGCGACCGGAGGACCCGGAGCGTTCGGAGGCCCTCTGGAAGGCGTTGTCCCGCACCGCCAGGTACTTCTACGGCCGCAGCCCGGTGGGTGTGGTGCTTCGTCGTCCGGACGGCCACGAGATCTCCGCGAAGAACGGGCCGCGGACGGTGCGCATCCTCGGTTCCTCGGAGGAGCTCCTGCTGCACGCCTTCGGCAGGAAGCCCGCACAGGTCAGCTTCGAGGGGAACGAGGCCGACGTGCTGGCGGTGGAGGATCTTCGCCGTAGCGTCTGAGCGAGCGGCTCCGGTCGGTGTGGCAGTCGGGTCCGCGGTGCCCGGGGCACCGCGAGGAGTGATGTGTCTCACCGCTCGGAGTCGTGGAAGAATCCGGGTGTTGTTCCCGCCGGGCGCGGAACAATGCCTCGCCGCGGTTCGAATCGTCGTGATGTTTCCGTCGCCCGGACGTTCCCGGGACACAGTTCCGAGACGGGCACGTCCGATGATCTCCTCGGAGGGTAGCGTCAGCAGTTATGACCGTCAGTCCCACAGCTACCGAAGGTCGTCCTTTCGGGCGCGTTCTCACCGCCATGGTTACCCCGTTCGACACGGACGGGAATCTCGACACGGCTCTCGCGCAACAGCTGGCCTGTTATCTGGTGGACCGGCTGGGTAACGACGGCCTGGTCGTCAACGGCACCACCGGTGAGAGCCCAACCACCACCACCGAGGAGAAGGAACGGCTGCTGCGTGCCGTCTCCGAGGCCGTCGGGGATCGTGCCACCGTGGTCGCGGGGGCGGGAACGAACGACACCGCGCACTCCGTGGAACTGGCGCGCGGGGCCGAGAAGGCCGGGGCCCACGGGCTGCTCGTGGTCACCCCTTACTACTCCAAGCCGCCGCAGGAAGGGCTGTACTCGCACTTCACCACGGTCGCCGATGCCACGGAACTCCCCGTGATGCTCTACGACATCCCGCCGCGTTCGGTGGTTCCGATCCAGACCGAGACGCTCAAGCGGCTCGCCGAGCACCCCCGCATCAAGGCGGTCAAGGACTCCAAACACGATCTGCTCGCGGGCAGCGACGTGATCGCCAATTCCGACCTCGTGTACTACTCCGGCGAGGATCCGCTGAACCTGCCGTGGCTGTCCACCGGGGCGGTCGGTTTCGTCAGCGTGGTGGGTCACGTGGTCGGTGACCGGCTGCGCCAGATGTTGGACGCGCACGAGTCCGGTGACGTCGCCACCGCCCGTGAGATTCACTACGGGCTGCTCCCGGTCTACCGGTCGATGAACTTCGTCGGTGGTGTGATCTTCTCCAAGACGGCACTGCGCCTGTGTGGTTACGAGACGGGGCAACCCCGGCTCCCGTTGCCGTCGGCCACGGACGAACAGGTGCGCATCATCGCCAGCGATCTGTGGGATGCTGGTCTGGTCCTGGTCAATCCCGATGCGGCAACCGAGGTGACATCGCGTTGACAGCACGCGCAACGTCGACCGAGAAACATCCCCTGACACCGACGTCGGCGACTCCGGCCCCGCCTCCGTTGGAGGAGGGGGCGCTACGGGTGGTCGCCCTCGGCGGTATCGGTGAGGTCGGCAGGAACATGACCGTGTTCGAGTACGACGGTCGGTTGCTGGTGGTCGACTGCGGTGTGCTGTTCCCGGAGGACGATTCCCCGGGAGTGGATCTGATACTGCCCGACTTCGGCCCGATCGAGAACCGCCTCGAGGAGATCGAGGCGATCGTGCTCACGCACGGGCACGAGGACCACATCGGCGCTCTGCCCTTCCTGCTGCGGCAACGTCCGGAGCTGCCGGTGATCGGTTCCGGCTTCACGCTCGCGCTGCTGTCCGCCAAGTGCCAGGAACACCGGTTGACGCCGCGGCTCGTCGAGGTCGAGGAGGGGCAGCGCAGTAGTCACGGCGAGTTCGACCTCGAGTTCTTCGCGGTCAACCACTCGATTCCGGACGCGCTGGCGGTGGCGATCCGCACCCCCGCGGGGACGGTGCTGCACACCGGTGACATCAAGCTGGACCAGCTGCCGCTGGACGGTCGGTTGACCGACCTCGCGGGATTCGCGCGGATGGGCAGTGAGGGAGTCGATCTGTTCCTGGTCGATTCCACCAACGCCGAGGTGCCCGGCTTCGTCACCCCGGAACGCGAGATCGGCCCCGTGCTGGACTCGGTGATAGGACGAGCCACGCAGCGTGTGATCGTGGCCTGCTTCGCCAGCCACGTACACCGGGTGCAGCAGGTGCTCGACGTGGCGACCTCCTACGGGCGCAAGGTCTGCCTGGTGGGGCGCTCCATGGTGCGCAACATGGGGATCGCCGCCGAGCACGGCATCCTCCGGGTTCCGGAGGGGGCCCTGGTCGACCTGGACGAGGCGCTGCAGATGTCGTCCGACTCCGTGGTGTTCGTCTCCACCGGGTCGCAGGGGGAGCCGCTGTCGGCGCTGTCACGGATGGCCCGTGGCGAGCACAAGCAGATCAGCATCCAGCACGGCGACACCGTCATCCTGGCGAGCTCGATGATTCCCGGCAACGAGACGGCGGTTTTCGGCGTCGTCAACGGCTTGGTCCGGTTGGGGGCCGAGGTGGTTCACCAGGGGAGCGCCAAGGTGCACGTCTCCGGGCACGCCTCGGCGGGCGAACTGCTCTACCTGTACAACGCGGTGCGCCCGGCCAACGTGATGCCGGTGCACGGGGAGTGGCGGCACCTGCGGGCCAATGCCGAACTGGCGACCCTCACCGGGGTGCAACCCGACCGGGTGGTCATCGCCGAGGACGGCGTCGTGGTGGACCTGGTCGACGGTATCGCCAGCATCGCGGGCCGGGTCGAGGTCGGACACGTCTACGTGGACGGACTCTCGGTCGGTGACGTCGGCGAGTCCACGTTGTCCGATCGGCTGGTGCTCGGTGAGGGCGGCTTCATCTCCATCACGGTGGCGGTGGAGGCCGGTACGGGACGCGCGGTATCACCCCCGACGGTCTCGGGGCGGGGCTTCTCGGACGACCCCAAGGCGCTCGACGAGGTAGTTCCGCTGGTGGAGATGGAACTCTCGCGGACCGAGGCCGAGGGCATCAGCGATACGCACCGCATCGCGCAGACGGTGCGGCGTACGGTCGGCAAGTGGGTCGCCGACACCTACCGGCGTCGTCCGATGATCGTGCCCAACGTGCTTCCGGTGAGTTCCTGAACCGGGTTTTTCGTTCCGGCCGACGGAGCGCGGGCACAGCGCGACCGCACACCGGCTCGTGGTGGAAGCGGGTACGTCGCTGGGAACGTCCTCGGCGGTTCGTGAACTCCGTGCTCCGTGCCGCTCCGTGATCGTGAGCTCGGAACCGCTTGAAACACTCTTTCGAGTGGATAATCCCGGGTGCGGATCCGGCTACCGTGGACACATTTTGTTTGCAACAGCACTTTCGTGTGGTGATGTTGCCTCGATGGTGTGACTGCGCGCGCTGGTTCCCGGCTGTGATGCCAATGTGGAAAACAGCCGGTCGGCGGAAAGCTTGCGGGGAAACTTTCGTGTTTCCGCTGAGCCGGTTCGCTCGGCAGTAGCAGTAGATCGCAGATTGGGGTCCGATCGTGCGTAAGTCGCTTCGCCTTCTGACGGTATCGGCAGCCGCCGCCGGTCTCATGGCCGTGGGATCACCCGCCATGGCCGACAGCTATGACAACGACGGCATCAACATCCTCAACGACAACAACATCAGCGTCCTGCCGATCCAGCTCTGCGGGAACAACGTCGGTGTGCTCGGCATCGCCGGTAACATCGGCTCCTCGCAGAACAGCAAGTGCGTCAACGCGCCCATCGTCGACCACGCCAAGATTCGCTGATCGGGCGACCGGTCCCCGCCGCGGTGGCGGGGACCGGTACGTGCCGCGAAGACGTGTGACGGAGTTCTCGTGATCGGCGATCCGGTGTTCGAGTGCCCGAGTGAAGTGGGAGCCGTCGGGCACACCGAACCGAACGGGTAGAACCGGTGACGTTTCCCAACGGGCGCTGTCGGGGTGGGCGCGCTCGGGGAGCGGTCGAACGGGAAGCCGGTACGGGCCGAAGTCACACCAGGGGAGGGGGAGCGCTCGGCGTCGCACATCGTGTGCGGCGCCGAGCGTTTTTTCGGTGTGGAGGCTCGTCTTCCCGGGCATTCCGGGAGGCCGAGTGGTCCCGCGGTGTCCAGTGCGCTCCCGCGGGACGTCGAGTGATTCCGTGGCGTCGAGTGGAACCTCAACGTCGAGCGGACCGCAGCGCCGTGCGCAACACCGTCGGCTGCGTGGTTCGTGGTTCCGACCGCCGCTTCGCCCCGGAATTCGGTTCGGAGCCGGGGTCGGGAGCGGGAAGCGGTGCGCAGACCACGTCGGCACGATCGCCCCTCTTCCGCTCGGGCAGCTCGCCGTCGGCCAGATACGCCGCTATCCGATCGTCCACACACGCGTTGCCCGACAGCGAGCCGGAGTGCGTCACTCCCGAGCGCACTCCGATCAGGGCGGATTCCGGGAACCGACGCCTGACCTCCAGCGCGCCACTGTAGGGAGTGGCCGCGTCGAACTCCTGGTTGATCAGCAGTGCCCCGCTCACCTCGTCACCGCTCACCCGGAGCCGATCGCCCGCCGGTGCGGACCAGGTACGGCAGGGCGCGTTGTACCAGGCGTTGCCGTTCAGGAAACGTGTAGAAGCGTTCCTGAGCCGTCGTATTGCTACACGGCCTTGGCCGCACCCGTAGGTGCGGTCTTCCCGTGGCGGTACCCGTTGCCAGCGGGGCTGGTCTTAGGTGGGTTTCCAGCGGGCTCGTTTTTCGTCGCCCCGCAACTCGGGGAGGACGTCAGGCCCGCGAGGTTGCGGGCCGCGTTGTGGTCGCGATCTGCGGTGTGGCCGCAGTGATCACATTGGAAGGTCCGCTCGGACAGGCGCAGTTTGGTTTTCACCGCGCCACAGTCTGAGCAGGTTTTGGAGCTGGGATACCAGCGGTCGGCTACCACCAGGTGGCGGCCTGACCAGGTGGTTTTGTAGTTGAGTTGGCGGCGCAGCTCGTTCATGCTCACGTTGGAGACGGCTCGGGCCAACCGGCGGTTGCGCACCATCCCGGACACGTTGAGGTCTTCGACCACCACGGTGTCGAACTCGTCGACGAGTCGGGTGGAGAGCTTGTGCAGCCCATCCCGGCGCGCGTTCGCCACGGCGGTGTGCAGCGTGGCGATGCGCGCTTGGGTCGTGCGCCACCGGGCCGACGGTGTGCGCTTGGTACGCCTGTCCGGGCCGCGCCGGCGGGCGGCTTGGCGCTGCAACCGGCGCAGCTGTCGCTGCGCGGCTTCGAGATGCTTGGGATTGGCGATGGTTTCGCCGGTGGACAGCACCGCGAGGGACTTCACACCGAGGTCCACCCCCACCGTGCCGCCCTGGGTCGCAGGCTGGGGGTCGGTTTTGGTGATCTCGACGGAGAACGACACGTGCCACCGGCCGCGCCGGTACGACACGGTGGCCGATCGGATGCGGGCGGTGCCGCGCTCAACATGCCGGGCGAGCTTGCGGGTCGACTCGTGGGTGCGCACCAGCCCGATCCTCGGCAGCTTCACATGCCTACGATCCGAATCGGACATCCCGAACGAACCGGTGGAGAACCGACACGAAAAGCGGTGGCGCTTGGACTTGAACCGAGGGAACCCCACCGTTTTCCCGGCGCGCTTGCCGGTGCGGGACGTGTGCCAGTTGCCCAGCGCGTCAGCCAGATTGGCCAGACCGGTGGCGTAGGCTTCCTTCGAGTTCTCGCCCCACCACGGCGCGACCTCGTCCTTGGCCGCGTTCCAGGCTTTCCGCAAGCTGTAGGCGGACCAGTTCATCGCCGGAGTGAGCTGGTCCTCGGCGACGTCGTAGGACCGTTCCGCTGCCCGCTGGTCCAGCACCGCCTTGACCTGCGCGAGTGCCCAGTTGTAGACGAACCGCGCCGCACCACAGTGCGACGACAACGCGGCCTGTTGGTCGGGCGTGGGGTCGAGCGCGAACTGGTACGCCCGCAACACCATGGTCATCGCGGCGGCACCGGACCGCCGGCGAGTATCCCGACGATCAGTGTCACGGCGAGATTCTTCCGCACTCGTTTCCCCTCGCTAGCTCTCCCGGACTCGTGGTGTTGCCGCTGCTCGCCGACGGTCCACCGAAGTTTCGTGTTCCTCCCGGCGAAGGACGTCCAGGTCCGTCCTTCCGTCCGAAGACTCCCGACCAGTGTTATCGGCATGTCCGTCCCGCTACTTGTCGCGTCACCGCAGCACCACACCCACCCGGGTGGGTGAAATGTGTGCGGCGAAGCCGTCGACGGCGACGTCCGAGCGGTCCTGCCGGGAACGGGTGCCACGACTCCACGACCTCGACGCGTGTCCGTCCCCCGCCGCTCCTGGGCGCCCGCTCGACGGCGTGTCGCCTCGTGGCCGGAACCGTGTGGCTGTGAACATGACGAGCGGCTCTTCCGAGAACAGCGATGGACGGCTTTTCGGCTGGTGTTACGAGAGAGACGGAGCACCGATACCGTGTTCGGTATGGCCAGCGGCACGACGGGCAAGGGGCGGACGAACGCGCGTGGTGGCGGGGAGCGTCGCGGTTCCTCCGGAGCGAGCACGAAGAAGTCCACCTCGAACGGATCCGGCTCCAAGAGCACCAGGAGCGGGGGAACGCGATCCGGTCGGTCCTCCACCGGGAATGCCGCCACGACCAAGCGCACCGCGAAGAACGGCTCGCGGCGTTCCACCGCCAACCGGGGGAACGCCGCCAAAGGTGGTAACTCCCGGGGCGGGTCCGGTGGGTCCGGACTGGGTCGCAGTCTTGCCCGGACGACCGGAACCCTGCTGCGTGCGTTGGGGCGCACCAGGGAGCTCGAACCCGCGCACCGGCGGGACGGGGTGGCCCTGATCCTGCTGGCCGTGGCGGTGATCACCGCGGCGGGCGTGTGGTGGCAGGCGGGCGGTCCGGTCGGGCACTGGCTCGACTGGTTGCTGCGTTCGGTGGTGGGGTCCGCGGCGCTCGCGCTTCCCCCGGTGCTGTTCGCGGTGGCGGTACTGCTGATGCGTACCGAGACCAACCCCGACGCGCGTCCGCGAATGGTGGTCGGAACGGCGCTGCTGCTGTTCGCGGGACTCGGTGTGCTGCACATCGTGACCGGTGCCCCTCGTCGCACCGAGGAGTGGTCGGAGGCGGGTGGACTGCTCGGATACGCCGCGGGCGGACCACTGGCCAACGGGATGACCGGCGTCGTCGCGGTGCCGGTTCTCGTGTTGGTCTCGCTGTTCGCCGTGCTGTTGCTGACCGGAACCGCGGTACGCGACGTTCCGGAACGACTGCGCCAGCTCGCCCATCCCGAACACGCCGCGTCCGAACCGGCCGCCGAGGAGCTGCGTCCGTCCGATCAGGGCAGTGCCGAGCTCCGTCGACCGGCCAGGCGCAGGCAGGCCGCCATGACCGGGTCGTCGTCCCAGGAGGAGTCCGAGGACGCTGTCGAGCGGTCGGGTACGACCCGAGCCGCCGCGACGTCGGAGCAGCCGCGGGCCGAATCGCGCACCGAGACGTCCTCGAAGGCGGCCGAGAGCGGCGGGGCCGCGTCGGTACAGGCGACCGGGGCCGCTCCGGAGGAGCCGCAGCAACTCACCATCAGCCGTACCGTGGAGGGTGACTACCACCTTCCGCCGCTCGACGTGCTGCAGGAGGGCGATCCCGCGAAGCGGCACAGTACCGCCAACGACGCGATGATCGAGGCGATCAACGGGGTGCTGCGTCAGTTCAAGATCGACGCGGAGGTGACCGGATTCGTCCGCGGCCCCACGGTCACCCGCTACGAGGTCGAGTTGGGCCCCGGGGTCAAGGTCGAGAAGATCACGGCGCTGACCAGGAACATCGCCTACGCGGTGGCCAACGACAACGTACGGCTGTTGGCTCCCATACCCGGCAAGTCCGCCGTCGGGATCGAGGTCCCCAACAGCGACCGCGAGATGGTGCGGCTCGGTGACGTGCTGCGTTCGCCGACGGCGGCCAACGACACGCATCCACTGGTGATAGGGCTGGGCAAGGACATCGAGGGGCAGATGGTCACCGCGAATCTGTCCAAGATGCCCCACCTGCTCTGCGCCGGTTCGACCGGTTCCGGCAAGTCGAGCTTCGTCAACTCGATGCTGGTGTCGCTGTTGGCGAGGTCCACCCCGGACGAGGTCCGGATGATCCTGATCGATCCGAAGATGGTGGAGCTGACGCCCTACGAGGGGATTCCGCACCTGATCACCCCCATCATCACCGAGCCCAAGAAGGCGGCGTCCGCTCTCGGGTGGCTCGTAGAGGAGATGGAACAGCGGTATCAGGACATGCAGGCCAACAGGGTCCGCCACATCGACGACTTCAACGACAAGGTGCGCTCCGGCGAGATCACCACTCCGCCGGGAAGTGAACGCGAGTACCGTCCCTATCCGTACATCCTGGCGATCGTCGACGAGCTGGCCGACCTGATGATGACCGCGCCCCGCGACGTCGAGGACGCGGTGGTGCGGATCACGCAGAAGGCGCGCGCGGCGGGGATCCATCTGGTGCTGGCTACCCAGCGTCCCTCGGTCGACGTGGTAACCGGTCTGATCAAGACCAATGTTCCGTCCCGGTTGGCCTTCGCCACCTCCTCGCTCACCGATTCGCGAGTGATCCTCGACCAACCGGGGGCGGAAAAGCTGATCGGCATGGGTGACGGCCTCTATCTGCCGATGGGAGGCGCACGCCCGGGTCGGGTGCAGGGCTCCTTCGTCAGTGACGAGGAGATACACCGGGTCGTGGGCTACACCAAGGAACAGGCGGAACCCGACTACGCGGACGGGGTCACGGTTGCCAAGGCGGGGCAGCAGAAGGAGGTGGACTCCGATATCGGCGATGACCTGGACGTGTTGTTGCAGGCAGCGGAACTGGTCGTCACCAGTCAGTTCGGTTCGACCTCGATGCTGCAACGGAAGCTACGGGTCGGTTTCGCCAAGGCGGGCAGGCTGATGGATCTGCTGGAGTCCAGAAGCGTCGTCGCGCCCTCGGAGGGGTCCAAGGCGCGTGAGGTACTGGTCAAACCGGAGGACCTGGACAGTGCGCTGAGCGCTATCCGGGGTGGTCCGCCTCCGGAGGAGACGGAGTGATTCCGCCGCGGTGCTCCGATCCACCGCGGCGGAATCGGTCCGTACGCTCGGGGGTCTTCCCGACCGGGAGTCCTTCCGACGCCACGCGACCGGCTCCCGAGCTCCGTCTTCGGAAGGGGTTACCGCGTCGTGAGCTGTGCCTTCCGAAGTGCCTCCGCGGTGCCGGCGCTACTGGCGCCGAACTGCCGCACGGCGTAGTAGTACACATCGGCTGCGCGTTCGCACAGTGCGTCACCCGCGCAGCTGGAGTACATGTCCGCGCGGAAGTTGTCGTCGATGATCGCCCTGTTCTGTTCGGTGAACCGGTTCTGGAGCTTGTAGTTGCGGTACCCGAAGTCGTGCCGTTGGCAGCTCGGCGTGAAGTCGTAGCCGAGCGGAGCGTCCGGTGAGTACGAGCAGGAGTCCGAGGACCAGTCGAGTTGGTCGGGATAGGGGCGTTCGGCGCGAATCTGTCCGAACTCGCCCAGTGTGACTTCGAAGAGGTAGTGGTCGGTGGTCCGGCGAAGTTGCGGGTCGTCGATCGCCGCGTACGCGCTGGTGCCGGTCAGCAGTGTCGCGAAACAGGCTGCCAGCAGCATCACCAGTACTCGCGGCCCGTTTCGAGTATTCCGTCCGAACACGGATCGTCCCCTAGCGACGGATGATCTGTAGTCGAATCAGTCCTATCGCTTCGGGCCGGCGAACGCTTCGTGCGATCGGGCGTTATCGGATGATCCGGTCGGTCCCTTTTGCCGCGTCTTGGTCAGTCCCGCTCGTCCAGTCGCAGCAGCATGCGCGTGTTGCCCAGCGTGTTCGGCTTGACGTAGGGCAGATCCAGGAACTCGGCGACGCCCTTGTCCGCGGAGCGACGCATCTCCGCGTAGACGGCGGGACTGACCGGTGTTCCGGTGATCGGTTCGAATCCGTGTTTGGCGAAGAACTCGGTCTCGAAGGTGAGTACGAACAGTTTCGGCAGCCCCAGTTCCGCCGCGAGTTCGACGAGACCGTTCACCAGTCGGTGCCCCACCCCCTGGCCGCGAACACGCGGGTCCACCGCCACGGTGCGCACCTCTCCGAGATCCTCCCAGAGCACGTGTAGTGCGCCACAGGCGACGATGTCCTTCGGATCCCGATCCGCGCGTTCGGCCACCCAGAACTCCTGCACGCTCTCGTATAGGGTGACCAGATCCTTTTCGAGCAGTACCCGACCGGCATATGTGTCCACGAGCCGTTTGATCTCCCGCACGTCGCCGATACGAGCACGGCGAATCGTTATCCTGTTTTCCGCATAATCATGCATAAACGTATTCTACTGCGATTTTCCGATCCGGCGGAAAGCCGGGGTTGAGCCCGTCGTGATCTCGACCGGTTGCCGTACTCTCCGGAGCCGGTGGGTTTCCCCGGTCGTCGCCTCGTGGCCGGACGCTATGCTTGGCCCGCCAGTGGTGGACGGTGCGACCTCCACCCTGAAGTCGCGGCCGTCGCGCCGCACCGCCGTCGTCGGTGCGAGTTCGTCCGGTCGACCGCCCCTGCGGTGGACGGTGCGACCGTCGTCGCAGATCCTGGGGGTGGCACGGCGCATGAGGTTCGTAGCGGACAGGATCGGTTCGAGGAGTTGCCATGACAGCGGACAGTGCGGCGTCGGACCGGCCTGTGTCCGGCCAGGGCGACGCCGATACCGAGCGGACGGTCCCGTTGGTCAACATCGCCAACGCGCTGACCACTTCACGTTTGCTGCTCGTTCCCGTCTTCCTGATCGTGCTGTTCTGGGCGGGTGGGCACGACTCGCTGTGGCGCTGGGTGGCCACCGCGGTCTTCGTCATCGCCTCGATCACCGATCGTATCGACGGTGACCTGGCTCGCCGTCGCGGTCTCATCACCGACTTCGGCAAGATCGCCGATCCGCTCGCGGACAAGGCGCTGACCGGAGCCGCGTTGGTCGGGCTGAGCGCGCTCGGTGACCTCGGCTGGTGGGTGACAGGTGTCATCATTTTCCGGGAGGCTTCGGTCACCCTGCTGCGGTTCTGGGTCATCCGGCACGGTGTCATCCCGGCCAGCCCGGGCGGCAAGCTCAAGACGATGTTGCAGGCCGTGGCGATCGGCCTCTACCTGCTGCCGCTCGGTGACGCCGCCGATCCGCTGAAATGGGTGGTCATGGGCGCGGCCGTGCTGGCCACCGTGGTAACGGGTGTCGACTACGCGGTGCGCGCGCTCCGGCTGCGCTCGTTGAGCCCGCGTTCACGCGGAGCGCGCGCATGAGCTTCCGCCCGGAGCGGCGGGTGGAGCACGAGGAGCTGGTCGGCGGCATCCTGGAATCGCTGCGGCTCCGTGATCTCACGATCGCCACCGCCGAGTCCCTGACGGCCGGGATGCTGAGCATGCTGCTGACCGATGTCAGCGGTGCGAGTTCGGTGGTGCGCGGCGGCCTTGTGGTGTATGCCACCGACCTGAAGAGCTCGCTCGCGGGGGTGAGCCCCGAGCTGTTGGCCGAGGGCGGCGCGGTGCAGCCCGAGGTGGCCGAACAGCTGGCCAGGGGAGCTCGGCGACACTGCGCGGCGGACTGGGGGGTCGGTCTCACCGGCGTTGCCGGGCCCGACTGGCAGGACGGGGTCCCACCGGGGACGGTTCACCTGGGATTCGCCGGACCGCGCGGGTCCGTGATCCGGACGGAACGGTTGAGCGGGGACCGTGGTTCGATCCGGTGCGGCGCCGCTTTTCGAGCCCTGGAACACTTGGAGGGGCTGTTGCGTTGAATCGGAAGAGAACTCGACGTTACCGCCGGCGGTCACGCGCGTTGTCTCGCTTCATGGGACATTGGGGTCGTTGACTCCGTCTTGTGGATGAGACTCGTTCGCCCTCGGCGGACTCGCGGTAAGCGAGCCGTGCGTTGGCGTCGCGTTGAGTAGTGTGGGGCGTTGACGCGTCGCGCAGGATGTAGGCGACGGAATGGAGGCGCGCGATGACCGTGTTGTTGCGGGAGGCGGTCGGAGAGCGACTGCGCCGCGCGCGGGCTGCTCAGTCCCGCACCCTGCGGGAGGTTTCGCGCGCAGCCCGGGTGAGTCTTGGTTATTTGTCCGAGGTGGAACGCGGTCGCAAGGAAGCGTCGAGTGAGCTGCTCGGCTCTATCTGCGACGCACTCGATCTGCCATTGCCCGAGTTGCTCGTGACCGTGGCGGGCGACTTGGACTCCTCGGAGACCGTGGTCGCGCCTTCGGTCGTGGAGCAGGCCACGCCTGCCGAGATCGAGGGGGACCGGTTGGTCTCCAGCCTGATCGACTCCGAACTGGCCGAAGCGGAGATGGCCGACGGGGAAGCCGAGCCCGTACCGGCTGGCGCCGAAAGTGTTTCGGATTCGTTCGACGCGGACGAGGACCCCGAGTCGCAGGACTGGCGGCTGCAGCCGGTGCTCAGCCAGCGCATCAGCCCGCCGGGACGAACTTCCAACGGGGTGGTAGTGGCCGCTTGAGAGTCCGTGACCGACCGAAACGCCCGTGGATCTCCGAATTTTTGCCGGAGATCCACGGGGCTTGGTGGAAGCCGTTCGACCGAGCTGACACTATGGGGGTAGACGCTGAGGTCGGTAAGCGTTTCCGGTCTGTTGTGCGCGGGGTCCCACGGTTCGGTGGAGCGGCTCCGCGGAGCAACCGGCAGCGGCGTCCCATCGGCGTGAATGCCCGATCAGGGCGAAACCGGTAGGACAGAAAGCAGGCGGAGGAGATGGCCAACCCTTTCGTGAAGTTCTGGAAGTACCTCATGGCGTCGTTCTCGTCCAAGGTCGACGAGCACGCCGATCCCAAGGTGCAGATCCAGCAGGCCATCGAGGAAGCTCAGCGGCAGCACCAGGCGTTGTCGCAGCAGGCCGCCTCGGTCATCGGCAACCAGCGGCAGCTGGAGATGAAGCTCAATCGGCAGCTGAACGAGGTCGAGAAGCTGCAGGGGTCGGCGCGCCAGGCCGTGACCATGGCCGATCAGGCTCGCGCCGAGGGTGACGAGACCAAGGCGCAGCAGTACGAGGAAACCGCCCAGCAGCTGGCCGGCCAACTCGTCACGGCCGAACAAGGGGTTGAGGACCTGAAGAACCTGCACGATCAGTCCCTGCAAGCCGCCGACCAGGCCAAGCAGGCCGTCGAGCGCAACGCGCAGGTACTGCAGCAGAAGATAGCCGAGCGGACCAAGCTGCTCAGTCAGCTCGAACAGGCCAAGATGCAGGAGCAGGTGGCGGGCTCGTTGCGGCAGATGAACGACATGGCCGCACCCGGGAACACTCCCTCGCTCGACGAAGTGCGGGACAAGATCGAGCAGCGTTACACCACCGCGCTCGGCGAGGCCGACCTGGCGCAGAACAGTGTGCAGGGGCGGATGATGGAGGTCCAGCAGGCGGCCACGGACTCGGCGGGTGTCAATCGACTCGCCCAGATCAGGGCGTCCATGGGGACCGGCGACCAGCAGCAGGTCACCGGTGGGACGACTCGGAGCGAGGAGTCGGCCCCCGCCCCGCAACAGCAGCCGCAGTCGCAGCAGCAGAACCCGCAGTCCGGCCAAGCGTGACCCACCGTGCGCGGGAGGGGCGACGGATTCGGTGAGTGGAGCGACTACGCGCTCCAACAGTTGCGTGGACCGGTGCTCACCGGTGTTCGCCGCAGGATCGCGGCTTGGCGTGATCCGCGCGCCCGTTTGATCCGGAGGCGGAACAGGGCGAAACGAACCGCTGTCGGCAGCGGAATGACGACCGGGGTCTTCGGAGGCGGGGCCTACCTGGCCTACGCGCCGGAAACCATCGGGCTTCCGGCCGACTCCGCTGGGGACGTGCTGCTCGACCTGGCTTCACTCGGGCTCGGTGGCATGGCGTTGGCCGCGGGGGTGGGCACCGTCGGGGCGATACGTCGCTACCGCAGGCTCAACCGGACGCCGCTTCCGGAGCCGCCGCCGGAACCGATCAGCCTGCCTACGCGCGAATCCGCCGCTCACGAGCCCATGCGGCGACTACGCGATGCGGAGCAGAGCCTGTATATCTCGTTGAGTCGACTCTCCGAGAACGTCGGTCAGTCCGACGAACCGGTGGCCGAGGCTCGTGGTACCGCCGCCGAGGTGGCTACGACGTTGCGTTCGGTGGCCGACCGTCTCGTGGCGGTGGAAGCCACGGTCGAACACGCTCCGGAAGGGGAACGCGCCCAGCTGCGCGCGGACGTTCGTCGGATGCGCGCCGAACTCGACGACGGTGTCGAACGGTACGGTGCCCTCGTGGCCGCGGCTGGACGCGCCGTGGCCGCCAGTGGGGGTGAACAGCACGGGCACCAGTTGCGTGACGCCACGGACAGACTCGCGGGGCTGGCCTCGGCACTGCGGGAACTCTCCGGCCACGAATCCCAGGACACCCAGGATCTCGGCCCGCCGGAGCAGCCTCCCGGCCGATGGTCCCGGAACGACTCCTCGGAGTGAGATCCCAGCTGCCCGAACGCGGGTGACGGCTGCCCCGATCCCGTTGCCGAACCCAGCCGCCCGCTCGGGCTTCCGGAAAGCGGGCACGCTGTGCGAGCACCCCACGTGAAACCGGCCGGATCTGAGTTTCCCAAGTTGGTTTTCCCAACTGTTGTGAAATAGTAATCTTCGCGGTTGTCGGTTGAGGTGATCTCGTGCGCCGCGGCGTGCTGTCGGTGATCCGTCCACGGGTCCGTCGGCCGGGAGAACACCGCGTCGGGACAACACGGCTCGGGACACGTTTCCCACGATTCCCGAACAGGAGGAGGATGTGGCTTTGTGGGCCGTGCACGGCAACGGTCGACAGCCGCCGGACGGCGAGGACGTGGCAACCGAGGAGCGGCTCAGCTGGCCGCTGACGATGGGACTCGGGCTGCAGCACTTGTTCGCCATGTTCGGCGCGACGGTGCTGGTGCCCCGGTTGACCGGACTTCCGGTTGCGACGACGTTACTGGCCTCCGGGGTGGGAACCCTGCTTTTTCTGCTGCTGACGCGTAACCGCGTGCCCGCCTACCTGGGGGCCTCGGCCACCTTCGTGGTGCCGCTGGGGGTGGCTGCCGAGCGTTCCGGCGCGGGGCCGGGCGGCCTGGTGGGTGCCGTTCTGGTCGTGGGGCTGCTGGTGACCGCTGTCGGAATCTCCGTCAAAGCGTTGGGGGTACGACTGCTGGAGACGGTCATGCCCGCCGTCGTCACCGGGGGAGTCGTCGTGCTCGTCGGACTCGGCATGGCCACCCACTCGGTCACGTTGTTCCAGGAAGCCGCCCGAAGCGTCCCGTCCTTCCGACCGGTTCCGGTGGCTGCCGTGGTGACCGCGTTGGTCATCGTGCTGTTGGCGGTCTTCGGCCGTGGACTGCTGAACCGTGGCTGTGTGCTGTTCGGGATCGCCACCGGATGGTTCTACGCGTTCGCCGCCGGAGGGGTATACCAGGCTCGGCTCGAGTCGCTGCGCAGTGCCCCGTGGTTCGGGTTTCCCGAACTGATCACGCCGCGGTTGCACATCTCGGTGATCCCGGTCGTGCTGCCCCTGGTGGTCGTGCTGGCCGCGCAGCAGGTGGGAGTGGTCAAGGCGGTGGCGGCCTCGACCGATCGCGATCTCGACGGCAACGTGGGCGACGCGCTGATCGGTGGCGGCCTGGCCACGACGCTTTCCGGGGCCGTGGGAGGGAGCGGGCTGATCGGCTACGCCGAGAACACCGGAGTGATGGTCGCCAGCAGGGTGTTTTCCACGGCGGCCTGCGTGGCCGCGGCTGTGACTGCCGTGACGCTGGCCTTTTCGCCGAAGTTCGTGGCGCTGCTGGACACTGTTCCGATCGGTGTCGTCGGCGCGGCGACGATGGTGTTGTTGGGGATGGTCACACTGATAGGTGGGCGGATCTGGCTGCGTGCCCGCATCCGGTTCACCGATCCGGCCAACCTGGTGGTCGTGGTCGCCACGCTGCTCATCGGCGCGAGCAACCCCACGCTCTCGCTCGGGGGCTTCCGGTTGAGTGGCGTGGTCTGGGGCTCATTCCTGCTCGTGCTGGTTTACCCCGTGCTGCGCACCGTGGTCGACGCGGTACGGGGCCGTCCGCGCGACTGACCTCTCCGCTTGAGGTGCTCCGCGAGCACGGTTGCCCACCCCGCTCGGAGGAGCTCCCGGAAGGGACCGTCGACGGGAACTTGCCGATCCCGCGGGGGCGCGGCAGCGGCGGACAGGTGCCTTCAGTCCTCCGCCGCGTCGATCTCGTCTTCCTCCCCCTCGTCCGGTTCCGGATCGCGTTGCGGTCTACCCGCACGCAGGGTGCGCGCCAGCAGCAGGTTGAACGCCAGGGCCACCTCCCTGGCGCCCGGTGTCCCCCACTGGTGCACGGGCACACAGGCGCCCTGGGCCTGCTGTACCGCCAGTCTGTCCGGCAGGGCTACCGGCATCACCAGGGGGCCGAATATGTCGCGTAACTCGTCGATTCTGAACTGGTGCTCGTGCGAGCGAGCACGAACCCGATTCACCACCACCCCGAGTGGTTGCAGGTCGGGATTGTTGGCCGTTCGTTCCGTCTGAACCGCTTCGAACGCCCGCTGTACGCCGGAAACAGCGAATATGGTCGGTTCGGTGACCAGCAGTGCCCGGTCCGCGGCTATCAACGCCGAGCGCGTCAACCGTCCGAGTGAGGGTGGACAGTCCAACAGGATCAGTCGGTACGGCAGCTCCCCGTCGGCGGCCGCTTTGGTCAGCTCCGAGAGCGCTTCGGTCAGCCTGGTGAGGCGTTGTTCGTTGCCGTCCCAACCGTTGTGGATCTCGGCATCCTCGGAACCGACGAGTACGTCGACCCCCTCGCCCCAAGCACTCGGTGCCACCGCGCGAGCCACCGTCTCCGGGCTCGGGTCGGCCAGCACGTCGCTCAACCCGCGCTCGGTCCGCCCCGGCTCCAGCGAAGCCGTCGCGTTGCACTGTGGATCGAGGTCCACCACGAGGGTGCGCGCGCCCTTGCGCATGGCCGCCGAAGCCAGCCCCAGCACCACTGTCGTCTTACCCACGCCGCCTTTGAGGCTCAGTACCGCCACCGTGTGCACGCCCGTAGCCTACGTATCACGCGAGTCGTCCGGGTGAACTGATCCGTCGCGGACCGGTCCGGTGCAGTAGTGCCGAACGGCGAGATTACGCTTCCCCTATGAAGTCCGACGCCGTGTACCGGGTGCTGGAAACCGAGTTGATCGACGCACGTCGCCGTCGTGGCGGTGTGCCCGAGGTACTGGATATCGGGGGCGGCAGCGGTGTCTGGGCGGTGCCACTGGCGGTGTCGGGATGTTCGGTCACCGTGGTGGACCCCAGCCCCGACGCGCTCGCCACGCTGCGCCGCAGGGCGGGCGAGGCGGGTGTGAGCGAGCGTGTGGCCGCGGTCCAGGGGGACACCGATGCGCTGCGCGGAGCAGTCCCCGAGGGAGGGGCCGATCTGGTCCTGGGGCACGGCCTGCTGGAGTACGTGGACGACGTCAGCGAGTCGCTGCGTGCGCTCGCCACCGCCGTTTCCCCCGGTGCGGCCGTCTCCGTGTTGGCGGCCAACAGGTACGCGGCCGTGCTCGCGCGAGCCCTGACCGGGCGGGTTCCCGAGGCGCTGCGGTTGTTCAACGACCCGAACGGTCGTCTCGACCATCCGGTGAGTGAGACGGTGCGGCGCCGTTTCGACACCGATTCGCTACGGGACGTGCTCGTCTCCGTCGGTCTCGAGGTCGAGCTGATGCAGGGGCAGAGCGTGATTTCCGATCTCGTCCCCGGTTCACTGCTGGAGGGATCCCATTCGAACGGCGATGCGCTGCGAGAACTGGAGATGGCAGCAGCGGCGCAACCGCCGTTGCGGGACATAGCCACCAGGTTGCACGCCTTGGCCCGCGTCCCGGGCGGTCACGCGGCGCAGTGAGGAATACCCCTACAGGATGATGTTGGGTGATTATTATGGCCTCGGGGGCGGGACCGGGTAGTCGTCTCGTCGCTGGGGCCGTATCCTCGAACGTGACGCCCCCAAAAAGCGTTCACCGGAGCTTCGTGAAACGAAGTGAGTGGGGCTCCGGTGACACGAACTAGTGTGCCGGAGGAGGAGCCATGCCACTCTCCGAGCACGAGCAGCGAATGCTCGATCAGATCGAGCGCGCGCTCTACGCCGAGGATCCCAAGTTCGCCTCCAACGTGCGTGGAGGGCGGTTGCATCGACCCTCCAGGCGGCGTCGCCTGCAAGGCGCCGCCGTGTTCGTGCTGGGGTTGATCCTACTGGTGCTCGGCGTGGTTATTCCGGTCACTGCAGCCGGGATACCCATTGTGAGCGTGGTCGGCTTCCTCGTGATGTTCGGCGGAGCAGTGATCATTCTGTTCGCCATGCGCGGTAGTGCGGAGGACCCGGAGTCGCAGTCGGGTGACGGCGGTGATGGTTCTTCCGGTGCGAAGCGCAGGGCGGGGGAGCGGAACTCCCTGACGCAGCGAATGGAGGACCGTTTCCGGAAGCGCTTCGAGAGGTAGTGCTCACGTGAGACTCGGGGACGGCGCTCGCCGTACCCGAGCGGAGCTGGGTACGCCCGGGTCACGATGTGATCCGGGCGTTTCCGTGTTCGGCCGCCGTTCGAGCGGCTCTCAGCGACGTGCGGTGGAGTTTCGACGCGCGGGCAGCCGCAGTACCGACTTCGGCAGCAGCCGTTCCCGGAACCCGAGGGGTCTGGCCGCCCGCAGGCCCGCTCTGGCCCGGTGCAGGATCTCGAGCGGTGACGCGGTCTCACGCCGCCCCGGCGGGCCGTACCTTTCCCGCTCCACGGCGCTCGCCAGTTCGTGCCAGGCTCCCCGCTGTTCGGCGGACATCTCGTACTTCCCGCTGATCCGGTCGGCGGTACGACGCGGAGTTTCGCCCGGTGGGGTGAGTTCGCCCCGGTCCGTGGCTTCGTCGAGCAGTTCCCGCCACGCGTTCTCGGCCGCTCCGAGGCCACCCGTGGCTATCAGACTCGATCTTCTTCCGCTCCGCAGCGCCCGCAGCGCCGCGGGCGTGCCGGTACCCGCCACCAGTATCGCCAGTGTCGTGCCGCCGAGCAGCAGTATACCGATCGGTATGCCGGATTCTGCCGAATCCCCCGAACCCGCTCGCGGATCCCCCTGGTGCTGTGTCCCGTCGTTCCGCCGGGTGGGGTTCGTGGTCCGCTCACTCGTGGCGGTGGTCTCCCCTTCCTCGTCCTGTTGGGTCGCGGTGGGATCGAGGTACGAAGGGGTGGAACCGCGGCCGTCCGCCAGCGGGGTCGGATCGAAGGTCACCCAGCCGTGGCCGGGAAAGTGCGCTTCCACCCATGCGTGCGCGTCCTCGGTGGTGATCACGCGTTCGTCGCCCCGGGTCCGTCCCGAGGTGAACCCGACCGCGACGCGGGAAGGAATGCCGACCTCCCGCAGCAGTACCGCCATGGCGGAGGCGAACTGCTCGCAATAACCCCGTTTGCCCCGGAACAGGAAGTCGTCCAGCGCACTGTGCGAGGAAGCCGGCGCTGTCCGCAGTTCGTAGCTGAAACCGTTCGCCGGATCGGTGAAATGGTTGTTCAACGCGAGGGCCTTGTCGAACCGGTTGTCGGCGTTCGCCGTTATGCGCCGCGCCAGCTCGCGTACTCGTTTCCCGGCACCGCTGGTGGCGAGATAGGCCCGATCGACCGAGGAGTTCCCCGAGGAGGTCCGTAGCTCCGCCTTGCTCGGGTCGGGGAGGACGGCCAGTTCGGTGTAGCTTTCGGTGTCGTCGGTCTCCCGAGTGAAAACCATTCCGGAATCGGGATCGTAACGCCAGTCGTCACCTATACCGGAAACCTGGCTGGGTACCCCGAACACCGGTAACCAGGCATCGCGGTAGCCCACCGGCTCGATCTCGATCCGTTTCGGGGCTGCCGTCGACCGCTCCGTTCCGGGAGGCATGGGAAGACGGCCCTCTACGGGAACGCCTTCGGAGAGCCTGCCGAGTCGCCAGCCCTGCTCCGGTTCGAAACGACTCAGCGTCATCGCACGCAGGTAGGTTTCCCTCGGCAATCCCTCCACCCGGAACAGCTCCACTTCCTCGTCGCGTGTCAGTTGACCACGCAACGAGGTGAACGGGCGCAGTCCGATCTCGCCGGTGTCCGGTGCTGTCGGGTTCCGGTCGGCCCCCGGAATCCTGCCTTGCGTCCCCACCCCGGTGAAGACCGCGCCCGCCAGCAAACCGAATACGGAGGCCATGGCCGTGACGGTGACGGCCTCGGAGATCCGCCGAGCGGAAACCCCATCTCCACGTCCCGATCGCGGGATTCCCACTCCGAGCGGCAGCAGGGCGGCGAACCCCAGAGCACTGCCCACGAAAACCCACCACGGCAACATCCGATCGGCCAGTGACGCGGGGATCGCGAACACGCACAGCAGCACCAGCCCGGCCACGGCCGGTGCGCGGCAGGTGACGGCGATCCGATCAACCAGGATCATGACCGCTCCGATCCCCGAACAGATCAGAGCCACTATGTCGGTCTCCGCCGGGACGGGCGGTATCCCGGTACGGATCACTTCGACCGCTTCGCCGAGCAGGTTCGAGAACTCCCCGAAGGTAGTGGGAGTGGGAACCAGCCCGAGAACACCGTGGTCGCCGAACAGCGCCGTGAGCATCACGAGCAGCGTGGCGAACTGCACCGGCAGCCCCCACCACGAGTCACGCCTCATGCGGAGCGCGATTCCGGTTCCGGCCACGGCCGTGGCCGTCATCACGGCGGGCGGGAACCACCTCCAGTCGGCGAGCACAACCGAAAAGGAGGTGGAGGTCAGCAGTACGGCCAGCAGGGCGAGTACACCGGTGGTGGAGCGACGGCTGCTTTCGGTCCGGTTCATCGGTCCATCCGCGCGATGTCCGGGGAAACGGTCTGTTCGCAAAGGCTCTCCCACACGCGTGGTATCGGAGTCGTCGGTCCGTCGACCGTGGTGACTGTCCAGCCCGCGCCGCGCAGTCGTCGTGCCACAGCCGACTGGCCATTCTCCTTCCCGTCGGTGTTCCACCCCGCCACGTTCAACAGCAGCGCCAGACTGCGCGCACCCGCGGGACGAAGTGAGGCCAGCTCGTCGGCGCCAGCGAGAGTCGTGCGCCCCAGTACCGCCATCAGGTCCTGCCCACGTGCCGGATCCTCACCTCCGGCGAGATCACGCCTGCCGGAGGGTTGCAGCGCCGCCAGCGCCTCCAGCAGGAGCGCCTCGTCCGCTTCGACGCCGAGCCGGCTGCTCGAACGCTCGTCGCCCGGTATCGGATCCCCTCCCGCGCCCACCAGTCGTAGCCGCCGATCGCTGTCGTACAGATGGGCGCATATGCTCGCCGCCGCGGAAACCGCCCATTCCAAACTGGAGTGTTTGCCCACCCCGCGATGCGCGGTGGCCCGCTGGTCGAGCAGTACGGTCGTCCCGCCTCGTTCCGGGCGTTCCTCGGTACGGACCATCAGCTCGTCGCGTCGTGCCGTCGTCTTCCAGTGCACCCTGCGGATGTCGTCACCCTGCCGGTACTCCCGCACTGTGCTGTCATCGGTACCCTCACCGGCGCGGGCCCTGCCGGAACCGGGCTCCCCGGTTCCGGTGCCGAATCCGGCGGGCAGCCCGGTCAACTCGAATACGCGCGGTACGACGGTCAACCGGGTCGTGTTCAGGAGTTCCCTGTCGAAGGCCGAGAGCCCGAACGGATCTCCCGAGCGGCAGCGCAACGGCCCGATCCGGTGCACTCCCCGGAGCTCGGCGTGGATCGTGTACTCCACGGTCGTTCCGCCGCGTCCCGGAGACCGGTCGAGTGCTCGGTACGCATCGCCGCCCAGGGTGCTCGGAACGCTGTCGGTCAGCTCCGTCGCACCGACCGGCGTGCCGGAGCGGGAGCTCAACCACAGCCGTACGGTGGTGGGGGTGTCGACCTCGGTCCGCCACGGTTTTAGCTCACGCCGTGCCGTGAGTCTCCTTCCGCCACGTGCCGCGAAGGCAGCGGCGAGCAACGGCAGCGCGGCGAGGAACACCGCCACTCGGAGCAGGTCGCGCTCGTCGAGAACCAACGAGCAGATCGCCGATGCGACGGCCGCGGCCAGCAGGCACCGACCACGGATGGTCAAGCCGGACAACACGGGATCACCGTCGCCGGAGCTGCTCGGTGCCGCGCGGTACCGGTACTCGATCCAGCAGTTGCCCGATCAGGTCGGATCCGCTCTGCCGCGCCGCGCGGGCCTCGCCGCTGAGCACCAGTCGGTGTGCGAGTACCGGCACGGCCACGGCCTGGATGTCGTCGGGAATGACGAACTCCCGTCCCTCGATGGCGGCCTGTGCCCGGGCCGCGTGGATCAGCTGCAGGGTGGCTCGTGGGGACGCTCCCAGTCGCAGCTCGGCCAGATCGCGAGTGGCCGCCACCAGGTCGATCGCGTAGCGGCGCACCTCGACCGCGACGTGGATCCCGCCCACCGCCGCCAGCAGCTCGGCCACTTCGGCGGCGTCGGTGACGGGTTCCAGCTTGTCCAGCGGATCGGAGGCGGCGCGTTCGTCGACCATCGCCAACTCCGCGGTGGGGTCCGGGTACCCGATGGAGATCTTGCAGGTGAACCGATCGCGCTGCGCTTCGGGAAGGGTGTAGGTGCCCTCCAGCTCGACCGGGTTCTGGGTGGCTATGACCATGAACGGGATCCCCAGCTCGTAACTGTGGCCGTCCACGGTTACCTGGTTCTCCTCCATGCATTCCAGCAGTGCCGACTGGGTTTTCGGTGAGGCCCGGTTGATCTCGTCACCGACCACGATGTTCGCGAACACCGGCCCTTCCCGGAACTCGAACTTCTCGGTGCCGCGGTTGTAGATCGACACCCCGGTGACATCGCTCGGCAGCAGGTCAGGGGTGAACTGGATCCTGCTGGCGGTGCAGTCCACGGAACGTGCGAGTGCCTTGGCCAACGAGGTCTTGCCCACGCCGGGCACGTCCTCCACGAGCAGATGTCCGCGCGCCAGCAGCGTCACCATGGCGAGCCGGACCACTTCGGGCTTCCCGACCAGCACGCTTTCCACGTTGGTGGTGATGCGTCGCAACGTGTCGTGCATCCACTCGATGGGGACGTCGTGCGGGATGTCAGGCGTGTTCTCGCCCGCCGGGCTCCACGCCGTCTCGCTGCCGGCCGTGGTGGGCGCTGCGCCGTTCGCCGTGTTCCTCTCCGGCCTCAACAAACCTCCAGATACCGTTCCGCGCGGATCGTCACAGCCGGACTTGCTGCCACGAGTGGACCCGTGCCACCGCGGTCGGGGTGTCCACGGCCGTTCGCGGTGTTGCCGCGCACCTCGCCGGAAGTCTCTCAGACCCGATGTAAGTGGTGAGTGTGCGTACAACTCGCCACGAGGTCCCCGCCGTGAGCCAACGCCCGTGTGAGGGTGGGGTCTCTCGTCTGCGCTCCACGCGGCAGCGGCGACCGCGAACCCCGAGCCGCTTCCCTCCGGAGCGCCGTGTGGCCCGGCGTTTCCGGTTGACGGTTAAGAGGGGTGGGGTAATGTGGCCCCCCGAGTGGGGATTTTCGATTTCGCCGTTCCGGTGGAATCGAACAGGCGGGGTGATCGCGCCGTGCGGGATTCGCGCCGGTGGTCCCGCGAGGGGTGGCTTCCGGGGGTCCCGGCCGAATTGGCCCGGTTTCCGGTCCGCGGGGGGTGGTTTCCGATGAGTCTCGCCGGTCGTGGTCACGGGTTCGAAGACGTCGGGGACCGACACTCGGCCGCGGTGCCGCACCGCGTTCCGCTTCGTGAGCTCGTCGCCCCGGCCGGTCTCCGGTGCGTTGTTCCGGTGGCCGAGTCGGACAGCTCGGGGCGGCCGGGAGGAGCCGATCGCTTCGCCCGGGATCGTGAACATTTCTCGTGAATCGCCGTCCCGCCCGGCACGATCCGATCGGAACAGGAAGGAAAGGCCAGCGTGCCAGACAACCCCGAACCCGCTGCCGAACACGAGCGGGAATTCACCGAGGGGAAGCCCGGTCCGGAAGCGGCACAGCAGCGGCATCTTCCCGTCCTGTTGGAACGAACCGTGGAGTTGTTCGAACCCGTGTTGCGGGACCGCCGAACCACGGTGCTGGATGCCACACTCGGCATGGGGGGACACACCGAGGCGTTGTTGCGTGCGTTTCCCGACGTGACCGTGATCGGCGTGGATCGTGACCCGGAGGCCCTCCGGTTGGCTCGGCAGCGCCTCGCGGAATACGGGCAACGTGTGCGGCTGGTGCACGGGGTGGATGATCAACTGGACGAGATCCTTGCCGAACAGGGGATGTCCGAGCTCGACGGTGTCCTGTTCGACCTCGGTGTCTCCTCGCTGCAGCTCGACGAGTCCGAACGCGGTTTCTCCTACGCCAGGGACGCGCCACTGGACATGCGCATGGACACCACCACCGGCCGGACAGCCGCCGACGTGCTCAACACCGCTTCGCGCGCCGAACTGATCCGGATACTTCGGGAGTACGGCGAGGAGAAGTTCGCCGCCAGAATCGCGTCGGAAGTCGTGCGGGCTCGTGAAGTCGAGCCGTTCGACAACAGCGCGCGGCTGGTGCGGTTGATCTACGACAGCGTTCCCGCCGCGGCCAGGCGGACCGGCGGCCATCCGGCCAAACGGACCTTCCAAGCACTTCGCATCGAGGTCAACGGTGAGCTCGAGGTGCTGCGACGGGCTCTTCCAGCGGCCGTCGACGCGCTCAGCGGCGGTGGTCGCATCGTGGTGCTGTCCTACCACTCCCTTGAGGACCGGGCCGTCAAGCGGGTCTTCGCCGAACGGGCCAAATCGCGTACCCCGGTCGACCTGCCGGTCGAGCTTCCCGGTCACGGACCACAGCTGCGGCTGCTCACGCGTGGTGCCGAGTTCGCCGACGAGACGGAGGCGGCCGCCAATCCCAGAGCGAGCTCGGTGCGGCTGCGCGCGGCCGAGCGGATCGAGGAGACGCCATGACGGCAGCCGCACGGGGCGGTGACCAGTCCGGCGGCAACGGCCGCGGGAGGCGGCAGCGTACCGACAACCGTACCGATTCCAAGGGAAGCGCTCGCGCGAACCGGCGGATGCACGTCCGATCCTCCTCGGGCGAACGCGCCTACGAACGCAAGCAGGAACGTGGCCGCCGTTCCTCGGAGCGAACCCCTTCCTCCGGGAAGCAGCGACGATCGGCGACGAGCGGCGGTGCCACCGGATCGCACGAGCCCTCCGCACGAGAGGTGTTGCTGGGGTCCGGGTTGCTGCGTTCCGGCAGGAAAACCCTGTTGTCGCTGAGCGAGCGGATCGCCACCTCCCGGGTTCCGTTCGTGAGCACGGTGGTGGTCGTGCTCGTCACGGGAATCGTGGCAACGCTGTGGCTCTCCATCGCCGCGGTGGGCAACTCGTACCACATGCAGGAGTCCAAGCAGCGTGTCCAGGCCCTGTCCGAACGCAAGGAGGACCTGTTGCGTTCGGTGAGCAGGATGAGTTCGATCTCCGAGATCAGACGCCGGGCCGAGCGGATGAACATGGTCCCGGTGTCCGAGGTCGCGCATCTGGTGCGGCAGCCTGACGGATCGATCAGAGTGGTCGGTGAACCGCGACCGGCCGAGGCACCCGAGTCCGCGCCGCAGGGGGAGGACAGCGAACCGGAGGGGAACGGGGAACACGCCGATGGCGGTGACTCGTCCGGTCAACGACCGCCGCGGCGGCGGGAAGAGCCTCCGGACGGCTCCGAGCAATCGTCGTCGAACGAAGCGTCGGTGGGGTGACAGACATGGCTTCTCGGGATCGGCAGGGCGCCAAGCCCCGCCAGGCCAATCGTTCGAAGCGGGCGCCGCGGCGTGGGACGGCCGCGAGCGGCGCCAAGCTCGCTCGTGGCGGCGGTTCCGCGGCTCGGCGACGTGGTCCGCGCAAATCTCGCTTCGGAGTGGCCTCCAACAGGCGGCGGTTCGGTATCGGCCGGATGTTGCTGGTTCTGGCCCTGGTATCAGCCGGGGTGAAACTGGTCGTGGTGCAGGGATTCGAGGCGAGCGCGCTGTCCGAACGGGCCGACGACCAGTTGCTCACCAAGACCACGATCCCCGCGCAGCGTGGTTCCATCCTGGACTCCGAGGGCAGAGTGCTCGCCTTCAGCAGCGAGTCCCGCAAGCTCTACGCCAATCCGAAGCTGCTGGATCAGCAGCAGCGCGAGTCGGACAATCCCGAAGCGCCGAGCGGTCCGGAGAAGAAGCGGGAGATCGCCGCCTACATCGACAAGGTGACCAACGGCAGGGTGAGTGAACGGGAAACCCTGCGGGCGTTGTTCTCGGGCGAGCAGTTCCTCTACTTCGGCTCGTTGATCGATCCCGCGGTCGCCCGCGAGATCCACGACAAGTACCCGCAGATCGGTACCGAGTACCGAGCGGTCCGGCAGTACCCGGCCGGATCGGTGGGCGCCGGTATCGTCGGTTCCGCTTCCTGGCGCAAGGGCAAGAACAAGATCCTGGGGAACGTGGGTCTCGAGAGCTCGCTGGACGGCACGCTCTCCGGTGAGGACGGTCTTCGGATCTCCCACACCGCTCGCATAAGCACCGGACTCGTCATCCCCGGCACCAAACGCACCATCCGACCGGCGGAGCCGGGCTCGGACGTCCGGCTGACCGTCGACTCGGACCTGCAGTTCGTGCTCGATCGGAAACTCGACTCCTACGTTCGGGATGTCGGCGCGGAGGGGGGAAGCGCGGTCGTGCTGGACTCGCGGACCGGCGAGGTGCGTGCTCTGGCCAACTCCGATCTCTCCGCCGATCCCTCGCAGGGCAGTCGTGCCTCTCGCCACCTGAGCAACCCGGCGGTCACCACTCCCTACGAACCCGGTTCGGTGAACAAGATCATCACGGCCGCCGGGGCCATCGAGCACGGGATCATGCGGCCCGACAGTGTGCTGCGCGTGCCGTCGAAGATCGAGATGGGTGGTGCCACGGTCAGGGACGCCTGGCAGCACGGCACCCTACCGCTCACGTTCACCGGAGTGCTCGCCAAGTCGTCCAACGTGGGGACCCTGATGACGGCGAAGCGGCTGGGCAAGGATCGCTTCGGCGAGTTGGTGAAGAAGTTCGGGCTGGGTAGTGAGACCGGCATCGCCCTTCCCGGCGAGAGCTCCGGGGTCGTACCGCCGACCAAGCAGTGGTCGGACACCCGGTTCGCCAATCTGCCGATCGGCCAGGGACTGTCCATGACAGTGTTGCAGATGGCCGGGATGTACCAGGCCATCGCCAACGACGGTGTGCGGATCCCGCCGCGGGTGGTCGACTCGACCATCGGGCCGGACGGCCAGGAGCACCAGCGGTCCGCACCGCAAGGGGTTCGCGTCGTCAGCGAGCGAACCGCCGACACGGTCAAGAACATGCTGCGCGCGGTCGTGCAGGACGAGCGGGGACAACGTGGCACCGCGCCGCGGGCCGCGCTGGCCGGTTACCAGGTCTCCGGCAAGACGGGGACGGCGCAGCAGCCCGATCCCGAGTGCGACTGTTACAGCAACTCGCAGCACTGGGCGACCTTCGCGGGGATGCTGCCCGCCGACAACCCGAGGTACGTGATCGGAATCATGATCGACGATCCCGACAGGGGGCATCTCACCGCCGCCCCGCTGTTCCACGACGTCGCGGCTGATCTGACACGTCGGTACGACATCCCGCTGTCCGGCGAACCGGCTCCGGAGATGACGCTGCGGGTGAGATAGCCACCACGACGTCCCGGAGAGGTCGGACCGACCGCGCGAGTCGGGCGGCGACGTGAGTCGGGCGGCGAGCTGGCGGTGGTCATTCGTGGGGAAGGAACAGTTCTTCACTCGAACGAGTGAAAACCGTTCGAGCAGGCGAGACCACCTCGCGACGCACCTGCCTACCGTAAAGCTGCTCCGTGGAGCGGTACCGGTAACCTTTTTCCCGTGCCTTCCCCGGTTGCGAGTTCTCCGCCACGTCCCTCGCGTGTCGAGCCGGTACGTGTCGAGGAGTTAGCCGACTCGATCGGTGCCCGTGTCGTTCGTCCCGCCGAGACCCCGGAATCAGCCGCCGCGTCCGTCGAGGTGGCCGGAGTGACGCTGCGTGCCCAGCACGTACGGCCGGGTGATGTCTTCGCCGCGTTGCGGGGCGCCAGAACGCACGGTGCCGAGCACGCGGCCACCGCGCTGGATGCGGGTGCCCGGGCGGTCCTCACCGACGAGGCGGGGGCCGCTCACCCCGAGCTGCTGCGGCACCCCGCCGTGTCGCGCGGTGAGGTCGCGCTGCTGGTTCACTCGGATCCGCGCGGTGTGCTCGGTGAGCTCGCCGCCGAGGTCTACGGTCGTCCCGCCGACGGGTTGTCGGTACTCGGTGTGACAGGGACCTCGGGCAAGACGACCACGAGCTATCTGATCGAGTCGGCGCTGCGGTCGGCCGGGCTGGTCACCGGCCTGATCGGGACCGTCGAGACCCGGCTGGCCGGTACCCGGCTGGAAAGCGCGTTCACCACCCCGGAGGCCCCCGACCTGCAGGCACTGCTGGCGGTGATGCTCGAAGGGGGAGTCACCCACGTGGTCATGGAGGTGTCCAGTCACGCCCTCGTGCTGGGCAGGGTTGCTGGGCTGCGGTTCGCCGTGGGCGGTTTCACCAACCTCTCCAGCGAACACCTGGACTTCCACCGCGACATGGCGGACTACTTCGCGGCCAAGGCGATGCTGTTCGATGGTCGCTGCGCTCGGGAGGTGGTGTGCACCGACACCGAGTGGGGCTCCAGGCTGGTCGGGCCGGAAACCGTCACGGTGGCCACGCAGGGCACCGCGGACTGGACGGCCACCGATGTGGTCACCAGCACCACCGGTGCGCAGCGGTTCACCGTCAACGCTCCCGACGGCGCCCGCACCGAGGTCGAGCTGCGGCTGCCGGGCTCGTTCAACATCGCCAACGCACTGTTGGCCACCGCGATGGCACGAGCCGTCGGTGTCGAGTACGCCGATATCGCGAACGGGCTCGGTGAGGTGGACGTTCCGGGACGCATGGAGCGTGTCGCGCTGGGACAGGACTTCGCGGCGGTGGTCGACTACTCCCACAAGCCGGGAGCCGTCGGCGCTGTGCTGGAAGCCGCACGCTCCCAGGCGGCGGGGAAGGTGATCGTCGTGCTCGGTTGTGGCGGTGATAGGGACACGGCCAAACGTCCCGTCATGGGAGCCACGGCAGCCCAGCGGGCCGACGTTCTGATAGTGACCGATGACAATCCCCGTAGTGAGGATCCCGCGCGGATCCGTGCCGCCGTGCTCGAGGGAACCACTCGGGTCGCGAAGTCCGAGCGGGCCGAATCCCACGAGATCGGTGATCGGCGTGCGGCCATCGTGGAAGCGGTACGGCGCGCAGCCGGCGGTGACGTCGTCGTGGTCGCCGGTAAGGGGCACGAAACCGGTCAGGAAGTGGCGGGTGTGGTTCACCCGTTCTCCGATCGCGACGAGCTCGCCGCGGCACTGCGTGAACGACTCGGGAGTCCGCAAGGGACGGAAACCGTCCCCGCTGGTCGGATCCCCGACAACCAGCGGGGAAGTGACGAGGAGGCAAGGTGATCCGGCTCAGCCTCGACGAGGTAGCTGGGGCGGTCGGTGGCAGGCTGCACCGCGCCGATGGCAGCGAGGTCGTCACCGCGGCCGTCGAATTCGATTCCAGGAAGATTCGGCCCGGTGGGCTGTTCGTGGCGATGCCGGGCGAGCAGGTCGATGGTCACCGGTTCGCGGAGCAGGCGGTCTCCGACGGTGCCGTCGCGGTGCTGGCCGCCAGGGAGGTCGCGGCTCCCGCGGTGATCGTGCCCGCCGTCGGTTCGGCGGAGCGGTCCCGCGCGATGGCGCTCGCGGCCGACGAGGACGGCTCCGGAGCAGCGGTTCTGGTGGCCATGGCCCGGCTCGCCCGTTTGGTCGTGGACAAACTCGCGAACCAACTCACGGTCGTGGGAGTGACCGGTTCGTCCGGCAAGACCTCGACCAAGGACATGATCGCGCAACTGCTCGAGCGGATGGGGCCCACCGTGGCTCCCCCCGGTTCGTTCAACAACGAGCTGGGGCATCCGTGGACGGTGCTGCGCGCCGACGAACGAACCGAATACCTGGCGCTGGAGCTCTCCGCGCGCGGTATGGGGCACATCGCGGAGCTCTGCGAGTCCGCTCCGCCCCGGATCGGGGCGGTGCTCAACGTCGGCAGCGCACATCTCGGCGAGTTCGGATCCAGGGAGGCGGTGGCACAGGCCAAGGGCGAGCTCGTCGAGGCCCTGCCGAGCGCTGCCGAAGGCGGAGTGGCGGTGCTCAACGCCGACGACCCGGTCGTTTCGGCCATGGCCGAGCGCACCCGGGCGCGGGTGCTTCGTTTCGGGCAACACCCCCACGCCTCGGTGCGAGCCGACGACGTCGAGGTGGACGAGCTCGCCCGGCCGCGTTTCACCCTGATCACTCCCGACGGCCAGGCCCGGGTGCGGTTGCCGCTGCACGGTGAGCACCACGTCGGCAACGCACTGGCCGCGGCTGCCGTGGCGTTCGAGCTCGGAGCCGCGACCGAGGACATCGCCGAGTGGTTGAACGGGATCGAACAGCTGTCCGGAAAGCGGATGGAGGTCACCACCACCCCGGACGGGGTGACCGTGATCAACGACGCCTACAACGCCAATCCCGAGTCCGTGCGGGCCGCGTTGAAAGCATTGGCGGCCATGACGCACGACCGTCCCGGCAGCGGATGGGCGGTACTCGGCGCGCTCGGTGAACTCGGCGACGCCGGTCCCGAGGAGCACGACGAGATAGGACGCCTGGCCGTGCGGCTGAACATCGATCGCCTCGTGGTGGTGGGTGACCAGGCACGTGCCATGCATCAGGGAGCCGCGCTGGAGGGCTCCTGGGGAGAGGAATCGGTTCTGGTGCCCGATGTGGACGCTGCCCTCGCATTGTTGCGCGAGCAGCTGCGGCCCGACGACGTCGTGCTGGTCAAGGCCTCGAACGCCGCGGCGCTGTGGCGGGTCGCCGAGGAGCTGGTTCCCGCGGCGCCCGGTTCGGCGGAGGGCTCCACCGGACGGGACGGTGGTACGACGTGAAGCACATTCTGATCGCGGCCGCCGTCGGGCTGGTCGTCTCGATTCTGTTCACCCCGTACCTCATCCGGGTCTTTTCCAAGCAGGGGTTCGGCCAGGAGATCCGTGAGGAGGTGCAGAAGTCCCACTCGGCCAAGCGGGGAACACCGACCATGGGTGGTATGGCGATCCTCGTCGCCATGTGGGCGGGCTATCTGGCCACACACCTCACCGTCTCCGAAGCGTTTCCCAGCGTCACGGCCCTGCTGGTGCTCGGCCTGACCACCGTGCTGGGCTTCGTCGGTTTCCTGGACGACTTCATCAAGATCCGCAAGCGCCGCAACCTCGGGCTCAACAAGACGGCCAAGCTCGTGGGGCAGATGGTCGCCTCGGTGCTGTTCGCGATTCTGGCCCTGCAGTTCAAGGACCAGAACGGCATCACGCCCGCCTCCGCGCACCTGTCGTTCATCCGCGACATCAGCGTGGTCTCGTTCGGCGTCATCGGCTTCGTGATCTTCGCCTACGTCGCGATCAGCGGTTGGTCCAACGCGGTGAACTTCACCGACGGCATGGACGGACTCGCGGGTGGTACCGCGGCGATGGTGCTGGCCAGCTACGTGCTGATCGGGTTCTGGCAGTTCCGCAACTCCTGTGCGCTGTTGGACGACCCCGGGCCGGCCTGCTACCAGGTGCGTGACCCGCTCGACGTCGCGGTGGTGGCCGCCGCCGCGATGGGAGCCTGTGTGGGTTTCCTCTGGTGGAACGCCGCTCCTGCCAAGATCTTCATGGGCGACACCGGTTCGCTCGCGATCGGTGGACTCGTGGCCGGTCTCTCCATGACGACCCGAACGGAACTGCTGATGATCGTCATCGGCGGTCTGTTCGTGGTGGAGGCGCTCTCCGTCGTGCTGCAGATCGTGGTCTTCCGCACCTCGCGGCGCAGACTGTTCCGGATGGCCCCGTTCCACCACCACTTCGAACTCGCCGGCTGGGCGGAGACCACGGTTATCATCCGGTTCTGGATACTGGCAGCGATCAGCTGCCTGTTCGGTGTCGGGCTGTTCTACGCCGACTGGTTGGCACTGGTACCGAGCTGATGCCCGGTGTTCCCGCCGGGACGTGTTCCTCCGGAGCCGGCAGCCGCCGTGCTCCGGGCACGTCCCGGCGGCCCGATGAACGACACGGCAGTCACGAGGATCTTTGGTGAGGTCATGAGCAAGGTGGGGACGCGGATCCTGGTCGCCGGAGCGGGGGTTTCCGGCAGATCGGCCGCCGAGGCGCTGCTGGCCGAGGGAGCGAGTGTCACCGTCACGGACGCCTCCGAGGAGCGGCTGGCCGAACTGGCCGGACCACGGATGCGGGGAGCCGAACTCGTCGTCGGTCTCACCGAGCCCCCGAGCGCTACCGATCTCGTGGTCACCAGTCCCGGCTGGCGCCCCGACGCACCGCTGCTGACGGCCGCTGAGGCCGCTGGGATCGAAGTGATCAGCGAGATCGAGCTCGCCTGGCGTCTCGACCGGGCTTCCGCACGGCCCGCCCACTGGCTGGCCGTTACGGGGACCAACGGTAAGACCACCACCGTCGGAATGCTGCAGTCGGTGCTGCGTGCGGCGGGCATGGACGCGGTGGCCTGCGGCAACGTGGGACTTCCCGCCGTGGACGCCGTCCGCGCGGGCCATCGTGTGCTGGCGGTGGAACTGTCGAGTTTTCAACTGCACTGGTCGAACACCTTCTCACCCGACACCGGGGTCATCCTCAATCTCGCCGAGGACCACCTGGACTGGCACGGCTCGCTGCGCGCCTACGGCGCTGCCAAGGGCAAGGTGTACGGCGGGAACTCGGTTTCGGTCTACAACGCGGACGACCCCGCCTCCCGCGAGCTCGTCACCGAGCACTCCGCCGCGAGACGGGTCGGGATCACGCTGGGTGAGCCCGAACCCGGTCAGCTGGGAGTGCGGGACGAGGAACTGCTCGACCGCGCGTTCGGCCCGGACGGGGTTTCCCTCTCGGCCGAAGCCGCACCGGTGTCGCTGGCCACGGTGGCCGATGTCCGGCAGGTGGGTGAGCACAATCTCGCCAACGCACTCGCCGCCTGCGCGCTGGCCCGGTCGTGCGGGGTGTCCGCGACAGCCTGTGCCGAAGGGCTCCGCGAGTTCGCTCCCGGAGAGCATCGTTCCGTCGTGGTCGCCCGGTCGGGGGGAATTGTCTACGTCGACGATTCCAAGGCGACGAACCCACACGCCGCATCGGCCGCGCTCGGTGCGCATCGGGACGTGGTATGGATCGCGGGTGGACTCCTGAAGGGAGCCGAGGTCGACGAGCTGGTCCGGCAGCACGCCCACCGGTTGCGTGCGGCGGTGCTGATCGGTACTGATCAGGAGTCGATAGCCGAGGCGCTGCGCAGACACGCCCCGGACGTGCCGGTGGTCGGTATCCCCACGCGACGGGAAGCCGCCATGTCGGAGGCCGTGCGGTCGGCCAACGACTACGCGACGTCGGGGACCGCCGTCGTGCTGGCACCGGCCGCGGCGTCCATGGACATGTACACCGACTACGCCCATCGTGGGCGGGAATTCGCGGCAGCGGTACGTGCCGTGCGGGCGGAACCGGGGACGGAACCGGCCGAACATCCCAGGGGGTGAGGCAGCTGTGGCAGCCCGGAACACGAGCGGGACTCGTGGACGAGGCACACAGGGGGTCGCGGACGGTCTGCGCGGGATCAGTTCCGCGCTGACTTCCTGGTTGACCAGACCGCTGGCCTCGTTCCACCTGTTACTCGCGGCGTTCGGGCTGCTGACGGCTTTCGGAATGGTGATGGTGCTGTCGGCCTCCAGCGTGGAGTCCTTCAGCCAGCAGGGGTCCTCCTACAGCGTCTTCCTGAAGCACCTGCTGCACTGCCTCGCCGGGGCGGTCTGCTGTTACGTGGCCATGCGAATGCCGGTCTGGATGCTGCGCCGGTTCAGCCACGTGTTCCTGTTGGTGTGCCTGGTGCTGCTGTCCCTGGTGCTGACCAGGTTGGGCTACGAGAACAACGGTGCGCAGAGCTGGTTCCGACTGGGGCCGGTCTCGTTCCAACCGGTGGAGCCCGCCAAGATCGCGCTCGCGCTCTGGGGGGCTCACGTGCTCGTCACCAAACGGGCTCTGCTCGGCCAGTACCGCCATCTGCTGGTGCCGGTGCTCCCCGCGGCGCTGTTGATGTTCGCCCTGGTGATGATGCAGCCCGATTTCGGCTCCACGGTGACGCTCGGCATCGTGCTGCTGGCGCTGCTGTGGTTCGCGGGTGCACCGTTGCGGCTGTTCAGCGCCCTGGTGCTCGGTGCCGTCACCGGCATGCTTGCCCTGATCTTCCTCTTCCGCTACCAGATAACCCGGGTTACCTCGTTCTTCGACTCCGGAAGCGGCAACGACGACAAGAGTTTTCAGGCGACCCAGGCGCTGTTGGCGCTTGCCGACGGCGGCATGTTCGGTGAGGGAATCGGACGCGGGTGGTCCAAGTGGCAGTACCTGCCCGAAGCGGACAACGACTTCATCTTCGCCGTGCTGGGCGAGGAACTGGGGTTCGTGGGGTGCGCTTCCGTGCTGCTGTTGTTCGGTACCGTCGCCTACGTGGGGATGCGGATCGCCGCTCGCAACACCGATCCGTGGATCAAGCTGGTCTCCGCCACGCTCACCATGTGGTTGGTGGGGCAGGCCGCGATCAACATCGGTTACGTGGTGGGACTGCTGCCGGTCACCGGACTGCCGCTACCGTTGATCTCCTCGGGGGGAAGCTCGGTGGTGACCACCATGGTCGTTTTCGGGTTGCTGGCCAACTTCGCCAGACACGAACCCGAGGCCATCTCGGCGCTGCGCTCGCTCGGCCCGGGCAAGATCGGCAAGCTGCTCAGGTTGCCCACTCCCTCGCCCTATCGGCCTCCCGCCTCGCGACGTCCCGCCGGCGCGGCCAATCCGCGCAGGCCGCAGCCCGCCAAGCCGTCCGGTAAGAAGAACCGTTCCGAGGGGCCGAATCCCGGAAAACGGCGGACGCCGAGCGGACAACGACGTTCCGGATCCCCACGATGAGCCGGAAACCGCCGGAACGAGCGGTTCCCACCGACGGCCGCCGGGAGCCGTTCGAGGGGCATGACAAGCTCACGTGAAACGGATCCGGTGCCGTGAGTCACCGGACCGCCACCACCGATCACCCCGAATCGCCACCCGGCCCAGCGGTGCGCGATCCAGAAACCAAGGAGGACTTCGTTGAACACGCAGCAACCGGGTGACCCGAGCGGTCGAGGTGGAGCACCGTCTCCCGCGGGGGAGACCGGCGCCGGTTCGCCGCGACGTCGGGGCCCCACGGTCGTCGTGGCGGGTGGTGGTACAGCAGGCCACATCGAGCCCGCGATGGCGTTGGCCGACGCGGTCCGCAGGCTGCGTCCGGACGCCAGTGTGGTGGCTCTCGGTACGGAACGCGGACTGGAGACCGACATCGTGCCCGCACGCGGCTACCCGTTGGAACTGGTCCCACCGGTGCCGATGCCGCGCAAGGCCAGTCCCGAGCTGCTCAGGATGCCCTCGAAGGTCCGCGATTCGGTACGTCGTACCCGCGAGGTGCTGGAACGCGTGGGCGCCGACGTGGTCGTCGGTTTCGGCGGCTATGTCTCCCTCTCCGCCTATCTGGGAGCCCGTGGCCGAGTTCCGATCGTCGTTCACGAGGCGAACGCGCGAGCCGGGCTGTCCAACAAGGTGGGGGCCCGCTTCGCCAGGGAAGTGCTGGCGGCCGTGCCGGACAGTGGCTTACCCGGTGCGCGCACCATCGGAATACCCCTGCGCGAGTCGATAACCACGTTGGACCGTGCCTCGCTGCGCGCCCAGGCCCGCGCGCACTACGGGCTGCGTCCCGACGCGCCGACCGTCCTGGTCTTCGGTGGTTCGCAGGGTGCGCAGACACTCAACACCGCGTTCTCGGGGGCCTCCGACGAGTTGGGCAGGGCCGGTATCGGTGTGCTGCACGCACACGGGCCCAAGAACACGGTGGCGGTGCGGGAGCTTCCCGGAGCGCCGCCCTACGTGCCGGTGCCCTACCTGGAGCGGATGGATCTGGCGTACGCGGCGGCCGATCTGGTGGTGTGCCGCTCGGGTGCGATGACGGTGGCCGAGGTGTCCGCGGTGGGGCTCCCCGCCGTGTTCGTGCCGCTACCGCACGGCAACGGTGAGCAGGCCCTCAACGCGCAACCCGTGGTCACCGCGGGGGGCGCGAAACTGATTTCCGACGCGGAACTGACACCGCAGCGTGTCATCGATGAGATACTGCCGTTGGCAGGTGATTCCGAAGGGCTGGCACGAATGAACCGCGCGACGCTGAGTACCGGGCATCGCGAGGCGGACCGGGTGCTGGCCGAGACCACGCTGGAGGTGGCCGGGGCGTGAACGACGATGAGGATGGCAGGCAGTCGCGGGAGACACTTTCGGAGGGTTCTCCCGCCACCACCGACGATCTGCTGTCCCGGGTGCATCTGATCGGCATCGGCGGGGCGGGGATGAGTGGTATCGCCCGCATCCTGCTGGCCCGGGGGAGGAAGGTGTCGGGCTCGGATGCCCGCGATTCGAGAACCGTGCTCGCGCTGCGTACCCAGGGGGCCGCCGTCGCGATCGGACACGACGGTCCGAACCTGGACCAACTCGGATCGGGGCCGAGCGCCGTGGTGATCTCCACGGCCATCGAGGCCGAGAACCCGGAGCTGGCCGAGGCACGTCGCCGAGGTGTCCCGGTGCTCGGCCGTGCCGAGGCACTGGCCGCGCTGATGCGGGATCACCGGGTGGCGTGTGTGACCGGGACGCACGGCAAGACCTCCACCACCTCCATGCTCACGGTGGCGCTGCAGCACTGCAGACTCGACCCGTCGTTCGCCATCGGCGGTGATCTCAACGACTCCGGGGCGAACGCGCACCACGGCGAGGGCGGACTGTTCGTCGCGGAGGCGGACGAGAGCGACGGTTCCTTCCTGGTGTTCTCCCCCTCGGTGGCGGTGGTCACCAACGTGGAGCCGGACCATCTCGACCACCACGGAACCACCGAGGCCTACGTCGAGGTGTTCGAGAAGTTCGTGGAGCGGATCGAGCCGGGCGGGGTGCTCATCGCCGGAACCGACGATCCGGGCGCCGCCGCGCTGGCCGACCGAGCCGAACGCGCGGGGGTGCGAGTACGCCGTTACGGCACTGCCGTGGAAGGGGCGGACGACGCCCGCATCGTCTCCTACGCACCGCGGCACGGTGGTGGTTCGACGGAACTGATCCTGGACGGAAGCGGTGCCGTGGAACTGTACGTGTCGGTCCCCGGGGAGCACATGGCGGCGAACGCGGTCGCCGCGCTGCTGGCGGGGATCGAACTCGGGGCCGACACCGGCGAGTTGCTGGACGGCCTGGCCGCGTTCGGCGGGGTTCGGCGTCGTTTCGAGTTCAAGGGAAGAGCCGACGGTGTGCGGGTTTACGACGACTACGCGCACCATCCCACCGAGGTCCGGGCCCAGCTGCGCGCCGCTCGTACCGAAGTGGATTCCGGCAGGATCGTCGTCGCCTTTCAGCCGCACCTGTTCTCCCGTACCGCCGCGTTCGCCGACGAGTTCGGTGCGGCGCTGGCCGAGGCCGACGAAGTGGTGGTGCTCGACGTGTACGGTGCCCGTGAACAGCCGCAGCCGGGGGTTTCCGGCCGACTGATCGCCGATGCGGTGCCGTTGCCCCCCGAACGGGTGCACTACGAGCCCTCGATCACCGAGGTAGCGCCCCTGACGGCGGAATTGGCACGTCCCGGTGACATCGTGCTGACCATGGGTGCGGGCGACGTCACCATGCTGGGACCGGAGATTCTGACCGAGATCGACAGTCGTGACGGTGCCGCCGACCCGGGGCCGTCGGAGAACTGAGGCCGCCGACCGGCACACCCGGTCCCCGGGTCGAACGGGCCCGGGGACCGGCGGTTCGCACGTTCATGGGAGGTGCGTCCCCCGGAACGGGAACAGCCTGCCGCCGGGAGCCCGCGAGAGGCTCCGTCCAGCGAGAGCACGAGAGAACCGATTCAACAGCGTTCCACCGGATCCCCGGCATCTCATCTCGCCCGATCGACCGACGTGTGCGGGCCGCTCCCCGAGCACGCGAGCGAGTTCTGCTATGGATTCCGAACGAAAAGCACCACCGGACGGAGATCGTGGGGTCGTCATGGCGGATTCCGGAACGACACGGACGCGTCAGCGCGGTCGCGCCACCTCGAGAGATCGGCGAGGCAGTGGATCCGGTACCGAGTCCTCCGGTGTGGGAGTTCGGGGATGGGTGACGCTGGGGTCGCTCGCCCTGCTGACCATCGGTGTGGTGGTGGTCTTTTTCACGCCGGTGCTGGGTGTGCGTTCCGTGCGGATCGAGGGAACCCGGGTGCTCGACTCGTCCAGGGTGCGGCAGGTGGCGGCGATCGAGCACGGTACTCCGATGGTTCGGGTGGACCGTTCCGGGGTGCTGCGGCGCGTGAACGGTATCTCCCGGATCGATTCGACCACCGTCCGGTTGTCACTGCCCGCCACGGTGGTCATCGGCGTCGAGGAACGGCGACCGGTGATGTACACCGGGGCCTCGGAGGGGTTCCGGCTGGTCGATGACGAGGGGGTCGGTTTCGCCACGGTCACCGAGCGCCCGAGCGATCTGCCCGAGCTCCGGCTCGGCCCGGAACAGCGGACGAAGCGAGTGCGGATGGCGGCTGTGACCGCCGTGACCGCGCTGGACGGAAAGACGCTGGACCAGGTGAGAGCCGTAAGTGTCGAGACCGGGGCGGGAGCCCCGCGGGTGCGTATGTCACTGACGCGGGGACGTGCCGTCGAATGGGGCGGCACGGGTGAGTCCGAACGAAAGGCGGCGATTCTGCCCGTGCTGCTCGGCCGACCCGGTGAGGTATACGACGTGACCAGTCCGGAGCTGCCCACCGTTTCTTGAACCGAGATCCGGCGCGTTCGGTGATTCGGTAGCCCGCCGTATCCGGTCCTGGCCCGGATTTTCCGGTGTGGCTTTCGTTCCCGGCGGGTGCAGCGTTTCGCGCGGCGCGCCTTCCGAGGCGCCAGTGGTGAGGCCGCCGGGCTCGTCCCGTTCGTATCGGAGGTTTCAGCGGGTCCCCAGGTAGAGGTGGTACTCCGTGCGCAGCGAGCCCAGGGTGACCGGAATCGGGTGCCGCCGTACCGTGCCGAAGACTTCCCGCATGGTCGTTTCCAGCTCCTCGGAGTGCGCCGCGGACCAGATCGCCACCACGCCGCCCACCGCGAGTCCGCTGTGGCAGTCGGCCAGGAAGTCCTGTTCGTACACCGTCTCGTTGGCGTCGTGCACGAGATAACCGGGGCCGTTGTCCACATCGAGCAGTATCAGTTCCAGGGAACCACTCGTGCGTTCGGCCAGGACCGCGGTGACGTCCGAGGCGCACAGGTGTATCCGCTCATCCGAACGATCGTCGGCCAGCTCGGGAACCAGGCCGCTCCGGTACCAGTCTATGACCGCTGGTTCCAGTTCCGCGACGGTGACCTCGCGCACGAGCGGGTCGGCCAGTACCTCGTGCAGGGTGTACCCGAGCCCGAGTCCGCCGATCAGCACTCGCGCTCCGTGCCGGGACTCCTCGGTTCCCGAGAGGGGCAACGACTCCAGCGCCGTTCGCGCCAGCAGGCGCTCGCTCTCGGTGTGGGCGGTGTCCATCACGAACACCCCGTTGACCCGTAGTTCGAGCGTGCCGTCAGCGCGCCGCAGCAATACGACCTCGCCGCGGGGCGACTCCACCGTGGCCACTCGTTCGACGGACACTCGTTCCACGCCTCTCGTCGGGTGCCTCGGTTCCGCGTTGCTTCGCGCTCGGTGCGGATCGGCGGTCGTGCGAGCATTCGACCCTGTTGGCCCGCCCCGCTTTTCCTCACCCGGCCGCACACAATATCGTTGACGAGGTCCACCGTCCGAAGGTCCGTGTGAGTCCCGGATCAGCCGTCATGGACACCACGACTCGCGGATTCGTTCGCGGTACGGTGTGGACCGTGATCGTGACAAGCCGACGGGTCGGGTGTACTCGAGGTTTCGTGGTGTGGGGCGCGGAGCTTTCCGGGCGTCGTGCGGGCGTCCGTGGTCACGGCCGGTGAGTCGATGACACACGTGCGGCGGTAATCGGCGTGGCTGCTGGACTCTTGCCGTCCACGGTGCATAACGTCCGATCACTGCGGGTTGACGACGAGTCGGCCACGTAGTCACACACCACACCGGACGCCGGACGGCGTCCACGACCGAGACCTGTCACGGTCCACCCACAGCGAGCGCTTCAGCCACGACCAGGAAGGCGGATGACGATGACGCCCCCGCACAACTACCTAGCGGTGATTAAAGTCGTCGGCATCGGTGGCGGCGGTGTAAACGCCGTGAATCGGATGATCGAGGTCGGGCTCAAGGGTGTCGAGTTCATCGCGGTGAACACCGACGCGCAGGCCCTCCTGATGTCGGATGCCGACGTCAAGCTCGACATCGGCCGTGAGCTGACGCGCGGTTTGGGAGCGGGAGCCGCTCCCGATGTCGGTTACCAGGCCGCCGATGACCACAAGGACGAGATCGAGGAGGTGCTCAAGGGCGCCGACATGGTCTTCGTCACCGCGGGCGAGGGAGGTGGCACCGGTACCGGTGGTGCTCCGGTGATCGCCTCGGTGGCCCGCAAGTTGGGGGCGTTGACCATCGGTGTCGTCACCCGTCCCTTCTCGTTCGAGGGCAAGCGCAGAGCCAACCAGGCCGAGCAGGGCATAAAGGATCTGCGTGACGAGTGCGACACCCTGATCGTCATTCCGAACGATCGGTTGTTGCAGCTCGGCGACATCGGCGTGAGCCTGATGGACGCCTTCCGCTCGGCGGACGAGGTGCTGCTCTCCGGTGTGCAGGGGATCACCGACCTGATCACCACACCGGGGCTGATCAACCTCGACTTCGCCGACGTCAAGAGCGTCATGTCCGGGGCGGGGAGTGCCCTGATGGGTATCGGCTCCGCACGGGGTGAGGGCAGAGCGGTGGAGGCGGCGCAGAAGGCGATCAACTCACCGTTGCTGGAAGCCAGCATGGAAGGCGCGCACGGTGTGCTGCTCGCCATAGCGGGTGGTTCGGATCTCGGACTGTTCGAGATCAACGAATCGGCTTCGTTGGTGCAGGAGTCCGCCCATCCCGAGGCCAACATCATCTTCGGTACGGTCATCGACGATTCACTGGGCGACGAGGTGCGGGTCACCGTGATCGCGGCCGGTTTCGACGCCGGGGCACCGACGCACAAGAAACTGGACCCCGACAAGGTCGGTTCCACCGAGGAGGGCGATCCGGAGGCACCTGTGACAGCGGGCCAGGTGGTCGAGGGACAGGCCGAGCCCGCCAACCGTGAGGCTCCGGCCGCCCCCGAGAGCGCGCCCACCGCATCGGCGCCCCACTCGACCGGTCAGCCCGAGGGGAACACCGGCACCACACCGATCAGGCACCACGAGCCGTCGTCCCAACAGACCGAGGCGGAGAGCACGACCCCCCCGGCCGCGGGCTCGTCCCAGGAGGCGATCTCCCCCGAGCAGGGGAGGACTCCGAACCACGAAACCGGGGAACAGCGTCAGCCACAGCAGGGAATCGGCGGCGCTGTCGGTACGGACGGCTCGACCATCGGTGGTGAGCAGCAGTCCGGCACTGTGCCTGCCAGGCCCGCTGGTGGCTATCCGGGCTCCGGGAGCGGGTTCGGCGGTTCGTTGCTGGGACGCTCCAGGAACCAGAACGACGACGACAACGACGACGAGGTGGATATTCCGCCGTTCATGCGTAGGTGACACGACCCGTTCGCCCGTTCGGGGAGTGCGGGACAATGCACGGTGTCGGTGTCGTCGAACCGGACGCGCCGTGGCATGTTCGCAAGCACTCGCGGGAGGGCGCATCGTGCGGATCCGTCGTGTTGTCACGACTCGTGAAGGTGGTTATTCGAAACCGCCGTTCGACTCGTTCAACCTGGGGGGACGTGTCGGCGACGATCCGGAGCACCTGGCCGCGAACCGGGGAAAGCTCGCCGCCGGCATCGGGATAGCCGAACAACGTTTCGTCTGGATGGAACAGATCCACGGCAGAACCGCGGCCGTGGTGGACGGTCCACGCGCGGAACCCGTGGAGGGAGCCGACGCGTTGATCACCGCCGTTCCGCGGCTGCCGCTGGTCGTGCTGACGGCCGACTGCGTACCCGTTCTGCTCGGTGATCCGATCAGCGGTGTCGTTGCCGCGGTGCACGCCGGGCGCGTGGGAGCACGTGTCGGTGTGCTCGTCAGCGCGCTGCGACGGATGGTCGAGGCCGGAGCACGGATCGATCGTGTCGAGGCACTGCTCGGCCCCGCCGCGTGCGGTGGGTGCTACGAGGTCCCCGCCGAGATGCGTGACGAGGTGGAACGGCAGTTGCCCGGCAGCGCCACGAAGACGCGTGGCGGCACTCCCGCACTGGACCTGCGAGCCGGCCTGTGGGAGCAGCTCGCCGCCGCCGGCATCGCGCGGGTCGGACAGGACCCGCGCTGCACGCTGGAGAGCCCGGAACTGTTCAGTCACCGGCGTGATTCGGGAAGCACGGGAAGGATCGCCGCGGTGGTCTGGTCCGAGCCGGAGGAGCAGCAGTGAGCGACGAGATGGCCGAACACGCCCGCAAAGCCGGGATAGCCGAGTCGCTGGCCAAGGTCAGGGAACGCATCGAGCGGGCCTGCGTGAACGCGGGAAGATCCTCCGGGGAAGTCGGGTTGTCCGCGGTGACCAAGACGTTTCCGGCCTCGGACGCGGCGCTGTTGGCCGACCTCGGTGTGACCGATCTCGCCGAGAACCGGGACCAGGAGGCCGCGCCGAAGGTCCGCGAGTTCCACCGGTTGCGCCCGCGCTCCCGCGTGCGTTGGCATATGGTCGGTCAGCTGCAACGCAACAAGGCGCGATCGGTGGTGCGTTGGGCCGACGTGGTGGAGTCGGTGGACAGCCGTCGTCTGGTGGAGGCGTTGCAACGGGCCGTGGGCGGTGCTCTCGAATCGGGTGAGCGTTCCGAGCCGTTGGACGCACTGCTTCAGGTCAACCTGGAGCAGCGTGCGGATCGGGGTGGTTGTGCACCGGAAGAGGTCCCTGAGCTGGCGGAGATGATTACACGAATGTGTGAGATTCGACTCTGCGGTGTTATGGCTGTCGCCCCGCTGAACGAGGATCCGGATGTGGCGTTTGCCACCCTTTCGGGAATTTCCGAGCGGCTTCGGCGGGACTTCTCCGAAGCTCGGGAGGTGTCGGCAGGAATGAGTGGTGATCTGGAGAGTGCGATAGCCCACGGTTCGACCCGAGTGCGTGTCGGAACGGCGTTGCTCGGGGGGCGCCCGTTAGTCTCGCCGTGACCCGCCAAGCGGATCGAAGGCCTGCCGTCGCTGTACTTTTCGCGGAGGAAGGGGCTTGCCGATGAGTAAGCTACACAAGCTTAAGGCGTACTTCGGCATGGTCCCGGCCGAAGAAGTCGACGAGTACGACGAAGCGCCCGACGGATACGCTCCGGACTACGACGAGTACGACTCGTCGGAGGACAGGACGCTCGCTTCGCGCCGACACCTCGGCACACGCGGTGGCGGCCAGGACGATGATCAAGAGGACGACCATGACAGTGAGCCACGCTCCCGCGTCACGCGTACTCGGAGGCAGTGGGGAGCCGAGAGTCCGGTGCGCGGTTCGTTGGCGGTGGATCCCAACCTGGAACAGACTCCACGGTTGCGCGCGGTGACCGACACGGGTAGCCACTACAGTTTGAGCAAGATCACAACCTTGCATCCGCGCAGTTACAGTGAGGCGCGGACCATCGGGGAGCAGTACCGCGACGGCACACCGGTGATCATGAACCTGACCGAGATGGACGAGGCCGACGCCAAGCGGCTGGTGGACTTCGCCGCTGGTCTGGCCTTCGCGATGCGTGGTTCCATCGAGAAGGTGACCAGCCGTGTGTTCCTGCTCTCACCCCCCAACGTCGACGTGGCGGCCGAGGACAAACGCCGCCTCGCCGAGGGGGCCTTTTTCAATTACGGGTGAGTGGTGGCAGAGTTGAGTTGTGGAACCGGCCCTGATCGTTCTTTACTATCTGCTGTTCTTTTTCTGGCTGCTGCTCATAGCGCGTATCGTGGTGGAGCTCGTTCGTGCGTTCGCCCGCGACTGGAGACCCGGTGGCGGGGTTGCGATCGCACTGGAGACCATCTACACAGTGACCGATCCACCCGTACGCTTGCTGCGTCGGGTGATCCCGACGGTCCGAATCGGCAACGTCGGGCTGGACTTGTCCATTATGGTGCTGCTGCTGGTCGTGTACATCTTGATGCGACTGGTTCAACCCGGGTAACGGGGAACCCGGTGACTCGCAGCCGAGGAGTGCGTGAGGTGATCTTGTGGGTTTGACCCCCGCCGACGTCCATAACGTGGCGTTCAGCAAACCTCCCATCGGAAAACGGGGTTACAACGAGGACGAGGTGGATGCCTTCCTCGATCTCGTCGAAGCCGAGCTCGCGCGGCTCGTGGAGGAGAACGGGGACTTGCGGAACCAGGTCGAGCAGCTGGAGTCCCAGCTGCAGTCGGCCCAGTCCGATCTCGACGAGGCGCGGAGTCAGCCCGCCCCGGCCGATTCGGGCGCCGCCGCTGGTCCGTCGAGCTCCGCGGCCGCTTCCGAGGAGCCCCGCAGACTGCAACCCGTCCCCCCGCCCACAGCCGCTTCCGAGCAGACCTCGCCGGGCGGCGACCAGCACGTGCAGGCCGCCAAGGTGCTCGGCCTGGCGCAGGAGATGGCCGACCGGCTGACCGGTGAGGCAAAGACCGAGTCCGACGGGATGCTCTCCGAGGCGCGTACCAAGTCCGAACAGTTGCTCTCGGACGCACGGACCAAGGCCGACAGCATGGTCAACGACGCGCGCAGCCGAGCCGAAACGATGCTCAACGACGCGCGCAGCCGAGCCGAGACCCTGGAACGTCAGGCGCGTGAGAAGGCCGCGGGCCTGGAGCGGGACGCGCAGCACAAGCACGCCGAAGTGATGGGCAACATCACGCAGGAGAAGAACGCGCTCGAGAAGAAGATCGAAACACTACGCACCTTCGAGCGGGAATACCGCTCCCGGCTGCAGACCTACCTGGAATCGCAGCTACGTGAACTGCAGGATCGCGGTTCGGCCGCTCCGGCGGAGAACTCCAACAACAGCAGGTCGAACTCCTCGGGGCAGCAGAGTGGCAGCTACAACTTCGGGGCACGTGCCGCGGAAGCGGGCTGAGGTCTTCGGAGCGGGTGGCGCGTTTCGACGTGTCACCCGGCTCGTTGATCCGGGACGTACGGTCCTCGGATCCAGCTGAAAGCGTGAGTGCTCGTGCTGTTGACAGTGCTGCTTCTCCTCCTGGTGGCCGCGGGTGTCCTGGTGTTCGCGGTGGCCGCGGGCTCGGCCCAGTGGGCCTGGCTCTCGGTACTGCTGTGCGCGGTGGCCGCCGTCCTGCTGTTCTGGTCCCGTGCCCGTGACAGGAAACGGGGCGCCTCCGTTCCCCGGCACTCGGCACACGCCGTCGCGGACGGTGCCGCATCCGATCCGGTAGCCGAATCCGAAGCCCTCCCGGACGGGATCGGCACGACGGCCGGGGACGACGCGGTTGTTCCGCCCACGGAAGACGTCGAGCCGGATCCGGACACCGAGCCGTCCGAGCAGCGAACCGACGCCGCTGACGTGCTGTTGGTGTGCGAGTCGGACGCCGAGGTGCTCGTGATCGACGAGCGACCTCGCTACCATCTCGACACCTGCTCGTGGGTCGGTGAACGAGCCACCATGCCGCTGCCCGCGGGGGAGGCGCGTGAGCTCGGCTTCACCCCCTGTGCGGTCTGCTGCCCCGACACATCGGTGGCCCGACTGGAACGGTCGAGCGCCTGAAGCCGGTGGCACGTCGTGGCCCGCACCGTGCTCGGGAGGCAGTCGCGTGCCGGCGCTCCGGTGGCCCGTCGAAACGCTTCCGAAAACCGGTAAGCGGGCGCGCATCGCGCCCTGCGATGATCGACTGGCATGCGACCGCTATGCTGGACCCAACGGCGTTGATCCGGCCATCACCGGGGAGCCTCCGGAAGAACGGATGCGAGCACGTGGTGTTCGTTTCTCAGTAGAACCGGACGGGCAGGCCCGTAACAGCCGTGAACGAGAGGTCACGTGCCGTCTCCCGGCCACGTGGCAAGCGGGGTGGTACCGCGGTACGCGAGCGTGCGTTGTCCCGCAGCGAGCTCGCAGTGTCGTCCCTGCCCGGGCATCACCGTCCGATGCTCGTGCGGCGTAACCACACGACACACTCGCGAGGAGCGCATCCGCGATGGCTTATCCGAAGGTACCGTTCAACGGCGCGAGTTCCGAGAGTTCCGAAGCCGCGCGCTCCACCGACGCGGTGGCCGCGCAGCCGTCCTTTCCCACGATCGAGCACGAGGTTCTGGACTTCTGGACACGGGACGACACCTTCCGCGCCAGCGTCGCCAACCGTGGATCGGGGCACAACGGTTCGAACGAGTTCGTGTTCTACGACGGACCGCCGTTCGCGAACGGTCTGCCGCACTACGGGCACCTGCTCACCGGGTATGCCAAGGACGTGGTGCCGCGGTACAAGACCATGCGCGGCTACCGTGTCGAGCGCAGGTTCGGTTGGGACTGCCACGGTCTGCCCGCCGAGGTCGAGGCCGAGAAGCAGCTCGGCATCAGCGCCAAGTCCGAGATCGAGTCGATGGGTGTCGCCGAGTTCAACGAGGCCTGCCGTAGCTCGGTGCTGAACTACACCGACGAATGGCAGGACTACGTCACTCGGCAGGCGCGTTGGGTGGACTTCTCCAACGACTACAAGACGCTGGATCTCGACTACATGGAAAGCGTCATGTGGGCCTTCAGGACCCTCTGGGACAAGGGGTTGGTCTACAGCGGTTTCCGGGTGCTCTGGTACTGCTGGCGCTGCGAGACCCCGCTGTCCAACACCGAGACGCGCATGGACGACGTCTACCGGCAGCGGCAGGACCCCGCGGTCACCGTCGGGATGCGGCTGGACGCGCCGGGGGCCGTCTTCGACGGTGCGCTGGCCCTGGTTTGGACCACCACCCCCTGGACGCTGCCCTCCAACCTCGCCGCGGCGGTGCATCCCGAGATCGAGTACGTGCTGGTGCGGCCCGCCGACGGCGAGCACTCCTACGTCCTGGCCGCCGACCGGTTGGATGCCTACACCAGGGAGCTCGGCGAGGACGCCGCCGAGCACGTCGTCGCCCGATTCAGCGGTAGTGAGCTGCTGGGTACCCGGTACGAGCCGCCGTTCGATTTCTTTACGGGCAGGCAGAACGCGCACCGCGTCCTGGCCGCCGACTACGTCACCACCGACGACGGCACCGGGCTGGTGCACATCGCCCCCGCCTTCGGTGAGGAGGACAAGGCGGTCACCGATGCGGCCGGGATCGAGCCCGTGGTGCCGGTCGACGAGCACGGCAGGTTCACCTCGGAGGTCGCGCCCTACGAGGGGCAGCAGGTCTTCGAGGCGAACAAGGCGATCATCAGGGATCTCAAAGCCGCGGGATCGTTGCTGCGTCACGAGACCTACGACCACCCCTATCCGCACTGCTGGCGCTGTGACAACGCGCTGATCCAGCGTGCGGTGTCCTCCTGGTTCGTCGAGGTCACCCGGTTCCGCGACCGGATGGTGGAGCTCAACCAGCGGATCGACTGGGTGCCCGAGCACATCAGGGACGGCCAGTTCGGCAAGTGGCTGGAGAACGCGCGGGACTGGAACATCTCCCGCAATCGCTACTGGGGCTCCCCGATCCCGGTATGGGTCTCCGACGACCCGGAGTACCCCCGTACGGACGTGTACGGCTCGCTCGACGAGCTGGAGGCCGACTTCGGTGTGCGTCCCACCGATCTCCACCGTCCGAACATCGACCTGCTGACCCGTCCGAACCCGGACGACCCCACCGGCGGGGCCACCATGCGTCGGGTTCCGGACGTGCTGGACTGCTGGTTCGAGTCGGGGGCCATGCCCTTCGCGCAGGTGCACTATCCGTTCGAGAACGCCGAGTGGTTCGAGCACCACTACCCGGGCGACTTCATCGTGGAGTACAGCGGGCAGACCCGCGGCTGGTTCTACACCCTGCACGTGCTCGCCACCGCGCTGTTCGACAGGCCCGCGTTCGCACACGTGCTCGCGCACGGGATCGTGCTCGGTCACGACGGGCTCAAGATGTCCAAGTCCAAGCGCAACTACCCGGACGTGCGCGAGGTCTTCGAGCGTGACGGGTCCGACGCGATGCGCTGGTTCCTGATGTCCAGCCCGATCCTGCGTGGCGGGGATCTCGTCGTCACCGAGAAGGGGATCCGGGACGCGGTCCGGCAGGCGGTGCTGCCGCTGTGGAACTCCTGGTACTTCCTCGCGCTCTACGCCAACGCGGAGAACGTCGAGGGGACCTGGCGCACCGACAGCGGGCACGTGCTCGACCGCTACGTGCTCGCCAAGACGCACGAGCTCGTCGACAACACCCGGGAGGCGATGGACGCGTTCGACCTCTCCGGCGCCTGCGCGGAGGTCCGGGACTTCCTGGAGGTGCTGACCAACTGGTACGTCCGGCGGTCGCGTGACCGTTTCTGGGCGGGCGACCGGGACGCCATCGACACGTTGCACACCGTTCTCGAGATCACCTGCCGAGTGGTCGCACCGCTGTTGCCGTTGACCGCCGAGGCGGTCTGGCGCGGACTGACCGGCGGGCGTTCGGTTCACCTGGCGGACTGGCCGGAACCCGAGGAACTTCCCGCCGACACCGAGCTGGTATCCGCCATGGACAGCGTTCGGCAGGTGTGCTCGGCCGCGCTCGGGTTGCGCAAGTCGAACAAACTTCGTGTCCGGTTGCCGTTGCGTCGGTTGGTCGTGGCGCTGCCGCGGTCGGAGTCACTGCTCCCGTTCGTCGAGCTCGTGCGGGACGAGGTCAACGTCAAGAACGTCGAGCTGACCTCCGATGTAGCCGCGCACGGCCACTTCGAGGTCTCGGTCAACGCCCGGGTGGCGGGACCGCGACTCGGTGGCGATGTGCAGAAGGCGATCAAAGCGGTCAAATCCGGTGAGTGGACCCGTACTTCGCAGGGCGGTGTGCTGGCTGCCGGGATCGAACTGCACCCGGAGGAGTTCTCCGAACACCTGGTCTCGACCGACCCCGGTGCGGCCACCGCGCTGCCGAGCGGTGACGGACTGGTGGTGCTGGACACCGAGGTGACGACCCAGCTCGCCACCGAGGGATTGGCCCGGGACGTCGTCAGGGTGGTGCAGCAGGCCAGGCGTGAGGCCGGGTTGGTCGTCTCGGACCGGATCGTGGCAACGATCGCCGCCCCTGAGCCGGTCCGTGCGGCCGTGGCGGAACACCGCTCGTTCGTCGCCGGTGAGACGTTGGCCGACGAGATCGAGTCCGTCGAGACGGCGGGTGACGGGGCGCTGGTCGGCACTGTCGGCGACGCCGACACCGAGATCGCGGTTTCGGTGGTCAAGTCCTGACCGAACGCGCCGTTCCGATCGTGCGGAGCCCAGTGGCGGGACCTTTCCGAAGGCCCCGCCACTCGGCGACTCGGCGGGATTCGCCGATCAGGCCTCGTGCTCGGAGCGATCGGCCGACCACTCGGTGTGGAAAACCCCCTCGCGATCGGTCCGACGGTAGGTGTGCGCTCCGAAGTAGTCCCGCTGCCCCTGGATCAGCGCGGCGGGCAACCGCTGGGCCCGAACGGTGTCGTAGTAGGCCAACGCCGTCGAGATCCCGGGGACCGGCACTCCGGCCGCCGTGGCGGTGGCGACCACACGGCGCCACGAGTCCTGGGCCTCGCCGAGCGCCTCGCGGAAGTCGTCGTCGGCGAGCAGACCGGCCGGTCCGGAGGTCTGGTCGTAGGCCGCTCGGATGCGGTCCAGGAATTCCGCCCTGATGATGCAGCCGCCCCGCCAGATCGTGGCGATGGCGCCGAGGTCGATGTTCCACTCGTAGGTCTCGCTGCCCGCCCGGATCTGGTCGAAGCCCTGGGCGTAAGCGATGATCTTGGAGGCGTACAGGGCGCGTTCCACGTCGGCGACGAATCGCTCGGGATCGTCGACCACGGGTTCCGCCGAGGGGCCGGGGAGCCCGGCCGCGTCCGCTCGTAGCCGCGGCTGTCCGGAGATCGAGCGCGCGAACACCGCTTCGGCGATCCCGGTCACCGGGCTGGCCAGTTCCAGGGCGTTCTGTACGGTCCAGCGGCCGGTGCCCTTCTGCTCGGCCTGGTCCAGCACCACGTCGACGAACGGCCGGGAGGTGCGGCTGTCCACGTGACCGAGCACCTCGGCGGTGATCTCGATCAGGTAGGAGTTCAACCGGCCGGTGTTGAACCGGCGGAACGTTTCGGCGATCTCGGCGGGTTCCCGCCCCAGAACCTTGCGCAACAGGTCGTAGGTCTCCGCGATGAGCTGCATGTCGGCGTACTCGATGCCGTTGTGCACCATTTTGACGAAGTGACCCGCACCGTCCGCCCCCACGTGGGTGACGCACGGTGTGCCGTCCACGTTGGCGGCGATCGAGCGCAGGATGGGTTCCAGCTCACGGTAGGCGTCGGTCGAGCCTCCCGGCATGATGCTGGGGCCGTGCAGCGCCCCCTCCTCACCACCGGACACGCCTGCCCCGACGAAGTGCACTCCCCGGTCGATCAGTGCCGCTTCCCGACGTCGGGTGTCGGTGAAGTTGGCGTTCCCGGCGTCGACGAGGACGTCTCCCGAGTCCAGCATCGGCACGAGCTCGTCGATCACCGCGTCGGTGGGGGCGCCGGCCTTGACCATGATCACCAGGCGACGGGGGCGTTCCAACGTGTCGACGAGTTCCCGCAGCGATCCGGTGGCCAGGAAATTTCCCTCGTCCCCGAACCGGCTGATCAACTCGTCGGTGCGTTCCCGGTGACGGTTGTGCACGGCCACCCGCTGCCCGTTGCGGGCGAGATTGCGGGCCAGGTTCCTGCCCATGACGGCCAGGCCCGTGACCCCGATGTTCGCCTTGTCGCTCATCCGCGCTCCGATCCGATGTCCCGATCCGCGACGCGAACCGGGGTGTCCGCTCGGGCAACATCCTCAGTTGGTCCCGTGTTCCAAGGGCATGACTAGCGCACAGCCGCGGTTTTCGCAGCGTGGTGTTCGCCGCGAACCATCGCTTCGCGGTCGGGTACCAAAGCACACCGCTGTCCCGGCCTGGCTGCACCCCGTCCCGTCCGGTCAGGGACAATGGGGGAGTGAGCGATGAGCACCACACGACCGACCCCTCCGGTTCCGCACGTTCGGCGCCCGGCTCGACCACCGAACGTCGTGGTCCGCCGCGCCCCCGATTGTTGGTGCTGCTGTTCGGGATCGCCGTGGTCCTGATCGGGGCGGACGCGATCACCAAGTCATTGGCGGTGGCCGAGCTGGAGGACCGAGAGCCGGTCAAGCTGTTCGGCGGGGCCCTGTACTTGGTGCTCTTCCGCAATCCGGGAGCCGCGTTCAACATCGGCACCGGTCTGACCTGGCTGCTGGCGCTGCTGGCGATCGTGGTGATCGGCGCCATAGTCTGGTTCGCCCCGAAGCTCCGTTCCACCGGTTGGGCGGTGGGTATCGGCCTGGTGCTGGGAGGTGCCTGCGGCAATCTCGTCGACCGGATATTCCGGGAGCCCGCGCCGCTGCGCGGTCACGTGATCGACTTCCTGTCCGTGTTCGCCCCGGACGGAAGCGTCTGGCCGGTGTTCAACCTGGCCGACTCCGGCATCGTGTGTGGTGGAGTGCTGATCGTACTGCTGGCACTGCTGGGCTACGACTACGACGGAACCGTGCATCGGCGGGGGGCGGAACGGACCACCACCGGCGACAGCGGTGATCACCCTGCCGAGGGCGAGCGAGGCGAGGCCGCGGACGATCGCTCTACCGAACGGGGTAGGGCTTCGCCGGGCTCGGCCGAGGAACAGCGACGTGACGACGATGAGGGAAGCTCGTGAGCGAGTTGCGCACACTGCCCGTGCCCGACGGGCTCGACGGTATGCGGGTGGACTCCGGGCTGGCCAAGCTGCTGGGTGTGTCGCGCAACACCGTCGTGGCGCTGACCACGTCCGGAGACGTCGAGTTGGACGGGGCGCCCGCCGGTAAGTCGGACCGGCTGCTGGCCGGTTCGTGGCTCGAGGTGCGGCTTCCCGGCGAGGAAACGCCTCCCGAGATCGTCGCGGTTCCCGTGGAGGGGCTGACGATCGTGCACGAGGACGACGACATCGTGGTGGTCAACAAGCCCATAGGTGTGGCGGTTCACCCCAGCCCCGGCTGGGAGGGGCCGACCGTGCTCGGCGGGCTGGCCGCGGCGGGGGTCAATCTCGCCGTCTCCGGCCCCTCGGAACGGCAGGGAGTGGTACACCGCCTCGACGCGGGCACCACGGGAGTCATGGTGCTGGCGAAGTCGGAACGTGCCTACTCCGCGTTGAAGCGTGCGTTCAAGGAGCGCACGGTGGACAAGCACTACCACGCTCTGGTGCAGGGGCACCCCGATCCGAGCCGAGGCACGATCGACGCGCCCATAGATCGCCACCCCAGGGTCGATCACAAGTTCGCCGTGGTCACCGACGGTAAGCCCAGCGTCACCCACTACGAGACGGTGGAGGCGTTCCGGGCGGCCTCGCTGGTGGACGTGAAGCTCGAGACCGGTCGCACCCACCAGATAAGGGTGCACTTCTCGGCAGTGCGCCATCCCTGCGTCGGTGATCTGACCTACGGCGCCGATCCGACGCTCGCACGGCGGCTCGGCCTCACCAGACAGTGGTTGCACGCGTACTCGCTGTCCTTCGAACACCCCGGTTACGGCGATCGGGTGACTTTCGACAGCGATTACCCGGCGGATCTGAGTGAAGCGTTGGAGCAACTGCGGGAACAGGACCACTGAGCCGCTCCAGGGGCCACGCCGCACCGTCGGTGGTCCCGAGCCGGTGCGGAAGGTTCGTCATCCGCCGCTCAGAGGTCGCTGATGTCCCAGACCAGCGAGTGCGGTCCCGGATCAGCGTGCGGTGACCACTCGACGCTGCGCAGTTCGGTTTCCTCCGGCAACACGAACACGCTGTGCCCGCCACCCGTTTCCCCGGGCGAGACGCCGGAGCTGTGCGGTGGACGGGAGGAGAGCGCCACCGAGGACTTGGACACGGTCGAACCGTCCCGGGCCACCAGCAGCAGGTGCTGGTCCGGTGGTGAGTCGAACACGGTGGTGCCGCGGTTGGTCAGCTCGATGTGCACCACGATCGCCCGCTGCCCCTCCTCCAGGGTGTGCCCAGCGGCGCTGAACAGGAAGTCGGCGGGATCGACCACCTCGACCAGCAGTACCTCGACCGGTTCACCGTTGGGGCCGACCGTGTCCAGCTTGCTGCCGACCTTGCCCGCTCTGGGGACGGCGGGTGGTCGCGGTGTCGGACCACCCGCGGCGCCCTGCTCGCTCCGGGACCACGCCGCGGAGCCGGGAGGCCCCCACGTGTTGGGGGCCGCGGGTGGTTGTTGTGCCGGTGTCGTGGGGTAGGGCTGCTGTGGTCCCTGCGGCGGCTGTTGTTGCGGCGGTGGTGGTCCCTGACCGGGTGAGGGCGGTGGCTGCGGAGCCATCGGCGGATACGGACCGTGCGGTTGCTGAGGGCCGCTCATGCCGCCGTGGACCGCGTAGCCCCCGCTGTGCGGTCCCGAGTGCTGCGGAGGCGGTGGTGCGCCCGCTCCGGAGGGGGGTGTCTGGTAACCACCGCCGGGTTGGCTCTGCGGCTGGACTCCGACGGACGCGAGCGCGTTGCGGATCCCGTTCGGGTCGCACTCCACACCGACCACCAGCGGCAAGCCGGTGGTGGACAGCGTGGCCAGCCTCGCGGCCACCTCACGCACGTCCATGTTCAGGTAGGCGGCGAGTTCGTGAACCGCGGCGCGACCCGTCTCGGCGACGGCGCTGAGCAGACGGACGTCCACGGGATCTGGTGCAGCCACGTCTTGTCACGCTACCCGCTCCGGTGAGCGTCGTGTTTCGTGGTGTCGATTCCCTCCCGGGGGCCGTTGGACCGATTCCCCGGGATTTCCGCGCTCCCGTGGGCCGCTCGCGAACAGGCCGGGGACGGTCCGGTGTCGACCGAACGGACTGGACTAGGGTTGGAGGCTCGGTACCGGTCCACCTTTCGTCGTAACGCGAAGGACGTCGACCGAACCGGACTCCGGATCGACCATGCGAAACATCGTCGTTGGTCACGGTATTGAATTGCGCCGTGTTGCTTCACGGGAGGGAAAACCGCCGTACCTACCGATTCGTTCGTTCATCTGCACGTGTACACCGAGTGCTCGATGTTGGACGGCGCGGCGAAGATGGGGCCCTTTTCTCCGGGGCGAAACGCCTCGGGATACCCGCGGTCGCGATGACCGACCACGGCGATATGTACGGTGCCGACGAGTTCCACCAGCAGGCCAAGAATGCGGGCATCAAACCGATCATCGGTATCGAGGCCTACGTCGCACCGCAGAGCCGATACCACAAGAAACCGGTCTCCAGTCCGTCTCGCGGATCTTCTCCACCGCCCGTGGCCTGGAGGGGGCTGATCCGCAACGCGGGAGTGCACGCCTGCGCGGTGATCCTGTCCTCGCAGCCGCTGATGGGCACGGTTCCGCCGTGGATGCGTGACGACGGTTCCATCATCACGGGCTGGGACTATCCCAGCTGTGAGGCCATCGGGCTGCTCAAGTTCGAAGGTGGTGGGATGCGCGAGCTGCTCAAGCGGCTGCGTCCCACGGTACTGCCGTTCGCCGGTTACGCCCTGGTGGCCTACTGGACCGCCTATCTGAAGGCGAACTACCCGGCCGAGTACATGGCGGTGCTGCTGACCGCCAACGGTGACGAAAGGACAAGATGGCGGTCTACCTCTCGGAGTGCCGTCGGATGCAGGTCCGGGTGCTCTCCCCGGACGCCGTACCGGTGGACATCTCGGCTGCCGAGACCGGCCCCGGCAGCAGTCCTCCGTTCGTGCTGCGGCTCAACGCGTCCGAGGTGGACCGGAGCATGGTCGACGAGCTCAAGCGCACGCTGCGTGCCCACTCCGGTGAGGTGCCGGTGCAGGTCAAGTCGCAGGGCAGTCGCGGCGAGCCCAGACTCGCTCTTTCCAGTGAGTTCTTCGTCAACACCGACCACGGCTTGCAGGGTGAGCTCGAGGGGATGTTGGGAGCCGGTTGTTTCGAGTCCCTGACCTGATTGGGCGGCCCCGTCGGGGCGCGAAAGTCCTCGTGGTCCTCGTTTCGTGCGGGAAAGCCGGATCGTCCGATTCGGGCGAGCTCGCCCGTGCGATTCCACCGGGTTGATTACTTCGTGCTGGTGAAAATGGTTCGGACAATCCGCTGATCGTAGTGACAGCTTCGCTATTAACGGTGTTAACTGTGGGCGGACCGGTGTCTACCGCGAAGGGCTGTCATGACTTCGTCCCAGCAGTGTCCACATGACTCCGTATCGGTGCTCGACGACGAGTTCCTGCAGGATCCCCACGTGCATTACGCGTGGATGCGGGAATCCGACCCCACCAGGAGAGTGGTCACCGTGACCGGGCTGCCGGTATGGCTGGTGACCCGCTACGCCGATGCCAAAGCCGCGCTGACCGACCCCAGGCTCAGCAAGGACTACCGTGGTATTGGGCGGATAACGGAGCGCGAGGTCGAGCGGGGCGCCCAGCGGGCCGACATCTCGGAATCCGTCCAGGCCCACATGCTCAACATGGATCCGCCCGATCACACGCGACTGCGCAAGCTGGTGGTCAAGGCGTTCACCGCCCGTCGTGTCGAGGCGTTGCGCCCGAGGATAGAGCAGATAACCGGCGAGCTGCTCGACGAGATGGCGGCGACGGAGCACGCCGGTGACGCCGGTATCGACCTGCTGGACGAGTTCGCCTTCCCCCTGCCTATCCGCGTGATCTGCGAACTGTTGGGAATCCCCGAGGACCGCAGGGACGAGTTTCGCGAGTGGTCCAACACCGTGGTTTCCGGACAGGATCCACAGGCCGCGGAGCGGGCCGCCGCCGCCATGGCGGAGTACCTGTTCGAACTGGTCGCGGAGAAACGTCGGAACCCGATGGACGACCTGCTCACGGCGCTGATCGAAGCCAGTGATGACGCGGATCGGCTCAGTGGCGAGGAGCTGATCGCCATGGTGTTCCTGCTGCTGGTCGCCGGACACGAGACCACGGTCAACCTCATCGGCAACGGGGTACTGGCATTGCTCCGTGACCCGGAGCAGTATCGGCTGCTGCGCGACGAACCGGAACGGGCCGCGTCGGTGGTCGAGGAGACGTTGCGGTTCGACGGTCCCGTGAATCTGGCGACCTTTCGGTACACCACGGAACCGGTGATGGTCGGAGATGTGGAGATCCCAGCGGAAGAGCTGGTGCTGGTCGCACTGGGATCGGCCAACCGGGACTCGGAGAAGTTCGACACGCCGGATCGGTTCGACCAGGACCGAGCCACCAACGGCCACCTGGCTTTCGGGCACGGTATCCATTTCTGCGTCGGAGCCCCGTTGGCACGTCTGGAGGGCCAGATCGCGCTGCGGCGGCTCACCGAGCGTTTTCCCGCCATGAAGCTGGCCCTGTCGGAGGAACAGCTGTCCTACCGTCCCAGCACGTTGATGCGTGGCCTGGAACAGTTGCCCGTCCGGCTTTCCTGATCGGAGTTTTCCGGCAGGTTCGTCGGGTCGCTCGGACGACCGGACGGGCTCCGTCGTCGCTTCCGGTGGCGGGACGGGCTCCGTTCGGGCCGGAAGGCCGACCGTGCCGCTTCGGCCCGAACGGGTAGCCCGGTTCGTCACCGCACGACGACCACGGTGTACGGACCGATTTCCCGCGTGGTGAACTCCGGTCCCCGGAACAGTGCCGTGTCGAACAGCACCCGGTAGTTCAGCACGTTCGGCTGGGCGGGGAAAACATCGCGTTTCAGCGTCAGCGAGAGCTTCCCGACGGGCGGGTTCGAACCCTCGGCCGTGTCATCGCCGCTGCTCGGACCTCCGGCCTCTCCACGATGCCGGAGCACGAACACGTCCGGAGCGCGGAACGGACTGTCGCGCAGCAGTTCCGCCAGCTCGGCGCTGTCCGTGGCGTCGGCCCAGCGTTCAATCTCCGCGGCGCGTTGTTCGTACTCACCCAGCGGATTGGCGTAGTGCGGTGTTTCCTGCTGGAACATCCAGTAGGGTTCGAACGACTTCAGATTGTAGTTCGTGCTCAGCACGACGTTCCGCTGTGGATTTCGCCCGGTCATCCCGGATATGGTCGAGATGAGTTCGTCCAACCATGCGTTGGGTTCGTCCGGGTTCCGCGCGCCGTATGCGTTGTGGCCGGTGGGGTAGTAGTCCTCGTACGCCTCCCGCACGCGGGAGTCCAATCCGGTGTTGAGTTGGTACTGCGCCACCGAGAGCGCGCCGGTCACGGCCAGCACCACCGACAGCGCGGTCAGTCGCGGTAGATACCTTCCGGGAACTCGTCCCCGCAGCCTGTGGAGCAGCTCGACCAGTCCGATCACGCCTGCCACGACCAGGACGCACTCCAGGATCATGCGGAGGCGGAACGCGAGCAGCGTGGTCTCGGCGACCAGTGCGAGTGTGGACAGCCCGAACCACACGTAAACGGTGACCGTCACCATCAGCAACGCCGCCGCCAGCGAACTGTTCGTCGCGCGAAGTATCAACCACACCAGGCCGCACAGGCACAGCAATCCGAACGTGGAGAACTCGGTGAACGGCAACGGCAGGTAAGCGCTTCCGGCTGGCAAGTAGTGCTGTGCAGCGCTGCTCTCGGAAAGTCCGCCCGCGAGCAGGAACGGAGCCCACACCACCAGAGCCAACAGGCCGCTGACCACTCCGATGGGGACCAACCGTAGGAACAGTTCCCATGCCGTGCGCCCGGCAGGAGCGCCGCGCGCGACACGTGTCGCACCGATGACGGCGGCCATTACCACGGTTACCAGCACCGCGAACCCGAAGTTCAACGTGTAGGTCATCGCCGTTAAACCGACGAAGATCCCCACCCCCAACAACACGCCGCGCGGCGCGCGCTCCCGCGTGGACAGGGCGTACCAGGTCAGCACAGCCATCGGAGCCAGCAGGGCGGCGGAGGGCCAAGCGTAGGGTTCCATCAGGCCGTGCCGCATACCGGTCAACATCGTCACCAGCGCGGCCAGCAGCGCCTGCTCGCGCGGTATCACCAGACTCCACAGCGTGAAGGCCAGCACGACGACCACTGCCAGCCACGTCAGCGCGTAGGGTTTGTAGGCGGCCCAGCCCTCCCACCCGATCAGGTTCGCGAAACGCCCGCCGATCCAGAACCATCCCCAGGGATAGTAGGGGGCTATGTCGGCGTAGTTCATGTCCGCGGGAACCAGGTTCTCCGCCATCCGATTCATGTACTGCAACCGGAACCCGTTGTCCACCGAGGCTCCCCCGTAGTAGAACCGGGTGCGTTGCAGCGGCGTGGCCAGCAACAGCGTGGTCAGCGTGGTCAGGGCGGTCCAGACACCGATGAGGCGCAGCCCGCCGTTCCCGATCCGCTTTCCGAGAGCAGGCGGCACCAGGAGCAGCAGCAGAAGTACGGTGGAGCCGAGTACGGCCAGGGCCTCGGGAGCGTTACCGGGTTCGGAGATTCCGGGCTGAACGATGAGGAATTGCAGCAGTAGACTGAGCACGACCGCGATTCCCGTACCCAGCGAAAGTTCGAGAACCGTTCGACCGCCGGAAAGTCTCGGTATCGAGTCCGGGTGGCTCCGCTTCGTGTTGTCCGTTCCGAGCGAGCTGGAACTCGGCAAGGTGCCACTCCAGGTCCTGAGAATTCGATGATGGATGTCACGCACAATAGCGACAGCTGAAGAGTTGGACTCTTGTGGCCCCGAACAGTGGCTGTTCGGGGCCGATTCGCCGTTTCTTTCGGAGGAGGCTCGGTGTCGGAACAACCGGTCGAAGGGCCGGAGAAGAAGTACACGACCGACCGCGATTCGACCACGTGGTGGCAGCTACGGACACGACCGCCGCGCCCCGCGGTGGTGTTCGGCGCGGATCTGTTGCCCGCACTGAGCGTGTTGTCCTTGGTGACCTTGCTGGGATTCCCGCTCGGTTGGATCTGGTCTCGCCTGGCACCGCCGCGGGAAAGCACCATGACACGACAGGGTGAGTTGGTTCCGGTGCTGGTCGAGAGCTACCACAGGTTCGACGGGCTGGCGGTTTTCCTGCTGCTGAGTTCCGCCTGTGGAGTGCTCGTCGCCGCGGTCGCCTGGCAGCTGCGTGGCCGCAGGGGGCCCGTGCTGCTCGTGGCGATGGTGCTGGGGTCGTTGCTGTCGACCTGGCTGGGAATGCGGCTCGGCACCTCGTTCGCCGCCGGGATGTACCCGGTGCCGGACACCTTGCGTCCCGGGGATCTGGTGGCCGTGGCACCGCGGTTGGACACGCTGGTCGGTTTGCTGGGGCAACCACTGGCCGTCGCCTTGACCTACGGGCTCGTCGCTTCGTGGAACGGGTTGGACGATCTCGGCAGGCGACGGGGTTGATCGGGACGACACACGCCCGTTTTCCGATGTCCGTGCTCGGGCGAAGCCGGGGTGTTCCGGGGCGGAACCGTCGCCGGCCGCCCTGTCAGCCCGGTAGTGCTCGCGGCGTCAGTCCGGTAGTAGTCGCAGCGAACGCAGTGCGCGTTCCATAGTGTCCGGTGTCTCGGCGCCCTCGAACTCCTGGTCCGCCATGCCCACCAGAATCGCGGTTCCCTGCTGGTACGGCAGGGCCATCACCCCGATGTAGGCGGACTCGGTGATGCACGTTTCCGTGGTCGCCGGAACGATCTCCGCGCTGACGAAGGTGGCTGTCAGCTTTCCGCCGTCGAGCGTCACCTGCCGTGGTTCCCGCTGCTTCAGCTGTGGTCGTACCCCGTCGCTGGTGGTCCAGAGCATGTTCCCGAGCTTTTCGACGGTCCCCTCGCCGGCTTGGGTGCTGTCGGTCAGCTTCGAGGAGGTCAGTCCGATCAGGGCGCGGAACGACTGCGGTGCCCGGTCGCAGAAGCCCTCCATGTACAGCGAGTACCCGCTCAGCGTGATCGTCCCGGTCGAGGAGTTTCCCAACCTGTTGACCGCACCGGGATGCGTGGTCCAGTCGCCGGGAACGTCGTACGCCACACCGGTCTCCGGGACCGGAACGGACTGCCAACCGGGAATCGCCGCGGTTACGGACTGCCGCGAGTCGGCCGTGGCGCTCGTGGAGCCCGCCGCGACGGATCCGTTCCCTCCGTCGTCGTCACCGAGTTTGACCAGTACCAGTGTGGTGATGATGATGACCACACTGGCTATCGCGGTCGAGACCACGGCGATGGTCGGGCCGCGGCTCCGCCCGGGCGGAGCCGCCGATTCCCCCTGGGTTGGGGCCCATGACGGCGTGCCGTACCGGTTCGACGCCGCCTGCGGCGGTGCGAACGAGGCGCCGTGTGGCGAGTGCCCGTACGGGGGTTGCTCGGCGGCGTGGGACCCGTCCCCGGGAACGGGTTGTCCGGTCAGCGGATCGTAATAGCGGTGTGCTCCGCCGTCCGGTCCCGTCCAGCTGTTGGACCCGCCAGGTAACGACATGGTTCGTGATCCTAGCGAGTACCGCGCATCGCGTGTCGGGTCCTCGCGTGATCGCGTCGGAAATCAGTTGGTTCCCGCGTGTTCGGCGAATTCGGACAGCTGGGCTGGAACGGCGCGCAGCCTCCGCACGAACTCGGTCTCCCGGTTGATCAACGAGCGGATCTCGCGCATCCGTGCCACCGGGTCGGTCTCGGCGAGCAGCTCCTGCCGGTCGTCCGGCGCGAGAACGCAGTTCTCCGCCAGCGCGTAGGACAGTTCGGCGAAATCCGTGCTCTCGTCGGGGTTGGTGGTGCCCTCCACCCGGAGTCCGGTCGCCACGTAGCGCTCCTGGGCGGCTCGGGCCGAGGCCGACAGCCTGTCCCTGAGCTGTTCGGAGTCCTGCCGCGGAGTGCTGTCCGGCAGCCACTCCACGCGGGCCATCAGATAGGGGGCCGCCTCGGTGTCCAGTTGCAACAGTCGAAAGCGGTCCCGGCCTGTGGTGGTGATGTCGTAGCGCCCCTCGGGGAGCTGTTGCACCTCGTCGAGGTGCGCGGAGCACCCGACCTCGTACATCGCGTCGACGTTGTCCTCGCCGACCTCCCATCCCTGGCGGATGCCGACCACACCGAACCTGCGGCCGGGTACGACTTCGTTGACCAGATCCATCACGAGTTGCCGGTAACGTGCCTCGAAGATGTGCAGCGGTAGCGAACCGCCCGGCAACAGTACGTTACCCAGCGGAAACAACGGAAGCGTTTCAGTCACGTCACCAACCTACTTGTACTTTCGCCGCGCTGACCAGCAGAGCCGCTCCAACGGCGTTCCGGGTCACGCGGGTGGGCGTAGCACCGCGAACCTGTCCGTGATCTGCAGGTCGCGCGAGGTGAACCGGAACAGCGCCGGTGGCCGACCCCCGGACGGGCCCGCCGCCACGGTCTCACCCGTCGTCTCCAGCGCGCCGCGTCGGGACAGCACGCGTTGCAGGTTCGTGGCCGATACCCGGTACCCCAGGGCGGCCGAGTACAGGTCACGCAGTTCGGAGACGGTGAATTTCGGCGGAGCCAGTGCGAAGCCGATGTTGGTGTAGGACAGTTTGGAGCGCAGGCGTTCCCGGCCCGCCAGCAGGATCTCCTCGTGGTCGAACGCCGTTTCCGGTAGTGCTTCGACGGGGTGCCAGGCGGTGTCGTTCGGCAGCTCGGGGTCCGTGTCGCAGGGGATCAGCCCGAGGAACGCGGTGGCCACGATGCGCTTGTCCGGGACTCTTCCGGGGGAACTGAACACCGCCAACTGCTCCACGTGTGTGAGCTCGCGCACGTCGACCTTTTCGGCGAGTTGTCTGCGGATGGAGGATTCCACCGTTTCGTCGGGGCCGAGTCTGCCGCCCGGAAGTGCCCAACGGTTCGGATGGGGTGGACGGGCGCGTTGCCACAGCAGTGCCTTCAGGGACCCCTGCCGCACCTGCACGACTCCCGCGAGTACCTCGTGGCCCGTGATGTGGCTCGTATCGCGCTCCCGGGGCCCCGGCGACGTGTTAGTATTGGACACGTTTTCGATCCTAAGACGAAAACCCTGGTCGCGAAATCAGGAGTTCGACAACCCGGTGATCAACCGGGCCCTGCGGGGAAATCGGCGCGGTGGTTCGACCACTCGCGTCGGTGAGGAGGAGGACATGGCCGCGACAGCAGCCACCGCCGGTGATTACGGCAACCCGACCGGACTCGACACCGCGGATCTGCGGCGCACCGAAGACGGTTACACGGGTATTCCCGGTAACGCGGCGTGGGCGGCCGAGGTCCGTCGGCTGGCCGAGCAGCTGGACGCCGTGCTGCTCGCGCACAACTACCAGCTACCCGAGATCCAGGACGTCGCCGATCACACCGGCGACTCGTTGGCGCTCAGCAGGATCGCCGCCGAGAGCACGGCGAGCACGATCGTCTTCTGCGGCGTGCACTTCATGGCCGAGACCGCCAAGATCCTCAGCCCGGACAAGACAGTGCTGATTCCCGACGAGCGGGCCGGATGCTCGCTGGCGGACTCGATCACCGCCGACGACCTTCGCGCCTGGAAGGCCGACTTCGTGCGAGCGGGCGAACCCGAGCCGGTGGTGGTCTCCTACGTCAACACCACGGCCGAGGTCAAGGCCGAAACCGATGTCTGCTGCACGTCCTCGAACGCGGTCGATGTCGTGCGCTCGATTCCGGAGGAACGTCCGGTGCTGTTCTGTCCGGACCAGTTCCTCGGCGCGCACGTGCAGCGGGAGACCGGTAGGCCGAACCTGCACGTCTGGGCGGGTGAGTGCCACGTACACGCCGGAATCAACGGTGCCGAACTCGCCGAGCGGGCCGCTGCCGAGCCGGAGTCGGAACTGTTCATCCACCCGGAGTGCGGTTGCGCCACCTCGGCGCTCTACCTGGCCGGGGACGGGACCGTGGACTCCGAGCGGGTCAGGATCCTGTCGACCGGTGGGATGCTCGACGCTGCGCACCGCACCGGTGCTTCCTCGGTACTGGTCGCCACCGAGGTCGGGATGCTGCACCAGCTGCGCACGGCGGCTCCGGAGGTGGACTTCCGGCCGGTGAACGACCGCGCCTCCTGCAAGTACATGAAGATGATCACCCCTGCCGCGCTGCTGCGCTGCCTGACCGAGCAGGCCGACGAGGTCGGCGTCGATACCGAGACGGCGCGGCGTGCTCGCTCGGCCGTGGAGCGGATGATCAGTATCGGCAGGCCCGGTGGTGGCGAATGACCTGGTACGCGGGTGCTGACCTGCTGGTCGTCGGAACCGGTGTCGCCGGGTTGACCGCCGCGCTGCGCGCCCGCGAGCGCGGGCTGCGCGTGTTGGTGGTCTCCAAGGAGGCCGCCGGTGTCGGCAACACCGAATGGGCCCAGGGCGGTATCGCCGTGGTCAGGTCGGAGGAGTGCGATCCCTCCGACAGCGTGCGGCAGCACGTGCGGGACACCCTCGAGGCGGGCGCCGGGCTCTGTTCCACCTCGGCGGTGCGCACGATACTCGGCGACGGTGCGGCCGCGGTGCGTCGGCTGTGCGAGGCGGGCGCACGGTTCGACGGCGAGGCGTCCGGGGCGCTCTCCCGTACCCGCGAGGGCGGGCACAGCGCGTTCCGCGTGATTCACGCCGGTGGTGACGCGACCGGTGCCGAGGTGCAGCGGGCCCTGGTCGAGGCCGGTACCGAGGTGGGAATCCCGATACTGGAGAACCACTGCGTGGTCGAGCTGTCGCACACCGAGTGGGGATCGGTCGGTGGTGCGCTCGTGCTCGACCACGCGGGCAGGCCCGGTGTCGTGCAGGCTCCCGCCGTGTTGTTGGCCACCGGTGGGCTCGGTCAGCTGTACCGGGCGACGACCAATCCCGAGGTCGCGACCGGGGACGGCGTGGCGCTCGGCCTGCGCGCCGGGGCCGCGGTCGCGGACCTGGAGTTCGTCCAGTTTCACCCGACCGTGTTGCACACTTCCGCCACCGAGCGCGGGAGTCGTCCGTTGATCACCGAGGCGGTACGGGGCGAAGGAGCCGTGCTGCTGGACTCCCGGGGTGAACCGGTGATGGCGGGCAGGCACCCGATGGGGGATCTGGCTCCCCGCGACGTCGTCGCCGCGGCGATCAACGAGAAACTCGCCGAGACCGGCTCGGAGTCGGTCTACCTCGACGCGACCGGACTTGGCGACGGATTCGTCGCGCGTTTCCCGACCGTGTACACGGCGTGCCGGGACGCCGGGATCGATCCGTTGGTCGAACCCATCCCGGTCACCACGGCCGCGCACTACTCCTGCGGCGGGATCATGTGCGATGTCGACGGCAGAACCGGGGTGACGGGCCTGTACGTCGCGGGCGAGGTCGCCCGTACCGGGCTGCACGGGGCCAACAGGCTCGCCTCCAACAGCCTGTTGGAAGGACTGGTACTCGGTACCCGTTCCGCCGACGCCGCGCTGCGCGATCTCCGATCCGGATCCCTGCGCAGGGGTTCGGTGGTCACCGAACGCCCGCCAGCCGCCGCCGTGGTCGAGCGTTCCCGGCTGCAGCGGCTCATGAGCGGATACGCCGGGATCGGGCGGCACGCCGACGGGCTGCGTCAGGCCAAGTCCGGACTGGACGCCGCGGCCGTGGTGCGGCCGTTGCGGAGTCGGTCGGAGGTCGAGGACGCCGCTCTCGGACTCACGGCCCACGCGCTGCTCGCCGCGGCCGCCGACCGGACCGAATCGCGCGGCTGTCACCGGCGCTACGACCACCCCGACACCGATGACCTGCGGTGGGGGCGTCCCAATCCGTTGCGGCTGGACGTGTCCGGCTGGTTGATCCGTTCCACCCCGGAGGAATCGAGGGAAGTGGCTTGAACCTCTCCGAGGACACCGTCCGAAATCTGCGTACCGCCGGACTGGACCCAGCGGAGAGCTCGGCTCTGGTGCGTGCGGCGCTGGCCGAGGACCTGCGCTACGGCCCGGACGTCACCACGAGGGCCACCGTGCCCGCCGAGGCGGTGGCCACCGCCTCGTTCAACACCCGAGAAGCCGGCGTGGTGGCCGGGCTGCCGTTCGTGCTGGCCGTGCTGGACGAGACGATCGGCTCGGACGGCTATCAGGTGCTCTCGGCGGTCCCCGACGGCGGGGAGGTCGCCGCGGCCGAGTGCGTGCTCGCGGTCCGCGCACCGGTGGATGGTCTGCTCACCGCCGAACGGACGGCGTTGAACCTGCTGTGCCACCTCTCCGGCGTCGCGACGGCCACGGCGGCCTGGGTCGCGGCGGTGCGCGACTCGCACTGCGTGATCCGGGACAGTCGCAAGACCGTTCCCGGAGTCAGACTGCCGCAGAAGTACGCGGTGCGCTGCGGTGGCGGCAGCAACCATCGGCTCGGGCTCGGCGACGCCATGCTCGTCAAGGACAACCACGTGGCAGCCGCCGGTTCCGTGACCGCCGCGTTGCGGGCCTGCCGTGAGTACGCGCCCGAACTGGAGCTCGAGGTCGAGGTGTCCGATCTCGACGAACTCGACGAGGTGCTGCTCGAGACCCCGGCGTTGGTGCTGCTGGACAACTTCACTCCGGGGGACTGCGCCGAAGCGGTCCGACGTGCCGCCGCACGCTCTCCCCGAACCGGGCTGGAGGCTTCCGGGGGACTCACCCTCGACGTCGCACCGACCTACGCCGCCACCGGGGTGCACTACCTGGCGGTCGGAGCGCTGACTCATTCGGCGGGCGTGCTGGACATCGGGCTGGACATGTGAACCGGTTCCGACACACCGGGTTCGATCGGTGCGACGATCGAACCCGCTCCGGCCGGATCCTTCCTCGCACGCCGTCTTGATCGGGTCACTTCCGTACTCGGACCGCGTCTCAGTACCAGTATCCGGGCTGCCACCGCACGGATTCGGGGCGTTGTCCGGTGCGGCAGTACTCGGTGATGGCCTCGCGGGCTTGCTCCAATGGGATCGATGCCGAGGCGGGGAACCACAGGTCGCCTTCGGGGTCGAACAGCAGCGGGAGTGTGTCCTCAGTGGCCTGTGGGTGGCCGGGCAGCTCCGCACCGGTCCCTCGACGAAGAAGGGCCGCTGCCCCGGAAAACGTCGAGCCCCGGCCGATAATGGCCCGGGCTCGAACTAATCCCCGCGTGCGCGGGGCCTACCACAGACTCCACTACCCCGAAAGCTCTCGGGCGGGTCCATCCCCGCGTGCGCGGGGCCTACACTTCGTGACCTGCGATCTTAACAGTGCTTTCCCGCTGTGGGAATCACTTTCGTTCCGGGCAAGACGGTGGTCAGTACCATTGTCCGGGCTGCCACCGCACGCACTCGGGGCGTGTTCCGGTGCGGCCGTACTCGGTGACAGCGGCTCGTACGTCTTCCAGCGGTAGTGAGGACGTGTGGGGAAAGTCGAGTCCTTCGGGGTCGAGTACCAGACTGGGAGCGTGGTTGGGCTCCTCGGGGTTGTAGGAGTAAACGAGTGCGCCGTTCGGTGCTCCGGGATGCATGTAGTGCAGCGCGCCCCACCCGAGAAATGGATTCACACTGACCATGAGTCGCCCCCGTGGGAATTCGTGGATGCTGCCGTCGTCGTTTTCTCGACACGGGCGATCCCATACGTAGACCTGTGAAATCAGGTGGTAGGTGGGGGTCGCGATCCGTTTGGTGAGGTCGTCGAGTTCAGCAGGGGTGTAGGCATAGCGGAACTCGCCGCCGAGGATGCCGGTCACCACCGGAAACGGTGTGGTAGTTGTCATGGCCGCGCCTGCCCGTGTATCTCGATGGGTGTCTCACGGCCGGGTTGCCACACCACGAGCATCGAGCCACGCGGGAGGATAGCCCGAACCGCTTGCTTACAGTTGAATTCGCCAGTACACATCGTATTGTTCAGTACCACGACCCCACGTGTTTGCCCTGCCTCTTTCATCCGTCGGGCGTATTTGGCTTCGACGTGCAACACGACACCTGGAGCTCCTCGGGTGTCGGGGTCACCGAAAACGCGCGAGTTGTGCAGGTTCAGCCGGGCGCGTTCGGAAACCTCTTCGCGTCCGCTGGTCAGGATCTGTTCGTTGCCGTCTTGGTCGTAGACCAGCCCGGAAGTCTGCCCACCGGTGTAGCCGGGTAGCCGTTCGCGAACCTGGTCGATCCACGAGCGGTCTCGGGACGCGTCGGTGGGAATCCGGGGTGTGGTCGAGGGATGGGGCAGGCTCGGTGGGGGATGGTCGCCGTTCACGCCGAGGGTGGCGAGGTAGCTCACCAGGTGTCCGCGGGTGTTGTCGGACAGCGCGAGCACGTCGTCGATGAGCTCGCGGGCTCGCTCGAACAGCGCCACGGCCTCGGCCAGTTCGGGTGAGGTGCTGCCCTGGCCGATTTCGGCCAGGGTCGGCAGGGCGTATTCCTCGATCCAGGCACGTACTTGGTGAAGTCGCTCGGGCGGCAGTCGTCCGAGCATCCCGCCGAGGGTGTTGCCCACCTCTTCCACATGGGACATACCGCTCTCCTACAGGACGGCGGAGAAGGCACTGACGTGTTCGGTGGCCCGCATAACCGCTTGGACCGCTTCGTCCGTCTTCTCGTGAGCGGTGACGAACAGTTGGAGTGCTTGTCGCACGTCATCATTGGTGCTGGTCCCGGCCACCTGGTACAGCAGCCCGCGGAGTTCCTCCAGCCTGGTTCGCACGGCCGCAAGCTCACCGGTGGGGCGGTATCGATGATCTGCTGCAGCTGACCGCGGATTTCTTCGAGCATACGGTTCTCCTATCGATGGGATGTGACGGCCAACCCCTGCCTGGGGTTGGTATTGGGAAGGCGACCCGTTGGGTGGCGGTATAGCTGTCTTGGTCATGTCTCTCCTCGTGGTGACCGCCCGGCCGGGACGGGGGAGGGGAGTAGCCCGGCCGGGCGGCGGACGGCCCGGCACTGGAGGTCGGGGTCTCGACAGTGCCGGACCGTGGTTCAACGGCGTCGTAATCCGTTCAGGACGCGACGCATCAGATCGAGTTCCGGGGCCTCCGGGGCGGAGTGCGGTTCCGGGGTATTCTCCGGGCGCCACTCCGGTAGGTAGGGACTACCGGAGTGGCCTTCTTTCGGTGATATCGGAGGCAGCGTGCCGGACCATCGGTAATACCGGGGTGGTCGTGCCACCCGCGATTCCCGAGTCCGAGGTTCGTCCGTCATTTCGGGAGTACCATCTACCGTTCCGATCGAGAGTCCGTGTCGTCGAGTTCTCCGGTAACCGAACTCTCCGGGACACCGATCGGTTCTCGTGAGACGTCGTCTGTGATCGGGGGAGATTCGGCTGTATTCGAATCGGGGTGCGACAACTTCGAGTGGGAATGTAAGGATTCGGTTCGCCCTGGAAGGCGAGGATGTAACCACGGCCCTTTTGATTCAACTGCTTAGAAGTCATGTTTGCGTATGTGCGAGCCCATCCACTCGCACTCGGGGCAGTGCTGCCAGTTCGACGGTGGTGTTCCGGGTGTGAACCAGCCCAGAAACCCGCAGACCGTCTGCGCTGCGTGGCCGTCCCGGTATCCGCTGATGAGCAGGTCCGCCGAGACGTCGTGCCAGATCCGGTCGTCGCTCAGTGACGCCGCGTAGGCGGGGCCGCTCAGGTCGATTCCCGGTTTTCGCTCCCGATCCGCTGTCTCCGGAAGCCGGGTCGGTGCGGTCTCCGCCGGTTCTACCGGTGCGCTTCGCAGGCACAGCTCGCACGGCATCCCGGCGAACGCTTCCGTGCTTTCCAAGTTGCTGTAGTGGGTGATGAAACCGCAGTAGGCTTTCCGTATTCCGTCCGGCCTCGTGCTCTTGTCCGGAGCGAAGATGTGCACCGATCGCACCATCGGAGGGTGGTTCTCGTTCAGCCGAGCGAGAATGATGTTCACAGCCCGTCCCCTTTCGGGCGAGATTCCGGGTATCTCTCCCACATCCGCCGAGTAGTTCGTCTCGCCCGATTTCGGGCTCGTCTCTTCTCCAGTGGCGGCAGCTCGTAGAGCACCACCGCCCACGGCAGCGCGGCCACCAGAGCCGCCAACGCGAGTGTCAGTTCCGCGTACACGATTACCTTTCACGGACATCGGCGGCGATGTCCACCACGAGCCGGATCGCCGTCACGCACGCGGCGATGACTTTCGGGACTGGAAACACCGAACTCACCGTCCATCCGGGAGGCCGCGGATCTCCTGTGGACGCTGGCGGTTCCGGCCTCGCGTAACTCGCCGCGTGGTGTCGCCTCTCTCCGGGACCCGATGTCGTCTCCGGCAGAGCGTGTAGCCGGAGGAATACACCGCGCTTGTCGCGGGCTCCACCGGGATCGCGTGCTCGGTTACGTGCGACAGCTCGTCCGGTCTCAACCGATGGCTGTGGGAGCAACGCACTCCGTGCCGGAACGGCAGCGGGCGTTGGTTCAAACGAGCCATACGTGCTCCTTGGGTCTCACTGTTAGCGTGTAGTCACTGCCTGTTGATGATGAGACTCTAACTTTGAACGTATCAAGGAGCAACGCATGACGATCATCCAACCGGGTGAAGTGGGAGGATGCGTACATGTCCAGCGGAGCACGACAGATCCAGCTCGGTAGGAAGCTTCGAGAGATACGTAACGCGGTAGGACTCTCGCTCGATGGCGTGGCGGCTCGCCTAGAGAGAAGCCGTGCAACAGTAGGTCATTGGGAAAGTGGTTACTCTCGTATCAGCGCTCAAGACCTGGAAGGTCTCTTCCGTCTTTATGATACGTCGGAGGAGATGCAGGACCAGCTACGTCAGCTCCGACGAGATAGTCACAAGAGGGGGTGGTGGCAAAGCTATAAACTACCAGATTACATCAATCCATTCCTCGGTTTTGAGTACGAAGCCGCGGAAATATTTCATTTCGAGCTAGGTGTTGTTCCCGGTCTTCTTCAAACGGAAGAGTATGCGAAGGCTGTGCACGAAGCCGGTAGATTGGAGTTGTCAGATGATGAGCTACAGGGATGGGTTGAGGCTCGTATCCAACGTCAAAAACGCTTGGAAAGTGGTGGAGGACTCACGCTTCACGCTGTCATTGCGGAGGAGGCTCTATATAGAATAGTAGGCTCATGCGATATAATGGCCAGGCAGCTAGAATACTTGGAAGAAGTAAGTAAAAGGGCTTCGGTTAAGCTGCGAATTTTGCCTTATAAAAACGGTGCCCATGTAGGGATGCATGGTCCTATCATGGTGTTGCGCAGTTCCGATCCGAGTCACAGTGACGTGGCGTTCAGCGATACACCTCTCGGAGGTCACATCATCGACGACCCCAGGGATGTATCAGAGCTATCCCGACTATACAGTGCCCTGGAATCTCAAGCGCTCCCGCTCGCATCGTCGTCCAAGCAACTTCGTAACATTGCACGCGAACACATTAGTTCAAAGGAGTGACCATATGGTTCACGCTTGGCGCACGAGTAGCTACAGCGGTCAAGGCAACGCCTGCGTCGAGGTCGGTGCGACCGACCACGGAGCGGCTGTCCGTGACACCAAAGATCGCTCGGCCGGGTACTTCATCACTACCGTTTCCCAGTGGGCCGCGTTCATCGACGCGGTGAAGGCCGATCGGTTCGAGTGAATCCCAGCGAACGGTCCAGCGCTCCCGGGGACACTTCATGGTGAAGGTGGACCGGGGGCGCTGTTTTGGCTCCTGTGGCCCGCGACGACGGTGATACCCGCCCTTACTCGTGGCTGACCACGTTGACCACCCTGCCGTTGGGGTCGCGAACGAAGAAGCGGCGTACTCCCCAGTCCTCGTCCCGCAGTGGGTGCACGATCTCCGCACCGTTGTCCACCATCCGCGCGTGGACGGCGTCGACATCGTCGACCTCGACACTCATGTCCGGCACGACCGTGGCGGTCTCGTCGTGGGTCATGAAGGTCACCTGGGCCGTGGGATTGCTGGGCGAGGCCAGCGTCATCACCCAACCGAGGTTCATCACCTCCTCGAATCCCATCAGGCCGTAGAATTCCCGACTCTCCGCCATGGCTTCCGACCGGATGTCGGGCATCGCGCGGCGGATGGACATAGGTGACTCCTGTTCGAACGGGGAAACACAGCGTCCCCGATTCTCCGCCGAGGGGCGACACCGCACATCGAACGCGGGACGAACCGTCGCGAACGCACACATCCGGAGTAGGGAGGCACCGGCGCCGGAGTTCCAGTACCGGATCCCCGCCGCGAGAGGACCCCGCCCCGGTGATCAGAACTTCCGGTTGGCCAGTACCGGAATCTCCTCCCGCGCCTGTTCGGCGCGTTCCGGAGCGATATCGGTGATCAGCACGTCGGGTTCGGCCTCGAGCTGGTCGTGTATCACCCCGTAGGGGGTGACCACGGTGCTGTAGCCGATACCGGTGGGGGCCTTGGCCGCCGGTTCGCGGCCGATGCTGCGTGGATCGGCCTGTCCGCAGGCCAGTACCCAGGAGGTGGAGTCCAGCGCCCTGGCCCGCGCCAGCAGTTCCCACTGCTCGCGCTTGCCCGTTCCCGCGCCCCAGGAAGCTGCCGTGACCGTCACGGTGGCGCCGCGTTCCGCCAGTGTGGTGAACAGACCGGGGAAACGAATGTCGTAGCAGGTCGTGAACCCCACGGTGGCGCTGGGCAGTCGCGCCGTCAGCGGTTGCTCTCCCTCGGCCACGTTGCGCGACTCGGTGAAGCCGAACGCGTCGTAGAGGTGGATCTTGTCGTAGCGTGCCCGCGTGCCCGGCCCGGTCACCAGCAGCGTGTTGGTCACGCGGCCGTCCTCGGTGGGGGTGAACATCCCCGCGGCCACCGTGATGCCCGCGTCCCCCGCGAGCCTGCCGACCTCGCCTGCCCATGGGCCGTCCAGCGATTCGGCCAGCGGTGCCAGCGGAACCCCGAAGCAGGCCATGGTGGCTTCCGGGAAGATCGCGAGTTCCGCACCGGCCTCGGCGGCACGACGCACTCCTCCCGCCACGAGCTCCAGGTTGGCGTCCGGGTCCGGTGTGGACGCGATCTGGCACAGCGCGACGCGCACTTGGACTCCTCCTGTCGTGGCCGGGCTACACTCGACATTCTCCCATGCGCTCACCGCCGTCGACGAGCGCGCGCCGAGGTAGGCAACGTCTCATCCTGTTGCCATCCTGTTGCAGCAGTTTCTAGGGTTGCCCCGTGCTGAACCGGCGTACACTGATCTCTTCCTCCTTGGCCGCCTTCGCCGTGGCGGGTACCGCCTGCGCGGCGCCCGAGCGAAGCGGCGGCGATCCCCGAACCATGCTGCTGGCCGACGGGTACGAACCGAGCAGTCTCAACCCACTGCTGGGCTACGCGCGCTCCGGGGCGGCCAAGTTCTACGACGGTCTGCTCGCCTTCGACGGCAACGGGCGACTGCACCCGGCGCTGGCGGCGGAACAGCCCACCCCCACGGACGGCGCACGCACCTGGACCGTGCGGCTGCGCCGCGACGTGAGGTTCCACGACGGCAGCCCTTTCCGTGCGCGCGACGTGGTGGCCACCTACCGTGCCGCCGTCGATCCAGCTTACGCGGCCACGATCAGTTCCGGGCTGTCCATGCTCGAGGAAGTCGAAGCCGTGGACGAGCACACCGTGCGGTTCCGGCTCAACATCCCCTACGCGCCCTGGCCCGCCCGTATGGTCATGGGGATCCTGCCCGAGTCGACGCTGGCCGAAGCCGTGCCACAGGGTGAGTCCCCGATCAATACGCAGCCGGTCGGCACCGGTCCCTACCGGCTCGCCGAGTGGCGGCGCGGCGAGCGAATGGTCTGGCGCGCCCACGAGAACTACTGGGGCGGTACGCCGCGGATCTCCGAGATCACCGTCGTTTTCGCCACCGACGACAACACCAGGGCGCAGCGCGTGCAGGCAGGAGAGTTCGACGGCACCGTACTGCCCCCACTGCTGGCCGAGCGGGTGGGCAGCGGCTCCTACCGCACCGTGCACCACGACACCGCCGACTACCGGGCCATCACGCTGCCCGCCGACCAACCCGTCACGGGTGACCCGGCCGTGCGGATGGCGCTCAACCTGGCGGCGAACCGCTCCGAGATGGTGGACAGCCTGCTCGGCGGGCACGGCGAACCCGCTTACACCCCCATCCCGGAGTCCATGGGGCGGTTCCACGAGCCCGAGGCGAAGTTGGAGTTCGACCAGCGTCGCGCTCGCCAGCTCCTGGACGAGGCGGGCTGGCGTGCCGGTTCGGACGGGATTCGTACCAAGGAGGGCACGCGGGCGAACTTCACCGTGATGTACTTCGCCGATGACACCCTTCGCAAGAAGTTCGCCCAGGCGTTCGCCTCCGATGCCGGGAAGGTGGGAGTGCGGGTCGAACTGGCCGGAGTGGACCGCTCCGAAGCCGCCGAACGAATCGGTACCGACGCGATAGTGCTCGGCGGCGGCAGTCCGCTGGATCCGGACCTGCAGATGTACTCCGGGCTGCACTCCTCGATGATCGGTACCGGTACGTACCGGAACCCGGCCAAGTACCGCAACGAGCGGGTGGACTCGGCGCTGGACGCCGGTAGGCGCACCGTCGAACCGGCCGAGCGTGCTCGGCACTACAAAGCGGCGCAGCGTGCCTACGTCGCTGATCCCGGCCTGGTCTACCTGGCGTTCATCCAGCACAGCTACGTCGTGCGTACCGGGATGTGGGACGGATACGAACCCGTCGTGGAACCGCACACGCACGGCACTACCTGGGGCCCGTGGTGGAACGTCGAGAAATGGACCCCGAAAGAGTGAACTCACGTGTGTGGACGGTGCGCCGTCGAAGCCGTGCGGGTGCGGTGGCCGGACTCGTCGTCCGCCGGGTCGTGCTCGCCGTGCCGGTACTGCTGCTCGTCTCGCTGGCGGTGTTCCTGCTCGCCGCGGCCTCACCGTTCGACCCGATCCACCAGTACTACGGGGTGCGGATCTTCGACGCCTCGGCCGCGGACGTGGCCAGCGTACGAGAACAGCTCGACCTCGACCGCCCGGTGCTCGCGCGGTTCTGGGACTGGTTGAGCGGAATCCTGTCCGGTGACCTCGGCATGTCCCGCTCGATGCGCGCACCGGTCGCGGACGTGCTGGCGAGGCGTCTGCCGTGGACGCTGCTGCTCGCGTGCTGCGGCCTGGTCCTCGCCGTGGTGTTCTCGCTGGTGATCGGCACCGTGGCCGCTTGGCGGCAGGGTGGTTGGACGGACCGGCTGATCACGGCTGTCGGCCACGCCCTGGAGGGGATTCCGCCCTTCGTGGTGGCGTTGTTGGCCATCGCGCTGTTCTCGCTCGGCCTCGGATGGTTGCCGGTCGCCGGCCTCACCGACGCGGGCAGTTCACTCGGCCCAGCGCAGGTGATCGAGCACCTGGTGCTGCCCGCCGCGGTACTGGGGATCTCGCAGAGCCCCTGGCTCGTACTGCACGTACGACAGTCGCTGCTGACAGCGTTCACCGAGGATCACGTCACCGGTGCCCGAGCCAGGGGAGTCCGCGAACGCGTGGTGGTCGCGCGGCACGCCCTGCCCACCGCGCTGTTGCCGTTCGTGACGCTGATCGGCGCCCGGATCCCCGAACTCGTGACCGGCGCTGTGCTGGTGGAGGAGGTCTTCTCCTGGCCGGGAGTGGCCTCCGCCGTCGTCACCGCGGCGAGAGCGGCGGACTATCCGCTGCTGGCGATCCTGACCCTGCTCGCCACGGCCGCCGTGCTGCTCGGTTCCCTCCTGGCCGACGTGGCAGCCGTACTACTCGATCCGAGAGTCTCCGCTGATGGTTGAGCTCGAATCCGACAGCGCCACCGCCGGTCGACCCCGCCCCTGGCGGAGCGCCACTCGTGCTCGTGCCGGGACCGTGCGAGGTGCGGCCGGAGCCGTGCGGGCACGGCTGCGCCTCGTGACGGCGGTGACCGCGCTGGGCGCGCTCATACTGGCCGCGTTGTCGGTTCCCGCCCTGTCCGCGGCACCCGGCACCGTGGACTACCAGGCCATACGGCTTCCGCCGAGTCCGGCGCATCCGTTCGGCACGGACACCTCGGGACGCGATCTGTTCGTGCGCTCGCTGGCGGGACTGCGGGTGTCACTGCTCGTGGCGGCGGTCAGCACAGTGGTGTCCACAGTGCTCGGTACCGCGGTGGGTGCGCTCTCCGGCGCGTCGGGGGGATGGGTGGATCGCCTGTTGATGCGGGTGGTGGACGCGGTCAACGCCGTACCGCACCTGCTGCTGGGCATCGTGATCGTCGCGCTCTACCAGGGAACGGTGCTGGCGGTGGTACTGTCCATCGGCCTGACCCACTGGGCCACCGTCGCGCGTGTGGTGCGTTCCGAAGTGCTCGGGCTGCGCAACCGGCCCTACGTGGACGCGGCCGTCTCGGCCGGTGCCGGTCGGTGGTGGGTGCTGCGCAATCACCTGCTGCCCGCGATCGTGCCCCAAGCGGCACTGTCCGCGGTGCTGCTCGTGCCGCACGCGGTGTTCCACGAGACCGCGCTGAGCTTCCTCGGGCTGGGACTGCCCCCGCATCTGGCCAGCATCGGCAACATCCTCTCCGACGGCAGGGAGGGGGTCCTGCTCGGTGCCTGGTGGATCGTGGCGTTCCCGGCCGGGCTGCTCGTGGCCACCACGCTGTCGGTGTCCGGGATCGCCGCCGCCTGGCGGGACCGGACGATTCCCACTCGGCGTTCCGAGCTGACGCTGTGAACGCCCCGCGAACCGAGCCGGATGGAGTGATCATCGGTGCAGCAGTCGCCACTGCTCTGGTTGGACGACATGTCGGTGCGTTTCGAACTGGGGCGGAGCCGTGGTTCCGAGACCGTGCACGCCGTCACCGACGCCAGGCTGCGACTGTTTCCCGGCCAGGTACTGGCGCTGGTGGGCGAGTCCGGCTGCGGGAAGTCCGTGCTCGCCTCCGCGCTGCTCGGACTGCTGCCCGCCAACGCGTGGTCGCGTGGTCGTGCCCTGCTGAGTTCCGGAACGGACGAGGACGTCGAGTTGCTCGCGGCGCCCGAGAGCGTGCTCGCGCGCGAGGTCAGGGGAAGGCGAGTCGGTCTCGTTCCCCAGTCCGCCGCGACCCACCTCACTCCGGTGCGTACCGCACGTGCCCAACTGTCCGAGGCGTTCCGTGAGCTGCGCGGCCGTGCCGACCGTGCCGAGGTGGAAGCGCTGGCCCGACGGGTCGGGTTGGATCCGGACGAGCTCGATCACTATCCGCACGAGCTGTCCGGGGGCATGGCGCAACGTGTCGCGGTGGCCTCGGCGCTGGTGGCCGAACCTCCGGTTGTCATCGCGGACGAGCCCACCACGGGACTGGACCGACCGTTGGTCGAGCGTGTCATGGACCTGCTCGGCGAACTCGCCGATCGCGAAAGAGGAGTGTTGTTGATCACCCATGATCTGGACGCCGCCGCGCGGGTGGCCACCCACGTGGCGGTGATGTACGCCAGCCGGGTGGTGGAGAGCGGGCCCGCGACCGAGGTGTTCGGGGAGCCCTGGCACCCCTACACGAAACGGCTGCTGGCGGCGCTGCCGGAAGGGGGGTTTCAGCCCGTCCCCGGGCATCCGCCCGCCCTGACCGAGTTGGCCGAGCTCGAACGCGAGTGGGGCTGCGTGTTCTGCCTGCGTTGCCCCGAAACACCCGGGGTGGCGCCGTGCAATGGCGAGCCGCGGCTCGCCGAGCACGGGCGCAGGTCCGTCGCGGCGCATCCGCCGTGCTGAGCGCCAGGGGAGTGGTCGCGGGCTACGCCCGCGGCCGTGCCGTCCTCGACGGAGTGGACGTGACCGTTCCCAGGGGGGCGGTTCGCGGTCTCGCCGGACCGAGCGGTTGCGGCAAATCCACGCTGGCCAGAGTGCTGGCACTGCTGCAGCGTCCGTGGTCGGGCACTGTCGAGCTGGACGGCCGCGAGATCCGGGGCGCGCGCTACTCGGTTCCCCGGGAGTCGCGCACCTCGGTGGGGATCGTTTTCCAGCAGCCCCGCCCCGCCGTGGACCCGCGTATGACGCTGCGCGAAATCGTCTCGGAGCCACTGCGCGTCCGTGGTGCGCGGCAACCCCGAGCCCGCGTGGACGAGCTCGCCGAGACGACCGGTCTCGACGCGGAGCTGCTCGGCAGGATGCCGCACGAGGTCAGCGACGGCCAGCTGCAGCGTGCCTGCCTGGCACGTGCGATGGCCCCGCGTCCTCGTTACCTGATCTGCGACGAGATGACCGGGATGCTGGACGCCTCCACCACGGCCGCGCTCGTCCGCGTCGTGACCGGACGGGTGGCCGAGGAGGGAACCGGTGTGCTGGCCATCAGCCACGACGAGTCGCTGCTGCGCGCCTGGGCCGGTGACGACGTCATCCGGTGGTAGGGCGGGGGAGTGTGGCAGGGTGAGGTGGTTGTCCGGTGCACGGTCGCCGCGTGTCGTGGTGGCCGTAGGCGCTCGATTGGTTGTGGAGAGCACTGATGAGTGAACAGACCACGTTCATGCAATGGCGTGAACGAGCCAAAACCGAGATCCGTGACGAACACCCGCAGCTGCGCTGGCTGCTGATCACGGCCGGAGTGGTCGTGGTGCTCGGGATCGTGCTGGGGGCCGCGGTGCTGCTGCTCCTCTGACCGCTCGAGATGGGGCGGTGTGTGCGAGACGCACCGCCCCACCCGTGGTTCGGTCAGGCGCCCGCTTCGTTCAGCAGCATCGCCACCGCTTCGTCGTTGCGAGCGGTTTCCCGCTCGATGACCTCGTCCGGCGGGTAGAAGCCGTCGATTCCCCCGCCGCTCGGATACATCTCGAACGTGAACGAGAGTATGCCGTGTTCGGCCCACATCCAGTCGTTCATGCTGCCGTCGGTGACGTAGAGGTCACTCGACTGCATCGGCGTGTACCCGTTGCTGCGGGCCATCGCGTTGCCCAGCTCGGCGAACCTGCGGTACTGCTCCCGTGTCATGCCCGGTGCAGTGTCCGCGGTGGTGTAGCCGTACGGCCACAGCACCAGTTCCGAGAAGCTGTGGAAATCGATGTGCGCGGTTATCCGTTGCCGTCCTCCCGCCTCGCGTGATTCGACGAAATCCCTTATCGTGGCGGTTTCCGGTGCGGAGAAGGGCGCCGGACCACGGTAGGTCGGTTGACTCGGGTTCCCGCTGGACCCGCCGCAGCAGCCCCACTCGTAGCCCCAGTTGCGGTTCAGGTCCACCGGCTCGCTCTCCCGGTTGCGGCGCCAGCCCCGGTAGCCGTTGCCCGACACGTCGTAGGTCGAGCCGTCCGGGTTGACCATCGGGATGATCCAGATCTCCCGGTTGTCGACCGCGTTCGTGATGTCGGGATCGGAGCCGTGGTTGTCGGTGTAGCGCCGCAGGATGTGCAGGCACATCTCGGTCGTGAGGTGTTCCCTGGCGTGCTGGTTGCACGTGAACAGCACTTCCGGCTCGTTCTCGTCCGTCCCGGCGTTGTCACTGATCTTGACCACCGGGATGTCCCTGCCCCGCGCCGAACGGCCCGCGCTCGTGCTGTCGACGATTCCCGGGTGCTCGGCCGCCGCCTCCTCGATCTCCGAAACCGTTTCGGAGTAGGTGTGGTAGCCGCTGTCCTCGGGAGGGAAGTCGGCAGGCGAGGCCTCCGGGTGAACGGGGGCGTCGGCCGCTGCGGGGAGGCGTCGCGGGCTCAGTCCCCGGGCGCGCAGCCGCTCGGCCTGCGCCGGGGTGGCTTCGACGAAGGCGGTTTCCCCGGTTACCGAAAGCACCAGCGCGCCGGTGCGATTGACAGCGGTGCGGGAAGCGGTGTCCGTGTTCGGGATCCGGTAGACAGCCCTGCTGGTGTCTTCCCCGGTGTGATCGCCTCCCCGCGCGAATGCCGACTGGGTGGCAGGCAGCGACAGCAGGAGAGCGGTGACCGACAGTGCCACGGTTGTCCGTCGTCGTAGCGTGCGCATGTTCCTCCGATCGATCACGGATTCGGTGCCCCCACCGAGGCTCGCCGCGATTACGCTTCGTCACAACATGCGTACGTATGAGGGTGGGACCGTTTTTCGTGTCAGGATCCCCTGCCGGTACGGCCTGCTTGCCCGCCCGGGGCGAGCACCCGAGCCGGGACACGGCCTCGGAATGATTTCTCAGGGGTGTCCTGATTCTCAGGGGCGGCGCGGTACGGCCCGCTCGTCCGGAAGGCGCCCGGACGTCGTCTCGAGGAGGTGGAGCTGCCGACGGAGCCGGGCAGGAGTACGGATACCCTGGTTCGCAGCAACGTTTCACGGAGGGAAGTCCCATGCTCAGCCGTATCGACCTGCGCGGTCGGGAACCGTCCGTCGGTGAGCTACGCGGTCGGCTGCCACGTACCGGTATGGACGTGGAACACGCGCTGCCCGCCGTGCGGCCGCTGCTCGACGACATCGCCGAGCGGGGTGCCGCCGCGGCCCTGGACCACACCGAGCGGTTCGACTCCGTGCGCCCCGAGCGGGTACGGGTCCCCGACACGGAGCTGCGTGCGGCTCTGGAGGAGCTGGATCCCTCGATCCGCACCGCGCTCGAGGAATCCGTGCGTCGAGCCAGGAAGGTGCACGCCGAGCAGCGGCGTGCCGACGTCACCACCGAGGTCGCCGACGGCGGCACGGTGACCGAACGCTGGGTGCCGGTCTCCAGGGTCGGGCTCTACGCCCCGGGTGGGCTGGCGGTGTATCCCTCCAGCGTCGTGATGAACGTGGTTCCGGCGCAGGCGGCGGGAGTGGAGTCGCTGGTGGTGTGTTCACCGCCGCAGCCGGAGTTCGGTGGCAGACCGCATCCGACCATCCTCGCCGCCGCCGCGTTGCTCGGCGTCGACGAGGTGTGGGCGGTCGGTGGTGCCCAGGCGGTGGGGCTGCTCGCCTATGGTGGTTCCGACACCGACGGGTCAGAGCTGCTTCCGGTGGACATGGTCACCGGACCGGGCAACGTCTACGTCACCGCGGCGAAACGACAGCTGCGGAACATCATCGGCATCGATGCCGAGGCGGGTCCGACCGAGATCGCCGTGCTGGCCGACGAAACGGCCGATCCGGTACACGTCGCCACCGATCTGATCAGTCAGGCCGAACACGACACGCTGGCCGCCAGCGTGCTGGTGACCACTTCCGAGGAACTGGCCGACGCGGTCGACCGACGGCTGGCGGAACGCGTTCCCGCCACCAAGCACACCGAGCGGATCCGCACCGCGTTGACCGGGGAGCAGTCCGGCTGCGTGCTGACCTCCTCGATCGCCGACGGGATCCGTGTCGTCGACGCCTACGCGGCCGAGCACCTGGAGATCCAGACCGCCGATGCCTCCCGGGTGGCCGCCGGGGTGCGCAACGCGGGCGCGATCTTCGTCGGCCCTTACGCGCCGGTCTCGCTCGGCGACTACTGCGCCGGCTCGAACCACGTGCTGCCCACGGGTGGGTGCGCCCGGCACTCCTCCGGGCTGAGCGTGCAGAGCTTCCTGCGCGGCATTCACGTGGTCGACTACAGCGAGCAAGCCCTGCGCGAGGTCACCGAGCAGGTGGTCGCGCTGGCCGATGCCGAGGACCTTCCCGCGCACGGTGAAGCCGTGACAGCACGGTTCGAACGACCCGGTTGACGACACGGCGTTCGGACGCTCCCTGGTCCCGAATGCCCTGGCCCGAACTCCCCGCTCCCGAACGACGACGAATTGGTGGAATCGATGAGCGACGTGATCGGCGGCGAGACGACGCTGGCCGATTTGCCCCTGCGGGAGGACCTGCGCGGCCGCAGTCCGTACGGGGCGCCGCAGCTGGACGTTCCGGTGTTGCTGAACACCAACGAGAATCCGTTCCCGCCTCCCGGACAGCTGGTCGACGACCTCGTCGCCGCGGTCGGCGAGACAGCGGCCGGGCTGAATCGCTATCCCGACCGCGACGCGGTGTCACTGCGCGAGGACCTGGCGGCCTACCTGGCCGGTGCCACCGGCGTGCCGGTTTCGTCCGCCAACGTGTGGGCGGCCAACGGATCCAACGAGATACTGCAACAGCTCCTGCAGGCGTTCGGAGGGACCGGACGCACCGCGCTGGGCTTCGAGCCGTCCTATTCGATGCATCCCGTGCTCGCCGCGGGTACGCGCACGGACTGGCTGCCCGAACCCCGTCGTTCCGACTTCACGCTGGACGGTGCCGAGGCGGCGCGGGCGGTGACCGAACGCAGGCCGGACGTGGTTTTCGTGACGAGCCCGAACAACCCCACCGGGCAGTCGATCGATCCCGAGGACCTGCGTGCCCTGCTGCGTGCCGCTCCCGGCCTCGTCGTCGTGGACGAGGCGTACGTGGAGTTCTCACAGCGGCACAGCGCGATCTCGCTGCTGGAGGAGTTCCCGAGCAAGCTCGTCGTCAGCCGGACCATGAGCAAGGCGTTCGCGTTCGCGGGCGGACGGCTCGGTTACCTCGCCGCTTCTCCCGCCGTCATCGACGCGTTGTTGCTGGTGCGGTTGCCGTACCACCTCTCCAGCGTCACCCAGGCGGCCGCGCGGGCGGCGCTGCGGCACGCCGACGCCACGCTCGGCGGGGTCAAGCAGCTCGTGGACGAGCGCGCCAGGGTGACCGGACGGCTGCGTGAACTCGGATTCACCCCGGTCGACAGCGATGCCAACTTCGTGCTGTTCGGCATGTTCGACGACGCCCACCGCGCCTGGCAGCGTTACCTCGACTCCGGGGTACTGATCCGGGACGTGGGTATCGGTGGCCACCTCAGGGTCACCATAGGATCGCCGCGGGACAACGACGCCTTCCTCGCGGCCAGTGAGCGAGTCCGTGAGGAGCTCTCCCGGTGAACGACGCGGTATCCCGTACCGGACGGGTGGAACGTACCACCAAGGAATCAACGGTCTCGGTCGAGCTGGATCTCGACGGCAGCGGCCGGGTCGAGGTCGACACGAGCGTGCCGTTCTACGATCACATGCTGCACTCGCTCGGCACGCACGCCGCGTTCGACATGACCGTGCGCGCCAGCGGGGACATCCACATCGACGCGCACCACACCGTCGAGGACACCGCGATCGTGCTGGGGCAGGCGCTGCGCCAGGCTCTCGGGTACAAGACGGGGATCCGCCGGTTCGGGGATGCCTGGATACCGATGGACGAGACGCTGGCGCACGCGGCCGTCGACGTCTCCGGACGGCCCTACTGCGTGCTGACGGGCGAACCCGAGCAGTACAACACGTTCACCGTCGGCGACAACTATCCCTTCGTGCTCAACCGGCACGTGTTCGAGTCGTTGGCCTTCCACGCCGGGATCAACTTGCACGCTCGGGTGATCCACGGCAGGGACCCGCATCACATCACCGAGGCGCAGTACAAGGCGATCGCCCGCGCACTGCGCGCCGCCGTCGAGCCGGATCCCCGGTTCGCCGCCACGGTTCCCTCCACCAAGGGGACGCTGTGACCGGTTGGTGAACCGGTTCCGCGCGGGTTACCCGGTCCGTCGTCGCGCGGCACCTCCCACCGGTCCGTGAGCGGGAGGTGCCGTCCTCGTCCGGTCGCGCCAGGGCGCCCCGATGCCCAGGCATCACACGAGCGGGTGGAATCGCTGGGCGACTCCCTTGACAACACCGCAATACGGTCGCATTGTCGCTCATTAAGCAACATAGTGTGCATTACGCAACAGTAGTGTTGCCGCTTTGACAATGGTGTCAGGGGAGAGCGCATGACCGGATCACCGCTGGCCGGGGCGAGGCCACCGGCCGTTCCAGAGTCCCCCGCCGACGTCGGTTCCGTGCTGGAAGCGGTCGGCGATACTCCGTTGCTGCGTATCGAGGGAATCCGGGTCAAGCTGGAGTACCTCAACCCGTCGGGTTCGATCAAGGCGCGTATCGCCACCTACATGATCGAGCGAGCCGAACGGGAGGGACTGCTGCGTCCCGGCGACACCATCGTGGAAGCCAGCAGTGGTAACACCGGCAACGCCATGAGCATGGTGGCCGCCGTCAAGGGATACCCGATGCTGGTGGTGATGCCGCGCAACGTCAGCACCGAACGTGCCGCCATCTCACGTGCTTTCGGCGCCGAAGTCCGTACCACCGGCGACTTCCACGTCAACGACGCGCTGCGCACCGCACGCGAGCTCGGTGCGCAACCCGGCTACTTCGCCCCGCAGCAGTTCGACAGCGAGTGGAACGTCGACGAGAACCGCTGCTGGCTCGGTCCGGAGATCCTGTGGCAGCTCCCTCCCGGATCCCTGCCCGACGCGGTGGTCGGCGGTGTCGGCACCGGTGGAACGATCATCGGGGTGGGGCAGGCGTTCCGCGCTGTCAACCCGGGATGTCGGGTCGTGGCCGTGGAGCCCAACGAGTCGTGCACCCTGGCGTGCGGTGAGATCGACAAGCATCTGATCGAGGGCATCTCGGACGGCTTCGTGCCGGGAGTGTTCGACAGGCACCGCCACGAGGTGGACGAGATCATGGCCGTGGACAGTGCCGACGCCATCGAGCAGTCCCGCGAACTCGGAAGACGATACGGCTTGTTCGTGGGGCCTTCCTCCGGGGCGCATCTGCTCGCCGCCAAACGGTTGCGGCGTGCCAGGCCGGAGCTCGGGGAGATCGTGACCTTCCTCGCGGACGAAGGGGAAAAGTATCTCACCGAACATTTCACTTGATCGAAGTTTTCCGGTCGGGTTGGCGGGTTGCTCGCTTGGCGGAACCTCCCGCCGGCTCTCACTCCGGGAGCCCCGACATCGGGTAGCGACCTACACGACGTCGGGCCTTCCTCGCGAGAGCGCGACGCGGGAGAACCCGCGGGTGGTCGCGTTGGTGACGTGGCTCCGACACTTCCAGCACCGGAAGGACCCACGCCGAGCGGCGACACCGCGGGAAAACGTCGAGGAGAACCGGGGACTCTCGGCTGTCGCAAGCGGAGTAACTCGGCATCGGTATTCGCCGCCGCTTCGGGTGTTTCGACACGGGTCGTGCTGGCGTTTACGGCGTGACAGCGCGATGATGTAGCTGTTCGACCAGTTAGTTCTCGGCGAAAGGCGGGGTGGATCACGTGAGTCGGCGTGGCCCCGAGAAGGACATCGACGAATCGGAACTCGAGGTGCACGGCCGCGAGAAATCCGCTGCCGGGGTGCGGGGAGTGGTGGTTTCACTCGCCCGGAGCCTGCGACAGATGGGGCCGGTACGTACCGCCAGGACCCTGCCGTTGCTGAATCAGCGCAGTGGATTCGACTGCCCCGGTTGTGCGTGGCCCGAACCGAGGGAGGTCGACGGCAGTTCCCGCAAATGGGCGGAATTCTGCGAGAACGGCGCCAAGGCCGTCGCCGAGGAGGCCACCACCCGCACCGTCGGCCCCGACTTCTTCGACAGCCACTCGATCGACGATCTCGCCGAACGAACCGACTACTGGTTGGGGCAACAGGGGCGCCTGACCCAGCCGGTGATCCGGCGCGAGGGGGACACCCACTACCGCCCGATCGACTGGCAGCGGGCGTTCGAGGTCATAGCGGACAAGCTCCGCGAGATCGGGCCGGAGCGCACCTCGTTCTACACCTCGGGGCGGGCGAGCAACGAGGCGGCCTTCTGCTACCAACTGCTGGCGCGCTCGTTCGGCACCAACAACCTGCCCGACTGCTCGAACATGTGTCACGAGTCCTCCGGAACGGCCCTGAGCGAGACCATCGGTGTGGGCAAGGGCTCGGTCACCCTCTCCGACATCGAACACTCCGATCTCGTCGTGGTCATGGGGCAGAATCCGGGAACCAATCACCCCCGCATGCTGAGCTCACTGGAGCGCACCAAGCACAACGGTGGCCGGATCCTGGCGATCAATCCGCTGCCGGAAACCGGATTGATGCGATTCAGCAACCCCCAGAACGTTCGAGGAGTGGCCGGATCCGGCACCCCGCTCGCCGACGAGTTCGCCCAGATCCGCATCGGCGGTGACCTGGCGCTGTTCAAAGCGATCGGTGCCCTGCTGCTGCGGTTCGAGGACGAGTCACCCGGCACGGTGCTGGACCGCGAGTTCATCGAGGAACACACGCACGGTTTCACCGAGTTCGCCGCACGCGGGCGGGAGATCGACTGGCAGGAGGTCGAGCGGCTGACCGGCCTGGAGCAGCAGCAGATCGAGCGTATCGCCCGGATGTTCGCCGACTCGCGTTCGACCGTGGTCTGTTGGGCGATGGGGCTCACCCAACACCGGCAGGCCGTCCCCACCATCCGCGAGATCGTCAACGTACAGCTGTTGCGGGGCATGATCGGCAAACCCGGGGCGGGACTGTGCCCCGTGCGGGGTCACTCCAACGTGCAGGGCGATCGCACCATGGGGATCTGGGAACGCATGCCGGAATCCTTCCTGTCCGCGCTGGACGAGGAGTTCGGGCTCTCGGTTCCCCGCGAGCCCGGTCGGGACACGGTGGAGACGCTGCGTGCCATGCACGACGGAAGCTGCACTGCGTTCTTCGGGCTCGGTGGCAACTTCGCGGCGGCCACACCGGACAGTGCCGCCACCGAGGCCGCACTGCGCGCCTGCGAACTCACCGTGCAGGTCTCCACCAAGCTCAACCGTTCGCACGTGGTTCCGGGACGGACCGCGCTCATCCTGCCCACGCTCGGTAGAACCGAACGCGATCGGCAGGCCGGCGGGGAGCAGTTCGTCACCGTCGAGGACTCGATGTCGGTGGTGCACGGTTCCCGGGGACGGCTGGAGCCCGCCTCGCCCGATCTGCTGTCCGAGGTGGCCATCGTGTCCGAACTGGCACGGACGCTGCTCGGCGAGGACCATCCGGTTCCGTGGCGGGAGTTCGAGAACGACTACGACCGCGTCCGCGAGAGCATCGCCCGCGTGGTTCCCGGTTGCGCCGGTTACAACAACCGGGTACGTGAACCCGACGGATTCGTGCTGCCGCACCCCCCACGTGACAGCAGGACGTTTCCGACCGCCACCGGAAGGGCCAATTTCACGGACAACGTTCCGGACATGATCCACGTCCCGGAGGGCAGGCTGCTGCTGCAGAGCCTGCGCAGTCACGATCAGTACAACACCACGATCTACGGGCTCTCGGACCGGTACCGCGGGGTGGAGAACGCGCGACGCGTCGTGCTGGTCAATCCCGTCGACATCGCCGAACTCGGCCTCGTCGACGGGCAGAGCGTGGATCTCGTCTCGGAGTGGGCGGACGGTTCCGGCGGCATCGAGGAACGCAGGGCCGATTCGTTCCGGGTGGTCGGCTACGCGACCCCGCGTGGCTGCGTGGCGGCCTACTATCCGGAGGCCAACCCGCTGGTTCCGCTGGACTCGGTGGCGGAGTACTCCAACACGCCGGTCTCAAAGGCCGTCGTGGTTCGATTGGAGCCCGACGGGACGAGGGTGTGAGACAGCCCGGTCTCCGTACGCGGAACTCGTGAAGCACCACTGCTAGGCTCCTGCCGCGGGTGGTCGGCGCTTCAGTGCCGACCACTGCCCGCCGACACCGCCACGAGAGGTTTGCCCCGCTGTGCGTGACTTCCTGCCGATCATCCTGCTCGCGGTCGCGGGCTTCCTGGCCGGCGGTTCCTACTCGATGTGGAAGACCGCGCGGGTTCCCGCCGTGATACTCGCGGCGGGTGCGGTGCTGGCGCTGGTGGGCGGAGTGCTCTGGATGTCGTGGTGAGGCCGGTCTCGCGACGTGGCGGGACCACGCCGCGAGCGTCCGGACGGCCGCTGTGTGCCGTGATCGGATCACCGCGCTCAACAGCAGGACGAATCCCGGTGAGAGCACGGACCTCTCGGATCCCACGCCCGAGCAGCGCACCCCGGCGGTGTCGGACGCCCCGAACTGCTGCACCGTGCCGACCTCGACGACACGGGCGGAGCGGTTCCGTGAACCGTTCAGAGCCCGCCGTCGGATTTCGGCCGAAGCCGTGGCGCGGCGGGGCCGCTGGCAGCCATCCAGTCGTCGGGGTTGTGCAGCGAGCAGGTGTTCAACGACAGACAGCCGCAGCCGATGCAACCGGTGAGCCGGTCCCGCAGCCGTTGCAGCCCGTCGATGCGGGCATCGAGCTCGTCGCGCCAGCGCTCCGACAGCTTCGCCCAGTCCGCTCTGCTCGGAGCGTGATCGTCCGGCAGGGTCCGCAGCGCGTCCGCGATGTCCTCCAGGCTCAATCCCACGCGCTGGGCGGCGCGGATGAACGCCAGTCGTCGCAGCACGCTTCGCTCGTAACGTCGTTGGTTGCCGCTCGTGCGCGTCGACCTGATCAGCCCGCGGTCTTCGTAGAACCGAAGTGCCGTGGTCGCTATTCCACTGCGTTCGGCGAGTTCACCGATGGTCAGCTTGGCGGCGGGTTTCGACACTCCGCCAGCATAACGAGTACGGCAGTGGGCGTGGTCGACTACGCGAATTCGATCGGGTGCGTAGGGTGTGGCCCCGGCGGTGGACGCGCCGTCCTGGCACGCGGCTGTTCCGGGAGCGGGTAGGCTGGTCACGTGCCACGAGTCGTCGTACTGGACTACGGATCCGGCAATCTTCGTTCGGCCGAGCGTGCCCTGGAACACGCGGGTGCGCGAGTCGAGGTGAGTGACGATCATCGTACGGCGATGGAAGCCGACGGTCTCGTCGTTCCCGGCGTCGGTGCCTTCTCCGCCTGCATGCGCGGGCTGCTCGAGGTGGGTGGTGACGAACTCGTCGATCGGCGACTGGCCGAGAATCGGCCAGTGCTCGGTATCTGCGTCGGGATGCAGATCCTGTTCCAACGAGGGGTCGAGCACGGCGTGTCCGCCGAGGGAGTCGGCCGGTGGCCGGGTGCCGTGGAACCGTTGCGGGCGGAGGTGCTGCCCCACATGGGGTGGAACACGGTGACCGCACCCTCCGACAGCGTGCTGTTCGCCGGAATGGACCCCGACACCAGGTTCTACTTCGTCCACTCCTTCGCCGCCCGTGGCTGGGAGGAGCACACCGGAGAGCCGAGCAGCCGGCGGAGATCGGTGTGGGCCGAACACGGCGAGCCGTTCCTGGCCGCGGTGGAGGACGGTGCCCTGATGGCGACCCAGTTCCATCCCGAGAAGTCCGGTGCCGCGGGAAACGCCCTGCTGCGTAACTGGTTGGAAACGCTGTGAGCGCACGTCGGCACGGGCTGATGCGTCCCGGTGGTGCAGCCAGAGTGGTGGCCTTCGTGCTGTGCTTCGGCATGGTCGTCGGGTTCGCCGCCACGTCTCTGCTGGCGGCAGGAGTGTCCGGCTGGTTGGTGATCTCCGTGTCTCTGCTGGTGCTCGCCGTTCCGGTCGGGGCCGCGCTGTATTCGGGTGGCCGTTCGCGAGGGCGGCGCTGAGCGCGACCGGTTCGGCCGCCGCGACCACCGTCACGGCCGGCGGCGTGGTCGTGGCCGGCTCGTCGTAGGCTTGGGACGTGACTTTCACGTTGCTTCCCGCTGTTGACGTTGCCGATGGGCAGGCCGTACGTCTGGTGCAGGGTGCCGCGGGCACCGAGACCTCCTACGGGGATCCGTTGCAAGCCGCGTTGGCGTGGCAGCGGGCGGGGGCGGAGTGGGTTCACCTCGTGGATCTGGACGCCGCCTTCGGACGTGGCTCGAACCGGGAACTGCTCGCCGACGTGGTCGCGAAACTGGACGTCGACGTCGAGCTCTCCGGTGGTATCCGGGACGACGATTCGTTGCGCGCCGCGCTGGACACCGGTTGCGCCAGGGTGAACCTCGGTACGGCCGCGCTGGAGGATCCGGAGTGGACCGCGAGAGTGGTCGCCGAGCACGGTCAGCGCGTCGCGGTCGGTCTGGACGTGCGGATCGGTGAGCGGGGCCACCGGTTGGCAGCGCGCGGTTGGACACGCGACGGCGGGGACCTGTGGGAGGTGCTCGACAGGTTGGACGCCGCCGGCTGCTGTCGCTACGTGGTCACCGATGTCAGCAAGGACGGCACGCTGGGCGGCCCGAACCTGTCGTTGCTCCGGGCCGTCTGCGAGCACACGTCCGCGCCGGTGGTGGCCTCCGGCGGTGTCTCCACTGTGGATGACCTGGTCGCGCTCGCCGGGCTGGAGCCGTTCGGGCTCGAGGGCTCGATCGTGGGCAAGGCGTTGTACGCGGGCAACTTCACCCTCCCCGAGGCACTCGAAGCCGTCAGGGGATGAGCACGGGCAGCGGCGGCATCGACCACGGTCGTGGTGATTTCGCGCGAGATCACCACGTCGTTCGGTCTCCGAACCCGCCCGTACCCGATCACCGAAGCCGGCGAACCGCTCCACCGACGGACACTTATGCTGGTGGTATGGCGGTCGCTGTGCGCGTGATCCCCTGTCTGGACGTCGACCAGGGGCGAGTGGTCAAGGGAGTCAATTTCACCGGGCTGGTCGATGCGGGGGATCCGGTGGAGTTGGCCCGTCGCTACGACGGCGAGTGGGCCGACGAGCTGACCTTCCTCGACGTCACGGCCTCCTCCGCCGACCGGGAAACCACCTACGACGTGGTTCGTGGCACGGCCGACCAGGTTTTCATTCCGCTGACGGTGGGAGGCGGGGTGCGCGGGCCCGAGGACGTGGACCGGCTGCTTCGCGCCGGGGCGGACAAGGTCAGCCTCAACACCGCGGCGATCGCCGATCCGGAACTTCTCCGCACGGCGTCGCGCCGGTTCGGCGCACAGTGCGTGGTGCTGTCCGTCGACGCCAGGAGGGTTCCGTCCGACGGCACGGAAACCGCCTCCGGGTTCGAGGTCACCACGCACGGCGGTCGCAGGGGAACCGGGATCTGCGCGGTGGAGTGGGCGGCCAGAGCCGAACGACTCGGTGTCGGTGAGGTACTGCTCAACTCCATGGACGCGGACGGCACCAAGGCGGGGTTCGACCTGGAGATGATCCGTGCCGTGCGTGCCGCCGTCCGGGTTCCGCTCATCGCGAGTGGTGGTGCGGGAGAGGTGGGGCACTTCGCGCCTGCCGTGCACGCCGGAGCGGATGCCGTGTTGGCCGCCAGTGTTTTCCACTTCGGTGAACTGACCATCGAGCAAGTCAAGAACGCCATGCGAGCGGAGGGGATCACGGTCCGATGACCTCATCGGCAAGTCAGGGAGAGGCCCTCGACCCGGCGATCGCCGCGAGACTCAAGCGCAACGGGGACGGGTTGATCGCCGCCGTGGCCCAGCAGCACGACACCGGTCGGGTGCTGATGATGGCCTGGATGGATGACGAGGCGCTGCGGCTCACACTGCGCGACAGGCGCGCCACCTACTATTCGCGCAGTCGCGCCAGGCACTGGGTCAAGGGCGAGTCGTCCGGCCACACGCAGCACGTGCGCGAGGTCCGGCTCGACTGCGACGGCGACACCGTGCTGCTGCTCGTGGAACAGCACGGCGCCGCCTGCCACACGGGTGCTCCCGACTGTTTCGAGTCCGACGTGCTGTTGAGCCCAGAGGTAGGGACCGCCGCCGAGTGAGCACGCATAACAGGACCGATGTGGCTGGTCGGTTACCGGTACCCGTCCTGGGTGACTCCGTCACGGGGTCCGCGAACGGTCCGGTCGCAGCGATCCGGTCAGGTAACGCTGCAGGCTGGGGGCGATGGTAGCCACCACGGTCTCGTGGTCGGCGCTGGCCAGTGGTTCCATGCGCACCACGTAGCGCATCATGCCCAGGCCGACCACCTGTGATCCGCACAGCGTGGCACGCAGCTCGGGTTCGTCGGAGCCCAGCTCACGCAGCAGCCTGCCGAACAGCGCGGTGCTGAGGAACTCCCGCAACATGCGCACCGCGCTGTCCCGCACGGACAGGCTGCGTATCAGCGCGGTGAACTCGCCGCCTCCCGCTTCGTCCCAAACCGACAGGAACATCCCCAGCATCCGTTCCGCCAGTCGCTCGTCGGGGCCGTCCAGCAGCAGCGGCAGCGCCTTTCCCGGCTCGATCGGTATGGCCACCGCCGCGGTGAACAGTCCCTCCTTGCCGCCGAACCAGTGCCGCACCATCGCGGGATCCACGCCCGCCCGGCTCGCGATGCCCCGCACTGTGGCACCCTCGTAGCCGTTCTCGATGAACGCGGCTCGGGCCGCCTCGAGCAATTCGCCCCTGGTACTTCGATCACCGCCACGCCTGCCCCGTCGTATCCGGGTCTCCTCGTTGTCGTGGCTGTCCGATCGCACGATCTCATCCTCACCGTCGGGTCGCGTCTTCCGCAACTTCCGGTCAGTCGCGGTAAGCCGCCGTGGGCGGCCTGCGACAATGACGTCATGGTCGGCGACGGTGACATCGGCACTAGCAGCCCATCGCGAGCCGAATTCCGTGAGCTCGCCGTGGGGCGCCGGGTAATCCCGGTCGTGCGGCGACTGCTCGCGGATGACGAGACGCCGCTCGGGCTGTATCGCAAATTGGCGCGCAACGAGTCCGGGACGTTCCTGTTCGAGTCCGCGGAGAACGGGCGTTCCTGGTCGCGCTGGTCCTTCGTGGGAGTGCGCAGCGCCGCTGCTCTCACGGTGCGTGACGGTGAATCGCAGTGGCTGGGGACACCGCCGACGGGTCTACCCACCGAAGGTGACCCGATGACCACGCTCCGCGAGACCCTGCGGCTGTTGCACACCGATCCGTTGCCCGGGTTGCCGCCGCTGACCGGCGGAATGGTCGGTTATCTCGGCTACGACACCGTCCGCAGGTTCGAACTCCTGCCGGAGGAGACCGAGGACGATCTCGGTATCCCGGAGATGGTGATGCTCTTCGCCACCGATCTCGCCGCGCTGGATCACCACGAGGGAACCGTCACGTTGATCGCCAACGCGGTCAACTGGGACGACAGCCCCGAGCGGGTGGACGCGGCCTACGACGACGCCGTAGCCAGGCTCGACGAGATGACACGACGGTTGCACGCCCCCGCGCCCTCCACCGTGGCGACCTTTTCCCGGCCGGAGCCGGAGTTCACCCGCTACCGCGACTCCGAACGACACCGGGAGGCGGTGCGACGCGCCAAGGAGGCGATCCACGAGGGCGAGGCGTTCCAGGTGGTCGTCTCGCAGCGCTTCGAGATGCGTACCGACGCGCAGGCGCTGGACATCTACCGGATACTGCGCACCACCAATCCGAGTCCCTACATGTACCTGCTGCGGCTGCCCGACCCCGCCGATGACCAGCCGTTCGACATCGTGGGATCCAGTCCCGAGTCGTTGGTCAAGGTACGGGACGGCAACGCCACCACCTATCCCATCGCCGGTACCAGGTGGCGGGGCGCCGACGAGGACGAGGACGTGGCCCTCGAAAAGGAACTCATCAACGACGAGAAGGAGCGTGCCGAGCACCTCATGCTCGTCGATCTGGCCCGCAACGACCTTGGAAGGGTGTGTCGTCCCGGATCGGTGCACCCCGTGGAGTTCTTCCGCGTGGAGCGCTACAGCCACGTCATGCACATCGTCTCCTCGGTCACCGGTGAGCTCGGGGAGGATCACAACGCGCTCGACGCGGTGACCGCCTGTTTCCCCGCGGGCACGCTGTCCGGGGCGCCCAAGCCTCGTGCCATGCGGATAATCGAGGAGCTGGAGCCGACACGGCGTGCGCAGTACGGCGGAGTGGTCGGCTACTTCGATTTCGCGGGCAATGCCGACACGGCCATCGCCATCCGCACCGCGCTGCTGCGGCACGGCACCGCGTACGTGCAGGCGGGCGGCGGTATCGTCGCCGACTCGGACCCGGTGGCCGAGGACCAGGAGTGCCTGAACAAGGCCAGGGCGGTGCTCAATGCCGTAGCCACGGCGGGGACACTCCGCCGCCCGGCGGACGAACCGGCTGCCCGGATCGACACCACACCCGACGGCCGCGTCGACGAGTTCCGAGTCGGCACCCCGTCCCCGGAGTCGGAAGGCCCGCTTCCGAAGTGATGTCTTCCACCCGACCACGGGCGACCGGATCGGCCGGAGGTCCGGCTTCCCGAGACACCGACCCCCAGATCCCGAGACGGGAGTGTGAAACCGGCTTGACCAACCGACAGGAGTCAACCGGGCGGAGCGCGACGGGCCGCCGGTTGTTGGTCTCGTGCGTCATCGGCATGCTTGCCGTCGCCGTCGGACTGTGGGCGGCGAGTTCAACGGTGTGGATCCGGCAGCGTTACCGGACACCGTTCTCCGGGGCCGACGTGGCACGAGTGGCCGGTGAGGCGATTCGCCCCGAGCTCACCCCGCTCGCACTGGCCACCCTGGCGGCGATCGCCGCCGTGCTGGCGACCGGTGGTCTGCTGCGTCGGTTGATCGGTCTGATCATCGTCCTCGAGGCGGTTCTGCTGGGGTGGCGCCTGTTCGACTGGTTGGCCGGGTCCCGAGGTGTTTCCGAGGTGCCCGGCGCCGCGCCGGGCAGCGAACCGCTGGAGGTGCGTGGGGTCCTGCCCTACGGTCCCGCACTGATGGGGGGCGCGGCGCTCGTGCTCCTGCTGTGCGGTTTGGCGGTGATGCTCGCCGCCCGGCGGATGCCGGCCATGGGGGCCAAGTACTCCGCACCCGCCGAAGCGCGGGAAACCCGTGATCCGGACCGGCGTCTCTGGGAGGATCTGGACGAAGGGCGTGACCCCACCGAAGCGGGTGACGGAGACGAGAACGGTTGATTCCCGGCCGAGGGCCGGTCACGGTTCGGGGACGGAGTGCTCCGAGCCCACGAGAGAACTGTGTTTTTCCCGGTGCGGGGCTTTCCTGACAACGGGAGCGCGCGTCGACCAGGGACCAAGGTCCTTGATGCGCTGGGACATTGTTCCGCCCCCTGCGGCGGGGTTCACACTGAACGGGTTTAGCATCGGTACCGCGACCGGCACGGCGGGGAAGGGGAGTGTCGTGATCGAGCGCGATAGGACGATCCGCGCGTATTGCCACCTGCGAGTAAGTGTCCGGCCGGCCCTGTGCGAGGTGGCCTCGTGAGTGTTTTGGACGCGATCATCGACGATGTTCGGCAGGACCTGGCCGCCCGTGAGGCGGAGGTCCCGTTCGAGGAGATCAAGCAGCTTTCGGCGGCCGCACAACCACCCAAGGACGTCTGGGCGGCACTGCACGAGCCCGGTGTCGGCGTGATCGCGGAGGTGAAGCGGCGCAGTCCCTCGAAGGGAGAGCTGGCCGACATCGCCGAGCCCGCCGATCTAGCCGCCGGATACTACGAGTCGGGTGCCCGCATAATCAGCGTGCTCACCGAACAGCGTCGTTTCGGGGGGTCGCTGCGGGACCTGGACGCGGTGCGTGCTCGGGTGAACGCGCCGCTGCTGCGGAAGGACTTCATCGTCAGTCCCTACCAGGTGCACGAGGCCCGTGCGCACGGTGCCGACATGGTGCTGCTCATCGTCGCGGCCCTGGAGCAGAACGCCCTCGAAGCGCTGCTGGACCGAGTGGAGTCACTCGGCATGATGGCCCTGGTCGAGGTGCACACCGCGGAGGAGGCCGATCGCGCGCTCGCGGCCGGTGGCAAGATCATCGGAATCAACGCGCGTGACCTGCACACCCTGGAAGTCGACCGCGACGTGTTCGGTCGCATCGCTCCGGGGCTGCCCGCCGGGGTCATCAAGATCGCGGAATCCGGGGTGCGGGGGCCGAGCGATCTGATGGCCTACGCCGGTTCCGGCGCCGACGCGGTGCTGGTGGGCGAAGGGCTGGTCAGCAGTGACAATCCACGTGCGGCGTTGACACAGTTGGTCACGGCGGGCTCGCACCCCGCCTGCCCGCGTCCCAGCCGCGGATAGGAAGCCGGATGACAGCACGAGACTCCGACACCGCGCGGCGAGCCGCGACTCCGGGGGAGGCGGACCCCCACGGGCACGATCCCGATCCCGGTGGACACTTCGGTTCCTACGGGGGCCGCTTCATGCCCGAGGCACTGATAGCGGCACAGGACGAGCTGGCCGATGAGTACGAGAAGGCTCGTAACGATCCGGAGTTCGTCGCCGAGCTCGAACGGCTGTTGCGCGACTACGCGGGCAGGCCCTCACCGCTGACCGAGGCCGAACGATTCGGTGCCCACGCGGGCGGTGCTCGGGTCTTCCTCAAGCGGGAGGACCTCAACCACACCGGATCCCACAAGATCAACAATGTGCTGGGGCAGGCCCTGCTGGTCAAGCGGATGGGCAAACGCCGCGTGATCGCCGAGACCGGCGCGGGCCAGCACGGTGTCGCCACCGCCACGGCCTGTGCGCTGCTCGATCTGGACTGTGTCGTGTACATGGGAGCCACCGACACCGAGCGGCAGGCCCTCAACGTGGCCCGGATGCGGCTGCTCGGGGCCGAGGTGCGTCCCGTCGACACCGGTTCGGCCACCCTCAAGGACGCGATCAACGAAGCACTCCGCGACTGGGTGGCCAACGTCGCCGACACGCACTACCTGCTCGGCACCGCGGCCGGTGCCCACCCGTTCCCCCTCATGGTCCGCAATCTGCACAGGATCATCGGCGAGGAGAGCAGGGAGCAGGTACTGCGACACACCGGTGGGCTGCCCGACGCGGTGGTCGCCTGCGTGGGCGGGGGATCCAACGCCATCGGGATCTTCCACGGCTTCATCGACGACCCCGGGGTGCGACTGGTGGGCATGGAGGCCGGTGGTCACGGCCTCGACAGTGGTGAGCACGGTGCCGCGCTCACCAGTGGGACGCCCGGCACGCTGCACGGTGCCAGGTCCTATCTGCTGCAGGACGAGGACGGCCAGATCGCTGAGGCGTACTCGATATCGGCAGGACTGGACTATCCCGGTGTGGGACCCGAGCACGCCTGGCTGGCCGACACCGGGCGTGCGGAGTACCGCGCCGTCACCGATGACGAGGCGATGCACGCGTTCCGGCTGCTGTCCCGTACCGAAGGCATCATCCCGGCCATCGAGTCGGCGCACGCGTTGGCCGGTGCTCTCCGGCTCGGTGCGGAACTCGGCCCGGAGGCCGTGCTCGTGGTCAACCTTTCCGGGCGGGGTGACAAGGACATGGACACTGCCGCGCAGTACTTCGGTCTCGTGCCCGAGGCCGGGATCACGGGAGAGGACCAGCGGTGAGTCTGCACGAGGTATTCCGCGACTGCGCGGCTCAGCGACGCGCGGCCCTGATCGGTTATCTGCCCGCGGGGTTTCCCACCGTCCCCGACAGCGTCGAGTTGTTCCGCGCCATGGTGCGCGGTGACGGTGACACCCCCGGCTGTGACGTCGTCGAGATCGGTATTCCCTACTCGGATCCGGTCATGGACGGCCCCACCATCCAGGCCGCCAGTGGTGAGGCCCTGCGCAACGGGTTCCGGGTCCGCCAGTTGTTCGACATCGTCTCGGCGGTCGCCGAGACGGGAGCCGCTCCGGTGGTGATGACCTACTGGAATCCGGTGCACCACTACGGTCCCGACGCCTTCGCGCGGGACCTCGCGGCCGCGGGCGGCCTCGGTGTGATCACTCCGGACCTGGTGCCCGACGAGGCCGACGAGTGGCTGGCCGCGGCACGGCAGCACCGGCTCGACCGGATCTTCCTGGTCGCGCCCTCCTCCACCGAACGCAGACTGGCGATGACCGCCGGAGCGGGATCGGGGTTCCTCTACGCGGCGTCGGTGATGGGGGTCACCGGTGCGCGTGACTCGGTCTCCGGTTCCGCCCGGGAGCTCGTGCGGCGCACCCGCGCGCACACCGAGCTGCCGGTCGGTGTGGGGTTGGGGGTGCGCACCGCCGAGCACGCCGCCGAGGTGGCGGAGTTCGCCGACGGTGTGATCGTCGGCTCCGCCTTCATCGATCGTGCCAGGCAGGACGGCACGGCCGGAGTCGCGGAGTTCGCGGCCGAACTCGGGCGTGGCGTCCGGAGGAACTCCGCTCCGGTCCCGTGACGGAACCGACCGCGGAGCCAGTGGTGGTCCCCGCCCCACCGCCCGTTACGGTGGTCGCGTGACTGTCGCGCTACCCGCCTCGGCGACCACCTATCTGGCCAACATACCCAGCCCGCCCCAGGGCGTGTGGTACGTCGGGCCGATTCCCATTCGTGCCTACGCCCTGTGCATCATCGCGGGGATCGTCGTCGCGATCCTCTGGTCGGAACGGCGCTGGGTCGCCCGAGGTGGGCGCAAGGGCGCCGTCACCGACATCGCGGTCTTCGCCGTCCCGTTCGGCCTGGTCGGCGGCAGGATCTACCATGTGATCACCGATTACTGGCGCTACTTCGGCCCGGACAGTCCCAATCCGTGGTGGGACGTCTTCAAGATCTGGCAGGGTGGTCTCGGCATCTGGGGAGCCGTGGCACTGGGCGCCGTCGGTGCCTGGATCGGTTGCAGGAGACGTGGCGTCCCGCTGCCCGCCTTCGCCGACGCCGTCGCCCCGGGGCTGGTGGTCGCGCAGGCGATCGGAAGGCTGGGCAACTACTTCAACCAGGAGCTCTACGGCGGACCGACCGACCTGCCGTGGGGGTTGGAGATATACCAGCGCGAGCCGAATCCGGTGACCGGTGTGGCGGTCAGCGACGTTCCCGTCGAAGTGGTGCACCCGACCTTCCTCTACGAGCTGCTGTGGAACCTGTTGGTCGCACTGCTGCTCGTCTGGGCCGACCGCAGGTTCCGGCTGGGGCACGGCAGGGTGTTCGCGCTGTACGTGGCCGGCTACACGGCGGGCCGGTTCTGGATCGAGATGATGCGTACCGATCCGGCTTCCACGCCGTTCGACCTCGGCATCCGGGTCAACGTCTACGTCTCGGCACTGGTCTTCCTCGGGGCGGTCGGCTACCTGCTGCTGGTCCGGCGTTCCAGGGAGGAGCCCGAGCGGTTGCTGGGCAAACCGTTACCCGGGGACCCGGACTACGGAGCGACTCCTCCCGACACGCCGGCCGACGTGGCGACGCCGCCGAACGACTCCCGGGCGAGTCCCGACGAGCGGCGGTCCGGTTCCGAAGCGGATTCCGGAACCTCCGAGAACGCGCGGCGGGGTGAGCCCGGGAGCGGCGACGACGGGCAACGTTAGCCGCGACTCCGCGCACACCCGCCGTGCCGGAATCGGGCCGGCGGTGACGCGTGCGTGGCCGGACGGGTCGGTCCGTCACCCTTCCCCGGGGCGGCGCGTCTACTCCCGCACGGGCGTGACGGCCGTTGAGCCGTCCGGCAACGGCAGAATCGAGACCCGCGCCGCGTAGTGCCGGCGCAGTACGTCGGTGGTCAGCACCTCCTCCGGAGCGCCCTCGGCGCTCACCCTGCCGTGCTCGAGCAGCAGCAGGTGCTCGGCGTACTGCCCCGCCATGGTCAGGTCGTGCAGTGTGGTCACCACGGTGGTGCCGCGTTCGTGGCGTAGCTCGTCGACCAGGTCCAGCAGCGCCTGCGCGTGTCCGACGTCCAGTCCCGTGGTGGGTTCGTCGAGCAGCAGCACTCCGGTGCGTTGCGCCAGCGCCCGTGCCAGGACCGCGCGCTGCCGTTCGCCACCGGAAAGGTCGGACAGCACCCGTTCCGCGAGATCGATCAGGTCGAGCCGTTCCAGCACCTCGACGACGATGTCGAGGTCCTTGGTGCTCTCCCGTCCCAGCAGGCCGGTGTAGGGCGTGCGCCCCAGCAGCACGTAGTCGGTGACGGTCATGCCGACCGGTAGCTGCGGTAGCTGCGGGGCGTATCCGAGCAGCTTCGCCCGCTCACGCTGTCGGAGCCCGCTGACGCGGCGACCGTCCACCGTCACGGTCCCGCCGTGGTGCACCAGTCCGAGCATCGCCTTGAGCAGCGTGGACTTGCCGGAGCCGTTCGGTCCGATCACACCGAGCCAGCCGCCCGCACCGATCGCTGTCGAGACGTCCGACAGCACGGGACTGCCGCGGTACCCCGCGCTCAGCCCGTCGAGTTCCACGAGGCTCATTCGAACAGCTTTCTGATCGACTTCCGGTTGATGTTCCGACTCGTATCGTTCGGTGTGGCAGAGTTCCTTCGTCCTTCCCGGCGCCGCCGCGCCTGTCGACGAGTGGGGCGCTCGTCCCCGCGACGGCGTTCCTCGCCGCGGGGACGCCCCGGGCGGGGCACAACCGGGATCATCGCCGTCGGCTGGTGTGCAGCAACAGCGCGAAGAAGGGCGCACCGGTGAACGCCGTGATCACGCCGATCGGCAGTTCGGCGGGGGCCATGACCGTCCGGGCCAGCATGTCCGCACCGACGAGGAAGGCTCCGCCGAACAGCAGGGACACCGGCACGATGACCCGGTAGCTGCCACCGAGAGCCAGCCGTACCAGATGCGGAACGACCAATCCCACGAAACCGATCAGCCCGGCCACCGACACCGCTGAGGCGGTGGCCAGCGAAGCGGCCACCAGAACCAGGGCGCGTACCCTGCCAGGGCGCACCCCCAGCGCCGCCGCTTCCTCGTCACCGGTGCCCAGCAGGTCCAGCAACCGTCCGCACGCGCACAGCACCACCGTGGCCAGACACAATCCGGGGACTACCGTCAGCACCTCGTGCCATCCACTGGTGCTCAGCCTGCCCAGCAGCCACATGTAGACCCGTTGCAGCGATTCCACGCGCAGCTGTTGCACGAAGGTCTGCGCGGCTGTGAGGAACGCACTGACCGCCACGCCCGCCAGTACCAGCGTGGCCGTGTCCGGTCCGGCCGAGCGCCCGATCAGCCAGGTCAGCCCGACCCCGCCCAGCGCTCCGAGGAACGCGGCCACCTGCGCCAGACCGGTGCTGCCGAGAGTGACCTGCGGAACCGCCGTCACCACGACGGTCACGCTCAGTCCCGCACCGGAGGCCGCTCCCAGCAGGTAGGGATCGGCCAGCGGATTGCGAAACACTCCCTGGAACGCCGCTCCGGAGACGGCCAGGGCGGCTCCGACGAGAACGGCCAGTACCACCCGAGGTACGCGCAACTGCCACAGTATCGCCGCCTCACGTTCGGACAACGGCGAGACACCACCGGTGAGCTGGGCGCCGAGTTCGGCGAGTACCCGTTGCCACCCCAGATCCGAGGCCCCGGTCAGCACCGAGACCAGTATCAGTACGGCGAGCGCGGCGACACCGATCAGCAGGTGACGCGGCCGCAGCCTGCTGCCGCGTGCTCGCCGGGGCCGCTGTGCGGAGGTCGCGGGAGTTTCGAGCGTCCCGGCGGGCAGGGTTCGCGAATCGCGCATCGGAGGAGCGTCAGCCCTGCCTGGTACCGTCGATCGCTTCACTGATCGAGCGGGCGAGCTCCACCACGCGCGGTCCCCACCTGCCGGCCACGTCCTCGTTCAACTCGTAGACCTGCCCCCGCTTCACCGCGGTCAGCGTCTGCCAGCCGGGACGCTCGGCGACGGACCCCTTGGTCACGCCGGCCGTCCCGGTGTCGGCGAGAAAGATCATGTCCGGATCCGCTCCCAGGATCTTCTCCTCGGAAAGCTGGGGGAACTTGCCTCCCGCGGAGTCGGCGATGTTGTCCAGCCCGAACTTCTCGTAGACGCTGCCCACGAAACTCTTGGACGTCGCGGTGAAGTAATCGGGGCCGACCTCGTGGTAGTAGGTCAGCGGCTGTTCGAGTTCGGGAGTCTCCCGCACCAGCTTGTCGATCTCGGAACGAACCCGTCGCACGGTGTCGGCGGCCTCCTCGTTGTGCCCGGTGGCACGTCCGAGTGCCTTCATCTGTTGGTAAGCGGCAGAGAGATCCTTCGCGGAGGGGGTCAGCAGTACCGGAATGTCCAGTTCGCGCAGTCCCTTGGCCAGTTCACCGGCACTGCCCGCCTGCGCGATCACGAGATCGGGGCGGTACTCCGAGACGGTGCCGGCTCCGACGTTCAGCGCGGAGATCTCCTCGCGTGGTGCCCGCTCGGGGTAGGTGGAGTACTTGTCCACGGCCACGACCCGGTTGCCCGCCCCGATCGCGTAGAGCACCTCGGTGGCGGTGGGGCTCAACGAGACGATGCGCTTCGGCTGCTCGGGCAGCGTCACCGGTTCCTGCCCCGAAAGCTTCACCCGTACCGGAAACGCCGAAGCCCGATCGTTGCCCTGCTGGACCGGCTCTTCGGAGGCTGGGCGCTGCGCACACGAGGTGATCCCCGCCAGGAGCGCCACCAGGGCGAGCAGCAGGGGCACCCCGCGGCGGAATCCGGTTGTCCGACTCATGATGTCCTCGGTTTCGATCGGTGCTCCGCGGCGCCCGCCGGGTGGGCGACGCCGCGTTCCTGCACCGGGAACGGCTGTCGTCGATGTCGTGTCGAGGTGGCCCCGTGCGGCCCCACCAACCCCTTTCGGAAGCGCACGGTTGCCGTGGCCGGAGCGCACTCACGGCGGATTCCGCCCGCACGACATCACGAAAGCCGCGCCCCTGTGTTCGGGCGTGGCTTCCTGAACAGGAAAGATACCATCCCGATCCTGGCGAAGGCAGTATCGTCCGTTGCGTGCCGTCCCGGGAATCACCCGAGTTCGTTGTGTGGAACCCGCGAAGTCCGTAGCGGTTCGCCACTGGTCGAGGACTCCGGTGGAGGGCGGTCCGGTCCCGCCGACTGTCCGAACCCGGAAACCGGGGCCGCCGAACGGCGGTTCAGCTCTCCGGGGGCCCCAACGGGGCGGGTAGGTCGCCGTGATGCACGACACTGAGCCTGGTCGTGGTTCGGGTGAGCGCCACGTAGATGTCGTTGATTCCCCGGGGAGACTGTTCGAGGATGCCCGCGGGGTCCGCCACGATCACGCTGTCGAACTCCAGTCCCTTGGCCTGATCGACGCTGAGGACCATCACCGGAGCTTCCAGACCTTCCGGACGCGGCCCCACGGCGGCCCGCGGTATCAGCTCGGAGACCTCGCCTCCGAACTCCTCGCGGCGGTCGGGTGGGCAGAGTACCGCCACGTGGCCGCCGTCGACGGCTTCGAGTTCCTCGGCGGCCAGTCGCGCGGTTCGGGCGGTGTCCTCTTCCTCCGAAGTCCGAACCAGGGACGGTTCGATGCCCGTGCTGCGCACCGAGGTCGGCACGGACAGGTCCACGTCCATCTCGGCGAGCAACGGGGTCGCCATCGACATGATCTCACTCGGCGTCCGGTAGTTGACGGTGAGCTCCTCCAGGCGCCACCGGCGCGCCACGTACGGCCCGAGCACGTCGTGCCAGGACGAGGCGCCCGCGGCCGAACCGGTCTGGGCGATGTCACCCACCACGGTCATCGAGCGGCTCGGGCAACGACGCATGATCACTCGCCACGCCATCGCCGACAGCTCCTGCGCCTCGTCGACGATCACGTGCCCGAAGGTCCAGGTGCGGTCCCCCGCCGCTCGTTCGGCCGCTGTGAGCTCACTGTTGGTGCGATTGCGCTCCGCGAGCAGGTCGGCGTCGAGTACATCGGAGACCCGAAGTCGTTCGGGATCCATGATCTCCTCGTCCTGCTCCATGATGTGCAGCACTCCCTCGGCGTAGGCGAGCTCCTCCCGCTCCTGCCGCAGCTGTGCCTGCTGCTGCTCCGAGTCGTCCTCCCCCAGCAGCTCTGCCAGCTCGTCGAGCAGCGGAGCGTCGGCGGGTGTCCACTCCGAGCCCGGTTCCCGCAGCATCGCCCGGCGTTGTGACTCGTCGAAGTACCTGCGCGCGGCTTTCTTCATGCGTTCCGGCGAGCTCAACAGCTCGTCCAGCAGCGTGGTGGGTTCGATCTCCGGCCACAGCTGTTCGAGTACCTCGCACACCTGACTGTCCGCCCGCAGCTCCGCCGCGATGTCGTCGATGTCGCGCTGGTCGAGCAGATCCCGCCCCAACCGGTCGGCCACCTGCAGCGCCAGTGCCGAGAACATCTCGCGCCGGAAGATCTTCCTGGCCTCGTTGTGCGGTTTGCGTGCTCGCCGGGCCTTGGTGCGTGCCTGGCTGCAGGTGCTCTTGTCGATGTGGAGTGGCTCGCGGTCGAAAGTCACCTCGATGTACTTGCGCGGTACCTGCTGGCGGTCCCGCACGGCGTTGTTGAGCACCGAGACCATCTCGGTACGCCCCTTGAGCTCGGCGGCGGTGGCCGTTTCCGTCGCAGTGGCGGCCACGCCCGGGTACAGCTCTCCGACGGTGGATAGCAGCACACCGGTCTCGCCGAGGGAGGGCAGCACCTGGCCGATGTAGCGCAGGAAGGTCTTGTTGGGTCCCACCACCAGCACACCGCGCTTGGTCAGTTGCTGCCGGTAGGTGTAGAGCAGGTACGCGGCTCGGTGCAGTGCCACCGCGGTCTTGCCGGTACCCGGACCGCCCTGCACCACCAGAACACCGTTCATGCCGCTGCGGATGATGTTGTCCTGCTCGGCCTGAATGGTCGCGACGATGTCGCCCATCTGGCCGGTACGGCGTTCGTCCAGCGCCGCCAGCAGCGTCGCCTCACCCGCGAGTCCAAGGTGGCTTCCCTGCTCGGCGGAGTCCAGGTCCAGGACCTCGTCCTCCAGGTCCGTGACCGTGCGCCTGGTGGTGCGGATGTGCCTACGCCTTATCACCCCGTCGCGGGAGGCCGCCGTGGCCAGGTAGAACGGTCGCGCTGCGGGAGCGCGCCAGTCGATCAGCAACGGCGCGTACTCGTTCTCCTCGTCGAACAGGCCGAGCCTGCCGATGTGAAACCGCTCCTCGCTGTCCAGGTCGAGCCTGCCGAAGCACAGCCCGTTCTCCACCGCGCTGAGCTGCGAGAGCTTGTCGATGTGCATCTTGGTGGAAATGTCACGCTCGGTACGTGCCTGGGGAGTTCCACCGGTCTCCCGCAGCGTCTCGGCCAGGCGTTTGCTGTTGTACCGCCGCAGTTCGTCGAGCTTGTCGTAGAGCATCGAGACGTACCGCTGTTCGGCGGCGACGCTGTCGGCGTGGTCAAGTTCCCGATCGGCTCGGGTTTCGGACACGACTCCACCTCGTGCGGTCATGCGCGTTGGAACAGGACGGGCGTGGGGTTCCGGGCGCTGCGGTGTGCTTCGCGACACCGCGGCCCGCCAACAGGCCCGACGAACGAGTGTACCCCGGAAACGACGCGACCATCGGGCGCAGTTGATCGTGGAGCGTGCCCACCGTCGCGCCGCCGTCGCCACCTCCGCTCCCGTGCCGGGTGGGGCGGGCGGATATTCTCGGCGCCTGGAATGTGGACGTGCCACATTCGTGCCCGGCACTGTCGTTTTCCGACGAACTCCGGACGGAGCCGCCGAAAGTGGTGGTCGGGGCACGTGTGGCTGTGAACGGAGCCGACATGAGCGGAGGACTGCACGGGGAGATCGTCGAGATACTGGGGCGGGAGATCAGTGCGGGCGTTCATCCTCCGGGCAGCGTGCTACGTGGTGAGGATCTCGAACAGCGTTTCGGAATCTCGCGCACCGTGGTGCGCGAAGTGGTGCGTACGTTGGCTTCGATCCGTCTCGTGGTGGGGCGGCAGCGTGTGGGCATCGTGGTTCGACCCCGCGAGGAGTGGAACACCTTCGACCCGGCGCTGATTCGCTGGTCGTTGGAAACCGACCGTGCCAACCAGGTCAAGACGCTCGTCGAACTGCGTACGGCCGTGGAGCCGGTGGCTGCCGGTGCGGCCGCCCAACGAGCCCGCGCCGAGGACGTGACCGAACTGATCCGCATAGGTGAGCGGATGAACGAACTGGCCGAGGCGGGGGACCTGGAAGGTTTCCTGGAGGCCGACGTCGCCTTTCACTCACTGGTGTTGCGGGCTTCAGGCAACGAGATGTTCGCGCAGCTGCACGAGGTTGTGCGGGAAGTGCTGCGGTGGCGTACCGAGCAGGGACTGATGCCCGCGCATCCCGAGCCGCTGGCCGTCGGGCTGCACGGCGAGATCGCACGGTGCATCGAGGAGGGACGGTACGGCAGGGCGGAAACGGCCATGCGTGAGCTGGTCGCCGAGGCGCTGCACGGCACGCTCAGGTTTCTGGAGTCCACCGAGGAGAAGTGAGTGCTCACCGTCCGAGCGAACACGGGCTCGGGGTGACGAGGCGCCGCTTACTCTCCCTGTTCGGAGCGCATTCCGGCGACCCAGCCCGCGATCTGGGCCCGGGACGTGAAATCCAGCTTGGTCAGGATGTGCTGCACGTGCCCTTCCACGGTGCGCAGCGCGATGACCAGTTGTTCGGCGATCTCCTTGTTGGTGCGCCCCTGGGCCACCAGCTGGGCGATCTCGCGTTCCCGGCTGGTCAGCGGCATCGGGTGCACGTTCTCCCGCTGGGTTTCCCTGGAGCGTTGTTTGGTCTCCAGCGCGAAGTCGATCGCCGTGTCGTGCTGCCAGTGGTACCCCCTGTCGAAGGATTCGTTGTAGGTATCCTCGCCCAGCGCCTCCCTGGTGGCGACCAGCTGGGCCCGGTGCTGTTCGGCGAACTCGACGTAGAGGTTCGGAGTGGAGTGCGCGGACTCCCAGGCGCCTCCGGCCGCACCGAACAACCTGGCCGCTCGTTTGTCGTTTCCCCGCAGGTGCGCGGCCCAGGCCAGCGTGTCCAGGGTGAACGCGATAGCGAGCCGGTTGTCCAGCCGTCGCTGCAGGTTCAGTGCTTCTTTCAACGCCGGTTCGGCCCGGTCGGGTTTGTCGGTGATCGTCTTGAGATAGCCGATCGCCCACAGCGTCCAGGAGCGCCAGTACACCTCACCGCGTCCGGTGGTGATCGCCAGCGCGTCGTCGAGCAGTTCCAGCCCGTCCCGCTCGTTGCCGTTGACCGCGCGCGCCACCCCCAACCCGATCAGCGTGAACAGTTCCCCCTCCTTCTCGGCCCCGCGCCGGAAGACTTCCAGCGCGGTTTCGAGCAACCTGATCGCCGAGGCCGCATCGTTGTCGAACAGGGCGGCCATCCCGTAGGTGCGTGTCAGGTGCGCACGCTCCAGTGGAGCGTCGTGTCCCTCGAGCGTGGCGGCCGCGGTGTCCAGTGAACCGCGTGCTCCCGACACGTCGCCGTGCAGCAGGGTGAACCAGGCGCTGGAGGCCAACGCGGCGGCCCGCTCGCGGGGTGCCTGCCGCGTCCCGGTCAGTGCCAGGGTGCGATCCAGCCAGTAGCGGGCCTCGGAGTGCGCCCCCCGCAGTTGCCAGTAGCGTCCCAGCGCGGTGGCCATTCGTAGTGCGACGGCGGGCCCGTGGGGTGCGGAGGTTCGCTCGTCCGCGTGCTGGTCCTCGGAACTCTCCTCGCCGTGCTCGGTCATCGACCGCAGCGCCGCTCGCAGGTTCGCCTGCTCCACGCGCAGCCGTCGTACCCACTCGACCTGCTCGGCCCCCATCCATTCCGCCGCGAAGCGGCGCACCGTACTGACGTACCACTGGCGGTGCCGCGCCTCGGCCTTGGGCAGATCACCGGCTGCCCACAGTTTCTCGAGGCCGTACTCGCGAAGCGTGTGCGGCAGCACGAAGCGGCTGGGCCCGTCGTCCCGCTCGCGCAGCAGGATCGACTTGTCCACCAGAGCGTGCACCAGCGAGGCCGCCCTGGATCGTTCCGCGGTGCCGTCGATCACGTACTCCGCGGCCTCCAGGTCGAAACTGCCCGAGAACACCGACACGTGTGCCCATGCCCTGCGTTCGGACTCGGTGCACAGGTCGTAGCTCCAGTCGATCAGTGCCCGCAGCGTCTGCTGTCGCTGCGGCGCGCCGGTGCGACCTCCGCTGAGCAGTTCGTAGCGTTCGTCGAGTCGCTCCTCCAGCTGTCGCGGAGCCAGTGAGCGCAGTCGTACCACGGCCAGTTCTATCGCCAGCGGATTTCCGTCGAGCCGGTGACACAACCGCATCAGCACCGGGGCGTTGTCCGGGGTGACCTCGAACTCCGGCAGAACGGCACGGGCCCGGTCGAGGAACAGCCGTACCGCCGCGTACTGTTCGTACGCCTCCGCGGCGGGTAGTTGTTCCGGGTCGGGGGTTTGCAACGGCGGTACGATCAGCGTGCTCTCCCCGGCCGCGCCGAGCGACTGCCTGCTGGTGGCCAGTACCCGAAGCCCCGGGCACGAACGGATCAACGTGTCCACCAGTTCGGCGCAGGCCTGTACCAGGTGTTCGCAGTTGTCCAGCACGAGGAGCGCTTCGCGTTCCCTGAAGTGTTCGACCAGGTTGTCGAGTTCGGTACCCGTCGACGTTTCGGCGACGTTGAGCTGTTCGACCACGGCGGTCGCGACCAGGTCCGGGTCGTGCAGCTCACCGAGCTCGACCTGCCAGGTCTTGTCCCGGAACGAACGGCTCATGTTGGCGGCGACCCGAAGCGCCAGCCGGCTCTTGCCGATACCGCCGGGGCCGGTCAGGGTCACCACCCTCGACTCGGCCAGCAGTCGTTTGGTGAGTGTGATCTCGCGACGCCTGCCGACGAAGCTCGTTACTTCTGCCGGGAGATTGCCGCCGGCAGCGCGTGAGCGGGCCCGTGCGGTGGAGTCCACACCGCCGAGAGTACCTCCGTTCACTCCCTCGAACCCGTCTCGCGGTTCGCGAAGTGGGACTGTGACCTGGATCGATGTTTACTCACACGAACGTGTGAGTTTTGGGATCTCGTGCCGCGGGTGATCCGCCGGAGCGGTACGACCAACGCTTGGCCCACGGCGATCCCGCACAGATCCGTGATCGCGTCCATCGCCTCCGCGTCGCGATGCACCGGCAGTAACTGTTGCAACGCCTCGGAGAGCGGTGCGTAGCACACCAGGCACGACAGCAGCAGCCGGTGGTCGATCCGAGCCGCCCGCCCGGTCAGCGTCAGCACCGCGAACAGCACCAGGTGCACCAGCTTGTCGGTGCCGGGTGGGGACTCGGGAACCCCCGCCGGGGGAGTGAAAAGAATCACCAGGCTAGCCACGCAGCTCAGTACGAACGACGCGCGGTGTGCACGGGGACTGAAAGGATCCAGCATGCGGCCTCTCGGATGTTGGTTGACCTCGACGGTGGCATACTGCGCGCGTGAGTCGACGGACTAGGCTGTTGCACCGTGAGTCGACGAGCCAAAATCGTTTGTACTATGGGGCCAGCCACCGCCAGTCCGGAGAAGGTGGCCGAGCTCGTCAGCGCCGGCATGAATGTCGCTCGGCTGAACTTCAGCCACGGTAGCCACGACGACCACCGCCGGGTTTACGACATGGTGCGTGCGGAGACGGCCGAATCCGGACGTGCCGTGGGGATCCTGGGTGACCTGCAGGGGCCGAAGATCCGACTGGGAACCTTCGCCGAGGGCGAGGTCGAGTGGCGCACCGGTGAGGTCGTCCGGATCACCGTGGCCGATGTGGTCGGTAGCCACGACCGGGTCTCCACCACTTACGAGGGGTTGATCGGAGACGCCAAGGTCGGTGACCAGATCCTGGTCGACGACGGGAAGGTCGGGCTGACGGTCACTGCGGTCGAGGAAAGCGACGTGGTCTGCGAGGTCGTCGAGGGCGGCCCCGTTTCCGATCACAAGGGGCTTTCGCTGCCGGGGATGGACGTCTCGGTTCCCGCCATGTCCGACAAGGACGTCGAGGACCTGGAGTTCGCGATGCGGATGGGCGTGGACTTCATCGCGCTGTCGTTCGTGCGTACTCCCGCCGACATCGACATCGTCCATCAGGTCATGGACCGGGTCGGACACCGCGTTCCGGTGATCGCCAAGTTGGAGAAGCCCGAGGCGGTGGACAACCTCGAGGCCATCGTGCTCGCCTTCGACGGCGTCATGGTCGCCAGGGGAGACCTCGGCGTGGAGCTGCCGCTGGAACACGTGCCGCTGGTGCAGAAGCGGGCGATCGGTATCGCCAGGGAGAACGCCAAACCGGTCATCGTCGCGACCCAGATGCTCGACTCCATGATCGGCAATCCCCGCCCGACCAGGGCCGAGACCTCGGACGTCGCCAACGCCGTGCTGGACGGCACCGATGCCGTCATGCTTTCCGGCGAGACCAGCGTCGGGGACTACCCCGTGGAGACGGTCGAGACCATGGCCCGCATCGTGGAGGCGGTGGAAGCCGGTTCCTCGGAGCCGCCGGAGCTGAGCCACGTGCCGCGGACCAAGCGCGGTGTGATCTCCTACGCAGCCAGGGACATCGGCGAACGACTCAGTGCCAAGGCACTGGTCGCCTTCACGCAGTCCGGTGACACCGTCCGTCGGCTGGCACGGCTGCACACCAGGTTGCCGCTGTTCGCGTTCACCCCCGAGGAGTCCGTTCGTAGTCAGCTCGCTCTCACTTGGGGGACGGAGACCTTCCTGGTGCCTAGTGTGGATACCACTGACCAGATGGTGCGCCAGGTGGATCAGGCGATGTTGTCGATCGGACGTTCCGACAGTGGCGACATGGTCGTCATCGTCGCGGGGTCCCCGCCCGGAACCGTCGGTTCGACCAACCTGATCCGGGTGCACCGTCTCGGCGAGGAGGATCACGTCTGACTTCTCCCGGTCGCGGCGGAACCGGAGATCCACGGTGCGAATCGCCGTGCTCCGGCATTCCGCTGCGCGGGAGGGTCGGCGTGTGCCCAACACCGACACGAGGAGCCCGAAGTGACCCGAGCGGCACGCGCCGCTGCCGCCGATCCGGCGGGGACCGGCAGCCAGTCGTCCGTTCCGGTGGATGCCAGTGGCATGCCACACGGACAGCCGGTGCTGGATCGACTGGTGGCATTGCTCGACCTCGAACCGATCGAGGAGAACATCTTTCGTGGCGTCAGCCCGGCGGAGTCCCCGGTCCGCGTGTTCGGGGGCCAGGTGGCGGGGCAGGCACTGGTCGCCGCGGGCAGGACCGTGCCGTCCGAGCGCCGGGTCCACTCGCTGCACGCCTATTTCCTGCGTCCGGGGGATCCGAGTGTCCCGATCGTCTACGAGGTGGATCGCACCCGGGACGGTCGCTCGTTCACCACCCGCCGCGTCATCGCGGTGCAGCACGGCAAGACGATCTTCTCGCTGTCCGCTTCGTTCCAGGTCGAGGAACGAGGGATGGACCACGCCGAACCCATGCCGGAGGTCCCCGCTCCGGAGGAACTGCCCACCTACGGTGAACGTCTCGGTCAGCTGGCCGGTGAAGTGGGCGGCATGGCGAACCTGCCCCGACCCATCGACATGCGGCACGTTACCGAGCCACCGTGGCTGAGCAGGCAGGACGGCCCCAGGGACGCCCGTAGCAGGGTGTGGATGCGGGCCGACGGCAGCCTTCCCGACGACGACCTGCTGCACGTCTGCCTGCTCGCCTACGCCTCCGATCTGACCCTGCTGGACTCGGTGCTGGCCCGGCACGGCGTCTACTGGGGTGTGGACGAGGTCCACGGTGCCAGTCTCGATCACGCGATGTGGTTCCATCGGCGATTCCGCGCCGACGAGTGGTTCCTCTACGACTGCAGCTCTCCCAGCGCCTCGGGGGCACGTGGGCTGGCCACCGGCAACTTCTTCTCGCGGGACGGCTCGCTGCTGGCCACGGTGGTGCAGGAAGGTCTGCTGCGCGTCGGTGAGTGACCGGAGCGGGCACCAACGACGTGCCCGGTTCCGGTACTCACTCCCGCCCGCGCGTCGGGGAACGGCCAGCCGAGGGCACGTCGGGAGCCGTTCCCTTCGTCCGCACCGCGTTCCCGACCACCCGTGCCCTGCTTCACGCGCCGTTCAGCCGCGTCGCCGCGCGGGTCGCGGTGGTCGTGGCGGTGTCAGCGCACGGGTGTGCACCTGTTCCAGCACCACCGAGGTGGTGAAGTGGCGTACCTCGGTACGTGCCGAGAGCTTGTCCACCAGGAAACTCTGCAGATGCGCGCTGTCGGTTACCGCGAGGTGAAGCAGGAAGTCGGCCTGCCCGCTCACGTGCAGTAGTGACCGTGTCTCGGGCTGGGCCATCACGAACTCGCGGAAGGATTCGACCACCGCCCGGGTGTGCGGGCGCACGTTGATCGACACCACCGCTTCCAGCGTGAGTCCGGTGGCCGCCGGATCCACGTCGATGTGCGACCCGGTGATCACGCCCTGTTCCCGGAGTCTGCGTACTCGCTGCAGGCAGCTCGACGCGGCGAGACCGATCCGTTCGGCCAACGTTCGGTTGGCCAGGGTCGCGTCGTTCTGCAACTCCTCCAGGATTCGCCAATCCACCGAATCCAGTTCTGCCGAACTCGTCATAACCGAACTTTCTGTGTCGTAGCTGGATCGAACACGAACGATTAACCCACTATAGCCACAGCTTTCGAAGAATTGTCGGTTCGAGTGCGAGGAGTTCGCAGTGCACATCGCTTGGGGGTCGTTCCTGCTCGCCCTGCTGGTGATCATTCTGGTGCCGGGGCCCGACTTCGTGATGGTGACGCGCAGCGCCGCGAACGGGGCCCGCTGGGGATGGTTGGCCGCGGCGGGAGTGACCTGTGGGTTGCTCGTTCATGCCACCGCGGCCACCGTCGGGCTGTCGGCACTGGTGATCGCGTTCCCCGCGGCGCTGTTCGTGGTCAAGGTGCTCGGTGTCGGGTATCTGGTTCTGATGAGCGTTCAGATCCTGCGGCGGGCCGGTTCCACGGCCGCGGCGCGTAACGAGGCGGCTCCGACGTCGGGACGCGCGGTTTTCCTGCGTGGGTTGTTGGTCGATGTGCTCAACCCGAAGGTGCTGCTCACCTTTCTCACGCTGCTGCCGCAGGCGATGGATCCCGCCGGTGACCCCATGACACAGGCCTTGCTGCTCAGCTCCGCCGCTGTCGCCTCGTTCGCGGCCTGGTGGCTCATCGTAGTTCCCTCGGTGGGCTGGTTGTCGGCCTTTCTGTCCGTTCCCAGGCGCAAGCGTGTCTTCGAGCGGTGCTGCGGGGGCGCGCTGCTGGTGATGGCGAGTTCGATAGCGCTGGCGTGAGCCCGCGACACGCCCGCGTTGACCACGGTGTCGACATGTGCTCGGTTGATCGGGATCATCATCCGTTCCGATCAGTGGTGACGAGCGCGAGCGGCCCGGAGGAGTGACGGTGCGGCGTGTCCTGGCGTTGTTGACCGGTTTCGTGATGATTTTCGCCGTTCCGGGGGCCGCGGATCCCGTGGTGCCGCACGAGAAGCCGCCTCGGGCGGCGGAGGCGCTGCGCGCGGATCTGGACCGGATCCTGTCGGATCCGCGGCTGGCCGGTGCTTCGGTCGGGGTGGTGGTGCGCGATCCGGTGACCGACCGGATCCTCTACCGGCGGTCACCGGACCGACGCCTGATTCCCGCCTCCAACGCCAAGCTGTTCACCTCGGTAGCGGCGTTGGAGGCGCTCGGTCCCGGCTTCCGGTTCGACACCCGTGTGCTGACCTCGGGCAGGCGCCGGGGGAACGTACTGTTCGGCGATCTGTACCTGCGCGGTGGTGGTGATCCGACGATGTCGGCCGCGGACTACCGTGCGCTCGCCGACCGGATCGTCGAATCCGGTGTCCGGGTGGTGCGAGGGGACGTGCTGGCCGACGACTCCTACTTCGACGACCGCGCTCTCGCCAACGGTTGGATGGCCGTCGACGAGCCCTACTACTACGCTGCCCCGATCTCGGCACTGACTGTAGCGCCGAACAGTGATTACGACGCCGGTACCGTGCTGGTCCGGTCGCGGCCGACCCGGCCGGGAGAGCCGGTGCGGGTGAGTACACGACCGGCCACCGAAGCGGTCGAGATAGTCAACCGCGCCCGTACGCTCGCCGCGGACGCCACGGGAGAGCTGTCCGTCCGTCGTGCGCACGGCACCGATCGCGTGATCGTCAGCGGCGGAATACCGGCGGGAGCCGGCGCCGGGCGAGCCCTGAGCACCGTCGCTGATCCCACCGCGTACGCGTTGGACGTCTTCCGACGCGCTCTGACCGAACGCGGTGTCACCTTCGAGGGATCCGGTGAGGGCGAGGCACCGGACCGCGCCCGGGTGATGGCCGAACACCGTTCGATGCCGCTGCGGCAGTTGCTGGTTCCCTTCCTCAAGCTCAGCAACAACGGTCACGCCGAGACACTGGTCAAGACCATGGGCAGGGTCCTGCGGGGGGAGGGGAGCTGGCGGGCCGGCCTCGGGGTGGTCCGGAGCAGGCTGGAGGCGTCGGGAATCGATCCCGCGAAGTATCGGCTGGTGGACGGGTCGGGGCTGTCCACGCTGAACTCGATCTCGCCCGCCCAGCTGGCCGAGTTGCTCGACACCGTCCGCGACCGGCCGTGGTTCGAGGACTGGAAGCGGGCACTGCCACTCGCAGGCGCGACGGACCGGATGACGGGAGGAACCCTCGGCGGTCGGATGCGCGGCACCGCGGCCGAGGGAAACGTCTCGGCAAAGACCGGTTCGATGACCGGGGTCACCGCGCTGTCCGGCTACGTCCGTACCCGCGCCGAGCGCTCGCTGGTGTTCTCCGTGGTGTTCAACGGGCTCCTGTCGGCACCGCCTCGCGACCTGCGGGATGCCGTGGCGGTTCGGCTCGCCCGACACGGCGCGGATCCCCAGGAGTCCGTGCCGAGTCCCGGCGAACGGGATCGCTCCTCGGGTTCGGCTGTCGACATCCCGTCGACGCGCCCCGACGAGTCGGTGTTCGAGTGCTCCTGGAGCAAGAGCTGTTGAAGGTACCGTGCGGGAAAGTCGCGTTTCGGGCCGAACGACTCGTAACAGGAGCCGTCCTGGCCCGGCCGTGGCCGCTACCTCGCTGCCGTCCGACTCCGCCCCAGGAGGTCGGGGGAGACCGGGGGTGCTTCCGGATTCATCTCCTCGGCATCACGCGGTAGCGTGATCGATGTTACCCGGCTCTAGGAGTGTGTGTGTCTGTCGTCAGTGAACTGCTGGCCGCGATCGCCGGGTTACCTCGCCCGCTGCTGGTAGTGGTGGTCGGCGCGCTGGTACTGGGTGAGTGCACACTGGGCATCGGCTTCGTCGTGCCGGGGGAGAGCGGGCTGTTGATCGCCTCGGCCGCCGTGACGGACTTCGGGTTCTTCCTGACCCTGTCGCTGTCCGTGGCGCTGTTCGCCGCCCTGGGCGACAACATCGGTTTCCTGCTCGGGCGTCGCTACGGTTGGCGGCTGCGGGAGAGCGCCGCCGTGCGCAAGCTGGGACAGCGGCACTGGGATCGTGCCGGGACGCTGCTGCGGCGCTACGGTGTGGGCGCTGTGTTCGTGTCGAGGTTCCTGCCCGTGGTGCGTACCCTGACTCCGGCCGCGGCGGGTTCCTCCGGTCTGGGCTACGGCAGGTTCCTGCCCGCTTCGTTGCTGGGTGCCGGAGCGTGGTCCGCCTTGCACGTCGCCATCGGCTGGCTGGCGGGCGCTTCGGCTAAGTACGTCGAACACATCCTCGGCGGGGCCGGTTGGGCGGTGCTGGGAGCGCTGATGCTGTCCGGAGCGGCCACCTGGCTCTGGCGACGACGCAAGGCGCGGCGAACCCGTCCCGTGCCGGGGGTAACCGACCACTTCTCCGGTTCGGACGAGTTCGACCGAGCCGCGTGAGCGGCTCGGCGAGTTCCCCAGGATCGGTGAGCACGAGACCCGGTCAGTCCTCCCGAGTCCGTTCATCCGGATAGGCGATCGGCACGGGGGTCCGCCGAACGGACCCCCGACACCTCGAACCGGAGATCCCGATCAGACGTTGCTCGCGACATCGGTGCCGACACCGCGTCTGCGGATGTTGACCAGGTCCTCGCGCTGTTGCGGGAGGGTTCGTTCCCGGTTCCCCTCGACCACGAATCCCGCGTCGGCGATCAGTTGCCGGTCCTGGTCGCCGGTTCTGCCCTCACTGGTCAGGTAATCACCGAGAAAGATCGAGTTCGCCAGCTGCAGCGCCATGGCCTCCACGTTGCGCAGATGGATCTCCCGCCCTCCGGCGAGCCGAACCTCCACGTCGGGGAAGAAGAACCGGTACAGCGCCAGGATGCGCAGACACCGCTGCGGTGTCAGTCGCCACTCACCCGCCATCGGTGTTCCCTCCATCGGGATCAGGAAGTTGATCGGCACCGAGTCCGGGTCGAGCTCCCGCAGTTCGAAGGCCAGACTCACCACGTCCTCGTCCGACTCCCCCATTCCGAATATCGCCCCGGAACAGGGAGAGAGCCCGGCACCGGTGGCGTTGCGCACCGTTTCGACCCGGTCCTCGAAGGTGTGGGTGGAACAGATCTCGGCGTAGCGCCGTTCGTTGGTGTTGAGGTTGTGGCTGTAGGCGTACGCTCCGGCCTCGCGCAGCTGCTCCGCCTGCCCGTCGCCCAGCAACCCCAGGCAGGCGCATATCTCCACGTCGGGCTGCTTCCGCCGGACCGCCTCGATCGTCTCGGAGACCCGCTCGATGTCACGTTGCCCTGGACCGCGTCCGCTGGCCACCAGGCAGATGCGTTTCGCGCCGGCTTCGGCCGCCTCGTCCGCCGCTGTGGCCGCCTCCTCGGCCTTCACCCACGAGTACTTGAGGATCTCCGAGTCGGATCCCAGGCGCTGCGAGCAGTAGGTGCAGTCCTCCGGGCACAGCCCGCTCTTCATATTGATGATGGTGTTGAGCTTGACCCTGTTGCCGAAGAAGTGCCGACGTACCCGACCCGCGGCCGCGACCACGTCGAGAACGTCGAACTCCTCGGACAGCAGTCGTTCGGCCGCGGCACGACTCGGAGCCTCGCGACGCAGCGCCTTCGTGACCAGCTCGTCCAGTGTGATCGTCATGTCCTCGACACTCGTCGACCGGGCGAGTCGCGACAAGATCGCGAAACCTACAACATCGCTCCCGCCGAGTTGTTCCGAACGTCGTCGCCGGTGCCACGAAAAGTGCCGCACTCCGGAACACTTCCGGAGTGCGGCACGGTCGTGACACGTGGTCCGCTAACGGAGGTCGCCGTCGCGAACGGCTGCCCTCACGGACCAACCCGATACGTCACAGGTTCGGGTACAGCGGGTGCTTGGCCGCCAGCGCCTCCACCCGATTACGCAGCTTCTTGCTCACCGATTCGTCGAAGTCGGAGTGCAGCGCGGTGGCGATGATCTCGGCGATCTCGGTGAAGTCCTCGGCGGCGAAACCGCGAGTGGCGAGTGCCGAGGTGCCGATGCGCAGTCCCGAGGTGACCATCGGGGGCCGAGGGTCGTTGGGCACCGCGTTGCGGTTGACCGTGATACCGATCTCGTGCATCCGGTCCTCGGCCTGCTGCCCGTCCAGCTCGGAGTCACGCAGGTCCACCAGGACCAGGTGCACATCCGTGCCGCCGGAGACGATCTGCACCCCCGCGGCCCTGGCGTCCTCGGCCTGCAGCCGGTCGGCGATGATCCGGGCACCCTCCAGCGTGCGGCGCTGCCGATCGGCGAACTCCTCACCGGCGGCGAGCTTGAACGCGACAGCCTTGCCCGCGATCACGTGTTCCAGCGGACCGCCCTGCTGACCGGGGAACACCGCCGAGTTGAACTTCTTGCCGAGCTCCTCGTCGGAGGACAGGATCACACCGGCACGCGGCCCACCCAACGTCTTGTGGGTGGTGGTGGTCACCACGTGGGCGTGCGGCACCGGGTTGGGGTGCAGCCCGGCCGCGACCAGACCGGCGAAGTGAGCCATGTCCACCATGAGGTAGGCACCGACCTCGTCGGCGATCTCGCGGAACCGCTTGAAGTCCAGCTGCCGCGGGTAGGCGGACCAGCCCGCGATGATCACCTGTGGCTTGTTCTCCCGGGCCAGTCGGGCGACCTCGTCCATGTCGACGAGGTGGTCGTCCTCGCGGACCCGGTACGGCACCACGTTGTAGAGCTTGCCGGAGAAGTTCAGCCGCATTCCGTGGGTCAGGTGACCACCGTTGGCCAGGTCCAGGCCGAGGATCGTGTCACCCGGCTTGAGCAGCGCGAACATCGCCGCCGAATTGGCCTGCGCGCCGGAGTGCGGTTGCACGTTGGCGTAGGAGGCCCCGAACAGCTGCTTGACCCGGTCGATGGCGAGTCGCTCGACGACGTCGACGTGCTCGCAGCCGCCGTAATAACGTTTGCCCGGGTAGCCCTCGGCGTACTTGTTGGTCAGTACCGACCCCTGAGCCTCCAACACCGACTGGGGTGCGAAGTTCTCCGAGGCGATCATCTCCAGCGTGTTCTGCTGCCGGTGCAGTTCCGCGTCGACCGCGTTGGCCACCTCGGGGTCGACCGATGCGAGCCTCTCGTTGAACAGATCGCCTGACGGCATGATCACTTACCTCCGTGTTCCTGATTCTCGGTGGAGCGGGTCGGGCGCGTTCAGCGGTTCCGGCTGTAGAAGGGCGGGTCCACGACCTCCACAGCGACTGCCTTGCCGCGAATGTCCACTTGTAACTCGGTTCCCGTCTTCGCGCAGGCGTGGTCCACATAGGCCATCGCGATCGGGTAACCCAGCGTGGGCGACGGCGCACCGCTGGTCACGACGCCGACATCGGCGCCGTCACCGTCCAGTACCCGGTAACCGTGGCGTGGGGCGCGGCGGCCCGTTCCGCGCAGCCCCACCAGTGTGCGCTCCGCGGTCCGCTCCGCCGCGTCGGCGAGGGCGGCGCGTCCCACGAAATCTCCCGACTTGTCCAGTCGGACCACCCGACCCAGATTGGCGTCGAACGGGGTCACTTCGGTGGAGAGCTCGTGACCGTGCAACGGCATACCGGCCTCCAACCGTAGTGTGTCCCGGCATGCCAAGCCGGCGGGCTGTATCCCGTGCGGGGCGCCCGCCTCGCTGAGCGCCTGCCAAACCGTAGCCGCGTCCTCGACGGATGTGAACAGCTCGAAACCGTCTTCGCCGGTATAGCCGGTGCGGGCGAGTAGAACATCACAATTGGCTACCCTGCCGGGGTATCCCGCGAAGTACTTGACCGTTGTCAGGTCGATCTCGGTCAACGGTGCCAGGATGTCCTTGGCCACCGGGCCCTGAATCGCGATCAGCGCGTACTCGTCGGACAGGTCGGTGTACTCGGTGTCGAAACCGCGTACCCGCTCGGCCAGCTCGGTCGAGACCACGGCGGCGTTCGCGGCATTGGCGACTACGAGGAATTCCCGTTCCCCGGTGCGGTAGACGATCAGGTCGTCCAGTACCCCGCCCGCTTCGTCGCAGATCATCGTGTAACGCGCACGCCCGACGGTGATCGCCGAGGCGTTGGCCACCAGCGCGTAGTCAAGTGCCTCGGCGGCCTGGGTGCCGCTGATGCGAAGCTCGCCCATGTGCGTGAGATCGAACAGGCCCGCCGTGCCGCGTACCGCGTTGTGCTCGTTGATGTCACCGGAGTAGCGCAGCGGCATTTCCCAGCCCGCGAACTCGGTGAAGGTGGCCCCGAGTCGCTGATGGATCTCGTGCAGTGGTGTCTTGCGGGACGGTGACATGGTGGAAACTCCTGATAGGTCGGCGCCTGGTCGGCGTCTCCCCGGAGTCATTGGCCTGAGAGTTTCACCGCGCTGTGCGGCTTGCACCGTGGGCGAGGGGCACGTGACCCCTGCTTTCCTCCTGAATCGCCTGGTGCCATGCGGTGATCGGGCCTGAGAGTTTGTCGGGGAGTGTTGCTCCTTCGGCGCTCCGCGCGCACGTTGGGGCCATTGCCGTGGCCGGGCAGCGATGCCGCGAGCCGAGTGCGGAGTCTCTCCCGCATGACGTCATGGGCGCATTCTTCGATTGTAGCGTGAACGCTACGTAGCCCCGGCTATCGAGTCAACAGCAGCGCAGCTGACCGCGGCCGGATTTCCCCCGCGCGCGTGGCGCGCGGCCGCCGAGCGGTGTTCCCGTTTTGGTGAACTCGACGGTCGGGTACCGCGATCAGTGGGGCTCGTCGAGTTCCGCGTAACGTCTGCGCAGTCCTTCCGTGAAGGCGTGCAGTGCCAGCTCGAAACTGGCGTTGTCGATCTCCGTCGCGTGACTGCGCAGCAGATGCGCCCTGCCGAGGTTGGGGAACCTCTCGTCGTAGATCTCGGCGTCGTCGATGAATCCGCCCGCGAACGATCCCATCGCGCTGCCCACCACGAGGTACTTCACGGATGCCCCGATCATGGTCGCGTAGCGCTGCGGCCAACCGGCCTCGACCAACCCGCCGTGCACCGCGTCGGCGCGGCGCAGTGCCGCTTCCCTGCGAGCCGGGCCGGAGGCTATGAACGGCACCAGGTTGGGGTGTTCCACCAGCGCCCGGCGATAGGAGCGGGCCCAGACGGTCACGCCCGTGACCCAGTCCGTCTCGAACCCGGAGACGTCGACCCGGGCCATCGTCGAGTTGGCGAGATCGTGCAGCAGCTCGTCCTTGTTGGGGACGTAGTTGTACAGCGAAGCCGCCCGCACTCCCAGTCGTTCCGCCAGGCGGCGCATCGAAAGTGCCTCCAGCCCGGCGGTGTCGATGATCTCGAGTGCGGAATCCCGGATGCGCTCCATCGACAGCAGGGGCGTGCTCGGTCTGGGCAAGAAGTGGCCTCCGGGAACTGTTCGGGGACGAGTCCGGTTCGTTGCTCTCGAGTCTTGTCAAACGTTGTCGTCGACTTTAGGGTCTCACAAAACTAACGTCGTTAGTTAAGCTGTCGGCCGCAGTGCTGCGTGCCGCACGCGGTAGCGGCTCCTGGCGTACTGAGGAGGTCGCTGATGACCACGAATCACCCGGGCACCGTGACAGGGGAGCAGCCGATGGACACTGGTTCGTCCGCCTCGCTCTCACTCGCCTCGGTGCTCGCGGAACCCGCCCACCGCACTCCGGACGCCCCGGCCGTGCTGGAGGGGCGGGACCGAGTCGAATACGGCGAACTCTGGGAGCAGGTGTGTCGCCATGCCGCCGCACTGCGGGAGCTCGGTGTCGTCGCGGGTGACCGGATCGCCCTGGTGGCCCCGAACGTCGTGGACTTCGTCCGTGCCTACTACGCGGTGCAGGTGGTCGGGGCCGTCGTGGTGCCCGTTCCGGTATTGCTCGTCGCTTCGGAAGCCGCCCATTTGGTCTCGGATTCGGGCGCGAGGATGATCCTGGGACACACCAGCCAACTGGAGCTGGCCCGGGGCTGTGCCGAACGAACCGGCGCGAGCCTGGTGACCCTGGGGGACGTCGACTCCCGGCAGGGGGACTCTCGGCAGGGAGAGCACGACGAGCCGTCGTTGACCGAGCTGGCGGCCGAGGTCGAGCCGCTGTCCGGTTTCGTGACCCGCGCGCCGCAGGACGAGGCGGTCGTCTTCTACACCAGCGGGACCACGGGCAAACCCAAGGGCGCCGTGCTGACCCAGCTGAACATGGTCATGAACGCGACGGTCAACGCCTTCGACGCCACCGACACCGATTCGAGTGATCTGGTGCTGGGATGTCTGCCGTTGTTCCACGTGTTCGGCCAGACGGTCTCGATGAACACCACGTTCCGTGCCGGCGCCTGCTTGGTGCTGCAACCCGGCTTCGATCCCGCACAGGCGCTGGAGCTGATTCGTGAGCACGGAATCACCCAGTTCAACGGGGTGCCCACGATGTTCGGCCGGATGTTGGAAGCAGCCCCGCCGGACCTGCGGTTGCCCAGCCTGCGGCTGTGCGTATCCGGTGGGGCCGCGTTGCCGGTTTCGGTGCTGGAGCGTTTCAACGAGCGGTTCGAGACCCGGATACTGGAGGGTTACGGCCTCTCCGAGACCTCGCCGAGCGCGACGGTCAACCAACCCTCCATCGGGACGCGGGCGGGCACCGTGGGACATCCGCTGTGGGGTGTCGAGGTCGAGATCGCCGACCCGGACTCCGACCGGATCGAGCTGTTGCCCCGCGGCACCCGCGGCGAGGTCGTCGTACGTGGGCACAACGTGTTCGCCGGTTATCTCGGGAATCCGGAGGCGACCCGTGCGGCACTCGTCGACGGCTGGTTCCGTACCGGCGACATCGGGGTCAGGGACGAGGACGGATTCCTGTCCATCGTCGACCGCAAGAAGGAGCTGATCATTCGCAACGGGTACAACGTCTACCCGCGGGAGGTCGAGGAGCTCCTGCTGGAGCACCCCGAGCTGGCACAGGTGGCGGTAATCGGGCTGCCGGACACCACCCGTGGCGAAGAGGTCTGTGCGGTAGCGGTGCATGCCACACTGTCGGCAGGGGATACCGACCAGTCGGTTAGCGACCGGGTGGTCGAGTGGGCCGCGGCGCGGCTGGCGGCGCACAAGTACCCGCGACGAGTGGTCTTCACCGACGAACTCCCGCTCGGGCCCAGCCACAAGGTGCTCAAACGGGAGTTGCGGGACCGGATCATTCGGGACGAACAACAGACGAGCCGGAACTGAAGGAGTACAGCGTGGCTCAACAACTGGACGGACGAGTGGCCGTGGTGACCGGAGCGGGAAGGGGAATCGGCGCCGGTATCGCCGAGAAACTCGCTTCCGAAGGGGCCGCGGTCGCGGTGGTGGACCTCGACGAGTCCACCTGCGCCGAAACCGTGCGGCGTATCACCGACGCGGGTGGGTCGGCGCTGGCCGTGTCGGCCGACGTCACCGACTCGGACTCGGTGGAGCGTGCCTTCACCCGGGTCTCGGAGCAGTTGGGAACCGTCGGTGTCCTGGTCAACAACGCCGGGGTCACCAAGGACAACATGCTGTTCAAGATGTCCGAGCAGGACTGGGACACCGTCATGGGGGTTCACCTGCGCGGTGCTTTCCTGTGCAGCAAAGCCGCCCAGCAGCAGATGGTTCCCCAGCGCTGGGGGAAGATCGTGAACCTTTCCAGCGTGTCCGCGCTCGGCAATCGCGGTCAGGCGAACTACTCCACCGCGAAAGCGGGAGTGCAGGGGTTCACCAAGACCCTGGCGATCGAGCTGGGGCCGTTCGGCATCAACGTCAACGCCATCGCGCCCGGTTTCATCGTCTCCGACATGACCGCGACGACGGCCGAGCGGCTCGGGATGACCTTCGAGCAGCTGCAGGAGGGCGCCGCCGCCGAGACACCGGTGCGCCGTGTCGGTCAGCCCGCCGACATCGCCAACGCGGTGAGCTTCCTGACCAGTGAGCAGTCCTCGTTCGTCACCGGTCAGACGCTCTACGTCGACGGCGGTCGCAAGCTCGGCTGACCCCGGCCCGTACCCGGCGCACCGGTCCGCCCGGTGCGCCGTCCCCGTCACATTCCCGGCGATTTCCCGTGAAATCGCCGTCCCCGCCACCGAGGAAGGCTTGTCATGGTTGATTTCGCACTGTCGGACACCGAACGCGACATCCGCGACTGGGTCCGCAACTTCGTCCAGCGCGAGCTGATGCCGCTGGAGCAGCAGGTTCTCGACCGGGAACGGCGTGGTGAGCGCGGTCTGACCAAGGAGGAGACCCAGCAGCTGCGCGACAAGGCCCGCCAGGCGGGTTTCTGGGGGGTCCAGACTCCGGAGGAGTACGGCGGCATGGGGCTGTCCGCCGTGCTTACGGCCCTGGTCGAGGTGGAGCTCGGTCGGACCTTCGTGCCGTTCAGTTTCGGAGGTTCCGCCGACAACATCCTCTATTACGGCAACGAGGAGCAGAAACAGCGCTACCTGGTCCCGACCATCGAGGGGACCCGGAAGTCCTGCTTCGCGATAACCGAACCGGACGCCGGGTCTGATGCGAAAAACATTCGCACCACTGCCCGCAAGGAGGGCTCCGAGTGGGTCATCGACGGTGAGAAGACATTCATCACCGGTGGCATCGACGCCGACTTCACCATGGTCTTCGCCGTCACCGACAAGGAGAAGGGGGCCGACGGCGGCGTCACCTGTTTCCTGGTCGACCGGGACATGGGCTGGACCTCGGAGCCCATCGACATCATGGGGGAGTGGGACCGGCAACCCGCCGCGCTGACCTTCGACGGCGTCCGGGTGCCCGAGGAGAACGTGCTCGGCGAGGTCGGCAACGGCTTCGGACTCGCCATGCAGTGGATCGGACAGGGCAGGTACATGCTGCCCGCGCGCGCCCTGGGCGGCTGTGAGCGCATGGTGGAAATGGCCACGGAGTACTCGCAGTCCCGCAGGACCTTCGGGGCCCCGATCGCGGATCGGCAGGCCATCCAGTGGATGATCGCGGACTCCGCCGTCGAGATCGAGGCGTTGCGCTGGCTGGTGCTGCAGGCGGCCTGGCAGGTTGACCAGGGGATGGATTCCCGCCACGCGCAGTCCATCGCCAAGCTGCACGGCGGTGTCCGCGCCAACGAGATCGTGGACCGGGTGATGCAGATCCACGGCGGCATGGGCTACACCAGGGAACTCCCCATCGAGCGGTGGTACCGGGACATGCGGCTGCTGCGCATCTTCGAGGGAACCGACGAGATCCAGCGTCGTACCGTGGCGCGCAACCTGCTCAAGGGGCATGCCTCGATACGCGGCGTGCTGGGGTGATCCCCGCCCGACTGGTCCCGCCCGGCTGATCTCCGTCACATCGGTTCCCCGGGTCTCCGCGCGACCTATCGCTACACCCGGTGTGACGGCGGTCTCACCCCGTGATCCCGGTGGGTACTCTGGACGTCGGATGGCCCCGACTAGACGGCAGGAGCGATCATGTCGATCTTCAAGAAGGTAGCCAAGGTAGCCGACGTCGCCAAGAGCCCGCAGGGCAGGCGCGCGATCGAACAGGCGAAGCGTTATGCCCAGGACCCCAAGAACAAGGAAAAGATCGACCGAGTCGTGAACAAGGTCAAGGGCAGGGGCAAAAGCCACTGACCCGTGGACACCCGGGATCGGTCTCCCAAGGGGTCCGGAGCGCGTCGGATACGCCTCGAACTGCCCGGCCGGTGTACCGGCCGGGCAGTTCTGTTCTCCCTCCTCCCTGTTCCCCGCTCGTCGACCCCATCCGCCGACGGGCACTTCGGACGACGGGCTGTTCCTCGGCACGAAGAGCCAGTAGGGTGCCACACGCATGATCATCGTTCGATCACGGAGCGTTCGTTGGGCAGTGTCTACGTAGTCGGAACCTTCGACACCAAGGGCGACGAACTCGGGTATGTCGCCGACCTGCTCCGTGCCGACGGATCGTCGGTGGTGACCGTGGACCTGGGCACCGCGGGAGCCGGTTCCGCCGCGGCCGTCTCGATCCCCTCCGAGTCGGTCGCCGAGCATCATCCGTACGGCAGTGGTGCCGTGTTCACCGGAGAGCGCGGCTCCGCGGTCACCGCGATGTCGGAGGCGTTCCGGCGGTTCCTGCTCACCCGCGACGATGTCGCGGGGATACTCGGCGCCGGCGGGTCGGGAGCCACCGCCCTGGTTACGCCCGCGATGCGCGCGTTGCCCGTCGGCGTTCCGAAGTTCGTGGTCTCCACGGTCGCCTCCGGCGACGTTTCCGGCTACGTCGACGCCAGCGACATAACGATGATGCCCGCGGTCACCGATGTCGCCGGGCTGAACCGGATATCACGGCGTGTGCTGGCCAATGCCGCGCACGCCTTGCACGGTGCGGCGAGCGCGAGCCCACCGGACGTGACCGACAGGCCCGCCGTCGGCCTCTCCATGTTCGGCGTGACCACTCCGTGCGTCAGTGCCGTGGCCCAGGAACTCGAGGCCGCTTACGATCCGCTGGTTTTCCACGCGACCGGAACCGGGGGGCGCGCGATGGAGAAACTGGCCGACGACGGGCTGCTGTACGCGCTGCTGGACATCACCACCACCGAAGTCTGCGACCTCGTTTCCGGCGGGGTGATGAGTGCGGGCGGGGAACGGCTCGACGCACCCGCACGAGCGGGGCTGCCCTACGTGGGTTCCTGCGGCGCGCTGGACATGGTCAATTTCGGCGCACCGGAGACCGTGCCGGACCGATACCGGGACCGGCTGCTCTACGAGCACAATCCGCAGGTCACCCTGATGCGTACCACTCCGGAGGAGTGCGAGGCCATCGGGATGTTCCTGGCCGACAAGCTCAACGCCTTACCCGGTCGGGTGAGATTCCTGCTTCCCGAGGGCGGAGTGTCGGCACTGGACGCCGCGGGTAGTCCCTTTCACGATCCGGAGGCCGACGAAGTGTTGTTCGACACACTCGAACGTAACGTGGTGCAGCACGAACAACGGCGTTTGGTCCGACTGCCGCACAACATCAACGATTCGCAGTTCGTCCGGGCGTTGCTGGACGCGTTCCACGAGGTGGTGGCTGATGAGTGAACAGCGCCGTGACACGAGTTCCCGGGAAGGACCGCCGGATCGTGCCGGCATCCTGCGACGGCTGTACGACAAGGTCGAGCGTGGCGTGCCGATAGTCGGTGGGGGAGCGGGAACGGGTCTCTCCGCCAAGTCGGAGGAAGCCGGTGGGATCGATCTCCTCGTGCTGTACAACTCGGGGCGTTACCGCATGGCGGGCAGGGGATCGCTCGCGGGACTTCTCGCGTACGGAAACGCCAACGACATCGTGCTGGAAATGGCGCGCGAGGTGTTGCCCGTGGTCCGAAACACCCCGGTGCTGGCAGGAGTGAACGGAACCGACCCGTTCATGATTCGGGAGAAGTTTCTCGCGGAACTGCGTGATCTGGGATTCGCCGGAGTGCAGAACTTTCCCACCGTCGGTCTCATCGACGGGGTGTTCCGGGCGAACCTGGAGGAAACGGGGATGGGTTTCGACCGTGAGGTGGAAATGATCCGCGCCGCCCGTGAAATGGACCTGCTCACAACGCCCTATGTTTTCTCCGCGGACGACGCGCGGGCGATGACGCGCGCCGGCGCCGACGTGATCGTTTGTCACATGGGGCTCACCACCGGCGGAAGTATCGGAGCCGAAACAGCGCTGAGTCTGGACGAATGTGTGGCCTCGATCGAGGAGTGGTCGGCGGCGGCCGCCGAGATTCGCGACGATGTTCTCGTGCTCTGCCACGGCGGCCCCATAAGCGCGCCGGCGGACATGGCTTATGTGCTCTCGCGAACCGGCCGTTGTCACGGATTCTACGGTGCCAGCAGTATGGAGAGACTACCGACCGAACAGGCGGTCACCGCTCGGACCGGCGAGTTCCTGGAACAGCGGCGTTCCGACTGAAGTATTCGGTGGTATCCGGGCCACGCGGTGGTGCGAGGCCGACGCGTACGCGTGGGCGCCCCGCCGTGACCGGCTCCTCGTCTCCCCGGCGTGTTCGCCGCTCGTTCTCGGAATCGGCGACCGAGATCCGGGATGGTTCGGGGGAAATGTCTCAGCGAGGGGGTGTCGGACAGAACCAGTGACCGCGTCGGCAGTGGTTCCGGCCCGCACCGCCAAAGTTGTTACGGGTTCTCGTCGCCCGCGGTAAGGAGTGTGTTGATTCGTGGCCCAGTCGTATTCCAGCGCCCTGGTGCAAGTCCCGGTGGATCGTGTTTGGCGTGTTTTCGGTGATTTCGCGGCCCTCGCCGACTGGCATCCGGCCATAACCGCGGGCGAAATCGAACAGGGTTCCTCCCCGTTCGCGGTGGGAGCCGTGCGGAAACTCCGGTTGGCCGATGGTTCGACCGTGCGGGAGCGACTGGTCGCGTTCGATTCGTTTCGACGTTCCTACGGTTACGAGATGCTCGAAGGTCCGTTCCCGGTGCGGAACTATCGCGCCACGGTTCGCGTGGCACCGGTTACCGACACCGGCGTGACCTTCGCCGAGTGGTCGGCGTGCTACGACATCACCACCGATCCGGAGACCGACCACCGGGCGGCCGACCTCGATCGTGTTTTCCGTGAGGACGTGTTCGCCACCGGGCTGGCCGCCCTGGGGCGGATCTGCGCGGAGTGACACCGGGAACGGTGCGACCGTCGTCCTGTTCGGTTTCTCGTGCCTCGCGCGTCCGCTGCCGCGACTCCGTTCGGTGGATGAGTTCGCTCGCCGCTCCGGACGTATTTTGTTGCGCAGCGAAAATGGCGAGGGGGCATGTAATGGGCGGGCTGGCGCGCGTCGAATATGCCAACGGTTAGAGTCGTACGCGTGCCAAGCAGCTTCGTGCAGTCCGCAGCAGATTCAACAGACCCCGAAATCGGAGCCGAGCGCGTCGTCGTCACCGGCGGATCGGGTTTCGTCGGAAGAGCCGTGGTCAGGGCGTTCGTGCAACGTGGCAACCCGGTGACGATCGTCGATCGAGTGACTCCCGAGATACCCGAGCAGTATCGTCACCTGGTCACACACGTGTCCGGCGAGCTGACAGATCCGCAGGTGCGTGAGGCGGCTGTTCCGGAGAACAGCGCCGGAATCATTCATCTGGCCGCCATCACCTCGGTGTTGCGTTCCGTGGACAAACCCGCGGAGACATTCGCCGAGAACGTCGAGGTCACCCAGGGATTGCTCGAACTGGCGCGGCAGCGTGGTGTCGGACGTTTCGTGCTGGCCTCGACCAACGCGGTGGTCGGCGACATCGGCTACGGGACCATCTCCGAGCGGCTCCCGCTGCGACCGCTGACCCCCTACGGCTCGACCAAGGCCGCCTGCGAGATGCTGCTGTCCGGCTACAGCGGTGCCTACGGCATCGCGACAACCGCATTGCGGTTCACGAACATCTACGGCCCCGGCATGAGCCACAAGGACAGCTTCGTCCCCAGGTTGATGCGTGCGGCACTGGCGGGCGAGGGTGTGGAGGTCTACGGCGACGGTTCGCAGAGCCGCGACTTCGTGCACATCGACGACGTGGTCCAGGCCATCACGGCCTCCTGGGACAAGCAGTACAACGGAACCGCGGTGATCGGCTCCGGAAGCTCCATCTCGGTCATGGAACTCATCGAATCGGTACGCACCGCCACGGGCAAGGAACTGCCCGTCACGCACGTACCCGCCAAGAACGGCGAGATGCCCGCCGTGATCGTCGAGATCGAGAAGGCCAGGCGAGAACTGGGATACACGCCCAACGTGCGGCTGACCGACGGGTTGCGCACGGTGTGGGACGACTTCCGCGACGCTGACGGCAGGGTGTCCGTAGCGACATGACCACTCGACTGTTGCGCGCAGTCCGCCGGCACTGGCTGCTGGTGCTGTTCCTGTTCGCCGGCGTGCTGCTGCGGATCGTGGTGGAGATCGCGTACCAGCCGGCGCTGCTCTACATCGACTCGTTCCGGTACCTGAAGGACCTCGGCGTCTTCTTCCCGGGCAACATCAACCCCATCGGCTACGAGGTGTTGCTGCTCGGTCCGGTCCTGTTGGTCGGTGATCTGGGGCTCGTGGCGATAGTGCAGCACCTGCTGGGACTGGGGCTGGCACTCTCCAGTTACGCGTTGCTGATGCGTTTCGGATGCAGGCGGTGGTTGGCCGCGCTCGCGGTGGCTCCGGTGCTGCTGGACGCCTACCAGCTCCAGATCGAGCACCTGATCATGTCCGACCTGCTGTTCCAGGTACTGCTGCTGCTCGTGGTCCTCCTGCTGACCTGGTGGGGCACTCCCGGTCCCCGGCTGGCTCTGCTGGGGGGGCTGTTGCTCGGCGGCTCAGTGTTGGTGCGCCTGGTCGGTCTCACCCTGGTGGTGCCGGCTGCGGTCTTCGTGCTGCTGGCGGCCGGGCTGCGTCCCAGGGACGGCTGGAGGCGGCGACTGGGTTCGGCCCTGGCGCTGGTGGCAGGCTTCGTGCTCATGCTCTCCACCTACGCGGGGTACCACATGTACTGGACCGGTTACCCCGCTCTCGGCGGCTCCACCGGTAGCGTCGTCTTCGGGCGCACCGCGATGGTCGCCGACTGCGAGCGACTCGAACTGACGCCCGCTCAGCGAGCCGTGTGCCCGGAGGCTCCGGTGGCCGAGCGCAAGCGCACGGGTATCGACTACTACATACACTTCTTCCACAACGAGGTCGACGCCGCTGAACTGCCCGAGGAGGTCAGTTACTCCGAGGCACAGCACTCCCTGGCGTTCAAGGTGCTGCGCAGCCAGCCCTTCGAAGTGTTCGGAGGTGTAGCCGAGGACTTCGCCAAGGGCTTCGCGCCGATGCGGACACGTTCCCCCGGTGATGTTCCGCTGGCCCGCTGGCAGTTCCAGACCGAGTACCCGCTTTACACCAATGAGTGGGTAACGCGGGATTGGCTGGAGTACTACGATCAGGGGAGTTACTCCGTCAACGAGCGTGCGGCGGGTTTCCTGCGCGCATACCAGCTGGGGGGAGGTTACACTCCTGGCACCGTTCTGGGGCTGGCTCTGGCCCTCACCGTAGCGGCGATGCTGGGAGTGGGGCGAGCCCGCCGGAGTGGACTCCGGGCCGTCTGCCTGCTTTCCGGCGGTTTGGGCACCGCGGTGTTGTTCACGGCGGCGGCGATGGAGTTCTCCTGGCGCTATCAGCTACCCGCACTCGTTCTGCTGCCACTGGCGGGTGCGTTGGGGATCACGGCCATTACCGGCCGCCGAATTGATACGAAGGGTTCCGCGACGAACCGGTAGCCGAGATCACGGCACGAAGGAGCACGAGATGCCGACGACCTTTCCTGACGAGGTCGATGAGGAAGCACTGACCGATTACGCGGCGCGATACGGTGATCACCGGTTCGCGCCGGTGGTGGTGCTGATCGCCGCCTACAACGAACGGGACGCCATACCAGCCGTGCTGGAGGGGATTCCCGGTTCCAGCTGCGATCTCGACGTGGACACCCTGGTGGTCGTCGACGGGGCCTCCGATGACACCGCCGACGTTGCCGTCAGGCACGGCGCCTACACCTGTGTGGCCGGCACCAACCGTGGCCAGGGGGCCGCGCTGCGGCTCGGTTACCGGCTCGCCGCCGAACGCGGTGCGAGTTACGTGGTCACCACGGATGCCGACGGGCAGTACGAGATCGACGAGCTTCCCCGGTTATTGCGCCCGATCCTCGACGACGAGGCGGACTTCGTCACCGGCTCGCGCAGGTTGGGGAGCAGTGAGAATCCGCAGCTGCTGCGCCGCCTGGGTACCTACGTGTTCGCCTGGTTGGTCAGTGTGATGACCGGACAGCGCATCACCGACACGTCCTTCGGATTCCGCGCGATGCGGGTCGAGGTGGCCAACTCGGTTCGACTGGAACAACAGCAGTACCAGTCGTCCGAGCTTCTGGTGGGTGTGCTGGCGCGGGGGTACCGGGTCCGTGAGCAGGCCATGACCATGCGGCAGCGGGTGGCCGGTGTCAGCAAGAAGGGCAACAACGTGCTCTACGGCTATCGCTACAGCAGAGTGGTGCTGGGTACCTGGCTCCGGGAGCGCCGTGCCAGGCGGCTCTCCGGTGCGGCCGGGGCCTCCTCGGCGGACGAGCAGGTCAACGAACCTGCTCGTGCCGCCGGGGAGTAGCGAAGACCACGCGGTCGAGCAGGAAGAACTTGACCACGAACATCAGGAGGTAGGTACCGAGGTAAGCTCCCCACACGAGGGCGACTCTGCGAACCTCGGAATCGGCGAAGAGATTGTGGGCGAGTTCTTCCGTGTAGTTGGTGGCGACCGCCGCTATCAGGAAGGTGGCCACCGAGACCAGCGCGAACCGTGTCAGTTCACCGCCCAGCCGATGGCTGCCGGCGCTTCCCCAGTTCCGGCGATTGAGGAAGAAGTTCGGGATCGCTCCGGCGAGCCACCCCAGCACGGTGGACAGGGTCGATGCCGAACCGATCCAGTAGGACACGACGAATACGAGCTGACTGCTGATGGTCGCCAACGCGGAGACCGCGGCGAAACCACGTAGCAGTCTCCAGTACCGGCCTGTGCCGCCGGGCTTCGAAGGCGGCTCCGGGGTAGCGGCCACGTTTACTTCCCTCCGGGCGGAAGAGTGGTTGTCTGAAACGAGCTCCACGAACTGTACGGAAGTGGCTTCGCCATCCGGTCGACGGATGAGAACATGCCGTTCGTGGAGGTGGGGTTGGCTGTTGCGCCGCAGCAGTTAGCCTTTCACATCGAACACGATAGTGTGGGGAGGGCTTGAGTCGCGCACAGCGTGTTCGATGAATTACATTCTGTGGATACCCACAAGGTACGGGTGTCGCGGAACGGACCCTGATAGGTGGCAGCCACGGTCTCGTTACACACGGGCACCGATGGATGCCGACATTTTGTAGAGGAGAAGAAGGCGTGCGAATCCTCGTCCTCGGTGGGGACGGCTATCTTGGTTGGCCGACCGCTCTGCATCTGTCCGACTGCGGCCACGACGTGGCCGTGGCAGACAACTTCGCCCGTAGGGCCTACGACCACGAAATGGGCGTACGCAGTCTGGTTCCGGCGGAGCCGCTGCAGGTGCGTGTCGATGCCTGGCGGGAGGTTTCCGGACAGGACATCAAGATGTACTACGGTGATCTCGTCGACGCCGAGTTCACCGTCGAGATGATCCGGGACTTCCGTCCTGACACCATCGTGCACTTCGCCGAACAGCGAGCCGCCCCCTACTCGATGATCGACCGCAAACACGCGGTCTACACACAGCAGAACAACGTTGTCGGCAACCTCAACGTGCTGTTCGCGATCCAGGAAGTCGATCCGGAGATTCACCTGGTCAAGCTCGGCACCATGGGTGAGTACGGCACGCCCAACATCGATATCGAAGAGGGCTGGCTGGAAGTCACCCACAAGGGTCGCACCGACCGCATGCTGTACCCGAAGAAGCCCGGCTCCTTCTACCACCTCAGCAAGGTGCACGACAGTCACAACATCGAGTTCGCCTGCCGTATCTGGGGGCTGCGTGCCACCGACCTCAACCAGGGTGTCGTATACGGGCAGGAGACGCCGCAGACCGTGCGTGACCCGCGGTTGGCGACCCGGTTCGACTACGACGCCATCTTCGGTACGGTGCTCAACCGCTTCGTGATCCAGGCAGTGCTCGGGCATCCCCTCACTGTTTACGGAACCGGCAGCCAGACACGCGGTGTCATCGACATCAGGGACACCGTGGAGTGCATCCGCCTCGCCGCCGAGAGCCCCGCCGACAAGGGTGAGTTCCGGGTCTTCAACCAGATGACCGAGAGCTTCTCGGTCGAGGAGATCGCCAAGACGGTCGCCAACAACTACCACGGCACCGTTGAGGTGGAGTACCTCGACAACCCCCGTGTGGAGCAGGACCAGCACTACTACAACGTGGTGCACACGGGCCTGGTCGAGCTCGGGTTGGACCCGCACCTGTTGTCCAACACCCTGATCAACTCGCTGTTCGGCGTCGCCGAGCAGTTCAAGGACCGGGTGGACCTGGCCGCGATGCGCCCCACCGTCGAGTGGCGGACGGCCTCCAGCCCGATGCGCTCCGAAGACTGATTCACCGCGGTGGACGGCTCGACAGCGGTCGCCGGCCGTCCCCGCTGCCGGTTGCGCTCTCCGCTCGAACGAGCGGGTTCGTGCCCGGTGATTGGCTTCGGCGGCTGAACCGGATCCCCCGCGGGGTGGGCGGACCGGGCGGTTTCGACACGAATCGTCCGGGCATGCCTTCGTGTTCCGGTTCAGCCGTCGGTCGCTCAACGCCGGGGCCTGCTGGCCCCGGCGGCCACTCCTGTCACAAGTGTTCCGATCGCCAGACCGATTACCACGTTCAGGGCGCAGCTGGCGATCTGTGTCTGCAGTGCGGCGTCCGTGGTGAATGGGCGTACCGCCACGGCCACGGTGATCAGCGCGACTATCCAGCCGAAGAAGAGGTTCGGACGCGGTGTGGTCACCAGCAGCAGGTGTATCAGGGCCGTCGCCAACAGCGCCGCGAGTGCGGCGAACAGGCACAGCCGGGCCGTGCTGACGTCGCCCAGCGTTCCGTAGCGCGAAGGGCCGAGTACGGGGATTCCCAGTACACCCCGCAGGACCACCACCGCCACGAGTCCTATGAGTGCGGCTACCAGCGCGGTGGCGGCTCCGCCGGTCCACAGTTGCCTGGCGTTGACCGAAGTACGGCCGTTGTCGCCTCGACCGCCGGATGGGCGGGTGTAATCGTCGGACACGGCAGCCTCCCGCCGAAACGGTTACCACCCGACCAGGCTTGAGCACAGCTCTCCGGAGCGCAACGCAGGAGTCTTTACCTCACTCCGAAGAGTGGTTCACGGCTTCGCCGAGCACTTAACCCGCGTGGAGGGAATTACCTCGCAGCGTGTTCGGGTTGGCGTGCTCCGTCGTCACGGATAGCTATTCGCGAATGAGAGTCGCATCGGCGTGTCGGACGTCACCGCAGGTGCGCGAATCCGGGAAGATGATATTCTTCCGAGGAATTCGATCATTGTTCGGGCGGGCTACGTTTCGGGATTTCAAGATCTTTTTCAGATCGTTTTCTCGTTGATCGGCGATCTCCGGGCGGATCTTTTTACCTTCTTTGTTGGTGTTTTTACCAGCGGATTCGATGGAAATGATGTCTCCCTGCCTCGTTCCGTCGGCGAGAGGAAGGGGCGGTTGTCCTCGGCCTGTGGTGCCAAGTGGTCGTTTGGTTGATCCGTTATCGAAGGGTAATCAGCCATTGGGCACTCAGAGTGTTCAATCGCGTTGATTGCGTGCCTTTTCCCTGCAACTAAAGGGTGAACGCTTGATGTCACGGATACATAAAGCTACGTTGCACCAGGTACGTCACGGTTCGGTCACGACGCACTCGATCCCCCGACGAGTAAGCCCGACCCCCGACGGGCAGTGGCCGGACCTCCCCGAGACGGAAAGGCGAGCATGGCCGACAAGAACGACGAGAGTGGCCGTCGCAAGACCTCCACCCTCAAGTCCTATCTGCCTCAATCACTGCGTAATTCTTTTTCCCGTGACTCGCGGACCCCGGTTCGAAACAAGGTGTTGGCGGGTGTGGTCGCCGCCGGTGCGTTCGTCGCTGTGGGATCCCCCTTCGTCGCTGCGACGAACGGAGACGGTTCGGAACCGCAGAATCGTGATGTCGCCCCGGTGGCCGAACAGAGCCCGCTGAGCGCCGCGGTCAACGGCACCCCCGAGTCCCCCGGCTCGGTCCAGCTGCGTAGTGGCGACTCCAAGAACGACGGTTCGGAGCGCCAGAACCTGAACAAGAGCGAGAAGGTTCAGCAGCAGCGCGAGAAGGCCAAGGCCGAGAAGGCCGAGGCGGAACGCGAGGCCGAACAGCGCAAGGCCGCTCAGGAGCAGGCCGAGCAGAAGAAGGAGTTCGAGCGCGAGGCCGCCGAACGGAACAAGTCCGACAACAACGACCAGCAGTCGAAGGACAAGGCCGCGGCCCCCAAGAAGCCCGCGAAGTCCGCCACCCCCGAGAAGCTGGTACAGAGCGGCTTTCTGACCTCCGGCTATCACAGCCGCGGCGGTACTCACGCCGGTATCGACATCGGTGCTGACACCGGTACACCCATCTACTCGCCGCAGGCGGGCACCGTCATCAGCTCCGGCCCCGCCAGCGGCTTCGGACTGTGGGTCCGGGTCCAGCACGATGACGGCAAGGTCACCGTTTACGGGCACATCCACAGCTCGCAGGTCAGCGTCGGCGAGCGTGTGGAGGCCGGTCAGCAGATCGCGACAGTGGGCAACCGTGGGCAGTCCACCGGCCCGCACCTGCACTTCGAGGTTCGCACCGGCCCCGGTGCGGGGGAGATCAACCCGATTCCGTGGTTGAAGCAGCTGGGCTACGCCCTCGGCTGACCCCGGGACACTGATCGCGGGCCGCTACCCCCAGGTCGTTGCCGGGGATCCGAGTTACCCCCGACACCGGATCCCCGGCAACTCTCCAACAGCGGTTTTCACGCCCCCGGAGGCGTCTCCACCCGGTGAACCCACCGGTGCGGACGTCCCGGGGGCTTTCGCGTGTGACGGGAGCCGGCTCTCCGGTCCCGGAACGCCTCCTCGTGTTGCCGGGTGATTCCGAATGCCGGGGACACCGGCTCGTTTCACGGCGGTGCCGCTGTTCAGGTATCGGTTACCGGTTCGGGGGGAACCTCGACCTCGAGCCGTTCCCGCAGCCAGCTCAGCGTACGGGCCAGCAGTCGGGAGACGTGCATCTGCGAGATGCCGATCTGTTCGGCGATCTGGGTCTGTGTCATGGACTTGAAGAAGCGCAGTACCACGATGCGCCGTTCCCGTTCGCCCAGTTCACGCAGCAACGGACGAATCGCTTCCCTGTTCTCCACCTCGTCGAGTTCGGCGTCCGGGGAGCCGATCGCGTCTCCCAGCGGTATCTCGTCGGTGTCGCTGAGCAGTTCGTCGAGCGAACTGCTTCGATAGGCGTTTCCCGCTTCCAGCCCCTGGTGCACCTCGTCCCGACTGATGCCGAGATGTTCCGCGATCTCACTGGGAGCGGGGGCCCTGCCCAACTCCTGGGACAGCGTCGATATGGCCGATGAGATGGACAGGTGGCGTTCCTGCAGTCGTCGGGGTACCCGTACCGTCCAGCCGGTGTCGCGGAAGTGTCGCCGCACTTCTCCCATGATGGTCGGCACCGCGTAGGACAGGAAATCGACACCCCGCTGTGGGTCGAACCTGTCCACCGCGTTGATCAGACCGAGTGTGGCGACCTGGATGAGGTCCTCCTGGGACTCACCCCGGTTGCTGAATCTCCGCGCGATGTGCTGCGCGATGGGCAGATGCGCCGTTACCAGCTTGTCCCGCAGTTCCGCACGGCGCCGGTCGTCGTTGTCCAGGTCCGCGAACTCGACGAATAGCGGGGCCAGCTCCTCGTAGTCCTGACCTCGATAGACGTGTTCGGAGTCCGCCTGCGTCACTCGTGGACCATCCGTCCCTTACTCAGCTCGATCCGCACGACGTGTCCGTCGTCGCGGCTGTCGGATTCCTGAACCGAGGATGCCACGGTGTCGGTAAGCGCGCCGAGTACGCGCCAACTGAAGGTGTTCTTACGAGGTCCGGATGGATCGGTGCTGGTCACCTCCGCGGTGAACTCCAGCCTGTCGTCCTCGGTTCGGAACCTGCCCAACAGCTGACTCCGCTCTGCGGCGATGCGAACCAGCGAGGAGCATGCCTCGTCCACGGCCAGCCGCAGATCCGCGATGGTGTCGACGTCGAAATCGGCACGCATGGCGAGATCACCCGCCACGGCGCGCATGACGGGCAACTGCGCAGCGGTGGCGGCTACCCGGACTTCGACCACACGGGATTCGTCACCCGCCTCCGCGGTTTCGACGTGCTGCGCGGCTTCTTCCGGTGATGCCCGATTCCGGTCCGGATGGGATGCTGACACGCGGACTCCTCGTTCCAACCTCATGCGAGACCACCGCACATCGAATCAAAGGGGCGGAACCGTCCGTCGCTTCGGGGGGTGGCTCGCCCCGGTGGGACAGCCGGTTGCCGCGCACTCCCGGTGCGCGGTGATGTCGAACGGACCTGAACACTCATAGCCGCCTCATACCCGGTAACGGAACGGGACAAACGGATGTCCCACTTGTCGGGGACGAGTGCGTTCGGCCGCGAAGTGTGTGGCTGCCATGGATCCGGGGGAGAGCCACGGGGCGACTGGAGGGCCACCGGCCAGCGGGCGGGCTAGGTCCGTTCCGAGAACGGACGAGGGAACCGTCGGCGGGTCGATCGGGTGATCACCCACGTGACGGTTCCCTCGTCATCCGAGTCCTCGGGCGATCCTGGGGCATGCCTTCGGAGCGGTTGTGCTCCGGCTACACCAGCGTGCTCCAGTAGCTCCAGAAAGCTTGCATGATCATTCCGACGATCACCAGGTACCACAGCACCAGTACTACGCTGTGCACCTTGCTGACCGCTGTGACCACTGGTTTCACCGGTCCCGCGGGGATGTGGCCGCTTCCCAGGTTGTGCAGCGTGGTGTACCAGAAGAGGGCTATGGTCACCACCCAGACGACCATGCAGTACGGGCACAGCGCCTGGATCTCGTACAGACTCTGCCAGATCAGCCAGTGTACGAAGACCACGCCGAAGATCGTGCCGAGCTGCATTCCGATCCGGTACCAGCGCGGTGGGCGGAAGCCGGACAGCATGGCGACACCGGTTGTGGTCACGATCGCGAACGCGGCTACCCCGATCAGCGGATTGGGGAAGCCGAACGCCTTGGCCTGATCGCTTTCCATGACCGAGCCGCAGGAAACAACCGGATTGATACTGCAGCTGGTCACGTAGTTCGGATTGATCAGACTGAGATACTCCTCGACGCTGAGCGCGAAGGCGGCGAGGAACCCGATGCCGCCTGCGATCAGGTAGAGCCAGCCCAGGCCGCTACCGAACGGTGCCCGGTCGGAGTGGGGAGGGGCGGGGGAGTCGCCACGTGTGTTCGGTTCGGCGGTCGCGGTCACTTGGCCAGCGCTCCGTCGATCTTGTCACGCAGTTGCTGCAGCGGTGCGCCTCCCTGGGAGAACTGGACCTTCTCGCCGTCGAGGAAGAATGTCGGAGTGCTGGTCACCCCGGCTTTCTGGCCGTCGGAGAGGCCCTGGTCGACACGCTGCTGGACCTTGTCGGAGTTCATGTCCTCGCGGAACTGCTCGGTGTTCAGACCGATCTGCTCGGCGAACTTCGTGAACTGCCGCTGTGCGCGCTGCTCGTCGTTGCTGACACCGCTGCTGCTGTTCGCGGGAGTTGCCCAGGAGGAGTAGTTGTCGAACAACTTGTGATACATCGGCTGGAACTCGTCCTGCATGGCGGCCGCTTCAGCCGCCTTCGCGGCCGGCACCGCCAGTGGGTGCATGTCCAGCGGGTTGTTCCGAACCACGAAATTGATCTTGCCCTCGTACTCCTTCTCCAGCTCACTGGTGACGTTCTGGTAGAAGTTGTGGCAGGCGGGGCACTGGTAGTCCACGAACTCGACCAGCGTGGGAGCGCCCTGTCCCGCTTCGACGACCTGGTGGCTGCCCTGGGGGTGCAGCACGGAGGCGGCGACCTTGTTCGAGGATGCCTCGTCGGTCTGATTGCCTCCTCCGAAGATCATCACTCCACCGATGACTGCCACCGCGACGACCAGCACGATCGCGGTCAGGATGATATTGGTCGAAGCCCCGCTGCGCTTCGCCATCGGATTGGTTGTCTTGGGCATCGGCCTGCTACACCTTCGACGGTCGGTTTCCGCGCGAGCGGACTCGCGCACGGACGTTTGTTAAGTTTCCCCTACTCACACGATCGTGGAATTCACCGGGGTGCGTGATATCACCCCTGTGTTCGTGGAAACCGTGCACTGGCGGGTATTCGCCACCATCATGCCTGCATTGTCACTCTGACGGTGGTGAAGTGCGGGTGAATTGACCTACGCTCCGTGGCTTGTTCCCCTTGCTCCTCGCCGTGACGAGAACGAGTCGGTGCGCGGCGCCGCTCCGGCGTGATCGCGACCCCGTGCGGGGCGCACACCCCGTTACCCGTGAAACTCCGGGCTCGACGGCGATCCGTTGCCGGTGCGGTCACGAACGCTCAGTCATCCCGCCGTTCCGGCCAGGCGTTCCGGGAGTCGAGGTGTTCTATCAGCAGGCGTCCGAGTGTGCGCAGGTGCTCCCGCATCGTTTCCTCGGCGGCGGTCGGGTCCCCGTCCTCCAGCGCCCGCAACACCGCACCGTGGTCCCGGACACACGCCTGTGGCCATCCGGCGGCCGCCAGGGACTGTTCCCGCGGAGCGTAGCGACTCGCGAGTTCGAAGAACCACGCGAGCTTGCGTGCCCCGGAAGCCTCGCCGAGCTCGCGGTGGAACCGGTTGAGCAACTCGGTGGCCGTGGTGCCGTCACCGAGCTCGTGGACTCGGGACAGCTCGTGCTGCAGTGCTCGCAGCTCCCGCGCTCGTTCACCGGTGATCCGGCCGGCACAGCGTCCGGCGAGTCCCCCCGCGAGCAGAGCGCGCAACTCGAAGATGTCGTCGAGATCCTGCCTGCTCGGTGGTGCCACCGCGAACCCCTGGCGCGGTTCCAGTTCCACGAATCCTTCCGCGGAGAGGGCTATCAACGCCTCCCGGACCGGGGTCACGCTTATCCCCAGGTCCTCGGCGAGCTGGTCCAGCCGCAGGTATTCCCCCTCCTGCACCTGACCGGTGATGATCTGCTCACGGATGTGTACCGCGACCTCCTCAGGCAGTTGGGGTCTGCGTCCGCGGGATGGTGATCCGGATGCGGCCATCGAACTCCCGATCGTCGCGCGGGTGTGGCATCGAGTGCGATCGCCCGTGCCACCGGGACTCGGCCCGAACAGGGGGCGGACCGAATTGTCGACGAATGTGGCGTTGCGCGCATCGTGTGACGGTCGTGAACCGCACCGTGCCGCCGGTGTTCGGGCTGCCAGGTGCCGCTCCAGCGGGCAACGAAACTGTGCGCTGCCGATTTCCGGCCGAAATCCTTTCGCTTCCCTTGTGGGGACAGCTCGTGGCCGCCACCACGGCGTATCGTCTGGAAGCGTGGTGGCTGATCCCTTCACAGGTGGCGTCCACGGGGAACTGATCCACAACCTCCCCGAAGGGCGCGCCGAGCAGATTACGCGTTCGCTGGCCGAGAAACGTCTCGACGACGTGCCCGGGCTCGCGCAACGGCTCATGGACGCGATATTCACGGACAACCCGGAATGGACCGATTACCGTCCGGTTCCCCGTGAGGACCTGTGGGAGGGGTGCGCCAACTACCTGGCCCGAGCGCTGCACGTGCTGAGCGGGCGTGTACCCCGCAGCGAGGACGACTCGGTGGCCTCGGCCATCGGCAGGCGACGCGCCGAACAGGGGGTCCCGCTCGAGGTGATGCTGCGGACCTTCCGGATCGGCGGTCGGATCCTCTGGGAAGCACTGGTCGAACAGGCCCACACCGACAAGGTCGATCCGGACGCCGTTCTCGGCGCGGCGACCACGATGTGGACCGTGATCGACGCGTTGTCGTCGGCGCTGTCCACCTCCTATCGCAACACCGAACTGGAGCAGCTGCGCAACGACGATCAGCGAAGGCACGCCCTGGTGGAGGACCTGCTCAGCGGGCGGGCACGCGACACCGCCTTCGCGCAGCGAACCGCCAAGGAACTCGACCTGCCGACCTCCGGCCCCTACGTCGTGGTGGTGGCCGAGATGATCTCCGACGGAAGTTTCGCGCTCCGTGGTCAGCAGGCCGCGCTCGCCGCGTTGCACATCCGTTCCGTCTGGCAGGTCCGGGCGGACACTCTGGTGGGGCTGATCGCGCTGGAGCAGCACGACGAGTCGAGTGCGCTGACGGCCCTGCGACAACTCGTCAGGGGACGGGCCGCGGCTTCTCCGCTGGTCAGTGGCCTCGCGGAAACGGGCATGGCGCACGAGCTCGCCCTCACGGCGCTGGGAACGTCACAGCGCGGGGCCGTCGAACTCGTCTCGCTGCAGCAACGCTATCCGGAAGCCCTGCTCGTCCAGTCACCCGATCTCGCACGGCGGCTGCTCGACGACCAGTTCGGGGAGATTCTCGCGTTGCAGCCCAAGGAACGGGACATGCTGCTGGAGACTCTGGCCGCCTGGCTGGAGGAGAACTGCTCCACGGCCAATGCCGCCGTTCGGCTGCACTGTCACCGCAACACGGTGTTGAACCGGTTGCATCGAATCACGACGCTCATCGGCAGACCGCTGCACGGTCGTGACTCGTATGTGGCCCTCTCACTGGCGCTGTCCGCGCTGCGGATGCGTGGCAACGACCGCTGACGGAACAGTCGATCCGGTCGTCGTCAACCGATGTCGCGAACAAATTGCCGCGTTTTTTACGTCTCGTTCGGCATCGTTCGTTTTCTGTTCGTGATCTCGCTCGCATAACGGCCAGATTTTCACTGTACGTGTTCAATTGTGTTCCGAATGTCACTGAATAGTGGGGCTGATGTGCGAGATGCACAGTGACTGAGGGTCAACTCTGGGCGTGGCGGTATGGCGCCGCCGTGGTCCCGGTCACGACACTCGAAATACGACAGTTCGAGGCTTCTCGGTGGGTGCACGAGCAAAGGAGCACAGCGAAGTGCAGGAATTCGACCTCCTGGTGGTGGGCGGCGGCCCCGGTGGCTACGTCGCGGCGATCCGTGCGGCGCAGCGCGGTCTGTCGGTCGGCCTCGTGGAGAAGGAGAAGGCGGGCGGTGTGTGCCTGAACTGGGGCTGCATCCCGACGAAGGCGATGCTGCGCTCCGCCGAGGTCTACGAGACGGTGCTGCATTCCGCCGATTTCGGAGTGCACGCCGAGAACGTGGCGCTGGACTTCTCGGCGGTGGCACGTCGTAAGGACGGTGTCGTCAAGAACCTCACCGACGGGGTTGCCGGGCTGCTCAAGGCCAACGGCGTGACCGTCATCGACGGACACGCGCGCTTCACCGGCTCCAACACCGTGGATGTCCATCCCAACGGGGAGTCTCCGCTCGGCGAAGGAGGCCCGCGTTACGCGGCCGAACCCGCGGGTGGTCAGGCCGTGGAACGCGTAACCGGTCGCGACGTACTCATCGCGACCGGCTCGGTGCCCGCGCGGTTGCCCGTTCCGGGAGCCGACCTTCCAGGGGTGATCACCTCCGACGGGGCCTTCGGGCTCCAGGAGGTCCCCGAGCGCATCGCCGTGGTCGGTGGCAGTGCCGTGGGCGCCGAGTGGGCGAGCATGTTCGCCACCTTCGGCAGCGAGGTCACCGTGGTGGAGATGGCCCCCAGCCTGGTTCCGATCGAGGACGCCGAGATCGGCAAGGCGCTCGGCCGTTCCATGAAGAAGAGCGGTGTACGAGTTCTCACCGAATCCACGGTCTCTTCCATCGAACAGGCCGACGGGCAGCTGCGGGTGCACGTGGACGGTTCCGACGCGCAACAGCTCGACGTCGACGTGGTCCTCATGGGAGTGGGGCGCAAACCCAACACCGCCGCACTGGGCCTCGACGCCACCGGCGTCGCCACCGACGAACGCGGATTCGTGGCGGTCGACGACAAACTGCGCACCAACGTCGAGCACGTCTACGCGATCGGGGACGTCACCGGCAAGGCACTGCTGGCGCACGTCGCCTCCCACCAGGGCGTGGTCGCCGTCGACACCATCGCGGGGCACGAGGCCCACATCGACTACGGCGTCGTTCCGGCCGCCACGTTCACTCATCCGGAGATCGCCAGCGTCGGTCTCACCGAAGCCGACGCCAAGGAGCGCGGCCACGACGTGGTAACGAGTCGTTTCCCGTTCGCGGCCCTGGGCAGGTCCAAGACCACCGGGGACGAGGAAGGGTTCATGAAGATCGTGGCGGGCGGCAAGCACGGCGAGATCCTCGGTGTGCACGTCATAGGCCCCTCAGCGAGTGATCTGATCACCGAGGGAACGCTGGCCATCAGTCTCGAAGCCACCCTCGATGAGCTCGCCGACACGATCCACGCTCACCCGACGCTGGGCGAGATCGGAATGGAGTCCGCCATGTCGGCACTGGGGTTGCCACTGCACACCGCGCCGCCGCGGCGGCGCTGAACCGCGGCGTTCTCGAAAACGGTCCCGTCCCGGACGGCCGGGACGGGACCTTCGATCAGGACATCGGCGTCCGACCGTCATCGCCACCAACCGCGTTGTCCGGGCGAAGCGACGCCGCAACCACCCACTCGAAAAAGGGGATCTCTCATGGCGGAGACCGCTACCCGCAGCAAGCCGGCAGGCTCCGGATCGAAGGGCCGCCGCGGCGGCACCCGTTCGGGCGGCAGCAGGGGCCAGCAGAGCCAGGGGAAGACCGCGCCGCAGGCCGAGTCCCCCGAAACCCTGCGCGACTACTTCCGGCAGATGAGCCTCATCCGGCGCTTCGAGGAACGCGCGGCACAGGGCTACACCCAGGCCAAAGTCGGTGGCTACTGCCATCTCAACCTGGGCGAGGAGGCCACGGTGGTCGGGCTCATGAGCGCGTTGCGCCGCTCCGACTACCTGTTCACCAACTACCGGGAGCACGGCTACGCCATCGCCAAGGGGATCGAGCCCGGCAAGGTGATGGCAGAGCTCTACGGGCGCACCACCGGAACCTCCAAGGGACTGGGTGGTTCCATGCACATGTTCGACACCGAGGTCGGGCTGCTCGGCGGTTACGGCATCGTCGGCGGCCAGGTTCCGCTGGCCACCGGTGCCGCGCTCGCCATCGACTACCGGGGCGGTGACGAGGTCGTGATGTGCCAGATGGGTGATGGCACGACCAACATCGGCGCCTTCCACGAGTCGATGAACATCGCCGCGCTGTGGAACCTGCCCGTGGTGTTCGTAGTGATCAACAACTATCTCGGCATGGGTACCACGGTGGAGATGTCCTCCGCGGAGTCCGAGCTGTACAAACGGGCGGTGGCCTACCGGATGCACGGTGAGCGGGTCGACGGCAACGACGTGGTGGCCGTGCGGGAAGCCGCGGGACGACTGGTCGAGCACGCCAGAAAGACCGGGGAACCCGCGATGCTGGAGGCGGTCAGCCACCGGATGAAGGGCCACTCGGTGGTCGACCCCGCGAAGTACCGCAACTCAGAGGACGCCGAGGCGGCGCGTGAGGCCGATCCGGTCGCCGCGTTCCGCGAGCAGCTCGTCTCGGCGAATGTGCTCGACGAGGACGGTGCCGCCGAGATCGAGCGTGCGGTGCAGGCCGATGTCGACGCGGCCGTCGCCTTCGCCGACGACAGCCCGCACCCGGACCCGGCAACGCTGTTCGACTACACCTACGCCACCCCGGTCGCCAACGACTCCCGCAGGTTGCCGGCCGATCCCGTCTTCTGAGGGAAACCGTTCCCGCTCCCCGCGATCGGCCTCGGCTCTGACGAGCGTCGCGGGAGCGATCCGTCGAATCACACCCCGCCACGAGGCGCCGGGGCCGTGCGTGCGGCCCCACGGCGCGACCATGTCCAGGAGATACACCGTTGGCCGTCATCACTTACCGGCAAGCGCTGCACGACACGCTGCGCGAGGAAATGCTCTCCGATGAGAACGTGTTTCTGATCGGAGAAGAGATCGGAGTCTTCGAGGGCTCCTACAAGATCACCGCGGGACTGCTCGAGGAGTTCGGCGAGAAGCGGGTACGCGACACCCCGATCGCCGAGGAGGGTTTCGTCGGAGCCGCGGTGGGAGCCGCGATGCTGGGGCTGCGTCCGGTCGTGGAGCTGATGACGATCAACTTCTCGTTGCTGGCGCTCGACCAGATCGTCAACCACGCCGCGAAGATCTACGGCATGTTCGGCGGCCAGTCCAACGCCCCGATGGTGCTGCGCACCCCCGGCGGTGGTGGGCAGCAGCTGGGTGCGACGCATTCGCAGAACATCGAGCTGTACTACGCGTTCGTGCCCGGGCTGAAGGTCGTCGCACCGAGCACCCCGGCAGACGCCAGGGCACTGCTGAAGGCTTCGCTGGCCGACAACGATCCGGTGTTGTTCCTGGAGAACCTCGCGCTCTACAACACCAAGGGCGAGGTTCCCGACGACATGCCGCCCGCGGAGATCGGCAGAGCCGGTGTCACCCGCACCGGCAGCGACATCACCATCATCGGCTACTCGCGCATGGCCACCGTGGCTACCCAGGTCGCCGACCAGCTGGGTGAGGAGGGGATCTCCGCCGAGGTGATCGACCTGCGCAGCCTGCGTCCGCTGGACCGGGAGACTCTGGTGGAGTCCGTCCGCAAGACCGGTTGCGCCGTGATCGCGGAGGACGACTGGTTGACCTACGGCATCGGTGCCGAGATCGCGGCCTCCATCTCCGACGGTGCCTTCGACTACCTCGACGCCCCGGTACGTCGTGTCGCCGCGGCCGAGGTTCCGCTGCCCTACGCCAAGCCTCTGGAGCGGGCGGCGCTGCCGTCGGCCGAGTCGCTCAACGCGGCGGTACGGCAGACACTCGACGCCGTCGGACATCGTCGCTGACACATTCCGCAGCAAGGCGCAGGCTCACCGCGTCGGCCCGGTGGACGAGGTCGTCGGGCGGCGACCGCGTTCGGTTCGGACCGAGCCACGGGGTGAGCCGGACCACCAGGATCCGAGGAAGACCATGACCGAGATTCACATGCCGCGCCTGTCCGACACGATGGAGGAAGGCGTTATCTCCGCCTGGCGCAAACAGGTGGGCGACCAGATCAACCGCGGCGACGTCGTGGCCGATATCGAGACCGACAAGGCCGTCATGGAGATGGAGGCCTACGACGACGGGGTGCTGGAGAAGATCCTCATCGCCGAGGGCGAGACCGTGCCCATCGGTGTCCCCATCGGGATCATGGGTGACGGATCGGGTGCCGCCGCTGCCGCCGGCACCTCCGGAGGTGACTCGGACGGGTCCACCGGCGGTTCCGCGACCACGGCGGCGAGCTCGGAGTCCGGTTCAACCGAGACCGCTTCTCCCAATACCGCCGCGCCACGGCCCGCCGCGTCGACGGAGTCCGATGCCGGTCCTCGCGAACGTCCGAAGGCCTCACCGCTCGCCCGGGCCGTCGCCAGGGAGAAGGGCGTCGACCTGTCCACCGTGACCGGTACGGGCCCCGGCGGACGCATCATCAGGGTCGACATCGAGGCCGCGGCCGAGGCGACGACCGACACCGAGTCCTCCCAGCAGCCGGCCCAGGAGCCACAGCGGGCCGAGCGCTCGGAGTCCCACCAGCAGAGCCAGGATCTCGAAGAGATCCCGTTGAGCAACATCCGCAAGGTCACGGCTCGGCGGCTGACCGAGAGCAAACAGCAGGCGCCGCACTTCTACCTGACCAGTGCCGTGGACGTCACCGACCTGGTCTCGTTCCGCTCCGACCTCAACGAACGGCTGCAGGCCTCCGGCGGCCCGAAGGTCAGCGTGAACGACCTGGTGGTCAAGGCCTGTGCCACCGCGCTGCGCGCGAATCCCTCGGTCAACGTCTCGTTCCGGGACGAGAAGCTGTTCCAGCACAACCGGGTTCATCTCGGGGTCGCCGTGGCGCTGGACTCGGGTCTGGTCGTACCGGTCATCCCCGACGCCGACCGCAAGAGCGTCTCCGAGATCGCGGCGGAGGGCAAGGAGAAGGCCGAACGCGCCAGGGACGGCAAGCTCAAGCCCGACGAGATGTCCGGAAGTACCTTCAGCGTGTCCAACCTGGGCATGTTCGGTATCGAGGAGTTCTCGGCGGTCATCAACCCGCCCGAGGCGGCCATCCTCGCCGTGGGCGCGACCCGCGAGGAGGTGCAGGTCCACGACGGGGAGTTCGTGGTGCGCAAGATGATGCGCATGACCCTGTCCGCCGATCACCGTGCGGTCGACGGTGCCGTGGGGGCCGTGTTCATGCAGCAGCTCACCTCGCTGCTGCAGGACCCCATCCGGATCATCGCCTAGAGACCGAGGTTGTCCGCCGGCCGCCGTCACGACCGGCGGACAACCCGCTCACGGGTATTGTCGAAGGTTGGCCGCGCCGAGTAACCGCCGACACCGCCGAACGGGTGGCCTCTCATAGGATCGTGGGGACAATGCCGCCCACAGCGAGGCTCTACCTCTGATGAACCACATCTCCGCCGGTGTCCGTGATCTCGGTACCGGCTTCACCAGCATCGTGCGTTCGCCGCGGATGTTGTTGTTGGGCGGAGTTCCCGCGCTGCTGAGCAGTCTGCTGCTGCTGGCCGGAATCGTCGTGCTGGCCTTCTTCAGCGGTGATCTCGCGGGCTGGTTGACCCCCTTCGCCGACGGCTGGTCGGAATGGTGGCGTCGCTCGTTCCGGGGGCTGCTGGCACTCGCGTTGATCGCCGGAGCGGTGCTGCTCGGCTCGGTGTCGTTCATAGCACTGACCCTGTTGATCGGGGGGCCGTTCTACGATCACATCGCCGAGCGCACCGAACGGGAGCGCGGCCTCGACGGTGATGAGGGCGTGGGCTGGCTACGACTGCTGTCGCGGGGACTGGCCGACGCGTCGCGACTGTTGCTCATCGGTGTGATCGGCACCTTGGTCCTGTTCCCGCTCGGCTTCGTGCCGGTGCTGGGCCAGACAGTGGTGCCGGTGGTCGGTGTGCTCTTCGGCGGCTGGCTGGTCGCGCTCGAACTGACCGGGCCGGTGTTCCAGCGGCTCGGCATGACGGTCGGCACCCGGCATCGGATACTGTGGCGTCATCGACGTACGGTGCTCGGATTCGCGGTACCGGCGTACCTGCTCTGCCTGGTACCGGTGGCTCAGCTCGTGGTGATTCCCGCCGCGGTGGTCGGAGGAACCCTGCTGGCGCATCGGGTGCTGGGTACCCGGTGGCCGGACGAGTCAACGGCGGACGGAAACCGAACCAACGGTGCTGGGACGGTCTGACGACGTCGGCACCGTCGATGAGCCCCCGTCTCAAGAGGATCCACTGTGGAAGACGTCGTCCGGTTGCTGCCCGAGTTCTCCGGAACGCTGCCCGCTTCGGTGGTCGCCCTGCTCGCCCTGGTGCTGGTCATCTACCGGGCGAGCTGGACAGTACTGCGCAACGTGGTCACCATCGCACACGAAGGTGGTCATGCGGTCGTGGCGCTGCTCAGCGGGCGCAGGCTCAACGGCATCAGGCTGCACTCGGACACCTCGGGCCTGACCGTCTCCACCGGGCCGGCTCACGGTCCGGGGATGGTCCTCACGCTCTTCGCTGGTTACCCGGCGGTCTCGCTGCTGGGGCTGGTGGCGGCGTGGTTGGTTTCGGCGGATCGGGTGTCGCTGCTGCTTCGCGCCGCAGTGGTGGCGCTGGCGTTGCTGCTCGTCGCGTTGCGCAATCTCTACGGGGTGCTCTCGGTATTGCTGACCGGCACCGCGTTGTTCGCGGTCTCCTGGTGGGCCACTCCCGGTGTTCAACTGCTGTTCGCGCAGTTGTTGGGGTGGTTCCTGCTGTTGGGAGGCATCCGTCCGCTTTTCGAGTTGTCCGGCAAGCGTCGCAGGGGAGGGGCGAGCAACTCCGATGCGGATCAGCTGGCGCGCCTGACGGCGGCGCCTGCGATGCTCTGGCTGTCGCTGTGGTTGTTGATCGCTCTCGGAGCGCTGGTGCTGGGAGCGAACTGGCTGTTGGCGGATCTGATTCCGTTCTGGTGATCTTCCCGCTTCCGGTGGTCAACCGGGGCTCGATCGGGCGAGTATCGTCATCGTGGCGGTGTTCTGCTCGTGCTGCGAGGACCGTCCCCGATCCGCGACCCGGCTGAGTTGGTCGGACGAGGGTGGCAACATTCGGTTGTCCCGACGTGTCGGTGCGACATTCGCGGTGTCCGGAGCGCCCAGTAATCTCGTGTGTACGCGAACGAACCGGCAAGGGGGCGTGGTGACGGAACAGACGGATTGGCTGCCGCGTGATGTGGACGAGGAGGTTCCCAGCGCGGCGCGGATATACGACTATTTGCTGGGTGGTGCCCACAATTTCGCCGCCGACCGCAGACTGGGCGAGAAGTTCCTGGCCGCGTTACCGAGTGCCCGGCACGTCGCCCGTCTCAACCGTGCTTTCCTGCGACGTGCGGTGCTGACTCTCGAAGACGCGGGTATCAGGCAGTTCATCGATATCGGATCGGGCATTCCCACCGTCGGCAATGTTCACGAGATCGCGCGGGACGTCGACGAGAACTCCAGGGTCGTCTACGCCGACAACGAGCCCGTCGCGGTCGCCCACAGCGAGTTGTTGCTGCGCGACGATCCGAACGCGACGATGCTGCAGGCGGACCTCCTCGATCCGGAAGGCGTATTCGGGCACCCGCGAACCACGAACCTGCTGGATCTGTCCCGGCCCATCGGGTTGCTGATGGTCGGTGTGCTGCACTTCGCCGCTCCCGAGAACGATCCGGTCGACGTCATGCGCCGTTACCGCGAAGCACTGCCCCCCGGCAGCTACCTGGCGCTCTCGCATTTCACCGCCGATATCAGGCCCGAGGACATGCTCGGGGTCGCCGAGGTGATGCGGCAGAGCGCCGACCCGATCCATCCGCGTTCCCACGCCGAGATCACCGAACTGTTCGACGGTTTCGAACTGCTCGACCCCGGAGTGGTTGGAACGGCGCTGTGGCGTCCGGACGACGACGGCCTGCATGCCGAGACCCCCGGATCGGCGCAGATCTACGCCGGAGTTGGCTACAAAGCGTGATTTCTGCTGTTTTCGCAGCGTAATTTTTCTTTCCGAGGAGTTAGGCATGTTGCCCAGCCGGACTGCCGAAATACATACCGTTGCGATAATCTGCTTTCCCTCGGAAGTAAATACCCTGAACGTGGGATTGATGAGATGAGCCACGCGAGTTCGGACCGGGATCTCCCGATCGACGATGGGGCAGGCCAGGACGAGAGGGTGGCCACATGGGAGAGCGGACGATGGTGTGCCGATCTGGCCACCCAGTGGGCCCGATGGTTGAGCCACACCGCCTACATACCGATGGCTCTCGGTTCACTGGAATCCGAGCTCCGTGAACTGATCGAGTTGATTCTCGAAGGACTTCGGCGGCCGGAGCGGATCGAGACGACCGGTCACTCGGTGGGAACCCGGTTGGTGAGCCTGCACGCCACCGGGGAGGACAGCCTCACCCGCAGTCTGGAACTGCTGTGCCGCACCCTGTTGCCCGGCCCCTCGAACGAATCCGCGCGGCGGGTGCTGACCCTGCTGGCCTCCGTCGCCTCCGGATACGCCGAGGCCGATCGGGGTAGTGCTCTCGAACAGCAGGAAACCCTCAAGCGCGCACTGCTGTGGTCCAAACTGGATGCCGAGCGCAAGCTGCGCGTCAGCGAGGACCGCTTCCGGGAGGTATTCAACACCACCCCGATCGGTATCGGACTGTGTGACCTCGACGGTACGTTTCGGGAGGTCAATCCGGCGCTGGAGCGGACTCTCGGTTACAGCGCGACGGAACTGGTCTCCACCGCCGTCACCGAACTGTTCGACCCCGGTGAAGCGGAGATCGTCTCGACCAACTACGTCGAGCTGCTGCAGGGCCTGCGCAGCGGGCTGCGTGAACGCCGCAATCTGGTGCGGGCCGACGGCACGAGGGCGTGGACCTACATCGCCGTCTCGGTGCTGCGCGACACGGACGGCGAGGCTTACCGGCTCGTGCTGATGGTCGAGGATCTGCGCGAACTCAACGACCTGCAGGAACAGCTCTACTTCCAGACACTGCACGATCCGATCACCGGTCTGGCGAACCGCCAGCACTTCCGTACGAGGTTGGAAGGGGCACTCGCCTCCTTCGCGCCCGATGAGCGGCTCACGCTCTACCAGCTGCGGCTCGACGGTTTCGGGCTCATCAACCACGGGCTCGGTTACGAGATCGGTGACAGCATCGTGCAGTCGGTCGCCAACCGGCTCTCCGGACTCGTCCGGGACGAGGACGGGCTGGTCGCCCGGATCGGTGGAACCGAGTTCGCCGTGCTGCTCCGGCAGTGCCCCGGTACTCCGGGAATCGCGGAGTTCGCCGAGCTGATCAACACCGAACTCGACGAGCCGATCTACATCAACGGCAACGGCTTGGCGCCCACGGCCAGCATCGGTGTCGTACAGCGTTCGGTCGGCGATGCGGAGCCCACCGACATGTTGTGGGCCGCGGGAGTGGCGCTGCGCAGTGCGGAGAAGGCCGGGAAACGACAGTGGGCCGTGTTCGACCCGCACCGGGCTCCCGTCGAACTGACCGAGGCCAAACTGGCCGCCATCATGCCCGGCGCTCTGGAACTCGGGGAGTTCGAGGTCGGTTACCGGCCACTGGTTTCGCTGGCCGACGGAGAGATCGTGGCAGTCGAGGCACGGCTGGCGTGGCAGCCGGAGGGCCACGAACGGCTGGAGCACGATGCGTGTCTCCGCCTGGCCGAACGTTCCGGTATCACCCTCGCGTTGCGCGACTGGACGCTGCGCACCGCCTGGCGACAGCTGTCCGAGTGGCACGCGGCCGGATTCGACCACCAGCTCGTGGTGGGGCTCAGTCCCAACCAGTCCCGCGACCCGGATCTGGTGTCCCGCGTTCGACGCGTCGTCGAGGAGGAATCGCCGGACCCGAGCCGGCTGCTGCTGTGCATGTCGATGACGGCATTGATGGGAACCGGCGGGGAAGCCGTTGACAACGTCGCGACCCTGGCGGACATGGGGGTGCGTACGGCGGCCCACGAGTTCCGCGCCGCTCCAGCCGAACTGCGCTTCCTGCGGAAGTTCCCCACCCGTGCGGTGCTGCTGGCGCCCGATCTCGTCCGACTCGCCGAGGAGGACGAGACCTTCGAGTCCCCGGAGCTCAGGGCGCTCGGCGGTATGGTCCCACTGGTGCGTTCCTGCGGCATTCCGTTGGCAGTGCCGGAAGTGCGTACCGGGGGACAGGCCCGGTTGTGGCGGGAGCAGGGTTGTGACATCGGATCCGGCCCGTTCTGCTCCGAGGTGCTGTCGGCGTCGGAGATGACGGAATTGCTGCGGGAGAACGCACCCGCGTCGGACGCCTCGTAGCCGAGGCTTCCGTCCGGGGTGGGACCGGACGTCGGGTTTCCTCGCTCCGGTCGGTACACGATTCTCGGTACGGAGGGAGAACGTCGTGGAGAGCACCGTGCGGGAGGCGGGGAGCGGTCCGTTCCCCGCTCGTCGTTCGTTCGCGCTCGTTCCGGTCTCGGCCGTCGTCGTGGTGGCCGTAGCGGTGATGTTCGCCTTCGCCGGGCGGTACGGCTACTTCGGGGACGAACTGTACTTCGTGATCGCCGGTACGAACCCGGCCTGGGGATACGCCGACCAGCAGCCGGTCGTTCCGTTGCTCGCCGCGGCCATGGAGTGGTTGTTCCCCGGTTCGCTGATCGCGTTGCGCGCCCCCTCGATCCTCGCCTTCGGACTGGGAGCGGTGGTGGCCGCGCTCGTCGCCCGCGAAGTGGGAGGTGACCGTCGTGCGCAGGCTTTCACCGCGACGGCCTTCGTGCTCGCCTTCGCGTCGATGTACCGCAATCTCAACACCATAGGTCTCGACATCCTGGGCTGGACACTGCTGACGTTGCTGCTCCTGCGATGGGTACGTACCCACTGCGCGGGTGAGTCCGACGATCGGTTGCTGCTGTTGTCCGGTGTGGTGGTGGCCCTGAGCGTGCAGGTCAAGATCCACATCGCCGTGTTCGTGGTGGTTGTCCTGCTGACGCTGGCAGTCCTCGGTCCCCGTGCGATCTTTCGGCGGCCACTGTTGTGGGTGGGTGCGCTGATCGCGGTAGTGGTGACCGTTCCGACCGTGGTGTGGCAGTTCACGCACGGCTGGCCACAGCTGGCCGTGGCAAGTTCCTCCTCGACCGAGATGACTTCGGTAGGAGGGCGGTTGTTCAGTTTCGTCGGCATGCTCGCCCTGTTGGGGCTGGTGTTCGGTCTGGTGCTCGGCGGGTACGGCCTGTGGCGACTGCTGCGCGCCGAGGAGACGCGCCCCTACCGGTTCCTGGGGTGGAGCGCGGTCGGGGTGCTCGTGGTGTTCCTGGCGGTGGGCGGCAAACCGTACTACGTGGCGGGGGTGTTCCCCGCGCTGTGGGCGGCGGGCGCGCTGGGATTCCAGCGTCGCCGCGAGGCCCTCGTGGGGAAGAACCGGCGTGGTCGGGGATGACTGGCCTGGCCCGCACTGGCCGTGTCGGTGGTGGTGACGGTGCAGTCGCTGCCCATCGCCTCGGTGGAGTCCTTCGCCGAACGTGACACCAGCCCGGTCGACTTCCGCGGCAGCGAGATCGGATGGCCCGAGCTGGCCACCGATGTGGGCGATATCTACCGAGATCTTCCACCGCGGCAGCGGGAACACACCGTGGTGCTCGGTTCGCACTACTGGACCGCCTCGGCGGTGGAGTTCCACGGGAGGCGAGCCGACCTTCCCGATGCCTACAGCGGCTCGCGGGGATTCTGGTTCTTCGGGCATCCCCCCGCCGGAATCACCACCGTGATCCACATCGGTGAGATCGCGCCCGGGGTGCGTGAGCACTTCGACGGGGTTCGTCGGGTCGGTACCGTGAACAACGGTCCGGGGGTGGACAACGTGGTGCGGGGACAACCGATCCACCTCGCCGACGTCACCGGTGTCGACTGGCAGCGCGTGTGGCCCGAGTTCAGGGACATGACCCTGTCGCTGTGAACGTGACCTCCCTCCCCGATGTACATTTCGCGAGAAATTGACGCCCGGGCGGCCGCCACCGGTCTTCCCGCGGGAGCCTCCGCACCGATCATCGATACCGCCCGAACCGCGTCGCGGCGGCGATTTCGTGAGAAATTGGCACGGCGGTACGCCTACCGGGAAGGAACCGGAGTCGTTCCCGCGCCGTCCCGCGGGCTGCCGCTCATCCTTCCCGGAAGGCCCGCAGGATCCGTTCGGCCGCCATCCCCGCGGTCATCTCGCCGTCGCGTACCCGGTGTTCGATCTCCTCACGGGTCCGCTTCACCCCGGAGTCGGCGAGGAGCTCGCTCATCAGCTGGTCCCGCACCAGTTCCCAGGTCCATTCCAGCCGCTGCTCACTGCGTTTCTCCGCCAGCTCACCGGCTTCGGACAGCGCGGTGTGATGCTCCAACACCTGCTGCCAGAGCTTGTCCAGCCCCGTCCCGTTGAGTCCGCTGCAGGTGGTGATCCGTGGATTCCACGACGCGTTCGGCGGGGTCAGCAGCCGCAGCGCGCCGCGCAGCTCGCGGGCGGACTGCCGAGCTTCGTCCTCGTGCGGGCCATCGGCCTTGTTCACGGCCACGATGTCGGCCAACTCCAGCACGCCACGCTTGATCCCCTGCAGTTGGTCACCGGTTCGCGCGATGGTCAGCAGCAGAAAGCAGTCCACCATCCCCGCCACGGTCACCTCGGACTGTCCGACCCCGACGGTCTCCACCAGGACCACGTCGAAGCCCGCGGCCTCCATGAGCACGATGGTCTCCCTGGTGGCCCTGGCGACCCCGCCGAGCGTTCCGGCGCTGGGGGAGGGACGCACGAAGGCGGCGGGGTCGGAGGCCAGCGCACCCATCCTGGTCTTGTCACCCAGGATGCTTCCGCCGCTGCGGTTGGAGGAGGGGTCCACGGCCAGTACCGCGACCCGGTGTCCCTCGCCGGTGAGTTTGGTGCCCAACGACTCGATGAAGGTGGACTTTCCGACGCCCGGCACCCCGGTGACGCCGATACGACGCGCGCCTCCCGAGTGGGGCAGCAACTCGGTCAGCAGTCGTTGGGCCTTTTCCCGATGATCCGAACGTGTCGACTCGACCAGCGTGATCGCCCGCGCCAGCGTGGTGCGGGAGCCGGCCAGCACGCCCTCGGCGAGCTTGTCCACATCGATGGTTCGCGGCATGGTCCGCTCTACCCGTCGTGGCCGAGCTCGACGCGCAGCTGCCGCAACAGCCGCTCCGCCGCCTCGGCGATCACGGTGCCCGGTCCGAACACGGCGGAGGCTCCCGCCTCGTGCAGCGCCTCGTGGTCGGCGGGCGGGATCACCCCGCCGACCACGATCATGATGTCCTCGCGGTCCAGCGCGTCCAGCTCGGCGCGCAGCGCGGGAACCAGCGTCAGGTGCCCAGCGGCCAGTGAGGAAACCCCGACGAGGTGCACGTCGGACTCGGCGGCCTGCTGGGCCACCTCGACCGGTGTCTGGAACAGCGGGCCGACGTCGACGTCGAATCCCAGGTCTGCGAACGCGGTGGCGATGACCTTCTGCCCCCGGTCGTGCCCGTCCTGTCCCATCTTCGCGACCAGGAGGCGGGGCCTGCGGCCCTCCGCCTCCGCGAACTCCGAAACGGTGGTACTGACCCGTTCGATCGCGCTGTCGTGGCCTGCCTCCTCGCTGTACACCCCGGAGATGGTACGGATCTGCCCGGAGTGGCGACCGAAAGCGGCTTCGAGAGCGTCCGAGATCTCACCCACCGTGGCGTGGGCGCGCGCGGCGTCAACGGCCAGCGTGAGCAGGTTGTGCTCCAGGTCGTCGGGGCGCTCACCATCCACAGTGGCCTGCGCGACGGCGGTGAGCCTGCGCAGCGCGTCGGAACAGGTCTGTTCGTCGCGCTCCTCGCGCAGCCTGCGCAGCTTGTCGAGCTGTTCGGCCCGCACCGCGCTGTTGTCCACCTTGCGTACCTCGGGGCCACCGTCCCCCTCGGTGCCGTCCGGTTGGTACAGGTTGACACCGATCAGTGGTTGGTGGCCGGAGTCGATTCGTGCCTGGGTTCGTGCCGCGGCCTCCTCGATGCGCATCTTGGGGATCCCGGCCTCGATCGCGGCGGCCATCCCACCGGCCTGCTCGATCTCGTCGAGGTGCACCTCGGCTCGTTCCGCGAGATCTCTCGTGAGGCTCTCGATGTAGTGGCTGCCGCCCCAGGGGTCGATGGTCCGGGTGGTGCCGGACTCCTGCTGCAGCAGGAGCTGGGTGTTGCGCGCGATGCGGGCCGAGAAGTCGGTGGGCAGCGCCAGTGCCTCGTCCAGGGCGTTGGTGTGCAGTGACTGCGTGTGCCCCTGGGTGGCGGCCATGGCCTCCACGCAGGTGCGTGCCACGTTGTTGAACGCGTCCTGCGCGGTCAGCGACCAACCGGAGGTCTGTGAGTGGGTGCGCAGTGACAGCGACTTGGAGTCGGTCGGCTCGAACCGCGACACCAGCCGCGCCCACAGCAGCCTGGCGGCACGCAGCTTGGCCACCTCCATGCCGAAGTGCATCCCGATTCCCCAGAAGAACGACAACCTGGGCGCGAAGGAGTCGATGTCCAGGCCGGCGTCCCTCCCCGCCCGGATGTAGTCGAGCCCGTCGGCCAGGGTGTAGGCCAGCTCCAGGTCGGCGGTGGCACCGGCCTCCTGGATGTGGTAACCGGAAATGGAGATCGAGTTGAACTTCGGCATCCGCGCCGAGGTGTAGGCGAAGATGTCGGAGATGATCCGCATCGACGGCCGCGGTGGGTAGATGTAGGTGTTGCGGACCATGAACTCCTTGAGGATGTCGTTCTGGATGGTCCCCGCCAGTTTCTCCGGCGGCACACCCTGCTCCTCGGCCGCGACGATGAACAGCGCCAGCACCGGGAGTACCGCGCCGTTCATGGTCATGGACACGCTCATGTTGTCCAGCGGTATCCCGTCGAACAGCTGCCGCATGTCCAGGATCGAGTCGATGGCCACTCCCGCCATCCCCACGTCACCGGACACGCGGGGGTGATCCGAGTCGTAACCGCGGTGCGTGGCGAGGTCGAACGCCACCGACAGTCCCTTCTGCCCCGCGGCGAGGTTGCGTCGGTAGAACGCGTTCGACTCGGCGGCGGTGGAGAACCCGGCGTACTGCCGGACCGTCCACGGTTTGTTGACGTACATCGTGGAGTAAGGACCGCGCAGGTACGGCGCGATTCCCGGGTAACCGTGCGGAAAGCGCAGCCCCGAGGTGTCCTCCTCGGTGTAGAGCGGCTTGATGTCGATGCCTTCCGGGGCGTGCCAGCTCAGCGACTCCGCGTCCCGGCCGGTGGTGTCCCGTAGCCGTCGGTGCCATTCCGGCGTGTCGGCCTCGACCGGTGGATCGTCCAGCTCTACGTCGGCGAAATCCGGAATCCTGCCGTGGCTGCTCATGGTGTCGCCTTCGCTACGGCCGGGGTCGACACGCCCCAGCGCTGGTGGATGTCGTTCAGTACTGCCGGTGCGTCGCCACCCGCGTGCACGAATCCGTCCACGCTCGCCGCGATCGAACCGCGGGACTTCCCCGCGAGCAGTACCAGCTCCGCGCCCGCCGCTCGGAGTGCCAGCGCGGTCTCCTCGGCGCGCTCGTCGTAGAGCCGGTCCGTCGAGCACAGGCACACCAACGGAGTTCCGGCCCGCTCGAACTCGGTTACCACCGCCGCCGAGTCCTCGGTCTCGCCCGCCTCGGTCGTTTCCACACCGCCCGCCGCGAGCAGATTCCGCACGAAGGAGGCACGTGCGGTGTAGGAAGCCAACGGCCCCAGCGTCGCCAGGAACACCCGCGGTCGTCCCCGTGGTTGTTCGGCCGCTCGGTCGGCATCGTCACGCAGCCGTTCGTACTCCTCGGCGTAACGATGTCGGGGCAATCCGCCGCTCTCCGGTTCCGCCGGACGGGGAGGGCGCACGATTGGCTGTTCACCGGGATCGGGGAACTCGCTGACTCCGGTTATCGGGTCGGTCCGGCAGGCGATCGCCCGTTCACGTTCCCGCCACGTCTCGGCCAGTCGATCGGCGACCAGACCGGACTCCAGTGCGGCGGTCAAACCGCCCTCGGCCTCGATACGCCGGAACCAGTTCCAGCCCGCCCCGGCGAGTTCGTCGGTCAGCGACTCCACGTAGTACGAGCCACCAGCCGGGTCGATCACTTGTCCCAGGTGCGCCTCGTGCGAGAGCAGCGCTTGCACGTTGCGGGCCATCCGGCGGGAGAACGCATCCGGCAGTCCGAGCGCGGCGTCGAACGGCTGGACCGTGATCGCCGTGGCGCCGCCCGCCGCCGCGGCGAACGCGGCGATGGTCGAACGCAGCATGTTCACCCAGGGGTCGCGCCGGGTGAGCATGGCCGAGGAAGTCACGGCGTGCTGGTGCTGGCCCCGGGCTCGAGGGGTGGCTCCACAGGCCCGCAGTACCCGTTCCCACATCCGTCGTGCCGCGCGGAGCTTGGCCGTGGTGCTGAACTGGTCCACCGTGGCGGCGAACCGGAACTCCAGCAGCCCGGCCGCGGTGTCCAGATCCAGGTCGGTCTCGGACAGTGAGCGCAGGTACTCGACCCCCGCGGCCACGGCGCAGCCCAGCTCCTCGGCGTCCGAACCACCCGCGTCGTGATAGGGGAGTCCGTCCACGCTGATCGCCCGCATACCGGGGCAGGTGTGCGCCCAGCGCCGTGCCAGCTCGATCGCCGGAGCCGTCTCGTGCGGCCGACCGGTTCGTGCCCGCAGTCCCAGGGGATCGGCGCCGAGGTTGCCGCGCAGCGATTCGTACGGCACGTTCCATTGCTCGGCCGCCCGCAGCAGCTCGCCCGCCGCCGCCTCGTACTGCTCGCCCGCTCGCAGCACCACACCGGCCATGTCCAGCCGCACCCCGTGCAGCGCGTCGCCGAGTTCGTCCACCGCGATGCCGCCCGGTCCGAGCCGCAGCCACACCGACCGCGCCCCGCCACCCAGGTCGGCGAGGATCTCGCGGTTGGTGGTGGTCACGTCGGGGTCCTCGTGGTACTGCCGGACGTCCCAACCGTCGTCCGCCGCACCCTGGACCGTGCTGTTCCTGGTGAACGGTGCGGCGCCGGGTGTTCCGGTCGCGGTGTGGCCCGCCCGGGAGGTGTAGAGCGGGTGCACGTCGAAACCGTCGTGCAGTTCGGTGGTCAGCAGCTCCTCGGGGGCTTCCGGCGCGGGTGCGTCCCGCTTCAGCAGCCCTGACTCGCGCAGCACCTGCTCGACCTGTTCCTGCCACTGCCGGTGGGTGGGCAGCTCGAAACCCGCCATCAGGTCCGACAGGTCCCCGTGCTCGCTCGACGTTGAGCGTTCCGACGCCGTCATGGGAGCCGATGGTATTCCGGTGGTCCGCTGATCGAGACCTGCACGGGGTGTGACGCGCGTCCCAATATTGTTAGGAGTCGTTAACCGGGAGAGTGGTCACTTCCCGCCGAGCTCCTCCAGCCCGGCGACCACGTCGGTGAACGGTGGCAGCGCGAGGAACTCGCGCTCGATCGCCCTGGCACGGTGCCGGTGGGCGGAGTCGGCGAGCACGGTTCCCACCGTCGTGCGAAGCGAGTCGTGCGAGACGTCTTCGAGGTCGAGCCGCTTCCCGGCGCCGAGCCGCTCGACACGCTCGGCGTTGGCCGGTTGTTCGGCGAGCATCGGCAGCACGACCATCGGCACTCCGCTGCTGAGTGCTTCCCGGACACCGCTGAACCCGCCGTGGGTGATGAACGCGTCGCAGGCGGGCAGCAGCAGCTGCTGCTGGACGAAGGAGGTCAGGTACACGTTGTCCGGCCGCGCACCCCGCCACTGTCCGGGGTCGATTCCGCTGCCCAGCGCCACCACTCCGGTGACGCGCAGGTCCCCGAGCACCTCGACGATGGTGTCCAGCAGAGTGCGAGGTCCGTCATCGTGCAGCGCCGCCGCGTTGGACCCCAGCGTGGCCAGCACCAGCGGGCGGTCACCAGGCAGGTCGGCGATTGCGGGATCGAGCCGCTGCTCGCGCGCTCGTGGTGCCCGGTAGTGCACCGTCGATTCCGTCCTGAGGTGCTCCGGGTAGAAGCTCTCAGGCACCACAGCGATTCTGCCGCGCCGCCCCGGATGCAGCGGATCGGAGACGTCCGGCAGGTTCAGCCGCTCACGTTGCTGGTTGATCACAGCCAGCACGTCCGGGTGGTCGTGCGGTGCCAGCGGCCCCGTGTCCAGCATCGTGTGCGGGATGTCGAGGTGCTCGGCGGCGTAGTAACCGGGGTAGTCGGCCACCTCGCGCACCAGCAGGTCCGCCTCGAACGAGCGCAGCACCTCGATCGACTCCTCGGCGGTGTCACCCGCCACCGGTCCGGCGAAGACGCGGGCGAAGTAGTCGGGCTCGGGGCGTACCGTGCGGCTGCCCAGGCCGTCCATCACGGAGGGGTCGATGCCGAGGCGTTCGAGGACCTCCGGTCGCCCGAAGAAGTCCCGTGGGCCCATCGCGTTCGGCAGCACCAGCGGGGTCAGGCCGAAGGCGCGTACCTCATCGGCGAGGGCGGGCGAGGTCAGCACCCCCACCTCGTGACCAGCTTCGGCCGTGAGTTTGGCGAGCGGCAGCAGAGCGGGCACGAGGTGGGAGTAGATCGGCTGACTGCTGAAAGCGACGCGCACCGTGCCTCCTGATGTGCGGGCGGGGAGTTCTCGGGGCCCACGTTACGGCCCCCGCCGTCGAACCCGCGCCGCCACGGTCACTGCCTCGCTGCCGGGGCCTGCTTCCGATCGGAGGTGACACGTCGATGCCCGGGGACAGTGCCCCGGGCATCGACGTGGTCTGTGAACCAGTGCCCTCCGATATCCGTCTCGTCAGCTTCCGTTGAACTTCACGTCGCTGCAGAAGTAGTAGGACTGGTCCATGTGCGAGGCCTGCCAGACCGTGTAGACGATGTGGCGACCGGTGCGATCACCCGCGTCGATGTTGTCGATCGTCGTGGTCGTGGCGGGCGGACGTGAGCCGGTCTCGGTGACCAGTTCGAGGTTGTCCCACCCGAGCCGCTGGGTCGTGGGGTCGAAGCCCTGCTTGGTGATGTAGACCTTGTAGTAGTCCGCACCGTGCTGGGCCTGATCGGTGACGGTCACCGAGAACTGGTTGTCCTTGGTGACGGTCTTCCACTGGCCCGGCTCGTCGAGAGCGGCGTAGCGGTCCCTACCGGCGCTGCACAGCTGGCCGTCCGGGATGGCGGTCTCGTGGTTGCCGTTGACGCCGTTGACGTACAGACCGTTCCAGTTCCACATCGCGTTCGGGTTGGCCTGCCACGCCTGCCAGCACATCGGGTCCTCTTCTTCCATCGCGGGCGACTGGAAGTTGTCGGCCCACCGGTCCCAGCAACCGTAGTTGCGGGTGGGCGGATTCGTCGCGGACCCGTGGGCGCTGGCCTCTTCCGGCTGGCCCATCTGCATCCCGGCGAACATCGCGGTGACGGCGGCCGAAAGGGCCACCACCCGGGTCAGGACGCCTGCGCGTCGACGAACGGAACGCTTGGACATTTCGTCTCCTAGGGGAGAGGAACACGGTGTATGGGAGCGCTCCCAAAGTAGAACTGTAACGAGACCACCGAGAGTTGTGAACCCTCTCACAGTACGATTCGTGTTCCGATTTTGACCTAAATGGACTCAAAGTTGCGCGAAGTTGATTCGACTCCACAGGGGATGCAGGCGGTGCGCATGGGAGATATGGCCATCTTCCTTGGGAGCGTTCCCGATCTACATGGGATCAGGAAGTGGTCGGAACACCGGTCTCGTCGAGGTTTCGGTCGAAGGGCTCGCGCATCGCCGCGTCGAAGTCGACCACCGCGTCGAACGCGCCGCCGGTGCGGATCCACTCGTTGACCGCCTGTCGAGCAGGATCCGGTTACCGCTGATTCCCGCGTTGAGCACGCCCAGGCGTCTCCAGGGGTGCTGGTGTCGCAGGCGGTCGGCCAGGAAGTCGGGCCAGCGGTGGTTGGCGCCCGTGGTCACCGTGTCCCGAGACGTAGGAGGTCTGCCGGGCCAGGGCGTGCGCGGTGGCGGGCCCGCGCTGCTCGGCCAGGTGGATGCTGACGAGCAGGTCCGAATCGGCCGGAACGGCCATGGGAACGGGATCGCTCACCGCCCTCACGTGAACCGGTACGTGCGTGGTTCCGCACCGGACCACCGGCTTCCGACGGGCCGGACCTGCCGGGGAGCGAGCGCGCCCCGTGGGAGGTCCGGCCGGTCGCGGCCCACCGCCGCCGCCCCGACGGGCCCGCGTGCGGCGAGGGGCTCGGCCGCCCGCGCCGTCACGACGGCTCGGGCCACGCACTCGCGTCAGGAGGTGGGCTCCCCGTCGAGGTCGCGGGCCAGCAGTTCCACCAGCTCGTCCAGCACCGCTTCGGCACCTTCTCCCTCGGCGGCCAGTTCGACCTCGTCGCCGTGCTCGGCCCCGAGCGTCATGAGTCCCAGCACACTCGCGGCATCCACCGATCCGCCCGGCGTGCCGTCGGTGACCTTGGCGATGGTCACCGGCAGCGGTTGTGCGGCCGCGTTCGTCGCCAACAGTCCCGCGGGGCGGGCGTGCAGTCCGACCTTCGACGCGATCGTCACGCGACGCTGGTGCATTCCGTTACTCCTCTCCCGGTGGCGCCCGGTCGTCCGGTCGCCGCTGACGAGCGGGTGAACCGACGTTCCCGCTCGATCGGTTTCACTATCGGCTTCAGGCGGCAACGGCCCCTTCGGTCTCCGGGGTCCGTTCCTTCGACGTCGCCCCGCGTCCCACGAACGTCTTGGCAGCGATCACCACGGCCGCGGCCACCAGCACACCCGCGACGATCGCCACCGCGTACAGCAGTGGACCGCCGACCAGCGGCAGCACGAACAGCCCACCGTGCGGCGCGCGCAGCGTCGCGCCGAAGAACATGGACAGCGCGCCCGCGCTCGCCGAGCCGGCGATCATGGAGGGGATGACCCGCAGGGGGTCCGAAGCGGCGAACGGGATCGCCCCCTCGGTGATGAACGAGACTCCCAGCAGCCAGGCGGGACGTGAGCTCTCCCGCTCGGCGGCGGAGAACGCCCCGGCGCGCACGGTCGCGGCCAGCGCCATAGCCAACGGTGGCACCATCCCCGCCGCCATCACGGCGGCCATGATCTCCAACGCCGTCTCGCTACCGGTGGTCAGCCCGCCGACCGCGAAGGTGTAGGCGACCTTGTTGACGGGACCGCCGAGGTCGAAAGCGATCATTCCACCGAGCACCGCGCCCAGCAGCATCGCGTTCGCACCGCTGAGCCCGTTGAGCCAGTCCGTGAGAGCGGTCATCGCGGCGGCGATGGGTTTGCCGAGCACCACGAACATCAGGGTGCCGACCACCATCGAGCCGAACAGGGGTATCACGACCACCGGCATGATGCCCGCGACGGCCGAGGGTACTTTGATCCGGCGCAGACCGGTGACGACACCGCCTGCCAGCAGTCCCGCGATCAGGCCGCCGAGGAAACCCGCCCCCACCGCGACGGCGGCGGCACCACCCACGAAACCGGGAACCAGGGCGGGGCGCTCGGCCATCGCGAACGCGATGAAACCGGCGAGCACCGGGACGAGGAACTCGAAAGCGGCAGTGCCGATCTGGTTCGCCAGCGCGGCCCAGCTGGTCAGACTCGCCGGATCGAACCGTTCGGTGACGTCCGGCGCTTCGGTGATCTGGTAACCGCCCAACGCGAAGCTCAGCGCGATCAACAGCCCACCGGCCGCGACGAACGGGATCACGTAGCTGACGCCCGTCATCAGCCACTGCCGCAGCCTCGCGCCCGCCGAGGCGTTGGCGGAGACCTTGGTGGCCGGCTCGGGGCTCGAGCGGTCCGCGTCGGCCCCGGTGCGGGCCGGCTCGGCCGTCGCGGCGCGTTCGAGCAGAGAAGCGGCACTGTCGACTGCCTGTTTCACACTCGCCTCGACGACGGGCTTGCCGGCGAACCTGTCGCGTTCGCCGACCCCGACGTCGGCGGCCAGAATCACGGCGTCGGCGGCAGCTATGTCCTGTTCGGACAACGGATCGGAACCGGCCGCCCCCTGCGTCTCGACGCTGAGCTCGTCACCCCGGTCACGAGCGGCCTGTTCCAGCGCCTCGGCAGCCATGTAGGTGTGCGCTATTCCGGTGGGACACGCGGTCACGGCAACGAACTTCAAGGTTTTACCTCCTCACGCACGTAGGAAGCGACCACGGTCGGGTCGTCCGCGTCGAGCAGGGTTCGTTTGAACTCTCCCCGCATCAGTCGACGTGCCAGCGAGGCCAGCACCGCCATGTGGTCCGAATCCCCGCCTTCCGGGGCGGCTATCAGAAAGATCAGATTCGCCGGACCGTCCTCGGCGCCGAAGTCGATCCCCGTGGAGCTGCGCCCGAACGCCAGGCTCGGAGCGGTCACGGCAGCCGAGCGGCAGTGCGGGATGCCGATACCACCCCGCATGCCGGTGGCCATCTGTTGTTCGCGGGTCTCGACATCGTCGAGGAAACGTTCGATGTCGGTGACGCGCTCGGCGTTGACCAGTCGATCGGCCAATGAGCGGATCGCGGCACGGCGATCCGTGTCCGGCAGGTCCAAATCGACCAGTTCGGTGGTGATCAGTTCACTGCTCATTCTTCGACTCCGTTACGGCGACATGGGGTAGAGCCGACCTGATTCGTCGACTTCGGTGATCCGCACCTGTTCGATCCGCAGCTCTTTCGGGGTGGGCATCCGGCTGCCCGGCAGTTCCACGGCTGCCGAGCCGTAGGCCACGGCGGAGCGCAAGGCTTCCGGTCCGTCTCCGCCCGCGAGCAGGTACCCGGCCAGCGCGGCATCGCCCGCACCGACCGTGCTGCGCACCCTTCGAGCGTTGCTCGTGCCGAACCAGGCAGACTCGTCCCCGACGAGCAGTGCGCCGTGCTCGCCGAGGGTGACCAGCACGGAACCGGTGCCCTCGGAGCGAACCGCTCGTGCGGTGGCGGCCACTTCTGCGAGGTCAGCGGGCCGGTGTCCCGCGAGTTCGGTCAGTTCCGCCAGGTTGGGGGCGAGCAGGTCGGGCCCCGCCGCGCACGCCTCGGCCAACGCGGCCCCCGAGGAGTCCACCGCGACCTTCGCGCCGGCCCCGCGAGCGGTTCGCACCAGACCGGCGTAGTAGTCGTCGGGGCAACCGTGCGGCAGGCTCCCACTCGCCACCACCCATCGCGCTCGCGTGGCCACCTCACCCAACCGGGTGCGCAACGCTTCCAGCTCGCCGGTGGTCAACGCGTTCCCGGGCTCGTTGATCTTGGTGGTGGTCCCGTCGGCCTCGACCAGGGTGAGGTTGCTGCGGGTGGCGGCCTCCACGGGCACCTCGACGACGGAGACGGCCTCCGGCGCGAGCAGCTCGGCGAGGCTGTTGCCCTCGACCCCTCCGGTCGGTAGTACCGCCACGGCGCTGTGATCGGCCGCGGTCAACACGCGGGCGACGTTGACCCCTTTGCCGCCGGGGTCCACGTGTACTCCACCGGCGCGGTGAACCTCCCCCCGATCGAGACGATCGAGCAGTACGCTGCGATCCAGACTGGGGTTGGGGGTGACGGTGACGATCATGTCAGTACCACGTCCGTTCCGCACTCGCGCAGCTCGGACACCGCCGTCTCGTGCAAACCACTGTTGGTGATAAGCACATCGAGATCGGATATCTCGGCGAAACGGCTGAAGTGGTCGCGTCCGTGCTTGGTGTTGTCGGCCAGCAGGACTCGTTCGCGGCAGGACCGCACCATCGCCGATTTCACCGCGCTTTCCGCGCTGTCCGGGGTGGTGCAGCCCCGCTCGGCGGAGAAACCGTTCGTGCCGAGCAGACCGACGTCGACGGTCAGACCGTCCAGCACGCTCAGTGCCCAGGACTCGACAGCCGCCAGCGTGGTGCCTCGCACCCGACCGCCGAGCAGATGCAGGTCGAGGTTGCCACGGTTGGCCAACTGGTTGGCCACCGGAAGCGAGTTGGTGACCACTGTCAGCTCGCGGTCGGTGGGCAGCAGGCCCGCCACCCGGCTCGTGGTGGTTCCCGCGTCCAACAGCAGCGTCCCCCTTTCGGGTACCAGGTCCAGCGCGGCACGTGCCACTCGGTCCTTTTCCGCCGCGGCTGTCTGGTCCCGCTGTGAGACACCCGGTTCGAAGTCGAGCCGTTCCTGCGGGATGGCCCCGCCGTATACGCGGCGCAGTAGCCCTTGGCGTTCCAACGTGCCGAGGTCGCGTCGAATGGTCTCCGGCGCTACCTCGAGCTCCGTGGACGCCTCCGCGACGTCGATACGACCGTCGCGGCGTGCCCGCTGCACCAGCACCTGCCGACGCTCCGCCCCGTACATGCCCGTTTTCCTCCGTTCTGATTTTTGTTGCTGACTGATTCTGCCCGTTATTGTTGTGTTGTCAAGGTCACATTCGCTTCCGGGGTGGTTCGCCGTGGCTCGCTGGAGTCACTGTTCAGGAGCGGCGAAAGTGAAGTCTTGAATCGGGAGCGCTCCCGAAAAGCGCTGTGCCACGCTCGGCCGGTGGGAATCCGAGGAATCGCCCGTAGTGGGCAGTGGTCGATCGGTTCCCGCGGTTCGAGACCCGTGTCGGGAGGTTCCGCCGGACGAGTCGCCGCGGAAGCCGGATCGACGGGATTTCGCTGCTCGTCGGAGCGGTCGCGTCCCGGGCCGCGGCAGTCCGGGGTGGGGGTCGAGGGGAAGGTGGTGGCGAGTCCGCCCTGGGCGCGGTACCCGTCACCGCGCCATGCCTCGCGCCCCTTCCTTGGCCGCCATGACCGCGATGACCGGTGCCGCCGCCGGATCGGCCGAGAACCAGCCCAAGGAGGCGGTGGGCAGTAGGCTCGCGTCTCTTCCCTGCTCTCACGTGCCGGCTTCAAAGCGGTAGTTCAGTTTTTCCTGAACCGTTTCCAGGGCGGAGTCGTAACGCGAAGAGAGGGGCTGAACGAACTCCGGGTACGGTGTGCGACCCCACATGTGCCGACACGAGCTGAACAGGGAAGATGGAATCCGAGATGACGCTTACCGACCAGCTTCCCCCGACACCCGACACCGATCCGGACGCCCTGCTCGACGGGTTCACCAGCTGGACCGCCGAACAGGGGTTCGAGCTCTATCCCGCGCAGGAAGAGGCGCTGATGGAGGTCGTGTCCGGCTCCAACGTGATCGTCAGCACCCCGACGGGTTCGGGGAAGAGCCTGATCGCGGTCGGTGCGCACTTCACCGCCCTGGCGAACAAGCAGCGCAGTTTCTACACCGCGCCGATCAAGGCGCTGGTCTCGGAGAAGTTCTTCTCGCTGGTGGACCAGTTCGGTGCCGACAACGTCGGGATGCTGACCGGCGACAGCAGCGTCAACCCGGACGCGCCGATCATCTGCTGCACCGCCGAGATCCTGGCCAACATCGCGCTGCGCGACGGCGAACGCGCCGAGGTCGGCCAGGTGGTCATGGACGAGTTCCACTTCTACGCCGAGCCCCAGCGTGGCTGGGCGTGGCAGGTGCCGATGCTGGAGCTGCCGCAGGCCCAGTTCGTGCTGATGTCGGCGACCCTCGGTGACGTCACCGGTTTCAAGAAGGACCTCACGCGTCGTACCGGTCGTGAGACCGCCGTGGTCAGTTCCGCCGAACGTCCGGTGCCACTGACCTTCCGGTACGCGATGACCCCGCTGCACGAGACGATCGAGGAGCTCCTCAACGGCAGGCAGGCCCCGATCTACGTGGTCTACTTCAACCAGGCCTCCGCGGTGGAGCAGGCGCAGGCGTTGGTCAGCATGAACGTGGCCAGCCGTGCCGAGCGCGACGCCATAGCCGAAAAGCTCGGCGACTTCCGGTTCACGGCGGGGTTCGGCAAGACACTGTCCAGGTTGATCCGGCACGGTATCGGCGTGCACCACGCGGGTATGCTGCCGCGTTACCGCCGGCTGGTCGAGCAGCTCGCACAGGCGGGACTGCTCAAGGTCATCTGCGGTACCGACACGCTCGGGGTGGGGATCAACGTCCCCATCCGCACCGTGCTGCTGACCGGGTTGACCAAGTTCGACGGCAGTCGCACCCGCCACCTCAAGGCCAGGGAGTTCCACCAGGTCGCGGGTCGGGCGGGCCGCGCGGGGTACGACACCGACGGTTATGTGGTGGTACAGGCTCCCGAGCACGTCATCGAGAACGAACGCGCCCTTGCCAAGGCCGGCGACGATCCCAAGAAACGCCGCAAGGTCGTCAAGAAGAAGGCGCCCGAGGGCTTCGTCTCCTGGGGACAGAAGACCTTCGACAAACTGGTCGAGGCCGAGCCGGAACCGTTGACGTCGAGCTTCAACGTCACCCACGCCATGCTGCTCAACGTGATCAGCCGACCCGGCGACACCTACGCTGCGATGCGCGAGCTGCTCACCGACAACCACGAGGACCGTCCGGCCCAGCGCAAGCACATGTTGCGGGCCATCTCCATCTACCGTGCGCTCGTGGCCGCCGGGGTGGTCGAGCAGTTGGACGAGCCGGACGAGCAGGGCAGACTGGTCCGGGTCACCATGGATCTGCAGTTCGACTTCGCGCTGAATCAGCCGCTGTCGCCGTTCGCGTTGGCCGCGATCGAACTGCTCGATCCGGCCTCGCCCAGCTACGCGGTGGACGTGCTGTCGATCATCGAGGCCACTCTGGACGATCCGCGTCAGGTGCTGGGCGCGCAGCAGGCCAAGGAACGCGGTGAGGCCATCGCGCGGATGAAGGCCGAGGGCGTCGAGTACGAGCAGCGCATGGAGATGATCGAGGACATCACCCATCCGCAGCCGCTGGCCGAGATGCTCGAGGCCGCTTACGGGACCTATCGGCAGGGGCATCCCTGGGTCTCCGAGCACGAGCTCTCTCCCAAGTCCGTGGCCAGGGACATGTACGAGCGGGCGATGAACTTCGTGGAGTTCGTCAACCACTACGGGCTGGCACGTTCGGAAGGGCTGGTACTGCGGTACCTCGCGGACGTCTACAAGGCCCTGCGGCACACCGTGCCCGACGACGCCAAGAGCGAGGAGCTCGGCGACATCATCGAGTGGCTCGGCGAGCTGGTGCGTCAGGTGGACTCCAGCCTGCTCGACGAGTGGGAACGGCTGCGCAATCCGGGCGAGGACGACTCCGGTGCCGAGTCCGTCGACGAGGGGCCCGCCAAGCTCACCGACAACAAGCGGGCCTTCCGGGTGCAGGTCCGCAACGCCATGTTCCGGCGCGTGGAGCTGGCCGCGCGGGAGCGGTTCGACGAGCTCGGCGAACTCGACGGGGAGGAAGGCTGGAAGGCCGAGGACTGGCAGGCCGCGCTCGACGAGTACTTCGCCGAACACGAGGAGCTCGGTACCGATGCCGACGCTCGTGGTCCGAGCCTGTTCATGGTCACCGAGGAGTCCGAGCGGTGGTTGGTGCGCCAGGTCTTCAGTGATCCGGAGGGCAACAACGACTGGGGGATCAGCGCCGAGATCGACCTGCCCGCTTCGGACGAGGCGGGCGTCGCGGTGGTCCGGGTCACCGACGTGGGCCGGTTCGACCAGTACTGATCGAGTTCCGGGGTGAGTGTGCCCCGGTTCATCTCTTCCGCATCGTGGTGCGGTACGGGTATTTCACCCAATTAGGTTGTGCGCAATTTAGTTTTCCGCTATCTTTTTGGTGGGTGGTCGCGGCACGCGGCCTTGCCCGCGCCAATCGATCGGTGACTGGGAGAGTGACGATGACAGCGTTGTACACGGCAGAGGCCACCGCCAGCGGCGAAGGACGGGACGGTCGTACCCGTTCCTCGGACGGTGTGCTCGACCTCGGGTTGTCCGTGCCTAAGGAACTCGGTGGTCCGGGAGGAGAGGCGACCAATCCGGAGCAGCTCTTCGCTGCCGGATACGCGGCTTGCTTCCACAGTGCGCTGCGGGTGGTCGCCCGCCGTGCCGGGGTGAGTGTGGACGACTCCACCGTCACCGCGCGAGTCGGGATGGGACCGAACGGCAACGGTGGATACGGGCTGAGCCTCTCGCTGCGTGTCGGGCTTCCCGGTCTCGACCGGCAGCGGGCACTCGAACTCGCCGAAGCGGCCGACGGGGTCTGCCCCTACTCCAACGCGGTGCGCGGCAACGTCGACATCGAGCTCGCGGTCGAGTGACCACGTCGGTACGCGAGACCGGATCCGGTGTGAGTGAGATCGCTGTTTTGGCTCCGCTCGCTCGCCCCGACTTCCCGAGTCGGTGATGTATCAGTACGGCCCGGACGAAGTGTCCTCGCCGTGACCGGGAGTTCCGTGGTGTCGGACGGCTGACTGGGGCGCTCGCGACTTCCACCACGTTGGCCGATCGTGCCCCCGAGCCCCCGATAGACTGCCCGCATGGGTCACGGACTCCGCGACGTTCCCACTCCGACCGCAAGACTGGATCAGAGCTCGGCCGCCACTGTCGCCGAGACGCTGCAGGCGCTGGCCACACCGTCACGCCTGCTGATTCTGAGTGAGCTGCGGCAGGGAGCGCGGTCGGTGAATCAACTGGCGGAAGCGGTGGGAATGGGGCAGTCCGCGGTGTCGCACCAGCTGCGCGTGCTGCGATCCCTCTGGTTGGTCAAGGGTGACCGTGCGGGCAGGGCGGTGGTGTACTCGCTCTACGACTCGCACGTCGCGCAGTTCTTCGACGAGGCGGTCAATCGGGTCGAACACCTGCACCCCGCATCGCTGGAACGCTAGGTTGCTCCAAGGCCGGAGCGGCAAGAGTCGAGTCGCCGCCGAAACGGCGACGACTCGACAGCGGACCGGCGGATACCGTTCAACTCAGCCCGACGACCTCGCCGCGGTCGTCGATGTCGATCCGCTCCGCGGCGGGCCGGGAACTCAGTCCCGGCATGGTGCGCATGTCGCCGCAGATGGGGTAGACGAATCCGGCACCGACCGAAGCCCGGATCTCACGCACCGGCAGCGTCCATCCCGTAGGAGCCCCCAACAGGCTCGGATCGGAACTCAGCGACAGGTGCGTCTTGGCGATGCACACCGGCAGCGAATCGAACCCGTTGGCCGTGTAACTGCGCAACGCGCGTTCCGCCGCGGGGGTGTACGAAACTCCGTCGGCGCCGTAGACCCTGGTGGCGACCGTCTCGATCTTGGTGCGCAGATCCGCGGAGTCGGGGTAGAGCAGTTCGAATCGACTGGGTTCCTCGGCGGCCTCGCTGACCGCTTCGGCCAGTTCCACCGCCCCCTTGCCACCGTCGGTGAAATGGGTGCTGATGGCCACGCGGGCACCCGCGTTCTCGGCCACCTCGCGGATCGCCTGGTGCTCACTGGGGTGGTCGGTGGGGAACGCGTTCACCGCCACCACGGGTGAGACACCGTGCATGCGCAGGTTCTCGATCTGCTTGCGGAGGTTGTCGGCCCCCGTGAGCACGTCCTCCGGATTCTCGTCGAGCATCTCCGCCGGAAGATCCTTGCCCGCCACCACGCGGAATCGCCCGGAGTGCGCCTTCAACGCCCGAACGGTGGCGACCAGCACCGCCGCGTCCGGGCGCAACCCGGAGGTCCGGCACTTGATGTTGAAGAACCGTTCGGCCCCCATGTCGGCACCGAAACCGGCCTCGGTGACCACGTAGTCGGCACACCTGCTGGCGATGCGGTCGGCCACGACGGAGGAGTTGCCGTGCGCGATGTTGCCGAACGGACCCGCGTGCACCAGCACCGGTGTGTTCTCGACGGTCTGCATCAGGTTGGGCTTGATCGCCTCCCGCATGATCACCGTCATCGCACCGGCGGCACCCAGCTGCTCCGCCGTGACCGGCTGCCCCTGGTGGGTGTAGCCCACGACGATGCGTCCCAGCCGTTCACGCATGTCGTGCAGCGAGTTGGACAGTGCCAGCACCGCCATCACCTCGCTGGCCGCGGTGATGTCGAAACCCGTCTGGTGCGGAGTGCCGTCGGCACTGCCGCCCAGGCCGGTCACCACGTTGCGCAACTCCCGGTCGTTGATGTCGACCACCCGCCGCCAGGTCACCCGGTGGGGATCCAGCCCGAGTTCGTTGCCCTTGTGGATGTGGTTGTCCACCATCGCCGCCAGCATGTTGTTGGCGGCCGTGACGGCGTGCATATCGCCGGTCAGGTGCAGGTTCAGTGCCTCCATGGGCACCACCTGGCTGTAGCCACCTCCCGCCGCGCCGCCCTTGATACCAAACGTCGGACCCATGGACGGCTGTCGGATCGCGATCGCCGATCGCTTTCCCAGGTGATGCAGTGCCTGGCCGAGTCCGACCGTGGTGGTGGTTTTACCCTCGCCGAGCGGAGTCGGTGTGATGGCCGAGACCAGGATGTACTTGGCCCGGTTCTGCTCACCGAGCTCGTCGAGGGCACTCAGGGAGACCTTGGCGACGTCCCTGCCGTAGGGCTCCAGCAGGTGGGGAGCCAGCCCAAGATCCGCGGCGACCTCCTCCAGCGGTTTGCGTGGTGAGGACCGCGAGATGTCCAGATCGGACGGCATGTTCATGCGGGCACCTCCTGCAGCCGGTCGGCCATCTCGATGGCCCATTGCCGGGTCTTGCTGATCTCGTTGAAGGTGAACAGGTGCCAACCCGCGATGTTGTAGTCCGGATCCACGAGACAGGGCGACAACTCGTCGAACACGTTCTCCGGGGTGTAGCGGGTCAACAGCTTGGTCACCACGCCGTGCTGTTTCCGCAGGAAACGCATGGACTGGCCCAGCCCGATCTTCATCGAGATCCGCAGCAGCTTGCTCGGGTCGATCGATCCCGGCGCACCGATGTAGACCGGCAGTTCGACGCCCCTGGCTCGCATGCTCTTGACCCACGAGGCGATCGTGTTCGGGTCGTAGCAGATCTGCGAGACGATGTAGTCGGCGTAACGTGCCTTCTCGTCGGTGGCCTGGATGGTCATGCGATCCGGGATGAAGGCGTGCTGCTCCGGATACCCGGTGATCCCGAGTCGGTACGGCCTGGTCCCGATCTCCTCCATGCCCCGCAGTAACGAGAGGGCGTCGGTGAACCTGCCCGCCGGACGTTCGGCGTCCCCGGCGATCACGAACACCTCCGTGAGACCGAGGTCGCTCACCCGAGCGAGCAGATCGCTCAGATGAGCCGAGTCCCGGACCAGTCGTGCCGCCAGATGGGGGACCACGTGCATGCCCTCGTCACGCAGCCGTGCCGCGGTGTCCAGAGTGGCTTCGGTCCCCTTGGCGGGCGAGGACGTCACGGTCACCGTCGTCCCGGCGGGCAGTTCCCGCACCTGCTCGACGACCCCCCGCAGCGGCAGAACCTCGTAACGGGCGTTGCGGAGGTAACGCTGTAGCTGTTGTTGCGCGTTCGTGGTCATTTCGACACCGCCGCTTCTTCCTGCCGTTCGAACTGCTTGGGGATCTGCTTCTTCGGGTCGAGGAACGGCTTTTCCACCACCTCGGCCTCCTGCGGGCCGTGCTGGGTCTCCACCACGAGTGGTGTCCCCACCTCGTGGTAGCTGATCGGCACCATCGCGTAACCGATGTTGCGGTCCAGCCTCGGCGAGTGGCAGGCGGAGGTGACGTCTCCGATACGCAGTCCGTTGGGATCCCGAACCGGGAAGGTGTCGATCATCGAGCCGTCGTTGAAGCTGCCCACTTCGGGGCCGCCCATGGCCACACCCACCAGCTTGCGGGTGATCCCCTCGTCGTAGATCCGGGTCAGCGCGGATTTCCCGATGAAGTCCGCCTCCTGGTTGAGATCGACCATCCAGGTCGCCTCGAACCCGTAACCGACCTCGAACGGATTCGTGTCGTAGGTGATGTCGCAGCCCCAGGACAGGATGCCCGCCTCGATCCGCCGGATGTGGCAGGGACCGATCACCCGCATGTCGTAGGGCCGACCGGCCTCCCAGATCTTCTCCCAGAGCCGCACACCGTCCTGGCTGGCGTTGTGCAGGTAGATCTCGTAGCCGAGCTCGGCGGTGTAGCCGGTACGTGAGACGATCACGTCCATACCGTCCAGCTGCCGGTCAACGGCGTAGTAGTACGGAATCTCCTGGATGGACTCCCCGAACAGGTCCACCATGACGTCACGGGACTTCGGCCCCTGTACCTGGACCGGACCCACGTCGGGTTCACGGATCTGGACGTTCATCCCCAGGCTGTAGGCGAGCCCCTTGGCCCACAGCAGCACGTCGCTGTCGGCCAGCGACAGCCAGAAGTGGTTCTCCCCGAGGCGCAGCAGCACGGGATCGTTGATGATGCCGCCGTCCTCCGCGGTGATGAACACGTACTTGCACTGCCCGACCCGGCACTTGTTCAGATCACGGGGGACCAGCATGTTGGTGAACTCGAAGGCGTCCGGGCCGGTGATCTCCACCTGACGCTCGACACCGACGTCCCACAGCGTCACACCGTTGAGCAGGTGCCAGTACTCGGCTACCGGGTCACCGTAGTGCCTGGCGTGATAGGTGTGGTTGTACACGCTGTACATCCCCACCCCGTGCCTGCGCGAAGCGTAGAAGAAGGGGGACTTGCGGAGACGGGGGTACTGCAGGATCGCGGGGGTCGGGTTGATGCTCATGGGGGACTCCTCACGGGGTTGATGGGGCGATTCCGCCGGACCGTCCACCGCGCTGCGGTCAACGGCCCGGTTGTCGGGGGGATGGAGCTCGATGCGCTCTCAGCAGCGCATTCGTTTCATCTCGGGATCGAACACCGGATCGGACATCACCGTGGCGGGATGCCGTTCTCCGAAGTAGGCCACCTCGACGGAGGTACCCGCTTCGGACAGTTCCGAGGGCAACCACGCGTAGGCGAGGCTGAGGCCGAGGCTGTGGCCGTACCCCGTACTCGTGGTGAAACCGCTGGCTCGCCGGTCCTGGGAATCGGCGAAGACCGGCTCGGAACCCATCACTACCGTGCCGTCGTCGATCGACAGGCAGCACAACTTTCGTCGTATCGGGGACTCACGGCGGCGAAGCAGCGCGTCACGACCGATGAACTGGCCCTTGTCCGGCTTCACCGCGAAGGCCAGCCCCGCCTCGTCGGGAGTGTGCACGCTCCACATGTCACCGCCCCAGGCCCGATATCCCTTTTCCAGCCTCATGTTGCTGAAAGCGCCCCTGCCGCCGGCGATGACGCCGTACTCGGCGCCCGCACCCGCCAGCAGGTCCCAGAGCCGTAGTCCGAAGTCGGCCGTGGTGTAGAGCTCCCACCCGAGCTCACCGACGTAGGACAGTCGCAGCGCCGTGACCGGAACCTCCCGAACGAACAACCTCTTGGCCCGGAAGAACCGGAACTGCTCGTGCGAGACGTCGGTCTCGGTCAGTGACTGCAGCACCGCACGCGCGTACGGTCCCCACAGGCCGATGCAGCACGTACCGCCGGTGATGTCACGTACCGTGGTCGACTCGTCCGCGTGGTCGCTCATCCACGCGATGTCCCGCTGTCCGTTGCAGCCGACCTGGAAGGTGTTCTCCGAAAGCCGCGCCACGGTGATGTCCGAGCGGATACCACCCCTGTGATCGAGCATCAGCGTGTAGGTCACGTACCCGGGAGCACGGTCCAGTTGATTGGTCGTCAACCGCTGTAGCAGCTCCAGCGCGCCGGGACCGCTGACCTCCGCTCGACACAGCGAGGTCATGTCGTACATGGCGACCCGTTCACGGGTGACCTGGTGCTCGGCCGCGATGATCGGGGACCAGTAACGGCCGGCCCACCGGCCGGGGGCGGCTGTCTCCCGGCCGTCCACGAGGGATGCGTTGGCCTCGAACCAGTGCGGCCGTTCCCATCCGCTGGCCTCCAGGAACACCGCCCCGAGTTCCTGCTGGCGCGGGTAGAACGGGCTGGTGCGCAGTGGCCTGGGGTGTTCGGGGGGCTGCTGGGGGTGGATGATGTCGTAGACCTCGCGGAAGGTCTGCGCGCTGCGCTCGGACACGTAGCTGTCGCTGTGCGCGAAGTTCTCGAACCGCCGCACGTCCGCCGAGCGCAGATCGATGCTGGGCTCACCCTCGGTCATCCACTCGGCCACCGCCAACCCCACGCCCGCGGAGTGCGTGATCCACACCGCCTCGGCGACCCAGAAGTTGTCCACCTCGCGGGTCGGCCCCAGCACCGGAGCGCCGTCGGCGGTGAACAGGAAGATCCCGTTCATACCCTCGGCCACCTCGGTGCGCCGCAACGCGGGGATCAGCTCGCGCGCCTCCGCGAACGGCTTGGCGAAGTCCTCGGGTGTGAACGGGTGAACCGAGGACATGCCCTTCCAGCCGCCGCCCTCCGGCGGTGCCTCGACGCCGTCTCCCGCGGCCTTGGTCGGGGCCAGCTCGTCGCAGGACACGGGGATCACCCGGTGCTGGTAGGAGCCGATTCCGTAGCGGTCGTGGATCTGCCGGAAGTACAGCGAGCTGTCCTGCTGGCGCAGAATCGGTTGTTCGACCTCCTCGTCACCGGCGACCAGTCCTTCGACCGGCTCGGTGACCGCGTACTGGTGGGCGACCGGCTGCACCGGGATGGACACGCCCGCCATCTCGCCGATTCGCGGCCCCCAGATGCCCGCGCAGCACAGCACCCGCTCTGCCGTGACCGTTCCCCGGTCCGTGTGCACCGCGTTCACCCGGCCGTCGGCCGTGTCGAAGCCGGTGACAGCGGTGTGGTCGGCGAACCGGACGCCGAGACGCTGTGCCTCCCGAGCCATGGCCTCGGCGGCGCGTACCGGCTTGGCGACTCCGTCGGTGGGCACGTGGAACCCGCCGTAAATCCGGCTCGGATCCACCTGCGGGATCCGCTCGTGGACCTCTTCCGGTGTGAGCAGCGTGCCGTCCACGCCCCAGGCGGTGGCGAGTCCGTGTTTGCGGTGGAGCTCGTCCCACCGCTCCCGTGAGGTGGCGACCTCGATTCCCCCTACCTGGTGGAAGCAGGGGCGGCCGTCCACGCTCGCGGCAGTGAACCGCTCCACCGTGTAGCGCGCCAGCTGGGTCATCGTCTGCGAGCCGCTGGTCTGGAAGACGAGCCCCGGCGCGTGCGAGGACGAGCCACCGGTGGCGAAGAGTGGCCCCTGCTCGACCACGAGTACGTCCGTCACCCCGCGTTGGGCGAGGTGGTAGGCGGTACTGCAACCGACGATTCCAGCGCCGATTATCACGATGCGTGCACTCGAATCGAGCACCGAAGCCATTGCCGCCCCCTGCCGAATATCGGGAACCGGTGTTGCGTCTAGAACAACTATCTGCGTCACTCGCAACAGTGCGCCCGATGCTCTGTGTGCGTCAAGACACACATTCGGGCGACAAGAGAATGACTTGCCGGCTCAAGATCGCGGGGGTGTGCTGGGGAATCGGTGAGTTCGCCAGCGTGGGGCGAAGATGTCGTTACAGCACTTGGCGAATCGAGTTCTCGAAGTGATCGACGTGGTCGACCGCGACGCGGTCGGCCCGGTCCGCATCGGCGTCGATGACGGCTTTCAGTAACTCGGTGTGTTCGGTGACATGGCTCGTGACGTCACTCAATCGATCGAAGAAAAGTCCCCAGATGCGCAGTGCGAGGTTGTAGTACTGCCCAAGAGTGCTTTCCAGGTAGCCGTTGTGGGTGCAGCGGTACAGCGTGCGGTGCACCCGGGCGTCCACGCCCATGACCGACTCCGGCTCTTCGGGGACGCGCTCCACCAGTTCCACCAGTTCCGCGAGCTCGCCCCGCTCCGCCTCGGTGGACCGTTCGGCCGCCCTCCTGGCCGCGTGCCCCTCCAGTCTCCGCCGCACGTCGGCGATCAGGGCGTGATCGGTGATGTTGACCTCGGTGACGAAGGTGCCCCTGCGGGGGTAGATCGCCACCAGGGACTCGGCGGCGAGGCGTTTCACGGCCTCCCGGAAGGGGGTGCGTCCGAGGCCCAGTTCGCTGGTCAGTGCTTCTTCCCGCACGGGGGACCCGGGGGCCAGCCGCAGCGACAGGATCTCCTCCCGCAGGGTCAGGTAGGCGCGCTCGGCCTGTGAGGGGCGCTCCTGGGGGAACCGCTGCGGCGAACTGTCACCCGATGGGGAATTGACCGCTTCCGACACGACTCGTAGCCTACCTCACAGACTGACATTTCAGTTGTTGTTCACTCATATGTAACGATGATCGTCATCGGTCGCCCAGTGCTCTTCGTGCGGTTCGGCCGCGCCGCGGGACCCCTCCGACAGCCGGACCGATCCGATCCACCGACATCGCCGGTCACCAGCAAACTGCCAGCAAGGAGCCACCGTTGGTCGCTGACGGCAACACCCCAGCTCCCCCGGAGCGGCTGTGGCGCAACCCGGAGCCGAAACGCAACTACGACGTGGTGATCGTCGGGGCCGGCGGGCACGGACTGGCCACCGCTTACTACCTGGCGCGCAACCACGGCATCACCGACATCGCCGTTGTCGAGCGCGGGTGGCTCGCGGGCGGCAACATGGCCCGAAACACCACGATCATCCGTTCGAACTACCTGCTCGACGCCAGCGCAGCGCTCTACGACCACGCGTTGCGGCTCTGGGAGGAACTCCACGAGGAACTCGACTACGAGTTCCACTTCAGCCAGCGCGGCGTGCTCAATCTCGCCCACACCGAGCAGGAGGTCCGGGACGCGCGCAGGAGAGCGTTCGCCAACGAGCTCAACGGGGTGGACGCCGAGTGGCTCACCCCCGACGAGATCTCCGAGATCTGCCCCATCCTCAACACGTCGAATCTGCGCTATCCGGTGCTCGGCGCCACGTACCAGCGCAGAGCGGGAATAGCCAAGCACGACCTCGTCGCGTGGGGGCTGGCACGGAAGTGTGACGAGATGGGAGTGGACTTCATCCAGAACCGCGAGGTCACCGGCTTCGTCACCGACGGGGACCGGGTGATCGGGGTACGAACCGACAACGGTGACATCGGAGCCGGTCGGGTGGGACTGGCAGCGGCGGGAAGGACGACGCTGCTCACCGACACCCTCGGTCTCCGGCTTCCGTTGCAGAGCCACCCGCTGCAGGCCATGGCCACCGAGATCCTCGAACCCGTGCATCCCTGCGTGGTCATGTCCAACCACGTGCACGTCTACACCAGCCAGGCCCACAAGGGCGAGCTCGTGCTCGGCGCCGGCATAGACACCCACAACGGGTACGCGCAGCGAGGCTCGGTGCACGTGATCGAGAACCAGCTGGCGGCGGCAGTGGAGCTGTTCCCCGTGTTCGCCAGGGCGCATCTGCTGCGTACCTGGGCCGGCACCGTGGATGTGACCCCGGACGCCTCGCCGATCATCGGCCCCACGCCCTACGAGAACCTCTTCGTCAACTGCGGCTGGGGGACGGGCGGCTTCAAGGCGACTCCGGGAGCGGGCTGGGTGTTCGCCCACACCATCGCCACCGGGGAGCCCCATCCGCTCAACGAGCCCTACGGCATGGAGCGGTTCACCAGCGGAGCCCTCATAGACGAACACGGCGCGGCCGCCGTCGCCCACTGAAGCGGGGTGACTTCGAATGCGCTGTTCACCAGCAGTTCCCACCAGGCGGGACACCGATTCCCGTGCCGACTTCCGGCCACTCGAGCAAGTTCCGCCGCGGATTCCCGGTCCGTTGCGCGACGACATCCACAGGAGGCCGTAGATGCTCCTCGTCCGATGCCCGTGGTGTGGTGACCGCGACGAGGCCGAGTTCCGCTACGGCGGACAGGCCGATGTCGACTACCCGGCCGATCCCCACCAGCTCGACGACGCCACTTGGGGCGAGTACCTGTTCGTTCGCGCGAACCCATCGGGCTCGTTCGACGAGCGCTGGGTGCACACGGCGGGTTGTCGCCGCTGGTTCTCGGTCGTTCGCGACACCGCGACCAACGAGATGAGGCCGGACATTCCACGACGTCGCGAAAGTCGGTAACACCATGACGAGTTCGTCGAACCCCAACCGTGTGAACGCATCGGTCCGCGCGGGGCGTATCGACCGCACCCGCACGTTGAACGCCACCGTGGACGGACGTGAGATCCGCGGCAGGCCCGGCGACACGTTGGCCTCGGCCATGCTGGCCCACGGCGACATCGAGGTGGCCCCCTCGATCCAGCGGGGACGTCCGAGGGGTGTGTTCAGTGCCGACTGCACCGAACCCAACGCGCTGGTGCAGCTGCTCGACGGCGACTGTCCGGAACCCATGCTGCCCGCCACCGAGATCGAACTCCGGGAAGGGCTGCGTGCCGAGACACTGTCCGGTGTCGGATGGTTGAGCCAACAGCGCGACACCGCCGGTTACGACAAGAAGTTCGTGCACACCGACGTCGTCGTGGTGGGAGCCGGTCCCTCCGGGATAGCGGCGAGCCTGACGGCCGCGCGGGGTGGCGCTCGGGTGATCCTCGTCGACCAGCACCGCGAGCTCGGCGGCATGCTGCTGGACGGACAGGCCGACATCGCCGGACATCCGGCGACCGAGTGGATCGGGCGTGCCGCGCGCGAACTCGCGGAGAACGAACAGGTCCGGGTGCTGACCCGCTCCTCGGCACTCGGGTGCTACGACCACAACTACCTACTCGTGGCCGAGAGTCGTACGGACCACATGGCCGCCCCGCCCCCCTCGATGAGTCGGCAGCGACTCTGGCACGTCAGGGCGAAGCAGGTGGTGCTCGCCACCGGAGCGCACGAACGTCCCGTGGTGTTCGCCGACAACGACCGCCCCGGCGTGATGCTGGCCTCGGCGGTCCGGTCCTATCTCAACCGTTACGCCGTGCTGCCCGGCCGTGAGGCCGTCGTCTTCACCACTTCGGACAGCGCGTACAGCACCGCGCTCGACCTGCTCGGTGCGGGAGCCCGTGTTCCGGCCATCGTGGACACCCGGCCCGAGCCGTCCGCGCGGCTGGTCGAACAGGTCCGTGCCGCCGGTGCCCACGTGGTGACCTCGGCGGCGGTGGTAGCCACCACCGGGCAGCACCGGATATCCGGTGTGCGGGTGCGTGGGCTCGATGCCGACGGTTCGCTCACGGGCTGGAGCAGCGAGTTCTCCTGTGACCTGTTGGCGGTCAGCGGTGGCTGGAATCCGGCGGTTCAGCTGTTCGCCCAGAGCGGGGGAGCGGTGCGTTGGGACCCCGTGGTGGCCGGCTTCGTGCCGCGGCAGGCCGGTGGGCGTTCCGCGAAAGTGGTGGGCTCGGCACGAGGGACCTACGATCTCGCTGGATGTCTCGCGCAGGGATTCGCGGCCGGGGCGGAAGCCGCCACGCTCAGCGGGTTCCGCACCGCCCCGCCTCCTGTGCCGCAGGTCGACGGTGACCGCCAGGGCAGCAGGCCCCGGCCGGTATGGCTGGTTCCCGACGAATCGCGCCCTCCAGAGCGTTGCACCGAGCACTTCGTGGACCTGCAACGCGACGCCACGGTGGCCGACATGTACCGCGCCACCGAGAGCGGGATGCGTTCGGTGCAGCACGTCAAGCGCTACACCACCATCTCGACCGGGTTGGACCAGGGGAAGGGCTCCGGTGTCAACGCGGTCGGGGTCCTGGCGGAGATTCTCTCGGCGAACTCCCCCGGTGAGGTGGGAACCACCACCTTCCGCCCGCCCTACACGCCGGTGCCGCTCGCGCTGTTCGCCGGACGCACCCGGGGGGAACTCTACGATCCGGTGCGCACCACACCGATGCACCGCCAGCACGTCGAGGCGGGCGCGGTCTTCGAGGACGTGGGCCAGTGGAAACGTGCCCGTTACTACCCGCGCGGTGACGAGGACATGCACGCGGCCGTGCTGCGCGAATGCGCCGCCGCGCGGACCGGAGTGGCTGTCCAGGACGTCAGCACGCTCGGGCGCATCGAGATCGTGGGGCCGGACGCGCCGGTGTTCCTCGACCGGATCTACACCAACGGGTTCGCGAAGCTGGCGGTCGGCAAGGCCCGGTACGGGATGATGTGCGGTGCGGACGGGATGGTGCTCGACGACGGCGTCTCGATGCGGTTGGCCGAGGACCGCTACCTGATGAGCACCACCACCGGTGGTGCGGCGAAGGTGCTGGACTGGCTCGAGGAGTGGTTGCAGACCGAGTGGCCCGAACTGGACGTCTACTGCACCTCGGTCACCGAGCAGTGGGCGGCCGTCGCGGTGGTCGGCCCGGACTCCCGCACGGTGGTGGGACGACTCGCCCCGGACCTCGACGTGTCGGCCGATTCCTTCGGGTTCATGCGGTTCCACGAGACGGTACTCACCGGTGGGGTTCCCGCCAGGATCTCCCGGGTCTCGTTCTCGGGGGAGCTCGCCTTCGAGGTCAACGTCCCCCGCTGGTACGGACAGGCGCTGTGGGAAGCCACCATGACGGCCGGATCCGATCTGGGCATCACCCCTTACGGAACCGAGACGATGCACGTGCTGCGCGCCGAGAAGGGATTCGTGATCGTCGGGCAGGACACCGACGGAACGGTCACTCCGGTGGACCTGGGAATGGACTGGGCCGTCTCCAAGCAGAAGGACTTCATCGGCAAGCGTTCGCTGAGCCGTCCCGACCTGGTGCGCGAGGACCGCAAACAGCTGGTCGGGCTGTTGCCCACCGACACCACGACACTGCTGCCGGAGGGGTCCCACCTGGTCGAGCCCGACGTGTCGAGGCAACCTCCCGTGCCGATGCTGGGACACGTCACCTCGAGTTACCACAGTGCCGCTCTGGAACGAACCTTCGCGCTCGGTCTGATCAGCCGGGGACAGCAACGCCTCGGAGACGTGGTGTGCGTTCCGCTCGACGGTCGTGACGTCGAGGTGGAGATCACCAGCCCCGTGTTCTACGACCCGGAAGGAGTCCGACGTGACGGTCCCGCACAAGGTTGAATCCGAAACCGCCGCGACCGATGTCGGCACGGCGCCGCGGCACAGTCCGCTGGAACACCGTGCCGCCGAGTTCGAACGTCGCAGCGCGTCCGGTGCTCGCGGAGTTCGGTTGCGCGAGGAACCGTTCCTCACGCAGCTCGACCTCCGGACCCCGCCGGGCGGTTCCTCCGCCGCCTCGGTGGCCGAGACATTGGGGCTCCCGCTGCCCGCGGCCAACAGGGTCACCGGTGACGAGCACGACGCGGTGCTGTGGTTGGGCCCCGACGAGTCGTTGATCGTGGCACCGGACGGGCGTGCCGAAAGTCTGCTGCGTACCGTCCGGGACGCACAGCGGGGTGGTTCCGGCTCCGTGGTGGACGTCTCGGCCAATCGCACCACACTGCGTCTTTCCGGGCCGATGGCCCGTGAGGTGCTGGAGAAGTTGTGCTCGGTCGATCTGCACCCACGTGCGTTCGGGCCCGGTGACTGCGCACAGACCCTGCTGGGACGGGTCGTCGTGGTGCTGTGGCAGCTGGACCACGAACCCGGCTACCGCGTCATGGTGCGCTGTTCCTTCGCCGAGTACCTCGCGGACCTGCTGTTGGACGCCATGGCCGAGTTCCTCGACGGTTGACGGCAGTGACCCGGAGTGTTCGCTTCCCGCCGATTTCGCCGAGTCCGATAGCTCTCGGTAGTCGTCCGGGCGATTCGCGGGCTTCCCGGGCTGTTACGGTCTGCGATACTGTAAACACGAGGTAGGGCCGATTCCGAGGTGGAAGCGGGCCCGGCCGCATGGTGGTGTCGCAGCCGGTGAACTCGCCGGTGCCGCCGGGTTCGCCACAGGGCGAGCGCTATGTTGCGTATAACGGAACCGCGCGCGGTTTGTCGGGCGACTGCCGGGAAAGTCGGGCGGTGGACCGACGAGGACGGTTGGTTCCGGCAATTGTCCCCGGACGGATACGGTTGAGTCGTGAGTGAATCAGCGGACACACGAGGCAGGGGATCGGGGGCGTTGGTCCAGTCGGTGGACCGTGCCGTGACGATCCTGGAGCTCGTGGCACGCAACGGCGAGGTTGGCATAACCGAGATCGCCGGGGAACTGGGCGTGCACAAGTCCACCGCGTCGAGGCTGGTCAGTGTGTTGGAAACACGCGGCCTGGTGGAACAGCTCAAGGACAGGGGAAAGTACGTCATCGGCTTCGGAGTGGTCCGGCTCGCCGGAGCCGCCACCGAGCGGATGGACCTGCCACGCCTCGGCGCACCGTACTGTGACTCGCTCGCCGCCGAGCTGGGCGAGACCGTCAACATCGCCATCCGGGATCACGACGTGGCGATCAACATCAGCCAGGCGCGCGGCACGGCCTCCGTCACCGCGCACAACTGGGTGGGGCAGCGGACACCGCTGCATGCCACTTCGAGCGGCAAGGTGCTGTTCGCGCACGCCCCGAACGAGGACCGGGAGGATCTGCTCGGTGAGGAACTGCAGCGCTACACGGCGCGAACCATCACCGATTCCGAGGAGCTCCGCAAGGAGTTCCAGGCCATCGAACGCGATGGTTACGCGACAAGCTACGAGGAACTCGAACTGGGGCTGAACGCGGCGGCGGTCGCCGTTTACAACCACAACGGCGGTGTCATCGCCGCGCTGAGTGCTTCCGGGCCGTCCTACCGATTCTCCCGCAGAAGGATGCGTGAGCTCGTCGACGCGATGACGGTGGCTTCCAAGGAGCTCTCGGCCCAGCTCGGGTATCTCGAAACCTGATCACTCCGCACCGGGCCGACTCGATCCGTGTGGCGACCACGTTCGGCGCCCCGCGCTTCCCTCGGGACCCGCGCTTCCCCCGGGGTCGTTGTGGTGCGGTCGGTGCCGCGCCCGGGGATCAATCGGTGTACGTACCGGACGGCGATCGTAGCGGCATCACCGCCACCGGGCGGTTCGCGTGGCGGCTCACTCCGATGATCGTGGATCCCGGGCCGTTTCGGGCGAGGTTTCCGTCGTCCCCGCGGCCCACGATCAGCAGCGCGGCGTTCTCGCTGGCCCTCGTGAGCACCGGAACCGGTTGACCGATCCGCACGCTTCGGCTGACTCGTACTTCCGGGTACTTCTCGGCCCAGCCGTCCGAGCGTTCGGCCAGCGATCGTTCCAGTGCCCGTAGCGGATTCTCCCCGTAGCGCGGGGAGAGCGGTGTTCGCGAGGAATGCCCGTTGTCGGACTCGTGCCAGGACCGCACGATTTCGAGCCGCGGCTCGTCGCGTGCGCTCGCCGCCTCGAAGGCGTACTGCAGCAGGGGAGCGCTGTCAGCGGCCTCGTCGACCCCGACCACGACGGGACCGTTCCACGAACCGCTCGTGCCGTTGGTCAGCACCACGGGACAGCGCGCTCGCCCGGCCACGGCGGCGCTTACCGAGCCGAGCGGATTCTCACCGAGTCCGCCGAGCACGAGCTCGCGCGCGTCGCGGGACTCCCGGATCAGGCATTCCACCGGATGCCCCGACGACACCCTGTTCACCACGCACAGTTCCGGTCGCAGTGTCCGGCAGCGCGCCGCCACTTCCTCGACCGTGCGGGCCGCGTAGTACTGGAGTGCCTCGTCCCTCTCGACTATCACCAGACACAGCGCGGAATCGGTGCGGACGCATTCCTCGGACGCCCACAGCGCCGCTTGCAGCGCGGTTGTGGATCCGTCGACGCCTACCACGATGTGTTGTTGATCCGGTGACAACATCTTCTCGCTCCGCTCGTGACGAACCGGTCTCCCCGCGTGGGAGGGGAGGAATGCTTACCGGTCAGACTGTTGTCCCCCGTGGGGAGCGGCAAGGGCCGAACGTCACCGGAACCGGCCGCCGACGGCGATCCGACTACTGATCCCGCCGCGACCGGTGTTGATCCAGTTCGTCCCCGGGAATCACCGTGGTGTTCTGCTCGGAGTTCTCCGGTTCACCACCGCCACCCTCGTACTCCGCTCGGATCTCGGTGGCCTCCCGCGACATCTCGTGCGCGTCGAGCACATCAGCCAGTCGACGTGCGAAGAGCGGTCGCTGTTCGTCGTCCTCGGGATGGCTCGCCTCGATCATGTGTTTGGCGAACAGCACACGAATGCTCGCGGGGTCCTGTCGTTCGTCGATTCCCGAGATCTCCGGCGGTGCCGCTTCCCCGTCCGACGCGAAAGCCTGGTGCGCGAACCTGGTGCCGTTGACAGCGGTGTCCGAGGTGAAGAAACCGGTGGCGGGTACCCACTGCGCCGCTGCCGCACCGTGCCGCGCGGCTTCCTCCGGGCTGTGGGCCAGTGCCGACAGCTGGGACAGCGTGTCGACCAACCCCACCGCCTCCTCCAGCCGCTGTCTGGACACATCCTCCTGCGCGAGCCACCACACCACCGCGTTGGCGGTGTCCTTGAGCGCGTCGTTGGTCAGGTACTCGCGGAAACCTCGTTCTCCGTCGCGCCTGCGCTGCCGTATTTCCTCGTCCTTGGCGGCATCGCCGAGTGCGCGCAGCCGCTGTTCGTCGATCTCCCGCAACGTCAGCGATACGTCCTGCGCCCAAGCCCGCAGGTGCCCGGCCGGATCCTGTCGCATCGTCCCCAGCGCGTCCCGCAGCCGATGAGTGGTGATCCCGTGATCCAGCGCGCCGGTCTCCGCGGTCACCGCGCAGGCACGTCGATAGACCGCGTCCACCGCGATGGCCTGCTGTCGTTCCGGGGAGGGGCCCGCTGCTCCGGGAGCCGGAATCCAGTGCACCGTGGCCGACAACAGCAGCCGGTACTCCGGATGCTGCGTGGGTACCCACAGGCCCTCGACCTGGTGCGAAGGATGGGTGGAAGGGGTCTGCTCGGGTTGTTGCTCCTGGCGCTGTTCCCGCTGCTGCCGCATCTCCTCGCGGATGCGTTGTTCCTCGCGCCGCCCGCTGATCCGTCTGCCCAGCGGCTGTGGGGCCGCCGCAAGCGCCAACGCCAGCGGCAGCCACAGCCATACCGGCCATCCCGCGGTCAGCCCCAGCACCAGCGGGACGATCGCGGCCACCACACCGAGCGCGCCGAGCAGTGCCTTTTCCTCACCGGTCATGACCGAGCCCCCTCGACGAGGTCGACTGCGCCGATACGGGCGCGCGAGCTCCGGTGCGGCCGGTGACCGGCGTAGTGACGCCGCCGTGGAGTCCATTACTCGGGCGGTTAAGGTGGTTGTCGGTGCCGACCGGGTGGCCGGATCGCGCGCTCACGTCCCGTGCCTACCGGTTGGACCTGGCATCGGGGTACCGCCGTTGATCGAGTTCGCTCGAATGGAGCACGCCGCGATGACGGGATCGTTCCCGCGGTGTCCGGTGGGAAGCGTCCCGGAGGGCCGATGGATTCGTGACGAGGGTTCGCCGCGCACCGGCGCGCACCGGGGTTAGCCGCTCCGAGGGGTTTCCAACCGGTGTCCGGTTCAGTCGCCCCACACCTCACGGGCGGTTTCGACGATCAGCCGCAGCTTCGCCGCCTGCTGTTCGATGTCCAGCGCGTTGCCCTCCTCGGTCGAGGCGAATCCGCACTGCGGCGAGAGGCAGAGCTGGTCGATGTCGATGTAGCGAGTGGCCTCCTCGATCCGCCGCTTCAGCGCGTCCTTGGACTCCAACTCGCCGCGTTTGGTGGTGACCAGTCCGAGTACGACCACCTTGTCGTCGGGGACGAAGCGAAGTGGGGCGAAGCCTCCCGAACGTTCGTCGTCGAACTCCAGGAAGAAACCGTCCACGTCGAGCTCGTTGAACACCGCCTCGGCGACGAACTCGTAGCCGCCCTCGGCCACCCACGAGGAACGGAAGTTGCCCCGGCACATGTGCGTGGTCACCGCCATGTCGGACGGACGCGCCGCGAGAGCCGCGTTCATCTGCTTGATGTTGCGCAGGTGCTGGTGTTCGGCGTCGTCGCCGCGCTCGGCCAGCTGGGCGCGTTGGGCCGGATCGTTGAGGTAGGCCAGACTGGTGTCGTCGAGCTGGAGGTACTTGCAGCCCCTGGCGCCCATGGCCCGGATCTGGTCGGCGTAGGCGGCCGAGAGATCGTCCCAGAACCGCTCGATGTCCGGGTACACCTCCGGACTGATCGCCGCGGGGCCGCCCCGGTAGTGGACCATGCTCGGCGAGGGCATCGTCAGCTTGGGGGTGGCGGTGCTGACCTGACTGGCCAGGTATGCGAAGTCCTCGCCGAAGATCGGTTCCCCGAGCCGGATCCTCCCGTCGATCCGGGTGGCGGAGGGAGCGAACTCGATGTCGCCCGCTTCGTTGTGGAACCGCACGGACATCGTGGAGTCGCTGGCGTTGATGCCGTCCAACTTGTAGATGAAGTCCATGTGCCACGTGGAGCGGCGGAACTCACCGTCGGTCGCGGTGGAAAGCCCGATGTCCTCCTGCATGGCCACCACCTCGCGCACCGCGCGATCCTCGGTTTCGCGCAGCGCCTCGGCGGACAGCTCGCCCGCCGCGAACTTCTCGCGTGCCGAGTGCAGGTACGAGGGGCGCAGCAGGCTGCCCACGTGGTCGGCCCGGTAGGGCGGGAAAGAACGTCGCGTCATGACCGTGACAGTAGGGCACCGAAAGTGGAATCCAGCTGTTCGCGGAACGAGGGATCCGTTGCGCTGCTGTTACGAATCCCCGGACGTTGCGGGTGTCGCCCTTCCGATGGTTCCGTTTTCCGTTGAACGGAAAACCCGGTTTCGTCGGTGGAGTGATCCGGATCATCCTCGGGGGTTTGTCCGGCGCGTGGACGTCGAGGGACACCGGCGAAACACCCACGCCGAAACGCGGTCGTGGCAAGACTGGACAAAGCCCTACCGGGAGCGTGTATGCCACCGAACACGGACGGAACCGCCGGCACCGGGGACCGTTCCGTCATCGCCAAGTTGTTCACGCTGCTGTCCGCCTTCAGCTCGGCCAGAGCGGCTCTGACGCTCAGCGAGATCGCGCACCGATCGGGGCTGGCCATGACCACGGTGCACCGGCTGGTCGGCGAGCTCACCGAGCGGGGAGTGCTGGAGCGCGGTTCGGATCGGCGTTACCGGGTCGGGCTCGCGTTGTTCGAGATCGCAGCCCTGGCACCACGTGGTCCCGGCCTGCGCGAGGTTGCGCTGCCCTACATGGAGGACCTCTACGAGGTCACCAGGGAGAACGTGCAGCTGGGTGTTCGGGCCGACGAGGAGGTCGTGTTCGTGGAACGGCTCGCCGGGCGCGCCTCGGTGGGCGTGCGGACCAGAATCGGTGGCAGGTTTCCGATGCCGCCGACCGGTGTGGGACTGGTGTTGCTCGCGCACGCTCCGCCCGAGGTCCGCCAACGCGTGTTGGCGACACCGCTGCACCGGTACACCTCACACACGTTGACCGACCCGGAGCGACTGCGAAGGGTGCTCGCGGACGTGCGCAGGGACGGGTTCGCGGTCAGCGACCGGCAGGTGACCTCCGACGCCCTCTCGGTGGCGGCTCCCGTTCTCGACGGATCCGGTGCGGTGGTGGCGGCACTTTCGGTGGTGCTGCGGTTCGGCAGCGTCCGGCCGAGCTCGTTGGCTCCGGCCGTGCGGATGGCAGCCCGCGGAATCTCCCGCGCGCTGACCTCCGCACCGGATTCCACCGGAGGGCCGCTGTCGGGCTGAACGGTTCCCGACGAGCCGATGTGGTGGTCGCTGTCGCGCACCGGATGTTCGGGCCCGGCCGGGCCCGGGGTCAGCCGAACACGGTGCAGGTGCTCGATGCCGTGGCGAGCAGTTTGCCCGCCGAGTCCCGGATCTCGCCCTCCGCGAACGCCACGCGCCGCCCCGGTTTGGTCACTCGGCCCAGGGCGTGCAGCTTGCCGGTGTCCAGCCGGATCGCGCGCAGGTAGTTCACCTTGATCTCGGCGGAACTGTAGCCGGTCCCGGCGGGAAGCGTGCTGTGCACGGCACAGCCGGTCACCGAGTCGAGCAGGGTGCAGGCCAGCCCGCCGTGCACCAAGCCGATCGGGTTGTAGGCCGACTCGTCGGGAACGCAGCTGAACTCCACCTCGCCCTCGGCCACGCTGCTGATCCGCATGTCACCGAACAGCGCGCTGATCGGCGGTGGCGGCAGTTCGCCTCGGTGCATCGCCGACAGGTAGTCCAGTCCGGACATGCCGGTGGCCGCCCGGGCGCCCGTGGTGGGGTCGTACCAGGTGACGGTCTTGCTGCGTGGTTCTCCCCAGTCGACCTTCGTCGTGTTCGCGCTGTCCATGACCGAACGCTACCTCCGCTCGCGCCGTGGTGGACCCTCGTGCGGCTGTGGGAAGCAGCACTCGGGGAATCCACGCGGGTTCCGGTGTCGCGTTTCGGAAACCACCCGGGGCCGGGAGCGGCGGATTCGGAGCTCACCCCGCCGCTTCGGAGTGCTGGTTCTTGAGCGTGAGGTAGTGCTGGGCGTTGGCGGTGATGAGTTCGCGTTCCTCCTCGGTCGTCTCGCGACGTACCTTGCCCGGCACGCCCGCGACCAGCGAGTTCGGCGGGATCTCGGTGCCCTCCAGGATCACCGTTCCCGCCGCGATGATGCTGCCGGAACCGACGCGCGCCCCGTTGAGCACGGTCGCGCTCATGCCCACCAGCACGTTGTCCTCGACGGTGCAGCCGTGCAGCACGGCACGGTGACCGACCGAGACGTGCTCACCGATGCTCACCGGGGTCCCGGGGTCGGCGTGTGCCACGCAGCCGTCCTGGAGATTGCTGCCGTGCCCGACCGAGATGCTGTCGCAGTCGGCCCGCACCACCGAGGCGTACCAGACGCTCGCCTCCTCGGCGAGGGTGACCTCACCGGCCAGTGTGGCGGTCGGGGCGACCCAGGCCCCCTGCCGGACGGTGGGAGTCGTCCCGTTCAGCTCGATCGCGTGCATGCTTCCTCCGTGGCGGACGCCGGTGTTACCGCGCCAACCTACACACCGGTAACCGACGACGGTACTGCCCGTTGTCGAGTCACCGAGTGCGTGGAAAATCAGTCCCGAGCGAGCACGGAACCGTTCGGTGAATCCGCCTGAGCGAGAACGCGTCTCGGACGGACGGCCCGCGACCGCTCGGCGGAGCACCGGTGCCCACCGAGCGGTTCAAGCACCTACAACTAGCCGTACACCCGCTGTGCGGCATCGCGGTACTTCTCGCGGATCTCCTCCCCGCGAGCCACGTCCCGGGCCTCGTACGATTCGCAGCGCAGCGGCCATTTCGGGGGTTGGTCGGTCCCGCTGGCCACCCACGCGGCCTGCCTGGCGGCGCCGAGGGCGACGTACTCCGCCGCCTCCGGTACCTGCACGTCCACTCCGAACAGCATCGGAGCGATCGCGCGCACCGCGGCCGACTCCGCGGCGCCCCCGATCAGCAGCACCCGCCGCACGGTCACTCCCACGTTCCGCAGCGCGTCGATCCCGTCCGCGAGTCCGCAGAGCATTCCCTCCACAGCCGCGCGTGCCATGTTCTCCGGGGTCAGATTGCCGGTGCGCATCCCGGTCAACGTGCCCGTGGCGTCGGGCAGGTTGGGGGTGCGCTCGCCGTCGAGGTAGGGCAGCAGCGTCAGCCCCTCCGCGCCGGGTTCGGCCCGTAGCGCGAGTTCGTCCAACCCGGCGAGGTCGGTCCCGAGCGCGTTGGCCGTCGAGTCGAGCACCCGGGCCGCGTTCAGCGTCGCGATCAGCGGGAGGTAGCGGCCGGTCGCGTCGCAGAATCCGGCCACCGTTCCCGTCGGGTCGCCGCACGGCTGCTCGGTCACCGCGAAGGCGGTACCCGAGGTTCCGACGGAGACGACCACATCGCCCGGTTCGATCCCGAGCCCGAGCGCCGCGGCCATGTTGTCGCCGGTTCCCGGACCCAGCACCGCTCCGCGCAGCTCCTCGAGCTCGGTGACCTCCCCGGCTGGTTCGCGCGGGGAGAGCACTTCGGGCAGTCGAGGGGCACGGTCGGACAACACCTCCCGGCACAGTTCCGGCAGCCATTCCGCCGAAGCGGGGGAGAAGTAGCCGGTTCCCGAGGCGTCCCCCCGGTCGGTGACAGCACGGTCCGGATTGCCGGACAACCGCCAGGTCAGCCAGTCGTGCGGCAGTAGCACCCGGTCCAACCGCGCCGCGTTGGCGGGTTCGTTCTCGGCGAGCCAGGCGAGTTTGGTGAGCGTGAAGCTCGCCACCGGAACCAGCCCGGTGCGTTCGGCCAGTTCGGCGGCGCCGTGTCGCTCGGTCAGCCGTCGTGCCTGCGGTGCCGAACGGGTGTCGTTCCACAGCAGCGCGTCCCGCAGCACCGTTCCCGCGGTGTCGAGCGCGACCATGCCGTGTTGCTGCCCGGCCACGGCCACGGCTTCGACGGGGCCGGGGGCGGCATCGACCGCCTGTCGCACGGCCTCGCCGCACGCCCGCCACCACACCTCCGGATCTATCTCGGAGTGCGGTGGGTGGGAGGCCCTACCCTCGGCGACGACGCTGCCGTCCTCGGCGTCGACGACCAGCGCCTTCGTGGACTGGGTGGAGGAATCCATCCCCAGAACGAACACGACGACTCCTTTCGCGGTGACCAGGAGAGCACCTCACGGGCGCACTCGGTTCTCGTTGGTTCTCGTACGTGACGACACGCGTCGAGCGCGTGTGCTCGCGACACACGCGCTCGACACGAATGGTGCCCGCCGTGATGGCAGTCGCCCCGCGGCGGCGGAGCGTGCGGACTCAGCTCAGCCCAGCCCCATCAGGTGCTCCAACGCGAGCTGGTCCAGCCGCTCGTAGTGCATGGCGCGCTTCCCCGCCTCCTCGGGGTCGAATCCCTCCGCGGCACTCAGCAGTTCCTCGGGCTTCTCGCCGGAGGCCAGCGTGGGACGAGCGAGTTCGTCCACGCGGGACGCCTCGAGCGCCTCCCGCACTCGCGGGTCGGCGCGGAAGGCCGCCGACCTCTCCCGCAGGATCAGGTAGTTGCGCATGCACCCCGCGGCCGAGGTCCACACACCCTCGTCGTCCTCGGTACGCGAGGGCTTGAAGTCGAAGTGCCTCGGCCCCTGGTAGCCCGCGTTCTCCAGCAGGTCGACCGTGAAGAACGCGCTCTTGAGGTCGCCCGCACCGAACCGGAGGTCCTGGTCGAACTTGGCGCCGTGCTGGCCGTTGAGATCCAGGTGGAACAGTTTGCCCGCCCACAGCGCCTGGGCTATGCCGTGCACGTAGTTGAGCCCGGCCATCTGTTCGTGACCGACCTCCGGATTCACCCCGACCATGTCGGGGTGCTCGAGCTGCTCGATGAACGAGAGCACGTGCCCCACCGTCGGCAGCAGGATGTCGCCACGCGGCTCGTTGGGTTTGGGCTCCAGGGCCAACCGCAGGTCGTAACCGCGGTCCCGAACGAACTCGCAGACCGTGTCGATGCCCTCCTTGTAGCGGGCGAAGGCCGCACGGGCGTCGATCCCCGCGTCGGTCTCGGCGCCTTCCCTGCCACCCCAGGCGACGAAGGTCCGCGCACCGAGTTCGGCGGCGAGTTCGACGTTGCGCAGCATCTTGCGCAGCGCGAACCGCCGTATGTCCCTGTCGTTGGCCGTCAGGGCGCCGTCCTTGAAGACCGGGTGTCCGAACAGGTTGGTGGTGATCATCGGCACGGTCATGCCGGTCTCGTCCAGCGCCTCGCGGAACCGCGAGACCACCCGCTGCCGCTCGGACTCGTCCGCCGCGAACGGGATCAGGTCGTCATCGTGGAACGTGATTCCCCAGGCCCCCAGCTCCGCCAGGCGGTGTACCGCCCGCACCGGGTCCAGCTCCGACCGGGTGGGCGCTCCGAACGGGTCGGCTCCCTGGAAACCGACCGTCCAGAGTCCGAACGAGAACTTGTCGGACGCGGCGGGTGAGTAGTCGTTCACTTGTTGCTCCTTTCAGGGGAACGGCATTGCCGTCCACTGGGGACGGATGGGGAGCCGGTGACCACCGGCTCCCCGGCTCGGTCACCGAACCTTGACGACGAACTTCGTCGACTCGGTGTGACCGCGGTAGCGCACGGTCGCGGTGACCGTGGCGACCCCGGAATCACGGGTGCGAATCACCCCGTGCTGATTCACCGACACGACCCCCGGTCGGTTGCTGCTGTACTGCACCCGCATTCCGGGTGGCAGGGGCTCGTCGCGTTCGTCCGCGACATGCCCGACGAGCGTTCCGTCGTTGAACGAGACCGTCGTGCGTGGCCGGACCACGGTGTCGCGATCGAAGGTCCTGCGCACCGTGATCCCGCGTTCGGCGTCACCTGCGGCCCGTGGTGTGGTGCTCACAGCGGCGGGAACCGGTCGCAGCTTGCCGTGCACCGTCACCCGCTCGCTGTCGGCGACGTCCGATTCGGAACTCGAATGCGCCAGTCGGAACTCGTAGCCACCTGCGCTGAGCTCGTAGCGGTTCCGCTGTTGGTCGAACAGCGCCAGATCGCGCACCGGGATCGTGAACTCGACACGCTTGCTCTCGTGCGGCCGGAGCGAGACCTTCTCGAAGCCGGCGAGCCGTTCGTCCGGACGTTCGGCCCGGTCCGCCTTCGAGGAGGCGGCGTAGAGCTGCACCACGTCGGAGCCCGCGACCTCTCCGGTGTTGGTGACCCGCGCGCTCGCACGGACCTCACCGTTGGCGTTGACGTGGTCGCGTTGGATCCGCAGGTCACCGTACTCGAACTCGGTGTAGCCGAGCCCGTGGCCGAACGGATAGGCGGCCCTGCCGTCGAAGTACATGTAGGTCCGGCCGGGTCGCGAGTCCGCCGGTCTGATCGAGTAGTCATCGATCGAGGGCAGCTGGGACTCGTTCTTGTGCCAGGTGAAGGGCAGGTGTCCGCTCGGGTTGCTCTCGCCCAGCAGCACGTCGGCCAGCGCCTGGCCCTTGCGCTGTCCGTTGTAGGAGCTCCACAGCAGCGCCTGCACGTCGGAGGAGAAGTCGCTCACGTCGACCGCCCCGATGGTCTCCAGGTAGACCACCGTGTTCGGGTTGTTCGCCGCTACCTCGTTGATCAGCTTCGTCTGCGGTTCCGGCAGCCGCAGCGACTCCCGGTCCTCGTCCTCCTTCGCGGTGCTCTCGTCCGTTCCGCCGTAGACGACCACCGCGTCGAAGTCGGCGGAGGCACGCACGGAGTTCCGGTTCAACTGGTGCTCGCTACCGGGCTTCGTGCCGGGGAGGTAGTCCACGACCGCATCGGGGTTGATCTCCTCGACCGCCCGTTTGAGCCCCTCGTAGCCGTTGACGCCGTTGGCACGGCCGGACGGCCCCTGGTCGCTGGAGTAGCCGCCCAGATACATCTCTTCCGGATTGGCGTGATCACCGACGACCGCCAGGCGGTACTGTCCCGACTTCGGTATCCGCAGCGGCAGCAGCTTGCCACCGTCCTCGGCGGGTTGGTTGCGCAGCAGCACGATGGACTCGGAGGCCGCCTCGCGGGCGAGGTCCAACCGTTCCGGGGTCTGGGTCACCGCGTTGTTCGACTCCGCGTCCTCCCAGCTGCCCTTGGGGACGCGTTCGCGGGCGCGCTGGACCCAGGGCACCTGTTCGGGGTCGTCGAACTCGCCGAGCCGGATCCGCACCGTGAACATCCGGATCAGCGAGGCGTCCATGAAGTTCTCGGTGTAGACGCCGTTTTGGGTCTCGATCTTCTGCTGGGCCGCCTCGGGCAGCGTGTTACCGAAGTTGTGCTCGTCGTGGTAGCCCTGGTTGCAGTTGAGGTCCACACCGGCCGCGTTCGCGTAGGCGTTGCGCTCGATGTGGTCGAGCGGTTCCTCCTTGCCCTCCGGTTTCCAATTGTGGCCGTGCTGGATCTCGTAGACCGAGTCGCAGTCGGAGGTGAAGAACCCGTCGAACCCGAAGGTCTTGCGGGCCAGGGTGTCCAGCAGGCCGACGTCGGCTGAGGCGGGCACCCCGTTGACCCGGTTGTAAGCGGTCATGATCGAACCGGGCGAGCTCTGGCGGATCACTTCCTTGAACGGAGCCGTGTAGTACTCGCGCAGCGTCCGCTCGTCCATGTTCGACGTGCCGGTGAGCCGGTTGAACTCGCTGTTGTTCGCGGCGAAGTGCTTGATCGTGGTGCTGGTCTTGAGGTAGCCCTCCGCGGCGGGCAGCAGGTTGCCCTGCTTGTCCTTGCCCTCCATGCCGTTGACGTACTGCGAGGCCATGGCCGCGGTCAGCCCGGGGTCCTCGCTGAATGTCTCGTCGTTGCGGCCCCACCTCGGATCCCGGCTCAGGTTGATGGTGGGGGAGTAGAAGTTGAGGTCGAGCTTGTTGTCGCGAACCACCTCGCGAGCCTCGCTGGAGGTGGCCTGTGCGACCCGGTACATCAGGTCGGGGTTCCAGGTGGATCCCATGGACAGGCTCACCGGGTACGAGGTGGTGTTGGTCAGTATCTCGGGGTTGCCCTCCTCGTTGTACTGCTCCCGTGCGACGCCGTGCGCCGCTTCGTTCCACCAGCCGTAGGACCGCACCTCGAGCCGGGGGATGGCGGGTGCCTGACTGCTGATCAGCTGTGACGCCTTCTCGGACGGCGTCATCCGGGAAACCAGGTCGGCGGCACGTTCCCGTGCCGAGTAGCTCTGGTCCAGGTACACGGGGGTCTCATCGGTTCTCTCCTGGGCCAGCGCGGGTGCGGTGGACAGCGCACAACTCACGCACAGGCCGAGGGTCACCAGGAGACGTGTCGGTCCTCGTCTCATCCAGCTCTCCGTCAACTCGGTGCCAAATGTCGTTCGGTCTCGACAGCGGGACCGGATCCGGTCGTTCACCGGTGCGCCGCTGCCGCGATCATGCGATGTGACGTGTTAAATATTATTTGTAAGAGGTAAAAACAAAATGGGCGGCGTGTCAACCCCCACACCCGTTGGCGCCGCGCAACGGTGCAACGTTGACTGGCGAACGTTGACTGGTGAGGGAAGCGATGAGCCGCGAAGCGAGGACCACGTGACCGCATCGACCGCGCAGGGCCGCGATCCGGCCAGCCTGCGACGTCACAATCTCCGGGCGCTGCTGCGTCATCTGCACCTGCGGGGCCCCACCAGCCGGGTCGGACTCGGCGAAGTGACCGGACTCACCCGCAGCGCCATCGCGGACCTGGTGGGGGAACTGACCGAACGCGGGCTGGTGCTGGAAAGCGGTTCGAGCCAGCAGCAGCCGGGCAGAACCGGCCGGGGACGTCCCCCGCTGATCGTCTCGCTGCGCGACGAACGCGCCTACGTGCTCGCCATAGCCATCGACGTGGACACCGTACGCATCGGCAGAGTGGGGCTGGGAGGCAACGTTCTCGAGGAGATGACCACCCAGCACGAACACTCGCCCGGTGACCCCACACCGGGGCTGGAGCAGCTCGCACGACTGGTCCGCGAGCTCGTGACGACGACCGAGGCCCCGCCCATCGCGGTGGGGGTGGCGGTGCCCGGCCTGGTACGGGACGAGGACGGTGTGGTCACCCGCGCTCCCAACCTCGGTTGGCACGAGCTGGCGCTCGGGCAACGACTGCGCGAGTCGGCGGATATCACGGCTCCGGTGGTGGTCGGCAACGAGGCACGGCTGGCCGCCCTGGCCGAACACCGTCGTGGTGCGGGCAGGGATCGAACCGACCTGGTGTACGTGTCCGCGGGTGTCGGCGTGGGCGCCGGGATCGTGGCCCACGACCAGCTGCTCACCGGCAACACCGGATACGCGGGCGAGATCGGGCACATGATCACGAGTCCCGGCGGCAGAACCTGCCACTGTGGTGCCCGGGGCTGTTGGGAAACCGAGATCGGGGCCGATGCCCTGCTGCGGCGGATCGGCGTCGTCGAACCCGCCGACAGACAGGCCGAACTGGAACGGCTGTTCGACCGCGCCGAACGGGGGGACGCCGAAGCGCTCGACGCGTTCCGGCAGCTCTGCGCGCCGGTCGCGACCGGTCTGGCCAATCTGATAAACATCTTCGATCCGGGACTGGTACTGCTCGGTGGGCTGCTGCGACCTCTGCTACGGCACGCCGAGGGAGAACTGCGCCACAGCCTCGAACGCGTGCGGGGACTTCCCGAACTGCCGGTGGAACTCGGCAGCGCTCGGCTGGGGGAGCAGGGACACCTGCTCGGTGCCGCCGAAGCCGCGGTGAGCAGCTTCCTCGCATCCTTCGAGTAGGCACCGTTCTCCATCGCGGGGGTTCGCGACCTGCTCGTGGCCGGATACGAACGCTCGCGCCCGGACGTGCAGTCGCCATCCCGCCACATCGGGCCACTCTTGCACCACTCCGTCACGCCGAGCGAGCATCCCGTGGCGGCCATGTGCTCCCGGTTTCGGCGGTGCCTGCCGACGCCACCGGAACCGAGCCGAGACCACCACGGGAATCGTGCCCGTACGATGGGTGGCCCGCCGAGCAGGAGGGCCTCGCACCGGGTCCCGCCTACTTGCCCAGTTCCACGCTCGCCCCCTCCTTTCGGAACACCGGCACCGTCTCCAGCGGGGCCCCGACCGTGATCGTGGTGCCGCCGTCGAACGTCCGCCCGTCCCAGGCGCCGACCCACCTGTCGCCGCGCGGTAGCCGTACCGAGCGCTCCCGTGCGCCGTACTCGGTCACCGGCGCCACCAGCACGTCCGGACCGAGCAGGAACTGGTCCTCGACGTCCCACACCCGCTCGTCACCCGGATAGTCGACGAACAACGGGCGCATCGGCGGCAGACCGCGTTCGTGCGCCACACGCATCTGCTCCATCAGGTACGGCCGGAGCCGCTCCCGGAGGAACAGCGTCTCGCGGATCGACTCGTAGGCCCGCTCGCCGAACGACCACACCTCGTTGGGCCCACCGGTCATCTCCGGCCCCAGCGGCATACGCGGATCGCGGTTTCCGTGCAGCCGGAACAGCGGGCAGAACACCCCGTACTGGAACCACCGCACCACCAGCTCCCGGAAGTACTCCGAATCCGGATCGCCACCGTGGAACCCGCCGATGTCAGTGGTCCACCAGGGAATCCCGGACAACGCGACGTTCAACCCGGCACGCACCTGAGCCCGCAGCGATTCGAAGGTGGCGTCGATGTCGCCGGACCACAGAGCCGCACCGTAGCGTTGACTGCCTGCCCACGCGGAACGGCACAGTGACACGATCTCGGTCTCACCCTCCTCCCGCATCCCGTCGTGGAATCCCTGGGCGTGCCGCAGCGGATACAGGTTGAACACCTCCCTGCCCGGCCCCTCCGCGAACCGCAGGTTCTCCGGAGTACCCGGGCGGATCTCCGGTTCACAGGCGTCCAACCACCAAACCCGCACTCCCAGTTCGTAGTAGTGCTCCCGCGCCCGGTCCCAGACGAACCGTCGCGCCCGGGGGTTCGTGGCGTCGTAGAAGGCCACCGGCATCTCGACGTCGAACCCCTTGTCCCGCCACGGCGCGTGGTACGGGACCCCGGCCTCGGTCTCGACCAGCAACCCCTCCCGGCTCATTCGCTCGAAGTTCTCGCTGAGCGGGTTGACCGAGGGCCAGATCGAGACCATCAGGCGCACTCCGGCCTCGTCGAGCTCGCGCAGCATGGCCGCCGGGTCCGGGTACTCGGCCGGATCGAACTTCCACTCGCCCAGGTGGGGCCAGTGGAAGAAGTCCGAGACGATCACCGACAGCGGCAGCCCGCGACGGCGGTACTCCCGGACCACCTCCAGCAGTTCCTCCTGGGAGCGGTACCGCAGTTTGCTCTGCCAGAACCCGGCGGCCCACTCCGGCAGCATCGGGGGCCGGCCGGTGACCTCGGTGTAGTTGCCCAGCAGATCGGCCGGTGTCCGGCCGGTGGTGACCCAGTAGTCCAGCTGCCTGGTGCTGTCGGCCACCCACCTGGTCCCGTTGTGCGCGAACTCGACCCTGCCGACCGCCGGGTTGTTCCACAGAAAGCCGTATCCCCTGCTCGAGAGCAGGAAGGGAATGGAGACCTCCGCGTTGCGCTGCACCAGATCCAGCACGGTCCCCTTCTGGTCGAGCAGTCCGTGCGTGTGCTGCCCCAGCCCGTAGATCCGCTCCTCGTCGTAGGCCCGGAAACACTGCTCCATGCGCCTGTTGCTGCCGGAGCTGGACCCGTAGAGCCGCGGCCCGGGCCACCAGAAGTGCGCGGGTTGCTCCGCCAGCAGTTCGCCGCCGTCGTTCGCGTCGACGAAACGCAGCATTCCCGCCGTGTCGATCTCGGCGGTCAGGGAACCGTTGGTGATCCTGGCGAGGGAGTCCCCGATGGTGATCCCGGGAGCCTCGCCGGAGTCGGGACGTTCGACGAGCGCCCCGGGAAGGTCGTCGACCACCGGAGCGAATCCGGCTCGCACCCGCAGGCTGTCCCGCCCCCAGGGTTCGATCCGAACGGTTTCCTGACCGTGGGTCCACTCCAATGCCCCGTCGCTCTCGTGGGCACCTCGCATGATTCCGCCTTCCTGTAGCCGTGGTCGATCGGGTCCTTGACTGATCCGCGGGACCGGAAGAACCCCGTCGTGTCGGAGGAACTCCACGAACCGGTCGCCGGGGGCGCGGAACGATCCGCTTCCGAACCTCGCGAACGTCATTCCTTCACTCCGCCCCCGGTGATTCCCGCCGCGACGTAGCGTTGTGCCGTCAGCAGTAGGACGGCGGCGGGAATGGAGGCGAGTACCGCGGTGGCCATGACGCCGTTCCAGTTCGTCGTCTGGTTCCCCACGAAGCGATAGATCCCCACCGTGATCGGTTGAATGGTGTTGCCGGTGGTGAAGCTGACGGCGAACAGGAAGTCGGCCCAGGCGAACAGGAAGCTGAACAGCCCTGCCGTGATCACCGCGTTGCGGCACACCGGTAGCACCACGGAGCCGAAAGTGCGCCACTGGCCGCAACCGTCGACCCGGGCCGCCTCGATCAGCTCACCGGGGACGCCGCTCATGAAGGTGCGCAGTATCAGCACCGCGAACGGTACGGTCAGCGTCGAATCGGCGAGGATCATGCCGGGATAGCTGTCCAGCAGCCCGACCCCGCTGAAGATCGGATACAGCGAGTTGGCCATCACGATGCCGGGAACCATCTGCACCAGCAGCACGACCAGCACCAGTGCGAGCGTGCCGCGCAGCCGGAACCGCGCGAGGGCGTAGGCGGCCGGTGCGCTCACCAGCAGCGTGAACACCACGGTGCCCAACGCGATCACCAGGCTGGTCACCAGATGCGAGCCCTGGGTGCGGAGGGCCTCGGCATAGCCGCTCCAGGTCGGGTCGAACGGGAACCAGGCGGGCGGTGTCCGCAGCAACGCGTCGCTGCTCTGCAGCGAAACGTTGATCATCCAGTAGACCGGTGCCAGGAACACGAGCACCAGCAGGACTCCGACCACGGTGTTGCCGACGCGTCGCGTGGTAGTCATCCTCGCTCCCCCTGTGAGCTGAACGTGTTCCGGATGGAACGCAGGTACAACAACGCGAACACCAGCGCGATCACGATGAGTAAGTTGCCCACCGCCGCTCCCTGCCCGAAGTCGAACTCCTCGAACGACAGGGCGAACGACCAGGTGGTCAGCGTTTCACTGGCGTTCGCGGGGCCACCGCCGGTGAGAATCATGATCATGTCGAACACCTTGAGGGTGTAGATCAGCCCCAGCATCAGCACGATGGCGATCACGGGGCGCAGCAGCGGAAGGGTGATCATCCGGAACCGTTGCCACGGTCCCGCCCCGTCCAGGGCGGCGGCCTCGTAGAGCGAAGCGGGTACGGCCTGCAGTCCGCTGTGCAGGATGACCAGGTTGAACGGCACCCCGACCCAGATGTTGGCGATGATCGCCGAGGTCAGTGCGTACTGGGTGCTGGAGAGCCAGGGGATCGGATCCGAGATCAGGTGCAGCCCCAGCAGCAGCTGGTTGAGCACCCCGAACCCCTCGTCGTAGATCCAGCGGAACACCGCGCCGGAAACAACCAGCGGCAACAACCACGGCAGCAGCATCAGGCCGCGCAACGTCCCGCTGAGCGGGAAACGCCGCTGGAAGAACACCGCGAGCCCCAGCCCGATCACGAACTGGAACAACAACGATCCCGCGGTGAACAGGGCCGTGTTCAGCACCGCTCTGCCGAAGATCGGATCGGTGACCAGCGCGATGTAGTTGTCCAGCCCCACGAACGGGGAACCGCCCTCGTAGAACGAGGCGACGGTCCACTCCTGGAAGCTCATCGTCAGGTTCCGCAGTACCGGATAGCAGAAGAACAGCAGGAGGAACAGCATCATCGGCAGGACGAAGGTCCACTGGACCAGACGCTCGCCGTGGCCGCCCGGTTTCCGGTTGGCGTGTCGCGGCCGACTGGTTCCGCTCGTCGTTCGCGTATTCGTCGTCATGGCAACCATCCACTCGACACCGTCGACGTCAGTCCGCGTTCGCCGCGATGCGTGCCGCCCGTTCCAATGCTTCTCGCGGACTGGTCGATCCCGCGATCGTGGCCTGGATCGCGTCGGCCAACCCCTGTGAGACCTCGCGGTAGCGCGGTCCCAGCTCGGCGGTGCGGGCCCGGCCGGTTGCCACCTCCTCGACGAACGGTTTCATGACCGGACGGTCCGCGGCGTACTGCTCGGCCACCTTCGTGCGCCCCGGTACGTAGGCGTGGTCGCTCGTCCAATCCAGCATGTTGTCCCGCTCGAGCATGCAGCCCAGCACCCGAGCGGCATCGCGCTGCCGCTCCGGGGTCGTCTCCGGGATCGCGCCGACCTCACCACCCAGCGGCACCTTCGGGGCGATGTCCGTACTCGGCGTCGGGAGCGTGACGATGCCGTAGTCCACCCCGGAATCATCCAATGAGGACAACGACCAGGAACCGTTGATCATCATCGCGGCGTTTCCACCGGCGAAGCGGTCGATGACGTCGTTCTGGTTCCAGTTGACCACCGATCTCGATGCCAGGCCGTCCTCGACCAAACCGGACCAGAACTCCAGCGCCTCGACGGACCGCCGCGAGTCCAGGGAATCGAGCGAGCCTCCGTTGCTCCACAGGAAGGGCTCGAACTGCCAGGATCCCTCTTCGGAGGCGAGCGCCGAGAACGCGATTCCGTGGGTCGAGCCCTCGGTCAACTCCCTGGCCGCGCTTCGCATCTCCTGCCAGGTTTCCGGCGGCTCCAGGCCGGCCCGTTCGAACATGGTGCGGTTGTAGAACAGCGCGAGCCCGTTCACCCCGGGTGCCAGGCCGTAGAGCTTTCCCCGGTAGCTGCCGGCCTCGACGATGCCGGGGTAGAACCCCTCGCCGCTGAGCCCGTACTGGCTCAGCTCGGTGAGCGCTCCCGTTTTGGCCACGGTCTTCAGATCGGGGTTGTCCACGAACAGCAGATCGGGAAGGGAATGGGCCGTGGCGTCCCGGAGGACCTTGGGCATGAGCTGATCGACCGGGACGTTCTGCCTGCGGATGCGCAGCCCGAACCGTTTGGCGCACCGGTCCAGCACCGAACGGAACTGGCGACCTGCCTCGGCGCTGGTGTAGTGGTCGAGCTCGACGACCACGTCAGCGGGCCGGGAGCTCACCCCGCCCGTGCAGCCCGCGGTGACCAACAGCAGCGCCAGGCCGAAGGTGACCATCCTGGCTCTCGAACGGGGCCACCGGGGACCGCGTGCCCCGTGCCCGTCCGAGCCCGCCGTGGCCCTTCCGCTTTCCGCCGAACGGTCGATTCCGCTTCCTCCGAAGCGAGGTTGTCGAAGCGGTTCGATTATGCTTGTCGGTAATCGCACCGTTGCCACCTTCTTCCGGTCCCGTGGCGTTCCTGTCGGTCGCGAGGTGCCGTGGTTCCGTCGCCTCGTTCGCTCGGGTGAGTGCGCGAGGCCCGGAGCCCGCGTTCCCGCTCGCTCGGGCGTCACCGGCACGTTCTTCTCGCCGCTGGGGCGGAAGCTCAACGGCGCTCACGTCGGTGGGAGGTTTCGGTGTCCGCGAAACCTGTCGTGGCGGGTGCGTCCAGCGGTGAACACCCCGACCCGCACGGTCGCCCGTGTCCTCCGGGATGAACCGCTCTCCGCCGGCGTCGGAGGACGTGGTGCTCATCGGTGTACCGGCTTGTCGGGCGAGATCGGCGACCGTTGGCATAAGTTGTTCTCATCCGCACCGAACGAACTTCCGCTTTTCGAAGCGCTTCGACAGCACAGTAGACAGTGATCGGTATCACGTCAATGGAGAGTCGTGTCGAATGGCGCTGGGCGTCGACCGATCGCTCGTCCGGAAACGCGTCACGACTCAGGCAGAGCCGTTGGAGCCACCGGACCACCGTGGAGCGGCCGGTGGCTCCGTGAGCCGGAGGAGGCGCCGTTCGTCGAGCAGCTGAGCGCCGGAGGTGGGAGTGCGGTGCGTCAGCTCGGGAAAGGCCGTCGCCGGGTCACACCCGCCCCGCGTCGAGAGGTGTGATCACACCGCGGTCTCCGAGGAACCCGACTTCGACGTGAGCTGGGTGACCACGGCCAGCGTCCCCATGACCGCCACGGTGGCCAGCCCGATGGCGAGCGAGGGAACCGTGTGACCGAGTACCAGGCCGATGACACCGATCACGACCAGCCCCGTCGCCGCCACGTAACGGGCACGGGCCACCGAACCGGTTCGTGAGCGCAGGAACAGGATGTTGCCGGCCAGATAGACCAGTGGACCCCCCACAGTGGTCAGCACCACCGCCGGGTCGGTCTCGGCATGGCTGATGCGCAGTTCGATCGAGACGGCCACGACGATCGCACCCGCCACCATCAGCGCGTGGGCGTAGGCGAACGCCGAACGCAGCGCACTGGTGCTCGCGTCGCCCCGACTGGCCTGCGTGTCCTGCCCGGCCAGCGCGAAGTAGGCCCACCACAGCACGAACAGGCCGACGAAACCGAGCAACGTGGCCACGACCGCGCGGACGGTGATCGGTTCCAGTTCGGAGAGCGTGAACCCCATGATCAGGATGGACTCACCGAGCGCGATGATGAACACACCACGGTTGCGCTCGGCGAGATGCTCCGGGTCGGTGGGCCAGGTGTGCATCGGCGCCGCTCCCAGCCCGGGGAAGCGGAACTCGAATCGTGGCGCCGCCACGTCCACGACCAGCGCGACCAGCCAGACGACCAGTCGTGCGGTGGGGTCGAGAAACGCGCCGACGAGCCAGAGCACGCCTGCCGAAGCGCTCCAGGCGAGCAGGTTCGTGTAGTTCTTCCCGAGTACGTGCCCACGCAGCGCCACGGCCATGAACGCCGCGCGCCCGACCTGGGCGCCCACGTAGCAGGCGGCGAACAACAGGCCGTCCTCGGCGAAGGCGTGCGGCAACCCGAGCGACATGCCCAGCGCGGCGAGCATCAGCAGTCCGTTGAGGACCCGTACGAGCCCACTGCTCGGATCCAGCCAGTTCATCGCCCAGGCCGAGTAGTTCCAGGCCCACCACACGGCCCCGAAGAGCAGGGCCACTTCCAGCACTCCCAGCCAGCTCAGGTGGGACAGCAGTGTGTGCGACACCTGGACGATCGCGAAGACGTATACCAGGTCGAAGAAGAGCTCGATCGGCGCGACCTCGGAGCGCCGCGCACCCTCCTGACGCATCAGACGTGGTTGTGGTCGTGCTGCTGGCGGGGGAGTGGGCTCCTGCTGGCTCACTGGGTCCTTCCCGAAGTCGGTCCGCTCGTGTCAACTGGCATTCTAAATCGCTCCCGGCATCGGCCCGGACACCTGCGGAGCCCGCCGTGTCTCCGTCGTCCTCGCGGTCTCCGACTCCCACGCATCGCTCACCGCCGTGCCGAGTGGCCCGTGGTGGTGTCACCCTGCTGGCCGAGCTCGGTGATGGTCGTTACCGGCTTGCCGGTCTGCGAGCGCGCCACAAGGCGGTGCATGCCGGGTAGCCGGGACAGACCGAGCACGATCCGGCGCAGTGTCAGTTGCGCGGTCGTGTGTGGCAGGAACCAGCGCACGCCGCCACGCGCGGTCCGCTGCTTCTCCTCGACCACCGGTCGCCACACCCGTTCGTAGTCCCCGAGTCCGTCCTCGATCGATGCGGCACGCCGCAGTCGGTCGGCGAGTACGTACGCACCGGCCAGCCCCAGTGAGGCACCCTGGCCAGCCAGCAGCGACACGGCGTGGCAGGCATCACCGACCAATGCCACGCGACCGCTGTGCCAGCGGGGCGTCTCGATCTGCGCGACCTGGTCGTAGTACACATCCTCGGACGGCGGGCAATGCGCCAGCGCCTCGGGAACGAGCCACTCCAACGAACCGTAGTTGTCGAGCAGCGCGGCGTGGCGGTCGGTGGGCAGCGTGGGATCGCCCGTGCGGTGGACGGCGAACACCGCGACCCTGTCGTCGCGCAGACCGTACAGCCCGATCTGGCGGTCGACGGTGTCGGTGAGGCAGTAACGATTCTCCAGACGGGCGCGGATCTCTGGGGCGTGGAAGGTGAACGCGGCGGTGTGGAAACCGAGATACCGCAGGTGGTTTCGTTCGTCGCCGAACACCAGCGTTCGTACCGTGGAATGAACACCGTCCGCGCCGACCAGCAGGTCCGCGTGCAGCACCCGACCGTCGCTCAGCGTCACGCTCACCCCGTCGGAACGGTTGTCGACGTGAACGGGACCGACCGAGAACCGAAGGTCCACTTCGGTGGGAAGGCTTTCCCGCAACGCCAGTTCCAGATCCGGACGCGGGATGTTCACCATGCGACTGTTCACCGCCCGGGAGAACCGCTCGAAGTCGAGCCGAGCGCGGGTCCGGCCGTTCCGGTCGACGAGACACGCCTCCGAGACCTGGTAGCCGAGTTCGTGCAATCTCGGCAGTAATCCCATCGCCTCGGCGGCGTCGTAGCCGGGACCGAAGAAGTCCATCATGTAGCCCTGTGTGCGCGGACCGGGTGCCCGTTCCAACAGCACCACGTGCCAGCCCAGACTGTTCAGTCGTCGCGCCAGGGTGAGTCCGGCGATGCCCGCTCCGCAGATGATCGCTTTCACGAGCGGTCTCCCTTCTCGGTGCTCGCGTCGCCGTCGGCGGTTTCGTCGTGTCGGTCGCCCTCGCCGTCGTGCTCGGTGGTGAGCAGCCTGCGCAGCACGGCTCGTACGGTCCCGGTGGTAAGCGCGGGGTTCAGGGCGCGGTGCATCACCAGGCCGTCGAGGCTCGCGACCACTACCGCGGCGGTGGCTTCGGCGTCGGTGATGCCGTGTTCGGTGAATCGGTCGGTCAGTGCCGTGCGAAGCTCGGTGAGCACGGCGCTGATCCGCTCCCGCAAGCCGGGATCGCGGGTGGCGGCGAGGTACGCCTCCACGAACAGCACCGATTCCGGATCGCTTCCACCGTAGGAATCCAGCGCGGCGAGCAGAGTCGTCAGTGCTTCGTCCGCGCTACTCACCTGTTCGAGGGCTGTCTTGAGCCACGCGGTTGCCGCACGCATCGTCCCGACGGCCGTTTCCGTCAGCAGCGCGTCCACCGAGTCGAAGTGGTAGTGCACTGTTCCGGCGGTCACTCCGGCCCGTTCGGCCACCACGCGAGTGCTCACCCCGTTCCAACCGCGTTCGGTGATCAGCTCCGCCGCCGCGCGCAGCAACCGTTCGCGCGCCTCGCGTCCTCGCTCCTTAGCCGTCGCGGCCATGTCGTCACCACCTGTTTCGCCCGTTTCGGGCAATCGCCTTGGGCAGTTGCCCAATTTCGACCGTACATCTCGGCGTGCCACCCGGTCGAGGGACGTCCGGCGCCCGATGCGCGGCTCCGTCGAAATGCTTTGCTCGACACGTACCGGCCGGTATACGTTGTCCCGCGTGGGAAAACGCCGGAAAGGTGAACACGGAATGCAGAGCAAGGGGAGTAATTCGGGGATGAAATGCACTTCGACGAAAACGACGTGGTGACTTCGGTCCATTTGGATGTCGATGCCGACACGATCACCGAAGCACTGGACAGATCTTGTTCGATCGCCGAGATGTTGGAGTGCTCGACGCTTCGTGTGGAATCTAGAGGACTCGAGGGTGGCTGGCCGGATTACAGCTCCGTAGTTACTTCGGTGACGTCCCGTGATTCTCGGTCCTCGATCGGCGATTCGTTCCTCGCCGCCGCTTATCCGGCTCTCGAGAAGTTCAGTTTCTCGGAAGACCGGTACAGCATCATCGGGGACGAGGAAGAGGACGAGAGCGAGGTCTTCGCCGATCTCGTGGCACCACCTCGGTTCTTTCCGGAAATGGGTGTGACCGTGTCCTCGGTATCGGGTTTAATCGCGAAGCACGCACGTGCGGATTACCCGGAAGCGGATTACCCGTTCCGGAGCCGTGAGACCTACGATTCGGGGCGGGTGCATTCGGTGTTCGCGGATGCCGCCGACCAGCCGGACGAGGTGGTGGTTCGTACACAGCTGTGGCTCGCGGCCGCGGATCTGACCACGGCCGTAGGATTGCTACGCCAGCCGCTGTACGAATGGGGCGGGCAGGCGGTCGAACTACTACCGGCCGGTGCTCGTGCGGAGGACGGTTATCACGCGGCATTGCTCGGCACCGTCGCGAGCGGCGCGAGTACGACTCGGGAAGAGCTGGTGCTGGCCGCGGGACGGGATACGGCCCGCTTCTTCGGGATTCCGGAGGACAGTGCCATCGTCGAACAGTGGCCCCGGGAATCGATCGGAGTGGTGCGGAACCCACGAGCTCGGGGGAATTCGACGGGTGCCCGGTGGTTCGAGGGGATCTACGTGCGGCTCGGTGCCGATCCGCTCGGAATCGTCGACAACAGCACCTCGCGATTCGAGTCGGATGAGGACCCCGAGGAGGACGACCTGCCGGAGGGCGACCTCACCGATGAGCAGCTATCCGAATTCGTCGAAGTGTCCAGTGGCTTGCGGGATGTCCTGGGGCAGGTCTGGCTCGTTGTCAGCGCCGAGGTGCGTTGCTCCCGGGGCGCTGTTGCCGAGAACGCGCTTCGGAACCTGCTGGACGATATCCGGCCACGTGTCTCGACCGAGAAGACATGGCTGATTCCCGAGGAGACATGTACGAGTGATGCCGGTAAGTACCGAGCACAGGCGTCGATGCATACCTTCGAAAGGGATCACCGTCGGGTGCTGGACGGACTGATGAACACACTCGATGACGGGATGTGGCGCAGCTCGACCCGCCCCTGGGGAACGGATACGAACGAGGAAACAGTGATTCGCTGGAGCCCGTTCGAAGCCACGGGCGAAGGGGACATAACCGAGTTGACCGTGCGTGCGGTGTACGGACCACCGAAGTGGCTGTGGGAACAGTGCTTCGAGGAGCTATGAGCTTCGGGAGGCTGTACAACTGACTGAGTTCGCATCCCCACTGGTCAAGCGGCCCTATGATCTTCGGGCACGCCGCCGTGTCCAGCTGGCTGGCCGCCGGAGTGCCACTCACCCAGGTGGCCGAATGAGCCGGACACAGCGTCAGCGTGCTCCTCCAGATCTACGTCGAGGTACTGACCGGGTAGGAAGAAGCGGCACGAAACCGGATTCAGAAGTTCTTGGAGGAACTGGGCGATACATAAGGCGAAAACTTTGCCGTGTATGTGCCGTGAACATCCGCACAGACCCGCACCGAGCCGGGAACAACCGCAGAATTCGTAATCGGCCGCTCACGCACGAGCGGCCGAGTTCGGGGTCGTCAGGGAGCTGTCAGAACAGGCGCAGGATGGTGATGCGCAGGGTTTCGTCGTGGAGTGCGAACACGATCAGTATGGCGCCGTTGTCAGCGGTGGTGCTCCATCGGTCCGTCTTCTTGTCGTATCTGCTGTCGTCCCGAGGGTTTTCCGCGATCTGCTCCATGCGCTTGTCGACGGCTTTGCGCTGCTTGGTTGGCAGAGCCCGATATGCTTCTCGGGGAACATCGCTCCATTGGATGAAGTGACGAGCCATCAGTTCTCCTCCGGAGTCGTGTTTGCCTCGACCTTTTCCCGTTTGCCGTCGGGGGTCTCCCACCACAGGTTGCCGTTGTCGTCGGTGCGCCACAGGTTGCCGTGTGCGTCCTCGCGCCATTCGAGACCGGTTTCGTCGACTCGGATCAGTCCGGAGAAGTCACCGCGGTCGGCGCGGGCTTTGATCGCTTCTTCTTCCTCGGTGGGTGGGTATTCGGCGAGGATGGCCGTGCCCCACCAGTCGTCGAGCACGGTGTCGATGTGGCCGGTGTTGTAGTCCTCGGCGACTTTTCGCAGCGCTTCCTGGAAGTCGCGGTCAAACTCGGCACGTCGTTGCGGGTCGGTGCGGTCCAGGGCCTCGCGGATGCACCGGGCTTCACGTGGGAAGGGGGGAGCCAAGCCTTTCTCCTTTCATGGGGTTTCAGCGAGGGCAGGGGGACAAGCAGAAGTTGTCGAGTTCAGGTGGTCTGTTCGGCCAGCGGGATCCTGGTGTACTCCTGGCAGGTGGGCGACTGCACCCAGTCGAGTTCACTGGATTGGGGCATGGGGCACGGGACGTCGCACACCGACGTCTCGGTGGTGCGCCCGTCCCACTGTTCGCCCCGGAAAGCGTGGCGGGCCCAGCGATAACCGGTTCTGTCCGGAACCGGCAGCCAGTAGTGATGCGTTTGTGTCGTCGTCACAAGGTCGCTCCGTGGGCTTCCATCTGGGGGTGAGCGTGGGCAAGTGCAGATAGGCGTCGAAGCACTAGGGGCAGAACTGCTGGGTGTGGCGCATCCGGGTGCCGGAGTTCGGGGGAGCTGTGCGGGAGCCGTGACCGCTGAGCGTGTCGATCGGCCCGCCCTCTTCCGGAGGCTGCGTCAACGTCGCGTGTTGAAGCCATTCCCCTCGGGGCGTGAACCGGTAGGCCGTATGCCTGTCCTCCGGCGGGTCCATGTCGAGCATGTCGTGCTCCATCTCCTCCAACACCGACCGGGTCAGTCCCGGTCGATGTGCGCCGTTGCCGCTTTCATCACTTCCAGCATCGGCACGGTGAGGGGGTATCCCAATTCCAACTCGGGGTTCTCATGGTGAGAAGATCACGCTCGTGTGGAACTCGCTCAACGTTCCTGAACCGGTGTGGAAACGCGACGACCTGCGGAAAGCGTGCCGCGATCGTGACGTTGGAGAGCTCTTCCGCGTGTTGCAACGTTCGGCTGGAGCTACGCAGTCTCAGCTTTCCAGTGCCACTGACATCCTTCAAGGGCGTATCAGTGAGATCGTGAATGGTTCACGTCGAATTACCGCCTTCGGCGTCTACGAACGCATCGCCGATGGTCTGAATATGCCTGACGAGGTGCGAGTTCTGTTCGGGTTGGCACCAGTACGTCCTTTGGGAGTGGATCACCTGGGAACAGCTGGCCAAGCGGAACTGCTGGCGACGTTTCCATCACAGTCCAATGCCGTCTCGGATGTTCAGCGGGCAGCTGCCACCGCGAGCATGATAGAGATCGTGGCGGTGCGCGGACTGGGCATTGTCGCGATGAATGACTCCCTGCTTCGGTCAGTCGTCAGTCGTGGTTGCCCGACAGTGAGTGCTATGTTGCTTGACCCGAATGGCGAAGCAGCGCAGCGTCGTGCCAGAGAGGTCGGCGAGAGCTGGGGAGTGTTCAAATCAGGTATAGAGTTCAGCGTCGCGCGTCTCGAAGAGCTGAGCACGCACACTGATGTGCGAGTGTATTTCTACGACATGCTCCCGACTTGGCGAGTGCTGACTCTGGACGATGTTCAGTTCGTGTCCGCCTTCGGTGAGAACCACGAGGGACACACTTCACGCATGTACAAGATTGCGGAAAGTTCGCACGGCGCGTTACACCGAGGCTTTCGCAGGTTCACCCATGAACTGCGCAACCAGGCCGTTCGGATCGTGTAGGGAGTCACCGTGGCAGTAGAGGCCGAACTGAAAGCACATGTCCGTCATCCGGATGCGGTACACGAGCGACTGGCCTCGCGCGCTGAGGAACAGGTGCAGACCTACCGGGATCGGTACTTCGACCAGCCGACCGGAGAACTAACCGCCCAAGACTACGAGGTGCGGCTGCGGACCGTGGAGGATGAATGCTCCGCGAAAACCGTGTTGACCTTCAAGGAACCCGCCGTGCACACCAGCGGCTCCAAACCCGAGTACGAGACCGAGGTTGCCGATGGGGCTTCTGTAGCAGCGCTGTTGAGCGGTCTCGGACTTATCGAACGAATCGCGTTCAGCAAGCACTGCCGCAACTACCGGTTCACCGAAAGCGGCTACGAGCTGCTCGCGACTCTGGTGCACGTTCCCGAGCTGGAGGGAACCTTCCTCGAAGTCGAAACCCAGGTCGGGCGGACCGAGGACGTCCCAGCCGGCTTGGCGGTGGTACGCGCGGTCCTGAACTCGTTGGGCATCGTCGAGGACGATCTCACCACCGAGCAGTACACCGATGCGGTGGCGGCACGACGGACCCGGACAGCCAACGTCGAGTGATCTACATCAAGCCCCGGCCTGCCACGGTCGGGGACTTGACGTGTGTATGAGGACGTGGACTCGTCCCTCCTCGTGTCCGGAGAAGAACACTCACAGGGTCATTTCTTCCCCGGCGGAGCGGGGTTGCCGTATTCCGGCCATTTCGCGGTGGTGCGGACGGTGTAGCCGCAGTACGGGCAGCGCAGTCGCATCATTCGGGTGCCCTGCTTGTTCGGGCCCGAATGCGGCTTGCCGAGGGAGGGTTTGCCGTCGGGGCCGACGGGGTTCTTGCCGTGGGCCTTGACGGTGTCGAGTTCGCCGTGCGAATACTCGCCCAAAGTCACGGCCAGAGTCATCATCTCCGTGGCTGCTGTGGCGTGGTCCCGGGGTCCGGGGGCGAGTACTCCTCAGCGGGCCCCGAGGCGGGCCGCGGCTGCTCCTGCGGCAGTGGACCTCGGAAGTGCGGGTTTCGCACCGGGTGCTGCAACTGCTGGTTCTGCCCCATGTCGAGTCCTGCCGTGATGCGCAGCTGCTTGGCGGTGCAGTCCACCGCGACGAAATGCGTGGAGGTGACGCGATCACCGGGCAGGAACGTTGTTGGCAGCGTGGGCGCGTCGACGTCCATGTGAAGCTCCGCGCTGCCCACGTGGATGCGGGACTCGGACACGCCGAGGGCCGAGCGTTCCTCGCCGCTGTTGTTGGTCACGTCCATGTCGAAGGCCACGAACCGCTGACCTTCGGGCGAAGGCGTGGCGTTACCCAGCGAGTTGGTAGAAGCTTCAGAGCGCACGTTGTGGACCTTGAACGTGACCCCGTCGACCGTGCCGCGTTTCATGGCGACCCCGAGCGGGGCGAGCAGCAGTGAGGTGCGCCACTGTACGACTCGTCAGGCACTGAGTGTAAGAGTTTGACAGATGTCGGTCATGGAGAAGGCCAGCTTGGACCGACATCTGGATCTTTGAAGTGCTGAAAGAGGGCGGAAAAAGGGAGTTGGATCTCCTGCGGGGTCTTCCATAGCCCTGTGAACTGCGATGAAAGGTGCCCCCGGTCCGACTCGAACGGACACTACACGGATTTTGAGTCCGCCGCCTCTGCCTATTGGGCTACGGGGGCCGCTACTGCGTACAGCATACGACAGGGGTGATCATCGCTCTGCGGCGGGGTGGGCGGCCCTCTTCGTGCCCCGAGGTCGGGGCTCCGCCATCCGATGAGGCTCGGCCGGACCCGCCGCTCCGTCCGGCGGGATCCTCCTTCGGCTCGCCCACCTGGCGTGCCCGACGCGAGGTTCCGCTTCCGCGCCCCTGCCGCTGTGGTGGGGGTGCGCAGGACGATAAGCTGCAGGCTCCGATGCGACCGCATCGGCAGACCCGAGACTCATCCAGGAGGACCCGGTGACCACGCCGGCTGCCGAGGAGCCGAACGCGGCGAGTGCGACGAACGCTACTCAGCACCGTGTGCTCGTAGCCGAGGACGAGGCGCTGATCAGGCTCGATCTGGTGGAGATGCTTCGCGAGGAGGGATATCAGGTCGTCGGTGAGGCCGGTGACGGCGAGGAGGCGGTGCGGCTCGCCGAGGAACTGCGTCCCGATCTGGTGATCCTGGATGTCAAGATGCCGAAGATGGACGGCATCGAGGCCGCTTCCTCCATCGCGGGTGAGCGCATCGCCCCCGTGGTGATCCTCACCGCCTTCAGTCAGCGCGACCTCGTGGAGCGGGCCAAGGACGCCGGAGCCATGGCCTACCTGGTCAAGCCCTTCGCCAAGCGGGACCTGGTCCCTGCCATCGAGCTGGCGGTCTCCAGGTTCACCGAGGTGCAGGCACTGGAGGCCGAGGCCGCCAGTCTCTCCGAGCGGCTGGAATCGCGGAAGACGATCGAGCGCGCCAAGGGCCTGCTGATGAGCAACCACGACATGTCCGAGCCCGAGTCGTTCCGCTGGTTGCAGCGAACCGCCATGGACCGGCGCACCACCATGAAGGCGGTCGCCCAGGCCGTGCTCGACAGCATGTCCTCGGAGGAGTGAGCCCGCGCACGACCCCGCAGTGGTCCGAGCGAGCGGATCCCCCGCGGGGACGGGACTGCCCAAGGTTTCGCGGCTAGCGCGACCCCGCCAGGTTCCGGAACGGCCCCGCCGTCGCGGAACGCGGCGTTCCGCGGGCCGCCGCTTCAGTTCGCGGGCGGTTTGTCGCGCAGAACGCAGGTCAACCGTGCCGAGCAGGTGCGTTTGCCGTGCTCGTCGGTGATGACGATCTCGAACGTGGCCGTGGCGCCACCCCGGTGCAACGGCGTCGCCACCCCGGTCACCGTTCCCTCGGTCGCTGCCCGGTGGTGCGTGCAGGACAGTTCCAACCCCACCGCGATCCGGTCCGCTCCCGCGTGCAGTGCCGCCGCGATGGAGCCGAGCTGCTCGGCCAGTACCGCGTTGGCGCCGCCGTGCAGCAGTCCGTAGGGCTGCCGATTTCCCGCCACCGGCATGGTTCCGACCACACGATCAGGGGCATACTCGGTCACCGCTATGCCCATCCGACTGCCCAGTTGTTCCTCGGGCGGAACCGTCGCCGCCGCCTCCAGCGCTTCCGCGCCGTTCAGCGACGTGATATCGGTGTTCTCGGTCACTGTTCACACTCCTGCCCTGCGCGCGACCTCTGTCGGGGGGTAAGCCTAGACTCGCATGCCGTGATGGCATCCGAGCACCGACGCCTGCTGCTGATCGACGGCCATTCCATGGCCTACCGAGCGTTCTACGCACTGCCCAAGGAGAACTTCCAGACGGGCACCGGACAGCACACCAACGCGGTCTACGGCTTCACCTCGATGCTGATCAACCTGCTACGGGACGAGCAGCCCACACACCTCGGGGTGGCCTTCGACGTGTCGCGGCAAACCTTCCGGTCCGAGACCTTTCCGGACTACAAGGCCAACCGCGGTTCGACGCCGGAAGAGTTCCGCGGCCAGGTGAGTCTGATCCAAGAAGTGCTCGGTGCGCTGAACATACCGGTCCTGAGCAGGGAGAACTACGAGGCCGACGACGTTATCGCGACCCTGACCGGACAGGCTGTGGAATCCGGCTTCGGGGTCAGTATCTGTACCGGTGACCGGGACGTGCTGCAGCTGGTCAACCGGGACGTTACCGTGCTCTATCCCAGCAAGGGCGTCTCCGAGATGACCCGTTTCACGCCCGAGGCGGTCGAGGAGAAGTACGGGCTCACCCCGGTGCAGTACCCCGATTTCGCCGCGTTGCGCGGCGATCCGTCCGACAACCTTCCCAAGATCGACGGTGTGGGCGAGAAGACGGTCACCAAGTGGATACAGCAGTTCGGCTCGCTGTCCGACCTCGTCGACAGGGCCGACGAGGTCAAGGGCAAGGCCGGGGAGAAGTTGCGGGACAACATCGCTCAGGTGCTGCTCAACCGGCAGCTGACTCAGCTGGTCGACGATGTCGCGCTCGATTCCGGGCCCGAGGACCTGCGAATGGGGCAGTGGGACCGCGACGCGGTGCACCGGGTGTTCGACGATCTGGAGTTCCGGGTACTGCGTGACCGACTGTTCGCCACGCTGTCGACCGAGGAGCCGGAGGTCGTCGAGGGTTTCGAGGTGGCCGGCGGGATCGTCGAGCCCGGTACGCTGCGCACCTGGCTGGAGCGTCACGCGTGGGACGGTTCGCGCGTGGGCCTGGCCTGTTCCGGGAGTTCGTCCCGCAGCGGCGGTGATCTCGTCGGAATCGCCGTGGCCAGCGCTGCCGGGCAGGGAGCCTACGTCGACGTCACCGCGATGACCTCGGACGACGACGCGGCTTTCGCGGAGTGGTTGGCCGATTCGGCCGTGCCCAAGGCCGCGCACGACGTGAAGGGGGCGCTGCACGCGATCCGCGACCGCGGCTGGTCGCTCGGTGGGCTCAACAGTGACACGGCACTGGCCGCCTACCTGGTCCGTCCGGGACAGCGTTCCTTCGACCTTCCCGACCTCGTGGTCCGCTACCTGCAGCGCGATCTCACCGTCGACCAGGGCGACGGCAGTGGTCAGCTCTCGCTGCTGGAGGACGAACAGCAGGTCAGGGAGAACGCGGCAGCAGCGGAACTGACCCGGGCGAAGGCGGTCCTGGAACTGGCCGACGCGCTGGACCAGCAGCTGCGTGCGATCGAGAACCACGGGCTGCTCACCGATCTGGAACTGCCGCTGCTGCTGGTGCTGGCCGATCTGGAGACAGCCGGGATCGCGGTCGATCAGGATCGGCTCACCGAACTGGGGTCCCGGTTCTCCGCGCGGGTCAAGCAGGCGGCCGAGGACGCGTACGCCGTGATCGGCAAGGAGATCAATCTCGGTTCGCCGAAACAGCTCCAGACCGTGCTGTTCGACGAGCTGGGCATGCCCAAGACCAAGCGCACCAAGACCGGTTACACCACCGACGCGGAGGCGTTGCAGGGGCTCTACGAGAAGACCGAACACCCCTTCCTGCGGTACCTGCTGGAGCACCGGGACGCCACCAAGCTCAAGACCACGGTGGAGGGGTTGGACAAGGCGGTGGCTTCCGACGGTCGGATCCACACCACGCTGAACCAGATGATCGCCTCCACCGGAAGGTTGTCCTCGACTGAGCCCAACCTGCAGAACATCCCGGTCCGTACCGAGGAGGGACGCCGCATCCGCGAGGTGTTCGTGGTGGGGCGCGACTACGAGACCCTGCTGACCGCGGACTACAGCCAGATCGAGATGCGGATCATGGCTCACCTCTCCGGTGACGAAGGGCTGATCGAGGCGTTCCGCACCGGCGAGGACCTGCACAACTACGTCGCGGCGCAGGCTTTCGGGGTTCCCATCGACGAGGTCGACCAGGAACTGCGCCGGCGGGTCAAGGCCATGTCCTACGGCCTGGCCTACGGACTGTCCGCCTACGGGCTCGCCCAGCAGCTGCAGATCTCCAACGAGGAGTCCAAGCAGCAGATGGAGGCCTACTTCGCCCGCTTCGGGCGCGTGCGGGAGTACCTGCACGAGATCGTCGAGCGAGCGCGCAAGGAGGGCTACACCGCCACGATCCTGGGGCGGCGCCGGTATCTTCCGGACCTGACCAGCGACAATCGGCAGCGTCGCGAGATGGCCGAGCGCATGGCCCTCAACGCTCCCATCCAGGGCAGCGCTGCCGACATCATCAAGGTGGCGATGCTCGGAGTGCATCGCGCGTTGGCGGCGGAGGGGCTGGCCTCCCGCATGTTGCTGCAGGTGCACGACGAACTGATCATCGAGGTGGCCGAGGGCGAGACCGAGGCGGTTCGACGTGTGGTGCGGGAACAGATGACCTCGGCCGCCGAACTCGACGTTCCACTGGAGGTCTCGGTCGGTACCGGTGTCTCCTGGGACGCGGCCGCCCACTGATCGAAGTTTTTTCGGGTTGTCGGGGTGCTCGCTGGACGGAACCGCCTTCCGCGTCGCGGAGGGCGGCTTCCCCTACCGCTCCGGAGTGCGGTGGGCACACACTGAACCGTGTCGGCCTGCTGCTTCGGCGATCAACGGCTGCCGTTAGGCTGCCCTGGATTCATTGATGCGTCGGCGGTACCGGTTCCGTCGGGGATTCCGTCTGCTCACTCGATCAGGGGAAACGAATCGCCGGGGACCCGACGTAGTTGGACGACACGAGAAACCGCGGTGCCGACGCGTGGTGTTGGGGGAGTGTGCCTGGCGTCGGCGAAGGAGGATCATGATCAACGTCGACAGACTGGACCACCTGGTACTTACCGTGGCCGATGTCGATCGTGCGTTGGACTTCTACGAGAACATTCTCGGTATGGAGCCCGTGAAGTTCCAGGAGGAACGACGCGCGGTGCGTTTCGGACAGCAGACCATCAAACTGCACGCCGCCAGTGAACTGGTGGAGCCCACGGCCACCCACCCGGTTCCCGGGTCGGCGAATCTGTGCCTGGTGACCGGCGACGCGCTCGGTGACGTCCAGGAGCACCTGCGGGCCAACGACGTGCGGATCGAGGCCGGTCCCGTGGTCCGCACCGGCACCAACGGCCCCATAACCTCGTTGTACCTGCGCGATCCGGACGGCAACCTGATCGAGGTCGCCCGTTACGACGATCCCTCGCAGCGCTCCGAGCGGTGACGCCGTTCGGGCGGTGGTCCACTCGGGAGGCCACCGCCCGAACGGTTCGGTCATCGGTCACGCCCTGGTCCGCACCACGTCACAGGGCGAGCTCCGGACGAAGCCGTTTCGCGGTCCACACCCGTTGGCGTGCCGCTGCCGCCGTGCTCAGCAGCAGCCCCCCGACCAGGTAACTGCCCAGTACCAGTGCCGCGTGTGCCGCGTTGTCCGGCGAGCCGCCGTAGAGCAGCTGCCGCAGGCCGTCCACGACGTAGCTCAGCGGCAGTACGTGGTGCAGCGGATGCAGCAGTGCCGGTGTCGTCTGCCACGGGAAGGTTCCACCGGCGCTGACCAGCTGCAGCACCAGGAACACCAGCGCCAGGAACTTGCCGCGTGGTCCGAAGGCCGCGTTGAGCGAGTGCACCACGGCGGTGAACGCCAGCGAGGTCAGCACCAGCAACGCCAGCGTCGCCACCGGCCTGGCCGGCTCTATCCCGACCCCGAACCGCACGACCCCGTACAGCAGTACGGCCTGCACGGTTCCCACGATCGCCGCGGGTAGCCAGCCGCCGAGCGCGACGCGCCACGGGGCGACCCCTCCGGCCAGTGCCCGGTTGGACAGCGGCCGCAGCAGCAGGAACAGCACGAAACCGCCGATCCACAGCGCCAGCCCCATGAAGTACGGCGCGAGCCCGGCGCCGTAGCTGCCCGCACTGGTCTGCGCCCGTTCGCTCACCTTGACCGGGTCCCCGATGGTTTCGGCCGTGGCCTGCCGTGCTCCGCTGTCCGGGTTCGGGATCTCGTCCACCCCGCTCGACAACCTGTCGGCGAGTTCGTTCGACCCCGTCGCCAGTTCCGTCGAACCGTTGGCCAGCCTGCTCGTTCCCGCCGCCAGGTCGTCGGCGCCCCCGGCCAGCTCCTCCGTTCCGGAGACCGCACGCCGCTGGTTGTCCACGAGCTCGCCCAGCCCTCGGTCGAGTTCGCTCGCCCCGTCGGTGACACGCTGTGAGCCCTCGTCGAGCTTCTCGATGCCGTTGGTCAGTTCCGGGGCGGTGTCGGCCAGTCGGCGAGCCCCGCTCGCCACCCGCTCGGCACCGTCGGCGAGTTCGTTCACCCGGGAAACCCGCTGTTGCACCTGACTGTTGGTCTCGTCGAGCGGTTGGTTCAGTTCGTCCAGCGTGGCGGTGATCCGCTCGATCTCCTGTTCGTCGAGACCCAGCGCCCGCAGGCGGTCCGCGATCTTCTTGTTGGCCCCGTCCAGCTCGTCGACGATGTGTTGCGAGACGCCGCCGAGTCGTTCGGCCGTGGCGGCCAGTTCGGAGTTGCCCTCCGCGACCCGCTCGGCACCGTCGGCGAGCTCCTCGCTCTTGGCGGGAAGATCCGCGGTCTTCTCGCGCAGTTCGCCCGCTCCGTCGGCGAGCCGCTGACTGCCCGCGGAGATCCGGCCCGCGCCCTCCTCCAGCGTCGCGGCGCCGTCGGTCAACTTCCGTTGCGAGGTGAGCAGCTCGTGGGTGCCCGTCGACAGTTTCTCGGCGCCCTGCCTGGCGTTCTCCAATCCGGTGTCGAGATCGCCCGCTCCGTCGGCGAGATCTCCCGCCCCGTTGGCCGCCCGTGCTGTTCGGTCGTGCACCGTGCTCAGCCCGAGCAGCAGTTGGTGTGCCGCGTCACTGCCCGCATCTGCGGCCACCGACTCACGGATCCTGGTGGCCACGCGGTCGGCGATGGTGCCCACCAGATAGTTGTTCGCGTCGTTGGTCACCAGCCGCAGCCGGGCCTGCCTGGGGTCGAAATCGCTCGGCGACCGCAGTGCACGCGAGAAGTCCTCCGGAATCACCAGTGCGAACGTGTAGCGCCCCTCCGAGACACCGGTGGTCGCCCGTCGCTCACCGACCCGGTGCCAGTCGAAGTCCCCGGAATCGACGAGGCGGTCGTAGACCTTCTCGCCGGCGTTGAGTTCGCTGCCGTCCTCCGTTTCGGCCCCTTCGTCGTCGATCACGACGGCGGCGGGAACGGCGGACAGGCGTTCGTAGGGGTCGAGATTGGCGTAGATGTACATCGCGCCGTACAGCAGCGGTACGAGCGTGACCGCTACCAGGGCGAGTTTGGGTAATTTGCCGGAGGTCAGTCGACGGAGCTCGGTCCGAGCCAGCCGGAACGTGGTCATGCTGATTTCCTCAAAACGAGCCGGAGTCGGCGGGCGGGGCTGAATCGGCGGACGGTTCGGTTCGCGGCGGTGACGCCGGCTCGTCGTTGTCCGTGCCGATACGCGCGGGGAGGTGGTTGAGCTCGGTGGCGGTGTGCGGTGAGCACAGCGCGACGACGGCGTATCCCTGGGAGGCGGCCTCCTGCGCGGCGCTGTACCAGCGGACCGCCTCGCCGCCGTGCCGGTCCGGGCAGTCGAGCACGAGTGCCTCGACGCCACGAGCCTCGCGAGCCAGGTCCAGCAGCAGCCGCGTGCGGCAGTGCGGGGTGATCCGTTCGAATCTCAGGCCGGCCTGCTGTCGCAGACCGCGTTCCGCGAGCCAGTCGCGTACCGCCCGTCCGCCGAAACGCCGTCCGGCTATCCCGAGACCTTCGGCGACCACATCGCGCAGCTGGACACTGCCTTCCGGCTCGGTGACACCGGGCGCGTCGACGACGGCCACGGTTTCGCGCAGCTCGGCGGGGGCCCGGCGCCCGTTCCGGAGCACGGTTCCCGAGTCGGGGCGGAGTCTGCCCGCGAGCAGCAGGGCCAGTGCGGTGCGCCCGGATCTCGGCGGTCCTGACACCAGCAGCAGTTCTCCCGACGATGCCCGTAGGGAGGTCGGTTCGAGCAGTGTCCCGTGTGGCCCGGTGACTCCGGCGCCCGCTGCGAGGATTTCCACGACTCGGCGTGCCTTTCGCGTCAGCGACCGGCACCCCTCGCCGCGGCTCTCAGCGAAGCGCGGTTGCCGGTCTGATCTCCCAGAGTGTCCACAGCGGGCGATAGCCCCTGCGGTGCCAGAACACCGGGGACAACGGGTTCGCCGGGTTGTAGTAGAGATAGCTGCCCACCGCACCCGCGGCGGCGAAGTCGTCGTGGACCAACGACATCAGTTCTCGCCCGATGCCGGTGCCCCGCTCCTCCTCGCGTACCGAGAGGCAGTTGACGTAACCCCAGAGCCCGTTGCCGAGCCGGTGTCCACTGTGCTGGTTGTCCGCGTCGACCCAGCCGCACTCGGCCAGTCCGACCGGGTTTCCGTCCCGTTCGGCCAACCAGACCGGGTCGCCGGACGGCGCGCCGTCCGCGCGGCGAATCCCGCGTGGTCCGCTCTTCGCGCGCAGTCGGACCGACACGGCGTCGCGCTTGAGTCCGGCCGCGCCGGAGCGCGGAACGGAGGCACCGACGAGGGCGGCGTATTCGAGTTCGGCCATCGCCAGCTCCACCACACTGTCCACGTCGGCAGGCTCCGCCCGGCGCATTTTTACGGTACCAGACAGTTTCGTATCTACTGTAGCCACGGGCGTTCGTATCGCGAGGCACGACAAGGGGACGAAGCCGTGATCCAGCAGGGCGCGAGTCGCCGCCACGTCCCCGCTGGGCCAGGTGACCAGGCAGGAGGAGTCGTGCTCCGGTGCCCCCAGCTCGCCGAGCTGCCGTCGCAGCGCGTGCAGCAGTGCGTCCATGCCCTCGCCCGGGGCATCTCCCAGCAGTGGGAACAGCTCGTAGGTCTCGGTGGTCGACCACAGGCTCGCCAGCGAGCCCGGTGGTTGGGTGGTGTGTGCTGTCAGTCCCGCCACCGGTTCACCACCGCGCAACCGGGCCATCACCGGTTCACCGCCGCGCGGTAGCGGGTAGGCCTCCGGCAGTGCCGGATCCAACCGGCGAAACCTCGCCTGCTGAATTTCCAGTAGTTCCTGAGCGCTGGTCACGACCCTGCTGCGCTTCCTTCGTGAGGTTCCGGTGGTTGTGTGCCGTGGTCCGGTGGGGAAACACCGGTGCGGCGGGCGACGTCGGCTCGGTCGTTATGCCACGAGCTCGCACCTAAAGATCGCGGTTCCGGGCAGGGTTCTGCCGCGCAGCGGACTCCACTGCCCCCAGGTCTCGGTGAGATCGTCGGGCCATTCCGGTTCGACGAGGCCGCGGAGCCGGAACCCCGCGTCGTCGAGCTGGGTGATGTAGTCGCCCAGGGTTCGATGGTGCTCGACATAGGTGGCCCTGCCGGTGCCGTTTATCTCCACGTAGGGGCTGCGGTCGAAGTAGGAGCCGACGGCGGTGAGCCCGTCCGGACCGGGGTCGTCCGGGAACACCCAGCGAATCGGGTGCGTCACCGCGAACACCCACAGTCCCCCGGGGCGCAGCGTGCGCGCCACCTCACGCATGACGGCTCCCGAATCCGCCACGAACGGCACGCCGCCGAACGCGGAGCAGGCGATGTCGAACGAGTCGGACGCGAAGGGCAGCATGTCGGCACTGGCCTGCACCACCGGGACGTGGATCCCGCTGCGCTCGTTGCCCGCGAGGGCGTGCCCGAGCATGCCGCCGGAGATGTCGAGCCCCACCGGTCGTGCTCCCCGGGCGGCCAACCAGCGGGAGCAGGACGCCGCTCCGCAGCCGACCTCCAGTACGTGCGAACCCTCGACGTCGCCGAGGAGGCGCGCCTCGCGTTCCCTGAGTCGTTCCGGGCACCACACGAACTCCGCGTCGCCCAGGAACGGACCGTGTTCGGCCTGGTAGTCGTCCGCGTCGGCGTCCCACCACATTCTGCTCGCCGAACGGGACTCCGTAGCCCCGGCCGCGCGGTTGGCCACCCCGATCGTCCCGAGAATCCTCTCGGCGTTGCTGTGCTGGGACTCCGCCGCCTGCCCCGTCGGATCGGGTGCGGGATTGGTCACCATCGCCTCCCTGGGAATCGTGTGGTGTGCGGTGCGTGCCGGTGCCGACCGCTTTCGGGAACCGCCGGGCGATTTGCCCCACGATCGCCGAGACGGGTACGCTATCGCTCGCACCAGGGGTCTGTCTCCGTCAGGGCTCGTGTTACCGCACGGCGCCGGAACAGTCCGTTTTCGCGTGGTCCGTCCGCCTTCGGGATTCGTTCCGAAAGCGGTCATTCTCGGAAAAACACCGCGCGGGAAGCCACCGCACGTGCTGCTTCCCGCCGGAAGCTGCGGCTTCCGGACGGAAGTGGAACGTCGGTGTGGTCAACGGCGGTTCCCGTCGTTCCGTGGGGGGTGCCTCGGCGGTAGCGGGGGTGGTCCGTGCGGAGCCGATCCGGGTGCATGAGAACCTAGAGACTCGACAACCGACCTACCCGTACCGGAGCAACCCACCTGATGTCCACCGACACCACCACCGTCCCGACTGCAGCCGCCACCAAGCCGCAGGTCGCAGTGAACGACGTCGGGACGGAGGAGGACTTCCTCGCCGCCGTCGACCAGACCATCAAGTACTTCAACGATGGCGACATCGTCGAAGGCACTATCGTCAAGGTCGACAAGGACGAGGTCCTGCTCGACATCGGCTACAAGACCGAGGGGGTCATCCCTTCCCGGGAGCTCTCCATCAAGCACGATGTCGACCCCGCCGAGGTCGTGGCCGTCGGCGACTTTGTCGAGGCTCTTGTCCTGCAGAAGGAGGACAAGGAAGGCCGTCTGATCCTGTCCAAGAAGCGCGCGCAGTACGAACGTGCCTGGGGCACCATCGAGGACCTCAAAGAGAAGGACGAGCCCGTGCGCGGCTCCGTCATCGAGGTCGTCAAGGGTGGTCTCATCCTCGACATCGGCCTGCGTGGTTTCCTTCCCGCCTCGTTGGTGGAGATGCGGCGCGTCCGCGACCTGCAGCCCTATGTGGGCCGGGAGCTCGAAGCCAAGATCATCGAGCTGGACAAGAACCGCAACAACGTCGTGCTCTCCCGCCGTGCCTGGCTGGAGCAGACCCAGTCGGCCGTGCGCAGTGAGTTCCTCAACCAGCTGCAGAACGGCCAGGTCCGCAAGGGCGTCGTTTCCTCCATCGTCAACTTCGGTGCGTTCGTCGATCTGGGTGGGGTCGACGGACTGGTTCACGTCTCGGAGCTCTCCTGGAAGCACATCGATCACCCGAGCGAGGTGGTCGAGGTCGGCCAGGAGGTCACCGTCGAGGTGCTCGACGTGGACATGGACCGGGAGCGGGTCTCGCTGTCGCTGAAGGCGACGCAGGAGGACCCCTGGCGTCAGTTCGCCCGTACGCACGCGATCGGTCAGATCGTGCCGGGCAAGGTCACCAAGCTCGTGCCGTTCGGTGCTTTCGTCCGCGTCGACGAGGGCATCGAGGGACTGGTCCACATCTCCGAGCTGGCCGAGCGCCACGTGGACATTCCCGAGCAGGTCGCGCAGGTCGGTGACGAGGTCATGGTCAAGGTCATCGACATCGATCTGGAGCGCAGGCGCATCTCGCTGTCGCTGAAGCAGGCCAACGAGGGCTTCACGCCGGACTCGGACTTCGACCCGACGCAGTACGGCATGGCCGCCGAGTACGACAACGACGGCAACTACATCTACCCCGAGGGCTTCGACCCGGAGACCCAGGAGTGGCGCGAAGGCTACGAGACCCAGCGCGAGGAGTGGGAGCGGCAGTACGCCGAGGCCCTCGAGCGCTACGAGGCTCACATGCGCCAGGTCGCCAAGGCCGCCGAGGCCGACGCCGCCGCGGCTGCCGCCGGTGGCGAGGAGGAACAGCAGCAGCAGGAGGGCAACTACACCTCCGCCGCTCCCGCCGAGGAGGAAGAGCAGGAGCCGAGTGCGATGGCCAGTGACGCTCAGCTGGCCGCTCTCCGCGAGAAGCTCTCCGGTGGCGCGTGACCGCTAGTTCGGCGGTGAACGGCTGAAACCGTCGACGGCCCCGTCCCTGCCGCGAGCAGGGGCGGGGCCGTTTTTCGTCGTTCGCCCGGTCGGCTCGCTCCACCGCGCGGCGGACCGCTTCGGCACGGCCTGAACCGCCTGGCAGGATGAAGCCGATGTTGCGCCTTGGTCTCACCGGAGGAATCGGTTCGGGCAAGTCGACGGTCGCCGACCGGTTGGCCGAACACGGCGCTCGCGTCATCGACGCGGACCGGATCTCCCGGGAAGTGGTCGCCGTCGGAACCGACGGGTTGGCCGAGATATCCGCCCGTTTCGGCCCCGAGGTACTGGATGCCGACGGCGCGCTGGATCGCGCCGCCATGGCACGCCTCGTCTTCGCCGACGAGTCGGCCAGGAGCGACCTCAACGGCATCGTCCACCCCAGAGTCGCCGCACGAACCGCCGAGCTGATGACCGAAGCCGGTTCCGATGCCATCGTGGTCCACGACGTCCCGCTGCTCGTGGAGAACGGTTACCAGGCCGATTACCACCTCGTGATCGTCGTCGACGCTCCGGTGGAGCAGCGAGTGCGGCGGCTCGTCGACCGCGGACTGCCCGAGGAGGACGCCAGGGCACGTATCGGGGCGCAGGCGAGCGAAGCGCAGCGCAGGGACGCTGCCGACATCTGGCTGGACAACGGTGCCGAGTTGGACCGGATCCGGTCGAGCGTGGACGAGCTCTGGCGGGAGCGGCTCGTGCCCTTCGAGGCCAACATCCGCTCCCGTAACCCCCTACCGCTCAACGGGCCCCGAATCGTCGAGCCGGACCCGGAATGGCCGCGCCGGGCGAGCAGGCTGCTGGCAAGAATCTCCAAGGCCGCCGGTGATTCCGCGCTCCGCGTGGATCACATCGGTTCGACCTCGGTGCCCGGCCTGCCCGCCAATGACGTGATCGATCTACAGCTCACCGTGCGGAGTCTCGCCGAGGCGGAAGCGCTCGTCGAGCCGTTGGCAGAAGCGGGGATGCCCCTACTGCCCGGAGCGGACACGGACGAGGCGCACCACCCTCAGCCGGATCCGGAACAGTGGCCCGATCGCACGCACGTCTCCGCCGACCCGGGACTGCGAGCGAAGCTGTACCTGCGGGTCGCGGGGGCGGCCAACTGGCGGCTCGCGCTGCTGCTTCCCGCCTGGCTCCGCGCCGATGACGGGGCTCGGCGGGAGTACGCCTCGATCAAACGCGACCTCGCGGCCCGGTTCGGTTCCGATCCCGATACGCGTCGCTACATCGAGGCAAAGCGGCCCTGGTTCGAGCGGGCGCTGCCCCGCGCGGAGCGGTGGGCATCCGAGACCGGATGGCAGCCGCCGCCGTGGTGAGTCGTCCGGCCCCTTCCGGGAGCGTGTCGACGGGCAGCCGAGCTCCGCACGGGGTTTTCAACTGGCTCGATCGGTTCCGGGGCGCCCGCCCGAGCGCTGTTCCGGCTACCAAGCGGTGAACACGCCGCGGTAGGCCAACCACTGTTCGACATCCCGGTGTAGCCGGATCTCCTCGTAGATCCGGTGCACCGTGCACACCGCCAGATCGGCTTCCTCCAGGGTGAGCATCCCGTCGCTGACCGCGGCGGCGAATTCCTCGGACTTGACGATTCGTGCGGCCCCGTGCTCGGGCACTTCCAGCCCCAGCAGCAGATCCGTCGTGATCCAGGAACGCGCGTCCCGGTCGATCCGGGCCGCTGTCAGCAGGCTGCCGTCCGGACGGGCGTGTCTGCTGCGGGGGCGATAGCGCGTCAGCCGCAGCCCGAGGTCGGGCAGTAACCAGGTCACCTCTCTGCCGTGCACGGGGTCGTCGGGTGTGCTGCGTTCCAGGCACAACCCCCACCGCTCGAGATGGCAGTCGTCAAGCTGCTGGGTGATCCCGGAGCCCAGGTGCCGCTGCCCACTGGCGACATCGACGACTTCAACGTGTTGAGGAGTGATCACCGAACCCACGAACTCGACCCTAGCCGCGCGGAAACTGTGAAATGATCAACAATATGAATCCGTTACGTAACTTTTGAGTGTTGTAGACGTCACGTTCGGATCTCGTTCGACGGATCGCGAGATTCGGCGGTTGTTCCGAGGGCTGGATACGTGTTGCCGCCCCCGAGCTCGGTCAACCGGTGCGCCGCCAGCTCAGCTCGACACCGAGGGTGTGCAACCACGCGGGCAGGTCGTACTCGTGCCGGGCCAGCCCGTCCACCACCCGGTGGGTGGTGTCCATCGCGCGCCGCGCGGTCTCGTCGTCCAACAGCTCCGCCCGCAGCGCGGTGACGAACTCGTCGCTGTCCAGCACCCGCGCGTCCTGCCGTTGCCTGACGGCGACGTCCAGGTACAGGTCGACGGTGCGCCAGCGGTGCTCGCCCGGCTCGATCCGCGCTATGTCGACGTAGAAGTCCTGTTCCCTGTCGTGCCCCGGCCTCCGCCGGTAGTCACTGATCCGCAGATCCAGGTCGGGCAGCAGCCAGGACTCGAGGTAGTCCAGCTCGGGGTGGTCGATCATGGGACGTGCCATGTAGAGCCCGAACGGTTCCGCCCGGTACTCGTCCACCCGGCGCACCCGCTGTTTGGCGTCGGTGTTCGTCCGATCGGTCAGATCGAAAATCTCCACCTTCGGGGGATGAATCGGCAACCCGAGGTCCGCGGCGATCTCCCGTTGCGTCGTCACGGTGCCACTCTACGAGTTGAGAGGGCTCGCTGTCCGCATCCGAGCGCGATCCGCAGTCGGCGGCGTGATGTCGTACCGGCCCCGTAAGCTGGGAGAGTGGCATTCGCGACTGAGTACCCCGTGCTGGCGCACTCCGAGTTCCGCCCGGTCGGTGAGATCCCGCGCAAGGACGGACGGTTCCGTGTCGTCAGTGATTACGAACCCGCCGGTGACCAACCGGAGGCGATCGATCAGCTCGAACGTCGGATCAACTCGGGCGAGACCGACGTGGTGCTGCTGGGAGCCACCGGTACCGGCAAGTCCGCCACCACCGCGTGGCTGATCGAACGGATCCAGCGCCCCACCCTGGTGATGGAGCCGAACAAGACGCTGGCCGCCCAGATGGCCAACGAACTGCGCGGGTTCTTTCCGGAGAACGCCGTGGAGTACTTCGTCAGCTACTACGACTACTACCAGCCGGAAGCCTACGTACCGCAGACCGACACCTACATCGAGAAGGACTCCTCGGTCAACGAGGACGTCGAACGGTTGCGGCACTCTGCCACCTCCAACCTGCTCAGCAGGAGGGACTGCGTGGTGGTCTCCTCCGTGTCGTGCATCTACGGTCTCGGTACGCCGCAGTCGTACCTGGATCGTTCGATCGCCCTGGAGGTCGGCGGGGAGATCGACCGCGACGTGCTGCTGCGCGCTCTGGTGGACGTGCAGTACCAGCGCAACGACCTGGCTTTTCAGCGCGGCACCTTCCGCGTGCGCGGGGATACCGTCGAGGTCATCCCGGCCTACGAGGAACTCGCGGTACGAGTGGAGTTCTTCGGCGACGAGATCGACAGGCTCTACTACCTGCACCCGCTGACGGGTGACGTGGTGCACGAGGTTCGTGACCTGCGGATATTTCCGGCGACACACTACGTGGCCGGGCCGGAGCGGATGGAACAGGCCATCCGCGGCATCGAGGAGGAGCTGACCGAACAGCTCGGCAAGCTGGAGCGCCAGAACAAGTTGCTTGAGGCGCAGCGACTGCGGATGCGCACCCAGTACGACATCGAGATGATGCGTCAGGTCGGGTTCTGCTCCGGTATCGAGAACTACTCGCGGCACATCGACGGCCGGGAGGCAGGTTCGGCCCCGGCCACGTTGCTCGACTACTTCCCCGAGGACTTTCTGCTGGTCATCGATGAGTCCCACGTGACGGTGCCGCAGATCGGCGGGATGTTCGAGGGCGACGCCTCGCGTAAACGCACCCTGGTCGACCACGGATTCCGGCTGCCCAGCGCATTGGACAACAGGCCGCTCAAGTGGGAGGAGTTCGCCGATCGCATCGGTCAGTCGATGTACCTGTCGGCGACCCCGGGCAGCTACGAGATGCAGCGCGCCGGTGGGGAGTTCACCGAACAGGTCATCCGACCCACCGGGCTGGTCGATCCCGAAGTGGTCGTCAAACCGACCGAGGGGCAGATCGACGATCTGGTCGCCGAGGTGCGGCAACGTGCCGACCGGGACGAACGGGTACTGGTCACCACGCTGACCAAGAAGATGGCCGAGGACCTCACGGACTATCTACTCGAACTCGGGATCCGGGTGAGGTACCTGCACTCGGAGGTGGACACCTTGCGACGCGTGGAGCTGTTGCGCCAACTCCGGCTCGGTGAGTACGACGTGCTGGTCGGTATCAACCTGCTGCGTGAGGGGCTCGACCTGCCCGAGGTCTCACTGGTCTCGATCCTGGACGCGGACAAGGAGGGGTTCCTGCGATCCGAGACCAGCCTGGTGCAGACCATCGGCCGTGCCGCCCGCAACGTCTCCGGACAGGTGCACATGTACGCGGACGAGGTGACCGACTCGATGCGCCGGGCCATCGACGAGACCAACCGCAGGCGGGCCAAGCAGATCGCCTACAACACCGAGCACGGCATCGATCCGCAGCCGTTGCGCAAGCAGGTAGCCGACATTCTCGACCGGGTGTACTCGGAGTCGGAGGACACCGAGGAGACCGTTCCGGAGGGTGGCTCCGGGCGCAACGCCTCGCGTGGCAAGAAACCCGGCGGGGAGACTTCGGCCACCACCAGTTCCGGTGTGCTCAAGGATCGCGACACCAAGTCGATGCCACGTGCGGAGCTGGCCGACCTGGTGCAGCAGCTCAACGACCAGATGATGAACGCGGCCAGGGAGTTGCAGTTCGAGCTCGCCGCGCGGCTGCGGGACGAGATCAATGATCTCAAGAAGGAGCTTCGGGCCATGGACGAAGCCGGCGTGAGCTGAACCTCGCGGGGGCGGGTGGGACGTTCACTCGTCCCCGCCGCGGGACATCGGACTCCGTGGCTCAGGTGAAGGCGCTCTGCCCGGTGATCGACTTGCCCACGATCAGCGTGTTCATCTCCCGGCTGCCCTCGAAGGAGTAGACGGCTTCCGCGTCGGCGAAGAACTTGGCCACCTCGTAGTCCAGCACGATGCCGTTACCGCCGAACAGTTCGCGTGCCCACGCCACGCACTCGCGCATCCTGGTGGTGGTGAAGCTCTTCGCCAGCGCGGCGTGGTCGGGCCCCGCCGTGCCGTCCGCCATCTTCTGGGCGAGTCGGGTGACCATCCCGAACATGGCCGTGATGTTGCCCAGCATCTTGACCAGTAGGTCCTGGATGAGCTGGAACCCTCCGATAGGGGTGCCGAACTGTTCGCGGGTGACCGCGTAGTCCCGCGCCAGTTCGTAGGCGCGTGTTGCCACACCGAGTGCCTGCCAGGCCACGTTTCCCCGCGTCTTGGCCAGGACCTTCGCGGTGTCGCGGAAGTTGTCGATGTTTTGCAGCCGGTTGTCCTCCGGTACGCGCACGTCCTCCAGTGACAGGTCCGCGTTCTGCACCGAGCGCAGCGCGATCTTGCCCTCGATCTTGCTCGCGTGAAAGCCCGGCATGTCCTTCTCGACCACGAAGCCCTTGACACTGTCGTCGGCCTCGTCGCGGGCCCAGATGACGACCAGATCGGCGAACGTGCCGTTGCCGATCCAGCGCTTGGCGCCGTTGAGTACCCACTCGTCGCCCTCGCGGCGGGCGGTGGTGCGCATTCCCCCGGCCACGTCGGAGCCTCCTTCGGGCTCGGTCAGCCCGAAAGCTCCGATCTTGTTCCAGGCGACCATGTCCGGCATCCAGCGGTCCCGCTGGCGCTGGTCACCACCGCCGTAAATGCTGCCCATCGCCAGCCCGGTGTGCACACCGGAGGCAACGGCCAGCGAGGGGTCCACCTTGTTCATCTCGAGGCTGAGGAACCCGTTGAACAGCGGTCGGCGAGCGACCCCGTCGCCGTACTCCGGGAACTGAAAGCCTGCGATGCCGAGTTTCGCGAAGGTCTCGACAGCCTCGAACGGGAACTCCGCACGGTCCCAGGCATCGTTGGCCAGTGGCTTGATCTCCCGACGCAGGACTTCGCGGATCCGGGCCAGCTCGCTTCGCTCCTCGTCGGTCAGCAGTTCCTCGAATCCGAAGAAGTCGGAATCGGTGTTGGCGGTTTTCGCCATGATGATCACCTGCCTCTTGCCGGGATCGTTTCGCGTGGTTGGTGTCGCGAGTTGTTCCGCCCGCCGTAGGTGTCGCGCGGCCGGGGGAGGGGAGCGGGAAGGCGGCATTCGGAGTCGGCGTTCGACCCGAGAAACGGAGACTCGCCACGACAGCGAGGAGACAACTCGGGTGGAATACCTCCATCGCGGCCGAGGCTACTCCGGAAGGATGAGTGTGGCGCTCGGAGAGCACCCCGACGGATGTGCGTGTGTCGGTGCTCCGCGGGAATGCCACGATTGGTTCGAGCGGCGGGCCGACCCAGCATCCGGTCCGGAACGAACCGGTAACCGAGACACAGCGACCGGCTCGACGTGAAATGACCGGACCGGCGCGGAACGGTCGGGCCACAGTACGAGCGTCGTTCGAACAGCGAGGTGTTTGTCCGTGCCGAAGCCACCACTGCCCGAGCGGGTCACCGAGTTGCTGTCCGCGCCGAATCCCTCGGTGATAACCACGGTGCGCGCCGACGGCCAGCCGGTCTCGGTGGCCACCTGGTATCTACTGCGGCACGGCCGGATCCTGGTCAACATGGACGAAGGGCGGAAACGGCTGGAGTACATGCGTGCCGAACCGCGGGTGTCGCTGACCGTGCTCGCCACCGACGACTGGTACACCCACGTGAGTCTGCAGGGACGTGTCACCGAACTGCTGGACGATCCGAGCCTTTCCGACATAGACCGGCTCGCGCGGCACTACACCGGCTCCCCTTACCACGTGCGCGACCGCGACCGTGTCAGTGCCTGGATCGATGTGGACCGCTGGCACGGCTGGGGCGCGGCCGAGAACCGGGACGTGCCGCACCACTGAGTGGTGCCACACGAGTGGTTCGCCCAAGTGGTTCGTTCGGGTGGTCGAACACTGCGGGGCCGATCCGCTCCGGGGAACTCCTCGATCAGTTGGTGATGTCGGCCCGGTGGAACCGCACCAGCGTGGCGGTGATGAACACCGCCGCGTAAGCGGTGGCCGACAGTGTTCCGTTCGCCATATCGGTCCAGTCGATGCCGGTGTCCAGCAGATCGGTCCAGGCTGTCGCATGGTGACTCGGAAGCAGGATACGGAACTGCTCCAGCCGGGGAATCTCGTCCAGAATCTGCGAGATCACCGAGACACCCACCGTCGCGCCCACCGCCGCGAGCGGGTTGTCGGCCATCACGCTGAACAGCAGTGCCAGGCTGGCCACCCAGGTCAGGTGGATCGCCAGATAGCCGCAGATCGCGAGCGGAACCAGCACGTTCCACGGGGAGTGGAACACTCCCTCGTGCGGGGTGCGCAGTACGCCCGCGCCGTACCAGAAGGTGCCCGTGGCCAAGGCCGCGCCGGTCAGCACGAGCAGACTCAGGCAGGACAGCAGTCCCGCCACCAGTGCTTTCTGCCGTAACAGTCGATGCCTGGGGACGGGGATCGCGACCAGGTAACGCAGACTCGCCCAGGACGACTCACCCGCGATGGCGTCCCCGAAGAACAGTGCCACGAGCAGTACCAGCAACAGATGGGTACACAGCAACAGCGTGAAGACGGTGAAGTTCGCCCCGCTGCTCGTGGCCAGATCACCGAAGTCGGCCGGGGGCCGCGGAGTCGTCTCGTCGTTGCCGAGAGCGAAGGTGCCCACCAACAACAGCGGCAGCACCGCCAGACAGCACAGCACCAGCTTGGTCCTGCCACGCGCCAGCTGCCTGCGCAGCTCCACACGCAGTGGCAGAGTGCGATTGGCGCGGTATCCCGGTGCGCTGCCGTCGGATCCTCCCGGAAGGCGAGTGGCCGGTTCCACGGCACGCTCGGCCGAGCGGTCCCGCTCGTGCTGCATCAGTGGTCCTCTCCGACCAGTTCCAGAAACGCGTCCTCGAGTTTGCGGTGGGGCCCCACGCGCGTTATGGAGACATCGGAGGCGACCAACACGTTCACGGCTGTCGCCGTGGAGTGTCCGGCCAGTTCGGCGTATACCACATCGGCGCCGACCCGCACGCTGCCGATTCCCTCCAGACAGCGGAGTGTACGCGCGGCGAGTTCGGGTTGATCGACGTGGAAGGCGATCATCGAGTCCCCAGCGGTGATCTCGTCGACCGTTCCGCCCGCCACTCGGTGCCCGTCGTGCATCACGATGACGTGTGTGCAGGTTTGTTCGACCTCGCTGAGCAGATGACTCGACATCAGGACGGTGCGTCCGGTCCTGGCGTACTCCCGGATGACCTCGCGCATCCGTTGTGTGTGCGCGGGGTCCAGCGCGTTCATCGGTTCGTCGAGCACGAGCAGGTCGGGCAGTCCCAGCATGGCTTGTGCCAGGGCCACTCGTTGCCGCATCCCCGGGCCGTAGGTACGCACCTTGTGATCAGCAGCGGCGCCCAGTCCGGCGATCCGCACGACTTCGTCCAGCCCGGCCTGTTCCGCCGGTCTGCCCGTTGCCTGCCAGTAGCTGCGCAGGTTCTCCAGCCCGGTCAGGTGCGGCAGCAGTCCCGGGGACTCCACGAGCCCACCCACTCGCGACAGTACCGGTGCGCTCGGTGTCACCGAGTGACCGAACAGGTGGATCCGGCCGCCGTCGGTTCGTGTCATACCGAGCACCATGCGGAGCAGGGTCGTCTTGCCCGCACCGTTCGGCCCGAGCAGTCCGACGACCTGTCCTGCCTCGACTCGCAGCGACAGGTCGTTCACCGCGTCGGGATGTCGGGGATAGGACTTGCTCACCCCCTCGATCGAGATCGGCACGCCGGTCAACTCCGGTTTCGGCGGTTTCCGACGCGCACGTTCGAACCTGATCGCCAGTACCCCCGCCACGATCAGCAGCACCACGAACGCCGCGATACCGAGCAGAGCACCCACTGGGATCGAGGTTTCATCGACCCGGGAGGCGGGTACGGCGGGAAGCGAGATATTTCCCGCACCCGCCGGGGAGATCAGGTGCACCGCTGTTTCCCGGGGGCCGCTGTAGGCGGCATCGTTGGTGCTCATTCGCAGCTCCAGCCGGTGACCGGGCTGCAGGGTGTGCATCGTGGCGGGCAGGGTCACATCGACCCGAACCGCCCTCCCGTTGTCGGGTAGCCCCGTTATTCGCAGGGGGGAACTGCCGTCGCCGATCGGCGTCCGAGAGCCGTTCGGTCCGATGTCGAACAGCTTGCCGAACAGCACCGCCTCGCCGTTGCCGGGCTGCTCCGGAACCGAAGCCACCGAGAGTCGCGTCCGTGGTATCCCGGTGATCAGGGTGGATCGGTCCACCCGTGCGGTCTTGAAAACCGCCACCCTGCCCGGTGTGGCGTCGCCGCGGGTGGACGAGTCGCCGTCGTTTCCGGCTGTCGTTCCTGCCCGGCTCCCGGAAGTAGGAGTGGTCGAGAATCCGCTCGTGCCCGCACCGTTACCGGGTGGATCGATCACTCGGGAGGGCTCGCCCTCCAGCGAGAGCTCGGTGCGAGCCACCTCGTTCGAGCCCAGACCGGGGTACTCCGCCGTCCGCCAGGTCGTCGCGGGTTGACGTTCCGAGGCGATGCGGTCGACCAACTGGTACCGGAATCCCGTTTCCGGTTGGGGAGGTCGCGGTTCGTCGGAATCGTGTAGGTAGTACGAGAACCAGTCGCCGACCTTCTCCCAGACGTGCGTGGGCAGCGAAGCGTTGCCGTCGCCGTGCAACCACATCATGCTGACGGTGCCCCCCGCGGCGCTGATCTGACGCGCGTTCGCGTCGGCTTGTGACAACCCGAAGAGTTCGCCGCGCTGACGCTGCACCAGCAGGGTGGGAATGTCGATATCGCCGGTCACGCTGCTCGGCGAGGCCGCGGCCAGCAGTTCGAGCGTGCTCGATCCGGCTCGTCCGGTACGGGCCATCTCGGTGTAGGCACGGCATATCCTCGCGGTGAGGTTGCCGCACGTCAGTGGTGTTCTCGTGTTGTCCGCCTCGCCGTTCTCCTCGGGCGGCGGCGGCGTGGTCGACGAGGATTCCTCGCTCCGCGAGGCCCGTTGCTCCGACTGCGGGCGTGTTGCCATCCCGAACAGTGAGTCCGCCCATGCCCGTCGGAACACACCCGGCCTCGAGTCGCTGCCTTGCGCGGCGGTGGCGGTCGGTATCGACTCGGTCGAGGCGGCATTGGGCAGCATCGCGGTACGCAGGTCGTTGTAGGTGTTCAGCGGTGCGATCGCGTCGACACGGGGATCGTTACCCGCCAGCAGCATGCTCAGCGCTCCACCGTAGGAGACTCCTCCTACCCCGACGAGGGGGTCCTCCTCGTCCTGGGTCGCCACCTCGGGTTGCCGGGCCAGCCAGTCCAGGATCCGACTTGCGTCGGTCACCTCGTAATCCGGTGAGTTCAGCGCGATCCTGCCGGTGCTCCGTCCGAAACCGCGGGCCGAGTAGGTCAGCACGGTGAATCCACGTGCGGCCAGTCGCCGTGCGGGGCCTGCCAGTTCGGTCTTGTCACCGTCGAAGCCGTGTGCCAGTACCACCGATGGTGCCGGGGTGCGTTCGGGGACGAACAGCCTGAGATCGAGCTGTATCCGCTGCTGCTGTTCGGGACCGTCCAGCACGTCGATACTCGCGTCCCGCGTGTCGACGCTGGGAACACGGTCGGCCGAATCCTGTTCGGCCGACCACATCGCTGTTGCTGCCACGATCAGAGCCACCAGCACGATCGGCAGCAACGCGAAGTTCGGGACATACCGGCGGGACTGGAACACGCGGGTGACTCTAGGGCAACGAGTCGTATCACGGGGTCCCATGGATCCGATACGACCGAAGAAGCTATGAATCGGATATCGGGACGAAATCGCATCGCGATGGGAATATTCCACAGCTGCCGCACGGGAGTGGCGTGAACCGTGTGTGTGGCTCGATCACCCTTCGACGAACCGGCCCCGCTGCTCCGGTTCGGACGGACTCCCCGTGATGTCAACCGCGATCCGACGGGCCTTCCACCGGCCGGAACCGGACCTCAGGCGAAGACATCATCGCCGGTGGAGTCCTCATTTAACCACGCGAGAGTGACCTTGGCTACAGTTCGCGCCGCGTGTCCCCGTGTTTTCCGGGGTCATGGCGTTTTCGGTGAACGGCTGTCGGTGCGTACCCCCGATAGCGGTCGACGTCGAACGTGGGTGACAATTCACGAGGTTTGGAGGGGAGTATTCCTGTCGCGGCGGTGTCGTCATCACGGATCGAACTCCGGCATGTCCGGTGGCTCTTTCCCGGTACCGTCGACCGGCTCAGCCGGTGGGAGAGACCTCCGGTCCCCGGCATAAGCCCTGTACCGGAGGTGATTGATGTACGTCGGGACTCATGTGCTCGCGGAGGCGACGCAGCGGAGTCAACAGGAGACGCTGGGTGTTTCCTGGTGGGTCTGGCTGGCCACCTTGGCCGGTCTGGTCGTGCTGCTGCTGTTGGATCTCGTGATCGTGGACCGCAAACCGCACGAGGTCAAGGCGGGTGAGGCCGCTCGTTGGGTGGTTTTCTACGTCGCCTGCGCTCTCCTGTTCGGTCTCGGAGTGTGGTGGTTCGGCGGCCACGACTTCGCGATCCAGTACTTCACGGGTTACGTGGTGGAGTACTCGCTGAGCGTGGACAACCTGTTCATCTTCATGGTGATCATGTCCAGCTTCGCGGTTCCCTCGATCCACCAGCACCGGGTGCTGCTGATCGGTATCGTGCTCGCGCTGGTCTTCCGCGGGTTGTTCATCGCCATCGGCGCCCAGCTGATCTCCCGCTTCGTGTGGGTGTTCTTCGTCTTCGGCGCTTTCTTGCTCTGGACCGCGATCAGCATGCTCCGCAACAACGAGGAGAACGATGATCCGGAGAACGCGGTCGTGCGATGGGTTCGCAAGGCCTATCCCGTAACAGAGCAGTTCCACGGCACCAAGATGTCGGTCAGGATCGACGGTAAGCGGTGGTTGACACCGATGTTCATCGTGATCGTGGCCATCGGCAGCGCCGACGTCATGTTCGCGGTGGATTCGATCCCGGCGATCTTCGGGATCACACAGGAGGCGTTCCTGGTGTTCACCGCCAACGCCTTCGCGTTGATGGGGTTGCGCCAGCTGTACTTCCTGCTCGGGGACCTCGTCGACAGGTTGATCTATCTCTCCACCGGGCTGTCCGTGATTCTGGCCTTCATCGGATTCAAGCTGATCGTGCACGCTCTGCACGATTACGGGCTGGTGCCCGAGTGGTTCGAGATCGGGAACTTCCTGTCGCTCGGTGTGATCGTTCTCGTGCTGTTGGTCACCACGGTGGCCAGTCTGCGCAGGTCACGTCGCCAGCAGTGTGAAGCCGAGAACGCGGAGACAGGCTGAAACAGCGGACAGACTGAAACAGGGACAGGCCGAAACAGCGGCATCCGCGGGGCCGGCTCGGTGGGCCGGACAGGTCGCTCGCGAGCACGCTTCGCGTGCGGGGTGTCCGGCCCGCTGTTGGGCAGGCCGTCGGCCGATGCTTCCGCTCGCCCGCGGCGAGAGTTCGCGGGTGGTTCCGCCGGTCCGCAAGGGGGTGAGTGCCGCGTCGAAACCGGTGGACGAGGTCCCACTAGTTCAGCAGGGTGTAACCGAGCTCCTTGCAGACCCTTCCCAGCGGCAGGTCCAGGCCGGGGTGTTCGAGCGGCAGCAGTAGGTCGGGGTTTTCCGGCAGTACCGTCGCCGCCGGTGGATCCCACAGGCAGACCGAGGGCTCACCGGCGTCCATCGACGATCGGTACCAGAGACCGTCCAGTTCCGGGTAGGCCGCGCGGATGCAACGTGCCCAGGACTGGGTGCGCTCCTTCGTGCCGTTGCTGATCGCCTGGGAGGCGCCGGCTCTGGTCGGCCAGAGCCCGGACAGGTCGAGCAGTCGGACCGTCCGACGTGGTCGGAATATCACCAGTTGTGGCGCACGCGTTTTGCGATCCACTGTGGATGTCGCCTGGAACACCTCGGCGATGCAGGTCTGTACCGCCAGCGAGAAGTACAGCACGCCGTGCTCCCTGGTGACGGTGGGACCGCCTTGCGGCTTCGGGGGGTGCGGGTCGAAGCGGGCGTGCGGCAGCGGTCCCGCGTAGCGGAAACTGTTCCAGTGCTGCGGGTGATTACCGCCCGAGGCGAAGATCCGTACGAGCCGGGTCCCGGCGGGGACCGCGACGACGTCCTCGGTTCGGCGAAGGAGCGCCTGCAACACGGCTGGAGCGGGCGGCTGTGGGAGCCGAGCCATTGGTGGTCCTGTGTCCGTCGTCGACTACGCGGGCGTTCCGATGACCGAAGCGAGTTCGGCGACTCGCTGCGGGTTACCGTATGCCATCAGCCAGTCACGCGGACTCACAGGGCGATCTCCCAGATCCAGGTCCTGCTGTGGAGTGGTCATGAAGTTCGCCAGTACCAGCGCCGGTTGGTCACCGGGCATGGCAGCCAGCACCGTTTCCAGGCCGGGAAGTACGTCGTCCTCGGTGAACTGCCAGGCCGGCAGTCGCCAGCCACCGCGGTCCTTCCAGCCGATCAGCCGGCGGGAGGCCACCCGGTGTCTGATGCGGCTGCTGTCCACTCCCACGATCTCGGCGGCTTGGCCCACCGACAGTGCGGTGTCGCGCAGTACGGTCTGTTCCGCCACCGCGCGCGCACGGGGGTCGGTTTCCTGCTCGGCGAGCGGTGACAGGTCCAGCCCCGTCTCGGTCAGCGCCGCGCGTTCCGATTCGTCGAAGTGCGCGCTGGGATCCGCCTGTGGCGGCGTGAGTCTTTTGGCCGCGTCCTCGACCAGTACGAGGAATTCGTGCGCGGTGACCTTCAGACCGGCTCTGGCGAGCACGGTCTCCAGCGCGACTGTCATGGTTCCAGCTTACCTCCTGGTGAAGAGTTTGTGTGCGCCAACGTGCGGGTTGTCAGCAGAATCACATTAAGTGACAAGAATATTGCTTTGTGTAATCAAACTTCGGGAAAGGGCGCGAAAAGTGGACGACTTTCCACCGCCGGCGGCTTCGAGTCGTCCACTTTCGGCGAAGCGTCACGTCCGGGAATGTGTTAGGGGAGCTTCCGTCCCCTCGGCCGGTCCGGAAAAGCGGGCTCCGGGATGTAGCTCGCCGGATCCGCCGTGACGGCTTCGCGGCCCGCGGGTCACGGGATTTACGGCAGGGTCTCCAAGTGGTTGCCGACGGTCGTGGAGAAGGTGGTGCCGTTGCTGACGTCCCAGTTGATCGACCAGGTCATTACTCCGCTGATCGAGGGGTGCGGTTGACCCGGGACGAACTGTCCGCAGTCGGTCGTCGACGCCAGGCAGTCCAGTGCGTCGGTGACGACGGAGGGCTGCACGTAACCACTGCCCGCGGCGGACGGTGCGGCAGGCAGTCCCAGCGCGATCTGGTCGGCGCTGAGTTTGTCCAGCAGAATGCAGGCCTGGGCGGTGATGAAGTCCACTGAGCCCTGGCTGTACACCTGCTGGTCGCATCCCAGCATCGAGCCCGAGTTGTAGTACTGGGTGTGCACCGTGGTGATGATGTCGCTCAGGTTGTCGATCAGTTGCATGTACGAGCCGCCAGGCTGTACGTACAGTGTCTGCGGCGCCATGGTCAGAATGAAGTCCGAACCGAAGTGGTTTCGGAGCTGGCGCGCGGCACTGGTCATTCCCGCGGTGTCGAAACTGTGTTCCAGATCGATGTCGAGACCGTCCAGGTCGTAGTTCTCGATAATCGTGGTCATCGAGTCGACGAAGTTGGTCACGCGCTGTTCTGTGCTCAGGTCCACCGACCCCTTGGCGCCGCCGATGGACATCACGAAATCCGTGCCCTGGCTCTGCTTTTCGGCGATGTCCGCCTTGAGCTGCGCGTCGGAGTAGCCACCCAGCGCGTCCGAGAGTCGTGAATCGACGCTGAATTTCACGGCGCCGGGGCTGGCGGCGTCCGACTGGGCGAATGCGAGTGCCACCAGATCGTAGTTGTCCGGAATGTCGCTTACGCGTAATGGTTCGGCGTCGTTGACGAAATTCTGCCAATAGCCGGTGAGCTGGTGTTCGGGCAACGCGGCGCTCTCGGCCGCGGCGCTCGGCTGGTTGGCCTTTCCTCCGTTGTCGGGCGCTGCCACGGCCGGGGCCGCCGTCATCGTCAACGGGATGGCCGCGGCGGCGATGGCGGCGGTGATGCGGCGAATATGCATCGGAACCTCCGGGGTCACGGGTTGAATCACCGAAGCTGGACTAGACCAATGGATCTCGTCAAGACGTGGTCGGTTTTTCGCCGTGTTCCGGAGGTGGGTTGACGTGGACCGTCGTAATCAGTCTACTGGACGTACCGACTGGTCGGTCTTGCGGAGGTGTTCATGTCCGGTGTCTATGATCAACGTCCCTGGCTGGAGCGCTATGCCGCGGACGAGCCTGCGGACATCGCCCCACCGTACGAGGACATGCTGTCCGTGCTGACGGACACCCGTTCGCGGTTTCCCGACCGCGTCGCCCTTACGTACTTCGGTACCGAGATCACTTATCGTGAGCTGGACGAGTTCGCCAACGGGGTGGCCGAGTACCTCGCCGAGCAGGGAGTCGGCGGGGGTGACCGCGTCGCGGTGTACCTGCAGAACGTTCCGCAGTTCGCGATCGCCGTGCTCGCCGGGTGGAAGTTGGGCGGCATCGTCGTCCCGCTCAATCCCATGTACCGCTCCCACGAACTGACCACCGTCCTGGCGGACGCCCAACCCGCCGCCGTGATCTCCTCCGAGAACGGTTGGCACGACGTGCTGTGCGAAGTGGCCGCCTCCACCGGAGCGACGGTGACACTGACCACCAGCGAGCTGGATCTGGCCGCCGAGCACGAGGGGACTCCGTTGCGGGGGTTGGAGCGTCGTCGGCCCGCGGATACCGCGGATCTCGTGGCAACGGCGACCGCACGCCGGACGGCCACGCCTCCGAGCGTTCGACTCTATCCGGACGACATCGCACTGCTGACTTACACGTCAGGAACGAGCGGTGCTCCCAAAGGTGCGACCAACACCCATCGCAACCTCAGTTTCAACGCCCAGGCGTTCACGCAGCGCACGGGTAGCCACGACGGCAGCGGCATGATCGCGTTGGCTCCGCTGTTCCACATCACCGGTCTCGTGTGCCAGTTCGGCGCCACGCTGGCCCTGGGAGGACGGCTCGACCTCGTGTACCGGTTCGAACCGTCGGCGGTACTGGCGGCGCTGCGCCGGTGGCGACCGCGGTACATGATCGGTCCTGCCACGGCCTACATCGCTTTGATGAATCATCCCGAAGCCACCGCCGACGATTTTCGCTCGTTCGAACAGGTGTACGCGGGTGGGGCGCCGCTGCCGGCCGCGATGGTCGAACGGTTCCGGTCCGATTTCGGGCTCTACATCCGCAACGGCTACGGGCTAACCGAGACCACGGCCACGGCGACCTCCGTGCCGCCGCACCTGGAGGCTCCGGTCGACGAGGAGACCGGCACGATCAGCGTCGGTATCCCCACGTTCAACTGCGTGCTGCGCGTGGTGGACGACGACGGGGTGGACCTGCCCGTGAGGTCGGTCGGCGAGATCGTCGTGGAGGGGCCGATGGTCGTGCCCTCCTACTGGAACCAGCCGGAACAGACCGAGGAGTCGATCCCGGAGGGCAGGCTGCACACCGGTGACGTCGGCTTCATGGACGAACAGGGCTGGTTCTACGTTGTCGACCGGAAGAAGGACATGATCAACGCTTCCGGTTTCAAGGTCTGGCCCCGCGAGGTGGAGGACGTCCTCTACTCGCACTCCGCCGTTCGGGAAGCGGCGGTGGTGGGAGTTCCGGACGAGTACCGGGGCGAGACGGTCAAGGCCTACGTCAGCCTGGTGCCCGGTACGAGCACCACCGGGGAGGAGCTCGCCGATCACTGCCGACAGCGGTTGGCGGCGTACAAGTATCCACGAGAGGTGGAGCTGGTCGAGGAGTTGCCGAAGACGACCACCGGCAAGATCCTTCGACGGCGGCTTCGGGACGAAGCGCGCGGTTGATCGACAACTACTAGGAGAGGAAACGTATGAGCAAGCGGTTCGACGGTCGGGTGGCGATCGTCACCGGTGCGAGCAGGGGAATAGGTTTCGGCATCGCACAGCGCCTGGTGTCCGAGGGCGCCCGGGTGTGCATCACGGCGCGTAAACCCGATGCTCTGCAGGAGGCCGTCGAGGAACTTGGCGGTGCGGAACACGCGATCGCGGTGGCGGGCAAGGCCGACGACAGCGAGCACCAGTCCGAGGCGGTCGACCGCACCCTGCGCACTTTCGGCCGTGTCGACATGCTGGTCAACAACACCGGTATCAACCCCGCTTACGGCCCGCTGATCGAACTCGATCACGAAGTCGCACGCAAGACCTTCGAGGTCAACGTACTGGCTTCGTTGGCCTGGACCCAGTTGGTCCACCGGGAGTGGATGTCCGCCAACGGCGGTGCGGTACTCAACGTCACCTCGCTGGCCGGATCGAATCCGGCTCCCGGCATCGGCTACTACGGCGCGACCAAGGCGATGCTGAGCCACATCACTCGTGAGCTGGCCGTGGAGCTCGGTCCGGACGTGCGTGTCAACGCGGTCGCCCCCGCCGTGGTCAAGACGCAGTTCGCCACCGCGCTGTATCAGGACAACGAGGCAGAGGTCGCCGAGCAGTACCCGATGCGCAGGCTGGGGGTGCCCTCCGATATCTCCGGGGCCGCCGCCTACCTGCTTTCCGACGAGGCGTCCTGGGTGACGGGCCAGATCCTGACCCTGGACGGCGGGGTATCGCTCACCGGAGGGATGTGAGCACCTTCGGCCGGTAGGAGCGGGTGGGGCTCGCGGTACCCGCGCGGAGCGGTTCGTCACCGCGTCGCGAGCCTCGCCCGGAGCGGGTTCGTCGGATCGACAGTCAGTTTCGCAACGACGGGGACAGGAGGTCGGCATGCGGTTGGCCGGTTCCGTGGCCGTGATCACCGGCGCGGGCAACGGTATAGGTGCCTCGATGAGTCGTGAGTTCGCTTCGCGGGGTGCGAGTGTGGTCGTCAACGACATCGATGGTGCGGCGGCACGGGAAGTAGCCGAGGAGGTCGGCGGTACGGCCGTGGTCGGTGACGCGGCCAGTGAGTCCGGGGCGCGCGAACTCGTCGACACCGCGTTGGAGCGTCACGGCGGCATCGATCTGTTCTGCGCCAACGCCGGTGTCGCCACCGCGGGGGGTCCGGAAACCCCCGAGGAGGACTGGGACAGGGCGTGGCAGATCAATGTCATGTCGCACGTGCGCGCGGCGCGGGCGGTGCTGCCGCACTGGCTGGAGGCGGGCGGCGGTCACTTCCTGGCGACGGTCTCGGCCGCCGGGCTGCTCACCATGCTCGGAGCCGCGCCGTACTCGGTGACCAAGCACGCTTCACTGGGATTCGCCGAATGGCTGTCGGTGACCTACGCCGATCGAGGTATCACGGTGCAGGCACTGTGCCCGCAGGGCGTGCGGACCGGAATGCTCGCCGAGAGCGGTGAGACGGGACGGCGGCTGCTCGACGCCGATGCCGTGGAGCCCACGAAGGTCGCCGAGGTCGTCGCGGATTCGCTGGGTGGCGAGTTCCTGATCCTGCCGCATCCCGAGGTGGCCGGACATTACGTCCAGCGCGCGACGGACCCGGATCGTTGGTTGTCCGGGATGCGCTCGCTGCGCAGGCAGATCGAACGGGCCGACTGAGATCGGCCGCTCCGTTTCGGGAACTACCGGCAGGTTTCGGGAACGGGACCGCCGACCTGGTGGTGGCGCACGGCCGGCCGACGACCAGGGTCGAGTTACGGGAGTCGGCTCGGCGCGCGCCCTCGACGACGGGCCCGTCGACGGACGCGTACGGGGACCGACCGGTCGGTACCCTGTTGTGTACCCAGCGGCAGTAGTCAGGGAGGAAGCGATGGCACCGAGCTCGTTCACCGAGGGAGGCGGAGAGACCGTCGAGCGGACGCGACACAGCGGGCAGGAGCCGGTGCCGCAGCGGCTGCTGAGCGCGGCCACACGACTGTTCGCCGAGCAGGGATTCGAGACGACCTCGGTGCAACAGATCGTGGACGCGGCCGGAGTGACCAAGGGAGCCATGTACCACTACTTCGGCTCCAAGGACGACCTGCTCTACGAGATCTACGCGCGAGTGCTGCGTGTGCAGATGTCGCGGATGGAACAGGCGGCGGACAGTTCGGAGTCCGTCGAGCGGCGACTCCGGGCAGTGGCCGCGGACGTCGTGGTGACCACGGTCGCCTATCTGGAGGACACCGTAATCTTCTTCCGCTCCATGCACCTGCTGCATTCCGACAAACAGGCCGAGGTGCGTGCCCAGCGTCGGCGCTATCACGAACGAGTGAAGCAGTTGATCGAGGAGGGACAACGAGCCGGAGTGTTCCGCGCGGACCGTTCCCCCGAGCTCGTGGTCGACTTCTTCTTCGGCGCCGTCCATCACCTCGGCAGCTGGTACCGCAGGGACGGGCCGATGAGCGGGGAGCAGGTGGGTGATCAGTTCGCGGACCTGCTGTTGGACGCGTTGCGTGCCTGAGAACCGCGAGGAACGCCGTGTCGGTCGCTCCGCAGCGTGAGGTGCTGAGTCGGTGGCGTACCGACCGGTCGGTGCGATGCTTGTCGGTTCGGCACCGTCGTCCACCGGTTCGTTGTTCGGTTACAGAGCGGGTGGGGACAGCGGTGATTCGGCACGGAGAGGCGGCCGGGACGGAACCCGAGCGGCCGAACGAGTCCCGAGCCGGCGAGCAGGTTCTGTCATGAACTCCCGGAGTTCGGATCACTCCCGCGGCCGCGGCGGTCGTGGGAAGAATGTTGGAGGTGACCAGTGCAGACACTCAGAGTTTCGGAACTGGGCGAGCCGAGGGATGTGCTCGAACTCGTCGAGTCCCCGTTACCGCGACCCGGCCCTGATCAGGTTCTGGTTCGAGTGGCGGCCTCTCCGGTCAATTTCCCCGACGCGTTGATGTGTCGGGGTCAGTACCAGGTCAAACCGGAAACGCCCTTCACTCCCGGAGTGGAGCTCTGCGGTGAGATCGTCGAGCTCGGATCCGGAGTCGGCGGTTTCACCACCGGCGAACGGGTCATCGGGGGCGGTGCCGTACCCGTCGGGGGATTCGCGGAGTACGCTCTCATGGACGCCGCCCGTACCTTCCCCGCTCCGGCCGCGCTGTCCGATGCCGAGGCCGCTTCGCTGTTCATCGGGTATCAGACCGGCTGGTTCGGGTTGCACCGGCGGGGCGCCCTGCGGGAGGGCGAGACGCTACTCGTCCACGCGGCCTCCGGTGGAGTGGGCAGTGCGGCGGTGCAGCTCGGCAAGGCGGCCGGTGCCACCGTGATCGGTGTCGTGGGCGGACCGGAAAAGGCCGAGGTGGCCCGCGAACTCGGTGCCGATGTGGTGATCGATCGACACAGCGAGGACTTCGTGGGGGTGGTCAAGGAGAAGACCGGCGGTCGGGGGGCCGACGTGATCTACGACCCGGTCGGCGGGGAAACCTACGAGCGGTCCACCAAGTGCGTCGCCTTCGAAGGACGGATTCTGATCATCGGTTTCGCGAGTGGGAAGATCCCGAGTCCCGGGCTGAACCACGCGTTGATCAAGAACTATTCGATCGTCGGATTGCACTGGGGACTCTACAACGAGCGCGACCCGGCGGCCGTCCGCGAGGCCCACGAGGACCTCTGCCGAATGGCCGACGAGGGCAGGCTGTCCCCACTGGTCAGTCAGCGGGTCGGGCTGTCGGAGCTGGCCGAGGCCACGCAACGCGTCGCCGACGGTCACACCGTCGGGCGGGTGGTTTACGTGAACTCGTAACCGCACCGTCCGGAAGTACGCCGGTTGATCAGGGTCGGAACGGTGCTGCCGAGCCCCGCCGCTCGGTACCGAACCTTTCGGCCGTGATCGGCCTGTCGTGAGCCGTCCACCGCGGCCCGATCACTCGTCCTCATCGGTCGAGTGGTCGGGCCGCGGTGGTATCGGAACCGACGTCAGAACATCACTCGCGAGAGGACCTCGGCGACACAGGCCGGCTTGTCCGTACCGTCGATCTCCACCGTGGTGTGCAGCGTCAGCTGCGATGCCTCGCCCGCCTCGGACACGTCGGCGAGCCGTGAGCTCGCGCGCACGCGGCTGTTCACCGTCACCGGACTCGGGAAGCGGACCTTGTTCAGCCCGTAGTTGATGACCATGCTCGCGCCTCGCACGCCGTAGATCTCGGCGTTGAGTGCGCTGACCATGCTCAGCGTGAGAAATCCGTGCGCGATCGTGGTGCCGAACGGCCCGGCGGCGGCCCGCTCGGGATCGACGTGGATCCACTGGTGATCGCCGGTGGCCTCCGCGAACCGGTCGATCATGTCCTGGGTGACCGTCCACCAACTGCTGCTGCCCAGATCGGTGCCGCTGGCTGCGTGCAGTTCATCGGCGCTACTGAACACGGTCATGGTGCTGCCTCCTGATCGTTCTGCGTTGTCGTTCTCGTCGTGGGGCGCGGTGTGTCTCGGCTTCCAGCGGTCGAACCCCGTAGTGCCGAATCCCGTGGGGCCGAGCCCGCTCCCAGCCGAACCCGTCTGGTTTTGGGCGGGGTTCGAGGGTTTTCCGGCGTCACCGGTACTGCTTGAGTTCCCGGCGCGCCAGCGAACGGCGGTGTACCTCGTCGGGTCCGTCGACCAGGTGCAGCGTTCTGGCGTGCGCGTACAGATTGGCCAGTGGGGTGTCCTGGCTGACTCCCGCACCGCCGTGCGCCTGAATGGCACGATCGATCACGGTGGTGGCCATCTCCGGTACCGCCACCTTTATCGCCTGGATCTCGGTGTGCGCGCCGCGGTTGCCGACCGTGTCCATCAGCCAGGCCGTTTTCAGCACCAGCAGGCGAACCGATTCGATCCGTACCCGTGCCTCGGCGATCCAGTGCTGCACCACGCCCTGATCACCCAGCGGGCGTCCGAACGCCTCCCGGTGCGTGACCCGACGGCACATCAGTTCCAGCGCGCGTTCGGCCATACCGATGGCACGCATGCAGTGGTGGATACGGCCGGGACCCAACCGGGCCTGCGCGATGGCGAATCCCTCGCCCTCGCCGGAGATGATGTTCGTGGCGGGAACCCGGACCTCGTCGAAGTCGATCTCGGCGTGTCCCCCGTGATCACCGTCGGTGTAACCGAACACGTGCATACCCCGCCGGATCGTGACACCGGGTGTGTCCACCGGAACCAGGATCATGCTCTGCTGCCGGTGCCGTTCGGCGGTCGGGTCGGTCTTGCCCATGACGATCAGCACCCGACAGTTCGGGTTCATCGCTCCGGACGACCACCACTTGCGTCCCGTGATGACGTACTCGTCGCCTTCCCGACGAATCCGGGTGGCGATGTTGTTCGCGTCCGAGGAGGCGACGTCCGGCTCGGTCATGCAGAACGCCGAGCGGATCTCGCCACGCAGCAACGGCCCCAACCACCGCTCTTGCTGTCGCTGGTCACCGAACATGTCAAGTACTTCCATGTTGCCCGTGTCGGGGGCCGCGCAGTTCATCGCGGGCGGTGCCAGGTGCGGACTGCGTCCGGTGATCTCGGCGAGCGGCGCGTACTGCAGATTCGTCAGTCCCGCGCCGTGATCGCCGGGCAGGAACAGGTTCCACAGTCCACGCCGACGTGCCTCCTGCTTGAGATCCTCGACCACCTGGGGGACCGACCAGGGATCGGCCGCGTCGCTCACCTGCCGCTCGAATTCCTCCTCCGCGGGATGGACGTGGGTTTCCATGAAGGAATTGATCTCCGAGCGCAGGTTCTCGGTGCGCTCATCAAAAGTGAAATCCATTCATTTCTCCGAAATGTTGGTCAATCCTTGCTCGATCAACGGTTCGACCAGCGCGCCGACGTGCTCGAATCCCTCGCCGACGGTCTGACGCTGCGTGAAGCGGTAGTGGATTCCCTCCAGGATCACCGCGATCTTGAAAAAGCCGAAAGCCACGTACCAGTCCAGTTCGGAAGTATCGACGCTGCTGAGTTCGGCGTAGTGCCGCAGCATCTCGCGCGCGGAGGGAAAACCGAACTCCGGACCCACGCCCTTGGCGATGGGGTTGTCCGCGATGCCGTTGAAACCCTCCCAGTACACGACCAGCAGCCCGAGGTCGGTGAGTGGATCACCGAGCGTGGCCATCTCCCAGTCGAGCACCGCCCGAATGGCGCAGTCCTCGTCGATCAGCACGTTGTCCAGCCGGTAGTCACCGTGCACGATCGCCGTTGGCCCACCCGTGGGTACGCGTGCGGCCAGCCGGTCCCGAAGCTCGGTGACCCCGCGCAGCTCCCGCTGTTGCGAGGCATCCAGCTGTTTGCTCCAGCGGCGAACCTGACGCCGCAGGAACCCCTCGGGTTTGCCGAAGTCGCCGAGTCCGACCGACTCCGGGGCCACGGCGTGTAGCCGCGCCAGTACCTCGACCAGGTGCATCGCCAGGTCACGGCGCTGCCCGGAACTCAGTGCCCGGGTCTGCTCCTCGCTGCGACACGCCTGGCCCGACACCAGGTCCATGATGAAGAACGGCGCACCGATGACCTGTTCGTCCTCGCAGAGCAGATACGTGCCGGGGACCGGCACGTCGGTTCCGGCCAGTGCGCTCATCACCCGGTATTCGCGGCTCATGTCGTGCGCGGTGGCCAGTACGTGACCGAGCGGGGGGCGCCGTAGTACCCAGCTGTTCTTCCCGTCGCCGATCGCGTAGGTGAGGTTGGATCTTCCGCCCTGGATCAACTCGCCGTGCAGCTCGCCGTCGATCAAGCCGGGGTGATCGCGCTCCAGGTAGGAACGGAGCGCGCCGAGGTCCAGTCCCGGAGGCTGGGACGTCGCGGTCTCGTCGGACATGGTTACTCCTGCGGGTCGGGTGCGTCGAGGTCTGGGATGAGTTCGGTGAGACGGGTCCGGGTGCGCTTCGCGTCCTGGTGCAGGATCGTGTGCATGCCGATTTCCTCGGCGGCGGCGATGTTGGCTCGCACGTCGTCGACGAACAGCGTGCGTTCCGGTGGCGTGTCCAGTCGCCGTAGCGCCAGGTGATAGATCCGGGGGTCCGGTTTGCGCAGGCCGACCTCGCCGGAGACGATCGCTTGGTCGAACAGCGGTCCCAACCGTTGCCACGGATAGCTGTTGCCCCAGCTGTTGGACAGCAACCCCGTCCGGGTTCCCGAATCACGAAGTGCCGTGACCAGTCGCATCATCTCCTCGTCCGGTTCCATGAACGAGAACAGCCTGGCGAGCAGTCCTTCGGCCACGACCCGTCGCCCGTCCACGCGAAGCAGTCGTTCGGCGAGCATCCCGTCGAACTCCGCGAGGGAGAGCTCGCCGGTCTCGAGGAGATGGATCGGGGTGTCGTCCGGTGCGTTACGGCCGACCCATTCCCGAAGGACTGCGGAGAAACTCTCGGATCGGATACCCTCGGCACGTGCCCAGGACTCGACGGCCGTTCGGCCCGGTGTGGTGAGTACGCCCCCGTAGTCGAACACCACGGTGGTTATGGCGGGTTCGGTCCGCATGGTGCGGAGCATACCGACTAGCCGGTATGCTGACCAGGGTCCGAGTTCCGCTCGTTTCGCGCGGTGGCCTGGCGCTGACTGCGGAGCGTTACATTGCCAGTCTTTTCAGTAACCTGGCTCACACGCGAACGGGCGAAAAACGAAGATCCCTCGTTTGGCGGATCACGTGAACTGCGCGTAGCGATACTGCGCCAAAGGTGTGACTCCGCTCGGCCGGTTACTGCTGTGTTTCAGTGAAATTATCCAGTCAATTGAATTACGACTCGTATCTATTTTTTCGTCTCGTTTTCCCGGGGGTTGTTCGCCGTTATTGACGGAAAGCCCTACTGGTCGGTAGATATTTTGGTTGCCGCGCGGCATTCCATGTGGAATCCACGTTTCGGACAATCGTTTCAGAGGTGAGACCAATGGCATCTTCCATTCGTTCGGGCGGGACGCGCTTATTGGCGGCGGCCGCTTTCGCCGTCGCCCCCGTGATCGCTCTTGCCCAGCCCGCAGCCGCGGAGAGTTTCTCGCACAACTTCGAGTGCTCGGGGGATTCTCCGCTCGGGGAGCAGCAGTTCAGCTACCAGCAGGACTCGGAGGTGACCGCCCCGGCGAGCGTCGCACCCGGTGAGCAGTTCGACATCGTCATCGACCCGGCCGTCAACACCGTGCCCTCCGAGGTGAACGGTTTCGGCGTGGAGCAGATCGACGGCTTGGATCTCAAGCTGCCGGTGCCCGAGAACACCACCCACGTCTCGACCTCGCAGACCGGTGGCTCCAACCTCGGCACTCCGGCGCCCACGATCGACGTGAGCAACGGAATCGCCACGCTGCACGTGTCCGGTCCGATCGCCGGCGGGGCCGAGTTCGAGCTGCCCACCGTGACCGCCACGCTGCAGGCGGGTAGCTCCGGTCCGATCGAGACCCACCTCTACGGCACCGCCTACGACGATCCGGGTCTGACGTTCAACGCGCAGGTTTCCTCAATTCTCGGAAGTATCGATGTTCCGACGAGTTGCTATCCCTCGCCCAATCCCGTGCTGACCACCACCAGCGTCAGCTGAACCAAAAAAACTGGAGGGCTTTCCGCGGAAAGCCCTCCAGTTTTTGTTCCGTCGGTGTCACGCCGATGTCAGGCGGCGTCCTCCTTCAGCATGTCGGAACATTTTTCACCGATCGCCATCGTGGTGATATTCGGATTCACCGCCACGAGGAACGGCATCGCCGAGGCGTCGGCCACCCGTAAACCGTGCACTCCCTTCACACGCAGCCTGGCGTCCAGCGGCGCGTTCTCGCCGTTGCCCATCGGAACCGAGGCAGCCGGGTGGTACACCGTGTTGTGCGTGGCACGCAGATAATCGGCGATCTCGTCGTCGGAGACCACATCCGGTCCGGGATGCAGTTCGGCTCCGGCCCACTCGCGCATCGCGGGCCGGCTCACGATCTCACGTGCCAGTTTGATGCCGTGGGTCATCACCCTGATGTCGTGCGGGTCGGTGAAGTAGCGCGGATCCACGGCGGGTTTGTCCCGGAAATCCCTGCTGCGCAGGCGCACCGTTCCCACCGAACGGCTCCGCGTGACGTTCGGGGTCAGGCAGAACCCGTTCTCCGTGCTCGGGTACCCCTGCCGCACGGTGTGCATGTCGAACGGCACCGAACCGAAGTGGAACATCAGATCGGGGCGATCGAGACCGGCCTCGGTGGTCGTGAAGATGCCGATCTCCCACCACTGGGTGGAGTCCTGCACCATCGGTTTGGCCGCGTCCCAGCCGATCACCCCTTCCGGGTGGTCCTGCAGGTTCGACCCCACGCCGGGGGAATCGACCAGCACGTCCACCCCGACCGAACGGAGGTGCTCGGCGGGACCGATACCGGACAGCATCAGCAGCTTCGGGGTGTCGATGGCGCCCGAGCTGAGCACCACCTCCCGCCGCGCCGTCACCCGTTCGGTCCGGATGCCGTCGGCCGCCAGGCACTCCACTCCCGTGGCCCGGTTCCCGTCGAAGACCACCCGCTTGACCCTGGCGTCGGTGCGTACGTGCAGGTTCGGACGGTTGCCCATGATCGGGTGCAGGTACGACACCGAGGAGGAAGCCCTGGTGCCGTCCTCGTGGGCGTTGATCTGGAACCAGTTGGCACCGTGGGTGACCGTCCGGCCGGAATTGAACTCCGTGATCGGGATACCGGTCTCTTCACAGGCACGCAGCAGCGCACTGCCGCAGGGGTCGTTCGGTGGAACGTTGCGCAAGCGGACCGGGCCCTGGTGACCGTGGTGTTCCGAGGGCGACTCGTTGTTCTCCAGCCTGCGGTAGAGCGGGAAGACGTCCGAGGCGCCCCAGCCCGTGGCTCCCATCGACTCCCACTCGTCGAGGTCCTCCGCCGGAGCCCAGAAGGCGATGCAGGAATTGTGCGAGGAGCAGCCGCCGAGCACCTTCGCACGCGCGTGCCGCATGAAGGAGTTTCCGCTTTCCTGCGGCTCGATCGGGTAGTCCCAGTCGAAGCCCGACTCCAACAGCGACATCCACTGCTTCAGTTCCAGGACCTCGCGTTTGTCCTGGTCGGTGGGGCCGGCCTCCAGCAGGCACACCGTGATGTCCGGGTCCTCCGACAGTCGTGCGGCGAGCGCGGCTCCTCCGCTGCCGCCACCCACGACGACGTAGTCGAAAGCGGTCGCCTCATCACTCATCGTTGCTCTCCTGTTCTGTGCGCGACACCGCGATACGTCCTGGGCCCGTCGAAGCCGGGGACGATCGGGAGCTCACCGGTTCGCCCCGCGGCCGTCGAACGGGTCGCCGCGGGCGGAGTCCGGCGTGGTTGGTTCCGGGACGTCGGTGGTTCGGGGGGATTCGGAGTCCACTCGGCGGAACGGATCGATCACCTCGGTGGTCGCGTCGACCACCGACGCCCCGAGGTCGGGGAAGCTCACGCGTTCGGCTGCTGTCCCGCGAACCAGTACTGCGGTCCTGGACGGAGGTTCTGGTAGACGTGCTTGACCTCCTGGTATTCCCGGAGGCCGCCGCCGCCCAGCTCACGTCCGATACCGGACTGCTTGAAGCCGCCCCACTCGGCCTGGGGCAGGTAGGGGTGGAAGTCGTTGATCCACACGGTGCCGTGCCGCAGCCGCCCGGCCACCCGCTGCGCCTTGCTCACATCGGAGGTGAACACCGCACCGGCCAGGCCGTAGTGCGTGTCGTTGGCGATGCGCACGGCCTCGTCCTCGTCGTGGAAGCGTTCCACGGTCAACACCGGTCCGAAGGACTCCTCGGACACGGCGACAGAGCCCTGCCGTACCTCGTCGAGCACGGTGGGCAGGTAGAAGTAGCCAGCCCGCAGCTCGGCGTCCTCCGGGCGGCTCCCGCCGGTACGCAGCACCGCTCCCTCCTCGACCGAGCGAGCCACGTAATCCTCGACCTTGGCACGGTGTTCGGCCGAGATCAGCGGTCCGGACTCGGCGGTCTCGTCGAAGGGGCCGCCGAGTCCGATGCGCTCGGCACGCCGCACGATCTCGTCGACCAGTGCGTCGTGGATCTCGTCCTGCACGATCAGACGGGCGCCCGCCGAGCAGACCTGGCCGGAGTGCAGGAAGATCGCGGTCAACGCGTAGTCCACGGCGGTTTCGAAGTCCGCGTCGGCGAACACGACGTTCGGGTTCTTCCCGCCCAGCTCGAGGGCGACCCGTTTCACGGTCGCGGCGGCCGAGGCGGCGATGTTCCGACCGGTGTGCAGTCCACCCGTGAACGAGACCAGGTCGACGTCGGGGTGTTCCGCGAGCGGGGCTCCGGTCTCGGCGCCGTTGCCGAGAACCAGGTTTCCCACGCCCGCGGGCATGCCCGCCTCACGGAGTGCGCGCATCAGCAGCATCGCGGTGCTCGGAGTCAGCTCACTCGGCTTGAGCACGAAGGTGTTGCCCGCGGCGAGAGCGGGAGCGACCTTCCAGGCCACCTGCAGCAGCGGGAAGTTCCACGGTGTGATCAGGCCGCACACGCCGACCGGTTCGTAGTCGACCCTGCTGATGGCATCGGTGGAACCGGTGTTGACGACGTGGCCCGCGTCGGTTCCGGCGATCTTGCCGTAGTAGCGGAAGCACGCGGCGATGTCGTCCATGTCGTAGCCGCTCTCGACCAGCCGCTTACCGGTGTCCAGCGACTCCGCGCGTGCGAATTCCGCACGGTCGCGGACCAGGATCTCACTCACCCGTAGCAGCAGGTCGCCGCGTTCCCAGGGCGAGGTGGCCGGCCACGTTCCCTCGTCGAACGCGGCCCGGGCCGCCGCTATGGCGTTTTCGGCGTCCGTGCGGTCGCCCTCGGAGACCGTGATCACCGGAGAACCGTCGGCGGGGCAGCGGATCTCCCGGGTTTTCCCGGCCGAGGCCGCCTGCCACACACCATCGATGAACAGGGTGCCGGAAGCGGTCGGATCCCCGGTTCGCGTGGCGATCGACTCGTTCGGCGGGGCGTGGGTCTGCGACATAGTGAGTTTCCCGTCGAGGCTGCTTGCTTGCTTTCCGAGTGGCACGCCACCCGGCCGTTCGGCCGTGCCCGGCAACACTCGGTGGATCACCGCGGCGCGGGTGAGCGCTCCCCGGGGGCGTCCGGTCCGGGCGGCGAGGTCCCGTCACCGGGTGGTTGTCCGGCGCGGCCACTGGTTCCGTCGTCGTGTACCGGGACGGTGTGTACCTGGGGCGAGCCCGTATGACACGCACCAGCGACTGCCGGGGGCGAACTCTAGCAGTTTTTATGTACAGATGTACACATAGTTGCTCGTGAGGGGTTCGGTTCGATCATTGTCGAGGCTTTGACCGGCCAAGAAGCGGTTGTCGTGAGGTGGGTCGCATCGCCGTCCGGTGGTTTCGTGGCAGGGTGTTGTTCGTTCTGCGGGTCGGAATCACCGAAGGTGTTCCGGCGAGTACGAGGTGTAGGTGAACCGGCGGAGGGCGCACGACAGACGATGACCACGACGGACTCCGAGTCGCTGCACGCGACGGTCGATGAGCGACGAGGTCGGAACGGCGGTTCGCGCAAGGATCCCGGGCGGCGGGAACGAATCGCTCGGGCCGCGATCAGCGTCGTCGCCGAGCGTGGCATCGAGAAGATCACCCACCGTGCGGTGGCCGCGGCGGCCGGTGTTCCGCTCGGTTCCACGACCTATCACTTCGCCACGCTGGACGACCTGCTCGCCGTCGCGCTGCGACAGGCGGCCCAGGACAACGTCGCCGAACTGCGGGAGTGGGCGGACGGAATGGACTCCGGTGTCGATCTGCCCGCCGTGTTGACCGATCTGGTGCTGCGCTACCTCGGCCCCGAGCGGGAACGTACCGTGGTGGAGCACGAACTCTACGTGGCCGCGCTGCACCGTCCCGCCCTGCGGGCCGCCAGCACCGAGTGGGACGGGGCGTTGCGGGACCTTTTCACCGCTTACACCGACGAGGTCTCGGGCAAAATGCTCGCGGCGGTGTTCTGCGGCCTGCTGTGGCAGGGGATCGTTCGTGAACCGTTGCCCGACCGCGACGAGATCGAGACGATCTTTCGGCGTGCGGTCGGCGATACCGCCCACGGCTGAGCCGGTTTTCTCGTATTGTCCGGTCCGACACCGGACGGTTACCCGCTTTTTCGTCCCTGCCGTTGATCGCCGCACCGGTTGGTGTGGACAATGTGTGGCAGCGATCCGTTTCCAGCCCGTGTGCACAGTGCGATGTGAACCGTACGTAGTTCAGTCGAGTGGCGGACATCGCCGGACGCATTTCGGGTGTAAAACGGAAATTGCCGCGTCGGGGGCGTGGCTCGCTCCAACCACATGCAACCACTGAGTGATCAGGGATGGGGTGAGACCGTGGGGCACAATGACAGCCGTGAGCTAGTGCCGCTCGAGTCGGATTTCGACGTCGTGTGGCGCGGATTCCGGCGTTCGCAGGTGCAGTTCTACATTCAGCAGACCGAGGCCGAGGTCCGGATGCTGACCGAGGATCGTGATTCCGCTCTAAGCCAGGTATCCGACCTCAATACCCAGCTCGAACAGGCACGTGCCGAGATCGATTCGTTACGCAGGCAACTGGACGATGTCTGCCGCACTCCCGTCGAGGAGAAGGCGCTGTCGGATCGGTTGCGTCGTATGGTCCAGCTGGCCAACGACGAGGCCGCCGAGATCATTTCCTCGGCCCGGGCGACGGCCGAGCACGAGTGGTCGCGTTCGGAGCAGGCCGCCTCCGAACTGCGTGCCAGGTACGAGCGGTTGGTCGCCGAGGCGGACGAATGGCGGCAGCAGGCGCAGGATCAGCGGCAGCAGGCGCTGGAGCAGACCAGTCGTGAGATCGAGCGAATGGCCGAGGAGGCCGAGCAACACCGCCGCAGGTTGGACCGCGACGCCGAGCAGCGGCGCAACGAGATCGAGCGTGACTTCGAGATATCGATGGCGGCACGCCGTCAGGAGGCCATGCGCGAACTGGCCGAACGCGACCTCGCCAGCAGGCAGGAGGCCGAGCGGCGGATCAGCGAGGCGGCGGCCGAGGCGGAACGACGCACCAAGCGCGCCGACGAGCAGGTCGAGGCGATGCGGGCACTGCGTCGCAACATGGCCGAGCAGGTCAGGGCGGGCCAGCATCTGCTCAGCGAGGCGGAGCCGTTCCTGGCCGCCTCGGTGACCGGGACCGAGTCCGAGCAGGCCGATGACTACGTGCGGGAAACGACCCGTGGTGAGGACTCGGACGAGATGCGGGACGAACCGGTCGAACTGCCCAGGCAACGGGCGGTCGAGCAGGCAGACGCGTCCGAGGACGAGGACACGACCGTGTTGTCGGGTGCCTCCGGCGGGCAGGCCGAGAAGAGCTGAGCGTTCCGCTCGCCACGGGCGAAGAGGCCTCTGGGCGTGGAGCAGCGTCCGCGAGAGCCGTACCGTGGTGGCTCGGAGCGCACGGTGCGCGGTGTCCGCTTTCGGTGTTCGCCGGGAACGGGCACCGGGCACGCGTAACCCGCCGAGGTATCCGCACGGCGCTTCCGCTGGTCCCGGGAGTCCCTCCGGAAGTCCGGTCGAATGCCACCAACCGGTGGTCGGGTCGGCGTCTCGGCAGTGTGGCGGGAAACATCCGGCAGCGTCCTGCGCCACGTGTCCCGTCGCCCCGCCGTGCGTCCGACTCGGCTCGCGAGAAGCGGCTGAGCCCGTCCCGTCCCGTCCCCTCACCCGACTCAGCGACAGGGGGCCGGAAGGTCTGCTCCGAGCAGGGCTTGTCGGCTCGTTTCCCCGGCGGTCCGCTCGGCGGAATCTCGCGCGGGTCCTCGCCGCGGCCGGGCCCGACATCGGGCGGGTGCCGCGCCACGCCTCCGAGAGGACACGTGGGAGCTCCGGCGGGCCACCGATCCGCGGGAGCGGTCGTTTCGGCGCGGGCAGCGCCGAAAAATGCCGGCGTGGCAACACGTCCGGCGGAAACGTCCGAACCGGCTAAGTACTACGTACTACGAGGATCCGTTCTCCGGAGGAGACGATGGTGTCGACGCTCCGCGGCGCCGTTTCACCCGCCGAGCTGGGCACGGTCCTGATGCACGAACACGTGTTCGTGCTCGGTACCGAGTTCCTCGCGAACGCGCCGCACTACTGGGACGAAGGTGCACGAGTCGAGGACGCCGTCAACAAGTTGCGCGGACTGCGCTCCGCCGGGATCGACACCATCGTTGATCCGACCGTTCTCGGCCTCGGCCGGGACCTGCCCCGCCTGCTCCGCGTCAACGAGCACGTCGACATCAACATCGTTCCCGCGACGGGTGTCTACACCTACAACGAGGTGCCTCCGCAGTTCTGGTTCCGCGGCCCCGGACTCATGTTCGACGGGCCCGACCCGATGACCGAGCTCTTCGTTCGCGAGCTGACCGAGGGAATAGCCGACACGGGAGTCAGGGCGGCGTTTCTCAAGTGCGCCATCGACAGTCCGGGCCTCACGCCGGGAGTGGAACGCGTGATGCGCGCGGTGGGGGCGGCACATCGTCGCACCGGGGCACCGATAACCGTGCACACCAACCCGCACAACGGTTCGGGCCGAACCGCCCTGCGGGTGCTGTCCGAGGAGCGGGTCGACCTGGGCAAGGTCGTGATCGGGCACAGCGGCGACACCACAGACCTGGACTACCTGACCGAGATCGCCGACGCGGGCTGCCTGCTCGGGATGGACCGCTTCGGGCTGGACGCCCTGCTGGACTTTGGGAGCCGTGTCGCCACGGTGGCGGAGCTGGTGCGGCGCGGTTACGCGGAAAGCGTCGTGCTCTCGCACGACGCCTCCTGCTTCATCGACTGGTTCGACGAAGACGAGCTGGCCCGTGCCGCGCCCAACTGGCACTACCGGCACATCGATCAGGAGGTGCTGCCCGCGCTGCGGGAGAGAGGCGTTACGCGGGAACAGCTCGACACCATGCTGGTGGACAATCCGCGTCGCTACTTCTCGTAGCGCCTCGTTCGGGAACCCGCCGCGGGGATTCGGGGCCACCGCGCTCCACGAGCGGCACGAGCCCTCCGTCTAAGGCGTGTCTCCGAATTTTGGGCTGGTAGCGGGTGATGATCCGCCGGTGGCCGGCTACCGGCGTTCGACGCCGAGATCTACAAACGGCGCAACACCATGGAGCGCGCATTCGGCCGTGCGAAGCAGTGGCGCGGGTTAGCCACCCGCTACGACAAGTACGCCCCGACTTTCCTCGACGGTGTCCTCCTGGCAGCAGCGATCATGATCTCCCGCACCGCCGTACGGAATCAGGAGACGCACCCTGGAAGCACCAAGAACAGATCCACCGTTCATCTGACAGTCCCCCGATCGGGCAGGGGCGTAGATGACGATTCCGGAGGTCAGCGCTCCCTGTCAGCAGACGGTCGGTGCCACGGCGCGGCGATTCCGAGCCGGGAGCGGCTTTGAGCCGACAGACCCTGACAAGGTGGGAGAGTTGCTGCTGAAGCTCGCCTCGTTGGACGAGCCGCCAGTGCGGCTGCTGCTCGGGTCCGACGCGGTTCGGTACTCCGCCGTCGAAGACGCCCGCTGAAACTCGCCGGACCGGACGCCTGACGGCGGGCTCCGGAACGCGTTGCGGCCAGCCGCGCACTCAATACTCCAGCGTCACTTTGTGATCTTGCTGGTGAGAGGGGTGGTGAGATGGGGGCTGCCACCGCGTGATCACGAGTGTGTGACGACGCATGAGCACGTGGTGGCCGTGGGCCACACGGTAGCCCCGGCCCGCGGTAGCGCGGTATTCGAGTCGATGATGGACCGAGTGGCCGGGTGTTTTCGCCGAGTGGGAACTCGGAGCACGGCCCGAGCGTTGGTGTCCGGGCTGGTAGCGCCGATCGAACGCAAGACCTGTTGGCAGCTGGCCGAACAGGCCGGGTATGCCCGTCCCGAACGGATGCAGCGGCAGTACTCCGGCACCGCCGGGCGCATCGAGAACTGCCAGGTCGGGGTATTTGCCACCAACCCCGAACTCGCCCAGCAGATGATCGCTCGCGCCCGGCAGGCCGGCCTGGCGTTTTCCCGGGTGACCGCCGACGAGGTCTACGGACAAAGCCCCAGCTTCGGGGCTGGGTGGCCGAGCACGACATCGGCTGTATCACGAACTATCGCTGGAGTACTAGTCGTACCGGTCGTTCAGGACGTTTCCGACGGGCGCGGTGTGACGTGCGACTCCAGCGAGGCCCACCCGGCGTCGGCATCGCTCCACCCTCCGGGGGCGCTCAGCACCGCGATTCCCGAGGTCTTCAGCTCCACGCTCGTGCCGGTCAACAGTGTGACCAGCTCCTCCAGCCCCGGATTGTGCGCGATCAGCAGCACGGTGCGGTCCTCGTCGGGGAGCTCGCGGACCAGGGCGAGCAGCTCGCCGATGTCCGCCCCGTACAGTCTCGGCTCGTGCTCGACCCGCGCGGCCGCGGCGAGTTCGGGAAGCAGCAGCTCCCCGGTCTCTCGAGCCCGGACGGCGGTGGAACAGCGGACGAGGTCGACAGGACCTTCGTGCTCGCGCAGCCATCGGCCCGCCGACGGGGCTTCGCGTCGGCCCCGAGCGGCGAGTGGCCGATCGTGGTCGGCCACCTCGGCGGTGCGGTCCGACTTGGCGTGCCGGACTGTGACGAGTCGGCGTTGTCGGTCCCGCATCGCCGTACTCCTTCCTCGGTCGAAAGGCCCGTGGCAGAGCCCGCTCGAGTGCTCGACCGGCCAAGGCCCTCGGGAGACGTATACCCGGTGGGCCTCAGCTCAACGCGCTCGGGTCGGCCGGGACATCCACCCCGTGTTCGCGTAGTACGTCCAGGGAGACGACCTCGACGGCACGCTCGTGCGTGGCGGCCAGCACCACCGGAGGGGCCACTCCCGCGTGGTATGCCTCGAGCCAGCGGGAGGCGCAGACACACCAGCGGTCCCCGGCCTGCAGACCGGGAAAACCGAACTGGGGCAGCGCGGCCGTGAGATCGTTGCCCGACTCGCGTTGCTGCTCCAGGAATTCGTTGGTGACCACCGCGCACACCGAGTGGTTTCCGGTGTCCTCCGGGCCGGACGCGCAGCAGCCGTCGCGGTGGAAACCGGTAAGCGGATCGGTGCCGCACTCTTCGAGAGGCTCGCCGAGGACGTTGCGCTCGTTGCTCATACCCCCAGCATGGCAGCCACTGCGACACGGATCACCGCCCGCTTCGACGGCCGCGGTGGAAGGTATAGGGTCGATGTGGTGTGGTTCGGACCTCTGTTGCCTTACTTCGTGGGGGTCGATTCCGACGCTTCGGGGCGATGTCGACACGCTGAGTGACTTATTGGCCCTCTGAGTACTACCTACGAGGGCAATCTAGGTAGTCGTGTACGTGTTTTCCGGTGGTTACGTGCACGCTCAGTGCTGGGAGTCTGGGGACTCGTGAATACCCCCGGCCAACACAACCCCGAAGAAGAACCCCGTGAACCGGTCGGCTCTTCCGAGTCGGCAGACGCCAGCGAGCGTCGAGCGAACCCGGAGCGGCCCTCGAACGCACCGGGTGCTTCCAACGGTTGGCGGCGTAGCGCGCGCGGAACCGAACAGTTCGCGCGTGACACCGCCTACCGGCTGCGCCCCGTCGCGCGTCGAACCACGGATCGGATCATCCGGTGGTTGCGGCAAGTGCTGGCCGCACTGGCGACGCTGACCCAACGTGTGGTGCGCTGGGCCGCTCCTTACGCGCGGCGCGCGCACGCGTGGCTGATCCCCGCCATCGAGGGGGTGCAACGCCGAATCGATCCAGTCGTGCGGCGCGTGCGGCAGCGGCTTTCGCCGGTGATCGAACCGGTCCGGCAGCGGCTGGCCCCCATCGCACACCGGATCCGCGACGAGTTGCGTCCCCGCGTCGCCAAGCTGCGCGCGAGGTTGCCGGAGAGCTCCGGCCGCCACCGGGCGCAGCTGCGCAGCCGTTCGGTGCAGCTGACCGCGGCTGCGGCGGCCTTCGGCGTGCTGGCGATCCTCGTCGGCACCGCGGGACCCGACACCGGCGAGCGGACCACCCCGGCGGCCCACACGGTCGAGCTGCGTTCCCCCGACCAGGCGCAGTCCGACCAGGGCGGAACCCAACAGGACTCCTCCTCGGAGCAGGACTCCGCTTCGGACCAGGAGCGGGCCCAGGCGCGGGCCGAGAACCCCGACTCGGACAGCGCCCCCGAGGCCAAGAGCTCCCCCGCGAAGCCCGCCGTCGACATTCCGCCGAACGCGCACGGCATCGACGTTTCCAACCACAACGGCCCCATCCAGTGGAACGAGGTGGCCGCCTCCGGTGAGCACTACGCCTTCGTGCTGGCGACCGATGGCGGAAACTTCACCAACCCGATGTTCGACCAGCAGTTCAATGGCGCCAAGAACGCCGGAATGCTCGCCGGTGCCTACCACTTCGGCAGGCCCACCGGCTCCGCTGTCGGACAGGCCGATCGGTTGCTGAATACGATGGGCTCGACCGACGACGGAAAGACCCTTCCGCCGGTGCTGGACCTGGAGGTCTCGCCCAACGGAGGCGGCTGCTACGGCAAGACTTCCGGCCAGCTGCACTCCTGGACCCAGAGCTTCCTCGACAGGGTGAAGTCCAAGACCGGCGAGGACGCCATCGTCTACGCCAGCCCGTCGTTCTGGAGCAGCTGCATGGCGGGCTCGCAGGCATTCTCGGAAAACCCGCTGTGGTTGGCCTCCTACGGGGTCCCGCAGCCGAGCCTGTTCGGTGGGTGGGACGCCTACTCGTTCTGGCAGTACACCAACAAGGGCAGCATCCCCGGTATCACCGGTCCGGTGGACAGGAACCTGTTCCAGGGCAGCGGTTCCGACCTGCTCGAACTCGCCCGGTGAGTACGACCGTCCGCTGAGCGACACGGTGCGGTCGACAACAGAACGATCGTGACAACAGCGCGGTAGCGACAACAGGGGCGTCCACCCGGGTGGACGCCCCTGTTTCGTGTTCGGTGGGGGCGAGACCGGTCGGCACCACTCGGTCTCCCGTTGTCCGGTGGTGCGCTCCGCCGTGTGCAGCTGTTCCGATGTGCTGCGCCCGCTGCGGCCAGGAGGGTGCTCGGCTCGAGTTACTACCGGGTAAGCTTACGCGGAGCCGGAACCGAAACATGTCTCAGCCTGCTCGTTCCGCGATGTTCCGGATGCGTGAGGTGAATCGTGCGAATTGCGCTGCTTTCCTATCGAAGCAAGCCGCACAGCGGCGGGCAGGGTATCTATGTTCGTCACCTCAGCAGTGGACTCGCCGAACTCGGACACGAGGTCGAGGTCCTGTCGGGACAGCCGTATCCGGAACTGGACGAGGGAGTGCGGCTGACCCGGGTTCCCAGCCTCGACCTGTACCGGGAGTCCGACCCGTTCCGAACCCCGCACCCCCGTGAGTTGCGCGGCCCGCTCGACCTGGCCGAACTGGGGATCATGTGGTCGGCGGGCTTTCCCGAACCGTTGACGTTCAGCCTGCGTGCCGCACGGATACTGCGCTCCAGGGCGGGCGAGTTCGACGTCGTGCACGACAACCAGTCCCTCGGTTACGGCCTGCTCAACCTGCGCCGCTCCGGGATTCCGCTGGTGGCCACCGTGCACCACCCCATCACCCACGACCGGCGTGTCGAACTGGCGGCCGCCCGGGGGTGGCGCAAGCTCGGGGTTCGACGCTGGTACGGCTTCCTGCGGATGCAGCGCCGAGTGGCCCGCCGCGTACCGCGAGTGCTGACCGTCTCGGAGTCCTCAGCCGAGGACATCGTGCGCGACTTCGCCGTGGACCGGGCGAACCTGCGGGTCGTGCCGCTCGGGGTGGACCCCGAGGTTTTCCGCCCACCTCATCGCCCCAGGGTTCCGGGTCGAATCGTGGCCATGGCCAGCGCGGACACCCCGATGAAGGGCATCGGCACGCTGCTGGAGGCAGTGGCGAAACTGCGCACCGAGCGCGCCGTGGAACTGGTGCTGGTCGCCAAACCCACCAAGGGTGGGCCCACCGAGCGGTTGATCGAGGAACTGGCCATCGGTGACGTGGTCCGAACGGTCAGCGGACTCACCGATGAGCGGCTCGCCGAGCTGTTCGGCTCCGCCGAGATCGCCTGCGTTCCGTCGCTGTACGAGGGTTTCTCGTTGCCGACGGTGGAGGCCATGGCCTGCGGTACCCCGCTGATCGCGAGCCGGGCGGGTGCGATTCCCGAGGTGGTGGGGCCCGACGGAACCACCGCCGAACTCGTGCCGCCCGGCGACGCGGAAGCACTCACCGCCGGGTTGGGCACGCTGCTGGCCGATCCCAGCCGCAGGACCGCGCTGGGCGAAGCGGGCAGACAGCGGGTTCTCACCCGCTACAGCTGGTCGTCGGTGGCCGCCGCCACGGTCGACTGCTACGCCGAGGCGATCGAAGCAAGCAGAAAAGGGCGGTGAAGCGTTGCTGACGGTGGATTTCGACACGCTCGGAGTGCGACAGGGCCAGCGAGTGCTGGATCTGGGTTGTGGTGCCGGTCGGCACGCGTTCGAACTCTATCGGCGCGGGCTGGACGTGGTTGCCTTCGACCACGACGAATCCGATCTGGCCGACGTGGCCGCGATGTTCGGCGCCATGGAGCAGGCGGGCGAGGTTCCCGCCACGGGGGCTGCCACCACCGTGCAGGGCGACGCGCTCGACCTGCCGTTTCCGGACGAATCCTTCGATCACGTCATCGCCTCGGAGATCCTCGAGCACATTCCCGAGGACGACAAGGCGATGCACGAGGTGGTGCGGGTCCTCAAACCGGGTGGGCGCGTCTCCGTCACCGTTCCCAACCGGTTCCCGGAACGGGTCTGCTGGGCACTGTCCGAGGAGTACCACCGCGTCGAGGGCGGCCACGTTCGTATCTACCAGCGACAGCAGTTGTTCGGCAGGCTGCGCTCGGCCGGGCTGCGACCGGTTCACCACCACTACGCCCATGCGCTGCACTCGCCGTACTGGTGGCTGAAGTGCGCGGTGGGGGTCGATCGTGATCATCCGCTCACGCGGTTGTACCACCGGCTGCTGGTGTGGGACATGCTCCGGGCACCGTGGTTGACCCGGAGCCTGGAGCGCGCCCTCAACCCGGTGCTGGGCAAGAGCATCGTCACCTACCTCTACAAGCCCGGGGTGACAATTGCCTGAGGTCCCGGCGGTCGACGGAGTGCTGTCGGCGACCGAGGTGGCCACCACCGTCGAATCCGTCCGAGCCGTCCAGGAACCCTCCGGGGCGATCCCCTGGTACCCGGGTGGACATCTCGATCCGTGGGATCACGTCGAATCGGCCATGGCGCTGTCCGCGGGTGGTCACTTCGCCGCCGCCGAGCGGGCCTACGAGTGGTCGGCCCGCAACCAGCGTGCCGACGGATCCTGGCCCATGCGGTTCCGGAACGGCGGGATCGAGGACCACGGCGCGGACACCAACTTCTGCGCCTATCTCGCGGTCGGCGTCTGGCACCACTTCCTGATCACCGGTGATCGTGAGTTCGCGGCGCGGTTGTGGCCCACCGTACGAGCCGGGGTCGATCTCGTGCTCTCGGCCCAACTGCCCCGCGGCGAGATTCGCTGGGCGGTCGGCGTCGACGGGAGCACGCTACCGGAGTCGCTGCTCACCGGGTGTTCCAGTATTCACCACAGCCTGCGCTGCGCGTTGGCGCTGGCCGAGTCGATGGGCAGTCCCCAGCCGAGCTGGGAGATCGCGTTGGGACGGTTGGGCCACGTGCTGCGTGCCCACCCGGAGGCGTTCACGAGCAAGGACCGCTACTCGATGGACTGGTACTACCCCGTCCTAGGCGGTGCGGTCCGCGGTGAGCAGGGTCGCGAGCGGTTGCGTGGCCGCTGGTCCGACTTCGTGGTCGCCGGTCTCGGTGCCCGTTGCGTGTCCGACCACCCCTGGGTGACCGGTGCTGAGACCTGCGAACTCGTGCTGAGCCTGGACGCGCTCGGCTGGCACGCCGACGCCGTTCGACTGTTCCGCGATATGCAGCACCTGCGTGAGACCGACGGTTCCTACTGGACCGGCTTCGTCTACAGCGACGCCAAGAACTGGCCCGTGGAGCACACCACCTGGACGGCGGCCGCCGTGGTCCTGGCTGCTGACGCGCTTTCCCGGACCACACCGGGGAACGGTGTTTTCCGTGCGCGAGGACTGCCGGACGGGCTGCTCGGCGAGAACGAGTCCGAGTGCGGTTGCCTAATCGAGGCAGACCCCGCCACTGACGCGCTGCAGCACCCGTAGCGAGCCGGTGACCGAGACCTCGCGGAACTCACCGCTGTCCAGGGCTCTTCGGTAGATCCGGTACGGTGCTCGGCCGCCGTCGGCGGGATCGGGGAACACGTCGTGCAGCACCAGTGCTCCCCCACGGTGTATCCAGGGGGACCAGCCCTCGAAGTCGGCGCTCGCCGCCTCGTCGGTGTGCCCGCCGTCGACGAACAGCATCGAGATCGGGGTGCGCCAGATCGCGGCGAGTGCGGTCGAGCCGCCCACGACCGCCATGACCCGATCCTCGAGTCCGGCATCGGAGATGGTCCGGCGGAACCGTCCCAGCGTGTCCAGCCGCTCGTCCGCGGGATCCACCAGTTCGGGGTCGTGGTACTCCCAGCCCGGTTGGTGCTCCTCGGAACCCCGGTGGTGGTCGACCGTCACCACCAGGCCACCGGTGGCGGCGGCAGCGGCTCCCAGGTAGATCGCCGATTTGCCGCAGTAGGTACCGATCTCCACGGCGACCCCGTCGGCGAGGTACGCCATCGCTGTTTCGAACAACGCCGTGCCCTCGGAATCCGGCATGAATCCGGTCGCGGAACGGGCTGCTTCGAGCAACCGCGGTGGCATTCGGTGCCGCGGTGTGTCGGCTGTGGCGTCTGTCGGCGAGGCTGCGGCCACCCTGGTTCCTTCTCGTGTCGCTGGACTGCGGACTGGCTGTCGAACGTGATTCTAGTAGGACCGCCCCCGGTGGAGTTCCGCTGTTCCCGCTCGACGGGACCTCCCGTGGGCTCCCGCGTGCCGGGGCGGCAGGACAGCCGGTGATGGAACTCCCCGGCCATGCCCTTTCCCATCTCGATCCCGCGCGGGTTGGTGGTTCGCATCCCCACGTCGTCGATCGGCCGAATAAGGCGGAAACGGGTAGCGTGGCCGTATGGCGTCACTCTCGCTGACCACCGAGCGGTTGTTGATACGCGACTGGAGGGTCGAGGACGCCGATGCGGCTTTCCGTATCTACGGCAATCCCGAAGTCGCGATGTGGCTGGCCCCCATGATGCAGCGCGTCACCGATCCGAGTGCGATGCGCTCGGTGTTGGAGGCGTGGGTGGAGTCCGCCCCCAATCTGGCGCCGCCGACCGGGCGCTGGGCGATGGTGCGCCGCTCGGACAACGTGCTGATCGGTGGGCTCGCGCTACGCCTGCTCCCGCCCTACGAGGAGGACATCGAGATCCGGTGGCAGGTCAGTCAGCACGAGTGGGGGAAGGGCTATGCCACGGAAGGTGCACGGGCGCTGCTCGGGTGGGCGTTCACCCAGGACGTCGACGAGGTCTTCGCGGTCGCGCGTTCCTCCAACGCGCGTGCGGTCTCCACCGCGCGAAAGCTCGGCATGGAGTGGGTCGGTGAGACCACCAAGTACTACGGCCTGCTGTTGCAGGTGTTTCGCGTCCGACGAGCCGACTTCGACGGCCCGGTTCCGCCACGGGAGTGACACCGGCCGCGTTCGGCGCTCCCACGGTCGATCCACGCGTTTTCGCCCGCTTCCGCCGGACTGTTCTCGGTAGTGGTGGGGAATTCGTTCGGGATTCCGCTCGAAAGCGAAAATTCGGTTGTGGTCCGGTTCGAGGAAGAAATGTTTCTGTCTTCCGACACGGATGCCGCCATCCGCAGGTGGAATCGTTCGCCGCTCTACCTTTCGCTCTCGAATCGGATTTTCGTTTTTCGGTTCGCGACGACATCGGAAGGTTCGGTCTCGCGTGGTGCCGCTGCACGGCCGCTTCCGGCGCGGGGCGCGGTTCTCACCGCACGCCCGGGGTTCCGTGACTCCGTGCTCGCCACGACAGGCTGCTGTTGGGCGAGTGCGATGCCGGTCAGGTTCCGCCGGTTCGGCGACGAAAGCACGGCGATTCGGTCGCCGTTTCGGCGTTCGATCGTAATTATCAGACAGGTGACAAGAAGATCGTCCGTCATGCGCACCGGAATGCGTGTTGTTTCTTTCCCGGTGTTTCGTGCGTTCGTTCGTCTTGACACCGCCTGTCCCGCGTGAAAAATTCGCTCCGTTGCGGGATCCGATGCTTCGTGCTTTTCGTTTCGTTCGTTGTCGGTATTCGTGTTTCGCTCCCAGCGTGGGAAGGTGTTATGGAATCTACGGCCGCGGAGTTCGTGCCGCACGACGGGGCGGCGACTCTGACCGGGTACCTGGACCGCTCCGTGGCGGAGCGACCGGATGCCACCGCGATCACCTTCGTCGACTACGAGGCGAGCAAGGACGGTCTCACCACTTCGTTGACGATCTCCGAGCTGCATCGTCGTGTTCACGCGGTGGCGGCCTGGACGGCACACCGCTGTGATCCGGGAGAACGGGTGGCGATCCTCGCTCCGCAGGGAATCGAGTACGTCATCGGTTTCCTGGGAGCCATCCGGGCCGGTGCCATCGCGGTTCCGCTGTTCCAGCCGGACATGCCCGGCCAGGAGGGCAGGCTCGATGCCGTACTCGACGACTGCGAACCGGCGTGCGTGCTGACCACGAAGGACGCGTTCGACCGGGTTCGGGAGGTGATCCGGCAGCGCGGTGCCCGTGCGCCGCGTGAGTGCCTGGCCGTCGACACCCTCCAGGAGGAGTGGTCGTCCGAGTCGCTTCCGCCGACCGCCGCACCGGACGATGTCGCCTACCTGCAGTACACCTCAGGTTCGACGCGGGTGCCCGCAGGCGTACGGATCACGCACGCCAATGTGGTCGCCAACGCGCGACAGGCCCTGTCGGCCTACTTCGGCGAGCGTATCGAGGGCGGGGCCACCGTCAGCTGGCTACCGCTGTTCCACGACATGGGGCTGGTGCTGTCCGTGGCCGCCCCCGTGGTGGGTGGCATAAAGTCCGTGTTGCTGGATCCCGCGGCGTTCCTGCGGCAGCCGGGACGCTGGTTGCGCCAGCTCGCGGCGAACCCGCGCTGCATCACCGCCGCTCCCAACTTCGCCTTCGACTACACCGCGGCCAGGGTGACCGATCGGGAGAAGGCGTGGACGAGACTGGACCGGGTGGTCGCGATGATCAACGGCAGCGAGCCCGTGCTGCCGTCGACCGTGGAGCGGTTCAACCGGGCGTTCGAGTTCTGCGGTCTGCGTCCGGAGACCCACCGTTGTTCGTTCGGGCTGGCGGAGGCGACCGTGTTCGTCGCCACCAGTCCGGCCGGGACCGCTCCCCGGAGTGTTCGGTTCGACCGCGATTCCCTCGGTAGGGGAGCAGCGGTAACGGCGGACGACGATGCCCCGTCGAGCACGCTGGTCTCCTGCGGCAGCCCGCTCGGGCAGCGGGTGGCCATCGTCGATCCCGATTCCCACCGCCCGCTCCCGGAGGCGGCAGTGGGTGAGATCTGGGTGAACGGCCCCAACATCGGACAGGGCTACTGGAACTGGGACGGTGCCGCCTCCGACGAGGTTTTCCGAGCTCGATTGCACGAAGCCGGTGAGCTACCGGAAACCGGCTGGCTGCGCACCGGTGATCTCGGGGTTCGTTACGACGGTGAGCTGTTCGTGACGGGCAGGATCAAGGACCTGATCATTCTGGACGGTCGGAACCACTATCCGCAGGATCTGGAGCAGACCGTGGAACAGCGCTCCGAGGTGCGCAAGCACCACACCGCGGCGTTCTCCGTCAGCGTCGACGACACCGAACGAGTGGTGATAGCCGCCGAGTACTCCCGCTCGCTTCCGCTCGAAGGACGGTTCCCCTCGGACATCGAAACGGCCCTGCGCAAGGACATCGCCAACGCGCACGGCGTGAGCGTGCACGAGCTGCTGCTGCTCGAACCGGACACCGTCCCCCACACGTCCAGCGGCAAGGTCGCGCGCCGCGAGTGCAGGCGGCGTTACCTCGATGGCGAACTGAGCTCGGAGAAGGCCCATGACTGATCGCTCGGAACTGGGCGAGTGGCTCGTGCACCGTATCGCCGAGCGCACCGGGACGCGCCCCGCACGGATCGAAACCGACCGGCCCTTCGACGAGTTCGGACTCTCCTCCCGGGACGTCGTGGCGCTGTCGGGTGATCTGGAAACCCTGCTGGGCAGATCACTACCCGCCACGCTGCTCTGGGAGTTCCCCACGATCGAACGGCTGGCCGAAGCGCTGGCCGGTTCCGGTTCGGCCGGTTCGACCGTTGTCGGAACCGAACCGGCCGAACCGGTCGCGGTGATCGGTCTCGGGTGCCGTTTCCCCGGAGCCGACGGCCCCGAACGGTTCTGGGAGCTGCTGCGCTCGGGAACCGATGCCGTCGGAACCGTTCCCGACCGACGTTGGCAGGACTTCGCCCCCGGGCAGCGGAGCGTGCTGGACGATCTTCCCACCGCCGGCGGATATCTGGACGACGTCGCCGCGTTCGACGCGGGGTTTTTCGAGGTTTCCCCGCGTGAAGCCGAGGTCATGGATCCGCAGCAGCGGTTGTTGCTCGAAGTGAGCTGGGAGGCGCTGGAGAACGCGGGTGTGGTTCCCGAAGGCCTGCGGGGATCGAACACCGGCGTGTTCGTGGGGGCCGCTGCCACTGAGTACGGCCAGCTGACCACCAGGGATCTCGGGGCGATCGACGCGTGGACCGGCACCGGCGGCGCGATGAGCGTGATCGCCAACCGCCTGTCCTATCTGCTGGATCTGCGCGGCCCCAGCCTCGCCGTCGACACCGCTTGCTCGTCCTCGCTGGTGGCGCTGCACCAGGCGTGCGCCAGCCTGCGCACGGGGGAGAGCCGCACCGCCCTGGCCGGCGGGGTGAACCTGCTGTTGTCCCCGGCGATAACCGCCAATTTCCACAGTGCCGGTGCACTGGCCGCCGACGGGCGGTGCAAACCCTTCGACGCCGCCGCCGACGGCATCGTCCGTGGCGAGGGCTGCGGCGTCGTCGTGCTCAAACTGCTGTCCGAGGCCAACCGGGACGGTGACCGGGTGCACGCGGTGATCCGCGGCTCCGCGGTGAACTCCGATGGCCGTTCCAACGGACTCATGGCCCCCAACCCCTCCGCCCAGGAAGGGCTGCTGCGTTCGGCCTGTGCCACCGCCGATCTCGATCCCGGCGTGCTGGACTACGTGGAGGCCCACGGCACGGGAACCCTGCTGGGAGATCCGATCGAGGCGACGGCGCTGGGCGCGGTCTTCGGTGCCGATCGCACGGTGGATCGGCCGCTGCTGCTCGGTTCGGTCAAGGCGAACCTCGGGCACCTGGAGGCGGCCGCGGGCATCGCCGGGATCATCAAGGTGGTGCTGGCCATGCGGCACGGCCGGTTACCTGCCACACCGCACTACCGGACTCCCAACCCCCACATTCCCTTCGAACGCGCACGCCTGGAAGTCGTGGGGCAAGACCGCCCCTGGCCGGAGTACTCCGGCGTCGCACGGGCCGGTGTCTCCGGTTTCGGATTCGGTGGCACCAACGCGCACGTGCTGCTGGAGTCCTGGCCGGACCCGCCCGAGAGCGAGCGGGAAGTCGCCGGACCGCACACGCTGTTCCTGTCCGGAAGCACCGATTCCCACCTGCGGCGGACGGCGGCGCGGTTGGCCGAACGGCTGCGAGACCCCGAACACGCGGACACTCCGGTCACCGATATCGCCCACACCCTGCTGCGGCACCGCAGGCAGCACGTGCGGCGCGGCGCGGTCGTCGGTCAGGACCGTGCTCGGCTCGCGGAGGGATTGGATGCCCTCGCCACCGAGGACACCGCGGCCGGAGTGGTGCGCGGGCACGCCGGATCGGCGGGCGAACCGGTGTGGGTGTTCTCCGGATACGGTTCACAGTGGCCCGGCATGTGCCGTGAACTGCTGCGGGACGAGCCGGCTCTCGCGGAGTCGTTGCGGCGGAACGACACCGAGTTCAGCGCCGTGACCGGGTTCTCGCTGTACGAGGCGCTCACGGCGGGATCCGAACTCGACGGGTTGTACCGAACCCAGCTCGGACTGTTCGGTACCCAGCTCGCGCTGGCGGAACTGTGGAAGTCCCACGGCGCACGACCGGGCGCGATCATCGGGCACTCCATGGGGGAGGTGGCCGCCGCCGTGGCGGCCGGTGCGCTGGACCACGGCACGGGACTGCGGGTCATGGACACCCGCACCCGACTGCTGGCCGAGATGGAAGCCGCCGGCGGTGGGGCCATGGCGGTTCTGGAGGGATCACCCGATGAGGTCGCCGAGCTGGCTGACTGGTTTCCGGGGGCGGTAGTGGCGGTGCACACCTCCTCCCGCCGTTGCACCGTCGCGGGCCCTGCCGACGAGATCGAGCTGCTGGCCGCGCACTTCCGGCGTCGTGACCGCGTGGTGCGGGTGCTCGACGTGACCGGAGCCGGACACACCTCCGCCGTCGATCCGCTGCTGGGCAGGTTGCGGGAAGAACTGGCCGACCTCGCCCCGGCCACCCCGGCGATTCCCGTCTACAGCACCGTCGAGCACGAATCCGGGGTCACACCGACGTTCGACGCCGATTACTGGGCTCGGAACCTGCGTCGCCCGGTGTTGCTGGATCGCGCCGTGCGGGAGGCGGTGACCGGCGGGTTCGACACCTTCGTCGAGATCGCCCCGCATCCGATAGTCACCTCCGGTGTCGAGGAGACGGCGGTCGACGCGGGCGTGCGGGATCCGCTGCTGGTGTTCGCCTCACGACGGGACACCGACGAGACGGCGACGTTCCGCGAGAACCTCGCCCGACTGCACGTCCACGGACGACTGCCCGAACCGCCCGGCCTTCCCACGGGCAACATCGCCGAGCTGCCGTTGCCCGTCTGGGAGCACGAGCGGTACTGGATCTCCGTCGCCGGGGCGAGCTCCGTCGGAGGAGAGCACCGGCTGCTCGGACATCACGTGGAGCTGCCGGACGGGCGACACGCCTGGCAGGGCGAGATCGGGACCGGCTCCCTTCCCTGGTTGGGCGACCACCGGGTGCACGACACCGAGGTCCTGGCCGGTACCGGGTATCTGGAGATGGCGCTGGCCGCCGCCGGCCGAGTGCTGGACCTCCCACCGGACAGTCTGCTGCTCGGCGGGCTCGAACTGCACGACATGCTCGTGCTCGCTCCGGAGCTGACGGTCACCACGGTGGTCACCCCGCACGAGCCCGAGCCGTACGGCACCGCTGGTGTGACCGTCGAGGTGCACAGCCGTTCCGCGAACGGCGGTTGGCACCGACACGCCGTCGCCGAGGTGGTTCGCACGACGCCCGAGGAGCGAGCCGAGCGCGACTCGGCCGGTCGTGACTCCACCGTTGCCGCGGACGGGGGCGAACAGGTGCGGCTGTACCCAGCGCTGCGCGCGGCGGGCCAGGAGTACGGACCGGCCTTCCGACCCGTGCAGCGGGCGCACGCCGGTGACGCGAGCGCGGTGGCCGAGCTGGCGTTGCCCGACGAGGCGGGGAGCCGCCAGGAGTTCCTCGCGCATCCGGTGATCACCGACGGCTGTCTGCAGACTCTCGTCGCGGCCGCGATGGGTACCGACGGCTCCGCGGAAGTCGAGTTGTTCGTTCCGGTCGAGTTGCGCGACGTGCGGCTGTTCCGTCGCGTGCCCTCCCGGGTTCGTTGTCACGCCAGGCTGGTCACGAGTCCCGGAGAGCCGGAGGTGACCGGATCCGTGTTCGTCACCGACGAGCACGAGCGCGCGGTGTTGCGGATCGGCCTGGTCCGCGCGCGCCGCATGGGGGCCACTCCCGTACCGCGTGATCCTGCCGAAGCCGGATTGCGGCTGTGCTGGGAGGAGTCCGACCTGCCGGAGCCCGCCCCCGACGGCGGTGACTGGCTGCTGTTCGGTGCGGCTCCGGAACTGGCCCAGCGGTTGCGGGACCGTGGTCGACGCGTCACCAGCGCTACGCCGGGGCCGGACGACGGGCTGCCGCGGCGCTTCGACGAGGTCGAGCGCTTCCTGGACGAAGCCGTAGCTCCCGCCGGAATGGTCGTTCTCGTCGGGGAGGAGGACACCCTCGAAGCCCACTTCTCGGCGGCTCGGGAGCGGTTGCTCCGGCTAGCGGGGCTGGTGCGGGTCCTGGAGACCCACGACGGTGCTCCCGCGCGGCTGTGGCTGGTCAGCACTGGCTCGGCAAACGCGGAGCTTCGGGCGTTGGTTCGGGTGCTCACCTTCGAACACCCCCGGGTGCGCGTTTCACTCGTCGAGGCGGCCGGGGCGGACGCGGAGTCGTTGGCCGACGAGCTGTGCGCCGACTCCGCCGAGGACGACGTACGTCACGAGCAGGGGCGTCGGCACGTCGCCAGGTTGCACGGGGTCCGGCCGGAGTCCTCGGTCGCCACACCCGCGGTGCGGCCGCAGTCCTATCTGATCACCGGTGGGCTGGGCGGTCTCGGCCACACCTTCGCCCGGTGGCTGGCCGAGCGGGGGGCCGCTCGGGTGGTGCTCAACGGCCGCCGCGATCCCGCTCCGGACATCGAGCGCGACATAGAACGACTCCGTGCGGGTGGAACCGAGGTCGTCGTGGTCACCGGTGACATCGGCGAAGCGGGCACGGCCGAGCGGCTGGTCGCGGCCGCCACCGATGGCGGGCTCGCGCTGTGCGGGGTGCTGCACGCCGCCGGAGCCCTGGACGACGGTCCGTTCACCGAGTCGACCGAGCAGGGGCTGGAACGCGTCTGGCACGCCAAGGTGGAGGGCGGCCTACGACTGCACGAGGCCACCCTCCGCTCCGAACCGGACTGGTGGGTCGCCTTCTCCTCGGCGGCGGCACTGCTCGGCTCACCGGGCCAGGCCGCTTACGCCACCGCCAACGCGGCCCTCGACGACCTCGTGCGGTGGCGCCGTGCACAAGGGCTCGTCGGCACCAGCGTGCAATGGGGAGTGTGGGGCCAGGTTGGGGGCGCGAGCGAGTCGTTCACCGGTGTGCTGCGGCCGTTGTCCACTGCCACCGGCACCGAGGCGTTCGAGATTCTGCTGGGAAGCGAACAGCCGGTCACGGGAGTGGCGTGGCTCGACGGGAACCGGGCCGGTCGGATGTTCCCGGAACTGTCCACGCGCCCGTTCTTCCGGCACGTGGTCGGCGAGGAACCGGGTGCCGCTGTCGGCACCGACTCCGAACAGCTCCGCGCCGTCGCCCCGGAAGAGGCGCTGCGCACGGTGACTTCGACGCTGACGCGGCTGCTGGGGGAGATCATCGGCACGGCCGCGGCCGATGTGGACCCCGACCGACCGTTGACCGGGCTCGGACTCGACTCGCTGATGGCCATGCGAGCTCGCAACGCGGTCGAACGCGAGTTCGGGGTCGGTATAGCCCCCGCCATGCTGCTGCGGGGGTGCAGCGCCGCCGAACTGGCGAACCAGTTGCTCGTCGACCTCGGCGTCGATTCCCCCGGTGCCCAGCGGGTGAACGCCGAACCGACAGCCCCTCGTGCGATCGGTGCGCGCGATGCCACGGAACGCTGGCTGGCGCACCTGTGGCGCGAAGTCCTGGGGCTGGACAGCGTGGGAGTCGACCAGGACTTCTACCGGATCGGTGGTGACGAGCTCCTGGCGGAGAAGGTCACCGCGGCGGTGCGGGAGCGGTTGGGGACCGAGGTCCCGGAACTGTTCGGACAACCCACGATCGAACGGATGGCCGATCTCGTCCGGGACTCCTTCGAGTTGGCGGACGGGCCGGTACGGACGCTCCGCGCCGAGGGGAGGGCCACGCCACTGTTCCTGTTCCATCCCGCCGGTGGTCCCACCAGCGTGTACCAGCCACTGGTCGAACGGCTCGGCGGGGAGCAGCCCTGTTACGGCATGGAACGGTTGGACCAGTACGAGACCGTTCCCGAGAAAGCCACCCGCTACATCGAGCTGCTCCGCGAGATCCAACCCGAGGGGCCCTACCGCCTGGGTGGTTGGTCCTTCGGCGGATGTCTGGCCTTCGAGACGGCGCGTCAACTGGCCGACCGTGGCGAGGAAGTGGAAACGGTGCTGCTCATCGACTCCATCCTGCCGCTGCCCGCTCCGGAGTTCTCGGACGAGGAACTGATAACCCGCCGCTTCCGGCGATTCGTCGGACACATCGAGCACACCTACGGGGTCTCGCTGCCGGTTCCGGTGGACGAGTTGGACGAGTTCGACGAGCGGGAACAGATGGAACGGGTCATGTCGGCGCTCGCGGGCGACGAACTCGGTATCGGCGCCGGTGTGCTGCGGCACCAGTACACATCCTATGTGGACGCCAGAATCGCGGAGCGCTACGAACCGGGTCGTTACGAGGGGCCGGTGGTGCTGTACCGCGCCGCCGCGGCCGAAAGCACCACGACCACCCTCGATCCCCGCTACCTGCGCTCGGACGACTCGCTCGGTTGGGACGACTACGCCGCGGACCTGGAAGTCGTGCGGGTGCCCGGTGACCACCTCTCGATGATCGACCCCCCGCACGTCGACGTCATGACCGACCACCTCCGGCGACTACTCGGCATCGGTGACAGCAGTGAAGCCAGGGAGTGACTCATGGCGGACAACGAACCCAGTGGTACGTCCGAACGCATCGACGATCTCGAACAACGGCGTGTCGAAGCGGTTCCCCGGGCAGACGAGTTAGCGGCGGCCAAGCAGCACCCCAAGGGCAAGTACACCGCACGGGAACGCATCGAGCTACTGGTCGACGAGGACTCCTTCGTCGAGGTCGGTGAGTTCACGCTGCGGCGCCCCACCTCGTTCGACACGGGCGACGACCGCTGCTACGGCGACGGGGTGGTGACCGGTTACGCGACGGTGGACGGCAGGCGAATCTGCCTCTTCTCGCACGACTTCACCACCTACGGCGGAAGCATGGGTGAGGCATTCGGCGAGAAGGTTCTCAAGATCATGGACATGGCCACCAAGGCGGGGTGCCCCGTCGTCGGTATCAACGATTCCGGCGGGGCGCGAATCCAGGAAGGGGTGGTCTCACTCGCCTACTACGCGGAGCTGAGCAGGCGCAACTCGAAGGCATCGGGGGTGGTTCCCCAGATATCGGTGGTCATGGGGCCGTGTGCGGGTGGCGCCGTCTACACGCCCGCGCTGACCGACTTCACCGTGATGGTCGACCGGACCTCGCGCATGTTCGTGACCGGCCCCGACGTCGTACGTTCGGTGACCGGGGAGAACATCTCGGCCGAGGAACTCGGGGGAGCCGAGGTCAACGGCAGCGTGACCGGCAACGCCCACTACGTCGCCTCGGACGAGGTCGACGCGCTCGACTGGGTGCGGACGCTGCTGGCGTTCCTGCCGGCCAACAACATGGCCGTGCCGCCGGAGTATCCGGTGTTGGAGCCCGCCGCTGCCGCGTCCGAGCTCGACACCGTGGTGCCCGACTCACCCAATCAGTCCTACGACATGCGGCGGGTACTGGCGGCGGTGCTCGACGACGGCGAACTGCTGGAGGTGCACGCCTCGTTCGCCCCGAACGTGCTGTGCGGTTTCGGCCGAGTGCGGGGACGAACCGTCGGAGTGGTCGCCAGCCAGCCACTGCGGCAGTCGGGGATAATGGACATCGACGCCTCCGAGAAGGCCGCACGCTTCGTGCGGTTCTGCGACGCGTTCAACATCGCCCTGCTCACGTTCGCCGACGTGCCCGGTTATCTTCCCGGCAGGGAACAGGAACAGCGGGGGATAATCCGACGCGGTGCCAAGCTGCTCTACGCCTACTCGGAGGCCACCGTTCCCAAGGTGACCGTGGTGACCAGGAAGGCCTACGGCGGCGGTTACGCCGTGATGGGGTCCAAACATCTCGGTGCCGACGTCAACCTGGCCTGGCCCACCGCGGAGATCGCGGTCATGGGGGCAGAAGGCGCGGTCGAGCTGCTCTACCGCGCCGAGCTGGCCGAAGCCGAGGCCAACGGCGTCCGCGCCTCGGTCCGCGCGAAGCTGATCGCCGAGTACCGGGCCACCATGACGACCCCGTACGTGGCGGCCGAACGCGGCTACGTCGATTCGGTGATCCGGCCCGCCATGACACGCGCCCGAGTGTCCGACGCGTTGCTGATGCTCGAGGCGAAACGGGAGGAATCCCCACCGAAGAAGCACAGCACCATGCCACTGTGATCCCCTGTCGACAGGCCTCACCGTCCCGGCGATTTCGTGAGAAATTGACGCCCGGGTCGGACCGTCTTCCGGATGGAGCCGTGCTCTCGCGGGGAAAACCCGACGGCGTAGGCGTCCACTCGACGTCGGGTCTTCCGAAGTGAGGGCGGACGGAAGGTTTCCCTGATCGGGGGTCTGTCATTCCGAGCGGGGCCCTCAGTCCGCCAGCCAGTCCGCTGTGTCACCGGAGAGCATGTTCGAGGCCCGCAACACTATCTCCATGTCGAAACGGGACTCCGGATCGTGCAGTGCCTCGCCGAACAACTCTTCCAACTGCCGTAACCGGTAGCGGACGGTCTGCGGGTGTACCCGCAACCGCTGGGCGATCTCGGGGGCACCGCCACGGGTCTGCAGCCAGCTCAGCAGTGTGGCGGCCAACCGAGTCCGCTGTTTCGGACGCAGCCCGTTCAGCGGTGCCAGCCGTTGCCTGGCGAGTTCCCTGATCAGATGTTCGTCCTGCAGCAACAGGATGCTCGACAGGTCCTCATGGCACCGGTTGATGTGCTGGTCCGGCCATACGCCGGAGCGGATCAGTCCCATCATCCTCCGGCACCAGCGCAGCGACTTGCCCGCCTGGTCGAGCGCGACCGGGGAACCCACCACCACCCGCCACCCGGCCAGTTCGGTCTCCCAGTCGATCTCGTCCGGTTCGCCGTGGTCACTGGGGAGCAGCACGTGCGGTTCGACGCACTCCAGGTCGACCAGGGCGTTCCAACGGGACAACGGCGTGCCGGTTCGGGAGTGGGTTTCGTCGTACTGCTCCAGTGCCGCCACGGTCACCTGGCGCGGCACCCGCCACTGCGCGGTAACGGCCGACTCCTCGATGGTGCGCTGCGCCGGTTGTGGTTCCGACACCAGCAGCTCCAGCAACCTCCTGCGCCTGCGAGCCAGCGTACCCGCGGCACGCGCCTGGGCGGCCGCGTAGCCTTCCACCGACAGGGCGGTCAGCTCGTCGATGTGGGCGAAGATCGCCTCGCCGAGCAACAGCGTGGTGCGGGGTGCCAGCCGTATCCGCTCGCCGATACCCGCCACCCGTCGCCAGGCCAGCCTTGCGCCGATCCGGTAGGCGGCCTGCAGGCTGTCCAGGCTGCGGCCCTCCCGCATCTCGGCCTTGCCCAGCGCACGATGCACCTCGGCGCAGCGTCGCAGCGGTGTGCTCGGGTCGGCGATCCGGTCGACGAACCTGGTCAGGGCTTCCTCGATGCCGCGACGTATCGCGTGTACGTAGTGCTGGTCCAGCGGGCGGGCGTACTCGGGGATCTGTCGTTGGATCTCGGTGAGGATCTGGGTCGCCAGACTGGGTATCTCGGGCCGCAACAGGGTCGCGAGGTTGTCGGGGAGCGCTGCCCACAGTCTGGTGGACTCGGTACTGTTGGCCAGTTTCGGCATAACCCTCCCTCGTGCAACGGAGGCGAGGAGAACCGGTTCGCTACTCCGGTTCTTGCTCCGCAGTTCGTGCTACTGATGAGTAATCACTCTAGTGACAGTTTCCCGGGATGCTTAATAGCCCGTTTGGGTGAGCGCGTTGTGCCATTTATTAGTAACACGTGAAAAATGGATATATTTTGCGTTGCGTGCGGTTTTCGCGTGGGCAGGGCGAATATGCATCTGCAATCGCACGAATACGCGTACGGCGATTTTCCCGGGAGCGGGAGTTTACCGGTTCGTACGGTTCGGGGTGTTCGACGGCTCGCGGCGCCAGGACAGGGCGTAGTGCCGGGAAGCCCGTAGTGCCAGGGCAGTGCGGATCCAGCCGCTCGATGTCGGGGCGTGCTGAGCGAGAATTCGCGATGGATTCCGCCGGTCGGAACGGGGAGGCCGAGTCGACGAGCTCGCACTAGACTCGGGCCATGACTGATCATCCGGTTGATATCGCCGACAAGCTCTCCCGGGTTTCCGAGCACTGGGCGCCGAAAGTGGTGGCCCGGCTCAACGACTACGAGATCAAGGTGGTCAAGGTTCAGGGTGAGTTCGTCTGGCACACCCATGAGGACACCGACGAACTGTTCCTGGTCGTCGACGGTGAACTGACCATTCAGCTGCGGGACGGCGACGTTCGGCTGCGCGCCGGGCAGTTGTACGTCGTTCCTCGCGGGGTGGAGCACTGTCCCGTGGCCGAGGGAGAGGTGCACGCGGTGCTCATGGAGCCGCGAGGAGTGGTCAACACCGGTGACGCGACGGACAGTTCGCTTACGGCCTCCTACGACGACTCACTGGCTTGATCGGCGGTTTCTCCGGGTGCGTGAGGAAAGCGATGGGGACGGCCGGTTCTTCAGTGCAACTTGCGGTGCTCGGCCAGCATGGCGACGAACCGCGAGATCCGGCGAGCGCGGGTCTCTGCGCGCTTGGCGTCGGCCACCCGGTGCAGGATCGCGTACCGGTTCTGACTGTCGAGGTTGTCGAAGAACTCCTTGGCCGTCGGGTTGGCCTCCAACTCACGCCGCAGGTCGTCGGGTACCGTGGCCGTGCGCTGCGGCTCGTAGGCGGCCTGCCACCTGCCGTCCTGTTTGGCCTTCTCGATCTCGCGGTGTCCGGGCTCGCGCATCCGCCCCGCTTCGATGAGGCGCTCCGCGTTGTCCCGGTTGATCCGCGACCACTTGCTGCGGGACTTGCGCGGGGTGAAGCGCTGCAACCAGGAGCTGTCGTCGTGGGAGCGTTTCACGGCGTCGATCCATCCGAAGCACAGCGCCTCGTCCAGGGCTTGCGCGTAGGAGACGGAGGTCGTCGCCGCGTTCTTCTTCGCGATGCGCAGCCACACCCCCGACGAGTCGTCGTGATTGTCCGCCAACCAGTCCCGCCACTCCGCACCGGAGGCGAATTCGAGCACCGGTTCGTTCTCGGCCGTCACGCCCCGATCCAATCAGAACCGGTTCCCGCTCTCACTCGCGCTCCAATGCACCCTGCCGTACGGCGGTCAGGAAGCTGTTCCAGTGCGAGCGTTCGAAGACCAGCACGCCATCGTGCGGGTTCTTCGAGTCCCGCGCGGCGACCCCGCCGGCCGGGTAGGCGACCTCGACGCAGGACCCTTGATCCCCACTGTGGCTGCTCCTGAGCCAGCTTGGCTCTCCCGGCACTGCTGCCACTTCCACGCAGTTGCCGCCTTGGTCCGAGCTGCGGCTCGACTTACGCCAATACAATGAATCCACGTCGAATAATTCAGTGCTCGTCATCCGAGAACTCCTTCGCGATGGTTCGGATCATGCTGACCGATTCGTCCGGCGGTAGAGCGAGGGCACAGAGGTGTTCGAAAGCCACGGTGTGACTTTCGATCGCATGAGCTTCCTCGAGGTAGAGCGCACCCGAACGGTATTCCAGGAAAACCATGCCGGGGTCGTGCTCCCAGGGGAAGCCCAACATGGTGAAGGGGCCTGTCATGCCTGGATGCGCTCCAGTGGAGAAAGGAACCACCTGGATGGTGATCTTGGGGTCATGGGTGGCGTTCGCGAGGCGTTCGAGCTGGAATCGCATGGTCTCCCGGCTGCCTACGAGGCGTCGCAGGACGGCTTCGTCCAGTACTGCCCACAGACGTGGCGGGCTCTTGCGGTCGAAGATCGACTGGCGAGACATCCGAAACCGGGCCGAGGTTTCCAGCTCGTGTTCACTGCGCTCCATCGTACTGCGGCGTAGCAGTGCATTCGCGTAATCGCTGGTTTGCAACAGTCCGGGCACGAGCTGGGCCTCGTAGGTTCGTATCCGGGAAGCGCCCTGTTCGAGCCCGACGAACAAGGAGAACCAGTCGGGCAACGTCTCCGAGCCATAGCTTTCCCACCAACCTTTCCGGCGGGAGTTGCGGGCAGCTTCGAGGTAGGTCGGCCAGCGTTCCTCCGGAACTCCGTAGAACGGAAGCAGGACCTCTTCCAGGTCCCGGAGCACGACGGGGCGTTCGGCGGTCTCGATGTAGGAAACCTTCGCTTTGGTGCACGTCGGAAGCTTTCAGGTCAGGAGGTAGCCATGAGCGACAACGAGATTCTCGCGGCGGAGCACGCACCGGCCGAGCCACTGGGAGACGAAGCCGAGTTAGCCGCGCTGGTGGAGAGCTTCGTTCGCGAGCAGGCGCCGCGCGTGTTCGCGCTGGTCGAGGAGACAGGGGAGCGCGGCGACGCCGAGATCTTCGCGTGGGGCCTCGCCCTGGCAGAACATGCCGAAGTGTTCGGTGCGGCGGGGCGGATGCGGGGAAGTTTCGGCTCCGCCGAGAGCGCGTGCGAGGTGTTCGGGATGGTTCGCGAGCTCCGGCTGGTCTGGTTGCCGGAAACTTGAGCCGATGTTGCTTCGCCGGGCGAACGCGTCGTCGCCGCGGATTCGTGCTCGACGACGCGTTCACCGGTAGCTGCTCAGGGGAGGTTCAGGACATGCGGGGGCAACCTTTCGGGAAAATCACTGTTCGGTCCACAGTGACCCTGGCCGCGCGGTTGTCCGTCCCCTCGCTCGGAGGGCGGTTGGTACTCAGTCGTGCGGCTCGACGATCGGCGTGTTCTGCGCGGCGGCCAGCCACCACCGCCCGTCCCGTTCGACCAGGGTGTACAGCGCCATCTCGGAGAACCCGGTCTCGTCGAGCGCCCGGCGGCGAATGTGAGCGATCGCCACGCCGGGAGCCGGAGCGGTGACCCGCACGACCTCGAACCGCGAGGGTGGCGCCGCCTCCGCCGCCATGAGCACGCGATGCGTGTCGAGCAGCTCCTCGACGTCGTCCAGCGTCTCCCCGTAGGGACTTCCCCACAGCACGTCCGCCGCGAAGTCGTGGTCGTAGAGCTCGGCGTCATAGGTGTCCAGTCCCCGCTGCAGCTGTGCGGTGAAACGCTCCACCGCTTCCTTCGCGGCATCCTGGGAAGCCGGGTCGCTCAACCTCGGCCGTACCTTCGTGGTCATGCGCTGCTCCTTCGAACGGAATCGAACCGAGAATAGGACTTCGATCGAACTGGAAGTCAATCTCGGAAAGCGTGCTCGTCTTCCGCTCGGACGACTCGGTCAGCGGCGGACTAGTAGCCCGATGTTCTGGCCGAGCAGCAGGATCGTGTCGAAGCCGCCGACATCGTCCGGCAGGGCGTCGGCACGACCCACCATCGCGGCTGTGCCTCGCTCGCGTGCCACGTCCACGGCGCCGGGCGAGGAGTCGATCCCCAGCACGTCGAAGCCGTCGCGGGTCAGCGGAACGGCGTGCCTGCCCGCCCCGCAACCGAGGTCGAGCACCCTGCCGGTGATCCCCGATGCGGCACGCTGATCGATCGCGGGCCAGTCGGCCCGATCGGCGAAGTAGGGAGCGAGGTCGTTCACGCCGATCAGACCGTCGTCGCGCTCGACGATCTCGAAGGACCTCCGGCCCTCGTGGTGCTGCCGAAGAGCAATGCCGAACGCGTCACCGAGCCCGGATCCCCCATCCGTGTCCCGCATGACCACGCAGCCTCCCAGACACCGTCCTCCGACGCGATCGGATCTCCGGGCGGGCTGCGCCGGGTGCACCCGCTTTGTCCCGGGCTCGTGCGGCGGTTTCTTCCACCAGCCGGTGGTGGGGGACCCGGAGGAACGGGGATCGGGCGGTGGGATGCTCCGGAAAGCGGAGCTCGCCGCGAACACCTGCCAGGCGGAGGAGGGGCACCACGATGGGCGATCGCGACGCGGAGGTACTCGACGACCCCGTCGGCGAGTCGTTGCGCGGGCACCACGCGCACCTGGCTCGCCTGGTCGGCCGGGCGGCCACCTACACGCCGGAGGTCGCCACCTTCTGCGCGCTGCCCGCCGAGCCGGACGAGGACTCGTGGTCGGAGCTGGCGGAGCTGCTCGGTCGTGGCGAGCTGGCCGACATGTTCAGCTGCCCGGCGACCCCGCCGTCGGACTGGGAGCCGGTCTTCTCCCTGGAAGGTCTCCAGATGATCCGTCCCGCCGACAGTCACCCCGGTCACAACCCACTCGAGCACGACGCCTGCGAGCACGGTCCGGCCGTGGTCGAGCTGGGTGTCGAAGACGTTCCGGAGATGCTCGACCTCACCGCGCGGACCGCCCCGGGTCCGTTCCGGCCCCGCACGCACGAACTCGGCACCTATCTGGGCATCCGCGAGAGCGGCACGCTGGTCGCTATGGCGGGCGAGCGGCTCCGCCCAACGGGCTGGTCCGAGATCAGTGCCGTCTGCACCGCTCCCGAAGCGCGCGGTCGAGGTCACGCCGCCCGGCTGGTGCTCGCGATGATCGAACGTATCGAGTCCCGGGGCGAGCGTCCGTTCCTGCACGTGGTCGCTGCCAACACCGATGCCCGCGCGCTCTACGAACGGCTCGGTTTCGTGGTCCGCAAAGCGGTTACCTTTCGCGGATTCCGGACGCCGTGATAATTTCCCGAAACGAAGAAATATTCCCGACCGGTCGCATTGCGTCAGGCTGGCGGAGAAAGAGCGGGGGGGGCGTAAGCACTTCAGGTCGTCAGGTCAAGCAAAAGGGTGGTTGTTTTGTCCGAAAATATTCCTCGTGTCACTTGGGTTGAGCGGATGTTCGATCGTCTTTCAGGGGAAGACAAGGATTTGATATCATCAATTGATTACAGTGATGCCTTGTCGAGGTTTCCTGGTGTGAGTCCGATTGTGTTCGAGGGTCTTCGTGGTGTCCATTCGACGAGAAATCGTTTGCGTAATTGGGAGATCTTGATGGAAGTTATGGAGAGTGATTGGTCGCCCTATGACTGGTATATGGTATTCGAATACCATAACGATCTCGACATCAGGAGCGGAATTCAGGAACTTATTGATCGTGTTGGGGTGAATTTGTCCGGCGCCTTGGAGAGTATCGTCGATCCTGTCGATCGAAGGTTTTGCAGGGTTACCGTACACGACGGAGGTGCCGAACTTAAAAGACAAGGGATTCGTTTCCGTGGGGATTATTGGTGGTATTTTCGTTGCCCGCGGGTTATTCCTTGGTCGGACTAAGTCATGGTTTCTGGTTGAATTTTTGATATTTTATCCGTTCGGGAAGCGTGGGGATTGAAGCTGTGGATGAGTGGCGGATCCACTGGCTTGCGTAGTTGTCACCTGGAGTCTGATGGGGATGTGTGGAGCGAAGAACATCCCTGAAAGGTGGTTTGCGGATCGTGGTGCTGACTTCCTCATTCGGCAGACTTGCTGTGTGAGCCAAGCGGAGGCACGTGCCTTTCTCTCTTGCCGGAAGTCGTACTAGCCCCTCGAAGCCGTATCGGAAAATTTCCGGTGAAAGGAAGATCATTCGAACCGTAGCCGAACTCGGTTTTCCCGGACCCGGTAGGATCGTAAAAGCGGGTCCTGTGCCCGGATTCGGAGCCGTCGCTGGGTTGTCGAGCTACAAGCTGTAATTGTGCTTGCGAACGTACATGTCCTGATCGGCCTCGTTCTTCAGGTCGCGGTAGGAGGTCGACGGATCGCGGGTGGTGGACATGCCGACGCTGGCCGTGACTCGGATGTGTCCACTCGTTGTGGCGGTCGCGGTATTGAGTCGGTACTCGACCCTGTTACGCAGCTCGACAGCCTCCGCCTGGTTGTCCAGATAGGCGAGGACGACGAACTCGTCCCCTCCGATGCGGGCCACTGTATCGCCGGAGCGTACGGCGTTCGACAGTTCGTGCGCCACGGCTCGCAGGATCTCGTCGCCCGCGTCGTGGCCGTATTGATCGTTGACCTCTTTGAACCCGTTGAGGTCGACCAGCAGTACGACCAGTACGCCGTCGGATTTCGACAGCGTGCGTACTTCCTGCTGGAATCGGTCGCCGAGCAGGGAACGGTTGGCTACGTCCGTCAGCGGATCGTGCAGCGCCATGCGGGTCAGCTCTGCCAGGCGTTCCTCGTCGACCTGCGTATCGTCGCCGATCGGCTCGTACTGGCCGATGACATAGACCGGCTGGTCGTCGAGTCCTCGAACAAGACCCAGCCTGCCCAGGACCCACAAGGTATGGCCGTCCCGGTGTCGCAGGCGAATCTCGACTGTCCCCGAGTCGGTGCTTCCGTTACGGAACTCGGCGTTCAGGGCATCGACCTGTGCCTGGTCCGCGTCGTAGATCAGACCGGTGCACAGTTGACCGATTAGTTCTTGCCTGCCCAGACCGACCAGTTCGCAGAACTTGCCGTTGGCCTCGGTGAGACGTCCCTCCAGATCCATCGATGTCACCCCGACCGGCGCGTTGACCAGCGTCTGCTGCCACAGTCGTTCCGACTCCCGGCGCGCGGTGATGTCGTGAAACTGGGATACGATCATCTCGGGGGAACCGTCCGCCGTCCTGATCAGCGAGCTGTTGATGAGGACGAGGACGGCGCGGCCGTCGGAACGCAGTAGCCGCTTCTCCGAGGTGAAGCAGTCGATCTCCTCCCGTACGAGGCTGTTGATCGTCTCTCGTTCCAACGCGTAGTCGCCCGGGTACGTGACTTCCGCGGGTGACAGCCGCAGCAGCGTCTCCCGGTCGTAGCCGAGGAGATCGCACAGGGCGGGGTTGACGTCCAGGTGGCATCCCGACAGGTCGACGAGCGCGATCGGGCCCGCTGCCTGATTCCACAGGGCTTCCCACAGCACGTGTTCCCTCGCTCGCCACGCTCTGGCCTCCACGGCATCCACGCTAACCGCCGGGGGCCGGATTCACCGCTCGTCTCTCCGCTGGTAGCTGTCGCACTCTACGCTCCGCGCGGGCCCGGTGGGAAAGGTCGACGAGCATGTCCTCGGCTCTGTCGAGCAGCGAGCACGGCCTCGGCTATCGAGATAGAATGAATTCGTGAGTATGCCGGACCACCCGTTGGAATCGATCTACAACGCGCGGACCGAACTCGAAAACGCGGCACAAAGCCAGCGCCATACCCGTCTCGACGAGATGGATTGGACCGCTTACGGTTCGGCTCTGGTGGGAACGCTGGGTGCGATGGCCGCGTTCGCGGGTGAGTTGGTTTCCCAGATCGACGAGGACGATCGCGAACGCCTCTACCGTCATGCACTTCAGGATCACCCGCACGAAGCGCTCGATCGGGCCGTCGAACATCTCAGCAATCTGCGGCAGGTGCTGAATCAAGCCTCCGAGCAGGCCCAGGGCTACTGGGCGGAGGTGCAGCATATCCAGGAGACGACCGCACTGCCTTCCGACGAAACCGGTGAATCCCGGTAATTCGGAGGTTGTGCCGGTCCGTTCCGGGTACTCCGATCCTGTCGCGTTCGAAATCACGGTGAATTGTTCGAGCACGACGAGCTCCCTGCTGTGCGATGCGCTCGTATCGTCGTACCGAATCGAGACCAACACGGGGAAGGGACCACGAAGAGCCCCGCTCACCCAGGGCGACGTGCCGGGTGAGCGGGGCTGAGTTCTGGTCGGGACGGCGGGATTCGAACCCACGACCCCCTGACCCCCAGTCAGGTGCGCTACCAAGCTGCGCCACGTCCCGCTCTTCTGTTGAACTGTGATCAGCTTACACCACCTCCCATACCCCCGGAGCACGGGGGTGGCGGTCATGTTCACCCGCCGGTGGCGAGCGAGCCGCGGCAGGCGAGCTATCGTCGAGACGATGGGGAAGCACCGGCCCAACCCTCCGCAGTGGGTCTGGTACACGTTCGGCGGCAAGCTACCCGCTCACCTGGCCGAATGGGTACTGCACGACGTGACCTGCCGTACCTGGGTGCTCCGTCATCTCCTCCGCGCCCTGACGCAGCTCGCCCCGTTCTGCGTGGTGGTGCTGCTGTTGCCGGGTCCGCTCTACATCCGGTTGTCCTCGGTCGTCCTGGGCCTGCTGGTGGGATTGTTCTACTCGATCAGCGCCATGGGCGAGAGCTGTGAACACCGCGTGATCAAACACGGCTATACCCCGGGGATCGGACGTGAGACCCGCGCGATGTACCGCGAGGTCCGCAGGGCGACCCGGGACGAGGCGCGCAGGCGTGGACGACCCGAATGAGTCCACCCGAACGAACCCGACCACCGGGCCGGTCGGATACCCCCGGGCCGGATGAGCCCCTCCCGAAGCCCCTCCGTTCGCGCGCTCCGGTATTGCCCCGCCCACGATTCGCCCATAGGTTCGATGCCACGCTGGTCCGAAAAGCGGTCCGGCGGTATCAACGGCGTGGCTGACAGGAGTGACGATGAACGCCGAAGCGGGCTTCGAGCAGGGCGGAGAGCACGCACGCTTGGCGCGGCGGCGTGCCGCGGTGATGCCGTCCTGGCTGTCGGCCATGTACTCCGAGCCGATCGACATCGAGAGCGGATCCGGCAGACACGTGTGGGACGGCGAGGGAAACCGCTACCTCGACTTCTTCGGCGGCATCCTCACGACCATGACCGGTCACGCCGTGCCCGAGGTGACCAAGGCCGTGGCCGAGCAGGCGGGCAGGATCCTGCACTCCTCGACGCTGTACCTGAACCGGCCGATGGTGGACCTGGCGGAACGGATCGCCGAGTTGTCGGGCCTGGACGACCCCAGGGTCTTCTTCACCACCAGCGGCACCGAGGCCAACGACACCGCTCTGTTGCTGGCCACCGGTTACCGGGCCTCCAACCAGATCCTGGCGCTGCGCAACAGCTACCACGGCCGTTCGTTCGCCTCGCTGGCGGTGACCGGCAACCGGAGCTGGTCGCCGAGCAGCCTCTCACCGGTGCAGACCAGCTACGTCCACGGCACCCGAAGGCGCGGCACCATGCTGGAGGGGCTGAGCGACGAGGAGTTCACCGAGGCATGCGTGCGCGATCTGGAGGACACCCTCGATCAGCTGCACGGCAACGTGGCGTGCCTGATCGCCGAGCCGATCCAGGGCGTCGGTGGGTTCGCCGCGCCCCCGGACGGCCTGCTCGCGCGGTTCAGGGAAGTGCTGAACCGGCACGGCATCCTGTGGATCAGCGACGAGGTGCAGACCGGCTGGGGACGCACCGGCGAGCACTTCTGGGGCTGGCAGGCGCACGCCGCCAACGGCGCGCCGGACGTGGTCACCTTCGCCAAGGGGATCGGCAACGGTCTTCCGATAGCCGGGGTGGTGGCCCGGGGTGAGGTCATGGACAGCGTCGCCGCGAACTCGATCTCCACCTTCGGCGGCAGTCCGCTGACAGCCGCCGGCGCGCTGGCGAACCTCGACTACCACCAGCGCCACGACCTGCGGGAGAACGCGCGTCGGGTCGGTGCGGTGCTGCGCGACGAACTGCGGTCCGCCGAGTCCCTGAGCTCGGTTGCCGAGATCCGCGGCAAGGGGCTGATGCTCGGTGTCGAGCTGGCGCGAGCGGACGGAACCCCCGCCCCCGAGACCGCGGCCGCCGTCACCGAGCGGGCGCGGGAACGCGGGGTGCTGATAGGCAAAGGGGGACTGGAGGGAAACGTGCTGCGCATCGCCCCGCCGCTGAGCGTCACCGAGGAGGAGGCGACCGAAGGGGCTCGGGCGCTGGTCGAGGCGTTGCGCGCCGCGACGCCCGCCTCGTGACTCCCGAACGGGCGTAGCAGCGGCCACGGCCGCGCTCCCGCATCACCGGGCGCTAGGCTGGTTGCCAGTAGGGGTGGTTCGCTCCGGCGTGGCCGTCCCGAACCCCGTGACGCCCGGAGTCAGACATCGTGCCGGGTTTCCGGTCGAAATACCGCCACGATCGGTGACCCCGGCGTGGACAGGACCGAACGAGAAGGCCATTCGTTGACACGATCCCAGCAGCACCGATCCGGTGACCCCGCCGGACCGGCATCCCGCAGCAGTTCGCTGCTGTCCGAGTACCGCACTTTCGTGAACCGGGCGGTGCGCGAACCCTCCACCGTCGGTGCCGTCCTGCCGAGTTCTCCCGTGCTGGCCAGGGAGATGGCAGCCGTCGTGCCGAGCGTCGAACGGCCGGTCGTCGTCGAGCTGGGTCCCGGAACCGGCGCGCTCAGCGGTGCCATCGCCGAGCGCGTCCCCGAAGGGGGACGCCACGTCGCCGTCGAGGTCGACCCCGGTATGTGCGAGCACCTGCGCACCGAGGCGCCCTGGTTGGAGGTCCTGCAAGGGGACGCGATGCGGCTGGGCGAGTTGCTCGCCGAGCACGGGATCGAGTCGGCGGACGCCGTCGTCAGCGGGCTGCCCTGGTCGTTGTTCGCCGCCGAATCGCAGCGGCGGATCCTGCGCGAGATCGGTTCCGTACTGGCACCCGGCGGCGGATTCACCACCATCGCCTACGCGCACGCGCTGGGGATGTCGGGTGCCCGGCGATTCCGTGATCGGCTGGGAGCGGCGTTCGACGAGGTGATCACCTCGCGCACCGTCTGGCGCAACGTGCCGCCCGCCCGCGTCTACGTTTGCCGCAGGCCCGTGTCGCGTCGCTGAGATTCCGGGCTGAGCTTCCATTCGGCGGGGTGAGACACTCACATCCCGCGGATCCGGGGCCACAGCTCGGACCAGCTCAGCTCGGGCCCGGTGTAGAGGGTGACGGCGACACCGCGCGCGATGTTGACCACGTTGTGCTCGGTTCGCACGGTGTCCAGCTGCCGCCGGTCGCCGAAGTGGGGCGCGAGCGGGTGCTCGCTGCCGACGTAGAGCATCGCGTGCGCCGAGTCGGGCGGGGCCCCGAAGAACCAGTACCCCCGGTGCGGGCTGTAGACCCGGGGTATCCCGAGTTCCCGCCCGTGCACGTCCAGTGCCGCCGCGACCGGGTAGCTCTCCGCGACCACCACGGTGTCCTCGCGCAGTTCCGCGGGCAGCTCGCGGTAGGCCCTCGCGGTGGTTCGCGCCAGCGCTCGCCATCCCGTCTCGTACATCCTGCTGTAGCTGGGCAGCTCGGGGTGGGCGGCCAACAGCGGCAGGGGATAGATCGGCAGCAGCGCGATCGGCAGCAACGCCGACAGCGGATAGACCACCCACGGGACCCAACGGGCCCTGTTGTGCCCGCGTAGTTCGCGGTGGCGCCGCAGTCCCACCGCGCCCGCGGCGAACAGCAGCCCGAACGTTCCCGCCGGATAGTTCGGTCTGCCACTGGCCGCGAGGAAGAACAGCACCAGGCCCAGTACCGTCCACCCCAGGAACCGGTACTCGGCGAATTCGGGAGCTCGCAGCAGTTGCCACAGCCCGTAGCAGCACAGCGCCGCTCCCACCACGACGCCGGAGTAGAACAGCGCGTTCGGCACGAACAGCAGGCGCCGCGTCTCACCCGCCACCACCGCGCCCATGTCCAGGGCGGGCCATCCGTTCCGGTGCTGCCACAGCAGGGTAGGCACGGACGTGACCAGCACCGCTCCGGCGCCGAACCACACCGCCGGCCTGCGCAGCATCCGACGTGGCCCGACGGCGAGCACCGCCAGTAGGACCGCCACGCACAACAGGAGCACCTGGAACTTGGTCTGCACCCCCACGACCGCGACCGCCGTCGTGCCCCACAGCAGCCTGTCCCTGCGAAATCCGGCTCGGTGCCACCGGGTCCAGCGGATCAGCAACCACAGGATCAGACCCCACTCCAGCGGTGCCAGCGTGGCGGCGGCCAGCCAGTGGCCGCTGAGCAGCAGCCACGGTGAGATCGCGTAGGCAGCGGCCGCCAGGGTCTGTGCCCGGTGATCCCCACCGAGATCCCGGGCGATCAGGGCGGTGAGCACGATTCCGCCCGCGGTCACCAGGGCGGGGACGAACCGCAGCACGAGCAGTGAGTCCGGAGCCAGCGCGTCGGCCCACCGCGCCAACAACGGGACCAGCGGCTGCTGGTCCATGTATCCCCAGTCCAGGTAGTACTTGCCCGCGGCCAGGAAGTACAGCTCGTCCGAGAGGTAGCCGTAACGAGGGCTGAGCACCAGCAACAGGGCTGTGATCGTTCCCGCGAGCAGCAGTACCGGCACGCGTGCGAACGAGGTGGTCTCCATCGCCGCACGCGTGTTCGGGTTCCGCCGCTCGGCGGTGGACAGGGACGCGGACACCGAAACTCCTCCAAGCGAACTCGACCACGATCAGCCTAGGTCCCGCCCAGGCGGTGCGGGATCAAGTGCCCGAGTCCGGTCGCTCCCGGACAAGGCCGGACCGCGAGTACGGCGGAGTTCCAGCCGTCGGGCACCACCGCTGCTTTCGGGCGAACTCCCGCGTGCGCCCGGACAATGTCGTTGATGACCGGTGGGAATCGGACGAGCGGCAAGGAGCGTGGTTCCGGGCGCAGGGCGGAGCTGCTGTCCATGGCGGCCCGGATGTTCGCGACCCGCGGGGTAGCGGCCACTACGATGCGTGAGATCGCCGACGAGGCGGGGATACTGTCCGGCAGTCTCTACCACCACTTCGACTCGAAGGAGGCGATGGTCGACGAGATCCTGCGGGAGTATCTGAACGCGCAGCTGGAGCGATTCCGCCGAGTGGTCGACGCCGGCCACGACCCGCACACCACGGTGGGCGAGTTGATTCGCGAGGCGTTCGCGGCGTTGCACCGCCATCGGTGGGCGATGGCCGTCCTGCACAACGAGGCCGGATACCTCGCCGGGTTCGACAGGTTCGGCTACATCGACACCGCGAACCGCGACTTCGAGCGCATCTGGGTACGTGTGCTGCGGCAGGGCCAGCGGACGGGGGTGTTTCGCGCCGAGCTCAGTCCCCGGCTGGCGCACCGGTTCATCCGGGACTCCGTCTCCGCCGCCGTGCGCTGGTACAACCCCAGCGGCCGCATGAGCGTTCAAGGGATCGCGGAGCAGTACACTCGTATCTTCCGCGACGGCATGGTGGTATCCGGCCGAGATTGAATCGCGAGAACCGAGCCAGGGGTCTCGCCTCCACCACGTGATCCGTGCCGCGCGAGGACACACCGGCTTCCCCGAACCGGTGGGGACGCCCGAGCGTCGTGGTCGCGGGTGTTGTGGCTGCCGCCCGGTGACGGCGGAAAAGTCCCGCCATTCGATATGGTGGAAATCACATCTCTTTTTTCGGTCGAGTAATGGGAAATCGCGTCGCCGATCAGGTGTCGTCCGGAATGGGCGTCCGCTGTTTCGAATGCACGGGCGGAACGGGTCATCCGCCACCGGGCCGGCATCCGCTCGCGTGATCGGGCTCGAGGTGCACGACGGCACCGTGCCGAGCCGTTCGTGCCGTGCTCACGGATCCGACGTGCGGATCGGGACACACGTGCCGCCGGAACGCGGAACCGCTGCCGTGGGGCTGGTTGTGGGATGCGCAGTGGTGATGCCGTGCTCACGGTCGGCGCGCCGGAGGCGCGCCACCCATACCCACTTCGCTCGACCGTCGCCGAGCGGGTGCTCGCCACGTGCTCCGAGCCAGTCGTGGCGGTTTTCACTGTCGTGGGAGGTGTTCGAATCGGTCACGTCGATTCTCGTTTCCGTCGTCGACCGCGCCTCCTCCCGTGCCGTGCGGAACGGGGTTTCCCGGAAAACGGAATGCGATGACTGCCGAGTTCGTTGTGCCACGAGTATGCTGCGGACGGGTTGCGACTTGATCGCCGGACGCGGCTCAGGGTACGAACAGCGGCGGTGGACGAGTCGCCCATTCCGCGATGGGGGCTTCCTCGCACGGTGAAAGGGAACTGGTCAAGTGGTGGCGACGAACGGGCAACAACCCGCTGAGCGAGCGGGAGCCGGGGCTGACGAACAGCAGCCGGACACGCAGCGCAAGGTGAACCGCGTCGTGATCCGGTTCGCCGGGGACTCCGGCGACGGTATGCAGTTGACCGGCGACCGTTTCACCTCGGAAGCCGCCGCGTTCGGCAACGACCTGGCGACCCTGCCGAACTACCCGGCCGAGATCAGGGCCCCCGCGGGAACCCTCCCCGGAGTCTCGAGCTTTCAACTCCACTTCGCCGACTACGACATTCTCACACCCGGTGACCGGCCGGACGTGCTGGTGGCGATGAACCCGGCCGCGCTCAAGGCCAATCTCGGCGATCTTCCGCACGGCGCGACCGTGGTGGTCAACACCGACGAGTTCACCAAGCGCAACCTGAAGAAGGTGGGCTACGAGCAGTCTCCGCTGGAGACCGGTGAGCTCGACCGGTTCACGCTGCACCGGGTGGCGATGAGCGAGCTGACCAAGGGAGCGGTGGCCGAGACGGGGCTGACCCGCAAGGAGGCGGAGCGCTGCAAGAACATGTTCGCGCTCGGGCTGCTGTCGTGGATGTATCACCGTCCCACCGAGAACACCGAGCGCTTCCTGCGTGAGAAGTTCTCCGGCAAACCACAGGTGGCCGAGGCGAATCTGCTCGCGTTCCGGGCGGGATGGAACTACGGGGAGACCACCGAGTCGTTCGCGGTGACCTACGAGGTTCAGCCCGCCAGCCTGCCCGAGGGGACCTATCGGCAGGTCACCGGCAACCTCGCGCTGTCCTACGGTCTCGTGGCGGCCGGGCAGCGCAGCGAACTCCCGGTGTTTTTGGGCAGTTATCCGATCACGCCCGCCTCCGACGTGCTGCACGAGATGGCCAAGCACAAGAACTTCGGTGTGACGACCTTCCAGGCCGAGGACGAGATCGCGGGTGTGGGGGCCGCGTTGGGGGCCGCCTTCGGTGGTTCGCTCGGCGTGACCACCACCTCCGGGCCGGGGCTGGCGCTGAAGTCGGAGACGATCGGACTGGCGGTGGCCCTGGAGCTGCCGATGCTGATCTGCGACATCCAGCGTGGCGGGCCGTCGACCGGGCTGCCCACCAAGACCGAACAGGCCGACCTGCTGCAGGCGCTGTACGGCCGCAACGGGGAGTCCCCGGTACCGGTGCTGGCGCCACGTTCACCGGCGGACTGCTTCGACATCGCCATCGACGCCGCACGGATCGCGTTGACCTACCGCACCCCTGTGCTGCTGCTGTCGGACGGGGCCACGGCCAACGGCTCCGAACCCTGGATGATCCCCGAGGTGGCGGACCTTCCCGACCTGCGGGTCGACTTCGCGACCGAGACGAACGCAACCGACGGTTCCGAGGAGTTCTGGCCGTATCTGCGTGACCCGCGGACCCTCGCCCGACAGTGGGCGATTCCCGGTACGGCCGGTCTGGAGCACCGCGTCGGCGGGTTGGAGAAGCTGGACGGTAAGGGCAGCATCTCCTACGACCCGGACAATCACGACGCGATGGTGCGGCTGCGGCAACGCAGGATCGACGGCATCGAGGTGGACGATGTCGAGGTGGATGATCCCGGCGCCGACGCGCGAGTGCTGGTGCTGGGATGGGGTTCGTCCTACGGGCCGATCGGCGCGGCCTGCCGCAGGCTGCGAGCGCGCGGAATGTCGATCGCGCAGACACACCTGCGCCATCTCAACCCCATGCCGGGCAACCTCGGCGAGATACTCCGGCGTTACGAGCGAGTCGTGGTACCGGAGATGAACATGGGGCAGTTGGCGATGTTGCTGCGATCGCGGTACCTGGTGGACGCTCAGTCCTACACCAAAGTGGCGGGCTTGCCGTTCCAGGCCGAGGAGTTGGAAAACGTGCTGTCCGATGTGGTTCAGGGAGTCGAGCTGTGACGACGAATCTGGGACTGCCCACGATGGGTGGCCTGGCCGAGGTGCCCACCACCGACGAGGAGTACTCCGCCAAGGACTTCACCAGTGACCAGGAGGTCCGCTGGTGCCCCGGCTGTGGTGACTACGCGGTGCTGGCGGCGGTGCGCGGCTTTTTGCCCGAGCTGGGCATCAAGCGGGAGAACACCGTGTTCGTGTCCGGTATCGGCTGCTCCGCCCGCTTCCCGTACTACATGAACACCTACGGGATGCACTCGATCCACGGCAGGGCACCGACGATCGCCACCGGGCTGGCGACCACGCGGCCGGATCTGTCGGTGTGGGTGGTCACCGGCGACGGCGACGGCCTGTCCATCGGTGGTAACCACCTGATCCACGCGCTGCGGCGCAACGTCAACATCACCGTGTTGTTGTTCAACAACCGGATCTACGGGTTGACCAAGGGGCAGTACTCACCCACCTCGGACCAGGGCACGGTCACCAAGTCCACCCCGGTCGGTTCGGTGGACACCCCGTTCAACCCGGTGTCGTTGGCGCTGGGAGCCGAGGCCGGGTTCGTGGCCCGCACCCTGGACTCCGACCGCGCACACCTGACCGAGACCCTGCGGGCAGCGGCGGCCCACCGCGGTTCCTCGCTGGTGGAGATCTACCAGAACTGCCCGATCTTCAACGACGGCGCGTTCGACGTGCTCAAGGACAAGGACGAAAAGCAGCGCAGGCTGATCCAGCTGCGTCACGGTGAGCCCGTCACGTTCGGTCCCGAGGACGAGAGGTTCGGGGTGGTCCGTGACGAGCGGGGCGAACTGCGGGTGGCCAAGCTCGACGAGATCGACGAGCGCGACCTCGTGATCCACGACGCGCACCGCGAGGACACCGGTCACGCCTTCGCGCTGTCCCGGCTCGGCGGGCAGGACCTCGATCCGACGGTCACCGGTGTCTTCCGCGCCGTCGACCGTCCCACCTACGACGACCAGGCCAGGCAGCAGCTCGACGACGCGGCCCGGCAGCGTCCCGCCGACCTGCAGCGGCTGCTCACCGGCCGCGACACCTGGACAATCTGAGGTAGGCGCGATACCCGCCTTGACGGATCCGTCGGGGCGGGTCGCCGGTTACCGTCGACCCCGCACGAGTGCCCGTCGCGGGGGAGGACGATGATCGGCTCGGAAACGACAGGCACTGCTCAGCGGTTGTCGGGTGACATGCCGCCGGTGCTGATGTATCACTCCGTGCAGGAGTACACGACTGACCCTTACCGGGTGACGGTTCGCCCCGAGCGTTTCCTGCGGCAGTTGCGTTGGCTCCGCCTGCGCGGCTGGACCGGGGTGGGGGTGGGGCAGCTGCTCCGCGCGCACCGGCAGGGACTCGCGCGTGGGCTCATCGGGCTCACCTTCGACGACGGCTATGCCGACTTCGACACCACCGTGGTGGGCGCGCTGCGTGAACACGGTTTCACCGCGACCGTGTTCGTGCTCGCCCGACGGATCGACGGGCACAACGCGTGGGACGGGGACGGTCCACGCAAGTCCCTGCTGAGCGCCGAGCAGATCCACCGCGCCGCCGAACTGGGGATGGAGATCGGCTCGCACGGTCTGCTGCACCGCCCGCTGTCCACGCTCTCCCGTGCCGAGATGGCCGAGGAGGTGCACCGCAGCCGTTCCGAGCTCACGGAGTTACTGCATCACCCGATCGAGGGTTTCTGCTATCCCTACGGTGACCTCGACCGGAACACGATGCGCGAGGTCCACGAGGCCGGTTACGCCTACGCCTGCGCCGTTCGGCCGGGTTCGCTCGCCTGTGGATTCGCCATACCACGAATCCACGTCGGTGACCGTGACAACGGGCCGCGGCTGGAGGCCAAGCGGTGGCGCGCCCGGTTGCGCCCGAGCCGTTGACGGCGAGTCCGGTGCGGCGTCCCGTCGAGTGGTGGAGGAGTCCCCTCCTGCCGGGAGGGTAGACGCTTTTCCCCACTGCGGAGGAGGAACGCGGGGTCCTGCCGATGGCATGGTCGAACGGCATCGGCAGTGATACGGCACCGTCGATCCTGGGAGGAATCGTGGGGGAACTTCCGCTCTCGCTGGCGGTCAACGGCCGGGAGTACGAATTCAACGATCGGTTGGTGACTCATTCGCCGCTCGGGGACGGCGAAGACGGACTCGCCGGTTCCGCTCCCGCCAGGGTGGCGGTGGTGGGATTGGGCTACGTGGGTCTGCCGACCGTCGTGGAGTTCCACTCCAAACGAATCGACGTGATCGGAGTGGACACCAGCGGTGAGCGGTTGCGCACCATACTGGACGGCGACGTCGAGTTGGCCGAATCCGACCGGGAGGCGCTGCGGCACGCGCTCGGTACCGGAGGGATCCGACTCACCTCCGACAGCGGAGCCATCGCCGAGGCGGAGGCGATAGTCATATGCGTTCCCACGCCGGTACGTGAGGACGGCACTCCCGAGCTGGCCGCGCTGCGGGCGGCCTGTACCGAGGTGGCATCGCACGCCCGTCCGGGCCAAACCCTGATCCTGACCTCCACGACTTATGTGGGCACCACGCGTGAGCTGCTGGTCGAATCCCTCCGGCGACGTGGGTTGCTGCCGGGCAGGGACGTCCACGTGGCGTTCAGCGCCGAACGGATCGATCCGGGAAATCCGGACCACCGGCAGCAGGACACGCCGCGTGTCGTGGGTGGGGTCACCGAGAGCTGTTCGGTGCGGGCGGCTGACGTGATCAACCAGGTGACCGACTCGGTGTTCCTGGTCAGTTCCCCGGAAGCCGCCGAGCTGACCAAGTTGTACGAGAACATATTCCGCGCGGTCACGCTGGCGTTGGCCAACGAGTTCGCCGAGGTGTGCCGGAACCTCGAGCTGGATCCCATCGAGGTCACCCTGGCCGCGGGCACCAAACCCTACGGGTTTCTGGGTGGGTTCCCCGGCCCCGGTGTGGGGGGCCACTGCATTCCCTGCGACCCCTACTACCTGCTGTGGCAGCTGCGCTCCCAGGGAGTGTCCGCTCCGTTGCTGGAGCAGGTGATGCGTGTGATCCGTGACCGTCCGCAACAGGTGGTGGCGCGGGTCACCGAACTGCTCGACGAGGCCGGGCTCACCCCGGAGAGGGCGCGCGTTCTGCTGGTAGGGGTCAGCTACAAGGCCGGCGTGGCCGACTTGCGGGAGTCGCCCGCACTGCCCATTCTGTCCGGGCTCGCGGAACTGGGGGCCGAGATCGGTTACTACGATCCGTTGGTTCCGCGAGTCCGACTCTCCGAGAGCACCGAGCTGGCCAGCGAGCTCAGCCCCGCCGACGGACATTGGGATCTCGTGCTGGTGCACACGCCCCATCCGGAGTTCGACTACCGCTGGGTCGGCCGCTTCCCGCTGGTGCTCGACGCCACCTACCGGTTCGACCACGCGCCGCATCGCAGGCTCGTGTGAGGAGGTGTGCCGTGCCCGGTTCACGAAACACACCGTCGCCCGCCGCGGGGGCGTTCGACACCGCCACACCAGTGGTGGTGCTCAAACTGGACGACAACCCGCTGCACCACGGTGGTCTGGGGATCATCCGCGGTCTGGGCAGGCTGGGAGTGCCGGTCTACGGGGTCTGCGAGGATCCGCTCGTTCCCACCGCTCACTCCCGTTACCTGCACGGCCACTGGCGATGGCGTGCCGGGGAGGGCACCGAACTCGACGTCGTGGACGGGCTGGCACGGATCGTCGAACGCCTCGGACGGCCCACGGTGGTGTTGCCGACCGACGACGCCGGGGCCATCCTGCTGGCCGAACACGCGGCCGGACTGCACCCGTGGTTGTTGTTCCCCCGCCCTCCCACCGACCTGCCGCGGAAACTGGCGGGCAAGGATTCGCTGTACCGGCTCTGCCGGGATCACGGAGTTCCCGCTCCCCGAACCGAGACGGTCACCACCTGGCCGAGAGCCCGTGCGTTCGCGGCCTCGGTCGGTTATCCACTGATCGCCAAGCTGGCCAGTCCCTGGCGCCGCGACGGCCACCGCCTTCCCAGTACAAGCGTGGTACGCACCCCGAATCAACTCGCGGAACTGCACCGCGCCGCGGGGCAGCCGATCGTGTTGCAGGAGTTCCTGCCCCACGCGACGACGCCGGGACGTGGCCAGGACTGGTTCCTCCACGGTTATCTGGGTGACGATCCGGCACAGAGCCCGGTGTGCACCGGGGTCAAGGAACGCTCCTATCCCGCGGCGGCGGGACTGACCAGTTTCGGTCGCTGGGTGACCAACCACGAGCTCGGGCGACAAGCCGTCGAGCTGCTGCGCCGAACCGGCTTCCGCGGTCTCGTGGACATGGACTGGCGTTGGGATCCCAGGGACGGCCACTACAAACTGCTCGACTGCAACCCCAGGCTGGGCGCTCAGTTCCGACTCTTCAGCGACCGGGCCGGGCTGGACCTCGCGGTGACGGCCTATCTGGACCTGACCGGACAGCGTGTTCCACGCATAGCGCACGGTCCCGAGCGTCGTTTCGTGGTGGAGAACTACGACCCGCTGGCGGCGTTCGGAGGGTGGCGCGGCGGTCGCCTCGGTCTCCGGGAGTGGATCACCTCGCTGCGTGGCACCGAGGAAACCGCCTGGTTCGCACGGGACGACCTCGCTCCGTTCGGGCTGATGTGTCTGCGGATGGGATGGCGAGCGCTGTCGCGTCGGATTCCGGTGTCGCGTCGGCCGCAACGGGCGCGCGCACCCGAGTTCCGTTTCGGACGAGCGGGGGCCCGTCGGGGCTCGCCCACGGTGAACGAGTCGACCGAGTCCAGTACTTCAGTTCCGAGTTGAGGGGGTACAGCGATGAACGAAACAGTCGACGTCGCCATTGTCGGAGCAGGTCCCTACGGCCTGTCGTTGGCGGCCCACCTGCGAACCGCCGGAGTGAGCCACAGACAGTTCGGAGTTCCGCTCAACCTCTGGCGTACCGCCATGCCTCGGGGGATGTACCTCAAATCGCAGGGATTCGCCTCCAACCTCTCCGATCCCCATGCCAGCCACACACTCGAAAAGTTCTGCCGCGAGACCGGACGGGCCTACGCCGATATCGGAATCCCGGTTTCGCTGGAGACCTTTCTGGAATACGGTGCGTGGTTCGAGCGCCACCACGCTCCCGACGTGGAGCAGGTGCTGGTCGAGGACGTTCGTAGCGCCGGGGACCATTACGAACTGGAGCTGACCGACGGCAGGAGCGCGACCGCCCGAAACGTCGTGATAGCCACCGGCGTCGAGCACTTCACCCGGGTTCCCGACGTGCTCGCCCAGCTACCCGCCCACCTGGCCTCCCACAGCAGTGCTCACGTGGATCTCGGGGTCTTCCGGGACCGCGAGGTGGCCGTTGTCGGTTCCGGACAGTCCGCGCTGGAGACCGCCGCGCTGTTGCGGGAGTCCGGTGCTTCGGTCCGGATCATCGCCCGAGCCAGTGACATCGTGTGGAACGGTCTACCACCCACCGACGACAAATCACTGCGCCGCAGAATCCGCGAGCCCGAAGCGGGACTCGGTTCGGGCTGGGCGACCTGGTTCTATTCCGAACACCCCGACCTGTTCCGCAGGCTGCCGGTGAGTACTCGGGTGCGGCTCGCCCGCACCGCGATGGGGCCCGCCGGCGCTTGGTGGTTGCGGGAACGCGTGGACGGCCGCATCCCGATGCTGCTGGACCGCCAGTTGGACTGGGCCGATCCCACCGGGGACCGGCTGAGGCTGGGATTGCGCCGAGGCGGCGAGACCACCACGCTCACGCTGGATCACATCATCAGTGCCACCGGCTATCGACCCGACCTCGGGCGGTTGCCCTTCATCAGCCCCGAGCTGCGCGGCAGGGTGGGAACGCTGGACCGGGCGCCGCGTGTCGATCCCGGATACCAGTCCACAGTGCCGGGACTGTACTTCATCGGACCCGCCGTCACTCCGACGTTCGGTCCGGTGATGCGGTTCGTCTACGGTGCCGATCACGCCGCTCGCGCCGTCACCGGCCGGATCTCGCCCGCCAGGGAGCGCCGCGCGTTCGCCCTGCCGGGGGTGGGTAGATGAATTGGCAACCGGTGCGCGATCGGCACCGGGCGGTGCCCGCTCCACGAGCGGCGGGACCGGGGGAGACGCGGCGACCCGGTGAGTCGGAGGGACTCACCGGGACCCTCGGGACCGACTCGCCGCTGCCCGCGAGCTGGACGCCCTCGCTGCTACCGCGGCTGTTTCCGGCGGTCGATCTGCTCGTGCTCGGTGCGGTGGCGATCGTGCTGCGACTGCCGGGACCCGCGGCGTTGCTCTACGTACCCGCGGTGCTGCTGTCGCTGGCCGTTCGGGGGACGCAACGTCTCCCACTGCGTAGCAGGATCTCCGACGACGCCGGAAGCCTGCTGACCGCCGCCGGTCTGCCGCTGCTGGTGTTGTTCGCCTGGTTACCGGTATCCCGTGTGCTGCTGCTGGGAGCCTGCTCCGCCACGGCGCTGCTGTTCGGCAGGTCGGTCGCCGTGTTCGTGCTCCGTAGTGCCCGCAGTCGGGGAAGGCTGCTCGAATCCGTGGTGATCGTCGGACGTAACGAGGTCGCGACCGAGCTGGCCCACGCCATGACGCGGCGCAGTGAACTCGGCCTGCGGTTCGTCGGGTTTCTCGATCACCCCGACGCGGCGGAGGAGGTGGGGCGGGACGTACTGGCCCGCCCGGAAGAGCTGACCGAGGTCGTTCGACGCCACCGCGTCACCCGGGTGGTGCTGTGCTGCACCGACGAGCGGAGCCCCGAGATCACCGGTGTGGTGCGTCGGTGCCGGAGTTCGACGCTGGACATCTGCGTGCTTCCCCGGATGCCCGGGCTGGGGCTGGCCGCATCACGGGCGTCGCTGGACGAGGTGTGGGGGATACCGCTGCTGCCGCTCCGCCGCGGCGCACACGCCCCCGGCGGGGGCTTCGCCAAACGAACCCTCGATCTGCTGCTCGCCCCGGTGCTGTCGCTGTTGACGCTGCCGGTACTGCTGCTGCTGAGCATCGCCGTGCGTTGCCGGAACCCCGCGGCGTTCTTCCGGCAGGAGCGGATCACCGCCGCCGGAGCTCTTACCCGCGTCACCAAACTCCGCACCGTCAACGCGACCGGTCATACGGAGTGGACACCGACACCGGGGCAGTGCGGAAAGCTGGGTGGCTGGCTGCGCGGCAATCATCTCGACGAGTTACCGCAGCTCTGGAACGTACTACGGGGTGGTATGTCCCTGGTCGGGCCACGTCCCGAGCGGCCGTACTACGCGATGCGCTTCGCGGCGGCGATACCGAGCTACTCCGACCGGCATCGCGTCGTGGGAGGGATCACCGGCTGGGCACAGGTACACGGGTTGCACGGTGACACCTCGATCGTCGAGCGGGCCCGTTTCGACAACCAGTACATCGAGTACTGGTCACTTTGGTTGGACCTGGTGATTCTCGTGCGCACGGCCGGAGTCGTGCTCACGGGACTCATCGGGTCGCGCCACAACCGGCAGAGGGGGCAATAGTGCGAGTCCTACACGTGATCACCGGACTGGGGATCGGCGGAGCCGAACTGCAGGTTTACGAGCTGGTACGCCGTAGCGGACACGAATGCGAGGTCGTGACCCTGTACAACGCGGGCGAGGTCGCGAACATGATCTCCGGAGCCGGGATTCCGGTGCACGATCTCGGCATGACCAGCAACACCGAGCTGGGCGCGTTGTTCCGGCTCCGCTCCCTGATGCGTTCCGGCGGGTTCGACGCCGTGCACACGCATCTCTACCGCTCCTGCGTCTACGGTCGGACAGCGGCGCGACTCGCGGGCGTTCCCGTGGTCGTCGCCAGCGAGCACTCCATCGGCGAAACCCACCTCGAGCGCAGACGCATGAGCGCGGGTGTGCGGCTGCTCTACCTGGGCAGCGATCTGTTCTCCGACACCACCATAGCGGTGTCGGACACCGTGGCAGCCCGGTTGCGTCGGTGGGGTCTGCCCGCGCGCAAGGTGCGTGTCATTCCGAACGGCGTCGACTTCGACAGGGTCGCCTTCGATCCGGACGCCCGTGCACGCACCAGGAACGAACTCGGACTCTCCGAGCGACACCGGGTGGTCGGAGTGCTCGGCAGGCTCGACCCGAACAAACGGTTCGACCTGCTCATAGAGTCCGCCACTCCGTTGCTGGACGAGGACACCAGGCTGTTGCTGGTGGGCGACGGTCCGGACCGGCAACGGCTGGAGGAACTCGCGGAAGCCAACGGGGTCTCCGACAAGGTGATCTTCGCGGGCAAGCGAAGTGACGTGGCGTCCGTGCTGTCGGCGCTGGACCTCTTCGTCGCCTGCTCCAAGCAGGAGACGTTCGGGCTGTCGGTGCTGGAGGCGCTGGCCAACGGGCTCGTGGTGCTCTACACCACCTGCCCGGCACTGGACGGGGTCAGCACCGACCGCGCGATCGAGGTGGCGGGCGAGGTCAAGGAGCTGCGGTCCGCGCTGCGTGCGGAGCTGTCGGCAGCTCGGCCACGCACCCAGGTTCCCGAGTTGCGGGAGCTGTACGGGATGGACGCCGTGACCGAGCGGATCGATCAGCTCTACGACGAGCTGCTGAGCGGTCGTCGTGACGGACGGCGTGTTCGGCAGCAGGGCACCGTCGGTGATCCCGCGAGTTCGGGGGTGAACCCATGAGGGCACTCGTCACCGGGGCCGCGGGTTTCGTGGGATCACACCTGGTTCGGTATCTGCTCGCGGCGGGACACACGGTCGTCGCGCTGGACGACGGCAGCACCGGGGACTGGGACAATCTCGCCGGGGTGGCCGAGCACGAACGGCTGTGCCCGGTTCCGGGCAGCGTTGTGGACGGGGACACCGTGGAGCGGGCCACGGCCGGCTGTGACGTGGTGTTCCACCTGGCCGCCGCTGTCGGGGCATTCGTCATCCGAGACCGCACGTTGGAAAGCCTGCTCACCAACATCCACGGCACGCACCGCGTGCTGGAGGCGGCCCACCGGCACGGCAGCCGGGTGCTGATCGCCTCCACCAGCGAGATCTACGGCAAGAACGACAAGATCGGCCTCACCGAGGACGACGACAGGATAGTCGGTTCGCCGTTGAAGTCGCGGTGGTCCTATTCGGAGGCCAAGGCCGTCGACGAGAGCATGACCAGGTCCTTCGTGGACGAACAGGGGTTGTGGGCGGTCATCGTGCGTCTGTTCAACACCGTCGGGCCCGGACAGAGCGGGCGCTACGGCATGGTGCTACCCCGTTTCGTGTCGATGGCGCTTCGCGGGCACCCGCTCACGGTGTTCGGGAGCGGCGAGCAGATCCGCTGCTTCTGCCATGTGGACGACGTGGTTCCCGCTCTGGTCTCGCTGGTGCACAGTGACTCGGCACGTGGTCGTGCGGTCAACCTCGGCAGCACCGAGCAGGTGTCGATCGAGGAACTCGCACACCGGGTGATAGCCACCACCGGCTCCCCGAGCGATATCGTGCACAGCTCCTACGAGGCCGTGTACGGCTCCGGCTACGAGGACATGTCGCGGCGTGTGCCCGACTGTTCGCTGGCGCGGGAGTTGGTCGGTTTCCGGCCCGCTCACGATCTGGATTCGATCATCAGATCGGTCGTCGACGAGCACACCCGCATCGGGGAGGGCGTCACTGTCAGGTCGGGTCGTGTTGACACCGGCTGACGCGCGGTTGGGGGTGTGCTCATGCGTGGGAAGCCCGTAACCCGGTGGTTCGCCGTGCTCGGATCCAGGGTGCGGCGCATCGCCCTCGTGGGAGGTGTGGCGGTGTTGTGTCTGGCGTTGATACTGGTCGTGCTTTCGGTGCGACGCGATCCCGCTCCGCGCCCCACCGCCGGCTCCGGTGAGGTGGTCGCCGCCCTGCCGTTCTGGAACTTCCAGGGCGGGACCTCGGAGCTGATGCGGCACACCGAAGGGTTCACCGAGGTCTCGCCCTGGATGTACGGGCTCGATCCCGAGGGGAACGTGGTCAGCCAGATCCCCTCGGACCGAGCCGGGCGGACCCGTGAGGCCCTGAACTCCCTGCGGGGAACCGAACTGCGGTTCACCCCCAGTGTGGCGAACATGACCCACGGTGCCTGGTCCTACGACTCGGTGGCTCAGATCCTGCACGATCCGCGGCGCATGCGACAGCACGTACGGGAGATCGTCGACCTGGTGCTTTCCAACGACTACGCCGGTATCGACATCGACTACGAGGACCTCAAGGCCGAGGACCGCGATGAGTTCAGCACGCTGGTCCGGGAACTGGCGGACGCGCTGCACGCCCACGACAGAACACTGTCGGTGGCGGTGTTCGCCAAGGCCAGCCGGCGTGGTTACGACGAACGCAACGTCGCGCAGGACTACGCGGCCATCGGGCGTGCCGCGGACCAGGTGCGTCTGATGGGGTACGACCGGCACTGGTCGACCTCGCCGCCCGGGCCGGTGGCGCCGGTCGACTGGATACGAGACGTGCTCGACTACGCACGTGGCACCATGCCGCCCGAGAAGGTAGTGCTGGGGATACCGCTCTACGGATACGACTGGTCACAGGGCAAGGGGCAGCCGGTGACCTGGGGCGAGGCCACTCGAATCGCGCGGCGGCACGACGTGCGGATCCGGTTCGACGAGGACAGCCGTACCCCGTGGTTCCGCTACACCGACACGGACGGGACACCGCACGAGGTGTGGTTCGAGAACGCGGCCAGTTCGCACGCCAAGTTCGAAGTGGCGGACCGGTCCGGTATCGGTGGTGTCTACCTGTGGATGTACGGCCCGGCCGATCCCGCCACCTGGCCGCGACTGCGCCAGACCTTTCCCGTGGCCCGTCGTTCCGTTCGGGCACGCCGATGACGTCCGTCCACGCGGTGGTTCGGGTGTTGAGGAGGTGGCCAGTTGATTCCGTGGTGGCTTGTGGCCGTGCTGATTTTCGGGGCGAATTTCGTGCTCTGGGGAAGTATGGGACTGCTCCGGATGATCACTACGAGCTGCGCCGCGTCTTACGACCGCGTGGCACGCCGGATCCGCCCACCGTTCTCGCGCCGCGGCTCCGGTTGCTTTCCCGGTGACGTCGACCTCGGACGGAGACGGGGTGCCGGTGGCGAGCCCCCCTTCGGCGCCGATCGGGTAGCAGTGCTCATGGCCGCCCACAACGAGGAGCTCGTGATCAACGACAGTTTGGAGTCGGTGACCGAACTCGTGCCACGCGACAACGTGTACGTGGTTTCGGACGGGTCCACGGATCGAACCGTCGAACTCGCCGAACGGGCGGGCGTGAACGTGATCAGCACCTGGAGCAACGTGGGGAAGGCGGGCGCGCTGCAGCAGGCGATCGAGCGGTTCCGCCTCGTCGAACACTATCCGGCCGTGCTGCTGCTGGACGCCGACACCCGGCTCGACAGGAACTACTTCCGGGCGGCCCTGCCGTTGTTCGGTGATCCGCGGGTCGCCGCGGTCGCCGGCTTCGTACGCACCGACTGGGACCGCGGCGGGCTCTCTCCACTGGGCAGGTTGCTGGTGTCCCACCGGCAGCGGATCTACGCGCTGAGCCAGTACCTGCTCAAGTTCGGTCAGACCTGGCTGCGGTGCAACGCCACACACATCGTTCCCGGCTTCGCCAGTATGTACCGCACCGAGGTGCTGCCCCACATCGAGATGAATCCACCCGGTCTGGTCATCGAGGACTTCAACATGACCTTCGAGGTGTATCAGAAACGGCTCGGCAAGGTCGGTTTCACGCCCGCCGCGGTGGCAGTGACACAGGATCCGGACAACCTTCATGACTACGTCCGGCAGACCAAGCGCTGGGCGCTGGGACTGTGGCAGACCGTGCGCCGACATCGTCCCAGGACCAATCTGTTCACCTGCATGCTGTTGCTGCTGTTGACCGAACTGCTCACCAGCGGTCTGTTGATGGTCGCGCTGCCGCTCGTCCTCCTCCTGCTGCTGTTGCCGCTGCTCTTCCCCGGCACGGCCGATCTCGCCGTGCTGGGACCACTGCACGACGCGGTGTCGAGCTACGTCAGCCTGTCCTCGTTGCTGCTGGGCGTGGTGATAGTGGACCTGTCCCTGACCTTGCTGGTGGCTCTGGCGCTTCGCAAACCACGATTTCTCGTGTTCGGCGCCTTCTTCCTGTTCCTGCGGATACTGGATGCCGCCCTGTCGCTGTACACCCTCCCGCTGGCATGGCTGACCAGGTCGACGGGGCGGTGGCGGAGTCCGGGACGGCGTGCTCCCGCGCCATCGCCGGTGGAGCCGAGCCCTTCGGTCGGGGCCGATGTCACCACATCGAGTGGTTCAGGAACGTGAACATCACGTCATTCGGCTCGGAACGTCTCGTGCGCCCGCCGGGGCGGCGCGTTCCCCTCGTGCTGCGCGTGCTGTGCGGCTACTGCAGAATTCGCCGGTACGGGAGGTAACCGCGCCGGCCGTGTCCTGGGGGAAGCATGCTCCGCCTGTTGCTCGTGGACGAACAACGCATGTTCGTCGAGGCTCTCACGCAGTACCTGTCCACCGAGTCGGACCTCTGGGTGTCCGACAGTGCGTATCCGAGCGAGACGGATCTGCTCGACCGGGCACGAATCGCCTGGCCCGACGTCGCTGTCGTCGACATCGCGATACTGCGAAATCGCGTGCACGAAGTGCTGCGAAGACTCGAAGAAGCGTGTCCCGACGCGCGGGTGGTGGTGCTGAGCTCGACCCTCGACCCGGAGCCCGCGGTGCGTGCCGCGCGGGCCGGCGCGGCCGCCTGGCTGCCCAAGGAGCGTGGCATCACCGAACTGGTCGAGGTCATTCGGCTGGTCGGTCGCGGACACGCCTGGTACCCCCCTGAAGTGCTCGCTGAGGTACTGTGCGCGTTGCGGCAGGAGGCCGGCCCCGTCGGGACCGGCGATGATCCGCTCGCCGTCCTCAGTGTGCGCGAGCGCCAAGTGCTGGGCGTCATGGCGGAGGGCAAACGTGGTCGGCAGATAGCCGCCGAACTCTTCATATCGGTGCAGACGGTTCGCAAGCACACTCGCGGCATCCTCACCAAGCTCAACGTGCACACTCAACTCGAGGCGGCCATGCTCGCCAACTCCGGGGGAGAGACGCCCGTCCTCTCGGAAACCACCGTGCGTGCTCTGCCGCGGTAGACGAGATGCGCGAGCACCCACGGGTAGCCACCGTCATCACGCGTCTGGAGGGCGGGGCCGGATTGGTGGCCCTGCGCTGCGCACTCGCGCAACATGCCGACTCCTGGCCGGTCACCCTCGTCACCGGCAGCGATGGGGAACTGGTGAGGCACGCGGAACGGGCCGGACTCGACGTCGTGGTGGAACCGGCACTGCGCAAGCCGATCGTCCCCTGGTGGGACCTCGTCGCGCTGTGCCGGTTGACCGCGTTGTTCGCCCGGGCAGGGTTCGACGTCGTGCACACCCACACCGCCAAGGCCGGGGCGCTCGGGCGGGTGGCCGCCCGGCTGTCAGCGGTGCCGCGAGTGGTGCACACGTACCACGGGTTCCCGTTCCACCGGTTTCAGGCGCGCTGGTTGCGACTCTGCTACGCGGCGGTGGAACGGCTACTCGGCCGACTCACCGACGATGTGCTGTGCGTGGGGGAGGGAGTCGCGAACGAGGCGACGCGGCTCGGGCTGGCCACCCCCGACCGGATCCGCGCCGTCGGCGTTCCCGTTTCGCTGGAGCCCCCACGCGCGGACGCCGAGAGTCGACGCCGAGCCCGTCGTGCGCTTCGCATCCCCGACGACCGGCTGGTCGTCGGTGCTGTCGGGAGGCTGACCTACCAGAAGGCGCCGGAGGACCTCGTCGACGCACTGGCCCGGCTGCCCCGAACGGATGTTTGTGGTGTCTGGCTCGGCGAGGGGGAGCTGCGGGAGCGGATCGAACGTTTGGCACGGGAGCGGCTCGGTGACCGCTTCGTGTTCGCGGGGCATCGTTCGGATGTCGCCGAGCTGCTGCCCGCCTTCGACGTGTTCGCCCTGCCCAGCAGGTACGAAGGGCTGCCGCTGGCGGTGATCGAGGCCATGCTGTGCGGTCTCCCCGTCGTGGCCACGGCGGTCAACGCTGTCCCGGACCTCGTAGTGACAGGGCACAACGGGGTGCTGGTTCCGCCACGCCGCCCCGATCTGTTGGCCGGAGCGCTCTCCGACCTGCTGGAGGACCCGGCCGAACGGGCCCGCATGGGAAGTGCTGGTAACCGCGGTATCGACGGCGAGCGGTTCGGCATCGCGGCGGTCGCCCGCGAGCTGGAATCCGTTTACCGGGGTAAATGAATCGTTTGCTACTTAACGGATTCGAACAACGACAGAGCGTGCGCGTGCCGTCCGCAACGGGTATAACACCAGTGTGGCGACTGTGGTGCTCTTTCGAACCCGAGTCGGCGGTGGGGCCGCCCGAGCCCGGCCGCACTGAAACGCCGGTGGAAGCGTAGGGGACGCGTCCACATCGGCTTGTCGAGGCCGTGAGCGTGAGGTCGGGATCCGTGGTGCACCGCGAACGGGCTCCGGCGGGATCACGGCTGACCACGAGGGGGAAACAATGGCTGACCTGGTGCTGGGGGACAATCACACGGTGTTCGTGGAGGCACTGGTGACGGTGCTCCCACAGCGGGGACTCAACGTGCTGGACACCGCGCACAGCATCACCGAGACCGTACGCAGCGTGCGTCGCAACAAACCCGACGTGTGCGTGCTGGAGAGGTTCTTCACCGATGGCGACTCCCTGAACCGCCTGGACGAGATCACGGCCGCCGGAGGACCACGAATGCGGGTGCTGCTGCTCACCGCGGACTCCGACGCGGATGGTATGCGCCGCGCGATGCGGGAGGGGGCCATCGGTTACGTCACCAAGATGTGTGGACTGACCGCCCTGGTGGAGGCCGTGGGCAAGGCCGCGGCAGGGGAACCGGTCACCCGCCTGCCCCGTCTCCCCGAAGGTCGCAGCACCAGTGTCAGCCTGCCGAACAGCCACGACCGCGCCTCGCCGCGGATGTCGTTGACACCCCGGGAGCAGGACTGCCTGCGCCTGCTCGTCTCGGGGGCTCGTACCACGACCATGGCCAAGCAACTGGGAGTCTCCAGCACGACGGTACGCACCCACGTGCAGGCGTTGCTGGGCAAACTCGGCGTGCACTCCAGACTGGAAGCCGCCACCTTCGCGGTGCGGCACAGTCTGCTGGAACCTCCTGACGAGGACGAGGCGAGCTGACCGGACCTCGTCCATCACCGCTTCCGTGCGGAAGCGGTGATGCCGGTGAGTCGGGTGCTTCCGGCACGAGCCGACAGCTCGTGCCGGAAGCACCGCCTTCACCGGGGTACCAGCAGGCCCCACGTTCCGGTGTGTCGCTCACCGGGACGCAGCACTCGTACGGCCTCGCCGGTCACGAACGCGTTCGGCGGGCAGGTGTTCGGTTCCACCGTGATTCCCGAGCGGGCCGGCTGCGGGCGCTGTTCGCTGGGAGCGTCGTCGGTGTAGACCTGGAGGTAGCCGTAGGACTCGTCCACCCACAGCAGCACGTCGGGTCCGTCGGTGCGCCCGAATCGTACGGTCGCGTGGCCGCGTCGATTCCGCGCCAGATCCTTGAAGGCCGTGTCCATACTGGTCGAACCGATGGTCCTGCCGCTCCGGAAGTCGTACTCGGTTCCCGCGACCGAGGCGGTACCCGTCGGGATGAGCCGTTCGTTGGTGCGGTAATAGGTCGCCGCGGGCAGCCGGAGCTCCATGCTGTCGGTACCGCCCGTCCCGGCGGCGATGTAGGTGTGATTCGCCCATCCCACGGGTGCTTCGTGCTCGCCCGCGTTCTCGGCGGTCAACGTGCACCGCACACCGTGGCGGTCGACGCTGTACTCCACCAGGAACGCCATGCGGAAGGGATAGCCGTACTGCGGGTGCAACAGGTACCGCAGCGACACGCTGTCGGCTCGGTGCCGCACCGGTTCCCACTCCACGAAGTTCATCAGCCCGTGCAGTGCCGCCTGCCTCGAGGGTTCGTTGATCGGAACCCGCAGCCGCTCACCGTTGAACTCGTAGGTTCCCCGGTCGATCCGATTGGGCCAGGGCAGGATCGTTTTGCCCTGGAAGCCCTCGCCCACCTCGTCCGAGGGATGGGTAAGCAGCATCTCCTCGCCCGACACCCGCCAGGAGAGCAGGGTCGCCGCCACCCCGCCCACGAGCGCACGGTGGTGCCCCGAGCGGATCTCGTAGAGCCTGCCACTCGCGCTCTGTTCCCCACCACCGTGACCGGGCAGGTGGTGCCCGCTCCCGGAAGATCGCGCGGTGGCTCTGCCGCCCAGCGCCGCGGCCGCGCTCGTCGCGGTGAGAGTGGTCAACGCGACGCGCCTGCTCCAGCCACTCCTCGTCGGTCCGGCATCGGTCATGGGAGCTCCCTTCTTGTCGAAGCCCGCGGAGTTCTCCGAGCGGGTTCTCGGGATCTTCTGTCGGAGAGCACCGGGTGGGGGAACGCGCGGTTCCGCCCACCCGGCCGGAGCACGAGGAGCTCACGGGCTGCCGGCTTCGATGATCGCCTCGTTGTCCGCCCGGATCGAGGCGACATCCGGCTTGGTGACCCTCCTGTCGTAGGTCATCAGACCGTTGACCTCGTTCTCCACGTCCGAGACCTGGGTGTAGACCGCGGCCGACAGGCCGTTTCGCTCGATCGCGCCGATCAGGTCGTCGCTGAGCTGGCCGTAGCGCTCGGTGAGTTCGGCCCGAGTGTCGGTCATCTCGTAGGCTTCCGGCCGGCCCGGCCAGAGGTGTCCCTGCTCGACCAGTCCGAGGCCGCCGTACTCGCCGTCGACCGCCGCTCGTTCGGTGGTGGCCTCCGGGGTGCCCGGACCCACGTAGGTGTGATTGTCGTAGATGTCGCCCGCTCCCGTGTCCGGCAACGAGTTACAGCAGTTCACGCCGCTGGCGGCGTTCACGAGCCTGCTGGGGTCCTGCCGCTGGATCCGCTCCGTGACGCGGGCGGTGTCGAACTCACCCCATCCCTCGTTGAACGGCACCCAGGTCACCAGCGAGGTCACGCTGTCGAGCTGATCGACGACGGCGGTGGTCTCGGCCTCGAACTTCGTCCTGGCCTCCTCCGACGGCACGCCGTTGGTGCCGCCGGTTTGGGCCGTAAGGGAGGGCATGTCCTGCCAGACCAGCATGCCCATCCGGTCGGCCCAGTAGTACCAGCGCTTCGGGGCGACCTTGATGTGCTTGCGGAGCATGTTGAAGCCCATCCGCTTGGCCTGCGCTATGTCGTGACGCATCGCCTCGTCCGCGGGCGGGGTGTGCAGTCCGTCCGGCCAGAAGCCCTGATCGAGCATCCCCTGCTGGAACAGGATCTTCCCGTTGAGGGCGATTCGTTGTCTGCCCTGCGAGTCCTCGATCAGTCCGATCGAACGCATCCCCGCGTAACTGGCGACGCGGTCCAGTTCACGGCTGTCGGCGTCCAACAGGCGCACTGTCAGGTCGTAGAGGTACGGATCGTCGGGACTCCACGTTCGCGGGTTCGGAACCGGCGCCCGCACGGTCGAGCCCGCTTCCGTGGTGGTCCGGGAGACCACCCCGCCATCCGGGCGCGATACCACCGTTTCCACGCTCGCGGCCCGGGAGCCTCGGATCTCTGGTTCCAGCTGGAACGTCTCCGCCTCGAGCCGCGGTGTGATGTTCAGTTCCGCCAGGTGCGTCCGCGATACCGGCTCCAGCCACACCGTCTGCCAGATGCCGGAGGAACCCGTGTAGAAGATCCCGCCGGGATTGTCGGTCTGCTTGCCGACGGGGTACTGCCCCCGCTCGTTGGTGTCCGTGACAGCCACGGTCACTCGTTGCCGTGATCCCGGCCGCAGCGCATCGGTCACGTCGACCGTGAACGAGGTGTAACCACCCCGGTGGGAACCGACTCGCTCACCGTTGACCCAGACCGTCGCCTCCTGGTCCACGGCCCCGAAGTGCAACAGCAGCTCGTCGCCGCGCCAGTGGGGCGGCACCCGGAAGTCGCGGCGGTAGAGCATGTGGTCGTCGTGCCGCTGAATGCCGGACAGCGCGGACTCGACCGGGTAGGGGACCAGGATCCGTTCGCCCAGGTCCTGTTGGTTCCGGTCCGGAGGGCTGACACCGCCCGCGTACTCCCATTCGCCGTTCAGGTTCTGCCAGCGCTCGCGTTTCAGCTGGGGGCGCGGGTACTCGGGGAGTGCGTTGTCCGGTCCCACCTGATCCGTCCACGGCGTGGTCAGTGGTGCTTCAGCCGGTGACCTGTGCTCGACGGGATGAGCTGCCGCCGCCGGAGCGGCACCCAGCGCCAACGCGGCGGCCATCGAGAGCACACCCAGGTGCCCGGCCGTCACACGACGCGGTGGTCGTGACTGCATCGATCCTCCTCACACGGTGTCGGGCGATCCTCATCCGTGTTGAGAGCGTCGGAACCTCCACTTAGGAGGCACATACAACAACAAAGAGCAACACAATCGGACTTAAATCACCACTAACAAACATTAATGAGCCAGAACACATCTCACGTCAACATCGGTGCACGAGATTGCTCCGTCCGGTACAACGCTGTGAACTCGAACGGCGGCACAGTGTCAGTTTGCGAGGTCGTTCGCGTGGCATCCGGCAGACGCGCCGAGCGGGCGTCGACGGCCCATGCCGGGCCACACCGGCACCCGGCCACGAGCAGTGGTTCCCGGCCCTCGCGAAGCCGTGTAGGTGGCGGGGCGCGGCTAGCGACCGCTCGTGTGGTTCGAAGGGACGAACGACTCGGGGCCGCTCAGCCGGCCGGGGCGGGCCTCCCGGCTCCGCGGCCTCCGGTCGATTGCCCTCCGGACGGCGGAACAGGAATCCAGCACAATCGATTAGAATGATTGTCGACAATAATAAAGTGGGAAAAGGGTCGATTTCGCGGATCTCGCGAAGGACTGTCGACGGGTTCGTGAGTCATTGATCATTCTTCTCGTCGAGAAGTGGTGTTGACCTGGATGAACAGCGTCTTCGTAGCGGAAGAGTGGGGTATCACACCCCGGGGTGGAGTGGGGCGTAACATCCGGGGTCCCTCCTTCGATGGAAGGGGCACAGGCGAATAAAGAATCAGTGCGGCACCGCGGTCGCGTTGTTCATTTCATCGGATCGTACGGTTGCACCATTCGTCCCCGTTGTGGTATGTGGCGCACGCGCATTGTACTGCATCTTTAGCTTGATTGCCTTTGCCGGATCGTGACCCCTGGTGCGGAAAACTAAATTCCCCCTGGTGACGGCCTATTTTTTTACTTAGGGTAACTGTGCGAATCACGCGATCATCCTATTTCTATGATTAGGGTCACAGCTGAATGTGCTTGCATTTTTCGTGAATGCGAATAAGTTGGGTTCTCGGCGTACGGAATCTGCGTCGGGATCGGGCGGCAAAGGTGCCGACCGAGTGTGCTGACCGGTGCCAGTGCGCGGCCCGCCAGTTGGCTGCCCGCACCGGTGCGGTGTGCCCCTTGTGAGGTGCCCCGGCGCGCCCGTGAAGGCTCGGGGCGGTGAATTCACCGTGGTTCCGAGCGATGCAGTGGCGCTTGACCAACGCGAGTGGGAGCTGAGTATGACCAAGAGCGTGGACGATCTTGCACGTGGTGACCAGGGGTCGAACGACCAGGACTCGGTGCACCTCGAGGAGCAGGCGTTCGGCGACAATCCGTTGGAAGTACGCGACACTGATCACTACACTCAAGAGTATGTCGGTGGATTCGTCGACAAGTGGGACGATCTGATCGATTGGAAGGCCCGCTACGAGAGCGAGGGAACCTTCTTCATCGATCAATTGCGTGCCCGTGGTGTCAAGACCGTGCTGGACGCAGCGACCGGGACCGGTTTCCACTCGGTCCGGCTGCTCGAAGAGGGTTTTGAGACCGTCAGCGCGGACGGCAGTCCGCAGATGCTGGCCAAGGCCTTCAGTAACGGACTGGAGTACGGTGGTCACATTCTGCGTGTGGTCAACGCGGACTGGCGCTGGCTCAACCGCGACGTGCACGGTGAATACGACGCGATCATTTGCCTGGGTAACTCGTTTACCCACCTCTTCTCGGAGCGGGACCGCCGCAAGACGCTGGCGGAGTTCTACGCGATGCTCAAGCACGACGGTGTTCTGATCATCGACCAGCGTAACTACGATTCCATTCTGGACACCGGCTTCTCCAGTAAGCACACCTATTACTACGCCGGTGAGGACGTTTCCGCCGAGCCTGACCACATCGACGACGGTCTGGCGCGGTTCAAGTACACGTTCCCGGACAAGTCCGAATTCTTCCTGAACATGTACCCGCTGCGGAAGGACTACGTCCGGCGGCTCATGCGTGAGGTCGGTTTCCAGCGGATTGACACCTACGGTGACTTTCAGGAAACCTACGGTGACACGGAGCCGGACTTCTTCATCCACGTGGCGGAGAAGAACTACCGCACCGAGGACGAGTTCCTGGACATGTACTCCAACGCGGTCCACACCGCGCGGGACTACTACAACTCCGAGGACGCGGACAACTTCTACTACCACGTCTGGGGAGGTAACGACATCCACGTCGGTCTCTACCAGACCCCGCAGGAGGACATCGCCGCGGCGAGCGAGCGCACTGTCCAGCGGATGGCGAGCAAGGTCGACATCGACGCCAACACCACCATCCTGGACCTGGGCGCCGGCTACGGCGGTGCCGCCCGCTACCTGGCGCGCACCTACGGCTGCAAGGTGACCTGCCTCAACCTCAGCGAGGTGGAGAACCAGCGCAACCGCGAGATCAGCCGTGCCGAGGGGCTCGATCACCTCATCGAGGTGGCCGACGGCTCGTTCGAGGACATTCCCTACCAGGACAATGCCTTCGACATCGTCTGGTCGCAGGACTCCTTCCTGCACAGCGGTGACCGCACCAGGGTGATGGAGGAGATCTCCAGGGTCCTCAAGCCCAAGGGCTCGGTGCTGTTCACCGACCCGATGGCCGCCGACTCGGCCGAGAAGAGCGCTCTCGGACCGATCCTGGACCGGCTGCACCTGGACTCGCTCGGGTCCCCCGGCTTCTACCGCAAGGAGCTGACCAGGCTCGGGCTGCAGAACGTCGAGTTCGAGGACCTCAGCGAGTACCTGCCGCTGCACTACGGCCGGGTGCTGGAAGTTCTGGAAAGCCGGGAGAACGAACTCGCCGACTTCATCGGCGAGGAATACCGGACTCGCATGAAGACCGGCCTGCGCAACTGGGTGCAGGGCGGAAATGGCGGGAACCTTGCCTGGGGCATCATCCACGCCAAGGCATGACAGGCCGTCGAGTACGAAGAATAATCGAAGCAACAAGCAGTGAGGTGAAGATCAGCCGTGACTGAGATGAACCGCAGGTTGTTTACCAGTGAGTCCGTGACCGAGGGCCACCCGGACAAGATGGCCGACTCGATCAGTGACGCGATCCTGGACGCGATGCTGGCGCAGGACCCGCGTTCGCGTGTGGCCATGGAGACCATGATCACCACGGGCCAGGTGCACCTGGCCGGTGAGGTCACCACCGCCGCCGACGTGGACCTGCCCGCGATCGTGCGGGAGAAGGTCCTGGAGATCGGGTACGACAACTCGGCCAAGGGCTTCGACGGCGATTCCTGCGGCATCAACGTCTCGATCGACGCGCAGTCGCCGGACATCGGTCAGGGTGTCGACAGTGCGCACGAGTCCCGTGTCGAGGGTGTCATCGACGAGATCGCCCAGCAGGGTGCCGGTGACCAGGGGCT
>NZ_FPAT01000018.1 GCF_900116555.1 Actinopolyspora lacussalsi subsp. righensis | reverse complement strand
CCAGGACCACACGAACTCAAGCGGTGTGGATTGTTTCGCCAACGTCAACGTCCCGCCGCGCATACGGAACGCGCTGCGGGTGTAGTGCGCCGACTGTTTGCCGTTTCGGTTTTTGAAGCTCGGGTACTTGGCGCGTCCGGCGAAGAAGTTCGCGAATGCGGTGTGCTGATGCCGCAGGGTCTGTTGCAGCGGAACGCTGGATACCTCGGACAAAAACGCCAACTCACTGGTGCGTTTCCATTCCGACAGGGCGGCGTCGGTCTCGGTGTAGGACGTTTTCGTGCCGTGCGCGTGGTAGGCGCGGTGCCGCTGGTCGAGGGTCTTGTTCCACACGAGGCGTACGCACCCGAACGTGCGACCCAACTGGGCCGCCTGGTCCGAGTCCGGGTAGGCCCGGCACTTATACGCCGTCCGCATACCGATCATTTTACACAACTAGCGATCATGAGTAAGCATGTGGGTGCGTGGTCACCCAACAGCACTCGGGATCGCTTTCCTCTCCAGCCCGAAGGCCGGAGCTTCCAGCGATTGGAGCTTGGTGATTGACCCGCGTCGACTGACCGTGCTGCGCGCACTGGCCGACCACGGCACGGTGCGCGCAGCGGCCGAGACGCTGTACCTCACCCCGTCCGCGGTCTCGCAGCAGCTCACCGCCCTGGAGCAGGAGGCGGGACAGGCACTGCTGATCCGCAGGGGCAGGCGGGTCGAGCTGACCGCGGCCGGGGAGCTGCTCGCCGAGCACGCGAAGGCCGTGCTGGCCGAGGTGGAACGCGCCGAGGCCAGCATGGCGGCCTGCGCCGCGGGCACCGTCGGGCGCGTCGAGGTGGCCTCGTTCGCCTCCGCCATCACGCGAGTGGTGGCACCGTCCATCACCGCGCTGCGCGCCACCGCTCCCGGGGTGACGGTGCTGGTGCGCGACGCCGAGGCGCACAACAGCCTGCTCATGCTGCTCGCCGGCGAGACCGACATCGCGATCTCGATGGAGTACGGCGCGACCGTCCGCTCCGACGAGGACCGGCTCACCAGGTATCCGCTCTACGCCGAACCGTTCGACGCGGTGCTACCACCGCGCCATCCGCTCTGCGAACGGGAGAGCCTGCCGGTGACCGAGCTCGGCGAGTCCGACTGGATCGCGCCGCTACCGGGCAACCCCTGCCGGGAGGTGGCGCAGACCTGCTTCGCAGACGCGGGATTCGCCCCACCCATCACCCACACCTCGGACGACTTCCACGCGGTGGTGGCCCTGGTGGCCGCCGGGACGGGCATGGCGCTGGTACCGCGCAGCGCCATCCCGACCGAGCACGGCGCCGAGGTGCGGCCGTTGCGCGACCGGGTCCCCACCAGGCGGGTCTTCGCGGCCGTGCGGCGCGGCAGGGAGGAGCACCCGCTGCTCCGGCGAGTGCTGGATGCCCTGCTCGCCTGCTCCGAAGAACTCTGACCGGATTTCGCCATCCCGGTCTCCGCGGGTAGTCGCTTGGTGGAGCCTCTCACCCGACTCTCGCTGCGTTGTTGGGCCGGTCGGTTGTTGGGCCGGTCGCTCCGGCGCGGCGATTTCGCGAGAAATCGACGCCGCCCCGAGGTCGAGCGGCGGTGCCGAGTACGGGAGCGGTGGGGTTCGGGGCGATGGGTCGGGGATTCCCCCTCGAGGTGGTTCGGCGCGGGGTGGTTCGGCGCCGTCGGCGCGTGAGATGCGGCATACTCGCGGAACACCCGCCGTTCGGGGAAACGTCCGACGATCGGCGTCCGACACACGGCGGAGGACGGCGAACAGCCGCGAATCACGCCAGGCTCGAAAGGAACGGCACATGGCACAGCAGGACAGCGAGCGGGCCGACAACGACTCCTCCGAGTCCCGGCAGCCCGTCCGGGTGGGCACTTCGGCCGGCTCCTCGGAAGGCAGGACCAACATCGCTGCCACGGTGGTGCAGAAGATCGCGGCTATCGCGGCGCGCGAGATCTCCGGGGTTCACGCGATGGGAGGCGGCGTTTCCCGCGCTTTCGGCGCGCTGCGGGAACGCATCCCCGGCGGTAGCGGCACCTCGACCGTCTCGGGCGTGCGGGTCGAGGTCGGCGAGAAGCAGACGGCGGTGGACCTGGACGTGGTGGTGGAGTACGGCCTGTCCATCGTGGAGCTGACCAGGAGCGTGCGGCGGAACGTGATCGAGTCCGTGGAACGCATGACCGGGCTGGAGGTCATCGAGGTCAACATCGACGTCAACGACATCCACCTGCCCTCCGAGGACGAGGAGGCGGAACCGGCGTCCTCCCGGGTCGAGTGAGTCGCGCACACCGGTGAGCACGGCCGGAGCGCGCACACCGTGCTGCGAATGGGGAGCGATACCACCTCCGGGCATGCACGCGGGTGCCCACCGGTGGTGTGATGCGGTGGAAGGATTCGACGAAAGCGAGCGGCAATGGCGCCTGTGGAACGACAGCTGATCATCGGGGGTGGCTTCCGGGAAGCGGCCGACGGCCGAAGGACCACCGACAACGACCCCCTGACCGGCGAGGTGTTCGCAACCGTCGCGGCGGCCTCGGTCTCCGATGTCACCGAGGCGGTCGACGCGGCCGCGGCCGCGTTCGACGAGTGGTCGCGCACCGGGGCTCTGCGGCGCAGGGAGATCCTGCTGCGGGCCGCGGACCTGCTGGGGCAGTACACCGAACAGGCCGTCGAGCTGATGGCCGGTGAGGTCGGCGGCACTCGGCCGTGGGCGATGTTCAACGTCGAGCTGGCCGCCGACATCCTGCGCGAGGCCGCCGCGGCCACCACCGGACCGCGCGGCGAGGTGCTCACCTCCTCCGACCCCGACGAGTGGAGTTTCGCGCTGCGTCAACCCGCCGGAGTGGTCGCCGCCTTCGCGCCGTGGAACGCACCGCTGATCCTCGGCACCCGCTCGTTCGCCACCGCACTGGCCATGGGCAACACCGTGGTGCTCAAACCGAGCGAACAGGCCCCGCTGGCGGCCGGTCTGTGGCTGGCCGGGATCCTGCGGGAGGCCGGGCTGCCGGACGGCGTGCTCAACGTGGTCACCAACGACGGCGCGGACGGCGCCGAGATCGGCAACGCCCTGATCGCCGACCGCAGGGTCCGGCGGGTCAACTTCACCGGATCCACCGAGGTCGGGCGTTCCATCGGGATCGAGGCCGCCCGCCACCTCAAACCCGCCGTGCTGGAACTGGGTGGCAAGAACTCGGTGCTGGTGCTCGACGACGCCGACCTGGACTACGCGGTGGACGCGGTGACCTTCGGCGCGTTCATGAACGCGGGCCAGATCTGCATGTCGGCCGACCGGGTGCTGGTGCCCGAGACGATGCGGGAGGAGTTCGGCGAACGCCTGGGCAAGAAGGTAGCCGGACTCCCCTTCGGTGATCCCCGGGAGACGGACACCGTGATCGGCCCGGTGATCGACGAACCGGCCGCGCGACGGATCGCCTCACTGGTCGACGACGCACTGGCCCGGGGAGCCGTGGCGCACTGCGGCGGGCAACCACCGGAGGGGGCGATGTACCGGCCGACCGTGCTGAGCGAGGTCGCACCGGAGCACCGGATCTACTCGGAGGAGATCTTCGGCCCGGTAACCACGGTGCTCGGCTACGAATCCGTCGAGGAGGCGATCGGGGTGGTCAACGACACGCCGTACGGGCTGACCGGTGGCGTGATCACCACCGACACGCGGAAGGGCTGGGAGATCGCGCGGCGTGTCGAGACCGGCATCTTCCACATCAACGACCAGTCGGTCGGCGATCAGCCGCAGGCGCCGTTCGGCGGGATCAAGGACTCCGGTTTCGGCCACTTCGGCGGGCGCAGCGGCGTCGAGGCGTTCACCGACACCCGCTGGGTGACCTTCCGGGAGCGGCAGGCGCGGTACCCGTTCTGAGAACTCATTGGAGTTTTCCGATCGGGTTGTCGGGTCGCTCGCTCGGCGGAACCTCTCGCACGGCTCTCGCTGCGGGGAGGCCCGACATCGGGTAGCGGCCTACACAACGTCGGGCCTTCCTCGCGAGAGCCGCACGGGAGAACCCGCGGCTGCTCGCGTTGGTAACGTGGCTTTCGACGTATCGGAACCGAAAATGCCCCACCTCTGTCGACAACACGACAGGAAAGCATCAGTTCAGCGCGCGTTGACCTCCCCGCCCCGAGGTCGAGTGATGCGTCCCCGCTCAGCGCACCGGTCGTCCGGCTTGCCACACCCGGTGGGTCAGCGGAACCCCGGGGCGATAGGCCAGCCAGGACGCGGCGGGGGCGTCCAGCGCGTGCACATCGGCACGGGCGCCCGGACGCAGCACGCCGAGCGCTCCCTCACCGGTGTCGCGCCGCAGTGCCCGGGCCCCTCCCCTCGTGGCCGCGTACACCGCCTCGGACACGGTCATCCGCAGTTGCAGCACCGCCGTGGCGACGCAGAACGCCATGGACGAGGTGTAGGACGAGCCGGGGTTGCAGTTGGTGGCCAGTGCCACCGTGGCCCCGGCGTCGAGCAGCTCCCTGGCGGGCGGCAGCGGTTGCCGCGTGGACAGGTCGCAGGCGGGCAGCAGGGTCGCCACGGTCCCCGACCCGGCGAGCGCGGCGATGTCGGCACCGGTGAGGTGCGTGCAGTGGTCCACACTGGCCGCTCCCAGCTCCACGGCCAGCGCCACGCCCGGGCCCGGTTCCAGCTGGTTGCCGTGCACCCGCAGCCCCAGGCCGCGTTCCCGAGCGGCCAGCAGCACGCGGCGGGCCTGCTCGGCGTCGAACGCGCCGCGTTCGCAGAACACGTCGCACCAGGACACGTGCTCGGCGACCGCGTCGAGCATCGGCCCGCACACCAGATCCAGGTAGCCCTCGGCGTCCCGTTCGGGAGGCACGAGATGGGCGCCGAGGTAGGTGACCTCGTCCACCTCGGCCGCCGCGATGCGGGCGGCGCGCAGCTCGTCCTCGACGGTCAGCCCGTAGCCGGTCTTGGTCTCCAACGAGGTCGTGCCCTGCGCGGCCGCCTCGGCGATGTGGGCACGCAGGTTCGCGGCGAGCCGCTCGTCGTCGGCCGCGCGGGTGGCGCGCACGGTCTCGGCGATCCCGCCCGCGGTGTAGGGCTGTCCGGCCATGCGGGCGGTGAACTCGGCGGTGCGATCACCGGCGAAGACCAGGTGGGTGTGGCTGTCGACCCAACCGGGCAGCACGGCTCGCCCTTCGAGATCGACGCGGTTGTCGGCCCGCGGTGCGCGCCCGGCCGCACCGACCCAGGCCACCCGGTCCCCCTCGAGCACCAGGGCAGCGTCGGTCCGCGTTCCCAGTTCCTCGTCGTTGGTGGTCAGCTCGGAGATTCCGGTGATAAGGGTGGACGTCATCGATCTTCCTCGTCACGTGGGTGGACTCGCGCGGAAACCTCGCCGCTCACGAGTCCTCGACCAGTTCCCGAATGCTTTCGCGCAACGTGCCCGCCACGTCCGGCACGAGCTGGTGGACGCCCTCGCGGACCACCCGCCTGCCGTCGACGACCACATCGGTCACGTCCCCCGACGTCGCCGCGGTCACAGCGGCACGCGGGGGAACCCCGGCCAGCCGCGGGCTGTCCAGGTCCAGGGTGACCAGATCCGCGCGGGCGCCGAGTTCGATGCTGCCCGCGTCCGGCCAGCCCAGCGCACGATGTCCGGTTCCGGTGGCCATCATCGTGAGCTCGTCCGGGGAGAAGTGGCCGCGCACCTCGCTGCGCAGCCGCATGCCGGACTCGACGGCACGTGCCTCGGCGAACGGATCGATCACCGAGTGCCCGTCACTGCCCAGCGACAGCGGGCAGCCCGCCACCGAGAGCTCGTCGGCCGGACCTGTCCCGTCCGCCAGGTCCGACTCGGTGGTGGGGCACAGGCACACCCCGGCGCCGCTGCGTCCCAGCCTGGCGATGTCGCCCGCCGTCGGGTGCGTGGCGTGCACCGCCGTGGTGGCGGTTCGCAGTATCCCCTGCTCCTCCAACAACTGGGTGGGGGTGCGACCGTGCACCGCGAGGCAGGCGTCGTTCTCCGCACGCTGCTCGGACAGGTGAACGTGCAGCGGCACCCCTCGGGTGCGGGCGAACTCGCGCACCACCGGCATGGCGGCTTTCGGCACGGCCCGCACCGAGTGCAGCGCGGCACCGAGGATCACCCCGTCGTGGCTGCCGTCGAATCCGTGCACCCGCTGGGCCCACTCGTCCGCGGTGTCGTCGGAGAACCTGGTCTGCACCCCTTCCGGCGGAGGGCCGAAACCACTGCTGAGATAGCAGGTGTCCAGCAGGGTCAGCCTGATCCCGGCCTCGCGGGCCGCTGCCACCAGCGCCGCGCTCATGGCGTTGGGATCGTCGTAGCGCTGCCCGCCCGGGGCGTGGTGCAGGTAGTGGAACTCCCCTACGGCGGTGAACCCCGCCAGCACCATCTCCGCGTACACCCCCAGGGCCAGCCGGTAGTAGGTGTCCGGGTCCAGTCGCTCGGCCACGCGGTACATCCGGTCGCGCCAGGTCCAGAACGTGCCGCGTTGCTCCGCTCCCCTGCCGCGCAGTGCGCGGTGGAAGGCGTGCGAGTGCACGTTCGCGGCACCGGGCAGGGTCAAGCCGCGCAGTCGTGGGGTGTCCGGCGGTGGTTCGACCGCCGGGGTGACGCCGGTGATTCGCGCACCGTCGGTCTCGATCAGCACGTCACGGCCGGGGCCGTCCTGCAGCCAGGCCCACTCGCACCAGTAGGACATCCGTTCGGGCAGCTCCTCTCGTGTCACGGGCACCGCCTGTTGTCGAGGCCGACGGACGTCGGGTCCGGCGGTCATCGGCTCCACCGCCGCAGCACCGTCGCGAGCGCTTCGGCACCGGCGTCGCAGTCGGCCGGTTCGGCGTGCTCCTCCGGAGCGTGACTGACACCGGTGGGGTTGCGCACGAACAACATGCCGGTGGGCATCCGCGCGGCGAGCACCCCGGCGTCGTGCCCGGCGCCGGTGGGCAGTTCCGGTGCGTCCAACATCGTGGTGAGTTCGTCGCGCAGTGAACCGTCGAAGGACACCGTGTCCGAATAGGACTCCTCGGACAGTCGCACCGAGCACCCCTCCTCGGCTGCCAGCACGCCCGCACGGCGGTGGAGCTCGTCGACCATTCCCCTGGTGTCGGCGTCGGTGTGCGCGCGGGCGTCCAGCCAGACGTCGACCGAGGCGGCGATCACGTTGGTTCCCGACGGGAGCGGCTGGATACGTCCGACCGTGGCTCTGGCGTCGTCGTGGTTCGCGGCGACGCGACGGGCTTCGGCGACCAGCAGCGAGGCGGGCAGCATCGGATCCCTGCGGTCACCCAGTGGGGTGGCTCCGGCGTGGTTGCCCTGTCCGGTGAACCGGAACCGCCACCTGCCGTGGGCGAGCATCGTGGACGCCACCCCGACGGGTCGCTGTCGGTGTACCAGTCCCCTGCCCTGCTCCACGTGCAGTTCCAGGAACCGGGACACCCGAGCCAGGTTGGACTCGTCCGGTCCGGTGTGGTCCGGGTTCTTCCCGGCAGCGCGCATCGCCTCGGCCAGTGTGGTTCCCGAGTCGTCACGCAGCCCGAGCACTCGCTCCGGCGCCACGGTTCCGGCCGCCAACCGGGAACCCAGACAGGGGAGCCCGAAACGCCCGCCCTCCTCCTCGGCGAAGACCACCAGGGCCAGCGGACGACCGGGGCGGAATCCCTCGGCACGCAACCGGTCCACCGCGGACAGGGCGCTGACCACGCCCAGCGGCCCGTCGAACTCGCCGCCGCCGGGTACGGAGTCGAGATGACTGCCGGTCGCGACCGCCCCCTCGCCGGGGCCGGACACTCCGGGTCCCGACCACCAGGCCCAGAGGTTGCCGTTGCCGTCGGGCACGACCTCCAGCCCCCGTCGTGCGGCCTGTTCGACGAACCACTCGCGCAGCTCGTGCTCCGGGGCTTCGAAGACGTGCCGGGAGTACCCGCCACGGCCGTGGTCCCTACCCACTCGCTCGATGTCGGCGAGCAGCTCACTCGGCGTGGACACCGTTCCCTCCGTTCACTCGCTCCTCGGAGCTTCCCGCTCTCCGGTGGCCGTTGCCGGTTCCGTTCCCCGCCCGTTCCGTTCCCCGCCCGGAGATTTCGCGAGAAATCGACGCCCACCGACGATCAACCGCGCGGCTTTCATCAGCCGCCCAGGCTTCGTCAAGGTCGTGGAATTCGGACACCGCGTTCGTCGGCCACCTCGCGCGCCCTGTCGTAACCCGCGTCGACGTGGCGCATCACCCCCGTGCCGGGGTCGTTGGTCAGCACCCGACGCAGCTTGCGCTCCGCCAGCTCACTGCCGTCGGCCACGATCACCTGACCCGCGTGCAGCGACTTGCCGATACCGACACCACCCCCGTTGTGCACGGACACCCAGGTCGCACCGGATGCCGTGTTGACGAGGGCGTTGAGCAGCGGCCAGTCCGCGACGGCGTCGGAACCGTCTGCCATCGCCTCGGTCTCGCGGTAGGGCGAGGCCACCGAACCGGTGTCCAGATGGTCCCTTCCCAGCACCACCGGGGCACGCAGTTCGCCGGAGGCGACCATCTCGTTGAACCGCACCCCAGCCAGTTCGCGCTGTCCGTAGCCCAACCAGCAGATGCGGGCGGGAAGCCCCTGGAACGAGACCCGCTCGCCCGCCATCCGGATCCAGCGGGCCAGGTGCTCGTCCTCACCGAACAGCTCCAGGATCGCCCGGTCGGTGGCGGCGATGTCGGCCGGATCGCCGGACAGCGCGGCCCACCGGAACGGCCCCTTGCCCTCGCAGAACTGCGGCCGGATGTAGGCGGGCACGAAGCCCGGGTAGTCGAAGGCTCGCCCGTAACCGGCGGTGCGGGCCTCGCCGCGCAGCGAGTTTCCGTAGTCGAACACCTCGGCCCCCGCGTCGTGGAAGCCGACCATCGCCTCGACGTGCCGGGCCATGGACTCCCTGGCGCGCGCGGTGAACTCCTCCGGGGCGCGGCCGGCGTAGTCGGCCCAGTCCGCGGTGGACACCCCGACGGGCAGGTAGGACAGCGGATCGTGCGCGGAGGTCTGGTCGGTGACGATGTCCGCCTCGACACCGCGCCGCAGCAGTTCCGGCAGCACCTCGGCCGCGTTGCCGATCACCGCCACCGAGCGGGGTTCGCGGCGTTTCCTGGCCGACTCGACGCGTTCGAGCGCGTCGTCGAGCCCCTCGGCCACCTCGTCCAGATAACCGTGCCCGACACGGCGGTGCGCCCGGTCCGCGTCGCACTCGACCACCAGCGCCACCCCCTCGTTCATGGTCACCGCGAGCGGCTGGGCACCGCCCATCCCGCCCAGTCCGGCGGTGACGGTGAGGGTTCCGGCCAGTGTCCCGCCGAAGCGTTTCGCGGCCACCGCCCCGAATGTCTCGTAGGTGCCCTGCAGGATCCCCTGCGTACCGATGTAGATCCAGGAGCCGGCGGTCATCTGGCCGTACATCGTCAGCCCCAGCGAGTCGAGCCTGCGGAACTCCGGCCAGTTCGACCAGTCCCCGACCAGGTTCGCGTTGGCGATCAGCACCCGCGGCGCCCACTCGTGGGTGCGCAGCACCCCGACCGGTTTGCCCGACTGCACCAGCAGGGTCTCGTCCTCGGAGAGCTCGGTCAGCTCACGCACGATCGCGTCGTAGCTGGCCCAGTCCCTGGCGGCCTTGCCGGTGCCGCCGTAGACGACCAGGTCGTCCGGCCGCTCGGCCACCTCGGGATCCAGGTTGTTGCGCAGCATGCGCAGCGGCGCTTCGGTGCTCCAGCTCCGCGCGGTCAGTTCGGTTCCGCGCGGGGCGCGCACGGTACGGCTCGCGGTTGTCACGAGTGGCCTCCGAGTACGGGATCGACGTGTTCGGCCGCCGCCCGGTGGACCTCGCCGGAGGCGAGCAGCTGTTCGGCGGCCAGGATCTGGGGAGCGACGTGCTCGTCCGGCCCCGGACCGGACACCTGGGTGCGCAGCAGGTCACGCACCGCAGCCGTGGCGGGTGCCGGACGCAACGGCGCGCGCAGGTCGAGCGCCCGGGCGGCTGTCAGCAGCTCGACGGCCAGCACCTTGCGCAGCCCGGACACGGCGGTGCGCAGCTTGCGGGCGGCCGACCAGCCCATGGACACGTGGTCCTCCTGCATCGCGCTGGTCGGGATGGAGTCGACCGAGGCGGGATTCGCCGCGCGCTTGAGGTCGGTGACCACGCCTGCCTGGGTGTAGTGCGCGATCATGTAGCCCGAGTCCACCCCGGGGTCGTCCGCGAGGAAGGCGGGCAGGCCCTGCGACCTGGCGACGTCGAGCATCCGGTCGGTACGGCGCTCGGCGATGCCCGCGACGTCGGCAAGCGGTATCGCGAGGAAGTCGAGCACGTGTGCCAGCGGCGCGCCGTGGAAGTTGCCGTTGGACTCCACGCGCCCGTCGTCGAGCACCACCGGGTTGTCGATCGCGGCGGCGAGCTCGCGTTCGGCGACGGTGGCGGCGTGCTCGATGGTGTCGCGCGCGGAGCCGTGCACCTGGGGTGAGCAGCGCATCGAATAGGCGTCCTGCACCCTGGTGCAGTCGGGTCCGCGGTGACTGGCCACCACGGGTGAGTCGGCGAGCAGCGCACGCATCCGCGCGGCCGAGTGGGCCTGTCCCGGATGCGGACGCAGCGCCTGCAGGTCGGCCGCGAACGCGCGGTCGGTGCCCAGCAGCGCCTCCACGCTCATCGCGGCGGTGACGTCGGCGACGTCGACCAGTTCGGACAGGTCGCGCAGTGCCAGCACCAGCATCCCCAGCATGCCGTCGGTGCCGTTGGTCAGTGCGAGACCTTCCTTCTCGGCCAGCGTGACCGGCCGGATTCCCGCCTCCGGCAGCGCCTCGGCGGCGGGTCTGCGCGCTCCCGCCGCGTCGAACACCTCGCCCTCACCGGTCAGCGCCAGCGCCACGGCGGCCAGCGGCGCCAGGTCGCCGGAGCAGCCCAGCGAACCGTACTCGTGGACCACCGGGACGATGCCGGAGTTGAGCAGCTCGGCCAGCGCGTGCGCGGTCTCGGGGCGCACCCCGGTGCGGCCGGTGGCCACGGTGTGCAGCCGCAGCAGCATCAGCGCGCGCACCACCTCCGGCTCCACCGGATCGCCCGCCCCGGCCGCGTGGGAGCGCACGAACGACGCCTGCAGCGCGGCCCGCCGTTCCGGTGGGATGTGGCGGATGGCCAGCGCGCCGAAGCCGGTGGAGACCCCGTAGGTGGGTTGTTCGGCGGCGGCGAGGGTGTCGATGTGCTTGCGGGTGTCGCCGATGCCCTGTTCAGCCGATTCGGAGAGCCGCACGCTCGCCCGCCCCCGGGCCACCGCCATCACCTGTTCGACGGTGAGTGGTTCCGGCCCGACCTCGGTGGGCGCGGTGCCGGAATGTCCCGGGACCGGATGCTGGGTGGGCGGATGCTCGACGTTGTACCGCATGGGTCCATCCCATCGCGGGACGCGCCTGCCGGAAAGCCGGGATACGGTGTTCGTGTCTGGGATTTCAGACACCGGCGCGTTGCCGGGTAGGCATACCGTTCCGGGGCGTCGGTCAGCCGGATCGGGATCGGCGAGCTCGGTGCGGCGGGCTCGGTTCAGCCGGTCGGGCCGGTCGCGTTCGAAGGAGAGAGCTCTTGGGATCCAGCAGCGACGTTCCGGCGCTGCGACGCGGACTCGCGGTGTTGCGGGTGCTGGCGGCACGGCCCGGACCGGTGTCGGCGGCGGTGATCGCGCGGGAGCTGGAGCTGCCCCGCTCCACGACGTATCACCTGCTGGCGGAGCTGACCGAGGCCGGTTTCGTGACCCACCTGCCCGAGGAACGACGCTACGGGCTGGGGGTGGCGAGTTTCGAACTGGGCTCGGCCTACCTGCGGCACGAGCCGCTGGAACGGCTGGCCGGACCGTTGCTGCGGGATCTGGTGGACCGGGTGGGTTACAACGCCCACCTCGGCGTGCTGCACGGCAACGAACTGTTTTACCTGATCAAGGAACGGCCGTCACGACCGCAGACGCTGGTCACCGACGTGGGCGTGCGGCTGCCCGCGCAACTGACCGCCTCGGGCAGAGCGATGCTGGCGCACCTGCCGCGCACCCAGGTCCGGGCGCTGTTCCCCCGCGCGGACAGTTTCGTGCTGCGCACCGAGCGGGGACCGCGGGACCTTCCCGAACTGCGGCGACTGCTCACGCGGGAGCACCGGATGGGGTGGTCGGTGGAGGACGGCCAGATCACCGAGGGGTTCGCCTCGGTCGCCAGCGCGGCGTTCGACCACGGCGGGCGTCCCACCGCCGCCATCAGCGTCACCATGCGGCACCACTGCGAACCGGTCGAGACGGCCGCGGCGGAGAGCGGACGATCCCGCGCACCGTGCGGGGCGAACTGGCCGGAACTCGCCCGGCTGGTGCGGGCGACAGCCGACGAGCTGACCAACCGGATAGGTGGGCGAACCGGCCGAGGTGATTGAGCCGCGACCCGACGTCCACGCGGCCGGCCGACACCGGTCGTGGTCAACGGTCGAGTCCGGACCGCTCCGGAACTCGGCAGCGCGCTACCGCCGGTCCTCGACGAACCGGGACCTCGGCGGAGGGGATGGGCCGTACCGGTGGCGGTGCAGGATCAGCAGCGCGAAGTAGCCGACGATACCCAGGATCGCGAGTAGGGCCAGCGCCTTGGATCCCCGCTGACCCGGCAGCATCAGGTTGGCACCGTTCAGCGCGATCATCAGCCCGAGCAGCAGCTGGTTGCGCCCGGCCGCGCGACTCGCGGCTGTGCCGCGAGCCCAGGGGCGTACCGCCACCCTCCCGGTCCAGCCCAGGGTCCCGAACAGCACGGCCGCAGCACTGCCGACGAATCCGACCGCCAGGGAAACGAGCAGGAACCAGTCCGTCATCCCGCCAGCCGCTTCGCGGCGTAGGGCGACTGCGAACCCGGCTGCGGCCGGGGACCGTACTTCCTGCGGTGCAGGATCGACAGGGTGAAGAAAGCGACCATGGTCACCACCAGCAGGGCGCTCAGCGGACCGAATCCCGTGCCGGGCACGGCTGCCGCGACACCGTTCATTCCGATGATCAGGCCGAGCAACATCTGGTTCCGGCCGCCCTCCCGGTTCGCCCGGGTCCAACGCGCCCAGCAACTGGCGGAGACCTTACCCGCCCAGCCGAGCGCGCCGTAGACGATGAACATCGCGCCGACGAGCAGCGCGAACACCAGCCACACGACATCGAAGGAGTCCATGACTCCGCGATACCAAACAACCGGCCCCGTTGTCCGACACGTTACGAAATCTCCACAGCGGACTGCCTCGGACAGCGGAACCGCCGTCCGAGCCGGTCGGGTGCGACGAACGCAGGGCCCTGACCGGACGGACGCCGCGCGGTCAGGGTGTCGCGGGAGTCGGGAGCACGCTCTCGGGCTCGGTGTCGTACTCCAGCTCCATGTCGTGGTCGATCCCCTCGCCACCGGTCAGGCGCAGCCGGACCGAGTCGGGTTCGGGACCACGGGCCGCCAGTGTGTAGTCACCTTCCGGAAGACCGTCGAACGCGTAGCTACCGTCGACTTCCGGGCTGGTCACGGCCACACTGGTACCGCGCTCGTCGAGCAGGACCAGGCGGAGCTCGGTCAGCGGGGTGCCGTCCGTACGGGCTCGCACGGTGCCCCGGATCCGCCCCGAGGCGAACAGCTCGAGATCGTGGTGGGTGTTCTCCCCGGCCCCGCACGTCACGGCAACCGCAGCGGGCCGGTGTCCGGGGGCCGAGGCGGTGAGCGTGTAGGTGCCCGCCTCCAGCCGGGGAAGCCGGTAGTCCCCCGCCGGTCCGGTGGTCGCCGCGTCGAGCACCTCTCCCCGGAAATCGGTGATCGTGACCGTGGCCCCGGCCAGCCCGCCGTCACCGCTGCCGGTGACAGTGCCGGTGACAGCGGCTGTGGGGTCACCGATTCCGCTGCCACCCACGGTCATGTCGCGACGGGTGGACCGATCGCCGACGCTGATCGTGCGGACTCCGGGAGCGTGTTCCCCGGATGCAGCCACGAGCAGGTAGTTCCGCTGAACACCCTGCGGCGTCTCCGACTCGGAGTCGGCGGGTGCGGACTAGCTCCCCTCCTCCTGAGCTCCGGAACTCACGTCGGCCTCGGCGTTACGCTCGGTGCCCAGCGGCTTCTCCCGCTGCAGCAGCGCTAGTACGAACGCCGCACCCAGCAGCGGGACGAAGTAGAAGAACACCGGCGGCAGCGCTCCGGCGAACGCCTCGACGAAGCCGTCGCGCAGCCGCGGCGGCATCTTCTCGAGTGCCTCCGGGGTGATGCTGCTGGCGTCGGTCGAGGCCTGCTCGGCCAACCGCGGCGGCAGCGTCTGGTCCAGCTGGTCGGACAGCCTGCTGTTGAACAGCGTTCCCACCAGCGCGGTACCCACGGAGGCACCGAGCTGCCGGAAGAAGTTGACTCCGGAGGTCGCCGATCCCAGGTCGGCCCGGGACACCGAGTTCTGCACGGCGGTGGTGAGCACCGGCATGATGGAGCCGATCCCGGCGCCGAGCAGCACCATGTAGAGGCCCGACTGCACGCGGGTGGTTTCGACGCCCATCGTGGACAGCAGGTACATCCCGACGCCTGCCAGCACCGTGCCGTAGATCGGGAAGATCTTGTAGCGCCCGAACCGCGTGATCAGCTGTCCGGTGAGGAACGAGGCCCCCATCATGCCGATGACCATGGGCAGCATCAGCAGCCCGGAGTTGGTCGCTCCCGCGCCACCGACGATCTGCAGATAGGTGGGAATGTAGGTCACGGCTCCGAACATGGCCAGCCCGACCGCCAGGCCCAGGGACACGCAGATCACGAAGATGCGGTCGGTGAACAGCCGCAGCGGGATCACCGGTTCGGTGGCGCGACGTTCGGCGAAGACCCAGCCCACGGTCAGTACGACGAACCCGGCCAGCAGCCCGAGGATCGTCGGGCTTTCCCAGGCGTAGTCGGTACCGCCCCAGCTGGTGACCAGCACCAGGCACGTGACGGCTCCCGCCATCAGCGCCGCCCCGGGATAGTCGATGCGCGGGGACCGGTCGCTGCCGGGAAGCTTGAGCACCAGGCTGACCACGGTGATCGCCACCGCACCCAGCGGAATGTTGATGTAGAAGATCCAGCGCCAGTTCAGCTGCTCGGTGAAGAACCCACCCAGCAGCGGCCCCAGCACCGTGCCGATTCCGATCAGCGGCGCCAGCATGCTCATGTAGCGTCCCCGCTCCCGGGGACTGGTGATCTCGCCGATGATCGACTGCGCACCGACCATCAGTCCACCGGCCCCGACTCCCTGGACGGCGCGGAAGGCGATGAAGGCGTTCATCGACTGCGCGATTCCGGCCAGCACGGAGCCGAGCAGGAACATGCCGATGGAGAACAGGAAAACGGGTTTGCGGCCGAGCAGATCCCCCAACTTGCCGTACAACGGCATGGTGACGACCTGGCCGAGCAGATAGGCGGTTACCGTCCAGGAGATCCGGTCGAAACCGTCCAGTTCACCGGCGATCGTGGGCAACGCCGTGGACACGATCGTCTGGTCCAGCGCCGCCAGCAGGATGCTCAGGATCAGACCGACGAAAATCAACCAGATGCGGCCCTGACTCAGCCGCGTCCCCTCTTCCGGAGGTGAGGTTTTCTCCCCGGTGGGTGACGTGGTCGCGTCGCGGGCGCGCGAGGGCGCGGCGTTCGGCAACGAAACTCCTCGTCGTCAACAGGCGGTGTCGCTCGTGGAGCGCGCGGTGTGGGGTCCCCGGTCATACCCGGCACCGGGGAGCCGTTCGGTTTCAGAGGCCGAGCTGAAGACGGTCGAAGGCCTCGTCGATCAACGCGTCGAGTTCGGCGTCACTGCCGCCGTGCCAGTGCTGGAAGGTCACGCGAGCCACCGTGGTGACCGTCGCCGCCACCAGCTTGGGGCGTAGCTCGCTCTCGACGCCCACGCCGAGGTGTTCCGCCACCGCTTCGGCGATGGCACGTTCGGCGGCGGCGAAGTTGGCCATGTGCTGCGGCAGCAGTGCCGGACACTCGGAGAGCAGCCGTTTGCGCAGCAGCATCTCCTCGCGCATGTCGACGACATCGACCGCTGCATCGTGCAGGGCCCGTCGCAGGATCGACAGCAACGGCTGATCGGAGGCGGCCTCCAGGGCCGCGCTGATCCGGCACTGGAGCTCGGCTCCGTCACCGACCAGAGCTTCTTCCTTGCTGCCGAAGTAGTTAAAAAATGTTCGTGTCGAGACTCCGGCCTCCTGGCCGATCGCCTCTACCGTGACCTGGTCCACACCGTGAGTCGCGGCCAGTCGCAGTGCCGCACCGCGGAGCGCACGGCGGGTGGCCCGCTTCTTGCGCTCGCGCAGACCCGCACCGGCAGTCACGTGTGTCGTCGTCACGCGGCTATTATTGCGCTCCATGCAAATTTTCGCAACATGCAAAATCATGTCGCCCGCCACACTTCGACACCTCGGTCGTATTTGCTTAATTGGCAACTTTCCGTGCCAAACACGCATGGCGGTTCTAGCGTGGGACACATGAGCCACCCACACGCGAACGCGACTCACCACGATGCCGCGCACGACCACCAGCACGACCGGGATCACCAGCACGACCGGGATCAGGCCGAGATCCTCGAACTGGACGCGGAAGTGCTCGCCGAGCACATCGCTTCGATCGCCGCGTGGCTGCCAGTCACGGCCGCTCCCCGCGAGATCGTGGACCTGGGCTGCGGGACGGGAGCAGGAACGTTCGCCCTGCTCAACCACTTTCCCGGGGCGCGCGTAACGGCGGTCGACTCCTCGGTCGGGCACCTCCAGCGGCTGGAGGAGAAAGCACGTGCCGTGGGGGCGGCGGAGCGCGTGCGTACCGTGCAGGCCGATCTCGACGCCGACTGGCCCGACCTCGGCACGCCGGACCTGGTGTGGGCGTCAGCCTCGATGCACCACATGGCCGATCCCGACCGCGCGCTGCGCCGGATCAACGAGATCCTCGCTCCCGGTGGGCTGCTCGCCGTCGTCGAGCTGGCGGGTTTCCCCCGTTTTCTGCCCGAGAACGCCCCGGAGGACCGACCCGGTCTGGAGGAGCGTTGCCACGCCGCGAGCGAGCGCCGCCACGCCGAGCACCTGCCCCACCGGGGCGCCGACTGGGGACCGAAGCTGACCGCCGCCGGCTTCACCGTGGTGGGTGAGCGCGGCGTCACCGTCGACATCGAGGGTTCCCGCGACGAAGCGGTCGGCAGGTACGCCCTCGGCAGCCTGCGGCGCATCCGCGGCGGCATCGCCGAGACACTGGCGGCCGAGGACCTGAGTGCGCTCGACCGGCTGCTCGACACCGAGGGGCCGGGCAGCATCCTGCGCCGCGACGACCTCGCGGTGCGCACCGAACGCACCGTCTGGGCCGCGCGCTCCGGGACCTGACTTCCGAGCGACCGCTGTCCGGAACAACCGCTGCCCGATACCAGCGCTGCCCGATACCAGCGCTGCCCGATACCAGCGCTGCCCGATACCAGCGCTGCCCGATACTAGTGTTGCCGGGCACCCGCTCATGCGGCGGGGAGCTCCCGCCGAGCGAGTGCCCGGCAACCCGGGCGGCAGCGCCGCGTCAGAGTTCGAGGCCGCGTCAGAGCTCGAGCTGGTCCACGAACCGTTTGGCCAGATCCTTCGGATTGGCCTTGTCCACCGACATCTTCTTGTTCATACGGGTGAGATCGGCCGTGGTCAGCTGTTCGGAAACCCTGTTGAGCACCTCGGCCCGCTCGTCGTTCAACGCCCCCTCGTGTGCCAGCGGCAGCACGTTCTGCGCGGGGAACATGTTCTTCGGGTCGTCCAGGGTCGCCAGGTTGTCGCGGTCGATCGCGGCCGTGGTGCTGAACAGGTTGGCCACCTGGATACGGCCGTCGTTGAGCGCGTCGACCCGAACGCTGCCCGCTTCCAGATTCTTGATGTCGGCGAAGGTGCAGCCGTACACCTCGGAGATGCGCTGCTTCCAGCGCGGTGCCCACTCGGAGGGCGCTCCCAGCACGAGGTCGCCACAACGCGATCCCAGATCCGACATGGAACGCAGCCCGGCCTCGGCGGTCTCGCTCGTCACCGTGAGCACGTCGGAGTTCTCGGCCGCGGAGTAGTCCAGCACCCGAAGGCTGTCCGGCAACGCTCCCTCGAGCTCCCGGTAGATCTTCTCGGAGCCGGTGGCCGAGGCGTTCTCCTCGAAGTGCCGCAGCAGGTTGCCCGTGTACTCCGGAATCACCGAGATCTCACCGTCGCGGACCGCGCCGACGTAGACCTCGCGAGCACCGATGCGGCCCTTGGTCGTGACCTCGGCACCGGTGCCGCGCAGCGCTTCGGCGTAGATCTCCATCAACAGCTGGCTCTCGCTGAAGTTGGCCGATCCCACGACGATAGGCCCGCCCGAGTCGGCACCCGACTCGGTGGGATCGGCGCATCCGGACAGCAGTCCCGTGGCGGCCACCAAGGCGACCACCGGTGCTACCAGCCGCTTCATCGTTGTTTCCTCCTGCCTCGGGGCCGTGCCCCGGTGTTCGCGGCGGTAAGCGTCACCCCGCGTGGTACGAGCAACCAGGTGAGCCCCGCCAGTGCCAGATCGACCAGCACGGCCAGCAGCGCGATCAGGATCGCTGCCGAGGCCATCTGGTCGTAGCGCCCGATCGTCTGCCCCTCGATCAGCAACTGCCCCAGACCGCCGAGACCGACATAAGCCGCCACCGCCGTGGTCGCCATGACCTGCAACATCGCGTTGCGCACCCCGCCCATCAGCAGGGTGAGCGCGTTGGGAAGCTCCACCTGCCACAACCGCTGCTTCGAGGTCATGCCCATGCCCTTGGCGGCATCCACCGCCTGGGAGGGAACGGCACGCACACCGGCGTAGGTGCCGGACAGCACCGCGGGAAAAGCGAGTACCACCAGCGCGGCCAGCGCGATGCTTCCCCGGAACAACACCGCGAGCCCGGTCACCAGACCAAGCGTGGGCAGGGCGCGCATGGCGTTGCTGAATCCCACGACGAACACCGAACCTCGACCGGTGTGTCCGATGTAGAGGCCGAGCGGAACCGCCAGCAGGGCAGCGGCGCAGACCGCGAACAAGCAGTAGAGCAGGTGCAGCCACGCCTGGCGCAGCACACCTTCGTCGCCGGTCCAGTTGGACGGGTCGAGCAGCCAGGCCGCTATGTCGGTGATCAAGAAGCGATCACCGCCCGCCCGGCGCGTTCCCAGGGAGTCAGCAGGCGGCAGCCGAGCACCAGCAGCAGATCGACCAGCAGCGCCAGCAGCACGGTGAGCACGATTCCGACCGGTATCTGCACCAGGTCCCGCTCGAAACCGACCATGAACAACCGCCCCAGCCCGCCGGTCCCCACCAGAGCACCCACGCTGACCAGGCTGATGTTGCTCACTGAGGCCACCCGCACTCCCGAGGTCAACGCAGGGACCGCCAGTGGCAGCTCCACCGTGAGGAACCGGCGGTGCGGGCGGTAGCCCATCGCGGTGGCAGCGATCGTGACGTGGGTGGGCACCGCCTCCAGGGCGTCGAGCACCGGGCGCACGAGCAGCGCGGTGGTGTAGAGCGTCAGCGCGATGACGACGTTGAGCGACGAGGTGAAGTCGGTACCGAGCAGGCTGGGCAACAGCACGAACACCGCGAGTGACGGGATGGTGTAGACGATGCCCGCGGTGCCGAGCAGTGCCGCCCGCGACCAGCCGACCCGTTGGGCGATCCTGCCCAGCGGCAGCGCCAGCAGCACCCCGGCCAGCAGCGGAACCAGCGAGAGGTAGACGTGTTGGCCGATCTGCTCCAGCAGCACCTCGCGGTTGGACGGACTGGAGAAGTACCTGAGCAGTTCGTCCATCACTGGACAGCACCCTCGGCGACCGCAGGATGTCGCCGTGATTCCAGGATGTCGAGCACCTGTCGGGCCGTGACCACGCCGAGGTGGACGCCGTCCTCGTCCACGACGACCCCGAGACCGGAGGGAGCCGACAGGGCAGCGTCCAGCGCGCCGCGCAGCGGGGCACCGCTGGTGTGCAGCGATCCACCCGCGGTCAGCTGGTCCTCGGTGAGCTGGCCGTGGATGGGGGCTCCCGGCGGGAGCCAGCCGCGTGGCCGGTCGTGCGGGTCGAGCACCAGCACCCACTCGGCCTGGCTGGGAACATCCGCGCTGGTGTCGCCGATGCGAACGGTGTCCACGGAACCGGGGACGAGCCCGTCCGAATCCACGAAGGACAGTCTGCGGTAGCCGCGGTCCCGCCCGACGAACGAGGTCACGAAGTCGTCGGCGGGTTCCGCCAGCAGTTGTTCGGGAGGCGCGTACTGCGCGAGGTAACCACCCTGCCGCAGCACCGCGACGTTCTCGCCGAGCTTGACCGCCTCGTCGATGTCGTGCGTGACGAACAGGACGGTCTTGCCCAGCTCGCCCTGCAACCGCAGCAGCTCGTCCTGCAGCCCCTCCCGCACCACGGGATCGACGGCGCTGAACGGTTCGTCCATCAGCAGCACGGGCGGATCGGCGGCCAGTGCACGAGCGACCCCCACCCGCTGCTGCTGCCCACCGGAAAGCTGGACCGGGTAGCGCTTCCGGAGCTCGGCCGGCAGTCCCACGCGTTCCAGCAGACCCTCGGCCCGACGCCGCGCGTCACGTCGGCTGTGTCCGAACAGCCGGGGCACGGTGGCGACGTTGTCGCGAACCGTGCGGTGCGGGAACAGTCCCGCCTGCTGGATCACGTAGCCGATACCCCTGCGCAGCCCGGCCGGGTCGGAATCGCGAACATCGTCGCCGTCGACCAGTACCGCCCCCGAGGACGGTTCGATCATCCGGTTGACCATCCGCAGCAGTGTGGTCTTGCCACAACCGGAGGGGCCGACCAGCACGGTTATCGTTCCCACGGGAACGGTCAGGCTCAACTCCTGCACGGCGACCGTGCCGTCGTCGTACTGCTTGCGCACGGACCGGAACTCGATCACCGAGCCCCCTCCCGGATCACCGACGGTCACTCGCCGACCGTCGCAAGCCTCGCCGAGCTTAACCCGATCAGCTGTCTCACGCGATGTAATGAGACTTACGCGTAACCACCGTTCCGTTCCGACAGCGGAAGTCACACGAACGTGCCCTGCGAAACTCACACCTGTGACACCGATGAACACGTTTCGAGCAAGACGGGCGCCGGAGTGTGGGACACCCGCTGGTGTGCACAATTGGTTGCGCACCGCCGAACCGGACGAGTGCGGACACCGACAGCGGGACGGGACATGAGCACCCAGGTTGAAGTCGCCACCGACTCCACGGGAGTCGAGGCGGTTCGCGAGCGACTCCACCACGAAGGCGTGCTCGCACGTCCGCTGCGGCACGTTTTCGCACTGCTGACACGCCGGCCGCACACCCTGCCGGAGCTGGTGCGGCTCTGCCGCACACCGCGCAGAACGGTGGAGGAACTGATTCGGCTGGCGGGCGAGGACGTCGAGCGAGGCCCGGAGGGCTACCGGCTGCGGGACTCGGCTCACGAGCTCTATCGGGAACGGATCCTGTTCGGCGAGCACGAGGCCCCACGGGAGGACGAGGAGGCCGAGCGGCTCCTCCGCGAGTTCATCGCCACCGGCCCGGTGCCCTGCGCCGCGCTGGACCACGTGACGGCCACCGCCGGGACCGCGGTGCGCCGCGCCGCGTGGCTGCGCGACAACTACGACCTGCACCGGGCTCACCTGCTGCTGCTCGGTGATCACGACCTGACCTCGCTGGCGAGCTGCCTGCTGGTTCCGGAGCTGCGGGTCACCGTGGTCGACCTCGACGAGCGGATCCTCGCCCACATCGACGGAATCGCGGCCGAGCACCAGCTGTCGGTGCACACCGTGCACGCGGACCTGCGGTTCGGACTGCCGACGGCGTTGGTGGACGGTTTCGAGCTGGTCTTCAGCGACCCGCCCTACACCCCCGAGGGGATGGGGCTGTTCACCGCGCGGGCCGCGGAGGCCATGGCCGACGGCAACAGCAGACTGCTGCTGGCCTACGGCTTCAGCCCGCGCACACCGGCACTGGGGCACAAGGTGCAGCAGGAACTGCTGCGGCTGGGCATGGTGTTCGAGAACATCGTCGCCGATTTCAACGAGTACCACGGGGCCGAGGCCATCGGGAGCACGAGCGCGCTGTACGTGTGCCTACCCACCGCGAAAGCCCACAAGTCGACGGGTGAGCGGCAGGCGATCTACACCCACGGCCCGCAGTCGCTGGAAAGCGGCGAGGAAGCTCCCGGCACCGATTTCCTGCGGGCGCTCGGTGGGACCGTCGGCAGCGAGGTGGGGGAACTGCGTTCGCCCGGCTGGCAACGTCCGCTGCGGACCGGTGGAGCGGTCCCGGTTTTCGACCTCCGCGCCGATCCCGGACCGTGGTTGCTGCGGATGCTGCTCGCCTGCAACGCAGATCGGGCGGGTTTCCTCGTGCCGAACCGGCATCCCGACATCACCAGCGAGCACGCGCAGAGCTCGCTGTCGCACGTGGTGGGAGCCAAGTACTCGCTGCGCTTCCAACGCGGCAAACCGGACGCCAACCACGCGGTCGTGGTCGCGGAACGCCGGAAACAGGGCGGCGGGATCGCCGGGTACCTCTCGCACCGGGCACACGGCAAGATCGGCAACGTCTGGCGCGAGGCTCTGATCGCGAACTCCGAGACCCCGCTGACCAAGCGTGCGGCGAAGGCGCACGTCGAAGCGCTCGTGGCCGACAGCGCCGATCTGGGGCTGCGGCTGATCGACCTCCCCCGCCACCGGCTGAGCACGTTGCTGCACACCGAAGCCGACTCGTGAACCCTTCACACGCGCCGCGTCGGGGTAGGCGTCGATTTCCCGCGAAATCGCCGCGCCGGAACCGCCGTCGGGACGCGGCCATGCGGGTAAGCAACGCGATTGTCCCCGGTGCGTGAGTCGGATGCATTGCGAGGCCGGGCCGCTCGCCGCGTAGGTCGCTACTCAAGAGCCGGCCCAACACAGCAAGGCGCCGACTCACGTGCCGGCTACCCGGCCACGCAATCCAAGTTCCGACACGGGTTCTAATTCGGCCCGCGTGCGGCGATGAGGGACCCTCCGGCGAGCATGGCGTGGAACTCGGCGGCGGGAACCGGCGGCGAGAAGAACCAGCCCTGGTGCTCGAATACCCCCGCGCCGAGCAGGGTGTCGAACTGCTGCGCGTTCTCGACCCCCTCGGCGATGCAGGAACGCCCCATGGCGTTGGCCATGTCCACCACGGCCTTGGCCACCGCGAAGTCGCTGTTGTCGGAGTGGATGTCGGCCACGAACCGGCGGTCGACCTTGATGATCTGCGCGGGTAGTTCCTTGAGCCGCGCCAACGACGAGAAACCGGTGCCGAAGTCGTCCACGGCGAACCTCGCACCCCGGTCGACCAGTTCCGTCATGGCCGCCCGAGCACGCGAGGGCAGATCGACCAGGGAACTCTCCACCAGTTCCAGCACCACTCTGTCCCAGGAGATACCCGCCTGGTTCACGCAGTCGGTGACGTAGTCGACGAAATCGTGATCGCCGGGAACCATCCCGGCCAGATTCACCGCCACCGACACCGCCGTCGCGCCGGATCCGGGCCACTCCGCCGCCTCGCGCAGCGAGGTGCGCAGCACCCAGCGGTCTATCTCGCGCATCAGCCCGCCCTGATCGGCGACCGGCAGGAAGGTCCCGGGGGAAAGCAGGCCACGTTCCTGGTGCGGCCACCGCAGCAGGGCCTCGGCGCTGACGATGATTCCGCGCCGATCCACCACCGGCTGGTAGTACAGCGTCAGCTGGTCGTGGTGCAACGCCTCCCGCAGCTGGCCCTCCAGGTGGAGCTGGCTGTCCGCCGAAGCCATCAACGACGGCCCGGCCAACGACACCCTGCCGGGCCCACCCCGCTTGGCCTCGAACATGGCGGCGTCGGCGAAGCGGAGCAGATCGGCACCGTCGTTGGTCCCGTCCGGCACGGAGGCACCGATGGAGGCCGACACCCGAACCAACTGGCCACGTACCGGAACGGCGGTTCGTAACAGACCGGAGACCCTGGTGGCCAGCGAGTCGGTACCCCCCACCTCGTGGACGTCGGAACAGATGACCACGAACTCGTCCCCGGAAATACGAGCGGCGACACAGCCGTCGGGCAGCCCGCCCTCCAACCGCCGGGCCAGTGCCACGAGCAGGTCGTCCCCCGCGTCGTGGCCGAGCGAGTCGTTGATCCGCTTGAAGTTGTCGATGTCGCAGAACAACACCGCGATGCGATCGGGGTCGCCCTCCGCGAGCATGTTGCCCAGCATTTCCTTGACCGCGGCCCGGTTGGGCAGTCCGGTCAGCTCGTCGTGGGTGGCCTGGAACCGCAGGGCCTCCGCGTTGCGGCGCCGTTCGGTGACGTCCTGGAAGACCACCAGCCAGGACTTCGTTCCGTCGTCGCGCACCGACAACGAACTGTGCAGCTCGCAGTAAACCGGTCGACCGTCGGAGCGGGCCAGCATCCGCTGCAGCGGTTCGTCGCGCCTACCGTTCGAGGCGTCCCGCAGCTCGGTTCCGCCGAGGCCGCCCCCTGGGTCGTCGGGATGCGTTATCCCGCTGACCGTATTGCCCCGCAGCTCCTGCAACCGGTAGCCGAGCAGGTCGCACATCGCGTCGTTGGCGTCGATCAACCGCTCGGTCTCGTCGAACAGCCCGATGCCGACCGGAACGACGCTTACCAGGTCGGTGAATCGCTGGCTGGAACGTTCCATGCGGGTGACGGCGGTGCGCTGCTCGGTCACGTCCTGGGCGGTCCCGACCAGCAGTGGGCGGTCGGCGACGTCGGTTATCACCGCTCCGTGACAGAGCAGAATCCGCATCTCCCCGTCCGGACGGATATAGCGGTACTCGATCTCGAGGGGAATGTGGTTCTCGATCAACTCCTGCCAGCAGCGGTCGACCCGCGGGCTGTCCTCCGGATGAATGTGATCGAGGTAGTACTCGTACGTGGTCTCGGTACCGGGAGGTGTACCGGTGATCTCCAGCAGGGTTTCGGACAACCGGAGCGTGTTGGTGTGCGGGTTCCCCTCCCAGGTGCCCAATCCGGCCACGCGCTGCGCGTTCTGCAACTTGCGGCGTTCGTTGGCCAGCGTCCGCGCGGTGGGGGTCATCAGGTCGGAGACGTCGACGAGCAACGTGACCGTCAACTTCGGGTTTCCGCGGTTCGGCCAGCTCAGGACACGGAACCAGATGTCCTGGGCACGATCGCTCGGCTTGGCGAACTCCCCCTCGACGGTCAGTAACTCGTTCAGGGAGCGCCCCGGCAGAGCACCACCGGAGTTCGCTCCCAGCAGCGTGGCGGCCTGATCGGTGGCGCGGATGATCGTCCCGGACGGACTGCTCAACAGCGCGGGTGCATCGGGCAACGGTTCCATCGCCGCGTCGAGATCGGCGGTCACACCGGGACCGACCGGCTGGTACGTCTCCGGGGGATGTGGTTTCCCCCGCCCCGTTCGCCGGTCCTGTCTGCTGCGTTCGGTCACGGACCAACCTCCGCATCGCCACTGCGTTCGCGCTACGCCCCCGACCGGCTGATCGTTCAATAGTGGCATGAACCACAACTGATAATTCCAACCATACCGGCGTTCGGGTGAAAAGCTAAGCCGCGACGTCACCGTTACGGCTGACTCTCCTCAAGCTGAGACGTGGAGCCGCCGACAACGTGACGCGCTGTCGAACAAATCACACAGTGACGTTCGGAACCGGGAACGTGCACGGGTTGGGTGCCACCGGGATCCCGCCGACCCGCCCGGCCGCTCGACGCGTCTCTCAGCCGGTCGTGGCGAAACGACTCGGGGCCGGTCGACGACAGGCCCTGTCGTCGACCGGCCCCGTCCTCTCGTACGGTTCCGGTTCGGCTTCCACCACGGGAACCAACCTGCCGAGTAGTCCCGCCCCACGAGGCATCCGACTGACGCGCCGGGAAGACGCGAACTCGCCCCCGAGAGGCGAATACGCTGTTCAGGCCGTGGCCACCCCGTCCTTCCGGGCGGCCTCGGCGACCGCGTCGGCGACCTCCGGCGCGACCCTGGGATCCAGCGGGCTGGGCACGATGTAGTCGGCGGCCAGCTCCTCCGAGGCGACGGCCGCGATGGCCTCGGCGGCGGCGACCTTCATCCGGTCACTGATCATCCGGGAACCGGCGTGGAGAGCCCCCTTGAAGATCCCGGGGAACGCCAGCACGTTGTTGATCTGGTTCGGGAAGTCGCTACGTCCGGTGGCGACCACACTCGCGTGCCTGGCCGCGACCTCCGGATGAATCTCGGGATCCGGATTGGACAGCGCGAACACGACGGCGTCGTCGGCCATCGTCTCCACCAGCTCCTCCGGAATGGTGCCCGCGGAGACGCCGATGAGCACATCGGCACCGCGCAGGGCTTCGGGCAATCCGCCGGTGACGTGCCGGGGGTTCGTGCGCTCGGCCAGTTCCGCCTTGATCGGGGTCAGGTTGTCCCTGCCGGAGTGGATCACACCTCGCGAGTCCGCCACGACGACCTCACCGACACCGGCGGCCTCCAGGATCTCGGCACAGGCCACCCCCGCGGCCCCCGCCCCGGAGATCACCACGCGCAGCGAACCGAAGTCGCGTCCCGAGAGCCGGCAGGCGTTGCGCAGCGCGGCGAGGGTCACGACCGCCGTCCCGTGCTGGTCGTCGTGCATGACCGGGCAGTCCAGGGCCTCGACCAGCCTGCGTTCGAGATCGAAGCACCGCGGCGCGGCCACGTCCTCCAGATTGACCGCTCCGAACGAGGGACGCAGCCGGACCAGGGTTTCCACGATCTCGTCGTTGTCGGTGGTGTCCAGCACCAACGGGATGGAGTCCAGACCGGCGAAGTTCTTGAACAGCGCCGCCTTGCCCTCCATGACCGGCAGCGAAGCACGCGGACCGATGTCACCGAGCCCCAGCACGGCGGTGCCGTCACTGACGACCGCCACCAGCCCACTGGTCCAGGTGTAGCGAGAAGTCAGCGTCTGGTCCGCGTTGATCGCACGGCTGACCTTGGCCACACCCGGCGTATACGCGATGGAGAGGTCGCGCGGACTCGTCAACGGGGCGGTGGGGGCGATGGCCAGCTTTCCGCCCTCGTGCGCTCCGAATATCTCCTCGTGGGTCAACTCCGCGTTCGGCGTTGCCGATGCGGACGCGGAATCGGACGTGTTCTGATGATCACTAACTGTGGTCACGGCGTCCTCCTGTTGCCTTGACCTGGCCACCGGGAGCGACTCCCGGGCGGCAGATGGGCGACGTCGCACGCCGTGTGGACTGGTGCCACTCGACGAGGCGTCTAGGGGCGACCGAGACCGACTGCCCAGGTCCGGGCAGCAGCTCGGCGGACGCTGCGGTTCGCCGAGTATGTCAGCCACCCCCGGGGCTGTCTGCGACTAGGGTCACACCACACCAGCATCTTCAACAAATTGTCAACACTCGTTCCGGTGATCGTCAGTACCGGGGGAGAAACCCCGCCGGTACTTTCCCGACGACACGACCGGAGAACACCGGTAATAGGCTGTCGGTGTGGACATGCGTCGACTGGGCATCAGCGGTGCCGTGGAATTCACCCCTCCGGCCTTTCCCGATCGCCGGGGGCTGTTCGTTGCTCCCTTCCAGCAGGAGGCGTTCGCCGAAGCGGTCGGACACCGACTGCCCCTGGCACAGCTCAACAACAGCGTGTCCCATCGCAACGTGGTACGCGGTGTGCACTTCGCGGACGTTCCGCCGGGCCAGGCCAAGTACGTCTACTGCCCACAGGGGAGCCTGCTCGACGTGGTGGTCGACGTGCGGATCGGCTCACCCACCTTCGGGCGGTGGGAAGCCGTTCGGCTGGACTCGCGGAACTACAACGGGCTGTACCTGGCCGAAGGTCTCGGGCACGCCTTCGCGGCGTTGGCCGATGACACGGTGATGATCTACCTCTGCTCGACGCCGTACAACCCTCCTGCCGAGCACGCGGTCAACCCGCTGGACCCGGAGCTCGGACTGCCGTGGAACGAGCTCGACGCGGAACCGATATTATCCGAAAAGGATCGTTCCGCGCCCTCGCTGGCCGAGGCGAACGAGGCGGGCATCCTGCCGCGCCACGCGGACTGCCTGGAACGCTACGAGCGACTGCGCTCCGCCGAATGACGGGCCGAGCGACGGGCGCCGAACGACAGCGACCGCCTCACCGCCGGACGCACGAGCACGGATCCTGACCACCAGGAATACGAGTCAGACTCGTTTTCACCGCGACCGCGGGATTCCCAACTCCGAACCACACCGAACGGCTCCCGGCGAGGCTACTCAACGTATCCGGCCGGGGCGCGGCACCAGTCGCCAGCGCAGCACCCCCAACACCTCCGCGGGGCCGAGTCGGCGGGAATCGGTGGAAGCCGCGGCGTGGTCCCCGGTGACGTGCCAACCCCCCTCGACACGGCACACCGCCCGTTTCACCGAGAGCTGGTTCGGCCTGGACGGCCACCTGACGAGCACGACGTCACCGGGCCTCGGCTCGGTACGCAACCGCAGCAACACGATGTCCCCGTCCCGCAGCGTGGGAGCCATCGAGGGCCCTCGCACACGCAGCCTGCGCCAGCGCAGCCGACCGAGCGAACTCACACCTACCTCCGTAAGACAACGACGATCGTAACGGAGTAGGGTCGGCCCCGTCGGAGCATTCACTGTCACTTTCAGGGAGGAAGTATGCGACTCCTGTCGCGGCTTCTCGGCCCGCGTCTGGAAGCAACCGCCCACTGCGACCTGCCGTGCGGCGTTTACGACCCGGCCCAGGCACGGATCGAGGCCGAGTCCGTCAAGGCCATCCAGGAGAAGTACCAGAACAACGAGGACCCCGAGTTCCGCACTCGCGCGATCAACATCGCCGAGCAGCGCTCGGAACTGGTCAAGCACCACCTGTGGGTACTGTGGACCGACTACTTCAAGCCTCCGCACTTCGAGAAGTACCCGCAGCTGCACGAACTGGTGAACAAGGCCACCAAGGCCGCCGGTGCGGCCGGCACCAAGGGCTCGATGGACCCGGCCACGGGTCAGGAGCTGCTGGACTACATCGCCGAGATCGACAAGATCTTCTGGGAGACCAAGAAGGGCTGAACGCCCCGTAGGTCCTCACACAACGCCGGCCGGCCGGAACACGCTTCCGCCGGTCGGCGTCGTTTTTCTCCGGTCGTCGAGCCAAGGCCGACGTGCGTTCGGCCGCGAACGCCGCAACCCTCGCCCCCTTCTTCGTCCTTTCGGCCACCGCGACGCGCAACCGTTCGGACCGGTCGGAAACCGCGCGGAACGCGATCCGACCGCAGCCGTCTCACACCACTTTCCTTATCTCCGGCATCACTTTTTCCACGGTCACGGAACCCAGGAAAATCGCGGCCACTCCGTGCTCGTCGTCCAGCACCAGTGTTATCGGCACGGTGGAAAGCGGAAGTCCGTCCAGGGCCAGTGCCACTTTACCGGCCGGGTCGTACAATGAAGGGTAGGTCACGTCCAGATTGTGCATGAAGTCCTGAGCGGACTTCCGGTTGTCGCGAACGTTCACGCCGAGAAACCGGATGTTCGCGTCCTCGGTCCGCCGGTTCAACCGTTCGAGTTCGTCCACCTCACCCCGGCAAGGAGCACACCACGATCCCCACAGATTGAGCAGAACCGCTTTGCCCTCGTAATCCGACAGAGCTATGGTTTTCCTCGGTTCCACAACGGAGGATCCGGACAAGTCCCCTACGCTGTCACGATCTCCTTCCTGGTACAGGATCCTCGTCCTACCGCCGGGGGACACGAACGAGAACTCGCCTCGCCCCGACCGCACTTCGCCTCCCGAAAAACCGCCGCAAGAAGCCGATGTCGTGGCGACAAGAATACCGGTCACCGCCGCGACGATCCGTTTCTTGACCACTCCCGACCGTCGAAATCGAACGAATTCGAATTTTCTTCGCTTCGACATGCGCGCATGGTACAACACCGACCGCGTTCCGGACGTGCCGCGAAAACCGAACACATACGGATTTCACGAGATGGCCTTCCCGAACGTGCTGTCCCTGCTTCGGAACGAATCAACACCTGCCGAACGGACCGGTGGTCGACCACCGCGCACGGACGCTGAATCGGGCAACCGGACGACCGGGGGCGGAATACCCTGGGCACGGAAACACCCCGCCGCTACCGCGGCTGAACCACCGCGAGCGTACGAGAACGGTCCGGATCCCGAGAACACTCCGCGCTCCTCGTTCCGCAGCGCTCGAAATCCGATTGCGCCCGACCGACTCAGTTGCCAGGCTCACTTCCGACCTCCACCCCACTCTCGAAACGGAAACCGGTATGGGTGTGCGGATCCGCGTGGCGAAGCCGGGTGAGGAACAACGTCTGAAGTGGATCCAGCGGGAGGCGTGGTCTCCGGAAACGAGTCCGGCACCACCACAATCGTCGAAGGGATCGATCTTCGACGGACCCGTCGAGGCGGGGAACGTGCTGGTCGCCGATGAGAACGGTCTCGCGGTCGGATACTCGAAACTCGTCCCGCTGGCCACCTCGTATCCCGATCTCGCTGACGCCACGGCTCATGTGCAACAGCTGCACGGTTTCTCGGTGCTGCCCGGTTACCGGGGACGGGGCATCGGAGGAACGATGCTGGAAGCCGTGCGCGCCGAATCGCTGCGGCGCGGCGCCACTCGCATCACGTTGCGGGTACTGGACACCAACGAACGGGCGATGCGGTTGTATCGCACCGCGGGTTACGAGATCGAGGGCAGGCTGCGCGACGAGTTCCGCATCGGGGACGGGTTCGTGGACGACGTGCTGATGGCGCTGGAGCTGCCCGCGTGATCGCTTTCGGAGTGAACGTCCGGGAGAACGTCCCGAACTCGAGAAGATGATCAGTTGCGCACGACTCGGTTAATCTGAACGGGTGTTAGATCACGCTGGGAGCAACCACGCTGGGAACAACGGAGTACGACGAGTCACCGAGGCCGACCTGCCCGCCGTGGTACGACTGGTGCACGAGCTCGCCGAGTACGAGAAAGCTCCCGAGCAGTGCGAACTCACCACGGAGCAGCTGCGGCGATCGCTGTTCGGACCGGCCCCGGCGCTGTACGGGCACGTGGCCGAGTTCGACGGGCGAGTCGTGGGATTCGCGCTGTGGTTTCTCAACTTCTCCACCTGGCGAGGGACACACGGTATCTACCTGGAGGACCTCTACGTGGAGCCGTCGTATCGACGGCACGGTCTGGGGCGAGCGCTGCTGGCGGAACTGGCGCGGGAATGCGTCGAACACGGATACGCCTGCCTGGAATGGTGGGTACTGAACTGGAACGAGCAGGCGATCGGTTTCTACGAGTCGCTGGGCGCGATTCCGATGGACGAGTGGACCGTCTTCCGGTTGACCGAGGAGGCACTCGATCGAACAGCCCACGGTTGACGGATTTCCCACGGGCGAAAGCACGGTAATCTGCGAAACCGACACGCACCACACCAGCGCGAGGTGTCACCATGCCCACTCGCCCGATCAGCCGATACTTCAACCACGGGCTCACGTTCCGCTGGGCGCAGGGCGACCGGGAAATCGCGGTCAAACGCGGTTACGTCGTGGAGGGCAATCCGTTCATCGAGGTCACTCGACCGAAGCACTTCACGATCGCGGACAGACCGAACGAGGACCCGGCGAGGGACCGCGAGAACTGGATAGCGGCGATCCCGGCCAACCCGTCGGACTGGGACAAGCCCGGCGCCCTGGCACGGCTGGCCGAGAGCTGGGCAGCGGCCAATCCGCGCAGCATCCCTTCGGAGAACCGCGGCGAGGGTGGCTCGAACCAGCGTCGCTGACGCTGCTCGCGACCGGCCGCGGCGCGGACCGGGAGCGGGCTGAAGAGCAGGAAGCCGCGTGCCGTTCGCACGAGATCCCGACGCCCACGGGAATCACCCCACGAGCGGGACACGCGCCCCCGGAAAACTCCGATCAGCCGGAGTGGTTCTCGTGCTCGGCGTCGGGGGCGGCGCTGGAGCGCAACCACCACTCCCGCCCCGCACGATTGAACAGGCACCAGAGCACCAGCACGGCGGGAACGGCGAACCCGAAGGCCACCAGCGGGCTGTCCGAGGGGCCCATCGCGTACCAGGAGGCACCGAGCAACAACAGTTGCAACAGCAGCACCGGTGTGCGGGCCCAGTGTTTGCTCCGCAGCAGCCCGATGCCCGCGAAGAGCACACCGAGGGAGATGAGGCCGAAATAGCCGGCTTCACCATAAGTGGAGCTGCGGGTGAGCGATCCCACCGAGCCGAGCTCGGCCTGGCTCGCCCGAATCAGCAGGGCCACGACGAATGTGATCCCGGCAACCGCCTGCAACACGGTCACCAGGCCGGCCAGGCGCACGGTGCGGGGGGCTGTCGCTGCCGACACGAATGCCTCTTTCCTGGGGTGATGTGTCCACGGTGACGTAACAGGGCTCGTGGGAGAACTCCCGGTCGGGAGGGCTTCCGGGCCGACCCTCTCACCGGACGACACCGTCGTTCCGGACGCCGGGAAAGGAGATCTCGCCGGACAGCCGTTCGCGGGTGGAACTTTCCACCGCGGGCACGTGCTCGCGCGATTCCGGGAGTACGAGCCCCTGAGCACCTTCTTTCGAGAATAGACCACTCATCCACGCCGGCGACACGCTCCCGAGACGGCGGCTCCGGTCCCATCCGGCACACCGCTCCGCCGCGAGCACCGGGAGTTACGAGACGCGGGTGGCGCCACACGAAACCTCCCGGGAACTACGGCTAGGCTTCGGGTGTGCGCGCTGTTCTCGTAGTCAATCCGGAGGCGACCTCGACCAGTGCCGCGGGTAGGGACGTGCTGGCCCACGCGCTCGCCAGCGAGGTCAAACTCGACGTGGTGCAAACCCGTTATCGCGGCCATGCCGCCGACGCCGCGGCACGAGCCACCCTCGAAGGGGCCGACCTGATCGTGGTGCACGGGGGTGACGGCACCGTCAACGAGGTCGTCAACGGAATGCTGCGCACGGAAGTGGCCACGACCACCCAGCGCCCTTGCCTGTCGGTGATCCCCGGCGGACTGGCCAACGTCTTCGCGGGGGCACTCGGCGTACCCCGGGATCCGCTGGAAGCGACCCACGGGCTGCTGCACGCCTTGGCCGAGCAGCGCAGTCGCTGGATCGGCCTGGGCAAGGTGGACGACCGGTGGTTCACCTTCAACGCCGGGGTCGGGATCGACGCGGACGTGGTCGCCGAGGTGGAACGCCGGCGCGGCAAGGGGCGGCGAGTGACACCGTGGCTGTACACCAGCGCCGCGACCCGTTGTTATCTGGCCAGCGCCCGACGTAAACCATTACTCACCGTGCAGGCCGACGACGAACCTCAGGTGACCGCATTACACGCGGCCATGATTTCCAACGCGGATCCGTGGACCTACCTGGGCCGCAGACCGGTGCACACCAACCCCGAGACCAGCTTCGAAACGGGTATCGGTGTATTCGCGCTCGGCAATATGCTTCCTCACTCAGTGTTACGACATGTAGCGCAAATGCTCAGCGATAGAGCTAAACCACAAGGAAAATCCCTTTTTAGGCGTGCGAACATCAGCAGGTTGCGAGTAACCTGTGAGCGGCCGTTGCGAGTACAGGTCGACGGCGACTCCCTCGGCGAGCTTTCGGTGATCGATTTCGTGTCGGTTCCGAACGCTCTGTGCGTCGTTGGATAACTTGCCGCAACGGAAGCACCACACAGGGTCGGCCGCACCGCCTCCGGTGGTCACCCAACCCCAGGTCAAGATCTGTCGATCTTCCGGGTGAGCTCACTCACTCGGTAGTGATCGTCCCCTTGACATTACGCGAGTTCGTGAAAGCATTCACAAGCGCACGGACTCCGTGAAAGCATTCACAAACACCCCGGAACAACGATCGGCGCGCATTGGCGTGCCTAGCGAGGAGCAAACGATGGACTGGCGCGACCGTGCGGTTTGCCGTGACGAGGACCCCGAGCTGTTCTTCCCCGTCGGGAACAGCGGTCCTGCCCTGCTGCAAATCGCCGAGGCCAAGGCTGTTTGCCGTCGTTGCCCCGTCACGTCCGAGTGCCTCGCGTGGGCCCTCGAGACCGGACAGGACGCAGGTGTATGGGGCGGTATGAGCGAGGACGAGCGTCGCGCGCTCAAGCGTCGCAACGCGCGGACACGCACTCGCACCACCAACGCCTGAGCGCCCGACAGATCCGTCCCGGCAGGACTCCGTGAGCGGAGACGGGCGAGACCCGTACGGATTCCCAGGGACGCAGTAATCGGACGCGCGACAGCCGGAAAACCGCAACAACCGCACAACACCATCGATCGATCCGCGTCGATGTCGGTCGCGAACGCGATCACCGCGTTCCACAGGGGGGCCGACAGGATCGATCGGAGCACGCTCCCCCGTGTGCGCCCACTATCGACGCACTCAGCGGCAGCGACTCAGCGACGGTACTTCAACGGGACTCGCAGCACCGCCTCGGTACCCCGCTGATCACGCCCGCGCAAACTCAACGACCCGCGGAGTTCCGACTCGACGAGGGTCCGCACGATCTGCAGGCCGAGACGTTCGGCGTGCTCGAGGGAGAAGTCCTTCGGCAGGCCCTGACCGTCATCGGAGATCACCGCGTCCAGCCAGCGCGCCGAACGCTCCGCCTGTACCACGACCTCCCCGCCCTCGCCCTCGGCGAAGGCGTGTTCCAGAGCATTCTGAACCAGCTCGGTAAGGACCATCACCAGCGGAGTCGCCAGCTCCGCCGCGACCTCACCGAAACGCCCCTGCCTGCGTACGGTCACACCGCCGCTCGCGCTGGCGAGGTCACTCATCATCGGAATGACCCGGTCGACGACGTCGTCGAGATCCACTCGCTCGTCGACCGACATCGACAACGTCTCGTGCACCAGCGCGATGGACGTCACCCGCCGCACCGATTCGTCCAGCGCCTGCCTCGCCGTGTTGTTGCCGGTACGCCGGGACTGCAACCGCAGCAACGCCGCCACGGTCTGCAGGTTGTTCTTGACCCGGTGGTGGATCTCGCGGATCGTGGCGTCCTTGGAGAGCAGCGCCCGATCCCGACGTTTGACCTCGGTGACGTCCCGGACCAGCACCAGTGCCCCGGCATCCTGGCCACGCGGCTGCAGCGGCAGCGCGCGGAACAACACCGTGGCCCCCTTGGCCTCGGCCTCGATCCGCATTCCCGGCTGACCGTCCAGAGCCTGCCGGATGCGCTGGGACACCTCGTCGGCGTCGAAGGGGTCGGACAACAGCGAACGGGTCAACGAGGCCAGCGGGCCACCCACGAGGTCCGCGGCGTGGCCCATCCGGTGATACGCCGAGAGCGCGTTGGGACTGGCGAACACCACCGTCCCGGCGCTGTCCAATCGAATCAGACCGTCCCCCACCCTGGGGCTGGTGTGCACGTCCGGAGAGGGTTCGGCGGTGGGAAAGCTACCGTCGGCGATCATCTGGCAGAGATCGGCGGCGCTGCCGAGGTACGAGATCTCCAGCGGACTGGGCACCCGGGGCACCGCGAGGTTGGTGTCCCGACTCAACACCGCGACCACCGAGTCGTCCAGCCGAACCGGAATGGTCTCGCGCCGAACGGGAACCCCCATGTGCCACCGGGGGTCCTCTTCCCTGCAGATGCGTTTCTCCCGCACGGCCCGCTGCAGCTGCGGATGCTCCTGGGGGGTCACCGCCGTGCCCACCAGGTCCTCCGAATGGGCCGTCGGCGCCGTTGTGGGACGCGCCTGCGCCACGCAGAGGAACCGATTGTCCCCCGGATCGTCCTGCCCGACGGGCACCCACAACAGGAAATCGGCGAAGGACAGGTCGGAGAGCAGTTGCCACTCCGCGACGACGAGCTGCAGATGGTCGGCCACCGTTCCCGACAGACCGGTGTGCTCGGCCAACAGATCACTGAGAGTAGACACGATCAGCCCTTTCGACCGCCCCACGACGAACCACGAACCGACGGCACCCGCTCCCGAGCGGTCGCGGCAAGACCTGGCGAAGCACCGGTAGCGGGCGAGCGGGAAACCTCGGTCAGTTCGGGTTCTCGATCACGGCCAGCAGGTCCCCTTCCCGGACCACGTCGCCCGGACTGACGGCGATCTCGTCGACCCGCCCCGGGCGCTCGGTGAGCACCGGGATCTCCATCTTCATCGACTCCAGCACGACCACCGAGTCCCCGTTGCCGAGCTGATCGCCCGGGCTCACGTCGACGGTCATGACGTTGGCAACCATCTCGGCGCGTATTTCGTGTGCCACCAGCTACCGCTTCCCTTCTGGAACCCGTCCGGCTGACGCTCGACCACCAGGAAACCACGTGGGCAACCGCCCACGAACACCAGGTCACCTCGCATGTCAGACTGTGGGGGGTCGAATTCGAGTCGGATTAGGAGTGCCCAATGGCCAAGCGGGCCCGCAAGAAGAAGGCCGCGCGCAAGAACAACGCCAATCACGGCAAGCGTCCGCTGCGCGGCAAGTGAGGGTTTTTCGCGGACTATACGGCTCGCTCGCGCCACCGCGGCACCATGCCGCGTCCGCGGCCCACAACGAAGTGGCCCCGAACCGGTCAGCCGGTTCGGGGCCATCTTTTCGTGTTGTCCGGCTTCTCGTGGCGTCCGGAGAGCGGCTACGGCGCAGCGGAGTCACTCTGCCGAGGAGGTCGGCCTGCTCCGCACCTCGACCGAGGCGCCCTCGGGGCCGTCCTCGACGGTCACCTCGGCCTGGCGCAGCACGTTCTCGCGGATCGAACTACGCAGCCTGTCGTGCAACTCGGCGGGAGCGTGCTCCCCGCCGCACTTGCGGTGCAGCAACTCCTTGAGGTGCTCTTCGATTCCGTAGTGCTCCAGGCAGGAGTTGCACTCGTCGAGGTGCTTGCGCAGCGCGGCTCGCCGCTCCTGGTCGCACTCGTTGTCCAGGAACAGCCACACCTCGGCGAGCACGTCCTCGCAGGAAGCCCGCGGGTCTTCGCGACAGCTCACGGCGTGCTCACCTCCCGCTCCTCGGATCGCAGGAAGCCGCGTTCACGCGCCACGTCGGTCAGCATCCCGCGCAGCTGCCTGCGCCCACGGTGCAACCGGGACATGACCGTGCCGATCGGAGTGTCCATGATCTCGGCGATTTCCTTGTAGGCGAACCCCTCGACATCCGCCAGGTAAACCACCATGCGGAACTCTTCCGCGAGCTGTTGCAACGCGTACTTCACGTCGGTGTCCGGCAACCTGTCGAGTGCCTCCAGCTCGGCGGAGCGCAGTCCACTGGAGGTGTGACTCTCGGCCTGCGCCAACTGCCAGTCGGCTATCTCGTCGGTGGGCTGCTGCTGCGGCTGTCGCTGACGCTTGCGGTAACCGTTGATGTAGGTGTTGGTAAGGATGCGGTACAGCCAGGCCTTGAGGTTGGTCCCCCTGGTATAGGACTTGAACGCCGAATACGCCTTGAGGTAGGTCTCCTGCACGAGATCCTCGGCATCGGCCGCGTTGCGCGTCATCCGCAGGGCGGCACCGTAGAGCTGGTCCAGCAGCGGCATCGCGTCACGCTCGAAGCGGGCGACCCGTTGTTCGGCCGTCTCGGTCGCCTCGGATTCCTCCGCCCGAGTGACTTCGTCCCGTTGCTGCTGCTCACCGGTTTCCGCCGGCTGCTCGTTCTCGGCAGTACTGGCCTGCCCATTGGTACCAGGCACCGGGCTCCTTCCCCGCCACCAAGACGAAAGTGGAGATGGTGACGCCCCCATGCCCTCACCGGCATGAGTACTCTCCCAGGATACCCCGGCACTTTCACGTGCACGCTTCGCGGAATCCCGCGAACCGCGTGACGACACGCACTCTTTCAAGCTGGGCTGCTGGCCGCCGGAGACGGCCGTACCACTCTGCTCGGTCAACACGTCCCGTGCAACGATCGACAACGGCGTGCTATTCCACCCACCGGTCCGATCCGAACCACCGGTCGCACTGAACCGCCGCAACTGGTGACGCCACGTCCGTGGCCCTGTGCGTGCGGCACCTCCCCGTAGGGGCGGCGTCGATTTCTCGCGAAATCGCCGCGCACTCGGTGGGGTGCCGCACGCACCCGCTTCCCTCAGTCGAGGAGGCGCAGAATCCTGCCGAGCCACTCGGAGACGGCACGCGAAACCGCTCCCGTGTCGGCCCGCAACGAGTGGTCCCCGGGAACCAGCACCACCTCACGGTTGGTGGACGGTTCCGGTTCACCGAACGGATCGCTCTCGCCCTGCACCACCAGGGTCGGGAGCTCGACCGCGAAGAGCTCGTCGCCTCGGTCCTTGTCAGGCTTTCCCGGCGGACGCAGCGGAAACGCCAGGCACAGCACGGCCGATGCTCCCCCGGCGTCGGCCGTGCGGCAGGCCACCCGCGCGCCGGAGGAACGTCCGCCGAAGATCAACGGGAGTTCAGGGAACCACCGCTGCCCCAGGTCCTCGGCCACGGCCAACCAGCAGGCGTCGAGCTGCCGGGCCGGAGCGGGCGCACGACGCCCGACCACCCGGTAGGGCTGTTCGACCAGCGCGACGTGCACCCCCGAGGAGGTGGCGGTACGCGCCGCGCAGACCAGATCCTCGGCCTCGAAACCCCCGCCGGCGCCGTGTCCCAGCAGCAGCGCCGCACGGCCCTCGGCGGCGCTGTGCAGTTCGGCACGGGCCACCCCGTGCGGAGTGTCCACCTCTACTCTTGTCATGATCCGAACAGCGCGTCCTTCTCGGGTACCGGCTCGGTCAGTCCCGGACTGTTGTTGGCCACACTGTTGACCGCACGCGAGACGGGGCGCATCCGTAGTCGCTCCACCAGTTCCCCCGAAGGCGGCACCAGCAGATCCGTGACGTCCTGGTTGTCCGGGTCCAGCCATTCCGCCCAGTCCCGGGACGCGAGCACCAGCGGCATGCGTTCATGCACCTCGGCGAGCTCACCAACCGCTTCGGTGGTAAGCACGGCACAGCTGACCAGCGGCTCGGCCTCCGGCTCCGCCGGGTCGCGCCAGGTGGCCCAGATTCCCGCCATGCCGAGACTGGAGTCGTCCGGATTGGTGACGTAGTAGGGCTGCTTGGGGCTGCTGTCCCGTTTCCACTCGTACCAGCCGTCGGCAGGCAGCAGGCAACGGTAATAACGAACAGCCCCCCGAAACGCCGGTTTGGTGGCCACGGTCTCGGAGCGGGCGTTGATCATCCGGCTTCCCACCGAGGGATCCTTGGCCCATTTCGGCACCAGTCCCCAACGCATCACCCGCACGGTGCGTTCGGAGCGGTCCGGATCGGGACTGCCCTCGGCGTCCCTCGGATGCCGCTGGACGATACTGAACACCGGTTTGGTCGGAGCGACGTTGTAGTCGGGCTCCGGCGCCCGGGAACCGGTCTCGTCCCGCGCGTCGAACTCGGCGGCGAGCTCGCTCGGCGCCTTCGACGAGGCGTATCTACCGCACATCGCTTCGCACCTCCACTCCCTCCACCGCGAAGCGACAGGCCCCGCGGAACCGGAACCCACGATTACCGTCCACGTTGCGGTTATGCTGCCAGTTCCGCCACGTGCTCGCGCAACCCGCACCTGGTTGACGGGCACCCGCGAAAGCACACCCGAACTTCCGGGACGGGCGCAGCGTGCGAGACCATCGAGCCATGAGCGCACCCTGGTCCGCCCCACCGGCCCGAGAAGCGGTGCACGCCACCGTCGAGGTCGCGGGTTCCAAGTCCATCACCAACCGCGCCCTCGTGCTCGCCGCACTGGCCACGGGTCCCTCGACGCTGCGATCACCGCTACGAAGCAGGGACACCGAACTGATGGCCGCGGCGCTGCGCACGCTCGGCGTGGAGGTCGCGGACGGACCCGAGGGCGAATGGCTGATAACGCCCGACAAACCGCACGGCCCGGCGACCGTGGACTGCGGGCTGGCCGGAACCGTCATGCGGTTCCTGCCGCCACTGGCGTGTCTGGCCGAGGGCACGATCACCTTCGACGGAGACCCGCGGGCTCGGGAACGACCGCTGGACACGGTGCTGCGAGCGCTGCGGACGCTGGGGGCTCGGGTGAGCGGCGACAGCCTCCCGTTCACGATCGAGGGCTCGGGGGGAATGGACGGTGGTGAAGTCACTGTCGACGCGTCCGCCTCCTCACAGTTCGTGTCCGGGTTGCTGCTTTCGGCCGCTCGGTACGAGCGCGGTCTGACCGTGCGTCACGAGGGGGAATCGGTGCCGTCACTGCCACACATCGCGATGACGGTGCGGATGCTGCGTGCGCGAGGTGTGGACGTGGACGACTCGGAACCCGACACCTGGACGGTGTCACCGGGCGGGATCGAGCCGCTGGAGCTGCGGATCGAACCGGATCTGTCCAACGCGGCCCCGTTCCTCGCCGCCGCCGCGGTGACCGGCGGCGAAATCACCGTGCCTGGCTGGCCCGAGCGAACCACCCAGGCCGGGGACGCCATCCGGTGGATCCTGCGGGAGATGGGGGCCGGGACCCACCTGGACGAGCGAGGGTTGACCGTCACCGGCCCGGAACGGCTGCGCGGCGTGGACGTGGACCTGCACGAGATCGGCGAGCTGACCCCTACTGTCGCCGCGCTGGCCGCGTTGGCGCACGGCGAATCGCGACTGCGGGGGATCGCGCATCTGCGCGGACACGAAACCGATCGACTGGCGGCGCTGCGCGCGGAGTTGACCGGCCTGGGCACGGAGGTCTCGGAGCATCCCGACGGGCTGACCATCGTTCCCCGGCCGATGCGAGGGGGGCAGTGGCACTCCTACGCCGACCACCGGATGGCCACGGCGGGAGCGATCCTGGGACTGCGGGTTCCGGGAACGGTGATCGACGACATCACGACCACCGGCAAAACACTTCCCGGGTTCGACGAGATGTGGACGAAGATGCTGGGCGGCCTGCGGTGACGGGAGCGGAGCGGTGATGGCCAAGCGGGGGTGGCGAGACCTCGACGAGTCCGATGTCCGGGTGCGCCCGAACCGGCGCAACAGCAGACCCCGCAGCAAGCAACGCCCCGGACACTCCGATGCGCTCGTGGGGATGGTGGTGGCCGTCGACCGGGGCAGGTGGACGTGCGCCGTCGACGGTGACCCCCGGCAGCAGGTGGTTGCCATGCGTGCCAAGGAACTGGGCCGAACCCCCGTAGTGATCGGTGATCGCGTCTGGCTGGTGGGTGACACCTCCGGAGAGCCGGACACGCTGGCCCGGATCGTGCGGGTCGAGGAGCGAACCAGCGTGCTGCGGCGTACCGCCGATGACACCGATCCGTACGAACGAGTGGTGGTCGCCAACGCCGAACAGCTGGTGATCGTGAGTTCGCTGTGGGACCCACCGCCCCGCTCCGGGTTCATCGACCGCTGCCTGGTCGCCGCCTACGCCGGTGGGCTCACCCCGGTGCTGTGCCTGACCAAGGCGGATCTGGCGGCTCCGGAGGATTGGATCTCCGGTTACGCGGAGCTGGGGATCTCCGTGCTCACTACTCGCCTCGACGCCGAACCCACGGAACTGCGGGCCGCGCTGGACGGCCGCGTCTCCGCACTGGTGGGACATTCCGGGGTGGGGAAATCGACGCTGGTCAATCGCCTCGTGCCCGATGCGGAGCGGGCTATCGGACGCGTCAGCGAGGTAGGCAAGGGCAGGCACACCTCGACCTCGGCGGTGGCTATGGCGATGCCCGAAGACATCGGCGGCTGGGTCGTGGACACCCCGGGGATACGGTCCTTCGGACTGGCACACGTCACCGCGAGCGATCTCGTGGACTCGTTCGAGGACCTCGCCGCGGCGGCTGAGGAATGTCCGCCGAACTGCGGTCATCTCGGCGGTACCGAGGATCCTGACTGCCACCTCGACACGTTCGTGGCCGAGGAAGGTCACGAAGCACAGCTGAACTCGCTGCGGAGACTGCTGCGCTCCCGCGCCGGACGTGACGAGTGAATCAAATTCATAAAGTTTGTCGTCCTGCGGTGCGGGTCGTTGCTAAGGTCCCGATCCGGTCGAAACGATCGTTACGGAAGGACCGGAATGCGAAGACTGGCCATCGGGCTGACAGCACTGGCTCTGACAGGCGTCACCGCCTGCGGGACCGGACAGACCACTCAGTCGAGTGGTAACCCGTCCGGTGACGCGTCCGAGAAGACCGAGCAGAGCCTGAGTCCGCTGTCGAACGTCTCGGCACTCGGCGACGCGGTCGGCGACGCGATGCAGGAGAGCTCCACCGTCAAGATGAGCATGCGGGCGGAGAATTTCCCGCCCGAGGCGGCGAAGACGATGAACTACGACTGCGACTTGGAGCTGGTCGGCCAGAACATGCACTGCACCGGCTTCATGGATTTCATCATGGAGTCGGACACCATGTACATGAAGTTCCCGAAGGAGATGCGGGAACAGCGCGGGATGACCAAACCGTGGGTCGAGATGTCGCCCGAGGACATGGGACAGACCAGTGCGGATTTCAGTGAGCTGACCAAGTTCAGCGACATCGAACGCATGCTGCCCGAGGGCGCGGAGATCAGCGAGAAGCGGAAAACCGAGCTCGAGGGTGAAAAGGCGGTCCGCTACGACGTGGCCGTCGACATGAACGTGATGGCCGAGAAGGGCGAAGAGCAGAACCGGAGCAACGCCCAGGAGATGCTCAAGGGCGGCGTCGAGAAGCTCCACTACGTGTACTGGGTCGACGAACGCGGCCTGCCCATGCGGATCATCACCAAAATGCCTCCCATCGAGGGAGCACCCGAGGACGCGCGAATGGTGATCGACTACTCGGACTGGGGCAAGAAGGTCGACATCTCGGCACCGCCCGCCGAAAAGGTGAATAAACAGTTCACCCAGGGTCCGGCATGAACCACCCGCCGGCATGCTCCCCGGGTGAACGGCGATGCCGAGTGTAGGCGTGACGGGAAATCCCTCGAAATCACCACGTGGGGCCATCGGGCTTTGCTAGGTTGCGGGTGATCCACCCACAGGGTGAGTCACGGTGAAGGGAGTTTCTCGTGCGCCGCACGACATTGGCACTGTCAGCGCTGGCACTGATCACCACGTTGGGGGCGTGTGGCACGACCTCCTCGGACCAGGCGAGCACGGGTAACGGCGGGGACGGGCAGTCGCAGTCCTCCGGCTCCGAGCAGACCTTCCACCAGATCTCCGGACTCGTGTCCCAGACGTCCAACACCATGGACGGCAAGCAAACGGTGACGATGAAGATGGAGATCGAGGGCGGCTCCGGCGCCCAGGGGTCGATGATGTCCGCCATGGGCGGCCAGACCTGTCAACTCGACCTCGCCGCGAGCGAGATGTCCTGTGACGGCGCCGTTCCGGTCGTGATGACCGAAAAGGCCATCTACATCAAGATGCCGGGTGCCGCGCAGAGCGGGAAGCCGTGGACGAAGACCAGCACGGGTTCCGCCGGTACGACCGGTAACATGGGCCAGCTCGGGAGCATGCGGCAGTACTCGGACATCGAGTCCATGCTGCCGGAGGGATCGAGCATCGAAAGCACCGAGCAGGTGACGCTCAACGGTGAGCAGGCCACCAAGTACGAGGTGGTCACCGATCTGAGCGAGGTCATGTCCCGGTCCGGGAACTCGGTCAAGGGCGCTTACGAGCTCTTCCAGAAGCAGGGCATCGAGGAACTGCGGAAGACCGTGTGGATCGGCCCGAACGACCTGCCGATGCGGGTGAAGACGGTCACTCCCAAGATGGAGGTAATGGGGACCGAGGTCCCCGAGACGACGACGAAGATCACCTACTCCGGTTGGGGTGAACCGGTCGACATCACGGTTCCGCCCGCCGACAAGGTCCAGGGCGCCTGAGACCGGGGCTCCCGCCGAGCTCGGTGTACTCGTTTCCCGGTCGGCCGACCTCCGCGGAAGTCGACCGGGAGTTCGGGTTTCGAGTGACCGGAGCTCCCCGGAACGGACGCTCCGGAACCGGATGTCACATCAGTTCGAGCATGAACGGCACCTCCTGCGGAGCGAACCAGGCCAGCTCGTGATCCTCGGCGTCCCCGAGAGCCAGCTCGGCCTTCTCCTCCCCGAGGTCCGCATCGTCGATGAGCTGAGCCGCCTGCCGCACCGCTTCCTCGGCCTCGGCGGTGTCCACATGCACCGCGGCGATCTTTTTCCAGGGCACCGGATTGGCCAGCCGGACCACCGCGTGGTCCAGATCCGGCCGCAGCGTGGCCTCCTCGTCCCGCACATCGGCCGAGACCACCACTCGTCGAGGTGACTCCTCCGTTTCGGCCTCCCGCGAATCACCGAGCTCCGTCGAAATCAGCCGGAGCGAGGCTCGGGCCGCCTCCCGCATGGCCGCGTACTCCAGCTCCTCGGCATCCCCGCTGGAATACGACTCCCGCAGGGCGGGAGTCAGTGCGAAGGCCGTGCCACTCAACGGCCGTAGCTGCTGTTGTTCGAAGAACTCCCGCAGCATCCGCACCGTGGCCGGCAAATAGATCCTCATACCTCGACCGTTCCGATCATCTCTTCAACCGACTCCTCGATCATCGCAGCAAGGACATCCACGTCCGGCATGGCTGCCCTGTCGGCGTTGAGGCCGATGAACAGTCCCCCGTTGTAGGAAGTGATCCCGACGGCCAACGACTGGTTCTTCACCAACGGGACCACCGGAAATATCTCGGACATCGGCGCACCGGCCGCGTACAACGGTACCTGCGGGCCGGGAACGTTGGTCACCAGCACGTTGAAGAGCCGGTTGGACAGCCCACTGGCGACCCTGGCCCCCAGGGCGTGCAGGGTCGGAGGGGCGAATCCGGAAAGCCGCACCAGTGCGTCCGCTCCCACGGACTGTCCCGATTCGGCGTGGGCACGCATGGCGTGACTCACCTGATGCAGCCTGATACTCGGGCTGGGCTCCCCCACCGGCAGATCCACCAGGTACGAGGAGACCTCGTCGAACGGGAGGTCGCCGACTTCGGCGCGCGCCACTGCCGCGGGGCCATCGGCTCGGACCGAGACCGGAACCATCGCGCGAACGGTACTACGAGTGGTTACCGCCTCACCCCGCGAAAGTAACCAGTTCCGGAAAGCCCCGGTGAGCACGGCCAACACCACATCGTTGATGGTTCCGCCGTGCTGTCGCCGCACGTTCCGGAGGTCATCGAGCCGCGCCCGGGCAACGGCGAACCGCCGCTGCGACGAAGTGGTCCCGTTCAACGGGGTCCCCGGCGGCGGAACAGCGGCGGTGCGCAGTGCGGAGTAGAGCCCCGCCACGGCTCCCGACAACTTGCGCAGCGTGGCGGTGGCGTCGACGGTGGTAGCACGAATGTTCTCCACCACCTCCCCCGGACGCCGAACAGCCTCCGTGACCGCGTTGACGGCGAGTTGAACGGCACCCGGCTCGGGGCGCGGCAGCCAGGGACCGGCGTGTCCCGCCGATGAGTCAGCGGGGGTGCTCTGCAGGATCAGCTGGCCGATGTCGATAGCCCCGATACCGTCGATCATGGCCTGATGGGTCTTCGTGATCACCGCTGTTCGATCCTCGGAGAGCCCCTCCACCAGGTAGACTTCCCACAGCGGCCGAGTGGTGTCCAGTTTCCGCGACATCAACCGCTGGGTGAGGTCGTGCAGCTGCTCGTCGTTGCCGGGTTTGGGTAGTGCGGAACGACGTACGTGGTAACTGATGTCGAAATTCTGGTCGTCCACCCAAACCGGTCTGGCGAGTCGACCCGGAATCTGCACGACTTTCTGGCGGTAACGCGGCACCAGCGCGAGCTTGCGTTCGATGAACGAAACCATACTGTCGTAGTCGAATCCGGAGCTCGGCCGCCGAAAAACAGCCACACCTCCGACGTGCATCGGTGTGGTGTGGTCCTCCAGATACAGGAATGAGGCATCCAGTGCGGACAACCGATCGGACATGACCGCGATACTGACACACGACGGACGCCGAACGAAGTGACGCCGAGCGGCCGTGTAACGGTGAACTCCCGGCGACGAAACCGATCAACGGCGGACCACTTCCGCCCCGCTCGTTCGACGAAGAGCGACAACTCTCCGAGAGGAGTCTCGCAACAGTGCCCGAAACCTCACCACGCGACCGATTCGTGACCGTCTACGGCCGTAAACCGGTGTTGGAAGCCCTGTCCGATCTCGAACTTCGCGTGGACAAGGTCGTTCTCGCCGAGGGAATCAGCGGCGGCATCGTCCGCGAGATCAAGGAAGCGGCCGACGACCGCGCTGTACCGGTGCGGCGCGCCAGCGCGCAACGCGTGAAGGTACTCGCGGGCAACGGACGCCACGACCAGGGTGTGATAGCCGACGTGGTGGCCCGGAAGATGCGTCCGCTGGAGGACGCGCTGGCGGATCCGGCAACCGCGCCCCGCGGCATGCTGCTGCTGGACGGGTTGACCACCCCGGCCAACGTGGGAATGATCCTGCGCACCGCGACGGCTTCGGGCATGGACGGCATCGTGCTGCCGCACCGTGGGGTGGCCAATGTGGACCCGTTGGTGGTCAAGGCTTCGGCGGGAATCGCCTTTCACGCTCCGATCCTGCGCAGCCCGGACGCCGGCACGGCCGCTGAAGCGCTGTCCGAGGCCGGGTATCCGTTGTACTCACTGGATGCCCATGCCGGGACGAATCTCTTCCGAGCGGACTTCCCGAACCGGGCGGTGTTCGTGCTCGGTAGTGAAACGGCCGGTCTCTCGGAGGAAGTGGGTCAACGGATCACGGAGCGGTTGCGCATTCCGATGTACGGCGGGGTGGAGTCGTTGAACGTGGCCGCCGCTGCCGGTGTGATCTGCTACGAACTCGCGCGAAGAGCTTCCGACTGAGTCGGGGGAAAACATCCCACGCCGGTACTGCCTGCCCCGACGATTTCGCGTGAGGTTGTCGGGGTCTGGGCTGGGTATGAGTCCGGCCCCACCCTGGTGGGTGGGGCCGGTCTCGGGGGGGTTGGGTCGGCGGTGTCCGTGTCTCCCACACCCGTGGGGGTGCAGTACCTGGGGCGCTGGAGGGCTTAGCTGCCGGGTTCGGGATGGATACCGGGCGTGTCTCCTCCGCTGTGGCCACCGACCCAAACAACCATGGGGCCGACTGGGTCAGCCGGTATGTAGTTAGTTGATAGGGG
>NZ_FPAT01000014.1 GCF_900116555.1 Actinopolyspora lacussalsi subsp. righensis | reverse complement strand
CCCCTATCAACTAACTACATACCGGCTGACCCAGTCGGCCCCATGGTTGTTTGGGTCGGTGGCCACAGCGGAGGAGACACGCCCGGTATCCATCCCGAACCCGGCAGCTAAGCCCTCCAGCGCCCCAGGTACTGCACCCCCACGGGTGTGGGAGACACGGACACCGCCGACCCAACCCCCCGAGACCGGCCCCACCCACCAGGGTGGGGCCGGACTACTCTCTGCCCCTGGCCAAACTCCCACCAGCACACCACACATGGCTTCCGCCGAGTCTCGGGGAACGTCGGGTTCCCACCCCCGATGAGTGCGTGGCTCGCCCGTACGGCTGGGCACACTCTTGCGGGGCTAAGCTGGTGGAGTCATGTCTATATGCTTCAGGAGGTCCGGTGTCCAGCTCTGACGACAAGCGTGACGCTCGGCGTCGTGACAACGACACCGGCAACAGACAGGGAAAGGACCGGAAACCGGGGCATCCCCGAGCGGGCGGCTCCGGAGGCGGCCCACGCGGTTCCAAGAACCGAGCCGGAACCGACCACGGAGCGGGTCGCAACGGTGCTGACTCGGCAGGGCGCCGTGGAAACGGTGTGAGTCGCCACAACGATTCGCGTGGCGGAGCCAACCGAACCGGCAGCAATGTCGGTAACCGCGATTCGGGGAATCAGTCCAAGCGTAACGCTCCGAGGCGAGTCGATCGGTCCGGTGATGCTACCGATTCGCGGCAGAATCGTCGTTCACACGCCGATCGGAACCAGAACAGGCGTGATACCCGGGCGGATTCTCCGCGTGGTAACGCCGAACGAACTCGCGGGGATTCCGGAAAGCGGACAGCCTCCACCGATCCCGGCCGTCCCAGGGCGCCCAAGTTGCCCGAGGAGGCCAACGCTTCCCAACTCGATCCCGAGGTGCGGCGCGACTTCCGAGCGCTGCCCAAGATGGTGGCCGAGGACGTGGGAGCGCACGTGGTCGCGGTCGGGATGTTGCTGGAACAGGAACCGGAAAAGGCGTTGGAGCACGCCCGGTACGCTCGCCGGAAAGCTTCCAGATCGCCCGCTGCGAGAGAAGCCAACGGGTTGGCCGCCTACTACGTGGGAAACTGGAGTGAAGCCCTCTCCGAACTGCGCGCCGCTCGTCGTATGGGAGGTCAGTCCCACCTCGCGATTATCGCCGATTGCGAGCGTGCCCTCGGAAAGCCCCAGCGTGCTCTGGAGCTCACCCGGGAGGACGAAGCGACTCGGCTGCCCCAGGACGAAGCGATCGAACTGCGAATCGTGGGAGCGGGGGCACGTCGTGATCTCGGTCAATCCGAAGCCGCTGTCGTGAGCCTGCAGATTCCCGAACTCGATCCGCAGCGTAACGAATCGTGGAGCGCCCGGCTGTTCTACGCCTACGCGGACAATCTGCTGGCGGTGGGACGCACGCGCGAAGCCTTCACCTGGTTCGTACACGCGGCCAACGCCGATGACGACGAAGCCACCGACGCCCCGGAACGACTCGAAGAGCTCGTGACCGAGTTGGGAGGTCCCGAGGAGGCGGAACGGTTGGCCGCCCGTGCCGAAACCGATACCGCCGTCTCCGAAGTTTCGGAGGAGACCGTCGACACGGACCTCGATCACGGCACCGGTGGTTCTCGTGCGGACCGGAGGTCCGCGGATTCTCATGACATCAATCTGGGGGTCTGGGACTGATCCGGAATCGACGTTTCCCGAACGCCGGAGGGAGTAGCGTGGAGCGATCGCTCGGTGCCGAGCACGACGCGTTGTTGTTCGATCTGGACGGCACGGTCTATCGCGGGGGTGAGGTCATCAAGGGTGCCGATTCGACTGTTTCCCGTGCCCGTGACTCGGGTATCACGATTCGCTACGTCACCAACAACGCTTCCAAACCCCCGGAGGCGGTCGCCGACAACTTGAACACGCTCGGGGTCCCGGCAGCGGTCTCCGAGATCAGTACCAGTGCTCAGGCGGGAGCGGCCTTACTGGCCGAGCGCTTGCCGCTCGGGGCTCCTGTGCTCGTCGTCGGTACCGTGGCCTTGGCCGAGGAACTCGTCGCTGTCGGACTGTCCCCGGTGCGAACGACGGATGCGGGACCGGTGGCCGTGTTGCAGGGGCATTCCCCCGACACCACGTGGGCCGATCTGGCGGAAGCCTGTTTGACGATACGCGCCGGTGCCGTTTGGGTCGCTTGCAACCGTGACGCCACGCTTCCCACCGAGCGGGGCGAGCTGCCCGGAAACGGGGCACTGGTGGCGGCACTGCGGGAGGCGACCGGCAGTTTCCCGTTGGTCGCGGGCAAGCCGGAACGAACACTGCTGGATCGGGCAGCGGCCTCGGCCGCCGCGCGACGGCCGATCGTGGTGGGCGACAGGTTGGAAACGGATATTCTCGGCGCGAGCAGGGCCGGCGTTCCCTCGCTGATGGTGTTGAGCGGTGTCAGTACTCCCGCCGAGCTGCTCGCGGCTTCCCCTGAGTGCCGCCCCACTCATGTGGCGGCCGATGTGACCGCGCTGGAACTTCCGGCCGCGGCTTCCAGGATCTCGGAACAGGCCGCCTGGAAAATCGACACCACCGGGGCCGGGCTGACACTCGCCGCCGTGAACGGCGCGGACAACCGTTCCGAGGAGTCCGGCACGTATCCGTGGAGCAGGCTCTCCGCGCTACGAGCCCTGTGTGCGGCGTGGTGGTCGGAGGGCAACGGCGGGGACGTCGAGGTGCTGTTCGAGGACTCGACAGCCGAGACCGCGCTCCGGGAGCTGGGACTGTATCGCCTCGACGGAGAGCGCTTCGCCACTGCCGCCACCGGTTGAATCGTTCGTCGCGTCCCGTCGACAGCGGTGGTGGGCCTGGGCTCCGCTGAGTTTCGGAGCGCTCACGCGAACCGCTGTGGCCGAGCGCACCGAGAAGCAGCGGCCGACGTGATCCGATAACGTGGAAGTGCCGTGGTTCTTTCGGCATCTTTTCGCGCGTGGTGTTCGTGCGGTGTGATTGGTATCACTGTGAGTGGTGTGCGATGAGGCAGGAGGAGATGGAGTCGGCGGGACAACACGGTGACGGAACGGCCGATTCGGTGACTTCCACCGACTCCGTCGTCGACCGGATTCAGGAGGCCGAAGGTGTCGTTGAGCGTTCGTTGGCGGGCCTGCGGGAGCTGGACGGGCTCCCCGTCTCCGAACACGTCGCCAGGTTCGACGCGGTTCACGACGCGTTGACCGACGCCCTCAACCGGGCCGACGAACTGCTGTCCGGACCGAGTAGTAGCGGGAGTTGAAGCGGTGCCCCGGAAAGCGCGACTGGATGCCGAGCTGGTACGTCGTAAGCTCGCTCGTTCACGGGAACACGCCGGTGAGCTGATCGCTGCCGGACGTGTCACGGTGCGCGGCTTCGTGGCCCGCAAGTCCGCGACCACGGTTGAGAACGATGCGTCGATAGTCGTGGCCGACGACGTGGAAGATCCCAACTGGGCTTCCCGTGGTGCTTATAAGCTGCTCGGAGCGTTGGAGTTCTTCGAAAAGGACGGCTTGCGGGTCGCGGGCCGCCGGTGTATGGACGCGGGGGCCTCCACCGGAGGCTTCACCGATGTGCTGCTGCGGCGAGAGGCGGCGGAAGTCGTGGCCGTGGATGTCGGTTACGGCCAGCTGGACTGGAAATTGCGCACCGACGAGCGCGTGCTGGTCCGTGACCGCAAGAACGTGCGGACGCTGACGTCGGCCGATATCGGCCAGGCGGCGGACCTGGTGGTGGCGGACCTGTCGTTCATCTCACTGCGGCTGGTGCTGCCCGCACTGAGCGAGTGCATACATCGGGGATCCGACCTGGTGCTCATGGTCAAGCCGCAGTTCGAGGTCGGCAAGGAGCGCCTCGGCACAGGGGGAGTGGTCCGGGACCCGGCGTTGCGTGCGGAGGCGGTGCTCGGAGTGGTCGCGGCCGCGGCCGAGTACGAGCTGCGACTACAGGCCGTGGTCGCCAGTTCGCTTCCCGGACCGTCCGGCAACGTCGAGTACTTCGTCTGGCTGCACCGTCGCACCGACGAGGCTCCCCGCGATGTGACCACCATGGTCACCGAGGCGGTGACGGTCTCTTCGGCCGATGCCGTCGTGCCCTCCCGAGCTGTGCACACCGAAACCGGGGAGTTCGGAGAGGATGACGCCGGTTGACCCGCGACGTGCTTCTGGTGATACACACCGGTAGGCAGTACAACCTGGGTACCGCGGAGAAGGTCGCGGGCAGACTGATCGGTGCCGGTATGCGGGTGCGCGTGCTGGCGGAGGAGGCGCCCCAGCTCAGTCCGGCCTGTTACAGCCGCGTGGTGGCACCGGGACCGCTCGCCGCGGCGGGGACGGAGTTGGTGCTCGTTCTCGGAGGTGACGGCACCCTGCTGCGCGCCGCGGAACTCGCGAGGATGGCCGGAGTGCCGGTCTTCGGGATCAATCTCGGCCGGGTCGGATTCCTGGCAGGGGCTGACTTCGACGCACTCGACGAGGCGGTCGACGCCGTGGTCGAGGGTCGTTACCACGTGGACGAGCGGATGACCATCGACGTCACCGCCAGGATGGGGAACCAAGTACTGGCCACCACCTGGTCACTCAACGAGGCCAGTGTGGAAAAGAGCAGTCGGGAGCGCATCCTCGACGTCGTCGTCGAGGTGGACGGCCATCCGGTCTCCACTTTCGGTTGCGACGGTGTGTTGTGCTCCACTCCGACGGGGTCCACCGCCTACGCCTTCTCGGCCGGTGGACCTGTCGTCTGGCCACAGGTGGAAGCGTTGCTGGTCGTACCCAGCAACGCGCACGCGCTTTTCGCGCGTCCACTGGTTCTGGCGCGTGACTCCACTCTGGCCCTCGAGGTCGACCAGAACGGTCACGACGCCGTGCTTTGCTGCGACGGGCAACGGCACTTCGATCTGCCCGCGGGATCCCGAGTGGAAGTGCTGGCCTCGGACAACCCGCTGCGGCTGGTTCGACTGCACGACACCTCGTTCACCGACCGGCTGGTTCGTAAGTTCGAACTCCCCGTGCACGGCTGGCGGGGGCCGGTATCCGAATAGGATTCATTGCTGTTGCGTGTCGGGGTAGCCGCCGCTGCGTGTCGCGGAACTCGGTCGCGACCGCCTGTTCTTCCGTTCCACGTGGCGAGGGGCGAATGACATTCGTCCCTGAAACGCGCCGAACCGGATCGCCGGGCCGCCGGCTCCGTGAGCGCGCCAGCTAGGGTGCTTGCTGTGTTGGCGGAGATGCACATCCAAGGGCTGGGCGTGATCGACAGTGCCACGCTTGAACTGCATTCGGGGCTGACGGTGGTGACCGGTGAGACGGGTGCGGGCAAAACCATGGTGGTTACCGGCCTGCACCTGCTCAGCGGTGGTCGAGCCGACAGCTCCAGAGTCCGTTCGGGAGCCCAACGAGCCGTGGTCGAGGGTCGCTTCGTCACCACCGCGGAGTCGGGGGCTGCCGAAGTGGCGGGTGAGGCCGGGGCCGAGCCGGACGAGGACGGCAGTCTGATCGCGGTCCGCAGTGTCAGTTCCCAGGGGCGTTCCCGGGCTCATCTCGGTGGTCGCTCGGTGCCGAACACGGTGCTCGCCGAACTCGCGGACCAGGTGCTGGCGGTGCACGGCCAGAACGACCAGCTTCGGTTGTTACGCGCCGATGAACAGCGTGCCGCGTTGGATCGGTTCGCGGGTGAGGCCGTCGAACAGCCACTCGCGGAGTACCGCAGGCTGCGGCGGGAGTGGCTCGAAGTCGTGCGGGAACTGTCCGAGCGGAGTCAACGTTCCCGCGAACTCGAACGCGAGGCGGATCTGCTGCGTCACGGACTCTCGGAGATCGAGGCAGCGGATCCCGCACCCGGGGAGGACACCGAACTGGTCGACCGCGCCCGCAGGCTGTCCGATATCGATCAGCTGCGTGAACTCGCCACCGGCGCTCACACCGCGATCAGCGGCTCCGACGCGGATGATCCGGACGGGGCGGGAGCGATGAGTCTGGTGGGACAGGCCCGCCGGTTGCTGGGCTCGTCCGAGGATCCCAAGCTGCGCGAGATCGGGGATAGACTCTCCGAGGCCGCGGCCGTGCTCAGCGACGCCGGCACCGAACTGAGCGACTATCTCGAGGAGCTCCAGGCGGATCCGGCCGAGCTGGAGCGAGTGCTCGCCCGCCAGGCCCAACTCAAACAACTCACCAAGAAATACGCCGAGGACATCGACGGTGTGCTCGAATGGGCCGAACGGAGCCGGGACACGCTGCGCGGCATGGACACCTCCGAGGAGGCGTTGGCGGAGTTGGCGGCACGGCGGGACAGCCTTGCGGCGGAACTCGTCGAGCACGCCCGGGAACTCAGCCGGATCCGAACCGAGGCGGCGGGCAGGCTGGCGGCAGCCGTCACCGAGGAGCTCACCGGACTCGCCATGGCGCAGGCCGAGTTCGAGGTGTCGGTCTCATCCCGGCACGCCACCGCTGGTGGACACGAGACGGTAGTGCTGGACGGGAAGCCGGTGCACGCCGGTCCGGACGGTGTCGACGAAGTGGAGATGCGTCTCCGCGCTCATCGGGGAGCACCGGCACTGCCCATTCAGAAGGGGGCTTCCGGCGGAGAGCTCTCCAGGGTGATGCTGGGGCTCGAAGTGGTACTCGCGGATTCCGACACCGTTCCCACACTGGTGTTCGACGAGGTCGACGCCGGAGTCGGTGGGAGAGCCGCGGTGGAGATCGGTAGACGCCTCGCGCGACTGGGCAGAACCCATCAGGTCGTGGTGGTTACGCATCTGCCGCAGGTGGCCGCCTACGCCGACCGACACCTCGTGGTCGACAAGGCCACCGAAACCGCCGGCCTCACCCACAGTGACGTTCGTACGGTTTCCGACGAACAACGTGTCACGGAGCTCGCGCGGATGTTGGCGGGGCTCGATTCCACCGAGACCGGACGCGCCCACGCGGAGGAACTCCTCGAGGTGGCCGATCGCTATAAGGCCGACTTCTGACGTGCGAGCCGACTCGGGTGAGTAAACACCTCGTCGTCCCGGCTCCGCCGAGCGGTGCGGCCGGGCTTGACATCCCCTGGAAGTGGCGCTTTCAGCGGTGCGCCTGCATTGTCGACCACCCCCCGGCGTGGCGGCGGAACATTCGGTGACTGTTTTGTCACCATCGGTGTATGCGACTCAGTGGCCTGCTCGGAAGTCGGCAGGAGACATTGCCCGGCATCATCGGAACAGCGCGTGTCCAGCGCCGGATCGGCGAACTACCGCATCGGATCTCCCCACGGGACATCGTGGTTCTCGACGAGCCCGATCTCGATCGCCACGTCGCGGAGTCCCTGGTCGCTCACGAGGTGGCCGCGGTCGTCAACGCCGGTCCCGCCATATCGGGCAAGTATCCGAACCTCGGTCCGGAGGTGCTGCTCGCCGCCGGTATCCTGCTGCTCGACAACGCGGGTCCCGAGGCGGTGGAACGTATCCGGGACGGCGCCACGCTGCGCCTGCACAACGGCGAGGTGCACCTCGTCGGTAAACGCGGTGAAGAGGAACTTCTGCTGCACGCAGCGGAACAGGACACCGAGAGTGTCGCCACACGCATGGCCGAGGCGAAGTCGGCGATGTCCGCGCAGTTGGAGGCGTTCTCCGCCAACACCATCGAGTTCCTCCGGAACGAGCGGATGCTCGTGCTGGACGGTATCGGAGTGCCCGAGGTCGGTGTGGCCATGTCCGGGCGTCACGTCTTGGTGGTCGCACCAGGACGTGGGCACGCGGAAGAGCTCAAGCGCCTGCGTCGCTACGTGCGGGAATACCATCCGGTGCTGCTCGGCGTCGGCACCGCCGCGGATACGCTGTGCGCGGCCGGGCTGTCCCCCGACGTGATAGTGGGGGACCCGACGGTGCTGGACGTGCGTACGCTCAAGGCGGCCGACGAGGTCGTCATTCCCGCCGACACCGATGGTTACGCCCCGGGGATCGAACGGATCCAGGACCTCGGTATCGGAGCGGTGACCTTCCCCGCCTCGGGAAACGCCGAGGATCTGGCCCTGCTGCTCGCCGACGCCCACGGGGCCGAACTCGTGGCGACGGTGGGCATGCGCGCCACCCTCGACGAATTCCTGGATCGTGCGCGTGCGGGGACCAATCCCTCCACGTTCCTGACCAGACTTCGGCTGGGCGGGAAAATCGTGCACGGTTCGGCCGTGCTCGAGCTGCAGCGTAACCGAGTTTCCACCGTAGCCGTGTTGTTGCTGGTGCTGAGCGTGGTTCTCGCGATGTTCGCCGTGGTGAGCACCTCGGGAATGTTCGGGCCCTATCTGACCGTGCTCGGAGCATTCGGAGACGCCGTCGTCGAGTTCTGCGAAGGGCTGATCACGTGATTTCCGTGCGTTATCATGCGATCTCCATCGCGGCGGTGTTCCTGGCGTCGGCGTTGGGGTGCTGCTCGGTTCGAACTCGGTCAGCCGGAGCCCGCTGACGACCGTTGGGGGCAGCGTGACGACCTGCGACAGCAGCTGCGACAGTTGCGCTCGGAACGCGACGCGCTGCGCGGTGAGCTGGCGGACGCGCAAGCCCTGACCGATTCCATCGCCCCACGGGCCGTGCGAGGTGCTCTGCGAGGGACGAAGGTGGTGCTGCTGGTCGCTCCCGGGGCCGACGGCGACAGCTCTCGATCCATGAGCAGGATGATCACGGCGGCCGGAGGTTCGGTGACCGGAACGCTGTGGCTGACCGAGAGTTTCACGGATCCGGACAGGGCAGCACGGCTGCGTGAACTGGCGACCCGACTGTTGCCTGCCGGGGCGCGGCTTCCCGTCACCTCCGCTCCGGGAGAGTTGGCCGGCGGACTGATGGACCCGCTGACGCTGCTCGCCCCCGTACCGAGGAACCGAAGGCCGGACGACAGGAGCGCGACGCCGCCCTCGTCGGGCTGCGTACGAACGGCTTCGTGCGGATCTCGCCGGATTTCGCCCCCGCACGGTTGGCCGTGGTGCTCACCGGCGGCGGCGAGTCACGGGACACCACAGGAGTACTACCGCGTCTCGCGGCGAGGCTGGATCGAGGTGGTGCCGGAGCGGGTCTGTGGCGGAGCCGCACGCGCCGAACATCCCGCCGAGTGCTCCGAGCAGTAGCTGCCGCGTTCCGAGGTGATGGTCACGGCGAGTGCGTAGCGGCACCGTTTCCCGGGAGTTTCCCCGACTCGGGGTGTGCCGGGCGGCGCGACCGTATGGGCGCCGCCCGGCAGAGGCCCGGCGCGAATGGGGAGGGGCGCCGCGCCGGACCGGTTCAGATGAACTTCGCCCTGGCGAGCATGCCCGAGAACGCCGTGCAGTGGCATACTTCGATCGGCTGATTCGTTGGCCACGTTTCGTAGTAGATGTGTCTCGTCCGGCTTCGGACCGAGAGCCGTGTGCCGTGCTCGGCGGATGCTCGCGGTGCACCACTCGGCCTCTCGGCCGCCCACCGAGCGCGTCGGTCCGCCGGGACGAACACACCCGCCCGAACAGTCGTCGACGGCGACGACCGCGTCCGCTCCGGCGGGTGGAGCACCGCGGTCCGCCGTACGTCGGGGTCCGGTGCATCCCCGGGAGCGAGTGCGATATGCTGTAGTCCCGTGGGAGCGACGGTGTCAACGTTCCTGCCAGCACAAACACCAGCATGGTGACGGCATCGACCACGGGGAGCTTCTTTGGTGCCGCAAGCACGCACGATCAAGCATGTATTCGTCACAGGGGGCGTCTCCTCCTCCCTCGGCAAGGGGCTCACGGCCTCCAGCCTGGGGGAACTACTCACATCCCGCGGGTTGCGGGTGACCATGCAAAAGCTCGACCCGTATCTCAACGTTGATCCGGGCACGATGAATCCGTTCCAGCATGGTGAGGTCTTCGTCACCGACGACGGGGCCGAGACGGATCTCGACATCGGGCACTACGAGCGCTTCCTGGACCGGGCGCTGACGCGCAACGCCAACATCACCACCGGTCAAGTTTACTCCTCGGTGATCGCCAAGGAACGCCGTGGCGAGTACCTCGGGGATACGGTGCAGGTGATCCCGCACATCACCGACCAGATCAAGGCGCGGGTCCGTGCGATGGCCGAGCCGGACGAGAACGGTCAGACCCCGGACGTGGTCATCACCGAGATCGGCGGGACGATCGGCGACATCGAGTCGTTGCCCTTCCTGGAGGCTTGCAGACAACTCCGCCACGATCTCGGCAGGGACAACTGCTTTTTCCTGCACGTCTCGTTGGTGCCTTACCTCGCGCCCTCCGGAGAGCTCAAGACCAAGCCGACCCAGCACTCGGTCAAGGAGCTGCGCAACATCGGTATCGCTCCGGACGCGTTGGTCTGCCGGGCCGACCGCGAGCTCTCCGGCGAGCTCAAGGACAAGATCGCGCTGATGTGCGACGTGGACTCCGACGGTGTGGTGGCCTGTCCCGACGCCGCCTCCATCTACGACATCCCCCGCGTGTTGCACGGCGAGGGGCTTGACGCCTATCTGGTCCGCAGGCTGGGGCTTCCGTTCCGCGACGTCGACTGGTCGGTGTGGGGCGATCTGCTCGAACGGGTACACAATCCCACCGAGAAAGTCAGGATCGCCCTGGTGGGCAAGTATGTCGACCTGCCCGATGCCTACCTCTCGGTCACCGAGGCGTTGCGCGCGGGCGGATTCGCGAACCGGGCCAAGGTGGAAATATCCTGGGTGGCCTCCGACGACTGCGAGAGCGAGGCCGCTGCCGCGCGTGCCCTGTCCGGTATGGACGGGGTGCTCGTACCCGGTGGATTCGGTGTACGGGGTATCGAGGGCAAACTCGGCGCGATCGAGTACGCGCGCACGAACGGGATCCCGGTGTTGGGGCTCTGTCTGGGGCTGCAGTGCATGGTGATCGAGGTGGCGCGCAACCTCGCCGGGCTGCAGCGCGCGAACTCGACCGAGTTCGCCGCTCCCTGCCAGCATCCGGTGATCAGCACCATGGCCGATCAGCACGACGTGGTGGCGGGGGAGCGCGACATGGGCGGCACCATGCGGCTGGGCACCTATCCGGCCGCGTTGCGGGAGGACTCCCTGGTGGCTCAGGCTTACGGCACCCTGGAGGTCTCCGAACGGCACCGTCATCGTTACGAGGTCAACAACGCCTACCGGGAGCAGTTGTCCAAGGCGGGACTGGTGTTCTCGGGAACCTCGCCGGACGACCGGTTGGTCGAGTTCCTCGAACTGCCCCGTGAGGAGCACCCGTTCTTCGTGGGGACCCAGGCTCACCCGGAGATGACGAGCCGTCCCACCCGGCCGCATCCATTGTTCAGCTCGTTCGTCCGCGCGGCACTGGACTACCGTGCCGCGGAACGGTTGCCGGTCGAGTTGCCCGGTACCGTGCAGGCACCGGCGAGCGTCTGAACGGTCGGACCGGAACACGCGATTCGCTAACCGGCTGCGGACCGGGACACGCTCGCTTCGTTCGTGCGTGTCCCGGCCCGGCCGCCTCGGCCCGGGGCGCCAAAGCTTCTCGTGGTGCGCTTTCCGGACGAGCCCGTCGCCGAGTCCGGCTTTCGGGACCGGACTCCGGACCGGTAAACAGGATCACCGAGTGAGAACACCGAGACACTCCAGGAGCGCTCCGCATGTCCGCCGATCCCGAACAGCCCGGCACGCCGATCACCCGTACGAACGGTCGGCACAGCTTCACCACGCTGTCGACCTCCGATGTCTACGTGGGCAATATTCTGGCGCTGCGTGCCGACGAAGTCGCCATGCCGGGTGGTGGACGTTCGCGCCGTGAGGTCGTCGAGCACTCCGGTGCGGTAGCGGTGGTGGCGCTGGACGAGCACGAACATGTCGTGCTGGTTCACCAGTATCGCTATCCGCTGGATCGCAGACTCTGGGAACTGCCGGCGGGCCTGCTGGACGCTCCCGGTGAGCCCCCGCTGCACACCGCTCGTCGGGAACTCGCGGAGGAGGTCGGGCTCGCCGCCGAGGAATGGTCGGTCCTCGTCGATGTGGCCGCCTCACCTGGGTTCACGGACCAGTCCGAGCGGGTCTACCTCGCCCGTGGCCTGTCCGAGGTCGCTCTCCCGGAACCCGTGGCCGACGAGGAGGCGGATCTCGTCGTGCGCCGGTTCGAATTGGATCGCGCCGTCGACATGGTCTTCAGGGGCGAGATCGTCAACGCCCCCGCCGTCTCGGGACTGTTGGCGGCCCAGGCGGTGTCGCGGGGACGCGCCGTGCCCAGACACCCGGACGCCGAATGGGTGGATCGCCCCGTCCGGTTCCCCGCCCGAACCGATCGTTGAACACGCTCTACCCGGTTCGGCCGCACGGCCCCCGCGCTCGTGTCATGGTGATCCGGGAAGGAGCCCACCGATGCCCGATCTCGACGAACTGCCCGATGAACTGCGCCGAGTGATCAGAGCTTATCTCGATCACCTCGTGGTGGAACGGGGAACCGCTCCCAGCACGCTGGAGTCCTACACTCGGGACCTGCGTCGTTACGGCGCTTATCTGTCCGGGGCGGGAATCGTGGAACCGGGCGGAGTTTCGCCCGATCTGGTGGGTGAGTTTCTCGCCACACTGCGCAGGGGTGAGCACGATGGCGGGGTTCCGCTCGCGCCCGCTTCCGCGGCCAGAACCATCGTGGCGGTGCGGGGGTTGCATCGCTTCGCTCTCCTGGAGGGATTCACGGCGCGGGACCCGGCACGTGAGGTGACTCCGCCCGCCCTGCCGCGACGTCTGCCGAAGGCGTTAAGCGTCGACGAGGTCATGCGGCTGCTGGAAACGGGTACTGTCGAAGGCATGCGCGGATTGCGGGACCGTGCCTTGCTGGAACTGCTCTACTCCAGTGGAGCGCGGATTTCCGAGGCGGTCGGTCTGGACACCGATGATCTCGACGAACGGGAGCGGACCGTCCTGTTCGACGGGAAGGGCGGGGTGCAACGTCGGGTTCCGGTGGGGCGTCCGGCCCTTGCCGCGATCGAGGCATACCGCGTCCGTTCGCGTCCCGCGCTGGCGAAGCGGGGCAGGGGGGACAGGGCGTTGTTCCTCAATTCCCGCGGCGGCAGACTCTCCCGGCAGAGCGCCTGGAACATCCTGAAAACCACGGCCGAACGTGCCGGTGTGTCCACTTCGGTCTCACCACACGTGCTTCGGCATTCCTTCGCGACTCATCTACTGGAAGGGGGAGCCGATGTGCGGGTCGTGCAGGAGTTGCTCGGGCACTCGTCGGTCTCGACAACTCAGATGTACACAATGGTCACCATGAATACGTTGCGCGAGGTATACGCCACCACCCATCCCAGGGCGCGCGACTGAATTCCACGGGTTCACCCGGCTCCCTGCCGGGTGAGCGAGCGGTACCGCGAGGTGTTTCGTCCGGACAACGGCGATGCGCGTTGCCGCTGCGTGCGCGTGCCGCTTAGGCTGCGCATCGAACGACGTTTTCGAATGCCGTCGCACACAAAGGAGTCACCACCGCCATGTCGACGCCGCAGCCCTCCGCCGGTGGGCGGTACCGGGGCGCGGTCGACCTGAGCATCACCCCCGACACTTCGGAACTCACCAACGGCGACGGAATGGGACCCGATCCCAACGACGCGAACATCGGCCCCACCGGTAGGCCGCGTCGACACGTTCCGGAGCCCGCGGTGTTGGACACGCACGGGCCCGCCTCGGTGCTGGCGATGTGCAACCAGAAGGGCGGCGTCGGTAAGACCACGTCCACGATCAATCTGGGGGCGGCACTCGCCGAGTACGGACGCAAGGTGTTGCTGGTCGATTTCGATCCACAAGGTGCATTGTCGGTAGGTCTCGGCGTGCAACCGCACCAGCTGGAGCAGACCATCTACAACGTCATCATGGAACGCTCCGCCGAACTCCGCGAGGTGATCAGATCCACCAGTGTCTCGGGGATGGATCTGTTGCCGAGCAACATCGATCTCTCGGCGGCCGAGGTCCAACTCGTCGCCGAGGTGGGGCGGGAGCAGGCGCTGGAGCGTGCCCTGCGGCCGGTGCGCGCGGAGTACGACTTCGTGCTGGTCGATTGCCAGCCGTCGTTGGGGCTGCTGACGGTCAACGCGTTGGCGGCGGCCCACGGCGTGATGATTCCGCTGGAGTGCGAGTTCTTCAGCCTGCGCGGAGTGGCATTGCTGATCGACACCATCGAGAAGGTCCGCGACCGGCTGAATCCCGATCTGGAGATCAGCGGAATCCTGGCGACGATGTTCGATCCCCGCACGCTGCATTCGCGAGAGGTGATGTCGCGCGTGGTGGAAGCGTTCGGGGATATAGTGTTCGACAGCGTGATAAACCGTACGGTGCGGTTTCCCGAAACCACCGTGGCGGGAGAACCCATCACTCGGTGGGCGCCGCGTTCCTCCGGCTCGAAGGCCTACCGTTCGCTCGCCCGCGAGGTCATCGCGCGGTGAGCCCTGCCGCGAGCCGCTGTTGCTGATGAGGAAACGTGACTGAGGCACAAGCAGCCACCGACTCGGCGCACGAGGTGCCCGAACTGGCCGCCGCTCAGGATTCCCAGAGCGGACGTTTCACAGTACGGCTGGAGAACTTCGAGGGGCCGTTCGACCTGTTGCTGCAGCTGATCTCGCAGCATCAGCTCGACGTCACCGAGGTGGCACTGCATCGCGTCACCGATGACTTCATCGCCTACACGAAGGAGCTCGGGCAGCGCTCCGAGCTGGACGAGATCAGTGAGTTCCTCGTCGTGGCGGCCACGCTGCTGGATCTCAAAGCGGCTAGGCTCGTCCCCGCCGCCGAGGTCGAGGACGAGGAGGACCTCGCCCTGTTGGAGGCCCGCGACCTGCTGTTCGCACGGTTGCTGCAGTACCGGGCCTACAAGCGGGTCGCCGAACTGTTCCGACAGCTCGAAGCCGGGGCACTGGGGCGCTACCCCCGGGCTGTCTCGCTGGAGCAGCGCTATCTCGACCTGATGCCGGAAGTGGTTCTCGGAGTGGATGCCGCCGGCCTGGCGGAGACAGCCGCCGCGGTGTTCCGCCCCAAACCCCCACCGACAGTGTCGCTGGACCACCTCCACCAGCAACGCGTCTCGGTGCGCGAGCACGCGGCGGAGCTGCGGGTGCTGTTGGCCGAGCGGGGCAGCGCACTGTTCGCCGAGCTGACCGAGCGGTGCGGCACGAGCCTCGAGATCGTGGCTCGGTTCCTGGCGCTGCTCGAATTGTTCCGCGAGGCGGTGGTCACGTTCGATCAGCCGGAACCGCTCGGGGAACTCGCGGTCTCCTGGGTGGGCGGCAGCGCCGAACAGGCTCGCGTGGCCGCCGAGGCCGATCGGGATCGAGACGAGGAAGAGGATTACGGGTGAGTGACGAGAAGCATCCCGATGGTTCCCGTACCGGGGAAGCAGAGGGCGGCGAGGAGACCGAGCGGGCGGTCGGTACCGGCGAAGGGCGGAGTCGTGAGTGGCCCGCCCTCGACTCCGAGCCCGCGCTGGACGCCGCGCTGGAAGCGGTGCTGCTGGTGGTCGATGCCCCTGCCGGTGAGGAGCTGCTGGCCGAGGTCCTCGATCAGCCCGTGGATCGGGTCACCACAGCCCTGAGTCGGCTGGCCGAGGGCTACACCGCGGCGGGAAGTGGTATCGAGCTGCGCAGGGTGGCGGATGGCTGGCGGTTCTACACCCGCGATGTGTACGCTCCCGTCGTCGAGCGATACCTCCTCGACGGGCAGCGGGCCAAGCTCACCAAGGCCGCGCTGGAGACGCTCGCCGTCATCGCCTATCGGCAACCGGTGACTCGCTCGAAGGTGGCCGCGGTGCGCGGTGTTAACGTGGACGGGGTCGTACGTACCCTGCTGGCGCGTGGACTGATCCACGAAGCCGGTACCGACCCGGAATCGGGCGGCACTTCCTACTGCACGACCGAGTTGTTCCTGGAACGGCTCGGCCTGTCCTCGTTGCGGGAACTGCCGCCACTGGCCCCCCTGTTGCCCGAAGTGGATGCGATCGACGATGTCTGAACCGCACGACCCGACGAGCCGGAACAGCCGGGACACGGAAGGTGTCCGGCTGCAGAAAGTGCTTTCCAAGGCTGGCGTCGCCTCACGCCGCGCCGCTGAGGAGATGATCGTCGAGGGCCGTGTGGAGGTCGACGGTGCTCCGGTCACCACACTCGGCGCCAGGGTGGATCCGGCCACCTCGGTCATCCACGTGGACGGCAGCAGGGTCGTGGTCGACAACGAAGCCACCCATCTGTTGCTGAACAAGCCCACGGGCATTCTGTGCAGCATGTCTGACGACCAGGGGCGGCCCTGCATCGGTGACTACCTGCCGAAGCGGGAGGGCAAACTCTTCCACATCGGGCGGCTGGACTTCAACACCGAAGGGTTGCTGCTGATCAGCAACGACGGTGATCTCGCCAATCGACTGATGCATCCCTCCTACCGGGTTCCCAAGACCTATCTCGTCGAGTTGCAGGGGCCCGTTCCCAAGGATCTGGGACGCACCGTCAAGGCCGGTCTGGAACTCGAGGACGGGCTCGCCAGCGTCGATTCCTTCCGCTTCGTCGACACGAACCAGAAGGGAACCCGGGTGTTGGCACAGGTGGTGCTGCACGAGGGACGCAAACGAATCGTCCGCAGACTGTTCAAGGCCGCGGGCTACCCGGTGCAGCGACTGGTCCGGACCGGTGTCGGCGAAGTGCGGCTGACCAATGAACGCCCGGGGGCGATCCGGCCGCTGGACAACAAGGAACTCGGCTCGCTCTACCGTGCGGTCGGCCTGTGACCAGGACCGGGGTGCCTGTGACCGGATCAGTGCGGTGCCCGTTCGGTAGGCGTCGCCCGCCCCTCTCATCGCCGCGCCTGCCGTAGCGTCACCAGCCGCTGCGCCACCGGTTCCACCACACGGGCCGCCACCGGGCCGAGGACTGCCATCAGCAGCACATAAGCGGTGGAGAACGCTGCCAGCTCACCGGTGACCGCTCCGGAACCCACTGCCAGGCCCGCGATGACTATGGAGAATTCGCCGCGGGCCACCAGGGCGGCCCCCGCACGGGCCCGCCCCATCCGCCTGATGCCCTGCGAACCCGCGGCGAACCATCCCGTGGCGAGTTTCGTGATCGTGGTCAGCAGTGCCAGCAACAGCGCGAACGGCAGCACCGGCGGAATCGCGGACGGATCGGTGTTGAGGCCGAACACGACGAAGAACACCGCCGCGAACAGGTCGCGCAGCGGGGCCAGTGTTCGGGTGGCGTTGGCCGCGGTAGACCCGGATATGGCGATGCCCAGCAGGAAGGCGCCCACCGCCGCCGAAACCTGCAGCTGGGCCGCCAAGCCGGCCACGAGCAGCGCCGCCCCGAGCAATCGGAGCAGGAACACCTCGGGATCCGGGCTGTCCACCAACGCCGAGACGTAGCGTCCGTAACGCAGCGCCAGCACCAGCACCAGAGTGATCACCAGGACGGACACACCGACCGCACCGAGACCTCCCAGAAACCCCACCCCGGCGAGCAGGGCGGTCAGGATCGGCAGATAGATGGCCATGGCCAGGTCCTCGAACACCAGTATCGACAGCACCACCGGTGTCTCACGGTTGCCCAGCCTGCCCAGGTCCCCCAGGACCTTCGCCACGATCCCCGACGAGGAGATGTAGGTGACACCGGCCAGTACGATCGCCGCGATCGGGCCCCATCCCAGCAGCAGGGCCACGGCGGCGCCCGGCGAAGCGTTGAGAACGACGTCGACGAGCCCCGCCATCCAGGAACGGCGCAACCCCGTGACCAGCTCACTCGCCGAGTACTCCAACCCCAGCAGCAGCAACAGCAGGACGACCCCGATCTCCGAGGCGATCTCGGTGAACGGTTCGATGCCGCCCAGCGGGATCAGCCCGCCCTGCCCGAAGGCCAACCCGCCGAGCAGATACAGCGGGATCGGCGATATACCGATGCGCCAGGCGAGTCGCCCGAGCACCCCCAGACCGAAGAAGACAGCTCCCAGTTCGATCAGTGTGATCGCAGTGTGTTGCACCTGGTTCCTCTCGCCCGCGCGGACGTCGACCAGATCCGTTCAACCTCCGGAATCCGTGGGGCGCCGCCCGAGCATCCCGGCGGGAACGGCCGGTTCGAGTCGAATCAGCCGTGTTCCATGATCTCGCCGGCTGCGCGCAGACCTTCGGCGGTACCGACGACGACCACAAGGTCGCCGCCCGCGAAGACGAAATCCGGGCGAGGGGAGGGCAGCACCGACCCGTCCCTTATCACCGCCACTATCGAAACCGAGGTCCGGGTGCGCATCTCGGTCTCGCCGAGCGGGCGCCCGTCGAACGGTGAGTCGGGCGCCAGCGGCAGTTGCCAGGTGGTCACGCCGGTCACTTCGCGCTGCTGCTCGCTGAGCTGCCGCACCAGTTGGGGAGCTCCGAGCAGGTTCGCCAGCGTGCTGGTTTCCTCCCCGGTGAGATCGGTAGCCGCACAGATCTTGTCCGGGTCCCTGGCATCGGAGACGATCAGCTCCATCCGGCCGTCCCGGTAGGTGATCACTCCGATGCGGCGCCCGGACTCGGTCGTGAATTCCTGTTGCGTGCCCAGCCCCGGCAGCGGGGTCACGGTGACGTCCACACGACCGATCTTAAAACGTCTCGCGGCTTCGCAGTAGTCGGCCGATCGGTCGTGCGGGACTCGATTGAGTCACCGCGGTCGCGGACAGGCAGAATGAAACATTGTCGGTTAGCCCGAGCGAGCGACGTGGTCATTCGTTGTCGAGGAGGTCAGTCGAGGTGTCCCAGCCCGAGCTCAACGGAATCGTGGCGGTGGACGGGCCGTCCGGAACGGGCAAGTCCACGGCGGCTCGTGGACTCGCCCACGCGCTCGGCGCTGCTTACCTGGATACCGGCGCGATGTATCGAGCGGTGACACTGGCCGTGCTGCGCGCCGGGGCGCCGCTGGACGACGCCGCGGAACTCACCCGCGTCGCCCGTGACGCGCATCTGGTGATGCGCACCGACCCCGACTCTCCCGGAGTGTCGCTGGACGGAGCCGACGTACGGGGGGAGATCCGCGAGCAGGAAGTCACCAAGGCGGTTTCCGCCGTCTCGGCGGTTCCCGAGGTCCGGGAGCTTCTGGTGCGGCGGCAGCGCGCGCTGATCGACACCGCGACACGTCCCAGCGGGGGAATCGTGGTCGAGGGACGTGACGTGGGCACCGTCGTAGTGCCCGAGGCGGGTCTGAAGGTGTACCTGACCGCCTCGGCGGACGCCCGGGCCCACCGCCGCACCGCCCAGGACGCGGCCGAGGGACGCCCGGCGGACCGCGACCTGGTGCACGCCGACGTGCGACGCAGGGACACGCTCGACTCCAACAGGTCCGTCGCGCCGCTTCGAATGGCCGAGGACGCGGTTTCGCTGGATACGACCGAGCTCTCGCTGGAACAGGTGCTGCGGCGGTTGCACGAGTTGGCAGCCGCCCGCGGGCTGCTGGTCACCAACGAGCGAGCCGGACGATGAGGGCCGGCGGGAGTCACTCGCAGCGTGACCACCCCACTACGGGTATGCTGCCGGAGGGCAGCTCACCCGGTTTGCGCCGGTTCGGCCGGTGCCTCGGCCGGGTCGTGCTGCGGATGTCGTATCGAATCCGCGTTCGACACGGTGAGCGGGTCCCCACGACCGGCCCCGTGGTTCTCGTCGCCAATCACAGCTCCCTCGCGGACGGTCCGGTGTTGTTCGGGACGCTGCCACGTGGTGCGGTGTTCCTGATCAAGCGGGAACTGTTCCGCGGCCCGCTCGGCTGGACACTGTGTAAACTGGGTCATCTTCCGGTTCGTCGTGATGCTCCCGATCGCGCGGCGTTGTCGGCCGCGGTGCGGATACTTCGTTCCGGCGGGGTGATCGGGGTGTTTCCCGAGGGCACTCGAGGCGGAAGCGTGGCCGAGGCGCGGCACGGCGCGGCGTGGTTGGCCCGATCGGCGGGGGCGCCGCTGCTGCCGGTCGCGTGCCGGGGTACCGCTCGTGAGAGCGGGCGACGGTTCCGGTTCCGACCGAGGGTGGACGTTCTCGTCGGCAGACCCGTCCGCCTGCCGGAGCAGCAGGGCAGAGCGGGGCTGGCCGCGGCGACCGAACGCGTGCGTACCGAGTTGGTCGAGTTGCTCGCCGAACTGGACGGCCGAACGACCGACTCCGACGAACCAGACGATGATGTGAGAGGGAACGAAGCGTGAGCGAAGAGCCGTTTGCCGACGCCGCCGAGGGTGCCGGCCTCGACGGCACCTGGTCCGACGAGACGGACTGGGCCGACTACGATCACCTGTTCGACGAACTCGACGAGGATTCGGGAACCGAACCCGGCCGTCCCGTCCTGGCGGTTGTGGGCAGGCCCAACGTCGGTAAGTCCACCCTGGTGAACCGGTTGCTCGGCAGCAGGCAGGCCGTGGTCAAGGACACTCCGGGGGTCACGCGGGACCGGGTTACCTACGACGCCGTGTGGAGCGGGCGCGCGTTCAGCGTCGTCGACACCGGTGGATGGGACCCCGATGCCGACGGCATGTACGCCAGTGTCACTTCACAGGCGGAGATGGCCATGTCGGCAGCCGACGCGATCCTGTTCGTGGTCGACGCCAACGTGGGGGTCAGCGGCACCGACGAGGCCGCCGCGAAGGTGCTGCGCCGGTCCCGGCGGCCGGTGATCGTGGTCGCCAACAAGGTCGACGACCAGGTGGCGGTGGCGGGTACGGCCGAGCTGTGGTCCCTCGGGCTGGGGGAGCCGCACCCGGTGAGCGCGCTGCACGGTCGCGGGTCTGGTGATCTGCTCGACGAAGTGCTGCGCGTGCTGCCCGAAACCCCGCGGGAACAGCTGGGGGGCGCGGCGGGACCGCGACGGGTGGCGCTGGTGGGCAAGCCCAACGTCGGCAAGTCCAGCATGCTCAACCGTCTCGTCGGTGAGCAGCGTGCCGTGGTCGACGAGGTGGCCGGTACCACCGTCGATCCCGTGGACTCGCTGGTCGAGCTCGACGACGAGGTGTGGCGGTTCGTGGACACCGCCGGGCTGCGCAAGCGGGTCAAGACCGCCGACGGCACGGAGTACTACGCCTCGCTGCGCACCAAGGCGGCCATCGAGGCGGCCGAGGTTGCCATCGTGCTCATCGACGGTTCCGAGCCGCTGACCGAGCAGGACCTGCGCATCATCAGCATGGTCATCGAGTCCGGTCGGGCGCTGGTGATCGCCTACAACAAGTGGGACATGGTCGACGACGACCGCAGGCGGAGCCTGGAGAAGGAGATCGACCGCGATCTCGTCCGAGTACGCTGGGCCGAGCGGGTGAACGTGTCGGCCCAGACCGGCCGTGCGGTCGCCAAGCTGGCACCCACGCTGCGGACAGCGCTCGAATCCTGGGACCAGCGCGTCTCCACCGGCCAGATCAACTCGTGGTTGTCGGACATCGTCGCGGCTCATCCACCGCCGGTCCGGGGCGGCAAGCAACCCAAGATCATGTTCGCCACCCAGGCGCACGCCCGGCCACCGACACTGGTGTTGTTCAGTTCGGGCTTCCTGGAGGCGGGCTATCGCCGGTTCCTGGAGCGCAAGTTCCGCGAGGCGTTCGGTTTCGCGGGCAGCCCGGTTCGCGTGGTCGTACGGATCAAGGAACGCAAGAGCTCCCGCTGAGCACCGTCCGCTTCGGCCGGGATCGGTATCGGGTAGCCTCCCCGAAAGCCCGGCACCCTGTCCGAGTTCTCCGAACGACAAGGTGCGAGATATGCGTAGTCTGCCGTTGCCCGAAGGGGGCGAGCTGCCCGTGCTCGGGCAGGGGACCTGGGGTATGGGAGAGCGCGACGCGCGACGTGCTGCCGAGGTCGACGCGTTGCGCCACGGGCTCGACTCGGGGATCCGGCTGATCGACACCGCCGAGATGTACGGCGGTGGCGGTGCCGAACAGGTCGTGGGTACCGCGCTGCGGGGCAGGCGGGACGAGGCCTTCGTGGTTTCCAAGGTGTTTCCGCACAACGCCGACCGCGGCGGTACCGTGGCGGCCTGCGAGCGCAGTCTGCGGCGGCTGGGAACGGACCGGCTGGACCTGTACCTGCTGCACTGGCGGGGTGCCACGCCGCTGGAGGAGACCATGGCGGCGTTCGAGTCGCTCCAGCGCAGCGGCAAGATCCGCTATTTCGGGGTGAGCAATTTCGATCCGGCCGACATGAGCGAGCTCTTCGTGACCGAGGCAGGCCGCCGGGTGTCCACCGATCAGGTGCTGTACAACCTCACCCGCCGTGGCCCCGAGTTCGACCTGTTGCCCTGGTGCCGACAACGGAACCTGCCGGTGATGGCTTATTCCCCGATCGAACAGGGCAGGTTGCTCGACGACCCGGTGCTCGGCGAGCTGGCCGCCGAGCGCGGTGTCACCCCCGCGCAGCTGGCGCTGGCGTGGGTGCTGCGGCAGGACGGGATGTGCGCGATCCCGAAAGCGGCGACCGTCGAACACGTCGACCACAACCGGGCGGCGGTCGAGCTCTCGCTTTCGGACGAGGAGTTGGCCCGACTCGACGAGCGGTTCCCGCCACCCGGTGGTCCGACACCGCTGGAGATACTCTGACGGAGTTTTACCGGTTCGCGCTTTCCCGGTTCGCGTGACGAGGCGGTTCGGCGCGCTGCTCCGCGAATGACCCGAGGCGCCGCCACCGGAAGCACCGGATCCCCCGTCGGGGGCACGTAGCCGCTCACCGGCCGCGTGCCCCCGACGGGGTACCGCCGAGCGCTCGCCGCGGCGAGTGGGCCGTCACTCGACCGGAGCGGCAGCCTCCGAAGAAGCCGTGGGCAGCCCGAGAGCACGGCGCAGGAAGTCCAGCTGCAGCAACAGCAGGTTCTCGCTCTTGCTCTCCGATGTCGGCATGTGGGTCACGCCGGGCAGTGGCAACAGGGTGTGCGGTCTGCCCGCCGAGGTCAGCGCTTCCGACAGCCGCAGCGAGTGCGCGAACACCACGTTGTCGTCGACGGTGCCGTGCACCAGCAGCAGCTCCCTGCGCAACTCGGGAGCCATCCGCAGCAGCGAGTTCGCCGTGTACGTCTCGGGATCGCGGTTCGGGTCGCCGAGGTAGCGCTCGGTGTAGTGCGTGTCGTAGAGCCGCCAGTCGCAGACCGGTGCGCCCGCCACCGCCGCGTGGAACACGTCGGGGCGGCGCAACACCGCCAGCGCCGCCAGATAGCCCCCGAACGACCATCCCCGGATCCCCACCCGATCGAGATCCAGATCGGTGCGCTCGGCGGCACACGCGTGCAGCGCGTCCACCTGGTCCTGCAGCGGTGGTCCGGCCAGATCCCCGGCCACCGCCCGGTCCCAGTCCGGACCGCGTCCCCCGGTGCCCCGGCCGTCCGTGACGAGCACGGCGAATCCCTGCTCAGCGAACCACTGCGGCGTCAGGTATCCCTGCTGTCGTCGCAGTACCCGCTGTGCCTGCGGACCCCCGTAGGGGTCCAGCAGTACCGGCAGCCTGCCGTGTTCCGGGCGATGTCCGTGCGGCAGCAGCAGCGCGGAGCACAGCTCGCGGGCACCGAGTCGCAGTAGTTCGACGCGCGGCGTGATCGTGCTCGTCTCGGCAAGCGAGGTGATCTCGGCGATCGGTTCCTCTTCGCGGAATACCCGCACGGTGCCGTGCAGCCGCTCCACGCCGCTGGAGGACAGCACGGTCACCGGGCCGCCACGGGTGGCACTGTGCACCCCGTCCTGCTCGGAGACCCGCCGCGCGCCCGCTTCGGTCACCCGGTAGACGTGCACCTGGGTGGGATCCTCCGCCGATGCCGACACCAGGACGTCGGTGGGGCCGATGTCCAGAATCGCGCGGACCTGCAGCGCGGGGCCGGTCCAGTCGTCGCCGTCGACCAGGAGCCGGTAGGCGCCGTCGATCGCGCTGATCCGTGCCAGGCCGCCGCCCGGGGTCCAGGCGGGCCAGCCGGTCTTGATCTCGATCCAGTGCGGATCGGTCTCGCGATGCAGCTCCGTGGTTTTCCCGGTGTCGGGATCCACCGCCAGCACCAGTTGGCTGCGCTGGTCACGGCTCTGCACCGCCAGCAGTGGTCGGCCGTGTTCGGACCAGTGAGCCGCCACCAGGTAGGGATGGGCGTCGCTGTCCCAGCGTACGGGAGTCCGTTGTCCGAACTTCGCGTCGTCTACCCGCAACAGCTCCAGGGTGACCGCGGCGTTGGCCTCCCCGGCGGCGGGATACGGCATCGTTCTGGGGGGCCGTGCCGGATCGGTGGGGTCCGCGAGGTTCCACTGCGCCACTCCCGACTCGTCCACCCGGGCCGCCAGGATCGTCGTACCGTCGGGCGCCCACCAGTAGCCGCGGCTCCGGCTCATCTCCTCCGCCGCGATGAACTCGGCGCAGCCCCACTGGACCCGCTCGTGTTCGGGCTCGACCAGCGCCCGGTCACCGGAACCGTCGAATCCGATCACACGCAGCCCGCCCTGCGAGGTGTAGGCCACGCGCGTGCCGGTGCCGTCCGGCCTGGGATCCGCGGCGGGGTAGCGGGCGGGCAGCCTGCGGAGCAACCCGCTCTCCGGTTCGGCCACGAACAGCTCACCGGAGAGGGTGAAGGCCACCCGGCGGGCACTGTCGTCCACCGCGTAAGCCGTGATCCCCGAGGCCCGCTCCCGGAGGCGTTCCCGGCGGGCCAGCTCCGCCGCCGAGGTGGTCCCGGTGTCGTCGAGCTGTGCGGGATCGGCCACCCGGTGCTCCGCGCCGGCGCCGGTGTCCAACATCCACAGTGCGTTGCTCCGGTCGGTACCGCTCGACGACCGCAGGAACAGCACCCGTTGCCCGTCCGGTGCGACGGTGAAATTTCGTGGGGCGCCCAGACTGAACCCCTGGGTCCGGGCGCTGTGACGAGGGAACGTATCGGCTGCGGTCATGCCCGCAGCTTGTCAAAGGTGTTCGAGTGCGTGACCGGGTGGTCCACCGACGACCGCCCGTGTTCGGTTGTGCACCGTTGTGGCGATGCGTCCACGCATCGCCACAACGGTGCCGCGGTCAACCGATCACCATCCCCGCGATGGTGGCACTCATGAGGTTCGCCAGCGTTCCCGCCAGCACGGCTCGAATGCCGAGTTGGGCGATCAGCGGTCTGCGACTGGGAACCAGCCCGCCGAGTCCGCCCAGCAGGATTCCCAGCGAGCTGAAGTTGGCGAATCCGGTCAGGGCGAAGGTGATGATCACGGCGGTGCGTTCGGTGAACGCGCCGGACTCCGCCATGGGGCCGAAGTCGGCGAAGGCGACGAACTCGTTGAGGACCAGCTTCTGCCCCAGGAAGGTCCCGGCCTCGACGGCTTCGTTGAGCGGGATCCCGATGGCGACCATGACGGGCGAGAAGACATACCCGAGAATCTGCTGGAAGGTCAGGTTCTCCAGGCCGAACAGGCCACCGAGCCCGCCGATGATCAGGTTGAGCAGCGCGATCAGCGAGATGAACGCGAACAGCATCGCTCCGACGTTGAGGGCGAGCTTGAGACCGTCGGAGGCTCCGACCGCCGCGGCGTCGATGACGTTGCGCGGCTTTTCCGGCTCCTCCTCGTGCGCGGTGTCCGCACCCTCGGTACGTTCACCGTCGTCGGACTCCGTATCCGAACCGGAGGAAGCTGCGCCGGAGTCCGTGCCGGTTCCCGTCGTCGTGGCGGCCACGGCCTCGTCGCTGTGGGGCTTCTCGGTCTCGGGAACGATGATCTTGGCCATCAGGAGACCGGCCGGTGCCGCCATGAAACTGGCCGCGATCAGGTACTCCAGTGACGCTCCCAGCAGCGAGTAGCCGACGAGCACCGTTCCGGCCACCGTGGACAGGCCGCCCGCCATCACCGCGAAGAACTCCGAGCGGGTCATCCTGGCCAGGTACGGCCGGATCACCAGCGGTGCCTCGGTCTGCCCCACGAAGATGTTGGCCGTGGCGTTGAGCGATTCCGCCTTCGTGGTCCCCAGCAGTTTCTGCAGTCCGCCACCGATGATGCGTACCACCCACTGCAGGATGTGCCAGTGGTAGAGCACCGCGCTCAGCGAGGCGATGAACACGATGATCGGCAACACCTGGAAGGCGAACAGCGTGCTGCCCTCATCCAGCAGACCGATCAGCGGCCCCACCATGAAGTTGATGCCCTCGTTGGCGGAGTCGATCACCTTGCCCACACCCGCGGCGACCGCCTCCAGCGCCCGCTCTCCTGTCTCCCAGCGCAGCACGAGAACGGCGAAAATCACCTGGATCGCCAGTGCTCCCAGTACCGTGCGGGGCCGGATCGAACGTGGGCTGGTCGACAGGGCCACCGCGATCAGCAGCAGCACCACCATGCCGCCAATACCCCATAGCACGTGCACGAGCATCGTCCTTTCACACCGTTCGGTCCGCTCGGCGGTTTCTCGCCCTGCGCGGACCGGAACCGGCGACGCCACGAATAATTTGGTCGCCGAATATTGGCATGCCACTGATCACCGCGACAGCCCCGGAACCACTTCGTTTCTCCCTGGAAACGAACTCTTCCGCTCGACGGAAACCACTTCGGGGTGCCGAACGGAAGTTCGGGCTCCGGGCTTTACCCGCTCACAGCCGTGCCCGCCGGTGCCGCTGTCTGAAGTGATCATCGCCGAGGTCGGGGCGCTGACCTTCCGACACGCGGGTGCGGTCCGCCCACGGGGACGCGGCCCCAGCCGGGCAGTGACCGGAGAGGGGAAGCGTGCCCCTTCCGGGCCGGGTACGGACTCGGACTGCCCCGACCGGCTCAGCGATGCTGATCGACGGTGGCGGCCAACTTGCGAATGAACACGAACACCAGCGGAAACAACCCCAGAATCGCCCAACGCGCGTCATCGAGCCACAGCCACAGCAGCAGCCCGAGCAGCAGGGCGAGCAGCCCCGTCCGTACCGACCAGTCCACAGCGGCACGTCGTAACCGGAGCCACACCAGGCCGGCGGCGGATATCAGTATCCCGGCGAACAACCAGTCCCAGTGCAGCGTGAACATCGCCACGAGCAGCCCCACGGCGGGGCCTGCCGCCGTGATGTAGATGTCGTTGCGGGTGATGGTGGGCTTCTTCATCCGGCTGGGTCCTTGCCTCGCCGCGGTCGCGACGCGTGTTGCTGCCGGTCCGATCCATTCCCGTTCTCGCGCTCCTTCGGGAACCGGTACCGGGGCGGTGGAAATGCTTGCCGAGAGAGTCTACGACGGCCCTGAACGGAATTCTCGGGCGTGATCACCGCTGCTCGTCGCCGGTGACGGAAGCCCGCACGTCGAACTCTCGGGTGCGGCGCCCGTCGTGATCAAGGATTGGTCTCCTCCTCGACCCAGGACAGGTACTGCTCGTCACCCGTGACGATCGGCGTGACGATGATCTCGGGCACGTCGTAGTTGTGCCGTGTTCCCAGGTGTTCACGCAGCTCGGTCACCCGCTCCCGGGTGGTTTTGATCTGCAACTGCCATTCCTGCTCGTCCTGCACACCTCCTTGCCAGCGGAAGAAGCTGCGGATCGGCACGACCTGTACGCACGCACCGAGTCGGGCCCCGACCACACCACGAGCCAGCTCGGCGGCGGCGTGTTCGGAGTCGGTGGTGGTGACAACCTGCACGTATTCGGTCATGCCGTCAGGTTAGCGAGTGGCTTCCCACGGATGATCCCACCCGTCGAAGTGCTCGGCACGGTTACGGATCCGACCGGCGGGTGTCGGCTTCCGTCCGACTGGGTAGCCGTACGGCGGAACAGTCGTGCGGGGCGGTACGGGAGCGCCGTGCTCCCCGGACACCCCGCGAGTCACGAGAGGATCGTCATGACCGATGCCGACGAACGTCGGGTGAACAAGGCGTTGCAGGGATTGGAGTTCCCGGCGGACAAGGCCGAGCTGATCCGATACGCCGAGGACCGGGAGGCCGACCCCCGCACGCTGCGCGCGTTGCGGGCGCTGCCGGACGGCACCTACGGGAACAGCGACGAGGTGGAGCGAAGTGTCCCGCAACGTCCGGAACAGGAGACGCCCGGGAGATGAGCCGTCCGCTCCACCCGGCACGCCGAGTAGGAGCCGCGTTTCGCTTCGGCGCGCCACGCCGGAACGATCGACAGGGGTGGTCCCGGCCGGGGTGATCAGTCGGGAGATGATCCTTCTGGTACAACTCCCGCACGGGCACGACACCCGGTGACCGTTGACGAGCAGCGTTGAGGAGGGCTCGATGCCCGAACTGTTGTCGCAGGACACGATCGAGAACAGGCTCGCCGAACTCGGGGACTGGCAGTACCGGGACTCGGCGGTGCACAAGACCTGGAAGCTCAAGGGGTTTCTCACCGCGGTCACCTTCGCCAACGCGATCGCCCATCTCGCCAATGAAGCCGACCACCACCCGGATCTGTCCGTGCACGACTACAACCGACTGACCGTGCGGATCACCACCCATTCGGCTGGTGGGGTGACCGAGAACGACCTGACGATGGCCGAACGGATCGAGTCGCTGCACCGGGATTCCTGATCCCCTGGATCAGGCCGCACGAACGATTCCGAACGAACCACTCCGATGACCGCCGACCCGGGTCGGTCGGGCCCCGAGCGTGCGGGGCCCGACCGTACTCCGGAGGGCGGCCTCGGCCCCTGTTTCACCAACGTGTGATCACCAGGTGGTTGATCAGCAGCGCCAGCACTGCCTGCGCTGTCAGCCACCAGCGGTGCTGTCCCCGTGGCAGCACCGCGCAGGGCACCGCGAGCCACATGGTGAACGGTAGCCAGATCCGCTCCACCTCCGCCTTGCTCATCCCGGACAGATCCGCGGCGGCTATCGCCACCAGCGCCGCGACCGTGAGCAACCGCGCCCCGAGCTCCAGACGACGTGGTGCCGTCGCCAGTCTCCGCAGGCTCGCCAGAACGGCGGGGCCCGCGACGAGTACGACGCAGGCAAGGTTGGCCCACACGAAGTAGCTGTACGGTCGGGTGTCGGCGATGCCCTGGTAGTAGCGGATCCGGACGAGTTCGTATCCCTCCAGCCACCAGAAGCCGTGCACGGTGAACAGCACCACTACCACCACGAAGCCCGCGACCGCGAACAGGATCGGCCGCAGTCTGCGCGTCAGGGCCAGCACCACCAGTGCGAACAGTCCGGCCAGCACGAGCCCGTACGACAAGTAAAGCGTGAACCCGAGCAGCAGACCGCTCGTCAACGCCACCAGATCACCCAGTCTGTCGCCCCGTGTGGTCCCCACCGCGAGCAACGCGATCCCGCACGCCGCGACCCCGGCGAACATCGCGTCGGCGCTGACGCCCATCCACACCATGCCGGGCAGCAGTACGCCGAAGGGCAGCATCGCCCGGGCGACGTGTTCCTCGCCCAGTGCGCGCAGCGTGCTCGCGATGGACAGCACGGTCGTGGAGCCGACGAGCATGCACATCACGGATGCCGCGATTCCACCGCCGAGGCCGATCCGGTCCATCCACACGAACACCATCAGCGCACCCGGCGGGTGTCCGGACACGTGCACCGCCCATGAGCCGGGCTCGAGCAGGATTCGTTCGGTGAACCCGCTCAGCATCGACGAGACCGTATCCACCCGGTCGATCTCGGCGAGGTAGTTCTTGGGGTTGGACAGCTTGGTCACGACACCGAAGTCCCAGCCCTCGATCATGGTCAGGCTGAACATCCAGCCCAACGTGACCGGGTAGGTGACCGCCAGCAGTGGTCCCCAGCGCAGCCGTGCTGCCACGGTCGGCCCCGCGATGATCACCAGCAGCGCGAGCAGGATCGCGGGCACCGTTCCGGGGCCGGTGTGCGGAGCCCAGCTGGCGAACAACGGCGGCAGGTCCAGGTAGATGTCGACCCCACGCGCCAGCAGCCGTTCGCCGACCACCCAGGCGCGCCATACCAACAGTGCCCCGCCCAGGATCACCAGTAGATCGCTGAGCGGTGAGAGCAGTGCACGCCAGGAAGGACGTACGTGCTCCGTCGACGGTGACTGGTTCAACTCGGTCATTACTTTCGAAAGATAGACGGCCCGGAATTCTTCTCACGAACCGGAGGCCGGTCGGGACTCACCGTGCTCGCGAGGTGTCCACGACAGTTGTCGACGGTGATTCGGAACGGAGACGGTGCCGGTCCGGTCGTAAGTGGCACGGAGATCTCATATTGTCGTATGCGGTGGTGTCCGGTGGTCCTCGGTACCCGCGGCACAGTGCGCCCGAAGTCCTCGGCGTGCTCGAACGCGACGGTCCGAAGTGGTCAGAACGCGCACAACGCGCCAGGTGAACCGTTGTGTCCGGGGGCGAACGCCAGGGGAGCGACGAGGTGTTCCGCAAGACCGTCCGGATAGGGCAGCGAGGACGGTGCGCAGCTGTGCAGCACGAGCCGCGGAGCGAGGTGCGGCAGCCGTGATGCCACGTGCACGGCCTGCAGCCCGCCGAAGCTCATGCCCACGGTCGCGGTCGCGGCTGTGATCCCAACTCCCGCGCACGCCTCGGCAACCGCGGGTACGAACTCCGCGGCGGTGAGATCGCCGACAGCGGTGCGGCCGTAACCGGGTCGTGAGAACGCGACCACCCGGTACCCCAGCTCGGTGTAGAGGAAGGATTGCTGCCACAGCGTCGTGTTCCACTCGAACAGCTTCTCGCCACCCCAAACGTCGTTGACCAGCACATCGAGCCGCCCATACTCACGATCGATCCGCTCGGTCAGTGCCCTGACCTGTCGCTCGTCCAGGTGGTCGACTTGGACGGCGATGCCGTGACCACCGGACCGAGTGACCAGTTCGGCGGTCTCCTCGATCGTCTCCGGGCGGTCGTACTCCGAACGCCGCTCACGAGTGCTGCGCCCCGTGACGTACACCGTGGCTCCGGCGGTTCCCAGCTCCACCGCGATCGCTCTGCCCGCGCTGCGGGTGGCTCCGGCGACCAGTGCCGTGACTCCATCCGGCCGTGCCCGCAGCCGTTCGCTCCAGATGCGTCGTCGATCGGTCACGGACAACCGTTCCAGGGACTCGACGGGGAGCAGCCCCGCGTAGGCGACCCGCCACGAGGCCACGTGGATCTCCCCGAGCACGTGAGCGTCGTGCATCCGCGCCGGACGGATGTTCACTGTGGCGGTCGGCACGCTCCCGAGCCTCCCACCGCCGAGGAGCGATCCCGGCCCCGTTTTTGAGCAGGGGTTGTCAGCAGGTGGCGGAGCAGGACCGGCGTGGTGAGCACGACCACGAACCCACACACCCCGGACCAGCCGAACAGCTCGTATACGTGCGACCCGATCCACGATCCGGCGCTGCCGCCCAGATAAGCGCACGTCATGTAGGCGGTGTTGAGCCTGCTCCGTCGCTCGGGACGCAGCGTGTATACCCGGGCCTGGTTCGCGACCATGCCGCACTGCATCGCCACGTCGAGCAGTAACGTGCCGATGATCAGAGTGATCAGACCACTCCTGTCGCCGTGGGTGCCTCCGGCGAGGACCGCGGCCGAGACGAGTACGCCGAACATGCAAACGAGGTTGACCGGACCGGGACCCCGTCGATCCACCCAACCTCCGGCGAGCGGCGTGCAACATGCGGTGACACCGCCGACCAGCGCGAACAGCCCTACCGCCGAAGTCCCCAACCCGTAGACCGGTCTCGTCAGCAGGATCGCCAGAGTGGTCCACACTGCCGAGAAGCCGGCGAACACGGCTGCTTGGTAGAGGCAGGAGCGACGCAGCTCCGGTTCGGTGAACAGCAGGCGCAGCGATTCCGCCAACAGTGAGGGGTAGCGCTCTCGCGACTGCGGACGTGTACGGCAGCATCCGTGAGAGAACGGCCAGCAGGACGAATACCAGCACGGCAGCCGCCAGGTACGGAACTCGCCATCCGAACCATTCGCCGAGCGTGCCGCTGAAAGCACGGGCCAGGATCATGCCGCCGACCGAGCCGCTCAACAGGGTGCCGAGCACAGCCGCCCGGCGTTGGTCCTCCACCAGCCCCGCTGCCAGTGGACCGATCACCTGTGCCCCTACCGTGGTGAGTCCTACCAGCACACTGCCAGCGACCAGCAGCGACAGGTTTCGGGCGCATCCAGCGAGTAGCAGGCCGAACCCCGTGAGACCGAGCAGAGCGAGCAGAAGCCGCCGGTGCGGAAGGCGGTCCCCAACGGGACCAGCAGGAAGATCCCACCCGCGTAGCCGATCTGTGTGGCCGACACAGCCAGCGTCGCCCCGTCCGACGAGGTGCGCAGTCCGGTGGCGATCAGTGGGACGAGCGCCTGCGGGAAGTAGATGTTGCCCACGGCCACGCCACAGGTCACGGCCAGGACGAACAGCATTCGGCTGCTCATCTCGGCCCAACCGTTCGTCGGTGACTTGACCGGGCGGAGTGGACACGCGACTCCGCCTCCCGAGTTCTATTCGGGACGGAGCGGGCAAGGTCTTCCGGCCGGGACGTTCGAGTGGCTGGAACTGACCGGCCCGTACCGAGACAGTGCTCGGTGGAACCGATGGAGCTCGTGTGAATTCCGGGTGGCACGCACGGTAGTGCAACGTATCGACCGTTCGGGGAGAAGCGATGTAGCTTACGACTTAATGATCAGTTTCGTACTGGGGGTCGAGGATCTGGCGGACACGCGCTTCGTCATCTCGCCACTGCACGAGACGCTGCTCAGCCTCCGGGTGCTTCAGGATCCGAGGCTTTCCCCGCTGCACCTTCCGTGGCGCGTGTCCGCACTCGCCGAACTCGACACGTTCGATCTCGAGCTGCTGCTTTCCCTCGTCGCCGTGAGACGTACGTTGCCGGAATTCCGTCTGCGCGGCCCTGTGGCGGTTCTGGAAAGCGGCCATCGAACCGAATTGGCCCAGGATGCGGCTGTTGCTGGAAGCCGACATGACCCACCGTGCGAGACAGTTGGCCACGGGAGGCGCTCGCCTGCTGTTCGCGGGTATGCACCCGAATCTGCGATGGCGGGAGGGGGTGCTGCACATCGACAGGATGATCAGCGGACACAGCGTCGCCGCTTCCGGGCGGGGATTGTTGCTACTGCCGTCCGTATTCGCCCACAAGCCCGCGCCGCCGGTCACTCCGGACGAGCCGCCCTGGCTGGTGTATCCCAGCAGGGGAGTGGCCACGCTCTGGTCCACCGAGCCCCCTGCTGACACGGCCGTCCTCACCCCGTTGCTCGGCGCTCCCAGAGCCAGGTTGCTCGCACTGCTCGACGAGCCGACACCCACCGTCGAACTCGCCCGGCGTCTCAGGATCACCGCGAGTGCCGTGTCCCAGCACCTGCGCGTGTTGTACGACTCGGGACTGCTCATCCGGATACGTGATGGACGGCACGTGCTGTACCGGCGCAGCTCCATCGGTGATCGGCTGCTCGAAGGCAGCCGGTCCGACTGAACGGCTCCGCTCCGCCCCTGCACGGAGGTGAAGGCCGTGCGGCGAGTGACCGCTACCGCCAGCTAGTAGCGAGACGGGACGTTCCGCGGGCCTCGGCTGCGCCGGGCTCGCCTCCGGATTCGCGGTTACGGCACGTCACGGGCGAGTAGCCGGCGTGACCGAGCGGTTCAGCAGCTCCGCTCGGTGCGACCACCGTGCGTGTCGTGCTGCCAGAGATGGGTGCAGCTGGGGCACTGCAGATACAGCAGGGTTCCGGAGTTGGACAGCAGGTACTGCCAGTGGTCGCTGCAGGAACGTCCGAGCAGGCATTCCGAGCAGTCCTGCCCGTGGTGGCAGTGGGGGCAGTCGATCCAGGCCCGGCGGCCGATGTCGGCGAACGGGTCAATCGGCATGCTCGCCACCGATGCCCTCGGGAAGCACACCCGCCCGAACCAGTTGCTCGTAGACACCGCGCTGCCAGTCGTCGAGCCCGGAGTACAGCAGCGCGTGGGCCTCGCGCTCGCCGCGCAGCTGCTCCGCTGGATCCCAGTCGTCGCCCAGGGCCCGCGTGATCTCGGCGCGCCGTCGCATCTCTTCCGCGCCGAGATCGATGTTGAATTCCAGCTCGGTGGAATTGTCACCAGCGCTCATCTGATCACTTTCTCGTGCTGTCCGGCCGGCCGTCGCGCAGTCTGCTGTTCGGTCCGGAAACGCGCAATGAAATGGCTCACTTCGTTCACGCGAGGGTTGTCACAATTGTTATCGCCGGTCAGCGGCGGGGTTTGCCCGTTGCTGAGGTCGCGGGTGCCGCCTCCTCGGGTGTTTCGCGGCCTTCGGTGACCGCGTGTCGACTTTTCGGCTTCCCCGTTCCGGGGAGCCGATCTCGTCACCGGGCGGTATCCGCTCGGAGGGAGTTCAGTCCCGCTCTGCAGACGCTCCTCACAGTGTGCGGCCGTGTCAGCGCCATCATTTGTTTGTAATCCCTGTCGTTTCAGTGTCGAGTGAAATAAAATCGGCCGTATGGACGTCGCCGGGTATCGTGGTGAAAGCACAGCATCGTGAAGGCGGGCAATCCCCGTAGTGGTTCTTCCGAGGTTGTTCCGGTCCGACGGTGACCCCGTTGTCCGGTGCTCGAAGTGTGTGCGCCGCTACGTTTCGCGATCATGCTGTCCCAGACTCCGGGAGCGGGACCCGCGGGTGTAACACGTGTTACTTACTCGTAGTCGTGCAACTCGGAAATCTGTATAGTTCCGCAAACTGACCAAGAGTGCAACGGCGCATCCTTCTTGTCAGCTCCGGAGAGGTTTCTACGATCTCGTCCCCACTGTTCGCGTGGCTGAGGTCGTTGCCTGACGACGGGAGGATCCGAATGCCGGTTTCCCAGAATGCGAGAGGTCGGACGCAACGGGGCGCCGACGTCGAGGGTCTCTACGACCCTGCCAACGATCACGACGCGTGCGGTGTGGCGCTCGTCGCCGATATGGCCGGCCGCAAGGATCACGCGATTGTGCGGAACGCGCTGACCGCGCTGCGCAACATGGAACACCGGGGCGCGAAAGGCGCCGATCCGGACACCGGTGACGGGGTGGGAATCCTGACCCAGGTGCCGGACGCGTTCTTGCGCGAGGTGGTTCCGTTCGAACTTCCCGCCGCCGGTGGTTACGCGGTGGGTAACGCCTTTCTTCCGGACGACGAAGCGGGCTGCGAGCAGGCGGTGGCCGCGATCGAGCGGATCGCGGCGGAAGAAGGGCTCGAGGTACTCGGCTGGCGGACCCTGCCGGTCGATCCCGGTTGTGCCGGTTCGTTGGCCCGGGGAGTGATGCCCAGGTTCCGCCAACTGTTCGTCGCCGAGTCCGACGACTCCGCCGTGGCCGGGCAGGATCCCGTCATGCGGCTGGAACGCCGTGCGTTCTGCCTGCGCAAACGCGCCGAGCACGACACCGACGTGTACTTTCCGAGCCTGTCGGCCCGCACCCTCGTCTACAAGGGGATGCTGACCGAGACGCAGCTCGACGCGTTCTTCATCGACCTCACCGACGAGCGATTCAGCAGCGCCATCGGCCTGGTGCACTCGAGGTTCTCCACGAACACCTTCCCCTCGTGGCCCCTGGCGCATCCGTACCGCTACATCGCGCACAACGGTGAGATCAACACCATGCGCGGCAACCGCAACTGGATGCGCACCCGCGAGAGCATGCTCGACACGGACCTGATCCCGGGCGACCTCTCGCGGCTCTACCCGGTCGCCACGCCCGACGCCAGCGACTCGGCCACCTTCGACGAGGTGCTGGAGCTGCTCCATCTCGGTGGGCGCTCGTTGCCGCACGCCGTGCTGATGATGATCCCCGAGGCGTGGGAGAACCACACCGAGATGGATCCCCAGCGTCGTGCCTTCTACGAGTTCCACAACAACCTCATGGAACCGTGGGACGGTCCCGCCCTGGTGACCTTCACCGACGGCGCACAGGTGGGGGCGGTGCTCGACCGCAACGGGCTGCGGCCCGGCCGCTACTGGGTCACCCACGACAACATGCTCGTGCTGGCCAGCGAGACCGGTGTGCTCGACATCGAGCCGCAGCGGGTGGCGCGCAAGGGCAGGTTGCAGCCGGGCAAGATGTTCCTGCTCGACACCGAGCGGGGACGCATCGTCGACGACGAGGAAATCAAGGGCGAGCTCGCCGCGCAGCACCCCTACCGGCAGTGGCTGGACGACGGGATGGTCCACCTCGAGGACCTGCCCACCCGTTCCCGCGAGGTCCCGCCGCACTCCTCGCTCGTGCAGCGCCAGCAGTTGTTCGGATACACCGAGGAAGAGGTCGACGCGCTGCTCAAGCCCATGGCCTCCGGCGGCGCCGAACCCGTCGGCTCCATGGGCAACGACGTTCCGCTCGCCCCGCTCTCCGAGCGCCCGCGCCAGCTGTTCGACTACTTCACCCAGCTGTTCGCCCAGGTCACCAACCCGCCGCTGGATGCCATCCGCGAGGAACTGGTCACCTCGCTGAACACCCACGTCGGTCCCGAGCACAACCTGCTGGACACCGACCCGCAGGCCTGTCACCAGCTGGTGCTGCCGTTCCCCGTGCTGGACAACGACGAGCTCGCGAAGTTGATCCACATCAACGACGACGGTGACCGTCCCGAACTGCGCTCGGTGACCATTCACATGGTCTATCGCGCCGCCGGGGGAGGTCAGGCACTCCGGCAGCGGTTGGACGAGATCTGCCGTGAGGTCTCCGAGGCGGTGGCCGACGGTGCGCGCATCATCGTGCTCTCCGATCGTGGCGCCGACGCCGAGTACGCGGCGATCCCCTCGCTGTTGCTGACCGGGGCGGTGCACCACCACCTCGTCCGGGAGAAGAGCCGCACCCACGTCGGGCTGGTCGTCGAGGCCGGTGACGTCCGCGAGGTGCACCACGTGGCCCTGCTGGTCGGCTACGGTGCCGCGGCGGTCAACCCCTATCTGGCCATGGCCAGCGTCGAGGATCTCGTGGCGCGCGGCGAGGTCTCCGGGGTGGATGCCAAACAGGCGACCAAGAACCTGATCAAGGCTCTTGGCAAGGGGCTGCGCAAGACCATGTCCAAGATCGGGATCTCCACGGTCGCCTCCTACACCGGAGCCCAGATCTTCGAGGCCATCGGACTCGGTGAGGAGATCGTCGACCGCTGCTTCACCGGCACCACCTCGCGGCTCGGCGGTATCGACTTCGAGACCCTGGCCACCGAGATCGGTCAGCGGCACCGCAGGACCTTCCCCACCGACGGGCTCAAGGCTCACCACCGCGAGCTGGCCGTGGGCGGGGAGTACCAGTGGCGCCGTGAGGGCGATCCGCACCTGTTCAACCCCCACACGGTGTTCAAGCTGCAGCACTCCACCCGCAGCGGCCAGTACGACATCTTCAAGGAGTACACCAACCACGTCGACGAACAGTCCGAGCGACTGATGACGTTGCGCGGACTGCTCAAGTTCCGCGAGGGCGCGCGCGAGCCGGTCGACATCGACGAGGTCGAGCCGGTCTCCGAGATCGTCAAGCGGTTCGCGACCGGTGGTATCTCCTACGGCTCGATCTCCAAGGAGATGCACGAGGTTCTCGCGGTGGCGATGAACCGGCTCGGTGCCAAGTCCAACACCGGTGAGGGCGGTGAGGACGCCGATCGGTTCACCGTGGACACCGACGGGGACTGGCGTCGTTCGGCCATCAAACAGGCCGCCAGCGGTCGGTTCGGGGTCACCAGCGAATACCTGGTCAACTCCGACGACATCCAGATCAAGATCGCCCAGGGCGCCAAGCCGGGCGAGGGTGGCCAGCTGCCCGGGCACAAGGTCTATCCCTGGATCGCGGGCACCCGTCACTCGACGCCCGGGGTGGGGCTGATCTCGCCGCCGCCGCACCACGACATCTACTCCATCGAGGACATCGCACAGCTGATCTACGACCTCAAGAACGCGAACCCGCGGGCTCGGGTGCACGTCAAGCTGGTCTCGGAGGTCGGTGTCGGCACGGTCGCCGCGGGAGTGAGCAAGGCACACGCCGACGTGGTGCTCATCTCCGGCCACGACGGTGGTACCGGTGCCTCCCCGTTGTCCTCCATCAAGCACGCCGGTGCGCCGTGGGAGCTCGGGTTGGCCGAGACCCAGCAGACGCTGCTGGCCAACGGGCTGCGCGATCGGATCGTGGTGCAGACCGACGGTCAGCTCAAGACGGGCCGCGACGTGGTCCTCGCCGCGCTGCTCGGCGCCGAGGAGTTCGGCTTCGCCACGGCTCCGCTCGTGGTTTCCGGCTGCGTCATGATGCGGGTGTGCCACCTGGACACCTGCCCGGTGGGTGTGGCCACGCAGAATCCGGAGCTGCGCGCCAAGTTCGACGGCAGGGCCGACTACATCGTCAACTTCTTCGAGTTCATCGCCCAGGAAGTGCGGGAGCACCTGGCCGCACTGGGTTTCCGTTCCATCGAGGAGGCGATCGGGCACACCGAGATGCTCGACACCGATCCGGCCACCCGGCACTGGAAGACCGAGGGCATCGATCTCTCGCCGATCCTGCACGTGCCGGAGGTCGCCGAGGGCTCGGCCAGGCACTGCACGGGCAAACAGGAGCACGGCCTGGAAAAGGCTCTGGACAACACCCTGATCCAGCTCAGCGAGGGTGCGCTGTCCGAAGGTACTCCGCTGCGGCTGGAGCTGCCGGTTCGCAACGTCAACCGCTCGGTCGGCACCATGCTGGGTTCCGAACTCACCCGTAAGTGGGGCGGTGCGGGACTGGCGGACGACACCATCCACATCACGTTCACCGGGTCGGCGGGACAGTCCTTCGGTGCCTTCCTACCGCGCGGTATCACGCTGCGGCTCAACGGCGACTCCAACGACTACGTCGGCAAGGGGCTTTCCGGCGGCCGGGTCGTGCTGCGACCACAGGACGACGCGGCCTTCGCCGCGGAGGACAACGTGATCGCGGGCAACGTGCTGCTCTACGGCGCCACCGGCGGCGAGATGTTCGTGCGCGGTGTCGTCGGTGAACGTTTCGGGGTGCGCAACTCCGGAGCGCTGGCGGTCGTGGAAGGCGTCGGCGATCACGGGTGCGAGTACATGACCGGTGGTCGGATCGTCGTGCTCGGTGGTACGGGACGCAACTTCGCGGCGGGCATGTCCGGTGGTATCGCCTACGTGCTCGATCCGCGTTCCGATCGGATCAACCACGAGATGGTCGATCTGGACTCGCTGGATTCCGACGATCGCGGCGAACTGTACGAGCTGATCGAGAAGCACCACCACGAAACCGGATCCACCGTGGCTCGCGATCTGCTCGTCGACTGGGACACCGCCGCGGCACGGTTCGGCAAGGTGATGCCGAAGGACTTCAAGCGCGTTCTCAATGCCAAGGCCGATGCCGAACGCGACGGCCGCGACGTCAACGAGGCGATCATGGAGGCCGCTCATGGCTGACCCGAAGGGCTTTCTGACCACGCCGCGCGAGACGCCGCGGCGTCGGCCGGTCGACATCCGGCTCAAGGATTGGCGTGAGGTCTACGAGGAGTTCTCCAACCAGCAGCTGGAGCAGCAGGCGGGCCGCTGCATGGACTGCGGCATCCCCTTCTGCCACCAGGGCTGCCCGCTGGGAAATCTCATCCCGGAGTGGAACGACCTGGTCTGGCGGGAGGACTGGCGCGGCGCCATCGAACGGCTGCACGCGACCAACAACTTCCCCGAGTTCACCGGCACGCTGTGTCCGGCTCCGTGTGAGGCGGCCTGTGTGCTGGGGATCAACTCGGACGCTGTGAGCATCAAGCAGGTCGAGATCGAGATCATCGATCGGGCCTGGGAAGAGGGCTGGGTGCGGCCGGAGCAGCCTGCGGCCGCGACCGGCCGCACGGTGGCCGTGGTCGGCTCCGGCCCGGCCGGGCTGGCCGCGGCGCAGCAGCTCACGCGTGCCGGGCACCGGGTGATCGTCTACGAGCGCGCCGACCGGATCGGCGGGCTGCTGCGTTACGGCATCCCCGAGTTCAAGATGGAGAAGTTCCGGCTCGACCGCAGGCTCGACCAGATGCGGCAGGAAGGCACCGAGTTCCGTACCGGTGTCGATGTCGGGGTGGATCTCACCGTGGAGCAGCTGCGTTCCGAGCACGACGCCGTGGTGCTGGCGGGCGGTTCCACGATGTCCCGGGAACTGCCCATCACCGGCAGGGAACTGGGCGGTATCCACCAGGCGATGGAGTACCTGCCGCCCGCCAACCGGGTGCAGCAGGGTGACCTGTCGCAGTCGTCCATCAGCGCGGCGGGCAAGAACGTGGTCATCATCGGTGGGGGTGACACCGGTGCCGACTGTCTGGGAACGGCGCATCGTCAGGGTGCGGCGTCGGTGACCCAGCTGGAGATCATGCCGACCCCGCCCAACGAGCGGCCGGAGAACCAGCCCTGGCCCACCTACCCGATGCTCTACCGGGTTTCCTCGGCACACGAGGAGGGTGGTCAACGCCTGTTCTCGGTCAACACCCAGGAATTCCTCGGTGATGAGGACGGGAACCTGCGTGCGTTGCGGCTGGTCGAGGTTCGCAAGGAGAACGGCAAGTTCGTCCCGGTCGAGGGCACCGAGCAGGAGTTGCCGTGCGAGCTGGTGCTGTTGGCGATGGGTTTCGTCGGTCCGGAACGTGCCGGCATGGTCGACGAGCTCGGTGTCGAGCTCGACGCCCGTGGCAACGTCGCGCGGGACCGTTCCTTCATGACCAGTGTCGACGGTGTGTTCAGCGCCGGTGACATGGGACGCGGTCAGTCGCTGATCGTCTGGGCCATCTCGGAGGGCCGTTCCGCCGCGGCCGGTGTGGATCGTTACCTGACGGGGCGCGACGCGCTTCCCGCTCCGATCGGACCCAATGATCGTCCGTTGACCTGACACCGGAAGTGGGGCTGTCCACGTCGGGCAGCCCCACTTCGTCTCACTCGTTCGGCGCAGTCCCACGATGATTTGATCATACTTTTTCGTTCCCGTTTTACACGTTCGGTTCCGTGGAGTGGAATGCCGTCGCGTTTTTTCGGATACACAGCGTGAACCGGTCGTTCGAGATGGTGTCGGGTTCTCGTTGTTCCGTTTTCAACGATGAAATCGCCGGTCAAAACGTTTATGCCGTAAAAAGCGGATCGTAGACCTTAAAAAGGGCGAAGGGTGTTGTCAACACTGTCGCGACTCACGCGTCGTTTTTCCGCCAAGCCGTGATTGTCTCCTGGGCAGATTTTGTACGGAGCGTGTTCCGGTGGCACGTACTCCGATTGCCGAGTGCTGCTGCAAACGCAGTATTGTCGCTGAATCGTGTTCCTCGGAAACTTCCCTGCCACCGAAGACAAAACCGTTTTCGCGTACAGGGAGATCACAGATGCAGCGGAAAATGCCCGGCCGAATCGCGGCGTCCGCGATTCTCGCAGCGGGAACGCTGACCGCCATGACCGCACCGGCCACAGCGGACAGCGCCAAGGTTTCCGAGGATCCGAGTCCGCGACACGCGAGCACGATGATGCAGGCCATGCAGCGTGACCTCGGCCTGAGCCACGCTCAGGCCGAACAACGGCTCGATGCCGAAGCCGTGGCGCGGCAGGCCGCCGACGGTATGGCCGACAAGCTCGGCAGTAGTTTCGGCGGATTCCACTACGACGCCGACCTCGGGAAGCTGGTCGTGGGTGTCACCGACCGTTCCGAATTCGACAGGGTGCGGGCCGAGGACGCCGTTCCCAGGCTCGTGGACGACAGCAAGGCACAACTGCGTGCCGCCAACACCACGCTGAACCGGAACTCGAAGCGGGCTCCGGAATCGGTCACCGGTTGGTACGTCGACACGACCAGCAACTCCGTGGTGTTGACCACGGAGAAGGGCACCGCCGACCGCGCGGCCGAATTCGTCGCTTCCACCGGTGTGGACAGCGGCTCGGTGAGCGTGGTCGAGTCCGCCGAGCAGCCGCGCACCTACGCCGATGTGATCGGTGGACAGCGCTACACCATCAACGGTTCCACGATCTGCTCGGTCGGATTCTCCGTCTCCGGTGGATTCGTCTCGGCGGGTCACTGCGGCAGCACGGGCGACAGCACCAGTAGCCCCAGCGGTACGTTCGCCGGTTCCTCCTTCCCCGGCAACGACTACTCCTACGTGCGGACCGGTTCCGACGACACGCTGCGCCCCTGGGTCGATCAGTACGACGGCTACGCCAGCATCGTGAGCGGTTCGCAGGAGGCGGCGGTCGGCTCCTCGGTGTGCCGTTCCGGCCAGACCACGGGCTGGCACTGCGGCACCATCCAGGCCAAGAATCAGACGGTCAGCTACCCCAGCGGTACCGTTTACGGTCTGACCCGCACCGATGTCTGCGCCGAGCCCGGTGACTCCGGTGGTTCCTTCATCTCCGGTAGTCAGGCCCAGGGCATGACCTCCGGTGGTTCGGGTGACTGCACCTCGGGTGGGACCACCTACTTCCAGCCGGTCAACGAGGCCCTCAACGCCTACGGCGTGAGCCTGGTGACCGGCTGAACCCACGGTTGAACCCTTCGGGTTCGTTGTGACAGCCGTTCCGGCCGCCACCACTGGTTTCGGGGTCGTCCGCATGCGCGGGCGGCCCCGAAAACCGTGCGAGCCCGGCTCCCCGTGCTCTCGTCCTACCGGCAGGTCTCGCCGGGAAGCACCCGCACCGGGCAGGGGAGCGGTTGACCCCTCGACCTCTCATACGAGTCGTTTTCGGAACAGCCGATGCTCGCGATTCCTGTTCCCCGTTCCACGTGGGGGAGGTTCGACCGAACTTCCCGAGGAGACGTCGGTCGAAGGGCTGGGGCACTGTTCCACCCGGATGTGATGAACAATCGAGCCATGCGGATTTCGGCCAAGGTGGACTACGCGTTGCGCGCGCTGGTTGAGATAGCCCGTGCCCAGGCAGGGCCGGTCAGTGCCGAGGACGTCGCCCTCGCTCAGGACATCCCACGAAACTTCCTGCAGGCCGTGCTCAGTGACCTGCGGCGTGCCGGTTTCGTAGCCAGCAGGCGGGGACAGGCCGGTGGCTGGGTGCTGGCCCGGGACCCGAGCACTGTCTCGATAGCCGATGTGATTCGCGCCACCGACGGCCCGCTGGTCAGCATACACGGCCAACGAGCCGAGGACGTGCAGTACGATCCTTCGGTCGCCGTGTTGCAGTGGGTCTGGATCGCGGTGCGCAGCAGCCTGCGCGAAGTGCTCGAGAATGTCACCATAGCCCAACTCGTCTCCGGCGAGCTTCCATCGGACGTCGCGGCGCGCACCAGTGAAACAGGGGTATGGGAGTCGCGCTGAACGTACTCACGGGGTGTCGTCCCGAACGCTGGGACCGTGTTGACCGGTCCGTTGGAAAGTGTACCGTTTTTATCAACTTAGTTGGAAAAGCCGCTCGGCGCTTCGGACGCGAGCGGAAACGGTCTGGAGGCATTGGTGCCCACTCTGTTGCTCGTGGCGGTGGCCGGATTTCTCGCCCAGCTGGTCGACGGTTCGCTGGGGATGGGATTCGGCGTGACGGCCACAACCGGCCTGTTGGCCGTGGGCACCGCGCCTGTGATGGCTTCGGCGTCGGTGCACCTGGCCAAGATCGGGACAGCTGTCGTCTCCGGTGCGGCGCACTGGCGGATGCGCAACGTCGACTGGCGCATGGTCGGCTGGCTCGCACTGCCCGGTGGGCTCGGCGGCTTCCTCGGCGCCTCGGCCCTGTCCTCGGTGGCGGCCGGATCGGCCCGCGGTTGGATGGCGCTGCTGCTGGTGGTGCTCGGAAGCTACGTCGTACTGCGCTTCTCGGCGTGGTCCACCCCGGTGCGATCCAGCGGTCTCACCCCGGCGGGGCGGCGCTGGTTGATTCCGCTCGGTGCGGTCGGTGGATTCGTCGACTCCGTTGGTGGAGGTGGCTGGGGACCGGTCACCACTTCGACCCTGCTCAGCACGGGGCGGATCCTGCCCAGGCGTACCGTCGGCACGGTCAACACCAGCGAACTGATCGTCTCCCTGGGGGCGACCGCCGGGTTCTTGATGCACAACGGCGGTTCGGCTTGGAAGTGGCCGGTGACTCTCGGATTGCTCATCGGTGGTGTGGTCGCCGCTCCGCTGGCCGCGTGGCTCGTGCGGATCCTGCCGGTCCGCGTGCTGGGCGTGGGAGCCGGTGGACTCATCGTGTTCAGCAATTCGCGCCTGTTGCTCGACACCGTGGGAGTGCCCCAGGTTCCCGGCGTGCTGCTCACCACCGTGCTGGGGCTGGTCTGGTTGTCGGGGCTGGTCTGGGCGATTCGGAGCGAGGTCCTGCAGCGCCGTTCAGCGCGACTGCGCGCCGCCGAGGAGAATGAGCACGACTACGCCTACGAGACGAGCTGATCGTGGCGACACACCCGCCCCCGACGACCCCGGGTTCGGTGCCGCACGACTTCGAGCGGAGTTCGGCACCGCGGTGTCGCCCCGATCTGCCCGATGCCCCGGCGGACGATTCGTCGATGTCCGCGGTTCGTGGCACGTAGTCTGCTCGTATGGCCTCGACGAGTGAATTCGCCGGGATCGTGCTGGCGGGTGGCCGCGGCAGCAGGCTGGGTGGCCGTGACAAGCCCGCCATCCGACTTTCCGGGCTTTCCCTGCTGGACCGCACCCTGGATGCGGTTTCCGGCGCGGAACCGATCGTGGCGGTGGGGCCCCGGCGGTCGACGGGCCGCCCGGTCCGCTGGACCAGGGAGGCACCGCCCGGAGGAGGGCCGGTGGCGGCCCTGTCGGCGGGGCTGGCCGCGTTGCCCCCGCGCGTCTCACTGGTCGCCGTGCTCGCCGCCGATCACCCTTGGCTGAGCCGCGACACGCTCTCACGACTGTTGGCCGCGCTGCACCGTGCTCCGGAAAGCGGGGGAGCGGTGCTGGTCGACACGGACGACCGGCCGCAGTGGTTGGTCGGGGTCTGGCGAGCGGTCGCACTGGGGCGGGCCTTGCCCGAACAGCCGCACGGGGTCGCGCTGCGCGGTGTGCTGTCCCCGTTGCACCCGCTGTTCGTGCCCGCCGAGCAGGCGGAGACCATCGACGTGGATACTCCCGAGGACCTGGCTCGGACGCTGCGTCGAGCGCGCTGAACACTTAGGCGGTCTCCCGTGGTTCCCATCGAGGACGGCGGCAACACGGTATGTTTAATATTTCTGTATTTTCAGTGTTGAATGAAATAAAACTTCACAACACACATACGCCCAGCAAGGTGAAATAGAAGCAACAACGCGCCCCGACGCGTGATCAGTACGGTCACGTGCCAATATCGGCAACAACAGCGATCACCCTGTGGTGGTATCCGCGCCCCACGGGGTGCCGAGCACTCAGTTGGAGGTTTCCCAGTGACCGATCCGGGTCAGGGCGGTAACGGCAATGGCGCGGGCACAGGGGCGGCCGGGCCGGCCCACTCGCCGGATCACACCAGTACGCCCGCCAGGGACGCACAACTGCTCGAACGCACCGTCTTCGAGGTCAAACGTGTGATCGTCGGCCAGGACCGACTCGTGGAGCGCATCCTGGTGGGGCTGTTGGCGGGGGGACACATCCTGCTCGAGGGCATCCCGGGCGTCGCCAAGACACTGGCCGTGGAGACCTTCTCCACGGTGGTGGGGGGCAGCTTCTCCCGCCTGCAGTTCACCCCGGACCTCGTGCCCGCCGATCTGCTGGGAACCAGGATCTACCGGCAGGGCAGCGAGCGCTTCGACGTCGAACTCGGCCCCATCATGGCCAACTTCGTGCTGGCGGACGAGGTCAACCGCGCCCCTGCCAAGATCCAGTCGGCCCTGCTGGAGGTCATGGCCGAACAGCACGTCTCGCTGGGCGGGCACAGCTATCCCACGCCACAACCCTTCCAGGTGCTGGCCACGCAGAACCCCATCGAGAACGAGGGTGTGTATCCGCTGCCCGAGGCGCAGCGGGACCGGTTCCTGTTCAAACTGCTGGTGGAGTACCCCACGGCCGAGGAGGAACGCGAGATCGTCTACCGGATGGGAGTCTCCCCACCGGAACCGCAGACCGTGCTCGACCCCGGTGAGCTCTCCCGGTTGCAGCAGGTGGCCTCCAACGTGTTCGTACACCACGCGCTGGTCGACTACGTCGTCCGCCTGGTACTGGCCACCCGCTCGCCCAACGAACACGGGCTGTCCGACATCGCGGGCTGGGTCTCCTACGGTGCCTCACCACGCGCCACCCTCGGTGTCGTCGGTGGTGCCCGCGCGCTCGCCCTGCTGCGCGGCCGCGACTACGTCCTGCCGCAGGACGTAGTCGACGTGGTCCCGGACGTGTTCCGCCACCGCATCGTGCTCTCCTACGACGCGGTGGCCGACGGGGTGCCCGTGGACCACGTGGTCAACCGGGTGCTGCAGACCGTCCCGTTGCCGCAGGTATCGGCGCGTCCCCAGCAGAGCGCCGGGCAGCACAACGGTGCGCCGCAGGCGGGCGCTTCGGCCGTGCCGGGAGCCGCCCACGGCCAGCAGCCGTCCCCCGGCATCACCAACCAGTGAGGAGTCGATTCGCCGTGTCGACCAGCGGTGACCGCCCCGAATGGGCGCCACCCGCGTTGCAGGCCGGACGTATGCGGGAAGCACTGCGCTCCCTGGAACTGACGGTGCGCGGCAGGCTCGACGGCCTGCTGCAGGGCAATCATCTGGGGCTCGTGCCGGGACCGGGGACCGAGCCCGGCGAGGCACGGACGTACCAGCCCGGCGACGACGTGCGGCGGATGGACTGGGCCGTTACCGCCCGCACCACCGAACCGCACATCCGCGAGACGGTGGCCGACCGTGAACTGGAGACCTGGGCGGCCGTGGACCTGTCCGCGAGCCTGGACTTCGGAACGGCCGGATGTACCAAGCGTGAACTGGCGATAGCGGGGCTGGCCGCGGTGGGACACCTGACCGCGGGCGGTGGTAATCGGCTCGGTGCCGTGGTCTCCAACGGGCAGGAAATCACCCGGATCCCCGCCAGAGGGGGCAGCGACTACGCCAGGGCGTTGCTGCGCCGAACCGCCGAAGTGCCGCATCCGCCCGAAGGGACCTCCGGAGACCTGGCCTCGCTGGTGGAGGCGCTGCGCAGGCCGCCACGTCGGCGGGGGATGGCCGTGGTGATCTCCGACTTTCTCGGACGGGTCGAATGGCAACGAGCGATGCGTGGGCTGTCGGCCCGGCACTCCCTGCTCGCGATCGAGGTCGTCGATCCGCGCGATGTCGAGCTCCCGAGCGTGGGCACCGTCCAGCTGAGCGATCCCGAGACCGGCAAACAGCGTGAGGTGAGCACCACACCATTGTTACGACGTGAGTTCGCCGCGGCCGCCGCGGCCCACCGGGAACGGGTCGCCGCGGAGCTGCGGCGGGTCGGGGCGGCCCACCTGGTGTTGCGTACCGACTCGGACTGGATCGCCGACATAGTCCGCTTCGTCGTCGCCCGCAAACGCGGCTGGTCCGGGGGAGTGGTTTGATGCCCAGTCTGAGCGGATTCACCAATCCCGCGTGGTTCCTGCTGCTGATCCTGGTGGCGGTTCTGGTCGTCGGTTACTTGTGGACGCAGCGCAGGCGCAAGCGCAGCACGATGCGTTTCAGCAATCTCGAGCTGCTGGAGCGCGTCGCTCCCAGCCGTCAGGGCTGGCCCAAGCACGTGCCGATGGCGCTGCTCGGTGTGGCGTTGATCCTGCTGACGATCGGGCTGGCCGGTCCCACGTCGGAGCAGCGCATCCCGCGCAACCGTGCCACCGTGCTGCTGACGATGGACGTCTCGCTTTCCATGAAGGCGCAGGATGTCAGCCCCAGTCGGTTGCGCGCTGCCAAGCAGGCTGCCAAGGAGTTCGCCGACAAGCTCACGCCGGGAATCAACCTCGGTCTGGTCTCCTTCGCGGGCACGGCCACGGTGATGGTCATGCCCACCACCGATCGGCCCAGCGTCAAACAGGCCATCGACAGTCTGCAGCTCTCGGAGGCCACTGCCACCGGAGAGGGGGTCAAGGCTTCCCTGTCGGCCATCGATTCCTTCGGGCGGATGCTGGGTGGTGGGCAGGGACCTCCGCCTGCCCGGATCGTGCTGATGGCCGACGGTGGGCAGACCATCCCGCGGGAGTTGGACGCGCCGCGGGGGGCCTACACCCAGGCGAAGGCGGCCAAGCAGGCCGGGGTGCCCATCTCCACCATCTCGTTCGGCACCGAGCACGGCAGTATCCGGATCCAGGGACAACGGCAGCCGGTGGAGGTCGACGACGATGCGATGCGGCATATCGCCGATCTTTCCGGTGGTGACTTCTACAAGGCGGCCAGTGCCGAACAGTTGCGGCAGGTTTACGACACGCTGCAGGAACAGATCGGTTACGAGATCAAGCGGTCCGACGCGAGTAAACCGTGGTTCGTGCTCGGCACGCTCGCCGCGATCGTGGCAGCGGGTGTGGCACTGCTGGTGGGGCAGCGGTTGCCCTGAAGCGGTGGTTGTTCCGAGCCGCCGTCGTGGGTGGCTCCGCACACCTTCGGGGCCGAGTGGCCGAACCGTGCCGCGAGTGTGTCAGCGATGCCGGGTGGGAGGAGTACGGACCGTTCACCGGTCGTATTCGTCCGTGGCGACTCCCAGCGTGCGGGCGAGCAGGGTAGCCAGGTGAACGGGCTCGGCCTCGGTGGCGTGGCGAAGCTGCGTTCGGCAGCTGAACCCGTCGGCGAGGATCGTCGTGTCTTCTCGTGCCGCGCGTACTTCCGGCAGTAGGCTGTCCTCGGCGCAGGCCATCGAGACGTCGTAGTGGCCGCGTTCGAAACCGAAGTTGCCCGCCAGTCCGCAGCAGCCGGAGTCCAGTACTCGGGTGCGCAGTCCGGTGGCTTCCAGTACGGCTCGGTCCGCGTCGGCGCCCGACTCCGCGTATTGGTGGCAGTGCACCTGCATCAGTGCTTCGCCTGCCGTCTCGGTGGTCTCACGGTGCCATTGGTGCCGTGACGGGGCGATCTGTTCGGCGAAGGTGGTCGTCGATTCGGCGACGGTGCGCACGTCCTCGTCGTCGGGGCACAGTTCCAGCGCGTCGTTGCGCAGGAATTCGGTGCAGCTGGGTTCCAGCCCTACCAGGGGGGTTCCGGTTCGCAGCTTGGGGCGCAGGTTGCGTGCGGTGCGTCGCAGCACCCGGCGGGCGATGCCCAGCTGGCCGGTGGAGTGCCAGGTCAGGCCGCAGCACATCGAGCCGGTGGGGAGTTCGACCTGGTGTCCCAGGTGTCGTAGCCCGGCGATCGCGTCGCTTCCTATGGTCGGTTCGAGGTAGTTGGTGAAGGTGTCGGGGAACAGCACCACCGTTTCGGACTCTCCGTCGTGGTTTCCGTGCGTGCGGTGTCGCTGCCGCAGTGTCCGCGGTGCGATGCTCGGTAGCTCTCGCTCGGGGGTTATTCCGCCGAGTCGTTTGAGCAGTGGTGCGGTTCGGCCTCGTGTGATTCGGTTGGCCAGCCGCGGTGCGTGTGCCGCCAGGTGTAGCCACAGTGGCAGGAAGCCCATCGAGTAGTGCGCGGCGGGGCGTGGTCGGTTGTGGTGGTACCGGTGCAGGAACTCGGCCTTGTAGGAGGCCATGTCCACCCCGACCGGGCAGTCGGTTTTGCAGCCCTTGCAGGACAGGCACAGGTCCAGTGCCTCGTGAACCTCCTCGGAGCGCCACCCGCCCCGCACCGTTTCGCCCGCGAGCATTTCGAACAGCAGGTGAGCTCGGCCGCGGGTGGAGTGTTTCTCGTCCCGGGTCGCCCGGTAGCTCGGGCACATCACTCCGCCCGAGGTGTTGAGGCACTTGCCCATTCCCACGCATCGGCGAGTGGCGGGGGCGAGGTCGCCGTCGTCGGTTCCCAGGGCGAGCGTGGTTCTGCTGGGGATGCGTGGTGGTGCCACCAGCAGCCGCAGATCACTGTCTATCGGTGACGGTCGGGTCAGAATGCCGGGGTTGTGTAGTCCTTCCGGGTCGAACGCGGTTTTGAACCGTTCGAAGGCGTCCAGGATGGGCTGGGGATACATTCGGGACAACAATTCCGAGCGGGCCCGGCCGTCGCCGTGCTCGCCGGACAGCGAGCCGCCGTGGGCAGCGGTCAGTTCGGCGGCCGATTCCAGGAAGTTTCGGTACTCGGCGGCTCCGGCGTGTGACATCAGGTCGAAGTCGATGCGCACGTGGACGCATCCGTCGCCGTAGTGTCCGTAGCTGACTCCGTGGTACCCGAAGCGATTCAGCAGGGTGTCGAACTCGCGCAGGTAGGTTCCGAGGCGGTGTGGGGGGACGGCGGCGTCTTCCCAGCCGGACCAGCGTTCCGAACCGTCGGCCATTCTGGTGGCGTATCCGGAGCCTTCTTCCCGGATCTTCCACAGTGCTGCCATCCGTTCCGGTGCGGTGTGTACCGCGGTGGTGGCACGGTCGCCGAACGCGTTCGCGATCGTTTCGGCGGTGTGTCGGGCCGTGTCCTGGTCGGCTCCGCCGGTTTCGACCAGTAGCCAACTTCGCCCGGCGGGCAGCAGGGGCAGCGCGGGGGAGTCGGGGTTGCGGTCAGCGACGACGTCGACGAGTTCACCGCTGATTCCCTCGATGGCCAGCGTGTCCCGGTCGATCAGGTGGGTGACTTCGTCGGCGGCGTCGTAGGTGTTGTCGAATCCCAGTACCACCATCGCGCGGGCGGCGGGGGTCTCGACCAGTTCCACGGTGGCCGACAGAACGGTGGCGCAGGTTCCTTCCGAGCCGACCAGGGCACGCGCGAGGTTGAACTCGTTGTCGGGCAGCAGCTGGTCCAGGTTGTAGCCGGAGACGCGTCTGCGTGGTGTGGGCATGTCCGCGCGCAGGTTCGGCTCGTAGTCCTCGGCCAGTCGGCGCAGTTCGCCGTACAGTCTTCCGGTGCGGTCGCCCCGTGCGCACAGTGTGTCCAGTGTGTCCGGTGGGGTCGCTCCGAGGGTCAGTCGGGTGCCGTCGGACAGCAGCACGTCCAGTTCGCGGATGTTGTCGACCGTTTTGCCCCAGGCCACCGAGTGTGTGCCGCAGGAGTTGTTGCCGATCATGCCTCCGAGTGTGCAGCGGCTGTGTGTGGAGGGGTCGGGGCCGAAGGTCAGTCCGTGTGGTTGGGCCGCCTGCCGGAGCGTGTCCAGTACGACTCCCGGCTGTACCCGTGCGAGTCGGCGCTCGGGGTCGAGGTGCTCGATCCGGTTCATGTGTCGGGAGAAGTCCAGTACCAGTCCGGGGCCCATGGCATTGCCCGCGATGCTGGTTCCCGCGCCTCGCGAGGTGATCGACAGTCCGTACTCGCGTGCGATGGCCAGTGTGGCGGCCACATCGGAGTCCTGCCGGGGAAAGACCACCCCGGCGGGTACCTGGCGGTAGTTGGAGGCGTCGGTGGCGTAGAGGGCTCGGGTGCCGGGATCGAACCGGGCCTGTCCCGAGATCGTGGAACGCAGCGGGGACGCGAATTCCGGGACGTCCGCGGCGGTGGGGGCCGTTCTGCTCACCGCGAGGCCTCCTCCCGAGCGGGGCGGTGTGCCACCGTCGCCGTTCCGGTCAGCGGCTGCCGCCCGATGTGGTCTCGATCGACGCTGTTGCCGGGGAATGCTACCCGTCGTCCGGGCCTGGTTGTTCCGCCGCAGTGTTGCTCGGCTGCTCCGGTGGTGCTTCCCGCCGGGGATGGGCCGGTCTCGTCGTCCTACCTGCCCCGATCCGATGTCGGTGCGCACACAGCGGGCCGATAGCCTCAGCGGCGGTTCCGGTCAACGCCGCTGGACGACGAACGGCGGTTGACAGTGTTTTTCGGAGGGAGTGTGGGAGTGACACGGTCCGTGTTGGTCACCGGCGGCAATCGGGGTATCGGATTGGCCATAGCCAGGGCCTTTCAGGCTGCCGGTGACAACGTGGCGATCACCCATCGCGGGTCGGGAGCGCCCGAGGGGATGTTGGGCGTGCAGTGCGATGTGACCGATCCCGACCAGGTGACGGCTGCTTTCGACGAGGTCGAGGCCGCCCAGGGCCGGGTGGAGGTAGTGGTGGCCAATGCGGGCATCACCGATGACGGGCTGCTGTTGCGGATGAGTGAGGAGCAGTTCCAGCGGGTCGTGGAGGCCAACCTCACCGGTGCCTACCGGGTGGCCAAGCGCGCGACCAGCAGCATGCTGCGTAACCGCAAAGGCCGGATGATTTTCATCTCGTCCACGGTCGCCCTGTCCGGTGCTCCGGGGCAGGCCAACTACGCGGCGAGCAAGGCCGGACTGATCGGTTTCGCCCGGTCGTTGGCGCGGGAGCTCGGTTCCCGCGGTATCACCTCCAATGTGGTCACGCCGGGGTTCGTAGCCACCGACATGACCGAGGAGCTGTCCGAGGAGCGCAGGAAGCAGATTCTGGAGCAGGTGCCGTTGGGGCGCTATGCCGAGCCGGATGAGATCGCGGGGGCCGTGCGGTGGTTGGCCTCGGACAGCGCCGGTTATGTCACCGGAGCGGTCATCCCCGTCGACGGCGGGGTCGGCATGGGGCACTGAAGCCCTTTCGTCCCGTCGTGCCGGGTCGGAAGGGGTGTCCGTGTGTGGTTTCCGAACCGAGTAAACAACGATCAGTAGAGGGAAAACGGCAAGTGACTGGACTGCTGGAAGGTAAACGAATCCTGATCACCGGTGTGATCACCGATTCCTCGATCGCGTTTCACACCGCCAAGGTCGCCCAGGAGCAGGGGGCGCAGGTGGTGTTGACCGGTTTCGGTCGGCTCAAGCTGGTGGAACGCATCGCCGGCCGGTTGCCGCACAAGGCACCGGTGATCGAGCTCGATGTCACCAACGAGGAGCAGTTGGCGGGGCTGGCCGATTCGGTCGCCGAGCACGTCGACGGTCTCGACGGTGTGGTGCACTCGATCGGTTACGCTCCCGAGTCCTGCCTGGGTGGGGATTTCATGGCCGCTCCCTGGGAGGACGTATCCAACACGCTGCAGATCTCGGCGTACTCGCTGAACTCCCTGACCAGGGCGTGCCTGCCGTTGTTGGGTGAGGGTTCTTCCGTGGTCGGGATGGATTTCGACGCCCGGGTGGCCTGGCCCGCCTACGACTGGATGGGTGTGGCTAAGGCGGCGCTGGAGTCGACCTCGCGGTATCTGGCACGTGAGCTCGGGCCGCGCGGTGTTCGGGTCAACCTGGTCAGTGCCGGTCCGGTGCGGACCATGGCCGCCAAGTCGATCCCCGGTTTCCAACAGTTGGAGGACACCTGGGGCGAACGTGCCCCGCTGGGGTGGGACGTCGAGGCTCCGGAGCCGGTGGGTCGCACCGTGTGCACCGTGTTGTCGGACTGGCTGCCCAAGACCACCGGTTCGATGATCATGACCGATGGTGGTTTCCACGCGTTGGGGGCCTGAGGCTACCGAGCGCGCGTCGTTTCCCGCGGCGCGCGGAACACCCGGCTCGGCCGCGCACCCCGCCTGTGCGGCCGAGACGTCGCCTCTGCCTATCATGGTCGCGTGAACAGCTCGGATAACGTTGACGCGTTGCTGTACCTTTCCTTCGGTGGCCCGGAAGGACATGAGGAGGTACGGCCTTTCCTGGAAAACGTGACTCGTGGTCGCAACGTTCCCCCGGAACGGCTCGACGAGGTGGCCGAGCATTACCACCACTTCGGCGGAGTGTCGCCGATCAACCGTCTCAATCGTGAGATCATGAGTTCGTTGGAGGGTGAGCTCGCCGAGCGTGGTCTGAACCTACCGGTGTACTTCGGCAACCGTAACTGGCATCCGATGGTCGAGGACACCGTCGAGCGGATGGCCGCTGACGGGGTGCGGCGTGCGCTGGTGTTCGCCACCTCCGCCTGGGGTGGCTATTCGGGGTGCCGCCAGTACCACGAGGACATCGCACGCGCCCGTTCGGCCGTGGGGGAGCAGCGGGCTCCCGAACTGGTCAAGCTCCGGCAGTTCTACGATCACCCGCTGTTCGTGGCCGCCAACGCCGACGCGGTGACACGGGCCTACGCCGCGCTGCCGGAAGACGTTCGTGCGCAGGCCCGGCTGGTGTTCACCGCCCATTCGGTCCCGCTGAGCGCGGAGGAGCGAAGCGGCGCCGACGGTCGTCCCCAGTGGTACTCGCGGCAGGTGCAGGAGGCCGCCCGCCTGGTCGCCGAGGCCGTGGGGGTCACCGGCTACGATCTCGTGTGGCAGTCCCGTTCGGGGCCGCCGAGTGTGCCGTGGCTGGAGCCCGACATCTGCGATCATCTGGAGCAGCTGCCCACCAGGGGGGTGCCCGCCGTGGTCACCAGTCCGGTCGGTTTCGTCTCCGATCATCTCGAGGTCGTCTGGGATCTGGACAACGAGGCCGCGGAGAAGGCCGACGAACTCGGGTTGGGCTTCGCCCGTGCCGAGACCGCCGGCACCGACCCGCGCTACGCGCGGATGATCGCCGAACTGGTTTCCGAGCACGTCGAGGACCAGCGGGTCCGCAAGTTGTCCCCGTTGGTCACGGCGGGCTGTGGGGTCAACGGTGAGTTGTGCGTGCCGCAGGGGTGTTGCTGAGCATGGATCGGCCGCCGCGCTGCGGTGCCGCCAGGTGCTTACCGGTGGTTTCCCGCCCGGGGTGACTCCGCCCGTTCCGGTCGGGAAACCATGTCGGGCCGGTCCGCCGCGGTGTCAGTGCCGCTCGGCCCGCTGCCGCAGCACCCGCACCATCTCGTCCACCGCTGCCCGACGAGCGGTGCGCACCGATTCGAACAGCGGATTCAGTGCCTGACCGCGTGCTCTGTCCGCCGAGGCGGACATCGCCCCACTCGGGGCGTCGTCGGTGGCCACTCGCAGGATCGCTTCCACTTCCGTGCTGCGTTGCAGCACGCGAAGGCAACGTTGCGGCACTCCCTGCGGCCACGAGGGTTGTGGCCGTGCCGAGACGGTTTCGGCGATCTCACCACGAACGCCGGGGCGGCGTCGTGAGACGTCCAGTTCGGTCAGCGTGCTGGCCGCCTCGCGCATGGCCGAGGACATGCCGTGTTCGGCCTCTCCCACGGGAGTGTGCTCGGCGGGGGCGATCTCACCCACCTCGTGAACCGTCCAGCGCAGCACTCCTTCGGCGACGCGTTCCGGCACCAGCCCAAGCCCAGCCCACGGGAACACGGCGGCCTCGCCCTGCCGCAGCGCGTGCCGCGCGAATTCCGAGGCCCCGTCGAGACCGCGAACATCACCTGCCACCGGTAACGCCAGGCTGCCGGAATCACCACCGGCTTTGCGTATCGCCGCCAGCAGCAGCGCCAACCCCGCGTCGTTCACGCCGGGAGCGGGAAGTCCCAACCGCGCCGCCGTGGCCTCGTCGGCGGCCCACACCTGATGAACCTCGGCCCACACCTGCGCGGCATCGAGCACGTCGTCCGACGCGGCCGCGCCGTGCAGCCACGCGGACGTCCACACCACCATCGTTGCGCTCGGACATGGCATGTCCACTGACGATACCGATGTGAGCGTGATCGCCGCCAACGGGTGCGATCTCCGCCGCGCTCCCCGTGAACCGAGCGGCGCCGTGAACCGAGCGGCACCTCGGCCCGGCACCGTCACCGTGGGGCCATGGCCGGGTAGGCTGATCGTCGTGCGTTCGATCGACTACGGCCGCGACGTGCTCACCGGTACCGCTCGGCGCCGACACCGGTCCCCTCCCGAACTGCCCGCCGAGCCCGGCACGGTCGTCGAGGACGCCGCCGGTGAGTTCTGCGGCGCGATCGTGCGGCTGGAACGTGGCGAGTTCACCAAGCACAACGTGATTCTCGAGGACCGCCACGGCAGGCAACGTGCCTTTCCGATGCGAACCGGAGGGTTCCGCCACGAGGGAACACCGGTCACGCTCGTGCCCGTGGCTTCCACCGCCGGCCGGGGGGCGAGCCGTTCGGCCTCCGGTTCGGTGGCGGTTTCCGACGCCCCGGCGCGCACGGCCCGTGCCAGCAGGATCTGGGTCGAAGGTCTGCACGACGCGGAACTGCTCGAACGGGTGTGGGGACACGATCTTCGCGTCGCCGGTGTGGTGGTGGAACCGCTGCACGGGCTGGACGAGCTGCAGCGCCACGTCACCGAGTTCTCCCCCGGCCCCGAGCGCAGGCTGGGAGTGCTGGTCGACCACTTCGTCACCGGCAGCAAGGAGACCCGCATCGCCGAGCGCGTCAGCGGCGACGACGTGCTGGTGACCGGCCACCCTTACGTGGACGTCTGGCAGGCGGTGCGCCCGGCCGCGGTGGGGATCACCGAGTGGCCGGACATCGACAGGCGGCAGGACTGGAAGACCGGGGTGTGCCGCGAACTGGGCTGGGCCGATCCGTCCGAGGGCTGGCGCAGGATCCTCGACGCGGTCGGTGACTTCCGGGACCTGCGGGCCCCGCTGCTGGGGGCCGTGGAACGGCTCGTCGACTTCGTCACCCTCTCCGAGGAATAGCCGCCCATCCGCTTCGCCCGCCGACAGCAACCCCTCGCGGGCTACTTGACCGGTCACGAAGAGAATTCGATCTGTCACCATGGGTGTATGGCCGCGTTGGTGTGGTTGATCGCCGGGGTGCTCCTGGTGGCCGCCGAAGCCACTTCAGGTGAGTTCGTGCTGTTGATGCTCGGGCTCGCCGCGATGGGAACCGCCGGAGCGGCGGCGCTGGGTGCGCCGCTGTGGCTGGACGCGGTGATCTTCGCCGCGCTCTCCGGTGGACTGGTGTTCCTGGCGCGCCCGGCGGTCAAACGCAGACTGCTGCGGGAGACGACCGAGGGAATCGAACCGCGCACGAACGTGGATGCGCTCGTCGGCAAACGTGCCACCGTGGAATCCACGGTGGATGCCCACGACGGCCGGGTGCGCATCGGCGGGGACGTGTGGTCGGCGCGCTCTTTCGACGAGACACAGGTGCTGGATGTGGGGCGCACGGTGATGGTCATGGAGATTTCGGGGGCCGTCGCCGTGGTGTGGGCCGAACCGTGAGGAGGCGGATGTGGATCCTGCCGTGTGGATTGTGCTGCTGGTGGTCGTACTGCTGGTGATCGTGCTGCTGGCCAAGACCGTACTGGTCGTGCCGCAGGCCACCAGCGCTGTCATCGAACGTCTGGGACGGTTCCGCACCGTGGCCCACCCGGGACTGAACATGCTGTTTCCGTTCCTGGACCGGGTGCGCGCCAAGATCGATCTGCGGGAGCAGGTGGTTTCGTTCCCCCCGCAGTCGGTGATCACTCAGGACAACCTCACCGTGTCCATCGACACCGTGGTGTATTTCCAGGTCACCGAATCCCGTTCGGCGGTGTACGAGATCTCCAACTACATCGAGGGGGTCGAGCAGTTGACCACCACCACGCTGCGGAACGTGGTCGGTGGTATGAGCCTGGAGGAGACGTTGACCTCGCGGGACCAGATCAACAGCCAGCTGCGCGGGGTGTTGGACAGCGAGACCAGCCGTTGGGGGATCAGGGTCGCCCGGGTCGAACTCAAGGCGATCGATCCGCCGCCGTCGATCCAGGACTCGATGGAAAAGCAGATGCGCGCCGACCGGGAGAAGCGCGCGATGATCCTCAACGCCGAAGGTGAACGCGAATCCGCCATCAAAACGGCCGAGGGGCAGAAACAGTCGCAGATCCTGGCCGCGGAGGGGTCCAAGCAGGCCGCGATCCTCAACGCCGAGGGGGAGCGCCAATCCAACATTCTGCGTTCGCAGGGTGAGCGGGCCAGCAAGTACCTCACCGCCCAGGGTGAGGCCAAGGCGATCGAGAAAACCTTCGCCGCCGTCAAACGCGCCAAGCCCACTCCCGAGATGCTGGCCTACCAGTATCTGCAGACCCTGCCCGAGATGGCCCAGGGCGACGCCAACAAGGTCTGGGTGGTGCCCAGCGAGTTCAGCAAGTCCCTGGAGGGCTTCGCCCGCATGCTCGGCAGCCCCGACGAGGAGGGTGTGTTCCGCTACGAACCGCCCGAGCAGGAAGTTCCCAGCGAGCCCCCGGAGCAGGACGACCCGTCGGTGTCCTCCTGGTTCGACATGGCCTCCAACCCCGAGGTGGCCGAGGCGGTGCGCGCGGCCGAGGCGGTGGCCCGCAAGGAAGTTCCCACCGACCTGAGCAGCACACCACGGGCCAGCGGCTCGGCGGATCAGCAGGCCCTCGGGGGAGCGGGAAACTCGCAGCAGCGCGCCGACGGTTGAGTCCCACCGCCCGGCCCGGTCGGCGTGGGCGTGTCGACCGGGCCGGTACGTGGTGCGGTGCTCGTCCGGACGGGGGCGGGGTAGTCGTGGGTGCGGTGAGGACGTCGGTGGTGCGTGGTGGGATGTGCCCACCGACGACGAGGAGTCCCATCCGTTATGGCACGCACCACCCCACCACGCCCGGTGAACATGGCCGAGGTGTTTCCGGAACTGGCCGGGATGACCAGAACCACCACCAGGCTCCACCCCCGACGCGGCGCCCCCACCGTGGAGCAGAGCTCGATCGGTGGGCCACTGCTGTGGCCCACCGAGGAACCGTGGCCACACTGCCACGATTGTCACCACAACAAGTACCGCTTCGCGCCCGAGTTGACCTCGTTGCACGAGGTCCGAGCCGCACGCGGGCTCGCCACCGGCGAGCCGTGCCCGCTGTCGGCTGCGGATTTGGAAACGCTGCGGCGTTCGAGGGAAGGAGTCCCGGTAGCCGAGCACGCGCTCAGCCCGATGCCGTTGTTGCCCGTGGCGCAGCTCTACGCCACCGAGATCCCCGACCTGGTCTGCCCTCCGGGAGTCGATCTGCTGCAGGTGCTGTGGTGTCCTTTCGACCACGAGGACGACTACACCCCGAACGTGTGGTTGTATTGGCGCCGTGCGGCCGACATCGAGCAGGTGCTGCTGGAACCTCCGGAACCGGCCCTGGTGGTGGATGAAGAGTTCGTTCCTCACCCGTGTGTGCTCAATCCGGAGCGGATCATCGAATTCCCACCGTCGCATCTGATTCCGCAGAATCTCGCGGAACGCATCCGCGAGTGGGAGCAGGAACGGCACATGGATTACGACGACGATCTGTCGATACCGCCCGGTTGGAAAGTGGGCGGTTGGGAATCGATGTGGACGTTCGGCGATCCGATTCAGCTGGGCTGTGAACAGTGCGGGGCCGACGTCGAACCGTTGTTGATGATGGAAGGAGGGAACTTCACCTCCAGTTGGCGTGCCGTCGAGGACAACGCTGAGCTCGGTGAAGTTCCTGACCCGGAGAGCCACCCGGGGGTTCGGATCGGACGTGATTACACGCTGCAGATCTACTGCTGTGGCCGTGACCGGAGACATCCCTGCGTCACCGCCATGCAGTAGCCGCGTGTCGTCCCCGGTGGTCCTGCTCGGTCGTGCCGGATCGGTGGCACTGATCCCCGGGGTTTACCGGTCCTCTTCCGGGCCGGTGGACGGTTCGGAGGAGGGGTCGGTGGACTCGGGGGAGTCCGCGGTGTGGGTGGGCAGCCCGCTGCGTACCGGCTGTTGCGGCCCGTCGACGCTGGAAAGCAGCCTGCTGTCCACGGGACGTCCCTCGGGGTCGACGGTCAGTACCGAGACCTCTCCCGTGGTCTCCAGCACGACCGCCTCGAGCTGTTCCAGGCGGGTGATCCCGGCCAGCCGCAGTTTCGCGTAGAGGTCGTTGCGGGTCATCTGCGCCTGATCCAGGTTCTCGCGCAGTTCCCGGGAACCGTCCATGAGCAGCAACGGCCGGTTGTCGGTGACCCGTTCGACCCTGCGGAGCTTGCGCAGGTACGCCAGCAGGCTCTGCGTGATGAACAGCGCCGCCAGCGCGAACATGCCCTGCAGCAGCGACACCTCGGAACTGACCGCGGTGGTGGCGGTGATCGACCCGAAGGCCACGGTGGCCGCGTAGTCGAAGTTCGTCATCTGTGAGAACGAACGCAGCCCGGCGATCCGGGAGAACGCGATCAGTGAAATGTAGATCGACACTGTCGAGAGCGCCACGAGCGCCAGTGTCTGCCACGACACATGCAAACCATCGATCACTTGCTGCCCCCTTGGGCGGGCCGGGAAGTTCCGCGAACGATTCGAACGTTGCCGGCGCAAACTACCATCGGCCGAGGTCAACCGGTTTTCTCACGCGGCTCGGTCGGCGAAAGTCGCGTGGCGGGAAGGGGCCGCCGCTCCCGCCGGCGGGGACGGCGGGCAATTCGCGTGCGGCGTGGCAACATCGATCGGGTGACCAGCAGCGGCGCGGCATCGCGACATTTGGACGAACTCACCCGGTTGCGCCGGGTCCGGGACCGGATCGACCGGGAGTACGACCGGCCGCTGGACGTGGCAGCGCTCGCGCTGGGGGTGCACATGTCGGCGGGCCACCTCAGTCGCGCGTTCCGTCGCGCCTACGGCGAATCACTGTACTCCTACCTGATGACGCGGCGTATCGAGCGCGCGATGGCGTTGTTGCGTCGAGGCGATCTCAGCGTCACCGAGGTCTGTTTCGCGGTCGGTTGCCGCTCGTTGGGCACCTTCAGCACGCGGTTCACCGAGCTGGTCGGTATGCCTCCCAGTGCTTACCGGCGTACCGCCACGCCCAGCACGGCCGGTGTGCCCGCGTGCGTGGCCAAGCGGGTGAGCAGACCGATCAGGAATCGAGAAGCACGGGTCACCCCTCCGCAACTAGTCTGAACCGCCATGAGCCTCACCATTCACTCCAGTTTCCTTCCGCACGAGGACCCGGAAGCCTCCCTGGCTTTCTATCGGGACGTGCTGGGATTCGAAGTCCGCTACGACGTAGGCAACGGCAGGATGCGCTGGATCACGGTCGGCCCCGCCGGGCAGCCCGGCACGTCCGTGGTTCTCGCTCCGCCCGTGGCAGACCCGGGGGTCACCGACGAGGAGCGCCGCACCATCACCGAGATGATGGCGAAGGGAACCTACGCCATGCTGCTGCTGGCCACCGACGACCTCGACACCACCTTCGACAGGCTGCGAGTCGGCGATTCCGAGATCGTTCAGGAACCCGCCGAGCAGCCCTACGGCGTTCGTGACTGCGCCGTCCGCGATCCCGCCGGAAATCTGATCCGTATTCAGCAGTCGCGCTGACGCGACCGGCGGGGACGGACACCGAGCGCACGACGGGGTACGGCCCCACCGTCGTCGAGGTCACCGGCAGGGCCACGGCGAGTGCTCGCCGGTCGTGTCGACGGTGCGCGATCGGACACATTGTTCGGATCCGTTCGGGAGCACAGCCGTGGACAGCGATGACGGAGACGCGCCCAACACTGGGAGGCACGATGAACACCACCGAGGAAACGCACCCGCATTCACCCGTTCCGCACGCTGCCGACGGTCATGATCTCATCCGCGTGCACGGCGCGCGGGAGAACAATCTCGCCGATGTCGGCATCGAGCTCCCCAAGCGTCGGTTGACGGTGTTCACCGGGGTGTCGGGCTCGGGAAAGAGCTCGCTGGTGTTCGACACGATCGCCGCGGAGTCGCAGCGCCTGATCAACGAGACCTACAGCGCCTTCCTGCAGGGGTTCATGCCCACGCTGGCTCGCCCCGAGGTGGATGTGCTCGACGGGCTGACCACGGCCATCATCGTCGACCAGGAGCGGATGGGGTCCGATCCGCGTTCCACGGTCGGCACCGCCACCGACGTCAACGCGATGCTGCGTGTCCTGTTCAGCAGGATCGGGCAGCCGCACATCGGTTCACCGAAGGCGTTCTCGTTCAACGTGGCCTCGATCAGCGGTGCGGGGGCGGTCACGTTCGAGCGTGGCGGAAAAACCGTGAAGGAACGTCGCGACTTCAGCATCACCGGCGGCATGTGTCCACACTGCGAGGGCCGTGGCTCGGTCACCGATTTCGACCTGTCACAGATCTACGACGCCGACAAGTCGCTCAACGAGGGTGCTCTCACGGTTCCCGGCTACAGCATGGACGGTTGGTACGGTCGCATCTTCCGTGGCTGCGGCTTCTTCGACCCGGACAAACCGGTCCGCGACTTCACCGCGGAAGAGCTCGACGCGCTGCTGTACAAGGAGCCGACCAAGATCAGGGTCGACGATGTCAACCTCACCTACGAGGGGCTGATCCCCAAGATCCGCAAGTCGATGCTGTCCAAGGACGTCGAAGCGATGCAGCCGCACATTCGCGCGTTCGTGGAGCGGGTGGTGACCTTCACCGTTTGCCCGGAGTGCGACGGCACCCGGCTGAGCGAGGCCGCCCGCTCGTCGAAGATCGCGGGCATCAGCATCGCCGATGCCTGCGCGATGCAGCTCAGCGACCTGGCCGAGTGGGTCCGCGACCTCGACGAGCCGTCGGTGGCGCCGTTGCTGGCCACACTGCGGCACACGCTCGACTCGTTCGTGGAGATCGGACTGGGCTATCTCGGTCTCGACCGCTCAGCGGGCACCCTCTCGGGTGGTGAGGCACAGCGGGTGAAGATGATTCGCCATCTCGGTTCCTCGTTGACCGACGTCACCTACGTCTTCGACGAGCCCACCACGGGTCTGCATCCGCATGACATCGGGCGGATGAACGATCTGTTGCTGCGGCTGCGGGACAAGGGCAACACGGTGCTCGTCGTGGAGCACGAGCCGGAGGCGATCGAGATCGCCGACCACGTCGTCGACCTCGGCCCTGGGGCGGGAACGTCCGGGGGCAGTGTCTGCTTCGAGGGCAGCGTCGCCGGACTGCGGGCATCGGGCACGGTCACCGGACGTCATCTCGACGACCGGGCCGGGCTCAAGGAAGCGGTGCGCGAACCCACCGGTGCGCTGGAGATTCGCGGTGCCGCGGCGAACAATCTGCGCGAGGTCGACGTCGACGTGCCGCTGGGGGTGCTCTGCGTGGTCACCGGTGTGGCCGGTTCCGGCAAGAGCTCGCTCGTGCACGGCTCGATATCCGCCGGGGAAGGGGTGGTGTCGATCGACCAGGGGGCGATCCGCGGCTCACGCCGGAGCAACCCGGCGACCTACACCGGACTGCTCGATCCGATCCGCAAGGCGTTCGCCAAGGCGAACGGTGTGAAACCGGCGCTGTTCAGCGCCAATTCCGAAGGTGCCTGCCCCAACTGCAACGGTGCCGGTGTCGTCTACACCGACCTGGCGATGATGGCCGGGGTGGCCACCACCTGCGAGGAGTGCGAGGGCAATCGGTTCCAGGCCTCGGTGCTGGAACACCACCTCGGTGGCCGTGACATCAGCGAGGTACTGGCGATGCCGGTGAGCCGAGCTCAGGAGTTCTTCGGCTCCGGAGAGGCCCGCACTCCCGCGGCCCACCGGATCCTGACGCGGCTGGCCGACGTCGGGCTCGGCTACCTCACCCTCGGTCAACCGTTGACCACGCTCTCCGGCGGCGAGCGGCAGCGACTCAAACTGGCCACCCACATGGGTGAGAAAGCCGGTGTCTACATCCTCGACGAACCCACCACGGGGCTGCACCTCGCCGACGTCGAGCAGCTGCTCGGGCTGCTCGACCGGCTCGTGGACTCCGGCAAGTCGGTCATCGTCGTCGAGCACCACCAAGCGGTGATGGCTCACGCCGACCGGATCATCGACCTCGGCCCCGGCGCGGGCCACGACGGAGGCCGAATCGTGTTCGAGGGCACCCCCGCCGAGCTGGTCGCCGCACGTTCCACCCTCACCGGCAGGCACCTGGCGTCCTACGTCGGCGGCTGACCGAGCCCCACAACCGTCTTCCCACGAGGACGGGAGCGGGCTCGGGCTCAGGTGGGTGTTCCGCACACCGGTCAGTTCCTGACAGCGGCACGAGCCGGCCAGGGGGCGGGATAGATCGAACGCTAAGAGCTCGCGGCCAGGGTGTGTCACCCGCTCGGCGGGTCCGAGGTACTCGATCATCGGTATCGCCGGGGCGCTGTGGTGCGGTGTGCTGGGCGTCGGGTGATTCTATGGACCGTCGTACCGACCGCCGCACCGAGCTCCACGAGGTGGCCCGCCAGCTGGCCCGGCACCACCACCGCGCCACCGACCCGGTCGTCGATGTCGAGGCTTGGCTGGCCGACCACGAACACCGGCGCATTCTCGACGTGCTGCTGGTCGTTTGGGACCGCGCCGACGCGCGGCTGCTGCAGTACTTCCGCCCGGATGCCGACGTGTGTGTGGCCGGGCATCTCGTGTCGTGGGCACGGCGCCGCGCCCACGATGCTGCCCGTCCCGACGAGATCCCCGAACAAGGCCCCGGCGAACCGTGTGAAGGGGTTTGAGGAACATTCGTTCCGAATCGTGCGCCAGGGGAGTTGAGTGTCGGTGGCTATCGCGGATGAGCAGGCGTTCGTCCGCCGTGTGCTCGAGTGGAACTCGTAACCGGCGGATCCGTCCGACAGGGGATCCCCAGCTGAGACGGCTGTAAGCTGTAGAGGTCAGCTTCCTGTACCGCGATGAGTTCGGGCCCGTTGCGGAGTCGGTACCGGATGAGTGACGTTTCTGCGGGGAGATGAGCGGAGATGGCGACGTTCGTCCTGATCCCCGGTGCCGGTGGTGCCGGGGAGGTGTACTGGCGCGAGGCCGCGGCCGAACTCGAAGCGCGGGGGCATGTCGCGATCCCGGTCGAGATCGAGGGCGACGACCCGGCGTTGGGCCTGCACGAGTACGCGGCCATCACCGACCAGGCGATCGGCGACCACCGCGATGTCGTGCTCGTCGCGCAGTCGATGGGCGCTTTCATCGCGCCGATGATCAGCAAAAGCGATGCCATCGACCGCATAGTGCTGCTCAACGCGATGATTCCGATTCCCGGCGAGTCCCCGGGGGAGTGGTTCGAGACCACCGGATCGGGCGAGGCTCGCCGAGCAGCCAACGAAGCGGCCGGACGGTCGAACGAGTTCGATCTCGAGAACGTCTTCCTGCACGACGTCCCCGACCGCGTGAAGGCCGACATGGCCGAGGGTGATCGCGAGCCGGCCGAGACACCGTTCGGACAGTCGTGCACCTTCGAGGTGTGGCCGGATGTCCCGATCCACGTCCTGGTCGGCGCTGATGACCGCCTGTTCCCGGCCGAGTTCCAGGTGCGGGTCGCCCGCGATCGGCTCTGCGTCGAGGCCGACGTGATGCCCGGAGGGCACATGGCGGCCAAGAGTCGTCCGCTCGAACTCGCCGAGCGACTGATCGCATACCTGGACGTCGGCGCTTCGTCAGAGGAGCGCAGTACGGCCGAGGTCGGCTTCGACCTCGCCGACGCCGCGGCCGAGCTGCGGCGAGTCGCGGCCAACGTCCGAGGCAACCAGCTCGACGCGCCGACGCCGTGTGCCGACTGGACCGTACGTGACCTCGCTGCCCATGTGTGCGGGCTGACCAAGGCGTTCACACACACCGCGCGCCACGAGCCCCAGGGCGAGCCGCGACCCGATGGTGCGAAGCTGCCCGACGACTGGCGCGAGCAGCTCGACCGTGACCTCGGCACGCTCGTCGCGGCCTGGCGAGAACCGTCTGCATGGCAGGGCGAGGCCGAGGCCGGTGGTTTCACCATGCCCTCGACCGAGCTCGCGACCGTCGTGCTCGACGAACTCGTCCTGCACGGCTGGGACCTCGCCCGCGCCACCGGTCAGAGCTTCACCGCGACCGACCGCGACGTCGCGATCTGCACGCGCTTCGCCGCCGCGATGTCCACGCCCGACAGTCGCGAGGGACTGTACGGGCCGATCGTCGACACCGGCACCGACCCAGCACCGCTCGATGCCCTGCTCGGACTTGCCGGCCGTGATCCCGGCCGGCCATCGTGATCCGGGGGTCCGCGGAAGAGTGGGGAAGGATTGAACGTGGTCGTTGGTCACCGAGCTGGCTCAGTCTTCGGTGGGAACTGGCCGAGCGCTCGTTTCCGAGTCTGTGACCAGCTGCGACAATCATTGGCGTTTGATCTGTCGCGGATCTTCCCCAGGCTCCGGCTGAGACGGTTCGCCAGCGCTGAGGTGCCGCGTCGCCGCGGTTGACGAGTTCACGGTGGCGAATGCGCCCCTGATGCGGTGCCCGCGTTCCCGGCACGATGCGACAACATGTACAGGAACAACCGCGGCGGATAACGTCCCCTCCCCGGGGACGCTCCGGAATCCCCGGGGAGGGGAAGTCTCATGAGGACACGGGCACGTACCACTTGGCTGGTTACCGGGATCGCCGTCGTCGCGGTCGCGCTGATCGCGGCGCTCTTCACGGTTCCCAAGCTCCTTTCCTCGGACGAGGAGAGCGGGGAAACGATCTCGCACCGCGTCCAGCCGCGGCACACCGAGCACAACAGCGAGCACACCACCAGCGAGTACTGGACCGAAGAACGCATGCGCGAGGCGGAGCCTGCTGGGCCGGTCGCGATCAGCCCGGTCCCGTACAGCGAATTGGCCGCGAGCGCCGGGATCCTCATCGTCGCGGGAACGACGCTGGTGTGGCTGCTGCGGCGACAGCGGCGAGGTTGACCTTTCGGTGGTCCGTGTGGTGAACGCTGTCGTACGTAACCGAATACTGTGGTTTCAGTACTGAACAAAACAAAACGACCAAAAGACGCAAAACAGACAAAAGGAACGGAGTTGTCGAGGCGGACGAATCGTCTCCTATACTCCCTCGGGAGGGGAGTACTTCCTCGCGTTGACCCGGTCAGTACGGACATCAACACGGTGTCCCCGGGAAGCGGCCCCGCCCAGGGGTGAAGGAGACCTCGAACGACGTTGTTCGGGAGGTCTCGAATGTCGGATACCCCCCTGATGGTCGCCGCGGGGCCGCAGTCGGTGGGCACGCCGTGGTTGTGGGCGATCAGTATCGGTGTGCTGTTGGCCCTGCTGATCGCCGATTTCGCTGTCACGCACCGCCCGCACGAGGTGGCGATGCGGGAGGCGGTCGGCTGGTCGGTGTTCTACCTGGCGCTGCCGCTGGTGTTCGGACTCGGACTGTGGTGGTGGTTCGGCACCGATCAGGCCCTGGAGTTCTTCGCCGGGTTCGTGGTGGAGAAGTCCCTGTCGGTGGACAACCTCTTCGTGTTCATGCTGCTGCTGACCGCTTTCGCCGTTCCCACGGCGCTGGTGCAGCGTGTGCTGCTGTACGGCATCGTGGGAGCGCTGGTGCTGCGGGGCGTGTTCATCGCGATGGGAGCCGCGCTGCTGCAGGCGGGCACCTGGGCTTTCCTGGTGTTCGGGGCGATCCTGTTCGTGACCGCGGTGAAGATTCTGCGTGAGGCGCTCGGCGGTGATTCCGTCGAACGCGACGTGTCGCAGATGCGTTCGGTGCGGTTGCTGCGCCGGTTGATGCCCGTCACGGAGGAGTACCACGGAGCGAGCCTGACGGTGCGGCAGGCGGGCCGTCGTGCGTTGACACCGATGGCCGTCGTGGTGGTGGCGGTGTTCGCCACCGACGTGGTCTTCGCCGTGGATTCCGTGCCCGCGGTGTACGGCATCACCGAGGATCCCTACCTGGTGTTCACCACCAACGCGTTCGCGCTGCTGGGGCTGCGGGCGTTGTATTTCGTGCTGAGTTCGGTGCTGAGTAAACTGGTGTATCTCAACCACGGACTGGCACTGATCCTGGCGTTCATCGGTGTGAAGCTGATGCTGCACTGGGCGCACGGGATCTGGCCCGCCGTTCCCGAGATCGCCACTCCGGTCTCGCTGTCGGTGATCGTGCTCATTCTCGTGGTGGTGACGGTGGCCAGCCTGCGGGCCAGGAGCCGTGCCGTGGATGAGGCCAGTCACGGGAGGTGACTATGCCCATCTGGGTTCTCGTCGAGATCGGTGTCACGATTTTCGTGGTCGTGACGCTGCTGATCACCTGCGCGGTGCTGCTGTCGGCACGACCGCCGCGGTCCTCGCGCGATTCCGGTTTCTCGCGCCATCGAGGAGGAAGACCGTTGTTCCCGCGTGGACCACGTGCGGGATGAGTCGACGTGCCGGGAGTGCCCGCGCACTCGAGGGCCCGCCCGGCACGTGAATCCGAGCCCGGTGCGCACGGGAACGACCGGTCGGTCCGTGAGCTGCCGGTTCCCGGTCGACGGGCTCGCCGCGCCTGCCGGCTCGTGCCCGGCGTCGGTAGCCGCCGGGCGGCTCACTGCTCCGTGCGTGGGAGGTCTTCGCTGATACCGATGGCGCGCATGGTGTGGGCCAGGTGCTCGCGCAGTCTGCGTTTGGCCAGTGTCGTGTCCCCGTGGTGCAGCGCGGTGGCCAGGCTGTTGTGCTGCTCGGTGACTGCCGTGCGCCGGGATGCTTCGTGGGTGCGGGCGGTTGATGTGATGCGCAGTTGGCGGTCGCGGAGCGCGCTGTAGAGGTCGGTGACCACGGGGCTGTCGGCGGCGGCGACCAGCTGTGCGTGGAAGTCGCGGTCGGCCTCGTGCATCTCGGAGTCGGAGAGTTCGCCGGGTTCGCAGGCGGGGTGGTCGAGCAGTCGTCGTCCGACCGTGACGAGGTGCTGCTCGCCGAGGGCGGCGAGTTTGTCGATCGCGAAGCTTTCCAGGGCGAGACGGGCTTCCAGCAGTGAATGCGCTTCGGCCGGGGTGATCGGTACGACCAGGGCACCCCGTTTGGGGTACAGCCGTAGGAATCCCTCGCTCTGCAGCCGCAGGAAGGCTTCCCGGACGGGGGTGCGGGACATGCCCAGTGTTTGGGCGATCTCCCCTTCGGACAGCAGGTGTCCGTCGGGGTGGCTGCCGTCCAGCAGCCCTGCTTTGACGTGCCGGTAGGCGCGGTCCGTGGCGGGTTGCCGCTGCCGGTCGCCGGAGGGGGGCGGGGCCGTCTCCGAGGGTGTTGTGTTCGACACGGCGTCATTCTACTTCCACCCGGCTTGTATCTAAGATGCATACAAGTTTGGAGGTGGGTGTGCGCGTCACGATCGACCCTTCGGAATCCTCGGTCACCGAGCCCGTCCCGACGGCGACGTCACGACGGGCCTGGCTCGTGTGGTCGGTGGCGGCGGCGTGTTACTTCGTGGCGCTGTTTCACCGGGCGAGTCTGGCGGTGGCCGCCGATGCGGCGCTGGATCGGTTCTCGGCCGGTCCTGCCGCGCTGTCCGTTCTCTCGGCGCTGCAGCTGGGGATCTACCTGGCGTTGCAGATCCCGGCGGGTGTCCTGGCCGACCGGATCGGCCCGCGACGACTGATCACCGGGGCCACGTTGGCGCTGGCCGTGGGTTCGGCGGTGTTCGCGGTCAGCGCGTCCCTGGTGGGCGGGTTGGCGGGACGTGCGTTGATCGGTCTCGGTGACGCGTTCCTGTTCACCAACGTCCTGCGGCTGGCCGCGCAGTGGTTCCCGGCCGAGAGGTTCGGCAGGATCGCGGCGTTGACCGGGTTGGTCGGCGGTGTGGGCCAGTTGGCGGCCACCGCTCCGCTCGCCACCTCGCTGCGTGTGCTGGGGTGGCTGGGCACGTTTCTGGGGGCGGCCGGGTTGACCGCGGTACTGGCGGTGTCGGCCTGGGAGATGGTGCGGGACCGGCCCCGGGTGGTGGGCTCCGGTGATGCCGTCGGTCGGCCGTCGTCGGCTCGGGAGGTCGAGCCGGTGCGGGCGGCGCTGCGGGCTGTGGTGACCACGCCCGGCACGTGGCACTCGTTCTGGGTGCACTTCGTGATGATGGGGCAGTTCGTGGCGGTGACGGTGCTGTGGGGACCGCCGTGGTTGATGCGGGCGCAGGGCTACGGTGCCGCGGCGGCGGGGAACTGGGTGTTGCTGTGTGTGGCGGGGTTCCTGGTGGGGGCTTGGGCGTGTGGGCAGTTCGTGGCGGGGCGACCGGCACGTCGGGAGCGGTTCGTGCTGGTGTTGTCGTTGCTGCTGGCCGTGGTGTGGCTGACCGTGATCGGCTGGCCCGGCGTGCTGCCCGTCGCGTTGCTGGCGGTGTTGCTGGTGCTGATCGGAATCGGTGGTGGGGCGGCGATGCTGGCTTTCGACGGGGCCAGAACGGTCAACGCGGCACACCGGTCGGGGCTGGCGGTGGGTACCGCGAACATGGGTGGCTTCACCGCCGCTGTGCTGATCCAGCTCGCCGTTGGCGGGGTGCTGCGGGTGGCCGAGGGGCTGGCGGCGGGCCCGTCCTACCGGTTGGCCTACGTGCCGGTGTTGCTGGTGATCGTGGTGGGCGCGCTCGGCCAGCTTCGGCAGTCGCGGCGCGCCCGTGGGTTTGACCGGGGGTGAGGTCGGTTTCAGGGCACGCGTCCGACTCCGACGTAGCCGTATCGGCAGCTTTGCTGTTCCTCGCTCAAGGCTTGTTGGGCGGGGCTCCAGTCGGGGTAGTGCACGAGTCCGGGTGGGACCAGCTCGGTTCCGGAGAACCAGCCCGCGACTTCGTCGTGGCTGCGCAGCACCAGTTGTTCGTCGGCGTGCTCGTAGGAGGCCACGACCTGGTCGATCTCGTCCCGCAGGTCGGCGGGCAGGTCGTCGTCGCTGGCTTGTGAGATCGCCAGGTAGCTGCCGGAGCTGAGTCGCTGGCGGTAGGTGGCGATGATGTCACCGGGCCGGTCCCGTGGGCCGATGAACAGCAGGACACCGACGATGAGTAGCCCGACGGGGCGGGAGAAGTCCAGCAGTTCGCGGGTTTCCGGGTGCTCGAGGACGGACCGGGGGTCGCGCAGGTCGGCGTTGAGGATCGTGACGTTGGGGTTGTCGGCCAGTTCGGCGCGGGAGGTGTTGTAGGCGATCGTTTCGTAGTCGACGTAGACGACTCGCGCTCGCTGGTTGTGTTGTGCCGCGATTTCGTGGACGTTTCCCACGGTGGGGATGCCCGAGCCGAGATCGAGGAACTGGTCGATTCCCTGTGCGGCCATGTAGTGCACGGCGCAGCGCAGGAAGGAGCGGTTGAGTTGCGCTCCCAGCGACCAGCGGGGCGCTGATTTCTTGATGCGTTCGGCCAGTTGCCGGTCGGCTTCGGTGTTGTGGTTGCCGCCGAGGAACACGTCGTAGAGCCTGGCTGAGTTCGGGCGGTCCCCGTTGAGTTCCGCTGTTTTCTCGTCCATGGGGTGCTCGCGTTCGGTGTCGGGTGATCTTGTCGGCCACACTCTACGTGCGCTGCCGGTGACTGCCCAGTTCTCGACAGTGACAGTGGTGGCGGGCTCGGCGGTCCGGGATGGTTGCCCGGCGCGTGGGTGAGGACCGTGCGAACCAGCGCGCACGGAGCGTTCGGAGCAGTCGGCGGGGAAGATCGGGCACTGGGGCAAGGGGCAGGTCCGGCCTAGCCTGTTTTGGAAAGCGTTTTCTTTCCCGACAGGAAAAGGTAAGAGCTTTGTTGACAGGTGTTTCGTCCCGAATTCGGAAAAGTCTGTACCTGGCGACGTTGTCCACGATGACGGTGCTGGGAATGGTGGTGGCGGTTCCGTACGGACACGCCGAAGTGCCCGTGCCGGATGCGCGGGGAGAGCAGGCTGTGGATGCCACGATCCCTGTCGAGGGCACGATGGACGGTGGTCTGACCCGATACTACGGCGAGGGAGAGCTCGGCAGCGGTGACCAGACCGAGGGGCAGCCACCGATCTTCGAGCTCGCCGACGGGGCCACGCTGCAAAACGTCATCATCGGCGCCCCGGCCGCCGACGGGATCCACTGCGAGGGTTCCTGCACCCTGCGCAACGTGTGGTGGGAGGACGTCGGCGAGGACGCCGCGACGTTCGACGCCGACGACGCCTCGGCCACGATGACCGTGCGGGGCGGCGGTGCCCAGTACGCCGCGGACAAGGTGTTTCAGGCCAACGGCGCGGGAACCATGACGATCAGTGACTTCCGGGTCGAGGACTTCGGCAAGCTGTACCGCTCCTGCGGCAACTGCAGCGACCAGGTCGACCGCCACGTGGTCATCGACAATGTGACCGCCACCGCTCCCGGCGACACGCTGGCCGGTGTCAATATCAACTACGGTGACACCGCCGAGTTCTCCGACATCACGATCGTCGGTGATTCCGAGATGGGAATCTGCTCCTGGTACGAGGGCATCGAGGACTCCGGCGAGCCCGAAGAGGTCGGCAGCGGTCCAGGGGCGAACTGCCTCTACGACCAGTCCGACATCACGTTCGAATGATGTCGTTCGTCACTGCCGGATCCCGACAGTGGCGAGGCCGTCCGTCCCGCGCCGACATCGCCGGCGCGGGACGGACTCTCGTTCCCGAATCGGAACACCCCTCACGGTGCGGTCAGGGGAGGCCGTTCCGGTCCGGCTGCTCAGCCCGATCGGTCCAGGAGGCACTGTCACGCGGTTTCCCACCGGTGTTCGTGAAGCGGCGGTGGAACGAGCCGGACGCGGCGTAGGCACTGGCGAGGATCAGGGCGCAGCCGAGCAGCTGCGGGAGCGTAGGCCGCTCGCCGAGGACGAGAGCGCCCAGGAGGAGAGCACCGACCGGGGTCAGCATGAGCAGAGCCGAGCTGACCGTGCTGCTCAGCCGAGAGGTCGCCAGGGCGACCAACAACCAGCCGCCGACCTGGCCGCACACCGCTGTCAGGGCCAACCATCCCAACGCCACCCAGCCGGGTGTCACAGTGATGCCCTGCCACAGCACTCCAACGGTGATCGAGACGGCGGCTGCCGAGATGAGCACGCCACAGTAGGACTGCACCACTCCTTCGGTACGCCCGCCGCGGTGCAGCAGGAACAAAAATCCCGAGTAGCACAACGCGGCCAGCACGGCGTGGACCGTTCCTCGTGCCGGAGCGTCGCCGGAGACTCCGGTGCCGAGGATTCCGCCGGTGAGCACGATGCCCGTGCCCATGCAGCCAACGACGACCGGGAAGGAGCGCGGTAGGCGCTCGCGGTCGACGAGTGAGCTCAGCAGTGGAACGATGATCACCTGCGTGTTGACCAGCACCGCGGTCACCCCGGCGCCGACCTCGAGGATCGCCTGCGTCCACAACATCGCGTCCCCGGCGAAGAACGCTCCTGCCGCCGCCGCGACGACACCGCCGCGCCACGACAGCCCACCCGTCCGGCGCCGTTCACCGCGGGCCAGCGGCCACAGCAACGGCAACGCGAGCGCGCACCGGAAGAACGTGGCAGTGCCCGGTGACGCGCCGGACAGGTCGATGAAAATCCCGGACGTGGCGATACCGAGCGCACCCAGGGCGACCGCGGGCCTGGGGCGCGCACGAGCAGCCCGTGACACGATCACGCCGGCGTCGCGGTCCATGTCCTGACACGATGGCCGTTCGCCGTGCGGTCGAGCAATCCGTTTATCGGGTTGTCGTATCGGCCTCTGAACGTCGCGCTGCGCATGTGCGCCGGGCGGGGAGCGTCGGTGGGTGGTTCATAGCCGGTTGAGGACGGGCACGGCGTGGTCGAGGGCGTCGCCGCGGACGACCCAGCGGGTGATGCCCCACCGGTGGCGGGCGGTGTGGAGCTGCTCGATGATTTCGTCGGTGGTGCCGATCCAGAGGTAGGGCACGGCCAGGATGTCCTCGATCGGCGTGTCGAGCTGCTCGGCGAGGGGCGCGGCAGCGGCGTGCCGGTCGTCGGTGACCACGACCTGCTGCACGAGCGCCTCCACGGTCGGTGGGTTCGTGCCCGCGGCCCGTGCGCCGCGGTGGATCCGCTCGACGTGTGCGTCCACGCGTTGCGGTGACCAGGACACGGTGTGGGAGTGCCCGTCGGGCAGCGTGCGGCCCAGTCCGGACAGCCCGACGGCGTCGGCGTGCGCCCCGCCCCAGCGCAGCAGGTCCGGGTTGGCGCCGCCGACCAGCAGCGGTATTCGTTGTTGGATCGGTCGGGGTGCCTGCAGGGACACCTCGCGCAGCGCCGCGAGGTCGTCGGCGGGAACGGTGGATCCGTCGAGCAGTTGGCGTACGGCCGTGGCCACCGTGCGCAGCCTGCGCACTCGCGCGGCCGGGGAGGGGCGGGTGTGTCCGGTCATTTCCCATTCGGCGGGGGTGTGTCCGGCTCCGAGGCCGATTTCGGCGCGACCGTCGGAGATCACGTCCAGGGTGGCCGCGTCGGCGGCGATCAGCAGCGGGTCCCGCACGCCGGTGTTGAGGACGTAGGTGCCCACTCGCAGTGTCGAGGTGGCGGCTGCCGCCGCGGCCAGGGCCACGAACGGTGATGCGCCGACACCCGGGTGGTCGGCTGCCAGCAGCGCCCGAACACCCAGGTGCTCGCAGCGGCGTGCCAGCTGTGTCCACGTGTCCGTCTGGTCCGGGGTGGCCTGTACCGAGATCTCGATCCGTTCGTCCGTCACGGGCACACCGTGTCACGGGTGTGGGTCGGTGTGGCACCGATCGGTGTTGCGCGGAGAGCGAATCCGTGCGTTCGGGGCCGTTCGGTTTCGGGTGCCGGTGGTGGCCGTTCGATTGTCGGTGGTGTCCGGCCGGTCCTGGTGCGTTGTGGTTGTCGCCCGGCGGGGTGTGGTCTGCGGCACCCGGTGGTGGTGGGGCTGTCGCGTCCGGTTGTGGAGCGTCGCATGACGGGGTGTGGGTTTCTGGTCACGGTCGGTTTTTTCGTCGGTGTCGAGTGCCCTTCGTGGTTAGGGCACCGGTGACCAAGGGGGTAGCATTGTCAACAATCGGCGTCTTGAGTTGTGATGGTCGGGCGCCGTTGTGCGTGCCCGTTCGGGCGCGCACACGTGAAGGGAGTTCTCGGTGGCGCGTACCGCGAGCGCGAATGCGCTGTTGGCGGCACGCGTGCCTCCGCTACTCGTGACGAGCGAGGATCGTCCGTCACCGAGACGCCGATCGTGCCGAGACCTGTGCGGGTGGCGAAACGGGCGCGGGGGTGTTCCGCGTTCGGGTGTCGTTCCTGTCGCTGTTTCGGACGCGGATGTGGTGTGTCATGCGTGTTCACCGGGTCTTGTTCGGTCGGGGGCCGGTTCTGTCCGGGTGGCCGGTCGGGCTTGTTTCCGGGAGCGCGTCGTCGACGTGCCGCAGCCGCCCCGCTCCCGCGGTCAGGGGTGGGGACCTCGAATGACGAGAGGGTGCGAGATGTTGGGAGTCGACGAACAGAACCAGGCCGGGGAGTTGGAACCGGTTCAGCGCAAGTCCACGGCGGCGATCGTCGCCGATCAGTTGCGTTCGGCGATCATGTATGGCTCGTTGGCTCCGGGGAGTCAGCTGGGTGAGGCCGATCTCGCCACGCAGCTGGGTGTCAGTCGTGGGCCGCTGCGGGAGGCGATGCAGCGCCTCGTTCAGGAAGGACTGCTGCACAGTGAACCCCACCGGGGTCTGTTCGTGACCACGATGGAGCCCGAGGATGTCCACGATGTGTATGTCGCGCGGCTGGCGGTCGAGCGCAGCGCGTGTGAGCAGATCGTGCGGCATCACCGGGTGGACGCGGTGGCGGAGCTGACCGGGGCGCACGCCAAGATGGTCGCTGCCGTGGCCAAGGATGACCGTGACGGGCTCACCGAGGCCGATCAGGAGTTTCACGAGACGCTCGTGGCGGCTTCTCGCAGCCCTCGGCTGCAGCGGATGGCGCAGACGTTGTTGGTGGAGAAGCGGATGTGTCTGGCCGCGTTGGTTGATACGTATCCGGCGGACACGCAGGCGTTGGTCGATGAGCACAAGGGGCTGGTGGATGCGATCGAGGCCGGGGACGAGCGGTTGTTGCTGTCGCGGTTGGAGGAGCACATGAACGATGCGTTGCAGCGGTTGACGGCTTCGCTCGAGCAGTAGACGCACCCGCGTATCCGGGCGGCCCGTCGTGGCGGCGACGGCGCCGCTCGGATACGGGAGTGCGCCCCTGTCACAGCCCGCCGACGGCGATGTATTTGGTTTCCAGGTATTCGTCGATGCCGATCTTGCCGCCTTCGCGGCCGATGCCGGATTGTTTGACTCCGCCGAAGGGTGCGGCGGCGTTGGAGACCACGCCCTGGTTGAGTCCGACCATGCCGGTCTGCAGGGATTCGCTGACGCGCAGCGCGCGTGGCATGTCCCGGGTGTAGGCGTAGCTGACCAGCCCGAACTCGGTGTTGTTGGCGGCGGTGACGGCTTCGTCCTCGTCGGTGAAGGTACTGATCGGCGCTACGGGCCCGAACACTTCTTCGCTGGTCAGGCGGGCGGATGGGGGAACATCGGTCAGGACTGTGGGTGGGTAGTAGTAGCCGGTTCCGGTTTCGGCTTTGCCGCCGGTGAGTACGCGCGCGCCCTGGCCGACGGCGTCGTCGACGAGTTCGGTGACTTTGTCGCGTTGGGCGGAGTCGATCAGCGGGCCGACTTCGACGTTGTCGCCGACACCGCGTCCCAGGCGCAGTGCTCGCATGCGCCGGGTGAGTTTGTCGGTGAATTCCTCGGCGATGTCGCGGTGCAGGTAGAAGCGGTTGGCCGCGGTGCAGGCTTCACCGATGTTGCGCATTTTGGCCAGCATGGCCCCGTCGACGGCGGCGTCGACGTCGGCGTCGTCGAAGACCAGGAACGGGGCGTTGCCGCCGAGTTCCATGGAGGTTTTGAGTACTTGTCGGGCGGATTGTTCGATCAGGGTGCGTCCCACCTGGGTGGAGCCGGTGAAGGTGAGTTTGCGGGCGCGGGGGTCGGTGATCAGCGGGCGCATCACCTCGTCGGCGTGCCGGGCGGTGATGATGTTGAGCACGCCGTGGGGCAGTCCCGCTTCGGTGAGGATCTCGCCCAGGGCCAGCATGGTCAGCGGTGTCTGGTGGGCGGGTTTGATCACCATGGTGCAGCCCGCCGCCACGGCGGGACCGATTTTTCGGGTGCCCATGGCCATGGGGAAGTTCCAGGGGGTGACCATCAGCGACGGTCCGACCGGTTGGCGTGTGACCAGCATCCGTCCGCTGCCGTTGGGGGAGACGGCGTAATCGCCGTCGATGCGGACGGCTTCCTCGGCGAACCAGCGGAAGAATTCGGCGGCGTAGGTGACTTCGGCGCGGGACTCGGCCAGCGGTTTGCCCATTTCCAGCGTCATCAGCAGGGACAGGTCCTCGTGCCTGCTGGTGATCGTCTCGAAGGCGCGCCGCAGGATCTCGCCGCGGTGGCGGGGCGGGTACGAAGCCCAGGAGGACTGGGCCCGGTCGGCGGCGTCGAGCGCGCGCAGCGCGTCGTCGGCGGTGGCGTCGGGCACGGCGCACAGGGTCGTGCTGGTGGAGGGGTCTTCGACGTCGAAGGTGCGTTCCGCGGCGGCGGACTGCCATGTTCCGTCGATGAGCAGACCGCGGGGCACGGCGTCGAGGACGGTGGTTTCCCTGGGGTGGTGTGGCTGGTCGTGGGTGTTCATGACTTGATGATGCCTTTCGGTGTTCGGGGCGGGACAGTCGACGGGGCCGATGGTGGCGGTCGGTGTCGGTTCGGGCGTGTTGTGTGGTGACCGGTGGGGCTGTGGGGCTTGTCGGGTGATTCCGGGGTGTCTGTCGGGTGATGGCCCGTTTCGGCGAGGGTGGGGGGCGCGGATAAATTACCGGGCATGAGCGATTGGTCGGCGAAGCAGCCGGACGGGCGAGGTTCGGCGTCCCGCGGGCAGCAACGGGGCGGATACGACTACTACCGTGCCGGCGGTTCGCGCGGGGGGAGGTCGTCGTCCCGCGGGCATTCTGGTTCCGGTGCGGCTTCGACCCCCAAGCGCGGGAAGAAGCGACGGTGGGGCCGCGGGATCGGTGTCACGCTGCTGCTGGTGGTGCTGCTGCTGGTGGGGCTCGTGGTCTATGTCGACAGTTCGCTGCAGCGCACCGACGCGTTGGCCGACTACCCGGGGCGGGTCGAGGACACGCCCGGCACGAACTGGTTGTTGGTGGGTTCCGACAGCCGTGAGGGACTCGACGAGTCGCGGCGTGAGGAGCTTTCGGCGGGCGATGCCGGGGGAAGGCGCACCGACACCATGATGCTGATGCACATTCCCGCCGGTGGGGGCAAGCCGGTGCTGGTCAGTCTGCCGCGGGATTCCTCGGTGCCCATCGCCGGACACGGGCGGAACAAGCTCAACGCGGCGTTCGCGTTCGGCGGCCCGCAGCTGCTGGTGCGCACGGTGGAAACGATCACCGGGGTGCACATGGATCACTACGCCGAGATCGGCCTGGGGGGATTCGCCAATCTGGTCGAGTCGGTCGGCGGGGTCGAGATGTGTCTGGACCAGCCGATGGACGACCCCAAGGCGGGGGTGAACCTCTCCGCCGGCTGCCAGCGGCTCGACGGGTCGCAGGCGTTGGGCTTCGTGCGCAGCCGCGCCTACGCCGATGGGGACCTGCAGCGGGTGGAGAACCAGCGCAAACTGCTGGGCGCGTTGATCGACAAGACCACCAGCCCGACGACGTTGCTCAACCCGTTCCGGATGTTTCCGTTGATCTCGGCCACCGGCGACACGTTCCTGCTCGACAACGGTGATCACGCGTGGCACCTGGCGGGGCTGGCGGGAGCGATGGGCGACATTTCCTCCGGCGAGGGGTTGTCCGGCACGGTGCCCATCGCCGGGTTCGACAGGCTCAACGACCAGTCGGTGGTGCAGTGGGATTCACAGCGGGCGTCGCGGCTGTTCGAGGCCATCGCCGCCGACCGGGCGGTTTCCGAGCGGATGCTGGGCTAGCGACGGCCACCGGAGGCACCGGCTGGGGCCGGTGCCCGTCCGGACTCGGGGTGTGCGGGAGACGGGGCCGCGGGCTCACGGAGCCGCGGTGGCGAACCGTTTCAGCGCGGCCATGTCGCCGTTGAACAGGTTCTGGTCGCCGGGAAACGTACCCCGGTTGTCGTGTTGCCAGATCGCGTGACTGCCCCAGCCGGCGGGAAGCTCCCCCACCCGTGGACCGTACCGTGCCACCCACAGGGGATTGTTGCCCGCGAAGTCCGGGTTGGCCGCGGTGCAGGTGTTCCACCAGTGGCGGGTGGTGTAGACAGCGGGGAAACGGCCGGTCAACGCGCGGTAGGTGTCGCTGAATTCGGCGATCCAGCCGGACATGGCGGCGGGGGAGAGCCCGTAGCAGTCGTCGGGCCCGTACGGGTTGTACTCGATGTCCAGCGCTCCCGGAAGGGTGTGCCCGTCGGGGGACCATCCGCCGCCGTTGGCGACGAAGAACCGGGCCTGTTCGGCCGCGCCGGACAGGTCGGGGCGGCCGAAGTGGTAGGCCCCGCGCAGCATTCCCACACGCAGCGCCCCTTCGTACTGCGACGAGAAGGTCGGGCTGCGGAACCCGGTGCCTTCGGTGGCTTTGACGTAGCTGAACCGGGCGCCCCGGCGCCAGGCGGAGTTCCAGTTCACCGTGCCCTGGTGCCCGCTGACGTCCATCCCGGCGACGGTGGCGCCGGAGGTGAGAGGGCCGGGGGCGTGGGGGGCCGCTGCGGCGGGTGTGGCCAGTCCCACCACGGTGACAGCGAGCACACTCGCCAGACGGGCCGCGCGGCGCGGTTTCGTTCCGGGGTGTCGACGTGATCGGCTGGCTGCGGAGCTGACATCGCTCACGACGGTGATCCTCCTCGATGATTCGGGTGGTGACGACCGCGCGTTCAAACACGCACCGTGTCGCCGTGACCCGGCTGGGAGGCTACCGAAAGCGCCCCGTCAGGCCCTGTCACACGCGCCGGGGAGAACTCGATTGGATATTCACCGACGGCTCGGGTACCCATCGGGGGATGGCACAACGAGCGAGTAACAATCGTGGACCGAGTGGGCGTGGTCAATCGGCCGAACCGACCAATCGCACCGCCCAGGGGCTACGCGACCAACTCAGGTCGATGCACGGCGCCAGCTACGGGCGCTACAAGTCGCTGACCGGCACCTGGTCCTTCGACGGGTTCACGCTGCAGATACAGCGGGTCCAGCCCGACCCCTACGCCCCGGCCAGCCGCTGCGAAGTCCGCGTCACCCCCGAACACGCCGGGTTTCCCCCCGACCTGTGGTCCAACCCGGCACGAGCCCGCGGCCTCGCCGGGGTGCTGGTGCGGGCGGTGCACCGCCGACTCAAAGACAGCAAACTCAGCGTCGACGCGGGCAGGCAACAGGTCCTCGACCGTAGCGCCTGCCAGATCGTCGACGGCACCGTGATCCTGCGGCTGGGCATCGACATGCCCGGACGCGGACGCAGCATCGACGGCAAGCAGGCCGAGCAGGCGCTGTGCCGTGATCTGCCCGACACCGTCGAGGCCGCGCTGCGGTGGCACACCGCCGACCAGTCCCGGGTGCGTGAGTTCGTCGACTCCATCGAGGACACCGACGCGCTGCGGCGCGAACTCGCCCCGCACAACCTGGTGGCCTTCGTCGCCGACGGCGCGGTGCTTCCCCGCCGCAGCGGCATCGACGACCGCCCGCTGCAGCAGGCAGTGCCCTTCTCCTCCCCGGAATCGCTGCGGGTGGAGTTCGACCTGCCCAACCGGGGGCGCGTGTCCGGCATGGGCATCCCCGAAGGCATCAGCCTGATCGTCGGCGGTGGTTTCCACGGCAAGTCCACCCTGCTGCGCGCCCTGGAACACGGCATCTACGACCATGTTCCCGGCGACGGCCGGGAACTGGTGGTGTGCACCCCCGACACCGTCAAGGTCCGCGCCGAGGACGGCAGGCGCGTGCACCGCGTCGACGTCAGCCCCTTCGTCAGCCACCTGCCCACCGGCTCGGACACCAGCGACTTCTCCACCGACAACGCCTCGGGCTCGACCTCGCAGGCAGCCTCGATCGTCGAAGCGGTCGAAGCCGGGTCGAACGCGCTGCTGCTGGACGAGGACACCGCCGCGACCAACCTGATGATCCGCGACGCGCGGATGCAGGAACTGGTGGCCAAGGACTCCGAACCGTTGACACCGTTCCTGGACCTCATCCGCCCGCTGCACCAGCGGCACGGCGTGTCCACCGTGATGGTCATGGGTGGCTCCGGTGACTACATGGACGTCGCCGACCGGGTGCTGATGCTGGACTCCTACCGCTGCTACGAGGTCACCGACCGAGCCCGCGCCCTGGCCACCACCCCCACCGGGCGGCACCGGGAAGCCGAGACGTTTCCCGACACCCGCGCCCGCGTGCCCGACCCCAAGTCGGTCGAGACCGACCGGCCGAAAGTGCGTTCGCGCGGCACCGACGCGTTGACCCTGGGACAGTCCACCGTGGAACTGCGGGCCGTGGAGCAGCTGGTCGACCCCAGCCAGGTCACCGGCATCGGCCTGGCGCTGGTCACCTGCGCCCGCTCCGGCATGCTCGACGGCAGCCGCACCGTGCACGAGGTGCTCGACGCCTACGACGCCGAAGTCGCCAAACGCGGCATCCACGCCGTCGACGACCGCTACGTCGGCGACTTCGCCGTGCCGCGTCGTTTCGAACTCGCCGCCGCGCTCAACCGGCTGCGCACCCTGCGTGTCGGGGCCTTCCGGGACTGACAACCCCGCCCGCACCGTGGCAGGCGGGTTTTCCCCGCACACCGAGGTGGGCACCCTGGCACCAGGGACCCCGGGACGTCGACGGCGCCGCACCCGCACCGCGGCCCGAAGGAGGCCGACCATGGGCAACCGCGATGCCTTCGACAACGACACGGTCTACACCGACCGCGCCCACGCGGGGCGTGTCCTGGCCGGGCAACTGGCCCAGCACCGGCTGGTCGAGCCGGTGGTGCTGGGGCTGGCCCGCGGCGGGGTTCCGGTGGCCGCGGAAGTGGCCGCGGCGCTGCACGCCCCGGTGCGGGCCTGCGTGGCCCGCAAGATCGGCGCACCCGGCCAGCCGGAACTGGCGTTGGGTGCGGTGGCCGCGCAGGGCCCGCCCACCTACGACCAGCGGCTGCTGCGGGCCTTCGGGCTCGACGCCGAACAGCTCAGCACCCAGTGCGAACAGCAACGGGCCGAGGCCCGCAGGCAGGAGCGGGCCTACCAGCACGAGGCGCCGGTGGAACTGTCCGGCCGGGACGTGATCGTCGTCGACGACGGGCTGGCCACCGGCGCCACCGCCCGCGCCGCGATACGGCGAGTCCACCAGGACGAGCCTGCCCGCGTCGTGCTGGCCGTGCCGGTCGGATCCCCCGAAGCCGTGGCGGCGCTGTCCGGCGAGGTCGACCTGCTGGTGTGCCCCAGCACTCCGGCCGCGTTCTCCGCGGTGGGGCAGTGGTACCGCGACTTCCGGCCGGTCACCGACGACGAGCTGCACCGGCTGCTGGGCCACGGCGTGCCGGGATAGGCACCACCCGCACACCGCCACATCGGTATTGGCCAGGATGGACAACGTGATCACCGTGGGAGCACACCACGACCAGCCACGCCGATCGGGAGTGCGACGTGAGTAGCGGCCGGGCCTTCGAACCATCACCGGGTGTCGAGTCGCTGCTCGACGAACTGCTGCGCGCCCGCGGCGATGACACCGGCAGCGACACCACCCACCGCGGGCAGGCCGGGGTGCTCGACGAGCAGGCCCGCACGGTGCTGTCCACAGCCGTGCACGCCGCCCGCGACTGGGGACACACCGCCCTCGACGACACCCACCTGCTGTGGGCACTGACCCAGACCGGCCCCACCGCCTCGATGCTGCGCGAGACCGGGGTGGCCGTGGACCGGCTGGCCCGCAGCCTGCGCACCCTGGCCGGGGCGCACGAGGCCACCGGCGGCTCGGCCGACCCGCGCCCCTGGCTGACCAGCGCCGCACGGCACGCCCTGCTGGGTTCCTACCGGCAGGCACGGCACGAGGGCGCCGCCCAGCTCGGGACGCGGCACCTGCTGCTGGGTGTGGCCACCGACGCCGACTCCGCGGCGGGGCGAGCACTGGCACGGGCGATCGAACAGGGCGAGCACCACCGCGCCGGCCCCGCCGAGCACACCGAGCAGAACCACCACGACACCACGCACCCCGCCACGCCGTGGCTGGACGAGTTCAGTGTGGACATCACCGCCCGCGCCGCCGCGGGCGACATCGACCCCGTGACAGGACGAGACCACCAGATCGACCAGATCGTGGAGGTGCTGGCACGGCGCGGTAAGAACAGCCCCGTGCTGCTGGGGGAAGCCGGGGTGGGCAAAACCGCCATCGTGGAAGGGCTGGCCCACCGCATCAGCACCAACACCGCACCGCCGCTGCTGGCGGGCCGTCGACTCGTCTCCCTCGACGTCACCGGCCTCGTCGCGGGCGCGCAACACCGCGGTGACTTCGAACGACGACTGCGGGAACTGCTCCGTGAAGTCACCGAACACCGGCAGGACCTGATCGTGTTCGTCGACGAGATCCACGCGCTGATCGGCACCGGCTCCGGTGACGGCGCGCTGGACGCGGCCACCGTGGTCAAACCCGCCCTGGCACGTGGCGAACTCCCCCTGATCGGCGCCACCACCACCGAGGAATACCGCAGGCACATCGAAAAGGACCCGGCCCTGGAACGACGGTTCCACCCCGTCACGGTGCCCGAACCCACGGTGGCCGAGACCACCGCGATCCTGCGGGGCCTGCGGCAGCGCTACCAGCAGCACCACCACATCCGCATCGACGAACGGGCGCTGCGGCACGCCGCCGCGCTGGCCGAGCGCCACATCCCCGACCGTTTCCTGCCCGACAAGGCCGTCGACGTGCTCGACCAGGCCTGCGCCCGCCTGCGACTACGGCACGACCGCGAGCCCACTGGCACCGCCACCAGGCCACTGCTGGGAACCGACACCGTCACCGAAGTCGTCGCCGAACGCACCGGCCTGCCACTGACCGAACTCGGCACCACCGAACGCGGCAAACTCCGCGAACTCGACACCCGACTGTCCGAACGCGTCATCGGCCAGCCACAGGCCACCCGCACCGTCGCCGACGCCATCCGCCGTGCCCGCACCGGCCTGTCCGACCCGGACCGCCCGTTGTGCAGCTTCGCGTTCACCGGCCCCACCGGGGTGGGCAAAACGGAACTGGCGCGAGCGCTGGCGGCCGCGCTGTTTTCCGACAGCGACCGCACAGTGCGGTTCGACATGGGCGAATTCCAGGAAAAACACAGTGTGTCCCGCCTGATCGGCGCCCCACCCGGCTATCTCGGCCACGACGAACCCGGCCAACTCACCAACAGCATCCGCACCCACCCCTACAGCGTGCTGCTGCTCGACGAGATCGAAAAAGCCCACCCCGACATCCTCAACACGCTGCTGCAGGTACTCGACGCGGGCAGACTCACCGACTCCAACGGCACCACCGTGAACTTCAGCAACACCGTGGTGATCATGACCTCCAACATCGGAGCCGAGCAGGCACTGCTCGCCGCCGAGCCCGACCAGCCCCCGTTCGACCCCGTCGCCGCGCTGAGCACGCGACTGCGGCCGGAGTTCGTCAACCGCATCGACGAGATCGTGCCGTTCCAGCCGCTGACCACCGACGCGCTGGTCGACATCGCCGAGTCGTTGCTGGAGCACACCCGGCAGCGGCTGCGCACCCGGGGGATGCGGCTGGAGATCACCGAGCCCGCCGTGGCATGGCTCGTGCACCGCGGCGAACACCGCGAGTTCGGGGCGCGGCAGCTGCGACGGGTCATCGAACGGGAACTGCACAACCGCATCGCCACCCTGCTGACCGAACACCCCGCCCCGGAGGGCAAGACCGTGCACGTCGACCTCGACGAACAGGAAACACTGACCGTGCGGCTGGCCGGGGCGCAGCGGCACACCGACGGCGACCGCCCCACCGAGCCCGACCGAGCGAGCACACCGGTCACCACCCCGGCCGGCGGCGACGGTGCCACGATGGAGCCATGAACGATCAACCGCGCTACCCGTGGATCTCGTTTACCACCGACTACGGCACCGCCGACGGGTTCGTCGCCGCCTGCCGAGGAGTGCTGGCCCGCCACGCCCCCGGCGCGTCGGTCATCGACATCAGCCACCACATTCCCCCACAGGCGATCACCGCCGCCTCGGCGGTGCTGACCCAGACCGTGCCCTACCTGCCCACCGCGGTGCACCTGGTCGTCGTCGACCCCGGTGTGGGAACCGCCCGGCGCGGCATCGCACTGGAAACCACCTCCGGCAGCCTGCTCGTCGGGCCGGACAACGGTGTGCTGCTCGCCCCGGCCGACCGGCTCGGCGGGATCACCACCGCCGTGGAACTGGCCGAACCGGACTGGTGGCTGCCCGACGTCTCGGCCACCTTCCACGGGCGCGACGTCTTCGCCCCCGTGGCCGCGGCCGCCGCGCTGGGCGCCGACATCCGCACAGCGGGACCCGCACTCTCCCCCGAACAACTCGTGCCAGCCCCCACACCCCACTCCAGCAGCCACGGCCGCAACGTGCGGGCACAGGTGATCACCATCGACCACTTCGGCAACCTGCAGCTGGCGCTGCCCGCGACGCGGGCACCCTGGCACCACGGCGACCCGCTGCTGATCACCACCCCCACAGGCCGATTCACCGCCCGGTACGGCCGCACCTTCGGCGACGTCGCCGAAGGCGACTGCCTGGTCCTGGCCGACTCGGCCGGACACCTGGCCGTGGCCGTCAACACCGCCTCGGCCGCCGCCCACCTCGACGTCGACCGCGACCAGCTCCTCGACATCACACCCGCCGACCAGGACACATAACCACCACGGACCCGCCGCGACACCGCCGCGTCACCCGGCGGCAGCGCTCTCGTTGTCCCCACACCGCCGCCCACACACCAGGAGCCGACCATGACCACCGGGATCCGCCCCCGTGGGTGGCGCCCACCCCGAGCCCGCCGCACCCAACCACGACGACTCGCCGTCCCGCACCTGCTGCCGGTCAACGGACTCGGCCCCGAAGACGTCGTGCTCGACGAACACGACCGGATCATCACCGGCGTCGACGACGGCCGCCTGCTCGCCCTCGACCAGGACGGGCGGCAGCTGCGGGTGCTGGCCGACACCGGCGGCCGTCCGCTGGGCATCGAAACGCTGCCCGACGGGGCACTGCTGGTCTGCGACGCCGAACGCGGGCTGCTGCGAATCGACCCGCGGCACGGCCACGTCCACACCCTGCTCGCCGGCGGCGGTCCGGGACGGCCGGCACTGTGCAACAACGCCGCCGTGGCCACCGACGGCACCGTGTACTTCAGCGACTCCTCCCGCCGATTCCCACTGTCCCGGTGGCGGCACGACCTCATGGAACACTCCGGCACCGGCCGGTTGTGGCGCCTACCGCCGGACGGGCCCGCCGAGGTGCTGCTCGACGGGCTGCAGTTCGCCAACGGGGTGGCACTGACCCCCGACGAGACGAGCGTGGTGGTGGCCGAAACCGGCGCCTACCGGCTGCGCCGCGTGATGCTGACCGGGCCTCGCGCGGGCAGCAGCGACACGATGCTGTCGGCGATGGCCGGTTTCCCCGACAACATCTCCACCGGCACCGACGGGCTGATCTGGGTGACCCAGGCCGCGGCACGCAGCCGCCTGCTCGACACCGCCCACACCCACGCCCCGGCGCTGCTGCGCCTGGCCGCCGCACTACCGCAACCGCTGCAACCACAGCCCGCCGAAACGCTGTGGCTGCTGGCCGTCGACACCCACGGGCGAGTGGTGCACGAACTCGCCGCGCCGGTGGGCGACTTCGGGATGGTCACCGGAGTGCGCCAGTACCAGGGCACGCTCTACCTCGGCAGCCTGACCAGCCGCGCCGTAGCCACCCTGCCGCTGGAGCCCGCGACCCCACACTGACGCACCCACCGGCGGTGAACATCCCCGACCGCGCCGCGTGCTGCCCGGCTGATCGTTTCAACACCAACCACGGCGGGTAACCCGAACACGGCCCACCCGGGCCGAGCCCCAACCAGGGCACCGGCACCCGGTGAGCACACGATCACGAAAGGGGAGTCCCGCCGTGCCCGCACGTACCCTGGCGCACAAACTCATCGCCGAACACCTCGTCGACGGCCACATGACTCCCGGCCACGAGGTGGCGCTGTCGGTCGACCAGACCCTGACCCAGGACGCCACCGGCACACTGGTCATGCAGGAACTCGAGTCACTGGGGCTGCGCCGCGCCCGCACCGAGGTCAGCGTGCAGTACGTCGACCACAACCTGCTGCAGGCCGACGAGAAAAACGCCGAGGACCACGAATTCCTGCGCACCGCCGCACAGCGCTACGGGCTGTGGTACTCCAAACCCGGCAACGGCGTGTCCCACCCCACCCACATGCAGCGGTTCGGCATCCCGGGCAAATCCATGGTCGGCTCCGACTCGCACACCTGCGCCGCCGGATCACTGGGTATGCTCGCCATCGGGGTGGGCGGACTCGAGGTCGCCCTGGCCATCGCCGGCGAACCCCTGCGCCTGCGCATGCCCGAAATCTGGGGAGTGCGCCTGACCGGACAACTGCCCCCCTGGGTCTCGGCCAAGGACGTCATCCTGGAAATGCTGCGCAGACACACCGTCACAGGTGGAGTCGACCGCATCATCGAATACCACGGCCCCGGCATGGCCGAGCTGTCGGCCATGGACCGCCACGTCATCGCCAACATGGGCGCCGAACTCGGCGCCACCACCACCGTGTTCCCCGCCGACGAGGCCGTGCGGCGGTTCCTACGCGCCGAAGGACGCGAACACGACTTCACCGAGCTGGCCGCCGACCCCGACGCCACCTACGACCTCACCGACGAAATCGACCTGACCGGCCTGCAGCCGCTGATCGCCCAACCCTCCGCACCCGACAACGTCGTCCCGGTCAGCGACGTCGCCGGCCGCGAGGTGAGCCAAACCGTGATCGGCTCCTCGGCCAACCCGGGGCTGCGCGACTTCGCCGTCCCCGCCCGCATGCTGCGCGGCCGCTCCACCAGCGACGCGGTCAGCGTCGACATCAACCCCACCTCCCGCGAGATCCTGCAGGACCTGGCACGCTCCGGCGCCGTCGCCGACCTGATCGGCGCTGGAGCACGCATCCACCAGTCCGGCTGCATGGGCTGCATCGGCATGGGCCAAGCCCCGGCGGTGGGACAGAACTCGCTACGAACGTTTCCCCGCAACTTCCCCGGCCGCTCCGGCACCCCCGAGGACTCGGTGTGGCTGTGCTCACCGGAAACCGCCGCCGCCGCCGCGCTGACCGGCAGCATCACCGACCCCCGGGAACTGGCCGAGCGGCTCGGCCTCACCGACGACACCGTCGAAGAACCCGAACACAGCTCCGTCAACACCGCCATGCTGCTGGCACCGCCCGAGGAAACCGAGGCGCTGCGCATCCAGCCCGTCAAAGGCCCCAACATCTCCGCACTGCCGGACCTGGCACCACCACCGCAACACCTCGAAACGGCCGTGCTACTCAAAACCGGCGACAACGTCTCCACCGACGAGATCTCACCCGCCGGTGCGCAAGCACTACCGCTGCGCTCCAACGTCCCGGCACTGGCCGAATACACCTTCACCCGACTCGACCCCGACTACCCCCAGCGGGCCCGCCAACACCACCACCCGCACGCGGTGATCGGCGGTGACAACTACGGACAGGGCTCCTCCCGGGAACACGCCGCCATCACACCCCGCCACCTGGGACTACGGCTGGTGGTGGCCAAATCCTTCGCCCGGATCCACTGGCAGAACCTGATCAACTTCGGCATCCTGCCACTGGAATTCACCGACCCGGCCGACTACGACGACATCGACCACGGTGATGTGCTCCACCTCGACGAGCTGCACCGGCAACTGCCCGAGCACCACACCCTGACGCTGCACAACACCACCCGCGGCACCGACTACCGAGTCGGCCACCGGCTGTCCCCCCGACAGGTCAACGCCGTGCTGGCCGGGGGAATCATCCCCATGCTCGCCGAAACCACCCCGCACAGCGGCCCCTGACCCCCGCATGTATCCGCCGACCCGACTCCCCAGCGGTTGTAGTACCACCAACGGGGCCACTACGGTGGGAACCACATCTGGCGAAAAGTAGTCAAAACGCGACACGGCGTAACCGAGCAACGCGCCGTGCCCGCCACCTCCTCGCCACCCGGCGGACGCCGCAGGAGGAAACGTGATCGTTTCTCGACCCACACCACAGTCGGTCCACAGCGACCAGCCCGACACCACCCCGGCGAACCCGCCCCAGCCGACCGTACCCACCAGACGAGCGGGCGAAGAGGAACTCGCACAGGGACAACACCGACTCGACCCGGCACTGCGCATGTCGGTGCAACGCCCCGCCCCCGGTGTGGTGGTGGTGAGCATGAACGGAGACATCGACCTCGCCGCGGCACCCCGAGTCACCGAACTCATCCGGCAACGCCTCACCGCAGCCGCCCTGCGAACACTGATCGTGGACCTGAGCATGGTCTCGTTCATCGACACCACCGGAGCCGAACTGCTCCTCAAAGCCCAACGCCGCGCCGACCAACGCGGCATCGACATGCACGTGGTCCCCGGCCAGGGCTGCGTGCCCCGCCTGCTCGACCTCACCGGCATCAACGCCAGCCTGACCTGCCACGACAGCGTCAGCACCGCGCTGGCACACGCCCACCACCAGTAGCGAACCGCAACCGCTCACCACCCCGGCGCCCCTGCGAAGGAACGAACACTCACCGAGCTACATGCGCCGGAGACTCCTCGAGAAACTCTCACAGAACAGTGATCCAGACATCGGGCTGTTGCAGCTGCAGCTCGTGACCGGCCCCCGCCATACGCGAAACGCCGAAGCAAACGCACCGATCCAGTCTGAAAAGTGAAATTCTCACACCAGGTGCGATAATCAGTCGGTGAATAGCACCGAACGCCCCACGCCACCCCTCGACGCCGACGAACGCGCCGTACTCGAAGGCTGGCTCGACTTCCACCGCGCCACCCTCGCCCGAAAATGCGAAGGACTGGACGACACCCAGGCGGCCACCGCCACCGTCCCGCCGTCCGAACTCACCCTGACCGGCCTCGTCCAACACATGACCGAGGTGGAACGCACCTGGTTCCGCCGAATCCTGGCCGCCGAGGAACTGGCCACCACCCGCACCGAGCAGGCCCGAACCGACGGAACCGACGGCGGATTCGAACTGGCCGAGCACACCACCCTGCACGACGCCCTGAACACCTGGCACACCGAGATCGAGCACGCCCGCCGCAGCAGCCGCGAGCACTCGTTGACCGACACCGGCGACCTCGGCGGCCAGCACGTCAACCTGCGCTGGATCTACGTGCACATGATCGAGGAATACGCCCGCCACAACGGCCACGCCGACCTGCTGCGGGAACGCCTCGACGGCACCACCGGCATCTAGCCACACCCACCACGAAGCAACCGGCGACGCCGAACCGATGCCCGGGTGGACCATACCGGGTCCCACCCGGGCACATCAGCACCGAAACCGACCGGGACGACGTTCACAGGGCCCGCTCAGCCCGGATGAGCCCCCACCGCGTCCCGCAGCTGATCGGCCATCGACGCACCCGCCTGCCGCGCACAATGCGCGCAGCAGAAGAACTGCCCCGAATCCTCCACACCGTGCCCGAGCACGCGGCACCCACAGTGCTCGCAGGACGGAGCCAACCGGTGCGCCGCGCACTCGAACGAATCGAACACGTGCACCTGATCACCCGCCGTACGCACCTCGAACGTCATCCAGTAGTCATTGCCACAAACCTCACACGTCGCCATGACGCCCCCCTCGGAACCAACGACCGTAACAACCACAGCATGCGACCCCCACCCTGATCACGACAACCACACACGCCGATACCCAGCGCATTCGTTTCCCACTCGGCCGCACCACGCCCGAGACAACCCCAGCCCATGATCGACAATGATGCCCGTGGCCGCACCACGAACGGGACGGCCGAAGCCAGGACCAGGCGAGGAGGGCGATCGTGGACCGGTTCCGGGAATTCCTGCGCACACAGATCCTGCACGACCTGGAACGCCTCACCGACGCCCGACGAGACGGCGAATCCGGAGCCGCCACCTGCTCCACCGCCCGCATCACCCGAGGATTCCGCGAATGCGAACTCAAAGCCCGCGTCCTCGACCAGCACCGGTACTGCGGCACCGGCCACGGCCCCTGCGACGCCCTCAACACCTCGTTCCCCCACGAGGACGAGCGCGGATGCCTCACCCGAGCCCTGCTCGGACTGCCCTACAACGACCGCCCCGGCTACCACCACCGGTGGCGCCCCTGAACACCACTAGGAACCACAGTCCGCGACAACACCCCGGCCGAAGCCGCCCACAACGGTTACCCTCACCCGATGAGCGCTCACCGCGCCGACGACCCCGTGCCACTGCGCTCCGCACGAGGACGGTGGATCATCCTCGCCACCATGCTCGGCTCCGGAGTCGCCTTCCTCGACGGATCGGTGGTCAACGTCGCGCTGCCCGCCATCGGCCGCGACCTCGGCGGCACCTTCGCCCTGCTGCAGTGGGTGCTCGACGCCTACCTGCTGACACTGAGCTCCCTGTTGCTGCTGGGAGGAGCGCTCGGGGACCGGTACGGCCGCCGCCGCGTCTTCAGCGCCGGACTGGTGCTGTTCACCCTGGCCTCACTGGGCTGCGGACTCGCCAGCGGGGGAGCGGAACTGGTCACGGCCCGGCTGGTGCAGGGCATCGGTGGTGCACTGCTGGTTCCGGGCAGCCTCGCCCTGATCAACGCCTCCATCAGCCAGGACGACCGCGGTAAAGCCGTCGGTACCTGGGCGGGGCTGACCGGCATCGCCGCCGCGATCGGACCCTTCGTGGGCGGCTGGCTGGTCGACACCGCCTCCTGGCGCTGGGTGTTCCTCATCAACCTTCCCATCGCCGCGATCGCTCTGCTGGTCACCCGCCGCCACGTTCCCGAGACCCGCGACCCCACCATCTCGGGACCGCCCGACATCACCGGCGCGGCTGCGGTCACGCTCGGATTGACCGGTGCCGTGTACGCGCTGATCGAAACCCCCGCGCACGGTTGGAACACGATCACCGTGCTCGCGGCCATCGTCGGGACGGTGGGGCTGCTCGCCTTCCCGTTCGTCGAGGCGAAGCAGTCCGCACCGTTGCTGCAGCTGTCGCTGTTCCGCTCGCGCCAGTTCGTCGGGGCCAACCTCACCACGTTCACCGTCTACGGCGCCCTGAGCTCGGCGTTGTTCCTGCTGTCGTTACAGCTGCAGCAGACACTCGGCTACTCGGCGATGGCCGCGGGACTCGCCACGTTGCCGATCACCGTGGTCATGCTGCTGCTGTCCAGCAGGATGGGAGCACTGGCGCAGCGGATCGGTCCGCGGTGGCCGATGACCATCGGCCCCCTGGTGTGTGCCTGCGGGCTCGTGCTGATGACACGTGTGATGCCCGGAACGGACTATGCGACGACCGTGCTTCCCGCCGTGCTGATCTTCGGTCTCGGACTGTCGGTCACCGTGGCACCGCTGACGTCGGCCGTGCTCGCCTCGGTCGGACGCGAACACGGCGGTGTCGCCTCCGGCGTCAACAACGCCATATCGCGGATGGCCGGGCTGCTGGCGGTGGCGGTACTGCCGCCGCTGGCGGGGCTGTCCGGGATCGCCGCGGGACAACCGCTGGGGCAGGGGTACGCGACAGCCATGCTCATCTCCGCCGGACTGTGTGTGGCAGGGGCCGTGACAGCGGTGGCCGGGGTCGAGAACGCCGCCCGGGTGCGTTCACTGCCGCTGCCGGCGGTGAACCACGCCTGCCAGGATCCGTGCACCCGGAACCCTCGGTGAACATGTCACCAGTCGGCCTCGGCGTGAGAAGTCGACACCCCAAATGATGGATAATATTTGTTATCCACGTTTCATGAGAGCGGGCGGAACGAACACCGGACCCGAAGTGGGGGTGTGTCGACGTGTCCCGGTCGGCATCGGTACAAGCGCCGGTGACACGCTCCGGTTTTCTTCCCGCACGAGACGGCGTCATCACGGTGACGAATTCGCACGTTCCCACGGACATCCCGAGATCGTTGTCCCGGTCCGCCAGACGGCGGAAGCACCGGCGGAGTCACCCCGCGGAATGTCCGCCAGCGGGGCGAGCACTCAGCACCTGCGGGCGCCGCCAGCAGTCTCCGGTGGAAGGTGAAAGAACGCCGAGCGGTCACCGCGACCGCCGAATCCGCCGATTACAGCTTTAGCCGATAATACACATTATGTTAAGTAATGGATTTCGCGGCGACGACCCGCCCTCCTCCCGAGCTGTGCCACTGTCCGGTGCGGACGTGGGAAGTCCGGGAGAAGTGTCGGCGTCCGAGGTGTCCGACTCGTGGTCGTGCTCCTCGATACCTGCGGAAGAACGCCAAGTGTGAGGACTACTTCGAGCGCGAGTCGAGGCCGAACACGTCGAGAACCTCTCGATTCGTCACGAGAACGGTTGTCAGATTGTGGTGACCGTCCGTCGCGGGACAGTGCGGGTAGGTCGGACACGGGGTATGGGCCCGTTGACCGGCGCTGCGAGGTACCACTTCCCCATCGTGCTGGGCGGTGACGATTCGTGCGGTTCAGCCGTGTGCCGCTCGGGTGCGTACGGCGGTGACGAGTTGGGCGTTGTCGTCGGCGATGGTGCCGTCGGGAAGCAGCAGGGTGTCTTCCAGACCGATTCGGGTGTGCAGACCCTGTTGCTCTGCGAGGCGCAGTACCGGCCAGGCACCGGCTGCTCTGCCGTGCAGCAGGATGGGTGTGCTGCTGGGGCGGACTCGTGCCAGCAGGGTTTCGGCGGTGGCTGTCGCGCCCGTCGTGGTGGGGTCGACGACCTCGGCGAGGATGCGGAGTGCCTGCTCGCGGTGGGGCCATCCGGCGAAGTGCTCACCGGCCTCGGTTCCGGAGTGGATGCCGGCTTCGATGCCGATCCCGCGCTTCAGCAGTGCCTGGGCGATTCGTTCGGCGTCGGGTTCGTGCCAGTCGACCGAGGCGTGGTCCGGGAGGACGGTCCAGCTCGCGATGGCGTCGAGTCGGGAGGATGTGTCGGGGGTGGTCCAGGCGGTGGTGGGGATTCCCACTGTGATGCCCGGGGCGGCGGCGCGGATCGCGTTGACGGCGGCGGCCACCGTGGTGGCGTCGAGGCTGTCGGCACCGTCGGGGGTTTTGGGGTGTACGTGGATGTCCTCGGCACCCGCGGCGATGCTTTGAGCTGCGGCCGCGGCGAGGTCCGGTGGTTGTACGGGTAGGTGGTGGTGTTCCCGAATGCCCCGGGGGCCGTTGAGGCAGACCTGCAGCATGACTTCATTCTGCTGGATCGTGGTGTGTGGCGAAACACGACGTGTGTCGTGCGGTGGTGGTGACCGGGTGTGTCGATTGTGTCGTTGGATCGTTGTGCGGGGGTTTCGGCTGAATCGGTTTCGTTTCGGTATGGCCGGTGCTCGGGGTGTGATCCGTGGCGGGGGCGCCCGGATCGTGGTGTTCGGGTGGATAGCATCGCTTCGGCAATACCCGGCGACCAGGAGAGAACTCCATGACTCGTTCCCCCGTTACCGTCACTGTCACCGGCGCTGCTGGTCAGATCGGTTACGCGTTGCTGTTTCGGATCGCGTCCGGCCAGCTCATCGGTCCGGATACCCCGATCAATCTCAGGTTGTTGGAGATTCCGCAGGCGGTCAAGGCCGCTGAGGGAACGGCGATGGAGCTGACCGACTGCGCGTTCCCGTTGCTGCGCAGCATCGAGGTCACCGATGACACGCGGCGTGCCTTCGAGGGCACCAACATTGCCTTGTTGGTGGGTGCTCGTCCCCGTACGCAGGGGATGGAGCGCGGTGATCTGCTCGAGGCCAATGGTGGCATCTTCAAACCGCAGGGTGAGGCCATCAATGCCAACGCGGCGGATGATGTGCGGGTCCTGGTCGTGGGCAATCCGGCGAACACGAACGCGTTGATCGCCCAGGCCCACGCTCCGGATGTTCCCGCGGAGCGTTTCACGGCGATGACCAGGCTGGATCACAACCGTGCGTTGGCGCAGTTGGCGATCAAGCTGGGTGTGGGTGTCGACGAGATCCGCAGGTTGGCGATCTGGGGTAACCATTCGGCGACGCAGTACCCGGATCTGTTCCACGCCGAGGTGGGCGGCAAGATCGCCGCTGAGCAGGTCGAGCGGCAGTGGATGAGTGATGAGTTCATCCCGACCGTGGCCAAGCGTGGTGCGGCCATCATCGAGGCTCGTGGGGCTTCGTCGGCGGCGTCGGCGGCCAACGCGGCCATCGATCACGTGCACACCTGGGTCAACGGTACGGCCGAGGGTGACTGGACGTCGGCGGGTGTGGTTTCCGACGGTTCCTATGGTGTGCCGGAGGGGTTGATTTCGTCCTTCCCGGTGACCGCTCGGGACGGGCGTTACGAGATCGTTCGGGGACTCGACATCGACGAGTTCTCCCGTCCGCGTATCGACGCTTCGGTGCAGGAGTTGGTCGACGAGCGTGAGACCGTGCGCGGGTTGGGCCTGGTCTGATCCGTTCGTGCGGTGTGCGGGGCCGGTGGTTGCGGATGTTTCCACCGGCCCCGCGTGTTTGTCGGGGCCCCGGAAGATGTCGGCCTTGTCGAGAGGAGTTACGTCGGGTTCGTGCGGGGTGCTGTGTGGCCCGGGCGTGACCGGGGTGGCTGGTTTGGCAAGATCGACGGGTGCGCTTCTACGCTGACTTGCATATCCACTCCAAGTATTCCCGCGCGTGCAGCAAGGACTGCGACATCGAGCACCTGGCCTGGTGGGCGCGTCGCAAGGGAGTCACGGTGGTGGGTACCGGGGACTTCACACATCCGGCTTGGCGTGCGCACCTGCGTGAGGTTCTGGAGCCCGCCGAGCCGGGACTGTTGCGGCTGCGTCCGGAGTACGAGCGTGCGGTGCTGCGCACGTTGCCCACCGAGTGTCACACTCCGGTGCGGTTCATGCTCTCGGTGGAGATCGCCACGATCTACAAGTACGGGGACTATACCCGCAAGATCCACCATTTGTGCTATGTCCCGGATTTCGACGCGGCCGAGGAATTCAGCCGCAGACTCGGAAACATCGGCAATCTGGGTTCGGACGGGCGTCCTATTCTGGGGTTGGACGCGCGGGATCTGCTGGAGATCACGTTGGAGTCCGGGGCGGGTTCGTATTTGGTGCCCGCTCATATCTGGACTCCGTGGTTCGCCGTTCTGGGCTCCAAGGCCGGGTTCGATTCGATCGGTGAGTGTTACCGGGATCTGGCGGGCCACGTTTTCGCGCTGGAGACGGGGTTGTCCAGTGACCCGGAGATGAACTGGCGACTGTCGGCGTTGGACGGGTACACCCTGGTGAGTCATTCCGACGCGCATTCACCGCCGATGTTGGCTCGGGAAGCCACTGTGTTCGACACCGAGCTTGACTATTTCGCGATGCGTCGTGCGTTGGAGACCGGTGTGGGTTTCGAGGGGACGGTGGAGTTCTTCCCCGAGGAGGGCAAGTATCACCTCGACGGGCACCGCAAGTGCGGGGTGCGATTCGATCCGGCCGAGACGCGGCGTCACGGGCGCAGGTGTCCGGACTGTGGCAAACCGTTGACGGTGGGGGTGCTCAACCGGGTGGATGCGCTGGCGGATCGTCCGGAGGGTGTGCGCCCGTCCGGCGCGGCGGGATACCGCAATCTGATACCGCTTCCGGAGATCGTCGGTGAGATCCGGGGTGTCGGGCCCAAGAGCAAGAAGGTCTTCGGTGAGATCAGCGAGCTCACGGCGCGGCACGGTTCCGAACTGGCCATTCTGGAGGATGTCCCGGTCGAGCGGTTGCGGCGGGACAGCGGTGCGTTGGCCGAGGCGATCGAGCGGCTGCGTACGGGCGTGGTGCACCGGGAAGCCGGTTTTGACGGTGAGTACGGCACGATTCGCGTGTTCGAGCCGGAAGAGCTCCCGCGGGTGCGCGGTGGCGGTGCCGCCTCGTTATTCGCCGACGACGAGTTGACGACCCCTACCCTGCCGGACGCGGCGGGCGGCTCGGGGAAGGTCGGCGGCGGGGTCGTCACCACTTCCCCACCGTTCGTTGACGAGGTCACCGCACCGCTCGAGGAGCAGGAGCGGGAATCCTCCGGCGCCCCGGATATCCTGGATATCCCGGATGATGCAGGGGTCGACGTGGCCCCGGCCGCTGGGATGCTGGCCGAACTCGATGCCGAGCAGCGGGCCGCGGCCGAGGTGGAGTCCGGGCCGTTGATGATCGTTGCCGGGCCGGGTACGGGCAAGACCCGCACGATCACGCACCGGATCGCTCACCTGGTCGTGGAACGGAATGTACCCGCCTCGAGCTGCTTGGCCATCACGTTCACCCGACGGGCCGCGGCGGAGATGAGTCGACGGATCACCGCGTTGGTGGGAGAACAGGGCCGGGAGGTCACTGTGGCGACGTTTCACTCGTTGGGGTTGAGCATTGTGCGGGACAACCACGCCGCGCTGGGGTTGCCCGAGGACGTCGCCCTGGTCGACGCCGACCGGCGACACCGGATTCTGGTGTCGTTGACCGGTGACGAGCGCAGGGCGCGGCAGTGTGTCTCGGGGCTGTCCCGTGCTCGTCGGGGTGGTGAGGTTTCCGGTGAGGTCGCGGAGTTGCTGCCCGGCTACACCGCGGCGCTGCGGCGGGAGGGGTTGGTGGATTTCGACGATCTGCTGGTGCTGCCGGTCGAGTTGTTGGGGGCCGATCCCGAGTTGGCCGAGTGGTATCGGCGGCGGTATCGCTGGATCAGCGTCGACGAGTACCAGGATGTCGACGAGGTGCAGTACCGACTGTTGCGGTTGCTGGCGCCCGCCGCGGCCAATCTGACCGTTATCGGGGATCCGGATCAGGCGATTTACGGTTTCCGTGGCGCCGATGTGGGGTTTTTCCTGCGGTTCGAGCAGGACTATCCGGATGCTCCGGTGCGGGCGTTGACGCGGAACTATCGCAGTGGGCGGCGCATCGTCGAGGGGGCGGTGCGGGCGATTCGTCCGGAGAGTCTGGTTCCGGAGCGAACGTTGCGGCCGGTGGGTGCCGACAGTGACCACCCGATCGTGCTGCATCGGTCGTCCGACGAGCGGGCCGAGGCCAGGTTCGTGGCCCGCACCGTCGACGGGCTGCTCGGCGGTGCCACCTTCCATTCGTTGGACAGCGGCAGCGCCGACGGTTACGAGACCTCGTCGTTGGGGTTCGGCGACATCGCGGTGGTCTACCGCACCGATGCGCAGTCGCGGGTGTTGGCCGAGGAGTTGACCCGGTACGGATTTCCGGTGCAGAAACGTAGTCACGACCCGCTGTCGGCACGCGCCGGGGTGGAGCCGTTGCTGCGGGAGCTCGGTTATGCCGGTCGTCGCTCCGGCACGGTGCTGCGGCAGCTGGAGCAGGCTGTCGCCACTGTGGCCGGGACGCTGGGCGAGCAGGTTGAACAGCTGCACGCGGCCGTGGAGTTGTTGACCCCGCTGGCTTCGCGTTTCGGTGAGGACGTGGTCGGGTTTTGCCGGGAGGTCATGCTGGGCGCGGAGGTCGACGCGTTGGATCCGCGTGCGGACGCGGTGTCGCTCTTGACGCTGCACGCCGCGAAGGGGCTGGAGTACCCGGTTGTGTTCGTGACCGGTTGTGAGGACGGGTTGTTGCCGCTGCGCTGGCCGGGCGAGCAGCGCGACGACACCGCCGAGGAGCGGCGGTTGTTCTTCGTGGGGATGACGCGGGCCCAGCGGCGGTTGTACCTGACCCGTGCGGCGCGTCGTGGCCAGGCGTCCACCGCGGGGCAGCGCACGCCCAGTCCGTTCCTGGCCGAACTGGGTGACACGGCGGTGCGCGATGGTGACGAGGGGGGCAAACGCTCCGCCGCTCGGCAGCTGAGTCTGCTCTGAACCGTGTCGTTGCCCTTGTGGGCGGCGTGGTGGTCGTGTTTCGGATACGATCGATCACACACGGCTGAAGGGTGCGATGTTGGCGGAGTCGATCGCGCTTACCGGCGCCACCGGTGAACTCGGCAGTGGGATCTGTCGATTGCTCGAGCGGCGTGGGGTGCCGCAGCGGCTCGTGGCTCGCAGCCCCGAACGTCTTCCCCGGGTGGAGAACTGTTCGGTGGTGCGGGCGTCCTATACGGACCAGGCGGCGTTGCTGCGGGCGTTTCGTGGTGTGGACACGGTGCTGTTCGTTTCCGCTCACGAGGATCCGGCCCGGTTGTGGCTGCATCGCACGGTGATCGATGCGGCGGCCGAGGCTGGGGTGCGTCGTGTCGTCTACACCTCGTTCATGGGGGCTGCTCCGCACGCTACGTTTCCGTTCGCTCGGGAGCACTCGGCCACTGAACAGGCCATCGCCGCCGGCGGGATGCGGTTGACCGCGCTGCGCAATTCGATGTATGCCGACCTGGTGCCGCGTTTCGTCGGTGACGACGGGGTGATCCGGGGGCCGGCTGGAAGTGGTCGGGCCGCCTGGGTGGCCAGGTGGGACGTGGCGCGGTTGGCGACGGAGGTGTTGCTCGACGACGACCACGCCGACCGGGTTTACGATGTGTCCGGGCCGGAGCCGCTGGATCTGCACGAAACCGCTCGGCTGCTCGGTGAGGTCACCGGTCGTGACATCACCTATCACGCGGAGGAGGAGCAGGAGGCGCGCCGGTCGCGGGCCGGTGCCCAGCAGTGGCAGGTCGACGCCTGGGTGGGGTCGTATTTGGCCATCGCCTCGGGGGAAACCTCGGTGACCAGCCACACGGTCGAGCACGTCACCGGGCGTCGGCCGTGGAGTTTCGCCGAGTATCTGCGGGCCGAGCCGGACAGTTGGCGGCACCTGGCCGCGTGAACGTCCGATGCGCCACGACGTCGGTTCGTCGTGGTGGACGGCCACGGTGTTGCCGCACGGTGTGTCCGGGCGGGAGGATCTGGTGCGTGCGGTTTCGGTGGCAGAGAGGTTCTACTCGGGGTTCGGGCGGGCGGCGTGTTTTCAGCTCACACCGGGTGCCTGTCCGGTCGAGCTCGATGCGCTGTTGGCCGAACGTGGTTACTACCGGCACACTCCGATGTCGTTGTGGGCGGCGTCGGTGGACGACGTCCGCGCTGGGGCGCGATCGAGCGGTGCGGGGACCCGGTTGACGGAGTCACCCACTGGGGCGTGGTTCGACGTGTGGCGTGCGGTGCACGGTGATGGCGGTGATTGCAGGCCGGAGTGGGAGATGCTCGCCCGGGTGGGGCAGCCGAGTACCTATGCCGGCGTGTTCGACGGTGGTGAACTGGTGGCGGTGGGACGTGCGGTCGTCGACTTCGGGTGGGCCGGTGTGTTCGGGATGGCTACCCTGCCGCGAGCACGTGGGCGGGGTGCGGCTCGTGAGGTGTTGCGGTCGTTGGCCGATTGGGCGTCGGACCTGGGAACTGGGGGGATGTATCTGCAGGTCGACGGTGGCAACTCGCCGGCGCTGCGGTTGTACGAGAGCATGGGGTTTACCGAGGTGTGCCGGTACCACTACCGCAGTGAAGTGCTGTCGTGACGAGACCGCGGGAAAGCGCCCGCAGCGGACACGTCGCACAGGACGGGAGTGCCATGGCGAGGCTGATCTGTTCCGCGCTGGCCTCGCTCGACGGCTACATCGCCGACGAGCACGGCCGTTTCGACTGGGCAGTGCCCGATGAGGAGGTCCTGTCGTTCATCAACGAGCTGGAGCGGCCGGTCGGTACGCATCTGTACGGGCGTAGGCTCTACGAGTTGATGACCGGTTGGGAGACCGATCCCACGCTGGCCGAACGCTCCCCCGCCATGGGTGAGTTCGCGCGACTGTGGCGGGCGGCCGACAAGATCGTCTATTCCGGCACGCTGGACAGGGTGGTCACCACCCGCACCCGGATCGAACGAACCTTCGACGTCGAGGCGGTGCGGCGTCTGAAGAACTCGGCCGAGCACGATCTCGCCGTGGGCGGCCCGGAGTTGGCGGCTCACGCGTTCGAGGCGGGGCTGATCGATGAGTGCGGGCTGTTTTTCGCTCCGGTGTTGGTGGGTGGTGGTAAGTCGTTCTTTCCGCGCGGGGTGCCTGCCGAGCTTGAGCTGCTCGACCAGCGTCGTTTCGGTAATGGCATGGTCCATGTGCGCTACCGGCTTCGGTAGCCGGTCTTGTCAGCCTCCGCGTGGTCGGTCGGGTGCGGCGTTCCACGGGTCCTCCGGCCACGGGTGCTTGAGGTACTGGCCCCGCAGTTCGGCGCGGACCTGGTGGTAGCCGTTGTTCCAGAACGAGGTCAGGTCGCCGGTGACGGCTGCGGGCCGTCCGGCGGGGTCGAGCAGCCGCATCAGCACCGTGACGCGGCCGTCGGCGATGGTGGGCACGCTGGTCCAGCCGAAGACTTCCTGGAGCCGTACCGGCAGGACGGGTTGTTCGTCGTTGTAGTCGAGGTGGATCCGCGCACCGGACGGCACCTGCATCCGTGGCGGGGCCAGTTCGTCGAGCCGCCCGGCTTCGGGCCACGGCAGCAGGCGGTGCAGCGCTTGTTCGATGTCGATGCGTTCCAGGTCGGCACGGCAGCGTGCGGCCGAGAGTTCGGGTTCCAGCCAGGTGTCGAGCTCGGCCAGCAGGTCGGTCTCGTCGGTGCCGGGCCAGGGTTCGCCGAACGTGCGGTGCAGGAAGGCCAGTCGTTGCCGGAGCTGGTGTGCTTCGGTGTCCCAGGTCAGCAGCCGTAGTCCCTCGTCGTGCAGCCCGTCGAGCAGCGCCGCTCGCACCTGTTCCGGTGGGGGTTGTCGCAGTGGTGTGTCCGACAGCACGATCGATCCCAGGCGGCGCAGGGTGCGGGCGCGTATGTCGCCCTGGTTCCAGTCGATCTCGTCGGTGTGTTCCACGAGCCCGGGGGCGGCTTGTTCGGCGAGTCGTTGGTCGGCGCGTGCGGCCAGCCGCACGAAGCCGTGTGCGCGGCTGGGGTCGCGTTCGGCCACGGCCACGGCCAGCCACTCCGAGCCGGCCAGTCCTTCGGAGGTGGGCATGCCGGAGGGGTCTTCGCGCACTTCGGAGCGGGGCAGTTCCACGGCGGTGCCGCCTGCCATGAGATACACCCGGGAGCGGGGCGCGCGGCGTCTGGCCAGTCGTTCGGGATGTGCCAGGGCCACCACCAGGGCCTCGTCGTCGGCCTCGGGTGGGTTCGGTGTGGCGGGCACCATTTTTTCCAGTCGTCGTGCCTCACGTCGCCAGCGGCGGGTCCCGGTGGTGTTGTCGCGGAGTTTGCGCAGGCTGGTGCTCAGTTCGGTCTCGGTCGAGAGGGTGTCGTCGTCGAGTAGCGCGACGACTTCGGCGGCGGTGCGTCGTCCGGCGCGGGCGCTGCCGTCCAGTAGTGCGCGGGACAGGCGGGGGTGCAGGCCGAGTTCGGCCATGCGGTGTCCGCGTTCGGTGATCTTTCCGTGGTTGTCGAGGGCTCCCAGCGCCGAGAGCACTTGGTGTCCCGCTGTCAGCGGCCCCTGCGGTGGGGTGTCCCACCAGCGCAGCGCCTGCCCGTCCGGGGTTCCCCAGCAGGCCAGTTCGAGTGCGAGGCGGGTGAGGTCGGTGGTGCGGATCTCGGGTTCGGGGTAGCTGGTGAGGGTGCTGTGTTCGTGTTCGGGCCAGCACCGGTATGCCTTGCCGGGGGCTTCGCGGCCGGCGCGGCCCGCGCGTTGTTCGGTGACCGCCCGGGGGGTTCGGACGGTGACCAGTCCGGACAGGCCGCGGCGGTGGTCGACGCGGGAGACGCGGGACAGGCCGGAGTCGACCACGGTGCGTACGCCGGGCACGGTGAGGCTGGATTCGGCCACGGCGGTGGCCAGGACGACGCGGCGTCGTGTTCTGGGGGTGAGTGCGTCGTCCTGCTCGTTGGTGGGCAGTCTGCCGTGCAGTGGTAGCACGTCCACGTCGGTTTCGTCGGAGAGCAGTTCGCGGGTGCGGGTGATTTCGCGGGCGCCGGGTAGGAAGGCGAGCACGTCGCCGGGTTGTTCGTGCAGCGCGGTGCGTACGGCGCGTGCCACGGTGTTTTCGGTCCGCTCGTTGCGTAGCGGGGCGATGTGGGTGGTCTCGACCGGGTGGGTTTCGCCGGTGGTGTGCAGGACCGGTGCTGGTTCGTGGTCGCCGAGCAGGTCGGCGAGTCGGTCGCTGTCGACGGTGGCCGAGGTGGCCAGCACTCGCAGGTCGGGGCGTAGGCCGTCGCGGGCGTCGAGCAGTAGTGCCAGCAGTAGATCGGCGTCGAGGTGTCGTTCGTGGCACTCGTCGAGGACGACGGCGTCGACGTCGGACAGTTCGGGGTCGGTTTGCAGCCGTCGCACGAGCAGTCCGGAGGTGACGACTTCGACGCGGGTGTGTGGTGAGCCGCGCCGTTCGCCGCGCACCGCGTAGCCGACCTGTTCGCCGACCTGTTGCCCGAGCAGGTCGGCCATGCGGGTGGCGGCGGCGCGGGTGGCCAGGCGGCGTGGTTCGGCCACCATCACCCGCAGCCCGCGTTCGGCCAGTGCCAGCGGCACCAGCGTGGTTTTGCCGGTTCCGGGTGGGGCGACCAGCACTGCGGTGCCGCTGTGGTCCAGCTCGGCGTTGATGTCGCCGAGAACGGGCCGGACCGGCAGGTCGGGAAGCTCGGGCAGCGTCAGCGTCATCGGTGAGACGGTATCGCCACTTGGAGTGGGGCTGTTCCGCGGCGCCTTGTGGCCGGTTTGCGGACTTGTCTACAGGTCGGTGGTTTTGGTTCGCCGCGGTGGCTCGCCGACCACGACTGCGGCCGGGAGGGGTACGAACCGCACCCCGGGGCGCGGGTAGTTCTGGGCGGTGGAAGCGCCTGCGATGTTGTGGTGATCTGCTCGCTCAGCGCCGAGGGACTCAGGTGCAGCAGCTCGGCGGCGCGGCCGAGGTCGAACCGGTGGGGTGTGGCCTTCGTGATCGGGTACAACGGAGCCATGCCACGAGAGGGTCGTACTGGTCTGGTCGTTCCGGTTCCCGCCGCCGATGAGGCGCTGGCCCCGCTGGTCGAGCGGTATCCGCAGGCGGTGCGTGAGGGGGTGCCCGCGCACCTGTCGGTGTTGTATCCGTTCCTCGCCGCCGAGGATCTCGATACCGGGGTGGTCACCACGTTGCGGACGTTGTTCGACCGGCAGCCTCCGCTGCGGGTGGTGCTGGAGCGGTGCCACCGGCGGGGCGGGTTCGTGTATCTGCTTCCCGACCCGATCGATCCGCTGCGGGAGTTGACCGAGGCAGTCCGGCGCCACTGGCCGGAGCTGGTTCCCTACGAGGGGCGTTACGACGTGCTGGAGCCGCACGTGACGGTGGCGATGGGGGCCGAGGAGGGGACGGCGGCGGCGATGCGGCGGGAAGTGGCGGAGTCGGTGCCGCTGACGGTGGAGCTGGACGAGGCGTGGCTGGTGGTGTCGCGGCAGCGGTGGCAGCTGCACGAGCGGTTCGCCTTTCGTGGTCAGTAGGATTGTTGCGGCCGCTCGTTGTCCGGCTCGGCCGGGGCCGGTTGCCGAGCTAGGGCTTCCGATACCCGCACGAGCCAGCTGATTTCGTCGGTGAGGTCGTCGTAGGGTTCGGCGGCGCGTGTCCGCTCGGTCTCGGGGATCGGTGTGTCACGGTGGTGGCGGGACAGCGCGGTGTGAATGTCTCGGGCCTCCACGACGGCGGCGCGGTCCTGCTCGGCGACACCGTCCCGCCGCACCGCGACCTGGTGGTCGCGGGTGTCCTCGACCGATCGGTAGGGCCGCAGCAGGAGCAGGCCGTCACGGATGGCCACCACACGTCGGTACAGCTGTTCGGAACCGCCACGTTCCGGTGTCGGGGCGGTTCGCGCGGGGTCTTCGACGGTGAAGGCGATGCTCGGCATCGCGGTGTGCAGTGTGTGCCACAGCGGGTACAGCCGCCGGTGGGAACGTCGGTGGGCCAGTGAACGGACGAGTTGTTCGCAGCGCGGCCCGAGAGTGGGCACAGCGGCCCCCAGTACGATGGCCAGCACGGACAGCGCCGGAAGACCGACCGCGAAGGTGCAGTCGACCGTGGCGAACGCCGTGGGGCAGTAGGGCTCGGCCACTGATCCGGTCAGTAGTTCCGACAGCACTGACCAGAGTTTGTGCGCGAGATATCCGGCGGCCAGTGTGCTGCCGACGCCCAGCAGCACCATCCCGGCACGTAGCCAGGTTCGGGTGTAGCGGATCGAGCTCGTGGTCAGCACGATCAGCTCGATCACGGCCGTGCCCAGGTACAGCGAGTACAGCAGTGTGTAGCCGGCCAGGGTCGGCTGGGTGGCGTAGAGCCCGGTGAACACACCGGTTCCGCCGGGCGGGTCGCTGAACGCGAACATCGCGATCATGCCCAGCAGCGTCAGCAGCAGGGTCAGCAGGCGAGTACGGACCTTGCGGGGTACCTGTTCGGCGGGGTGGCCGACGTAGAGCATCAGGTGCAGAAATCCGAACGCCGCCACGAGTGTGCACATGTTCGACAGCAGCCGTCCGAGACTGGGCAGGAGTGCGCTCTCGGCGGCCTGCACGACAGGTGCCAGCGTGATGAAGGCCGTTCCCAGTGCGCAGGCGAGCGTGATCAGCGGTATCTCCGTGGGGCGCCTGCGTCCTCGGTTCCAGAGCACGATGCGGTAACCGGCCACCGAGAACACCACGAAGCCGGTGGTCAGGAACAGCACGGACACGCCCATGTTCAACCTCCGAAGATGTAGTCGACCCGGGCGAGACGTCGTGCGGTCATCGGTGGGGCCTCGCCCGCCACGTGGGGACGTCGACGTGCCCGCTGGTGCAGCAGCGAGGCCACTGTTTCGGCCTCGTGCTCCTGCGATTCCCCCGTTGCCCGATCCAGCAGGTGCGCCAGCGCCGCCGGAGCCAGATCCGGTGCGATGCGCTGTGCCTCCTGTTCGGACAGGACACAGTGGCCACGATGACGCGAGATCATGTGCCCGACCTCGTGCAGGATGATGTGGTCCTGGTGAAAACCACTGGTGTTGGCGGCGTAGGCGATCACGTCGTGGTCGGCGTGCTGTTGCCACAACCCGGAGCTGTCCCCACGGGTCCACACGATCGGGCACAGGTCGATGTCGCGGCCGCGGTGTTGTTCGAGCCGGTCGAGGAAATCGTTGATGTCCCACGGGTGTGGCACACCGATGTGGCCGAGCAGCTCGTCGACCCGTCGGCGACAGCGAACGCGCAGGTCGGATCGGTCCACGGTGGCACTCCCCTCTCCGCTGGTTGCCGATCCGCTGTCCGGCGGGCGCAGGCACCACGGTGTCACGCCCACGACGTTGATGTCCGTACCGCTCATGATCGCATTATTGGTGATGCGGCCGCATCGGTTCACACACCCGCCGGGAGGTCGCCGAGTTGACCGCTCCCCCACGTTTGTGACGTTGCCCGACAACCCAGCTTCGCCGGCCGCGGTGCTACTCGATCCGCGGGCATCCGGTCGCGGTGCTGGGATGCCGTCCGTCGTAGACCGTCCCGATGAGGTAGGCGCAGGTCGGTGTTCCCGCCGGGCCGCGGAGCTCGCTGATGTTGTCGATGCGCAGGAGGGCGAGACTGCGGTCATCGGCGATTTGGGAACGGCCGAAGTCGATCGTGCCCGTGGCCCCCTCGAATGAGGTGTCACGAAGTTGCTGGGCCACCTCGGCGCGGTGTGGGGTGAGGCCGCTCTTCGTCGGCCCCCGGTCGTGGCGGATGGCGATGACGGCGTTGACGAACAATCCCGCGGCGTCGTACAGGCCGCCGACCCGCTCGCCGGGCCAGGGCATGTTCGGCGCTTCCGTTCGGGGCAGCTGTGCGCGTAGTGTCTCGCGCAGCTCGCGGTAACCGCTGCAGAACGCGTTGAGCTGTGTTCCTCCCGCGGGTAGTGAGTTGGCACGGCCGGCCACGCAGTCCTCACCCGCCAGGATCACGGGGCTTCCCATGCCGACGTAGGAGATCGTCACACCGTTGAACTCGGTGGTGTTGCGGCTGCGCTGGTCGGAGACGAATCGCGACACCGCGTCCGAAGCCACGATCATGGGGAGTTCGGCTGAGTCCGGGCAGTTGCGGCGGACGGTGCGCAGGAAGTCGCCGAAAGTGTTCTCCCGGCCCGCGTAGAACGCGATCTCCCGGCTGCGGTCGGTGTCCTCGGCGCACAACGGTGCCAACTCGCTGACCGAACGCTGCCACGTGCGCTCTTCCAACGCGATGTCGGTACTGTCGAACTTCTCGGTCAGCGCCGAGACGAGCGTCGCCGCATAGATGTTCCGTCCGCTCGTGGACGGGTGGTACAGGGTGACCTTCGGCGAGTTGAGGTGTGCCGCGTAGTTGACGATCAGCTCGGCCTGTTTCTCGTTTCCCGGCACGAGCTGGAAGTAGAGCGGAGTGAGCTCGGCCAGCTCGGTGCTGGTCAGTGTGGAGCCGAGGACGGGGATGCCGTGCTCGCCGAGGATGCGGATGGCCTGTTCGGTCTCGGTCACGCTGCGGTCCATTCCCACAACGCCGAGGATGGTGGGATCGGACTCGATGAGCGGCACGAGAAGCTCCCGTGTCACCTCGGGCGCACCCCGCATTCCCGTCCCACCGTTGGCGATGATGATCCGAAGCAGCGGCTCCGTCGCGGACCGTTTGTTCTGTTCTCGCTGGCGCAGCAGCAGTCCTTCCAGTTCTTCCGCCACGGCGTGATCGGTGCGGGGACCGAACCGGCTGTTGGTCAACCCCGCGAAATAGATCAGTGTGACGTAAGGCCGATCAGGGTTACCGGCATGCAGCCGTTTCGCCCGTTCGTTCTGCGCGTGTACGGCGGACTGCGCGTAACGCAGCCGCTCGTTGGCACCGAACACCTGTGCGGTGCTGTCGCTGTAGCCGAGACACTGCTCGCCGGCGGCACCCAGCCGACTCACGCGGGTGGCGACCGTTCCTGCTGACCATCGCTCGAACGCGGCGCAGCTCGATGTCCAGGATTGGCTGACTGTGATGGCGGGCTGGATCAGCCCCGCGGCCAGCAGGACCAGCACGAGCGCCTCGCACACGTACCGTCGTGCCAGCAGCGGAGCACGTCGGGGATGCCAGCTCGCCGCCTCCTGCCAGGCTTGTCGGTCCTCGCCGGTGGTTTCGGCCTCGGGTGTGGCGGGTGGAAGTTCGATGTGCAGGTAGCGCGCGTCGGGAGCGAGTTTCTGCCGCCGGGTGGGCAGCCGTCGTTGCCATTCGGAGAGGGCTTCGTTCGCGTGTACGGCGGCGGTCAGCGAGGGGGCGGGGTCCTGCGGGGCCTGGGGAGGGTCGTCGGTGGCCGCGACGACGAGGAGCGGATCGAGTTTGCCGGTCTCGTTGCGTACCTCGTTGATCAGTCGCAACAGTTCCCAGCCACCGTTGGTGTCTCGGACGTTGTCCAGCAGAACCGTGGCGTAGGTGGTACGGCGCCAGCCGGCCCTGTGTGGCAGGATTCGCAATCGTCTGCGCCGGTAGGCGATGCGGAGGTCCTCCAGGAAAGCGTGCAGCAGCAGTTTCTTGATCTGTTCCTGGCTTTCGGAGGCGCGCCGGTCGAGCGTCAGGCGCTCGGCGAAGCCCTGGAGGCCGATGGAGTGCCGCGGCACCATGAACGGCTGACGCATGATCCAGCGTGCTTCGCGGCCGAGGCCCGGGACTCTGCCCGCCAGCCACCGCATCCCGAGGAGTTGGCCGATCCAGAGGAATACGCTCAGCACGAAGCGGGTCAGAGCGTGCGGAACTTCGGAGATGAGCGTGCGCAACCCTCCGGTTCCCGGGCGGCCGCCGGTCCACTCCCGCAGCAGGTGGAGTACGGGTTTGTCGCGTTTGCCCTGTTCCGGCGGCAGGTGTTGCCGTGTCAGCCACTCGATGAGCTTGTAGTTGTCGAACTCGCCGATGCCGCCGGAGGTGAACTCGTCCTTACCGAGTTCCTGCTGGATCGCGTGCAGGAGGGGGAGCAGACGTTGGGTTGGATCGTCGGTGGTGGTGTCGACGACCTCGTCCGCGTCGATGAGGGCGTGGGGAACCTGCGGCAGTGCGGTATCCAGGGACTCCTTCAGCGTCGGCAGGAAATCCGTGACCGAGTGGTCCCGGTGCAGGCAGACGAGCGGAAGAGGCTGGTCACCACGCCGATCGTGTGGTGACGGCGCGGTGAACAACCGTGGCCGGTGGTATAGGTTCCGGATCAGTGTCAGAAGCGCGTGCAACCCCGTGAAATGCGGGAGGGATCGATCAGACTCCATTGAGCCCCCTCGGATCCGGCTGCGTGAACGTGTCGGGGGATGTTACTCGCCGGAGTCGTCCGCTGTGCCTGATTCGGGAAACCGGACAACCGCACATTCGTACCCAGTGGACAGTGCAGGGCTAGCGGTCGTCGACCGTGTCGGGGTGCGGGTCGTGTTGGTGCGGTTTGGGTCTGGTGACCTCTGTGATGCGCGGATGGTCCGCCTGCTGCGGCAGAACCACAGCCCGTGTGATCCTCGTGCGCGTCACGCGGCTCAGGTGGCGGCGGCGGGAGCAGGCGGCAGGTGAACGGTCATGATCAGACGGCAGGACTCGGTGCCCGTTCCACGGTAGGTGTGCGGTGCGTCGCGTGATCGTCGCCCTCTACCCCGTTGGCACGGTCCTACTCGCCTGCGGGGTGACCACAGCACGCGTCCACCGTGGCCAGTTCCTGGAGCCTGGGCACCGCCGCTGTGGCGTGAGCTTGCTCGCTGTGAGCTGACCCCGAAACGAAGGAGGACAACATGTTGGTTCACCCCTGGGACGCAAGCCTGTACAAAACCGAATGGCAGTCCCCGCGCGTCAGCAGCGTCGCCGCCTGGATCGCATCGAGCCTTGGAACGCCTGACGCCGGGTCTGATGATCGCGGGTTCAGGCAGCCCCCCGCGCGAGTGGATCTCGAGCTTGACGCAGAAGAACGAGGGTGGGTTGGCGATGATTTCGTCACGGTGACGATAAGTGGAGCGCGGGGACCGGTGAATGTCACGGTCTCGACCTCGAGGGGTCGGGAAGGTGTTCACGGGATGCTTGCCATCGAACGACAGACGGCGCTAAGCGCCCACGCTCCTGGTCGGAGACTCTGCCTGTTGGCGTGCTGAAGGCTGTGTGCTGGTTCCGCAGACAAGGCATGATCATCTGCGGGTAGTGTGCTCGTCGACCTGGGAGCAGGCTCGCCGTTGGGTGCGGGGATGGGTTTCGTACATGCGCAGGGCGAGGCTGCAGGCGGAGGCGAGGCTCAGGGCGGCGGCTGCCCAGACAGCAGCGCGTAGGTCGGTGAGGTCGGCGACGATGCCGCCGAGGACAGCGCCGGCTGCGTATCCGCTGTCGCGCCAGAGGCGGTAGACGCCGACGGAGCGCGCGCGCCAGCTGGGGTGGGCGACGTCGCCGATGGCGGCCAGCAGCGTGGGGTAGACCATCGCTGTTCCGGTACCGAGCAGCACGGTGGCCAGTGCCCATGTGGGGAAAGTGCCGGCGACGGCGATGAGCGCCAGGGCTGCGGCTTGGGTGAGCATGCCGACGGTGATGAGGTGTTTGCGCCCCCACCGGTCGGACAGCGCTCCGGTGGCGAGTTGGCCCGCTCCCCAGACCGCGGGGTAGAGCGCGACCAGCAGGCCGACCTGGCCGACGGGCAGTCCGGCGCCGGTGAACAGCAGGGGGAACAGGCCCCAGGACAAACCGAAGTTGAGGTTGTTGACCAGGCCGGCCTGGCTGGCCGAGGACAAAGCCGGTTCGGTGAGGGTGGTGCGGGTGAAGACGTGCCGGTTGGTCAGCTCGGTGTGGCCGTCGTCGGAACCGTGGTGGGCGGCTTCGAGGCGGGCGTGCTCGCGGGTTTCGCGGACCACCAGCGTCGACAGGGCGAGGCCGAGCACGACGTAGGCCGCGCCGAGCAGGAACGGTATGGGGCGCAGCCCGAAGTGCTCGGCGAGATAGCCGGCCAGGGCCGAGGTGACTGCGACCGCGCCGTATCCGGCTGCTTCGTTGAAGCCCAACGCCAGTCCACGTTGGCGGGGCCCGACGAGGTCGACTTTCATGATCACAGTGGTTGACCAGGTCAGCCCCTGGTTGATGCCGAGCAGGAGGTTGGCGGCGACGATCCAGCTCCAGTTGGGAGCGAAGATCAGCATCGCTGGCACGGGAATGGCGATCAGCCAGCCGGCGATCAGCACGGGTTTGCGGCCGAAGCGATCCGACCAGGTGCCGGCGAAGTAGTTGGTGGTGGCCTTGCTGAGCCCGAACACGAGCACGTAGCTCAGCAGGAACGTGTAGCCGGTCAGGTGAAACTCCTGCTCGGCCAGCAGCGGCAGCACGGTTTGTTCCTGGCCGACCATGCCGCCGACCAGGGCGTTGACAACAACGAGCAGGCTGAACTGGGCCAGGTTGGCGCGCAGACCCAACCGCAGAGCGGTGGTGCTCATTCCCCCTCCTCCAGGGAACGTCCAGTGGTTGTGGCCCAGTCCTGCGGGCCGCCTTCGAGGACGGCGAGGTCGCGGTGCCCGGCCTGTTCGAGCAGGCTGGCCGCGCCCATCGCACGCTCGCCGTGCCCGCACATCACCACCGTCGGGGCGTGTGGCAGTCCGTCGGCACGGTCGGCCAGGGCGCCGAGTTCGACATGGGTGGCCCCGGCGACGTGTCCTTCGACGAACTCGATGTCCTGGCGCACGTCCAGCACACGCTGGTGGGTGATCTCGTCGGCGCAGAGCAGGCGGGTACTGCTGGTGGGCTGTCCGTCGGAGGTCCAGGCGGGCATGCCGCCGTCCAGTTCGCCGACGAGGTCGATGCGGCCGATCTTGGCGGCTTGCCAGGCGATCTCGGTCGGGTCCTGTTCCTCCGACCGGACGATCACCAGTGGGTGCTCGGGCGAGGTCAGCCATCCCAGCCAGGAAGCGAACGCCGGTCGCAGCGGAATGGACAGCGCCCCGGGGACGTGGCCGGTGGCGAACTGGCGCACCGGGCGCACGTCGACCACCTGCGCACCTTCGGCTTGCAGCGACCGCACCCGTGCCCCGTCCAGCGCCGGAAGGCCAGGGTCGGCGTCGAGCACGGCAGGCCCACGCCGGTTGTACTCGGCCAGCCTCAGGAAGTACGGCGGGAAGCTGCCCAGCGAGTCGAGCAGGGCCGTCACGAAGGTGTCCTCGTCCCGGGCCCGCAGTAGCGGGTTGGTCGCCTTTTCCGCGCCGATGGTGCTGGTGCGCTGCGCACCGGGCGGGGCCGAGCAGAACGATCCGGCGCCGTGGGTGGGCCAGACCGCCACCTCGTCGGGCAGAGCTGCCAGGCGTTGCAGCGAGGCATACTGCTGCCGTGCCAGCGACTCGGTCTCGTCCGGAGAGACCAAGTCGGTGCGCGCCGCCGCACCGACGATCAGCGATCCACCGGTGAACACGCCCTGCGGTCGGTCGCCGTCGAGAAGCAGGAAGGCCAGGTGCTCGTGCGTGTGCCCGGGTGTGGCCAGCGCCAGCAGCCGCAGCCCGCCGAGGTCTATCTCGTCACCGTCGTGCAATCCGGTGTGGGCGAACTCCCGGTGCCCGGCCGCAGAGGCGAGTACCTGGGTTCCTTCGGTGGCCGCCAGCTGGCGCATGCCGGAGACGAAGTCTGCGTGCAGGTGTGTATCCGCGGCAAACGCCAGCCTCAGGCCACGTCGCCGGGCGGCCTGCCATGCGCCTCGTAGATCGAGGCTTACATCCACGACCAACGCGCGTCCGTCACCCAGATCGACCAAGTAGGCCGAGTTGCCCAGCCCCTCATCGACCAGCGGAACCAGATCCACCGTGCTCATCGCAACACCTCCCGTCGGAGTGGCTTTTCCTGACGCGGTCTCCGTTATACACTATTCCACGGAATATTGGAGGAAAGATGGCTAATCATTATGCCAAGGCAGCGCTGTTCGACCAGTTCGCCCGCGTCGGCAAGGCACTGGGCAGTGGCAAGAGGCTCGAACTGCTCGATCTGCTCGCCCAGGGCGAGCGCACCGTGGAGTCGTTGGCCCGCACGGCCCAGCTGGGCACCACCACCGCCTCGGCGCATTTGCAGACCCTCAAGCAGGCGAACCTGGTCACCACCCGCCGGGAGGGAACCAAGATCTACTATCGGCTGGCCGGCACTGACGTCGCCGCGCTGTACGCGTTGGTACGCAACGTGGCCAGTGCCCACCTGCCCGACGTAGCCACGACCAGCACCGCCTACCTCGGCCCGGACGATGCCGAGCACGTCAGCCGCGAGGAACTGCTCCGCCGAGCCCAGGACGATAACGTGATCGTGCTCGACGTGCGCCCCCGTGAGGAATACGAGGCCGGACATATCCCCGGCGCGGTATCGATCCCGCTGGAGGAACTGGCCGGCAAGCTCGACACCATCCCGGCCGACCAGGAGGTCGTCGCCTACTGCCGCGGCCGCTACTGCGTGCTCGCCCACGACGCGGTGCGCTTGCTGACCACCCACGGGCGCACCGCCCACCGCCTGGACGACGGGATGCTCGAATGGCGACTCGCCGACCTGCCCGTGGTCACCACCTGATAAGCACCACACGCCCCGCGGCCGCAGCGCGCCCGCTGACGACCCGGCCCCGCCTGCCGACGGCAAGGCCGCCGAGCGCGACGTCGGTCAACTGGACGCGGAATTGCCACGACGACCCACCCGGCACCGCTGCTTGATCCACCACTTTCCCTGAAGGAACCGTGATGACCACCGCGACCGCGGCCGCACTGCACCCTGCCCAACGACGCATCCTGACCGTCCTCGTTGCCGCACAGATCCTCAGCGGGGCCGGGCTGGCCGCCGGCATCACCGTCGGTGCCCTGCTGGCCGAAGACATGCTCGACACCACGAGCCTGTCCGGCCTGCCCAGCGCCCTGTTCACCGCCGGATCGGCCGCAGCGGCCGCGATGATCGGACGCACCTCCCAAAACCGGGGACGTCGCACGGGCCTCGCGGCCGGATACGCCGTCGGGGCGTTGGGAGCGCTCGGTGTCGTGGTCGCCGCCACCATCGACAACGTCACGCTGCTGTTCATCGCCCTGATCATCTACGGGTCCGGCACCGCCACCAACCTGCAAGCCCGCTACTCCGGCGCCGACCTGGCCACCCCCGGCCACCGTGCTCGCGCGCTGAGCACCGTGCTGGTGGCCACCACCCTCGGCGCCGTCGTCGGCCCCAACCTGGTCACCCCGCTGGGCACGCTGGCCAGATCCTGGAACATCCCGCCGCTGGCCGGACCCTTCCTGCTGGCCGCCGTCGCCTACGGCGCCGCCGGAATCGTGCTGTGGACGCTGCTGCGCCCCGACCCCCTGCTCACAGCGCGCACCCTGGACGACCCGGACACACCCCGACCGGGGCGCAGCACCGTAGCCTCGGCAACCTCGGCCGACAACAGGCGCCTCGTGCTGCTCGGGGCCGCGGTCATGGTCCTGGCCCACCTGGTCATGGTCGCGATCATGACCATGACCCCGATCCACATGCAGCACCACGGACACTCCGTCGGCGCGGCCGGAGCCGTCATCGCGGTGCACATCGCCTCGATGTACCTGCCGTCTCCCCTGAGCGGTTTCCTCGTCGACCGCTACGGCCGAATGCCCATCGCCGGCGCCTCCGGCCTCACCCTGCTGGCGGCGGGCCTGGTGGCCGCCTTCGCCCCACCACAGTCAGGCGTGCTGCTGGCAATCGCGCTCGGACTGCTGGGGCTGGGATGGAGCCTGGGACTGGTCAGCGGCACCGCGATCATCACCGACAACACCTCACTGGTCACCCGCGCCAAAATCCAAGGCCTGGTCGACGTCACCATCGCCCTCGCCGGAGCAGGCGGCGGACTGGCCTCCGGAATGATCGTGGCCACCGGGAGCTACACCCTGCTGTCCCTGGTCGGGGGGCTTCTCGCCGTGATCCTGCTGCCCCTCCTCGCGCTCGCCACACGAACCAACAGCACCTCGCCCTCCGGCGGTCATCAGCCAGCCCATGAGCCACCACTCGATCAGCCACTCTCATCGGCATCCAGGACCGAGGGACCACGCAGTGGCCGCAGTCCAGCCAGATCCGGCAGGAGGAATGAGTAGCGGCCGAGCATAACGAACAGAATGGCGGTTCACGGCTTAGCGCCGTTGTCGTTCGGATGTTCCTAAAGTCCCGAATCCCTCCTCCGGGGCCGCGGCACGTGTTGAGGTTGACCTCGGGTCAGGGTTCACACTGCATCGCATGAACTTCTCGAACTCGACCTGTTCGTCCGATTCGACCTGGACCGGTATGGTGCCGGTCGAAGACACCGCGCTCGCCGTGACCGATACGCGTGGGCCCGGCTGTCCCGTGGTCTATCTCAACGGTTGTTATGCCGATCAGTCGCACTGGCGGCGCGTCATCGATGAACTCGGCAGCGGCTGGCGACACATCACCTATGACGAGCGTGCCCGCGGCAGATCGAAGCGCTCCGCGGACTATTCGTTCGAGGCGTGCGTCCGTGACGTCGATGCCGTCCTCGAAGCGAGGAACGTGGACCGGCCGATACTCGTCGGCTGGTCCTACGGGGCCGCGCTCGCGGTGCACTGGGCCAACCGCAACCCGGACCGCGTCCTTGGGGTGGTCCCGGTCGACGGTGCGATGCCGTACGACTGGATCGACGACGCGGCCCGGGAACGGATCCGGACGTTGTTCCGCCGGTTGCGTTGGATGTTCCCGATCGCCCGTCGGTTGGGCCTGGCGGCACGGTTCTCCGCCGAGCAGCACGCCGAGGTCAACATCGGGATCAACGAGAGCCTCGGCGCCCTCGGCCCCGTGCTGGACGGCCTGACCTGCCCGGGCCGATGGGTGATCGCCTCGGGAGGCAATCTCGGTGGCGGAGCCGAGGAGATGGAACGGGCTCGCGCTACTCTTACCCCCGCACTCGCCCGCAACCCGCACCTCGAGGTGAACGCGAAGGTCGCGAGCAATCACTCGAAGATCCTGCGCAAGGATTTCCGGGCCGTCGCCGACGCGGTTCGCGAGATCGCCTCCGCCCACGAAGCCCCACGTTCCCACGAGGTGACCTGACAGATGGCCTATGGCGTCACGATCGGCCAGGCGGCGACATTCGCAAGTGTCACGGTCAAGACCGTGCGGCACTATCACAAGCTTGGCTTGCTCGAGGAACCACCGCGTGACCGCTCCGGCTACAGGCGGTACAAATCGGACGAGCTGCTGCGGCTGGTTCAGATCCGTACGTTGGCGGCCGCGGGCGTGCCGTTGGCCGAGATCGGGGCCGTGCTCGACGCGGATGTCGAGCAGTTCGGTGCGGCGATCGCCGATGTGCGGCGGCGCCTGACCGAGCAGATCACGGAGCTGATCGCGCGGCGCGAGACGCTGCACCAGCTCGCCGAGGGAGACCGGGCCCTGCTGCCCGACCGCGCTCTCGATCTGCTGCACCGGATGTCCGACCTCGGCTTCGAGGCTGACTATGTGACCACCCAGCGGGAAGCCCTGGTGCTGTCCCTGGCGCTGGTACCCGAGGGTTTCGACAGCTTCCTGACTCTGCTCGAACGCCGGCTCGACGACCCCGGATACGTCAACCTGGCCAAACGCTGCTGGGAGGCCGAGAACTGGCAGCCCGACGACCCCTGTATCGAGGAACTCGCGACCGCCGTGGCCGAGCACTTTCTCGCCAACCCCACGCTGCTGGGGGATTCCACCGGTCTGCAGGCCTGGTCCGACGCTGTCCCGCAATACAGAATGATCAACTACCACCGACAGGACCGGATGCCGATCTCGGCCCGGTTGACCGCGCTCATCGAGGCCGAACTCCGCTCGGCGGGCGTAGCGGTCCCCCACCAATGAGGAAAGTACAGGGCCGAGCCACGGGACCAACCGACGAACACGGCCCGACATCGGAGTGTTCCCCGCTGCCCACCACGGGTCGCTGGTCTTATGAGCCCGGTTTCAACGTACGGCCGAACAGGTCCAGCAACGCCGCCCAGTGCCGTTCGGTGGCCTGCTCGTCGTAGGCGGCGGTGTCGGCCTGGGTGTAGCCGTGTCCGGCGCCCGGGTACACCTCGCTGTGGAACGACACCCCCGCCTCCGTCAGCGCCCGGTCGAGCCGCTCGATCTGCTCGGGCGGCAGGGCGTGGTCCTGATCGGCGTGGCCGAAGTAGAGCTCCGCCGTGATGTTCCCGGCCAGCAGATGCGGGCTGTCGGGCTCCTCGTTGGCCAGACCACCACCGTGGAAACCCGCCATGGCCGCCACCTGATCCGGATAGGTCCCGGCCGTGCGCAACGCCAGCACCGCCCCCATGCAGTAGCCGGTGACACCGACCGCTCCCCCGTCGGCCTCCGGCCGCTGTCGCAGCCAATCCAGGTAGGCACCGGCATCACGCATCGCCAGTTCAGGGGTCAGCGCCCGCATCATCGGACCGATCTCGTCGAAGATCTCAGGACGCCTGCCCGGGTCGATGAACTCGGGCAGCTCGACGACCGGGGCACGCCCGTGGCGGTAGAAGACGTTGGGCACCAGCACGGTGTAGCCGGCGGCGGCCAGCCGGTCGGCCATCGCGGTCAGGTGCGGACGTACTCCGAAGGCGTCCATGTACAACAGCACGGCAGGATGCGCGGCCCCGTCGTCGGGATGCGTCAGATAGGCGTCGGCGACCCCGTCCGGAGTGGGTACGTCCACCATGGTTCCCTGTACGGCAGTCATCAACCCTGTCCTTTCGTCCGAGGCGGTGGTGGCAACGGTGCGGTGAGCCGGATCCGAACAGCCGCCCCGCACCGTCACGGCCGTTCAGCCTATCCAGATCGCGAGCACCGCGCCGTGCCGGTAGCGAGCACACCGCTTCCTCGGCGGAGCGCCCGGGTCAGCCGCGCCGCAGCTGATCGCGCAGTGTTCGCGCCACCCACGCCATCAGCGCGTCGGCTTCGGGCTGATTGGCAGCGGCCACCCGGGATTCGGTCAGCGCGGCGATTCCGAAGGCCCGCCCGTCGGCGTGTTCGACCACGCCGATCTCGTGGCGCAGGTTGAGCAGTGTTCCGGTCTTGGACGCCCATGTCGAGGCGTCGGAGACGAATTCCGGGGCCAGGCGTTGCCGCAGCAGGTTGTTGGCCATGAGTTCGCGTACCCGCGTGCCGATGCTTCGAGGTATGCCGGAGGGGATCCACAGTGCCTGCAGCAGGTCGACGAGGGCTCTGGCAGAGCCCGCGTTGGCACGAGTGACGTCGAGTTGGGACACCGGGTGACCGTTCCCGGCGGTACCTGCGGTGATGGCCAGTGTGTGAGCGAGGGAGACCTCGGTGGGCTCGAGGCGTTCCGCGGGGGTGTCGGTGAGGTCGCTCATTCGGTGGCGTGCGGTGATGCCGTGCAGTTCCCACTGCCGCAGCAGCCGGGTGACCTCCTCGGGTGAGGTCAGGTCGAACAGTGCGTCGGCGGCCGTTCCGTCACTGATCGAAGTGCTCAGGTACAGCAGATCGTCGAGCGCCACGCGGGCCGGGTGGTGAAACCGGCTCAGTCCGGTCGGCCCCGGTGTGGTGATGCGGCCTGGTCGCACTTCGACCGTGGTGGAGCCGTCGAGCTCGCCGATGCGGATGCGTTCGAGTGTGGCGGCGGCCAGTGGAACCTTGATCAATGAGGCGATCGGGTACCACACGTCCGGGGCGATGCCGAGTTCGTGACCGGAGTGCAGGTCGCGTACGAGGAATGATCCCCGTAGCCCCCCGTTCTCGAGTTCCGCTCGCAGTCCCCTGGTCAGTGATTCGATGCTCATGCCGTCTCCTGTCCGCCCACTGTGGCTCCGAGTGCTCGTGCGACGACGTGCCGGAGCCGGTCGCGGATGCGTGTGGCGTCGGCGGCGACAACGGCCTCGATGTCGAAACCACGTTCGATCCGCAGCTCACCGATCGCCCGCCATGTCATTCCGAGTTCACGGGCCTGCGCGGCCGAGCACACCAGCAGGTCCGCCGAGCCCAGCACCTCGGCTGTGGCCGCGGTCAGCGAGTCGGCGACGGTGATCTGGGAGGGCCGCAGTCCGACGGCGTCGCGGGTTCGCACGAGGCGGTCCCGGATGTGCGGAACATCGTCCTCCGGTTGGATCCAGACCCGACGCCGCGGTAACCGGCCGGATCGTCCCACACGCAGGCTTTCCAAGTAGACCGAACCCGGGGCCAGTGCGGTAGTGCCTGCCAGCCCCAGTGGAACGGTCCACACACCGGTATCGGCGGGCACCGCCGTGACGGCCGCCCGTACCTGGTGCGTGCGCACCAGCTCGGAACGTTCGCCGGGTGGAGCCGGGTGGAACTCGAGGAACAGCTCGTGAGCACGTGCTTCGGAGTCGAGTTCGGCCAGGTCGCGAGTGGTGCAGGTTTCGGGGACGGCGATCCGTAGCGGACGGAACCTGGCGTGGTGGGCGTCCTGCTCCATCGCGTCGGCGAGTCGGACCAGGCGTCGTGCGGAGGGAAGCATGTCCCTGCCGAACGGTGTCAGTACCGCCTTCCTGTTCGAACGGTCGAACAGCAGCTCACCGAGATGGCGTTCCAGTGCCGAAACCCGACGGCTGGCCACCGACTGGGGAATACCGGCCAGTGCGGCACCACGAGTGAAGCTTCCCGCTTCGCTGACTGCCACGAACGCCTTGCAACCACCCACCAGGTCCACAGCCACAGCTTATACGCATTCGGCATTGAATCATCCGTTCGTGACTTGGACAGGATGAGTCGGGGCCGATGAGACTGCTCGGGACAAGCGACGACGAAAGGAACCGCCTTGTTCGTACGGCGTGCCTGCGGAGCCCTCCTGGCTTCGGCGGCCCTGCTCACCCTGGTCGGCTGCACCGGTGTCGAGGCCGAGCAGCCTGCTCCCGCACGGAACTCGACGACCGTGCCCTCCGCCGCATCGGTCCCCCACGAGGACTTCGAACGACTCGAACGTGAATTCGACGTCAGCCTCGGTGTCTACGCCGTCGACACGGCGACGGGACGGGAACTGTCCTACCGTGCCGATGAGCGTTTCGCCTATGCCTCCACGCACAAGGCGCTGACGGCGGCAGCGGTGCTGCGGCGAACCTCGCTGGAAGGACTGGACAAGCGGATCACCTACGATCGCTCCGATCTCGTCGCGTACTCGCCGGTCACGAAGAAACACGTCGACAGCGGTATGACCCTGCGTTCCGTGCTCGACGCCGCCGTGCGCTACAGCGACAACACCGCCGCGAACCTCATGTTCGACGAGCTCGGCGGCCCCGAGGGGCTCAGCGCGGTGCTGCGCGAGATCGGTGACGCCACCACCCACGTCGACCGGATCGAGCCAGAGCTCAACGCGACCGAACCCGGTGACATCCGCGACACCAGCACCCCGCGCGCACTGGCAACCAGCCTGCGTGCTTTCACCGTCGGAAACGCGTTGCCGAAGGACGAACGCGCCGTGCTCAACAGGATGCTGCGCAACGTCACCACCGGTGACGAGCTCATCCGGGCCGGGGCCCCGGACGGCTGGCGGGTGGGGGACAAAAGCGGCGCCGCCGACTACGGCACCCGCAACGACATCGCCGTGCTGTGGCCACCGAAACGGGCACCCATCGTGCTCGCGGTGCTGTCCGACCGGGACGCCGCCGACGCCGAGTACGACAACGCGCTCATCGCCCGAGCGGCCGAGGTGGCGCTGCGGTCGTTCCGATGAACGCTCGGACGTCGATGCCAGTGGCACCAGTACACTCCGCTCGGTGAGGACAACGCACTGTCCTCGGAAACGTGACGGGCCGATGTTGACGGGTATGGCATGACGACGATCGAGTGGGCCGACTTCGAACGGGTCGAGCTTCGAGTGGGGACCGTCGTCGCCGCCGAGTCGAATACGGCAGCACGCAACCCCTGCTACGTGCTCTCGGTCGATCTCGGTGAGCACGGCGTGCGCACGTCCAGCGCCCAGATCACCGAGTACTACACGCCCGAGGACCTGCTGGGGCGTCAGGTGTTGTGCGTCTGCAATTTCGAACCCAGACGCGTAGCGGGCGTGAAATCGGAAGTGCTGGTCACCGGTGTCCACGACGAGCACGGGGGCGTCGTGCTCGCCGGCTTCGAGTTCCCCGTCCCGAACGGCCACCGCCTCGTCTGAGGCGGCTCGCCCGGACTTTTCGTCAAGCATGAGCCCCGGATCCTGCTGCGTCGACATCACCGACGGCGGTGGAACATTCTTTCCCGCTCGTCGGTGATGTTTCCCAGACGGCGCGTGGCGGTTCCGTGCACTCCCGTGGTTGTCGAGCCGGTGGAACTCCTCGACCAGTGGATTCGCGAGTCGGCTCTCCCGGCATCGAGTTCCCGCCGACAGCAAGGGCTGGCTGACCACGTTCCTCCGGTGGCCATCAGCAAAAGGTCCACAATGGATATTTCCACCACGGGCCGCTGCTGTCCATGGTTGTCGCGAATCGGATGCGGCCAACGGAAGGAAGAACATGAGGGTCCTGGTGATCGGTGCGGGTGCGGTCGGCGGCTGTGCCGCGTTACGGCTCGCCGAAGCCGGTGTCGAAGTCACACTGCTGACGCAGCAGGAGCCCGCCGACACGCTGTCCGCGCACAGTTTCGGCTGGGTCAACGCCATCGACAACAAGCACACCGGCTACTACGAGCTGAGCGTCGAGGCGTTGGCGGCACACGAACGTCTGGCCGCCGACACGGTCGACGCGCCGCAGTGGTTGTTCCGGAAAGGCAACCTGCACTGGGGATCCGACGAGGCGAGCGCGGATGCCCAGCGCCTCGTCGCCGACAGGTACCACGAGCTCGGCTATCAGGTCGAGGGGAAGATGCCCTCCGAGGTGCTCCGCGACCTGGAGCCGGGATTGAGCCTGGAAAACGTCGTCGGCCCCGTCCACTTCTACCCCAACGACAGGCACGTCCTCGGTGGCCTCATGCTGTCCGCCGTGCTGGCCAGGGCCCGCGCGGCCGGTGTGCGGGTGCGGAGCGGTGAGCGGGCCGAGGGCGTGTCCGGTTCCAGTGTCCGGCTGAGGAGTGGGGCGGAGATCACCGCCGACGCCGTGCTGTGCTGCGCGGGTCGGGGCAATGTGGATCTGATACCCGACCTGCCGTTGCTGCCGCCCGGCGTTCCGGAACGGCTGACTCGTGGCCTGCTGGTGCGCACCACACCGGTGGCCGAGCCGGTCACCCGGGTGATCCACGCACCTGGGCTGAGCATCCGGCCGCACACCGGCAACCGGTTGGTGCTGCACTGCCATGACCTCGACCGCACGCTCACCGAGGACCCCGATGCGGACGCCCTCGCGCAGCGGGTGCTCGCCAGGTTGCCGCACGTGTTGCCCGGTGCGGCCGGGGCCCGGGTGGAGAACGTCTTCGTGGGCGTGCGCCCGATGCCCAGTGACGGCATGTCCATCATCGGCCCGGTTCCCGGGAATGACGGTTGCTACGTGATCGCCACCCACAGCGGCGTGTCGCTGGGCCCGGTACTCGGCGAGATCGCGGCACAGGAAGTGCTCGGCACCCCGCACCCGCTGGCCGAACCGTTCCGCCCGACTCGCTTCTGAACCAGCCGGCCATGAGTGCACGGCACGTTCCCGGGCAGTGCGCGGACACGGCGAGCACGATGCCGCACCGGCCAACGGGATCGAAACCGCGCTGGTCCGGGTATGCACAGCTCTCGCCGCACCACAGCTGTCGGTCGGTGCTGCGCGGGCTGCCCGGTGGTTTCGAGTTGACCTTGCCCTCGGGGGCAGGGTTTAGCGTTTGTGGTGGTGACAGGGATACGGATCGGTGAGGTGGCCCGCAGGGCCGGCGTGACGACCAAAGCGGTGCGCTACTACGAGTCGCTGGGTTTGCTCGATCCCGCGCGGCTGGCCAATGGTTATCGGAATTACGGGGAGCACGACGTGCGGCTGGTGCGGCAGATCCGGGAGCTCGGTGAGCTCGGAATCCCCGCGGGACGTAGCCGGCCGTTCCTGGACTGCCTCACGGCCGGTCACGGGCACGCCGACGACTGCCCCGCCTCACTTGCCACCTACCGGGACGCCATCGACGAGCTCACGCACCGCATCGACGAACTGACCAACCGGCGGGCGGCGCTGCGCGAGCAGCTCGCGCGGGCCGCCCACCGGGGCGATGCCGACTCGTCGGCCGACACGGTTCGGCAAGCGGGAGCCCACCCGGCCCCGGCCGATGACTCGCCCACCCCTGACGGTGGCAGCGCCGAGCAGCTGCCCGGCACGCGGATGCCGGATCTACCGTTGCGTGACACCGACGGCGGAACGGTCCGCCTCGACGCACTCGGGGCGGGGCGCACGGTGATCTACGTCTACCCGCTCACCGGCAGCCCGCGGGTCGATCTGCCCGACGGTTGGGACACGATTCCCGGAGCACGCGGCTGCACTGCCGAGGCCTGCGGTTTCCGCGATCACCACCGGGAACTGCTGACAGCGGGCGCGGCAGGGGTGTTCGGCCTGTCCAGTCAACACTCCGAGTACCAGCGTGAACTGGTCGAGCGATTAGACCTGCCGTTTCCGATGCTGTCCGACCCCACGCACAACCTGGCCCGAGCACTCGGGCTTCCCACGTTCCGGGTAGATGGGCTGCGGCTGTACGAGCGGCTGACCCTGATCGTGCACGAGGGCCTGGTCGAGCACGTCTTCCACCCGATCTCCGCGCCGCGAGAGCACGCCGGGCAGGTGTTGAGTTGGCTCCGGGAGAACACCCTGCCGAGGAACCAGATCTAGTGGTCCTCGACAACCGTGATCGCGGCGGCCGGGCACAGTGTCGCGGCCTCACGGACCCGCGCCCGACGTTCCGGTGCCGGTGACTCCTCGAGCAGGAACGCGACTCCGTCCTCCTCGCGTTGGTCGAAGGTTTCCGGGGAGCTCATGACGCACTGCCCGGCGCCGATGCATTTCTCCTCGTCGATCTCGATTTTCATCGTGCCTCCGTTGGTTCTTCGCCAGTGGGACAGAAAACCGTCTCAATCGTACGCGGCATCATTTCCGAGAAGATCGTCTCAACAGAGGCGTGCACGAAGTGACAGTGAAACTCCGAACGTGACCACCTGCCCTGAGATGGGTCCGAGGGCGACCGACCGCCAGGTCGAGGCCACGCGCGGGCCGGGCGGCACGGCGCGCGGTACTACTCGGTCCGATCCGGACGAGTACCACCACGTGAATCGAGCCACCGCAGCACCTGCTCGCTGACGCCCACACAGCGAGCGGCTATCCCGACGTAGCGTTCGGCGAGCTTCTCCGGCGATACTGAACCGGCCGGGTCGTACCAGGTCACGATGGCCTGAAACATGCCGAGCAGCGCTCGTGCGGTGTCCGTGACACCAGCGGTGTCGAAAATCCCCCGTTGTGTACCCGTGTGCAGGATCGTGGCGAACAGGGTCTCGATCTCCTTGCGAAGCGCCGCGTAGTGTTCCCGGTTGACGGAGTCGAGGTGCCGCAGCTCGGAGTCCAACGAGGCCCACTGCAATCGATGTGTCATGCACAGCACGAGGCACTCGACCAGATTCGCGAACCGTTCCACGGGATCCTCGCTGCTTTCGGCGACCGCCTGGCGAGCACGGGTGACCAGTTCCCGGAGGCCGGACTCCAGCAGCGCGGCGAGCATCGCCTGCTTGTTCTCGTAGTGATAGTACAACGCGGGTACGGTGACCCCTACCCTGTTGGCGATCATCCGCACGGACGTTCCGTGGTAACCGTGCTCGTGAAACATCTCCAGGGCGCCACGCAGGATCGGTGACAGCTCCTCACCGGCGAATACGCGCCAATCGGATGTTGACACGTCCGCGGCGGGATCCCGTGAAGCTCGCACGGCAGACATCCCATCACACACGTACCCGCCGACTCCGCCCCTGTGCGGCGAAGCGAGACGAATCCTTCAGTTCGCGAGCACGTTCAACCGCTCGTCGAGGATCGAGTGCGCCTCGGTGATGATCCTGTCCACCAGCTCCGCGACGGTGGGAACGTCGTTGATCAACCCGAGCACGAGACCGGCGCTCCATATGCCGTGGTCGGGGTCACCGGTCTCGTAGACCTGGCTGCCCCGTGCCCCGGAAACCAGTTCCCTGACGTCTTCGAACGCCCCGCCCGAGTCCAGGATACGCACGACGTCGCGGCTGACCGCGTTCCGCGCGACACGTGCCGTGTTGCGCAACGGTCGAAAGATCAGCTCGGTGTCCAGCTCGGAAGCTCGCACCATCTGTTCTTTGATCCGTTCGTGAACGGGGGCCTCGCTGGTGCACAGAAATCGGGTTCCCATGTTGATCCCGTCGGCGCCGAGAGCCAGCGCGGCGAGCAGACCGCGGGCGTCTCCGAAGCCGCCGGAGGCGATCATCGGAACATCGATCGCGTTCGCCGCCGCCGGGATCAGCACCAAGCCGGGGATGTCGTCCTCACCCGGATGGCCCGCGCACTCGAAACCGTCGATGCTGACCGCGTCCACTCCCACACGCTGTGCCTTGACGGCGTGTCGAACACTCGTGCACTTGTGCAGTACCCGAACTCCGCCCTCGTGGAAGACCGGCACGTGCTCGGCCGGGTTGGCCCCGGCCGTTTCCACCACCGGCACGCCCGATTCGACGATGGCTTGGCGGTACTCCTCGTACGGCGGTGGGTTGATGGAGGGAAGGATCGTCAGATTCACACCGAACGGTCGATCCGTCATCTCCCGGCACCGAGCGATCTCCTTGACCAGGTCCTCGGGGCTCGGTTGGGTGAGTGCGCTGAGGAAGCCCAGCACTCCGGACTCCGCTGCCGCCGCGACCAGTTCCGCGCGGCCCACCCACTGCATCCCGCCGAGGGTGATCGGGTGCTCGATTCCGAACATGTCACAGAAGCGCGTTCGCACGGCATGTCTCCTGGTGCCTACTCGGCGACGTAGTGGTCTCGGGAACGCTGAGGGAAAGCGGAATACGGGTAGCGGAGGTCACCGGTCAGGCAATGCCATGCGCAGGGCGCCGTCCAGTCGGATCGTTTCCCCGTTGAGCATGGGGTTTCGACCTGTCACCACTGCTGAACTTCCCTCGATCAGCATCCCGATTCCTCCCGAACGGTCCGGCGGGTGCTCCCTGCGGACCCCCGACGGAGGCCCCGCCACGTGTCGAGGTCGTGTCTCGACCGGGCACCCGCGAAGCTTACTTATCGCTCGCTAAGTAATGATCTCACGTTATGGCCCGGGACGGTGGGTGTCAAGAACGTCCGCCGCGCTTCCCGAGAGGAGCTCGTGCTGGACGGGCAACGAATGGCCCCGGAACCTGCGTCTCGGAACGTGTCGCCGACGGCGACGAACATCCGCACGCACCGCTCGACCAGTTCGTCCTCCGAGAGACGCAGGTCTCGGCTCTTCCAGGTCGACAACGACTGCGCCAGGTTCCTGAGTACCACGTGATCGGGTGTGTGTCGGTCGAGCTTCGGTACGACGAGGGCGTCGCCTTCGCGGACGGCGGCGAGTGCCTGATCGAGACCAGGGCGGGCTCGGGTGGTTCCGGTCAGTCCGTGGTCAAGATAGATCCGCTCGTCGGCGATGCCGAGCTCGCCCAGCCGTTGGCGTTGGGCGGCGAGGTCTTGTTCGTCGGTGGAGCAGCGGGCGTAGCCGGTGATCGTCTCAGACATGATCGCGAGCGTACGTTTAGCCTCCGACGGCCGGAATTTTCATCGTATGGGGTATCTGCGACGTCGCACGTCCAGGCCACGACTCACGAAGCGCCATGTCGACGGGTGTATGCAAGGGGTCCCCTTACGGGCGCTCAACGCGCCCTAACACGAGAGTCCCCGCTCACCGGTTGGCTTTTGGTGAGAGGCGAGAGAGTCGCTGCCCAGCTACCCCGCATCAACGAACAGGCGCTTTTGTCGGTGGGAGCTGATTAACTAGCCGAATGTTCGAAACTCCCGATGAGCTCCACAGCCTCCAAGTCCTGCTCGACACGTCTTGGGCTGACTCCAGCAGCCATCTCAAGTCGATCATCCGTCCAGGTGAAAGCACCTTGGACGCCGAGCAGGTCGTCCGAGTCTGCCAAGGCATGTGCACCCTGGCCATCGCCACAGTCACCCGGCGCGGCGAGCCACGCATCAGTGGCGCCGACGGGCACCTCCTGCACGGCCGTTGGATCGTCGGCACCCACCGCCAAGCCGCTAAAGCCCGTCATCTCGCGGCGCGGCCCGGCATCAGCGCGACCTTCATGCGCGGCGAGCAGCTCGGCATTTTCACGCATGGACACGCCGTTCCGCTGAACCCCGAGGGGACGAGCAGCGACCCGACTTGGCCGACAATCCGCGACTACCTCGTCAACCACTACGACGGCGATGGCGACGATCCGTTCTGGGACGAGAACATCTGGTATCGCATCGACCCCAGCTGGATGGTCGCCTACAGCGCCGACCCCGTCGGGCTGCTCGACCAACAACCGTCAGGCTGAAGAGAGCTCGAGCGGGTCCACCTCAGGCCGTCATTCTGGGGCCAGTCGAGGTTGACATCTTTACGTCCAGAAGTTGACAGCGCGATCCATGTCGGCCACGCCGATCACGGGAAACCCGAGCCTGAGCACAAGGGTGGACTCGCGGTCGGGACGGCGCCAGCCGGGGCGCCAGTAGAACTCGTCGAGGTTGACCACAGCGATCCCCGTACGACGCCCGAGTTCACGGGCGAACGTCGTTTTCCTCGCCCCACCACTCCCGACGACCGCGATCCGACGCATACCTCGACAGGCTAACGCCCCGTCGGCGCCGAACACACCGGCGCACACCACGATCGAGCAGTCCCTAACCTGCGGCCCGACGTAGGAACCGGAGAACTTCGCCGCCACGGATGCCGCGCTAACGACCTGTGATCAGCGGGTGGAATGACCGTGGGCGCTCATGGTGTGCCCCCGGTCGGAGGTGCGCTGTTCTCATCAGAGGCCGGCGGCTGCTCGACCGGTTCGTGGAGCAGGGACGCGAGCAGACGGTTCCGGAGATGCTCGTCGGTCTCGTGCGGTTCGAGAAGGATCTCGTGCAGGTTCCGTAGTCGCGCCCTGGCCTGGGTCAGTTCACTGGTGACGGTCTCGGCACCTGCCCGGGCGGTGGCGGCGTCGGCAGCGGCGTCGGTGGCTCGCTGGTGGACGTGGGCGAGCTGGGATTCGGCCTGTTCGACGCGGGTCTCGGCGTTGTCCGCGCGGGTCAGGGCCTGGTCGAGGTGGGTTTGGGCCTGTTCGACGCGGGTCTCGGCGGCCTGGGCGGCCGTCTGGGCGGTGTCGCGGGCTTGTCGGAGGTCTGCCTCGTTGGCCTCGTGCGTTCGACGTTCGGTCTCCAGCGTGGACCGCAACGCGTCGCGTTCGGCTTCCAGAGCGGCGATGCGTTCGCGCGCCTGGGTCAGCTCGGCGGTCGCGGTCGCGGCTCGTTCCTCGGCCGTGGTGGCGCGGTCGGTGGCGGCTGTCGCGGTGGCTTCGTGCGCGGCGGCCTGGGTTTCGGCTCGGTGCTGTGCGTCGATGGCGGCGGCTCGTTCCGAACGGGCCTGCTCGGCCTCGGATCGGGCTTGCTCGGCTTCCCCGCGGGCTTCGGTCGCGGCGGTTTCGGCCTCGGATCGGGCTTGCTCGGCGAGTGCTTGGGCCTGTTCGGCCTCGGTACGAGCGTTCTCCGCGATTCGGGTTGTCTCGCGGGCTTCGGCGGCTTCGGCGCGAGCGCCGGTGGCGGTCGCCGCGGCGGTGGTCAGTTCCTCGGTGACCTGGCCGCGTACTTGTTCCAGGGCAGTGTGCAGCTCGGACAGTGGAACGACGACGGCGTCGGCGGCTCGGGCGAAGTCACCGGCCGCGCTGTCCAATGTGGCACCGGGGGCATCGCCGAAAGCCTCGTGCAGGGCGGATTGGGCGGCGGCGAGTTGTTTGCAGGTCTTTCCGCCGGGCCAGGTGCGGTCCGGGCAGTACTCGGGAGGTCGACCACCGCGCGGGCCGGCGGGAGGCAGTGAGGCGCGGCAGGCAGCCAGCTTGCACCGGCCCTGCGGGGCCGTGTCGTCGGTGGCGGTTTCCATGACCCATCAGCCTAGTTTTGTATTATACATATCGCAACTTTAGTTTTGGTTTTAATTATATAAAACCAACTTTGCTACGAAAGTGTTGTTTTGTTGCTAACCTGGATGGGACGTGCCGCAGGAGGATTCGAAAGGTGAAAATGACTAAGAACAGCCCGCTGGAGCGAGCCGCGTCGAGGACGCCGAAAACTGGGCACCCCCATGAGCCGTGGCCCGGCGCCGAACAACCGGTGCGACTGCTGGCCGCCATCGCCGACTGGCTGGCCGGTTACGGCAATGCCGCCACCCGCCGCACCTACGCCACCGGCCTCGGCTTGCCCGCGGGGCCCGAGGAGCTGGCCGACTGGGCCGCCGCGGAATCAGGTCCGCCCGGTTGGGGCGCCACGGTGGATGCCTATGCTGCCGTCCTCGGCCTCGACCCGCGGACACCGACTCCGGCGAGGACCACCCGACGCCCTCCGCCCGCGGCTCCGGGAAAACTGCGCGAGCTGCACTGGCTGCGGTGGTGCGCCGCTCACCGGATCGATCCCCTGTCCGCCCACAGTGCCCACGTCAAAGCCTGGCTGGACGAACTGGCCACCGCCGAGGCGGCCCGCACCACACGCGAACGCATGCTCGCCACTCTCAAAGCCCTCTACGCCCACCTCGCCGAGACCGGTTTGACCAGCGGTAACCCGGCAGCGCTCAACCGTCGCCGCCTCGGGCTTTCCGGAAACCGCGAGACCGGTCACGCGCTGAACCTCACCGTGGAGCAGGTGCGCGCTCTCTACACCGCCGCGGCCGCTCCTCGACGCGGTGCCTCCCCACAGGACACCGCCCGTGCCACAACCGTGATCGCCCTGCTGACCCTGGGGCTGCGCGTCAGCGAGATGTGTGCTCTCAACCGCTCCGACCTGCACACCACACGCGGTCGCCGCGCGCTGCGCGTCCCCGGCAAGGGCGACAAACCCCGCATCGTCTACCTACCCGAGAGCGTCGAGACCACCCTGACCGACTACCTGCACACCCGCGACGCCACCCAGCAGAACAACCGTCCAGCCCCACGCGGCCAGACCAGCTCCGGTCCCCAACCTCTGATCAGTACTCGCAGCGGCCGTCGGTGCACCCGCCAGGGGCTGTGGCAGCTGCTGCGCAGACTGGCGGGAACCAGCCCCGAACTGCGCGAGATCGCCGAAGCGCTCCACCCTCACGCGCTGCGCCACTTCTACGTCACCACCGCCGTCGAATCCGGCGCCGCCCTCGCCGATGTCCAGGCCGATCTCGGCCACACCAGCATCGCCACCACCCAGAGCGTCTACAACCACGCGGCCCGCCACCCCGAGCGCAGTGCCGCCGATCTCGTCGCCACCACCCTGCAATCGACCACCGAGGTCACGGACCCCACGACGGAACCGGATGAGGCCGAAGAGGACTGACAAATGAAGGTGAAACTCTACGGGACAATAAAGTCACGGTGACGAATATTCATCATTCTAGTGCCAGGCTCACTTCTCGGCCCTGTACTCCTGAAGCTGTCCTGAGCCGCAAAGTAGCGGAGGCTCGGGAGTGGGTGTGAACGATGATCGATAGTGTGCGCCTGTGCAGCGCGAGTGGGCTTCGGAAGAGCTGGTGGGGTCGTGGACGCTGGTTGGTGACGAGTGGCGCTTGGTGGGCAACAAGTCCGTGTCGACCCGACCCGGCTTCGCATTGTTGCTGAAGTTCTTCGAGATCGAGGCGCGGTTCCCGCGGTATGACGAGGAGGTGCCGCCGCAGGCGGTTGGCTACGTCGCCGAGCAGGTCGGCGTGGATGCGAAGGAGTCCGGGGTGCTACTCGTGCCGGCCCCGCTCGATCAAAGATCATCGAGCGCAGATTCGGGCCGCGTTCAGCTTTCGTGAGTTCTCTCGGGGTGATGAGGACAAGCTGGCTGGGTGGTTGGCCGAGGAGGTTTGCCCGGTCGAGCTGCGTGAGGACCGGCTGCGGCAGGTGGCGTTGGCGCGGTGTCGGGCCGAGGGGATCGAGCCACCTGGGCGTGTTGGACCGCCTCATCGGTTCGGCCTGTTCGACGTTCGAGCAGCGGCTTTTCCTCCGCACTGTCGAGCGTCTATCGGGGACGAGTGTGGCCGTACTGGAGACCTTGGTCGCCGAGTACGACTCCGCGGGGCGGGGTCTGTTGGCGGAGTTGAAGGCCGATCCTGGTCAGGTCGGGTTGGAGACGGTGCTGGTCGAGGTCGACAAGCTGACGGCGGTGCGCCAGCTGGGGCCGCCGAGCGGGCTGTTCGCCGACTCTTCGAGAAGCTGGTGGCTGCCTGGCGGGCGCGGGCGATGCGCTCGTACCCGTCCGACCTGCGGGATAGCGCCCCCGCGAGGTTCGTTTGACGCTTCTTGCTGCGTTGTGCTGGATACGTCAAAGCGAGATCATCGATGCGCTGGTGGATCTGTTGATCATCCTGGTGTACAAGGTCAACACCCGTGCCGAACGACGTGTGAAGCGCGAGTTCCCCGAGGATCTGCGCCGGGGGCGGGGGCAAGGAGGGCATCTTGTTTCGGCTGGCCGAGACGGCGCTGGAGCGAGCAGGTGCACACCGCGCTGTATCCGATCGTCAGCGATAAGACCCTGCAGGAACTGGTAACCCAGGCCAAGAGCACCGAGCAGGCGTTCCTGTGCCGCCGGGTGCGCACGGTGCTGCGCGGGGTCGTATTCGAACCACTACCGGTGGATGCTGCCAGTGTTGTTGGCCGCGCTGGAGTTTCGGTGCAACGACACCACCTACCGGCCGATCATGCAGGCTTTGGAGCTGCTGGGCCGCTACCGCGAGGTCGACGGCAAGATCCGGTTCTACGACGCCGGCGAGACGGTGTCCATCGAGGGGGTGGTGCCGAAAGCTTGGCGTGAGGCGGTCATCGACGAGCGCGGTCGCATCGAGCGCATCCCTTACGAGCTGTGCGTGCTGGTGTCCCTGCGGGAAGTGCTGCGGCGCCGTGAGGCGTACGTGGCCGGCGAAAACCGGTGGAGCAATCCCGAGGACCACCTGCCGGCTGACTTCGAATCCACCCGCGACGTGCACTACGAGGCGCTGCGCAAACCTCGCGAGACCGAGACCTTCATCGCCGACCTCAAGCAGCGCATGACCACGGCGCTGGACCGCTGCGACACCACCCTGGCCAACAGCACGGCTGGTGGAGTGCGGATCACGCGGCGGCGCGGCGAACCGTGGATCACGGTGCCCAAACTCGACCCGCTGCCGGAGCCGCGTACCCTGACTAAGGTCGAGCACGAGGTGATCCGTCGCTGGGGCACGAGGGATCTGCTCGATGTACTCAAAGACGCCGACTTCCTCACCGAGTTCACCAATGAAATTCTCCTCGGTGGCAGAGCGGCATCGCACCGCTGCAAGGCCTTGTTCATGCGGGTACGCAGGTCGGTGATGAACTCACTGGGATCCAGCGGCTGGCGCAGCTCGGCGTAGTGCACGTCCAGGCTGGACTCGAAATCCGCGGGCATCCCGATGGGCACCGACTTCTTATTACTATGCGGCTCAGGACAACTTCAGGAGCGCGGCGCCAACCAGGCCAGGGCTGATCGTGGTAAACACGATCAGCCCTGACGCCACCTTGTCCGAATGAGTTCTCCTCCGGAGAGGAATACCGAGCAGACGGTTCGGAGCGGAGTATCACAACGAAGTGCTTCCACCTACCGGTCCAGTTGGCGTAATGCGACAGCACGCCCCGGTGCTCCGGTGCCACCTTCGACCTTGAGCGGAAGGAAACAAAACCAATCCCCCTTCGGGGAGAGCTTTTCGAGTCCGGTAAGGCACTCTACGTACAGCATTCCCTCACTCAAACCGCGCACGTGAACCGGCACACCGTCATGCGCGGCTCCCATGGATGGCGCGTCGGTACCGACACACCGGACTCCGCGTTCGATCAGTAGTTCCATCGTCGGAACATCAGGAGCGGGCCAGCCAGGGCTTTTTCCCGTCACGATCACGTCGTACAGGTAAGCGCTCCCCTGGGGTTTTGGCTGGAAGAAGCGGTCCCAACCTGTTCGGAACAGAACGACACTTTCTGGGTTCAGGGTTCCGTGGGAATCCTCCCAAGCAGTGATGTGCTCAGGGCGAATAAAAGGACTTACTCCCGCTTCTCCGTCCTGATCGGTAAGGAAAGAGAGGTCGAGCACGCTGGCGCTTCCCATCAACTGGGAAATTTCGACTTTCTCCGCGGAAATTTCTCCGGCTGGCGCGGAACCCGGTACTCCGGAACCGGGCGGAGGAACGAAGTGGCTCGGAGCGTCGAAGTGAGTACCGGTGTGCTCATCAATTGCCATCCAAGAGGTGGCGTACGGCACACCACTCCGGTTGTAAATTGGCCCTACCTGCTCATCACGAGTGGCGAACCAATTCCAGACCTTGTGCTGGAAAGGCTGATGCAGGGACCAATCACACGGAAGGTTTTCGGACAGTTGCAGGGACAGATCAACAACTTCGACATTTCGCGTGCTTCGCGAGATTTCCGAGTCACGCTCCCCTAGAATTTCACTCATTTTCAGTTCACCTCGTTCCAGGAAATTCGCTCCAGTCGTACTGTTCGTCCTTGATGAGTTTCCAGCAACACGGCCCCCAGCACAATCGGACCCACGCGAACCGGTGGCAACGGTCCGGAAAAAGCATCTCCGGTGCTTTTCAGGTTGGATACAAGATTTTCCGGATCGAAACCTTGAACACCGTGATCCGGACCTGTCATTCCGACATCGGTAACGAAGGCCGTACCGCTGGGCAACACGTGCAGCGGCATGGTCGCCTCATGCGTATGACTGCCGAATACCGCTGTGGCAGAACCATCGACCGCATGGGCGAATATCTGTTTCTCCAACACATGATCACCGTGATAGTCGACTATCACTTCCCCCTTCTTCTGAGCCGTCTTCCATCCTTCGTAGGCCGGAAGGAACCTACCCGCAGCGGCTTCCACGTTCTTCAAGGCGCAGTGATCGGCCAAGTTGATCACGGTGACCGTTTCATCACCGACTTCGAGATGTACATAACCTCGCCCGGGGACCCCGTCACTCAGATTCTCTGGACGTATTACCTGAGGTAGGCTGAGTGACTCGATCGATTCCTCGCTGTCCCAGGAGTGGTTTCCGCCGGTGATTACGTCAACTCCGGCATCCAATAGTTGCTCCACCTGTTTCGTACCCATCCCCAGGCCGTTCGGAGCACTGTTTTCGGCATTGGCTACCACTAGGTCTACCCCGTGCTTACGTCGCAGATCGGGCAAGCTTTCAGCAAGCCGATTGGTCGCCTGATCCCCGACTATATCGCCGCAGTAAAGAGTGATCACGGATACTCCTCGAGAGAGGCGGTTGTTGTGTACGTCTATTTTTCCCGACTGATCCGTGCCGCACATCGGCCACTAGGGGATCGCATCTGTTCCGCGAGTGGTACACCGCATGGGACCAATTGTGTACTTCTTTTGTTTCTCGTGTCACTGGCGGAGCTGGAAGCTGCGACTTATATTGATCGAGGATTTAAATAAATCTCACACCGTGGAGTAGCATCGCAGGCCTTGGCCACGGTCTTCTCCTTGTTTGTCGAGGACAAATCATGAACGACATACCGGAGCGGTTAGCGGGAAAATCTTGCGTTATCACCGGAAGTGCTCATGGCATCGGCAAGGCGACCGCTGAACGGTTCGCCCGTGAAGGTGCCCGTCTCGTACTCAGTGATGTCGACACTCCGGCACTGCAGGAGCTGGGACAACGATTGGCCTCGTCCGGGTCAGATGTGCACACAATCACAGGCGATGTCGCTGATCCGTCGGATGCTCGGCGCATGATCGACCGAGCGAAGAACAGCTATGGCAGGTTGGACGTTCTGGTCGCGAACGCGGGGGTACTGCCGTTGACCAGAATCACCGATGCGACTGTCGAAGACTGGGATCAAGTGATGGCCGTCGACGGCCGTGGCATGTTTCTGACGTGCAAGTACGCCATTGAAGCTATGTTGTCGACGCATAGCGGTTCTATCGTGTGCCTGTCGTCCATTTCCGGATTGGCCGGTCAGGACGGGCAGAGCACATACGGGCCGGCCAAATTCGTGGCATCAGGATTGACAATGCACTTGGCTGTGGAATGGGCCAAGCACGGAATTCGAGTCAACGCGGTCGCTCCCGGAACCATCAAGACCGAACGCGTTGATCGTCTTCCTCATGAGCCCGGCGGTTCGGAATACCTTTCCGAAATCGAACAGCGACATCCGATCGGCCGTCTCGGTTCCCCTGAAGAAGTATCCGCCGCTATCAGTTTTCTGGCTTCAGATGAAGCTTCTTTCATCACGGGAGCCGTACTGCCGGTAGATGGTGGTTATCTGGCGCAATGATTTGCGTGTAGTAGACTCGTTCAATCACTCGGAAAATTTTACCGCAAAGGAATACCATGACTGTTGACTTTGGCCTCAAAAAAGAACTCGAAGAGCAAATCAGGGTTTTTCCGGATTTTCCGAAACAGGGCATCCTGTTTCAGGATCTAACTCCCGTATTTCAAAACCCTGAAACCGTAAATCGTCTGGCCGAGTCGTTCATCAGTGCTTTCGACGGAAAATTTGACCGCGTGCTCGCCGTAGAGGCTCGTGGTTTCATCCTCGGAACAGCGGTGTCGGCCGTCGGGGGGCGCCCGCTGGCGTTGGCGCGAAAGAAGGGAAAGCTTCCCGGGGAAGTGCACAGGGCGGATTACAGTCTGGAGTACGGAACGGCGACACTGGAAGTGCAACAGGGCACTCTCAAGCAAGGTGATCAAGTGCTGGTGGTGGACGATCTCCTCGCGACAGGAGGAACGCTCTCAGCAGCAGGAGAGTTGGTTGTCACCGGCGGAGCGAAAGTCGCCGGATATGCCGTAGCTGCGACGATTGAGGGGCTGGACGGCGCGGAGCGCTTGTCTCCGACACCGGTTTTCTCGGTTGTTTGACTTCCGAAGTCGGGACGGTACCCACCGACAGCATTCGCGGAGTGTGGGAAACACCTCGCGTTGACAGGTATTCAGGGGAGTCGAGCATCACGACTCGGTACTGTGGTGCTCGACAGAAGTTCGAACTGGAGTCTACGGAGGCTGCTGAGAACCTGGGGCGGCAGCGGGTACGCCACCATTCGCGAAGCGGGCCGGCTTCGTCATGATCTGATTGTCAAAGTACGTGTGCTCCATCAGCACGAGCCGTGCCGAGTTGGAGCGAGGTAGGAGTGCAGGCACTGTACCGCGGTCCGGCTGACCAGCAGCACATCGAACGGGCCCCATGAGATACTTCCACCTGCGATCGCACCAGCATGGTGTTCCTACCCATGTTGGAACGCGACGCACCGCTCGTCCGGTCGGACACGATACCGTCTCATTGAGACGGCCCGGATGAGACGAGGCCTGTCGAGGAGAATGGCGATTGGCCCGGTGATGCGCGGATGTGCTGCGGGTACCGAGAAAGACCGGTAACTGCCGAGGTGGGGTAAGCCTGCGAGTGCAACCGGCTGGGCCTCGGTCGTAAGATCTCCTGGCCCTCCAGACCGGCGCCCGATCCACTCGCGTTCAACCCCACCAATCGGTTGACAACCCGATCACCAACAACGGCTTCCCAACCCAACAAAGCCCGGTTAGGGAACGTATTTACGAACGAGCCAATCGTCGTGACGACTCACGGATGACCGCAAGGTATCGATCGGTGTTATGATGGATGTGGACAAAGAATACTGGCAAGAACACCGGGTATCGACATCGAAATCTTTCAGCAGACCGAGCAGGGTTTCCTTGGCCGCTGCGGTATTCGATTTCATGACTTCCGCGACTTCATCCGCACTCACATCCTCGTGGCCGGCGCGCCAGCAGTCGTAATCGGTTACCAATGCGATCCCCGTGTAACAAAGTTCCGCCTCGCGAGCCAGTTTCGCCTCCGGTAGAGCTGTCATGCCGATTACGTCCATTCCCCATGCCCGATACAGTTCGGACTCTGCTCGAGTCGAGAACTGTGGTCCCTCTATGCAGCAGTAAGTTCCCGTTTTGTGTACGTTTGCCGAAATACGGCTGCGTGCTGCCTCGATCAAGCTGGGGCGGATCGTACCGCAGAACGGTTCACCGAACGGAACGTGGACCACGGTGTTCCCTTCGAAGAACGTGTCGGCACGGTGTCCTCGGGATCGGTCAACAATTTGATCAGGAATGACCAGATCTCCCGGAGCGAAGTCCTCTCGCAGACTTCCCACCGCACTGACACCAACTACGGCCCTGGCACCCAGGCTCTTGAGCGCATAAATGTTAGCACGCGAAGGGATATTTGTTGGTGTAATCTGATGATTTCGACCGTGACGAGGAATGAATGCTACTCGAACACCTTCCAGGCTTCCAATGACCAAGGAGTCGCTCGGGTCGCCGTACGGAGTGCTCGTGTGGACACGTCGAACATCGGTAAGTGCTTCGAAATCGTAGAGACCACTGCCTCCTATGATGCCGATCTGTATTTCTTCCGATTTCGGCGTGGATGACATTTCCATTACCTCCGACTATCTTTGTGCACCTGCAACGAGGATAGTATCATTCGATTTGTTTTCGCGTTGATAACCGAAAGGAGAAAAGGTATGTACGACTAACAGGGTAGCTTCATGCATCTATGGTGCACTTCTTGATTTTGCCCTGTTCCTGGTGGTTCTGTTTGAGTAGCGTGAGAGCTGAACAGCTCCGCCGCCACCCTGCTCGTCCGATGTCTGGGTTCCGCAGCGGAGAGCAACAACGAACCGAGGAATCGCCGATGATGAACTCGTTCCTGGAAGGGTCCGGCCGCGCCCCGGCACGCGCGGCTTTACGTGCCACTGGCCTGTCCACGGAAGATTTCGCCAAGCCTGTCATCGGGGTGGCACACAGTTGGATAGGAACTATGCCTTGCAACCTCAACCATCGGCGTCTCGCCGAGTCCGTGATGGCCGGGGTGCGGACCGCCGGGGGAACTCCGGTCGAGATCAACACTGTGGCTATATCAGACGTCATCACAATGGGCACGGAGGGTATGCGCACCTCGTTGGTAAGCCGCGAGGTAATCGCGGACTCCATCGAACTTGTGGGTAAGGGACACGCCCTGGACGGTCTGATTACGCTCGTCGGATGTGACAAGACCATACCCGCGGCGGCCTTGGCCCATATCCGCCTCAACATTCCTGGTGCGATCATCTATTCGGGCACGATGCTTCCTGGATCTTTTCGTGGAACGGAGGTGACGCTCCAAGACGTCTTCGAAGCGGTCGGACGCAATGCGAGCGGCGAGCTGGACGATACCGCGCTCGATGAATTAGAGCGTTCCGCATGTCCTGGTGAGGGTGCGTGCGCGGGTAATTACACTGCCAACACGATGGCCATGGCCATGGAGTTTATGGGGCTCAGCCCGTTCGGATCGATGGACCCACCCGCGAATGATCCACGCAAAGTCGAAGTGTGCGAAAACGCGGGGGCTCACGTGACACGGTTGGTCGGGGGCGGATTGGTTCCCGGGAAAATTCTTACCGAGGATTCGTTCCGGAACGCGATCACTGGTGCGGTGGCGACCGGCGGGTCGACCAATCTCGTGCTGCACCTTCTCGCCTTGGCACGTGAGGCGGGAATCGAGCTTGATATCGAGGAATTCGACGATGTCAGCACACGCACTCCGGTAATTGCTGACCTTCGACCCAGCGGTAGCTATACGGCTGTTGATCTCGATCGAGCCGGTGGTACACGTCTCGTCGGGAGTGTGTTGAATAACGCGGGACTACTGGCCGACAATGCGCTCACCGTGACCGGCCGTTCGTTGGGTGAGGAAGTTTCCGGGGCGCGATCCGCAGCGGGACAATCCGTCGTCCGAACAGTTGACCAGCCTTTTCACGAGACGGGCGGAATCCGTATCCTCAAAGGCGATCTCGCTCCCCGAGGAGCGGTGGTAAAGGTTTCGGCCACATCCACTCCGCAGTTTACCGGATCCGCTCTCGTGTTCGACAACGAAGAGGATGCGATGTTCGCGGTACAAGAAGGCGCGGTCTGTTCGGGAACTGTAATCGTCATCCGATATGAAGGCCCTCGCGGTGGCCCCGGTATGCGCGAGATGCTCGGGGTCACCTCCGCTCTAGTCGGCCGAGGACTTGGCGAATCGGTCGCATTGGTGACCGATGGACGCTTCTCCGGGGCTACTCGTGGGCTCATGGTCGGACACGTGGCACCGGAGGCCGCGGTAGGAGGGCCGATCGCCATGTTGGTCGATGGCGACTTGATCACCATCGACCTGGTGCAACGCGAACTATCCGTCCGGTTGACGGAATCGGAGTTGGCAACGAGAGCGCGAAGCTGGAATCCACCTCCGCCCCGCTACACGACCGGAGTGTTGGGAAAGTACGGCAGTGCCGCTTCGTGCGCTTCGCTCGGCGCCATAACCACACCTTTGGAGGGCTCCTCCTTTCGAGAATGACCCGCGCTACCGTCCATCGCCTCCGGTTTCTCTTCCAACCTCGTTGGCAGCGGTTCAGTACGGTCGATACGTCAGGGTGAGCACGGCACGGTCGATGAGAGGCTCCGCCGATGCGGGCTGCGCCGACGGAATCGATGTTTCTCCAGGAACGGTCGCCATGGTGTGGGACACCTGTCTATTCGCCGGGCCCACACCAGTCCAACGACGAGCTACGACCAGTAATCTAGATGATTCCTCCGCCCCTACGCGCTGAGCAAAGGCCGGGCTGCTCATAGAACATCCTTCATCGATGTCGTGCCCTAGGGAACGCGAAGTAGTGATCGAAGCGCTGCGACGGGACTGCGAATGGTCAGCAAACCGGATCACGATCGACCCGCGGGCCGAGGGTGTACGCGTCACTCGTCGGGGTGCCGGTAAGGAACGTGTCATGAGCCGCCATTCCGCTGCAGGGCGCGGTATACGGTGGCCCTGCCGATCGAGAACAGCTCGGCGAGATCGTTGATGCTGTAGTTCTCGGTGCTGTGCATGCGACAGAGCTCGGTCTGCTGCTTGGCGCTGAGCTTGGGCTGTTTGCCGCGCAGCTTGCCCTTCGCCTTCGCCACGGCCATGCCTTCGCGGGTGCGCATGCGTTGGAGGTCGACTTCGAACTCGGCGAGGTGGCCAGGATGTTGAAGAATGTCTTGCCCATGGGGTCGGCCGGGTCGTAGATCTGTCCGCCCAGCGACAGCGCGACGCCGCGCTCGGCGAGGTCGTCGCCGATGGCGCGGGCGTCCGACACCGACCGGGCCAGTCGATCGAGCTTGGGCACCACGAGGGTGTCGCCAGTTCGGACGGTGGCCAGCGCCTGATCGAGCCCGGGCCGCGTTCTCTTGGTGCCGGTGAGTCCGTGGTCGAGGTAGATCCGGTCGTCGGCGACGCCGAGTTCAGGGTGTTGGTGGCAGCGCGGTTGGACCATCAAGGCGCGCCGGCCGGCAGGGCATAGTCGATACTGTACGTATGGAGTACGTGTCCAGAGCGCCGCGACCGCCGCTGGATGGGCTGATCGACGACCTTTACTACCTGGAGGGTGCGCCGCCGTACGCCCGGCTGACGCTGCCGACGACGCCGGCGGCGTTGTTCATCGTCAACCTCGGAGCGCCGTTTCTCCTCCGTGCTGGCACCCAGATCGAAACGGCCGGGTACGCCGACGGTTGCGTGGTCACCATGCCTACCCGCGCGTGGGAGTTCGGCTACCCGCTCTGGACCCGGTCCGTCGGTGTGCACTTCAAGCCGTGGGGGTTGTCGCCGTTCCTGCCGATGCCCGCGGCCGAGCTCTGCGACCGGCCGGTGACGTTAGAGCAGGTTTGGGGCCAGCCCGCTATTGCTGAGCTGCGAGACCGGCTGGGCACGGCGGACGGGGCGAGCGAGATGCTGACGCTGCTCGAGGAGGAGCTGATGCGACGACTGTGCGAGACCGCCGGCCTGGGGCTGGTCCGCCATACGAGCAGCGTCATCGCGGCGACCAGCGGGGCGGTGGCGATCGGCGACCTGAGCGTGGCAACCGGTGCCAGCAACACTCATCTGGCAAAGCGGTTCAAGGAGCTCATCGGCGTCACGCCGAAGCGGCTGGCCCGCACTCACCGCTTCGCCACCGCCGTGTTCGCGATCAACCCCGCCGGGCCGATCGACTGGGGCGGCCTCGCCGGTGGCGCAGGCTACTACGACCAGGCCCACTTCAGCCACGAGTTCCGGGCGTTCACCGGGCTCACGCCGACCCGGTACGTCGAAGCTCGGCGGCGGTTTCTGCGCGAACATCCTGGCCACGTATTGGATAGCTGGCCGCTGCCGACCGATTGATTTCTTACAAGACCGACAGCTCGCAAAACGCTTAACTTGGAGGCACCCAGAGTAGAGGAGGCCCCGTGGGCAAGGTGGTCATGTACAACTCGGTGTCGGTAGACGGCTTCATAGCGGATGAGAACGACCAGCCCGGACCGCTGTTCGACTGGTTACTCAGCGGTGACGTGCCGTTGGACGAGAGCGGCGTCTTGAAGGTGTCGCAGACATCCTACGACTACATCCGGCCGTACTGGGACCAGATCGGGGCGACAATCGTCGGTCGCCACGTCTTCGACATGACGAACGGCTGGGACGGGACACCTCCGGCTGGGGTCGACCACGTCGTTGTCGTGACCCACCGGGGCAGACCCGAGGGCTGGTATCCCGAGGCGCCGTTCTACTTCGTCGATGGCATTGAGGCAGCCATGGCCAAGGCGCAGGAGCTCACGGGTGACCGCGTGGTCGAGGTCGCCGCTGGCGACATCGGTAGCCAAGTGCTTGCCGCGGGTCTGATCGATGAAGTACGCATGGACGTCGTACCCGTGGTGCTCGGGTCCGGCAAACGTTACTTCGGGTCGGTCCACACACAGCACCTGTTGGAGGATCCTGACGTGGTGATTCAGGGCAACCGGGTGCTTCACCTGCGCTATCGTGTGCGCCGTTGACCGAGGTCGAGGCGGCTGTTCATGTTGAGTTTGAATTCGCCGTGTATGGCTACGTGAGCCCAGATCAGCGGGGTGAGCCCGCGGTAGTCCTCGCTGCTGAGCAGGCCCGCCCATTCGTTCTCGGCGAGCTCGTAGACGCTGCGCTGCACCCGGCTGGAGGCCGCCTCAGTAGAGCAGTTCCAGCCAGTCCCCACCCACCACACCCCGGATGGGCACCTGCTCACCGCGGCGGTAAGTCTGCGTACTCGAGTCGGCGTAGCGTCGCACCAGTTCGCCGCCGTCGATGATCGGCGCGTGCATGGTGTTGTTCGACCGGAACCGCAACGACTGCACCAGCTTCAGCAACAAGGCAAAACCCAGCTTCGCCGCATCACGCTTGCCCGCCACCCGGTCCAGATCGTCACCGACCAGCGTCCAGTGCACGACCAGCCCGTCCTGATCCACCTCCCACACCATGCGCGAACGCTACCGATCACCCGAACCGAAACGAATGACGGCTCATGACACCTTCCTCACCAGCACCCC
>NZ_FPAT01000002.1 GCF_900116555.1 Actinopolyspora lacussalsi subsp. righensis | reverse complement strand
CACACACGCGTGCACAAACACTGTTGAATTCTCAAAGAACACACCCACCACCCACGCGGCAGGCCCACACCCAGAAACACCCACCAAACCCAGCGACCGAACCAAAACCCAGCCACCACATTCAGCGGAATTCCCGAATGCCTCTTCGTTGTTAACCGCATTCACCGTAGCACCCCAACCAACCCCCACTCACCGGGGGGTCACCCACCCGCCAACTCACCACTCACCCCAACAAGGCAAGCCCGAGCCAGCAAGCACCAGGCACCACATGCAGTTCTTCAAACAACCAGCCACCACCACGAACCGAAACCCGGAAACCACCGAACAAACCAGAACCACGTCCCAGCTCATCCACCCTCGTGATTTCCAACCCGGCCCCGCCGTGCTGACAACAACCACTCTAACCCCCCACCACACCACCCCACACACCCACCCCCACCAACCACCAAAACACCAGGTGAACACGGGGTTATCAGGACTGTTCGTCCAATTCCGAAGCGAAAAGCACGGAAAGCTCGTGCAGCGTCGACTCGACACCGGAGTGCACTATCCCCACCATGCCCGTCTCGACGGCCGCGGCAACGTTGCGCGGTTCATCATCGAGGAAGGCACACCAATCGGCGGGAACCCCCAGCTGTCCGAGCACGTGCCGAAAGCTCGCGGCAGCGGGTTTCCGAAACCCGGTCTCGGCCGATACGGCCACGACATCGAACAACCGGTCGCAGTCGATCGCCGTGGGACGCCCCTCCCCGTTCGACAACAAAGCGACAGCCACACCACGAGCGCGCAACCACTCCAGCGCCCGTGCCACCGGCGCTGTTTCCACCTCGGTATCGACCGCCTGTCCTGACGAACGCTCACCGAAGTCGTCCAGGACTCCACCGAAATCGACCACGAGCGCCGACAAAGTCATTACGACAACCTAACTCGCGGTCGTTCGAACAACCGAGCTCATCCAATCGGGTGGTTGCCCGGTTCGGAGTGAACGTGCGGCGGAGGGCACTCACTCCTAATCCGTGAAGCCACCGGAAGGGAGAACACCGTCATGCGCGAGGGAACCACCGTGCTCGCGGACAACGAGAACCGCACCCCGCCGTCCTACTCGGCATCGGCACTGGCTCACGGCGCGGCCAGAAGCATGGTGGAGGTACTGACCGGGCGAAGGCCGCTCCACCAGATACGCCGGTGGTTGAGCAGACCGGTGGCCGGCCTGCTGACGACCCTCACCCGACGCGAAACCCCGCTGGACTTCCGTACCCGGATGAACTCGGTACACGCCTGTCCCACCAACTCCAGCACCGTGGAGGTCTGCGTGATCATCCACGAACCGAACCGGCACCGCGCCATGACGCTCCGCCTGGAACGACTGGACGCCGGGTGGTGGTGCACCCTGCTTTCCTTGCTCTGATCCCGGGAAGTGCGTGTGGACGGCCGCTCGGGACGGGAATCCCGCTCGAGTGGGAGCGGGATTCCCGTCGATCCGAGCACCAGGTCTGCGAGTTCGGGAGGCTCGCTCAGCGCTTCTTGCCCTTCTTCGACTCGGCCCGGGCGGCGGCACGGCGTTCGCGCCTCGTGCCCTGCTGCTCCGAAGCGGAGTCCTCGGACTCGGCGTTGCTGGTCTCGACACCACCGTTCTCCGAGGGCCCCGAGTAACTGAGCCGCTGCCCCGACCTTCCGGCACCGTTGCCCCGCAATGCGGCCGGAACCTGCGACTGCTCGTCCTGCTGCGAACCCAGCTGGCTCAACGCGGGACCCGCGGCCCGGGAGTTCTTGCCGCGTTTGGAACTCGGCTTGGCAGCTGCCTGACCGTCCTCGGCCGCGACGCCGTCACCGCCGGAGCTCTGGCTGACCGAGACCGGCACCGACGGCTCCGCCGGTTCCTCCGGCTCGGCGGCCTCGACGTGGACGTTGAACAGGTAACCGACGGACTCCTCCTTGAGTGCTTCCAACATGGCGTTGAACATGTCGAAGCCCTCGCGCCGGTATTCGAGCAGCGGATCCCGCTGTGCCATCGCACGCAGCCCGATACCTTCCTTGAGGTAGTCCATCTCGTAGAGGTGCTCACGCCACTTGCGGTCCAGCACGCTGAGCACGACACGGCGTTCGAGCTCGCGCATGCCGCCTTCGCCGACCATCTCCTCGATCTCGGCTTCCCGCGCGTCGTAGGCACGCTTGGCATCGGCGATGACCGCGTCGTTCACCTTCTTGCTGCTGAGGTCGCCGTCCTCCTCGGCGATGTCCTCCCAGTGAATCGAGATCGGGTAGAGGGATTTGAGAGCGGTCCAGAGCTGTTGGAGGTCCCAGTCCTCCGCGTAGCCTTCGGAGGTCGCGCCCTTCACGTAGGCGCTGATCACGTCCTCGATCATGTGCTCGACCTGCTCGCGCAGATCCTCGCCTTCCAGCACGCGCCTGCGTTCGGTGTAGATCACCGATCGCTGCTGGTTGAGCACCTCGTCGTACTTGAGGACGTTCTTGCGGATCTCCATGTTCTGTTGTTCGACCTGGGTCTGAGCGCTTCGGATGGCTCTGGTGACCATCTTGTGCTCGATCGGAACGTCGTCCGGGACCTTCAGGCGAGTCATGACGGTCTCGACCATGTTGGCGTTGAAGCGGCGCATCAACTCGTCACCGAGCGAGAGGTAGAACCGCGACTCGCCCGGGTCGCCCTGACGTCCGGAACGACCACGCAGCTGGTTGTCGATCCGGCGCGACTCGTGCCGTTCGGTGCCGAGCACGTAGAGCCCGCCCGCCTCGCGCACCTCGTCGGCCTCGGACTCGGCCTGCTCCTTGATCTTGTCGACCACCGCGGGCCACTCGGCCTCGTAGTCCTCCCGGTTGTCGACCGGATCGAGGCCCCGCTTGCGCAGCTCGCTGTCGGCCAGGTGATCGACGTTGCCGCCGAGCACGATGTCGGTACCACGACCGGCCATGTTGGTGGCCACGGTCACCGCGCCCCTGCGGCCCGCCTCGGCGATGATGCCCGCTTCGGACTCGTGGTGCTTGGCGTTGAGCACGCTGTGCGGAACGCCACGCTTGGTGAGCAGCTTCGCCAGATACTCCGATCGATCGACGCTGGTGGTGCCGACCAGCACCGGCTGTCCGTTACCGTGCCGTTCCTCGATGTCCTCGGCGACGGCCGCGAACTTGGCCTCCTCGCTCTTGTATATCAGGTCGGGCTGGTCCTGCCGGATCATCGGCTCGTTGGTGGGGATCGAGACCACACCGAGCTTGTAGGTGCTCTGGAACTCGGCGGCCTCCGTCTGGGCCGTACCGGTCATACCGGCGAGCTTGTCGTAGAGCCGGAAGTAGTTCTGCAGCGTGATCGTGGCCAGGGTCTGGTTCTCGGCCTGGATCTCGACGCCTTCCTTGGCCTCGATCGCCTGGTGCATGCCCTCGTTGTAACGGCGTCCGTGCAGCACGCGCCCCGTGAACTCGTCGACGATGGCCACTTCACCGTTGCGAACGATGTAGTCCTTGTCCCTGCGGTAGAGCTCCTTGGCCTTGAGCGCGTTGTTGAGATATCCGACCAGCGGGGTGTTCGCGGCCTCGTAGAGGTTGTCGATCCCGAGCTGGTCCTCGATGATGTCGACGCCTTCCTCGGTGACACCGATGGTGCGCTTGCGCTCGTCGACCTCGTAGTGCTCGTCGCGGGTCAGCATCGGAGCCAGTCGCGCGAACTCCTGGTACCAGCGGGAGGACTGGTCCGCGGGCCCGGAGATGATCAGCGGGGTCCTGGCCTCGTCGATGAGGATCGAGTCGACCTCGTCGACGATCGCGAAGTTGTGGTCGCGCTGGACGCACTCGGCCAGGCTCCAGGCCATGTTGTCGCGCAGGTAGTCGAAGCCGAACTCGTTGTTGGTGCCGTAGATGACGTCACAGTTGTAGGCGTCCCTGCGCTGCTCGGGGGACATGTCGGCCGTGATGGCGGCGACTTCCATGCCGAGGAAACGATATATTCGGCCCATCCACTCCGAGTCACGTTTGGCCAGGTAGTCGTTGACCGTGATGACGTGGACGCTGTTGCCTGTGATCGCGTTGAGATAGCCGGGCAGCACGCAGGTGAGCGTCTTGCCCTCACCGGTTTTCATCTCGGCTATCTGACCGAAGTGCAGCGCGGCACCGCCCATGAGCTGAACGTCGAAGTGCCGGTTGCCGAGCGTTCGCCTGGCACCCTCACGAGCGACCGCGAAGGCCTCGGGCAGGAGCTTGTCCAGCTGCTCGCCGTCGGCGTAACGGCCCTTGAACTCATCGGTCTTGGCCCGCAGCTCGTCATCGGACAGCGCGACCGTGTCGTCTTCGAGCTCGTTGATGTGCGCCGCGATGGAACGCAGACGCTTGAGCATCTTACCTTCGCCAGCGCGGAGCAGTCGGGACAGGACCATCCGGTCGACCTCACTTGCTGATCGTGACGCGCCCGTCACGGACGCTTTACGGCCATAGTATTAGAAGCCCACCTCCGCACGGTTCGCTCAGGCACCGTCGGACGATGCTCACTGCGCGAACGCCGGAAGTGGCCACGGACCACGAACGTTTCCGGCACGCACGTGTGTTCCCGCCACACCCGATCGTGCGGTGGCAGGGGGAATCTGGCCGCCCGTCGGCTGCGTCGAACCACAGACGTGGCCGTCCCCGCGCACCACGGTACGCGGCGGACGGCCACGATGGTTATGGTCCGTACCAAATCGGTACGGCTGGAGTAGCCGCGAGGACCACCCGGGTCAGGCCAGTCTGATCACTCCGTAGTCGAATCCCTTGCGGCGGTAAACCACGCTGGGCTTGTCGGCTTCCGCGTCGAAGAACAGGTAGAAGTCGTGTCCCACCAACTCCATCTCGTAGAGGGCTTGGTCCACGGTCATCGGTGTGGCGGGGTGTTCCTTCTCGCGGACGATTCGACCGGGTTCGTAGTCGCTGCTTTCCTCACGCTGTTGCGGGAATCCGGCGCCGCCCGCGGGAGGTTCGGTTGTCCGGGAAGCCCGCTGATTGCTCACGGCGCTGTCGCTCACGGTGCTGTTCCCCTCCGCGCTGTCGTGTCGCAGCTGATCGGCCGGCGGTTCCAGGAGTGTCGTGCGTGTGCGGCCGCCGGTCGTGCCACCGGCACCGGCGACAGCGACCGGACGATCCGCCATCGCGGCGGTGGCCTGCGCCACCGAACGGGGGTTGCGCCGACCGTAGTGCACCTTCCGGCGGTCGTGCATCTTGCGTAGCCGGTTCTCCAGCTTCGTCGACGCGGCGTCCAGGGCGGCGTAGAAATCGACCGCGCTGGCCTCGGCTCGTACCGCCGGTCCGCGTCCTTTGAGAGTGATTTCGACCCGCTGGCAGTTCTTCGCCTGGCGTGGATTACGCTCGTGCCGGAGCTCCACGTCGGCCCGCATGGCCTTCCTGTCGTAACGGTCGAGGCGGCTCAGCTTCTCGTCGACGTGCTGCTGGTAATGCGTGGGCACCTCGACGTTGCGGCCCTTGACGACGATGTCCATTCACGACCTCCGTTGCTCAGCGTGCTTCCGTGAATGACGATCACGGCGACACCGGAGTGAGCGTGCTCAGCTCGTTTCCGGCGTCAGGGTCATCACTGCCTCACCTCATTCCACTGCCGGAAAACGGCTTGATGGGAACGCACGTTAGCTCGCGTTGCGGAGTTGTGACACCCCCCGAGTCGGGTGAAGTCAATCGGACACCCTGTGTAATTGGCATGGTCCCGGCTTCGCAATGACACACCTCCGCCCGGCGCAGGGCCGGTCCCGACGACAGCAGTAGCACGGCCGTGTCCCGTGCTCGCCCTTTCGGACCTGTACCCGGACGTCCGCACCGTGCCCGCGCCGGGCGGTACGGCCATCCGCGTATACCCGGCAAACGCATGAGGCAAACCATCGGTTCCCGTCGGGGCGGAATTCGGTTCGCCTGGCGGGACGCACCGGGGTGGGCAACGGGATGCTCCGGGAACCGGGGCGCACACGGGCCGGTCAGGACTCCCGGCAAGCGCTCGCCAGCACCAGGACGGCCACCACCGGAAGCTCGGCCTCGGAGAGCGTTCGTAGGCAGTTGAGCACCGTGGCACCGGTGGTGAGGACGTCGTCGAGCAGCAGCACGGGAGTACCCGGGGGCGGCAAACGACCGGGGCGCGACAGTACCCCGCCACGCAGGTTCTCGAAGCGCCGTTCGCTGTCCAACCCCACCGAATCGCGCACTCGCGGACTCAACCGAAGGCAGTCCGCCGTGCACAAGCCGGGCAACCTCCGCTCCGCGCGGTGGGTGATTCGCGCCAGGTGTGCTCTGCCCCTGCGTCGCACCGCCGCGTCCCTCGACGGGGCCGGCACCAGACGGGGCGAGTCGGTTTCGGTGATCGAGCCGGATGCGGCGAGAACGGCCCGGACGGCGGTGGCCACGTGATTTCCCAGTGGCCTCTCCAGGTCACGACGACCGCCCTCCTTGTAGGCCAGCAGCGTCGTACGCACCCGACCGCGATAACGAGCCAAGGCGTGAATCGGCGGTTCCCGGAACAGCACGGGAGGACGGATCACGCGCGGCTCGTGGAACCGCCTGTCGCACTCGGCGCACAGCACGGCCCCGGCGAGACCGCAGCCCGCACAGCGCAATGGCAGCAGCAGATCCACCAGCCCCGACGGAACGACCGAGCGGGAGTACCGATCGAATGACACGCCGCCGAGGTTGACTCGCGCGGGGGCCGGTGCGGGTCGCCCCGCCACCGGCGGCTCGGCGTGTCGGCCTTACACGCTGTCAGTACCGATAGGTCGTACCGCTCGGGGCGCACGGGCACCGCACAACCGCTGATCGGACCACCCGGAGAACCTAGATTCAACCCGGGTAGAAGGGTTTCGAGGACGCCCCGATCGGGATCTCATGCAGCACTTCCCAGTAATCGGACAGATCCTTGGCCTGCCAGAGGAAGGCCTCGTCGGCGACTATGACCCGTTGGTCCGGTCCCACGGTCACCAGTTTGGGGTTGCGCAGGTTGGAGGGCCGGTAGGAGTCCCAGTTGAAACCGTCGACGGAGACCCTGACCACGGGCTGAGCGTCCCTACCGGTTATGGCCACCAACGAGTCGCCGGTGAGCCAGTCGACCCCCTTGATCTCGGAATCCCCCGTGCCACCGCTCAGCGTCACGGGCTCTTGCAGCGACACGTCCGAATCACCGCCCGCTATGCCCGCGACGACTATTCGACCGTCGACGACGGCGGCGAGTCGGGTACCACCTCGGGAGATCCGCAGGGCTTCGATATTCCCCTCACCGGGTAAATCGCTCGCGTCGATCCGGCTGACAGACCAGGAGCCGTTCTCGTCGCGGATAGCCCGCATCACCCGTTCGCCGTTGACGACGGTCCAGAACTCGGATTCACTGCGCCAGGTCGGCCTGCTCATGAAATTGCCTCGAATCCCGAGTCTCCGCAGCTCCTCGCCGTACGCGCCCACGCGCAGTTCGACTCCGCTGCCATCGCGGCGCACCACAGCGGCCACTCGGGAACCGTCGTCGGAACGAGCGGCGGTAGTGATCCGGTAACTCCCGTTGCCCGCGGGGCCGGGTACCTGGGGGGCGTTCTCGCTGAACACCAGCAGTTTCTCGTCGACGACCGCGAGTGGCTTCACGTCCCGGGGAGCCTCGTTCTGCTGCTCGTACTCGCTCACGTCGGAGGGACGCAGCACCTCGGTGTTCGACAGCAACGACGCGCCCTCGTCCCGCAGTTCCACCCGGGCGGTTCGGACACCACGCAGCGTCAGCACCACCTGGGCGGCGATCAGCCGCTTCTTCTTGCCGCTCAGATCGCCGAGGTCGCGTAGATTGACGAGCAGCGCACCGTCATCGGTCTCGCTCACGTTGCTCGCCGTGGTGGTGTCCTCGGGTATGGCGGTCTTCATCGCCAGGTCGAAGCCCTCGGAGGGTCCCGACAGCAACAGGCTGATGACCCGCGAGGGCAGTGTGCTCTTCGGGTTCTGCCGCACCCACCGGATGTCGGGGATCACCCCCTCGCGCTGGTGATCCAGGAAGTAGACCGATACGGCCCGGTAGTGGGACTTGAAGGCGTCGCTGGTGACCAGCAGCTTGCGAGGCGGATCGACTATCCGCCACTGCCCGTCGGAACGCTGCCGGACCTTGACCCGCAGACTGAGGTCCTTCTCCTCCGGAACGTAGGACTGGTCCTTCCGGAGCTTGCCGAGCTGGTGCAAGTCCAGGCCGACTACGCGGACGGAGTCGGGGGTTTCCGGCCGCGACTTCGGCACGGTGTTGACGCTGTTTACGATGAACCGTTCCGAGGGAACCTGCCACGAGTCGGCCGCCTGCTCGGTCAGGTGCAGCCGGGCCGCCGCGTAGTCGTTGGCGGGCTCCGCGGTGGCCTCCAGGAAACTGCGGACGAGGTCCGTGTCGTTGAGGTTCTCGGGTGGTGGCTGGGCCTCGGTGCTGGTTTCGGGAGCCTCCTCGACCTGGCGGATCACCCCGGCGTTGGTCTCCTCCGGTATCGAGGCGCAACCGGTGAGCGGAACGGACAGCACCAGCAGCAGAGTCACCGCTGGGGCGAGCCGCCGTCGCAACGTCATCGTTTCTCCTGCTCGTCGGGACCGGAGCTCCAGGTCGGCCCCTGATCGCTTTGGTCATACCCCTCGTCCGGGGGTGTGGAACCGTTGTCCGTCGCGTCCCCGGGCACGGCCAGCAGCGCCTCGGGCGCGGCGATGCTGCGGGTGCTCGGCAGCGACAACGGGCTCGTGTCTACCCGGTCGCCCGAGTCGCGCGGCAGGGTGAGCCGGAAGCAGGAACCCTTGCCGGGTTCGCCCCAGGCGTCGAGCCAGCCACCGTGCAGCCGAGCGTCCTCGGCCGCGATGGAGAGTCCGAGGCCCGTACCGCCGGTCTGTCGATCCCGTGAGGGATCGGCGCGCCAGAACCTGGTGAACACGAGTTCGGCCTCACCGGGGCGCAGTCCGACACCGTAGTCGCGCACGGTGACCGCCACCGAGCGGTCGTCCGCGGCGAAGTTGATGTCCACCGGCCTGCCCTCCGCGTGGTCGACGGCGTTGGCGACGAGGTTTCGCACGATGCGTTCGACCCGCCGGGCGTCCGCGAGGATGTGAACCTCCTCGACGGGGAAGTCGCCACGCAGCTCGACTCCGCCGGTCCTGGCGATGGGCAGCAACGAATCCATGACACGCCGCACCAGATCCGGCACGTCGAGCGATTCGGTGGCCAGGTCGGCGACTCCGGCGTCGAGCCGGGATATCTCCAGCAGATCACCGAGCAGCGACTCGAACCTGTCGAGCTCGTCGACGAGCAGCTCGGCGGAGCGCTCCAGTCCGTCCGGCAGATCGTCGCGGGAGGCGTGCAGTACGTCCGCGGCCATCCGCACGGTGGTCAGCGGAGTACGCAGCTCGTGCGAGACGTCCGAGGTGAAGCGCCGCTGGAGTTGGCCGAACTCCTCGAGCTGCTGAATCTGCTGCTTGAGACTGTCGGCCATCTCGTTGAACGAGTCCGCGAGTCGGGCCATGTCGTCCTCGCCGATGACCCGCATCCGTTCGTCGAGATTGCCCGCGGCCAGCCGCTCGGCGGTGTGGGCGGCTTGCCGGACGGGACGCACCACCTGCCGGGTGACGAGATTGGTGATGGCGCCGAGCAGCACGAGCAGCACCAGACCGCCCACCAGCAGGGTGCTCTGCACCAGTCCCAGTGTTTTGCGCTCCGACTCCAGTGGGAACAGGAAATAGGCCTGCAACGGTCGGGTGGCGGTTCCGGCCGGGCTGCCGATGATGAGCATGGTGACCGACTCGCCGTCGCGCCTGACCGTCTCGATCTTACTCGCCAGGTTGTCCTCCTTGACGAGCTTGCGCAGCGAGTTCGGAACGCTGTCGATCGGCCCCGCGGAAGGTTGTTCACCGTTCTCAGTGATGGCTTGGCCGTCCACCAGGGCGGGCTCGTAGTTCCCGGCGAACGAGTCGGTCTCGGTATTGTCGGCGGTGCTGGTGGTCAGCTGATTCAGCGCGGCTTCCAGCTGCTCGGCGACATCGCCGGAATTGGGATCGACCGCCGTCAGCTGGTACTCCAGGACCCGCAGGTTCTGCTCGACCTGCCGGACCGCGGCGTCCTCCTTGTTCTGCAGCAGTCTGTTGGTGATCTGCGTCTGCAGCACCATCCCCAGTACGAAGACCACGGCCGAGGACAGCGCCAGGGTGCTGACGACGACACGCAGCTGCATCGAGCGGCGCCAGGTCGATTCGAACCAGTGCCAGCGCCTGCGGACGTCATCCCGGAGCCGGGCCGGGAAGGAGCGCTCGGCGCCGGCACGAGGCTGCTCACCGTTCACCCCGTCCGTCCTGCCGTGTCGAGACGATCATCGTGTTCGGCGATCATGGCGGCCCGGCCTTGTACCCGACGCCCCGAACCGTCAGTACGACCTCCGGGTGCTCCGGATCCTTCTCGATCTTCGACCGGAGTCGCTGTACGTGTACGTTGACCAACCGGGTGTCGGCCGCGTGCCGGTAGCCCCACACCTGCTCGAGTAACACCTCACGGGTGAAAACCTGGCGGGGCTTGCGCGCGAGCGCGACCAGCAGGTCGAACTCCAACGGCGTCAGCGAGATCGGAACTCCGTCGCGCGTGACCTCGTGCCCGGGGACGTCGACCGTAAGGTCACCGATGGAGAGCACCTCGGCGGGTTCCGCCTCCGTGCGGCGCAGCCGCACCCGCAGCCGTGCCACCAGCTCCTTCGGCTTGAACGGTTTGACGATGTAGTCGTCGGCACCGGACTCCAGGCCGAGGACGACGTCAACGGTGTCACTCTTCGCGGTGAGCATGACGACGGGGACCATCGATTCGGCGCGAATGGCCTTGCACACGTCGATGCCGTTCATGCCCGGCAACATCAGGTCGAGCAACACCAGATCGGGTTTGAGTTCACGCAGCGCGGGCATCGCCTTGGTGCCGTCGTTGACGACGGCGGTATCGAACCCTTCACCGCGGAGTACGATGGTCAGCATCTCCGCCAGGGCAGGGTCGTCGTCCACCACGAGCACGCGTGACTTCATGCCCCACATGGTTGCACTTTGCACCACGGGGGCAAGCACCACCCGGTACTCATCACCGCAGGTCGTCGGATCATTGCCCAGCGCGAAGGCTATGGTACCGCCAAACGGAGCACTACGGTGGAGTAGGTTGCGCGAGCACGCGGTCGGCCAGTCCCGCCGGATCCGTGGTGGCGGCGTCGTCCACCACGTGCCAGGGGGACCACCACGACATCTCGGCGAGTTCCAGGTAAACCGCCGCACAGCGGTCCTGCAGTCCCGAGTCCGACTCGAACATGTCCCTGCCGTCCGCCGTGCCGGATCGTTCCCGGCGTTCGGCCCGCTCCGCGGCGACTTCACCGGGCACGCGGAGCAGGATCTGCAGTTCCGGCTCCGGCAGTCCGAATCGGGTGACCTCGAGCTGGTAGGCCCAGGAGACGAACTCACCGTCGGCGTGCTGCCACAACCGGGCCGCCCCGTAGGCGGCGTTGGAGGCCACGTACCGGTCGAGCAACAGCACGTCGTGTTCGGCGAGCCGTGCTCGCAGCCACTCCGCGGCGCGCTGCCGGTCCAGTGCGTAGAGCACGGCCATGCCGTACACGGACTCGGCCAGGTCGCCGTGCGCGCCCCGCAACGCCTCGGCGACGAGATCGGCGTGCACGTCCTGGCCGTAGCGCGGAAAGGCCGCGCGGCCCACCGACAGCCCCCTGGCCGTCAGCTCGCCGCTCAACGAGTCGGTCAGCGTCTGCTTTCCCGCGCCGTCCAGCCCTTCGATCACGATCAGTCGCCCCATGATGCGAACCCTACGCAGTCCATCCACCGGAGTAGCGACCGCGTGGGCCACCCGGCCGCACGCCTCTTCGGGACGACGGGAAAGTATCGATGAAAGGATTCCGGGAAGTAGGTCGCGACAAGACCGTCGAGAAGAGACAATCGAACCGGGAGAATCAGCTCCCACAGGACCGAGGCGGGAGTCGCTCGTCCGTCGTGAGTGGACTCGCGAACTCCGCGGAAACGCGGACTCCCCCGCACCGCACCGACCCACAGGAGGAACAGTGCACGTACCCGGGCCGGACACTCGCGTGGTCGAGCTGCGGGTACACGGCGTCCTCGGGACGGAACCGCGGGAGCTGACCGATTCGGTGGCTTCGGTGGACGTGGCAGGCGACGGCACCGGACGAATCGTCAGCCCCGCTGACCGACTGCTGCGTCCGATCTCGGGGCCCGACCTCACCGCGGGGGAACGAACCGTCCCTCGTTCGGTCGAGGGGTACGTCTGGGGCGGTATGACCTCCGGACGCGGCAAGGCGCTGTGGGCACTGCTGTTCCCGTTCGCGCTGGCGAACCTGGCGCACTGGATGCTGCCGCCGGTCGACCGGGACAGCCACTGGTCGCGCTCGCTGGGAGCGCTGCTCCGCGCGGGGCTGCGCCTGGCGGGGCTGCTGCTGACGATGCTGTTCACCGCACAGCTGACCGTGCTGAGCCTGGATCTGGTGGCGGCCCAGTGCCTGCGCGCGGGGACAGGGTGTCTGAGCGCCGTCCCCGACGAGTTGCGTACGTTCGAACCGCTGCGTTCGGTTCCCGCTCTGCTCTTCGTGGTGGCCGCCGTGTTCGGCATGTACCGCCTGTCCGCGATGTCCTGGCGGGTTCGGAACCCGAGCGGTGCCGGGAACGAGCACAGCGCGCAGGCACCGAGACTGCCAGGGGCCGGAGTGGTGCGCGATCCGAGCACTCCCGCCCTGCGGACGCTGCACGCGGTGGCCGCGCTGTGCACGGTGGTGCTGCTGGCTCTCGGCGGACCGACCGCCGCCACTGATCCACGCTGGGTGGCGGCAGCGGCCGTAACCGCGCTGTGCGTGCTGGGAACGTTGCTGCTGGACGATCCGACCGGTTCGGGAGAGTCCGAGAGCGGTCTCCGACGCTCCGTGCACCCGCTGGTGGGGCACTACGCGCGAATCCTGCTGCTGGGCACGAGCGGGCTGCTGTTGCTGCTCACAGCGCTCTTCCCGACTCACCTGTCCGGCCCGCTCCCCGGCTCGGGACCGGTGACCGACTCGCTGACTCTCGGCCTGCTGGCACTGTGCGGCTGTATCGGGGTGCTGCTGCTACCAGCCGCGTTGCTGGCTCGTCGCTCGTGGCGTCGTCTCCCGTCGAGACTGCGCCCGTGGGCCGGTGGCTGGTTCGCCGCGCCGGTACTGCTGATCGCGTGCCTGCTCGGCGCGGGTTTCGGCGCGGGTCTGACGCTGAGTGCGCGGCAGGCGCTCGGTACGGAGCTGCTGCTACCGGTTTCCTACGACACCGTGACGCTGTTGTGGGGGGCGGCGACGGCCGCGCTCGTACTCGCGGGGCTCGTCGGGGTGCCGTGGGTGTGGTTGCGCTGGTGGCGCGCGATCCGTACGGACGGGGTATCCCCCGAGGTGGAGCTGCTGCACGCCGGGCGCCCCGCGGATCAACGCAGCGCCGAACGCGCGTGGAAATGGGCCGAGCTGCAACGCAGCCACGGGCATCGGCTGGTGCTGTTGCTGGCGGGTGCCCTGACGGTGGGAGCGGTCCTGGCTCTGGTGCTGCGCCTCGGCGGCCCCGAACCTCCCTTCTGGGGACGTTGGTTGCTGCTGCTGGGCGTGGGAGCACTCGCGACCCTGGTGGCGACGCTGCTGCGGATGGTTCACCTGGCGGTTCGTCGTCCGAACGCGGGGCGGCAGTTGAGTCTGCTGTGCGATCTGACCCTGTTCTGGCCGCGGGATTCTCATCCGATCGTGCCGCCGTGCTACGCGCTGAAGGTGATCCCCGAACTGGTCGACCGGGCGTGTGAACACCTGGCGGACCCGAACACCCGCGTGGTGTTGTCCGGTCACAGCCAGGGCAGCCTGCTCGTCTCCGTCGCCGCGGCCAGGTTGCTCGGCAGGCTCGACGAGCAGGACCACGAGCGGGTCGGCCTGGTCACGGCCGGTTCACAGCTGCAGTGGGCTTACGCTCGCGGATTTCCCGGCTTTCTCGGCCACGAGGCGCAGCGCTCCCTGGCGGGCTCGCTGGCCGGGCAGTGGCGCTCACTGTGCCGAGGGACTGATCCGATCGGTGGTGCGGTCGGGACGTGGAACCGGCAGGTCCACGACGGCAAGCTGCTGGGGGTCGGCTTCCGCCCGGACGGCAGCGAGGGACCGCTGCCCGCCGCCGCACGCGGTCCCACGGGTGCGCTGGTGCTCGGTAACGATCACTGGTTGCCCGATCCGCAGCGCGGACCGTTCGAGCATCGGCGTTGGACGGCCGGGTTGTCGCGGCACTCCGAGTACAGCGGCGACCCCGAGTGGGACAGGGCCGTATCGATGGCGGCGGCCCTGGAGGTTCCGGCACGTGGCACGAACCTCCCGCTGCGCACGACGATGGTCGATCCGGCGGGAAGCTCCCGGAACGGCAAGACCCATCGCACGGACACCTCCGAGGACCGCGCGGCGAACCGTCCCACCGGTGGGGCTTCGACGAAGGTGGGCTCGCACCCGGTCACGGGTGGGGAGACCGTCCGGCGGGAGGAAAGAGTCGCCACTGTGGCCACCGACCCCACGATGGAGGACGATCCGGGCGAGCAGGAGGGGCACACCGCCGAGACCACCGGAACCGAGCAACCCACTCGGCTCCCGCACGCCGAACCTCCGGAGATCATCGACCTGCCCGGGATGACGCCGCCCTGGGAACGCGGCCCCGCCCTGCGTCCGTCGAGCCAGTGAGCCGAGAGGCGCGGCGATTTCGCGAGAAATCGACGCCCCAGTACGATGCCCCCAATACGGCGGTGTGGCACCGCCTGGCGTCAATTTCCCAAGAAATCGCCGGAACACCAGCCCGACTAGTAGTCGCGCTCCTGCCACTCCCGCAGCTCGAGCTCCGACCACCCCAGCGGGCCGCACCGCCTCGGGTTCTCACGGGTCGTCTCGCGAGGACAGCCTCGACGTGGCGTAGTAACTACTCGATGTCGAGGATCCCGCAGCGAGACGGCCCGTGAGGTTCCGCCACGCAACCAGCACAGCAGCTGGCACGCACACGATCTCGGCCTCAGTCGGGGAGGTTGTCGGCCCTCTCCCGCTGCCCGAGCACCGAGTGGGTGCGGCTGTAAAGGACGTAGATGATCACACCCGCGAGCATCCACACGAGGAACCTGATCCAGGTGAACGCGGTCAGGTTGATCATCAGCCACAGGCAGGCCAGCACCGCCAGGATCGGAACCGCCGGAACCAGCGGCGCGCGGAAGCCGCGTGGCAGGTCGGGACGCTTGCTGCGCAGCACGATCACGCCGACCGAAACCAGGACGAACGCGAACAGAGTACCGATGTTGACCATCTCGGCCAGGCTGGAGAACGAGAAGAAGCCGGAAGCGACGAACACCACCGCGCCCACCAGCACGGTGACGCGCACCGGAGTTCCGCGATGCGGGTCGGTCTTGGCCAGGCCGCGAGGCAGCAGACCGTCCCTGGCCATGGCGAACAGCACCCTGGTCTGGCCGAGAAGCAGCACCATCACCACGGTGATGAGACCGATCAGTGCTCCCACCGAGATCAGTGTGGCCGCCCAGTTCACACCGTTGATCTCGAAGGCGGTCGCGAGGGTGGCGCTCTGCCCGTCGGGGCCGGTGGCCAGCTCGGTGTAGCGCACCATGCCGGTCAGCACGAGCGAAACTCCCACGTACAGCACGGTGGTGATCACCACCGAACCGAGGATGCCGCGCGGCGCGTCGCGCTGTGGATCGCGGGTCTCCTCCGCCGTGGTCGCCACCACGTCGAAGCCGATGAAGGCGAAGAACACCACCGAGGCCCCCGCCAGCAGCCCGTAGATGCCGAACGTGCTGGATTCACCCCCGAGCAGCAGCGAGAGCAGCGACTGGTGCAGGGCGGGACCGCCTTCGGAGACGCTTTGCCCCTCCGGAACGAACGGGGTGTAGTTGTCCGGTTTGATGTAGGCGATCCCGGCGATGATGATGAACAGCACCACCCCGACCTTGATGGCCGTGATCACCATGCTGACCCGCGCCGAGAGCTTGGTTCCGGTGATCAGCACCGCTACCAGCACCGCGACGAGCAGCATGGCTCCCCAGTCGAACTGGAGCGGGCCCAGCGGGAGCTTGGTGTCCAGCGAGATCCCGATGCCGGACATGACCTGCTGCAGGTAGGACGACCAGCTCTTGGCGACGGCCGAAGCCGCGATGGAGAACTCCAGGATCAGGTCCCAGCCGATTATCCAGGCTAAGAACTCGCCGAACGTGGCGTAGGAGTACGTGTAGGCGCTGCCTGCCACCGGAACGGTGGAGGCGAATTCGGCGTAGCACAGTGCCGCGAGGGCGCAGGCGATCGCGGCGAGCACGAAGGCGAGTGAGACGGCGGGACCAGTGGTGTCACCCGCTACCTGTGCGGTGAGCGTGAAGATCCCCGCACCGATTACCACCGAAACACCGAAAACGATCAGATCCCAGGTACCGAGATTCTTCCGTAGTCTGGTGTCGGGTTCATCGGTGTCCAGGATCGATTGTTCGACCGTTTTGGTCCGCCAGATTCCGTTTCCTGGCACCACTGCCTCCTCGGATCATGCTTACTGGTGGCACCGCACGATAACGGGCGCGAGACCGTTGCCGATGGTGGTTGAGAGCACAATCTACTAACGAGCCGCCGAATCCGCGCGGATCGGGAGCGCGAGGACCGGAAAAGTTGCGCGACACCACTAATTGCTCGTGAAAAATACTCTTTTAATGCGAGCACCGCTCCGCGGGACCGAGTTCTCCCGGAGTGCGAGTAGGCCCGAGTGCGAGGCGGCCCGAGCGTGATTCGGGCGTACCGCGAGACGGCGAGGCATGCGGTGCGGCCGCTCGATGTCGGGCACCGCTGTCGAGAGCGGGCGGGAGCGGACGACTGGTCCGTCCGAACACGCCCGCCGGGACGGCCCCGGTGGAAAACCCAGGTCAGACAGCGCCGGGGGCCGCCCGGAACAGCTGCACCCCTTCGCCCGCCGCGCCGAGCGGCTGCGCCAGCACACAGGGGTCCGAAGCAGCGAGCCAGACCGAGTCCCCGCGCGAGAGCTCCAGTTCGCGAGCGTCACCGGAGCCACCGTTGTGGCTGCCGTTCCCGTTGGTACCGGCTCCCGCGGCGTAGGGGGACAACCTGACCCCGCCCTCGGTGCACAACAGGATCTGCGGTCCCGCGGAGTCGAGCAGGACACCGGACCGATCACCGCGCTGCCATTCCACTCTGGACAACTCGAACTCGTCGGCCTCGGTGCGGTATACCGTCAGATTGGTGTCGCGGCGTTCACCGTTGAGTATTCGCAGTTCACCGTTCTCGAAGTCGAGAACCCTCAGCAGTTCGGCCACGTCGACGTGTTTGGGGGTCAGGCCGCACCGAAGGATGTTGTCCGAATTGGCCAGTATCTCCACGCCGGTCCCGCGCAGATAGGCGTGCAGGTTCCCGGGCGCGAGATAGATGGCCTCCCCCGGCCGCAACACGATTCGGTTCAGCAGCAGACTCGCCAGCACACCGGCGTCGTTCGGGTAGTCCTCGCCCAGTTCGAGAACCGTGCGGCACTCCTCGGTGAATTCACCCCCGGAACGCACGTGCTCGGCACACGCCCGCAACAGATCCGGCATCAGCGCACGGAGGGTGTCCTCCGGCAGAGTGATCCACGTGGTGAACAACGCACGCAGCCCGTCCCGGTCCGGCTGATCGGCCAGCAGGCGGGTGTGCGCCCGCAGACTCGGCACGTCGAGCTGGTGCAGCAACCGAACGGTGGTTTCGGCGGCGCGGAATCCGGCGAGCGCGTGGAACTCGGTCAACGCGCAGATCAACTCGGGTTTCGCGGTGGGATCCGGGTAGTTGCGGTCGGCGGCACCGCGCGGGACCCCGTCCGCCTCCTCCCGTGCGAACCCGTCGGCCGCCTGCTCGGCGGAGGGGTGGGCCTGCAGGCTCAACGGCTCGTCCGCGGCGAGCACCTTCATCAGGTAGGGCAGCCGATTGCCCCATATGTCGGTGCACGCCCGCCCCAGCTGGTGGCTCGGCTCCGCGTCCAACAAGCGCACCAGCGAAATCTCCGATCCGTCCTGACACAGCAACCGCGAGGAATCTCCGGGATGGGCGCCCATCCAGAGTTCGGCTTCGGGATGTGGCGCGGGGACGGGACGGCCGAGTAGCTCCGCGATCGCGGTCCGGGACCCCCATGCATACGGGCGTACCGCGTTGCGCAGTAACTCCACAGTCGTTCTCGCTTCCTCGTCTAACCGCGTCTCCCCGACGGAACCGATACCGCCCGGCGGGAGTACAACGAATGGTGTCCCGCCCGCGCTTCGCAGGAGAACACCGGAAACTCCGTGCGAATCGGCCGGGGATGCGGGTGCCGAAGCACCCAGGTCCTCAGCGCGCCGCCGACACCGGTCTGTCGTCCCCGTGCAACGAGTCCGAAGCCAACCCGATGTAGACCGCGGCCATGTCGAACCCGACAGCGAGGGACAGCGAACTCCGGACCCCGTCCCCCTGCTGGGACTCGTTCGGGGCGAGCACGTCGGCGCCGGGTAGCGCCGCTGTGGCGGTTCGCTCGGTGAACCGTGCCCGTTCACCGTCGCGGGTGCTCAGCAGCACGACGCGCCACCCCGCCGTGGTTTCCTCCGTGGGATCGGCGAACAGATCCGCCTCGCTGCCGACCGTCGCGGCGGCGCGGTACAGCGCCGCACGATGCACCGCCTGCTGATAGTCGGTGACATCGCACGGTATCCCCGCGTAACGCCCGAGTACGAAGGAGCCGTGCTCGGCGACCGCCGTGGACGTTCCGTCCACTCCCCACAGCAGCGGGATACGGTCGGCCAGCCGTAACGCCAACGTCTTGGCGGGATTCTCCGAGATCTCGTGTCGTGGGTGGGAACGCTCCGCCTGTTCGTCCAACGCGTCCGCCAACGCGTCGGTGTCGGTGTCGAGCAGTCCCAACGCCGTGAGAACCCTCACCCCCGCTGTGAAGGCGTGCGGGAGGCTCAACGGCTCGGACACCGGGATCCTGGGGGAAATCGTTCTCGCCCGCCCCGCGGCGGCGGCCCCCACGGGGCCCTCGTCCGGAGCGGCGAGAATCACGCTCGCCCCGCGCCTGGTGGCCAGTTCCAGCGACTCGGCCAGCGACGTGTCCCCACCGTCCGCCCCGTAGGCGAAGACCACGTCCAAGGGGCCGACCCAGGTGGGCATGACGTCGGTGATCACGACGGGAACCGGACAGGAGGAACCGAGCAGGGCCGCCAGCGACCGACACGTGGCAGGCCCGACACCGGAGGTGGACAGCAGCACCAGAGCACGCGGTTTGTAACCGGCGAGGTCGTCCACACCCGCCTCCGAGGCGGCCGAGGCGGCCGCGCGAACCTGCGCACCCCCCAGTGCGGCCATGCGGAGCAGACCCCCGGTGTCCAGTTCGAAGATTCGCCGCTGGTCATCGAGGACGCTGTCGTCCAACACCGTCTTCACCCCTCCCCTCGCTCGTCGGGGGCGGGATCGGGCCCGGGGGCGGGAAGCGCCTCCTCCAGCAGGAGGACGGGAATTCCTTCCCGGACGGGGAAACCGCGCCCGCAGGAGGTGCAGGTCAGATATTCGGCGTCCGGATCATCCGGCAGACCGTCCCGCAGCGGCGCGTGTCGGGGGCACGGGCACACCAGGATCTCCCGCAGTCGGGGATCGATCGCCACAGTCACTCTTCCTCCCTGGAATCACACCGCACCATCGGTCGGACGGTCCACGACCGGCCGGAACACCAAGACGCACCGGCGAAGCCACCGCTCGCCCCGCCCGGGGCGAGCGGGATCACTTCCGCAGTACAGCCAGCACCTCGTCGCGCAACGCGACCATGCTCGTCGAGTCGACGCCCTCCACGTTCAGCCGGAGGACCGGCTCGGTGTTGGACGGGCGAAGATTGAACCACGACCCGTCCGACAACTCCACGGTAAGCCCGTCGAGCTCGTCGATACGAGCACCGTTGCGGTTACGAAACGTCTCGATCACCGCGCGCATCCGGGCAGCGGGGTCGTCGACCGTCGAGTTGACCTCCCCGGAAGCCGCGTAGCGGGTGTAGCTCGCCATCAGGTCCGCGAGAGAACCGGACTGACCACCCAGCGCCGCCAACACGTGCAGTGCGGCCAGCATCCCCGAATCGGCGCGCCAGAAGTCGCGGAAGTAGTAGTGCGCCGAGTGCTCTCCACCGAAGATCGCGCCGGTCTCGGCCATGGTCTGCTTGATGAAGGAGTGACCGACCCTGGTGCGGACGGGCTTGCCGCCCTGTTCGGTGACGATCTCGGGCACGGCCTTCGAGGTGATCAGGTTGTGGATGACGGCGGCACCGGGTTCCTTCGCCAGCTCCCGCGTGGCGACCAGAGCGGTGATCGCACTGGGGGAGACCGGTTCACCCGCCGCGTCGACCACGAAGCACCGGTCGGCGTCCCCGTCGAAGGCCAGCCCCGCGTCCGCACCGACCTCGCGCACCTTGGCCTGGAGATCCACGAGGTTGGCGGGCTCCAGCGGGTTCGCCTCGTGGTTGGGGAACGTACCGTCGAGTTCGAAGTACATGGGTACGACTTCGACGGGCAGACCGTCGAAAACGCTGGGGACGGTGTGTCCGGCCATGCCGTTGCCCGCGTCGACGACGATCCTCAGCGGCCGGATCGCGCCAAGGTCGACCAGTCCGCGCAGGTAGTGCGCGTACTCGCCGAGCATGTCGCGTTCGGTGACCGTGCCCTGCGCACCGAGGAACTCGGGCACGCCGTGCCCCACGAGCTCCTTGATCTCGGACAGCCCGCTGTCCTGCCCGACGGGGGCGGCTCCGGCACGGCACAGCTTGATCCCGTTGTACTGGGCCGGGTTGTGGCTGGCCGTGAACATCGCCCCCGGAAGATCCAGCTGCCCCGAGGCGAAGTAGAGCATGTCGGTGCCGGCCAGACCGATGTGAATCACATCGATTCCCTGCCCGGTCACTCCCTCGGAGAACGCTGCCGCCAGCTCGGGAGAGGAATCCCGCATGTCGTGCCCCACCACCACCGCGGGGCCACCGACCAGTCTCGTGAACGCGGCACCGACTTCGCGGGCCACATCCGTGTTCAGATCATCGCCCACCAAACCCCGGATGTCATACGCCTTGACGATCCCCGACAGGTCCCGCACGCTGCACTCTCCCGTAATGACGGCATCCTTTGCCTGCGTGCCGCAGCTTACCCGCGAACGGCTCGGTCGTGGTGTCCGCCGACTGCCATCGGGACTCAGTGGGAAAGACGGGAACGTGGTAACGACGAGTTCGCCGGGCGCTACTCGTTGCCCGGGTCGGGCAGCGCACGCAGGTGGCCTCGTTTGCTTCCGCCGCCGTGGAACCCGGGTGAATCGGCGGGATCGGCACGGCCCGCCTCCCGAACCGCCTCGGCGAGCGCCGTGAGGTCATCGCCGGAAGGCTGGTCGGCGCTGAACTCCCCCTCGTGCCGTACGACGTGCCAGCCCTTGGGAACCGTCAGTCGGAGTGCGTGTTCCTCGCACAGGTCGTAACTGTGGGGTTCGGCATAAGTGGCCAGCGGGCCGACCACCGCGGTCGAATCCGCATAGGCATAGGTCAGCGTCGCTACCGCCGGGTCGGTGCACCCGGTTCGAGAGCAACGCCTCACGCTCCGCACGCCTGGCACCATAGCGCTCTTGTCACGTCGGTACTCGACGGCACGCGGAAAAATCGGGCGGAATAACCCGATGTGGGAACTGCCGTCCGGCGTTCATCCGGACATGGCGATCCGTTGCGCTGCATTGATCATCCTGTTGGTGAAGTTGCGCACGATAGCGAAACTACGCGGACGAATTATCCGAAACGTATCGCACGAACACGTTCGGTAGCTACTGGTGCGGGCACGATTCCGTATCCCGTTTCGGGCGGAGTATCCTCACCGCGTGGTGACCACACGGCAGGCTCGACAGCGAACCGGAAAGCGACGGGACCGACGTGGCCGCGGCATGCGCGGTCCGCTCTACCCGTCCTCGGTCCCTGCCGCCCGGAGCCGCTCGCAGCGCTTCGACGCGCTGGTGCTCGATGCCCTCGAACCGATCGAGCAGCGGTGGCACACCGAACTCACCCAGCTCGACGTGGCGGTCGACGAGGTACCGGAAGTCGATGTGACGTCACCCGAGTCCGTGGTGTGGGGCGACGACATGGTCGTGGACTCCAATGTGCCACTGGCGCGCCTCGTCCCGGAGAGCACCGACCGGCGCGGCAACCCCACCAGGGCGCGAATCGTGCTGTACCGGCGTCCGCTGGAGGCCAGGGCCGGCAACGGCACGGACATGACGGACCTGATACACGACGTGCTCGTGGAGCAGATCGCCAGCTATCTCGGGCTCGATCCCGGAGTGATCGACGGCAACTGAGTTGTGCGGCGTCGATCCGCCCTCTGGTGAACCACTCATTTGGCGGAACCTCTGGCACGGCTCTCGCTCCGGGAGGCCCGACATCGGGTAGTTACTACACAACGTCGGGCCTTCCTCGCGAGAGCCGCACCGGAGAACCCGCGGCCGTGCCGACTGCGGGAGTGGTCGGAGTTCGGCTCGCGTACCGCACACCCCGCGCGGCGATTTCGCGAGAAATCGACACCACGCGAGGGCGACACCGCCCAAGCCGCACCGCCTCACCCGCGCGGCGATTTCGCGAGAAATCGACACCACGCGGGGTCGCGCCGCCTCAGTGTTCCGGGGAGTCGTCCCGCTGCCGTCGACCGCGACCGGGGAACGCACCGATCAGCGTGAACAGGATCGCGGCGGCCTGGAACGCGAGCAGACTGGTACGCGGCACGGCGGTGAAACCGATCCGCACCTGCCCACCCGTCTCGGGCAGCGGCACGGCCACCTGCTCGCCCCAACCAGTGGCGAGGCCCACACTCGAACCGTCGATGTACGCCCGCCACCCGGACTCCCGCTGGGCCGCGAGCAGCAGCACCCTTCCGGGACCGCCCTTGGACACCCGAATCGTCACGTGCGGCAACCGGGTGGATATCCCTATCGGTCGGGTTCTGGGGCGCGGTGAGACGTCCTCCCGGGCGTTGCGCGCCAGCGCTGGGCCGAGCAGCGTCACGGGGGTGTGGGGCAGCAGAACCCGGAACACCCGCCGCCCGCTCACGGAGTCCCCGTTGGCCACGACGGTTCGGCCCGAGAGTTCCACGAACTCCCCCGAGTCGGTGTCACCGGGAATCGCGATGCGCCCCGCTCCCCTGGAAGCTGCGGCGGCCACCCCGGAACGCACCCGCTCCGCCTCACCCGACAGCAGATCGGCCTGAATGCGCGAGAGCGCCGCGACGGCGCCGGGAGCAGGCGCCAGCGAAGCACTTCCGAACCGGGGCCGCGGCCGGGGTGTGAGCCGCGGCACTCCGGAATCGGGGCGCAGGGTCAGCCAGTAGCCGGTGTCGCCCGCCGCGGTCGACGTCTCGGGGACCGGACGCAGCGGGCCGGACCGTGCCGTGGAAAGCGTCCCGAGCGCCAACGACAGCAGCACCACGACGGCGACGGCTCCCATCGGTCGCCACGACGGCACACCCGCCGACCACCTTCGAGGCCCGGCCAGGCACGCCAGCACGACCCAGAGCAGGCCGCACGCCGTCAGCAGCAACGCTCCACCGGCCCACCCGACGCTCTCGGTCCCACCGAGCAGCGGGGGGAGGGCGATCCGTGCGACCAGCAGACTCGCGCCCCAGCCGAAGCAGGCCACCACCAACCCGGGCAACGCGGCACGACCGGGAGCCCGGAACAACAGGAGCAGCGCCGCGCCCACCGGCAGTGAAACGGCGACCCAACCCCACGCGGTGTCTCCGGGGTGCAACGCCAGCAGCGAGAGTCCGGCGGAATGCTCGGTCACCGGGACGCCGGGACCGTGCCACAGCAGCTCCGGATGCCGCAGCGCCACCACCGGCCACGGCAGCAGACAGGCGACGGGAAGCAGCACGAAGGAGGCCAGCCCGGCCAGCCTGCGCACCGCGCCCGCCGGTGCGAAGGGCGGGCAGAGGAAGCCCACCACCGCGAGCAGCACCAGCAGTACGTACACGCCGGGGGCGAACGCGGCCAGCACCGCCGCCGCCAGCGCGGTACGGCACGCCGTGCCCAACCAGTTGGGCCGCCCGCCCCGGTATCGCGGCACCAGCCCCAACAACCCGGCCAGGCCCGCCAGCACCGGCGGAAGCAGTACATGAGCCAGTACCGCGTCGAGACGTCCCTGCACGGCCCCCGCCATCGCGACCGGAAGCAGCGCGTAGGCCGCGGCGGCCACCGCCAGCCAACTCCGGGGAACCGGAATCGAACGGCCCGCCAGGTAGGCGGACAGCCCGGCGGCGGGCAACTGTGCCAGCAGCAACAGGGCGACCGCGGCGGGTGGACCGCCGAAGGGGGCCAGCAGCCCGCCCAACAACCCCAGCACAAGCAGGGTCGGCGGTGCGGGGGCTCCGGTTCCGCCGTGGATCGGGTGCCACGCGGCGAGGTAGCTCGACCACGTCTGCTCGAGCCCCGCCGCGGGCAGCAGCCTGCCACCGTGCAATTCCGTCCCCAGCCGGGAGGTCTCGGCGAACGGGCCGTGCGCGAGCAGGGCCAGCAGGACCAGCCCGACGGACAGCACGAGCGGCGGGTTCAGCAGCAGCTCGCGCAGCACCCGCCGACGGTCGACCGGCACGAACAGCAGTTCCGCCGACGAGGTGTCAGCGGCGCCGTCGCGGGGTGCCGGGGTGGGGCGTGCTCGCGCTTCGGTTCCGTCGCCGGCCTCGTCAGCCTCGGCCGCGCTCTCCCGTGCGGCGGCGGAGTGGTGTTCGGGCACGGCGATCACCACCGGATCGGTGGGTCTGCGCAGCCCCATCGCTGAGCGTCGGCGGGCACCCGCGTGCCCCAGGGCTCCGCTCGGCAACGCGTCCGGTCCGTGCTTGGCGGGATTCGGCACGTCGGGCACCCGGGCGGGCGACGCACTCGACCGGTCGAGGCCGATCCGGGCGTCGTGCCGCACCCGGTTACGCACCAACCGGGCATATCCGCTCAGCACGAGGTCGCGCATCCGGTCGCCCCTGCCGGTCAACAAGCCGTCGACACCGCTGCCCGCCGTGGCGGCTCTGCCGTGGCCGACTCGTGCGTCACGGAGCCGCAGTCTTCCCGTGAGCAGTCGGAGTCCCACCACGAGCTCCGCGAACGCCTCCGGTGCCCGTCCGGTCACGAGCCGTACGAAGCTCCGAGGCAGCGCCAGCAGCACCAGCCGCGGTACGCCGAACCGGTAGGCGCGGTTGCCCACATTGGCGAGGTAGGTGAGTACCTCGCCCCGGCGCCGAACGGTGGCGGCGGTGACGGAGTCCGCCCCCTCGTGCCGTGGTTCACCCCGCTCGCCGGTGCGCGCGGCGGCCACGCGCCGCATGCGGGCCTCCGGCACGCACAGCACGAGGTGTCCCGCGGCGTTGGTTCGCCAACCCAGGTCGACCTCCGCGCAGCCCGGTGGCAGTCGCTCGTCGAATCCACCGAGCTCGTCGAAGACCTCGCGCCGCACCAGCGCACACGCCCCGGAGACCGCCAACACCTCGGACACCTGCAACGCGGAGCCCGCACCGCCCGGGGCGTCGCCGAGCGCCGGATCGAGTCCCGGGGACCGGGAACCGGTACGCACCCGGCCCGACGTGTCCATCGACAGTCCCGCGTCGACGATCAGCCGCGGATCGTCCCGGTCGAGTCCCAGCGGGCCGAGCACGGCCGCCGAGGAATCGTTGTCGGCCACCCGCAGCAGCGTGTCCAAGCAGTCGGGCTCGGGAGCGGCGTCGTCGCGCAGCAGCCACAGCCAGCTACCGGGATCGCCCCAGCGCTGCTCGGCGTACTCCACGGCGTGCGCCACTGCCGCGCCGAAACCGGTGTCGCTTCCGACGGTGAGCACACCGTCCAGCAACCCCGCGACGTCGGTCGCGGGACCGTCCGGACCAGCACCGGTCGGATCAGCGCCGTCCGAAGTGGCACTCTCCACAGCGACACCGTCGGTCGCCGACAGCGCCGCCTCCGCCGCGAGCGATTCGACGGTTTCCTCGTCCGACCCGACCTCCACCGCCAAGAAGTGGCGCGGTAACACCGTCAGGCGCCGCAGCGCCGTCAGCGCCTCCGGCAACCACTCCGCACCCCGATGACACACCAGCACCGCCAGCACCGGTGCCGTGCTCGGGTGGTGTTCACCGCCCGTTTCCCCGGCGGAACGTAATGCGGCCACCGTGTCCTCCCGCGTGCCGTGGTCCGATCACCGCACGACGGTAATGGACGGCCACGCGTTCCGGGACATGCTCTTACCGACGAGTAGGAATTCGTTACCGCAGCGGACGACGCGGCGAACGATCGAGTTGATCATCGGATGGCGGTGTCCTCGGTGTGACAGCGGCGGAAGACCACCCGAGCAGCCGCCACCGCGGCGGGTTCTCCCGCATGTGCTCCCGAGGACGGCCCCGACGTGAGACAGTACCTGTTCAGCGTCAGAGACTCCCGAAGTGAGAGCTCGCGGGAGCCCCCGCCACCCGACCCCTCGACGACCGGAACCGAAGAGTTCGATCAACTGGCCTGCCGTTTGAGCCTGCGCCGTTCCCGTTCGGAAAGTCCGCCCCAAATACCGAACCTTTCATCGTGCTCCAGGGCGTATTCGAGACATTCCGAACGTACTTCACATCCGGCGCAAATACGTTTCGCCTCGCGAGTGGAACCACCTTTTTCCGGAAAGAACGCTTCCGGATCGGTTTGGGCGCACAGCGCGCGTTCCTGCCAGTCCTGATCTTCCTCCGCCTCGATCAGTCCGGCCAGAATGTCGATCTCGGCGACGCGAGCGTCCTCCCCCGCTGTCAGACCTTCCTGCTCGGTCCGCAACATTTGAACCTCCCCCGTTAAATTTTTCCGTTCCCGCGGCCCTCCCCAGGACTCACGGGACGTGATGAACCGGACAACCGGTTCGGCGTGGCCGGAATACCGACCGCCGGACGAAATCGCGATCACGCCATCGCGGTTCCTCCGACCGTGCACTAACCGGGCCTCCCGTTACCCGGCACCGCCGGATCAGGTGATCGGTTTCCCCATCCCACCGAGTCAACCGATCAATCTTTCCAGCGGTAAATAACACCAATGTGATTACACCCGTGTAGCCCGCCACGGTCAAGCGGAGACCATCCCGTAGAGGGACGGTTCCACCTACCGAAGGAGCAGAACGGGGTAACCGGAACAGTCCAACGGGGATCCCCCGTCCGGACCGCTCAAGATCCTCGGACACAGGGATACCACCGATGCGGCGACGACGCCCGACGAGCGACCGGGAGACTGGTGGAGTGCGAAACACCCCGACACGTATCAGCCCACTGTTCCTCGCCCTGCTGGCGGTCACGGTCCTCGGCGGCGTGCTGGCCACCTCGGACAACCGGGCGCTGATCATCACCGGAGTCGTGCTCCTCGTGCTCGGTGGCTGGGCCACCTCGCTGTGCCTGCACGAGTTCGGGCATGCCGTCGCCGCACTGCGCGGCGGTGACCGCGAGGTGCGGGAGAAGGGCTATCTCACCCTCGACCCGAGGCGCTACACCGATCCGGTGTTGAGCCTGTTGCTGCCGATCCTGTTCGTGCTCATCGGCGGCATCCCGCTGCCCGGCGGCGCGGTGTGGATCAATCACGGGGCGCTGCGGTCCAAACGGGACGAGGCGAACGTCTCACTGGCCGGTCCGGCGATGAACCTGCTGCTGGGAATCGGCCTCACCGCCTCGGTGGCCACGATCGAGATGCCGTTCGGGCTGGCCGCCGGGCTGTCCTACCTGGCCTTCCTGCAGGTGATCGCCTTCGTGCTCAACATCCTGCCGGTTCCCGGCCTGGACGGCTACGGCGCCATCGAGCCCTGGCTCTCGCCCAAGGCACGTCACCTCGGTGAACAGGCCCGGCCGTGGGCGCCGCTGGGGATCGTGCTGATCCTGTTCGTGATCCCCGGAGCGAGCTACGTCTTCTTCAACGGCGCGGACGCGTTGTTCAACGCGGTCGGAGGTAGCACCCGCCTCTACGGGTACGGCAACCTGTACTTCCGCTTCTGGGAGTGACGCTCCTCGCATGACCCGCCACGGGCGAGCACGCCGGACGGCTCGGCGCTCCGACCGGCACCGGTTGTCGCAGGCGGAGTTCACCGAGCCGCGGGACAACCCCCGCTTCGCCCCGTGGGAGGATTCGGGACGTGAAGGTCGCAGTACTGGTCGGCGGAGTCGGTGGAGCGCAGTTCCTGCTCGGCGTCAAGAAGGCCCTGGGGCTACCCCCGGTCGGCGAACCCGAGGAGTCCGCACCACACGAGATCTCCGCGATAGTCAACATCGCCGACGACGTCTGGATGCACGGGCTGCGGGTGTGCCCGGACCTGGACACCTGCATGTACACCCTCGGTGGTGGCATCGACACCGCCAAGGGGTGGGGCCGCGAGGCGGAGACCTGGTCGGTCGCGGAGGAGCTGGCCGCCTACGAGGCCGAGCCCACCTGGTTCGGTCTGGGTGACCGCGACATCGCCACCCACCTGATCCGCACCAGGATGCTACGGGCCGGGTATCCGCTCTCGGAGATCACCGAGGCGCTGTGCGACCGGTGGCGACCGGGCGTGCGGCTGCTGCCGGTGACCGACGACCGCGTCGAGACACACGTGGCGATCGAGGACCCCTCCGGCTCGGGCGCGCGAGCGGTGCACTTCCAGGAGTGGTGGGTGCGCTACGGCGCCAGGCCCGAGGCCAGCGCGATCGTTCCGGTCGGCGCGGACGAGGCGACCGCCCACGAAGGGGCCACCGAGGCGATCAGCGAGGCCGACATCGTGCTGGTGGCGCCGTCCAACCCGGTGGTCAGCATCGGGACGATGCTGGCCGTACCGGGGGTGCGTACGGCGCTGCGCGAGACGACGGCGGCCGTGGTCGGGCTCTCCCCGATCATCAGCGGCGGGGCGGTGCGCGGCATGGCCGACGCCTGCCTGCGCGCGATCGGGGTGAGCAGCACCGCCCAGGCGGTGGGCGAGCACTACGGTTCCCGTTCCACCTCCGGGGAAGGCATCCTGGACGCCTGGCTGGTCCACAGCACCGACACCGCCCAGGTGCCGGGCGTGGCGACCCGTTCGGTGCCGCTGCTCATGTCGGACACCGCGGCGAGCGCGGAGATGGCGCGAGCGGCCTTCGACATCGGCGGGGTGGCCGCTCCGGAGGTGACCGCATGAACGATCACGCCGCCGACGAGGAACTGCGGATCCACTCCGTTCCGGGACTGCCGGAGTTCGCGGAGGGCGACGATCTCGCGGGTGCGTTGCTGACGGCAGCACCCTGGTTGCGCGACGACGACGTCCTGGTGATCACCAGCAAGATCGTGTCCAAGATCGAGGGACGGGTCATGGACACGCCGCCGGATCCCGAGGAGCGGGACGCACTGCGGCGGGAACAGGTACTGGCCGAGGCCGACCACGTGCTGGCCCGCAAGGGCAGGACACTGATCACGCAGAACAAGCTCGGCATAGTGCAGGCCGCGTCCGGGGTGGACGCGTCCAACGTGGCCACCGATCGGATCGCGCTGCTGCCCCGCGACCCCGACGCCACGGCGGAGCGGTTGCGCGCCGAGCTGGCCGAACGGGCCGGAATCCGGGTGGCCGTGGTGATCACCGACACGATGGGGCGAGCCTGGCGGGTCGGCCAGACCGATGTGGCGATCGGTTCGGCGGGTGTGGCGGTACTGCACCGCTACGCGGGCTCCACCGACTCGCTCGGCAACGAGCTGGAGGTCACCGAGGTGGCGGTGGCCGACGAGATCGCCGGGGCCGCCGACCTGGTCAAGGGCAAGCTGGGCAGGACCCCGGTGGCGGTGGTTCGCGGGATCGACGAGCGCGCCGACGGTTCACGAGCGGGTGACCTGGTGCGCACCGTCGAGGAGGACCTGTTCCGACTGGGAACCGCCGAGGCGATCGCGCAGGGACGCGGCGAGGCGGTGCTGCTGCGCCGCTCGGTGCGCGAGTTCACCGACACTCCGGTGGACGCCGCGGCGCTGCGCCGGGCGGTGGGAGCGGCGCTGACCGCGCCCGCCCCGCACCACACCCGACCGGTCCGGTTCGTGTGGCTGCGGGACCGCGCGCTGCGCGGCAAGCTGTTGGACGCGATGCGGACCGCGTGGCTGGAGGACCTGCGCGCGGACGGGCTCTCCGAGGAGCGGGCCCGCCGCAGGGTCGGCCGGGGCGATCTGCTCTACGAGGCGCCGGAGCTGGTGGTGCCGTTCCTGCTCCGGGACGGCGCGCACGACTACCCGGACGAGCGACGCACCGACGCCGAACGCTCGATGTTCGTGGTCGCGGGCGGAGCCGCCGTGCAGAACCTGCTGGTCTCGCTGGCGGCCGAGGACATCGGCTCCTGCTGGGTGTCCTCCACGCTGTTCTGCCCCGAGGTGGTGCGGCACACGCTGGAACTGCCCGAGCACTGGGAGCCGCTGGGGGCGGTGGCCGTGGGGTATCCGGCCGAGCCGCAGGAGGGGCCGCGAGAACCACGCGATCCGGAAGAGGGGTTGGTGGAGCTTTGAACGGGCCGCACACCGACGCGTTGCACACGATGGAGGACTGGACACCGCCCAAACTGGCCGGCGGGGCTCCTGATCCGGGTCAGGAGGCGCTGCGGCACGCCTTCGTGGGGCTGCTGCGGGCGCGTGGCGACGCCTGCCTGCGGGAGTGCGAGCCGGGGCACGTGACCTCCTCGGCGCTGGTGCTGGACGACAGCGGCGAGCACACCATGTTGACGCTGCACCCCAGGGTCGGACGCTGGTTGCAGCTGGGCGGGCACTGCGAGCCCGCCGACGAGACGCTGGCCGCGGCGGCGCTGCGGGAAGCCACCGAGGAGTCCGGCATCGAGGGGCTGGTGGTCGACCCCGACCCGGTACACCTGGACGTGCACCCGGTCACCTGCTCCCTAGGCAAGCCGACTCGGCACTTCGACGTGCGGTTCGTGGTGCGCGCTCCCTCCGGTGCCGTGCCGCGCCGCAGCGAGGAGTCGGTGGACCTGCGCTGGTGGCCGCTGGACTCGCTGCCCGGCGGTGGCGACCTCACGCCGCTGGTGACGGCCGCGTCCTCCCGGCTTGGCGACGATTTCGCGAGAAATTGACGGCCGACCGGGGCGGATCCGATACCCGAACACCGATCCGATACCCGAGGCCCGGAACACGCCGACCGGAACGAGCACCCATGAGCCACCCGGCCACCCTGCCGCCCTGCCCCGACCCGCGCACCGGGCAGCCTCGTCCACCGCGCGCACCGCTGGTCAGAGACCGCAACCCGAACGCGCCCACCGAACGGGGCAAGCAGCACAACGCACCACGGCCGCCGCACGAAGCATCTCCGATGGTCGAGTGGTTCCACCGCTCCCGGGCACGCTCCCTGCTGGCCAGATTGACCCTGGTGTCCGTCATCTTCGTGATCGGTGTCTTCATGGGCGGGGTCGACCTGCCAAGAGTGCTGGTTTTCTGGGTCACGCTGGGCTCCTGGGCGTTGATTTCCGGGCTACGGAAGCACAATCCGAGCCTGTCCGCCGGGGTCGACTGGTTGACGCACGAGAACGGGAACTTCGTGCTGACCTATCAGCTCGCTTCGGTCGAAGTGGCCGGAACGAAGCCGCACCAGTCGCTGCGGCTCGTCGACGTGTACGGCAACGAGTTCTCCTCCGATCTCGACGATCCGCAGCGGAACCGCGAGCTGTGGGACCTCGTCTACAACGGCATCCTGCACTCGGTGCATGTCAACGGGGCCACGATCAGCCAATCGGCCCGCGATTCACTCGAACTCGACAACCCGCTGCGGTTCCGGGGAGAGTGAGCGGCGCGGTTCCCGGCGCGGGCGTCGATTTCCCACGAGGTAGCCGGGCCGCGGTGCTCGGGAACGGACAGGGGTTTAACGACGGACCGGACCGTCCGACGGTCGTAGCGGGGAACGGCTTCTCAACCGGCCTCACCGACGGAAAGCTCCGACTCGGCGGTTCGGTGCGCCGCTGGTGCCGAGCCCGAGGTTCTGCTCAACCGATCGATGAGCCAGGCCAGCGAAAGCGCCACCAGGGTGATCGCTCCGGCCACGAGAAGTACGTTTCGCACACCCCACTCCAGCTCGATCACGGTCCCGCCCATCCAGGCGCCGAACCCGTTACCGAGGTTGAAGGCCGAGACGTTGGCCGAGAGGGCGAGGATCGGAGCGGCTGCCGACAACCGCAGGATACGAGTCTGCAGCGCCGGTATGATCGCGAATCCCGCCGCTCCGAACAGGAAAAGCACAACGGGAACGGCCGGTGACACCGGCAGGAAACCCCAGAACACCACGAGCATGACGGTGAGCACTCCGAGACTGCCGAAAACTCCCACGCTGGTACTGCGGTCGGTGACACGTCCGCCGAGAAAGTTTCCGCAGACCGACCCGGCGCCGAACACCAGAAGCAGCAGACTCACCGAGGACGCCGGGTAATCCGCGACGAACCGAAGCAGGGGGGATATGTAGGTGGACACGGCGAAAACCGACCCCTGGGCGAGCACCGTCACCAGGACCGTGCCGAGCACGACGGGACGAAGCAACACCCGTGTCTCGGCTTTCACGCCGCCCGCTGCCAACTCGGTGGAGCCGCCACGCACGTCCTTCCGGGGAACCTGCCAGGCGACCAGACCAGTGGCGAGCACCGCCGCCAGCGTGATGGCGGCGAAGGTCATTCGCCAACCGAACGCCTGCCCGATCATCGTCGTCAACGGGACGCCCAGCACGTTCGCCAGGTTGAACCCCAGCGATATGTTGGCTATCGCGGAGGCCTCCTTGCCCGGCGGCGCCATCCCTGCGGCGACGAAGCCGGCCATCGCGACGAACGTCCCGTGGCTGAGGGCCGTTAGGAGTCGCGCCCCGATGAGTAGTTCGTAGTTGGCGGCGAACGCGGAGAGGGCGTTGCCGACCAGGAAAACTCCCATCAGTCCGAGCATGAGCTTTCTGCTGGACACTTTCAGGGTACCGAGCGTGACCAGTGGGCCGAAGACGGCCACACCCACGGCGTAGGCCGTCACGAGCAACCCGGCCGAGGGAATCGAGACCGAGAGGTCAGCGGCCACCTCGGGGAGGATGCCCGAGAGCGCCACTTCCGCGGTTCCCAGACAGAACACACAGAGCATCAGGGCGAGGACGGCGAAAGACATCTCCGCGATTCAACTCCCACCAGGTCGTTCGTACGATAGTTCCGAAGGAGGCGGGGCCGACCGCGGGCCGGCCCGGACCGCCGCTTCGATCGGGTGGGGCGGCGTTCGGAGACACCGCCCCACCCGTCCACCGAGCCGGTCCGTCACTTGAGGAACTCGGAAATGTGCTTGACGAGTTCGTCGGATTTTTCCACCACGACCAGATGCCCACTCTCCAGCTCGACGTAGTCACTTTGGCCGATGGCCTGGTGCAGCTGCCTCGCGTGTTCGACGGGGATGAGCTGATCGTGTGAACAGCCGATGACCAGTGTGGGAGCGACCACGTCTCCCACCGAATCGCTGATGTCGATCCTGCTGTTCAGGTCGATCTGCCGCAGTGTCGCCGGAGTGAAACCGGTACCGGAAGCCGCTTCCTCCAGCCCCGCGTCGCCGAGACCGTTCATGAACGACCTGGTGAAAAGCAGCATGGTCACGAACCGCGAGTACGCTTGCGGATCGGTGTCGGCCAGCCTGCGCCACAGGTCGAAGACCAACCGCTGCCTCGGGTCCATGGTGACCCATCCCGCGACGAGAACCACTCGGCGGAACAGGTTCGGGTACTTGGCAGCCGCTGCCGCGGTGACAACAGCACCCAGCGAATACCCCACCACGTCCACGGGTTCGTCGAGTTCGGCCGCGCGGGCCGCGGCCACAACCTGTTCCACCAGCTGATCCAGAGCGAATTCCCCCGGATCGGCGGTGTCGTCATCGCTTCCGGCGTAGTCCGGCACGATCGTGGTGTGATCGGGGGTGAAACTTTCCAGCAGGTGTCCGAAGTTGGCATCCCCCGTCGCTCCGGTGCCGTGCACCAGCAGCAGACCGGGGCCTTCCCCCTCGATACGCACCGGCACCCGCTTACCAGCCGCTTCAACGTACTGCACGTTCATTTCCAAAACCTCCTAGAGAAACAGAGTTCAATCGTCCGCAAAAGACGTGTCACGAAACACTGGCAGGCGTAAAACCTACGTCAGAGCCGTGCTTTCTCCCCGGCAGGGGAAGTCGATTCCTGTCCCACCATGGGCTTGGCGAGAAAACTTCCGCCGCCGCCACGAGGACGTCCCCAACGACGCATGGCGGGCTTCTCCACGAATTTGTGCACCAGCCACCCGACCAACAGCGTGACGAAGAAGAGACCCAATAGGACGAGAGTACCCAAGGGAGTGCTGAACAGACGGGCATCCATCTGCTGCCGAAGATAATATATCACAACGTACTGCGCGAGATAAAAACCGAAGGAAACCTCACCGAGCCAAATCATGGTGCGGCTGCGCAACACGCTCGGCCGCCCCTCGATGTCCGCGGTCGCGGCGGTACACACCAGCACGACGATCGGAACGATGGTGGCCACGTTGAGCCCGTACAACCACGGCACGACCATGGCGAGCGCATATCCGGCAACCGCCAGTACCGTCGCGTGAACGAATCCGAGCGAGCGGAACCACATTCCGGACATCACGATTCGCGCCAGCAGCATCCCCAGCACGAACTCGAAAAGTCGCACGGGAGGGAAGTTGTAACCGAACCAGAACTGCCAGACCGACACCGGGAACCCTTCGGGGGTCTGCGGGGTGTCGGGAAGCACGAACTGGGTGAAAACCTGGACACCCACCATCCCCAGGATCATCAGCCCAGCGTACGACCAGAGGCGTTCCTGCCTGATCCGCACGACACCCTTGATGATGAACGGGAAGCACATGTAGAAGAGCAGCTCGCTGCACAACGACCAGCTCGGCGGGTTCACGCTGATGAAGATCTCGTGCTGCGGGAACCAGGAGTGGATCAGGAAGAGGTTCGGCAACCACTGGTGCGGATCGGAGGCAGCGGCGGCGAACAGGATCATGGCCAGCGCCCAGGTGACCACGTGCGCCGGGAATATCTTCACCAGCCGCCTTCGCCAGAATCCTCCCATCGTGTCGGTGGAACGCGCTGACCACGTCAGCACGAAGCCACTGAGCACGAAGAAGAAGGACACTCCCATCCAACCCGCTTTACTGAAGAGCGTCTGATAGAGATCGGACGCGAACGGGTCCGCATAAGGGTTCTGCGGCGGATCCGTCAGCGAGGCATGGAAGAAGAACACCATAGCCGCCGCTATGAATCTCATCCCGGTGAGCGAGGGTAACCTCGAATAAGCCGAGTAGGCTCTCTCACCAATTACCGAGGACGACATATCGCTCCCTTTTCAGTATTTCCTGCGACTCGAACCAAATCAAATTACTTCTTTTTCCGCCGTCCTGTTTCGCGAATCGGCACGAGAGGCGTCGGTTTTCCTGCGCTCCAGAAGTACGGTTATCACGATCACCGACATTCCCGCGATCGCGAGAACCGCGGCACCGATCGGAACGGTCCGCACACCGACACCGAGCTCGATTATCTTTCCGCCGTACCAGGAACCGATCGCGGCACCCAGACCGAATGCCGACATGTTCACGGTCAACGAAAGGGTCGGAGCCTCCTCCGCAGTTTTCACCACTCTCGTCTGCAGGCACGGAATCAGCGCGAACGTCACCAGCGCGAACACCAGCAGCACCGGAATCATGGCACTTCGCGAGAAGGTTCCCAGCCAGCAGAGGAGGCAGGTCAGTGTCAGCGACCCCGACAGAACCGCCGTCGCCGCGGACAGGGACTTGTCCGCCAGCTTGCCTCCGACGGAGTTGCCGATCACGGAACCGGCCCCGTAACCCAGCAACAGCAGGGGGACCACCTCGGCCGGAAACCCCGTTCCCCTGGTCAACAACGGAGCCAAGTACGTGATGATCGTGAACATCCCGGCTGAGCACAGCACGGTCGCGACCACCGTGGTGACGACGTTCCACCTGCTGAATGCCCGGACCTCGGACCGCACGCTCGAGGACTCGGGCGTGCCCGAGTCCGGTACCGTGATCATGATGAGCACGGCGGCCAGCACCGCTATGACGCACACCGCCGCGAAACTCGAACGCCAACTGAGCCGTTGTGCCAGCAGCGTCCCGAACGGAACCCCCAGCACGGTTGCCAGATTGATGCCCAGCTGCACCCCGGCCACGGCGCTTCCGGACTTGTGAGCCGGGACCATGCTGCCCGCGGTGACGACGCTGACGGCCATGAAGGTTCCATGGGTGAGAGCCGTCAGCACCCGGCCGACCAGGACCACCGCGTATCCGGGGGCCACGGCGATGATGCCGTTGCCGAGCACGAAGATCCCGAGCAGGAACAGCAGGATCCTCTTCCGCGTCATCGCCGTGGTGGCCGCCGATACCAGCGGACCACCGACAGCCATCGTCAGGGCATAAACGGTCACGGACAGTCCGGCGGTCGCCAGACTGATGTCGAGTCCTCCCGCCAACTGTTCGAGCATTCCGCTCGGCATTAGTTCCGACGTACCCACCCCGAAGATGGCCACGATCAGACCGACTATCCGCAGATACACGAGGTCCCCTTGTCGCATCTCGTAACGTTCCACGAGAACAGCCGAGGCGATTCAGCCGACAACCGAATTTCCGCCCGGTCACCGATCCGCGGTCGCCGAGCTCCTGCTCTCGTTTTCTCCGACAGCGGAATCCACTGCCCTCTCGTTCCGGGAACCCCCAGCCCCCAAGCTTTCCGCGGCAGCTGAGTTCCTCTTTCCGGAACCCTTCTTCTTCGGTTTCGACCAGTGTTTCGTCGTGGGCTTTTCCACGAACTCGTACAGCGCCCAGGCGAGCAGAATACTCAGCACCAGATAAAGCAGGAGAACTCCGGTTGCCAACGGAGTCCCGAAATAACTGTCCCCCAGCAACTCGCGTCCCGTGACGAGCACTATGGCGTGCACCAGGTAGAAGGCGAAGGATATCTCACCGAGCCATACCATGGTGCGGCCGCGGAGGAACGAACGCTCACCTCGAACATCGGACGTCGCGATCGCGGGGATCAGCAGTGCCAGCGGAACGATGCACACCGCGCGCATGCCGTAGAGGTAAGGCACGAACAGGGAAACGGTATAGCAACCGAGCAGCGCCAACACCAGTGGACCGATCCCGAGACGCACCCACCTTCCGGCCAGCACGATGCGGGCCAGCAGTATGCCGAGGAAGAAATCGAACAGCCGCAGCGGTGGAAAGACGTAGTTCACCCAGTACTGGTAAGTGGAGATCGGGAGGCCGTCCGGTGGACGCGGATGCTCCGGCAACAGGACGTAGGCCACCAGGGCGGTGATCGCCACCAGCGCCACGGTCAGCCAGACAAACCACCACAGATACTGCTCGCGAATTTTGCGCGCTACCGCGAACACCAGTGGAAAGAGCAGGTAGAAGGCCACTTCGGTGGACAACGACCAGCTCGGCGGATTGACGCTGAGGTAGGTGTCGTACTCCGGGATCCACGCCTGCACGAGAAACAGGTTGGCCACGGCCTGGTAGGGGTGCGTGTAGACGGCCGCGAACAGCAGCAGCGCAACAGCCCACGTCACCACGTGATTCGGGTAGATCTTGACCAGCCTGCGGCGCCAGAAGTCCACGTTGCGGTCGTGCGGCTTGTACGACCAGGTCATCACGAAGCCGCTCAACACGAAGAAGAACGTGACGCCCGCCGCACCGGCCTGGGACATGATCTTCTGGTACGTGTCGGCCACACCGTCGTGCGCGAACACCGAATTGGCGGGTATCTGCAGTGAGGAATGGAACCCGAAAACCGCCAGCGCCGCGAGGAAGCGCATCCCGGTCAAGGAGGGTAATCGAGATCTGCGCCGATCCGCTTCCGACTTGGCTTTTTCTTCCACAACCGTCATAATTTCACTTCTTTCGCGTAGTAATTCCAGGAGCACCGCCCGGGGTTTCTCAGGGGACCAGAATCAGTTTTCCCCTGGTTCCACCGTTTTCGAGTGTCCGATGCGCCCAGTCCGCTCGCTCGAAGTCGACGACAGCCGAGGGTTTACCCGGTTCGATACTTCCCTCGTCGACGAGAGTTCCGAGTCGGGCGAGTTCGTCACCGTCCTGTTCCACACCGATCAGCACGATCCGCACTCCTCGACTCGGTTCCGGTTGCGCGAACGGTGTCGTCGTGAGGTACCTCCCCTCGTCGCACACCGACCGGAGGTGTTCCGGGACTCCCGCGGTGTCGACGACCGCGGAGAAACCGGCGGGAGGTGGTGGATGTTCCTCGGAGTACTGGCGCAGCACACCCCGGGGCGGCTTCCGGGTCACGTCGCTCGGCCGCACGAAGGTCGAGATCCGCCAGCCGTTCAGCCGGGCCAGTTGAACCACGAGGCTGCCCACCGCGCCCTGTGCCCCCACCACCAGCAATTCCTCCGCGCCGTTGGAGGGGGAACCGAGCTCGGTCACGGTCTGGGAAGCGGTCAGTCCCGCCAACGGCAAGGCAGCCGCTTCCACCTGATCGAGCTCACGTGGTGCGGGCGCCAGGAGACTCTCGGGCAGCGCCACGTACTCGGCGTGGGTTCCCCGTCCGGTGGCTGCCTGCGCGGACATGGCTATGACCGGATCCCCCACGCCGAACCGCGTCACGTCCTCACCCGTATCGCGCACCGTCCCGGAGACGTCCCACCCCAGCACGGCCGGGAGGCCGGTCGGCACCGTGCCGTTTCGCGTCGCCACATCTATCGGGTTCACCCCGGCGGCTACCACCTCGATCAGAACGTCACCGGCACCGACAGCGGGGTCCTCGACCCGCTCGACACCGACAACCTCCGGATCCCCGGTTCCCTCGATTCTTACCGCACGCATTTCAGCCCCGTTCGTGGTATGTATTTCAACGGATATTCAGCAGAACTTTCGGACGGTCCCGCCCGCTGTCGTTCAGCCTCTCGAATGCCTTGTCCGCTTCGTGGAAAGAGAACTCTCGATCTACCATCGGTTCCAACCGGAGATTTCCCGAAGCGACCTCTTCCAGTAATCGCGGCCAGTGGTCCGCGCCGGACAGAACATTGTGCGTCACCAGGTTCTTCCCCACCGCTTCGTCGACGGGGACGGCATCGACCGGCCCGTGGGGCGTACCGAGTTGCGCCAACCGGGCGTTCTGGCCGCAGAGCCGGATCGCTTGACGCACCGCCTCGCTCGCACCGGATGCCTCGACAACCACGTCGTAGTTACCGCTGCGCACCTCGTCGGGATCCGCGACGCGGTCTGTCCCCAGTTCGGCTGCCAGGGAGGCGAGCCGGGGGTTGGGGTCGAGAACCGTCACACTCGCGCCTCGCGAAACGGCCAACTGGGCGGCCGCCAAGCCGAGTGTTCCGGCTCCGAGGATCGCGACGCTGTCCGCTCCGGAAACCGCGAGCCGTCGCAGGGCGTGTACCGATGCGGAGCACGGCTCCAGCAGGGCAGCAGCACGATTACCGACTCCGTCCGGGATCCGGTGGACCGTCTCGGCGGGCACGGAGAGATACTCCGAGGCGGCGCCCGGCTCCTCGCCGACAACCCCCATCTCGGTGCGGTACGGGCAGTGAAAGGTCCCGCCCGCCGCACAAACGGCACAGCTTCCACAACGTCTGAAGTTGTGCCCGGACACCCGATCGCCTTCCCGCAGACCGGTAACGCCCTCGCCGGTGAGGACGACTTCTCCGCTCCACTCGTGGCCGAGTACGAACGGATAGCTCTTGCGACCGGTGTGCAGGTAGCTACTGGTACCCGTGTAGAAACCCAGATCCGTGCCGCAGAGACCGACGTGTTCCACCGCGACGAGACAATGGCCCGGCGCGGGCTCGTGCACTGGCAAACTGCGATGCGCGAGCCGTCCCGGAGATTCCAACACGAGAGAAACCGTGGCAGTCGGCAGCCGACCGGAAGATGTTTTTTGGGTCATGTCTCCCCACAAAGGGTTTACGAGTCAATCCATGCGAAGAATCGTCACCGACCTCAACGATCGGTCCGACTCAGCGGAACCGAACAGGCAGGATTCGAGTAATCATTCGAACGATATTCCGACCCGCTCGTCCTCGTCGAATCCGGCGACACTTATCGCGTGGAAATCCCTTATTCCGATACGTCCCGCGGCGGAGGCGCGGTCGTGGGATCCCACGACCACCGGAGTCGCGCCGGCCGCCTCCGCTGCCAACAGGCCGGATTCGGCGTCCTCGAACACGACCGTGGAGGACGGCGGCACTCCCAACAGTTCCGCCGCCTTGAGGTAGCCCTCGGGGTCCGGTTTTCCGGAGGAGATGTCGTCGGCGGTCACCAGTACGCTCGGGAGTGGTACACCCGCTGCCTCCATTCGCCGTACGGCCAGCTCGCGGCTGGCTGAAGTAACCACCGCCATGCGGGATTCGGGAACGCGGCGAAGGAACTCCGCCGCCCCCGGCACCTGAACCACACCCTCGATGTCCTCGACTTCCTCGGCCACGAGGGTCGCGGTCTCACGCGCCACGTCCACCCCGTCGGGGGCGAAACGCAGCACGGTCTCACCGGTGGGGCGCCCGTGCGCGTCGGCCAGCACTTCCGAGGCGTCGATACCGTGCCTACGGGCGAAACGTCGCCAAGTGCGTTCGACCACGACCGTTGAGTCGACCAACGTACCGTCCATGTCGAACAACAGGGCGGAGAAACTCAGAAACACGTGCATCACCCGCTGTCTCCGGTCTTGGTTGGAACAATCCGATCCGCGAACCGACGAGCGGCCGCTACATCGAGGCCGATCACACGGGGATCGGCGACGCGATAGTCGTTCTCGAGAATCAGCCAGTTCACCGATATCCCGCTTCGCGCGAATGCGCGCGACAGTTCAGTGGCGCGGATTTCTCCGGAACCACGCCACTCGTCTCCGAGTCCGAGCGGCCCGTCCTTCAGGTGAACCTGGTCCGCGATACGCGGCCCCAGGGTTCGGACGAGTCCCGGTACGTCCGTCCCTTCCACGTCCGGGTTCCCGGTGTCCAGCACGAGCCTGAACGAGTCCGATCCGACCCGCTCGAACAGTTCGACCGCCGTCGTGGGCGACAGCACGTTCTCGTTGGCCAGCACCAGGTTCCGGGTCCGAGCCTCCTCGGCCGCCCACCGCAGTACGCTGACCGTCCGCTCCAACTCTTCCGGACCGTCGATCGTGCTGGCACGAAAGCTCGGCACAAGGACCAGTCGCACGCCGAGAGCCACGGCCGAGTCGAGCAACGCGATCATCGCGCCGCGGGCACTCCGTGCCGCCCGGCTTCTCTCCGGCGCGGTGAGGCCGATGTCGTTGAGCAGGTTTCCCGCCACCGCCAACAACTCGACTCCCGAACCGTTGGCTTCCCGGCGAAGCGAGCGCGCCCTGCCGGGGGTGTCCAGCGGCACCCCACGCCCCGAACCTCCGAAGTCGAGTTGGATCCCCCGGACACCGTAGGAGGCGGCCAGCTCGACCGCTTCGGCCCCACGAACCGGCAGACGCCACTCGGCCAGCCCGATCGCTGGATTCCCGCCGGTCACGATCCCGCTCTCCGACTCTGCGAGACGGGAGTCCCCGAGGACAGCGAGCGCCAGTCGCCTCCGGAACCGACCACGAGGCTGTCTCCCTGGAATTCGGCTCCCCTGGTTCGCACGAGCTCAGCGGCGAGCGGCGCGAAGGTGTCGGGAGTCATGTAGGAGCTGAAGTCGAAATCCGAGGACCGCCTGCGGCGTATGCCGGGGGTGTCCACCATCCCCTCGGGCAGCACCTGAACGATCCGGATTTCGTCCGTGCTCTCCTCCAACCGAACCGAATCGAGCAGGGCAGCCCCTGCCGCCTTCGTCGCGGCGTAGCCGGACCGCATCGGTCCGGCATTGTGGACGACTTCGGAGGAAACCCCCACGAAGAGCCCCGGAGCTGAGGCACGCAACGCGGGCAGCGTCGCGCTCAGGGTCAGCCACAACCCGTGGAGGTTTATCTCGAACTGGGTTCGCCATTCCGCTTCGGTGACCTCGCCGAGCGGAGCGCGCTTCGCCCCGTAGTCGACGGCGGAGAAACACACCGCCAACAACGGATCGACCGCGAGGTCGGCGAGCCGCTCCTTCGTCTTCGCGGCATCGAGGAGGTCCAACGGTTCCCAGCGAAGGTTCGAGCTCGACGCATCGGAGGGTTCACTTCGGCTGAGTACGACGACATCCATTCCTTCGGCGGCCCAGGCGTCGGCTATTCCCCTGCCGATACCGGTGGAGCCGCCGACAACCAGGGCGCGCTTCCCCGCGGGGGATTCGTCATCGGACTGCGTCATCAGTCGTCTCCTTTTCGACAGGTCGGTGACACCCGGACAGCCAGCTTGATCACTCTTCGGCCATCGGCGATTCGCTCGTTGCCGCGGGCGAGGTCGCTCATGATTCGTGACGCGTATTCGAGATCCCCGATATGGGTGATCAGCTCCCGGTACCGCTCCGGACTGCGGACCAGTTCGGAGACAGCCGTGCCGAGGTGAGCGTTGGACACCCCCCGATGGCCGAACAAGTTGATCCGACTTCCCGTTGTCGCGGTGCGTTCGGCAGTCAAGGGGACATCGGGTCGCCCGGCGAGGTTCGCCGCCCGGATTCCCGCCAGATCGGTTCCGGGAAGGCTTTTCACGGTAAGTCCGGGGGGTACTCCGCCGATGACGTCGATGACCGAACCGTCTCCGACGGAACGCAGCACTCGTTCCAGGCAAGGCCCCGTGCTCTCCCGCGGGGTGGCCAGTAGGACTCCGACCGGCCCCTCGCGCAGCACCCCCGTCATATCCTCGCCGTCCACGAGAGAGTCATCGGGTGGAAGTCCGGAGCGCAGTGTCCACTGCCTGCCCGATTCACCGTGGTGCACCAACACGGTCCGCTTCACGGTCGTCGCCCATCTTGCGGCTGAGCGAACGGCCAGCTGCCCGATGGTTCCGTCCCCGACCACCAGCAGTGTCGACGGCCGAAACCGGCTCAGCGCCCGTAGCGCGTAGTTGACCACCGCCAGTGGCTCCACCAGCGCGGCGAGCTCGGCTTCGGGGCGCCGATCCAGTCCGAGGACCAAGCCTGCTCGTGTCGCGGTGGCGGGCACGAGGGTCCGTCGCTGCAACAATCCGTCCACGTTGTGTCCGAGGAGGAAACCCGGATCGTTCGGATGGGTGGGGTTGATCACGACAGCATCCCCCGGCGAGAACGAGTCCCGGATCCCCTCTCCGACCGAGACCACCGTCGCTATCCCTTCGTGCCCCAGCACGGAGGCCGATTCCTTCCGCGAACCGCGCAGTATCTGGATATCGGTGCCGCAGAGTCCCGCGACCTCGGTGGCCACCACCAACTCGCCCGCGGCCGGGACCGGGGTCGGACGTTGCCGTACCGTGACGCGAGCTCCCGCTCGGACGAGTGCGTTGTTGCGGGGTTGTGCGTTTCCCGTCACGATTCCACCCCGATCCTGGCCGAACGTCCGGATCCGACCGCGGCGACACCGGCTCCCACCAGGCCATCGGCCTCGGAACTGTCGCAGCGCACGAGGCGCTCGGCTAGCCATTCCGGGTGGAATCGACTCGTCAGGTAGACACCGTCCCTGGTCAACCGCTCAGCCAGCGCGCGGTGATAGTGCTCGCCGAGACCGTCCACGACTCCCCCGGTGAGCGCGATCCGATCTATGGAGGGGTCCAGGCACCAGGCAGTTCGCAGTACATCCGCCAACGGCGACGTGGCCGCGTCGAGGATCTCCCGAGCGAGCGGATCATCGTCGTCCAGGAGTCGGCGGAACGTACTTTCGAACTCGATGTCCTCGTCGAACAGCGGTGAGACGGCACAGCGTCGCGGTTCCAGCTCGCGGAGTCGTTCGGCCAGCCGGCGGATGCCGGGCCCCGAGGCGAAGGCGGCCAGATGGTCCGGGCTCCCGCAGTCACAGTTCAGCTCCACCCGGTTTCCCGCGAGAGTGGTGCCGGAGGGGATATGACCGATCTCCCCCTGGAGACCGCAGACGTCGACCGGGATGGTTCGCAGTCGACGATCCACCAACCTGCACGCGATACCACTGCTCACCGTAACGAGGAGGAGCCGACGAAACCCGTCGAACCGCGGCGTCTCCCCCAGTCCGAGCAGTGCCGCTGTCACGTCGTTGACCAGGTGCCAATCGACGTCCGGCCTTCGCTCTCGCAACCCGGCCAGCAGGTCGAACCGAGTCACGCTGTCACCCCAGAGCGGAGCGGAAGCATAGACCACACCACTGCGCTGATCCAGCGCCGCTCCCAACGAGATACCGGCTGTGGTGCCCTTTTCCTGGCCCACCCCGGCGCATATCTCGTCGATCAGCCGCGTTCGAAGTTCGTCGGCGCCCGCGTCCGGGTGAACGAGAACGCTCGGCGAAGGCTTGGACCACATCCGACGCACTCCCGATTCGGGAGACCAACGGGCACACCGGAAGTGAGTACCACCGATGTCGAACACCACGGCCTCACGCGCGGCACTCGCGGCGCCCGTATGTTCGTCCTGGAACGTCTCCGGCACCCTCATCGCGCGCTCTCCAGCACATCCGAGTCAGCCGCTCGATGATCGCGATGGGCCACGAACGACAACGCCGCTCGCAGCTCGTCGGCGGTGATGTCGTTCACGAACACCGCTGAACCGATACCTGCCGTCAGCGGCATGCGCTGGTAGCCATCCCTGTGTTTGACGGCGTCCTCCAGCGCACGTTCCAACAACTCCGCGGTGAATACGGGATGAGTGAGCGGCAATCCCGCCGCGTTCATGAGCGTGAGTGCCCGGTCGGCGTCCTGCTCCGACAGCAGGCCGCGGTTGCGGGCCAAAGCGACGCAGATGGCCATGTCCACGGCCACCGCTTCCCCGTGCAGCAGCGGAGGGTCGGCACGGAGTTCGAGCGAGGGACTGAAAGTGTGGCCGTAGTCGACGGCCCTTTCGAGTACCTTCTCCCACAGGTTCGGCTCGAGTTCGTCCAACATTCCCGCGATCGAACGGGACAGGATCTCACCACCGGCCGGACCACAGTCGGCGAGCGTTTCCGGATCGATCGACGCGACGGTGGCTTCGAGCAGGTCGAACAGCTGGGAGTCCTTGATCAAAGCCATCTTGATGATCTCGGCCAGCCCGTTGTTGATGTGCCTACGATCCACGGTGCGCAGGAACTCGGGGTCGATGAGAGCCGTTTCCGGCGCACAGTACGTTCCGAGTCGATTCTTGTGCTGCCCGTGATTTATGCCGGTCTTGACGCCGATTCCCGCGTCGACCTGGCCGATCAGAGTGGTGGGAACCCGAATGTAGGGAATACCTCGGCGGTACAGGCTCGCGGTCATACCGACCACGTCGAGCACCACTCCGCCGCCGATCGCCACGATCTTCTCGGCACGGCGGAGTATGCCCATCGAACTCATGTCGTCCACGAGCCCGAGAGCCGTGTCGAGTTGCTTCGTGTTCTCGTCGCCGGGGACGACTCTCCAATTGTGCGCTATCCGCCAAGCCGAGAAGTAGGCACGTAACCGTTCGCCGTAGAGCTGCTCCACGGCATCGTCCACCACCACCAGACAGCGAGTCCTGCGCTTTCCATCGGCACCGCAGGCATGGGCGAACGTGGAGTTCGATGTGGACAGCAGTCCACGGGTCATGCTCACTTCGTAATCCACCACCTGCTGGGACCGGACGCGCCAGCTGACCCCCGGGGGCTTGGGAAGGTCGAACGCGGCGGTGATGCTCGTCGGTGTTGGATTGACAGTGGGAATGGACATCGAGAGCTCACAATCCGTTGAAAGTCGATTCGTACAACTGTCCGATCACGGGGTACTCACCCCGCACGCGCTCGACCCGCGAACACGGGCGAGACAGGTAACGGAGCGGATCAGTCCCCCATCGCTCGTCCGGTGGGCTCCACGGGCGAACGGGCTTCGCTCCCGTTACCGCGGACACCCTCGCGGCCGCCTCCGGGGTTTCCGGCTGCCGCACCGCCTCAACAAAAATAAAACCGCCCAGTTTGTTTGTTCAAGGCAAAAAAATGTAACATAAATCACTATTCACTACAGCTTCCAGTGAGCTGCGAAGAACGCCCCACGAGCCTGCGTCGACGCCACAGACCAGCGGAATTAGCAGCAAAAAAGCTATAGCAGGCACTCCGCGCGCGACCCGACGTCAAGAGTTACCCGAAGATGAACCACAAGAAAAAAATACTTAACAGTATGTTTTTTTGGGTTAAAAACCGACCGGAGCACTGAGCCTCTCTCCTGCACAGATCGGAACGAAACCCGACGAACCGGCAGGTGGTTTCGGCTACGCCCGAACCCTCACGTCCCACTGTGTGGTTCGAGAGGCCGGTCAACCCGTCGGAAACGAACTCATCGACGATGAAGGACGAAGGGCCCCGGAACGGCAAGCGGGCCTGAACCACGTCGCCCCGGAGTTCAGCAGTCGTGCGAGAAGCGCACCCCGCCGGCGGGCAGTTCCACGCCGGGCCAGACCCGGACGCCTTCGAGCAGTTCGCAGCGCGCGCCGACCACGGCACCGTCGGCGACCACGGCACCACGCAGCACCGTGCCCGCCCCGATCACGGCACCCGCCCCCACGACGCTGTCGGTGATCTCGGCGCCGGCTTCCACCCGGGCCCCGTCGAACAGCGTGGCCGCCGAGAGCGCGGCCCGTTCGGACACGACGCAGTCCGCACCGATCGTGGTACCTCCCCCCAGTGAGGCGCTCTCGGCGATCGAGGCGCCGGGCAGCACCAACGACTCCCCCACCCGGCCGTCGAGCGCCTCCGTGGGAGCGACGCCCCGGACCAGATCCGCCGAGCCGCGCGCGAAAGCGGCGGGCGTGCCCAGGTCCAGCCAGTAGCTGGAGTCCACGTACCCGTGCAACCGCGCTCCGGACTCCAGCAGCCCGGGGAACGTCTCGCGCTCCACCGAGACGGGACGGCCGGCGGGGATCCCGTCGATCACCTCGCGACGGAAGACGTAGCACCCCGCGTTGACCTGGTCCACCGGTGGATTCGGCGTCTTCTCCAGGAAAGCGGTCACCCTGCCGTTCTCGTCGGTGGGCACGCAACCGAACCGGCCGGGATCGTCCACCCTGACCAGATGCAGTGTGACGTCGGCCGCGTCCGCGCGGTGTTCGCCCAGCAGCGCGGGCAGGTCCACTCCCGAGAGGATGTCCCCGTTGAACACCAGCACATCGGGTTCCCGCAGCCGGTCCGCCACGTTGCGAATCGCACCTGCGGTGTCCAGCGGCTCGTGCTCCACCACGTACTCCAGCTCCAGCCCCATGCCGGAACCGTCACCGAAGTACTCGGTGAAGGTCTCGGCCCGGTAGGAGGTGCTGAGTATCACCCTGGTGACCCCCGCGGCGCGGATCCGCGAGAGCAGGTGGGTCAGGAACGGCACTCCGGCGGTGGGCAGCATCGGTTTGGGGGCGGACAGGGTCAGCGGCCGCAACCGCGTACCTCGGCCTCCCACGAGCACCACGGCCTCCGCACCGCCTACCGGCGCGTGGTCGTCGGGACTCGTCATCGCCATGCACCTCCCCGGACCGAGGGTCCGCTCGATACGACTCGCACGGGTGATCGTCGCCTCCGACAGGGCGATTTCATTCGGTCGTCGAAATCGACCAACTCATCACCCTGACGTAGGAATCCATGAGGAATACTCTGGCAGTAGCAGCACCCACCTGGTATGGCGCCCCTGGTCGGCACGGTCCGCCAATGCGAAACCACGCGGTGTCGAACACTCTGTCACGATGGACCTGCCACCACGGGGTCGAGCCGTGAGATCGGCCGACTCGGGACCGGCTAATCCACCGGACGGACGGGCCACGCTGCGGCTGAAAATCCAACGGCCAGCATTGAGAGGGACCATGGACCCCCGCAACCGAGCCGACGAAACACTTGCTCGTGCGCGGGCACGGGGTGCGTTCGTCGTCACACCGGACAGCGCTACCTCACCGATGGACGCGGCGCAGACCGTGCGCATCCCGCGCGACTCGGTGCGTGACGTGGAGCGGGACGATCCGAGCTCCACTCAGCTCATCCCGGACTCGACGGGACAGTCCTCCCAGCGGGAGCAGCGGAGCAACCAGCAGGAACAGCAGAACCCCCGACGGGAACAACCCAACCAGTGGGACCGGGGTCCCCGACAAGGGGAGCAGGAGAGCACCCGGCAGCCGGAGCCGCAACGGCCCGAGCAGCAACGGTCAGCGCAGTACCACCCGTCCGAGCAGCCAACAGCCGAGCAACCGACGACCGAACAGCGGGCCTGGCCTACCTACGACTCCGACTCTCCCACCACGCCGCACCGGATCGACAACGCCGCCTACCAGCACGATCCCAGGCGCGGTCCACAGCGGTTCGACTGACTCGGCGTCCCGGCAGACCCCCTCGCTCGGGAAAGAAGCTCACCGGACGGTCGTACGCCGCAGCGCTCCCGAGCCGAACTCCGACCACCCTCGCGATCGGCACCGCCGCGGGTTCTCCCGTGCGGCTCTCGCGAGGAAGGCCCGACGTTGTGTAGGTCGCTACCCGATGTCGGGCCTCCCCGCAGCGAGAGCCGTGCCAGAGGTTCCGCCACGGAACCATCCCAGCAGCTGACGTGGAACGCTCTGTTACTAACGGTCGGAGTTGCGCGCGACGAACCGGGCGCGCGCACCCAGCGCGGCCCGCAGCGCGACCCGCAACGGCGCCCGGGTCGGCCCGACATTCCGGTCGGCGAGGTACCGGTAGGCACTGCGGTGGTGTTCGTGCAGCATCCACCCCGAGGAACGCGCGGTGGCGTGCCCACCGATGTGCGTCACCTCACTGTCGGGCACGTACACGTTGAGCCAGCCCGCTCGGCCCAACCGGTCCCCGAGGTCGACGTCCTCGAAGTACATGAAGTAGCGCGGATCGAAACCGGTTACCGAATCCAGCGCGGCTCGCCGCAGCAACAGGCAGGAGCCGGACAACCACCCGGCCGTGCGCTCGGCGGAGCTGTCGGTGGACTGCCGGTAGGCGCGGCTGAACGGATTGTCGGGCCATATCCCGCCCAGCAGGGCGTGCCCGGCACCTCGTCCAAGTGACGGCAACGAGCGGGCCGAGGGGTAGACGCTGCCGTCCGGTTCCCGGATCAACGGGCCGAACGCACCGCCGCGCGGCCAGCGTTCGGTGGCCGCCAGCAACTCGTCGAGGCTGCCCGCGCTCCACTCGACGTCGGGATTGGCGACCACCACCCAACCGATGTCGTCGCTCAACTCGGCGATGCCGCGATTCGCGGCCGAACCGTAACCCAGATTGGCGCCCATCCTCGCGAGCTCCACACCTGGGCGCAGTGCGGCGCGTTCCGGAGAGCCGTCGGTGGAACCGTTGTCGGCGAGGATCACGCTGAGTTGCCGATCGGTGGCCTTGGGCAGGGTCTCCAGGAAACGGTCCAGCGTGTTGCCGGGCGAATAGGTAACGGTGACGACGGCGAGCCCCTCGCCGTAACTGTGGGAGTCGCGCACGTCGTCATTCTCACGCATGGCGGCGAACCGATCGGCTCCGGGAGCCGCCGACCGGCACGCGCGGTCCGGGACGGCTCGGTCGCGACCGCGCCGCACGGCGCGTCGGTCCGGAGCGGTTTCACCGGGTATAGCGGGTTCACCGGTCGCGCCGGTGCAGGTACTCGGCGTGCTCGTAGGCGGCGCGGTGCCTGTCCGCGCAGTCGGCCCAGGTGAACTCCTTGGCACGCTGCTGCGCCGCGCTGGACAGCTCGGAACGACGCACCGGATCGTCGAGCAGCTCACCTATTCCGTGCGCGATCCCTCGTTCCGCCACACCGCAGTAGGCCACCGCGTCTCCGCCCACTTCCGGCAGGCTGAGTCTTCGGGTGGTGAGAACGGCCGCACCGCAGGCCATGGCTTCCAGCACCGGAAGCCCGAACCCCTCCCCGATGCTCGGATAAGCCACCAGGGCCGCACCGCCGAGGAAACCGGCCAATCGGTCGAACGGTTGATAACCGGCACGAATCACCCGAACACGGTGCGGCACCGATTCGAGCGCGTTCTCCACCTCGGTGTCCCATCCGGCCTGTCCGGCCAGCACCAGGGCGGGGGAATCGCGGCGGTCGGCGACCGCGCGGGCGAAACCGCGGATCAGCGCCGGGACGTTCTTGCGCGGCTCCAACGCTCCCAGAAAGGCCACATAGGGCTGATCGCCCAGTCCGAGGGATCGCCGAACGGCGGTGACCTCCTCGGGAGCGGGCGGGTGGAACCGCTCGGGGTCCACCCCGTGATACATCACCCGCAGTCGCGCGGCGTTGGCTCCGGCCGCACGTACGAGTTCGTCGGAGGTCGCTCTGCTGGGCACCACGCAAACCGTGGCGCGACGCAGCGCCGCCCTGGTCCAGGCGCGGAAGAACCGCGCCTTGACCGGCGAGTGCAGCGGCGCGTCGGAGAAGAACGTGGCGTCGTGCAGGGTCACCACCGAGGCACTGGTGTTGACCAGGGGAACGGTGTAGTGCGGGGAGTGCACCACACGGGCGTTCAGACGCCTGGCCAGCCTCGGCAGGGTGGTCTGCTCCCAGGAGAGCCGGGCGGTGCGGGTGACGACCGACTCGGCGGCGGGCACTATCCGGGTGTGCGGCGCGATCCTGCCGTAGAGCTCGGCGTCGCGCGGCTGGCAGGCCACGCTCATCGGTGTTCCGGCGGTGTCCAGCGCGGCGAGCAGGGAATCGACGTATCTGCCGACGCCACCTCGATCCGCTGGTACGGCGGTGGCGTCGATAAGCACGTGTGGATCTCCTCGGTGCACGCGAGCAGCCTAGGAGGTAGGCATCGGTCATTGTGGCGGGATGGTGAAATCCACCGTCGCGAAGTCCGAAATGTGACAGCGGTCCCACCCGTCGCGGGGATCGCTCACCGAGCGCCGGGGTGACAGGGGTGGTTCGTCACGTCGGTCGCACGGTGTGCAGGCGCCAGACGCGGCGGGCGGTCTCGTTCCAGTCGAACCACCTCGCCCGAGACCTGCCGGCTTCGATCATCCCGGCCGATCGACGTCTATCGTCGAGTACCTCGCGCAGTGCCAGCGCCAGCGCGCCCACGTCCGTCCTGGGCACTGTGATGCCCGCTCCGTCGGCGAGTTCCACGAGCGCGGGAGCGTCGGAATGCACCACCGGGGTTCCGGCCGCCATCGCCTCCAACACCGGCAGCCCGAACCCCTCGGCCATGCTGGGTGCCACGAGCGCGGCCGAGCGGCGCAGCAGCACAGCCAGGTCGCTGTCCTCGACGGGACCGAGATACCGGACCCTCCCGGGCGGGAACCCGTGACGAGCCGCGAGATCCGACAACGAGACGCCACCCCAGCCGGGCGCGCCCACGACCAGCAGCGGAATGTCCGGAGCTTCCGGCTCGGCCAACGCGCGGATCAGCCACTCGTAGCCCTTGCGGGGTTCGATCGTGCCCACGGCGAGCAGGTATCTCGGGGGCAGCCGCAACCGACGTGCCGTCTCCTCCGCTGACTCGCCCTTCTCCGCTGTGTGCCCCGTCTCGGCTGTGTGCCCCTTCTCCGCTGCGCCGGGGGAGAGCACGGCGGTGCTGACCCCTTCGCCGATCACCTCGATCCGCGTGGCGTCCGGGACATGTCGCCGCAGGTCAACGGCCACCGCCGCGGTGGGAACCACCAGCGAGTCCGCTTTTCGCGCCGCCCTGGACACGGCTCGTCGGTGCCAGACCGCACCGCGTGCGGTGAGTGTCTCGGGGTGGGTCCAGGGAACCGTGTCGTGCACGGTGACGACCAGCCCACGGCCGGGCGCGACCGGCGGGAACAGCGGCGTGGGGGCGTGCACCGAATCGGCCGATACCCGGGGCCATCGGCCGTACTGCCAGGCAAGGGTCAACGGCCGTCTCGGCAGCGGCAACACATCGGGGCCGCCCACTCCTTCGATCTCGGCGCGGGCCGGATCACCGTCGGAGCTGACGACCGTGCGCGGCTCCCAACCGGGTGGCGCGGTTGCCGCCAACGCGCGCAGCAACTCACGGGTGTAGCGCCCGGTGCCGCCCGGTACCGGCGCCAGTAACTGCTCGGCCACGACCACCAGTTCCGGCACAACCGCCCCCAGTCCACACGCTTCACCGACCGCTGCCCGCCAGACAACCACATCCGTGATCGGGGCGAGGCGATAGGCTTCGGACATGACCGTGGAGCAGGCCCGCAGCACGATCGTGGTGGTGACCTGGCGCGGTGCGGAGCACATCGGAGCTTGTCTGGACGCGCTCGCCCGGCAGCGGAACCACCGGCTGGTGGTGGTGGACAACGCCTCCGACGACGGCACGAGCGAACTGCTGGCCCGACACCCCTCGGCTCCCGAGGTGCTGCGCCTGCCCCGCAATCTCGGCTATGCGGGCGGTCTCGCGGCTGCCTTCCCGCTGGTACGAACGCCCTACTTCGGCTGGCTCAACGACGACGCCGCACCGGCACCGGACTGGTTGGCCACACTGGAGGATTCGTTGGACCGCGATCCGAGTGTCGGTGCGGCGACGAGCCGGATGTGGAACCGGCGAGGCCCCCTCTCCCAAGGGGTGCGGCTGACCTGCACGGGGCACGGCGCCGACACCGTGGCGGAGGACAGCACCGTGGCAGCGGACAATGCCGGTACCGGGGACGAGGTGTTCGGGTTCTGCGGCGGCGCGGCCCTGCTGCGCACCTCGGCACTCTCGGCAGTCGACGGTATCCCGGCCGACTACTTCTGCTACTACGAGGACACCGACACCTCCTGGCGCCTGCGGTTGGCCGGGTACGGGATCACGCGGACCACCGCCGGCTGCGAGCACTCGCACGGTTGCTCATCAGCACCGGGGTCGGCACGGTTCCACCGCTGGAACGAGCGCAACCGGCTGCTGACGCTGCTGCGTTGTGCACCTGTGGAGATCGCCCTGCGGGAACTGCTGCGGTTCGGCGCGATCACCCTCGCACTACCCTGGCGCGGACTGCGACAGCGGTCAGTCCCGGACGCCGCGAACTTCCGGGTGCCGCTGCGGCTGGGGGTGCTGGCGGAAGTGGCCGCGCGGGCACCGACGACCCTGCGGCAGCGACGCAGGATCACTGAGGCATGTGCCGTCGATCGCCGCCGCGTCTGGCGGAGCTGGGCCGGGAAGTGAGGGACGGGACTCCCACATTCCCGGCCGGGAGATCAGGTTACGGCGGACTCTTTCCCGCTGAACGTCTGGTAGAGCCGGGAACAGGCGGGCCCTCCCACCACGATCCCGAACAGCATCACGGCCAGCATCACGGGCACCCCGAGCCACCTGTTCGGCTCGTAATCGGCCCGGAACACCTCCGGTCGAGTGGTGGTGGTCCCGGCACCGCCGTCGGCGATGGCCCGCCGGACCACCGCGACCTCCTCACCGACATCGCCGGGCTTGAGCTGCGAACCCGAGACCTCCCACATCTCCGTCGTACCGTCCCGCCAGGTCACCCGCGCCTGACAGATGTAACCGAAACCGACGACATACCCCCGTTCCGGAGCGTCCGACTCCGTGATCGGACCGTCGAACCGGCACTGCTGTGCCACAGCCGTACCCCGGGCCGTCACCTCCGAACCGGCAGCCCCGATGCCGAACAACGGGATCACCACGAAGATCCCCGACAGGAACAACACCATCCCGACGGGAATCAGCAACACGTCACGGACAACACGAACAACACGCACGCCGAACTCTTCCTCCCCCGTTTTTCGGCGATCGAACCGAACGAACTCCACTCACTCGACCGGAACGCCCTTCTTCGAGAAAATCCGGGACAGCCCGGAAAACCCGAGAGCGGCGAACACGAATCCCAACAGACACGTGGCCAAGACCGAGCCCCACGCCAAGAGCACGTGGGGTTCGAAGTCGGCACGGTAGATCTGCGGACGCGTGTCGCTGCCCTTGGAATAGTCGATCTGCCGCTCGACAACGTCCACGCTGTTCCCGACGTCCTCCCCGGTCAGCTGTGAACCGCTCACTTCGCGCGTCTCCACACTGCCGTCGTTCCAGTGAACCCGAGCTCGGCAGATCCAACCGAAGCCGATCACGTTCTCCCGCTTCGGGGCACTCGACTTCGCGATCGGTCCCGCGAAGCGGCACTGCTGCGCGACAGCGGTACCGCGCGCCGAGACCTCGCTCCCCGCCGCACCGGTTCCGAAGTACGGCAGTACAACGAAGAACGCGGCCAGAAACAGCAGTATCCCAATCGGCACCAGCAACACATCACGAACAACACGCACGATTTCTCCAAGAACTGGCCCGATAGCTGCTCCGCGAGCTACGAAAGCTTCACGGGTCACGCACTGTCGGTGTGCTCGTGCTTGCCCATCTCGTGCTTCGCGTAGTCCTGGTCATCCGCCGTGGCACCGATCGCGGCGGTATTGCGAGCGATCTCCTGGCCACGAGTCAGATCGGACAGCGAACGGTTGCTCACCCAGTTCTGGATACCCTTCCCGATCCGCGAATTCGGCTGCAGCAACTCGTCCACTTTGGTCAGCAGTGGTTTGACCTTGCTCACGATCTCGGCCAGCTGCCGGAAGGCGCGAACGATCTTATCCAGCCACTCTGAGACCCTGCTGGCCCACTTCGCGACGATCCGGATGCCGTCGGCGATGAGCAGCGGTGTGAGCGCACCGAGCGAGAGACCAGCCGCTGCCGAGGACCGCACCAGATAGGTGACCAGTTCGGACATGGCCGAGGCGATGATGTCCCGCACGGTGGTGCGGACGATCAGGATGGCCGTTCCCGCACCGGAAACCGCAGCACCCACCGCCTTGGCCGACTCGGCGGCTCCTTCGATGAGCTTGGCCTCGCCGGATCCGAACATCCGGTAGGACTCGGCGGCCGGTCCCTGCCAGTCAGCCGTGTCGGCGTCGACCGCCTGTTGCATCTCCGTCGCGGCTTGCTTCAACTCGTCCGAAATGTTGGCCCAGGTGTGCGCGTTGGCCTGCACCTGGTCGTGGTTGCCCGCCAGGGAGTCCAGCATGTCCGGCAACGGCCAGACGTGCTCCATCATCCAGGCGAACGTGGAGGTCAACAGCGCGTCGAACGGATTGGCCACGGTGGCGAGACCGTCCACAACGGCAGCGCCGCCGGTGATGGCCGCTTCGCCCCAGTCATGATTGTCGATCGCGCGCCATGAGTCGACCGCGAAATCGACGACCATGAGGCCGTCCTCCCACTTCTGGGAATCCGGCTCCGCCTCCACCAGCGGGTTGTCCTGGCTCACGTCAGATCTCCCCCAACTCGTTGCGTACCGATTCCAGCAGTTCGGAGACGTGCTGGTCCACGGCGTCGTAGGTCTCCGCCGCTCCCTCGATCCCGGTGGCCGTCGCCTCCACCGCCGCGTTGGCCGTCGCGATCGCCGCCATGCCCTGCACCTCGATCGCACCGATCAACGGCGTGAGGATGGGGCTGCACAGAATCCCGTACGCGTCCGTGCCGTTCAGCGAGACCTCACCAGCGGCGTCCTGCGCCGTGCCGATCCGGTCGGTCACTCCCTGAAGATTGCGCGCGTGCGCGCGGATCTCGTCGGTGTTGACGCCGAAGCGCTGTTCTCCCAAGGTTCACCTCCTGCGCTGGTTCAGCCAGTCGTACTCGTCGTACTGCTCCTCGTCGGCGTCCTGGCCACCACGAGTGGACGCGGCGTCCCCCTGCTCCGGTTCCACCGGGAACCGGTCGCGCATCCCGGACAGCACCGAATCCATCGTCTCGCTGTCCTGCCCCAGGACGGGTTCCATCGCTTCCCGCATCCGGTCCGTGAGCTGTGCCTGCGCCGAACGCACCGTGGTCAGGATCGTCTCGGAGAGCTGCTCCGGTCGCTGCCGCAGCGCACCGTCCTCCAGCCGCAGATCGGACATGTTGCCGTTCTGGTCGACGGTCACCCACACCGAACCGTCCCCACTGCTCGCTTCCCCCGACACCGCCGAAGCCGCGTCCTGGATGCGCTGCGCCTGCTGCATCTTGTCCTGGATCTGCTGCCGGAAACCGGCCAGCATCTCGTCCGGATCGGAAGGTGTGCTCACTGTTCCCTCGTCCTTTCACCCGATCGTGCTCCGAAGTCGTTCGGGAATACTACGGAGCGATTCGCAGCGACATGACACCAGACGAGTGACGCCATGTTGGGCTGAACGGATCATTCCGGACAGCGGATGCCCGACAGCGGATGCCCGACAGCGGATACCCGACAGCGGATACCCGACAGCGGGTGCCTGCGCGAAGCGGTACTCACCCGATAGGGCAGTCTGGTGGACGTGACTGACCCCGGGAACAGTGCCGAGCTGCCGATGGTGTCGGTGATCACCGTCAACTACCACGGCACCGACAGCACCATCACCTGTCTGAACGCGGCGCGGGAACTGGACTACCCGCCCGACAAGCTCGAAATCATCTGCGTGGACAACGAGACCTCGGCCGAGAACGCGGAACGGCTCGGCGCTCTCCACGGGGTGAAACTGCTGACTTCCCGGGAGAACCTGGGATTCGCGGGCGGTTGCAACCTCGGAGCGCGGGAAGCGAACGGCACCGTGCTGGCGTTTCTGAACAACGACGCGGTACCGGACCCGGGGTGGTCGCGCGCGGCCGTCGGGGTACTGCGTGCCGCACCGACGGTGGGAGCCGTGGCAGGCAAGGTGCTGGATTGGCAGGGCCGCCGGATCGACTTCGTCGACGGGGGTCTGACCTGGTTCGGCATGGGCTACAAGCGCCACGCGGGCGAGCTCGACGACGGCAGTCACGACGGCGCCCGCGACGTGTTGTTCGGCACCGGTTCCTCGCTGTTCGTGCGCGCCGAGCTCTTCCGAGCGCTGGGCGGATTCGACGAGCGGTTCTTCATGTTCTACGAGGACGTGGACCTGGGGTGGCGGCTGAACCTGCGCGGCTGGCGGGTGCGCTACGAACCGACCTCGGTGGCCTACCACCGGCACCACGAGTCGATGGCCGCGGTGAGTTCGGCACGCGAGCACTACCTGCTGGAACGCAACGCCCTGGCCGCGCTGTACAAGAACGCCTCCGAGGCGACCCTGGCGCGTGCGCTGCCCGCCGCGCTCGCGTTGAGCGTGCGCAGGTCGACCGCGCGCGGCGAACTGGATCCGCACCAGTTGGAACTGGACCGCAGGCCCGCCGATCCGCGCGAGGACGAAACACCCGTCCCCGTCGACCGGCAGACCCTGGCCGGGGTGCTGGCCATCGACCGGTTCGTCGACCTGTTACCCGAGTTCAAACGCGCCCGCGAGGTCGAACAGCGCGAGCGGGTCCGCTCGGACGCCGACCTGGTTCCGCTGCTGCGCAAAGCGATGGAACCCGCCTATCCGCTACCGCGTTACCTCGCGGCGCACGACGCGCTGGTGGAGGCCTTCGAACTGGAAACCGTCTTCGGGGGCTCGCGCCGGATCGCGGTGCTGACGGGGGACGCGATCACCGAGCGGATGGCGGGTCCCGCCATCCGGGCCTGGCACACCGCGGAAGCGCTCGCCGTGGAGCACGAGGTGCGGCTGATCAGCGTCAACGCCGAGGTCGCCCCCGTCGATGCGGACTTCACGGTGCTGCGCGCCGCGCCGCGCGACCTGCCGTCGCACGTGGACTGGGCGGACATCGTGGTGGTGCAGGGGCACGTGCTGGAGATGGTGCCCGCGCTTCGGCGGCAGGACTCCGGCACGATCGTCGTCTGCGACATCTACGATCCGATGCACCTGGAACTGCTGGAGCAGGGCAGGGACACCGACGAGCAGCGCAGGGACGCGGACCTGCGCGGCACCACCGAGGTGCTCAACAAGCAGCTGCGGCGCGGCGACTTCTTCCTCTGCGCCTCGCAGCGGCAACGGCACTTCTGGCTGGGTCATCTCGCCGCGCTGGGCAGAATCACGCCCTCGGTCTACGACGACGATCCGACCATGCGATCGATGATCTCGGTGGTGCCGTTCGGACTACCGAACAGGCCGCCGACTCGCACCGGGCCGGGCATCCGCGGGCAGCGGGAGGGCATCGGGGCCGAGAACAAGATCGTGCTGTGGGCGGGTGGGGTTTACAGCTGGTTCGACCCGCTCACCCTGCTGCACGCGGTGCACCGGCTGTCGGAGCACCACCCCGAACTGCGGTTGTTCTTCCTCGGGATGCGGCATCCCAATCCCGACGTCCCGGAGATGGGCATGGCGGACCGGACCAGGGAACTGTCCGATCGGTTGGGGCTCACCGACAAGCACGTCTTCTTCAACGAGACCTGGGTTCCGTACGACCAACGCCAGAACTACCTGTTGGACGCCGACTGCGGAGTCACCACGCACTTCGAACACGTCGAGACCACCTTCGCGTTCCGCACCAGGATGCTGGACTACCTGTGGGCGGGACTCCCGGTGATCACCACCGACGGCGACTCGTTCGCCGACCTGGTGCGGGACGAGCGGCTCGGCGTGGTCGTCCCGGCGGAGGATCCGCAAGCCCTGGCGAACGCCCTGGAACGGGTGCTCTACGACGAGCCGTTCATCCAGGGGTGCGAGGAACGGATCGCCGAGGTGCGCGAACGGTTCACCTGGGAGACGGCGCTGCGACCGTTGACGGAGTTCTGCCGCGATCCGCGTCCCGCCCCGGACCGCCTACCGGCGAGTGCGCCGCTGACGCGAACACCCCGACCGTCGAGGACCGCGGCGCTGCGCGAGGATGTCGGACTGCTGCGCGAATACCTGGATCAGGGCGGGATACGCGAGGTCACCAAACGTGCGGCGGGCAGGCTGCGACGAGTCGCCGGACAACGGCTGCGTGGCAGGGGAAACTCCTGACGTGCGGATAGTGCTGGACGGAACTCCACTGTTGGGAACGCGCACCGGGATCGGGCGCTACACCGCCCGCCTGAGCGAGGCGCTGGCCGAACTCCCCGGGGCGCGGGTGCGGCTGCTGGGGCTGACCGCTCGTGGCTGGTACGCACTGCGCGGGGCGGTCCCGCCGGGAACCAGGGCGATCGGCCCGCCGCTTCCCGCCAGGATGCTGGCGGCGTGCTGGTCGCGTTCGGAGTTCCCGCCGATCGAACCACTGGGTGGGCGCGGCGACGTGGTGCACGGCACGAACTTCGTACAACCCGCCGCGGTACGCACGCCGGGGGTCGTCACGATTCACGATCTCGACTTCCTGGACACATCCGCGAACGGGGCGAGCGGTGACGGGCGGGAGAGACTGGTGGCCCGCTCCGTGCGACGAGCGAGTGTGGTGTGCACCCCGACCTCGGCGGTCGCCGAACGTGTCGTGGCACGTTTCGGGATCAGTGCGCGGCGCACGGTGGTGACCCCGTTGGGGGTGGATCCGGAGTGGTTCGAGGCGCGACCGCCGGACCCGCGGGTACGGCGACAGTACGGACTGCCGGAGAACTACCTGCTCTTCGTGGGCGAGGACGGCCCGCGCAAGGGACTGTCCACACTGCTGGAAGCACTGGATCCGACGCTGCCGCCACTCGTCGTGGCGGGTCCGAGCGGCACGGGAGGGGAGGACTCGCTGCCGTCCGAGCGGGTGACGCGCACCGGCTATCTGCCGGAGGAGGAGCTGCGCGGTGTGGTGGCGGGTGCCGCCGCACTGGTACTCCCCTCGCGGGACGAGGGGTTCGGTCTGCCGGTCCTGGAGGCGATGGCCGCCGGAGTTCCCGTGGTGTGCAGCGACATCGCCGCGCTGCGTGAAGTGACGGCGGGTCACGCCCACCTGTTTCCGTACGGACGTGCCACGGCACTGCGCGCGGCGCTGCGTCGGGCCGTGGAGTCGGCCGGGGACCACGAATCCCGGGAAGCGGCACGTGGGCACGCCGCCGGGTTCACCTGGCAGGGATGCGCCGAAGCCACGATGCGGGCCTATCGACTGGCGCGGTCCTGACTGGATCTCACGACATTCGGCACCGCGACGGCTTCGGACCGGATAGGATCACCGAAGGTGGTCAGTAGTGAACCCCGGGTGTCGGCACGGTTCGGCGGGACACCGGGTGGATCCGCTTCGCGGGGGAACGGTGCTCTGGGCGCTGAGCGTGTTCGCGATGAGCGCGGGTACCGCGGTGGTACCGGTGTTCAGTGCCGAGGTTTACCTGGTTTCGGTGGTGCTGACACAGCACGGCCCGCCGTGGTGGGTGTTGGGTCCGGTGGCGGCGGTCGGACAGCTGCTGGGCAAGGCGGTGCACTACTTCGCCGCTCGGGGTGCCGTACGGCTGCCGAGGCTGCTGAACCGCGACGGTCGCCGCGAGGGGTGGCGATGGCCGCGCCGACTGGGCGGGTTGTGCCGACGACACCCCGTCGTCGGGGCGAGCACGGTGCTGCTCAGCGGCCTGATCGGCGTGCCGCCGTTCGCCGCCGTCGTTCTCGCGGCCGGGATGCTGCGAGTTCCGTGGCCGGTGTGGCTGCCCAGCGCCGCCACCGGCCGAGTGGCACGATTCTGCCTGCTGGCGGCACTTCCGGAACTACTGCGATTCGGAACCCCGTTGGCGGGTGCTCCACCCGCCTGAGCAGGCCAGCCGTCACAACCGCAGTAGTCCCGTGTGCACGGAACTCAGCTCGCGCCCCAGACGGCACCGTGCCGCTCGAAAGCCGCGCGCAGCGCTTCTCGCCAGTGCCGCAGCGGAGTGAGACCGCCCTCGGTCCACCGCCGATCGGACAGCACCGAGAACGCGGGCCGGGGTGCGGGCCGGGGAACATCGGCCGTGGCGACCGGACGCACTCGGTCGGGATCGGCGCCCAGCTCCTCGAACACCGCCCTGGCGAACTCGTAGCGGCTCACGCTGCCGGTGTTGGTGCAGTGCAGCACCCGCGCCGCGGGCTCGTCCCGGCGCGCGACCGAGTCGGCCAGTTCCAGCAGCCCACTGGCCAGGTCGACGGTCCAGGTCGGTGATCCGATCTGGTCCTCGGCAACCGAGACGGTCTCACGTTCGGCGCACAACCGGGCCATCGCGCTGACGAAGTTCGCTCCCCGCGCGCCGTAGAGCCACGCGGTGCGCACCACCCAGGCGCGGGGATGAGCGGTCAGCACGGCCTGTTCACCCGCCAGCTTGGTGCTGCCGTACACACTGCGCGGGCCGGTCTCGTCGGTCGGCTCGTAGGGCTCGACGGCGTCACCGGCGAAGACGTAGTCGGTGGACACGTGCAGCAGCGGCATCCCGCGGTCACGGCACAGCTTGGCGAGCTCGGCCGGAGCGCGCGTGTTGACCCGCTCCGCCGTCGCGCGGTCGGACTCGGCGTCGTCGACCGCCGTGTAGGCCGCCAGGTTGATGACCACCGGCCGCAGCCCAGCGTCGCTCGCGGCGTCGGCGAACGAGTCGACCGCGTCGGCGAGCATTCCGGAATCTGTGATGTCGAGTTCAGCGGAGCCGGGGGCGTGCAGCAGCCCCGCCGAGCCCCGACCGGCCGCCAGGTCGGCGCCGAGCTGGCCACGTCCTCCCGGGATCAGCAGTGCTGGTGGCGGCATCGACCTTCTCCTCGTCGTTCGGAATTCATGACTGGACCTGGTTACGTGGTCTGGTAGCCGTCACGTGAGTCGGCGCCTTGCCGCGTTGGGCCGGCTCTTGAGTAGCGACCTACGCGGCGAGCGGCCCGGCCTCGCAATGCATCCGACTCACGCACCGGGGCTCCATGCGCTGCTTACCCGCATGGGCGCTTCCCGACGGGTGCCGAGGGGGCACGGTGAGGGTGTGCCCGGCACTCAGGCGTGCTTGAGCGGTTCCCACCAGGCACGGTTCCGTCGATACCACTCCACCGTCTCGGCGAGCCCCTCCCGCAGCGAAACCGTGGGACTGTAGCCGAGCTCGGTGCTGATCTTGTCGTGGCGCAACGAGTAACGGCGGTCGTGCCCCTTGCGGTCGGTCACCGGCCGCACCATCGACCAGTCCGCACCCACTGCTTCGAGCAGTCTGGAAGTCAGCTCGGAATTGCTCAGTTCGGTACCGCCGCCGATGTTGTAGACCTCGCCCGGCTCACCGGATTCGGCTACCAGTTGTATCCCCCTGCAGTGATCGGCCACGTGCAACCAGTCGCGGACGTTGCCACCGTCGCCGTAGAGCGGAACCTCCTTGCCGTCCAGGAGGTTGGTCACGAACAGTGGGATCATTTTCTCGGGGTACTGGTACGGACCGTAGTTGTTGGAGCAGCGTGTGACGCAGACCGGCAGTTCGTGGGTTCGATGATAGGCCCTGGCCAGCAGGTCCGCCCCGGCTTTGGAGGCGGAGTACGGCGAGTTCGGTTCCAGCGGATGGTCCTCGGACCAGGATCCCTCGGCTATGGAGCCGTAGACCTCGTCGGTGGAGACGTGCACGAACCTGGTGACCTCGGCCGATACCGCCGCGCGCAGCAGGTTCTCGGTTCCGACGACGTTGGTCAGCACGAAGTCGCCACCCGCCGTGATGGAACGATCCACGTGGGATTCGGCGGCGAAGTGCACCACCACGTCGGTCCCCGGCAGCCACTCCGCGAGCAGTTCCGGATCGCGGACATCGCCCCGCACGAACCGCAGCCGGGGATGATCGGCCACTTCGGCCAGGTTCTCGGGGTTGCCCGCGTAGGTGAGCTTGTCCAGCACGACTACCTCGGCACCGTCGAAAGCCGGATACCCGCCCGTGAGCAGCTGCCGCACGTAGTGCGAACCGATGAAACCGGCTCCGCCGGTGACCAGGACTTTCATGACACCTTTCCCATCACGGTGTTCCGCCCGCGGCACGATCCCGGGGCCGCCGCGGCCATTCGAGTCTGTCATGCGGTTCAGCGGGTGAACTCAGCTGATACGCAACCCAACGTGAACGCTATACGTCACCCGGAAGGGTATAGGCCTCTTTTTCCCGCTACGGACCACGTACTGCCGTGATCAGCGTTAACCTACACACAGCGGCAAGGGCGGCGGACCTCCGCCGATGGCACCGCCCCGCTCAGAGCTCAAGGGGGATTCGGCGTGAACAACCGGCCACGACGAGCGGGTGGCCCGAGCGGGCGCGCCGGAAGGCCCGATTCCCGCCGGCTCCACGACACCGGCGACCGCGCTGACGGCAGGCGGCCCGAGGCCGGGGGGCGTTCCGCCGCACGACCGGGACGGCAGCACGAAACGAGAAGTACGCACAGTAGCCAGCGGGAACAGCGACAGGGCCAACCGCGTGACTCCCGACAGCCCCCGCCGCCGAACGACGTGTGGGACCGACGAGGCGGCCGGGGAGACGGCCGGGGAGGTGGTCGCGGGGGCCGTGCCCGGATCGCTCCCCGGATTCTGGTGCTGCTGCTCTCGCTCGTCGTGCTGAGCACCACCGGGTACGGCTGGGGCAAGGTGAGTCAGCTCGATTCCGGCCTGCGGGGCAACATCGACATCAACAACGAACGCGACTCGCCGGACGGCGCCACCGACATCCTGCTGATCGGCAACGACAGCCGCACCGACGCCCAGGGCAACCCACTTCCGGACGAGGTGCTGCGCGAACTCCGCGCGAGCGAAGGGGGCGGGAACCTGACCGACACGATGATCCTGCTGCGGATCCCCGACAACGGCAAACGCGCCCGAGCGGTCTCCTTCCCGCGCGACACCATGGTCGACATGGGCGAGTTCGGCGAGCACAAGCTCAACTCCGCGCTGAACCGGAAGCGCGTGGCGAAGCGGGAGGAGCTGGAGGCGCAGGGGGTCACCGACGAGAAGAAACTGAGCAGCTTGTCCGAGAAGGCGGGCAAGGAGTTCCTGATGGAGACCATCGAGGACTTCGCGGGCGTGACGATCGAACACTACGCGGAAGTGAACCTGCTCGGTTTCTACAAGCTCACCGAAGTGGTGGGTGGCGTCAAGGTGTGTCTGAAGAACCCGGTGGACGACCCGTACTCCGGTGCCGACTTCTCCGCCGGGGTCCACACCCTCTCCGAGGGGGACGCGCTGGCCTTCGTCCGACAACGACACGGGCTGCCCAGGGGCGACCTCGACCGGATAGTGCGACAGCAGGTTTTCATGTCGGGCCTGGCCAAGAAGATGCTCTCGGCGAACATGCTCAGCAACCCCGGCAAGCTGAACGATCTGATCAAGGCGTTGCAGGACTCGATCACACTGGACAAGAACTGGGACGTGCTGTCCTTCGCGAAGCAGATGCAGGGAATGGCCGCCGGTGACATCGAGTTCTACACCATCCCCGTGGAGATGAACGGCCCCAGCTCGGGGCTGCTCGCCGACCCCGACGAGGTGAAACGGTTCGTCGACGACCTGCTGCTGTCACAGCGCAAGCGCGAACAGGCGCGACAGGATGCCGAACAGGCCGAAGAGTTGCGCGCCGACACCGAGGTCAACGTCTACAACGCCTCGGGGGTTTCGGGCCTGGCCGGACGCGTACTGGACGACCTCGCCGATGAAGGATTCGACAGCGGGGTCGCGGCCAACGCGGAGAGCATGATGTCGGACTCGGTGGTGCGCTACACCTCCGGGACCGAGCGGGCCGCGAAGCTGGCCGCCGCGGATCTGGGAGACGTACCGGTGGAAACGGGCGAGGACGTGGCAGCGGGCACCGTCTCGGTGTATCTGGGGGACGACTACACCGGCCCCGGCACCCGCCGGTTCACCGGCGAAGGTGCTGTGCGGCTGGACGGCACGGCGCGGGCGCAGGATTCGGAAACCGACCCGAGCACCGACGAACAGCCGATCACGGCGGGAGGAGTTCGCTGCGTGAACTGACCGAGCTGTTTCGGCGGAGACCGTGGTCGGCCGCGATCCGGCGAGCAGCGCCGACACGGCAACGATAATCGAAATATCCTCACATGAGCTCGTCCTTCGCACGTTAACCTTGGACTCCCGGTTCCACACGCTGATCCGGAGTTCGGTGTGCGCCACTGTCCCGAGTGCGGTGTGGCGTGTCGCGGTCCCGACGTGACCACCGAAGGGAAACGGCCGCTTTCCAGGAGGACCCAAGTGGACGAGCCCGACACGCACGAGACGTCGTCGGAGGAGCCGCGCGACGAGGACGGGGCGGCGTCCGGTAACGCGGAGTCGGACTCGGACCTCCCGGAGAACGAGACGAAGAGCGGTTCGGACACCGGCGGGGAAGCGGCGGCTTCGAACGCTCCCGAGGCCGTCACCTCGACCGGGGGAACGGCAACCGCCGGTGGCCGCGGCAGCCGTGTGCTGCGCGGCACGGTCCGGATCACGATGCGTTCCCTGCTGGTGCTCGCCTCGGTGGTGACACTGGCCGGTACCGGACTGGGCTGGGCCGCGCTGGGAATGCTGGAGAACCAGTCCAACAAGGTCGACCTGCGAAGCGGTGACTCGGCCCGGCGGATGCCGGAGGACACCGCGACCGACATCCTGCTCGTGGGCAGCGACAGTCGTACCGACGCCCAGGGCAACCCGCTGCCGGACGAGGTGCTGGACATGCTGCGCACCGAGTCGGCCAGCGGGCTGAACACGGACACGATCATCCTGCTGCGGGTGCCCGACGACGGAACTGCCTCCACCGCCATCTCGATACCCCGCGACACGGCGGTACAGCGCGCCGGGGAGGCCAGGAAGATCAACGGGATTTACGGGCTTACCAAGGCCGCCAGGGAGGACGAGCTGCGCGCCACCGGTGACCACACCGCCGCGGAGATCGAGAAACTGTCCAAGCGGGCGGGGATCCGCGCGTTGACCAGCGCCGTGGAGTCGTTGACGGGCGTCGGGGTGGATCACTACGCCGAGGTGAACCTGCTGGGGTTCTACGAGGTCACCAAGGCACTCGGCGGGGTGAGGGTCTGTCTGAAGCACGCGACCAGCGACGAGAACTCCGGCGCCGAGTTCCCCGCGGGCGAGCAGACGATCTCCGGTGGGGACGCGCTCTCGTTCGTCCGGCAGCGGCACGGCCTGCCCAACGGCGACCTGGACCGGATCGTGCGGCAGCAGGTGTTCATGGCCGCCGTCGCGGACAAGGTGCTCTCCAGCGGAACCCTGACGGACACCGGCAAGCTCCGCGACCTGATGGCCGCGGCCCGCAAATCAGTGGTGCTGGACAGCGACTGGCGAGTGCTCGACTTCGTGCGAAGGATGCAGTCACTGGCCTCCGGCGACATCGGCTTCGTGACCATCCCGGTCGAGGACACCACGGCACGCAACTCCGCGGGGCGCAGCATCGTCAGTGTCGACGAGGAACGGGTGCACGAGTTCGTCGCGGACTTCGGCCACGACGTCGCCGGGACCACTTCGGACTCGAACAACGGTTCACCCGGCGCGTCGTCCCGACCCGGTTCGACCCAATCCCGACCCGGTTCGACCCAGTCCCGACCCGGTTCGACCGAACCGACGCATCGGATGACGGGGAATCCGCTGGTACGGCTGGACGGCGTGCGGGCCGCTCCGGCGGAATCCCCGCGGCGGGAGATCACCTCCGAAGGAATCCCCTGCGTCCACTGACAACGGCTTCCCGCCCCGGCACGGCGGAGAGCGCGTGACTCTCTTATAACTCATAACGGAACTTTGCGTAGCCGGTCGGGTAGCCGTCACGTGAGTCAGCGCCTTGCTGCGTTGGAGGGCACCTCGAGTAGCGATCGGGTCAGCTCTATCAACTGGAGGTGGAGACATCGAGTAAGCACCTCCCCGGTGGGTTAGCCTGCCCCCATGAGCGTCACCGCGACCCTGCTGTCCCCCCTGCTTACCAACGGATCCGCGCGTCCACTGATCACGCACTACGACGAGGCCACGGGAGGCAGGATCGAGCTCTCCCGCGCCACGGTGGGCAACTGGGCCGCGAAAACGGCCAACTGGCTGACCGAGGAACTCGACCTCGAACCGGGCATGTCGGTGGCCGTTCGACTGCCCGCCCACTGGCAGACCGCCGGGATCCTGCTCGGAGCCTGGTGGTGCGGTGCTCGCGTGACGGACTCCCCTGCCGGAGCCGAGGCGGCGTTCGTACCGGGGCAACGGGTTTCCGAGGGCAGCGGAGCGCACACCGTCGTCGCGGTGGGGCTGGACGCTCTCGGGGGATCCGTGGCGGGACTCGACGACAAGGTGTTGGACTACGCCTCCGAGGTACGGATACGCGGTGACGAGTTCAGTCCACCGCTGCCGGTGCCCGACGACACTCCCGCGTTGTTCGACTCCACTGTGGACGAGGTGATCGAGTCGGCGCGGCGGAGTGCCGCGAACTCGGGTATAGGCGAGCAGGACCGGGTGCTTTCCACGCTGGACTGGAATCTCCCGAACGGGGCGGTGGACGGTCTGTTGGCCGTACTGGCCGCGCGGGCATCACTGGTACAACTCGCCGGACTGCCGGAGAGCGGGAACACCGAGCTGCTGGACAAGCGGCGCTCCGACGAGAAGATCACGGTGGAGCTGGGTGCCGAGAGCTGACGGGACGACAAAACCGGATCCGACACGTCTCGCAATTTGCATTACTCGCAAGTAGCATCAGGGTGTGTCACATGCGACGCGGACGCTGTTCGAGACCGACGGAACCGGATTCGTCCCGACCGAGGCCGCTGGAAACCCTTGGGGCGAGCTGACCGGGGGCGGGCCGGTGGCGGGACTGCTGGCGCGCGCCATCGAGCGCGCGGCGGCCGATCCCGAGCTGTTCGTGGCCCGGATGACCTTCGACCTGATGCGTCCGGTTCCCCGTGAACACGTGGCGGTCTCGACCCGCACACTGCGGTCGGGCAAACGCCTCCAGGTGATCGAAGCGGAACTGAGCAGGGGAGAGGAGACGCTCACCCGGGCGACCGCCCAGCTGCTGCGGCGCAGCGAGCTGGACGGGCCGAACTCCACGTCGGTTCCGCCGTTCACGGGCCCGGACGGGATCGCCGACGGATCGCTGATCCCGCCCGAACTCGGGCTGCGCTGGGGAGTGCACGACGTGGTCGACGTGCGGTGGATCGACGACCAGAGCAGCCCGGACGCCAGCAGGGTGTGGATGCGGATGCCGGTGCCGCTGTTGCCGACCGAACCGATGACCCCGCTGGTGCACACCGCCACCCTGGTGGACTGCATCAGCGCGGCCAGCCCGATCGGCGAGCTGTTCGGCCCCTGGATCAACACCGACATCACCTGCTACCTGCATCGTGAGCTGGCCGGCGAATGGCTCGGCATGGAGATCCGCCGGGACGTCGAGACCAGTGGCATCGGGGTGGCACGAGCGCGGCTGTTCGACATCTACGGCCCGATCGGCACGGCCCAGGAAGCGGTGCTCGTCAACGAGCTCGGCTGAGTGGGGCTTCCCGGTTCCGCACGGCGTTGACTCTCCTACTCCCCGCCCGCGACCCGCTCGCGCAGCGCGGAGTCCTTGTCCAGCACCTTGGTCTCCAGCTCGTCCTGGAACCGGCTCATCCGATCGCGCAACCGCGCACCGAGCTCTCCCGAGTCGGCGGCCAGCGTGCGCACGGCCAGTAGCCCGGCGTTGCGGGCGCCACCGACGGACACGGTCCCCACCGGGATACCGGCGGGCATCTGCACGATGGACAGCAGCGAGTCCATCCCGTCCAGGTACTTCAGCGGCACCGGAACACCGATCACCGGCAGCACGGTGGCCGAGGCGACCATGCCGGGAAGGTGAGCGGCACCGCCCGCCCCGGCGATGACGACCCGGATCCCGCGGTCGGCCGCACCGCCCGCGTAGTCCAGCATCCGCTGCGGAGTGCGGTGCGCCGAGTACACGCCCACCTCGTAGGGGACGTCGAACTCGCGCAACGCCTCCCCCGCTTCGCGCATCACCGACCAGTCCGAATCGCTGCCCATCACCAGGCCCACCAGCGGCGTCCGCTCGTCGGACTCCACCAACGCTTCCTCCCGAGGTCGTCGAAATCGCTTTCCCGCTGAGCCTAGATGCCCGGACGCGAGTTCGGTCGGGTGGTGGAAACCAGCGGGGAACCGCTACTGGTGGTCCTGCGGTGCCGCAAGGGTCTGCTGCTCGGTCACGGTCGCCAACGCGTCGACGCAGGCACGGATCGCCGGACGCTCGGAATCGGTACGCCAGACGGCGAGCACCTGCCGCTGCAGCACCGGCCTGGTTCGCACCACGGCGACTCCGCCGGGCACCGAATCGCGGGCCAGTCTGGGCACCAGAGCCGCCGCGAGATTGGCTGCCACCAGTTCGAGCTGGGTGGGATATCCCGCGACGTTGCAGGTGATGCGCGGCTCGAACTCCTGGGCCCGCAGGGTCTGCACCAACCACTCGTGGCAGGCTGTCCCGGTGGCCCAGCTCACCCACGGAGTGTCGGCCAGTTCGTGCAGCGAGACCGTGGTGCGGTGGGCGAGACGGTGCTGCTCCGGCAGCGCGACGTCGGCTGTGTCGGTGCACAACCTGCGGTAGCCGACCTCGGCGGGCAGCTGCGCGGGCAGCCTGTCCCAGCTCTCCAACACCGCCAGGTCGAGCTCGCGCCCCACCAGGGCGGGCAGGGTCTCCTCCGCCTCGCCCTCGCGCAGCGTCACCTCCAGTCGAGGGTGCCTGCGGTGCAGCGCGCTCAACGCACCGGGAACCACCGCTCGCAGCACGGTGGAGATCGAGCCGATGCGCAGCGGGCCGAGGATCTTCTCGCTGAGGCCGTCGAGGTCGGACTGCGCCTCCGACATCCGCGATAGGATCTCCGAGGCGTGCTTGGCCAGCACGTGACCCGCGGCTGTGAGGCGGACGCCGCGACCGTGCTGCTCCAGCAGTTGGTGTCCTGCCTCACGTTCCAGCTTGGCGAGCTGCTGCGAGACCCCGGAGGGAGTCACGTGCAGTACCGACGCCGCCAGTGCCACGGAGCCGTGCGCTGCGACGGCGTGCAACGCACGGAGTCGTTCCACATTGAACACGGAAGTGATACTACCGAATTCCGACCAGAAACATTCGATTGTGCTGAATATTTTCGACCCGCATCGTTGAAGTCATGAGCGCCCCCGACACCGAACGACGTCCTGCCGAACGCACCACCGCCCTCGACGCACGACTGGTACTGACGATCGGTGCCACGATCCTGTCGGGCTCCGCGCTGTTCATGCAGCTTTCCGGCACGACCGCGGGCACGGCGGCGTTCTTCCGCTGCCTGCTCGCCCTGCCGGTGCTGCTTCCGCTGGCGCTGCTCGAACGGCGTCGACTCGGCGGCCGGGCTTTCCGGTGGCAGGCGCTGGATCTGCTGGCGGGGTTCTTCCTGGGACTGGACCTGGTGCTGTGGGGTGAGTCCATCATCAACATCGGCACCGGCATCGCCACGGTGCTCAACAACGTCCAGGTGCTGGCGGCACCAATGCTGGCGCTGCTGATCACCCGGGAACGACTCTCGACGGGTTTCCTGCTGGCCACACCGGTGATGCTGGCCGGGGTGGCGCTGGTGGGCGGCGTAGCGGACAGCCAAGCGTTCGGCGATGCCCCCGCCTATGGCGCGCTGATGGGAGCCGCTTCGGGAGTGGCCTACGGCGGCTATCTCTTTCTGCTGCGACTGGGCGGTACGCGGCACGCCAGGCACCGCTTCTCGCCGGTCTGCCTCGCCTCCGCTTCCGCCGCCGCCACCGCGCTGCTGCTCGGCGGACCGTGGCAGGGCGTGGAACTGGCGGTAGGCTGGCCCGCCCTGGGCTGGCTGGCCGCGCTCGCACTCTCGTCACAGGTCACGGGCCTGCTGGTGGTGGGCTCGGCACTGCCTCGGGTACCGAGCAGTGTCGGCAGCACCCTGTTGCTGCTGCAACCGGTGCTGGCCGTGCTGTGGGGAGTGCTGCTGCTCGGGGAATCACCCACGTGGTGGCAACTGCTGGGGTGCGTACTGGTGGTGGGGACGGTGTGGTTCACCAGCCGTCGAGTGCGCTCCTGACGCACCACGCGTTTCAGTGATCCGCGGCCGCCCCGGGCCGCGACGGCCCGGGGGGACGGCGAACTTCGATCAGGAAGAGCCGCCACCGTCACTGCTGCCCCAGCTGCACTTGTGCCGCGTCGGGTTGTCCGTCTTCCAGTCCGGGTTGGAGAAACGGTCGGACTCCATGTTCCACTCCGGCTCCTTGCGCCCGAACGCGGCGTGGCAGTCGAACTGCTGGCGCAGGGTGTCCAGGTTCGGGAAGGTCACGCAGTTCCGCAGATCGCCCCAGGCGGCCCCGACCGAGGGGTGGGGGACGCGCAGGGCGTGCGACGGAACCATGTTGACCTTGAACATGTCGCCCCTGTTGTCCACCGAGGCCTTGTCGATCAGCAGGCTGCCGCAGGAACGCCAGCCCTGGTCCGGTGGAAGCGGGGCGGCTTGTGCCTGACCCGCGGCCGGTCCCGCACCCAGCAGTGTGGCGGCCAGCGTGGTGACCGCCACGAGTGCGAACCGTTTCGTCGCGCGGGCGGTCCCGGTGGATCCGAGCATCTTTACGCTTCTCACGCTTTCGGCGGACGCGGTGTCTCACCGATGTCGGTCGAGCACGGAAGCGAGTCGCCGGAGCGGGCCGTCCCGATTCGGGGGAGGCGGCCACGAGCCTCGGAGGACGTCCGAGACTCACAGCGATCCCTCACAACACTCGATGACCGCCGGTGGTTCTAACAAGTCCGAATCGCACGGAAAACCACGTTCGCCACATCGGACCGTTTCACGCGCGAATCTCATCGGATCCGGTTACCACGAAAAGAGCAGAGCAGCCGCCGGACCGAATGAAGGTTACGCGGGGAAGAGCTCAACCTTCTCGCAATGCTGCCACGAACTCGCGCCACCGTAACGGGTCGAACACCAGCACCGGCGAGGCATCACCCCGCTTGCTGTCCCGCACACCAACCACGTCGAGTGCCGAAGCGACCTCTACACAGTCGCGCTCCGGATCGCTGTGACTGGACTTGCGCCACCCCGTGAACAGATGCTCAGCCTGGGGAAACATACTTTCCTTTCGCCTCCCGAATCATCTCCAAGGAGCGTTCCGGCGATATCGCGGTAGCGATGATGTGACGCCAGGCCCGCTGGTACTGCTCCACCATGTAACTGTCGTCGATATAGCGGGCTTCGCCGAGCAGGTCCAGATGAACAAGCCCGGGATGCCCCCGCAACGGCTCGGGAAAGTTCATGGAGGAAGGCCTGAGCAACCTACTGCGCGAAGGTACCGAAGCACTCCACGAACTCCGGCGGAAGCGGCACGGCTGATTCCTCCCGCTCGAACGGCGACCGGGCCGGGATCTCTCTTCGGTACTCCCAGCGCCGAACCGATGCCGCCATCGCTCGGCCCGGGCGTCGATTTCTCGCGAAATCGCCGCGCCGGAGCAACGCAGGCCGAACTCCGACCGCCCCACAAGCCGAACTCCCACCACTTACGCCATCGGCACCGCCGCGGGTTCTCCGGTGCGGCTCTCGCGAGGAAGGTCCGACGTTGTGTAGGTCGCTACCCGATGTCGGGCCTCCCCGCAGCGAGAGCCGTGCCAGAGGTTCCGCCAAGCGACCAGTTACGAAGACCGGCCCGCCATCGACCGGATTCAGTGGATGGAGTAACCATCGGGCCACTCGGCGTGCGCGAGCCAGTGCGCGGCCAGCCGCGCCCGCTCGCTGACCTCGTCCATCCGCTCGCCGAGCATGTTTACGTGACCGACCTTGCGCCCGGGCCGCTCGGTCTTGCCGTAGAGGTGGAGCTTGGCCCCGGGGAAACGCGCGAACAGGTGATGCACCCGTTCGTCCACGCTCATCCGCGGCTCGGTGGGAGCGGCCAGGATGTTGCTCATCGCCACGGCGGGCGCGGTCAGCTCGGTGGTACCCAGCGGGTAGTCCAGCACGGCCCGCAGGTGCTGCTCGAACTGCGAGGTCCGCGACCCGTCGATGCTGAAGTGTCCGGAGTTGTGCGGTCGCATCGCCAGCTCGTTGATCACCAGACCGTCCGCGGTCTCGAACATCTCCACCGCGAGCACGCCGACCACACCCAGCTCGTCGGCGATGCGCAGCGCGATGTCCTGCGCCCGCTGCGTCAGCTCCTCGGAGGCGTCGGGTGCCGGGGCGAGCACTCGCACGCAGATGCCCTCGGACTGCACGGTCTCCACCACCGGCCAGGCACCCCCCTGCCCGAACGGCGAGCGGGCGACGAGCACCGCGAGTTCCCTGCGCAGCGCCACCCGCTGCTCGACCATCAGCGGCGCCCCGGCATCGAGCAGTTCGGCGGTGGTGCGGCGCGCGCCGTCCGGTGTGTCCAGCACCCACACGCCCTTGCCGTCGTACCCACCGCGCGCGGTCTTGAGCACGCAGGGCCAACCGTGCGCGGCGCCGAACTCCAACACGTCGGTGACGCTGCCGACCTCCGCGAACGGGGGTACCGGCAGTTCGAGGTCACGCAGCTTGCGTCGCATCACGAGCTTGTCCTGGGCGTGCAGCAGCGCGTCCGGCCCGGGATGCACCGCCACACCTTCGGCGGCGAGCGCCCGCAGGTGCTCGTTGGGGACGTGTTCGTGGTCGAACGTGACGGCGTCGCAGCCTTCGGCGAACGTGCGCAGCGCGGCGAGGTCGGTGTGCGAGCCGATCTCGATGTTCGGCGCGACCAGTGCGGCCGATTCGCCCGAGGAGGCCGCCAACACCTTCAGTGATTGACCGAGCCCGATGGCGGCCTGGTGTGTCATGCGCGCGAGTTGACCGCCACCGACCATGCCGACGACGGGAGTTGCAGTGCGGTGGTCCACAGCCCGGATAGCCTACCCGTTCGAGGGACCGGACCGAGCGTCGGTATCCCCACCGCAACTCCCCCGCCGCGGGTTCGACAACGCGATCAGCGACTCAGCGGAGCGAGGCGAGCAGTTCGCAGGCCCCCGAGTACTCGGTCGGCAGCGGCGACCGGCGAATTCGCACGGCGCTGCCGGAGTCGTCCAGTGCCCGCGCCAGCTCCGGATCGGCCAGCACGCGCTCGTTGATCGCGGTCTCGGCGCGGGAACAGCGTTCCGTCAGCCACGTGTCGTCCCTCGTGAGCACCACGGGTGTGGACTCGCGCAGCAGTGACACGGTTTCACCGGCGTCGAACACGTCCCGCAGCACATCGGCGGCCAACACCACCGCCATCAGCCGCGCCCACCGGTGATCGTCCCCCGGCAACCGGAGCGTGACGACGAGCAGCGCGTAGCTGTCCCGTCCGGGAGACGTCGCCGATCCGGCTCCGGCGGCCCGGGTCTCGCGGTACACCTCGTACAGCCGCATCCGCAGGTAGGACAGCGTGCTCAGCCCGGTCAGCGCGTCGGTGACCTCCCGGGCCGCCGAGCGTCCCGCGACGACGTCGGCCCATGCCAGCGCGGCGCGGCGCAGCAACCACGTGGGGACGTCGTCGCACTCCTCGCTGACCAGGGCGGTGCCGGTGTCCTCCCGCGAGAGCACGGCGTGCAGCACTCCCAGGTCCCGCAGGGTCTCGTCCAGCCCGATCCCGGAATCCGCCCGCTGCGCCGCGAGCTCGTCGACCGCTTCCCCCGGATCGTGGCCGCTTATCACGGCCTCGCACACCCGGTCGACCGCCGGACAGGCCCAGTCGCCGGGAAACGGCCAGCCGGAGGCCAGCGTCGCGCCACGCCACCGGGACCGCAACGCGCGGTGGCGTTCCGCCCCGCCCGCGACGCTCGTCGCGCGACCGGACGGGATCGCCCGTGCGCCGCGCTGCCCCTGATCCGAACCGCCTTGCCCAGGATTCGAATCCCACGGTTGCGCCGTTCCGGGGTCGTTCGATTCCCCGCCACATCTCGGCTGTTCGGGTGATTGCTCCCTCGAAGGTTCCATTCTTCCTCCCCTTCTGGTGACTCCCCGCCGTGGGGACGTCCCGGGGAGTGGTCCGTGACGGTGATTCGAATAGCGTTCACCCGGAGAGTTCGATCACAATAACCGCTGAGTACAGTGCTGATCACGCCGCGGACACGCCGCGAGCCGTCATCGACACACACCGAGGGGAGCGTACGGCGTGGGCACGGATCCGAACGAGTTCGAGGACGCGGGTGACAACGAGCTGATCGAAGCCGTTCGTGGAGGTTCCACCGCAGCGTACGGAGTGCTCTACGAGCGTCACAGTGTCGCGGCCCACAGCATGGCTCGCCAGGTGGCCAACGACTCGTCGGAGGCGGACGACCTCGTTTCCGAGGCGTTCGCGAAAGTACTCACCGGGCTGCGTTCCGGTCAGGGCCCGAACACGGCGTTCCGGGCCTACCTCCTCACGGCGGTCCGCCGTACGGCCTACGACCGCACCCGCAAGGAGCGCAGAGTGCGGTATTCGGCCGACGTGGGCGCCGAGGACGGCGCGGACGTGAGCGTGCCGTTCACCGACACGGCGGTGGCGGGTCTGGAACGCTCGCTGGCCGCGCAGGCGTTCAACAGGCTGCCCGAACGCTGGCAGACGGTGCTGTGGCACCTGGAGATCGAGGGCGAGTCACCGTCCGAGGTGGCCCCGGTCCTGGGGCTGACGTCCAACGGGGTCTCGGCGCTGGCATACCGGGCGCGCGAGGGGTTACGACAGGCATACCTGCAGGTTCACCTCGGCCAGCTGGAATCCGACGAGGCGGAGTCGCAGCAGTGCCGCGCCACCGTCGAGCGGCTGGGTCAGTGGACCAGGGGCGGGCTGTCCAAACGGGAGTCCGCGCAGGTGGACACGCACCTGGACTCCTGCACGAGCTGTCGCGCGCTGTCCGCCGAGCTGGGCGACGTCAACGGCGGTCTGCGGCTGGTGGTCGCGCCGTTCGTCCTCGGCACCAGCGCGGCGGGATATCTGGCGGGCAACTCGGGAACGGCCGCCGCTGCCGGGATCACCGCCGGAGGTGCGGGAAGTACGGGTGCCGCCGGTGCTGTCGGGGCGGCGAGCTCACTGCCCCGGCAGATCGTGGGGACGACCGCCTCGACCGCCGCGATGGTCGTCGCGGTGGCTCTCGGCCTGGCGGCGGGTGGTCAACAACCGAATCCAGCGGCCGCGGCGCCTCCCACCTCGGAACAACCCACGCCGCGCCCCGAACCGCCCGCACCGGAACGACCGACGCGGCAGCCCTCCGATCCACGACCATCCCCCGAACCGAGCCCACCTCCCGAGAAGGCTCCCCCGCCGGCACCCGAGCCGGGGGAGCCGAACCTCGTGGCGTCCGGGCCGGGACAACCGGTGCACCTGATCGCGGGTGGTGATCCCGCCGAGCTGCCCATCACGATCGGCAACAACGGGACGGGAATCTCCGAACCGATCACGGTGCGTCTCGCGCTGCCGAGGGGGATCAGCGCCCGTGTCCCCGGCGTGACCGACGGCTCGGGAGCCGACGGGCAACCGGGCAGCGGTGCCGCGAACACCGAACCGGCGTGGGCGACAGCACGTTCGGCGAACGACCGGAACACGGTGGCTCCGGCGGGCATCGGGAACACGGCGAGCCTCGCGGGCGGAGCGCTCCGGGCCGAGCCCGCGGTGTCCGGCTCGAACGGGACAGGTCCCGGCCTCGATTGCACTTCCGAGGGTCGCTCCATGACCTGCACCACCGAACGCGGGCTGCGGGAAGGCGAGGAGCTGCCGCTGGACTTCCGGGTTCGCGCGGACAGCACCGCGCGCAGCGGTGAGGTGACGGTGAACATCACGAGCGCGGGCGGGCTCTCGCTCTCGCTGGCCGAGGTGCGTGTCCGGGTGAAGCCAAGCACCGAACCGGGCATAGCACTCACGACGGACAGCTGGAGCGGGGCGTTTCCCTGGAGTGGCTCGCGAGTGCGCGCGCACGCCCGCAACACCGGGGACACCACCGGAACGGCACGGGTGGTGTTCGAACTTCCGGAGGGTACCCGAGCGGTGACGATCCCCTCGGGATGCGAACGCGCGGGTTCGACGGTGCGCTGCTCGGAGCGCCTGCGGCCCACCGAGACCACCGAATTCGCGGTGTGGCTGTGCGACTCCCGCTGGCTGTCCGCACGCCCGCTGTCCGAGGAGGGACTGCTCGACGAGTCGCCGGCCGAGTGGTCGCGTCCGACCCGGCTCACGGTCAGCGCCGAACTGGCCGACGCCCGCGACAACGAACGAGTCACCCTGGAGCCGTGGTGGTCCCGGCTGCCGGACTACTGGAAACTGCCGGAACACTGGAACACGTCGGAGGGCTGGAACACGTCGAAGGACGGGGTGACCACCGAGCAACGGCCGAGCGGGCCGGATGACGGCTCGGACAGTGGTGTCCCACAGGGCTCCGAGAACGGCAGGGAACCGGCGAACTCGAACTCCGGTCCCCACGGATCGCCCGAGCCGAGCACGGAGCCCGGAACCGATCCGGATGCCCCGAATGGAAACAGCGCGGGACAGTCCGGCGGTTCCCCGCACGAGAGTTCCCCCGCTCCCGACTCCCCGGGATCCGACACGAACAAGCCGACACCGCCGACGACGGAACACGAGGGAACGAGCGGCCCCGAACCGCCCGAAGCCACCGAGGAACCGGAGCCGCGACCGCCGGAGCCCTCCGAGGGCGGCGGGCAGCGGGAGTCGGAGGAGTCGGACAGCGAGGACTCGTCCGGGTTCGACCTGGAGAACTTCCTCGACGGGCTGCCCTACGTCGGAGCCTCGGACTGAGCCCACCGTGGCAGTGCTCCGATCCGGCGCGGCGATTTCGCGAGAAATCGATGCCCCGGAGGCTCCGAGGCCATGAGGTGTGACACTCGACCGGAGGGAACTCGCGTGTGTGGCGGGGTGCCAGTGGCGCCACTCCGTAGACTCGTCGGGTGTCGGTAGTCGACGAGGTGCTCACCCAACTCCCCCGCCCGCTACGGCAGCTGGCGCTGCGATATCGCGAGCTGTTGAAGTTCGCGATGGTGGGCGCGAGCACCTTCGTCATCGACACGGTGATCTTCTTCGCGCTCAAGTGGACCGTGCTGGCCCCGAAGCCGGTCACGGCCAAGGTCGTGGCCGTGCTGGTGGCCACGATCGTGTCCTACGTCCTCAACCGGGAGTGGGCGTTCCGCACCCGCGGCGGCAAGGAACGCCACCACGAGGCCAGCCTGTACTTCCTGTTCAGCGGTATCGCGATCGGGCTCTACGCCGCACCGCTGTGGGTCTCCAGATACCTGCTGCACCTGCAGACGCCCTACACCACACCGCTGGTCGAGGAGATCGCCGACTTCACCTCGGGCCAGATACTCGGCGTGCTGCTGGGTATGGCGTTCCGCTGGTGGGCCTTCCGCCGCTGGGTCTTTCCCACCCGGGAAACGGAGACCACCGAGTGCCCCACCCAAGACGTCACAGAGCTCTCCAACGTCGAGCCCTTCCCCATCGAACGAACCAACGTCGAACGAACCACCATCGAGCGCGCCGCGGGTGAACGAGCGACCGCCGATCACTCCACCGGGGAACACGGTGCCACCCCGAGCGGCGCTTCCCACGGATCGGCCGAGGAGCACGACATCTCCCGTCCTGCCGCCGGGTGAGACCGCCCCGGAACCGGGTGGACCCCACCGAGGGATCCACCCGGGGATCCACGCACGCGGGGGGCGAGGTTTCGTGCGTGGATCGCGGGAACCCGACCACGGCGCCGGACGAGGGCTCACGGCGCCGTGGCGGGCGACTCAGCGGAGTCGGAAGGTCGCCCGCTCCCGGTCCGCTCGGCTTCCGGGCCGCTCCACGACGAGCCTGCCCTCGCGGTGCGCGAGGTAGCTGTGCGGATCGTGCGAGAGCCGGAAGGACACGCCGTCGCGGTCGGCGAGTCCCTCGTCCCGGATGAATCCGCTGGCCCGGCCGTACTCGTCGCTGTCGGCGTAGGGCTCCACCACGGGCGAGCCGTCACTCACCCGGACGTGGTGGTCCGGAAGATCGACGCACCGCAGCGCCACCCTGCCGGGGTCGAGGAAGCCGGGCACGATGCGGAACTGGCTCCGCTCGACACGGTCGGCGACCCGATCGACGACCAGCCGGCCGCCCTGCCCGTGCCGCACGAAGGACTCCGGGCTGTCCAGCGGCGAGAGCCGCACCACGGGCTCGCCCTCGGCGATCGGTATCCCGAGTGCGGGTGTGCCGTCCGGGTACCAGTTCAGCCGCTGCACCCTGGTGTGGCGGTTCGGGTCGTACAGCGGATCTCCCTCGATCCCCTGGTAGGACCGCGCGTGGTAGACGAGCACGTCCGTCTCGCCGTCCTCGGCCACCGTGAAGGAGTTGTGCCCGGGGCCGTACCTGCTGTTGGCCTCGTTCGTCTGCAGCAACGGCTGCGGCGACTTGGTCCAGGAAGCGGGATCGAGCAGATTCGCGCGGGCGTCGGCGGTCAGCAGCCCCACGCAGTAGTTGGCGTCGGTGGCGCTGGCCGAGAAGGTCATGAAGACCCGCCCGTTGCGGACCAGCACGTACGCACCCTCGTTGACCTTGAAACCACGGGTCTCCCAGTCGGCGGTGGGCACCGCGATCCGGACCGGATCGCCCTTGATCGCCAGCGGGGAGGCCATCTCGGCGATGTAGAGGTTGCTGCTGGTGTCGATGCCCGGTTCCGCCTGCGCCCACGCGTAGTACCGGGTCCCCGCGTGCTCGAAGGTGGTCGCGTCGAGCGCGAAGGTGTCCCAGGCCGTGGTGATCTGCCCGCGCAGCTCCCACGCGTCCTCGCGGGGGTCCTCGGCGCGGGATTCGAGCACGTACATCCGGATGCGGAACACGTCGTCGGAGTCACCGGCGGCGAAGTAGATGTACCAACGGCCGTCGATGCGGTGCAGCTCCGGCGCCCAGATGTGGCCGCCCATCCGTCCGGACTTCGGGCGGCGCCAGACGGTGCGCTCCCCGGTGTGGGCCAGCCCCTCGATGGTCGGGGCGCCGCGCACCACGATGCGGTCGTACTCCGGCACCGATCCGGTCATGTAGTACATCCCCCGGTGGGGGTAGGTGATGAGCGGATCGGCGCGTTGCTCGATCAAGGGGTCACGGGTGGTCAGCACGCCGGAGTCCCGACCGGGGTCCTGACCGTGTCCCCTGCCGGGCCGCTGTGTCGCCGCGCTCGCCGAGGTGCCGAGCAACGGCACCGCCGCCGCTCCAGCCGCTGCCGCTCCACCGCCGCGCAGCAGCGAACGGCGATCCAAATTGTTCTGCGTCATGTCGTGTTCCTCTCTGCCGGAAGCAGAATCGAAGTCCTCTGTGGTGTCGTCGGCGGACGTGGTGCTTCGGTTCGGCGGCACCGAACTCCCACCACTGCCGTAGGCCGCGCTCCGACCACTCCCGCGGTCGGCACCGCCGCGGGTTCTCCGGTGCGGCTCTCGCGAGGAAGGCCCGACGTTGTGTAGGTGCCTACCCGATGTCGGGCCTCCCCGGAGCGAGAGCCGTGCGGGAGGTTCCGCCACCCGAGCTCATGGACGAGCCGAGCGGAAACCCTCGGTCAGTTACCTTGGGTCTTGATCCGCATCACAGTGATGGAGTTGGCCGGGAAGGTGTGGCTGAAGCTCTCGTCCACGCCCCGGATCACCGACTTCTCGGGTTTGATCGGTCGCGACTCGGCGGTGTTGACCGCCTGGGGGTCGCCCCGCAACGTGGTCAGCCGCGCCGTGTTCGCCAACCGCGAGGCACCGCTGATGTCCAGCTGGGTACGTGCCCGGTTGTTCTGGGCGTTGACGACCTTGACGATCAGCTCACCGGTCCTCTCGTCCCTGGTGACCACCTGGCGGAACGGTTCGGCGTTCTGCTCGTCGGTGAAGCTGCCCCACTTCTCGCCGTCGAGGAACAGCGTCACCTGCCGGCCCCGGACCTCGACCCTGATGTCGTACTCCCGGCCGGTCTCGATGGTGGTGTCCTTGGACAGCACGGTCTGCGAGCTGCCCGCGGTGGTTTGCTGCACCGCCGAGCGGGTGTTGTTCCAGCCGCCCAGGTTCCACCAGTAGTAGTTGCCGGTTCCCTCGACTCCGAAGGCGACGAGGAACCCTTCGCTGCCCGCGCGCTTGGTGGCGGTCAGGTTCAGGTCGTAGTCGCTCCAGTTCTCGTCACCCGCCGTGACCATGGTGTTCTGGACCGAGGCATCCGACTGCACGTAGGACCCGTTCTCGATCGACCAGTCGCCGGTGCCGGTGAGCTCGCTCCACTTCGAGGCGTCGCCGGAGAAGTCGTCGGCCAGCAGTGTCTCGCCGTCGGCGGAGGTCACCCGCACGTCGTCGTAGGCCGCGCTGGTGTTCCAGGTGGACAGCCCCACCGCACCGCTGATCGGTTTCTCCTCGACCGGGGTCGAGGACGCCTCACTGGGCACCACCTCGTCACCGACGTTGTTGCCGAACAGCTTCTGGGCCTCGTAGCTCGCCGAGCCCCACGACCGGTGGTTGTCGAACCAGATCATGTCCGGAGTCCACTGAGGATCGTCCTCGTGGGCCAGCAGCGGGGCGTAGGAGCTCATCCGCACCACGTCGGCGTTGCGTTCCAGCCCGGTCATGAAGGACGCCTCGACCAGCGCGTTGTAGAACTCGTTGCCCTCGGAGGCGTACTCGGTCAGCGAGACCTTCGGTCCCGAGCGGTCGTAGGAGTCGTAGCGCCGGTTGTTCTCCAGGAACCACCGCGGGTTGTTGTAGTAGTGCTCGTCGACCATCTCCGCGTTCTGCTCGCGGGCGAGTTCCCAAGCGCGTTCGAAGGTGGCTCCGCTGTCGTCGGGCCCCGAGTTGGCGACCACGGTGATCCCGGGGTAGCGCTGCTCGATGGCGTCGCGGAACTTCTCGAAACGCTCGTAGAACTCCTCGGGGAGGTTCTCCTCGTTGCCCACGGCCAGGTGCGTGAGCCCGAACGGCTCGGGGTGGCCCATGGCGGCTCGCTTGCCGCCCCACTCGGTGTCGACCGACCCGTTGGCGAACTGGATCAGGTCGAGGGTGTCCTGGATGTGGCGCCGCAACAGCTGCGGATCGTCGGTGGCCTCGTCCTCACCGCAGCCGGTCACCAGGGCGGGCACCACCGGCAGCGGCATCGCGCCGATGTTCTCGGCGAACCGGAAGTACTCGTAGAACCCGAGGCCGTAGGACTGGTTGTAGCCCCAGAAGTTGGCGTTGGTGGGGCGTTGTTCGACCGGCCCGACCGTGTCCTTCCACTGGTAGGAACGGCGACGTTCCCAGTCGGGGGCCTGGTAGGACTCGTGGCTGCCGGTGTTGACCAGACATCCGCCGGGGAACCGCAGGAAGCCGGGGTTGAGCGCTTCGATCTTGCTGGCGAGGTCCTCGCGCAGCCCGTTGGGTTCGCCCTTGAACGTGTCGCGGGGGAAGAGCGAGACCATGTCCAGCCGCACGGTTCCCGAACCGTGTCCGAGCACGCGCAGCCCACCGGTGTTGGTGTCGCTGTGCGCCACGAAGGTCTCGCTGTACTCGGTCCACTGGTCGCCCCGTACCCGGATCCGCATGGTGCGGCCGACCGGTGAGCCGGAGCCGTCGGTGGCGGTCACGGTCAGCGGGGTGCCGCCGGGTTGGTCGCTGCGGGCCCAGATCGAGAAGTCGTACTTCTCGCCGCGTTCCAGCGACATTCCGGAGTGGTATCCGGCGTTGGTCACCCCGTAGGCGGCTCGACCTCGGGCGTTCGGTCGCAGTCGCAGGTAGCGGCGGTTGTTCTCGTTGAGCCGCTGGGCGTCGTCGACCACCTCGGCGGAGCCTTCGGCGCCGCCGACCGAGGTGGTGCTCCAGCCGGTCATCGGGGTGTAGGAGGGGTTGTCCACGGTGTCGTACTCGAAGGAGCGGTTGCGCACCAGCTCCGCGTAGATGCCGCCGTCGGCGGCGTCGTTGATGTCCTCGAAGAAGACTCCGTGCATGGTGTCGGGGATCGACTTGGTCTCTCCCGCCGCATCCACCTGCAGCGAGTAGTCGATCGGTGAGCTTTCGGCGGTGTCCGCGAGAGCCGATGGCAGCAGCGCGCCGCCCAGCAGTACGGCTGTGGCCAGGCCGACCGCCGAGTGTAATCGGGACATGCGGGCTCCAAGTCCGGTTTCGGATGACCGAGATCCTCGTTGTTTGATATACCGAACTAAGTCCGGTATTCCGGAAACGTAACCGCCCTCACACGGAAGGTCAACAGCATGTGACAGCGTGATTACACCCGGGCCGCCGCCGAGCCGGGATTATCGGCGCGCGGCGACACCGGGGACGAGGCGCCGGTGGTCGAAGACCGGCGAGCCGTCTCCGAAGCGAGTTCTCACCCGGCGGACAGGGGTTCCCGGTCGAATCGCACTACGTGCTGCCGTGGTTTCCGGTATCGGCGTGCGGCTCGGTCCGCTCGGCCGCCAACCGGCCGTCCGCCATTTCGACGACGCGGTCGCACCGCTCGGCTACGCGGGGGTCGTGCGTGGCCACCAGGATCGAGGCGCCCCGCTGCCGCGTCGACAGCAGCAGCGTCACGATCTCCCGGGCCGTGGCGAGGTCGAGGGCGGCGGTGGGTTCGTCGGCGATCACCAGATGGGGCTCGTTGACCAGTGCCCGCGCGATGGCGACCCGCTGCCGCTCGCCGCCGGAGAGTTCCGCTGCCCTGCGGCGCAGTGCCCAACCGAGGCCGACGCTGTCCACGGCTCGGCGGGCGCGTTCGAGCCGCTGCCGCCTGCCGATGCGCGGTCGGGCGTACTCCAGCGGGATCGTGACATTGGCCGCGACGGTGTCGGACTCGACGATGGCGAACTCCTGGTGGAGGTAGCCGAAGAACTCGTTGCGCAGCCGCGCCCGATCCCGTTCCCGGGTGGGTGCGGGCTCGCCGCGCACGACGAGTTCGCCGCTGGTGACCGGCAGGGTGAGCCCGAGCAGGTTCAGCAGGGTGGACTTGCCGCAGCCGGAAGGCCCCATCAGGGCCACCGCCTCGCCCGCCCCGACCGAGAGCGACACCTCGTGCAGCGCCTCGACACGCAGCCGCCCCTGCCCGTAGGTCTTGGACAGTCCGGATGCCCGCAGCAGGGCCATGATGGTTCACCGGCCTTTCAGCTCGTGCCCGCGCTGCTGTTTCACGGTCCAGCCCCACAGCCCCAGGAAGATCACCACGACCAGCACCGCCATCCACCCCGCCGCCGAGGCGAGCGGACCGCCGACCAGCAGGAGCCCGACCAGCGGTGGCAACGGCGGGAGGAGGACCACGACGCCGACGAACCCGGCGAGCCGGACGGCGAGGTGTCCGCCGCTCGCACCGTGGGTGCGCCGGATCGCGAAGACCGCCCGCTCCCGATACAGCGTCCGCCGCGCGGTGGCGGCGAACGCGAGCAGCACCAGCGAGAGGAAGGCCGCCATCCCGGCCACGTACATCGTGGCGGCGACCATGATCCCGGAGAGCCGCTTCGGCTGGTCGACCGCGACGCGGTGCGGCACGAGGTAGAGCTCGCCCGCCGCGTTGCCCGCGAGATAGCTGTCGAGTTCGGAGTCACTCACCTCCAGCAGCACCGCTCGCGACATCGCCTCCTCGCGCTCGTACCGGTTGAGCCGGGGCAGGCTCTCCGGCGGCAGGTTCAGCACCATCCGCTCGTCCAGCGACACCGCGCCGAGATGGGTCTCGAAGTGGGTGGCGGAGCGGGGCAGTCGCTCGAAGTCGGTGAAGATGTGGCCCGCGATCCCGACCGGCTCGGCCGGTGGGGCCACCTCGGCGCCGCGCATGGCGCAGGGAGCGGGCTCGCAGAGTTCCAGGTCGGGCACGGTCTCCGCCAGCTCCGAGCCGATGAACAGCACCGTCGGCACACCACCCGCGAAGTCCGGGCTGTTCAGCCGCGCGTTTCCGATGACGGCGGTGTAGGCGCGCTCCGCGCGGATCATGTCGACGAGATCGGCGACCGTCCGGTCGGGCACCGAGGTGACCTCGGAGGAGCCGTAGTACGGCTTGAAGACCACCGCGCCGCGCTCGCGCAGCTCGTGGCCGCCGCGCAGCGCCTTGAACTGGACGAGCACGTCGACGAGCAGCACGACCAGCACCACGCAGGCCAGGCCGATCATGGCGGCCAGCGACAGCATGGTGGGCCAGCGCCGCAGCGCCATCCGGACACCGCCCCGGAGTTCACTCGGCACGCCCCACCCCGCTTCGCACTCGGGTTCCGAGCACGGTGGCCAGCAGCCACGTCGGTGCCGCCGCCAGCAGCCCGCCCGTCACGGCGGCCGCCATGACCAGCCAGTCGACCCGATCCGGTGGCCGGAGCCCGACCAGCGACACCAGCGCTCCCGTGATCGCCACCCCGAGCACGATCCCCAGCAGTTGGAACGGCAGGCCGCGCGGCCACACCTGCCGCACCAACCGGGCACGGGTGGCGCCGTGCCGGGTACGGATCGCGAACTCACCGGCCCGGTCGCGCAGCCCCAACGTCCAGAACAGCATCGCCGCCAGACACCCGGCGCCCAGCAGCGTGCCGGTGCTCCCCACCAACGGGTCATCGCGGAGGTGCTGCCACAACGGCACGCGCTCCGTCGAGAAGTCCGCGAAACCGGCGCGATACGCGATGTCCCGGATCTCGGCGAGCTCGCCGGGGTCGTCGGTGTTGACGAGGTACTGGCCGAGCGGCAGCGGGTACTCGCCGAGCGGACGGACGTACTGCAAATCATCGGCATCCTCGGGCGGGGAGACCGTGCCGACGATCTCGATTTCCGCAGGCACCAGCGTGGGGGAGCTCCCCCGCCGCCACCGCCGTTGCGAGTAGGTGTCCTCGAACACGTAGCCCCGCCGCGCCCGGCCCGGCTCGTGCTTCCCCGTGGGATTCGGCGGGGTGTACCAGGGCAGCACGCCCGCGGGATCGGCCACCACCAACCGAGGCGGGCCGTCACCGGCGGGAACGATGACCAGCGTCAGCGAGTGCTCGACGAGGTATTCGCGCAGCTCGGCCGTCGCCTCGGGCCGGGCCGCCGGGTCGACCTCCCGCGGCCCGTGACCGAGCGACAGCTTGGTCACCGCGCCCGGCAGCTCGTAGGTGGTCTCCTGATGATCCTCGAACGACCAGTGCACCGCCCACGCGGCGAACGCGCTCAACACCCCCAGCAGCAGACCGCTGACGACCAGCTTCACCCACATGCGCGGTTCCGCATCGCCACCAGGGCACCTCCGCGAGAAAGATCATCGCGAAGGTAGCAACCGTGGCTCGCGGACAAAGCCGGAACGGCGAAGCGATGACGATGATCACATCGTTCCGGACCGGCTCAGCGGGAGGTCGAGGGAACGTCCCGGGGCGGGAACCACCGAGGGCAACGCGGTTCACCGGGATCAACGCGGGGTGGAGTCGGTCTGCCACGGGACCCCGAGCACGTCGTCGGCCCTGGCCACCGGCAGGTAGATCTCGAAGGTGGCCGGACGGCTCAGCTCCAGCCGACCGCTGTCGGCCTCGATGAGGGCTCGGGCCAGCGCCAACCCCACGCCGGTGGAACCGCCGCCGGAGAAACCACGGGTGAACACGTGCGGCACCAGTTCCTCGGGAACCCCGCCGCCGCTGTCGGCCACCTGCACCAGCACGGTGCCGCTGCCGTACTTGGCGGACAGCGTGACGGTCCCCTCGCCGTGCCGCAGCGCGTTGTCCAGCAACACCCCCAGCGCCTCGCGCAGCCGCGCCGGGGTGGCCCTGGCCAGCAGTTCCTTCTCGATCCGCAGCCGCAGGGTGCGCCCCTGGGCGCGGAACTGTTCCCGCCACTCCTCGGCGACCCCGGAGAGCTCGGCGGAGACGTCGAGCGGTTCGGCGTCGCGGGCCCGGGCGGCGGTGGCCGCGGCGAGCAGGTCGTCCAGCACCCCGGACAGCCGCTCTGCCTGCTCCAGCGCGGCGCCCGCCTCCTCGGCGGTCTCCTCGTCCTCGGTCTCGGCCAGCGCCTCCAGCCGCAGCTGCAACGCGGTGAGCCTGCTGCGCAGCTGATGGGAGACGTCGCCTACCAGCTCGCGTTCCCGCTGCATGAGCTGCGAGAGCGCGGCTCCGGAAGCGTCGAGCGCGTCGGCGACCCGGTCGAGCTCGGGCACGCCGTGCCGCTTGGGGTCGGGCCGGAAGTCCCCCGCGCCGAGCCGGTTGGCGCGGTCGGCCACGTGGCGCAGCGGGTCGGCGAGCCTGCGCGCGGTGACGATGGCGACAAATCCGCCGGTGGCCGCCGACAGCACCGCCAGCAACGAGATACCGCCCGCGACCTGGATCTGCTGGGTGCGCACCGGGGAGCTGGGCACCGCCAGCCGCACGGTGCCGCTCTGCACCATCGACACCGTCTCGACCAGCGGGTCCTCGCCGGGATCCGTGCCGTAGGTGTAGGTGCGGTCGCTGATCCGGACGGTCAGCCTGGCGTCGTCGGGCACCACCAGCCGGACGTTGGACAGCTCGATCGGTTCACCGGCGGCGACCTGCTCATCGAGCCGGGTCGCGATCTGCTGTGCCCTGCCGGACAGGTCCCCGCGCGTGATGTCCTCGACCAGCTTCAGCGCGCTGACCACGAGCGGGATACCGAGCACGAACGCGGTGAGCGCGACGGCCAGCAGGGTCGCCTGCAGCAGTCGTTTGCGCATTGGTTGGGCTTTTCCGATCGGGTTGTCGGGGTGATTCCACGCCGGAACCAACCGAGGTCACGGGGTTGGCGGCGCGGGAGGTCCGGTCGTCGGTCCCCCGATTGTTCGCGGGATCAGTCGGTGTTGAACCGGAACCCGACGCCGCGCACGGTGGCGATCCGCTGCTCGGCGGTCCGGTAGTGGCCGTCACCGAGCTTGCGGCGCAGCCAGGAGATGTGCATGTCCAGCGTCTTGCTGCCCTTGCGGCTGGGTTCGGGCCAGACCTGCTCCAGGATCTCCTCCCGCGTGACCACTTCCCCCGCGTGCCACATGAGCACGCGTAACAGCTCGAACTCCTTGTTGGCCAGCTGGACCTCCTCGTCGTCGACCAGCACCCGCCGGGCGGTGAGTTCCAGCCGGACGCCACCGGCCTCCAGTGTCTCGGGCGAGTTGCGCCGCAGCAGCGCACGGATCCGCGCCATCAGCTCGGCGAGTCGAAACGGCTTGGCCACGTAGTCGTCGGCACCGGCGTCCAGCCCCACGACGAAGTCCACCTCGTCGGTGCGCGCGGTGAGCATGAGCACCGGTGTCCCCCTGCCGCGGGCACGGAGCCTGCGACACACCTCGAGCCCGTCCATCCCGGGAAGCCCGAGATCGAGTACCAGCAGGTCGACACCTCCCGCGCAGGTCTCACGCAACGTCGCGTTGCCGTCCTCCAGCACCCGCACCGAGTAGCCTTCCCGCTGCAGCGCCCTGGACAGTGGCATCGCGATGGCTGGATCATCCTCGGCCAGCAGCACTACGCTCACGGGTCCCAGCCTAGTTGCACTCGGAGCCCCCGAGCCGGTGTGTCGCCGCGCGAGCACCGAGCGCGGGGTGTTCCCCTCACGGGCGCGGCGATTTCGCGAGAGATCGACGCCCGGCCGGGCACCCGGTTGGGCGGGTACCCGGTTGGGGCGCGGGGGCTGCGAGAGTCCGGCGACCGCACCCACCCGGCGGCACCACCGGGTGGGTGCGGCGGCGGTGGTCTATAGGCTGCGGGCGTGAGCGCAGTTACCGATCACGAGCTGGCGCGGCGCCTGGCCGACCGTGCCGACGAGATCACCACCGCCCGGTTCCAGGCGGCCGATCTGCGGACGACGAGCAAGCCCGACCGGACGCCGGTGACCGACGCGGACGTGGCCGTGGAGGACGCGGTGCGCGCGGAGCTGGCCGAGCACCGCCCGGACGACGTGGTGGTGGGTGAGGAGCGCGGCGGCAGCGCGACGGCCGGGCGCAGTTGGATCATCGACCCGATCGACGGGACCAAGAACTTCCTGCGCGGGGTGCCCGCGTGGGCGACGCTGCTGGCGCTGGTCGAGAACGGCTCGCCGGTGGTCGGTGTGATCAGCGCTCCGGCGCTGGGGCGGCGCTGGTGGGCCGCCGCCGGTGAGGGTGCTTATCGGCGGGTCGGTGCCGAGGGTGACGCGGAGCGGATCTCGGTCTCCGGGGTGACCGAGCTGGGCGATGCCTACGTCTCCACCACGAATCTGGGCAGCTGGAGCGAGCTGGAGCGGCGCGCGGACTACCTGCGGCTGGTGGACAGCTGCTGGGAGAGCCGGGCTTTCGGGGACTTCTGGCACCACTGCCTGGTGGCCGAGGGCGTGATAGATCTGGCGGCCGAGCCGCTGGGCAATCCCTGGGACCTCGCGGCGGCGCAGGTGATCGTCGAGGAGGCCGGGGGCGGCTTCACCGACCTGTCCGGCGAGCCGCGCTTCGACGGCGGCAACGCGCTGAGCTCCAACGGCGCGCTGCACCGGGCCGCGCTGCGCGCGCTGGACGGTTGAGGGGCTGGGTGGTTGCCAGGGTGGTGTGGCTGCGGATCCGCTGATCGGCGGTACCGCGCCGGGTGCGCTGGTTGCTTTGGGTTCGCGCGGTGCGCCGGGTAGCGCTCGCTGTTCCTGCGGAATGAGCACTACCCGCGCGCCGATGGCTACGTGAGTCCGCAGCTCTCCCCGCGTGCGGGGGCCTACAGAACCACCACCATGCTGACCGCGCTGCGCTGCGGTCTATCCCCGCGTGCGCGGGGCCTGCACTCACTGCGCTGGGATTCTAGCGGCGTGAAGGCGTTGTGAGAACCACGTGGTTACTCCTCTTCGGACACATAAGCTTCGGGCGAACCGCTTCGGAGGCTGGATTGTCGATGACTCCGGTAGCGGTTTCCACCATTGTTGTCTGCTGTGTGGGGGGTCCCCGCCCGGCCGGGTGGGAGCGGGGAGGGAGGCCCGGCCGGGCGGGGTTTGGTGGTGGCGGTGCGTACATTTCGTGGGAAATCGTCGCCGCAGTGTGGGGAGGCGCGCGGCGATTTCGTGGGAAATTGACGCCCCGCCACCGGGCCCGGGGTGTGTCTCGGCGGGTGTCGGGGGTGTGCCGAGTGCACGGTTCCGGGCCGGTCTGGGTGAAGAGTGGTCGTGGGGGACGGAAGCTGGGGCGAGTCAGTGTCTAGAGGCGGTGGAGTCCGTCGAGGACGCGGCGCAACAGCGCCAGCTCGGGAGGCTCTGCCACCGACGCGGGTTCAGGGGAGGCAGCGGAAACGGCGGGAGCGGTATTCACGGTGGTCGGGCTTGTGGGATGCGGCACGGCCGGTGGCGACTCCGGTGTCGGCGTCAGTGACGGGACCACCGGGGCCGGTGGGTCGAGCCGAAACAGGTGCGGATGCTCGTCCGGGTCGCACAGCGGCCAGCCGATCAACTCGGTGGTGGGGCGTTCGTCCCGGAAATAGTGCTCCAGCCGCAGTGCGGCCAGCCGTCTGGCGGCCGGGCCGCTGCCGCTGGCGTGGCGGGGCCGATAACTCGCCCGATTGCCCCAGCCGCCCAGCACGATCGCGGTGGCCGTCAGCACGACCGGTGGTCAGCAGCATCGCCGGATGCGTCGTCACTCCGCCTCACCCCGCCTACGGAACTCGTCCGGGTCGATCGACCCAGATTCCGGCGGCTGGCCGCCGCCGAAGGCCAGCGCGGCGGCGTAGTCACGCAGCTCATCCGAGAGCCGCTGCAGCACTCCGGCGAGTTCGGCGCACTGCCTCGGGGTGGCCTGCCGGGCCGGAATGTCGTAGGAAGCCTGCTCCAGCTTCCACTGTTCGTGATCTGGGAAAACTCCTGGAAGTCTCGCAGGGGACCGTCTCCCGCTACGAACGAGGCGAGCGCGCACCGAAACCCGAATACGTGGCCCGCGTCGCCGGAACTCTCGGAGTCACCGGAGCCAGATACGACGAGCTGGTCGAGTTCGCGAGCACAGCGACAGCACCGAACCTGATCGCCGACAGCTCCAAGGGACTGCACCGCCACCTCATCGAACTGTCGGAGTTCGACAGAACGGCTGATCGCGTGCTGCACGTGGCACCGCTGCTGATTCCCGGGCCGTTGCAGACTCGTTCCTACGCACACGAAACAATGATCAGCCTTCCGCCCGATGAGCGGGATGTCCGTGTCGAGCTACGCATGGCACGAACAGCCATGTTGAACATACCGCGTCACCTGGACGTAGTGGTGACCGAGCGGGCATTCCGCGACCCCTTCGGCACCGACGCCGTCATGGCAGAACAGCTACGCCACATCATCGAACTGTCACACCATGACAACATCACCGTGCGCGTTCTCTCCAGCGAGGTGCGCCACTGGACACTGGACCACGATGGAGCCTTCGTGTTCTACGAGTTCACGAAAGCCGCTCCCATCGTGCACCTGGAACACTTTCGCGACCCCGCCTTCCTCTACGACGTCCAGGACGTCAAAGCTTACCGCGACGAAATGGAGACACTCCTCAGCACGACTATGAACCCCGCAGATTCTGAAAACCTCATGGAATCAATAGCGCAGCAGTTCGAAGGAAATTCCCAATGAATACGTTACCCCACCAGTGGCGCAAATCCAGCTACTCCGGCCCCAACAGCAGCTGCCTCGAAATTGGCCGCATCAACGAAGGCGCGGCAGTGCGCGACACCAAGAATCGATCAGCCGGATACTTGACCGCTAACCACCAGCAGTGGACAACGTTCATCAACGCAGTGAAGAGCAGTCGGTTCAACTGAATCCTACACAGACAGCACGGCCCATCCAGAGTGTTCTGGATGGGCTTTATTCTGCGTCATCTTACCAAAAAAGAATATAACTGCTCGGAGTAAGCGCCTGAATCTACCCTCCGGACCGATCATCATATATTTCCTTATGTCGCCTATATACTGCACATCGTCAACACACTTCCAAAACTCGATACACTAACAAGACCGAATACCCCGAAAGAACCAGAAGGATGCAAGTGTCAGTTTTTTCGAATACATCGTGACAACATCACCTCAAGCTCCAATGCTGACATTCTTTCCAGAATTTTTGGCAATACGCAAAGAAACAAAGGCTTCCCTGGAGTCTGCACCGTAACCGCACGAAACCCGGAATCCTGTTTCTTCTCGAAGATACTCGAGGGTTTCCAAGAATACAGGGAGAGCGCTTTTGGGTAATGCAAATATTGCGCTATCTCCCCCCGAAGAAACAAGATAAACACCACTTACTTCTATTACTTTTTGTACGATGTTCCGCAAGGATTTATCAGCTTTGTTACTCCATTCAACAGCGGTTTCCAAATCACGAGAAAGTAGGCTACTCTCCGTTTGAGCTCCAACATCATCGCCATCGATAATGGCAATCAAATCACTCGATTCTGTATATTCTGGACCATCGCGATCTTGCGAGTAACGAATTAACTTACTATTCATAGGGAAATAAGCCCCGGCCGCAAATGCGAAGACAGAAGGGGCGTTCGTAAGTAATCGAACTGGATTATCTTGACGCCCATACACACGTGCACTGTACTTTTGGCACGTATGCAGTATATTACGAACTATCGACTCTGCCTCTCCGTTTTGTAACTTTTGAAAGAATTGCTTTGCTCCAACACTGAAAAATACTGCTTCATCGCACTCGTCTTCTCCCGTGACTAAGTAGCCATTGTTAGCAACTCCGGCAGAGGCCAACGCTGCACTGTCACGAAAAGCACGCGAGCTCCCTTCCACATGTTCTATATGCAAAATGACAGCCAACTGTGAACGTTTAAGCGGTGCCAGATCTCTATAGCTTCTTATCTCTTTCAGATCGATATTATCAAACCAGCGATAACCCGGATCAGAATTTAGTTCAGAACTGTATCCGTTAAAAATTTCTCTTAAATTTAACTCGTATATACGCTCACTCCTGTTGTATCGAGCGAATGAGCGCACACGGAAATCTATATCCAAAGCATACCAAGAAGAATCATAGTTTTCTTCAGGATACACATCCCTATCCCAGAGAATTGCCGCCTTCTGTCCAACAGCAAACGCTTCAGGAAGACGGCTGTGTATATAGAAAAACAGTGGATGGTCCTCTTGGTTTTTAGTTTTAGCTTCTTCTATTCGGTACCCTATAGTGTCAATCACCCAATTTGCTCTTTCAATCTCTGAATTTGTCAACTTGTCAGGCCCATAGATAAACCAGTCCCTATGCGAACGATCCATTGTTTTTCGAATCGAAAGGGGAGGATATTTCTCTCTTGTTTTGTCATTCTTTGATGGCAGGCTAATGTAGACACCAACTCCATATTTTCTTTTATTTTTATACCAGAACAATGCGGCGATTATGCCCATGAAAACACCTACAGAAACAAGCCCTCCACTTCCCCAGTCGTCTGCAATATTTGGTCCCGCTCCAGCAACAAAAGCGACGGAAAACCAGAAAAAGAAATTCTCGAAATCATCTACCCAGTACCGAAATCTGAACGTTTTTGTTTTCAACGACCATCCAAACTAGACAAACATCTTCTTTTTGTATTGTACGCTAAGTACGACGAGATAAACAGCGGCGGTAGATCAAACAAGGACATTCTTTTCCTACCTGGAGTCAACCAGGGCACCTTCGCGCCGCAACTATTCCTCTTAATCGAACCTCCGAATGTTAAAGTACATAACTCCGTCAACCTAAATGCAGTAAATATGCGACTGTGAAATTTTTCCTTCGTCAAGGATAGACAGATAACCTGAAAAGGCACTGGACGTGGAAGCTATGACCGAATGAGCTAATCAAAAGAACTGCTTCATAGGATTCCTGCACGAGACAGCCACAAACCTACTTCACTCTCTGCGAGAGCATGGCAGTGACACTGGACCTAGCACCTCTCATTCGAGTCTCTCGTGGTGATGCGGGTGACGGCCTCGCGGGTGAGGGCTCGGTCGTGGGGTTCGGGAGTCAGGGCGCGGTGCAGGGTCATTCCCTCGATGAGGGCGTCGAGCTGGCGGGCCGTGTCCGGGTCGAAGTGCTTCTCCAGGTGGACCCGGCTGCGGCGCATCCACTCCTTGGTCAGTTCCCGGTAGGCGGGCTGCCGGGCGGCCAGGGTGTAGAGCTCCTGGGTGAGCACCAGGTAGCGCTGATCGTCCTCGGACAGCTCGTGGATGAGGTCGGTCACCGCGTCCCTGGCCCGCTCCCGGTCGGTCGGCGCGGCGAGGTAGCTGTCGAACAGGGCGACGATCCGCTCGGCGAACCTGCCGAACGCCTCCCGGAGCAGCTCCTCCAGCCCGCCGAAGTGGTAGGTCATCGACCCCAACGGCACCCCCGCCCGGGTGGCGATCCTGCGGTGGGAGACGTTGGCGATCCCCTCCTCGGCGATCAGGTCGAGGGTCGCTTCGATGATGCGCTCGCGGCGCCTCGGGTCGGTGTGTCCGGTAGCCATGACACCGAGCATCCTAGAGGTCGCGGACCTCGCGGGCCGGATTGCCGACGGCGACGACGTCGGCGGGCACGTCCCTGGTCACCACCGCACCGGCACCGATGACGGAGTTCTCGCCGATGGTCACGCCGGGCAGCACGACGCAGCCGCCGCCGAGCCACACGTTGTCGCCGATGGCGATCGGGCTCGCGGCCTCCAGCTTGTCGCGCCGGGGTTGCGGTTCCAGCGGATGTGTCGGGGTGAGCAGCTGGACTCCCGGACCGATCTGGCAGTCCTCGCCGATGGTGATCGACGCGACGTCCAGCGCGGTGAGGTTGTAGTTGACGAAGCTGCGCGCCCCGATCGTGATGTTGCTGCCGTAGTCCACGTGCAGTGGTGGCCGCAGGTGCACCTCATCGCCCACCGAGCCGAGCAGTTCGGCGAGGATCGGCCGCGCCGCGTCCGGATCCTCGACGTAGGCGGCCTGGTAGCGGGCGGCCAGTCGTACTGCCCGCCGCTGCCTGCGGCCGAACTCGGGGTCGTCGGCGATATACAGGTCCCCGGCCGCCATGCGTTCGAGATTCGTGCGCGGATCGTCCGCGAAGTAGTCACTCGGCATGCGTACGATCGTACGCTCCGGTCCGATCCGGAACGCCCGAATCGGAGTATCTACCGATCACGGCTCAGGCGCGCCGGTTGCTCAACACTCCCGCGAACAACAGCACGAGCACCCCGGCCAGCGGCACCACCAGCAGCCCCACCCGGAGGCCTGCCGTATCGGCGACCAGGCCGACCAGCGGCGGGGACAGCAGGAAGCCCAGCCGCATGAGCCAGGAGACCACGGTCAGCCCCGACCCCCGCTTGAGCCCGGGCAGCTCGTCGGCCTCGTGCATCGCGGCGGGCACCAGCGTCGCCACCCCGAACCCGGCGGCGGCGAAGCCGAGGACCGTGCCGGGCACGGTCGGAACAGCCAGCGCCAGGCCCATACCGACGGCGGTGATCAGACCACCGGAACGGGCCACGGTGCGCTGCCCGAACCGTTCGACGAGCCGATCACCGAGGATGCGGCCGACGAACTGGGCCGCAACCAGCGCCACGTAGCCCTGGGCCGCCAACGTCGCGGGCGCGTGCAGCGATTCGGAGAGGTAGAGCGTGGCCCAGGAGTTGCCCGCGTCCTCGACGAGCGTTCCGGCCATGGCGATGACGACGAGCGATGCCAGCACGAACGCGATGCGCCGCCCCGGGAGCACGCGCTCCGCCCGTCCCGCCTTCCCGAGGTCGGCGTCGGCTTCCGGGGTGGATTCGTCGTCGGACTCGGGCAGGCAGAACGTCCAAGCGGCACAGGCCGCGAGCACGAACACCGCCGCAGAGATCGCCAGGTGCTGGGCCCGTGAGAGGTCGAGGGCGATCGCGGCGGCGGCCATGGATCCGCCGGTCACTGCCCCGATGGACCAGATGGCGTGGAACGAGTTGATGATGGAACGTCCGTAGCGGCGCTGCACCCGCAATCCGTGGGCGTTCTGCGCGACATCGGTCAACGAATCCATCGCACCGGCGAGAAGCAGTGCTCCCGCGAACATCGCGACCGAACCCGCCGTTCCCGCGACCAGGATTCCCACCGCGGTCAGCAGGGTGCCCGCGACCGCCACCCGCGCGGAACCCAGCCGCCGGACGGCCACCCCTGCGGCCAGGCCGGCGACGATGGCCCCCATCGGGAACGCCACGACAGCCACCCCGTAGGCGGCGTTGCCGAGTCCGAGATCCGCCTTGATCTGCGGAAATCTCGGCAGCAGATTGGCGAACAGGGCTCCGTTGGTGAAGAACAGCACGGCAACGGCCACGCGAGCCCGCCGCTCGACCTGGGTGGGTCGGGATGGTGCGGCAACGGTCATGCGCGGCAGCCTACCCACCGGAGCGGACGATCGTACACTCGTTTTCGGAACCGTTCCAGGAGGAAGCGCGTCGGCCGGGCCGGTGTCAATTTCTCGCGAAATCGCCGCGCGGGCGGGGTGCTCAGCCGCCCGAGGTGTGCCGTTCCGACCTGGCGGCACCCTGCTCGGTTCCGGAAGTATCCCGGTGGGAACTCCCGGAGTCGGGCTCGGCCGGGGTGTTGCCGGTGGCGGGGGTCGCCGGGCCGTTGCCCACATCGGGGGAGCCGCTACCGGACCCCGAAGAAGCGCTGCCAGACCCCGAAGAAGCGCTACCAGCCCCCGAAGAAGCGCTGGCGGATTCGGAGGAACCGCCGCCCGCATCGGGGAAACCGCTGCCGGGATCGGCGGAGCCACCGGGGATCGGGACTCCCCTGGGCGGTGTGCTGCCGGAGTCGAGCGGGCCGACCGCGCCCCGCAGCGCCTGGGTCCAGGTCAACCGTCCGAACAGGTAGAAACAAGCCACCCGTTCGTCCGAGAACCGCGCCCAGTCGTAGCGGTTGCCCTGCTCACGCCAGAACACGTCCCAGACCTGTTGTCCTTCGGAGTCGTCCCGCAGCAGGCACCAGGCGTCGTCGCGCTCGGCCGCGACGGAAACCACCCGCGGTGGCACTCCCATCGCCTCCAGCCATCCCAACACGGATTCAGAATTCACACGGCCTCCTCAGCAGGACTCTGCTACCTCGATTTGCGTGGAGAGTCACTTGGCGGAACCTCTCGCACGGCTCTCGCTGCGGGTGCCCCGACATCGGGTAGCGGCTACACAACGTCGGGGCCGTCCTCGCGAGAGCCGCACGGGAGAACCCGCGGCGGTGCCGGCTGCGAGGGCGGTCGGAGTTCGGCCTGCGGAAGTGGTGGGAGTCCCACGCGGGGAGCCACAGTAGAACTGTCCCAGCACCAAGAGGACAAAAAGACATCAGCGCATCGCTCCGGCGGAATCCTCCACCGAACTCATGTCGTTACTCCGGATTCGCACGGTCTGTTCCGTCTCATCGGACTCCGCCGCGAGGTCCGAGGGTGTGGAGTCCGGTTCGGACTCGGTCACGTTTTCCGAGTCGGTGGCCTGTTCGGCTCCGACGGTCGGATCGGTCAGCAGGCCCAGGGCCACCAGCTCGGCGATCGGGTGCGTCGTGCGGTAGCGCAGCCCCGTGCCGGGCTGCTCGAACCAGGCGACCGCCCGGGTGAGCCACACCGGCAACGGGTGCACCACCCGGTAACGCCGATATGCCCGCTCGCGGAACTCCGGAGGCAGCGAACGGTCGGCGAACGCGGTCCCCTCGGGAGCCAGCACGAGTCCCCACTCATCACCCAGCCGATCGAGCATCGTGCCCGGCGGCAACACCTCGGGGTCGGGTTCCGCCACGCCGTTGTCCGCGAAACCGTGCCGCACCGGCCAGTCGTAGGCGTGCGTGCGGTTCCCACCCGGCCCGGGAAGCAGGTAACGCCGTTCCCACTCGAACTCGCCGACCTCGGCTTCCGGGCCGAGTGGTTCGTAGTCGACGAGCAGCTCCTCGGGGACCGTGCGGTCCGCGTCCTCCGCCGCTCCCGGAGCGGCTCGGTGCTCGGTGGAGCGCGCGAGCCCGACAACGGCGTACTCCTCGACGAGGTCCGCACGCGGATGCGACCGCGGCGGCACCGTGAAGGTGTCCCGTTCGGACGGTTGCCCGGAGGGTGACCACTGCCTGCTCGGTCGGGTCTCGGCCACCGGCATGTGCCCCAGCGGGAACTGGTGCAGCACGAACGCCACGACGGCTGGGTCCCGCTGGTTCTCCCGCAGCGGGCGTCGCCCCTCGACCGGCTGCTGTTGTGGGGATTGCGGCTGGGGAGATTGCTGCGGTGGGTGCTGCTGCGCTGGGTGCGGTGGTGGCGGGGGCTGTTGCGAGATGCCGCCGCCGGGAGCGAACGGATTACGTCCCACCGGTGGCGCCACACCCGGATGGGCCGTCCCGGTGGGCTGGTAACCGCCCCGCACCGGAGGGCCGGGGCGCGGAGCCGCCTGTCCGGGCTCCGGCTGTCCGGCTCCCCTGCCATGCCCGGGAGCGGCCGGAGGCGGTGGCACACCCGGCCGCTGCGGCTGACCGGTGGTCCCCGGCTGTCCAGTCATTCCGGGCTGTCCAGTCATTCCCGGTTGTCCGGCGGGACCCTGCGGGACGGCGCCGGGTTGCGGTGCGGGACCGGCGGGTGGCGGCGCGGCCGGACCCGGCGGTGCGGGTGGCGGCGCGGCGGCGGGAGACGCCCATGCCTGGTGCACGGCCTGCGGCGCGGTGATCGGGTCACGCTCGACATCGGTGCGCTCGCCACCCACGCCCGATACCGGTGCGACGTCGGGAGCCGAGGACGCGGCGGGATCCACGACGGGTATCGGTCCGGTCCCGGCCTCCGGGCCGCCCGCCGGTCCGGCAGCGGCGCGTCGAACCGTGTCCGGCGAGACCGGTCCCGTCAGTTCCCGGTCGGCGGCCTCTCCCGGCTGATTAGCGTGTAGAGGAGGCCCAGTGCCATCCGGCCCCACGACCGGACCCCGCTCGTCGGGTCCGGACACGGGCGAGAGGAGCTCCGATATCCGGCTGCGGGATGTGTCGGGCTCCCCGCGCTCGGATTCCTGCCCCGGCGCAGCGGGCTCGTCAGCCGGTGCCGAGGGCGGGTCCGCCGGCGAAGCCGCACGGTTGCCCGCCTCGCCGACAGCTCCTTCATCCACCAGGGCACCCGCCCCTGAAACGGCGTCCCCCACCGAACTCACATCCGACACCGGGTTCGCGACCGCCTCGACGACACCGGCCGGTTCGTCTTCCGCCTCGGTAGCGCCGAACGGCGCTGAGTCGGGCGGTGCGGAACCGGGGGACGCACCCGAATCGATGGTGACCCCGCCCGAACTGTCCACCGCCCCGACCAGACTCCGGTTCAGCTCCGCGATGTTGGTGGCCGCGTCCCCCACGGCGGACTCGGCCCGCAACGCGGCGGAGGGGTTCCCCGCCACGGCGGCCCGCTCGGCCGCGGCGGTCCGCTTGGCCAGCGTGACCAGTTCCCGCACGATGCGCACCTTGGCGGCACCCACCTGCTCCGCCGCGTGATCCAGCCGGTCGGCCGCCGCCGCGCACTCCCGTGCGCAACCGGGCAACCGGCCGGTGTCCGGGTCGACGAAACCCTGCCAGTGACCGCTAGCGGCCCGCGCCGTCTCACCCTCGATCGAGGCGAGCGCTCCGCCGGCGGAGGTGTCGGAAGTAGCCGCCAACCTGTGCAGCGAACCGGCGGCACGGCGCCAGGCGGCCGCCGCCTCGCGCATGGCGTCCTCATCGGCCTCCGGCCAGTGCGTGCCGGTGCGTTCGGCCACCCCGCGCAGTTCGACGGGAAGTTCGATCCCCACTCCGATCACTCCCGTTCCGGCCCGGCATCGATCCCGTCAAGTCGTTCGGCCGCCGCCTCGTCGGTGCGGCGGTAGGTCTCGGCCGTCTCCGACAGCTTCGTTCCCATCTCCGCGAGCTCGTCCGGCAACCGTTCGAGCCCGCGCAGCGCGCGCTCGACGCCGGGGAGGTGCAGCTCGGCGAACCTGGCTCCCGCCTCGTCGGAGCCCCAGCAGTCGCCCGAGGCATCCAGGGCGGTGCGCAGCTCGTCCCGGATCCGCCTGGCCTGTTCCGCGTGCTCGGTGAACTCACCGGCGTGCTCGGTGAGTTTCCCGAGTTCACTGTGGAAACCTGTCATCACCGGTCCCGTTCCGCCGCTCCGACGTCCCGCAGCCAGCTGCGGGGTTCGAGCGACTCGTCCTGCTCGGGCTCCGCTGCCGAATTCCGCGGCCCATTGTCCGCAACGCCGGAGCCGTTGGGCACCGACACCCCGGTGACGGAGGAAGCGGCGGCAGCGGACGTCGCGGAGTCGACGCGTAAGGCGGCGGGGTCGGAGCCGGACGGGAGCACCGTCGCGAGCACCGCGTCGGTGCGTTCGGCGATCCGCGCGGTGGCCGTGGCGGACAGCCGCACGATCAGCCTGCCGAGTTCGTCCGGGGAGTGCGTGCGGTAGACCTGTTCGGCCAGCCACACCCGTCGCAACGCTCCCCCGGAGCCGACGGTGACCGATACGTCCCCCCGCTCGTCACCGGCGGTCTCCTCGATCGAGGCGAGCTCCTCGTCGACCTCGGAAAGCCGCTGGCTGCTGCGCCGGTAGTCGGCGATCATCTCCTCGACCTGCGTCCGATGGTCGGTCAACGCCACTCACCTTCCTCCCGCTGCCTGCCACCTAGCTCGCTCGGATCCGCTCCGACGGACAGGGGCGAGCCGCACGTTCGGACGTGTGAACCGCCGAACCGGTTCCGTCCGAGTAAGAACGTTCCGGGACGGATCACCGAGACACGCGATCAGCCGTGCCGCGGGTTGGTCACGCGCAGCCCCTCGGTCACCGCCCGGTGGATCACCCGAGCCAGCGGCGCGCCGAGCACGGAACGCGGCCCGCCGTACGGCTCGGGCTCGCCTTCCGACGGACACAGCAGCACGGTCGCGTCGGTGCAGGTGCCGGTACCGGGCACCCCCGCCTCCGACAGGGCCTGCGCCTTCGCCTCGGCGACGGTGGCGACCAGGTTGACCAGCGCGGACTCGCTCAACCGCACCGGGAGGAAGCACACCGCGTTGATGGTTCCCGGCATGTGGTCCCGCACCAGGTGCGAGGTGTCGGCGGCATCGTGCGCGGCCCAGATCGGATAGCCCACCCCGGTGGTCACGCTCGCCCGCACACCCGATTCGACGGCGGTCACCTCGTGCCGCACGTCCACCGCGGTCAACAGTCCGGTGCCCGGCCCTTCGAGCTCCAGTTCCCCGGCCATCTCGGCGATGTGCTCGGCCGGATCGGGGCGGTCGTATCCACTGGGGACGGTGGCGTTGAGCACCCAGCGACGGAGTCCGAGACCGCCGCCGTACGAGCCGGAGGAAACGGTCAACCACTCACCGGGGCACTCCCAGGCCAGCAGCGGTTGTCCCCGCAGGATGCGCGTGCTCGTGGCCGGGAAGCGCACGGTCTCCGAGATCGTCATCGCGCCAGCGCCTTGACCACCGGCGAGGGGCTCGGTTTGCCGAGTCGCTCGGCCATCCAGGTGCTGGTGTCGACGAGCAGCTCCAGGTCGACACCGTGCTCGATTCCCAACCCCGAGAGCATCCAGACCAGGTCCTCGGTGGCCAGATTGCCGGTCGCCGAGCCCGCGTAGGGGCAGCCGCCCAGTCCACCCGCCGAGGCGTCGACGGTGCTGATCCCCAGCCGCAGTGCGGCGTAGGTGTTGGCCAGTGCCTGACCGTAGGTGTCGTGGAAGTGCACGGCCAGCCGGTCAGCGGTGATGTCGGCCTCGTAGAAACCGCGCAGCACGCTCTCGACCTGGCCGGGCGTGGCCACACCGATGGTGTCGCCCAGCGAGAGCTGGTCACAGCCCATTCCCAACAGCCGCTTGCCCGCGTCGACCACCTGCTCGACCGGCACGGCACCCTGCCACGGATCGCCGAAGACCATCGAGAGGTAGCCGCGGACCCGCATGCCGGAGGACGCCGCACCCCGCACGACCGGGCGGAACATCTCGAACTGCTCCTCGAAGCTCCGGTTGAGGTTGCGCTGGGCGAAGCTCTCGGTGGCGGAGGCGAAGATCGCGATGTCGGAGACCGCTGCCTCCCTGGCGCGGTCGAGGCCGCGCTGGTTGGGCACCAGCACCGGGTAGCGCACGCCGGGTTTGGGGGAGAGCCCGTTGATGACCTCGCCGGCGTCGGCCAGCTGCGGAACCCAGTCGGGGTGCACGAAGCTCGTGGTCTCGATGACCGGCAGGCCGGCGGCGTTGAGCCGGTTGAGGAACTCCAGTTTGACGGCGGAGGGGATCACCCCGCTCTCGTTCTGCAGCCCGTCACGAGGCCCCACCTCCCAGATGGTCACCTGTTCGGGGAGTTCCGGCGTGTTCGGGGAACGAGTGGCCTCCGGCAGGCCCAGCGCACGTACACCCATCAACAAGTCTCCTTCCACGGATCACGGATCGCACCGCTTCTCGTTGGTCCCAACGGGTGTAGGACGCTACTCGATACGGAGCATCGGCGGGAGAAACCCGGAATCATCGCCTCGTCCCGGGACGGCGAGCGATCAGCGATCCTCCGGGTAGTGATCGTGTGGCTCGCCCTCGACCGCGCCGTACAGCAGCGACTGCACCCGGTTCACCTCCGGGATGTCGTCGAACTCCAGGGGTTCGTCCGAGGCGGACTCGATTATCAGCGTTCCGCTGCCGAGCAGCCGGTCCAGCAGCCCCCGGCTGGATCGGACGCTGTTGATCCGCCCGAGTGGGATGTGCACGCCGGAGCGGGTGAAGACCCCCTCGCGGATCATCAGCCGGTGGTTGGTGACCACGAAGTGGGTGGTGCGCCAGCGCAGCAGCGGAGTCAGCACCAGCCAGAGCAGCAGCACGAACCCGAGGATCCCGCCCGCGGCGAGTACCGGGGTGCGCCAGGCGAGCGACTCGGTGAACAGCACGAGAGCGCCGAAGCCGGCCAGCACCACGAGCAGCGCGAGCACCGGACCCACCAGCAGTTTCCAGTGGGGGTGCCGGTGCACCAGCACCTGCTCACCCTCACCGAGCTGATCATCGGGATAAGCCACCTGTAGTCCCCCTTCGGATCAGCGACGGGCCACGCTCACCGTACCGGAACCTCGACCGGTTCCCGTGCCTGTCCGGGAGATCGCGAGCACGCCCTCGCGAAGCGCGGATCGACCGGTTCGGGGCGGGATCGTGGCACGTCGGAGAACGCCCGGCCGCCCCCGGTGGCCCGGTGTCGGAACAGCCGTATCGAAGGTCAACGGCTGGGCCGTGGTCAGCGCTGTGTCGTGGTCAGCGCTGGGCCGGACGCAGGTGCACCACGTCACCGGCGGAGACCGGCGTGCGCGTCCCGTCGCGGTCGCGGACCACGAGCCTGCCCTGGGTATCGACGTCGCGGGCCTCGCCTTCGAGTATCCGGCCACCGCCGAGTTCGACACGCACCCAGCGGCCGATCGTGCCGCAAAGCGGCCGATAGCGTTCCAGCACCCCGCCGTCCAGGGCGTCCTCGGACACCCCCTCGCGCCAACGCAGCTCGATCTCGGACAACCGTTCCAGCAGACCGGCCAGCAGCTCGGTGCGGTCGACCTTGCCCCCCTCGGCGGCGATGGAGGTCGCGGGGAGCCCACCCGCGCTCTCGGGCAGGCTCGCCGCGTCGTGGTGCACGTTGACGCCGATGCCCAGCACCACCGCCATACCGTCCAGAGTGCTCACCGCCTCGGCCAGAATGCCCGCCGCCTTGCGGTCGTCTCCCAGGAGGAGGTCGTTGGGCCACTTCAGCTCGGCGGCCAGCCCGGTGGTCTCCCGCACCGTCTCGGCCAGCGCGGTGCCCGCCAGCAGCGGGAGCCAGGACAGCGCGGTACGCGCCGCCACCACGGGACGCAGCAGCACGCTCACGTGCAGCCCGTAGTAACGCGGCGAGACCCAGGAGCGCCGCATCCTTCCCTTGCCCGCCTGCTGCTCCTCCGCGATGAGCACGGTGCGGTCGGGGGAACCGGCACTGGCCGCGGCGACCAGGTCGGTGTTGGTCGAACCGGTCACGGTCACCACGTCGAGCGCCCGGTACGGGCCGTCGTCGAGCAGGCGGGCGCGCAGTGCGTCGGCGTCCAGCGGGGGCGGGGCGGTCATGTGCCCAGGCTATGCCGTAGGTGGCCCGAGTGGTGACCGGTCTTCCGATGTACCGCGCGTCACCGACCCCGGGCGCGATGCGAACTCGACCGCGAACGCGGCGACACTTCCCGATAACCCTCAGCGGGCAATCGGTGGACCCCCATCCACCGGAAAGGTGATACTCGTCACCCGAGACCTCTTCGTGGGAGACGAGTTCGGCTGGCTAGGCTTCCGGGCATGAGCAGTGCGACCGAACCGATTGGTGAGCCGTCTGTCGGTGAGCCGGACATTCACACCACGGCCGGGAAGTTGGCCGATCTGTATCGGCGCAACCACGAGGCGGTACACGCCGGTTCCGAACGTGCGGTGGAGAAACAGCACGCCAAGGGCAAGTACACCGCCCGCGAACGCATCGACATGCTGCTGGACGAGGGCTCGTTCATCGAGTTGGACGAGCACGCCCGCCACCGCTCGACGAACTTCGGAATGGAGCAGTCCCGCCCGTACGGCGACGGTGTGGTGACCGGTTACGGCACAGTGGACGGTCGCCAGGTGTGCGTGTTCTCGCAGGACTTCACCGTGTTCGGCGGTTCGCTGGGCGAGGTGTTCGGCGAGAAGATCGTCAAGGTGATGGATCTGGCCCTCAAGACCGGGTGCCCGTTGATCGGGATCAACGACTCCGGTGGTGCCCGCATCCAGGAAGGCGTGGCCGCGCTGGGGCTCTACGCCGAGATCTTCAAGCGCAACACCCACGCCTCCGGGGTGATCCCGCAGATCTCGCTGATCATGGGTCCGTGCGCGGGTGGCGCGGTGTACTCCCCCGCGATCACCGACTTCACCGTGATGGTCGACCAGACCTCACACATGTTCATCACCGGCCCCGACGTGATCAAGACCGTCACCGGTGAGGACGTGACCTTCGAGGAGCTCGGCGGGGCGCACTCGCACAACTCGAAGTCGGGCAACGCGCACTACATGGCCTCCGACGAGGACGACGCGATCGCCTACGTGCAGGAGCTGTTGTCCTACATGCCGTCGAACAACCTGGCCGAGCCGCCGGTGTCGGACGCGCCCGCCGAGAGCGGGACGGTCGCCGACAACCTCACCGAGGCCGACCGGGAACTGGACACGCTGGTGCCGGACTCGCCGAACCAGCCCTACGACATCCACGAGGCGATCACCCGGGTCCTCGACGACGGCGACTTCTGCGAGGTCTCCGCGCTGTTCGCACCCAACATGGTGGTCGGGTACGGACGCATCGAGGGCCACAGCGTCGGAGTGGTCGCCAACCAGCCCACCCAGATGGCGGGCACGCTGGACATCGAGGCCAGCGAGAAGGCCGCGCGGTTCGTCCGCACCTGCGACTCGTTCAACATCCCGGTGGTCACCTTCGTGGACGTGCCCGGTTTCCTGCCCGGCACGGACCAGGAGTGGAACGGCATCATCAGGCGCGGCGCGAAACTGCTCTACGCCTATGCCGAGGCCACCGTCCCGCTGGCCACGGTCATCACCCGCAAGGCATACGGCGGTGCCTACGACGTGATGGGGTCCAAGCACCTGGGCGCCGACATCAACCTGGCCTGGCCCACCGCCGAGATCGCGGTGATGGGCGCGCAGGGCGCGACCAACATCCTCTACCGCAGGCAGCTCTCCGAGGCCGCCGAGCGTGGCGACGACGTCGAGGCGGTGCGTGCGCAGTTGCAGCAGGAGTACGAGGACACCCTGTGCAACCCGTACGAGGCGGCCGAGCGCGGTTACGTGGACTCGGTGATCCCGCCCTCCCACACCCGGGGCTACCTGGCGCGATCACTGCGGATGCTGCGGAACAAGAAGGACACGCTGCCCGCCAAGAAACACGGCAACATCCCGCTCTGAACGGGGCCGGTCGTGGTGCTCGCGGTGCGGCGATCGTGCCGCGAGCACTGTCCACCGCGTGCCGGGCGTCGTTATGCTGGCGTCTCCGGCACGCACACCCGCCGATGGAAGGTGCACCTTGAGCGACGAGCCCGTTGCCGAGTCCGGTGAGTCATCCGCTTCCGAGACGGATGGTGCCCAGCAGCCCGTGCTGCGGGTCGAGCGGGGCAGGCCCGACGACGTGGAGGTGGCCGCGTTGACCGCGGCGCTGGTGGGGATCGCGGCGGCGAGTTCCGGCGACGGGGGCGAACGGCCCGAACGCATGTCGATGTGGGGTGACCCCGGCTCCGCGCTGCGCTATCCCGGTGGCAGGCGGCCGATGCGGCCCGGCCCGAACGCCTGGCGCGCCTCCGCCCTGCCGATGTGAGTCCGTCCGTTGGCGTCGATTTCCCACGAAATCGCCGCGCCGGTGGTGCGGGTGCGCGGCCCCGGGGGGGGAGGCGTCGATTTCTCGCGGAATCACCGCGCCGCTCGCCGGGACGGAACCATGCGGTTAAGCAGCGCGCGTGTCCCCGGTGCGTGAGTCGGATGCATTGCGAGGCCGGGCCGCTCGCCGCGTAGGTCGCTACTCAAGAGCCGGCCCAACACAGCAAGGCGCCGACTCACGTGCCGGCTAACCGACCACCCGGGCAAAGAAGACCGGGCCACTTTCACACCGGAGGGCGGAGGCCGGGGGTGTGCCCGTCCCCCTGGCACTGCGGGCAGGTACGCCACTCCCCCAGCGTCATCCCGGCGTGGGTCTCCTCGGTGGCCCGGATCATGTAGAGGCGGGGTTCGCTGACCTTCTGGAATCCGCCGCAGTTCGGGCACACCGTGTTCGGCCCGTGCTTGAAGTTCGGTGAGTACTGCTCGTTCATTCCCCGCGCCTCTCGTTCGTGCCCCGGCTCTTCACACCCCGCATCTTCGTGCCCCGGCTCGCGGGGACAACCGGCCGGAACGTTCGCCGGGACGGCCGGAGCGGCTCGCTGACCCCAATGCTGCCATCCACGTGCCTCCGCGCTGCCGCAGCAGGGCCGTATCCGGGTATCCGCGCCTTCGGAGGGCTCAGCGGCGGCACCGTCAACAGGGCACCGTCGAGGCAGCGCCGTCGATTTCTCGCGAAATCGCCGGGCCACCGAGTCAGGCCCCGGGCGCGGTCGCGATGATCACTGTGGCATCGGTCTCCTCGCAGCGGGTCACCCGGGTGTCCAGCCCGTACTCGGCGCAGACGGCTGCCGAGCGTTCGGCCTGCCACCCGCTGGTCTCCAGCAGCAACCGCCCACCCGGCGACAACCACTCCGGGGCCTCGGCGGCGACCGCGCGATGCACGTCGAGCCCGTCCGCCCCGCCGTCCAGCGCCACCGGGGGCTCGTGCTCCCGCGCCTCCGGCGGCATCGACGCGATCTCCTCGGTGGGCACGTAGGGCGCGTTGGCCAGCAGCAGCTCCACCCGCCCGCGCAGTTCCCCTGGCAGCGGCTCGTAGAGATCTCCCCGGTGAACCGTGCCACCGAGGTCCGCGAGGTTGCGGCGCGCGCAGCGCACGCAGTTGGGGTCGATGTCGCAGGCGTGCGGTTCGATCCGCTCCGCGGCGCGGGCCACTGCCGCCGCGATCGCCGCGGAGCCGCAGCACAGCTCGACCACCACGGCACCGGGTCTCACCAGCGAGATCGCCTGTTCGGCCAGGAACTCGCTGCGCCGTCGGGGGACGAACACGCCGGGTTCCACCACGAATCGGTCACCGAGGAACTCCGCCCAGCCGAGCACCACCTCCAGCGGCAGGCCGTCGATCCTGCACCGGGTCAGCTCGGCCAGCTCGGCACGCGTCCCGGCGGTCCGGAGCAGCAGTTCCGCCTCGTCCTCGGCGAACACACAACCCGCCGCGCGCAGTTCGGTGATGATGTCGGTCAACAGTCGGGACTCGCCCTCGACGCTCACGAGTCGGATACATTACCCAGCGCACCGCACCGGCTCGGAAGCCAGGGCGGCCGACGGCGGTCCCGCACCACAGCGGACCGCCCCGCCGGGCCACCTCCAGTGGGCGCCGAGGTGACCCGGCGGGAGCGATCACTTCCGCCGGGAACTCACCGGGCGAACGTAGCGCGGATGCCTCGCCCTTCAGGGCGGGGAGGAAGCGCATCAACTTCCCGCTCAACTGGCCCAGCGGTGGCCTACACAACCGGCCGCGCCTGCTGCTCGATGTACTGCCGCACCACCGAGATCGGCGCCCCGCCGACTGACCCGGCGAAGTACGAGCCGGACCACAGACGGACACCTTTCCAGTAGGCGAACCGCAGATCCTCGAACTCCTTGCGCAGCATCCGTGACGAGACACCTTTCAAGCTGTTGACCAGCTTCGATACCGCGACCTTCGGCGGGAAGTTGACGAGCAGGTGCACGTGGTTGGCCTCGCCGTTGAACTCTTCGAGCTCGGTCTCGAAGTCCTCGCACACCTGCCGCATGACCTCGTGCATCCGCCGCAGGTGCGTGTCGGTGAAGACCGGGTGCCGGCATTTCGTGACGAAAACCAAGTGCGCGTGCATCGCGAAAACCACATGTCGACCAGTGCGGAAGTCCCCATCTGTACCCATAAACCAAATGCTACAATGATCGGCATGGACATGACACCGCAGGAAACAGACACCGCCAGTGCGCGGTACCTGTTCCGCCTGCGCGTGTCCAACACCGCCGAGAAGCAGCTCCGCGAGGAGTGGGGACGCTGCCGGTGGGTATGGAACGAATGCGTAGCCATGTCCCGCAAGGTCTATCGCGACAACAAGGCCACCGGGGCGGACGACAAGTGCGGCCCGGCCTGGCTGGACAAGCTTCTGACCGAAGCGCGGCAGGCAAACCGGTGGCTGCGTGAAGGTGCGACAGTGCCGCAGCAGCAGACCATCCGCGACTTCGGGAAGTCTCGCGCGAAAGCACTCAAGGACATCAAGGCCCGCTTGCCGATGAAGCAGCGCGCCGGAATGCCCCGGATCAAGCGGGACAAGGACACCCGCCCCAGCTTGGCCTACACCAAGCGCGGCTTCCGCGTGAAGGACGGGCGTCTGTACCTGGCGGGCGGGATCGAGCTGACCGTGGTCTGGTCCCGCGACCTGCCGTCCGAACCGTCGTCGGTGCGGGTGTATCAGGACAACCTCGGGCACTGGTACGCGTCGTTCGTCGTACAGGTCGCCGCCGAACCGCTTCCGGGAGCCGGCCGAGCGATCGGTATCGACTGGGGCTTGACCGAAACCGCCACCACCACCGATGGCGCCTACGATCTGCCGCACGCCCAGCACGGCAAACGCGCTCAGCAGCGTCTCGCGCACTACCAACGCCAGATGTCGCGGCGTGAGCGCCCACGGAACAAGCCGCAAACCAAGGGTTACCGCAAGGAGCAACGCCAAGCGGCGAAAGCGCACAAGAAGGTCGCCCGTCAGCGGCAGGACACCGGCCGTAAGTGGGCGAAGAGTGTTGCCCGCCACCACGACCAGATCGCCGTGGAGGACTTCAAGCCGAAGTTCCTCGCCAAGACCACAATGGCCCGCAAGGCCGCCGATGCCGCGATCGGCGCGACCAAGACCGCGTTGGTCGAGCAGGCCCGTAAGCACGGGCGGGACCTGCGGTTGGTGGACCCGAAATACACAACGATGGACTGCGCGCACTGCGGGGCGAGAGCCAAGCACCGCCTGCCGCTGTCAGAACGAACGTTTACCTGCACCGCGTGCGGAGCCTCATCCCCGAGGGACAAGAACTCCGCACGCGTGATGCCGGTCCGGGCTGGTTTCACCCCGGCTGATGTTGAGGGCGTGAGACCCGGTCACCTGCTGCGTGACCGGGCTGCCTGAGTCAGGAATCCCCCGCCTCCAGACGGGGGAAGATTCAATCCTCGACCCAGCCGAAGGTCTTGGTGACGGCCTTCTGCCACTCGCCGTACTGCTGCTCCCGGACCTGCTCGGACATCTTCGGGTCCCACTCCTTGTCCTTGGCCCAGTTCGCGCGGATGTCCTTCTCACCGGACCAGAATCCGACGGCCAGTCCGGCGGCGTAGGCCGCGCCGAGCGCGGTGGTCTCGTTGACCTTCGGACGGATGACGGGCACGTTGAGGATGTCGGCCTGGAACTGCATCAGCAGCTCGTTGTTGACCATCCCGCCGTCGACCTTGAGCGCCTTGAGTTCGACACCGGAGTCCGCGTTCATCGCCTCGGCGACCTCGCGGGTCTGGAAGGCGGTCGCCTCCAGCACCGCGCGCGCGATGTGGCCGCGGTTGACGAACCTGGTCAGACCGGCGATCACGCCGCGAGCGTCCGAGCGCCAGTGCGGCGCGAACAGCCCGGAGAAGGCGGGCACGAAGTAGGCGCCGCCGTTGTCCTCCACCGAGGCCGCGATCGGTTCGATCTCGGGAGCGCTGCCGATCATGCCGAGGTTGTCGCGCATCCACTGCACCAGCGAGCCGGTGACGGCGATCGAGCCTTCCAGGCAGTAGACCGTGGGCTGGTCGTCGATCTTGTAGCCGACGGTGGTGATCAGGCCGTTCTCGCTGAGCACGGGCTCGGTTCCGGTGTTGAGCAGCAGGAAGTTACCGGTGCCGTAGGTGTTCTTGGCCTCGCCGGGGGTCAGGCACGCCTGCCCGAAGGTCGCCGCCTGCTGGTCACCGAGGATTCCCGCGATCGGCAGCCCGCCGAGCACGCCCCGCTCCCGGAAGTGACCGTAGACCTCGGAGGAGGAGCGGATCTCCGGGAGCATGGACACGGGGATGCCGAACTCCGCGCAGATGTCGGGGTCCCAGCTCAGCGTCCGCAGGTCCATCAGCATGGTGCGGGAGGCGTTGGTGGGGTCGGTGATGTGCAGCCCGCCCTCGGTGCCTCCGGTGGAGTTCCAGAGCACCCAGGTGTCCATGGTGCCGAACATCAGTTCGCCGCGTTCGGCGCGTTCCCGCGCCCCCTCCACGTTGTCCAGGATCCAGCGGATCTTGGGGCCCGCGAAGTAGGTGGCCAACGGCAGACCGGTCCGGGACTGGTACCTGTTCTGGCCGCCCTCGCCCTGTGCCAGTTCGTTGACGATGGCGTCGGTGCGGGTGTCCTGCCAGACGATGGCGTTGTAGACGGGTTCACCGGTGTGGCGATCCCAGACCACGGTGGTCTCGCGCTGGTTGGTGATGCCGACGGCGGCTATCTCGGACAGCACCAGGTCGGCCTTGGCCAGCGCACCGGCACACACCTGCCGCGTGTTGGTCCAGACTTCCATCGGGTCGTGCTCGACCCAGCCCGCCCGGGGCAGGATCTGCTGGTGCTCCACCTGGTCTACGGAGACCACCTGCCCGGCATGGTCGAAGACTATGCACCGGGTCGAGGTCGTCCCCTGGTCGATGGCTGCGATGTAGGAGGCCATGTCGCTACCTTCCGATCGACGCGTGTGGTTGGTGATGTGCGGGTGTCAGCTCCGAGAATGCCCGCTTTGACAGCGATGGGCAGGGCTCGGATCGGGTGCGGGAAACGCTCGGGTCTGCCGGTCGGACGGGAGCAGTGCCCGGCCGGGCAGCGCTCGGCCGGGCAGCGCTCGGCCGGGCAGCGCTCGGCCGGGCAGCGCTCGGCCGGGCAGCGCTCAGTCGCGCGGAACTCGATCAGCCGAGGGGCATGGCGAGCGCGAGTGCTCCCGCCGCGGAACCGCCGATGATCGGGCCGAGGATCGGCACCCAGGAGTAGGCCCAGTCCGCGCCGCCCTTGCCCTTGATCGGCAGCAGTGCGTAGGCGATACGGGGACCGAGATCGCGGGCGGGGTTGATGGCGTATCCGGTCGGCCCGCCGAGCGAACTGCCGATGCCGATGACGATGAAGGCCACGGCCGCGTAACCGAGCGCGGCGTTGCCGAACTCCGGAATACCGTCGGGTCCCGAGCTGGCGCCGGGGCTGAGCAGGATCCAGAACACCAGCACGAAGGTGCCGATGATCTCGGTGACCAGGTTCCACGGCGCGTTGCGCACCGTGGGGCCGGTCGCGAAGATGCCCAGGGTGTTGGCCGGGTCGTCGTGGCTGTCGAACTGCAGCTTGTAGGCGGCCCAGCAGACCGCGGCACCCAGCGCACCACCGACGAGCTGTGCGGACAGGTAAACCGGCACCAGTGACCAGTCGAGTTGCCCGTTGACCGCCAGCCCGAAGGTCACGGCCGGGTTGATGTGCGCCCCGGCGGGGGCGGCGATGCTCGCACCGGCGAACACGGCGAAGCCCCAACCGAAGTTGACCAGCAGCCATCCGCCGCTGTTCCCGAGCGTGTCGCGCAACGTCACGTTGGCGACCACACCGCAGCCGAGCAGAGTCAGCGTGGCCGTGCCCAGCAGCTCGAAGAGGAAGATCGCGCCCGCGCTCATCTCGCGCCTCCCGTCGGCACATAGCTCGGACGGGACAGTGCGCCGCTCGGCTGGGCACTACTCGGCTGGGCACTACTCGGTCGCGACCGAGGCGAACGTTCGTGTGTCGTGTACCACCGCATATCGGTTACCACCTCCGGCTGAAGTCCGGGTTTCTCGGTATGGAAGATTGGGTCACACTAGACCTGTGAAAAGAAACATTGCAATAACCTCAGCTTGATGTTTTTATCGGTTCAGATGGTTTACTTGTGACGTCCGGGAGCACTCCCCCGTTCACGAGAACCCGTCCGGATGACGGACAGGGGTTCCGGCGGCGGTGGAGGATGGCACCTGTCCGTGAAACAGGAGTGGTGCGAGAGGAATGACGATGGCCACGCAGGGCAGGCGACCTTCCGGGCGACAACAGGACCGCAGGCGCAAGATCACCGATCTGGTCATGGCCGAGGGAAACCTGCGCATCGACGACCTGATCGCGACAGTGGAAGCCAGCGCGATGACCGTCTACCGGGATCTGGCCGAACTGGAGTCCCAGGGGCTGGTGCACCGCAACCGGGGATACGTCTCCGCCGCCTCCTCACTGCTGTACGAGGCCGCGTCCGAGTACCGGATGCAGCAGAACGAGGCGGAGAAGACCGAACTCGCCAAGGCGGCGGTCGAACTGGTCGAGCCCGGACAGGCGCTGGTGCTCGACGATTCGACGACCGGGGTCTACCTGGCACGGCTGCTGCCGGAACGGGCTCCGCTGACCGTGGTGACCAACCACCGGGGAGTGTTCGACGAACTCGCCGGACAACAGGGAATCCATCTGATCTGCGTCGGAGGCGACTTTCTGCCCTGGGCGGACGCCTTCGTAGGGGGCATGGCGCTGGACGCGCTCCGCGGTATGCGAGTGGATCTCGCGATCATGTCCGTCTCGGCAGTCACCGACGGTGTCTGCTTTTATCCGCAACAGGAAATGGTGCAGCTCAAAAAGGCCATGCTCGCCTCGGCGAGTCGCCGCGTGCTCTACGTCGACCACACCAAGTTCAACAGGCGCGCACTGCACGCGGTCACACCCGCCGAGCACTTCGACACCGTGATCGTGGATTCGAGAACCCCGGAAGCCGAGGTCGAGGTGCTGCGAGAGCGGGGAGCGACGGTACAGCGAGCCGGATGACCCCGGCCCGACCTCGCGACCCCGACACTGTCAGTAACGCACCACGCGCGGGGAGTGTCGATCCGGCATCATGAGCGCTGTCGGACGTACTGGCGATGAGGCGTTCCGCCCAGGGGCGGTGGGCTGCGAAACGAGCGAGGAGGACGCTGGTGGCCAGCGACAAACCGGAAGTCACCGGGCAGCCACAGGGCAAGCTCGGCCCCGAGGAGCACGAGGAGAACTGGCGGCGCCTCGGCAGCGAGGAGTTCGACGTCGTCGTCATCGGTGGCGGTATCACCGGAGCCGGGGTCGCGCTCGACGCGGCCACCCGGGGACTGCGGGTGGCGCTGGTGGAGGCCCGCGATCTGGCGGCAGGCACCTCCAGCCGCTCCAGCAAACTGTTCCACGGTGGGCTGCGGTACCTGGAGCAGCTCGAGTTCTCCCTGGTGCGCGAGGCGCTGCACGAGCGGGAGCTGATGCTCAACCGGCTCGCGCCGCACCTGGTGAAACCCGTCAGCTTCCTCTACCCGCTGACCCACCGGGTGTGGGAACGCCCCTACACGGCCGCCGGACTGCTGCTCTACGACCGCATGGGTGGCGCCCGGTCGGTGCCGGGGCAGAAGCACCTGACACGCGCCGGGGCGCGGCGAATGGTGCCCGCCCTCAAGCAGGACGCGATGATCGGCGGTATCCGCTACTACGACGCCCAGGCCGACGACGCCAGGCACACCATGACCGTGGCGCGCACCGCGGCACGCTACGGCGCGGTGGTACGCACCTCCACCCAGGTGGTGGAGTTCCTGCACGAGGCCGACCGGATCGCGGGCGCGCGGCTGCGTGACGTCGAGGACGGCAGGGAGACCGAGGTCCGTGCCCAGGCGGTCATCAACGCGACAGGTGTGTGGACCGACGAGCTGCAGCGCCTGTCCGGGGGACGCGGACATTTCCGGGTGCGCGCGAGCAAGGGCGTGCACGTGGTGGTCCCGCGCGAGAAGATCGTCTCGGACAGCGGGCTGATCCTCCGGACCGAGAAGTCCGTGCTGTTCGTGATCCCGTGGGGCAACCACTGGATCATCGGGACCACGGACACGGACTGGAACCTGGACCTGGCCCACCCCGCGGCCACCAAGCGCGACATCGACTACATCCTGGACCACGTCAACAGCGTGCTCGCCACACCGCTGACCCACTCGGACATCGAGGGGGTCTACGCGGGGCTGCGTCCGCTGCTGGCCGGCGAGAACGACGACACCTCGAAGCTCTCCCGGGAGCACGAGGTGTCCCGGGTGGCCCCCGGGATGGTGGCGATCGCGGGTGGCAAGTACACCACCTACCGGGTGATGGCCAAGGACGCGGTGGACGCGATCGGCAACGACGTGTCCGGCCGCATGGCCTCCTCGATCACCGACAAGGTCCCGCTGCTGGGGGCTGACGGCTACCACGCGCTGGTGAACCAGGCCGACCAGCTCGCGGCGGCCCACGGACTGCACCCCTATCGCGTGCGGCACCTGCTGGACCGCTACGGCTCGATGATCCACGAGGTGCTGGCGCTCGGCGACAGCGATCCGGAGCTGCTGAAACCGATCGACGAGGCCCCCAACTACCTGCGGGCCGAGGTAGCCTACGCGGTGCGCTACGAGGGGGCGCTGCACCTGGAGGACGTACTGACCAGGCGTACCCGCATCTCCTTCGAGTACCCGCATCGCGGGGTGGACTGCGCGGACCAGGTGGCCAGGCTGATCGGCGCCGAGCTCGGCTGGGACGAGCAGCGGATCACCAGTGAGGTCGAGCGCTACTCGGCGCGGGTGGCCGCCGAACGCGAGTCGCAGAGCCAGCCGGACGACCAGGCCGCCGACGCCACTCGGGTGGCGGCCCCCGAGGCCCGCGAGGGCATCGTGGAACCGGTGGGCTGATCCCGGGGAAGGCGATCACAGCCCGGCGGTTCGGGAACCGGAGCCGTTCCGACTCCCGAACCGCCGGGTGACCACCGTCGGGGTGAGTGGCCGATCAGGCGGGCAGCAGTTCCGTCGCGAGCTCCGCGACCCGGTTCACCAGACCGCGCCGGTCCACGGGCGCGACGGTGCTCCACGGCTCGCCGGAGGAGGTGTCGCGCCGCAACTGGACATGGCGACCGGCGCGGGAATCGAAGAAACCGACCACGTGCTCGGCGCGGTGCCGCGCCGCGGCCCCCCGCCGGACCGCGGCGCCGAACTGGCCGCTGGCGTGCACTCCGTCCAGCATTCCCACCAGTACATCGGCCTCGTCGGCGCGCACCCCGCGTGCGGACAGCGCGGCACGCAGCGCCGGGAGATCGTCACCCGCTTCGGCGGCCGCCGCTTCCAGATCCGCGCTCGGCAGGCTGACCGAACGTCCACTTCCCGCGGCGATCTCGGGCAGCACGGACAGCGCCTCACGGGCCAGCCCGGTGGTTGCCGCCGGACGCAGCAGAAGCCGCTGTTCGTCCTTGACGGCCAGTACCGCCTCGGCGGAGTCGCCCTCCCCACGCGCCGCCGCCAGCACCCGGACACCGCGGCCCAACCAACAGCGGCCGTCCACCTCGCGGGTGGGTGCTTCGAGCACCGACATCATCCGCCGCAGCGAGTCGACCGGGGCGTTTCCGGCGCACAACCCGCGCTCGCTCATCGAGCGCCAGGCCGCTTCACACAGCTCGCGGCGCCGCTCGTGGGTTCTGCCCGGTGAGGGCACCTTGAGCACCAGCGGCGGATCGGCGATGCCCAGGTGCTCCAGCAACACGTCGAACTCCAGGTCCGACAACGAGATCGGCTCGGCGGGATCGTCCGCGCCGAAGACTCCGGTCACGAGGGCTCACCCCCGATGACCGGACGAGCGGAAACCCTGGGTTCGTCGAACGGGCCGGTCCCTCCCTCGGACTCGGTGGCCTCGACCGAGATCTCGCTTTCCTCCTCCCGCTCGGGGCGGGAGGATCGCGGTGACGCCGTGCCGTGAGTACTCGCCGGGGCTCCGTTGACGGAACCGGAACGAGGGGAACCGCCCCCGGTGCTGCCACCGGTGGGACGAGCGGAGCTCGGAGTGGCGTTACCCCCGCCCGCACCGCCCCTGCCGGTGACGGCGCCCTCCGAGTGCGGTCTGGTCCAGGAGATCGTGATGTCACCCCGGCCGCTCCCGCCGCCGCCCGAAGAGGTCCCGGCGGGCGCGTCGACCACCACCTGTGGTGGTGTCTCGAAGGAGGCCAGCGAGGTGGTGTTGGCCTCGGAAGCCGCCTGGTAGCGGCGCATGACGTCGAACGCGCGCTGCTCGGCGGCGTGCTGCTGCTGCTCGCGTAGCTCGTAGTCGGTCTGCCCGCCGAACAGGTGAACCAGGGTCGAGGTGAAGGCGTTCGGCTCCTCGGAAGTCACCCGGACCGGGGGCGGCATCTCGGCCCGGGCCCTGGCGACGAGTTCGGCCTGGTGCTCGGAGCACTGCCGCATCCGTGCCGCGGCCAGCGTGACCTCGTCAGCCCACTCGTGCAGCGGTAGCAGTCCACGGCGGACACTGTCGGCGGCCTCGCCCTGCCAGTCCGCGGCTACCGCCTTCAGCGCGGCGGCCATGCCGTCGTCGATCTCCCGGAAGGCGGTCTCCAACTCGCGCCACCGATGCGCGGAAGACCCCGAAGCCGAGGGACCGGGCCCCTGGTGCAGCAGCTCGAAGAGCTCGGCATGGGTGTAGCCCTGCCAGCGGTGGTCACTCATCGACGTCCTCCCACGGGAATTCGACTGCTGCTTTCCTGCCGTGTCGCCGATCGACGTGGGACTTTCCCTCGTTGGAAACATCGGAGCCGTTCGGCAAGGTAACCACCCGCGGGTTCTCCCGCGTCGTGCTCTCGCGAGGACGGACCGACGTCGTGTAGGTCGCTACCCGAGGTCGGGCCCTGGAGCGAGAGCCAGCGGGAGGTTCCGCCAAGCGAGCACCCCGACAACCCGATCGGAAAACCTCAATCAACCGGTCAGCAGCCCGTCCGCATCCTGGAAGTGTTGGCGTCCTCGGTCTCCGAGTAGCGGCGCTCCACCGCACGCAACGCGTCGGAAGCGGACTGCAACCGGTCGCGGTACCCGTACAACGCGGTCAGTGCGGCCCGGTCGCCACCGACCGAGTGCTCGTTGAACTTCGCGGCGACTCCGGTGCTGACCGGGTCCCCGGCCCAGGGATGAATCCGGAGTTCGGTGATGGCGTGCTCGATCTGCACACCGACGGCGTCCAACGAGGACTGCAACGAGCTGATCAGATTCGGGATGGCTGACGGCTCGACGCGCACGGACCCGGCTCCCACCGCCTCGGTGGCGGAGGGCGAATCGGTCACACCGTCCAGTTCGGAACCATTCGGCACGATCGCCTCCACTCTCGGAAATCCGCCAGCACACTCTAATGGCTCATGAGGGAGATGGGCAGTAGTCCGATAGCGGCAAGATTTAGACACGCAACGTTACTCGGAAGCTGTTACCTCGATCCGCTCGGCGGTGCGAGTGCGGCGATTTCGCGAGAAATCGGCACCACCCGGGGCCGAGCACCGCACCACCGGCCCGGCGATTTCGCGAGAAATCGACGCCCGGGCCGCACGAAGTCAGCCGCCGGGCGCTGGGGAGTCGGTGCTGACCGGGCCCCGCAGCGTTCGTACCGCCGCTGTGGCCACCCGGCGCGCGCCCGCGCACAGCTGATCCAACGTGGCCGGACGATCGGCACCGTCGTCGCGGTACAGCACGTCCAGGTGCTGCCCCTCCGCCACGTCCACGGCCACGTTGCAGGCCAGCCGCAGACCGGGGGTGCGAATCACCAGTGCCGGAAAATCGTCGAGCACCACCGGAGTCGCCCTGACCTGTGCGGTGTCGCTGGTCCAGACATTCATGTCCTCACCCGTGACCAGTGCGAACCTGGCTCCCACCTTGGCCCGGCTGTTCCGGTAGCTGCAGGTGGAAGCGTTGTCGAATCCCTCCTCCACCCCTGGCAACGGGTCGCGGTCGAAGCCGAGCGCGGTACGTTGCCGCGCTGTCAGCAACCCGCAGGGGTTCAGCCCCCGCAACGAGATCTCGGTGGGCCGTGGCGGCAACGAACCGCTCTCGCGTTCGGGCAACGGGATCGGCTCGGGCGGAATCGGCGCGCTGTCGGCGGCCTCACGAGTCGGCAGCACCGCACATCCACCGAGCAGGAACAGCACACCGCCCAACCCGGCGAGCAGAAACCGTGCAGCGGTCATCCGGCTGCGCATGCCGCAAGCGTAACCCACCGGACACCGCGGGTGTACGCCACGCACTCCACGCGGAACTCCGGGCCGGTCGGACGGGTCGACGAAACACCCATCGGCGAATGCGATCCCGAGCTCCGCCCCGTCGGGGTCGACAGGTCACTTGCGCGTGCCGAACCAGACGAAGACGAAACCGATCATCGGCAGCAGCGCCCAGAACTGCCTGGTGACCACCAGCAGACCGAGCAGTGCGACCGCGACGGAGATCCCGAGCAACGCGCCGCGCCGAGCACGCGGCGCGCGCGACGCACCTTCCCGCTCCGGTTCGGACGTCGTACCGGAGTCACGAGGAACCAGCACCTCCGGATGAGGAGCGGGCAGGTCGGCGAACAACACCGCCACGTCCGCGCGGAACCGCGCCCGGGCCGCCCGCGTGCACCGCTCGTCGAACTCATCGATCTCCAGCCTTCCGGCTGAAAAGTGCTCGCCGAGCAGGGCGATCACCCGATCGCGGTCCTGATCACCGATACGAACCCCATCGCCCCGCTCGGCCAACGGTGCTCACCCAGCTTTTCCGCTCGTGTTGTCGCCCGGAGGTAGTTCGGTCAGTCCTTGATCTCGCAGAGCGTCGTCTCCTGGCTGATGGAGTCACCGGGCTGCGCCTTGAGGCCGGTGACCATTCCGCTCTTGTGCGCGGTCACCGGATTCTCCATCTTCATGGCCTCCAGCACCACCAGCTTATCGCCCGCTTCGACGTGCTGCCCGTCCTCGACGGCGACGGTGACCACCGTGCCCTGCATCGGGGCGGTCACCGCGTCACCGGACGGGGCCGCCCCCGAGGTGGCGGAACGCCGTTTACGGGGTTTGGCGGCCGGTGCGGGGTCCGCTCCTCCCACGTTCGCACCCAGCCCCGCGGGCAGTGAGACCTCCAGCCGCCTGCCACCGACCTCGACGGTGATGCGCTGGCGCTGCTCGTTCTCCCCCGCGTCGGTGCCGCCCGTGTGGGGTTCGATGGTGTTGTCGAACTCGGTCTCGATCCAGCGGGTGTGCACGGTGAAACCGTCGGCGCCGGTGAAGGCGGGATCGCGCAACACCACCCGGTGGAACGGCAGCACCGTGGCGATGCCCTCCACGGCCATCTCGTCCAACGCGCGGCGGGAACGCTGCAACGCCTCGGTGCGGTCGGCACCGGTGACGATCACCTTCGCCAGCAACGAGTCGAACTGGCCGCCGATGACGCTGTCGGTCTCCACACCCGCGTCCACCCGAACGCCCGGTCCTGCCGGCGGCACGAACCCGGTGACCGTGCCCGGGGTGGGAAGGAAGTTCCTGCCCGCGTCCTCACCGTTGATGCGGAACTCGATGGAGTGCCCCCGCGCGGGTGGATCCGCGGTGAACTCCAGCCGCTCGCCCTCGGCGATCAGGAACTGCTGCCGCACCAGGTCGATGCCGGTGGTCTCCTCGGAGACGGGGTGCTCGACCTGCAGCCTGGTGTTGACCTCCAGGAACGAGATCGTGCCGTCCTCACCGACCAGGAACTCCACGGTGCCCGCACCGTGGTATCCCGCCTCGGAGCAGATGGCCTTGGCGGCGGAGTGGATGCGTTCCCGCTGATCGTCGGTCAGGAACGGGGCGGGGGCCTCCTCCACCAGCTTCTGGTGCCTGCGCTGCAGCGAGCAGTCCCTGGTGCCCACCACGATCACGTTGCCGTGCTGGTCGGCCACCACCTGCGCCTCCACGTGGCGCGGCCGGTCGAGGTAGCGCTCCACGAAGCACTCCCCACGACCGAAAGCCCCTTCGGCCTCCCGAACCGCCGAGTCGTACAGCTCGGGAATCTCCTCGATGGTGCGGGCCACCTTGAGGCCACGCCCACCACCGCCGAACGCGGCCTTGACCGCCACCGGCAGACCGTTCTCCTTGGCGAACTCGACGACCTCGTCGGAGCCGGAGACCGGATCCTGTGTTCCCGGAACGAGCGGCGCGCCCGCCTTGGTGGCGATGTGCCGAGCGGTGACCTTGTCCCCCAGATCCCGAATCGCGCGCGGCGACGGGCCGATCCAGGTCAGGCCCGCGTCCAGCACCGCCTGGGCGAAATCGGCGTTCTCCGACAGGAAACCGTAGCCGGGATGCACCGCGTCGGCGCCGCTGCGCCGGGCGGCCTCGACGACCTTGGCGATGTCGAGATAGCTCTCGGCCGCGGTGGTTCCCCCGAGTGCGAACGCCTCGTCCGCGAGCCGGACGAACGGTGCCTCCGAATCGGGCTCCGCGTAGACCGCCACGCTACCGATGCCCGCATCCGCACACGCCCGCACCACGCGGACCGCGATCTCACCCCGATTCGCGACCAGCACCTTGCGTATCCGATTACGCGTGGTCGAGTCCTGCTCGGGCACCTCGTACCTCCTGTCACGACAGCGTGGGCCGCTCAAGAGTCTAAGAGCTCGACACCTCACCTGGGTAGGTGCCCGCCGAAGCACGGACGGACACAACCGCGGGCGGGCCGGACCGGACGTTCCGCCCCCGCTCCCCGTCCGGGGCGGCTGACCTCCGAAACCGGTCCGACCCGGCCAGGCACCGTTCGTCGCGACGTTGCCGGTCAAACGGGCTCTCGGAGAGTTACGCCGCACAACCGGCCGGGGAGCGGGAGCACGACGGATCCATCACTGGTGTCTTCCGGTCGTGTTGTCGAGTGGCGTAGTACCTACTCGATCTCGGGCCTCCCGGAGCGAGAGCCGGCGGGAGGTTCCGCCGAGCGAGCGGCTCGACAACCCGACCGGAAAACTTCGATCAGGCCCTCGCCGGAACGGGCTCACCCGTGCCGGGGCCCCGCGAGTCGGCGGACGTCGCCTCCTCCGGGCCGTCGAACAGCGGTGGGGCGCTGGGTGCGCGCAGCACCTCGTCGTCCAGGAGCCCCTCGGTACGCGCGACCACCGTGGGCACGGTGATCTGACCGGCCACATTGGTCATCGTCCGCATCATGTCCATGATCGGGTCCACCGCGTAGGCGATGGCGATCCCGGTGGCGATCATGGCGGGCGGGAAGTCCAGCGCCCCCACTGTCAGCGTCAGCATGGTGAACCAGCCGGTCACGCCGGCGGTCGCGATCGCGCCGAACACGGCGACGGCCACGATGGTCAGGTACTGCACCGGCCCCATGTGGAAGCCGAACAGGTTCGCGATGAAGATGGAGCCCACCGCCGGGTACACCGCGGCGCAGCCGTCCATCTTCGTGGTGGTGGCCAGCGGGACCGCGAAACTCGCGTAGGAGCGTTCCACTCCGAGGTTGACCGCGGTCTGACGGCTCAGCGGCAGGCTGGCACCGGAGGAGCGGGAGACGAAGGCGAACTGGAGCACCGTCCACGCCTTCCCGAAGAACTTCGCGGGGCTGACCCTGGCCACGAACCACAGCAACAGCGGGTAGACGGCGAACAGCACCAACGCGCAAGCCAGGTAGGTGGCCCCCGTGAGCTTGAGCAGCGGGACGAAGAACTCGTTGCCGTAGCTGGCCACCGCGTTGCCGATCAGTCCGAGGGTTCCGAGCGGCGCGAGCCGGATGATCCATCCCAGCACACGCTGGATGATCTCGAACACGGCCCGGTTGAACTCCACGAACGGGCCTGCCTTGTCCCCCAGGCTGTAGGCGGCCGCCCCGACGAGCAGCGAGACGAACACGACCTGCAGCGTCTCGCCGTTGGCGAAGGCGCCGACCAGGTGCTCGGGGACGAGCCCCGTGACGAGATCCAGCCACGAGCCGCCGGTCATCTCGTTGACCTCGTCGACGCGCTGCTGGTCCGGCGAGATGTCGAGCCCCTGGCCGGGACGCAGCAGATTGGCCACCCCGATACCGATCAGCACCGCGATCAACGAGGTGGCGGCGAACCACACGGCGGTCTTGCCGCCGAGGCGGGCAGCGGTCCGGCCGCCGCCCACGGAACGAAGACTGGTGATGCCGAGCACGATCGCGGTGAAGATCAGCGGCAGCACCGTGAATGTCAGCAGCTTGGTGAAAGTGGACCCGATGGTGTCCAGCGTGGTGACGAGCCAGTCCGCTCCGGTCGAGTCGGCGACCCAACCGAGCAGGGCTCCGAGCAACAGCGAGGCGAGCACCGCCAGCCCGAACACCTTGGGATTGAAACGTAACCGGAAACGAGCTGGTCGCGGGGATTCGACGTCGGACACGGTTGTCTCCCGGAGATTCACGGATTCGACCGCCGTGAGCGGGGCGGTCGAGGAACGGACACGAGAACGGCATCGGCTCGGGAGGAGTCGAACGGGATCGCGCGTTCGGGGGCAGCGATCACCGCCGTCGGCAGGAGAGGACTCCGCCCGGAGGAATCACGGGCGACAAACACAACTGGCCTGCCGTCGCAGATCGACGTGCAGGCGTTGCGTCAGGTACAGCGCCGGGGCCCGGCGGGGTGAAGGTGCCATCGCGGTCATGGTCAACGGCGCCGCGATTTCGTTTTGTTCCGCGAAAGCACCGGATGTAACCGTGCTCACTCCGGCAGAGCGGCCTCATCACGTTCGGCGCTCGGTGCGTTCCACAGTGAAACTACGCTGACCCCGACCTCGGCCAGCAACGACCTGGTCAGCGAGAGGCTGATGCCGAGCACGCTGGCGGGATCGCCGTCCACTCCGGTGATGAACCAGCCACCGAATCCGTCCAGGGTGAAACCGCCCGCCACCTTCATGGGTTCACCGGTGGCGATGTAGCTGTCCAGTTCGGCGCGGGAAGGTCGACCGAATCGGACGGTCGTGGCGAGGTGATCGCTGTGTTCGGCCACCGTCGTGCCGTCCCGCAGCCGCAGCACCGCGTGGCCGGTCAGCAGACTGCCGGTGCCGCCGGCCATCCGCCCCCAGCGCTCGGCGGCCAGCTCCGGGGTCTCGGGCTTGCCCACGAGTTCGTCCGCGTGCTCGCCCGGGGTCCACAACATCGAGTCGCAGCCCACGATCACCGCGTCCGGGAACTCGGCCGCCACTCGATCCACCACGGCCGAAGCCTTCGCACGGGCGAGGGCGGTGACGACCTCGGCGGGCGAGGGCTCGGGCAACGAGGCGGTCACCGCGTGCTCGTCGACCCCGGAGACCCGCACCACCGGCTCCACCCCGGCGCTACGGAGCACGGACAGGCGGGCGGGCGACGCGGAAGCCAGTACCAAACGCACACCGAGGACTGTAGTCGCGAACAGCCGAACGGTTCGCCGCGGTGGTCCCGTCAAGCCGGTGGCCCGAGACCGAGACGAGCGCCCCACCGACAGCGGTGACCGAAATTACCTGATTCGGGTGAGCCCGGGACGACTGTTCGGCACGGTTGCATACTGGCGGTGTGCGATTAGTCGTCCGGCCCCTCGAGAGCGCCGCGGCAGCCACCGACGTGCTGCGTGCTCTCGAACAACGTGCCAGTGATCGCGGGCTGCCACCCCCCGCGGCGCTGACGGGCAGCTGGTTCGGCGGGAGCACCGTCCTGGTTCCCTCGGTCCGGGTGCTTCCGGTCGAGCCGGACACCGCGTTCGACGTGATCGACCGGCAACCGGAGGTCACCCGTGAGCCCGGAGCCCCGGAGGACGCCGTCGGCGGGGGCTGGATCGGGTATCTGGGCTACGAGCTGACCGATCCGGCAGGAGCACGCCCCGACAGGCGACGCCTCCCGGTGGCGGCGTGGGGCTGGACGGATCACGTGTTGCGGCGTGACCGGCGGGGGCAGTGGTGGTTCGAGACGATCGCCGAGGGGGAACCGCGCGCCCTGGCCGAGGAACTCGGTGCACTCGTCGCGGAAGCGGCGGGCAGGGAGGCCGGGAACACCGCGGGCGCGGGCACGGTCGTCGTGCCCGACGCCGATCGACATCGCAAGTCCGTGCGGCGCTGCGTGGAGGAGATCGCGGACGGCGAGATCTTCCAGGCGAACATCTGCAGCCGGTTCGCGGTGCCGTTCACCGGCAGTCCGCTGGAGCTGTTCGCCACCGGCAGCGCGCGGTTCGATCCGGCCCGAGCCGCCTATGTGGCCGGGGACTGGGGCGCGGTGGCCTCGCTCTCGCCGGAGCTGTTCCTGGCCCGGCACGGCAGGGTGGTGCGGAGCAGCCCGATCAAGGGGACCACGCCGCGACGCGGCCCCGAGGACGACCACAACGCCGATGTGCTGCGCGGTTCGCGCAAGGACATCGCCGAGAACGTGATGATCGTGGACATGTCCCGCAACGATCTGGGGCGGGTAGCCCGGACCGGCACCGTGACAACACCGAAACTGCTGCGTGTCGAGGCACATCCCGGGGTGTGGCACCTGGTTTCCGAGGTGCGGGCGGAGTTGCCACCGGATACCGGTGACGCCGAGCTGCTGCGGGCCACCTTCCCGCCCGCCTCGGTCACCGGTGCTCCGAAGGTGCGTGCGCTCGAGATCATCTCCGAGCTGGAGTCCGACCCCCGGGAGGTCTACTGCGGTGCCGTGGGCATGTCCTCGCCCGTGGGCGGCACCGAGCTCAACGTGGCCATCCGGACGCTGGAGTACTCGGCCGGTGAGGTCGCCTTCGGAGTGGGCGGCGGGATCACCGCCGATTCGGACGCGACCGCGGAGTGGCAGGAGTGCCTGACCAAGGCGGCGCCACTGCTCTCGCTGCTGGAACGGCCGGGCGAGTAGGTTCCCCGGCCGGAGTGGTCACTCGGGAACGCGACCCACCTCGGGTTTCGTCCGCTCCGTCAGCACTTGACCGACGAACAGGTCGTAGACGACCGCGCCGATCACACCACCGACGAGTGGCCCCACTATCGGTATCCAGAAGTACCACGAGAACCACTCGTAGTTGCCCGGGAAGGCGATCTCGTCCCAGCCCGCCACGAAGGTCCACAACCGCGGACCGAAGTCACGCGCCGGGTTGATGGCGTAGCCCGCGTTCGGTCCGAAGGTCAGGCCGACCACGGTGACGACCATCCCGATCAGGAACGGGCCCATGTTGGAGGAGGGCGCCATGTTGCGCGTGTCGATCAACGCGAAGATCAGGCACACCAGAATCCCGGTGCCGACCACTTGGTCCAAAAATGGCCCCCACCAGCCGCCGCCGAAGTACTCGGCGGGGAAGGTGGCGAAGATGGAGAAGGTGTCCAGCGACTCGGAGCGAGCCAGCCCCTCGGAGGCGTTGAGGGAATCGATGGCGGGCGCGTAGACCGCGTAGACCAGCGCCGCCGCCAGAAACGCCCCCACGACCTGGGCGAACCAGTAGGGCACCACCTTGTACCAGGGAAAGGCCCTGCGAACGGCGAACGCGAGGGTCACGGCGGGATTGATGTGCGCCCCGCTGACGCCACCCGCCGCGTAGACTCCGAAGACCACGCCGAAGCCCCAGCCCCAGATGATGATCAGCCAGTTGGCCGGGCCGAAGTCGGTCACCTGTCGGCCCGATTCGGGCAGCGCGGCCACGGCCACCGCGACGGCGCCACAACCGAGCAGCAACAGGATGAAGGTCCCCAGCACCTCGGCGAGCATCTCGCCACCGAGTCCCCGTCGGTAACGCCAGTGTGTTCGTGCGTGCGCGGCGTTTTCGGACATCGATCCTCCCCGCCCGGAGGGCCGTGTGGTGTCTGCCCGGAATCCCCCGTCCTGAGTCCCCTGTCCTGAGCCCCTCAGCCCGGAGTCCTCCCAGTCGGAAATCCCCGGTTCCGCTCCTGCCGGAGCGGTGATCACACGCTCCGCGCGAACGGACGGACAAAGCGTAACCGAACACCGGGAGGAACGCCGGACAGCCGAGACCGGCGGGAACGGGATGGCGGAATCAGCGCACTCGCTCGGCGGAGACGTTCCACGTGTCGCAGGCAGCGGTGGTGCGTTCCCGAAAACCCGTCAGCTTCCAGTCCCGCTGGTTGCCCGGTGAACCGTGGGTGTCGCTGAGCTGAGTGCTTCCCGCTGCCGAGACGAACCGCTCCGCGACGCGCTCCCGCAGCATCCCGCCCTCGGCGGCGGCGGCCATGAACATTCCGGAATAGCAGTCGGCCTGCAGTTCGAGACGACGCGAGATCCGGAACCACTCCGGACTTCGTACCTCGACCCCCTCCTGACGGACGGTGGAAGCGCGCAGGACTCCGGCACGCTGCTGCACGTGGTGGCCGTACTCGTGCGCCAGCAGTATCAGGTGGGCGGGCTCCCGGGTGCCGATGTCGGAGAGCACCCACTGGCGAGGCATGTGGATGGTGCCGTCGCAGTAGAAGGCGGTGGGGCGGCTCGTGCCCTCGGTCTCACTGCAGTCGCTCGTTCGGGACCGCAGGCTCACCTCGGGTGGTGCCCAGCTCAGGTCGGCCCGGACGACAACGGGGCGCCAGAGAGTGTTCAGGCAGCGCACGGCAGCATCGTAATAGGGCCGCATCCGGGTCTCGGACTCGGCGAGCTCCGGCAGGCGGCAGTCGGCGGGCTCCAGTGAGGCGTTCTCCGAATTGAGCGGGTTGTCCTCCAACAGCGCGACGGGCTCGAATCCGGGTTGCGGGACGCCGTCACGCATCTCGGGGACCTCGGTGGTCTCCGAGTCCTCGCCCCCACCGGCCAACAGCTTGCCCGGCTCGGCCACCACGGCCAGCAGCACGATCAGGAACACGACACCGAGTACACCGAAGATCGCCAACGGCGAGTTGCCCGGCTGCCGATCCTCCTCCCACGGATCGGGGACCGCGCCGCCACGTCTTCTCCGAAACACCTTCACTCTCCTACCCGCCTGCCCGCGGGACGCTCGGCAGCGACAATCCCGAATGATTATCCACGAAATGGTGACACCGGACTCGTGGTTTTCGGTGGTCGCAACCGGGGATCTTCGGAGTCGGAATCGGCACTGACCAGGCACGGAACCATTCGGGGCGCCGCGGTGAGATCCGGAGTGGATGTCGAACCGTTACACGATAAGTCCCAATCGACCGGTTGTCGCCATCCGATGTCGGGACTCCCGGAGCGAGAACCGGCAGGAGGTTCCGCCAAGCGAGCAACCCGACAACCCGACCGGAAACTTCGATCAGCGGCCGGAGTCTCGCTCGGCTTTGCCGGGACGGCGCTCGGGCGGCAGCTGACAGGCAGGAGTCTCACCCGGTAGTCGGTGCCGGTTGTTCGCCACGAGGCGGTAAATCGCATCCGCCACCGAGCGGATCACCGGCGCGGCGAGCACGGATCCGGCCAGCCGCCACGGGCCCCGACAGTGCCGCAGCAACGTCGCCACCGCGGCGGCCCCACCGTGGAGTCGGTGGTACTCGTCGACGAACACGACCTCGTTCCGCGCCCGCTGTTCGGGCACTCCCAGCCACTCCAGGTTCGCCTCCTGCCAGGGCACGGAACTGACCCGAACCGGAAGCCGGTCGGCCAGGCGCACGCTACGGGTGCAGAACCCGCAGTCACCGTCGTAGATCAGCGCGGGAAGCTCAGTCACGACACCAATGTCCCGCAACCCACCCCCGCACCGCACACCGAGGCGCGGAAGCCTCGCTGAGCCCCGGAAGCCGACAGCGGCGCTCCCGACCCGAACCCGATGCCACGACCTCGTCTCGGCGCGCAGCGCCGAACGGCCACCAACGCAGCTCGCTTGCCACGAACTTCCCAAGCAGCTCGCACCGCCACGCCCCTCCCCGCACGCGACACGCACCGCCGCGGGTTCTCACGGGTCGTCTCGCGAGGACAGCCTCGACGTTGTGTAGTAACTACCCGATGTCGAGGCTCCCGCAGCGAGACGGCTCGTGAGGTTCCGCCACGCAACCAGCTGCGGAGAGCGCGGCACCGACTCTCACTAATCCAGATCGTCGTGGCGCATGAGTTGCCTCCCCGCCTCGGTCAACGACCCGGAAAGCGCCGGGTACACCGAGAAGGTGTTGGCCAGGTCCTCCACTGTGACCTGGTTCTGCACCGACAGCGCCAACGGCAGGATCAGCTCACTGGCGTTGGGGGCCACGACCACACCACCGACGACCACACCGGTCGCCGGACGGCAGAAGACCTTGAGGAAGCCGCGGCGAACCCCCTCCATCTTGGCGCGGGGGTTACCGGAGAGCGGCAGCACGACGCTTCGAGCGGGAACCTCGCCGGACTCGATCGCCTGCTGGCTGATCCCGACGGTCGCGATCTCGGGATGGGTGAAGACGTTGGCGGCCACCGTCTTGAGCTTGATCGGGGTGACCCCCTCGCCCAGCGCGTGCCACATCGCGATCCGCCCCTGCATCGCGGCCACCGAGGCCAACAGCAGCACGCCGGTGCAGTCCCCGGCCGCGTAGACGCCGGTCGCACTGGTTCGGGACACCCGGTCCACCGGGATGTAACCCGCACGGTCCGGTTCGATACCGATGCGATCCAGCCCGATGTCGGCGGTGTTGGGCACCGATCCCACGGTCATCAACGCGTGGCTGGCCTCGATCTGACGCCCGTCGTTGAGGTGGATCAGCACCCCGGACTCGGTGCGGTCGATGCGATCGGCGCGGGCGTGCTTGACCACGCTGGCTCCCCGCTCGGAGAACACCTCCTCCAGCACAGCGGCGGCATCGGCGTCCTCGTGCGGCAGCACCCGGTCACGGCTGGAGACCAGCGTCACCTTCACGCCCATCTCGGCGTAGGCGGACGCGAACTCGACGCCGGTGACGCCGGAACCCACCACCGCGAGGTGTTCGGGGAGTTCGGGCAGATCGTAGAGCTGTCGCCAGGTCAGGATACGTTCGCCGTCGGGCTGGGCTCCCGGCAGCACGCGCGGTGTCGCGCCGGTGGAGATCAGGACGGAGTCGGCGACGAGCTCCTCCTGCCCGCCGTCGCTGAGGTCGACCCGAATCCGGTGCTGCGCCAGTCCCAGCGTCTCGTCGACGAACCGCGCACGGCCACCCAGGATCCGGACGCCCTCCCGGTGGACCCGGGAACGGATGTCGGCCGACTGCGCCAGCGCGAGCCCCTTGACCCTGCCGTGCACCACGGCCGTGTCCACGTCCGCGGCACCTTCCTTGACCCGAATGCCGAGTTCCTGCACATCACGGATGGAAGAGCGAGCGCCCCCGGAGGCTATGAAGGTCTTCGACGGCACGCAGTCGTAGAGCACACAGGCTCCGCCCAGTCCCTCGGCCTCCACCAGCGTGACGTCAGCCCCGTTCTGGGCGGCCACGAGGGCGGCCTCGTAGCCCGCGGGCCCGCCTCCCATGATTACGATGCGGGACACTTCGCTCTACCTCCTCATAGGACTTTGCCACCCCGGGTTGGCCGGGGTACTTGCTTGGCGGAACCTCCCACCGGTTCTCGCTCCGGGAGGACCGACATCGAGTAGGCACGTTCACAGGACCGTGTTCTCGGCTCCGCGCTGCTCGCGCTCCGAACCGTCGTCCGGCACCACGCGGCGGCCACGGCACTCGGGTGCACTCGCGGCCGTGCGGGACGGAGTCGCCCTCGCCCGGAATTGGTAGAGACCATTTCGCACCCCTCGCCCCGGGCTCGCAACCGCCGGCCCAACGGTACGCCGCCACCCCGCTCGCGCGGCCCACCGGTACCCGCCGGAAGCCGCGTGTCACACGAGCACACGAAGTAGCGAACCGAGCACGGTCAGCTTGAGGGGACAACGGATCGAGGCGTGGTTATCCTGTGAGCCGTGCCGCTATACGCCGCTTACGGATCCAACATGGATCCGACCCAGATGCTGCAACGCGCTCCCCACTCGCCCATGACGGGAACAGGCTGGTTGATGGACTGGCGGCTCACTTTCGGCGGTGAGGACGTGGGCTGGGAAGGGGCACTCGCGACGATCGTCGAGGAGCCGGAGGCGCAGGTTTTCACCGTGCTCTACGACGTCAGCTCCGAGGACGAGCAGGAACTCGACCGCTGGGAGGGCTCGGACCTGGGACTGCACAAGAAGCTGCGGCTACGGATCCACACCCTGGACGGTCCGACACTCGCCTGGCTGTACGTGCTCGACGCCTACGAGGGCGGTCTGCCCTCCGCGCGTTACCTGGGACTGATCGCCGAGGCCGCCGAGCGGGCCGGAGCGCCGAACGACTACGTGACCAAACTGCGCACCCTGCCCTGCAGCAACACCGGCCCGGCTCGCTGAGCCCTCCGCCTCTTCGGCGACCCCCTCGGCGGCGGTCCGGTCATCGGCACGGCCGTCGACCCGGCGACAGGCCGCGAGCAGCGCCAGGGCACGGCGCGTGCCGCGCCGGTCGGCCCTGATGGCGACGCGCCGCCGCACCAGCTCGACGAGCTGGCGCGCCGCGGCGGGCGTCATCGCCGAAAGCGTCCGCCGCAGGCACGCCGAGGCGAACGTCGCGTCGCCCGCCGTGCACAACACCTCGGTCAGCGCGACGTCGAGCACCTGGGTGCGCAGCCCGTCCAGTTCCACCACCTCGGACTCGCGGACCCGGCTCTGCCGGGCCACGAGTCCGCTTCCCCTCGGGGGCCGCCTGTCGTGGACAACGGTCAGGTACGTCGTGGTGGGAACGGGAGCACAGCCGTGCACCGCGAGTGCTGTCGGCCCCGACAGCACCGCCCCGGGCGCTCCCCACAACAGCGCGGCCAGGGCACGGGTGCGCGGCTGGTGCAGCGACTCGGCAGGCACCAGCACTCCCGGCCACTGCGCGGCCACCGTTCCACGGGACAACGCGGCGCTCAGTCGCCGCTGCCCGAACCGGGCGCGTAGCCGACCCCGGGGCAACGCCCCGGCAGCACGCACGGCCGCGAGCAGCTCGGCATCGCACCGGTCTCGCGACGGGATTAGTTCCGTTCGTTCGCTCATACCGACAAGAGAGCCGAACGGCACGCGGTGATACACCCCGGACGGGTGATTTCGCAGGGAAACCCGGTACGACCCGGCAGCGAGCAGTGCGACGAGGAATCCGCTACGAGGATCCCGGTCCGGCCTGCACAACGGATCGGAGAGCGACTACTCCACATCAAGGGTTCCGTGTGATCGCAGCAAGAACGAAGCCCTGTTCATCGCACTCTACGCGAAAGAACTGCCGCGATCATCATCCAGCGCGCGCTCGGCGAAGGTGATCAGGTTCTGGCAGATGTGGCAATGCGACGGAACCTCCGTACTCACCATGTCGAGTTTGTAGAGCCAGAACGGCGGGAAACTCTCGCCAATCGGTTCGGTCTCGAACGCCGTCCGGGCCTCGGTGGTGAGGCGTTCGATCTCGAACAGGTACTCATCGGTCATCCGGTAGAACGCCTCGAAGCCGTGCTGGCGCACGTACTCGAAGTTGAAGCGCACCGACTCCAGCGCGATGGGGAACGGGTGCAAGCCGAAGTGAACACGCATGCTGTCGATGAGTTGATCCACATCGGCCGATCGCACCACCGCGTCCAGTTCCGCCCACCGACCGGACTCGCGATACGCCACGATCCGGTCGGCGAGCAGATTCCGGGCAGCGGCCAGGTTGCCCCGCTTCTCATCGAACAGGCGCAGGGTGGCGTCCCGCGCCTGATCGCTACCGGTGTTGTGGACTTCCCGCACCGCCGCGACGAGATGAGTCACGAGCGCGCCGTCCTGCGACATGTACGTGCCGAACTCGTCCCAACTCGCGGGGATACCGTGCTCTGCGATGCCGTTGAGGAACTGGGTACCGCTCAGGGGCATGGGAACCTACCCTCACTTTTCGGTAATCCTGATACCGCAACAGCTTAAATAGGAACCTATTTTTCAACCCAGACTCCGATCGTGGGTCATACGCTCGCAAACGAATGTCACTCGGACGGAATGATCGCCCGTACGGACGAATCCAGCGCGTGCAACGTCGTCTGATGCTGCTCCCCGCTGGCCAGATCCCGCACGGTGACCAATTCGGATACCCAGTCATCCGGACCGACTATGACCACCGCTCGCGCACCGGCCTTGTCGGCGCGCTGGATCTCTTTGCCGAGCTTGCGCGTATCCAGCGGCGTGGTGACCCGCAGGCCCGCGTCCCGCAGGACCCGAGCAGCGCGTCGCGCCGGATCGAACAACTGTCCCTCTGTGGGGATCACCACCACATCCACATCGGTACGCGGCCGCGGCAGCAGGCCGTGGGTGTCGAGGAAGTCGATGATCGTGACGTCACCCATCCCGAACCCGAAGCCGGGGATCTCCTTGTTGCTGAACAGGCCCACCAGGTTGTCGTAGCGGCCACCACCGAACAGCGACCGGCGGTTACTCGGGTCGGTGTCGAACACCTCGAACACCGTGGAGGTGTAGTAGTCGAACCCGCGCACGATCAACGGATCGAACTCGATCAGCTCGGCCGCACTCGTGTCGAGCACCTGCATGAGTCGGGACTGGTTGCGCACCTCAACGGGAAGTTCCTCGATCGCGGCGCGACCGTCCTTGACGACCTCGGCCAGCCGGGCGAACTGTTCCTCCGACAGGCCGATCTCGGTGGCACTTTCGGCCAGCGTGTCGGCGCTGACCTTTTCCCAGCGGTCCAGCAGGTTCGCGGTCTCGCGCACCTTGTCGTGCGGAACGCCGACGATGTGGGTCAGCAGCGCATCCAGCAGCACTCGGTCGCTGACCCTCAACCGCCACATGTCGGTGCTCGCGCCCAGGCTGGCCATCATGTCGTGAATCAGTTCCAAAAACTCCACCTCCACCGCCGTGGAGGACGAGCCGAACAGGTCGACATTGATCTGCCAGTGCTCACGCACGCGCCCGCGCTGGGGGCGCTCATAGCGGTGACAGTTCGGGTGGCTGTACCAGCGCACCGGGAAGGTCAGCGAACCCGCGTTGCCCGCGATCATGCGCGCCACCGAAGGAGTCATCTCCGGGCGCAGCGCGAGCCGTCGCCCACCGTGATCGGTCAGCGTGTAGAGCTGCTGATTGACGATCTCCTGGCTGGACTTGGACTCGTAAATCTCGACCGGCTCCAACTGTGGACCGTCGTAGCGCTGGTAGCCGTAACGTTCGAGTACCTCGTAGAGCCGATGGAACACCTGAGTGCGCACCGACATCTCGTCGGGCAGGAAGTCGCGGGTTCCACGGTAGGGCTCGGTGGACAGGTACTCGCTCACGGTGATCCTTCGGGCGACTCGATGACTACGGGTCCGCACTAAGCGTAACGGTCGCCTCCAACAGCACGGTGCGTCAGGTGAGCTCGCTCAACCCGTCCAGAACCTCTCGCAGCAGCTCAGGCGCGGGCGGAGCCCACTGGGACGACCACTCACTACTCTGCGACCCGGCCACGTCCGCGCCCGGACGGAAATGATTACGAGTCAGAAGGTCCGGGTTCAGGTCACCACTCATAGCCAGCATGTAGCCACGCGGTTCGGGCATGAGTCGTCCTCGAAATGGAACCGGCCCACCGCCGAAGGTCGGGGCAGCGACGGTAGGCCGGGCTCTGGTCGATCTGGTTCGTGTAGACGTCACGAGCCGGACAAGCACGTGAGACGCGCACACGCGGCGCATCGCTGTCCGCCGTCGTGATGCATCACGAACGCCAGCGGCAGTACTTCGCCACACTCACTGATCAGGCACTCCACCGGATCGGTCTCCTCGGAGACGTGGCGATCAGCGGAAGGGACGCAGCCGCCCTCGGCGCGAAATCCGTGACTGAACCCATCCAGGCCGGATTGCCGCCACTCGCGCTCGCTCATCGTGTCTCGTCGCACTCTCGACACCTGCTCCAATCGAGATACGGATCGCCGGGCATGAGCCAACCCATGCAGCCACAGACGGTGAGCACGACCGAGCGACTCTCGTAGTCGCCGACGATCGGATCACTTGGCACCTCGTGCCACACGCGCTCGCCGCGCAACCCAATGGCGAACAGCGGCCCCGCCATGTCGATCTCGGTCGGCAGCTCGATCACCTCGGCCGACGTCTCGGCGACCTTCAGCGGCGCATCGAGCAGGCACAGCTCGCACGGCATGCCCGCCAACCCGCTGACACTCTTCAGCCACGAGTAATGCGCGGTGAATCCGCAATACGCCTTGCGCATGCCATCCGGAGAGTCCTGCTCAGCAGCGAAGATGTGCACCATCTGAGCGCCGGGTGCCTGACGCTCGTGCAGGCGCGCCAAGATCACGCTCATCGAGCCCCCGTCTCTCAGCGACCATCCCTGTTACTCCTCCGGCCACCGGAGGTATGACCTGTCCGCCGCTGTCCGGGTATTGGGAGGGCAGGTGTCCATGCGCGGGTCGGGCCTCGGGGTAGCGCACCCACATAGCGCGGGTCGTTCGCCGCGCGCGGCGAACAGCCCGCCAAGTGCGCATGGACTCAAGGTCGTAGATCACAACTGCCCAAGGCAGGAACGCGGAAAAGATGATGACTCCGAACATCACGATCTGCACAGCACTCACCGGCCCCACGTGTCACGGCCGACGTCGATGACCAGCCACACCGCTACGACGACCGCGGCCAAGAGCAACACCGGGTAACCGATCAACACTGCTCCAGCAGAAGCATTAAAGTGCATCTCCAATGTAGCCTCACTAAAGCAGGCTTCCTTTATAGGATGCTAAATCTGCAATCCTACTTTGTGGATACTCCTAAAGGGTGATCGTCGAACCGCAAGTGCGGTGATCGATAATGTGCCCGGCAGAAACTCGGCACCCCTGGAGGACACGGATGGCCACACCCACGGTCAGGCGGTTGCAGCTCGGCAACGAACTACGCCACGCCCGTCAGGCGGCAGGCCTCGAACAGGCGGATGCCGCACGCATCCTCGACTGCGCAACCACGAAGATCAGCCGCTTGGAGCTGGGCCAATCCGGTATCACCAAGGGCGATCTGCTGTTGCTACTCGATGAGTACGGTGACACGCAGGAACACAAGGACTGGTTGCTCGAATTGGCACGCACCCGGAGCGCACGCGGCAGATGGGGTGGTTACCGGTCGGTCTTCCCCGAGTGGTTCCGGCAGTACGTGGACCTGGAGACCGACGCCAGCGACATACGTCAGGTTCGTGGCGAAATCATGCCGGGTATCCTGCAGACAGAGGCATACATCCGAGCGTTGGAGACGTCCTCGCCACGAGCCGATGACAGCAATGTGGACGCGGCGGTGTCCGCCAGACTGGAGCGGCAGTCGATCCTCACCCGGTCGACCCCACCCTCGGCATCCTTCGTACTCTCCGAGTCGTGTCTACGTCGGCAGATCGGCGATCGCGGGGTCATGCGACAGCAGCTTGACTATCTGTACGACCTGGCGCTGGAAGACAACATCCACATGCAGGTCATACCTTTCGACGCTCAGACGTACGCGGGAGCGATCAGCTACGACTTCACGATCCTGACAATCCCCTCACCTGGTACCACACCCGACCTGGACTTCGTCTACGTCGAATCATTCGACGATGCGAGATACCTGGACAGCAAGGAAGCCGTGAGCGACTACGTTAGTTTGTGGAACCGACTGCAAGCCGCCGCAGTGGGCCCCAGGGAATCCTTGGAACTGATCCGCTCAGTGGCCGAGCAGTCGTATGCCCCCGAGACATAAGCGAAAGGTCCCACACCGTGCACAAGCCTGACTTGCAGGGCGCTCACTGGTTCAAGAGCAGTCGCAGCCAAACACAGGATGCCTGTGTGGAAGCAGCACTCGTGCCCGGCTTCGCCGGTGTACGCGACACGAAGAACCGCGACGGCGGCACGCTCGTGTTCGGCAGCGGCCAATGGGCATCGTTCCTGGGTGCGATCAAGCGAGAGAACAACGGTCTCACCTGAGCCTGCTCGAACGGGAACGGCCCGCTTCCGGCATTCCCCACGCGTAAACCGAAAGCGGGCCGTTTTGCCCAGGGAAAGCTCGTCGACGCAAGGAAAACGATACTCCAGGACAGAAATCAGGGACGAAGCACCATCCGCACAGGAGACAGTGGAAGGTGGATTTCCCTACTCCCGCAACGCGGTCAACGCGGTGTGGACCATCGTCCGAACGCCCACGAACAGCGCGCGCTCGTCCAGTACGAAGTTCGGTTGATGCAGGTCGTTGGCCGGCATCCCCTCACCCGCCACCCCGAGTCGGGCGAACGAGCCGGGCACGTGCTCCAGGTACCACCCGAAGTCCTCACCTCCGGAGGACTGCGGTGTACCGCTCTGCGCCTGTTCCCCCAGCGCCTCACCGATGGCCGCTCGCATCAGCCGGGTGCTCTCCGCGTCGTTGACCACCGGCGGCACACCGCGCCGGTGCTGCAGGTCGTAACCGACCCCGAGTGGGGCCAGCAACCCCTGGACCAGCTCCTGCACCAGCGGACCGAGCTCGGCCCAGGTGTCACGGTCGGCGGTGCGCAGCGTGCCGCGCAGGGTCCCCTCCTGCGGGATGGCGTTGGGTGCCTCCCCGGAACGCACCGCGCCCCAGGCGAGCACGGTCCCGGTACGCGGATCCACCCTGCGCGAGAGCAGCGTCGGCAACCCGGTTATCAACGTCCCCAACGCGTGCACCAGGTCGGCGGTCAGATGTGGCCGGGAAGTGTGACCGCCCGGCGAGGTCAACCGCACCTCCACCGGATCGCTGGCCGAGGTGAGGGCTCCGATGCGAGTCCCGACCGTTCCCACCGGCAACCGCGGGTCGCAGTGCAGCCCGAAGATCCGGTCGACACCGTCGAGCCCACCCGCGGCGAGCACGTCCAGCGCGCCACCGGGCATGACCTCCTCGGCGGGTTGGAAGATCAACCGCACTCGGCCGGGCAGCGCGCCGGGAGCCGAGGCCAGCGCCATCGCGGTCCCCAACAGCACGGCGGTGTGCGCGTCGTGGCCGCAGCAGTGCGCCGCGCCCTCGGTGTTGGAGGCGAACGGCAGACCGGTGGATTCGGTGAGCGGTAGCGCGTCGATGTCGGCACGCAGCGCGATCGTGCGGGCGACGTGGGTCTCCTGCCCGATGTCACAGATCAGCCCGGTCCCGACCGGCAGTCTGCGGGGACGGAGACCGAGCGATTCGAGCTGCTCGACCAACAACCTCGTGGTGCGGTGCTCGGCGCGCGAGAGCTCGGGGTTGGAGTGCAGCTCCCTGCGCCAGGCCACGACGAGATCGGAGTTGTCGGCCATCCACTCGTCCAGCCAGGCGGGCCCGCGCCCTTGTCCCGGATCCGCAACCCCGGATCGCACAGGACCGATGGTCTCGCTCATGGCGCGTTCCGGCCCGTTGGGGACGACCGCGGTCGTGGAGTCCGCCCGGAATGACCTGTCACCGCCGTCACCGGGTGCCCGCGCGGCGTCCTCCTCGGCGAGCGGGTCTGCGGGTGGATGGTCGACCACGGAGTTACCACCGTGGGTGTTCGGACCTAGCGAATCCAACGCGGTCACGTCACGCCTCCCGACGCGAAGAATCGGTTCGACAACCGTCGAAACCCGGAAGCTGTTCGATTGCGGACGGCGGCCAGCAAGCGCTCTCGCTGGTCCCCGTCGAGAGCGGCAGCCGCCGCGGTGCGCGCGAGCGCGGCGGCACCGTCGAGAACGGCTCTGTCGGCCGAGGGTGAGGCACACGCCGCCGCGAACTCGGCCTGGTGATTGACCGCATCCCCGCACTCCAGAGCGATCATCGGATGCACGGCGGGTATCCGAAGGCTCACGTTGCCCATGTCGGTACTGCCGATCACACCCTCGCGTTCCGCCGCACGCGCGACCGGATCACGACCGAGGTCGACCACGGCGCGGCGGTACGCATCGGCGAGCCACTCGTCGGAGGACAGCTGGGTGTAGACGGGCGAGACACGCACCACTTCCGTGGAGCAGCCGGTGGCGGTGCCCCCCGCCTCGAAGCAGGCGCGTATCCGGTCCTCCAACCGGGCCAACGACTCCGGATCGGCCGCTCGCAGGTTGTACTCGGCCGCGGCCCGCTCGGGCACGATGTTCGGCGCGGCCCCTCCGGAGGTCACTATGCCGTGCACCATCTGACCGGCTTCCAGATGCTGCCGCAGCAGACCGACGGCCACCTGGGTCACCGTGAGCGCGTCCGCGGCGTTGACCCCCAGTTCCGGAGCCGCGGCCGCGTGCGCCGCACGCCCGGTGTAGCTGACCCGCAGATCGGTGATGGCCAGCGAACGCGGCGCACACACCTCCGCCGGACTGGGGTGGATCATCAGAGCGGCCGCCAGCGGATCGAACAGCCCCGCCTCCAGCATCGTGATCTTGCCACCACCGATCTCCTCGGCGGGGGTGCCGAGCACACGCACGGTGATTCCGAGTCGTTCGGCGACCTCGGCCAGCGTCAACGCGGCCCCGACGGCGGAGGCCGCGATGATGTTGTGCCCGCAGGCGTGGCCGACCTCGGGCAGCGCGTCGTACTCGGCACAAAGCCCGACGACGAACTCCCCGGAGCCGTAATCGGCGGTGAAAGCGGTGTCGAGCCCGGCCACCGGTCGCTGGACGTGAAAACCGTGCGCGGCGAGTGTCCCGGCGACGGTTTCGGCGGCACGGTGCTCGGCGAAACTGACCTCCGGGTCGGCGTGGAGATCGTGTGACAGCCCCAGCAGCTCGGCCCGGTACTCGTCCACCGCGGCGCGCCACGCCGAAGCGAGGCCCGGGTCACCCGTCGATGGTTCCGGCCCGGCGGAACCGAGCGGCTCCCTCGCCGGACGAACCGTGTCGTGACCACTGTTGTGCGGGGATTCGGTACTCATTTGCGACCCATAGTGCAGGATACGAGCACTCGTGGCCGCCTCGGACGCGCCTCGGATAGCTCACCGGTCGCTTCGGCGCGCCGAACGGGTGAAGGAGTTCAGGGGGACCGAAGACCGGACGAAGCCGTCACACGGCCAACGGTGAACGAGCGGCGCCATCGGGCGACTGCGCGCTGTGGGCCGGGGGTGTCGGGTGGATCGGCACCGGTCGGGGGGCTTCCCGGCGCCGACCCACTTCTCCGGGCCAGTGCCCGAAGTCGAGAGGCGAATTCCGACAACGTCACAGTGTCGTCGGTTCGCCACGCGATCCGTCGACTGTGAAACTCCCACAGGATTTCGCTCAGGTCTAGTCCAAGTGACGGAAAATTCACGCAAAACAGACCGTGAGTTCCGTTAAGCGGGGGTTCAGCTGCGTTTGCGCCACCGAACCATGAGCGACTGCTTGCCGCGCTTGCGGCGGAGCAACAGCACCCCGACGACGAGGACGACACCGAGCGCGCCGATCACGGTTCTGCGGTCCTGCTCGCCCTCGGAATCGTCGGAGGGCGAGTTCCCCTCCGACTGCGCCAACGTGTGACCGTCCTCACGCGACGCGACGCCGCGCGCTGCGCGGCTCGGACTTTCGGAGGTGGCGGACTCGGCCACCACCGGACGGACTTGGGATTCGACGGCCACCGCGACTCCGGACTGCCCCGCGAGGAGGATCGCGAAGCAGAACAGCAACGAGCAGAACAGGCGCACCGGCGCCGAGCGGCGTCGCGTGGCTTCGGTCACACGATCGCCTGCTCTCGTGGGTCGCTTTCGGACAGCACACGCAACAGACAACCGAACCTCCAACCGTGGCCACTCTTAAGTGTGACCATTGCACCATATTGGGCACCATGAGTGACTTTTCAGCGAAAAATCCCCCAGATCGGAGCAGAACGACCATCAATGGTCACTCGAACGTGTAAAGCTTCGAACGTGCAGCCGAGGCGGAAACCGACCGGACGAGGGAACCGCCCCTGTGAAAACCGCCACACGGTCCCCAGGTACATCGGTCGGCTCCCCGCACTCCGAGCGCCGTCGATTTCCCGCGAAATCGCCGCGTCACTTCGACGCAGTGCCGAACTCCGACCACCCTCGCAGCAGGACCGACCGCGGGTTCTCCCGTGCGGCTCTCGCGAGGACGCCGGAGGCGTTGTGTAGGTCGCTACCCGATATCGCCGGCCCCGCGGCGAGAGCCGTGCGAGAGGTTCCGCCAAGCACCCACCTACGCCGCCCCCAGCACTCTCGAAAAGAAAACGGGGCTTCCCGGCCGGTGCGGCCGGGAAGCCCCGCTTGTTTCGGCGAACGGGCTCGGCTCAGGAGTCGGAGTCCTTCTTGCCGGAGCCGTCCGAACCGGAACCACTACCGGTGCTCGCGCCCGAGCGCGTCCTGGCAGCACTGCTGCGGATGCCCTCCACCGGGCTGGGCTCACGCTGCACGGCCAGGTTGGGCCGCTCCTGGCTGAGTGCCTTGGCGATACCCAGGCACATCAGCAGCAGCACGATGCAGAACGGCAGCCCGGTCACGATCGAGGCGGTCTGCAACGCGCTCAGCGCGTCGGCACCGCTGGCCGCACCGGCGGCGAGCAGCACGCAGGCGATGACACCTTCCGCGATCGCCCAGAACAGTCGCTGCTGCCACTTCGGGTTCGGGTCGCCGCCGTTGGTGAGGATGTCGACCACCAGCGAGCCGGAGTCCGAGGAGGTGGCGAAGAACAGCACGATCACGACGACCGCGAGTACGGAGGCGAGGACCGAGATGATGTCGGCCACCGGAAGCTGGTCCAGCAGCACGAACATCGCCTTGTTGAACCCGGCGTCGACGAGTGCCTGACCGTCCTCGGAGCCGGAGAGCACACTACGCAGGCCGGAGTTGCCGAAGATGCTCAGCCACACGAAGGAGGCACCGACCGGGGCGAACATGGCGCCGCCGATGAAGTTGCGGATCGTCCGGCCGTAGGAGATCCGGGCGATGAACATACCCACGAACGGTGACCAGGCGATCCACCAGCCCCAGTAGAACAGCGTCCAGCCGGCCTGCCACTCCTGGGCGCTGCCGTTGCCGTTGTTCGGGAAGGTCTGGAAGCTCAGTTCCGGCAGGTGCTGGAAGTAGTAGCCGACGTTGCTGGCCAGCATGTTCAGCAGGTCCAGCGTGGGACCGAAGAAGAACACGAACAGCATCAGGATGAACGCCAACCACAGGTTGATCAGCGAGAGGTTCCGGATGCCCTTGTCGATGCCGAACATGACCGAGACAACGGCAACCGCGGTGATCGCCAGGATGATGATGACCTGCAGCATCGTGGTGTTCTCGATGCCGAACACCGCGTTGAGACCGGCACCGACCTGGTTACCGCCGAGCCCCAGCGAGGTCGCTAGGCCGAACAGCGTGCCGAACACCGCGAGCACGTCGACGATGTGGCCCGGCCAGCGGTAGACCCAGTTGCCGATCAGCGGGTAGAAGGCGGCGGCCGGACGCAGCGGCAGGCCCTTGCGGAAAGCGAAGTAGCCCAGTGCGAGGCCGAGCACGATGTAGATCGCCCACGGATGCAAGCCCCAGTGGAAGAACGTGAAGTTCATCGCGCGTTGCGCCGCGGCCTGGGTGTCGGCCTCACCGATCGGCGGGTTCCCGAAGTGCCAGACCGGCTCGGCGACGGCGTAGAAGACCAGGCCGATCCCCATGCCGGCGGTGAACAGCATCGCGAACCAGGCGAGATTGCTGTACTCCGGCCGGGATTCCGGGGGACCGATCCGGATCGTGCCGAATCGACTGACCATGATCGCCAGCACGAAGACCACGAAGAACGTGGCCGAGAGGATGTAGAGCCACTCGAAGTTGGTGGTGATGAAGCTATTCACATTGCTTGAGACGGTGTCCAGATTCGACGGTGCGAGCACGCCCCAAAGCACGAAAGCGATCACCAGGATCCCCGAGGTGATGAACACCGGGGGATTGGTGTGCTCTTTCAGATGGTGTTTCATTACTGTACGTCACCTTTCCAGCGCATATCGACACAATTGCCATCTGCGCCGTAAGCAACCAAAGATCGCAACGGACGCGTTCGGCCACTGTGGTGGCTTCCCCAGCGCGGACCGCATATCACAGCGAACCACGGTAAAGACTGTTCCGCCGAATGTGAAACTCCAGCGCCAAACGATATGCAGTTGAAACACGAAAAATGTCGCCGGTCACAAAGTCCGGCCGTGTTCGTGTTCGATCCGCCGCGCAAGGTGGTCGGTGTCGAGAGTTTCACGGCGAACGCTGCCCGCTCGATAGGCGGCACGCCCGACGAGCTGGGCCAACACCGGTGCCGTTATGGCCTGGAACAGGCCGACCAGAATGAGCCCCGAGGCGTATCGCACTTCCAGATGGACCGCGCTGCCGAGCAGTATCAGCACGAGTCCGAGGGTTTGTGGCTTGGTCGCCGCCTGCAGCCGGGCCGCGACATCGGGAAAAGTCAACAATCCTATCGCACCGAACAGACAGGACACGGCACCGGCTATCAGACATACCGCTGAGAACAGATCCAGCCAGCTCATCGATGCGACTCCTTCTTCTCGACGAGACGAGCGGCGCTGACCGAACCGATAAACGCCAGCAGGGCGAATGCCGCGGCCAACGCGACATTCGATCCGTCCTCGTTCATGCCCATCCCCACACATGTGGCGGCGACGATCAACGTGATGAACACGTCCAACGCCACTATGCGATCCAAAGTGCCCCGTCCGAGCAGCAAACGACCCAGAGAAAGCAATCCGGCCAGACACAACAAACCGAATGTGATAGCGAACACCACGCCCATCATCCGACCTCCGACCGATGATTCCGATCCACCATCCGCACCTGCTCGCCCGTTCCCACCGCGCGAACCACCCGGCGTTCCCAGCCGAGCACCTCACGCCGCACCCGCTCGGTGGCGTGTGCCCCCGCACCGAGCGCGTAGACGTAACAGATCCGGTTGGCCCGATCGATCTGCAACACGAAATTGCCGGGGGCGAGCGAAACCGCGTTGGCCACCATGGCCATCAGGTGGTCCGAGTCGGTTACCAGCGTCACCGCCACGATCGACGCCCGCACTCGTGGTCCCCGCACGATCGCCTCGAAAGCCACCCGCCCCGTGGAGACCACCAGATCCCATGCCAGGAAGAGCACGAGCTGACCGGCGCGCAGTGGACGCAACCGGATGTCGGTGGCGATCGGCGGTGCCGGGAAGAACCCGATGACGAGCAGCCCCACCACGATCCCGAAGAAAACCGTGCCGAAATCGTAGGTCCCCCAGAGCAGCAACCAGACCAGCACCAACCAGACCAGCAACGGCAACCTGCGGACGGCTCTCCCGACCGGGTGCCGTCTGCTGATCACGTGCTCGCCGCCACGGCGGCGCCGGTGCCGGTGGCGCGGTTCGGGATCAACCACCGGAATCACCTCCCAACACCGCCGTGCGGTAGGCCTCCCCGGTGATCAGGTCGGTGGCGGCACGTTGGCTGACCTCGGCGAGCGGTCCGGCGAGTGCCGCGACGAGCACGGTGGACAGCACCAGCACCCCGGTGGCCCGCACCATCCCCGGCGAGGTGTCCCCGGTACCGACGACGAGCTCGTCGGTGGGGTCGGGATCGCCCTCGGGCTCACGCACCTGGCCCCAGAAGGCCCGGCTCCACACCCGGGCCACCGCGTAGAGCGTGAGCAGGCTGGTCAGTACCACGACACCGGTGGCCACGTAGCCCCACACGGTGCCGACCCCGATCCCGGAACGCAGCAACGCGAGCTTGGCGACGAAGCCGGAGAACGGGGGAACCCCGGCCAGGCTCAACGCTGGCACGGCGAACAGCACGGCCACCAGCGGGGATATCTTGGCCAGGCCACCCATCCTGCTCAGCGCGACCGTTCCGGTGTAGCGGGTGATGAGACCGCTGACCAGGAACAGCGTGGCCTGCACCGTGATGTGGTGCACGATGTAGAGGATCACCCCGGTCAGGCCGGCGATGTCGTAGACGCCGAGTCCGAACAGCATGAACCCGATGTGGCTCACGAGCAGGAACGACAGCATCCGGTTGAGGTCGTTCTGCGCGAGCGCGCCGAGCGCGCCGACGATCATCGTCGCCATCGCCAGCGTGAGCATCAGCGGCCAGCTCGGTTCGCGCTCGAAGACCAGGATCTGGGTGCGGATCATGGCGTAGATACCGACCTTGGTCAGCAACGCGGCGAGGATGGCGGTGATCGGCGCGGGCGCGTTGGGGTAGCTGTCCGGCAGCCAGAAGTGCAGCGGAACCATGGCCGACTTGACGCCGAACACGATGACCATCAGCAACGCGAGCGCGCGCACCGGCGCGGGCGGCAGTTGCCCCATCTCCAGGGCGAGGTCGGCCAGGCTCACCGTGCCGGTGGCGGCGTAGACCAGCCCGATCATGGTCAGGAACAGCACCGAGGAGGACAGGCTCACGATCGTGTAGGTCATCCCCGCCCGCACCCGGCTCGCGGTGGTTCGCCGGTTGATCAGCACGTAGGAGGAGGCGAGCATGATCTCGAACGCCACGAACAGGTTGAACAGGTCACCGGTCAAGTAGGCCAGTGACACTCCCGAGCACAGCACCAGGTAGATGGGGTGGAAGGTGGTGCTGGCGGTTCCGCGCCCGTAGTCGGTGATGCGCTGGCCGATGGAGTACAGCAGCACCGCGAACATCACGACCACGCTGATCAGCAGCAGCAGCGCGGCCAGCCGGTCGGCCACGAGCGCGATCCCCACCGGAGCGGCCCAACCGCCGAGGTGCAGCACCAGCGGTCCGTGCACGTCGGCGAAGTACAGCAGCACCGCCGCGTCCACGACGATCACGCCGAGCACCAGCAGCCCGAGCAGGCGTTGCACGTCGGCGAACCGTCCGAACGCCATGGACAGTCCGGCCGCCGCCAGCGGAAGCAGCACCGGAACGGCTACCAGTTCGCTCACCGGGTGGCCTCCGAATCCAGTTCCCGCTCGGTCTCCTCGTCCCCTTCGGCCAACTCGGCCTCCAACCTGCGGATCCTGCGGTCCTCCACGTCGTCCTGCACCTCGTCGTGCCCGAGCAACTGCCAGGCGCGATAAGCGAGAGCGAGCAGGAATGTGGTCAAGGCGAAGGTGATGACGATGGCCGTGAGGGCCATGGCCTGCGGCAACGGATCGGCCATCCGCTCGATCGGGGCATCGCCGAGCATCGGGGGGCGTCCGGCCTGACTGCCACCCGCCAGTTGCAACAGCAGGTTGGCGCCGTGCCCGAGGATCACTATGCCCAGCAGCACGCGCATCAGGGAACGCTGCAGCAGCAGGTAGAACCCGGTGGCGTAGAGCCCGCCGAGCACGATCGCCATCGTCAGGTTCACGGTGTTCATCGCGGACTACCTCCCGGCGCGGCGATGTCGGCCTCGATTCCCGATCCGAGTGTGCGCAGCAGATCGAGCACCACTCCGAGGATCAACAGATAGACACCGATGTCCAGGAACAGACTGCTTACCACCTTGATCTTGCCGAGCAGCGGGACGGCGAAGGTGAAGCTCGCGCTCTCCAGCACCACACCGCCGAACAGCACCGGCACCAGACCGGTGAGCACGGCGGTCGTCAGTCCGATCCCGATCAGCACCGGTGGGCGCATGGACACCGTGGAGCTGTCGTCCAGTCTGCCGCCCGCGAGATAGCGCAGCACGAACGCCTGCCCCGCCACCAGACCACCGCTGAATCCGCCGCCGGAGCGGTAGTGCCCGGCGAACAGCAGGTACACCGAGAAGACGATCACTGTCGGGAACACCACGCGCGCGACGAGCTCCAGCAGGATGGTCCGCTCCCGGGGATCCCGGCTGTAACCGGAGAGCAACCAGCGCTCGGCCGGGGCGTCGGAGTGGAACCAGGCACCCTCGGCCGCTTCGCTCCGCCCGTCGGATGCTCGGGGATCGGTCATGTGCGCCCCTTTCCGCCGCGTTCGTCGGGAGCCCGCCCGGCCGCGGACAGGGATTCCCAGTCGGACCTGGCGTGTTTCCTGCGACGTGCGGACCTGGCACTGAGCACCAGGCTGGCCACTCCGGTGGCGGCCACGGCCAGTACCGAGAGTTCGCCCACGGTGTCGAAGGCACGGAAGTCGATGATGATCGCGTTGACCACGTTGGTGGCGGAGGTGCCCTCCTCCGCGTGTTCCAGGTACTCCCCGCTCACCGCCGAGGGGGTGTCGCGCGCCGAGCTGAAGATCAGCGCGGCGAACCCGACGAACACCCCGCCCGCCAGCGAGATCAGCACCTTCGGCAACCGCACCCGACGTGAGGAGGGGGTATCGGTGAACCGGGCGGGCAACCGGCGCAGCACCAGCACGAACGCGATCAGCGTCAGCGTCTCCACCAGGAACTGGGTCAGCGCGAGGTCGGGACCGCCGCCGACGATGAACATCCCACCGATGGCGTAGCCGATGACTCCCACGAGCAGCACCGCCGTGATCCGTCGTGTCGCGCGGAGCACCCCTGCCGCGGCGATCAGGATGACCAGCGCCAGCGGCAGTTGCAGCACGTTGTCCCACCAGCGCAGCTGTTCGATCGGGGTGACCCTGATCAACAGCACCGAGCCGGGAACGACCAGCACCGTGAGCAGGATGACCCCGAGGTAGGTGGGCAGGGAACCCACCTGCACTCGGCCGGTGACCCCGACGGCGAGCCGTTCCAGCGAGCCCATGACGCGTTCGTAGCCGCGCTGGGCGTCGAGCGGGCTCGGCAACCGATCACGCAACCGGTTCAGTCCGGCGTTGTAGGCGGCGAGCGTCAGGCCACCGAGCAGTGTGATCAGGGAGAACACCAGCGGGAGGTTGAAGCCGTGCCAGAGCCCCAGGTGGTATTCCCCGGAGTGGCCCGCGGCTCGTTCGGCGTAGGTGGCGGCGAGTTCGTCGGTCACCGGGTAGGCGACTCCGAGCGCCAGGCACAGCAGCGCCGTGACGGCGGGCGGGAGCAGCATCCCGGCGGGCGGGGGGTGGACCTCGGTGGGCATCGTGTCGCGCTTGGAGGCGAAACCGCCGACCAGCAGTCGTGCGGTGTAGGCCACCGTGAGCACGGATCCCAGTACGAGCCCCGCCTCGACCGCGACCGCGGGTCCGACGCCGAGATAGGCCTCGAACGCGGCCTCCTTCGCCACGAAGCCGATCATCGGAGGCACGCCGGACATGGACATGGCGGCCAGCACCGCCACCGTGGCCACCCAGGGAAGACGGCGACCGACCCCCGAGAGTTCACGGATGTCCCTGGTGCCGGTCTGGTGATCGACGATACCGATGACCAGGAACAGCGTGGCCTTGAAGGCACCGTGGGCCAGCAGCATGCCCGCCAGTGCCAGCTCTCCGGTGTAGCTCCCGGAGCCCGCCAGCACCATCAGGAATCCCAGCTGGCTGACCGTGCCGTAGGCCAGCAGCAGTTTGAGGTCGTACTCCCGCAGCGCACGCCAACCGCCGACGAACATGGTGACCAGCCCGAACACCGCGGTCACCACGGGCAGATAGGACACTTCGGACAGTACCGGCGTGAGCCTTCCGACCAGGAATACGCCCGCTTTGACCATGGAGGCGGCGTGCAGGTAGGCGCTGATCGGGGTGGGGGCGACCATCGCGGCGGGCAGCCAGTTGTGGAACGGAACCTGCGCCGACTTGGTGAACGCCCCTACCAGGATCAGCCCGGTGGCGATCGCGGCAGCGGAGCCGGTGGGCGGTTCGGCAGCCAGTTCCGAGATCCGGTAGGTGCCGCTCGTCTCGCCGAGCACGATGAACCCCAGCAGCATCACCAGGCCGCCCAGCGTGGTCACCAGCAGGGCCTGCAGTGAGGCCCTGCGGGATTCCCTGCTCACCCCGGACTGGCCGACGAGCAGGAACGAGCAGATCGTGGTCAGTTCCCAGAAGATGTAGAGGGTGAGCAGGTGGTCGGCCAGTACCAGTCCGAACATGGCACCCGCGAAGGCCAACAACAGCGGGGCGGAGCGTTTCGCGTCCCCGCTCGGGGTCTCGAAGTACCACCTGGAGTACAGCAGGACGAGCACACCGATCCCCGACACCAGCAGCGTCATCACCAGCGCCAGGGTGTCCAGCCGGAACACGAACTCCAGCCCCAGCGTTGCCGACCAGGTCACCCGCTCGACGGGCTGATTACCGGCCAGCACCGCCGCCGCGTGCGCCAGCGCCCAGCACAGCGCAGCGGCGGGCGGCAGCGCGGCCACGAGGTAGGCGGCGCGGGTGTGGCGCATCGCGACCGGAGGCAGCAGGAACGCCACCAGCAGGTGCGAGATCACCAGCGCGAGCACGAATCCCTCCCCTGCTGTGGCGTTGCGGGTCTGCTGTGGCGTTAGCGGGCCGTCGGCGACGCGACACGGTCCGTACGACGGTGCTTCCGCCACCACCTGCCGCCGTGGTGGCGGACCGGTTACGAGCCCCGAGCGATACCGCGTCTGTGCTGTCCGGACCAGTCACGATGGCCCGATCACCGTCAAACTTAGCCCACGATCGCCCGAAACACCCGATCGTTCCGGCCCGCGGACCAGGGTGTTTCGCGGCCGGTCGGAGCGTTTCCGCCGGTTTCGGCGGCGAATCGGCCGTGTGACCGACTCCCGGAAGAGCCGATCACGTGGGAAAGTTCACTGTCAGTAACACGCCGGGAACACGAACGGGGGGCACTTCGCCGGGTTTGCCCGTTCACTCCCGGAAGTCGGCCGGTACGGCGGTGCGGCGCCGCCGTACCGGGCACCACGCCGCCGTGAAGTCGTCCGAACACCTTGTGGAGCAGTCGTGGCGGGCTGTTGGACAATCGGGGCGTGCCCGAGGAGGAACCGGAAGAAAGCGGTATCGGTCGACTGATCGCCGACCGATACCGAATGCGCGCCAGAATCGGCGGCGGCGCGATGGGCTCGGTTTGGTCCGGCATGGACGAACTGCTGCGCAGGCCGGTCGCCATCAAGGCTGTGCGGCTACCACCGGGCATCCCGGAGGCCGAGGCCGCGGAGATCCGCGAACGCACGCTGCGGGAGGCACGCGCCACCGCGGTGGTGGTCCATCCCAACGTGGTCACCCTCTACGACGTCGCCCGCGAGGGCGACGAGCCGTTCGTGGTGATGGAGCTGGTGCCCTCGCACAGCCTGGCGAGCATCATCGCCGACCACGGTCCGATGGACGACGGCCAACTCGCCGTCGTGATCGACTCGGTCGCCTCGGCGCTGGAGACCGCGCACCAGGCCGGTGTGGTGCACCGGGACGTGAAGCCGGGCAACATCCTGCTGGCCGCGGACGGGCGGATCAAGCTCAGCGACTTCGGGATCTCCCGCAACGTGGCCGAGCCCACGCTCACTCGCACCGGGATCATGCTGGGCACTCCGGCGTTCATCGCTCCGGAGGTGGCGGCAGGCGAGACCGTAACCGCCGCGGCCGACCTCTGGGGGCTGGGTGCGGCCCTGTACGCCGCCGCGGAGGGCGTGCCGCCGTACGACACCGACGACAATCCGGTGGCCACCATCAACTCGGTGGTCAACGGCCCCGTCCCCAATACCGCCAGACCCGGCCCGATCGGTGAGGTCATCACGGCCCTGCTGGTCAAGGATCCGCGACGACGCATGTCGCTGCGCGAGGTGCGCGGTCTCGTGCAACCGCTGCTGCCGGATCCCGGCGCGGAGCCGTTCGCGGGGCTGGTCCCCGAGGAATCGGCGACGGTGCGGACACCGCTGCCGGAGGGGTCCGATTCGGAACCGGGCATGCGGTCCGGATCATCGTGGCCCGCGGAGCCCGCCTCGGGGTCCGGGCGGGGCTCGCGGGAGACCTCCGGCAGCGGTTTCCAGCACGACAACGGTCCGCAGTACAGCGGTGGGTTCTCCGACGGCCTCGCCGCTTCGGGCGGGGCACCGGACGAATCGGGATCGGCACCGCTCGCGGCCGATCCGGGACCACTGCCGTTCACCCCCAGCGAGCCACCGAGGCAGCGGAAGCGTCGCTCGCCGCTCGGCGTGTTGCTGCTGACGCTGGCGGCGGTGCTGTTGTTCGTACCGGCCGCGGGAGCATCGTTCGTGGGGACCCGGATACTCGCGGGCGAACAGGTGATCCCCGACTACGAGGACCCGGGACCCGAGACGCTCCAGCAACGGGAACTCGTGGAGCTGGAGGGGAACAACGGAACGCTGGAACACCGCAACGACGGTGGTGGCGGCTACTACTCCATGCCCGTACCCGTGGGGTGGAGTCGCTACCAGGAGTACACCAGTGAGACCCCGACCCGCAGCATGACCGCTCGATTCGTTTCCCCTGGCGGGCGGACGGAACTGGCGGTGCAGCGGTTCGGGGGCTACTACGAGCGCGGCTACACCACGGAGGGCTACATAACCGCCCTCCAGGAGAGGCAGCGCGGCGCGAACAACACCTTCGAGCTGCGCTCCAGGGCCCCCGTCGGCAACGATTCGAGGCGCGCGTCGCGAGATACGCAGCTGACGTACAACGTGATTATCAACTCGTACGACGCGAATTCGACGGCGCGGGAGCCACTGCTGCGTCACGTGGCGGCTCGGCTGATGCCTCGCGGCGGTGATCTGTGGATCGTGCGGGTGACCACTTCCGCCACGATGCCAGAGGCGCAACGACTGCTGGAACGAACCGTGAACCGGTTCGAGGTCCAAAGCTGACCACTCGCCGAACAGGCCGACTCCCGATCGTGCGGAGAACCCTCGAACACGGCGAGGACGAACCACGGTTCCGAGCGACCTCCGGCACGGGCGAGAGACTCGTGACGGGCTCATTGGTTAGGCTGACAGACTGTGACGTCTTCCACCACATCGGAGTTGCCCGATCCGGCGGCCGTGGCGAGCAACGCGGCGGCGACCCTGGCCGAGCTGACCGGAGTCGCCGGTCACGACCTGGCTGTGGTGCTCGGTTCGGGATGGCAGCCCGCGGCCGAGGAGCTGGGCTCGCCCGACAGCGAACTCGACATGTCCGAACTGCCCGGTTTCGACCCCCCGGCGGCGGTGGGACACACCGGCAGGATCCGCTCGCTGCGAATCGGGAACAAGCGGGTCCTGGTGCTGCTCGGCCGAACCCACCTCTACGAGGGTCGCGGGGTGGAAAAGGTCGTCCACGGGGTGCGGACCGCCGTGGCGGCGGGCTGTCGCACGGTGGTGCTGACCAACGCCGCGGGCGGTCTGCGCGAGGACATGAGCGTGGGGCAGCCGGTGCTCATCAGCGACCACCTGAACATGACGGCCCGCTCCCCACTGGTGGGAGCCAGGTTCGTCGACCTCACCGACCTGTACGCGACGCGGCTGCGCGAGATCGCGACCTCGATCGACCCCTCGCTGACCGAGGGCGTCTACGCGTGCATGCCGGGACCGCACTTCGAGACGCCCGCCGAGATCCGGATGCTGCGCACCCTGGGTGCCGAGCTGGTGGGCATGTCCACAGTGCAGGAAGCGATCGCCGCACGCGCGGGAGGTGCCGAAGTGTTCGGGCTGTCGCTGGTCACCAACCTCGCGGCCGGTATGACCGGGGAACCGCTGAACCACCAGGAAGTGTTGGAGGCGGGCAGGGCCGCCGCGGGCAGGATGGGCAAGCTGTTGCGCTCGCTGGCCGAGCGCGCCTGAGCTGGTTCGCCGGCCAGATCGGCGCGCATCGCCGGAGGTGATCGTGATGTCCCGGGAACAACGAGTCCTGGAAGCCGCGCGGGAGTGGCTGGCGGGTGAGGTCGACGAGGCCGACCACGCGGAGCTGTCCGAGTTGACGCGGCGTGCGGCGAACGGGGACTCGGACGCCGCGTCGGACCTCGCGGACCGCGTGGCGGGCTCACCCGCCTTCGGCACGGCCGGGATTCGCGCGCCGCTCCGGGCGGGACCGAACGGGATGAACCGCGCCGTGGTGATCCGCACGACCGCCGGTCTGGCCGGTTGGCTTCGTCGACGCGGCACGGTGGGCACCGTGGTCGTCGGCCACGACGCCAGGCACGGTTCCCGCCGGTTCGCCGTGGACGCGGCCGACGTGCTGTGCGCGGCCGGTTTCGAGGTGCGGGTACTGCCGGAACCGCTGCCCACCCCGGTGCTGGCCCGCGCGACACGGGCGCTGGGAGCAGTCGCGGGGGTACAGCTGACCGCTTCGCACAACCCGCCCACCGACAACGGTTACAAGGTCTACCTGGCGGGAGGCGACCCGCTCGTCGCACCGTACGACGCCGAGATCGAGGGTGCCGTCTCCGAGGTGGGGGCCGCCGACACCGTGCCCCGGGAGCACGGTTGGCACCACTACGAGCGTGCCCTGCCCGAATACCTCGAACGAGTGGCCGAGCTCGTCGGGGACGGTGCCGGAGGGCTAAGGGTGGCGGTGACGGCACTGCACGGTGTGGGGGCCGAACCGCTGGAACGGGCCTTGCGGAGTGCCGGTTTCACCGACACGCACTTCGTCACAGCACAGCGGGAGCCCGATCCGGACTTCCCGACCGTGGAATTTCCCAACCCCGAGGAACCGGGCGCCACCGACGCCGTGCTCGAACTGGCACGTGACGTCGACGCCGATCTCGCCGTGGCGCTGGATCCGGACGCCGACAGGTGCGCGCTGGGCGTGCCCACCCGGGAGGGCGGCTGGCGGATGCTGCGGGGCGACGAGACCGGAGTACTGCTCGGCGAGCACATACTGTCCACAATCGACAGAGTGGTCAACCCGGATCCGCTGGTGGCGACCACGATCGTCTCCTCCGCCATGCTGGAATCGGTGGCACGCGCGCACGGGGCGCGTTACGACGAGACGCTGACCGGCTTCAAGTGGCTGATACGAGCGGGCGACGGCAGTGGCGGCGGGCTGGTCTACGCCTACGAGGAAGCACTCGGGCACTGCGTCGACCCGGATCACGTGCGGGACAAGGACGGGATCGCCACGGCGGTACTGGCCTGCGAACTCGCGGCCACGCTGGCACGTGACGGCACGACACTGTCGGAACGGCTGGCCGAGCTGGAGATCGAACACGGGGTGCACGAGACGGAACAGATCACGGTACGCATGACGGATCCGGGGACGAGGGCGGAGACGATGCGACTGCTGCGGCGGAACCCGCCGACCGAACTGGCCGGAACACCGGTGGAAACACGTGACCTGCTGCCCGAGGCCGATGTGCTGATTCTGCGGGACGCGGGCGACGCGGAGACCGGAAGACCGAGGGTGGTGATCCGTCCTTCCGGGACGGAGCCCAAGCTCAAGTGCTATCTGCAGACGGTCGTCCCCGTCGAGGGACCGGATCGGGTGTCGGGGCTGACAGCCGCGCGCGGCCGTGCGCGGGAACTGCTCGCCAGCCTCAGCTCGGAGGTTCGTTCGTTGGTCGACTTCTGAGAACGCGGGCCCGACCGTTCGGGAACCGCTGCTCCCCTCGGTAGGAAGCGGTGAAACGACCCGACTCGTGTGCCGGTATCGAAAAGCGCGATCACCTACGAGGGACCCGCGCGACCACCAAGCCGTGCGGTGGTGTCCACCGGTAGGCTCACGTACCGACCGAAGCGCACACGAGTAGGCCGTACCGTACGAAGACCGTGGGCGACACGGTTCCGCGGGACCGTCGCGGCGGGCGGCACGCGACCGCCAAGCCGCGTGGCGTGACCCCCAAGCCACGCCTTCCGACCGCCCGACCACGACGGAGCCGGAACGTCGCCACGCTGTTCGACGTACAGCGCGGGTTTCGCGGCGCCCGCCTCATTGCCGGATCGGAGCGAATAGGTCACTTCCCTGACTCCCATGCCGAACGTTCCCTCGATTCGACCGGTGTCGAACCGGATGTCCCCGTTCCTGTCCGGAGCATCATGGATGGGACGCAGCACGAGCGCGTTCGGTTCCATCGTGTCGGAAATCTCCGGTCGATTCTTCCGTTCGGGGCGAGCGGCGACCCCGCGCGAACTCGGTTTCGCGGGATTCAGCCCCGCCGCGCCACGAGCTCGGCCCAACCCGGCTCGTCGGGCAACGGTCGTTCGGTCCAGTCGGCGGGCCATTTCCGGCGCGTGTCGTCGTCCAACCGGGTCATCGCCCCGGTGAGTGCGGCAGTGGTGTGCGTGCCGAAGTCCACCTCTCCCGCGAAGGTCGCGCCTCGGAAGGTCACGCCCTCGCCCTCGAAGCCGACGCGGCGGAAATCCCCGAGGCCGCTGAATCGCACTCCCCGGAAATCGGCTTGCCGCTCGAACAGCGTCCCCCGGAACACGGCCGGACCGTGGAAACTGGCATCGGCGAAGGTGGCCGAACGCACGCGGCATCGGGAGAACGTGAAGGTGTGCAGTACGGCTCCGGACAGGTTCAGCGCTATGTCCGGCCAGAACAGCGAGTCCTCCGCCGGTTCCTCGTCCAGCCGCAGGTGGGTGACCAGCACCTGCTGCGCGGCCTGCCGCACCTCGAACTCCTGGGGACCGCCGTGCTCGGGACTCGACTGTTCGTCCGGCGCCTCCGGGGACATCCTCAGATAGGCACAGATGAGATCGACGATCGTCTGCCGGTGCGTCGGGTAGGTCTGGCCCAGCCGTTCCAGGGCGAAGATCCCGGCCAGCCGCACCGGGGCCTTGTCGGCGCTGAGCTGCTCGGCGGCTCTGCCGTAGAGTTCGGTGACCCGGGTCTCGGTGGCATCGTGATCCCGTCGCAGAATGCTGACCTCGGTGCTGCGCTGCCGCCGGGCCGCCAACCAGAGAGCGGCGGCGCCGCCCGTGCCCACTCCGATGCTCGCCGAGGTACGTACGGCTTCGAGGATCACCTTGGGTGGCGCGTCCCGCAGCACGACCACCAGCAGGGTCGTCGAGAGCAGCGTGATCCCGACGACCACGACTGCGCCGATCGTGATCGCCCTGTTGCTGAGCACCCGGGGAACTTCCGGGGTTGGCTGGGAACGTGCCACGGTTCCCGATCATGGCAAACACCGCGGCGCGATTGGCCGGGATCGGCGAACTCCGCACTCGAAATCTCCGGTGATGCGGCCAGCACGCCGTGCTACGGAGAAAAAGCATTCGAAGAACGGGCGCGATCAGGGTACGTTCGGGACATGGCTACCGAGATGATCCCTTCCCGAAGGGAAGATGCCGCGTAACCGGCCCGCGCGCGTTCGGCGCGCACCACCGACGACTCCGACGAGCGAGATTCCCGGTGTGTCACGCCGCGTGGCACACGCCCTGGACCGGCTGGGCCGCGACGATCTCGACGCGGCGAGCGTGGCTCAAGCGCTGGCTAAATGGAGTTCGGCGTGTCACGCCCCCGCCGCGAAGCTTCAGGGCGAGAACAACCACCTCACCGAGTTCATCGCCCCGTTCGAAAGGGACACGCTGGAACGCGCGCTCCGAGCCCTGCCGAGGCATCTCGCCAGGGAGCTGCGCTCCCACGTCGCACCGCTGGACGAGCTCTACATCGCCAAAACAGTCCCGGTCCCCACGTGGAACAACGGGAACTGGTGGAAGAACCGCTGCTGAGCACCGGCGTTTCCGACGCCGGGAACCCCGCCCCAGCCGCCTCGCTCTGGGAGAGACACCGGACTCCTAGACTGACGGCATGGCCCGACTGCTGATCGTGCACCACACCCCTTCGCCGGGGATGCAGGCTATGTTCGAGAAGGTCGTCGAGGGGGCGACCACCGACGAGATCGAGGGTGTCGAGGTGGTGCGCAGGGCCGCGCTGTCCGCCACCGCCGCCGACGTGCTGGCGGCCGACGGATACCTGCTGGGCACCCCGGCCAACCTCGGCTACATGTCGGGCGCGCTCAAGCACTTCTTCGACCAGATCTACTACCCGTGTCTGGACGCCACCGGCGGCAGGCCGTTCGGCATCTACGTGCACGGCAACGAGGGCACCGAGGGCGCGCTCCGGGCCGCTCGTTCCATAACCACCGGTCTGGGATGGCAGCAGGTCGCCGAACCGGTGGACCTCACCGGACAACCCGACTCGACGGGGTTGGACGCGTGCTGGGAGCTCGGCGCCACCGTGGCGGCGAACCTGATGGAGTGAGTCCGTGCCGCTGTGCCCGACGCCTCCGCGGGGCGCGACACGAGCGGAGGGCAAACCGAACCGAAGACTCCCTCAGCCACGCGGAGCGGTGTCCAGCCCACGCAGCAGTGGGGCACTGTTCACAGTTACACGCTCTCGCAGCCGCTCACACCGGACAGTGGTTCACACCGCCATCGCGGGCACGGGCCAGCGACGAATCCTCGCGGGAGCCCATCACTCCAGAGACCCCAACCGCACGATGAGGCCACTGTCCGCGAACCGTTCCCTCGTGCCGGAATCGATCTCGTCGGGCGTCGTTCCGCCTGCCAGCGAACGGGCCGCGCGAACGAGTTCCGGATCACTCACCGTGTAGCATTCCACAGCCGATCCCCTCCTGTCCCGGATCTGGAGAAAACCCGGCCCTTCCCGCTGGAGACACTCGCACGGGAACCAGGAGTCGGACCACTAGTCGAGCTTGGTGTCGGGAAAAGCCGGTCTGGCACCGAGAATCACGATCCCGTCACCGGCGACCACGTACTTGAGCCAGCTGCGCGAGTGGGTCGTCGACCATTCCTCCACCGCGTGCGGCAGTTTCCGCTCCGGCGTTCCGGCTATTCCGGCCGGGCCGTATCGAACAGGTAGGCGACGTCAACCAGTTCCTCGTGGAAGCGCTCCGGTGCCTTGCCGGGGGAATTCATGAACGAACCGTTCAGCCCGCAGCAGGTGTAGTGGTGTTTCTCGCCCCACCAGCATCCGCTCGATCCCTCCAGTACGAGCTTGGGTTCGAGCCTGTTCGAGGCGACGCTGCGGTAGAAGAAGTCCGGATCGGCATTCAGAACCGTCACGGAATCCGCTCTTGCCGACGTGGATTCCACACCGGACACTATCCAAATCGTCCGGTATTCGCCCTGATCCGATAGCAGGAAAGTTCGTCACCGCTCCCCGGGGCATCAGCCGAAGCATTCCCCAGCGACGAACCGAAAAAGGAGCGCGATCACGAAATGTAAGCGAGAAAATTCAAAACGTGTTCATCGCGGGACGCGTCGACCGTGCGTTCGGGCAGCGGACCGCGATCTCGCGACAATCCGCCGTGAGGCTCTCGTGCATCCGATCAACGGCGACGTTACACACCACACGAGATCGACCAGGGACGATGCCCCGCTTCAGAACTTCGCGGCGCGTCCCTTCCAGCTGGTCACTCCCCGCGCCACCTCCAGCGCACCGTGCAGCATGATGCAGCCGAAGACCGCGTTGGTGAACGGTGCGGCCGGTGCCAACCAGGGTCCCGCGTGCATGACGCGCGCGGTGCGGGCGTGCGTCGCGCTCTGTGCCGTCCAACCGAGTGAGCCGAGCGCGATCAACGCCGGCTTCCGACCACGCACTCCCGCCGCGAGGATCGCCGGAGAGGCCAGCGACAGCGAGATCTGGCCGAGCCCGATGCCGAGCAACAGCGGAAGCGAACCGTTGGTCCCCGCCACGAAGCTCTTGCGGAAGGAGTCCCACCCCTGCCGGAATGGGTCCATACCGCTGGTGGTCGCGTACGAGAGCCCTTCCACAACCCTGGTGATCCCGCCGTGATCGCGTACGGTGGTGGCGATCGCGATGTCCTCGTTGCGACGTCCGGACAGTGCCGCCCAGCCGCCGATCTTCTCGTAGTGCGAGCGACGCAGCAGGATGCAGTGGCCGATGGCGAACGCCTTGCTTCCCTTGCCGACCGGATCGGCGTTCTCACCGATCATCTGCAGCCCGGCGGGCATCAGTATCGGCCAGCTCGCCGAGTGTTCGGCGGGCGGCCCACCCGGTGTGGAGACCAGATCGGCGTCCGCGTGTTCCGCGGTCGCCAGCAGCTTCGCCAGCAGTTCGGGAGCGAGCACGGTGTCGGCGTCGACGAACATCAGCCACTCACCGGCCTCTGGCTCGCCAGCGGCCTCGACACCGACGTGCATCGCGTGCACCTTGCCGGTCCACCCCGACGGCGGCCCCTCGCTGCGTACGACCCGTACTCGCGGGTCCTCGGCCGCGTGGCGGGCAGCGATCTCGCTGGTACCGTCGGTGGAACCGTCGTCCACCACCACGACCCGCAGGGCGGGTTCCTCGTCGTCCGGGCCACGTTCGCGACCGTAGGTCTGCTCGCGGATGCCGCGCAGACAGTTGTCCAGCACGTCCTCCTCGTTACGCGCGGGAACCACCACGGTCACGGTAGGCGGCAGCACGGTACTCGCCGGCTGCTGCTCCAACGGCAGAATGGCTCGCGCTTTCCGAAGGGTGCGCAGGCTGCGATACACGGTCCCGCCCACCGTCGCGGCCAGCAGAGCACCTCGGACAGCGTTATGTCGTGATACCACACGCACAGCTTGCCATGCGTCCCCGGAAAAGGACCCCACCGGCAGTGCGAACCCCACCTCAACAACGTGCGTACGCCGGGTTAGTGATGTTCGGACGGCATGATCGGCCGGACACGCGGTCACAATCGGTAATCAACGCCGTTCGCCGCTCCAGCGCGGCGGTGGCGGCTGGTGCCTCCCCGGCTGGCGTCGATTTCCCGCGAAATCGCCGCGCCGCGGAAATCCGCCCCGGCGACGGGGATCGCCGGGGCGGACCATGGGCCCGCCACGTGGCCCATGCCTGGGAAGGGATCAGTTCAGGTTCTCGTCGATGGCGGTCATCAGTTCACCGTCCGCGGTGTCACCGTCCAGCGACCAGATCATGGCGCCGCCCAGACCGTTACCGTTGACGTAGTCCATCTTCCTGGCGATCTCCACGGGATCGTCGAAGGTCCAGAACGTGTTGCCGTCGAACAGCCACGCGAAGCCCGCCTGTTCGTCACGGTGGATCGTGTACTGGCCGACCTTGTCCTTGAGCACCTTGTAGTCCTCGTATCCCGCTTCGTAAGTGGCGGGAGCAGGTCCGGTGGAGGTCTGGAACAGGCCGTTGTTTTGGTCCGGAACCCCGGTCCATCCTCGGCCGTAGAACGGGACTCCGAGCACCAGTTCGTTCGCCGGAGCCCCTCTGGCCAGGTAGGTGTCGATCGCCTTGTCGACGCTGAACCGCTCGGTGGAGGGATCACCGGCCGGGCTGTACAGCGCGGACTGGTGGTTGGTGGTCTCCTCATAGGCGCCGTGCAGGTCGTAGCCCTGCACGGTGGCGAAGTCCAGCGAGTCGAAGACCTTGTTCACCTCGAAGCCCGCGTCGATCTTCTCGGGTGAGGCGGGCAGGAAAGCGGTCAGATCGTAGGTCTCGCCGGTCTCGGCTTCCAGACCGTCGAGCTGGCTGCGCCACTCCCGCAACAGGGCGGTGTAGTTCTGCTTGTCGGCCGGATCCACGATGGTGCCGGGGCCGCCCTCGGAAGCGGGCCACTCCCAATCGATGTCGACGCCGTCGAAGATGCCCGCCGCGACGCCCTCGCCGCCCTGCGGCGAACCGCCGAGCTTCGGCAGGTTGCCCCGCAACCACATGTCGATGCAGGACTTCACGTGCTGCGCGCGGGACTGCTGCGTCGCGGCCGCGGTGTGGAAGTCGTCCGACCACGACCAGCCGCCCAGCGAGATGTAGACCTTGAGGTGGGGATACATCTCCTTGAGCTCGGCCAGCTGGTGGAGATTGCCCGCCAACGGCTGGTCCCAGGTGTCGGCGACACCGTCGACGGAGTTGGCCGCCGAGAACCGCTTCTGGTAATCGGCCCACGCGTCGGCCTCACCGGCCTGGTTACCGGTGAAGCACTGCCCGGAGGAATCCAGGTTTCCGAACGCGTAATTGATGTGGGTCAGTTTCTCGGCGGTACCCGAGGTGACCAGATCGTTGATGTAGAACTGCCGGTCGTAGATCGACCACTGTGTGAAGTAGCCGACCTTGCGGGATCCACTTTGGGCAGCCGCCTCGGCGGTGGCCGCGCGATCCGCGCCCTGCTCGGTGGAACCGTCAACGCCGGTGGCAGTGGCCGGTGCGGCCAACAGCCCCGTGAACAGCGCGGCTCCGGTTGCCAGTGCTGATAATCGCCACGTCGAACGTGTACTCAGAGACATCGCTCACTCCCGATGGGATCGGTACGGGATGCCCAATACCGTGTGGTCTAGACCAAGTTTGGTCAAGGTATGGACCAATCTTTCACCCATTCGGACGCAGTGCCACGAAACCGGATCCGCGATGCCGTGGAAACGGTTCACCGGGGACGACGTACTTTTCGAGTCCACAATGGACCGATATTTCCGCGGTCGGCGCTCCGAAGTGCTCCCGCTGCCGCGCACACGGTGATGACTCGACACACAGCGCGGCGGCGTCGATTTCTCGCGAAATCGCCGGGCCGCTTCGACGCTTCGACGCAGCGCCGAACCCCGACCACTGTCGCAGTCGGCGCCGCCGCGGGTTCTCTGGCGCGACTCTCGCGAGGAAGGCCCGACGTTGTGTAGGTCGCTACCCGATGTCGGGCCTCCCGGAGCGAGAGCCGCGCGAGAGGTTCCGCCAAGCAACCGACCACGGAAACCGAGGCAGCGAAGTCCTGCTATCGGGGTCCGTACTCACGATCACCGGCATCACCCAGCCCGGGGACGATGAACCCGGACTCGTTGAGTCGTTCGTCCACACTCGCCGTGACCACGCGAATCGGAAGCCCCGACTCGGACAACCGGTCGATCCCTTCCGGGGCCGCCAGCGTGCAGATCGCGGTGACGTCGCTCGCGCCACGCTGATGCAGCAGTCCGATCGTGTGGACCATCGACCCGCCGGTGGCAAGCATCGGATCGAGCACGATCACCGGACGCCGCGAGAGGTCGTCCGGCAGCGACTCCATGTAGGGCGTGGGGCGCAGCGTCTCCTCGTCCCTGGCCAGGCCGACGAATCCCATCTGCGCCTCCGGGATCAGCCGGTGGGCCTGGTCGGCCATGCCGAGCCCGGCGCGCAGCACCGGCACCAGCAGCGGCGGGTTGGCCAGCCGGTACCCGGTGGTGCGGGCCACGGGGGTGTGGATGGACTCCTCGGCCACCTCGGCGTCCCTGATCGCCTCGTAGAGCAGCATCAGGGTGAGTTCCTGCAGCGCGGCCCGGAACGCCGCGTTGTCGGTCCGCGCGTCACGCATGGTGGACAGCCGCGCCCGCGTCAGGGGGTGATCGATGACCCGCACATCCATGACCGCCACGGTATCGGCAAGTCCGTGGAAGTCCGCTGCTCACCCTCGGCGGACTCCGCTGCTCGCCTTCGGCGGGGATCGCGTCAGCCGCGTGCCGCCAGCACCGCGTCGTAGAGGTCCTTCTTGCGCACTCCGCCCATCTCGGCTATCTCGGCCACCGCGTCCTTGAGTCGCATCCCGGTGGCCGCACGCTGCTCGACCTGGGCCACGAGTTCCGCGGGGTCCTCCGGTGCCGCGGTTTCCGCTCCGGCGAGCACCACGGTGATCTCGCCGCGCACGCCCTCCCGTGCCCACTCGGCGAGTTCGCCCAGCTCCCCACGACGAACCTGTTCGTAGGTCTTGGTCAGCTCCCGGCACACCGCGGCACGTCGTCGTGAGCCGAGCACGGTCACCGCGTCGTCGAGCGTGTCGGCTATGCGATGCGGTGCCTCGAAGAACACGGCGGTGCGCCGCTCGGCCACCAGCCCGGCCAGCCAGCGTCTGCGCGGCCCGGACTTGCGCGGTGGGAATCCCTCGAAGCAGAACCGGTCGCTGGGGAGCCCGGACAGCGCCAACGCGGTGGTCACCGCGCTGGGGCCGGGCAGACAGGTCACGGGCAGGCCCTCCGACGCGCACGCCGCGACCAGGCGGTAACCGGGATCGGAGACGCTGGGCATCCCCGCGTCGGTGACCAACAACACGGTCGAACCACCGCGCAGCGCCTCCAGCAGCGTGGACTGCCTGCTCTCCTCCACCGCGTCGTAATAGCTCAGCACCCGCCCGGATGGAGCCACTCGCAGCGAACCGGCCAGCGCACGGACCCGCCTGGTGTCCTCGGCGGCGACGACGTCGGCCGTGGCCAACGCCTCGGTCAGCCTCGGCGAGGCGTCGCGCGCGTCGCCGAGTGGGGTGGCCGCCAGCAACAATGTGCCCGATCCGGATTCGTCAGTCACGAGAACCACCATACGATTTGCGTGTGAACGTCCTCGTGCCGAGCTCCGGTGGCAGCAGTGCCCGCGACGAAGCCGTTCGCGACGGCGAAACCCCGCCGGCCCGGTATCCCGGCGAACACGACCGGGCGAAACTGTTGTCGCCGAGGGAACCCACGGATCGCCTGCGCGGATGGATCGTGACCCTGGTGGTCACGCTGCTGGCGGGTGTGGTCCGTTTCTGGCGACTGGGGCAGGCGACCGACGACGGCACCCCGATCTTCGACGAGAAGCACTACGTCCCGCAGGCGTGGCAGATGCTGCGCAACGGTGGCTTCGAGGACAATCCCGGTTACGAGCTGGTGGCCCACCCGCCGGTGGGCAAACACCTGATAGCGGTCGGCGAGTGGCTGTTCGGCTACACCCCGCTGGGCTGGCGGTTCAGCGCCGCGGTCGCGGGCACGCTGATGGTGCTGCTGCTGGTGCGCGTCGCGCGCCGCATGACGCGTTCCACCCTGCTGGGCGCGTTGGCGGGAATCCTGTTGATCTGCGACGGGCTCAGCCACGTGCAGGCGCGCGTGGGCATGCTGGACATCTTCCACGCCGTGCTGGTGCTCGCCGCGTTCGCCTGCCTGCTGGTGGATCGCGACCGAATGCGTTCCCGCCTGGCGCTGGTCGTCACCGAACAGCGGATCGGGGAATCGGAGCTGGGCCCCAGATTGGGATTCCGCTGGTGGCGGTTCGGCGCGGGCATCCTGCTGGGGATGGCGTGCGGGGTGAAGTGGAGCGGCATCTACTTCGTGCTGGCCCTGAGCCTGCTCAGCCTTGTCTGGGACGCGTTGGCCCGGCGGAGCGCGGGAGTGGCACGCCCGTGGCGCGGCGCGTCGCTGCGGGACGCCCTGCCCACGTTCGCCTCGCTGTTCGTGCTGCCGTTGGTGGTCTACTTCGCCACCTGGGCCGCCTGGTACGCGAGCGAGACGGCCACCGACCGGCACGCGGCGGCCGTCGCGGACGACGTGGGATTCGGTTTCCTGCCCGACATGGCGCGATCGCTGCTGTATTACCACTTCAACGTGCTGGAGTTCCACACTCATCTGGTCACCGGCGACGATCCGCACCCTTGGGAGTCGAAGCCGTGGGCCTGGCCGATGGGCATGCGGCCGATGCTCTACTACTACGAGTCCGGGATGCCCGGTTGCGGCCAGGGCGACTGCGTGCAGGCCACGATGCTGCTGGGGACCCCGGCACTGTGGTGGGTGGCGCTGCCGGTCGCGGGTTGGGCGGTGTGGCGTGCCGTCGGACGGCTGGACTGGCGCTACGCCGCGGTGCTGGTCTGCTACTGCGCCGGTTACCTGCCCTGGTTCGTCAACCTCGACAGGCAGATGTACTACTTCTACGCCACACCGCTGGCTCCCTTCCTGGTGCTGGGGATCGTGCTGGTACTCGGCGAGATCCTGGGGCGTTCGAACGCGAGCACCGAACGCCGCAAGACAGGTCTGCTGGTGGTCGCGCTCTACGTCGGACTGGTGGTGGCCAACTTCGTGTGGCTGTGGCCGATCCTGAACGGTTTCCCGATCACCGAGGCGCGCTGGGCGGCCGAGCTCTGGCTCCCCTCGTGGCGGTGAGCGGCCCGGCCGCGAGCGCCCCGGAGTCCCCGGAGAACTCCGATCAGCCGCGCGGCTCCCAGCGGAAGGTGCGCCGCGCCACCAACAAAGCCAGCAGCGTCCACGCGGCCAGCACCGCCAGATCCGTAAGCGTCGCGGTGAACACGCCCTCGCCCGGGGCCACGGCGTGCCGTACCAGGTCGGTGACCGCACCGCCGGGGGTGAACCGCAACGGCTGAGCGGCCTGCCCCGCCACGGCCGAACCCGCCCCACCACCGAGCAGCAACAGCAGGAACGGCAGCGTGGTGATCTGGGCGTGCTCGGCACTGGAGGTGAAACCGGTGGTGGCCACCCCCACGACGGCGCAACAGACCGTGCCTGCCAGCACCGCCAGCAGCAGGAACAGCGCCTCCACCCGCAGCGGAGCGAGCAGCCGCAGCCCGACCGCGAGCACCACAGCGAGCTGCGCCACGGCGAGCAGCGCGGGCACGAGCACCAGCGAGTTGAGCACGGTCGTCGGAGAGGGCGCGGCGCAGCAGAGCCGCTTGAGGTAGTGCTCCTGGCGTCTGCTGGTCAGGGTGGTGGTCACGGTCAGGTAGACGGTGAACCCCAGGATCGTCAGGACCTGCATCGCCAGGGCGGGCACCGCCGTCGAGGGCCCGGAGGTCCTGGTCAGCAGCAGCCCCAGCACCACGGGAAGCAACGTGGCGGTCACCGCGACAGTACGGTTGCGCAGCAACAGGTTGAGTTCGGCACGCAGCAGCGCCGGTACCGCGGTACGTGGTGTCCGCAGTGGTGTACTCATCGGAACTTCACCTCCTGCTGTGTTGCCCGACCGGGGCGGCCGTCGCTCTCGCGTACCGCGTGGAAGACGTCCTCCAGGGAGGCCTGCCGGGCGCGCAGGCCGCTGAGGTGGATCCCGTGGTCCCGCGACCAGTCGAGCACCCGGTGCAGATCGGGCTGCAACGACTCGGTGCGGATGTCCACCCGGCCCGTGTCGTCCCGTTCCACCTCGCCGGCCAGCTCCGGGAGTCCGGGAGCTCGCGCGGAGACGGAGAACCGGATGCGGGCGCTCTCGGCGGACAGCACCTCGGACAGCGTTCCCGACAGTGCGATCCCGCCGCGGTGCATGATCGCCAGCCGGTGGGCCAGCCGCTCGGCCTCCTCCAGGTAGTGCGTGGTCAGCAGCACGGTGGTTCCCTCGGCCAGCAACCCGGCCACCAGTTCCCAACTGGCTCTTCGCGACTCCGGATCGAGCCCGCTGGTGGGTTCGTCGAGGAACAGCAGCTCGGGGCGGGCCATTGTGGCCAGCGCCAGATCCAGCCGACGGCGCTCACCACCGGAGAGCAGCTTGACGCGAACCCGTTCGCGGTGCCGCAGCCCGACGGTTTCCAGGGCGGCGCGCGGGTCCTTCGCGTCCGGGAGCATGGCGCGCCACAACCGGGCCGTCTCCAGCACGGTGAGTTCCCCGGCGAATCCGCTCTGCTGCAGCATGATCCCGGTGCGGGGACGCACCTCGGCCCGCTGCCGCCACGGGTCCTTGCCGAACACCCGTACGCTTCCCCCGGTGGCCGGGCGGAGCCCTTCGACGGTTTCCAGCAGTGTGGTCTTGCCCGCACCGTTGGTGCCGAGCAACGCGAACAGCTCCCCGGCGCGGATGTCGAACCGCACGCCGCGCACGGCCTCGAAGGAACCGTAGGAGCAGCGCACCCGGTCGACGTTGACTACTTCTTCGAACATGTCCCCGAGCCTGCTGCCCACGGGGACGGTGCGGTAGGAACAGCGATCACCGGTGTCGGTGACCGTGGTGGCCGAGGTGATGACATCCGTCATCGGGGCAGGTGACAACCGCGCTCGAATCGCCGCTCCGGTGTGTGTGGCTCGGCCCGGATCGGGGATGCTGCCCTGGTGAACTCCAGTGCTTCCGAGAACAGCGCCGCACGGGTACGCCGGGTGCACCGCTACACCTGGTGGATGGTGATGCCGACCGCGCCGATCTACTGTCTGCTCGCGATCGTCAATCTGGTGCACGGCCGGGTGACGGGGCTCTACAACAACGTCGAGCTGGTGGTGCTGTTGGCGGTGGTGCTGGCCATCGCGGTGGAGGGAACCCGGGCGTGCGGGATGATCATGCGCGGGATGGGCGCGGGCATCCCGGAGCCCGTTCGGATCACAACGGATTTCACCGCGTCGCTGGTCGTGCTGGGCTACGTGACCACGCGGGAGATCCCCGCCTTCCTGCTGTTCACGCTGCTGCCCGCCCTGTTCGCGGCGGCGATAGTGACGGGGTCACGGCGCGAACACCGCTGGTGGATGGGCTGCGGCTGTACGGTGCTGACGGCCGGAGTGGCGAGCGCGAGCGTGGTCGCGACGGGGAACGAGGAGTTCGTCCCGGTGACGGTGGGTTACGCGACGTTCCTGGTGGCCATGACCGTGTTCATGCTGCTGGTGCAGGGCTGGATCTGGGACGTGGTGTGCGAGCTGGACCGGGCCCGTGGCACGGAGGCGGAACTGGCCGTGGCGCGGGAACGGCTGAGGTTCGCCAGCGAACTGCACGACGTGCAGGGGCATCACCTGCAGGTGATCGCGTTGAAGGGGGAACTGACCGAACGCATGATCGACAGCGATGCGGACGCCGCGCGCGCCCAGGCGGCCGAGATCGCCGAAACGGCCCGTCGGGCGCTGCGGGAGACCCGCGAGGTCGTGCACGGTTACCGGCGCAGCGATCTGTCCACCGAGTTGAACAACGCGGTACGGATCCTGCGGGCGGCGAGCATCGAGACGACCGTCGAGGGCAGCAGCACTTCGGTGCCGCCGCCGCTGCAGCCGCTGTTCGCCGCCATGGTGCGTGAGGGCACCACCAACATCCTCCGGCACAGCGGTGCCCGACGGTGCGAGTTGCGCATCGACGACACCGACGGCATATCGGTGACACTGTGCAACGATGGGGCCGGGAACGGATCGGAGCACGACGCCGGTTCGGGGATCGCCGGACTGCGGGATCGCTTCGACCCGATGCACGGCAGCCTCACGGCCGAACGTCGTGGCGAGTGGTTCGAGCTGGTCGGTCACGCCCCGGCGCCCGGGGAGGGTTGAGGACTCCCCCACGGCCCGCTCGGTGGCACCGGAACCGACCGGCACCAACCACCCGAGTACCCGAGGCGGAACGGAACTCCGAAAGGACGCCCGAGCATGATCGGTGTCGTGCTGGCCGACGACGAGGACCTGATCCGTGGCGCCATGGCGGCACTGCTCGACCTGGAAAGCGACATCGAGGTCCTCGCGCAGGCCAGCAGCGGCACCGAGGCGGTAGAGGCCGTCTCGCGCGAGCGCCCCGACGTGGTCGTGCTGGACCTGGAGATGCCCGAACTGGACGGTGTCGAGGCCACGGCCGAGATCGCGCGCGACACGGCGACCCCGGTGGTACTGGTCACCAGGCACGCCAGACCGGGGGTGCTCAAGCGTGCGCTGAGCGCGGGGGTGCGTGGTTTCGTGCCGAAGACGACACCGGCGAGCAAACTCGCGGCCATTCTCCGCGACGTCCACAACGGCGGGCGCTACGTCGACTCCGAGATAGCGGCCAGCGCGCTCACCGAGGGGGACTGCCCGCTCGGTGAGCGCGAGATCGAGCTGCTGCGGCACACCCAGCACGGGGCCTCGGTCAGCACCATCGCCGAGCGGGTGCACCTGGCTCCGGGGACGGTTCGCAACTACCTGTCCGCGGCCATGAACAAACTGGGGGCCGAGACCAGGCACGAGGCCGCTCGCCGTGCCTGGGAGGAAGGTTGGATCTGACCTACCACGCCAGGCACGCGAGTTCCACTGTGGATTCTCACTCCGAGGACAGCTCCCGCAGTGTCGCGCGCAGCGCGGCCACGGCGTCGGTGAGCTCGTCCGGGCGCACCGACAACGCGGGGCGCCACCGCAGCGAACGCGGACCGGAGGGCAGGAAAACGGTGTGATGACGTTGCCTGGCCAGGGCCGTCGCCCGGTCCCGCAGCGTGCCGTCCGGGAAGTCCAGCGCGGCCATCAGACCGCGACCGCGAGGAGCGGTGACCAGATCCGGGTACTCCGCGGCCAGCCCACGCAGCTCGGAGAGCAACAACTCCCCCATCCGCGCCGCGTGGTCCAGCAGGTTCTCCGACTCGATCACTTCGAGGATCCTGGTGGCGCGCACCATGTCCACCAGGGAACCGCCCCAGGTGGAACTGATCCTGCTGGGCTCGCGGAAGGCGTTGTCCTCGATGTCGTTCACCCGCCTACCGCCCATGACGCCGCACACCTGCAGTCGCTTGCCGAAGGCGACCAGATCGGGTTCCAGCCCCAGGGCCTGGTGCGCCCAGGGGCGGCCGGTGATGCCTCCGCCGCTCTGCACCTCGTCCGCGACGGTGAGCACGTGGTGCTCCCGGCACAGCCGCTGCATCTCGCGCAGGAAGGCCGGACGCAGATGCCGGTCGCCGCCCTCCCCCTGGATCGGCTCGTAGACGAAGCAGGCGATCTCGTTGCCGTAGCGGGTCAGCGCGGCCTCCGCCGCGTCCAGTGCCTCCCGTTCGGCGGGCAGCAGTTCGGCCGTGTCCCACCGCGACCCCGGTTCCACGGCGGGGCTCGGGATCCTGGGCCAGTCGAAGGCCGGGTAGTCGCGCACCTTCCTCGGGTCGGTGTTGGTCAGCGACATCGTGTAACCGGTCCGGCCGTGGAAGGCCCACCGCAGATGCATCGCGCGTGAGCCGCGCATCGGCACGCCGCGCCGCGCGTTGTGCTTGGTCTTCCAGTCGAAGGCCACCTTGAGGGCGTTCTCCACCGCCGGACCGCCGCCCTCGATGAAGAACAACCACGGCAGCTCGGGATCCCCGAACACGCGCCGCAGGGTCTCGGCGAACCGGGCCTGTTCCACCGTGGCGAAGTCCGGGTTGGCCGGTTTGACCCTGCCCGCCCGCACCAGGGCCGCCTCGAACTCGGGAGTGCGCAGGCCCGGGTGACCGTGGCCGAGCGGCGCGGAGCTGAAGTACATCGTCATGTCGAGATACCGGGTGCCGTCCCGCGGGTCGCTGAGGCGGCATCCCTCACCGGAGTCGAGATCGACGACCACGTCGAGCAGATCACCGGTCACCCGCGAGCGGAGTTCGTCGACGACGTTCGGAGCCTGCTCCTCCGGAGCGGCGTCGTGCTCGACCGGTGCGAGTCGCTGTGCGGTCATGTTCAGCCTCCTGTGGGCCGCGACTACCTCGCCTTAAGGAATTCATACCCCAAATAACGAATATCGAGCAATATTTTCCGTTCTAACTCCAGATAAAGAGAAAGATTTTCTTAGCGTCATCCCTTCGGGCGACATTAAGCGAGAAATATTCACTTCTCAGTGATCGCCGCGCTACTGTGACGCGCGTCATCCCCGGCGCGGAGGTAGGCGATGTACGGCGGAAACACGTTCGGCAGACGCCCGGTGCTGCGGGGCGGCCTGACCGCACTGCTGACGGCCGCCGCCGCGGGACGCACCGCCGCGGCGAGCGAGCCCGGAGGTGGGCACTACCTGCTCGGTCGCGGCATCGGCGACGTGACGGGCCAGCCCGCCGAGAACGGCATGATGGGCTACGCCCGGCCGGAACAGCGCACCACCGGCATCCACCAGCGGCAACGCGCCCGCGCCTTCGTCATCGCCGAACGAACCGCCCCCGAACGGCGGGTGGCCGTGGTGACGGTGGACGCGGGGATGATCTTCGGGGCCGTGCGCCGCGCCGTGCTCGAACGCCTGGCACGCGCACACGGCACGCGCTACGGCGAACACAACGTGCTGCTGACGGCCACCCACACCCACGCCGGACCGGGTGGCTTCTCCTGCCACACCCTCTACAACGTCACCACGCTGGGTTTCCAGCCCGGCACCTTCGAAGCGCTGGTGGCGGGCATCACCGAATCGATCGAACGCGCCGACGCCGACCTGGCTCCCGGAAACCTCCACATCGCACGCGGCGAGCTGACCAACGCCAGCGTCAACCGCTCCCGCGCGGCGTTCGACCGCAACCCGGCGACGGACCGGAACCACTTCCCCGACGCGACGGACCCGGCCACGGTGCTGCTGCGCTTCGAACGCGGCGGGAGGGCCGTGGGCGCGATCAACTGGTTCGCCACCCACACCACCAGCCTCAGCCCGGCCAACACGCTCATCAGCGGCGACAACAAGGGCTACGCCGCCTACCGGTGGGAGCGCGAGATCGCGGGAGTGGACTACCGCGCGGGCGACCCCGGGTTCGTCGCCGCGTTCGCGCAGTCCAACGCCGCCGACATGTCGCCGAACCTGGAGCTGCGCCCCGGAACCGGCCCCACGGACGACGAGTTCGCCAACACCCGGATCATCGGCGATCGGCAGTACACCGCGGCGGCCCGGCTGCTGCGGGAGGCGACCACCGCCGTGGACGGCGGCATCGACCATCGAATGTCCTACGTCGACATGTCGGACACCCGTGTCGCCCCGGAGTTCACCGGCGACGGAAGTTCGCACCGGACCTGCGCGGCGGCGCTGGGGGCGTCGTTCGCGGCGGGTGCGGAGGACGGTCCGGGGCCGTCCTTCTTCGAGGAGGGAGCGGGCAACAACCCGTTCTTCGGCACGATCAGCCGTGCGCTGTATCGGACGTCACCGCGACTGCGGAACCGGCAGGCACCCAAAGAGATCCTGTTGCCGGTGGGGTCGATGGGCTGGGTACCGCGAATACTGCCGATCCAGCTGGTGCGGATCGGCACGCTGCACCTGGTCGGGATTCCGCAGGAGGTCAGCATCGTCGGCGGGCTGCGGCTGCGCCGCACGGTGGCCGCCGAGCTCGGGGTGGATCCCACCGATGTCGTGGTGGCGGGCTACGCCAACGACTACGCCGGTTACCTGACCACTCCGGAGGAGTACGACCAGCAGGCCTACGAAGGCGGCCACACCATGTTCGGGAGGTGGTCGCTGCCCGCCTACCAGCAGGAGTTCGCCAGGATCGCGGCCGACATGGCCGCCGGTCGGGACAGCGCCCGGGGACCGTCCCCGGCGGGCAATCCCGAAGGCGGCGGGGTGCGACTGCAGCCGGGCGTGGTGTTCGACTCGCCACCGGTGGGCCGGGAGTTCGGCGAGGTGTTGGAACAGCCCGGGGAACGCCACCGACGCGGGGGGACGGTGCGGGTGGTGTTCGCCTCGGCACACCCCAACAACGACCTGCACCGCGACGGCAGCTACCTGCTGGTGCAGCGCCGCTCGGCCGACGGCTGGGTGACGGTGGCCGACGACGGTGACTGGTCGACCCGGTTCCACTGGGCACGTCGCGGGGTGGCTGCCTCCACCGCGACCGTCAGCTGGACGATCCCACCGGACGCCGCCGAGGGCGAGTACCGCATCGTGCACCACGGCGCCGCCAAGGCGGTGGGCGGGGAGATCACCCCCTTCTCCGGAACATCGCGGACGTTCCGGGTGGGGTGAGTTCGACTAAGGAAATTCCCCAACCCAGCTTGCCGTTCGACCTTCCTCGTCGCGGTGCTCCGAGTAACCGAACGGGGTGCGATCGGGGGTGGCGGGCCGAGCGCGGCCTCCCAAGACTTCGGGCGATCAACGCTGTTTCCGACCCGGTCACGACGGGTTCGTTCTCGTGGTCACAGGGCTTGGTCCGCCGGGTGAGTGGCGAGGTTCGTGTTCGGTGGGGTTATCGGTGTGCCGGGGCGAAGCTGTCGACGTGGTCTTGTGCGAAGTCGGCGAAACCACGGGGCTGGTGGCCCACGACGTTCTGGAAATCGTTCGTCGTGAAGTCACCCCACCCGGTCGCGTAGGCTTGTCCGTACTCGATGAGCATCTCGGTCATCCATTCCGGCACGCCGATGTCGAGCAGGGTCTTGCGCTCAACTTCGTCGGTCGTCGGCACGTAGCGGATCTCTCGTCCGAGCGTTCGACCGAGCTGTTCGGCCACCTCCGTGAAGGACAGCGAGCGCGGTCCGGTCGGGGTGTAGGTCTTGCCGTGATGGCGGTCCGGTTCCGTGGTGAGTACCCGCGCGGCGAACTCGGCGATGTCGCGCACGTCGATCATCCCCAACCGCTCCTGGCCCATGTTGAGGGAGAACGCTCCCTCGGCCGCGATGTCGCCTGCCTCGTTGAGCAGGTTCTGCATGAACCAGTGGGGTCGCAGGATCGTCCAGTACATGCCGGATCGTTCGGTCTCGCGATCGGACAGTGCGTGCAACCGTCCGCTGCGGGTCGGCGCGTCATGGGCCGCACCGACCGCCGACAGGCGAACCACCCGTTCCACGCCCGCCCGACGCGCGGCCCAGACGGCGTTCATGTTGTTCTCGGGCGCCCGGGGACTGTTCGGGGTCAGCAACCACAGATCCTGCACGCCCTCGAAGGCCGCCGGGAGCGACCGGGCGTCGTCGAGGTCGCCGACGACGGCCCGTATACCCCGTGCCTCGAATTGCTCGGCCTTCGCCTCATCGCGGACCAGCGCCCGTGGTTCGAGTTCGGAATGCCGCAGGGCCTCCAGCAGAGCACTGGACACGGTGCCGGTGGCTCCGGTGATCAACAGGGTTCGACTCAACGTTTTCTTCCTTTCCCGAGAGTGGTTTCGTGTCGTTACCGGTGGCTGTCACTACCGGTGGTCTGTGGCTGCCGGTGCGCGTCGGGACTCGTCGGACTCCTCCGCCGCAGCGGCTTTCGGTGCCGGTTCCCCGATGGGGACGGCGAGTTCGATCGGTGCGACCTGCCGAAGTCGGGAGGGCTGAGCTGTGCGGCCGCGATCGAGAGCAGGGCGAGCACGAAACCGATCGTCTGGACGCCGGTCAGGGTTTCGTTCAGGACCAACCATCCCAGGATCGTGGCCACGGCCGGGGAAAGCAGACCGAGGAACGACACGGCCGCGACGGGCAACCGAGCCACCCCCTGGAACCACAGCATGTAGGCCAGCAGCGTGCCGACACCGCCCAGCCAGAGGTATCCGGCCATCGCGGACAGATCCAACGGCGGGGGCATTCCCTCGAAAGCCAGAGCCAGCGGCGCGAGCAGGAGACCACCCGCGGTCAGCTGCCAGCCGGTGAAGGTCAACAGACTCACCCCCTCGGGGCGGCCCCACCGCTTGGTAAGCACGACACCGGCCGACATCGCCCCGGCGCCGGCGAGTCCTGCCAGGATCCCGATCGGGTCGAAGCTCAGCTTCCCTTGGAGCACCATCATGGCCACGCCGACCACTCCGGCCACACCCCAGCCGAGACGCCAGCGCGTCGGCCGTTCTCCGAGCAGCCCGAACGCCAACCCCGCGACCAACAACGGCTGCACCGCGCTGAGAGTGGCCGCGACACCCCCGGGCAGCCGGTAGGCCGCGACGAACAGCAACGCGAAGAAGGCTCCGATGTTGAGGGTGCCCAACAAAGCCGCACGCCACCACCAGCTTCCCCGCGGCAGTGTCCGGGTCAGCGCGAGCACGATCAGCCCCGCGGGCAGTGCACGGATCGCACCGGAAAGTATCGGGCGGTCCGGCGGCAGGAACTCGGTGGTCACCAGGTAAGTGGTTCCCCACGTCGCCGGCGCCAACGCGGCGAGACCGGTCAGACTCCATGTCCGCGCCGGGGAGCCGTCCGCGGCGGAACTTCCGGCTTCAGCGATCCGGGTCACCATTTCCCCTTAATGTTAAAATAATCAACATTCATTAGATTAACTCGCCTGCTAGTATGAGTCAAACACTTCAACGTTAAGGAGATCAGTGAGGGACAGTGTGGACCGACTGCTGGAGCAGTGGAGCACCGAACGACCGGACATCGACCCCGCGCCGATGGGCGTGGTGGGACGCATCAAGCGCGCTTCACAACGGCTCGAACGCACACTGCGCGAGAACTACGCCGCCCACGACCTGCAGTCCTGGGAATTCGACATCCTGGCCACACTCCGTCGCTCCGGAGCCCCGTACCAGCTGACGGCGAGCGCCCTTGTCGAAGCCGCCATGGTCACCTCCGGAGCCATCACCAACCGCATCGACCGGCTGGCGGCCAAGGAACTGGTGACCCGCGAAACCGACCCCGACAACCGGCGCAGCGTACTGATCACACTCACCGAACACGGTTACCGAGTCGTGGACGCGGCCATGGTCGACCACGTCGAGCACGAGACACGAGCACTCGCCGGACTCGATCCGCACGAGCAGGAACACCTCACCGAACTGCTACGCAAACTCCTCACCAGCCTCGGCGATATCCCCCCGGACGAAGCGGACCACTGAGGTCGCACCGACATGTCATCGCACAACCTCCCCCGCATGAACCGGAGTCAGCCGTGCCGCCATCTCGGCACAGGGGACGAGTGGTGAGTCCGGCGACGAAAGAGCCGCTCACCCGGGTGCCCGGTCGGCGGAAATTCCGTTGCGAGGCGCGACGCGCCACCAGCAGAATGCCCGTCGTGATCGGCTCCCGGTGGGAGCTCTCCGGCTCGCTCGAACCACGGTTCGACGGTTGCCCGAAACCCCCGCACCACCGGGAGTCGATCGTCCCGAGTGGATGGCCCGATGTGCCGGTGACGGCTACTTCGTCCTCAAACACAGCTGTTGCGGGTTCGAGTCCCGTCCGGTACGACCGGTAGCTCAATCGGCAGAGCACTGTAACCGCCGTCGCCAACCCGTTCCAGGGCCGTCCACTCGGTTCTCGATCGACGATTCATGAGGGAGGGAGCGGCCGTGGCGAAGTTCAACCGTGCGGCGGCCCGAACTCACGGACATCCCGGCAAGCGGGACCGAACCGAGCCGACAGCCGTCACGCACGAGGGCGGCCCGGGCTACGTCCGCGATCCCCGCGCGGAACTGTTCCTGCTCGCCGTGACCAACCTGGTCGGCGAGCCGAGCTTCTACGAATCGGCCGGACAACGGGACTCCCGTTTCGTTCGGCTGATTCGCGAGCGTGCCGTGACCGACGGCGAATGGACGGCCCGGCTGCTGGGGTGGCTGCGTAACGGGGCGGGTCTGCGTTCGGTCGCCCTGCTCGGAGCTGCCGAGTTCGTGGCCGCACGACGCGCCGCCGGGCTGGACGGACTCTCGCGGCGGGTCGTCGACAGTGTGCTGCGGCGGGCGGACGAACCGGGGGAGCTGCTAGCCCACTGGGTCGCCGAACACGGCAAACCGCCGCCCATGCCGATCAAGAAGGGAATCAACGACGCGATCCGGCGGCTGTGGCACGAACACGCCCTGCTCAAGTGGGACTCGCCCAAGCGGAACTTCCGGTTCGGTGACGTCGTCGAGCTCACGCACCCGAAACCGGCGAACCGGCACCAGAGCACGTTACTGCGGTACTGCCTGGACCGCCGACGCGACGACGCGGACATCCCCGCCGAACTGTCGGTACTGCGCGAGCACGCCGAACTTCGCGAGGTGGCGCCGCGGTCACGGCGGAGCTGGATCACCGATCCGGCGGGCGCCGAACGACTTCGGCGTGCGGGGTTCACCTGGGAATCGCTGGCCGGTTGGCTGGGTGAACGGCTCGATGCCCAGGCATGGGAGAGCGTGATTCCCGCGATGGGCTACACCGCCCTGCTGCGCAACCTGCGCAACTTCGACAAGGCCGGGATCTCCGACGAGACAGCGGCGGGGATAGCGGCGAAACTGGGCGATCCCACCGAGGTGGCGCGCTCGCGCCAGCTGCCGTTGGCGGTGTTCGCGGCGGGTCGAGCCGTGCGTGGCGATCGCTGGCGGGAGTGCCTGGAACGCGCCGTGCAGCACACGCTGCCGAACATTCCGGTCCTGCGGGGCAGCACGCTGGTACTGGTCGACACCTCAGCCTCGATGGACCGGCCGTTCAGCCGACGGGGCAGTGTGCGCCGTTCGGACGCCGCCGCCCTGTTCGGACTAGCCTTGGCGGCACGCTGCGAGCGGACGGAAGTGGTCTCCTACTCGGGACTGAGCGGCCGGTGGCGCGAACGGTCGCACTCCGCACGGTTTCCGCCGCGACCCGATGAGGCCGTGCTCGACTCGCTGCGCAGGTGGTTCGACGATGGATTCATGCTGGACGGCGGCACCGCCACGCAGCAGGCGCTGCGCGAGCACTACGACGGGCACGACCGCGTGGTGCTGTTGACCGACGAGCAGACCGGCCCGGACGCTGAGCCCGTGACCGAGGTGCTGCCCGAGAGCACACCGGTGCACACGTTCAACCTGGCAGGTTACGAGGCGGGTCACACCCCGGCCGGTGTCACCAACCGCCACACCTACGGCGGGCTCAACGACACCTGCTTCGGCCTGATCCCGCTGGTGGAAGCGGGTGGTGAACAACAATGGCCCTGGGAGGCGTGAACCGCGGGCGAGTCCCGGTCCGAGACCGGGACTCCGGTACCGACCATCCGCTGTCGAGCCGGCCCGGCTCACCACTCGGCGAAGGCGCCGTCCGAATCACGCCAGACCAGTGAACGCCAGCGGTGACCGCGCTCGGCGGCCTCGCGCACCTTCGTCTCGTCGATCTCGACGCCCAAACCTCGCGGACGTTCCGGGTGGGGTGAGTTCGGCCGACACTGACTGGCGGCTCACTCGACTGCGGTAATTCCAACTGGCCAATGCTGTGCGATGTGGATGTCCATCCTGACCTGTGACAGCGGTGCGGATCTGTCGGGCTGCGCCCATCGGATTTCGAGTTTCACGTGTAGTGGACTACCGCCGCGACAGTGAGTTCGATCGTGTGTATGCCGGTGAGGAGTAGGCCGATGCGGGTGGGCCAGTTGGTGCGCCATCCGGCGAGGCGTAGTCCGGCGATGCCTGTCCACCACAGCAGGCAGGCCAGTGCGCCGAAGAACGCGTGGAGTTCGATGCCGGGTTCGCTGGGGTGGGTGATCGTCGTGACGAGGGACAGGTTCAGGACGACGGTGATCCAGCCGCTGTAGGCGAAGGCCGCTACGGCCAGGCCGGTTCCGGCGCATTCGCGCAGCAGGATCGTGGTGACCGGGGAGAGTCGGGGCATGCTGGTGGGTCCGGTTCGGTTCGGTGGTTCGGTATTTCGGTGGTGTGGGGGTCCCCGGCCGGGGGTGGGGTGGGAGCGGCCCCTGTTCCCGGCCGGGGTGGTGCCGCGCCGGATGGGGAAGGGAGAACTCCGGCGCGGCACCGGCCTGGGACGGCCCCCGGCACGCCGTTGTGCAGGGGGCCGGGCGGGCGTGTGCCGGAGGTGTCGGGGGTTTTCACGGCACACGCCCGGGCCTGGAGTGGACGGTCAGGCCACGGCTGGGAGACCGTGGTGACCGGTCCCTGCTGGACACGGGTTACCGGGTGTTTTCTCGGCGGGGGTGTTGGGCTCGTCGGGATCGGTGGTGGGCCAGCCCGGCTCGGTGTCGCCGTGGGCGATCCACACCGGAGGAAGCCGTGGTGGGCGGGGCGGCAGGTGCCCGATGGCGTGCAGGCAGGCGTCACAGACCGACCGGCCGTCCTCATCGGGCGGACCGCTGGCGGCACGGCCGCGGTAGGGGCCGCGTCGGGACAGGTGCCCACACAGCGCCCGCAGCCCGCTGTTTCCCGCTTTGGTGTTGGCGGGGCAGGCGTGCCACTTCGACTCGAACACGCTGGCGAACCAGCCGTGACCGGGAGGGTCGGTTATCGGTTCGGTCCCCAAGCCAGCCGCGCCAGCACCAGGGTCAGCAGCGCCAGCAGCAGCACCGCGATCTCGAACTCGGACACGATTTCTCCCGACGACACGGTTTTTCCCGAGCAGACAACGCAGCGCGAGCAGCAGCAGGGTCAGCGTCATGATCGCCACCCCTCCCGGTCCCGCAGGGCCGTATCCAGCGCGTCCCGCAGCTGCCGCGCCTCGGCGAGCGTGAACAGCGAGGCAGCGGCCGGGGCAGGCGCCAGCAACGCGATCCCGGCGGCGGTGGGTTTCAGCCGCAGCACCGCCCGGCCGTGCCGCTGCTGGCGACACGGAACCACCGACCACGCCGACACACCGTCCACAGTGGCCGAAGTGTCGAGCTGGGCCAGCTCGCACAGCCAGGGCTCGTAGAGATTCGTCGGACTCGGCGGGGAGGGATCACTGGCAGCGAGCAGATACTCAGTACACACCCGGCAGTAGTGATGCCACCCGCCCAACACCCGCTCCGGCGGGTGCGGGGCCAACTCGACCACCTCGCCGCAGAAACAGGCCACCCTCCCCCGACCCGCACGGGCGGACTCGGCGTGTTTATACGGGGCGGTGGCATGAATCGTCCCGGACTCGGTGCCGGTCACGAACCGAGGCGGCGGCACGGGCTGATCAGTGAGCGCGGGCATGGCGCACCACCCGCCCCCGCCGACCCGACCCCGCCATCGCCCAACAGCACTGCGCACACAACTCCGGATCAGCCTCCGGCTCACCGATTCCGGTGATCTCACCCAACCCCAGATAAACCTGGCACAGACTCAGCACCCACGAGGCCGTGTACTCGGCCGGGTGACGCTCGATCGCATGCAACCGAGGCAGCTGGCCAGACCGGTGATCGGCCTCCGTCACGGCCAACACCACACACACCAGGCCACGCGGAAACAACGAACCCACCTCACACCACCCCCAACAAGAGGACATGGTGCGGAAGTTCGAGACGCGTAGCGACGCGTCTCATACCAGGCGATAGCATCAACAACGCTCCACATCAGTAGTAAACGGCTGACGGAGCCACCCCCGCGTCCAAGGCCGCCAAGCACACGACGCGGGAAGGGCTACTCGTCCGGTGACCGCCACCGGACGAGTGGTTCACAAAGCGACGAACTCGCTGATCATCGACTCGAAGTACGCACGAGTACAGCCGCACGGCCGAGCTTCACGGCCCAACGGCAGAGCACTTGTAGTGCCGGATTCTGATTCAATCACTGCTGTATCGATCCTGACTCTTCTATCCATACGACAACATCATGACAGTGTCAGAATATATCTTTGATAGTGTCATCGATGCATTCATCTGAATGGGTGATGATCTCCAGAAGCTTGTCATGACTACGCTGTTGGACATGTCATCCGCGAGGCGTCGGCAGCTCGGCTCATGGCTTACGAAACTCCGCCAATCGGCGGAGTTCGACGTGGCGGACGCAAGCAGCGCTCTCGGGTGTTCGGACTCGAAGATCCGACATATCGAAGCGGGACGCTCCAAGATCAAACGTCACGAGCTCATAAGCTTGCTCGATCTCTACGAAGCAGACCAAGACGTTCGCAGCCAGTTGGACGAGACCCGTCAGCAAGCCGAACAGCGTGGTTGGTGGGAGAGTTACCGCGTACCGAGTTGGTTCGAGCCGTTCGTGGACTTCGAGAGCTTCGCTACCGAGGCTGTCAACTTCGAACTCGACTTGATCCCCGGTCTACTTCAAACCGAGGCATACGCTTACGAGGTGCACCGCGCGGGTAGGTACACGACGAACCCCGTGGATATCTCACGACGGGTACAGGCCAGAGCGGAACGTCAGAAACGGCTTACTGAACCGAATCCACTACGCCTCCGAGCCGTCATCAGCGAAGCAGCTCTACATCGCGAAGTCGGCGGCCCCGCACTCATGACAGAGCAATTGGACCAAGTGATGCGCTGGTGTGAACTTCCGAACGTAATTGTTCAAGTGCTCCCCTACAACGCCGGAGCACACGCCAGCCCTTCCGGCTCGTTCGCGTTGCTCTCGTTCGACAACAACGAAGCTGTCGGATTCCTCGACACTCCGTTGGGAGGGCACACCGTGGATGACCCCAACGACGTGGAAGCTCTGAAGTACGTCGGCGACGAACTACGATCCACAGCCCTACCAGCACCAGCCTCCCTGGAGCTGATACGTAGCATTCGGGAGGCGCACACGGCACAGACCTAGGAGGCTGGCACAGTGGATCTCTCGCGTGCGACGTGGCGAAAGTCGTCACGATCGAACAGTGGCGGTAACTGCGTCGAGGTCGCCCAGAACCTACCGGGGACCGCTCTCCTCCGAGACAGCAAGCTCGGCACCGACAGCCCCGTCCTCGCGGTCTCCCCGGGCCACTTCACCGCCTTCGTCGACGCGATCAAAAGCGACCGCCTCGACGGCTGAACCGCTGCCGTGAAGTCCCGCTCGGTACACGCCGAGCGGGACTTTTCGCGTCTCCGGCCACGACGGCCGAGGACGGTGTGCATCCTCGTGAGCGAGGAGCGAACCGCCACCGAGCCCCGGCTCACCACTCGACGAAGGCGCCGTCCGAATCACGCCAGACCGGTGAACGCCAGCGGTGACCGCGCTCGGCGGCCTCGCGCACCTTCGCCTCGTCGATCTCGACGCCCAGACCGGGCCCCTGGGGCGCGGCGACGTGCCCCTCGTCGAACCGGAACGGGCTGGGATCGACCAGGTAGTCCAGCAGGTCCGAGCCCACGTTGTAGTGGATTCCCCTGCTCTGCTCCTGGATCAGGAAGTTCGGGGTCGCGAAGGCGATCTGCAGGCTGGCCGCCAGCGCCAGCGGCCCGAGTGGACAGTGCGGCGCCAGCGTCACGTCGTGCGCCTCGGCCATCGCCGCGATGCGGCGCACCTCCGAGATCCCGCCCGCATGTGAGAGATCGGGCTGCGCCACGGCGATTCCGGAGGTCAGCACATCGCGGAAGTCCCAGCGGGAGAACAACCGCTCCCCCAGCGCGATGGGAATGGAAGTCGAGGTGACGAGGTCGCGGACCTTGGCGGTGTTCTCCGGTAGCACCGGTTCCTCGACGAACAGCGGGGACAGCGGCTCCAAGCGGGGCAGCACCCGACGGCTCATCGCGGTGGAGAACCGGCCGTGGAAGTCCACCGCCACGTCACGCTCGTCGCCGAGCACCTCGCGCACCGCGGCGACCCGGCTGACCACCGCGTCCAGCTCGGCGGGCGTGTCGATGTGGCGCAGTCTGCCGCTGCCGTTCATCTTCACGGCGGTGAAACCGGCCTCTACCTGCTCGGCGGCCGCTTCGGCCACGTCCGAGGGCTCGTCACCACCGATCCACTGGTACACCCGGACCCGCTCGCGCACCGGCCCACCGAACAGCCGGTGTACGGGTACGCCGTAGCTCTTGCCCGCGATGTCCCAGAGCGCCTGGTCTATGCCCGCCACGGCGCTGGAGAGCACCGGACCACCACGGTAGAAACCACCCTTGGTCATCACCTGCCAGTGATCCTCGATGGCCAGCGGATCGCGCCCCACCAACAGCTCGGACAGCTCGTCGACGGCCGCCGCGACGGTGTGAGCACGCCCCTCCACCACCGGTTCGCCCCAGCCGACGATCCCCTCGTCGGTGGAGATCCTGAGAAACAGCCAACGAGGCGGCACTGGGAAAGTCTCCAGCCCCGTGATTCGCATGTTCACTCCGTTCCGCCTGTCGGGTTTCGCCTGTCGGGTTTCGCTCGTGGGAGTTCGGTGTCCGCGCTTGCCGGGGGTCGCGTGCCCTCCTGGACGAGTGTCGAGTCGAGCGAGAGATTCTGTATGACAGGTTACTCCGCGTCAACACCGCATCCGGAGCAATCAAGCCCCGATCACCGGACCACTCGATTAGTATGAGCTGCGGATTCACCGACGCATCCGATCAGGATAAAGCCTACCGGGATAAGAACGTATCTGATATGTTCTCGATCCGAACGCCGGGGATACTCGGCGGATGCCGCCCGACGAGCGACCGAGGACACGGATGAGCGAGACCGACGAACCGGAGCGCCCGGGAACTCGGGACGCCGCGACGGAACTCGAAGAACTGATCTTCGAACGGTTCGGGGTGGGCGAGCTGCTTCCCTCCGAGTCCGAGCTGGCGACCCGGCTGGGTGTCAGCAGGCTGACCGTGCGCGAGGCGATCCGGTCACTGCAGGCACGTGGCCTGGTGGAGATCCGCAAGGGAAGACGCCCCCGCGTCACCGCACCCAGCGGGGATCAGATCGGTGACTTCTTCAACACCCTGCTGCGCTGGAACCCCGGCTCGGCATTCGAACTGCTCGAAGTCAGGCACGGCCTGGAGACGCAGACCAGCACGCTCGCCGCGAACAACGCCGGTTCGAGCGACGTCTCCGCGATGGAGCTGGCGATCAGGGCGATGGACCAGGCCGAGGACGCCACCGAGTACCACGACGCCGACCTGCGGTTCCACGAACTGCTGGCGCGTGCCTCCGGCAACCGTATGTTGGCGTTGCTCATCGAGGCGCTGGCGGGCAGCCTGCACGACAGCATGATCGCCAGTTACCGGGGCCACCGGAAGCTGGGTGGCTCGCACGCCGACGCGGCCGAACAGCACCGCGAGGTGCTCGACCGCGTCCGGCGACGCGATCCCGGCGGGGCGGCCGAGGCGATGCGCAGGCACCTGCGAACCACCGAGCGGGATCTGCGCGCCGTGTTCAACACACCCCGGGGGAAACCGGAAGACCCCCCGAGCGAGCGACAGGATTCGGACTGCTGAGCGGAAGCAGCGGCAGTGTCCGAACCGGACGCACCGTCCGGATCGGCAGAACCCGGCACGAAAGGATTCTTCGGCTTGCACAGCGATTCGAACGTTGCCGTACACCGGGCCGAACAGCTGACCGAGAGCCGCGCCGAGCACGGCGAGGGGCCGGTCTGGGACGAGGCCACCGGACAGCTGCACTGGGTGGACATGCTCGCCGGAGACCTGCTGAGCATGGTTCCGGGCGGCACCGTCGGCCGCACCAAGGTCGGAACCGTGGCCGCCGTGGCGCGGCCGGTGGTGGGCGGTGGTCTGGTGCTGGCGCTGGAACGGGGCTTCGCCCTGCTGCGGCCCGGCAACGAGACACCGGAGTCACTGCCCGAGTTGTGGAGCGACCCCTCGGTACGCATGAACGACGGCGGGTGCGACGCCCTCGGCAGGTTCTACGCGGGATCGATGGCCTACGACGAATCCCCCGGGCGGGGGGCGTTGTGGCGGCTGCACGGCGACCTGAGTACCGAGCGGGTGCTGGACGGGGTGACCATCTCCAACGGTCTGGTGTGGACCCCCGACGGCGGGACGGCTTACTACGTGGACACCCCCACCCGGCGCATCGACCGGTTCGACGTCACGCCGGGCACCGGGGAGCTGCACGACAGGCGTCCCGTGGTGCGGATTCCGGACGAGCTCGGCGCTCCGGACGGGTTGACACTGGACGCCGCGGGCTGCCTGTGGGTCGCGCTCTGGCAGGGCGGGGCGGTGCACCGCTACAGCCCGGAGGGCGAACTGCTCACCAGGGTGGAGCTGCCCACACCCCAGGTGACCGCCTGCGCGTTCGGCGGAACCGACCTGGACACCCTCTACATCACCACCTCCCGGCAGGGCATCGAGAACCGGGAGGATCCCCACGCGGGCGCGCTGTTCCGCTTCGATCCCGATGTCCGTGGCAACCGTGTGCACCCGTTCCGGATCGAGGAGGACGCTTGAGCCCCGAGGTGATCACCTTCGGCGAGACGATGGGGCTGCTGCTGGCGGAGCAGGGGCAGCCGCTGGAGCACGCGGCGGGGTTCCGGCGTTCGATCGCCGGAGCTGAGTCGAACACGGCCGTGGGGCTGGCCCGTCTCGGCCACCGCGTGGGGTGGTTCGGGCGGGTGGGCGACGATCCGTTCGGCCGTTCCGCGCTGCGTACCCTGCGCGGCGAAGGAGTCGACGTCTCCCGGGCTGTGGTGGACGAGTCGCTGCCCACCGGGCTGCTGGTGCGCGACGCGCACGCGCACCGCCCCATCGAGGTCTGCTACTACCGGAGCGGCTCGGCCGGCAGCGCCCTGCACGAGGGGGACGTGGACGAGGAGTGGATCAGTGGGGCCGGGTTGCTGCACCTGACCGGCATCACCGCCGCGCTGTCCGAGGACGCGAGAGCGGCCACCGAACGGGCGGTGCGGGCGGCGCGGAATGCCGGGGTTCCGGTGAGTCTGGATCCCAACATTCGGCGCAAACTGGCCGGGATCGAGCGGTGGGTGGAGCTGCTGCGCCCACTCACCGAGCGAACCGACCTGGTACTGACCGGTCTGGACGAGGCCGAGGAGATCAGCGGGTGCGTCGGTGAGCGTGCCGCCGCCGGGTGGCTGCTCGAACGGGGTGCCCGGCTGGTGGTGCTCAAGCTGGGCTCGCGCGGGGCCTGGGCCACCGACGGTGAGCGGGAGTGGTTCCAGCGGGCGGCCGAGGTGCCCGCCGTGGATCCGGTGGGAGCCGGTGACGCGTTCAACGCGGGATTCCTGTCCGCACACCTGCGGGGGATCTCGGTGCCCGAGGCGCTGACCGAGGCCGCCACCGTGGCGGGCAGCGTGGTGCAGATTCTCGGGGACATGGACGGCCTCCCTGACTCGCGGCTGCGGGATCTGGCCGTGGGTGACGAGCAGGTCACCACGCGCTGACGCCATTCGACCAAGCATCGTGGAGTCGGCGCGGCCCCGGTGGCGCCGATTTCTCGCGAAATCGCCGGGCGGTGGGACGGCACGGGGCCGCACTCCCACCACTCCCGCGAGCCGAGCTCCCACCACTTACGCAATCGGCACCGCCGCGGGTTCTCCCGTGCGGCGTCGATTTCTCGCGAAATCGCCGCCGTGGGAGCAACCACCGGGAAGCGACCGTGAGTGTCGCAGCGCATGGGTCCCCGGTGCGTGAGTCGGATGCATTGCAAGGCCGGGCCGCTCGCCGCGTAGGTCGCTACTCAAGAGCCGGCCCAACACAGCAAGGCGCCGACTCACGTGCCGGCTAACCGAGCGCGCACACGAATACCGTTTCGAGTTCTGTACGGAGGAGTGGAATGTACCGCTGGCAGGTAGCAAGCACCATCGCCGAGCACGGGGTGGTGGGTATCGTCCGGGCCGCCGACGCACGAACGGCAAGGCAACGTGCCGCGGCCTGCCTGAACGCGGGCCTGGAGGTACTGGAGGTCTCGCTGACCACGCCGGACGCCACGACGGTGTTGCGCGAGCTCCGTGCGGAGTACCCGAACGCGCTGCTGGGGGCGGGCACCGTGCTGGACGCCACCTCCGCACGACTCGCCGTCGACGCCGGGGCTCGGTTCCTGGTATCGCCGTCGCTGCACGACGAGGTGATCTCCACCGGCCACCGCTACGGTGCGGCGGTGCTGCCCGGTGTCGACACGCCGAGCGAGCTGGTGCGGGCTCTGGAAGCGGGTGCCGACGCGATCAAGCTGTTCCCCGCGAGCAGGTGGACGCCGGAGAGCATGCGGGACGTGCTCGCGGCACTGCCGCAGGCCCCGCTGGTTCCCACCGGCGGAGTCTCGGTGGACCGGGCTCCCGACTGGATAGCGAACGGGGCGGTCGCGGTCGGGATGGGTTCGGCGCTGTCCGAAGGCGATCAGGCGGAGGCCGCCGAACGTATCTCGGGACTGCTGGAACGGATTCGACAGGCCCGCGGCTGACCCCGCTCGCACCCGGTACGGCCGGAAGACGCGACGCTGGCCCGTGTCGCGACGGCTCATCCCGATCGGCTGAGCTCGGAATCCGCGCTGCTGGATTCCAACCCCGCCCTGCTGGACTCGGACCCCGCGCCGTTCGGCTCGAATTCCACGCCGTTCGGCTCGGACGCAACGCTGCCGACCCCGGCTCCTGTCCGAGTGAGCTCGGTATCGGCCGGTTCGAACCGGTCCTGGTGTGCGGGCACGTCGCGTCGACCGAATCGGCCGAACCGACGGGACTCGCGGAACGACTGGTACGTGGCGGCGGTTCGTGCCTGGAACTCGGTACGCGACACCCGCCGGTTGCGGTCGGCCAGCAGCAGCGCCATCACGACGATCGGCACGAGCGAAGCGGCGACGGCACCCAACCAGGACACGGCCGTGGCCATGTCGTGCCAGCGGGTCAGCAGTCCGACCGCCACAGCGGGCAGTCCGGCACCGGCGTAGAAGGCGATGTAGAGCGCGGAGGTCACCCCCGCGCGCTGCCGTTCGGGAGCTACCACGTCGATGGTGGCGCCCGCGCCGCTGTAGGTGAGGCCGTGCCCGACTCCGGTGGCCACCGCCGCGATCACGGTCACCGACAGCGAACCGCCGCCCGTCAGCGCCAGCGGCACGAGCCCGCTCAGCAACGCACCGAGCCCGAGCAGCTGCGCCAGGCGCGGGCCGAACCGGGTCACCAGCGGTTGAATCAGCACCGAGCAGGTGAGCACGGCACAGAGCAGCGCGCCCGTGATCGCCGGATTCTCGACTCCCGCCCGGCGACCGAGCACGACCGGCACGACCGCCAGGAAGAGGCCGGCCCCGGTCCAGGCGAGGAAGCCGGAAGCGGCGGCCGTGGTGAACGAAACGCGTATCCCCGCCGGTATTCGCGGGCGTGTCGGGCGCCAACGACTCACCCGGGAGGTGGCCGCGGGCAGTGCCGAGACCAGGCACCACCCGACCGCCAGCAGCGCCAGATGCACCAGATAGGGCGAGAGGCGGGGCGCGGGCGCGTACTGGGCCAGCACCCCCGCGACGAGCGGCCCGGCGGCGGTCCCCGCCACGAATCCCATGCTGGCCACTGTGGACGCGCGTAACCTGTCCCTGTTCGCGGCCCGTTCGACGAGCAGCGCGCTGGTCGCACCGGTCACGGCTCCCAGCGCTGTTCCCTGCGCGGCGCGCCCCACCAGCAACCAGGCCGGGCCGGAGGCGAGCGCGAAGCAGCACGAACCGAGCGCGGCGGCCAGCACGCCAGCGCGCAGTACCGTCCGGGGACCCAGCGCGTCCGAAGCCGGGCCGAACAGCAGCAGGGCGGGCGCGCTGACGAGTGCGAAGGTGGCGTAGATCGACGTCATCGTGAGATCGCCGAATCCGAAGGCCTGCTGGTAGTCGGGGTACAACGGGCTGGGCAGATAGGCCCCCGCCGTGAGCACGACCAGCAGGTAGACCGCCGTACGCACCTCGTGGGTGCGACCGGTGGCAAGCCTGCCCGTGGCGAGTCGGGGACCGGAACCATCTTCGTCGAAAAATCTCCGGAACAGCACGACACCAGTCTGTCCACGAAAACTGCTGCAGAGAAGCAAACGTTTTCGCATATGTTCGTGCAAAATATTTACATGATCGATCCGAAGTTGCGGGTGCTGCAGCTGGTGGCCCACCACGGCACGGTCACCGCCGCCGCCCAGGCGTTGCACTACACGCCCTCGGCCGTGTCACATCAGTTGCGTCAGCTCGCCGCCGAGCTCGGAGTGGAACTGATCACCCAGTCGGGACGCGGCATCCGATTGACCGCCGCCGCCACGACCGTGCTGCGCCACGCCGAGGTGCTGTCCGCACAGGCCGAGCGCGCCCGGGCGGAATTGGCCGCCGCCACCGACGAACCCGAGGGCTCGTTCACCGTGTGCGGCTTCTCCACCGCGGCGACTCACCTGCTTCCCCCGGCTGCCGCCGCGCTAAGGGACCACTACCCGCACCTGCGGGTCCGGGTCATCGAGGCCGAACCGGCGCGCTGCTTCGATCTGCTGCTGGCGGGCGATGCCGATCTGGCACTACTGATCGCCACCGACGACACGCCGCCCGCATCGGACACCCGCTTCGACCAGCATCCACTGCTCGACGATCCGCTCGACCTGGTGGTACCCGAGCACCACCACCTGACCGAGCGCCGGACGGTCACGCTCGCCGACGCCGCCGACGAGTCGTGGATACTGGGACGGCCGGGCAGCACCTACCACCACCTGGTGCGCACCGCGTGCATGGCGGCCGGGTTCACTCCGGACGTCGCGCACTACGCCGACGAGTGGGAGACCGGAACAGCCCTGGTGGCCCACGACTTCGGCATCATCCTCGTTCCCAGGCTCGCCAGGCTGCACCAGGACTGGCCCGTCACCCGCATCCCGCTGCGCGGCGAACCGGCACCGGCACCGGCACGCCGCATTCTGGCGACCAACAGGCTCGGCAGCCGGGACCGCCCGGCGATCGCCACCGCGCTGGACACGATCACCCGAACCGCCGACACGCTCCTTCCTCCGCCTGCCCAGGGATAACGAGAGCGGGACGTGAGTCGACGACTCGCGGCGGATCACCGGTGCCGCTCGGTGTTCGACAACCTACTGTTACTCGTGGTAACAGTTACTTCGTCGATCGGGCCGGACGAAATAACGCCCGGACCGGTCGGTTGCCCGCCCCGGGCGGGCCGACGGCTTCGGGACCCCCGACGAGGACGTGATCATGACGGCTAGTCCGCGAGTACACACCAGCGACGGAATCCGGCTCGCGGTGCGCGAGCACGGCGACCGTGCACGGCCGTGCATCGTGTGCGTACACGGGTATCCCGACGACCGGCACGTCTGGGACGAGGTGGTCCCCATGCTCGCCGAGCGGTATCACGTGGTCACCTACGACGTGCGGGGCGCGGGCGAATCGGACAGGCCCCGCCGGAACGACGCCTACGACCTCGACCGGCTCGCCGCCGACCTGGAACGGGTCATGGACGAGGTCAGTCCCGAACGCCCCGTGCACCTGCTGGCCCACGACTGGGGATCGATCCAGGCGTGGCAAGCCGTCACCGAGCCGCGGCTGCGGGAACGAATCCGCTCCTTCACCACGATCTCCGGGCCCTCCCTCGACCACGCGGGCGAGTGGATGCGGAGCAAACTGCGCCGTCCCACGCCGCGAGGGCTCCGCGACCTGGTGAGCCAACTCACGCACTCCGGCTACATCGGTTTCTTCCAGCTTCCCGTCATCCCCGAACTGGCGTGGCGCACCGGCATCATGCGGCGGGTGATACGGCTGCTGGACCCCAGTGCTCGGCACATCACGGCGCGAACCAGTGACGGGGTGGCCGGGCTCGCGCTGTACCGCAGGAACACCTCGCGGCGGTTCCGCGCTCCGACCCCACGCGCCACCTCGGTACCGGTGCAGGTACTCGCCCCCACGGGCGATTCCTTCGTCGGAACCCCCATGCAGACCGAGATCGACCGCTGGGTCGAGGACCTGCGGGTGCGGCACCTGCGGGGCGGGCACTGGCTGCCCCGCAGCTCCCCGGAACGGATCGCCCACGTCACAGCGGAGTTCGTCCGGCACCTGGAGGGCGGGGAACAGTCCAGGGAACTGCGCAGAGCCCGAACCGACGTCGATCAGCGGGGTTTCGCGGACCGGCTCGTCGTGGTCACCGGAGCGGGAAGCGGGATAGGTCGTGCCACCGCGCACGCCTTCGCGGCGGAGGGCGCCGAGATCGTGGCGGCCGATGTGGACGAAGCCGCGGCGCGGCTGACCGCGGCGCGGCTGCGCGATCAGGGGGCCGTGGCCGCGGGGTACGGCGTGGACGTGGCGACGGGCTCCTCGGTGCGGGAGCTGGCCGAACGGGTACGGGAGGAACACGGCGTAGCCGACATAGTGATCAACAACGCCGGGATCGGCATGTCCGGTTCCTTCATGGACACCACGGAGGCCGACTGGCAACGGGTCCTGGACGTGAACCTGTGGGGCGTGATCCACGGTTGCCGGGCGTTCGCCGAACAGCTGATCGAGCGCGGCGAGGGCGGCCGGATCGTCAACGTGGCCTCGGCGGCGGCCTATCTGCCCGTACCGGGGCTGCCCGCCTACGCGAGTTCCAAGGCCGCGGTACTCGCCCTCTCCGAACGACTGCGGGGTGAGCTGTCCGCGCACGGCATCGGGGTCACCGCGGTGTGCCCGGGAGTGGTCAGCTCCGGCATAACCGACACGACGACCTTCGTGGGCAGCTCTCCCGAACAGCAACGGCGCAAGCGGGAACGAGCGGGGCGCCTCTATCGTCGTCGCGCCTTCACCCCTGAGAGCGCCGCGGCGGAGATCCTGCGGGCGGTTCGCCGCGACCGAGCCGTCGCACCGATCACGCCGGAGGCCAGGGCGGGCCTGCTGCTCTCGCGGTTGACGCCCGGCCTGTTGCGAACGGTGACACGTGCCCGGGGCTGATCGGGGCTGATCGGCAGGCTTACCCGGTTCTCCCGCTACCTCCCGTGCTGTCGAAATCCTAACTCTGCTCCATTCGAGTGACTTACCGAGTAGTTGATTGTCACTGTCGAGTGAAATCCACTACTTTCGTTTACGGATCCGATTGGGAACCGGATCTCTCCGTAAGGAAGTATCTCTTCGCGCGCGGATTCGCGAGGAGACGATCGCAGGCGCATCGGGAACGACCGAAGGTCTGTTCATGGGGGGCGAGAGACATTCGATCCTTTGGCGATGTTCGCCGCATGAAAACCAAAGCGGGAGTTTGTTCATGACGGTACACGGATCGCGGAACCGGGGGCAGTCGGCCGCACGAAACGGTGCGGTTACCGGCAGATTCGGCAGAATGTTTCCGACGATCGAACCCAGAAGGGCCACCGGGCCGGAACTCGCCGAGGAGTTCGGCCTACCTGGTGGAAAAATGGATTCCGGAACCACGACCGACGAGCAACAGAACCCGGTCCTCGACTCGGGGTTCACCTTTCTCGGACAGTTCATCGACCACAACATCACGTTCGATCCGACCAGCAGCCTGGAACAGCGGGTCGACCCCGAAGCCCTGCGCAGTTTCCGCTCACCGCGCCTCGATCTGGACCACCTGTACGGCGGCGGTCCGGCCGTCGACGAACTCCTCTACGACGCCGAGTCACAGCAGACCAAACTCGCGATCGCCGAAGGGGGACACGATCACGCCCGAACTCCGGAGGGAGTGGCGTTGATCGGCGATCCGCGCAACGACGAGAATCTGATTATATCGCAACTGCATCTGGCATTCGCTAAGTTCCACAACCGGATCGTGGACGAACTTCGATCCGGTGAAATCACCGATGTCTTCGGCCAAGTGTTTCCCGAAGCACCCGAACGGCCGGAGGAAGGCCGGTCGACCACCGAACTGCTGACGTTGAGCAATTACTACGACGATCTCCTGGCCACCGCACAACAGTTGGTGCGCTGGCACTTCCAATGGATCGTACGCAATCAGTTCCTCCCGCTGGTGGTCGGCGAGGACCTGATGAACGACATAGCCGAGAACGGACCGCGGTTCTTCGACCCGAGCGGTGATCCGTTCATCCCGGTGGAGTTCGCGGTGGCCGGTTTCCGGTTCGGCCACGCCACCATCCGTTCGCACTACCGGGTCAACGAGTCCTTCTTCGCACCGATCTTTCCGGAGGATCCGGAGGCGCCCGGCGTTCCCAGAACGGATCTGAACGGCGGACCGGTGGCGCCGGAGGACACGGTGGACTGGCGCTACTTCTTCCAGGCGGACGAGGAAACACGCGCCACGCAGGCCAAGCGGTTCGAGGCCGCGATCAACACGCGACTGCTGGATCTGCCCATCCGTGCCGTTCCGGGCGCGGTCGACGGTGCGTTGCCGTCGCAGCTGCGCTCGCTCGTGGTGCGCAACCTGTTGCGCAGCGAGACGCAACAGCTCCCCTCGGGGCAGGACGTGGCCCGCAAGATCGGTGAGATCCCGCTCAGCGACGAGGAGCTGGAGAGCGAGGGGCCGATATACCTCTGGTACTACCTGCTGAAGGAAGCCGAGGTGCTGCGCGGGGGACGACAGCTCGGTCCGGTCGGCGGCCGCATCGTCGCCGAGACGCTGGTCGGCCTGCTGCGGGCGGATCCGAGTTCCTACCTGTCGGTGTTCCCGCGCTGGGAACCCACGATCGGTGGCGTGGGCAGCGAGTTCGGGATCGTCGACCTGCTGCGCTACGCCGGGGTGGTCTCGGTGGAGTGACGAGCCACTGGCGGACGGCGCCGTGCCCGGGTAGGCGCGGCGCCGTCCGCCGGTGACGCATCCGCACGGCCGCCGAACCGCGCGGAACCTAGCGGAACCAGACGGTGACGCGCTCCAACCAGCCGCGCAGCAGCTCGGTATCGCCGAGCACCTCGAGGTCCGAATCGGACAACGGCTTTCGCAGGTAGGCGGCCAGCAGCAATCCCGTCAGCGACCCCCGTAGCGCCACGGTCGCCTTCTCGTGCGCACGACGCCAGGTGATCGGCTCCCCACTCAGGTCGACCAACCACTCCGCCGCGAGCTCCTCGGGCACGTCGGTGGCGTGCAGGTGCACCGTGTTCCCGTCACCGAACAGCCGCCGCAGCTCGGGATCGGCCTGCGATAACTGCGGCAGCGCGCACAGCAGCATCCACTCGTCCAGCGCGTCCACCGCGAGCTCTGGATCCGATGTGAACTCCGCACCGACCGTGAACTCCGCGTCGGCCCGGTGCAACAGCGTCTCGTGCGTCATGCGTCGAGCCCACGAGAGCGCGTTCCGCGGTACTCCGGCGATCGGATTCCAGACCTCCGCCTCCGGTCCCGCGCCACGCAGCGCATCCGCGAGGCCCTCGGCCCCCTCGACCAACCATGTCCCGAGGGAAGCCGAATCCTGCCCCGTGGGCTCGGGGGCACCGTCGGCATGGGCGGCACAGATCTCTACCTGATCACGCGTGCGCACGATCCGCTCCGCCCAGCGGTACTCACCTCCCAGATGCAGCATCAACCGCTCCAGGTTCCACTCCGGGCAGCTCGGTACGGCCGAGTCCGGTTCCGCGCCGTCGACGGCTTTGCCCAGCAGCTTGGCCTGCGTGACGATCTCCGAGCAGTAGCGCTCGTGGTCCAGTACACCCATGACCACACCGTAGAGCCGAACCACCCCGCCGTGCGTCGATTTCTCGCGAAATCGCCGGGCGCGCGGCCTGCGGTACGCTCCGCGCACAACCCGGGGCGCCCCGGCCGGACCGGAGCACCCCGGGTGACGAGGCGCGGCGAGTGGAACCGAACGGTCAGCCGTTGTGGTTGCGGACCGCCCGCTCGATGCGCTTGCCGATGTCCTCGTCGATGTTGCGCCAGTACTCGAAGGCGCGCTGCAGGATCGGTTCGGTGACGCCGTCGAGCAGGTGCCCCGAGACGTTGTTGACCAGCCGCTCCCGGGCGGCGTCGTCCATCACCTCACGAACCAGCGTGCCCGCCTGGATGAAGTCGTCGTCGTCCCGGCGAGGGGTGTAGGCCTCGTGCACCATCTCCCCACTGGTGTGCCAACCGGCGTACTCGCCGAACCGGGCCGTGTCGGCCTCGGGACCACCGTAGGAGTTCGGTGCGTACACCGGATCCGAGATCTTGTTGACCCGCATGCTGCCGTCCTTGCTGTAACTGTGGACGGGCACCTCGGCCGAGTTGACCGGGATCTGCTTGTAGTTGGCTCCCAGTCGCGCCCGGTGGGCATCGGCGTAGGAGAACAACCGGGCCAGCAGCATCTTGTCCGGGCTCGGACCGATCCCCGGAACGAGGTTGTTCGGTTCGAACGCGGCCTGCTCGATCTCGGTGTGGTGATCGGTCGGGTTCCGGTTGAGCTTCATCCGCCCCACCTCGATGAGCGGATAGTCACCGTGGGGCCAGACCTTGGTCAGGTCGAACGGGTTGAACCGGTAGGTCTCGGCCTCGGCGAACGGCATGATCTGCATGTACAGCGTCCAGCTGGGGTGATCCCCGTTCTCGATGGCCTGATAGAGGTCCCGCTGGTGGTAGTCGCCGTCCGCACCGGCCAGGTGGTCGGCCTCCTGCTGCGTGAGGAAGTCGACGCCCTGGTCGGTCTTGAAGTGGTACTTGACCCAGAACTTCTCGCCCTGTGCGTTGATCCACATGTAGGTGTGGCTGGAGTAGCCGTTCATGTGCCGCCAGGTCTTCGGGATCCCCCGGTCGCCCATGAGCCAGGTGACCTGGTGCGCCGACTCGGGGGAGAGCGTCCAGAAGTCCCACTGCATGTCCTTGTCGCGCGAATTGGTGTCCGCGCGTCGCTTCTGCGAACGGATGAAGTGCTGGAACTTCATCGGATCGCGGACGAAGAACACCGGCGTGTTGTTACCGACCATGTCGTAGTTGCCGTCGCTGGTGTAGAACTTCACCGCGAAGCCACGCGGATCACGCCAGGTGTCCGGGCTGCCGCGCTCACCGGCGACCGTGGAGAACCGGATCATCATCTCGGTGCGGGTGCCCGGCTGGAACACGGAAGCCTTCGTGTAGGCGCTGACGTCGTTGGTAACGACGAACTCACCGAACGCGCCGTTGCCCTTGGCGTGCGGCTGGCGTTCCGGGATTCGCTCCCGATTGAACTGCGCCATCTGCTCGATGAGGTAGTTGTCCTGCAGCAGGATCGGCCCGTTCGGGCCCACCGTCAACGAGTGCTCGTCGCTTTCGACCGGGATTCCGGCATCGGTTGTTGTCGGGGGTTTGGGTTTTTCCTGCGTCACTGCTGGTGCCTCCTCGTGGTGGTTTCGAGGTGGCGAATTCCGCATGCTCACCCGGCGGGCCCCGCGACGGGTCCCACAACACGACCTCGGCCCTGGCGAGCATGTCCACGCCGTCCTCGTGGGGATTCAGGCAACGGCGCGGTACCGGGCACACGTGCGTCCTCGTACGCCCCGGTCGACGAGACCGCACTCCGCGCCGGAGCGGCACCGCACGGGAACCGGGCGATCCGTCCCCGCGTGACACACGTGCCACGAGCGGCCCGAACGCGCCCGGTCCGGCGAGATCGACCCGAACACCGACCGACCAGCCGGGCGTGAGATCCCGTGTACCGGCACACCGCCGTTCCCCATACACCCAGTGCACTCCCGTATCCGGAACGGAGCAAATCGAGACACGCGGAAGGGCACTGATCGTGTCGCACGGGAAGGGAAATCGGCTGCCCCTGGCGTCCCCGAGAACTCACGAGCGGCCAGCGCACACGTGAGTGGCGATCCCGGGCGAATCGATCACCCGATAGCGGATCACCACGAGCCATTAATCGAACACTCGACGTAGCATCCGGAGTCACCACATCTTACGGGAGTTGCGAGATGAGCGAACCCCTCGACGACCCGGGTCGGGCCACGGCGTCACCGGTGCGCGCGAGCACGGGCACGGGCACGGGCACGGGCACGGAGCTCCGCGTAACCGAGTACATCACCGTGGTGAATCGCGGCCGGGGCCTCGGGGTTTCGACACGCCCGCGCGTCGAACAGCTGGTGCAGGCAGTGGTCACGCGGGTACTCGGTGGTGGTTCCCGGTTCGGGGCGGACGTCTCGGTCTCGATTCTGGGGGACATCACGGACACTCCTCACCCGGCCGGAACGCCGATCAACCGAACGTCGCGGCGAAAGCCTCGAAGTCCGCGGTACGCCAGTGCTCCGGTCGCATCCGGAACGTCGCGTTGTCCCGAAGCTGGTGACGATTCGCGGCGAGATAGGAGGCCGCCTCGTCGGCATCGAGATACCGGTGGGCCAACGCCTCCCACTCGTCCGGATCGACGTCCTCCTCGGCCACCACCGGACCCTCGACACTGACGTACCGGTACGGCGGGCGCTCGTCCTGGACGCAACAGCTGAAGCGGCCGGCGAGGCGGATGAGTTCCGCCTTGCGCGAGACACGTTCGGTCAACAGAACGATCTCGCCACCGGGGCGGTAGTCGTACCAGATCGGGAGCTGCAGCGGCGCCAGATCCGTCCGGTCGTCCGGTACCGCTATCACGCCCACGTGCGTCTCGGCGAGAAATTTCTCCCGCTCTTCACGGGACATGGCCAGGTCCATCCCAGGACTCCTCGAAACGCCACGAGAAACGGTTCCTTCCCTCGGTAGCACGGTTCTCGCGGCGGAGAGCGGGGTAACGACCTTCGTGTGACGGAGCTCCACCCGATCCAGTGGGAGCTGGCGTTCGGCTTCGGGGCCGTGGTGGAACAACGGCCGGTTCCGGAGCGATCGGCGTGGCACCCAACCGATCGACCCATCCGGGCGGAGAGAAAACCGGCCGTTCGGCCCTGCCGCTCGTACTTCCGGACGATGTGGTGACACGCGGTGCGTTCATAGTGTCGACGACATGACGATCTTGCTGGCTGACCCGCGAGTTCGCGCGATCGGTGTGCGTGACAACGGTGATCCGCTGATACCTTTGGCCTTCGCGTCCGGGGTCATGGTGCGATCGGGGCTCGCCGACCGGCTGGACGAGGCCAGGGGCGCGCTGCCGCCCGGTGTGGACCTGCGGGTTCTGGAGGGCCACCGGAGCGTGGGGGATCAGCAGGCCATCATCGATGACTACACCGGCGAGTTACGCGTGCTGCATCCCGACGCCGATGAGGCCGAACTGGACCGGCTGTCCAGCCGGTTCGTCGCACCCGTTGCAGTGGCTCCGCACGTGGCCGGAGCGGCGGTCGATCTGACGCTGGTCGACGAGGAGGGCGAGGAACTGTGGATGGGGACGGCGGTCGACGCCACCCCGGAGCGCAGCGACGGCGCGTGTTGGTTCGACGCCGAGGTGGACCGGACGGCACGGCGCAACCGGATGACACTGGCACGCGCGCTCGGTGACGCCGGACTGGTCAACTACCCCACCGAGTGGTGGCACTGGTCCTACGGGGACAGGTACTGGGCGTTACTGACCGAAAGCGGACACGCCATCTACGGACCTGTCGAAGCGAAGGTGCCGGCATGAACGCGCCGGCGACCCGCCCACGGACCTCCCGAAGCACCACGGGAGGCCACGAACCCACGCTGGAGATCGACCTGGCCGCCGTGGCCGCCAACACCCGCCGATTCGTAAGGCAGGCACGCGGCGAAGTGATGGCCGTGGTGAAAGCCGACGGGTTCGGACACGGACTGCACGCGATGGTCAGAACCGCGCTCGCGAGCGGCGCGACCTGGCTCGGCACCACGTCGATCACGGAGGCCCTGGCCGTGCGCGCCACCGGAGTCGACGCACCGGTGCTGAGCTGGCTGAACCCGGTGGACGCCGACGTCACGACCGCTTGCAGGCACCGGGTCGACCTCGCCGTACCCAGTGAGAACCACCTGGCGGCCGTGGTCGAGGCCGCCGCGTGGTCCGGATATCGGGCCCGAGTGCACCTCCAGCTCGACACGGGGATGGCCCGCGACGGCGCCGCTCCGGACGAGTGGGCCGACCTGATGACGACCGCCCGGCGAGCCGAGATCGCCGGACACATCACGGTCGTGGGGGTGATGGGCCACCTGGCCAGGGCCGACGAGCCGGGCCACCCGGCGAACACGACCGGACTGCGAGTGATGCTCAGCGGGGTGGGGACGGCTGAACAGGCCGGGCTCCGTCCCTCGACGCGTCACTTGGCCGCCACGGCCGCCACGCTGACCGAGCCCGAGACGCACCTGGACCTGGTTCGGATCGGAGCCGGGCTGGTGGGCATCGACCCGTCCGAGAGCACGCGACTGCGCTCCGCGCTGCGATTTACCGCACCCGTCGTCCAGGTGCGGCGGGTACCCGCCGAAACCGGGATCGGCTATGGGCACACCCATGTGACCGACCGTGCCACCAACCTGGCGCTGCTCCCGGTCGGCTACGCCGACGGCCTGCGTCGGGACGCATCGGAGGGGGCTTGGGTCCTGGTCGCGGGCAGAAGGTGCCCGGTGGCCGGGGTGATCTCGATGGATCAGGTCGTGGTGGATCTGGGGGACGATCCGGTCCAGCCGGGCACCGAGGCGGTGGTGTTCGGTCCGGGTGACGACGGCGAACCGACCGTCTACGACTGGGCGCACTGGGCGGGCACCATCCCGCACGAGATCGTGACCGGTATCGGTCACCGGATTCGGAGGAGCATTCGATGAGCGGACGGTTACGGGTGGCCGTGATCGGCGGCGGGCAGAACAGCGAACACGATGTCTCACTGGCCTCCGCGGCCTCGGTACGTGCGGCACTCGACCCCGCCGACTACGAGGCGGTGGCGTTGACCATCCGCCGCGACGGCAGGTGGCTGGGTCCTGACGGGCAGCCGCTCGGCAGCTCGCCCGCCGACGACCTCGCCGCCGCGCTCGGGGTGCTCGCGGATTGCGACGTGGTGATGCCGCTGTTGCACGGACCACGAGGCGAGGACGGAAGTCTCGCCGCCTTGTGCGAGCTGGCCGACGTCCCGTACGTCGGTGCGCCGGTACGTGCGGGCGCGCTCGCGATGGACAAGTGGGCGACGAAGCGGGTGGCCGAGGCCGCCGGGGTACGAACCACGCCGGACAGGCTCGTCACGTGGAACGAGCTGTCCACAGTAGTCTTCGACCGAGCCGTGGTGGTCAAGCCGATCGCGGCGGGATCGAGTTTCGGGGTACGCCTGGTGCGGACCGCGGCGGAACTCGAACCGGCGCTGCGGGCGGCGTTGGAACTCGACGAACGGGTGCTCGTGGAGCACGTGGTGGCGGGCCGCGAGGTGGACGTCACCGTGATCGACGATCCGGAGCACGGGCGCCGGGTCGGACCACCGCTCGAGATCCTGGTCGACGACGGCCTGTTCGACACCGCCACCAAGTACGACGGAAGCGCGGCGTTCGAGATCCCGGCTCGGCTGACCGAAGCCGAGGTCGGGGAACTGACCGATTCGGCCCTGCGGGTGTACGACGCCCTCGGCTGCCGCGGGCTCGCTCGGATCGACTTCTTCCTGACCTCCGATGGTTTCGTACTCAACGAGGTGAACACGATGCCCGGCATGACAGCCGAGTCCCAGGTTCCCAAGATGTTCGCCGCCGAGGGACTGACCTATCCGGAGCTGTTGGACGGACTCATCCGATCGGCCCTGGCCGACGGCGAAGTGGCCGCGGCGGCAAGCGGGTGAGCCGAGCACGGGACGGACAGCTCGCACGTGGCGGACAGATCGTCGGTCTCAACGTACTCCGGGGTCTCGCGGTCCTACTCGTCATGCTGCGCCACGCCTTCCCCGACGTATTCCCCGGTGCGGGCGTGGTCGGGATCGTGATGTTCTTCACGCTGAGTGGTTACCTGATCACCGGAGTGCTGACCAAGGAGTTGGCCACCGGCGGCAGGATCGACTACCGGCGGTTCTACCTGCGCAGGGCCCGGAGACTGTTGCCCGCGTTGCTCGCGGTGATCGTCGTGTTCATCGCGGTGACGGCGACCGTCGACCCGCTGGACGAGAGCGGCAGCCTGCCCCGCACCGTCGCGGTGATGCTGACGTTCACCGGCAACCTGCCGGTCATCCACTTGGGCGGCGCCGCGTTCCACTGTTGGACGCTGGCCACCGAGGAGCAGTTCTACCTGGTATGGCCCGCGCTGCTGACGCTGGCCTGGACACGTCGCAGCGTCACCGCCACGCTCGTGACCACCGCGGTGATCGTGCTGGCCGGTTGTGTGGCGACGCTGATCTGGTTGTGGCCCCATCCCGACAACGCCTACGGGCTGCCCACCTCGTGGTTCGTGTGCTTCGTGATCGGCGCTGCCACTCGGCTGCGCGGCCACTCGGGGTGGATGTCCGCCAGGTTGGTACCACTCGCCCTCGCGGGGCTCGCGGTGCTGTCGATCCTGCCCCTGCGCGGTCACGTGCTGACCTACCTGCTGGTCGGCCCGACGATCGCCACCCTGACGGCAGCGCTCCTGCTGGTCTGGTCGCGTTGGCAGGAGCTGGGCAACCGCGCGTTGCTGACCCGGGGGCTCGCGGCACTCGGCCTCGTCTCCTACGGGGCCTACCTGTGGAACTACCCGCTGACCCTGTGGCTGCGGCCCGAACTGGGTGCGGTGGCCGGGCCACTGGCCCTGGTGCTGACCATCGTGGCGGCGGCGCTGAGCTGGCGATTCATCGAGCAACCCGTCATGCGAGGCGGTCGAACGCGACGCGGTCGACCGTCCGAGGCCGCACCCCGATGAGCAACGAACTTGAGTTCGACGAAGTCGGCGACGTGCTGCACCGAGCCACCACCGGCAAGACGGGAAGAGACGCGTTCACCGCCCTGGCCACCGCGTACCGCGACCACTCCCACCAGCACCCCAGCCGTGACGAAGCCGTAGACGCGGCCCGCTACGTTCGCAGCACGCTGCACGGCTTCGTCGGCCTCGAACTCGCCGGGGGATTCGAGATCCCGCGTTCCTTCGAGCACGGCTTCGACCGCCTCACCGATGCCGCGAGGGCGGCAGCGGTCGCAGTACGGTCACGCTGATTTCCAGCACACCCGGGGAAAGGCGGAGGAGGATAACGACCATGCCCCTGAGAAGCTTCGGGAAAACGCGTTTGATCAGGCTTGTGGCGGTCCCGATGCCTGCGGAGGGCTGGGTGGTGAGTCCGGTTGAACCGGTGGTCCTACGATCTGCCCGGACAAGCCGTACTTGTGGAGGGTCTCAGGACCTGGTGGCAACAAACGCCGGACAACCAGGTAGTTCATCACGACCAAACCCAGCATGAACACGGGCATCAGCATGGCTATCACGAGCGACGCTGTTGACACGTCGGTCGGCTCGGTCGCATGAATAACCAGCGGTAGATATGCGACCCCCATTAACACCGCCTCGATAATCGACAGTGCCAGCAACGGACGACGCACTTGAGCCGCGATAGTCAAATTAAGATATCCGGCGGACAAGCTTCGACGTCCAGCCGGAAGATAGCTACCCGCCGCGAGCAGGCACAAAGTGCCGATTCCGAGAAACAGCTTCGCGATCATCAGGTCGCCATCGAGAAGCAGAACGATGACACCCAAGAACACAGCTGCGACGATCGATGGGACGCCACCACGTGCGAGCTTTTTTCTGATCCTGGCTTCAAGTGGTGGTGATACCCACATAAACTGGAGGTAAGGAAACGATCCGGGATACATCAATCAACCTGCCAGTTCGAAGCGTCGCCATCATTCGTGGTCGCATCCGAGAGATCAGCGTTGGAACGCGTCCACTCGTCGCCGAGGTCGCGGATCTTCTGATTGATGGCGGTTTGCTCAGCGTTGATGGTGTCGACCATACTCATAGTCGAGGAAACCGCGGTCGCGATGAGGCCGATGGCAGCGCCCACCGCACCCAGCAGGGTAGGAATGGCAGCAGGCAAGGTCACGATACCGCACGCCTCAACTATGGCGGCTACAATGGCTACGACGAATGCTCCCAACGCAATGAGCACGGCAGTCCAGAATGACTCGATTGCGTTACCCAAATTCGTCAGGGACGTTCTGAGCTGCTCCGCCAGTCCCTTGATGCCCTTGAGCCCCTCAGCCTGCGCGGGCACGAGTGCCTTGTAGGCTTCGGACGCCTTTCCTTCCCATTCGAGGTATGTACGCAGCTTGGGAAGCGCAATATCGCCAGCGGTATCATGTACCGGATCACCGACCTGGCTCATCCACTGATCGCCAGCACCCTTAAGCGCATCAGGCTCACCTCGTTCAGTAATCAGAAATCTTTTGACATCATTCCAAAACTCCTGCATTTTTTGACTGATATCATGCAACCCCTTCTTGACAGGATCAATCAAATGTGAAAACGCATCAGGAACCCAACTTAGAATATCATTAGCTTTATCGAAAAACTCTTTGATTTTCACATCAACTTCGTTCGCCTTGTCATTTACCTGCGCAGCCGTATCATTCATAGTTGCAACCCTTCGAATTTTCCCTTAATTCAACCCCTGGCCAGCTTGTTCAATTTTTCCTGCAGCATCTGTATCGTCGCGTTCGTACTGTTGGGCAGCACTCTCAAGATTGTCGCTAATATTTTGAAAATATTCCGCAGCTTTACCAAGCATGTCTTCGAGTGCAGCGCGCGCCGAATCGTACGTGGCGTCCAGCCCTCTCTCAGTGGCAAAAAAAGATATTTCCGCACCAGTAAGCTTCAGGTTAGAGATGCTGTTGAGAGGACCTTTTATATCGGCCGCTGCCGTGTTCCATACCGCAGCATCGGAGCGCATGGCATCGAGCGCCGCGTTGATACTTTCATTGCCAGACATACCTACTCACCTTTATCGTTCGGACGGTGTCCGGGCGTAAGCCCCACGCGCCGCATGAGCGCTTGGGGATCCCTGACAAGCGCGTTGAGTTCAGCGATGTTACGGCTCTGAGGCCCGTTAGCGAGCTCTCCAAGAGAACTCTTTTTATTAACCCTTTTGAGAGCCTCGGTAATCTCGGCTTCGATTTCGCTCTCACGGGCGGATCCAGCCCACTGCGGGTTAATCTCTACGCTCAGGAGCTGTCCACGCTGCCCTGAGGCCGTCACGTGTCCACCAGAACTATCGACGTGTGTTGGCTGGTCGGCGACGGCGGAAACCTGACGCATAAAGTCGTTGAGATCTGCGGTGACAGCATCCAGCAAGCGCATGGCATCTTCGGATGTGATGTGACTTTCGTCAGCGGTGGGCTCTGCGGACTCGGATCGGACAGACGAACCGGCGACCGCTGCCTCAGGATCGAACCCTTCCATCTTCTGCGACAACGCCTGCGCCGTGGCGGCGTTGGCTGCCTCAAGGACGACACTGTTCAGGCTGTGCGGCTCGACACTGCCTTTCCATCCGGAAGCAAGGCGCACAGCAACTACATCACCATCTGACATGACTTCGACAGTCACGACTCCGGATGCGTCCCGTCCGGTGAGTACGTTCGCACTCCCCTCGGCGGTATCACGTATGTCTTGATCCTCGTACTGGGTTCGTTCCCAGTCCTCATCGTTGAGTGTCCATCCAGCCTCGTTCACAGTGGCCGAGGCTAGCAGTCCACTATGCTCCAAAATGCCGATCTCACGTGATTCATTCCGGTTTTCCTCGCTAGACCGATGGTGCGACCACCGTTTCCCGCGCCGAGCGAGTGGCTCAGTTTGCAGCGGTTGATGCCACGTTCGACGATGTCGCACTGCCGGTGGGCAGCAGAGTCAAAGTCGGGTGGATGTCCGCTGCGAGATCCACCTCGTTGACGGTGCCGGGTCTGAGCGGCCGGGTTTCGGCATGAGGGGGCGATACCCGACGCCGCGGATATCGACGAATGTCCCGCAATGCGTAGGTCCTGTGGACAATCACGCGCATCGGCCTACCGCGTGGACGCCCGCAGCCGGACGGCGAGATGCGTGCACGACGGCCGGCAACGGCCCGAAAACGGATGCCTCGCCGTCCTGCCCTCTGAAGTGACCAGCGGGCTCGAGGAGTACCTGACGCCTACCGGACAATCGGCCCTGCGGTACCGGGATTCACTCCGGCGGTCGGCGCGACGCTCCCCGCCGCCCGAGCTCGTCAGGAGTCGCGACGCGAGCCCCAGGGGAGAGTCGGCTGGAGCACGGCCTCAGCGAGCCCACGGGCACGCAGACCGGTGATCTCCTGGTACTCGGGATCCGCGACCATACGGCTGAACGCCTCCCGATCGGGGTATCGGACGAGCAGCACCGCGTCCCAGTCCTGTCCTTCCTCGGCGACCAAGGGTGTAGTTCCATCGCCGACATAGATGACCTCACCCCCGTAACGCTGCAGCAAGGGCCTGGCCCGCCTCGAGTACTCCTCGTATGAAGAGCGGCCGTCCGGGGTGAACCGCAGCAGGTTGAGCATCACGAAAGGTCCCTCCGGGACTTCGTCCAGCACGCGTGCGAGATCGTCCGCCGCGGGATCGACTGCCATCGACACTCCCTGTAGTAGTCGGATTCTCGTAGCGACGGCATTCGCTACAGCACGAAGGTCACCCAAGTTCGGACACCGAGCACCGACATGCATACCGTCCAGTCGGTACGCTACTCGGATACCTCCGCGCGCCGCTAGAGGTGGTTGGAGATCGGGGTCATGGCGATGGGAGGCCCAGTCCGGTCTTGGCGAGGTAACCGGTGATCAGGTCGGGCTGGTGTCGCATTGGTGCCGGGCGGGGAGGAGGCACGCGACCCGGCTCCGCGATAAAAACGAGGCCGTCCCCGCTTTGCCAGCGGAAACGGCCTCGAAAAATGGTTCGCACAGTGAGCGACCCGGTGGAGCTGCGGGGAATCGAACCCCGGACCTTCTCGATGCGAACGAGACGCGCTACCAACTGCGCTACAGCCCCGGCGCTCCCGGCCTTCCGACCGAGTGCGCGACTAGCATAGCAACCGCCGCAGGCGGATGGGCACACCCCCCACCCATCCGCCGTTCGACGTTATTCTCCCACCGCACGGCGGTACGGCTGCCACAACCGATCGTCGAGTTCGTCGAACTCGGGATCCTCGTCGTCGATGTCGAGCACCTCGGCGTCCCCGGGACGGGAAACGTCCGGTCGTGCCCCCGCGGGCCTCTCCTCCGGAACGGGCTCGTCGGCCGGGTAACCGGACTCGGTCACGGCGTGCGGGGAGCCCTCGTGCCCCTTGTCACGCTCGTCCGACTCACCGGAGAGCCGCGCGAGCCTGCGACTGCGCACGTCCTCCTCGATCCGCACCTGCTTACGCAGATACCCCAGGTATCCGATCAGCAGCAGATCGGTGAGACCGTGCACCCACCACAGCGCCGACCAGGACAACCCGGCGAGCACCGCGGTCACCACGGCCACCGCGAGCATGGCTAGCACGATCCGCTGTCTGCGCGCGTACTTGGTACGTGCCGCCAGCGCGGCGGCGTCCGGATCGAAGCCACCTCGGCCGGGGCGGTAACGCCGTCCCGACCCCGTCTCGTCGCTGTCCGAACCACTCCAGTGCTCGCGTCCCGTGGCGTCGAACTCGTCGTCGACGTCGGTTCGGTCCGAGTCGTCCCGCGCGGCCGATGAACGGGACTTGCCTGCTGTGCTGTCAGGCATCGTGAGCGCCTCCTTGTTTCCACTGCCGCTCGTTCCACCCGCCCCGGGCCGGGACTGGCCACCGCGCCGAACCACTCGCGAGTTCAGCGCGGTATCCGTCGTACGTGGGACTCGTCGGCCGCGGCGGACGAACATGGGCACCAGAACGACGAGCCAAGCCGCTGCCAACCCCACGAAAATCAGTGCGCTGAGCACACCTTGCCACCTCCCCCTGGCAAACGGCGGCACACACCTGCACTGTCCACGTTATCCAGAACCCTCATACCTGTCTTGGAGCCACGCCGAGCCCGGCTCGCTCCAAGCACGCACGAAAATCCCGCAAACGGGGCAAGACACGACGCGCAGTGATCAAATTTTGTCGATGGATTTCACCCGAAAGAACCAGTGATTCCTAATGAGATCGTGTGATCGTCAATACACAACATCATCAGAGAGCGCGTTCGGCGGAATCATCGACCCCGCACAGCGGGCGGAACGCCCGGTGGCCGCGGCAGCCGAGTCGGAGCTGCTCCGTCAGGGCCGCTCGGCACGACCCGATCGAATCAACGCGGCCACCGCCCCTTCGGGGACCTCCTCACGGGTCAACGCGTAAACCCAGTGGTCGCGCCAGGCTCCGGCCACGTCGAGATACCGCTCGAACAACCCCTCGCGCCGGAACCCCGACTTCTCCAGGACCCGCACACTGGGTGAGTTCTCCGGACGCACCGTCGCCTCCAGTCGGTGGAGTCCGGTCGGGCCGAAGCAGTGGTCCACGGCCAGCGCCACGGCGGCTGTGGCCACTCCCGAGCCCGCGCTCTGCCGCGAGACCCAGTAGCCGATCCATCCGGAACGCAACGCACCCCGGATGATGTTCCCGATGGTGAGCTGCCCCGCCAACGCACCGTCCAGCGTTATGACGAACGGCAGCACATGGCCGCGTCTCGCCATCCTGCGCAGCGCGTTCCACTGTCCGAACCAGGCAGTGCTCGTGTTGCGCTGGTTCCAGTCACCACCGGTGGGTTCCCAACGCCGCAGGTAGTCCCTGTCCCGCAGCCGCACCTCGCTCCAAGCGGCGGCGTCGCGCAGCCTGGGCGGGCGCAACGCCACCCTGCCCGCCGGCACCACCAGCGGCCCGACCCTGGCGGGCCAACCGGGATGTCTGCCCTCGGCGAGCTCGAATTCGGGGACGGCTCCCGCCATAACGAACACCGGCTCCCATCACTGGAAACGCTGACTCGAAAGCACCCCGCCGCGCCGAGCGGATGCGTCAGCACTGTTCTCAGGACCGCTGTGACAGGAAACTCACCCGGAGCCACTCGCCTGCCACGGCCTGAGTGACGTCCTCGTCGAGCATCATCAGGCAATTGGCCTCGGCCAACGAAGCCAGCAGATGCTCCTCGGAGCCGCCCACCGGCTGCACCAGGTAGGAACCGCCCTCGGCGTCGCGCAGCAGTCTGCCCCGTACGAAACCGCGTCTCCCCTTCGTGGACGAAACCGGCGATACCAGCTCCGCTGCTATGGAACGACGATGCGGATTCGCCTTGCCCAGCGCCGAGCGCAACAGCGGCCTTATCAGTACTTCGAAGACGACGAGAGCGCTCACGGGGTTGGCGGGGAGCAGGAAGGTGGGCACCCGGTCGGGCCCCAGTCGTCCGAATCCCTGGGTGGAACCGGGGTGCATGGCCACTCTCGTGGTGTCGAGCTCGCCGAGCTCCGCCAAACAGGAGCGGACCTCCTCGGCCGCGGAACCGCCCGCACCGCCGGCGATGATCACGATCTCGGAAAGCAGCAGCCTGCCCTCCACCACCTCGCGCAGGCGTTTGGGATCGGAATCGACGATGCCCACCCTGGTCACCTCGGCACCGGCGTCCCTGGCCGCCGCCGCGAGCGCATAGGAGTTCACGTCGTAAACCTGCCCCGCACCGGGAGTACGGTCCACATCGACCAGTTCCGGTCCCAACGAGATGATCGATATCCGCGGTCTGGGATGCACCAGTACCTTGCTCCTGCCGACCGCGGCCAGCAGACCGACCTGGGCGGGACCGATCGCCGTGCCCCGCCGGACCGCGGCGTCACCGGACCGCACGTCCTCACCCTCGCGACGGACGAAGGCCGCCGAGGGCACCGAACGCCAGATCGTGACCTTGGCGGGATGCTGATCCGTCTCCGAGACCGGCACCACCGCGTCGGCCAGCGTCGGCAGCGGGGCGCCGGTGGTGACGTGAACCGTCTGACCCGGCTGCAGTCGACGGGGCTGTCGTGAACCGGCGGTCACCTCACCCACTACGGGCAGCTCCACCGGTTCACTACCGGCGTGGCGAACATCGACGCTGCGAACCGCGTAGCCGTCCACGGCGGCCTGGTCGGCACCCGGCAACGCCCGCTCCGCCACGACTTCCTCGGCGCACAACAAGCCCTGCGCCTCCGCTATTGCCACCCGAACAGGTGAAGGCCGCACGGCGGCCGCGAGTACCCGTGCAAGCTGTTCATCCACTGATCTCATGGCTCGACCTCTTCGGCGAAGACACTGTTGACCGGTACGCGCACGGGACAGCGGCGTACGGAGCTCAGCTCCGGTTCAACCGTTCGCCCAGCCACTCTCGCAGGTCAGTCCCGTACTCGGAGTCCCGCAGCGCGAAATCGACCGCCGCTTTCAGGAAACCTCCGGGATTTCCCAGATCGTGCCGCGTCCCGCGATGGACCACGACGTGGACCGGGTGCCCCTCGGCGATCAGCAACGCTACGGCATCGGTCAGTTGCAGTTCACCGCCGGCACCCGGTTCGATGCGCCGCAACGCGTCGAACACCTGACGGTCGAGCAGATAGCGGCCCGCGGCCGCGAGATTGGATGGGGCCTCGGCGGGTTGGGGCTTCTCCACCATGCCGCGGACACGTTTGACATCGGGCTCCTCGGTGTCGGAAACGTCGAAGACGCCGTAGGAAGAGGTCCGCTCGGGCGGCACGTCGAAGGCACACAGCACGCTGCCGCCGTGACGGGAACGCACCTCGGACATCCTGGTCAGCACACCGCTCTCGTCGGCACTCGCGGGGTAGACCAGATCGTCCGGCAGCAGCACCGCGACAGCGTCCTCGTCGGCACCGAGGTTCGGCTCGGCACAGGCCACGGCGTGCCCGAGTCCCAGTGCCTTGTCCTGAATGGCGGAATCGGCCGTGATGAGCTCCGGGGCCCGGCGCACCTTGCGAAGCAGTCGCTGCTTGTCCCTGGCCTCGAGAGTGGCTTCCAGTTCCGGCTGGGGGTGGAAGTGTTCGACCACCGAACTCTTGTCCGGAGCGGTGACGACGACCAGGCGGTCGGCACCGGCTTCGGCCGCCTCCTCCGCCACCAGTTCGATTCCCGGTGTGTCGACGACCGGCAACAATTCCTTGGGCACGGATTTCGTGGCCGGGAGAAAGCGAGTTCCCAGCCCCGCCGCTGGAACGATCGCGGTGCGGAAAGCCGCAGCCGCCTGCGAGCTTGTCAGGCTACTCATGACCGCGAGCCTAGCGATATTGACTACCCTTCGTCTCGTGACGCTCTCGGAAGACGAACTGAACCGAAAAGAACAGTGGCGACGCAGGCTGGGTTCGGAACGTGACGCGCTCACCGAACGAACCCGTACCGAGGAGAACCGTGCGCTGCGAACGACGATAATCGAATGGTTGTCCGAGACACGGATCACAACCGTCTGCGCCTATGTGCCGGTGGGGTCCGAACCCGGATCACCGGAACTGCTCGACAGCCTCGTGGCACGGGGCCACCGCGTGTTGCTGCCCGTCATGGCGGGCAGGAACCCGTTGGAGTGGGCGGCCTACGAGGGGCCGGACTCGCTGCGTCGTGCGACCTACGGACTGCTGGAACCGAGCACGCCCCACCTGGGAGCGGGTGCGATCTCGGAGGCGGGCGCGGTGCTGGTTCCCGCCCTGGCCGTGGACCGACGAGGGGTACGCTTGGGTAAGGGTGCCGGTTTCTACGACCGGTCGTTGCCGCTGGCCGACGATTCGGCCGAGCTCGCGGCGGTGGTTCGGGACTCGGAGTTCGTCGAGGAACTGCCCGCCGAGGCACACGACGTGCGTGTCACCGGAGTCGTGACCCCCGCTTCCGGATTCACCCGCCTACCGGTGTGATTCCGGTTACGGGCGGTCCCCGAAGCTCCTTCGGGCGCGTGACATTATCGACGTCGCATTGTGACGCAGCCCCGATTGCGTCGGTGTCCAGCCGTGCAGCATTATCGTATTGGCACTCGTCCCGTTCGAGTGCCAATGTCGTTGTCCGGGGACCGGCACCGCGTGTGTCACCGAGCGCGGCGCGTCGATGCGTCGCCGTCCGATTCCGGAGGTATGAGACCCGTGCCCACTTACCAGTACGCCTGCACCGCCTGCGGGCACGATTTTGAGACCTTCCAGTCGTTGAGTGAGGACTCGCTCACCGACTGCCCGGAGTGCTCGGGCAGGCTGCGGAAGAAGTTCAACGCGGTGGGTGTCGTCTTCAAGGGCAGCGGGTTCTACCGCAACGACAGCCGCGGGTCGAACTCCTCGAGCGAGTCCGGGGCCTCGGCGGGGACGAACTCCGGCTCGGGCAACGGCTCCTCCGACAGCTCCGGTTCGGGAAGCTCCGGGAGTTCCGAGTCGTCGGGTGGGAGTTCCGGTGGTTCCTCGGAATCGAGCTCCTCCGGAGCCCAGACGCAGACCTCCGCGGCCACGAACTGACAGAACCGCTCCCTCGCGGATCCCGAGGTACGTCCGCTGTCCGGGCGAGCCACGGGCGGACAGCGGGAGACCGCACCGGCAGGCCCGGTTCGGCACCCCATCCGTTCCGCGGCTCGGCCGTACGGTGGCTCGCGGCAGGATGACGCGCGGGGACACGGGCTTCCTGACCCGGTTCCGCCACCCCCGCTGCCGTCCACATCCGGATCGACGCTCCACAGCGGAGCCGGTCGAGTTTGTTCGGAACCTCCGACGCCGCTCCAGACTCGTGGTGACGAGAATCACCACGCACCGAGCGGGAGATCGAATTGCGGGAAAGCACCGCTGACCGACGGCTACGGCGAGGCGCGCGGGAACGGCTGCGCGAGACGATGCGGATGCGGGGCAGACGAATCGTGCTGCTCCGTCGTGCCCTGGCGGCCGTGCTGCTGCTGATGGCGGGGTGGTACGCACTGCCCGCGCACTCCGGGACCGCTTCGAGAACGAAGACGGTGCTGACCGCGTCCCGAGATCTGACTCCGGGGACCCGGGTCGGTCCGCGGGACGTCACGACGGTCCGGATGCCGGAGCGGCTGGTTCCGGACCGAGCGCTGCGGCAGCGAGAACGAGTCACCGGCGAGGTCCTGGCACGCGCGGCGCGTCGCGGCGAACCACTGACCGACCTGAGCCTGTTGGACGATCCGCTCACCGAGCTGACCACGGGTGGCGAAACCGAGGCCGCGGTCGCGATCCGGCCCGCCGACGAGGCGGTGGCCGAACTGCTTCACCCCGGCCTGCGCGTGGACATAGTCGGCGGCAGGAGCGGAAACACCCGGATACTGGCCGAACGAGCGACCGTCGTAGCGGTTCATCCCTCCGAGGGGGACGCCGAAGGCGACACACTTGTGGTCGTCGGGCTCGAACGCCGTCGCGCCGCCGACGTGGCCGCGGCGACGCTACACGAATCGGTGACGATGACCCTGCGCTGAATAGAAGCAGCCCTGGATCTACCCCGCGCTGAATCGCTCTCACCGTCCACTGTCGCGCGGCTCGAACGGCGTCGATTTCTCGCGAAATCGCCGCGCGGCTTCGACGCAGACCGCACTCCGAGCCGCCGACCTCACTCGAAAGGTCAGGAGTCGTGATGGGGCGGTCTGTTCTCGATGTACCAGGAGTTCGAGCCCCCGTTCTCGGAGCCGTCACGCTCGTCCGCCGTGGTTTCCGGCAGTACATCGCCGAAAATCTCGTCGATCGAACGGGATCGGCGCCGCGAAGCCGGTTGTCGCCCGGCCTGATATTCCTGCTGGTTCACGACGCCATTGTCCCGCTCGTTCTCGCCCGTCGCCACGGAGCCGTCCCCGTGCGCACCTCCGGTGCTCCACAGCGGGGAGGTCTCGTGGTGCTCCTGGAGTGTGCTCAGTTCGCCGTGACGGCCGGTGGTGGTCTGTTTCGCCGCGCACCGCGCCCGCGACGTGGCACCGCCGTCAGATGCCGTCGATGCCGGAAAGCTGCTCGATCACGTGCGTCACCAGCGGGGTCAGCGTGGCCATACCGTCCCGGATGGCCGCGCGCGAACCGGCCAGGTTGACAACCAGCGTGCTGCCGGAGACGCCGACCAGACCACGGGAAACCCCCGCGTCGACGGCTCCCGCCGCCAGTCCGGAGGCGCGCAGCGCCTCGGCGATCCCGGGAACCGGTCGATCCAACACGCCGGACGTGGCGTCCGGCGTGACGTCGCGCGGCGACACCCCGGTGCCGCCGACGGTGATGACCATGTCCACGCCGCCGATCACGGCTGTGTTCAACGCGTTCCTGATTTCCACGGTCTCACCGGCGACTGCGACGCTGCCGTCGACGATGAATCCCGCCTCCTCCAACAGCTCGGTCACCAACGGACCGGTGGTGTCCTCCTGCTCACTCTGCGAGACCCGGTCGTCGACAACGACCACCAGCGCTCGTCCCAACCGCTGCGCGTTGCGTTCCATATCGCTCACCGTAGCGGCCGACGGATCACCGTCCGGATCCAGTGGATCCGATGTCTTCACCTCGCGGAGCGGGTGATCCACGACACTGCCGTATCGACCGTCCATGTCTGCTCCTGATCATCGGGGGGGGTACTGCGTGGTGCTCGGATCCATCCGGGCGCTCGATGGCTTCGGGTATTCGAGAGCTCCGGGTATTCGAGAGCTCCGGGCACTCAAGGGCAGGGCACCAACGCCGGAGGTCTCACTACTCCCGGCCGGTCAGTGTCGCTTCGACCGTGTGCTTGTTGCCACCCTGCTCGTTGGTGATGGTCAGCGTGACGGTATCGCCCGGCGCGTAGGAGCGGATGGCCGCGATCAGCTCGTCGCCGCTGGTGATCGTGCGATCGTTCACCTTGGTGATGACGTCACCGCTCTTGACACCGGCCTCGGCCGCCGGTCCACCCGAGGGAACCTCCACGACGAGACCACCGTTGACGTTTCCGACGACCCGCACCTGCACACCGAGCGTGGTACGAGCGGCCGATCCGTCCTCGATGAGCTGCTTGCCGATCCTACGGGCGTGGTCGATCGGGATAGCGAAACCGAGTCCCACCGATCCGGCCTGTTCGCTGGAGGAACTGGGGCTGTAGATGGCGGAGTTGATGCCGATCACCCGGCCGTTCATGTCGACGAGCGGCCCACCCGAGTTGCCGGGGTTGATCGCGGCGTCGGTCTGCAACGCGTTGAGCACCGTGGCCTGAGTTCCGCTCTGGCCGCCCGCGCGGACAGGACGGTCCTTGGCACTGATGATACCGCTGGTCACGGTTCCGGAGAGCCCGTACGGGGATCCGATCGCGACCACTCCCGAGCCGACATCCAGCTCTCCCGAGTTGCCCAACTTCGCCGGGGTCAGACCGGTGACATCGGCTTTGACCACGGCGAGATCGGACCACGGGGCGGTACCGACCACGTTGAGCTGACCGACCTGTCCGTCGTTGAAGCGCGCGACGAGATCACCGCCCGCCTGGGAGGCCCCCTCCACGACGTGATTGTTCGTGAGGATGTATCCGTCCTCGCTGATGATGATTCCCGAGCCGGATCCCGAAGCACCCCTGGTGGTTTGCACCTGGATCTGCACCACGCTCGGCAGCACCGTGTCGGCGACGGATCGCACCGACCCCGAGGGCGCGCTGCTGCTGTTCTCCGAGGAGGGTGCCTGCTGGTCGAAGGAGGTGACTACGCCGCTGCCCCCGGTGGCCTGGTAAACGGCGTAGGTGCCTCCAGCGCCTCCCACCAGACCGGCCACCAGGGCTAACGCGGTCATACCGACCAGCAGGCGCCCACGAGCACCGCCACTCCCGGATCTCGGTGGCTCCTCGACCGGGGGCTGGGGGTACTGCTGGGTCATGTAGGGGTATTGCGGATCGGTCTGTGGTGGCAGTTGCTGCGCGCCGTACTGCCCCGGCTGCTGCGGGCCACCCGCGGCAGCACCGGGCTGGCCCGCGTACTGGCCGGGATACTGCCCCGGCTGCATCGGCTGCCCGGGCTGTCCCGGGTACTGCTGTCCCGGGTATTGCTGGCCCGGGTATTGCTGGCCCGGGTACTGCTGCTGGCCCGCGTACTGCTGTGGCGGATTGCCCAACCCGTGGGGCTGCTGGGGCTGCTGGGACTGCTGCGGGGTGTACGGCTGCTGGGGCTCGGTACCGGAGTGCGGGCTCCACGGTCGCTGCTCGGAGGCCTCGGACGGGTCGGACGAGGGAGTGGATTCCGTGCCGGTGGTGGGACCGGTGGAGGTGGTGTGGTCGGTTCCGGACCGCGAAGCTCCCTGTTGCCACGTGGTCGAATCCTCGGTGCTGTCCGGTGCGGCTCCGGAGGCGTCGACTCGCTGCGTCGACTCCGGCGGCGGCCCCTCGGAGCTTTCCCGAGCCTCTCCGGACTCCGCGGGTCCCGTCGAAGCGGCACCGGCGACGCCTTGTTCACCGGACTCCGGCCGAGGAGCACCGTACTCGGTCGGTGTGTCGGGGCGATCCTGACTTTCGTCGGGAGAACCAGGGTGATTTTCGCTCATGTCTCCACTCTGCGCTATCCGGCTGAGAGCCGCCTGAGATCAGGCTTGGAAGCGAACGATGAATCCGTTCCGCCTCCCCGGGCCGGGCGGGCAGGCCGATCAGAACACCTCGCGAAGTCGCTCCGCGACCTGTTCCGGGGTCACATCACTGATCCAGACTCCCATCCCGGACTCCGAACCGGCCAGGTATTTGAGCTTGTCCGGCGAGCGCAGCACCGAGAACAGGTTCAGGTGCAGCCAGGACAGTTCCCTGCCGAACCGAACGGGCGCCTGCTGCCACGCCGCGATGTAGGGCAGCGGCCTGCCGTAGAGACGGTCCAGTCTGCGCAGCGCGTCGAGATAGACCTCGGCGAGATCGTCGCGTTCCTCGGCGGTGAGGGCGGCCAGGTCGGGAGCCCGACGGTGTGGGACGACCATGAGCTCCACGGGCCAACGGGCGGCGGGTGGCACGAACACCGTCCAGTGCTCGGATTCGCGGATCACGCGTTGCCCGGAGGAACGCTCGGCGGCGAGCACGTCACCGAGCAGGTGGCTGCCGTGGGTTCGGTGGTGTTCCTCGGCGTTTCGCAGCAGCTGGCCGGTCTTGGGGGTGACGAAGGGATACCCGTAGATCTGGCCGTGCGGATGATGCAGCGTCACCCCGATCTCCTCGCCCCGGTTCTCGAAGCAGAACACCTGTTCCACCCCGTTCACCTCGGCGAGTTCGGCCGTGCGGTCGGCCCAGGCGTCCACGACGGTGCGCGCGTGTCGTGGGGTCAGCGCGGCGAACGAGCTGCGGTGCTCGGACGTGAAGCACACGACCTCACACCTGCCACTGGCCGGAGCCCGTCGGACCAGTGGATCCGTGTCCAGCACTCCGGGGCCGGAAAAAGCGGACGGTTCCTCGGGCGCCGCGAACGAGGGGAACCGGTTCTCGAACACGGCGACCTCGTAGTCGCCCTCCGGGATCTCACTGGGTTTGCCCGGCTCGCTGGGACACAACGGGCAAAGATCGGCCGGCGGCTTGTAGGTGCGGCTCTGCCGATGTGCGGCCATGGCGATCCACTCGCCGGTCAACGGGTCACGCCGCATCTCCGGTGCCGTGGGTGGCCCGTCGAGCTCACGGAGGTCCTCGGCGGTTCGTTCCGGCGCCGTGGCCTCCGAGTCGAAGTAGATGATTTCCCGCCCGTCGGCCAGCTGCCGCGCGGTTCGCCTCACTGCTCACTCTCCGCCCGCATAGTGTCCTCATACGTGGAATCGGCCGATTCGCCCCGCTCACCGGAGACGGGAGCGATCGACAGCTCCGCGATCCGCTCCCCGAGCACCCGACGCGCTTCCTCGGGCAATCCGTCATCACTGATCAGCACGTCGGCCTCCTCGAGGCCGACGATGGTGGAGATACCGACCGTGGACCACTTGGCGTGATCCGCTATCACGACCAGCCGGTTGGCCGCCCGCGCGAGCGCGCGGTTGGTCTCGCTCTCGTCGAGATTGGGTGTGGTGAAACCGGCGCGGGTGCTCATCCCGTGCACCCCCAGGAAGACCAGATCCAGGTGCAGCGAGTGCAGCGCGCGCACGGCCACCGGACCGACGAGCGCGTCGGATGGGGTACGCACCCCACCGGTCAGGATCACGGTGCGGTCGGCACGGCCGCGCTGCTGGAGCACATCGGCGATGCGCACGGAATTGGTCACCACGGTCAGATCGGCGACGTCGTCGAGGTGCCGTGCCAGCGTCCAGGTGGTGGTGCCCGCCGAGAGCCCGATGGCCGACCCCGGGCGGACGAGCCGCGCGGCCCGCTCGGCTATGGCTTCCTTCTCCGCGGGTTGGTACACCGACTTGGCTTCGAAACCGGGCTCGTCGGTGCTGCGGTCCAGCACGGAGGTGGCGCCGCCGTAGACCTTCTCGACCGCCCCGCGTGCCGCCAAGGCGTCGAGATCCCTGCGGATGGTCATATCGGACACGCCGAGGCGCTGCACGAGGTCGCTCACCTGCACAGCGCCGGTTCTACGAACTTCGTCCAGTATCATGTCCTGACGCTGACGTGCCAGCATCACCACTCCAACCCCGCCGTGTTCGCCGCGAATCCGACGCGAGTGTCGCGATCGAAGTCATCACGAAACCACGCGAACTTTACTCGTCAAGTAAACACAAACCAACAATACCCTACACGAAGCAGCATAGAAACCACACAAAGCCAGCACCACTCCGCCAGGTGTGCTGCAGACGTGGGAAACAGCCCGTCCGGCGATCCGGGAAACCGGAACAGTGCCCGCAGCGGGAGAGCTCGCGGGTGCACCCGCCGTCCGCGAGCCGCACCGGGCAGCGTGGCGGAACCGTCCGGCCCGGAGGAACGGCGGGACCGCCTCAGGTCGGACGTGCGGGCTGCTGTGGGGCGTCCTGCTCGGGATCGGCGCGGCCGGGCAGATACATCGAGATCATCGCTCCGCCCTCCGGCGCCTCGCCCGCTGCCACGCTTCCGCCGTGCCGCTCGGCCACCTGCTTGACGATCGCCAGTCCCAGTCCTGATCCGCGCAACGGCCTCGCCTCGGTGGAACGGTAGAACCGCTCGAAGACGTGCCTGCGGTCCTCCTCCGGGATGCCCGGCCCACTGTCGGCGACCTCGAAGACCGCGAATCCCGCGTCGAGCTGCCGGCACTCCACCCGCACGATCCCCCCTGCGGGGCTCCACTTGGCCGCGTTGTCCAGCAGGTTCAGCACCGCACGTTCCAACGCGGTGGCGTCGCCGAGCATCGACCACTGCCCCAGCCGAACATCGAACTCCACCTCGGAGGCACGCCGCCTGGCCCGGCTCAGCGCCCGCTCCACGACGTCTACCAGTTCGAGCGGCTCGTGCACCGCGTTCGGCGCGTCCTCCCGAGCCAGCTCCACGAGATCTCCCACCAGCGCGGACAGCTCGGTGATCTGCGCCTGCACGTCACCGAGCATCTCGGCACGGTCCTCGTCGGACAGTTGGGGACTGCCCGGCCGGTCTGAGGCGATGAGCAGTTCGAGGTTCGTGCGCAACGAGGTCAGCGGGGTGCGCAGTTCGTGCCCGGCATCGGCGACCAGCCTTCGCTGCTGTTCCTGGGACTCGGCCAGCGCCCCGAGCATCTTGTTGAAGCTGGTGGTCAACCGTGCCAGCTCGTCGTCGCCGCTCACCGGAATCGGACGCAGGTCGCCCGTCCGAGCGATACGTTCGGTGGCAGCGGTGAGTCGTTGCACCGGTCGCAGCGCCGTGCGAGCCACCGCGGTCCCCGCGGCGGCGGCGAGCAGGATGCCCGCACCGCCGATCACGACGAGCACCACGCTGAGCTGGGCCAACGTGGCCTTGGTCGAGGCCAGTGACTGCGACATGACCAGGGCACGGTCGTCCCCGGCGGGCAGCGCCACCACCCTGCTGTTGGTGGCGTCGTCGGTCCGCAGCGAGGACTCCGTGAGACCACGCGCCACCGCCAACTCCGCGTGCCCCCACGGTGGGGCCTTGCCGGGCCCGGTCAGCGCCCTGCCGTCGGCGGTGACCAGACAGATTCGCAAGTTGGCCGCCGCGTAGAAGGCGGCGGGAACCGAACGCAGGTTGGGTTCCAGCACCTGCGGACCGGAGACCGCCTGGCTGGCGCGTTCCCGCAGGTTCTGGTCCACCTGCTCGTGGAGGCTGTCCCGAACCGTCAGAAAAGCGCCGACCGAGACCAGCGCGACGGCCCCCGCCACGCAGGCGGCGGCCAGCAGGGTCACCCTGTTGCGCAGCGAAGCCCGCTGCCATCTGCCGGTCTGCCCCTCGGAGGGGGACGACCCGGTCAGTTCCGAAGGTGGCGGGGCCGGTGTGGTCACGGTGGATTCTCCCGAAGCACGTAGCCGACACCGCGGACGGTGTGAATCAACCTCGGTTCACCCGAGGCCTCCGTCTTGCGGCGCAGATACCCGACGTAGACCTCCAGGGCGTTGCCCGTCGTCGGGAAATCGTAGCCCCAGACGTCCTCCAGCAGCCTGCTGCGAGTGAGCACCTGCTTGGGGTGCGCCATGAGCAGTTCGAGCAGCGCGAACTCGGTACGCGTCAGGCTGATGGCACGACTCCCCCGCCGCACCTCGCGGGTGCCGGGATCCAGCTCCAGGTCGGCGAACCGCAGCGACTCCGGGATGCCCTCCTCGGGATCCGGTGGACTCGCCCTGCGCAACAGCGCTCGCAGTCGGGCGAGCAGTTCCTCCAGCGCGAAGGGTTTGGGCAGGTAGTCGTCCGCCCCCGCGTCCAGACCCGCCACACGATCCGAAACGGCCTCGCGCGCGGTGAGCACCAGGATCGGCAGGTCGTCACCGGTCCCCCGCAGTCTGCGTGCGACCTCCAGACCGTCCACCTTGGGCATCATGACGTCGAGGACCATCGCGTCCGGTCGCGCGGCGGTGAGCGAGTCCAGGGCCTGCTGACCGTCCGAGGCCAGTTCCACCTGGTAACCGTTGAATTCGAGAGATCTTCGCAACGACTCCCGAACGGCACGGTCGTCATCGACGACGAGTATGCGCATGTCCCCCAGTCTTACCCGAACCCCTGAGAGAGAACTGAGAAGTGGGGGTGTCGCCACCGGCGAGTCGGGATTTTATGGCGGGCGTCACAACGGAGTGCCGCCGACGGTGGCCACGACACCGCACGCCGGATCGACACGGCGGGCGGCGATGGTGTGCGGAGTCATTCCAGTCGCGGGGCACTGGGAATCACACCCGCGAGCACGGCAGGATAGCCGGGATGACAACGGCAGACCGATCCGGCCGCTCCGAATCCCGACAGCCGGTATCCGACCTCTACGACGTGATCAACCGTCGGCGCGACGTACGCTCCGAGTTCACCGGCGAGACGCTCGACCCCGACGTGCTGTACCGCGTGCTGGGTGCCGCGCACAGCGCCCCGAGTGTGGGACTCTCCCAGCCGTGGGACTTCGTACTCGTACGCGACGAGGCCACTCGACGCGCCTTCCGCGAACACGTGCTGGCGGAACGAAGCGTGTTCGCGTCCGAGCTCAGCGGGGAACGCGCCCAGACCTTCTCCAAGATCAAGGTCGAGGGCATCGTGGAGTCCTCGCTCGGCATAGCGGTCACCTACGACCCGGAACGCGGTTCACCGGACGTGCTCGGCAGACACGCCATCGCCGACGCCGGGCTGTACTCGGTGTGCCTGGCGATCCAGAACCTGTGGCTGGCGGCCACGGCGGAAGGACTCGGCGTGGGCTGGGTAAGCTTCTACCGGGAGGAATTCCTGCGCAGACTGCTGGACATCCCGTCGGGCGTCCGGCCGGTCGCTTGGTTGTGCGTCGGGCCGGTTCGCGAACTCGCCGAAACCCCTGACCTGGAACGCCACGGCTGGCGCAGCAGGCTGCGGCTGGAGGATGTTGTACACGACGGCAAGTATCGGCACGATTTCACCCGGTAATCTGTTGCTCGAAGAGCAGGTAGTCGAAGCGGAGACTCCGGGTGCCCGACCCCCGCGGGCTCGGGGAGAACCCGCAGCGCCGCGATCTGCGAGTGCGAGGACGCCGTGGAACAGGACGATCCGCTGCTGGCGGGCCGGATACCCGAGCAAGACCGTCAGGTACGGCTGTTGCTCGACTCCGGCCTGATCGAGCAGTGCGAGGCGGCCTTCGACGATTCGGTGGCCAGCGCGCCGAACCTGGTCGGCAGTGAGTGGAACCGCCCCATCGTACTCGTGAACCGGGCGATCCTCGCCTGGCGGTTGGGCCGGGTCTCGCTGGCCCTCGAACTCGCCGCGGACGCCTGGACCGAGCTCGACGCGGAGAAGCACCGCGACGCGGAGACCGCCCACGCGCTGAGCATGCTCGGCTACCTGCTCGAAGGGCACAGCGCCCCCGCGCTCGAACTGCTCAGCAGGGCGGTACGGATCGCACGGGAGGTGGGCGACCCGGCCACGCTCGCGCACTGCCTGCTGCGGGAGGGGGCCACACTGGCCTCACGAGTGGTCGTCTCCGGTGTGTCAGTGGAACGCTACCTGTCCGACTCACTGGTGCGGTTCGACGAGGTGTTCCGGCTGGGAACGCAGGGGGCGGTGCATCGCCGTGCGCTGGCCAGCAGCGGTCGGGTACTGGTGGCGCTGGAGGAGATCGACGACGCGCAGCGACGCGCCACCTCGGCACTGGCGGAAGCCGAGGAAGCCTCGGACATGTACGCGCAGTCCATCGCCAACTGGACGCTCGCCGAGGTGCGCAGACGACAGAACCTGCTGGATCAGGCGAGGACCTTGGCGAGTCGTGCCCTGTACCAGGCGGAGACGATCAGGGAGACCATGCTGATCAACCGTATCTCCACCGACCTGTCGTCAATGTGCCAACGCCTCGGCGACCACGTGGGCGAGGCCACGGCCCTGCGACGAGCGGTGCGTGCGGCCAACGAAACCATCCAGGTGCTGCAGGAGGGGCTCGGTCAAGCACTCGAACAACGCCGCATCGCGGTGCACGCCCAGCGCAAGGCCAATGCGGCCGAGGCAGCGGCGCTGCGCGACCCGCTCACCGGACTGGCCAACCGGTTGGGACTGGAACGCTACGCACCGGCACTGCTGGAGCGCAGCGCCTCCCAGGGAGGCATTCCGTGGTTGCTGTTGCTGGACGTGGACTGGTTCAAGGACGTCAACGACGGAGCGGGGCACTCGATGGGCGACGCCGCGCTGCGGGAGGTGGCGTCGCTGCTGCGGGCCGAATGCCGCGCCGAGGACCTGATCTGCCGCTGGGCGGGTGACGAGTTCGTGGTGGTGCTGGCCGCCTACTCCGGGGATTCACGCACGGCGGGACCGGCCGTGGCCGAACGCATCCGGGCAGCGGTGGACGGGCACGACTGGCGACAGGTTCTCGGCGAGGTCGAGCAACCTCCCACGGTGAGCATCGGCGCGGCGGCCGGTCCGGCCAGACTGGAAGAACTGTTCACGGCTGCCGACGTCGCGCTCTACCGCGCCAAGCACGGTGGGCGCAATCGCGTGGAGGTCGACGGCCCGGAGCGCCGCGAGGCCCTGCCCGCCGAGTGAGCGGCGCTCCGGGCACCGCCCGTGGCGTGCCGCTCGGCGACAGGATCGCGGCTCACGGTCGTGACCGGCGCCCCGTAACATTCCGGCGAGAACGGTTCGTTCCGCCTGCCGTCGGATACAATCCGGGCATGGAGCCGGGAGCCGGGAGCCGGGAGCCGTGGGGCACCGTTCCGGTACGGCGCCGGGTGCTGGGGGTCGTACGCAACCTGACGGCGTTGGACCGGCTCGGTGACGTGCTGCCCGTTCTCGCAGACGACTTCCGGGTGGAGACCCGGTTCACCCGTGCCGAGGGGTCGGCGTTCGACACTGACCTGTCCGACCACTTCCGGCGGGCCGGGATGCGCGTGGTCCCGTGGCAGCGGGCGAGCGCCGCGGAGTTCGATCTGGCGATCTCCCCCAGCGGCAACGGTGCGCTGCACGAACTCGACATGCCGGTGCTCACGCTCTCGCACGGGGCGGGCCACCACAAGCACCGCCCTGCCGCGACCGGATTCACCTCGGAGGTGGCCGGACTGTCCCGCGATCAACTGCTGCGGCACGGCGAGCCGGTTCCCGCCGCGGTCTGCCTGACGCACCAGGACCAGCTGTCCCTGCTCGGTCGGCACAACCCGCGGTTGCGGGAACGGGTCGGTGTGGTCGGCGATCCCTGCTTCGACCGACTCCGGGCCAGCCTCCCGGCTCGGGAGCGTTACCGGAATGCGCTGGGCATCGGCGATCGTGAGCTCGTCGTGCTCACCTCCACCTGGGGCGAACGAGCACTGTTCGCCCGCCGCCCCGAGCTTGCGGCGGAGCTGGTGGGGGCACTGCCCGCCGAGACCCACACGATCGCGCTGGTGCTGCACCCGAACGTCTGGGACCTGCACGGTCCCTGGCAGATCGAACAGTGGACCCGGCGAGCCAGGGACGCCGGGCTGGTGCTGGTACCGCCGGACCGGGGCTGGAAGGCCACCCTGGTCGCGGCGGACACCGTGGTCGCCGATCACGGTTCCCTGGGGCTCTACGCGGCGGCCCTGGGCAAGCGGCTGCTGCTGGGCAGTTTCGGAGCTCGGGAGATCGTCGCGAACACCCCGAGGTACGAACTCGGGAAACGAGCTTGCCATCTGACGGGCACGGCGGAGCTGAAGGAGCAGATCACGGCGGCGGCCCCGGTTCCCGGACACGAGAGACTGGCAGCCGACACCTTCGCCAACCACGACCGAGCGGCGGGCGAGTTGCGACGCGTCGTCTACGAACTGCTGGATCTTCCCGAACCGTCGTGGCGGGCAACCGCTCCGCCGGTGGATCCGTTCGTCCCCGAGTGAGTCGGCCGGAGATGCGGCGGGGTGCTCCGTTCACCTCGTGGTCGCCCGTCCGGGAACACGCCACCGGAGAAGAACGGAACCTCCGATCATCCCGTTCCGGATCGCAGTCTCTCGGCCCTCGGACTTCCCGCGCGTTCGTAGATCGCGACGGCCTCCCGCAGGCACTCCTCGGCCCGGTCCCGCTCACCGATCTCGCGCAGCGAAGCGGCCATCTCCTCGAACGGCGCGGCCAGCTCGAACAGCAGCTTCTCGTCGTCCTCGGCGGAGCGGTGGGAGCTCAGTTCGACAACGGCTCGCTCCAGCTGCTCCACGGCCTGCCGGTGCCGTCCCATGCGCCGCAGGACGACTCCGGTGGTCAGCCTCACCTTGGCGGAGGTGCGCCGGTCGTTCGGGAAGTCCGCCAACCGTGCCGCCGCGCTCTCCAGGTACTCCAGGGCCTTCCTCTGGTCTCCGAGTCCACTGTGCGCCCGCGCCGCGAAGTGCTCCACCAGGGCCATTCCCCGTGGCTTCCCCAGTCGCTCGCTGATCTCCCACGCGGCGCGGAACAGTTCGAGGGCGGGCTCGTAGTGCTCCTGCTCCAGGTAAACCCGACCGTGGAACTCGTAGGCCGAGGCGAGCACTTGGCGGTGCCCGGTGCTCGCGGCTTTCTCCCGCGCTTCGAGGGCCTGCTCGTGCGCCTCGGCGAACCGCCGGCACTCCATGAGCAGCCTGGTGCGCAGGATCCGCATCCTCGCCCCCGCCAACGGATCGTCCCGTCCATCGGCCGCCCCGATCGCCAGCTCGAAGGCTCGCAGCGTCCCTTCGTAGTGCTTGTGATGGTTGTGCAGTGTCCACAGTGCACCATCACAGAGCGCGAGCACGGTTTCGTGGTCGCCGCGTCCGCTCGCGTGGTGGACCAGCGCGACGATGTTCGCGAACTCGGTCTCCAGCCAGCGCAGCGCGGTCGGTTTGGTGAAGGGGTTCTCCTCGGATGCCACCAGGTGCTCGTCGCCCGCCACCCGCAACCTGCTCGGTTCCATCACCGCCCGGTCGGCGTGGGCGCCCATCCGGCGGTACCGCGTGACCAGGCGGTGGTGCGCCCGCTCGGAGTCCCCCGGTTCGAGCTTTCCGGCGTGTTCGATCGCGTGGATCCGCACCAGATCGTGCAGGTGGAAGCGCCCCGGCTCGGACTCGAGCACCAGATTGGCCGCGTGCAGTTCGTAGAGCAGGTCCTCCGCGTCGGCGGGGTCGGCGTCGAGCAGCTCGGCGACCGTGGCGGTGTCGAAAGTGCGGCAGGGAGTCGCGCCGAGCAGCCGATAGAGCTCGGCCTGCTCGGCCGGAAGGTCGGTGACCGCGAGTTCCAGGGTGTCCCGCACTTCGGGATTGTCACGCAGCATCTCGCCACGGTGGGCGGAACCGGCGAGCCAGTCGGCCGCGCGGCGCGGTGTCCAGTGTTTGAGTCGCCTGATCTTTCTACCCACGAACTCCAGCGCCAACGGAGTGTAGCCGCAGAGCTCGACGAGTCGCCCGACATCCGGGTCCGTCACGACCGGATCCGTGCCGGTGATTCGCGCGAGCAGTTCGATCGCGTGGTGCCGGGAAAGTGGTTCGAGGTCGATCGAGCTCACCCCGTCGGAGGAGAACTCCGAGGCAGCGTGTTGGCTGGTGAACAGGATCATGCTCTCCGGGGCCGCGAGCCGCAGGTCGAGCAGCTGTCGCGGGTGCACCAGTCCGTCGAAGACGAACCCCATCCTGCGGCCACGGGTGCGGTCACGCAGCAGCTGCAACGCGTCCCGGTCGGCGGCGGGTAGCTCGTGTTCGGCCGTGCCCAGCTTGCGCAGGCACGAGCGTGCCAGCTCGGCGGAGCCGGATACCGGGTGGCCGTGCCAGTCGGTGTAGCAGAAGCCGTCCTCGAAACGCTCGTGCACCTGCCAGGCGAAACTCCGCGCGAGCGTGCTCTTGCCGATACCGCTGAGACCGCACAGCGCGATCAGGACAGCTCCCGCCCCGGAGCCGGACGAGCCGTTCGCGGCGGAGGAGCGGTCAAGGACATCGTGCAGCGTGTGGTGCTCGTCCCGCCGGTCGACCAGCAGTGTCGGCTCGGCCGGGATGCTCATCGGGCGTTCCGGAGGGCGAGCGTCGGTTCCGTGGAAGTGCAGGTGCTGCTCGAAACGATCGACCCGCCCGGCCTGCGTCACGCTGCGGGCGTCGCCGTGGTACTCGTTCGTCATGGTCACCCCAGTGCCGTCCTATCGCACACGGTAGCGGCAAGTCGACCATACGCGTGTGCCGGTTCCGAAAAGATCAGCGGCGGGTGCCGTTCGCCCGGAGCACAGCCACTGCCGGGGCCGGTGTCGAGGACACCCACCGGGCCGGTATCCTTTGGTGCGGATCGGCACGTACCGACCCGGCTGACAACCGAACAGGCCCTCGTAGCTCAGGGGATAGAGCACCGCTCTCCTAAAGCGGGTGTCGCAGGTTCGAATCCTGCCGAGGGCGCATCAGCCCAGCGCACACGGGCGAGCAGGGATCACCACCAAGATCGATCCCCACTTTCGCTCAGTCTTCCCGTGCAGGTCGGCCAGGGCTCTGGCCGCCGAGGAAACTCACCACTCACACCGGTTCGACCTGGCACCGTGGCCGGTTGGGCACCTGCTCCCGCGAAGTTCCGTCCCACCACGGACGCCCTCACACGGCCAGTTCCTACGGGCGAGCCACCGCGCCCGCGACGTAGCCACCCAGCTGGGCTCCTCAGAGCAAACGAAGGCAAGCCATTCATACCATTGAATCCGATCTACCTTTATATCCTGCATTGAAGGTTATGCACTGAACTGTTTACCAGGTCTCTAGGAGTCGCCGGAGTCCAGTGATGATGTGGAGTATTCGTCGAAGATGAACGAGTGGCCGGCGGTATCGAGTGGCCAGGATATTCCAATATCTCAGGTAGGCGATGGCGCGTTCGACCGGGTAGCTCAGGAAAGCTATCCTAGTATTGGCTTTTTCTCTGTCGAGGTCGAGTTTTCCGTTCTTTGGTGTTTTGCTGGGTTGAGTGATAGCATTTCCCAGATAACCGAGACCCCCGATGGTGTTGGCATGATTGAGCGTCTCGTGCAGCGATGAGTGCCGGAACACCGTGAGGTCATGGGCGCCCCGGGAAATATCTCCGAACATGCGAGAAGTTTCCCTCGAAGATCGGTGATCAGTTGTAGACGAACGCCGTAGCGTCGATGCTTTCCGGAATACAGTTTTCCCTGGTAACGACGATTCCCAGTGGGGATGAGTACACCATCCACGAGGGTGACTCGTCCGTGGAACTCCTCAAGCGTGGCGTGTGCCTCGTCCAACGTGTCAGCCAGGACGGGCTCATCCGACGCGCCAACCGCGAAATCGTCGACTGGCTCACATTTCGGAACGCCGCCAATTGTTTCTGGGTCAGATTCGTCCGATAGGACTCCAACGTCACCATGAGAGCCATGAACACCGACAGTGCTCCTCGGGTCCCATCGAATCAACCCACTGATCCGCTCAGCCAACCAGCATAGCTGGTCCTCACTCAACCCTGTGGTATCCGCGTAACGCAACGGTCCTTCCTTGGCGTACTGCTTGTTTTTGGTCGAACAGCATGATACCGGGAAGACCGTTGCTTCTTTGTGTCTATCCCCACTGATCACCACACCTGCATAACCTTCATTTTGTCTGGGCGGCCTATAGTAGACTTCCGTATCGATCTCGACAGCAATGGCGGACCCGGTGTATACCCAGGAAACATCCGGGATGACGTCTTCACCGTCACTTATCAGACACTCTGATCGACGCAGCTCGCCCGATAATGGGAAACAGGTATTCCATGCGGTGGGGTATCATCCGCGAAATTGCGGATGATGCTCTACCGCAGCTTCGTATATTTCGGGAGCCTTATGACTCGATCTTCGTTCTCTTCTGCACGCGCAACGGTTGGGCTCGCCATGGTCCTGCTGACCACGTCGGCATGCTTTGGTCCTGTGGCGGATGTCGAGGAGCCGCAGGATGTGACCTTGGACGGCGTTCGGGCTGCCGCCTACATCAGTCCTCCGGCGCAGGACGCCGGGGATTCGTCCGCGGGACACCTCGTCCTGGTCGGCGAGGCGGGAGAGATCAGCGTCGTCGAAACCTCCGGCATGGATACCGCGGCGATCGGGTGGTCGGAGGACGGGCTGTTCTTCTCCGACACTGAGCAGGACTATCAGCTCACCGATGAACGACTGCGTACCACCGACAGCCCCAAGGCCCCATCACAGCACGCGCTGTTCCCGACGAACGACGGCGGCTTCATCGGCCTGTTCAACAAAGGAACCACAGGAGTCGGCTATACCGAGCAGCTGGTGACCCATGCTGACGGCGCATCGAGCCGGAAGAATGTCGAGGGCTACTACCAAGTAGCCGGCTCCTGCGGCGGTGAGATCTACGGTCTGGCTCAGCCCTCCGGAGACTATCAGCGGGTGGCCGCCAAACAGGGACTCGAAACCCGGGGCACCCATGGGCCGGGGTCGTTCATGCTGACTCGTCTCTCCGGTGACGATTCCAGCTCATCGGACTTGCCCGACGCGGATGCTGTCGGCCAGAACGAGCGACTCATCGGGATGGCGCCGGTCTCGGGTTCCGCACAGCAGAACCATGATGCGCCCTGTCGAGAGGGGACGATGTATCACTTGGCCGCGGTTGCCGATGACAGCGGGAATCCTGAGCGGCCGGTTGTCCTTCGAGCCTGGGACGTCTCCACTGGTGAGGTGGTCGAGACGCCGCTCACTGATGCGAACGGAGAGAGCGTTCGGCCGAACAGCTCTTACGGCCTCGCCGCCCTCGACAGTACAGTTCTCTCGGACGACGGCCAGAGCTTTTTGTGGGCTTCGCTCGATCGCCAGGCGTTCATGCGGACCGACATCGACACGGGAAAGACGGTCGAAGAGTTCCCTCTCGAAGACGAGATCGTGCCGCGCAACAGCGAGGTCAGCGCGACCGTCCGCGACAACCGCTTGGCCCTGATTACACAGACCTCGGACGGGAACGAACCAGAGCTACGGATCTACGACCAGAGCACCGGAGAGAGCCTCATGCACACGAGCCTACCGGGTATGTCTGTTCTTCTCGAAGGGCCGCATCAGTTGCGTGGCATGGCCCTCCGCCCGGAGTAAAGGTCTGGGGAACAGTCATGACAGATTAAACGCCAGCGAGTATCGATGCTGCTCACAGCGTCGGAGATCAGTACTCGACCGACATCCGAAGCAAGCTGAATCAGTCTGCTGACCAGCAGCATCGTTCAATCCTTCCGGGGTCTGAGCAGTAGGCGTGCAGGATCCTCCGGTGGCGATCTTCCTTCCTGGTTACAGCAGCGGGAACAGGGAGTCGGGACCGTTCCAGCCGCTCCACAGCTGTGTGTCGACACCTCGATCATCAGCCGAAACCGTGCCTAGCACCAAATCCTGTATCGCTACTACTCAGACCCCCCAATTGGCCCCAAACTCCCGCATCCGTCAAGGTGGCCGTCTGTGGTCGCCAGATCGCCTACAACGGGTGTCGCAGGTTCGAATCCTACCGAGGGCGCATCAGCCCAGCGCACAGGAAAAGCAGGGATCTCGACCAAGAACGGTCCCCACTTCGTCACCACTCGCAGTCGAAGTACATCGCACCTACCGCCGGGCAACCGAAACCCCGATCGAGTGGTCGGGCTCACCCGCGAGGAGGGGCTTCAGTCGAGACAGAACTCGTTGCCCTCGATGTCCTGCATCACGATGCACGACTCGTCGTTTCCATCGGCGGGCAGCAGTCGCACACGCGTCGCGCCGAGCGCGATCAGTCGTGCGCACTCCGCCTCAAGCGTGGCGAGACGCTCTTCCCCCACGAGCCCGGTGCCGACCCGCACATCGAGATGTACTCGATTCTTGACAACCTTGCCTTCGGGAACGCGCTGGAAGAACAGCCGCGGCCCCGTACCGGAGGGATCAATGCAGGCGAATGCCGAGCCCTGCCGCTCAGGCGGCAGCGAACGGTTGAAATCGTTCCAGGTGGCGAACCCCTCGGGCGGCGGTGGCACAACGTACCCCAGTGCCTCGCACCAGAAACGAGCGACGCGTTCAGGCTCCGCACAGTCGAAGGTGACTTGGAACTGCCTTACCGATGCCATCGGTCAAGCTTAGTGGCGTGTGCTGGTCACAGCGACATCGGATGTGAGCGCAGCGGATCGAGCCGCTCCTGGGACATGAGTTGGTCACGCGCTGGACCGGGTAACAGCCAAGTAATGCGTTCGGTTCCCGTTGATCCTCGACAGCGCGGCCACGAGCAGGCGAGCAATCTCGTCAAACCCGTTCCCGTCCGATCAGGCGAGCAGCAGAGCCCTGCTCGGTCCGAAAAGGACAGTCTGGGGCGAGACGCCAGCGTGAGATGCTGGACTCATGCCACGCATCGCCACGGCCGACCACGTCGAACGGGAAGCACTGCTGGAATTCCTCCGGCCGCGGCATCGCGGTCTGCTGTCGACCACCCGCGCCGGAGGTCGCCCACAGATGTCTCCGGTGGCCTGCGGCGTCGACCCACAGGACCGGATCGTGGTCTCCACCTACCCGGACCGCGCGAAGGCCAGGAACGCGCGCCGCGACCCACGAGTGTCGATCTGCGTCCTCTCCGACGAGTGGGACGGGCCGCACGTGCAAGTCGACGGCCGCGCGCGGGTGCTGGACATGCCCGAGGCGCTGGACGGTCTCGTCGACTACTTCCGCTGTATCTCCGGGGAACACCCGGACTGGGACGAGTACCGCGAAGCCATGGCCCGGCAGAACAAGTCGCTGCTCCGCATCGAGATCGAGGAGTGGGGTCCGATCGCCACCGGCGGTTTCCCACCTCACCTCGCGGAGTCCTGAATCCCCAGTGCGGTGAAACCCGCCCGGAGGGCTCATCCGATCGGGGTGGCGCCGGATTCGCGCGGCGGCCTTTCAGCCGGCCGCGGCCGCCGGAGCACGCCGCGCGGCGATCTCCGAGTAGGGCGCGTGCCCCGCGAGCTGTTGAGAACGGCGGCGTCAATTTCTCGCGAAATCGCCGCGCCGGGTTACGGGAGGAGGCAGTCGACGTGGTACTCGCCGGAATCGTCGCGGTCGATGCCGTGGATGTCGTGCTCGAATCCGGGAAAGGCGCGGTCGAAATCCCGCAGTGCCGCCAGGTAGCGCAGGAAGTCGCCCTCGGAGTCCCCGGTCTCCTCACCCGGCATCAGGATCGGGACACCGGGTGGGACGGGAACCACCATGTTCGCGGCGATGTGGCCGTCCAACCGCCCCAGCGGTACCTGTGCGGTACGCCCGCGGACGATCTCGTCGTGCGCGTCGGCGGGGGTGCGGGATCGGCGCGGCAGGTTGGTGTAGGCCCGTTCCAGCAGTTCGGGTAACCCGTGGCTCCGCAGCCGCTCGTGCATCCCGTGCGCCAGTCCGCGCAGGGTTTCGCCGCCGTAGCGTTCGGGGTGCTCGTCCACCAGAGTGGGCAGCACTTCGGACAGCGGCGCATCGGTGTCGTAGGCGAGTTTGACGTCCCATAGCGCCCCGGAGAGACGCTGTCGTTTCTCGACCGTGGTGCCCAGGGTGAACAGCAACAGCAACGTGTAGTGCCCGGTTTTCTCGACGACGATGCCTCGCTCGGCGAGACAGCGCGCCACGATCTTGGCGGGCAGTCCGATCTCCTCGAACCGACCCCGTTGATCGCAGCCGGGAGACAGCAGGGTCACCTTGCAGGGGTCGAGCAGCGCGTAACCCTCTTCGAGTTCGGTGAAACCGTGCCACTCGGCCCCCGGTTCCAGTGACCAGCACCGGGGTTCGGAGCGCAACAGTTCCGGAGAGGCGCGGTGCAGCGGAACCAGCTGCCCGGAGTCGGAAGCCTCCACTGTTGGTGGCTGCCACACGCCGAAGAACCACCCCGTCCCACTCTCGGCGGAGTCGGCGGCGTACCCGGCCACTTCCTGGCGGAAACCGATCGCCTCGTCGAGCACCTCGTCCAGCATGGCGGAACCGGAACCGCCGTCCAGCATGGCCGAGGCGACGTCGAGTCCGGCGATCATGGGGTAGGACGGTGAGGTGGAGGCGTGCATGGCGTAGGTGAGGTTGAAGCGGTGGCTGTCCGGAGCCTCACCCTCCGGAACACCGACGTGGATCATCGCGCTCTGGGACAGCGCCGCGAGCATTTTGTGAGTCGACTGCGCCGCGTACACGCGTGGCACACCGACCTTGCCCGCGAGGGCCATGGCGTAGCGATCGCGGTAGACCGGGTGGAACGCGGCGTGTGCGAACCACGCCTCGTCGAAGTGGAGGTCGTCGACCGAATCGCCGAGCAGCTCGGCCACTCGGGTGGTGTCGTAGCAGATCCCGTCGTAGGTGGAGTTCGTTACTACGGCGTACGCCGCCTCGCCCGAGACAGCATGGCGCCGCAGTGCCTCCGGTGGAATCGGCCCGCTGAGGCCGTAACCGTTGCGTTGGGCGGGCAGGTAAACCGGCAGAGCTCCGGTCAGCGTGGCGCCGTCGCAGACGCACTTGTGGCAGTTGCGGTCGAGCAGCGCCCGGTCCCCACGGGCCAGGCAGCTGTGCATGATGGTGCGGTTGGCTCCGGAACTCCCGTTCAGCACGAAGAACGTCTCGTCGGCCCCGAAAACACGCGCCGCGGTTCGCTCGGCATCACCGATCGGTCCGGTGGAGTCCAGCAACGAGCCGAAGCGCGGGACCGAGACCGAAAGATCGGTGCGTGGCACCTCCGAGCCGAGGTAGTCGGCGAACTCGGCACCGAGCTCCGTCCTGGTGAAGGCACGCCCACCGGAGTGTGCCGGGCTGTGCCAGGATTCGGCGCCGGAACGCCCGTAGTCACGCAGGGCGTCGAAGAACGTCGGCCGCACCACCGGCTGTCCGGCGTAGGTGGGTTCCGAAGTCGGATACCACAGGCGGACCTCGTGACCTCGCTCGGCCAGTTCCGCCACGAGCCGATCGATCCGCTCCGAGAATCCGGTCAGCCGTTCGCCCGCCACGAGCAGAACCGTGTTACGTGTCATTCGGATTTCCTCCGGTCCGGGGCGGGAAACGTCGGCTGGACCGTCCCGGACGCGATCAGATGAGAGGGCCCCCACACGGAGGAATGCGGTACTACCCTCCGATTCAGGGATTACGCGTTGTGTTTAACAACGCGGCTTGATTCGACGCTGACACTGCGCTGACAGGAGCAGGGGAGCACGACCGGACGGCGGCGTCGATTTCTCGCGAAATCGCCGCGCGGCGTCAAGGAAAGGCCCCGGGGGCATGATCGCGAAGCGGCGTCGAAGGCGATGACCGGATGGCCGCCCCGCGAAATCTTCCGCCACGATCGGGCGTGGTTGGCCGCCGAGACGGCGGACCCGAACGGCACGACTTTCGGGGAAAGCAGCAGCTGCCGGAGGCCACTGGCCCCTCGGGAACGTTCGGGTGGCACTTTTCGCCTCTGCCGGACGTGCCATCGACAGCGCCGGATCGACGTAATGCTGGATCGGTTCCGGCGGCAGCACACTGGTCTGGACCGCATGAGGGCCGTTACCGCGGCCCGACCAAAGGAGGCACCTTGTTCAGCAGGAGAACATTCCTGGGGGGACTTTCCACTGCGGCGCTGGCGGCACCGGTACTGGGCAGCGGCGCCATCGCGGCGGCACGGCCACGAACCACCGCCGCCGCCGTGCCGCTGCCACTGACGATCGCCAACCACACCGGCGACTTCGCCAACACCTCGATCTCGCTCTACATCGTCGGAGTCGACCAGTCGGGCCAGCAGGTTCGGGTGACCCCCGACGGCCGGAGAGTGCCGATCTCGTTCTCCGACAACGGTTCGGACGGTTACGCCCACTACGGAATTCCGCTGAACAACAGCGGCGACACCACGATCAATCTGCCCGCCATGTCGGGACGCATCTATTTCGCACTGGGCGGCGAGCTCAAGTTCAAGGTGGTCGAGAGCGGCACCGGCCAACCGGCGCTGCAGTACCCGGCGGGCTGGGTGCCCAGCGATCCGAGCAACACGGTGCTGCACGACACCTTCGAGTTCACGCTCAACGACACCGGCATGTACTGCAACACCACGATGGTGGACATGTTCAGCGTGCCCTCCTCCATCCGGCTGGTGGGTGCCTCGGACCAGACCACCGGGACGCTCGAAGCGGGTGGCCGCGATCGGATCTTCTCCAGCGTCACCTCCACCCCCGGTTTCGAGAACCTGCGGCAGGGCGACTACCGGATCGTCGCTCCCGGCCACGCACTCGACCTGGGCAACTTCTCCGGCACCTACTTCGACTCCTACATCGACCAGGTGTGGGAGAAGTACCGTTCGAGCACGATGACCGTGGACATCGGCACCGGTGTCTACCACGGCTCGGTCTCCGGTGACCGGTTCGTCTTCGACGGCGATGTCGGGGCGTTCGACCGGCCGAGCACCCGTGACGTGCTGTTCTGCGACGGTGCGCTCGCGGCGGGTGCGGCCCCGAGAGGTCCGGTGGCGGCGATCCTGGCCGCCGGGCTCAACCGGTCCAACCTGCACAGCGTCACCTCGCAGCCCGCCGCTGATCCGGCGGACTTCTACAACCACTCGGTGACGAACCACTACGCGAAGGCGATGCACGCCAACACGGTCGACGGCAAGGCGTACGGCTTCGCCTTCGACGACGTGGCCGGTTTCGCGTCCTACATCCAGGACACGCGGGCGAGTTCCGCCACGCTGACGCTCACCCCGATGTGAGGCAGCCGTTCCGATAACCGTGAAGACGGATCGAGCACCCGCTCGGAGCGCCAGTTCCGGGCGGGTGCTCACGTTCCGGCCTCAGCCGGAGTCCCGCTCCGCGAGCAGGTCCCGCAACGCGTCGGCACCGGCCGCGGCACCGCCGTAACCGCGCACCAGGGCACGCAACCCACGCACTCCCACCAGCACGGTGTCGTCCCCGGCGACCTCGTCGACCGTTTCGCGGAGCAGTCGGGGCGAGGCGTTCGGATCGAGCCGACGGCCCGCGTCCAGCCGCGTCACGCGCTCGGCGTTGAGCTCCTGCTCGAGCAGCCGCGGGACGGTCACCATGGGAACTCCGTAGTACAGCGCCTCCATCGTGGAGTTCATCCCGGCGTGCGTCAGAAACACGTTGGACGCACGCAGCACCGCGGTCTGCGGAAAACCGGGCCGCACCTCGAAGTTGTCGGGTACTTCTCCCAGCTCGGCCGGATCGACGCGATCACCGATGGACATCGCCACCTGCCAGGTACCGTCCCCGAAGGCTTCGAGGCACCTGCGGTAGAAATCCACCCGTTCGTGGCCGAGAGTCCCCAGCGAGACGAACAGCAGGGGCTTGTCCGGATCGGCGGGCCGCCACCGTTCCCTCGCCGCACGATCTCCGATCATGGGGCCGAGGAAGACGAACCGCTCGTCGAAGCCGTCCGCCTCGATCTGGAACTCCTTGGGGAGGAAGACGAGGTTCAGCGGATCACCGGCGTCGGACATCATCGAGTGGAAGTCGAAGCTCACCCCGTAGCGCTCGGCGAACGCCCGCATGCGTTGCCCGAAGTCACGCAGTAAGGGATTGTTCGGATCGAACGCGCTCGGCAGCTGCTCGGTGAACAGGTCGCGCAGTGAGAACCGTTCGTTGCTCGCGAAACCGGGCAGCAGCGCGGTGTGGACGACCCGGAGCTTCTCGGCGAGCATGCGTCCGATCGAAGTGGCGGCGTCGGAGCACACCACGTCGGGAACGTCCCCGTCGAACCGCTCCAGCATTGCCGGGAAGCTCTGCCGCACGTCGGCGAGGAAACGCTCCATTCGCGACACCGCCGCCACCGGCGCCGTCGAGGCGTCGGTCGGCGGCGGGTCGGGTAGCCGCAGCGAGACCGAGACGGGCTCGGCACCCGCCGCTCGAACGGCGGGCACCGCTTCGGGGCCGGTCACATAGCTGACCCGGTGGCCACGTCCGACCAGCTCCTCCACCAGCGCGAGCGTCGGATTGACGTGTCCGGGCGCGGGGAGACCGACGAACGCGAAGTGCCTGCTCGCTTCGTCGCGTGTGGTTCGGAGTGTCACAGCGGGCGGCGGAACCCCTTCACCGCGAAGAAGGCACCGACCACCAGCAGCACCGCGCTGGTACCCACTGCGGACAGCACACCGGTTCCCACCGGCATCGCCAGCGACAGGTCCCGGGAAGCGTCGACCGCGTAGGTCAGCGGGTTGATGCGCGCGACGATGCTCAACCAGTCGGGCAGCGCGTCCAGCGGGACGAACGCGCTGGACGCGAACATCAGCGGGAACATGGCCAGGAAGCCGACGCTCTGCATGACCTCCTCCTTGCGGACCCACGAGGCGATCGCGAGGAAGACCCAGGTCAACGACCAGCTCACCAGCAGCGCGAGCAACCACGCGCTGAAGGTGCCGAGAAATCCGCCCTTCGGGGAGAAACCGAACAGCACGGCGGCGGCCCCCAGCAGGATCACCAGTTGCACCGCCGTCCGGAACAGGTCGGCGAGGCTGCGTGCCAGCAGCACCGAGCCCATCCGGATGGGCAGTGAACGGAATCTGCCGAGCACACCGTTCTTCATGTCGGTGATCAGCCCCACCCCGGACTGCAGCGAGGCACCGATACCGGTGGTGACCAGGATGGCGGGCATCAGGTAGTTGATGTAGCTACCGGTCTGGATGCTCGACATCAACGCCTTGCCGAAGACCTGGCTGAACAGTGTCAGCATGATCAGCGGCTGCAGCAGGCTGAAGACGACTATTCGGGGATCTTTCAGAACCGCGCGTAAGGATCTGCCGGTCAGAACCACGATCTGGGTCCACACCCCGGCGCCGTGCCAGTTGGTGCGGTCCGGCGCGGACTGTTGCGCTCCGGTTCGCGGAGCGGTGAGTGTACTGGTCATCTGGACTTCCCGTCGCTCAGGCGGCCGGTTCGGCGGAGTGGTGGGCAAGGTTCAGGTAGACGTCGTCCAGCGTGGGCTCGCCGAGGCCGAGTCCGCTGACCTCGATTCCGGCCTCGTCCAACGCGCGGACCACGACCGCGAGTTCGTGCGAGGCGTTGACCGGGGCGGTGATGGCGTTGCGCTGTTCGTCGTGCACCGGGCTGAGCCCGGCACGGCCGAGCGCTTCGAGGGCACGAGCGGAATCGGCGGCGTCGGCGAGCGTGGCGGTGGCGGTCCGCTGCCCCACCTCGGCCTTCAGCTCCTCGGCTGTTCCGGAAGCGACGACCTTGCCGCTGGAGAGCACGGTGATGGAGTCGGCGAGCCGGTCGGCCTCGTCGAGGTACTGCGTGGTCAGCAGCACCGTGGTGCCGTCGTCGACCAGGTTCTCCACGATCTGCCACAGCCCCATCCGGCTGGTCGGGTCCAGCCCGGTGGTCGGCTCGTCGAGGAAGATCACGTCCGGATGACCGACGAGGCTGGCCGCCAGGTCCAACCTGCGCCGCATACCGCCGGAGTACGTCCGGGCGGGCCGCTTGGCCGCCTCGGTCAGCTCGAACAGGGTCAGCAGCTCCTCCGCCCGCTGCTTGGCGGCGCGTTTGGTCGCTCCCAGGAGCCTGGCGATCAGCACCAGATTGTCCAGTCCGGACAACTGCTCGTCGACGGCGGCGAACTGGCCGGTCAACCCGATGCGGGCGCAGACCTGCCTGCTCTGCCGCACGACGTCGTAGCCCGCGACGCGTGCCGTTCCGGTGGTCGGTGGTAACAGGGTGCTGAGGATGTTGACCAGCGTGGTCTTGCCCGCGCCGTTGTGCCCCAGCAGCCCCAGGACGTTGCCCTGGGGAACTCGCAGGCTCACGTCGTCGAGAGCCTTGAACTTTCCGAAGTCCTTGGTTACGTTTTCGACCTCGATGGGCGGTCTTGCCATTGTTTCCCTCTCACCGGTTCGGGCCGGTCGATATCGGGGCTTGAGATCTCGGGGGCGCTAGGCCGCCAGCGCACCGCGCAGCAGCACATCGATGCGCGGGGCCAGTTTGGCGCGCGCCTCGTCGTCGGAGTTTCCGACGAACCGCGCGCTCAGCAACAGGCCGAGCAACATGGCCGCGACGTCTTCGACGGGGACCCGCAGCCGTTGCTCGTCGGGAGCTATCAGCGCGGCGAAGGCATCGGTCAGTTCGAGCACGAAACGTGGCGGCTCGTGCCGCGCGGCCTGCTTCGCATCGTGGGTCTCGCGGTGGTGCAGATCGTAGTCGGAGGCGGCCAGATTGCGCTTCAGCTCACCCAGCCTGTCGAAGTGGTCGAGCACCAGCGCCGCCCCTTCGGTCAGTCTGGCGTCGATGGACTGGGTCGTTGATATCTCCCTTATTCGAGCACACAGCTCGTCGGTGCGGAACGCCTCCGCGAGACAGGCACGGAGCAGCTCACCCTTGTCCGTGAAGACCCGGAAGACCGTCCCTTCCGCCACATCCGCCGCCTGGGCGATGGCCCGGGTGGTCACGTTCGCGCCCTGCTCGGCGAGCAGGGGCAACGTGGCCCGGACGATTTCGGTTCGCCGCTGTTCCGAACTCATCGCCGGAGCACGGCGGCGGGACTCCTGTGCGCTCACACCCCCATCATAATGAGTGAGTACTCACTCAGCAACCGGCGCGGCCGGATGCCCGTCATCGAGCGGACGCCAGGTCGGCGCTCAGGAACCAACCCCGGCACCGCTCGCACCGACCGGCCGGACGCTGCGACTGACGGATTCGCCGTCCAGCAGGAAGTCGCACCGCTCGACACGCCCCTGACGAGCTCGCAGCCTGTCCACGGCGGGTTCCAGCCCCGCGGCGGAGGCCACCACTGTGACCGACTCCGCGGGAAGCTCGTGTACCCGGTACTCCCCTTCCGGGGAGGTCAGCATCCTCGCGATCTGGACACCACGTCCATCCGTCACGGTGACACTGGCGCCCGGCACGGCAGCCCCGGAACCGTCGGTCACCGAGCCGGCGAGTGTGCGGTGGTGCGCCGGTACGGGAGCCTCCAAAGCCGGGTCGACGGTGACACCGCTCTCGTGCTCGTGCTCCTCGCCGGAGATACGCCCGGCCGACTCACCGGACCGCTCCCGCCGCTCGTCATCCCGCTGCTCGGAGGCCTGCTGCTCGGTGGCCCGCGCCGCGAGCCGCTCGGCGTGGAAATGATTGAACACGACCAACGCCACACCGAGCACTACCCAGGCGCACAGCACGAGCGTGCCCCGCACCGCCCCGGCACCGTCGAAGTAGAGAACGCCGCGCATCGCGTCCACGGCATTGCCCAGCGGCATGATGTGGTGCAGGAACTGGAAGATCGGGTGCACGAAGTGCAGCGGGATCGCACCGCCGCTGGAGGGCAGGCTCAGCAGCACGAAGAGCCCGATGGCCACGCCGGGTATGAACTGCTTGACGATCGGCACCAACCCGTAGGCGGTCCATGCGATTCCCTGCGTGAGCAGGAAGCCGACCAGCAGCAGCAACGGGTCGTTGTAGATGACGTCCAGCGAGAGCGCGGTGAAGTAGCAGATCAGTGTCGAGACCACCCCGAAGCCGACCATCGATCCCAGTTTCTGCCGGGCGGTCAACTGTGCCCGCAGCAGCATCATCACCACCACGTAGGGGGCGATGTTCAGGGCCATCAGGCAGTAGAACAGCCCGGTCCCCATCACGTCCCCGGGAGCGGTGGCGGCCAGATCGGTCGTGCTCAGCTGCTGTCCCGCCTGGGCAGCCACCGGGGCGAAGGACTGCCGCAGCATCTGCACGGCCATCCTGCCGTTGGCACTGGCGTAGAACATCTCGCCGTCGGCCGGGTCGTAGGCGGCGACCACATCCCGGTCCAGTACCGCCTGTCGCGCGGCCTGTTCACTGGATACGGCGGATATGTCGTAACCGTCCGGAACCGAGCTGTCGAACGAGATCTCGATACCGGCCGCGGCCTGCTCACCGACCACGGCTACCGGCACGTTGTGCGGTGCGGGCGCGTGGAACGGGATCAGGTAGAACACCATGAACCCGACGACGAAGAACATCGGGAACCACAGCGTCGACAGCAGCTTGCGAGCCAACGACTTCAGCTCTTCCTTCGGCACACCGGCTCCTCGCCATGATCGCGGAAAAGATTGCGAGCGGTTGCGAACGGTGGGCCGTGGAGCCACTGGCCGATCACCGACGCGACGGGACGTCCGGGAACCACTCACGATCCGATCGACACTCGGCCCGGCCAGGGGCGGGGGCCACGAACCGCTGGCCGTGAGACAGCACTGCTCCCGACGCCGTACGGCACTTTAACAGATCAGTGCAGCGACTGCAAAAATGCATCTACGCATGTTTATGGTGATCAGCCCCACACGCCCGGTTTGTCCGAGCAGCGCCCGGTTTGTCCGAGCAATGACGGCCCCACTACGATGAAGCCCCAGCTCAGCAGCGGCGGTATCGCAGCAGCCAGGGAGAGGGCACATGTCCAGATCAGCGCACACCGCGTCCGGCACAGCTGGAACCGCTCCGGCCTCCGACGCGGGTGAAGCTGGTTCCGGTGGCCTGCGCGAGCGCAAGAAACGCGCCACCCGCCAGGCCCTGCAACAGGCGGCCGTCCGACTGTTCCGCGAGCACGGTCCCGGCGCGGTCACGGTGGAGGACATCTGTGCCAGCGCCGATGTCTCCCCACGAACGTTCTTCAACTACTTCACTTCCAAGGAGGAAGTACTCGTCCCGTGGGATCGGGACACCATCGACAACACCTCGACACGCGTCCTGGAACGCCCTCCCGAGGAGGAACCGCTCGAAGTGGCCCGAGCGGTGCTCGGCGAGGCCATCGGCACGGCGATGAGCGGTCCCACCTGGCGTGATCAGGCCGTCGTGCTTCGACACCACCCCGAACTGATCGAAAAAATCGTGACCTCGTTCCGCACGTTGGAGGCCTCGCTGGCCGAGGGCTTCGCCGCGCGACTCGGCAGGACCGCCGAGGACGTGTACGTGCGGCTGCTGTCCGCCACGACGATCACCACGCTCCGGGTCTCGGTGCAGAGCTGGCAGGACTCCGAATCCGACGAGAGCCTGCGGCACTACCTCGACGAGACCTTCGAACGACTGCGGCAAGGACTGCGTCCGAACGAGCTCGGCTGACTCATACCGCTCCACCACCCTGGCCGCGACCGCCCCATACTCACATTCGAGCGGTTCCCCGAAATCATGGAACCGAATTCACTTTACATCGCGGCAAAACCGAAAACATCGGTTCAGGCGTGATCTCGCACGAGCGCATCCACTGGTTGATGAACAATATTTTCCGGCGGTCGGTACTCATCGAAAAAGAAATGACCGCCGCGCGGTGACACCGGAAAACGATCGAGCGTGTCGGAACGACACGCGCTATGGTGCTTGACACCAGCCGAGAACGGCACTGAGCGGAAACGCCGACTGTAGAACCCGAAACGGTACCAAACGCGACTACTCACACTGTTCTTGCGGTGAGAGGGGAAACAGTGGCGGTCACCGAAGTAACGCGGGACGAAAAATCCTCACCTTCATTCTCCAGCAGTGCATCACCGAACCAATCGGGAAAACGGGAAACAGCGTTGGTGGCCGGTAGTGCGGCACTGCTCGCCGGACTCGTGTTCATGCTCGTGCGAGGCGGACTCACGGACGACGCCTACATCACCGTCGACTTCGCACGCAACCTGGCCTTTCACGGCCACTGGGGAATGATCCAGCAGGAATTCTCCAACACCGCCACCTCGCCACTGAACGTGCTGGTACTGGCGACACTGACCTTCCTGCTGCGGCAGCCCGTGCTGGCACTGGGCGCCCTCTTCGTACTCGCCAACGCGGTCCTGGCCGTGGCACTGCACCGCTCCGCGCGGCACAGCGGTCTTTCGCGCCTGACCGTGGTCCTCGGCACACTGCTCGTGCTGACCAACCCGTTCCTGCTCTCCTCGATCGGGCTGGAGATGACGCTGGCCTCCGCGCTGCTGGGACTGCTGCTGCTGGGGGCCACCACACACAACCGGGTGTTGTTCGGCGTAGCGGCCGGACTGCTCGCGTTGACCAGGCTGGACCTGGGCGTCTTCGTCGTGGTGCTGCTGTTGGGGCGCCCCGCGCTGTGGCGGAAATTCTGGCGCTGGCTGGTGCCCGCCTGCCTCGTCTCACTGCCGTGGTTCGGCTTCAGCTGGTTCGCGTTCGGCTCGGCCGTGCCCGACACGCTGGTGCTCAAGCAGATGCAGGAAACCTGGGGCAGCTGGAGCTTCGGCAACGGACTGCGGCTGTACTACGAGATGTATCCCGCCGCGACCATCGCTGCGCTGAGCACGGTGGCCCTCGGAGCGCTCGCGCTGCCGGTATGGCTGGTGACACGACTGCTGCGCAACACCGCGGCGAACAGGCTGCACCCCTGGGCACTCATGGGAGTGGGCGGCGTCGCGCACTTCTACGCCTACACCACGCTCGGGGTTCCGCCGTACCACTGGTACTACGTTCCGAGCATGCTCGGGCTCACGATGTTCCTCGCCGGCGTGATCGGGGCCGTTACGGCGGTGGCCGCCCGAGACCGGCGGCGAATTCCGGTGCTGGCCGCGACTGTGGCGGTGGCCCTGGGAACCGCGATGTTCGCCAACCAGGCCAGGGTGGCGGTGGAAACCGGGATGCCCTGGCAGCGCGCCACGATCACGACCAACTGGGCGACACCGGCGGACTACGCCAGGATCGGGAATCTGCTGGAACAGCGGATCGGCGACGCCACGGTACGCAGCCCCGGCGAGATAGGGACCCTGGCGTACTTCTGCGAATGCTCCATAGTGGATGGGCTGTCCGACCGTGGCATCCTGACTCCCGACATCAACAAACGCATCGCGGAGGCCGGACCGGTTACCGGAACCCTGCTCCGTGCGAACTACCGGAACTTCGCCCCCGTGGAACCGCGAGAGGTGGACTACGTCCTGACCAGGGTCATGGGCCGTGGACCCGCTCCGGCCTGGAACATCGACTCACCGTGGACCGAGCCCGCACATCTCGTGCTCAAGAAGGTGGAGCACTGAGCCCCTCGGCTTGAACGGAGTCCCACTCGGGCAACGGGCCGGACATCGGGTTGGGCTGCGGCAGGTAGATATCCCCCTCGTCGGGGCGCAGCCGCATGGTGGCCAGCGCCTTCTGCGGCAACTCGGGAGCGGACAGCGCCGCGAGATCCGCGGCGAGCGCCGCGCCGCCCCGTTGCCCGACCCGTGCGGCCACTGCCGAAACCGCCTCGCGTGCGATCCGCCACGCCACCGCTCCCGGCAGGGCGCACGAACGCTGCAGCAGCAGCACCACCTCGGCCAGGTTCGCCTGCAACGTGGCGTGGCACATCTTGGCACGCAGCACCGCCGGATCCCCGGTGGTCGTGACTCCCGGCCGCGTCGTCGGCACCTCGTGGCCCGCCGCCCGCAGCCGGTCCGGATGCACCCGCACACCGGCGAAATCACGCAGCAGCAGCCGGACCGGGCGGGAACGCCGCACCACGACCAGGGTGTTCTGCAGATGTGCTTCCACGGCGATGCCGTAGCACGACAGCAGCGGCAACGTGGCGGCGAGCAGCGATTCCGCGTAGTCCCGCAGGAACCACCGGCCCGCTTCGACGCGTGTGACGCGACCGCGCAGCGCCACGGTGTCCACCAGCTCCACCAGCAACGGCTCCCCCGAGACCGGCGAGAGTGCCAGTAGGGCGGCGGCGGTAACGACCTGCTCACCCTCGTGGAGCGAATCAGCGGGGTCCTCGCGCAGCAACGCGGACAGGCCACGCCTCCGACCGGGCGAGGCCGAACCGCCTTCCGGCGGTTCGAAGGCGATCCCGGCGAGGTCGGGGACGATCCCCGCGCCACTCGACAGAACCCGATCCGCGGCGAACAGTTTCCGCAACAACGTGCCGACCACGGGGCCGTCCCGGGTGCTCTCCGGTGCGATGGTGCGCCTGGCCGAGGTCAACAGCACGTCCAGTGCCGTTTTGACGGTCACCCGTCGGCCGTGCCTGCCGGGACGATCGGTCACCAGGGTTCGCACCGAGAGAGTGGGTCTGCACGGCAGCCGCGGCTCGTCGAGCAGTAGCAACGCGCCCGAGGAGAGCTCGGCGGAGTACTCGCGCGGCACGATGTCGCGCGCCTGCCAGGGATGCACCGGAACCAGCAGGTAATCCGACGGATCAGCACCCCGTCGGAGCAACTCCCGGTGCGTTCCGGCCGCCAACTCCGGAAAGTGCTCGGCGAGCAGCTCGCCGAGCGAACGCCCGGACTCGTCCGGTGTGGACCGCACGAAACCGCGCCGCACCGCCACGAAGCGCAGCTCGACCACCCGCCCTGCTTCGGCGGTATAGCGCGTGGAATCGGCGGCGGAGAATCCGCCCCGCACCTTGCCGCAGGGATGCGTGTTGTGCCCCTCGACCGTCAACGCGTCCAGCTCGAGCGTGACCTCACTGGCGGAGTGCCGGGACGCCAGCGTGGGCAGCAGACCGGTGGTGCCGAGACCGGTGGCCCGACGAGCCACGGCCGTCGCCCCGCGTCGAACCGTCGCACGGGACAGCGCCAGATTCCGGGCGGAATCGGCGAGTTCGTTCCGCAGCCCGCGCCGGTCGTCGGCCTCGGTCCCGGGTCGCAGCACGTCGATCAGCTGTCCCGGCCGTTCCAGTTCGACGGGCGCGGCACCGTCGTCGAACAGCACCGGCCCGTGGACCCGGTACAGCCCGAACGGGGAATCCACCGAGCACACCGTCACGAGCGTGCCGCCGTTCAGCCGAACCAGCACCAACTCGCCCTCGCGAGAGCACCACCGGATCCGCAGTTCCCCGACGGCACCGCCGGACAACCCCAGGCGGTGTACCACCGCCTCGTTCGAGGCATCGTCGTCGCTGGAAAGAGGGACTCGGAGAATCTCCACAGCACCGGGCAGCAGTTGTTCGCGCAACAGCGCGGCGAGGGCGTGGTGGGCGGTGTCCCGCCGCGCTGCCGGCAGTTCCGCCACCCAGTCCTCGGCCAACTCGGCGTCCTCGGCACGTAGCTCGCGCAGCATCGCTCGCTCATCGGCGTCGAACGAGCCCGAATCCCCCGGGAGGGGGGTCTCACCGGTGAACGCGACCTCGCGGGTCATGTCGCCGACAGCGGGTTCGGCGCGGAAACGTAGCGCTGCTCGGTGACCAGCCCGGCCAGCCGCATCCCCAGCATGGTCTTGAGTCGCCACGGCCGGTCCAGCAACGCCTCGGCGTCGGAGTCGCAGTCCGCGACCTCGTCCTCGTCGGCGGCCGTGGTTCGCAACCGCTCGAAGACGCCCGCGGCGCTCCCCCGCACCACCCGCCACAACGGTTGTTCCGAACAGCCGGTGGCCGCGGCAGCGGCGGCCACGAGCTCGCCGAGCTGATTGCCGAACAGCGGGAAGTACAGCTTGTCGCGCAACGCCGCGGCATCGGTGCCCGTCAGCGCGGAATCCCGGTGCGGGGCGAACTCGTGACCGCGCCGTCGCAGCCGCTCGGACAGCACCCGAACCCCGCCGATGTCCCGCACGAACAGCCGGTGCGGCAGGCCGTCGCGCAGCACCAGCACGGTGTTCTGCGGATGCGGTTCCAGCGCGATGCCGTAGCGCACCAGCAGCGCGAGCAGCGGGAACATCCCCAGCCCCAGGTACAGCCGCAGCCAGCGACGCGCGGTGTCGAGAGCGGATTCCGCTCCGTTCCCCCGGCCGTTCCGTAGGCCGGGGTTCAGTTCGGCCAGCACATCGGCGAGCACGTTGTTTCCGGTCAGCGGGGAACGGGCGAGCAGCGCCGCCACCGGCAGCGCCACCTCACCGCCGGCCATCGACGCTCCCGGGTGCTCACGCAGCACCGCCGCCAGTGAACGGGCACGCGCCCTGTCACGATCCGCGTCCCCCGTCGAGCCGGTAGGCCGGTGTCCGACGGCGGCGAGTTCCCGGCACACCGCGAAACGCGGTCGGCCCTGCTCGTCCACAGGTGACAGGTCGGGGTCCCGCGACACGATGCGGTCGAACAGCGCGGACAGCTCGGGGCCGTTGTGCACCGCCCCCGGTGAGACCCCGCGCACCGCGCCGGTCAGCCGTATCTCGACGGCGGTTTTGACCTGCAACCCCGGTGGGCGGCCGGGTTCCCGGGCCTCCAGCGTGCGCAGCGACATCAGCGGGCGCGCCGGGACGGTGGCGTCGAGCACCACAGCGGTTCCGGCAGCGAGGGCCTCCCCGTGCAGTTCCGGAATCGCGAACCGCAGCTGGTGCGGGTGCACCGGGATCAACGTGTACGACGCGGGGGAAATCCCCCGGTCGAGCAGCTCCGACTCGGCTGCCTCGGTCGCTCGCGGAAAGGCGGCGCGCAGCTCGCGCCACATCGCCCCGGCACCGTCGAGCTCACCGGTGTGGTCGGCGCCGGATACCGCGTGCCGGGCCACCGCCACCAGCCGCATGTCGAGCCCGACCTCGAACTCGGGAGCGTACCGGTGCTCGTCGGCCGCACCGAGACCGGACCTGACCTTGGCCACGGGCTGCATCGGGTGCCCGTCGATCACCCACTGCTCGAAGGAGCTCAGCAGTGAATCCTCGGAGCCGTGCCTCGTGCGCAGCGCCCCGAGGAGCGCGGTGAACGGTCGGCGTCGGACGTCCACGGCGGAAGCCGAGTCGCGGAGCCCGCGGGCACGTGCTCGTTCGGCACGCAGCGCACGCGCCAGCGCCGCCACGCTCTCCACGACATCGGCGCGAAGCCGCTGCCATGCGTCCGGGGCCCCCGCGAGCAGCCCCAGCCGCAGCAGCGCATCGAGCAGTTCCGCTGGATCGCGCAGCGTGCGTGGCTGTGCCGTGCCCTCCGACAACGTGATCGGCCCGGTGGGAGCGAGTCTGCCCGTGGCGGTCACCCGGCACAACGGGATCCGGAGTCCGCACCGGGCGGCGTGCTCGGGATCGAGCAGCCCTTCCCGAACGAGCGCGGACACCAGCCGCGCCAGCACGATCGGTCGGGCGGACACGACACCCGGAGCACGGTAGTCGGTGGCGGGCGGTGCGGTGCCGTCCCGGCGGCCGGCGCCGCGCCGGGGCGCCGCATCCGGGGCGGACGTCACCGCCTCCGCACGATCTGCGCTCACCCCCTCAGCGTGATCACTCACCGGATCGAGAGCAACAGCCCGGCGCAAACTCACCCGCTTCGCGTAGCGGTGTGAACCACAGCCACACGGCGGGACGCCGGGCACGCGGAGCGGGTCGACCGAACGGGTTGCACACCCGAGTGAGCACCGCCCGGGTGTTCCCCGAGTGTGCACTACCCGGGTGCTTCCCGAGCGTGCACTGCCCGAGGTCCCACGGCAGCCGGGGCGGGAGTCCGGCGACCGGGGACGAATCACCGCGTCGGGGAACGCTCCAGTCTGACCAGGTCGAAGTAGCACCACGCCCAGTCCTCGTCCGGTTCCGCCGAGGCCACGATCGGATGCGTGCACGTGTCCGCGTGCGCACTGGCGTGCCGGTGCGGCGAAGAATCGCAGCACCCCACGTTGCCGCAGTGCAGACACGTCCGCAGGTGAACCCAGTCGCGCTCGCCGAGCCGCAGGCACTCGGTACAGCCCGCCGAGGACGGCAGCACCGGCTCGATCTCGGTGGTGTGCGGACAGGCGGTGGCCGGATCGAATCGGAAGTCCACCGGGGTGTTCGGGTCCGGGTAACCGGCGGAATCGAGCCGCCCGAGACGCCGCAGCACGGTATCGGTCAGCGGGTGGGCCACGGCGCCGACGGTGTCGACGATCCGATCGACCCCGGCAGGCACGAGTTCCTCCGCACCGGCGCGATCGGTCGGACGCACCACGATCGACGTCTCCGGCGCGAACCGCGCGACCACGGCGGCGATTCGGGCGGCCTGTTCCCCCGAGTTCTCGCAGATGACCACCAACCGCGCCGTCGCCAGCCCGGCCTCGTGCAGCACGTTGCCGTGCGTGGAATCACCCCGCACCACCCGGTCGGCACGCTGCTCGGCGTCCGCGGCCAGCTCGGGGCCGAGCGTGATCACCACCACCGGAATGTCCCGCGCACGCAGCTCGGTGGTCAGCGCGGCGGCGACCTCTCCCCACCCGGAGACGATCACATGTCCTCCCACGGCGCCCTCCGGTTCCACCGCCGCCGTTTCCCCGATGGGACGGCGCCGCCGCAGTGCCTCGGCGAACCGCTCGCCGAGCGCGGCCAGCACGGGGGTCAGAATCATCAGCGTCACCGTCACGGCCACCAGTACCTGTTCGCCGTCGGCTCCCATACCCAACGGCTCCACTCCGGCCGCGCGCCCCGCGCTCTGCAGCACGAACGAGAACTCACCGACCTGGGCGAGCAGGAAGCCACCCGCCACCGCCGTGGGCAGCCCGACCCGCAGCGCCAACAACGCGACTCCGCCGGTGATCACCTTGAGCAGCACGACCGCGCAGGCCAGCAGCAGGATCAGCCACCACATCCGCAGCACGGCGCGCAGGTCCACCAGCATCCCGATGGAGACGAAGAACGTGGCGCTGAACAGGATCTGCAGCGGCAGCACCTCGCCGAGCGCGTGTGAACTGTGCTTGGACTCGCTGACCACGAGCCCCGCCAGGAAGGCACCGAGCGCCACGCTCACCCCGGCCAGCGAGGTCAGCCAGGCCGTTCCGAGGCCGATGGCCACCACGGCCAGCAGGAAGACCTCGGGCGAGCAGGTCCGCGCCACGCGTTCCAGCAGTGGTGGCATCACCTTGCGCGCCACCACGAGCACCACCACCAGCACCACGAGCGCGGTTCCCAACGCACGCAGCAGCTCGAGCACCCCGCCGCCGGAGCCCCTGCCGAGCAGCGGCACGAGCAGCACCATGACCACCACGGCCAGGTCCTGAAAGATCAACGTCGCGATCGAGGTCCCGCCCACCGTCGTGGTGGTGCGTCCCGACGAGGACAACACCTTGAGCACGATCGCGGTGGAGGACAGCGCCACGAGCAGCCCCGTGAGCAGCGCGGGACGCAACTCGACGCCGAAGAGCAGCGACACCGCCGTGGTGAGCCCGACGGTGAGCACGACCTGCAGCCCACCGCCCAGCAGCACGTAACGCCGGATCGAGGCCATGCGGTCGAGCGAGAACTCGATGCCGATGGTGAACAGCAGCAGCATCACACCGATGTCGGCCGCCGCGCGGACCACTTCGGAATCCGAGACCAGTCCGAGTTGATGCGGCCCGATCAGCACCCCGGCCAGCAGGAACCCCACGATGGGCACGATCCGCAGCCGGATGCTGAGGTAACCGATCAGTCCCGCGGCGCACAGCAGCGCCACGATCGGCCCCAGATAGCCGGTCGTCTCCCCGGCAGCGAGCACCATTCGCCCCACCTCGATTCCTTCCGGCCGGAAAGCCCTGCTTACGCCAAGCACCGGCAGCTCGCACGCGGAAGAGGATCCCGCTCGCCCGATCCCGGACCGTTCGCGGGCGTCCCGCCACTGTCGCGGACATCCCGCCACTGTCGCGGGCGTCCCGCCGCTGGGGATCATCACCGACTTCTCGGATGCGTAGCCGAAGCGCCCACGGGGTAAACCTCCACCACGACCCGCGAGGCGACACCGGGAGGAACGGGAATGGCCAACACCGCTCACTTCATCACGGCGACCGAGGACGACAACCCCGTCCTGACGGTGCGCGACGACCGAGGAGCCGAGGTGACCGAGCTGGAACTGCCACCGACGGTCTCGGGACCGGTAGAGGCCGACGACGAGCTGCTCGCCGCGGGCTGGTCGCGCAGCGCGGACTGGACCACCGCCGACGACGGTTGGGTGGCACCGGTCGTACCCGCCTGAACACGTACCCCCGATTCGGCCGCACGAGCGTGCGGGAAGGAGATCCAGTGACGGCACAACTACCGATACCGGACTACGACGAGATGCCGCTCTCCACCCTGGGGCATCGCATCCGCTCCCTGACCGAGGACGAGCTGAACACCCTGCTGGAGTACGAGCGGACACACGCGGCTCGTGTTCCGGTGATCGAGCAGCTGACCGGCAGGCTGAACGAGCTGCGGCAGGGCGCGGAGCCCACTCCGGGACCCGAGGAGGAGCCCTCCGACGTGCCGGGCCACAGCCGTTCGGGTTCGGAGGTGACCCCGGAGCCACCCCGCGGCAAGGGACGGCCGACCGCGCACGGTACCCGATCGACGACCGGCAAGGGCATCGAACACGACTGAGTGAAGCGAACAGCCGTGGTCCGTGGTCGCGTAACCGGCACGCGCGGCGGCCCCGCACCGGGGGCGCCGATTTCTCGCGAAATCGACGCCGCCGGGACCGCTGTAGGGACGCGGCCATGCGGGTCGCAGCGGGTGTCCCCGGTGCAGCACTCCCAGCACTCCCGCGGGCCGAACTTCCACCGCCCTCGCCATCGGCACCGCCGCGGGTTCTCCCGTGCGGCTCTCGCTAGGACGGCCCCGACGTTGTGCAGTCGCCACCCGATGTCGGGGCACCCGCTCACGAGACGTGCGGGAGGTTCCGCCACCAGCACCGCCACGCGAGCCGAGGAACTCTCATCATCGCCGCGAAGGGATGTGCAGTGGTTTCACTGGGGTTGGTCAGCGATCCGGATTTCCCCAGCCATATCGCCGACTCGCTGGCCGAAAGCCTGCCAGGGTATCTGACGGAACGCCTCGACGAGGCCGAATGGTCGATCGAGGTCGTCCGCGACCCGGTCGCCGCGGGCCGCAGCAGCGGCAAGGAGATCCTCGACGCGACAGAACGGCAGCGGCGGCTGCACGGCTGGGACTACGCGGTCGGGGTGACCGATCTGCCGTTGCGGCGGGAGAAACGACCGGTACTGGCCGACATCGGACAAGAGCACGAGCGGGTCGGGGTGATCTCGCTTCCCGCCCTCGGCGGGTTCCAACCGCAGCGCAGGGCGAGGCAGCTGTTGGTCAGCGTTCTCGCCGAGCTGACCGGGAACAATGATCGGACCGACAACGGCCTGTACAGTCCACCCACCGAGTTGCTGGCTCCCATCCGACGGGAACGCGCCTCCAGTGACTCGATCGCGGTGCGGTACCGCTCCACGAGACGACGCGGCAGGGCACGGCTGTTGTCCGGGATGGTGCGCAGCAACACACCGTGGCGGCTGGTGCTGGGCATGTCCGGAGCGCTGGCCGCCGCACTGGCCACTTCCGTGTTCGGGCTGACCTCGAGCACGGTCTGGCAGATCGCCGACATGCTGGGGCCGTTCCGCCGGGGCGTGCTCGTGGTGCTGGCGGTGGCGCTGATGGCGACGTGGCTGATCGTCACGCACAAGCTCTGGGAGAAACCGCGCTACACCGCCGACCGGGAACAGCGGATGTTGTACAACTCCTCCACCGTGCTGACGATCCTGACCGGGGTGGGTTGTCTGTACGTGGTGTTGTTCGCGGCCAATCTGGCGGGGAGCCTGTTCCTGATCGACCCCGAACTGTTGAGCAGCAGCCTCGGCGGAAGCATCGGGGCCGGCAACTACGTGGGGCTGGCGTTGGCTGCCACCTCGATGGGGGTCGCGGCGGGTGCGCTCGGCTCCGGGCTGGAGGACGACGCCACGGTGCGTCGCGCCGCCTACGGCTACCGGGAGGCGCGGCGCCGGGCGAACCAGCAGCAGGCACAAGAGGAACAAGAGGAACAGGAAGCACGGACTAACCAGGAAGCACAAGCCGACCGGGAAGAAAGGGCGGCGCAGGAAGAACGGCAGGAACAGGCCGAGTCGGAGGAACAGTCCGGACGCGATTCGGACACCGAGCGAGGAACGTAGCGGGTTCGCGCGCCTCGTCGGCGCCGAACGGTTCGATCCGCGATCCCGTGGCCAGGAGCATCTCGCCGATCCGCTCGGCGTCCCCGCTCTGTACTGTGAGCTTTTGCGAGACCTCCGACCAATTCACCGCCGAGATCACGGCGCCCGCGGCCGACTGCTCCGTCACGTGTTCGTGGCCGTCTTCACGGTAGGTCAGCGCCAACAGCGCCGACGCGTCGAGGACGACCATCAGTGCCCGTCCTCGATCTCGTGGAGCTCGACCGCCGCCTCGGAACGGCGGGTGGCGAGCAGATCGTCGACCACCGAATCCGATTCCGTTCGTGCACCGAGTGCCATGTCCTGAACGCGTCGCACCATGTCAGCGCGTGGCTCTATGATGACTCTGCTTCCTTCGCTGTACTCGACCAGATCCGTTTCCGGACCCCAGCCGAGTTCGCGCCGCAGCTGGGAGATGATTGACACTCTTCCCTGCGGGGTGAGTTTCACACTCACACTTGTCATGAGTTCATCTTAATCGTCATGTTAAATCTTTCCATGTACCAAAAACGACCATGAGACACCTCGACCGGGAACGTTCCACGGCCGTACCACTCCATGCACCGATCACGGACGGCGGCTGGCGGGGGCGGCGCGGCGCCACTCGTAGAGCCGCTCGTGACTGCGGACCAGTCGCAGAAAGGTCGTCAGCCCTATCCCGCCGACCGCGTTGCCGAGGACGGTCCAGCCGAAGAACGCGATCCAGGAGCCGTAGCCGTACCCGGCACCGGCGTGAATGCCGCCGAAGATGAAAAGCGTGTCCAGCACGGAGTGGTACATGCCCAGGCCCGCCACCAGGAACGCCGTGGCCAGCGAGGCCAGCACCCGTGCGACGTCGTCACCGGTGCCGATACGCATCCTGGTCAACAGCGTCATCGTGCTGCCCGCCAGTACCGCGAGCAGGAAGGTGCGCAGGTCGAAACCGGATTCGGCGAACTTCTCGCCGGTCTCGATCGCCACCGAGTGCGACCCGGGGAAGGCGACCACCACCATCCACATGCTCACCCAACCCCCCAGGAGGTTGCCCACCAGCGTCGCCAGCCAGAACCGGGCCAGCCGCCACCAGCCCGCCTCGCGGGCGAGCACCACGGCGATGGGCACCAGGAAGCCCTCGGTGAAGAGCTCGCTGTTGCCCAGCAGCAGCGCGATGAAACCGACCCCGAAGGCGAGCCCGGCCAACAGTTCGCTGCCGGTGGCCTGTTCGACGTAGAGGAAGGCGAGCACCCCGAGCGAGATCTCGACTCCGGCGATGGTGCCGCTCGCCAGCAGCTCGGGCATGGTCCGGAACAGTCTCGGCCTGCCCCGGGCGACGATGGTGTCGAAGGCGCGCTCGACCTCGTCCTCCCGCAGCGGGGCGTGGCGGCCCTTGCTGTCCGTCCGGGACTGTTCCTCTTCCGACTCTCGTTCAGCCATGACTCTCCGAGGGGTTCGCTGGTGCGCGTCCTCCAGACCGGTACCCGAACAGCTCGCCGAGAAACCCGAAGTTCGAACCGACAGCCGCTCGGGGCACGCGTGCTCGCCGGACTCGAACCCTCGACAGGTCACCGCGACGGCGACAGGTCACCGCAACAGCTTGGCCAGCTCCGTCCGCGAACGCACTCCGAGATTGGCGAAGACGTTGCGCAGGTGGTGTTCGACGGTGCGGTCGCTGACGTAGAGCAGCTCGGCTATCTCCCGGTTCGTCGCACCCTCCGCCACGAGCCGGGAGATCTCGGCCTGCCGCGCGGTGAGTTCGTTCACCGCCCCCGATGAGCGCGTGGGCACCGAGCGCCCGGTGGCGCGCAGCTCGGCACGCGCCCGCCGGGACCAGGGTTCGGCACCGTACTCGTCGAAGATGGCTCCCGCCTCGTCGAGCAGCTCGCGTGCCGCCGCGGGTTTGCGCGCACGTCGCAGCCTGCCCGCGTAGAGCAGTTCCGTCCGCGCCAGTTCGAGCGTCCCGCCGCTCTCGCGATGCGACTCGATGGCGGCGCGGAACCGCTCGTCGGCGTCGGCGGGCCGCTCTGCCAGCAGTGCGTGGCAGCGGTGGGACAGCGCCATTCGCGTGGTGCTGCGGGTGGAACTCACCCAGTGGTCGAAGGCGCCGAGCAGCCGCACGGCGTCGTCGGGTTCACCGCAGGAGACGGCGGCCTCCACGAAGTGCGGAGCCGCCAACACCCGCACCGCCGGGTTGAAGCCGCCGATACCGGAATCCATCAGCCGCAGCCGGTGAACGGCCCGCACCGGACGACCGTGCGCGAGCTCGGCGCACGCCGCGGCCCAGGAGCAGAAGGCATCGGGCCTGCCCAGTCCCCGGCTGAGCAGACCGTGTTCGGTGGCCTGCTTGAGTCGGATCTCCACGGTCTCCGGTTCGCCGCGCAGCGCCGCCACCAGCGCCAGCAGCGCCAGGTGGTCGATCATCCGGTTGCGTTGGCCCAGTGCGCGGGAGATCCGCACTCCTTCCAGCGCGCTGCTCTCGGCCTCGGAGTAGCGCTCCAGCAACAGCGCCGACAGCGAGACGTAGACCGAGGCCCAGGGCAGCTGAACCGTTTCGCCCCGCTCCTCGGCGGTGCGCTGCGCACGGGTGGCCAACCGGTGGGAGACGGCCGGGTCGCCCAGGGTGAACGCCGCGTTCCCCGCGAGGACGAGCGGAGCGGGTTCGGTGGCCCGATCAGCGAGTCGGATCACCTCCCGCAGCGCCGGGGCGGCGACCTCGTGCCGCCCCTGGAAGGTGGCCGACATCGCGGTGAAGTTGCGCAGTACCAGCGCGGTGTTTGGGGAATCGTCGGGTCTTCGCAACCACTCGGCTCGGGAGGCGAGTTCGTAGTACTCGCGGTAGTCGCCCGTCACGCAGCAGGCGTCTCCCGCCAGCATCAACGCGGTGATCGCGAGTTCGCGGTCGGTGTCGAGCAGCGCGCTCGACGCCTCGGTGAGTTCGCGTACCGCCGTGGCCGGTTTGCCGTCGCACAGCTCGACACCGCCGTGCAGCAGATCGCGCATGCCGCGCGCCCCGCTCGAGCGAACGAGCGTTCTGGCTCGGCGGGTCATCACCAGGGCACGTCGCGGCTCGCCCCCGGTCCAGGCGTCGTACCCCGCCGCGAGGATCCGGAGCCCCTTCGACTCGTCGTGGTGGCTCAACGCGGCCGCTCGCTCGTACAGCCGCGAAGCCCTGTCGTGCTCGCCGTCGCTCTCGGCCTCGTGGGCGGTGCGTTCCAGCTCGGTCGCGAGCCGTTCCGGGGAGTCCGCGCTCACCTCGGCGCGGTGTCGCGGCGCGGGGGTGCGGTAACCGCCGCCTTCGAACCCCCGGGTGCCTTCGAGCTCCCGTGCGAGGGACAACCGGGCACGCCGCAACTCACCGGGACAGGCGTCGGTTTCCAGGCAGCGTCGCCTGAGTTCACCGGCCGGTCGCGGCCCACCCTCCCCCAACTCGACCAGGCCCGACCCCACGACGGTCGACCACGCGTGCGGATCCGCCGCGGCGAGCGGTGCGGCGGCGAGCACGTCCTCGTGGTCGAGCCTGTCGTGGACCACGGTCAGCATGACCAGTTCACGCGCGGAATCGGGCAGGCTCCACAGTCGACGCCGTGTCTCGCCGCGGAACCTTCCGTCGTGCGGTGGTACGAGAGGTGGCGGGGCGAGCCCGATCGACTGTCGCGCGGTGAGGGCGCGCGCGAACTCCACCAGGGCGAGCGGATTTCCCTCGGAGCTCGCGACGACCTCCTCGGCCACCTCGGGCGACGGCGGGAACCGGGCTTGCCCGTACAACAGCCGCATGCCATCGGAGAAGTCCAGGGGCGCCAGCCGCGAACGGGGTATCCCGTCCAGCGGTTGCCCCGGGGCCTCGTGGACGGGCTCGGCGGTCAGCACCAGCAGCGCCGACAGTCGTTCGATCCTGCGCGCCAGCAGCGCGAGCACCCGCAGCGAGGGAGTGTCGAGCAGGTGAGCATCGTCCACCCGCAACAGCAGCGGGCCGTGATCGAGCAGCCGCCCCAGTTCCCGCCAGAGCCGTTGCCACGCCACGGGTTCGGTCTCGTCGATCGGGAACTCGGGAAGGGGCGGGCTGCCGTGCGGCGGGGAGATCCGGTTCAGCCCGGCGAACGGGATGTCGCGCTCCGCACCGACACCGGTCAGGTCCAACGTCGGCAGTCCCGTCTCGACGGACAACTGTTCGAGCAGCACCGATTTGCCGCTGCCGTAAGCACCTTCGACCACCATCGCGGCTCCGCCGCGCGCCCGCCGATCGGCCGTGCGGCGCAGCGCGGCCAGCACTGAGCTACGGCTCTGCAACCGGATCGGTGACCCGGTCTCCGCGGTGATCCCGACCGACATGGCCACAGTGTGAACCGTGAGTAACACCACGAAAAGACGCAACAGGACGAAAATCGACAACATCGTCCGCGTCCGGGAAGACGGTTCTCGAAGGCGCTCGCCGGAACACTGGTGATTTCACCGATGTGTCCACCCCGCCGTCCGTCACAGACTCGTCGCGTCCTGTCCGAGATCGCAGAGGAGGACTCATGCGCAGGATACTCGGCGTACTGCTGGCGACTGCCGCGATGGCGGCGTTCGGTTCCTTCGGGGTGGCCAACGCGGCCGGTCCGAATCCGGTGGTGTTCGTGCACGGCTACAGCGGCAGCGCCTCCAACTGGACCACCGCCGAGACGCAGTTCAGGCTGAGCGGCTACTCCAGCTCCGAGTTGCACGCCTTCGAGTACGACTGGACCCAGTCGAACAAGCGGAGCGCGGCCGAGCTCGCCTCGTACGTGGACAACGTGCTCGCCGAGACCGGTGCGAACAAGGTCGACATCGTCAACCACTCGATGGGCGGCCTCGTCACCCGCTGGTACATGAAGGAGCTCGGCGGCCACACCGACGTGGCGAACTGGGCCTCGCTGGCCGGGGCGAACCAGGGCACCACCACAGCGAGCACGTGCCTGATCTACGCCTCCTGCCGGGAGATGACGCCCGGTTCGGACTTCGAGGAGCGGCTCAACTCCGGTGACTGGACTCCCGGCGAATCCGACTACGCCACCTGGTACTCCCCCGCCGACGGAGTCATCATCCCCTACACCAACACCAGGGTGCTGGGTGCGGACAACAACCACGTAGTCGGCCAGACCCACCTCGGTTTCCTGACCGACACCAGCGTGCTCGGTGAGGTCATCGACTTCTTCGAGGAGTGAGGAAACCGGTAACGGGTGATCCTCCGGGATCGGCCCGACCCGGCGCCGAGGAATCCCGCCGTCGACCGATGTGCCCACCCCCGCACCGAGGGTGACGACGGGTTCTCCGGACACGCCGAAAGCTCCACCGGTGCCGCGCACGGCCCACGCCGTGCGCGGCACCTTCACGTGTGATCGGGCCTTTCGCCGCGGCCGGACACCCACGGCTGGACACACCACGTGGCAGGGCGGGTACTTTCGAATCATGGACGATTCCGGTGTTTGCTGGGCCGACGGCCCGCTGCTCGCCTTCGATCTGGAGACCACGGGCGTCGATACGGACACGGACCGCATCGTGACCGCGACGCTGATCTCGATCGTTCCGGGGCGCGATCCCGTGTCCAGCAACTGGCTCGCGGACCCCGGCATCGAGATCCCGGAGGAGTCCAGCGAGGTGCACGGCATCACCACCGAGCACGCGCGCAGCCACGGCAGGCCCGCGGCAGCGGTGGTGGACGAGTTGGCTACCACGCTGTCGGAGTCGTGGGGACCGAGCACCCCGCTGATCGCGTTCAACGCGAGCTTCGACCTCTCCGTGCTGCACGCGGAGCTGCGCAGGCACCACGGCCGTGAGTTGCCGGTCGCCGGACCGGTTGTCGACCCGTTCTGCATCGACCGGCAGCTCGACCGGTACCGCAAGGGCAAGCGGACCCTCGGTGCGTTGTGCGAGCACCACGGAGTGCGCGCCGACGGTGCGCACACCTCCGACGGGGACGCGCTCGCCGCGGCGAGGCTGGCCTGGCGGCTGGCCAAGAGCTACCCCGAGCAGGTCGGCGAGCTCCCCCTGGAACGACTGCACGACAACCAGGTCGGCTGGTACCGGGCACAGACCAGGAACTTCGCGGACTACCTGGACAGACAGGCGGGCAAGGCCTCGGAAGCCGCCGAGGCGGAAAGACTGCGGCAGCGCGCGGCGCGGGTTCGCGAGGACGCGGACTCCTGGCCCGTGCGCGCACGTCCGGAACCGAGCACCGTCTCAGGGGCGTGAGCATGCCGGAACGTCAATGGCTGGACGTGCCGTTCGCCGAGAAGGACGAGGCCAAGGCGCTGGGCGCTCGTTGGGACCCGCGTGCGAAACGCTGGTACGCGCCCCGGGAGGGGATGTCGGCGCTGCGCCGCTGGGAGGCGCTGCCGGAGGTGCCGGAGCTGCTTCCCGGTGAGGACAGGGAATTCGGCACCGGCCTGTTCGTGGACCTCGTTCCCTCGTCCTGCTGGTTCACCAACGTGCGTTCGTGCGTCACCACCGGGGACTGGGAAAGGCTGCGGCGGATGATCGTGCGCCGCGCCGGGGCCGCGTGCGAGATCTGCGGAGCGCCGGAGGACCGTTCGATCCCCCGCCGGTTGGAGGCGCACGAGCGGTGGGCCTACGACGAGAACGAAGCGGTGCAGGCACTGCGGCGGTTGATCTGCCTGTGCGACGCCTGCCACACCGTCACCCACTTCGGACTGGCGCGCATACGTGGTCTGGCGGAGAGCGCGCTGGAACACCTGTGTGCCGTCAACGGGTGGAGCCGCGACGACGCCGAGGAGCACATCGCCGGGATGTTCGAGCTGTGGCACCGGCGTTCCACCCGCGAGTGGCGGTTGGACCTGAGCATGCTCACCGAGGCCGGAATCACCGTCGTGCCACCGCCCGATGCCGAGCAGCGACCGGACATCGCCAGGCGTCGCCTGGACGGATCGGGGCGATCGGGCTGACTGGGAGTTGTGGCTCGGTGCCGCCGACCCTAGACTCGGCGCGATGCCCCGGGTTTCGAAGCTGGTCCGGTATCCGATCAAGGGATGTGCCGGTAACTCGTTGAGCGGTGTCGACCTGACGCCGAGCGGGCCGCGTCACGACCGCGCGTTCATGGTCACCGACGAGAACGGGGTGTTCCGGACGCAGCGCGGGAGTCCGGCGCTGGCGAGGGTCCGTCCCGAGATCGACCACGACGGCGGACTGCTCACGCTTCGCGGCGAGGGGGTCGAGGAGCTGATCCTCGGAGTGGACACCGAACCGCCGCGCCGTGAGGTGACGCTGCACGGGATGAGCTACCGGGGGATCGACCAGGGCGAGGAAGCGGCGGAGTGGTTCTCCGAGGTGATCGGTGCCCACTGTCGACTGGTGTGCGTTCCTCCGGAGCACGAGCGCACCACCGACGGGCTCACCCCGGGTACCTCCGCCTACGCCGACAGCTGCCCGCTGCTGGTGCTGTCGGAGTCCACTCTGGAGGAACTGAACGGCAGGCTGGCAGCGAGGGGCGAGTCAGGGCTGCCGATGGACCGGTTCCGACCGAACATCGTGATCTCCGGTTGGCGACGGCCCCACACGGAGGACCTGGCACGACGGGTCACCATCGGCGAGACCGAACTGGGTTACGCCAAACCAGCGAAACGTTGCGGGGTCACCAGGGTCGATCAGCGGTCCGGCGTCAAGAGGGGTCCCGAACCGATAAGGACACTGGCCGAGTACCGGACCTCCGCCACCCGAACCGGCGTGTTCCTGGGAAGCAAGTTCGCGGTGCTGCGCACGGGGAAGCTCTCGCTGGGTGACGAGGTCCTCGTCGACGTGTGGGGCGAATCGGAGCTGTAACCTCCCCGCGGAGATCATTCGACGCGCGCGAACCTGCGGGTGGCCAGTGCCAGTGCCGACAGGCTCAGCAAACACATGGCGACTATCTCCAGCCCGACGGGCGGAACCCAACCGCCCCAGTTCACGAAAGTGGTCTCCGACCGCCCGGCATCCACTCCCAACATGGCGGTCCGGCGCAGTGCGTCCACCGCGTAGGTCAGCGGGTTCAGCAGCACCAGCGGGGCCAGCCAGTCGGGCAGCATCCGGACGGAGAACATGGCGCCGGACAGCAGGTACATCGGCATCAGCATGACGGCGACCATGGATTGGAAGGCTTCCGCCCGTTTGACGGTAACGGCCCCGAGAGCACCCACAGCGGTAATGGACACGGAGATCAGTGTGAGCACCAGGAACAGCAGGATCAGAACGCGTGGGTCGTAGGACAGTCCGACGAAACCGGCCAGGGCCAGCAGCAGCGCCCCCTGCACGGCCGCCGCCGTGGCGCCGCCGAGGCACTTCCCCGCCACCAGGGTGGCCCGGTGTACCGGGGCTACCAGCATTCCCCGCAGCAGTCCGGACTCGCGGTCGCGCACCAGCGAGAGACCGGCGGAGATGGACGTGGCTTGTACGGCGAACACGAGTATCCCCGGGAACAGGAAGGTCAGGTACATGTCGGTGCCACCCGTCCGGCCTGCGATCGTGTCCACTCCGGTGCCGATCACCACGAGAAACAGCAGGGGACTTATCAGCGTAAAGATCAACTGTGCGCGGTTGCGCAGCATGCGGACCAGCTCACGCTGCCAAAGCGCGAGTACGCTGCGCAGCTCGTGGCGGGCCCCTCGACGGATTCCGCTCCGGCTGTAAATCCGTTCCACATCGAGGTGCGCGTGCTGCATCGCCCGTCCCTATTCCTGGAAAGCGTGGCCGGTGTAGTGCATGAAAACGTCCTCGAGGCTCGGGCGGGACACCGATACCGAGTCCACTGTGACCCCCAGCTCGGAGCAGAGTCTGGGTACCAGTTCCGGCCCGTTCGCCGCGTGTATCCGTATTCCCTCGGGGTGATCGGAGACTTCCAACCCGAGAGCGCTTCGGGCATTCCTCGCGGCCAGCGCGTCGTCGCTGGTGCGCAGCTGGATCGAATCGGCGCCGACGGTGGCTTCCAGTCCTTGCGGCGTCCCGTCGGCGACCAGCGTTCCCCGGTCCAGGATGGCCACCCGGTCGCACCGTTCGGCCTCGGCCAGGTAATGCGTGGTCAGGAACAGTGTGATGCCCCGCTCCTCGCGGAGCCTGTCCAGCAACTCCCACACCATTACCCGCGCGTGCGGATCCAGTCCGGCCGTGGGTTCGTCCAGAAACAGCAGTCGCGGATCGTGCATCAGGCACCGCGCGATCTCCAGACGACGCCGCATGCCACCGGACAGGGTCGTCACCCTGTGATGACGTCGGTCGGCGAGCCCCATCAGTTCGAGCAACGAAACCATCCGCTTACGTGCTTCGGCTCGGGGCACCCCGTAGAGCACGGAGTGCAGCATGAGGTTCTCCTCCGCTGTCAGATCGCCGTCGCTGACCTGCTCCTGGAACACGAGGCCGATCCGGTCACGCACCCGGTCGGGGTTGCGGACGACGTCGAAACCGGCGACGGTGGCGCGTCCCTCGGTCGGGCGTAGCAACGTGGACAGGATACCCACGGTCGTGGTCTTGCCGGCACCGTTCGGACCGAGGAAGGCGAACTTGTCGCCTTCCTCGACCTTGAAGTCGATCCCCGCGACGGCGTCGGAGTCACCGAATCGCTTGCGAAGGTTCTCGCAGACCACCGCCGTCATCAGTGGCGCTCCCGGGACGCGGTGATCGGCGGAACGGACCAGACCGTGCGGAAGTACGGCATGGTGTGCGGGTTCTCGCCCACCGGTTTCCCGTCGACCGCCACCCAGGCGTGGGCCTCGAACGGCTGGAGCCGGACGCCGGTGCACCATTCGGGCCACGTGCCGGTCATACGGCAGGTCAGGGCGCAGGCGATGGCGCGTTGCAGACACCACTCCCCACCGCAGCGGACGCTGACCTTGAGCACCGCGTCGAGCGCTCGGGATGCCTGTTCCTCGGTCGCCGGTTCGGCACCATGCCGCAGCAGTTCCAAGGTGGGGCGCAGCGTCGCCGGTCTGGCGCGTCCCAGCACCCTGGCGATGCCGACGGCGAGCAGGGCGAGCGGTCGTATCCACCAGGGCACCGGGGCCGAGGGGTTCAGTCCTGTCACCCGGACGTTCATGACAACACCAGCCCACCGTGCCGCAGTTGGTCGAGCAGTGCGGTCACGTCGCGCTCGGCGTCGTTCATGTCCAGGCCGGGGTTCGATTCGCACAGCGCGGAGGCCGCGTCCAGCACCGTCCCTCCCTCGGCGAAGGAGCGCAGTACGGTCGTCGCGGTATCGTTGGTGATCCAGTAGCGCCCGGTGCGCTCGTCCAGCAGCACCGTTCCGTGTTCGGTTTCCGTGAGGATCACGCGGGCAGCGAACGTGACCATCGTTTCCTCTCCGTTCGTTCAGCTCGGCCGACACAGGCGTGATTCGGCAGCTCGCGAGCGCAACCACATCTCGCAGGCCAGGGTCGGTTGCAGCGGAATGACCGAGGTCAGGTTCGGGTGCAGCCCGAAGACCGTGTCGCGAAGCCGCTCCGGATCCACTAGCCCGAGGCGGGCGAGCCGGGAGTCGTCGCAGAGATCGCCCATCGCGGCGCGATGTCGGCGCAGGCTGCGATACATGTCCTGGTTCCCCGCCCCCTTGTAGTCCCGGTGCAGGAACTCGTGCGGCACGACCCCGCTCATCGCCGAGGCCAGTACCGGTTTGTTGCGCTCGCCGCTGGCGCGGTCCGACAACCGGATGGACATCGCCGCCTCGATCACGCGGTCGTCGATGTAAGGGGCCTCGAAGGAGATCCCGTACGGTTCGGCTATTCGTGAGCACTGTCGAACCGTCTCCCCGTTGGAACGGGCCTGCATCAGCATCTCGTGCCGCAGCGGCGTGGCACCGAACGGTTCGGGACATTCGGCGGCGGCAGCGGCGAATCGTTCGCGTGTCTGGGAGATGGCGTCCCGGGTGGCCCAGGCGGGCATCCTGGCCACGTGGTCCCATCCCACTTCGGGGGCACCGACCTCTTCCGTGATGTTCTCACCCGCCCGCCGCAGCCATTCGGCGAATCCGGGAGCTCTTCGGAAACAGCGCAGCGCTCGCAGGAGGGACATCCGACGGTTCGCCCGCGTTCGACGCAACGCCGGGATCGCACGAACCGGGTGTTCCCGGAGGAAGGCGTTGAGGAACGTCAGCTCCGTGCGGAAGAGCTCGTCCGAACCGTGTCCACCGACGTGTCGGATGGCTCCGGTTTCCGCGGCCACTCCGGCCAGGTGTTCGGCGAAGCAGCGGCTGACCTGGTTGTAGGGACCTTCCAGGCTGGGACCGTGTCGGTCGGGCTCGGACACTTCGCCGTAGAAACCCGACCAGGACCCCGGCGGAAGCACGCGGTGGTCGGACGCCCCGATCAGGGATCGGCATCGACTGGCCCACTCGTTGTCGTCGTTGGCCGGATCGGCGGCCTCGTAATGGACGGTCGAGAACTCGAGACCGGCCTCGTCAGCCAGGAAGCACAGGCTGGTCGAATCCATGCCCCCGGACAGGTCGAAGCTCAGCGGAACGGAGCCGTTCGGCCCGCCGCAGGAGAGCACGGCCTCGGAGAGCGCCTCACGGATCGTCTCGCTCCCCTCTTCCAGCGGAACCTCGGGCTCGGGTGGTCGCCACCACCGCACGGTTCGTCCGGCACCATCGGGGGCCACCCGCAGGTACTCGCCGCCGGTGATCTCGCGGACGCCCTGCCACAGACAGTCCTGGCTCAACGGCCACGGGGGTCCGTACGGGACGAGCATCCGCAGTGCGAGAGCTCGTTCGTCGATACCGGCCCCGGCTAGTTCGGCGATTCGCTCCGGCCGGTCGGCGGCCACCGTCACACCCGAAACGTTCGTGTGGAACACCCGAAGGATTCCGGACAGGTTGCCCTGGACGCGCAGCACGCCATCGAGGGAACAAACGGCGTGGAAGCACCCAGGGATCGCGCGCAGCACACCGTCCAGAGTCTCGACATCCCGAATCCTGGACACCTGTTTCCGCAGCGTTTCCGCGTCGGCAAGGGCACGTCCGAGCAGAATCACCTGATCGGCCCCGGCGGAGACATGAAGAAACGTTTCGTCACTCCACCGGCCGACAATCCAGGGACGTCCGGAAACGTGTCGCAGCACTCGCGCGTCCTGCCAGTCCAATTCGGAAACGAGTGACACAGCATCCGGGTGATCCGGAAAAACCACAAATTCCAAGACACTCCTGTTCGGTCCGAAATAATGCCGGCCGGCCGACATCCCGGGAATCGGCCGACCAGGCTACAATCCGGCGGTTGACAAATCCTCGCGAAACGGCTCGGCCGGATGATCCGGACTACCGTACGAGCGGTCGACCGCTCGGCGTCGTGTCGGGGCGGGGCGGAACGGGCCGAGCGAACTCACCGAACGCGCCGCCCGAAAGGGCACCTCTAGCCACAGTCACCGATACACCAAACACCGTACGGACTGTCGACATAGTTACCCGCTGTCTTGATTCTGGTCAGCTCGTTGAACGAGCCGACCTCGACCATTCGGGGCGGTTCGTAGCAACGATCCTCGACACCGATTCCTTCCTTACGGCCGAGTTCTTCCATCATTTCCATCCTCCTTGTCGCGGAACAAAAACCCGACAACACAGAGATTAGACACGACCCGTGACGAAGTCAATAAAGTCACCTCGCCGAGTGAGAAATACAGCCCCCTCGAAAGAATCAGTATAAAATTCATTTTCTCGGATCACTCGATCGCACGAACACAAAATATCGAGAACGAATGTCGATCCCCCGAAGGGGGAATTTCGACCTCGCGAGGAACCAAGGACGGACCGGTGGTGCCGACCGAGCCGTGACGACGTCCCGGCACCGCCGCCGAAGCAGCGAGAGCCGCTTTCGAAGGACTCGTCCGCAGCTCCACCGCACCCCCACTGACACGAGCAACCCCAGACTACCTTACTGACAGATATTGACATCTGTCATTGCATGGTTGACAGTCGAAGGTATGCAACGACACGCACTCGGCAACACCGGCCCCGAGGTATCGACGGTCGGCCTCGGCCTGATGGGCATGTCCGACTTCTACGGACCCGCCGACACACAAGAGAGCCACGCCACCATCGACGCCGCCGTCGAGACGGGCATCAACCTGCTGGACACCGGCGACTTCTACGGCAGCGGGCACAACGAACTGCTGCTGCGCGAGGCGCTGCGGCGGCACGACCGCGACTCGCTGGAGATCAGCGTCAAGTTCGGGGCGATGCGGGACCCGGACGGCGGGATCGTCGGATTCGACGGCAGTCCCGCCGGGGTGAAGAACTCGCTGGCCCAGACCCTGCAACGGCTGGGTACCGACCACGTCGACATCTACCGCCCGGCCAGGCTCGACCCCCGTGTTCCGATCGAGGACACCATCGGTGCGATCTCGGAGATGGTCGAGGCGGGCTACGTCCGCCACATCGGCCTGTCCGAGATGGGCCCCGAGACCATCCGCCGGGCCGCCGCGGTACACCCGATCGTGGACCTGCAGATCGAGTACTCGCTTATCTCGCGAAGCATCGAGCGGTCGATCCTGCCGACCTGCCGGGAACTCGGCATCGGCATCACCGCCTACGGCGTGCTCTCGCGGGGGCTGATCTCCGGGCACTGGAGCAGGGACACCCAGCAGGAGGACGCACGCAGCCACTACCCCCGGTTCCAGGGCGAGAACCTGGAGCGCAACCTGGAACTCGTCGAGCAGCTGCGCTCGATCGCGCGGGAGAAGGGCGTCGAGGTCGCGCAGGTGGCGATCGCCTGGGTGCTGGCACAGGGCTCGGACATCGTGCCGCTGATCGGCGCCCGTCGCCGCGACCGGCTCACCGAGGCACTGGGTGCCCTGGACCTCGAGCTCTCCGCCGACGAGCTGGCCGCGATCGAGCGCGCGGTACCGCCGGAGGCCGTGGCCGGACAGCGTTACGACGAGGGGGGCATGGCACTGCTCGACAGCGAGCGGGACTCCGGGTACGGCTCCTCGTGAGCGAAGCACTCACCGCCGAACGGATCCTCGAAGCGGCTGAGGAGACCCTCCGCCGCTTCGGACCCGGCAAGACGACCGTGGTGGACGTGGCCCGCGCCCTGGGTGTCAGCCACGGCAGCGTGTACCGGCACTTCCCGACGAAGGCCGCGCTGCGCGACGCCGTGGCCGAGCGCTGGCTAGAGCGGGTCAACACGCCGCTGCGACCGCTGACCACGGCGGAGGGTCCCGCCACCGAACGGCTCCGGAGCTGGCTGGAACAGCTGAGCAAGACCAAACGCCGCATGGCGCGGGAGGACCCGGAGCTGTTCGCGACCTACCACGCGCTGGCCACGGAGTCGCGGGAGGTGATCAGGGTGCACCTGGAGACGCTGGCCGGGATGGTCGCGCGAATCATCTCCGACGGCGTTTCCCGCGGCGAGTTCGAGGTCGAGGAGCCGCACCGCGCCGCGCGGGCGGTGCTGACGGCCACCACGCGGTTCCACAATCCCGCACACGCCTCGGAGTGGGACGAACCGGAGCTCGACGCGGAGTTCGAGGAGGTATGGGCACTGCTGCTGCTCGGCTTGGCGAGCGGACGTCGTTAGGTCACGCTCGGCTCGACTTTCCGGGGGTGTGGCTCGGCGGAACCCACTCCCGGCTCGGGGCCGAGCACTCTCGGTCCCGACGTCGCGTCACTTGGTTGTGCACAACCGACTGTTATGCTGCGTACGTGTCGGACCGAACGGACGAAGCGTGGGAATCCGGCGGCGAATCACCTCCCGCGGATTCCGAACAGCTGCTGCGGTTGGAACGTCAGCTGTGCTTCGTGCTGCACGCCACCTCCCGCGCGTTCGACACGCTGTACCGGCCGGTGCTGGCGGAGCTCGGACTGACCTATCCGCAGTACCTGGTGATGCTCGCGGTTTGGGAACACGGCGAACGCAGCGTCAAGGAGCTGGGGCGATCACTGCGGCTGGACTCCGGAACACTTTCCCCGCTGCTCAAGCGGCTGGAGAAGGCGGGGTTCGTACGGCGGGAGCGCAGTCCGGACGACGAACGCTCGGTGGTGGTGCGGCCCACCGAGGAGGGCATCGCGCTGCGCGAGCGGGCCGGTGACATTCCACGACGGATTCTCAGCGCCACGGGGCTGGACGAACAGCAGCTCGGCGAGCTGCACAGCGCGCTGAACAGCGTCACCTCGGCACTGGACCGAGCCGCCGAGGAGATCGACCGGCAGGATTGAGCGGACTCCCACCGGTCCGAGGCTTTCCGCCGTTCCACGACTTTCCGCCGGTCCACGACTTTCCACCGTTCCGATCCGCACCGGCAGTCGACGCCCCCGCGAGGGGTTTTCCGTCCCCGACTTCGTGGCGGCGTCAATTTCTCGCGAAATCGCCGCCCCTGTAGGGCTCCCAAAACCGAGCTCCCACCACGCCCGCGACCGGCGCCGCCGCGAGTTCTCTCGTGGTGCTCTCGCGAGGACGGCCCCGACGTTGTGTAGTACCTACCCGATGTCGGGGCATCCGCAGCGAGAGCCCGCGAGAGGTTCCGCCACCCGAGCCGCTCCTGCCAAGGGTTGTCAACGCCTACGGCGCAGCTCCTTGCGCTCCAGATCCGGCGGGGTCCAGCCGACATCGGCCGGGTTGAGCGTGGCCCCGGGCGGCACGATCTCGTCGATGCGGTCCAGTGTCGCCGTGTCGAGGCGGATGTCCGCCGCGCCGAGCTGGGACTCCAGCTGCTCCTTGGTGCGCGGGCCGATGATCGGCGCGGTCACCGCGGGGTGGCTGAGCACGAACGCCAGCGCCAGGTCCACCAGCGTGATCCCGGAGTCGGCGGCCAGTCGCGCCAGCTCCTCGACGGCGTCGAGCTTGCGCACGTTGTCGGGCTTGCTCGGGTCGAACCGGTCGGGCATGAAGTTGGCCCGGTGGGTGTTCGGCGCGTCCTGTCCCCGTCGGTACTTGCCGGAGAGCCAACCACCGGACAGCGGGCTCCACGGGAGCACCCCCATGCCGTACTCGCGGGCCACTGGCAGCACGTCGGCCTCGATTCCCCTGGTAAGGATCGAGTAGGGCGGCTGCTCGGTGACGAACCGCTCCCGCACGCGCTGCTCGGCCACCCAGTGGGATTCCACGATCCGGTGAGCGGGGAACGTGGAACAGCCCGCGTAGCGGATCTTGCCGTCCCGGATCAGGTCGGTCAGCGCACCCAGCGTCTCGTCGATGTGGGTGTCGGGGTCGGGCCGGTGGATCTGGTAGAGATCGATGTGGTCGGTACCCAGCCTGCGCAGGCTGTTCTCCACCTCGCGGACGATCCAGCGGCGCGAGTTGCCGCGCCGGTTGGGGTCCTCGCCCATCGGGGCGTGCGCCTTGGTTGCCAGCACGACGTCGTCCCTGCGCCCGTCGGCGAGGGCCTTGCCGACGATCTCCTCCGACTCGCCGTGCGAGTACACATCGGCGGTGTCGATGAAGTTGATGCCCGCGTCCAGCGCGCGGTGGATGATTCGAATCGAGTCGTCGTGATCGGGGTTGCCCCAGGCACCGAAGTTCATGGCGCCCAGGCACAGCGGGCTGACCTTGACTCCGGTCCTGCCGAGTGAAACGTGGTCCACGGGTGCGGTCCTCTCCTGTCATCGCTCGTTCCGGTCGGTTCTGCCGGTGCTCACCAACGGTTCGTGCGTGTCGCGGCCGATCGTGCGGCCCCGCTCGGTGGCGAACACCGACGGGCCGCAACGGCACGGCCCGACGAGCCGGTAGCACTCCAGCCGATCACGACAACCCTTCCCACGGAAGCCTCGTGCCCCGTGAGTCGTTCTCCCCGACCGCCGGACCACAATATCAATTGCGCACAACACAAACTTAGAAAGTTAAGTTGTGTACAATGAAAATTGGTCTCGCCCGCGGGACGAAGCGGACGAGATCCCGAACCGAACCACGACCCCGGGAGAACAAGCAGTTGTCACTGCCCGAGACAGCACGAGAAGTACGGCTCGCCGAACGCCCCAGCGGGTGGCCCACCGACAGGACCTTCGAGACCGCCACCGTGCCGGTGAGCGAACCGGCGGCCGGGCAACTGCTGGTGCGCAACCTGGTGATGAGCGTCGACCCGGCCATGCGCGGTCAGATGGACGACCGCCCCTCCTACGTGGCCCCCTTCCAGGTCGGTGAACCGCTGACCGGCGCGGCGGTCGGCGAGGTGGTCGCCTCCGAGGCCGAGGGCTTTCAGCCCGGCGACCTCGTGATGCACGTGCTCGGCTGGCGCGAGTACGCCGTGCTCGACGCCGGGGCCGCGAGGCGGTTGGACCCGGAGCTGGCCGAACCCAACGCGTTCCTCGGCGTACTCGGCGCACCCGGACTGACCGCCTACACCGGACTGTTCGAGATCACCGGGCTGCGCGAGACCGACGTCGTGTTCATCTCCGGGGCGGCCGGCGCGGTCGGCTCCATCGCCGGACAGCTCGCCAAGCTGCACGGGGCACGCCGGGTCGTCGGCAGCGCCGGATCGGACGAGAAAGTCCGACACCTCACCGAGGACCTCGGATTCGACGCGGCCTTCAACTACAAGCGGGGACCGGTTCACCAGCAGCTGGCCGAAGCCGCCCCCGACGGGATCGACGTCTACTTCGACAACGTCGGCGGCGACCACCTGGAAGCCGCGATCCACACCATGAACGACTTCGGCCGCATCGCGATGTGCGGCGCGATCTCGCAGTACAACGAGGTCGACGCGCAGCCGGGACCGCGCGGCATGTTCCAGATGGTCAGCAAACGGCTCACCGCGCGCGGCTTCATCGTCATCGACCACTTCGACAAGTACCCGGAGTTCATGACCGAGGTCGGCGGCTGGCTGCGCCAGGGACGCATCCGCTACGAGGAGACCGTGCTGCACGGTCTGGACAGAGCACCCGAGGCGTTCCTCGGCATGATGCGCGGCGAGAACACCGGCAAGATGCTGGTCGACCTGCGCTGAGCACACCCGCTCACCGACGAATCGTGAAATCGACAACCCACCTCATCCGGAGTTCGCACACTTGAAGGCAACACTGCTCCACGGCCCGAAGGACATCCGCGTCGGCGAGGTCCCCGACCCCACGCTGCGGGAGAGCACCGACGCGATCGTGCGGGTGACCCACGCCTGCATCTGCGGCAGCGACCTGTGGCCCTACCGGGGAGTCGGACTGGACGGCGACGGCCCCGCTGAGCCCCAGCGCATCGGGCACGAGTTCCTCGGCGTGGTCGAGGAGACCGGCTCCGACGTGAACTCGCCGCAACGCGGCGAAGTAGTGGTCTCGCCGTTCACCTTCTCCGACGGCAACTGCGAGTTCTGCGACGACGGGCTGCACACCTCCTGCGTCAACGGCGGGATGTGGGGCTCCGACGGAGTGGACGGCGGCCAGGGCGAGGCCGTGCGCGTGCCGCAAGCGGAAGGAACCCTGGTCCGGCTGCCCGGTGGTTCCGACGAGGCGCTGAGCGCCTCGCTGCTCACCCTCTCCGACGTGTTCAGCACCGGCCACCACGCCGCCGTCTCCGCCTCGGTGAAACGGGGCTCCACAGTGGTCGTGGTCGGCGACGGCGCGGTCGGGCTGTCCGGTGTGCTCGCCTCCGCCCGCCTCGGCGCCGACCGGATCGTCATCATGGGCAGGCACACTCCGCGCACCGACCTGGCCAGGCGGTTCGGCGCCACCGACGTGGTGCCGGAACGCGGCGCCGAGGGCATCGAACGGGTGCGCGAGCTCACCGGCGGGCACGGCGCCCCGCACGTGCTGGAGTGCGTCGGCACGGACGACTCGCTGGCCACCGCCGTGGGCGTGGTGCGCGACGGCGGAGCGATCGGCAGGGTCGGCGCGCCGACCTACGCGAGCATCCCGCAGTCGGCCGAGGCGTTCTTCCGCAACGTCACCATCAGCGGCGGAGTCGCACCGGCACGCAACTACATCCCGGAGCTGCTGCCCGACGTGCTGGAGGGCAGGCTCCAGCCCGGCCTGGTGTTCGACAAGGCGGTCGGGCTCGACGACGTGGCCGACGGCTACCGCGCCATGCACGAGCGCGAGGCGCTCAAGGTGCTGGTCCGCCCGTGACAGCCGGGTGACCCGCACCGGCCGGGAACGAACTGCCGCTCCCCGAACGGCGCTCACCGACCGCCCCGTGCCGAACACCACCACGGTGTTCCGCACGGGGCGGAGACCGGTCCTCCCGATCGCTCGGGGCGGTCGGGAGGACCTCGGGGTCAGCCGCGCGTGTTGTCCAGCAGCGGCGAGACCGCCTCGATCAACCGCTGTGCCGCCTGCGTGTCGGTCTCCCCGGTGGGCTGGATCGTCTCGAACTCGCCGAGCTCCACACCGACCGTCTCGTGCTCGGCGAGCATCCCGGCCACCGCACGCAGCCCTTCGAGCGTGAGCCCGCCCGGCACCCGGTAGTCGGTGCCCAGCAGCCCCGGTTCGAGCACGTCGCAGTCGAGGTGGAAGTACACCGGCCTGCCCGCGATCGCGGTGCGGAGGTTGTCCACCATGTCCTCACCCGCGGACACGGCGCTGATGGTGCCTTCGGAAAGCAACCGCTGTTCCGCCTCGTCGATGTCGCGCACACCGCCGAGCACGATGTTGCCCGTCGAGAGATTCCCACCGAGCCCGGACTCCCACATCCCGCTGGCACCTGCCAGCACCATGCCGCCCAGGTAGCCACTGTCCGAGGTCGCCGGAGTGTGCAGGTCGGGGTGCGCGTCCAGCCAGACTACGCAGGCGTCGGGCCGGTGCCGGGCGACCACCGGCAACGTCGCCAGCGCCACCGCGCACCTGTTCAACGCGGTGACCGGCCTGGCGCCCGCCGCCAGCAGGGTCTCGTACCGGTCGGCGAGCCTGCGCAACTCCGGTAACGCGGCGGTGAGTTCGGTTTCCCAGCCCGCGTTCAGCGCCGGACGCGACTGGCCGATCCGCGTCAGCCCGGCTCGCATGTAGCGGGCGAGTTCGGTGCCCAGGACCCGCGCCCCGGCCATGGCACGATCGTTGTGGTCGCCCGCGCGCCCGTGAAACGCCGTGAGCGCCCGGTGAGACTCCGTGGGTGCCCCGGGAAACGCCGTGGCTTCCGAGTCTTCGCCTGCCGACATTCGCCCCCTCCTCGCCTGGCTGCGGATTCGTGTCGAACACCAGCATCCTATTGGGGGATGCGTTCGACGGTGACGAGGAGTTGTCCGTGGACTCGCCGGGTCACCGGGTGGGCAGCGCGAGCAACCGGTCCGCGATGGTGACGAGGTCGTCGCCGGTCACGTCGGGGGCGTCGAAGACGTCACCCGGTTCGCCCTCCAACCGGGAGCACCAGCCCGAGGTGCAGCCCGCGCGCTTGGCACCGTGGCAGTCCCAGGCGTGCACCGCGACCAGCGCCATGTCGCGGGGTGCCACTTCCAGCTGATAGGCGGTGGCCCGGTAGACGGTGGGCGAGGGCTTCCAGATGCCCGCCTGCTCGGCGGTGACCACTTGATCGACGTGCCGCGCCAGACCGGCGTTTTCCAGGAACCTCGCGGTGTTCTCCGGACTGCCGACGGTCAGGCACCCCACGCGCACCCCGGCCTCGGAGAGCTCGCGCAGCGCGGGCTCCGCGTCCGGGTGGGCGGGCAGGTGGGCGAATCCGTCGAGCACGTGGTCGATGTCGGACTCGCTCGCGGTGTGCTCGCTCTCGGTGCGCAGCGCCTGGCGGGCCACAGCGGGGAACGAGCCGAACTCACCGGACAGCGACAGCGCCATCGCGTCGCGCTGGAACCGCAGGAACCAGGGGTGCAGCATCTCGGCCGGCTGGCCGATGTCGGTGAAGCGGGTGCGCAGCGCGCGCAGGTCCAGCAGGGTCTCCAGCACGTCGAACGCGACTGCCACGGGCTTGGTGGTGCTCATCGAACTACCTCCGTCTCGAAATGCCGCCGGGGACACCGGCAGCCGTACCCTACATACCGGTTTGTATAGTGGCAACCGATGGTGGATACGAAGCACAGTGGGTCGGTGACGAGCGAACCCGGTTCGGCAAGGCAACGCATCCTGCGAACGGCATCGCGGCTGTTCTACGAGTCCGGCATCCGGGCGGTGGGGGTCAACACGCTCGCGGCGCGTGCCGGGGTGACCAAGGTGACGCTGTACGCGCACTTCGGCTCGAAGGACGGGCTGGTGGCCGAGCACCTGGCCGAGCGGGACCGGCGCTGGCGGGAAACCCTGGAACGCGTGTCCGCGGGTAGCGAGACGACCGAGCAGCGGCTGTCGGCGGTGTTCGACGGTTACGAGGAGTGGACCGTGGCGGACGGATTCCGGGGGTGCGGATTCGTCAACGCCGGAGTGGAGCTGACCGACCCCGAGCACCCCGGGCGCGAGATCATCGAGCGGAACAAGGAAGGGATCCGCACGTGGCTGGCGGAGATCGCCGAGGCGGCCGGGTGCCCCGATCCGTCCGACGTGGCCGAGGAGTGGTTCCTGCTGCTGGAGGGAGCCGTGGTGCGCGCGACGCTGCGCAAGGACGCCACCCCGCTGCACCGGGCCCACCGGGCGGCGCTCCGGCTGCTCCGGGAGGAGGCGGGTGGCTGAGGCTGTACCCGGCCAGGGGCGCGTCAATTTCTCGCGAAATCCACAGGGACCCGGACATATCAACTGCCCATCCTGTCGAAAGCCGAGCGTCGCCCGATCAGCGTCACCGCGCTGAGCACAACCACTCCACCCCAGGTCAACTGGAACAACGGATCGAACACCCGTGACACATCGACCACGAGCAGAAACCGGGGCACGAGCACCGCAGCGCTCCACGCCGCACCGACGAGCACCGCGGCGAGACGGTGTTCGATCCAGCTTCCCAGCAGCAGTGTCACCAGTACGAGCGCTAGGCAGGGCAGCAACCAGGCAACGGCGGACATCCCCCCTGTGGGGAAAACGAAGCTCGTGCCCAGTAGCAACGGAATCGTCACTGCCAACACACCGATCGTGCGAAACAGCAACAACCGCAGCCCCGAGTACGGAGTCGTCAGCGTGAGTTCGTATGCGGGATCCATCCCAGGCCCATAGCTCAGCGCCACTCCGGCCAGGGGCAGCAGTGGTGCGTTGAGGAGCAGCACGGACCCCGCTTGTTCCGGCCCACTGCTGAGCAGGCTCAACGCGGCGGCACACGCGACGACGAACACCGCTGCCACCAACCAGGGCAAGCGCAGGGCGGGGGCCGCGGCGAGGAGCCGCCGGATGCGTGACCGGGAAAACGCTGTTCGAGGGTGTGCTTCATCGTTGATGTGGCCGAGTACTCGTTCGCGCACGCTCTCGACCGGCGGTGCCAGTTCGGTGTTCGCCACGGCCCGAGCGACCCGATCGGAACACCTCGCGCACTCGACGAGATGTGATTCCACGGACCAGGCCTGGGTCTCTCCGCTCTCCCCGGAGACATACGCGTCCAGCTGATCCTCGGGAACGTGCCAGTCCATATCAATCTTCCTCGGGTACGTCATGCCAGGGCCTCCCGCAGCAGAACTCGGGCGCGTCGGACGCGGGTCTTGACGGTTCCCTCCGGAATTCCGAGCACGGTGGCCGCATCCGCCATGCTCATGCCGTCGATGATCGTGGCCCGCACGACGTCCCGGAGTTCCGGCGACAAGCCGTACAGCGCCGCGCCCAGTTCACCGTGTTCGACACCGCTGAGTGCGTGCTGCTCGGCCGATGGAGTCGTACGGGCGGTGTCGATTACTTCGCTCGCCTGTTCGGGTCTGGCACCCCGTGCCCGCTGGGCGTCGATGAGACGCCGAGCAGCGATGGTCCAGATCCAGCCACCGATGTTTCCCCGCTCGTACCGCTTGGCGTAACGCCACACCCCCAGGAAAGTGTCCTGGGCGACTTCCTCGACGACCCCCTGATCGGAGCAACGACGCTTGAGCCTGAGGAACAGCCACGGCGCGTGCCTGTCGTACAACTCCGCCAGAGCTTCCGCGTCTCCCCTGGCGACAGCTCGCATCAGCCGTTCGTCGGACGGCCGACCGTGTCTCATGGCCCGCACACTCCTGTATCGGATGAAATATCCGTCGTGGTTTTCGCGGGACGCTCACTGCCTGATCTCCGGTGTCGTACCGCGAACGGCGATGAGCGTGGTGCCCATGCCGCAGCACCCGATGGCGGCCCACCAGGAAACCTCCGCTGTCGGGGACAGCACTGGCCACAGGAGCACTCTGCCCCAGGGAGCGGTCACCGAGGAGAAAACCCATACGACGAGGGCGTAGACGAACGGAACTGTCCAGGACAACCGAACTCCGAGCGACGCACCCGTCAACAGCGCCAACCCGCTGAAGCCGAGAAGATCGCGCAGCACGGCGAGATCGAGACCCGGCGTGCCGTGCCGATGCACGAACACCGCGAGCGCCAGCGACACCCCACATCCGGCGATGCCCACCAGAGCATGCCCGAGATGCCACCGCCACCACGGCACAACGGCACCGGCATCGAGCTCCGGACTCGGCGTGGCGAAACTGCCTGCCAGCAGAACCGCCGCGAGCACCACCACGAACATCAGGACGACTCTCGGTAGAGTCCACCCCAACCACTGCCCGTTCCAACCGCTGAGAACGAGCAGCGAAACCATTCCTCCGACCACAGCGGGGATATTCCGGGACCGGAGATACAACCGCAGAAAACGCCCGGACACCATCAGGAACCCCGCAATCCCGTGACAGCGGAAACGTCACACCGCTCAGCGGCGAGCAGATAGCGGCTCAGCCATTCGTGTCGTTCGTCGTCGGGAAGCGTGGCGAGGTGTCGGACGATCCCGGACGCGGAATCACCCGTCCGCCCGAGCAGCCAGTCCCGCACTCCGCGTTCCAATCGCGGCGCCGGAGAGGTGTACATGGGTGTTCCCGGTGAGGACGATGACGAACACTGCCAGCCGGAAATTCGCTCGGCGAGCTTCTCACCGGCCGTCGAAGGACGCGGCGAATTGCAGCTGATCCGTTCCAAGTAAGCACGACAGTTCTGCGGCCAGACATACGCACTGGCTGAACTCGAATCGACGGCTCCCAGCGGGGCGACGGTGGGAAGGTCGGCCAGACGTGCTCGGACCGGTTTCGTCGAGGCGGCCACAGCGTTCGGAGCCACACCGATCTCGTTCGGCACGCAAACACGCACACTGCCGTCACTGCAGCTCAACAGCGGGCTCGCGGTGTCGATACGCCAAACCTGGGTTTGCGTCAACGGGATCGCGAGGAGCACCGCGAGTACTGACGGCACTACCGCGAGCGGGCGACGTCGCGCCGTAGCCACTACCAGCAGCGCGACAGTCAGCGCCACGAACCACAGCGCGGCAGCGGGTGCGAACCACCACACCGGTCGATCCCAGAGTCCGACACCGGAACGATTGGTCGCGATGGTGCCGTAGGTGGGCTGCGGAACAACGGACAGCAAACCGTGGGGTACCCACGAGCCGAGAGCGATCATGACAACGAAGGAGACGACACCAGCCACCGGAGTCGTGAGTCTGCCGGGAACAAAAGTACCTACGGCGAAACCGAGCGCGGCGTAGGCGACCACTGTGGAGACAGCCGCGGTCAGTACCCCGAACAGTGGTGGACCGGAAACCGCCTCGCGGCTGAGCGACCCGAATGCCACTACGGCGGGCAAGCAGGAAACGACGGGCCAGATCGTCACGGAAATCCAGGAGAGCAACGCACGCTGCGAACGTGCGCGCGGAGTGGATTCGATCAGTTCAGCTACGCCTCTTCGGCGTTCACGCCCGGCCCGCCACGCCGCGACCGCCAAAGCCAGTGTGCTGGCCAGCACGACCATCGGCGTCATGTCGTAGAAAATCGAGGTGGCCCACTCCAAACGCTGTCCTCCCGTCCGCAGCAGAGTCCGGGTGAACACCAGTCCCGAGACGAGAAGCAACAGCGGAGTGATCCAGAGCGGCAGGCCGCTACGGCGAATCTCGTGCCAAAGCACACGTGCGGTCATGCCACCGTCCTTTCCCGGGAGGCGCGCAGCGCCGCGGTGTAGCCGCGTTCCAGAGCGGTGTCCCCGCCGCGGGCGTCATCCGCCTCGGAAGTGCCGAACTCGGCCAATTCGTTCGGTGTTCCACGGAAAATCAGCTTCCCGCTGTCGAACAGGGTGACTTCGTCGCAGGCGATGGAGACGTCTTCGACCAGGTGTGTGCTGACGACGACGGTGTTGGTCGAGCCGATGTCACGCAGCAGTTCCCGGAACTCCACCCGTTGCTCCGGATCGAGTCCGGCCGTCGGCTCGTCGAGCAACAGCAGCTCCGGGTCATTGACGATCGCTTGTGCGATCCCCGCGCGACGCAGCATTCCTCCGGAGAGTTTCCTCAGTTTGGAGCCCACCCGATCGGCCAGACCGACCCGCTCGATCGCACGCTCGACCGCCTCCGGCACACGGTCCTTGGGCACTTCCTTGAGCCAGGCCATATACTCCACGAACTCGGCCACGGTGAATCCCGGGTAGTAACCGAATGTTTGGGGCAGGTATCCCAACCGCCGACGCACTCGCTTCCGGCCGTCCTGTTCCGCGGTGTCATGCCCGAGCAGCTCAACGCTGCCCTCACTCGGTCGTGCCACTGTCGCCAGCGTGCGCATCAGTGTGGTCTTTCCCGCACCGTTGGGTCCGAGCAAACCGTGGATGCCCGTCCCCATACGCAGGTTTACCCCGTCCAGCGCGAGCTTCCCGCCGTATCGCGCTCGCAAGCCGTCCACCCTGACAGTCACCATGTCGAATCTCCGTCCACACCGACGACGCAGTGCGGCCGGCGAACAACACTCGTGGCCGTGGCGTGTCGACGGGAGTCGTCCCGAACACCCTCGCTCGCCCTGCCACGAGTCCGTCCCTCGCGTACCGCACACTCCCCTATCGGACAGCGGACCCGTCACGGTTTTCCCGAGTCGTCCGCCGCCTCTTCGGTGGCACGAACGCGGTTGAGGGGTTGACTGGCTGAGGGTGAGAGGGCCTCCCGAGGCAGCACAAGGCCGGTGGAGAAATGACAGGCTCGGCGCGGGAAGCGCCTGCGGCAAACCCGGGTCACCTCCACACACGTGGAGAGCACCACCACATAGGAGGAATCCTCGCGGGGATCGACGGTCCACCTCCACACACGTGGAGAGCACCTTCGCGAACCGCGGTGTTACAACCGCCGCCGCACGTTTTGAACCTCGCCCGGTGAAATTCGCCCGCGCACCCACTCCCGGGTTTCATCGTTACCCGGCACCTGCACGAGCAGCGAGCCGGACGCCCCATCGGTACGCAGCAGCGTGAAGTCGAATCGCGGCCTGCCTCCGCTCCCATCGGTGACGACCACCGGCCATGTTCCGGAATCGCGGACGTCGCGGCACTCCCAGTAGTGAGCCAGGTCGGGGCGGCTGTTCCGCAGCGTTCGCAGCACCTCGTGGCATCTCGGGTCGGTGGGGTGTAGGTCCGCCTGAGCTCGGAAACGCAGGAAGAGTTCGTACAGCGTGTCCCGCTCGTCGACGAGCACGTCGCGCCAGTCTGGCTCGGTCGCCATCGCGAGCAGCAGGTTCGTTCCTTCCCGCACCTCGGGAATGAGCTGCCACACCACGTGGTGCACCTCGTTGACCGCGTGCACGTCGAACCGGTGGTCGAGCAGCAGCGCCGGGCTCCGCGCCCACTCGGCCAGCAACGCCGAAAGCCGGGCGGAATCGGTACTTTCCTGGGGTTCAGGCTGGAATCCACCCAACACGAGCACGTGCCGGTGTTGCTGTTCACCCAGCCGCAGCGTGCTCGCCAACGCGTCGAGCACCTGCCGCGAGGTGGCGACCCTGCCTTGTTCCAGCCAGGTGTACCACGACAACCCGATCCCGGAGACGGCAGCGACTTCTTCGCGTCGCAGGCCACGGACCCGGCGACTGCCGTGCACGCTCAGTCCGAGATCGGCCGGGGTGAGCTGAGCGCGCGCGGCCCGCAGGAACGCACCTAGTTCGCGTCGGATCGTCGTAGCGGGCATCGCCCCTCCACGTTCCATGAGCCTGTCAGTGTCGGTAACAGTACGAATCGGCCGCTGGCTGACTGCGGTTCACGGCAGGAGGCTCGGGGTGTCCGAGCCGGAAGCCAACCGAAGGAATCCTTTTGCTCGATCAACTCTGGCGTGAACTCACGGATTCCCGCGCCCTTCAGCAGCCGAGAACGTTCGTGAGAGTCTTCGTGGATATCGCCGATCTCGAAGCGACCACCTCGTGGTACGAGAGGGTGCTGGGGCTCCGGCGGGACATGGTCATGCCCTATCCGGAGAAGAACCTGACGCTGACCGCCGTGGGAGGCTTCCTGCTCATCGGCGGTTCGGCGGAAGCGCTGCAACCGTTCCGCGCCACGGTCGGGACGCTGCTCGTGCCGGACATCGAGCCCTACCTGGCACGACTGCGCGCGGAAGGTGCGGAACTGGTGCAGCAGCCGTTCCGCGCCCCGGTGGGCAGTGGGGTGACGGTACGACATCCGGACGACTCGATCATCGAGTACGTGCACCACCGTCCCGGCTGAGCCGAATCAGAGCCGCCCCTGTCGATTTCCCGCGAAATTCACAGCGTCCCTCACGGCAGCGGACGCACGAGCGGTCCGAAGGAATTCGGAGGTCGCCTCCACGCACGTGGAGAGCACCCTCTGCGACCTGCGACATTACAACCCTCGCTGCACGTTTTCACACCGCCAAACCAACGAGACGCCTCCGCCCACGATCACAAGCCAACGGCCGGACAGCACCACAGTATCCACGAACCGACTACACGACACCGGACCCGACCAATTTCCGTGACTCTTCAACAGAACCGAACCACACCGGACTTCGGCGAGCTCATCCCTGAGCATCCCGCACAAACCCGCGAGTGCCGTGCCGAAAATCCTCGCGAAACCTCAGAGCGCGGTAATGCGCAGCACGTCGATCAACAACATCCGCTCGCCGACGGTGTACATGACCAAACCACCGTGGAAAGCGGCTTTCCACTGGTCACGACCTTTGTCGTAAGTTCCGGTGCGCGGTTCGACGCGCAGCTCGTCCAATCGTTCGTCGACAACTCTTTGGATCCGTGACGGGAGGTCGTTGTAAGTCCGATCGGCTTGTTCGCCCCAGCGAATCGTGTATCGAGCCATCAGTGCCGCAACCAAATCGGGGGGGTGGTGGGATCACTCAAGTCGTCGATCCGTTCCGAGAATCCGGTTTCGTCGCCTTCCTCGAACAGGCGGCGCATCATTTCCCGGTCACGCTCGGTCGGCGGATTGGCGGCACTGGTGGCAGTGGCCCACCACTCCGTGAACCGCTCCTCGGTGAACCCGTACTCCCGCTCCAGATCGAACTTCATGAGCTCATCCGGCTCGCCGTACAACCGCAACGCTTCCCGAATGTCGTCCAGGTCACGCTCGACCACCAGGGGCCCAGAATTCATCCGGAACATGCCCCGGAGTATGCCGACACCATCAACCGCCCCGCACCCCTGATCAGCCAGGAATCACCCGACCGCGCGAGTTCTTCTCCCGCAGATCTTCTGCTTGGATGAGGCGAGCAAAGCGCTTGACTATCACGCCGTGTAACCGTGCCGCTCCACCTCCACGCACGTGGAGAGCACTTCCGCGACCCGCGATGTCAAAGCCGCCGCCGCACATTCTCACGCCATCGCGACATCGGGATAACGCACCTCGAATGCGAGTTCGGTACTTCTCACCCGATTCCGGTCATGAGTCATCGCAGCGCCGGCAACGCGCCCTGATCCAGGGAAGTATCCACCCATTCCCTTCGCACTACGTCCAGCCACAGTAGCCGAAGACGCGAAAAGTCCCGCTCGGCGGTCTTGGGTTCCGGTCGTTCCCGCATCACGTCGGCGCCGCCGCGACTGCCATTCGGGTGACCGTGATCGTCCCACCCGTGAATAACGTCGATGAACGTCAGGGGATCAGCACCACGGCAGGTTCGATCAGCTGGCCTGTCCGCGACACGTACGAACAGCGATCGTTACGGGTAAGGAGAATCTGTCATGGGTATGGAAGGCGAGCCCTGCCCGAACTGCTCCGGAAATGATCCGGACTGCGCGACCTGTTCCGGAAGCGGCGAGAACTGATGACGGATACGCTGACGTGCCCGGACCGCGACGGTAACGGGTGGGATCGTCGTCGCGACGATCACTGCGATTCGCGCAACGGGACGGGGTCGATACCCCGCTGAACCGCGCACGACCCACGACGGGGCTGCCCACACAACGCGGGCAGCCCCGTTCTCGACAGCTCATCCGGCGGATTGCACGGTGATTCCGGGCAGCCCCTTGATCTCGCCCATGAGCCCGGGGGAGATCTCGACCGGGTAGTCGGGGAGTTCCACCCTTCCCTCGCGGGTTCCGGCCACGATCACCCGCACCGGGGTCGATCCGGCGTGCGCCCGCAGGCTGGTGCGCAGGTCCAGCGCCGTCTCCTTGTCGAGCTTGAACGCGTCGGCCCGCAGCACGAACGCCCCGCCCCGTTCCGCGACGGGGGTGGGGTCGTGTTCCGCCGAGGTGATGTCGAGGGTGACCAGCCCGTCCGCGAAGATCGACATGGTCTCGTCCCGATAGTTCACGCGCCCCTTGACCGCCACGGCGCTGTCGGTGACCAGCTCCTCGCCGACCACCGAGTAGGACTTGGGGAAGAACAGCGCCTCGATCGAGGAGTCGTAGTCCTCGACCGTGACGATCGCCCACGGCTCACCCTTCTTGTTCACCCGCTTGTCCACGTTGGTGATCAGCCCCGCCACGTGGACCTCCCCTTCGGCGGGTGCCTCGTTCTTCAGTGTGGCGATGGGTTTGGCGTGTTTGCGCAGAATCCCCTCGGCTCCGTCGAGGGGGTGGGCCGAGACGTAGAGTCCCAGCATCTCGCGTTCGTAGGCGAGTTTCTGCTTGCGCGGCCACTCCTCGTCGTCGATCGCGAGATGCGCCAGCGGGCTGGCTTCCTCGGCGGCGGCGTCGTTGCCGCCGCCGAACAGGTCGAACTGGCCGAGCGACTCGGACTTCTTCAGGCTCGTCATCGCTTCGACCGCGTCCTCGTGCACCGCCGTGAGCCCTTGGCGGGTGTAGCCGAGCTCGTCGAACGCGCCCGCTTTCGTCAGGGATTCCACGACGCGTTTCTGGCACACGTGCGGCGGCACCTTGGACAGGAAGTCCGCGAATCCGGTGAACGTGCCGGAGTCGGTCTCATTGCGGGCGGCGATGATGCTCTCGGCTACGCCGGTGCCGACGTTGCGGACCGCTCCGAGCCCGACGCGGATCCGCCCGTCCGGGGTGGCGCTGAACATCACCCCGGATTCGGTCACATCCGGCGGCAGCACGGTGATCCCCATCCGGCGGCATTCCGACAGGTACGCCGCTGTTTTGTCCTTGTTGTGCGAGAACGCGGTCAGCAGCGCGGCCATGTAGTCGGCCGGGTAGTGCGTCTTGAGGTAGCCGCTCCAGTACGACACCAGCCCGTAGGCCGCCGCGTGCGACTTGTTGAACGCGTATCCCGCGAACGGCAGGATCACATCCCACAACGCCTGCGCGGAGTCGCGGGTGAACCCGCGTTCTTCCATCCCGCTGAGGAACTTGGGGTGCTCCGCGGCAATGACGTCCTTCTTCTTCTTGCCCATCGCCTTGCGCAGCGAATCCGCTTGTCCGAGCGTGTACCCGGCGAGCTGCTGGGCGATTCGCATCACCTGCTCCTGGTACACGATCAGCCCGTAGGTGTCGCCGAGGATGGGCTCCAGCGCGTCGGCCAGCTCGGGGTGAATCGCCTCGACCTGCTTGCGCCCGTTCTTGCGGTCGGCGTAGTCCAGGTGCGCGTTGACGTCCATCGGGCCGGGTCGATACAGCGATACGCAGGCCACGAGGTCGTCGAACCCACTCGGCCGCATCCGCTTCAGCAGCGTCTGCATCCCGCCGCCTTCGATCTGGAACAGGCCCAGACTGTCACCACTCGCCAGCGTGTCGAACGTGCCGGAGTCATCCAGCGGCAGCGACAGCGGCTCGATCTCGACACCGTGGTTGGCCTTGATCATCTTGACGGTGTCGTCGATGATCGTCATGAAGTTCAGGCCGAGAATATCGATCTTCAGCAGACCGACGGCCTCACACTGCGGCCCGTCCCAGCCGGTGATGATCTCGCCGTCGTCGCGCTTCCACAACGGCAGCACGTCCAACAGCGGCTCACGGCTGATGATGTGCGCGCAGGCGTGCACCCCGGCGTTGCGGACAAGTCCTTCGAGCCCTCGGGCGGTCTCGAAGATCTTGGCCATCGTCTCGTCGTTCTCGATCAGCGCCCGCGCTTCGGATGCCTCCGGGTAGCGTTCGTGCTCCGGGTCGACGATGCCCGACAGCGGAATGTCCTCGGCCTCGGCGGGGGCGGGCAGCGCTTTGGAGAACTGATCGGCGACCGCGAAACCGGGCTGGCCCAGATGCACCCGCGCCGCGTCCTTGAACGCCGCCTTCGTCTTGATAGTGCCGTAGGTGATGACCTTCGCGAAGTTCTCCTCGCCGTACTTGTCCTTGGCGTAGGCGATGACTTCCTCGCGGCGGCGTTCATCGAAGTCGATGTCGATGTCCGGTGGGGAGTTGCGCTCGGGGTTGAGGAACCGTTCGAACAGCAGCTCGTGCTTGATGGGGTCGAGGTCGATGATGTGCAGGATGTAGCTCAGCAGCGCCCCGGCCGCGCTGCCTCGCCCGGGACCGACCCGGATGCCCTGCTCCTTGGCCCAGCGCACCATGTCGCCGACCACCAGGAAGTAGGAGCTGAAGCCCTTCTCGGTGATGACCTTCAGTTCCCAGTCCAACTGCTCGCGGTACCGCTGGGTCAACCCCTCGGGAAAGCGTGAGGGGATGTAGCTTTCGATCTCCTCCCGCAGTACCTCTTCCTCGGTTCGCCCCGGCTCGATCTTCGCCTGCGGCATCCGGTTGGTCTCGGCGAACGCTTCCTCGTAGTCCTCGACCATCTCGGTGATCGCCAGCGTGGCATCGCACGCCCCCGGGACTTCGGAGTCCCAGTAATCGCGCATGTCCTCGGCGGATTTGATGTGGTACCCGCCGCCCTGGAACTGGAACCGGTTCGTGTCCGCCAGTGTCGCCTTGGTTTGCAGGCACAGCAGCGCATCGTGGTGACCGGCCTGGTCATCGGTGACGTAGTGGCTGTCGTTGGTGGCCACCGTCCGCAGCCCCAGCCGGTTGGCGATGTCGAGCAGTTCCGGCCGGATACCACGCTCCATCTCGATCTCGTGGTCCATGACCTCGATGAAGAACCGGTCCTGCCCGAAAATGTCGCGGTAGTCCGAGGCCGCCTGCAACGCTTCCTGTTTCTGACCCAGCCGCAGCCGGGTGAGCACCTCGCCCGCCAGGCACCCGCTCGTGGCGATGATCCCCTCGGAGTACTGGCTGATCAGCTCCCGATCCATCCGCGGCTTGCGGAAGAACCCCTCGAAGCTGGCTATGCTCGACAGCGTGAACAGGTTGCGCAGCCCGGTCGAGTTCTGCGCGAGCAACGTCATGTGCGTGTAGGCACCGCCGCCGGAGACGTCCCCGCCGACTTCCTTGTCGTCAGCGTCCTTCTTCCCGGTCGCCCGGCTACCCCAGAACACCGGCTTCTTGTGATGACGACTGGCGGGAGCCACGTAGGCTTCGATCCCGATGATCGGCTTGACCCCGGCCTTCTGCGCCCGAGTGTAGAAGCTGTGCGCGCCGAACATGTTGCCGTGATCGGTCATAGCCACAGCGGGCTGCTCCAGCCGAGCGACCTCGCTGAACAGCTTGTCATGCTTGGCCGCACCGTCCAGCATCGAAAACTCGGTGTGCACGTGAAGATGCACGAACTGGCTCTGACTCACGGCGTCCCCTTCGAGGCTCCCACTACTTACGGGGCAACGTTAGTCCCCGCGCGCGGTCCTCGCTCACAGGGCGGTCCACCTCCACGCACGTGGAGAGCACTCGCGGACGGCCCGCAGGAAGCGGGACGTGTTCGGTTCACCTCCACGCCCGTGGAGAGCACCCGGAGGAGGAGACGTAGGCACTCCTGTACGTCGGTTCACCTCCACGCCCGTGGAGAGCACCCTCTGCGACCTGCGACGTTACAACCCTCGCTGCACGTTTTCACACCGCCAAACCAACGAGAAACCTCCACCCACGATCACAGGCCAACGGCCGGACCGCACCACAGTATCCACGAACCAGCCACAGGAGACCGGGCACACCAATTCCCGCGATACTTCACCGGAACCGAACCACACCGGACCTCGATGGTTCCCACCGAACATCACGCACAGTCCCACGAACGCGGTGCTGGGGCTCCTCGCGATACCTCAGAGCGCGGTGATGCGCAGCACGTCGATCAACAACATCCGTTCACCAACGGTGTACATGACCAAACCACCGTCAAAGGCAGTCTTCCACTGGTAACGACCTTTGTCATAGGTTCCCGTGTGCGGATCGACGCAGAGTTCGTTCGTACATTTTCTGATCGCGTTCTGGGTTGATCGCGGAAGATCTCTGAACGTCTGACTCGCGTGTTCGCTCCAGCGAATGAGGTATTGAGCCGTCACTGCAGTGTGAAACTTCCGTCGTCATTCTGGATGTAGAAACCAGTGTCGTCGCCGTCCTCGAACAGGCGGCGCATCATCTCCCTGTCGCGCTCGGTCGGCGGGTTCGCGGCACTGGTGGCAGTGGCCCACCACTCCGTGAACCGCTCCTCGGTGAACCCGTACTCCCGCTCCAGATCGAACTTCATGAGCTCATCCGGCTCGCCGTACAACCGCAACGCCTCCCGAACATCGTCCGCGTCACGCTCGACCGCCAGAGTCTCCGAATTCATCCAGAACACAGCACGAAGTATGCCAACACCACCAACCGCACCGCACCCCTGACCAGCCAGAAACCACCCGACCGCGCGAGTTCTTCTCCCGCAGACCTTCTGCTTGGATGAGGCGAGCACAGCGCTTGACTATCACGCCGTGTAACCGTGCCGTTCCACCTCCACGCACGTGGAGAGCACCACACCCCGAGGCACCAGACGCAGGAGATGAGCGGTTCACCTCCACGCCCGTGGAGAGCACCCTCTGCGACCTGCGACGTTACAACCGCCGCCGCACGTTTTCACACCGCCAAACCAACGAGAAACCTCCTTGCGTCACGAACCAGCTTCCTGGCAACACCGCATGAGCGAACACTACATCGAGTTACCCAGCCATCCGAAAAATCACCTTCAACGGCATCTAGCCGGAGGCTAACCAAAGCGGAATCTCGTGTGGACCACGAGACCGTCTCGTGCCAGCGTCCATGACGTGGTGGACGACACGGCTACTCGGTCGTCTTGGGGTGTCCCGTACCGGCGTGAGTGAGCCACACGGTGCGGCGCTGTTCGTCGAGGAGATACCAAACGCGTCCACCGCTGGTGACTTCGATCTGCCACGCGGGCAGTTCGCGCCCCTCGCAGGAGCCTGTTGACACAGTTCGTCCCAGCCTTTACCGGCCTCACTGGTACCGCACCGAATCTCCCACTGATCCTGCGCCGCTGGTGGGGCGACTCGCTGCTTACGTCGGGTTCCGCCACCGCTCATACGTTGTCGAGAGGTTCGGTGGCCGAGACGACCTCGTTCTCCTGCTCGGCCCGGGCAGCGGTGGTCAGCACCAGGTCCTCGTCGTCACGGCAGCGCAGCCACAGATGACGGCTACGGCTCGCATCGAGCTTGGCGAGCGTGTCCTTGGGCTGGTTGACCAGGTCGGAGAACCGAACCTCCAGAGCACGTTCCATGGTTTCAAACCAGTGCGAAACTCGAAGAGGCACGAACAGCCTCACAGACACTCACGGACGCCTCCACCCCCGCAGAGAGCGCCGCTCAGCGGGATCTCTGGGCTCTGCCACGACCTTCACGGGGCCAGCCCGGGGGCTATCCGCCGTCCGAACTCGAAGTCGATGGACGCCAGTACAACATCCCCACCGCGAAGACCACGGCGAGACACGCGAGCACCCCAATACCCCAGAAGTTGCCCTGCTCGCCCGAGTCGAACAGCGACGGTATGAGCAACATCAACGCGGAAGCCGACACGGTCATTCCGGCCAGACCGAACACGAACAGCCATTTCGCTTTCATCATCACCACCTTAGCCGAATGAGCTGATGACGACAGTGATACGCGGCTCGTCCGAGCATTCGTCGACGGCTTCCCGAATCGGTGGCGGGATCACTCAAGTCGTCGGTCCGTTCCGAGAATCCAGTCTGGTCACCGCTTGGCTATCATGCCGTGATAACCGTGACGGTCCACCTCCACGCACGTGGAGAGCACATCAGCGCGCGGATTTTCTCATCCTGGGCCCGCGGTCCACCTCCACACACGTGGAGAGCACCCTCTGCGAACTGCGACGTTACAACCCCCGCCGCACGTTTTCAAAGCGCCGTGCCAACGGGGAACCACCCGATCCGAAGACCACATCGAAGGATCGAACCCGGACGACGGGCGCGATCGAGTTCACTCCGCCACCTCCTCCAGCCCGACATCGTCGTCCAACCACAACATCCGCTCGCCGACCCGCGCCGGAGCGGCCTTCCCACGCTCGGAAACGGGGTGCTCCAGCGCCACCAGCTCCCCAAGCGGCCAGATGTCGCACCACGGCCGGGGCAACCTCGGCAGCCGATCGGGCGGCACCGACGACAACGGCCCGCGCGGCATCGGCACGGAACGCCGCATCACCGAAATCAACTCCTCGCGGGAGAGCTTCCCGTCGCTCGGCCGGGGCAACGCAGGACCTTCCGGCCCGTCCAGCCGAGGCACTCCGTCAGCCCCCACGAAGTACGGCAGCCCGCGCTCCGAATCGGCCTGGAACCGCGTGCTCGCCCTCTCCTCCGGAAGCAACCCGTCCGACAACTCGTTCAATGCCTTGAACCCGCGCGGCCGGGGTATTCCCACTCGCTTGCCCTCCGAGCGCTTGATCATCTCGTCGGCCTGCCTGCGGGTCTCCGCCTCCTCGAAATCACGGATCAGTTCGAGATCACCCTTGTCCCCGGCGGCCGGATTGCCCCGGTCCACCAACCGCTGGACGTCCTCCGGCACCAGGATGCCGCTCTCGGCGTGCTCGTCCAGCAACCGGTGCGCGCGAACCAGGCTCGCGGTGGGATACACCGCCGCCCAGGCCCCGGGCGGCCCCTTGTCGTTTCACGAGGTCAGCACCACGAGTTCCCGCGTCCCACCGCGATTCGGATCGGCCCACTCCGGCCGCAGCGGGTTCAGCGCCGGGTGCCGTTGCGACCTGCCCGCGCGTTGCAACAGCAGCTCGACCGGCGCGAGATCGGTTATCACCAGGTCGAAGTCGACGTCGAGGCTCTGCTCCACGACCTGGGTGGCGACCAGGATCGTACGCTCCCGGACTCTGCCCGCCTTCGGATCTTCCTCGGTCGGTTTGCCGAACCGCGCTGTGAGCTCCTCGGTGACGGACTCGCGGACGTGTATCGGGAACCGGGCGTGCAGCAGCCGCAGCTCCACTCCGGTGCCTTCGAGGTGCTCGCGCAGCAGCCGCCACGTGCGCTGGGCGTGCGCCACCGTGCTGCACAGCACCAGCGCGGTTCCCCGGTCCTCGACCAACGGCGTAAGAGCCCGCCGCAGCACGGGCATCCGGTCCGGCTCACCGTCGCGGATCTCGACGGCACGGGAGGACACCGCCAACCTCCGACGCTGCTCGTCGGGAAACGGCACCGGACGCGGAACAACCGGCTCACCGTGTCCGATGTAGACCCAACCGGGATAGGGGACCGTGATCCGCTCCTCGGTTCCCGCTCTGTCGCCGCGGTAGGCGGCGGCGAGTTGGGTGGCCAGCGGCGCGGGCAGCGTGGCCGAGAGCAGCACCACGGGCACGTTCCAGTAGCCGAGCCAGCGCAGCAGCACGTACAGCAGGGTCCGCATGTACTCGTCGAAGGCGTGCACCTCGTCGATCACCACGGTCCTGCCGGTCAGCGCGAACATGCGCAGCGCGTTGTGCCTGGTGGGAAGCACCGAGAGCAGCGCCTGGTCGATCGTGCCCACTCCGGCGCCGGCCAGCAGCCCGCGCTTGGCGCCCAGCAGCCATTCCGCGCAGTGCACCAGGGTCGAGTCCGCACCGCTTACCGAGGCACGGCTCATCTCCTCGCGCAGCATCTCCTCCACCGGGCTCAGCCACGCCATGCCGTGCAGCATCGCCTGCGAGTTGGGCTCGCTCCCTCTCGTGGTCACGTATCGGGCGATGCGCTTGAACATGTGCTCGGTGGTGGCCATCGTCGGCAGCGCGAAAAACAGGCCGGAGGTGCCCGTGACCTCGGACATGCGGCGTGCCGCGTGCAGCGCCGTCTCCGTCTTGCCGAAACCGGTGGGTGCGGAGATCATGAGCAGCCCGCCGGGGCCGAGCGAGCTCGGCAGCCGCTCGGCGATGTCGCGTTGCAGCTCGTTGGCGGGGAACTCGGGGAATTCCTCGGCGAAGGAACCCGAACGCAGTCGCAGCGGTGCGAGTCCCGCCTCGGCCACCACGGCGGGCGCCTCGGCAAGCGAGCCGTGGAAGAACGAGCCCAGCGACGACACGTCGCCCCGTTCCGGGACGTCCGGCAACCGTTTCAGCACGTACGGAATCCGGCTCGCCAGCCAGTCGGCGAGTATCACCAGTCCGGTGACCACGTTCGCGGCGGCCGTGTCGAAACTACTGGGCACGGGCGGTTCGAGTACCGCCCGCCAGACGCGCAGCGTGTCGGCGCGCTGCCGTGCCCATTCCTCCTCGCCGAGCCCCAGGGCGCGAGCCTTCACCTGGGAATGACACTCCCGGTTGAGCTCGGTGAACCGACCGTGGTGGCCGCCGAGCAGCTGTGCCGCCCACTTGGCGAACCTCTTGGGATAATCGAGTTCGATCAGCAACGGGCACAGCGCGTGCTGCGTGGCCTCGTCGTGGGGAGCGGTCACGTCGTCCGAGTCGTAGCCCGAAGGGATCTCCACCTGGGACTGGAAGGAGGGCGTGATCTTGCCGATGTCGTGGGCGGCGGCCCAGAACTCCAGCAGTCGGCGGGCCTCGTCCTCGGACAGTTCGAGGAGTTCGGCTATCCGCGCCCGCAGGCCGGGCGAGACGTATTCCCGCCACAGGCAGCGCAGCATCGCCGCCGCGTCGAGCCCGTGGCACGCCACCGGGTAGCGGGCGCCGCCCAGGCCGCGTTCCTTGCCCCAGAACCGTAAGTCGGCCACTGGTGGCACGTGATCCGGCACATTCACCTCCGAGTTCTCGCACTTCGTGCCGGGACGAACACGGCAAGCCTACTGCGCACCACCGACGACACGGCGGCTCCCGGCGAGAACCGGGAAACCGGATGTGAGACACCGTCGCGCGGAGTCGGGGAGGGTTCGAAAATTCCTGAGAAATCGTCACTTGTCGCGCGGTCGGTTATCGGCTACCACTATTGAATGATTTCCGAGCGATCCCCTACTGCTTCCGACCGGATCACAATAATATCTCCAACCGAAAGGCAACAGGCACTCACCCGAATGTCGGAAACCACCCCAGGGAGGCACGGAATTGAGTGGCGAACAGCAGCGTTGGATACTGGCTTTCGACGGATCCTGTGCGACATGTCAAGAAATCTCCGACACAATAGCACGAGCGTGTGACGGAAAGCTCGAGGTGCTGCCGTTGGGCCACCCGCAAGTGCGGCAGTGGCGCGACGAGAAGTTCGGCGAGCACCCTCCGAACGTCCCCACCCTGCTGCGGATCGAGCGGACCGAAACGCGAGCCTGGACCGGCCCGGCGATGACACCGCCGCTGCTGCGCAGACTGGGCTTTCGCTCCACCACACGTGTGCTGCGCTCGCTCGGCGTGCTGCGCAGGCAGGCGAACGGTCATCCACTGGAATCCACCGAGTCCAGCACCCTGGGCCGGGCGGGCTTCCTGCGCCTCGGCGGCGGCGCGGCGCTGGCGACCGGGATCGTGCTCTTCGGCAAGACCTCCGCACTGGCCGAACAGCGCTGTGCGGCAGCGCAGCGCTGGGCCGAGACCAACGCGAACAACCTCCCCGCGCGGTACGACGAACTCATCGGCTACCCGATGCCCTACCGGCGCGCGATCTACGCGAAATCCTCACCCGAGCGAAAGGCGCGGTTCTGGAGCGATCACCTCAAGCGTTACCGTGTCGAGAATCCCGATCTTTCCACGGAACAACGGCAGGCACTGGACGAGGCCGAGGCAATCGCCGCCAATCCGGTGAATTTCACCCCGGAAAACACTCCGACACGTGCGGCGGAGAACGTCGACCGGAAAATGCGGGAAGCGTTCGGAAAAGACGAGGCAGGACGCGTGATCGCCACACTCGGGCCGACGGAACGCCGCGCCACCGAATCCGCACCACCCGCCTGCGAATGCACCAACAAGAGCGAGTACTGCCCCGATCGACACTACTGTCAGTACAAGTCCCAGAACTGCTCGTTCGTCGACAGGAGCTGCGGCTCGTTCTGGCAGTACGTGTGTAACGGTCTCTGCGAGTACGGCGGCTGAACCGCCGCACCCCACGAGAGTGCCGCGGCCCACTGCACCACCCCGGCACCGAGGAGCACCTCACCGAGCAGGCGCCGCTAACACGCCGTCACCAACCCGTGCCCCGGATCGGCCCGCAGCCCGGCCGCCGGGGCACGAACTCGTGTCCGAGCGCACCCGCACCTGCTCACGCGGCCGACAGCCCGGCCCACTCCCAGCCGGGTGCGCCGCGTCACTCCCCACCTCCCTGACAATCGGATACCCCTGGGGGTACATTCGGGAACCGAGTCAGGGAGTCACGAGTCAGGAAATCGCGAACCGGGAAGTCGCGCCCGGGGAGGTGTTCGATAGTGGAGATGAAGCCGGAACGCGTGGGCGACGCCCTCACCCGCCTGCGCCGCGCACAGGGCCAGCTCGCCGGAGTTATCGAGTCGATCGAGGAGGGCGAGGACTGCGCTCAGGTGCTCACTCAGCTCGCCGCCGTGTCCCGCGCCCTGGACCGGGCGGGTTTCAAGATCGTCTCCAGCGGCATGCGGCACTGCCAGACCGCCCGCGAGGAGGGCGAGGAACCACCCATGACCGAGGAGGAGCTGGAACGGCTGTTCCTCGCGCTGGCGTGAGCGAGCGGTGTCCGCGCGGGTAGCGGGTCGACGCGCGCGGCGACGCGACCGCCGTGATCTCGGAGTCGCCGACAGCGGAGCCCGCCGGTAGTCGGCCCGCAGAACCCCGGACTCCGGAATCACAGCACCGGAGGACTCGTTTAATCGTTGTATACCCCCCGGGGTATTAGGAGTGAGCATGCCGGAAGAGTCGATCGAAGTGACCGTCGAGGACCTGGCTACCGCCCGTGACGCGGGTGCGGAAGTCCTCGACGTGCGCTCTCCTGAGGAGTACGCACAGGGACACGTCCCCGGAGCGCGCAACGTCCCGCTGGAACAGCTGCTGCGGACACCCGGTGAGTTCCCGGACGGCGTACGGGTGGTCTGCCAGTCGGGTGGCCGCAGCCTGCGGGCCGCCCGAGCCCTCCGCGAAGCGGGGGTCGACGCGGTTTCGGTTTCCGGTGGCACAGCCGCGTGGATCGAATCCGGCCGGGACACCGAAGGAGGTGCGGCGCGATGACACGAACCATGACAGACAGGACACAACCGCCGGAACAACGACTGTCGGAGACACCGCACGTCGAGGTGATCGCCACCTCTTCCCTGGGGGACCGCAGCTACCTGGCGACCGACGGCGAGACGGCGGTGGTGGTGGATCCGCAGCGCGATGTGGACCGGGTCCTGGCGCTGGCGGGCCGTCTCGACGTGCGGATCGGGCTCGTGCTGGAGACGCACATCCACAACGACTACGTGTCCGGCGGGCTGGAGCTGGCCCGGCTCACCGGGGCCGAGTACGGGGTGGCGGCGGCCGACGAGGCGCCGTTCGACCACCGCCCGCTGCACGACGGGGAGGTCGTGGCGGTCTCCGGGAACCTGCGGGTGCGGGCACTGGCCACCCCCGGGCACACCTTCCACCACCTGTCCTACCTGCTGGAGAACGACTCCGGCACGTTCGGCGCCTTCACCGGTGGTTCGCTGCTGTTCGGCACCACCGGCCGCACCGACCTGCTCGGTGAGCAGCACAGCGAACAGCTCGCCCGGTACCAGCACGCCTCGGCGCGGAAGCTGGCCGACGTGCTGCCGGAAGGGGCGCGGATATGGCCCACGCACGGCTTCGGCAGCTTCTGCTCGGCCACCCAGGCGTCGGGCGACTCCAGCACCATCGAACAGGAGCGGGAGTTCAACCCCGCGCTGACGCTGTCCGAGGGTGAGTTCCTCGAGACCATCCTCTCCGGGCTGGACGCCTACCCCGCCTACTACGCGCACATGGGGGTGCGGAACATCGCCGGTCCCGAACCGCTGGACCTGCGCCGTCCCACCGAGGCGAGCCCGGACGAGTTGGCTCGGCGGCTGGATCACGGCGAGTGGGTGGTGGACCTGCGCTCGCGGAAGGCATACGTCCGCTCGCACCTGGCGGGCACGGTCGGGCTGGGGCTGGACGGGCCGATGGTGACCTGGCTGGGCTGGATGATCGACTGGGGTTCCCCGATCACGCTGCTGGGCGAGTCGCCCGAGCAGGTCGCGGAGGCACAGCGCGAGCTGGCCCGCATCGGCATCGACAAGTTCGCGGCGGCGGCGAGCGGCCAGCCCGCCGAGCTGGCCGCCGATCCGGCGCGGCTGCGCGAGACCACCACGGCGAGCTTCGCCGACCTCGCTGCCACGCGCTCCGGCGAGCACAACGGGATGCCGCCCGCGGACGTGGTGCTGGACGTGCGGACCAACAACGAGTTCCGCGACTCCCACGTCACCGGCGCGGTGCACATCCCGCTGTACGAACTGCCGAAGCGGGTGGGTGAGGTTCCCGAGGGCACGGTGTGGGTGCACTGCGGCAGCGGTTATCGCGCCACCGCGGCGGCCTCGCTGCTGGAATCGGACGGCCGCGCGGCGGTGCTGGTCGACGACAGGTTCGACGCGGCAGGGGACGCGGGGCTCGAACTCACCTCCTCCTGACGACCGACGAAGTCTCCGCCCTCTTCCTCCGGAACGGAGCGGAGGGCACCGTGCGGGGACCGGTGACGGAGCTCCGCCGGAGAACACGACCAACGGAAGGGAACCAATTGTCGAGCGAAACCCCCGAACTCCTGCACACGGCACAGCTGCGGGAGAACCTGCGAACCCAACCCCGAACCAGGCTGATCGACGTCCGCTCCCCCGGCGAGTTCGACTCGGTCAACATCCCGGGCTCGCACAACGTTCCGATCGAGCTGTTACGCGAGCGGCGAGCCGAACTCGACAGTGGGCACGACGACCCGGTGGTGCTGGTGTGCGCCTCGGGTGCTCGTGCCGAGCAGGCCAGAACACTGCTGGAACAGGCGGGAGTGGACGGCTGCCACGTGCTGCGGGGCGGAATCGAGGAATGGCAGCGGGAAGGTGGCGAGGTCAACCGGGGCAACGGGGTCTGGCCGATGGAGCGGCAGGTCCGACTGGTCGCGGGATCGTTGGTGCTGACCGGCGTGTTGGGCAGTCTCGCCTACCGGCCGCTGAAGTGGCTGGCGGGGTTCGTGGGCGCGGGGCTGACGTTCGCCGCGATCAGTGACACCTGCGCGATGGCTCGACTGCTGGGCATGCTGCCGCACAACCGGAGGAGCGCGCTGGATCCGGACACCGCGCTGTCCGCCGTCACGGCCGCCGAGCCGGGCGCGCCGCATGCGTGAGTGCCGGTACGACATCGCGAGGAACGATCGCGCGCCCGGGCACACGACGTGGCGGGAACCGGAATGATCGCGGCGATCGCGTTCGGAGTGATCATCGGGCTGGCGATGGGGCTGCTCGGCGCCGGTGGTTCGATCCTGGCGGTTCCGGCGTTGGTCTACGGCGTCGGCCTGCCGCTGCGAATCGCCATACCGGCATCGCTGTTGATCGTGGCGATCTCGGCGATCGGCGGGCTGCTGCCCCGGGCTCGGCGCGAGAAGGTGCTCTGGCCGGTGGCACTGGTGTTCGGCGCGGCCGGGGTTCCTGCCGCGTTCGGGGGTGCCGCGCTCGGCGGGTTGCTTCCGGACCGCTGGCTGCTGGTGTCGTTCGCGGTGCTCATGGTGGTGGTCGCGGTTCGGATGCTCACGGGAGGGGAAGCCGCGAGCGGCTCCTGCCGTACCGACACCGGTGGCGTCGAGTGGCGCAGCTGCCTGCCGAAATCGCTACTCAGCGGTGCGGGTGTCGGAGTGTTGACCGGACTGTTCGGAGTGGGCGGCGGTTTCGTGGTGGTTCCGGCCCTGACCCTGCTGCTGGGACTGGCCGCGCAGCGGGCCGTGGCCACCTCGCTGCTGGTGGTGCTGATCAACTCGGTGGCCGGGTTGGCCGCGCACTCCGGTGTCATCGACGAGATCGAGTACCCGGTGGTGCTGGCGTTCGCGATCACCGCGCTGCTGGTCTCGGCACTGGCCGCGCGGCTGACCGCGCGACTGCGGGCGGAGACGATCCGGCACTGGTTCGGCTACGTGGTGCTGGTGATCGCCATCGGTGTGGGAGTGGCGGCGTTGACCAACCCGGCCGCACTGGGCGGTTGATGCCGAAGGTGATCCGGGGAGCACGAGGAGTTCCCCGCCTCCGGATCGCGGCGTGACCACTGTGTGCGACACACGGTTTTCCGATTCTCGCCAACCGGAAACCTCGGCAAAACCGGGAACGAAGATCACTCTTAAGGCCGTCGTTTTTCACTCTTTAGAGGGATACGCTTCCCGTTACTTCACTTGATCCGACCCCGACGCCACTCGCACGCGGAAGGGGTTCGCATGCTCAGTAGTACTCGTCCGTCCGAATCGTTCGCCGTGTCGAGCCGAGTCCCACCGGTACTGGTGGGCCGTGAAGAAGAGCTCGACACCGTTACGGAGCTGGTGCTCTCCCCTCCTGCCGTGCTGCTGCTGGAGGGGGAAGCGGGCGTGGGCAAAACACGCCTGATCCGCGAATCACTGGAGCGCCCCGAGATCGAGCGCACCATCCTGACCGGGGCCTGCCAGCCACTCCAGGACCCCTTCCCCTACGGTCCGGTGATCGACGCGCTGCGCACCCTCGATCCGTTCCCCGACCCCGCACACCTCAATCCCGTCACCGGCGCGCTGCGCAGACTGCTTCCCGAACTGGGCGAGTTCCTGCCCCCGACCCCGGAGCTCCTCGGTGACACCGCGGCGGAACGACACCAGTTGTTCCGCGGCGTGCACGCGCTGCTCGAAGCGAGCACTCCGGCGATCCTCGTGGTCGAGGACCTGCACTGGGCCGATGAGGGAACCAGGGAACTGCTGCGTTTCCTGATCACCGATCCGCCCGGCGAGCTGGCCCTCGTGCTGAGCTACCGCCGCGAGGAACTGGCCGGTGGCGTCCCACTGGGGACGGCGTACCGACATCCGCGGCGGGCGTGCAGCGCGGTGATGACGCTGCGTCCGCTGAACATCGAGCAGGTGGGCACCCTGGCCGCGCACCTGCTCGGAACCGAGTCCGTCGAAGCGGGATTCGCGCGGGAGCTGCACGAGCGGACGGCCGGACTCCCGTTCGTCGTGGCCGAGACGCTGCCGACGCTGCGCGCGCAGCGCGAGCGAAGACCCTACTCGGCCGGAGAGCTGAAAACGCTCGAACAGCTCGACGTGCCGGTGCTGCTGCGTGACGCGATGGCCGAGCGGTTGGGCGCACTCCCCGAGCCCGTGACGCGCCTGGTGCACGCGGCGGCGGTACTGGGAATTCCGGCCGAGGCAGGGCTGCTGGGACGGATCGCGGGCGTGCCCGACGCGGCGCACCGGATCGCGTGGGCGCTGCGCGCCAACGTGCTGCACGAGGACGGCAACCTCCGTTACGGATTCCGACACTGCCTGGCACGCCAGGCCGTGCAAGACACGCTCACCGGCCCGGAACGCCGCGAACTGCACGAGCGCGCCCTGCGGCTGCTGTCCGAACAGGAACGACCGCCGCTGATCCGGCTCGCCGAACACAGCATGGGCTGCGGCAGGGTCGCGGACTGGCTGCACTACGGAACGGCAGCGGCCGACCGCGCGATCGAGACGGGCGACATCGCCACCGCCACGGAGCTGCTGTGCTCGCTGCTCGAGGAACCCTCGCTGTCGACGGACGACGTGGATCGGCTCGCGGTGCGCTTCGGGCAGGCCGCGCTCGACGGGTTGGGGCAACACCCGGTCCCGGCCGCGTTGCGGCGAGTGCTGTCCGACCAGCGGCTCTCCGCGACCGCGCGGGGCGAGGTGCGTCTCAGCCTGGGGCTGTTGTTGCTGCGGCAGAGCGACCGCCCGGCGACGGCGCGGAGTGAGCTGGAGCTCGCCGTGGCGGAACTGCGGGAGCTGCCGGAACGGGCCGCGGTGGGCATGGCGGCGCTGGCGCAGGCACACGTGGGAACCACGCCGTACGAGCGGTGTTCGGAATGGACCGATCGGGCGGAGATCGTGCTCGACGAGACCGACAGCACGGCGGTGCGCTCGGAGTTGCTCGCCAACGTGCTGCCCAGCCGGATGTTCGGCGGGGGCTGCTCGGCGGCGTGGCGGCACTTCGAACGGCTGCCCCCCGCGGGCGGGGCGGGTCCGGAGCGGCATCACATCGCGCGGATCCACGGCAACGTCGCCGACGCCTACACGTGGTTGGGGGAGTACTCGGCGGCCCGCGAACACCTGACCGAGGCGTTGGGGCTGGCTCGCGCGGCGGGCGGCAGCCCCTACCTGGACAGCACGCTGCGCAGCACCGATATCCGGCTGCGCCGGATGACCGGCGCATGGGAGGAGCTGGTCGGGAACGCGGAGCGGCTGCTGCGGGACCACGGACAACTGCGGCCGGTGGCGGTGGAGCTCGCGCTGGTGCTGGGAATGGACGCCGTGACGCGGGGAGACTGGGAGGCCGCCGAACGGTGGCTCACCGCGACCGGAGTGGACACCCCGGACGACTCCTTCACTCCGGTGGTGATCGCGGCGGGGGCGACCAGGGTGCGGCTGCGGCTGCTGCGCGGGGACCCGCCGGGGGCGGTGAACGCGGCGGATCACGCGGTAAGGGTGGTACGGCGCAAGGGAATCTGGATCTGGGCGAACGAGCTGCTGCCCAACGCCGTGGCTGCCTACGCGCGACTCGACAGGGGCACCGAGGCAGAACAGCTGATCGACGAGTTCACCGCGGCGACCGCGAACCGGCGGAGCCCGCTGATCGCTCCGGCCACGGCGGCGGCACGGGCGTTCCACTGCGAGAGCGCGGGACGGTTCGCCGGGGCGGCCGAGTGGTGGGAAACGGCCCGGGCGGGCTATGCGGCGCTGCCGCAGCCGTACAGTGCCGCCCTCGCACGGGAGCGCGTCGTTGCCCACCAACTCCGGTCCGGGGACGACTCCGCCGCGACGCGAATGTCCGAAGTGATCGATTCGTTCGAACGTCTGGGGGCGAGCAGGGACGCCGCACGCTGCAGGCAGCTGCTGCGCGACAGCGGGGTTCCACCGCCGTCGTCGCGACGGGGACGCAGGGGGTACGGTGCCGAGCTCTCGCCCCGGGAGCGTGACGTGGCGAGACTGGTGGGGCTGGGCAACACGAACCGGGAGATAGCCGCGCTGCTGTTCCTGTCGCCGCGAACCGTGGAGCAGCACGTGGCGAAGGTGATTCGGAAGCTGGGAGTAACCTCCCGCACCGAAGTCCGGACCGAGTAACTGTGAGTTCTCCTGAGCAGGCTGCTTCGGGACTCGGATAGCGGAACCTCTCGCGGGCTCTCGCTGTGGCTCCCCCGACATCGAGTAGGTACGCCGCCCAGGGGCCTCAATTTCGCGAGAAATCGACGGCGGCGCTGCATCCCAGACCGGGTCGAGCCCGGGAGTGAGGCCGGATCTCACGACGATCCCTACCGCACACACGGGGGACCTCCCGCCCTGGGAGCGGCGGGAGGTCCCCTTCGGTCGTGCCCGACAGGGCCGGTGCTCAGGCGAAGCAGTACACCGTACCGAAGTCGTAGCAATCGATCTGGTGCGTGGCCGAGCCGGTGGCACCCTCGTTGTCGGTGACGGTCAGCGTGGCGGTGAACTGGCCGCCGCCGTAGCTGTGGCCGACGGTGCTTCCGGTCGCGGTGGCACCGTCACCGAACTGCCAGGAGTAACCCACCACGGAACCGTCCGAGTCACTGGAGCCGGTGGCGTCGAAGTCACAACCGGCCGTGGAGCAGTTCACGGTGAACGAAGCGGTGGGAGCGCTGTTCTCCGGCGGCTGCGGGTCGCCGCCGTCGCTCTCACCCACGTAGAGCAGCTTGTTGGGCGAACCGGCGCCGATACCGGAGATCTTGCCGGTGCTGGCGTTGTTCACCATGCTGTCGCGGACCTCCGCCGGAGACGCGGAGGGGCTGTCGGCGAGCAGCAGCGCGGCGGCACCGACGACGTGCGGGGTGGCCATGGAGGTACCGCTGATCGTGTTGGTGTCGGTGTCGCTGCCGATCCAGGCGGAGGTGATATCGCTGCCGGGCGCGTAGATGTCCAGGCAGTCACCGTAGTTGGAGTAGCTGGCCTCGGCGTCCTGGCTGTTGGTGGCACCGACCGTGATGGCCTCCTCGACCCTGGCGGGCGAGTAGTCGCAGGCGTCGGCCGAGGAATTCCCGGCGGCGATACCGTAGGTGACCCCAGCGGCGATGGAACTGCTCACCGCGTCGTCCACAGCGCTGCTGGCGGAACCGCCCAGGCTCATGTTGGCGACGGCGGGGCCGTCGGCGTTCTGGGTGACCCAGTCGATGCCGTCGATGACACCCGCGTAGGACCCGCTGCCCTGGCAGTCGAGCACGCGCACGCCGACCAGGTCGACGTTCTTGGCGACACCGTACTCGGCACCACCGACGGTGCCCGCCACGTGCGTGCCGTGCCCGTTACAGTCGTTGGCCACGGAGTCACCGTCGACGAAGTCGTAACCGCTCGAGGCACGGCCCCCGAAGGTCTCGTGGCTGGTCCTGATACCGGTGTCGATCACGTAGGCCGTGACTCCCTCACCACCGTTGGGATAGGTGTAGGAGTCGTCCAGCGGCAGATCGCGCTGGTCGAGCCGGTCGAGGCCGTACGAGGGCGGGTTGTCCTGCGTGCCGAGCGCGTGCACGCGGCGGTTCTGCTCGACGTACTTGACGCTGGGGTCCGCCGCCAGCCGTTCGGCCGCCGTCTCGTTCATCGAGGCGGAGTAGCCGCGCAACGCGGTTTCGTAGGTCCGCTGGATCTCACCGCCGTAACGTTGACTGAGATCGGTGGCCGTCGCGCTCACGCCGCCGGGCCCGGTGGCCGCGGCGTCCTCGAAGACGACGATGTACTCGCCTGCCACGGCCGCCTCGGCATCGGCGTTCCTGATCTCGCCCGTCGCGGCCTGGGCGGGCAGTGCCGTGGCCAGACCGAAGGATGTCGCCACGGCGGCACCTAGGCACAGGCCTGCGAACCTGCGCCGCCCCGTTCTCGGGTGCTGCATCGTTCCTCCTGCTGATCGCGCCGCTGTCGAGCGGCGGGAACGGTTTCCGTCCACCGCGCACGCCCTGGGTCTTCGGCACCCGACTCCGGTGAAGTGGCGGTGAACAGTGCCCAGAACGATCGGCCCACGACCGCCGAGGAACAATCCGTGGAACCGTAGGTACGGGTACTTAGGGAACGGAATTCGCCGTTCCCGGAATTCACTGACGGCCGGGCCTCAACGGTGGTAACCAACCCTCGTGCCCACCGCATTCGCGACGGGAGTCGGAGAACTCCGGAGAATAGCGCGGAGATCCGCATCGAACCGGCGCGGAAACACGATCCACTCCGGACACCGGGGACTTTAATACTGTTGTCACAACACGAAACCCTTACTCAGCGGTAGGAACGAATCGATTCACAGCGTCGGCCTTCCCGCCGCACGCATCACGGAGATTTCGCGGTGCGCACGGAGTTGACAGTTTTCCCAACGACCAGGAAAACCGGGAAATACGGTACCGAAAAACCCGAGGAAAGCTTGTGGGGCACGCCCGATGCTCACCCGAAGGTGTAAAGCATTCGCTGCTAGGCGAGTTCACCGTACTCACCGAACCAGTAGGCCAACCGCCCCCGGCGTCCCACGGCACGGAGCCTGCGCTCGGTCGCCGCGCGCTTGGCGCTGGTGGTCACGATCAGCAGCTGGTCACCGATCTCGATCCTGCTCTCGGGATGCGGCACGAACACGGAGCCGCGGCGGATCAGCAGGGCGATCACGCTCGGTTCGGGCAGCTGCAGCTCCATGACCGTGACGTAGTGCAGCCGCGAACCCTCCGGGACGGAGACGGTCAGCAGCTCCGCGTCGAGCACGTCGAGCGGTGCCGACTCGACCCGCACCTCACGGGCCCCTTCCGGGGTGATGATCCCCAGCAGTCGCGCCACCGGACGCAGGCTCGGCCCCTGCACGAGGGTGAAGACGACGACCAGCACGAAAACGATGTCGACCAGTCGATCACTGCCCCGCACCCCGGCGACCACCGGGAAGGTGGCCAGCACGATGGGAACGGCTCCGCGCAACCCCGCCCAGGACAGGAAGGCGTGCTCGCGCCAGGGAACCCGGAACGGCAACAGCGAGCCCGCCACCGCGAACGGACGCGCCACCAGCAGCAGCACGGATCCGATCACGAGCGCGGACAGCACCTCGTGGTAGAGCTCGCTGGGATCGACCAGCAGCCCCAGCAACACGAACAGTCCGATCTGAGCCAACCAACCGAGCCCCTCGGCGAACGAGCGAGTCGCCGAGCGGTGCGGCAGTCCGGTGTTGGCCAGCACCACGCCCGCGAGATAGGCGGCGATGAATCCACTCGCCTGCGCCACTCCCGCCGCGGCGAACGCCAGCGCCCCCAGGCCGAATGTGGCCAGCGGATACAGCCCCGAGGCGGGCAGCGCTATCCGCGGCAGCACGAGAGCCCCGATACTCCCGAGCAGCAGCCCGAACAGCGCGCCGGCCCCGAGTTGGTAGAGCAACGAGCCCACCACGTGCCACGGCCCCATCAGCAACGGGGTGGAGCTGAGCAGCATGACGAGGATCACCGTCGGCGCGTCGTTGAAACCGGACTCGGCCTCGAGCAGCCCGGCGGCGCGCCTGGGGATCGGCAGTACGCGCAGCACCGAGAACACCGCCGCCGCGTCGGTGGAGGACACGATGGCGCCGAGCAGCAGCGCCAGCTGCCAGTCGAGCCCCAGCAGCAGGTTCGCCGCCAGCGCCGTGACTCCCGCACTGATTCCGACGCCGAGCGTGGCCAGCACACCGGCAGGGGCGAGCACTCTGGACACGTCGGACCACTTGGTGGTCAGCCCGCCCTCTACCAGGATGACGGCCAACGCGGCGGTGCCGAGGTTCTGGGCGAACTGCGGATCGTCGAGCTGGATGCCCAGCCCGTCCTCCCCCAGAAGCATTCCCAGCACCAGGAACAGCAACAGGCTGGGCAGCCCGATCCGGGCGGCGAACCTGGTGGCGATGATGCTTGCCAGCAGCACCACACCGCCCGCGAAAAGGGCCAGGTAGAGCTCCTGCAGGCTCATCTCGTCCCCGATTCTCGGTCGGATGCCGACGTTGGCGGTGGCGAGCACCGGCACGCGCGTCGTCACGCAACGGTGGGTGGGCCATCCAGTACACCAAGATCACCGGAAACGCGCGGCAGCGGCGCGACCACCGTGGTGCGGCGGGAGCCCGTGCCACCGGCACCGCGGCGGGTGGCGCCGCAAACCGGTACTACCCAAGAAAGCTACCGTACAGTAACATCACGCGGTATGACCTCCGAGTTCGACTGGGTAGCCGACGCGATGAACAAGACCGTGCCCTGGGTTTCCACCGCGGGGATCGAGTTCTCCGAGCTGGAGCGGCAGCGAGTCGTGTGCTCGTTGCGCGATGTCGCGGAACAGCGGAACCACGTGGGCGGCCCGCACGCCGCCGTGATGTTCGGGCTGGCCGAGACCGCCTCGGGCGCGGTGACACTCGCCGCGTTCACCCCGCTGCTGGACCGCGCCACGCCACTCGTGACCCGCTCCGAGATCGCCTACCGCAAGCTGGCGCTCGGCGACCTGACCGCCGAAGCGGTACTGGGCCGTGAGATCGACGAGGTGCGCGCCGAACTCGACGGCGGGACCCGGCCCGAGTTCCCGGTGCACTGCACCATCCGGGACGACGAGCACAACACGACCGGCGAGATGACGGTGTACTGGACGCTGCGGCCGAACGACTCCTGAGTTCGAGGCCGTCCCAGCAGCGACGGCCAGCGCCCCGAAGCTCTCGACAGCCGGTCAGTCCCACTCACCCGGATCGGCTTCGAGCAGGTCAGAGAGCCGTTCGAGGAACACTCGCTGGGCGGGCAGGATCCGGCGACTCGCCCGATCCATGTCGAACCAGGCTACGCGGTCGAGCTCCGGGAACTCCCGGATCCGACCCGACCCCTTCGGCCACTCCATCGTGAAGGTGCCGGGCACCATCGAACGCGGATCGATCTCGCCCGGCACCGCCCAGACCGTGACGACCTTGCCACCCGACTGCCGCGCGCTGCCCAGCGACTCGAAACGCCCGGCGGGCGGATCCATCCCCAGCTCCTCGCGGAACTCCCGCCTGGCTGCCTTCCAGGCCGACTCCTCGGGGGTGTACTCGCCCTTGGGCACCGACCAGGCCCCCTGGTCGCGGTTTTCCCAGATGGGTCCGCCCATGTGACCGAGCAGCACCTCGGCACCACTCTCGCGTCTCCGGAAGACCAGTATCCCGGCGCTGGTTCTGACCACGACGTCAAATTCCCACGAAATCGCCGCGCCAGTGGGGCGGCACGGTCCGGGCTCCGTCGATTTCTCGCGAAATCGCCGGGCCGCCCCGACACGGAGCCGAGCCCCGAACACCCCCGCAGGCCGCACTCCAACCACCACCGCAGGGCGAACTCCGGCCACCCCGCGGGGCGAACTCCGGCCACCCCCGCAGCCGGCACCGCCGCGGGTTCTCCCGTGCGGCTCTCGCGAGGACGCCGGAGACGTTGTGTAGTACCTACCCGATGTCTCCGGCCCCGCAGCGAGAGCCGTGCGAGAGGTTCCGCCAAGTAACCACCTACGCGAGCCGCACCGTCGAAGCATCGCCAGGGACTCTCGGCGAATTCCCAGTCGCGACCCCGCCCACACCCAGTCGAACGGACCAGAGTCGGTACCGGGCCCACGGATGTTCCCCCATCCGTTCAGACACAGAGCCGAATCGACCTTCGCGTTAGAGGAGCCATGACCGCGAGTCCGACGAGCCCCGAGCGCTGCGGGGCGACGTTCCAGTTTCCCTACGAGGAGCCGGTCGGGACGACCGAACGAGCCTCCCCGGAAACCACCTCCCCGCCGCTGGGCCCGAGCACGGTGGACATCGTCATCCCGGTCCACAACGAGGAGCGCGCTCTGCGCGGCTGTGTGACGACGCTGCACGAACGGCTGCGAAACGACTTCCCGTTTCCCTGGCGCATCACGATCGTGGACAACGCGAGCACCGACAGCACCCCCGAGCTGGCCGAACAGCTCTCGGAGGAGATGAGGGGGGTCGACTGCCTGCGGCTCGATCGCAAGGGGCGCGGGCTCGCGCTTCGCACGGCCTGGGGAAACACCGACGCCGACATCGCGGTCTACATGGACGTGGACCTGTCCACCGGGTTGGACGGCCTGCTGCCGCTGGTCGCGCCGCTGGCCAGCGGTCACTCCGACATGGCCATCGGCAGCAGGCTCGCCCCCGCGGCCCGCACGGTCCGGGGACCCCGGCGCGAGCTGATCTCGCGCTGCTACAACAAGCTGATCAGGCTCACGCACGGCAGTCGCTTCAGCGACGCCCAGTGCGGTTTCAAGGCCGTCCGCACCCCGGCGCTGCGCCCGCTGCTGCACGCCGCCAACGACAACGAGTGGTTCTTCGACACCGAACTGCTGCTGTTGGCCGAGTACAACGGCCTGCGGATCCACGAGGTTCCGGTCGACTGGGTCGAGGACACCGACAGCAGGGTGAAGGTGTTCAACACCGCCGTGGACGATCTGCGCGGGCTCTGGCGGATCGCCCACCGCAAACGCACCGGTGCCGCCCGGGTCGCCGTCCCCGCACGCGGTCCGGTCACCTCCGAGCACCCCGACGCGGTGCTGGCGCCGGAGTCCAAGCGCTCCCGGTTGTCCGGACAGCTCGGTTACTTCGCGCTGATCGGGGTGTTCTGCACCATCGGCCAGGCGGTGCTGTACTGGCTGCTGCGCCAGTGGTGGCCCGCCGTGGCGGCCAACTTCGTCTCACTGCTGGTGCTGACGATCCTGAACACGGAGGCGAACCGGAGGTTGTCCTTCCGGGACTCCAAGACCGGTTTGGGCCGGGCCCACATCGGCGCGGGCGGGCTGTTCCTGCTCGGCTACCTGGTGACCTCGGCGGCCGTACTGCTCTACGACTCGGCGGCGGGCGACGCCTCCCCCGCCGCGGAATCCGTGGTGCTGGCATGCGCTTCCGTACTGGTCACCGCCATTCGTTTCCTGCTGCTGCGGACAACGGTGTTCCGCCGCGACGACTCCAGCTCACCACGGCGGGAAAGTGGTGAGACGAATTGAGTACCGAACCAACGGAGGACGACGACCACATGGGTTCCACGCGGATATCGGGAACCATCACCGATGCGACCGGGGGAGGTGAACCCGGAGTAGGTGACTCCGGGGTGGGTGAACAGCGCCCCACCGGCCACCGCGCCGCGAGCGGCCCACTGTGGTCGAAGATAGCGCTGGCGGCGATCCTGGTGCTCGCGGCCGGACTGTACGGCTGGGCGATCGGCTCGCTGGGCTGGGGAAACACTTACTACTCGGCCGCGGTGAAGTCGATGGGCGAGAGCTGGGTGAACTTCCTGTTCGGGTCGTTCGACCCGGCAGGAGTCGTCACCGTCGACAAACCACCCGCCGCGCTGTGGCCCCAGGTGATCAGCAGCAAGATCTTCGGCACGCAGGGCTGGGCGCTCATCCTGCCGCAGGTGGTCGAGGGCGTGCTCACCGTGCTGTTGCTGCACCGCACGGTACGGCGCTGGGCCGGTGAGAGCGCGGCGCTGATCGCCGCCCTGGTGCTGACGCTGACCCCCATCACGGTGGCGATCAACCGGGACAACAACCCGGACCCGCTGCTGATGCTGTTCCTGGTGGCTGCCGCCTACGCGCTGACCCGCGCGTCGCGGGCCACCCGCGGTAGGAACGCCACGCTCTGGCTGTGCGGATCGGCGGCACTGATCGGCTGCGGCTTCCTCACGAAGATGCTGGCCGCCTGGATGGTCGTGCCCGCTTTCGCCGCGGTCTGGCTGATCGGCTCCCGGTTCGGCTGGGGAACGAAGCTGGCGCAGTTGGGGGCGGCGGCGGTGTCGCTGCTCGTGTCGTCGCTGTGGTGGGTGGCGATGGTCGATCTCTGGCCGGGCGACCACCCCTACATCGGTGGCAGTGAGGACGGCTCGGCGTGGAGCCTGGTCATCGGCTACAACGGCCTCGGCCGCGTGTTCGGCGGCGAAGGCCCCGGCGGCGGAGGTACCGGCGGTCCGGGTGGCGGCGCCACTGGGTCCGGTAACGGTTCCGACAGTGGCTCGGCGAGCGGTTCGAACGGTCTTCCCGGCGGCACGGGTGAGCTCACCGGTGGCGGCGGTTTCCCGGGCGGAGGCGGCGGCCAGGGCGGTGGCCCCGGTGGTGGTTTCGCGGGGAACGCCGGACCGCTGCGGCTTTTCAACGACCAGCTGGCCGGCCAGATCAGTTGGCTGCTGCCGCTGTGCCTGATCGCGCTGCTGCTGGCCATCACGGTCGGCGTGCTGCGGCGCGGCGGTGATCGAACCGTGGGACAACCACTGGCCGCGGACGGCTGGGCACTCTGGGGACTGTGGCTGCTGATCTGCGGGGCGGTCTTCTCGTTCCAGCAGGGCACGATCCATCCCTACTACACGACACAGCTCGCGCCCGCGGTCGCCGCGCTGTGCGGCGGTCTGGTGGTGCTGCTGGTGCGCGCCCATCGTGCTGGGTCCCGCTGGGTACCCGCCGCGGGCATGCTCGGTGTGGTGGCGACCGTCTGCTGGGCGGCAGTGATCATCCGACGCACTCCCGACTGGATGGGCTGGCTGGCCTGGGCGGTGCTCGGTGTCGGGACGCTGGCCGTCGTGCTGCTGGCCGTAGGCTGGAAGTGGTCGCGGCTGTTGCCGCTGGCCGCGGCGTGCTCGATGGTCGCCGTACTCTTGGCGCCGGGTGCCTGGGCGATCAGCGAACCGGCCGGAGGATCCACCGGCATGGGAGGAACCAACCCGACGGCCGGGCCGTCGAGCACGGGCGGTTTCGGCGGTGGCGGTCCCGGAGGTGGTCGGGGCGGCAACGGCTCCGGTGGTTTCCCGGCAGGTGGCGGACCGGGAGGCGGCCGGGGTGGCACCTCGCTGAGCGACCGGCAACAGGCGATCCTGGACTACGCGATCCAGCATTCGGGATCGGCTCGCATCAAGCTGGCGATCAGCGGCGGCTCCATGTCGGCCTCGTCATATATCCTGCACAGTGACGCCACGGTCATCGGAATGGGCGGTTTCACCGGCAGTGACAACGCTCCCTCGGTGTCACAGTTGGCGGAGTGGACCGACAACGGCGAACTGCGGTACGTCCTCGGTTCGGGCGGTGGTCCCGGTGGCGGCGGCCGGGGCGGCGGTCCCGGTGGTGGTGGCGGCTACTCCCAACAGCGGAGCGAGTGGATCGAGCGGAACTGCTCCGAGGTGGATTCCTCCGAATATCTGAGTGACAGTCAGAGCGAGACCGACAACCGGAGTCAGACCGGCAATCAGAGCAGCGACGACGGTGACGCGTCCGGATCCGGTTCCGGCGGATCGAGTTCGGGCACGGGGCAGTCGTCGACGCTGTACGAGTGTGAGTGAAAGACCGAGCGGGAAGAACAGCATGGGCGAATCCGACGCGGCCGTCGAACGGCGGATCCTGGTCGTCGAGGACGAGTCGAGCATCCGCATCCTGTTGGAATCGACGCTGCGGCTCGCCGGCTACACCGTCGGTGTCGCCGAGACCGGGCAGCAGGCGCTCGTGGAAGCGCAACGTTTCCGCCCCGACCTGGTGGTGCTCGACGTGATGCTGCCCGATCTGGACGGGTTCGCGGTGACCCGCGGGCTGCGGGCCGCCGGGTTGGAGACGCCCGTGCTGTTCCTCACCGCACGCACCGAGGTCGACGACCGCATCGAGGGGTTGTCGGCCGGTGGCGACGACTACGTCACCAAACCGTTCAGCCTGGACGAGGTGTTGCTGCGCATCCGGGCGATCCTCCGGCGCACCGGCCACGAGGAGGGCAGCACTGGTGCGGCGGACTCCGACACCCTGCGCTACGCCGATCTGGAACTGGACCAGGCGGCGCACGAGGTTCACCGGGCGGGCGAGTACATCCAGCTCTCGCCCACCGAGTTCAACCTGCTGTCATATCTGATGACGAACGCGACGCGGGTGGTCAGCAAGACCCAGATCCTCGATCAGGTGTGGAACTACGACTTCGCCGGTGACGGCAGGATCGTGGAGACCTACGTGCGGTACCTGCGGCGCAAGATCGACCGGTTCGAGCCGCCGCTGATACACACCGTGCGCGGCGTCGGCTACTGCCTCCGGCTACCGCGGGAACACACCGGGACGGCGCCGTCGTGACGGGTGGGGTGACTGTTCCGGACTGGCTGCGTGCCCGCTCGTTGCGGCGCAGACTGCTGATCGGCGCGACCCTGCTCGCCACGCTCGCCGTGCTGGCCTCGCAGGTGATCGGCGTGGTCGTGCTGCGCTCCTGGCTGCTGGGCAGGGTGGACGAACAGCTGGAGGATTTCCGGCCGCCCCGGCCGGAGGCGATAGGTGGCCCGATACCGGGGGAACCGGACGACGGACAGCGGCGGCTGCCCTCCGATTTCCGGGTGTACTTCTACACCCCGAGCGGCGAGTTGCGTAAGTCGCTGGGCAGCGGACCCGAGAACGGCCCGGAACTGCGGACGGGGCAGGCCGGGAGCTTCTCCGAGTACCGGGAACCGACCACCGTGCCCGCCAGATCCGGCGGTGGCAGCTGGCGAGTACTGCGGCAGGACGTCCCCGGGGAGGGCTCGGCGGTGGTCGCGCTACCGCTGGACACGCTGCAAGGGGCCGTGTCGAAACTGCTCTGGCTGAACTCGGCACTGCTGCTGGCCACCGTGGTGGGGCTGATCGCGGTCGGCCGGTGGGTGGTGCGCCTCGGGCTGCTGCCGTTGACCAGGATGGAACGTACGGCGGGCGCGATAGCCGAGGGGAACCTGGACCTGCGCCTGCGCGAGACCGATCCGCACACCGAGATCGGCAGGCTCGGCCGGGTGCTCAACACCATGATCGAACGACTGCGGGCCGCACTGCGGGAACGCGAGTCCTCCGAGGCCAGGCTGCGGCGGTTCGTCGCCGACGCGGGACACGAGCTGCGCACACCGCTCACCTCGATGCGCGGTTTCGCCGAGCTGGTGCTCAAGCACGAGAGCCTGCCCGCGGAGCAGCGGCACGAGGCGCACCGGATGATCGAGCAGAACGCCGAACGCATGAGCCTGCTGGTGGAAGACCTGCTGCTGCTGGCCAAGCTGGACCAGGAGCCGGTCTACGACCGGGAGGAGGTCGACCTGCTCTCGGTGACCGCCGACGCGATCAGCGGGACCGCGCACCGGGAGTCATCCTCGCGGGTACGGCTGGACCCGCTGCGCCCGGACGCCACGGAACTGGAGTCCGTGCGGGTGATCGGGGACTCCCACCGGCTGCGTCAGGTGGTGGGCAATCTGGTCTCGAACGCGCTGTCGCACACCCCGCCGGACACCGATATCCGGGTTCGGGTGGGCACGGCCCCGGCAGGCAGCGCGAGCGGCGGGCTCAACGGCCCCGCGCGGTGGGCGTCCGGCCCGGAGCTGGTGGCGGGCACGCCGACCGCGATCGTGGAGGTCACCGACTCGGGGCCGGGACTGACCCCCGAACAGGCGGGTCAGGTGTTCGACCGGTTCTACCGGGCCGACGCGGCCCGCACCCGGGAACACGGCGGCAGCGGCCTGGGGCTCGCGATAGCCGCGGCCATAGCGGGAAGCCACGGTGGCCGGATCGAGCTGGACACCCGCGCCGGGCGAGGAGCAACCTTCCGGCTCGTGCTGCCCGAAGCGGAGTGAAGGCTCGATCCGACCCCGAGCGGCGCCACCGCGGGAATCCGCTCGACCGCGGGCGCCCGGGGACCGCCGGGAGGATCCCCAGGGCGGCCCCGGGCGAACCGTTCGGGCAGCTGTTCAGCCGAGCAGCTGTTCGCGGAGCGTCTTCTTGGAGAACTTGCCGGTGCTGGTCTTGGGCAGCTCGTCGACGAACCACACCTCGTCCGGCAGCCACCACTTCGCCACCCGCTGCCGCAGGTGGTCGAACACCTGCTCGGAGGTGAGCTGCTTCCCCTCCTCCGTGACCACGCAGGCCACCGGGCGCTCGGTCCACTTCGGATCCGGCTTGGCGATCACCGCCGCCTCGGCCACGTCCTCGTGGGCCATGATGTGGTTCTCCAGCTCGACCGAGGAGATCCACTCGCCGCCGGACTTGACCAGGTCCTTGGTGCGGTCCACGAGCCGAACGAAACCGTGCTCGTCCATCGTCGCCACGTCGCCGGTGCGCAGCCACCCGTCGGAGGTGAACGCGTCCCGCCCCTCGTCGCCGTAGTAGGACGAGGCGATCCAGGGACCGGCCGCCTGCAGCTCACCGGGCGTGGCACCGTCCCACGGCTGTTCCTCCCCGGTGTCCATGTCCACGATGCGCAGGTCCACCAGCGGCACGGCCTGGCCCTGCGTGGCACGCACCTCGATCAGCTGCTCGGCGCTCAATCCGTCGTGGTGGCTGCGGGGGCTGGCCACCGAGGCCAGCGGGCTGGTCTCGGTCATGCCCCACGCCTGGGTGATCGGAATGCCGATCGCCTCGCGCCACCCCTCGGACAGGGCCGTGGGGATGGCGGAACCCCCGCCGACGACCACCCGCAGGCTGGACAGGTCGTGGTCGCCCAGCAACGGCAGCATCCCCATCCAGATGGTGGGCACGCCCGCGGTGGTGGTGACGCGATGGCGCTCCAGCATGCTCACGAGCGCCTCGGGCTTCATCGCCGGACCGGGGAACACGATCGAGGTACCCGCGAAAATCGCTGCGTAGGGCAGCCCCCAGGCGTTGACGTGGAACATCGGCACCACGGGAAGCATGGTGTCCCGTTCGCTGAGCCCCACCGCATCGACTGTCAGGCTGACCAGGGAGTGCAGCACCGTGGAGCGGTGCGAGTAGACCACGCCCTTGGGCTGACCGGTGGTGCCGGAGGTGTAGCACATCGCGGCGGCCGCGTTCTCGTCGGCGACCTCGAAGCGACCGCGGAACGGCTCGGCGGCGGCGAGCAGCTCCTCGTAGTCCCGGATGCGGGGATCGTCCGGGATCTCGGAGTCGGCACCGTCGTCGAGGACCACGAAGTACCGCACGGTGGTCAGCTGATCGGCCACGGGCCACAGCATCGGGAGCAGCGAACGATCCACGAACACCACGTCGTCGGCGGCGTGCTCGGCGATGTAGGAGACCTGTTCGGCGAACAGCCTGATGTTGAGGGTGTGCAGCACGCGTCCGGTGCACGGCACGCCGAAGTAGAGTTCGAGGTGACGCTGGGTGTTCCAGCCGAACGTGGCCACCCTGGCCCCTTCGGGGACCCCGAGTTGGTCGAGCACGGTGGCCAGTCGCCGGACGCGCGAGGCCCACTCGGCGTAGGTGCTTTCGACCTCGCCGCGCAGCGTGGTGGTGACGATTCGCTTGTCCTGGAACTGCCGCTCCGCCCGGTGGAAGATGTGCGGGATGGTGAGCGGACGGTCCTGCATCAGTGCCTGCATATCGGGCTCTTTCGTTCTGGTGGGGTGAGAGCGCCCCGGGAGAGCCGGTACGGACCGAGCCCCGGTCGGCGTGACTGGTGACACAGTAGTGTCTATCACCCGCTCGGGGGTATTGGCACCACGTCATCACCCCGCGATGTTCGCGGATCGTTGTGCGGCGGGCACGATCGTCGCGCGGCGGGCGGGATGTCGATCTCTCGCGAAACCGTCGGGTCGGCACGGCCCTCGCCCCGTCGATCTCTCGCGGAATCGCCGTGGGCAGGGCTCAGAAGTCCTGCTCGGAGTCGTTGTCGTGCCGTGACGGGCGACCGCGCAGTCTGCGCAGGTGCACCCGCCTGCTGAGCCGGATGGCCGGACGGATGGCGAGCTCGATACTGCCGATCAGAAACAGCCAGGTCCCCTCGGTGGTGGTGGCCTCCCAGAAGAAGAGGATGCTGCCCACCATGAACCACAGCGCGATGAGGATGTCGTTGGCGATACTGATCACTTCGTAGCGCTTGCGGATCAGCAGCTCTTCGTGGCCGATCCGCAGTACCAGCGGCGTGGAGGAGGAGGGATCGGACTCGTGCATCGCTTCAGCGTCCCATCCGGATGTCGGTTGCGGTCGTGGCCCGGCCCGAGGTCACGCCGGACCGCGGCGGTGGACGAACCGGAACCGCCGCGGCCACGTGGTGACAGTCCCCCGCCGAAGCGGTTCCGAAGAGCGGTTCCGGAGTTCCGGGGCACCGCGTCCGTGGTGCGGAGGTGGTGCTCGCACGTCCTCATCGACCGGTCAGGCCGTTACCGGTCAGGCCCTGACCGGTCAGGCAGCGACAGCTCAGGCCACGCCCTCCGGACTGGCGCCCTCGATGGAAACGCCCGGAGCGGTGATGCGTTCGATCTCGGCCAGCTCCTCGGCATCGAGCCGCAGCTCCGCGGCGGCGAGGCTCTTCTCGATGTTGCGGGAACTCCGCGCCCCCACGATGGCGACGTGCACCCCCTCCTGCGCCAGCACCCACGCGATCGCGAGCTGACTGACGTCGGCGCCCTTGTCGGCGGCGAACCGCGTGAGCCGGTCGACCACCTCCAGATTGCGCCGGAACGTCTCACCCGTGAAGGCGGAGGACTGCGAACGCCAGTCGTCGGCCTCGAAGGTGGTGTCCTGGCGCAGTCCGCCGGTCAGCAGTCCACTCGCGAGTGGACTGTAGGCGAGCACCCCGATGTCGTGCTGCCGCGCGTAGGGCAACGTCTCCCGTTCGATACCCCGCCGGAACAGGTGGTAGGGCGGCTGCAGCGTCTCCACTGGTCGGGTGCGGTCGAAGTCGGCGAGCTGGGCCGCGTCGTAGTTGGACACCCCCACGTGCCGGATCTTGCCCTCGTCGACGAGCTCCTGCAGCGCGGCGGCGGTCTCCTCGGCCGGGGTCTGTTCGTCGGGCCAGTGCACCTGGTAGAGATCGATGTGGTCGACGTCGAGCGCACGCAGGCTCTCGGTGACTCCCTGCCGCAATGACGCGCGCCGGGCGTCCCTGGGGCGCTCCCCGCCCGGGTTGATACCGCCCTTGGTAGCGATGACGAGACTGTCACGGTCCCGTTCCAGTTCGGAGCGCAACGCCCGACCCAAAACCTCTTCGGATTTGCCGAAGCCGTATGCCTGGGCGGTGTCGAAGAAATCGACTCCGAGTTCCCGTGCGTGCCGAATGGCCGCGATGGCCTGTTCCTCGTCGAACGAACCCCATTCGCCACCCAATTGCCAGGTTCCGAAGGCGATTCGCGACACCGCCATATCCGTCTTTCCCAACACGATCCGCTGCATACTTCCATGAGATCGAAAACCCCGGAAACACGCCACCCAGGCCGCGAAGCATCGCGCCGTCCGGCCGGCGCGGGACCGACGACGAAACCGGAAAACCACACTTCCGGGGTGAATCCGACGGATTCGCTGGCGAGCGCGCGCACCGGTTGAGCATGTTGATCACAGGTGTCCCGATCGGGAATCACACCTCTTCCCCCGAACGGAACGGAAGGTGATGTTTCATGCTCACTCGCGACAACGGCACGTACCCGCACCACGGATTCCCGCGCGGCGGTTTCCGGGTCCCGGTCGTCCCGCGAGTCCGCCGGGTCTTGTTCCCGCTGCTGGCGGCTCTGCTGCTGGGCGGATCGGTTCAGCCACTCGCGGCGGGTGCGGTGCCCGGTACCGACCGGCCCTGCGACGTCGGAGTGTTCTGCGCCTGGTCGGAAACCGACTACGCGGGCAACGAGCACTCCTCCGACCTGCGCGGCACGAACATGGAGGAATGCGTACGACTGAACGGAGACATCGAGGCACGTTCCTTCGTCAATCGAATGGACAGACCGGTCACGGTCTACCAGGACGCGCGATGCGCCACCAGCGCGGACTTCAGCACCTATCCCGGCGGCAGCTTCGTACCCCGCGCACCGTACGTGGTGCGGGCGATCAAGGTCTGGACGCACTGATCGGAGCTTTCCGGTCGGATTGTCGGGGTGCTCGCTTGACGGAACCTCCCGCGGGCTCTCGCTCCGGGGCCACGACATCGGGGAGGCAGTTCGGCCGAGGCCGGGGAACGACGCGGCGGAATCAGGCGGAACGGACCTACAACCGGGAAATCAGTTCGGACAGTTTTCGGGCGGAAACGTCCCAGGTGTATCCGGCCGCGTGCGCACGCGCCGCCGCGACCACGGAACCGCGCGATTCGACGTTCTCGGTGCGGCGCACCGCCGTGGCGAATTCCGCGGCCGAATCGGCGTCGAAAAACCACGCGTTACCGCCACTCACCTCACGGAAGATGGGAATGTCGCTGCACACCACCGGAGTTCCGGCGTTCATCGCCTCGATGACCGGCAGCCCGAATCCCTCGTCCCGCGAGGCCGTGACCAACGCGGCGGCACGACGCAACAACGATCGGTACGCGGATTCCTCGATGCCGTTGTGGAAAACCACTTCGGCATTCGAGGGGACGATCCGGCGCAGCTCGCGTTCCCGCTCGGGCGGTATCCGGCTGAGCAGGTGAAGACGATAACCGGGCAAGCGGGCCATTCCCGCGACGAGGGTCGCCACGTTCTTGTAGGGCATGAACGACCCCATGTAGAGCAGTTCCCCGCGAGGAGCGCCCTCCCCCCGGTCGGGCTCGTCCACCGCGACGTCCTCGGAGGTCGCGGTGGACGACTCGGTAGCTCCGCTCACCGCGTCCGGCCGGTCGACCGAGGCGTGCGCCTCCCCCGGGGCGTTGGGCACCACCGTCACCGACCGAGCGGTCAGGCGGTGGTGGGCGATCAACCGCTTGGTCGTCTCGCTGACGGTGACCACCGCGTCGGCCCGATTGAGCAGCAGCCGCTGCGGCCACCACGCGTGGTGGAACAGCCACCACACGACCCGGACCGGCAACGGCAGGAAACCGGGCGGGCGAGGATCGCGGTAGTAGATCAGGTCGTGCAGCGTGAGCACGAGAACGTATCGGCGCCGGAATCCACCGATCACCTGGAGCGGGCTGAACACCACTTCGGCCCCCAGCCGTCGCAGGGTGCGCGACACCAGGAGTTCCCGGGGCGAGAACGGGCTGTTGATCAACCGGTAGGGCACTCCGTCCGGCAGCAGCCGCAACTGGCGCCTGTCGTGAATCAGCATGGTGACCGGGCGGAGGCGGTGCAGTGCTTCGACGATCCCGGCTCCGTAACGGCTGATGCCGTCCGGGAAGTCGGTTCGTGTCCAGCGGGCGTCGACGAACACCCGTTTCGGCGCCGTGTCCTCCTGCCCGCCGTCGTCCTCCCCAACGGCGCGGCGCTCGACCTCGGGATCCGGGTGCGGGATCACGCGGCGTCCAGGAAGCGTCGGATCGAACGGGCCGCGTGCCGTGGGGCTTCGTAGTGCACCAGGTGCCCCACCTCCTCGATGACCTCCAGCCTGGCGTCCACGAGCGAGTCGCGCATCCGTCGCTGCCCGGTGAGCGGTGCTATCTCGTCGGTCTCCCCCGCTATCAGCAACGTGGGCACGGTCAGTTCGGCGGCGTGGTCGGCCACGGTGTCGGAGATCGAGGAGCGATAGGTCTCGACGAGCAGCGCGGGGCTGTGGAACCGGCTGAAATGCCGCAGGTGGCTGTCGTGCACGAAGCGCCGCACCCTCGGATCCCGGCTGCGCAGCATCGCGTGACTCGCTCCCAGCACGATCCATCTGTTCGAGAGCAGTGCTCTGCCCAGCCGTGCGGGCAACAGCTCACCGATCCGGTAGTAGACCGAGGTCAACCGGGCGAGCAGCGCCGCGGGGCCGTGCGAGGCGGGGGTGGATATGGGATTGAGCAGCACCAGTCGTCGTACCAGCTCCGGTGATCCCGCCGCCACGGCGGCGGCGATCACCGAGCCGAAGGAGTGCCCGAGCAGGTCGATCCGTTCCCCGCCGTGATCGAGTCGGCGCAGCAGCTCGACCACGGTCCGGGCGTATCCGGCGACGTCGTGCCGTCGCGTGCTCATCGGTCCCGAGTCGCCGAAGCCCGGCAGGTCGGGGATGAGGAGTTCCCGTTCCGGCAGTGCCGCCGCCAGTGGTTCCAGCCCGTGATGGGTGCCTCGCAACCCGTGCAGCAGCAGCGTGGGAGGGCGCGAGCGCTCCGCACTCCCACCGAACGGGTGATCGGCTTCGGGACTTCCGGCCTCCGGAGGCTCGGACACGGCGGGGGCGTATCGCCAGCAGTGCAGCGCGCTGCCGCCGACGTCCAGCCGCTCGCGGCTTCTGCGACCGCGCAGGGAAGTGGCCGGGAGCTGTTCGTGATCGGCTGCTGGCATCGGCGGCTCGGATTCCTTTCGGTTCATCCCTCGTGGCTCGGGCGGGCCGTCCGGGAGTACCGCTTCCGTTCGCGGTGACGGCACTCGCGGCGGACCGCTCGGCGGTGGCTGCTCAGCCGGCCAGCTCGGTGTGAACCTCGGCCGGGTCGTCGGTGTGCACCGGGTCGATCAGGTGGTGGTAGACCGACTCGAACCGGGCGAGCACGGCTTCGATGTCGTGGGCCTCGGAGATGATGTGCTGGCTGAACGCCCCCATGCCGTCGATGGTGGCGCGTTCGGTGACGACCTCGTCGATGGCCTTCGCCAGGGCGTGCACGTCGCGCGGCGGGTAGAGCCAGCCGTTGCGTCCCGGCCGCACCAGGTGCGGCAGTGCCATCGCGTTCGCCAGCACCACGGCGGTTCGGGCGGACATCGCCTCCATCGTCGCCAGGCTCTGCAGTTCCGCGATGCTCGGCATGCAGAACACGTCGGCACGCGCGTAGGCGGCGAGCAGCTCCTCCTCGTCGACCAACCCGGCGAAGCACACCCGGTCGGCGATACCGAGCTCCGCCGCGAGCTGTTCGAGCGACTCACGCCTGCTGCCGTCACCGATGATCTCCAAGCGGGTGGCGGCGTCGGTGTGCAGCAGGGACATGGCCCGCAGCAGATCGTCGACGTGTTTCTCCTCGTCGAGCCTGCCGACGAACAGCACGGTGCGCACTGCCGGGGCGGGATGCTGTTCCCGGTACTCGGCCGCGGCGCTGCGATAGCGGTCGATCTCGATGCCGCAAGAGATCGGCAGTGCCCGCTTGTCGAAACCGTGCTCCCGCAACAGCCGTACCGCGCGAGGGGTCGGCGCTGTGACGGTGGCGGCCTTGCTGTAGTGCCTGACCAGGTTGCGCCACAGCACGGCGGCGGCCGTGGACTGCAGGAAGCGGGGGATCGGCAGATAACCGAAGATGTTCTCCGGCATGAAGTGGTTGGTCGCCACCAGTGGAATCCCCATACGGCGGGCGGCGTTGATCACACCACGGCCGATGAAGAAGTGCGACTGGACGTGCACCACGTCCGGTCGGATCTCGCGCAGCAGGCGTTTGGCCTCGGCGGAGGCCCGCCAGGGCGGGCAGACCCGCGTCGTCGGATGTGCCGGGGTGCCGTAGGAGCTGACCCGGTGGACGGTGACGCCGTCCTCGGTCGCGGTGTACGAACGGCGGTCCGGGGCGTGGCAGATCACGTGTACCTCGTGGCCACGTGCGGCCAGTCCTGTGGCCAGGCGGTGGGCGAAACTGGCGGCACCGTTGACATCGGGCGGATACATGACTGCTCCGAGCACGATCCGCAGCGGCCGCCCACTGGGTTGCGAAGTCACTGCTACTCCCATTACGAACTATCGACCGAGGTTACCCGTCGGTCACTGCCGTTGGGGGTCACGGTATGTGCGCCGCTGCCGCGGTTGTCCGGGTGGTAACGCGCCAACGCGAAGACACCGGCACAGGCCACGGCGGCACACACCCCCTCGGCGAAGGCGGTCCCGGGACCGACGGCGTCGGCCTCCCCCAGCAAACCGATTCCCAGCCCGACCGCGACCAGCGGATCTATCACCGTGAGGCAGGCGACGACCAGGTCCGGCGGACCACTGGCGTAGGCGTGCTGCAACAGCCACCCACCGATCAGCACCGACACACCCATACCGAGCAGCAACCACAACTCGATGTCGGCGAGCCGCCCCGAGGTGACCTGCTGGGAAACCGCCCGCAACAACAGCGAGACCAGGCCGTAGGCGACGGCGCACCCGGACGCGTAGGCGATGCAGCGCATCGATCCGCTGGTCAACAACCCGATCAGCCCGATCGTGAGCACGGCCACCGTCACCAGCTCGATCGCCGTTCCCGCTGCCTGTGGGCTCACGGCGGTGGGGGTGGCGCTGCGCACCGCGAGGAAGACGAACGCGGACACCCCGGCGGTTATGGCCAGCGCGGCGAGCACCGAGGAGCGCGGCAACCTGTCCAGGCCGATCCCCGATTCGCGGGATCTCAGCAGGACGGTCAGCGGCAGTGCCAGCACCCCGAGTGGCTGTACCACGGTCAGTGGCGCCAACCCCAGTGACAGGGCGTGCAACACCGTTCCGCCACCCAGACAGATCAGTCCCAACAGCCAACGGCTGTTGCCCACCAGCCGCAGCTGACTGCGAACCCCCAGTTTGCGATCGGAGATCGTGGCATGTACCGCACCGTGTTGCAGGTGGGCACCGAAGGCGTTGCCGAAAGCCGCCACCGCCGCGAGTAACACCGCGATCGTGGTCATGTCAGATCACGTCCGCTCATGAGACCGCCGTCCATCGCACCGGTGACGCCGTCTCGTTTCGAGTGTCCGGGATCGTTTCGGGTATCGGATGTGCCTCGAACCTCCCATGTGGCTCCTCCGGAACTGTATCGAGACCAATCTCGCCCACCGGGGCCTCACCGGCATCGGGGTTCACCCCCGACTCTCCCGCATGTGACCCCGACACGGTCGGGCGGATACCGCGACCGGCCCGTGCGCTCGGCCGCCACGGAAAACGGCACACCGTCCGGCACGGACGCATCACCGCGGGGCCGACCGCGGCGCGACTCGGACATCCCCGCGCACGACTGTAGAACACATCAGGTGAACAGCCGGGCCACTCCGGTGAATCGGTGGTGTTCGTCCCCGCGTACCGGATCGGACCGCACACCAGCACATCGACGGCCGGAACGGAGGCGGTCCGAGCACTCGGTGAGATCGACTTTTCCCGCTGCGCAGTGAGTGACCCCACACGAACGGGTAGCCGGGGAACACTCGGCGCTGTCGCCCGGCGACGAGTCGTGAGGTCGGACGGGACGGAAAGCCACCCGCCGCGACGAATCGAAGGGGTTTCGCAGCAGGTCACACAAAACGGAAATGCGGCGTGATCTCGCCCAATCCGGGAATACGGAAACAACCCCGCCGCGACCGACACGTCTTACGGGACAACAAGAACCGGGCAACGACGAGCCCACCGCGACATGGTGGGAACGGGAGGTGACCTCAATGGTCCCGCACCGATCGAACAAACTCGGTACTCGCGTGCTCGCCGTGTCGACCACGCTGCTCGCGGGCGCGCTGCTCGGAGGATGCGGACAGCAACCGGCGAGCACGAACGGAGTAGCCGACTCGGCGGGCAACGCGTTGGAGCAACAGTCGGGGTCGGACACCACGACACCGACGAACGAGGCGACGGGTTCCACGGGTGATGACTCGGGTAACTCGGCCGCTCCGGCGGATCACCGGGAAACGAAGACGTCGACCGACACGGGGACGGGAGGCGGGAACGCGGACGCGGCTGGGGCCGAGGACACGGCCACGAAGCAGGGTTCCGGGTCCTCGCGCTGCCACACTTCGATGATGGCGGCCTCGATGGAGGGAGGTCACCCCGGCGCGGGGCAGCGTTACGCGGAGCTGACGCTGCGCAACACCACCGGAAGGACCTGCGTCGTGTACGGCTATCCCGGCCTGGAGTTCACCGGCTCCAACGGAACGGCGCTGCCCACCGACGTGGAGTGGGCCGCGGATCCGGGACCGTCGAACGTGCGGCTCGCTCCCGGTGAGACCACCTCGACGACGCTGCACTGGGGAGTCGTTCCCAGTGGCAGCGGCTCCGGGGACGGCGATTGCGAACCACTGCCGTCGACGTTGCGGGTGACTCCTCCCGACGAGACCGAGATGTTCCACCTGCGGTGGGACTACGGTCGAGTCTGCGGTAACGGGCACGTCAGCGCCACGGCGTTTCACTGAGCGGAGTTGGTGGCTGCCGGAACGTGTGCTGGGGTTGATCGCATGATCGAGTCGAAGCGGTGGACACTTTCGGGCAACGAGGGCCGGTTGGCCGTGCACAGCTGGGTGGGCAACAAACCGGGCTGGATCGCGCTGTTCTCGCACGCCTACGCCGAGCACGCCGGACGTTATCGACGGCTGGCCGAGAAGCTGGCCGCTTCGCGGGCCGTGGTGTGTGCCGCCGACATGGTGGGACACGGCGAGTCGGAGGGCGAAGCCGGCGTGGTGGAGGACGTCGAACGCCTCGTGGCCGATCTGGAGACCCTCCGACTCCGGGCTACCGAGTGGTACCCGGGACTGCCCGTGGTGTCCATCGGGCACGGGCTCGGGGGCACGGTGGCGGTGCGGCACGCCCAGTCGTACCAGCAGCACCTGGTGGCGCTGGTGCTGTCGGCTCCGATTCTGGGAACCTTCAACGCGCTGGACCTGCTGGCGGACGAGCACATCCCGCGCACCCCGATCGATCCGGCGAGCCTCTCGCGGGATCCGGAGGTCGGTCGGGAGTACCTCGCGGATCCGCTGGTCTATCACGGACCGTTTCCGCGCCACACGCTGACAGCCGTGGCGAAGATCCTGCGCACGATTCGGAGCGGACCCGGCCTGGCCGTGCCCACGCTGTGGCTGCACGGTGAGGAGGACGAGCTGGTTCCGGAGGCCGACAGCCGGGAGGGCATGGAACAGCTGCGCGGCCCGGAGTTCCACGAGCACGGCTACGCGGGTGCCCGGCACGACCTGTTCCACGAGACCAACACCGAGGAAGTACTACACGATGTAGTGACTTTCATCGGGAGAGAACTAAATACCTGATTCCGCCGCACGGGTGGAACTCCTGCCGAATGGTCACTCGAAAGCGTGAAGGGCCTCCTCGAACGGGTTGCGGGTGGATCCCGGCCCAGGCAGCGTGAGTTTTCGGAGCGCATCGCCGCTCCCGAACCACGACTCGGTACCCGACCGTACGATCGAGGCGGAGTCCATGAACGACGTGCCAGCCGCGCAGGACCTGATCGGAAACGAAGTCTACGACCGGGACGGATCGCGTATCGGACGTGTCGGCAACGTCTACGTGGACGACGCGACGCACCGGCCGGAATGGATCACGGTGCGCTCCGGGCCACTGGGAGTGCGGGAGAGCTTCGTACCGCTCGGCGACGCCGCTGCCGCCGAGGGGGCGCTCAACCTCGATGTCTCCCGGGAGCAGGTGCGTACGGCTCCGCGCGTGGAGGCGGAGCACGGCCACCTCTCGGACGAGGACGGCAGACGGCTTCGTGAGCACTACGAACTCGCCGGTGTGACCGTTCCGGAACCGCGTGGTTCCTCGACACACGACACGGCCGCGCGGACACCGGAGCAGCGCGAGCCCCACTCCGGGCCCCGCGTGGTACCGGCCGAGGCGATGACCACCTCGGAATTCGGCAGACACCACCGGCCGGAGTCGGAACCGCGACCGGGACACCTGATCCCCCGCCCCGAGGACGGTACGGGCGGCAAGCACCGCAAGGCCGACTGAACCGGTTCTTCCGGGCGATTCGCCGGTGCGACGTCAACGCATCGGACGATCGACAGCACCGCGGCGGGGAGCGGGACAATGTCGGACGTGACCGCTTATGAGTCCGGCATGGAACTGCTGATCACCGTGGTGGTGGCCGCCGAGGACGAGGCGACGGCTCGTGATGCCTGCGCCGGCGTGGTCGAGCTCCTCGACGGCCGTGTGGTCCGAACGACCGACTGCTCCGACGAGGAGCCGGGCTGCCGTTCGGTGACGATCAGTCGGAAAACCGCCGATCCGAGCACGGGTAACCCCTCGGCGACCCTGGCACGGGCGGTGCGGAACACACTGCACACGCTCGGCAGTGGATTCACCGGAAGTCGGGTCTCCTGCGAACCACCGAGCGCGTGGACGGTCGTGGACGCTCCGGAGCTGGTCGGCGAACTGGTCCCCGGGGGTGAACGCATGCTGCTGGAGGCGTGGCAGAGCGGTTCCACCGCCCCGAACACCGGCACCGGCGCACCGGACACCTCCGATCGCTCTCCGCGTCAGGGCAATCGGCGCCCCGGTTGATCCCGAACATCGAACCGGTGTGGCCCGTCGAACCGACCCGGCCTCTCGAACCGACCCGGCCCGTCGAACGGGTACGGCCGGGACCGTGGTCGGCTTCGCGTGCCTGTCTCACACGGACACGCCCGGTGGCCACCTGAGAACGGCCGGGCGCACACGGAGCGCTAACTTGGTGATCGACATCGGTGTTCGGCCAGGACGACCGAACGGTCGGCAAGGGGCATCCGACAACGACCATCCCGGAGGGGGCTCGAAACAGATGGCAGGTGTGGAAGAGGTTCGCGCGGGGATCGCGCTCGCCAACCAGAAGGCATCGGAGAGTGTGGCCGCGTTACAACAGGCCACCCTCTCGCTGGAGGAGGCGCAGCAGGCACTGGCGACGGCCACGCAGGGCAGTGGGCAGGAGGAGATCCAGCACGCCTACGGAATGCTGGCCGAGGCGGCGCAGAGCCTCAACGGCATCCAGGGCACCATCAACGCCAGCATCACCTCGGCAGAGAACTACGCGGGACGGCTCTGACACCGTGTCGGCACTCGAAGAGCTCCAGCAGGCACTGCGGACGGTATCGGATCACCTCGAACAGGCCCAGCGGCAGCTGGTGACCTCGCGTACCGCGCTGCACCAGGCGGAGTCGGCGCTGCGACGGATGGATCCGGACAACCCGGAAACCGTGGTGCCGCAGGGGATGCACCGCGCCGACGATCAGATCGAACGCACCCTGTCCACCGTGGAACAGGTGGACGAAACCGTTCGCCGGTTCGTCACCGGCTTGTGACGCACTTCGTGCTGTGGCGTGTCCGCGCGTGTCGAACGACGGTCGCGGACACGCCGCGTTCGGAAGTCCGGTACCGCTCCCGACTCCGAGAGCGCTCGCGACGCGGAGCGAGCGTTCCACCGAGGACGAACGTCCCGAGTGGAACCTCCCGAACGGGAGGTTGCTCGGGACTCCGCCACGGCGGGCGGGCATCACCCGACATACCTACGAGGAACGGGTCACACTGCCGAACGGACGGTGTGATCGGTGGTAGTTTGCTTACGGTCAGTGATGCGAGTACCGAGGTGGAGTGTGCGTAAACGCAACGAACGGCGCGGCGCCATCCAGGCAGCCTTCGATCGGCTGAGCGCCACTGCCGCCACGGCTCGTGGAGCGGCGGCCAACGAACTCGCGCGTGTCAGGGCGGAAAGCGCCAAGCGGGAACACGCGCTGCGCATCGCGCGGCACGGGGTTACGGCCGCCGCACGCGATCCGGGGGAACTGGAGGGTTCGGAACAGGCCGAGTTCCGCCGCGCCCTGGAGGAAGCGGTCGAGGAACGTACCGAGGTGTTCTCCGAGTGGACCGCGCGCGGCCCGGGACAGCTCGGCGAGCTGGTTGCCGAGGCCGCTCCCGGCACCGCCGCTGCGCCGTGGCGGGAATGGCTCGGCAGCATCGGCACGGCGGACGCCCGTATCCCCGCCCCCACGCTGTGGCGTTTCGGCACCGCCCACGCCCCGGACGCTCCGGAAGCGGCCGAATTCCCGGCGGCCGTTCCGCTGCTCGACGAGTCGCACCTGCGGATCACCTGCCGCTCCGGAACGTTGGAAAGCGCCACGAGGGACACCGCGGAATCGCTGGTGCAGAACCTGCTGCTGCGCATGCTGTCCTACTACGAACCCGGCTTGATCCGGGTGCACGTCTGGGACACCGCACGGCTGACGGGCACGTTGCCCGGGCTATTCCCGCTGACCCGTTCCGGACTGCTCACCGCACACGATCCGACCAGACTGGACGACCTGCTGGAGGAGTTGGCCGAGCACATCCGCCGAATCCACACCACCGCGCTGCTCGGCGGTCACACCTCGCTGAAATCGCTGGCCGCCGAGACGGGTCACCGCGGTGAGCCCTGGCGGGTGGCGGTGCTCTTCGGGGACGGCGAACCGCTCAAGGAGGAGCAGCAACAGCAGCTGCAACGTGTGGCGCGCAACGGGCTCGCCTGCGGGATTCAGCTGATCGTGGTGGACCTGCCGATGACGGTCAACAACGCGCTGGAATCGGTGACGCTGCTCGCCCCCGATCTGGCTCGCAGCAGTATGACCGGGCCACACCTGGCGATCCGCCCGGACGAGGTCCCGCCCCGGGAGCGCGTGAGCAGGGCCTGTTCCGCGATCTCGGAAACGTTCCAGTCCAGGCGCGCACGGGTGCGCACCTTCGACGACCTGCTCCCCGAGCAACTGTGGACGCAGGACTCCACCACCGGCCTGTCGGCCCCGGTGGGATTCTTCGAGGGTGAACCGGTGCGGATCTCGCTCGGTGACACCAGCCCGCACACGCTGATCGGTGGGCCGAGCGGTTCGGGGAAGACGAACTTTCTGTACGGCATGCTCGGCAGCCTGGCCGCGCGGTACAGCCCGGACGAGCTGGAGATGTACCTGCTCGACTTCAAGGAAGGCGTGTCGTTCGCGCAGTTCACGCCCGGCAACCGGGACCCGAGTTGGCTGCCGCACGCACGACTGGTCGGGGTCAACGTCAACACCGACCGCGAGTTCGGGTTGGCGCTGCTGCGTTTCCTCGCCACCGAGATGCGCAGGCGGGCCGACGCCGCCAAGGAGCAGGAAGTCACCAAGCTGGAGGAACTGCGGCAGCGGGATCCGAAGGGAAGATGGCCACGCATAGTGTCGGTGATCGACGAGTTCCAGTACCTGTTCGCCGAACGCGACGCGGTGTCCAGTCAGGCCGCCACGCTGCTGGAGGACGTCGCGCGCCGTGGGCGATCCCAGGGGATTCACCTGGTGCTGGCCAGTCAGGACGTTTCCGGGATCGAGGCGTTCTGGGGGAAGCCCGCCATCTTCGAGCAGTTCATCCTCCGGGTGGCGCTGCCGAAGGCGCGCCGGGTGCTGGTGGACAACAACACCACCGCCCTGGAACTGCCCCGCTGGCACGCGGTGGTCAACCACGAGTCCGGTGTGAAGCACGGCAACGAGGTGGTCCGCGTGCCGGACGCGACCGCTTCGGAAACGTTCGACTCGTTGCAGCACCGGCTCTGGGAACGGCACCTCTGGGAGACCGGCAGGCGCAACGCCCTCCCGCCCCGGCTGTTCGACGGTTCGCACCTGCCCGGCCTGATCGGCACTTCGGACTTCGACGAGCTGCGTCCGGTGACGACACGTCGTCCGAGGGTGCTGCTGGGGCAGGTGATCGACGTGCGGGGCACGGCCGCGGCGCTGTCGTTCGAGCGCTCCCCGGGTAGGAACCTGGCCGTGCTGGGCTCGGCCCAGGTGGACGCCACGGCGGTGCTGGGGACGAGCGCGCTCTCCCTCGGGCGGCAGTTCTCACCCGGCAGGGCCGCGTTCACGATCGCGACGCTGACCGAGGACACCTCCGAGGACGCGTGGGCCGTCGCGAGCACCCTGCGCGATGCCGGGCACACGGTCACTTTCATCGGCCCCGGCGAACTCGGTGAGACGCTGCGAGGACTGTCCGATCTGGTCGACGAACGCAGCGGGTCCGGTGGGACGGGCTCGGACGCCGTGCCGCACTACCTGCTGTGCTACGCGGTGGACGCCGCGCAGTCGATACTGGAGCGCAAGGAGCCGGAGAGCAGGGTCAGCGGACTGGACCAGCTGCGCAAGACGCTCAAGCAGGGTCCGGAGTGCGGGGTGCACACCATCGGCTGGTGGCGCAGCGCCCAACGGCTGCGCAACACGCTGGGCATGGGACCCACCGACGACGTCGGTGCCTGGGTGGCGTTCGACGTGCAGGGCCAGGAGCTCGCGCCGTTGGCGGCCGGGCAGCTGATCACGTGGTCACCCCGGGTACATCGCGGCCTGTTCTTCGACCGTTCGGTGCACTCGCATCCCGAGGTGATCCTGCCGTTCGACCTCTCCGAAGCGGTGGACGGTTCCACCGGGGAACCGGAGGAGGTCACGGCGGAGCCGAACAACCTTCCCAGACCGCGCGGGCCGGAAACGGTTTCGTCCAACATCTCCGGGGAAGAGGCGACCGATGACTGAGGCAGCGGGTGCTTCCGGGGTTCCCGAGGAACGACACGGTACGGATACCGAGCGCTACAAGGAGATCGCCGCGCTGGCCACCGACGCGGTGGAGCGGCTGCACGAGCTCGAGCGCGATCGTGTCGAACGGCTGGAGCGGGAACTGAGCGGTGAGCGCGACCTCGTCGAGCAGGCCGAACGGCAGCAGGAGGAGGTCGAGGAAGGGGTCCGGCTGCGGTGGAACGCAGCCATGGAGGCGCTGTGGGAGGAACGCTGGCTGCGCGTGACGCAGCTGCCCGCGCCGGACACCACGGCCGAACCCGCCGACGCCGAGGACGCGATCAGGTCCGTGCAGCGGGCCTACCTGGACCTGTACGAGGAGCTGGAGCAGGGGCGCTGGTCCGCGCCGAACTGGATCCCCACCGGCTGGATCAGTCGCCGGGAACGGTAGGCCCGATCCGGTTTCGGGGAGCGCGCAGCACACGATCACGCTCCCCTGCCTCGACCGGCTGACGCCCGTGACTTCTGTTCAGGTGCACTCCGCTGCTGCCGAGGTGATCGCGTCGCGGTCGAACCACACCAGTCTCGATCGGATGCGGGTACCGAAACGGAAGTTGGGCAACGCCGCTTCCGGACTTCGCAGGCTCATCCACACGTCCCCTTCGACCGTCACTATCTCGGCCCTCTCGTCGAAGGCCATTCCCCAAGCCGCCACCCGGCCGTCGACCCGCTCGCCGTATTCCTGGACGATCGCGAACACGTGGGGAGCGTGGTCCGCGACGATGCCTCGCAGCAGCTCGGCGAATCGTGGCTCGTCGCAGAGCGACGGCACCTCCGACGGATCGGGAACCAGCGAGTCCAGCCAGTCGGCCTGCTCCTGCCGTTGCGACCTCCCGTCTTCGGTGGCCCGCTGCTGCGCGTGGTTCCGGATTCCGCTCGCTTCGATCGACTGGTGGTTCATGGCCATCCGACCTTTCGGTATCGCGCTTCGGGATTGACGGAGTTCCGACTGCCGATCAGAGGCACTCGCCTCACTGGAGTCGGTTGACAAGGCAACTTCGGATGGATGCGCTTCGTGATCTAACGTTCACCCTTAGGTAGCGTATCCATGTTGAAAATAATGCCGTGCATTATGCATAGCATGAAATCCATCAGTTGGGTAAAGATACGAGCTGCTCATCTCCACACCGGAAGGAGTCAACGTGCGACCAACAGTTCGCAGTCGCCGACTCGGCAACAGACTGAAGAGCTACCGGACGGCGAGCGGCCTGTCTGGTACCGAGCTGGCTGATCGTGTCGGTATCCACCAGGCCACGTGGTCGAAAATCGAGGCGGGCAAGGCGAAACTGTCGCCACCCGTGCTCGCGGCGACCGCTGAAGCATTGCGCATCCCAGAAGAGGTCGTGACCCAGCTGGACACTCTTCGCAGGAAAGCGGAAGAGCCCGGTTGGTGGCAGGACTACGGCGACATCCTCTCCGAAGCCGTACAGCTACTCATCGAGCTGGAAGCCGACGCATCCTGGATAAGGACCTACGAAGGCGACCTCGTGCCAGGTCTGCTGCAGACCCGCGAATACGCCGAACGAGTGATCACAGCGGTGTCCCCACACATCCGGGTAGCCGACATCGATCGCTACCTGGAGCTAAGGATGCGACGTCAACAGCGTCTTTCCGATGGGGTGCGCCTGACGGCTGTCCTCGGCGAAGCCGCGATTCGCCAACGTATCGGCGGACGCGAAGTCATGCGGGAACAGCTCCGCCACATCGAAAGGATGGTCGAAACCCACGACGTCACCATCCAGATCGTTCCGTTCGCCGCGGACGCCCACGCCGCGCTCGGTGAATCCTTCGCGATCATTCAGTGGCCCGACGAGACGACCACTCCCGAGGCCGTTTATGCTGATGGCGTGACTTCCTGGACCGTACACGAGCGCGACGGCGTGATACGTAGCTATCTGCACGCCCTGGCCTCTGTACAGAGTCAGGCTCTCTCACCCCGCGAATCACTGGATCTCGTCCACAGCGCATTCGAGGAGCTGTCTTGAGCAACGCCCCACGGACCGGGTTACCGAGTCGGCAATGGCGAAAAAGCAGCTACAGCACCGGAACCGGGAACTGCGTGGAGATCGCGTCCTCACCCGAGGGCTTCCGACTGGTACGAGACACCAAGGACAGGGAGCGTGGCCCACTCGCACTGGATACCGGAAGCTGGCGGGCTTTCATCGACACCGTGAGAACCGGGCGCTTGGACAGCTGATCCAGAGCGGAGAACACTACCTCCGCTGACGACACCTAGAGTCGCCGGTCACCGGTAACCACGTTGCCCAGGGCCATACCTCCATCCCCAATGAGACTCACCGCAGGATCGTTGGCGGATACCATAGCTGGGCCTATCGATCCCGAGGACGCGATCAGGTCCGTGCAGCGGGCATACCTGGACCTCTACGGGGAGCTGGAGCAGGGGCGCTGGTCCGCGCCGAACTGGATCCCAACCGGCTGGCTCAGTCGCCGGGAGCGGTAGGACTGATCCACCTCGCGAGCCCGGGAACGCGCTCGCGTTCCCCGGGACCACGGCTCCTCTTCCGGAAGAGGTCTTGCCGCACGGCCGACCGCGGATACCGCCTCCGAACCAGCAGCTGCCGAGTACACGATCGGATCGGTAACGACTTTCTCGGGAGGCCGCCGTGTCGGATGACCCGAAACACTCCGTCAGCGTGGCCGGTGTCGTGGTCGACGAGAACGAGCGAGTTCTGTTGATCCAACGACGCGACAACGGCCGGTGGGAAGCACCGGGTGGCGTTCTCGAACTCGACGAAACCTTCGAGGACGGAGTAAAACGAGAAATCCTGGAAGAAACCGGCGTGTCGGTCGCGGTAGAAAGCCTCAGCGGCAGCTACAAGAATCTGTCCCGCGGAATCATCGCTCTCGTGTTCCGCTGCCGCCCACTGTCGGGGAAACCACGCGCCACCGACGAGAGCGTAGACGCCGGATGGTTCGAGCTCTCCGAAGCACTGGGACGGATGAGCGAGGTCTACGCGGTACGCGTCTCGGATGCCTTCGCCGCGACCCCAGCGATCCGCAACCACGACGGTGTGACAGTGACCCAGTCGCTGCCGACCTGACCACCCCATCCAGGCGCCGTTGTTCGTAGTTTCACCACATATCGGTCCGGAACACTGATTCGGTCATACCACCCCGACCGACCGGTCGGTACGATCGCACCACGCGGGCTCGCCACATGGCGACACCCCGGCAGTACGGGTAAAATTACGGTACTAGTTAGTTCCGCATATGGAGGTTCTCGTGAGCGACTCATCCGTCCCGACCACGGGCGTGGAAATCCGGCTGGCATCCCGTCCGCAGGGGTGGCCCACCCACGACAACTTCGAGGTCGCGGAAGCACCCGTCCCCCAGCCGGAGTCGGGACAGCTTCTGGTGCGCAACAAGGTGATGAGCGTCGACCCCTACATGCGGGGCCGAATGAGCGCGGCCAAGTCCTACGTCGCCCCCTTCGAGGTCGGCAAGCCGCTGGACGGCGGCGCCGTCGGCGAGGTCGTGGTCAGCGCCTCGGAGAAGTTCGAGGCGGGCCAACTCGTGCTGCACAGCCTCGGCTGGCGGGAATACGCCCTGGTGGACGAGTCGCAGGCGACCACGGTCTCCGACGAGGCCCCGCCGAACGCCTACCTGAGCGTGCTCGGCATGCCCGGCCTGACGGCCTACGTGGGCCTGATGGACAAGGCCGAGTTCCAGGAGGGCGACACCGTGTTCGTCTCCGGCGCGGCGGGCGCCGTGGGCTCGCTGGTGGGGCAGCTCGCGAAGCTGAACGGTGCCAAGCGCGTGATCGGCAGTGCCGGTTCGGCCGAGAAGGTCCGCCACCTCACCGAGGACCTGGGCTTCGACGCGGCGTTCAACTACAAGGACGGCCCGGTGGCAGAGCAGCTGCGCGAGGCCGCTCCGGACGGCATCGACGTCTACTTCGACAACGTCGGTGGTGACCACCTGGAGGCCGCCATCGGCGCGATGAACGACTTCGGTCGTATCGCCGCCTGTGGTGCGATCTCGCAGTACAACGTCACCGAGGCGCAGCCCGGCCCACGCAACATGTTCCAGTTCGTGACCAAGCGGCTGAGCATGCGGGGCTTCATCGTCAACGACAACGGTCACCGCAAACGGGACTTCTTCGAGCACGTCGCCCCGCTGGTTCGGGAGGGCAAGCTGCACTACGAAGAGACCACGGTGGACGGGCTGCGCAACGCTCCCGAGGCGTTCCTCGGAGTGCTTCGCGGGGACAACACGGGCAAGATGATCGTCAACGTCCGATGATTCACAGCGGAATCCGCGTAACTGGTCGGGTGGCCCGCACGTGAGTCGACGCCCCGCCGCGTTGGTCCGACTCCCGAACAGCGCCACACCGCCGGAACGGGACTGACGTGATCATGACCGAATCACCGAGCGGCACTTCCCCGCGCGCCACGTCGTTGCACGCGGCCAGGCGCGACGCGGAACTCGCGGAACTGGCAGCCGGGGCGCGTCCGGACGTGCTGGTCGTGGGCGGCGGGGTCACCGGCGCCGCCGTCGCCCTGGACGCGGCTCGCCGAGGGCTGTCGGTCACGCTGGTCGAGGCCGAGGACCTGGCGAGCCACTGTCCACGGTGGTCGGACTTCCTGCCGGACGGTCGTCCCCGCGACGGCCGTCCGGCGGAACTCGTCCGGGCACGCCGCGACGCCGTGGAGCGCGAGGTGCTGCTGCGCACCACCGCTCCGTACCTGGTGCGCACGTTGCCGCTGCTCGTGCCGCTGGACAGCGGAGTGCCGCGCGGCGCGGAGCTGGGGCTGCTGGCCCGGTCGAACAGTGCGAACGCGATGCGCGTCGCGGCGGGCACTCCGGCGACAACGCTCCCGGCACCACGCCGGATCCCAGCCGCCGAAGCACGCGCGCTGGCTCCCGGGTTGTCCGTGCCGGGGCTGCGGGGCGGGCTGCTGGAGTTCGGGGCCCAACTGCCGGACGGGGCGAGGTTGGCGGTGGCACTGGCGCGCACTGCCGCCGGACTCGGCGCACGTGTGCTCACCAGGGTCCGTGCCACCCGACTGCACCGCGACGGGGCGGATGTGGTGGACCGGCTCGGGGACTCCGAGATCCGGTTGAAGGCCCGTGCGGTGATCAACGCGACCGGTCCGCGCTCGGCCGAGCTGGTCGACCACCCATCGCTGAGCACCTTCCGGACGCCGGGGATCGTGCTCGATGCCGCGGCCGTGGGGCTCACCGCGACCGGGCTGACCGCACCGACGGCCGATGACTCCGGGCAAGCCGTGCGGTGCGTCCCACAACCGGGGGACCGACTGCTGGTCACGGCAGGCAGCGTCGAACCCGACGGCACTCCCCCGGAAACCGCTGAACGACCGAAGCCGAGCGACTCCGAGGCGAGCGGGCTGCTCGCCGCAGCCGCCGAACTGCTCGGTCCGGCGGCGCGCACCGCGGATCCGCTGGACAGCCAGGTGGTGTCGCACGTGGTTCCCCGGCGAGCCCGTAGCCGACGGGATGCCTCGCGCGGGACAGGGGGCGCCACGTTGGAGGCGCTGTCGGACTCCCGAAGCCGGGAGCACCACGTGCACACCTCACCCGCCGGGGTCATCAGCGTGCTGCGAGGTGCTCTCGCGCCGTACCGCACGGCCGCGGTCGAGGCCGTCGACAGGGCCGTGCGCGATTGCGGGCTCCGCGCCGGGAACAGCCGCACGGCGAAGACGCCGCTGGTAGGGGCAGCGGATCGGGGGAAACTCGCCGAACTGGGTGCGGAGCGACGGCTGATCGACCGCTACGGCACCGAGGCCGAACGCGTGTCGGCGATCACCGAGCTCGACCCGGCGCTGGGCGAACCGGTCGTCCCCGAGCTCTCGACCAGCGCCGCCGAGGTGGTGTGGGCGGTACGGCACGAGGGAGCGATGAACGCGGCCGACGTGCTCGACCGCAGAATGCCGCCCGGTCTGCCCCCCGAGATCCGGGCGAGGGCGTTGCCCCGGGTGGCCGACCTGGTGACCAGGGCGCTGCGCGGCGTGTACCACTGATCCGGGCCGCCACCCGGTCCGGCGATTTCGCGAGAAATCGACGGAGATCGGGCCGTGCGCCTCACCCGCGCGGCGATTTCGCGAGAAATCGACACCCACCCGGGCCAAGCGCCTGCGGCCAACTCCGCACAACCATCCATCCGCAGCACAGTCATCTCCGGTCGCTCGCAGGTTCCATGGCCGAGAATCGCGGCACCCGGGACAGCGGAACGTGCCACGGAGCCGCCCCTCCCTCGGTCCGGGCCTTCCCGACCGGTAACGGAGCGACGCGAAAGCTCCCAACCGCCGCGCTTCCACCGATAGGGTGAAGATTCGAACCGAACTCGCGTGTGGTGCGTAGCCACGTTCGGATGACACCGGTGCGCGGAGCACAGCACGACACGCGTGGCTGACGGCGGAACACCGTCGTCAACGACAACCGAAGGAGAATTCCGTGCCCGAAGGCGCGCTGGAGATCGACCGGATCTCCAAACGCTACGGGGACGTCGTGGCCCTCGACGAAATGTCACTCACCGTGCGAAGCGGGGAGATGCTGGGGTTCGTCGGCAGCAACGGCGCCGGGAAAACCACCACCATGCGGATCGCGCTGGGTGTGCTCGCGGCGGACTCGGGGCAGGTGCGCTACGACGACGCGCCCGTCGACCGGATGACACGCAGCCGGATCGGCTACATGCCGGAGGAACGCGGGCTCTACCCGAAGATGAAGGTGCTGGAACAGCTGCGGTACCTGGGCGAGCTGCACGGCATGGAACGCGCGGCGGCCGACCGCGCCGCGAACCGGTGGACCGAACGGCTGGAGCTGTCCGAACGCCGCGAGGACCAGCTGCAGAAACTCAGTCTGGGAAACCAGCAGCGGGTGCAGCTGGCCGCCGCGCTGATCCACGACCCGGCCGTCCTGATCCTCGACGAGCCCTTCTCCGGCCTGGACCCCGTGGCCGTCGAAGTGATGAGCACCGTGCTGCTTGAGATGCGCGACCGCGGTGTTCCGGTGGTGTTCTCCAGTCATCAGCTCGAACTGGTGCAGCGACTGTGCGACCGGGTGGGCATCGTGCGCCGCGGCAGAATGATCGCCGACGGCACCGTCGAGGAACTGCGGTCCAACGGCCCGGTGCGGTTGAACGTGCACGCGCCGGAAGCACCGCGCGACTGGGCGGAAGGGCTGCCCGGCGTGAGCGTCGAGAGCAGCGAGAACGGACACACCACACTGCGGCTCGACGACACGGCCGACGACCAGCGGGTGCTGCGTGCCGCACTGGAAACCGGCCCGGTGCACGAGTTCAGCAGAACCCGTCCCAGCCTGACCGAACTGTTCCGCGACGCCGTAACCGAGGAGCCCGACGAGTGAAACGGACACTGCACACCGTATGGCTGGTCGCCCGGCGCGAACTGCAGACCAGGGTGCGAACCCGGGCGTTCGTACTGGGAACGCTGTTCATGGCACTGCTGGTGCTGGCGTTCCCGGTGGTGACGCTCTTCGCTGGCGCTTCTAACGCACCCGAGGACGACCTGAGTGCCTCGGACAGCACGACTCGGCTGGGGATCACCCAGTCCGCGAACGGGCTCGCCGAACCGCTGGAACGGAAGGCGGGGGTGGACCTGCCCGCCATCAGCGTCCGGAAGGTCACCGACACCGAGACGGGCAAGAACCTGGTGCGCGAGGGCGAACTCGACGGGGTGGTCGCGGGAACCCCCACCGCTCCGGAGCTGTTCGTGGAAGAACACGTCTTCCCGCACCTGGAAAGAGCACTCACCACGATCACCTACAACAACCAGCTCGACGCCGAGATGTCGGACGCGGGCCTGGATCCCCGGGCGGTGCGCGACCGGGCCGGTCAGGGCGAAGTGGCGATCATCTCCATGGGGGGCTCGCAGGACGCGGCGGACGGACCGATGGCCGGGATCTCCGACGCGGAGAAGGCCCAGCGACTGATCATCGCGATGGTCTCCACCTTCCTACTGTACATGTTCCTGATCATGACCGGCCAGATGATCTCGCAGGGCGTCGTGGAGGAGAAGTCCAGCAGGGTCGTGGAGGTGTTGCTGGCGACCATCCGCAGCACCGAGCTGATGGCCGGAAAGATCGTCGGGATCGGGATCACCGGGCTGATCCAGTTCGCGGTGATCGGGGTGCTCGGGTTCGCCGCTGCCACCGTCACAGCCGTACTGACCCTGCCCACCTTCACCGTGGCGGGGCTGCTCGGCTGGGCGGTGCTGTGGTTCCTGCTCGGCTTCACGCTCTACGCGACGATGCTCGCGGCGGCTTCCTCGCTGGTCTCGCGCCAGGAGGATCTGCAGAGCGTGATAACCCCGGTGATCATGCTGCTGATCGTGCCGTTCTTCGTCGGGGTGTCGGTACTGCCGACCAATCCCGACGGCACCGCCGGGACGGTGCTTTCGATGATTCCGGGCTTCTCGCCCATGCTGATGCCGATGCGGCTCGCGCTCGGTGGGGTGCCGCTGTGGCAGGGGGCGCTCTCGGTGGTGCTCTCGCTGGTGGCGAGCGCGGCCGTGCTGTGGCTGGGCGGCCGGATCTACTCGAACGCGGTGCTGCGCACCGGAGCCAGGGTTCGGCTCAAGGACGCGCTGCGGGCTTCCTGACGCGCTCCTGAGAGGCGTGTTCGCGGGCACGAACGAGCGAACGGGCCGCTCGACCATCCGAGCGGCCCGTTCGGTGCACCTGAGCGCAACAGGATTCCGAGAAGGATTCAGCGCTCGTTCATCGGCACGTAGGCACGCTGCGCCTGGCCGGTGTAGACCTGACGCGGCCTGCTGATCTTGCGGGCGGGGTCGTCCAGCATCTCGCGCCAGTGGGCGATCCAGCCCGGCAGCCGCCCGAGGGCGAACAGCACGGTGAAGAACTTGGTGGGAAAGCCCATGGCCTTGTAGATCAGGCCGGTGTAGAAGTCCACGTTCGGGTAGAGGTTGCGCTCGATGAAGTAGTCGTCGGAGAGCGCACGCTCCTCCAGCTTGAGCGCGATGTCCAGCAGCGGATCGTTGGAGCCGAGCTTTTCCAGCACCTCGTCGGCCGTCTTCTTGATGATCCGGGCACGCGGATCGTAGTTCTTGTAGACGCGGTGCCCGAAGCCCATGAGCTTGACGCCGGGTTCCTTGTTCTTCACCCGGGACACGAAGGAGTCGACGTCTCCGCCGTCGGCGCGGATCCCCTCCAGCATGTCCAGCACCGCGCTGTTCGCGCCGCCGTGCAGCGGCCCGAACAGGGCGTTGATACCGGCCGAGATACTGGCGAACAGATTCGCCTCGGAGGAGCCGACCATCCGAACGGTCGAGGTGGAGCAGTTCTGCTCGTGATCCGCGTGCAGGATGAACAGCAGGTCCAGCGCACGAGCCATGGTCGGATCGACCTCGTACGGCTCCGCGGGGAAGCCGAACGTCATCCGCAGGAAGTTCTCCACCAGACCGAGCGAGTTGTCAGGATAGAGGAACGGCTGACCGGCGGACTTCTTGTACGCGTAGGCCGCGATCGTCGGCAGCTTGGCGAGCAACCTGTGGGTGGACAGCTCGACCTGCTGCCGGTCGAACGGATTCAGGCTGTCCTGGTAGAAGGTGGACAGCGCCGAGACCGCCGAGGAGAGCACCGGCATGGGGTGCGCGTCCCTGGGGAACCCGTCGAAGAACTTGCGCAGGTCCTCGTGCAGCAGCGTGTGCCTGCGGACCCGGTCGGCGAAGTCCTCGTACTGCTCCGCGGTGGGCAGCTCGCCGTAGATCAGCAGGTAGCTGACCTCGACGAAGTTCGACTTGTCCGCGAGCTCCTCGATGGGATAGCCCCGGTAGCGCAGAATCCCGGCATCGCCGTCGATGTAGGTGATGTCGGATTCGCAGGCCGCGGTGTTGACGAAGCCCGGATCGAGCGTCACCAAACCGGTTTTGGCCATCAACTTGTCCAAATTGACACCGGGCGCGCCTTCGGTGGGAGCGGTCACGCCCATTTCGTGCTCGCCGGCGTCGTAGCGCAGCGCGACGGTGCGTTTGGCGGTCGCGTCGTCGGGCATTCTCCGAACCTCTCGCGCTCAGTCTGGGGGGTACTGCCGCCGACCAGCGGTACGTCCGACGCCCGAGGCGCCGGGGTCACCCGTTCCCGATCGAGCGCACACGCCGGCCGGGATCACTCCGAACCGCCGCAGCACCACCCCATTGGGGTCCTGTCAGTAGTCACGCTAGACCGCGAAAGGCCTCTCACGCAGCAACGGTGTCAGCTGAAACGGGAAGGTGGGACCACGATCACACCCGTTGTTCATCCCGCCGAAGCGCACACGTCACACCTCGAGTTGTCGGCATCACAGCCCGGTTCGCGGGGAGGGGCAGGTGGGAGAGGCCGACCGCGCGAAGGACGGCGCGGGAAATCGCGCCGGAAGATCGACCACTGATCGACAACCGAATCCTCGAAAAGTGACCGACGTCACTATTTCTCTCAAGGGCATGATGCTCACTCGCACGAGTGAATCAACACTCTTTCGAGTTAACGGATCGCTTCTACGCACCACAGCAAGACCCGCTGACACCCGGGAGCACCACCGCGAGGACCCCACCTCGGAAAACACCCAACAACGCGCCACCACTCGAATACGAAACGTGATATTCACCGGGAAACATGCTGCGAATGTTTTTCACGAAAGTGTTTCGCAAACACCTGGCGTGTTCACCTGACACGAAGAGTATTGATCACTTTGCACTTCCGTGTGACAGACAAATCCCGGAAACACCACTAACTTCTTCATCGCGGCCGCAACATGAAAAACAATCGCCAAATTGAGCAAAGGAAAGCAACGTGGTCATTATTCAGTCGCTGATCGACCTCCTCGTGAACATCGACGTGCTCTGAAGCGAGGACTCCCGTCGACGATCGGCACGCCAGAAATGGCTGTGCCGGTTCCACAGGTGAGTGAGGGGCACCCCGGCTCCCAAGGGGTGCCCCTCTTTCACGTCTGTCCGAGGATCGCCGCCCCACCGGCTACCGAGTGGCTCGTTTTGCGGAACCTCCGGCACGGCTCTCGCTCCGGAGAACCCGCGGCGGTGCCGATCGCGAGAGTGCTCGGGGCTCGGCCTACGGGCGTGGTGGGAGTTCGGCACTGCGCCGCAGGGGCGCCAATTTCTCGCGAAACCGCCGCGCCGGCCGTCGGTACGCGGTTCAGAGTTCGGAGGCGTAGGGCGGTTCGGCCCCCTGGCGGGAGACCGTGACCCCGGCCGCCGCTGCCGCGAAGTTCAGCGCTGCGGTCCAGTCCGCCGCCGAAAGCCCGCGCACCGCGGCAGCGGACAACGCCCCGGCACTGCGCAACCAGCACAGCAGCGCGGCCTGAATGGTGTCCCCCGCCCCGATCGTGTCCACAACCGACGTCGCCGCGGCGGCCACCTCGACGATCCCGCCGTCCGCGGTCAACACCGCCATCCCGTCGGCGCCCCTGGTCAGCACCACCGCTGCCGGACCACGACCGAGCCAGTCCCGTAACGCCTCGAACAGCTCCGGCGATTCGACCGCCGACTCCGAGCCGGCCAGCCACGCGGCGTCCTCGACCGAGAGCTTCAACAGGTCCACCGCGGGCAACCAGCTCAGGAAACGTCGCCGGTAGGCGTCCGGGTCCTCGATCAGATCCGCCCGGATGTTCGGATCGAGCGCTGTGAACCGCCCCCGTTCGGATTCCCGGAACAGCACCCGCTCGTGCACCGAGGCTCCCGGCTCCAGCACCATCGCCAGCGTCCCGAAGGAGAGCGCCTCGACCTCCGGGGGCAGGTCACCGGGGTCCGCGACGAGCGGCGCGGCGGTGCCCTCGGTGTGGAAGCCGTACCGAGCGGATCCCCGCTCGTCCAGCTCCACCACCGCGAGCGTGGTCGGCTCCGTCCCCACCTGCACCTCGGTGGTGTCGGCACCGGCTTCGTGAAGCCGCTTCAGCAGTTCGACACCGAACCGGTCACGGGACAACCGGGTGAACATTCCCACCGGAGTCGCCAGCCTGCCCAGCGCGATGGCGACGTTGTAGGGACCGCCACCGAGTCGGGGATGCAACGGCGCGAGCTCGCCCCCACGTGCTTCACCGGGAACCAGATCGACCAGGGCCTCACCGCAGATGAGAATCAACTTTCCTCCGTACCGTCTTCTTCCGTGCTCCGCGCCGGATCGGTCTCCGAGGCGGACAGCCCTCCCACCAGGAAGTCCGAGAGCGCGTCGAAAGCCGCCGCGTCGGAAAGCCCCGTCCGCTCGGAGATCTCACCGCGTTGGATGGCCGAGAGCGTGAGTCCGACCATCTCGGCCACCAGCGCGGAGTCGACCTCGCGGAAGACACCCGTCCGCACCCCTTCGTGCACGTCCTGTCGAATCCGGTCGGCGGCCGCCCTCGCGTTGGACTCGTAACTGGCTCGGGTCGCCGGATTGCTCGCCATGTCCGCGATGAACCGCCTGCTAGCGGGGGCCAACTCGGCCGCTGCCGCCTTGAGGTACGTGCGCATCCGGGAACGCGGGTCGGTGCACTCGGCGACTCGTCGCTCGATGTTGCCGGTGGCTCGTTTGAAGAAGTGCCCCACCACGCGCACGGCGAGCTGTTCCTTGCTGTGCGCCAGCGTGTAAAGGGTGGACTTGGAGCAGTGCATGCGTCCGGCCAGCTCGTCCAGGGTGAAGTGCGCGAAGCCCTCGGCCAGGAACAGCTCGCACAGCCGGTCCAGCAGTTCCGCCCGACGGGCCCGCACAGCCGGCGTTCGGGCGGTGTCACACGGCTCGTGAGCGGTTTCCGCCGGACGGGAATGAGTCATCGTTCGAGGCTGCCACAGGCGGAGGGATGAACCGTCCCTCGGGACGGCAACAGGTCGAAACCGGTTTCGCCGAGTACTCGACAGCAGTACTATACGTCATCAACAGTACTCTATTAAGTCCTTGAGTACTCAACAGAGTACTACAAGGCACGACATCCGGGGTCTTTGATGCCAGTCGAACGAATTCTCGCCACCACCGAGGCAACCGACCTGCTCAACCTCACGAGGGACATGGCCCGGAACGAACTGGCACCGGAGGCGGCGCGCGCGGAGGAGAACGAGAGCTTCCCCCACGACAAGTTCGAGCTGCTCGGCGAAGCCGGGTTGCTGAGCCTGCCGTACCCGGAGGAGTACGGCGGGGCGAACCAGCCCTACGAGACCTACCTCCAGGTGCTGGAGGAGATCAGCAGCGCGTGGATGACCGTGGGAGTCGGCCTGTCGGTGCACACCATGTCCTGCTACCCGCTGGTCGAGTTCGGCACGGACGAGCAGCGCGAACGCTGGCTCGGCGAGATGCTCGGCGGCCACACCCTGGGCGCCTACGCGCTGTCCGAACCACAGGCCGGTTCGGACGCGGCCGCCCTGCGAACCCGCGCGGAACGGAACGGTGCCGAGTACGCGGTCAACGGCACCAAGTGCTGGATCACCCACGGCGGGGTGGCCGACTTCTACACCCTGCTGACCAGAACCTCGGACACGGAGATCAGCTGCCTGCTGGTCGACGGGAACACGCCGGGGCTCAAAGCCGGAAAACCGGAGCACAAGATGGGGCTGACCGGCTCGCCCACCACGGAACTCGTCCTCGACGACGCCCGGGTCTCGGAACAGCGGCTCGTCGGGGGCGAGGGCAACGGACTGCGCATCGCGCTGCGCGCGCTCGATTCCGGGAGGCTGGGAATCGCGGCCTGCGCCGTGGGGCTGGCACAGGCGGCGCTCGACCTGGCGGTGGGCTACGCGCGGCAACGCACGCAGTTCGGCCGATCGATCATCGACTTCCAAGGGATCGAGTTCATGATCGCCGACATGGAAGCCGCCGTGCAGTCGGCCCGGGCGACCTACCTGGACGCGGCACGGCGCCGCGACGCGGGTCGATCCTTCGGCAGGCAGGCCTCGGTGGCCAAGCTGGTCGCGACGGACGCCGCCATGAAGGTCACCACCGACGCCGTGCAGGTGTTGGGAGGTGCCGGCTACACCAGGGACTTCCCCGCGGAACGCTACATGCGCGAAGCGAAGGTGTTGCAGATCTTCGAGGGAACCAACCAGATCCAGCGGATGGTGATCGGCCGCGAGCTGGCGAAGACGTGAACCTGGTCCCGGACCGACCCGGCGACAGTACCCGCCGCACTCGCCGCACACCTCGCCAGCGGGGACGGGCCGGAAGCACTCGCACGTGCACACCCGCGGGCACCCGGTGGTTCGCGGACTACCGGGCGCCTCAGCCGATGGGGCGGAGGCCCCAACGCGCCGACCAGGTCTGCCCCTGTTCCAGCACGATCAGGTCGGTCCCGGAGTTCAACGCGTCGGGCGGGCAGGTCATCGGCTCCACCGCGACCGCCCTGCCACGCTCCGGGAAGTCGGCCGCCGTGTAGACCTGTACCCAGCCGAAAATCGGATCGGCCCACAGCTGCACGCCGTGACCGGTGGAGTCGGTCAACGAGTGCCGCACCAGCCCCGCCGGATCGTCCGGCAGCGGTGCGGCCCCGCCGAAAGCGGTGTCCAACCACACCCCGGCGAGCTTCTTGCCGGTACGAAGATCCTGCTCCTCGCCCTCCAGCCTGCGGGGTGGTCGATCGGGCAGCATCCGTTCGGGATCGATCGGCAGCACGCTGGAGGCGGACAGCCGCAGGGTGCACTCGTCGGTGGCCGCATTGCCCGCCCGCGGGTAGGGATGCACCCCGATCCCGAAGGGGACGGGACGTGAACCGAGGTTCTCCACGGTGTGCCGCACCGTCAGCCCGTGGTCGTCGACCGAGTACTCCACCGCCGTCAGCAGCGGAACCGGCCAGCCGGGCTGTGCCGGGATCATCGCGTGCAGCACCACGGCGGCGGAGGTGTGTTCCCCCACGGTCCAGGGGGTGTGCCGCAGCAGGCCGTGGATGGCGTTGTGCCGATCCGGCTCGGTCAGCGCGAGCTGCTGCGGTTCGCCCTCCAGGTTCCAGCGGCCGTCGGCGACGCGATTCGGCCACGGCACCAGTACTGCCCCGGCGGCTCCGGGCGGTAGTCGGTCGGCCTCGTAGGTCTCGCTGTAGGGAACCCCGTCGACCTCGAAAGTACGCAGCGCGGCACCCACCTCGGTGATTACCGCCCGCACGCCACCGTGAACGATCTCGAACTGGTGACCTGTAGCCGGGATGTGTTCGTTCACACGACCACTGTATGTCTTAGCCGATCAATCCCGTTAACCGTGCTGTCACCTTGATCAACCGAATCCTCCGCTCGGGCCGCCCGACGACGTGTCGGGCACCGCACGAGGAGAGCGCCCGGAGCGAGAACCCCGCACGAGGTTCCGCCACCCGAGCGGCCTGCCGGAGGAGGACCGAGAACACCGACACCCGCGTCAGGGCGCGAGCCGCCGCACCTTCCAGGTGTCGTCCTCGCGGACGAACCGCAGTCGATCGTGCAACCTGTCCGGTTGTCCCTGCCAGAACTCCACGTACTCCGGCCGGATGCGCCACCCGCCCCAGTGCGGCGGAACCGGAACCCGCTCGGAATCGGAGAACCTACGTTCGATACCGGTCAGTTTGGATTCCAGCGCGGCACGCCCGGAGACCACACAGGACTGCGGCGAGGCCCACGCGCCGAGTTGCGAACCACGGGGACGGTGGACCCAGTAGTCGGTGGTCTCCTCCTGTTTGACCTTCTCGACCGTGCCGCGCACGTTCACCTGTCGCTGCAGCGACAGCCAGGGGAAGGTAGCCGCGGCCACCCGGGTGGCGCCGAGATCGTGACTCTTGGCCGAGGTGTAGTTGGTGAAGAACACCAGGCCACGTTCGTCGATCCCCTTGCACAGCACCGTGCGCGAAGAAGGCATCCCCGAGGCGTCCGCCGTTGCCAGCACCATCGCGTTCGGTTCCGCCAGTTCCGCCCGCACCGCTTCGTCGAACCACTGTCGAAGCTGCTCGTGCCAGGTGGTGGCAAGCGACGACTCCTGAAGCGGCTCGGCATCGTAGGACACGCGCATCCCGGACAACGTGGCCTTTGCCTGCGACATCCATTCCTCCTGACTAGACCGACGTCTCAAGCGACGCCACCGCTGGGTCAAATGTGCTCGCACTGAACTGCAATGGTGCGCGATACCTCGAACGCCCGCTCGCCAGGCGAAGCGACTCCCCGAACGACGGTAAACGGAAAACGAAGCCGGGCCGAACCGCAGTTCGGTCCCGATCGATCTCGTAATCGATCCAGTCGGCTGTCGTCGTTCGGGAACGATTCCGAAACCCCCTCGAAGGCGACCACCGAGCCGGACGGGATGTGATCTTTTTCATTACTCCGCGTTTACCGGGCGCGACGATTGCCTTCACGTACCGAGTGGGTGCACTGTTACCGCTACGACATCGGCCGCGTTCCGCGACCGTGTGCCACACCACCCCGCCACGTCCCCACCGCGGCCCGCACGGGTCGACGGCACAACCGGCGACGAAGGAGACGAGGCGACGATGCCGAATCCAGTGAACAACGAAGCCACGCAAGCCGCTGTCAGCCCAGGCCTCGAGGGCGTGGTGGCGTTCGAGACCGAGATCGCCGAACCGGACCGTGACGGTGGTGCCCTGCGCTACCGCGGAGTGGACATCGAGGAGCTGGCGGGCCGGGTCTCGTTCGGCGACGTATGGGCGCTGCTGGTCGACGGCCGCTTCGGCAACGGCCTCGGCGCGGCGAGCGACGACCGACTCCCGGTGCGCAACGGCGACGTACGTGTCGACATGCAGTCGGCGCTGGCGATGGTCGCACCGACCAACGGGTTCGCCCCACTGCTGGACGTGACCGAGGAACAAGCACGCGACCAGCTGGCGTTGGCCTCGGAGCTGGCGCTGTCCTACGCGGCCCAGTCGGCCCGGGGTGCGGAACTCCCCGCGGTACCCCGCTCCGAGCTGGACGAGTGCACCACGGTCGCCGAACGATTCCTGACCTGCTGGCGCGGCGAGCCGGATCCGGCACACGTGAAGGCGCTGGATGCCTACTGGGTCTCCGCGGCCGAACACGGCCTCAACGCCTCGACCTTCACCGCGCGGGTCATCGCCTCCACCGGTGCCGACGCCGCCGCGAGCCTCTCCGGAGCCGTGGGTGCCATGTCCGGGCCACTGCACGGTGGTGCCCCCGCCCGGGTACTGCCGATGATCGAAGAGGTCGAACAGCGCGGTGACGCCCGCGCGGTGGTCGAGTCGATCCTGGATCGTGGCGACCGACTCATGGGCTTCGGGCACCGGGTCTACCGCGCGGAGGACCCCCGCGCGAGGGTACTGCGCGAAACCTGCAAACAGCTCGGTTCACCCCGGTTCGAGGTGGCCGCGGAACTGGAGCAGGCGGCACTGTCGGTGCTGGCCGAGCGGCGCCCCGATCGGCAGATCGCCACCAACGTGGAGTTCTGGGCAGCGGTGATCCTGGACTTCGCACAGGTACCGACGCCGATGATGCCCGCGATGTTCACCTGTGCTCGGCTGGCTGGCTGGTCCGCCCACGTCCTGGAGCAGAAGCGGACCGGCCGACTGGTACGTCCCTCCGCCCGCTACGTCGGACCGGGCGCACGTGAGCCGCGTGAGGTCGAAGGGTGGAGCACGGTCTCTCCCCTGGTCTCCGTTTGAGAACTTTTGCCGGCTCGGTCTCCGTAGCTCTGCCGTGGCGGAACCTCTCGCACGGCTCTCGCCGCGGGTCCGGAGACATCGGGTAGCGACCTGCACAACGTCTCCGGCGTCCTCGCGAGAGCCGCACGGGAGAACCCGCGGCGGCGCGAGCTGCGGGCGTGGTCGGGGTTCGGCCTGCGAGGGTGGTCGAGGCTCGGTTTCGGGAGCACCGTAGGCGCGGCGATTTCGCGAGAAATTGCGCCGCCCCAACAGGGAGACCACACCGCCCCGGCAGGGGACTACTCCGCCCCGGCGGGGAGAGCACACCGCCCCAGCGGGGAGGCGACGCGTGTTCCGGGACACGATCCGGGCGCCGCCCGCGCGAACGCGGCGTCCGGATGCGGGAGAGTGTCGGTGTGCACCATGTCGAAGAGCTGACATTCACCAGTGCGCTGCTGAGCTGGAAGTTCGCGTTCTGGTGGGATCTGCTGATCGTGCTGCTCGGTGTCACCTACGCCGCCGGGGTGACACGGCTCCGACGCGGGAGTCCGGGACGGCCCTGGCCCGCCCACCGCGATTGGCTGTTCGCCTCCGGGCTGGTGAGCCTGTTCGTGGCGATGAACAGCTTCGTCGCGGTCTACAGCCACGCGCTGTTCACCATGCACATGGTGCAGCACCTGATGCTGATCATGCTGGTCCCCGCCCTGCTCGTCTACGGCAAACCACTGCGGCTGTGGTCGGAGCTGGACGAGTCCGGGCGGGTGGCGCGAATCCTGCGCGGACGAGCGGTCGGCATGCTGACCCACCCGGCGTGGACCATGGTGCTGTACTCGGTGGTGCTGATCGCCACCCATCTGACCCCGTTCATGCAGGTCATGCTGCTGAACCCGTGGCTGCACCACGCCGAGAGCGTGTTGTACCTGGTTACGGGTTACCTGACGTTCCTGCCACTGCTGGGCACCGAACCGACCCGCTGGCAGCACTTCCCCTATCCGTTGCGGGTGTTCAGCGCCCTGATGGGGATGGGACCGGACACCGGTATCGGCGTGATCCTGATGATGGCCGACGATCCGCTGTTCCCCGCTTACGGGAGGATGCGCGACTGGTGGATCGACGACGGCACGCTGACCGTGTTGGCCGACCAGCGGCTCGGCGGCGGGATCATGTGGTTCTTCGGCGACGCGCTCATGGCCGTGTTCGCGCTGGTACTGGTGCGGCAGTGGATGCGTGCCAACGGCTCGGAAGCCGGTTTCGGCAACTGGCTGGAGTCCGCCAGACGCAGCGCACTCGCCGAAACCGGCGGCGAGGCCGAATCCGAGGTGGAGAGCCTGCGGACCACGGATGACCTCGACGAGGACGAGCGGGCCAGGCAGGCGTACAACGCGATGCTCGCCAGACTGGCTCGGCAGGACGAGCAGCGGAGCGGTCGACAGTAGTCACCCTGCCGGCTCGCGTTTCACGAGCCCGACTCGGCGCGACCTCCCGCTCCGTGCTCGCGGCGAATGGCGGAGACATCGAACGGGCACCGCGACCGGGCCGTCGGACCGACTCCGCGACACCCTATGCTGCCCAGCAGAAACAGTACCGGACCGCCGAAACCGGCACCGTTCGCGGTTCACAGCCCACCACCCCGATCACGAGGTCAGTTCATGTCAGGTTCCGCACCGAGCAGCCGCAGGGAAGGCGACGAAGCCGCACCGAGTGCTCCCGGCGTGATTCGCTGGGGAATGCTGGGCACGGGTTCCGCCGTGGTTCTCACGACCGTGCTGGTGCTCGCGGCGGGCAGCGGCGTCTACGCGGTACTCGGATACCCCGATCCGGGGGCGTTGACCAAACTGGGCGTCAACCTGCTGCGGTTGGTATTCGACCTCGCCGGGGCGTGCTGCCTGGGCGGGCTGGTGTTCGCCGCGTTCTTCACCGTCCCGCAACGCGGCGGGATGATCTCGCCGGACGGTTACGCGGCGCTACGGACGGCGGGCACGGCCGCGTGGTTCTGGGGCGTTGCCGGGTTGCTGCTCACGGTGTTCGACGCCGCCGACTCGGCGGGGCAGTCGGTCACCGACAGCCTGACGCCCGGCGCGTTGTCGGGGCTGTTGGAAGCACTGGACGTTCCGAAGGCGTGGCTGCTCTCCGCGCTGCTCGCGCTGGTACTGGCTGTCGCGTGCCGTTCGACGCTGCGGTGGCGCACCACGATCGGGCTGACCGTGCTGGCGGGGTTGACGCTGCTGCCTCCGGTGCTGGTCGGGCACTCCGCCTCCAACGGAGGACACGACTTCGCCTCCGACAGCATGGTCTTCCACGTGGTGGCGGCCGCGTTGTGGCTGGGAGTGCTGTTCGCCGTGCTCGCCCACGCTCGCAGGCGGGGAGCGAACCCGGAAATCGTGGCGCGGCGTTACCGGAAGCTCGCCGCGACGTGCTGGGGTTTGCTGGCGGCCTCCGGTGCCATCGGCTCGCTGATACTGGCACCGATCCGGATGTGGCTGGGCACCCAGTACGGGGCGCTCGTGCTGTGCAAGATCGGGCTCCTGCTGCTGGTGGGGCTGGTTTCGGTGCCGTTGCGACGTCGGATCACCCGGTCCGCGCTGGATCGCCACAGGGGGATGCTGCGCCTGGCTGGGGCCGAGCTGGCGCTGCTGCTGGCCACGGTGGGGATCTCGATGGGAATGGCGCACGTTCCGCCGCCCAACCTGCTCGATCGGGACGCCACCGCCATGGACCTGCTCATCGGCTACGACCTTCCGGAGTTTCCGAGCTTCTGGCAGCTGGTCACCCACTGGAGGTTCGACCTACTGCTGGGCACGGCCGCCGTGGTGCTGGCGGTGAGCTACCTGACGGGGGTGCGCCGGTTGCGCGCGCACGGACAGCGCTGGCCGGTGGGGCGCACGGTGAGCTGGTTGGCGGGCTGCCTGGCGGTGCTGGTGGCCAGCTCCTCCGGGGTGGGAAGCTACGCACCTGCCACCTTCGGGGTGCACATGACGGCCCACCTGCTGCTCAACATGCTGGGCCCGGCCCTGCTCGTACTGGGGACGCCGGTGAACCTGTGCCTGCGGGCACTACCTCGTGCGCGCCGGGGTGAACCGTACGGACCGAGGGAATGGCTGCTCGGGATCGTGGACTCGCCCGTTTCGAGGTGGTTGAGTCACCCGGTGCTGGCCTCGCTGTTGCTGGTGGGCTCGCTCTACGCGCTGTACCCGACCGGCCTGTTCCAGCTGGTCATGCAGGAGCACTGGGCTCACACGATCATGAACGTCTATTTCCTGGGGAGCGGCTATCTGTGGTTCTGGTCGATACTCGGCATCGACCGCACCCCCCGTCGGGTGCCGCAGCTGGCACGACTGGGCGTGACGCTGGGCATGATGCCCGCCCTGGCCTTCTTCGGCGTGCTGGTGCTGAGCATGTCCGAGCCGATCGCGGGCAACTACTACCGCACACTGGACCTGCCGTGGTCGGTGGATCCGATGGCCGCGCAGCAGGCGGGAGCGCTGATCGGCTGGCTCGGCGGTGAGGTTCCGCTGCTGCTGGTACTGGTCGTGCTGCTCCGGAAGTGGCACCGGGAGGAGGGCGACGATGACGACGCCGACTACCGGGGGATGCTCGCACGGCTGGAATCCACCAGGAGCTGAGCGGATCCGACGGGATCCTGGTGAACCGACCGCCCCTGGTGTGAACCGGTCGGCGTGCGTCGACAGCGGCGGTCATCGACAGCGGCCAACCCGGTGTGGCCGGATTCTCGCCTCGACACGGCGGATCGGTGATCGTGTGCACGGCGAACACCGGAGTACCGTGAGTTCGGTAAGGCATACCTTAACCGAAACCACGTCGAGCGAGAGACAAGATGCTGACCTCACAGGCGGAAGTGACCACCGAACGGCCACAGCGATACCTGTCACAACTTTGCAAGCACTTCGCGCACAAGGTCGACAGCGAGCACGACGAGGTAACCGGGCGCGTGGAGCTCGACGTCGGAACGTGCGAGATGCGGGCCGAGGGGCGGACCCTGCTGTTGCGGGCGCGTGCCGCTGACCGGGAAGGGGTCGACCGGGTCAAACAGGTGGTCGGAACCCATCTGGAACGGTTCGGAACCCGGGACGAGCTGGAAGTCCACTGGACCGATGTCGAGGGGAGTTGACCTCTCCCGCTACGTAGCTGGCATCCGCCTCACACACCAGAGGCCCCATGCGCTGCGACCCGCACGGTCGCGTCCCGACGGCGGTGCGGGGGCGTCGATTTCTCGCTAAATCACCGCCCCGTGCGGCGGTGTGGCACCGGCTCCGTCGATTTCTCGCGAAATCGCCGCGCCGGTGGGCGCGAGCCCCGGTGCCGAACTCCAACCACCCGCGCGGACGGCACCGCCGCGATTCTCCGGTGCGGCCCTCGCCAGGAAGGCCCGACGTCGGGTAGATCGCTACCCGATGTCGGGCATCCCCGGAGCGAGAGCCGTGCCGGAGGTTCCGCCACGGAACCCGCTACGGAAATCGAGCTGTGACGATGCGGCTCGTCACTCCTCGGAGAGGGCGGCGGCCGGTTGGGCCTTGGCAGCACGGCGCGCGGGGAGCACCGAGGCCAACACGCCCGCTGGTATGGCACAGCCGATCACCAGGAGCAGTCGTGCCCAGGGCACGGCGAACGAGACCGGCAGCCCGATGTTCTCGAACATCGCCGCCACCCCGCCGAAGGCGAACAGCACTCCTACCAGGGCTCCCAGCACCGTACCGACCACGGCCAGCAGCACCGCCTCCAGCGCCAGGGTCCCCCGCAGCTGACCACGGGTCAGTCCCAGCGCGCGCAGCAGCGCGGACTCCCTGCCGCGTTCCAGCACCGACAGCCCGAGCGTGTTGGCGATACCGACCACGGCGATGATGACCGCGACCGCCAGCAGACCGGTGACGATCAGCAGCAGCGTGTCGAGCACTCGGGTGAACTGCGCACGCATCTGCACCGCTCCCCCGACGTCCACGGGCGTCGAGGCGCTCTCCTCCGCCAACGAGTTCAGCTCGCCGGTGTAGCCCGGCATGTAGGTGTCGGAGGTGGCGCGGGCCCAGATCTCGGTGGTGCTGGTCTCGGCCCCCGTAGCGGCCAGATCGGAACGTGTCAGCAGGAATCCGGACTGAATCAGCTTGGTGGTCTCCAACCGGAACGTGGCGGAACCGTCCCCGATGGGCAGTTCCACGCGCTCACCCCGCGACCACCCCATGGCGGAGAGGACATTCTTGTTCACCAGCGCGGTTCCCTGCCGCAGCGTTTGCCCTCCGTGTCGGGAGACCTCGGTCAGCTTCGCGGGCTCGATCCCCGTCGCTCGGAAGGTCAACGGAGCCATTTCCTCGCGGTCGACGCCTTCCGGCATACTCGATTCCGGCCGCTCCATCTCGAAACCTGTGCCGGACAGGACGGCGGTGGCCGCCGTGCCGTCCAGGGCCGCGAGGCGCTGCCCCACCCCTTCGGGTACCGGTTGTCCCCGCTCCTCGGCGGCGATCTTCACGTCCACCGGGTAGCGCTGGTCGATCTGCTCGTTGGCGCTGTGCCGCGCACTGGCGGTCCCGGTGAGCAGCAGCACGATCAGCCCGACGCCGATCATCAGCGCGGTGCTGGTGGAGGAGGCCCGGTAGGGATTTCGGACAGCGTTGCCGCTGGCGAGCGTGCCCGTCGGCCCGAGCGAACGCAGCAGGTACCCGAACGCCCTGGCGACAGCGGGAATGAGCGTGGGGGTGAACAGCAGCACTCCCAGCACGGCCACGAGTCCGCCGGGCACCGCCATGGCCATCGATCCGAGCAGAGCACCGCCGAACAGCAGTCCGGCGCCCAGCACGGTGCACACCACGGCGGAGACCAGTCGCGCCCGACCGATCCGGCGGGATGCCTGCTCGTCCGGGACGGGACGCAACGCGGCCAGCGGGGCGACCCGCATGGCGCGCGCGGCGGGTGCCAACGAGGCCAGGAAGGTCACCAGCAGTCCGGCGGCCACGGGCGCGGTCAGCGCCAGCGGGGTGATGCCGAGCGAACCGAAGTCGACCGGGGAGTCGGTCAGCCCCAGCGGCCAGCTCACCGTGGCTGAGACCAGCACGCCGAACACCGTGCCGATCACCGAGGTGACCAGCCCCACCAGCAGTGCCTCGAACAGCGCCGAGCGGCGGATCTGTCCCCGGGTGGCCCCGACGCACCGCAGCAGTGCGTACTGCCTGCTTCGTTGGGCGTGCAGCACCGAGAAGGTGTTGACGATGACGAACCCGGCCACGAACAGCGCGATCGCGCCGAACGGCAGCAGCACCGCGTTCAACCCGGCGGCCACGCTCCCGCTGAACATCCGGACCGCGTACTCGGCCTGTTCCTCTCCGGTTCGGACCTGAACGTACTGGCCGGTGTCGAGCTCGCCGCGCAACCGGTCGAGCACGGCCGAGGTATCGGCGCCGTCGGCCAGCAGCAGGTCGATCGCGCGGTAGTCGGTGGTCCCGAGTTCGTTCAGCAGCTCCTGGGGGGCGAAGACCGTGACGCGGCTTCCCCCCGTGAGCAGGCTGCTCCCGACGTCCACCAGTCCCGAGACGGTGACCTCGCGCTTCGGCGGTGTCTTCTCGGTCTCTCCCTCGCGAGCCGAGACGTACCGGGGCTGCTGGAGGGTGATGGTGTCTCCCGGGGAGATGTTCGCCGAGTCGGCGGCACGCTCGCTGAGCACCACCTCGTCAGCGGAGCCGGGATAGTTTCCCCGGGCGAGCTCGTACCAGCGCAACGACTGTTGTTCGGGAAGTCGGCTCACCTCCACCGAGTAGCGCTCGCCCGCCCAGGAGGCGTTGGCGTAGCTCTCGGTCCTGGGCACGGCGGCTGCTACGCCTCCGGTTTCCCGGATCTCCCGGAGGCGCCGCTGCTTCTCGTCGCCCTCCTGCTCCGCTCTCCCGGCCGTGTTGTCCGTGACGACGACGTCGGCGGACAGGTTGGGAGCCGCCACCATGTGCCGTACGGAGGACTGCATGGTGCCGGTGAACACGAGGGTGGCGGCGACGAAGCCGACGCCCAGCACGATGGCGAGTCCGGCCGCCGAGAGCCGTCCGATGTTGTGTCGCAGTTGTAGCAGGGTGTTGCGCAGCACGAGACTTCACCCACCCAACCGGCGCAGCGAGTCGAGCACGGCTTCCTGGGTGGGCTCCTCGATCCGGCCCGCGATGTTGCCGTCGGCCAGCAGCACCACGCTGTCCGCGTGGGACGCGGCGACCGGATCGTGGGTGACCATCACCACCGTCTGGCCGAACTGGCGCACCGAACCGCGCAGGAACTCCAGCAGGTTCGCGCCGGACTTCGAGTCCAGCGCACCGGTGGGTTCGTCGGCGAAGACGACCTCGGGGCGCGTGATCAGGGCGCGGGCCACCGCGACCCGCTGCTGCTGCCCGCCGGAGAGCTCGCTGGGCCGGTGGCGCAACCGCTGGGCGATGCCCAGCGCATCGGTGAGGTCGTTCAGCCACTGCCGGTCGGGTTTGCGACCGGACAGCTCCAGCGGCAGCAGGATGTTCTGCTCCGCCGTCAGAGTGGGAAGCAGGTTGAACGACTGGAACAGGAAGCCGATCCTGTCCCGCCTCGTGAGGGTGAGCTGCTTGTCCGAGAGACCGGTCAGGTCGGTCTCACCCAGCATCACCCGACCCGAGGTCGGCGTGTCCAGCCCGGCCAGGCAGTGCATCAGGGTGGACTTGCCGGAACCGGAGGGCCCCATGATCGCGCTGAACCGTCCGCCCGCGAAACCGATGTCGACGTTGTCCAGCGCTCGGACCCCGGCCTCACCGCTGCCGTAGACCTTGACCAGTGCCGATCCGCTGGTTGCCGATTCCGGTACTGATTCGGCGAGTTGTCCGGCGAAGCCTTGCTGTCCGTTGACTCCGCCCTGTTCCGAAGGGACGGCCGCGGGTTGCTGCGACCCGTTCGGGAAACTCACGTGATTCCCCCATTGTGGTATCTGAATTGCGAAACTGACTCTAACGTGACGCTCCGGACACGGAGGGCCACGCGTGACGTTCGGAAGACGCGCTAGGGAACAGCCCGGTTGTCGAGCCCTACGACCACCTCGGGCGAGCGACAGCACCGAGAGCGCGCGGCGAGGCCCTCGGCTGATCCACTCGACGCGGATTCGCCGGGGCGGGTTCCGACCTCCGGAACCCGCTCCGCGGGACTTCGCGACTCTCCGCTGTGCACTGTCCCCAGTAAACGGATCGAACTCGTGAACCGCTTCCGGGAAAGCCCCCAGACACCCCGGAACCTCCCCGGAGGGAACCCCGAGGCGGGGCTCCCCGAACCGGACACTCCGGGGAGCGATTTCACGCGGGGGTGAACCGGCGCAACCGCAGACTGTTGGAGACGACGAAGGCCGAGGACAGCGCCATGGCCGCGCCCGCGATCAGCGGGTTGAGCAGTCCGCACACGGCCAGCGGCACGGCGGCCAGGTTGTAGCCGAACGCCCAAACCAGGTTGCCCCGGATGGTGCCGAGCGTCCGCCTGGCGAGTTTCACGGAGTCCGGCACCGCCGTCAGCTCCTCGCGGACCAGGATGAGATCGGCCGCCGAGATGGCCACATCCGTGCCCGCCCCCACCGCGAGCCCCAGTTCCGCCGTGGCCAGTGCGGGCGCGTCGTTGACCCCGTCGCCGACCATCGCCACCCGGCGCCCTTCGGCGCGCAGTCCTTCGATCGCCTCGACCTTCTGGTCCGGGAGCACGTCGGCGACGACCTCGCCGATCCCCACCTCCTCGGCGACGGAACGAGCCGTGGCCTCGTTGTCACCGGTCAACAGCACGGTCCGCATCCCGAGCCGCCGCAGCTCGGCCACAGCGGCCGGGGCCGAGGGCTTGACCGCGTCGGCGAGTCCGAGCACCGCCACCACGACTCCGTCCCGCGCGACGAGGACGGTGGTCCTCCCGCCGTGCTGCCACTCCGCGTGGTGTCGCCGCACGTCCTCCGGAACGGTGATCCCGTTGTCGGTGAACAGCTTCGCCCTGCCCGCCAGCATGTGGTGTCCGTCCACCTCGCCGTGCGCGCCCAGTCCGGGATCGTTGGCGAACCCCTCGACAGCGGGCAGTTCCACGCCCTCCCCGAGCTCGGCGCGCGCGGCGGAGGTGATCGCGGCGGCGACCGCGTGTTCGGAGGCGTGCTCCAGTCCGCCCACCAGTCGAAGCACCTCGGACCGCGCCACACCGGCGACGCAGTACACCTCCCCGAGGGTCATGCTGCCGGTGGTGACCGTGCCGGTCTTGTCGAACACCACCGTGTCGACCGTCCTGGTGGACTCCAGGGCCTGATACCCCTTGAGGAAGATGCCGAGCTGCGCACCACGTCCGGAAGCGGCCATCAGCGCGGTCGGCGTGGCCAGTCCCAGCGCGCACGGACACGCGATGACCAGCACCGAGAGCGCGGCCGTGAAGGAGCGCTCGGCCGAGCCGCCGAGCAGCAGCCAGCCGAGCAACGTCAGCACGGCCAGCCCGAGCACGGCGGGCACGAAGTAGGCCGAGATCCGATCGGCCAACCGCTGGACGGCGGCCTTGCCGCTCTGCGCCTGTTCGACCAGTCGCATCATCCCCGCGAGCTGGGTGTCCCGACCGACCCTGGTCGCCTCGGTGAGCAACCAGCCGGTGGCGACCGTGGTTCCTCCGGTGACCTCGTCGCCCTCGACGACCTCGGCGGGCACCGACTCCCCGGTCATCGAGCTGCGGTCCACGGCGGCTCCGCCACGCACCACGCGCCCGTCGGTGGCGATGGTTCCGCCTGGGCGGGTGACGAACCGATCCCCGACCCGCAGTCGTTCGACCGGCACCTCCCGGTGCGTGCCGTCCTCGTCCCGCACCAGAGCGGTCTTGGCTCCGAGCCGGGCGAGGGCGCGCAACGCGCCGCCCGCTCTGCGCTGCGCCTTGGCCTCGAAGTAGCGCCCGGCCAGCACGAAGGTGGTCACTCCGGCCGCCACTTCCAGGTAAGCGGCACCGTCGGTGTTGAGCAGCAGCCACAGCCCGGAGGCGTCGGCGGGCGCGGCGCTCGGCGCGAACATCGCGTAGAGCGACCACACGCTCGCCGCGGTGATCCCGATGGAGACCAGCGTGTCCATCGAGGAGGAACCGTGCCGGGCGTTGCGCAGCGCGGCGCGGTGGAACGGCCAGGCGGCCCAGCCCGCCACGGGAAGCGCGAGCACGATGATCAGCCACTGCCAACCGGGGAAGCGGGCTTCGGGAAGCACCGTGAACAGGATCGCCAGGTCGGCCAGCGGCACGAACAGCACGACCGAGACGACGAGCCTGCGCCACAGGTCGCGCAGCCGGGCACGGGAGTCGTCCGGGCTCTCCTCGGCTGGGCGCAGCACCTCGGCCCCGTAGCCTGCCTTGGTCACCGTCTCGGTCAGCAACTCGTCGGCGGCGCCCGCCGGGGCGGTGACGCTGGCACGGGCGGCGGCGTAGTTGACGCTGGCGTGCACACCGTCGAGTTTGTTGAGCTTGCGCTCCACCCTGTTGGCGCACGCCGCACAGGTCATGCCGCTGACGGCCAGCTCGACGCTGCGTCGCTGTTCGGCGGAGCCGCGTCGCTGTTCGGCGGACTCGGTTGAGGTGTCCGCGGACGTCGTCATCCGACCACCTTTCGTGCGGTTCACCGCGACCGGCGAAACTCCCTCCAGCTTGAACCATGCCGTCCGTCACGTCTCACGCGCTCTCCCGGTACGCCACGGGCGGCGGGGACGATTCGGTCCTCCCCCCGTCGAGCGCGCTCGTGGCGGTGTCCTCCGCCACCCCGCGCTCGGCACCGTCGCCGGGGGACCGGCTTCCGCTCGCGGGCACCCGGTCCGAGCCGTGCAGCAGCGCCAGCACCGCCACCAGTACCAGCCCGAGCAACACCGGCAGGTGTGAAATCACCCGTTCGGGGCCGACGCGGCCGGTGACCAGATCCACCAGGCACAACGCGCCGAGCACGCCGGTGAAACTCGCCAGCACCGGCAGGTGCGCGGCCGCGTGCCTGGCACGCAGCGCCACCCAGGCCAACGCGACCGCCACCGCGGCGTTCCAGGCGCCCGTCTCGTGATCGATGTGCGGCATCGTCGACCGGGCCCCGTCGCCCACGCGAACTCCGACGCCGGTGAGCTGCAGCAGGGCCACCCCCAACTGAACCACCGCCACCAGTGCCAGCAACCAGCGCAGGGCGGTTCGCGGTCGCCTCCCCGCCGCACCGCGCAGCCGGTCCAGCAACCGGGGCCGCAGGGCCGGCAGCACGGCTCCGGTGACGTCGGGGCCGGGCTCGGCGGGCATGATCCGCACCGCCCGGTGCAACTCGTCGAAACCCGCTCGGCGCCGTTCGCACTCGGCACAGCCCGCCAGGTGCTGCCGCACCAGTCGACGCTGCTCCTCGGTGGCCGCCCCGTCGAGCTCGGCGGAGAGGATCTCGACACTCGTCACGCAGTCCACACCGTGCTGGTCGTCGGTGACCTCCCGGTAGTTCCCGGCTCCCGTGCCGAAGATCGAGGGGACACGCGTATCGTGCTCTCACGGTAACGACGGTTCACGCCCGCCGAGTCGGCATCACCGCGGCTTACGTGGTCGAGTGAGCCGAACAACCGTGGCAGCGGGCCCGGGCCCGAAGTTCATTGGATATTGGGCGTGGACGACCAGGAACTCACACGCTGCGCGCTGGCGGCGAAACAGGGGGACACCGACGCCGCGACCAGGTTCGTGCACGGCACGCAGCGTCAGGTCTGGCAGTTGCTGCGGCATCTGGCGGACGCGCACGTCGCGGAGGATCTCACCCAGGAGTGCTACCTGCGCGCGTTCCGCTCGCTGGCCAGCTACCGCGGCCGCTCCTCGGCGCGCACCTGGCTGCTGTCGATAGCTCGCAGGGTCGCCGCCGACCACATCCGGCACCGCGACCGCCGCCCACGCACGGCCGACATCGACGACTGGCAGCTCGCGGCGGAACGGGTCCAACCGCGAAGCCTCTCGATACCGGAGGGATACGCGCTGCGCAGCGCGCTGGAGGCCCTCGACGAACGGCGCAGGGAGGCCTTCGTGCTGACCCAGCTGGTCGGGCTCAGCTACGAGGAGACCGCCGAGGTGGCGGGCTGCCGCACCGGCACGATCCGTTCCAGGGTGGCCCGGGCCCGCGCCGACCTGATCGACCGGCTCCACGAGTATGATACGGATCACAGCGCGAGTTCCGGGGGATCGTAGCCCTTTTCCGGTCTCAGCCGGTGTTCCGGCCGGACGGGGACGGTCGCGCCGGTCGGTTTCGCTCGGGTGACACCGGGCTCGTCGCGGTAGCCAAGGGGGCGACGGAGGCAGTAAGTTGCCCGCGGCTGGTTCACACCGGCGGCACGGTGGCGCGATCCGTCGGACCGCGCCGGCGGTGTGCGCCCAGCCGTGCTTGAGCCGGCAACGGCGCCGGTCATCTGGCCAACTTCGTGCATGTTCGCAAGCGGCCCTCGAACGGGCCGAAACCAACACAACAAGGACCGGAGGCGCCGGCATGACGCAGGCCGAAACCAACATCGACCCGACGACGCTGCGGTTGCCAGCTGAACTGATCCCGTCCGACGGACGGTTCGGATGCGGACCGTCGAAGGTCAGGCCGGAGCAGTTGACGCGGCTCGCGAACGAGGGTGCCGACGTGATGGGCACCTCGCACCGGCAGAAACCGGTGAAGTCGCTCGTCGGACGCGTGCGGGAAGGTCTCCGCCAGCTCTTCTCCCTTCCGGAGGGCTACGAGGTGGTCCTCGGTGTCGGTGGCACCACCGCCTTCTGGGACGCCGCCACCCTGGGCCTCGTACGGCAGCGTGCGCTGCACCTGACCTACGGCGAGTTCTCCGAGAAGTTCGCGAAGGCGACCAAGTCCGCCCCGTTCCTGGACGACTCGATCGTCGTCAAGGCCGATCCGGGCGATGCTCCCGATCCGGTGTCCGACCCGAAGGCCGACCTGATCGCCTGGGCGCACAACGAGACCTCCACCGGCGTGATGCTGCCCCCGAGCCGCCCCGCCGGGTCCGAGAACTCGCTGATCGCGGTGGACGCCACCTCCGGCGCGGGCGGGTTGCCGTTCAACCCCGCGGACGTGGACGTCTACTACTTCGCACCGCAGAAGTGCTTCGCCTCGGACGGCGGCCTGTGGATCGCGGCGATGAGCCCGGCCGCGCTGGAGCGCGTGGGCGAGATCGGTGGTTCGGACCGCTGGATTCCGGAGTTCCTCTCGCTGACCACGGCGCTGGACAACTCCCGCAAGGACCAGACCTACAACACCCCCGCCGTCGCCACGCTGTTCCTGCTGGCCGACCAGATCGAGTGGATGCTCGAACAGGGCGGGCTGGACTGGTGCGTGCGGCGCACCGGTGAGTCCTCGCGCCGCGTGTGCTCGTGGGCCGAGTCCTCGGACTTCGCCTCCCCCTTCGTCGCCGACCCGGCCAAGCGTTCCCAGGTGGTCAACACCATCGACTTCGCCGACTCGATCGACGCGGACGCCGTGGCCAAGGCGCTGCGCGCGAACGGGATCGTGGACACCGAGCCCTACCGCAAGCTCGGCCGCAATCAGCTGCGCATCGGCACCTTCCCCGCCGTCGAGCCGGACGACGTCACCAAGCTGACGCAGGCGATCGACTGGATCGCGGGCAAGCTCGGCTGATCCGGGCGCGCGTTCCCCCGGGGCGGTCCGAGCCTCCCCGGGGGAACGGGACGTGCAGACTTCCCCGGGCGGGGGCGAACCACCTCGGCCCCCCGTTCACTGATCGATCTCGGTGGAGATCAGCGGCCTAGTGCCGTCACAAACCACGGTGATCTCCACTTCCGTGTCCTCGGACTCGAAGGTGAGTTCGGCTTCCTCGACCGGACCGTCCCGTACCTCCCGGGCACGGAACCCCTGGGCCGGGCTCCAGGAGCGCAACGAGGCCAACTCGCCCGGGGAACAACCGGCAGTCACCGTTCCTCCCGGCGTCCGGTCCACCTCCGCCGAACCAGCGCCGTCGGCATCCGGCTGCTCGGCACCTCCCCCCGTCGTACTGGGAGCGGGACGTGCGAGCTCTCGTCGCACCTGTTCCGGGGAGGTCATCGGCGGTCCACCGTCGAGGATGCCGCGCCCCAGAGCGGAGACCGCGGCCAGTCCCACCCCCACCGCGAGCGCGGCGGCGCAGCACCACCCCAGCACGGCCAGCGCCGTGCGGCCCCTTCCGGTGGGAGGTCTCATGAGCCCCACTATGCCAAGCCGGGACGACGATCCGGTTACCGTGCAACGGTGGCGCAGGTGCTGCTTGTCGAGGACGATTCGGCTCTTCGCACGTCGTTGAGCAGCGGACTGGGTGAGCGCGGGCACGCGGTCACCTCAGCGATCACCGCGATGGACGCCCTGAACCGGATCGTGGCGCACAAACCCGACATCGTGGTGCTGGACATCGGTCTGCCGGATCTGGACGGCCGGGAGCTGCTGCGGATGCTGCGCGCGGCCAGCCGGGTCCCGGTGATCGTGGCCACCGCGCGCGGGGCCGAGGACGAGATCGTGTCCGTGCTGGACTCGGGAGCCGACGACTACGTCGTCAAACCGTTCGGTGTGGGGCAGTTGGATGCCCGGATCCGCGCGGTGCTGCGCAGAGACGGCGCGGGTCCCGGCAGACCCGAGGTGCTCGTGGTGGGCGGACTGCGGATGGACCCCGCCGCGCGTTCGGCGACCCTGGACGGGACAGCGCTGGATCTCAATCCGAGGGAGTTCGACGTGCTGCACTACCTCGCGGCGCGGGCCGGACAAGTGGTGAGCAAGCGGGAACTGCTCACCGAGGTGTGGCAACTCCCCTACGGGGGCGCGGACAAAACCGTGGACGTGCACGTGTCCTGGTTGCGCCGCAAACTCGGTGAGACCGCGCGTGACGCGCGCTACCTGCACACGGTGCGCGGCGCGGGAGTGCTGCTGACCGCTCCGGACGACGCCGGTGGCCGCTGATGCGCCGACGCATCGCGCTGCTGGTGGCCGCCACCACAACCCTGGTGCTGGTGGCCTTCCTCATGCCGCTGGCCGTTCTGGTGCGGACAGTGGCTTTCGACCGGGCGGTGAACACCGCGACCACCGAGGCGCAGGCCCTGACCTCGGTGGTGGGCACCGCGGACAGGTCCACCCTCGAACTGAGCGTGCAACGTGCCAACGCCCAGGGAAGGTTCCCGCTCACCGTCTTCCTGGCGGACGACACCAGGCTCGGCGCGGAGGCCGCGCGGACCCAGGCCGTGCGGCTGGCGGCCAGGGGGCGCAGCCTGACCGTGGACACCGACGACGGGGTCGCCGTACTGGTCTCGGTGGGCGACTCCTCGGGAGGACGAGCGGTGATCCGCAGCGCGGTCGGTGAGCGGGAGCTGCTGCGCGGGGTGCACCGCGCGTGGCTGCTGCTCGCGGGGCTCGGCGTGGTCCTGCTGGGACTGAGCGTACTGGTCGCGGACCGGTTGGCGCGTTCCCTGGTGCGCCCCACCAAGGAACTCTCCGGGGTTTCCCACCGCCTGGCGAGCGGGGAGCTGAACGCCCGGGCACGGATCGAGTCTCCCCCGGAGATGCGGGAGGTGGCGACGGCGCTGAACCATCTCGCCGGGCGCATCCGCGAGCTGCTGGCGGCCGAGCGGGAGCACGTGGCCGACCTTTCGCACCGGTTGCGCACCCCGCTGATGTCGCTGCGGCTGGACGCGGAGGCGCTGCGGGACCGCTCGGAGTCCGAGCGCATCACCGAGCACGTGGACACGTTGCAGCGAGCGGTCACCCGGATAATCGAGCAAGCGGGCAAACGTGGTTCCGCGAGGGCCGCCCCGCCCGGTTGTGACGCGGTGATCGTCGTCTCCGAGCGGATGGACTTCTGGTCGGTGCTGGCCGAGGACACCGAGCGCGAGATGCGGGTGGAGATCGCACGTGGGCCGTTGCGGGTGGCTGTGGAGGCATCGGAACTGGCCGACTGCGTCGACGCGTTGCTGGGCAATGTTTTCGCCCACACCGAGGAGGGCGTTGGATTCGACGTGCGGCTGTTCGCGGCCGAGGGACTCGTGCGGCTGGTGATCGCGGACGACGGTGCCGGTTTCGGCGAGTCGGAGCTGTCCGCGGATCCGCTGCACCGAGGAGCCAGCGGCAGCGGCTCCAGCGGTCTCGGGCTGGACATCGTGCGACGCGCCGCGGGTGACTCCGGGGGTTCGGTGACACTGGGCAGCGGTGCGCGCGGGGGAGCACGGGTGGTCGTGGACTTCGGCGTGCCCGAGGTGTGAGTCCGTTCCGGGAGAAGTCCTCCCCGTCTGACGGACACCGGCCGACTCATCGTCATTCGGCCCCACGGCGGGGCGTCTGGTCGGGAACAGGCGGTGTTTCGTCGAGAACGCCACCGTGCCCGCCGCGCGGGAACGCCCGTCCGACGACGAACCCGGTCACTTCCTTCTTAACCCGGTTTTAGCGTTCGGGTAGGGACCGCTTAGCTTCCGCGCTGCGACCTTGTACTCCGGCAGCGACAGTCGTCCGGGTTCACCGGGAGAGGAGAACGAAGTTGCCGGGTGTCAAGAAGTCGATCGTGGCGGTGGCGATCGCCGGCGGGGTGCTCGCCCTCGGCGGTACCGCCGCGGCTTTCGGAAGCGGGGGCGAGCGGTGGGGAACCGCCTCGCCGGTGGGAGGTTCCCCGGTGACGCGGGACGTGCCCGCGCCGAGGTACACCGGCCCTGATCGGGACGAGGTCCACACCGGGCCGTGGAACGGCTACCGTGGCCCCTCGCCGAGGGACTGCACGTCGGAGGAACCGGGGATCGACGGCGAACGGGCGCGCAGCACGGCCTTGGAGCGGGTTCCCGGGGCACGGGTGACGGGTGTGGAGCTGGATCGCTGCTACGGCCTCGAGTGGGAGCTGGAGCTTCGGAAGGCGAACACCGAGTACGAGGTCACAGTGGACGCGCACGACGGTGACGTGGTCGGTTACGAGGAGGACCGGGACGACTGAGCGCTCGGGCGTGCCGGGGCATCCGCTTTCCGCGCGGATGCCCCGGCTGCCGTTCGTCGGGAGGCGCGACAGGACTCGACGTGAAATCCGCGACAGAACTCGATGTGGAATCAAGGTATTTCCACGGATGCGACGGGGTACACCCGTTCGGCAGGATCATCGTTACGACACTCGGCGCGTCCGTCCCACGGAGACCCCCCGCCGAGTTATCGTTATAGCTTGGTGATCTAAAATCAGTGGGAGGCGCGGGGAGGCACTTATGCGAGCGCTGCGAGTGGTCGGGCTCGAAGAGGACGGCGAGACCGTCGTGTGTGAGGATCCCGACAACGGCGAACGCTTCGCGGTGCCTGCCGACGAGCGACTCCGCGCCGCGGCCCGCGGTGACCTCACCCGTCTCGGGCAGGTACAGATCGAGCTGGAAGCCCAGATGCGGCCGCGCGAGATCCAGACGCGGGTTCGTGCGGGCGCTTCCGTCGAGGAAGTCGCCGCTGAGGCCGGCATTCCGCAGCAACGCGTGGAGCGCTACGCCTACCCGGTATTACTGGAACGGGCCCAGGTCGCCGAGAAGGCCCAGCAGGCACATCCGATCCGCGAGGACGGGCCGGACGTACAGACACTCGGCGAGATCATCTCGCAGACCTTCGGGATGCGGGGGCAGGACTACGGCGAGACCAGCTGGGACGCCTGGCGCGGCGAGGACAGCAAGTGGGTGGTCACGCTGCGCTGGCAGGCCGGCCGCACGGAGAACACCGCGCACTGGACGTTCCACCCCGGCGCGCAGGGGGGCACGATCGCCGCGCTCGACGAGGACGCGCTCGATCTGCTCGATCCCACTCCGAACCGGCCACTGCGCACGGTACGTCCGGTCACCGAGCTCGCCAGGGAAGCACTCGAGCTGGACCACTCGGACGAGGAGGAGGTTCATTCCGGCGATCGGGAGACCACCACTCCGCTGCTGGGAGGAGCGCCCGAGCAGAACAACCCCGACCTCTCCGAGAGTTCCGTCGGAACCGCCCACATCCCCGCCATGACAGCGGGGACGCTACTCGGCTCGACCTCGCAGTCGAACGATGCCGAGTTCGGAAACGCGATCCAGGACTCCGAGGCCGAACAACCCCTGGAAGGGTCGGACAACGAGGCCGAACACGTGGCGACGGACCGGGAGGACATCGAGGACGACGCGGGTACCGGGGAGGGGCGCAAGAATCACCCGATCGTCCCCTCCTGGGAGGACGTGCTGCTCGGCGTGCGGTCGAACCGGTGACCGACGGCGAGACCGCGACCGGCGGCCGACGTGCGACGAGTTCGGCGCGTCGAACCGGCCGGGCTCGGGCGGGCGGCTACGGGGGCAGCGATACCGGGGTCAGCGATACCGGATTCGGGGGCGCCGGGTTCAGGGGCGGGAGGAGTCCTGTTCCGGACTCTGCTGCTCGTCACCGGAGTCCCCACCTCTCGATTCGAGGTGTCGTTGCCAGATGCGGTCCCGCACTCCCGGCAGCGATCTGCCGATGAACCTACCGCGGGGGCGTCCGCCACCGGGGGAAACACCGTCCCCTGTGGACTTTCCGCCGCCGGTGTCCGGGGAGAGCGCCCTCGCCACGAATCCTCCCGCGATGGAGACCGCGCCGATCGTCCCCGCTATCCACGCGACGTAGTCCATCGTGAGCAGCACTGCCCCGGCGAACAGGGCCACTAGGATCGACAAGAGGCCGATCAGGAACAACACGCGCGCGGACGGTGACATGCCCTCGATTGTGCCCAACGGCCCAACGCGGAACCATGCTGACCGGGCCGAACATTCGTTCCCCCGGATGGTGTAGGACTCGGGGAGGCCCGGCTCACCCCAGCAGACTCAGCGGCAGGATCACCCAGGAAGCGGCGACACCGAGTGCCACTCCGAAGGCCACCCAGCGCCAGGTGGGTACGGCGCGTCCGAGCCAGACCGACGGGGCGAATCCGCCCGCCACAGCGAGATTGACCACCACACCGAGCAGCGGGTTCACCTCGGCCAGCCCCAGCGAAACCACCACCAGCACCACGGAGACCAGCACCGCGAGGATGACACTGACCGTCACGCCGGTGGGCCGGGCCGTGCGGTCGAACACTTCTGTCCGCGGGTCCGACCCCGCGACAAGCCGCTGTCCGACGGGTGCGGGCAGCGTGCTCGGCTCACCGGTCAGCGGATCGTGGTAACGAACGGCACGCTCGCACTCCCCCGCCGTGCGGCCCGCGAGCAGCCGGCCGCGACGTGCCACCGCGCGCGACGCCCGCCCGTCGAGGGGATCCCCCCGGCTGATTCGCTCCACGACCTCGGCCCATTCGTACAGCGCCGCGCAGAGCTCGGGGGAAAGCCCCACGTGCTCCGGCTTCAGACCGAGCGACCCGTCCGCCTCGACGAACAGGGGCCGCCCTCGGGCGACCCGGAGTTCCATGGTTTCCCCCACCATCGCGACGTCCCCCTACTGAGATCTTCCACCGGGACGATGTTCTCCGGCACAGTCGGGCCCGAAGATCACCCCGTGGCCCGCGGAGGCGGCGGCCTCACGAGTCGGAGCGCATGGCGTGGAACACGATCGCGGCCGAGGCCGCGACGTTCAGCGAATCCACCTCACGAGACATCGGGATACCGACGGTGAGATCGGACGAGCGCAGTGCCTCCTCGCTCAGCCCGGGCCCCTCCGAACCCATCAGCACGGCCACCTTGCCCTCGGAGAGACCCGCTCGTCCCACCGGAACGGCATCGGGACGGGGGGCCAGCGCGGCCACCCGGAAACCGTTGGCACCGAGGCGCTCCAGGTCGCCGGGCCAGTCCGTGAGTCTGGCGAACGGCACACGCAGCACGTGCCCCATCGAGACCCGGACGCTGCGGCGATAGAGCGGATCGGAACAGCCGCGCCCCAACAGCACCCCGTCGAGGCCGAGCCCGGCGGCGTTGCGGAACATGGCTCCGAGGTTCTCGTGATCGACTACCCCTTCGAGCACGGCCAGCTTGCTGGAACGGCGAATCAGCTCGGCCGGATCGGGTTCGGGAGCGCGGTCCGCCACCGCGAGAACTCCGCGGTTGAGGTGAAAGCCCACGATCCCGGCCAGCGTGTCCGGCTCGACGATGTAGGCGGGGACGTCGAGCTCGCGCAGCAGCGGTTCGAGGGTGTTTATCCGTTTGCGTTCACCGAGCAGTCCCCGAATGGGGTAGGGCGAGGCGAGCAGCCGCTCCACCACCAGCCTGCCCTCGCCGATCACGAGTCCGCGCCCACCGGGGCGATCGGGACGACGATCGGCGGTAGTCAGATCGCGGAAGTCGTCGACCGCGGGGTCCTCCGCATCGGTTACTTCGATCAGCCTGGCCACACTTCGTATCCTCGCATCAGGGGATGTGACCTTCGACGACGACCGTGTTCGTGGCCGTTGTGTTCGTGGCCGGTGCCGATCGACCCCGCCACGGGGGAACGAGGGCCGTGACCGGACTCACTTAGCGATGCGAACGAGATGGGCATAACCAACCGCCTTCACACGTTCGTGGTTGACGGGTGTGAGTTCCCTATCACGGAAGGCCGGCCCATGAGTGACCCGCGACCGAGTGACGCTTCACCGAGCGGCACCGGGCAGGAGAACAGCCACCGCGACGGAGAAACGCACCACCCCGAGACCGCTGCCGCGCCCGGCACCGACAACTCCGGGCCGCACCGCAAGGCGAAGTTCGCCCTCATCCTCGGGGGACTGACCGCGTTCGGTCCGTTGACCATCGACATGTACCTCCCCGCCCTGCCGGAGCTGACCAGGGAGCTGGGTGCCACCTCCGCGCAGGGCCAACTCACGCTGACCGCCGTGCTGCTCGGGCTGGCCTTCGGGCAACTGGTCGCGGGAACGCTCAGCGACTCGGTCGGCAGGCGCAAGCCACTGCTGGTCGGGCTGGGCGTGTACTTCGCCACCTCCGTGCTGTGCGCGCTCTCCGGGGACGTCTACGCACTGACCGCGTTGCGGTTCCTGCAGGGGTTCGGCGCGGCCGCGGGAATGGTCATCGCCCGCGCCTCGGTACGCGACCTCTACTCCGGAGTGGAGGCGTCCCGGTTCTTCTCGTCACTGATGCTGGTCACCGGCTTGGCTCCCATTCTGGCACCGGTCATCGGCGGCCAGGTCCTCAACTTCACCAACTGGCGCGGGGTATTCGTGGTGCTGGCGTCCTTCTCGGTGATGCTGTTCCTGGTGACGGTACTGGCACTACCGGAGACCAAACCGAGGCGATGGCGTCAACCGCTGCGACCCGGTTCCACCGCGCGCATCTTCGGCGGACTGCTGAGCAGCCCCTCGTTCCTGGGCAACGCACTGGCGGCGGGACTGGCCATGGCCGCGATGTTCGCCTACATCAGCGGTTCCTCGTACGTGCTGCAGGACATCTACGGACTCTCCCCGCAGGCGTACAGCCTCGCGTTCGGCAGCAACGCCCTGGGCCTGGTCGCGGGCGGACAGATCAACGCACGGCTCGTCGGCAGGATCGCGACCGAGTCCCGGCTGCTGCTCTGCGCGCTGAGCGCGGCAGCGGTGGCCGGGTTGCTGCTGGTGGTCACCGTGTCGGTGGGGCTGGCACTGCCGTTCCTGCTCGTGGCACTGTTCGTGATGATCTCCAGTCTCGGCTTCGTGATGCCCAACACGACGATGCTCGTGCTCGCCGAACGCCAGGAGGTCTCCGGAAGCGCCTCGGCACTGCTCGGAGTCCTGCAATTCGTGGTGGGGGCGTTGGCGGCCCCGCTGGTGGGGCTCGGCGGAGTCGGATCGGCGCTGCCCATGGCACTGGTGATGTTCGGCGTGGTGCTCGCCTCGCTGACGGTGCACCTGGCCCTGGGCAGACGGAGCACGGGTACGGCGGCACCCGTCGCGGGCTGAACGGCCGAAGTCCCGCGCTCGGCCCCGACGAGGCACTCGCTTCTAACCCCGGGCACGCGTGAACACACAGCGTTTCCACGCCTCTCCCTCGTTCGTCAGATCGTGCCACCATTTTGGCCGCTGGCATGGGCGGTCACCGGTGTGCCACTGTGAAATCCGGCGCTGACCAGCACGGAAGCTGCCGATGTGCACACCGTTGGATCGGGGTGACGCGGCATGGGAAAGCAGAACGTAATCAGTCGGGCGTTCAGACCGGGCGATCGGCAGCGATACCGGGACAAGATGCAGCGCGGTCTGGACGCGCTGGCCCGGATGCTGGCTGAGGGCAACTTCTCCTTCCCCCACCAGCAGATGGGGCTGGAGATGGAACTGAGCTTGGTGGACGAGGGGATGAACCCCTCGATGTCCAACGCCGAAGTACTGGAGAAGATCGACGACCCCTCGTACACGACCGAGCTGGGGCAACACAACCTGGAGCTCAACGTCCGCCCGCGAGCGCTGGCGGGCCAGGGAGCCCTCGAACTGGAGGACGAGCTGCGCGCCTCGCTGTCGAACGCCGACAGCAAGGCACAGGACATCGGGGCCAAACTCGTCATGATCGGAACGCTGCCGACGCTGCGGAGCTCCCACTTCGATCCGCGTTGGCTGTCGCACCCCGCGCGCTACGGCCTGCTCAACCAGCAGATCTGCGCGGCACGCGGCGAGGAGATACTGCTGCACATGTCGGGCACCCCGCTCGGCGATCAGGAACAGGAGCGGTTGCGCTCGCACGCGGAGTCGATCCTGCCCTCCTCCGCCTGCACTTCGGCACAGCTGCACCTGCAGGTCGCTCCGGAGGACTTCGCCGCGCACTGGAACGCGGCGCAGTGCCTGGCCGGGGTGCAGGTGGCCGTCGGGGCGAACTCACCGTTCCTACTGGGCAAAGCGCTCTGGCAGGAGACGCGTGTCCCGCTGTTCCAACAGGCCACCGACAGCAGGCCCGAGGAGCTGAAGAACCAGGGGGTGCGTCCCCGCGTGTGGTTCGGGGACCGCTGGATCACCTCCATCTTCGACCTGTTCGAGGAGAACGTGCGCTACTTCCCCTCGCTGATGCCGGAGCCGGAGGAAGAGGACCCGGTGGCCGCGTTGAACTCCGGACGAGCCCCGACGCTTTCGGAACTGCGGCTGCACAACGGCACGATCTGGCGCTGGAACCGGCCGGTGTACGACCTCGTGGACGGGGTTCCGCACCTGCGGGTGGAGAACCGGGTGCTCCCCGCGGGACCGACGGTGGCCGACATGCTGGCCAACGCCGCGTTCTTCTACGGCGCACAGCGCGCACTGGCCGAACAGGACAGGCCGCTGTGGACACAGATGTCGTTCGCCGCGGCGGAGGAGAACTTCTACAGCGGAGCCCGTTACGGGATGAACACCCGACTGTACTGGCCCGGCATGGGATGGGTTCCCGCCGACGAACTGGTACTGCGCAAGCTGCTCCCGATGGCCCACGAGGGTCTGGAGGCGTGCGGGGTCTCGGCAACGGCCAGGCAACGCCACCTCGGTGTGCTGGAACAGCGCTGCAAGGCCCGGCAGACCGGCGCCGACTGGCAACGGGAGACGGTGCTGCGGCTGCAGCGCAGCCGTGACCGACAGCCCGCTCTGGTGGAGATGCTGCGCCGCTACATCGAACTGGGTGACAGCGGCGAACCGGCGCACACCTGGCCGGTGGAATGAGCTCACACCGGTGGGGCCCGGGAGCGGGCCGGGCCCCACCGGGCTCCGCCCCGTACTACCCACCCGAGTCGAGCGCGCCGAAACTGTTGCTAGTAGTTTGCAACTGCGACAGACTTGCTACCGAAACCCCATTGCGAAAGGGAGACGGTCAATGGCGCAGTACGTGCTGCCCGAGCTGGACTACGACTACTCGGCGCTCGAACCCGCGATCGCCGGTGAGATCAACGAGTTGCACCACAGCAAACATCACGCGGCTTACGTCAAGGGAGCCAACGACACGATCGAGAAGATCGCCGAGGCGCGTGAGAAGGGGGACTTCTCGTCGATCGTCGGGTTGGAGACCACACTGGCGTTCAACCTCGCGGGTCACTCGCTGCACCTCGTGTGGTGGAAGATCCTGAGCCCGGACGGCGGCGACAAGCCGACCGGCGAGCTCGCGGCGGCCATCGACCAGGACTTCGGTTCCTTCGACAACTTCCGTGCCCAGATGGAGGCCGTCTCCACCACGATCCAGGGCAACGGATGGGGCGTGCTCGCGTGGGACCCGGTCGGACAGCGACTGATCACGCAGCAGCTGCGCGATCACCACTCCAACCTGTCGATCGCCACCACCCCGCTGCTGGTGTTCGACATCTGGGAGCACGCCTACTACCTGCAGTACAAGAACGTGAAGGCCGACTACGTCAAGCAGCTCTGGAACGTGGTCAACTGGGACGAGGTCTCCCGGCGGTTCGCCGACGCGCGGGCCGGCTACAACGGGCTGCGGCTGCCGCAGTCCTGAACCGCCTCTCCCGGACTTGTCCGCACGGGACGGGCGTTTCCGCACGAGGCGGGGTTCGAAGGACTCGCGGACCCGGGCGCGAGTCCCCGCGGCTCCGGCAGTGAATGCTCCGACAAGCCGAACTGCCGGAACTCGGGTTTCCCTCCCCCGGGAGGGAAACCCGAGTTTTTCTCCGACCGGGGGCGGGGTGCTCTGCTGGGGGTGGTTCCGCGGCGGGAGTTCGCCACCGCGCCGAAGCGGCCCGGCGATTTCGCGAGAAATTGACGGAGCCGGGGCCACACCGCCGCATTGGCGCGGCGATTTCGCGCGAAATTTCCACCCCTGAGACTGCCGTCGGGAAGTGGCCGTGAACGAGGCATCGGGATCGTCCCCGGTGCGTGAGTCGGATGCATCGCGAGTCCGGGCCGCTCGCCGCGTAGGTCGCTACTCAAGAGCCGGCCCAACGCGGCAAGGCGCCGACTCACGTGACGGCTACGCAACCACCCAATCGGGACACCCCACACTCAAGTGCCGATGAGAAAGCCCCGGCCCGTGGGGCCGGGGCTTCTCGGTCCCCGAACTGACTGCCGCTCCCACCACGAAGCGACATCATTTAGGTTAGCCTAACCTGCTTCTCTCGGCAACCCCGGCGAGCCGCTCTCCCGTTCCGAACTCCGTGCCAACACGACGGCACCCACCAGGCTCGCCAGCACCACGCCGATGCCGCCGAGCAACAACGGCGCCCTGCCGTTGAAGATCTCCGCCAACCAACCGGAGAGCAGTCCGCCGACCGGCCTGCCACCGAGGAACAGCATCATGTACAGCCCCATGACCCTGCCCCGCATCTCCGGCTCCACGGAAAGCTGCACAGTGGAGTTGGCCGCCGTGGTACAGGTCATCACGGCGATCCCGACGGGGATCAGCGCAACCGCGAAGCTGCGGTAGGAGGGCATCAGCGAGGCCGCCGCCTCGAGGGCGCCGAACGCGGCGGCACCACCGAAGACCAGCCGCAACCGAGGCCGACCACCGGCCCGACGCGCCGCCAGCGAGGCGCCGCTGAGCGTGCCCACCGCCAGTGCGGTGATCAGCAACCCGTATCCGGCGGCGTCCCGGTCGAACACGTTGCGCGCGATCACCGCGAAGGCGTTCTCGAAGTTCATCCCGAACGTGCTCACACAGCAGACCAGCGCCAGAACCACGATCAGCCGCGGACTCCGCGATACGTAACGCAGTCCCGCCAGGAGCCTGCCGCTCTCCTCCGTGGCTCCCGATGTCCGGTGCAGCCTGCTCGGATCCATCAGCAACAGGCCGAGCACCACGGCGCCCGTGCTCAACCCGTTGACCAAGAAGACCGGCCCCGTACCGATCAGGGTTATCAGCACACCGGCGATCGCGGGACCGACGATGCGGGCGAGGTTGAAGGTCATCGAGTTGAGGGCGACCGCGTTGGGCAGTTCTCGGGCCCCGACCATCTCGACCACGAAGGATTGCCGCACCGGGGCGTCGACGGCCGAGAAGCACCCCAGCCCCAGGGCCAGTGCGTAGACGTGCCAGAGTTCGACCACACCGCCGACGTCGAGCAACCCCAGTGCCACGCCGCACAACCCCATTCCGCTCTGCACCGCGATCAGCAGCCGACGCTTGTCGACCCGGTCGGCGATGACTCCGGCGTAGAGCGTGAACAACAGGGTCGGCAGGAACTGCAACGCGACCGCCACTCCCAGTGCGGCCGGCGATCCGTCGGAGAGTTCGAGTACGAGCCAGTCCTGCGCGGCGCGCTGCATCCAGGTGCCGGTCAGCGAGACGACCTGCCCGGAGGCGTAGTAGCGGTAGTTGCGTTCCCGCAGCGAACGAAACATCCCGCCGCGCGCCCGCCCACCAGTGGATTCATCCGATGCCGCTGACCGACTGTCTCGCTCCGGCCTGTCGGACTCCTGCTGGGCGGGTTTGGACATCTGCTGCGGTCAACCGTTCGGTTCGTCGGGGGTATCGCTGGTCGGGGCGCTCCGTGCCGGCCCACCGGGGGCTCGGTAGACGGAGCCTCCCGCCGGATCGCTCGCCGCGGCGGGCACACCGAGTGCGGACTACGTCGGGACGAGCACCGTCCACGGGAGCGAGTACGGGATGACCGCGGCGCTGGTCGTGTCGGCGCCGGGCAGGCCGAGAATTCCGCTCCCCCGGCAACCACGGCGGGGAGGCGTCATCGGGCCATCCGCTCGAGGATGCGCGCCGCGCTGGAGAGCGTGTCGCGTTCCTGGTCCGTGAGTTCCGCCAGACGCAGATCGAGCCACTGCTCCCGCACGGAGACCTCCTGCTCCATGCGCTGGTTGCCCGCCTCGGTCAGCTCCACGATGGCCTGGCGACCGTCGGTGGGGTGCTGACGTCGGTACACGAGACCGAGATCCTCCAGCGCGGCGATGACCCTGGTCATGGAAGGAGGCTGCACCCCCTCGTGGGCGGCCAGCTCCCTGGGTGCCAGCGGCCCGTTCCGCCACAGGCAGGCCAGCGCCGACATCTGGGAGAGCGTAACGCTGGATTCGGTCTGCGCACGCAACCGGCGGTTCAGGCGAACGATGGCGATACGCAGTCTGCTCGCCAGAGTGCGCTCGCGTTCAGCCGTTTCAGACACCTCGTTAGTCTAGCAAAATAACGGACAATTCCGCCGCGACGCGGCAGTCACAGGACGGCGCGGGTAAGCTGGCGACTCCCGCGTACCCCGTCGGCCGCGTCGCGTCCCTCGACTCGTGGACGGAGCACGCACGCGAGCTCCCGGCGAAAGCGTCTCGCCCCGAACGAATCCCGATCGAAGGGAGAGGACGACCGTGGCAGCGGATGACAACGACGCTCCCACCGGACCGCCACAGATGCGCCCGGTCCCTCCGCTGCCGGCCAAACTCGCCGGCCCGACTCCGGTCGTGATCACCGGTACGCTGTGCTGGCTGGTGGCCGCCGTGGTGTTCGGCATGCTCGGCTGGACGAGTTCGGGGGTCGACGTACGGTTCTGGACCTGTGTGACCGGTGGTGCGCTGGGAGTGCTCGGCTACTGTGTCTTTCACTGGCAGCGTTCGGCATCGCGGCGCGGGTCCCGCGGTTCCTGGCAGGGACTCGCCGGACTCGACGGCTGACATCTCAACAGACCTTTGTCGACCAGGCTTTCGCTGCTCTCACTTGGCGGAACCTCTGGCACGGCTCTCGCTCCGGGAGGCCCGACATCGGGTAGCGACCTACACAACGTCGGGCCTTCCTCGCGAGAGCCGCACCGGAGAACCCGCGGCGGCGCCGGCTGCCAGGGTGGTCGGAGTGCGGCCTGCGAGCATGGCGGGAGCTCGGCACCGTGTCGAAGCGGCCCGGCCTCGCGATGCATCCGACTCACGCACCGGGGGTACCTCCGCTGCTTAACCGCATGGTCGCTTCCCGACGGCGGCCTCGGGAGCGGAAATTTCGCGAGAAATCGACGCCGCCCCGAAGGTGAGCCGCTCCGCAACCGAGCGGCGGCAACCGCACCGGGCGGGTACCTCAGCGGAGCAGCGTGGTGGCGTCCGGGTCGGCCAGCAGCGCCGCCAGGGTGAACCGGTCCTGCCAACGATCGACCGCCCAGGCCAGCGCCCGGGCCAATCCGTCCGAGCTCCGCTCGCTGTAGATCGCACCGGCGTTGTCGACCCACCAGTGCACCCGGTGCTCCCCTTCCGAGGTACGCACCCGCAGGCCGTCCCGCAGTTCGACCTCGCCGTGGGGCACGGGCACCCCGAGCAGTTCGCAAGCGCCCGGCACCCTGGCCACGTCCTGCCAGGACTGCGTGACGCCCTGCCCGAGTATCTCGACCACCCCCTGCTCGGAAGCCAGCGGAAGATCGAGCAACTCGGCGAGCGACTCGGCGTCGAACTCGTGCGAGTTTCCGCCCGCCACCACCAGAGCCGGTTCGAAGACCCCCAGCAACCACGGCTCGTCCAGCACCACCGCGCGATCGGCGGAGACCACCGCCGAGCTGACCGACCGCACCGCTCGTGGCGGGTCGACCTCGCCCGGATCGATCCGGTCGCAGGCCACCGCCTCCGCCAACGCGCGGTGGGCACCCAGCGTCAGTCCCGCGCGCACCCCGCGTTCCGGATCAGCGAGTCGCGCCACCAGCTCGGCGGCATCCGCCGTGTCGTGCACCGTCAGTTCGGCACGTACCCCCACGAGCCGCAGGGTTCGTTCGTCCACACCGACATCGGGCACCGGGTCGTAGAGTCCCGCGAGCTGTTCGGCGTCCGCGAGCCGCCATTGCCTCGGGGAACGCCCACCCAGCACGGCGAACCGGGCTATCCACCAGGGGGTGTAGCCGTCGGGCTCGCGCAGGGCGCGGGCGGTTTCGGGGTCGGCGGTGAGCAGCCGCAGCGCCGCGGGCCAGGAATCCTCGGCGACCAGATCCAGGTCCCGCACTCCGACGAACCGGTGGGGCGGCCACTCGTCGCCGCGCAGGCGTTCCGACTCTCGCCACCAGACCTCGGCGTCGGCCACTCCCTCGTGGGGTGAGGTGGGTTCCTCCTCGACCAGCACGGCGAACGAGTCCAGCACCCCGACGGAACGGAGCCGCTCGGCCGAGCACCGCTCGACCACGTGCCCCGCGACGGTCTGCAACGGCGCGTCGGGGCCGACGGCGTGCGGATCGAGCACTTCCAGCAGTGCCGCGTCCGGCAACAACAGCTCGTCGGCACGGCGTACCTCACCGTCGGAGTCCGGCAACGCCAACGCACCCAGCCAGTCGCGGTGGCCCGTCTCACCCACCAGCCGAAGCACCGGCTCGGCCAGCCGCATGGGATCGGCTCCGGCCCGTGCGTCGGCCACGCTGTTGTGCACCGCCTCGACCAGTGCGGGCGCGTCCAGCAGTTCGGAAGCCCCCGCGTGGTGCGCGCCGAGACGTTCCAGCAGCGGATGCACCGCCTCGGCCGCCGCGATCCGCAGCCCGGTCACGTCCAGTTCGGCCAGTGCCGCCACGGCTTCCTCCGCACCGTCGCCGGGCAGCAGCAGGTCCCGCACTCCGGTCACGGTTCGACCGTCGGCCAGCGGAACCGGCAGCGCGGTGAGCTCCTCGCGGGCCGTGCGGTCGGCACGCTCGATCGGCAGCAACGCCTCGTACAACCGCCGCCACCATGCCGCGGGCCTGTCGAGCCCGGTCACGGCTTCGACGACCTCGGCCGCTCCCATGCGGTGCACTCCCAGGGAACGCAGCGCGGTGGCGTGCGGGGACTCCGAAAGGTCCGCTCTGAGCAGGCCCGGCACCACTTCGGCGAGCAGTTCGACCAGTTCGGGGGCGAACGGGTCCAACACGGTCGCGCGGTGGGGCGCGATCATCGAACCGTCGGCGGCGGGCAACCAGTCGGCCTCGGTCAGCCGCTCGACGACGTCGCGGCGCAACCGTTCGTCGGTGTCCGACAGCGGAAATCCGGGTTCCGGGACCAGCGCGGACCGTTCGAGCGGTTCCAACCGCGAGAGCAGCAGCGGGTAGGCAGCGGCGGCCCGCTCCAGCACCACCCTCGTGGCGGGTGACTCCGATACCCGCCTGCGGTCCGGCTCCACGGGTACGCCCGCCAACAACCGGGCGGGCAGCGAGAGCCGTTCCTCGGTTGGGGTGGGTGCGTGCAGCACGTCGCCGCGCGACGGCAGCACGGTACCGTCACCGGCCAGCTCCACCGCCCAGCAGATCCACCAACGCGAGTGCTCGCGCTGCTCCACCCCTATGCCGCTGAGCGTGGACTCCGGCCACTCCCCGGTCGCGCGTTCGACCAGCCAGTTCCGGGTGGTTTCGGGGGTGTGCACCACTACCCCGTCGTCGGTGGAATCCGTGCGGGACCAGTGCCGGTCACCGATGTCGACGTGGTGCAGGGCGGGCAGCGCCAGCAGCAGGTCCACCACCTGCTCCGCCATGTCGTCCAGCAGTTTCTCGCCATCGATGTCGGAGCGCAACGGCAGCACGACTTCGGTGTCGAACCCTTCGGGGGGCCGCTCGTCGGTCGGCCAACCGAGCCGCAGGACCGGCACCTGACCGCCGCGGGAGGCCAGTTCCGTCACGGCGGCGGGCGTCTCCGAACTCGACTCGGCCAACGCCGCCACCTCGTCACGGGTCCGGGCGGCCGAGAACTCCACACCACCCGCGGCCGTGGCCAGCCTGGGGGCGTCGGTGACAGCCAGCACCGCCGCGAAGCCCACACCGAACCTGCCGACGGACGGTTCGGCACGTTTGGGTGAGGCGCGCAACGCCGTCAGTCCCGAGACGCCCGTCCCGTCGAGCGGCTTCCCGGTGTTGGCCACCCGGAGCTCGCCGTCGACGAGCCGGACCGACAACCGTCCGGTCGTCCCGGCCGCGCGTGCCGCGTCCGAGGCGTTCTGGGCGAGTTCGACCAGCAGCCGGTCCCGGTAGCCGCCCAGCCGGAGGTCCTCCTCCGCGTTGGCGTCCTCCCGGAACCGGGTGGGCGAGCCGCGCCAGGCATCCAGCACGGCGGCGCGCAACGCCGCCGTGCCGAACGGATCGGACGAGTCGTCCGTGGCCACGTTGTCCGCTGAATCGCTCAACTTCGTCCTCTTGAACAGGCCGCTTTACCGGGCTTTTCCCGGGGTGTCACTGTATCCTGCGAGGACACCCGCTCACCGGACGGCGATCAGGGGCTCGGACGAGGCCACCGCGACGAGCGGTTCCGCCGAGCACGTTCGACGAGCGCCACGATCGAACCGGCACGAGCGGAGTGACCGGTCCGCACGGCGGTTCGGGACGGCCGCGGCGGCTTCCGCGCGACCTCGCCGAGGCGCTCACCGGACGGAACCACCGCGAGCCGATGCCGCTCGGACGAATCCGGGCGCCCCACGTCGAGGCGGGGAGTCACTGCGGCAGCACGCGCGGGAGAAGCGGCCAGGAGCGGAAGCGCGGTTCGGCACCCGGTGCGGGGACGTCATCCGGACGTCGACCCGACCGGAGAACATCAGTCAGGGGGAAGATCATGCAATCACTGGTATCGATGTCGTTCGCGGATCCCACCGAGATCCGCGAGTTCCCGCACGGCAGGCTGGAACTGTTCGACCTGCACGGTTCCGCCGTCGGGAGGTTCGTACTCGAACCCGGCTGGCACTGGTCGCGGGACGTGGCACCACTGGTTGGCACCGAGACCTGTCAGCAACGCCATGTGGCCTACCTGCTCACCGGAAACCTGCACGTGGCCATGGACGACGGCTCCTACGGCGTGGTCAAGGCGGGCGAGGTGGTCCACATCGAACCGGGTCACGACGCCTGGACCGTGGGCGAGGACACCGTCACGATCCTGGACTTCGCCGATGTAGCCACCTACGCCGTGGATACGGCGGCGCTGCGAGCGGCGCACTGAGCCGCCGAAGCCCTCGGAAGCCACCGGAGGTCGCCACCGGTGGAACGAGCGCGCCGCCCCGGAAACCGGGACGGCGCGCCGTTCTGGTGCGTTCCGAAGCCGTTCGGCGGCCGAGCCCGCGACGGGCACCCAGCGGCGCCCGAGCGATTCATCCCCGGTAGCGCTCCGCCGGATCGGCTCTCACTTCGCGTCCCGGGACTCGAAGTCGAGGGACGTGTCGTCGTAGACGACCTCCGCGACCGGAATGGTGGAGGAAGTGTCCACTTCGCCCTCGGAATGAGCTCCGCAGCCGAACTCGACGTGTACGACACGCCCGTCGGCGGGCGAGACCGAGTTGGCACACACCCCGAAAGCCGCTCGCATGGATCCGGCCAGTGGTAGGAGGAAGCCGCAACTACCGCAAGGTCCGGGTGCCAGCCGGGCGGTCTCGCTGTCGGGGCCGAACTCACCGGACTCCCAGCGTTCGGCCGCTTCGAGTCGTCCCTCCCTGCTGAGCACCCGTTGCCTGCCGCCACCCACCTCGTAGGCGAGTTCCGTCACCGGATCGTCGTCCCCCGGCAGCGTGCCCTCCGCGAGCCTGGGATCGTCCTGCCCGCTGGGCAGCAGATCCCCCGCCCCCAGGTCTCCGGGGCGGATCCGTTCGCTCCACGGCAGCCACTCCGGGGCCACCAGTGCCTCCGGCCCGGGCAGTAACACCACCTCGCTGACCGTCACCGGGTCGTCGGGGCCGGAGGTGGCCACGGTCACCGCCCAGCGCCAACCGACGTAGCCCCGATACGTCGTCTCGAAGTAGTGCGTGGCAGCGTGCTCGGACTCGTACTCGACACCGACGTGCTCCCCGACGGCTTCCCCGTTCGTCTCCATGACGAGGACCGGCGAGCCGGTGGGGTCGGTGCCGATTACGGCCTCCTCCTCGGCGGCGGAACGCGCGGTCTCCACCGCCCCGGCGAGTTTCGGATCGGGTCGCCGCTCGCCCCCGGCAGCGGTGCTTGGCGCGGACGCCGTCTCGACGTCGCTGATCGGAGCAGGCATAGGCGTCACACTTCCGATTGTGCCGCACGTGTTTTGCGGTGTATCCGGGCGTGCCACGCTTTCGGGGTGCGAATTCGGAGCGGGCGGACTCGAATCGGACCTCACCGACGGCTCCCCCTCCGCGGGAGAGGAATCCGTACCGGAGGACGCCGGAGTCGAACCGGCAGGCTGCTGCTGGTATGCCTCGTTCCGCTGATGATCCTGATGATCTCTCGATGCGGAACGCCGCACCAACCAGAACAGCACGGCTACCAGGGCCGCGATGAGAGCGAACAGGGCTTGTGGCACGAAGGCAGCGTGCCACACCTGCGTGCCGATGTGATCCACGTTCTGCCACATGATCCGTCCTTGTTCACCCAGGGTCTGGAAATTGACTCGGGAACACTCTACGAAAGCACCGGTAAACGTGGTGAATCGGTTCTGCGCGCGAAAAGCTTGACAACCGGGCGCGAGTCGGCCCGGGTCCGGTTGCCGGAACGGTTCTTCGGCGAGGGCATCACCCTGACGGATGACCGCGTTTGGCAGCTGACCTGGAAGTCCGGAACGGCGATGCTGCGCGACAGTGACGACCTCGGTGAGATCCGTCGCGTCGATTACCGAGGAGAGGGATGGGGCCTGTGCTCCTTCGCGGACAGACTGGTGATGAGCGACGGCACGGACGAGCTGACCTTCCGTGATCCGGAATCGTTCGCCGAACGCGGCAGCGTGTCGGTGCGGCTGGGAGACGAGCCGGTGACGGAGCTGAACGAACTGGAGTGCGTGGACGGTTCGGTGTGGGCCAACGTCTGGCGCACGGACACGATAGTGCGCATCGACCCGGACACCGGCCGGGTGACCGCTGTGGTGGACGCGAGCGGCCTGCTCAACTCCGAGCAGGCCGAAGGGGCCGGGGTGCTCAACGGGATAGCCGCCACGGAGGAGCCGGGGAGATTCCTGCTCACCGGGAAGAACTGGCCGAAGATGTTCCGAGTGCGCTTCGTGCCGGTGGAGTGACCGCGTGCGTCGAGTCCTCGGCCCGGGGGCGGAGGACGGCGGATCGCGGTGCGCGGCGGGATCGAGGCGGACGGCGGGACCGGGCCGGGCGGGCCGCGCCACGGGGTCGTAAGGTCAGCGGCGTGCGCCGAGGACTGACAGCACTGCTCATGCTGGCCCCCTTGTTACTGGCGGGCTGTTCCGTACCGGACGAACCGGGCGTGACGTTCTACTCGCACGGCGAGTCCGTACGCGTCCCGCCGGTGCAGTACTGCGAACGACTCGCCAGGCAGTGCGGCGAGCCGGACCCGGAAGCCGCCGGTGAACTGCCGATGCCCGCCGGCTATCCGCTGCAGATCTCGGTTCCCGACGAGGTCGCGTCCGCGCCGTGGCAGGTGGTGTTCACCTACCTGAGTGACTCCGGTGAACGGCTGCGAGGCCGCAGCGGCGTGATGAGCGGCGAGGACGAGCAACACGCGTACACCCTCCGGCTGCCCGAGGACGGGGCACGGCTGGACCAGGTGGAGGTGCAGCGGTACGGCACGGTGAGTGTCAACCAGACCGGTCAGCTGCAGTTCGTCATCGGCGGAACCTGGTTGGTGGGTAACTCACGAGAGCAGGAACCGGTGACGAGCTGAGCATGAGGCCGGGCCCGTCGCCTCACCGTGACCGTCTCGCATCGGACACCGTTCGGACTCGGGGCGGCGTGAGCTTCAGGAGCCGCCCGGATCGAGTTCGCGGGCCACGGCACGCACGACCCCACCGACCCGCTTGGCCACCTTTTTGTCCGGGTAACGCCCCTTGTCGAGCTCGGGCAGCACACTGGCTTCGAGAAGCTTGATCATGTCGTCGACCATGCCGTGCAACTCGTCGGCAGGGCGTCGACGGGCTTCCACCACCGATGGGGGCGGATCGAGCAGTTGCACCCGGAGCGCCTGGGGACCGCGGCGGCCCTGGGCCAGGTCGAAGTCGACCCGTTGCCCCGTCTTGAGCGCCTCAACCCCGGACGGCAGCGCGGAGGCCCGCACGTACACGTCCTCCCCACCGTCCTGGGTCACGAAGCCGAAGCCCTTGTTCGCGTCGTACCACTTGACCCTGCCGGTCGGCACAGTCCTCACCGTTCCCTGTCAGATACGTGTTCCCGGCCATGCGGCACTGGTACCGCGCGGTTCCGGGAAACGTTGCTACCTACATTCGATTGTTGCCACTAAGCGTCGGCGCCGATCGGAAACTGCTCCGGCACGACGAACGCGCCCCGGACACGCCACCTCCTCACGGCCACTGCGAGCCTGTTGCGGCGATTGCGTTCCAGGACGCGTCGGTTTCAAGCGTACCTGGCCCTGGGCGCACAACAACGCCACAGGCTGCGTTGCGTCCGATCGGAGACCCCGTCCCGTGATGTTCCCCGACACTCCGCGTGACCGAAACCGGTGGGCAGTCCCCTCACCGCACCACCCCTCGGACGAGTCAGCCCTCGGACGGCTCAGCCCCGTCGCTCGCTGCCGTTCGGCGCTCGGGGCCCCGGCGGACAGGGCCCCGGCGGACAGGGCCCCGGCGGACAGGGCCCCGGCGGACAGGGACCCGGCGAGGGCGAGCGAGGAGCTTCAATAGGCTGGTCACATGACAGCACCCGCACGCGGCGTCGTGATACCGGTGGCAGTGGGGATGTTCTGCGCCGGACTGGTCGTCATCCTGGTGATCTTCGGGCTCTGGGCCGCGGGCTACGGCGACCTGCCCTGGTGGCTCAACGCGTGCGCGATGCTGTGTCCGCTGGGCCTGGGGATCGCGCTGGTCTCGCTGTTGGTGCGGGGCGCACGGAGATCCTTGACGCGAAACTGACGCGTATCGAAAATACTCGGTGTTGCCCTCGTCACAACCCGTGAAGGTGGAACCATGAGCAGCACCGCACCGGACCGAAGCCCGGCACAGCGCACCGACTTCCACTCGCTGCGCGCGGGCGGCGTCAACTGGGACGCGTTACCGCTGCGGCTGTTCGACAAGGGCAACGCGAAGTTCTGGAATCCGGCCGAGATCGACTTCAGTCGCGACGCCGCCGACTTCCGGGAGCTCACCGAGCAGGAGCAGCAGGGGGTCGCGCTGCTCTGCGCCCAGTTCATCGCGGGTGAGGAGGCGGTCACCGAGGATCTGCAGCCGTTCGTCTCGGCGATGGGCACCGAGGGACGGTTCGCCGACGAGATCTACCTCACGCAGTTCGCCTTCGAGGAGAGCAAGCACACCCAGGGGTTCAGGCTCTGGCTGGACGCCGTCGGTCTGACCGAGGACCTGCACCCTTACGTGGCGGAGAATCCGGGTTACCGTGCGATCTTCTACGAGGCGCTGCCCGAGTCGCTGAACTCGCTGCATCGGGATCCGAGCCCGGCCAACCAGGTGCGCGCCTCGGTGACCTACAACCACATCGTGGAGGGGACGCTGGCGCTGACCGGCTACTACGCGTGGAACAAGATCTGTCGGGAGCGCGACATCCTGCCCGGCATGCGGGAACTGATCCGCCGGATCGGCGACGACGAACGCCGCCACATGGCCTGGGGGACGTTCACCTGTCGCCGACACGTGGCAGCCGACGAGCGCAACTGGGAACTCGTGCAACAGCGGATGGACGAGCTGCTGCCCCACGCGGTCGAGCAGATCCAGTGGCGGCCCGACTGGGCCGGCGACCAGGAACCGTTCGGCCTCGACCTCGACGAGCTCTCCGCGTACGCCTCCGACCGGGCGGGCAGGCGACTGGGCGCGATCTCGGCGGCTCGGGGTGCCGACGTGGCGAGCATCGACGTCGACGCCGCCCCGGAACGGCTGGAGGAGCGGTTCGGCGAGGAGGACGCCGCGGAGCTGGAGCGGATCGACCGGGGTGGGGCGAACGGTTCGTGATCCCAGCCCGAATCCGAGCCGGGCCGCCGAGGCGTAGATTTCCCGCGAAATCGCCGGTCCGGCGGCCGGAACCGGTCGTAGCCGATTCGTTACCACCGCCCCCGAAACGATTTCGATCTCGGCGGCGATGTCGTGGACAGCGTGCGCGACACGCTGTCCGTAATCGACAGAGAGGTTGCACAGATGTATCAGCAGCCGGGACAGGCTGCCCCGAAGAACGGCATGGGAATCACCGCCCTGGTGCTGGCGATAGTCGGAATCCTGCTGGCGTGGATCCCGGTTATCGGTTTCTTCGGCTTCATCCTGGGGGCACTGGCGATCATCTTCGGGATCATCGGCGTGGTGCGCGGTCACAAGGGCACGGCCACCAACCTGGTGATGAGCTACATCGGGCTGGCACTGGGAGTGATCGCGTTCATCGTTTCGATCGTCGTCTTCGTGAGCCTCACCAACGCGGTCAACGATCAACTCAACGAGACGAACAGCGGCCCGGGGCAGAGCGGTCAGGAGCAGTCGGCGCCGTCGTCGAGCACGAACTCCGAGGGGCAGGGGCAATCCTCCGGCGACGGTCAGGATGCCGCCGGCTCGGGCAAGGTGCTCTACGAGGTCACGGGATCCGGCGGCGCGAGCTCGATCACCTACGGCAAGGGCACCCAGACGAGCCAGCAGACCAACGCGGAACTGCCCTGGAGCAAGGAGACCGGGATCGCCGACAGCGTGCAGTTCTACTCGCTGACGGCGCAGAACGGGCAGAGTGGTGGCGACATCACCTGCAAGATCACCGTCGACGGCGAGGTCCTGGCCGAGAACACCAGCAACGGTCAGCACGCGATGGTCACCTGCAACGGCAACACCGGATTCTGAGCGAGGCCGTCGGATCACGCTGACCGCCCGCGGGAGGAGTCGATCCCGCACCTCGGGTGTCCTTCGACCGGTCGAAGGACACCCGAGGCAACCGCTCCGGGGACCACGGTTGTCTCGATCAACCGTCCGAAGTGCGCGGTGCTCGCCACTCGGGATGCGTGACTTCGCCGGATTTCGTAGCTCGTTCGTCTGACAGAGCGCGCGGATCGTGGACCGCGGCTCGACACCCCGGCACTCTGGTTGCCGGTACAGCAGCGTTGCCGCCCACTCGTCTTCCCGTCGTGGATGGTGTAGCCGCTGGGCGGTTTCCGGCGAGGGAGAAAGCGTGGTCGACAGCAGCGATTGGAAGATCCGGGGCAATGTGCACCGCGATGCCAAGGTCTTCCGGGAGGTCCTCGAAGGCGAGGACCGCACAGCGTTCGAACGGGAATTCCGGGGCGCGCTGTGGGAAGTCGCCCAGGACTTCGACACCTCCCACATCGACGAAGTCCTCCTTCGCTGGTGGGGAAGCGCCGTGAACGCTGCCCAACCGATCACCGACGAAGAGCGGGACGCCATCGAACGTGCCGAACGCGGCGACTTCTCCAAGGTCTGGCAACAGGACACGGACGGAACATTCTGGCAACGCGACGAAAGCGGCGTTCTCTGGCGCAGGGACGAGCACGGCGTCCACCGGGAAACCGATTCGGGACTGAGGATGGACGGCTGATGGCGAAGTACCGAGTCATCTGGAGCGATGTCCCGCTCGACGCGTATAACAAACTATCCGTTGATCGACGCAAGAAAGTTGACCAACTCAACTCGCGGTTGGCGAGCGATCCGAAGTCGATCAGCCGGTACAACGAGGGGACGGATCAGTGGACGACCACCGCGGACAACGGACTGATACTCGTCACGTTCATCCTCAGTGACGCTGTCCTGCAGGTGAACGTGCTGCGAGCACAAGACATCTGAGCAAGCGGTGGAGCGGTTCCCGGAAGACGGAGAAGAGCCCGGCCCGGCTCGGCGGATTCGAGGGGTCGCGGCGCACCGGCGCGATACCCGCACCTCCCCTCCGATTCACCCGATCCCGAGCATCTCCTTCGCCCGCTCCCGCATCTCCACCTTGCGCACCTTGCCGGTCACCGTCATCGGGAACTCGTCGACCACCCGCACGTAGCGCGGAATCTTGTAGTGCGCCAGCTCGCCGTGGCAGAACTCCCGCAGCGCCTCGGGGGTGAGTTCCTCGGCTCCCTCCCGCAACCGGACCCAGGCCATCAGTTCCTCGCCGTAGCGCTCGTCCGGTACTCCGATCACCTGGGCGTCCAGGATGTCCGGATGCGTGTACAGGAACTCCTCCACCTCGCGGGGATAGATGTTCTCGCCACCCCGGATGATCATGTCCTTGATGCGGCCGGTGACGCTGACGTAGCCGTACTCGTCCATCACGGCCAGATCGCCGGTGTGCATCCAGCGTGCGGAGTCGATGAACCGCTCCGCGGTGTGCAGCAGGTTGGCACCGATGGTCTCGCCGATGAGCGGGACGTCGGAGGTCCCCGAGGAATAGCTGGGGCTGGTGGTCGGAACAGCGGGCTCCGCGCGGTCGGTGTGCGACACGACTACCTCCGTTACGCCGTTCAGGGCAGTGGAACCGCATGATTGCGCACTGTCGCGCCGGCGTCGAGGGTTCACGCGAGGATTCGGGTGCCGAGCACCTCGAAAAATCCAGTGGACGAAGCCCTATAGAGTGACGATCATGCGGAGCTACCTCGTCGACTCCTTCACCGACACCCCCTTCAGCGGCAATCCGGCGGCGGTCGTGCTGCTCGACGAACCCGCCGATCCGGCCTGGATGCAAGCGGTGGCGGCCGAGTTCAACCAGGCCGAGACCGCGTTCGTGGTCACCGGGGTCGCCGAGCACGCAGCGAAGCCACTGCGCTGGTTCAGTCCCACCACCGAAGTGGACCTCTGCGGGCACGCCACGCTCGCCACCGCCCACGTGCTCGGCGGTTCGCAGCGGTTCGACACCCGCAGCGGTGAGCTGACCTGCACCGCTAACTCCGACGGCACGGTGGAGATGAACTTCCCGATGCGGCCGAACGAACCGGCCGAGGACCTCCCCGTCATGGCCGCGCTCGGCGACATCGCCCCCGAGCGGGTGATCGCCGTGGCCCGCAGCGACACCGACCTGCTGGTTCACCTCGACGACGCGGGACTGGTGCGCGAGCTGCGCCCCGACCTCTCGGAAGTACCGCGAATCGCCGAGCGCGGCATGATCGTCACCGCCGCGAGCGACCGACCGGAGGTGGACTTCGTCAGCAGGTTCTTCGCTCCCGCCGTGGGAGCGCCCGAGGATCACGTGACGGGCTCGGCCCACTGTTCGCTGGCGCCCTGGTGGGCGGAGCGGCTGGGACGCACGGAGTTGGTGGGTGAGCAGGCATCGGCACGCGGCGGAACGGTGCGGGCCCGGTTGGAAGGTCGACGGGTAACGCTGGGAGGACGTGCGGTGACCGTGCTGGAGGGAACGCTCGCGGCGTGACGACACGTCGGGCGGCGCGGCGGAAGGCCCGGCGGCGGTGCGAGCCGACCGCGAAACCGGAACTTCTCCGAAAAACTGGGGGTTCTCCCCGAACCGGCCCGCGCCGGGAGCTGGCACCGTGGTGTCATGCGACTGCTTCTCAACATCGTCTGGCTGGTGCTAAGCGGCTTCTGGATGGCGCTCGGCTACGTATTCGCCGGGATACTGCTGTGCGTGACGATCATCGGCATCCCGTTCGGCATCGCCTCGTTCCGGATGGCGAACTTCGCGCTGTGGCCCTTCGGTCGGCGACTGGTCGACGAACACGGCTCGGGGGCGTTCTCGGCGATCGGCAACGTGCTGTGGATCATCCTGGCAGGCTGGTGGCTGGCGCTGGGACACATCACCACGGGGGTGGCGATGTGCCTGACGATCATCGGGATCCCGCTGGGGGTCGCCAGCTTCAAGCTCGTTCCCGTCTCGCTGGTGCCGTTCGGCAAGCGGATCGTGGACACCGACGACGCCCACGCGCTGGTGCCGCGTCGGTGACGGTCGGTGCGGCGCGCGCTCGGCTCCCGGTCGAGCCGCCACGAGCAGGCAGTCGCTTCGCGATTCCGAAAGCCCGGGAACGTCGGACGAGCACGATCGGCGCGGCAGCGCCGACACCCGCCCCCGGTGTTCGGCACCGCCGCGGCCTCCCCTCGGGCGCTGTCGTGTGGGCTCCGACGTGACGAACGGGTGCCCGCTCGGGCTCGTGCCGCGTACGACCGCCCGGGCGGAGTACCCCGGTCCGGCGCACCCGATCGAGGACGAACTGACCCCGATCAGTCGAAGGGGCCCGATCAGTCGAAGGGGTTGGCCACTCGCCCGGCCAGGTCCGCCACGGAGTCGATGACCTTGGTGGGGCGGTACGGGAAGTGCTCGGCGGTGTCGCGGTCCGAGATTCCGGACAGCACCAGGATCGTCTGCAACCCCGACTCCAGTCCGGAGCGAACATCGGTGTCCATCCGGTCACCGATCATCAGGGTGTTCTCCGAGTGGGCCTTGAGCTCCCGCAGCGCCGAACGCATCATCAGCGGGTTCGGTTTGCCGATGTAGTAGGGCTCGCGCCCGGTCACCCGCTCGATGAGCGCGGCGACCGCTCCCGTGGCGGGCAGGGTCCCCTCCCGGCTGGGTCCCTTCTCGTCCGGGTTGGTCGCGATGAACCGGGCACCGCCCTCGACGAGCCGGATGGCCTTGGTGATCGCCTCGAAGCTGTAGGTGCGAGTCTCGCCGAGCACCACGTAGTCGGGCTCGCGGTCGGTGAGCACGTAGCCGATGTCGTGCAGCGCCGTGGTCAGTCCGGACTCGCCCACCACGTAGGCGGAGCCACCGGGGCGCTGCTGGTCCAGGAACTGCGCGGTGGCCAGCGCGGAGGTCCAGATCGACGACTCCGGCACGTCCAACCCGCTGCGTTGCAGCCGCGCCCGCAGGTCTCGCCTGGTGTAGACGGAGTTGTTGGTGAACACCATGAAGGGGAGCCCGTGTTCGTGCAGGTCGGCGAGGAACTCGTTCGCACCGGGAACCATGTGTTCCTCGTGCACCAGCACGCCGTCCATGTCCATCAGGTAGGTCCAGGGGGATATCTCAGTCACCCCTCGATCATCCACCGGAAACCGGGTGTATGGCCACTTCGGTGGCCTTGACCGCGAAAAAAACCTCGTCTCCGATCCGCAACCCCAGCTCGGCGACGGCGGCGGGGGTGATGTCGGCGGCCAGTGCGGCCTCCGAGTCGTGCGAGTCGGTCTCGCCTCGAAGCCTGATCGCGTCGCCACGGGGTTCCATACCGACCACCCGTACCGGGATCGCGTTGCGCGGGCTCCCCTCGGGCGCGTGGGGATACACCGCCACCGCCGTCGGTGGGAACACGGCGGCGGCGGGTTCTCCGGGAGTGATCGGTTCGGCCGCGCTGCCGTGGAGCGCCCTGCCCCGCGGTGTCCGTACGGTCTCGCCGGTGGCGGTGCCGGTGATCAGGTTGAGACCGGCGATCCGCGCGGTGAACGCGGTCCTGGGGCGGGACAGCACCCGGTGGGTGCTGCCCTGCTCGACCACGGCACCCCGGTCGAGCACCAGAACCCGGTCGGCGAGCACCACCGCGTCGAGCACGTCGTGCGTCACGAGCACGCAGGGCCGTCGCTGTTGCCCCAGCACCCGGTGCAGCAGCCCCCGCATCGCGGGAGCCGCCGCCACGTCCAACGCGGACAGTGGCTCGTCGAGCAGCAACAGTTCGGGCTCGGCGGCCAGCGCCCGTGCCAACGCGACCCGCTGCGCCTGTCCGCCGGACAGCTCGGACGGTTCGCGGTCACCGAGATCGCCGGTCTCGGTTCGCCGCAGCCATTCCAGCGCGGCGCGCCGTGCCGGTTTCCTCCGGACGCCCGAGGCGCGTATCCCGAATGCCACGTTGTCCAGCGCCGTGAGGTGCGGGAACAGCATCGCCCGCTGGGCGAGCAGTCCGACGCCGCGGCGATGGGTGGGGACGTCGATCCGACGTCGGGTGTCCAACCAGGTGTGGTCCGCGAGCCGGATCCTGCCTTGTTCCGGACGAACGGAGCCGGTCAGCGCGGTCAGCAGCGTGGACTTGCCCGCCCCGTTCGGGCCGAGCACGGCCAGCACTTCACCGGGGGGCACCCGGCAGGCCAGTTCGAGCGTGAAATCGCCGCGCCGCAGCCGAACCTCGGCGACCAGCCCGCTCTCCTCGGCGGCCTCTCCCCCGCCGGGCGGGTTCGCCGGGGAGGGCACGGTGGCGTCCCCCGCGAGCTCGGACCCGTCGATACGGTCAGGGCCGTCGATACGGTCAGGCACGTCCTTCCACCGCCTTCGGTCGGGCGACGAGGATGACCAACAGGGCGATGGCCACCAGCAGCAACGACATCGCCACGGCGGCATCCACGTCGGCCTGCGCTTCGGTGTAGATGGCCAGCGGCAGCGTCCGTGTGGTGCCGCGCAGGCTCCCCGCGAAGGTGATGGTGGCCCCGAACTCGCCGAGCGCGCGTGCGAAGGTCAGCACCAGGCCGGACCCCAGCGGGGGAAGCAGCATGGGCAGTGTGACGCGCCGGAAGGTCAGCCACGGCCCGGCCCCCAGGGTGGCCGAGACCCGCTCGTACTCGGTTCCCGCCGCGCGCAGCGCTCCTTCCAGACTCACCACCAGGAACGGCATGGCGACGAAGGTCTGCGCCAGCACCACGGCGGTGGTGGTGTACGGCAGGGTCAGTCCGAACCAGTCGCGCAGCGGCCCTCCGAGGGAGCCGGTGCGGCCCAGCAGGTAGAGCAGTGCCAGCCCGCCGACCACCGGGGGCAGCACCAGCGGCAGCAGCACGCACCCGCGCACGAATCGCAGCCCGGGAAAGCGGGAACGCGCCAGCACCACGGCCAGTGGTCCGCCGAGCAGCAGCGCCAGCACGGTCGCCGTCAGCGCGGTCCGCACCGACAGCTCCAGCGCGGTCAGCGCGGTCGAGCTGGTGAGCAGCGCGGGCAACCGTCCGGGGTCGATACGGGCGAACAGCCCGAGCACCGGCAGCACGATCAGCGCCAGCGCCAGCAGGGCGGGAAGCCGCAGCGGCAGGGGGACCCCCACCGGCCGCTCCCCGGCACGTGCGCGCCGGGCGGGGAGACGGATGCGTCGTGGCCCCGATTCGCTCACGGCGCACCGAAGCCGTACTCGCCGAGGATCCGCTGTCCCCGTTCACCGCGCACGAATTCGACGAACCGGCCGGCGAGTTCCGGGTGCTCCGCCGCGTCCAGGCGGGCGATCGGGTACTCGTTGATCACCTCGTCGGAGGTCGGGAAGTCGATCGCCTCGACCTCGTCACCGGCGGAACCGGCGTCGGTGACGTAGACGAGCCCGGCGTCGGCCTCACCCGCGACGACCTTGTGCAGCACGTTCTTGACGTCGCTCTCCTCACTGACCGGGTCGAGCCGCACGCCGGAAGCGGACTCGACCTGTTCGGTGGCCGAACCGCACGGCACCCGCGGGGCGCAGACGACGAGCGAGGTGTCGGAGTCGGTGAGGTCGGCGAGCGACTCGACTCCCGCCGGATTGCCCGGCGGGACCACTATGGTCAGTTGGTTGGTGGCGAAGGTGTGGGGTTCACCCGCGAGCGTGTCGGCCCCGCGGACCCTGGCCATCATGTCGGTGTTCGCGGAGGCGAACACGTCACCGCCGCTGCCCTGCCTGATCCGCTCCGCCAGCAGCGAGGAGCCCTGGAAGTTGAACCGGATGTCGACGTCGGGGTCGCGCTTCGAGAACTCGTCGCCGATCTCGCGGAAGGGTTCGGTCAGTGAGGCCGCGGCCAGTACCGTCAGGGTGTTCCGATCGCTCGACGCGGCACCGCAGCCGCTGAGCAGGGAGAACAGGACCACCAGCACCGCCGTCGGAGCCGCGCCGCGAGGCGTGCGGTTCATTGCCCACCTCCGGGGGTCTCGATTACCACGGCGGTGGACTTGACCACGGCCACCGCCAGCACTCCCGGGCGGAGCCCGAGGTCGGTCACCGCTTCGGTGCTCAACAGCGAAACCACCCGTTGGGACCCGCACTGGAGCTCGACCTGCGACATGACGGTGTCCGAGGTGACCTCGGTGACCAGCCCGACGAAGCGGTTGCGCGCGGAGCGCTCGATCCCGGAGGGGTCACGGGCGGCTCTGGCTCTGGCGCGGGCGAATTCGGCCAGCGCCGAGCCCTCGATCACCAGGCGACCGGAATCGTCCGACTCGACGGGCAGTTGCTGCGCGTCCACCCAACGTCGAACGGTGTCGTCGCTGACGCCGAGCAGTTCCGCTGCCTCGGAAACACGATATTGCGGCACGAAAAACACGTTAAACGCGCGAATGCGGTTCGATCCAGGGGTTTTGTTCCGCTTTCACGGAATGAAGAAGTTTTCGTGTTTTTCTCCGAACCCCACGCGGTCGCGGCCTTACCGATTGAGCGCACCGGCACAAAACCGTTTCGCGCGATCGAATTCACCCCGGCCTGGCGGTTACGCTGAGCGGTGTGACTTCCGTGGACCTGGGCATCCCGGTCGCCCGCCGGACGATCGACACGTCGGCGCGTCCGGATACGCCGTACCTGGTCGACCGCTTCGGACGGATCGCGACCGACCTGCGGGTGTCCCTGATAGACAAGTGCAATCTGCGCTGCACCTACTGCATGCCCGCCGAGGGCTTGCCGTGGATGAAGCGCTCCGAGATGCTCGACACCGGGGAGATGATCCGGCTCATCGAGCTCGCGGTACGCGAACTCGGGGTGACCAACGTCCGCTTCACCGGTGGTGAACCGCTGCTGCGGCAGGACCTGGTGGACATCATCACCGCCACCAGCGAGCTGCCGCGGGCTCCCAAGACCTCGCTGACCACCAACGGCATCAACCTGGGCAGGTTCGCCGATCAGCTGGCCACGGCGGGGCTCGACCGAGTGAACATCTCGCTGGACACCCTGGATCGGGAAACGTTCCACCGGCTGACGCGCCGGGACCGGTTCGACGACGTGCTGGACGGACTGCGTGCGGCCAAGGAGTCCGGACTGGAACCGGTGAAGGTCAACGCCGTACTGCTGCGAAACACCAACGATCACGAGGCCTGCGATCTGCTGCGGTTCTGCCTGGAACGGGGCTACCAGCTGCGGTTCATCGAACAGATGCCGCTGGATCCGCAACACGGCTGGGACCGCGAGGAGATGATCACCGCGGACGAGATCCTGCGGATGCTGGGTGAGGAGTTCACCCTCACCCCGTACAGCGCCGAACGCGGTTCGGCTCCGGCCGAACGCTGGCTCGTCGACGGCGGCCCCGCGACGGTCGGAGTGATCGGCTCGGTCACCAGGCCGTTCTGCGCCACGTGCGACCGCACCAGGCTGACGGCCGACGGGCAGCTGCGCTCCTGCCTGTTCTCGCAGACCGAGACCAACCTGCGTGAACCGATGCGGGAGGGCGCCGACAACGAGGAACTCGCCCGACTGTGGCGGGAGACCATGTGGGCCAAGGCCGCGGGTCACGGCATGGACGAGGAGGGCTTCGCGCAGCCTTCCCGCCCGATGAGCTCGATCGGCGGTTAGAACCTCTCGACGCGTTACTCGCTCGGTGGTTCGGCAGGCGCCGACCGGCGCGTGTCCGGACCTCCGAGCCGACACGGCATCTCCACGAGCCGACACGGCATCCCGAAAGGACTCCTCGGCCGATGATGGACGACCGGCAGGAAACACAGCTCGTCCCACCGGAGCCCGCGGAACCACCGCCGACGGGCTCCGCCGCGGCGACGACGGTCGCGGTGCGGGTGCGGTACTTCGCGGGTGCCCGCGCGGCGGCCGGAGTCGCGGAGGAGACGCTGCGGGTGAGCCCGAGCGCCGCTGACGTGCCGGTGTCCGCGGCCGACGTGGTCCGAGCCGTACTGGCAACGCACGAGGAACCGTTGACCCGGGTCGTCGGAGCGTGCGGGTTCCTGCTCGACGGGGTGGCCGTGCGGGACGAGACCGTGTCGGTTCCGGACGGGGCCGAGTTCGACGTGTTGCCACCGTTCGCGGGCGGCTGAGCGGGTCCGCATCCCGATGATCCGACCGACACCTCGACTTTTCACCAGTCGCTGTCGACCGCCGGCCGAGAACCACCGACCGGGAAGCCCGGGCTGGGCACAACAGCGGCGAGGAACCGACACGCCGGAGGCCATGCCTCGGCGTGCCTGCCTAACTCTTTTGCGTGATTTTAGCGGGATCTCACAGCCGCGTTTCCGGCGCCACATCTTCCGCATTCCACAACCGGGTGACGGATCACCCGATGAACCGTTTTCGACTGCGCTTCGCGACCACCGATTAGCTAAGAGTGGCGGAACCGTCCGTCGCGCAACTTCCTTCCACACGGCGGCGAAAAATGACAGAGTGAACCTACCACACTGGATCTGTGCAATCGAAACCGGGTCCGCAAAGGTGACTCAGACCTCACCGCGAGTGATCGATATCGACTCGGAAACGTCTTGATAACAACGCTGTGCGCTGCATAAACACCCCTGATCGAGTGACCCCGAAACCATGTTACTGTGACTAGCATCACATTCCATTAAGTTTCCGTTCGCTTGCCCGATTACGTACTGTTCCCATCGGTCGGCCCCGAACCGACCGGAACAACGAGAAACCGGGAAGTCCGCAGCGCCGAGCTCTGCCCGGCGGGCTTCCTACCCCCGAACGAAACGAAACCGGGCAGGGACGGGAAACCGCTGGAGTCCCCCGAAACTCCACGGAATCCGGGTTCCCTTCGGAGCCGTCGGAACTCCCGCAGGCGCGGCAGGAGAGAGGGACATGGCTCGTTACAAGGGCAAGCACCGTAAGTCGTCGAATTTCACTCGCAACGCCGCCAGGGTGGCCGTCGCGGGTGCTGTGGTGGCCACGCCGCTCGCGGTCGCCGCTCCGGCCAGTGCCGCGGACTGGGACGAGCTCGCCCAGTGCGAGTCCAGCGGTGACTGGCACATCAACACCGGCAACGGTTTCTACGGCGGCCTGCAGTTCACCCCTTCGACGTGGTCGGCCTTCGGCGGTGACCAATACGCCCCGAACGCCCACCAGGCCAGCCGTGCCGAGCAGATCGCCATCGCCAAGAAGGTACTGGCCCAGCAGGGTCCCGGTGCCTGGCCGGGCTGCACCGCCAAGACCAACTGGGTCAGCGGCAGCACCGAGAGCGCGGGCACCGTCTCCGAGGACTCCGCCGCCCAGGAGCAGGCAGCCGCGCCGCAGGAATCCGCCCCGAAGCAGGAGCAGCCCGCCGAGACCGAGTCGGACTCCGGGCAGCAGTCCCAGCAGTCCCAGCAGTCCACGGTGCGCTCGAACGGCGCCGACTACACCGTCCGCTCCGGCGACACGCTGAGCGAGATCGGTCAGCGGTTCGGCGTGAACTACCAGGACATCTACGAGCGCAACAGCGACATCCTGGAGAGCGCCGACCTGATCTTCCCGGGTCAGCAGCTCGACATCCGCTGATGACGCGATAACCGAAACACGGCCGAGCTCCATCGCGGAGCCCGGCGTCCGGACGCGAACCGGTTCTCGGGATCGAGGGAGCGAGCACCGGCCCGGCTCCTAGCCGGGGACGCGGGATCCGGGCACCCCGAGCTCGGGGCCTCGCCGCCTTCCCCCAGCGGCGGGGCCCCGTTCTTGTTCACCACACGGTTCCTCGAGGACTCGGAGGACCTTTCGGACACGGTTGGACACCATCCGGCCACAGCACCAGAATGGATCATGGTTTTCGACCCCGACCGGAGGGAGCGCGGTGCTCGAAGCCGTGATCCGAGCCGTGGTGACTCCCGCTTCGGTGGCGGTGTTCGTGGTACTGGCGCTGCTGGGGGCCGCGCTGCACGGCAGGCTGGCACGATCCACCGGAACGCGGAAGATCCCGACCCTGGCCGCGACGACGGCACTGGCCGCCGGAACGGCGGTGACACTCACGCCGCAGCGCGGACCGGAGTTCGGCCTGTCCGCGCGCCGGATCTTCGCCTGCCCACTCGGTTGGCCGGACAGCTCGGGACTGTTGGATCTGCCCACGCCGACCCAGAGCTCGTTGAACTCGCTGGTGCTGCTGCCGTTCGGGATTTGTGCCGGGCTGGCCGTGCGGAATCGGCTGCAAACGGCCGCTGTCGTGGCGGTGATACTGCTGTTGCCCGCCCTGGTGGAGGCCAGTCAGGGATTCACGCTGTTCGTTCGGCACTGCAGCGCGCAGGACTGGCTCGACAACGCCAGCGGCGGACTGCTGGGACTGGCGCTGGTGCTGCTCGTGCGAGGGATCACGGTCGTGTTCACCGGCGCACGACACCGCGACGGTTCGAGTACCGAACAACGACGATGAGCCTCGCCGGTGCCGCGGCACCACCTGGGCGTCGATTTCTCGCGAAATCGCCACCCCGGAGACCGCCGTGGAGACGCGACCATACGGCGTGAGCAGCGCGCGTGTCCCCGGTGCGTGAGTCGGATGCATCGCGAGGCCGGGCCGCTTCGACACGGTGCCGAGCTCCCACCACGCGCGCAGGCCGCACTCCGACCACCCTGGCAGTCGGCGCCGCCGCGGGTTCTCGCGTGCGACTCTCGCGAGGAAGGCCCGACGTTGTGTAGGTCGCTACCCGATGTCGGGCCTCCCGCAGCGAGAGCCGTGCGCGAGGTTCCGCCAACCGCACCGCCACGCAAACCGAGCCGACGTGGCCCCCTCAAGGGCAGTTGACCCACTCTTCCTGCCCGTCGTCGAAGACCTGGCGCTTCCACACCGGAAGCCGCCGCTTCACCTCGTCCACCAGCTCCGCACAGGCGTCGAAACCCTGCTTGCGGTGTTCGGCCGAGACCGCGCAGCCCAGCGCCACGTCACCTATCCCCAGCATCCCGGTGCGGTGCTGCACCGCGAGCGCGCGCACCCCGTCCGAGCGGGAGAGCACATCGGCCGCCACCTCCGAGATCACGTCCTCGGCCGAGGGATGACCGGTGTACTCCAACTCCTGGACCCCGCGCCCACCGTCGTGGTCGCGGACGGCACCCGCGAACGTGACCACGGCACCCGCCGCGCGATGCTCCACCCGCTCGGCGAGACGGGACACGTCGATGCTCTCCTCGGTCATGCCCGCGATCACGACTCCGGCCTCCCCGACGCCGGCGACCGAGTTCACCGGCGCGGGCTCGGCCGTGCCGCTGCCGGGGTTCGCGACAGGAGACGGCTCCGAGCCGCGGGGGTGGTCACCACCGCGCAACTGCTCCAGCGCGTGCTCCAGCACGCCGTCCAGCACCTCGAGACCGTCCCGCACGCCCCCGCGCGATCCGGGCAGGTTGACGACGAGCGTGCTGCCCGCGACACCGGCCAGCCCGCGCGAGAGGATCGCGGTGGGAACCTCGGGCAACCCGGCCTCGCGCAGGGCGTCCGCCAAACCCGGCACGGGGAAGTCCAGCACCCGCGCGGTCATCTCGGGAGTCCGGTCGGTGGGGCTGATGCCGGTACCGCCGGTGGTCAGCACGACCTCCACCCCCTCGGAGACGGCGGACCGCAACGCTTCCCCCACCGGCTCGCCGTCGCCGACGACCTCGGCGTCGGGCACCCGGAAACCGCGCTGTCGCAGCCAGTCCACGATCACGGGGCCGGTGCGGTCCTCGTAGACTCCCCGCGCCGCGCGGTTGGAGGCGGCGATCACCCGGGCACTTCGTTGGGTCATGGTTGTCTCCCTGCTGCCTGCCGCTCCGCCGAGTATTCGACCCCGGCACTCACTCCGGCACGGTGCTCACTCCGGCACGGTGTCCATTTCCACGCGGTGCTCATTCCGAGCCTTCCGGCCGGGTCCACACTCCGGTTTTACCGCCCTCCTTGCGCTCGACGCGCACCTCGTCGAGCACGGCCGCCGGGTCCACCGCCTTGATCATGTCGTGCAGCGCCAGTCCGGCGCCGGTGACGGCGGTGAGGGCTTCCATCTCGACCCCGGTCCGGTCGGTGGTACGGACCGTGGCGGTTATCCGCACCTCCCGCTCCGCGGTTTCGAGTTCCACCCGCACTCCGGCGATCGCGATGGGATGGCACAGCGGAACGAGATCCGGGGTTCGTTTGGCGGCCATGATGCCCGCGATACGGGCTGTGGCGAGCGCGTCCCCCTTCGGGAGGTCGTCCCGGCGCAGCTGTTCGATCACGGCCGCCGTCGTACGCACCACCCCGGAGGCCACCGCGCTGCGGGCGCTGCTGTCCTTGTCGGCGACGTCGACCATCCGCGCGGCACCGGACTCGTCCACGTGGCTGAATTCGTGCTGTGTCGCCATGCGGCGAGCCTAGACGATCGGCACCGGCGCGACACAGGTGTGCGGCCGCCGTGGGGGTCCGACGACGGCCGCACTGTGAACCGGTGGTACTTCGTCAGATATCGGCGTCCTCGTCGAGTTCCGCGAAGCCCGGCGCCACGGCACCCACCACGGTGCCGCCGGCGGCACCGCCGTGTGCCGCCGGGGTGACCGACTCGCCGGAGACCGCGACCCTGCGGACCGCGTCCGCCACTGCCGGCGCGACCGTGGTGTCGAACACGCTGGGCACGATGAACGAGGCGTTGACCCGATCATTGCCGTCCACCACGTCGGCGATGGCGTTGGAAGCGGCCAGCATCATGTCGTCGGTGATGTCGTGCGCGTGCGCGTCCAGCAGTCCTCGGAAGAAGCCGGGGAAGGCCAGCACGTTGTTGATCTGGTTCGGGTAGTCGCTGCGGCCGGTGGCGACCACGGTGGCGTGTCGCTGCGCGACCAGCGGATCCACCTCGGGGTCGGGATTGGCCAGCGCGAACACGATCGCGTCGTCGTTCATGGCGGCCACGTCGTCCTCGCTGAGCAGGTTCGGCGCGGACACCCCGATGAACACGTCGGCGCCCCGCACCGCGTCGCTCAGCGTCCCGGTGCGTTCCTCGGCGTTGGTCTGCTCCGCGATGGAGCGCAGGTGCTCGTCGGCGTCCTGCCGCTCGCTGTGCACGATGCCGTCGATGTCCACCGCGATGATGTCGGCCGGATCCTTCTTGCGCAGCAGTCGGATGATCGCGGAGCCCGCGGCGCCCACGCCGCAGACCACCACCCGACAGTCCGAGAGATCCTTGTCGACCACTCGCAGCGCGTTGCGCAGCGCCCCGAGCACGACGATGGCGGTACCGTGCTGGTCGTCGTGGAAGACGGGGATGTTGAGCTTCTCCCGGAGCCTGGCCTCGATCTCGAAACAACGCGGCGCCGCGATGTCCTCGAGGTTGATACCACCGTAGACGGGAGCGAGCAGCTCCGCGGCTCGGATGATCTCCTCGGTGTCCTGAGTGTCCAGGCACACCGGCCAGGCGTTGACCCCGGCGAACTTCTTGAACAGCGCCGCCTTGCCCTCCATCACGGGCAACGCGGCCTCGGGACCGATGTTGCCGAGCCCGAGAACGGCCGAGCCGTCGGTGAGTACCGCGACGGAACTGCGCTTGACGGTCAGTCGGCGCGCGTCGTCGGGATTCTTCGCGATGGCGGTGCACACCCGTGCCACACCGGGGGTGTAGGCGCGGGAGAGGTCGTCACGATTGGCCAGTGCGACCTTCGAGTTGACCTCGATCTTGCCGCCGAGGTGCACCAGGAAGGTCCGATCGGAGACCTTGCGAACGTGCATGCCCGGCAACGCCTCGAGAACCTCGGTGATGTCCTCGGCGTGATCGGCGGACAACGAGTTGCAGGTGATGTCCACGACGATGCGGTCGGAGTGCGACTCCACCACGTCGAACGCGGTGATGACCGCACCGGTACGACCGACCGCGGTGGTGAGATCACCGGCGGCGTCGGCCGAGGGCGGCGCCTCGACACGAACGGTGATCGAATAGCCCGGACCTGGAACCGGCATGTAGCACCTCTGTCAGTGATGAGCTCTCGCGAAACCCTGTGGCAGTTCCGAGACTAGAACTCACCATCGCGGCACCACGGCGACCCCGTCCCAACGGGTGCTCGTCCCCTACCGACCAACGCCCCTGGCAGGACCCGGCCAACCGGCTCCTCGCCGCGCCCCGCCCGCCGGAACCTCTCGCGGTCCCCGGCCGCGTGTGGTCGATCCGACACCGCGACATCGGGGAGTACCGGTGGTACGCCGGTAGCGAGCGGGGCGGCAACCGTTCACGTGAGCGAGTACCGCTACGAGCTCTTGTTGATCCTGGTCTCGGGGTGGTGGTAAGGCACGGAGCCCTCCGGCAGCGGGAAGGTGACCTCCCCGAAGGGGGACATGGCGCCCTGGCGATCGGCCAGGAACTCGGTCACCGGGTGCCCGTCCTCGTCGTGCGGCCATTCCGGGTCGATGCGCTCACGTTTGGACTTGTTCGCGTCGGCCACGCCAACCTCCTTCGGGGATTCCCGCCGCGTACGCCCGGTGGTCCCGGCCGGAACCGAGCCGCGAGAGGGTTTCGAACTTACCTACTGGAAGCACAGTCTGCCTGATCCGAGGTGTTGCCCCCACCACCCCCGAACGCCGAGTGCCGTCTACCACACACCACCGGGTAGCCACCCGCACGGGTATGTTGGAACGGATGCCCGCCGACCCAGCCGCGAACGAACCGCCCCCCGAAAGCGTCGACTCGCTGACCGAACTACTGCGTTCCGGCGACGACCGACAGCTGCTCGCGCTGCTGCGTTCGCGACCCGATCTGGCGACACCGCCTCCGACGGACTCCGCGGTGCTCGCGGCACGCGCGACGGTGCGCTCCTCGGTCACGCGCGCCTGCGAGGACCTGGACTCGTTCAGCCTGAACGTGCTGGAGGCCCTGGTGCTGCTGGACGCCGACGAGCGAACCGTGTCACTGGAGCGGCTCACCGGCTTCTTCGGCGGCGAGGCCACCCGGGAGCAGCTGCGGTCACGAATCGATCCGCTCCGGGAGCGCGCCCTGGTGTGGGGACCGGACGAGGCGCTGCGCACCGCGGTCACGGTGCGGGAAACCATCGGCGCCCACCCCGCGGGGCTGGGGGCCGAACTCGGCGGACTGTCCGAACAGCGCGCCCGGGAGGTCCTGGCGGAGCTGGACGACGAGGAACTCGGCGTCGTGACCAAACTCGCGGGTGCTTCCCCGATCGGGCGCACGGGGCAGGCCAAACCCGGCGCGGAGCGTTCGGACACCCCGATCGGTCGGCTGCTGCTTCGCGGTCTGCTGCTCCGGCGGGACGAGAACACCGTCGAGCTGCCCCGTGAGCTCGGGCTCGCCGCGCGAGGCGACCGCCCGATGGGGAACGTGGCGACGGCGGAGCCGGTGCCGGAACTCGACGAGCACGGCCAACAGCGCATCGACGGCACGGCCGCCGGTGAGGCGCTGGAGCTGAACCGCCACGTCGAGCTGTTGCTGGAGAGCTGGGGACAGGAACCTCCGGACGTGCTGCGTTCCGGCGGCGTGGGGGTGCGTGACATCCGTGAACTGGCCAGGAAGCTGGGCAGCGACGAGACGCGCGCCGCGCTGGTCGTGGAGCTGGCGGCGGGGACGGGGCTGGTCGACACCAGCCCCGAGGAGGACCCGCAGTGGGTTCCGACGGTGCAGGCCGATGTGTGGTTGGCCGCCTCTCCGGAACACCGCTGGGCACTGCTGGCCGGGTCCTGGCTGGAACTGCCCCGGTTGCCCGGGCTGATCGGTTCGCGGGACGCGCGGGACCGGTTGCTGGGCACGCTGTCCGAGGGACTGCGACGTTCCTCGGCGCCTCGCGATCGGCGGCGCGTGTTGGAGTTGCTGGACGAGCAGCCCGGCGGATGGGGCTTCCGGCGGGACGACGGCGTGGCCGCCGTGCTCGCCTGGCGCGCTCCGCGACGCGGCGGTTCGATGCGCGACGAACTGGTGACCTGGACGCTCCGGGAGGCGAGGGCGTTGGGGATCGTCGCGCTCGGGGGGCTCTCCTCGGCCGGGCGCGCGTTGCTGACCGGTGACGAGAGTGCTGCCGCCGGGGTGATGGCCTCGGCGATCCCGGAACCGGTCGACCACGTGCTGGTGCAGGCCGATCTGACCGTGGTGGCCCCTGGCAGGTTGGAGCCGGAGCTGGCCGCCGAGCTGAACCTGGCCGCCGACGTGGAGTCGGCGGGCAGCGCCACGGTCTACCGCGTGAACGAGTCGAGCGTGCGACGAGCGCTCGACGCCGGACGCAGCAGCGAACAGCTGCGGGAACTGTTCGAGCAGCGTTCCCGCACCCCGGTGCCGCAGGGACTGACCTATCTCATCGACGACACGGCCCGCAGACACGGCAAACTACGCGCGGGAACGGCTTCGTCCTTTCTGCGCTGCGAGGATCCCGTGGTACTCACCGAGGTCCTCGGCAAGCAGCGGCTGGCCCACCTGGGGCTGCGCCGGATCGCCCCGACCGTGCTGATCAGCCCACTGCCGTTGGAGCAGCTCGTCGACGAGTTGCGCGGCAACGGTTACGCGCCGGTCGCGGAGAGCACCGACGGTGGTGTGCTGGATCTGAGCCGGGGACCGCAGCGGATCAAGGGCCGGGGCAGGTACGGCGGAGCACGCGGTGAACCGAGCAACTCCGCTCGCCCGGACGAGCAGCAGCTCACCGAGCGGGTGCGAACCCTGCGGGCGGGAGATCAGGCCGCCGCCACGCGGGGCAACACCATCGCGCCCGAACGCGGCAGGCCCAGCGCGAACGCGACGCTGGAACTGCTGCGGGAGGCGGCGCGCCAGAGCCACAGCGTGTGGCTGGGGTTCGTGGACGCCCAGGGTGGAGCGACGCAGCGGATCGTGCGGCCGGTCAGTGTCGGCGGCGGCGTGTTGCAGGGATTCGACTCCGCCCGAGGCGAGCTGGGTGACTTCCCGCTGCACCGGATCACCTCGGTGGCGGTGGTCGACCAGTGAGCGGCACGCCCGGAGGTCCCGCGACGGAACCAGCCTGACCGGGCACGCACCGGCACTCGGCCGGTGCCTCCGGAGCGTCGTGGTTCCCTCGGTCGGGCCCCCACCGGGCGGATCGCCCCACTTCGGGAGGGACGCGACTCACGCACCGGGAGGCTCGGCCGGGCGGGCCGAACCCCGGTCACCGGGGACGGCGAACCGATCAGCTCTGCGAGGTCGCCATCCGCTGCCGCATCGCGTGCTGCACGAGTGTGATCAGGGTGTTCTTGGTGGACTCCTTGTCCCTGGCGTCGCACCCCAGGATCGGCACCGATTCGTCGATGGTCAGTGCCTCCCGCACATCCTCGAGACGGTGGTGCATCACCCCGTCGAAGGTGTTGACCGCCACCACGTAGGGCAGCTGACGATCGTCGAAGAAATCGATCGAGGCGAAGGCATCGGCGAGACGGCGGGTGTCCACGAGCACCACCGCGCCGATGGCGCCCCGGACCAAGTCGTCCCACATGAACCAGAAGCGGTGCTGGCCGGGGGTTCCGAACAGATACAGGATCAGCTCGGAGTCCAACGAGACCCTGCCGAAGTCCATGGCGACCGTGGTGGTCACCTTGCCCGGCGTGGCCGTGAGGTCGTCGACCCCGACGCTGGCCTCGGTCATGACCGCTTCGGTGGTCAACGGGAGGATCTCGGAGACCGATCCGACCAGGGTCGTCTTGCCTACCCCGAAACCACCGGCGACCACGATCTTCGTCGAGGTCTTTCCACCACCGTCTCCACCGTTCACCGCGTGGGGATCAGAGCCTGCGAAGCCCACTGAGCACCCTTTCCAAGAACTCCATGGACGGCCGGTCGCCCACGACCATTCCGCTATCGTGAATCTCGACCAGGCCGAGACTGGCCATATCGCCGATCAGCACTCGCACCACTCCCAGCGGAAGCCGCAGGTGCGCCGAGATCTCGGCGATCGAACGGGCATCCGTGCACAGGCCACAGATCGACCGGTGTTCCGGTGTGGCCTGGGCACTCTGCGTGCGACCTCGCTCACTGGTCGAAACCAGGGTCTCGATCGCGAGCTCGTAGTCGCTCCGGGTACGCCCGCGTGTCCGGGCGTACGGCCGCATCAGCGAGCCTTCTTCCTCCGTGTCGTCACCCGACGTGCCGTCCTGTCCCGGGATGGAAGGCATCGAGGAGGAAATCGACGGCATGGACTGCGACAGCGGGGACATCGGCTGCGAGATGGACGGCATGGACATCGGACCACCGCCCGAACCGTCCTCACCGCCACGCGGCTCCTGGCCGGAGGCGGCTTCGCCGTACTCCGAGCGGTAGTCGGATCCGTAGAGATCCGCCCCCGGTCCGCCGAAGAGTCCGCGCTGGTATTCCTCGGTACTGGCGGCTTCGCCGCCGCGCGGCGTGCGTTGCCCTCCGGCACCGCCGTCCGGAGCTTCACCGAGGAAGTCCTGCTGCCAGTCGTCACCCATCCGTTGGCTGTAGAGCCGGAACAGGTCACCGTCCCAGTTCGGGTTGGCCCCCTCGCTCATCATGAGCTCCCAACGTCAGCCTCGGCTGATCTCATCGACCCATACCCTGCAACTGAGCGCGCAGCTCGGGGGTGAGCTGTCGCCCGACACGCTCCACCAACAGGGTCATCTCGTAAGCCACCAGCCCGATGTCGGCATTGGGCGCGGCCAACACCGCCAGGCAGGAGCCGTCACTGATCGACATCAGGAACAGGTAGCCCTGTTCCATCTCGACGACCGTCTGGGTGACGTCACCTGCCTCGAAACAACGCGCGGCGCCTTGGGTAAGGCTGACCAGCCCTGACGCGACGGCGGACAACTGCTCCGCACGGTCTCGGGGCAGACCCTGCGATCCTGCGAGCAACAGACCGTCCGCGGATACCACGACAGAGTGCGCCACGCCGGGTACCCGACGCACGAAGTCGGTGATCAGCCAACTGAAGCTGTTGCTGCTCATGGGTTGTTGGACGGACCCGGTCACTCCTGCTCCTCGGGACGGCTCGGAATCGAGCGGGACTGTTCGGTCGATTCTGGTTCGACCTTTGCGTGCCTACCACGCCGGACGCCTTGCTGGAAGTTGGACATTCTGCCACGGACGGCCGAGGCCGACCGGGGCACTGCCGGTTTGCTGGGCGGCGGCGACTGGTGTTCTGTCGCCGAGCCCGGAACAAGATTCGACTTCGGTTTGCGCTTGGGCAACCCTGCCGCGGTTTGTTCCTGTTCCTGCTCGGTCTGCTGTACGAGTGCTTCGGCGGCCTCCCAACCGGCGTCGCCGGCGCCCCAGCCCGGGTCCTCACCGGACTGACGCGCGTCGGCCACCCGGTTGCGCTCCTCACGGTTGGCCGCCCTGCGGCCGGAGAAGGCACGCATGGCGGTTTCCGAACTGTTGGAGCCACCGCTGTCGGTCGCGGATCCGGCCTCCGGCGCGGGGACGGCCCCGCCGGGCTCCTCGTGCGGCACTCGCCGTTCGTGGCCCTCGGGCTCGGCGGGCCACGAAGCGGGCTCGCGCCGCACGGCCGAATCACGAGCGCTCGGTTGGGAACCATTCCGAGACTCGCCTCCGGTAACACCAGCATCGAGATCGTCCCCAGACGATACCGTGTGGTTCATACCATTACGTCGCGAGTCACCGCCATGATCGCCGGTGAACGTCGAGCGCCCCGGCCAACCGATCGCGTCGTCGACCAGCTCGGAGTCGGAGGGCAACTCGGAGTTGTGCTCCAGGGCCGAACGCCCCGAAGCGGCGGGTTCCCCGTCGTCCTCGCGGAACCACTGCGAGAGCACCGCTTCGTATATCGGCAGTCGCTCGGTCGGGGTGTCGTCCATCTCCGGCCCACCCGAGTCGGAACCGAGTCCGACAGCGGGCACCTGCTCGGTGATGCCGGTGTCACCCGCGGCAACGGGCGGTACCGCCCCGGCGGGTTCGTCCTCCGGCGCGGGGCCGGGCCAGGACATGTGTTGTTCGGTCTTCTCCGACTCGAACGGACTGTGGAACAGGTCCGGAGAGTCCTCCAGCCCCGGAGGTGCGGCGCAGCGCCCCTCGTATTCGTCCGAGAGGTCCGATTCACCCGGGAAGTCCGATTCGGCCGCGCGGGGCGAATCCGCCGGGCCCGGCCAGTCCATCGTGGGCCGCTCGTCGCGCCGGCGTTCCGGTTCGTGCGGGGAATCCCGCGACTCGGAATCGTTCTCCCATCGCGGAACCTCGGTGACTCCGTAGGTGTCCCCCGAGGACAACCGCACCGAATAGCTGGGGGTCTCCGGCGGCTCCGAATCCGGTGACCCGGGTTCCGGTTGTTCCTCCGGCCATGGGGCTCGCGTGGTCGGTTCCGCCTCCAGCGCCGCCGGACTGTCCGGGACGGCGTCCCGTTCGTCGAGTTCCGGGGAGTTCGAGGGGAACTGCTGGTGGTAGCCGTTGTTGGCCTGCGGTTGCTCCAACTGGGCCGAGCGGTCGGCGCCGCCGAACGCGGCGGCGAGCCCCGAGTTGGAACCGGTCTCGCCCATGCCGTCCCGCGACTGCTCGCGCGGCATGTCGGGCATCGGCATGGGGCCGTTCGGGGTGAGCTGCACGATCAGCTCGCCCGGCAACCGGACGGTGGCGGTGGCGCCACCCTCGAGGTCACCGTTGTTCTGCAGTTCGACCGTGACGTGGTGCCTGCGTGCGAGCTGGCCGACCACGTAGAGGCCCATTCGGCGCGAGACCGCCACGTCGATGTCCGGCGGGCGAACCAGCCGGTCGTTGATCTCGTCGAGCTGCTCCGCGTCGACGCCCACACCGCGGTCACGGATCTCCAGCACGAGCTCCTGCCTGCGATAGGCGGTACGCACGGTGACCTCGGTGTCCGGGTTGGAGTAGACGGTGGCGTTCTCCAACAGCTCCGCGATGAGGTGCACGATGTCGTTGACCACGCGCCCCTGCATCGCCAGTTCGGGCGTCTCGCCGATGACCACCCGCGCGTACTGCTCCACCTCGGAGACGGAAGCGCCGATGACCTCGCTGAGCGGAACCGGACGCACCGTCCGACGGGTCAGATCGGTGCCACCGAGAATGAGCAGGTTCTCGTTGTTGCGGCGCATCCGGGTGGCGAGGTGGTCCAGTTCGAACAGCTGGCTGAGCTGGTCGGGGTCCTGTTCGTCCTGTTCCAGCCGGTCGATCAGCGACAGCTGACGCTGCACCAGCGTCTGACTGCGGCGTGCCAGGTTGACGAACAGGTCGTTGACGTTGTTGCGCAGCAGGGCCTGTTCGGAGGCCAGGCGCAGCGCCTGCGCGTGCACCGCGTCGAAGGAACGCGCCACCCTGCCGATCTCCTCGGTGGTGTGCACCGGGATCGGGTCGATACGGCTGCGTTCGCCCAGGTCCGGATTGTCGTCCTCGAGGATGGACTCGACCGCCTCCGGGAGCCGGTTGTCGGCCACGTTCAGCGCGGAACGCCGCAGCGTGCGCAGCGGCAGCAGCAGTGAACGCGCCACGAGGAGCGCGATGGCGAACGCCACGACCAGCACGAGGAGTACCAGCACCACCACGACGTAGGTCTGGGTGCGAGCGGCACCGGCGAGCTGGTCCGCCTGGTTCTGCAACTGTTGCCGGAGTTCCGACTCCACCTGGTAGGTGAGGTTCACCGTCTGCGTCGCGGTGCGCATCCACTCCTGCGCGTTTATATCGCCCAGTCCCTCACCCTGCTGGGTCTGCACGATGGCGGTTTCTTGCAGGTCACGAGCCTGTCCGACCGCGAGACCGGAGACGGTGTCGTTGTAGCGCTGGATCTGGGCGTTGGTGGCGCGCTTGCGGAACTCCTCCAGAGCGGCTTCCATGCTCGCGTCGGTGGCGAGCAGTTGCCGCTGACCACCGATGCCGAACTCGCCGCTTTCCAACGCCGAGAGCAGCCTGGCGCGTTTGACCGATTCCTGCTCCTTGACCCGGGACAGCGCGTTGGTCGCCCGGTAGAGCCGAACCACGCTCTCGTTGTTGATCCTGGTGACGGCACGCTCACCGAGCGCGATCAGGTTGTCCACCGAGGCGCTGTAGGCACGCAGCGCGGCCTTGGCCGGATAAGCGGTCTCGTCGGTGACCGAGCGCAGTGCTTGCAGCCGGTCCAACCGGTTGATCGCTTGCTCGTAAGGTGTGGCAACAGTGGTGTTACCCTGCTGTTTCGCCTCGTCGATCGCCGAGCGGAACCGCTCGATCGCGGCGTCCACGGTGTCGCGCTGCTCGGTGAGCTGGGAACGTTCACCGCCGCGTCCGGCCGCGATGTAGGCCACTGTGAGGTCGCGCTCGCGCTGTAACTGGTGCACGACCTCGGCGGATCTGGTGTCCAGAGTGACCTGCTCCCGCATCCGGAGCAGTTGCTGTGTCTGGTTGTAGTCGGAGACGACCTGCAGTGCACCGAAGACCAGCGCTGCCAGCGCCGGGACGAGCAGGACCACCAGCAGCTTGGTACGCAGGCGCCAGTTGCGCATCCGCAGCCCACCCGAGGGGCGTTCCTCGGAGTGATCATCGACCGGACCGCTGCTGCCGTTCGCAGCGGGTGCCTCCCCCGGCGCACCCGTCTCACTCGCGGTCGCGGTTTCCGCACCCGTCATCAATGGGTGTGAACCCGCTGACCCCGTCCCGGTCGACCGATCGGGGCCTTTGTTTCCTCCGGCCACTCGTGGCTTCCTCATTCCGACAGTTACGGGCACGTGTCGTCTCCGCAGTGCGGACAATCGACACCGAAAACACGGAAAGTGCAGCTCAGGGGATGGTCGTCACCCTGACATCCCGAACGCACCACCCATGGAGCCGGGGCTGCGCGACTCCTGCGGGCGGCCTCAGCGTACTGGCGCACACCGCGATCGGGAAAGTGGGTCGCTATACGTACCGTTATTCACACTATTGCCAGGATTAGACCTTTAGAGGGTAATCACCCGGGTAGATCGGCACAGCGAGCTACCCCCATGCGGAGCTGTGAGATAAAACACCCAACGAGGCGCGGGCGCCTGAGATCAATCGCACTCGTTATCCGAAAGAGATTCATTGTTCGCACTGTGTGTCCAAATAGCTCATTGTGCATCACTCTTGTGGTGGTGTAACTATTGAGCTGTTGACTCTTAGTACCGGAACCGTGAAAGTAATGACCTGTTCGCCGTCCCGTTCAGATCACCCGAAAGAGCATTGCTGACCATGGTTCGACCTGTTACGCGCGGCGGCCCCAGCGGCCGCTCACTGTCCCGGAGAGCGCTGGCGCTCGCTGCCGGAATCGGTCTTTTCCTGACTTCCGGTTGCGGCCTGCTGAGCGGCTCGGAAGGCAACGAGGAATCGAACTCCGGGATGACCACCATCAACCTGGGCACCATGCCCGCGGTTGACGTGGCACCACTGCACCTGGCCGAGGACAAGGGTTACTTCGCCGAAGAGGGACTGAAGATCAACACCAGCACCATCGCCGGTGGTGCGCAGGGAATCCCGAAGATCGCCAGCGGCGAGCTGGACGTCACCTTCGGCAACTGGGTCTCGTTCATCCGGGCCAAGCAGCAGGACAAGGTGGACGTCAAGGCCATCTCGGACGCCTACCAGGCCACCAAGGGCACCTTCCTGCTGATGCACATGCCGGACGGAACGGTCCAGGAGCCCGCCGAGCTCGAGGGCAAGAAGGTGGCCGTGAACACGCGGGCCAACCTCAACGAACTCACCGCGGTGAGCGCGTTGCAGACCCGAGGTGTCGACACCAGCAAGATCGAGTTCGTCACGATGGACTTCCCGGACATGCCCGCCGCACTGGAGCGGGGCGATGTCGCGGCTGCCTCGGTGATCGAGCCCTTCATCTCCCGTGCCAACCAGCTCGGCGCGGAGACCCTGCTCGACCAGGCCTCCGGCCCGACCGCGAACATGCCGATCGCCGGCTACGCCGCCACCAGCGATTGGGTCGAGCAGAACTCCGAAGCCGCCGCCAAGTTCCAGCGCGTGATGTCGAAGGCCCAGGCCGAGGCCAACGGCGACCGCAACGCGGTCGAGGAACTGCTGCCGGACTACACCAAGATCGAGCCGAAGACGGCTTCGCTGGTCACGATCGGCACCTACCCCTCGACGCTCGAAGCCAGCAGGCTCAAGAGCGTCGTGAGCCTGATGGAGAACAACGGTGAGCTCCCGGCGAACCAGTTCGAGATCAAGACGATGCTCTACCAGGCGCCCGAAAGCAGCGAGTGACCTGAGGACGAGCAACACCAGCCGGGCCGCCGAACGCGGCCCGGCGTTTGCTTTGCCGCTCGACTGATCGAGGTTTTCCGCCCGGGACGGCGAGGCGCTCGCCGGGCCCAAGCTCCCGGCGGGACGAACTCGTAACAGTGTCCCGGATCGACGGATCCCGGCCAAACCATCGGAACCAGTCAGGAAACCATGCGTAACACCTTACGCGCGCTGATCGGGGTCGCCGTCTTTCTCGTGATTTGCGAGATCGTCGGCCGTTCCGGTCTCGCGCCACAGCAGTACCTCCCACCTCCGTCCACAGTGCTGCAAGAGCTCGTGCGGATGCTCGGCGAGCAGGACTTCCTGCGCGACGTGGTCGCCACCGTGCTGGCATGGCTGATCGCGCTGTTTTTCTGCGCGGTGATCGCCGTACCGGCCGGACTGCTGCTCGGCAGCGTGCCGTTGCTGCGCACCGCGGTGACGGCGCTGATCGAATTCCTCCGCCCCGTCCCCTCGGTCGCACTGATCCCGCTGGTCGTGGTCGTGGCTGCGGGCAGCCCGGCGGGAAAGATCTTTCTGGCCGTCTACGCGGGTCTGTGGCCACTGCTGTTCAACACGATCTACGCCATCGGTGAGATCGACGACCAGTTGCTCGAGTCCGCCAGGGCGTTCCGGATCTCGCGAACGCAGGTGCTGCTGCGAGTGAAGCTGCCCAACGTGATCCCGTTCGTGTTCACCGGTCTGCGGCTGTCCGCGAGTACCGCGCTGATCGTGCTGATCAGTGCCGAGATGCTCATGGGCAGCAACGGTGGGATCGGCCACTACATCTACCTGGCCAGCAGTGGCGCGGGCCGGATGGATCAGGTACTGGCGGGAACCCTGGTCGCGGGCGTGTTCGGCTATCTGATCAACGCGGGTATGGCCGGCGCACAGCGGAAGTGGATCACCTGGGCACCCGCGGGAGGGACGTCATGAGTACCGAAGGAACCGGGGTACGCACTCGTGGCCGGCTGACCGGAGTGGCGCTGCAGCTCACGGTGCTGGTCGTGTGCGTGCTGCTCTGGCAGTCGATCACTGTCGGCGGTGACAGCACGTTCTTCCCCACCCCGCTCCAGATCGTCACCAGGACCTGGGAGCTGTGGTTCAGCGGTGGGATCGGCACGCTGTTCCTCACCGAAGCCGCGTTCGACGACGTGCTGCCCAGCATCGGCAGGCTGCTGCTGGGATGGCTGGTGGCCGGAGTCGCCGGAGTGGCCCTCGGGCTGGCACTGGGCCGTTCGCGCAACGCGCTCGCCTACATCGGGCCGCTGTTGTCGTTCGCGCGTTCCATTCCGCCCCCGGCGCTGCTGCCGGTGTTCATGGTGCTGTTCAGCATCGGGTTCAAACTGCAGCTGGCCACGATCGTCTTCGGTTGCGTGTGGCCGATCCTGCTCAACAGCGCCGACGGCGCGCGTTCGGTGGACGTCACCAAGACCGAGACCGCCCGTGCCTTCCGGATATCCCGTCCGCTCTGGTTCGGCTCGGTGGTGCTTCCCAGCGCCGTGCCGAAGATCTTCGCGGGGCTGCGGATCAGCCTCTCGCTGGCGCTGATCATGATGGTGATCTCGGAGCTGGTCGGGGCCAGCGACGGCCTGGGTCACGCGATGGTGCTGGCACGCGACCAGCTCGACTACGAACAGCTCTGGGGCGGAATCGTACTCATCGGCGTTCTCGGCTACGTGCTGAACGCGATCCTCTCGGCTGTCGAGAGCCGTGTCCTCAAGGCGGTGCCGCAATGACCAACACCCTGACAGTGGAGCAATCCGAACCGATAACCGACAGGAGCGACACCGTGCCGAAGATGCTGGAAGTCACGGGGTTGGGCCACACCTACGCGGGCAGTCAACAGCACACCGCGATCGGCGACGTGTCGTTCGACGTGGAATCGGGCCAGCTGGCCTGCATCGTCGGCCCTTCGGGGTGCGGCAAGTCGACGCTGCTGCGTTGCCTGGCCTCCCTGATCGCGCCGAGTCGCGGCGAGGTGCGGATGCACGGCGACCTGGTGCGAGGTGTTCCGGAGGACCTGGCTGTCGTCTTCCAGGACTACAGCCGTTCGCTGTTTCCGTGGATGAGCGTGCGCGGCAACATCGAGTTCCCGCTGCGCTCCCGCGGCATCGGCAAGTCCGAGCGCCGCGAACGGGCGGAGCAGACCCTGCGGTGGGTGGGACTGTCCGGTTCGGAACGCAAGTACCCCTGGCAGCTCTCCGGCGGCATGCAGCAGCGCGTGGCCATCGCCCGGGCGCTGGCTTGCCGTCCCGCGCTGCTGCTGATGGACGAACCCTTCGCCTCGGTGGACGCGCAGACTAGGTTCGAGCTGGAGGACCTGCTGCTGCAGGTGCGCAAGGAGCAGGACACCACGATTCTGCTGGTCACCCACGACATCGACGAGAGCGTGTACCTCAGCGACCGGGTGCTGGTGCTGTCGAAGTCCCCCGCCTCCATAGTGGCCGATCTGCCGGTCGAACTCGGTGAGGACCGCGACCAGATCAGTACGCGCGAGTCGGAGACCTTCGTTCAACTGCGTGGCGAGATAGCCCGGTTGTTGCGAAGCCGTGAGCAGCGGGCCACTGCGGAAAGCGCTGGTGAGCCGAGCACCGGGCCCGCGGATACCGCGGAGGTCGCGGACGAACGCGCCTCCGAGGAGACTCCGGAAGACGCGGCCGAGCGTACCGAGGACACGGTTCCGGAGGACGACACGGAATCGGCCGACGATGCGAAGCCGGATTCCGAGACCGAGCCGGAGTCCGGCGAGGACCGCTCCAGGACGGAAGAAGCCGCTCGCGAGGAAGACCAGGATTCCCACGCGGAATCGGGCGCGCCCCGCGAAGCGGACTCCGAAGACGACGCGGTGGTCGAAACAGCGGTTGGTTCCGAAGCCGACGGGGCGAAGTCAGAAACGGAGACCGCCGGCACGGCTGAATCCACCGAATCCACTACGGAGCACGCGGCGACACGCGACTCGAGGTGACCCGCGCACGGCACGATCCACCCGTGACGCGAGGAGCCGCCCGCCACCGTCCGGCGGCGGGCGGCTCCGGTCACCCGAGCGCGGGTGGGTTTCACCGCGAGCGGTGCGACATCACGTCCGACATCGCGTGACCGGCTACGGCGCACGAACGTCGTCCACGGGAGAACGCGCCGCGGGAGAAACACGACGGCGCCACCCGCGGGATCGCGGGTCGGCACCGCCGATATCGAACGAACACTCGGCGAGTCCGTTCGCGGGGACGATCGCCCCAGTGCTTCAGCCCTTACCACCGATTTCCTGCATGCACACCGTGCGGGAGAGCTCGGGGTAGGTCGCGTAGTAGGAGCCGGGGGCGCAGACGTTCTTGTCGCTCTTGTCGGCGACCTTGGTCACGTTCAACGAGGCCCTGTCCGACTCGCAGCCGACCTTGGTATCCAGGTACTGATCGCCCTGCACCCACAGACAGTCCTCCGGAGTGACGTCCAGAACCATGCAGTAGACGTCATTGTCGAAGGTCAGGACTTGGTAGTAGTCCTCCTTGTCGGTGCAGCTCGTACTACCCGTCTGATGTTTGACGATCTTGTAGTCCGAGGCGTCGGAGCCGCACTCGACCTTTTCCTGTTCGAAGTCCTCCAGCCCTGCCTCGATCATGTCGAGGCAGTCACCCTTCTCGATGTTCGGCCCCGTGAAACCCGAGATCGCTTCGGTGATGTTCGACCGCAGCGGCCCGAGGGCGAACGTCCCGAGGACTCCGAGCAGCACCGCCACGCCGAGCGTGGTGAGTGTGATCACCAGCGGTTTACGAGACTTGCCCTCTCCCGCTTCGGAGGTGGGCTGTTCTTCTTCGGCTCCGAGGGCGGGTTCTTCCGCTGCCCGCTGCTGTTCGGGCTGTTCCGCCGGGTCGGGTGGTTGCGATGGAGTACTCACGCCGTCCTCTTCGATAGCTTTCACTCTTTCGGACGAAGAAAATACTGGAGGCGGACGACATGCCGGGAGCTCGTTTTCCGACGAACCGGACAAGTGTTGTCGCAATGGAATCTCACCGCAACAGGAGTTTTGTCCTCCACGCCGCCGGACGCGGAGCCCGTTCGCCAGACCGTGGCGAACCGCACATCCGCGCGAGTGGGCACCGATCTCGCGCGAGATCGACATCCATCCCGCCGGCCGCCTCGACGGGTACCGTGGTGCGCGACACTGTGGCACGCTCCGTCGGCGGTGGAATACTCGACGGTCGGGAACCCGTTGCGCCGGTGGTGACCGCGCCGCGCACACCAGCACCGATCCAGTTCAGCCAGGAGCGAGCACGTGACTGACGGACCGCTGATCGTCCAATCGGACAAGACCGTCCTACTGGAGGTCGATCACCCCGGGGCCGAACAGGCCCGAATCGCGATCGCACCGTTCGCCGAGTTGGAGCGAGCACCGGAACACGTCCACACCTACCGGGTGACCCCGCTCGCGCTCTGGAACGCACGGGCCGCTGGGCACGACCCCGAGCAGGTGGTCGACGCGTTGGTCAACAACTCCAGGTACCCGGTTCCGCAGCCGCTGCTCGTCGACATCGTCGAGACGATGGGGCGTTACGGCAGGCTGGAACTGTCCAACGACCCGGCACACGGCCTGGTGCTGACGGCGCGGGACCGTGCCGTGCTCGAAGAGGTGCTGCGCAGCAAGAAAGTCAAACCCATGGTGGGGTCGCGGCTGGACGACGACACCGTGGTGGTGCATCCCAGCGAGCGCGGGAGGCTCAAGCAGACCCTGCTCAAACTGGGATGGCCCGCCGAGGACCTGGCGGGCTACGTGGACGGCGAGGCCCATGCGATCTCGCTGCGACAGCACGGTTGGCAGCTGCGTGACTACCAGCGACAGGCCGTGGACTCCTTCTGGGCGGGAGGCTCGGGAGTGGTCGTGCTACCCTGCGGCGCCGGTAAGACGCTGGTCGGCGCGGCGGCCATGGCCGAAGCGGGCGCCACCACGCTGATCCTGGTCACCAACACGGTCGCCGGGCGACAGTGGAAGCGCGAACTGGTGGAACGAACCTCGCTGACCGAGGACGAGATCGGCGAGTACTCCGGCGAGCAGAAGGAGATCCGGCCGGTCACCATCGCCACCTACCAGGTGATAACCCGCAAGTCCAAGGGCGAGTACCAGCACCTCGACCTGTTCGAGTCCCGGGACTGGGGGCTGATCGTCTACGACGAGGTGCACCTGCTTCCCGCACCGGTGTTCCGGATGACCGCCGATCTCCAGTCCAGGCGTCGCCTCGGTCTGACCGCCACCCTCGTGCGGGAGGACGGTCGGGAGAGCGACGTGTTCTCGCTGATCGGTCCCAAGCGGTTCGACGCACCGTGGAAGGAGATCGAGGCGCAGGGCTGGATCGCGCCCGCCGACTGCGCCGAGGTGCGCGTGACGCTGACCGAGAACGAACGGATCGAGTACGCCACCGCCGAAGCCGAGGAGCGCTACAAGGTGTGTGCCACCGCACGGACCAAGGCGTCGGTGGTACGGGCGATCCTGGACCAGCACCCCGGTGAGCCCGCGCTCGTGATCGGTGCCTACCTGGAACAACTGCACGAACTGGGCCAGGAGCTGGACGCTCCGATCATCGAGGGCTCGACCAGGAACAAGGAGCGCGAGGCCCTCTACGACTCCTTCCGGCGTGGTGAGATCAACCGGCTGGTGGTCTCCAAGGTCGCCAACTTCTCCATCGACCTCCCGGAGGCATCGGTGGCCGTGCAGGTGTCCGGTACGTTCGGTTCGCGGCAGGAGGAGGCCCAACGGCTGGGCAGGCTGCTGCGGCCGAAGACGGAAGGCGGCCAGGCGCACTTCTACTCGGTGGTTGCCAGGGACACCCTGGACACCGACTACGCTGCACACCGGCAACGCTTCCTCACCGAACAGGGCTACGCCTACCGGATAATGGACTCCGAGGACCTGCTGGGCCCTGCCGTTCCCGATGTGGACGGGTGAGAGGCGATTGCCCCGCTCCCGGCGGCGCGGGGCACGGCTCGTGGTGGGCCGATCCCGCTTCGGCGCCCGTAGTTGGACACCACCGCAGGCGGAGGATGCTGGAGGGCCAGGATGAGCACCGGGAACGACGCGACACCCGCGATAGGCGGGGCTCACCGCTTCGTCGGGTTGGCAGAGAATCTGGAACGGTACGCGGGAACACCGTCCGAGGCGGAACCACCGAACGTGCACGGTCCCGACCGCGGCTACGGTCTGGTGTTCTTCCACCTGGACGAATACCACCTCAGCTCGGTGATCAGCTCGGGGCTGCGTTTTCAACCGATCGGTGCGGAGCCGGCACAGGAGCTGGCGTGCACGGTCTACCGGGAACAGGCCGAGGCGGCCCGGTACCTGGTGGACATCTCGGCGGAACTGCTGGTGCGGAACGGGACCCACCTGGTGCCGGATCAGCTCGTGCCGAACGACAAACCGCTGCTGGCCGGTACCGAGTTCCACGCGCTGCTGGCGGGTGGGCACCCGCTGTTCCCGCCCGAGTTCACCCGGTTCACCGACGCGCAGGGGGTGGAACAGCTGCAGGTGTTCACGCTGCTGCCGGTCACCCTGGGTGAGCTGAACTTCGCGCTCGACCGGGGCGTCGCGGCGCTGCGGCAGCAGTGGGCACGCTTCGAGGTCGACGTCTTCGACATCGGCAGGCCAAGCGTGGCCTGAGCACAGCGCTCGGGACTTCGTCGGCTCGGTTTTCGCCGTGCTCGGGTGACGGAACCTCTCGCGGACTCTCGCTCCGGCGAGGCCCGACATCGAGTAGGTACTTCGACGGAGACACCCCGACCCAACAACGCATTACCACCGCTCGGCGGTGACCACCGCCGACGGTGTGGTGTTGGCTCCAAACCCGTGCCCGAGTTGGTACGCACGTGCCAGGATCGAAGTCATGTGCTCCACCGATCGCGAACTCGACCTGGCCGAACTCGACGCGGTGCGCGTCTACAGCCTGCCGATGCGTACGAGATTCCGTGGAGTCACCACCAGACAGGGCGTGCTGCTCAGCGGCCCCGCGGGGTGGGGGGAGTTCTGCCCGTTCGAGGACTACTCGGACGCGGATTCGGCCCCGTGGCTGCGCACCGCCCTGGAGAGTTGTTTCGAGAGCTGGCCCGAGCCGGTGCGCGACGCCGTGCCGGTCAACTGCACCGTTCCGGCGGTGGATCCGGAGCGGGCCCACCGGATCGTGGCGGACTCCGGTTGTCGCACCGCGAAGGTCAAGGTGGCCGAGGCGGGCCAGCCGGAGTCGGCCGACATCGAACGGTTGGTGGCGGTGCGGGCCGCGCTGGGCGGCTCCGGGGCCGTGCGGGTGGACGCCAACGCCGCATGGGACACCGACACGGCGGTGCGGCGGATACGCGAGCTCGACCGCGCCGCTTCCGGCCTGGAGTACGTCGAACAGCCCTGCCCCACGGTGCCGGAGCTGGCCACCGTGCGGCGGCGTGTGAACGTGCGCATAGCGGCGGATGAATCGATTCGGCGGGCCGTCGACCCGCTGCGGGTGGCGGTCGCGGAGGCGGCCGACGTGGCGGTGATCAAGGCGACCCCGCTGGGCGGAGTCCGACGCGCGCTGCGGGTGGCCGACTCCTGCGGACTTCCCTGCGTGGTCTCTTCCGCGGTGGAGAGCAGTGTGGGGTTGGCCGCGCAGCTGGCTCTCGCCGGGGCGCTGCCGGACCTGCCCTTCGCCTGTGGCCTCGGCACGGTGGCCCTGCTGGACGGCGACATGGTCAGCGACTCCCTGCTGCCGGTGAACGGATGGCTGCCGGTACCGCGACGTGCCCCCGCCCCCTCCCCCGCGCTGGTCGCCGCCGCCACACCCCCGGCGGAGACGCAACACCGCTGGCTGGACCGGTTGCGACGGGTGCACGACGTCATGCCGCGCCGCGAGGCCGACGAACCGGGATAATCGAGTTCGCGGCGGCGGAAAAACAGTCCTCCGTGGAAGAGACGAAACACGCGAAAACGGCGGGAAGGATCGAATTCCCGGTTCGGATACGACGAAATCGCCGCGTGTTTCCCGCCGTGTGCGATAACCTCTGGCAACCGCACGACGGCGGCACCGGGATTTCGGCGGTTCCCCGAACATCGCTGTCGCGAGTTACGAGTGCGGACGGTTCCGTGACCACGAACGATCCGTTCGAAACGGTTCGTGGACTCGGTCGAGCGGCCCGGCCCGCGGTGGCCGGCGATCGTTCGAACCGGTTTTTCGACAATGAGCTCTAAAAGGAGCGAGGCGCATGACCATCGCAGCGGCCGGGCGTCGAGCCACGTCCGCGGTGAGCGAGGGACAGGATCTGTCCGAAACGGTCGGTGAGGCCGCCGAGCGCGGCGACGACGGGTTCGCGATCGACCCAGGTGACTTCCTCTCCGCGCGGGAACAGGGCAGCTCGGCGGGTACCAGAATAGAGCAGCGGAACGCACCGATGGAGGAGATCGGTGCGATCGTCAGCAACACCACTCTGGAGCGGGGCGGCGACGGGGAGTGGGTCAATGTCATCTGCCCTGTGGTGATCCCCAAGCGCAACGCGATCACCGCCCTCGCGATCCCGGTGCTGGGGTTGGCTGTCCTGGCGGTGATCGGTCTGGTGGCGACCCGGTTGACCGGCGTGGGGACGGCCTGGTTCGGCCCGCAGATCTGGACACTGCTGGTGATTCTGGCCGGACTGCTCTGGGCACGGCGCAGCGTCGTCATGGTGCCGGAGGGCTGCCAGGCGATGATCACCAAGTTCAGCAAGCTCGACCGCACCGTCGGACCGGGGCGCACGGTGCTGCTCGACCCCCGCAAGAAGGTCAGCTACGTGCTGAACACGACGCGGGAGTACCCGTTCAACGCCCCCATCAGCGAGGCACCCACTCGAGGTGGCATCAAGGCCTCGGTCGATCTGTTCCTGCAGTTCCGCATCGAGGACCCGACGCAGTTCATGTTCGCGCTCGGTGCCGTCTCGGGTTTCTCCGACAAACTGTCCAACGCGGTCAGCGAGGTCACCCGAAGTCTGATCTACCAGCAGCGGGCGGAGGACATCTACGACCTCGTCGGGGAGAGCACCCAGGAACTGCTGGACAGCCTGAACGAGCAGTTCCTGCCCGCCGTACGGCTGACCAGCGCCAACATCACCCACGCCGAACCGTCGAGCCAGCAGTACCGGGCCGACCTCGCCGCACCGGAGATGGTGCGGATGGCCAAGGACGCCTACACCTACGAGTACGAGCTCAGCCTGCGCAAGGAGCAGGACGAGGGTGATCTGAACAAGGAACTGGCCTCGATGAACGAGAGCCTGTCCGGGATCAGGGCCGAGATCGCCAGTTACCAGGCGCAGATGGACACCGCGCTGGAGCGGGAGACCAACCGCGCCAAGGCGCAGGCGCGGCAGCGCTTCGTGGAAGCCGAGAGCACCGCCAACGCCAACTCCGCGCTACTGGAGGCGCAGGCGCTGGACATCCGTGCGGTGAGCGCCGCGAACAATCCGGAGATCCTGGAATACCACTACGAGAAGGACGTGCTGGACAAGCTGGAGAGTCTGGCGGAGCACCTGCCGGTGCTCGTCTCGCTCGGCGACCAGGACGACATCGACTACCCGGCCGCGGCACGCCGGATGCTGGGCATTCACGAGGGCGCGGCGGGACTGTCCGAATCGGATGTGGCCGCGATCCGGGAACGCGCCGAAGCGATCCGGGAACGCATCAGCGGTCGTGAGGCCGAGATCGAGCAACTGCTGGCGGCGGGTGGACACACCGAATCGCCCGAGGCGGAGACGGCGGCGGAATTCACCGACGTGGCGGACGCTCCGACACCGCCCGCGACCGGACCGGATCCGGACGGCACCGCCGGGACCCCCACCGACGAGATTCGCGACGGCGAGACTCGGGACGGCGAACAACAGCAGGCAGGTGAGCTGTGATGTCCACCCAACAACGCGGTTTTTCCAAGATCACCGATGTGGTCGCGCCGTGGTCGAAGGTCCGCGAGCTCATTCGTGGCGGCGACGAGGGCAGGCTCGTCCCCGTGGTGATCCCGAAGGACGGCCGGAGCGTCGGCTGGGTCGCGCTGCTGTTCGTGGCGCTCTACCTCGCGGGCACGGCGGCGTTCAGCGGCGGCGTGGTCGCCGTGTCCACGGGGATCGCCGCTGCCCTGGCGCTGGTGCTCGCCGCGATCGCGTTGTGGCGTGCTTCGATCGTGGAGATCGAGCAGGGCACCACCGGCATCCGCAGTCGCTACGGCGCGTTCACCGGCACCCTCTCCCCCGGTCGGCACTACCTGTGGTGGCCCTGGGACAAGGTGGAGTTCGTCGTCGACACCACCACCGAGATCCCGTACAACGCTCCCGTCGCGGCCTGCCCCACCTCCGAGGACGTGCCGTTGAAGGCGATCGAGTTCTTCCTGAAGTTCCGCATCGACAATCCGATCGACTTCGTGCGCACCATCGGTGCGGGCAATTTCGACGTGGTGCTGTCCAGCGCGGTGCAGGACGCGATCCGGCAGCGCGGCAGGCAGGTGCACACCGAGGAGGCCTACGAACTGCGCGGCAGCGACGTCGAGGACATGCAGGCGACGCTGAACCGGCAGCTCAACAAGTACGGGGTGAGCATCCTCGGCGCCAACATCCCGGACGTGCAGCTACCGGACCAGTACCAGCAGCACCTCGCCACCCGGGAACGGGTCGCCAAGGAACTCAGCGCCTACGAGCGGGAGTGGGAGCTGACCCGCAAGCGTCGGATCGACAACCTGCTGATGGAGATCGAGCGCGCCAAGAAGACCCGCGACGCCAAACTCGTCGAGGTGAAAGCGTCCCGCAACCAGGCTCGGCGCGATGTCGCCAGGCAGCTGGAGGAGCAGGAGACCGAGGCGCAGCGGGCGCAGTGGGAGATCGAGGCGCGCGGCAGGGCGACGCTGACCGAGGCGCAGAACGAGGCGAAGTCCAGGCAGCGGCTGGGCCAGTCCTACCGCGACAACCGGGCGGTGCTGCACTACGAACTGGCTCGCCGCAGGCTGGAGGTGGGTGCCAGGCTCGCCGAACGGGCACCGCGTCCCGTGGTCGTGCGTGGTGGTGGGGGTGAGCAGTCGGGACTGTCCACCCTGCTGCTGTCGCAGCTGCTGCCGAAGCTGACTTCGGAGGCGTTCACGGCCGGCCACTCCCAGCAGGGCGCGGGCTCCGAGGGCGGTCGGGGCGAGGCCTATGCGGACGAGGCGATGCGTGCGCTCGGCAACGCCAACGGCATCGCGGACTCACTGCTCGGTGAGGACGGCTCCGGTAACCAGTAGGACCTCGGGAACCAGCGGGAAACCGCCGGTTCGGTCGGGCGCGTCCGGATCTCCCGGGTGGCCCGGCCGAACTCGGCCCGCCGCGAAAGCCGGGGAACGTCCCGCAAGACGGCCGCGACCGGAACGGTCCCGACCTTCGATCCAGTGCTCGGAACGACAGCTCGACAGCCGCGCTCCCGGTTCACCCGGCGCGACGGGCTCTCCTGCGGAGCAGCACGAACAACACGGTCAACGCCGCCAGCCCGGCGACCACCGGAGCGGCCCGCTTCAGCACGGGCATACCCGCCGTGCCCAGCAGATCCACGGCATCGTTCGACTCGCTCGTGGCCGCCGCTCCCGTATCGCCCGAGCGCACCGCCGATAACCGGGCGGTCGAGCGGGAGCTCTCCCCGCTCTCCGCCTCGGTGACCTTCCAGCCGGGTCCGGTCCCGGCCGGTGTCGAGGCACCACCGCTCGTTTCCCCGGTGGCGGAACCGGAAGCGGGACTCGCGGTGGTCCGATCGCCGTCGTTCGACGCGGTGGGACCGGAACCGTTTCCGGCGGGGCCGACCGGAGTGGAAGCACCCGGCTGCGCCGCGGACCGCTGTTGCGAGGGCTCCGAAGAGCTCGCCGCGGTGCTCGAGCCCTCGGTGCCCTGCCGCGCGGCGCTCTCCCCCGCGGCTGCCTCCTCCCCCGCGGCTGCCTCCTGCCCCGCGGCTGCCTCCGACCCGCTTCCGGTGAGTCTGCCCGCCAGGCACTCCGCGAACTGGTCGATGAGCTTCTGCGCGACGTCGGAGATCAGCCCGCGGCCCAGCTGTGCGGGTTTGCCGGTGACCTTCAGATCGGTGTCCACACGGACTCTCGTGCTCGTTCCCTCCGAAGCGAGCCGGGCCGTGACGGTCGCCGAGGCCGTACCGTTGCCACGCGAGTCCTTGCCGCTCGCCTCGATGACGGCGCGGCGCTCCTCGTGATCGACCTCGGTGAAACTGCCGTTTCCCTTGTACATCAGCGACACCGGTCCCAGCTTCACCTTCACCGAGCCGGCGAACTCCTCACCCTCGGCGCTTTTCAGGGTGGCTCCCGGCATGCAGGGGGCCACCCGTTCGGGATCGAGCAACTCCGGCCACGCGACATCGGCCGGAACCGGGACGGTGAATTCGTGTTCGAGTCGCACTGCTCCTCCTACTCGTATCACTTCCGGTTACGAACCGTTGGGCCGCGCGCCGGGAAGGTGCCGAACGGTGGGGGCTCGGGTCCCGCGATCCGGAGCCCCCCACGTCGAACCGAACAGCAGCGTCTACCCACCGGCCGCCGTAGCCAGCGCCCTGCCGGTCAGCACCTCGGCGAGGTGTTCGCGGTAGTCGGCCTCCGCGCTGGCGTCGCTGCCGGCCTGGGTGCCTTCCGTGGCGTGCGCGGCCGCCTGCCGGATGGCCTCCCCACTGGGCGGGGAGCCGAGCAGGGCCTGCTCCACCCCGCGTGCCCGCACCGGCGTGGCGCCCATGTTCGTCAACCCCACCCGTGCCTGTGCCACGGTTCCGTCCCGCACCAGGAGGGTGGCCGCCACTCCCACCACCGACCACGCCTGGGCGACACGGTTGAACTTCTCGTAGTGCGCCCGCCAACCCGTGTACTTGGGTAGCCGCACCTCGACCAGCACCTCGTTGGCCTCCAGCGCGGTGGTGAAGTAGTCCACGAAGAACTCGGCCGCGGGCACGGTCCGCCTGCCGCCCGGCCCTGCGATCACCATCTCCGCGTCCATAGCCAGTACGGGAGCGGGCAGATCACCCGCCGGATCCGCGTGGACCAGCGAACCGCCGAAGGTGCCGCGATGGCGCACCTGCGGATCGGCCACGGTACGGGTGGCCAGCGCCACCAGTTCGGCGTGCTGTCGCACCAGGTCGGAACGCATCACCTCGTGATGGCTGGTCATCGCCCCGATCACCAGCGCGTCACCGTCCTCGCGAACCCCCTTCGTCTCGGGAATCCCACCGAGGTCGACGACAAGGCCGGGGTCGGCCATCCGCATCCGCAGCACCGACAACAGGCTCTGGCCGCCCGCCAGTACCTTGGCGTCGTCGCCCGCCCGGTCCAGCGTCCGTACCGCTTCCTCCACCGTGGACGGTGCCACGTACTCGAACTCGGCTGGAATCACCGCGCACCTCCGCTCGCTCCGGTGGCGAAACCGCCACCGCTGTCGATCGATCCGAGTCCGCCGCCGGACTCCGACCCGGTCGAGGAACCGGCTCGGGCACCGGCCAGCGCGCGCCAGACCCGCTGCGGTGAGCACGGCATCCGCACGTCGTTCACTCCGTAGTGGCGGAGTGCGTCGACCACGGCGTTGACCACCGCCGGGGTCGACGCGATGGTGCCCGCCTCACCGACCCCCTTCACACCCAGCGGGTTCGAGGTGGCGTCGGTCTCGGTGCGGTCGGTGTGGAACTCCGGCAGATCCACCGCCGAGGGCACCAGGTAGTCGGCGAAGGTGGCCGTGGTCAGCGTGCCGTCGTCGTCGTAGACGGCCTCCTCGTACAGGGCCTGGGCGATGCCCTGCGCGAGGCCGCCGTGCACCTGCCCCTCCACGATCATCGGGTTGACCACGCTGCCCACGTCGTCCACGCACACGTACGACCTGATCCGCACCGCCCCGGTCCCGGTGTCCACCTCCGCGGCGCAGAGGTGCGTGCCGTGCGGGAACGAGAAGTTCTCCGGGTCGAAGTTCGCCTCCGCGTCCAGATTGGGCTCCACGCCCTCGGGGAGGTCGTGCGCGGTGAACGCGGCCAGCGCCACGTCGGTGATCGCCATGCCCTTGTCGGTCCCCCGCACGGCGAACCTGCCGCCGGCGAAGTCGAGGTCGTCCTCGGAGCACTCCAGCATGTGCGCCGCGATCCGCCTGGCCTTGTCGATCACCTTGTCGGCGGCGTGCACGGCGGCGATGCCGCCGACCGTGAGCGAGCGCGACCCGTAGGTGTCCAGCCCGCGCGGTGAGCTCTGGGTGTCCCCGTGCAGCACCTCCACGTCGTCGAACGGCACTCCCAGCCGGTCGGCGACGATCTGGCTCCACGAGGTCACGTGGCTCTGGCCGTGTGGCGAGGTCCCCGTGACCACCTCGACCTTGCCGGTGGGCAGCACGCGCACCTGGGAGTTCTCCCAGCCGCCCGCCCCGTAGGACAACGACCCCAGCACCCTGGAGGGAGCCAACCCGCACATCTCGGTGAAGGTGGAGATCCCGATACCCAGCTGGACGGTGTCGTCGGACTGCCTGCGTCGCAGCTGCTCGTCGCGCAGCTGCTGGTAACCGAACATCTCCATCGCGCGGTCGGTGGCGACCTCGTAGTTGCCCGAGTCGTAGGTCAGCCCGGCGACGGTGGTGTACGGGAACTCGTCGTGGCCGATCCAGTTCCTGCGGCGGACCTCCAGCGGGTCCATGTCGAGCTCCGCCGCGAGTTCGTCCATCATGCGCTCGATGGCGAAGGTCGCCTCCGGACGTCCCGCGCCGCGGTAGGCGTCGGTCGGCGTCTTGTTGGTGAACACGTTGGTGCAGCTGAACCGGTAGGCCGGGAACTTGTAGATCGCGTTGAACATCAGCGCGCCGAGTATCGGCACCCCGGGGGTGACCAACCGCAGGTAGGCACCCATGTCGGCGAGCAGCTTCACGTCGAGACCGGTGACGGTGCCGTCCGAGCGCGCCGCCAGCGAGAGTCGCTGCACCTGGTCACGTCCGTGGTGACCCGCCACCATGGTCTCCGAGCGGGACTCGGTCCACTTGACCGGCCGTCCGAGTCGCTCGGCGAGCAGGAAGGTCAGGATCTCTTCGGGCGTGACCTGGAGCTTGCCACCGAATCCACCGCCGACGTCGGGGGCGATCACCCGGATCTTCTGCTCGGGTGTTCCCAGCGTCATGGCGAGCATGGTGCGCAGGATGTGCGGAACCTGCGTGGCCGAGTACATCGTGTACTGCTCGCCGGTCGGATCGGCCAGCACCGAACGGGGCTCCATGAAGGCCGGGATCAGCCGCTGCTGCCGGAAGGTGCGATCCAGCCGGATGTCGGCCTCGCGCAGCGCCGCGTCCACGTCACCGCCGGTCCCGGCCTCGGCCGAGTCGAAGGTCCACGTGGCGTTGCGGTTGGTGCCGAGGTCCTCGTGCACCAGCGGCGAGTCGTCCCGGGCGGCCGACTCGATGTCGAGCACCACGTCGAGGTCCTCGTAGTCGATGTCGATGGCGTCGAGCGCGTCGCGTGCCTCGGCGGCGCTGCGTGCGGCGACCATGGCCACCGCCTCGCCCGCGAAGTTGACGGTGTCCACCGCCATGGCGGGTGCGGGCGGGGCCTTCATGTCCTCGGTGACCGGCCAGGCGCACGGCAGGCTGCCCTGCCGTTGGGCGATGTCGGAACCGGTGACCACGGCCTGCACGCCGGGCATGCGCCGTGCCTCGGAGGTGTCGACGGAGGTGATGCGGGCGTGCGCGACCGGGCTGCGCAGCACCGCCATGTGCAGCATCCCGGGGACGGTCATGTTGTCCGTCCAGCGCGTTCTGCCGGTGACCAGGCGCGCGTCTTCCTTGCGCTTGCGGGAACGGCCGAGTTCCGACTCGGTGGGACTCACCGGTGTGGCGGTCATGACTGTCCTCCGGCTACCCGCTGTTGGGTGGTCTGTTCGGTCGAGGTGCGCGGGGCCGGAGTCTCTCCGGAGTGTTCCATCGCGGGCCCCGCGCCTGCCCGCATCCGCTGGGAGGCATCACGCACGGCACGCACGATGTTCTGGTAGCCGGTGCACCGGCAGAGGTTGCCCTCCAGCCCCTCGCGGATCTGCTCGTCGTCGGGGTCGGGGTTCTCGGCGAGCAGGTCCAACGCCTGCATGATCATTCCCGGCGTGCAGAATCCGCACTGCAGAGCGTGGTTGTCGTGGAACGCCCGCTGCATCGGGTGCAGTTGCCCGTCGCGGGACAGGGACTCGACGGTGGTGACCTCGTGCCCGTCGGCCTGCACGGCCAGCACCGAGCAGGACTTCACACTGCTCCCGTCCATATGGACCGTGCAGGCACCACAGTTGCTTGTGTCGCAACCGACGACGGTGCCGACCTTGCCGAGCTGATCACGCAGGTACTGCACGAGCAGCGTTCTGGCCTGTACCTCGTCGGTATAGGTGGTTCCGTCGACCTCGACGGTTATGCGCGGCATCGGGCCTCCTTCACGGAGCCTGCCCGCATGGTGCGGACACGCGTGGGGACGACGCCTCGGGGTTCCTTCGGAAGGTTCGGCACGTAACCACGGGAACGCTTCGCCGCGCGGGAACCGACGGACGGCGAACCGCGGCGCGGCGCGGCGGCGACCGCTCGCGAGCACTCCCGAGCGCACGAGCACGCCCACGAGCACGAGGTAGCGCCCGGCCCGCTTCGGCCGAGCGGCCCGAGCAACCGGACCATCGCGAAAGCACCTCTCGGCAGTGACTGCTGTCACACTTTCGAGGCTGCTACGCCCAGGACGGCGAGGCAAGCCCCTTGCGACTCGACACAATGATCCCGAAGAGCACGCACCGTACCCGGGTAGCGACACACGGTTTGAGCGACACGATCAGGTGAGCGGCGATTTCGCGAGAAATCGCCGCCACCCCACCCGAAACCCCTTCACACGGCAGGGTGACGGTGCTCCACCCGACGGCCGCCCCGGCACACCGGTGATCGAATCGGTTCCACCGACCCCGGGTGAGTTCAGATCCGCAGTGCCGCCACCGTTTCCACCAGCCCCTGCTCGTCGGGCCTGCGAATCAGGTCGTCGGTGGTCATGGGCGGATTCCGATAGGCATCGGCCATACGCTGGATCGCTCCGAAAACCTTGGACTTGTCGAGATGGACCTGATCGGCCAGGAAAGCGTCGGCCGTCTTGGGCTCGATATCCCACCTCGCCAGTACATCCGAGGGGAAATCACCGAGGTTGTTCGTCACGATCACCTGGGCGCGAGCTTTGATGGCCGCGGCCAGTACATGCCGATCTTTCTTGTCGGGCAATTCGACGACCTCGACCAGAGGTTCGTAATCCTCGATCAGGCAGTCACGAACCGACTCGATCATCAGCTGCCTGGTTCGCGAAAGTCTCTCGCGATCCAGCTCGGGCCGATTGATCACGAGGTTGTCGAACACCTCGTCAAGGATCCTATGCGTCCATTTGGCCTGAACCAGTCCGGCTTGCGCGACTCGAATCAGCAGATCCCGCGGAATGCTGCCGTAGAGAACGTTCGCGTCGTAGACAACGACGAAGGACACTCACACTCCCATGTCCTGACTCAGCCGGGTGAGCTCATCGGCCGCCGAACGCCGGTCGTGGTCATCACGGCGCATGTACTCCAACAACGACTCGACGTTCACCCGACGATGGGTACCGACCATGCGGTAGTCGATCTTCTCGGCTTCCAGCAACCCGATCAGATGCGGCCTGGACACGTTGAGCAGATTCGCGGCTTCCTGAGTGGTGAGCTCCTCGTTCGTCGGAACGATCGAGGTGCCGGCGCCCGCTGCCATGTAGGCGAGGATCCGTTCGAAGAGCCTCACCGCTGAACGCGGTACGACCAGTTCTTCCCGCTCGAAGTCGTCGACCGTCAACCGCACCGTGGAGTGATCGTGCGTGTTCAGGTAGTGCCGTACCCGCGGTAACGCCGCCACCGCCGTTTCGCGGTCCGGCTCACTCGGCTGCACGGAGTCGAGCATCGACTGCGACATCACGATCACACCCTTCCTGCGAGTCGATACAATCGCATTATCCGCAACAAACGAAACAAACGCAACGGCACTTCCCCGACCCCGGCGATTTCGCGAGAAATCGACGCCACCCCACCCGAAACCCCTTCACACGGCAGGGTGACGGTGCTCCACCCGACGGCCGCCCCGGCACACCGGTGATCGAATCGGCCGGACCCGCGTCTACCATCTACGCCCGTGACCACCTACGACGATCTCGACCACCCGGACACCTCCACCCTGCCACCACGCCAGCGGCGCATCCTGGCCGCGATCCGGGACTGGGTGGTGGAACACGGGTACTCACCGAGCACGCGCGAGATCGGTGACGCCGTGGGGCTGCGGTCGTCGTCCTCGGTCTCGAAGCACCTGGCGAGCCTGGAGTGGAAGGGTTTCCTGCGGCGCGGAACCACGGTCTCGCGACCGATCGACGTGCGCATGTTCCTGGGTGACTCCCCGACGAGGGAACCGAGCGGCGACCGGGTGAGCGTCCCGGTGGTCGGCGACATCGCCGCGGGCACCCCGATCACCGCCGAGGAGCACGTCGACGACGTACTCACGCTGCCACGGGAGTTCGCCGCACGCGGTACCGTGTTCGCCCTGCGGGTCAGGGGCGACTCGATGATCGAGGCCGGGATCAATCACGACGACGTGGTCGTGGTGCGCCAGCAGCCCGAGGCGCACTCGGGTCAGATCGTCGCGGCGATGCTCGACGAGGAGGCCACGGTCAAGGTCTACCGCCGCCGCGGCGGCCACGTGCTGCTCGAACCGCGCAACCCGGCCCACGAAGTGATCGACGGCGACGACGCCGCGGTCCTCGGCATCGTGGTATCGGTGCTGCGCAGCGTCTGAACCGAGCGGCTCGGCCGCCCGGTGAGGCTCGACCGGACCACGAGCCCGGCAGGCCAGCTCTAGTCCGACAGGTTCTGCCGACTCCTACTGCTCGGCGGACCGGGAACGTTCGGGCATCTCCGGCTCGTGGTGGATGGCCCCCTCCAGCCGGGAGAGTCGCTGACCGGTTCCGCCCCACCGGGAAGCGATCAGCTCGGCCGAGATGGACACGGCTGTCTCCTCCGGGGTGCGCGCCCCCAGGTCGAGCCCCAGCGGCGAGGACAGCGCGGCCAGTTCGGAGTCCGTCACCCCTTCGGCACGCAGCCTTTCGAGCCGGTCGCGGTGGGTACGTCGCGAGCCCATGGCCCCGACGTAGGCCAACGGCTGCCGCAGCGCGACACGCAGCACCGGCACGTCGAACTTCGGGTCGTGGGTGAGCACCAGCACCGCGGTGCGGGAATCCAACCTCCCCGCCCGGGCCTCGGCCTCCAGGTAGCGGTGCGGCCAGTCCACCACGACCTCGTGCGCGTCCGGGAACCTGCTGGAGGTGGCGAACACCGGGCGGGCGTCGCACACGGTCACCCGATACCCCAGGAAGGCTCCCACCCTGGTCATGGCGGCCGCGAAATCGATGGCACCGAACACCAGCATCCGGGGTGGCGGCTCGAAGGAGTTGACGAACACCCGCAGCCCCTCGCCGCGCCGCTGCCCGTCCGGACCGTACTCCAACACCCCGGTTCTGCCCGTGGCCAGCATCCCCCTGGCGTCGTCCACCACCGCGTCATCGAGCCGGTCCGACCCCAGCTCGCCCTCGCTCCGGTCGTGCCACACCAGGACCCGCCTGCCCACCCGGGACTCGTCCGGTGCCTCGATCACGGTCGCCACGGCGACCGGCTCACCCGCCGCCACCGAGTCGGCGAGTTCGTCGAAGCGGGGGAAGGACTCGCGATCCACGCGCTCCACGAAGACGTCGATGATTCCGCCGCAGGTCAGTCCCACCGCGAACGCGTCGTCGTCGCTGACACCGTAGCGGGACAGCGTCGGCGGGTCACCGGCCAGCACCGAACCGGCCGTTTCGTAGACCGCGCCTTCCACGCACCCTCCGGAAACGCTGCCCGCGACCTCGCCGCTCCCGTCGACCAGCATGGCGGCGCCGGGCGCGCGCGGCGCCGAGGAAAAGGTCGCCACCACGGTGCCCACCCCTACGGGGCTTCCGGACTCCCAGTGCCGCCGGAGCGCACCGAGTACGTCACGCACCACTCACCTCCACGGAATCGCCTGCGGGGCGGCCTGTGGCGGCCGACTCCGAACAACTTCGCACCCGTTGCCACAGCTCACGCAGCGCGGCGAGGCTGTGCCCGGCGACGAGCCCGTCCACATGCGGCAGCGCCGCCGCTATGCCGGACTGCACCGGGGCGTAGCCCTCGTGACCCGCGTGCGGGTTGGCCCACAGCACCGCGTGTGCCAGCCTACGCAGTCTGATCATCTGCTCGGCGAGCTCGGCGGTGTCCCCGCGCTCCCAGCCGTCCGAGAACAGCACCACCACCGCCTGCCGAGCGGCCCCACGTTGTCCCCACCGGTCCAGGAACGCGCGCAGCGTGCTTCCCAGCCGCGTACCACCGGAGAAGTCCGGTACCGCTCGCCCGGCCGCGGTCAGCGCGAACTCCGGGTCGCGTTGTCGCAGCTGCCTGGTCACCCGGGTGAGCCTGGTGCCGAGGGTGAAAACCTCCGTGCTGGCTGGTGCTTCCCGCACCACCACGTGCGCGAAGCGCAGCAACGCGTCGGCGTAAGGACTCATCGATCCCGAGACATCGATCAGCAGCACGACCTTGCGCGGCCGATCACCGCGTGTCCGCCGTACCAGGCGCACCGGTTCCCCACCGGTTCGGATCATGGCCCGCATGGTCGCGCCGGGGTCGAGTCGCCCGTCGCGCGCCCGGCGCCAACGCAGCGCGGGACGGCGCGGCGGACGCGGATTCAGCCAGGAGATCATCCGCCGCAGGTGGGCGCGCTCCTCCTCGCCGAGTTCGGCCAGGTCACGGCGGTGCAGCACTTCCACGTCACCCGCGGCCGCGAGCTGTTCGACCTCGGTCGACTCGGCCGGCTCCGGCTCGTCACCGCCCAGTGGCAGCGCACGGGAACGCACCTGTCTGCGCTGCTCCTGCCGGAGTCCGGTTGTCTCCACCAGCCTGCCGAACCAGGCGTGGAACGCCGCGTCGAAGCGGGGCAGGTCGTCGGGATCCGAGCACAGCGTCAGCCTGCCCGCCCAGTACAGCTGATCACGATCGGCGAAGTCGACGTGCTCGGTGGCGTCCAGGAAGGAACGCACCCGCGCCGGGCCACACCGCATCCCGGAATGGCGCAGCGCGCGAGCGAACCCGACGAGCCCTTCGAGGGTGTGCTCCGCCTCGCGCATATCCACATTGTGCACCTCGCGCGGCGATCACGACCCGGTTCCGACACCGGTTCGGGCACCGGCTCAGCCGTTCCGGCTCCTCGATCAGGCGAACACGATGGTGCTGTTGTCGGTGCGGATCACGCGGTCCTCGCTGTGCCACCGCACCGCACGGGAAAGCACGGTGCGCTCGACGTCGGCACCACGGCGCCGGATGTCGACGACGGTGTCGGCGTGGGTCACCCGCACCACGTCCTGCTCGATGATGGGTCCCTCGTCGAGGTCCTCGGTCACGTAGTGGGCGGTCGCTCCGACGAGTTTGACCCCGCGTTCCTTGGCCTTGGCGTAGGGGGCCGCACCGATGAAGGCGGGCAGGAACGAGTGGTGGATGTTGATGATCGGCACCCCCAGGCTCGCGATGAAGTCGCCGGACAGGATCCGCATGTACCGGGCCAGCACGACGAAGTCCACGTTGCCCCGCAGCAGCCGCAGGTGTTCGGCCTCGGCGGCCGCTTTTCCCATCTCACCAGTGGGCACGTGCACGAACGGGATGCCGAAGGCGCGCACTTCGTCGGCGGTGTCGGTGTGGTTGGAGACCACCATCGAGATGGTCACCGGCAGCTGGCCCCGCCGGTGCCGCCACAGCAGGTCGAGCAGGCAGTGGTCCTCCCTGGAAGCGAAGACGGCGACGCGTTTGGGTACCGACATGTCGCGCAACGTGAAACCGAGGTCGAAGCCCTCGGCCAGCTCGGTTTCCAGATCCCGCTCGATCGTGGGAAGCACGGCCTTGAGGTTGGCGAGACTGAACACCGTGCGCTGATAGAACGCGCCACCCTGCGGGTCGTCGGAGTACTGGTCCAGCGAGACGATGTTCGCGCCGTGCCCGCTCAGCACCGCGCTGACCGCGGCGACGATGCCGGTGCGGTCCTCGCCCTGCACGATCAGCGAGGCGTGGTTCTCCGACAGTGCGTGGTTCTGGGGCGAGGCGGGCGTAGCGGTCCGCGAAGCCGCCGGTTCGGTCGTCAAGTGGGCTTTCCCTCCGCCGGAACTCGGTGTCCGGTGCGATGTGGTCACGAGCTCAACCCGGTCCGCGCTCCTGGAACCCGCCGTGGCGGGGCGCGCGGTGGTTTCCGTGCCGGATTGTGCCGGAACCGACCCGGCTCGGCAGCGGGAGATCGGAGCGGTCCGCGGAGAGCCCGTACTTCCCGAGGACGCTCGCGCTCGTGTCGATCGCGGGGTTCGTGCGGTACAGCGCGGCGCCCCGCCTCGCGCGAGCGGGAGAACCGGCTCTCGAGCGTGACTGTTTCTCAAGCGCTGACGCACCCCCGCGCGAGGCCCGGCCGCGCTTCGCGCGGGAGGTCGCCCGGGCACTGGCGTCACGTGCGGGCCCCGCTACCGCCACCCGGAGTATTGCCGGTCGGACAGCGGGGGAATAGGTTTCGATTGAAACGATTCAAACCCCACGACGAAGCTGCCGAGGTCGGTCGTGTCGCACAACACCGGTTCCGGAAGAACGACGCCCCGCAGGGGATTCTGGTATCTCCTCGCGGTAGCGGCCACCACCCTGCTGCTGGTCACGCCCTCCTCGGCGTCCGACCACCGGCATCAGCCGCACGCGGGCGGCTCGGATTGGGTGGGCTCCTGGGCAGCGGCCGTGACTCCGCCGGACAGCCGCCCGGATACCCAGCGATTCCACGATCAGACGCTGCGCCAGGTCGTGCACCTGTCGGTGGGCGGTGACCGGTTCCGGCTGCGCCTGACGAACGTCCACGGCACGAAACCGCTGTCCGTGGGAGCGGTGACTGTGAGCCCGCGCCGGGGCGGACGGGGAACCCCGAACATCGACCCCACCACCGCGGTGCCGGTGACGTTCGACGGCCGGTCCTCGACCACGGTTCCGGTGGGTGCGGAGTGGGTCTCGGACCCGGTCGAACTGGACGTGGCCGACAACAGCGATCTCGTCGTCAGCGTGCACCTTCCCGAATCCACCGGGCGGGCCTCGGTGCACTACGAGGGCAGGTCGACCACCTTCCTCGCGCCGGGCGACGCCACGAGCGGCTCGGGGGAGAACTACGAGTCCATCGGCACGGCACGCTACTTCCTGGACGGCGTCGACGTCCGCACCGATTCGGCCGGTTCGGTGGTGTTCTTCGGCGACTCGATCACCGACGGCGTGAGGTCGACGCTCGATGCCAACCACCGCTACCCGGACGTGGTCGCGGATCGGCTGCTGAAACGACCGGAACCGCGCGAACTCGGGGTGCTCAACGCGGGGTTGAGCGCGAACCGGTTGCTGACCGACGCCGGTCTCGGCGGTGAACCGGCGATCGCACGGTTCGAACGCGACATCCTGTCCCAGACCGGGGTGCGAACCGTGGTGCTGCTGGAGGGCATCAACGACATCCACCACAGCGCCGGGGCCGTGGAGTCGCGCGAGCTCATCGGTGTCTACGAACAACTGATCGCCCGGGCGCACGAGGCCGGTATCCGCGTCGTGGGCGGGACGATCACACCCTTCGAGGGCGCACCGCGCTACAACGCCGCGGGCGAGTCCGACCGGCGGGCCGTCAACGAGTGGATCCGCGAATCCGGAGCGTTCGATGCCGTGGTGGACTTCGACGCCGTGGTGCGGGATCCGGGGCATCCGAGCAGGTTGGCACCTCGCTACGACACGGGTGACCACGTGCATCCGAACGACGCCGGACTGGCGGCGATGGCCCGGGCCGTCGAAATACGGGAACTGTACTGACCGACGTTCCGCCGCACTCGACCGTCGGGTGGGCTCGCTCGGCGGAACCCGACGCTCGCTGCCGTACTGCCCGTCCGGTAGTGCGCCGTCCGGTAGTGCGCCGTCCGGCATCGCCGAGCCCGCCCGGGCAGCGGCAGCTCGTCGACGACGAAGTCCCAGGGGCTTCCGGAGCGCGTTTTACACTCCCGTGTGAGACCGGATCCCGGTCTGGCAGGGTTGCCGGTATGACTGGGCCCGAACACTTCAAGACCGCGCAACGCCTGCTGACCGAAGCACCGGAGCAGCACGACCAGGAGAAGGAACGCACCTACGTGGCCTATGCCCAGGCGCACGCCACGCTCGCGCAGGCCGCGGCTACCGCCCAGGCGGGAGGACCGATCTTCAACGAGGACGGCGAGTTCGTGATCGGGGGAATGACCGAACCGCAGGAGACGTCCTGGAAAACCGTGCTCGATCCGGAAGGGACCACAGCGGAATAGCCGGACCGAAGAACACACCCGAAACACGGCGGTCTCGCCGGGATCGCCGACCGGCACCGTCGCGGTTTCCACCGCGTTATGAATTCGTTGTGCCGGTCTCCGGAAAAGCGATGGTCGCCGCGTACCGCTGCCGAGGACCGAATCAATTCACCTCCGGCACGGCACGCGGTGTTCCACAACGATCTCGCTGCTACACTGACCCACCGTGGCCGACCCGACGGGAAATTCCGAGAAGTCAACCAGGATCTGGTCCAGTGCAGCGGCTTTCCTCTTTTTCGGAATGGCGATCGCGATGGTAATTCTGCACATTCTCACTCCGCGAAATTACGCGACCGTCATAGGCCCGTTCCTGGTGTTCGGCTTCTGTTTCCTGACGCTCTGGTTGAGCGTGCAGAAGAGCCGATGACGCCTTCGACGACGGACACGAATCCCACCGACTCGGAAGCCGACCACGCATACGCGGCGCTGGTCCGCGACCTCGCCGCTCTCGCCATGGGGATCTCGCCGGGCTCCGGCGCCACTGTTCGAGCGGTCGTGCGCCCCGAGCCGGACGCGCTCTGGGTGGGGCTGGCGCCGTGGAACCAGCTGATCGAGCAGTACGCACTGCGGATACCACTGTCGCTATCGGACGGTCGTCCGCGCGGTTTCGAGGACGTGCTGCTGGTGCTGCGGCGCTCGGAATCGCTGCGCAGGCATGACAGGGGTAGGTTCGACCGACTCGACACCGTGGGGGAACTGCACGGAATGGCCGTGCGCGACAGCCGCGAGTTCCTCGACGACCCTCCACTGGACATGTTCCAGGACGCGCTGCGCTGCACCCTCCTCACCGCCGCGTTCCGAGGCCCGGCACCGCTGCCGCTCGACGGTACGACCCGGCTCGCCGGGTTCGCGTGGCTGCTCGACGACGAGACGCGGTGGGCGAGGCTCTACCTCGACTCCCCCACCGAGACCGGAACGCTCGGTGTCGATGTCGACGTCGCGCACGGCTCCGACTCCGCACGCGGCCTCATGAATCGCCTGGATCGCGGCGTGCCCGACGCGTGGAGCCCGCACGAGCGGGCTCCCGACCCGTTCTGCCTGCGGATGTTCGACCTGCGCGACCACCCCGGCTGTGAGTGACAGCCCTCCCACGCGACGGGCGTAGTGGGTCGACGGGATGCGGCAGGGCAGCGGGACGGCGTCGATTTCGCGAGAAATCGCCGGGTCGAGCACCGGCCATTGCCTCCGTCACGCGGACGGTGCGACTCCACCCGGGATACCTCTGCGGTAATGGGCGTCCGCCCCGGAATTCGCCCCACCAACCCGGGGACGCATCGTGCCGTTCAGGGTTCCCGGAAGGGATCGGTGTCGAACGGAGTGCGTAGTCCGCGCATGGCGGCGTCGCTGTGATCGGCGACCGGGGAGTACTGCTCGGGCAGCTCCCGGGTGTGCGCCGGTTCGATGAACTGGACCGTGCTGACGGTCTCGGGAATGGGGACGCGTCCGCGGGACGACGGCACCGGATGGTTGCCCGTCTTGCCGTGGCTCTGGGGCCGAGCGTGACGCGAGGGTTTCGTAATACTGATAGTGCTCCTTGGAACCACTCGGACGAAGTACCGAACGGCCGGGTGGTCTGCGAGAGGTGGCGGGTGCAGTCGATCACCCGAAAAGCCGATGGCTCCCCATCCGAGCGGATGAGGAGCCACCGGAAAAAGCTCTGCGAAAGACTCAGAGCACGCGAACCACGTCGGCCTGCGGGCCCTTGCTGCCCTGGCTGGCCTCGTAGTCCACCTGCTGGTTCTCCTCCAGGGTACGGAAGCCCGAGGCGTCAATCGCCGAGTAGTGCACGAAGATGTCCGGCCCGCCCTCGTCGGGGGCGATGAAGCCGAAGCCCTTTTCCGAGTTGAACCACTTCACGGTTCCCTGTGCCATGTCTGTCTCCTTACGGAAGCTGGTATGACGGGTGAACGCACCTCGCGAACACCCGGGCCGGAAGATCTCAGACGGCAACTACTCCAGCTACAACCAAAGACAGCAGCTCGCCCGCATCAACATCCTGCGAGCGTGCACAAACACGGACCCAGAAATACGACGACCAAGGGACAGTATACACACACGCGCCCGGCGCTGCCTACACCCGGCTCGATCGCCCACGAAACCGCCGGGCTGCCCGTTGCCGCGGGGGGGGGGAGCCCGGTTCACGAGTCGGCCCTCCCGTTGGAGGCGGAACGGGACGCCGTGCCCCCGGAAGGCTGTTCGGCGGGGTGTCGATCGTGCGATGACAACATGGTTGCGTACAAGAGTGGTGCTTGTCGTTGATCAAACCGTATAGTGAGCTGTGTTCGCTGTTCGGTGACTTCGAGAACTCAGGCAGTGTCGGGATTTTCGGTGAGGCAGCTGGCCCGAAAGATGCGGCCACAACCGACACTGAACCTGGTTGATCGCTCCGAACCTGTGGGCACCAGGCGCAAGCGTCGCGTCTCGCTTGCGGGAAACGCTCAAGCGGGTCGAACGTTGGGGTGATGATGGGACGCAACTCCCCGAGGAGTGGGCGGTACGCCGCCGAGGCACCCGACGGAACCGTCGTCTTCCTGATCGGGATACGCGTCAACAAGTGGTGGAAGTTTCACCGATGGCTGCCGAGCTTTCTGGCGATGCGCCCCATGCTGTTCGAACTCCAGAAGCATCCGGAACTGGGGATGTTGGGCTATCACGTCTGGTTCGGACGGACGACCCTGCTGGTCGAGTACTGGAGGGATATGGATCATTTGCTGGCCTACGCCCGTAGTACCGACCAGGAACACCTGCCGGCATGGCGGAGGTTCAACCGCAGGGTGGGAGGAGACAGCAGCGTCGGAATCTTCCACGAGGCCTATGTCACCCATCCGGACGAGATGCACACAATCTATCGAAACATGCCCGAATTCGGCCTGGGCGGGTTCACCGATTCCTCGAAGCAGCGCGGGGCCTGAGCGGGCACCATCGCGTGAACCGGGATCGCCGGGCCTCGCGATGACCGCGAGGATCTCCCACGTGGTGTGACCGGAACACTACGGTGACCAGGCGGAACACGCGCCCGGTGTTCTCCCGGACCGCGCGCCCGATCCGCGCGGATCGGGGCACGCACCCTCACGACGAACGCATGCGATCACGACAGGGCGGGCGGAGCTGGAACCAACCGGAAATCCCGTGCTCAGGGCTCAGTGGTCGAAGTCGAGCAGCCCGCCCGCGGCGTGCACGCGTTGGGCGTCCTCGCGGTACTTCAGCACCGCGCCGAGTGTCCGGGCGGCCGTCTCGGTGTCCAGCTCGGTCCTGCCGAGCGCGAGCAGCGCACTCGCCCAGTCGATGGACTCCGCCACGCCCGGCGGCTTGAGCAGTTCGAGCGAACGCATCCGGCGCACCGCACCGGCCACCTGTTCGGCCAGTCGCCGGTCCAGTTCGGGGACCCTGCTGCGCAGAATGCTCACCTCGCGATCCGGATCGGGGTGCTCCAACCAGTGGTAGAGGCAGCGCCGCTTCAGGGCGTCGTGGATCTCGCGGGTGCGGTTGGAGGTCAACACCACCAGCGGCGGCTCCGCCGCGGCCACCACACCGAACTCGGGGATGGTCACCGTGTAGTCCGAAAGGATCTCCAGCAGGAACGCCTCGAACTCGTCGTCGGCACGATCTATCTCGTCCACCAGCAGCACGCAGGGGGTCTCGCGCAGTGCTCGCAACAGCGGACGGGCCAGCAGGAACCGCGAGGTGTAAAGCGACGCCTCGGCCGCCTCCGCGTCGAGGCCGCCATCGGCGGCTGCCTCCAGCGTGCGCAGGTGCAACAGCTGCCTGGGAAAGTCCCATTCGTACAGTGCCTGGGAAGCGTCGATCCCCTCGTGACACTGCAATCGGATCAGCTCGACCCCGTGAGCGGCCGAGAGCGCGTGGGCCAGCGCCGTCTTACCGGTACCCGGTTCGCCCTCGCACAACAGCGGCCGGTGCATCCTGCCCGCGAGAAAGGCGGCAGTGGCTATGCCCTCGTCGGGCAGGTAGCCGGTACCGCGCAGCGCCGCCGAAACGTTCTCCGGAGAGTTCATCCCACTGATTCTAGGACTTTCGGTGCCCATGCGATTCCGGTGCGTGCCCACTTCCCGGAACACGTACTCGCCGGTGAAACACCGTCCGGGCGAGCACGATATGCCGAGCGGAGGTCGTGATCCGCGAGCGGAATCGCGAAGGAGGAACCGCCACGGACCAGCGGGGGGCATACTTGACGTGGCGGAACGAACTACAGCCGAGGTGGATCTTGAGCCGGTTCAGTGAATTCCCCGCGCATGTCGAGCACTACCTCGGCAGGATCCGCGGAGCGGACAGCCCGGAGGCGGGCTCTCGGGAGCGGGGATACCACCTGGTGTACTGCGATCCGCCGCACGGCGGGCACGTCTCGGTGCTGACCAGCGGGCTGCGTTCGCGTACCGCCGGCGCCCCGCTGCCGCACGAGCTGGTCTGCACCCTGCACAACGGACAGGAGCTGTACGCGCGGCACCTCACCGGTGTCGTCGCGGAGCTGCTCGAGGAGTCGAACAGCCGCGTGGGTCCGGGAGCGCTCATCATGAACGATCGCGCACTACTGCCGGACACCTCGATCAGCGGAGCCCTGGCGGCCCCGCACCCCTACCTGGGCGAGGACTTCGACGTGGTCCGCGACAGTTCGGGCGAGGCCGTGCTGCGCCTGATCACCCTGCTGCCGATCTCCCGGGGAGAGAGCCAGCTGGTGGCGCGTTACGGCAGCGACGTGCTCTACGACCGCTGGCAGGAGCGGGAGACCGATCTGCTGGACATATTTCGCCCCCCGGTGGCTTAGGGGCGCGGCGGAGCCGGGCCGGGTGTGCCCGCGGCCGACACGACTCGCCACCCCGGTGTCAATTTCTCGCGAAATCACCGGGGTGTCTCTCGGGGTAGCTCCCTCGGGACTACGGGACGGGTCAGGGCACTTCCCGGAGTCGTCACGCCGCTCGGACGGGTTCACTGGAGTCATGACGAACCAGGAACAACTCGGACAACCGCCAACCGGCACGGGAGAGCGGGCCTCGACGGGGCAGCACCGCGAGCACCGCTTCCGCCGCAGCCGCGACGAACGAATGATCGCGGGGGTCTGCGGCGGCGCTGCGGAACTGTTCGGCATCGACGCCACGATCGTGCGTATCCTGCTGGTCGCCGCCACGCTGGTGGGATTCGGCACCGGACTGCTGATCTATCTGGCCTGCTGGCTGATAGTCCCGGAGGCGTGAGACTCCGGAACCGAACCACGCCCCGTTCGGAAGCTCACCGCATGTCGGGGGCTTGGCGGACGAAGTCGTCGAGCACACCGTCCGCGAGGCGCACCCGCCCCTGCGGCAGTGTCTCGCCCGTGACGGTACGCACCGAACCCGCGCGGGCGGCCAGCTCCGCGGCCCGGCGGAATTCCTCGGAAGCGGTCGCCGAATCCCCCGACGCCCGCGCGGACAGTCCGTCCAGTGCGGCCAGCAGGGCATCGCCCCACAGATCAGTGGCCCGCAACCAGGGCCGCACATCGGAGACGAAATCCTCCGGGGTTCCCTTCCGGATCTTCTCGGGGGCCTCGGCGATCGAGCGCGCGTAACCACGCAGCTCGGAAACCGCCCCCTGCCGGTTCGAGGCATCGTCGTTCCACGCCTCGCGGAACCGCTCCAGGCGACGCCGCAGCTCCGGTGCGGGCTCCAGCCACGGCTCACCGTCCGGCAGCACAGCGGTGTGGTTGAGGTCGAAGAAGACCATCAAGGCGTTGACCGTCCCGCTGTCCGGGGAAAAGCGCTGTTCGTCACCCCGGAAACGATCACCGGCCAGGTACTCGGCGGCCTCGTGCCAGGCCCGTCGCTCGTCGAAGTCGGTGCTGTTCCACGCGAAGTCCGCCGCCGAGATCTCGACCACCTTGCTCGCGGCGGCCTGGTTCATCGGGTTGATCACCAGCCCGGAGAGTCGCAGTCCCAGCCCCGGTTGCCGTTCGGCGTAGGGGCCGAGCATCATCAGTCCCTCGGTGGCGTCGTAGTCGTTGACCGGATAGTTGTCCCAGAGCAGCGGTTTCCTGCCCCACACCTGCTCGGCCGAGGCCGCGTCGTCGACGGTGATGTCTTCCGGAATCACTCCCTCACCGGTCCACATCACCTCGACCGCGGGATCCAACCGCTGTCGAATCGCGGTTTTGTACGGTGAGTTGTCGGTGTCGGAGTACTCGGTCGGCACCGTCTGCAGCGGCATCGTCCCGACGTGAGCGTCGAGGAACTCACGCTGCAACCGATTGAGCAGCCGTGCCTGCGCCACCCCCGCCGCACGTGCGGAGGGCGCACCGTACTCGGCGCGGTCCGACTCGCAGTTCCACTCGGCGTAGTCGATGTCGTCGAACGGTACCGAGAAGCTGCGGATACCGATGTCGTACAACGACTGGAGTTTGTCCGTCAGCGCACGCCAGTCGTCCGGATCGGAGAAGCAGATCGACTTGCCGGGCGAGAGCGCGAACGTGAATTTGACGTGGTGCTGCGTGGCCTGCTGCTGCAGATCACGCAACCGCCGCAAGCGGTCGGTCGGATAGGGATCGCGCCAGCGGTCGCGGTGATACGGGTCGTCCTTCGGTGCGTAGACGTAGCTGTTCAGCTTGACGGAACCGTAGAACGCGAGTTGGTCCATCCGCTCGGCATGGGTCCACGGACTGCCGTAGAAGCCTTCGATCACTCCACGAGTGGACATCTCCGGCTCGTCGAGAACAGCGACCCCCGCGACCCGCCCGGGTGTGGCGAGCTGCCGCAGCGTCTGCACGGCGTAGTAGGCGCCCGCGGGGTCTATGCCGCCGAGCGCGATGGCCGGGCTCTGACCGTCGCGCACCGATATCGCGTAGCTCTCGGATGCCAGCTTCTCGTCCCCGTCCGGGAAGTCCAGCTCGGTGTCCTGAAAGGTCTTGCGTACCGTGGGCGACCAACGGCTTCCCAGCCGAACCCGCAGGTCGGAGTCATCGATGGAGCTACCGGGCTCCCGCACGACGACCTCCTCGGCACCGATTGCGCGCAGCACCCGCACCGCCAGGCTGCGGGTCCACGGCTCCACAGTGGGATCGGTGACCAGGGCGACCTTGCCCGACACGCGCACGTCCCCACCGTTGGGAATTATGCTGGTCGGCCGCGGCACCACCTCGGGAAGTTCGCCGCCACCGGGTGACTGAGCGGCCGTGCCCGTCCCGGAGCGGTCGGTCTCGCCCGAATCGGGAGGCTGATCGCCGGTGCAGCCCGCCAGCAGGAGAGCGAGCACGCACGCCAACGACGCCAGTACCGCCGAACGGCGGGAAGTTCGCCGGAAGCGGTTCACGGCGCCTCCTCTGATTCGGGGAAGGAACACTGCGGCCACCCTCGTCGGAAACCGTGGAGCGGCAGCACAGAGTGAATCATGATGCCCTGGCCGGGTTCTAACCGGTGGCCCGTTTCGGGGGACGTGCGGCGCACCGTTACTCCTCCGGAAGTGTGAGAGCTACTCACTCGATCGAGCTGTCAACGTCAAGCCGGCCCGTCTGACGCGGCTCGCCCCTCTCCGAGCGGCCGGACCAGCAGCGCACCCGGATCAGCTGAACGGGGCGGCGATTCCCCGCCGGACACAACGGAGGGCCGCTCCCCTTCGGGAACGGCCCTCCGTAAGGCACATGCTCGGATGGTGCCGGTGGCTGTCGCCGCCGACGACGGCGACAGCGGCGAGAACGTCCTAACCGGACGTCACATCATGCCGCCCATGCCACCCATGCCGCCCATGCCGCCGGTCGGGTCACCGCCGCCGGCATCGCCGCCGCCGTTCTTCTCCGGCTTGTCGGCGACAACGGCCTCGGTCGTCAGGAACAGACCGGCGATCGAGGAAGCGTTCTGCACGGCGGAACGAGTCACCTTGGCCGGGTCGATGACGCCTGCCTGGATCAGGTCCTCGTACTCGCCGGTGGCCGCGTTGAGGCCGTGTCCGGGGGAGAGCCCCTTGACCTTCTCGACCACGACGCCGCCCTCGAGACCGGAGTTGACCGCGATCTGCTTGAGCGGGCCCTCGACAGCGGTACGGACGCTGTTGGCACCGGTGGCCTCGTCGCCCTCCAGCTTGAGGTTGTCGAAGGCGGAAACGGCGGCCTGCAGCAGCGCCACGCCACCGCCGGCGAGAACGCCCTCCTCCACGGCGGCCTTGGCGTTGCGCACCGCGTCCTCGATGCGGTGCTTGCGCTCCTTGAGCTCGACCTCCGTGGCGGCACCGGCCTTGATGACGGCGACACCGCCGGCCAGCTTGGCCAGCCGCTCCTGCAGCTTCTCGCGGTCGTAGTCGGAGTCCGAGCGCTCGATCTCGGCACGGATCTCGTTGACCCTGCCGGAGATCTGCTCGTCGTCACCGACACCGTCGATGATGGTGGTCTCGTCCTTGCTGACCACGACCTTGCGGGCGCGACCCAGCATGGACAGGTCGGCACTGTCCAGCTTGAGGCCGACCTCCTCGCTGATGACCTGGCCACCGGTCAGGATGGCCATGTCCTGCAGCATCGCCTTGCGGCGGTCGCCGAAGCCCGGTGCCTTCACGGCCACGGACTTGAAGGTGCCGCGCATGTTGTTGACGATCAGGGTCGGCAGCGCCTCACCCTCGATGTCCTCGGCGATGATCAGCAGCGGCTTGTTGGACTGCATGACCTTCTCCAACAGCGGGAGAAGATCCTTGATGTTGGAGATCTTCGAGCTCAGCAGCAGGATGTAGGGGTCGTCCAGCGACGCCTCCATCCGCTCCTGGTCGGTCACGAAGTAGGGCGAGACGTAGCCCTTGTCGAAGCGCATGCCCTCGGTGAGCTCCAGCTCGAGCCCGAAGGTGTTGCTCTCCTCGACGGTGATGACGCCTTCCTTGCCGACCTTGTCCATCGCCTCCGCGATGAGCTCGCCGATCTGGGAGTCGCCTGCCGAGATCGCGGCGGTCGCGGCGATCTGCTCCTTGGTCTCGATCTCCGTGGCGTTCTTGAGCAGCTGCTCGGCGACGGCCTCGGTAGCCTTCTCGATGCCCCGCTTCAGAGCGGTGGGGCTGGCACCAGCCGCGACGTTGCGCAGGCCCTCGCGCACCAGCGCCTGGGCCAGGACGGTGGCGGTGGTGGTGCCGTCACCGGCGACGTCGTCGGTCTTCTTGGCGACCTCCTTGACCAGCTCGGCCCCGATCTTCTCCCAGGGGTCCTCGAGCTCGATCTCCTTGGCGATGGAGACGCCGTCGTTGGTGATGGTCGGCGCGCCCCACTTCTTTTCGAGCACGACGTTGCGGCCCTTGGGGCCGAGCGTCACCTTGACGGCGTCGGCGAGGGAATTCATGCCGCGCTCAAGACCGCGGCGGGCGTCCTCGTCGAACGCGATCATCTTGGCCATTGCGGTGTGGTCCTCCAGCTTTTTGGACGCCGTGGGATCAGCGGATTCCACGGCAGGACTCGTGCTCGGCCAGGCTCGGTGCCCGCGACGGACGACCGGTCACCACGTGAATGCGCGGTTACGGCCTCACCGTCCCGACCTGGCACTCACCCCTACTGAGTGCCAGTATCGTGTTTAGCACTCACCGGCAACGAGTGCAAGCCAGTGGGTGGAACGCTTTCGGGAAAATGTCCGGCGCGGGCCGCGCCGGGGAGCCGGGAAGCACCCGGTGCTCCCGGGGCCGCGAGGCCGGTTCCCGACGAAGCGCAGCCGCCGCGAGCAGCGACGACCGGCGAGTACTAGCCGAACGCGATGATTAAAATCACCACGATCACGGTGAACACCGATATCGCCAGCACCGGAACCAGCCAGCGGGCGGTGCTGTCCGACTTCTTGGCGAAGGAGGCCGACTGCGCGGGCATCGGCGGGCGCAACCGCACCGGTTCACCCGGCCCCTGCTGCGGGGTTCCGGGAGGCATCGGCTGCCTGGCACCACCGACGGGCGGCGTTCCACCAGGTGCCGTCCCCGGACCGACGGGTGCCCCCGGGCCGCCCGCGGCGCCGGAAGCAGGCCCGGGAGGCGGCATTCCGCCGGGAGGCGTACCGGGCGGCACCGTCGACTGGGGCTGCGACTGCGGAGGGGGCTGCGAGTGGGGCGGAGGTGGAACCGGTCCGGAGGACATGGGGTGCGGGCCGGAAGGTGGTGGTTGCGAGGCCGAGGGCGCCGCCTCCGGAAAAGCGGGACGCGGCGGTTGGTCGCCCTGCTTCCCCAACGGGCTCAACGCGTTCCTGGTCGCGGCGACGAGCTCCTTGCAGTTGCCGTAGCGTTGCTCGGGCGTCTTGCCCATCCCCCGGCGCAGCACGTCGTCGATCGCGGGAGGCAGCGCCACGCGGGAAGTGACCCGGGGAGGATCCAGCTGGAGATGCCCCTGGATGATCTCCTGCACCTCGCCCTTGTAGGGAGCACCGCCGGTCAGACAGGCGAACAGCATGCACGCCAGCGCGTAGAGGTCGGTCCTGCCGTCGACGGACTCGCCGCGCAGATGCTCCGGCGCCGCGTAGGTGGGCGAGCCGAGGAAATCACCGGTGCTCGTCCGATGCCCGGTGGCGCCGCGCCTGGTGAGCCCGAAGTCGGCCAGGTAGACGTGCTCGTGCGACGCCTCCCTGGAGGTGACCAGCACGTTGGCCGGTTTGAGATCGAGGTGCACCAGACCCTGTTCGTGCAGGGTGTCGAGCGCCTCGGCCACCTGCCCCAGCAGTTCGACCGCGCGGTTCGGGGCTATCGGCCCTTCCGAGATGAGGCTGGCGAGGTCCGACCCTTCGACCAGCCGCATCGCGATGTAGAGCATCCCGTCGACTTCACCGAAGTCGTAGAGCGGAACGATGTTGGCGTGGTCGATGGCCGAGGTGTTGCGCGCCTCGTCCACGAAACGTTCACGGAACTCACCGTCCCCGGTGATGTGCTCACCCATCACCTTCAGGGCGACCTTGCGCCCCAGGCGGACATCGGTGGCGCGGTACATGACACTCATGCCACCGCGACCGAGAACTCCATCGATCTTGTAGTGGCCGAGACGGCGCCCGGTGAGGTCTTCCGACACGCCGATCAGCCTAACGTTCCGGACGCATCAACGTCCGCCGGTGCGGCCGTCACACCATCCGAGTGGAGCAGTTCCCGCGGCCACCGCCCGCTCTCGAACGGGTGCGGCGGCTCGCCGTCGGGGCGGCGTCGATTTCTCGCGAAATCGCCGCCCCGCTGTCGCCGACGAAGGCCGAGCTCCCACCACGCCCGCAGGCAGCGCTCCGGCCACCCTCGCATTCGGCGCCGCCGCGGGTTCTCCGGTGCGGCTCTCGCGAGGAAGGCCCGACGTTGTGTAGGTCGCTACCCGAGATCGGGCCTCCCGGAGCGAGAGCCGTGCGGGAGGTTCCGCCACAGAACCACTTACGACAGAAGAGACCACACAGTCCGGTTAGATCTTGTGGACACCGTCCGCCTGACTCCGCCCGTCCCGTCCGGGCTTCACCTCGTACTCGACGCGATCCCCCTCGTCGAGGGTGCGGAATCCGTCCATCTCGATCGCCGTGTAATGCACGAAGACATCCGACCCGTTGTCGGTGGCGATGAATCCGTAGCCTTTTTCGGAGTTGAACCACTTGACCGTGCCGACCGCCACGGTGTCCTCCTTGAAATATGATGCGCGACGCCTGGGGCGCCGATGTAGCAAGCGCTACGCTACCGCATGAAGCGGTGGAAGTCGCGATCTCGATCGGACCGATTCAGGTGATCTCTCCCGAGGAACGTCCCGTCGGGAACCACCGGATCACGGCGTTCGACACGGGAATTCCCGGCGGGAATCCGAGGAGTTCGCCGGTGCGGGACCACGCACCACCGTGACTTCCCCTGAAAGATCGACCACGAACGTGTTTCCGGAATCAGTGCCCGCTCACCGAGTGCAGCCAGGAGGACAATCTGCGCGGATTGCGGGTCTGGGTCACCACCCGCCCCGGACCGGCGAAATCGAAAACCAGCCCCGCCCCGGTCCGCAGGGATTGTGCGCGGCCGGGTTCGAATTGCCGCAGGCGGGACTGCACGGTGTCCACATAGGCCACCAGATGTCCGGTGTCGATCGTCACGAACTCACCGGCCCGCAGGTCGTGCACGTCCAGCGCACCGCAGCAGGCCAACACCAGCTGTCCCTGTCCGGTGGCGTGCGCGAGAAACCCGGGACGTCCGCCGAACAGGGGTTGGAAACCCTGCCATCGGGTGTCCAGTCGCACCGTTCCCGCCGCTGCCAACCAGGATTCCCGCGCGATGCACCAGTCGTTGTTGCCGTCCAGCTCTATGGTGTGCACGTCGCCGGGAAAGCTGGGTGCCACATCGACCCACCCACCCTGCGGCCCGGCCGAGTAGGCGGACTCGGGGATCGAGTCACCCACCAGCGCCCTGAAACCCCCTCGGCGCGCGGCACGGGTACTCGTCACCCCGTAGCTGGTGGCCATCGCCTCGCATCCGGCACGCGCCACTTCTCCCGCGCCGAGCACGAGACGGGCCACGCCGAACGAGGGCTGATGACGGGAACGAACCTGCACGATCACCTCCCCAGCCGCGGCACGACACTTCGCCGAGCACGATCACCCCGCCGAAGTCTGCCATGCGCACCGCTCCCCCGGACGGACGCCACGACGAGCACACCTCTGCAACGGTCGACCGGAAACCCCGGTCGAAACCGACCTCGGCGTGCCGGTGACGACGAGCCGGGGGCGACATCGGGCGTGCGATGTCCGATGATCGGGGCGTGGGCCACACGACTGACACTTCAACCCTGCTGCCGGTGGACGAGTACCGCGAGCGGATCTCGAACCTGCTCGCCGCCACCCGGGAGCGACACTGTCCCCTCGACGAGTGCCTGGGGCTGGCGCTCGCCGAGGACGTGACGGCACCGATCCCGCTGCCGCCGTTCGACAACTCGGCGATGGACGGCTACGCCGTACGCGCCGCGGACGTGGCCGGGGCGGATTCGCGGCACCCCGTGACGCTGCCGGTGACCGCGGACATCCCTGCCGGACGGGTGGAAATTCCGCCGCTGGAACCGGGCACCGCACACCGGATCATGACCGGAGCGCGGCTTCCCCCCGGCGCGGAAGCCGCTGTACCGGTGGAACTCACCGACGGCGGCACGGAACGCGTCACCGTACACCGCGCGGTGCCCGAGGGAAGCAACCTCCGTCGCGCGGGCGAAGACGTAACCGTGGGCCAGGTCGTCCTCGAACGGGGACAGACGCTGGGAGCGGCCCAGCTGGGGCTGGCCGCGGCCGTGGGCAACGCCGAGCTGCCGATTCGCCGCCCCCCGAGGGTGCTGGTGCTTTCCACCGGTTCCGAACTGGTCGAGCCGGGCACGGAGTTGCTGCCGGGCCAGATCTACGAGTCGAACGGAACCATGCTCGCCGCAGCGGTACGCCAGTGCGGCGGCGAGGCGAGACTGCTGCGGTTCGTTCCCGACGAGGTTTCGGAGCTGCACGCCGCGCTGGCCCCCCACTTGGCCGAGACCGATCTGATCCTGACCTCCGGCGGGGTGAGTGCCGGAGCATACGAGGTGGTCAAGGACGCGCTGGCGGGTTCCGGAGTGCGGTTCGACAAGGTAGCCATTCAGCCGGGAATGCCGCAGGGCTCGGGACACTACGAGGCGGCCGGGTACCGCGTACCGGTGGTCACGCTGCCGGGGAATCCGGTCAGTTCGATCGTGTCCTTCGAGGTGTTCGTCCGTCCCGCGCTGCGCCGCGCCGGCGGGCACCGCGAGACGCGGCGTCCGCATCGCCGGGTGACACTCACCGAGACGCTGCGCTCACCGAGCGGGAAACGGCAGTACCGCAGGGGAAGCTTCGATCCGGAAGCCGACGCCGTGACGACGAGTGGCGGGGCGGGCTCCCACCTGCTGTCCGGGATGGCCGCGGCCGACTGCCTGCTGGAGTTGCCGGAGGAGAGCACCGAAGTGGCGGCCGGAAGTACCGTCGACATCTGGCTACTGAGTGAGAACTGACGGCAGCGCTCGCGTACGTGGTTGGGTAGCCGGCACGTGAGTCGGCGCCTTGCCGCGTTGGGCCGGCTCTTGAGTAGCGACCTACGCGGCGAGCGGCCCGGCCTCGCAATGCATCCGACTCACGCACCGGGGACACCCGCGCTGCGCTTCTCATGGTCGCGTCTCGACGGGCGGCGCGGCGATTTCGCGCTTGGTTTCAAAGGGGCGGTGCAACACCTCTGGAATGACTTTGGTGGAGGTGTTGTCGGTATCGATTTCTCGCGAAATCGCCGGGCCGCTTCGGCGCAGGCCGCACTCCGACCACCCTCGCAGTCGGCGCCGCCGCGGGTTCTCCGGTGCGGCTCTCGCGAGGACGCCGGAGACGTTGTGTAGGTCGCTACCCGATGTCGCCGGACCCGCAGCGAGAGCCGTGCCAGAGGTTCCGCCACCCGCACCGCCACGCAAACCGGGCCGACCCGGTCACGGGCACGACGCGTAGTGGTGGTGTCGGACCGAAAACAAGGGGAAACCCCTGTGAACTGGAACGATCCGGCGGTGCATCGGGCTCCCTACCGCCGAGGCATATCAGGTGACTAGCCTGACCGGGCATTCGCGGACCAATATCAGTCGGGAGTTGTCACTGTGCGTGGCCCATGGCGCGCTGCCCTGGCGGTGGCGCTGCACATCGGATTCTTGGTCGTACCGGCAGCACTGGTCCTCGGCCTGGTGAGTATCACGGCCTACACGATTCGTCACGACCTCGGCGACGGGTTGCAGGCCGGATTCGCGGCTCTGCTGGTCGGGGCCTCGGTAGCGATGGTTCTCCGGGGCGTACTGCGTGCGGGACACCGCCCCCCGCTCGGTGTGGTGGTGGACGGTGACGCACAGCCACAGCTGTGGCGCAGACTGCGGAAGGTCGCCGAGACCGCCGAGGCGGACAGCCCGGACGAACTGCGCGTGACGTGCGAACCGACGCTGCGGATGCGGGAACGGACCCGGTTGTTGGGCTTGCTGCGCAGCGAGTCGCACCTGGAGCTCGGCCTGCCGTTGTTGGCGGGTCTCACCGTGACCGAACTGTCCGCGGTGCTGGCCGACGAGATCGGCAAGGGGGAGGGCGGTGGGTTGGACGCACTGGCCGTCCGGATCCGCAACGCCGTGATCGAGGCGGAACGCGACATGGTGGGTGGTCCCACCAAGTGGCTGTTCAGCGGATACGTAGTGCTCTGCAGGCGGATCACGGCACCACTGGCCCGTGGACGAGTGATGCGCGGGGATGCCGTGGCCGTAAGTCTGGCGGGCAAGCGCACCACGATGGCGGCGCTACGCAAGCGGGTGGGCCTGGAACTCGGTTGGGAGGACTACAGCGCCGAGTACCTGAGCATGGCCACCCGGGTGGGGCGGACACCGGAGATACTGCCCGGTTTCCGGGCGTTCCTGGAACACCCGGAACGCAAGCACGGACTCGCCGAACGGGCCAAGGAGAGCATCGCCGCCGAGAAATCCGCGGATGCGGCGAGCCCCACGGTCGCGCAACGGCTCGACGTGTTGAAACGGGCCGGTCACGAGCCCGACGAGACCGACGATCGTCCCGCGCTCGCACTGATACGTGAACCCCGCCGTGATGTTCCGGCGATCGAGGACCGACTGCTGGTGGGCGACCTCGGAGAACGTACTCCCTGGCCCGAACTGGCCAGGCTGGCCGGTATGCACGACGTCGCGGTCAAGGCGGGGGAGCTGAGCTCGGCCGTCGAGCAGAGCGGGGTGTCGACGGAGCCGACCCTGGTGGGGGTGCTCACCGCCATTCACCGAGGGGAGACGGCGGATCTGATCAACCCCGCGCTCAACCCCGGGCTCGCCCCGGAACTGGTGGACGAAGCCGTCGTGGACACCATGACCGAGCTGCTCGGTGCCGCGGTGGTGGACGCGCTGGTCAGGTCCGAACGTGCTCATCACCAGCTGGACTGGGGCGGCCCCTCCACTGTCCAGCTCACCGACGGCCGTGCACTGGATCCCGACAAGCTGGTACGACCCGCCGTGCTCGATCCACGGCTCGTACCCGGGTTGCACCGCCACCTGGTGCATCTCGGGGTGCCGCTGGACCACGCGCAGCCCGCGGCCGAGGAGCCCGAACCGAAGCTCTCGGGGATCGTGAGCCCGGTTCGCTACGCCGGGGAGTCCTACGACCTGCTGGTCACCGATCGCGGATTGCTGCTGCTGCCCGATCGGACCCGTTGGATGTACCGGTTGCTCGCCGGAGCGCTGACTCCGGTACGCCGCTCCGAGCACGAACGGTTGGACCGGCTGGCGGCCACCCCGGCGCACCGGCTGCGCGAGCTGGAGGGCGCGCAGTGGTTGGACAGCCGGGACGTGGCCACGGCCGAGCTCCACGAGGACGGTGCGGACTGGGAACTGACGCTGGACCTCTACCTGGACGAGTACGCGGTTTCGGAGGTTTCGTCGCGCGCCACGGACTCCGGTGAATCGGAGTCACCGGACGACGAGGGGATGACCAGAATCCGAATTCGCAGTATCCCGGATTCGGGAGCGCGCGGAGCCCCTTACTCGGGGTTGGGGGAACTCATGGGAGCGCGCATGGCGACGGCCGAAAATAATCATCAATTCGAGTGAGGCAATAGCGGCACGATACACGCAAAGTCATTAAATCTGTGACGAAAGTCCTCCGTTCGCGGCTACGCAGTTCCCTATGAGTTCTATTACACTGGTATCAGCATCACAACCAGTCGATGGATTGCATCCAAAGACGTGTCGGAGCTTTCCGGCACGGTTTCCACCTCCTGGAGATGACGACTTCGGGTGCGTGTGCCGTCGGGGGGCACACGGATCCACCGGGGGGACCGTTCGGAGTCAGCGGGGAGACCCCGAGCGGTCGTGACTCCGGGACGACATCGGCGCATCGGGGGCGCTGATGTCGCCCCGGAGCGTACTTTCGTCCGAGCCCGTTTTCCGTACCGCGCATCGGTCACGATCGGGTCGGCGTGTTCCGAGATACCGACCCGGGACGGATCGCGGCAGGGACGTGACCGCGCACACACCACGAGACAGCAGGTAAGCGACCTACCCCACCCCCTGTGCACAACCGGCGACCGGATATCAGCGATGCTGTAACGGCGGCGACGCAACCGACACGTCGCAGCCCTATCCGTCGACGCAGGGGCGAGCCACCTCGATGAACAACGCGGATTCCGCGCCGAACAACGGCCCGTTACACAAGCTGGCACGACTGGCCCGCGACACCATCCCACCGATGCACCCGGCGGGAAGACCGTTCGTGCTGGGCGGCGCACTCGCCACCCTGCTGCTGCGCCGGCTCTGGCGCCCCGCCGGAGCCCCGGCCGCGCTGCTCACCGCCTGGTGTGCCTGGTTCTTCCGGGAACCCCGCAGGGTCACCCCCGCCAGGTCGGACATCGCGGTCGCTCCGGCCGACGGCACGATCGCGGAAATCACGAAGGCGACTCCCCCGGCGGAGCTGGAGCTGCCCGACCGGGAGATGCTACGGGTGAGCACTTTCCTGACGGTGTTCGACGTGCACGTCCAGCGCGCCCCGGCCGACGGCGAGATCACCGGGCTGGCCTACCGGCCCGGTGCGTTCCTCTCCGCCGACATGGACAAGGCCAGCGAGGACAACGAACGCAACTCGATGCTGCTGCGCACAACCGGCGGGGCGGAACTGGCCGTGGTGCAGATAGCCGGGCTGGTGGCCCGGCGGATCGTGTGCTCGGTGAGCGAGGGCAGCACGGTCACCGCGGGCAGCACGTACGGCCTCATCCGGTTCGGCTCCCGGGTGGATCTGTACCTGCCGCCGAACAGCCGGGTTCTCGTCGAACCGGGCCAACGGGCGGTCGGCGGTGAGACCGTACTCGCCGAACTCACCACCGAGCGGGACGGTGTGCGGGCATGAGCGAGGCACGTGCGAACCCTCCCGGCGTCCGGTTCCTGCCGAACGCGATCACCGTGCTGGCCATGTGCGCCGGGCTGTCCGCCGTGCAGTTCGCGCTCAACCAGCAACTGGAGGGGGCCATCGCCGCGGTGGCGGTGGCAGCGCTGCTCGACGCGCTGGACGGCCGGATCGCCCGGCTGCTCGACGCCACCTCGAGGATGGGCGCGGAGCTGGATTCGCTGTCCGACGCGATGTCCTTCGGAGTCGCCCCCGCACTCACGCTCTACGCCTGGCAGCTGGCGGGCAACCGCGTGGGCTGGGTGGTGGCCCTGATCTTCGCGGTGTGCATGATCCTGCGACTGGCTCGGTTCAACACACTGCTCGACGACGGTGACCAGCCACCGTTCAGCAAGGAGTTCTTCGTCGGTGTGCCGGCTCCGGCAGCGGGACTGCTGGCGCTGCTGCCGATCGTGCTCACAGCGGCCGTGGGCGGGCAAGGCTGGTGGTCGAGCCAGCCGGTGGTCATGGTCTGGATGATCGCGATCGCCGCGCTCGCGGTCAGCAGGGTTCCGACGCTCTCGCTGAAGACGGTCAAGGTACCGGCGAAGCTGATCGCCCCGCTGCTGGTCGTGGTCGCGGTACTGGCGGCGGGGATCGTGACCTACCCGCTGCTGTCGTTGACCGTGGTGCTCGTGGGATATCTGGTACACGTCCCCTACGCCGCCTATCGGCACCGCTGGCTCGCCAATCACCCCGAGGTCTGGGAGTTTCCGCCCCGCGAGCGGCGGGCGATGCGGCGCAGTCAACGTCGACTCGGGCTACGCCCGCCACTGCGGCGCCGGGTCGCGGGCGCGGCGCGACGGGTCCGGCTACCGCGTCGCGGCGGCGACCGGGACGGCGAGAACCGCCGCAGCTACCGCAACCTGGGCCTGCGGCACCGCTCCAAGTGAGTACGCCGCGTGGCTACCGGAACAACCCGGTTCCCGGTATCCACTACACCAGCCGCGGCGCGGTTGAGGCAGGGCTCCGCGGCGTCGCCGGTTCGACGATCGGCGGATGCGCGGGTGTAACGCCGGGGTCATGCTTGCCATGATGGCGGATACGTCGGACACGCCGGACACAGGTGGAGCCCGTTCCGCGACGGCCACCCGCAGCCTGCTGATCTCGGTGATCGGCGCGGCCGCCTTCGCCGTGCTGGCGCTGTTGTGGGGCCTGGCCGTCAGCTCCCCGATGATCGTGTTCGACGGGTTGTACTCCTTCGTGAGCGTGCTGCTGTCGCTGGTCTCGGTCGCGGCGGTTCGCACGATCGAACGCGGCGCCGACGAGCGGTACCCGTTCGGAAGACACGCCTGGGAACCGCTGACCGTGATCCTCAAGGCGGTCTCGCTGGCGACGCTGTGCGGCTACGCACTGATCGGTGCCATCGGCGACATCCTGGCGGGCGGCAAGCACCCGGAGACGATCCCGTCCGTGCTGTACGCGCTGGTCGCCACGGTCGGCGCCGGGCTGATGACCCGCTACCTGCGGTCCCACTCGGACGGGCTGGTGCGGGCCGAGGCCGCGCAGTGGTTGATGGACACGCTGCTCAGCGTGGGCGTGCTGCTGGGGTTCCTGCTGGCGCTCGGGTTGGAGAGCGCGGGCCACCCCGATATCGCCGGATACGTCGACCCGGGAATGGTGATCCTGTTCTCCGTGCTGTTCCTGCGAATGCCGGTACGGCTGTTCACCCGCAGTCTGCGCGAGGTGCTCTCGATCTCGGTGGATCCGGCGCTCAGCGGCGACATCGAAACGGCCGTGAACGGGATCGTCGAGCAGTACCGCTTCGACGAGGTCTTCACCCGGGTCACCAAGATCGGTGACCAGCTGGACGTGGAGATCGACTTCGTGGTGGGGGCCCACTCCACGGCGCGCGAGGTCACCGAGTTCGACCGGATCCGACAGCAGATCTCGGACATCCTGGAGACGATGCCGCACGAGAAGTGGATGACCGTCTCGTTCACCGCCGAGCGCCGCTGGGCGCACTGACCCACGGCTCACCCCGGCACTCCTACGGCTCACCCCGCCGCGGCGGCGTCGATTTCTCGCGAAATCGCCGCGCCGGAGACCGTCGTCGGGAAGCGACCGTGCGGGTAAGCAGCGTGCGTGTCCCCGGTGCGTGAGTCGGATGCATCGCGAGGCCGGGCCGCTCGCCGCGTAGGTCGCTACTCAAGAGCGGCCCAACGCGGCAAGGCGCCGACTCACGTGACGGCTACCCGACCACCGCGTCAGAGCAACCGACCCGGCAACGCAGCGAGAGCCGCACGAGAGGTTCCGCCACCCGACCGGCTACGGCAGCCGAGCCGACGCAACACCATTACTGTCGTGGGGTGAGTTCTTCCCTCTCGCTACGAGCCCGGTTGTCCACCTCGGCCACCGACCACCGGCGCGGTGTACTGCGGCTGCACCCGGAAGTACTGGACGCACTGGGGATACGGGGACTGGACGCGGTGCGGGTCTCCGGCGCGCGGGACACGGTGGCGCTGGCCGCGACCGCGCCGGTACGGGAGTCCACCGGTGTGGTGCTGGTCGACGACATCACCCTCACCAACGCGGGGGCGCGGGAGGGTGACCGGCTGGTGGTGACCCCGGAAGAGGTGCGTACCGCGCGTTCGCTGACCGTGTCGGGTTCGCGGCTGGCGACCGCCTCGGTACTCCCGGAAACACTGCGTCAGGCGCTGACGGGCAAGGTGCTGCTCGCCGGGGACACCGTGTCGCTGCTCCCGCAGGACCTGTCCGGAACCCCGTCCGTGACGACGAGCAGAGTGCGCAGCACCCTCTCGGCCACGATCGGGGTCACCTGGACCAACGAGCTGGTGACCGTATCCGCCACCGACCCGGCGGGCGCCGTGACCGTGCACCCGGCGACGATGGTGTCCTGGCAGCACGACTCCCCACTGGCGACCTCGACCGGTACCGACCGGGAAGCACCCGGCACGATCCCGACCGGCGCCGGGAGGGAGGACTCCCGAACCAGCCGGGCGGGTGAGGACGAGGCGGAAGGCGAATCTCCCCGTCCGCTGCCGGTCTCGGACCTGGTTGCCGGCCGGCAGGCGGCGAAACGCCTGGAGGAATGGCTGCGGCTGTCGTTCGAACAGCCCGAGCTGCTGGCACGTCTCGGCGCTCCGGCCAAGCTGGGCGTGCTGCTGGACGGTCCTCCCGGTGCGGGCAAGGCCACCCTGGTGCGCTCGGTGACCGCCGCGGTGGGAGCACGCCTGATCGAACTCGGGGGTCCCGGCACCGGAGCGCTGGAGGCGGCCACGGCGGCGCAGCGGGTCCGCGACGCACTCGGTCGGGCACGCGCGGCGGCGGCCGAGGACAACGGTTGTGTACTGCTGCTCACCGACGTGGACGGTTTGCTGCCCGCGACCTCTCCCCCGCCGCTTTCCACGGTGGTGCTCGACGAGCTGCGTGCCGCTGCCGCCGTGGACGGGTTGGCGATCGTGGCCACCAGTTCCGATTCGCGACACGTCGATCCTCGGCTGCGCGGGGCGGAGCTGCTGGACCGGGAGCTGACCGTCGGGTTGGCCGACGAGGCGACCCGCACCGAGCTGTTGCGGGTGCTGCTGCGGGACACCCCGCTGGATCCCGCGGTGGACCTGGGCGAGCTGGCCGAACGGACCCCCGGCTTCGTCGCGGCCGATCTGGGAGCGCTGACCAGGGAGGCGGCCGTGCAGGCCGCGCTGCGGCACCGTGCCGAGCCGGAGGGCGGCGCACCGGGAGTGCGGCCCGAGGACTTCGAGCAGGCACTGTCGTCCGTCCGCCCCATCTCGATGTCCACCACGGACACGTTGCGCACCGGCGAGATCGGGCTGGACGACGTGGGCGACATGTCCGAGGTGAAACAGGCGCTGCACGAGACCGTGCTCTGGCCGCTGCGGTACCCGGACTCGTTCGCGAGGCTGGGCATCCGACCGGCGCGCGGAGTGCTGCTCCACGGACCACCCGGTTGCGGCAAGACCTTCCTGGTGCGTGCCCTCGCCGGAACGGGCAGGCTCAACACGGTCGCGGTCAAGGGAGCGGAACTGCTGGACAAGTGGGTCGGCGAGTCGGAACGCGCGGTGCGCGACCTCTTCGCGCGCGCGGCGGACGCCGCGCCGACCCTGGTTTTCCTGGACGAGATCGACGCACTCGCACCGGTGCGGGGACAGTCCTCGGACTCCGGGGTGACCGACCGGGTGGTGGCAGCGCTGCTCACCGAGCTGGACGGGGTGGAGCCGATGCGCGACGTCGTGGTCATCGGCGCCACGAACCGGCCCGAGCTGGTCGATCCGGCACTGCTTCGCCCCGGCAGGCTGGAACGTTCCGTGGGGGTTCCACCGCCCGACGCGGCGGCGCGAGCGGAGATTCTGCGCACGGCGGGCGCCAACACCCCGTTCGCGGCCGACGTGGATCTGACGAGCCTCGCCGAGTCGTTGGAGGGCTACTCGGCGGCCGACTGCGCTTCGCTGATCAGGGAAGCCGCGTTGGCCGCGCTGCGCGAGTCGCTGCACGCGGCCGAGGTGTCGGCCGCGCAGCTGGCCTCGGCGCGCGAACGGGTACGCCCCTCACTCAGTCAGGCACAGCTCGCCGCCTTCGAGTCCTTTCGGTAGAAAGGGCAACTCGATCGCGAGGGTGGTGGGAGCTCGGCGCTGGGGCCGTACCTCAGCCGAGGCCGTCGTAGTTCTTGGTGACGATGACGATCACGCCGGGACTGGCGTCGGTGATGCCGTTGAACCTCGGCTCGACCCTGGCGTCCAGCCGCCGCGCCACGGTGCGCGCCTGCGCGCGTTCCTCGGTGTCCGGCCGGTAGTAGACGGTGGTGACCGGGATCCTGCCGCCCGCGTAGTTGTCCACCTCGACCACTCGGAATCCCGCGCCCCTGAGGTCGCCTGCCGCGCGGTGCGCGAGGTTCTCGATCTTGCTGTTGTTGTAGACCCGCAGCGAGATCCGTTCCCGGGAGTCCCCTTCGCCCGAGTCGCCGTCACCCTGGCCGCCATCATCCCCGTTCCGGCTCTCCGATGTGGTCCCGGGAGCGGTCGCGGAAGACGACCCCCGGTCGGTCTCCGAGGAACGTGAGTTCGACGACTCGGACGGCTCCGAGGACGCCGAGGTGTTCGGCGCGGAGGTTCCCGGGGCTTTGGCGGAGGTACTCGTCGGACCGCCGCTCGTCGAAGCCGGTGGCGGAGGCGCCGTACCGGTGGGATCGGCCGAGGGCTCGCGATCACCGGTGAGCGCGGTGGCCACTCCGAAGAACAGGGCGAGCACGCCGACTCCCAGCAACGCGAAACCGCCGATTCGGGCGGCGGAACGCCCGGTTGCGAACTCTCCGGAGGGCATTCGGTTACTCCCGTTCGGGTGCTGGACGCGCGGTGCTCGTGCCGAGCATGCCATCCGCGCGCTGCCTGCGCAGTCGTTTGATCAGCATCGGTTCGGCTCGCATCGCCGCCGGTTTGTCGAGCAGTTTCGCGATCAACCGATAGTACTCGTGGGGTTCGAGAGCGAACAGCTCCCGGACAGCACGCTCCTTGCTGTCCACCGCTTTCCACCACTGACGTTCGAAGGCCAGCAGTTCACGCTCGCGGTCGGTCAGCTCGGTGCCGGAGGAGTCCTCTTCGGACTCGGTTTCCTCGGCCGGCCCACCGGGTTGTTCCGGTACTCGCTCGAGGGGTTGGGTGATCGGCTCCACCGCACGTAAGTGCCCGTATCTGCGGGACTCCTCCGGTTGTGAATCGGGCCGCTCCGCCACCCGCGCCAGCAGCTCGCACTGCCGCGCGATCTCGTGTGCGGTCAACATCTGGGCGGCGTCCATCTCGCACCTCGCCTCACGATCGGCTCTCCGCACATGGTGAATCACGGAAGCGTGATCCCCACCCTCGTATTACACCATGTCTTGATCAGTGCCGGGGGTCATCACACGTAAGGGTGATGTATCAGGATCACAACGACTGTGAATCCCGTGCGCCGAATCATCCCGACACGGTGAGTCATCCCCCGGCAGAGCCGGAAGGCTCGGCAACGATCGCTCTCGGCGTTCCGCCGCCTCACTCGGAACACGCCCGGCCGGATAGGCTTTCGCGCATGACTGTCCACCCCATCCGCATCGCGGGCGATCCGGTACTGCACACCGCGACACGCGAGGTCGATGCCTTCGACGACGAGCTGCGCACCCTGATCGACGACATGTTCGAGACCATGAACGCGGCCAACGGGGTGGGGCTGGCGGCCAACCAGATCGGGGTGGACCTCCGGCTGTTCGTCTACGACTGCCCGGACGACGAGGGCGTGAACCATCGGGGTGTGGTGGTCAACCCGCGGCTGGAGACCTCCGAGATACCGGTGACCATGCCCGATCCGGACGACGACTGGGAGGGCTGTCTGTCGGTTCCCGGCGAGTCGTTCCCCACCGGTCGGGCGGACTACGCGAAGGTCACCGGCTTCGACGGCGACGGCTCAGCCGTGAAGCTGGAGGGACACGGCCACCTGGCCAGGTGCTTCCAGCACGAGACCGACCACCTCGACGGTTACCTGTACCTGAGCAGGCTGACCGGAAGGCACGCGCGCGCCGCCAAGAAGATGCTCAAGCGCAACGGCTGGACCGAACCTGGCAACTCGTGGCACCCGGCCACCGACGCGGACCCGTTCGCCGAATAACGGGCCTCCGTCTGCTCGGATTTCCGCCGTGCTCGGTTGGCGGAACCTCTCGTGGGCTCTCCGCTCCGGCGACGCCCGGTAGCGAGCAGGTGGCTCAGAACCGCGTGGTTTCCAGGCGGAAACCGAACGGCTCGGGCAACTCGATCCCGTCGCCGAACGGGACCTGAACCAGGTGTCGGTAGTGCCCGGACGCGGGATCGGAGTACAGCGACACAGTCGGTTCCCTGGAGTCGTAGCGGTCGACGAGCAGGTAGAGCGGCACTTCCGCACCGGCGTACGCCCGAAGCTTGGTGGTTCGGTCGGTCTCGGGATTGCTGGGGGAAGTGATCTCGACGGCCAGCAGCGCGAGCGCGGCGGGCACAGGAGCGGCTTCCGCGTCGCTCGGAACCCGGTCGCGCGGTATCACCAGCAGATCCGGCACAAAGAGACCGACGCGCGGCGCCACCGATACACCGGCGGTCTGAAAGATCGCCCAGTGATCCGGCACGTTGCGCACGAACAGCCGGTGTAGTCTGTCCGCGACCAGGTTGTGTTCGTGCCCGGGCGGCGGTGTCAGCACGATCCTTTCCTCGATGATCTCCGCGCGCCACCCCTCGGGCACATCCAGTTCCCGCCAGACCTCGAACAGCCCCGTCGAGGCCGGGGGCGAGTATGCCGGCGCGGCGTGCACAGCGCGCTCACCTCCTGTGTCGGATTCGTGACGCATCGTATCCTCCCGGCAGGAACCTCGGACCCGCGACTGGTCAACAGCTTACCGACTAGGGAACCACCCGGCCGGGGCAACGACACGCATTGCGCGCCGGGCCGAGGATGGCTAGTGTCTGCCGCCGACAACAGAAACCGCGGGAGCTCGCACCGGAAGCGGGCTGAGAGGGCGACTGGAGCGGATCTCCGGGGTCGCCGACCGCATGAACCTGACCGGGTAATACCGGCGTAGGGAGGAACGGCCATGGCCGACGTGTATCCGAACGAGTCCACGTCGAACGGAACGGCCACACCGAGCATCACCACCGGAGCGATCCGGGGTTCGCACAAGATCCACCACAGCACCGAGTCGGGGCTGCGCGTGCCGGCGCGCCGGATCGAGCTGAGCAACGGCGAGCACCTCGACGTTTACGACACCTCCGGGCCCTACACCGACGACAACGCCGGGATCGACGTGCACGAGGGCATCCACCCGCTGCGTCGCGGTTGGACGGACGGGCGGGAGCACCGCACCCAGCTGGAGTCCGCGCGGCAGGGTGCCGTCACCCGCGAGATGGAGTACATCGCGGCGCGCGAGGACCTCTCCCCCGAATTCGTGCGCTCGGAGGTCGCCGCCGGGCGCGCGGTGATCCCGGCGAACCGCTGCCACCCGGAGACCGAGCCGATGATCATCGGGAAGAACTTCCTGGTGAAGGTCAACGCAAACATCGGCAACTCGGCGGTCACCTCCTCGGTCGAGGAGGAGGTGGAGAAGATGGTCTGGGCGAGCCGCTGGGGCGCCGACACGATCATGGACCTGTCGACCGGCAGCCGCATCCACGAGACCAGGGAAGCCATCCTGCGCAACTCACCGGTGCCGATCGGCACCGTCCCGATCTACCAGGCGATGGAGAAGGTCGACAGCGATCCGGCCAAGCTGACCTGGGAGATCTACCGCGACACCGTGATCGAGCAGTGCGAGCAGGGCGTGGACTACATGACGGTGCACGCCGGGGTGCTGCTGCGCTACGTCCCGATGACGGCCCGACGTGTGACCGGCATCGTCTCGCGCGGGGGCTCGATCATGGCCGCCTGGTGCCTGGCGCACCACAGGGAGAGCTTCCTGTACGAGCGGTTCTCCGAGCTGTGCGAGATCCTGCGCTCCTACGACGTCACGTTCTCGCTGGGCGACGGGCTGCGTCCCGGTTCGATCGCCGACGCCAACGACCGCGCCCAGTTCGCCGAGCTGGAGACCCTCGGCGAACTCACCCACATCGCGCGGGAGCACGGCGTGCAGGTGATGATCGAGGGGCCGGGACACGTGCCGATGCACAAGATCGAGGAGAACGTCCGCCGCGAGGAGGAGCTGTGCGGCGAGGCCCCGTTCTACACGCTCGGGCCGCTGGCCACCGACATCGCTCCGGCGTACGACCACATCACCTCGGCGATCGGCGCGGCCGAGATCGGCAGGGCGGGCACCGCGATGCTGTGCTACGTCACCCCGAAGGAGCACCTGGGACTGCCGAACCGGGACGACGTCAAGACCGGCGTGATCGCGTACAAGATCGCGGCGCACTCGGCCGACCTCGCCAAGGGGCACCCCCGTGCGCAGGAACGCGACGACGAGCTGTCCAAGGCGCGCTTCGAGTTCCGCTGGAACGACCAGTTCAACCTCTCGCTGGACCCCGACACCGCGCGTGCCTACCACGACGAGACGCTGCCCGCCGAGCCCGCGAAGACGGCGCACTTCTGCTCCATGTGCGGGCCGAAGTTCTGCTCGATGAAGATCACGCAGGACGTGCGCGACTACGCCGCGAAGCACGGCCTGGACAGCGTGGAGGCGATCGACGCCGGTATGCGGGAGAAGTCCGAGGAGTTCGCCGCCTCCGGCGGGGAGGTCTATCTCCCGATGGCCGAGTAATCCCCGCACCGTCCCACGTGAAACCGTTCGGGTTGTTCCGACGTCTCGGGAACATCCCGGACGGTTCAAGCGGGCGAGTACCGGCCCGCTCCGGGCGTTTCCGGAACGGCATCACGCCGGATGTGTAGGAATGATGCCGTACTCATAGCGATTCTTCCTCCCGGAGTTGATCCACGAGGGCGTTCGACACGACAGCCCCTCGGCGTGGCAACGGACTGAATCCTCGGTCGGGGACGCTCCTCGGCCGGAGGTCACCGGAGGCGTGCAACGCCTGGCGGGCGAGTTCGGACAGGGTCTGCCCGGTAGAGCGGCCCTCGCGACGGGCACGCTCCTTGAGCGCGACGTGAACATCGTCATCCAACCGAAGTGTGGTGCGCATGGATCCGATACTGGCGCATCGAACCGACGAACACGCACGAGGTGACTGTCGGACCCCCTTTTCCCACTCGCGAAGTTTGCCGGACGAGTCGCTCCGATTCCTTCATCCGCAGCTACACAACGCGGGTGCCGCTGGGATACACCGTGCGGTAACCGAGCCGACCCATCCACCCGGCCCACTCACAGCACGGGAACTTCTACGATGAGTTCGATGGACTCCACACCCACGGGCACCGGAATCCGGCCCGCCAACGACACGGCCCCGCCCACGGCCCTGACGATCGCGGGGTCGGACTCGGGAGGCAGCGCGGGAATGCACGCCGACCTGCGCACCTTCTTCTCCTGCGGCGTGCACGGCATGACCGCGGTGACGGCGGTGACCGTGCAGAACACGCTCGGAGTCTCCGACATGGTCGAGATCCCGCCGGAGACGGTGGCGGCCCAGGTCGAGTCGGTCGCCTCCGACATCGGTGTACACGCCGCCAAGACCGGGGTGCTGCCCTCGGCGGCATGCATCGAGGCGGTGCTGGCGGCCTGCGACCGGCAGGGCATCGGCCGGGACGGCCGCACCCCGCTGGTGCTCGATCCGGTGGCCGCCTCGCGCAACGGCGAACCGCTGCTGCGGGCCGACGCGCTGGCGGCGCTGCGCGACGAGGCGTTCCCCCGGGCAACCCTGGTGACTCCGAACCTCGACGAGGTGCGGCTGCTGACCGGTATCGAGGTGCGCGACCGGGACCAGCTCTGGGACGCGGCCAAGGCGGTGCACGACTTCGGCCCCGAGTACGTGCTGATCAAGAGCGGGCACCTGCCCGAGGACCCGGAGTGCGTGGACCTGCTGTTCGACGGGCACGAGGCCGTCACCCTGCCCGGCCCCCGGTACTCCACGGTGCACACTCACGGCGCGGGTGACGCCTTCGCGTCCGCGATCACCGCCGCGCTGGCGCGCGGCGCGCCGATGGAGCGCGCGGTCCGGCTGGGCAAGCGGTTCGTCAGCCGCTCGGTGCGGCACGCCTACCCGCTGGGCAACGGCGTCGGCCCGGTCTCGACGTTCTGGCGGATCAGCAGTCGCTCGATCCAGTGATCGCCACCCGGCCCCGGCGATTCCGGGCGCGGCGATTTCGCGAGAAATCGCCGAAAAGCCCTACTAACGAGTGATTTCGCTCGCTGCTCGGTAACCCTGATCGTGGGGTGTGTCGACGTATCCGACGAGGGACTGAATTACCACGGCAGAGTGGTTCGGGGACCCCTGCCCTGGTAACAGCCGATCGTCGGCATCGCCGTCGATACGTCAGTACGAGCACACACCAGGGGAAGCGTGGGGCGAATCCGGTGCTGAAACGACTACGGGCAGAGCTGTCCACCGAAGCGGGCGCGCCAGACCCACGACAGCGGCAGTACACCACGGCAGTGCTGCTCGCCGTGGTGGCGGCGACCCTCGTCGGCCGACTGTCCGACATCGGAGAACCGCTGATCATCGCGGGAATGACGGCGGTGCTCACCCTGATCTCCTCCGGCGGGCACTCGCTGCGCGCCGACCTGCGGATGTTCGCGAGATTCGCGCCCGCCATCACGGTGGTGCTGGCCGTCGGTCCGCTGCTGACGAACGCGCCGGTGCTCGCGGGGGCGCTGGTGGCCGCCGTGGTGTTCGGCGCGGGCATGCTGCCCGCGCTGGGAGAGCGCTACCGCACCTTCGGGCAGACCTTCGCCGCCGCGACGCTGCTGTCCACCACGACCGGGATCGGCGCGGGAGAACCGGCCTGGATGCTGGCCACCGCCGCCGTGCTCGGCGCGCTGCTGGCGCTGCTGCTGCGGGTGCTGGTGGGGCTGACCGATCCGAGCAGGACGATCCGGGCGACCGTGGCGCGCACGCTGACCACCCCCGGGCCGGGCGTGGTCGAGAGCGCGGCCGACTCCTGGCGCGCCGACGGCAGGGTCGGCTGGCTGGGCCAGGTGCTGGCCGGCGCCGCCCGGTTCCGGGCCGCTCGCGAGGTACTGCTGGCGCAGGCGCAGCAGTCGCACGGCGAGCAGCGGGAATGGCTGTACCGCATCGCGGCGCGGGCCGACGAGATCGCGGCCGAGCTGGCGGTGGCCGTTCGCTCGCGGGTGTGCACCGGTTTGAACGGTCTGGCCCGCACACGTCCCGAGGTGCTGGAAGGTGCGGCCAACCGGCAGGTGCCGGACGCGGTGCGCGGCATCAACGAGGGATTCGACCGGGTGCGCCGCGCGGTGCTGCAACGGGACCACGCGGCGGCCACCCCGGCGGAGCGCGGTGGCAGGCGGCAGCAGGCCGTGGGGGCGATGCGGGCCCATCTGTCGCTGCGGTCCTCGCTGTTCCAGCACGCGCTGCGCTGCACCCTGGCGGTCACGGTGGGCATGGTGATCGTGCTGCTGCTGCGGGACCCCTCCGCCTCCACGCTGCTGCTGAGCCTGTACGTGGTGCTGCAACCGGCCGCGCGGGACAGCATGAACGGTGCGCTGGAACGCACCGGCGGGGCGGTGCTCGGGGTGATAGTGCTGGCCGTGGTGATCGTGCTGGTGCCCTACGCGACGCTGCTGATACCCGTGTTCATAGCGGCGATGCTGTTGCGGGTGGAACGGCTGCGCAACGACTACCGCGTGCTGCTGGGGGCGCTGATCGCCATCACCGTGCTCGCCCGGATCGTGGAGTTGGACGAGCGTTCGCTGGTCAACGCGACGATCAGCTTCGCCGCCAACACCGCGATCGGTGCCGCGGTCGCGCTCAGCGTGGGATTCGTGAGCTACCTGGTGCTGCCGGGAAGCCTGGTGCCGGACGTGCGGGGGACGGTGCGCGCCACCGTGTGGTCGGTCTCGGAACTGCTGCGCAGTGTCCGCGCGGTCGGGCGCGGTGCCGAGCTGAAGGCACCGCTGCGGGCCGCGCACGTGCTCGCGCTGCGCCGCACCCAGGACCTGCTCGGCCTACCGGCCAAACTGGACGGTTCCGACACGGTTGAGGAGGAAGCCGAGCGCAGCAGCAGGGACGCGGCGGTGGCGCTGGACGCGCTGCGGCAGGACCTGGCGACGCTGGCGTTCCGACCCGACTCCGAACGGGCGCTGGCGGTACCGGCGCTGAGCGCGGTCGACGACCTGCTGGGCGGCAACACCACGGCGCGGATACCCGACATCCCGTCCGGGCAGGCACCCGCCACCGAGCTGCTGGCCGGTTCCCTGCTGGAGAACGCGCTGCACGCCAGAGCCGCGATCGACGAGACGTTCGGCTACAACGACCCGTGGAAGAGCTACACCATCTCGTTCGTGCGCCCGGAACGGCTGCGGATCCGTTGAGTCCGGCGTCGCGGAGAAGGCCCCTGGCTTCTCACTCAATGCACCGAAGTGGTCTCCGATCGTGGCGGAAAATAGGATCGAAAGCGGTAAAATCTTTCACGATTCCGGGATGACCACTTCGGACAGGGGGAAATCGGATGTGGCGGTGGTCAGGGCCGGACCGGCAACGGTCGAACTCCTCGTCACGGAGCACGCTGGTTCTGCTGGCGATGTTGACCGTACTGTTCGGCGCGTCGGCGAGCGTGAGCTCGGGAGCTCGTTCGGCCATCGAGCGTGAGGTACTCAGCTCCGGCGGATCGACTCGGATCGAACTCTCCTCGGTCGAAACCGGTCACTCCGTTCGTGAGCTCAACACCGATAACCTCGACGAAGCGCGAGGGCTGGAGCACGTCGCCAAGATAGTTCCCGACCACATATCGTCCATCTACACCGGAAACTCCGATCCCGACGTCCCCACCTTCGACCTCACCACGCACTCCTGGTGGCCCGCGGCACGCCCCTCCATCGTTCGAGGTGAAATACCGCAACCACTCGAACCGGGTCAGCTGGTACTTCCCTCACGCGGCTCCGGGGTCGATTTCAACCGATACGTGGGAGGGAAGCTACCCGCCGCCTACACGCGGGCAACCGGCGAGCGCTCGGGAACACCCGAGCAAACGACTTTCGAGGTGGTGGCCACCTACGACCCCGACTGGCAGCTGGACGGTCCCGATGCCGCCTATGCCGCCCCGGAGACGGCAGCCATGCTGGCAGCGGCCAAGGCGGGGATGACTCCTGAGCGATACCGATCCACCACGGGAGCGACGTCGGCGGTGGTCTCGGTGGCTGAGGAACAGTACGTGTCCGCTGTGGTGGAAAGGCTACAGCGGATGGGATTCTCCGCGTCACCGGTTGCCGATCGGGTGCGCAACCTGCCGGGTGTGCTCGGAGCGGCCGAACCCGGATATCAGGTCGGTATCCTCGTCGTACTCGCCGTCGCTGTGCTCATCGGCCTGTCCAACGCCCGTTCCAGCATCCACAGCCGCCTGTTCGGCGAAGTGATACGGACCGGACTGCTCACCGGTGTCCTCGGCAGCGCGGTCGGGTTCGGTGGCGCGCTGCTGCTACGTGGGGCTCTTGAACAGCTGCTGGGACTGAAGGTAAGCCTCACCGACATGTTGCCGAATCCGCTCTGGGCCGTGGCAGTCGTACTGACGCCGCTCATCGGTCTGGTGCTCGGAGCGTTGCTCGGAGGGCGTTTCGCCGTTCGACGAGATCCCCATCCGCCTGCCGCGGGCCGAGCCTGAGTGAACCGAGTGGGATTCGGGAGACTCCCACCTTCCTCACCCCATCGGCCTGCCGGGGCTGGACGCCTCGGCCCAGTAGCGGCGCGGAATCCGGCCCGCCTGCACGGCCAGTCGTCCAGCCTCCACGCCGGAGCGCATCGCGGCGGCCATCCGTTCCGGATCGTGTGCGCGGGTGACGGCCGAGGCCAGCAGCACCGCGTCACAGCCCAACTCCATGGCGAACGCGGCGTCGGAGGCGGTGCCGATCCCGGCGTCGAGCACGATCGGCACCGAAGCTCGGGAGCAGATCATCTCGATGTTGTGCGGATTGCGGATGCCCAGCCCCGTCCCGATCGGCGAGCCCAGTGGCATCACCGCCGCGCAGCCGAGCTGTTCCAATCGCGTGGCGAGCGCGGGGTCGTCGTTGGTGTAGGCGAGCACCACGAAGCCCTGGTCGATCAGCTGCTCGGCTGCGTCGGTCAGCTCCACCGGATCGGGCAGCAGCGTGTCCTCGTCGATCACGACTTCCAGCTTGATCCAGTTCGTGCCCAGTGCCTCGCGTGCCAGCTGCGCGGTGAGCACCGCCTCGGCCGCGCTGCGGCAACCGGCGGTGTTGGGCAGCGGAGCTATGCCGAGCCGCCGCAGCAGGTCGAACACCCCGGTGCCCCCACCCGTGTCGGCACGGCGCATCGCCACGGTGGTCAGCTCCGTGCCGGAGGCGATCAGCGCCTGCTCCAGCGCGGTCAGGCTGGCCGCACCCCCGGTTCCGGTAATCAGCCGCGAACCGAATTCGTGTCCGGCTATGACCAGCGGATCGTCCATGATCATCCTCCTTGCACGGCGGTAACGATCTCCACCGTCGCGGCCGTGCCGAGTTCGGTCTCCCGCCAGCGGTCCCGGGGAACCACGGCGCCGTCCAGCGCCACCGCCACCCCGCGGGACGGGCTGCGGAAACGTTCCAGCGCGTCGGCGAGGGTCGCGCCCCGCTCGAACTCGTAGCGCTCTCCGTTGATCGTGACGTTCATCGTCGAACTCCACTTCGCATTGGATCGGCGGGTTCGGTCTCGGCAGGCACGTGGCCGCCCCGCAGCAGCGCGGTGACCGCCTCGGCGGTGATCGGTGCGTGCAGGAATCCGTTGCGGTGGTGCCCGGTGGCGACGAGCACCCCGGATTCCAGCCAACCGATCAGCGGCAAGTTGTCCGGCGTGCCGGGACGCAACCCCGCCGTGGACTCGGCCAGTTCGTACTCGCCGAGTCCGGCCACCAGCCGCTCGGCGTCGCCGATCAGGTCACGCACCCCGCCCACGGTGACCCGCGTGTCGAATCCGTTCTCGTACTGCGTGGCACCCACGACCAGGCCGTCCGGACGCGGCACCAGGTAAACCGGCCTGCCGTGCACCGGTCCCCGGATGGTGTGTGCCGGGGGCGGCAGCGCGGTGCTCCTGCGACTGAGCCGCAGGATCTCGCCCTTGACGGGGCGGACCAGCTCGGCCAGGCCGTCGTGCAGCTGCCCGGAGCCGCTGCCCGCCGCGATCACCACCGCGTCGCAGCGCAACTCGGAATCGGCGAGTTCCACCACGCCGGGCCGGACGCGGCGGGCCGACTCGGTGTGGAACTCCACCCCGGCCCGCCGGGCGGCCTCGCGCAGCGCGGCGAGCGTGGTGCGGTTGTCGACCGAGAGGTCGCCCGGCACTTCCAGCCCGCCCTGCACGGCGGGTGCCAGCGAGGGTTCCATCCTGCGCAGCGCCCTGCCGGAGTGCCTGGTGACCGTCCGGCCCAGCTTGGCCAGGTGTTCGGCGATCTCGTGCAGCTGCTCGCGGTCGGCGCTGTCGGCCCCCACCACGAGCGTCCCCCGCTCACCGAGTCCGGAGGGTGCGTCGGCGGCGCGGGACAGTTCGGCGGCGAAGTCCGGCCAGCGTCGCAACGAGGCCGTTCCCAGTTCGAGCAGCTCCTCCTCGCCGAACCAGGTCTCGGCCAGCGGCGCCAGCATCCCGCCCGCGACGTGCGAGGCACCGCTCGCCGGTTCCGGGTCGACCAGCCGTACCCGGCAGCCCAGCGTGGCCAACCGCCACGCGCAGGACAGCCCGATCACACCGCCCCCGACCAGGGCGATGTCGTGATGTCGTTCGTCGGTCAATGCTCGCTCCCTGCGCCGGCATGATCCGGATCAGGTTCGGCGGTCGGGGCTTCAGCCCCCTCTCAGTCCGTTCGGTCGGACTCCCGCGGGTACCCACCGCACAGCTTAGGTGATGAACTCCGTCCGCGTCAGGTAGTGCTCGACGAGCCGCTGGTCACGTCGACCGGATGTTTCCACCGGAGCCACAGCGGGATGTGACTGGCGCCACCTACCGGCGCGTGGCCTACCCTGGACGCATGCCCGGAATGGACGGCTACGGAATGCGCGCCCGGCTGGCTCAGGCGCGGCTGTACTTGTGCACCGACGCGCGCCGGGAACGCGGTGACCTCGCCGAGTTCGTGGACGAGGCGCTGGCGGGCGGGGTGGACATCATCCAGCTGCGTGACAAGGACGAGTCCGGCGCTCCGCTGGAGGCCCGCGAGGAGCTGGCGGCGTTGCGGGTGCTCGCCGACTCCTGCGTTCGGCACGACGCGCTGCTGGCTGTCAACGACCGCGCGGACATCGCGCTGGCCGTCGACGCGGACGTGCTGCACCTGGGACAGGACGACCTACCGGTGGACACCGCCCGTGGCATCGTCGGCGATCAGATGATCATCGGGCGTTCCACGCACGACGTGGTGCAGGCCGACTCGGCGGCCACCGAGCGCGGGGTGGACTACTTCTGCACCGGCCCGGTGTGGACCACCCCCACGAAGCCGGGCCGCGAGGCAGCGGGGATCGACCTGGTGAGCCACGCCGCCGAGCACCACGGACACGGCAGGCCGTGGTTCGCGATCGGCGGCATCGGGCCGGAGAACCTGGACGAGGTCATGGCGGCCGGCGCCGAGCGCGTGGTGGTGGTCCGCGCGATCACCGAGGCGGAGAACCCCAGGGAGGCCGCCGCGCAACTGCGCTCCCGCCTGGTGGGCTGACCGCTGGTGAGCCCAGTACGGCCGCGAAGCACGGTGGACGACCGGATCGGGTGACCGCGAGCCGAAGCGGAACGACACCACTTCCCGTGTGGCCGTACGTCCCGGCGATCGGCGGCACTGCCCGACGATTTCGCGAGAAATCGACCCCGTCCCCTACGGACCACCAACCCTCTCGGAACGGTGGGGCGGCGATTTCGCGAGGAATCGACGGTGCGCTCCGTGGTGACGGCGGCCCCCGCTGGGAGGGGGCCGGGGGCCGCCGCCCGGAGTCGTTCCCGCCGCTCGCACGTCGGCGGGACCGAACACCGTCCGTGGGGCGGGCACCGAGCCGGTGCCCGCCGGAACTCCGTGCCGTCCTGCCTTCTCGGTGGTGCTGTTGTCCCTCTCCGGCGCTCCAGGCACCGAATCGTGGTCGCGGCCGCGCGGCTAGAACAGCGTCGATTTCTCGCGAAATCGCCGCGCCGCTGGGCGAGAGCCGTGCCGGAGGTTCCGCCACCCGCACCGCCGAGCAAGCCGAGCGGTCACACGGGAATCAGCCGGTCAGGAGAGAGACGCCGTAGCGGCCCAGTGCCTCGTTGACCGGCTGGAAGAAGGTGGTCCCGCCGGAGGTGCAGTTGCCCCAACCACCGGAGGTGATTCCCTGCGCCTGCCGCCCGGAGACGAACGAACCACCGGAGTCGCCGGGCTCGGCGCAGACGTCGGTACGGGTGAGTCCTTCGACGATCCCCTCGGGGTAGCGCACGCTCTGGTGCTTGCCGACGATGGTGCCGCAGTGCCAGCCGGTCGTGGAGCCGGAACGGCACACCGAGGCTCCCACCGGCGCCTCCGTGGAACCCGCGATGTTGACGGTGCCACCGCCGTAGTCGTTGACCAGCGGTTTACCGGGTGCCGAGCTGCGGACGAAGGAGAAGTCGTCACCGGGGAAGGAGGAGCCCGCCACCGTCCCCGCCGGGTTGCTGGTGCCGTCCCCGGTGGCGGCGCAGTGCCCCGCGCTGAGGAATCCACCCCGGACGGCGAAGCCGATCGAGCAACGGGTGTCACCACCCGTGTAGTAGGGGTTGCCGCCGATCACGTCGGCGTAGAGTCGCGGCTCGCCCGGGGTCTCGGTGATTCGTACCGCCTCGGTGGGCACCCCGGTGGAGCGGAGGAACTCCCGCACCCGCGGCGCGCTGCCCCGTTCGGCGGTGAGCACCACCGAGTTGTCCGTGGTGTCCACGTAGTGCCCGGTCACCGCGGCCGGGGCGCCGCGCAGCGATCCGTCCAGCCGCTCGGCGATGCCTTCGAGGTACCGGGAGCTGTACTGGACCAGCTCGGCCCGTGCACCGGCGGCGCGGGCGTCGGCCAGCCGGGAGCGGTCGGTCACGCCGACCACCAGCCGCCCGCTCGCGGCGTCGTAGTGCGCGCCGCCGTAGGAGTTCCCCAGCGTGCGCCGCAGCGTGTGGCGGACCTGCTCGGCTATCGTCTCCCGGTACAACCGCAGCCGGGACTCGCGTGCGCTGAGACCGAGGTCGCGCTGCATCGCCTTGAGCAGCGAAGCGGCCCCGTCCGGTTCAGCGGTGTTCGTGTTGTCGGCTGCCGAGGCGGCAGGTGCCGCGGTCGCGACGGTGGCCGTCGCCAACAACAGGGTCCCCACGAGACGACAGGCGATCCCTAACTTCACTGACGGCCTCCCTCGAAAGCGGGAAAATTTCCACGATCGCGTGAGCGGCGTTGGGCGATCACCGCGCCAGCATTGCTGCGCAACCTAGCAGATCTCGCCGCGATATCGGAGAGGTATCAGCGGAATAACTCACGGTGTGTTTTCGCCGCCACTTCGCGTGATCGAAATAACGGACGAAACGAACCAACCGGATCAATCACTCGCCGGGTGCCGAGGGGTGACCGGTCTGTCGGAGGCGCGCGCTCGGTGTGGGTTCGGCCGAGCCGGTCTCCGACGTCTCCGGGGTCTCGGACTCGGTGGGGGACGTCGAATCCGTGGTGCTGCCGGGCCGCTGCTCACCGGACTCCTCCGGAGCGGAGGTCTCACTCGATGCGGTACTCGTGCCGGAGGGCTCGGAGGATTCGGAGGGTTCGGGGGTCGAACTCGACTCGGAGGCGGGCACCGGCTCCTGCCCCTCGGACGGATCGGACCGCGTACCGGCATCGCCCTGCCGGAACATGTTCCCCACGGTGGTCCCACCGGAATCGCCGGAGACCGAGTCACCGGTGATGCTCTCGTAACCGGTGATCAGCACCATGCACAGCACGAACGCGAGTCCACTGGTCAGGGCCACCACGCGCCAGTTGAAACGACGCCGTCCACGCCGGACGGAGGATTCGTCGCCGCTCGGGCTGGTCTCCCCGTTCGCCGCGTTCCTCCCGTTCGCGGCTGCGCCGCCACTAGCGGCGCCGCCGATGACGCTTGTCGGTTCGTCCGACGAGTCGCCGTACCCGGCGGGACGTATCCGCCTGGTTGCGTCCGGCGCCACCAGCCGTCTGGTGACTTCCGCGTCGGGCCGCTCGACCGTCGGGGAACCACTCGCGGTGCCCGTTCCGGCACTGCCGATCCCCGTGTTCGCCGTCCCCGTGGTCGGTCGTTGTCGCATCGGCTCGGTGGGCGCGTGCGGGTCCACCCACCCCGCCGCGTTCCCGGTTCGCACCGCCCTGCGCCTGGCGGCTCGCTTCAAAGCGGCATTGGCCGCCTTCTCCCTGGTCGATTCCAGCGAACGCTGGTACACCGCCCCGCCGAGCGTGATCACCACACTGGTCAGCGCCGCACCGGAAACCGTTCCGGCTATCCCGAGCTGACCACCGAGCACCGCGGCCGTGGCTGCGGCGAGCCCGGTACCGGTCACCTGGGCGGGCGAAACACCGAGCTTGTCGAACGGTTTCGTCGAGCGCTTGGGCTCGGCCTTGTCGGACTCCTCCTCCCCCTGGATGTCCGGATCCCGCTGTTGGCTCATCTCTCTCCCACGCAGTCGTCGCCTCGCACGTCCAACGGACGATCTCGGCGTGCTGCTCCCGGGAGAGCCCCGCTAGTGAGTACTCCCACTCGGTGTAACACCGGTGCTCGCGAGCACCGAAGGATCTCCGGAGCCGGAAGCATCGGGTGCACCACGATGCCGCGCGGCCGGGGCACCCCGCGGTCGACCCCGGAAGCGGGACGGCTCACCGGATCGGCAAGGATTTCCGCATGTCGTTGGTCACGAACGAGGACGCGCGTGCCGCGCGGGAGATCCTGGGACAGCTGGGGCCCCGGGGCCCGGTGCGTACACCGCTGCTTCCGGCACCCGACGCCGACCGGAACGCTCCGCTGCTGCTCAAGCCGGAGAGCCTGCAACCGACCGGGGCCTTCAAGATCAGGGGTGCGCTGCACGCCACGGCCGTGTTGGACGAACGCACCCGCGCCAGGGGGATAGTCGCCTACTCCAGCGGGAACCACGCGCGTGCCGTGGCCCACGCCGGGAAGGTGTTCGGGATACCGGCGACCGTGGTGGTGCCGCACACCGCCCCGGCGGCGAAGGTCGCCGCGGCGCGTGCGCTGGGTGCCGAGATCGTGCCGGTGGAGGTCTCGGAACGGGAGTCGCGTGCCGGTGAGATCGCCGAGCGGCGCGGCGCACGGCTGATCCCGCCGTTCGACGACGCGACCGTGGTCGCGGGGCAGGCGACGGTGGGGCTGGAGATCGCCGAGGACATCGACGCGCTCGGGCTGTCCGAGGTGACGGTGCTGGTGCCGGTCAGCGGCGGCGGTTTGATCTCGGGGGTCGCCGCCGGGCTGGCTGGTTGCCGCGCCCGCGTGCGGCTGGTGGGGGTGGAACCGGAGCTGGCCGCGGACACCAGGGAGAGCTTTTACGCGGGCGAGCGCCGCCACTGGTCGGTGGCGGCGCGCACCAGCACCCGGGCCGACGGGCTGACCGCGCAGCCCTCCGAGTTCACCTTCGCCCACATCCGCGAGCTGGTCGACGACATCCGCACGGTCTCCGAGGACGAGATCGGCGAAGCGGTGGGATTCCTCGCCGAGAGCTGCCGACTGGTCGCGGAGCCCAGCGGGGCGGTGACCACGGCCGCGCACCGCCACCGCACGTGGGAGTCGGGGACGACCCCCACGGTGGCGGTGGTCAGCGGCGGGAACATCGACCGCGCCGCGCTGCTCAGTTCATTGGCGGATTGAGGCTGGCGACGAACTTGTAGCGGTCTCCCCGGTAGATCGAACGCACCCACTCCACCGGGGTGCCGTCCTGGTGGAAGGAGTGCCGGGACAGCAGCAGCATCGGCAGCCCCACGTCGGCACCGAGCAGTTCCGCCTCCTCCGGGCTGGCCAGCGCGGTCTCGATGGTCTCCTCGGCGCTGGCGAAGGAGATGCCGTACCGCTCACGCAGCACCTGGTACAGCGAAGCCCCCGCTTCCACGAGCTGGGTCAGCCCCTTGAAGCGGCTCAGCGGCAGATGGGTGGTCTCGATGGCCATCGCCTCGTCGTCGGCCAACCGCAGCCTGCGCATCCGCAGCACCGGACTGCCGGAACCGATGCCGAGCAGATGGGCCAGCTCCCGCTCGGCGGGCTCCTCGTTCATCTCCAACAGCCGGGAATCGGGCTGCCTGCCCTGGGCACGCATGTCCTCGGTGTAGCTGCTCAGCTGCAACCGCTGGGCCACCTTGGGTTGCGCGGCGAACGTGCCCTTGCCCTGGACGCGCAGCAGCCTCCCCTCCACCGTCAGTTCGGCCAGCGCCTGCCGGACCGTGGTGCGGGAGACGTCGAACTCGGCGGCCAGCGCCCGCTCGGTCGGTATCGAGGACCCAGCCGGCATGGAGCGAAGCATGTCCAGCAGATGCTGCTTCAACCCCCAGTACTTGGGCTCGCGTTGGTTCTTGGTCGGCATGTCGGCCCCGCCGGGCACCGACGCTTCGAGCATGTTTCCTCCTACCGTCGCGCCTGCGAACGGGGCGATCAGCACTACCGATTCCAGCATGCCGGAGTTTCACGGCACAGTAGGAATCGCATCCCGCCGCCCCCTTGTCGATATGCCCGGGGTCACAACCCGTCGTGCGGCCCGCGAGTTCGGTGGACAAGCGGGGCTGTCGGCCCGCCGGAGCTATCGGTAGCATTGGTCTAGACCGAAATTCTCGCACGACCACGAACGGACCACGACATGAGCGAGGACCCCGGAGCCGGGGCCGACGAGCGGACTCAGCATCCCGGCAGGCACATGAGCGCCGAGATCGCCGAACAGCCCGCGGTGTTCGACGGCCTGCTCGGCAACCGCCCCGAGCTGGCCGAGGTCGCCCGGCGCATAGCGGAACGCAAACCCCGCTTCGCGCTGCTGGCCGCACGCGGCTCCAGCGACCACGCGGCGCTGTACGCCAAGTACCTGGTCGAGGTGCTGCTGCAGCTGCCCGCGGGACTGGTCTCCCCGTCGACCACCACGCTCTACGACGCCCGGCCCGATCTGAGCGAAGTACTGCTGATCTCGGTCAGCCAGAGCGGCGGCTCCCCCGACATGCTGGAAGTCACCCAGGCCGCGCGTCGCGACGGCGCCACCACCGTGGCGGTGACCAACAACCCGGACTCCGCCCTGAACCACGCCGCCGAGCTCTCGGCGGACATCCGCGCGGGTACCGAGCGGGCCGTGGCCGCCACGAAGACCTACAGCGCTACGCTGCTCACGCTGTACCTGCTGATCGACGCGATACGCGGTGGGAAGGCGGAACGAGCCAGCGAGCTGCCCGAGCTGGCCCGGCGCGCCCTGGAGCCCTCGGACGAGCTGGACGAGGCGGTACGGCGCTACCGCTTCGCCGACCGGATGCTGACCACCGGGCGGGGCTACTCCTCGGCGACAGCGGCCGAGGCGGCGCTCAAGCTCGCCGAGACCAGCTACCTCTCGGCACGGGCCTACAGCGGAGCGGACCTGCTGCACGGCCCGGTCGCGGCCGTGGACTCCGAGACCGCTGTGCTGGCGCTGTGCAGCGCCGGGAAGGGCGGGACGGCCATGAACGAGGTGCTGAGCACGGTGCACGAGCGGGGAGCCGACATCTGCGCGATCGGTTCGGCCGCGGCGGGCATGCCCTGCGCCCACAGCATCGGTCTGCCGGAGACTCCCGAGGAACTGGCCCCGCTGCTGGAGGTGCTGCCGGTGCAGCGGCTGGCCCTGGCACTGGCGCTGGAGCGGGGAGCCGACCCGGACAGCCCGCGCGGGCTGAACAAGGTGACCCGCACCCGGTGACACACCGGAGCGGGACGTGGCGGAATCCACCTCGCCGAGCCAGGATCACCACATCGCGGATTCGTGGCCGCACAACACGACCTCGCGTACCCGCACCGGAGCCGATCACCCGGCGGTACCACCTCGAACACCGAAAAGCCCGCCTCACCGAGGGGGCGGGGGTGAGACGGGCACCGTCAGGCTACTCCGATCAGCGCAGCGCGGGGAGCACCGGGTTCGGAGGGGAACAGAGTTGACCGATATCGACGACGCGGCCGGTCCGCTGCTGCTCGGGCTCGACGTGGGTGGCACTTCCAGTCGTGCGTTGCTCACCGACACGAGCGGACGAACGCTCGGAACCGGGCACGCGGGTGGCGGCAACCCCAACACCCATCCCCCCGAGCGGGCCGTCGAACAGGTCGCACGTGCCGCCCGGACCGCGCTGTCGGACACGGTTCCGGAACGCGTGAGCGCGGCGGTGCTGGGGATGGCCGGGATCAGCAAGCTCACCGACCCGGTCGTCTCCGGGCTGTTCGAGCAGGCCTGGCGCACCTTGGGTCTGAGCTGTGCGGTGCGGACCGTCAGCGACAGCGAGGTCGCGTTCGCGGCGGGCACCGCCGAACCCGACGGCACCGTGCTGATCGCGGGAACGGGTTCGATCACGGCTCGGATCGAGCGGCACCGCCTGGAACGCACGATGGGTGGTTACGGCTGGCTGCTCGGCGACGAGGGATCGGCGTTCTGGCTCGGGCGCGAGGCCGTGAGCACGACACTGCGTGCGCTCGACCACGGCGAGGAGCGGCACGACCCGCTGGTGGCCTCGGTGCTCGGTGAGCTGCTTCCGGGAACGGCGACGGCGGCCGACCCCGATCCGGTGCTGGTGCGCAGGCTCGTCGCGCTGCTCGGCAACGGCCCGCCGACACGGTTGGCCGAGCTGGCGCCGCTGGTCACCGCCTCGGCCTCGGAAGGAGGCGGCAAAGCCGCGGAGATCCTGGCGAAGGGGGCGCGGTTGCTGGCCGCCGACGCGCTGTCGGTGCGGAAGGAGCCCGACGAGTCACCGATCGTGCTGGCCGGGAGCCTGCTCTCCGGCGAGGGAACGCTCGACGAGGCCGTGCGACGGGAACTGCGCGCCCGGAGCGCCGCGCCGCTGGCCAAGGCGGGCCCCGGCGCCGCCGGAGCGGCGTGGTTGGCGGCCGAATCGCTGGTCGACGACGAGCACGCGCGGTGGCTGCACGGCAGGTTGTTGGGGCCGGAAACCCGCTGACCGGCGATTACCGCTGACCGGGAGCGATCCGCGAGCGGTTTCACCGTCCTCGCGCGAGAGGAACGGTCGCGGCTCGGCCCCGCACCATCGGAGTTCCAGCGGGCGGAGTTCCAGCGGGCGGAGTTCCAGCCAGCGGAGGTCTAGCGACCGGAGATCCGGCGCACCACGTCCTCCGGGCCGCGGGCGTGCCGGATACCGGGGTGGTCCGGCGGAAGCGTACGCCGCAGCACCCACCAGCTGGCCACGACGCAGAGCACCACCAACGGCCAGGTCAGTACCACCTGGGCGATGCTCAACGGCACCACGGCGTTGATCATCCAGAGCGGAATGAACACCACCAGCCGCGTGACGTACTGTCCGACCCAGACCCAGCTGGCCCTGCTGTAGGCACGCAGCAGATCGGGATCGCGCCGCCACCGCGTGCGCTGCCCCAGCAGCGTGCCCACCACCAGCCCGAGCAGTGGCCAGCGCACCGCGATACTGATCATCCAGGCCAGTCCGCTGGCCGCGTTGGAAGCCAGCCGAACGAGGTAGAAATCGATCGCCTGCCCGGTGCGCAGCGCGATGATCGACCCCACCAGCACGGCGAGCAGGCTGAACAGCACAGCCAGCGGACGCGCACCGCTCAGGAGTCGCCAGACACCGATCACGACTCCCACCGCGACGGCGGAGATCCCGGCGGCGGCTACGGACTCACCGCTGAGCACCCACCCCAGCCCGAAGGCCACCGGTGGCAGGCTCGCGTCGAGCGCACTGGCCCGACCTCCCAGCAGCCGCAGCAACGAGTCGCGCTCGGTCCCGCTCGCTTCCGTACCGCGCCCGGTGCTGTCACTGTCCACGACTTAAGCCTGCCTTACCCGCGCCGCCGCACGCACACATCGATCGACGTGTGGTGCCTTACACCCGTGCTCGACGTCTCAACTTCCCCGGACCGAACGCAGTTGCTCCCCGAGCCGTGCGGCGATACCCCGCTGGTCGGCGGGTGCGCAGACGAGCGTCTCGTCCTCCTCCGAACGCCCGTAGCACATGGTGTAGCGACCGCGATCGGTGTCGAACCACGTCAACGTGGGCATGCGGAATCGATTGCCGTCCCCGCCGGTGCCCGCCACCACGAAGTGACCGAGACGGTACTTGTGCAGCCTCGTGATCTCCTCCACCTCGGAAGGTGAGTCCGCAGCGCCCGACACCCCCTCGGCGGAACGGTGTTCCGCGTCGCGCAGCAGCCGCAGCGACACACTGGTTTCCCGTCCCGGTCCGGGACGAGCGGGGGGAAGCAGCCGCGCGCATACCTCGGGCAGCGTTTCCGGCGCCATGAAGTCGAGCTGGAGCCCGCGAGCGGTGATCACGCCCGCGACCCCCACCTCCCCGGTGGCCACGGCTCGCGCCGCCATCCGTTGGCCGTTTCGGACGTCGAGCAACCCGGCGGCCGCGATCGAGGTCTCGGAACTGGACATCAGGTAGAGGGCGTCGGCCACTTCCGGCTCGGGCCGACCGTCCACGGCCAACCCCGCGGTCTCCAACTCACTCCAGACCCGCCGGACCACGTCCTCCCGCTCCGCCCGCGAGTCGGCGATGTCGGGAATCTCGAACGGATAGCGCCGCACATCGAGCCGCAGGTGCTCGCCAAGCACGTCCAGCGCGGGCAGCGAAAGAGTGATCGTGTCGACCATTCGGGGTTCCTAGTATGACTTTGTCGTCTCGGTTTGCGGGGTACGCGCTCGGTGGAACCTCTCGCGGCGAGAGCCGTACGAGAGGTTCCACCGAGGGAGAACTCACGGCAGGACAACCGGAGAATTCCGGTATCAAAAGCCCGGGTAGCCGGGCGGCCCCTCTCCGATTACCGGTGGTGCCACCAGCCGGTCGGACCCGAAGTCGGTGCCGTGGAGATCGTCCGCCTGCACCAGGAACCTCGGTTGTTCCTCGTCGTCGTCCCGGTTGTAGCCCTGCCCGCTGCGCAGCTCGTTCGTCCTGGGACGCTCCTCGCCACCCTGCTCGGCAGGATCCTGCTGGAACTTGCCCTTGGCGGTGTAGTTGGAGTTTCCGGATCCGGACCAACCACCGGAGCCCATGGGGCCGAATCCTCCGTCGGGGCGCGGTTCGTACCTGGGCGGTTGGGGCGTCGGAGCGGCCGAGGGCTCCGACGGCCGATTGCGGACGTCCCGGTCCTCCGGAACGGCCGCGAGCGGTCGCGGTGGGGGCTGCCGCGATTGGGGCTGCTGCGATTGGGACTGCCGCGGAGATGGGCGCGAGGGTGTCGCGGGGGCGCCCTCCGGAACGGACGGTGCCGCCGCGGGAGCGGGGAACGGAGCGCTCGAAGGTCCGGTGTTCCCGTTGCCAGGGGGTGGTTGGGGTGGCCGCGCGGGCTGTGCGGGCTGTGCCGGAGCAGGCTGCCCCGGCGGAGGGGTGGGAGGCATCGGCTGCCGTGGAGGTTGCGGCACTGGGAACGGCCCGCTGGCAGGATTCGCCGGTGGCCGTACCGGGGCCTGGCCCCCGTGCGGAGCATTCCCCCGGCGCGGCGGCTCGACGGGTGGCCGCGATCCGGGAGGCAGTGGAGCGGGAGGGGGTGCGCCGGGAGGGGGCGGCGCGGGTAACGGCCCGCTGGCGGGACCGGTCCGCGGCGCGGGCTGGCCCCCGTGCTCACGCGGCGGATGGGACGGCGGCATCGCCGCCGTGGGCCCGGGTTCGATGGTGGGGCCGGATTCGACAACAGGGCCGGACCGAGCGGCCGGCTGCTCCTGTGCCACGACGGGAGCGTGCCGCCCGGACTCCGCGATTTCGTCGGAGCCGTCCGTACCGTTCTCGACCGCGGACTCGTCGGAGGCGGACTGCTCCGACGGTAGGCCGAGGATGTCCGCCGCACTGCCCAGCGGCAGGGTGGGGTTTTCGTCCTCGCGTTCGAACCGCGCGGGTCCCTGCTCCGGGGCGGGGGAAGCCGTGGGCTCCCCGGCTTCCAGCGAGCCGGTCATCCCGGCGTGCCTTCCCCGCGATTGTTCCCGCTCCTCGGCGGAGTCACCGTCCCGTGGCGCGGATTCGTCCCGGTGAGTCGGTGCGGCGGCTGCCGCGGCAGGACGTTCCGCCGCGAGCCGCACGGCATCGGATGATTCGGGCTCCGGTTCGCCCCCCGCTTCCGGTGCGGCGTGCTGCTCGACATCACGACGCTGCTCGGTGGGAAGCGGTATGGCGCCGCTGAACGTGCCGTTGGCGGACTCGGATTTCCCCTGATGTGGTGGCATCTCGGGAGCGGCGTGGCGTCGCTGTTCACCGTTGTTGACCGCGTGCGGCAGTGGTAGCGATCCCGAGACGGGTTCGACGCGTGCCGGTGCCACCGCTCCCGCCCCGTCGAGCTCCCCCGAGATGGCGGCGCCCGCGTTCTCGGTCTGCTCGACCCGGCCCCTGGGCCGCCGCGGGGAGCGGGACCGTTCGTGCTCGAAACGCTCCAGCAGTCGGTCGAGGCGGCTGTACAGCGCGAGCGGGTCGGACTGGGCAGCGGCAGTGGCGAATTCCGCGCGCAGGTCGAACCGAGCCGCGGACCCGGCCGCCCCGGACGCCGAACCGGGCACCGCGGATCGGTGCTCGTGCGCGCGGTCGGGGTCGTTCGGCTGCGCGAAATCGGGCCGCACCGGTTCAGCGGCCGAGTTCGTACCGCGCGATCCCTCCGGCGGCGTCGTCCCGGTGGCGGGGGTAGCCGAGGGTGCGGAGGCAGGCGGCTGCTCCGACCGCGGAAACCCCGGCCGAGCCTCGTGCCGTTCCATCGACCCGGGCATCGGTTCCCGCGGACTCGTCACGACTCCCCCAGAGCTTCGATGCTGTCGGCAGACACACTCGCTCCGACGTCAGCAGGCATGCTTCGCGTTCCCCATTCAAGTGATCGAGGCAGCACCACCGACCACTTCCGCTCGTCGATATCCCCTTGATCGTCTCGTTTTCCCGCCGGACGTTAGCAGCCGCGCCGCGCGCGCGTGGAGTTTTGCTGTAACCGACGGAACACTATACCGACTCAACGATACGAAACGAACTGTTCAGCCGAACACAACCACCACTCACGAGTGGGAACACGGCGCACTCCGCGTGAGTGCCGCCGTGTGCCGTGGGGCCACGCTCGCGCCCCGTGCGTGGCTCGGCGCTCCCCAGGGGTCGGCGTCGATTTCCCGCGAAATCGCCGCGCCGCTACGACGCAGCGCCGAACCCCGACCACCCTCGCAGGCCGAGCCCCCACCACTCCCGCAATCGGCACCGCCGCGGGTTCTCCGGTGCGGCTCTCGCGAGGAAGGCCCGACGTTGTGTAGGTCGCTACCCGATGTCGGGCCTCCCCGCAGCGAGAGCCGTGCCAGAGGTTCCGCCAAGCGACCACCCACGAAAACCGAGACCGAACAGTGCCATAAGTGCCGTTGGTCACTGGGGCGGTCACCGACGCTGGCGTAGGTGACCAACCGAGGTCCAATGTGTTTTCCGGTTACGACACCGCGGGCGAAGACGAGCTAGTACGAAAGGCGGCCCCGATGAGTGAGGAGTCACCGACCTCGGGAAAGCGCGCACCGGAGAACGATGCCGGGAACGGGGATCGGGAGTGGCGGACGTTCGTGGCGATGGGTGACAGCTTCACGGAGGGGCTGAACGATCCGGCCCCCGACGGCGCGACTTTCCGGGGCTGGTCCGACAGGCTGGCGGAACGGCTGGCGACCGAGAACCCCGGGCTGCACTACGCTAATACAGCGGTTCGGGGGAAACTGCTCGACCAGATCCTGCGGGATCAGTTGCCACGTGCCGTGGAGATGCGGCCGGACCTCGCCGCGTTCAGCGCCGGGGGCAACGACATGATCCGACCGTTCGCCGACCCTGACGAGTTGGCGAGCCGGTTCGAGACCGCGGTGGCCGAACTGCGTGCGACGGGGGCGGACGTGTTGATCGGCACCGGTTTCGACACTCGGCGGACGGCGGTGATGCGGCTGGTTCGCGGCAAGGTCGGCACCTACAACTCACACCTCTGGGCGATCGCGCGGCGACACGGCTGCTATGTCGTGGACCTCTGGTCGATGCGGGTGTTACAGCATGAGCGTGCCTGGAGCGAGGACAGACTGCACCTGTCCCAGGAGGGACATCACCGCGTGGCGCTGCACGCCGCGGAGATCCTGGGGCTGCGCGTGGACGAGGACTGGCGGCAGCCGTTTCCTGCTCGGGCCGATCGCTCCTGGTCGGAACGGCGCGGTGCGGACCTGCGCTGGATCGGTGAACACCTGGGCCCGTGGGTCGGTCGGCGGCTGCGCGGCACGTCCTCGGGGGACGGCAGAGAACCCAAACGGCCCTCACCGCGCCCGCTCCAGGGCGCTTCGGAGCACGGCTGACCCGGACGCCCCCGGATCCGGGAAAGCACTACTGATCGCCGCCGGGGCGCAGCGGCGGTGGGTCGAACCGCCCGGCCCTCGGGACGGGCCGGGCGGGAACACGAGCGCGGACCCCGTGTCGTTGTGGAATCCCCCAGAACACGGAGTCCGCACCCACCCCCATGTCCTTCCCGGTGCCGAAGACGCCGGGAATAACCTGACCCCTTTGTTGCGGGCGGTGGACAACTCGACGGGTCGAGCTCTCCGCACCGCCCCTTCTCGGCCACTCACGACCCCCCGAGAGTCGCCGCGGTGCGATCGTGACCGGCACCGCAACGGCCGGCCGGAACGCACATTCACACGTTGGCAGGCACCACTAAGAGCACGCTAAACGCTGACTAAACGCCGGAACAGCGCCGCACCTCGGGTGCCTCGGTGGCGGCGGCACCCAGGCGCAACCGTTCACGCGGCTCCGCGGCACGCGGTGAGCCACCGGACTCGAAAATGGACAGTGCCGTCTCCCACCGCCGCCGAGCCACCTGGTGATCCTCGCGCAGCGAGGCGACATCACCCAACCCCAGATACGCCGCGGCCTGGCGCATGGTCGAGCCACAGCGCTGGGCCACTTCGAGCGCCTCCCCGTAGTAGCGCCGCGCGCTGTCGATCCTGTCCAGTTCGACACTCACTTCACCACAGTTGTTGAGCACCATGGCCAGAATTTCGAGATCGTCGGCTTCCCGGTAGCGCTTTTCGGCCTCGTGCAGGTATGCCAACGCCTCCGCACGGTTGCCGATCACCTGCTCCACCTGGGCCAGATTGTTCAGCGCTCCCGCTTCCCGGTACCGGTCCCCCAACGACCGGTAGGTCCGCAGCGCGTCCTCACAGTGCTGTCGCGCTTCCGAGTAGCGTCCCAACCGGAACAGCGCGCTGGCCATGTTGACCTGCGTCATGGCCAGCTCGCCGCGCTCGGACAGCTTGGTGGCGACCCGCTGCGACTCCGCGTAGTACTTCAGGGCCACCTCGGGGCTGCCCGAACGGGAGTGCACCACTCCGAGCCCGGCGAGCATCAGTACCGTGCCGGTGTCGTCGCCGATGTGACGCGCCGACTCGAGTCCTCTGGTGTAGATGGTGACCCATTCCTCCCAGGGACACCGAACCATGAGGTAGTTGAACTGCAGGCGCACCAACCACCAGGCCATCCGGTGCCATCGCCGGTCGGCGGCCGTGTCGATGGCGGTCACCAGGTTGGGCCATTCGGCGTCGAACCACTCCAGTGCCTCGGCCCTGCCGGTGATGTCCGGAACCTCCCACTCGGTCGCCGAGAAGTCCAACTCGTCACGCGGTGGGCGCAGGAACCTCCTGGCGTGGTCGGCGGCGGTGAGGTAGTGCTCCAGCAGTCCGCGCAGCGCGGTCTCCGACTCCTCCCCGGTTTCGTCGGTGGCGGCGAACACGAGTTCGCGCGCGTAGACCCGCAACAGGTCGTGCATCGCGAACCGGTCCGGTCTGGGCTCGCTGACCAGGTGGGCCAGTGTCAGCGCTCGCAGTCTGCGACGAGCCGTCTCGGAGTCGGTGCCGCACAGTGCGGCCACCGCGTGCGCGGTGAAGGTGTGGCCGGGAACCAACCCCAACAGCCGGAAGGTCCACGCCTGACTGGGGTGCAGGTTGCGGTAGGAGATGTCGAAGGCACGACGGACGCTGATGTCGGTGTCGTCGATGTCGAGTCCGGTGAGCCGGTTGTGCTCGTCGGTGAGCTCGCCGACGAGGTCGTCCACCGCGCGGCCCGGGTTGGCGGCCAGTCGCGCGGCGGCGATGCGCAACGCCAGTGGCAGGCCGCCGCACAGGTCGGCGAGTTTCCGCGCGGCCTGCGGCTCGGAGCGGGATCTGCCCGGCACACCGGCCCTATCCAGCAGCTCCACGGCAGCGGTGGTGGGCAGGCTCTCCAGCGGCAACGCCCTGGCCCCGCTGCGCACCACCAGACCGTCGAGCCGTTTCCTGCTGGTGACCAGCACGAGCGAACCGTCGCTACTGGGTAACAGCGGACGCACCTGGTCGGCGTCCCTGGCGTCGTCGAGCAGGATGAGCACGCGGCGCCGCGCCAGCTGCGAGCGGTACAGGGCCACCCGTTCGTTCAGGTCGATCGGTATGGCGTCGTCGGCGATCCCCAGGCTCTTGAGGAAACCGGTGAGCACTTCGCCCGGTGAGAGTGGCGAACGCTCGTAGTCGAACCCACGCAGCGAGGCGTAGAGCTGGCCGTCCGGGAATCGATGCGCGACGCGGTGCGCCCAGGTCACCGCCAACGCGCTCTTGCCGATTCCGGCGGTTCCGGTGATGGCGGCGAGCACGCTGGCGGAGTCGCTATCCTGTTCGGACAGCATCCGGTCCAGCGCCGCCGATTCGGTGGCCCTTCCGACGAAACCGGCCACGGGCGGAGGTAGTTCCGCCGGTTGTATCGGGGTCACGTCACTGGCGGGGGTGATGGAGCCTGCCACGGCACGGTTCGGGGCGGCCAGTGTCTCGTCGTCGCGCAGCAGTCGTTCGTACAGCGAGCGCAGTTCCGGCCCCGGATCGATGCCGAGTTCGTCGGCCAGCAGTTCCCGCAACGTGTGGTAGCAGGACTGGGCCCTGGCCCGTTGTCCGGATCGGTAGTAGGCGAGCATCAACTGGCCGGTGAGCCGCTCGCGGAGCGGGTACTGCTCGACCAGTTCGGACAGCTCGACCACGACACCGTGGTGTTCGCCCAGTTCGAGGTCGGCCTCGATCCGCTCCTCCAGCGCCACCATGCGCAGCTCGTCCAGGTTGGGGGCGACCATGCGGTGCAGTCGCTCGGAGGAGATGTCGGAAAGCACCGGACCACGCCACAGCGTCAACGCGCGGGCCAACGTCCGGGAACGTTCCCGGGGTTCGAGGTTTCCGGCTTGGTTGACCAGGGCTCGGGCCCGGTGCGCGTCGATCCGGTCGCTGTCCACCTGGAGCAGGTAGCCGGGGGCACGGGTGACCAGTGCGGGATTCTCCGGATCCGCTGTCCCCGCTTCGGGGGTGAACAGCTTGCGGATACGCGACACGTAGCCGTGGATGATGGTCCGCGCCGTGGGCGGTGGTTGCTCCCCCCAAAGAGTGTCGATCAATCTGTCCATCGACACGACCTGGTTCGGTTCGAGCAGCAAGCAGGCCAACGCACTGCGCATCGCCGAGTTGCCCAACGGCTGCAGTCGCCCGTCGTGACGCACTTCGAGCGGCCCGAGTAGTCCGAACTCGTAGCCGCTCTTCGGGTGCTCGGCCAGGTTGTCGTGCGGTGGCATATCCCCCCGAAGCTCGATCCCACGTTCGCGTACATCTTTCCCGGTTCCGTGACAGCGGCCGCAGGGTGCCGCCCTACGCACAAACGTCCCGAAACCGATCCACGTTAACCACTAAAACCGACAAACGTGTTCGGATTCACCTGGCTTCACCCCAACAGACTAAGATCAACTTTTATTATTCGACGAATGTCACGATCTGTGAGCAAACTCCGCCGTGCAATTGCACAGATCGCTGCCAAGTGGCTGTGGCGGGCCAGTAGAGTCGGGTGAGGATCAGAACGCGCGCAAGACCACTGTGGAGGTATCCCGGGTGTCGACGTCGTCCACGGTGGTGGATCGTGCCGTGGGGTGCTTGCTCGGTGCGGCGCTGGGCGACTCCCTCGGAGTTCCGGTCGAGTTCGAGGAGCACGGTGACATCCGTGCGCGCTACGGCCCCGACGGAGTAACCGAACCACCACCGCAGGCGCTACTCGGCGACGCCGCGCAGATGCTGCTGTTCACCGGCGAGGGATACCTGCACGCCTGGGCGACCGGCAACCACGGCGGCCGGTGGCGCCCGGTGGAAGCCACGGGCGCCGCCTATCGGCGGTGGCTGCTGACGCAGCAGGAGGACAAACCGCACTACGGGGCGACGGGCCTGTTGGCCGAGCCGGAGCTCTACGTGAACCGCTCCCCCGGGCTGACCAGCCTGCGCGCGCTGCAGGAGGACCTGCTGGGAACTCCCGAGGAGCCGATCAACAGTTCCAAGGGGTGTGGCGCGGTGGACCGCGCGGCCGGAGCCGGCTTCGCTCCCACCGTCGAGATGTCCTACACACTGGGCTGCCAGTTCGGCGCGCTGACCCACGGCGCCCCCGGAGGGTGGGCGGCGGCGGGAGCCATGGCCGCGCTGATCCACCTGCTCGCGGTGCAGGGCAGGCGAATTCCGCAGGCGGTGGACCAGGCGGCGGGCAGAGTGCTGCGGGAGGACGGCGAAACGGCCACGGGACTGGCCGACGCGGCGACTCTCGCCCGCATCGACGTGCGCACGGCGTACGTCCAGCGGCTGGGACAGGGTTGGGTCGGCCCGGAGGCGTTGGCCATCGGGGCCTACTGCGCGCTGGCCCTGCCCAAGCGCGAACAGTTCCGCGACGCGCTGTGGCTGGCCGCCAACCACTCGGGACACAGCGACACCACGGCGGCCATCACCGGGGCTATCCTGGGCGCCAGGCACGGCACCGCCGCACTGCCGCGAGACTGGCTCAACCGGCTGGAGCTGGCCGACGTGATAGAGCGCATCGGACACGACCTCGGCGCGTCCTGCGTGGGCGAGAAGTTCAACGACCGGCGATACCTGACCCTGGGTTGAGGTCAGCCCGGGAAGGTCGTCAGGTGCCCTCGCGGTTCACTCCTCCTCGGTCACCAGGGGGTAGACCCCGTTCTCGTCGTGCACCTCCCTGCCGGTCACCGGCGGGTTGAACACGCAGACCGTGCGCATGTCGGTCCTGGGGCGCACCTGGTGCTTGTCGTGGTCGTCGAGCAGGTACACCGAGCCTGGCCCGAGGGAATGCGTCTCACCGGTGGCGTGATCGGTGATCTCGCCCTCGCCCTCGAACACGAACACGGCCTCGATGTGGTTGGCGTACCAGAACTCATTGACCGTGCCCGCGTACAGCGTCGTCTCGTGCACCGAGAACCCGGCCTTCTCCTTGGCGAGGATGATCCGTTTGCTGCGCCAGTTCTCGGTCCTGATGTCGGATTCGGTGTTCTCGACGTCCCGGACGGTACGAACGATCAAGTCTTCTCCTCGGTGTTTCGGGGTGGACGTTTCAGGGGCCGGACGCGGCGGGCGCCGTGCGCGGGAGCGTGTTCGCGCACGCCCCGGCTCGCGACGGGCGCTTCGGCGCCTGTGAGTGCTTCAGGCCAGTACCGAGCGCACGGAGTCCCGAATGATCCGGATCCCTCGCTCCAGCTCGTCCTCGGTGATCGTCAGCGGGGGCATCACCTTGACCACCTCGTCGCTGGGGCCGGAGGTCTCCAGGATCATCCCCCGATCGAAGGCGGCCTTGGAAACCTTGCCCGCCATCTCGGGCTCGGCGAAACCGAGGCCCCGTGCCAGGCCACGTCCCTTGGACAGCAGCCCGGGGTGGTCGGCGCAGAGCTCCAGCAGCGCCTCGCCGACGCGCTCGCCCTTGGCGAGGGTGGCGCGTTCCAGTTCGTCGTCGCTCCAGTACTGCCGCAGCGCCTCGGTCGCCGTGACCAGGGCGGGGTTGTTGCCACGGAAGGTGCCGTTGTGCTCGCCGGGTTCCCAGACGTCGTGCTCCGGCTTGATCAGGGTCAGCGCCAGCGGACTCCCGTAACCACCGATGGACTTGGACAGGCAGACGATGTCCGGCTCGATGCCCGCGTGCTCGAAGCTGAAGAACGGGCCGGTCCTGCCACAGCCCATCTGCACGTCGTCGACGATGAGCAGGATGCCGTGCCGCCCGCACAGCTCGGACAGTCCGCGCAGCCACTCGGCGCGGGTGTCGTTGATACCGCCCTCGCCCTGCAGGGTTTCCACGATCACCGCGGCGGGAGCGTTCAGGCCACTGCCGCTGTCCCGCAACAGCGACTCGAAGTAGAGGAAGTCGTCGACCTGGCCGTCGAAGTAGTTGTCGTAGGGCATCGGCGTGGCGTGCACCAGCGGGATGCCCGCCCCGCCTCGTTTCATCGAGTTGCCGGTGACCGAGAGCGAGCCCAGCGTCATGCCGTGGAAGGCGTTGGTGAAGCTGATGATCGACTCGCGTCCGGTGATCTTGCGTGCCAGCTTCAGCGCGGCCTCGACCGAGTTGGTGCCAGTAGGGCCGGGGAACTGCACCTTGTAGTTGAGCCCACGCGGTCGGAACAGCTTCTCGTCGATGGTGCGCAGGAACTCGCCCCTGGCGACCGTGGCCTGGTCGAGGCCGTGGTGTATCCCGTCGCGCTCGATGTACTCGATCAGTTTGCGCTTGAGCAGCGGGTTGTTGTGCCCGTAGTTGAGCGCGCCCGCCCCGGCGAAGAAGTCGAGGTAGGCGTTCCCGCTCTCGTCGTAGAGCCAGCTGCCCAGCGCGCGGTCGAAGGTCGCGGGCCAGGTTCGGCTGTAGCTGCGGACTTCTGATTCCTGGGTTGCGAAGACGTCTTTCACGATCCTCCGTTCGGTCCGGTTCGAAGCGCTCGTGACGCCTCGCCCGCCGGGCCGGTTACGTGTCGCGCCGTGCGGTGACACGGCTGGATGGTTCGCGGCTCGGGTTTCACCGCGAACCGGGTCGGGTTTGTGGGGCGTGGAGCCTCACGAGACGGACGCCGCGAGAGTGCCGTGTGCCGTGGCACCGTCAGCGGCGAACGGTCCGATGCGGTAGAGGTCCTCGCCGATGTGTGAGTCCGGGAACAGCTCGGCCGGGAACAGCGGGCTCACCTCGAGCGGAGCGCCGCGGTCGCGCGCCAGCGCGGAGAAGAGGTTGATCGAGGCCGCGTTGTCGGCGGTGATGGTGGTTTCCAGGTAGCGGATACCGTCCCGCGAGGCCGTGTCGAGCAGCCGTTCCAGCAGGCGACTCGCCACGCCGTGGCCGCGCAGCGCGGCGTCGACGCCGATCTGCCACACCACGAGGGTGTCCCCGGCGTCGGGCCGGACGTATCCGGTCACGAAGCCCACCACTCCGTCGTGCGAACGCGCCACCAACGAGGTGGTCGCGAAATCGCGACACCACAGCAGGTAGGCGTAGGGGGAGTTGACGTCCAGCACCCCCGAATCACGCGTGATCCGGTACAGCTCCGGGCCGTCCGCGACGGCCGGAGTGTCGATCTCCACCCGCCCGGCTGACCCACTCACGCCATCGGACCGTGCGCCACGATGGCCAGGTTTTTCGCCGGTCATGTCTCACGAAACTAACCACGCACCGGTGAAATCGCCAGGCGAGAAAAGATCGACATTTCCTCCACCAGGCGCGAAGCAAAATACCCCGTGACAAGCACAACAAATTTCTTGCGACGCCGAGAAAGAATCGCTAGCAGCGATTCACTCCACCTCTGAAGAGGCCAATATCAGCGCCATGAACTGCGAAAACAACGAAACGATCTATTTTTCGCGCCGAATACGATCACGATCTCACCCTGTGATCGATTTCGTCGGTCACGATGCACCGAGACTTCGGCAGCGGTCAATGCCCGAACCCGAAGCGACACGGAAAGAAGTCGCCCCACGTGTGCTTCCAGACACATTTCCCCGCCGCCGTGAACGGCGACGGGGAAACCGGGTGTAGCCACGACGGGAGGAAGCCGCGTCACACGCCCGCCAGGGAACCGATCCAGCTGCTGTAGCGAGTCACGTTGGTGTAGGCGGTACGCGAGGAGCGGTCGCTGGTGGAAGCCACTCCCACCTGCACGTAGTCACCGTCGGCGGCGGTGGCGAACATCGGGCCGCCGGAGTCACCGCCCGCCGGGATGCCGTCACCGCGGTAGGCGCAGATCGCGGTACCGCCGCGGTAGTCGGAGCAGGAGGTGTCGGTCACGGTCACGTCGGCGACCTTCAACCACTGGGACTGGCATTCGATCTCGGGACGGTCGGTGCAGGTGGCACCCCAGCCGTAGGTCTGCACGGTCTCGCCGACCTCGGCGGCACCCGGGGCGCCGATCGGGGCGTACTCGACGTCGACCGAACTGCCCACATTGACCAGTGCCAGGTCCGCGCTGGGATGGACGTGCACCCCGCCCGGCACCGCGAACACCTCACGGCCCTGGGTCTGGTCGAGGCTGCCCACTCGGAAGCTGACCTGATTGGCGCCCTGGACACAGTGCTGTGCGGTGAGTACCCACTTCGGACCGATCACCGAGGCGCTGCACGCCTGCCTGCCGTCGGCGAACATCCGCGCCGCCCACGGGGCGTCGTCGGCGTAACCACCGTCGATGATCATCGTCTCCGGGCCGGAGTCGTCGTTGGCGACCGGAGCGGAGACGGCTGCCTGGGCCGGAGCGGCCATGCCGACCGCGATCAGCGCGGCGGCGGCAGTCCGGGTGAAGATTCTTGCTAGTGACAAGCTGGGGCTCCTTTTGGGACAGCAGCTGTGTCGCTGCGTGATCAGGACGCATCCCAAAGTCACCCGATCGAGTAGCAAAATCAATAAATTGGTCACTAATCGCCAACGCGGTACGTGGCTTGGTAACCACTCGAAGCCGGGCTGCCCTCGACCGTTCCGAACCGGACCCGGCGCCGGGCTGCCCCCACGAACCGCGCACGTGTCCCCCGCTCGTGCCTCGGGCGCCCGCTCGGCGCGGCGTCGATCTCTCACGAAATCGCCGGGCAGCCCGTCGAGACGCGACCATGAGCGCGGCAGCGGGCTCGTCCCCGGTGCGTGAGTCGGATGCATCGCGAGGCCGGGCCGCTCGCCGCGTAGGTCGCTACTCAAGAGCCGGCCCAACGCCGCAAGGCGCCGACTCACGTGACGGCTACCCGACCAGCTACACAACGGGAGTACAAGTTCAAGGAAGGTAGCCGAGCGCTCCTACCGCGTTGGCGGAGGCGGTGGCGTCCTGCTGGGCGTTGATGTCCGGCTCCGGCCGCCACTGCGGCAGCGGGACCAGTCCGGGCTCGACCAGCGAGTAGCCGGGAAGCAGCTCGCGGATCCGCTCGATCTCACGCACGGCCAGCGGCGTGCGGGTTCCCTGGTAGGCCGATTCGCTGTGGCGCACCTGCTCCTCGGTCATCGTCAGCGGCGTGCTGTGCGAGACGGCCAGGTAGCTGCCCGGCACGCAGTTGTCCCGGTAGGCGGCCACGAGCGAGGCGGGGTCGTCGGCGTCCGGAACGTAGGGCAGGATCGACACGGCCAGCACCGCGACCGGTCGGGTGAAGTCGAGCAGCTCGGTGACCTCCGGTGCCGAGAGCACCGTCTCCGGCTCCCGGATGTCGGCCTGAGTGACGGTCACATTGTCGACTCCGCGCAGCAGTTGCCTGGCGTGCGCCACGACCTCGGGCTCGACATCCACATAGGCGACTCGTGCGTCGGAACGGCACCGGCGGGCTATTTCGTGCACATTCCCGACGGTCGGCATTCCCGATCCCAGATCCAGAAACTGATCGATTCCGCGATGGCTCAGAAAACGGATCAATCGTCCGAGAAAAGCCCGCGTCGCACGTGCGTAAACCCGGGCCTCGGGCACATCGGCAACCAGCCGGTCGACGGCCTGCCTGTCCGCCGCGAAATTGGCTGTACCCCCGAGGTAATAATCGAACATGCGTGCGGCATTGGGGCGCTGCATGTCCACGCCCCTGACCTGCAGATCTCCCGATATGCGCCTTAAGGGTCTTCTCGGTGGCTCATCATCGGCACCTTCGCGCTGTAACGCGTCCGGTGGACGAACATCCGTCATATACGCCACGGTACAGCCGAAGAGGGCGATTGTGGAGCAGTGTTCCCGCCCGTGGCGAAAACATACCGCGAACAGCGAGAAAAACTTCGTTGCGCTACTTTTTGGACACTATTCGTATTCGATCGAATCCTGATAGCACAACCGAACGGATCCGAACAGTTCAGTCGGTTTTTCGGATCGGTTTTCGGCCGGTCACAGTGGTGCCCGCACCATCCGACACGGGCACCACCGGAGAGCCGAACAGCAGGCGCTCGTGGGAGCGGAAACGGTGTCAACCCACCGGAATTCGCAATTTGGCCGGCTGTTCGGCCGAGGAACCGAACGTCACCTCGCCACCGGAGCTCTCGTCGCGGTAACGAGCGTCCACGGTGTCGACCACCAGCACCAGCCGGTGCCCCTCGTCCACCTGCCAGGAAGTGGGTTGCAGCGAGATGTCCACCCGACTCCGTACCCCGGGGGAATCATTACGCAGTGTCACTGGCTTGTGGCTGATGAGGCTTCCGTTGCCCGCGGGTCCGACGTCGTAGAGGTAGGCGAACAGCGACACGCTCTCGTCCTCAGGGGTGACGTTCACCCGCAGTCGCGGGGTTCCGGTGACGTTGACGCCGTCCGCGTAGGGCTCGGTCGCCCACACCGCGGCGTCGTCCCGGTCCACGAACGGCACCGAGACTCCGACCGGGATCCGCGCGTAGCCCTGCAGCGCGCCACTGACCAGGACGAGGCCACTGTTGGCCAGGGTCGGATCGCCGCTGTCGATCGAATGCCGCCACCCGGTGTCGCTCTCGGTGCTCAGCCCGCCGGTCTCGGGTGCGAACAGGTGCCGCCGGGTGGGTTCGGTGAGTTCGCGGGTGGAGGTGTGGTCGGTGACCGACTGCCAATCGGGGTAGCGCTTCCAATCGGAGCCGTTCGACGGCTGGATCTCCACGGCGCTGTCGGCCATTCCCTCGTCCACACCGCGCAGCTGCTGGTCGAACCAGCGGGCCGCGGTGTCCCAGATGTGGTTGGGCAGGCCCGCCGCCCCGAAGAGCTCGGCCGTGGCGTGGTCACCGGGAGCGAGCATGAGCCGCTTGGGGCCGTTCAGGCCGCTGAACAGGTCGGTGATCTGCTTCGGCGGGAACAGCGAGTCCTGCCAGGAGTTGGCGAGCATCACGGCGGTGCCGTTGGCGTTGAGCTCGTCGATCTCGTTGATCGGGGAACGCTCCCCTGCCAGATGCAGCGCCTCCTCGGTGCGGTGCTCGCGGTAGGCGTTCTCCAGCTCGGTGAGGTCGTCGCCGAACCTTCCGGTGAGCTCGCCGACTCCCAGCAGCAGTTCCGCGCCGGAGGCGTTGACCGTGCGGTTGGGGTACAGCGAAGCCACGAGGTCGGCCCAGCCGCTCATGGCCGCTATCGCGTCCACCCTGGAGTCGGACGCGGCGGTCAGCGCGCTGATACCGGCGCCGTAGGAGATACCGGCCATGCCGACTTTCTCGTCCCCGGCGGAGGTGTTGGCCACGGCCCAGTCGATGACCTCGCTGGCGTCGGCGACGTCCTCCTCGCCCGCGACCTCGACCTCACCGCCGGAGGCGTAGAACCCACGGGCGGTGTAGCTGACGACCACGTAGCCCGACTCGTAGGCCAGCCGGGCGGCGGCCCCGACGTACTCGATGTTGGGGGTGGCCCAGCTGGCGGGCATGACCAGCAGCGGTCGTGGCTCGGCCGACTCGCCGGTGGGTTCGATGACTTTGGCTCGCAGCGTGATACCACCCGACCCGGGAATGCTCGCCCGGTGCACGGTCACCCCGTTCGTCTCGGCCGTGGCGGCCGGGGCGAGCAGGGAACCGCACAGTGCGGCGATGAGGGTCGCGGCGGCTGTCGAGAGTATTCGGCGCACCGTTGCCTGGCCCTTCCGGCCGCGACGGAGGGGCCGCCACGGCCTTGTGGTGATCCATCACACAGGCCGGTCAGTAGACACCGTTCTACTGACGAGTAGCAACAGTCGAGGTCGAAGTGCCCCGAAACGGACGATCCGATACCCCCGTTTCCCGGATTTGCCGGAAGGGCGGTATGTGGGACGCACGGCGTGCGAGAAGAGAGCGGGAGCCGTGCCACGACGTGGGCCGCAGCTGCTCCAGGAGCGGCCCGACGCCGCGAGGCACCGACTCGGTTACACAGTCACCCGATTGCCCGGCCTCCCACGCGAGGTGACCGACCGTGGGATCAGCCTCGGGATTTGTGGAAGACGAGGCGGTAGAGCAGCAGCAGGATCAGCGAGCCGAGCACCGCCCAGCCGAAGCTGGCGAGATTGAAGCCGGATATCCCGCCGCCGCCGAAGAAGGAGCTGCCCAGCCAGCCGCCGAGCAGACCTCCGACTATGCCGATGCCGATGGTCACGATGATGCCGCCGGGATCCTTGCCAGGAAGGATCAGCTTGGCCACTGCTCCCGCGATCAGACCGAACAGGATCCAACTGAGGATGCTCACGGCGAACTCCTTGTCGAGGGTGGGGTCTCTCCGCCTGTTCGATCACTACCCCGGTTGGTAATCACCCAAACGGAGCAGGCTCGATGGCATCACCGATCATCACAGTTCGGGTCACGGTTCAGGAGCACGGGGCCTGGCGTGTCGCCGATCGGCGGCACACCACGGCACGGTCGGGTTCTCACCCGTCGTGGGATCGGTTCCTGTCCGCTCGTGATGCCGTACCGGCGTGTCGGAAGACCAACCGCCATTCGTCCGCCACGAGTTCCTCCGCGTGCAACTCCCAGCCGTGAGCGGAGGCGGTATCGAGAATCTCCCCTCTGGACAGCGGAGCCAGTCTCTCCCGGCGCAGCACCAGTTCGGGCTCGGCCGCGCGAGCGCCGCGCAGCATGCGGCGCAGTCTCCAGCGCGCGAACGGGCGACCGCTGTCACGACCGACCGGGGCTTCCGCGGCTCCGTGCCGCCGTTCCCGCAGCGCTTCGCGGCTACCGGTGGGCCGGAATCCGAGATCGTGGTACTTCGTTCGCTCGAACAGGGTGAATCCCTCGTGCCGTCCCAGCTCGCGCAACATCTCGGTGGAGACCTTCTCGTAGTCGTCGGCGTCCAGCCACACCAGATCCGCCGAATCACGCCGCCCGTGCAGATCCTTCCGGGCGCGTTCGAGCTCGGGGCGCCACGGCTTGTTCGCATGGCGCACCAGGTGCACGGTGACCGCACCGAGCAGCATGACGCCCGGCAGCGGGGACATCACGAGGATGAGGGCTTCAAGGAGCTCCACGTAATCCACCTCCGGCTGTCTCCGTCGCGGAGGAGGTCATCCGCTCACCTTCCAGCCGCGCGGCGATTTCGCGAGAAATCGACGGCCGCCTCTTGGCCGCGAGGTACTGAACGTGGGAAGCGGTTCAGCTTCGCTCCGTGGTGTTGCTGCCCATCGTGGTGCTACTGCCCAGTGTGGTGTTGGTGCCCAGCGCCGCCGCGACGACGCGTTCGTAACCGGCCTTGTAGTCGGCCACGACCGCCGTACGTGCTCTGGCGGCACGGATCGTCGGCCAGAGTGACAGCGCGAAGACCACCGCCGAGACCGCCGAGACGAGCAGCAGCGTATCGGCCGCCTCGGGATTGCCGTCGCCCAGCGCCACCAGCGAGAGCATGAGCGTGACGAACGCGACCAGCGCGGGCAGCGAGGTGAGCCAGAGCAATCTGGCATAGCGACGACGCAGCCGCACGTGCTCGCTGCGCACGCCGTCGAGCACCGATTCGGACAGCACGTCCACTCCGGTCTCCCGCCGCACGCGTTCGGCCTCCAGCAGGGCGGCCTCGTTGCCGCGCAGCTCGTCCAGGCTCGGCCCTTCGATGAAGGTGGGGCCGAGGATGTGTGGGGCGGAAGTGGAGTCGGATCGTTCGAGCACGAGCCGGAACGTCCCTTCGTCGCCGCGCTCCATACCGGTGACCCGCCACCCCCGCTCCCGCACCAGACCGCGGTAGTGTCGCAGCGAGATCTTCTTCTCGCTGTAGGGGATGTCCACATAGGCCACACCGGCGAGGTTGATGCGCGCGTTCTCGAGGCGGCGCAGGAACTCCGCTTCGGTGGGGCTTCCCGCGTCATCCGTCATCGGCGAACAACCGCCTCTCGTCCTGCTCATGCTCAGTCGCGCCAGGGCGGAAGGTCAGTCGCCACTCGGTGTCGGTGATCTCCTCCGACTCGAACGACCAACCGTACTCGGCCGCCACCTCCAGAATCTCCGCCTTCGGCAACGCACCCAGCTGATCACGACGCAACGTCAGCGAGGAGTCGTCGACGGAAGCCCCGTCCAACCACTCCCGCAACAACCGCCGGTGCTTGCCCGACCCCATGCCACCGTGTGGTTCGATCCGTCCCTTCCAGGTATCCGGCACCTCACCCGGCTCTCCGTCGGAGACGACCGGACGCCGGAAGTTCATGTTCCTGCCAGTACTGCCCAGGAAGACGAACCCCTCGTGTTCGGCCAAGTCACGCATCATCTCGTCCGAGATCTTTGGATAATATCCGGACAGCAACGTGGAGGAACCATTCTTTTCCCGTGAAGCCAGATCAGCACGCAGCCGGGCTATGCGCGTCCCCAACGGCCTGAAACGCTCCCTGATCAACAGGATCATGCCGAATATAGGTATCAGCGCAAAAATCCCCGGAAGAACCCAAACCAGTACAAAAGATGTCAACGACTACTCCCCTTGTCCTGATTCACAGCAGCCCGGCCGGCAAGACACTACCAAGCCGATCATCTCGTTCGGGGCTGTTCGGTCGACTCTGCCGGGGCTCGTCACGCGGCGATTTCGCGAGAAATTGACGGGGAGCCGCCCCGCCCCGCACGGCGAGTGGGGGAGGGAGCCGCGCGAGGCGAGACGGCGGACGGGTCCACGGCGGAATGTCGGGGATCGTCGCCGTGGCCCGTGGTCAACGGGGCGGTTCGGTTGCCGTTCCGAGGTCGGCGGCCGTTCCGAGTGCGGAAGTGGCGGCGCGGCGCCGCCGAGACGGGCGAGGCTTCAGAGGCGGCGCAGTCCTTCGAGGACGCGGCCCAGCAGCGCCAGGTTCGGATCGGAGTCGGGTAAGGCGCCCACGGTCGTCGGTGCCGGTTGGCACCGGGAAGTGTGGCGGTGGTGCGGGCCGGGTGCGCGGCGAACGGCGGTGCCGCGCGGCGTGGTGTGGCGGGAGGCCGTTTGCCATGCGGCCAGGGCTTCGGTGTTCGGAGTCGCCGGGGAATTCGATGTCGCCGGGACCGCGTGGGATTCGTCGTCGCGATCCCGGAGCGCGTGGTGAACACTCACGCGGGATTCGAGCTGTTCGTCGGGGTCGGTTTCGGGCCAGCGGATCGGTTCGGGTTCGGATCGCGACTGTGTCGGCACGACAGCACCGGATTCGGGGAGGCCGCTGGAACCAGTAGTCGCGCTCGCGGTGGCTGCGGCCCGGAGCTCGGTGCCAGTGGCACCACTGGAATCACCGGCGGCACCGGCGAGTTGGGCTTGCAGTTGTCGGACCGTCAGCGTGCCCGGTCCGGCGCCGCCGTGCCTGGTGTGCGGGCGCGGCGCGGGCTCGGGGTGCTGCGGCCAGAGCGCCAGGAGCATCGCCAGCGCTACCAGCAGGATCGGCACGAGCAGCGGGTCAGACATCGGGATCGCCCTCGACAATGCGGTTTTCGGCTCCGCACCCCTCGGGAAGCGCGGGTTTCGGCGGGCTGTCGTGCGAGTCGGCGTAGCGCCGCAGCGCGATCGCCGTCTCGGAGAGTTCCTCCGCGAGCTCGCGGCAGCGGTCGGCGCCGAAGCGCCCGCCGCCCATCGCGAAGGCGGCCTCGTCACAACGCCACTGGCAGAGCCGCAGGAACCCGGCCAACCGGATGTGGTCACTGCTCATCGCGCATCACCTTCGTCCGCGTCATGGCGAGGCGGGGCACCGACCAGTTCGCGGGTGGTGCGGTCGCAGTCCGGGCAGGTCGGCCACAACCAGGGGATGTCGCCGGTGGCCGTGAACACCTCCCGACCACACAGCGCGGAGACAGTCAACTCGGGCGGGAACTCCAGGGCGGGCGGCGGCACCGGATCCCTGCTCGCGTGCCGCTGCTCCTCGGCGGGAACCCAGGTGAAGGGGTGGGACATGGTTGCCTCCAAAATCAGAATCAGCGAAGCGGCGTTTTGGTGCCACTGGTTCCAAAATTTGTCACCTTGTCACCAAACGATCAATGCCTCGATCAGGTGATACCTGTAGGCACCGCACATTCACCTAGGATGTGGTGCATGGCTGGCACCAACGGCACGCCAAAGGCCAAAGCACTGGGCACTCGTCTCAGAGAGGCACGCAAAGCTGCTGGCTACACGGTTCGAGGACTGGCGGACCAACTTGAGCTCTCCCACAGCGCTATTTCCCGTTGGGAAACCGGCACGCGCTCACCGGAAACGGAAGACGTAGCTTCGATACTCGCCGCTACGGGCGTAAACGGCAGAGAACGCTCTGAACTGCTGGAAATGGCCCGTGGAACCGACGATCCACAGTGGCTCTCAGTACGAAGTGGCGACCGTGAGCGACAGATGGCGGCGTTGATCGACTTCGAACGCAACGCCAGCCACATCACCGATGTGTCTCCACTGCTGATACCTGGTCTGCTGCAAACAGCTGATTACGCCAGAGCCATCATGATCGCAGGCGAAGTCCCACAGTCGGAAGTTGAAACTCGCGTAGTGGTACGTGTTGGACGCCGTGAAGCACTCACAAGGCGAAATCCAGCGCGCTTCCTGGCGCTGATCGGCGAAGCTGCTCTTCATCAAGAGATAGGTGGCAGCGAGGTCGTTCTCGACCAGCTCAAGTACCTAATGAGTGCTACTGAGATGCCCAACGTCGATCTGCGTATCGTGCCGGCTTCCGCGGGTTGGACCCCAGCGCTGGAAGGTCCGTTCGTGCTGATCGACTTCGACGCCGACTCACCGATCGTGCACCTGGAGAACAGGCGTGCGGCGCTTTTCTTCCACGAAGCCGACGACATAGCGGCATACCGCACTGCCGTGGATAAGGTGAAAGAGGTTTCGATGACGGCAGCGGAGTCCACCGCGCTCATCGCAAACGTCATAACAGAGCTGGAGAAATCAGTATGAGCATGTCCCAGGAGCCAGTCAACTGGCGTAAGTCGAGCCGGAGCAGCACGCAGACGAACTGCGTCGAGGTCGGCCGCACCACCGACGGCGCCGCCGTCCGCGACAGCAAAGACCGCACAGCCGGACACATCACCACCACCCACCACCAGTGGCGAACCTTCCTGCAAGCACTGAAGACCGACCACTTCGACTGAGCGAAGCACAGCCACGAGCGCGGCATCCCTGTAATCGGACAGGGGTGCCGTTCCGGCCGCTGAAACCACCCGTTCAGACGTGGCGAACTCCCCACTCCCGGCGCGAGACTCAAGCTCGCCAGCGACCTCGACGCCCCGGAGCCCCACCGATGAACGCATCACATGAGCCCCACGACTGGCGGAAGTCCAGCTACAGCGCCAACACGAGCACGTGCGTCGAGGTCGGCCGCACCACCGACGGCGCCGCCGTCCGCGACAGCAAAGACCGCACAGCCGGACACATCACCACCACCCACCATCAGTGGCGAACCTTCCTGCAAGCACTGAAGGCCGACCACTTCGGCTGAGCAAGGCACAGCTACGAGTTCCCCTCCCGCAACCGGACAGGGGACGGCTCGAGCATCGGCCCACTCCTGTGCGCTACCACCCTCGACCGTCGTTCCCGAAACGGCGACCGGATTCGTGCGCCGGTCAGCGGCACTCCGATTCGGATAAAACACGAACCTCGGAACGCGGGATCGCCGGATCGTTCCGATCCGGCCGGAGAGCTGGTCGCGGCGGCCACCTCCTGTTCGACGTACCGGCGAGGCGCCGGGAAGCCGCTGGGGGTGTGTCGACCCGAGGCGTGGGCGCTTAGACGGTGCCACCAGCAGGTCCGTGCTTCCTGCTCAACGCGACCACTCCGGACACCCCACAGGCGTGGCCATTGAGGGGAACCGACAAGCGCTGTGCGGCGTCTCAGGAAGGCCGACGCTGACTGACGACGACAGGAGCCCCGTGCCATGTCCTTCGAATTCGACGGAGATACGGCTGGCAAGATTTTCAAGGCGCTGGAGGAGCTGGGGGACGACGCCCAGAAGGGGAGCGTGTACGTATCGGAGTACACGGCGATGCCGTTCTACGACCAGGGCGTGATCAACCTGCTGTCCGGCGCGCACGCCGACATCACCACCAAGGTGACCGATCAGATGGACACGCTCAACAAGTATTTCCGCACCACGATCTCCGACAACCTCGCCGACACGTTTCGACTTTACAAGAAAGACGACGAAGAAAACGGGAACAAACTTCGCGAACTGGAGGATTATTTTTCCGCCGACAGTGAAATGATGAGCGAACGCCGAGAAGCCGAGGAGGAGGACCCCGCGACCGGCACTTCATCCGATCCGTTCCGCGCGAACCACAACCCCCGAAGCAGCTTCGAGGACGTCGAACTCACCGGGTCGGACAGTTTCCGCGAACCCATGGACCCGCCCGGAGTGCTGGACCTCTTCAGCATCAGCTACGCGATACAGTCCATCTGCGAGCTCTGCGGGTGGTATCCGACCGAATCACTGGGAAAGAAGCTGGCCGGTGACTGGGACAAGATCGCCAAATGCGGCAAGGCGTTCCGGAACCTGGCCGACGGCGTCGACAAGATGGCGTACAACCTGGGGGATCACGTCGACCAGCTCGAACAGGGGTGGTCCGGCAATGCCTACGCCGCCTGCAACGTCGCCCTGCACCGGGGAGCCAACGAGATCAAGGACGGCACCGCGGACGTGCTGCGCAAGCTCGCCGACAAGTACGAGGAAGCCGCCCAAAAAACGTACGACACCCACAAGGAGCTGGAACCGCTGGTCCGCAGCATCACCGACATGGCGAGCGGATTCGGCCTGGCCAAGGCGGCGGGGCAGGGAATAAAAAACGGGATAGAACTCTTCACCGAGAAAACGAACGACATAATGGGACTGATATCCCTTCTGCAAAACACCATCAACACGATCAGCGCCGATCTGGAAAGCATCGGCGCGGAGTTCGAGAAACCGAAATCACCCGACAGTGTTCCCCCTGTGCTGAAAAAGTACGACGAACTGTAACTACGAGAGAAATGTTAGGATCATCATGAGCGAAAATCCGCAGAGTGAAACCGAAGTACTCAGGGATATCGCCCGGGAGCTGCGAAAATCGAATCGCGACGAACTGCGCGAGATCGGCGAAGCCGTCGAGACCGGTTCGCACACCTTCGGCGAGCTGGCCCGGAACCCGGGGTACGCGGATTTCTTCCAGGAAGTCGTTGACAAGATGAACTCCTTGACCGAGCAGGAGTTCCTGGACAACGAGACTTCCCTCCTGGAACCACCGGAGCAGAAACCCGAGGAAAAGGTGGTCGACCGTTCCGACGAGGAGGACGAGGAGGACGGGCCCCCTGAGACGTTCCTGGTCTGAAGCTGATCGCCGTGATGGACAAGCGCGGCGTCGCCGGCACGGACGAGTCGGCATCGCGTTCGGACTCGGCTGAGCACGGCAGCGGGGTTGAGACGCCCGATCGCGCGAAGTACGGCATTGTCGCGGGTCGTTTACGACTGGCCGCGATAACCGACCCGGCGACGCCACCTCGCGCACCGGGCGCACCGGTAGAAGCGGTCATTAAGCTGCTTCACCGTGCGCCGTTCGGCTCGTTCAAGCGGCCCGGCGGTGGCGGAGCACCAGCTGCGTGTCGTCAGGCGTGGTGCGGCGAGTTCGTCGGCTCTGCGGAGTATGTCCCTTCCGGTGGCACGTAGTCAGCCATCCAGCATCGAGTGTTCCGGTAACGGCGCGAGCGTGAGCAACCCGCAACCGTAGGCCTTGGCCGGACCGATGCCGTGCAGCAGCGCCCGTCGCAGCAGCTCCACCGAGGTCACTCGTAACCGCCCCTCGAATGTCGCGGTGTGCAGCACCACTGGTTTCGAACCCCGCTTCTTGGCGAAGGAGTGCCTTTCACGTGCGGTGATCCGCACGTTTCCCCCGGACTCCAGCGCCTCGACAGTACCAGCACAGGCAGGATCGGCCGTCACGGCGCCGCCGGTCGCGTCGGTGGAATCAGCGGTGGCCGCGACACTGGGGTGTTCGGTCGCGCCCGTTCCGGACGAAGCTCCCGGCACCGAGAACCCCCACTTCTCGGTGCGTTGCAGGAACCAATCCAGCTGGGCCTCGGCGGTACGGTGAGCCGTCCGCGGCGAGCGCCCGCGCGAACCTTTCCCCGAATCGTTCGGCTTGGTCGGACTCGCGACCTCGACCATGTTCCGCACCGGATTCGCGGTCACGCGGAAGGTGAACTCCTCCCCCACTCCCAGTCGGTTCAGCAGCGGTTCGTACTCGCGCAGCTCGTAGTGCTCGCCTTCGGCGTGCGGCCAACCGGCCTGCTCGACCAGGTGCGTCCAGTCCGGTTTGGACTCGGAGAGCACCAGCAGCTTCGGTCGGTGCGGGTTGTCGCTGTCCAGCCGCCACAGCGGGCGTTGTTGTTCCGGATCGTCCGCCAGTCCGCCCATGACCGCCCCGTGCAGCCTGCGGGGATTGCCGAGTAGGTCACGGCTGCCCGAGCGCAGCGGGTTGATTCGGATGCGGGACAGGTAGTTCATCGTTTCACCATCCCAGCAGCGCGAACGGATCGCGCACACCAGGTGCTCGTCGCGTCACGGACAGCCACACGGTATCCGCGATCAACGACGGCGTGGGGTCATCCGCGGAGATCGAGCGCTCGCACGGTGACCGTTCGCGCTGTTGTGCACTGTGGACGCTTGCTGGTCTGGCGCCCATCCTGGCTCTGCGGGCGTCGATTTCTCGCGAAATCGCCGGGCACCGGACGCCGGACAGCGGAGATCCGGGAGTGGAGCACGGGTCGCTGGGTGCCGAGCGGGGACACCGGAGCACACGGGAGTACCGGACAAGAGAAGCTAGCGGCCACGGAGGTGCTCGCCCCGTACCCCCAGAACGGGGCGAGCACGCTACCGCTGGTCAACTCCCCGGAAATATTTCGCGTTTCCACCGGGGCGCTGGGCTCCGGAAGCTATGATCCCGGATCGGCGTTTGCTACTGTTGACAGTAGCATCATCACTGTAAACCATCACGGTGAAACACTGTCAACAGCCGTTTACGGTGCTTGGACCTGGGGAAACTCACCAACAAACTGGCGGACGAGAAGAACGCTATGAGTGCCAACGAAGCCGGACGCGAAAACACTTTCGCGGGCAAGCTCGCCCATCTCATCGCCACGGTGCATCCACCGGACCGCGGCACCTACAGCTACCGCGAGATCGAGGCGGGAATCCGGCACCTGCCAGGGGCGATGTCGGCGCAGTACATCAGCCAGCTCAAAACCGGGACACGAACCAATCCCAAGATCCACTACGTGGAGGCGCTGGCGGAGTTCTTCGGCGTGCCCGCGGGATACTTCTTCGACGACGAGGTCACCGAACGCATCGACGCGCAGATCGCCGACCTGAAGACCTGGCGCGACACCGAGGCACGCGACATCGCCCAGCGCTTCGCCGGGCTGGACCGACGGGACCGCAACACCGTCTCCAACCTCATCGACAGCCTCGACGCCTACAACGCACGCCCCCGCCACCAACGCACCCGTCGCAAAACCAACCGCGACAACACGGCGTAAGACGTAAGATGTGCCGATGTCGACCCGCGAGACCAGTTCCCAGGCCGAGCGCAAGCACCTGCTCGCCCGTGTCGTCACCGAGGTTCTAGCCCCCTGGGTGATCGTGCTGGTGCTGCCACTGGTGGTGGCCGGTCAGGCCACGGCGGAGTTCGGCTCCACCCTGCTGTGGGGAATGGTCGTGGCGCTGACCAGCAGCGTGCTGCCGATGGGCGTGGTGGTGTGGGGCAGTCGCACCGGCAGGTGGGACGGGCACCACGTCCGCGACCGCCAGGGCAGGCTCATTCCGTTCACCGCGCTGATCGTGCTCAGCCTGCTCGGGCTCGCGCTGCTGATCGCGGGCCGTGCGCCGGAGAAACTGATCGCGCTGGACATCAGCATGATCATCAGCCTGCTGGTCACCGGCACGATCACGGTCTTCTGGAAGATCTCGATGCACACCGCCGTGGCAGCGGGCGCGGTGACCGTGCTGGCGCTGCTCTACGGACCCGCGCTGTGGTGGGGTGCGCTGGTGACACTGGCCGTGGCGTGGTCCCGGGTGGCCGTCGACGACCACACCCCGGCCCAGGTCACCGTCGGCGCGCTGACCGGGGCGGTGATCGGCGGCGGATCGTTCGCGCTGCTGCTCGGCGGGAACACCGCGCTCTGAGCGGCGCGGCTCGGCGAATCGACGGTTCAGCCGCTCGGCGAGCGCGAGTTCAGTCCATCCAGCCGCTCTGCTCGGGATGACGCATATCGTACTCGAACTCCTGCAAGGCATTCCACCCCCACCACGTCAGCAGCCCGAGCAGGATCAGGAACACCCCCAGCACGACGAGCCATTTCGCGCGAGCACGCAAGCCGTGATTCCCTTCGGTTCAGTCGTACCGCGGGTTACGTGACGCATCCCGACGTCACACGTCATGAAGTGACCACCGCGGGAACCCTGCCGACGAGTCGGCGAGGAGCACATACCTCGGAGCTACCGGTCGTTTCGGTACGTCCACCCTGGATACTCACGACACATTTTCCGCATCCCTCGGGACAAGCCGCTCGTCCGATCTATAACGTGAGCGCGACAGATCGAGCTCGTATCGCGCGGTGGGGGCACTCGGAGCGCGTCTCGGGGGACGGCTCGCGCGATCGACGAGCGCTGTGACCACAACAACAGGGGGAAACATGTTCGGACGGAGCCGATGGGCTCCGGCTGTGGGAGCGATACTGGTCAGCCTGACGCTCGCTTCCTGCGCATCGACCGGAGCCGAGACCGAGCAACAGAAGTCGAGCGTCCAAGTACCGCAATACTTGAAGGCGCTGCCGTTCTCGAAACGACGGGAAGCGGTCGAGTCGACACGAATCGATCGGAAAATCCTGCCCATAGCACCTTGTGCACTGCACAAACCGAAGACGGCGAGCGATATCACCGGTTTGCCGAACCAGCGGATCGCGCCGGGCGGCAAGATCAACGAATGCACGCTGCGAGTGTGGCGGGAGATGGAGACCTTCAGCCGGGACTGGGTCTTCGACATCACCGTGGGCGCCAAGTGGGCGCCGAAGGATCGGCAGGAGTCGAAGCTGGTCCGCACGAGCGACGGACGCTTCTATCAGCAAACGATGATAGTGGGCGAGCACAAGACCCGGCAATGCAGCTATCTGCTTCCGATCACCGCGCACCGCGCGATAGAACTCGATGTCAATTCCTCCGTATACATCGTGAACGAAAAGCGGGAGAAGGAGTTCAAAAGCCACAACTGCGAGTTCGGGAAGAAGTATCTGAAGGCCGTCGCACCACTGTTCTTCGACCCCCCGATGCGTGACGAGCACCCGAGGGAGCCCACGTTGCTGCTCGGAACGCAGTCGCCGTGCGAGGCGATGAGCTGGGCGGTGAACAACCTGAAACCCGCCATCACTCCGGTGCGGGCAACCGAGATGGTTCGACACGACCCGGCTGACTGCACTCTGGAGGACTCGGGCGAGGACTTCTCGAGGCAGAAACGGGCCGCTGTGGAGTTCACCGTTTCCAGCCCACCAGGTGAGACGAACCCGGATGAGGACTACAGCTCGATCACATTCGCCGGGCGCCCCGGATTCCTGCACGAAGATCCCCGGAACGGTACCTGCGAGCTGTCCGTTCCCTACCTGAAGCAGCCGCACGGGATCCAGGGCGATTTGGGCCCACTGACGCAGAACATCTCCGTCACCACCCAAAGCTGTGACCGGAGCCGGGAATTCGCCGAGATCGTGCTGGACAGGGCCGCCTCATGAAGACGAACGGATCGACCTTCCGCAGGCTGCTGGTAAGTGCGCTGGCGCTGCTACTCGGCGCCGTCACCGCCGGTTGCACACCCGAAGTCAGCGGCACGGCGCACACCTCGGTCTGTGCCACGCACCGGCTGTCGAACTGCCGGGACTTCACCCCGACGAAACCGGCGAACAACATAATGCGGGTCTGGATGAACCAGGGCGCCCGAGCCGCCGGTGCGATGCTGTGCTCGACACTGGACACCAACCGGCTGGACCGGCTCATGGGCGAGGGCAACGAGTACTACCGCTACATCACCAGGGACCAGTCCAAAGCCTGCCGCATAACCACCGAGCAGTCCGGGCCGGACGACACGCAGCGGTTCTCGATCAGTTTGAAACTGTTCCCACAACCCATGCATGGTTACGGGAAAATCGACGGCAACGAGCGCACCAAAGTGGCCGGGCACCCCGCCTGGGTCAATCATCAGGATCGTGGCGCGCGGCACTACGTCGAGTACACCATCGCCACCGGCACCTTGGAGAACGCCGGGGGGGTGCTGTTCGTCAAGGCCGAAACGGACAGCGCGCGCGGCTTGTTGACCGACGAAGAACTCGACTACAGCCACATGAACTCCACCCACAAGGCCATCGCGAAGGCATACACCAAGGCCCTGTTCGGCTGACCCACACCGAAATGACCTCGCCGAGCCGGTCCAGCGGTTGCCGTGACGCGAGTGGAGCCGTGCTTCGCGCCGTTCCTCTCGGGAGACGACAACTTCCACACCGAACCAGGCCGCTCGGCGATCTCGATCGGGAGAACTCGTGAACCATCCCCAGCCCTACTTCAACCCCAACAACGGAACTCCGCCGCCCGCGCCCGGCAGTCCGCCACCCAACCAGCCACCGTTCGACCAGCCGCCACCCGGACAGCCCCAGCCAAACCAGGCACCACCCCACCAACCACCAGCCAACCAGCCACCGCAGGGTTGGTACGGCCCGCCGTCCCCGCAACAGCCCGGACTACCCCACTACCCTCGCCCGGCCGGGGCCGAGACGCGATATCCGCGTCGGAAACGAACCGGAATGAAGATCACGCTGATCACGCTCGGGGTGCTCGTGGTTCTCGGCGCCGGAGGGATCACCCTGTACGCCAACACCGCAGGGGCGGAGCGGGTGTTCGATCCGCGGGCCGTGGAAAAGGCCACCGAGCGGATCCTCACCGAGGAATACGCCTACCGGAACGTGAAACAGGTTTCCTGTCCAGCGGGGAAGAGAGTGAAACCGGAGGCATCGTTCAGCTGCACCGTCGACCTCGGCGGTGGGCGAGTGCTGCGAGCACCGATTCTGGTGGTCGACACCGAGGGGAACTACCGCGTCCGCGAGCTGCACTACCCCCGGTGAGGCGCCCGAGCAGCGCCGTGGCGGTTTCGATCGCGGCTGTGGGCCGGGCCTCGCTCGGTCCACGTGCTGTTTCCCGAGCCGAAACCGAAACACCGCGCCGTGACGCTTCCGACCTCGACCGAAGCGTGATCCTCAACCGCGATGCTCGACCCGCCCGGCCGACATGGCAGGCTCTACTTCTCGGAAGGGCTCCGCCGACGACCCTGGTCCCGCGGCGGAGTGCGCAGCCTTACAGGAGGAGCGGAACGGATGAGAGGGGTCCAGCGCAACGGACAGCCCGGTCAACGGGACTACCGATTAGCGATCTACCCGAACCGGATCCGGCTGGGGCTGGTGATCCTGGGTGCGCTGGTCTTCGTGCTCTTCGGGGTGTTCATGTGCTACCAGGCCGTCACCGCCATGAGCTCGGCCCCGCTCGCGGGGGTCTTCCTCGCGCTGAGCGCGCTGGCGATCGTGTTCTTCGGCGGCTGCCTGATCTACGGCGCCGTGCGGCTGGCCAAGCCGAAACCGGTGGTGGTGCTGGACAACGAGGGACTGTACGACCACGCCTCGTTCACCGGCGTGGGATTCGTGGCCTGGCGGGAGGTCTCCGGGGCCATGGCCGACAACGACGGCACGCAGCGCGTGCTCAGCGTCACACTGTTCGACCCGAGCGCGGTGCTCGACCGCACCACGGGCTGGCGTGGCTTCCTGGTGCGCGGCAACGCCAGGATGATGGGGACACCGGTCAACATCTCGCAGAACATGGTCGCGATGCCGATCTCGCAGCTGGCGGCCGAGATCCGGCTGGCCGCCGAGAAGACCACCACCTGGCGCTGAGGAGCAACTCATCCGGGCAGCCCAGTCGTACGGCGCCTCGATCGCTGCCTTGCGTCGCGCTCGGTAGGAGTCGATCAGCCGTCCTGCCAGGTATCGGTGTTGTAGCCGTCCCAGACCCGCTGCGGATCGAGCTTCACCTCGTTGATGTGGACGGTTCCACTGATCCCGGCCGTTCGCATCATCATCCACACCGTGTTCGCGAAGTCCGCCACTTGTTCCGGTTCGCAGTCGAGTTCCACACTGATCTCTTCGGCCATGTCGGCAACTCTCGTCCGTGGTTTAGCAACAACTCGGTTCCACTCGGTGGCTACGGGTGTGGCTCGGGGTGATCGCGAGAGTAGTGCATGCCGCACGCTCCTGACAGCCGATTACTCCACCCGGCGGATCGAACTCACTCACTTGAAAGTTGTATTTACACAACGGACATACGCGTCGCATATTCACCGTGGTCCGGAAAGAAGTACAGAGTCGAACCGCCCCGGTAAGCGCTCACGTCACCGAGGGCACGGACCCGACATAGACGGGCACACTCGCGCCGGAGGTGACAATGTCCGGATCGGACTCACCGGAACCGAACTTTCCTGAAGCCGAACCGGACGCGGTGGTGGTGGGAGCGGGTCTGGCCGGGCTCTACCAGCTCCACCGACTGCGTGAGCTCGGACTACGGGTGCGGGTGTTCGAGAACGGCTCCGACGTGGGCGGCACCTGGTACTGGAACCGCTACCCCGGCGCACGGTGCGACGTGGAGAGCATGTCCTACTCCTACTCCTTCTCGCCGGAACTGGAGCAGGAGTGGACCTGGACGGAGAAGTACGCGGCACAGCCCGAGATCCTGCGCTACATCCAATACGTCGCCGAGCGTTTCGACCTGCGGCGCGGCATCACGTTCGACACCCGGGTCACCGAGGCGCACTACGACGAGAACGCGCACCGCTGGCTGGTGCGCACCGACACCGGTGAGTCGGTGTCGACACGATTCCTGATCATGGCGACCGGCTGCCTGTCCGCGAGCAAACCGCCGGAACTGCCGGGGATCGAACGGTTCGGCGGCGCGGTGCACCACACCGGCCGCTGGCCGCACGAGGGAGTGGACCTCACCGGGCAACGGGTCGGGGTGATCGGCACCGGATCCTCCGGTATCCAGGTGATCCCGGAACTGGCCGAACAGGCCGCCGAACTGACGGTGTTCCAGCGCACCCCGAACTTCAGCATGCCCGCCTTCAACCGGCCGCTGCGCGAAACCGAGATCACCGAGCGGAAGGCGAACTACCGGCAGTGGCGCGCGGCGCAGCGCGATTCGTACGCGGGAGTGCCGCGGCAACCCGCCGAGCGCTCGGCGTTCGAGGACTCGCCGGAGCAACGCGAGGAAACCTACCGGCAGAGCTGGCGGGAGGGCAGCCTGTTCGGCATCCCGGGCAGCTACGCCGACATTCTCGTCGACCCGGCCGCCAACGAGACCGCCGCCGAGTTCGTGCGAGCCAGGATCCGCGACAAGGTACACGACCCGGAGATCGCCGAGACGCTCTCGCCGCGCGACTTCCCGATAGGAACCAAGCGGCCCTGCCTGGACACCGGCTACTACGAGACGTTCAACCGGGAGCACGTGCGCCTGGTCGACCTGCGGTCCACCCCGCTGACCGAGATCGTCGAAACCGGGGTGCGCACCTCGCGACGGGAGTACGAACTGGACACGCTGGTGTTCGCCACCGGGTTCGACGCCATGACCGGCGCGCTGGAGGCGGTCGACGTCCGGGGCAGGGACGGACGCACGCTGCGGGAGTACTGGTCCGCCGGACCGCGGACCTACCTGGGGCTGGCCGTGTCGGGCTTTCCCAACCTGTTCACCGTGACCGGACCGACCAGCCCCTCGGTGCTGAGCAACATGATCGTGTCCATCGAGCAGCACGTGGACTGGATCACCGACTGCGTCTCGTACCTGGCGGCCAACGGACTCACCGAGGTCGAGGCGACCGAGCGTGCCGAGCGGGAGTGGCTCAACCACGCCGCCGAAGCCGGGAACGCCACGCTCTACCCAACCGCCGACTCGTGGTACACCGGGGCCAACGTGCCGGGCAAACCCCGCGTGCTGCTGGCCTACGTGGGCGGAGTCGCAGCCTACCGGCAGTGGTGCGAGCAAGTGGCCGACAACGGGTATTCGGGTTTCTCACTCCGCTAGTGGATGTCCCGGAGTGGGTCGCGTGGGTGGTCGCTTGGCGGAACATCTCGCACGACTCTCGCTGCGGAAGTGGTGGGAGTTCGTCCCACGTCGAAGACGCCCGGCGATTTCGCGAGAAATCGACGGTGTTCGGATGGCGGGGTTTCAACCGAGGTCGGTGAGGTCGGTGTTGGCACCGCAGAGCACCACGGCGAGGCGCTCCCCCTCGGTGGGGCGGTAGGCCCCGGCGAACAGCGCCCCGAGCGCCGCTGCCGTGCCGTGTTCCACGACCAGCCGATAGCGCTGCCACAGGTACTTCCGCGCCGCGACGATGTGCTCGTCGTCGACCAGCACCGAACGCACTCCCGTTCGCGTCGCCACCTCGTAGGCGATCTCGCCGAGGCGGGTGGCGCCGAGCGAGTCCTTGGCGACACCGGAGACCGCCACGTCGGTGGGGCCTCCCTCGGCCAGCGCGGTGTGCAGCGTCGGAATGTCGGTCGGTTCCACCCCCACCACCCGCGCACGGGATTCGAGCGCGGCGGCGACACCGGCCATCAGCCCGCCCCCGCCGACGGCCAGCAGCACGGTGTCCAGTTCGCCCTCGGTCTGTTCGAGCAGTTCCGTGCCCAGCGTGCCGTTACCGGCGCACATCGCGGGCTGATCGTAGGCGTGGCAGAACACCGCGCCGTTCTCCTCGATGTCCTTGACGGCGGCCCGGTGGGCATCGGCGTAGACCTCACCGACCGCCACGACCTCCGCACCCAGTTCCCGCAGCTTCGCCTGCTTGAAGGCCGGTGCGTTGGCCGGGACGTAGACCCGGGCGGGAACACCATGCCGGGAAGCGGCGTGCGCCACGGCCATGCCCGCGTTGCCGCCGGAGGCCGCGACCACTCCCGCCTCGCCGATCCTGCCCTCGGCAAGGGCCGAAACCACCCGGTTGTAAGCGCCACGCGCCTTGAACGAGCCGGTGTGCTGCAACTGTTCGAGCTTGAGCCGGACGCTCGCCGCGCCGGGGACCAACTCGGGATCCAGGTCGACGATCGGGGTACGCCGGACACTGGCCGAGATTCGTTGCCTTGCCTTCTCGACATCCGAATGAGTTGTCACGGTTCCAGCCTGCCCGGCCCCGACCGGAGATGCGCAACGGGGCGGGACGGATATCGATCCTCTTCCCGAAGTGATTCGGACAGACCACTCCAAGGAATGAGCACCACTGTCCGACGGTGACCACCTCGTACCGGAGTAATCGCGGCAAATTCTCTCATCGACCGGTTGCGGTGAGCTTCGGCAACTCCTCGTCGTCATAAGATTGACCACGCATGAGCAAAAATACCACCAGAGCAAGTCGAATCATTTTTATCAATGAGACTGTCAACGCGGCAAAGAAAATCAGAGTAGCGCTCTTCGTGGGAACCCCGAGTCCTGTGAATGCACACACCAATGAACCGAGAAACATCAGTAAGAGTGCCCGAAGGAACACGCCCGCCAGGTGATCCCCCCAACGACGTCGTACCGATCGGGTAGCAGGATTGTCCAACCCGGCATAGAAGAACAAAGCGGCTGTCGCGAAGGCGGACAAAGTCCCGAGTAACTGACTCGTCGTCGCCATAGCCTGCAGCTGTGCCGAATCGGAGGCTGCGGTGAACCACTCGTCGAGCGGGCTCCAGGCACTTCCTCCCAAGAGGATGACAACGAGTACCCAGTCCAGAGAGGGTCGGTCCAGTAAGCTCCACACGCTCTTCATCAGACACCGCCATCGCGTCACGGGAGGAACTCTGCCCCTACCGAACTGGCTAAGTCCTCCCTGAACTCCTTCGACACGGTCATAATCGCATCGAAGGCCGACAACTCGGTGATCGAACGTACAGATCCGCTTCCCGTCACATCCACGGAACACTGCTGGCTGAAGCGCTGCTTCAACAGATCCACGGCCCCGTCCTCGGAATTATTGCCCTCCTCGTCGAAGACCTGCGCTTTTGCCTTTTCCAACTCACCGAGTCCAACATTTTGACACAAGAAGTCAACCATACGGAGCAGTTTGTTACGCTCCTCACGACTCCTCTTCTTGGAACGTTCAGCCGTGAGCTTGATTTCGAATCGAAATTCACCTACCCCCCCAAGAGCAGCCAGCTGTTCCACCGGCCCGCCGGACAGCCTGGGAGCCAGGCTCGTAGGGCCCGCTATCTCCAGACGGGACACACCGCCAGCTTTGCGAACCCTTTCCCACTTCTCACGATCTATGACCGGCTCCGCTATGAGCTTCTCCTCGAAAACACCACTCTCGTTGATCCACTTAGCCACAGCTTGCGGAGACGGCGAAGTACCAGCCGACCGCATGAAGCCGAATACATTCCCGAAATCCAGAAAAGAAACGAACGAGGACTCGATGACCTGCCACTCTTCCACATCCACGGGAACCTCGGCCACCTCCCCGGTACTCAGATGCTGCTGCCTTGGCACGTCATCACGCCCCTTAGTCAGCACCAAGTGGTCTATATTTTCGTGGGTGAATATTTTTCCTCTCAGTACATCGCCGCCCTCTATCTCGTGCTCCACAGGCCCATGAGTACTTTGATGTCCCCACTTAGCCAGTACACCTTCCCAATCGGCAGGTTCCACAGGGCTGCGATCACTCGACCGGAGCATCCTCCAGAACGAAACCGTCCGCTGGATCGGATTGTTCGACATGACTCTCCCAAGAAGTCACCTTCTGAGTGAAATTAGCCATCATGTTATAACACAGCGCAACTCTGCTCCTTCAAAGAGCCAGTTTGCCCCCGAAAGAGTGAACCCCTAGGGCAACAAAACTACGTATAGTAGTAATTGCTGGTTCATGTCGAACGGTAGCCGGTGCACGACCGCTCCATCGAACTAGTAACTTCATATGGCGAAACTACGTATCAGCGCGAAAAGCACGACACAGCTTTTCCGCGACGACGCCTCGTGCTCATTACCAACTCGCCACTTCCTCCCAGGGGTACAGCAGGAGCTCGGCCAGCCTGCGCTGCTCCTGGCGCGCCGGGGATAGTCGGCACGCGGTAACCCCACTTCAAACGTGCCGGTGTCAGATCAGTGCTGGTAGGGAATCAGGCAAGCATCGATTTCGCGGCTCCACCGGGCATGTCGTCGGTGTCGCAGGTCCGGGCAGGAGGTTCGGCGCCGCGCTGGAACACAATGTGGTTTCGAAACGTTTCGCAGCCGGAGACACGATGTACCCGGAAGAGCACATTTCGTGCACGATGGAGCCGGACGTCGCCGCCGGATGGGAGAATTATGACCGAGGAAGAGCGCACACGAGTGATTCACGTGGATCGCGGCATCTCTGACGGGACTCGTACCGTGGTGCCGCCGATCCACCAGTCGGCGAACTTCCACTCCGATGACCAGCGATCCTTCAGCGCGGCGGCGAACGAACCCCGCGGCCACGACTTCTACACCCGCTACGGAAACCCCAACCACACCCACGTGGCGAGTGTGCTCGCCGAACTGGAGAACGCCGAAGCCGCACTGGTCACCTCATCGGGGATGGGCGCGGTCACCACGAGTCTGCTCGGCCTCGTCTCGGCGGGTGACCACGTGATCGGCCAACAAAGCACCTACGGCGGAACGGCCTCGCTGCTGACGAACCTGCTACCGAGGTTCGGGGTGGAAACCACGCGGGTGGATCAGACCGATCCGGAGGCTTTCGAGCGGGCGATGACACCGCGAACCCGTCTCGTGCTGCTCGAAACTCCCAGCAACCCGCTGCTGCGGATCACCGACCTGCACGCGGTGACCGAACTGGCCCGGCGGCACGGAGCACTGACCCTTGTGGACAACACCTTCGCCAGCCCGGTGAATCAGCGGCCGCTCGATCTCGGCGCGGACCTGGTGTGGCACAGCGCGACCAAGTACCTCAACGGCCACTCGGACGTCTCCGCCGGAATCGTGGCCGGCCCGACCGAACTGGTGGACCGCATCTGGGAGACCGGGATAATCACCGGGACGACTCTCGGCCCGTTCGACGCGTGGCTACTGCTACGCGGACTGCGCACGCTGCCGCTGCGGATGCGGCAGCACAACGAGAACGGGCAGGCCATCGCCGAGGCGCTGGAGACTCATCCGAGCGTGGCGGTGGTGCACTACCCGGGGTTGCGGAAACACCCGCAGCACGAGCTCGCGGCGGAACAGATGGACGGTTTCGGTGGAGTGGTGGCAGTGGAGTTCAACGGTGGTCACCAGGCCGCGGATACTTTTCTGGACCGGATGCGCTATCCCAGGCGTGCGGCCAGCCTCGGCGGTGTGGAGAGCTTGGCCGTGCATCCCAGCGCGATGTGGAGTGGAGTGCTCGACGAGCAGCAGCTGCGCGAGGCCGACATTCCGCCCGGTCTGGTCCGGCTGGCTGCCGGGGTGGAGGACAGCGCCGATCTCGTTAACGACGTGCTGGAAGCGGCCGAGGGGTTGTGAACGCTGAGCTGGGACGAGAACCGATTTCCGATTCCGTCTCGGCCGGCGAACCGGAACTCCGAGCGAGGTCAGATCCGCTTCTCGAACAGGACCACGGGAAACAGACCACGGATGACGTGCCTGCCCACCTCGTGGAAGCCCCGCGCCCCGTAGTAGGAACGCAGCGTGGCGTTGGACTCGGCGCAGTCGAGCCGGAAGGTGTGCAGTCCAGCGGCGCGGCCGATTTCGGCGGCGCTTTCCAACAGGAAGGTGCCCATCCCGGTTCGGGCCATCGACCGGTCGACCATGAGCCCGTGAACGTAGATCGCGGGCGTGGGGTCCGCACCCCAGAAGTCGGGATCGGACCACAGCACCCGCATCGCCGCGACGACACCGAGATCCGGCAGCCGCACGCGGCGCCACTCCGCGCGCTCGACCTCGCTCGCGATCCTGTCGAACGAGACCTCACCGCGCGGCCACTGCTCGATCCCCCGGTCGTAAAGCCAGTCCTCCAGCTGCCTGCGAAGGCCGTGTATCGGAGGGGCGTCCTCCGGGGCGGCGGTTTCGAGCTGCCACTGTCGCGTCTCGGTCACGCGGGTGAGGATAGTTCCGGTTCTCGGTTCTACTCGGACCCGAGGCCCCGCGAGGCGCGACCCCAGTCCCGGTAGCCGGGGCGGTTCCACGAGCAGTTTCGAGTACACAGTGGATCGAACGTCGGTGTGGTGGAAGACTGCCGACCATGACGAGACGGCCGTTCCCGGAACCAACCGATTCCCGCGAATCCCGAACCGAGGTGTTCATCGGGTATCTCGACTACTTCCGCGCGGCGCTGGTGGACAAGCTACGCGGGATTCCGGAGGAGGAGCTGCGCTCCAGCAGGCTGCCGTCCGGTTGGAGCCCGATCGCGCTGCTGAAGCACCTCACCAACGTCGAACGCAGGTGGTTGGTGTGGCGATTCGGCGGTGAGCACGTCGGGCGACCGTGGCCGGAGTGGTCGCGGGGACGCTGGTACGTCCCGGACGACGAGACGTTGGACGAGCTCGTGAGCTCGCTACACGAGCAGGCCGGGCGCAGCGACGCGATCATACGAGCCCACGAGCTCTCCGATACAGGCAGCGCCGGTGACGCATGGGACGGCGAGGAACCGGCGAGCCTGGAACGGATCCTGTTCCACCTGGTGCAGGAGTACGCCCGCCACCTCGGACACCTCGACATAGTCCGCGAACTGATCGACGGCGAGGTCGGGGAATGAGCACCCTCGGTCGTACGGGACACCCGATCGCCCGCGAAAACCGAAGCGGGAACGTCGGCTACGGCACCACCACGATCTTGCCGACGTAATCGCCCTCGCGGAACCGCCGCTGTGCCGAGTGGATCTCGTCGAGCGAGTGGCGCTCCGCGACGCGCGGACGCGGTTCGCCGGAGCGTGCGGCCGCCACGAGCTCGGCGAAGTGCGCGCGGGTGTGCATCGAGGAGCCGATCAGGCTGAGGTTGTGCAGGTACAACCGGCGCAGGTCGAATTCGATCACCGCCTGGGCGATGGCCCCGGCGACGACGCAGCGGCCGTCGTCCCGCAGCAGCGGCAGCAGGCGTCCCAGCTGCGGGCCGCCGACGACGTCGGCCACCGCGTCGAGCCCCTCGGGAGCGAACTCCCGCACCCGGCCGGTGAGATCGGCGGCGTCCCGCAGCGCCACCCGGTTCGCCCCGGCAGCACGGATCTCGGCCTCCTTGCCGCCGCTGGTGATCGCCAGCACTTCCGCTCCGCGAGCGGCGGCCAGCTGGACCACGGCCAGCCCCACCCCGCCGGAAGCTCCGGTGACCAGGATCTTCTCGCCCGAAGCCACTCCGGCGCGTTCCAACATGCCCATCGCGGTGCCGTAGGCGATCGGTAGCGCGGCCAGCTCCTCGTCCGACAGCGGCGAGTCGGTCACGTCGTGGGCCTGCCGGTCGGCGACGAGCACGTACTCGGCGAAACCACCGTCGTACTCACTGCCCAGCAGACCGACCGGCGGGGCATGAGGGCCTTCATCGTGGTATTCGGCCGGATCGACCAGCACACGGCGCCCGACGCGCTCGCTCGGCACTCCGGAACCGACCGATTCGACCACTCCAGCCACGTCCCCGCCCTGGATGCGGGGGAACGAGATCGGCCCGCGCCATCCGGCGAGCGCGGTGGGGTCGCCGGGCAGACCGTAGGCGCCCTCCCTGGTCCAGATGTCGGTGTTGTTCAGGGCACCGGCACCCACCCGGACCAGCAGCCGCCCTGGTCCGGGTTCCGGGGTCGCCACCTCGTCGCGGTGTTCGAGTTTTTCGGGACCGCCGTGGTCCGTGAGCAGCACAGCGCGCATCGTGCACCCTTAATGATTAGACCGGTCTGTCTATAACAGCCTAACACGCGACACGCGGGACTTCCGAACGAAGACCGGAGCCAAGTCCTGCACGGTGCCGTTCCGCGAGAGCGTTCCGCGCGGGGCCGAACTCCGGCCAACGGGCGAGCTGGCAGGAGCCGCTTGCGACTCGTACCGGACTCCGAACGTCACTGCCACGTGTGACCAGTGCCCGGGCACCGTGAACACTCGCCGCGCGATACTCGGCCGACTCGGAGGCCGACAGCGCCGATCCATCCGACGAAACGCCCGGAGTACCCTGCGAGCACCGCTCAGGTGACATCCGAAAAGCCGAAGGAGATCGACTGTTGTCGAGGATCGACGCTCGTCTTGCCGAACTCGGGATCGAGCTCCCCGTCGTCGTCCCACCGCTCGCCGCCTACACACCGGCGGTAGTCGACGGTAACCACGTCCACGTCTCCGGCCAGCTGCCCATGGTCGACGGGGCACTGCCGGAGACCGGCAAAGTAGGCGAGGGCACCGACCTCGTGACGGCCGAGGACGCCAAGGAGTACGCCCGCAGGTGCGCCCTCAACGCGTTGGCCGCGGCGAAGAGCGTCATCGGATCGCTCGACCGGATCACCCGCGTCGTCAAGGTCGTGGGATTCGTGGCCTCGGACCCGTCCTTCACCGGGCAAGCGGCCGTTATCAACGGTGCCTCCGAGGTTCTCGGGGAGATCTTCGGCGATGCGGGAGTTCACGCGCGTTCAGCGGTGGGAATGGCCGTACTGCCGTTCGACTCACCCGTCGAGATCGAGTTGATCTTGACTATCGAGTAGCTCCGACTCCGAACGCGGGAAAGGCCAGGGGCACCGTGCGGGTGCCCGGCCTACCGTGGGCCGTGGAGACGTCTGCGCAGCGCACGCCTCCAGTAGTGGTCAGCGCCGCTCGGGGATCATTCGATCCGTGCCGCACCACCTGTAACGACGATGCCTCCCGACCCGGGCACCGTCACTCGCAGCAGGCTCGGACGCCCGACGTGATCGCCCTGCTGGATCCGGAGCTGTGCCGGCGGCTTTACCGCACCGATAGCTCTCAGGTACGCCCCTGTCGCCGCCGCTGCGGCGCCGGTTGCCGGATCTTCCGTGATGTCGCCGACCGGGAAAAGGTTGCGTGCGGCGAACTCGCTCTCCCCCAAGGGGGACAGCACGGTCACCGTAGCCGCCCAGCCGTGTTCGTCCATCAGTTCTCGCAGCCGCGACGGATCGAAGTCGAACGAGGCGAAGGTCTCGCGGCTGCCCAGGACGATGACCGGATGGACGTTTCCGGCGAACGACAGCCGGGGCGGGTAGGCCGGATCGAGATCGGCCCGAGCGAGACCGAGCAACGACAGCAACCGGTCGACGACGTCGTCGTCCATCGGCGTCACCGAGGGTTCGACGCTGGTGAAGGAGGCGGTGGTCTCACCATTCGCCGTCTCGGCGGTTTCGATGGCGACCTCGCCGACCGCTGTGTCGAACAGCAACAGCCCGGTGCCGTGGCGGTCGGCGAGTGCCACGGCGGTGGCGACCGTCGCATGGCCGCAGAACGGCACTTCCGCGGTGGGCGAGAAATAGCGGATGCGGACCCTCCCGGGACCGTTGGCCTCCGCGGGCTCCTGGATGTCGAGCACGAACGCCGTTTCCGAGTAGCCGGTCTCGGCGGCGATCGCGAGCATCGCGGTCTCGTCGAGCCCGGCCGCGTCGAGAACGACTCCGGCGGGATTTCCACCGTTCCGCGCGGAAGGCGCGGGGAAGGCGCTGATGCGCAGCACGTCCGTCACGAGGACAGCATGCCCCGGATCGGCGCTTTGATGTTCTCGGGGTCAGGGATTTCACCAGCCGTCGCCGAGCCCGGGCCCGTTCCGGCCGAAGCCTCGATGAGCAAGTCGCCATCGCCGCGTGCGTCCGGTCGCACAGCGACCAAGTCCTCCCGGAAGGCGGCGGGCTCGCCGTGGCCCGTGAGCAGCAACAGCGCGTCTTGCACCTCTGATTTTGGACAGGTCTATACGATTGCGGTGGCCGAAACGGCTCGGAGGAGACACAGGGGAACGAAGCTCGTCTTCCCAACCGAGCCTTCCCAACTGGGCGGAGAACGATCAGGGCCGAACTCCGCTAGTGTAGAGGTGATGGCAGTTCAGGGATTTCGCTCCGCGTAAGCGGCCGTGTCGAGCTCTTGGAGGACGAAATCGGCGCGGGCCTGCGGATCGACGCGGGGAAGCGTGACTAGTTCGTATCCGAGCTCGGTGTAGGTTTCGACCATCATCTCGTGGGTGCGCTCTGCTTCGGCGAGATCCTGCCGACGTTGCTCGTCCCGATCGAAGATCTCCGGCCAGGGCGGAGCAACGAAAACCCGGTGGTTGTAACGAAACTTCTCAGCCGCGGCGTGAACGTGTTCCGGGACCGCCGTTCCGGTGAGCCGTAGGTACCCGAGCACATCGGGAACACCACGATCGAAGAGCACGACCCCCTGACGCTGCCTTGCCCAGTGGTGGGAGCGCATCTCCCACGAGAGCATCAACTCGGCGAACAGCGCACGATCGCCCCAGGGCAGTGCTGCTCCACCGACAGTCGTCTGGTCACGGATCACGGCGCGCCCGGCCTCGGGCGTGGTGGCAAGGCCGCTGCGCGCGAGCTCGTCCAGCAACGTGGTCTTGCCCGAGCCGGGCCCGCCGGTCACCACGAAGAACCGGCCGGTGTCGTCCTCGATCACCGAAAACCTCCCTTGCCGTTCCGGGACGTGCGTGAAGAACGGGGTGTAAGCAGGATGCTGCCAATCGGGATCACGGTGGGCGGACTACGAGATGTCCGCTTCCGAACCGTGCTGCGAGGAGACTCTCCGGGGTTCACGGAGAGGCCGCACGTACGCGAGCTACGCAGCGGCGAACGATCTCGATATTACTCCGACCGCACGGCGGCCAGCACGTCCGGGGTGACCGGATCCCGGATGTCGTCGAACTCGTGGTGGTTGTCGAGGTACCTGGTCACGAACGGGCAGACGGCGGTGATCCGCATCCCGGCCGCACGCGTCCGCCGCAGCGCGCCCGAGATCAGTTCACTGCCCAGGCCACGACCGGCGAAGTCGTCGTCGATCTCGGTGTGCACGAAGACCCGCTGGTCCCCACGATCGAGATACCGCGTGAGCCCCGCCCGCACGCCGTCGAGGCTGATCTCGTAGCGGTGCCGGGACGGCACGTCGAGCACCGAAACCTCGGACGGAGGCTCGGCCGGTGTGCTGTCACGCTGTTCCTCGGACATTCCGCCACTATGCCGCACACTCGGGTGGAACACGAGCCGACTCCAACAGGGAACACGACAGGACGATGAGCAACCTCGAAACAGCTCCGACCGAGTTGACCTGCACCAACGCCGACGACCAGGCAGGTCGGGTGTGGCTGCTGCGACCCCGCGAGGTCCCGCTGGGCGGGCCGAGGGCGATGACGGTGCGCCGCACGCTGCCGCAACGGGCACGGTCGTTGATCGGAGCGTGGTGCTTCGTCGACCACTACGGCCCCGACGACGTGTCCGGGACCGGTGGCATGCGGGTTCCCGGCCACCCGCACACCGGGCTGCAGACCGTCTCGTGGTTGTTCAGCGGCGAGGTCGAGCACCGCGACACCCTCGGAACGCACGCCCTCGTCCGGCCGGGTGAGCTCAACCTGATGACGGCGGGCTCGGGCATCGCCCACTCGGAGTACTCCACATCGGACACGAGCGTGCTGCACGGGGCGCAGCTCTGGGTGGCGCTGCCCGAACGCCACCGGTTCACCGACGCGGCGTTCGACAACTACGCACCGCCGGTCCTGGAGCGGGACGACGCGCGCGTGTCGGTCTTCCTGGGCAGCCTGCTCGGGCGGACCTCGCCGGTTCCGACCTACACCCCACTGCTCGGTGCCGAGATCACGCTACCGCCCGGCGGGAGCCTGGATCTGGACATCGACCCCGCTTTCGAGCACGGCGTGCTCGTCGACACCGGCGAGGTGACCGTGGCCGGGGTGGCCGCGAGCGCGGGCGAGTTGGTCTGCCAGGACACCGGGCCGGAACGGCTCACGTTGCGTGCGGGAGCGGCTGAGCGGGCGCGGGTGCTGCTGCTCGGCGGAGAGCCCCTCGGGGAGCGAATCGTCATGTGGTGGAACTTCATCGGGCGCAACCACGAGGAGATCGCGGCGTTCCGCGAACGGTGGCAGCACGAACGTGAGCAGCCGGATTCCGGGGAGCACCGGGATGCCCAGGCGTCGCGGCAGTACGGGGCGTCGCGGCAGTACGGGGAATTCCCGGCGCGGTGGGAGGAGACCCTGCCAGCTCCGGAGCTTCCCAACGCGCGGCTGAAGCCCCGCGAGTGAGTGGTTCGGCTCCGGTGGTGCGTGGTGATCACTTCCGGCGAACCACTCGTGACGCGGGACTGCTGGGGGCCCGCGGAACTACTGGGAGACGAGATCGGGAATGGTGATCGTGCCGTCCTCGGCGATCGGGAAGCCCGGGTTGTACGCGATCTCCCAGGCGTGCCCGTCGAGGTCGGTGAACACCCCGGCGTAACCACCGTAGAACGTCTCGGCGGCGGGACTGGTCACCGTGGCGCCCGCCTGCCGTGCGGTCTCCAGGACCTCGTCGACCTCCGCTTCGGAACGAACGTTGTGCGCGAGGCAGACACCGCCGAACCCGCCGTCCCGCTCACCGGTGAGGCCGGTGTCGGCCGCGAGCTCGTCCCTGCCCCAGAGCACGAACGCGCCGCCGGGGGTGCGGAAGAAGACGGTCCGTTCGAGCTCCTGCCCCCGCCACCCCAATCGTTCGTAGAACTCCTTAGCACGCCGCAGGTCGGCGACGCCGAGGGTTACCAGGCTGATCCGCTGTTCCATGCGGCGAATCTAGCGCGCGGAACCGACAATCGCCCGATGGTCGGGCCTGCCGCGAGTCGGCCGCGCCGAGGGAACGAGCCGCGACAGTCGCGCGAGTAACGGCGGTTGCCGAGATTTCGCGCCCAGCGGTGACGTGCTGGAACTGGCGTGCGGCCCCGGCACGTGGACTCCGGAGCTGGCGCGGCACGCGAGCACGCTGACCGCCGTCGACTCCTCCCCCGAGATGCTGCGCGAGGAGCGGGAGCGGACCGCCGACGAGCTCATCGAGGGCGAGGAGTCCTCGACCATCCGCCGCAGACTGAGCGACTGTACCCGGCACCGGGCGGTGAAAGTGCCGCACGAACCCGCCGAGCTGCGGGACCGCCTGGCCCGGCTCGGCTGGGACGTCGAGGTGCGCCCCACCTCCGGGCCGTTCTACTGGGGACGCGGAAAACCGGCACCGTCAGTCGCGTGACGCGGTAAGACCACTGTGGACGGTATGGCTGTTCGGCGGGCTGAACGGGCGGAAGAACACGATTGGGAGTCGCACGAACAGCGCCCCCTACTCCTGGCCGGAGCCCGTGGTGAGCGTGCCGCGTGCGAAGGTGCCGAGGATGCGCTGGTGGGTCTGACGCGGCAGGTGACGGTTGCCCGGCTCCCCGAACGGGGTTCCGGGCCGGACCGGGGCCTCGCCGAGCAGCCCGTCGATGCCGGGCCGGGTGAGCATCAGCAGCCCGTGGGTGGCGCGCGTGCAGGTCACGGCCAGCCTGCCGAAGGCCGAGTTGAACTCGTCCAGCCGCGAGGCCCCGCTCAACGGGTGAATCGCGACCGTGAGGCGGTTGGTCTGCCCCTGCCACGAGTCGACCGTCGAGGCCACGATCTCGCTCTCGCGCAGCGAGTACTTCTTCCGCAGCCGCTCGGCGACATCGGTGGCGTCGTCCACCGCCTGGTTGCGCGTAGCCAGGATCGCGACCAGCGGATCACCGGAATCCTCCCCCGGACGTGCCGTGAGCGTGCTTCCAGTCGGAGCACCCTCGCCGTCGTACTCGGCGTGTTCGAGCACGAACCCGGCGGCGAACAGTTCGTCGAGCAGCGACTCGACGGTAGCCAGCAGCGGCGGGTCCACATCGGCCGCCTCCGGCTCGGGCAGCCCGTCGACCTCGAGCAGCGTCGGCACGCCGCTACCGACCTGCCGCCAGATCGCGGCCGACTCGCCGGAGAGCTCCTCGACGACCAGCGCCCTGTCCCCCGGCGCCGCAACGCAGTCGAGCTCCTTCCACTCGGGGTAGAACGCCCGCCACAGTTCGAGGTGACCGGCGGCGGGGCGCCAGACCGCCGGTAGTTCGACGGACCAGGTGCGTTCGTCTCCGTCGTAGTCGGTGGGCCAGGCGCGGTACGGGTTGAACCCCGGGTCGCCCCGCCACGGGTTCGCGCCCACCTCCAGCGGCGGGAGCTGTCCCACGTCACCGACCCCGACCGTGATCGGGGCCGCCTTCGCCACCCTGTCGAACCGGTGGTGCGGCAGCTGCCACGCCTCGTCGACGAACAGCACGTCGAACACGGTCTCGCCGTTGTGTCCGGGACCGAGGTGTTCGGCCAGCCGGTCCAGCTCCCGGGGCGTACCGAGCCGGTGCGCGGTCGAGATCACCACCTCGCACTCGGACGGGATGTCCGAAGCCTTGCTGACCACGGTCGAGTGGGAACTAGCCTCCTCGGGAATCTCCTGGTGACGATCCTTGCCGACGAACAGGCAAACCCGATCCGCCCCGAGGAGCCGTCCCAGCGCGGCCGCGAGCGGGTGGATCTGCTTGTTCGTGAAGGCGGTGATGACCACGCGGTCGCATTCGGGCCGCTCGACGGCATCGGCCACCAGTTTCCGCAGGATGAAGGACTTGCCCGCACCCGCCGCGGCCTTGAGCAGCAGCCGATCCAGTGGGGCGGTGCCGGACAGCGTGTCGCGCAGCACCCGGAGCGCCTCGTCCGCCACGGCGGCGTTGCCCGCCGCCGCCCGGTCGTGGTGCACGCGATCGGCAACGCGCTCCTCCGGTTGCCGGAACTCGACGGTCACTTCGTCACTCCAGTTCGCACGTGGTCACTCCAGCTCGTCGAGGGTCACGCCGTCCGGGGGAACCATCACCGGCCGTGTGGTGGCGTCCCCGACCGGCGCGCCGGACGGGGCCACCTCGAACGCGTCGGAGTCCACGATCGGCGGCCACACCTCCGGGTTGAGCTCGCCACGAGCGCGGCGCTCGGCGAGCTGGTCGGACCACTCCGCCTCGACGTCCTCGTGCGGACGGCAGCAGCGCTCGTGCGTCTCGGGGTCCTCGACGTAGGAGCCCGCCTCGCACGTCGGCTCCGGCGCCGCGAGGTTGTCCACCCGGGGTCTGGCGACGCTGAGGAACGCGTTCCCCTTGTTCGTCGAGAACCACGCGAAATCGGCGACGAGCAGTCGGTCGCCGACGGCCAGTCCTGGGACGTTCTCCGGTTCCCAGCCGAACCGGCGCTGCGTCTCGGAGTCAGCCACATCGGACAGCGGGCCGATCGACAACCCCGCGAACTTGAAGTTGCTCTTCTGGACCGTGAGTTCGACTTCCGGACGTTCCACGCAGGATTCGCCGTTGACGTGCAGCAGCACGATCCTGCTTCCGGCGCGGATCCTGCGGGAAGCCACGTCGAGCACCAGCGGCCGGACCGAGACCACCGTGGCGACAGCGACCTCGCGCGTGCCGACGTCGGTGGCCAGCTCCTCGGCGACCTGCGGGTTCGACAGCGCCAGGAGCTGACTCCGGCACTTGCCGTCGCTCTCGATGACGTCCACGAGCGCGTTGCGCCAGAAACGGTGCGTACGTCCGAACCGGACCAGGTCGGAGGCGCGCAACGAGAGCCGTCGCCGCCAGACCGCCTGGGCGTCGGCCTCGATCTCGCGGTGCACCCGACGCAGCCGCGAGTCGGGAACGGTGTGCAGCACGGCCAGGGCGCGGTCGAGGATGCCACGCTTGTAGTCGAGCTCCTCGGTCACCAGCGCGGTGTACTCGCTCGCCGCCGAGCCCGGCCGCCCGGTACCGGACTGTTCCGGGTCGGACCGCCCCGAGCCGGGTTGCCCCGGATCGGCCCGCTCGGCATCCACTCGGGTCAGCGCCTCGTGGATGGCGTCCGAACTCCCGCTCGTCAGCCGGGCGCCCGGGGTGTGCGGTGCCGCTTCGATCTCGTCCTCCAGTTCGCGCGGCTTCACCGCCCCCTCGGTCGCGGTTTCGGTCCAGCGCACCAGGTAGTCCAGCCGGTGGGAGGCGACCGGTGGTCCGCCCGCCACCACGTGCCGCGCCAGTGACTCCCGTAGCTCGATGATCGGGGACCGGAGGGTGAGCGCTCTGGCGCGGTCCTCCTCCAACAGGAACGAAACCGCGGTGCGCGCCGTCTCCGGCAACGAGTGCGGGATCTCGGCGGGCTCGCCGTCGAAGGTCAGCGGAGTGCGGCCCATCAGCTCGTCGCGTCGCCAGCGCAGTCCGCTGAGCTCGATGCCCGCCAGGTTGTCGGCGATCGAGACGAGCACGTCGGCCGTCGGCTGGTCCGGGACGACGAGGTGAACCGGGCCGGGGTTCTCCTCGTCGAGGCGGCGCTGCTCGGCCATCGCCTCGGACAGTTCCCGGCCCAGCAGGTGCATCACCTCGCGCCGGGTCCACGCGGACTGCGGGTCGTCGAACACGGTGGTCCGCCACGGCTCGGGGCCGTGGGTGGTGACGCGCCGCAGCGCGATCCCGTGTATGCCCAGCACAGCGGAGTCCGATTTGGCCAGTACGAGGTCGATGGTGCCCGGGCGGCCCGCCTGGTCGACGCGTCGCTGGCCGGTGCGGCGCGCTACCCCGTCCAGCGTCGCGGACACGTTGGCGACCACCGAGGCGGGCGCGTCGCCGATCTCGTTCGTGCCGTCCACCAGGCCGACGAGTTGGGGCCGCGTGTCGGGCGGTATTCCCAGCTCGACCAGCAGGTCGGTGGGATCGTCAGAGGTGCGGAGCTCGTCGCGGCAGTAGGAGAACAGGGTGCAGGTGGTGCAGGAGGCGGGGTCGAACGTCGCCCGCAGGTGCGCGACGTAGTCCGCGAGGTTCGCGGTTTCCTCGGGGGACGACCGCTCGAACTCGCGCTGCCGCTCCGCCAGCCGCATCCGCACCTCGGCGCGGTGGTCGTCGAGCGCTTCGACCAGGGCCTCGGGCTGCAGGAAGGCGTTGCGCGGGACGGCGAGCACACCGTGCGAGTGGACCGACATGCCGGTGGGCAGGGACGAAGCGGAGCGGGCGGACTCCGCCGCGAGGGCCACCCGCAGGAAGCCCTTGAGCAGTCTGGCGTCCTCGATCCGGGATCTCACCCGTTCGTAGTCCTTGGCGGCGCCGAGGATCAGCCAGGAACCGCCGTCGGCGTCGAGTTCGGGGGCGATCACGGCGAGGTCCGACTCCACGTCGGATTCGGCTGCCGCGGCCCGGTTTTCCGGAGGTGCCGCGCTGTCCGGGAGTGCCGCGCTGTCCTCGGGGTTTTCCACGGGTGCGGCGAACGGCAGCGCGAGGGAGTGCAGCAACGTCACCGAGCCGTCGGAAACGGCTCTGGCGTGCGCGTCCGCCAGCAGGCCCGAGGTCTTGTCAGCGTCGCCGTGCGCGTCGGCCGTGACGATGTCGGTGGGGCGGTTCAGGCCGAGCCTGCCGACCGTGGTGGTCGCCAGCTCGCTCGCGAAGCGGTCCGTGCGCACCAGGTGCTCGAAGGTGACGGCACGCATCCAGCGGGCGGCCGGGATGCGGCCCGAGTCATCGGGGTAACCGATCTCGGCCGCGAGTTGCCGCCGCGTGCGCCCGACCAGCAGCGGGTCGGTGCCGCGGAACCGAGCGCAGGCGACGTGCGCGGACGCGGCGACGTCGCTCGCCGCAGCCGCGAGCGAGTTCTCCGCCATAACGGAACCCCCAGTGGCGAGCCGGAACGCTCAGCCGGGCACGAGGTGACAGGTCACGGCCCACGAGTGTAGGAGACCGTGATCCGGCGGAGGCGCGTGTGCCCAGCGGAGCCGATCGCCGCACTCCTGGTCTCAACTTCCCCGGAGGCTGATTCGGGGTGTTCAGGAGAGCTCCCTGCCGGCTGAGAATCCCAGGAGCCACGGATGAGATCGGCGACCTTCCGCATCTCCACTTCCGGCCGCAGCGGAAAGTCCTCGCTGGTCTGCACGATCGCACCGCTGTCCAGCTCTGTTTCCACCACCTCGCCCTTGATCATGCTGTCGTTGAGCGCACCACCCTCGTGATGCGGTGCCAGGTGAACGTGCAGGTGGTCGAACGAGCCCCCGAAAACGTAGACGTAAACCAGCTCGGCGTCGGTCGCCTGCTTCACCGCACACATGCACTCGGCGAGAACAGCGCCGAAGGTGGTCGCTTCCGCGCCGTCCAGTTCGTGGAGGTAGCGGATGTGCCGCTTCGGTTCCAGAAACGAAAAACCCGGCACCTCACCCAGCAACGCGGTGGTCATCCGCCAGTGGGGATCCTCCCAGACCTGCACACGCATGAGGTCGAGGTCGCCTTGCGCCCCACTGCACAACAGACAGCTCGCCACACTCCACCATCCCTCGGGGGAGCAACCGGAGCTGAAAGTCCGATTCCAAGCGGTCAGCTCCGCAGCGGCTTCCGCTCTACCCGGTCGCGGTAAGAAAGTCCAGAAATCGAACGCTGTTGTCGCGGATGTATTCGATCGGCCACTTCACAGCTGGTTCCCGAGTGGACCCCAGTTGTCACCGAGCTTCTTGCAATGGATCAAGGTTCACGGAGAAGCGGACGACTGTCGATCGTGTGGTTCGGAACTGGGGCGGATTCGCCACTTGGATGCTCGCAACAAACCGTAGCCGTTTCGCTGTCTCGGGGCTGTATCGCGGCTGGTAATCAAGTGCTCTGCGCGGGCGCGGGGATAGCTGACACGTCCTGCCGCCTTCACGAACCACTGCCCGACTCCCGACAACGGAGTTCGGGTCACAAACCGGGTCACAAGACCCGCCGAAGCGGGAACCCCGACCTCGAAAACCCAGGTGAGAGATGAAGCCGCTGAGGGGACTCGAACCCCTGACCTTCCGCTTACAAGGCGCCTGAGCCGCATGAACAATGACAACGACCAGCGACGACGGCCACACAACCTGCCACCGCGCTCAACTCCGACCACACTCACCGACCCCGTTTCGCACCACGAGTGATGCCACGCCACGGGCTCAACGCTCGTTTCAGTCTGGAAGTGCGCAACCGACCAGTCGGCTCAACACCGGGACAGGACTCCTGGGAGAGGAGCTCCTTCCCTACTGCTACTGCGCCACACCAGACATCAAGAGTTCATCCTCGCAGGCGTGGGGACCGCCTTCCGCGATGTAGGACGATCTGGGGTCTGAGTAGAAGCGGTACAGGGTCCTCCGCAGAGGATAGAAGGATCCCGAGTAGCTCGGCGACCTGGGACACAATCTTGGTGTTGGCGCCGTAGAACCGCTGGAGCCAGCTCGTTCAGCTGTCCGACTTTGGTCGTGTGCCGCTGTTCCGCACAGCGATACAGGCGGTTCACTCGGCGCGGAGCCCCGCCCCATGCTCGACGTCGATGCAGGTCCGGTTCCCGAGAACCGAGGAGCCGCGACTAGGAATTTGAAGGGGTACGCACCGTGGCGTATACGGGAAGTTTCCAGACGCGAATTTTCGCCGAAGGCGGCAGTCAGTATCCGATCACGATGGAGGAATGGGAACGGCAAGCCCGGAATGTCCTTCCCCGCCGATATTTCGACTACATAGCTGGTGGTGCGGGACGAGAATTGACGTGCGCGGCCAACGAAACCGCGTTCACCCGCCGAGGATTGGTCTACCGAGTGCTCCGCGATGCGGCTGATGCGGACCCGTCCTGCACGGTGCTGGGAACGGCGATGAGCCTTCCGGTGATGTTAGCGCCGGCTGGCGTAGCTGAACTGACCCACGCTGATGCCGAGTGCGGGGCGGCGCGTGCAGCGGCCAAGGCGGGAGTGGTTCCGGTGCTGTCGGCGATGACGTCCGCTCCGTTGGAGGACGTGGCCGAGGCCGCTCCGGAAGGTGATCAGTGGTTCCAGTTCGCCTGGCCCGATGATGAGAAACTGGCCCGGTCTTTGGTCCAACGTGCCGAAACTGCAGGCTACAGAGCGATCGTGGTGATGGGCGACTGTTACCAGGCGGGCTGGAGACCTCGAGAACTTGCGGCCGGGTTCTCCCCGTTCAGATCTGCCCAGGGGCTGGGGAATTACCTCTCCGACAGGCGTTTCCAAGAACTGGCAGGAATCGATGGCAATCCGAGGACATCCGACGGCCTTGCTCCCGACGCGGTAGCGAATGTGGCTTCAACGTGGAATCGTGTCTTCACCAAACCCACCTTCCATCCCGACGATCTGGAGCTTCTGCGGTCGTGGACAAATTTGCCTCTCGTCATCAAAGGGGTGTGTGATCCAGCCGAAGCATCGTGGCTCTGCGAGGCGGGAGCAGACGCCATTGTTGTCTCCAACCACGGGGGTAGACAACTCGACAATGGAGTGGCCGCGCTGGAGTGCCTACCTGCGGTCTCGGAGGCGGTCGGCGAACGGATCCCAGTCCTGTTCGATTCCGGCGTCCGCACCGGCACCGATGTACTGATTGCCCTGGCTCTGGGAGCGAGCGCCGTCATGATCGGCCGCCCCTGGCTGTTCGCTTTGGCCGTCGGGGGACAGGACGGGGTCGAACACCTCGTGGAATGTCTGCGCACCGAGTTCACCGCCGCGCTCGCCCTGACAGGCCATCGTCACTGCAGCAGCCTGTCCCCAGCAGACCTGGTCGCGTCCTTCTCCAGCGATCGAAGGTGACTGCTATGGGCACTCCGAACGAGGGGTATGGCGACACGATCTTCAGTCACGTCGATGACAACGAATACGAGCGCCTGCAGGCACTGAGCGACACGCTCGATCCTGTAACGCTTTCCGTACTGGAGTCCCTTCCGAGTGGGGTCGGCCCCCAGTGGCTGGAGCTGGGAGCCGGAACCGGCTCAGTCGCCCGTTGGATGGCAGAACGCCACCCCTCCGCGCACGTGACAGGAACCGACCGAAGCCTGCGCTTGCTCGACTCGCGAGGGCACGACAACCTGTGGTTCATCTGCCATGACGTCACACAAGACTCGTTTCCCGACTCCTCATGGGACCTCATTCATACCCGATATCTGCTACACCATTTGCCGGAACGCGACCACGTCCACGCCGCTATAACACGATGGCTGAGTCCAGGAGGATGGCTGGTACTGGAGGAACCGGCCTTGTTCCCGCTGCACTCAGCACGGGACGACACATACCGGCGCGTCTCCTTGGGTGCACTGGAAGTGCTAGCACAACGCCTCGGTACGGACTGCACCGACTGCGCACTGAACTTGCCCGCCAAATCGGCCAGCCTCGGCCTGACTGACATCGACATGCACGTTACCTGCCCGACCATCACACATGGCACAGCAGCTGGTACCTTCTGGCGCCTGACTCTCGAGCATCTGAAGCCTGGCATCGCCGAACTCCCCTATGTGCGGGAGGACGAGGTCGCCGACGTGATCGACCGGTTGTCGCAGCCGGGTCTCCTCGATTTGGGTATGGCCACAATCACCGTGACAGCGAGGAAACCCCGCTCAGACGAGTAAAGAGCCCCTCAACGCCTTCGCGCGAATGACCACAACATATCGACGCAGAAGCCAGGGCTTGAGACTGGTGAGCTCTCGTAAACGAAAACAACATCCTCAACGCTTAACGGAGGATTCTGTACCGCTACTACTCAGACTCCATCTGGTGTCCAGCAGGATCACCCCAGCCCCTGCGGGGAGCCGAGTTCGGGATCTACATGGTCGGTGGGGAAAGTGCTCCACTTAAACGTGGAGATTCTCACCCTTCGATGTCCTGACGGCGATCGATCGCGTCGTGCTCCCCGTAGGGGGAATGATCCCTCCGCTGCCGTGCCCTTTATCCACAGGGAGGGGTACTCCCCCGCAGGCGCGGGAATTTCAGCTACAGCGCGATGGACAGTCAAGTTCGGGGATGAGAAGTAGAACCCACCCGTCTACGCCGCCATCTTGGCGAAGGTGGTTATCAGTTCACCAGCTGAATCGCGAACGTCGAGCTCGTAGTCGAGGATCTCGGCGTCGCCGCGGCCGTCGCGGCGGACGGCGGCGGTGAGCAGACGCTTGAGGTGATCGGCACTGCCGGGGTCGGCTTCGGCGGTGAAGGTGCGGACGAGTTCACCGAGATAGCGGAGCTCGAAGCTCAACATCCTCGGACTTTCCTCGATCGGAGCGGTAGCGGGCTCGGCCGTTAATTCCCCGTTGTGGGGCGGTTGCTCAAGTAGCTGGGGATGTCGCCGTTCGAATCCTCAACCCCCGTTCCCGAAGCTTCACATGCCCCGACGGAGACCGTGTTCGGCTGGCCGGCTCCGGTGGTTTCGACGAGCCCCCATGTCTTGAGCAGTGACACGGCGCGGCTGGCGGTGGCCGAGGCGACGTCGTATTCGGCCATGAGCTTCTTCAGGCTCGGAATCGCGGCACCGTCGACGAGCTCGCCTTGCACGATTCGTGCGCGGAGCTCGGAGGCGATCCGCTCGTACGGGTTCTCCGGCGCGATCTTCGCACGCTCCTCGACAGACCGCGGCCCGTCCGGACGTTCCGGAACACGCTCGAACAACGCCCGCGAAGCCCGCTGATCAGCTTCGGACACCCACGCCGAATACACCCGCAGCGTGGTCACACCACCCCCACCATGCCCAAGCCGCCCGGCCACGGTCCGCGGATCCACGCCAGCCGAGATCAGCTCGGTGGCCGAGTAGTGCCGCAGCTTGTGCAGTGTGGTCGAGATCCCGAGTCTGCGCACCATCCGGTCATAGCGCTGGGTCACCGAATCCGGCTTGGCGAACTGAGTACCATCGGAATCCGGTTGAGCTTCCCCTCCCCGAACGGGATGACCTCGGTCAGGCAATGGCGGCGCTTGGTCACTGGATCGAATTCCGTGTACACCTTCACACGGAGGTCTCCATTCGGAAGCTTCTCGACGCTGCTACGAGATAGCTTGCCGGTTCGCAGCCTTCGCCATGGGGCCAAGCATATGCGATCTCGCAACACGAGTAATGCCACGAAACCATGACCAAAAGGACTGACTATTCGTCACCAACGGAGCATTCCATTGGATCATCTGAGTAAGCGTCCGACTTCCTCGCTCGATTGACCCGATGGGCTATGTGTTCAGCAGCGCTCGCCGGATCATCATGCTCCCACACTCGGATGACTTCCCAACCGGCTTGGTGGAGACGTTGGTCGGTGTCGCGGTCTCGTCGACGGTTGTCGGCGATCTTGTTGTTCCAGAATTCGGAAGTGGAACCTTTGGCAGGGCGATAGTGTTCATCGCAGCCGTGCCAGAAGCAACCGTCCAGGAAGACCGCTAACTTCTGCCTTGGGAACACGAGATCGGCGGTTCGACGCACACTCTTGATAGGGCGAGTGTCAACTCGGTAACGGCATCCGAGTGCGTGGACAGCCGATCGCAGAGCCTTCTCCGGACGGGTGTCTCGCCCTTTGTTCGCGCGCATGATCGCCTGCGAGGCAGGACTCGAGGCCCAGGAACTGGCCTCAGCACGTTCAGCGGACTCGGAGCTGCTTGTCATTTCGAGCGATTCATCCTCGCGCACCATGCGCCACGCCTCGGCGAGGTTGGCTGAGCGGGTATCCCGGGAGACTTCACCGACGAAACTTTCTTTGGTTTTTCCGCGCACTGACCAACGTAGGTAAGCGTAGATACGACGTCCTCGCGGCAACACACGTAGCGCGATGGAACCGTGGACGCGGCGACCATCGGACAATCGCATTTCACGCGCCTGCCTGTTACCAGCGGCATCGTCTTGTTCGGCTACACGCTCGGCTCGTGTCCGTCCGCTGGGGGTTCGCCATGCCAGGTCAGGCGGTCTGGATTCTTTCCACAGGGGATGTTTCGTCATGACGCGACACGAGAGCGAAGATGCGGTTTAAGTGCTTCGGCGACCGCGTTGGCAGCGACGTGGCCTAGCTCCACCGGAACCGCGTTACCAAGCTGACGCATTTTCTCTCCCCGCGGACCCGCGATCTTCCAATCGTCCGGGAAGGTCATGACACGCGCGGCTTCCCGTACGGTCATGTACCGAATCGACCCATCGGGTTTGCGCAGTACTGTCTCACCGCCTGGCACACCGTGCACCCCCGCTTTGATGGTCTTGGCCGGCCTGTCCAGCAGATTGGGAGTGTGTCCAGGATACTCGCGAGCACCTGGCCAAGCGTAATGGTGCCAGAACTTGTTGTCCTCGTGCTCGATCTTTTCGTGAACCGGTTCACCGAGCTTGGGATCTTTGGTGAGCGCGTCGCGCAGCGTGCGCCATCGATGAGTACTTTCGGCCTCTTCAAGGTTTCGTGAAGAGAGTTCCGGGAAGTAGCGATTCTTCTTGAATACCTTGTGCTCATCCCAATACGCGCCATTCGACTGTGCTCGCAGCAGAGCGCCCTCCGAGTGAGTCGGTTTCGGGAACTGCCACCCCTCCAAACCGAGATCACGCCGGAAGGCGATAACGAACACGCGCCAGCGGATCTGGGGCACACCGTAGTCCGCGGCGTTGACCAGGAAGTGGGCCACGTCGTAGCGCTCGGTGGGATCAGCGTTGTCCTTGGCAAGCGCCTTCCGCAGGCGTTTGTCGTGGTCGCGCCAGTCTTCCCCGTCGACTCGCTCTTCGAAGGGAGCGCGGAGCTCATTGAGGATGTAGTCGTAGTACGGCTTGAACGAAGGGCGTAGCAGGCCCTTGACGTTCTCGGCCACTACCGCTCGTGGACGTGTCTCGCGCACCACCCGAAACAACTCGGGCCACAGATTGCGATCGTCCTCGTACCCCTTGTGAGCACCACCGAGCGACCACGGCTGGCAGGGAACGCCACCAGCGACGACATCGACCTCACCGCCCCACCGCTTGAAGTCCACGGCACGGATGTCTCCCTCGATCAACGGCCATTCGGAGTTCAGGGCCTCCGCCTGAAGCGTGTCGGGGTCGAACGACTCAGCCACGTTAGTACGCAACGTCTCGCACGCGCGCCGATCCGACTCCACGGCGATCAGATGACGAAACCCCGCGTCGTGCATCGCCAGAGCCAAACCTCCACCGCCGGTGAAGAGCTCAACACTGGTCCCGAGCTCGGGTTGACTCGGCAGGGGCAAGGTCATCTGCTCGGCGGATTCGGTGAACACGAATGGACTATACCGCGGTCATGATTCGAACGCACGTGCGATAAGCCTCGATGATGGTCACTCGTTCAGGTAGGACTCTTCGATTACCTCGCCCTTGGGGTCACGGAGGTTCGCTCCTTCCGTCTCGACCAACTCGTCGTGATCCTTACTCCAGTACAGTCGAGCGCTCCTGTAATAGGATTCCTCCTGGTAAAGAATCACGTAACCAGGCAAAACGGTGGCCTGCCACTCCTGCGGCAACGCCTCGACCGCCCTACGCACGAGCTCTCGCGCTGACACCTCGCGATCAGGCATCTCCACGACGTAGGGCATGTCTGTTTTCCGTGGCGACAACGCCTTGCTGTCATAGCGCAGGTTGAAGGGCAAGGCGGCCTTAACCGCCTCCAAGTACTTCGTGACGTGATGCGCGCCCGGCTCGAGTCCCGTGGAGACGATCACATCGAGGTCCGCCGGATACCACGCGTCGAAGTGGTTGGATTTGACCAGTGAATGGTCGCGGTTGCGCCCCGGATCGTTGTTGCCAAACCCGTTGAAGTTCCACGGCAGTGTCTGTTTCGCCTTGTCCTTGTACTTGTTGATCAGCATCGTTTCCGGCGCTGCGGCCTCCAAGTCCTCATCGACGTACAGACACTGAAAGCTCATGTCGTCCAGCGTGATTCCCTGACGCCCCGACAACTTCCGAATGTGGTCTCCGAGTCTTCCGGGAAGATCCTTGCTCGACTTGCTCTTGCTGGCCTTACCTACATACACGCGTTCACCACGCAGATACAGCTCATACACACCAGGACGAGCTTCAAGAGCTTCCACGTTCTCTTTGGTCAGGGGAGCGGGCTCAAGTTGGTCAAGTGCCTCCGCGAGCTGGTCAGCCATCGCGCGCGTGATACTGAGCTTGAACTCGGCGAAAGCTTTCGAGACAAGAGAATCATTCACGGGTAGCAACGTAACGCTTCGCCAACGTGATGATCTACATCTGGTGTGTCTCGAGGCACGGACCAAAGAAGCTACAACGCGACCCTCACGTAGCGGGACGTGGCCGACCGACTCAATCGGTACTTCTGGGGAGGTAACTGAGACTGGCCAGCAGCGAAAACAGTCTTTACTGTGCCCCCAGAGGACTGTTTTCGCTGGTGAGAACCGGAGCCGCTGAGGGGACTCGAACCCCTGACCTTCCGCTTACAAGGCGGGCGCTCTGCCAACTGAGCTACAGCGGCGCGTGTGGATCAGCTCCACACGCCCCAATGGTAATCCCCGCCCTCACAGCGAGGAGGCACCGGGCCGGGCATCGCGCCCTGGAGCCCGCACCGGGCCGAAGCTCGCGCGGACCCGCACCTGCCCCGACTCCGGGGACCGACGGTCCAGCCCGCGCTTCACCCACCCGACCACGTGACGACGCACGCTCCGCCGTATCCCACGATGCGGTAACGGGCGACTCCCCGGAAAAATCCGGGCGTAGGCTCGGACGGCGGAGCACGGTTCACGAAACCCCACCGCACCACCGGAACGAACACCGTTCCTGGCCCCTCGCTCCGAAACCGGATCGATCCGAGCGGGCCGGACACGGCAACGCACCGGCGAGCGTGGCGCGGCGGCGTGAACCGGTCGCTCCGAATCGTGCCGGAGCGGGACCGCACGGCGACGGCCCCGCACGACAACGCCCCCGAACGGCGGCGAGCCCGAAGAGCGACACGCCGAGTCACACCGGCGACCAGTGATGGACGCCACCCCGGGGGAGTGCAACGGTGCGTACGTGGCTGGCGATTCCAGGGGTGAACAGCACGAACCGCGCTTCACGCGGAAGGTCATGCAAGGAGGAAAAGCGGCAGTGGGAATCACGCAGCGCGCACGTGGTGTGCTGCGGCGACGCGACCCTTCCGAAACCGTCGGGACTCGCAACGTCGTCTACGGCCCCGCCCTGCCCGACGACTCGACGGTCCATCTCGTACTCGAACTGGCGCTGCGCATCGGCGAGATCCAGATGGCGAGCGGCGTCGGCGCCTCGGACGTCAGCGCCACCATCACCAGCGTCACCGACGCCTACGGGCTGCCGCACTGCGAAGTGGACGTGATCTACACGTCCATCACGGTTTCCTGCTACCGGGGGACGGAGAACCTCCCCATCACCTCACTGCGCGTGGTGCGCAACCGCTCGCTGGACTACACCCGGCTCGCCGAGGTGGAACACCTGATCCGCCGCATCGTGGCGGGCGAGATCACCACTTCGGACGCCTACGCGGAGCTGGAGACCATCGCCCGCGCCCCGCACCCCTTTCCCCGCGCCGTGTCGACCCTCGCCTGGGCGGGCATGGCCGCCGCGCTGTCGGTGCTGCTCGGCGGCGGCACCACCCCACCGATGCTGCCGCTGGTGGCCGCGGCCTCCACCGCCCTGGTCGACCGGGTGGGGCGGCTGCTCAACCAACGCGGCCTGCCGGTGTTCTTCCAGCAGACCGTGGGCGGGGCGCTGGCCACCAGCGTGGCGCTGGCCTGCTTCGCCACGGACATCCTGCCCACCGCCGCGCTCGCCGTGGCCGCGAACATCATCGTGCTGCTGTCGGGCATGACCGTGGTCGGCTCGATGCAGGACGCCATCACCGGCTACAACGTCACCGCCGCGGGCCGAATAGCCGAACTCGCGCTGACCTCGGCGGGGCTGATAGCGGGCGTGGTGCTCGCGCTGTACATGGCACTGCGCATCCTGGGGGCCGACGCCCTGGGCGGCGGGCTGAACGTGCAGGAACTCGGCGGCGGGGTGTTGCCGTTCCCCGGCCTGCTGGAACTGCCGCTGCAGGGTCTCGCGGGGGCCGCCACCTCCGCGTGCTTCGCGGTGGCCAGCTATTCCCCGCCGCGCCCGTTGATCATGGCGGCGGGCGGCGGAGCCATCGCCGCCCTGGTCTTCCAGGTCATGGCAAGGATCGAGTTCAACCCGATCTTCGCCTCGGCCATCGCCACCACCATCGTCGGCTTCATCGGCGGGGTCATCGCACGCCGACTCCGCATCCCGGTCCTGGTCGTCGCCGTGTCGGGCGTGGCACCGCTGCTGCCCGGGCTGGCCACCTATCGCGCGCTGTACGAACTGTCGGTGCAGGGCAACCCGACTGGGTTGTCCACCCTGATGATCGCGGCGGCCACGGGGCTGGCACTCGGTGCGGGCGTGGTGCTCGGTGAGTTCCTCTCGCAACCGGTGCGTACCGGGCTGGGAAGGCTGGAACGGCGGATGTCCGGTCCCCGCATGTCGGGACCGCTGCGCCCCACCAGCCGCAGGTTGGACTGAGGTTCCGTCCACCGAATCCGCGTCCAAAGGCGCGATCTCGCACCACCGTTCCGGAAAGTCCGGCCGCGCGAGGCTTCCTGCCCCGCGCGCACCCTGCGAGGATGATCGGACCCGACCAACCGCGTTGCGACGCTCGAACCACGCGAAGTGGATCACGATTGACTAGCCTCGACCACGGGTAACCGACTTCGGGAGCCGCTCCCGGAACTCTTCGGCTCGACCGGGCGGTGGCGGAACCGGACGGTCCGGGTCGAAAGTCCGCGGCGTCGCGAGGCACGTCGAGCGAACGGCCACGTGCCCTGTATCCCCCGCGGACGCGTCCGACTCGGCAGCCGGTTCCGCTCGCGCTGCTCGACTGGGCACGTGAGCCCGCATCCGAACCGCAACCGGACCATAGGAGGAAGACCGGTGAGTAAGGGCAGTGAGCCCAGGAAAGCTGACTTCGTCGTCGTCGCCAACCGGCTACCGGTCGACCTGGAACGCATGGAGGACGGGACCCAGCGCTGGAAGCACAGCCCTGGCGGGCTGGTGACCGCACTGGAGCCCTTCCTGCGTGCCCGGCAGGGGGCGTGGGTCGGTTGGCCCGGCGTCGCCGACGTCGAAGTGGACCCCTTCGCGGACGGGGACATGTGGTTGCACCCGGTGCGGCTGTCGACCGCCGAGTTCCGGGAGTACTACGAGGGGTTCTCCAACGCCACGCTGTGGCCGCTGTACCACGACGTGGTGGTCCCACCGGTGTTCGACCGCTCCTGGTGGGACTCCTACCAGCGGGTTAACCAGCGGTTCGCCGAGGCGGCCGCCGAGGTCAGCGCCGAGGGCGCGACCGTGTGGATCCAGGACTACCAGTTGCAGCTGGTCCCCGCGATGCTGCGCGAACTGCGCCCCGACCTGCGCATCGGGTTCTTCCTGCACATCCCGTTCCCGCCCGTGGAACTGTTCATGCAGCTGCCGTGGCGGACCGAGATCGTGCGGGGGCTGCTCGGCGCGGATCTGGTGGGTTTCCACCGTCCCGGCGGTGCGCAGAACTTCATGTGGTTGGCCCGCAGGCTGGCCGGTTTCGAACCCAGCCGCGCCCAGGTGGGGGTGCGTTCCCGTCCCGGTGTGGTGCAGGTGGGTGATCGGGTCGTGCGGGTCGGCGCGTTCCCCATCTCCATCGCCTCGGGGGAGCTCGACCAGCTCGCCCGCACGAGGGAGGTGCAGCAGCGGGCCAAGGCCATTCGTTCCGAACTGGGCAATCCGCGCCGCATCATGCTCGGTGTCGACCGGCTGGATTACACCAAGGGGATCGACGTGCGGCTCAACGCGATGTACGAGCTGCTGTCCGAGGGGCACGCCACCGTCGAGGACGTCGCGATGATCCAGGTGGCCACCCCCAGCCGGGAGCGGGTGGAGCACTACAAGCAGATGCGCGAGGACATCGAGCGCAAGGTCGGCAGTATCAACGGCGAATTCGGTCGAGTGGGTCACCCGGCCGTGCACTATTTGCACACTTCGGTGGACCGAAAGGACCTGATCGCGTTCTACTGCGCGGCCGATGTCATGATCGTTACGCCGGTTCGTGACGGGATGAACCTCGTCTGCAAGGAGTACGTGGCCAGCCGCGGCGACCTCGGAGGTAGCCTCGTACTCAGTGAGTTCGCCGGAGCGGCCGCCGAACTCACCAGCGCGCTACTGGTGAATCCGCACGATCTGGACGGGGTCAAGGATTCGATGCTGGCGGCCCTGAATATCGACCAGGCCGAGGGACGCCGTAGGATGCGCGCATTGCGTAGGCAAGTGCTCACGCACGATGTCGACCGTTGGGCGCGGTCGTTCCTCGAGGCGCTGGGAGCTTCGCCGACGGAGTAGGAATCGGTCGACGGCGGACCTCGACACTGCGGAACCGGGTGGACGCATGGGCTACGGCACGGCTCGCGGGAGATCCCCCGCCACGGCCGAGTGCTGTCGCCGCCCGGAGCGTGGCGGACGGCCTCGCCACGAGGTGCCGTTAGGGTCCGTGTCGGTTCCGGAGCCGGGTACGGTGTGTCCGACCCGGCCGCACCGGGGTACTCCGGCTGTCGAGCCGAACGACCGGCGGGTCGGCGGGGCACGTGACGTGATCGTCCGCTCGATGTGGACCGCGACGTCACCGAGCGCCGACTCGGGCACCGGACCGGGCTGTGGCGCGGCTCCGGGGCCGGCGGCCCGACCACTTCAATAGCGATACACCGGTCGACCGGCGGCACGCGTAAGCGGCCACCACGAATCGTGGGGCCGACACCCGCGGCCCGTGTGTTCGACCCGCCTTCCGACCATCCCGAGATCTCAACAGGAGTGTGGCGTTGACCGCCGAAGCCCTCCCCGCCGAGCTTCGTCGCACGATCGTGCAGCTCGCGCGCACACCTCGCCTACTGGTCGCCTGCGACTACGACGGCACACTGGCCCCGATCGTGGGGGATCCGAGTCAGGCCAAACCACTACCCGAATCCGTACACGCGATGCGTTCGCTGGCCGCGCTGCCCACCACGACCGCCGCGGTCATCTCGGGCAGGGCGCTGCGGGACCTCGCCACGCTGTCCCGGCTGCCCGCTGAGGTTCACCTGGTGGGCAGCCACGGTTCCGAGTTCGACGTCGGTTTCGTGCACGAGCTCGACCCGGACACCACGCACCTGCGCACTCAGCTGCAGCGCAGCCTGCAGGAGATCACCGCCGGTCAGCCGGGGGTGACGCTGGAGGCGAAACCGGCCAGTGTGGCCGTGCACGTCCGCAGGGCGGACCCCGAGGTCAGCGAGAGCGTTCTCGACGCGGTCCGTTCCGGACCGGCCACCTGGGAAGGCGTGCAGGTCACCGCCGGCAAGTCGGTGATGGAGCTCGCCGTGGTGGAGACCGACAAGGGCAACGCCTTCGAGGCGCTGCGGCACCAGACCGGTTGTACCGGGGCGATCTTCCTCGGTGACGACGTCACCGACGAGAAGGTCTTCAGCAAACTGCACGGCCCCGATCTGGGCATCAAGGTCGGCGAGGGCGACACGCTGGGCCACTACCGGGTGCCGGACACACCCGGGGTGGCGACGGTGCTCGCCCTGCTCATGGAGGAACGCCGCACCTGGTTGTACGGCGAGCAGGCCCCGGCCATCGAGCGGCTGTCGATGCTGGCCAACGAGCGCACGGTGGCGCTGCTGACGCCGGACGCCCGGGTGACGTGGATGTGCCACCCCGGCCCGGACTCCGCCGCCGTGTTCGCCGATCTGCTGGGCGGACAGGGTGCCGGGCACTTCTCGGTGCTGCCCGCGCAGCCGCAGCCGGAGAACAGCAACGGCGCACCGCGCAGCACGCTGCCGCTGGGGCAGCGTTACATACCCGGCACCATGACGGTGGAGACCCGCTGGTCGCGGTTGCTGGTGACCGACTACCTGGAGCACGGCGGCGACTCCCACCGCACGGACCTGATCCGGGTCATCAGCGGCAGCACCAAGGCCGAGGTGGAGTTCGCGCCCCGTCCCGAGTTCGGCCAGGTCCCGGTGCGGATGACCGCCGAATCGGAGGGCATCCGGGTGCACGGCACCTCGGAACCGATGGTGCTGTACTCGCCCTCGGTGAAGTGGTGGATCACTTCGGACGGCATGCACGAGTCCGCGCACGCGGAGCTGGACCTGTCCGAGGATTCCCCGGTGGTGCTGGAGCTGCGCTGCGGTACGGAAACGCTGGCTGGTTCCGATCTCGCCGAGCCGGAGCGGCGGTCGATCGCGAACCGGTACTGGTCGGAGTGGGTGAAGCAGCTGCGGCTGCCGAACTTGGAAACCGACCTGGTGGTGCGTTCGGCGTTGACGCTGCGGGGGCTCTGCAACACCGACACCGGCGGGATCATGGCCGCGGCCACCACCTCCCTGCCGGAGGAGATCGGTGGGGTGCGCAACTGGGACTACCGCTACTGCTGGCTGCGGGACGGTGCGATGAGCGCCCGCGCGCTGGTCTCACTGGGCTCCACCGCCGAGGCCGAGGCGTTCCTGGACTGGCTGCACCGGGTGATGGACACCCTGCCCGGCCCGGAACGGCTGCACCCGCTGTACTCGCTGGCCGGTGGCACGCTCGGCCCGGAGGCGGTCATCGACACCCTGCCGGGGTATGCGGGTTCCCGACCGGTTCGGGTGGGCAACCTGGCCGATCAGCAGGTGCAGCTGGACGTGTTCGGCCCCGTGGTGGAGCTGGCCACGGATCTGGCGCTGGCGCACGGCAAGCTGCGTGACGCCGACTGGGAGCTGGTCAGGGGCATGGCGGAGGCCGTGACCCGGCGCTGGTTCGAGCCGGACCACGGCATCTGGGAGGAACGTGACGTTCCCAGGCACCACGTCTACTCCAAGGTGATGTGCTGGGTCACGATCGACCGGGCGATCAAGCTGGCGGCGCACTACGACCGGACGGCCGAGCCGGGGTGGGTGCAGCTGCGCGAGCAGATCGCCGAGGACGTGCTCAAGAACGGCTGGCATCCGGACGTGCAGGCGTTCACCACCGCCTACGAGGGCTCGGACCTGGACGCGGCCTCGTTGTACGTGGGGCTTTCCGGTCTGATCGACCCGAGCGACGAGCGGTTCAGGTCCACCGTCACAGCGATCGAGTCGGAGCTGCGCAGCGGTTCGACGGTGTATCGCTACCGCCGCGACGACGGTCTGCCCGGCCACGAGGGCGGGTTCCACCTGTGCGCCACCTGGCTGATCGAGTCCTACCTGCTGATCGGCAGGCGTACCGAGGCGGAGGAGTTGTTCCAGCAGATCGTGGACAACGCGGGCCCCACCGGCCTGCTGTCCGAGGAGTACGACCCGATCGCGGAGCGCTCGCTGGGCAACCACCCGCAGGCGTACTCCCACCTCGGGTTGATCCGCTGCGCCCAGCTGCTGGACGAATGAGCCGAGCGGCGATCGGCTGACCGGTGTTCACGCCGGTTCACACCGTCGGTGGCGGGGCGCGTGCTACCGCGTTCCGCCACCGTTAGGTCGACGCGGCACCGTTCGACCGAAGTCATCCCCGAGATGTTCGAGAGCCCCGGCGAGTCCCTCCCGCGTGGCATCGTTGGTAGCGGGAATCACGTACTGATCTCCCGAACGGGTCACGAATCACACTCGGTGACACGTTTTTTCACCCGAACGGCGGACAACCACACGTCACTACCGATACGCTACCGATCGGCCGGTGGTGCTCGGGAATCGCTCAGGGGGCTTAGTTGAACATATTCGTGATCCTTCCGATCCTCATCCTGCTGGTAGCACTGGTGGCGGTCGTGATCGCGCTCGTGCTCCGGGGTCGGCGTTCGCGGCGGGGCGGCTCCCGCCACGGCGAACGGGGACCGAAGGACCCGTTCGACACCGCCGATCAGGACGCGCTGCGCGGCGACCCGCGCTCGTTGACCGCGGGCGACATCGTGGAGGTCCGGGGAATGTCCTACACGGTGCGGGGAACGCTGCGACTGTCGGAAGGCAGCTGGCGCTGGTCGGAACACCTGCTGGACGACGCCAAGGGCACCCAGGTGTGGCTGGGGGTCGAGGAGGATCCCGACCTGGTCCTGACGCAGTGGACACCCGTGGAAACGGACGAGGTACCGACACCGGGACCCGCGAAACTGGGATTCGGCGAACGGGAGTTCCGCTCCGAGGAGTCCGGCACGGCTCGGTTCAGCAGCGAGGCGACCACCGGCCTCGACGAGAGCGGCAGCGTGCGCTACCACGACTACGAAGCCTCCGACGGCACGATGCTCGGTTTCGAGTCCTTCGACGGCGCCGACTGGGAAGCCACCCTGGGCGAGGAACTCACCCGCTACGACGTGCGTATCTATCCGGCTTCGGCCTGACGGGAGGAACCGGGCGAGGCGATGAAACCGAAATTCTGGTTCGTCATCGCGGGTATGACGGCGTTTCTGGCGCTGATCATCGCGATGGTCATGATCTTTTCGACCGGCACGGGGCCACGGGCCTACGTGGCGAAGAACTACACCAGGGCCGTCCAGCTGGACAAACCGGGTGACGACGACAACAAGGCCTACACCTCGAAACTCAAACCGTCCGCCGTGGCCGACGACATCACCGACACCTGGGAACCGGTCTCGCAGTACGCGAAGGGCAGCGGCATCTACCTGCGCTACAGCGAGGACGCCGTGATCGTTCAGCCGCGTAACCGAGGCTCGGTCATCCACGTCATGGAACTCGACGAGGCCAACAACCACTACCACCACGTCGTCGGCGGCGTCTGGGGCTGGGGCGGACCGCACGGACAGAGCTTCCGTGGCGGCGGACCGGGATCGGGCAAATGAGCACGGGGAACAGCGGAACGAACGACAACAAGACCGGAAAGACAGTCGGGCTGCTGGCGTTCTTCGGGATCGCGGCCCTGGTGCTCACCCTGATCGTCCTGGGCACAGGCGGGAAGGACGGTTCGGAGTCGTTCTACGGCGAGGAGAGCGACAGGTACTCCAGGGCGCAGAGCTACGGCGGGCAGTCCATCCCCCGGTTCACCGACGCCGAGTCCCGCCAGCTCTCCGAGGAGCTCGCCGAGGAGGAGCGGCGCTACGGTGTCTGTTTCGGGTGGAAGCTGACCGACGGCAGCGACGATCTCGAATACTCCGAACTCTACGAGTCCCAACCGGACTACGACATCGGTATGCCCGATGAGGAGGATTCCGAGGCATCTCAGTCAGACGAGTCCAACTCCCCGGCGGATCCCGCGCACAGCTACGACCAGGGGTCCAGCCGCGGTCCGAACACCCCGGCCAGCACCTGCGAGAAGTGGGTCGAACTGCGGGCCACCGTCGCCTACACCTCGGCGACCAGCGAGCAGTGGAGCGCTGTCGAGCTGGAGGTCGCCCAGGACTCCGACTCGAACATGGACCTGCCGTACGACTCGGACTTCGCCGAGCTCGGCATCACTGCCGAGCGGTTCATCGAGACCCCGGTGGACACCACCGGCCAGGCCGCGATCGCGTTGCCACTGCTGCTGACCCAGGAAGGATCGCTGCCCGCCCGTGCGGCCGAGAGCCGGACCGAGACCCGCGCCGCGGAACCGCTACCGAGCGCCGACACCGGGATTCCCGGGCTGTGGCGCTGGGTGTGGCTGGTGGTGCTCGGAATCGTCACGGTGCTCGGAATCGTGCTCGGCACCATCGGTCTCGTACGGCAACGGGGCGGGGGTGGCTCGGACGGGCCACCGAGCGGTCCTCCCGAACAGGGACCACCTCCGGGGCAGGCACCACCACCCGGGCAGCAGCCGCCGCAACCTCCTCCACCCGGTCAATCCCCCGGTCCACGGTGGCCACCACAGCAGTGACCCGACCACGACAACCCGACCACGAGAACCCGACCACGAGAACCCGGCCACGAGAACCCGGCCACGCCCCAACACAGCGGTGACCGGTGATCCGTTCACATCACGACCCGAAAGGCGCAACAGTTGTTCCAGGAACTGCTCTTCGGCCTGTCCGCGGCGATCGCCTACGGCATCGTCGGGGCCGTACTGATGGTCCTCGGCTACGTTCTCGTGGACCTGGCCACTCCGGGCAAGCTCCGCGACCTCATCTGGGTGCACCGCAACGCGAACGCGGCCATCCTGCTGGTGTCCGGGCTCATCGGCGTGGGCATCATCCTCACCACCGCGATCGCCGCCAGCTCGAACGACCTGGTTTACGGACTGATCGGCACGCTGGCCTACGGGCTGCTCGGTCTGATCCTGATGGGCCTGTCCTTCCTGCTCATCGACGCGATCACGCCGGGAAGGCTCGGTGACGAGCTCTCCACCGCGTCCATCCACCCGGGCACCTGGGTCTCGGCCTCCTCGCACGTGGTGATCGCGACGATCATCGCCGCGGCGATCTGGTGACCCACCGCTCCCTATCGAAGAGCAGCGAAACGCCATGAGCAGCACCGCGCAGGACGACCACCTCGACGGGACGACGGATTCCGAACCGGACGGAGCGGCCGAGGACACCGCGGCACCCCGGCAGCACCGGTACCGTCGTCCCGGCATGGCACGGTTCACGGTGCTGCTGGCGGTGTTCGTCTGCTCGGCCTGCGGGCTGGTCTACGAGCTCGCGCTGGTCGCGCTCGGCAGTTACCTGATCGGCAACAGCGTGGGGCAGGCTTCCATCGTGCTGTCGCTGATGGTGTTCGCCATGGGCCTCGGCGCGCTGCTCGCCAAACCGCTGCAACGCTGGGCGGCGGTCTCCTTCGTCGCCGTGGAGCTGGTGCTGGCGCTGCTCGGCGGGCTCAGCGTGCTCGGTCTGTACGCCGCCTTCGCGTGGCTGAGCATGTACATGCCGATGCTGATCGTGACCTCGCTGGTGCTGGGCACGCTGATCGGCGCGGAGATTCCGCTGCTGATGGTGCTGCTGCAGCGGATCAGGCGGCAGGAAGCGGGCTCCGCGGTGGCCGACATGTTCGCCGCGGACTACGTGGGAGCCCTCATCGGCGGGCTGGCCTTTCCGTTCCTGCTGCTGCCGCTGCTGGGCCAGGTCCGGGGCGCCCTGCTGGTGGGCATGCTCAACGCGGCGGCCGGTCTGGGCCTGATCCTGACGGTGTACCGCGTCGAGCTGGGAAAGCGGCTCGTCGTGCTGCTGACGGCCTCGGTGGTGCTGATCGGTGGGGTGCTGGGCGGCGCGTTCGCGCTTTCCGACCGGTTCGAGACGACGGCGCGCCAGGCGCTCTACGACGATCCGGTGGTGCACGCGGAGCGGTCGAAGTACCAGGAGATCGTGCTCACCAGTTCCGAATCGCTGTCCGGCAGGACCGACACCCGGCTGTTCCTCAACGGCGATCTGCAGTTCAGCTCGGTGGACGAGCGCCGCTACCACGAAGCGCTGGTGCATCCGGCCATGACGGGCGATCACTCCGAGGTGCTGATCCTGGGTGGCGGTGACGGGCTCGCGCTGCGCGAGGTGCTGCGCTATCCGGACGTGGAGCGGGTGACCCTGGTCGAGCTGGACCCCGCGGTGCTGCGGTTGGGGCGCGAGGACCCGCGGCTGACCTCGCTGAACGAGCACGCCTTCGACGATCCCCGCGTGAACACCGTCTCGGCGGACGCGTTCAGCTGGCTACGCGACAATCAGCGGCGCTACGACACGGTGCTGGTGGACATGCCGGATCCGGACTCCACCGAGACCGCGAAGCTGTACTCCACGGAGTTCTACTCGCTGGTGCGCCGCTCGATGGCCGAGGGGGCCAGGGTCAACGTGCAGGCGGGGTCGCCGTACTTCGCGCCGGAGGCCTACTGGTGCGTCGAGGCATCGATGCGGCAGGCGGGACTGGCCACGGTGCCGTACTCCCGCCCCATCCCGAGCTTCGGGCAGTGGGGTTTCCAGCTGGGTGTCTCGGGGGACTCGGCGCCGTCACCGCGGTTGCCCGAGGAGGTGCCGGGGTTGCGCACGTTGGACGAGCGGACGCTGCGCGCGGCGACCGTGTTCCCGCCGGATCGGGACCGGATCGCCGACATCGAACCGTCCACTCTGATGCACCCGAGAATCGTGCGGTACGAGCGGGGGGCCTGGCGGAACTACTGACCGGTTCCCCCGGTTTCCGCCGAGCGCGCTCCCCTGCGACACCCGGGCGGAGGTCCTCGGTCAGGCCGCGTCAGTCAGGCTGCGAGGACGCGGGTGGCGCGGGCGCGGGAGGACCTTCCAGGGAGCGCAACAGCTCCGCCAACCCACCGGAGACCGCCTCCCGCTGCTTGGTGTTCATCCCGGCCAGCAGCTCGCGCTCGGCTTCCAGGTTGCGGGCGAACGCCCTGTCTATGAGCTCAGCACCGTGGTCGGTGATCCGCACCCGCGCGCTGCGGCGATCGTGCTGGTCCCGGATGCGTTCGAGGAGACCGCGTTCGGCCAGCTGCTGCACCCGTTTGGTGGTCGCCGCTCCGGAGGCGACCATCAGGCCGTTCAGCCTCCCCGGTGTGACCGGTTCCCCGCTGCGGCGCAGCGCGGAGAGCAGATCGAACTCGGCCCGGTTGAGCCCCTCGTCACCGAGGACGGTGTCCAATCGTTGCCGCAGTACGGCGGCGGTGCGGAGCACCCGCCCGACGATCTCCATGCTGGAGGTGTCCAGCTCGGGGTGGATCTCCTTCCACTGCCCGCGTGCGGCACTGATGATGTCCGGCGTGCGTCTCATCCCACCATCACTTCACTAGTAAAATACTTGTGTATTACAATAGAACGTGTCCTCGACGATACTGGCACGTCATCTGCGTGAGGCCATTCACATCAACCGGCATGGCCCCATCTTGTGGCCCGCGCTGCGCGCGTTCCTGTCGGTACTGACACCGCTGCTGGTGCTGCTGGGACTCGACCGGCTGGACCTGGTCGCCGGAGCGGTGTTCGGCGCGTTGACCAGCGTCTACTGCCGCAGCGAGCCGTACCGCAACCAGACCCGTTCGCTGGCGGCGGTCGCCGCCGGAATGGTGATCGCGGTAGGTCTGGGCGACGCGATCGCGCTGGCCGACGTGGCACCGTGGCAACACCGACTGCTGGTGGTGACCGGCACCGCCGTGGTCGGAGCGGTCGCCACCGCCGCCACCACGGCCGTCAAGCTCGGCGCTCCCGGCGGGCTGATCTTCTCGTTCGCCACCGGCGCCTGCGCGAACCTGGCCATCACCCCCGCCGACGTCGCGCCCCAGCTGGCCGTCTGCGCCGTCAGCGGCGCGTTCGCCTGGCTCATCTGCACCGTGGGGGCGGCGTTCGCCGGGCTGCGCCCGCAGCGCAGGGCGGTGGCCTCCGCCCTGGAAGCCACCGCCGCCTATCTGTCGAACCGCTCCGACGTGCTGGCCAGGCACCGATCGGCCGTGGCCGTGGAGACCGCGTGGACACGTCTGGCGCTGGTGGGGGGACGACAGCGTGACACGACGGAGCACCAGAGGCTGATCCAGACCACCGAGATCTGCGAAGTGCTGGGCGGGTCCGGGCGAGCGGCGAGCGAGACGATCCGGTCGCTGCGCGAAACGGCCGCCGGGATCCGCAGGGGGGACTCCCCCGCCGCCCCCGGATACGCCCGCGAGGAATCGGCGGTCGTACCGGCGCTACCGCCCTCCCGGTGGTGCACGATCCGGGGAGTACTGCTGGCCGCGGTGCGCCCGGGCAAGGGCTCCGGCAGCTGGTTGGTGCCGTTCGCGCTGCGGGTGGGCGTCGCCGCGCTGCTGGCGGGCGTGCTGGCCGACCTGCTCGACACCGGACACATCTACTGGGCCGGGGTCTCGGCGGTATCGGTCCTGCAGGCCACCAGCACCTCGCGCTCGGTACCGCGGATGCTGCAACGTGTCGCGGGAACGGTGGGAGGCGTGCTGCTCGGGCTGGTGCTGCTGTCGCTGCATCCGGCCGTGTGGGTGATCATTCTGCTGCTGGCCGCGCTGCAGTGGGCCGTCGAGGCGACCATGCCCGTCAACTACGCGTTCGGACTGTTGTTCGCCACCCCGGTGGCGCTGCTGGTCAGCGGGATGATGACCCAGGCCAGCCCGGCCCAGTTGGTCAGCAGCAGGCTGTGGGCGACCCTGCTCGGCGCGGCGGTGGCCGTCCTGGTGGCCTGGCTCGCCCCGCACGGGGCCTGGCTGGCCAGGTTGCGGGACTCGCTGGCGCGGGTCAGGGAGCTGACCGAACCGCAGCGAACCGATCCGGAACGCCTCCGAAAGGCGCTGATCGAGCTGCACGACGCCTACGAGACCGCGGCCGGTGAGGTCCCGGAGTCCCAGCTGCCCACCGAGGAACTGCTGGCGGTCTCGCGGGACGCCTACAAACTGCTCGACAGGGGAGAGCTCTCCCCTCCGGCGCGGCGCGGCCTGTTGCGGCGCAACCCGTTGCAGGGCGGCCCGGTGCGGGGCTGATCAGTGCGGGGCTGGCCGGGAGCCTCCGTCCGGATCGGTGGGCGGGAGCCGGTCCGGACCCCGACACCACCGTGCCGAAACGCCCGGCGACGAGACCGGTGTGGCCGCCGCGAACCGGTCAGGGCCCGAACCAGCGCTCCTCCACCGAACGGGGCGATCCCGCGGTGGAACCGGTGATGAGTTGGGTGTCGAGCAGCACCTCGCGCGGCTTGCCGGTCGACTCGCTCGCGTCCAGCAGCAATCTGCCCGCTGCCCTGCCCTTCTCCAGCACCGGCTGGCGCACGGTGGTCAGCTCGACCCGCTCGGCGTCGTCGATGCCGTCGAAACCGGTGATGGTGATGTCCTGCGGCACCCGCCTGCCCTGCCTTCTGACCTCGGTGAGCGCACCCAGCGCGAGGATGTCGGAGGTGCAGATGATCGCGGTGATCTCCGGGTCGAGCTCCATGAGCCGGGCGGCGGCCGAGCCACCCGACTCCGTGGTGTGGTCGAAGCGCTCGATGACCGGGACCTGCTCCCAGTCCACCCCGACCTCGGCGAACGCCTCGGACAACGCGGTGAGCCTGGCCCGCTGCACGTGGAAGCCGGCGTTGGCCTGCCGTTCGGGGGACGCCGGCCCGTCGTTGCGGGTCCGTGCCAGCCGCATGCACACGACGCCGATCTTGCGGTGACCGAGTTCGATGAGGTGCCTGGCCAGCTCCTTGATCGCGGCGCCGTCGTCGATCCCCACCCGGTCGATCTCGGGCAGGCTGGGTTGATCACAGATCACGGTGGGAACGGGGCGTTCCATGACAGCGGCCAGGTGCGGATCGTCATCGGGCACGGAGTACACCACGAAACCGTCCACACCGGCGCTGTGCACCGAGGCCACGTCCTCGTGTTCCGGGTTCGCGGGTATCAGCAGCAGCCCGTGATCGGCGTCCTCACAGGCCAACGCGAGCCCTTCGAGGAAACCGACGGCGGCCGGGTCCCGGAACGCGTAGGAGAGGTTCTCGGTGAGCAGCAGTCCGACCGCCCCCGCCTTGCGGGTGCGCAGCGAGCGCGCCACCGGATCCGGACCGGGATAACCGAGTCGGCGGGCGGTGTCGAGTACGCGTTTGCGCAGTTCCGGGGAAAGTTGGTCGGGACGGTTGTAGGCGTTGGAGACCGTAGTCCGGGAAACGCCGAGTTCCGCGGCGAGCGACGCCAGTGTCGCGGGTCGCCTCGAATTCGTAGACCGCACCATGCGGGAACCGTAACGGTTCAGTAAGTGTGGGTGAAGCTTTGATGACCCAGATCCCACAACCATTTTGCCGAAGTTTCGCACACCCCCACCGCGGCGGGCCGCCAGGCGGAACCTCCAACTCGCTCCAGCCCCTGGTGCCGAAGGTTCCGAGCGGACACGCGCGCCGCGTTTCGAGCCTCCCGACCAGGGTTCGACGCGGGAGATGGGAACGCCGCTGCCCACTGGAAACCCGTTGGGAACTCCGCTGGAAACCCGGCCCGTCGGAACGCGGCCGAACACTGAAAACCGAATTCTTTCCGACATTCGGGGGTGGCGGCACGATCCACCGAAGGATAATTTGTCCAGACCAATCCTTCGGTGAAAGGTGTGTCACACATGGCCGAGGTCGCGTACGACGGCGCTTCACGTGTATTCCCGGGCACGAAACCGGTTCGCGCGGTGGACGAACTGGACCTGCGGATCGGTGACGGCGAGTTCCTCGTGCTCGTCGGACCTTCCGGATCCGGCAAATCCACGGCACTCCGGATGGTCGCCGGGCTGGAGGACGTCGACGAGGGTGCCATCCACATCGGCGGAAACGATGTCACGAACGTTCCCCCGAAGTCACGGGACATCGCGATGGTCTTCCAGTCCTACGCGCTCTACCCGCACATGACGGTGGCCGAGAACATGGGCTTCGCGCTGCGGTTGCGCAAGACGAAGAAGGACGTCATCCGGGAGAAGGTCACCCAAGCGGCCGACATGCTCGACCTGCGCGAGTACCTGGACCGCAAACCACGGGAACTGTCCGGCGGGCAGCGCCAGCGAGTCGCGATGGGTCGGGCGATCGTGCGCGACCCGAGCGTGTTCCTCATGGACGAACCGCTGTCCAACCTGGACGCGAAACTGCGCGTGGAGACGAGGGCCAACATCGCCGCGCTGCAGCGACGACTCGGCACCACGACGGTCTACGTCACCCACGACCAGGTCGAGGCGATGACCATGGGGCACCGGGTCGCCGTGCTGGCCGACGGAAAGCTCCAGCAGGTCGACACACCGCGCGAACTCTACGAACGACCCGCCAACTCCTTCGTCGCCGGGTTCATCGGCTCCCCGGCCATGAACCTGCGCACGGCGCGACTCACCGAAGAGGGCGCGAGCTTCGACGGGCAGACCGTGCCACTGCCCCGTGAGACGGTTTCGGAGGCCGCCGCGCGCGGCCTCGGTGAGGTCACGGTGGGCCTGCGCCCGGAGTCGTTGCGACTCGGCGCACCCGGTGGGGACGGCGCGGAGCTGACCGTCGAACTCGTGGAGGAGCTGGGGGCCGACGCGCTGGTGCACGCGCGTCCGGACACTGCCGATTCCGGCGCGCGGCTGGTGGTGCGCATCGACGGTCGCGAGCCGCCCACGCTCGGTGAGCGGGTCTCGGTGGTTACACGGGATCCGAACGAGCTGCACCTGTTCGACCCGAGCACGGGGGCCAGGTTGGCGGGCTGAGACTCCCGTGGCCGAACTCGCGTGCCCGCTCGAATCGAAACCACCGGGCACGCGTGTCCGTGCTCATGTCATCCGAACGGGTACTGGGTGGAAGCCCGCCCACAACGGCGCGTAGACTCCAATCGATAATGATTTCCATTAGCGGTCGAGTCGGTTGACACGATCCGGCAAGCAGGAGTCTTCGTGAACACACCGCGTAGTTGCCACCTCGGACGTGCCGGAAGCCATCGCGCGGGCGGCGTAACGGCGTTAGCCGGGCTGACAGCCGCTACGCTGCTGCTCGGTGCCTGCGGCAGCGGCACCGGCGGCACCTCGGAGGGCGGCAAACCCACCGTGGTGGCCTCCACTGACATGTGGGCGGGCGTGGCGAAGGCCGTCGCCGGTGACGAGGCCGAGGTCGAGTCGATCATCGACAGCGAAGAGGCCGATCCCCACTCGTACGAGAGCACCCCGCGCGACGCTGCCCGGCTCGACCGCGCCGACCTCGTCGTCTACAACGGCGGTGGTTACGACGCCTTCGTCAGCCAACTGCTCAGCGACGGCGACGGGACCACCGACGGCATCGAAGCGGTGAGCGTGGCCGGGTCGGGCGGCGACGCCGGGTCGGGCGGCGACGCCGGGTCGGGCGGCCATTCCGGTGCGGGCGGCCACTCCGAGAGCGAATCGAGCTCACCCACCGGCTCCGCCCAGCAGCACGCGGAATCCGAGCAGAGTCACGAGCACGGCCACGAGCACACCGAATCGGAACACCAGCACACCGAGTCCGAACAGGGCCACGAGCACGCCGAATCCGGGCACGGCCACCAGCACTCCGGCAACGAACACGTCTGGTACGACCCGGAGACCGCGCGGCTCGTCGCCGAGCGCATCGCCGCTCGGCTCGGCGAACTCCGCCCGGATCGGGCCGAGAAGTTCGAGCGCAACGCCACCGAGTTCGGCGACAGGGTCGACGAGATCGAGCGGAACATCACCGAGCTGCGGAACGAGCACCACGGCACCGAGGTGCTGACCACCGCTCCGGTGGCCGACCACCTGCTGGAGAACGCGGGACTGACCGACATCACACCCGACTCGTTCGTGCGCACGGTGGAGGCGGGCAACGACCCGGCGGCGGCCACCGTGGCGGAGCTGCAGGAACTCGTCGGCTCGGGCAGGCCGGCCGCGCTGATCCACAACCCGCAGACCGCCTCCCCGCTGACGGAACGGATCACCGAGCGCGCCCGGAACAACGGCATCCCCGTGGTCGCCATGCCGGAGACGCTGCCCGACGACCGGACGTACTCGGAGTGGCTGTCCGGCCGGGTGACCGCGCTGGACACCGCGCTCGACGACAACACCGCGGGAACCGGGGGGCAGTAAGTGCAGCGACCGCAGCCGTCGACGGAGCCGACCGAGCACCGCACCGACGAGACACGAGCCGACGAGACCACGACCGGCCGGGAGCGACCTCCCGCCGTGCGGCTGCGCGACGCGGCGCTCTCCTACGGCCCGCGCGAGCTGTGGCGGGGCCTGGATCTCGACGTGGCCCCCGGCGAGTTCCTCGCGGTGCTCGGCCCGAACGGCGCGGGCAAGACCAGCCTGCTGCGCGTGCTGCTGGGACTGGCCCCGCTGAGTGGTGGCTCGGTACGGATCGCGGGCGAACCCGCGTACCGGGGCAACGACCGGATCGGCTACATCCCGCAACAACGCTCACTGCAGAACAGCCTCACCATGCGCGGCAACGACCTGGTCGGGCTCGGGCTGGACGGACACCGCTGGGGCATCGGTCTGCGGCACCGCGCCGCGCGGACGCGCCGGGTGCGCGAGGCACTGCGCGCCGTGGATGCCACCGACTACGCCAAGACCCCGCTGGGGCTGCTCTCCGGCGGGGAGCAGCAACGGCTGCGGATCGCGCAGGCCATCGTGTCCGAACCGGACGTGCTGCTGTGCGACGAACCGCTGCTCTCGCTGGACCCCTCGCACCAGCGCCGGGTCAGTGAACTGATCGGCCGCCAGACCAGGACCACCGGGGCGGCGGCGCTGTTCGTGACCCACGAGATCAACCCGGTGCTGCCGCTGGTGGACCGGGTGCTGTACCTGGTCAACGGCGGATTCCGGATCGGCACCCCCGACGAGGTGATGAACTCGACGACGCTGTCCGAACTGTACGGAACCGAGGTGGAGGTCGCCCGGGTCGGAGGCCGCCTCGTCGTGGCGGGGGCCGAGAACGAGCAGGACCACCACGTGCACGAGGGGGGCGAGGCATGAACCGGCTGCTGGACGCGCTGAGCAGGATATTCGACTTCGGCCTCACCGGCGAGCTGCTCGGCTACCCCTTCGTGCAGCAGGCCCTGCTGGCAGCGGCGGCGCTGGGACTGGTCTCCGGTGTGCTGGCGCCGCTGGTGGTCACCAGGAAGATGTCCTTCGCCGTGCACGGCACCGCCGAGCTCGCGTTCACCGGAGCCGCCGCGGCGTTGTTGATCGGTGTCGGCGTGACGGTGGGCGCGCTGACCGGGGCGGTGGTCGCGGCATTGCTGCTCGGGCTGCTGGGGCAACGCGAGACCGAACGCGACTCGGTGATCGGCGCCGTGCTCTCGTTCGGGCTCGGGCTGGGAGTGCTGCTGCTGTGGATGAATCCCGAACGCGCCTCGAACAAGTTCACCCTGCTGGTGGGGCAGATCGTCGGGGTGAGCTCGGCCGACGTCACCCTGCTCGGTGTGGCCGCGCTGGTGGTACTGCTGGTGACCGCCCTGCTGTACCGCCCGCTGCTGTTCGCCAGCGTCGACTCGGAGGTGGCCGCGGCGCGCGGCGTGCCGACCGGACTGCTGACACCGGTGTTCGCGCTGCTGGTGGGGATCGCCACCGCGCTCGGGGTGCACGTGGTGGGGGCGCTGCTGGTGATGGCGCTGATGGTCACCCCCGGTGCGGCGGCCATGCGGGTGACGGCCAGCCCGGTGAAGGCGACGCTGCTGTCGGTGGTCTTCGCCGAGGTCGCGGCCGTCGGCGGGATCCTGCTGTCGCTGGCCCCGGGCGTGCCGGTGAGCGCGTTCGTCACGGCCGTCTCGTTCGGCATCTACCTGGTGTGCCGGGTGGTCGGCGGCCTGCGCGTGAACCGGTTGACCAGGGGTAGCTCCGCCGCCGCGGTGTGACCGAGAGTTCGTGTGGGAACTCGGCCGGGGTGTTCGACCTCGCGCGGTCGGCCTCGTGGGATCGATCCGCGTGGTTGGTCACCGCTCCCGCGTACATTTCGCGAGAAATCGACGCCGTCCGGAGCCGTACCGCCACTCCGGTATGGCCCCGCGGCCGTCAATTTCCCGCGAAATCGCCGCGCCATCAGCGCCGACGAGGGCCGAACTCCAGCCACCTACGCAATCGGCACCGCCGCGGATTCTCCCGTGCGGCTCTCGCGAGGAAGGCCCGACGTTGTGTAGTGACTACCCGATGTCGGGCCTCCCGGAGCGAGAGCCGTGCGCGAGGTTCCGCTACTCGCACCGCCCCACAGGCCGACCCGACGGACCCTCACACGGGGTTGCGCTTGAGGATCTCGCCTACCTGCTCGGCCATGTCCGGGGCGAGCATCGCGTACCGCCCACCCGCCAGGAACCGCTCCGACAGTTCGAAGGTGACCACCTCGCCCTCGGCGAGCATGCGTCCCGTTCGCTCGGGGTCGGTGAGCACGTTGTTCGGGTGCGCGATGGTGAGGTCGGAGAAGGACGCCGCCAGGTAGGGACTGGCGAACTGGGTGAACGAGTCCGCGATCATCCTCGTGGGTTCGTCGATCATTCCGGGTCGTGCGCTCGACTCCAGGTGCAGCGGCTCGTGGAAGTCGCTGCCGACGAACCGCGTGTTGTCGGCCCCGCCGTCCGGCGCCAGCGAATAGGACCGCACCGTCCATTCCCGGTTCTCGCCCACCAGCTCGGGGATGTCCGCGCGGTGCTGATAGGTCCTGCCCGGCTCCACCTCCCAGCTGTCGGTCACTCCGGGCCGCAGGGACTCGGCCAACCGTCGAACCATCGCCAGCCCGCCCGCGTGCCGCCAGTGGGTGTCGAGTTTGGTGAAGACGGGTTCGTCGCGGCGCCGGTCGAGCTCGCGCAGCGTGGGGCGCATGTCGATCGCCCCGGTGGCCTCGGGCACGCGTCGCCAGAACTCCGAGCGCAGCTCTCGCATGCAGTCACGCCCCACGTACTCGTCGGGCATGTGCTCGGAGTACACGGTGGACTTGTCAGGGGCGATGACCAGTCGGAACTCGCGGCCTGACTCCTCCACCACCGAACGCCAGCGGCGCAGCCCGGCGATGACGCGGTCCAGTTCCATGTCGGGCAGGCACTTGTACGACACGTCGTGGCCCAGGAAGAGCCACCCGTCATCGCCCCGGACCACGTCGGGGAAGAGCTCGGGGTCCGGCTTGCCGGAACGCTGTTGGTCCGCGCCACCGCCTCCGAGCGGAGAACCACCGGGGTCGGAGCCGTGCGGGGCCGGTTCGCCGAACACCCCCTCGCTGATTCCCTCGACGGCGTCGACCGCCTGGGCTCGGAACGCCAGGCGATCGCTCGCCCAGTCGTTCAGCCCGGTGAAGAACCCCCATCCCTCGGTGACGCTGGGGAAGGAGGCGAGTTCGCGGTTCTCGATTCGTTCCGCCCGGGCTCCGAGGATCCAGGACAGCACCGGCGCGGCGAAGAACAGCAAGACACAGGCCAGCGCGATGTACTGCTTGGCACCGTGTCGGGGGCGGTGCAGCGGGTGCTCCCTGGGCAACCACGCCTCGTGCACGGCGGGCAGTTCCGTCGGAGTCGCCGACGGGGCGTCACGATCGGCCGTACGAGGAGCGCTGGGCTGGTTGCCGGACACGTTCACACCGTAACGACCCGCCGGGCGGCTCGGTCGGGATTCCCGGGGAACCGGTTCGGCCGCGGGTCAGCGGTTGTCGGTGTCCCAGCTGAACACCCGGGTTGCGAGCGCGGTGAGCACCACCGCGAGCACGAAGCCGAGTGACGGGGAGAACGCCACACCGGACACCCGCTCGGACGTCAAGACCTCTCCTCCTCGGCGTGGTGGTCGACGATTCGGCGCAGGGCGGCCAGGTAGTCGTCGAAGGCCCGCCTGCCGTTCGCGGTGAGCGAGTACCACGTACGCGGCCTGCGCAGCACGTGTCCCTTCACCGCTGTGATGTAGTCCGCCTCCTCGAGCGTGGCGAGGTGTTTGGCCAGCAGCGAGTCGCTGACTTCGATGCTGTCCCGCAGGAAGCGGAACTCCACCTGCTCGGCCTCGGCCAGGGCGGACACGATGGACAACCGCACCGGGGTGTGGATCAGCTGGTCCAGTGCGTGGCGCGGATGACTTCCCGACTCGCTCATCGACGTAGCACCCACCAGGCCGACACCCAGCACGGCAGTGCGGGCAGCAGCGCGAGCAGGCACTGCCACAGCGGTTCGTCGTCCAACCAGGTGCTGGTGACGACGCTGGTGACGACCGCCAGCGCCATGTAGACAAGAGTGAACTTCCAAATGATGCGTGCGGCCGTCCTGCTTAGCACTCGTTGCCGGTTCACGTACCAGAACAGTCCCGCGATGCAGCCCGCGAACAACCACGCCACCACGGTGGCGATCCAGCCCTCGCTCAGTGCCTGACCGACCAAGAAACCGGTCGTGAAGAGCCCGAGCAGGATCAGCATGTAACCGAACCAGCGGGAGCCGTCACGAGCGAGCTCGCTCATGTGCCCCGCCCGTCCGAGCGCTTCGTCCGGGGGCATCTCGTGCGATGAGCTCTTGTCCACAGCCACTCCTCCGTTCACTTGAACGGGAGACTAGTACTTGAATACGGTTCAAGCAACTGTCCGCGGCGGAGACACCGCAGCGCGGTGCCGGATCCCGATTCAAAGGCGACGGCTATCAGCTCGTCGAAGTGCTCCGGAGCGGTCGCCGCGAACGCACCGAACAGGCAGGCCCGTGTCCGCGTAGTGCGCCCCGGAGGTCAACGCCCGTGAAGGTGGCACGCCGCCTGGGCGGGGGCGGCATCGAAAAAGCGGTGAGCGAGGTCGTCGGCAAGGTCGTGGAGCAGGTGCGGGTGGCCGTCCAGACCGCCACGACGGCGGGTGCCTTCGTCGCGGTGACCAACACCTGAGCCGCGTGGCGGTCTCGCGACCGGCTCCGCCCGCATCGGTTGCTCGTCACTTCTCGGTACGCTGAGCTATTCCGATGACTGTCGATGTCGCGAACACCGCGATCACCCTGCTGCGTCGAGTGGGCGTCACGTTGCACGACGGCCTGCACCAAGACGAACTCCGTGCGGTCCAGCGGCGGTTCGGATTCGAGTTCAGCCCGGATCATGCGGCACTGCTGGCCAGCGCTGTGCCGGTGGGAGACGGCTGGCCGGACTGGCGACACGACACATGCGAGGAGCTGTCGACTCGCCTGACGTGGCCCGTGGAGGGCGCGGTTCTCGACGTGCTGCACGATGATTTCTGGCCGGTGTCCTGGGGGCCGCGCCCGGTCGATGATCGGTTGGCCGAGCGCCGGGCTCGTGAACATCTCGAACGTTGGCCGAAGCTGATCCCCCTCTACTCCCACCGGTACATGCCCGCCGCACCGGCGTGCGGCGGAGACCCAGTTCTCTCGGTCCACCGAACCGATGTCATCCATTACGGAGTCGATCTGGTCGACTACCTGCACCGCGAGTTCCATCGGTCGGCGACACCGCACGAGCACACGCGGTCACACCGATGGGTAGCGCACTGGTCGGACCTCGCGTCCGGGGCCGAGAACGACGAACTGTAGTCGCTGTTTCGTCGCTCGGCCAAGACAGCGCACGAAACGCCGCACAGCTAGGCAGCTGCCGGGGAACTTCGAGGACGGTCCGGCGCCGAATCGTTCGGTTGCGAAGCAGGAGTCTCTCGTGTCGCGGAAGGCGACGCGAAAGTCCCGCCCGACGATACCGAGCGGGACTTCACGGCAGCGGTTCAGCCGTCGAGGCGGTCGCTTTTGATCGCCTCGACGAAGGCGGTGAAGCGATGCGGGGAGACCGCGAGGACGGGGCTGTCGGTGCCGAGTTTGCTGTCTCGGAGGAGAGCGGTCCCCGGTAGGTTCTGGGCGACCTCGACGCAGTTGCCTCCTCCAGTACCGCTGCGACTGGATCTACGCCAGTTGGCGAACTCGCTCACTGGTTCTCCTGTTTATCCTGTCGCGGTTCTGTCCCAGAGAGCAACTCCGTTGCGGAAGCACAAGGCCCCAGGATCGTGGGGCCTTGCGCGGGGCTGCTATGCGAGGTGATCGAATTCTCCTGCTTTCGCGCCGTCGATGAAAGCGCGTAGCTCCGTGCGGGTATAGACCTGCGCGCGGGAACGACGCTCGGCTTCCGGGAGCTTGTCGTCCTGGATACTGATGAATTGACCGTCCGAGGCCAGCATCACGCATCCGCCGTTGGCATTCGAATAGCTCGATTTGACGTGTGGCTCGCGCAGTAGAGCTTCGTAGCGTTCGTCGTCCAGCTCGCGGTAGGGGTTTTGTGCTGTCATGGTAGCTCCTTCATCACCGAGCGGATCAGGTCCTGTGACTCCCGTGCCGGTAGAGCCAGGGCCAGAGCCGCATCGAACGTATACGTGCACTGACGAACAGCCAGGCGATCCTCGTAGATCCGCTGCGCTGTATCGCTGTCCACATACACCACATCGCCGTCCAGTTCGTGAGGGAACCCGAACAGCACGAAGTTATCGCTCCCGGGCAGGGCGCCAGCACTGAATGGTAGGACATGAATCGTGACAGGTAGCTGTTGAACCACCTCGGTGAGGTATTGCAGCTGCTCTCGCATCACGTCCGGCCCACCGACCACGGTGCGGATGACACTTTCGCTCATCACCGCGGTCAGTCCCTCGAAGTCAGGGTCGGCGAGTCGTTCCTGGCGGCGCAACCGCATGTCCGCCATACGGTCAACGCTGATTGGCGAGACGAACGCGCGACCACTGCCGATCACGGCCTCCGCGTAGGAGCGTGTTTGCAACAGCCCTTGGATGAAGGCGTTGTCGTAGCTGCGTGCGGTAATGGCATCTTCTCCGATTTCCACCAGCATTTCGACATCCTGCGAAACGATGTCGGCGTACTCCTGCCACCAGCCACGCTCATCAGCGCGATGACGTAGTTCGTCGAGAGTCTTCCGGTGTTCGGCATCAACGTTGAGAGCTTCGGCTACACGATCCAGCTGTTCCGGGGTGATCCTGGCCAACCCGGTTTCCAAACGCGACAGATGCGTGGTGGACAACCTTCGCTGTTTGGGCTGATCTTCGTTGACTCGACCGACCAGGTCGTCCTGACTGAGTCGGGCTTCCTCACGGAGGCGTCGCAGCTGCTTACCGAGGCGACGCGAACGTACTGTCTTGCGCAAAGCCATAGTTTTCCTCTCGTGGGCAGCCTATCCGTGTACGTCTCGTGAGCGCGTACGACTCTCTCGTCGTCCGACCGGTCGAACTCGCTGGCTATGCAACTTTCGTGGAACACCAGAACATGTTGCTTGCAAGTTGCAGTCACTTTTAGCATACTAGCGATCATCGGAACGTGACCAGCCATATTGAACGAACTCAGGAAGAGAGGGAGGCAGGGAGGATTTCTGACCACTCGTCCGGTGGCGACCACCGGACGAGTAGCCCTTCCCGCGTCGTGTGCTTGGCGGCCTCGGACGCGGGGTGGCTCCTTCATCCAGTCACTACTGAAGTGGAGCGTTGTTGATGCTATCGCCTTGTGCGACGTGTGTCGTTGCGCGTCTCGGTTCGCCGCACCTCGGCTGCCTGGTGGGGGTGGTGTGAGGTGGGGGCGTTGTTTCCGCGCAGCCTGGTGTTTGTGGTGTTGGCCGCGACCGAGGCCGACCACCGGCATGGCCAGGTCCCCAGGCTGCATGCGATCGAGCGTCATCCGGGTGAGTACACGGCCTCGTGGGTGCTGTCGCTGTGCCAGGTCTATCTGGGGTTGGGCGAGGTCACGCCGCTCGGCGAGCCGGAGGCCGATCCGGAGTTGTGTTCGCAGTGTTGTTCCATGATCGCGTGGTCGGGTCTGCGGGGACGGGTGGTGCGCCATGCCGTCGCTGGCTGAGCTGTCCGTGCCGCCGCCTCGGTTCGTGACCGGCACCGATTCGGGCACGATTCATGCCACCGCGCCCTCCACACGCGAGGCCAGCGCTCGTGCGGGCCGGGGATTCGTGGCCTGTTTCTGCGGCCAGGTGATCGAGCTCGCCCCGCACCCGCCGGAACGCATCTTGGGCGGGTGGCATCACTACTGCCGGGTGTGTACTGAGTATCTGCTCGCCGCCAGTGATCCCTACCCGCCGAGTCCGACGAATCTCTACGAGCCCTGGCTGTCTTGACGAGCGAAGAGCACCCACTGGCGCAGTAGTGACGGTGAATCTCCGGTGGGGTAGATCGAACAACAACGACCTGTACCCACCGGGTGTGTCGGTTGCCGGAGGGCTACTGTTCGATTGCGGCGAGGATGGTTTCCCAGGGGTAGGGACGCTTGGGTTCGTGCCCGACGGGGTAGAGCGGCCAGACATGGTCGCCGTAGACGAGTTCGACGCCGCCGTCGCGAAGCGCGTCGAGATGAGTGTTCCACGCGGGATGGGCAGCGTGGGCGGCGTTGACCTTGGGGAAGACGACGACGCGAGTGGCCGGGTCCCCGATGGCTTCACAGACGGGAGTGAGGGCTTGGTTGTCGCCGATGCCCAGGGCCAGCTTGGCGACGCTGGTGGCGGTGGCGGGTACGACGGCGTAGCAGTCGGCGGCTGGGTGTGGCTTGGGTTCGGTGGGCAGCCGGGAGGTCCAGCGCACGGGCAATCCGGTCAATAATTCGAGCTTGTCGGCTTCGCCGGATTCGGACAGCCATCGTCCGGCGGTGGGGGTCAGGCTGACCGTGACGCGGTAGCCGTGGTCGAGAAGCGGCGTGACCAGGTACTCACGGAGATGGTTGACTCCTCCGGCACCGCAGCCGACGACACCGATGACAGGTTGCCGTTGACCATGTCCGGGCGTGTTGTCTGCTGGCCTCACAACCGACCACGGTAGCGGGTGGGCGGAAACGGTCGGGGCGTGGCCGATTCAGAGTTTGAGTCCGAGCCAGTAGGCGAAGTGGGCGACGGAGTCGGATTTGCGGCGTTCGGTCTGTGCGATCGCGCGGGTCGTTTCGTGCACCTGGGGGTGGTAGCGGGTTTGTTGCGGCGCGACGCGGCGGGCGTTGTTCAGGGAGTGGAGTGCCTGTCCGTGATCGCCGGTCAGCACCCAGGCGCGGGCGACGTCCTGCCAGTGGTGGCCGGCTCTGGTGGCAGGGATGTTGGCCGGGAGGCGCAGCTGGGAACCGGTGCGGGCCGCTCTGTCAGGATCACCGGACTCCAACGCCACGGCGGTGTGGTGGATCTCGACGTTGCCGGGCCCGAAGTTGGTGTCGTAGGCGGTGGACTGGTGACCGAGACGGGCTCCGATGTCGCGGGCGGTGTCGATGTGGCCGTGGGCCCGGTCGGTGTCGCAGTTGCGGGCAGCGGTGATGGCCCCGCGTAGGTGTGCGGCCCCGCGGAGCGCGAGGGTGGCTTCCCGGTCGTTGCTGGGCAGTAGATCTAGGGACTGGTCGACGAGCGCAGTGGCGGTGTCATAGGCGGCGTGCGAGAGCAGCAGCAGGACGCGTTGCTGCAGGGCGTGGGCGGGCAGGAGCGGATCGTCGCTGTGTTCGGCGGCGGTCTCGGCGCGGTCCAGTGCTTGGGTGGCCAGGGGCAGCCAGCCGAAACGGAACACGAGTTGCCCGGCGTTGGCGTAGCACTGTGCCAGGAGCCGGTGAGCCCGTGCGCGATCCGCATCACTGGGGGCGTCGCGGACGGCACCGTGCAGCTGCCGGAGCAGGACCGGGGTCCTCGCGATGGCTCGGCGGGCCCGGTCGCTGTGGCGCAGCGTGCGGGCGCGTTCGAGATCGGCAGCGAGTTCGTCGAGCGAAGACGGCTGCAGCGCGGTGACATGGCGGCCTTCCGCGAACAGCGTGCGCAGCTCTTCGACACCGGGCAGGCCACCATCGTCCTCGAGGAGTTCTCGGTAGGGCCGGCCGTAGAGTTCCTCGATCTCGACACCGAGCGCGCGTGCGACACACGCGACGAAGCTGGGCGAGGCCGGTTCGCGCCCCTGCTCGACCGCGCGCACCATACTGGTGCTGTAGCTGGCCCGTTGCGCCAATGCGTACTGGTTGAGCCCCGCGACCTTGCGGGCCACGGCGATGCGCTCGCCGATCGAGCTCTCGGTAGCACTGGCTGGCATCGGTGTCTCCTCAAAGGACGCGGCAGTGTCCGATCAGCACCGTCCATGCTGCCATGTCGCACTGTCACTTCGCTGTTACTCCACGCGTTCGCACGTTCCTAGCGTGATCCGTGTCCAGCCGGCGAGTCGTACCACGCGATCCGGATGACTCCGAGCTGTCCGGCCGTGCGCGGGCTGATGGCGTCCTCCGACCGTCACCAGCCCGCACCCCGGTCCGACCGGAGTTCCCGGGTTTCGATGTGAGGCGTCGCCGGCTGGGTGCGACGCAGGAGTGGCCCATTCGACAAGAAGGTGTCAGTGGTGAACGACTTCGCACGCTCGGACATACCGACCTACGTGCAGCGCGACGCAACCCTTCGCGTGAAGATCATCGATGCGTGCGGGATGACCTGTACGTTTTGTCATAACGAAGGAACACCGGTCGCAGCGGACAACCGGAGACGGATCGCGGAGGCCTTCACGCCCAGGGGGCGGTCGGGCCGCGTGTCGATCTACACCGGTAGCAACGGGGCCACGTTCCTGCCGCGAACGATTTTTCCCGATGAGGAGTTCACTGACGTGGTGGCGAGGCTCCGAGCAGCCATGAGGTTGGCCGAGCTCCACCTCACCGGAGGTGAACCCACCCTGCACCCCCGGCTGGCCGAGCTGATCGCTCGCGGTCGTGAGGCCGGATATCGGGTGTGCATGACCTCCAATGGCGAGCAGGGGGCCGGCGTCCTACCCGCTTGCGCTGAAGCAGGCTTGGATCGGGTCAACTTCTCCGTTTTCGGGACCACTCCAGCCGAACTGGCCGAGGTTCAACACGCCCGCTATCGCAACACCGCCCGCGCTGGCGACAAGATCGACGCGTTGCGGGAGTCCATCGCGGTCTGCGTGGAACACGGCATCGTCGCCAGCGTGAATCTCGTGGTCCTCGACGAGGCCCACATCGATCGGGTGCACCGCGTGCTGGATGAGTACTCGCCGATGTTGTCGGTACGCCTACTCAATTCCCTCGACCACGGCCAACCGTCCCTGCAGGCGATCGACCGGATCCTCACCGACAGAGGCGCCGTTGCCGAAGCGCACTACGTCACAGCCGGTGTGAGCGGCGCTCGGACCGCATACCGGCTGGAGGACGGTCGGCGGATCTTCGTCAAGCGAATTCGACCGGTGCGCCTGCCCGACACGTGTGTCGGATGCCGCTTCAACAACGGTAGCGACTGCCAGGAAGGCTATTACGGACTGCGACTGTACCGAGCCACCGACGGCCGTTGGATGGTCGGCGTGTGCCTGCAACGCATGGACCTGTGCCAACCTCTGGAGGAATTCCTGCACGGCTCGCTGGCCACCGAGATCACCGCCTTCCGCGCGGACGAATACGCCCGACTGGCACCGCTCGCGGCATCCTAATCTGAACCTCGACGATCACAACGGCAAGGGAGAACACCGGTGCCCATCGAGCACGAAGCCAAGATCCTCGACATCGACCCCGACACAATGGAAAAGCAGATCCTGCAGGCAGGCGGCACCAAACGTGGACAGGCTCTGCAACGTCGCTACGTCTACGACATCACCCCGGGTGATCAATCCCGGTGGATTCGCCTGCGCGACACCGGCAGTGCCACCACACTGACGATCAAAGAGATCACCAACGATGCCATCGACGGCACGCGGGAAACCGAAGTGGCCGTCTCGGACTTCGAAGCCACGAACGCCCTGTTGGGCAAGCTCGGCTATCAGCCCAAGGCCTATCAGGAGAACAGGCGTGTCAGCTTCCACCTCGACGGGGCCGAGGTGGAGATCGACAGCTGGCCCCACATCCCCACTTACGTCGAAATCGAAGCCGACAGCAAGGAGCGGGTCATGGCCGTGGCCTCTCGATTGGGCTACACCGAGGGCGACCTCACCGGCGAGAACACCACCAAGGTATACGCCCGCTACGGCATCGATCTGGCCGAAATCAGTGACCTGCGATTCTGAGCCCGGCCGTACGGATCCGGGGCGCTCATCGGTGGGGTGTGTTCGTGGTGGCTGAAATCGTCCCACTGAGGTGACCTCAGTGGTGGGTGCTGGCGACGTCGCTGGGGAGAGAAAGTAGACGGAGAACCCCCGGTAGGGCTGGTCTTATCACAGAACCCGTCCACACCGGAGGCTCTCCGTGATTGTCCACCGTGCTCGATGTCTCTACTGAATTGGCCCAGTACGTGGCCTCGCTACTGTTCACCGTGACCCTCGATGTTCCGGAACCGACAAGCCAGAAGAAACATCTCGAATTCCACTGGGTGCCGTTGGGTCAGCTCACCGAGACGAATATTCGCCCGACCAACATCAAAGACGCCCTAGTGACGGCAAAGAATTCAGTCCCCTTCTGGCGCGGCCTCTCAACAGGAAAACCATAACCCGGGCAGTGATCAGGTGAACGGTTCCCGGACGAACTCCACACTTATCTAGTCACTCTGGAAGGCGTTAACTGCTGGACAGGCGTATCCGGACTCTGCTCGACCGGATGGCGAACGAGGAATCACCATGACTACGCACGCAGAAGAGCCCCCTGATCGGAATCAGAGGGCCCGTGCTATATTCCATCTGCCAAGAGAAATAAAGCAGTGCTGAGTCTAGCACGGAATAGGCTCCCTCCGCATGCGGTCCAGGCAGCATGTGGGCAGGGTTACAAGTCCTGGCCACGGTTCACAGCCGTGCGGACCGCCGTCAGAGGGCGTGAAGTCCGCGCGTCAGGCAACGCACGATCTAGGCGAACCCGGCCGTGTCCTTGGTAAGCCCTGACGCTCATGCTCGGGCACTATCGGCCCATCATCGCCGCTCTGCCCGTAACCCCCGGCTCGGCGCGGGTGTAACACCCCGCGCGGGGTGAAGCTCCGAAGTCACAATTCCGGTATACCGAGAAGCTTCACCTCCCCCTCGATCCCGGGAGAACTGTGTCGAATACACGACACACCCGAGATCGAGGGGGGACTCGCAGCCTTACGGGTCCACGCGGTACCCGAGCCCCGGGGATCGCCTCCGGCTCAGAAGAAAAACGGACGGCGGCCTGGCACCGGGGTCACCAGAGGCTGTCGGGGTCACGGTTCAGAACTGGTAGTACAGGAACGGGCTGAACGAGCCCGCCGCCACCAGCAGTCCGGAGTAGACGGTGCCCGCCGTCATCACCCCGACCCGAACGCCGGTGGCCGTGCGACCGCGGGCCGACTCGATGTAGGTGCCGGTCGCGTCGTCGGCGGGCAGCAGCACCACCAGCAGGGCCACCAGCAGGAGCAGCGTGCGCTGGTTGGTCAGTGCCGCGTCGACCACCGCCGTCACCCCGCCGAGGTCGGGAAGCAGCATGTGGCCGAGCATCATCCCGGCGGTGCCCAGGTCCGGCGCCCGGAACACCACCCAGCCGAACGTGACCAGCAGCATCGTCGCCGCTCGCCGGGCCGCGCGCGTCCCGGGCCGGACCGGCATCCGGTAGGCCCCGGTGGCCCGCTCGAGCACCAGCAGCCCCCCGTGGAACAGCCCCCAGACCAGATACGTCCAGGCCGCGCCGTGCCAGAACCCGGTCAGCACGAAGATGATCGTCAGGTTCCGGTAGGTGCGGAACGTGCCGTCGCGGTTGCCGCCGAGCGGGATGTAGACGTAGTCGCGGAACCAGCGCGACAGCGACATGTGCCAGCGCTGCCAGAACTCCGTGACCGTCACCGAGGAGTACGGGCGGGCGAAGTTCTCGGGCAGCCGGAACCCCAACATCCGCCCCAGTCCGATCGCCATGTCGGAGTACCCGGAGAAGTCGAAGTACAGCTGCATCGTGTAGACGATCGCGCCGAGCCAGGCGATCGCGAACGTCATCTCCGACCCCGGGGTCGCGAAGCAGGCGTCGGCCACCGGCGCGAGGCTGTCGGCGATGACCACCTTCTTCGTCAACCCCCAGGCGAACCGGGGGAAGCCCGCCGCCATGTCGTCGAGCCGGTGGGTACGCCGCTGCGGCAGCTGGTCGGCGATCTCGTGGTAGCGCACGATCGGCCCTGCCACCAGCTGCGGGAACATCGCGATGTAGGCCACGAAGGCCACCGGCTCCCGCAGCGCCGGGCGTTCACCACGGTAGATGTCGACCAGGTAGGAGATGTGGTGGAACGTGTAGAACGAGATCCCGATCGGCAGGATGACCTCGAACTTCGGCAGGTGACCGCCGAACCACCCCGCCAGCACCGCCGCCTGCTCACTGGCGAAGCCCGCGTACTTCCACACCCCCAGCACGGCCAGGTTGAGCACCACGGCCCCGGTGAGCAGCAGTCTGCGGCGGCTGCCGTCCAGCCGCCACTCGTCTGGCTCCAGGTTCCGGCCCACGAAGAAGTTCACGACGATGCAGTCGAGCAGCAGCATCGTGGTGCCGCCCGCACCGCTGGCGTAGAACACCAGGCTGGCCACCGCGACGACCGCGTTGCGCCAGGAACGCGGCGCCAGCAGCACGGCGAGCAGCACCGTGGGCAGGAAGTACCAGAGGAAAAGCGGAGTTGCGAACGACATGTGGGTCCGAGCTCGGTTCGGCGTGCAGCGCGGCTGCCGGCCTGCGGTCCGTCAGACTCTAACCGAGCCGCACCGAGCACGGGCGCGGAACCGCTGAATTCGGCGGTGAGACGACCGACACAACCCGTCCGCACCGCACCGGTGGTTCACCGTCCACATCGGAGCGACGAGTTCGGCTCCCACTTCGGGATCGACGCGCCGCGCCCCGGAGCGGGGCGTCAGCTCAGCCTGCGCCTGCGCGCGACCTCGGCGAGCACCACCCCGGCCGCGACCGAGGCGTTCAGCGACTCGACCCCGGAGCTCATCGGAATCGAGACGGTCTGATCGCAGTTCTCCCTGGTCAACCGGGCCAGCCCCCGGCCCTCGGACCCCACCACGACCACGAGCGGATCGGTAGCCAGCTCCAGCTCGTCGGAGGTGACGTCGGAGTCGGCGTCCAGACCGACCACCATCAGCCCCTCGGACTTGAGGTTCTTGAGCGTGCGGTTGAGGTTGGTGGCCTTCGCCACCGGTATCCGAGCGGCGGTGCCCGCGCTGGAACGCCACGCCACCGCGGTCATCCCGGCGCTGCGCCGCTGCGGCAGCAGCACGCCGTGCGCGCCGAACGCCGCCGCCGAACGCACCACCGCCCCGAGGTTGCGGGGATCGGTCACCCCGTCCACGGCCACCAGCAGCGGCGGCAACCCGGAGTTCCGGGCCGCGGTGAGCAGATCCTCCGGCTCGGAGTACTCGTAGGGCGGGATGCGCAGCGCCAGCCCCTGGTGCAGCGCGCCGGAGGTCATCCGGTCGAGTTCACCGCGCGGCACCTCCACCACGGAGATCCCCTGGTCCGCGGCGAGCCGGACCGCCTCGGTCACCCGCTCGTCGGTGTCGATCCCCTCCGCCGCGTACAGCGCGGTGGTCGGCACCCCGGCGCGGACGCACTCCAGCACGGGATTGCGGCCCGCCACGAGCTCACCCGCGCTGTCGGACTCCTTGCGGCGCTTGTCCCGCTGCTGCTGCGCCTGCTTGCGCGCGTCCGCCTTGCGCTTGGCGGGGTGGTTGAACCTGTTCTCGGCCTTGGGGGTGGGTTTCTTGCCCTCGAGAGCCTTGCGGCGCTGGCCACCTGATCCGACGACCATGCCCTTCTTGGTGCCCGACTTGCGTACCGCGCCTCTGCGCTTGTCGTTTCCCGGCACGAGCTATCCGTCCTTCAAAGTCCACATCGGACCGTCGGGGGTGTCCTCGACGGCGATACCGCAGGCGTGCAACCGATCCCGAACCGCGTCGGCGGTGGCGAAATCCCGGTCGGCCCGTGCCTGACTACGCTGTTCGAGCAGATCGTCGACCAGCGCGGAAAGCGCCCGGTGCGCCTCGTCGGAAGCACCCTCCCGACCGGCCCAGTGCGGCGCCAGCGGATCGAGCCCGAAGACGTCGAGCATCGCACGCACCCGTGCCGCGCCCTCGCGGGCCGCCTCGTCCTCGCCGGCGTCCAGCGCGGAGTTGGCCTCCCGAACCACGTTGTGCACGGCCGCGATGGCCTGCGGTGTCCCCAGGTCGTCGTTCATGGCCGCGGCGAACTCCTCGGTCACCTCGGAAGGTGCGACCTCGCCGGTGCGCCGCACCACCCGGTGCAGGAACGACTCGATCCTGCGGAAGGTCGCGACCGCCTCCTCGAGCCCCTCGTCGGAGAACTCCACCGTGGACCGGTAATGCGGTACGACCAGATAATACCGCAGCTCAACGGGTCGGACCCGCTGCAGCAGCGCGGCGATGCCGAGCGTGTTGCCCAACGACTTCGACATCTTCTCGCCGCTGGCGGTCACCCAGGAGTTGTGCAGCCAGTAGCGGGCGAACCCGTCGCCGGCCGCGTTGGACTGCGCCAGTTCGTTCTCGTGGTGCGGGAAGACCAGATCCAGCCCGCCGCCGTGGATGTCGAACTCCTCCCCCAGGTAGTAGGTCGACATCGCCGAGCACTCCAGGTGCCAGCCCGGCCGACCCCGCCCCCACGGGGCGGGCCAGCTCGGTTCACCCGGTTTCGCCGACTTCCACAGCGTGAAGTCCCTCGGGTCGCGCTTGCCCGCCGGTACCGCCTCCTCGGCCTGCTGCATCTCCTCGGGGCGCTGCCCGGACAGCCTGCCGTAGGACTCCAGGAAGGAGGGCACCGAGAAGTACACGTCGCCGTCGGCGGCGTAGGCGTGGTCCCGGTCGATCAACCGCTGCACCAGCTCGACCATCTGGGTGATGTGCCCGGTCGCCCTGGGGGTGGCCGAGGGCGGCAGGCAACCGAGCCGGTCGTAGGCGTCCTCGAACGCGCGCTCGTGCGTGGCGGCCCACTCCCACCAGGGGCGCCCGGCCTCGGCTGCCTTGGCCAGGATCTTGTCGTCGATGTCGGTGACGTTGCGCACCAGCCGCACCTCGTAGCCGAGGTGGGTCAGCCAGCGCCGCAGCACGTCGAAGTTGAGCCCGCTGCGCACGTGACCGACGTGCGGCAGGTCCTGAACCGTGGCCCCACACAGGTACAACGTCGCCAGGCCCTCCTGGCGGGGCTGGAACTCACGTGTGGTGCGACTCGCGGTGTCATGAAGGTACAGGCTCACACCGTGATGATACGGGCAAGACCTGTGCGGATCACAAATCCGGTGGGGTTACAGCGACCACCGATGGGCTTACAGCGACACGCCGTGATCGGCGACGGCCCGCAGCAGCGCGTCCGGCCGCTCGTCGGTCGGGGACGGTTCGACGTGGGCGAACCGGCAGCCCACCTCGGTGGCGGCGCCGTCGGCCTCGACGCTGTCACCGATCATCAGTGCCTGCTCCGGCTCGACGTCGATCCGCTCGCAGGCACGCAGGAACAGCTTCGGATCGGGCTTGATCACACCTTCGACGTAGGACATCAACACCGAGTCGAAGAGATCACCGATACCGACGCGGTCCAGCGCGGGTCGGATGTCGAAGGCGATGTTGCTGATGACCGCGGTGCGGATACCCGCCTCGTTCAGCCGCCGCACCACGGGAGCCGCGTCGGGATAGGGAGTCCAGCAGTCCGGATCGATCAACCGCGAGTAGAGCGCCTCTGCCTGTGCCGGATCGGTGAGGCCGGAGCTGCGCAGCACCTCCAGGTAGACCTTGCGGTGCTGGTCCGGGTAGAGGTCCCGCTCGTCCCATGCCTGCTGGTACTCCTGGGAGAGCTTGACCACCTGCTGCGTGGGGGCGGTCATCCGCCGCATCAGCTCGGTCTGGGCCTCCAGGTCCCACTGCTTCCCGGACTCGTCGGTCACCCCGGCCAACCAGGACTCGTCCTGCTCCAGCCGGAACAAGGTGCCGGAAAAGTCGAAGAGCACTGCGCGCACGGTCACCGTTCCACGGTACTGGTGCACACCACCTCATCGTCCCGCCGATGCGGTGAACATCACCACTTTCGTTCGGTCGGCGGCTCGGGTTGCCTGGCGGTGTGGTTGGCGGAACCTCTGGCACGGCTCTCGCTGCGGGTCCGGCGACATCGGGTAGCGACCTACACAACGTCTCCGGCGTCCTCGCGAGAGCCGCACCGGAGAACCCGCGGCGGTGCCGACTGCGAGGGTGGTCGGAGTGCGGCCTGCGTCGATGGCCCGGCGATTTCGCGAGAAATTGACGCCCCCCGGGGGGCTGCCGTCGGGAAGCGACCATGAGCGACGCAGCGCGGGCGTCCCCGGTGCGTGAGTCGGATGCATTGCAAGGCCGGGCCGCTCGCCGCGTAGGTCGCTACTCAAGAGCCGGCCCAACGCCGCAAGGCGCCGACTCACGTGCCGGCTACCCAACCAGCTACGCAAGGGGACCGCTCAGAAGACCAAAGCGGTGGCGATGGCGGCGATCCCTTCACCTCTTCCGGTGAGTCCGAGCCCGTCGGTGGTGGTTCCGGAAACCGAGACCTCGCCACCGAGCGCCTCGCCGAGCACGGCACCGGCCTCCGCCCTGCGGTCGCCTATCCGGGGGGCGTTGCCGATCACCTGCACCGAGGCGTTGCCGAGCCTGCGCCCCTCACCGGCGAGCAGACCACGCACGTGCGCCAGGAAATCAACGCCGTGCGCCCCGGACCACCGCTGATCGCCGGTGCCGAACACCGAACCGAGATCCCCCAGCCCCGCCGCGGACAGCACCGCGTCGCAGAGAGCGTGGCTCGCGACGTCACCGTCGGAGTGCCCGGAACAGCCGTCGCGGTCCGGCCAGTGAAGTCCGGCCATCCAGCACGGCCTGCCCGCCACGATCGGGTGAACATCGACACCCTGACCGATACGGGGTAGCCCGATCGGTGACGGCTCGGCACTCACGACTCGTCACCGCACCTTTCGGAAGTGTCACTTCCCGTGTCGTTCGAACGACCGAGAGTGTCCACCCGGGATTCGGGCAGTTCGACCGGCCCGGCGGCCAGCACGGCCTCGGCCACGGCCAGGTCGAAGGAAGTCGTCACTTTCAGGGCGTTGGTGTGACCGGCGACCGTTTCCACCGGGTACCCCAGTCGTTCCACCAGACCGGCGTCGTCGGTGGCAACCTCCCCGGCCGCCCCGTAAGCCTCGCGGAGAACGTCGACGGTGAAGCCCTGCGGGGTCTGCACCGTGCGGAGCCGCGAGCGGTCCACGGTCTCGGCCACCACGCCCTCGTCGTCGACCCGCTTGATCGTGTCCGCCACGGACAACGTCGGCACCACGGCAGGAGCGCCCCGTTCGACCGCGGCGACCACGTCGCGGATCACCCTCGCGGGAGTGAACGCACGAGCGGCGTCGTGCACCAGCACGACCTCCGCCGAAGGCACCAACCGGTCCGCGGCACGTAACGCCGCACGAACGGAGTCGGTGCGCTCACCGCCACCGGGAACGACGTGCACCCGTTCACCGAGGTCTCGCACCTCGCGGCCCATCGGGTCGAGCTGATCCGGTGCGGCGGCCACTACGACGTGCCCCACACTCCCCGAATCCAACAGACCACGGACCGCGCGCGACAGCAGGGAATGCCCGAGAACTCGAACCAGTGCTTTGGGAACACCGGCACCGAGACGGGTACCCCGCCCGGCGGCCGGAACCAGCGCTACGGTGTCCACACTGCTCGGATAGTCGTCAGACCGTCGTCGCCAGGACTTCGTCCAGCAGACTCTCGGCCTTGCCCTCGTCGGTGCCCTCCGCCAGCGCCAACTCGCTGACCAGGATCTGCCGGGCCTTCATCAGCATCCGCTTCTCGCCCGCGGACAGCCCGCGATCCTGCTCGCGCCGCCAGAGATCACGTACCACTTCGGCCACCTTGTTCACGTCACCGGAGGCGAGCTTCTCGACGTTCGCCTTGTACCGACGCGACCAGTTGGTGGGCTCCTCGGTATGATCAGAACGCAGCACGTCGAAAACGTGATCGAGACCCTCCTGGCCGACCACGTCTCGCACCCCGACGTGCTCGGCGTTCTCGGCGGGAAGACGAACGGTGAGGTTGTCTTTTTCGACCCGAAGTACGAGGTACTGTTTTTCTTCGCCTTTGATTACACGTGTCTCGACTGCCTCGATCAGCGCAGCGCCGTGACGCGGGTAGACGACGGTCTCTCCGACCTTGAAAACCATGTGTCCTCTGCCCCTTTCGCTGTGTCCAGTCTAGCATGGTCAGCAACGCCACTTCGACGGGCTCGACATCTTCGTTGCAGGTCAGACGACGATCAGGGGGTTGACAACCCGGCTTCCCCCGTGCATGCGGCGCGGCTTCCCCGGTGCGCAAGGCAGGGTTTCCGTGCCCGGGAACGGCCCCGCGAACGGGACCCACGGCACATCCGCCGGGGTGCGACCAACATCGCCGACGACAACGGTTTAGGCTCATACCCGGTTGTCCGGCAAGCAGGAAGGACGCTGCATCCGTGAGCCGCCCACAGCACAGCAAGGCAGTTCGCCAGCGGTTGGTACCCGCGGTCGTCGGCCTGGGCGCCGTCGCCGCGCTCTCCGGCTGCGCCACCGGCCAGCAGGCCGAGACCTCGCAGCAGGTCGCCGCCATCTACGGTGCGAGCGCCGACGCGAAGACCATGGCCGTTCGGGACGCGACCCTGAGCTACCCGGAAGGGGAAGCGGTCTACCCGGAGGGGTCGAACGCACCGATCGAGACCGTTCTGATCAACGGTGGCGAGCAGCAGGACAGGCTGGTCGGTGTCAGCAGTAGCTACGCGCGGTCGGCAGAGATCAGCGGAACCCAGCGGATCCCCGCGGGAACCAGGCTCTACGCGGTGTCGGACACCGCGGATTCGAGCAAGCTCACCGCTGCCGAGGCCACCGGCGGCGACCAGCGCGAGACGGTACGAATCTCCCTCGAAGGGCTGACCCAGGGCATCCGGCCGGGGGTGACGATTCCGGTCGAGTTCACCTTCGCCAACGCGGGCGCGGTGACCCTGCAGGTCCCGATCGGCGCCAGCCCCGAGCCGAGGCCGGAGTACGGCAGCCCGCACGGTGGCGGTGGCACGGGCACCGGCGACGAGTCGGGTCACTCCGGTGAGTCGAGCGGATCCGGTGAGTCCCACGGGTCCGGCGAATCGAGCGGGTCCGGCGAATCGAGCGGGTCCGGCGAGTCCAGTGGCTCCGAGCAGTCCGGCGACTCCGACCAGAGCGACGAGAACTCCTCCGGCGATTCGAGCGGTTCCGACCAGAACGCCGAAACCGGGCAGTCCACCGGCGCGTGAGACTCGACGTCCCCGACGCGCGGCGGACTGCCGCGCGTCGCGCGGGCCGTCCCGAACGTGTCGTGACCACCGGTTAGTCTGCCCACGTGGCTACCAAGAACGCGCGCGCCGGAAACGGCTATCGGTGCACCGAGTGTGGCCGCACGGTTACCAAGTGGGTCGGCCAGTGCCCGGACTGCGCGAACTGGGGGACGCTGGAGGAAGCCTCCGTCCAGCCCGCCGCACTGTCCAAAGTCGGCAGCGCCGAGCCCGGCTCCCCCGCCCGCCCCATCGCCGAGGTGGATCTGGAGTCCGCCCGCGCGGTCCCCACCGGGATCGCCGAACTGGACCGGGTGCTCGGCGGCGGCATCGTGCCGGGGGCCGTGGTCCTGCTCGCGGGCGAGCCCGGTGTGGGAAAGTCCACACTCCTGCTGGAGACCGCGTACCGCTGGGCGGCGGGCGGCTCCGGGGGCCGCTCGTTGTACGTCACCGGGGAGGAGTCGGCGGGCCAGGTGAGGCTGCGCGCCGAACGCACCGACTCGCTGCACGACGAGCTCTACCTGGGAGCCGAGAGCGATCTCTCCGCCGTCGTCGGGCACGTGGAACAACTGCGCCCCGGACTGTTGATCGTGGACTCGATCCAGACGGTGCAGTCCGGCGAGACCGATGGCACACCCGGCGGAGTCACCCAGGTGCGCGCAGTGACCACCGCGCTTGTGGCGCTGGCGAAGGAGCGCGGCCTGCCGGTGATCCTCGTGGGGCACGTCACCAAGGACGGTGCGGTGGCCGGTCCGCGGGTGCTGGAGCACCTGGTCGACGTGGTGCTGCAGTTCGAGGGGGACGAGCACTCCACGCTGCGGATGCTGCGCGGGGTCAAGAACCGGTTCGGCCCCGCCGACGAGGTCGGCTGCTTCGAACAGGGCGACGACGGGATCGCCGAGGTGACCGACCCGTCCGGACTGTTCGTCAACGGACGGCAGAACCTGGTGCCGGGTACCGCCGTGACGGTGGTCGTGGAGGGCAAACGTCCGCTGCTCGCCGAGGTGCAGGCGCTGGTCAGCCCCACCCAGATGAACATGCCGCGCAGGGCGGTGAGCGGGCTGGACTCGGCCCGGTTGTCGATGATGCTCGCGGTGCTCGACAAACGCGGCAACATCAAGACCGGTGACCAGGACGTCTACGCCGCCACGGTCGGCGGCGTGAAGATCACCGAACCCGCGATCGACCTGGCCATCGCGTTGGCCGTGGCCTCCGCGAAACTGGACGTGCCGCCGCGCGCGAACACGATCGCGGTGGGCGAGGTCGGGCTCGCCGGTGAGGTGCGCCGGGTCAACGCGGTGGGACGCAGGCTCGCGGAGGCCGCTCGGCTCGGATTCGAGTACGCGCTGGTGCCACCGGACAGCGGACAACCACCCGCGGGGATCAAGGCCGTCGAGGTCGGCGACCTGCGTGGCGCGCTGCGGGCACTGCGGAGCTGACCGACCCGATCGAGGTCTTCGCGGACACGGACGATCTCGGCGGGTATGCTCGACCGCGAGAGCCCGTGTGCGTGTACGCGGCGACAACTTCCCGCACAGCCGACCGCCCGGGGTCGGTGTTACCGGTTCGAGGAGCTGCCCGATGACCGCGACCGACGAACTGCTGCGACGCAACAGCAAGCACGAGGAGAAGTGGGACGGCCAGGTCCCCGGAGCTCCCGAGCTGCGCACCGCGGTGGTCACCTGTATGGACTGCCGGATCGACCCCGTCCGCACCCTGGGGTTGAGCTCCGGTGAGGCACACGTACTGCGCAACGCGGGCGGGATCGTCACCGACGACGTGCTCCGCTCGCTGTCGGTGAGCCAGCGCAAGCTCGGCACCACCGAGGTGATGCTGATGCACCACACCCGCTGCGGCATGGGGACGTTCGCCGAGGCCGACTTCAAGCAGGAGTTGGAGGACGCGACCGGGCAGCGGCCGAGCTGGTCGGTGGAGACCTTCACCGACACCGAGCGGGACCTGCGCCAGTCCGTCCGGCGGGTGCTCAACAGCCCCTTCCTGACCGAGACCACGAGTGTGCGCGCGTTCGTGCACGACATCGACACCGACGAGCTGCAGGAAGTCGACACCGCCTCCTGAATCGGGAGAGGCCCGGAGTGGGTTGCCTGGGTGCTCACTTGGCGGAACCTCCGGCACGGCTCTCGCTGCGGGGAGGCCCGACATCGAGTAGGCACCTACGCCACGTCGGGCCTTCCTCGCGAGAGCCGCACCGGAGAACCCGCGGCGGCGCCAGCTGCCGGGTTGGTCGGAGTTCGCCCTACGTCGAAGCGGCGCGGCGATTTCGCGAGAAATCGACGCCGGCAGGGGCCGTGTCGCCTTAGCGGCCGACGATTTCGTGGGAAATCGACGGCGCCACCGCCGTGCGGTGGCCGACGGCGATTCGGCGGCGGGCAGCGCCGATGCCGAGGATCTGTCGCTGCCGAGGCGTGGTTGGTGGGAATCCGAGTCATGGCACTATCGAGGGGTCATGACTAATCAGAACGCGCGATCGGCCGAATCCGTCGCGAAGAACGCCGCACCCGGACGGACCAGCACGATCAACACCGACGATCTGATCGAGTGGTTCGCCGCCGATGCCCGCGACCTGCCGTGGCGCGGCCCCGAGGTCGACGGCTGGGGCGTGCTGGTCAGCGAGACCATGCTGCAACAGACCCCCGTCGCCAGGGTCATGCCGATCTGGCGGGAGTGGATGGCGCGCTGGCCCAAGCCCTCCGACCTCGCGGCGACTAGCCAGGCCGAAGTGCTGCGCGCCTGGGGCAAACTCGGGTATCCGCGTCGCGCGATGCGGCTGCACGAGGCCGCGAGCGCCATCGCATCGGAACACGACGACACCGTCCCCTCCGATGTGGACACCCTGCTGGCGCTGCCCGGCGTGGGAACCTACACCGCTCGCGCGGTGGCCGCCTTCGCCTACGGCAAGCGGGCCCCGGTGGTGGACACCAACGTGCGCAGGGTCGTCGCGCGCGCCGTGCACGGGGAGGGCGACGCGGGCAATCCCTCACCCAACCGGGATCTGGCCGATGTCGACGCGCTGCTCCCCTCGGACGACCGCGACGCGGCACGGCTGTCGGCGGCACTGATGGAACTCGGACAGACCGTGTGCACCGTGAAGTCGCCGGGTTGCGAGATCTGCCCCATCGTCGCGGACTGCGCCTGGCAGCACGCCGGTCGTCCCGCCTACGCCGGACCTCCGAAGAAGGTGCAGCGCTTCGCCGGGACCGACCGCCAGGTGCGCGGACTGCTGCTGGACGTGCTGCGGCGTTCGGAAGGACCGGTGCAACGCCCCGAGCTGGACGCGGTGTGGCACGACGCCGCCCAACGCGATCGGGCGCTGGACTCGCTGCTGGTGGACGGGCTGCTGGAACAGACCGAGGACGGCAGGTTCGGGCTGCCCGGCGAGGAATGACGGCGCGGCGCGTCGTCGCGCGGCCCCGGCGATGGTGGGACGACTCCTCGCCACCCGCGAACCGAGATCGGCCACGATCGCTCGGACGACTCGCTCGCCGATCTTCGCCCACTACGATTCCGGCATGACCGATCACGACTTCGTGCATCGCACCCGGTGGTCCTACGACGCGGCTGCCGATACCTACACCGAGTGGATCCGGGGCGAGCTGGCCGCCAAACCGCTGGACCGCGCGATGCTGGACGGCTTCGCCGAGCTCGCGCGGGGCGCGGGCGGACCGGTGCTGGACGTGGGATGCGGCCCGGGACGCGTGACCGCCTACCTGGCCGATCACGGCCTGAACGTCTCCGGCATGGATCTGTCACCGGGAATGATCGCCGCGGCACGACGGACGCACCCGGGGCTGCGATTCACCGAGGGATCGATGCGGGCGCTGGGCCACGACGACGGCGAGCTCGGCGGCATCGTGGCCTGGTACTCGATCATCCACGTTCCGGACGAGCACCTGCCGGAGGTGTTCGCCGAGTTCCACCGCGTGCTGGCGCCCGGTGGGTACATCCAGCTCGCCTTCCAGGTCGGTGACCGGATCAAGCACCGTACCGAGGCGGGCGGCCACGAGGTCTCGCTGGACTTCCACCGGCGGCGGCCGGAGCACGTCGCCGAACTGCTGAGCCGGGCCGGACTCGCCCCACGAGCACGGCTGCTGCGCGAACCCGACGAGAACGGCGACTTCCCCGAGGACACCCGGCAGGCATTCCTGCTGGCCAGAAGGACGATCGAGCCCTCCGAGAGGTAAGTGCCCCGGGGGCGTCGGGACCTGACGACCACCCCGGCAACGGGTTCGCGGACGTGATCCGGCGGATCTCGAGTTGCCGAGGATCGCGCTGGGGTCCACGTTGGATCAGCAGCCGATCCGTTCACCAGGGGGGTCGATGAGCACCGCAGGGGTGGCCATCACCGCACGCGGGATCAGCGTGCGCGGACCGCTGGGGCCGGTCTTCAGCAATGTCGACGCCGAGATCCGTCCCGGGGAGCTGGCCACCGTGACGGGGCCGTCCGGAACCGGCAGAACCGCACTGCTGCTGACGCTGTCCGGCAGGCTCCGCCCGATAACGGGCACGATCGAGGTGGACGGGCGGTCACTGCCGAAGGGCGCGAAGCGCGCACGCACCCTGATCGCACCGGCACGGCTGCGCCCCGGGTTCGAGCTGGAGGGGCGCTGGCGCGTGCGGGAAGCCGTACGCGAGCGGCGCATCACCACCAAGGTGGACCACGACGACATCTCGGACGCGTTCGACCTGGTCGGCATAGACCCCGAACCCGAAGCCGTGATCGACTCGCTGCATCCCGGCGAGCGGCTGCTGCTGGCCGTCGCGCTCGGCATGGCGGCACTGCCCGCCGGGCTGCTGGTCGACGACGTGGAACTCGGGCTCCCCGAAGCAGCGCGTACCAGGGTGTGGGCGGCGCTGGAGGCGATCGCCGACGCGGGAACGACGGTGCTGGCCAGCAACACCGACCCGCCCCGGTTCGCGGCGGGCCCGGTGATCAGACTGCCCGGGCCGAACGGGGAGACACCCCACCGCGCCGGGGGAACCGCACCGGAAACCGCTCTGCTGCCCGGCCAGGAACCGAACACGGTCGAATTCGACGCCGAAACGACGCGAACACCGCGTGAGGACGCGATCACCGAACCCCACACCTTCGGCACCGAGGTGCTCTCACCCGACCCGGCGCAGCTCGCGCTGTTCGAACCGCCCGCTCCCGCGGTTCCACCGGAGCCCGACACGGCGGAGACCGACTCGACGGACTCCGGCACCAACGAGACATCACCCGAGGCGGAACCGACCGATTCGGACTCCGAGGACGACGGAGATCCGCGATGAAAATCGTCAAACTCGCGCTGCTGGAACTGCGCAGGTTCCGAGGCGGAAAGCTGCGCCCGCTGGTGCTGGTGGCGCTGGTACTCGTGCCGCTGCTCTACGGCTCGCTGTACCTGTGGTCCAACTGGGACCCCTACGGCAGGCTGGACCGGGTCCCGGTGGCCGTGGTCAACAACGACCGCCCGGTGCGCGCATCCGGGCAGTTCATCGACGCGGGCGAGCAGTTCACCGAGCAACTGCGCGCACGGGACCTGTTCGACTGGCACTTCGTGAACTCAGGTGAGGCGCGACGCGGGCTCCGCGAGGGCGACTACTACTTCACGATCACCGTTCCGAGTGATTTCAGCGGCAAACTCGCCACCGCCACCCGCAGATTCCCGCAACGGGCCTCGCTGCACATCACCAAGAACGACGCGAACGGCTACATCGCGGGAATCATGGCCGACACCGTCGAGGCCCAGCTGCAGAACCAGGTCAACGCGGCCGCGCACAGTGCCTACGCGCGGGCGCTGTACGACGAGGTGGACAAGGTACGCGAGAAACTGCGACTCGCATCGCAGGCCGCCGGGCAACTGGTCGAGGGCACGGAACTCGGCGAACAGGGCACGGAAGGGCTGCGCAGCGGGCTCTCGGACGCCGCCTCGTCGACTGGGGAGATCTCACGGGGCGTCGGCGAACTCTCCGACGCGGCCGATCAACTCGACCGACGACTCACCGCGCTGACCAACCTGACCGCCGAACAACTCCCCACCGCCGTGAACGGCGCCGCCGAGGCCAGCGGCTCGGTGGTGCAGGGGCTCACCACCCTGGCCACCGCGACCGCCTTCATCTCCGACCGCGCCGATCAAGGCGTGGCGAGCCTGCGGGAACTCGGGGACGAATACCCGGCACTAACCGGGGACCCGGTCTACCAGCGCGCCCTGCGCGACGCGCGACAGCTGTCCGGAACCACCGAGAACGCGGACCAGCGTGCCAACGAGGTGCTGAGCCTGGCCCGCGAGGCCAACTCCGAGGCGGTGGCGCTGCGCGGCAGCCTCGAAACGCTCCGACAGCGAACCCTCGCGGTGACCGAGCCCGCCGACCAGCTCGCCTCGGGCACCACACAACTGGCCAACGGCACGGAGTCGCTGCGCGGCAGCCTGAGCAACCTCGCCTCCAGCAGTCAGACACTGCGAACCGGTGCGGGGCAGCTCAACGACGGGGCCACGAAACTGTCGAACCTGGTCGACGACAGCCTGTCGCGGATTCCGCCCACCAATCCCCGGCAGGTGGCCCAGGCCGCCGAGGTGCTCGGTTCCCCCACCACGATCACCGAGCGCAACCTCAACCCCGCGCACGTCTACGGGCGGGGGCTGGCGCCGTTCTTCTTCGCCATCGCACTGTGGGTGTTCGGGCTGTTCGCCTACCTGCTGCTCAAACCCGTCAACCTGCGGGCCCTGGCGGGCAGGCCCCGCGCCGCCACGGTGGCGCTGGCGGGTTGGCTGCCCGCCACAGTGCTGGGGATGCTCGGCGCCGGGGTGCTGCTGACCGTGGTCGGATTCGGTCTCGGGCTGGATCCGGTGCGGCTGTGGCCGACGGTAGGACTGCTCGCGCTCGCCACCGCCGCGTTCGTGGCGATCGACCATCTGTTGCGCACCGCCTTCGGCGCGATCGGCGACGGGCTGTCGCTGGTGCTGCTGATAGTGCAGCTGACCGCATCGGGTGGGCTGTATCCGATGGAGACCACGCCGACGCCCTTCCAGGCGGTGCATCCCTACCTGCCGATGACCTACCTGGTGGACGGGCTGCGCGTGACGATCTCGGGCGGTCTGAACGAGCACCTGGTCCGGGATCTCATCGTGCTCGGCGGCTTCCTGGTGATACCGCTGGTGCTGACCACCTTGGTGGTGTGGCGACAGCGGACCTGGAGCATCTCCAGACTCCACCCCGCCGTGGAGCTTTAGAGCCGCGCGGCGATTTCGCGAGAAATTGACGGCCCGAAGGGCATCAGCGGCGGTCGCGTTCGACGCGACGAACCGGTGATCGTTCCGGCGCCACGTTGCCGACGCCACGTTGCCGACCGGAGCGGTTTCACCGCTCCGGAAACCGCCGGACGAGTCGTAGAGTGGAGTTATGGCCGTAGTGAAAATCAACGCTATCGAGGTACCCGAAGGCAAGGGCGAGGAGCTGGAGCGCCGGTTCGCGCAGCGCCACGGCGCCGTGGACGGCACCCCCGGATTTCTGGGATTCGAGCTGCTGCGCCCGGTCAAGGGCGACAACCGCTACTTCGTCTACACCAAGTGGGAGTCCGAGGAGGCGTTCCGCGCCTGGGCCGACGGCCCCGCGAAAGCGGCGCACGAGACCGAGAGCAAGGACCCCGTCTCCAGCGGGGCCAACCTGCTCGAGTTCGAACTGGTCACCGAGTCCTACCCCGAGCAGTGAGCAGGGCCGGGCCCTCGTTCGGCGCCCAAGGCGGCTGAGCGGCGCGGTCGGCTGCTCTCCGCTCGTGCGACGTCGATCTCCCACGAAATCGCCGCGCCGCTGCGGAACACGCAGGCCGAACTCCCACCACGCCCGCAACCGACACCGCAGCGGGTTCTCTCGTGGTGCTCTCGCGAGGAAGGCCCGACGTTGTGTAGTACCTACCCGATGTCGGGCCTCACCGCAGCGAGAGCCCGCGAGAGAACCCGCCACCCGCACCGCCAAGCAGCCCGAGCCGCCTCACTCAAGACGGAATCGTGAGCTGGGCGAACACGGCCCGGTGATCGGTACCGTCCACCTTGAAGGTGCGGTAGTCGTGTACGGCGGTGTCACCACTGACCAGCACGTGATCGAGGGTGACCGGCGGCGCCCAGGGCCGTCCCAACTCGGGCCAGGTCGGGGCCAGCCCGTCGCCGGTCGTCTCGGCGGCGTCCGAGTAGCCCCGTCCCAGCAGTTTCCGCAGCGGCGTGTGGTCCAGGGTCGCGTTGAAGTCACCGGCCAGTATCCGGACCGGCTGGTCCCCACCGGTGGTCGGCGCGGGCAGTGTGGTTATCTCACGCTTCCACGTGGCCGTGGTGTCCCCTCCCACCGGCACCACCGGATGCGCCGCGACGTACTGCACGTCCCGCTGCCCGGGCATATCGATCAGCGCGGAGGGTTGCCGCATGGTGGTGTTCGAAGCCAGCGAGAGCTCACGCAGCGGATAGCGCGAGACGATCCCCGAACCATCACCATCACCCTCCGGCGTGAGCACGCGGTGCGGCAGCGTCTCGAACAATCCGGCCCGGCGCAGCTCGTTCACCATGCCGGAGTCGAGCTCCGGCATGCTCAGCACGTCCACGTCGTTCTGCCGCACCAGCCGCACCAGCTGATCCGCATCGGCTTCGCCGAAGTACACGTTGGCGCTGAGCACGTTCAACGAGTCCCCCCGCACACCGCCTGCCTGTTCGTCGGGAAGCACCCGCGGCGCGACGCTGACGGCGAGCACGGCGGTCACCACGGCCACCACCAGCGCGGTCAGCCAGCGTCGCAGCGCCAGGGTGAGCAGCAACAACACTCCTCCGCCCGCCGTGACGTAGGGCGTCAACGCGATCAGCGCCGAGGAGATCTGGCCGCGTTCCAGCCCGCCGAACCTGCCCAGTGCCACACCGCAGAGGAACGCCGCGAGCAGCAATAACAGCAGCGTGACGACACGCCCACCGGGAGCTCTCCGCCTACCCGAGAACTCCGGCTGTTCGGACATCGCTTCGTCCGCTACGAGATCACCCTGTCGCATATCCGCCGACTCACGCCCCATACCGCCACACCTACCGGAAAACAACCAAGGGTAACTGAAGCTGTGTCGCACCTCACCGGTGTTGTGCGACGATTGTGCGTCTTTTGTCAGTGGATCGGGTCATGCTGGGGTGTCGAGACGAGGAGGTCGCATGACACTGGCGGTCCAGGCCGAGGGCCTGGTCAAGCGATTCGGAACGACCAAGGCACTGGACGGGGTGAACCTGGCCGCACCGGCGGGTTCGATCCTGGGGGTACTGGGGCCGAACGGCGCGGGCAAGACGACCAGCGTACGAATCCTGGCGACCCTGCTCCAGCCGGACGGTGGTCACGCCACTGTGGCCGGACACGACGTGCTGCGCGATCCGGTCGGGGTGCGCGGCAAGATCGGGCTGACCGGGCAGTACGCCTCGGTGGACGAGGAACTCACCGGTACGGAGAACCTGGTGCTGATCGGTCGATTACTGGAGATGACGCGCTCCAGCGCGAAGTCCCGCGCGAAGGAACTGCTGGAGCGCTTCGGCCTCACCGACGCGGGCAACCGGGCGATCAAGACCTACTCGGGCGGGATGCGTCGACGGCTGGACCTGGCGGCGAGCCTGGTTGGCCGCCCAGAGGTGCTGTACCTGGACGAGCCGACCACGGGGCTGGATCCACGCAGCCGCAACCAGGTCTGGGACATGGCCGGCGCGCTGACCTCCGAAGGCGTGACGGTGCTGCTGACCACGCAGTACCTGGAGGAGGCCGACCAGCTGGCCGACCGGATCAGCGTGATCGACCACGGCAGGGTCGTCGCGGAGGGACGCGCCGACGAACTGAAGCGCCACAGCGGAAGCCAGACGCTGCAGGTTCGGCTGAGCGATCCCGACGACGTCAGCGCCACCGAGACCATCCTGCGGGAACTCACCGAGCAGGCACCCGCGGCGAACCACGACACCGGGTTGCTCACCACCCCCGCCGACGATCCGGTGCTGATGTCGACGCTGGTACGCAGGCTGGACGAGGCCGGAATCGTCGCCGACGAGCTGTCGCTGCGGCTGCCCAGCCTCGACGAGGCGTTCCTGTCCATCACCGGGAAACCGGCCACCGCCGAGGACTCGGCGCGGGAAGGCGAAGAGGAGGACGACGCGGCATGAGCACGCCGACCGTCGAGCGGGCCGAACAGGCCGACCCGCGACCACACGGCGCACCACGCCGTGTCGGTCCGCTGCGGACGATGCAACACGGCCTGACGCTGGCCGGGCGCAGCGTCCTCAAGATCCGCAAGTCGCCGGAGGGGCTGCTGGACGTCACCCTGCAGCCGATCCTCTTCCTGGCGATGTTCGTCTACCTGCTCGGTGGCGCCATCGCCGGGGACACCGGGGAATACCTGCAACGGACCCTGCCGGGCGTGATGGCCATGAACATGGTCTTCGGCAGCCTCGGCACCGGGATGCAGTTGAACAACGACATCACCAAGGGCGTGTTCGACCGGTTCCGGAGTCTGCCGGTGGCGCGGTCGGCTCCGCTGATCGGGGCCGTGCTGGGTGATGTGGTTCGCTATGCGGTCTCCATAGCGGTGCTGCTGATCGTGGCCACGCTGATGGGCTTTCGCATCGAGACCAACGTGCTCTCGGCGGCAGCGGCGATCGTGCTGGTCATCGGTTTCGCGCTGTGCGTGTGCTGGATCTCGGTGCTGCTGGGGATGCTGGTCAGGAGTCAGCAGGCACTGCCCGGTGTGGCGATGTCGTTCATGTTCCCGCTGACCATGGGCAGCAACGTGTTCGCACCGACCGAAACCATGCCGGGATGGCTGCAGGCCTGGGTGAGCGTGAACCCGGTGAGCAAGCTGGCCGACACCGCCAGGGGACTGATGATCGGCGGACCGGTGGCCGGGCCGCTGTCGGCCACGCTGGTGTGGATGGTCGCACTGGTGGTGGTGTTCTTCCCCCTCGCGCTGTGGGCTTACCGCAGCAGGGTTTGACGTCAGGGTGCCGTCCCGCTGCAACCGGTGATTTCGCGCGAAATCGCGGGAACGGCGGCAGGGACGGCTCCTCACCCCGCGCTCTTTGCGTTATCAGCAAATAATTTTGTCGTCATGCCGCTGGTGAGGGCAGCTTGGTGTCGGAGGTGACCACGGCTCTCCGATGCTCCGATCGCGGACGCACGGTGGTCACCACCACGAGCGGACGCCGCGGCCGCCGCTGGGCTACCGACAGCGCGGTCGCCGATCACCGACCCCCTACCGAAAGCAACGACGATGGACGAACAGTTCTGGGAAGACAAGTACAGCGGCACCGCACAGCTCTTCAGCGGCAACGTGAACGGAGTGCTAGTCACCGAGACGGCCGAGCTGCCACCCGGCCAGGCACTCGAAGTGGGATGCGGTGAGGGCGCCGACGCGCGCTGGCTGGCACGACGTGGCTGGCGGGTCACCGCGATCGACATCTCGCGCACCGCGCTGCGACGCGCCGCCGATGCCACGGACCCGGACCTCGCCGACCGAATCTCCTGGCAACACGGCGACCCGACCGGCACACCGCCTCCCGCGAGCGCGTTCGACCTGGTGTCGGTGCAGTACTTCCCGCTCGAACGGCAGCCCGACCACGAAACGCCGCACGACCTGCTGGCCGCCGTGGCACCCGGGGGCACGCTGCTCTACGGCAGCCACGACATGTCCGAGCTGCCTCCGGATCACGAGCACGGCTTCGATCCGGGCGACTACTACCAACCCGCCGACATCGCCGAGCTGCTCGACGACGACTGGATCGTGCTGGTCAACGAAACCCGACCACGAACCACTCCCCCGCCGGAAGGCACCCCGCACACCCACGACACCGTGCTGCGGGCGCGCCGCCTGCGGTGATCGGGCGCGGCCCGGATGGGCGTCGATTTCTCGCGAAATCGCCGCGCGGTGGGGCCGGTTCTGCGGGTCGTCCCGGCCCCACGGGTAGGAGTCAGCCGAGGGCGATTCCCAACGCCCAGGCGCCGAGACCGTAGAGCGCGATCGGGATGAGAACGATCGCGGTGAGGTTCAGCCACCAACCCGCCTTGACCATCTGCGGAATGGTCACGTAGCCGGAGCCGAACACGATGGCGTTCGGCGGGGTAGCCACCGGGAGCATGAACGCGCAGCTCGCCGCCACCGTCGCGGGCACCACGAGCAGCAACGGATCCATGTCGAGCCCGAGCGCCACCCCGGCCAGGATCGGCAGGAAGGTCGCCGCGGTCGCGGTGTTGCTGGTCATCTCGGTCAAAAAGATCACCGCGGCCACGGTGACCAGCACCAGCAGGATCGTGGGGATCCAGCCGAGCGCGCCGACCCGGTTGCCGATGAAGGCGTCGAGCCCGCTGGAACCGACCGCGGACGCCAGCGAGAGCCCACCACCGAACAACAGCAGCACGCCCCACGGCAGCTTCAGCGCCGAACCCCAGTCCAGTGTGAACACTCCCCGCCGCGCGTCGACCGGAATCGCGAACAGCACCAGTGAGGCGAATATCGCGATGCCGGCGTCGGAGAGGCCGAGCCCCGGCAACAGACTCGTCAGCGGCTCACGCAGAATCCACAGCAACGCCGTGAGCACGAACACCACGAGTACCACCCGCTCGCCCCGGTTCATCGGGCCGAGCTTGGCGAGCTCGTTCCGGAACAGCTCACGACCACCGGGGATGTCGGTGATGGTCGTCGGATAGACCACCCTGGTCAGCAAGAACCAGCTGAGGAGCAGCAACACAGCCGCCAACGGCAACCCGAAGATCATCCACTGCCCGAAGCCGATCCGGATGTCATAGCTCTCGGACAGAAAACCGGCCATGAACAGATTGGGCGGAGTCCCGATCAACGTCGCCAGCGAACCGATGCTGGCCGCGTAGGCGATCGCCAGCATCAGGCAGGTCGCGAACCTTCCGGCGCCGTCGTCCGCCGACTCGTTCATCGCGCGCCGCACGGTTTCGTCGCCGGAATCACCACGAAGATGCTCGAACACCAGGGTCAGCACGGACATGCCGATCGGGAGCATGACGACAGTGGTCGCCGTATTGCTTACCCACATCGACAGAAACGCGGTGGCGAGCATGAAGCCACCGACCACCCGCACCGGACGGGTGCCGACCGCCAGCACGGTCCGCAGCGCGATCCTGCGATGCAGTCCCCAACGCTGCATCGCCAACGCCAGCATGAAACCGCCCATGAACAGAAAGACGATGTCGTTGGCGTAGGGCGTGGTAGCCGCTTCGACATCCCCCACACCCAACAGCGGGAACAGCGCGATCGGCAGCAGTGCGGTGGCGGCCAGCGGCAGTGCCTCGGTTACCCACCAGACAGCCATCAGCACTCCGACACCGGCGACACCGCGCCCGGCGTCGGTGACTCCGTTCTCTCCACCGGGGAGTACGAAGTAGACGGCGATAGCGAGCAGCGGCCCGAGGAACCGGCCGATCCAGGCACGCCGGGAAACTCTGGTGGGTTCGGTGGTCTCCCCTACTTCCGGTGTGACCGCTGAACCACCCGCGTCACTGTCCTGATTCATCAACTCCGCCATTCCACGGGGAAACGTCGGCACCTGTCGGCGACACCGCCGAAAGTGACTCGGGAAAGGACGTTAATGGTATGCGAACAGCGGTAAAAGCGGGGTCCACGGCACGGAACCGGTGCGGTAGTGGCGAGTCCGGTCGGTGAGTGCCGATGGCCGGGTCGCGATTTCGCGCGAAATCGCGACGTGGGTGGTGGGTGATAGTTGTGTGGCCCGGACACCACGGGGGTGTCCGGGCCACACTGTGGGGGAATGGGTCGGCGGTGTCCGTGTCTCCCACACCCGTGGGGGTGCAGTACCTGGGGCGCTGGAGGGCTTAGCTGCCGGGTTCGGGATGGATACCGGGCGTGTCTCCTCCGCTGTGGCCACCGACCCAAACAACCATGGGGCCGACTGGGTCAGCCGGTATGTAGTTAGTTGATAGGGGCTGGTGGCTGTGTTGGGAGCCGTATAGTGGTGGCGAGATCGCGTGTGCTTGCGGGTTCGGTGCGCGGGTGGGCGGTGTGTTGTGGGGGTGTCGCCGTTCGGCGGGTTAGTACCCGTCCACTGAACACATCGCTGT
>NZ_FPAT01000006.1:170025-295105 GCF_900116555.1 Actinopolyspora lacussalsi subsp. righensis | reverse complement strand
CGAGCCGTGGCTCACAGGGCGCGGAGACCGGCGAGAATGCGAGCAAGAGTGGTCTGGTCGCGGAACCACCCGCGGGGTGTCGCTCCGTCGTTGCTCACCGAGCAGGTACCTCCGTCATGGCGGTAACCGCCAGGGGTCCGCACCGAGTGCGGCCCCGGTACCGCGAGATCGCCGGACAACACGGGCACGTGTCCCGGTAGTCGGCAGGGGCGGAACCCGTGTCGGCCGAGGTAGGGCCGGTTCTTCCGGGCGGTCACGAGTCGGGGTCCACGATCGTGGGCGGCCCGTCCTCGTCCGTCTCCGCCTCGGTGGGAGCGTCGCGGTACTCGCGCAGCGCGGCCGAGAGTTCGTCCAGCGCGTCGGCCAGGTCGTGCCGATCAGCGGCCGGAAGCCGCTTACCACCGAGCTTGTAGGCCGCCTCGTCCAACATCCACTGACAGCGGCGCAGCAGTACGGCCAGCTGCGTATGGGGCCGGCTCACCGGGAACCACCCCCGCCCGGCAGCCGGCCCAACAGCTTCGTGAGGGTGTCCCGCAGGGTGCGGGCCTGCTCCGCACTCCACCGGGTGCGGTTGTAGACAGTGGGAGTGATGATCGTCAGCCGACCACCCTCGACCGACAATCGCAGCGATTCGGTGCCGTCGTGCTCGACGGTGTTACACCGCACCAACACGGGTTCCGTTGATCTCGTGGTCATGCCCGTAGCGTGGTGCGTTCGGCTGTGAGTACGAGGTATGTGTTCACGTACCCATCGGAGAGGTACAAACTGTACCCCCGCAGGAAGTTAGACGGTCAGCCCGAGCCGGTGTGCCAACCCCCGTGCTTCCGGTTGCACCATGCGCCCGCCCAACGTGACCAGCTCGCCCGCGATGCCGCGGGACAACGGATGGCAGCGCATGGACTCTTCACTGACGTTGGTGGCGCGCTGCAACACGTACAAGGTCGCCGTGTGCTCCCTGCGTTGGTGGTAGGCCCGTGCCGCTTCCAACCACAGCCGTGCGCGCCGATCGACCGAGGGCACTTGGTCCGGATTGATCTGCTCGGCCACATCGATGGCTTGGCCCGACTTACGCAGGTCGACGTGCACCGATACCCCGGTCACGTCCGTATTGGCACGGCCGAACAGCGTCCACGGATGCGCGTAGTCAGCCGGAAGCCGGTCGGCCATGTTGTTTGCTTGATCGAGATGGCGCAGCGCGTCGCCTTCGCGGCCGAGCCGGGCCGCGGTGATCGCGGCGTGCAACCGGCATGAGCCCCACAGCGCTCGCGTGCCGTCGCCGGACGTGTTCAGGTGCGGGGCGAGCAGATCGGCCGCATCGGTGACCAGCCGTAGTGCGTCCTCTTCACGACCGGTCGCACGCCACACGTTGCCCAGTACCCACGCGGCACCGGCCAACGCTTCGGGATCGTCGGCCTGCTCGGCCGCGGACATGCACCGATCCGCTGCCAGCCACAACAACGCTGAATCAGCTACCCACGCGAGCACCTGCTCGGAGAGTGCGTAGGCCGCCGACAGTGCCACGTGTGCCTGCCTGCGCTGGTCACCGTCGAGTGCTCGCGTGGCGTGACGAGCCTCCCGGATGATCTGCGGCAGTACCGCGCCGACCGAGGCTCGCGGAGTTGGGGAGGTGTGCCACAGGTGCCAGGCGTCCGCGGTTCGTTGGTGCAGCGTCGCAGAATCCGGCACCCGTTCCGCCGAAACGCTGAGCATGGTCTCTTCGATGGCTTCACGCATCGCGGGCACGGCTTCGTGCGTTGCCCGGCCGGTCGCTCCCATCGGTGGCTTGTCGCCGGTCAACTCGGCGAGATTCTGCACGCCGAGCGCGTCGGCCAGCTGAACGAGTTTTTCCCAGCGCGGTGGGTGTAGCCGGCCCTTTTCGACGGCTTTCAGCCACTCCCCGGAACGCCCCACCAGACCAGCCAGCACCGGGCGCGACTTGCCTTGCCGCTCCCGGATGATCTGAATCCGTTCCCCGATCGTTTTGTCTGCGAGCTCATCGGCCACACGGACCACCCTCTTCGCGGAAGTCGCCCTCTTCGCGAGCCCCCGGCCCGTCGACCGGGGGCAAAACCTCCGCGAAGAGGTACGCACCGAGGATAGCCGGAACGCGATCAGGTGACGAGATGTTGGGGAGTCTCTTCCGCTCCAGTCACTGGCCGATGACGCCGCCGTCCGCGATACGAAGGACCGCTCCGCCAGCTACTTCACCACCACCGGCATCCAGTGGGCCGCATTCATCGACGCGGTGAAGGCGGAGTGGTTCGACTGACCGCCGAAACAGGAACGCCCCCGGTTCGCCGGGGCGTTTTTTCGTGTCCTACCTGGCTAGAGAGCTAAACCGTTGTTTGTGTTTCCGAGAAGAAGCTGAAGGCCACCGTCTGCACGAAGATCCAGGCGACCACGGAACTGTCCCGCAGGCTCGGTGGAACGACGGTCACTCTCGGCCTCCCCGCTCCGCGCGCTCGGCGGTGGCGACCCCTTCGGGCTCGGCGACATCGGCTGTCCCGCCGTTGCCGGACGCCTCGGTGGGCTTACCGGTGAGGCTGAGGAACGCGTCGTCGAGGGTGGGGCGGTGCAGTCCCACGTCGTGCACCTCGATCCCCGACTCGCCCAGCCGGCGTACCGCCTCGATCAACGACTTCGAGCCGTCGTTCACGGCCACCTGCAACCGGCGGCTCTGCGCGTCGACCCGCGGGGTGTCGGAGCCGATCCCGGCGAGCACCTCGGCGGCGGTGTCCATTTCGGTCGTCTCGTCGACCACCAGCTCCAGGCGTTCGCCCCCGACCAGCGCCTTCAGCTCGTTCGAGGTGCCGTTGGCGATCACCCTGCCGTGGTCGATGACCGCGATGGTGTCGGCGAGCGCGTCCGCCTCCTCCAGGTACTGGGTGGTCAGCAGCACGGTGGTGCCGTCGTCGACCAGTTCGGCGATGAGCCGCCAGGTGTCCATCCGCCCGCGCGGATCGAGCCCGGTGGTGGGCTCGTCGAGCATCACCACCGGGGGTCTGGCCACCAGCGCGCCCGCGAGGTCCAGGCGTCTGCGCATCCCGCCCGAGTACCCCTTGGCGATCCGGTCACCGGCCTCCCGCAGTCGGAAACCGTCCAGCAGTTCACCGGCGCGCGTTCGCGCGTCCGGGCGGTTCATGCCGTAGAGCCTGCCGACCATGTAGAGGTTCTCGCGACCGGTGAGGTTCTCGTCCACGGCGGCGTACTGCCCGGAGAGACCGATGGAACGCCGCACCGCGTTCGGCTCGGTGAGCACGTCGTGCCCGGCCACGGAAGCGCTTCCGGCGTCGGGACGCAGCAGGGTGGTCAGGATGCGCACGGCGGTGGTCTTGCCCGCCCCGTTCGGCCCCAGCAGCCCGAGCACCCGCCCCTCGCGAGCCGAGAACTCCACCCCGTCCAGCGCGCGGTTGGTACCGAAGTTCTTGACCAGTGATTCGGCGCTGATCGCCGTAGCGGAGGTCATCGCGGGAGCCTCCATCCGCTCGGGTGGGATACGTGGCAACTCTAAGCGGGGCGGCCGTGTCACGCGCGACCGCGCGCAACCGAGAGCTCCCGAACCGGCCGTTGAGCCGGGAAAAGTGCCGACATTCGGGTCTTACGACCGGTCTTTCCTTGGCAGAAGTTACTACTAGGTAATATACTTGGGTTACCGATGAGTAAGGGCGTGGTACCTGGCCCGCCCGCACGATTCAGCACGAGGGAGCCACGCCATGGGCCATTACAAGAGCAATATCCGCGACCTCGAATTCAACCTCTTCGAGCTGTTCGAAGTGCAGAATCGGCTGGGCAAGGGCGCGTTCGAACAGGCCGACGAGGACTCGGCCCGGGGCGTGCTCACCGAGCTGAACACCCTCGCCACCGGCCCGCTGGCCGATTCCTTCGAGGAGGGTGACCGCAACCCGGCCCAGTTCGACCCCAAGACCGCCTCGGTCACCCTGCCCGAGGGGTTCAAGAAGTCCTACCAACAGGTCATGGACGGTGAGTGGTGGCGGCTGAGCCTGCCCGACGAGCTGGGCGGCTACGGCATCCCGCCGTCGGTGCAGTGGGCGGCGGCCGAGCTGATGCTGGGCTCCAACCCCGCGATATTCATGTACATGGCCGGGCCGAGCTTCGCCACCATCCTGTGGGAGAACGGCACCGAGCAGCAGCAGCGCTGGGCCGAGCTGATGATCGATCGCGGCTGGGGCGCGACGATGGTGCTGACCGAGCCCGACGCCGGTTCCGACGTGGGCGCGGGCCGCACCAAGGCCGTCAAGCAGGAGGACGGCAGCTGGCACCTCGAAGGGGTCAAGCGCTTCATCACCTCGGGCGACCAGGACATGACCGAGAACATCATGCACCTGGTACTGGCCCGGCCAGAGGGCCCCGGTGTGGAGCCCAAGCCCGGCACCAAGGGGCTGAGCCTGTTCCTGGTGCCGAAGTACCACTTCGACGACAGCACCGGTGAACCCGGCGAGCGCAACGGCGCCTACGTCACCAACGTCGAGCACAAGATGGGGCTCAACGCCTCGGCGACCTGCGAGGTCACCTTCGGGCAGCACGACGCCCCGGCCAAGGGCTGGCTGCTGGGCGAGGTGCACGACGGCATCGCACAGATGTTCCAGGTCATCGAGTACGCCAGGATGATGGTCGGCACCAAGGCCATCGGCACCCTGTCCACCGGCTACCTCAACGCGCTGGAGTACGCCAAGGAGCGGGTGCAGAGCGCCGACATGCCGCGCTCGACGGACAAGACGGCACCCCGCGTCACGATCACGCACCACCCGGATGTGCGGCGCATCCTGATGCTGCAGAAGACCTACGCGGAAGGGCTGCGTGCCGTCTACTGCTACACCTCCGACTACCAGGACCGCATCGCGCAGGCCAAGACCTCCGGTGAGGACGTGAGCCTGTACGAGCAGATCAACGACCTGCTGCTGCCCATCGTCAAGGGTGTCGGCTCGGAGCGGGCCTACGAGATGCTCACGCTGTCGCTGCAGACCCTCGGTGGCTCGGGCTACCTGCAGGACTACCCGATCGAGCAGTACATCCGCGACGCCAAGATCGACAGCCTCTACGAGGGCACCACCGCGATCCAGGCGCAGGACTTCTTCTTCCGCAAGATCGTCAAGAACAACGGTCAGGCGATCGGCCACGTGGCCAACGAGATCCAGCGGACCCTGAACTCCGCCGAGGCCGACGAGCGGCTCAAGGAGGAGCGCGAGCTGCTCGGGCAGGCGCTGGACGACGCGCAGGGCATCCTCGGAGCGCTGTTCAACTTCGCGACCTCCGCGCAGGAGGACGTCAACGAGATCTACAAGGTCGGCCAGCAGGCCGTGACCCTGCTGATGAGCATGGGCGACGTGCTGATCGGCTGGCTGCTGCTGCGCCAGGCCGAGATCGCGCTGCGCGCGCTGGACGGCGGGGCCACCGGCAGGGAGGCCGCGTTCTACAACGGCAAGGTCGCCGCGGTCCGGTTCTTCGCCAAGAACGTGCTGCCGGAGCTCTCCTCGCGGCGGAAGATCGTGGAGAACACCGACAACTCGCTGATGGAGATCGACGAAACCGCGTTCTGATCCCCGGATCGCGCTCGTGACGACTCACCCGCGCCCACCGGCACCACCGGGAAACCCGGCGGGACCGGTGGGCGCGGTTTCGTCCGTTCGGTGTCTCTCGGCGCGGCGTAAATTTCCCACGAAATCGCCGCGCGGGACGGCGGATACGGCCCCGGGCCCCGTCGATTTCTCGCGAAATCGCCGCGCCCGGGAACCGGCAACGCACTCCTCGAACTCAGCTCGGGTCGACGAGGACCTTCAGCGCCTTCCGGTCGGCCATGTCGCGGTACCCGTCCGGAACACCGTCCAGTTCGGTCCGCTGGTCGAACACCCGACCGGGGTCGAGCTTGCCGTAGAGCACGTCGGGCAGCAGCTCGGGGATGTAGGCGCGGGCGGGGCACACCCCGCCGGAGATGCCGACGTTGCGCATGAACATCTCGCGCACGTCCACGCCGTCGCCCTCCTGCGGGACGCCGACGTAACCGACCCGGCCGCCCTCGCGGGCCAGCCGCAGCGCGGTTCGCAACGAGTCGCCGGTGCCGACGCACTCCAGCACCGAGTGCGTGCCCTCGCCACCGGTCAGCTCGCGGACGCGTTCCACCGCCTCGTCGCCGCGCTCGGGCACCACGTCGGTGGCGCCGAACTCCACGGCGAGGTCCGTCCGATCGGTGTGCCTGCCCATGACGATGATGCGCTCGGCACCGAGCCGGTTGGCCGCGAGCACCCCGCACAGCCCGACCGCACCGTCACCGACGACGGTGGCGGTGCCGCCGGGACGCACCCCGGCGGAGACGGCGGCGTGGTGTCCGGTGGGAAGCACGTCGGCCAGTGTCAGCAAGCCGGGCAGCAGCTCGCTGTCCGGCTCCACCGGCAGGCGGACCAACGTGCCCTCGGCATGGGGAACCCGTACCGCCTCACCCTGGGCACCGTCCGAACCGGGCGAGCCCCACAGGCCACCGTTGACGCAGGAGGTCTGCAGTCGCTCCCTGCAGTAGGTGCAGTGGCCGTCCGACCAGGTGAACGGTGAAACCACCAGATCACCGGCACGCAACCCGTCGACCTCGGAGCCGGTTTCCTCGACGATCCCGACGAACTCGTGACCGATGCGACTGCCCGCGCCGTCCCGCTCCATGCCCTTGTAGGGCCAGAGATCGCTGCCGCAGATGCAGGTGAGGCTCACCCGCACGATCGCGTCGGTGGGCTCGGCCAGCACCGGGTCGGCGACGTCCTCGATCCGGACGTCGCCCGCACCGTGTATGACGGTGGCGCGCATGAAACCACTCCGTTTCGGATGGAGACCTTCCACCCCGTCACACGTATGGAGTAGTCGCGGGATTCCGGCGAACCGGCGCACATCCGCGAAACGTGCGGCATCACACCCGGCGCGCTCCCGGAGTGTGCTCGGGCGACTACTCCTCGCCCTTCTTCTTCGCGCACTCGACGATCGGCTGCGGATCGTAAACCGTCTTCTGCCGGTCCTTCGTCACCTCACCGGTCTCGAGATCCTTCCTGATCCGCGTGTCGCGAACCGTGAACCCCTTCTTGCCGCTGGTGGCCACGCACTCCTCGTCCGCGGGCACGGTCATCTTCTCGGGTTCGGTGACGTCGGTCTTGTCGCTGGTCTCGGACTCGACCTCGTACTGCTTGGTCCCCCAGAAGGTCACGCTCACCGACTCGGGGGTCCACGCGGTCTTGATCAGGATCCCGCTGTCGGAGACGTTCTTGAACTTGACGTCGATCACGCTGGTGCCGTCGGGACGCTGGAACACCGTCGCTTCCCGCCCCATCGGGTAGCGGCTGATGTAGTAACTGTGCGCCTTGTGCTCCACGTCCTTCATACCGGCCAGGTAGGAGGCGTTGTAGAGCGTGGTGGCGAACTGGGAGATGCCACCGCCGACGGCCTCGTCGGGACGCCCGTCCTTGATGATTCCGGAGGCGATGTAGCCCTGTTCCTTCTGGCGGACACCGGTGTGGCCGTTGAGGCTGAACGTCTCACCCGGTTCGACGAGCGCGCCGTCGACCTCCTGGGCGACCCGTTTGATGTTCACCCCGGAGTTCTCGCTGAACCCACCAGTGGTGAAGGTACTGACCTTCTCCTCGATACCGAGCTTCTCGGCCTGTTCGGTCGTCAGCTCCGCCGGAACGTCCTTGTAGACCGCCTCGATGGTGTCCGAACCGGACTTGGTGAGTTTCTCCCGCAGCGGCTCGAACGTCTTCTTCCAGTCGATGCCGCGTCCGGTCTCGGAGGGCTCGACGGTGGGTTGGCCGTCCTCGAACACGAAGGAGGCGCTCTCGCCCTCCTTGAGGGTGGACTTCAGCTGCGGCTTGACGACCTCCCTGGCCGCGGGCACGTCGAGATACCAGTTCAGACCACCGGAGTCGTTGGGTTCGAAACGCAGCGCCGCGGCGATGTCGGCGGGCGCCAGGGTCGCCTGCACGCCGTCGCCGTTGACGGTCACCGGCCCCGAGACCGCGGGACGGGCGACCCCCTCCAGCGCCCGGCGCACACCCGCCTCGTCGGTTCGGACGTCCTCCTTGGTGTAGGGCAGCGAGACCGGCTGGTTGCCCACCCAGTCGCGGACCACGACGTCCATCGCCCGATCCATGTCCACGTTCCTGCCGGTGACGGGGAAGACCGGTACCGGTTCGGAGCCCTCGAACCGGATGGTTCCCTCCACCGGTTCGCGATGCAGGTCATTGTGCACCTGCTTCAGCTGCGCACGGAGCTTCTCCCGATCCACGTTGCTCTCCGGGGTCACCTCGCGGGTGGTGAAGAAGGAGGTCAGCCTCGTGATCGGGTTCAACGGCTGTGAACCGGCCTTGTCCAGTGTGGCGTCCCAGTCCATCGAAAGCCCGGCCGCCTGGGGCTCGATGCTGCTGGTGGCTTTGCCGACCTGGAGCTGGATGGGCTCGCTGAGCGAGTCGTCGAGCCGGGAACGCAGCTCGCGCTCGGCCGCCGCTGGATCGAGCCCGCCGACGTCGACACCGGCCACCGTGGTACCGCGCGGCACCTGCCCACTGCTGAATGCCAGGTCACCGATGTAGAGCAGCGCCAGTACGCCGATCGTGATGCCGACCGCGAGGCCGGCTCGAAGTAAGGACTTGTTGTTGGGAAGACCGCGCCGGAAACGCGAGCCGCCCGACTCGCCCGGAGAACCCGATTCGTCCACGTGCGTTCCGAACGGGGGCTGCTGCGGATAGCCGGTCGGCGTCCCGAATCGCTGGTCCTGCCCGTACGGGGCCTGTTGGGGCTGTCCGTAAGGGACCTGCTGGGGCTGCTGGTGGCCGAACCCCGCGGTCGCGTTGCCGCTGTAGTGCTCGGGCGAAGCCGGTACGTAAGAGGTGGCGGCCGCGCCGGGGTCGACCGGCCACGCGCTCTCGGTTACGGCGGGAATCGTGTCGGTGCGCTCGGTGTCCCCCTCGAAGGGGACCGCCGTCGTCTCCTCCGCGATCGGAGGGATGACGTCGGTACTCTCGGTGTCCGCCTCCGGAGGGACACCGTTGCCGGTGCCCGTTCCCGCGGCACCGGTACTTCCGGTACCGGTCCCCGAGTCGGCGGAACCGCCTGGGGTGGTGCTTCCCGTTTCGGGGTTCGCTGCCGCCGCGGCCTCCGGTCCGGCGACGTGCGGCGGTGTCATACCGGGTTTCGTGCTCCGGCGGGACTCGTCGACGGCCTCGTCGTCGTCCGATCGTCCACCGGCGGCCGACTCCGACGTCCCGTCGGCGGCCGCGCCGCCGCTCGAAGCACCACTGCCGCTCAGATCACCGGTGAGAAACTGAATCCGCTCGGTCGGTTCGTCCGCTCGCCGATCCCGACCGCCCTCGGTGCGATCGGGACGTTCGTGGTCTTCCGGCACCGCGTCCCCTTCTTCTCGGTCTTGCGGCGGGGTCGGCGGCACGCTCGGGCCTGCCGACCGGCATCACCGGTACAGCCCGGCTGGGGAGGCCTCACACGGCTTCCGAACTGGTATCACGTGCGCCACAGCACACAGCGGCCACGCCGAACCGGACACGCACCTCGGTCAAAGATACAGACCGGTACCCTGCTCGGTCCGCTCGGAGGCGACGGCGTGCAGGTCCCGTTCCCGCAGCACCACGTAGATCTCGCCCTGCACCTCCACCTCGTACTGCTCCTCGGGGTTGAACAGCACCTGATCCCCGGTTTGGACACTGCGCACGTGGCTGCCCACACCGAAAACCTCGCCCCAGAGCAGGCGTTTGGCCACCTGGGCGGTCGCGGGTATCACGATGCCGCCGCTGCTGCGACGTTCACCGGACTCTTCGGAGACCCGCACCATGACCCGGTCATGCAACATCTGGATCTCAAGCTTGGCATCGGTCACCCGGAAAGTTTACGCGTCCGGTCGAGTCCGCCGAAGGCGCAGGGTAGGCCGCCGAGCCAAGCCACGGAACCGCGACGAGCCGGTCACTGCTCGTCCAGCCCACCCATGACCAGCGGCAACCGCTCGCTGCCACCACTGTCGAGCCGGACCGGCACTCCCCAGTCCTGCCTGGTCAGTCGACAAGCCGGATGCTCCACCTCGGAATCGTCGTCACAGCTGGCCGCCTGCGCGACCACGTGCAGCACCCCGTGCTCGATCCCCTCGGCCAGCACGAGCCGCCTGCTCAGCTCCGTACCGACACCGGCGCCCTCGACCAGCAAGTCCTCCGGGGAGGAGCTGATCTCGAGCCGGGTGGAAGGGCCGTAGCGCTCGTCCAACTTCTGCCCGGGCGGAGGGTCGAAAACCACGGTGAGCTCGACCTCACCGGGACTGATCTCGGTCGCCGGGCGGTTGACCCGCTGGGACCCGCCCTCGATCAGCCGCGCGGTCACCCCTGGCGGCACCGGGCGTTCCAGCCGGTGCGCGGTACTCGCCGCGACCACCAGCTCGCCTTCGGATGTGGTGGCGCCGGACGGCTCGGCGACACCGGTCGCCAGCGTCGAGACCTCCCCGGTGGCTGGTTCGTAACGCCGTACCGCGCCGTTGTAGGTGTCGCAGATCGCGACGGTGCCGTCGGGCAGCACCGCGACACCGAGCGGGTGTTGCAGCAGCGCATCCGAGGCGGGGCCGTCGGAGTGGCCGAAGTCGAACAGGCCCTTGCCGATCGCGGTGTGCACCTCGAAAGCGTCTGCCGCGGGCTCCACCCAGCGCAACGCCGAGGTCTCGGCGTCGACGAACCAGAGCCGCTCCTGCTCGCCCGCCCCCGCGACGGCGAGGCCGGAGGGCTGGGCGAAGAACGCCTCGGTCGCCGGGCCGTCGCGCAACCCCTCCACGGTGGTGCCCGCGAACCGGGTGATGCTCTCCGCCACGGGATCGAACAGCCCCAGGGTGTGGTTCCCGGCCATCGCGATGACCACACCGCCCGCCGGTTCCCACCAGGTCACGTCCCACGGGCTCGTCAGCGCCGTTCGCGACGCCGCACCGGAATCCGGCTCGTCGCGCCACTGCGCACCGGTTCCAGCGACCGTGACGACCGCACCGTCGGCCAGCCGCAGCCCGCGCAGCAGGTGATTGACCGTGTCGGCCACCACGACGTCGTAACCGACCCGCGCCGCGACCCGCTCGGGCAGCAGTGCCATGCCACCGGGCTCGCTGAACGAGGCGAATTCGGCCTCCCCGTCGGCGTCGCCCCTGCGACCGGTTCCGATGCGCCGCAGCGGGGTCTCGCCGTCCGCCGCGAACTCGACCAGCGAGTGTCGCGACGAGTCCGCGACGAGCAGGGTTCCCCCTTCCAGACCGAGCACCTTCGTGGGGAAGCGCAGCGTGGTCTCCGGCTCCGGGGCCTCGACCCGGGGTTCGGCACCCCGGTGGAGGGTGCCGCGCCGCTCGTGCTCGGGCACGAGCTCGCCGAGTATCCGGCGCAGCGCTTCGACGTGCCCCTCCCCGGCAGCCTGGTGCACCACGTAGCCCTCGGGATCGATCAGCACCAGGGTCGGCCACGCCTTGACCGCGTAGTCGCGCCAGGTCGCCAGCTCCGGATCGTCGAGCACCGGGTGGTCCACGCCGTAACGCTCCACGGCGGCGGCGAGCGCGTCCGGGTCCGCCTCGTGCTCGAACTTGGGCGAGTGCACGCCGATGGTGACCAGTTCCTCGGCGAACTCCCGCTCCAGCGGGCGCAGCTCGTCGATGACGTGCAGGCAGTTGACGCAGCAGAACGCCCAGAAGTCCAGCAGCACGAACTTCCCGCGCCGCTCGGCGAGTCGTGGTGTGGTTCCACCGGTGTTCAGCCAGGCGCGCCCGGAGGGTTCCGGGGCTCGGACACGGGCACGGCGGTTCTGCTGCGAAGTACTCACGTCCGTGCTCAACAGCACCGCACTCGGTGATGTTCCCTTGCGTGGCGCAGACAACCCACGTGGCACGGGCAACGAGCCGGCGTCCGAAGCCGAGGATCTCACCCGGAGATCGCGCCGAACAGGCGATCGGCGAACAGCACCTCCGAACCGGCCAGACCGACCGAGCAGTACACCGTGAGCTGATCGGAACTCTCCCGACCGGGGTGAGCGCCGATCAGGACATCGCCCAGCGACACCAGCCTCGCCGGATCGGCGAGGAAGTCGGGCAGAGCCGCCGCCTGCGACGGCGAGTCGCAGGTGACGACCGCCGCCCGTTCGAGCAGTTCAGGAGGCATCTCGTGCCTCGTTCGCCCCTTCGGCCCCACGGTCGTCACGTGCGCGCCGGGAGCGATGTCCGCCGAGTCGATCACCGGGCTCTCCGAGCGGGTGGCCAGTACGACGACCTCGGCGTCACGTACCGCCGAAGCCGGGGTCGCGACGGTCTCGGCGCGCAACCCCAGCCTGTCGCGTACCTCGGCCGCGAACACCTCGCGGTTGCGCTCGTCCCTGCTGTGCACCCGGACCAGTTCGGGGGAGCGGACGGCGCTGCCGGCCCAGACCTGGGTCCACGCCTGCTTGCCGGTTCCGATCACGGCGAGCGTGCTCGCTCGTTCGTCGGACATCGCTTCCACGGCGGCACCACCCAGGGCACCGGTGCGGCGGGCACCCAGTTCGTCCCCCACCACGATGCCGAACAGACTTCCCGCGGCGTCCCACAGCGCCACCAGCTGATCTCCGGCGGGTGTACCGGCACGGTAGGCGCGGAAACCGCTGACACCGCCCGGCAGGCCACCGGTGGTGTAGTAGTAGTCGAGATCGCCGAGCTCGGCGCTGACCCGGGGAGGTGCGGCGAGCTCACCACGAGCGAACCGGCGGAGGGACTCTCGCGCGGCGTCGACGGCCACTTCGGGATCGACGGTGACGACGTCGGCATCGGTAAGTACGCGCATGTGCCGATGTTCGCAGCGCTCCCGGCCCCGATCATCAGTCGCGTGACTACACATGGGCGGTGCCGCGTCCCGGTCGATGGCTCCGACTACGAGTCGCCGGCCCCGGAAGATCGGGCGCGAGGACCGGTGAACTTTCGTAGCGACAGAACCGTATCCGATTGCCGGAAAACGAGAACGGCGCGCACCGAACGTCGGGGGGCGTCGGTACGCGCCGGGAAACGATCCGCGTCGAAACCGATTCACGCGATATCGGAATCAATTTCATTCGCGGTTTCCGCGATATCGCCGGTCGTGCTCCGGGGGACAGAGCACGACCGTTCGGTGTTTTCGGTTCTTCACCGGCAACACCGCATCACCGCGTTCACTTCGCACACGTACCCGGACGCGGCCACCGGGAACGAAGCACGAGGCCAGAACGATCTCGACGGACCGGAACGACCTCGACGGATCAGCCCCGGATGATCGGACTCGGCTGATCAGGCCGCCTCGGACATCCGCCTGTCCAGGGGTCCGTGATCCGCCGGGATGACGTGATCCACCGGAGTCAGCGGGGTGAGGTCACCGGAAGTCGACATGTCGTACTCATCGCTCTCCTCGGAATTCGGAGGGGAGCGATTGATGCGTTGCGGAGTACGGTGGTCGCTTACGTAGAACACGCTTGCCGCCAAGATCGGAAGCAGTGCACCGATCATCACGATGGCAATGTTCATGGTGCCTCTCCTTAAGGCTGTCCGAAACACTGAGTGATTTTTCGATCACTCAGGGTGATCATTATGGGGCTATGGCATCGCCCTGCCGTACAGATCGTCCTGTCATACAGGTCGCCCTGCCATACAGGGATGCCGTTATCGGACTCGTCGCTCTCGCGACGAAGAGACACCTCGTCCGGCGCGTGGGAATCCACCCGTTGGGCGAGGACGTATGGGAGGCGCCTACCTACCGTTCACCGGCAAGCAGAACACCGGGGGTGGTGAGCTCCGCGATGCTGCCAGGTCGGGGGTCCGACAGCATCGCGGAGTCACCCCGTTCATCGTGCCTGTACATCAAAGCGTTACACCCTCGACGTAGTGTGTCTCGGATCACATTTTGCGATCGAGTCACGATGTCGATCGATCGGGAACACGAACCGTCCTCAGTACGATACGGACAGTCATACCCGGAGGGGAAAGTGTTCTTCGGACGGGTTCCGAAAACACTTGATCACCGTGTTGGTCCCCGACCGACGAACGGAAACCGAACCGGTGCGAATTCCCGAGCGGGGCAACCAATGTAGCGCGGCTCACGGAACGGGGCACGGCGAAAACCTACCGCCCCGTCCGCTCCGCGAAACGACGATCACAGTCCATTTCGGACCAAGGCCGCACGGGAACGTGACCGCCCGGGCCCGGTACGGCCGGACGAGCACCGGAACCCGAGCGGAGCCCCGATCAGCGTTCGACGACGGCGGTGAGCCCCTGGCCACCGGCCGCGCAGATGGACACGAGTCCACGACCGGACCCACGCTCCGCCAGCAGCTTGGCCAGGGTCGCCACGATCCGCCCACCGGTCGCCGCGAAGGGGTGCCCGGCGGCGAGCGAGGAACCGTTCACGTTCAGTCGCTCGGTGTCGATCTCGCCCAGCGGTTCTCCCCTGCCCAGTCGCTCGGCGCAGAACTCGGGATCCTGCCAAGCCCGGAGCGTGCACAGCACCTGCGAGGCGAATGCCTCGTGGATCTCGTAGAAGTCGAAATCGCCGAGCGAGCCGCCCACCCGGTCCAACAGCCTCGGCACGGCGTAGGCGGGAGCCATCAACAGCCCCTCGTCACCGCTGACGTAGTCCACCGCATCGGAGACGAAGTCACCGATGTAGGCCAGCACCGGCAGCTGGTGTCGCCGCGCCCACTCCTCGCTGGCGAGCAGCACCGTGGCCGCGCCGTCGGAGAGCGGGGTGGAGTTGCCCGCGGTCATGGTGGCCCGCTCGCCCCGCCCGAACACGGGTTTGAGCTTGGCGAGCTTTTCCGTCGAGGAGTCCGGCCGCAGGTTCTGGTCGCGCGTGAGTCCCTGGAACGGGGTGACCAGATCGTCGAAGAATCCCCGATCGTAGGCGGCGCCGAGCCGCTGGTGACTGCGGGCGGCCAGCTCGTCCTGCTCCGCCCGCTCGATGCCCCACGCCTCCGCCGTCCTGGCGGCGTGCTCGCCCATCGAGAGCCCGGTGCGGGGTTCCTCGTTGCGGGGAATACCGGGTACGACGTGCTTCGGCCGCAGGCCGGTCAGCGCCCCCAGCTTGGCAGCGGTGCCCTTGGCGTGATTGGCGCGCAGCAGCACCCTGCGCAGCTCGTCGTTGAGCTCGATCGGCGCGTCGCTGGCCGAGTCCACACCGCCCGCGATGCCGGACTCGAGCTGCCCGAGAGCGATCTTGTTCGCCACGGACACGACCGACTCCAGGCCGGTGGCGCAGGCCATCTGCACGTCGTGCGCGGGAGTGCGCGAGTCGAGACCGGAGCCGAGCACGACCTCGCGCGCCAGATTGAAGTCGCGGCTGTGCTTGAGTACCGCCCCGGCGACGAACTCACCGACGCGCTGTCCGGACAGTCCGTAACGAGCCACCAACCCGTCGAGGGCGGCGGTGAGCATGTCCTGATTGGACGCACGCGCGTAGGGACCACCCGAACGTGCGAACGGGATTCGGTTGCCTCCGACGATGGCGACCCGGCGAGTTGTGGACATGGCCGATTCCTCCGCACAGCTGGTCGACGAACACCCGGAACGGCGCCGGGCATGACTGGAAACTTAACCTACCGACGGGTAGCTTATGCGTCGAGTGCCGGTCACGCATGGAGGAGTTGCTCGTAATGGCGGATCCGTACAGCAAGCTGGTCACATCCCGGTACGGGCGGCAGTTGGCCAACCGTCTCGGGCTGCCCACCCCCACCCCGCTGCGCAGGTACCGACCGGGTGAGCCGCTCGTCTCCGGCCCCGTACTGCTCGGGGAGACCGAAGGGGGCAGGCTCGGCGAAGCCGTGTCCGAGACCCTGCGGAGGGCGAACGCCGAGACGCACCGCAGTCGGGACGACGACGCCGAGTACGCGGCGCTGGTCTTCGACGCCACCGGAATAACGGGCAGCACCGAACTCGGGGAACTGCACGAGTTCTTCGGCGCCACGATCCGGCGAGTGGGCAAGTGCGGCAGGCTGATCGTGCTGGGCACCCCGCCGGAGGAGATCGACGATCCCGCGGAGCGAACCGCGCAGCGCGCGCTGGAAGGATTCGTGCGCACCGCGGGCAAGGAGCTCAAGCGCGGCGCCACGGCCCAGCTGGTCCAGGTCTCGCGGGGCGGGGAACGGGCGATCGACTCCACGCTGCGCTTCCTGCTCTCGTCGAAGTCGGCGTTCGTCTCCGGCCAGGTGATCCGCGTCGGAGCGGCCGAGGCACCCACCGCCGACGAAGCGCGACCGCTGCGCGACAAGGTCGCGCTGGTCACCGGCGCGTCACGAGGCATCGGCGCCGCCATCGCCGAGACCCTGGCCAGGGACGGGGCCCACGTGGTGTGCCTGGACGTCCCCGCACAGGGGGAGGACCTGGCCGAGGTCGCCAACCGCGTCGGCGGTTCGACGCTCCAACTCGACATCACCGCCGAGGACGCGCCCCGGCAGCTGATCGAACACGTCGAACAACGGCACGACGGGCTCGACATCGTGGTGCACAACGCGGGCATCACGCGGGACAAGACCATCGGCCGGATGAGCCGGGACCAGTGGGAAGCGGTGCTGCGGGTCAACCTCGCCGCCCAGGAACGGATCAACACCGCGCTGCTGGCCGACTCCTCCCCGCTCCGCAACGGCGGCAGGCTGGTCGGGATCGCCTCGATCAGCGGTATCGCGGGCAACGTGGGGCAGGCGAACTACGCGACCTCCAAGGCCGGAGTGATCGGCCACGTGCAGGGCCTCGCGCCGCGCGCCGCGGAACGCGGCGTGACGATCAACGCCGTGGCCCCCGGATTCATCGAAACCGCGATGACGGCGGCCGTACCGCTGTTCGTGCGCGAGGCGGGCCGCAGGATGAACAGCCTCTCGCAGGGCGGGCTCCCGGTCGACGTCGCCGAGACCATCGCCTACTACGCGGATCCTGGGTCGGCCGGAGTGAACGGCAACGTGATCCGCGTATGCGGGCAGAGCCTGTTGGGTGCTTGAGGGGTTCGGCGGCTCGGTTGGCGTGGGTAGTTCGGTGGCGGAACCTCTCGCACGGCTCTCACTGCGGGTGCCCCGACATCGGGTAGCGGACCTGGGCAAGTCCTGTGTAAGGGCCCGAGCAGCAGCATCCGTAGCAGGACGGACGAGCCCGATTACGACAAGTCGCGGCGGATTACCGCAGGAAGGTGAGACGAGGATGCCGACCGAGGAACTGAGCGAGTCGCCGAACCTGGGCGCGCTTTACCTGAAGGCAGCGGGAACCGCACCGCTGCGGCGGGCCGGGCGGGACGCCGAGCTCCCGGACACCGAGTACGTCCGCTCCGGGATCACGATCGACCGCGAGCACCTGGCGGACTACAACCGGCTGTGCGGGTTCGGCACCCGCGACGAGCTGCCGATCACCTATCCGCACATCACCTCGTTCCCGCTGGCCGTGCGGCTGATGACCGATCGCGACTTCCCGCACCCGCTGGTCGGCCTGGTGCACGTCGCGAACCGCATCACGCGGTACGAGCCGGTGTCGGTGACCGACTCGATGACCCAGCGGGTGCGGCTGGCGAATCCGCGCCGCCACCCGAAGGGACAGCGGTTCGACGTGATCACCGAGACCAGCGTCGACGATCGGCTCGTCTGGAGCGAGACGAGCACGTACCTGCGACGGGGTACCTCGGACGACTCCGTCCCCAGGCCGGAGGGAATTCCGGAGGTGACCGCCGAGACTCCCACCGCGGTCTGGCGGCTGCCCGCGAACCTCGGCAGGCGCTACGCGGCCGTGTCCGGTGACCGCAATCCGATCCACCTGCACCCGCTCACGGCCAAGGCGTTCGGCTTCCCCCGGACGATCGCGCACGGCATGTGGTCCAAGGCCCGCTGCCTCGCCGCCTTCGAGGGCAGACTGCCCGACGCCTGCACGGTCGAGGTGGAGTTCGCCAAGCCGGTGCTGCTTCCCTCCAAGGTGGACTTCACCGAACAACCCCGCACCGAGCAACCCGGCGAGGCGGACCCGGCGAAGCTCTTCGCGCTGCGCTCCGCCTCGGGCAAACCACACCTGAAGGGGCGCCTGCACGGCCTGCCCGAGTGATCCAGCTCCCACGTGGTACCCGGCCGCCCGTGAGGGAACTCGCAGGTCAGTTACGCTTTGCTCGTAACGCCGACCATCCGCGCCCGCGGTAGCGGGACGGATCCGCACAGTTTCCGGAGCGACGCCCGTGGCCCGAGTCGTTGTCGACGTAATGCCGAAGCAGGAGATCCTCGATCCGCAGGGACAGGCGGTTGCCAACGCGCTGCCCCGGCAGGGGTTCGAGGGAATCTCGGAAGTCCGTCAGGGGAAGCGGTTCGAGCTGGAGGTCGACGACGGCGTCGACGACGACACGCTCGCCCGAATCGCGGAGAACTTCCTGGCCAACCCCGTGATCGAGGACTGGGCCGTGCGCCGGGTGGAATCGTGAGCGCCGCCGGGGCCAGGATCGGGGTCATCACCTTCCCGGGGTCGCTGGACGACGGCGACGCCCGCCGCGCGGTGCGCCGGGCGGGTGCCTCGGACGTGGCGCTGTGGCACGGTGACGCCGACCTGCACGGAGTGGACGCCGTGATCGTCCCCGGCGGGTTCAGCTACGGCGACTACCTGCGTTGCGGCGCCATCGCCAAGTTCGCCCCGGTCATGACCGAGGTGGTGCGCGCGGCCGGGCAGGGCATGCCGGTGCTCGGGGTGTGCAACGGGTTCCAGGTGTTGTGCGAGGCCGGGCTGCTGCCCGGCGTGCTGACCCGCAACTCGGGGCTGCACTACGTCTGCCGCGACCAGTGGCTGCGCGTGGACAACAACACCAGCACCTGGACCACCCGCTACGAACCCGGCGCCGAGCTGCTGATCCCGATCAAGCACGGCGAGGGCCGCTACGTGGCCGAGGAACCGGTGCTGGACCGCCTGGAGGGCGACGGCCGGGTGCTGTTCCGCTACGTGGACGGCAACCCGAACGGCTCGCGACGCGACATCGCCGGAATCACCGACGAACGCGGCAGGGTCGCCGGGCTGATGCCCCACCCCGAGCACGCCGTCGATCCACTCACGGGGCCCACCGACGACGGCCTCGGCATGTTCCTGTCCGCCCTCGACACCCTGGTGGCAGCATGACCGACCCCACCCGCGAAGCCGCGACGCAGGACCCGGCCACGCCGAACGGCGCCGAACCGGTGGACAGCGTCGAGCAGGCCGCACGGACCCCCGAACTCGACCAGCCGTACCGCGAGCTCGGCCTCGCCGACGACGAGTACGAGCGCATCCGCGAGATCCTCGGAAGGCGCCCCACCGAGGCCGAGCTGGCGATGTACTCGGTGATGTGGAGCGAGCACTGCTCCTACAAGTCCTCCAAGACGCACCTGAAGTACTTCGGCGAGACCACCACCGACGAGATGCGCGCCAAGATGCTGGCGGGCATCGGTGAGAACGCGGGAGTCGTCGACATCGGCGACGGCTGGGCGGTCACCTTCAAGGTGGAGAGCCACAACCACCCCTCGTACGTGGAGCCCTACCAGGGCGCGGCCACCGGTGTCGGAGGCATCGTGCGCGACATCATGGCGATGGGCGCGCGTCCCGTGGCGGTGGCCGACCCGCTGCGGTTCGGTCCGGCCGACGCCGACGACACCCGCCGCGTACTGCCCGGTGTGGTGGAGGGAGTCGGTGGCTACGGCAACTGCCTCGGGCTGCCCAACATCGGCGGCGAGGTGGTCTTCGATGAGTCCTACGCACGGAACCCGCTGGTCAACGCGATGTGCGTCGGCGTGCTCAAGTCCGACGAGCTGCAGCTGGCACACGCCACCGGAGCGGGCAACAAGGTGATCCTGTTCGGTTCCCGCACCGGGTTGGACGGCATCGGCGGTGTCTCGGTGCTGGCCTCGGAGACCTTCAGCGGCGACGAGACCGGCAGTGGTCGCAAGAAGCTGCCCAGTGTGCAGGTGGGCGATCCCTTCACCGAGAAGGTGCTCATCGAGTGCTGTCTGGAGCTCTACGGCTCGGACCTGGTCGTGGGGGTCCAGGACCTCGGTGGCGCCGGGCTCTCCTGCGCCACCTCCGAGCTGGCGGCGGCCGGTGACGGCGGTATGCGGATCGATCTGGACACGGTGCCGCTGCGTGCCGAGGGGATGAACCCGGCCGAGATCCTGTCCAGCGAGTCACAGGAGCGGATGTGCGCGATCGTCCGCCCCGAGGACGTGGACTCCTTCATGGCGGTCTGCCGCAAGTGGGACGTGACGGCGACGGTCATCGGCGAGGTGACCGACGAGGAGCACCTGCGGATCGACTGGCGGGGCGAGTGCGTGGTCGACGTCCCGCCCCGGACCGTGGCCGACGAGGGGCCGATCTATCAGCGCCCGGTACGGCGCCCCGCGGAACAGGACCTGATCGCCGCGGACGACGCGAACACCCTGTCGCGCCCGGCCACGGCTGCCGAGCTGCGCGAGACCGTGCTGCGGATGGCGGCCTCGCCCAACCTGTGCTCCCGGGAGTGGGTGACCGGCCAGTACGACCACTACGTGCGAGGCAACACCGTGCTGGCGCAGCCCTCCGACGGGGGCGTGCTGCGGGTGGACGAGGAGACGGGCCGCGGCATCGCCGTGGCCACCGACTGCAACGCCCGGTACACCAGGCTCGATCCCTACGAGGGTGCGCGGCTGGCGCTGGCCGAGGCCTACCGCAACGTCGCGGTCACGGGCTCCAAGCCGGTGGCGGTCACCAACTGCCTCAACTTCGGCTCGGCCGAGGATCCCGGCGTGATGTGGCAGTTCCAGCAGTCGGTGCGGGGGCTGGCCGACGCGGCCGCCGAACTCGGCATCCCGGTCACCGGCGGCAATGTGAGCTTCTACAACCAGACCGGTGGTGACCCGATCCTGCCGACACCGGTCGCCGGGGTGCTCGGGGTCATCGACGACGTGACCGCCCGGATCCCCACCGGTATCGGAGCGGCGCCGGGTGAGTCGCTGCTGCTGTTGGGAGACACCCGCGAGGAGTTCGGCGGTTCGGAGTGGAGCCGGGTGGTGCACGGCCACCTCGGCGGTACCCCGCCGCGAGTGGATCTGGCGCGGGAACGGCTGCTCGCCGACGTGCTGGGGATCGGATCGCGAGACGGGCTGATCTCGGCCGCGCACGATCTCTCCGAGGGAGGACTGGCCCAGGCGCTGGTGGAGATGTCGCTGATCGGTGAGACCGGGGCGCGGATCGTGCTGCCGGAGGAGGCGGACCCGTTCGTATGGCTGTTCGCCGAGTCGGCGGGTCGGGTCGCGGTGTCGGTGCCGCGCGGTGCGGAACTGAAGTTCACCGAGCTCTGCTCGGCGCGTGGTCTGCCCTGCTCGAAGATCGGCGTGGTGGACGACGAGTCGCGGGCGCTGGAGATCCAGGGCGTCGGCGACATCCCGCTGTCGGAGCTGCGGGAGGTGTGGGAAGGCACGCTTCCCCGACTGTTCGGCTGATCGCCTCCGGGTGAGTGCCGTCGACACCGACGCCTGTCGGCGGCACTCCTCCTCGGACCCCGCAGCGGTGATTGTCCGTGTGGTTGTTTCTGTGGTCGGGTTGCGGTACGTGAGTCGGCGTCGCGCGGTGCCGCGCCACTCCTGGGTGGTTCCCTCAAGCGATGAGCGGTCCCGTCCCGCGACGCGTCCGACTCACCCGCGAGCCAACCGTTCGAGCTGGTCGTAGGAACCGTTGAACAGGTTCTTGTCCAACGGGGACGAGGTGTACTGCCAGAAGGTGTGGAACCCCCATCCGTGCGGTAGCGGACCGATGTAGTCGTTGTAGCGCGCGACCCACAGTGGATTGGTGTCGCTGAAGTCGGCGGCCACGCACTTGTTCCACCAGCTGGTGCTGGTGTAGATGGCGGGATTCCTGCCGGTCAGTTTTCGATAGGTGTCGCTGAAGTCCCGGATCCAGTCGGTCATGGCCGCCTTGCTCTTGCCGTAGCAGGTGGGGCCGTACGGGTTGTACTCGATGTCCAACGCGCCGGGCAGGGTTTTGCCGTCGGCGGACCAACCACCTCCGTTGGCGACGAAGTAGCGCGCCTGGGCGGCTCCACCGGAACGGTCGGGCAGTGCGAAGTGGTAGGCACCCCGGATCATTCCGACCTTGTACGAGCCGGTGTACTGGTGATTGAAGTCCGGACTGGTATAGCCGGTCCCCTCGGTGGCTTTGACGTAGGCGAACCGCATTCCCTTGTTCCACCAGTGTCGCCAGTTGACCCAGTTCTGGTGGCCGCTCACGTCCATCCCCTTGACCGAGGGATTGCGTGCCGCGGCGGGATCGGCGGACGGATCACCGCCCTCGTTTTCACGGATCTGCGAGCCCATCTCGTGGCCCGCCCGCTGCTGTGCCGACGACGAGTCGCTCACGGCCTGCGCGGAGGTGCCCAGCAGCAGTACCGCGCCGAACAACGCTGATAAGGCAACGGTCAGCGCTCGGGCGCGACCACATCCCCTCGAACGGTGCATGATTGTCCCCTCGTGCTCGTCCCGCGGCCCGGGGGCGTGGCGTCGGTCCCCACGGGTAACCGCCGTTGTGGAATTCCGGTCGTGCGTGAAAGACTGCGATCGTTCCACCGCACCACTAGATATCGTGTTACCTTTTCACCACAATGAGGCAAATCGGACAACGCGCGTTTCGCAAAACTCGACCCGTTCGGGTGACATGATCAGCCGATTCGATCTTTGTCAGCACTTCCCGCCAATTCACAGCGGCTAGCTACCCTGGGCGGCAACAGGTTCCGCGTTCGACCGACGGGTGGCATCGGCCGTATGCTCCCCACGTACTTTGCGCGGGCGACTACGAGAAGCGGAGGGCGCCGCGGGCATGACCGGCTGGACAGCGCCTGTTTCAAGCGCTCACGAGGTGACGGGTGTGGACGGACAGCGCAAACGGGACTTCGCCGCTGCCTGGAGCCGGGCGCTCGTGGGGACCAGTTACGTGCCGATGACCGGCGCGGAAGTGGAAGAGCTGCTGGAGGGCTACACCGACCAGCTGGCCGAAGCGTTGCTGAGCGAGCCGCAGAACACCGACGCCGCTCGCGAGATCGGTTCCGAGCTGGTGTCGGTGCACTTCACCGGCGCCGAATCCCTCGCGAGGACGATCGAGAACGTCGGGGAGCACATGCTCCCCGCGTTCGGCATCGCGGAGAGCCCCGAGATGCGAACGCGCGTTTCGGCGATACAGTCCGCGATCTCGGCGGGATTCATGCAGGCGGCCCGCAAGCGGACCCTGGACGAGCAGGAAGCCATCCGCCAGGCCGTGCTGGACGCGCGCGACTCCGTCGAGCAGGCGCTGCGCACCAGCGAGGCCAGGTTCCGGGCGATCTTCGCCGAAGCCGCCATCGGTATCGGGATCGCCGACACCGAGGGGCGGATCATGGAGGCCAACGCCTCGTTGCGGCGGATCCTGGGACGCACCTCCGAGGAACTGCGCGGCCTAATGGTCTACGACCTGGTCGACCCCGAGGACAACGACACCGTCTGGCGGGTCTACGAGGAACTCGTCCGCGGCGAACGCGAGCAGTACCGGGTCGAGAAGCACTTCACCCGCCCGGACGGAAGCAAGTCGTGGACCGAGCTGATCGTGTCGCTGGTGCGCGGTGAGGACGGCCTGCCGCTCTACCAGGTCGCGATGATGGAGGACGTCACCGACCGCAAGATGCTGCAGGACCGGCTGCGGCACCAGGCCCTGCACGACCCGCTGACCGGCCTGCCCAACCGTGCTCTGTTCCTGGACCGGCTCACCGAGGCCCTGCGCGAGGACTCCGAGAACACCAAGCGAACCGACCGGGTGGCGCTGTGCTACATGGACCTGGACGGCTTCAAGGTCATCAACGACAGTCTCGGACATCACGTGGGTGACGACCTGCTGGTGACCGTGGCACAGCGCCTCGACGAGGCCGTGCGGGGGGAGGACCGGCTCGTCGCGCGGATGGGCGGGGACGAGTTCGTGATCCTCATCCAGGGATCGCAGGGCACGCAGCAGGCCATCGAAGTGGCCAACCACGTGCTGGAAACCCTGGTTTCCCCGATGCGGGTCGGCAACCAGGAGCTCGCGGTCTCGGCCAGCATCGGGATTCTGGAGCGCTCCACGGCGGGACAGACACCCGCCGAACTGATGCGTGACGCGGACGTCACGCTGTACTGGGCCAAGGCCGAGGGCAAGAACCAGTGGGCGCTGTTCGACACCGAACGCAACGCGAGCGAGGTCGCGCAGTTCCGGCTCTCGGCCGCCATGCCCGCGGCGCTGGAACGCGAGGAGTTCTACGTCGACTACCAGCCGCTGGTGGAGCTCGGCGAGTACACCGTCTCCGGCGTGGAGGCGCTGGTGCGGTGGTGGCACCCGGAGCTGGGCAGGCTCGGCCCCGACCGGTTCATCGGCCTCGCCGAGGAGACCGGCATGATCGTCCCGCTGGGACGTTGGGTGCTCCGCAAGGCGTGCGAGCAGGCAAGGGCCTGGCAGGACGAGTTCGGGCGGGACGCGCCGTTCATGAGCGTGAACCTGGCCGTGCGGCAGTCCCGGGACCCCAACCTCGTCTCCGACGTCACCGAGATTCTCGACCGGACTGGTCTGGACCCGGCCAAACTGCAACTGGAGCTGACCGAGAGCGCGATCATGGGCACCGCCGACGAACCGCTCGAGGCCCTGCGCACACTGTCCCGGATGGGAGTGCGCATCGCGATCGACGACTTCGGCACCGGCTACTCCAACCTGGCCTATCTACGGCACCTGCCCGTGCACGAACTCAAGATCGCCGGTTCGTTCATGGAAGGACTGGCCGACAGCGAGTGCATCGATCCGGTGGACGCCCGGATCGTGAGCACCCTGGTCGACCTGGCACACACCCTGGGGCTGACCGTGACCGCCGAGGGCGTCGAAACCCGCGCCCAGGCCGAGCGGATGAGCGAGATCGGCTGTGAAACCGGGCAGGGCTGGCTCTTCGCGAAACCGGGTGCCCCGGACGCGGTACGGGAACTGCTGACCGCCGAACAGCACCGGTGACACCGGAACATCCGAGTGACGCCGGAACATCCGAGTGACGCCGGAGTGTCCCGAGGACGCCACCGGTGCGACCGGCTTCCCCGCGTCGGCCGGCTTCCCCGACGTTGTCGGGATGAGCTCCCGGAACCGAACTCCCGGACCACGCCGCCGACCCTGCCGTGGGGCCGGACGTGGTCGCTGCCGAACGTGGTCGCGGCCGGGAGCCGGCCGCGGCGGATACGCCGTGCCGACTCGCGACGGCCGCGGACCGAAGTCGGTCCAGCGGAAGACGTCAGTCCTTCAACTGCCGCTCCGCACGGCTGATCACCGAATGCACCGAGGCGTTGCCGTCACTCGTGACCCAGGAGACCCGAACGCTCGGTCGGACCTGTCTGCGCTGCAGCCGCATGGGCCGGACCACCGCGCTGCGGGCCCCCTCCGCGATCTCGTCACCGGTCCCGCTGGGATGTTCCACGACCAACGCGAACTCGTCACCACCGAAGCGGGCCACGGTGTGCTCGTCGGCGACGCTCTGCCGCAGCCTCCCCGCGATCATGGTCAACAGCTCGTCCCCCTGGGCGAAGCCGTGGTCGACGTTGAACTGTTCGAGCCTGCGGACATCCACGAGCACCAACGTGGTCAGGGTGGTCCGACAACGGGCCCGCGCCAGTGCCTGGTCGAGCCTGTCCAGCAGCAGCACCCGCCCCGGCAGGCCCGTCAACGGATCCGTCATTCCACGGGAGTGCGACACGTCGGAATCCACCGGTTGGAGGAACATCAACACCCGCTGTTGCGAACAGGTGCGGGTGGGCTGGTAGTCCATCCAGAGGTGTCCGCTCGGCTTGCCCTCCCGGGTGATCACGACGGGCGTGGACATCCGGGTGCCGGTACGCAGCACCTGGCTGGTCAGATCGGTCCAGTCGGGCAGTCGCGCTCCGGTACTGTCCCGCATCGCCCAGTCCGCCGGGCGCGAACCGGTGAGCAGATCCGTGCGATCCAGCCGCAGCAGATCCGCGGCGGCGTCGTTCGTGGCCAACACCTGACCCCGCTCGTCGGTGAGCATGAATCCGGCGGTCAGACTCATGATGAGTTCATCCCACACCCCGGTGAACTGGGATACGCCAGTGGCATAGACAACACTCATTCGGAGCTACCCTCCCCACCAGATGGAGCAGTGAATTTGAGCCTCCCCTCGTAGCGGGATCGAATTCAAGGGTTCCGACACCACACGTCATGGTGTTTTTTCGTTGAGTCACTAACACAACGTGAGCACTGTCGAATCCCGGAGACCCGAGGTGATGTTTTCGCGACGGTTCGGCGACATCGAGATGAACCGTGGCGGTCCTCCGGCGTCGTGCCCCGACCTCCTACTCTGGTTGGCATCTCGACTGCTGTCCGGGAACGCGTTCCCTCCCGAACGATCGGCCCGCCGATGGAGTCGTCCGGCTCACCGACCCGTGCCGCGGGCTCCGTCGTGCTGCGTGGCGGACCCCGCGACACTGGCACTCGGCGGCTGGGAGTTCCCGGAAGCCGAGTGGGAACGGACGCGGTTCCCGGATCGCCCGACGAACCAGCAGGACCAACAGGACGGTGGCAGTGTGCGGCCGACAACACAATTCCCCGAACGGGGATCACTTGTCAGCATGGTGTACGAACACCGAAAAATACTCTGTGTAATCGCACTGTGCGAGTTCCTCGCGGTGGTCCTCGTCTCGGCCATCGACCCGCACGCACACATCGACGGCGAGGTGTACCGACTCGGAGCACAGGCGTGGTTGAACGGGCAACCGATCTATCACGACCTACCGCCCACCGAAGTGGGGCTGCGGCTCCCGTTCATCTACCCACCGTTCGCGGCTGTCGCGTTCACACCGCTGGCACTGGTCTCCAAGACGGTCGCCGTCGCACTGATCATGTTCGTCAGCCACGTCGCCCTGCTGATCACGCTGTACGTGATCCTACGAACGGCCGACTTCTCCCCGTCGAACCGACGAACCGTCCTGCTGATCACCGCCGCGGTGCTGCCGTTGGCCACCCTCGCCGAACCGGTACGGGAAACCCTCACCTACGCACAGATCAACCTCGTGCTCATGGCGCTGGTGGCCGTCGACTGCCTGTGGCGGGCGGACGGTCACCGCAAGCTGCCGTACCCCAGGGGACTACTGCTCGGCATCGCGGCGGGACTCAAGCTCACACCCGCCGTGTTCCTGCTGTTCTTCCTGCTGCGCCGGGACCTGCGCGCGATCGTGACCACGGTGCTGACCTTCCTGGCGACCGTGGCGCTCGGTTTCCTGCTCGCATTCGACGACGCGCGCGAGTTCTGGCTGCACGAGGTGTTCGCCAGTAGCGACGTCTCGTTCGGACCGCAGTTCACGGGGGATGCCTCGATCTACGCGGGCAACGTCTCGCTGCGCTCGCTGCTGAGCAAGCTCACCGTGCCGGAACCCTGGTTGAGCGTCTGTCTCGGGGTACTGATCCTGCTGACGGCGGGCTTGGCGGTGTTCGGGATGCTGTCGGCACTGCGCGCCCGGGACGGACAGCGCCGGGACCACTCGACAGCGCTGGTGATCAACGCGGTGTTCGGCCTGCTGATCTCGCCGATCTCCTGGTCGCACCACTGGGTCTGGATAGTGCCGGGATTGGTGCTGCTGTTCGGACGTGGGTACACGCGGCGCGACTGGCCACTGCTGCTCTCGCTGGGTCTCGCGGTGGAGCTCTACCTGATCGGTCCGCACTGGCTGGTTCCGCAGGGTGACGGCAAGGAGCTCACGTGGAACTTCTTCGAACACCTGCTCGGCAACGCCTACGTGTACCTGGGAGTCGGTTTCCTGGTCTACCACGCGTTCCTCGGCTGGAAAGCCCGGTACTCGAGTTCCGAGGCGAGAACACCGGTTTCCGCGGCGACGAGTCCCGATCAGGCGAGTTCCGGTCAACGGCCGGTTTCCGAGGACTCCGGTCCCGCGGGGAGCGCGAGAGCGACCGCGCCGGACGGACACGGCGGTTGAATCGCCGCCGGAGCGGCGCTCCCGCACGTGCGGCTCCCTGACGCGGCGACCTAGTCCGAGACGACAATCGGGGCCGGGGAGTTCCCAGCTCCCCGGCCCCGATAACGCCGCCCCGCGGCTACCGACAATCGCCAAGCGGCTCCGCGAGGGCGGCAGGACGCGTACTTCCGGGGTGGTCAGTCCCGGTCGTACGCGTGCGGCGACCCCGCCATGACGCTCACACGGCACCGACCTTCGGCATACCGTTGGCATCCAGGGCGGGCAGTGGATAGGTGTGCCCGTCGAGCAGCGGCAGCGCCATCATCGTCGCCGGTGCGGCACCACGGGCGGTGGGCCGCTCGCGGAACGGGTTGGAAGTCACCTGCTGGCGCTCCGGCATCGCGGCGGCCAACTCGTCCAGCTCGCGCACCACCACACGCGAGAGTTCGGGACGCTCGCTGAAGAAGACCTCGTCCTCCTCGGCTTCGTACGCCGGGATGACGGTGGTGGCCTCGATACTCAACTCGCGTGCGATGCGGGAGAAGCCGCCGGTCTCGACGTTGCCGTCGAAGGCGTTGAACTCGCCCAACGGCTCGGCGAGCTCGGCCCCGTCCGAACCGTTCGCCGAATCCGGAGTGGCGACCAGGAGTTCCGGCGCCACCAGGGTGGGGACCTGCTCGGCTCGCTGATGCGCCTCGTTCGGCAGCCGGAGCGGCTCGGCCTCCTCGGCGGGGCGCTCGACGCCGGAACTCGCCGACAGCGCCGAGCGCAGCAGCTCACGCGGCACCGCTCGCAGATCGGGCCCGGTGTCCAGCCCGGACGAGGTGAGATCGATCGAATCGGTGAGCAGCAGCCCCGGCGAGTTGCGCGACCGCGCGGCCGGACCGGCCTGGACGATCCCCTCGCCGCGTGGGGCGGCCAGTTCGGGAGCCACGGCGGGATCGGTGTGCGGTGTGACCAGCGCGAGGGGCAGCGTCTCTGTGGTGCTCTCGTCGACGTGCGGCTGGGCATCGACTCGCTTCCGGGCGTCGACGAGCGTGTCGACGACCCCGCCGATCGGCCCGGACCAGCTCAACGAGCGGTGGAAGCCGTCCGCCGGTTTGGTCTCCTGGGCCGCGTGCCTTCCCCGGGAGCGTTCCCTGGGCTGAGCCTCGACACGGTCGGTGGTTCCGAGCGGAGCGGAACGTGCCACATCCGTGCGCCAGGACAGCTCCGGCAACCCGGTGGACGGCCCCGAACGGGGAGGTTCCACCGGCAGGCGTTCCGCCGATTCCGCACGAGGCGGGATCCAGTGCTGCCGGGCGGTCTGCTCGACGGTCCGCTCGACATCGGGCTCCGGCGCATCGGTGATGCGCGGGATCCGCTGGGTGCGCTCGTTGTCGACCTCGGGTGGGACGTCGCGTATGGGTTCGATGACGCCGACGAGGGTGTCGGCAGTGGCGTTGGCGACCGTGTCCCGGAGCGGGTCCTTGCCGTCCTCCGGGAACAACTCACCGGCGAAGCACAGCCCACTGCGGCTGGGGGTGCCGTCTCCGGCCGCTTCCGCGGGAGTCAGCGGGTCACCGAGCGGTGAGGTGGGACGATCCGGGCAGTTCCCGGACGCCGCGGCCACGCCGGTACCGGCCGCGAGCATTCCGCCGGTCACCAGCGCTGCTTGCACGCCTCGCCTTGCCCAAGTCTGCATGGAACTCTCCTCCGATTCCTTTCCCGCGATACAGGAGTGCCCCTGCACGCAAGCTTTGTGAGAACTGCGATTGCTGAATGACCCGATCGAGCGAGCCCGGATTCCGGTTCCGGTAACACTCGGGGTCGAAGTCGCGGAGGGCGAAAAACACTGCTCGGGTGTGACGGTGAGTGGAGATCACTCGAACCGGCCCGAGACGGTCCGCCACGGCGGACCGAGAATCAGTCGGGAGTGGTACCCGGTTGCGGTCCCTCGGAGCTCGCGGGGTCGTAAACATTGGCGCGCGTTATGGCGCCGGGTGAGGGGACGGCGGACCGTGAAACGGGAAGCGAGTCCCCGAGACCGTAGCCGCCGTGCGAGCCGCCGCCGGAGGTGTTGGCATCCGTGTCGCAGCCGCAGTCACCGGACGGGAAAGGAAGTTTCCCGCCACGATTCTCCGTGGGCGAACCGTCGCGTTCGGAGCGCGATTCGTGGTTCAGCCAAGCGATGTTCCGGTCGATCGCGGCGAACGCCGCCGCTTCCCGGGAGTCGGATTCGGAACCGGACGCGCCGGAGTCGTTCGGCCCGGTCTCGTCGGAGGTGTCACCGGGATGCGCGGCGGACACATCGTCGTCGGGTAGTACCGCCGTGCCACCGATCTCGCCGGAGACTTCGTCCGGAACGTCGCCCGGTGCTTCCCCGGAGACCGTTTCGCGCAGCGAGTCGTGCAGCCGCCCCAGACCCGACTCGACCGTTCCGGTGAGCGATTCCTCGCCCGTTGTCCCGGAAACCACGGTGCCCGCCACTCGTTCGACGGGGCGCAGCAACGGATCGACCTCACGTCGCGCGGTCCGCAGTCCGTCGGAAACCGAGCCGGACAGCCGCTCGGTGGTTCCCCGGAGTCCGTCGCGATCCAGCACAGTCCCCAGTGGATCGGTTTCTTTTCCGATCACCTTTCCGCCGTCCGATTCCGCGGAAACGGTCAGGGAGGTTCGAACTCGATCACCTCGGGCCCGATCAGTTCGGAATGGGCCGGTTTCGGCCCGGTCTACCTCGGCCGGTTCGCCCGATGCTCGGGTCGCCGTACCGCTCCCGACGGCACCGCCGACCGGATCCACCGTGGTGGTTCGAGCGGAAGCTTCGAGCCCCAGCGCCCGGGGGAGTGTCGACACCGGACCCGACTGGCCCGTACCCGACTCCACGCGGGATTCGGCCCGCTCGGCGTCGTAGCGATCGTGCGCCTCGGAACCACCCGTTCCCGAGCCGGGAGAGTGGTCGTCGACGTGTCGGATCAGCGCCCCGACCTGGCGGAGCGTACCGTCCTCGGAAGGTTGCTCGACCGCCACGGCCTGCACGGATCCGAAGAACCAGGCAGCGGAAACACCGGCCACGGTTCCCCCGACAGCGACCAGCGCACGGGACAGCCACCGCCGTTGGCGGTCGGCCGTCACACACTGCTCGCCATCGAACATGAACTCCGCAGCCTCCTCGGGACGACATTCCCGCCGGGACGGACCCGGACGAGGAAAGGCGGTCGAGCACCGGCCGATCCTCGCGTGCGGTCCATCGCCACGCCGGTCGAGGAACAACGTTCCGTCGAGCCGACGGACAACCGGACCGGAGCACGCCCAGCGGATTGCCGACGATCACTCTTCCAAAGACATCCCCCGGTTCGCATTCATTCAGCGCTCGGTTCGTCACATCGTGTGACAGGCCGGTATGCCGCGTACGTCCCGAACCGGACACGGCACAACCGGAGCCGTGAGTCACCACCGTGATCCACCACATGCGTATACGGTTGCGGTGTGAGCGCCTTCAAGGTCACGGATTCGGACGAAGCCGCCAGGGTTCCGGTCGCGATACGGGCAACGGCAGCCCTCAGCTGGCGGGTGTTGGTCATTCTCGGCATGCTGTACGCCCTCGGATGGCTGGTGGGCAGGCTGTCCGTGGTCGTCATCCCGGTGGCCATCGCGCTGCTGCTGTCCGCGCTGCTGGCTCCGGCCGTGGCGGCACTGTCCAGATTGCGCGTACCGCGCGGACTGGCCACCGCGGTCGTACTGGTCGGCGGACTCGCCGCCTTGGGCGGCATCCTCACCTTCGTCATCAACGCGTTCATCGCGGGTCTGCCCGACCTGCAACGACAACTGATGGCCAGCCTGGACACCATCCGGGAGTGGGCGGCCACCGGTCCACTGCACCTCGGTGAGGCGCAGATCAACAGATACGTGGACCAGGTCGGGAACTGGCTGCAGGACAACCAGCAGCGAATCACCAGCGGAGCGCTGGCCACGGCCACCACCTTCGGCAGCTTCCTTACCGGGATGCTGCTGATGCTGTTCACCTTGATCTTCTTCCTGCACGACGGCAGGCGGATCTGGCTGTTCCTGCTGGGGCCGATGCCGGAACCGTTGCGCTCCCGGCTCGATCTGGCGGGAACGAGGGGATTCGACTCGCTGATCGGCTACATCCGGGCGACCGGCCTGGTGGCCGTCGGTGACGCGTTGGGCATCGGGATCGGGTTGGCCATAATAGGTGTGCCGCTGGTGGTGCCGCTGGCGGCGCTGGTGTTCCTCGCGGCGTTCATCCCGATCGTCGGTGCCGTGGCGTCCGGAGCGGTCGCGATACTCGTCGCCCTGGTCGCCGAGGGGCCGATCGCGGCGCTGCTGACGCTCGGGGTGGTGCTCGGCGTGCAGCAGCTCGAGGGCAACGTGCTGCAGCCGCTGCTGATAGGCCGTGCGGTGCGGCTGCACCCGCTCGCCGTGGTGCTGGCGATCAGCGTGGGAGCCATAGTGGCGGGCATCATCGGCACGCTGCTGGCCGTACCGGTGCTGGCGGTGCTCAACTCCGCCGTCCGCGCGCTTTACGAGGGCGACGGGCAGGCGGAACCGGCCACCGCCACAGTGGAAGGCGGTCGGGAACCCCCCGAAAGCGACAGCGAAGAGCCCGCACCCGAATGATTCGGTCGAATTCGGTTCGCCCCGCGTAGCTGATCGGGTAGCCGTCACGTGAGTCGGCGCCTTGCCGCGTTGGGCCGCTCTTGAGTAGCGACCTACGCGGCGAGCGGCCCGGCCTCGCAATGCATCCGACTCACGCACCGGGGACACGTGCGCTGCGACCCGCACGGTCACTTCCCGACAGCGCTCCCGAGGGCGACGATTTCGCGAGAAATCGCCGCACCGCTGGGCGAGGTACGCCGGTCCCTAACCCCGACCACTTCCGCAGGCCGAACCCCAATCATGCAAGCAATCGGCACCGCCGCGGGCTCTCCGGTGCGGCTCTCGCGAGGAAGGCCCGACGTTGTGTAGGTCGCTACCCGATGTCGGGCCTCCCCGCAGCGAGAGTCGTGCCAGAGGTTCCGCCACCCGTACCGCTACGCAACGGGCGAGGGGAGAACGCTCACGCAAGGCTGACGGCGTTGCGCCCGCCCGCCTTGGCGGCGAGGAGGGCCGCGTCGGCGGCCACCAGCAGGTCCTCCAGTTCGTAGCCCAGCCGCTCGGTGGCGGCCACACCGATGCTGACGGTGAGATCGTCGAGTTCACGATGTACTCCTCGCGTGTCCCGGGCGGGTACGGACAGCGAGGCGGTGGAACTCCGGATGCGGTAGGCGATCTCGCAAGCGGCCGGGATATCTGCGTCGGGTAACAGCACGACGAACTCCTCGCCGCCGAAGCGCCCCACCAGGTCACCCTTGCGGACACTGCCGCGCAGCATCAACGCCATCGAGGCCAGCGCGGCGTCTCCAGCCAGGTGTCCGAGCTCGTCGTTGACGCGCTTGAAGTGATCGAGATCGAGCAGCAGGATCGCGGCCCGCTGTTGCCGGGAACTCGCCCTGCCCAGCTCCGCGCGTGCCAGTTTGTCCCAGTGGACCGCGTTTACGAGTCCGGTCTTGCCGTCCCGTTGTGCCGAGCGCCGCCACTGCGGTAGTTGACCGGCCATGTCCAGCAACGCCATCGGTGGTGCGGCGAGCAACGCACTGGCCGGGTGAAGCTCCATCGCCACCGCCAGCAGGATGCCGAGTGCGGCGGCGACGATACCGAGCAGGACATCGATCGGATCCCCCAGGAACTCGGCCCTGGTCGCCCGTGGTCTGCGCAGTCGGAGCCCGAGCGCCACGATCGCGGCCCGAAGCAGCAGCAGGGTGGCCGAACCGGCGACCAGCAGCAGAGGGTTCCACCGCGGCTCGTGCCATCCGACGACCGCGCGGGCCGCGAACGTGGCCGAAACGGTGGCGGCGGTGACGAACATCCACCGGTACGACTCGCCGCGCACGTCGAGCACCCCGTGCAGGGCGGGACCCAGCAACAACAGCACGAGCAGGTTCGGCGGCAGCGTGAGCATGCCGGTGACGAGATAGCAGATGTGGATCGTCCAGGGGTCCCGGCGCACCTCGTCGCGCAGCTGGATGGACAACGAGGTGCCGACGATCACGACGCCGGCGGTGAACGCGAGCATCCCGAAGCGGTGCAGCGTGTCGGACGTCGGAGGAGCGGTGGTCAGGATGACCGCGAACACCAACGACACGGCCACGACCTGCACCGCGAGTACGTAGACCAGCGCCGCGGGCCTGAGCCTCCACAATGGCCAGTACCCCATGAAACTCACTCCTCCCCTGCCGGGAGCCTCGCACAGATCCGGTCGGGTTCGAAGCCACACCCTGTGCCGCGTTCGATCCGAAGCGTCGATCACACGCGGAACCCCGTTTCCCGTTGGATGTCCGAGGTGATCGACTGGTTCCGTTCGGTGAACCCATCGGTCCGATGACGGCGTCGACAGCGGTCATCGGGAGCCCGTTCCGAACGTCGTTGTCGCTCCGGAAACGGTCCTCGGGCTGGGACGGGTCTGTCGTGGCCGCGGGGAACGCGCCGTTCCGTGCGATCGATAATCGGTTCGCCCACGCCGCACTAAGGCGAATAAGATTCATGCTTGGCTGGTTCGCACGTCACGACGTGCGGAGAAGAGTCACGGCGCGGGGCGAAAACCGGCGCGAAGGTCCTGGAGCGAACTCCGCGAAGGCTGGAACGAGGAGCCCGGCGCGCTCGTCGATACGTATGGCCCTGGCAAGTTCGCCGGAAAGGAACGCCGAAGAGTGGGCAGCACGACCAGCGACAGCACGGACGGACACCGAAACCGAACCCTGTGGCCGAGAATGTGGCGAACACTCACGACGACAGGCGAATCCCCACACACCACGACGAACCGGAACGGACAGCTGGAAGCGGTCCCGGACGGTCGCATCCCGCTCTGGCGGGCACACAACGGACTACGCGTGATGACCCTGATCTACGCTTTCGTGTGGTTCCTGGTCATGCTGCCCGACTACCGCGAACCGGTGCTGGGTTCCGTGATCATGGCATCGATGGTGGCCTGGACCGCGTTCACCATCTGGCGCTACAGCAAACCGTCGGGCCGCACGAAACGACTGGTGCTGCTGGACCAGTTCGTCACGACGGGACTGTTCGGGCTCTGCTACTTCGTACTCACCGAGCACCAGCTGGAACAGGGACTGCCGACCGTGGTCACCATGTGGCACGCCTCGATGGTCACCGCCGCGGCGGTACGGTGCGGCATGCCGGGAGGGTTCGTGAGCGGCGCGGCCGCGGCGTCGGCCAATTTCGCCATGCGCGGTTACATCGATCCCAACATGTGGATGGACACGGCGCTGCACCTGGTGATCGGACTGCTGCTGGGGCTCGCCTCGGAAACCGCCAAGCGTTCCACCCAGCGGCTGGCCAGAGCACTGCGCGCCGAGGCGGCCACGGCCGAACGCGAGCGGTTGGCACGCGACATCCACGACAGCGTGCTCCAGGTGCTGGCACGAGTGCGACGCCGGGGTGGTGAGCTCGGCGGCGAAGCCGCCGAACTGGCCACCATGGCCGGTGAGCAGGAGACGGCGCTGCGCGCCCTGGTCTCCACCGGCCCGGCAGAACGCGGCGGTACGAGCACGGACCTGGCCGCGCGCCTCCGAGCGTTCGAGGGCACGGGGGTCAACGTCTCGGTACCCGCCACCGAGGTCACGCTGCCCGCGGAAACGGTCACCACCCTGTACTCGGTCACCAGCGAGGCCCTCCAGAACGTCGCGGAGCACGCGGGACCGGAAGCACACGCCTGGATCCTGCTGGAGGATCTGGGGTCCGAGATCGTGCTCAGCGTCCGGGACAACGGTCCCGGTATTCCGGAAGGCAGGCTGGAGGAAGCGGTCGCCGCGGGCAGGATGGGAGTAGCGCAGTCGATCCGTGGCCGGGTGGAGAGTCTCGGTGGGACTGTCACGTTGGACACCTCGGCCGGTGAGGGCACCGAATGGGAAATCCATCTCACTCGCGCCGATTCGCGGGACCGGGCCGTGCACAGTGGTGCACGGGAACGCGGGAATTACTGAGGAGCGAGAACATGACGGGATCGGAGATTTCGGTGATGGTGGTCGACGACCACCCGATCTGGCGAGACGGAGTGGCGCGGGACCTCACCGAACGGGGATTCCGCATCAGCGCCACCACCGGCGACGCGGTCTCGGCACTGCGCATCTCACGGACCGTGCACCCGGACGTGGTGCTGATGGACCTCAATCTGGGCGACACCTCCGGGGTGGAGGCGACCCGCCAGATCACCCAGGAAATACCCGGAACCAGGGTCCTGGTGCTGTCGGCCAGTGGCGAGCACGCCGACGTGCTGGAGGCCGTCAAGGCCGGGGCCTCGGGGTACCTGGTCAAGTCGGCCTCCGTGGACGAGCTGGTGGACGCGGTACGACGCACCTCGGTGGGAGACGCGGTGTTCACCGCCGGTCTGGCGGGCCTGGTGCTCGGTGAGTACCGGCGGATGGCGGTCACCCCGGACGACTCGGATCCGGACCCGCCGCGGCTGACCGAACGGGAAACGGACGTGCTGCGGCAGGTCGCCAAGGGCCTGACCGCACGCCAGATCGCGAACAAGCTGGTGATCTCGCACCGCACGGTCGAGAACCACGTGCAGTCCACACTGCGCAAGCTGCAGCTGCACAACCGGGTGGAACTCGCCCGCTACGCGATCGAGCACGGGCTCGACCAGGAGGGCGAGGCTCCACCGGATTGAAGCCTCCCCGAACCGGTGGAGCTTCGTGCGCACGACGAGTCGCCGCTGGATTCATTCGAACGCCGCACGCGCCGCCGCCTTGGCTCCGGCGGCGTCCGACGCGGCGAGCGCTGCCTCGGCGGCTCGTTCACAGGCTCGCAGCGAGGCACCGGCAACCGCCGACCCCACGGCGGGAACGGCCGTGGCGACCATGGAAAGACTGCTCACGCCCAGCCCCACGAGTACCCGGCCGAGCAGCGGATCGGCGGCCGCTTCACCACAGACCCCGACCGACTTGCCCGTCTCGCCCCCGGCACGACCGATCATCGCGATCAACCGCAGCAGGGCGGGCTGCCAGGGGTCGTTCAGCCCCGCCAGCGCGCCGAGCTGCCGATCGGCGGCGAACACGTACTGCGCCAGGTCGTTGGTACCGATGCTGACGAAGTCGACCGCTTCGAGCAGTTCTCCGGCGATCAACGCCGCCGCGGGCACCTCGACCATCGCACCGACGCGGGCTATCCCTGCCGTCCTGGCACGTTCGGCGAACCAGGCGGCCTCCTCCGGGGTGGCCACCATGGGAGCCATCACCGAGACGTCCGCCCCCGAGTCACCGGCGGCCGCCGCGATGGCGGCCAGTTGCCGGTCCAGCACCTCCGGCCGGTCGAACGCCACCCGCAACCCGCGCACACCCAGCGCCGGGTTGGGCTCGGCACCGGTTTCCAGGAATCCCAACGGTTTGTCGGCACCCGCGTCCAGGGTGCGCACCACGACGGGTTTCCCGGCGAACGGTTCTAGCACCTCCGCGTAAGCCGCCCGCTGGGTGGCGACGTCCGGTTCGTCCTCGGCCGCGAGGTAGCAGAACTCGGTACGGAACAGCCCGACTCCCTCGGCCCGCGCGGAGACGGCTGCCGCCGTGTCCGCGGCCGCGCCCACGTTGGCGAGGATCTTGACCCGGCTCCCGTCCGAGGTGCCGCCGCTGCCGGTCCAGTTCGCCGTGTCGGCCCGTTCGGCGGCGCGGACCTCGACCCGCTCCTCCGACAGTCCGACCGCCCCGCTGTCGCCGTCGACCTCGGCAGCGATCGCGGAGGTCCCGGCGAGCAGTCCGCGCACCGCCACCACGGCGGGGATTCCCAACGAGCGGGCGAGAATCGCGGTGTGACTGGTGGGGCCGCCCTCCTCGGTCACCAGGGCCAGCACGAGGTCCGGATCCAGATCAGCGGTGTCCGCGGGCGCCAGGTCCCGCGCGAGCAGCACGCTGGGCTCCAGCAGGGTGGGAACGCCGGGAGGCCGCACACCGAGCAGTTCGGCGATGATCCGGTCCCGCACGTCGTGCACGTCACGCACCCGTTCGGCCAGGTAACCACCGGTGGCCCGCAGGGACTCCGCGAACTCGTCGGCGGCTTCCAGCACGGCCCGCGGTGCGGGCACCGCGCGCTGGCTCACGAGCTGCTCGGCGCGCGAGCTCAACGAGGGATCCATCGCCATCGCGGCGGTGGTCTCCAGGACGGCCTTGGCGTCTCCCTCGACGCCCGCGGCGCGTGCGAACAGTCCGTCGGCCACGGCTTGGGCGGCGGGTGAGATCCGCGCGGCCTCGGCTCCCGGATCCGTCACGGCGGGGGAGGCGGGGGGTTCGGGCAGGGGCTCGGCGACCCGGACCACCGGGCCGGCGGCCTGACCGTTGCTGACGCCGACACCACTCAATCGCAACATGGTCTAGACCATACCTTTCGGCTAGCTGTTCCCGCGACGCCGAACCTCCCGACGCCGTACGGGCTCACGGGACCACGAAACCCGTTCGAACGAAACAGTGACCACTCGGCCGGACAGGAACAACTCGGACAGGGACAACTCGGCGTGCGAGGGAACTTACTTCACTCGAACGAACCAGCGGGCTGCCGACAATAGGTAACTCATGAGTAGCCGCACGGATCCCTGTCCCTCGTACTGACCAGCAGGCTGGAGACATGACACAACGAAACGTGACACACTCGCGAACCGTCGAACACTCCCGAGCACACCTCGCCGGCCCGGCCCGGCGGGTTCACCGGCTCTCGCTGGGTGAACCGGTGGACACCAGCTTCGTCCCCCCGGAAGCCGTCCCGAGGGCGGCCACCACGGATTCCACCACGGCTGACCACTCGAGCCGGGAAAGCGGGAGCACGGTCACCACCGGACCGAAGAACACCAGGTTGACACTCGTGACCCGGCTCCCGTACCGCACCGGACGGTTACGCAGATACCACGCGGACGGAAGGCATCGGAGAGTCCGCCCTTCACCCGGCGGATCAGGCTGAGCGCTCTCGCACGATTCGCGTATTTCGAACCGAATCCACCCGTTAACCACACCCCCGTTCGGGGGTTATTGGGAACGGAATCGCACCGTTTTCGGGTTCCTCGGGGTCACACTGGAATGGTTGCAGCTCGTCGATATCGCGCCATCGGCGATCGCAACAGCCGGGCCGGTCGTAACGCCCCCCGTACGGCCGGCCCCGGTCCTCGGCTCCGTGGCGGACTAACGCCGCCGGTCCTCCCGGAACGGGAGCCGGCGGGAGGTCCCGCCGGCCGAACATTCCCGAAGACCGGGCGGAGGCCGCGATCAGGAGTCACGCAACCGCAACGCCCGAAGCGCACCGTTCACAAGGCCCGGTTCGCTCTCCGGTAGCGCCGCGGGAGCGTGCGTCGCCGCGGCCTCGCGCACGGCCTCGGCCGAAGGGTTGACCGCCGACCAGGAACCGATCACCACGGTGGGAACCGTCTCGTTGCCATCGGCGAGTTCCCGGACAGCGGCGGCCGCCCGTTCGTCCTGCCAGATGTCGGTCTCCTCGAAGCTCACGCCGTGTCTGCGCAGTCCGGCGCGCAACGAGATGCAGAACGGGCAGCCCGGGCGGGTGTAGACCAGCACGTTGCCGTCCTTCCCGGCTTCCCCGTTCGCCCGGTGCTCCCCGTCAACAGCGTGCTCCCCGTCAACAGCGTGGTTCGGGCTCTCCCCGCTCGGTCGCACGGCCCGCTCGTCGGAATCACTGGGGTTCTGTCGCCACGACATCGGCCACCTCCGGCTCACTCGTCGTCCTTCTTCGGTACCGCCTCGGGCTCCCGCGTCACGCTCTCGCGAGATCACCGTAGACGCGGCGTGATGTTCACTCGAGCTTCTCGGCACCGTGGGCCGACTCCGGCGGCGGTTTCCGACCGCCGAACGCCCCGCTCCACGGTTGGAACACTCCGATCAGCGCACCGATTCCGGCTCCGCTTCGTTTCCGGCCTCCGCTTCGGAGCGGCCGCCCCGTCGCCACGACCGGCGCGGCTTTCCGGGTGCCCACCATGACGCATCACCCAGCAACCGCAGCAAAGCGGGTACGAGGATCATTCGCACCACGGTGGCGTCCAACAGCAGCGCCACGATCATTCCCACCCCGATGAACCGCATCATCGTGACGCTGGAAAACGCGAAGGCTCCGGTGACCACTATCAGCAGCAGCGCGGCGGCGGTGATCATCCGGCCGGTCCTGGCCAGCCCGGTGCGCACCGCGTCGGACGTGTCGGCACCGTGGGCGCGCGCCTCGGCCATCCTGGAGAGCAGGAAGACCTCGTAGTCGGTGGACAACCCGAACACGACCGAGGCCATCAGTACGACGATGCCTACCGACATGGGGGCGGGAGTGACGTTGATCAGTCCGGCACCGTGTCCGTCGACGAAGATCCAGGTGAGCACCCCGAAGGTCGCGGAGAGGCTGAGCACGCTCAGCATCACGGCCTTGATCGGCAGCAGTACCGAGCCGAACGCCAGGAACATCAGCACCAACGTCGCCCCGACGAGCAGCACCGCCACCCACGGCAGGGTTTCCACGGTGTCGCGCAGACTGTCCAGGTTCAGCGCGGTGGTACCGCCGACCAGCACCTCGGTGTCGGGTGGCGGAGGCAACGATCTGATCTCGTCGATGGCGTCGTTGGCCCGCTGGCCGAACGTATCCGTCTCCAACCCCGCCTTGAGCACCACGACCCCGTCCCGGCCGCCCGCGACACGCGCCTGGCCGATACCGGGAACCCCGCCGACGGCATCACCGAAGGAGGCGACCCGCTGCCGTGGGGGCGCGTTCCGGCCGCCGTCCAGCACGATCCGAACGTTGTCACTGCTCATCGCGGGAAAATCCGCCCGCAGCCTCTCGATTCCCTGCCTGGCGGGATCGTCCTTCGGCAGGATCCGCTCGTCCGGGGTGCCGAACTTGGTCCCCAGGAACGGCGCTCCCAGCAGCAACAGCACGGCGAGGATCGGGAAAGCCGTCAGCATCGGACGTTTCATCACCGCGTCGGCGAACCGGTACCAGCCACGCCCGGGTTCGGCGTCGGTTCTACGCTCGCGGCGCCAGGGCACCGCGAGCTTGTCCACCCGGGAGCCGAGCATGCCGAGCACGGCGGGCAGCACCGTCAACGAGATCACCGCGGCCAACGCCACCGAGGACATCCCGCCGTACGCCAGTGAGCGCAGGAAGCTCTGCGGGAACAACAACAGGCTGCCCAACGCGATCACCAGCAGCGTGGCGGAGAACGCGACGGTACGGCCCGCGGTCGCCACGCTACGGCGCACGGCCGCCCCGGTGGAGTTGCCCGCCGCGAGCTCCTCGCGGAACCGACCGACCACGAACAGGCCGTAGTCGATCGCCAGTCCCAGCCCGAGCAGGCTGGCCACGTTGACCGCGAAGATGTTGACGTCGGCGAACAGCGTGATCAGGCGCAGCAGCCCCAGCGAACCGAGCACGGCGGCACCGCCGACCAGCACGGGTAGGGCCGCCGCGACGAGACCACCGAATACGATCACCAGCAGTACCAGCACCACGGGGAGCGAGACGGCCTCGGCCATCGCCAGATCGTGCTTGGAATGCCTGCTCATCGACGCCTGCAGCGGGACGCTCCCCGCGACGTCGGTGCTCGCTCCGGCCACGTCGAGCCGATCGGCTATCCGCTCGTAGGCGCCGGTCTTGTCCCCCTCGCCACCCGCGAGTCGGATGGTGGCCAGCCCCGTGGTGTGGTCCGCATCGGTCAGCGCGGGGTTCGGGGTGCTCCAGTAGGAGTTGACCTCCCGCACGGCGGAGTCGGGCAGGTCGGCGAGCGTGCTCCGGATTCGTTCACTCAGCTCGGGGTTGTCAACGGTCCCCCGGTCCACGCTGTAGAGCACCACCACGTCGCCGCTGGAACCGAGTACCCGCTCGGCCCGTCGCTGCGCCTCCGCCGCCTCGCTGTCGGGTGACTCGTAACCGCCCTGGGATAATCGGTCGAACACCCCGAAACCCCAGACTCCGCCCGTGATGACCACCAACAGTACTGTCACCAGCACCGGGAGCCTGCGCCGATACGCGAGGGATCCCCAGGAAGCGAACACACGGACCTCCGGCTGTGCGGTCGGGGCCGTACAGTGGCTACGACCCTGCCATTCCCGAGTTAACGGCGTTTACTTCGCCCCACTGTAGCGATGAACTCCGAGATGAGCACCCGATGGAGTGACACATGAACGGAGTCACTCGACGTGAACAGCTGCGTGCTGCCACGGAACTCGACATCCGCAGGCACGCGCGCGAACTGCTGGTCCGCGAGGGACAGGAAGCGGTGACGCTACGCGCGATCGCACGTGAGCTCGGCATCACCGCGCCCGCGCTGTACCGCTACTACGACTCCCGCGAGGACCTGCTCCACCGGCTCTCCGAGGACATCTGCGACGACCTCTCGGCGGAGCTGAACGAGACGATGCGCGGCATCGAGGACGACCACCTGAGCAAGGTGTTCGCGGTGTGCCGAGGTTTCCGGAGCTGGGCGCTGGCGCATCCACGGGAGTTCGGGCTGGTGTTCGCCACCCCGGGCGGCAACGGTGGTGCGAACGCCGGTGTCGACGCTCGGGACCCCGCACCCACGGCGACGACAGTGCCCACCACACGCAGCGACGAGCTGGGCAGCGTCTTCCTCGGCGTGGTCGGCCCGCTCATGGCGGAGGGAGCCAACAACTCGCCACCGCCCCGGATTCCCGAAGAGCTGCGGGCCGGACTCGCGGACAGCCAGCGCGACCTGGCGGCGGCCTTCAACACGCACGGCATCGAGATGCCCCCGGAGGCGCTCAGCGCCGAGGCGGTCTACATGCTGCTGCGCTGGTGGGCGAGACTCTACGGCCAGGTCGCGCTGGAGGTTTTCGAGAAGTTCCCCTTCGACGTCAGCCACGCCGACCGGCTGTTCGAGTCGATGCTGGAGGAACTCGGCCGGGAGTCCGGGCTGTACCGGTAGCGGGTTCGCGGATCGACGGAACGTCCCCGGCCGGGCCTCGGGAGCTTCAGCCGGTACCGGGCTGCTCACCGGTCGCGATCGGGGCGCTCAACCACTGACGCGGCATCCCGAAGGCGGTGACCAGCTCGACCGCGTGCGGGCGCAGTCCCTTGCACAACGCGTTGACGGCCTCGGTGATCGCCTTGGACCGGCGCGGACTGAGCCGCTCGTGTTCCAGGAACCAACCGCGATCCGCCTCGATGTCGCACAGCACATACAGATCGCACAGCCGCTCCAGCACCTCGGCGACCGCCGGATCGGTGCAACGCTCGATCCCGGCCACGAAAGCCTCCAGCACGACGCGCTCGACGTGCACCCGCGCGGCGCGCAGCACGTGGTCCTGCGCGTCGTTGAACACCTCGAACGGGTCGGCGTCCCCGGCCCCGGCACGGCGCAACCTGCGGGCCACCCCGTCCAGCACGTGCCGTTCCCTGTCCTCGAACAACCGCAGCTGCCAACCCCGGTCGAACAGCGCGTCCTCGTCGTCCCTACCGGGTGAGGCGTCCACCAGGCGCTGGATCAACGAGCGGGCGGCGGTCCGCTCGATCACGGTTCCCACGAACTGATCGGCGACGTAACGGGCCATTCCGAGCGTGCCGAGCTCGTCGAAGCCCTCGCGGTAGCCGGTCAGCAGTCCCTTGGCCACGAGTTGCAGCAGTACCGTGTTGTCCCCCTCGAAGGTGGTGAACACGTCGGTGTCGGCCTTCAACCCGGCCAGCTGGTTCTCGGTCAGGTACCCCGCTCCGCCGCAGGCCTCGCGGCAGTCCTGGATGGTGCGGGTGGCGTGCCAGGTGGTCACCGCCTTGAGTCCGGCGGCACGGGACTCCAGCTCCCGCTGGGCGCGCCCCTCGGGATCATCCTCCGGGGAGGCTTGCCGCAGGTCGTGCAGCGTGGCGACCAGTTCCTCCTGCGCGAAGTGCAGCGCGTAGGAGGTGGCCAGGGCGGGAAGCAACTTTCGCTGGTGTGCCAGGTAGTCCAGCACCGGTGTCTCGCCGCCGGTCCGGGGGTTGGTGAACTGGCGCCGGGTGTCGCCGTAGCGCAGCGCGATCTCCAGCGCGAGCTTGGTCGCGGCTCCGGCGGTGCCCGCCACCGAGACCCGCCCGGTGATCAGAGTGCCGAGCATGGTGAAGAACCGTTTGTTCACCCCCTCGATCGGGCTGCTGTAGGTGCCGTCCTCGGCCACGTCGCCGTAGCGGTTCAACAGCGCTTCCCGTGGCACTCTCACCCGGTCGAAGGAGATCCTGCCGTTGTCCACCCCGTTGAGTCCGGCCTTGCGACCGCAGTCCGAAATGGACACTCCAGGTAGCGGGTTTCCCGCTCCGTCTCGGATGGGAACCAGCAGGGCGTGTACCCCGTGGTTCTCCGTCCCGCCGTCGGAAGTGGGGGTGTACAGCTGGGCGAAGACCGCCGCGGTGCGCCCGTCCCGCGCGGCGTTGCCGATGTAGTCCTTGCGCGCGGACTCGTCCGGGGTGTGCACCACGAACTCGGCCGTGGCCGGATCGAAGACCGCCGTGGTCCCGAGGTGCTGCACGTCGGAACCGTGTCCGGTCTCGGTCATCGCGAAACAGCCCGGCTCCGATAGGTCCATGATGGACCGCAGGTGTTCCTCGTGGTGGTGCTCGGTTCCGAGCGCGGTGACCGCACCACCGAAAAGTCCCCACTGGACACCGGCTTTGACCATCAGCGAGAGGTTGCCCGCCAGCATCTCCATGGCGACCACCGAACCGCCGCGGTCGCCGGATCCGCCGTACTCGACGGGAAAACCGATCCGGACGATCTCGCTGTCGGCCAACCGCCGCAGCTGTTCGAAGGTGTGTGCCCGGTGGGACTCGGTGTCCAGCCCGTCGCCGGTGGGCAGGGATTCGTTCTCCAGGACGCCGCGCACCCGGTCACGGACCTCGCCCCAACGGCCGTCCAGTGACTCGCGCAGCTTCGCGGGATCGAACTTCACGGGGATACTCGGGATCCGCATACGTCCTCCAGCTCGTTCGACTACCGCCAGCTCGATTACCCCGTGACGGAGTTGTCGAACCAGTCTGGCGCCTTCGGGGGTTCGGAGCGCGGTGACTCCGCGTCAGGAGAACATCGGATCATCTCGGTGCGGAGCAGCGGCGCGTCAACGTCGATTTCCCCGTCCGGATGGTCGCCGCGCTGTATCGCGAAGCCGGGAGGCTGGGTGTACGTCAGTCCGTCAGCAAGGTCTGGCTCGCCGACCGGCTGGAGCACACCACACACGCTGTCTGAGGTCGCGAGGTGAGCGGAACTCGACGCCCGGTGGAAGTCCTGCCCGCCCGAATTCCCACCCGAGCATGAAGTTCGCACGGCGAATCCGCGGTCGGCTGTCGCTCCGGCAGCCCGGAATGGGGAGATCACGACCGTTGCACGGCGACAGCCGACCGGGACCCGTCTGCCGTCCCGCGATGCGGGGCGGCAGACGAGCTTCAGGCGTCAGCCCCTGCCGTAGTAGGGGATCTCGCAGTTGACGACCTTGTCGTCGAGATCGGCGTTGTAGCGGTCGGTGCCGGGACCGCAGTCGACGACGTCCGCCTCGTCGTCGGAACCGAGCTCGTCGGACATCACGGTGTCGTCGCCGGGACCGGCGTAGAGGTAGTCACTGCCCTGTCCACCGTGGCGGAAGTCGTCACATGCGCCAACCATCGCGAGTTACCGATGGCCGTCTCGCGCCGCGCTGGGTCGAACGCGGCTGGTCGCCGCGAAACCACGCTGCTCGCTGAGCACTTCCCGTGCTCGGGCAGTCGGCGGCCCGAACACATCCACTCTCGATCGCTTCCGAGACAGTTTTCGGGGATTCGGTTCCCGCCCACGAAACCGAAACCCCGAAAAGAAAGTGTGGTTGTCGAAACAACCACGACGAAGAAGAGCTCAGCCGACCACGTTCACCGACCGACTCGGCATCGTTCTCACTGATGGCGACACTGGTCGCGCCGCCATCAGTTCACTCCGCCATTTCACTCCGCGGATTATGTGGTCGGGTTGTGCGGAGACGCCACTCGAGAGGCGTGTCGGCGTCTCCGCACGCAATTTCGTCGTCGCACCGACCTATGAAGCGAGCATGTGCGGGACGTGGTCGGAATCACCGTTGGACGCGCCCATCGGAGTTTTTTACTCTTCGATGCCGATCCAATTGACGTACCATCCGTAGTCGTTCGCCTCCTGGGCGGTAAGAGGACCACCCGTACGCCACAGGAGGTAGACCCTGAAACCGGTCGGGGTTGGGTCGTACACGGCGGACGTGCCGCCGCTCAGTTCCCACATATTCCCCCCTCCACCTCCGACGGAAATGGTATAAACAGGTGTATTGGTGAAGTTTCCGTCGCTCGTGTTCACATCGAGCTTGACGCCGTTTCCGTGCGTTTCCCATCCTGAACCGCTGGTGGCTCCGGAGGCGATGCGTATACTGGCCACTGGATTCCTTCCCTCAGTTTGCACGGTGTTCGACCGGCAGATGATCGAACATGATTAGAATGACACGAAAAACAAGATTCAGAAATACTCTATCCGTGCCATGCCATCGACACGATAGAGTGAACGTTATTCATGAGGCTGCGCAGCAGGTACGAAAGCGTTCCAGTCCGGTGATGATGTGGACGACGCGTTGCAAGTGGCAGAGGCGCCCGCGATATCCGGTGGCTAGAATGTTCCAGTTCTTGAGATGCGCGATGACTCATTCGGTGGGAGCGCGCCATCCTGCCAAGGCCGCGTTGAAGGCAGCGCGATCGGCGTCGAGACACTGCCGGAAGACCCGATCGGCCGCCTCGGCGGCAAGTGATGCTCAGCCGGACTGTGCGTCCGGAGAACATCGGGATCATCTCGGTGCGTAGGTCTCACGCTGCGGAGGTAGGGATTTATGAGGGCTGCTGAGTTCGACGACAAATTCGATCGCGGCGAGGAGATCACCTCGACGCTCGATCTCGCCAAGGCACAACGTCCCGGTGAGGAGCAGCGGCGCGTCAACGTCGATTTCCCCGCCTGGATGATCGCGGCGCTGGATCGTGAAGCCAGGAGGCTGGGTGTGACGCGTCAGTCCGTCATCAAGGTCTGGCTCGCCGACCGGCTGGAACACACCACGCACGCTGCCTGAGCCCGCGAATCAGCGGGACTCGACGCCCTGCCGAAGCCCTGCCCGCCCAGAACCCTGTTCGAACTTGACGCTCGCACGACGAAGTGCAGGCGTCAGCCCCTGCCATAGTAGAGGATCTCGCAGTTGACGACCTTGTCGTCGAGATCGGCGTTGTAGCGGTCGGTGCCGGGACCGCAGTCGACGACGTCCGCCTCGTCGTCGGAACCGAGCTCGTCGGACATCACGGTGTCGTCACCGGGACCGGCGTAGAGATAGTCACCACCCTGTCCACCGTGGAGGAAATCGTCACCGTTGCCACCCCGGATGACGTCATTGCCGGAGTTGCCGAACAGGCTGTCGTCATCGGCCTCGCCGAAGATGACGTCGAAGCCGCCCCGGACCTTGATCACGTCCTGACCGGGCGTGCCGTGCAGGCCATCCGGCCCTTCGGTCCCTTCCTGGCGGTTCTCCTCGTCCGCCGCGGCGGTGAGCGTAGGCTGGGTCTGGGAAGGCGTCGCCGCGGCCAACGGCGCGCCTACCACCAGAGCAGCCGCGGCGATTCCGGTTCCCACCAGTCCGGTCAGGCCGGTTCTCGTACGCGTGGTACGCACAGCGGTTCGCTCCTTTCGCCGTGCGATCAGCCCTCCGTAGCCCCTGGGGCTGATCCCACGATTCGGTTTCCGTATGCCACTCCTGGTGACGTAGTACCCCACCGGAGGTTGAGTGTCGGATCCGGACGATTTGAAACCACAGTGCACTCCGTTCCCACGAGCGGCGGCCGTCCGGGACCGGCTTCCGCCTCCCTTCCGTAGTGACCACGATCGATCGGACGGATGCGGCGACGCGATAGCGAGATCGGGTGGAACCGAACCGGTTCGATTGACCGTATTCGGACGCGCCGAACAAGCTGGGATCGGAACACCGCCGGCCCGAAGCGCAGTCGATCGGCGAACTCGCTCCCGCGGCGGACGTGGCGGAAAGGTGGAGCCGTGGAAATCGAGCACACCGTCGCCGCGCTACGCAACGCGGCGCGGGCCAGCCGCGACGCCGGTGAGCGCGACCCGGCTTCCGGCCACGACTGTCAGGAGAACCTGAAACCGCTGCGCGCCGCGCTGGGTGAGCTGGCCGAACCGCTCGGCGGCACCGTCAAGGAGCTGCTCAGGCTGATCGAACGGAAGCTGCGGGACGAGCTGCATCATGATCCGGAAACGGCGGCGAGGCTCTCCCGCGCCGTGGAGGCCGCGAACGAGTGGACCGACGAGCTGATCGCGTGGTTGCGCCCGCCGAGCGAACAGCGGGAGTGACAGCCACAGTCCTCACTGGTGCTTTCTGGTCGTGTTGTCGAGTGACGTAGCACCTACTCGATATCGGGCCTCCCGGAGCGAGAGCCGGCGGGAGGTTCCGCCAAGCGAGCGGCTCGGCAACCCGGCCGGAAAACTTCGATCAGAGGCTCTGGGTGTCCGTGAGGTAGAGCCACTTGCCCGAGAGCTCGTCCAACCAGACTCCCTCCTCCTCGATGTCGGGGTGGACGAGCCGGCGCGTCTCGCCGAACCGGGACTCGACGGTGACCAGGAAGCTCTCGACCAGCCAACCGTCGTCACCCTCCAGTCGGACATAGGCAGGGAAACGGTCCAGGCTCGCCATGCTCAGCCTCGGCCTGCGCGGATCGTTGTACTTCGCGGACTTGGTGTCGCCCGTGGGCCCGAAAGTGATGTGGATGGTGTCGTTGCCCGAGAAGGAATCCCCCTTGTCCATACGGAACTCCCGGCCCGCCAGCCCGAGAAAGAACCTGTCGGTGGAGTCCGTGGCGCCTTCGCTGCCGGACTTGGTCTTAATCTCGATCCGTTCGATCCAGCTCATCGTCGTTCACTCCGTTTCGTGGATCCGCTGTCGCGTCTCGGGTTTCCGCCGTTCGACGACCGGCGAAATGTAACGGGGTTTTCGTTGTCCCGCCCCGTAACCGGGACACTGGTCCACCCGGAACTGGAAGGACACCGTGTTGTCAGTGAATCGCCCTTCCAGCAGCAGCGATCGGCATACCCGATCAGCCAGCAACCGGAAGGTCGGCAGTTCCGTCAGTCGTTCCGGGACCCGATCGCGTTGTTCGAGCAGTTCCGAGCAGACGTCGAACAACGCCTTGTCCTCCCGGCGTTCCGGGAACCAGAGAATGTGGGTGGGAGCTCGTCGCCCCGCACCGGCTTCCGACCACCAGGGTGAGGTCTCACCGTCCGGGTGGACGACGCGATAGGCGATCCGGAAGTCGTGTTCGGCAGGTTCCGGCGCGAAGAACCGCCAGTCGGGCAGCCACACCCCGGCACGGTCGAGTGCCCGCAACCGGTCTAGGGAGCGGTGCGGCAACTGGCACAGCAGGATGAGCAGAAACCACACCGCCAGTCCGGTCTCCAGCGGACTCGGCTTTCGCAGCCGCTCCCGAACGTGCCGGAAAAGTGATCGCCCACCGGGAACGCGAGGTGCGTTCCTCGCCACCGACCACACCGCCGGATAGGTGGCCAGGAAAGCCCAGAAGAATCTCCCCAACCCCATGATCCCGGCAGTCACCAGGTGGAACGTGGCCGTGGCAGAAAGCACCACCGGTGCGTGTCGTCCTCGGTACGGGAATGCGACTCCGAAACCGCACTCCAGTGTGATCACGCAGATCTCCGCCGCACGCACCGCCCGGGGGAACCGATCGCACCACGCGTGGACCGCGGAGTTGCCGTAGGTCCTGGTGCGCAGCACCCCGGCCAGCGCCCCGCCCTCACGCCAGGGGCGGCCACCGAGCTTGGCCCCTCCGGAGATCGAGTAGGCAAGCAGCGCCTGCCCCGCCAGCCAGCGCAGGCACGTCCGCACCGCGTGGGGGTCGGACTGACGCACCCGGGCGAGCGTGCAGCCGAACTGCACCAGGAAGGAGAGCTGGTCCGAACCGTCAGAGCCGTATTGGTGGCGCGGGTGCAGCAACCGCGAAGCACCCGCCGCCACCCCACCGGCCAACAGGCGTGGCCAGCGTCGAGTCGTCGGACTCAGCAGCACCACCGAGGCCAGGATCCGTGCCGTGTGCAGTGCACGGGTGCCGCGCTCACTCCCCACCGCGTCGTAGAGGCGGCGCAGCGCGTCGTGACCACGGGGGTCGCGCTCGCGCAGCACCGACCAGTTGTTCAGCCCGCCCCAGGCACGGTGTCGTGCGTTGCGCAGGTACTCCAGACTGGCGATCAGCTGGGTGGTCGCCGAGAGCCGCTCCGACCAGATCAACGCCTCGTGCTCCGCGACGACGGTATCGCGCACCGGGTCACGGGCGAACCTCGACGATCCGACCGCTCGAGCGAGAGCCGCGAACCGTGGCCACGGGCCACGCCGGTTCCGCACATCCGTCGTCACGACGAATCACTCCGGTTGCCGGAGGGCACCGTTTCCGCGTGCCGGTCGGAGTCCGACTTCTTGTCGTCACCGGCGCAGGATCCGCATGACTCCTGCTCCTTCTTACGGCACTCGCAGGGTCCCTGTCCGATGCTGCCGAGGATGTTGGCGAGTGCCTCCAGGATCCGCGCCAGGATGTTGCCCAGCCTGCAACCACCGATGGCCATCAACGCCTGGGTCACGGTGCCGAGCAGAGCTTCGAGGATTTCGTTGAGTCCGTTGAACGGTGGTTTCGGCGGCGGACCACCTCCGGTGGTGGTCACCGATTTGCCACCGGTGGCGGCGGTGTTCTTGTCCGGCTTCTTGTTGTTGTCGTTCGGGGAGGGGGCCAGGTCGTACCCGTCGGAGTACCCCTTGGCGTAGCCGTCCTTGTAACCGTGCTCGCCGTCAGTCTCCTGGGGCCGCTTGGGCTTGCCGGCCATCTTGTCCTTCTGGCCCTGCTCCTCGCCCGCTACCAGCCCATCACGGTATTCGTTCGCCACGAGATTTCCCAATTTCGGCCGACCGGAGGCTCATCCACTTCGTACTCACTCGGAATCCCGCTGTTTGATCCCGTAACGCTTCCAGGCGTCCTTCCAGGCATCCCTCCTACCTTCGGCATAGGCGTCGTCGGCCTCCTGCTGCTTGCTCTTCCGACACTCCTCGAGCTGCCGCTTCACCTTTTCGTGCTCTTTTTTGGATACGGTTTCCTCTTTCTCCGGTTCGGGAGCCTGGTCGTACCCGTCGGAGTACCCCTTGGCGTAGCCGTCCTTGTAACCGTGCTCGCCGTCGGTCTCCTGGGACTGCTTGGGCTTGCCGGCCATCTTGTCCTTCTGGCCCTGCTGCTCGCCGTCGACCAAACCATCGCGATACTTGTTGTCGGACATCGAATCCTCTCTTCGAAATCGGACGAATATCGGGGAGAGAGATCAGTTCTTGTTGATCCCGTAACGCTTCCAGGCGTCCTTCCAGGCATCCCTCCTACCTTCGGCATAGGCGTCGTCGATCTCCCGCTGCTTGCTCTTCCGACACTCCTCGAGTTCGCGCCGGCACTCCGCGAGCTTCTGCTCGCAGTCCTTCTCGTTCTTACCGTGCTCCCCGCTATCCGATCCCTTGCCGGTCTCGAACACCCGAACGTCGGTGATCCCCGCCTGGCAGCTGAACGAATCGTTTCCGTGGAACTCGACCGTGGTTGCGCCCGACTCCGCCGTGAACTGGAGCTTCGCGTCCCGGTGCCAGGAGGGGACCGGCGGGTCGGGGGTGAATCCCGCGTCGAAGTGGTGGGACTCGATCACCTCCCCCGACTTCTCGTCACGTATCCTTACGGTGAAGTCGTTCGGTTTCCCGACACAGTTCTGCCAGACGTTCGGGCCGTGATCGAAAACCAGCCTGTAGCTGTTTCCCCGCTTCGTTTCGATGGTCTGCTTGATTCCACCGTTCGGCTGGAACTCCTGCCCGAGATCCACCGCTGGACAGTTCTTCTCGTGCTTGGCGAAAGCGGCACTGAGGTAATCGAAACCCCCTGACTGCGGATTACCCCCACTGGAGGTGTATATGGCCTCCCAGGGATCGGGCCAGTAAGGTGGTTGAATAATACTCGAGTTCCACCAGTTCGACGGAGGCGACGACTTTTTCTCGAACCGCCCGTTCTTTATCAGGTTTTCCCCCGCCAACAACCCTCCAAGGGCAAAATCGTCCTCGGCCTCGCCTATGATCAACTTACCCCCGATCCGCGACCCCTTCAATCACACGAAGGTGTAAGCATTCCGGAAAACAGCACACAAAAACAACAGCCCCGACCGGAAACATCCCTGACACCCAAGAGTGAGTTTTCTGGACAAAAAACACTGGATTTGATAAAGGATTTTTCGGCGAACCGAAGCCACCGGAACGCATTCACGGGGAACCGGAATGAAGGATCGGACCTCACCCGATCGGACCGATTCGGGGATCGTCCGAGGGACGGAAACACCCGCGAAAAGGGGAGCTCCGACCACCGGAAGTCGGAACCGCCCCTTGTTCTTCGAGGCTTCCTCGATGTCAGCGTTGTCCGCACGGTGCGCCCAGTTACCCGGGAGCGGTGTCCCAACTGCTCGTCGAACCGGGCGACCACGCGGCGGGCCTGTGTCTTGCGTCAGGCCCGCCCGACATCGCTTATGGCCGGTAGTCCTCCAGTCGGGCCGGATCCCAGATTCGGTCCACCAGGGCTCGAACCAACTTGCTCCGCTCCTCGTGCTCGGCCTTGCCGAACCGGTCGTACGGCCGAAACGGCAGGCCGGACCGCTCCACGAAAGAGCTGAACTGGGGCTGGTGCTGATAGGCGGCGCTGGTCAGGCTCGCGGCGTAGAGGTTCTGCTTCGCGTAGTGCGGCGCCTTCTGCTCGAACGGCTTGTCCTGATAGCTGCGGTTCACGTCGGCGGGCAGCAGCACCAGACCGGCGACATGGTCACGCCACAGGTCGAAATCCTCGCGGGTCGGACACTCGTCGGCGTAGCGCTCGTGGTGGTCGGGCCAGATGTGCTCGATGTCCCACGGGTTCCGCAACGTCCGGTCCACCAGTTCGTCGAAGCGATCGGGCTTACCGGCTTCCCGCTCGGTGTAGGCGGTCAGCCGGGCCAGCAGATGGTAGATGTAGCGCCTGCTGAACTGGTTCAGCCCGAGTCCCGCGATGCCGCGCCGATAGCGGCTCGGACTCCCGTCGAACGAGACATCGGCCTCGTCCTGATCCAGCTTCGCCCGCAGGGTGTCGATCAGATCCGGCAACGACATGCCGCGGATGTCGCGGCACAGCAACCACATGGCGTAGTTGACACTCGAATAGCTGATCCGGATGTAGTTGGCGGCTCGGCGCATCACCCAGATATCGAGGTAGGTCGCGGTCGCGGCGAGCTTGCGGCGTACGGTCTCGTCCTCGTCACCGACCCTGAGCGGCGCCAGCAGCACGGTACTTTGCCAGGTGAACTCGTTGTGCGCGTTGTAGAACACCGGTTCCAGACCCGAGGTGTAGCCGCGCGAGGCCTCCAGAACCTTCCGGTACGCCCGAGCGAAGAACGGCACCTCGTTGGTCATCAGGGCGAGGTTGCGCCCCGCGTCGCCCACGCCGACGCGGCTGGTGTTGTCACGGACCCAGCGGTGGAACGTGGAACCGATCAGTTCCCAGTCCCGGTCGAGAGCACCCGCACGACGCTCCCGGATCGACTCGGCGTACTTGGCACGGAGCCATGCCTTGACGAAGGTGGCGTCGCGTTCCGCGTCGGGGCCGGGCTCCCAGGAAGTCAGGTCCAGCAGAGTCCTCTTCCAAATACGGTTCGCGTTCGCCCGCTCGCCCGCGTCTTCCACCGCACCGAGCAGATACGCCTTCAGCATGTCCACCGGGCTCAACGGTTTGCCCCGGTCGTTCATCGTCTCGAAGATCGAGTACGCGTGCGCGTCGGTCTCGGTCGCGATCTCGATCAAACCGACATTGCCGATCAACCAGTATATGAACGGCTCCAGCCCCTCACCGAGCTCGTCCGCCGGATCGATCGACACGAGGTCGTTGTACCGAGCGACGATCGTCCGGATCGACTCGTCCTTGCCCTCGGCGTCGTAGTCCTCACCGTCGAACAACGCCCTGAGCACCGGCACGCGCTCGGCGATGTCGAGGTTGAACTTCGGCTCGCCGTAGTCATCGGAGAAGATCAACGGCTCCACTGTTGAGGTCACCCTGAGCCCGCGCTCCCGCGCCACCCGGTACAGGTGGATCAGCAACAACGTCAGGGAGGTGACCCGCTGCTGACCATCGACCAGGTAGCTCTTGTTGCCACGCCTGGTCACGATGATCGAACCGAGGAAGTAGTCGCCGTAATCACTGGCGTCCCTCGGCGTGTCGCCGGTGCGGTAGAACGTCGAGAACCTGTTCTGCAGATCGGTGACCAGTTCTTCGATGTTCTCCCGATCCCACTTGTACTCCCGCTGGTACTCGTCGATCGCGAAGGAACGGGACTGCAGCAGCTCCTTGATCGTGCGGTAGTGCGGCGTGATGCTCATGCTTCTCCCCTGCGGCAGGCAGGCACGTTCGCCCGGTTCGGCAGTTCCCGCATAATGATCCACTTCACCACGTCAGCCTTCGCGAACCGTCGTCACTTACGGGCAGCGCGCCGACAGATGTCCTTGCTCGCCCGCGGACGCGGCTGGTTTCGCTCACTCGGACTCGTGCACGTCGGACACGGTCACATCGGTCTCGGCCAAGGCGTGTTGTTCGTCCTGGTATCCCCGCAGTTCCTCGTCGGACAGGCGTGCCGGCGCGGCGAAGGACTCGTGTTCGAAGGCCGGTCGAGCTACCGTCTCGTCCAGGCTCGCGCCGCCGTAGTCGCGCTCGGCGATGCGGGCGAGTGTCTCCCGAGCGGCGGAGTCGATCCGCACGTTCGTTCGCATGTTTCGATCATGCGCTGGTTACGCGGCCGCGGCCGACATCGGGGTCTGTCACGGCGTCGTCTCACGGCACGGTCGCAACCGTCCCCGAACATTCCCGGTGAGTTCCCGGGACTCCGGTTCCGATACGAGGAACCGAAGCCCCGGCGAGGACGCTGTGACGGGCGAACCCGCCACGACGGGAAACCCGCTCAGCCGACCACGTTCACCAACCGACCCGGCACCACGATCACCTTGCGCGGCTCACCGCCGCCCAACAGCTCCACGACCCTGCTGTCGGCCAACGCCGCGGCCCGGATCTCCTCCTGCTCGGCCGAGGCCGACACGGTGATCCGGGAACGAACCTTGCCGTTGAACTGAATCGGGTACTCGACCGTGTCGTCGACCAGGTACTCCTCGTCGGCCACCGGGAACGGCCCGTGCACCAGGCTCCGCTCGTTCCCCAACCGCGACCACAACTCCTCCGCCAGATGCGGCGTCAACGGAGCCACCAGCAGCACCATCGGCTCCATCACCGCGCGCGGCGGACCGGCGGCACCCGAGTACGCCTTGGTCACCCGGTTGTTCAGCTCGATCAGCTTGGCCACCGCGGTGTTGAACTGCAGCGCGTCGTAGTCCTCGCGCACCCCGGCGATGGTCTTGTGCAGCGCACGCAGCAGCTCGACGTCGGGTTCCTCGTCGGTGACCCGCACCCCGCCGGTCCGCTCGTCGACGACGTTGCGCCACAACCGCTGCAGGAAGCGGTGCGAACCGACCACGTCCTTGGTCGCCCACGGCCGCGAGGCGTCCAACGGCCCCATGGACATCTCGTAGAGCCGCAACGTGTCCACGCCGTAGGCGTCGGCCATCTCCTCGGGCGAGACCGAGTTCTTGAGGCTCTTGCCCATCTTGCCGTACTCGCGGTTGACCTCCTCGCCGTTGTAGAAGTACTTGCCGTCCTGTTCGACGACCTCCTCGGCGGGCACGTAGACACCGCGCGAGTCGGTGAACGCGTAGGCCTGGATGTAGCCCTGGTTGTACAGCCTGCGGTACGGCTCCTCGGCCGAGACGTGCCCCAGGTCGTAGAGCACCTTCTGCCAGAACCGCGCGTACAGCAGGTGCAGCACCGCGTGCTCCACACCGCCGACGTAGAGATCCAGTCCACCCGGATCGTTCGCGCCGTGCCGGTCGGGGCGCGGCCCCATCCAGTACCGCTCGTTCTCCGGATCGACGAACCGCTCGTCGTTGTCGGGATCGATGTAGCGCAGCTGGTACCAGCAGGACCCCGCCCACTGCGGCATCACGTTGGTGTCGCGGTGGTAGTGCTTGAGCCCGTCGCCGAGGTCCAGTTCCACCTCGGCCCAGTCGGACGCCTTGGACAGCGGCGGTTCGGGTTGGCTGTCCGCGTCCTCGGAGTCGTAGGTGCGCGGGGAGTACTCGGCCACCTCGGGCAGCTCCACCGGCAGCTGGTCCTCCGGCAGGCCCCTCGGGTTGCCGTCCTCGTCGTAGACGATCGGGAACGGCTCGCCCCAGTAGCGCTGCCGCGCGAACAGCCAGTCGCGCAGCTTGTACTGCACGCTGCCGCTGCCGTGACCGTGCTGCTCCATCCAGGAGACGACCTTGGTCTTGGCGTCCTCGACCGAGAGGCCGTTCAGGCTCAGCCCTGTGGCCTCCGAGGCGGAGTTGATCGCGGGTCCGTCACCGGTGTAGGCCTCGCCCTCGAAGTCGGCCGGGGGTTCGACGGTGCGCACGATGGGCAGTCCGAACTCGGAGGCGAACTCCCAGTCCCGCTGGTCCTGCGCGGGGACCGCCATGATCGCGCCGGTTCCGTAGGCCAGCAGCACGTAGTCGGCGGCGAACACCGGAACGAGCTCGCCGTTGACCGGGTTGACCGCGCGCAGCCCGGTGAAGACCCCGGTCTTGTCCTTGTTCTCCTGCCGGTCCAGCTCGGACTTCGTCGCGGCGAACCGGCGGTACTCCGCCACCGCCTCGGCCGGGCCCGAGTAGCCGCCGGTCCAGCGTTGATCGGTGTCCGCGGGCCACTCGCCGAACTTGTCGGGGGCAGCGAGGATCTCGTCGACCAGCGGGTGCTCCGGGGCGAGCACCATGTAGGTGGCGCCGAACAGGGTGTCCGGCCTGGTGGTGAACACCTCGATCGTCTCGTCACGACCCTCCAGCGCGAAGTGCACCTCCGCGCCCTGGGAACGGCCGATCCAGTTGCGCTGCATGGTCTTGACCTTGTCCGGCCACTCCAACCGGTCCAGGTCGTCGACGAGCCGGTCGGCGTAGGCGGTGATCCGCATCATCCACTGCTTGAGGTTGCGCCGGAACACCGGGAAGTTACCGCGTTCGCTGAGTCCGTCCGCGGTGACCTCCTCGTTGGCGACCACGGTCCCCAGGCCGGGGCACCAGTTCACCGGGGCCTCGGAGAGGTAGGCCAGCCGGTAGGAGTCGATGATCTCGCGCTGCCGGTCGCTCCCCAGTTCGTCCCACGGGGTGCCGTCCGGCGTGGTCCGCTCACCGGAGGCGAACTCCGCTTCTAGCTCGCTGATCGGGCGGGCACGCCCCCTGCCCTGGTCGGCCTCGGTGTCGTACCAGGCGTGGAAGATCTGCAGGAAGATCCACTGCGTCCACTTGTAGAACTCGATGTCGGTGGTGGCTACCCGGCGCCGCTCGTCGTGACCGAGCCCGAGCCTGCGGATCTGCGTGAGGTAGCGCTCGATGTTGTTCTCGGTCGTGGTCCGCGGGTGGGTGCCGGTCTGTACCGCGTACTGCTCGGCGGGCAGCCCGAAGGCGTCGAATCCCATCGTGTGCAGCACGTTGCGCCCCAGCATCCGGTGGTAGCGCGCGTAGACGTCACTGCCGATGAATCCGAGCGGGTGCCCCACGTGCAGGCCGGAACCCGAGGGGTAGGGGAACATGTCCTGCACGAACAGCTTCTCGGATGCGGCGTCCTGCCCACGCAACGGTCCCACCGGGTTCGCGGCGTGGTAGCTGCCGAGCTCCTCCCAGCGCCGCTGCCAGTCCCGCTCGATGTCGCCCGCGATGCCCGCGGTGTACCGGAAGGGGGGCGTGTCGTCGCCCGCACCATCCGTGCCCTGTGAGTTCCGTTCCGCGCCACTCATCGTGTGCGTTTCCTTCCCCTAGTCCGTCGCTCCGACTCGCCGGGTAACGCTCCGAGCGACTCATCGGTGTGCCGCCACTGAAAAGTTAAAAACCCCTCAGCCCTTGAGGGCATGAGGGGTTGCCGCGCCGAGGGTCGATCGCCTCAGCGCGGCTTCGTAAGCAGTCGGGCGGTGGCCACGACGGACAGCATAACCGGAGCGTAAAGCGCGATAACCGGGTGGGAACCCCCGACAGAGGGACAGCTGCGAACGAGGCGGATACCCCGGACGGCGTTACGGTCCGCCTTCGAGACCGGAGAGGTGGAGCCGGGGCTCCTCCCCATCGCAGTCACTGACACAAGCACTGACTCGGAATCTCGATCTCGCACACGAAAGCCGCAAAAGTAACCTTTAAATGTAACTAATGCTGTAACCAGCTTGTATCGTGGCGGTATGAAGACAACGCAAGCACTCGCGAAGCTCGGCGACTACTCGTCGGCCCAGTGGGGGATGGTGACCACGGCGCAGGCCCGCCAGGTGGGTGTCGGCAAGGTCACGCTGACTCGGCTGGTCGATCGGGGAGTACTGGTGCGCCTACGTCACGGGGTGTATGCCGTGGCGGCGGCCGAGGAGACCGAACACGCCGACATCAAGGCCGCCTGGCTCGCACTGAACCCCGGGGTTCCTGCCTGGGAAAGACCGGTCCTCGATGACCAGGGCGGAGTGATCTCGCACCGCAGCGCCGCTTTGCTGCACGAGCTCGGCGATCTCGTGGCCGACAGCACGGAGATGCTCGTGCCCCGTCGGCGAAATCTTCGGGATCCTTCCTTGCGGTTACGGCCGAGGGGCCTCGAGGAATCCGACGTGACGCTGATCGCCGGACTTCCGGTAACGACGATCGAACGAACCATTGTCGATCTGCTCGAGGACCATGTAGATGCCAGTCACGTGGCACCGATCATCCACTACGCCGCCCGCGACGGCAGACTGGATCTTAACCGTCTTGCCCCGCGTATCGACGTCTACAGCCGCCGATATGGGCTCGCGAGCGGAGACGGACAGGCCCTGCTGGATCATCTACTCGACCAAGTCGGTGACGAATCGCCGAGTGAACGCGTTCTGGCCGAGATCCTGCGTTCCTACCCCGAGGTCTATGAGGAAGTCAGCCGGAACACGCGACGCGGCTCAGCACCCGAATCGGGTTCCGATGCGGAATCACGGCTTCCCGACCTCACCGAGGCGCGCATGGCTCCGGTCCGCCGAACCCTGAACGCGGCCACACGCTCCCGCCATCGCCGATACAACACGTGTTCACCAAGTTTCGACACAGCACCGGAAACCATCACCGAGCGGCGCTGACGAGCATTCGCGGCGTCGTCGGTACCGACGGGGCGATCTCGCGGCCTCCACGGATTCTGCCGGTTGACCGCAACGACTCGTTCCGCACAACACAGCGAGACAGGGTTGCCGAGCCCGTACTTCGTGCCCGAGCACCGCAGCTGGACCGGAGTCATGCGAAACAAGCCAGTGCGACTGGGCGGATTCGGCGAACTGCGCACCTTCGGAAATACCGCCGCCCTCGCCGACCTGTTCCTCACTCCGCTGCTGCACGATGATCGTCTCAGCACGGTTTCGCAAACAGTCGGGTGATGACCGCGCCGGACAGCGTAACCGGAGCTTAAAGCGCTTCCGCGCGCCGGAAGGGTTGCCGAGGCGATCCTCCGTCCAACGCCACGAACCAATCGCGCATTGCAATGCGCTTGACACTGCAGGGGGCACGCTCTACTCTTGATCACCAGCAAGAGAGGACACAAGAACCGATCGCGTCGTGGGGCCCATGACGCGTCGCAGACAAAGATGCCCCGGGCGGCATAACGGCGGAAAAATCGACCGTAGAGGCGGACCCGGGGCTTACGTAAACAACAATAGCATCGGCGCGGACTCGGCGCCAGTTCTGGAGGGAGAGCATGACCGACAAGTTGCCAGAGTGGATCACCCACATGCTCTCCCCGGCCCGCCTCGGCCCGTACCTGAAAGCGGCCGACGGCGATACGCACCACGCATTCGAGCTGTACCAGTGGAACCTCAGGGTGAGCGCTGCCTTCTACACGCCACTGCACTGGCTGGAGGTGGGGCTGCGCAACACCCTTAACGAAGCCTTCCGCAACTACTACGGTCTGGAAGACTGGTGGTCGGTAGCTCCCTTGGCTGACAAGGAACTGGCAACCATCCGCCAGGCCCGTGCGAGACTCCGCGAGCAAGCACATCGCCGTGGGGATACACCACAGACGTGCGCCGACGACATCGTGGCTGAGCTGAACTTCGGATTCTGGGTTGCGCTGCTCAGTAAGGGCAAGAACTACGATCGTGGGTTCTGGCACCCTTTCCTCCACGCGGCCTTCGCCAATCACCGAGGGCTACGGCGGGAGCTGCACGACGAGCTGGACCCCATGCGCGTATTCCGCAACCGGGTGATGCATTACGAACCGATCACTAATCAGAACCTGTGGCGCAAACGGGAGGATCTACACCGCTTGGTCGGTTATTTTTCACGGGAAACGGCCGAATATCTACGCGCCACGGACAGCCTGCCCCGCATCCTTTCCGAGCGGCCTGGGCCGCAGGGTGAGAATTACGAGCCCGCGAACGACGGGGAACCAGTATGACCGGTCGCGCCCGACGCATCTATTCGGCCGACGTCACTCGGCGTATCGATATGGACCGGGTCACTGGTGGCAGCTGCACACTGGCTTTCCGGTCATGATCGCCAACCACTCCGGTGCGCACCCGTTCGACGAGCGACAGATCACCGGTTGGTCGAACACTCCACGGATTCCGCCGTGATCCTTGCGCGATGAAGAGCCGATCGATCCCAGCTACGACAGGTGTTTCGGGGAGGACAAGCAGATGGAGCCGAAATCGGTATCTTCACCCGTCGGACGTGCGCAAGTATCCGAACTGGCGCACGATCTGCTGCGGGCGCTTCGCGGTCTCATCGAGCCACGGCACTACCGGGTGCCGCTCCTCGCGCTGGTCTATCTGCGAAGCAACGCCCCCGAGAAGTGGAAAGAACTACGGAGCTCGGCGGGGCAACACGATCGGGACGGGATAACCGCCGCCTTGCAGCGGGTCAATACGACTCTCCACTGGCTGCCGAATCACTACGGGATACCCGGTTCGGAGACGCTGGAAGCGTTGGTCGAGTTCGCGCGCGAGCTCGACCAGGAGTTTCCCGTCGATCGTTCCGCCGCGAACGTACCCGCGTTGAGTGAGTTGTTCGATTACCTGGTGGAAACACTCTTCGCGTACAACCACGACGGTGTGGAGTACTACACGCCGTGGTCCGTGGCACGCACCATGATCAGAATCATCCGGCCGAGCAGCGCGGAAAAAGTGCACGATCCGTGCTGCGGAGTGGGAAACCTGCTCATCGAGACGTCGCGGTTCCACCGCGAGCGCGACTGCTCCGTCCCCGCTCCCCAATTGTCCGCTCGCGCGCTGACCGAGGAATCCCTGATCGTCGCCAGCATGCGTGCGGAGTTCGAAGGCGCGGCAGTGGAGATCGGAGCGGAACCCGAGAACGTCCTGCTACGGGACTCGCGCGCTTTCGAATCGTTCGACGTGATCCTGAGCAATCCACCCTTCGGCAAGAACATCCAGTTCGACACGAGCCACAAGAACGACACGCGCTGGCGCTACGGAACCCCCATGGGTGGTGACCCAAGCTTCGCGTGGCTGCAACACGCTGTGGACAAGCTCGTGCCCGGAGGTCGGGCCGCCGTGCTGATGGGGGAACAAGCAGGCTTCAGCGGCGGAGCCAATGGCCGCATCCGCGCCGCGATGTTGAATGACGGTGTTGTCGAAGCGGTGATCACGCTACCGCGCGGCCTGTTCCACGCCACCGGTATCAGTGTCAGTGTCTGGATACTGCGGAAACGAACCGCTGGGGAATCGACACGCGACGAGGTACTACTAATCGACGCATCAGAGATGGGACGGCTCGTCGAACGCAATCGACGCGAACTGAGTCACGAGGAGATCGAGCGGATCGCGAATGCTTATCGGGATTTCCGAACGGGGAAGAACACTGCGGAGGAGGGGTTCCTGCGCGCGGTCCCGCTCGAAGAGATTCAGGAACGCGACCACCTGCTGACCCCCCGCGGTTATCTCACCGGAGCATCCGAGGAGACCGACCCGGTCACGATCGTCCGCGAAGTCCGACAAAGCGACGCCCGCATGCTCGAAGTCGACGAGCACGCACGGCACGAGGACAGCGTGGTCGAGTACGCACTGTCGGACAGCGGCCTGCGTTCGGACAGCGGCCTGCGTTCGGAGAACCTCCCGATCGAATCCGGATGGGGGGAAATCACGCTTGGCGAGGTGTGCGAAGCGCTGGCAGGCCCCAGTGGCCAACTGCGCAAGCTTGAGTACCACTCCGAGGGGGTCGCTCTCGTCGCGCCGAAGAACATCCACAACAACCGGATCATCGACGAAGGCATGAACCACATCGCTCCGGAACAAATCACGGGGAAGCTGGAGCGGTACCGACTGGCGGACGGAGACGTGCTATGCGTACGTACCGGCTCTCCCGGACGCCCCGCCCTCGTGGATCCCTCACACGGTGGAGCACTGTTCGGCACGGCGTGTATCCGGTTACGACCGGATACATCCCTCGTCACCGGCCAGTTCCTGACCTACTGGTTGGGTACTCCCCAGGCAAGGGAGTGGATCTCGCGTAACTCCAGCAGCGGTACGATTCCGAGCCTGAACGCGCGTGCGCTGCGAGCACTGCCCGTTCGCCTACCGCCGTTGTGGGTCCAACGCGAGATCGGAAGAGTGTTCGGGACGCTGGACGACAAAATCGCGGCGCACGATAACGTCGTTCGTGCCACGGCGGAACTTCGCGAGTCGTTGGGCTCGATGCTGGGTAACGGCATGTTCTCGACCAGTGACGGTTCGGACTGAGTCAACGGCCGATTTCAGCGCCGGTGTGCTCCCGCGCACCCGATGCGGGAGCTGTCCGTGCCCGAGCGCGGCGGAGTCGTAGGCTGGCGGGGTGGCAGTCGCATCGCTGATCATCGTGTGTGCCGTCGTGATCCTCGCCGGTCTGGCAGCGCTGGCGCTCGGGTGGCGCGGGTTGCGTGGCACCCTGCCGCGCAATCGCTACGCGGGGGTGCGGACCCCCGCGGCGCTGCGTGACGACGAGACGTTCCGCCTGGCCAACCGGGTGGCCGCTCCGCCGATCCTCGCCGGCGGCACGATCGCCGTGGTGGTGGGCTGCTGCCTGGCCGCGCTGGGCGGCACCGGCACGGGATGGCTGATCACGGGAATCGGCGTGCTCGGCGCGCTGGTGCTGATCGTGGCCGGTGGCGTGCTCGGTGGGCGAGCGGCAGCGGCGGTGCCCGAGACCGCCCCCGCGGCTTCCGGTTGTGCCGCCTGCTCCTCGGCCCCCGCGGGGAACGTGTCCGAGCCGAGCGGTGGTGGCTGCGCCGCAGCCGGGTTGTGCTCGGCGGCGGGCGGATGCTTCGCCGCCACGGCTCCGGGAGCGAGCGGGAACGAGGGCACGGCCGCGCCGGACGGCCGGTGAGCCGGGAGCACCGCGAGGTGGCGTCCACCGAGAGGCTCGTCCATCGGGAGGCACTCGTCCATCGGGAGGGACTGCCGCGCCCCGATGCGTGATCACAGGGTCACGGCACTTCTCCGCTGCCCGAGCGGGGGCAACTCGCTCAGTTGAGCTGTACGTCCCCCGGATGGGTGGCCAGGAAAGCCAGTGGCGGCCCCTGCCTGCGCAGCACCCTGGCCCACAGGTTCTCGTCGGGCGGCGCGATCACGTCCTCCGGCAGTGCCGGGAACACGTGCCAGTCACCCCGGTCGATCTCGCCCGTCAGCTGCTGCTTGCCCCAGCCAGCGTAGCCCGCGAAGAACCGCATCCCGCGCGCCTGACCGGCCAGCTCGTCCGGGTCGCTGTCCAGATCCACCAGCCCTACCGGCCCGTTCACACCGACGATGTTGCTGAACTCCCCGGCGTCGACCCCGGTTCGCAGCGCGGCGAGGCAGATCGCGGTGCGCTGCTCGACGGGCCCGCCGACGAACAGCGACTGGGGTTCGCTCGCCAGCTCGCCCCACTTGGGCAGCACGTCGTGCACCGGTATCTCGCTGGGCCGGTTGAGCACCACGCCGAGCGTGCCCTCGTCGTGGTGGTGAATGACGAAGACCACCGCACGGCTGAAGTTGTCGTCCTGCAGCGTGGGCGCCGCCACCAGCAGCGTCCCCGGTTTCACATCCGCGTCGGATCCCACCCGCCCATGATCTCACTACCGGGCGGAGTTGGGGACCGGCCGTTCGTACCGAGGAGTGTCGAGGCACCGATACCGCCCGGCGGCCCGGCGAAAATTTCGCGAGAAATCGACACCGCCCGGGCCGCACCGCCCCCACCGGCGCGGCGATTTCGCGAGAAATCGACGCTCGGCGACAGCGAGACGGAAGCGGCCACAGCGAGAGGGAAGCGACGAAAGCGATCGAGGGCACGGAGCCGGGAACAGTGAACGCGAGCCGGTAGCAGTGAGCACTACTACCGAACAGTGATGCTCACTAATAATGCCGACTACTGCTCCGGCGGCTCGACCCCCTGCTCACGGGCCCAACGATGCAGTTCGGCTACCGCGTCCTCCCGCTCCAGCGGTCCCTGGTCCAGCCGGACCTCCTTCAGATGACGCCACGCCTGACCGACGAGCGGCCCCGGGCTGATCCCCAACAACCGGATGATCTCGTTGCCGTCCAGGTCCGGGCGGACCCGCGCCAGGTCCTCCTCCTCGGCGATGCGCTGGATGCGGGCCTCCAGGTCGTCGTAGGAGCGCTGCAGCGCCCGTGCCTTGCGCTTGTTGCGGGTGGTGCAGTCGGCGCGGACCAGCTTGTGCAGCCGCCGCAGCAGATGCCCCGCGTCGTTGACGTAGCGACGCACCGCCGAATCGGTCCAGTTGCCCTCGCCGTAACCGTGGAACCGAAGGTGCAGGTACACGAGATCGGAGACGTCGGAAACGACTTCCTTGGAGTACCGCAGCGCACGAAGCCGCTTGCGGGCCATCTTGGCGCCGACGACCTCGTGGTGGTGAAAACTCACCCCGCCGCCCGGCTCGAAACGCCGGGTGGCCGGTTTGCCGATGTCGTGCAGCAACGCGGCCAACCGCAGCACCAGATCCGGCTCGCCATCGGGGTCCTCGGCCCGCTCCAGGTCGATGGCTTGATCCAGTACTACCAGTGAGTGGTAATAAACGTCCTTGTGCTGGTGGTGCTCGTCGATCTCCAGCCGCATCGCGGGCAGCTCGGGCAGCACGTGCTCGGCCAGACCGGTGTCGACCAGCAGTTCGATGCCGCGGCGTGGGTAGGTGCCGCAGAGCAGTTTGGAAAGCTCAGCCTGTATCCGTTCCGGAGTGATGCGCTCGATCTCGGCTGCCATCCGGCGCATCGCGTCCAGCACCCGTTCGGCGGGCTCGAACCCCAGCTGCGCCGCGAACCGGGCGGCACGCAACATCCGCAACGGGTCGTCGGCGAAGGACTCCTCCGGTGGGGCGGGGGTGTCCAGCCGCTGCCGGACCGCGTCGCGCATCCCGCCGTGCGGATCGACGAACTCCCCGGAGATCGGTTCGACCGCCATCGCGTTGACCGTGAAGTCCCTGCGCAGCAGATCACCGGAGATGGAGTCACCGAAGACGACCTCGGGGTTGCGGCTGGTGCGGTCGTAGGTGTCGGCCCGGAAGGTCGTGATCTCCACGGTGACGCCGCGCCGGTAGGCCCCCAGGGTGCCGAACTCGATACCGGTGTCCCACACCGTCTCGGCCCAGTCGTCCAGCAGTCCGCGCACCCGCTCCGGCCGCGCGTCGGTGGTGAAGTCGAGATCCCCGCCGAACCGTTCCAGCAGCACGTCGCGCACGCTGCCGCCCACGATGTAGAGGGAAAGCCCCTCGGCCGCGAACCGTTCGGCCAGCTCCCGAGCGGTCGGCACCAGTCGCGACAGCTCCCGCACCACGTTGTGCTGCGCCGTCCGCACGGCGGTCACTTCGGGATCGTCGGTCCGCGCGGCGGAGTCGTGGGAACCCGCGGCGTCGAAAACGGAAGGGGACACGGCCGTCAGGGTATCGGCCCCCAATGAATCGACCACGGCGGTCACCGCACCCGGCACCTCGCGCGACGGACGCGCGTTCCGATCCGGTCGAGCGGCCGAGCCGGTACGGCGTCCCGGGTGGGAACTCGTGGGACGTCACCGTCGAACCGGAGTGCGCACGGGACCGTGATCATTACTATGATCGCATCGTTCGTCGCCCGAACGGGTGAGCCTGGATGGTCGAGGGGACCTGGATGGTCGAGGGGCGGAGGGCGGCGCCGATCGGAACGCGCCACGGCGGTCGTCGAGAACGACGGTTACCCGACCGATCGCATTACCATCGGCTACATGCCCCCTCTGCCCGGTCGCTCCGGCGGCTCCCGATCCAAACGTCGGGGTCCGCGGCGGCGGCGCGGGCTGCGGACCGTGGACGAGACCTCCGCCGGTGGGCTGGTCGTCGACGGGAGCTGGGAGAACGCCGCCGTCATCGGACGTTCCGACCGGCGGGGTCGGTTGCTGTGGTCCCTGCCCAAGGGCCACATCGAGACCGGCGAAACACCGGAGGAGACCGCCGCGCGAGAAGTCTCCGAGGAGACGGGCATCATCGGACGGGTAATCCGCCCGATCGGGACGATCGACTACTGGTTCGTCGCGGACAACCGGCGGGTGCACAAGACCGTGCACCACTTCCTGCTGGTGGCCATGGGCGGCGATCTTTCCGACGAGGACGTGGAGGTCACCGAGGTGGCGTGGATGCCGCTTGGTGAGCTGGACAAGGCTCTGGCCTACGCCGACGAGCGCAGGCTCGTCCAGCACGCGATCGCGCTGTTCGGTCCCGGGGCGGGCAGCGCGGAGTTCGGCACCGGAACGGAGCACGGATGAACCGCGGCCCCGGTCACGCACGAAAGCCGCGCGGCGCACGGATCCGGTTACGGGCGGGGCTGCTGCTCGTGGTGAGCGCCCTGCTCGCCGCGTTGGCCCCCGTGACCACCCCGGTGGCCGAGGCACAGCCCACCGAGCGGATCGACATCACCGTGTCCACGGTCACGCCACAGCTGCTTCGGAGTGATTCGTCGAACACGCTGACGATCAGCGGAACCATCCACAACACCAGCGACAGCACCCTGCGCGACCTGGAGATGCGACTGCAGCGCGGCAAGGCCCGCGCCACCCGTGCCAGCGTGCTCAAGGCACTGCGGGACCGGGCGTCCACCGCCGTGGTGCGAACCAGGTTCGAGCCGGTCGCCACGAGACTGGCAGCGGGCGCCCGGACCGGCTTCGAACTACGGGTGACGCTGAGCGGCGCGGACTCCCGATCGCTGCGCGTCGACTCCCCGGGAATCTATCCGCTGCTGCTCAACGTCAACGGTGAGCTTCCCTCCCAACGACGGGCCCGCCTCGGCTCCACCCGGTTCATGCTGCCCGTGCTCTCACTCCCGGGAGGATCCCCGGCGGCCCCTTCCGAGAGCACGCCGGTGACCACGCTGATACCGCTGATCGACTACCCGAGGATGATCCAGCAGCGGCTGCCCGGACGGCCGACCATCCTCACCGACGACCGACTCGCCCGATCACTGGCGCCGGGCGGCAGGCTGCACGGCCTGGTCCGGGCGGTGTCCGAGGAGGTCCCTCCGGACGAACCGCTGGGCAAGGGACTGTGCTTCGCGATAGACCCGGACCTGATCGTCACGGCGAAGGCCATGGCCGAGGGCTACCGGGTGCGCCGGGACAACGGCGACACGGTGCGGGGAACCGGTTCGGAAGCCGCCAGGACCTGGCTGGACGACCTGCGGTCGGTGACCCAGGACCGCTGCGTGATCTCGATGCCCTACAGCGACACGGACGTGGTGGCGCTGGGGCGTGCGGAGCTGCCCGAACTGATCGAGAACTCGCTGGACGGCGCGGACGCGGTGAGCGAGGAGCTGGGCGTCGAGGTCCGCGAGGACGTCCTCTGGCCGGTGGACGGAGCGCTGGACGAACCGGCCGCCTCCCAGCTCGCCGACACCGCGGTGAACAAGGTGCTGCTGCACCCCGACTCACTGGCGAGCACCGACGGGTCGCTGCGGCCGGCACGGCTGAGCACCGCGAACTCCGACTACACGCCGAGCGCTCGGCTGATCGACCCGCTGGTGGCCGACGCGCTCAACCCCATGCGCGGGCAGAGCGCCGCCAACTCGACCCAGCTCTCCCCACCGGGTGACGCCACTCCAGCACTGCTGGACGGCCTGGCGAGCCTGACGTTCCGCTCCCGGAACGCGGCGGTGCCCGGCACCACGCTCATCGCCCCGCCCCGTCGCTGGAATCCGAATGAGGGGGAGCTGCGCGACTTCCTCTCGGGACTGCGAACGCTGCGGGACGCCGGGTTCGTGCGGCCGACGGCCCTGCCCGAGCCCGGTGACGGCTCGGCGGAGCGGGGAGCGGCCGGAACGCGGGAGCAGTCCGCCGGGAGCGCTACCCGGCAGGTGGCGCTCGCCTATCCGGCGAGCAGCGCCGCCGACGAGATCCCGCAACGGGTACTCGACGAGCTCGCGGCGCAGAACCGCAAGGTCGGCCGGTTCTACCGGGCCGCGGCGCGTGAACCCGCCAAGAACGTCGACCCGGCCAGCGTGACCACACCACTGCGCAACGGCCTGTTGCGCGGCGCCTCCAGCGCATGGCGGGGTGAGAGCGGCACCGCCCGGAAATGGCTGGAAACGGCGGAGCGGACCCTGCGGGGGATCCTCGGCAGCGTTCGGCTGGGGGATCCGAAGCCGATCTCCCTGACATCGAGCAACGGCAAACTGCCCGTGACGGTGGTCAACGACCTGCCGGTGACCATATGGTTCGAGCTGCACGTGGACAGCCCACGCGGGGTGAGCGTGGACGATCTCGGCAGGTTGAAGGTTCCCGCCAACGGCAAACGCCAGTTCCTGCCGAAGCTGCACGCCGAGCGGGCGGGCAAGTTCACCGTGGATGTGACGATGCGCACCGAAGGGGGCACGAAACTGGGCAGGACCCAGCGCATCCGGGTGAACTCGAACGCCTACGGCACGGTTTCGCTGATCATCACGATCAGCGGTGCGGCGCTGCTCGTGCTGCTTTCCGGCAGACGTATCGTCCGCCGGATCAGGGGCCGCAACGGCACCACCACGCCGAACGGTCCCACCGGGACAGCGGCGGAACAGCCGGGTCCGAACGGGAGTGAGCCACCCGACACTCCGCCGAACTCGCCCGAAACGAAGAATGCGAACGAAACGGCCGAAACACCGCTCGGCTCGGCGGACGACACCCGAACGGACGGCGCGGCCGACCGCCCGACCACCGAAAATGATCCACAGCAGAGCTGAGACCCTTTGACCCGAGCCCTGTGCACAGCGTCGCGATCAGTTTCCGGGCGCACCGGAACACAGCGGTTCCCGGGAGCTCGCGGGCTCCGGGACCGCACCGGTCATCGGAGAGGTCCGCTCGTCGGAGGCACCGGTCGCGGGTGGCGAGCGCACGGTGAGCACCTCGCCGGATCGGGGCCCGCCCACCCGTAACGGCGAGCCATCAGGTGACGCGGCCTCAGCTAACCTGGCCGGGTTGCACACGTACGGGTGAGCATGCCGATCGAAGGAATGAGTTGGTGAACGGAGACAACCGCACCGGAGCCCTCGGTTCGCGAGGAGGACCCGGTGGGGAGGACGCTCACCCGACAGAACCGCTCCCACGGATGACCGGTTTCCCGGCGCCTCCCACCTCGGCACCGAACACGGACGCCTCCGACAACGCCGCGGAGCTGACCCAACCGATACCGACCGTCGGCCACGGCCCCGGCAATGTCCGGGCCGAGCAGCACACCGAGGTCATCCCCAGCGTCGACGACAGGGCCGAGCGCTTGACTCCCGATCCGGAAACCGCCCGCGCCCAGGGGGACGAAACTTCCGAACCCCGGCACAGCGGCGGCAAGAAGTCGCTGCTCAAAGCCAGCGGATCGATGGCGATCGCCACGTTGATCAGCCGGATCACCGGATTCGGCTGGAAACTGGTGCTGGCCTACACCATCGGGTTCAGCGTGGCCAACGACTCGTTCACCGTCGCCAACACGCTGCCGACCAGCATTTTCGAACTGCTCATCGGTGGTGTGCTCACCAGCGTGATCGTCCCGGTGCTGGTGCGGGCGCAGAAGTCCGACGCCGACGGCGGGCAGGAGTACGTGCGCAAGCTGCTGGCCGCCTCGGGACTGGTGCTGGTGGTGGGCACCCTGGTGTCCCTGCTCGCCGCACCGGGACTGGTCTGGCTGTACATGGGCGACTCCGACAAGGCCAACCCGGAACTGGCCACGGCTTTCGCCTACCTGCTGCTGCCCCAGATCCTGTGCTACGGCGCCAGCGCGCTGTTCGGCGCGCTGCTGCAGTCCAAGCAGATCTTCGGCCCGCCCGCCTGGGCGCCGGTGATGAACAACGTGGTCATCCTCGCCACGCTCGGCGTCTACACCATGCTGCCCGGCGAACTGACCGTGAATCCGGTGCGGATGACCGACGCGCACCTGCTGACCCTGGGGATCGGCGTCAGCTGCGGTGTGCTGGCGCAGGCGTGCGTACAACTTCCGGCGCTGCGCAGAACCGGGCTGAGTTTCATCCCCAGATTGGGTTGGGACTCCCGGCTGTCCGAGTTCGGCGGGATGACGCTGTGGATGCTGGGCTACGTCGGGGTCAGCCAGGTGGGGTTGCTGGCGCTGTCCCGCGTGGCCACCGCCGCCGACCCCGGCGCGTGGTCCATCTACAACTACGTGTGGATGCTGCTGCAGCTGCCCTACGGGGTGATCGGGTTCTCGGTGATGACGGCGATCCTGCCGCGCATGAGCGCGGCCGCCGCGGACGGGGACAACGAGCGGATGGTCGGTGACCTCTCGCTGGGCAACCGGCTCTCCACCGTCTCGCTGCTGCCGATCAGCGCGGTGATGACCGCGCTCGGCGTGCCGATCGCCATGGCGCTGTTCTCCGTCAGGGACGGCATCGGCTCGGTCGAGCAGCTCGGAGTCGCGCTGGCCATCTCCTCGTTCGGCGTGCTGCCCTTCGCGATCACCATGATGCAGATGCGCGCCTTCTACGCCCTGAAGGACGCGCGGACCCCCACGCTGATCATGGTCGTGATGACCGTTGTGAAGGTGTTACTCGCGATCGGGGTGGCCGGTGTGCTGCCCGAGGAGAGCGCCGTCCTGGGGATAACGTTCACGAACTCGTTCACCTTCGTCATCGGTTCGCTCGTCGGCGAGTTCTGGCTGCGGACTCGACTGGGCCCACTCGGCACCCGCCGTTTTCTGAGCACTTTGGGCAGAACGCTGGTGGCCTCCGTGGCGGGCGGAGCACTGGCCTGGCTGGTCAGCACCGGTATCGACACGGTTGTTCCCGGCGACGCCGGCGCCGTGATCGGGTGGCTGCAGGTGGTGTTCGGCGGCACTATCGGACTGGCCGCCATCTTCGGCGTGATGTGGCTGCTGCGGGTTCGGGAACTCCAACCCGCGTTCAACCGAATTACGGGTCTGCTGCGTCGCCGCTGACGGCGGTGTCACGTACTCTCGAACGGGGAGTCTCTACGGCGGGGCGGACGGGATCATCGTGGACTACGACCGCCCTTGCACGAGCGGGGTTCGCGTTCGGCGACCCTTTGCCGACGGGAAGAATCGGGAGACGGCAGGTGAGCGGAAAACCGACCGAGCAGCCGGGTGCCGGACAGCACGAGGACACGATTCACAACGAGCGAACCGTGCGTCGGGAGGACACTACGAGTACGGCACACGCATCCGAGCAGCGACTCGCGCCGGGCGCGGTACTCGATCACGGACGATATCGGCTGCTCGCCAAGGTCGGTTCGGACAGTCGTTGCAACGCTCAGCTCTGGCGGGCCAAGGACGGCGTCCTCGGACGCGACGTCTCCCTGACGATCATCGTCGGGGACAGCACAGACACCACCCAGACCTCGGACGCGCGCCGCACGCTGGAACGCGCGATGCACGCCAGCACTTTCAACCACGTCGGAGTGGCCAGGGTGCTCGACGTGGTCAGCAGCGCTCCCGGCGATCCGGACGGTGTGCTGGGCATCGTGATAGCGGAGTGGACCCACGGCAGCGACCTGACCGAGTTGATCTCCGACGGCCCGCTGGCCCCGGGTACCGCCGCCAGGCTGCTGCAACCACTGGCCGCCGCCGTGGAAGCGGCGCACCACGCGGGACTGGTGCTGGGCATCGACCACCCGCAGCGGGTGCGGGTCACCGGCGACGGCGAGATCCGGATGGCGTTTCCGGGGCCGATGCCGGACGCGGGTTCCGGGGAGGACGTGCGTGGGCTGGGCGCCGTGCTCTACCTGCTGCTGACCGGTCGCTGGGCGCTTTCCGGCAGCCCGGAGGGCGTCTCCTCCGCACCGGCGGGACCCGACGGGACCGTCGTCTCACCCCGCACGCTGCGCCCGGCCATCCCGCTGGAACTGTCAACGGTGGCGGTGCGCGCACTGGGCAGTCCGGAGTCGAACGGCACCACCGGCGGCGTACGAACCGGGGCGGCGGTGCTGCGGGTGCTGGAGCAGTACGCGCAGCAGGACGCGGGTGAATCCGTGATGCACTCGGCACCGGCGGGGGTGGAGGCTCGCGGCGACGACGTCTGGCAACGCGAGGACCCCAAACCCGACCCGGGCAGACGGCGCAAGCTGATCTACGGGGTAGGGGCCGTGGCCGTGGTGACGCTCTTCGTGGTCAGCTGGCTGGCCGCCATGCTGATCGGCATGTTCGTGGGCCCCGAGAAGACCTCGGGCCCCAACCAGATCGTCGGTGGGGAGACGAGCAGCGACTCGCAGCAACAGCCGTCGTCCAGCTCGGAGGAGAGCTCCGCGCCCCCACCGAAACCGCTCGCGGTGACCGGCTCGGACGTGTTCGTCACCGAGCAGGACCGGGACAACCGGGACGAGGTCGACCTGTTGCACGACGGTGACAAGGGCACCAGCTGGCAGACCGACGGCTACAACGACCAGCTCGGAACCGGGTTCAAGAGCGGGATCGGCATCGTGCTCACGTTGGAGAACCCCTCGAAACTCACCGAAGTGGACGTCACTTCCCCCAGCTCGGGGACCGAACTGGAGATTCGTGCCGCGTCCGACGACTCCCCGGAGCTGTCGAGCGCGAAGGTGATCGGCGAGGGCGAGCTCAGCGACGGAACCACCACCATTCCGGTGAAAACCGACGAGTCCACTTCGCACGTGCTCGTCTGGATCACCGGGCTGTCCCAGGGCGACCGCTACAGCTCCGAGATCGAGGAGATCGAGCTGCGCGGCAACAACGGGCAGGCCTGATTCGATCGTCGCGCGCGCCCGGCCCCGGGGCCGGGCGCTCTCCCCGCCGCGGGGCGAGAGCCCGCCGGGAGGGGAGGCGCCGAGCGGATGGGCGCCGCCGGTTCCGGGCCGTTTCGCGTCCCACCACCGACAGGGCGCGGGATCGAGGGGCGCGGGATCGTGGCGACAACGCCTGACAGCGCGGGGAAGTCCACTGCGGTGGGGCGGAACGCGCTCTGACCAATCTGGTGGATGTGTAACAGCACATAATCAGTAGGGTTCGTGGCGTGTCAGAAACCGCCAGTTCGGATGCCGATCTCATAGCGGCTCACCTATCCGGGGACCGGCAGGCGTTCTCCGAGCTCTTCCGGCGGCACCGTGATCGACTGTGGTCGGTGGCCCTGCGGACGATGCGTGATCCGGAGGAAGCCGCCGACGCGCTGCAGGACGCGATGATCTCCGCGTTTCGCAACGCGGGTTCGTTCCGCTCCGAGTCCAGGGTCACCACCTGGCTGCACCGGATCGTGGTGAACGCCTGCCTGGATCGAATTCGCAGACGTCAGGCCCGAGCCACCGTCCCACTACCGGAGGACGGCCCGGGCGAACCCGCACACCCGCACGACAGAATAGCCGAGCACGACACCCGAATGGTCGTATCGGACGCGCTCGGCGAGCTGCCGGAAGATCAACGAGCCGCTATCGTGCTCGTGGACGTCGAGGGATATCCGGTTTCGGAAGCGTCGAGACTGCTCGGCGTGGCCGAGGGCACCGTCAAGAGCCGCTGTGCCAGAGGCCGGATCAAGTTGGCGCAACTTCTCGGGCATCTACGGAACCCGAGTGCGGACGCGCACGTCTCAGACGAAGGCATGGCCACGCGTCGACGGGAGGGACGATGAGTGGCGAGGATCGGCGTGCCGGTGAGCACGGGGTGCCGGAATGGTCCCCCGAGATGCTGGCCGAACTGCACGCGGGAGCGCTCGACGAGGAGACAGCGGCGCGACTACGGCCCGCGACAAGCGCTGATCCGGCAGCCGCGGCGGTCCTGACCGCGCTGGAGACCACGCGGAGCCAGCTGGCGGAACAGGCCGCCGTCGAGATACCGGAGGAGGTGGCGGCCCGCATCGAACAGTCACTGGCCGTCGAACCGCTTCCGGTGGACACGGACGGCGCCGACGGACAACACGAGCACACCGTCGGACACGGGATCCACGGTGACGAACGAGCGGAGTCCCACGGCTCGCCGGGGCCGGAACGGGCCGAAGTGATCGACATCGGGCGTGCTTCCGGCCGGGGCGGCAACCGACGCCGCCGACGCCGCGGGCTCGTGTGGGGCTCGGGCCTGGTGGCCGCGGCCGCCGCGGTGCTGGCCGTGGTGCTGGTCACGCTTCCGGGCGGCGGCTCCGGTGACCATCAGGCGGGCGACACCGGTTCGGAGCCCCCGGCCGCCACCGGCCCCTCCGACCCACCGTTGGCGTTAACCGGGGAGCAGGCGACGCTCAACGGCGAACAGCTGCGGGCAGTGCTCTCCGCCGAGGAGCGGTACGCGGGCGGGCTGGACGACCCCGGCCGACTGCTGCGGTGTTTACAGGCGAACGGGATCTCCGACAGCGACCCCATGGGAGCGCAGCGGATCACCTTCAACGGTGAACCGGCCCAGCTGATGGTGCTGTCCACCGGCGAGGTCGGCCAGTTCCGGTTATTGACGGTCGGTACCGACTGCGGGGCGGGCAATCCCGCCACCATCTCGGACACCGTGGTCGGTGGCTGACCGGGAGCTCCGAGCCGGATCGTCCACGAGGGTGCCCGACCTCGCCGTTCCGTATGGCGCGGCCGGCGAGGCCGACGAGCGGTCGTGGGGCGGACAACCGGGTTCGCCCCGGCCGCGAGAACAACGGTCCAGCATGTGGGCGCGGGCACTCACCCCACGGGGGTGGGAACAACCGACGCCTAGTATCGCGTTGACGATGAAGCGCGCGGACACCGACCACGCGCGAACGACGTGACGACGGAAGGGGCGCGGTGACTGGCGACGTGCGGAACCTGATTGTCGTTGGCTCCGGTCCTGCCGGCTACACCGCTGCGGTGTACGCGGCAAGGGCGGAGCTGCGACCGCTGGTCTTCGAGGGCACCCAGTACGGCGGTGAACTCATGAACACGACCGATGTGGAGAACTATCCCGGATTCCGTGACGGGATCATGGGCCCCGAGCTCATGGAGCAGTTCCGCTCCCAGGCGCAACGCTTCGGGGCGGAGCTCAAGACCAGCGACGTCGAGGAGATCGATCTCGGCGGCCAGGTCAAGACCGTCACCTCCGGCGGTGTGGAGTACCGCGCCAGGGCCGTGATCCTGGCGATGGGTGCGGCGGCGCGCTACGTCGGCGTTCCCGGCGAGGACCGGTTGCTGGGGCGTGGAGTCTCCTCGTGCGCCACCTGCGACGGCTTCTTCTTCCGCGACCAGGACATCGCCGTGGTCGGCGGTGGGGACTCCGCCATGGAGGAGGCCACCTTCCTGACCAGGTTCGCGAGGTCGGTGACCATCCTGCACCGCCGCGAGGAGTTCCGCGCCTCCAAGATCATGCTTGAGCGGGCGCGGTCGAACGAGAAGATCCACTGGCGCACGAACACCGTGGTCACCGAGGTCAACGGCGAGGGCACCGTCTCCGGGCTCACCGTGCGGGACACCGTCACCGGGCAGGAGTCGGAACTGCCGGTGACGGGTATGTTCGTCGCGATCGGGCACGACCCGCGCAGCAAGATCGTCGCCGACCAGGTCGAGGTGGACGAGGAAGGCTACGTGCAGGTGCACCATCCCTCGACCGCCACCGACATCCCGGGTGTGTTCGCCGCGGGCGACCTGGTGGACAAGACGTACCGGCAGGCTGTCACGGCTGCCGGTTCGGGCTGCTCGGCGGCCATCGACGCGGAGCGTTGGCTGGCCGGACAGGAGGCCTCCGACGCGGCGGAGGTCGCGCCGGAACTCGTCGGTGGTGGGTACGGAGCCGCCACCGAGGCCGACACCGCGGCAGCCCACTGAAGGCCGCGAGCGAAGACCCGACCACTTCCGGTGTGGTCCCGCCGCACCGAGGGGCCGGTGATCACCGCCCCGTACCGATCCGAGCACCGAGTAAGGAGCGAAGATGGCAGCCAAGCCGGTTACCGTTGATTCCGAGTCGTTCAAGAACGACGTCCTCAACAGCGACAAGCCCGTCCTGGTGGACTTCTGGGCCACCTGGTGCGGCCCCTGCAAGATGGTGGCCCCGGTGCTGGAGGAGATCGCCTCGGAGCACGAGGACAAGATCACCATCGCCAAGCTGGACATCGACCAGAACCCCGGTGTCGCCCGTGACTACCAGGTGATGTCGGTTCCCACCCTGCTGCTGTTCTCCAACGGGGAACCGGTCAAGCAGATCGTCGGTGCCAAGCCGAAGGACCAGTTGCTCTCGGACATCTCCGACTACCTGTGACAGGTGACCACACCTGTCACACCAGGGCGGCGACGCCCGAGTGGTACCTCGACGAGATCCCACCGCCCATCGGGGCGGTGGGATCTCGTGTTCGAACGGTCGACGATCAGGGCCGACCAGGCTAGCGGAACGTACCGAAGCGACGACGGTGTGGCCCGTGGCCCACGCTCCACAGCGACAAGGCACAATACTTCGCAGCGGACCGCATCGGAATAAACTGATACTTGGGGGTAATGACACGTCGTTAGCACCGGCCGAGGTCGGTGCCTGAATCGAGCGAGGAGTGCATGCAGCTGCTCCACCGCGGTGACGTCGGCCCGGCCGTAACAGAGATCCATGGCGTTCTCGTTACGCTGGGACTCTTACCACCGAACGGCCATGTGGGACCGGCCACCTATGACGAGTCGGTGGAACACGCGGTACGCGCCTTTCAACAGCAACGAGGCCTGATAACCGACGGCGTCGTCGGCCCGGCCACGTACCGAGCGCTCACGGACGCCAAGTGGCGGCTGGGCGATCGTTCGCTCGCTTACTTCGTGTCCCGCCCCATCAGTGGTGACGACGTGTTCGCCCTGCAGGAGCGGCTGCTCGAACTGGGGTACGACGCGGGCCGCCCGGACGGGATCTTCGGCGGGCAGACCGAGTACGCGCTGCGGAACTTCCAGCGCGAGTACGCGCTGAACTCGGACGGGATCTGTGGACCGGCGACCCTGCGTTCGCTGCGACAGCTGGCCCCGAAGGTGCGCGGCGGACGCCCGGTCTACCTGCGGGAGCAGGAGAAGGTGCGGCGAGCGGGGCCGCGTCTGCGCGGCAAACGCATCGTCATCGACCCGGGACACGGGGGCAGTGACCGGGGAGCGGTGATCAACGGTGTGGCCGAGGCCGACCTGGCCTGGGACTTCGCCCGCAGGCTCGAGGGCCGCATGGTCGCCACCGGTATGGAGGCGCTGATCTCCCGAGGCCCCAACTCGTGCCCCGCAGAGGCCGACCGGGCCTCGTTCGCCAACGAGGCGGGCGCGGACCTGTTCCTGTCGCTGCACGTGGACGCCAATCGCTCACCGCAGGCGCAGGGAGTCGCGACCTTCCACTTCGGCACCGGCAACGGCACCACCTCGAACGTGGGGGAGGCGCTCGCCGGTTTCCTGCAGCGCGAAGTGGTGGCACGCACCGCCATGCTGGACTGCCGCAGCCACCCGAAGAGCTGGGAAGTCCTGCGCTGGACGAAAATGCCAGCCGTGCGCATCGAAGCCGGGTACCTGAGCAACCCGGAGGACCGGGCGCGGCTGTTGGACCCCGGCTTCCGCGACGTGGTGGCCGAGGCGGTGCTCGTCGCCGTCAAACGGCTCTACCTGCTGGGCGAGGACGACCGACCCACCGGCTCCTTCACCTTCGACGATCTGCTGCGCTACGAGCTCACCCGCGCCGAGGGCGCCTGAACGCGCGTCCGAGACGGAACATCGGGATACTTCCGAGAGCGGCTCTCGCACCAGGAGCGCTCTCGGAGATCACCGCCGCGATCGGACATTCGTGGTCCGCGACCACGCACAACGGTGCCGCCGGTCAAGCATTCCCAGGGGCCGTTCGGAGCTTTTCAACTAGTGATTTTGCTCACTGTTGGCCAGGATGGAACGAGGCGGACGTTACACAACCGCGAACGTCACACGATGAACCGGTTAGAATCGCCGGATCAAATCCGGTCCCGCTTCCCCGTGACCGGTGCCGATCACACGGCGCACCACCGACCCTGGAGCGCGGAATGTCCGATCATTCGAACCAGCCGAACGAGCAGGCCGAGCCGGAGAAAACCGGCACGTCGACTCCCGCGACGGGAGCGGCGATGGGCAACCTCGACACTCACTCCGCACGGTATGCCGAGCGCACGGCGGGGATGACGGCATCGGAGATCAGGGCGCTCTTCGCGGTGGCCAGCAGGCCGGAAGTGGTTTCGCTGGCGGGTGGCATGCCCAACCTGGCGGCGCTGCCGCTGGATTCGCTGTCCGAGGAAGTGGCCAGGCTGATCGCCGAACAGGGACAGGCGGCGCTGCAGTACGGCTCCGCACACGGCGTTCCGGAGTTGCGCGAGCAGATCTGCGAGATCATGGCACTCGAGGGCATCTCGGGCCAGCCGGACGACGTCATGGTCACCGTGGGCTCGCAGATGGCGCTGGACCTGGTCACCAGGATCTTCTGCGATCCGGGCGACGTGGTGCTGGCCGAGGGGCCCTCCTACGTCGGCGCCATGGGCGCGTTCTCCACCTATCAGGCCGATGTGGTGCACGTGGCGATGGACGAGCACGGGCTGCAGCCGGACGCGCTGCGCGCTGCCGTCGAGGAACTCCACGAGCAGGGCAGGACCATCAAGTTCCTCTACACGATCCCGAACTTCCACAACCCGGCCGGCGTCACGCTGGCGGAGGAGCGACGCCCGGAGATCCTGGAGATCTGTTCCCGGCACGGCATCATGGTGCTGGAGGACAATCCCTACGGCCTGCTCGGATTCGAGGGCCAGACCTACTCGTCGCTGCGTTCGCTGGATCCCGACAACGTGGTGTACCTGGGCTCGTTCTCCAAGACCTTCGCGTCCGGACTCCGGGTCGGCTGGGTGCTGGCACCACACGCCGTCCGGGAGAAACTCGTACTCGCCGCGGAGTCGGCGACGCTGTGCCCACCGACGTTGAACCAGATGATCGTCTCGCGCTACCTGAGCACGCACGACTGGCTGGGACAGATCAAGAGCTTCCGGGAGCAGTACCGGGAACGCCGCGACGCGATGCTCAGCGCGCTGGAGCAGCACATGCCCGCGGGCTGCGAGTGGACCCGCCCCGACGGCGGCTTCTTCGTGTGGCTCACCGCCCCGGAGGGTGTGGACACCAAGGCGATGCTGCCGCGAGCGGTCACCCAGCGGGTGGCCTACGCCTCCGGGACCGGTTTCTACCGGGACGGCCTGGGAACCAGGCAGATGCGGCTGTCGTTCTGCTATCCCACCCCGGAACGGATTCACGAGGGCGTTCGCAGGCTGGCCAACACGCTCAACGAGGAGCTGGACCTGCTGCGAACCTTCGGCTCCGGTGGCGGACGTGAGCTCTCCGGGCCGCAGACCCCCTCGCCGGACACCGCCTGATCGTCGGTGAGAGAGCCGTACGGCCGTTCCCGGTTCGGGGTCTTCCCAGCCTCGGCGAGCGCTCCGAGCCCGATCGGGGCAGCCCTACCGACCGGTTGCCGAACCGCATAACGTCGTCCGGGTAGGTTTTTCGTACTGGTCCGGTAAGTCCGTCACGCTCGGCAGGGTGTGACGGACTTCGTCATGCAGGAGTCCACTTGAGCGATCGCTGGGTTGCCGTACTTTCCGGAGGACTGTCGCACGAGCGCGACGTCTCGTTGCGTTCCGGCCGCAGACTGTCCGCCGCACTTCGCTCCACCGGGCTCACCGTGACCGAGCTGGACGCCGACCACGAACTGCTCAACCGCCTGAGCATCGAGCGGCCGGAAGCGGTGCTGGTCGCGTTACACGGTGGGGAGGGGGAGAACGGCGCGATCCAGTCCATCCTGGAGCTGCTCGACATTCCCTATGTGGGCACCGATCCCCGGGCCTGCCGCCGGGCCTGGGACAAGCCGACGGCCAAGGCCGAACTCGCCAGGGCCGGGTTGCCCACTCCCGAGTGGATGGTGCTGCCGCAGTCCACCTTCCGCGAGCTCGGTGCTCATCCGGTGTTGGACGCCCTGGTGGACAAGATCGGTCTCCCGCTGATGCTCAAACCGGTTCAGGGCGGCTCCGCGTTGGGCGCACGAGTGGTGCGGGAGTCCTCGGAGCTGCCCTCCGCGATGATGGGGGCGTTCTCCTACGGCGACACGGTCCTGGTCGAGAAGCTGGTGGAGGGCACCGAGCTGGCGATCGGGGTGCTGGAGGACTCCGATGGGCCGCGCGCGCTCCCCGCAGTACGAATCGAACCGTCGAATGGGATCTTCGATTACACGGCGCGCTACACGGCGGGGCTGACGAGCTATCAGGCTCCCGCCGAGCTCTCGGAGGGCGTGGCTCGACGCGCGGCCGAACTGGCCGTTTCCGCGCATCGCCTGTTGGGACTGCGCGACATCTCGCGTACGGACGCGATCGTGGACGAGTCCGGCGAGGTCCACTTCCTCGAGGTGAACGTTTCGCCCGGCCTGACCGCGACCTCGCTGATGCCGATGGGGATCGAGGCGGCGGGACGTGGACTCGGGGACGTCTTCGACGGACTGATCGAACGAGCGATCGACGGTCGGGACTAGCGGCTCCGGCCTCGCGTCGTTTCACGTGAAACGCGGGTGCTGTTTCCGTTCACGAAAGCACCGCCCGAAACAGAATGTCACCGTGACGGAACCATGTCGGGCCCAAGGGACCTTCGATTCCGTCCGCGGTTGGAGCGCGCCGGGGCAGTGGCCGCACTGCCCCGCTGTGCGACGCCTTCGCCCCGCGGTGGAAACCACCACGGCGAATCACAGTCACCACCACGCGGCTCGCGCATCGGCGATTTCTCGCGAAATCGCCGCGCCGCTACGACACAGAGCCGAACTCAGACCACCCTCGCGGGCCGAGCCCTAACTACTCCCGCAGGCTGAACTCCCACCACTCACGCAGTCGGCACCGCCGCGGGTTCTCTCGTGGTGCTCTCGCGAGGAAGGCCCGACGTTGTGTAGGTCGCTACCCGATGTCGGGCCTCCCGGAGCGAGAGCCCGCGAGAGGTTCCGCCACCCGCACCGCCAAGCAAACCGAGCCGCCGACAATCAATCCCCCAACAGGAGTTCCGTGAGCCTGCGCAGATCGTCCGAGGAACCGAACTCCACGACAATGCGCCCCTTCCGTTGCCCGGACTCCACCTTCACCTTGGTATCCAGCCAGTCGGCGAGGCGATCCTGCACTTCCTCGGCCCCCGCGAGCTCCATCTTGGGACGTTGCTTGGACTTCGGCTTCTCCGGCTGTTCCCGCTTCTTGAGCGTCACCTGCTCTTCGGCCGCACGCACCGAGAGCCCTTCCGCCACGATGCGGTTGGCGATCTCCTCCTGGTCCCGCGCGTCGTCCAGACTGAGCAGCGCTCGGGCGTGTCCGGCCGCGAGCACCCCGGCTGCGACTCGACGTTGCACGGGCAACGGCAGTCGCAGCAGGCGAATCATGTTGGTGATCACGGGCCTGCTGCGCCCGATCCGATCGGCCAGCTCGTCGTGGGTGACCTCGAACTCCTCCAGCAGCTGCTGATACGCGGAAGCCTCCTCCAGCGGGTTGAGCTGCACCCGGTGGATGTTCTCCAGCAACGCGTCCCGCAACAACGCGTCGTCCTTGGTCTGCCGGACGATCGCGGGAAGCGTGGCCAATTCGGCCTGCTGCGCCGCTCGCCAACGGCGCTCGCCCATGATGAGTTCGTACTGCTCGCCACCGTCGAGCTCACGCACCACGATCGGCTGCATGAGGCCGAACTCCTTGATGGAGTGTTCCAGCTCGGCGAGTGCGTCCTCGTCGAAAACCTGGCGTGGCTGCCTCGGATTGGGAACTATCGCCGAGATCTCGATCTCGCGGTAGACGGCTCCGGCGACGCTCTCGCTCGTTTCACGTGAAACAACGGGTTCCACGGCGGAGCCACCGGCCGGGGAAGCGGTATCAGCTCCGGCCGAAACCGTCACCGTGTCGAAATTATCCCCTGTCGGTGGCGCCTCCGATTCCGGAGCACTCGGAATGAGTGCGGCCAGTCCGCGGCCCAAACCACCACGACGCTCGGTCATGACGTCTTCCTCTCCGTACCGCGCTCGGCGATCTCACGAGCAGCATCCAAGTAACTCATGGAACCCCGCGAGCCGGGGTCGTAACTCAGCACGGTTTGCCCGAAGCCGGGAGCCTCGGAAATCTTGACGCTACGAGGGATGACGGTTCGCAGTGCCCGCTCACCGAAATAGTTGCGGACTTCCTCGGTAACCTGTTCGGCGAGCTTCGTACGTCCGTCGTACATGGTCAGCAACACGGTGGAGACGTTGAGCCCGGGGTTGAGGTACGACTGCACCAACTCGATGTTGTTGATCAGTTGCCCCAGTCCCTCCAGCGCGTAGTACTCGCACTGGATCGGGATCACCACTTCGTGCGCGCCCACCAGCGCGTTCACCGTGAGCAGTCCCAACGAGGGCGGGCAGTCGATGAAGACGTAGTCGTAGTCCAACTCGTCGAGCACCGCCGGTCGCAGTGCCTCTCGCAGTCTCGCCTCGCGAGCGACCATCGTGACAAGCTCCACCTCCGCGCCTGCCAGATCGATGGTGGCGGGCACACAGCTGAGGTTCTCCGACTGTGTACTGGTGGCGGCGGCGTCGGCGACACCGATCTCACCGAGCAGGAGTTGGTAGACCGAGGGAACCCCCGCCTGGTGATCCACTCCCAGCGCGGTACTGGCGTTTCCCTGCGGGTCGAGATCTATGACCAGAACCCGCAGTCCCTGCACTGCCAGCGCGGTGGCCAGGTTGACCGTGCTGGTCGTCTTTCCCACGCCGCCTTTCTGGTTGGCGACGGTCATGATCCGACGCTCATCGGGTTTGGGCAATCGGGTCGATTCCGGAGCCGGGGAGGAGGTGCTCCGTTTCGCCTCCTCCACGAGAGGGGTCCAGGCGGTCCAATCGGAGCTCGCTTCCTCCGCCTGCGCCCCCTCGCCGGCCACGGCGGGGAAGCGCATCCCACCCATGGAACGACCCTTTGTTTCACGTGAAACACCATCGGTCTGGTTCGATTCCGGGGTCACCGTCACCGTTCCTTTCTGTTTGGCCGGTTGTCCGGCCGACGCGTCCCCATCCCACGAGCTCGCCTTCCGGAGCCGGTGGAACGTGACGGAGCCGCCTCCGAACGCCGCACCACGACGACATTGGCAGGAGTCTCCAGCACATCCGTTCCGCAATGGCGCACCTCGGCCGACACGCCACCACGACGTGCTATCGCGGCACGATCACGCTCCAACTCCTCGGACGCACTGGCACCCTTCTGCGCGAGCAGCAGGCCGCCCGGACGCAGCAGCGGCAGACACCATTCGGCGAGCCGCTCCAACGAGCTCACCGCCCGAGCGACCACGAAGTCCTGATCGTGCAGCCGGGCACGGATCGGTTTTTCCTCCGCTCGTCCCCGCACCACCGTCACGGGCAGTCCCAGATCATCCGACAGTTCCTCCAGCCACGCGACCCGACGCGCCATCGGTTCCAGCAATGTGACGGTCAGATCGGGACGAGCGATCGCGAGCGGTATACCGGGTAGTCCCGCCCCGGAGCCGACATCGACCACCGTGGCTTCACGTGGCAACAACTCCCGCAACACTGCCGAGTTGTAGATGTGGCGTTCCCAGAGCCGGTCTCCCTCCCTCGGACCGATCAAGCCACGTTGCACGCCATCCGTCAAGAGGCGTTCCGCGAACTCGCTCGCCAATGACGCCCGATCACCGAAAATCATCCGCTCCGGTGACATTCCCTCGACCCCTCGCACAGCTTCACCCGCATCATTCTCGGCCGGGAACCGCCCGACCGGACTCTCGTCGTCCAACAACCCGCCTCTTCGATGCCCCGGTTTCGATCCCGTTCATCATAGAGTTGTTTCACGTGAAACACGCCCCGAAGGCAGGCTTCGACACAGCCACCCACGGAAAACGAATACTTCTCACACGACATCGGTGACGCCCGCCGAACGGTCACGCCGCGCCCCTCGGGCAACGAACCCGGGCCGCCCCGCACACCACCCCGCGAGCGAGACCGCCGCACTGTTTCACGTGAAACGCCCGCGCGACCGCGTGAGCCCACCCCACGAGAAAGTCACGGGACGAAGCCACGGGCCCCGCCGAACACAATGCTGCCCCTGTGACGCGATGTCACAGGGGCAGCATGACAACGAACCGGTCCGGCCGGAACGACCACACGCCGAGGAATCACCCGGCCCGGTAAACGACCACACGCCTGCTGGGCGGTTCTCCCTCGCCCTCGCTGGTGACACCCGACACCGCGGCGACCGCGTCGTGCACCACCTTGCGCTCGAACGGACTCATCGGGCGCAGCCGCTGGGTCTTACCGGTACTCGCGACCTTCTCGGCAGTCCGACGGCCGAGATCACTGAGTTCGTCGCGCCGGTTCGCGCGCCAACCGGCGATGTCGAGCATCAGCCTGCTGCGCACCCCGGTTTCCTGCTGCACGGCCAGCCGGGTGAGCTCCTGCACGGCTTCGAGCACCTCGCCCTGCGAACCGACGAGCTTCTCGAGGTCCTTGCCGCCTTCCACGCTCACCACGGCACGCCCCGACTCCACATCCAGATCGATGTCGCCGTCGTAGTCGAGCAGGTCCAACAGCCGTTCCAGGTAGTCACCGGCGATATCGCCTTCGCGCACCAGATCGGCTTCGCTTCTGGCCGTCGATCCACTGTCCCGATCAGTGGCCTGTTCGGAACCACTGACTGCCACGGACTGCTCGTCCTGGCCGGCCTCCTGCACGGTATCGGACACTGGGTGTCTCCTCTCTGGAGCTGCTTACGGATTCACCGGTGCTCGTCCGGCTTGTCCGTGTCGCTGGAACGGTCTTCCGGTATTCCGGGCAATTCGGCTCGCTCGTCGTCTTCCGGTCGGGCACGGGAGTCCACGCGCTCGACCGGCGAGGAATCGATCACCGCGGGCGCCGCGTCCGGCGTCTGCTGCCGCTGTGCTTCCTCCTCGTCGATACGTCGAAACACGATACGCTGCTGCCCGAGGGTCCAGAAGTTGTTCGCCAACCAGTACAGCAGGATCGCCAACGGCAGGAACGGGCCGGCTACCACGGCGAACGCCGGAAAGAGCCACAGCATGATCCGATTCATCATCGCCTGCTGGTTCGGAGCGGGCGAGGGGGTGCGTTCGCCACGCTGCCTGGCTATCGAGTGTCTGGTGGTGAAATGCGTCGCGATCCCCGCCGCGATCATCAATGGAACTCCGACCAACAGCATCGAGGCCCGATCGGTTCCGAAAGTGCTCAGCGCCTCGGCAGGAGCCGTGAGCGTGCCGGAAAGGCTGGCGCCGAACAAGTGGGCGTCGAGGAAGGAACGCACCCCCTCCGCGCCGAAGAAGTAGTTGCTCTCCTCGTTCGGCTGAAAACCGTTGAGCACCCGGAACAACCCGATGAAGACCGGGACCTGCACGATCATGGGCAGACATCCACCGAGTGGATTGAACCCCTGCTCGGACTGCAGCTTGCGCATCTCGGCGGTGAGACGCTGCGGATCGTCGGGGTAGTCCCGCTGCAGCTGCTGTATCCGCGGCGCGACCTCCTGCATCTTGCGCATGGAGCGGACCTGGTGCACGAAGGGCTTGAACAGCAGGATCCGCAGGGTGAACACCAGGAACATCACGGACAGCGCCCAGGCGAAACCACTGTCCGGACCGAGCAGCGCCCCGAACACGGCATGCCACGACCACAGGATGAACGAGACCGGGTAATTGATGAAGTCCAGCACTTCGGGCTACTCCTCGCCGGTGGAAGGATCTGTGGCGCGACGCGTGTCACGGGGCGGCGGAACCGGATCCACCCCACCCGGGTGCCAGGGGCCACAGCGCGACAGTCGCCGCAGCGTCAGCCAACCGCCCCTGAGAGCGCCGTGAACCCGCAGCGCCTCCACGGCATAGGCACTGCAACTCGGATAGAACCGGCAGGTGGGCGGAAGTATCGGTGATACGACCTTGCGGTAGACGTGGATCGGCAACGAGAGCAGCCAGGCGATCGGCCCCGGGCGAGTCACGGGAGCCGCTGCCGAGTCATCGGACGAACCGGGGTCTTGCTCTGCCATTACGCGGGATCCGTGGTGGAGTGGGCACCACCGTCCGATTGATCACCCGGAACCGGCAGGCCCAACTTGCGAGCGGCCCTGTCCAGGTCCCGGCCGAGTTCCGCACTGGTGGCCGCTGCCGCTGGTGGCAGCGCTCGTACCACCACCATTGTGCCCGCGGGCAACACCGGAATGCGGTCACGCATCAGATGACGCAGCTGTCGCGACACCCTGTGCCGGACCACCGCGTTGCCGACGGCCTTACTCACGACGAAACCCACCCTGGGTCGCTCCCGCTTTTCCAGGGTGGGCGGACTGTCGGATGTTCCGCGCTTGTTCTCGTCGTCGGGTTCAGCGACGGCATCGCCGGCAGCCCGGGACTTCACGGCCGGTTCGGCATCCACCGTCCCGCACGTCAGTGCGTGCAGCACGAGACGTGGCCTGCCCGCTCGACGTCCACGACGTACGACCCGGGTGAAATCCTGGCTGCGCCTGAGCCGCGCTGCCGCTGGAAGCACGGCCCGCCCCGATCAGGCGGTCAGACGCTTACGGCCCCTGCGGCGCCGGGCGGTCACGATGGCGCGGCCGGCCCTGGTGTGCATCCGCTGCCGGAAACCATGCGTCCTGGCCCGTTTGCGGTTGTTCGGCTGGTAGGTGCGCTTGCCCTTGCTCACGGTCGGCTCTCCCGGTTACTACAGGCCAACCATGCGCCTTACAAGGCACAAGATGGCCGCTGTGGCTCGGTCAAGTGTCCCCGCGCTGGAAAGCGGAAGCGGCTTTGGAGCTTTATCCGCGGCAGGCGCACGCACTCTGGTCGTACGCGCACGATCCCGTGCGGACGAACCAGGTTGGGCGCCGGATCGGACTTCGCGACCGACACAACCATCGAACGCCCGCATTACAGCGGGAGACCCAACGAGGGTACTTACTCGAACGCCGAGCCGCGTAGCCGGGGTGCCGGTCAGCGAGGGGACCGGCGCCGCGATCAGGATAGCGCCGGGGATTTCCGAACTCGATCAAGACCGCCCCCAAGAGCGGGCGGAGCGCCACGGACGCCCCCGACAGTCACGGGCCTCCGGCTCTGTCGTACCTTCGGCAGAGCTGTGGACAACTCTGTGGATACCTCGTTTCCACCTTGTCGTACACAGGTGATTCGACCCGGAACCGGCCGAGCGGAACTCACGAACCCGCCACCGGGGCATCCGGAGTCCCACGGCAACGAGGGGAGGGGAGCTCAGCGGTGTCGGACCACCAAGCCGATCTCGGCAGGGTCTGGGACGAGGTGGTGCACGAGCTGTCATCGGGAACGCTCTCACCCCAACAACGCGCGTGGATGCGCGTGACACGTCCCATCGGACTGCTGGACGGGACCGCCCTGCTAGCGGCCCCGAGCGACTTCGCGAAAGAGGCCATCGAGCGCGCCCTGCGGGATCCGATAACCGACGCGCTCTCGCGCAGGCTCGGCAGAGAGATCTCGCTGGCCGTGAAAGTGGACACCGCGGTTCCCGCCCCGACGCGCCCCGTCACGCCACAGTCCATGGGCGAGGAGGACGGCGAGGACGTCCCCGGTTCGGTCGACGCCGATCCGGAACCCGACCCGGAACCCGTCGACGAGGGCCGGTGGCAGGTCGGTCAGGTCGAGCTGCCCTACGAAACCGGCTACGGCGCCACACCGGGGAACGGGCCGGTGGGCTACATCCCCACGGACGAGGCGCAGGGATGGCACGGCAGGCCGAGCGAGCACCGGCAACGCCCCCAAACCACCCACGAGACCGAGGACTACGGCAACACCGCGCACACGGGTTCGATCAGCGGGGCACTTCCCCCGGCCCCTCCGGAGCAGCACCGCCCCGGGAGCACGGGGTCGGACTACTCGTGGCAGGGCATGACCCCCCTGCCGTTCGGTCCGCAGTACCGGGCCGGCGAACAGCACGCCGACGGTGAGAGCGACTCCGAGCCCGAGGAGGACGAGGAGGGGGAGGCCCTGCGGGCGGCCAACGAGATCTGGCCGACCTTCGGCGGCGACAACAAACCGGAGCAGCAGCAGGGACAGCCCTACACGGCACCCAAGAACGGTCCCCCCACCTCCCAGACCCGGTTGAACGCGAAGTACACCTTCGACACCTTCGTGATCGGCTCCTCCAACAGGTTCGCGCACGCGGCCGCCGTCGCCGGGGCGGAGGCACCGGCGCGCGCCTACAACCCGCTGTTCATCTGGGGAGAGTCCGGACTGGGCAAAACCCACCTGCTGCACGCGGTCGGCCACTACACCCAGCGGCTCTTCCCGGGAATGCGGGTGCGCTACGTCTCCACCGAGGAATTCACCAACGACTTCATCAACTCGCTGCGGGACGACCGGCAGGTGGCCTTCCAACGGCGCTACCGGGACGTGGACGTGCTGCTGGTGGACGACGTGCAGTTCCTGGAGGGCAAGGAGGGAACCCAGGAGGAGTTCTTCCACACCTTCAACACGCTGCACAACTCGAACAAGCAGATCGTGGTTTCCTCCGACCGGCCGCCGAAGAGCCTGCACACACTGGAGGACCGGCTGCGCACCCGGTTCGAGTGGGGACTGATCACCGACATCCAGCCCCCCGAACTGGAGACCCGCATCGCGATCCTGCGGAAGAAGGCGGCGCAGGACCGGTTGGCCGCGCCCGCGGAAGTGCTGGAGTTCATCGCGGCACGCATCGAGCGCAACATCCGGGAGTTGGAGGGCGCGCTGATCCGGGTGACCGCGTTCGCATCGCTGAACCAACAGCCGGTGGACGTGCAGCTCGCCGAGATCGTGCTGCGCGATCTGATTCCGGACGACGCCCAGCCCCCGGAGATCAGCACGCAGACCATCATGTCCATGACCGCCGAGTTCTTCGGCGTGACGGTGGACGATCTGTGCGGCCCGGGCAAAACCAAGGCACTCGCCCAGGCGAGACAGATCGCCATGTACCTCTGCCGCGAACTCACCGACTCCTCGCTGCCCAAGATCGGCCAGAGTTTCGGTGGGCGGGACCACACGACGGTGATGCACGCCGACAAGAAGATCCGCAAGGCGATGGCCGAGCGGCGCCGGGTCTACGACCACGTGCAGGAACTCACCGCCAGGATCAAGCAGCAGGCATCGTTCCTCTGAACGGGGTTCGGCGGCTCGGTTGTCGCAGGGGCTCGGGTGGCGGAACCTCGCGTGCGGCTCTCGCTCCGGCCAGACCCGACATCGAGTAGCGACCTACACCACCTCGGGCCTTCCTCGCGAGAGATCGACGCCGCCCGTGTCGGTGGCCGAGCGGTCCGACGCCTTCCGGACACCTCACCCGATGAATCGAACGAAAAGCGCAAAACGGGAGTGTGCACAACCTTGATCACACTGCGTACTCGGGAAGCACGAAGATCACACAAATGTGAATTTCCACATCTGAACCCCGCTGAAAGTCACTCGGAAGTGGGGTTGTGCACAGCTTTCGGGATCCCCAAGGATGAGCTGGAACAGCGCCCGATCGCCTCACAGGCTGTACACAACAGCGGGGAACTTGCCCACAGCTACCCCCAAGTTACCCACAAGATGTCCACAGATTTATCCACAACCTGATCGAGCGATCACGGTGTATCCACAACAACTGGGGACAACCTGCGAAAATCTTGGGGATCGACTGTGGATCAACACACCACAACTGTGGACAACTTGGCTTGTGGATAAATCGGTCCACAGTGCGGCCTGTTCGTCCCCAAGTTGCCCACAGGATTCTCCACAGTCGGGTAGGGCCGCTCAGCAGCGAAAAACCGGGTTGTCCCCAATATCCACAGCCCCTACTACGCCTGCGTTGTTTGGTTTTTCTCTTAAAGACAAGGGGAAACGAAGTAAGGCCGCGAATCAAGATCAACTTCTCGGGAGTTCCGGGCTCGACGAGCCGTGAAACCCCGGACCCACGTCATGGGCGCAGAGCGCACGCTCTACCGTGGGAGACCCATCGGGCTTGAGAGCCGCTGCGGTTCCGCCGCGCTGGGTGGGGGCTCGAAGCACGATTCGCCGTACCCGCTTCGGTTCGCGGTGCACAGCACACCCGCATCCCGTTCGACCAGGCTCTCCACGACCGAGACGTCGTGGAACCGGAACCGAAAGGACACTCATGAAGATCCGTCTGGAACGTGACGGTCTCGCCGATGCTGTCGCCTGGGTCGCTCGTAGCCTGCCCTCACGCCCGCCTGTACCGGTGCTGGGTGGGATGCTGCTGGATGCCGACGAGGGCAAGCTGACCATCTCCGGTTTCGACTACGAGGTCTCGGCGCAGGTCGGTGTGGACGCCGAGGTGGAGACCGGCGGCAGGACGCTGGTCTCCGGCAGGCTGCTCGCCGACATCACCAAGGCGCTGCCGCAGCGCCCCGTCGAGATCACCGTCGACGGTTCCCGGGTGAGCATCACCTGCGGCAGTTCCCGCTTCAGCCTCCCCACCATGCCCGTGGAGGACTATCCACAGCTGCCGCGGATGCCCGAACTCGCCGGCTCCGTGCAGGGCGACTCGTTCAGCTCGGCGGTGGCCCAGGTCGCCGTGGCCGCGGGCAAGGACGAGACGCTGCCCATGCTCACCGGCGTGCGGATCGAGATCAACAATGATCAGCTGACCCTGGTGGCCACCGACCGGTTCCGGCTCGCGATGCGCGAGCTCACCTGGCAGCCAACCGAGTCCGTCGAGGACACCGAGGTGCTGGTTCCCGCACGCACCCTGTCCGAGTCGGCCAAGACACTGGGCGGCGCGGGCACCACCGTGGAACTGTCGCTGGCCTCCTCCGACGGGCTGCTCGGCCTGTCCGGAACCACCCGCCGCAGCACGACCAGGCTGCTGGACGCCGAGTTCCCGCCCTACCGCAAGCTGCTGCCCGACGAGTACTCCACCTCCGCCGTGGTCGACGTGGGGACGCTCGCCGACGCGATCAAGCGTGTCTCGCTGGTCGCCGAGCGCGGCACCCAGGTGCGGCTGGAGTTCTCCGAGAACGCGCTGCGCCTGACCGCGGGCGGTGACGACGAGGGCAGCGCCGAGGAGGAACTCCCGGTCGAGTTCGAGGGCGAGCCGCTGACCATCGCTTTCAACCCGAGCTACCTGCAGGACGGGCTGTCCGCGCTCAAGGCGGACCGGGCCCGCATGCTCTTCACGACTTCCAGCCGTCCCGCCGTGATCAAACCCGCGGGCGAGGACGGCGAGGTGCTTCCCGGGTATTTGTACCTGCTCATGCCGGTTCGGATGCCGGGCTGAAAACGCAGCACGTTCACGCGGCCCAACGCGGTGCGACGTCGGCTGCGACGACGTTGCTGTGACCTCGCCCCGGTGTGATCCGCCGGGGCGAGGCCAGCGAAGTGTGTGAAAGGGAGTTTCGGTGCAACTGGGTCTGGTCGGTCTCGGCAAGATGGGCTACAACATGCGCGAGCGGCTGCGCGCGGACGGCCACGAGGTCGTGGGCTACGACCGTGACCAGCAGGTAGCCGACGCGTCCTCGATCACCGCCATGGTGGCCGAGCTCACCGCGCCGCGCACCGTGTGGGTCATGGTTCCGCACGGCGAGCCAACCAGCAGCACCGTCCGAGAACTCGCCGGACTGCTCGAACCGGGTGACCTCGTGATCGAGGGCGGCAACTCGCGCTACACCGACGACCGGGACAACGCGGCGTTGCTGGCCGAGTCCGGAATCTCCTACGTCGATGTGGGCGTTTCCGGCGGAGTCTGGGGTGCCGACAACGGCTACGGCCTGATGGCGGGTGGCGAGACCGCCGACGTGCAACGCGCCATGCCGATCTTCGACACGCTGCGCCCCGCGGGCGAGCGGGCCAAGGGCTTCGTGCACGCGGGCCCGGTCGGCGCGGGCCACTACGCCAAGATGGTGCACAACGGCATCGAGTACGGCCTGATGCAGGCGTACGCCGAGGGCTTCGAACTGCTCGCCGCATCGGACCTGGTCACCGATGTCGCGGGCACGATCAAGGCCTGGAGCCACGGCACCGTGGTGCGTTCCTGGCTGCTGGACCTGCTGGTCCGGGCCATGGAGCAGGATCCGGAGCTGGAGCAGTTGCAGGGCTATGTCACCGACTCCGGTGAGGGCCGCTGGACCGTCGAGGAGTCCATCAACCACGCGGTACCCACCCCGGCGATCACCGCCGCGCTGTTCGCCAGGTTCGCTTCCCGGCAGGACGACTCACCCGCCATGAAGGCGGTGGCCGCGTTGCGCAACCAGTTCGGCGGTCACGCGGTGCAGTCCAGCGACGGCGAGTGAGCCGCTGGTGGTGGCCGCGCCGCGGTCACCACGTCCCCACCCGGTTCGTGCCTCCTCGCCCCTAGGACCGTCGTGTACGTACGCCACCTGCAACTCACCGATTTCCGGTCCTGGCAGCACGTGGACCTTCCGCTGGACGCCGGGCCGACGGCGCTGGTCGGCGCCAACGGTCAGGGCAAGACGAACCTGGTCGAGGCGCTCGGCTACGTGGCTACCCTCGGTTCGCACCGCGTGCCCAACGACGCCCCGCTGATCAGGCACGGTGCCCAGCGCGCGGTGGTGCGTGCGGCCGTGGTGAACCAGGACAGGGAGCTGCTCGTCGAACTGGAGATCGCCCCGGGACGGGCCAATCGCGCGCGGATCAACCGCGGTTCGGCCACGAAACCGCGCGACGTCCTCGGCATCCTGCGCACCGTGCTGTTCGCCCCGGAGGACCTGGCGCTGGTGCGGGGCGATCCCGGCGGGCGGCGGGACTTCCTCGACGAGCTGCTGGTGGCCCGGTCCCCGCGCTACGCCGGGGTGCGTTCCGACTACGAGAAGGTGCTCAAGCAGCGCAGCGCACTGCTGAAGTCGGCGGGCGCGGCGCGGAGCACCGATCCGGCCGACCTGCGCACCCTCGAGGTCTGGGACGGCCACCTGGCCAAGTACGGCGCCGATCTCCTGGCGGGCAGGTTGGACCTGGTCGCCGACCTGACGCCGCACGTCACGCGTTGCTACGCCGAGGTCGCCGCTGACGGGTCGCAGCCGGAGGAGGGCCCCGCGTCCCGGGTGGCCGAGCTGGCCTATCGCGGCAGCGTGCCGGGACTGCCCGAGGAGTACGGTACCCCGCACGGCACACGGGCCGATCCCGTCACGATCGAGTCCGCCCTGCTGACGCGGCTCGGCGAGTCCAGGCAGCAGGAGTTGGAGCGCGGTGTGTCGCTGTCGGGGCCGCATCGCGACGACCTGGAGCTGGTGCTGGGGCAGGCTCCGGCCAAGGGATATGCCAGTCACGGCGAGTCCTGGTCGTTCGCGCTCGCGTTGCGACTGGCCTCGTATCACCTACTGTCCGAGGATGGTGCCGAACCCGTGCTGCTCCTGGACGACGTCTTCGCGGAGCTGGACGCGCGGCGCCGCGCCCGGTTGGCCCGATCGGTGGCCGGGGCGGAACAGGTGCTGGTGACCGCGGCCGTGGCCGAGGACGTTCCCGCCGAACTGTCGGGGGTTCGGTTCGACGTGCGCGAGGGGGAGGTGCGGCGTGCCGAATGAGTTCGGAGGACGACCCAGGTCCGCGGCCGAGCGTGACGCGTTGTTCGCGTCCTGGCGGCCGGCACGACCAGCGTCGGGCCGGTCCCTTACCTCACCCGGCGGTGGCGACTCGGAGCACGGGGCCACGGTTGGGGATCGAACTGTGGACAGTGTGGACAACTCGAAGGGTGCTTCGAGTTCCCGCGACACCACATCTGCCGATCGCCGGGCCGCGGGACCCGAACCCGTTGGGGCAGCGGGCGAACGGACGACGGGTTCGGACCTGGCCCGCGCGGCGTTGCAGGCGGCGCGCGAGAAGTCCAAAGCACGCCCCCGTGGCCGGGGCGCACGCCCGACCGGCCGCACTCGGCGCAGCCGTGGCTGGTCCGGCCCCGACGCCGACGACCGGGATCCGCAGGAGCTGGGGCGACTGCTCCGGCGGGTCGTCGACGCCAGGGGGTGGTCCGAGCGGTTGACCGGCGGCCAGCTGTTCGGGCGCTGGGCGGAACTCGTGGGGGAGGAGATCGCGGCGCACAGCGAGCCGGTCGAGCTGAGCGAGGGGGTGCTCACGCTGCGGGCGGAGTCCACGGCGTGGGCCACCGAGCTCCGGTTGTTGCAGCGCCAGCTCGTGCAACGGATCGCGGACGGCCTCGGCAGCCGGGTGGTGCGGCGGATCAAGGTGTCCGGTCCGGCGGCGCCCAGCTGGCGGCACGGGCCCCGGCACATCTCCGGGAGGGGACCGCGCGACACCTACGGGTGATCCCTTCGCGGGGTGGCGGTGCGTTCCCGGCGCGTGGGGCGTCTCGGGGATCGGTGGGAACCACCGACGGGAAGGAACACCGCCGAGAGCCGGGTGGAACCGGGCGGTCCGTGATGGTGGCGTCCCGCTTTCGGGTGAGGCTCGCGCGGTTCGGGCACCCGGGTTGTACCGGACGGCAGGCTACAAGTCAGAATCCCCATGTCGTGTTCGCCGCCCTTTAAAGGTGTCCTGATCCGTTTTGGTGGCTCTGTGAGCAAGTCAGAGGTGTCCTTGGCGGCTTTCTGACAGGGCCGACCAGTAGAATGGTGGCGGGTCCGGTTCGTTCGTCGGTGTCGTGGCGTTCCAGTACCGGACGGCGGTGGGGTCGTACCGGCCCCGGCCCGCGGGGCGGCTTCGCCGATCCCGCCGTGCGGGCCGCAGACTCAAGCGATTCGGCTCTAGGAGACTCCGAGGCCCGTGACAGCGAAGAAGAACGAATACAGCGCTTCATCCATCACCGTTCTCGAGGGCCTTGAGGCAGTCCGCAAGCGTCCCGGCATGTACATCGGCTCGACCGGTGAACGCGGCCTGCACCATCTTGTGCAGGAGGTTGTGGACAACTCGGTGGACGAGGCGATGGCAGGCCATGCCAGCGAGGTCACCGTCACACTGCTCGCCGACGGCGGCGTCCGCGTAACCGACGACGGGCGCGGTATCCCGGTGGACGAGCACCCCGTGGAGAAGAAACCCACGCTGGAAGTCGTGCTGACGATGCTGCACGCGGGCGGCAAGTTCGGCGGTGACAGCTACGCGGTCTCCGGCGGGCTGCACGGTGTCGGCGTCTCGGTCGTCAACGCGTTGTCCACCGGACTCGAGGCCGAGGTGCACCGCGACGGCCACGTGTGGCGGCAGCGCTACGAGGACTCCAAACCCGTCTCGTCCCCGGAGCGGGGCGAGCGCACCAGTGAGACCGGCACCAGCATCACTTTCTGGGCCGATCCGGAGATCTTCGAGACCACGCGGTTCGACGCCGAGACCATCGCCAGGCGGCTGCAGGAGATGGCCTTCCTCAACAAGGGGCTGCGCATCGTGCTGCGGGACGAGCGCGCCGCCGCCGAGGACAGCTCGGGGGAGGACGCCTCCGGCGAGTCCGCCCGCGCCGCCGAACGGGTGTTCCACTACCCGGGTGGCCTGGAGGACTTCGTCGCGCACATCAACCACACCAAGGACCCCATCCACAAGAAGATCGTGAGCTTCAGTGCGGCCGGCGAGGGGCACGAGGTCGAGATCGCGATGCAGTGGAACGAGGGGTTCAACCAGTCGGTCTACACCTTCGCCAACACGATCAACACCCACGAGGGCGGTACCCACGAGGAGGGCTTCCGCTCGGCACTGACCAGGGTCGTCAACTCCTACGCCAAGGAGAAGAAGCTCCTCAAGGACAAGGACGGCAGCCTGACCGGCGACGACGTCCGCGAAGGACTCGCCGCGATCATCTCGGTCAAGGTCTCCGAACCGCAGTTCGAGGGCCAGACCAAGACCAAGCTGGGCAACACCGAGGTCAAGTCCTTCGTGCAGACCACCGCGTTCGAGTGGCTCAACGACTGGTTCGAGCGCAACCCCGCCGACGCCAAGAACATCATCAACAAGGCGGTCTCCTCCGCGCAGGCCAGGGTCGCCGCCCGCAAGGCCAAGGACCTGGTGCGGCGCAAGTCGGCGATGGACATCGGCGGGCTGCCGGGCAAGCTCAAGGACTGCCAGTCCAACAACCCCGACGAGTGCGAGCTCTACATCGTCGAGGGCGACTCGGCGGGCGGCTCCGCCAAGGAGGGCAGGGAGTCCCGCTATCAGGCGATCCTGCCCATCCGAGGCAAGATCATCAATGTGGAGAAGTCGCGGATCGACAAGGTCCTCAAGAACAACGAGGTCCAGTCGATCATCACCGCCCTGGGCACGGGCATCCACGACGAGTTCGACCTGTCCAAGCTGCGCTACAGCAAGATCGTGCTGATGGCCGACGCCGACGTGGACGGGCAGCACATCCGCACGCTGCTGCTCACGCTGCTGTTCCGGTTCATGCGACCGCTGATCGAGAACGGGCACGTCTACCTGGCCAGCCCGCCGCTCTACAAGATCAAGTGGCCGCGTTCGCAGCCGCAGTACGTCTACAGCGACCGCGAGCGCGACGCGGTGCTGCAGCAGGGCGCCGAGGAGGGGCGCAAGCTGCCCAAGGAGGAGGGCATCCAGCGGTACAAGGGGCTGGGCGAGATGAACGCCCCCGAGCTCTGGGAAACCACCATGGATCCCGACAACCGCGTGCTGATGCAGGTCAGCCTGGACGACGCGGCCACGGCCGACGAGCTGTTCAGCGTGTTGATGGGCGAGGACGTGGAAGCGCGCCGCTCCTTCATCACCCGCAACGCCAAGGGCGTCCGACTGCTCGACGTCTGATCGGCGCCCGCGCCGAATCCCCACGACCCCGCGTGCTCGTCCGGCGGTGGTCGGGCCGCGTACCCGACGGGGCCACCGGGCGAACCGCGACCGCCAACCCAGCGAAGAGAAGGACGGTATGACCGAGACCTTGCCCCCGGAGGGTGGCCGAGTCGAACCGGTCGATCTCCAGCAGGAGATGCAGAACTCCTACATCGACTACGCCATGAGCGTCATCGTGGCGCGGGCGCTGCCCGACGTGCGCGACGGGCTCAAACCGGTGCACCGCAGGGTGCTGTACGCGATGTACGACTCCGGGTTCCGGCCCGACCGCTCCTACGTGAAGTGCTCGCGCGTGGTCGGCGACGTGATGGGTAACTACCACCCGCACGGCGACTCCGCGATCTACGACACCCTGGTGCGGATGGCCCAGCCGTGGTCGATGCGCAACGTGCTCATCGACGGCCAGGGCAACTTCGGCTCGCCCGGCAACGATCCGGCCGCCGCCATGCGCTACTGCGTAACTGGTGACACCCTGGTGAAACTGGCCGACGGTTCGTCGGCGCGCATCGGCGACATCGTGCCGGACGCGCGGCCGAACAGCGACAACGACATCGATCTCAAGGTGCTCGGACGCTCCGGCGATCCGGTACGTGCCGAGAAGCTCTTCCACTCGGGTGAGCACCCGACTCTCAGGCTGCGCACCAAGGGCGGCTACGAGCTGACCGGAACGTACAACCATCCGGTGTTGTGCCTTACGAAGGTGCTCGGCGTTCCGACCCTGCTGTGGAAGCTGCTGGAGGAGATCGGCCCCGGCGACCACGTCGTCATGCAGCGGAGCGAACCTTCGCAGGGTGAGCCGTTGCCCTGGGAACGGGAGCGAGCGCTACTGGCTGGAGCCTTCGTTAGCGAGGGTTTCGCTTCACCGGGCCGTGCTGGTTTCAACAATCTGGACGAGGACTTCTTCCGCTACGTGGTCGAGCTCTACGATGCGGTGGTTGGTGGTCCGAGGTATGTCTCCTCGCGGCGGATCGCTTCCGGTAACACGCTTCACGAGCTCGACATTCAGGACATGTCGAAGTTCCGGGAGAGTGTCCTCGCTGAGCTCATCGGAGATCGGAGCGCGGACAAGACGGTCCCGGAGTTCGTGTGGCGCGAGGGAAGTGAAACCAAGCGGGCCTTCCTGATCGGGCTGTTCACCGGCGACGGTTCGTGCTCCGCGTTGCCGCGCAATTCGGTACAGATCTCCTACTCCACCTACAGCCGTCGGCTGGCGGGGGAGGTTCAGCAACTGTTGCTCGAGTTCGGGATCGTCTCCAAGATCTCCGAATACGCCTCGGGTGAGTTCAAGATCGTTGTCACCAATCGTCGGGATGCTCGACTGTTCGCCGGTCGTATCGGCTTCCACGACACCAAGCAACGGAAACTGGCCGGAATTCTCGACGAGATCCCGGCACGCAGCACGGCTATGAGTCACGACCACGTTCCGTACGTCGCTGACTACATCAGGGAGCGCGGCGCCGAACGCTGGACGGAGCGCGACTGGCTGCGGCGGCACAACGTGGACCGCATCGAGCGCTGGGAAACGGATCGTGCCGAGATCACGAGCCGGATCACCGACTCCGAGGTTCTCGACGTTGTCGAGCCCCTGGTGGACGGCAGATTCTACTACGCCGAGGTCGAATCGGTCACCGATGCCGGGCCCCAGCCGGTCTACAGCCTCCGGGTGGACAGTGACGACCACTCCTTCGTTACCAACGGGTTCGTCAGTCACAACACCGAATCCCGGCTGGCGCCGCTGGCGATGAGCATGCTGGCCGAGATCGAAGAGGACACCGTCGAGTTCTCGGACAACTACGACGGGCGCACGCAGGAGCCGGACGTCCTGCCCTCGCGCATCCCCAACCTGCTGGTCAACGGCGGTGGCGGCATCGCGGTGGGGATGGCGACCAACATCCCGCCGCACAACCTGCGCGAGGTCGCCGACGGCGTGGTCTGGGCGCTGGACAATCCCGAGGCCACCGACGACGAGCTGCTCGAGGCCATGATCGAGCGCATCAAGGGGCCGGACTTCCCGACCCACGCGATGATCATGGGCACCAACGCGATCGCCGACGCCTACCGCACGGGCCGCGGCTCGCTCCGGATGCGCGCGGTGGTCGACGTGGAGGAGGATGCCAAGGGGCGCACCTCGCTGGTGGTCACCGAGCTCCCGTACCAGGTCAACCCGGACAACCTGATCGAGAACATCGCCACGATGCATCGTGAGGGCAAGATCTCGGGGATCACCGACATCGCCGACGAGTCCAACAGTCGGCGCGGGATGCGCATCGTGGTCACGCTCAAGCGGGACGCGATCCCCAAGGTCGTGCTCAACAACCTCTACAAGCACACCCAGCTGCAGACCACCTTCGGCGTCAACATGCTGGCGCTGGTCGACGGCGTGCCCCGCACCCTGCGGCTGGACCAGGTGATCCGCTACTACGTGCGGCACCAGATCGACGTGATCGTGCGGCGCACCAGGCACCGCCTGCAGCGCGCCGAACGGCGTGCCCACATCCTGCGCGGGCTGACGCTGGCGCTGGATCAGCTGGACGCGGTCATCAACCTGATCCGGGGCTCGTCGACCGTGGACGACGCCCGTTCCGGACTGATCGAGCTGCTCGGCATCGACGAGGACCAGGCCACCGCGATCCTGGACATGCAGCTGCGCAAGCTGGCCGCGCTGGAGCGGCAGAAGCTGCTGGACGAGCTGGCTGAGATCGAGACGCAGATCGCCGATCTCAACGACATCCTGGCCAAGCCGGAGCGGCAGCGCCTGATCGTGCGCGACGAGCTGATGGAGATCGTGCACAAGCACGGCGAGGAGCGACGCACCAGGATCGTCCCGTACGAGGGTGAGGTTTCCATGGAGGACCTCATCGCGGACGAGGACGTGGTGGTGACCATCACCCGAACCGGTTACGCCAAGCGGACCCGTACCGATCTCTACCGGGCCCAGAAGCGCGGCGGCAAGGGTGTGCAGGGCGCCGCGCTGAAGCAGGACGACATCGTCTCGCACTTCTTCGTGTGCTCCACGCACGACTGGATCCTGTTCTTCACCAACAAGGGGCGGGTCTACCGTGCCAAGGCCTACGAGCTGCCGGAGGCGAACCGCACCGCCCGCGGGCAGCACGTGGCGAACCTGCTCGCGTTCCAGCCGGACGAGCACATCGCCCAGGTGATGCAGATCAAGGACTACACCGTCGCCCCGTACCTGGTGCTGGCCACCAAGAACGGGCTGGTCAAGAAGTCCAAGCTCACCGACTTCGACTCCAACCGTTCCGGTGGGCTGATCGGCGTCAACCTCAAGGACGGCGACGAGCTGGTCGGTGCCGTGCTCTGCTCGCCGGAGGACGACCTGCTGCTGGTCTCGGCCGAGGGGCAGTCCATCCGCTTCAACGCCAGTGACGAGGTGCTGCGCCCGATGGGACGTGCCACCTCCGGCGTGTTGGGGATGCGGTTCAACTCCGGTGACGAGCTGCTGGCCATGGGCGTCTGCCACGAGGACCGTTACGTGCTGGTCGCGACCCAGGGTGGGTACGCCAAACGCACGCCCATCGACGAGTACCCGGTGCAGGGACGCGGCGGTAAGGGCGTGTTGACCATTCAGCACGACCGGAAACGTGGCAGGCTAGTGGCAGCGCTCATCGCCGAACTGGAGGATGAGCTCTACGCGATCACCTCCACGGGCGGGGTCATTCGCACCACCGCCAAGGAGGTGCGCAAGGCCGGTAGGCAGACGAAGGGGGTGCGCCTGATGGATCTGGGTGAGGGGAACTCGCTGGTGGCCATCGCGCGCAACGCCGATGAAGCCGCCGATCCGGACGCAGCCGGCCCGGAGCAACGAAAGTAGGCGCGGGGCACCCCGCGTGGCAGGCAGCCGACGATCAGTGAAGGATCGCTCGTGACATCTTCGGACAAGCCGCAGGAATCGGAGTCCCGTTCAACCGGCGAGCAGGAAACGACCTCGACCACTACGACGGCGGAGGCGACCACCTCGGTTTCCGAGGGGATGTCCACGGACGCTGCCGAGAGCGGTGGGGATTCGCGTGGTTCGGCCGGTGGCGCGAAGGGCTCCAGCAGTGAGGTCGACGGTTCCGGGGGCACTCCTCCCTGGCAGCGAGTGGGTGGCTCGATGAGCGCTTCCGCCGCCTCGGCGGACACCTCCTCGGGTGCCACGGAGGTTTCGGACGACTCGGACGGGCATCGTGGCGCGGACTCGGGGACGGGATACGAGGAGGAGGAAACGCACCGGATTCCGCATCCCGGTGGCTCGGCCTCCCAGCCCGCCGGTTCGCAGTCCCTCGGGGACTCCGCCGGTGACGGTGCCGCGGAATCGGCCCGTGCGGGAATCTCGCTGGGCATGGGGGGCGGCGCTCGCGGTGGGGCGGCCACTCAGGGTGCGCCGCGTCGGCCGAGTCGCGGTCCTCGGCGGGCGAGCCTGCAGATTCGGCGGGTGGATCCGTGGTCGGTGCTCAAGCTGGCACTCATGCTCAGCGTCACGCTGTTCTTCGTGTGGTTGATCGCCGTGGCGGTGCTGTACGGGGTGCTCGGCGGTATGGGGGTCTGGGAGCAGCTCAACGGGACGTTCAGTGAGCTGACCCAGCCCGAGAACTCGTTGAGCCAGCCGTTGATCAGCCCGGTGCGGGTGTTCGCGGTGGCCTCGATGATCGGTGCGGTCAACATCGTGCTGTTCACCGCCCTGGCCACCGTCGCCGGGTTCATCTACAACGTGGCGGCGGACTTCGTCGGTGGGGTCGAGGTGACCCTTTCCGAACGGGAGTGAGGTTCCGTTTGACTCCCGGTTCCCCGGTTGACCTGGGGTTCCGGGAGTCCGCTCCGGGGGCGATCGTCACTCGGGGCGGTGAAGGGGACCCCCCTTTGGAAGACGATCGTGTGGGTGTGTAGTATCTATAACCGCACGCAGGGCCTATAGCTCAGTCGGTTAGAGCGCTTTGCTGATAACGAAGAGGTCGGAGGTTCAAGTCCTCCTAGGCCCACGTGACACGTGCCGCCGCTGCGATTATCGCGGCGGCGGCATACGTTCGTAGTAGGAGGCGTCCGAAGTGAAGAAGCTGCTCGTTCTCGCTGCTGTTGCCGGTGCCGTCCTGTTCGTCGTGCGTCGCAAGACCGCGGCCAAGGCGGAGGCCGATCTGTGGCGTGAAGCTACCGCGGAGGTCTGAGCGAACCGCGGTTCGGCCGCGCTTCGGGGTGTCCCACTACGACACCACCGATCGGGCAACGTTGTCCGCGGGCCGTGGGGCAGTGCTTCGGCGCTGCGAGGGGACGTAGCTCAATCGGCAGAGCACCGCTTTTGCAAGGCGGGGGTTAGGGGTTCGATTCCCCTCGTCTCCACCATCGAGGGACCAGGTCATGTGGCCTGGTCCTTTTTCGTGTTCCACCGCGTGATGCGTCCCGGGGCATACCCGGGGCACAGTCGCCGAGCCGGACTCCCCGGCAGCGGAAACCGCTGAAACCTTGCGGTCACGTGTGTCGCACGGTCGGTCGCGGATTCGAAAAATCCTTCGCGCCTGTTCGAGTCGCCCATTACGATCTCGAGCGGTTCTCACGGTGGGAGCTCGAGAGATCCGCGCCTGGCCGTCCGGTCGCTGAGCTGAAAGCAGGTTTCGTCAATGGCGTGTCGTATCGGTGAGCTCGTGCTCGATTGCCGCGATCCCGAGGTGCTGGCGCGGTTCTGGTGCGAGGTCCTGGACTTCGTGGAGCTCGGTCGCGAATACGCCGGGGAGGACTACGCCATCGAGATCGGGCCGCGCGAAGGGTTCGGTGGTCCACAGCCGACGATCATCCTCCGGAGCGGGGGCGAGCCGGGTCAGGGGAAGTCTCGACTGCACATCGATCTCAACCCCACTGATCGTGATCAGGACGCCGAACTCGAACGCCTCCGCGCGCTCGGGGCGCGCCCGGCCGACATCGGCCAGACCGGCGAGGAGCAGTGGAACGTCCTCGCCGATCCCGAGGGCAACGCGTTCTGCCTGCTCAAGGCCCGTCTCAACCCGCTCTGACGGCGCCGCGTGCCCGGCGCGGTGTTTCTCCGTGGTGGGCTTCGTCGAGCTCGGCGAAATTTCACAACTGCCCGCCACGGTGCCGTACAGGGGGCGTTCCGGGGCGGGGACGCTTCAGCGGGGTGATGTGCGATGTCCACGGAGAGCAGGCCACGGTTCCCGTGGCCGTGGTTGGTGCCGAGTCTCGTGCTCCTGGTCGGCATGAGTGCTTGGGGAGCGGCGGTGTATCCCGAGCTGCCCGAGACGGTGCCTCAGCACATCGGCCCGGGTGGGGTCGACGCGTGGGCACGCAAATCCGTCGGCTCCGCCTTCGTGCCCGTCTTCCTCTACATCGCGACCACGGTGCTGTTCGCGGGCGCCGCCTTCGCCGTCGCACGGACCGACCCCGAGAACGAGCTGCCGTCCGCCGCTCGTACCGGCGCGGTCAAGCGCCCCGCCACCGGAGCCTCGGCGGTGCGGCAGGCCAGGGCGGTCCTGGTGCTCAACGCCGCCCTGGGCACGGCGCTGCTACCGCTGTGCGCCGTCCAGTGGCGCACCACACGGACGGCCGAGGTCGGCTGGTGGCCGCTACCGGTGTTCCTCGTGCTCTTCGTCGCCGGGTTGGTGCCGCTGTTCGTCGCGGCTCGGCGGGATCGGGTGGAGAAGCGTCGAACCACCCGCTGAGATTCCCGCCTCGGGTCCGCGCCCGGTGGATACGCCCGGTCGGACGAAGCCGGGTTTCCGAGTGACGCACGCCGGGCATCCCGCATGCGCACGGGAGCGGCACCTCTTCGGTGGCCGCCTCGGTTGCCTCGGTGCTTCGCGAATCCCGGAAACGGCACGCCGTTGTCGTTCGGGAGTAGTTTGAATGTCGTCTCCGGTCGACAAGCGCCGAAGCGGAAAGCACAGGTGGGAAATGCGGACGACGGCAACGAAACTCGAGCGATCCCGGCGGCACTGGGATCGGCAGTCCCCGAGCTACGACCGGCAGATGGGGCGCATCGAGCGTCGCTTCTTCGGTGACACCAGGCAGTGGTTGTGCGGGTTGGCGGAGGGGGAGGTGCTGGAGGTGGCCATCGGCACCGGGCTCAACCTCGACCGGTATCCGGCCGGGATTCGATTGACGGGGGTGGACATCAGCACGGGGATGCTCGACCAGGCGCGCCGTCGCGCCGAGAGATCGGGGCGTTCGGTGGAACTCGGCATCGGTGACGCGCAGCGGTTGGCCTTCCCGGATTCCTCGTTCGACACGGTCGTCTGCACCTTCTCGCTGTGCGCGGTTCCCGATGTCCGCGCCGCGTTCTCCGAGATGGATCGTGTGCTCAAGCCGGGTGGATTGCTGTTGTTGGCCGATCACGTGGTGAGTACCTCTCGGCCGGTGCGGGTGGTGCAGCGACTGCTGGATCTGGTCATGGTTCCGCAGGCTGGGGAGCACTTCCGGCGTCGTCCGATCGAGCAGGTCCGCGCGGCCGGTTTCGAGCTGCAGCGGCACGAGAGGTTCAAGCTCGGTATGGTGGAGCGCCTGGTCGCCCGCAGTCCCGCGTCGTGACGCCTACCGGGCCCGTGGCGAGGTCGCCCGGAGCTGTGGTCGCTGCCCGTGTCGTTCCCCGAGTCGTCCGGTGCTTCGCTGCGGTGCGAGCCTTCCGTTACGGATTCCGGGTGTCCTGTCGAGCGGTCAGGAAGTCGCGATACCACTCGACGGTGGCGCGCAAGCCGTCGACGAGCGGGGTGGGTCGACGGTCGAAGTGCCGCTCGAACGGTGTCGAGACCATGTTCTGCGGCACGAGGTGCTGGTAGAAGATCTCGGCGTACTCGCTCATGAACCGCTCGTCGAACGGTCCGGTGGCCACCGGTTGGTCGAGCACCCGTGTGGTGATGCCGTCGCCGATGATCCGTTCGACGAGTGCGTGGATGTGCTCGGTGCTGACCGCGGGCACCGTGGGCAGGTGCCACACCCGACCGATCGCCGCCTCGTCGGTGGTGGTCCCGAGGTCGACCAGCCCGGTGGCGATGTCGGGCAGGTAGGAGTAGCTGTGCGGCAGTGTGATGTCGCCGAATCCCAGGGCGGGCTCGCCGGTCAGCACGGCGGGGAAGAACGCTCCTCCCAGCGTGGAGTTCACCACCCGCGGCCCGTAGAAGTCGGCGGCTCGTCCCAGTGCGACTCTCGCTTCGCCGGTGTGGTGCGCGTCCAGGTAGGCATGGTCCAGCGCGGCGCGCATCCGACCCTTGCGGCTCGTCGCCTCCCAAGGGGTCTGTTCCGTGATCGCCGCGCCGTCGGCCTCGCCGTAGGGATAGAGCGTGTCGAGCACCACCAGCCTCGCGTCGTTCCGGTGTGCGGCGGTGAGCGCCGCTCGGCCGATGTTCGGCATCGCCTCCACCTGGAGGTGGTAGGGCACGTTGACGGCGTGGTAGATCGTCGCGGCTCCCTCGGTCGCCGCCACCGCCCGATCGGGTGAGGAGATGTCGGCCGTCACCGTTTCGACTCCGGCGGGAACGTCGTCGATCGGGGTGCGGTTGACGTGTCGTACCCGCAGGCCACGTGCGAGCAGTTCGTCCACGAGGGTTCTGCCGGCGGGACCCGCGCCGAGTACGACGTGTGGTTTGCCGGTGGTCGGGTTCATCGTTCCCTCCAGTTTGTGAGTGACTGTTCATTCACTTTTGTGGGCGACAACGGCCGTCGTGATGTTCGCCGCCGTGAGGTCTTTCGGCTGAGGCGGAGAACAGTGGTCAGGAGGCCGGGCTGTGCCGGAATCCCTTCGTGAGCGAGTTCGCCCAGTCGGCGTCGGTCTCGAACGCGTCGATCGCGGTCAGCAGGTGGCACAACTGGCCGCGTGCCAGAAAGTGCTGTGCCTGGCTCGCGTCGGCCCGTGCCCTGGAGATCACCAGGGAGGTGATCCGTCCGACGCCGTCGCGCACGGCCGATGCCACTTCCGGGAGCTGGGTCGAGGCCAATGCCTGCACCTGTAGCAGCAACAGGTCGCGGTCACTGATCAGTTCGGCGTACCGGGCTCCCATCCTGTTCAGGATCTCGCCGCTCTCCGCGTCCCCGGCCTCCTCGGCGGCTTCCGCGAGTTCGTCGAGTATGCGGTCGTAGCAGTCACCGATCGCCGCGACGAACAGGTCGATCTTGCGTGGGAACAACTTCATGACGTAGGCCGAGGAGATTCCCGCGTGCTCGGCCACTCGAGTAACCGGGCTGGTCTCGTACCCGGAGCGGGCGAACACGGTCACCGCGCTGCGGATGACGGCGCGCCTGCGCTCCTCGGCTGTCGCTCTGGAACCCATCCGCATAGTGAGTGACTGTACATTCACCATCGTGGGGTCGCAAGTAACCCCGAGGCGGCGCACAGCCCGACCCGCGTGCTGACCGTGTTGACGCTGTTCTTCGTGCCGCTGATCCCAACGCACGTCAAGCGGGTCACACAGTGCGCCTTCCGCGGTTCCGTACAGAAAGTGTCCAAAAAGGACGCTTAACGCATGACCGCTCAGGAACAACCCCGGTTCGACTCCGCCGCTCCGGCCGGGAGCGGAGCAGTGACACCCGACTGCTTCGTGTGACGAACGATGCCCTGTTGTGCCGGTGCCTCGAAACGTCGAGTCCGGACCGCGCGAGGCGCGTACCGAACGGGCTCAATTCGACTGGGCGTGCCGACCGGCGGTCTGCAGCACCGCCACATCCGACCGACCCGTTCCGCTCGACTCGCTGTCGACGGCATCGGTCCCGGCCTCCTCGCTGTCGCGGTGCCTGCCGCTGAGCGCCGAGTCGACCAGCAGGTCCGCGAACTCGGGCGGCTCGGAAACGGCGATCTCGGAGTCGATCGGATCGGACAGTTCGCGGGCCAGTTCGGCGAAGATCGGGTTCATCGTCTCGTTCGTGAGGTTGTCGGACATCGTTTCCTCTCCTGTTCTCCGGATCGTTCCGCTCGGTTGTCGCGTTGTCGTCGTTGTGGGGAGGGGCCCGAACTTCCCCGGTTCGGGCCCCGGTGCACCGCCCGATCCCTCCCCCGTGAACGCCGATGACCGGGCGGTGCTCACGGACGCGTGCCCTCGGCGCCGGGGCTCCCCGTTGCCGTCCGTTGTCCGTGGGACGCACGGTCCGCCCGCTCGTGACGTGACTAGATCCGTCCGATTTCGTTCCGCTACCCGGTCGTTATGACCGGTTCGGGAAACCGCGGCGCGGCCGCTGGTGGCCGGAAAGCCTGTCGGTGCGTCGGACAGCCCGGTCTCCGCTCCGCACCGGGCGTCGTGCCGGGGTACTTCAGTCGGTCGCGGCGCGGCCGTGTGCCTGCTCGACGGTTCGCTTCACGGCGCGGACGGTGTGGCGCATCCCGCCCTCCAGTCGCGACCTGCGGCGGGCCAAGAACAGCGCCGCCTGCTGCTCGGAGAGCTCGGCGAGCTGGACCCGCAGCCCGTGGCGGAGTTCACTCATCACGTACCGCTGGGTCAGCAGACAACCGCCCTCGGCAGGAGTGATCTCGAACGACCAGATCGAGGTGTCGGCCGCGTTCACACTGCTGTGGACGCACCACGAGAACAGACGGGGGCGGTCGGCCTCCAGGACCTCGCACTCGGTGGTCCAGTCGCGCCGCTCGTCCCTGTTGTGGCCGTGGAAGCGGGCTCCGGCCTGTCCGGGTGGGTCGGTGAGCCATTCCCCACCGGTGTTCTCGGGGGCTCCACTCGCCCATGCGGGTGATGTCGCTGACGGTGTCGTAGACGGTGTGGGGAGCGGCGTCGATGTGTACGGCGGCGTGCAGCTCGAAGCGCGTGTCGATCTCGGGCTCGGCCATACGCGTACTCTGCCGAGCCACCCTGACAAATCGCTCCGACGAATCGCCCAGGGTTAGCGGCGTGGGGGCCGGTACGAGATCCACCGGCCCCCACATCCGCTGTCGTTCACCGTCGGTCAGTGATTCTGCGACCCCTGGTGCGGCTGCTTGTCCGAAACCTGTCCGTTCTCGGTCGACGCGGGGCTCTGGCCCTGCGGCTCGTTCGGGGGGAACTGCCCGTCGTCGATCGGCAGTTCCTCGGGACGGCGCGAGAGGGCGGCTGCCGCCGCTGCCGCGGTTCCGGCGAGGATCAGCACCACCCACGGCCACTTGCGCCGCTTGGGCTTGCCCGGATCGATCCGCCCCGCAAGCTCCTTGCGCGCGACCTCGGCGCTCTTGGCGAGCTGTTTGCGCTGCTTGGCGGTCCGCTTGTCCCACGCCTTGCGGGCCTTCTTGCCGCGTTTGGTGAGTTCCTTGCGGGACATTCCGGTGGCCCGCTGCGCGATGCGTTCCTGCAGGTCGTCCGTGGAGATGCCGCGTGCGGCCAGCTCCTGTTCGGCCAGTGCCGCGGCCTGCTTGGACACCTTCGATCCCACGGTGCGGGCCTTGACCGCCCCGTGCTTGGCGCCCTTCACTCCGGTGCCGACGGCCCTGCCCACGTTCTCGCCGGCGCGGGACATCGCTTTGACCTCGTCCATGCTGTTGCCTCCTATTCCTGGGCCCTGCCGGACTCCTCGCCCGGGTGGCACCGCTGATCGTCCGGCTTTCGCGGGATTACCGCCGTGATCAGCGAGCTGTGGACCCGGTGCTCGCTTCGCGTTCACCGGGTACCGCGCACTCCTTGACGATCAAACCCCATACTGCACCCTGTGGCGGTTCGTACGCTCGTCGATGCGAGGATGAGGTGGTGGCAGACAACGGATCGCTCGTGGGAACGACGGTGACCGCGACCCTGCATACTACGCAGGGCAATATTCGAGTCGAGTTGTTCCCGAACCAGGCTCCAAAGACCGTGTCCAACTTCGTCGGGCTCGCGGAGGGGACGGCGGACTACACGGAGCCCAACGCGCGGGGTGAACGGTCCGGCCCGTTCTACGACGGTGTGATCTTTCACCGGGTCATCGATGGTTTCATGATCCAGACCGGGGATCCGACCGGTACCGGTCGTGGTGGCCCCGGTTACACGTTCTCCGACGAGTTCCACCCCGAGTTGCAGTTCAACCGGCCGTACCTGTTGGCCATGGCCAACGCGGGGCCGAACACCAACGGCTCGCAGTTCTTCATCTCGGTCGCGCCGACCACGTGGTTGAACTACAAGCACACCATCTTCGGCGAGGTCGCCGACCAGGAATCGCGTAACGTGGTGGACGAGATCGCCAACACCGCCACCGGTCAGGGCGATCGTCCTGTCAACGACATCGTCATCGAGAAGGTGACCATCGAACGTGGCGAGACCGCCGAAGCCTGAGCCGTGGCGACGCGGCCGGTGCCGGTCGCGCGCCTCGCACGTGGAGCGGGGATCGAGGTGAACGTTCCACCCGGACAGGGCGGGGACCCGAACAGTCCCCAGGGCATGCCGACGTGTCCGCGTCACCCGGACCGGCAGACCGGGCTGAGCTGCACGCGTTGCGGGCGCCCCGCTTGCCCGGAGTGCCTGCGGGACGCCTCGGTGGGGCAGCACTGCGTGGACTGCGTCAAGCAGGGACAGCGCGGCGTTCGCCAGCCGGTGACCGTGGCGGGGGCTCCGCTGCGGAGCAAACCCGTGTTGGTTCCCGGGTTGATCGCGGTGAACGTGCTGCTCTACGTGCTCACCGCGGTCCAGGCTGGTTCGGCAGCCGCCAACAGCTCCGCCCCGCTGTTCCAGGCGTGGTGGTTGATGCCCGCACAGGTGGCGGGGGAACAGTGGTGGCGGGTCTTCACCTCGGCCTTCCTGCACTTCGGGCTGATTCACCTGCTGATCAACATGATCGCGCTGTGGGTGGTCGGTCGTGATCTGGAGTTGTTGCTCGGCAGGCTCCGGTTCTCCGCCGTCTACCTGCTCTCGCTGCTCGGCGGCAGCATGTTCGTCTTCCTGTTCGACGCGCCGTTCACGCGGACGGCCGGTGCCTCGGCCGCGTTGTACGGGTTGTTCGGCGGGCTGGCGGTGGCCGCATGGCGCCTGAAGCTGAACATAAGGCCCATCCTGCTCGTGATCGGGCTCAACGTGGTGCTTACCGTCACCATCCCGAACATCTCGCTGTTCGGGCACCTCGGTGGACTCGTGCTGGGTGCGGTGTCCACCGCCGCGCTGCTGTACGCGCCCGCCGCGCGCCGCAACCGCTGGCAGGCCGGAGGACTGGTCGCGGTGTTCCTGGTGATCGTGGCCGCGATGCTCACCCGCGACGCGATGCTCGGCGGCACCGTGTGCGACGTGCTGCAGGGCAGGGAGCTCTGCGTGCGGACGGACTGATCCGAACTCCCGCCGCACCGGGACTCGTCCGCACCGGGAGCCGTGTGAGTTCGTGGGACGCCGAGCGCCGCTTCACGGTCCTCGTGGGTGTGGATTCCCCTCGTGGGTGTGGCTTCGGAGTGTCCCGCGACATCACCCCGGAAGTTTCAGTGCCGCGGGGTTATCAGCGCCGCCGTGTTTCTCAGCGCCGCAGCGTCTCGAGGTACTCGGCCACCTCGGCCGGTTCCGCGCCCAGATCGAACCGCCCCAACAGCAGCAGTCCACCGGTCAGATCCGCTTCGGGAACCTCGATCTCCAGCATCGGTACGGTGCGACCGAACCGGCTGCTGGTGGTGACGCGGTACGAGAGCCGTGCCCAGGGCCAGCGGTGGCTGCCACCGAGCGTGCGCACGGTTATCCCGTCGGGGTCGGCACGAAGCCTGGGACGCAGGTAGGTCAGACATCCCGCGACCACCACGACCACCGCCAGGGCGGCGCCGAGGAAGACGCGGTCGAGGCTGCTCCCGGCCAGCCACACCACGGGTACCAGTCCCGCGGCCACCACCCAGCAGAGCACCAGCGCGCCTACCGGTGTGGACCAGATTCGGGATTGCGCCGCGCCGGGAACGCCGGAGTCGTCATCGCAGCTCAACGGCTATCCGAACGAAGTTGTCCACAGGAGTTGTCCACATGGGGATGACTTACATTCGTGTTATTCGGCGTCCCGGCCCGGACAGCTCTCACCGCCATTTCATGGTCATCAACAACCCGATGATTATGAACCCGAAGCCGACGGCGAAGTTCCACGGCCCGAGATCGGCCATGAACGGGATCTTGGGGCCCGCCAGATAGTTGACCACCAGCCACAGCAGGCCCAGCACCATCATGCCGAGCATCACGCCGACGTAGATGGGGTGGGAGGGTCCGGCTGACTTCGCCTTCACCGGTGTGCGGCGATCTACTGGCGGGGGTGAGGAGGTCTTCTTGCGGACCTTTGACTTGGGCATGGTGTCCTCGCCAGGTGGGTTCGGCCGCCCCGACCGTGCTGCTCGCCCGGTGAGACGGACCTTCCTCGACACGTTCCACACGCCGCCCAGCGAGGTGATCCGCACGTTCGACCGGACCGGCACCGTCGGTGCCCGGCGACCGGCGGCGGGCGAACCGCCCCGAGGCGACTTGTCTCCACTCACACGTTAACGCAATATCCCGATTTTCCGAACAACCCGTATGCTGCTGTCGATATCCCTCGATCGGGGTCGGTGAGGACGTCATGGTGAGTCTCGACACGCCGCCGCAGGCACCGCCGCCGGAGCGACGGCCGGGTCGGCTGCGCGCGGTGCTGCGCGGATTCGGGGAGGGGCTCATCACACTGGGGCTGGTGGTGCTGCTGTTCGTGTTCTACGAGGTGCAGGTGACCAGCTGGTTCTCGGCACGCCAGCAGGCCGATGCCACGCAGCGGTTGAGTGATCGTTGGCAGGAGGTCTCCCCCGAGGACCGGGCACCGGAGCCCATCCCCGGGCGTGGCTTCGCCCGGCTCTACGTACCGGCACTCGGATCGGGCTTCCCGTTCACCGTCCTGGAGGGCACCGACCAGGACACCCTGGCCGCCGGGCCGGGGCACTACACCGGCACGGCCCTTCCCGGGGAGCGGGGCAACTTCGCCCTCGCCGGGCACCGCTCCGGACGCATGGCCCCGTTCGGGGATCTCGACCGGCTCGGCTCCTGCGACGCGATGGTCGTCGAAACTGCCACCGAGTGGTACGTCTACCGCGTGCTCCCGCTGCGGGGCGAGGCCGCCGACTGGGACCCGGAAACCGCTCCGGAACGCTGTGCCGGTGCGGCACCGATCGGAGGGCCCTACCGCGACGTCTTCGGCAGGAACATCGTCGAGCCACAACGTCGCGAGGTCATCCACCCCGTGCCCGGCGTGTCCCGTGGAACGGTGCCCGAGCAGTGGCGCAGCAGGCTGATCACGCTCACCACCTGTCATCCGCGCTACTCGGCCGAGAAGCGGATGATCGTGCACGGCGTACTGACCAAGCGTTATCCGAAGGTGGCGGACCGACCGGATCTCCGGCCGCCGGAACTGGGCGGCTGAGCACCGCGACACGAGAGCGGGTTGTGGAATGTACGCATGGATCTGGCGCCGGCTGCCCGGGCCGCTCGCGGTGCGGGCCGTCACGGCGCTGCTGCTGGTGGCCGGGGTGATCGCGCTGCTGCTGTTCGTGGTCTTTCCCGCGGTCGAGCCGCTGCTGCCGTTCGGCGACCCCACCCTGGAATGAACCCTCGCGGGAATCAGTGGCCCCGCCACCCGTTCCGGCCCGCGCTCTCGGTGTCGGACCACTCCGGCCTTACCTACCCGATGTCGGGGCACCGCAGCGAGAGTCGTGCCGGAGGTTCCGCTACCCGGCCACGGTGTCAAGGGAGGGCAGCCAGAGTTCCACTAAGTTAGGTCGGCGAACCGCTCGACGTCGTTGGACCGGCCGGACACGATCAGGATGTCGCCGTGATGCAGCACGGTTTCCTGCGTGGCGTAGGTGAACCCCTCGCCGGGACGCTTGATCCCCACCACCGTCACCCCGTACTTGCTGCGCACCTTGGTCTCGCTCAGCGGGCGTTCCACCGCCGCCGCGGGGGCGCGGGTCTTGACGATCGCGTAGTCGTCCTCGAACTGGATGTAGTCCAGCATCCGGCCGGTCACCAGGTGTGCCACCCGTTCACCCATGTCGTGCTCCGGTAGGACGACTCGGTGGGCCCCGACCCGTTCGAGAATGCGGCCGTGCTGCCTGCTGATCGCCTTCGCCCAGATGTGGGGGATCTCGAAGTCGGCCAGCAGTGAGGTGGTCAGGATGCTGGCCTCCAGGTCGTCCCCGATCGCCACCACGGCACGCCGGAAGTCGGGCACGTCGAGTTGGCGCAGCACCTCGGGGTCGGTGGTGTCGGCCACCGCCGCGTGGGTGACCACGTCCGAGAACTGCTGCACCAGGTAGGGCCGGTTGTCCAGCGCGAGTACCTCCGAACCGCCCTCGACGAGCTCCATCGCGAGCGAACCGCCGAAGCGGCCCAGCCCGATCACCACCACGCGGGACGGGCGTGCACCGTGACTCTGTCTACCCAACGATCGGTCGCTCCTCCGGCAAGTCGTAACGGCGGCCACGCTCCCGCAACGCCAGAGCGGAGGCCATGGTGATCGGGCCCAGCCTGCCGGTGAACATCAGCACGATCAGTACGAGCTCACCCGCTCGCGGCAGCTGTTCGGTGATGCCGGTGGAGAGACCGACGGTACCGAAGGCCGAGATCGATTCGAACAGGGTCACGTCCAGTTCGAAGGGCGTGATGACGAGCAGCAGCAGCGTCGCGGTGAACACCATGCCCACCGCCACCAACACCACGGTAAGCGCCTGGCGCTGCAGCCCCACCGGTAGTTTGCGTCCCAGCACGTGCACCTGCGCCTCGCCCCGCACCTCGGTGAATATCACGAACGCCAGCAGCGCGAAGGTGGTGACCTTGATACCGCCCGCGGTGCCCGCGCTGCCGCCGCCGACGAACATGAGCACGTCGTTGACCAGCATCGTGGTCGGGTTGATCTCGCCGATGTCCACGGTGGTGAACCCGGCGGTGCGGGGGGTTATGCCGTGGAACAGCCCGACCAGCAGTTTGCTCCCGGCGCTCAGCGGCCCCAGGGTCTCCGGATTGTTCCACTCGAACGCGCCGAAGGCCAGCACGCCGACCACCAGCAGTGCGGAGTAGGCCAGCAGCGTCACCCGCGCGTGCAGCGACCAGCGGCGTCGTTTGCCGCGCAGCCTGCGGCCGATCTCGAACAGCACCGGGAATCCCAGTCCGCCGACCACGACGGCGAACAGCACCGGCAGGCACACCAGCGGATCGGTGGCGTAGCGCTGCAGGCTGTCGGGGTAAAGCGCGAATCCGGCGTTGTTGAACGCGGAGACGGCGTGGAACACCCCGAAGTAGGCGCCCTCCCCCCACGATTGGCCGTACCCGAGCACGAACCGGAGGGTCAGCGCGAGCGCGGTGATCGCCTCCATCGCGAGGCTCAGCGTGATCACTCCCGCGATCACCGAGCGGACGTCACCGAGGCCGAGGCTCTTCGTCTCGGTCTGGGCGCTGCGGCGCATTCGCAGTCCCAGCCTGCGCACCACGAGCATGCCCAGCAGGGAAGCCAGCGTCATGATGCCGAGGCCGCCCACCTGGATGAGCCCGAGGATCACCACTTCGCCGAAGGTGGACCAGTGCGCGGCGGTGTCGACCACCACCAGGCCGGTCACGCACACCGCCGAGGTCGCGGTGAACAGCGCGGTCACCCAGTCCGTCGTACCGCCCTGCTCCGTCGAGACCGGCAGCATCAGCAGTCCGGCTCCCACGAGCACGGCCAGTGCGAAGCCGATGACCACCATCCTGGCCGGGTGGCTGGCCCGGAGGAACAGTCGCAGCAATGCCGCCGGCCGCCGCACCACGGCGATCAGCATCCCGTTCGGTCTCCCGCTGGTCGTCACGGCGCCACCGCTGGTCCCGGCGCCGAGGAACTAGGCGTGTCCACGAGACGCGGAGGCTATCGCATCCTCGTCGCCCATCACGAGCGACTCGCCGCGTCTTCGCAGTACAGCGGGCGAATCGGGTGATTCGGGTGACACGTCCCGGGGCGGAGTCCTCCCGGGGCTCGCCGCACACGGGGCCGGCGAAGTAGGCTGACCGGCGTGCGGGTTCTGGTGGTCGACAACTACGACAGCTTCGTCTACAACCTCGTGCAGTACCTCGCTCAGCTCGGGGTGGAGTGCGTGGTTCGCCGCAACGACGTCGTGACCGACGAGGACGTCCGATGGTCCGACGGTGTGCTGCTCAGTCCCGGGCCGGGCAAACCCGAGGGTGCCGGGCGTTCCCTGGAACTCGTCACCGGTTGCGTGCGCGAGAGCAGGCCGCTGCTGGGGGTGTGCCTCGGCCACCAGGCGTTGGGGGCCGCACTGGGGGGCGTCGTCGAGCGGGCGCCGGAGCTGCTGCACGGCAAGACCAGCGAGATCGAGCACGGCGAAGCCGGTGTGTTCGCCGGGTTGCCGCATCCGCTCGTGGCGACTCGCTACCACTCGTTGACACTGCGCCCGGACAGCGTGCCCGCTGAGCTCGACGTCACCGCACGCACCGCCGACGGGGTGGTGATGGGGCTACGGCACCGTGAGTTGCCGTTGGAGGGCGTGCAGTTCCACCCCGAGTCGGTGCTGACCGAGGGCGGGCACCGCATGCTGGCCAACTGGATGGACCTCGCCGGGTGCGCGCCGGACTGGGACCTGGTCGAGGAGCTGGAACGCGGCATGCGGGAGCTCGCCGCGAACGCGCTGCGCTGACCGTCAGCCGGGACCCACCCGACCCCGGGGCCGACCCGAAACCTGGGTGGCCTGACACGAGACATCACGGGTGTTGCCAGGTCCCGGACGTGTGCGATTCGTCCGGGACGGTGGTTCCAACCCGTGACGGGCCCCGGGGCCGCGCCGATCAGTCGAAGATGCCTCCCCCGGGAGAATCCGTGCTCGACGTCTCGGTGGGGTTCTCCTCGCTCTGCTCGACGCCGATCCGCAGCGTCACCTCACCGTTGCGGTCCAGCTTCGAGTCGGCCGAGGGGGAGGTGGCCACCACCGTGTCCTCCTTCGAGGATTCGGAAACGGCCTTCTCACCGGTCCTGACCGTGCCCTTGAAGCCCGCCTCGCGCAGCGCGGACTTGGCCTCGGACTCGTCGAAGCCGATCAGGTCCGGCATCGATATCTGCGAGCCGTCCGAGACGGAGAGCGTGACCTCGGAGCCCTTGGCCACGCTCGACCCGCCGGAGGGGCTCTGGCTGACCACGGTGCCCTGGTCCTCGGCCGAGGCGATCTCCGTGGTCGAAACGTCGAAGCCCGCCGAGCTCAGGAGTTGTTCGGCCCGTTCGACCTGGAGCCCGGTCACGTCGGACAACGGTTGCTTCGGGACGGCCTTGCCCACCACGACGTTGATCGCGCTGTCCGCTTCGGTCCGGCCGGTGGTGTCCTGTTCGATGATCTTGCCGACGTCCGACTGGTCCTGCACTTCTCGTTCCTGCCGGGTCCCGAGCTCCAGGTTCTTCTGCTCCAGCGCGGCCCGGGCCTCTCTGATCGTCATCCCGCGCAGGTCGGGGACCTTCACCGAGTCGGGGCCGGTCCCCTTGATCAGCTCTATCTTCTGGTCGGGCGGGTACATCCCGGTTCCGGGCGTCTGGCTGATGATGGTGCCCTCTTCGCTGGCGGCGGACTGTTGACTCGGGTACGAGACGTTCTCGAACCCGGCAGCCTTGATCTGCCGCTTGGCCTCCGAAACCTCCATCCCGGTCAGATCATTCAGCCGGAGCTGTTTCGGCCCCTCGGAACCGCCCCCGTTGAACATCACCAGAGCCAGCCCGGCCAGCAGGGCGAACACCGCCACGCAGGCGGCGGTGACCAGCCCGATCGTCCACCGCCTGCGCCTTCTGCGGTCGTAATCCTCGTCGTCGCCGTCGTAGTCCGGCGGCATAGCCGCCGCCGTGCGGGGCTCGCGTTCGTTGCTCACCCGGGTGGTTTCGGTCTCCCCGGCGGTGAGTTCGGTCTGCTCCTCCTCGGACATCACCAGCGGCGCCCTGGGGCGTTGACCGGAGAGCACCCGCACCAGGTCGGTACGCATCTCGGCCGCCGACTCGTAGCGGTTCTCCGGGTTCTTGCTCAGCGCCTTGAGGATCACCGCGTCCAGCTCGGCGGGGACCTGCTGGTTGACGTCGGAGGGTTTGCCGGGCTGTTCCCGGACGTGCTGGTAGGCCACGGCCACCGGCGAGTCACCGGTGAACGGCGGTTCACCGCACAGCAGCTCGTAGAGCACGCAGCCCGACGCGTAGACGTCGCTGCGGGCGTCCACGGTCTCACCGCGGGCCTGCTCGGGGGAGAGGTACTGGGCTGTGCCGATGACCGCGGCGGTCTGCGTGACGGCCGCCTGCCCGTCGGCCACCGCCCGCGCGATCCCGAAGTCCATCACCTTCACCGCGCCGGAATCGGTGATCATGATGTTGGCCGGTTTCACGTCGCGGTGCACGATGCCGTGCCTGTGGCTGAAGTCCAGCGCGGCGGACGCGTCGGCCATGACCTCCATCGCGCGGCGCGGTGCCAGGGGGCCCTCGGTCTTGACGATGTCCCGAAGCGTCCGGCCGTTGACGTACTCCATGACGATGTACGGCAGTGGCCCGTTCTCGGAGTCGGTCTCGCCGGTGTCGTAGACGGCGACGATGGCCGGGTGGTTCAGCGCGGCGGCGTTCTGCGCCTCCCTGCGGAACCGCAACTGGAAAGTGGGATCCCGAGCGAGGTCCGCGCGCAGCACCTTCACTGCGACGTCCCGGCTGAGCCGGACGTCACGGCCACGGTGTACCTCGGACATGCCCCCGTAGCCGAGGGCGTCCTCGATCTCGTAGCGGTTGGAGAGAAGTCGCGGTGAGCTCATCGCTGCGTCGTCCCGATCTGTGTCCACGAGCGTCCCATCAAGTTGCCCCGGAAAGCCGTGACGGCTGTCGCCGACCGGTTCCGGGCGCGGTGCGCGGTTCCCCCGACTTCGTTCTTAACGGCTCCACGCGTCTCGTCCACGATCGACGAGATCGTGTCGGTGCCTTCGATTCGCGGTGGCAGTGCGTACTGCCGCGGTGTGTCGATTCCCCGCGTGCCGGGCGCCCGTTCCGCCACCAGCCTCGGAATCGACGAAGGCCGTCCCTCAGGATGCCGTACCGATCCGCCGTTGAATGCCTCCGGAGAGGCGAAATCGGCCAATCTCACACGACTGTCGGCGCCCGAGCGGGCACTCGGTGTGGCATCCGGGGCGGTCTGTCCGGCGCCGCGCGTGCCTGCCGAACGATCGTACGTCAGCAGCAACGCGAAACCACCGGCGATCAGTATCAGTACCACGAGCACGCCGAGCACCACCAACAGAGCGGTCCGACGCCCTGGGAGGCGCCGCGAAGCCGGGTGTCCCAGTGGATGTCCCAGTGGATGTCCCAGTGGGTGGTCGTGCCCAGGGCCGTTGTTCCCGCCACCCGCGATGCCGGGGGGTGGTGCCGGTTGTGGCGGGATGACCCCCGGGGGAACGGTGCTGCCCGTCGGATGCGGTGCCCCCGCGGGTGGTGCGGGGTGGTTTCCCGGTGGTCGGTTGGCGCCGTACGTGGTGGGTGCCAGGTGTCCCCCGGTCGGTGGCAGGGTGTTCTGCTGGCCTCCGTGGGGTGGCTGACTTCCGGTCGGTGGCTGTGGGGGCGGCGGTTGCGGTACGTGAGGGTGCTGTCCTGTTGAACCCTGGCCCGCTGCCCCCTGTCCCGTCGAAGGCTGTCCCGTCGTGGGCTGTCCCGGATACTGCTGCACCGGAGCGTGGCCGAGCGTGTTGGGCGGCTGCTGTGGAACCGTCAGTGCCACCGGGGTGGGCAGGGGTCTGCCCGCCCGCACGCTGGCCACCGCGTTCGCGAACTCGCCGCCCTCGGAGTAACGCCTGCGGGGGTCCTTCACCAGGGTCGCTTCGATCAGGGCTCGGGCTCCCGGCGGAACGTCCGGCGGCAGCGGCTGCGCCACGTCGCGGATGTGCATCATGGCGACGGTCACGGCGTTGTCGGAGAGGAAGGGACGGTGGCCACGCAGGCACTCGTACCCGACCACCGCCAACGAATAAACATCGCTGGCCGGGGTCGCCTCGCCACCGAGCGCCTGTTCGGGCGAGATGTAGTGCGCCGTCCCCATCACCATTCCCGAACGGGTCACCGGTGCCGCGTCCGCTGCCTTGGCGATGCCGAAGTCGGTCAGCTTGATGGTTCCGTTCGGTGTGACCAGGATGTTTCCCGGTTTGACGTCGCGATGCACCAAACCGCGTTCGTGCGCGGCGTGCAGCGCGTTGCCCGCCTGTTCGAGCATCTCCAGCGTGTGCTCGGCCGTGATGCGTCCCTCCCTGGCGAGAATGGCGGCGAGGGGTTCGCCCTCGACGTGCTCCATCACCAGGTAGGCGGTGTCCTCCGGCCCGTCCGAGACGGCCGCCGCCTCGCCGTAGTCGTGCACCGCGGCGATTCCCGGATGGTTCAGCGAGGCGGTGGTGCGTGCCTCGGTGCGGAACCGGTGCAGGAACTCGGCGTCGCCGCACAGTTCGGGTTTGAGGACCTTGACCGCGACCGTGCGGTCCAACCGCACGTCCACGGCCTGCCACACCTCGCCCATACCGCCGACGGCTATGCGCGTGGCGAGCCGGTAGCGCTCGGCGAGCGTTTGGCCGGAGTTGGGCACCCGTCAGCCACCCCCCTGCAGGCCGGCGCGGATTACGGCTCGCGCGACCGGTGCGGCGATCTTGCTGCCGGTGGCGTCGGCCCCCACGTTGCCGCCGTCCTCCACGACGGCCGCGACCGCGATCCGCGGGTTCTCGGCCGGTGCGAAGGCCACGTACCAGCCGTGCGGATCCTTGCCCTCGCCGTGCTCGGCGGTGCCGGTCTTGGAGGCGATCTGCACGCCGCTGATCTTGCCCTCGTCGCCCGCGTACTGCTCGGCCTTGATCATCATGTCCCGGATGGTGTGCGCGACATCGGGCGAGACCGCCTGGCCCAGCTCCTCGGAGTCGGTGCGGTCGAGCACCGACATGTCCGGGGCCAGCGTCTTCTCCACCAGGTGCGGCTTCATCACCTTGCCATCGTTGGCGATCGCCGCCGCCACCATCGCGTTCTGCATCGGGGTCATGCGCACGTTGAACTGCCCGATACCGCTCTGGTAGAGCTGCGCCTGGTTCTCGATGTCGCCGATCGAGGACGGTTCCACGCCCATCGGGATGTCGAGATCCTGGCCGAACCCGAAGCTCCGCGCGGTCTCCCGCAGCTTCTTCTCCCCGACGTCACCGGCGACCTCGGCGAAGGCGGTGTTGCACGAGCGTGCCATCGCTTCCCACAGCGGTGCCGTGGGCATACTCCCGCACGTGGCGCCGCCGTAGTTGGGCAGCTGGGCGTCGACCTTCGGCAGCTTGATGGAAGACTTCGCGGTCACCTCGCTGTTGTAGTCGTACTTGCCGGTCTCCAGCGCGGCGGCCGCGGTGATCAGCTTGAACGTGGAGCCCGGCGGGTACAGCGTCGAGGTGGCCCGGTCGACCAGGGGGTCGTCAGGTGCCTCGCGGAGCTCGTTCCACGCCTGCTGCTGCTCGTCCGAGGACAGGCTGGCCAGCCGGTTCGGGTCGTAGGACGGCGAGTTGGCCATCGCCAGGATCGAGCCGTCCTGCGGGTTCAACGCGACCACGGAACCGCGCACGCCGCTGTCGGCGAGCTGGTCGTAGGCGGTCTGCTGCATGGCGGGGTTCAGGGTCAGCTCCACGTTGCCGCCCTGCTGCTCCTGACCGCTGAACATGCGCTGCAGCCGGTTCAGCGCCAGCGAGTCGGCGGTACCGCTGAGCACCTCGTTCTCGGCCCGCTCGATCCCGCCGCGTCCGTAGACGAACGAGAAGTAGCCGGTGGCGGGTGCGAAGGCCGGTCCGTTGGCGTACTCGCGCTTGTACTCGAACCGTTCGCTGTCGGTGGCCTCGGAACTGGCCAGCAGCTTGCCGTCGGCGATGATCTGACCGCGCGGCGTGGAGTACTGCTGGTACAGCGTTCTGCTGTTGCCGGAGTGATTGCGCAGCGCGTCGGCCCTGATGACCTGCACATAAGTAGCGTTGGCCAGCAGTAGCACGATCATCGCCATCATGGCCATGGCCACTCGTCGTAGTGGCTTGTTCATCGTGGACGCTCCACCAGCTCGGTATGTGCTTCGGCGATCGGGGGTTGTTGCGGCTGCGGCTTACTCGGTTGCTGCGGGCGTCTGGAGGCGTCCGATATCCGAAGCAGTAGTCCCACCAGCACGTAGTTGCCGACCAGCGACGAACCACCCGCCGCCAGGAACGGCGTGGTCAGTCCCGTCAGCGGGATCAGACCGGTCACGCCGCCCGCGATGACGAAGACCTGCAGCAGCATCGCGAACCCCAGCCCGCCTGCCAGCAACTTGCCGAAGGAGTCCCGAACCGCCAGCGCCGCCCGCAGGCCACGCGCGGTCAGCAACAGGTACACCAGCAGCAGCGCGGCGAGCCCGAGCAGCCCCAGCTCCTCGGCCGCGGCCGCGAGAATGAAGTCGTTCTTGGCGTAGGGCACGATCGCGGGACGTCCGCCGCCGAGGCCGGAACCGCCGATGCCGCCGGTGGCCATGCCGAACAGCGCTTCGCTCAGCTGGTAGCCGGAGTCGCTGGTCATGGGATTCAGCCACGCGTCGACCCGCTGCTGCACGTGGCCGAACAGCGAGTAGGCGGCCAGGCACCCCGCCGCGAACAACGAGAGCCCGATCGCGATCCACACCGCCCGTTCGGTGGCGATGTAGATCATCACCAGCACGATGCCGAAGAACAGCAGCGAGGTTCCCAGATCGCGTTCCAGCACCACGATCCCGATCGAGGCCGCCCACGCGACCAGCACCGGAGCCAGGTCCCGCGCGCGGGGAAGGTCGATGCCGAGGAATCTGCGTCCCGCCGTGGTGAACAGCTCCCGCTTCGACACCAGGAAGGAGGCGAAGAAGATCAGCAGCAGGATCTTGGCCAGCTCGGCGGGCTGGAACGACAGTGGACCGAGCTTGATCCAGAGCTTGGCCCCGTTGATGTTCGGCGCGATCATACTGGGCAGCACGGCGGGCAGCGCCAGTGCCACCAGGCCCACCAGGCCGCAGGTGTAGCTGTACTTGGCCAGCGTGCGGTGGTCCCGGACGAACACCAGCACCAGTGCCAGCAGCACCAGACCGAGCGCGGTGTAGAGCACCTGTGAGGGCGCCGCGGGCCCGAAGGACTCTCCGGCGCGTTCGGCCTCGGCCGCGTTGCCGATGTCTATCCGGTGGATCAGCACCAGGCCGAGCCCGTTGAGGAACGCGACCAGCGGCAGGATCAGCGGATCGGCGTAAGGGGCCCAACGTCGGACCGCCAGGTGCGCCAGTCCGAACAGCGCGAGGAAAGCCAGCCCGTAGTAGAGGATCTGGCTCGCGGGCTGTGATTCCAGGTTGAGATTGACGAGTGTAAGTGCGCAGGTGACGACCACGGCGGCGAATGCCAGCAGCACCAGCTCCGTACCGCGCCTGGTCGGTGTGGTGGTCGCGGCGCCTGTCCCCTTGCCCGTGCCCGGTCCGCCCGGGGTCTCGCGGTTGTCCGGGTTGGTCGAGGTGGCTGCCATCAACTCACCGTCCGGCAGTTGACACCCGGTTCCTGTTCGGGAGAACTCAGCGGTGTTCCTTCGCTGGACGACTGCGAGTTCTGGTTCGTCGCGCTCGGCCCGGTGCTGGAGTCGGCGGGATCGTTCCGTGCGGAGGCGCCGGTGGCGGGGGACTGCTGTCCGTTGTCGTCGCCGGAACCGTTGTTACGGGCGTTGTCGTTGCCGGAACCGTCGTTGCCGGTGTCGCCCTGGTTGTTCTCGGAGTTCTGCTCCGTGTCGTCGCAGATCGGCAGCAGCGCGCTCAGTCGCAGCCGGTGGATCGTCTCCCGCGCCTCGTCGAGATCGGAAACCTGCGTTATCCCGTCGCGCACGTCGGCGCGCTGGGCTTCCTTGAGATCCTGTACCTCGATCGGTGTGCATCCCTCCGCCGCGCCGGGAGGACAGGACAGTTCCAGCTGCCGGTGCATGCTCATCCCCAGCACACTGCCCTGCACACCCTGGAAGATCGCGACTTTCTGAGAGCCGTTCACCCCGATGTAGTACTGGTTGAACAGCCACCAGCGCCCCGCGAAGATCAGCCCCGCCAGCACCACCAGCACGCCGAAGCCGACGAGCATTCCTCGTAACCAGCGTCTCCGGCGTGGTGGATCGGGGGGCGGGGCATCGAATTCCCGCTGCTGTGGCGTCGGCTGGCTCCGGGTGGCAGCAGAGGCGCGAGCCGCGGCCGAGTCGGGCTGTGGACGGGGGTCCTGGTCGTCGAACCCGGCCGCTCCGGCGACTATCGGCGCGTCATCGCCGAATTCGACGTCTACGACGTCGGCGACGATCACGGTGACGTTGTCCGGCCCACCGCCCTTGAGGGCGAGCTCGATCAGCCGGTCGGCGGACTGCTGGGGATCGGATATCCCGAGTGCCTCGGCTATCGTCTCCTCGCTGACCACACTGGACAGACCGTCCGAGCACAGCAGGTAGCGATCGCCCGCTCTGGCTTCCCGTACCGCGAGGCTGGGTTCCACCTCGTGGCCGGTCAGCGCGCGCAGCAGCAACGAGCGCTGCGGGTGGTTGGCGGCCTCCTCCTCGGTGATCCTTCCCTCGTCGATCAGCGACTGCACGAAGGTGTCGTCGTGCGTGATCTGGGAGAGTTCGCCGTTGCGCACCTGGTACGCCCGGGAATCACCGATGTGGACCAGGCCGAGTTTGCTTCCCGCGAACAGCATGGCCGTCAGCGTGGTGCCCATGCCGTCCAGATCCGGGTCGCTGGCGACCAGTTCCGAGATCGCGTTGTTGCCGGACAGCATCGCTTCGTGCAGTTGGCCCAGCAGGTCGTCACCGGGTTCGTCGTCGTCGAGCGCGGACAACGCCGCTATGACGACCTTGCTTGCCACCTCGCCGGCGGCGTGGCCGCCCATGCCGTCCGCGAGGGCGAGAAGTCTGGGGCCGGCGTAGACCGAGTCCTGGTTGTTGGAACGGACCAGGCCGCGATCACTGCGGGCCGCGTAGTGCAGGACGAGGGTCATGAGCGCAGCTCGATCACCGTTTTGCCGATTTTGATCGGAGCTCCGAGCGGGACCTTGGTTGGCCCCGTAACCTTCGTCCGATCGAGGTATGTGCCGTTGGTGGAGCCCAGATCTTCCACGTACCAGTCCTGGCCCCGTATCGACAGCTTCGCGTGTCGAGTCGAAGCATAGTCGTCGTCCAGGACGAGTGTGGAGTCATCGGCGCGACCGATCATTATGGGACGCCCCTCCAGTGTTATTCGGGTTCCCGACAGCGCCCCTCCGGTGACCACGAGCTGCCGTGGTGACTTCGTTTTCGGGCGTGACTGCTTGCCGGACTTCTTGCCCGCTCCCGGAACCGACATGCGCAGTCCGGAAGCCGACTGCAGGTCGGAGCGCACCACACGCAGCGCTACGAGTACGAACAACCAGAGCAGGGCGAGAAACCCTGCTCTGGTCAGCTGAATCACCAGCTCGGACACTTGTTGGGGACGCTCCTAGCTTGCTGGTCGGCTCGTGCTGGTAGGGCAGGACTCAGCCCTGAGCCCGGAAAACCAGGGACGAGTGACCGACGCGAATGACGTCGCCATCGGCCAGTTGCCAGGTCTGCACCGGTGTGCCGTTGACCGTGGTGCCGTTCGTCGACCCCAGGTCGGCGAGCATCGCCGCCTGGCCGTCCCACTGGATCTCGATGTGCTTGCGGGAGACCCCCGTGTCCGGCAGCCGGAACTGGCCTTCCTGCCCACGCCCGATCACGTTGCTGCCGTGCTGCAGGGTGTACGAGCGGTTGGAACCGTCGTCGAGCTGGAGGGTGGCGGTCAACTGCCTGGGAGCAGCGTCCGGCGGGTAACCGCCCGGCGCTCCCGGCGGTGGGTATCCGGGTTGGCCGTAGCCGGGGGGCTGCTGGCCGTAGCCCTGGTCGGGGAACCCACCGGACTG
>NZ_FPAT01000006.1:0-169700 GCF_900116555.1 Actinopolyspora lacussalsi subsp. righensis | reverse complement strand
GGGTATCCGCCGCCGGGCTGACCGTAGCCCTGGTCGTAGCCCGGGGGTTGGCCGTAGGCCGGAGGGGGCGGGGGATAACCGGGCTGGCCGTAGCCCTGGTCGGGGAAGCCACCGGACTGGGGGTATCCGCCGCCGGGCTGACCGTAACCCTGGTCATAACCGGGCTGGCCGTAGCCGTAGTTCGGGTCCTGCCCGTACTGGCCCTGGTCGTAGCCGTACTGCGCCTGCTGGCCGTACGGATCCCCCTGGGGATATTGGCCTGGTGGCTGGCTCATGGGTCGGTCTCCTGCGGTACGAGGTGTTGCCGGCCGTCGGCTTACGTCGGGGTCGACGGACGAACTTATTCGAAACTGTCCCGTGTGCAGCGTCTCAGAGCGCTCCAGGGAGACTACGACGTCACCATATGTGTCCCACCGCTGCTCGGTGAGATGCTCCTGAACGCAGTCGGCGAGAAGATCGGTGACCCGATTCTCGTCCTCCATGAGTCGATCGTGATCGGTGGGGCTCAGCTGCACGACGTAGTGGTTGCACGCCAGCAATCTGCCGCCCGCGAGTTCACGCACCTGCAACTCGGCTTCCCGCTGCAGCGACTGCGCGACCTCCTGGGGAACGACCTTGCCGCCGAACACCCGCGCGAAGCTGTTGCCGACGATGCCTTCGAGCCTGCGCTCGAAGCGCTGCACGAGGCCCACGGCAATCCCCCTCCATACTCTCGACTCTTGCGTACCATCGTATCTGGCGCGACGAGCCGTTACAGCTACTAGTTCCGAGCGGGGGCGCACCCCGCGGGATTCCGGTGCCCCGACTGTGCTAGCCTGATCGGGCCGGTTGCGGAACACGGTTTCGCGGGCCGATTGTACCGATCGCTCACGGTCGGTGCGGCGCTTCGGACGAGGACCCCCGTTGAGGGGATCGGATCCGGGTGTTGTAGAGTGAGGTCACAACGCAAAAGCCCACGGGCGGGTGGCGGAATAGGTAGACGCGCACGGTTCAGGTCCGTGTGTCCGAAAGGACGTGGGGGTTCAACTCCCCCCTCGCCCACCGAGGGCCGACGATACAATCGATGTCGGGTGACCGACACGATGTTTCGTCGAGCTTGGACGTGATGATCGGGGAGAGCTTCGCTGGATGCGGGGCTCTCCCCGATTTTTTGTGTGTCCTGGTCTTGTAGGACTTTGTCGGCTGGACTGTCCGCTGTGCTCGGTCGGCGGCGCCTCTCGCGGGCTCTCGCTTACGTGTGCCGTGTCGGGTTTTCCGTGCCGCGGCGGGGTTTCCGGGGTGGTGGAGTGTTTCGAGTGTCACTCCGCAGTGGGTTTTCCGCGCTCTTTTCGGTTGGCACCGGGGTTGCTCCCGGACGCAACCGGAGCGTTGTCGGGGGTGACGTGCCGGCACTTTCCGCGAGTGGTCTCGCGCGGACTGTTGCTCGGGTCCGCACGCTCGTACGGCTCGACGGGCCACCGCGGCACCGGTCCTGCCCTCACTTCGGAGGGGCGGACGATCCGAGGACTCGACCGTGCCGTGGCCGTGGTCACGTCTCCTCCGATTCAGTTCCCGTCTGGCGGGGGAAGAGTCCCGCGAGGATGTCGGAGATGGTGATTATTCCGGTTGTGTGTTCGGGGGTTTGTACGAGCGCTAGTTGGGTGCTGGTGTGGCGCATTCGGGAGAGGGCGTCGAGGACGCTGGTGTGTGGGTCGAGTTGGGGGCAGTCGCGGATGAGGTTGCCGAGGGGGTCCGTTGGGTTGAGGGTGAGGGTGTCGCGGACGTGCACCAGTCCGTGGGGGTTGTTGGGGGTGCCCACGAGGATCCGCAGGTGTCCGGATTGTCTGCTGGCGGTTTGTACGTCGGTGATGGTGGCGGTGTGGGGTACGGCGGCGATGGATTCTGTGCTGGTGAGGTCGCCGACGCGGAGTCGGGTGAGTTCGAGTGCGCCGGCGAGTTGGTCGGAGGACCAGGTGTCGAGTTCGCCGCTTTCGGCGGAGTGGCGTACGAGTTGGCGGAGTTCGTCGGGGTTTTGTTCGATGGCGACTTCGTCGACGGGGCGTACGCCGACTGCTTCGACGAGTTTGTTGGCGGTGTTGTTGAGTAGTAGCAGGATGGGGCGGAACAGCCACATGAATCCGCGCATGGGGAAGGCGAGCAGGGTGGCTGAGCGTTCGGGGTGGGCGATCGCCCATGATTTGGGGGCCATTTCGCCGACCACCAGGTGTAGGAAGGTCACCAGCAGCAGCGCGAGGACGAACGACATCGTGCCGCCGAGCCAGTGTGGTAGGCCGAGTGTGGTCAGTGCGGGTGTCAGGGCGTGTTCCACGGCGGGTTTGGTGATCGCGCCGAGGGCGAGGGTGCAGGCGGTGATGCCGAGTTGGCAGCCGGCGAGTAGTACCGAGACTTCGGAGGCGTTGCGTAGTGCGGCGCGGGCGGCGCGGCTGGTGCTCGCGCGTTGTTCCAGGCGGGTGCGGCGGGCGCCGATGGTGGCGAACTCGATCGAGACGAACAGTGCGCTGGCCGCGATGATCGCGATGGTGATCAGCGTGGCCGTCCAGGGGCCTTGCATCAGGACTCCTCCTGCTCGGAGATCCCGGAGTCGGGGTTGCTCGTCCGGTGTGACGGGAGTGCGGTTTCTCGATTTCGGTGGGGCTCGCTTGGCGGAACCTCTCGCGGGTTCTCGCCGCGGGTGCCCCGACATCGGGTAGGTACTACACAACGTCGGGACCGTCCTCGCGAGAGCCCCGCGAGAGACCCCGCGGCGGTGCCGACTGCGTGAGTGCTCGCTTCGGCGCTCGCCGCGCCGAAGCACACCACCGGTGAGAGGCCCGATTTCGGCGGGCGTGCTGTGACTCGACGAAGCACTACTGGTCGCTCTCGTTCAGGTGATCCTCGGCAACGTCTTCGCTCAGTTCCAGCACCAGTTGTGCGGGGACGTGTTGGTCGATCTCGATGATGGTGGCGCGCAGCGTCCGGACCGGGGGGTGCTGTGTGTGGGCGAGTTCGGCCGGGTCGTCCGGGAGTGTGATGTCGACCACCGTGTTCTCCTCGGGCAGTGCCCCGTGGTGGGCGATGACGAGGCCGGAGACAGTTTCGTAGTCGCCGCGGGGGAGGGTGTGGGCCAGTTCGCGTTCGACTTCGTCGAGGGGGGCGTCGCCTCGGACCCGCCATCGCGTGCCGTTGTCGAGGGTGGTGACCAGGTGGGGTGGTTCGTCGGTGTCGTGTTCGTCGGTGAGTTCGCCGACCAGTTCCTCGGCCAGGTCTTCGAGGGTGACGATGCCGGCGAAGCCGCCGTACTCGTCGACGACGCAGGCCATCCTGCCGTGGGAGTCGGCCATCGCGGCCACCGCGTCGGGTAGTGACATCAGGGTGGGCAGGATGGTGGCCGGTCGGGTGAACTCGGTGACCGGACGCTCACCGCCGCTCGTGTCCGTTTCGATGGACTCGAGCACGTCCACCAGGTGCACGATCCCCGCGATGCCGCCCTCTTCGTTGAGTACCGGATAGCGGGAGTGTCCGCTGCTCATGGTTTCGCGTACCTCGGCGAGCGTGGCGGTGTCGGTGAGCACGTCCACCCGGGAGTGGGGCACGAGGGCGTGTTCGACGTCGCGTTCCGGGAAGTCCAGCACCCGGTCCAGCAGCAGCGAAAGCTCGGTGGGCAGTTCACCGGCCTGTCGGGAGGCGGTCACGATCCGCTGCAGGTCACTCGGGTTGGCGGCGTGTTCGACGTCGTGCACCGGCTCGATCCGCAGCAGCCGCAACAGCCCGGCCGAGGCCCGGTCGAAGAACCGGATCAGCCAGCCCGCCAGGCGCATGTAGACCACCGTGGAGGCCGACAGCCACCGCGCCAGCGGATACGGCCGTGCGATGGCGAGGTTCTTCGGGAACAACTCGCCGAACAGCATCTGCACGAAGGTCGAGATCACCAGCACCCCCGTGGTGCCGATCGCGATGCCCACCGCGGGGGACACGCCCACCCCGCCGAGCAGCTCGCCCACCGCGCGGCCGACCAGCGGCTCGGCGACGTAGCCGACCAACAGCCCCGTCACGGTGATGCCCAACTGGGCACCGGAGAGCATGAACGACGTCCGACGGGTCACCCGCAGCATCCGCGCGGCCACCCGATCACCCCGCTCGGCCCGATCCTGCAGCCGCGCTCGATCGACGGTCATGAACGCGAATTCCTGGGCGACGAAGTACCCGTTGGCCGCGATGATCACCGCGATCAACAACAGCCCACCGAGCAGAGACAACACGATCAACACACGACCATTGTGCCGAATGTCCGATTCCGCGGTGGTGAACCGGTGAGTCCGATCGGGGGAGGAGGCCGCTTCGCCGGTCGGGACGCAGCGGACCCGTGGCGGTGGTGGTGTCATGGTGCCGTTCGGTGTCCACGACACCACCATGTGGAGCGATCGGTTACTCCTCTTCCATCTCCTCCGCGAGTTCCTCGGCGAGTTCCTCCTCGTCGACCTCGCCCTCTTCCTCATCGCCGTCGAGCATTTCCCCGACGACCATGCCGCCCACCGCGCCGACGGCCAGCCCGCCCGCACCGGCGGCGATCATGCTTCCCATGCCGGGACCGGAATGCTCTTCCTCGTGTCCCGGGTGCCCGTGGTGTTCGTGCACGTGGTGCGTGTGGATGCCGCCGTGTCCGTGAATGCCGGACTCGTGACTGGTGGCCACGCTTTCGAGCCAGTGGGTGAGCTCCGCGTGCCAGTCGGTGTGGACGGCTTCCTCGTGGCTTCGCCGGAGGCGCCCGATGGCCTCGCCGTCGGGGGTGAACATCCCGCCCCGCTTGTCGGCCTGCAGCACGATGTCGATGCCGTCGGGGTGTGCGACGAAGGTGAGTTCGATCTCCTCGACACGTCCGGCCAACTGGGCCGGCGGGAAGAACTCGATCTCCTGGTAGAACGGCAGTTGCTGCGGGGTGCCGTGGATGTGGCCGTGTTCGAGCTCGGCCTCCTTGACGCGGGCTCCGAGGTCAAGCAGTGCCTTGATCACCGGGAGCTGGGAGTCCAGCGGCTCGATGTGGACCGGGTCCAGGTCACTGGTGTCGACCGCCTTGGCCACCGCGACCTGCGTGCTGACCCCCAGGTGCATGCCTCGCAACGTTTCACCGAAGACCGTCGTGATCGGTGCTTCCCACGGCACGGGCACGCTGAAGGGGATGGTGTGGTATTCCTCACCGGCCAGGTGTAGCTCTTCGGCGACGGTGACCTGCTGCAGTGGCATGACCCGCTTCTCGTCCTCGCCGATCTCCACCTCGGCCACGAGGGTCAGCACGACCTGCTGTATCTCGGTATCCGTGCTGGCGCCGCCGACCCGGACCTCACCGAAAACGGCACCACCCGGTCGGGCCGTGTCGTTGCTCAGGACAGCGTCCACCGACGGTCCGCCCACGCCGACGGCTTGCAGCATCTTCTTGAACATCACCGCTCCTGTGTTCCGTACGATCGGATTCGGGCCGGGCAACGTGTGCCCGTTATCAGCGGTTCCTCACGGATCGTGACGACTCGGTGATCGTTATCGACTCGTGATGGACGGGTTGTGTCCGTGCCTAAACACCGCGCACGCAACACCGCGCACGCACCCGTTCAATCCGACGAGCGGGTGTACTACGGCTCGTGTCCTCGTGCCGAGGCGTTCGTTCGGGAATCAGCCGCCCCGCAGGTCCGTTCGAGGACGAAAAGGGTTCTGTTCGGCCCGCTCCGATTCGAGATGAGGTAGAGGTGCACAGACTCCGCAACGGACTCAAGACCGCAGTGCTGTTGGGCGGCCTGTCGGCGTTGATTCTGCTGGTCGGCCAGGTTCTCGGCGGCACCGTCGGCCTGCTGCTCGCCGCCGTGGTGGCCCTGGGGCTCAACGGCGTGTCGTATTTCTACTCGGACAAGCTCGCGATCCGGGCGATGCGTGCCGAGGAGATCGGGCCGAACCAGGCCCCGCGGCTGCACGCGATCGTGGCCGAGCTCGCCGCCACCAAGGGGATGCCCATGCCCCGGCTGTACCTGAGCCCGACGGACAGTCCCAACGCGTTCGCCACCGGTCGCAACCCCTCCAACGCGGCGGTGTGCGTGACCTCGGGGATCCTGGAGGTTCTCGACGAGCGGGAACTCCGTGGTGTGCTGGGACACGAACTCAGTCACGTGGGTAATCGGGACATTCTGATCTCCTCGGTGGCGGCCGGACTGGCCAGCATGGTCATGATTCTGGTCAACATCGCCCAGCTGGGGGCGCTGTTCGGGTTCGGCGGGGACGAGGACGGTCCGAGCTTTTTCGAGATCATCCTCATGGCGGTGCTGGGTCCGGTGGCCGCCGGGCTGATTCAGGCCGCGATCAGCCGTTCCCGGGAGTACGCCGCCGACGCGTCCGGTGCTGAGGCCACTGGTGATCCGCTGGCTCTGGCCAGCGCGCTGGACAAGATCGAGCGCGTTGCCCAGGGACGCCCGTTGCCGGAAAGTTCCGAGACCGCTCCGGTCAGCTCGTTGATGATCGCGAACCCGTTCTCGGGTAAAACGATGATGCGGCTGTTCTCCACCCACCCCGACACGCGCGACCGTATCGCCCGGCTGCATTCCATGTCCGGCGAACAGCGTTGAGAAAGCGACGCGCTTCCGGAGGGAAGTGTCGACAGCGCTCTACCCCGGAAGCGGGAGGGCGGCCCGGTCACGCGTCCCCGGCGTATCGATGCTCCCGTGTCCGCCTGTCGGCGAGGAGCACTGTCGAGGTGTAGGTCCGCGTCAGCGCATCGTCCACAACAACAGCATGATCGAAACCAGCACATGTGCCGCCCCGAGCGCGATACCGAGTAGCGCGGTGATGTCGAGACGGTGATCGCCCCGGGTTGTCACCGAGGCCGCGCCGCAGACCACGGCGCCGACGGCACATACCACGCCGGGTACGAGCAACACCCAGCTCGCGATGCCCAGGCACAGGGCGACCGGGCCCAGCCAGGCATACGGGCCGGGACGATGTCGGGCCGGTATTCGTTCTCGGCTCATGCGGCTTTTCTGGGATACCGAACTCGGGAGCTCAGTGGCTCGAGGAGTCCTGGGGGAACCGGTCTCGTGACATCGAGGAGCGCTCGGTCTGCCGGTCGTTCTCGCTTTCCGGGCCCCTCCGGCGGTATCGACGCCAGAGCAGCGTGCTCACGACGATGAGGGCGAGCGCGGCGAAGAGAATCCAGCTCGCACGCCCGAGAACGTCCTCCAGGTAGGTGGCCGAAGCCCCGGCTGCTGTGCCGAGACCGACGTGCAACAACGACCAGCCACACGCTCCGAACAGTGCGGCGGGTAGAAACCGACGGAAGGACAGCCCGCTGGCCCCGGCGGCGACGGGGGTCAAGGTGCGTACGACGGGCAGAAATCGGGCGGTGAACACCGCCCCACTGCCGTGACGACGCAGCATAGCCGCGGCACGGTCCCAGTGCGCTTGCCCCAGTTTGGTTACGATACGTGTTTGCCGCATACGGGGGCCGAAACGGTGTCCCAGCCAGTACCCGAAGCAATCACCAGCGCAGGCACAGCCCGCGACGACGGCGACCAGACCCAGGAAGTAACTGGGTTCGGTCACGCTCGCGCCCGCGAGGAACAGGGCGGTCTCACCGGGGATGAGGAAGCCCAGTCCGAACGTGCACTCGCTCAGCGCCAGCACACCGGCCAGTACGATCACCAGCGGCCACGGAAGATCCGTCAGGACACTGACACCGTCTCCGATGTCGGGCATGCGGACTCCTCGTGGCCGGAAGCGGTGCCGACACCGTACCCGTGGCCGGGAACGCGTGCCGCAGCGAGCGGGGGCGCTGTGGCGGTAAGCCGCACGACGAAGCGAGCCACGGTGCGCGCGTGGGGTTGTCGTAGACACGTAGGTCGCCGTGCCGGACGAGCAGCAGCCCGGAACCGGTCGTGAGCAGCGCAGGCCCTACCGTGGTTACCGGTCCGATTCGCGGTATTCCGGATCCCTTTCCGATGACCGGCGGGGACGGGCCGGTGCGCCGCGCTCGTCCTCGATTGCCTCACACCGATCACGTCGGAACTCGCGGCGATCTCCTGACGCGACCGTCACACGCCCCATCCGTGCGGTTCCGCAACGCCCTGTCCGCCCGAGCCGGCTCCTACGTGCCGTGTTGAGGTCGACGCTGGCGCTGATGTCGGTGACGGTGCTCGTCGTCAGCGGGTACGCGTGGCTGATCCTCGACCACCTCGACGGCCGCCGCAACACCAGCGATGTCACCTCCAAGACCGATGCCGACGGCTCGATGGACATTCTGCTCGTCGGCAAGGACAGCCGTACCGACGCCAACGGCGACCCGCTACCCGACGACCTGCTCCGACGGCTGCGTGCCGGTGACAACGAGGCCGAACTCACCGACACGCTGATCCTGCTGCGCATTCCCCGTGACCGTTCGCGGGCCGTCGCCTATTCGATTCCGCGTGACACTTACGTCTCGATGCCGGACGGCTACGGCAAGCACAAGATCAACTCCGCTTTCGGGCGTGCCAAGGCGCAGGCCGCCGACGAGCTTCGCTCCGAAGGAGTGTCGGACTCGGCCGAGTTGGAACGTCGTTCCGCCGAAGCCGGCCGGGAACTGCTCGTGGACACGGTGACCGACCTGACCGGCGTGGGCATCGACGACTACGCAGAGGTCAATCTGCTCGGTTTCTACCGGCTGACGAAGGCCGTCGGTGGGGTGGAGGTGTGCTTGAAGAACGCCGTTGACGATCCGTACTCCGGAGCGGACTTCCCCGCGGGGCGACAAACCGTATCCGGTGGTGACGCGTTGGACTTCGTGCGGCAACGCCGCCGAACGTGACACCTCCCGCGTCACCTTCGGACCCGGCGCCGACACCGCCGCGAGTTACGTCGCCGAGCTACTGGACGGTCTCCCCGCCGCCGAGGATGACGGACTCGACTCCGACGAGATCCGAGTTCTGCTCGCCGACGACTACGAGGGGCCCGGTGCCGCACAAGGCTTCAGCGCCTCGGACCCGCTGTCGCTGCACCCCGACTCGCACGCACCCCTCGCGGGTCCGTCGGCTCCCAGCGACGACGCCATCACCCCCGAGGGAATCCCCTGCGTCAACTAGACACGCACTCCCCGCGTGACCGATGCGACCTGAAGAGTGACGATCGGATCACCATCTGTCGCCGGGCAGGAGTGACCCACGAACAAGCACCCCCGACGAACAAACCAGGAAAGATCGAAGGCCGACCGCTGCCCCACAGCCGGACGACGAGCACCCCACGTTCTCTCACATGTCGCCGAACTCGCCGAGCTGGTCTTTGACGGCGCCTTCGGTGAAAGCAGTACAGAGCGGCCGCATGACCCCGGCCGACACAACGTCAACGATTTCGCTTGATGTGGAAAAAGATTTCTGAACAGCGAAAAACCCGCTGATCAATGGATTTCGTCGGTGGTCCACCGAGAGTCGACGACACAATGGGTTTCGGATGACCGACGCGATGTTTCGTCGAGCTTGGACGTGATGAGCGGGGAGGGCTTCGCTGGATGCGGGGCTCTACCCGATTTTTGTGCCTCGGTTCTTGTGTGGTGTCCGGCTTTTCGAGCCGTGAGGGGTTTTCGGGGTGGTGGAGTGTTTCGAGTGTCACTCCGTGGTGGGGTTTCGGTCTGCCCCGGCTGGTGTTCAGCGGTGTGAGGTCATGGGGTTCAGGGCTTGGGTGTCCGCTGTGACAGTGGTGTGGCGGTGCGTCGGCGAAGGGCGTGGGCAGCGGCGAGTGGGCGACACCGGTGTCGGCGGCCGGATGATCTCCATGAGGCGAGCGTGTGTGCCACATCGAGGTCGTATCACTTGGAGGGCCGCTTGAGGAGCCATATAGTCGGCCGTCACGCTTTGCCGTACGAGATCGCCATCATTGGTCACTCGGCTGTTGTGATAGTCGATCGTGGTGAGCACGGCCGCGCCGAGTACTGTGGCTCGTTTCGCCTGGTGCGGCACTTGAAGGTTGGGTTAAGATATCGGTGTCGGTTCCCGTGGGGCACCGAAAGTTGGGCCAGGCGACCTGGGGCAGACCGGGAGCCTGGCCTTGCGTATCTTCCTCGCCCGCTCAGCACTCCGTGTCCAAGGGGATTTCGTAGATCCGTTCGGCGAGGACCGAGCGCGGTTCGGGCTTCCCTTCGCGGGCTGCACGGCAGCTTCCCGCTACTACATCCGCAGCCCACAGCAACGGCTCGTTGGCACCGTGAACGTGGTCGATACGAAGCTGTGAGCCTTTCGGCAGATCGCTTTGTCGTACTCCTGCTGTCGTCCGACTATCCGCGTGGTTGAGCTCCTCTTCCCGTGCTTCCAGGATCAGATGCCGTACTCCGTAGCCGTGGAGTTCGTATATCAGGTGTTTGAGGCACTGGCTTCGTGCCCGTTCTTGCCTGCGACGGGGTACGGGTTCGCCTGTGACGACGACATGCAGTCCGTCGAAATCAGCCAGTCGTTTGGCGACGCGTCGTTGTTGCGAGCGATCCATCTCGTTCCAGTGCAGCTTCGCGACGCTACGCGGGCCGCGCATCGCTCGAAAACAGTCGCGGGCCTCGTCCTCGATGTTGTGGTTGTCGAAAACGACGGTCGCCAACACGTAGAACCCGGACTCCTGGTCTTCGTGGAAGGACTCGTCGCCGTAGGCGACGAGACCGGCGGTGTTCGACGGTTTCTGTGCGGTATCCAATCCGAGTGGTCCTCCGGAAGTTTTAGCCACCAACGGATGAAATGAGCGTAGGGCTCTCGCGTGCTCATGCGTCCCGTTGTCGGATGGGACGTTTCCCAGGCTTCGGCGGCCTCATTTCCCCCAGCAGGGCGTACTGGTGCAGCATGGTTGTGCCGGTAGGAGTCAGCGGGGCTTCTTTGTACCGTGTGCGTCGCTCGACCAAGCCGAGTTCGTTGAGCTCTTTCAAACCCCGTTGCGTGGTGTCGGCACTGATGCCGTACCAGTCGGGCATCTTGTCCGGCGGAAACGCGGACCAACGGCGCTCTTTGAGGAGTACCAGCAGCATCGTCATGGCCGGTAGAGACAAACGCGCGTCGAACCTCTCGTTCCAGAAAACAACGGGTAACCGCAAGAAGCGGTCAGCGGTATCCCCGCCGTCAGGGCGGTCGTAGGGCTTTCCCGAGCCGTCCTCCCGAAGTAGTGTCACCGCGATCTGGCGGGAGCCCCGTGCGCTACGCGCGCGGTGAATGAGACCACGGTCCTGCAGCCGGTCGAGGATCCGTTGGGCTGCCGCACGTGCACCGCGAGGACCGGTGTGCTGGTCGGTGTCGAACAATCGCGCCCACACCATGCTGTCCAACTCGGTGGTCCAGCCGTCCTCAGCGCGTTCTCCGCCACTGGCGGCGACGACCACCAAGTACGCGCGTAAACCTCGCAGGTCTCCGTTGCGCACGAACTCGCACAACGGGCCGTGTCGAGGTGTCTCCTCGCTGGGGCGCTGCACGAAGGTGTGACGCAGCGGTACGGCGGGGCGCTTGTTCCGTTCCAGCAGCTTTACGCGGGCGTCGTGTCCGGTAACCACCGGGGGCTGTTCGTGTTCGTTCCTTCGAGGCGTTTTCATTACTGGCTATGAGGCCATACAGCATCAGCGGACAGCAAATGAGCGCGTGAGTGTTTGGTGTCATTGCAGCGGTTTCTATGAAAGAGCCATGATACATCCACTGATACAACCCATGAAACCACCGTGCAAGCACTGTTGAAGGGGAGGGCCAGCTCTTGGAGTCACACGGTTCGGCCTTCTCTCCGCTACCTCTCCGGGATCGTTCGTCAAGCATTTGCCCCCGAGGATCGGGGCCGCATCGAGCTGTGCCGGAAACCACCTACAACGCTCACCACCGAGCTCCACACATGGCTGAGCCATCATGCCGATGGGCCGGCACACCAGGTGCGGCCTCGAACACCCCGGTACGGTGCGATGCTCCGTCCGGACCGTGCTCGGTTCCTCGTGGACCGGGCTCAGTCGACGAGCTGGTCGAGGGCGGCTTCGATCGCCCGGTGGAAGGTGGGGTAGGCGAAGATCATTCGGCGGAGCTGGGCGAGGTGCACCTGGGTGTGGACGGCGACGGTGAACGCGCCCAGGATCTCGCCGCCCAGCGGTGCGACCACGGTGGCGCCGAGGAGGATGTCGCGCTCGGTGTCCGCCACCAGTTTGATCAATCCCTCGTTGCCCGCTTTGTGGATCCAGCCGCGGGCCGAGGAGGGAATTCCCGTGATCGCTGTATGCACGGGGAAGCCCGCTCGGCGGGCTTGGTCCTCGGTGAGCCCGAGGGAGGCCACCTCGGGGTCGGTGAACGCGACACCGGGCATGGCCCGGTAGTCCGCCGTTTCCTCCCCGTCCCCGAGTATGTCGTCGGCGGCGATGCGTGCCTGGTACACCGAGGTGTGAGTGAAGGCGCCGTGGCCGGTGACGTCACCGATGGCCCAGACCCCGTCGGCGGCGCGCATCCGCTCGTCCACGGCGATAATGTTCGCGGTCTCGTCGAGCCCGAGTGATCCCACCCCCAGCGCGGCGAGATCCGTGCGGCGTCCGGTAGCGACCAGCAGTTGTTCGGCCGAAGGGCTCTCCCCGGAGTCGAGTTCCACGGTGAACCGGCCGTCGTGGTGACCCACGTGCCGCGCGGAGGTGCCGGTGTGCACGGTGATCCCCTCGGCGGTGAACACCTCGGTGATGCTCTCGGAGGCTTCGGGCTCGCCGCCCGGCAGCACTCGCGGCGCGGCCTCGACCACGGTGGTGTCGACGCCGAACCGTGCGAACACCTGGGCGAACTCCATCCCCACGGGACCCGCGCCGAGTACCACCATCGAACCGGGCAGCGAGTGGGCCCGCACCGCTTCCCGGTTGGTCCAGAACGGGGTGTCCCGGAGTCCGTCGATCGGCGGCACGGCGGGATCGGTGCCGGGGTTGAGCACGATCGCCCGGCGGGGGCGGAAAACCCGATCCCCCTCCGCCGTGGTGACGGTGACCTCACCGGGAGCGGTCAGCCTGCCGAGACCACGTACGAACCGCCCTCCCGTGTCCTCGAAGCGCCGTACCGCGACCCGGTCGTCCCAGTCGGTGGTGGCCTCGTCACGGATGCGATCGGCGACCGGGGTCCAGTCCGGTCGAACCGACGCCGTTCCCGCCAGCAGCGGAACCCGTCCGGCCTCGGCGAGTGCACCGGCCCCGCGGACCATCATCTTGGTGGGAACGCAGGCGAAGTACGGGCACTCGCCCCCGACCAGACGGTTGTCCACGCCGACCACGCGCAGCCCCGCCGTGGCCAGTCGTCCGGCGACGTCCTCGCCACCCGGACCCATGCCGACCACCACGGCATCGACCTCGTCCTCCGCCATCTCCGCCCCCTCGGCTCGGGATTCCTGTCGCGCTCAGCCCAGCACCGGAACGGCGAGCACGCACGGCGGAGCGAGGTTCCGGGGCGCTACTGGCCGGGTTCCTGTTCCAGGACGCGGTGCAGTCCGGCGATGTCGTGGAGTTCGATGGCGGCGTAACGCACGGTGATCAGCTTTCGGGTCTCGAACTCCTTGAGGATCTTGTTCAGTGAGGGGCGCTGCGCACCGACCATGGCGGCCAGGGTCCGCTGGGGCAGTGGGACGCGGTCCTCGGCGGCCTCGTCGAGCAGCAGCTGGGCGATCTGCTGGGGCAGCGAACGGCCGAGCAGGCCGATCACCCGTTGTTGGCTGGTCGCCAGGCGCTGGGCGACGCTGGACAGCCAGCGTCGCAGGATCGCCGGGTGCTGTCCGAGCAACCGCTCGAAGTCGGCGGCGGACAGGAACAGGACGGTGGCGTCCCCCAGGGCCCGGGCGGTGTAGGGCAGGGGCATCTCCAGCAGGTGCTGGATGTCGCCGTCGACGTCGCCCGGACGCAGGACGTGCACCACCGAACGCCGTCTGCCCGAACCCACCGACAGCTCCACCCGGCCCTCCCGGACGATCCACACCCCGGCGGGTGCGGAACCACCGTGGAACAGCGGGGTCTGCCGGGACACGTGCCGAGTGCGCAGGAACGTCGCCAGTGCGGTGAGGTCGTCCGGCCGCAGCGGTGCGGCTTCCCCACGTCCGACGCAGCGCGCCACCCACGCGGCCTGCCGGACGGCCAGCTGCGCCTCGTCGCCCGGGCCGAGGGCCCGTACGGCCCGGTCCAGCGCCGCACTCGACAGGCGGGAGAAGGTCATACGGTCATCATGGCACCGGACGTCGGTTCCCGGGGGTCCGATCAGCCCGAGGCGATCCCCTCGGTCCTCGGGCGTTTCGCGGCGGCACGAGGCGGATCGCCTCACGGGACGAGGCGATCCGACGGTAGAAGGTGATCCGTGCTCAGTGGGCGGTCCTGTGACGGATGCCGTACAGCACCAGCGCGGTGACCGCGCCGTAGAGCAGGTGGCCGAGGAGCGAGGGCAGCGCGGTGGCGCCGAGCTGCAGGATCGGCATGCCGAGCACGGCGGGCATCAGCACCAGCGGCCCCAGAACCCACCAGGCGAGTCCGTACAGCAGCCCGTAGCCGAACAGGTGCCACAGCCGTGCGTGCGGAGCCAGCACCCCGAAACCCGCTCCGATCCCGGCGGAGATGACCAGGTGCACCACCAGGCCGATCACGGGACCGCTCGCTCCGACCAGGCCCGCGATCATGGTCAACATCCCCATCATCGCCATCAGTATTCCGAACACGATGCCGCCACCGATCCCGGCTGCCGCGCCGGACAGCGCACCGGTCACCAGCCTGGTCGGCACGGGTGTGGTGGTGGACATGGTCGCTCCCTCCTTCGTCGTCGCTGAGTAGCCACGACTCCGCTCCCGGAGGAGGGGAGCGGAACCGTTGGCGGAAGTTCCTTCCGCACGGATGTTCGTCCCGTGTGAACCGGTCTGGCAGATGTTGGTTCGTGCCGCCGGTCACACCGTCCAGTACAGCGCATGTGTCCTCGGTCGGGGTGGGGAGTGTCAGCCTGATGACACCTTCGGCCGGGTTTTTCCGTCGGCCGCTCCGGGGCATGTCGTGAGCGTGGGTGAACGCGAGGACTGGCGGGGCTATCTCACCGCGTTCCACGCGCACCGACCCGGTGTGACCGAGCGGGTGTTCGCGCGGCTGGAATCCGATCCTTATGAGTGGGTGACGGCCCCGCTCCGCGAACTCGGAAGCGGGTTGGTCGTGGATCTGGCCTGTGGCTCGGCACCGACCCGGCCGTGGCTGCGTGAGTGCCGTTGGGTCGGGGTGGACGGCAGCGCCGAGGAGCTGGCCGCTGCCGCCGTCGCGGGGCGTGGACCGCTGGTGCGGGCACGCGCCGACGCGTTGCCGGTGACCACCGGGGCGGTCGGGGCGGTGTGCGCGGTGATGGCACTGCCGCTGCTGACCCCGCTGCCGGTCGTGCTCGACGAGATCCGCCGGGTGCTGCGGCCCGGCGGTCCGCTGGTGGCGCTGGTACCCGCCCGGCTCGGCCTCGACCCGAGGGGGTTGTTCGCGTGGCTGCGGGCGCTGCGTGCCGCGGGGGTCGCGGCACCGCGCTGGCCGAACCCCCGTGCCCGCGAACACCTCGGCGGGGTGCTCGGCCGTGCCGGTTTCGAGGTGCTCGACTCCGAGCGCCGCGTGTTCTCGTTCCCGCTGGAGTCCCCGGAGGACGCCGCGCTGCTGCTGCAGAGCCTCTACGACCCCGCCCGTCCTCCGTCCCGCCCCACGGATCCGCACGTGGCGGCGACAGTGGCGGAGTCGGTCCGCGCGCTGCCGATGCCGCTGCGCCGGGTCGTGGCTCGGCCTCAGGCCAGGGTGCCCAGCCACGTGGTCAGTCCGTAGAGGGCCGCGTAAGTGGCGACTCCGATGAGCAGGACCCCGGCCAGCCTGCCCTTCCACCGGCGCACCCCGGCGAGGCCGCACTGGTCGCGTCGCCGCAGCGCGAACCACACCAGCAGCGCCATGACGGCCAGCCCCGCCAGCCGGAACCACCACGCGTATCCGGCGTAGAGCTCGGTGGCCCAGCTGAAGGCCGTCGCCGCCGTCACCACGCCCAGCAGCGCGAGCACCGTGGGGCCCACACAGCACAGCAGCCCGACGATCCCGCCGGTGATGCCGATGTGCCACACGGGCAGGCGGGTGGAGCGGTGTGCCGGGCTCCGAGGCCGGGTCGGCCGGGTCACCTTCGCCCCGCCAGCCTGGACCGCAGGGTGCTGATCAGTCCGTTCCGGGGGCCTTCCGGACTGCCCTCCGCCCGCGCGGTGTGCGTGCCTTCGGCCATTACCCGGCCGTGGTGGATCGCGCGCAACATGGCTCGTTCCTCCTTCGTCGCCTGCCCAGTCAACGGGTCGCACCCCTAGGAAGCCAGCGGAGTGTCGGCGCGATGACAACTTCGGACGGCGCGGCCGTGTCCGTGCCGGGCTGCCGGGAGCACCGCGGAACTCGTCCTGATCGGTGTCAGCGGGCGGACACTTCGCGTGTCGGCGTACGCGGCGGTGTGGTGCGCTCGGGGCCATGACCGACGGCGAGGTGCTGGTGCTCGGTGGTGGGGCGGCCGGGCTGGCCGCCGCGAACACCGCGCGCCGAGCGGGGATGCGGGTGACGCTGGTTTCCGAGGGAGCACCGGGTGGGGACTGCACGTTCACCGGTTGCGTTCCGTCGAAGACGCTGATCGAGGCCGCCGAGGCGGGGCTGTCGTTCTCCGGGGCCATGACCCGGGTGCGGCGGACGGTCTCGCGGGTGGCCGCCACCGAGGACGAAGACGTGCTGCGGTCGGACGGCATCGACGTCGTGCGGGGGCGGGCGCGCTTCGTGGCCGAACGCACGGTGGAGGTCGACGGCCACCGCAGGAGTGCCCGGCGGGTGGTGCTCGCCACGGGGGGTCGTCCCGCCGTTCCCCCGGTGCCGGGGTTGGGTGAGCTCGCGTACCTGACCACCGACACCGTGTTCGACCTGATGGATCCACCCACCTCGCTGGTCGTGCTCGGCGGGGGACCGGTCGGGTGCGAGCTCGCCCAGGCGCTGGCCCGGCTGGGGGTGGGCGTGACCCTGGTCGAACAGGCGCCACGGCTGCTGCCCGGCATGGATCCCGACGCCTCCGACGTGCTCGCCCGGGTGCTGCGCAGCGACGGCGTGCGGTTGCGCACCGGCGCACCGGTCCGTGAGGTGCGCTCCTCGGACGGGAAGGCCCTGGTGGAACTCGCCGACGGTGAGGTGGTGCGGGCCGAGCGGTTGCTGGTGGCCACCGGACGTCGACCGAACACCGAGGGGCTCGGGTTGGACGCGGTGGGGGTGCGTACCGACCGGCGTGGCCATGTGCTCGTCGACCGGCACATGGCCACCACGGCGCGGGGAGTTTCCGCCGCCGGTGACGTGACGGGGGTGTTCGGTCACACCCACGCGGCTTACGCGATGGGACGCGTGGCGGTGCTGGCCGGCACCCGACGCACCCGACGCCCCGCCTTCGAGCCCGACTCGGTTCCCCGCGTGGTGTTCACGAATCCGGAGGTCGCCACCGTCGGCCGCGTCGAGCACGAACTCGCCGACACCGCCGCCAGGGCGGCGTACCTGCCGATGAGCGAGGTGGACCGGGCGGTGACCGCCGACGCGGAGGCCGGGTTCGTCAAGCTGTTCGCCGGGCCGCGCGGGCCGCTCGGCCATCTGGGGGGAGGACGTGTGCTCGGGGCGAGCATCGTGGCCCCACGGGCCGGGGAGATGATCCACGAACCGGCGCTGGCGATGCGTACCGGCATGTTCGCCGGGCGGCTGGCCCAGACCGTGCACGCCTACCCCAGCTGGTCGATGGCGGTCCAGCGGACCGCCGCGCAGTTCGTCGGCACCCACGGCGGACGAACCGCCCGTCCGGTCGCGGTGGGCTGAACCGGTGAACGTGATCGTGGACAGTGTCCGCTCGCCGACAGTTCCACTGCGAACCGGGCCGGGGACTGCTGTGCTTCCCCCATGACCGAACTCTCCGAGAGTGAGCGACCGAGCGATCGTGCTCGGCGCAAGCGGGACCGCGACGAGGTGTTCGTGGAGTTCACCAGGAGCGTCTGCCCCGTGTGCAAGACGGTGATCGACGCGCAGGTCAACCTCCGCGACGACAAGGTCTACCTGCGCAAGCGCTGCCGCGAGCACGGCGAGTTCGAAGCCCTGGTCTACGGCGACGCGCGGGCCTACATGAACTCCGCCCGGTTCAACAAACCCGGCACGATTCCGCTGAGCTTCCAGACCGAGGTGGCCGAGGGGTGTCCCTCGGACTGCGGGCTGTGTCCCGAGCACAAGCAGCACGCCTGCCTGGGCATCATCGAGGTCAACACCGACTGCAACATGGACTGCCCGATCTGCTTCGCCGACTCCGGGCACCAGCCGGACGGCTACTCGATCACCCCAGAGCAGTGCGCGCACATGCTCGACACCTTCGTCGAGGCCGAGGGCGAGCCGGAGGTGGTGATGTTCTCCGGCGGGGAGCCCACCATCCACAAGCACATCCTCGACTTCGTCGATCAGGCCCAGCGACGACCGATCAAGGCGGTCAACCTCAACACCAACGGCATCCGGCTGGCCACCGACGAGCGGTTCGTGCACGCGCTGGGGGAGCGCAACCGCCCCGGCAGGCGGATCAACATCTATCTGCAGTTCGACGGGTTCGATCGGGACACCCATCTGGCGATCCGCGGCAAGGACCTCCGCGAGCGCAAACGACGTGCCCTGGACAACTGCGCCGAGGCCGGGCTGACCGTCACTCTGGTCGCCGCCGTGGAACGCGGGCTCAACGAACACGAGATCGGCGACATCATCCGGTTCGGCGTCGAGCACCCGGCGGTGCGCTCGGTCGCGTTGCAACCGGTGACGCACTCGGGCAGGCACGCCGAGTTCGACCCGCTCAACCGGTTGACCAACCCCGAGGTGATCGGGCACGTCGCCGAGCAGTGCCCCGACTGGCTGCGCGGGGACGACTTCGTTCCCGTGCCGTGTTGCTTTCCCACCTGCCGCTCGATCACCTACCTGCTGGTCGACCACAAGGATGACCGCACCGACGTCGTGCCGATCCCCCGACTGATCGATGTGGACGAATACCTGGACTACGTCAGCAACCGGGCGGTGCCCGACCACGCCGTGCGCGAGGCGCTGGAGAAGCTGTGGAGCGCCTCGGCGTTTCCGGGAACCGAGACCACCGAGACCAATTTGGACACCACTGCCGCCGAGCTGGAGTGCGAGGCGTGCGGCATCGACCTGCCCGAGGCCGCCCGAGGGCTCGGCGACAAGGCCTTCATGATCGTGGTGCAGGACTTCCAGGACCCCTACACCCTCAACGTCAAACAGCTCATGAAGTGCTGCGTCGAGGAGATCACCCCCGACGGGCGGATGATCCCGTTCTGCGCCTACAACTCCGTCGGCTACCGCGAGCGGGTCCGCGCCGAGCAGTCCGGGGTGGAAGTGGACGGCGTGGTGCCCAACTCGACCGAGCTGCGCGGGATCACCACCGACTCGCCCTACGGATCGAGGATCGTCCCCCGCGATACCGACGCCACCACCGCCGAGCGGCGTCGTGCTCGTTCGGGAACCGACTCGACCGGCACCGGGGTGAGGGGAAGCGGTCATGACGAGTGAAGGTGCTCCCACCGATCCCGACACGATCAAGCACTGCTGCGCGGCGGCCTACGGCCGCGACGCGGTGGCGCTCGTGCTCGGCGAGTCCTACCACCCGGGCGGGCGCGCGCTGACTCGGAGGTTGGCCGGGGCGGTCGGGCTGCGGCCGGGGGCGCGGGTCGCCGACGTCGCCACCGGTCCCGGCGACACCGCCCGGCTGCTGGCCGCCGAGTACGGTGCCGTCGTCGACGGCGTCGACCTCGGAACGGAGACCGTGCGGCGGGCACGCGAGACGACCGAGCGGGTCGGGCTCACCGGGCGGGTGCGGTTCCACACCGGCGACGCCGAACGGATGCCGCTGCCCGGGGAGTCCTTCGACGCGCTGGTGTGCGAGTGCGCCCTGTGCACCTTCCCCGACAAGCCCGCCGCCGCGGCCGAGTTCGCCCGACTGCTGCGCCCCGGTGGTCGGGTGGGCATCACCGACATCACCGTCTCGCCCCACGGGCTTCCCGACGAGCTGGCGAGGCTGACCGGCTGGATTGCCTGCCTGGCCGACGCCCGCCCGCTCGACGACTACACCGCCACGCTGGCCGAGGCGGGGTTGCGCGTCACCCGCGCCGAACGGCACGACCAAGCACTCACCGACATGATCGACCGGATCGAGGCACGCCTGAAGCTGCTGCGCATGACCGCCCCCGAACGCCTGGCGAACTCGGGGGTCGATGTGGACGCCGTGCTCGCGCGCACCCGCGAGGTCACCGAGGCCGTCGCGGACGGCGTCCTCGGCTACGCCCTGCTGACCGCCACGAAATCCTGAACCCCTGAACCGCTGAACCGCGGTGGTGACTCCTGCCGTCCGTTCGCCTCGCTCTGCGGGGATCGCGGGGAGGAACGCGATGTTCCACCACGGGACGACGCGGCGGCGAGGTCGACAACGTCCTGTCAGGGGCCACGACGCCGCGAGCTCCCGTGCCCGGACCCCCGTCTCCGAGTTCTCCGGGGAGAACGGGGGAACTCCCGGATCGGCTCCGGTGTGGGAGGGCGGGGACCCTCACCGGTGCGTACCCCCACGTGAGAGCCGCGAGAGGAGAGGGGAGATCGATGCCGGAGTCGGTGGAATCGGAAGTCCGGGTACGTCGGTTCCGGACGAGATCGGCCGGGGTCATCGTTCTGCTGGGGACCGCTCTGACGTTCGTCAGTCAGTTCCTGCAGCGGCGGGGGGACATCCCGCGTGGTGATCCGGTCGGGGTTTTCGAGCACGTCCTGGGGACACCGTGGCTCGTAGCCGCGCTGCTCGGTGTCCTCGGGGTGCTCTGCTGGGGCGTGGCCTTCACAACTGCCGGGCGTACTCTGCGGGAACCGGTGGGCAGGGCTGTCGCGCGGATGACGGACCCCGTGATGGTGGTCGCGGTGGCCCTGTTCGCGGTCAACTACGCGCACGACGGTTTCAGCGGTGGAATGCTCGCACGCCGGTGGGTCTCCGGTGAACTCGAAGCCGGTGCGGCGGCGGGTGACTTCCGCGTCGTGGAGGTCCTCGTCGGTGGAATCTCCGTCCTTTCCCAGGCCCTCCTGGGACTGGCGCTGGGCGGATACGCCCTGGCGATGCTGCGGAGCCGCCAGTACCCGCGCCCGCTGTCGTGGTTGGGCGTCGTGGCCGCCGCGGGGTGGTTCCTGCTCGGTTCGGCGCTTTTCCTGCGACTTCCCTGGGTTTCCTTCGAGCTGCTCCTGCCGTTCACGGGTCTGGCAACGGTGTGGGCGCTGGGCGTGGGGATTACCCTACTGTGGCTGGGAGCCTCGGACAGGCGGCTCGAAGCCGACCGATAGGAGTTCTTCGTCCCGCTTCCCGGCGTGACTCGGTCGGTGGAACCCCCTGTCGACTCCACTGTGGACGGACCTGTCGAGGGGTTGACCGGGGCCGGGGCGGCGGTGAGGGTGTCGCGGATATGCACCAGCCCCTGAGGTTGATCCCGGTTCCCCACGATGATCCGCAGCTGTCCGGACCGGCGGTTGGTGGCCCGCGCGGCACGAGCGCGGGCGGTTACCGGGCGTGCTCCCTCACCCGCCGGCGGGCTGTCCGCGTACCGGCGAGGATCGTGATCGAGCCACTACTCTACCCTGACGTAAGGGTAGATTCTGTCCGGAGACCCGACCCGGAGGTGGCCTTGACGGACGCGGGGACGCGAGAGGAAGAGCGGGAGCGTCGGCATCTGGCCGAGACGATGCGGCTGCTGAACGCGGAGCTGGAGCGGCTGGTCGATTCCATCGACAGGTCCGCCGAGTTCATCCAGGCGCAGAAGGAGCACCTGTGGGAGCACTGGCGCGACATGGACAGCTCCGAGAAGGCCAGGTTCCGCGTCGACGTGGACCTGTCGGTCGCCCAGGGTGAGCACTCGGTGAAGCGGCGGGAACGCGTCGAACGACTGCTGGAGTCCCCCTACTTCGGGCGCGTGGACTTCCACCCGGACACCGACACCGCGGCCGAGGCCCACTACATCGGGGTGCACAACTTCTCGGACCCCGAGACCCAGGAGATCCTGATCCACGACTGGCGCGCGCCGGTGTCCACGCTGTTCTACGACTTCGAGTCGGGGCGGGCGCACTTCGAGGCGCCGGTGGGCACCATCCAGGGCGAGATCACGAGCAAGCGCCAGTACAAGATCCGGGGCGGGCAGCTGGAGTACATGTTCGAGAGCTCGCTGAACATCGGTGACGACGTGCTGCAGCGGGAGCTGGGCGAGTCCGCCGACGACCGGATGAAGAACATCGTGGCGACCATCCAGCGGGAGCAGAACGCCGTGATCCGCAACGAGACGGCGCGGGTGCTGATCCTGCAGGGTGTGGCGGGTTCCGGGAAGACGTCGATCGCGCTGCACCGTGTGGCGTTCCTGCTCTACCGCTTCAAGGACACCCTCTCGTCCGACAACATCATGATCCTCTCGCCCAACAGGGTCTTCGGTGACTACATCGCCGATGTGCTTCCCGAACTGGGCGAGGAGCAGGTCTCCGAGATCGACTTCGACCGGATCGCGGGCAAGTTCCTGGCCAAGGTCACCGGCTACGAGACGTTCAGCGAGCAGGTGATCAAGCTGCTGGAGAACGGTGACGAGGCGGCGGCCGAGCGGATGCGCTACAAGGCGACCCCCGAGTTCGTCGCCGAGTTCGACGAGTGGATCGCCGCGCGCGCGGACGAGGACTTCGTGCCCGCCGAGGTCGAGCGTAAGAGCAGACGCCTCTCGTCCGACTGGGTCGCCGACGCCTTCGAGGAGGCCCGGGGGCTTCCGATCTTCACCAGGCTCGACCGTGTGGCGAGCAGGGCCGTGAACCAGCTCAAGCGGCAGGTGCTGGACAGGGGCGGCGGCAAGTGGTCCTCCTCGGACGCTTCCAGCGTCCGCAGGCAGGTCCACGCGATGTTCCCCTACAAGGACGCGCTGGCCCTGTACAAGGCGTTCTACGACGATCCGGCCCGTCGCGGCATGTTCCAGCCGCTCGCCCGGAAGCGGATCGAGTACGCCGACGTGTTCCCGCTGATCTACACCATGATCAGGACGGCCAGGCAGGAGGGCTACGGCCACATCCGTCACCTCGTGGTCGACGAGATGCAGGACTACACGCCGGTGCAGTACGCCGTGCTGCGCGAGCTCTTCTCCTGCGACATGACGATCCTGGGCGACTCCAACCAGTCGGTGAACCCGTTCAGCTCCTCGTCACTGGCCACGATCCACAGTGTTTTCCCGGAGGCCGACTGCCTGGAGCTGTGCAAGAGCTACCGCTCCACGATCGAGATCACCGAGTTCGCCCAGCGCGTCTCCAGGAACGACAAGCTCGTTCCGATCGAGCGGCACGGGCCCCGACCCCGGATCGTCGCCTGTTCCGACGAGCGGGCGCAGCGGGAAGAGATCCTGGGCGTCGTCGAGCGGCACGGCGAGAGCGAGCACCGTTCCCTCGGCATCATCTGCAAGACCGTCACCCAGGCGGAGGCACTCCACGGCTTCCTGTCCGAGGCCGGTGTCGACCTGACCCTGCTCGACTACGAGAGCACGGAGTTCACCGGTGGCGTCGTCGTCACCTCGGCACACGTCTCCAAGGGGCTGGAGTTCGACGCCGTGATCGTCCCCGCCGTGGACGACGCGAACTACGCCGACGAGATGGACAGGTGCATGCTCTACATCGCCTGCACCAGGGCCATGCACGAACTCCACCTGACCCACGACGGGCGGCTGTCGCGTTTCCTGAAGTTCGCCGCGGAGTCAGCGGAACGTTCCGGCGACGTCGACGATGAGACGGCGGGGATCCATGACCAAGCCACGAAGACACCGGTGGGGTGACTGATCCCAGCGGGGGCGGCTTTCGCGGTCACGCCTCGACGGGCACGTCCGGGAGGTGTTCCCACAGCTCGCGCACGCTGCCGAAGCGTTTCTCGGGAAGCCGGTGGAGAACTTCGAGGAGCGCGGTGCGTGCGCCGCTGTCCTCGGCGGTAACGAGGATGTCGGAGGTGGCCGTCGGCGGTGCCTCGAATGCCTTGTCGACGGCGTCGAGTATTTCGAGTCGTGTCACCGGATGATTCGTCTGTTCGTCCACCACGTCGAGCAAAATTACCCTTACGTGACTGTAGGGTTTGGGTGGGGTTCACGGGAGCACGACGGAGCCGTGCGCGTGGTCCGTGCCCGGTCGGCTTCGTAGGTGCGCGAGAATCGTTGGTCACCGTCGTTGCGAACAGCGGGCGTTCCGGGTGGCGAGGAAAGGACGGCATGGTGGACGGGCATATGCAGATCGGTGAGGTCGCCGAGCGCACCGACCTGTCGTTGCGCACGATCCGCTACTACGAGGAAGTCGGTCTGGTCGTGCCGAGCGCGCGCAGTCAGGGTGGGTTCCGGCTGTACACCGAGGCCGATCTGCGGCGCTTGGCCGTGATCAAACGGATGAAGCCACTGGGGTTCCAGCTCGAGGAGATGCGTGAGCTGCTGGAGCTGCTCTCCCGGGACACCACCGAGCTGACGGACCACGAGCAGGAGCGGCTGCGGGATTTCCGGCACAAGGCCGATGAGCAGTGCGACCGGCTGCGGACCCGGCTGCGGACCGCCGAGGAGTTCGCCGAGACGCTGCACAAACGTCTGACCGACTGAGCCTAGCCGGGGGAGTCGGTGGGATTCCCGACCGGCTCTCGCCGTGGTGAGGACCGATGTCGGGTGGCTGGGTCCGCACGGGCGGCAGCGCGGCAGCGGTACCGCCCGTGCGGTGCTCGATCAGTGGTGCCCGATCAGTCCGATCAGTGGTGCCCGCCGAGATTGCCCGCGAGGGCGGCGTGCCGCTGCTCGCTGGGTTCGTTCATCCCCGAGATGCTCACCTCGGTGCCACGTTCCCGGTATTTGGTGGTGATCGCGTCGAGCGAGGCCACGGTGGAGGCGTCCCAGACGTGGGCCTCGGACAGGTCGATGACCACGTTGGCGGGGTCGTTGGCGTAGTCGAACTGGAACACCAGGTCGTTGCTGGAGGCGAAGAAGAGCTGGCCGGTCACGCGGTAGATCTTCGTGCTGCCGTCCGGATCGAGGACGCTGTCCACGCTGACCAGGTGCGCCACTCGGTGCGCGAAGAGCACCAGCGCCACCACCACGCCGACCACGACCCCGATGGCGAGGTTGTGGGTGAACACGGTGACCGCGACGGTGGCGAGCATGACGGTGGTCTCGCTCTTGGGCATCCTGCGCAGCGTCTTCGGGTGGATGCTGTGCCAGTCGAAGGTGCCCACCGCGACCATGACCATGACCGCGACCAGGGCGGCCATCGGAATCAGCGCGACGACGTCGCCCAGTGCGAGCACGAGCACGAGCAGCAGTGCCCCGGCGAGGAAGGTCGACAGCCTGGTCCGGGCGCCGGACTTCACGTTGATCATGGTTTGGCCGATCATCGCGCAGCCACCCATGCCGCCGAAGAAGCCGGTGACGATGTTGGCCACACCCTGTCCCCACGAGACGCGGGTCTTGTTGGAGTGGGTGTCGGTGAGGCCGTCGACGAGCTTGGCCGTCATCAACGACTCCATGAGGCCCACCAGGGCCAACGCCAGCGCGAAGGGGGCGATGATCCGCAGGGTCTCGAAGGTCATCGGTACGGCGGGGATGCCGAGCACCGGCAGGCTGTCGGGCAGCTGCCCCTGGTCACCGACCGTGGGAACGGGGATTCCCGCCGTCACGGCGATGCCGGTGACCACCACGATAGCCACCAGCGGGGCCGGGATCGCCTTGGTCAGCCGGGGCAGGCCGACCATGATGCCCAGTCCGACCGCTGCCAGTGCGTATACCTTCCAGGAGACGTCGGTCAGGTAGGGCAGCTGGGCGGTGAAGATGAGAATGGCCAGCGCGTTGACGAAGCCGACCATCACGCTGCGCGGCAGGAAGCGCATCAGCCGGGCGACGCCGAGCGCGCCGAGCAGGGCCTGCATCACCCCGCCCAGGACGACGGTGGCCACCAGGTACTCAACGCCGTGCTGCTGGGCGACGGGAGCGACGACCAGCGCGATCGCCCCGGTGGCACCGGAGATCATCGCGGGGCGCCCACCGGCGAACGCGAGCGTGACGGCCATGGTGAACGAGGCGAACAGCCCTACGCGCGGGTCCACCCCGGCGATGATGGAGAACGAGATCGCCTCGGGAATGAGCGCGAGCGCGACGACGAGTCCGGCCAGCGCCTCGGTGCGCAACACACGCGGGGGCAGCCAGGACGGACGTGTTCGCAGGACAGCAGGAAGCGACATCATCTTCTTTCGACAACGACGGAAACGGAAAAGTCGACCCCAGTGGGGGGCCACGCCGATGGGGCCCCGCGATCGAGTCCAACACTACCCTTACGTCAGGGAAGGTTTGGGAAAAATGTGACGCGGCTCGAAGTGTGACTCGACTTACCGCGCTGTTTCCCGTGCGAGGCAGCCCCCGCTCGACGTTGTTCCCGCCGGACGCCGGTTCTCGCGCACTCGGCCCGGCCGGGGGTGCGGGTAGCTCCGCGCACGGAAACCTACACTGACGTAAGTGTTGTGTACGGGGGTCTCGACCGGCGGTACCCCGGCACGGCAGCGTTTTCGTATCGGGACGGCGCGGATCGACGTGGCGGTCCGGCCGCGTGGTGTTTCGACGAACCTCGGTGATCCGGCTACAGCGGGAGACAGATTGAGCACGGCCCCTCAGACCCAGCACGCGGATCCGGCGGGGGAGGCGGCGCGGCGCCGCACCTTCGCGGTGATCAGTCACCCGGACGCGGGCAAGTCGACCCTGACCGAGGCGTTGGCGCTGCACGCGAAGGTGATTTCGGAGGCCGGTGCGGTACACGGCAAGGCCGGTCGTCGCGGGGTCGTCTCGGACTGGCTGGACATGGAACAGGCACGAGGTATCTCGATCACCTCGGCGGCGCTGCAGTTCGAGTACGACGACTGCGTCATCAACCTGCTGGACACGCCGGGCCACGCCGACTTCTCCGAGGACACCTACCGGGTGCTGGCGGCGGTGGACTCGGCGGTGATGCTGCTGGACGCCGCGAAGGGCCTGGAACCGCAGACGCTGAAACTGTTCGACGTCTGCCGCCACCGCGACATCCCGGTGATCACCTTCATCAACAAGTGGGACCGTCCCGGGCGCGAGGCGCTGCAGTTGTGCGACGAGATCAGCGAGCGGATCGGGCTGCGGCCGATGCCGCTGACCTGGCCGGTCGGCGAGGCCGGGCACTTCGAGGGCGTGCTCGACCGTGAGTCCGGGGAGTTCGTCGGCTACGAGCGCGCCGACGGCGGCGCCCACCTCGCGCGGGAGAACCGCCTGACCGCGGCGGAAGCCGCGTCGGAGGTCGGCGAGGAGTGGGACCGGGCCGTCGAGGAGTCCGAGCTGCTGACGGAATCCGGTGGTGACCTCGACACCGAGGCGTTCCACGCGGCAGTGGCCACCCCGGTGCTGTTCGGTTCGGCGGTGCGCAACTTCGGTGTCGGGCAGCTGCTCGACCTGCTGGTGCGGTTGGCGCCCCAACCCACCGCCCGGCCGGACACGCGGGGGAACCCCCGAGCGCTCGACGCGCCGTTCTCGGCGTTCGTCTTCAAGGTGCAGACCGGTATGGACCCCGCCCACCGGGACCGGGTGGCGTTCGCCCGGGTGTGCTCCGGCGAGTTCGAGCGCGGCATGGTCGCCACCCACGCCGCCACCGGCAAGCCCTTCGCCACCAAGTACGCCCAGCACATGTTCGGCCAACAGCGCGACACCGTCGAGACCGCCTACCCCGGCGACGTGGTCGGCCTGGTCAACGCCTCCGCGCTCGGCGTGGGGGACACGTTGTACGGGGGCAAGCCCGCCGTCGAGTTCCCAGGCATCCCCAGTTTCGCCCCGGAGCACTTCGCGGTGGCCCGCACGAGCGATCCCGGCCGGGCGAAGCAGTTCCGGCGCGGTGTCGAACAGCTGGCCCAGGAGGGCGTCATCCAGGTGCTGCACTCCGAGGTTCGTGGTGAGGGAGCTCCGGTGCTCGCGGCGGTCGGGCCGATGCAGTTCGACGTCGTCACACAACGGATGGAGTCGGAGTTCCGCGCGCCGATCAAGCTGGAACGGCTGCCCTACCAGGTGGTGCGCCTGGTCGGCGACCGGAACCAGAGCACCGCACTGCGGACCCACAACAGCGAGGTCCTGGAACGCCGCGACGGCGTCACCCTGGCCGTGTTCACCGACAACATCGCGCTGCGCTCGCTCGTGCGGCTGAACCCGGATCTGGACCTGCGCCACCTGGTCGCCGACGCGGAGTGATCCCCGTCTTTCGACGGGTTCCCGGATTCCGTCCGATACCGTCGCTTCCAGACCGATCCCGTCGCTTCCGACCGGCCACCACGAGTCGACCGAGGACCCCGCCCAGTGCCCACCACTTCCGACGGCTCCGGTAACAGCACTACAGCGACGAACACCACGACAGCGGCCGAGCCTCGCCTCTCTCGCGTGGTCGTTCCCACCGCGACGGCACTGGCGCTGACCGCCCCGGGACAGACCCCGGCCGTGTCGGTCTTCGTCGATCCGATCATCGAGTCGTTGGGAATCTCCCGCACCGTGGTCTCGACCGCCTACATGGCGGGTTCGATCTCCGGCGCGCTCGTCATGCCGCTGCTGGGACGCGTCATCGACCGCTTCGGCCCTCGCACGATCATGGCCGCCATCGGTGCCTGCTTCGGGATAATCCTGCTCGCCGCGTCCACCGTGTCCGGCATCATCGGCCTGACCGCGGCCTTCATCGGAATCCGGGTCGGTGGGCAGGGAGCGCTCAACCTGGTGGCCACCACCACCGTGGCCGTCTACGTCCACCGCCGCCGCGGCTTCGCGATGGGCCTCACCTCGGCCATTGGCACGGCGGGCATCTCCCTGGTACCGGTGCTGCTCGAACGGCTCGTCTCCCAGCTGGGCTGGCGCGAGGTCTGGGCCCTGGAAGGGGCGGTCGTCCTCGCGCTCGTCGTCCCCGCCGCGCTGCTCGTCCTACCGCGCAACCCACCGCGATCCGAAGAACACCGGCGGGAATCCACTTCCGGCGACGGCGGAACCGGCCGCCGGAACGGCCCTGCCGTGGACTGGACGCTGCCCGAGGCGATGCGCACCGGCATGTTCTGGGTCGTCGCGAGCGGTGTCGGGGTGTGCAGCCTCGTGGCCACCGCGCTGACCTTCCACCAGGTCTCGTTGCTCGGCGAGCGGGGGCTGAGCGCCGCGCAGGCCGCGGCCGTGTTCATTCCCCAGACGCTGGCCGGACTCGCCGCCAGCTTCCTACTCGGCTGGCTCGCGGACCACGTGGCCGACCGCGTGCTCATCGTCGCCACCATGACCGTCCTCGCCGTGGCCACGCTCGGCGCCGGATGGGTCCACCCCGGTTGGACCGCCTTCGCCTACGGACTCGCGCTCGGCGTGTGCACCAACGGCATCCGCACCCTGGAAGCCGTGGCCTTTCCCCGTTGCTTCGGGCTGCGCCACATCGGCGCCATCCGAGGGGTCGTCCACTCCGTCACCGTCGGAGCCTCCGCCTTCGGGCCGCCGCTGCTGGCGATCGGGCGTTCGATGACCGTGTCCTACCGGCCCGTGCTTCTCGTGCTCTGCCTGCTGCCCGTCACGGTCGTGGTGGCCGCAGCGCTGGTCCGGCACCCGCCACCGGCCCCTCCGGGCCGGGCCCCGACCGAGCGGAAGGAGGAGCGGCCCGCCACTGACCCGTCCGAGGATCGGGTCGACTGACGACGCTCACTCGTCCGGCGGAAGGAGCGGACCTCCGAGCCATCTCTGGAACACGAGGTTCGTGTGCACCAGGGCTATCTCGTCACGTGCGGTGAGTTCGTCGAGCACCAGTCGTTGCAGGGCATTCGCGTTCTCCGCCGCCACGTGAATGAGGAAGTCGTCGGGGCCCGTCAGGTGGTAGAGCTCGCGGGTCTCGGGCTGGTTGAGGACGTGTTCGACGAAGGGGTCCACCAGCGGACGACGATGCGGCTGCATCCGGACGTAGAGCAGTGCTTCCAGCGGTCGATCGAGCTTGGCCGGATCGACTCGTAGCTGATACCCAACGATGACTCCGGTTTCGCGGAGTCTGTTCACCCGGTCCAGACAAGTGGACGGTGCGATCCCGACCGTCGCGGCCAGTTCTTTGTTGGGGAGCCGGGCATTGTTCTGCAGTGCCGCCAGAATTTTGAGATCCACCGAATCCAATGGGACAGATCGGGACATTGGTCGAATTCTACACGGATGTGTTGTCCTTTCCCGTGTTGTCAGCGGAGACTTTGGTCCAGTCGCGCCGAGAATGTTGAACCGGTCTCACTCAATTGGACCATTATGATCGAGCATGTTTTCGTCTTCATCGGCACGACCGTGCTGATGCTGGTCGTCCCCGGACCGGATTTCGTACTGGTGACCAGGAATGCCGTGGCCGGTGACCGAACTCGGGGATACCGGACGATGGTGGGCATCTGCGCGGGACTGGCGTTGCTGACCATGATCACTGCCAGTGGGCTGGCAGCGGTGATAGCGGCCAGCACCACCATGCTGACGATCCTGCGCATGGCCGGAGGTGTCTACCTCCTGGCGCTCGGCGGCTTCGTCCTGCTGTCGCTGTTGCGTCGGCGGCAGCGTCCTCCCGCTACGACCCCACCGCCGCCGCGACGGGCGAACTCGCCGTTCCTGCAGGGATTTCTCAACAACGTGCTCAACCCGAAGGCACTGCTGTTCTACCTCACCTTCATGCCGCAGTTCCTGCTCGCGTCGGGGCCGCCCGTGTTCGTGCAGACCCTGTTCATGGGGATGCTGGTGGTCGGCTGCGCCGCGATCTGGTGGACCCTGTACGTCACCGCGCTCGGTTCGATCCACACCACGCTCGCACGCGGGTCCGTCCGCACCGCCGTCGACGCCGGGGCCGGGACAGCGCTCGGCGCGCTCGGCGCGGTGACTCTCGTGGGGGGACTGTGAGCATCCCCGCGGGTTGTTCTCGCGTCGAGAGCGGCGGAAGAATTTCTCCGCGAGGGCTTCCGGACGGTTTCCGATTCCTCGGATTCTTCGGATTCCTCGCGGCGGAGTTCCGTCGGGCCCCTTCGTCGACCACACCATGTTCGGACCGCCGTGCTCGTGACACCGCGCTGAACCCGTGACGGTTTCGGGCGACGGATGCTCCCGCGCAAACGCGCTCGTGCGGCGCGACGCCGCCCTACCGTCCCCCGGCGAACGGCCCGGTGCCCCGTATCACGATCCGGAAGGCTCTCCCCCGGAGCCGGGTTCGTGATTTCGTGTGGGAGTGGCAGTTTCTACACCTGTTCGCCGCGAAGCGGCGACGATCGCCGCCGATTCCGCAGCCGACCGCCCAACTGACCGTGCCGTCGACCCCGCAACCGACCGTGCCGTCTGGCGAGGCCGTTCCGGAGCGTTCCGCGTCATTGCGGTACGTCGACGTGGGGTGCCGTCCTCCCGCGCGGCTCCCGAGTCGAGTGCGACGAGCCCGACGCGAGGCTCGCGACCGCTGTCGGGAGCACGCCGGACGGGAGGGCGGTGAACGGTGCGGAAGCGTTCGGTGTGGCTGCTGGTGGCGATCGCGGCGCTGGCGCTGAACCTGCGTCCGCCGTTCACGGCGGCGGGCGCGCTGCTGCCGGACATCGCGGCCGGACTGGGGATGTCCACCGGGATCGCGGGCCTGCTGCCGACCCTGCCGGTGGTCTGCCTCGGTGTGTTCGCGCTCGCGGCCACCTCCATCCGCCACCGGTGGGGCGACGAGGGCGTGGTCGCGGTCTGCCTGCCGCTGCTGGTGCTGGGCAGCCTGCTCCGCGCGGGGCCGGGAACGGTGACGCTGTTCGGCGGCACGATCGTGGTCGGCGCGGCCGTCGGAATCGCCAACGTCACGCTCCCCGCGCTGATCAAGCGGGAGTACCCGGGCAGCGTGACGCTGGTGACCTCGCTCTACACCGTGTTCCTCACGCTCGGCAGCAGCCTCGCCGCGGCGCTGGCCGTGCCGCTGATGCGTGCCGCCGGCGGCTCCTGGCGGGTGCCGCTGATCGCGCTGGCCGGACTCGCACTGCTGGCCGGCCTCGTGTGGCTGCCGTTCCTGCGGCGTGGTCGCGCGATCACCCCCGATTCCGGCGTTTCGGCCGTGGAGCTGCTGCGCAGCCCGCTGGCCTGGCAGGTGACCGCGTTCATGGGGCTGCAGTCGTTGCTGGCCTACGTGGTGTTCGGCTGGCTGCCCACCATCGCCCAGGACCGAGGGATGGCCGCCACCGCCGCTGGACTGGTGCTCTCGGTGTCCACGCTGGTGCAGGCGCTCGGCGCGATGGCACTGCCGCTGCTGGCGGGCAGACGTGCGGACCAGCGGGTGCTGGGTGTGTCGCTGCTGGCGGTCTCGGCGTTGGGGCTGCTCGGGGTCTTCCTGGCGCCGCTCTCCTGGATGTGGGCGGCGGCCGTGGTGCTCGGCTTCGGGATGGGCGCGCTGTTCGGCCTCGCGCTGAGCGTGATCGGGCTGCGTGCCGCGGACGCTGCCGTGGCGTCCCGGTTGTCGGCGATGGCACAGGCGGTGGGTTATCTGGTCGCGGCTACCGGACCGCTGTTCGTCGGGCTGCTGCACCAGATCAGCGGTGGTTGGACGCTGTCGATGTGGCTGCTGCTGGCGGTGTGTCTGTTCGGCGCGCTGGCCGCGCTCGGTGCGGGTAGGCCACTGCGCATCGGTGCGGAATCGGCGGTGCGCCGTTCGGGTGAGCGCTCGGTGGGCTGATCACCGAATCCGCTGTGTGCGCCGTTTCACCCTCCCAGTATCTTTCCGGGTGAGGGCCGGTACGTGGCAGGTGTTCGCGACGCGGCGACCGCGTCCCACGACCGGGGTCCCCGACGCCGAGGAATCGGGAGAGGTCGATGGCGGGCAACAGCAGGCAGTCAGGTCGTTCGGTCACCGAGCGTGCGCTGAGCGTGCTCACCGCCTTCGGTCCGGACGCCGACAGGTTGTCGTTGACCGAGATCTCCCACCGTGCCGAGATCCCGCTGGCGACCGCGCACCGCCTGGTGGGGGAACTGGAGAACTGGGGCGCGTTGCAGCGCGAGTCCGACGGGCGCTACGCGATCGGGTTGCGGCTGTGGGAGCTCGGGCTGCTCGCTCCGGTGCACACCGGGCTGCGCGGGGTGGCGATGCCCTACATGCAGCAGCTGCACGAGCAGACCGGCGCCAACGTGCAGCTGGCGGTGCGCGACGGGCTGCAGGCCGTCTACGTCGAGAAGCTCACCGGCAGGCGCTCCACCCCGATCATCTCCCGCAGCGGTGGCAGGCTGCCGCTGCACACCACCGGCGTGGGCAAGGTGCTGCTGGCGCACGCCTCGCGGGAGGAGGTGCAGGAGTACTGCGCCCACCACCTCTCCCGCCACACCCCCTACACGATCGTCGAGCCGGGCAGGTTGGTGCGCGAGATCGGCGGGATCCAGCGGCGCGGTTTCGCCTGGACCACCGAGGAGATGACGCTGGGTTCCTGCTCGGTGGCCGTGCCCGTGCGTTCCGAGGGCGAGGTGGTGGCCGCGCTCGGGCTGGTGGTCGACAGCGCGCGTGCCGAGGTCGCCAAGCTGGTCCGGCCGCTCTCCCGGGCCGCCGGGTCGATCGGGGAGCGGTTGGCCGAGGCGAACCGGACGACGGCCGGTGTGGACTGATTGAGGTTTTCCGGTCGCGGCCGCTCGTAATCGGTCCGATTCGGACACATCGCCGAAAGCCCGGGCCGTCCCGTCCGGAATCGGATCCGCCGAAATTCCCTCGGAAGGATTGTCCGCGCGGCCCGCGCCCGAGGCTCCCGTCGGGGATGACCCTGAGTTCCGCCCCTCGATAACGGGGCAGGATTCCGGATCATTCTCGGGATGAACCCGCATGCGCCTCGCGATCTCTCGCGGAAAACTGTGCCGTGGCCGGAGAGGCCGCGGTTCGCGCACCGGTTCGCTCTCCCCGGCCGGTCAGTTTTCCGCGTCAGCGACAGCCGGGTGAAGCAGTGAGTTCCAGCCGTCCCGAAGAGTCCACAAGGGACAAAACAACCGAACGGGCGGACGCGGCCGAACCGGCCGGTTCCGCCGCACCGCGCGCTTCGGAGGTTCCTTCCCGCCGGGGTCGCGTCCGCGCGCTCGACGCCGTACGCGGCCTGGCCATCTGTGGGATCCTGCTGGTCAACATCCCGCAGATCACCCGCATGCGCGGCGCCCCGGAACCGGGGGTGTACGTGCCCGCCGAGTACTGGTCGCAGCTGCTGGTTCACCAGCGGTTCTTCCCGGTCTTCTCGTTCCTGTTCGGGTTGAGCTTCGCGATCTTCCTGGACGGTGCCGCCCGCCGCACCTCCGTGCCGCGAGTGGTGCTGCTGCGCAGGATGGTCGCTCTCGGCGTGGTCGGGGCGCTGCACCACTTCCTGCAGCCGGGTGAGGCGTTGCTGCCCTACGCGATCGTCGGCATCGCCGTGCTGCTGCCCGCCAGCTGGCTGCCCCGTTGGCTGGTGCTGCTCGCCGGTGTCCTCTGCACCGCCGCGGCCGTGCTGTTGCTGTACGGCGGTACCGCGCTCATTCCCGGACTGTTCCTGCTGGGGCTGGCCACCGCGCGGTACGGGGTCCACGACCGGCTCGACCGGTCGAACACGGCCGTGGCACTGGTGTTCGCGCTGTCGCTGGCCGCCGCCGCTCCGCTGCTCCACTGGCAGAGCGGCGACATCGTGCGCAACAGCTACTCCCACGGCGCGGCGGCGGCCGGGATCCTCCTCGCCTCGGCCTACGTCACCGGTCTGCTCCTGCTGCTGCGCACTCGGGTGGGGCCGGCGGTGTCCGCTGTTCTCGAACCGCTCGGCAGGATGGCGCTGACCAACTACCTGACGGCGACCCTGCTGGTCGTGGCCCTGGCGCCCGTGCTGGGGCTGCCGCACTCGATGCGGTTCGGCACGGCGTTCGCGCTCGCGGGGGGCATCCTCGGCGTGCAGGTTCTCTGGAGCCGCTGGTGGCTGCGCCGGTTCCGCTACGGCCCGTTCGAGTGGGCCTGGCGGGTCGTGACCTGGTGGTCGCCGGTTCCGCTGCGCGGTGCCGGGCAGGGCGTCTGATCGAGGTTTTTCGGTCGGGTTGTCGGGTCGCTCGGCGGAACCTCCCGACGGCTCTCGCTCCGGGAGGCCCGACATCGGGTAGGTGCCGCACGATGTCGGGGCTCTCGATGATTCGGCATGTGCGGGGTGGTTGTGGGGATCCGCCCCGCTGTGGCCGAATTATGTCGGCCGTTCACTCGGATGGTGAAAATCAGCGAGAGGTGTCGGGTGTCGGTTCGCCGCTTACTCACCCGAATGGCGGTCAAGCCGGACCGAATCTCCCGAACCATTCAGCTACCGGTCACCGACGTCTGCTGGCCGTCTGTCGCAGCGAACCCGAGGTGAGCGCATAGAACCCCCTCGTGGCTGTTCTAGTCGGGTGCACGTGCAGATGCGCCGAGTAGGCGGCGCCGGAGCCGTTCCGACGGTTCCGCCCGCTTCGGCCGTTGGTTTCGCGCAATCACCCTTGGAGGCGGGAAAATTGACCGCGACACCTGGATACGCCGCGAGAGACAACCGCGGTGACAACGGGATTCGAATCTGTTCGACCGGGCTCACCGACACGTGTGATCTGCCGAGCTCCGTGGAGGAGCTGGCCGACCTCGCCGTCGGAACGCTCGATTGGACGGGCAGCGTGCTGCCCGCGGTGCGGCTGCTGGGGCGGCGTGTCGTCCCGGTCGCCGAGCTGGTTCCGGACGCGCACGCCGAACGGGTCTGCGTCGGCAGTGCACCGGTGCTGGACCGCACGGAGATCGCCACCTGGGTGTGGCCGGAGATGAGCGACCGGGTGCCGCCCGCCGCCGCGCGGCTGTCCGGGGTGCTCGCCCCGGCGCGGCACTGGCGTACCGCGCTGACCGCCGTGGTGCCCTTCGCGCGCTTCACCAGCGCGGCGATCGTGGTCCCGCGCAGCGTCAGCGACCGCGACGGTTTCGTCTCGACCTGCCTGATCAGAGCCAGGCAGTTCGGTGTGGCGGTGCTCAGCGCCGACGAGAACAGCATCCGCGTGGAGCTGGAGGGCAGGTCGTTCGCGGACAGCGCTCCCGTGGAGCAGACCGCCGTTTCCCGCTGGGTCAACGAAGTGGTCTACGACCAGCTGCTGGCTTCCGAGACCCCCGCGCCTTCGCGCAACTGAGGTCCAACGACCGGTTTCGACACGTGCGCTGCCGGATGTGCGCTGCCGAAACCGCCCGACACCGTGGTTGGAAGATCGCCTGCCGGATGTTCGGCGCTCGTAGGCGGTTCGCGGGATCTCGTGGGGGTTGTTGACTGTTCCCATCCCTGTGTAACTGTATGTAGAATAGTGTGATACTTTCCGTATTGAAGGAGCTCGGGGTGGCGAAAACCAAGCCGTGTCGAGGTCTTTCGAGTGTCCGCTACGGCGGCGTCCACGGAGAGTTGCGCCGGGACGGTAAACAAGCCCGCTGGAAACCCCGGTGAGACCAGCGCTGCTGGCATGGGGTATCGCCACGGGAAGACCGCACCTACGGGGTGCGGCCAAGGCCGCGTAGCGATACGACGGCTCAGGAACACTTTTACACGTTTCCTGAACGGTCCACGCGCGATACGAGCAGCCCCGGGTTCTTCCGCGGAGTCCGGCGCGGGCCCGGTGTCGGTTTCCAGTCGGGGAGCAGCGAGGATCGCGGCGAGCGGTTACTGACTGACATATCGGCGAGGGCCGACATCGCGGGTGCGGTGTCGGCCCTTCTCGTGTTCGCGGGGCATCCTTCGGCGGGGTCACGCCGCGACGAGCCGATGTCGTTCGCCGTGCCCGCCGCGTAGTGGGGCCAGGGCGCTGCCCACCGCCAGCGCCAGCGCCGTTCCCAACAGCCACAGCAACCCGAGTGGTTGGTGCGGCACAGCCGGACCCAGCGTGCTGGCCGCCGTCACAGCGCGCCTCCGTCCCGGCCGAAGCGTTCGCGGAGCTTGCGACTGGTCTCCTGCTCGCGCTGTTCTTGTTCGCGGCCGTGTTCGATGGCCGCGCTCATGCAGATGTCACAGGTCGGCACCAGCCAGTCCACCTCGGACGGATCCGTCAGCACGACCTGCTGCCCGCACAACGTGTCGCGCCGCTGCTCCGGACGCGGCCGGACCTCCCGCGAGAAGGCGTGGCGAAACCCGCCCACCGGGTTCCACCACACCACCGGACCCGACCAACCCCAACCCAACAACGGAACCTCAAGCACCACGAACACTCCTTACTACTCAACGTACGTGTAAAATCACCTTTCGTTATCGACAGTAGATGACGATAATCTAATTAGATAGCCAGATCACCAGAAAGCGTGACGCAGTGAAGGAGCGTTCGATGGCCCCGAGCTCACCGACCGTCGCCGCCTGGGAACTCGGACGTCGGCTCCGCGAGAAGCGCAGCGAAGCCGGGTTGAGTGCCACCGCCGCTGCCAAGCGGTTCGGGATTACGGCGGCCTACCTGTCGGAGTTCGAGAACGGGAAGAAAAACATCGGCGAGGAACGACTCACGACGTTGGCCGAAGTGTACGAACTCGATAGCCAGGAAGCCGCTGAACTGCGTAACCTGCGCGACGAAGCGGGTAACCGTGGTTGGTGGAGCGACTACTCTGCCCTGTTCAGCGACGAGCTACTGCGCTTTTTCGGCTACGAGCACGGCTCGGAGAGCGTGCGCTCCTACGACAGCGCCATCGTCAACGGACTACTGCAAACCGAGAACTATGCCCGGGCCGTTATCGAGGCAGGCGCACCCAACATCCGGCTGGCCGAAGTGGAACGCAGACTCGAATGCCGCAGGAGGAGACAGCATCGCATCACCGGCTCGGAGCCGCTCCAGCTCAGCTCGGTGATGAGTGAAGCAGCGCTGCATCAACGGATCGGCGGCACCGAAGTGCTTGCCGAGCAGCTCGATCACCTCGTCGAGCTCATCAACGCTTACCCTGACACTCTCGACATTCGCGTCGTGCCCTTCGAAGCGACCGGGCACGACGCGATCGGCGGTTCACCGTTCCTGCTCATGACGTTTCCCACCGGCAAGCTGCCCATGCTGCTGTGGCACGAAACCGTGACGAGCACACAACTGATCACCGATTCACTGACCATTCGCGAACACAGCCTCGCACACACCGAAGCGAGCAAAGCCGCCCTGAGCCGCGAAGAGTCGTTGGACAAAATCGTCTCCGCTTCCCGGAACTTGCGAGAATAACTACAGTCCCAGGTATGGCAGGAAAAAACGCACCGCACACTTGGCGTAAGTCCAGCCGCAGCGCCAACAACGCCCACTGCGTCGAAGTGGCCTTGACCAGCCGGGCTGTCGGCATCCGCGACACCAAGGACCGTGCTGGCGGCACCCTCACCGTGACCCCCGCGGCCTGGGCCGGATTCCTGAACCACCTCAGAACCGGCGGCTACGACCAGGGCTGACCCAACCAAGCGCCGTTTACGCCGTGGCCGGGGCGTCGATTTCCCACGAAATTCACGAAGCCCCGGTGTGGTGGACTGAGCGTTGTGCGGTTGTCGGCCTGTGGCTCGGGGCTGGTCTGCTTGGGCCGCGGGGCTGAGGGGACACCTATTGGGATTAGGCAACTTTACTGTAACGATTTGTTCGGCTTCCGAATGTTTCATCGGAAGATTTAGCGCTCGGTGGTCTGGTGACTCTGCCGTGGTGGCCCCGAGTTGATCCTCCGGTGTCAGCGGTGTCGGTACTGACCGCTCGGATTGTGATCCTGCTGCTTGCGTCGGACGGAATCAGTGAAGCAATACGAAGTGTGTCCGGAAACGGACCTCTTCTTTTGTTTGCTTTCGCAAATCAGTGGTTGAGCAGCTGAAATCTATTCCAGAAACGTGAGAGCTGTTGCTGACCGTAATCGATCGGTGATCCGCGGCTGACATTACATCGGGCTTCCCGGTGCGCCAGTGCTGGGGTAAGAACGTGGTTGAAGGTCATGCGGGTGGGTGAGTAGTGGCGGTAGCTCTTTACTCGTACGAGGGATCACTATGGGTGGGCTGAGCCGTTCGAGTGATCGCAGTGTGTTTTCCGGAACACGTTAGAGTGTCGATCGTCATAGTGATAGTGGGTCTGTTCTGCTGACGTGGCGTGCGCTGGTCCGGCAGGATGTGGCCCGGTTTCGGATCATGGCCCAGGGGACCAGGGGGAAGCAGACTTGAGTCAGCAGAACGGCTTCGGCGTTGACCACGAGAAGCTACGTGAAGCCATCAAGGAACTCGAAGTCGCACGTGACGAGGCGTTCGACCTGTCGCGTCAGGTACTTTCGAGTACTCCAGGTGAACTGACCGCTTACGACGATACTACTCAGCAGGCACGTAGTGTATTCGAGATGCGGATGAATGGTTCTGAAGGATCACTACGTAGCGCTGCGGTTGCTATTCAGGACAAAATTCAAGAAAAGATTGATGCCTACTATGCTGTACTTGGGGAGTACGACAAAGCCGATGACAACGCGTCAGTAGTCCAAGGTAATGCGGAGAGGAAGAGCTGAGAATCGTGGATAGCGTAAGCAGTACGATGCGACGCGGCGCTGCTGTCCTGACGGCGCTCGTGCTGAGTTTAATGCTGGCTGCATGTTCTTCCGATGCGGTTGATGAGGGCGATGAGGGCGGAGCATCGGGGTCGACGAGAACCAGCGAGGTGACGGGTTCACAGTCGCAGACCGAGGTTGAGATCGCTAACCCGAAGGACGCAGCTGCACTTGAACCATGTGAGTTGCTTCCTGCTCAAGCTGCGAAATCGTTAGGGATGAAAACTCGCGGGGAGAGAAAGCCGAACGATATCAACCCATCTCTCCCAGACGCATGCGATTGGGAAACACCAGACGGTGGGGCCGAAAAAATATCTCTTACTGCGTTCGGTGAAAGGTCTATTCAGTCTTACTATGACAACAAATCGCAGTATGGCCACTTCGAGAAATTGAGTATATCGAACTATCCTGCTGTGGTTGCTATGGATTCTTCTCCGATGGAAACCGGAATATGCTCCGTATTCTTGGCTTCTAAACAGGGTGAGGTAGTGGGGTCTGTCGCGAACGTTACGTACGACAGGGTCGGCAAGGTGGACCCTTGCTCTACCGCCAAAAAGGCTCTTAAATTGTCGTTGCCGTCGTGGCCTGCGGCGAAGTGAGAAGGTGGGGGTAATGTCTTCGAGTCCTACTGTTCCGATCAAGTGTTATGCGAGTCAGGCGAAGGACATCCGGGCCAGTATGGCCGGTTCACCGGACGCGACCCAGCTTCCATCGGCGAGTAGTCAAGGGTCGACCACGTTTGGTGTTGCTTCGACGAAGTTCCAGAACATTATCAACAGGGTCGACTTTGCGTTGAAAAAGGCTGACGAAGCCCACGTCGGCCGTGCCGCCGAATCGGCGAATTCTTCTATTGCCGAGGTTAAGCCGATCGCTCAAGACGCAATCAAGTTCACCGTAGATGTTCAGAAAGCGTTGGACGCTCAGGCCGGCACGCAGCACAAGGCCTTCCAGGATCTTCCGGTTGAGGGTGGCAAGCTCTCCGATGGTGGTCCGGCTCAGTTGGAGGTTCCGGAGAAGAATTGGGCGGATGACAGTGGGGTTAGTGGTTTTCCTGGGTTGGGGTGGACCAGTGACTACGAGGAGAAGCAGGAGCGCTATCGGGCTACGAATGAGGAGGCCAATAGTGTGATGGCTCGGTATACGGAGCAGACCACGGCGGCCACGCAGGGGTTGCCGGAGTTCACGCCGCAGGAGGCCTCGGATACGGACGCGTCGCGGCAGGCCGATTACGGCGGTAGTGCGGGCAGCGTGGTGGCGGGCAGCACCTTCGACAGCGGTGTGGGCTCGGGTTATGCGGTGCCGGCTTCCTCGTCCTCGGCGTGGGCCGGGGGTTCTGGCGGTTCGGTTGGTTCGGTCGGTGGGTCGCATGTCCCGTCGGGTGGTTCCGGTGTGGGTGGTGGTTCCTACACCTCGCAGCCGGCCGGTTCCGGGTCGGCGTGGGTGAATCCTTCGGGTGGTGGTTCCGCGGGCAACGGCTCGCTTCCGCCGGGCGCGGTGCGCGGTTCGGATGGCACGGTCTACCGGCAGGGTCCTGATGGGGGTTGGCAGCGGCAGAATCCGTACAACGGCCGGTGGGCGCCGGCTCCGAGTGGTCCGCCGGGGGTGTCCGGTGGTTCCGGCTCGGGTGGTCGTGCCGGTGGTTCCGCTGGAGGTGTCGGTGGTCGTGCCGGTGGGCTCGGTGGTTCCGGTTCGGGTGAGCCGGCTGCTGGTGGTCGGTCCGGGACGGGCTCTTATGGTCCGAAGGGCGGTGGCTCGGTGGTGTCGGGTGCCAATGCTGCCGGTGGTGGTCGTGGTGGGCCGATGGGTGGTGCCGGGGCTCGGCAGGGCGGTGGTGACGAGGAGGAGCACGATCGTCCGAGCTGGTTGGTCGAGGACGAGGACGTGTTCACCAACGACATGCAACGTGTCGCTCCGCCGGTGCTGGGTGAGACCCCCTACGAGCAAGGCCGCTGACCAGCGGTATCACCGAAGCGAGGCAACAGGCCGTCCCACCCCGACAACGGGACGGCGCCCAATCGAGACCGAGGCGAACACTCGCGTGGAGCCGGGCGCGGGCGTGCTCAACCGGACACGTCCCACTGGGCACGCCACAGGAATCCCGCCGCTCGCCACGCGAGTTCCCTCCGCCACGCGCCCGCGAACGCACGGCGCGTGGATCGGCTGAAACAACGGAAATGACGGTGCGGAACCAGATCTCTGTCGGCCCGGCGGCGGCCATCTACCTGTGTGAGCGTTACGACCTGATGATCCACCCGCTGTTACGGGTGGGCATGTTGTCGGTGCAGCTCGACGAGGACGAGCGGGTACGGATCCCCGAAGAGGGCCGGGCCGAGCTGCAACGACAGGGGTTGATCCAGACCGACGAGGTGCACCCCTTCCTCGACGACGCCTGGCACCTGCTCGCCTATCCGCCGCTGGCGCTCGGCATGGCGGTGCGCGACGACCGGGAGAGCTTCAATGCGGTGCTGGCTGAGCAGGGGCGCGGCACGCTGCGCGCCTACCAGGCCGACGCCCCCGATTCCGGCTCGGCGGAGAACATCCTGCTCGACCGGCAGGAGTACGGCGGCCTCGGCGGCAACGCCGTCAAACTGCTCGGCGAGCTGAAACCGATCTCCGGCGGCTCGGCCAGCGTGCCCACCGAGCTGCTCAAGCAGGCCGGGCAACGGATGAGCTCCGACCCCTCCGGCAACGCCATGAGCGCGCTCGCCTCCGTCGGAATTCGGCAGAACGACGCCCGGGTACTCGGCAACGTCATGACCACACCGCGCGGCACCGAGGCGGTCATCACGGCCCGCCGCCACGACCGCAAGGTCAACAGGACGCACAAGCTGCCCAACGGATTGCAGGTCTTCCGCACCGAGCAGGGCTGCTACATGACCCAGCAGAGCACCGGAAGCGACGGGCGCGAGTGGTTCACCGTCGCGCCCGCCGATCAGCGCAAGATCACCGCCAAGCTGGAAGAGATGCTCGAACACCTTCGTAGAGCCTGAGCCTCGTCCGGTTGCCAGGGTGGTCGCTTGGCGGAACCTCTGGCACGGTTCTCGCTGTGGGTCCGGCGACATCGGGTAGCGACCTACACAACGTCTCCGGTGTCCTCGCGAGAACCGCACCGGAGAACCCGCGGCGGTGCCGACTGCGTGAGTGGTCGGAGTTCATCTTGCGGGGTTGGCGGGAGCTCGGTCCGCGTCGAAGGGGCGCGGCGATTTCGCGGGAAATCGACGCAGTCGGGGCCGAGCCGCCGCCCCGGGTGCGTTGCGGATGACGGCCGGGCCGGGAAAGCCCGGTCAGCTGCCGAGGACGCGGGTCAGGTAGGGGTTGCCGAACAGCCGGTCCGGGTCCAGCCGGTCCCGCACCCGCAGGAAGTCGTCGAACCGGGGGTAGCTGCCGCGCAGCTCCTCGGCGCCGAGTCCGTGCATCTTGCCCCAGTGCGGTCTGCCCCCGACCTCCCGCACGATTCCCTCGAAGGTGTCGAACCACTCGCGGTACGGCATCCCCTTGTACTGGTGGATCGCGACGTAGGCGGTATCGCGCCCGTGGGCGGTGGACAGCCAGATGTCATCGGCCTCGGCCACTCGAACCTCGACGGGGAACATCACCGGATGGCGCAGCCGCGCCACGGCACTCCGCAGCCGTTCGATCACCTCCGGCAGCCGCTCGCGAGGGATCGCGTACTCCGACTCCACGAACCGAACGGTCCGGCTGGTCACGAACACCCGGTGCGAGGTGTCGCCGTAGGAGCGTCCCGACCAGGTGGCACCGCAGATCCGGTTCAGCCGCTTCACCAGTGCGGGGCGGCGCCTGCCGATCTCGCACGCGAGACCGAACAGCCCGTTCTCCAGCACCCGGTACTCCAGCCAGGACCGCACCGGGTGCAGCGGTCGGGGCCGTTCGCGCTCGGGCAGCCTGTTGTTGCGTTTGACCAGGGTGTGCGTGCTGTGCGGGAACCAGTAGAACTCGAAGTGGTCGTTCTCGGCGGCGTACCGCTCGAACTCGGCCAGTACCTCGTCGAGCTGCTGCGGCCGCTCCTCGGCCGCCAGCGCGAACGCGGGAACGCAACGCAGCGTCACCGTGCTGATCAGCCCCAGCGCGCCGAGACCGACCCGGGCCGCGTCGAACACCTCGGGGTTCTCGGTGGGGGAGCAGCGCAGCGTCGAACCGTCGGCCAGTACCAGTTCCAGCGCCGTCACCTGGGTGGCAAGCCCGCCCAGGTTCGCCCCCGTGCCGTGGGTGCCGGTGGATATCGCGCCTGCCACGGTCTGCCGGTCGATGTCGCCGAGGTTGGGCAGTGCCAGTCCCAGCCGGTCCAGCGACTCGTTGAGCAGGTGCAGCGGCGTGCCGCCGCGAACCGTGACCGTCCTCCGGTCGGGGGCCACATCGGTGATCCCGGTCCACCCCGAGAGGTCCAGTGCCACGACCTCGCCGCGTTCCCCGGACGGCAGCGGTGCGGCGATCTCGCTGAACGAGTGGCCGGACCCCAGCGGGCGCACCCCGTGACCCGCGGCACGCGCCTCGGTGACGGCGGTGACGAGGTCGGTCCGGTCGCGCGGGCGTGCGGTTCGGCTCTCGGGCGCGACCACCGTGCTCGCCCAGTTCGACCACGTGGTTCGGGTAATCGTCATGACCGCATCGTCCTTCCGCCGCCGATTCCCGGAAAATTATGTGAATATCTCTCGCGTAACAAGGGGTGCGGGCTTACCTTGAAATGCGTGACCCCGTCGGCAGCACCCACCATCGCCGGCTCCGCGACACGGCTGGACGCCGTGACCGCCGAGCTGGAACCACCTTTCGGGGTGGCGGATCTGGACGCGTTCGACCGCAATGCCGCCGAGCTCGCGAGACGCGCCGACGGCAAGCCGATCCGCCTGGCCACGAAGTCGCTGCGCTGCCCCGAGCTGATCCGTCGCGCACTGCGCTCACCGGGGTTCGCGGGACTGATGTGCTACAATCTGCCCGAGGCGCTCTGGCTGTACCGGCTGGGAATCTCCGACGACCTGCTGGTCGCCTACCCCACGGTCGACCGCGCGGCGCTGGCGGAACTGGCCGCCGATCCGGGCGCCGCCGCCGCGGTCACGATCACCGTCGACTCCGCCGAGCAGCTCGACCTGATCGAGCGAGCGACCTCCGGCCCCGCCGAGCGACTGCGGATCTGCATGGAGGTCGACGCCGCCTGGCGTCCGCTGGAAGAGTCATTCGTGTCCCGCGTTCCCGGGCTCGGCGCGAAGCTCGGCGAGCGGCTGCACGTAGGTCCGTTGCGCTCGCCGGTGCGTTCGCCGCGACAGGCACGCGAGCTGACGCGGGAGATCCTGCGGCGGGAAGCCTTCCGGCTCGTCGGACTGCTGGTCTACGAAGGACAGATAGCCGGGATCGGTGACGCCCCACCCGGGCAGCCGCTGCGCGCGGCTGCCGTCCGGTGGGTGCGGCGAGGCTCGGCCAGGGAACTCGCCCACCGCCGCGCGGCGGTCGCCGAGGCCGTCGGCGAGCTCTGCCCGCTGGAATTCGTCAACGGCGGTGGAACCGGCAGCCTGGAGACGACCACGACCGAATCGGCCGTCACCGAGGTAGCGGCGGGCTCGGGGCTGATAGGACCGACCCTGTTCGACGCCTACGAGGCGTTCCGACCGCTGCCCGCCGTGCTGTTCGCGCTGCCGGTGGTACGTCGCCCCGACCGTCGTAGCGCCACCCTCTTCTCCGGTGGATACACGGCTTCCGGGGCAGCGGGACCGGATCGGCTTCCCAGCCCTTACCTGCCCAGTGGACTGCGACTGACCGGAACCGAAGGCGCCGGGGAGGTACAGACCCCCGTCGTGGGGCCGGGAGCACGGCGTCTCCGGCCGGGTGATCGGGTTTGGTTCCGGCACGCCAAGGCAGGCGAGCTGGCCGAGCGGCTTCCCGAGTACCACCTGCTCGAATCCCCCGACTCCGGAGCGGACCGCAGACTCGGTGCCGTCGACACTTACCGCGGCGCCGGCAAGTCCTTCGGCTGATCCTCCGAGATCCTGCTGGACAGGTAACCGCGGACCAGCTCCCTCGCCTCGTTGACCAGTGTCTGGTCACCCTCGGGAGCGCGCCGGAACGCCAGGTGCAGCACCGCGTCGGCGGCCTCCACCGCGACCGAGAGCGGTAGCTCCAGTTCACCCGGCGGCATTCCGAAACGATCCGAGATGAGATTAGTGAGCTTCTCCGCGATCACCGCGTTGTTGTCCTTGGTCTCGTGCAGCAGCCGCAGATCCACCACGTCGCCGAAGTGCAGCTTGCTGAACGCGGGGATCTCCCGGTGCATCCCCAGGTAGACGTCGAAGACCGTGTCCACGGCGTCCCACCAGTGGGCGAGCTCTATCCGGTCCAGTCGTTCGGAGACCGTCTGCACGAAGCGGTCCAGATTGCGCAGCGTCAGCTCCTGCACCACCGCGCGTTTGTCCGGGAAGAACTGGTACAGCGAACCGACGGCGACACCGGCACGTTCGGCTATCAGTGTCGTGGTCAGCCCGTCGTACCCCACCTCATCGATGAGCTGTGCGCAGGACTCCAGCATCCGCTCGACACGCTGGGCGCTGCGTTGCTGGACGGGCTTGCGGCGCAGCGGGGCTACTTCGGTTGGCAAGGTGACTCCTTGATCGTATCCGAGCTCCAGGTTTTCCCGGACCGAGTCCGAGGCGCGCCGCAGGCGCCAGCGGCCAGGCAAGCGGCACGGCTTGCCTAGTCTCGCGCTCTTACAGCGATCATGCTTCCTGAGCGGTCCTTCAGAGTGTCAGTCGATAGGGTGAGCAGTGATCCTTCGTCCGCACGACCGCCGCTGCCGCCGGCCCGGCGAACCGTGCCGACGTCGGCGGGATCCAGCGCCCGAGTCGGATCGCGTTACGCGATTATGCACCTCGTCACACGGGCGGCGAAAAAGATCGCTCACTAGCGTGAGACGGTGCGCTCCGACCGGTCCGGTCGTCCCCCGCACGATTACTCGATGATTGACTATCGCGATCTCGGGGTGGCGCATGGTGTTGTCTGACCGAGACGAATCGCTGTCCGCAACCCCGGCACTTCCCATCCGGTACCCCGGACCGGATGGTTCGAACCGCGGAGCTCGGTGTCTCCGCCCGCAGCCGGAGGAAGAGCAAGGAGATACCCGTTGGACGGTCGGTCCCGGCTTGGCCCCGAGGAAAACACAGTACCGCCGTTCGGGACGTGGCCGCTAGACGTGGCCCGGGCCGATTCCGTGCTCGTCGAAGGCGAGTACGGGGTGCGTCTGTCGGGTCGCGACGGTCCGGTCCGGCTGGTCGGGAAGCGGGCGGGTAGTGGGATCTCCCTGGGCGGTGCCCCGACCTGGCGGGAGCTCTACCGGACGCTGATCCGGCTGCGTCTCACCCGTGGACGCCGTGATCCGGCATGGCTGGCGCTGCTCACCGAAGCACTCGAAAGGATCCCCGATGATTCTTCCCCGGACGAACCCCCGCGGCACGAACCCCCGCGGTACGGATCCCCGCGGGACTCGTTCCCGCGGGGCGGGGTCCGACAAGGCGGAGCTCGTCGTCCCGGATCGGCGTGGAGCCGGTTCGCCGGGATGCCGGCAGAGGACCCGATAATCCGGATGCACTGCGCCACGGCCGAACCACGCGTTCCCGACGATGCGGTGGCTCCGCTGGGTGAGCCGACCCCCGCCCACCCCGCCTTCCCCGGCGGGACCATAGCCGTCCGGCTACCCACCCTGCTGCGGACCGGTCCGACGCTGCCGCACCCCCTGCTGGGCGAGGTGGTGGGCAACCGCTTCGAACGCGGCGAGAGCGCGTCGCGCTACTTCCTGGAACACTTCGTCCGGCCGCTGCTGCGGGCCTTCCGACTCGCACTGGAGAACCCGCCGGGAATGCTGTTCACACCGCGTGTGGAGAACCTCGCCGTGGAACTCTCGCCGGAGACGCAGGCCACCGGCCGGTTCGTCGTGACTCCGGAGACCGCGGTGCGCGAGGCCCGGGAGGTCACGGCGACCGAGGTGCGCGACGGGGTGCGCGAACTGGTCCGCACGCTCCAGGAGCTGTCCGCGACGTTCGAGCGGACCGAGTTCGGCGAGCGGGACCGGGCGGGTCGCGGCGAGTTCCGCGCCGCGATGCGGCAGGTGATCTCGGCCGAGCTGCGTGATCTGGAAACCGGCAGCGCCGATGTGCTGTCCGGCAACCATCCGCTGCGCGGTTTCGTGCACACCGTCCCGGCCGAACAGGACGAGCTGCTTCGCCGGGTGCTGCGCACCGTGCAGGAGCGCACCCGGCTGCGCAGGTGGAACCGCGAGCTCGGCCAGCCGACCGTGGTGATAGACCTGGAATCGTGCGGACTGGTGCCGGAACGCACGGTCCCATCGGGACAGGCCGGGAGCGACCCGTTCCGGAACCGCTCGGACGTCGAGACGGTCCTGCGCTCCTTGCCACGCGAGGAACGGGCGAGTCGTTGCCGGCCCGGGGGCGTCGGCCCCGAATCCCACCGCTCGGAGAACGTCCTGCCGGAAGATTCCCTGCCGGAGGCCTCCTTGTCGGAGGCTTCCCGCCCCGAGAATTACCCGTCCGACCCCCGCCGCTCCGAGCCGAGCCCCGACGAATCCGGCGGGGCGGGCGGACTGCGATTCCGGAGCCGGGAGTCCCACCGCCTCGCCGAATCCGTGTGGGACCCCCCAACCGCCGAGCTCGCGGAGCTGAACACGCCGGTCACCGGCAAGGTCGGATCGGGACTGCCCAGGTTCGTCTGGGACATCCGCGACGCGGGTGGCCGGGTGGTGTTCTGCGTGCCGGGCTCCGAGCGGCACTACGACCACGCCCGAGTCGTACTGGATCGCGCCGGGGTTCCCGAGGCCGACCTCATCCGGGTTCCGCTCACCGGGTCCGGTCCCGCGACCGAGTGGACCGTCCGCCGATTGCGCGAACTCGGCGACACCGATGTCGTGGCGATCTTCGACACCGAATCCGCCGCCAAGGGCATCGAGCTCTCCGGAGTGCTGACCGTCGCGGTCTCGCCGCGCGGGGATCTGCCCCGGCAACGCGACGGTCGGGAGAACGGCGCCGCCGAGTCCCGCGCCGTTCCGGATCGGGGCGTGCCCGTGATCTCCAGTTTCGAGACCTCCCCGTGGCGCCGCTCCGCGTGGTCCCAGCCCGTGCTCTCCAACACGCATTCCCTGGAAGAGCTCCAGATAGCATCGTTGCGGGAGAACCGCAGTTCGTGGCGCTGGGCGGTCCGGCTGACCCGTGCGGAAACCGAGTCCATGATCGAATCCGTGCTCGACGACGCCGACCGTGCCGCGGACCGAACCGCGCGTGGCGCGACGGTGAAGTTCGCGGCGGACGAGCCGGTCGCCGACCCCGCCGAACGGACCCGGCGCACCGTCGGGGCGCTGCACCACGTGCTCACCAGGAAGCAGTTCCTCAAGGGATCGCGGTCCAACTACCTGCTGGCGGACATGCACCGCGACGCGGATTCCTTCGTGGCGCGCGACGAGCCGGTCGAGGTGATGCTGCTGGGTTTCCCGATCAAGCAGTCGCTGAACCGGCTGAAGGCGTGCGGGCCGCTACCGGACATCGCCGAGCTGGGCGGGCTGATCCGACTGCGCGAACTGCAGCGGGCGGCGCGCGGTGTCCACCCGCCCGGGCTGCGCTTCAACATCCTCACCGACGGCAGGCACTTTCGCCCCAGGCCGGCGTCGGTGACGGCCGCGTACACCCGCAAACTGCGCGAATACGCCTCCCTGGTCGGACTCGACGACTGCGTGTCCATCCGCGAGATCGACTCACTGGCCACCGAACGGCTCGGTCGGGAGGTGACCGCCCGGCGCCCCGCCATGTACGAGCGCTTCCGAGGTTCGCTGGAAAGCGCGTTGCGCGGGCTCGACATCACCGATCAACCACTGCGCACCCTGGACCGGGTGCGGGATCGGGCGGATGCGCGGGTCGGGCCGGACGCGGAGAGCGTGGCGCGTTCGCTCTACCTGTTCCGCGAGATGGTGATGTCCATGGTCTACTCCGTGCCCGTGCCGACCCCCACGGGCACGGATCGGTTCGGCTGGGCCCGAAGGGTCTACGCCGACGTGTACAACTTCGGCGACTCGCGGCTCTCGCCGCGGCTCCGGCAGGCGCGCGTCGCGGTGCTGCGTCGTGCCTGGCACAACGCGATCCGCTATCTGTCCACCATGCAGGTGGACGAGGAACTCGGTTACGAGAAACTGTTGGATCCCCGGGTGAGGCTCACCGTGAGCGCCGTGACCAAGGGACGCTGCGGTTTCACCTATCTGGGTGGTTCCGGGTTGCTTCCCTGGCAGGGGACCGGGGTGCTCGACAGCAGGGGATACGTCGCAGTGGACTTCGCGGTATCGCTGATCGACCAGGGATTCGTGCCCGCGTTCTCCCCGCTGTTGGGGCCGAGTCAGCCGTTGATGATGGTTCCGCCGCAGTACGCGCGGCTGCCTTCCCGCGGGGCACGTACACCGGGCGCCCTGCTGGACGGCTCCCTGCGGGACAGAGCCCGCCTGCGCCGCAAATGACCCGGCCTGGGACGGCCGTCAATTTCTCGCGAAATCGCCGAGCCAGCAGCACTGACGAGTAGTCGAGTCCCAAGCACCAGCGCAGGCCGAACTCCCACCATGCACGCGGTCGGCACCGCCGTGCGCGAGGTTCCGCCGAGTGAGCGGCTATAACGGCCGAGTCACGGAGTCGCGCCAGCCGTCATACCCCGAACAGCGTGGGTGTCCCCGGTGCGTGAGTCGGATGCATTGCGAGGCCGGGCCGCTCGCCGCGTAGGTCGCTACTCAAGAGCCGGCCCAACGCCGCAAGGCGCCGACTCACGTGCCGGCTACCCGACCACGTGCGCGGGTCCCACTGTCCATATTCGAAAAAACCGGGATCCCGGTACTCGCCAGGGGGGAAACGAGTACCGGAATCCCGGTTCGACTCCGTCGTCGTTGATGATGTTGAGCAGCGGAGTATCTCAACGACGGAGCTGTTGGAATCCGCGAGCCGATACCGGTTCGGGGGAGGGGAGTAACGTCGGTACCGGCTCGCGGAAGTCTGGAGGGAGCACGATCTTTTCGGTGAAATCGTTGGTCCGAAAAGGTGTTCGTGTCTTCACCTTGTGACGCTGTAAGGCATTGTGGAGTTGTTGGGCAGGCCGAAGTTTCCACCGTGGCGTCGTCCCATCGGCGCCGTAGCCCTGTCGGGGAAACAGGATGCTCGGGGAAACGGGGGAGACCGGTGATCGGCATAGCCGTGGTCGGGGGGCACGTCATGCCGACCACCGGTCAACCGGCGGTGACTCGGTCCGAAACCAGTTCGGGGGAGGTGGTATCCGGTGACCGAGTCCGCCGAGTCCTACGGCACCGGCGCCGCTCGGCGCAGAGCCTGCGCCGGGCGCAGGTGCCGTGCGGGACGGGGTGCGAGGCCACCGGCCACCAGGTGCTCGTAGGCCGAGCGCCACACCGCGCAGGGTGCCTTGCGCTGGCGCAACCGGGTCGAGCACTCCGGGCAGTTGCCTCGTTCGTCCGGTTCGTGTGCGGTCAGCAGCGTCCGCCACCCCGCGGTGAGGCGCGGGATCTCGGAACGCGCTACGGACAGCAGGGACGACGCATCAGCGCGGTTCGCGAGCTCGGAAAGCACATCGAGTCGCTCCCACACCGCGTTGCGCAGAACCTGTCCCAGGATCGCGTCCACCGTACGTCACCGTCACTTTCTCGCCTGATCAGCGGCGAACCGCAGCGCGGAGCTGAGTTGGCCGACCCGCTCGGTCGGCACCGCCGCGGTTGCGCCGGGCGGTCCGGCGAGAACCACCCTGTCCCTATCGAGGAGCACCTCGAGGGTCCGGGGAGTGTGGTCCACACCCCGGCACTGCACCCGCAGTCGATTCGCCCCGGCGGTCTCACCGGAATCGTCGTGGCGGTGTTCCGGTCGGGGGACGGGGCCCACCGATTCCGGTTCGCCGGACTGCTGGGAGGAATCCACTTCGCGGATGTCCTTTCGGTGCTCGGTTGCTTGCTGGTGTCTAGATTGGAACGAACCGGCGCCGGCTGGCTAGGTGGTGGGCGACGACCGGACATACCGCGCGATGAGCGGTCAGCGGACTTCGGTCCCGCCGATCACCACGTCTCGATGTCGACTTCACCGTCTGTTGGGCGGAGCCTTAATCTGCGATCGACGCCCGAGAAGCTTAGAGGGGTCTTCAAATGAACACCATCGGTTCCAACGGCTCTCTCGTTACACCCGAGGTCTGGGAAGGACGAGAGATGCGCCAAGCGCTGGCCAATCGCGACATCAGCGACATCTACAAGCTGCTGCGCAAGCACGGTGTTTCGCAGCGTCAGATCGCCGCCGCGACCGGCCAGTCGCAGTCCGAGGTTTCGGAGATCCTCAAGGGCAGGCAGGTCATCGCCTATGACGTGCTGGCCCGCATCGCGGATGGTCTCGGCGTCCCGAGGGGGTACATGGGCCTCGCCTATGACGGGGCGACGGCAGTGAGGGCCACCGAACAGGACACCGGTGGCTCCCCGGCTGAGGAGGACGAGACGGTGAAGCGTCGGAAGTTTCTTACCCATGCCGCGGCGGTTGCGATGGGGGCTTCTGTCTTCGGTGCGGAGGAAGGCGACTGGCTGATGTCCAGTGCCCAGACTCCGGCACCGTCGCGTATCGGCATGACCGACGTTCAACAGATTCAGGCAGCGACCAAGGCACTGCGCGATCTGGACTACCGGCACGGCGGGGGGACTTGCCGTGACGCTGTCGTGGCTCAGCTGAACTGGGCCAGGCAACTGCTGCACGCCGACTGCGCCGAACACGTCAAACAGCGGTTGTTCGTCTCGCTGGCCGACATGCACAGCCTCGCGGGGTGGACCTCGTTCGACATGGGGCTGATGGACCCGGCCAGGAGCCACTTCGGCAAGGCGCTGCAGTTCGCCAAGCAGGCCAACGACGACAGCCTGGTCGCCAACGTGCTTTACCGCATGGGGCGGGTCTACCTGCACTACCAGCAGCCCAACGAAGCACTCAAGCTGTTCCAGCTGGGACAGATCGCCGCGCAGGACTCCGGGTCCTCGTTGACGGTCGCGGTGATGTGCGCCAACGAGGGCTGGGCCTACGGCATGCTCAACCGCCCCGATCAGGTCGGCAAGATGTTGGGGCGTACCCAGGACGAGTTCGCCAGGGCCGAACTCCATCAGGAGCCGGACTGGGTGAAGTTCTTCGACCAGAACGACCTGCACGGCATGACTGGTTCGGTCTACGACGCGTTGGCCGAGTTCACCCCGGAGCGCTACGCACCGCTGGCCGTCGCGGAGACGCTCAAGAGCAACCAGTCGTACGGGGAGAACATGCAGCGCAGCCACGTGTTCATGCTGGGAATGCAGGCGACCAACCACATGCGGTCCGGCGACGTCCAGCAGGGCATCAAGGTCGGCAGGCAGGCACTGGAGCTCGGTTCGCTGGTCAAGTCCGCGCGGGTGCCCGACCGGCTGCGACCCTTGCAGCTGGAAGCGGCCAAACACACCATGAACCCGGACGCGCGTGATTTCGCCGAACAGGTCCGCACCTTCCGCGAGGCGAGATCGGTTTGAGCCCGGTTACCGGTGGTGCCGGAGCGCGGATGCCGGTTCGACCACATCGAAAAGACACAACATGACATCGGCAAACATGACTTTCCCGCCGAACTCGGCACACGATGCCGAGATTCCGCCCGAACTGGAAACGGCACTGGCCGAGATATGTGCCGAGGCAGGGCTCGACCACCGCGGCGCGCGGCTGCTGCGGTTCGTCAACAACGGGGTCTTCCTGCTGCGTGCTCACCCCGTGGTGGTGCGTATCGTGCTGTCGCCGTCGCTGGCCTACCGCGCGGACAACGTGGTCGAGGCCGCGAGCTGGTTGGCCGAACACGGCATCGACTCCGTACGGCTGTTCCGGGGAGTTCCCCAACCCGTTCGGACCGGAGCCCACATCGCCACCCTGTGGGAGGAAGTCGCCGATTCCGGAGTCGCACCCACGGGAAGTGACCTGGGCAAGCTGCTGCGCGAGCTGCACGCGCTGGGGGAACCGCCTTCGGCGCCGCGTTGGCAACCGATGGCCGACGCCCGGCGCCGCCTCGCCGAGGGCGAGCACGAACTCGACCGCAGTGATCGGGATTTCCTGAAACGTCACTGCGACGACGTCGAGCACCGGCTCTCCGAGCTGGAGTTCGTCCTCCCCCGCAGCACGGTGCATGGCGACGCCCACCTCGGCAACGTCATCGTCGGCCCGAACGGCCCGGTGCTGTGCGATTTCGACTCATTGTGCGCGGGACCTCCGGAATGGGATCTCACGCCGATGGCGGTGGGATATCTGCGACTGGGACGTTCTCCGCTCGCGTATCGGCAGCTCGTGGACGCCTACGGGTTCGACGTCACCGACTGGTCGGGTTTTTCGGTATTGCGAGACCTGCGCGAACTGAAAATAACCGTGAGTGTACTTCCGAATCTTCGCGGTAATCCCACTGTCGCGGAAGAGTTTTATCGTCGGTTGCGTTCGATGCGTGAGCGCGATTTCACGGTGCGGTGGTCGCCCTACCGTTGAAAGGGGTGCCCGACGCGAGGCTCCGATAGCCGAACGCGCGGGGTTCTCCGTGGTCGAACGTGGGGTTTCACCGGTTGAGCGCGGGGTTTCGTGACCGAACGCGGGTGGTTCGATTCGTGCCGTATCGGCCTCGGGGAGAACGCCGATCCCCTCGTGCCGACGGTTCGTGGCCGGCTCGGCCCGCCACGTCTCGTCCGGTCCCGGAATTTGATCGGTGCGGCCGAAGTCCGGCAACTCACCGACGAAAAACAACCGTTCGACGACACAACCTTATTTTCGTATCGTGGAAAATTTGGTCCGGATTTGTCGAACTTCGGTTCCACTGACAGGTCGCGCTCTATTCTGTTGTCACTCGTGGGCGAAGCGTAACCCCTGATTCTTCGCGCTGCCACTCGGACACGCCGGGCGTGTCGGCCTCTGAAACGGGAGATCCCACTCGCTCGGTCCGCTTCGGAGTGTCGAGTGTGTTCGCGGTCACATTTTCGTCGTGGGCCGATCCGACTCGTCCGCTGCCGCGTCGCAGCGAAACGTTGCGACCACCCGAAGTGATCGTCGTGATCGGAGCGCCGCCCGTGCCGGTGCGGGCTCCCTCACTCACCACAACCACCGTAGGGGGAACGCCGTGTCCACGAACACGCCACTCCAACAGCAGGGGCTCGGCTCGGGGGAACCGGGCTCCGGCGACAGCTCCCGAACCGCCGAACACGACACCGAGCCACCGGACTCGGGCGGGAAAACCGGTACCGACCGTATCGTGTTCGGCGCCGTGGCACTGATCATGTTCGCGCTGGTCGCCTGGGGCGGATTCGCCACGGAATCGCTAGGCGACTGGTCCAGCGGCGCCTTGAACTGGCTGATCGGCAATTTCGGCTGGAGCCTGGTACTGGCCTCCACCGGTTTCGTCGTGTTCGCGCTGTACCTGGCCGTGAGCAGGTTCGGGCGGATCCCGCTCGGTGCCGACGACGAGGGCCCCGAGTTCCGAACCGTTTCCTGGATCGCGATGATGTTCAGCGCGGGCATGGGGATCGGGCTGATGTTCTACGGCGTCAGCGAGCCGCTGTCGCACTTCGTCTCACCCCCGCCCGGAGCCGTGGCAACCGTGCCGGGACCGGACGGTGCGGCCGTGGTCGCACCCGGCGCCACCGACGAGGCGGTTCGAACCGCCATGGCCACCTCGCTGTTCCACTGGACGCTGCACCCCTGGGCCATCTACGCGGTCGCCGGACTCGCCATCGCCTACAGCGCGTTCCGAAAAGGACGGAAACAGCTCATCAGCGCCGTGTTCGCCCCACTGCTCGGTGAGCGCGCGGCCGCGGGGCCGCTCGGCAAACTCATCGACGTGCTCGCCCTGTTCGCGACCCTGTTCGGCTCCGCCGCCTCGCTCGGCATCGGAACCCTGCAGATCCGCACCGGTCTCAGTGAGGCGGGCTGGATCGACGGCGCGAGCACCACGGTGCTGGTGCTGATCATCGTGGTACTGACCGTCTGCTTCATCGCTTCGGCGGTGTCCGGCGTAGCCAGGGGTATCCAGTACCTGTCCAACATCAACATGGTGCTCGCCGCGCTGCTGGCGGTGTTCGTGTTCCTGGTGGGACCGACGGTGTTCATGCTGAACCTGATCCCCACCTCGCTGGGCACCTACCTGGGGGACTTCGGTCTGATGGCCTCGCGTTCCGGTGCCACCGGCGGCAGCGAGACGCAGCGATGGCTGTCCACCTGGACCGTCTTCTACTGGGCCTGGTGGATCTCCTGGACGCCGTTCGTGGGGATGTTCATCGCACGCATCAGCCGGGGGAGGACCATCCGGCAGTTCGTGGGTGGCGTGCTGCTCGTTCCCAGCGTTGTCAGCGTGATCTGGTTCGCGATATTCGGCGGCGCCGCCATCGGAGCGGCCAGGGACGGTGCGTCCGTCTCGGAAGGCGGTGCGGAGGCCCAGACGTTCAACGTGCTGGAGCAGCTCCCGCTGTCGAGTATCACCTCGGTGCTGGTGATGATCCTGGTGGCCATCTTCTTCGTCTCCGGCGCGGACGCGGGATCGGTGGTGATGGGCACCCTGTCGCAGCGCGGTTCCATCGAGCCCGCGCGCTGGGTCGTGATCTTCTGGGGTGCGGCCACCGGTGCGGTCGCGGCCGTGATGCTGGTCATCGGGCACGGCGGTGACACCGCGCTGAGCGGCATCCAGAACCTGACCTTCATCGGTGCGCTGCCGTTCACCGCCGTGATGGTGGTGATGTGCGTCGCACTGGTGAAGGACCTGCGTGCGGATCCGCTCACCCTCCGCGCCGACAAGGGGACCGAGGTGCTGGAACGTGCCGTGCTCAAAGGGCACGAGCAGCACGACGGGAACTTCGAGCTGGAGATCTCGGAGGACGACGGCGAACCGCTGGACGGCGATTCGTCCGAATCCCCGGGAACAGCCGCTGACACCGCCGACCGGGACCGGTAGAGCTGTAAGACCGGTTGGGTTCGGGCTGTGTCAGTTCGGGCAGCGCCGCTTCGACGCAGGCCGCGCTCCGACCACCCTCGCGGTCGGCGCCGCCGCGGGTTCTCCGGTGCGGCTCTCGCGAGGACGGCCCCGACGTTGTGTAGGTCGCTACCCGAGGTCGGGGCACCCGCAGCGAGAGCCGTGCCAGAGGTTCCGCCACAGGTGAGGCCAAGCGAACCGAGAGACCTACTTACCCTTCCACCCGGAAGCGGCGCAGCAGATCGTCCTCGATCCTGCCCAACTCGCCCCGCACGGCCCGGTACGCCGAGCGGCGCCTGCCCGCGGGCATCCGCTCCGCCGCGCGTACCGCGCTCGCCAGTTCGGACAGGCGTCGCTGCGCCGAGTCCACGAAGCGTGTCACCTCGGTCCCGCTCCGGTCCTGTTGCTCGCGTTCGCGTAGGTCCCGCAGCGCCGTGCTGTCCCCCGCGATCCGGGCGTGCAACGCGGCACCGCGCCCCGAGAAGCGGTCCACCTCCGTCACGGACACCCCGAGCCTGCGGGCTCTCGCCCGTTCGTAGGTGTCCCTGGCCGCCGAGGCCGCCTGTGCGGCGTAGGGCGCCAACGCCGGGCCGATCACCCTGACCACCCCGACCGCCTTCCTGGCGTTACCGGGTGTGATCCGCCCCGCCTCGCCCTTGCTCGCTGCCTTGTAGCGCTGTTTGGCGAGTTTGACCTCCTGCTTGGCGGTCTTGGGGTCCTTCCCCTCGAAGCAGCCCGACTCCGGCACCGGGGAACGTCGCGACCGGGTGGGTTGTCGCTGCTCGGGGGGCTCGGAGCGCCGACGCGCTGCCGGGGCCTCGTGCCGCGTTCGCTGTGCACGTGTCATACCGACGAACACCTCCGGACCGGTCCGGCGTAACGGATACTGCGCCGATCAGTCTAGGCAGTACCGCCGTTCGCTGCTACAGCACGGCGAGAGGTCGATTACATAACGTGCTGAGCGCTGTTTTCGGATGTGAGACCGCCCCGCCGTGACGTTCGCCGCGTGAACCTCCCGTGTCTTCCGCTTCCCAGGGAGTTTTGGCATTCGGAAGAGTGATTGTCATATCTCTCACCGGGGTGATGGACGCGCTCGTCGGAGTTAGGACATACCCTGCAAGCGTGGGATCCGAGGTGCTACTGGACGGCGACGTGGTGACACGCTGTCGTCGCCGCGTACATCTCGACCACGATCCGACCATGATCGACTCGCCGACCGCCCCGCTCGATCCGGGCGCGGAACAGCGGATCGCCGACGCTGCCGAGTACCGGCGCGAGCTCGCCGAGCGGCTCGGCAGGGAGCTGGCACCGGACTGGACCGAGATCCCCGGGGACGAGAGCGTCGCCGACCGGGAGCGAGCCACGCTCGCCGCGATGCGCTCCGGGGTCGGATACATCTCGGGAGCACAGCTGCCCTCGGACAACGAGGGCGGCAGACAGGGCTCGGTGGATCTGCTGGTGCGCAGCAGGGGCGGCTACGTGCCCGTGCTCGTGGTCCGCCACAAGGTGACCGACCCGGGAAAGGGGGCGCGGACCTCCCCGCTGACCGATCCCAGGCCCGAGTCGGCGGCCAGGGATCCGAGGCGCAAGCCTCGTTCGCAGGCCAGGGACCAGCTCCGATTGGCCCACCTCGTGCGGCTGTTGCAGGCGTGCGGGATGCAACCCACCGGCAGGAAGTTCGGAGGGGCGATCGGTTCCGACACCGACACCGTGCTGTGGCACGATCTCGAATCCCGTGGCTGGTCGGGCGGGCGCAGCGTGCTCGCCGAGTACGACGAGCGGTTCGCCGACCGGATCGCGGTCGCCGAAGCCGCCGTGGCCGGGAGCGAGGCACTGGCCCAGCCCACCCGCGTCGTGGAGTGCAAGGGCTGCCCCTGGTGGCCGGTCTGCGGGCAGCAGCTGCGCGCCGCCAGGGACGTGAGCCTGGTGGTGCGCGGCGACGACGCGGTGCGGCTCCGCGCGGTCGGGGTCACGACCGTGGACGAGTTGGCGGAGTTGCCGGTGGGGACCACGAGGGAACCGCCGTTGCCGCCCAACCGGATGAGCGACGCGGTGCTGCTGGCCAGAGCATGGTTGCGCGACGTTCCGCTGGTTCGGCGGGTCTCGGAGGTGAAGGTCTCCCGGGGTGACGTCGAGATCGACGTGGACATGGAGAGCTACGCCGACTCCGGCGCCTACCTCTGGGGCAGTCTGCTCTCCTACCCGAGGGACGAGGCCAACGGGACCCGCACCACGGCCGAACTGTTCGACGTCGAGCCCGGTTACCGCGGGTTCGTCACCTGGGACCCGCTGCCCTCCGACGACGAGGCCAGGTCGTTCGCCGAGTTCTGGTCCTGGTTCTCCGCGCTGCGCCGCGCCGCCCACGAGCACGGCCTGACCTTCCGCGCCTACTGCTACAACGAGCTCGCCGAGAACCGCTGGATGCTGAGTTCGGCGCAGCGGTTCGCGGGCAAACCCGGCATCCCGACCGTCGAGGAGGTCCGGGAGTTCGTCGGCTCGTCCGAGTGGGTGGACGTGTTCGCCGTGGTTCGCGACCAGTTCCTCTGCCCGAACGGCAAGGGCCTGAAGGTCATCGCGCCCAGCGCCGGATTCGCCTGGCGTGACTCCGAAGCGGGTGGGGAGAACTCGATGCGCTGGTACCGCGACGCCGTCGGTTTCGACGGCGGTGTGCCCGAACGGCAACAGCGCGACCGGCTGCTGGAGTACAACGAGGACGACGTCAGGGCGACCCTGGCCATCCGGCGTTGGATCTCGTCGGGGCAGGTGCGCGAAATCCCGTACACCGGAGACATGTGATCCGGGCAGCGGCAACGGCCGATCAGGGCACGATCACGGCCCTGCCGGGAATCTCGCCCCGGTGGAAGCGCTCGTAGACCTCGGGTGTCTCGTCCAGCCCGAACGAGTCCACGTGCACCCGAACCGCACCGGCGCGGGCCAGTTCCAGTACCTCGATCAGCTCCGAGCGGCTGCCCCAGTACGGTGCGGAGACCGAGACCTCGAACGGTGTCGTTCCGAAGCCGACCGGTACCGCGCCGCCCCCGATGCCGACCACGGTGAGGTCGCTCTCGGCGCGGGTGCACTTCGCCGCGATGGTGGTGGTCGCCGAGTTACCGACGCAGTCGAGCACCACCTCGGCGCCGAAGCCGTTCGTGAGTTCGCGGATTCTGTCCGGTGCGGACTCGTCGGAGATCACGGTGCGGTGCGCGCCGATCCGGTGGGCCAGTTCCAGCTTCTGCTCGCTGACGTCCACCGCGATCACCTCGGCCGGTGAGAGCGCACGCAGCAGCTGCACCGCCACGTGGCCGAGGCCGCCGGTGCCGATCACCACGGCCCGGGAACCGCCCACGAGCTTCGGCAACGACTTCTTGATCGCGTGGTAGGGAGTCAGTCCCGCGTCGGTGAGCGGGGCCGCCTCCACCGGATCCAGATCACCCAGCGGCACCAGGTGGCGTTCCCGGTTCACCAGCATGTACTCCGCCATCGCCCCCGGAGCGCCCAGGCCGGGCGGCCGGATACCCAGCTGGTCCGCGTAGTCGCAGTAGTTCTCCTTGCCCTGGGAGCACATGTGGCAGCGGCCGCAGCCCTGCGGGCCGTAGACCGCCATCCGGTCGCCCACGGAGCAGCTGTAGGTGCCGGGGCCGAGCGCGCTGACGGTTCCGACCCCCTCGTGCCCCAGCGTCATGGGAAGCGAGTAGGGGAAACTCTCCTCGGGCCAGCTCATCACGGCTATGTCGGAGTGGCACACCCCGGCCGCGTCCACTTCGAGCAGAATCTGGCCGGGGCCGGGTTCGGGAACGTCCACCTCGACGACCTCCGGCTGGTCCCCGACCCGACGGTACTGAACGGCTTTCATCGTGCGCGACATTGCCCACCCTTTCGCATCCGCTGCCGGTCGCATCATGCGGTATCGGCGGAGTCACCGCAGCGTCGAGGCGACGTGCGGGTGACGGCCCGCTCCGACAGCTCCCGGAACACCCCGACGCCGAACCACGGTGCCCTCCGTCAACGGTGCCCGACGCCGGGTGAGGAACGGGCCTTACCTGGGTCCCATCCGCAGTCCGCCGTCCATCCGGATGACCTCGCCGTTGAGATAGTCGTGCTCGACGATGTCCAGGGCCAACCTGGCGTAGTCCTCGGGCGTTCCCAACCGCTTCGGGAACGGCACGCCCTCGGCCAGGGTGTTCCGGACCTCCTCGCCGACCGTGGCCAGCATCGGAGTGTCCACGATGCCCGGTGCGATCGTCATCACGCGGATCCCGGTCGAGGAGAGATCGCGTGCCGCGGGCAGCGTCAGGCTGGCCACGCCGCCCTTGGAGGCCGCGTAGGCGGCCTGCCCGATCTGTCCGTCGTAGGCCGCGATCGAAGCGGTGTTGACGACGACGCCGCGCTGCCCGTTCTCGTCCGGCTCGGTCTCGCCGATCGCGGCCGCGGCCAGTCGGAGCATGTTGAACGTGCCGACCAGGTTGACCTCGACCACCTTGCGGAACAGGTCGAAGTCGTGCGGCCCCTTCCGCCCCGCGACCCGCGCGGAGGGGCCGATGCCCGCGCAGTTGACGACGGTGCGCAACGGCACGCCCGAGCCCGCGGCGGACTCCACCGCCGCCTGCACCTGGTCCGCGTCGGTCACGTCGGCGGCGGTGTGGGTCACGCCGTCCACCTCGGCCGCGTTCGCCACGGCATCCGGCAGGTCGACCGCGAGGACGCGGGCCCCGTTGGCCGCGAGTTCGCGTGCGGTGGCGGCGCCCAGGCCGGACGCCCCGCCGGTGACGATGGCGGCAGTGTCGTTCAGTAACATCTCATCTCTCCTGAGTCGGAACTTGTTGGTCGGCCTCGTAGGGGGCTCGGGTGGCGGAACCTCTCGCACGGCTCTCGCTGCGGGAGGCCCGACATCGGGTAGTCACTACACAACGTCGGGCCTTCCTCGCGAGAGCCGCACGGGAGAACCCGCGGCGGTGCGAGCGGCGTGGATGGGGTTCGGCGCTGCCGCGCCGACCGGGAAGGCCCCGGGCCTGTCGAGCCACTCTTCGCTTCGGTTATCGCTCAACGGAACTTTCGTGGAGCGGGTTCTCGTTTCTTCGAGAGCGCCGTGGGGACTGTCGAGAATCTCCCGGTGTTCACCGGTAGGCGGGTGGGCAGATCGTGTCGATCTCGTCGAGGTCGGCCTGGCTGGGCCGCCACTGTCCCGCCGAGGCGTTCGACTCGACCTGCTCCGGCGAGGTGGCGCCGCCGATCACCGACCCGACGGTGGGCTGCGCCGCCAGCCACCCGATCGCGGTGGCGATCATGGAGATCTCGCGCTTCTCCGCGAACTCCCGCAGCCGCTCGATCCGTTCCCAGGGGGCGTCGGCCAGCAGCCGCTCGCGACCGGACAGCCTGCTGCCCTCCGGCGGCTCCTGGCCCTGCTGGTACTTGCCGGTGAGCAGCCCGTTCGCCAGCGGGAAGTACGGGATGAGTCCCACGCCGAACTTCGAGCAGGCCGGGATCACCTCGCGCTCGGCCTCGCGTTCCAGCAGCGAGTAGTGGATCTGGGCCGAAACCGGGCCCGTTGTCCCCCGGTGGGTGGAGGTCCACGACGCGTCGGCGGTCTGCCACCCCGCGAGGTTGCAGTGACCCACGTAGCGGATCTTGCCCTCCCGCACCAGGTCGTCCAGTACGGACAGCGTCTCGTCCAGCGGGGTCAGCGGATCGGCGCGGTGCAGCTGGTACAGGTCGATCCATTCGGTGTCCAACCGTCGCAGCGACGCCTCCACCGCGCGGCGCACGTAGCGGCGGGACCCCCGCGCCTCGAAGTCGGGGCCGTTGCTGCCCTGCATGTCCATCCCGAACTTCGTCGCGATGACGGCCCGATCACGATGTCCCCGCAGCGCTTGGCCGAGCAGCTCCTCGCTGCGTCCTCGCGGTGAGCCGTACACATCGGCCACGTCGAAGAATGTGATGCCCGAATCCAACGCGCGGTTGACCACGGCCTGCGCACCGCGCGGGGACTCGGTGGTCGTGCCCGGTCTGCCCAGGTTGTTGCACCCCAGGCCGACGGCGCTGACCACGAGACCGGAATCGCCCAGACGTCGCTGTTCCACGAGATCCGACTCTAGTCCCGGCGCGATGCCGCGTCACGGGTTTCCCCGCCGTGACCCCCGGTCGCGGCAGCACGCACCCCGGTTTCCCGTTCGAGGGTGCCCCGGCGGGAGGGGGCGGCGATAGGTTCCACGACAGGACCGCTTCCACGACAGGAGCGCCCGGATAACCGAGGAAGGCCCGGCGAACCGGGCCGACAGGCCCTCCCGGATCGGAGTGATCGCATGGCTTGCCCCACCCGTCCCGAACTCGCCGGTACACACGGCATGGTCGCCTCGACGCACTGGCTCGCCTCCGCCGCGGGCATGGCGGTGCTGGAGGACGACGGCAACGCCTTCGACGCCGCCGTGGCCGCCGGATTCGTGCTGCAGGTGGTCGAACCGCACCTCAACGGTCCCGGTGGCGAACTTCCCGCGCTGTTCGCCACTCCCGGCGGTCCCGTTCGCGCGCTCTGCGGCCAGGGGCCGGTACCCGCCGGTGCCACTGTCGAACACTTCCGGGACGAACTGGGGCTCGAACTGATCCCGGGCTCCGGGCTGCTTCCGGCCACCGTGCCCGGAGCCTGGGACGCCTGGTTGCTGCTGCTGCGCGACTACGGCACCAAGTCGCTCGACGAGGTGCTGCGGTTCGCGATCGGATACGCGCGCGACGGGTTTCCCGTGGTCCCGAGGTTGTCCGAGACCATCGCCACGGTGCGCGAGATGTTCCGCGTGCGCTGGCCGTCCTCCGCCCGGCTGTGGTTGCGCGACGGCGCCGCGCCCGGCGCGGGAACGATGTTGCGCAATCCGGTGCTGGCCCGGACGTGGCAACGGCTGCTGCGGGAGGGGGAAGCGGCGGGAGGCGACCGCCGCGACCGCATCGACGCGGCTCGCCGGGCCTGGTCGCGGGGCTTCGTGGCCGAAGCGGTGGACCGGTTCGTGCGTGGTCCGGTCGCCGACAGCTCGGGACGCTCGTACGCGGGCGTGCTCACCGGGCAGGACATGGCCGACTACAGCGCGACCTACGAGGAGCCCGTGACGCTGCGGACCTCCGGTGACGGGCGGTTGGCCAAGTTCGGTGCGTGGTGCCAGGGGCCCGTGCTGTTGCAGCAGCTGCGGCTGCTGGAGGAGCTGCCGGTGGAGTACCGGGACGGGATCGCCACCGCGGAAACCGTGCACCACGCAGTGGAGGCGGCCAAGCTCGCCTTCGCCGACAGGGAGGCCCACTACGGCGACTCGGCCGATCCCGGTGTGCTGCCGGAGCTGCTCGGCGCGGACTACACCGCCGCGCGTCGCGAACTGATCGGCGAGAACGCGGCCGAGACGCTGCGGCCGGGAAGCCCCGCCGGTCACACCCCACGGTTGCCCGAGTACGTCTCCGGGGAACGCGGGGCCGGACTGCCGCCCGATCCCAGCGGCGTGGGACTGGGGGAACCGACGGTCTCGCCGAACGGGGACAGTAAGGGGGACACCGTGCACCTAGACGTGGTCGACCGCTGGGGGAACATGGTCTCGGCCACCCCCTCCGGGGGCTGGTTGCAGTCCTCGCCGGTGATCGAGGAGCTGGGGTTCTGCCTGGGCACCCGTGCCCAGATGTGCTGGCTGCGCGAGGGACTGCCGAACTCGCTGGTCCCCGGCCGCAGGCCGCGCAGCACGCTCAGCCCCTCGCTGTTCACCAGGGGGGACGAGCCCGTGCTGGCCTTCGGCACGCCGGGCGGTGACCAGCAGGACCAGTGGCAGTTGTGCTTCTGGCTGGCCCATGTACACGGTGGGTTGGATCTGCAGGCGGCCATCGACGCGCCCGCCTGGCACACCACCGCGTTTCCCGCCTCGTTCTACCCGCGCGGCTGGCAACCGCGCCGGGTGCTCGCCGAGTCCCGGCTCGGCACGGCGACCTTCGAGCGGTTGCGGCGGCGTGGCCACGAGGTGACCGACGCGGGCCCCTGGGCGCTGGGCAGGCTCGCCGCGGTCGGCAGGGACCCCGAGACCGGGATGCTGCGGGGCGCCGCCAACGCCCGCGGCGCCCAGGGCTACGCCGTGGGGCGTTAGCGACACCTCCGATCGCTCCGGTTCGCGGCGATTTCGCGAGAAATCGACGCCGCGACGGTGATGATCGCCGCTCCGCCGCGAAGAACTCCGCGAGCTAGGGGCCTTTTCGGCGTTCCAGCGGGGCAAGAAATCATTGGACGCCGTTTCCCGGCCGGGCTTACGGTTCTCGCGTCCCGTTTTCGAGGTTTCCGGTGCCAGTGGGCTGCTTCGCGACGGCGCGGTGATTTCCCGCGAGATCGCCACCGGAGATCGTCCAGTGTCCGTACAAGGGTGAAGTGTCGTGACGGATTTCCCCGTACTGCTGTCCGGTACCCGCGCTCCCACGTTCATGTGGGCCACCGAGCACGAGGTCGAGCCCGCGGTGCTGGACCAGCTGCGCAACATCGCGGCCCTGCCGTGGGTGCACGGGGTGCGCGTCATGCCGGATGTGCACCTGGGCAAGGGCGCCACGGTCGGTTCGGTCATCGCCATGCGGGATGCCGTCTCCCCCGCCGCCGTGGGTGTGGACATCGGCTGTGGCATGGAAGGTGTCAAGACCTCGCTGCACGCCGACGACCTGCCCGCCGATCTCGGCGGTATCCGCACGAGCATCGAGCGTGCCGTTCCGGTGGGATTCCGCGCGCACGACGAGGCCGTCGATCCCGCGCGGCTGGGCCTGGACACCTCGGAGTGGCAGGATCTCTGGAGGCGCTTCGGAGAGCTGCACGGCGGAGTGAGTTCGTTGGAGAGCAAGGCGGGCAAGCAGCTCGGCACGCTCGGCGGCGGCAACCACTTCATCGAGGTCTGCCTGGACGAGCACGACGCGGTGTGGCTCATGCTGCACAGCGGTTCCCGGCACATCGGCAACCGACTCGCCGAACAGCACATCGCCGAGGCCCGCGAACTGCCGCACAACCAGGACCTGCCCGACCGCGACCTCGCGGTGTTCGTCGCCGGCACGCCGCAGATGGCGGCCTACCGTAACGACCTGTTCTGGGCGCAGGAGTACGCGCGCGTCAACCGGCGGATCATGCTCGCCCTGACGATGCGGGCCCTGCGCGGCTGCTTCACCGGACGGCGGATCGAGTTCGACGAGCCGATCTCCTGCCACCACAACTACGTGGCGGAGGAGACCATCGACGGTCAGCCCATGCTGGTCACCCGCAAGGGCGCGATCCGGGCGGGGAAGGGCGACATGGGACTCATCCCCGGCTCGATGGGCACCGGTTCCTACGTGGTCCGCGGCCTGGGGTCGGACGACTCGTTCCAGTCGGCGGCGCACGGCGCCGGTCGCAGGATGAGCAGGAAGAAGGCCAAGAAGACGTTCGGTTCGCGGGACCTGCGGGAGCAGACATCGGGAATCGAGTGCCGCAAGGACGACGGGGTCCTCGACGAGATCCCGGGCGCCTACAAGGACATCGACTCCGTCATCGACGCGCAGACAGCGTTGGTGGAAGTGGTGGCCAAGTTGCGGCAGGTCGTCTGCGTGAAGGGGTAGAGGAGGTTCCCGGCGGCCCGGTCCGCTCGGGCGGTCGCTTGGCGGAACCTCTCGCTCCGGGAGGCCCGACATCGGGTAGTCACTACACAACGTCGGGCCTTCCTCACGAGAGCACCACGAGAGAACCCGCGGCGGTGCCGACTGCGGCAGTAGTCGGAGCTCGGCCTTCGGGATTGGTCGGAGTTCGGCCCGCGTGAGTAGTCGGAGCTCAGCCTGCGGGGTGGTTGGGGTTCGCCCTGCGTCGATGGCGCGGCGATTTCGCGAGAAATTGACGGAGCCCGGGACACACCCGCGAGATAGCCGCGCCGATTCGGTTCTTCGGGCACACGGTTCCGCTCGGGTCTGCGAGACTGCGGACGCGGGTGATCCGGTGTTCCGCCGCGAGCCCGCGTGCTGTCCCGGTGCCGAACGGAGAGGCTGCGGCTGGTGAACTCTTCGAGTTCGATGAGCGAGGACGTGCGGGTCGTCGACCCGGTGCGAACCGGGGGAGACCCCGCGACGGACCCCGGAGCCGGTTACTCGGTGGACCGTGACCGCATCCCGGAAGCCGTCGTCGAGTTGCGCCGTGCGCTGCACGCCCTGGAACGGGCAGCCGAGGAAGCGCGGGGCAACGCGACGCTGATCGCCCCCGGCCACGATCCCTACAGTCGGCGTGCGGCACACGAGATGGGCCCGGGGCTGGTGACGGACTACCTGGCGGGCAACGAGCGGGATCAGCGCGAACTGCGCGCGATGATCAACGATCTCGAGGACGCGATGCGGCACTACGACGCGCGGGAGGACGAGGCGAATCGCGCGTTGCGCGGCGTCTCGGAGTGATCCCGACCCGGAAGCGCCGCTTTCCGGACGCCCGTCCTGCCGGGAGTCGGAACGCACCTGTTCTCACGAAACCGACCGGACGGCGATCGTCCTTCTGGCAGACTGCGCGGTGACGGTGATCGTGAGTCGTCGGATGTGGCGGGCAGCACGCTGTCCGAGGCCGAAAGGCGGTGAGGTGTGGATCGGGAAGCTGACGGCACGTCGGTCGAGGGTGGAGCGCGGACGGATCGTTCCGGGGCGAACGTCGCGGACGTGCCGGACTCGGAGCTCCGTCCCGAGGGAGTGGATCCCGGCAGGATCCACGAATGGTTCCACCACGCGCCCGGTACCGACAGCGTGGACCGTGCGGCCGAGAGCTGGAGCAGGATCGCGGCCGAACACGGCGAGGCGGCCGAACGCATCGATGCCGCGATCGACAGGATCGGGGCGGCCTGGAGCGGTACCGCCGCCGAGGCGGTGCGGGACAGAGGCATGCGATCCCGTGTCGCGGCCGACGACTCGGCGGAGTTCGCGGAGCGGGCGGGTGAAGCACTGCGCGCGCAGAGCTTCGGTTTCAACGAGGCCAAGAAACAGGTGGTCGAGGTGAACGGGCACTCGTCCACGACGGGTGTCGTCGAGGCCCGGAACGATCCCGGTGCTGTCGTCGACGAGTCAGCGGCTACGGGCGATGACCGGCTCACGAACCAGACCGCCCTGCGGAACTACGGTGTGCGGACCTCCGAGAACACCCACGGCGTGACTCGGTTCGCCGAATCCTCGTGTGGTTCAACGGCCGCGTGGGGAACGGGGACCGCCCGGGATACCGAACCCGCGTGGGGCGCGAGCCCCGCGGCGTCCGATCCGGCCGAACCGGACGCCCCCGGCCCGGCTGAGAGCGACGCCCCCAACGGTTTCGGCGGAGATGTCTCCGGCGCCCACCTAGCCGCCGGTGCGGCGGGACTGGCCGCCACCGGCGGTGCGGTACTCGGTGGCGGTGTGCTCGGTGAGCGGGTTACGGGGCGCGGGGGCATCAGCGCACGCGGTTTTCCCGGTTTCCCGGGATCCACCGCGCGCGACCGCGACGACGGCACCGAGCAGTCGTCGCGGGACCGAGTGATCGAGGACGAGGATCCCGACGAACTGTTCGGCGCGGCGTCGGGAGCCGTTCCCGCGGTGCTCGGCTTGCTTCCCGCCGAGTCCGAGGAGCGGGAACCGGCGGCCGAGTGACGGCACGGCGGAACGAGTCGACGGGTCCTGATTCGATGACCGACCCGACCCGTTCCGGACCGCTCACCGGACGGAGGCAGAATTGGCCACACGGTTGCCGGTGGACGCGCTCGAACCGGTCGGGTGAGCGGCGGACTCGGGCCGATGTCTCGTGCGTCGAAGGGGGACCGAATGGGCGACAACGGTGATTCGGTGACGGAGCGTCCGCAGCGGTTGATCGAGTGGACCGGGGAGCGGTGCGTTCCGTGGGCCGACGACGCGCAGGTGATCTACGAGCACTACCACCGCTACGCGGTGGCGGCCCGCCTCGCGCGTGGCAAGCGCGTCCTCGATCTGGCCAGTGGTGAGGGCTTCGGCGCCGCCATGCTCGCGGCCCAGGCGACCGAGGTCGTGGGAGTCGACATCGACGGCGAGGCCGTGCGCCACGCGGCGAGCAACTACACCGCCTCGAACCTGACGTTCCACACCGGTTCGATCACCGATCCCGCGACGCTGGCCGAGGCGGGAACCTTCGACGTCGTGGTGTGCTTCGAGGCGATCGAGCACGTGGCCGAGCACGACGCCGTGCTCCGGCTCGTTCGAGCGAGGCTCGCCTCCGGCGGACTGCTGCTGATCAGCACCCCCGACACCGCCGTCTACCACCACGAGCACGGCAACGACAATCCGTTCCACGTCAGGGAGCTCGCCGCGCCGCAGTTCGAGGCACTGCTGCGTGACTCCTTCCGGCACGTGGCGATGCTCAAGCAGAACGTCGCCGTGGGATCGCTGCTCACCCCGGCTGATCCCGGGGATCCCGACATCGCCGCCGACGGGGTGCGGCTGCAGACACTGCGTCAACTCGACTCCGGTGACTGGCAAGTTCGGCAGGGCGTGGGGCACACCTATCTGTTCGGGCTGGCCTCCGATCGTCAGCTGCCGCAGCTTCCCGCCGCCGCGGTGCTGCTGGACGCGGATCTCAAGCTCGCCCGTCGTGATTCCGGTGATGTCGATTCCGAGCTCGTCCGGCAGCGCGATGCGGTCGTGGCCGATGTCGCCCGACTCAACGAGTTGTGTCGTGCCAACCAGGCGGAGCTCGAGAAGCTCGAGCGGACCGTCGGTGAACTGGAGTCGGCACACGACACCGCCGAGGCCCGTGCCGCCGATGCCGAACGGGAGCGCGACGAGCTGCGCACCGAGCTGCACGACGCCAGGCTGCGCAGGCAGCGCGAGTCGACTCGTAGCGAGTGGCTGCGCGACACCATCACCCAGCTGGAGTCGGAGCTCGACAGTGCTCGTCGTCGGATCTCCGAGCTCACCGAGCAGAATTCCGCGCTGGTGCAACGCGCGGTGACCAAGTACCGGAGGGTGGTCGAGCGTGTCGCGCCGCGCGGCACCGGCAGGCGGAACGCCTACGAACTCGCGATGGGGCGTGATCCCGTCGTCCGGGAGGGCGGATCCGAGCGGGATCCGGTGGCCGTGCCGCACAGCGAACAGCCCGAGGTCAGCGTCATCGTTCCCGTGCACGGCGAGTGGGACTACACCAGGCGGTGTCTGCGCAGCCTGGCCGGGCACCGGACGAGCGTCCCCTTCGAAGTCATAGTGGTCGACGACACTTCCCCGGACGACAGTGCCGAACTGCTGCGGCGTTGCCCGGGCGTGCGGCTGGTGCGCACCGAACACAACCTCGGTTTCGTCGGTGCCTGCAACCTCGGTGCCGAACACGCCCGTGGTCGTCAGCTGTTCTTCCTGAACAACGACGCCGAGGTCACCGAGTCCTGGTTGGACGAGCTGGTCGCCACCGTCGACTCCGACGAACGGATCGGTCTGGTCGGCGCCAAACTGGTCTACCCGGACGGGCGGATGCAGGAGTGCGGCAGCGCCGTGTGGTCCGACGGGACGGGATGGAATCTCGGCAGGCTCGGGGACCCCGACGCCCCCGAATACGCCGCGCTGCGCGACGTCGACTACTGCTCCGGTGCGGCACTGCTGGTGCGTCGTGAACTCTTCGAATCGCTGGGAGGGTTCGACACCAGGTACTCGCCCGCCTACTACGAGGACACCGACCTGGCGTTCGGCGTCCGTGCCGCCGGTTTCCGCACCGTGGTGCAGCCGCGGGCCGTCGTGGTGCACCACGAGGGGGTCTCCAACGGTACCGAGACCGGATCCGGGGTCAAACGTCATCAGGAACTCAACCGCGGGGTCTTCGTCGAGAAGTGGGAGGAGACCCTCCGCGAGCAGCACCTTCCGGAGTCCGGAACCCGTAACCTCTGGCTGGCGCGCGAGCGCGGTACGCGGGGGCACTTCGGACCGCTGGTGCTGGTCAAGGACCATCAGGTGCCGCGGCCGGACTACGACTCCGGGTCGTTGCGCATGTGGCGGATTCTGGAGCAGCTCACCACCCTGGGCGCACGGGTGGTGTTCTTTCCCGACAATCAGGCCGAGCTGCGGCCTTACACCGACGAGCTGCGGCGCATGGGGGTCACCGTGCTCGCCCGGCCGGAACACCAGCACGCCTTCCTGACCGAGGTGGGCTCCGAGATCACGCTGGCGTTGCTGTCCCGACCCCAGGTCGCCTGGAGCCTGGTGGAGCGGTTGCGGGTCGAGGCCCCCAGTGCCGTGATCGCCTACGACACCGTGGACCTGCACTTCGTCCGGCTGCAGCGGCAGGCGGAGTTGGCCGCGTCCGATGCGCGTGACCAGGATGCGGCGGCGCTGCGTCGCAGGTCCTTCGCCTCCCGGCAGTCCGAGATCGGCCTGGTGCGCAGCTGTGATGTAACGCTGGTCGTGTCGGGGGACGAGCAGCGGACGCTGTCGGAGTTGGTCGACGACGCCGACGTGCGAGTCCTGTCCAACGTGCACGAAGTGCGACGCGGTGTCGACGGTCCCTCCGGACGCACCGACGTGCTGTTCGTCGGCGGTTTCGACCATCCGCCGAACACCGACGCGGTGGAATGGGCGGTCCACGAGATCATGCCACTGGTCTGGCGGGACTGCCCGCGGACCAGACTGCACATCGTCGGCAGCAACCCTCCTCCGGAAGTCACCGCCCTGCGGGGTTCCGGAGTGGAGGTGCACGGCTGGGTCGACGACCTCGCCGAGATCTACGACCGCACCAGGGTGACGTTGGCCCCGTTGCGGTTCGGCGCCGGTGTGAAGGGCAAGGTCGGCGAGAGCCTGGCCTCCGGGGTGCCGGTGGTCGGCACCAACTTGGCGCTGGAGGGCATCGGGCTCACCCCCGAGCGCGACGTTCCGGTCGCCGACGACGCGGCCGGGCTGGCCTCCCGGCTGGTGCGGGTGCTCACCGACGACGCGGAGTGGCGCCGGCTGTCCGAAGTGGGCGGCAACGCGGTGGACCGGCAGTTCGGGCCGGGTGTGTCCAGGGAGACGCTGCGGGAGCTGTTGGGCCTTCGTTGATCCGACCCCGGTGGGGCGGATCAACGGGGGCGCCGTTTCCCGTGCCCGGAGTCACTCGCGGATCGTCGGGGGAGTCTTCGCGAGCTGGTCGGTCAGCAGCTTCTCGAACAGCTCGCGGGCATCGCTGTTCGAGGCGTTGACCTTCTGCACATCCAGGATCACGGTCCAGCTGTGACTGGTGTAGGCCGTCCGCAGTGTGTCGCCCGCGGAGTAGACCTCGACGCCCTGGTAGGACAGCTCGTCGATGATCTTCAGCCCTTCCTGTTGGGTGAGGTACCGCTGGGTCAGTCCGTCGGCGGCGCCCTCATCGGGCATCTTGACGGCGATCATCGTCGTACGCACCGGAACGCCCTCGGCGTCGGTTCCGGCGTAGCGACCGTCGACCATGCCGTTGTTGAGCGCGAACTCGCGCACCGGGGGGATCAGGGCACCCGAGTGCTGTCCGGACAGCGCCTTCCTGCCCAACGGCCCGTTGAAGGGGTGGGGCTTGCCCTCGGGAAGCGGGATCAGTACTTCCCCGGTGTTGTCCGGTGCCGCTTTGGCGGCTGGTGGTTCCGGCAGCGGCGGACTCGTCGAGGTGGGTGAGCTGCTCGGTTCGGGTGGGGAAGTCGCCTGTGGCGGGGCCTCTGAGGAGAGGAAGTAGAACACCACAGCGACGGCGACGCTGATCGCGAGCAGCCCACCGATGTACAACCCCACCGTCTTGCCCTTTTTGGCGGGACCGCCCAACGTCTCGAAGACCTCGGGCCCCTGCCGCAACCAGCTCTGGTCGCCGTGCTCGGGAGCGAAGTCCGAGTTGCCCCAGGGGGTGCCGCTTCCTCCGCCGCCCGCGCCCCAGGAGTACTGGCCCCACTGGAACTGCTCGTCGGGGCGTGCCTGCTGGTACTGTCCCTGACTGGGCCAACCGTGCGGTGGGCTGGGCGGTTGCTGCTGGTGGTCCTGCTGCCCGCCCGGGGGCTGTGCTCCGGTGTTTCGTACCACCTGGGTGCTTTCGGACTGCCCGTCGGCGTCCCCGCCGTACTGTTGCCAGCTGAAGGCGGGTGGGAACGGGTTCTGCTGCGCTCCCGGTTGCCCACCGTATCCGCCCGAGCTCTGCCCGGGGTCGACGGAGTGTCGCGGCCAGGAGTGCCGCTCGCCCGGATCGGGCTGCTGTGCGGGGAACCCACCGGACGGACTGTCCGATTGCTCCGCTTGGGCACGGCCCAACACGGCGTCGCGCCGTTGTCGGTACTCATCGGCGGAGATGCGTCCCGCCGTGAGTTCCGCGTCCAGTTGTTGCAGCTCGTCTTGCCAGGTCACCGCTGAGCCCTTTCCGGATCAAACGGCCGCGCCCCAATCGCGACCGGTTCCATCCTCGCACCTCCACGGGTGTCTTGTGGTCACTACCCGAAAACGATCCTTGTGAGAAGACCGTTCGCGGGGTCCGCGATACTGGAAATCGTCGTTCGTGGTTCTTGCCGAGCCGCCGCCCGGCGGCAGATCACCCGAGCCCGGACGGCGTCGTCGTCGTAATCGCTAAGCTACTCCGCGCAACCGCAGTCGTATGGTGAGGTCACGGGATGGGTGAAAGCGTGCCGCGCGCAGAACGCACGCCTCCCGAACGGTTCGCCCAACCGGACCACGGGTTCGCGTGGCTGCGGATGATCGGTGCACTCGTCGTGGTCTACGGTCACAGCTATCCGCTGGTCAGCGGCAACGACATGTTCCCACCCGAGTGGCCGGTGCAACCCGACCACGGGCTGCTCATGGGATTCTTCGCCATGAGCGGTTTCCAGATAACCGGTAGCTGGGTCAACGATCCGCACCCCGCTCGATTCGCCGCCAAGCGAGTGCTCCGGCTCTGGCCGCCCATGCTGACCGTCTCGCTGTTCGTGGTGCTCGTACTCGGTCCACTGGTCACCGTGCTGCCGTCGGCCGACTACTTCGCCGCGCGGGAGACCTGGGGATACGTCGTCGGAAACACGGGGATGCTGACACTGCGGCACCAGTTGCCGGGGGTGTTCGTGAACAACCCGTGGGAAGGCCAGGTGAATGGTTCACTGTGGACACTTCCCATGGAACTGATCGCCTACGCGGGACTGTGGCTGCTGTTGCTGGTGGGGGCGGCAAGACACCGCAACCGTTGGTTGACGGTGCTGGTTCTGATGGTGCTCGTCGTGGTGGATCGCAGAATGGCGCACGCTCCGGGGCCGGACTCCGCTGGATCGTTGCTGAGCGTGCCCGTCGAGCCGTTGCTGTCCTTCCTGGTCGCCTTCGCCATCGGGGTCGTGCTGCGGCTCTACCCGGTTCCGCGTTCACCGCTGGCCGCCGCGGCCGGACTGCTCGCCCTGGTGACCATGCCGATGAGCGAGGCCACCGCGTTCTGGATGACCATCGCGGTCAGCTACGCGGTGATCGTCTTCGGATACCACTGGCCCGCCCGCGCACGCGTCCCCGGAGTGTGGGTCAACGGCAGCTACGGTGTCTACGTCTGGGCCTTTCCGATCCAGCAGACCCTCGTGCTGCTCGGGATCGGTAACCAGTGGGTGCTGCTCGCGCTGGCCGCCCCGATCGCCTATGTGGTCGGCACGGTGTCGTGGAAGTTCGTCGAGGAACCCACCATGCGGCTGCGGCACTACATCGCGCCGCGTCGTGTACCGAGCGCTGCTCCGGCCGACACGGATGCTCCGCCGGTGGGACCCGCGAACGTTCCGGGGGACGGCCCGCCGACCGAGCCGATCGGCACCCTGCCGACAGTTCCGGTGGAAGCCCCCGAGGAACGCACCACGCCCGTCCTGCCCCGCGTACCTTCTTCCCGCGGTTCCCGTGCGGGCCGCCGGATTCCCGAGCCTCCCGCTCGACCACCGGAATGAGCGCTACGCGCGACTCCCGCCACGGGGCGAGCGGCGCCGCCCGCGACTCGGGCCGCACAACCGTTCGTCGGACGGGTAACGCTGTAACCTCGGGGTATGGCACTGTTCGGCAACAAGACCCGCATGATCGAGCCCGCCGAGGCACTCCCGGGGCGTTCGACTCCGTTGAACGTCCCCGAGCGGCACGCCGTGTACCCGGATCGCACCATCGTCGGCCCCTTCCCGGAGGGGACCGAACGCGCGGTGCTCGGCATGGGGTGTTTCTGGGGTGCGGAACGGACCTTCTGGCGAACCGAGGGCGTCTGGACCACCGCCGTGGGCTACGCCGGTGGCTACACCCCGAATCCGACCTACGAGGAGGTGTGCAGCGGTATGACCGGGCACACCGAGGCCGTGCTCGTGGTGTTCGACCCGAAAGTGATCGACTACGCCGGTGTGCTCAAGGTGTTCTGGGAGAACCACGACCCCACCCAGGGGCTGCGACAGGGCAACGACGTCGGTTCGCAGTACCGATCGGCCGTCCTGACCGTCGACGAGCGCCAGCGCGAGGTGGCCGAGGCCAGCAGGGAACAGTTCCAGCGAGCGCTGACGAACGCCGGGCACGGCGACATCACCACCGAGATCGCACCGCTCGGTGAGTTCTACTACGCGGAGGGCTACCACCAGCAGTACCTTTCGGAGAGCAAGAACCCGAACGGTTACTGCGGGATCGGTGGGACCGGGGTCGCCTGCCCCACGGGGCTGGCGGTCTGAACCCCTGGCCGGCGGAGACCCGACCCCACAGGGGGCGGGGCATCCGGCCGGACGCGTGAGCCGTCCCGGCGCCGCAACGGTGGCGCCGGGACGGATTCTCGGCGATCACGGTCGGGTTCCCGTCACGTCGTGCTGCCGGAACCCGGTCGTGCGCGGTGTGCGCCGCCGCGTCGACGTCAGCTGAAGTTGACGTCCGAGCAGGTGTAGAAGGCGTTCGCGGTGTCCGCGACCTCCCAAACACCGAAGATCAGGTGCTTGCCGCTCTTGTCACTGGGCAGCTGACCGGTGTGGGTGACGGTGAAGTCGGGCTGCTCACCGTTGTAGTCCACCGTGAAGAAGGGCTGCAGTTCCAGGTCGCTGCGGGTCAGCCGCTGACTCGGGTCGTAGCTGTCCTTCGTGATGAAGTAGCGGAACGACTCGGTGGAGTGCGCCGCGGTGAGCTCCCAGCGGAACTGCAGGCTCTGCCCCGCGTTCACGTCGGTGGCGGGCCAGTTGCCGTTGCGCGGCTCGTCGAGCTCGGAGAACCGGCCGTTGCCGCCGCTGCAGAGCTGGCCGTCGGAAGGACCGCCCGAGGGGAAGTTACCCGGCCCTTCCACGCTCTGCGGCTCCCACTGGATGGCCCCGCAGTTGCTGACCGTGCCGTCGGCGCAGTGCGCCTGCCTGCTCATCGGGTTCTGCGTGTAGCCGTGGCCCGCGGCGGCACCCGAGGTGACCATGGGAAGCGCCAGCGGTACGACCGCGAAGGCCGCGATGCCGAGCGCCCGCTTGATCCGTTTGGTGAGCATGGGTACTCCCTTCGTTGCTCGTTGTAACCGGAAAAGCTACGGACGAGCTCGGGGGCGTCGTCAGCTCCGTTTCGCGTAATTCGGAGCGGATGATCACCATCACTTTGGTCCAGACCTCATAACAGGTTCTGGTCTAGACCTGTAGGCCGAATGGCGTAGTGCAGCACTCTGTCAGGTGGGGAAAACGCTCGTCTCTTGCGCCGCCGGGGGACTGCCCCGAGCATGCGGGGATGAGCGACAACGTTTACCGGGTCACGGAGATCGTCGGTACCTCCGACCAGGGGTTGGCCGATGCCATTCGCAAGGGGGTCCATCGTGCGTCCCGCACGCTGCGGGAGGTGGACTGGTTCGAGGTGTCCGAGATCAGGGGGCACGTCGCCGAAGGTGAGGTGGCGCACTTCCAGGTGGGGCTCAAGGTCGGTTTCCGGCTGGAGGAGTGAGGAGTTCGTCGCCCGGTTCGCGTGGGTGGTCGCTTGGCGAAACCTCTCGCACCGCTCTCGCCGCGGGCGCGGCGATTTCGCGAGAGATCGACGCCGCCGAACGGGGAGTTCCGCGAGCCTCGAAGCGCACCGGTGCTCTTGATGCCGCGCGGAGTTACCGAAGGCGACCGTTTGACGACGAAAAACCCGCCGGGACTTGCCCGGCGGGTTCGTTATGGAGCGGATGACGGGATTCGAACCCGCGACCCTCACCTTGGCAAGGTGATGCGCTACCGCTGCGCTACATCCGCACGATCCGTATTCGGCTCTCGCTGCGACCTCTCGGCCGCTGTGATGAATACTCTAACCCATGCCGGGCGGAGTCGGAAAAGGGGGGTCCGGCATGGGTGCCACTCGCTCTCGCGGGCGCCGGGAGCATGCGGGCGCCGGGAGCGTTGATGATCCGCGAGCTCCCCGCGGTGCCCGCCACGGAGCGGAGACGCTCGATCAGGACGGGCCCGCACGCGTCGGTTCGATGCGCAGCACCACCCGTTGTTCGGCCCGCATGGCCGCCCGGTACTGCTCCCAGTCCTCGTGTTCGCCCGAGATGTCGCGGTAGTACTCCTCGAGCAGTGGCATCGCCTCGGGCAGCCGCACGACCTCGGCCGTGCCGTCGAGCTGGATCCACCTGCCGAAGAACTCGTCGGGCAGTACGCACAACCAGACCCGCCGGTCTCTGCCGATGTTGGCGACCTTGGCGGTGTTCGCCTTGGTGCTGACGGTGATCCGACCACCGGAATCCACAGTGGCCAGCACCGGACTCAACTGTGGTTCACCGTCCGAGCGTCGGGTGGCCAGTACGGCGTGGTGCTGTTCGCGCACGATCTCGCGTGCCCGGTCCAGATCCATCGAATCTCCCGGTCGTCGTTGTTCGAGAGCTGATCCCGCGGGACCTCAACTCACGTGCCGCTGCCCCGCCCGCATCGCCGATTCCGCCACGGGTTTCGAGGGGGTTCGGTATCACTCCCGGCGGATAATCCCACCTCGATTCCTCCGGAAGGGTAAAACCGCGGTCGTGTTCGACGCAGCCGCGGAACTCACGCGGTACGGTGGCATCACGGTTGCCGATCAAGCCGGTACGGGCCGTCACTGGCCCGGATCGTGCCCGACCAGTGCGTGGAGGCGGTAATGAACCGCGCGGTACGTGGTTCCGACGGTCGGAGATGGACCCTCAAGACCAACATCGAGTGGAGTGATCCGCTCCAGGTCGACGAGTGGGAGCTCGATGTCAGTGGCGGTCGTTCCCCCGGCGTCGTGATGGGGACGATCGTGTTCGTGATGATCGCGGGGTTCCTCGTCTGGACACCGACCGCCGTGATCGTCCCGATCTGGGTGATTCTGGCGCTGCTCGTGCTGATCCTGTTCTTCCCGGTCCGCTGGTTGGTGCGCAGGCCGTGGACGGTCATCGCGGACACACCCGGCGATACCGACGAGCACCCACCGGAGCGATGGGTCGGCGTCGTACGCGGTGCCCTGACGGCGCGGCAGGAAAGCGCCCGGGTGGCGCGCAACATCGAGCTGTACGCCGAGCCGGACATGAACGGAGCACTGCAACCGGTGGAGTGATCGGCCGCCATATGGGGTAGCACGTCCAACGCCGAACCGCTCACCGACGGAACGGGCTCACTGGTCGTGATTTCCTTGATTCCGCGCGTTATGACCGTGAGTATGTGAAGTGTGCTCGAGGTGTTGACTGAGCGGACAGTGCTCACCGTGATCGCCGCGCTGGCCGTGCTCGGCATGTTCGTGATGTTGTGCCGTTCACGTCGAGTCAGCACGTCCAAGGAGGACGCGACACTGGCGGCGCTGCACAGCGTGACCAGCGCCGCTCCTCATCTGCGCCGGGGACTCGACCAGGAGTCGGCCGACGAGACCGCCCCCCATCTGCGTGCCCTGCTGTCCTGCCTCGCCGTGGGAATCGTCGATCCGGAGGGGACGCTGCTCGCCTGGGACGGTGGTGCCAACCACCACTACCGCGACATCACCGAGAGCATCGAGCGGGCCCTGCGTACCGGCAAGAGCGAGTACGTGGACCACTCCGACATCGTCTGCGACGAACGTCCCTGTCTGATGCGACACGTCGTGATCGTGCCGCTCGAAGTGGACGGACTCAGCCGAGGCGCGCTGGTGCTGATCACAGCCGGGGAGCGGAGCCGGTTGATCCGTGCCGCGACCGAGGTGGCCGAGCACGTCACCTCGCAGCTGCGGTTGTCGGAGCTGCAGGTGTCCCGGCAGAAGCTGGCGGAGGCCGAGGTCAGGGCGTTGCGGGCGCAGATCTCGCCGCACTTCGTCTACAACTCGCTGAACACGATCTCCGCGCTGATCCGCACCGATCCGGACCACGCCAGGGAGCTGATCCAGGAGTTCGCCGATTTCACCAGGTACTCCTTCCGGTCGAACGAGATGTACACGACCCTGGCCGACGAGGTGCGCAACATCGACCGCTACCTGACGCTGGAATCGGCCAGGTTCGGCCCGGAGCGGTTGAACGTGCAGCTCAAGATCGCACCCGAGGTGCTTCCCGTGGTGCTGCCGTTCCTGGCGCTGCAGCCGCTGGTGGAGAACGCGGTGCGACACGGCCTGGCGAAAAAGCCGGGTGGTGGAACGCTCTCGGTGGCCGCCGAGGACAACGGCAGCGAGGCACTGATCAGCGTCGACGACAACGGTGTCGGCATGGATCCCCGGGAGCTGGAACTTGAGTTGGAGAGCAGCCACACCGAGGGGTCACACGTCGGGCTGGGCAACGTCAACGACCGGATGCGCGCGACGTTCGGCAACGACTACGGGCTGGTCGTGGAAACCGAGCGCGACGCGGGGATGAAGGTCATAATGCGGGTGCCGAAGTTCGCGCCCGGAGTCCGGCCCGTCGCGCGTGAGCCGTTCGAGGAGATGGACTGCCCCGAGGTTCCGCCCGACCCGGCGCCCGAGCCGCGGCAGGAGGACGAGCGGAACGATTCCGACGACACGGTTCCGGGCGAGACCGGAACAGGGGAATCCGGATTCGGGAAGTCCGGGACCGAGGAGACCGAAGTGGAGGAGCCCGTCCGGGAAGCGATCTCCTCCGATTCCTCGTCGGCAGGTTGAGGCACCGACCCGTGCCGTCACCCGGTTCGCGCTCCGCGGCGCGGTCGAGTCGTCAACGGTGCGTCCACCGGCAGTAACGTGGGGGCATGAACGACAAGTCCTCCCAGAAATTCACCGCCACGCTTTCGGACAGGATTTCGGAGAAACTGCCCGGAAAACTGGCCGAACGCGCCGAGCGGGGGCCGGTGGTGCCCGTGGTCAAACTGCACGGGCCGATCACGCCGACGCCGTCACCGGTGAGCCGCCCCTCGATATCGCTGCAGACCGTGGAGTCCGCGCTCACCCGTGCGTTCTCCTTCGACCGGTTGTCCGGCGTGGCGCTCGTCATCAACTCACCGGGCGGTGCCGCCACGCAGTCCGCCCTGGTGGCCGAACGCATCCGGAGCCTGGCCGACAAGAAGGAGGTGCCGGTGCTGACCTTCTGCGAGGACGTGGCCGCTTCCGGAGGGTACTGGCTCGCCTGTGCCGGGGACGAGGTCTACGCCCACGCGAGTTCGATGGTGGGCTCCATCGGCGTGGTCAGCGCCGGGTTCGGGATGGAGGAGCTCATCAGGCGGGTCGGGGTCGAACGCAGGGTGCACAGCGCGGGTCAGCACAAGACCCGTCTCGACCCGTTCCGTCCCGAGAACGCCGAGGACGTGCAGTGGCTGCAGGGCATGCAGCAGGAGCTGCACACCCAGTTCGCGGACTGGGTGCGGCAGCGTCGCGGGAACTCGTTGGACGAGTCCACCGAGGACCTGTTCTCCGGTGAGGTCTGGACCGGAAGGCGAGCCAGGGAACTGGGTCTGGTGGACGGACTCGGCAACCTGCGCGACGTGGTGTCCCGTCGGTTCCCCGAGTCGCACCTGGTGTCCGTGGAACCGCGCAAACCGCTGCTGGCCCGGTTGGGAATGACCGGTCCCGCCGGTGGAACCCAGGGGCTGGCGGCCGGAATGGCGCAGGCGCTGTTCGAGACCGCCGAGAACAGGGCCATGTGGTCCCGCTTCGGGTTGTGAAGTGGATTCCCGGCTCGGTGGTCATGGGTGGTTCTGTGGCGGAACCTCGCGCGCGGCGGTGCCGACTGCGAGGGCGGTCGGAGCGCGGCCTGCGTGCGTGGTCGGAGTTCGGCCTGCGTCGAAGCTGCGCGGCGATTTCGTGGGAAATCGACGGCCACGGGGCCGCACCACCCCAGTGCGGCGTCGATTTCACGAGAAATCGCCACTGCCCGAACGAGGAGCCGAGTCACGCGCCGGATCGCGGCGACCCGTACGGCCCTTTCCCTCTGAAGAGGGAAAATCCGCGAAGTGTTGCAACGATCGTGCGAATGCGGCTGTACCCACCCGGCGAAACGTGAATGCGGGGGCTTAGGTTGAATGCGGTGAGTGTGCCCACTCACCCGCGGTCGGTTCGTTCCGGACGGTTCCGCGGGCGGTCTCCAAGAGCTTCACTGGAGTCGGCCGTGGACAGTGCCCGGTGTGCTCGGGAGGATTGGGCGTTGCCGTGAGTACCCCATATCGCATCAACGGTTCCCGTGGCCGTATCGAACGCGCCGGTTCCGGTACCGGCGGTTCGAACGGCGGTGGGCTCGTCGTGCTCGTCGTCGACGACGAGGAGCCGGGAATCACGACGACACGTGACATGCTCAACAGCAATCCGCGGGTCGACAAGGTGCTGACCGCCTTCGACGCAGCCGAGGCGCTGCGGCTGCTGCGGCAGGACAACCCGGACCTCGCCGGTCGCCCCTCCGACGCGCCGCTGGTCGACGCCGTTTTCATCGACGTCGCGATGCCGGGACTGACCGGAATGGACCTCGCCAGGGTGCTCTTCTCGTTCGAGAACGCCCCCGCCCTGGTGTTCATAACCGCCCACGGCGAGAACGCGCTGGAGGCGTTCGACCTGGGAGCCATCGATTACGTCATGAAACCGGCCAGCCCGGAACGGATGGAACGGGCGCTGCGCAAGGTGCAGCGAATCAGCACACCGCTGGAAGGGAGCTCAGGTGACCGCACCGCGCTGAACGCCGGTTCGACCGGTGCGGCGCTCGAACCGGGCGGACAGGACGACCACTCCGTCATACCGGTGGAGCTCGGCGGCACCACCCGTCTGGTGCAGCGTTCCCAGGTGCGTTGGGTGGAGGCTCAGGGAGACTACGCGCGGCTGCACACCGACGAGGGCTCCCACCTGGTGCGGATTCCGCTCGCACAGCTGGAGGAGAAGTGGGCGGATGCCGGGTTCGTCCGCATCCACCGGTCCTATCTGGTCTCGTTGAACCTCATAAACGAGCTGCGCATGTCATCCTCCGGATATTCGGTGTTGATCGCCGGAGGTCAGTACCGCGAGACTCGTGAACTGCCGGTCAGTCGCAGGCACACCAGGGAACTCAAGGACCGGCTGGTGCGCTCACCCCGGCAACCCCGGGAATGACCCAGCGGGCCATCACTTCGAAGAGGGTCGACGAACGTGACTTCCAGCAGGACATCCGCTTCGCAGCAGCGTCCCCCACGTCGTAAGCGGGTCGTGCTCGCGGACCGGCGCGGCGAACGCCGGGTCCCCCGCGCGATCATCGATCTGGAGGACCAGAGCAGCATGGGGGAGGCGATGGTGCGTGGGCTGGTGCGGGCCCAGCTGCGTACCTCGCTGCTGTTGGCGGGTGTCAGCGTGCTGGTGCTCGGTGGGCTTCCGCTGCTGCTGCGCTGGGTTCCCGGCCTTTCGGAGATCCGGTTGTGGAGCATTCCGCTGCCGTGGCTCGTCCTCGGGGTGCTGCCCTTCCCGTTCATCCTGCTGATCGGCTACATAGCCACCCGTGAGGCGGAGCGGCACGAACGCGAGTTCGCCGAGTTGGTGCAGCGGTGAATCCGTGGGCTCTCGGCGGTGTCGTGCTGATCGCCGTCGGTACGTTCGGACTGGCGGTGTGGGGGTCGCGCGGTGCCCGTACCACCTCGGACTTCCTGCTGGCCAGACGCATGGTCGGTGTGGAGCGCAACGCCGCCGCGATCGCGGGCGAGTACCTCTCCGCCGCGTCGTTCCTGGGCATCGCCGGGCTGCTGCTCAAGGACGGCATCGAGGCGCTCTGGTACCCCATCGGCTACACGGCGGGCTATCTGGCGCTGATCCTGTTCGTCGCAGCGCCGCTGCGCCGTTCGGGTGCCTACACCCTGCCGGACTTCGCGCAGGTCAGGTTGGACTCCGGACGGGTGCGCACCCTCGCCACCGTGCTGGTGGTGCTCATCGGCTGGCTGTACCTGGTGCCGCAGCTGCAGGCGGCGGGCGTGACCCTGTCCACGGTCACCGGTATCTCCTACGCGGGCGGCATCGTGCTGGTGGCGATCGTGGTGCTCGTCGGAGTGCTCAGCGGCGGGATGCACGTGGTGACCCTGGTGCAGGCGTTCCAGTACGGGGTCAAGCTCTTCGCGATAGCGGTGCCCGTTTTCGTGCTGTTCTTCGCGTTCCTCGGGGACGACGCGCAGCACCGACGTGGGCTGGACGAACCCACTCCGCCGGTGTTCGAGCGGGCCACCACCGTCCACATCGAAACGGACGTGCGGTTGCGCGTCACCCGATCGGTGTGGGTGAAGGTGCTGTCCGGCCCCGGTCCGGAACGGCTCAGCGGGCCCGTTCGGCAGGACGAGCCGACCGGCGGAACGGTGTACCTCACGCCGGGGATGCACTCGGTGAGCGCGGACTCCGAGTTGCGTTTCCCCGAGGGAAGCGCTGTTCCGGTGGTCGCCGACGCGGAGCCGAACAACCGCTCCTGGCTGTCGCCGCAGGACGGTGATTCCTACGAGCTCTTCGAGACCTATTCGCTGATCCTGTCGACTTTCCTGGGAACGATGGGGCTGCCCCACGTGCTGGTGCGGTTCTACACCAATCCCACGGGGCACAGCGCCCGGCGCACCACGCTGGTGGTGCTGGGTCTGCTGGGGCTGTTCTACCTGTTCCCGACCGTGCTGGGCGTGCTTTCCCGGTTCTACGTGCCGCAACTGCTGGTGACCGGGGAAACCGACGCCGCGGTGCTGTTGCTGCCGACGGCGATGCTGCAGGGATGGCCGGGGGAGCTGGTGGGGGCCATCACCGCGGCGGGCGCCTTCGCGGCTTTCCTGTCCACGTCCTCCGGGCTGGTGATGAGCGTGTCCGGGGTGCTGTTCACCGACCTGCTGCCCGGCAAACTCGCCAATTTCCGGTTGGTCGCGCTGGGATCGTGCATCCTGCCCGCCGCGCTGGCGGTGATAGCGATCGGCCGCGACATCTCGCAGAGCGTGGGGCTGGCTTTCGCCATGGCCGCCTCCACGTTCTTCCCCCTGTTGGTGCTCGGTATCTGGTGGCGCGGGCTCACCGCGGTCGGCGCGATGAGCGGTTTGGTCGTGGGCGGCGGTCTCGTGCTGCTCGCGGTGCTCACCGGTGCGTTCCTGGGGGACGGCTACGGTTGGTGGTCGGCGGTGCTGCTGCAACCGGCGGCGTTCACCGTTCCGCTCGCCTTCGCGGTGACGGTGCTGGTGAGCAAGTTGACCCCGCGAGGGGTTCCCGAGAACACCGGTCGCGTGATGCTGCGCATGCACACCCCGGACCGGCTCGGGTTCACACGGGACCGTTCGGCCGACCACCACGCCGCTGAGCACGACGAGCCCGCGACCGTCCCGAACCGTTCCAACGGTCGTCACCGCCTCAGACGCGGCAGGCGTCGTCGCCGTTGAGCGCGATCGTTCCGCCGCGGCCGGAGAACGGTCCGTCCCGCACGTTCCGGGTGGGGACTCGTCCCGTCTCGGCGTCCCGGCCGTCATCGGTGCCACGCGTGGCCGATGCTCTGCCGTGCGGCGCACGGGTGAGGGGGACAAACTCTTCCCCGGATGAAGTCGTCCCTGCCTGCTCCCGTGAAGACGGCGCACATTGGGTCGTGGGCGGATGCGAATCCGCCGTGCCGGAAAGCCACACCCGGCGTGGACGACGGACTTCCTCACGATTCACCGGAGACGAACATGATTACCGACGTGCGTTTCGAGAGCAGCGGACTGATGCTCGCGGGGCAGCTCTTCACCCCGGACCCCTCGTCGGGGCCCTCGCCCGCGATCGTGGTCGGGCACCAGACGACCGCGGTCAAGGAGCAGTCGGCGGCGTTGTACGCCCGGCACCTGACCGAGCGGGGCTACGTCGCGCTCACCTTCGACGCGGCGTACCAGGGCGAGAGCGAGGGCGAGCCGCACGGACTTGAGGACCCGTTCCAGCGGGCCGAGGACTTCCGGGCGGCGGTGTCGTACCTGAGCACCCTCGCCGACGTCGACGCCGAGCGCATCGGTGTGCTGGGGATCTGCGGTTCCGGGGGTTACGCGCCGTACGCGGCGCAGACCGATCACCGGATGAAGGCCGTGGCCACCGTCAGCGGTGCGGACGTGCCGAGCTTCTTCCGGGACGGTGATCCCGAGGGCTGGCGCGCGATGGTCGAGCAGGCGGGACGGCTGCGCGGTGAGGAAGCCGCCGGCAAACCGGCGACGCTGGTGAGCGCGGTGCCGGACGAGGTGGACGACTCGACTCCGGCGCTGGTGCGGGAGTTCCACGAGTACTACAAGACACCACGCGGTCGGCACCCCCGTTCCACCAACGAGTGGGTGGCGCGCAGCGCCGACGTGCTGGACCAGTACGACTCCTACGCCGAGGCGGGCAAGATCGCCCCACGGCCACTGTTGATGATCGCGGGCAGCGAGGCGGCGACCCTGCCGCACAGCAGGCGGGCGGTCGCCAACGCGGGGGAGACCGCCGAGCTCCACACCATCGAGGGCGCCGGACACGTCGACCTCTACGACAGGGACGAGCCCGTCGGCGAGGCCGTGGCCAAGCTGACCGAGTTCTTCGGACGGCACCTCGCGAGAGCTCGTTGAATCACCCGTCTCGGCGATATCTCCCGCCTGTTCTCTCTCCGGGAGGTCCGACATCGAACAGCTCATTCCGATGCCGGACCTTCCGCGTGAGGGCGCGACGTGGGAGAACCATTACCAGCACGGACCGCGAGCGTGCCGGAGAGGGAGGTTCACCATGAGCGGCAGGAACGCCCGGCGCGGCGAACTGGGGGAGTTCCTCAAGGCGCGGCGCGCCGAGCTGGGTCCGCACCAGGTGGGCCTGCCCGACACGGGCGCGGTCCGGCGGGTACCGGGGCTGCGCCGCGAGGAGGTCGCCCAACTCGCGGCGATCAGCACCGACTACTACACCCGACTGGAGCAGGGACGTATCCCCGCCTCCGCCTCCGTGCTCGGTTCGCTGGCCAGTGTGCTGCGACTGGACGACGACCAGCGTGACTACCTGAGCGAGTTGGCGGGCAAGGAGGCCGCGCGACCGCGCCGCCGAACGCGGCAGCGGGTGCGTCCCTCGCTGCGGCGGGTGCTCGACGACCTGCGGTTCACCCCGGCCTTCGTGCTGGGCAGGAGCATGGACATCCTGGCCTGGAACCCCCTCGCGGCGGCTTTGGTGACCGACTTCGGGCAGCTGCCCGCCAATCACCGCAACTACGTCCGCCTGCTGTTCACCGACCCCGCGATGCGTCGGCTCTACGCGGACTGGGAGACCGTCGCGCACACGAGCGTCGCGCTGCTGCGCAGGGAAGCGGCCCGGTATCCGGACGACGCGCGGTTGGTGGAGCTGGTCGGTGAGCTGTCCGTGCGCGACACCGAGTTCCGGCGGTGGTGGGCCGCCCACCACGTCGCGAGTCAGCGGATCGGCACCAAGACGCTGCACCACCCGGTCGTCGGGGACCTCGACCTCGACTGGGACACGTTGACCTGTGCGACCGACCCCGACCAGCAGCTGGTCACCTGGACCGCCGAACCCGAGTCCCCCACCCACGAACGGTTGCGCATCCTCGCCTCCTGGGCCGCCGAGCACCGGCAACCGGCCGAGGAGCGAGGAGGCCGGCCGCGGCACTGAGGCGTTCCCTGCCTCGGGGCATTCTCTGCCTCGGGGCGTTCCCTGGAACGCGGGGCTGGCCGGGCTCCCACTGGCGCGGGCAGTCTGGCGCCATGACGACGACACTGATCACCGGAGCGAACAAGGGGCTGGGGTTCGAGACAGCCCGTCGGCTGGTGGAGGCCGGGCACACCGTCTACCTCGGCAGCAGGGATCCGGAGCGCGGTCGGCTGGCCGCCGATCGGCTGGGTGCCAGGTCACTCCTCCTCGACGTCACCGATGACGAGTCCGTCGCGGCGGCGGCGAAGACCGTCGAGGCAGGCGGTGGGCTGGACGTGCTGGTCAACAACGCCGGGACCGAGGGGCGCACCCCGGAGGGAGGCGTGGTCCCCGCCGCCGAGATGACGCGCGGGCTGTTCGAGACCAACGTGTTCGGCATCGTGCGGGTGACCAACGCGTTCCTGCCGTCGCTGCGTCGTTCCACCGCTCCCGTGGTGGTCAACCTCAGCAGCGGACTGGCCTCCCTGGAGCGGATGACCACCCCCGGCACACCGGCCTACGCGTATCCGGGCATCGCCTATCCTGCCTCGAAGGCCGCCGTCAACATGATCACCGTGCAGTACGCGAAGCGGTTGCCCGAGATGCGGATCAACGCGGTCGACCCCGGTTACACCGCGACCGATCTGAACCACAACACGGGGATCCGGACCGTCGAACAGGGTGCCGAGATCGTCGTTCGCATGGCGCGGATCGGTACCGACGGGCCGACCGGTGGCTACTTCGACGAGGCGGGTCCGCTGCCCTGGTGAGGCCCGGCCCGTTATCGACGAGGCCGGCGGGCTGGCAGTATCGGGGTGTGACTACACCGATGCACGGCCGCGTCCCCGAGGTGGCCCCCGAGGAACTGCCGACACAGCTGCCCGAGGGGGCGCTGCTGGATGTGCGGGAGAACGACGAGTGGTCCGCCGGGCACGCCCCGGACGCGGTGCACATTCCGATGAACGAGATCCCGCAGCGGCTCGACGAGATTCCCGAGGCCGATCAGCTCTACGTGATCTGCCGCTCGGGCGGGCGCTCCTCCAAGGTCACCGCCTACCTGAACGCCAGCGGCTGGGACGCGGTCAACGTCCAACGGGGGATGAACGGCTGGTCCGCTCTCGGCCGCCCGCTGGTGTCCGAGGAGCCGGATACGGAACCATACGTGCTGTGAGGAACTACCCACCGGCATCCGGCCCACCGATGGAGTGGACGGCCGATCCACCGGGCGGTCCCCGGCAGCCACGCCGACCGCACCGCAGGCGGCCCTACACCGGACCGCCTTCCTACCCGGCACCGCCGCGTTGGGGTTTCCCGCCGCTGGCGTGGCGCTGGCCGCTGGCACTTCCCACGAACGGACGAGCCGATCCGGCCGAACGGATCGTCTCGTTGTCCGTCACCACGGTCGCCACGCTCTGGATCACGGCAGTGCTGGGCAGCGCCGCGGCGACTGCCGAGTTCTGGCGCTACCTGCTGCTCGTGCGGAGCAAGAACGGTGCGCTGGACGGGACTGTCCTGGCGGTCTCGGACGCGCTCGTGGCCACCGCCGGAATCATGACCTGGTTGTTCGGGGTGCTCGGGGGGATCTTCGGGGTGCTGTGGGCACTGCGGGCCCGGGCCTACGCGCATCAGCGCGCCGAGCTGCGCCCGGCGCGCCGGGACTGGCAGGTGGTGGCCGGATTCCTCGTTCCCGGACTCAACCTGTTCGTGCCGGGATCGGCACTCGCCGAGCTGGAGCACGCCACGCTGCGCGGAATCGGCGAGGCGGACGGACGTGGGCGTCCCGCACCGTCGCGGATCGTCAAGCTGTGGTGGGGCGGTTGGTGCCTGAGTCTGCTGCTGGGCTGGACCGCGCTGCTCTGGGGGCTGCGGGACAGTGCACAGGCGCTGGCCGACGGGGTGCTGCTGCACGCCGTCTCCGACCTGGCGCTGGTCGGGGTGGCGGTGCTGTCGATACTGGTGGTCAGACGGTTCAACCGGCTGTTGGTGCCGCCGGACCCTACGACCTCCCGGCCCATGCGGGTGCGGCGGGTGACCGGTGCCCCGGAACCTCCCCGCGCTTCCAGGCCGCCGCACGCGGTGCGCTGAGTGACCCGGCGGCCCTGCTGCCGCGTCCTCCGGGCCCGCGCGGCGGTGCCGGGACGTGTCGGTGCGGTGGCGCGGGAATCGGGGTGTGCCACAGTGCGTACCCGAGCACGACAAGCCCAGACGAGCACTACCGGGAGACAGACTTGAGCGAACGCACCGAAGCACAACAGCGCCCCGACTCCGAGATACCGGTGGTCGGTCGCAGGCAGCCGTGTCCGTGCGGCTCCGGCAAGCGCTACAAGGCGTGCCACGGCGCCTCCGGCGGACAGAGCAAGATCAAGGTGACCAGGCCGTTCGAGGGGATCGTGGCCGAGTGCGAACTGGTCGCGCTGCGCGAGTTCGTGCCCTCGGCGACGGCGGTGCTGCCCCGTACCTCCGGCGAGCGCGAGATCGAACTGGCCACGGTGCTGCCGATGGCCGCGGCCGCCCTGGTGCGTACCGACGGCAAGGCGTTCGTCGGACTGCAGGTGCAGACCAAATCCGGTGACATCAGCAGGGACCTGGCCCGCGCCGTGGAGTGGGCGGAGACCGCCGAAGCCGGCAACTCGCTGTCCGCGATCGGGCCGGAGGACGCGCCGGAGGGCACGGTTCCCAACCGGCTGCAGGACCTGATGGACACCGAGGCGCAGCTGGACGTGCGGATACACGAGGACTTCTCGTGGTGGATGCCGGAAGGCGTGGAGGCCTCGGGCGAGGTCGCCATGTCGCTGGAACGGGCCAACGCCGCGATCATGCCCACCCGCAGGTTGGAGACCGAGGGCGTGCACGCCGCCTACTGGGTGGACGCGACCGACCGTGCCCATCTGCGTTGGGTGCGCCCCGAGCCCGAGGAGAAGCTGATCTCGGCGATGGCCCGGTTGTCGGCGCGCGGTGAGCTGGCGCTGGACGAGGACAGCCGCTACGCGGGCTCGTTCCGGGCGCACGGCCTGTTGGTGCCGGTTTGGGATCTGGACCGCGAGAAGCACCACCGCGAGTGGGAGGAGCCCGCGGCCGCGCTGGGGCAGCGGTTGGACGAGGCGCTGGCCTCGCTGGACGAGCAGGGCTTGGACGCGGCCGAGCGGCGGGCCCGGGACGGCCTTCGCGGGCGGCAGATCACCATTCGTTGATCAGGGTAGGTGGCTCGGCCCGCGTAGCTGGTTTCTTGGCGGAACCTCGCGCACGGCTCTCGCTGCGGGGAGGCCCGACATCGAGTAGGCACCTACGCCACGTCGGGCCTTCCTCGCGAGAGCCGCACGCGAGAACCCGCGGCGGTGCCGACCGCGAGGGTGGTCGGAGTGCGGCCTGCGGCGAAGCAGCGCGGCGATTTCGTGGGAAATTGACGTAGTCGAGGCCGGGCCGCCTCGCAGCGTAGGTCGCTACTCAAGAGCGGCCCAACGCCGCAAGGCGCCGCCTCACGTGCCGGCTACCCGGCCATCCCAGCCACGAGCCACGCAGCGGGATCTCAGACGGCGCCGCCGGCGGCCTCCGGCGCGGAGGGGTCCTCCCCGTCGTCACCCACCTGCTCCCGGGCGAGGAAGTTCTCGATCTCGAAGAGGTTGCCGTTCGCGCGGTCGACCACCGTCAGCAGGGTGGACATCTGCGCGACCTCCTCGACCTGCTCCTTGAGGAACCACTGCATGAACTGCTCGCCGATGTAGTCGTCCTCGGCGCGCGCGGTCCTGGCCAGCATCTCGATCTCGCGGGTGACCTCGCGTTCCTGTTCCAGCGCCAGGGCCACGAGTTCCCGCGCCTCGTTGAACTCGTTGCGCACCTCGTCGACAGCCGGAATGTGCACGGAAATGTCGTTGTCCATCAGGAACCGCACGATCATCATACCGTGATTGCGCTCTTCCAGCGCCTGCTTGTAGAAGTGCGCGGCGAGGCGGGGAAGATCGGATTTGTCGAACCACACGGCGAGTGCGATGTACTGCTGTGAGGCATTGAACTCGCTGCGCACCTGCTTTTGCAGCAGCTCGTGGAACTTGGATTCACGTTCTTCCGGTTTGGCTGCCTTCAAAGTCATACCACGAATGTACGCCTTTTGAATCGCGGCGTTTTTGTCAGGGTTTCCTCAAAAAAGTTTGGCTTTCCTCAAATAAGTGAGCCTCATCGAATTGAGGTTAACCTCAGCGAAGTGACCCATATCGCCCGAAGCTGTGCCGCCCCCGAGTCTCGCACGGAAAATTCATTCACCCGGGCGACCCCCTGGTCGGGAGCCGTCACGAGATCCACCCCCTGCCGAGCAGCTCGGCGTGGAACGCCTCGTAACTCTCGGCGAGCCGCGTCATCTCGCCGGGCACCGGTTCCACCGACTCAGCGTCCGGTGTCATGGCCGCGGCGGCGGACCCCAGATCGGGGTGGACCGTCCCGCAGGCCGCGAGCAGTGCCGCTCCCAGCGGCGTACCGGCCCGGGGGACCCGCAGCACCGGTTCACCGAGCACCGAGGCGCGGATCCGGCACCAGGTGAGGCTGCGGGCACCTCCTCCGGCGGTGCGGACCGGTCCGGTCACGGGTGCGCCGAGCGAGTCGAGCCGCCGCAGTGCTAGTTTCTCGCAGAACGCCACGCCCTCCAGCCGTGCGCGGTGCAGCTCCACGCGGTCGGCGGGCTCGCCCGACAGGAAACCGCGTGCCCGCCCGTCGGAGAACGGGAAACGTTCCCCCTGCCTGCGCAGCGGGTAGCACAGCACCCCGGCGGGGCCACGTGTCGCGGCAGCGCGGTCCAGCTCGGCCAACTCGTCGGTCACGTCGGCCAGGGCCTCACCGCCGGTGTTCGACGCTCCTCCCGGCAGCCAGCCTCCCTCGGGGTGCCGGTGGCTGTAGACCACACCGGTCGGGTCGTGCACCAGTTCCGCCGAGACAGCCTTGAGCACCAGGGTGGTCCCGATGACCGTGACCACCCGTCCGGTGTCCACCGCCCCCGCGGCGAGCTGCCCGGCACAGCCGTCCGTCATCCCGGAGCGCACCTCGCAGCCGACCGGCAGCCCGGTCTCGGCCGCGGCCTCGCGGGAGAGCGTCCCCAGCGGTCGTGCGGGTGCCACCACCTCGGGCAGCCGCGCGGAGTCCACACCCACCGAGTCCAGCGCCCCGTGCACCCACTGTCGGCGCAGCGGGTCGTAGCCGCTCTTGAGCGCGTGGCTGCTGTCGGTGGGCACCGGATGCCCCACCAGCCGTTCGGCTACCAGGTCCGGGGTGTGCAGCAGCCTGGCTCCGGGGTCCTCGGTGCGTTCCGCCAGCAGCGCCAGGTGCGCCAGGCCCGAGGTGGCCGAGGGAGTGATCCCGATGTCGTCCCATCGCTCCGCTCCGGCACGCCGGGCCAGCGCGGCGTGTTCGGCGCCGCGGCGGTCGTCGTACATGATCGCCGGTGCCACCGGCTCCGCCGCGCTGTTCACGGCCGTGACGGTGCCCGAGGTGGCGCAGACGGCCAGCGCCGTGATCGCGCTGCTCCGGTCGCCGAGTTCGGCGGTGCAGCGGGCCAGCGTGTCGCGCACGGCTGGCCACCAGCTCCGCGCGTCCTGTTCGGAGGAACCGTCGGCACCGTGCACCGGCCGTGGCAGGGCGGTGGCCGCTGTCGCCGCGAGCTCGCCACCGGCGTCGCGTACCTCGACGCGCACCTCGGCCGTGGCGATGTCCACCCCCGCGACCAGCGGTTCGGTGGCTCCGGTGTGTCGTACTGCCGCTTCGGTGCTCAAGGTCGGGTCCTTCACAGCCGTTCCAGTGCTGCCGGTAGCTCGTCGAGTGAGCGGATCACGGCATCCGGTTCGGCCAGCTGTTCCGAGGTCGGGTGGGGAGGGGCCTCACCGCGCGTGATCCACACGCTGCGCAGCCCGACCCGTTTCGCACCGCGCACGTCGGTGTCCAGCCGGTTGCCGACGTGCACGGTTTCGGCGGCGGAGACACCGGCGCGGTCCAAGGCGTACCGGAAGATCGCCGGGTCGGGCTTCTCCGCGCCCACCGTCTCCGAGATCGCCCACACGTCGATGTGCTCGGCGATCCCGTCGCGGCGCAGTGCCCGCACCACCAGCTCTCGTTGGTTGGCCACCACGGCCAGGCGGTACGTCCCGGCGAGCGCGCGCACGGTGGGCAGTACTTCCGGGTAGAGCGCGCTCGGGGGGTATTCCCAGTAGCTCTCGGCCAGATCGGACAGTCGTTTCCGGTAGCCCGGAGTGAGGAAGTGCTCCGCGATCGCGGTGCGCAGCGATCCCGCCTGGCGCTGTCGCTGTTCGTCGTAGACCCGCTGGAACGTCTCGTGGTCGATCTCGGCTCCGGCGAGTTCGCGGGTGGCCCGCAGCAGCGCGTCGCGGTAGACCGCGTCGTCGTAGATCGGCCCGCCGACGTCGAGCAGTACCAGTTCGGTGGGGGTGGGCCGGTGGTTGTTCGCTTCGCTGGTCATCGGCTCTCGTCGCGTGTTCGGGACCGTGTGGTCGGGCGGTGTGTCGGTCACCAGGATCGCGCATCGGCTCTCGACCCCGGTGTGCCGAGCCGAACGGCGCGTGTGGCGGAGTCGCTCCGCCACACGCGCCGTCTCCAGGGGGACGGGGCGTTCGGAGGTGCTTGCCCGTGACCGTTCCGAACGCCCCTGACGCCACGCGGCGTCGACTGCTCACCCGGTTCGGTGCGAGCACCTCCCCGAGCGGGGTGGAGCGGGGTTTGCCCGGTCAGCCGGTCGTGACCCCTGCCGGGGCGGTCGCGGTGGCCGCCCGCGCCTTCTTGGCCTCACCCGGGTCGCTGCCGTCCTTGACGAAGGTGGACAGCACCGCGACGATCACGTACATCAGCGCGAACGCGATGGCCACGCCGCCGCCGCCGAAGATCGGGTGGATGGCGTAGACCGTCACCGGCCCGAGGAAGGCCGCACCGCCGGCGCCGAAGTTGAGCACCGCCAGTGCCGAGCCCTTGTCCTTGGTGGTGACCATGGACGGCATCAGGGCCGAGAGCGGGACGAATCCCGCCAGCAGCACACCGTAGACGGCGCCCAGCGTGGCGGCGACGCCGAAGCTCTCGCTGGAGATCGAGGCGAAGTACCACAGCGGGGTGGCGATCGCGCAGCCCACGCAGCCGAACCAGGTCACGGTGCGGCGCCAGCCGAAGTAGTCACCCAGCACACCGAACGCCAGGTTGGCAGCGATGTTGGCGCCGTAGACGATGCTGGTCATGGCCGCGATCTCGGGGGCGGTGAGGAAGCCGCCGCCGGGGGTCTCCGGTCCGAAGACGAAGGGGAACATCGCGAAGAAGCCGAACTCCGGCGCGGTGTTGACGATACGGGTGATACCGCCCGCCAGAGTCCGCTTGTCGCGCCAGATGATGTCGACGCCCTCGATCAGTCGTTTCGGGCTGCGCGGGTTCCGCACGGTCTCGTCGGCGATGGGCTTGGTGCCGTGCGGTTCGCGGACCGAGCAGCCGATCACACCGCCGACGGCGACCAGCACCAGCGAGAGCACCAGCGTGTTGTGCAGGCTCATGCCCAGCGGGCCGATCGCGAAGGCGGCCACCGCCGCGCCCAGGGTGGGCAGACCACCGGTGAACACGAACCAGAACCAGCCCGCGACCGAGCCGCGCATGTGCACCGGGCTGGCCACCTGCGCCCACACCAGGAAGGCGTAGGCGAACAGCGGGTAGGCGAAGCCGCGGATGCCGTAGATGGTCACGATCAGCAGGTAGCTCTGCGAGGGGATGGCCACGTACAGGAAGAGGAGTTCGAAGACGACCCACCAGCCCGCGCCGAGCCACATCACGTAGCGGGGTCCCCAGATCGAGGACAGCGTGCCGGAGAACCAGGAGGCGATCATCACGGCGAGGCCGTAGATGGTCACCGTGGCGAAGGTGGCCTGGGAGCCCGCCAGCCCGCCGCCTTCGGGCTGCGTCAGGTACTGGGTCAGGTAGGTGATCTCCACGCCGTCGCCGATCATGAAGATCAGCACACCGACGAAGCCCCAGAGCAGCGGCTTGGGGATACCGATTCTGTCGAGCCAACTACGGCTCTCCGACGCGGCGGTCGAACCGTCCGCCGCTGCTGGTTGCTGTACCAATGTTTTCGCCTCCGAAGCGACTGGTGTTGCCGGACCCCGCGGCCTCGGTCGAGGGGCCCTGTTGACGCGGCGGATGGGCGATCGAGCTGTGATGCGCGGCACCGCCGGTGTTAACCGAGTATCATGCACCTCGTTACTTTCACGCGCAAGATGTTATTTCCGGGTTTCCGGTTGGGGACACAACGTGTCCGACCGTGAATCGGTCCAGGGGTGATCGTTCGGCTCCACTGCGCTGTTCGGGCGAAGTGCTCCCCGAATCGTGTTAACTCGGGGCTGGACAATTAAAGTATCTAGAGTTAATTTAACGTCAAGTTTGTGAAAGGACGGCGCATGACGGTCAGTGAGGTAACCGAGCCCCGGTCGACGGGACCGCTGCGGGCGGTCGTGTTCGACATGGACGGCGTACTGGTGGAGAGCGAACACCTCTGGGAACGGATGTGGAGCCGCTACGCCGCCCGGCACGGGCACGAGTGGAGCGCCGAGGACACCTCGACGGTCCAGGGCATGAGCTCGCCCGAATGGTCGGCCTATCTGGGCAGAGTCTGCGGGACCCCGGAACCCGCCTCGGAGACCGAACGCGCGGTCGTCGACGACATGATCGCCGCGCTGGACGACGGCGAGATCGAACTGCTCGACGGTGCCCGTGAGATGGTCACCGAGGTCAGCTCGGTGGTGCCGATCGCGCTCGCCTCCTCGGCGGCCAGGCCGCTGATCGACGCCGTGCTCAAGCGGCACGGCCTGGCCGAGCACTTCACGGCCACCGTCTCCAGCGCCGAGGTGCCCAGGGGAAAGCCCAGTCCCGACGTCTACACCGAGGCCGCCCGGCGACTCGGATTCACCGGCGCGGACTGCGCCGGCGTCGAGGACTCCAGCAACGGGATCCGCGCCGCCCACGCGGCCGGGATGAGCGTGGTCGCCATCCCCAACGCCGGCTATCCCCCCAAACCGGACGCCATCGCCTCGGCGAGCGTCGTCGCCGACTCGCTGGACCACGTGCGGAAAACCCTGCTGTCCATGCTGTCCGACCCCGTGACCGAGAGCGAGGGCGCCTGATGACCGGACTGACGGACTCCGCCACGTTCAAGGACTCCTGGCTGGACGGTTTCGTCGCCGCCTACGGCCGCACCGTGGCACGCGTGCCCGGTGCTTACGGCGTGGTGGGCAGGCACGCTCCCCGCCGGGGCAAGGTTTCGGTGATCATCGGTGGTGGTTGCGGGCACTACCCGGCATTCGCCGGACTCGTCGGCCCCGGCCTCGCCGACGCCGCGGTCATCGGCGACGTGTTCACCAGCCCCAGCGCCGAGCAGGTCTACCGGACCGCGTTGGCCGCCGACGGCGGAGCGGGCGTGCTGTTCAGCTACGGCAACTACTCCGGCGACGTGATGCACTTCGGGCTCGCCGCGCGGCGACTGGCGGCCGAGGGCATCGACAGCCGCACCGTGCTGGTCACCGACGACATCGCCAGCGGTTCCGCCGACGCCCCCGAGGTTCGGCGCGGCGTGGCCGGTGACTTCTTCGTGTTCAAGGTCGCCGGTGCCGCGGCCGAACGCGGCGAGAGCCTGGACAGCGTGGCCGCGTTGGCGCGCAAGGCCAACGACCGCACCCGCACCTACGGCGCGGCCTTCGGCGGCTGCACACTGCCCGGCAAGTCGGAGCCGCTGTTCACCGTCGACCCCGGCCGGATGGAACTGGGGCTGGGGATCCACGGCGAGTCCGGAGCGCGCGGCGTCGACGCCATGAGCGCCGAGGAACTGGCCGCCGAACTGGTCGACAACCTGCTGACCGAGTTGCCCGCCGGGACCGAGCGGGTGGCCGTGCTGCTCAACGGCCTCGGACGCACCAAGTACGAGGAGATGTTCGCCTGCTACCCGGCCATCGAGCGCAGGCTGCGGGCCGCCGGACTGCGCCCGTACCGCCCCGAGGTGGGGGAGTTCGTCACCTCGCTGGACATGGCCGGACTCTCGTTGTCGCTGCTCGCGTTGGACGACGAGCTCGCCGAGCTCTACGACGCGGAGTGCGACACCCCCGGTTACCGGCCGCTGCGGCCGCTGACCGACCACGAGCCCACTCCCGAGGAACGCGGCGCGGCCCCCGCCGAGGACGCCACCAGCCGGGGCGGGCTCGTGCACGAACTGCTCGACCGGGCGCTGGGCGACGTGGCCGACGCCGAGGACGAACTGGGGCGGCTCGACGCGGTGGCCGGTGACGGTGACCACGGCCAGGGCATCGTGCGCGGCCTGCGGGCCGCCGTTCGGGCAGCCGACCGGGCGGGCAGCGACGCGGCCGATCCCCGTTCGATCGGTGACGCGCTGCTGGCGGCCGGGACCGCGCTGGCCGACGCGGCGGGCGGCGCTTCCGGGGCGCTCTACGGAACCCTGCTCAGCCAGACCGGCGCCGGACTGCGCGAGCACGCGGCCGTGGACACCGCCGTGCTCTCCGAAGCGGTGCGCGAGGCGTCCCGGGCGGTCGCCGAACTCGGTGGCTCCGCCAAGGGCGACAAGACGCTGCTGGACGCGCTGGAGCCGTTCGCCGACGAACTCGCCGAGCGCTCCCTGGCAGGCACCGAGCTGCCCACCGCGCTGACCGCCGCCGCCGAGGTCGCCACCAAGGCGGCGCTGGACACCGCGCGGTTGACCTCCGCACGTGGCCGTGCCTCGCGACTGGGCGGGCACGACCAGGGCACCGCCGATCCCGGTGCCACCTCACTGGCCCTGCTGCTCACGGCCGTGGCCGCCGGAGTCTCCGACGGCGCGTGCGAGCGAAACCGTCGAAAGGGGAACCCGGAATCATGAGCCCGATCACCGTGGCCGTGGCGGCCGACAACGCCGGTGTGGCACTGAAGAAACTGATCGCCGAACAGCTGGAGGGTGACACCAGGGTCACCGAGGTGCTGGACTACGGCGTGCACGACGACTCCGACGACCGCGCCTACCCCCGGCTGGGACTGGCGGCGGCGGAAGCCGTGGCACGCGGCGACGCCGATCGTGCGGTGCTGATCTGCGGCACCGGCATCGGCATGTGCATCTCGGCGAACAAGGTCGACGGGGTGCGCGCTACCGTCGCGCACGACTCCTATTCGGCGGAGCGCTCCATCAAGTCGAACGACTGCCAGGTGCTGACCATGGGGTCCAGGGTCATCGGACCCGAACTGGCCAAACGACTGGTCGACGAGTGGTTGAGCTATTCCTTCGACCCGTCCTCGGCGAGCGCGGCCAAGGTCGCCTACATAACCGACTACGAACACCAGAGCTGATAGCCGCGGCTCGCGGCGGTCGCCGCGGCCGGAGCGGTCGGGGGCACCGCGCCCGCGAAGGCCGGTCGCCCCGGAAACCGCCGCGGTGAGCCATCGGACAGCGGTGAGACCGCTGAAGGAGGAATGAACAGTGCGCGTGCTGGCAGCGGGCGACAACTTCGTCGGACCCGACCTGCTCGAGAACGCCGTGCGTTCCCGGGTGAACGACGTCGAGGTCGGCAAGCTCAAACTGCCCTGGCCGGTCGAGCCGTTCGGCCCCGTCGGCGGGGTCGAGGAGGCCAGCGGAACCGAACAGCAGGTGATCGAGGCCGTCGAGGGCGCCGAGGTGTGCGTGACCCAGATGGCGCCGTTCACCGAGCGCGTGTTCGCGGCGGCACCCTCGTTGAAACTGGTCGCGGTCTCGCGCGGTGGTCCGGTCAACGTGGACCTCGCGGCGGCGACCAGGGCGGGGGTTTCGGTCACCTACGCACCCGGACGCAACGCCGCCGCTGCCGCCGAGTACGCGGTGGGCATGATCCTGGCCGCGATGCGCCGCGTCCCCGACGCCGACGCCGAACTCAAGCGGGGCAACTGGCGGGGCGACTTCTACGCCTACCCCGAGGCTGGCATCGAGCTGGAGGGCAGCACGGTCGGCCTGGTCGGCTACGGCGCGATCGGCAGCAGGGTGGCCAAGGTGCTGCGCGCCTTCGGCGCGGAAGTGCTGGTCGCCGATCCCTACGCCGATCAGGACGGGCTGCGCGCCGACGGTGTGGAACCCGTCGCGCTGGAGGAGATGCTGCCCCGCTGCTCGGTGGTCAGCCTGCACGCCAGGCTCACCCCAGAGACCAAGCACCTGCTCGACGCCGACCGCCTGGCGCTGCTGCCCGAGGGCGCGGTGCTGGTCAACACCGCCCGCGGTGGCCTGCTCGACTACCAGCCGCTTCCCGGGCTGCTGCGCAGCGGCAAGCTGGGTGCGCTGGCGCTGGACGTCTACGACGAGGAACCTCCGCCGCCGGAGTGGCCGCTGCACGGCGCTCCCAACCTCATCACCACCCCGCACCTCGCGGGCGCTACCAGGCAGACCGCGCACCGCGCCGCGGAGATCGTGGCCGCCGAGGTCGATCGGTTCGCGCGGGGCGAGCGGGCCGCGCACCTGGCCAATCCCGATGTTCTGGGGAGCGAGACATGATCACCGCGGTCGACATCGGAACTTCGCTGACCAAGGCGGCGGCCTTCGACGACGCGGGCCGCGTGCTCGCCGAGGCGAGCAGGCAGTCGCACCTGGAGCACTACCCCGATGGCAGGGTGGAGCAGGACCTCGACGACGTGGTGTCCACAGTGGCCGCCGTGGTGCGCGACGTGGGTGAGCGGACCGGGCAGCAGCCGCGCGCGGTGGCGCTGACCGGGCAGGGCGACGGGTTGTGGTTGCGGGACTCCGCCGGAAGGCCGGTCCGGCAGCCCATCTCGTGGATGGACGGTCGCGCCGCTGCCGTGGTCAAGCGGTGGCAGCGCGACGGGGTCAGCAGGCAGGTCTACGAGCGCACCGGCAACGGGCTGTTCCCCGGTGCGCAGGGACCCCTGCTGGCCCACCTGCGCGACAACGAGCCGGAGTCGCTGCGTAACGCCGCGGTGGCCGGGTACTGCGTCGACTCGGTGCTGCACGTGCTGACCGGCGAGATCAGCGTGGACGCCTCGGACGCCTCCGTGCCGTTCCTGGACGCCGACACCAGGGAGTACGACGAGCGGGCGCTGGAGGCCTGCGGGCTGACCGAGTTCCGGCACCTGCTGCCCAAGCCGGCCCGGCCGAGGCAGCTCTTCGAGCTCGACGCCAACGGCGCGGAACTGCTGGGGCTGCCCCAGGGGTTACCGGTCACGGCGGGCCCGTTCGACCTGCCCGCCTGTGCGGTGGGTGGCGGGCTGCACGAGTTCGGCGACGGGCTGCTGATCGTGGGAACCACGCTGGCCTGCCAGGTACTCACCGAGTCGGGCGACCGCCGTTGGCAGGAAGAGCCGTCCGGGATGTGGTTGTGCACGCCCGAGGAGAACCAGCTGCTGCACGGCATGCCGGCGATGGTGGGAACCGCCAGCCTCGACTGGGTGCTGGACCTGCTCGGCATGGAGATCGGTGATCTCGGCGGGGCGCTGGAGGCCAGCCCACCGGGGGCCAACGACGTCTCCGCGCTGCCGTTCCTGGCGCCGGGCGGGGAGCGCTCACCGTTCGTGGATCCGCGCGCCAGCGGGCAGATCAGCGGGGTGCGGTTGGGCACCAGCCGCAGCGACGTGGTGCGGGCGGTCTGCGAGAGCGTGGCCTACGCGGCGCGGCACTGCTTCGAGGCGGCCGGGTTGAACGGCAAGCTGGTGGCCTGCGGCGGCGGCACGCGCTCGCATCCCTGGGCTCAGGTATTCGCCGACGTGCTGGGACAGCCGCTGCACCTCACGGACGACCCCGGCATGGGTGCCAGGGGAGCGGCGGTGACGGCCGCCCGCGCGCTCGGCGACGAGGTCGACTCCGGCGAGTGGACGCTGCCGCTGCGCGAGGTCCGGCCCAACCCGGAGGTGCGGGACCGCTACGAGGACGGCTACCGCCGCTACCGCGAGACCCTGGACAGCATGCGCGAGCTCTGGCGCGACTGGATGGGCTGAGACTCACGGGCCGAGATCGTTCCCCACGGGGTCGCTTCCCGTGGGGTCGCTTCCCGTGGGGCGCGGCGATTTCGCGAGAAATTGACGCCGTCGTGGGGCGGTTGGCGCCTCCTTTCGCCGTCCCGCGAGGGTGGGACCGTGACCGGACACTGTCGGATCCCTCGTCCGAGGAGGTCACGGTCCCACCCGGTATTCGCCGTTTCCCGGGCTGTCCTGTACCCGGGACCTCCGCTTCGGATGCCCCTTCGCGTCCTGGGCCCGGGCAGCTCGTGCCGGTGCGACGCGGTGCCGAGTACCGCGTCGTGGCCCGTGCGAACGTTGTTCAGGCGTTCGTCGTACTCGGAGTGGCTTCCGATTCGCGCGGTTTGCGCAGCAGCCGGTCGACCGAGTAGTTGCCGCCGCTGAAGCCGAGGGTGAGTGCGGCGGCGGCCAGCACGAGCACGTACTCGTAACCGGAGAAGCCCTGGCTGAGGTGGACGAAGAACAACGCCCCGAGCATGACCGCCGCCAACAGCACGCCTGCGAGCGGCAGTGCTACTCCCAGGATCAGTGCGATGCCGCCCAGCGTTTCCACCAGCGCGGCGAACCACGCGGACAGGCCGGGGGCGGGTATTCCCATGCCCGCGAACGATTCGGCGGTGCCGCTGATTCCCCACTGGGTGAGTTTCTGCAGGCCGTGCACGATGAACACGATTCCGAGCACGACTCGCCCGAGAAGCAGGGCGAGATCGCGGACTGCGGTTGGTAACTGCGGCACGGTCTTCCTCCTGTGGTTCGGCGTCGGGTTGTCCCGACTCGGGTAGTTCAAATTGAAACCAGCGCCAAATTACCGGGTTGTTCAAATTCGAACAACCGCTATGATGGGTGCATGACGCAACCAAGGTGGCTGGACTCCGAGGAAAAGGCCGCGTGGAACGCCTTTCTGGCGGCGAGCCACCGGGTGGAGCGGCGTGTGGAACATCACCTGCGTGAGCAGGAGGGACTGTCGCATCCGCAGTACGAGATCCTGGTGCGGCTGGCCGACGAGCCGGAGTGGCAGCTGCGGATGACCGAGCTGGCCGAGTCGCTGCTGACCTCCAAGAGCGGGGCTTCGTACCAGATCGGCAAGCTCGAGAAGGCCGGACTGGTGTATCGCAGCTCGTGCCCCGGCGACGATCGCGGGGTGTTCGCGGTGCTGACCGAGGAGGGCATGGCGAAGCTGAACCGGGTGGCGCCCGGCCACGTGGAGTTGGTCCGCTCTTCGCTGATCGACCTGCTCAGCCGCGAACAACTGGCCGCGCTGACCGACGCGCTCGACACCGTGGCGCACGGGTTGGAGGACTGAGTGGCGCGGCTCCGAGTACCCGTTTGCCGACTTCGAGTGGCCGTGCCGACACGAGTCGAGCGGCTGAGCGCGGTGCTCCGAGAGCTACATCGTCGCCGTGAAACTTTGGGCGTCTCTCGGTGCGCTGTCTTGCACTGGGGCTTCGCAAATTTCGTGGGAAATCGACGCCCCAGCTGCGGCGTAAACGGCGCCTGTTGGTCAGCTCTGCTTCGAGAGGTTCTCCCACACCATAGGCGCGGCCCGCTTCGCCAGTTCGCAGGACGAGGGGATGTCGTCGACCCTTGCGCCGATGTTCACGGAGGAGCTTTCGCTGAACGGTATGGTCACGGAGCAGTTGTCGCCGGTGTTTCCGCGGACGATCTTACCTTTTTCCCCGCTTACTGAGTACGAACCCTCCTCGCCGTCCGAGAAATTCAGCTCCTCGATTCCTTTGTCCGGATGAAAAGCGAGTATGAGTGATCCGTTCGAGGTCTGCCAACTACATGTTGGAGCGCCTACGATCTCATCCTTCTCGCCCTGTTTCTCGATTTTGAGATTTTCCTTGTTGGCTGGAGTGATTTGCTCGCATGGATTGATCTGTGCGAGTGCCGGTTCGGTACTCGTTGTGGTGTCCTTGGTAGATCCCGCGTCTTCACCGGTGCTGTTGCCACTACAAGCGGAAAGCAGTAGGAAGCTGCCTGTGGCGAGTGTTACCAGCAGGGTGGCGCGGGTTGTTGTGGAGTGTCGGGGCATGGTGGTCATGCCTGCTTTCCGAGGTTGGTGGCGTTGCCTTCGTCGGTTTCCTGGTAAAGCCGGGTGCCTTCGCGGAGAGCTTGGACGACCTTCGGGGCGTTGTCCTGGATGCGTAGGATCATTTCCTCGAACGAGTCCTCATCCCCGGTTGCGACCTGCTGGTTGAAATCCGCGATGGCTACACCAGCGGGACTGTTGCCCAGCAGAGTGCGTTGCTTGATGATTCCCATTTCGTCCAGCACTTTCCCTGTCCAGTCCTCGATCTCCTGGAAGATCTGGATGAGTTCGTCGCCCGCGTCGGGGGTGATGACGAACTCGCCGTTGTTGGCGGCGGTGATGATGCCGCGCATCGCGTCGTTGGTGTCGGACAGGCTGTTGGTGACCTGTTGCGGGTCGTTCATCGGTGTGGGATCACCAGTGTTGTGCGCTGCTTCGGTGTCGCTCTGTGGTGCGACGTTCGGCGACGTTACTGATCACGCGCTACCGGGGTCAACGATGCTGCGTGGGTGCCCGAGTGCGACCTGAGACGCTGTCCCGCGCCGGGGCTCTGGGAGTTTCGCGGGAAATCGACGCCCCGGCCACGGTGTAGCGGTGTTGGTTGGGTCAGTCCTGCTCGTAGCCGCCGGTTTTGAGACGGTCCAGGAATCCGGTCCAGGCCGCTGGGCTGACGGTGAGGGTGCCGCCCTGCCGGTTCTTGGTATCGCGGACGGCGATGGTGGTCTCGGCGAAGCCGACTTCGACGCATTGGCCGATGTCGTTGGAGTAGCTGGAGATGCGCCAGTGGGGTGCAGTGGTGTCTCGCATCAGGTGTGCTCCTTGCGTTTGTCGTTGAGCAGTCTCTTCGATTGTTCCGGAGAAGCGGCGATGGTGCGAAGGTGATTCATCATCTGGGTGTACTGGTCGATCTCGGGTTGTTCCTCGAACCAGAGCCCCTTGAGGCGGGTTTCGATGTAGACGACTCCGGGATCGTGCGGCATGGGGAAGTGCAGGATGGTGAACGGACCAGTCAGGGCCGGGTGTCCACCTACGGCGACGGGACAGACTTGCAGAGTGACGTTGGCGAGCTCTGCCGTTTCCAGCAGTTTGTCCAGCTGTTCGCACATGACGGCGGGTGCCGCCACTGGACGGTCGAGGGCCTGTTCGTCGAGGACCGTCCAGAGGTGGGTGGGGTTGTCTGAGCGTGTCAGGGTCGACTGTCGTCGTACGCGGAGATTCACCTGCCGGTCGAGGTCGTGTTCGGTTTGCTGTCCCGCTCGAATGATGGCCTCGGCGTACTCCGGGGTTTGCAGCAAGCCGGGGACCAGCAGCGGGTCGTAGCTCTCGATCCGTGAGGCCCCTTCCTCCAGGCCGAGGTAGAGGTCGAACTGGAGCGGTTCCCTACTGTGGTCGATACCGGTCCACCACGACTTGGTGTTGGCCTGTTCCAGTAGCCCGCCGAAGTGCCGCACCTGCTCCTCAGTGCAGTCGTAGTAGCGCAGCAGCTTCTCCAGAAACTCCAGCCTGGGCAGGTTGCGCTGACTTTCCACATGAGTGATGCGGCTCTGGGCGCATCGCATGTAGCTGGCTACCTGTGCCTGGGTGTATCCGCGTGCTTCACGTAGCCGTTTGAGCTCGAACGCGATGTAGCGCCGTAGCACGGCGGGCGAGTCGGTAGCGGTCATCAGCCTTCCCGGATCGGTCGGAGTCGGACCTGATCATACGACTATCACCCGCACGAGCGATTCACACGTAGCCATCTGTTTGTAATATTCACAAGCAACAGGTTGTAATTGTGATTATCTGCAACGTAAGGAGTGTTCGTGGTGCTTGAGGTTCCGTTGTTGGGGTGGGGTTGGTCGGGTCCGGTGGTGTGGTGGAACCCGGTGGGCGGGTTTCGGCACGCGTTCTCCCGGGAGGTCCGGCCGCGTCCGGAGCAGCGGCGCGACACGTTGTGCGGGCAGCACGTGGTGCTGACGGATCCGTCCGAGGTGGATTGGCTGGTGCCGACCTGTGACATCTGCATGAGTGCGGCCATCGAGCACGGCCGCCAGCAGGAGCGCCAGGAACAGGAGACCAGCCGCGAGCTCCGCGAACGCTTCGGCGATCACGGGGGTGCGCTGTGACGGCGGCGAGCACGCTGGGTCCGGCTGTGCCGCACCAACCACTCGGGTTGCTGTGGCTGTTGGGAACGGTGCTGGCGCTGGCGGTGGGCAACGCCCTGGCCCCACTACGCGGCGGGCACGGCGAGCACGCCGACGCCGGTCCGGGCACGCTGACGGTCGCCGGTCTGCTCGCGCGGCACCAGAAACCGAACTCGGCCGAACACCGCGACGACAGTGCAACCACCGGGAACAGCACGCCGGGGGCGAGCTGCGGCCCGATCCCGCAGGGCTCGCTGCTGGAGCGAGCCACGATCGTGCTGCACGGCCCCGACCGCTCACCCGACTCCGGCTGGTGGGACGCCCTCGGCCACCGGCCCGACCCCAACCCCACACCGGCCGAACGACTCGCCCTGCTCAACCACCCCGACTACCGACCCCCGAACGCGGCCAGACAACGACCACGCCACCCCACCAGCCTCGCGGAGGAAGACCTCGCCAGGCTGCTCAGCCTGCCCGAAGTACCCGAGCGGATCCCCGAATCCGGCTGCATCGGCAAACACCACCTCGAAGTGAGCCGTTCCCGCTCCGCAGCGGTAAATCCTAAATGGACGGAAATCGGAGACGGTGGAGAAGATCGCGAGGTGAGGCACATCGGCGAACCGTCACCGTACCGAGAACGGCTCATGGCTGCCTGAACGGTCGGCGAGCGCACTGTCGCTCCGCCACCGACAGCAGCACACGTATCCGCCTGATGTCTCCCGCCAACGTTCTTGCCAACGACCGGCTCGGTCGCTGTGTGCGATACTGCCGCTCGCGTTTCTTTGAGCGCGATCGCTGAAGGCTGGGAGCCGCTACTGCCGCTCCCAGTCTTTCTTCGCTACGAAGCCACGAGGACACACCCCGGAGATCACCCTGCTCAGCGCCGACGAGCAGATCGTGCTGCCCAAGGGGTGGAAGTCGATGAGTGCGGCGGTGGAAGTCGCATCCTGATCCGGCGGAAGCAGTGCTCGCGGGGCGCGTGTGAGTGGGTTCCGCCTCACTCCACGAGCGGACGCAGTGCCCCCGAATAGAGTGCCTGCTGCCCGAACAGGTGGTAAGTGACGGCGACCGAAGTCCACACCGCCCACGGTCCCCCGAGCAGCAGCGGGGAGGTGCGGTCGAATTCCAGTGTCAACGTCTGGTTGTGCAACTCCGGCCAGCATCCGGTGACCGTGCTGTAGTCGAACGGCAGAAGTCGACCGTCCGCGCGACAACGAACTCCACGATCGGTGACGATGGCGGTCGTGTTCTGGAACCAACGCCACTGCGCTGCTGCCATTCGTTCCGCCTGCTTGCGCAGTCTGGCGTTCTTGGCGGAGTTGGCCAGTGAAGCCCCGAGCACGAAAGCCGGGCTCCCCACGGCCGCGAAGCCACCGTAACGGACGTCGACGTCCGCGGCGCACCATCGTGCGTACAGGATCGGAGCAGCGCCCCAACAACGTTCTCCGGGGAGCACCAGCCCCGGCAGGGACACCGGCGGTGGTTCAGTGCCCGAGTGCAGGGTTCGCCACAACGATCGAGCGGCTTCCCAGCCCTGTCTGTTGAGCTTCTCGAACTCGTGCCGTTGTCCCATGCTCCAGCGTTTCCCCAGCTGATCGAAGGTAGCCGCAACGACTACGTTGAGCGGTCACTTCAACACAAAGCGATCATGCCATGTTCCGTGGCCGGAACGCTCCGGTGTCTTCGACTGTCATCGGGCACTGCTCCGCGACGAAGCCGCTCGGACGATGCTCGTTGCTTCTGCCGCGACAGAGCGGTCGGGCTGTCTTCGTGTCGGAGATGAGGCCGGTACGCGACCGCGTGCGTGACTCTACCTTTTCCTTTCTGTTTCGGGAGAGATGAAAGTGGGTCCGAAACCGGGGTGTTGAGGCATTTCCCGCGATTCACACGAAAGATATGTTGATCTTGCTCCGCGAGTGCTCGACAGTTTTCGGGGAATCTCGATAAGAATACGAGGAAGGACCGGATCCCGGTGAAGTTGAACAAGCGGATCGCCCTGGTGCTCGCCACGACGCTCTCCACGCTCGGGGTGATGGGGGCAGGGGCCGGTGCCGCTGAACAACACGAACAGCGGCCACAGGCGCGCGAGGCGCAGACCTCGATCGTGCTGGACGAGCCCTACCACCTCTACAACCGCAGCGCCCACCTGTTCATGATCACCAAGGGGTGGAACACCTCGGAGAACGGCATCCTGGACCTGTGGTACCAGCACCGGACCGACGCGAACCGGCTCCAGGAGCAGTGGAAGTTCCTGCCCACCGGTTTCAGCGGTGTGTTCCGCATCAAGAACGTCGGCTCGGGTCTCTGCCTGCAACCCAACAACCAGGACGCGCTGCGCCACGTGCGGCAGCGGGATTGCGACCGCGGTGACCGCGAGCAGTGGTGGAACGTGGACAAGGACGAGGGGCTGCGCATCTCGCCGTACAACAACGCTCACCGGGTGATGAACCCCTACCAGGTGGCCTACCCCTCGCGCGACATCGTGCTGAACAAGGACGTGGACAGCCTGTCCCAGCGGTGGAGTGCCATTCCCATCGACTGATTCGCACCTGACGAGCGGAACGGTCGGCTCGTTCCTTCCGACGGATCGGAAAGGATCGAGCCGACCGTTTCGTTTCTCCCGGATCGGCTGTTCCTCGTTTCGGGAAAGGATCGGAATCGAACCGCCGCCGATCGGGCACTCAGCGTGTGCGTAACAGTCCGCCCGGCGTATTCGCCCCGGGCACGGGTGTTTTCGCCGCTTCGCGCCTCACTAGTATCCGCCGGGAAATTCCGGCGGAGAGCGCCGTACCGGGAATCGACTCCGCGCTCGATCGAAAACCGTCCTTCGGTGTTCCGCCGGCCGTTCGAACAGGCGAGGGGCGACAGCATGAACCGTTTCGAGGGACGCAGGGCACTGGTGACCGGCGCGGCATCCGGGATAGGGCGGGCGACCGCGCTGCGGCTGTTGGCCGAGGGGGCGCGGCTGGTGGCAGCCGACATCTCCGAGGACGGCCTGGCCGAGACGCGGCGACTGGCCGAGCAGGCGGGCACCACCGAACGGCTGACCACCGTGCGGCTGGACACCGCCGACGAGGAGTCGGTGACCTCCGTGGTGAGCGAGGCCGTGACGAGCCTGGGCGGGCTCGACGCGCTGGTGAACGCGGCGGGCATGTTACGAGCCGCGCACACCCACGAGACCTCGCTGGAGCTGTGGAACCGGATCATCACGGTCAACCTGACCGGAACCTTCCTGGTGACCAGGCAGGCGCTGCCCGCGCTGCTGGCGAGCGAGCACGGCGTGGTGGTCAACTTCAGCTCCACCTCGGCCTCGTTCGCCCACCCGTACATGGCCGCCTACGCCGCCAGCAAGGGCGGCATCCAGTCCTTCACGCACACGCTGTCCACCGAGTACGCCTCCCAGGGCCTGCGGGCGGTCTGCGTCGCCCCCGGCAGCATCAAGAGCGGTATCACCGACGAGACCCCGAACCACCTGCCCGCCGACGCCGACATGTCGCTGTTCGCCAAGCTCTCCCCGGCGCTGCGCACCGACCAGCGAGCGGGCGGTGCGACGATGGCGGGCCCGGAGACGGTGGCCGGAGTGGTGGCGATGCTGGCCTCCGACGACGGTGCCTTCACCACCGGCACCGAGATCCGGATCGACGGCGGCACCCACGCCTGACAGGACTCCGCCGACCCGGTTTCCACGATTCGTGCCGGAAACCGGGTCGGCAGCGTTCCTACGCGGGGTGCGCCGAACGGTGCACCGCCGCCGCGTAACCGTGGCGGATGCGAACCACCAGATCCGCCCGGTGCACCTCGCGGTCGTGGTGCGTCACCCGCACCACGGTGCGGCCGTGCGACTCGCGTTCCAGGGTGTCCAGCAGTTCCAGCGCGGTCGGCTCGTCCAGGTGGGCGGTAGGCTCGTCCAGCAGCAGCACCTCCGCGTCGGGAACCAGTAGCACCCTGGCCAGCGCCAGCCGCCGCGCCTCGCCGCCGGAGAGCTCGGTCCCGCCGGTGCCGACCACGGTGTCCAGCGAGTCCTCCCAGCCACGCAGCCCGGCCGAGCGCAGCGTCGCCGCCAACCGGCGGTCGTCGGCGGTGGGATCGGCCAGCCGGAGGTTCTCGCGGATCGTGGTGGAGACCAGCTGCGGGTCCTGCGGGCACCACGCGACCCTGCCGCCCACCGCGCACGTCCCGCTCGTCACCGGCAGCAGTCCGGCCAGCACCGCCAGCGTGGTGGACTTCCCACTGCCCGAGTCGCCCACCACGGCCACGTGCGATCCCGGTGGCACGCGCAGTGTCACGCCGGACAACGCGGGCACATCGGCACCGGGCCACCTCGCTCGGACGTCCTCGAGCAGCACCTCACCGGGAGCGATCGGCGGCTCCCGGGCCGGATCGGTTTCCGAAGCCCCGGACACCGTGACCGGGCGCTTCCCGTCCTCGGCGCTGCCGTCCCGTTCGGACAGCGCTCCATCGGACAGCGCCCCTTCCGCCAGGTCCGAATCGGACAGGAACGGGCTCAACCGCTGCTGCGCCCGTAGCAGCGGCAGCCACTGCTGCGCGGCGGTGGGAAGTTCGGAGACCGCCTCGGTGGCCGCCATCGGCACCAACGCGAGTAGCGGCGCGAGCACCGGGGCGAGCTCCCCGGCCGCGACCGCGCGGGCCGCCAGCGCGGTGCAGCCGATCACGGCGGCCCCCATCACGAGCGTGACGACGGCCCCGGCAGCACCCTCACCCGAGGCCGCCCTGCGCGCCTCGCGCGCCAGCTTCGCGTCCGCGCGTGCCAGTTCCGCACGCCGCTCACCGGCGGCGCCGAACGACAGCAGCTCGGCGGCGGATTCGAGCAGTCCCAGCACCCGGATGGACACCTCCCGGCGTCCCGCGGCCACCACGGCCGCCGCGTGACGCTGCACCGCCAGCGCCACCAGTGGAGCCAGCACTCCCGCCAGCAGCAGCGCGACCGCGAGCAGCAGCCCGGCCTCGGGCAGCACCAGGGCCTGCACCACAACGGCCCCGCCGCCCACTCCGACAGCGGTCAACGGCGGCCCCAGCACGCGGGGCACCAGGTCCCGCACGTTGTCGGTGTCGTCCACCAGCCGCGCCGCCCCGTCGCCGCGAACCAGCGCGGCCGTGCGCGCGGGTCCCCAGCGGACCAGCCCGTCCCACAGCCGTTCCCGCAGCCTGCCCGCCAGCCGGAACGCGGCGTCGTGGGTGGCCAGCCGCTCCACGTAGCGCAGCACGGCGCGGGACAGCGCGAAGGTCCGGACCCCCACGGCGGCGACGCTGAGCGTCAGCACCGGTGGCTGCTGCGCGGCACGCGCGATCAGCCACGCCGAGGTGGCGGTCAGCGCTATGCCGGAAAGCAGCGAGAGCACACCGAGCGCGGCGCCGCCGACTCCGCGCGCCGTGACCAGCTCCCGGACGCGGGTGGGGCCGGAGGCGTCGGGGGAGTGTTCGGTGCCGCGCTCGTGGTCGTCGGGTGGCGACTCGCGGAGCTCGGCCGGACCGGGTCGGTGGCTGGCCAGCACCACTACGGCGCCCGACTCGGCCGCGTCCCGGAGGGCCGCGACGACGTGCGCGGCGGTGGCGGCGTCCAGATGGGCGGTCGGCTCGTCGGCCAGCAGCACGCGGGCCCGGCCGCGCAGCCGCAGCAGGCCACGCGCCACCGCCACGCGTTGCCGCTCGCCGGTGGACAACGAGTCGATCGGGCGTCCGGCCAGGTGCTCGGCCGCCGCCGCGCGCAGCACCTCGTCGATGTGGTCGGCGGTGCCATCGGGCTGGTCGCTGACGGCGAGCAGCAGCTCGTCGGTGACCGTTCCACCGGAGAACGCGGGGCGCTGCGGGATCCAGGCGACCGTGGCGCGCCAGCTCGCGGAGTCCGGCCTGTCGATCTCGGTCTCGCCGTAGCGCAGCGTCCCGGACTCGGGGGTGGTGAACCCGAGCAGCACCGCGAACGTGGTGGACTTGCCGCTGCCGCTGGGGCCGATCCCGCCGAAGCCCTCCAGTCGGGTCACCCGCCCCGGCGGAGCCGTGAAATCCAGCCCGTCGGGCGCGTGGCCCTCCCGACGGGCCACCCGGAGACCGGTCACCCGCAGTGGGGCGGCGCTCGGAACCCCGGCGGCGTTCGCGATCCCGGCGGCGCTCGGAATCCCGGAAGGCGCGGGTGAGGAGGTGCCCTGCCCGGCATCCGGAGGCTCGAACCGAACCTCCTCGACGCGGCGAACCGCCTCCAGGCCGTCCTCGCTGGCGTGGTGGGCCGCTCCCGCGTTGCGCAGCGGTAGGTAGCACTCCGGCGCCAGCACCAGCACCAGCAGCCCGGTCGTCAGGTCGAGGTCCCCGGAGACCAGCCGCATCCCGATGCTCACGGCCACCAGCGCGACCGACAGCGAGGCGCACAACTCCAGGACCAGCGCGGACAGGAACGCGATCCGCAGGGTGGAGACGCTGTCGCGCCGATACCGCTCGCTGACGCGGCGCACCGCCTCGCGCTGCGCCTCGGCGCGGCCGAAGGCGGTGAGCACCGGCAGGGCGCGGACCAGTTCGGACAGCTGTCCGGACATGCGCCGCAGCGACTCGGCGGCCCGGCTGGTGCGGCTCTCGGTGTAGCGGCCGACCAGCCAGGCGAACAGCGGGATGAGCGGGACCGTGACCAGGACGATCGCCGCCGAGGTCCAGTCGGCCAGCAGAATCCGGAAACCGACGATCGCGGGCACCACGGCGGCGGTCACCAGCGCGGGGAGGTAGCGCGTGAAGTAGGCGTCGAGCGCGTCCAGCCCCTTGGTGGCGAGCGTGGTCAGCTCCGCCGCTCCGTGACGGCCGATCCACTCGGGACCGCGCCGCAGCGCGGAGTCCAGCAGCAGGGCACGCAGCTCCTCCTTGGCACCGGCCGCGGCGCGGGCGGAGACGCTCGCGGTGGCCCAGCCGAGCACGCCCCGGGCCAGCACCGCGCCGCACAGCACCGCCAACCGGTCGCCGATGGCGGCGGTGTCGAAGCCGTGCATGACCACTCGCGCCAGCGCGTCGGCCAGCGCCCACGCCTGCGTGATCAGTGCGAACGCGCTCAGCACGGCCAGCGCGCCGCTGAGGTGGAGGGCGCGTCGGGTGGACGGCGACAGCCGGGGCAGCACCCCCAACGGCCCCCTGGCGAGCACGGCGCTGCCGTCGCCGCTGTCGGCACCCGGGGAGCTGTTCGGCTCCCTCGAACGACCTGTCACGCTTCCCGCCTCCCTCACCCGGTCTCTTCCGATCTCACTGCTGCTTTCGTGCTTTCGTTGCTTCGTGCCGTCGTGACGCCAACCGAGCCGTGGCCCCGGGGGCGTCAATTTCTCGCGAAATCGCCGCGCCCGCGGCGTGGTGCCGAACTCCCACCACTCCCGCAGGCCGCGCTCCGACCACTCACGTCACTCGCACCGCAGCGGGTTCTCGCGTGCGGCTCTCGCGAGGACGGCCCCGACGTTGTGTAGTGACTACCCGAGGTCGGGGCACCCGCAGCGAGATCCGTGCGAGAGGTTCCGCCACTCGCACCGCTACGCAAACCGAGCGGCCACAACGGCTAAGCGGCGTGCACCGGAGGGATGTGCTTGGTCCCGATCCGCTTGCGGAACACCCAGTAGGTCCACCCCTGGTAGACCAGCACGGCCGGGGTCCCGAACGCGGCCACCCAGGTGACCACGGTCAGGGTGTAGGGGCTGGACGCGGTTTCGGCGATCGACAGCGACCACGCCGGATCGAGCGTGGAGGGCAGCACGTTGGGCCACAACGCGCCGAACAGGGTCACCACCACTCCGGCCAGCGCCACTCCCTGCAGCACGAACGCCTGGCCGTCGCGGCCCACCGCCTGCCGCGCGAGCGCGGCGAGCCCCGTCAGCAGCGCGATCAGCAGCGGAATCCAGGTCCAGGCCGCTCCCTCGCGCAACTGGGCGACCAGCAGCAACCCCACGACGGGCAGCAGCAGCGGCACCCCGAGCAGCAGCGCGAAGCGGTGGGCTCGTTCCCGCACCCCGCCCTCGGTCTTCAACGCCAGGAACGCGGCGCCGTGCAGCAGCGAGAAGGCCGCCACGGCCACGGCTCCGAGCACGTTGGGCAGCGTGAGGATGACCAGCGGACCACCGACCCGGTCACCGTTGGCGTCCAGCGGCAGCCCGAAGACGGTCGCCGACAGCACGAGTCCGACCATCAGCGGAGCGACCCACGAGGCGATCACGATCACCGTGTCCCAGGCACGACGCCACCGGTCGGTGTCGACCTTGCCCCGGTACTCGAACGCCACCCCTCTGCCGATGAGCACGAGCAGCAGCACGGTGAACGGCAGGTACGCGGTGCTCAGCAGCCCCGCGTACCAACCGGGGAACGAGGCGAACATGGCACCGCCCGCCACGATCAGCCAGACCTCGTTGCCGTCCCAGACCGGGCCGATCGTGTTGATCAGTACCCGACGTTCGGTCTCCTTGCGTCCCAGGACGGGAAGCAGCATGCCGACGCCGAAGTCGAAGCCCTCCAGGAAGAGGTAGCCCAGCCAGAGCAGGGCGATGATGCAGAACCAGACGGTCGGCAGGTCCATCAGGTCACTCCGGTGGTCGGTGCGGTCGGTCGTGCGCGGCTGATTCCGCGCGGAAACGGGGCACGGTATCGGTCGGGGGCTCGGGCGAACCCGTCCTCCGGGTGGGCGTCAGTAGGCGAAGGAGAGGACGTCGTCCGAGCCGGATCCGCCCGAACCGGAGTCGTCGTCGGAGGACTTGTGCGGCATCACGGACTCGAAGCCGCCCCGCGCGTAGCGCACCATCAGGAACACCTCCACCACCAGCAGCACGCCGTACACGGAGGTCAGCGCGATCAGCGAGGTCATCATCTCGCCCGGTGAGACGCCGGAGGAGACGGCCTGCGCCGTGTACATCCAGACACCGTCCACTCCCGAGGGGTTGGGATTCGGGGCCACCACGAACGGCTGGCGCCCCATCTCGGTGAAGATCCAACCGAACACGTTGGCGAGGAACGGGGTGGCGATGGACGCCAGTGCCAGCGGTCCCCACAGCCGCCCGCGCGGGAACCTGCCGCCCCTGGTGAACCAGAGCGCCCCCAGGGCGGCCAGCGCCGAGACCGCGCCGAAGCCGATCATGAACCGGAATCCCCAGTAGGTGACCGGCAGGTTCGGCTGGTACTCGATCCGCTCGCCCGCGAGCTCGCCCAACCTGGGGTCGTTCGGGTAGTGGGTGCCGTACTTCTCCGCGTACTCGCCCCGCAGCTGCTGCACGCCCTTGACCTCGGTGTCGAAGTCCCCGTGGGCCAAATAGGACAGCATGAACGGCACGGTGATGCTCTTGACGCTCTCGCAGTCGGGGCGACTGACGTCGCCGTAGGCGAAGACCGAGAAGCTGGCGGGCTGTTCGGTGTGGCACAACGCCTCCGCCGAGGCCATCTTGAGCGGTTGCTGCTCGAACATCAGCTTGCCCTGGATGTCGCCGGAGATCGCCAGCCCCACGAAGGAGAACAGCGCCACCCACGCGCCGACCCGCATCGACTTGTGCCAGACCCGGCGATCCTCGTCGTGCGGCATGCCCTGCCGGTCGCGCTTCCAGATCTTCCACGCGGCGATACCGAGCACGAACGTGCCCGCCACCGCGAAGCACCCGAATATCGTGTGCGGGAAGGCCGCGAGCAGGGTGTTGTTGGTCAGCACGGCCCAGATCGAGCTCAGCCGGGGCTCCCCGTCGACCATCTCGACACCGACCGGGTGCTGCATCCACGAGTTGGCCGCCAGGATGAAGTAGGCCGAAGCCACGGTGGCCAGCGAGAACGCCCAGGCGCAGGCCAGGTGTACCCGTTTGGACAGCCGGTCCCAACCGAAGATCCACAGCCCGAGGAAGACCGATTCGACGAAGAAGGCGACGATGCCTTCCATGGCCAGCGGCGCCCCGAAGACGTCGCCCACGAACCTGGAGTACTCGCTCCAGGCCATGCCGAACTGGAACTCCTGCACGATGCCGGTCACCACGCCCATGGCGAAGTTGACCATCATGAGCTTGCCCCAGAACTTGGTCATCTTCAGGTACCGCTCGTTACCGGTGCGGTACCAGGCGGTCTGCATTCCCGCGACGAGGATCGCGAGTCCGATCGTCAACGGGACCATCAGGAAGTGATAAACCGTCGTGATCCCGAACTGCCACCTGGCGATGTCGAGAAGATCCACGCGTACCAGCCTGCCCCCGAGCCGGCGGGAATTGCAGGACAAATCGTCCTCATTCCCTCGGACGAGGGTCCTGGCGGCGACCGGGACGTTGGTCCTGACAGGGGAGGACCTGTAGCCCGATCCGGGGTGAATCGCGCCGCGATCGGGTGAGCGGGAAGGGCTTCACCCACGAATGAACGGAATTCTCACTCCGAAGTCCGCTGTTGTAAACCGTCCGTCCGAAATTCCGCCGAAGAAGCTGCCCCGATTCGCGGCTCCGGGGACCACTTCAGTCCGCACCGGCACCGTCGATTTCTCGCGAAATCGCCGCGCCCGCGAGGCGGGCCGAGCCCCGATCACCCCCCCGGCAGGGCCGAGCTCCCATCTCCCCGCATGGCGAACTCCCACCACCCTCGCAGCGGGACCGACCGCGGGTTCTCCCGTGCGGCTCTCGCGAGGAAGGCCCGACGTTGTGTAGATCGCTACCCGATGTCGGGCCTCCCCGGAGCGAGAGCCGTGCGAGAGGTTCCGCCACGAAACCAGCTACGCAGACCGAGCCGGCAATTCGACTACCCGAGAGCGTCGGAGACGGCGGAACAGGTGCGTACGACGAGGGGCCCGACCTCGTCCGGCGAGAGCGGCTCCATGGCCACCACGCCCACGCTGGCGCGCAGGCCGGGCACACCACGCACGGGTGCGGCGACCCCGTACGCCCCCGGCTGGAGCTCACCCACGCTGGCCACCCACTTCGGCCCCTCCTCCGAGAGGTCCACGGCGCGACCCGCCGCGCCGCGCTGCACGGAATGTCTGGTGCCCACGCGGTAGGAGACGTGATAGCTCGTCCAGGACGGTTCGACCACGGCGATCGCCTGGGCCTCGTTGCCGTCGGCGACGGTGAGGTGAACCGTGGCTCCGACCCGTTCCGCCAGGGCGCGCAGCGCGGGCAGTGCCGCGAACCGCAGCTGCGGCACCACCTTGCCCGCCAACCACAGCACGCCGAGACCGAGCCGAACCTTGGAACCCTCGCGCCGCACCAGACCACGACTCTGCAACGGGCCCAGCAGCCGATACACCGCCGCCCTGCTGACGCCGACGATGGTGGCGAGATCGCTGATGGTGGGTGCCTCGCTGTCGGCGTCGGCCACCGCCTGCAGCAGGTTGAGGCCGCGCTCCAGCGTCAGCGAACTCTCCTTCGTCTGAGTGGCTCCGGCGGGCTCCCGCTCGGGATCCGGAGTGGGATCCCCGGCGGATCGGGCCGAGCTCGTGCTCATCGGGTCACCTCCGAACCGCGGGCAGCACCGTGCCGGTCACGTCCCCCAGCCCGACCGGACGGCCGTGCTCACCGGGCGCCGTGGCGCTGATCGTCACGCGGTCGCCGTCCTGCAGGAAGGTGCGCTGCTCGCCGTCCTCCAGCGTAACGGGATCGGAGCCGCCCCAGCTGAGTTCGAGCAGGCATCCCCGCTGATCGGGCTCCGGACCCGAGACCGTACCGGAGGCGAACAGATCGCCCGGTCGCACCGTGCTGCCGTTGACGGTCAGGTGCGCCAACTGCTGCGCTGGCGACCAGTACATCTCCGCGAAGGGCGGTCGGGACAGCAGGGTGTCGTTGCACCGCACCTCCAAGCGCAGATCCAGACCCCACGGCCGATCCTCGACGAGGTAGTCCAGCAGCTGGTGATCATAGCCGGTGGTGGGGACCCGGGCCTGTTCCAGTGCCGCGAGCGGGGTGATCCAGCCCGACATCGAGGTCGCGAACGACTTGGCCAGGAACGGCCCCAGCGGCTGGTACTCCCAGGACTGGATGTCGCGGGCGGACCAGTCGTTGACGAGCACCGCCCCGAGGACGTGCTCGGCGAAGTCCTCGGTCTCGATCGACGTGGCGGGTTCACCGCCGCAGACGAAGCCCACCTCCGCCTCGAAGTCGAGCCTGCGGGTGGGCCCGAACACCGGGGTGGGGTCACCGGAGACGCGGCGCTGCCCGTTGGGGCGGGCCACGTCCGTTCCGGAGACCACCACGGTGCCGGAGCGGCCGTGGTAGCCGACCGGCAGGTGCGTCCAGTTCGGCAGCAACGGTTCCGCTTCGCGGCGGAATATCTTGCCGACGTTCTCGGCGTGGTGCCGTGAGGAGTAGAAGTCGGCGAAGTCGGCCACGGTGAACGGCATCAGCTGGGTGTGCCAGTCGGTGCGGATCAACTCGGCGCCCTTGGGACGTGAGTCCGCCCCGACCAGCTCCAGCAGGCGTTCCCGCAGCTCGCGCCAGGCCGCCGGTCCCGCCGCGAGCAGCGGATCCAACGAGTCACCGGAGACGAGCTCACCCACCCGCGGGCCGAGCTCGTCGGCGACGCCCCGCAGCGGGACGGCGTGTTTGCCCACCCGCACGGCCACCGTCGGCCCCTTGGCGGTGCCCAGCACGCCGTAAGGCAGTGTCTGCGGCCCGAACGGGCGGTCCGGCGCGAACTCTGGGTCCTCGATCCAGGTCACAACAGTTCCAACTCGACGAGATCGGACACGGGATCGGTGGGCGAAGTCGCCCCGTACGAGGAGAACACGCTCCGGACCGCCTTCGCCGCCTCGTCGGAGAGCGAGCACGCCTCCTCGGTCAGTGCCCGCTCGTCGGTGCTGGCCAGGGCCGCGCGCACGTCCTGGCCGGACAGGGCGCGCCCCACGGCCACCAGCAGGTTCAGGAAACCGTGGTGCGGAAAGCCGGTCTCCGAGTCGGTACGGCGCACCGCGCGGGGCATTCCGGCGGTCACCTTGAACGGAACCTCCAGCGTGGTGGCCACGGCCAGGAACTCGGCCACGACGTCGACACCTGGGAAGGACTCGACGGTCTGACCTCCCGACCGCAGTTTCGGCCAGCAGCCGAACTCGGCGACCCGACGAACCCCGTCGAGCCACCCCTCACCACGACGTGGTTCGACGACGCGAACCACGTCCTCCGGGACGAACTCGGAAACGCGTTCCAGCCAGACGTCGTCGACCTCGGACGGTCCGGGCATCTCGACCATTCGGAGCGAGAGCAGTTCGTGGCGTCCCTCGATGATCGAGAGCGCCTTCGGCACCTCGCCGAGTCCGGTGTCGCAGACCAGCGACATGGGAACGGGTTCGGCCGGTTTGGCCTTGGCCAGTTCGGTGATCAGTTCCGGCAGGCGGGAGACCTGGCAGAGGATCGGCCCCAGCAACCCCGCGTACTCGCCGTCCCGCGCACGCAGGTGTTCCTCAACCGCCTGAGCGACGGACGCGTTGGCGGGCGGGAACAGCGAGGCATCGTCCACCAGACGTGCGAACAGGGGCGGAATACCGCGCGGACCGGGCGCGTGGAGTTCAACAGCGCTTGACACGAGTGTCACGCTAATGCCGTGCCGGGCAGTGAACAAAAGTGTCCGCAAAACGAACGCCTTGCGGGATTGTCCGATTCGCCGCCGATTCGGGGCGAAGAGGTGACCGTTGGGCGATCAGTCCTGTATTTTCGCAGCGCTCGGCTTTGCCGCGCTCGATCGACCGGAGGCCGGTATGCCGTACTACCGCCAAGTGGGTGAGATTCCGCGCAAGAGGCACACGCGGTTCCGTCAACCGGACGGCAGCCTCTACGCCGAGGAACTGATGGGAATCGAAGGGTTCTCCTCGGAGTCGGCCCTGCTGTATCACCGCGGACTGCCCACGGCGGTCGTCGCGGCCGAAGCGGTTACCGAACAGGGACGTGCCACCGAGCCCAACCTGCCGCTCCGGCCACGGCACTTCCGCACCGGCGAACTCGCGTTCCCGCGCGGCGAGGCCGGGAACGACGCGGTCACCGGGCGCAGGCTGCTTTTCGGCAACAGCGACGTGTCGATCTGCTTCGCGGTGCCCGACACCACGAGCCCGCTCTACCGCAACGCGACCGGTGACGAACTGTGCTACGTGCAGCGTGGCTCGGCACGGTTCGAGACGATCTACGGAGCTCTGGAGGTCGCCGAGGGCGACTACGTCCTGCTGCCCGCCTCCACCACGTACCGGGTGGTGCCGCTGGGCGAACAACCGCCCCGGCTGTACCTCGTGGAAGCGACCGGACACATCGGCCCGCCCAAGCGCTATCTCAGCGCCAAGGGGCAGTTCCTGGAGAGCTCCCCGTACTGCGAACGGGACCTGCGCGGTCCCACGGAGCCGCTGCTGCTGGAGGGCGAGCACGTGGACGTGCTGGTTCGGCACCACGACGGCCTCACCCGGATGACATACGAGCACCACCCGTTCGACGTGGTCGGCTGGGACGGCTGCCTGTATCCGTGGGTGTTCAACATCGCCGACTTCGAACCGATCACCGGACGCATCCACCAGCCGCCGCCGGTGCACCAGACCTTCGAGGGGCCGAACTTCGTGGTGTGCTCGTTCTGCCCCCGCAAGGTGGACTACCACCCGGACTCGATCCCGGTGCCGTACAACCACGCCAATGTGGACTCCGACGAGCTGATGTTCTACGTGGGTGGGAACTACGAGGCGCGGAAGGGCTCCGGAATCGGCATCGGCTCGCTGTCGCTGCACCCCTCCGGGTGCAGCCACGGGCCGCAACCTGGTGCGGCGGAGGCGTCGCTGGGCGCGGAGCGGTTCGACGAGACGGCCGTCATGATCGACACCTTCCGGCCGTTGCGGTTGGGTGAGGCCGCCACCGCATCCGAGGATCCTGCCTACTACCGCAGCTGGGTGACCAACAAGCCGAATGGCTGAGCAAGTCGGCTCGGGTTCCGCAGCTGGTTGCGTGGCGGAACCTCTCGTACGGCTCTCGCTGCGGGGAGGCCCGACATCGGGTAGCGACCTACACAACGTCGGGCCTTCCTCGCGAGAGCCGCACGGGAGAACCCGCGGCGGTGCCGACTGCGGGAGTGCTCGGAGTTCGCCCTGCGGGGTAGTGGGAGCGCGGCACTCCGACACAGCGGCGCGACGATTTCGCGAGAAATCGACGGAGCCGGGGCCACACCGCCCCCAGTGCACCGTCGATTTCTCGAGAAATCGACGGTGTCCCGGCCCCGGTCGACAGCGCGGTACACCGCCCGCGGTTCCGCCACGCGGCGATCCCTGATCGGGTCACTTCCACAACGGCGCCGACTGGGTTAGGGTTACCTAATAAGTCCTGCTGTGCCGCCTCTGGAGGTGAGCGATGCCCGAGACCGCTCGCACGCCCGCGAAGCCCGATGCCGCCGAGCGTGCCCGCACGATCGCCAAACGGGGCGGCAGAGCGGCGGTACAGCCCTCCGGAAACGACGCCGAACGGGTTCAACCGCTGCTGCACCACGTCCACCGGGACGGCACCGCCACGGTGCTGCTCTCGGACGGGCACCCCCTTGTCGCGGCTGTCTGGCAGGCTCCGCGCGGCGAGTTCGGTGCCGTGCTGGAGGTGGCCGACTCCGCCCCGGTACGGCTGCGTGAACCGGTGCGCGGGCTGATCTGGCTGACCGGATGGCTGCGTGTCCCGGACAGCGGTGAACGCCACGAACGGGTACTGCAGATCGCGGAGGAACGCCCCGACCCGCGACTGCTGGACGTCGGGCACGGCGTGACCGCACTGCGGCTGGAGGCCGTCTCGCTGGTACTCGCGGATTCCGAGGAGACCAGCTCGATCGGCTCCGCCGAGTTCGCCGCCTCGCGGCCGGATCCGTTCTGCCTCTACGAGGACGGCTGGCTGCGGCACCTGGAACTCTCCCACCGTGACGTGGTCGGGTTGCTCACCCGCTACTTGCCGGAGCGGTTGCGGGGCGGGCACGTGCGGCCGCTGGGGTTGGACCGCTACGGAGTGCGGCTCCGGGTGGAATCGGCGGACGGCGACCACGACGTCCGGCTCGGGTTCTCCCGTGTCGTGGAGGACTCCGAGCAGCTCGGCGCCGAACTGCGGCGGTTGATGGGATGCCCGTTCCTGGCGGAGCAGCGGTGACCGCGCGGAGTCGATCGAGCGGCGGCGGTCGCGCGGTGGTTTCGGCGTCCGCCGCTCGGAAGGGCACGGCGACGCGATCGGAGAACACCGGTCAGTAGGGTTTCCGGGGTGAGCACCAGTCACGGTCCCACCTCGCCGCGTTCCTGGTTACTGCCGAACCGACCCGATGAACCGGCCCGGATCACCGATCCGGGCAAGCGCAGGGCGATCGTCGTCGAGCTGATCATCGTCTTCGCGATCACGCTCGGCATGGCGGGGTTGCAGAGCCTGCTTTCCCTGCTGGACGCGCTGTTGCGTCCCGAGTCGCTGGACCAGCAGGCGGTGGCGATCAACGCCTCCCAGGCGCGGTTGGGACTGCTGGACCTGCTGGAGCAGCTGCTGGGTGTGCTGCGCCTGTTCTCCTGGGCCGCTCTCGGCGTCTACCTGCTGTGGCAGGGCGGTATCGCGCTGCGAAACGTGGGTTTCGACAACAGCAGGCCGGGTCGGGACCTCGCGGGAGGCGCCGGGCTGGCCGCCCTGATAGGCATCCCGGGCCTGGGGCTTTACCTGGTGGCGCACTCGTTGGGACTGAACCTGGCCGTGCAGCCGACGACCCTGGACGAGGCGTGGTGGCGGGCTCCGGTCCTGGTGCTGTCGGCGTTGGGCAACGCCGCGGCCGAGGAAGTGCTGGTGGTCTGCTACCTGCTCACACGACTGCGGCAGCTGGGTGCCACCGAGAACCGCGCACTGTGGATCTCGGCGGTGCTGCGCGGCTCGTACCACCTGTACCAGGGGTTCGGCGGGTTCGTGGGCAACGTGGTCATGGGGCTGGTCTACGGCCGGGTGTGGCAGCGCACCAACCGGATCCACGCGCTGATCATCGGGCACGCGTTGATCGACGTCGTCGCCTTCGTCGGCTATGCCCTGTTGCGCGACCAGGTGGGTTGGCTGCCCTGATCGCACACCCAGGCACAACGAACCGTCCCCATCATGCCGGAATCGGTTAACGATCCGTCGAATTTCGCGTCGGATGCGGCTATTCTCGCTCGATACGGCTAGGCTGCGGGACCGTGACAACCCCACACGTGACGAGCGAAGTCGGCCCGCTGCGCACCGTGCTGCTGCACCGCCCCGGCGGTGAGCTCAAGCGGCTCACCCCGCGCAACAACGACCAACTGCTGTTCGACGCGATTCCCTGGGTGGACCGTGCCGAGCAGGAGCACGACGCGTTCGCGGCGGTGCTGCGCGAGCAGGGCGTCGAGGTGCTGCTGCTCGACGAACTGCTGTCCGAGGCGCTGCGCGACCCGAGGGCCCGTACCGCGGCGCTGCACAGCGGCGTGGACGAACGCAGGTTGGGCGCCGAGGTGGCGGACACGCTGTGCTCCTACCTGTCCAGCATGGACGAGAAGACGCTCACCGGCGTTCTGGTGGCGGGAATGACCTTCGAGGAACTTCCCGCGGCCGAGGGGCAGTCGCTGGTTCGCAGGATGCACCAGCCGCACGACTTCGCCATCGACCCGCTGCCGAACCTGCTGTTCACCAGGGACTCCTCGGTGTGGATCGACGACAGGGTGGCGGTGACCTCGCTGGCGATGCCCGCGCGGATCCGCGAGTCCGCGCTGACCGACCTGGTCTACGCCTACCACCCCAGGTTCGCGCAGTCCGCCCGTGCCTACGGCGCGCACTCCGCCCCGGTCGAGGGCGGGGACGTGCTGCTGCTGGCGCCGGGCGTGGTGGCCGTGGGGGTCGGGGAGCGCACCACTCCCGCGGGTGCGGAGTCGCTGGCCCGATCGCTGTTCGCCGACGGCCTCGCGCACACCGTGCTCGCGGTGCCGATCACGCAGACCCGGGCCTCGATGCACCTGGACACGGTGTGCACGATGGTCGACCACGACGCGGTGCTGATGTATCCCGCGATCCGCGATCACCTCACCGCCTACGTGCTGCGGCCCGCCGGTGAGGGCATCAAGGTGTCCGGCCCCGAGCCGTTCCTCCGTGCGGCCGCCGAAGCGATGGAACTCGACCGGCTGCGGGTGGTCGACACCGGCCTCGATCCGGTCACCGCCGAGCGCGAGCAGTGGGAGGACGGCAACAACACGCTGGCGGTCTCCCCGGGAACGCTGGTGGCCTACGAACGCAACGTGGAGACCAACGCGCGGCTGGAGGACGCGGGTATCGAGGTGCTGCGCATCAGCGGTTCCGAACTCGGCTCCGGACGCGGCGGTCCCCGCTGCATGTCCTCGCCGATCGTGCGGGATCCGCTGTACTGATACCGCATCCGGCCCCGGTCCCTCCGCCGCGCGGCGATTTCGCGCGAAATCTACGCCCCGGTCGGGCTCCGGGTGTGAGGTTGCTCCTTCGATGAGCGCGTGAATCGCCGGATGGCTATAACGTCGTGGGTGTCATGGATTCGACGCTGGCCAGGCGAATGCTCGCCGCTTCCACCGAGATCACCAAGGCCGCCCTCGCGGAGGAGGATCCGGGGGCGGTGCTTCCGCTCGTGGTCCGGCGTGCCGCCGCGCTGGCCGAAGCCGATCTCGGGCTCGTGATGGTCCGCGACGAGCAGGACAACCTCACGGTGGAGGCGTCCTACGTCGGTCCGCACGCCCCCGAGCCGTTGACCGACCCGGTGGGGTCGGTGCTCTCACCGCACTCCGCCGCTTCCCAGGTGGCACACGGCGGTGTGCCGGTGGTGGTCGACGACCTCATCGACGACCCGATGACGGCTCCCTACGTCCCGTGGGCACTGCGGGTGTACGGCCCGTTCGCCGTGGCCCCGTTCGGCACGCACGAACGGAGGTTGGGCGCGCTGGCGGTGTACCGCAGGCGTGGGGCGGAGCCCTTCACCAGAGTGACCGTGGATCTGCTGACCTCGTTGGCCGCGCAGGCCGGGCTGGCGCTGGTGCTGGCGGAGGGATCCACCGCCCGGCAACGTGTCGCCGTCTACCAGGAACGCGAGCGGATAGCGCGCGACCTGCACGACGTTATCGTGCAGCGGCTCTACGCGGCGGGTGTCCAGCTCAACGTGCTCGACCGCAGGATCGCCGACGAGCTGGATCCCTCGGACGCGAAGCGACTGACCGAGATCACCGATCAGATCGATCAGACCATCGCCGAGGTGCGCGCGACCGTGCGCACGCTGACCTCCTCCGATCCCGAGCAGTCGAGGCAGGCGCCGGATCTGGCGGATTCACTGCGCGGCGAGGTCCGCATCGCGGGTGAGCTGCTCGGCAAGCCGCCCGAGCTGGAGCTGTCCGGCGACCTCGACGAGGTTCCGGTGGCGGTGGCCGACCACGCACGCGCGGCGTTGCGCGAGGCGCTTTCCAACGTGGTGCGCCATTCCGGGGCCCGGAACGTACTGGTCCGGGTGCGACGTACCTACGACGGGCTGCTGTTGCAGGTCACCGACGACGGTTGCGGTGTTCCGCGGGACGTGACCAGGCGGGGACTGCGCAACATGGCGGAGCGGGCCACAGCCGCCGGAGGCAGCTGCACCGTCGACTCCTCCCCGGAAAGCGGCAGCACCGTCACCTGGCAGGTGCCACTCGCCGCGAGCTGAGTCCGGCGACGGTCGCTACCCGGTGCCGAGCGATCCGGCGGCTGCCGATACCACCGATGGCGGATCGGTTCTTTGACGTCCGACCAGCCCATCGGTGGCCGGTCAGCCCATCGGTGGCCGGTCAGCCCTGTCTGCGGGCGTACCAGGCGGCCGCCTGGGTGCGGCGTGCCATCCCCAGCTTGGCCAGCACCGATGTCACGTAGTTCTTCACCGTCTTCTCGGCGAGGAACAGCCGTTTGGCGATCTCGCGGTTGCTCATGCCCTCGCCGATCAGTTCCAGCACCCGCTGTTCCTGTTCCGTCAGCGTGTCCAGCTCGTCCGGCGGTTTCTCGCTGTCCTCGCGCATCCGGTCCAGCACGCGACGCGTGGTCACCGGATCCAGCAGGGAGCGCCCCGCGGCGACCTCGCGGACCGCGTTGACGAGGTCCTGGCCCCGCACCTGCTTCAGCAGATAGCCGGAGGCACCCGCGTTGATCGCTCCCACCAGGGCCTGCTCGTCGTCGAACGCCGTCAGCACCAGGCAGCGTGGCGGTTCGGGTAACTCGCGCAGCCCACGGCACAGCAGCAGTCCGTCGCCGTCCGGCAGCCGCATGTCCACGACCGCCACGTCCGGCTGATCCGCGCGTGCCCGGACGAGTCCCTCGTCCACGTTGCCCGCCTCGCCGACGACGTTGACGTCCGGCTCGGTGTCCAGTAGATCGCGCAGCCCTCTGCGCACGACTTCGTGGTCGTCGACGAGCAGCACGCGTACCTGCACGACCTCCACGCTACTGGCGTGCTCCGCCGCGCGGTCGGGCAGGGTGTTCAGCTGGTCGTTCCGACGGGCCGGAATCGTCCCGCCCCGCGAACTCGGCGGTTCCTAGTGCCGGAGCTTCCCGCCCCGGCAGTTCCTCTTACCGCCCTTGCCGGGGACGCTCTGCTGCGTCTGCTCGACGGCTCGGTGCGCGCCCTGCCGGGCCCGGTAGCCCACCGAGGGCTTGCCCTTCGTGTCCACCGCCGTGGTCAGCAGCCCGCCGAGCAGGCCGAGGTTCTTCAGGAAGTGGATCTGCTGTGCGGCGCGCTGCTCCGGATCGTCGATCTCCCAGAAGGCGTGCGCCGCGAGTGTGGTCGGGACCAGACTGCCGCTGAGCAGCAACGCGGCCAGCCGCGGTGCCTTGCCGAGTCCCAGCAGCACACCCGCGCCGATCTTCACCGCGCCGTCGATCTTGACCAGGGTTCGGGGATCCGTGGGTACCTGCTGGGGCAGGCTGTCCTTGACCGGAGCGGTGGTTCGCTCCAGCAGCGGGGTGGCCGCCTTGGCGTGCCCCTCGGTGTCGCGGAAGACTCCGATACCGCCCCAGACGAAGATCGAAGCCAGCAGTGGACGCGCGAGCCTGCGGATGAGCATCGACGAAACCTCCCGAGGTACTACACCTAGCCAGCCTGCGACGTGGCCGACGTTACGCTTCCGCGCTCCGTTCCGCTCGGGGCGGAGTCACCGCTCGACGATGCCCGCGGGCAGGGCGGATTCCGCGCGGTCAGGCGGTGTCCACCCGTGCGAACACCTCGTCCCACGCGGCTGCCGTCTGCTTGGCGCAGAGTTCCGGCGCCGCGCCGCCCACCCCGGTTCCCAGCCCGGGCAGCGCTATGGAACGCACCACGTGGCGCACCGGGGTCCCGTTGTCCAGCACCGCTCCGGACCACAGCCGAAGCATCGCCCTGGCCGCCAGGTAGGGGTGCACGGTGTCACCCGGCAGTGTTTCGCCCGGTTCCCGCATGGTGGGGGCGCTGATCAGCCAGGCGGGTACTCGGCAGCCGGTGGGGACCAACAGCGCCTCGCCGACCGGAAGCTCGCCCCCGTGGTAGGCGAGTACGGCACTGCGCACCTGTTGTTCCACATCGGGAAAAGCGCTCGCGTAGGCGGCGTCTATCCCGCCCCGCATCCAGCCGTACGAGTTCGCCGGGCTGACCACGGCGTCGACGTGCGTGTCGAGTACCGAACCGTGGTGAACGCTGATGCCTTCCCGGCCGTAGGCGATGCTGTTCCACGCTGCGGCCAGCGGCTCGTCCAGTGCGCACAGGACCAGCCGCAGCTCCGGTTCCGCCCCGTATCTCGAGCGCTCCGAATCCGCGGTCACGTGCACAGCATCGCAGTCGGAACGGGGTTCGCGTAATTGGGTAGGTCACACTCCGGGGGCATGATCTTTACCACTAACGTGTGAACTGGGGTTTCTTCGGCAGTGCCCGGGTGACAGCTCCCGTAGCAGCTCGGCATAGGCTGGCCGCGTGCCCCGAATCGCGTATCTGGGTCCGCAAGGCACGTTCACCGAGCAGGCCGCGCGTGAGCTGACAGCGGACTTCGCCGCAGAGCTGATCGCCCACGACACCGTGCACTCGGCGTTGGAGGCGGTACGTGCCGGGGAGGTCGAAGCGGCCGGTGTGCCGATGGAGAACTCCGTCGAAGGGGCCGTTCCGTCGACCCTGGACGGGCTGGTGGCGGGTGACCCCGTGGTGGCCGTCGCCGAGCTGGTGCTGCCGATCCGGTTCGACGTGCTGGTGCGCCCGGGAACCGACCCCTCGGAGGTCACCTCGGTGGCGAGCCATCCGCACGCACTGGCGCAGGTACGCGGTTGGTTGTCCCGGGAGCTGCCCCGGGCGCAGGACGTACCCACCGCTTCCACCGCCACCGCCGCGGTGGAGGTGGAGAACGGCACGGCGGACGCGGCCGTGGTGGCTCCGGTCGCCCACCGGTACCACTCCCGACTCACCCGGTTGGCGAGCGATATCGCCGATGTGGACGACGCGGTCACCAGGTTCCTGCTGGTCCGTCGCCCGGGTCACCTGCCGGAGCCGACCGGGGCCGACCGGACCTCGATCGCCGTGGTCGCGCACGACGAGGTGGGAGCACTCGGTGAGGTGCTGTCCGAGCTCTCGCTGCGCGGCATCAACCTGAGCCGGATCGAGTCCCGGCCCACCAAGGACCGTCTCGGCGCCTACCGGTTCTTCCTCGACTTCGACGGCCACGTGGCCGACACCAGGATCGGCGACGCGTTGACCGGGTTGCACCGTCGCTGTTCCGAGGTGCGCTTCCTGGGATCGTTCCCCAAGGCCGACAGCAAGCCCGTCAGCGTGCGGGCGTCCGACTCCGAACAGGCCTTTCGTCGCTCCATGCGGTGGTTGAGCGAGGTGCGCAGGGGCAGAACCGCCTGACTCCCGGGACGCTGCTAGCCCCAGCCGAGCGCGTGCAGCTTCTCCTCGTCCAGCCCGAAGTGGTGCGCCAGTTCGTGCACCACGGTCACCGCGACCTCCTCCACGAGGTGCTGCTCGCTGGAGCACATCTCCAGCAGTGGTTCCCGGTAGATCGTGATCCTGTCCGGCAGCACTCCGCCGTAGCTGCTGTCGCGCTCCGTCAGCGCGACTCCCTCGTAGAGCCCGAGCAGCGACTCGTCTTCCGGGTTGCGGTCCTCCACCAGGATGACCACATTGCTCAGCTCCCGCAGCAGTTGTTGCGGAACCCGGTCCAACGCGTCGCCGACCAGCTCCTCGAAACGCTGTGACGACATTTCCACCGGCATCTCGTTCACCTCTGGCCGTCGGCGGGAACTCCCGGTTGTGGCGTCTTCTCGGGTGCGGGCTGGTCACTGATGGAGATCTCGCCGGTGACACTGCCCGTCACCGGTGCGAACCCGCCGTCGTCGAGGGTGGCCGCCACCTTGCAGTTGACCTTGCGCGATCCGACCTGCCAGCTCTCCTTCGAGACGTTGTCCCAGTAGAGCGACAATCCCTTGTCCTCGGCCACGTTCTTGCCGCCCGCGTAGTCGGCCAGCTGTTCCTGGCAGGTCGTGAGCAGGAACTCGTCCTGTTTTTCGGTGGCGGGATGGCCGTCCTCGAACTTCTGGCTCAGATCGGCGACACCGGTCATCTCCACCGAGTGCGGTTTCGAGCACTCGACGGGAGAGGACACCGCGGAACCGCTGATTCCCAGGCAGGTGCCCACGTCGTAGATGTCGGACTGGTCGAGGGAGTCGACCTTGCCGGTGAAGCGGTACAACTGGCCTACCGGTCCCGGTTGCTGCAGCGCGCAGTGCAGCGTGCGGTCGCCGTCGCTCCAGCTCCGCTTGCTCGGCAGGAAGGCGCTGACCTCGAAACGGCCGTTCGGGTCGAGGCCGTTCCGCAGGTACTGCCGTGCCACGTCGGCGCAACGTTTCGTCTTGATCTCGTTGAACACCTCGGTGCTGGGGAACTCGGCGTCGGGGCCGAACCGCGCCCACACCTCGGTGGTGCCGGTCATCTCGAACAGGTGCGGTTCGGAGCAGGGGACCTCGCTGATGTCGCTGGCATCGTCCTGGGTCCAGTTCAGGCAGGTCCCGGCCGGTGCCTCGAAGTCGGGGGGAGGAGCCGTCGTGGTGGGCTTCTGCGCCAATCCGGGGGGCGGGTTCTCGGCGGAGGGCCAGTTCAGCAGCGCCGCTACCGTGAACACCAGCAGGGCGCCGATAACGGCCATGATCATCACCAGTCGAGCGTTCGCGGCTCCCTGCCGGCTCCGGTCGCCACGGGAGGAATTCTTGTCGCCGGAGTTCTGCTCCGACGGTGATTCGGGGGGCTCGGCCATCACTCCTCCATACTGCCTGGCTCGATATCGGAACGCGCACAGCACGGTGTGTTTCGTTCCCGAGGGAGGCGCGGACCACGCCGGTGGGCACGCGGGACCACCCAGGCTGGGATACACCGGCCGCGACAAGCTAGGCTGACCTGCCGTGATCGACCTGAAGACGCTGCGCGAGGATCCCGACGCCGTGCGCGCTTCGCAGCGCGCCCGCGGGGAGGACTCCGCTCTGGTGGATGCACTGCTCGCCGCCGACGAGCGGCGCAGGTCAGCGGTGGCCGGCGCCGACGAGCTGCGTGCCGAGCAGAAGCGGATGGGCAAGGAAGTCGGCAAGTCGTCGGGCGAGCAACGCGACCGCCTGCTCGCCGAGGCGAAGGAGCTCGCCAACAGGGTCAAGGAGGCCGAGGCCGAGCAGACCGCCGCCGACGCCGAACTGGAACGGGCGCAGCGGGCCGTTTCCAACATCATCGAACCCGAGACCCCGCACGGGGGCGAGCAGGACTACGTCGTGCTCAAGCACGTCGGCACGCCGCCCGAGTTCGACTTCGGGATCGCCGATCACCTCGAACTGGGGACCTCGCTGGGCGCGTTGGACATGGAGCGCGGGGCCAAGGTCTCCGGCGCGCGGTTCTACTTCCTCACCGGTGTGGGGGCCCAACTCGAACTGGCGCTGCTCAACATGGCCGCGGCCAGCGCCACCGCGGCAGGTTTCACGCTGACCGTGCCGCCGGTGCTGGTTCGCCCCGAGGTCATGGAGGGAACCGGTTTCCTGGGGGCGCACTCCGACGAGGTCTACCGGCTGGAGCAGGACGACCTGTACCTGGTCGGCACCTCCGAGGTCCCGCTGGCCGGCTACCACCAGGGCGAGATCCTCGACTTCACGGCTGGCCCGCGTCGCTACGCCGGTTGGTCCACCTGCTTCCGCAGGGAAGCGGGTTCCTACGGGAAGGACACCCGCGGCATCATCCGGGTGCACCAGTTCAACAAGCTGGAGATGTTCTCCTACTGCCCGCCGGAGCAGGCCCGCGAGGAGCACGAGCGGCTGCTGGCGCTGGAGGAGGAGATGCTGGGCAAGCTCGAACTGTCCTACCGGGTGATCGACACCGCCGCCGGCGACCTCGGCGACAGCGCCGCCCGCAAGTTCGACTGCGAGGCGTGGATCCCCAGCCAGGGGGAGTACCGCGAACTCACCTCCACCTCCAACTGCACCACGTTCCAGGCACGGCGGTTGAACGTCCGCTACCGCGACGCGGACGGGGCGAACCGGATCGCGGCCACGCTCAACGGGACACTGGCCACCACCCGTTGGATCGTGGCGATCCTGGAGAACCACCAGCTGTCCGACGGCTCGGTTCGGGTTCCGGAGGGGTTGCGCCCCTTCATGGGCGGTATCGAGGTCCTGACCCCGTAGTCGCCACCCGGCGCCGAACCTCTCGCCGCCAGAGCGGGCGGGAGGTTCCGCCGGGGAAACCTCGGGCAGGCCGAACTCGGTCTCCTGCCCTCACCCGGTGGTGGCGGGTTGCGTGACCCGCTCCGCCGTTCCCTTCTCCAGCGTCACGCGTACGCAGGCCGCGGCAAGCCGGGCCAGGTCCTCCTCGTCGACGAGTTCGGCGAGTTCCTCGGCACCTCCCGGCAGGCCGACCCGCCGGGCGCCGGTCAGGGCCTTCTTGTCGAAGTAGGGGCGCAGCTCCGGCCACACCGCCTGTGCCTCGCGGCAGAAGATGTCGGCCCCCACCGGCCCCAGCTTCGGGATCCGTCGCAGCGATTTCCGCAGCGCGTCGGGGTCCCCGTCCGCCTCCGCACGCATGTCGCGCGGATCGCCCGAGTACTCGTCCCGCAGCAGTTCCGCTCCCTGGCCGAGGGCGGTGGCGGTGCTCTCGTCATAGCGGACGTAGTGTCCACGTCCCAGCGCGTCCACCCGTTGCTGCCAGGTGGCACGCAGCATCCGTTCGGGCGTGTCGAACTCGGCGAGCTCGCGATTGGCGGCCACCGCGATCTCGGCCTTGATCCGGGTGGACAGCAGCACCGACAGCACCAGCAACCGGTACAGCGGTTCCGGTCGGTTCCGCAGCGTGATGTCCGCCTGCGCGGCGTAGGTCGTGCCCGCCACGTCCAACAGGCGGCGGGCCGTGGTCCGTGTCGTCATGGGTCGGGTTCTTCCGACGGCGAGGTTGTCGCTTCCGAGCGTTTCGCGTTCCGTTCGGGGGATACCCGGCACGAGCCGTCGGTATTCCGCGTCGCGGGCAGCGGTTCGCACGGCAGCGGGTCAGTGCTCCTTCAGGCCGGGCAGCACCTCCGATGCGATCTCCTCCAGTACCGACTCCTGACCCGCGAACGGTGCCTCCGTCCGGGGCCAGTGCACGATCACGTCGGTGAATCCCAGTTCGCCCGCTCTGCCCAGCACGTCCCTGAAGCGCTCGACGCTGCTGAGCGAGTAGACCGAGCCGGCGTCGGCGTTCAGGTAGCGCGGCACCCTTCCCGGCACGCGCCCCCGCTCCCGCAGTACTTCCTCGAAACGTTCCGTGTTGTCCCGCAGCGACCGCCACCACGCCTCGTCACCGGTCACTTCGGTGCCCGACCCGCGGCCGTTCGTCACCCAACCGTTGCCGAACCGCGCGGCGAGGCGCATCGCGCGGGTTCCCTCCGCGGCCACCACGAACGGGACACGCGGTGTCTGGACGCAGCCGGGGGAGCGGCGCGCCTCCACCGCCGAGTAGTACTTGCCGTCGGAACTGACGTTGTCGTTGGTGAGGATCGAGTCCAGCAGCTCGGTGAACTCCCCGAAACGCTCGACCCGATCGGAGATGGACAAGGGCTCGGTCCCGAACACCCGCTCGTCGAAACCGCTGCTTCCCGAGCCGAGGCCGAGCAGGAAGCGGCCGTCGCTGACATCGTCCAGCGCGGTCACCTCGCGGGCGAAATGCACCGGATGTCGGAAATTGGGGGAACTCACCAGCGTGCCCAGCTTGATCCGGGAAGTCACGGTGGCCGCCGCCGTGAGGGTGGGAACCGCGTCGAACCACGGTTTGTCCACCAACGATCTCCAACCCACGTGATCGTAGGTCCAGGCGTGGTCGAAGCCGTACTCCTCGGCCATACGCCAGAGCGGCTCCGCGGCCCACCAACGGTGTTCGGGCAGAATCACTATCCCAACGCGCACACTCGTGACCGTATACGTTCATGCCGCTCCGCTACGAGAGGTAGGCACGGCGTAGGCGGCATGTGCCATGAAAGTGGTGCGCATCGCGTCCCGACAACCGGCTCGACACGGCAGAATGGTCTGGTGCGCAGACCATCCCTTGTCGCTTCCGACGTCGACGGAACCCTGCTGGACCCCGCGGAGCGGGTCAGCGAACGCACCGCGCGCACCGCGCGCGGCGTTCATGACTCCGGAACCCCGTTCGTGCTGGTCACCGGTCGTCCACCTCGCTGGGTCCCGCGGATCGTCGCCGGTCTCGGCGTGGCCGGGACGGTGGTGTGCTCCAACGGGGCGGTGCTCTACGACGCGGCGGCGGACCGGGTGCTGCACAGCACGGCGATCGACCCGACGACCCTGCGGGAGGTGACCGGCGAGCTGCGCGACGCCTTACCGGGTTGTTCCTTCGGGGTGGAGCGTTCCACCAGCGGCGCGCACGATCGGTTGGACCAGCAGTTCATCGCCGAGTCCGCGTTCCACCGCTGCTGGCCCAACCCGGATCTGCGCATCGCCGCGCGGGACGAGCTGGTCGGTGTGCCGGTGGTGAAGCTGCTGGTCATGCACGAGCGGATGACCAGTGCCGAGATGGCGCCCGTCGCGGAGGAGCTGATCGGAGGACGGCTGGGGGTCACCTACTCCACCGGCGCCGGGCTGCTGGAGCTGTCCGCGCCGGGCGTGAACAAGGCGGCGGGACTCGCGCGAGTGGCCGAGCAGCTGGCGGTTGATCCCCGCGACGTCATCGCGTTCGGCGACATGCCCAACGACATCCCCATGCTGGAGTGGGTGGGGCACGGCGTGGCGGTCGGCAACGCGCACCCCGATGTTCGCCAGGTCGCCGACGAGGTGACCACGAGCAACACCCACGACGGGGTGGCGACCGTGCTCGAACGCTGGTGGTGAACTCCTGTTGTCGGCGGCTCGGTTTGCGTGGCGGTGCGGGTGGCGGAACCTCTCGCACGGCTCTCGCTGCGGGTGCCCCGACATCGGGTAGCGACCTACACAACGTCGGGGCCGTCCTCGCGAGAGCCGCACGCGAGAACCCGCTGCGGCGCCGATCGCGTAAGTGGTCGGGGTTCGACTTGCGGGAGTGGTGGGGTTCGGCTCCGCGTCACAGCGGCGCGGCGATTTCGTGGGAAATCGACGGCCGTCCCAGGCCGGACCGCCGTACGCACCGGGTCCCTTGCCCAGTGGCGCGGCGATTTCGCGAGAAATTGACGCCAGCTGGGGTCGCACCGCCGCACCCGCGAAATTGCCGCCCCGCACCGCTTGTCAAGTGGCAGCGGGTACTGATTCCTGTCTGATGGTGTCCATCCGGGCTTGGACGTTGTCGCCGGGACAGGCGGTCTCGCCGACGTCGCGGTGGGTGAAAATCCTGGGCAACGTGACCGAGGTGCCCTCGGGGTACTTGTTTCCCCTGCCTCCCCCGGACACCAGCGTGGTCTGCCCCAACGGATCACGGCCGACGGTGCCGAGCTTCCAGCCCGCGATCCTTCCGGTCGAACGCAGCGCGCCCTCGGTCGGGTAGGCGGTCTCGAAGTTGCCGATCAGCGCCACCCCGAAGGTCTGACCGTTGAATCCCTGGGTGTGGCCACCCACGACGTGGCGTCGCAGTCCGTCGGTGCGTCCGGCGAAGATGGTGCCGCACTTGTCCACCAGCGCGTGGTAGCCGATGTCGCCCCACCCGAGCTCCACGGCGTGGTAGTGATACAGCCCCCGGACCACCTCGGCGGAGCGCGCGCAGGTGTAGTCGTTCGTCTCCACGGTGTGGTGCACGATCGCCGCCCGCGTGGTGGCCGAGTACTCCGGTGGCCAGCGCATCAGGCTCTCGTCGGCGCCCCACTCCGCGCGGGTCACCACCGGCGGCCGTGCGGTCCGCCGCTCGGTTTCCGAACGCACCGGCTCCGTTCCCGGCGTGATCGCGATCAGTTCCAGCTCCCCGGTCACGTGCTCGCCCGCCCGAACCGCGCGTATCCGGATGCGGGAGCTAGGCCCGGTCCACCAGGCACCGCTCGCGCCCGCCGCGCCGGACACATCGGTGCCGCCGTGTCCGGAGGAAGCCAGTGGCGACAGCTCGTGCCAGGAGCTCCAGCGCCCGTCCTGCCGGTACTGTGCCGCTGTCCGGTCCGGTGCTTTCCCGTCCCAGGTGACAGCGACCATGCTGAACCGCTTTCGGGTCCGCACCGTGCGTACGCCCGGTGAGTCCCGTGCTCCCGGTGCCTCGGACAGCGACCGGTGCACCGCCGTGGTTTCCCCGCGAGTCGGACTCGATCGTTCCGTGGTCGAACCGGCGGCGCCGGTGGTCAGCAGTGTGGTCGTGGCCAGTGCGATGGTTCCGACGATTAAGCCGCGGAGCATAAGTCGCCTCGCTCACATTGCCGGGAACCCCGGAGGGTGGTTTTCGATGTGAGTTGTTCACGCCTTCGCGGAGCAGTATGCGACCCGATAACTTCACGCGCCCGGCGAAGCCTCGTTATCCGAAACCACGATCGCGAAACCGACACGATCAGTCGCTGATGGCACGCGGTTTCGGCACCCGATCGGTCTAACGCTACCCTCGCGGCTGTGAGCTTCGGAGGTTATGACCTGATAATCGTAGGTTCCGGATTTTTCGGACTTACGATCGCTGAACGCGCCGCCACCCAGTTGGACAAGCGAGTACTGCTGCTGGAGCGAAGGCACCACATAGGTGGTAACGCCTACTCCGAGGCCGAGCCGGAAACCGGCATCGAGGTGCATCGTTACGGTGCGCATCTGTTCCACACCTCGAACAAGCGCGTGTGGGACTACGTCAACCGCTTCACCGACTTCACCGACTACCAACACCGGGTCTTCACCCGGTACCAGGGACAGATCTACTCCTTCCCGATGAACCTCGGGCTGATCTGCCAGTTCTTCGGACGTGCCTTCACCCCCGACGAGGCGAAGGCGCTGGTCGCGGAGCAGGCTGCCGAGATCGAGACCGCCGACGCCAAGAATCTGGAGGAGAAGGCGATCTCGCTGATCGGTCGTCCGCTCTACGAGGCGTTCGTGCGCGGTTACACCGCCAAGCAGTGGCAGACCGATCCCAAGGAACTGCCCGCTGCCAACATCACTCGACTGCCGGTGCGCTACAACTTCAACAATCGCTACTTCAGCGACACCTATGAAGGCCTGCCGGTGGACGGTTACACCGCCTGGCTGCGTCGGATGGCCGATCACCCCAACATCGAGGTGCGGCTGGAGACCGACTACTTCGACGTGCGCGACCAGTTGCCCGACGTTCCGGTCGTCTACACCGGTCCGTTGGACGGTTACTTCGACTACTCCGAGGGTGAGCTCGGCTGGCGAACCCTCGATTTCGAGACCGAGGTCGTGCGAACGGGTGACTTCCAGGGCACGCCGGTGTTGAACTACGCCGACGAGGAGATCCCTTACACGCGGATCCACGAATTCCGGCACTTCCATCCGGAGCGCGATTACTATCCCAATGACAAGACCGTGATCGTTCGGGAGTACTCGCGTTTCGCGGAGAGTGGTGACGAGCCCTACTACCCGATCAACACGGCCGAGGACCGGGCGAAGCTGGAAGCCTACCGTGATTTGGCCAAACGGGAGGCGAAGGAGCGCAAGGTGCTCTTCGGCGGCAGGTTGGGCACTTACAAGTACCTGGACATGCACATGGCCATCGGATCCGCGCTGAGCATGTTCGACAACAAGGTTTACCCCTACTTCACCGAGGGCCGCTCGCTGGACGGCTCGATGGAGGACTGACGTGACTGACCGGACTTCTCCGACCGAGCCTGACCTGGCCGAGTCGGATCAGTTGGAGCAGGACGCCGCGGAGCGGAACTCCTCGGAACAGGACACGACGGCTTCCGGGACGGAGAGTGACTCCGCGCACGCCGTGGGTGAGAGCAAGCTCGCCGACTCGGCCACGGTCCGTACCGGCGGCAAGCGGATCGGGGCGGAACAGGTGCTGCAGCGGGTGTTGCTCCCCCGCCCGGAGGACCCGATGGACGCCCGTCCGCTCTACCTCGACGAGCCGGAAGCCGCTTCGCAGCACGCCACCGTGTTGTCCCGCCGATCGCTGCGTGTTCCGGTACACACCAACATCTCGTTCGCCTCGTACTTCAACGCGTTCCCCGCCAGTTACTGGAAACGCTGGACGAAGCTGAACGAGGTCGTGCTGCGGCTCAAGGTTCGTGGCTCGGGCAGGCTGGACGTTTACCGCTCCAAGCCGAACGGCGACATCGTGCACCTGGAGGGGACGGCCGTATCCAGTCCGAAGTCCTGGCGTCGGCTGGAGTTCCCCATCTCGCTCAAGCCCTTCGAGGACGGCGGCTGGATCTGGTTCGACCTGTTCACCAACGAGGGTGACATCGAACTCGACGAGGCGGCCTGGACCACCGACCTCAAACTGCCGAAGCAGCGGGTGGTGGTGGGCACGACCACCATGCGCCCGGAGGACTGCGTGCAGACACTGCAGACGCTGGGCGAGGACTCGCAGGTCCTCGATCTCGTCGAACGTGTGGTGGTGGCCGATCAGGGGGCGCAGAAGATCCGCGAGACCGAGGGCTTCGACGAGGCCGCTCGTCGGATCGGCGACAAGCTCCACGTCATCGAACAGCCCAACCTCGGTGGTTCCGGTGGGTTCACCCGCGTGATGTACGAGGGGATCTACAACTCCGACGCCGAACAAGTGATGCTGTTCGACGACGACATCGCGATGGAACCCGACGGCGTCCTGCGCTCCAACGCCTTCGCGCGTGCGTCGGTGCAGCCTGTGGTCGTCGGTGGGCACATGCTCAATCTCCAGGCCAGGTCACGGCTGCACACGATGGGCGAGGTCGTCGATCTCGGTGCCGCGATGTGGCGTGCCGCGCCCGGAGCCGCCACCGACCACGACTTCGCCCAGTACCCGCTGCGCAAGAGCAAGAAACTGCACAAGCTCATCCACTCCACCTACAACGGGTGGTGGATGTGCCTGTTCCCGAGGGAGGTCATCGAGCGGACGGGTCTGCCACTGCCGCTCTTCCTCAAGTGGGACGACGCCGAGTACCACCTGCGCGCGGGCGAACGCGGCTATCCGACCGTCTCGCTGCCCGGGGCCGCCGTCTGGCACATGCCCTGGACCGACAAGAACGACGCGACGGACTGGACGGCCTATTTCCACACCCGCAACAGGCTCATCCTCGCCGCGCTGCACAGCCCGGACGACGTGCGCAAGAACCTGGTCAAGCAGAGCCTGAAGCTCACGCTGCGACACCTGTTCTCCATGGAGTACTCCACGGTCGCGGTGCAGCTCAAAGCCGTCGAGGACTTCATGGCCGGGCCCGAGGGGCTCTTCGACAGCCTGCGAACCGCCTTACCGGAGGTCCGCAAGCTGCGTGAGCACTACTCCGACGCACAGACCTACTCCTCCGCCCGGGAACTACCGACTCCCTCCGCCAATCCCGCCATGGCCGAAGCGCTGTTGGATCCGCCGGTACACCCGGTGCGGATAGCCAAGCGTGCCTCCCAGGCGTTGCTGCACAACCTCAAGGCCCCCGATCCGAACGCCAAGCAACGGCCGCAGCTGAACATCCCGTCCTCGAACGCGCTCTGGTTCCTGCTCGGTGCGCTGGACAGTGCCACCGTATCCACCGCGGACGGGAGCGGTACCGTGTTCCGGCGACGCGACCCGGACGAGTTCCGCAGGCTCGGCAGGCGGGCTCTGGCCGACTACCGCAAGCTCGTCAGTGAGTGGCCCCGGTTGCGTGACGCATACCGCCAGGCGCTGCCGGAACTGACCAGTCCTGAGTCCTGGAAGCGGATGTACGAGTGATTCGAAGTGAACCCGAGTGTCGGGCACTGCCGGGTGCGCGGATCCGGGACCGGAACACCGGTTCCGGACGGGCACCCGGCGTGGACGCACCTCGGCAGGAGAGGGAGCCGGAGACGAAGTGGACGGAGAGCTGACCACCGTGGCAACCGAGCCGATCGGGCCGGAGCAGGCCACGGAGGAGAAACCGCCCGCTGCGGTCACGGCCGAGACCACCGCGGTGCGTCGGGTTCAGAGCGTGCTGGCAGTACAGCCGGTAGTTACCCTCGCGAAGGGCATGTCCAAATTCGGTGACCACGCACTCGGCTGGCTTGCGGTCGGGGCGGTCGGGGCGATCACCGACCGCCGACGTCGTCGTGAGTGGGTGTTGGCGGCCGCCGGTGTCGCCGCTTCGCACGGCGCCTCGATCGCGGTGAAGCGCCTTGTGCGGCGCAGACGCCCCGGTGACCCGGGTATCCGGGTGCTGGTCGACACCCCCAGCCGGTTGAGTTTCCCCTCCTCGCACGCCACTTCGACGACCACGGCCGCGATTCTCTACGGCAGGTTGCTCGGACGCGGCGGGCTGGGACCGGTGGTGGTGCCGCCGATGATGGTCAGCCGCCTGGTGCTCGGTGTTCACTATCCGAGTGACGTGCTCGTCGGCTCGGGGCTCGGTGGTGCGGTCGCACTGGGCGTACGTCGATACGTCGAGCGGCGGAGGAACCGTGGCTGACAGGAACGAGGTCGATTCACGGTCCCAGGAGGAGAGCACTCCGGGAACCAACGACGGACAGCGGTCCGAACGGTCGGCGACGACCCCCGCTTCCGGTGGCGGCGTCGACACCGCCACCACCGAATGGGAAGCCGAGGCCGAACGTGACGCCGAGCCCTCGGCCGCCGAGGTGGACTCCGCGGACACCGAGGAGGCCGTGCGGGACGACTCCGAAGGACTGATCGGCTCGGAGGCGGGCGGTGAGGCCGGTGCGTTGGAGGACCGGTTCATCGGAGACACGGCGACCACGGACTCGGGCGGGGCAACGACCGCCACGGGATCGCACCAGGACAAGTCCTCGGACGCCTACCACGCGAGGGTGGCCGCCGCCGCGGGAACTCCGACCGGGTTGTTCAACGGCCTGCTCAAGGAACTGCGGCCGAAGCAGTGGGTCAAGAACATCCTGGTGCTGGCCGCACCGTTCAGCGCGGGCGAGCTGTGGGCGGTTCCGACCCTGCTCGACGCGGCCGTGGCCTTCGTGGTCTTCTCGATGGCCGCTTCGGGAATCTACTTCATCAACGACGCTCTCGACGTCGAGTCGGACCGGGCGCACCCGACCAAGCGAAACCGGCCGATCGCGGCGGGGTTGATTCCGCTGCCGGTGGCCTACGCGGTGTGCGGGTCGCTGCTCGTCGGCTCGCTGGTCATATCCGGCCTGATGAGCATGGGGCTGTTGGCGGTGATGGCCGTCTACGTCGCCGTGCAGCTCGGTTACTGCTTCGGACTCAAGCACCAGCCGGTGATCGACCTGTGCATAGTGGCCTCCGGCTTCCTGCTGCGTGCGGTGGCGGGCGGCGCCGCCGCCGGGCTGGAGATCACCCAGTGGTTCTACATCGTGGTCGCTTTCGGCTCGTTGTTCATGGTGGCGGGCAAGCGCTACGCGGAGGTCAAGCTCGCCAACGAGACCGGAGCCAAGATCCGCAAGTCGCTGCGGGCCTACTCCGCCTCGTACCTGCGGTTCGTCTGGGCCATCTCGGCCGCGATCATGATCATGTCCTACAGCCTGTGGGCCTACGACATCCGGCAGGAGGACAACTCGATCTGGGGAGTGGTGTCGATCATTCCCTTCGTGATCGGCATCCTGCGCTACGCGGTGGACGTGGACAAGGGCGTGGCCGGTGAGCCGGAGGAAGTGGCCCTCAAGGACAAGGTGCTGCTGGTACTGTTCGGCATCCTGGCCGGATGCCTCTTCCTCGCCTTCTACCTCTGACAGTCACCGTGAGAGTGGAGTGCGTGGTCGGGTAGCCGTCACGTGAGTCGGCGCCTTGCCGCGTTGGGCCGGCTCTTGAGTAGCGACCTACGCGGCGAGCGGCCCGGCCTCGCAATGCATCCGACTCACGCACCGGGGACACGCGCGCTGCTCACGTGGGAAGGCGAGTGGTGCGGCCTCGCGACTCGGCTGCCGTAGCTGGTTTCGTGGCGGAACCTCTCGCACGGCTCTCGCTGCGGGTCCGGCGACATCGGGTAGCGATCTACACAACGTCTCCGGCGTCCTCGCGAGAGCCGCACGCGAGAACCCGCGGCGGCGCCGATTGCGGGAGTGGTAGGGGTTGAGCACCGGGGTTCCCCGCGCTGCTCAGCCGCACGGTCGCGTCCCGACGGGCGGTACCGGGGGCGGCGATTTCGCGAGAAATTGACGGCCACCCCAGACCGGACCGCCGTACGCAGCGGGCCCTCGCCCAGCGACCCGGCGATTTCGTGGGAAATCGACGCGGGCCGGTGCGGGTACTGTTCACTCTTCCGAGGCGACCGGCAGGGATCGGCCGTCGGTTATCCGCAGCAGCTCGTCATGGGTGGTGGGAAACACCGTGCGGGGCGTACCGCCCGCGGCCCAGATCCGTTCGTAGTCCGCCAGCGCGCTGTCGATCACCGTCGGCAGCGCTTCGGGATGTCCCAGCGGAGCCACCCCGCCGATCGCCTGACCGGTGGCCCGACGAACCTGCTCCGGCTTGGCGCGGATGAGCGGTTGCCAACCCAGTCGCAGGGCCAGCGCTTCCGTGTCCACCCGGTGACGCCCACTGGTCAGCACCAGGACCGGCTCCTCGCCGGAGAGGAATACCAGGCTGCCCGCGATAGCGCCCGTCTCGCAGCCGAGTGCGGCCGCGGCATCGGCGGCGGTCCTGGTCGATCCCGGCATTTCCCGGATCTCGCCCGGCACACCAACTGCCCGGAGCCGACGAGCCACCTCTTTGCTGCGTTCGGGGAGCATGCTCTCCGAGGACGCGGTCGTCTCCGATTGCACGCGGCGAACCTCCGTACGGTTTTTCGGCGCATTGGGCCGACCTCTCGCGACAGTTCGCACCTTAGCGCACCATACTTCGATCGTGACCGAATCACCCGGGCGTGGTGCCCTTTTCCCGGAGTCGTTGGAGATGCTGCGCGGGTTGCGCGCCAGCCGCTGGTTCACCGATGCCGAGGTGACCGCGACGGATCTGCGCCGGATACTCGAGGTGGCCCGTTGGACGGGTTCCGCGCGTAATCGCCAACCGTGGCGGGTGCACACCGTCCGCGACGCGGACACCCGTGCCGAACTGGGACGCTGCGGCGACTACGCCCTGCACCTCGCACAGGCACCTGTGGTGATCCTGCTGGCGTTGGATCGCGGCGGGGCGGACGCCGAGTTCGACGGGGGCAGGTTCGCGCAGACCCTCATCGCGGCGGCGGGCGCGTTCGGACTCGGCTGCTGCCCGGCGACGTTCTTCCCCACGGCCAACGCCGAACGGGCCACCGCGATCGCCGGGTTCGAGGAGCCGTGGTCGGTGCGTACCGGGATCGCGTTGGGATGGCCCGCGCCGGCGCCTCCCGGCAGATCCGCGATTCCACGGGGCAGGTTGCCGTTGAACACCCTCTGGTCGGGGGAATGAGCCTGGTCGGGGGAGTGAGTGCCGCTCAACAACGGCCCGGCGCGGCAGGTGTCGCACCACGCACCGGCCACCGGTCCCCACCAGCGCGAACCGAGCCGCGAACCCTGCCAGTAGTACCTGCCAGTAGTACCTGTCAGTAGTAGGAGTACTCCGGCAGGGGTTGTCCGGAAACCTTGCGCAGCACGTCCGCGACATTCTGCATCCACCACACGGCGAACCGGGCGGGCGTGAGCGGATCGCTCCAGTCCGCGGTCTTGTCGAAGTGCTCGTCGATGGGGGCGCAACCGGGGCCGAGCACGCCGTGTTCCACGCCGTAGGCGATGCGCATGTTCACCAGTACCCAGAACCACGCCTCGACCTGCTCGGCGTTGTGCAGCACCAACCGTTCGCCCGTGGCGGGCAGGGTGCGCAACACGACGTCCGCGTCCTCGCGGAGCCGATTGATCAGATCGGCCTCCAGCCAACCGCGCAACGCGTCGTCGTCCACGGGATCGCACCAACTGTCGCGCAGCGCGCGGAGCATGGTCGAGTCCAGGGGTGTGACCGGCAACGGCAACGAGAGCCGCTCACACAGCCAGTCGTATTCGCGGTATTCGTCCAGCCTTCCCTGGACGAGTTCCCGATATCGTGGCAGTGAAGCGCGTAGCCACTTGAACATGGTCGAATCGAACTCAGCGACCAGCGTGTTATCCACAATGGAGCACTTCACGGCCATATCCGAGTCTCCCATCGCCCCGGCCCCGAATCCACAGTCGATTCTCGCAGCCGACTCGACGGGAGTCACAACCGCATCCACGATGCGATAGCGAGCGGCGTTTTCCGCCCGTTGCCCGGTCTCCCCCGGCGCTTCCGCACCGAAGGAGACCAGGTCGGCAACCCGGTGGAAAACTCGGATCAGTAACGGTACACCTTGGTCTTGCCGGTCTTGGAGTTCCAGACGATGTAGCCGTGCTGGAAATCGCTACGCCGCCCGTTTTTGACGCCGTACTCGTTGGACTTGGGAAAACCCAGCCACGATTTCTCGGCGCCGAGCTTCAGCCAATGGGCGCGGATCGCGCCCTGCACCGAGTGAGCACCGGTCTTCTCGCTCCAGTACACGGAGGCCCCGTGGCGGTCCGCGCCGCGGAAATGCGTGTAGATCCCCTTGCCATCGGGAGTGTCCGTGGTGGTGGAGGTCGGGTAGTTCAGAAAACCGCGTTCGTAGCCGTTCTTGGCCCAGAATTGCCTCGGCGGCCCCCAGATTCCCTGCGCGCCGGTCTTCGGGGTCCAGTAGATCGAGGCGATCCCGATCGCATCGGTTCCCGTGAAGTGGTTGTAGCGCCCCTTGCCGTCCGGAGTCTTCAGCTCGTCGGTGGTGGGGACGCCGTAGGTTTCGTGTGTGCCCACCTCGGTGTAGCGGTCCGCGATGGCACCGTGCACTTCGTGCGTGCCGGTGTCGTCGGTGTGGTACATCCAGCCGTTCTTGAACTGCTGGTAGGAGATCCCGTCCTTGTGGTACTCGGTGTCCACGGGATGACCGAGCAGTTTACGCAGCTTCGGATCGTTCCAGTACCGGTGTTCGATGGGTGTGAATTCGGCGGACGCCTTCTGGGGCTTTTCCTCCGCCTGGGACTGCTGTTCGGTCTGGGTCTGTTGTTCCGCGCGGGAAGTGTCCACGTCGCCGCTCGCGGTGCCGGACAGCCCCAGCGACAGTGTGGCCGCGAGCATGGTGGCCGCACCGGCCACCGCTCTACGCAAGATCGAACCGTTTCCGGAAAACACGGGATGCTCCTGTTCAGCTCGGCGAACTCCGAACGATGCCCAGCTTGGGAGCGGGTGGGCCGGAGCTGTGGCACGGACACGCTCGATCACACGGCCAATCCCGGTATTTCACCTGTTAGTGACAACGAGGGGCCTTCCGGAACGTGTCCCGGAAGGCCCCTAGGGGATGTCACACCGTCAAAGGTGGTTCATCCGTGCGAGGCCGTGATCAGTCCAACGGCCGAGCGACGATCTCGCCGGTGTTCGGGTTGTAGACGATCTCACCGCCCTGGAACCGCACCCTGCGGTTGCCATCGGAAGTGGGCTCCTCGTCGCTGACGGGGAAACCGAGGAAGGAACGCTCCCAGTCCAGCTGCTGCCACTTGTCGCGGATGCCGCCGTAGATCGCGTGCGCCTCGGAGGCACCCTTGACGTAGTAGATCGAGCTGTCGCCCGCGCCGCTGAAGTGGTTGTAGACGCCCTCACCGTTCGGCGTGGTGCGCTGGTCGGTGGTCGGGTAGCCCAGGAAGCTGCCAGGTCCACCGTACTCGGCGCTCAGGTACTTCTCGGCGATCTTGCCGCGTACCGTGTGCGCCTTGGTGGGTTGGGTCCAGGCGATCACAGCCGGGTGGTTTTCCTCGATGGTGCCGGTGAAGATGCTGAACCTGCCGCCCTCGTCACCGAAACCGGGAAGCTCGTCGCTGAGCGGGTAACCCATCGGGCCGCCGATGCCGCCGGTCGCGAGCCACTTGTCGTGGATGGCCCCGTAGACCGCGAACGCCTCCTGGCCGCCCTCGAACCAGTAGACGCCCGCGCCGCCGCCGTCACCACCGGCGAACTCGTTGTAGCGTCCCTGGTCGTCCGAGGTGTTCTGCTCGTCCGAAGTGGGGTAGCCGAGCACACCGGTGGCACCGTCGAGGGCCTGCCACTTGGCGTAGATGCCGCCGTAGACCGCGAACGCCTCGTCGGAGCCGGGAGCCAGGTAGACGGCGCCGCCACCGGAGCCGTCGAACTCGTTGTAGTCGCCCTCTCCGTCCGCGACGGCCGACTCGTCGGTGGTGGGGTATCCCAGCGGGCCCTTCTCGGCCCCCAGCGCACGCCACTTCCGCAGGATCGGGCCCCGAACCACGTGAGCACCGGTTTCGGCGGTCCAGTAGATCGCCGCGTTGTTGGCGAAGTCGTTGTACTGGCCCCGACCGTCCTCGGTGGCCGTCCGGTCGGTCACGGCGTAACCCAGTGGTCCGTTGCCGCCGCCCGTCGAGCGCCACTTCCGCAGCACCGGCCCGCCGAGCACGTGAGCCGTGCCGCCCTCCGGCGCGTAGATAGCGTTCGTGCCGTCGGAGCCGACGAACTCGCCGTAGGGGGTTCCGGCCTCGTCGGTCTCCCTGCCGGTGGCGGGCACACCCAGTGCCTCGTGTCCGCCCGCCTTCACGAAGGCGTCGAGCACGGCACCCGAGACGGAGTGCACGCCCTGGTCGGCCGACCAGTAGATCCGGGCGTTGTCGTACTCCTGGTAGCGAATCGAGTCGCTGACGACCTGCTCTTCACCGACCGGCTCGCCCAGCCGCTCCCGCTCGGCGGCATCGAGGTTCTGGTAGTATTCGTCGATCTTGCCGGACCCCGGGGCCTCGTCGGTCTGGTCACCGCTGTTCCCGGAATCCTCGCCTGAGCTGTCGTTCGATCCGTCACCGGAACCGCTGCCGGAGTCGCCGGTGTCGGAGTCGCCGGTGTCGGAGTCGCCGGTGGAGCCCTCCGAACCGGAATCGTCGGTGCCGGAGCCCTCGTCCGCTCCGGAAGTCCCGTCGGAAGCGGTGTCCCCGGAATCCGAAGCGTCCGTCGTTTCACCGGCCTCGTCCGCCGAGTCGTTCTGGCCGGAGCCTTCCGCGGGCTCGGTTGTCGGCTGGGCCGACTGAGTGGTCCGCTCGTTCGGTTCGGGCTGTTCGGCGGTCGCGGCCGCGGCCGGAGCGGCCGCGACCAGAGCAGCGGCAGTGCCCAGTGCGACGGCACGTCCCACAAGATTCTTGACCGTCACTATTTCCCCTTTCAGGTCTCGTTCCATGATCGAACGAAAGGAGCGTGACTGTCGCGTGCTGTTATCGATTCGCAGCCGAATTTACCCGTGCAACCGTCTTGGTTCGGGGTGTAACACGAGGCTTTCATTGCGCGATTCGTGCCGAACACCGAACTGTCCGGTGACCGTTTCCTCGGCGGCACGGGAGTGAGTTCCGCCTCGATTCGGCGAGCGATCGTTCGGGAACCGAGTTCGGAGATGAAAACGCCCGGTGCGCGTTCGACGGGAACACGCGCCGGGCGAAGTCGGCGTGCCGCGTGACGGTTGTGCCGTCCGGGCGGAGCATCCGGAAATCGTGACGTATCGACAAGCGGGTTCAGAACGGGAGTCTGCGGAACACCGCGCGTGGCAGATGACGCAGCACGCTCATCACGTAACGGAACTGCGCCGGTGCCCACACCAGCTCCTTGCCCTTGCGCACCGAGTTCACGACGATTTCCGCGACCTGCTCGGGAGTCTGCGCCAGCGGCGCCTCCTTGAGCCCCTCGGTCATCTTCGACTTGACGTGGCCGGGGCGCACCACCGTCACCTTGATTCCGGAGGGGCGCAGCGCCTCGGTCAGGCCGGTGTAGAACCCGTCCATGCCCGCCTTGGCGGAGCCGTAGGCGAAGTTGGATCGACGTACCCGTTCCCCCGCGACGGAGGAGAGCGCGACGATGTGGCCGTGCCCCTGCTTGCGCAGGTGGTCGGCGAGCAGTACTCCCACCGTCACCGGGGCCACGTAGTTGATCTCGGCCATCTCCTGCGCGGCCGTCACATCGGTCCAGAGTTTTTCCTGGTCACCCAGCATGCCGAATGCGACGATGCTGATGTCGATGTCTCCCTCGCCGAATGCCTTGTCCAGGGTTTCCGCGTGGGTCTCGGGCTTGCGGGCGTCGAACGGGACCGTGGTCACGGTGCTGCCCGTCTCGCGCAGCCGCTCCGCCGCCGCTTCCAGCCGGTCGGAGGGGCGCGCGGCCAGCACTATCCGAAGTGGACGCTCTCGCGCGTAGCGCTCGGCGGTGGCCAGCGCGATGTCCGAGGTGCCGCCGAGCAGCAGCAGGGACTGGGGATTGCCAACCGCATCGATCACAGGTTCAGCCTCCTGGCCAGGTCGGAACGGAAGATTCCTTCGGGGTCGACCGCGGCACGCGTCTTGCGCCACTCGTCGATACGCGGATACATGCGCTCGATCATCTCGGGAGTGGTGCGGGACTCCTTGGCGAGGTAAAGCCTGCCACCGGCCTCCAACACCATTTCGTCCAGATCCCGGCACAGCCGATCGAGCCCCGGTGTGACCGGGATGTCGACGGTTAGCGTCCAGCCCTTGTCCGGGAAGGACATCGGTGCCGCGTTTCCCGGGCCGAACGTCTTGAGGACGTTCAGGAACGAGACGTGTCCCGAAGCGCTGATCTTGTCGATCGAGCGGCGGAACATCTGTTCCTGGCCGAACGGGACCATGAACTGATACTGCAGAAAACCGTTGGAACCGTACACACGGTTCCACTCGCCGACCAGGTCGAGCGGGTGGAAGAACTGCGTGATGTTCTGCACCGAGCCGTACTTCGTAGGTGCTTTGCGGTACCAGACCTCGTTGAAGGCGGTGATGGTGTACTTGTTCACCAACCCGTTCGGAAATACCGGCGGTGCCGTCATCAATTGAGGGGCGTCGAATCCGAGCGGATTCTTCCGCAGTTTTTTCGGGAGTTCGTCGAGGGTGGCCGGATTGCCACGGGTGAGCAGTGCGCGTCCCATCCGGTCGCCCCGCGCCAACGAGTCGAACCAGGCGACCGAATACACGTAATCGTCGTCGGAACCGTCCGTGAAGTGTTCGAGCAGCTCGTCCAGATTCCGGGTTTGGATGTTGTCGACCACGAAGTAGGCCGTTTCCACCCGTTTGAGGCGAATGGTGGCTCGGAGGACGATCCCGGTCATCCCCATGCCGCCGACCGTGGCCCAGAACAGCTCGGCCGAATCGGACTCGGGAGTCAGGGTGCGCACCTCGCCGTCCGCCGTCAGCAGGTCCAACGAGATCACGTGGCTGCCGAACGACCCCTGCGAGTGGTGATTCTTGCCGTGGATGTCCGCCCCGACGGCCCCGCCGACGGTCACCTGCCGGGTGCCGGGGAGTACCGGTAGCCACAGCCCGTGGGGGAGCAGTCCGCGCATCAACGTGTCCAGGGACACGCCCGCGTCCACGTCGACGACCGCGTTGTCGACGTCGATCGTGTGGATCCGGTCGAGCGCGGTCATGTCGATGACGGTCCCACCGGCGTTCTGCGCCGGGTCGCCGTAGCTGCGGCCGAGACCCCTGGCGATCACCCCGCGTGGGCCGGCCTCGCGCACGGCACGGGCGATGGTCTCGACATCCGGTGTGCTGATCACCTCGGCCATGGTGGGGGCGGTACGTCCCCAGCCCGTCAGCATCCGTTGCTCGTTGTTAACCGATCCCACTGTGACGAGTCTAGCTGCGTACCGTGGCACGGCAGCGCCGGGTGAAACCCGGCCCCACCCCGCTTGACCGGTCGAGTGGCTACACTTGCCTGTGAGTCAGGGGCGGCGGGTGACGCGTGGGCGGATTGATTGCCGCTCGGCCCGGTTCCCGCTTAAGTGTCGTCGTGACAGCCGAGGTGAACGAGTGGCCGTGGCCGAAAGCACCGCCGAACCTGATACCAAGAAGCTGGGGATAGTCGAGCAGCTCATCCGTTTCGGACTCATCGGCGTCTTCTGCGCGCTGCTGGACTACGGCTCGTACATGACGCTGCTCGCGCTGGACCTGCCGAACTGGGCGGCCCGAACCCTGGCGTTCATGCTGGGGACCAGCGCCTCCTACGTGGCGAACCGAAGACTCACCTTCGCCGGTGCCAACACCGGCAACACCAAGGCGAAGGCCGGGGGATTCGTGCTGGTCTACGTGGTGACCTTCCTGGTCAACATCGGCACCAACCAGCTGTTGTTCCTGCTGCTGCCCGAGTTCGGCTTCCACTACGGGGCGCAGCTCAAGTGGACCGTGTGCTGGTTGGCGGGCCAGGGACTGGGTACCGCGATCAATTTCGTGCTGCTGCGCTGGGTCGTCTTCCGCGAGTGACCCGCGCGCACCGACCTTCGGGCGCCGTCGATTTCTCGCGAAATCGCCGCGCCGATGTAGCAGTGCCCACCGGGCGCGTCGATTTCGTGGGAAATCGACGCGCCGCCACGCCCGCAGGCCGCACTCCGACCACTTCCGCAACCCGCACCGCCGCGGGTTCTCCGGTGCGGCTCTCGCGAGGAAGGCCCGACGTTGTGTAGGTCGCTACCCGATGTCGGGCCTCGCCGCAGCGAGAGTCGTGCAGGAGGTTCCGCCAAGCGACCAGCTACGTCCCAGGCGACGGAATCCATCATTCGGAGCGACGCAGCGCGGGTGTCCCCGGTGCGTGAGTCGGATGCATCGCGAGGCCGGGCCGCTCGCCGCGTAGGTCGCTACTCAAGAGCCGGCCCAACACCGCAAGGTGCCGACTCACGTGCCGGCTACCCAACCACCCGAGCAGGCCGTCACGACTCTGGTGTCTCAGCTGCTTCCGCGCCGGTTGGCGGAACCGTCGACGTGCCCGATCTCGTCGCCGTCGAACTCCTCCTCCGCGGAGGTGTCGTTGCGGTCGTCCGAACTGGGGACGTCACCGGGCAGCTGCACCGGTCTGCTCATCGGCCCCGGGCTCCAGGTGCCCCAGTGGGTCTCCTCCTCGATGTTCATGGCCGTCTGGGCGGGTAAGGCCGCCGGGCGGTACCGGTCCACGGCGTAGAGAGTTCCCCAGTCCCGGTGGATGTTGCCGCGCAGGTAGGTCGGCATCTCGCGCATGCTGCTGGTGACGTTGAGCCAGCCGAACGGGCCCGCCGCGTCGGGGGAGGACCACGCCTGGCCGACCGAACGCAGGTTGCCACCGGCGCTGATCCGGAAGCGCGGTACCTCCGCGATCCCGTGGCTGATGTTCGGCAGGTTCAGACACGGATGCTGGAAGGCGGCCGTCCATTCCACGAACGCGGGTGCGTCGCCGATGAAGTCGGTCATGTTCGTCAGTCGGGGCGCCCTGGGGGCGCTGAAGGCGAGCCAACCGTCTTCGCCGAGGGACTGGTCGACCGCCACCACGCGGGCCTGCTCCGCTCCCTCGGCCCTGCCGTTCACACTGATCCGAGCGTCCCGCCACTCGGTTTCGGGAGCTGTCACCACGCGGCGGCGGTCCGTCACCTCGAAGCCGTTCTCGGTCCGCTTGCCGAACTCCACGTAGAGCTTGTTCGCATCGTTCACCTTGCCCGCCAGGGTGATCACCACCGGGACGTTGCCCTTGCGGGCACGTTCCGGCAGGTCGTACCACTGGGTGCGCAGTTCGCCGGTCACGACGCCCCGGGAGTCGTAGCTGCCCCAGACCGGCGCTTCATCGCTGCCCAGGTCGTAGGGCGGGCTCCAGTCCTTGCCCTGGGGTTCGTCGTTGTCGGGAGGCAGGCCGTGGCGTCGGAAACCGCGCATCTTGGCCTCCAGGTACTCCTTCGGCGACTCCTCGGACTCCAACCGGGCGGGGACCTCGGCTTCCGGTATCGGATCGTCGGGTTGCTTCTCGGAGACCCGCAGCATTCCCTTGATGGGTTCCTTCTCCACGTACACGTAGTCCGACAGCCCGCAGCTGCTGCCCATCAGCTGCTTGACCGAGTCCTTGCCGAGGCTGTAACTGTTCCACTGGCTCTGGATCGCCTTGCCGAAGGTGACCAGTTCCCCGATGACGAGCAGTGCGCAGACCACCGAGAGCGGAGCGGTGCCCAGCCGCAGCGCGCGGCTGCGCCCCTCCACGCCGGTGCGGCCGTTGCGGTCGAGCTTCGGTGGGTTGACCACGTGCGGCCGATGCTCGTCGATCCGCAGGTGCTCGATGACCGCGACGATCAGCGCGATCCCCGCGATGACCAGCAGCACCGTGCTGGCGCTGTAGCCGAGGACGGAGGGCTGCTTGCTGTGCCAGGGGATCCCCCAGCCCGAGACGTACCACCAGGCGTTGGGGCCGGTGGCCGCCAGCGCGCAGATCGCCATCAGCCCCGCGAAGAACGCGGCGCGGTTGCGTCGTGAACGCAGCACCGTGCCGCTGGTCGCCAGCGCGGTCAGTGCCGCGAGGGCGCCGCCGACTGAGGCGAAGATGCCGAAGTGGTGCGTCCACTTGGTGGGCGTGAGCACCAGCACGAAGAACGTCAGCGCCGTCATCCCCAGCAGCCTGCGACTCGGGCCGAGTGCCGCGCCCCGGATACGGCCGCGTCGCAGCAGCACCACGGCGCACGTGACCAGGCACAGGATCACCAGCAGCACCGGGAACCGCCGGGTCATCGATCCGTCGGGGATCTGGCTGAACAGCAGCGAGTAGCGGCTCACCTCCTGGTACCAGCTCAGACTCGGGCCGAGTTCACCGCGCAGCTGGGTCGACTCGATCACCGATTGCCAGGTCTGGTCCCAGTAGACGATGTTGAGTATCGCGAAGCCGCACGCCGAGATCGGGGCGAGTGTCGGCAGCCAGCCGAACTCCCGGATCCGTTGGCTGACGATCCGGAACAGCGGTTTGAACGCGACCACGAAGGGCAGCACGGCCATCAGACCGTGCGGATTGGCACCCAGCGCCAGCGCTGCCCCGAACAGGCCGACAGCCGCGGGCAGCAGGCGCTTCGTGGCCACCGCTCGTTCCACACCGGCCAGTGCGAGCAGCGAGAACAGCACGACCACCGGCTCGGGGCGGAGGCCGTTGTTGTAGGGCATCCAGAACGCCAGGAAAACGGCGGCGGCGGCCCAGCCCGCCGCGTGACTGCGGCGAACCTGCTGCCCGAGCCTGGGAAGCAGTTCGCGACTGATCAGCAGCCAGCTCGCGATGCCCATCAGCAGGGCGGGCAGCCGCATCCAAGGAGTGGAGGCTGAGATCCGAACCCACTGCGAGTAGAGCTCGTAGAACCAGCCGAACGGGGATTCCGGAGCGCCGAACCAGCGGTAGTAGTTGCTGATGTAGCCCGCGCCGTCCCGGGAGCGTGCTATCGAGAGGATGTAGCCGTCATCGGAGGTCATGGCCCCGATCAGCCACCAGACGATCAGTGCCGCGAGTACCGACGCGTCCCGCCACGTGGGTTTCCACCACCCCGTCGGGACCAGTTTGGGAGCGCGTCGTCCGGCGCGGCGGTCGAGCCTGCGGATCACGACCAAGCAGCCGATGAAGCACAGCATCGCCAACCCGATGACGACGAACTTGAACACCGTGGCGCTGGTGGACCACCGGGTGTCGACCTGTGCCCGGAACGACACCTCGTCGATCGGGTCCTGCCGCTCCTCGAGATCGGAGTAGATGCCGGTCAGCTGCGGGCGCCGGTCCTCGCCCGTAACGTTCGCCAGCGGCTTGTCGCCCACGCTGGCGACCGTCCGCGAGCCGTCGGAGCGCACCGAGATCGTGCAGCTGCCGTCCGGGATGGTGGCGCTGCCGAGTCGGCTCCCGCGCGAGAGCAGCGTCAGCTTGCCGTCCTCGACGCGTAACACCATGCCGGTGAGGTCGCCGTACTCGGAGGAGGGGGGATTGGTGCTCAGCACGTTGGCCGAGTCCGAGGTTCTGGAGTCCAGGCTGCGGGCGGTCGCGCACGGCGCGGTGAACTCCAGGTCCACCGGTGAGTAGCTGACCAGCGGGGCGGACACCGGGTCGGTCCCCTCGGCCGTGGGCCAGCTGAGGTTGGTGATCTCGTGCTTGACGGGCAGGAACGGCACCGACAGCGAGAGGATCGTCCCCACTATTCCGAGTACCGCCGCGATCACCCGAAGACGTCTGCGGGAATCGGCGTTGTTCGCGGCATCGCGGCCTCCGGTGTCACCGGAGCCGTTTCCCCGATTGGGCCGCTCGTCCTCTTTCCGCCCGACGCTAAGCACGAGTGGAGAATAGTAGGTGTTCAGGCGGCGCTGTTTCGCGGTATCACCGGCATGTGCCGCCTGACACGCCGCGCCGATTGTCCCCGAGCTGCTTTTCGCCGTTTTGTCCAATGTCCGGCGGCGCGGTGCCGGACCGGCGGTACGCCGATTCCCGGTCCGGCCGCGTGGCGGTCGGACCGGTCCGGCGTGCCGGGCGGGTCCGCTGTGGACCGCCCGGCTTTACCTGCGGAAGAAACGCTCGCGTCTGCCCAGGCGCAGCAGCCGGAGCCATTCCAGGAAATCCTTCGGGCTCCGGCGCTGCCACACGAAGTAGAGCCCGAAACGAGCCACTTCGAGCATCCCGATTCCGCGCATGCCCGGCTGGGCGAGCAGGTAACCGCGGTTTCGGTAGGTGTAGTAGCGCTTGGTGGAATCCTCCGGATCCTGCGCGTGAAACTTCCCACCCAGCATCGGTTTGAATTCTCCCGAGCCGTTGGGATGCAGGAATCGAGTACGCAGTGTGGTCCCGAACGGCAGTCCGGACCGCACGATCCGGCGGTGTATTTCCACCTCGTCGCCGCGGAAGAACAACCGGTAATCGGGAACTCCGACCACGTCCAGCGTTCCGGCCCGGAACAGTGCGCCGTTGAACAGCGAGGCGATGCCGGGCAGGAAGTCGTGCTCGGAACCGGTGCCGCGCAGTTCCTCGGGGCGGCGTTTCCACGTCAGGCCACGCCGCAGCGGGAAGGCGAGGGTGTCCGGGCTGTCGATGTCGACCACGACCGGTGAGACGGCGGCGAGACCGCGCGTTTCCGCCTCTTCCAGCAGGGTGCGCAGCGCGTGCTCGTCGGCGGGGCGGCCGTCGTCGTCACCGAGCCAGATCCACTCCGCGCCCAGCGAGAGCGCGTGCATCATGCCCAGCGCGAACCCGCCCGCGCCGCCCAGGTTCCGCCGGGAGGGCAGATAGGTCGTGGGGATGGGGCACTCGGCGACCACCTCGGCGACGGGTTGGTCGGGGCCGTTGTCGACCACCACCAGGTGGTCCGGCGGCCGTGTCTGGCTGCCGATCACCTTCAGCGACTCGGCGAGCAGCTCCGGGCGGTGCCGGGTGACGATCACGGTCACCACCGAGTCCGCCGGCAGCGGTGCGGATTGTTCGGATGCCGTCATCAGCCCTCGCCGCTTCCGATGGTCGCGGTCGAACCCGCCTGGTCCTCCTGCATCCGGGCCTTCGCCCGCGGGCTGAGGTTCTCGAAGGGGTCCTTGCCCTTGTAGTGCGTGAGCACCTCGCGCAGTGGGCCGTGCTCCTTGATCTGGCCCTTCTCCATCCAGATCGCCGTGCTGCACAGCTCGGCGAGGAACTCGTCGGAGTGCGAGGCGAACACCAGCATCCCGGAACGCTTGACCAGCTCGTTGAGCCTGCCCTTGGCCTTCTCCAGGAAGTCGGCGTCGACCGCGCCGATGCCCTCGTCGAGCACCAGGATCTCGGGGTCGATGGAGGTGACCACGCCCAGCGCGAGCCGGACCCGCATACCGGTGGAGTAGGTGCGCAGCGGCATCGACAGGTAGTTCCCGAGTTCGGTGAACTCGGCGATGTCGTCGATCCGCTGCTCCATCTGCTTGCGGCTCATGCCCAGGAACAGACCCCGGATGATGATGTTCTCGTGCCCGGAGATCTCCGGGTCCATCCCCACGCCGAGGTCGAAGACCGGGGCGACCTTGCCCTCCACGCGCGAGCTGCCCCGCGTCGGTTCGTAGATGCCGGACAGCAGTCGCAGCAGGGTGGACTTGCCCGCGCCGTTGTGGCCGACCAGGGCGACCCGGTCGCCGTGCCGCAGCGAGAGGTCGATGTCGCGCAGCGCCTCGATGATCGGGACCTTGGTGTCGGTGCCGATCTTGCCCCCGGTCTTGCCGAGCATGGCCTTCTTCATCGAGCGCGACTTCGCGTCGAAGATCGGGAAGTCAACCGCTGCGTTCCACACGTCGATACTGACCACGGTTCGTCGACCTCCTTCTAGACCCAGTAGGAAACGCGGGCCCGGTAGTTGCGCATCATCAGCAGTGCCAGGCCCCAGCCGCCCACTGTGATGGCCAGCACGATCAGCCAGTGGTACATGTCCTGGTTGCTGCCCAGCAGCGGCGAACGAACGATGTCGACGTAATGGTAGATGGGATTTATCTGGGCCAGCCAGGCGCGCGGGCCCGCGTTCTCCTCCAGCGCCGACATGGGCCAGACGATCGGCGACATGAAGAACAGCAGCTGCATGAAGCTGCTGACCACCGGCGGGATGTCGCGGAACCGGGTGCTGACGATCCCGAACAGCAATACGACCCAGCCCGCGTTGACCAGTAGCAGCAGCAGCGCGGGGAACACGCTGAAGACGGTCCACGACAGCTCGGGCTGGAAAATCGCCAGAATCGCGAAATATATGACCAGGTTGTGCAAGAAGAGCAGGAACTCGCGCCACACCGTCCGGAAGACGTAGATGCTGATCGGCGCGGGTAGCTGCTTGATCATCCCCTCGTTCTGGATGAACACGTCCGTACCCGAGGTCAGGCATCCGGAGATGAAGTACCAGATGATGAAGCCCACCGTCATGTACGGCACGTACTCGCCGGCTTCCATGCCGAAGATGGTCGAGTACAGCAGCCCCAGTCCGGTGGCCGTGACGCCCATGCTGATGGTGATCCACAGCGGGCCCAGGACGGAGCGGCGATAACGCTGCTTGACGTCCTGCCACCCCAGATGGGCCCAGAGCTGTCGCTGCTGTGCCGCCCTGCTGATGTCGTCGAACACCCTGCGCCAGCTGCGGGAGCGCGCCGTGATGGGCGCTGCCGCGGGCGCTTCGGTTTGGTCTGTCGTGCTGGTCGCCTGCACGCTGTGCAGCGTACCGACCGGGGCACGCGCTGTTGCGGTGGGAGTCGCCCCGGGGAGCATTGTCCCCTTGGTTAGGTTGGTCCGTTTCGGGATCGCTCGAACGGGGGATCTGATCCTCGCTCGATCGATGCAGCGCACGACTCCGTCAGACGGGTGGCACGGCCCGCTGGGCGGGGTTCAGAGGTACTGCCCGTGTGACGACCCGCTCCGGTGATCGTGTTCCCCGCCGCCGTCGGTCTCTCCCACGGGCAGCGCGCCCTGCCGCATCTTCTCCAGTTGATCGCGGGCGGCGAGCTGTTGGGCGTAGAGCGCGGTCTGCAGTCCGTGGAACAGCCCTTCGAGCCAGCCCACCAGCTGGGCCTGTGCGATCCGCAGCTCCGCCTCCGAAGGGGTTTCCTCCCTGGTGAAAGGCAGCGACAGGCGTTCCAGCTCCTGGATCAGCTCCGGTGCGAGTCCCTGCTCCAGTTCCTTGACGGAGGACCGGTGGATCTCCTTCAGCCGGAACCGGCTGGCCTCGTCCAGCGGAGCGGAGCGCACCTCCTCCAACAGCTGTTTGATCATCGTCCCGATTCGCATGACCTTGGTCGGCTGCTCCACGAGCTCGCCGAGATTTTGATCACCGTTCTCGGTCGTGGACTCGGCGTCCTCTTCGGTGCCGTTGTCGCCGAGTGGCTGGTTCGGAGTGACCGAGGCCCCCACCGGAGTGTTCTCGTCGCCGACCACGAACATTCGTCCCGGTTCGATGTCCCTGCCGTTCATCCTTCAATGGTGCCGCGTGTGCCACACGGAACGCGAACCGGTGTGCCGGTTGTGTGACTCCAGGGCGGCGGAACTCGCCCGTGATGCCGGGTGGTGACGCCGGGAGAACTCGGGGCCCGCCTGCCCGGCACCCGAGTTCCGGTCACTCCGCCCGGTGGTCACTCCGCTCGGTCGGTCGTGAGCAGGATCTTGCCGTGCACCCCGCCGGCCGCCATGAGTTCGTGCGCGCGTGCCGCCTCCCGCATCGGGAGCCGGTGCCACACGACCGGGCGGACCTCGCCCCGCTCGATCATCGGCCACACCCACTGCCGTACGTCGTGTACGATCCCGGCCTTGCCGTGGGGGCCCTCCAGCGGCCTGCCACGCAGCCCCAACGTCGACATGCGCAGCCGCTTGACCAGCATCTTTCCCAGGTCGAGTTCGGCCTTGCGGCCACCCTGCATCCCGATCACGGCCAGGTGCCCGTCGGTGGCGAGCGCGCTGAGGTTGCGGTCCAGGTACGAGCCGCCCATGTTGTCCAGGATCACGTTCGCTCCGCCGAGCCGCTTGACCTCGGCGACGAAGTCCCCCTCGCGGTAGTTCACCGCCGGACTGGCCCCGAGCTCCTCGCACAGCCGCAGCCCGTCCTCGCTGCCCGCGGTGGCGACCACCTGCGCGCCCAGCGCGCGGCCGAGCTGTATCGCGCAGGTACCGATGCCACCCGAGCCGCCGTGCACCAGCAGTAGCTGTTCCGGTTCCAACCCGGCCTCGTGCACGATGTTGGACCACACCGTGCAGGTGACTTCCGGCAGTCCGGCCGCGTCCACCTGGTCGACCCCCGGAGGTATCGGCAGCAGTTGGGTGGCGGGCACCACCACCCGTTCGGCGTAGCCCCCGCCCGACAGCAGGGCACACACCCGGTCACCGGGCCGCCAGCCGGTGACCCCGGGGCCGGACTCGACCACGGTGCCCGAGCACTCCAACCCGAGCAGCTCACTGGCGCCCTCGGGCGGCGGGTAGGAGCCCTGGCGCTGTGCCAGATCGGCCCGGTTGACCCCGGCGGCGGTCACGTCGACGGCCACCTCTCCGGGGCCGGGCTCGGGCGCGGGGACCTCGCGCCACTCCAGGACATCGGGTTCGCCCGCTTCGCGGATGGTGATCGCGTGCATGCTCCCGACCGTAGCGCCGCCACGCCTCCCGGACGCGATGAGTGCCTTTCGGTCTCGGTGTGTCGGTTTGTTCCGGTGGTGGGAAGGTGGAATTCTCGAAAGCGGCAGTGAGGGTTGTTCGGGAAAAACGGGAAATGTCTTCGTGCGTGCCGCTGGGCCGCGTGAACGGAGAAATTTCGGTATCTCGACCATCCGTTCCACCGCCATGGCGTCTTGACTTTACCGGGGAGTTTTATGAACTCTTGGCCGGCACGTATTCACCCGATACGGGGAGCAAGATGACAGTGCACAACGTCCGATCAGGACGCTTCGTCGCCGCGCTGCTCGCCACCGGCGCGACCGCCGCTTTCACGGCGGTTCCCGCTGCGGCGACTCCGGCGGCGGAGCCCGGATTCAATGTCAACGACGTGAATCGGCACCTCGTGGCATTCCAGCGGATCGCCGATCGCAACGACGGCACACGTGCTTCCGGAACGCCCGGATATCAGGCCAGCGTGGATTATGTCGCGGGCAAACTCCGGAGCGCGGGCTACGAAGTGTCCACTCCCGACTTCGAATACACCAAGTACCGCCTCGATTCGGTCTCCCTGAGCGCCGCGGGCTCGCCGGTCGAGGAAGTCGGTGCGATGGAGTACTCGCCCGCCACGCCCGACGGCGGAGTCCAGGCACCGCTGTCGGTCACGCCGGTGGACGACTCCACCGGTTGCCAGGCGGCCGATTACCAGGGCACGGACGTTGCCGGCACCATCACGCTCGTCAAGCGCGGTGCCTGCACCTTCGCCAAGAAGCAGCGGCTCGCCGCCGAGCAGGGCGCCGACGCCGCGATCATCTACAACAACGTCGAGGGAGAGCTCAACGGCACCCTGGGCGGTGCCGACGCGGGCGTGATCCCCACAGCCTCGGTCGGCAAGGCCCTCGGTGCCGACCTGGTCGCCAAGGCCGGCGAGAGCGCCACGTTGAACCTCGACGCCACCTTCGACGAGATCACCAGCGAGAACGTGGTCGCCGAGACCCGCACCGGTCGCAAGGACAACGTCGTGATGGCAGGCGCCCACCTCGACAGCGCGGACGCGGGGCCGGGCATCAACGACAACGGCACCGGTAGCGCCGGACTGCTGGAAACGGCCCTGGAGATGGGCGGCAGCCCCGACGTCAACAACGCGGTGCGGTTCGCCTGGTGGGGCGCCGAGGAGTCCGGCCTGATCGGTTCCACGAAGTACGTCAACGGGCTGAGCTTCGAGCAGCAGCTCGACATCGCGATGTACCTGAACTTCGACATGATCGGATCGCCGAACGCCGGTTACTTCACCTACGACGGTGACGATTCGGACGGCGTGGGCGCCGGTCCCGGGCCGTACGGCTCGGCGCAGATCGAGCAGGACTTCACCGAGGCTATGCAGCGCCAGGGCATCGAGGTCGAGGGAACCGACTTCAACGGCCGGTCGGACTACGGGCAGTTCATCGCCGTGGGCATCCCGGCGGGCGGACTGTTCACCGGCGCCGGGGGCGTCAAGACCGAGGCCCAGGCGGCCAAGTGGGGCGGCGAAGCCGGCGTCGCCTACGACCCGAACTACCACAAGGCCGATGACGACCTCGGCAACGTCGACCGCACCGCCCTGATCCGCAACACCAGGGCACTGGCCGGAGTGGTCCAGCACTACGGGCAGACGACCGAGGACGTCAACGGGATGCGGAGCAGGGCCGAACGTGCCCGGCTGCGCAGCATGGCGATGGCGCAGCCCATGAGCCTCGCGTCGAACGCCGACTCGCACGGTCACACCTGTCAGCTCCCGCTGAAGTGACCCGGCTGCCTTCCGCTGAAGTGACCCGGTTGCCGTAGGGATCGGTTCACAACGCGGTCGCTCGACCGGCGAATCGACGGCCGGGGCGTCCTCGCGGCGCCCCGGCCGTTTCCGTGCGGCGGCGATTTCCCAAAAATTGCCGGGCAGATGGTACCGGCGAGTGCCGAACTCCGAGCGCTCTCCAGGCCGAACTCCGACCACCCTCGCAGTCGGCACCGCAGCGGGTTCTCCGGTGCGGCTCTCGCGAGGAAGGCCCGACGTTGTGTAGTAACTACCCGATGTCGGGCCTCCCCGCAGCGAGAGCCGTGCCAGAGGTTCCGCTACCGGCACTGCCAAGCGAACCGAGCCGCCGAGCCTCCGCTAGTCCAGGGCGCGGCGCAGGAAGAACTTGATCCCCAGCGCACCGAAGATCACACAAGCTCCCAGCAGGGCCAGCAGGCACACCCAGGGCGCCATGTGCGGCACGTCCGGCAGCAGCGCGCCACGCATCCCCTCGCTCACGTAGGTCAACGGGTTGAACGCGCAGACGACCTGGAACCAGCGGAGCTGGTCGAGCTGCGCCCAGGGGAACTGGCTCGCGCCGGTGAAGATCAGCGGGGCCAGGATCACGGCGAACATGATGTTGATCCGCCGGGGTGGTACCGCCGCCCCCACGGTGAGCCCCACCGCGCCGCCCACCAGCGAGCCGAGCACCATGCACAGCACCGCGAACGGCAGGCCGGACAGGTCCCACGCGACGTTTCCCAGCATCAGCAGCCCGATCGGGAACATCAGAAGTGCCGCGAACAGCCCGCGAAGCGCGCCGAAGAGCATCTTCTCCACGGCCACCCAGGTGATCGGCAGCGGGGCGAGCAGCCTGTCCTCGATCTCGCGGGAGAACGAGAAGTCCAGCACCAGTGGGAACGAGGTGTTCTGCAGTGCCACCAGGAACGCGTTGAGCGCGATCATCCCCGGCAGCAGGATCTGGGCGTAGCCGGGTTGGGTGTAGCCGAGTTGGCCCAGCACCTTGCCGAAGATGAACAACAGCGCCACCGGCTGCACCAGCACCTGCGCGAGGAAACTGGGCATCTCGCGTCCGGTGACGAACACGTCCCTGCCGAGCACGGCCCAGAACGCGCGTATCGAACTCTGCGCGGTGCCGGTCATCGCAGGTCCCTGCCGGTCAGTTCGATGAAGACGTCCTCCAGGCTCGCCGAGCCGAGTGAGAGGTCACTGACCGTGATGTCGTTGTCGTGCAGCTTCGCGGCGATCGGACCGAGCAGCGAACCGGGCTCACCGTCGACGTAGAGGCGCAGCTCGGTTTCCGGGGAGACCCCTTCGAGGGCGGTCGAACCGCCCGGGGCCTCGACCCGCCGCACCCCGGGAATGTCGGACAGCAGGCCGGTGACCTTGTCCCTGTCGAAACCGTTCGGACGGAGCCGCGCGTCGATGGTTCCGCTGCCCGGCAGCGACCTGATCAGCGCGGTGGGGGTGTCCACGGTGAGCATCCTGCCGTGATCGACCACACCCACCCGGTCGGAGAGCTTTTCGGCCTCTTCCATGTCGTGCGTGGTCAGCACGACGGTCACTCCCTCGGAACGCAGATCGTTGACGCGGTCGTGCACGAACAGCCTCGCCTGTGGATCCAGTCCGGTGGACGGTTCGTCCAGGAACAGCACCTCGGGCCGGTGGATCAGCGCCCTGGCGATCATCAGCCGCTGTGCCTGACCGCCGGAGAGGTCGTCGATGCGTGCCTTGGACTTGTCGGCCAGCCCCATCCGTTCCATGAGTCGGGTGGCCAGCGCGTGCCGCTCGGAGCGACCGATTCCGTGGTACGAGGCGTGGAACAGCAGGTTCTGCCTGGCGTTGAGCGACCTGTCGAGATTGACCCGTTGCGGCACCACGGCGACCTTGCTCCTGGCGGCCACGGGATCACGGGCCACGTCGACCCCACCGATCGTGGCGCTCCCACCGTTGAGCACGATCCGGGTGGTCAGAATCCCCACCGTCGTGGTTTTGCCCGCACCGTTCGGTCCCAGCAGTCCGAAGATCTCACCGTGCCGGACCCGGAAGCTCAGCCCGTCCACCGCGTTGCGGGTGCTCTTGGGGTAGTGCTTGACCAGATCCGCCACTTCGACAGCAGCAGTCACCCGTCCCCCTGGCAGGAACTCGTCGTCTCGGTTGTTCCCTCTGTGGTGCTCCCACGCCACTCGTGCGGGCCACGCGGCACCGGAAACCCGTGCGGCAGCTGGGTTACTGCCGTGATTGTACGCCGCCGATCCGTGATCGAGGTCAACTTTCGCCTGTGGAGGCCCCTGTGAGCGGCCTCTTGTCGGCGGCCCCCTGTTGGCGTGGTGAGTGTCGAGGGCTACCCTACTGCGCGGAAGCGTGGCAGAGCGGCCTAATGCACTCGCCTTGAAAGCGAGCGGTCCGAGAGGGCCCGGGGGTTCGAATCCCCCCGCTTCCGCCGGTGTGAGCAGGGGCGACGAAGCCCGGTGGACGGACGTTCCGCCGGGCTTCGTTCGGCTCCGTCTCAGTTGCCCTCATCGAAGGGGTAGTCGGAGGCCTCGTGCGGTTCCCACGGATGGTGTCCGATCTTGTCGGCAACGGTTCCCAGCACGCGTCCGGTCACGTGCTGATAGCGCTGTGTGAGAGCTGCGTTGGACCACCCCGTGACCCCATCGCTGTGCGATCCGGGACGCCCAGTTCGATAGCACGGTCGCGGCGGTGTGGTGAGCTTCGTCGAACGGACATCGCTCCGGCCGTGCGTACCGCCACCCACATTGTGATCAACTTTCGACAACCGTGTGGGAAACGCTTTCAATCAATAGTTGACTTCGCTCTTTCGAGTGAAAATTCAATCGAGCCGAAGTGAAAAATTATTCGCTTAACGACTTCCGAGGTCGACTCGATCGATCGTTTCACCAGGTGATCGGCTTTTTGTCGGGAATTTCCCGTAATGCGTGACCAGCTGCCTGGCGATTGCTATACAGCGGTGATCGGTTAGCGTTCGCTCGGAATCCGACCGTGCAGTCGAGTCGGTTCCGCCGCTGATCGTACTCGCGGGGTCGGTGAGACGGCCCCCGAGGGGATCGGTGCGCACAGCGAAGGCAGCCACGGCCGCAAGGACGTTCGCAATGGAGTTCTCGGGAGTCGAGTTCCGTTACGCGGGCGGCGGGACACCCCGGTCCCGTCGCGCCGTCGTGGCGCTCGGTGTCCTGCTGGCCGTGTTGGTCACCGGCTGTTCGGCGGCCACGTCCGAGTCGCGTCAGGCCGACGAGACCCCGTCGTCGACCCGGCGTGCGAAGGTGGATCTCTCCACGCTTCCGGACGCGACCACTTTCGGAACCACGTCCGACGCCCCTTCCGATCCGGCACCGCGCTCCGGTACCGACGGTGTGGTGCTGCGTGTGAAGCGGGACATCGCGGTACACGATTCCGTGGGTGGTGAAGCGGTCGCGCGACTACCCGCTACCCAGTTCGAATCGCCGACCTGGGTTCCGATAGTCGCCGAACGCGATGGCTGGGCACGAGTTCTGTTGCCTTCGCGCCCGAACGGTTCGACCGGTTGGGTTCGGTTGGGAACCGAGAAAGTGCACAAAGCGCACTCCCCGTACGTCGTGGATGTCGACGTGGGGAACCGCCGGCTGGTGGTGCTCGAAAATGGTCGGGAACTCGGTTCCTGGAGCGTCGGGGTCGGTTCCGTGGATACGCCGACACCGAGGGGGCGCACTTTCATTCTCGCCTCCATCCGGGAGACGGTCAGCGATTTCAGCCCGATCATTCTGCCGCTCGGGACCCACTCCGAGACCTACACCACGTACGGCGGTGGTCCCGGAACCGTCGCGTTGCACGGCTGGCCGGAGTCCGAGGTCTTCGGTACGGCGAGTAGCGACGGGTGTGTCCGAGTGCCCGGTGATGCGCTGCGGTTACTGCGGTCGCTGCCGTTGGGGACGCTTGTCCGGCTGCGCTGAGTGGGCGGACGGTGAGGCGTTTTCGCCGGCTCACCGTGCGAAATCCGCAGGTATTCGACGAAGGAAGTGTGACAGTGGCCAAGAAGACATACTTCGCGGGAAGCGTGGCCGCGACGGCGGGTCTGCTGATCGCGGGCACTCCGGCTCTGGCGGACAGTGTCGACAACGACGGCATCAACGTCGGCAACGACAACAACGCCAGTGTGCTGCCGGTCCAGCTCTGCGGTAACAACGTCGCCGTGCTGGGGGTCGTAGCCAACGTCCTTTCGAGCCAGTCCTCCGAGTGCGTCAACGCGCCGGTGGTCGATCACCCCAAGACCGGCGACGAGGGGCCCGAGGAGCCGGAGGAGCCCAAGGAACCCGAGGAGCCCGAGGAGCCCGAGGAGCCGGAGGAGCCCAAGGAACCCGAGAAGCCGGAGGAGCCCAAGGAACCCGAGAAGCCCGACAACCCGGAGAAGCCGGGCGAGCCGAAGGAGGAGATGCCCGCCGCTCCCACTCCGGTGAGCCACGAGGGGCACGCCGCCGTCACCGGCTGACGGTCACCGAACGGGACCCCGTACTCGTTCCCGAAGGGCTGTCGCCTCCGCAGTGGAGCGACCGGTCCGAGGGGAGCGGTACGGGGTCCGTTTCGTCGGGAGGACGCCCCAGGCCGTCCGAGGTCATCCCCGGAACGAGGCCGCGGCCTTGAGCAGCGCGTCGTTCTCCTCGGGAGCACCGATGGTGATGCGCACGCCGTCTCCGGCGAAGGCACGCACCACCACCCGGTTCTCCGCGCAGTGCGCGTCGAAGGCCGCGCTGCGTTCCCCGAGCGGCAGCCACACGAAGTTCGCCTGGCTGGCGGGAACCTCGTAGCCGAGTTCGAGCAGCGCTTCGCGTACGCGGGTTCGCTCGGTGGCTATCTCGGCGCAGCGCCGCTCCAGTTCCGTGCTCGCGCTCAGCGAGGCCACCGCCGCTCGCTGGGCGACCGCGCTCACGCTGAACGGGATGTAGACCTTGCGCAACGCCGTGATGATCTCGGGGGCGCCCACCGCGTAGCCCACGCGCAGCCCCGCCAGGCCGTACGCCTTGGAGAAGGTCCGCAGCGACACCACGTTGTCCCGCTGTCGAGTGAGTTCCACGCCGTCCGGCGCTTCGGGATCGGTCACGAACTCCCGGTACGCCTCGTCCAGCACCACCACTACTTCCGGGGGAACGCGCCGCAGGAAGTCCTCCAGGTCCTCCCGGCGCAGCGAGGTCCCCGTCGGGTTGTTGGGAGTGCAGACGAAGACCACCCGGGTAGCGGGGGTGATCGCGGCCAGCAGCCCTGCCAGGTCCAGCTCGTGTTCCGGGGTGAGCGGAACGCGAACCTCCTCGGCGCCCGCGACGCGGGCGAGGATCGGGTAGGCCTCGAACGAACGCCACGGGAAGACGACCTCGTCGCCGGGCTCGCAGGTGGCCTGCACGATCTGCTGGCACAGCGCCACCGAACCACAGCCCACCGCGATGCGGTCGGTGGTGACCGCCAGCCGGTCGGCCAACGTTTCCACGAGTTCGGTCGCGGCCATGTCGGGGTAGCGGTGCACGTCGTGCGCCGCTCGTGTGATGGCCTCCACCACACTCGGCAGTGGTCCGGCGGAGACCTCGTTGCTCGCCAACTTGACCGAACCCGGCACCGTCCTGCCCGCGACGTAGGCGGGCAGTTTCTCGAGGTCGGAACGGATGCGCACGCTCATTGACCACTCCTAGCTCTGCTCGTGGCGGCTCGTACGGGCCGCGGTGCGACAGTATCCCGCCGCGTGCTCGCGGCAGGACCTTCGGTCGATTCGTCCCTTCGTCTCTACTCCGGAAAGAGCAATGATGGGATGAGTCCTCCGAAGTAATGTCGACATTCGCACGGTTCTTTTCCGTCACAGCACGTTGACGGGAGTTCACCCTCGCGTGGTTATCTGCGCGTATGATCCAAACCAGGACCGAGACGATCGCGCTCACCAATGACACCCGACTCAGACTGACGGTCGCCGAACCGGACAACGTGGTTCGAGGTGGCGTCGTGGTCCTGCACGAGGCACGAGGAGTGACGGACTACACGAGAGTCCTGGTCGCGGCGCTCGCCGAGGAGGGCTGGCTCACGGTGGCGCCGCACCTGTACCACCGGGACGGCACCGACGAACTCCCCACCGAGGAAACCCCGCACCGGGTGGCGGAGCAGGTGAGCAGGCTCTCCGGCGAGTCCGTGCTCGCCGACACCGACGCCGCCTTCGTCTGGCTGGCCGATCGGGGCGTTTCCAGCGACCGACAGGGCATCATCGGATTCGACATCGGTGGGAGCGCCGCTCTCATGGTGGCCGCCAGCAGGCGGCTGGGAGCGGCTGTCACCGTGGGTGGTGACGGCATCGTCACACCGCTTTCGGAGGGCTTCTCGCCGCTGGTCGACATCGCGGGGGAGCTGAGCTGCCCCTGGCTCGGACTGTACGGCGAGCAGGACAGCCGAACGCCCGCCGGAGAGATCGACAAGCTGCGTGCCGCCGCGACCGCCGCCGAGACCGCCACCGACGTGGTGCGCTACCCGAACGCCGATCACCGCTTCGACACCGATCCGGAGGCCGCCGAGGAGGCCTGGCAACGTGCCCGCAACTGGCTCGATCTGCACCTGCGCTGATCGGAGCTCCGCTCTCCCGGGCCACTCGTCCGGCGCGGGCGGCGAATTCGCGGGAAATTTCCGGTCGAACCGCGCGGGTGTCACCTGTGGCCCCGGAAGGCGGTGGTGGGTTAGGAAGCTGTTATGACTTCAAGCACCACACCCGAGCTGCTCTGGCAACCCTCACCCGAGTGGGTTCGGCAGACCCGCATCGGCAGGTTCCGCGACTGGCTGCGGCAGCACCGGGAGCTGGACCTGCCCGACTACCGCGCGCTCTGGCGCTGGTCGGTCGAGGACCTGACCGGGTTCTGGTCGGCCGTGGCCGAGTTCTTCGGGGTCTCCTTCCACGAACCCCCGGAGCGGGTGCTGAGTGCCGAGACCATGCCGGGAGCCGAGTGGTTTCCCGGCGCACGGTTGAACTACGCGGAACACGCGTTGTGCGTGGGACCGGGCAAGGACGACGCGCGCACCGCCGTGATCTTCGAACGAGAGGACGGCCACGGCGAGACGATCACTTTCGGTGAGCTGCGCTCGCGAGTGGCCGCGGCCAGGGCGGGACTGGTCGAGCTGGGAGTCCGCAGCGGTGACCGGGTGGCGGCGCTGGTGCCGAACAGCCCCGAGACCCTGGTGGCGTTCCTCGCGACCGCCAGCCTGGGCGCTGTCTGGTCCTCCTGCTCCCCGGACTTCGGGCTGCGCGCGGTGGCGGACCGCTTCGTGCAGATCGAGCCCAAGGTGCTGCTGACCGTCAACGGATACCGCTACGGCGGCAGGGAGTTCGACATCACCGGGACCGTCGAGGAGCTCCGGCGGCAACTGCCCGGCCTCGGTGCCACGGTCTCGATCGACTACGTGACGGGTGCGGGGTCGCTGTCGGACACCGTCGGTTGGCGGGACATGGTGGAACGACACGCCGATGCGGAGCTCTCCTTCGAGTCGGTGCCGTTCGATCACCCGCTGTGGGTGCTCTACTCCTCCGGGACCACCGGGCTGCCCAAGGGCATCGTGCACGGGCACGGCGGGATCGTCCTGGAGCACCTCAAGGCGATCGGGCTGCACTGCGACCTGGGGCCGGGGGACAGGTTCTGCTGGTTCACCACCACCGGGTGGATGATGTGGAACTTCCTGGTCGGTGGGCTGCTGACCGGCTCGGCCGTCGTGCTGTTCGACGGCAGTCCCGTGCATCCCGGTACGGACACGCTGTGGGAGCTGTCCGCACGACACGGCGTGAGCTACTTCGGGACCTCCGCCCCGTTCATCCAGACCTGCCGCAAGCGGGGGCTGCGTCCGGCCACGGACCACGACCTCTCCCGGCTGCGGACCGTCGGTTCCACCGGGGCGCCGTTGACCGCCGACGGGTTCGGCTGGATCGCCGAGGAGGTCGGGCACGACGTGCAGATCGCCAGCGTCTCCGGTGGCACCGATCTGTGTACCGCCTTCGTCGGGGCCTCACCCGACGTGCCGGTGTGGTTGGGCGAGATCTCCTGCCCCATGCTGGGCGCCTCGGTGGCCGCCTACGACGAGCACGGGGACGAGACGCACGACGAGGTCGGCGAACTGGTGCTGACCGAGCCGATGCCGAGCATGCCGGTGTACTTCTGGAACGACCCGGACGGCAGCAGGCTGTTGGAGGCCTACTTCGATACCTATCCCGGCATCTGGCGGCACGGGGACTGGGTGCGGATCACCGAGCGGGGTTCACTGGTCATCTACGGGCGCAGCGACTCCACCCTCAACCGCGGTGGCATCCGGATGGGCACGGCGGAGTTCTACCGTGTGGTCGAGGGCTTCGACGAGGTTTCCGACTCGCTGGTCATCGACACTTCCGGCGCGGGGGAAACCGACGGGGAACTGCTGTGCTTCCTGGTGCTGGCGGAGGGCGCCGAACTGGCGACGCTGGAACCGGCACTGCGGGAGCGGTTGCGCAACGAGCTCTCGCCCCGGCACGTGCCGAACCGCTTCGTCGTGATCGGTGAGGTACCGCACACCCTCAACGGCAAGAAGCTCGAAGTGCCCGTCAAGAAGATCCTCGCGGGGGCCGCACCGGAGAGCGCGGTCAGCATGGACGCCTTGCGGAACCCCGGGTCACTACGACCTTTCATCGAGATGACCAGCGATTGAGCTGGTCGTTTGCCGTGCGGCGGCGGGGGGTCGGTACCGACGACGGTCAATGACGACCCCCCGTTGTAATTCGGCGTGCGGGAGTGTGTATGGTTTACATCAGTAGCCGAGAGGAACTACCCGGAGGCTTCGCCTAGTCTGGTCTATGGCGCCGCACTGCTAATGCGGTAAGGGGCAACCCCCCTTCCCGGGTTCGAATCCCGGAGCCTCCGCCGGGGCACCCACCCAGGTGGGAGTCCACAACTGAACACGCGCCCGTAGCTCAACGGATAGAGCATCTGACTACGGATCAGAAGGTTTGGGGTTCGAATCCCTACGGGCGCACATTATCGCAGGTCAGGGGCGGTTTCGGAATACTCCGGAGCCGCCCCGCTGCTGTGCGGTACACATTTTGTGCGCGTGGGGAACACGATCCTCAACCCTGAGACAGCGTCACCGTTGTAGTCCTTACGAAGGTTACTTCAGTACCATTGGCCGGGTTGCCATTCGACGCGGGTGGGGCGTTGTCCGGTGCGGCAGTATTCGGTGATGGCTTCGCGAACTCGCTCAAGGGGTAGTGAGGCCGAGGCGGGAAACCACAGGTCGCCTTCGGGGTCGAACAGCAGCGGGGGGGTGTCCTCGGTGGTGTGGGGGTTGTAGGAGTCCAGCAGTTCGTGGTGATAGTAGTGGTAGCTCAGCGCTGCGACGCTACTTTTTGGGTCGGCAGCGACCCGTAGAGAGTGGTCGGGGAACGCTTCTCCGTCGAGTGAGCGCCAGGAGCGGCACGGGCGGTCCCAGACGTAGAACAGACTGACGTGATGGGCTGGTGTGTCGAGCACGCGTGTGATGAGCTGCTCGGTTTCCGCTGGTTCGTGGGCGTAGTGCCACCCGTTGTCGGTCACTGCGGTAACGACGGTGGGCGCGCTGATCGTGATCACGGTCTGGCTTCTCCGTGGATGGTGACGGGGTGCTGTTTTCCGGGTTCCCAGACGACCAGTGTGGACCCGCGAGGCAGGATGGCGCGCACCGCTTGGTAGCAGTTTCCGCGCTGCCCGGAGCACATGTCCTTGTTCAGCACGATGACGCCGTGTGTCTGCCCGCGTTCTTTCATCCGTTGGGCGTATTTCGTTTCGACGTGGGTGTACACGGCGGGGGCGCCGCGATCGTCCGTGCTGAACCAAGTGGAATCGTGCAGGTTCAGCCGGGCGCGCTCGGATACCTCTTCGCGTCCGCTGGTTTCGGTGAGTTCGGTGCCGTCCTGGTCGTAGGTGAGTCCGGTGGTCTGCCCGCCGGTGTGCTCGGGCAGTCGCTCGCGGACCTGGTCGATCCACGAGCGATCCCGGGAGGAGTCGGTGGGGACACGGGGACGGGTGGACGGGTGCGGCAGGCTCGGCGGGGGTCGCTCGCTGTTCACGCCGAGGGTGGCGAGGTAGCTCACCAGGTGCCCTCGGGTGTTGTCGGACAGCGCGAGTACGTCGTCGATGAGCTCGCGAGCCTGGTCGAGCAGCGCCACGGCCTCGGCCAGTTCGGGGGAGGTGCTGCCCTGGCCGATCTCGGTCAGGGTGGGTAGGGCGTATTCCTCGATCCAGGCCCTTGCCGGGTGCAGCTGCTCCGGCGGCAGCCGCCCGAGCATGGCGGCGAGGGTGTTGCCCACCTCCTCCACATGGGACATGGCGGGCTCCTCACAGCACGGCGGAGAACGAACGGACGTGCTCGGCTGCCTCCATCGCCGCCTGCACGGCTTCTCCCGCTTTCTCGTGGGCAGTCCCGAGAAGTTGGAGCGCTTGCCGCACGTCGTGGTTGGTGCTGGTCCCGGCCACCTGGTTCAGCTGCCCATGTAGCTCGTCGAGCGTGGTCTGTATGGCCTGTAACTCGCCTGCGGGCGCGGTGTCGATGATCTGCTGAAGCTGTCCACGGATCTCGCCGAGCATCACGAGCTCTCCTATCAGCAGGGGACGACAGCCAGGGCGGGTGAGGCGACTAGCCCCAGTTCTGGATACCGCCCGACCGGACGGGGAAGGGGATAGACCGGCCGGACGGCCCAGCACCGGAGATCGGGGTCTCCACGGTGCCGAGCCGTGGCTCACAGGGCGCGGAGACCGGCGAGAATGCGAGCAAGAGTGGTCTGGTCGCGGAACCACCCGCGGGGTGTCGCTCCGTCGTTGCTCACCGAGCAGGTACCTCCGTCATGGCGGTAACCGCCAGGGGTCCGCACCGAGTGCGGCCCCGGTACCGCGAGATCGCCGGACAACACGGGCACGTGTCCCGGTAGTCGGCAGGGGCGGAACCCGTGTCGGCCGAGGTAGGGCCGGTTCTTCCGGGCGGTCACGAGTCGGGGTCCACGATCGTGGGCGGCCCGTCCTCGTCCGTCTCCGCCTCGGTGGGAGCGTCGCGGTACTCGCGCAGCGCGGCCGAGAGTTCGTCCAGCGC
>NZ_FPAT01000016.1 GCF_900116555.1 Actinopolyspora lacussalsi subsp. righensis | reverse complement strand
GGTAGCGCTGCACCGTTCCGGCCATCCAGGCCGCCGCGGCCCGCGGCGTGAACAACACCGCCACCGGCCGCCGCCTGCGGCGGGACCTGGAACAACTGGCCCGCAGATCCACATGGGCGTGCCAATGCAACGCCAGGTCGTGCCAAGCGCTCGGCGGCGGAGTCACGAGGTCTTCCTGTAAGCCGCAGGGCGAAGCGCCCTCCGCCCGACGCGCTCGCCCGGAATCACCACTGCTCCACAACCACCGCCTGACGCAGCACCAGTAGACGCGCGGCTCACACCCGCCACAACGGGCCCTTCCTGCGGCGGAACGTACGGGGATCTGTCTCTCGTGAACATGGCGTTGCCTCCGAGATACCCAAGGATTTGTTGATTACCAGGCAAGTATTGGTTATCTGGTAAGTATCCAACAATCCTTCGATTGGGTGTTTGTCCGGTAAGCAACCGATATCTACGCTAATTTCATGGCTGGTAACAACGAGCATCCTCCGAAGGCACGTGTGCTCGGCGCGGAACTGCGACAATGCCGCATTTCCGCAGGCATGAAGCAACGCGAACTCGCCGAGCGACTCAACGTGAGCTACGTTTCGATTTCGCGCTATGAAACCGGAGCGCGTACTCCGAATCCCGAGGATGTCGCTCAGATCCTCGCCACTCTCGGCATCACCGGCGCGAGATACGTGGAACTGGTCGACATGGCGCGGGATGCCGACCAGCCGAATTGGCTGGACACCGGCCACACCGGCGCTCGTCGTGAACTCACCACGTTGATCGAGTTCGAGCGCACCGCTCGGCGCATCACGGATGTCGCCACCATCGTGATTCCAGGGCTACTTCAGACAGCGAACTACGCACGAGCCATCCTCGGCGAGACCAGCAGCGATCTCGATACCCGCGTGACCATGCGGGTCGGACGACGGGACGTGCTGTTGCAGCGTGATGCTCCCGAGTTCATCGCGTTGATCTGGGAAGCCGCGCTACGCGAACCACTCGGCGGCCACCAGACGATGGCCGACCAGCTGCAACACATCATGACGATGAGCGAACGCCCGAACGTCACAGTGCGGGTCATCCCGATGGGAAGCACGCGGTGGCATCCCGCTCACGCCGGTGCGTTCCTCGTCTTCCACTTCCCCAGGTCAGCACCGATCGTGCACGTCGAGAACTTCCACTCGACCACGTTCTTGCACAAGAGTAGGGATGTTGCCGCGTACGATACGGCGGCGACCACCCTGCAACAACTGGCGATGACCCCGGAAGACTCGAACGGGCTCATCGCCAAAATCAAAGACGAGATGGAAGGGCAACTATGACGATGCCCCCGCAAGGCTGGCGCAAATCGAGCCGATCCCAGCAACGTACGAGCTGCGTCGAAGTCGGCAGGACCGACGAGGGCGCAGCGGTCCGCGACACCAAGGACCGCTCGCTCGGCTACTTCACCACCACGAGCGCGCAGTGGCAGACGTTCCTGCACGCGGTCAAGACCGACCGGTTCAACTGAGACCAGCCCGGCGACACAGCGCCTCCGACAACACCGGAGGCGCTACCCGCGCCCACTATCGCTGAGAACGAAGCACACCTACCGACGCAGCGCGCCACGACACCCGCTCACGCGGGCTCAGGGACGTTCGGCTCCACCTTCTTCGCGAGCTCCAGTCCTTTGGCGCACTCATCAATCTCGTCAAAGCGACCAACTTCAAGAGCTTGAACCTGGATAAGTCCCTGGCCAGCATCAAACATCACGTTGCAGATTCGGGCCTGAGTTGAGCCCTTGGTAATTGCCGTCGCTCCGGGGCGCCCGTTCACCTTCGTCCGATCAAACTTGGCCCAATTCGATTCTTCCTCAGAAGATGAAACCGTCTGACGTTTATTTTTGATGATAGTAGCGTCAACTGGATCTCCCTCATACTTGCACGCAGGTTTCCATGGAAGCATTTCTTCGGGTTTTCCAGGAAGTTGCAATCCGAAGGACTTCAAGGTTTCCGATGAGAGGATCTCGCAAGGCTTAACACTCGCCAATACTTCCCCCGAAGGCGATTCCCCTGTGGTCTCCGAGGAGCCGTCACCAGCGCCTTCACTTGGCGAACACGCGGAAGCGCTGACCAGCGCTACGCCCGCAACAATAGTCATCAATGACCGCTTCCACATACTCACTGTGCGCCCCTCCGCAGATCCCCGGCAATCTGCTCATCGGTAGCCTGATAGTTCTCCTTGGCCTGCTCGAACAGACTCGCCTTGCGTCGCAACTCGTCAGCGAACTGTCTAAGCAGATCCGCCGCACCGGTCGAACCATTACTCGCTTTCTGACCGAACTTGGCAGCCAGCTGTTGGCCTGAGGTATAGGCCCCCAAACCAGGAACCTGCTGCAAACGGTCTGCCTTACCAGCAAGCGACTCAGCTTCCTCGGCCTCACGTCTGTACACCTCGGCCGCCTTGTCGGCGGCTTGTGGTTCCATGCTCAGCCCACCGCCCGAGATCTGCTGCTGGATCCAGGAGTTCTCGTCCCGGATCGACTGCAACGCCGCCCCAGCTCCTTCGAAACCGGACGCATCGGCACTCTGCTCCGCTATCGCGGCTCCCTTCGCAGCACAGGCACGCTCACCGTGCATGATCTCGCTCGCTCACGATCACTCTAGCCGAACATGCGGTTACGCTGGCCCGATATTCACCATCGCGGCTGTGGCCGATGTTTCACTCGGACGCTCGTAGCGGGTCCGACTTCGCATCGTTTAGTGATGGAGTCATTGGCCGAGCAGGCGTTGTCCCCGGCGGAGTCAGCCGAGTCCCTCTCCGAACTCGCTAAGGAGATCGCGTGATGCAACACGAGTGTGTGCTAAGTGCGGCCGAGTTATCCGTTAGCTGGTGCCGCAGCAGCCGTAGTGGTCCCAACGGTGGGCAATGTGTCGAGGCTGCTTCCCTGCCGGGTGCTGAGGTCACCGCTGTGCGGGATTCCAAGCGTCCGCACGGTCCGGCGCTGTTGTTCGATCGTCGGGCCTGGGCTGCTTTCCTCGGTTCGCTGCGCTGAATCCGGCGGTCACCCTGGCCGAACGAGCGTCCGGGGCGGCCCGCGAACAGCGACCCCGACTGTGACCGCGTGCTCTCGCGGGACCGATCCCCGCGATCGTGCGGTCGCGGCACCACGCGGGAGATCCGAGTGGGCGTTGTCCACTGCTCCCACCCTTGATTCTCAGTAGTCGAGAAGGTCCGCGCCGCGGATGCGGTCCACTCCAGCTTGGTTGCCCAGCTCGATTCGCATTTCCGAATGCCGTTGGTAGTAGTGTAGTGCGTGGTAGGCGAGGGTGGGGTCGACGGACAGATTCACCCCCTGCACGCCCATGTGCGGCGCCAATGACAGTTCCGGCTGCCGCCACATTCGGGAACGGCGGTGAAAATACGGAGTACTGTTGTCGTAGACAGCAGCGGTGATCAGCTGTCTCCCCGTTGTCCCCGCTGATATCGATACGATGCTTTCCCAGGGAAAGAAGCTCGTGAAGGCCCAAGAACGGTGGTAGACGCCCGTGGGTGCCAGAGCCAGGACACCGTGGCTCAACGCCCCTCGTAGTGCTTCGACAATCAGCAGGAGCAAGTAGAGCGTGGCTGTCCCGCTGGCGATGAACAACAGGGCGATACCCGTGTCACCGGGGCCACCGTCCGCGATCACGAGCAGGGAAATCACGGCGAAGAATCCGAACAGCGCCAGCATGGACACGGTCATGACCACATAAGTGGACGCGAGTCCCCGTGAGTACGGGATCACGACCGCTTCGGAGTTCGAGTACTCGACACGTTCGAGACGCACCGACGCGATACCGCGATCACGGACCCGCAGCCGGGTGAGCACCGCGAGACCGGCGAATCCGAGGAGCAGCGGAGCGCATGCCGCCATGATCAGCCCACGGGCATCAGGCGGGTTCGCCGACAACGCGCTCGTGGCCGCTATCACCGAGCCCGCTCCCAGCACCACGAACGCCGCTGCCGTGGCCCGGTCCTTCAGCCCACCCGGCGCGGGCCACTCTTCCGGCCAGGGCAGATGTCGAGTCAGCCGCTTATCGAGTTCGGACACAGCCGCTCAACTCCCAACATCGACGGCGAACCGTCCCAGCGGTACGGGGTTCGGTCAGAACACCGCGTTCCAGGCGCCCGAGACGGCGTCACCGACCGCTCCAGCCGCATCCGATGCCGCATCACCTACCGCCTCGACTCCTTCGTTGATCTTGTCCCGCACGTTGTCCGGAAGGGCGTCGTAGACGAAGTCGGCCGCCACACCGACACCGATCCCCACTCCGACAGCGGCCAACGCCCCCCAACCGACCGGTGTGGAGGCCACCAACGCGGCGGCACCGGCTCCGGCGAGCCCCGAGAACACAGCTTTGCCCGGTGGTTTACCGGTGTGAATGTCGTAACCGATTCCGGCGGCGGTTATCCCGAGTCCGATCACGGGGAGTTTTCCCCCGACCCGGCGTGCGAACCTGCTCGCACGAATACGCGTGTCCTCGGCTTGGCTCGCCTTGGCCATCTGTTGTCGAGTCTGGAACTCCGCCTCGGTGCTACCACCGGGTGATTTGAGATAGCGCGACTCGGCGGTCCTGGCTTCGGCATCGAGTCGGTTCGCTTCCGCCCGCATGATGCTCGTGTTCCTCGCGACCAAACCGCCCACCACGCCGTTGGTGAAATCCGTGGCGTGGATGTACCTCTTGTTCCAGAGATCACTCCAGTACTTCTCCACGTATTTTTTCGCGTCCCGCAACAGCGAATGGGACTTGTCCGCTTCCTGCCTGGCTTCGGCATAGGCAGCGGTTTTCTGCTCGTGAGCTTGTTGTGCCGAGACAGCGGCATCGTGCGCCCGTGCCTGTTGCGGAGTGGCATCGGCGGGCAGTTCTCGTGGAGCGGCGGGCGCGGCTCCCGGATCGAAGATCTTGGTGTCGGTCACTCGCAGTCCCGCTCCGACGGCGATGTCTCTCGCTCGCCGCATTCCCTGCTGAGCGGTGTGGAGGTCGTCCGCGTAACGTTCGAAGGAACGGCCCACGCCCTCGATGTCGCCGGCCAGTTCGTCGACTCCGGGGGCGATACGTCCCAACGTGCTTCGGAACGATTCCCCGGCAGCACCGCCCCAGACTCGTTCCGAACGCGACCGGACCCGGTTGTTCCGCGAAGCGCAGTCGTGCACAGCGGCGGAGAGGTCCGAACGCAACCAACGGGCGGCGCTCCGGATGCTCTCCGGATTTCCCTCGATTCTGGTATCGATCGGCACGCCGTCTCCTCAACCTTCCACACGTGGCAAGTTCTGTTCGGCGAATTCCTCGTTCTCGACGTAGACGCGGCCGCCTTCCGCGACAGCACCAGCGGCAGCGGCCACCCCGGTCGACAGTTCTCCGGCGGCTCCGGTGAACAAGCTCATCAGCTTACCCATGTCGGAACTGAGCTCGCCCGCGTCGGGAATGCCGGGCGCACTGCCCAGATCCTCGATGAAATCGCTTCCGTCACGCAGTGAACCCGCTAGGTTGTCGAGCTCTTCGGGGTCGACCTCGTATCCCATCCAAGCGCACCTCCCTCAGCGTCGGAACTCCTGGGGTATTTCCACGTCGAGCAGGATCAGATCGAAGTGGATGCTCCGGTCGAGCTCGTCCAGCTTCTCGGTGTGGACGGCCACCCAGGGCTGTTGCTCGCCACAGCACCGCACCAAACGCTCGTTGCTGGAGTAGACCAACAACGCGGTGCGCCCGTCGCGTGTTCGCCTCAGATCGACGGACAACTCACCGTTGTTCGGCGAAGCCGCTTCGCACGGCACGTAAACCACTGGTGGGAACGAGGGGCGCCCCTCAGTTCGTTCCCACGTTTCTCGTGAACCCTCTCGGTTCTCTTCCGGATCCAGGTAGTCAGCCCCCAGAACAGCTGGAGCAACGGTCTCGTCCCGGTCGCCACTACCCGCCATACGTGGCGGCATAGGCTCCTCCACGCTCGCAATCGAAGCGATCTTCCAGCCGGTCTCGAAGTGACATCATAAGGCTGGCAAGCGGCAATTTGGAGCCACTCGAATCAAATTCACCCACATGGCATCGGATAGCGAATACCGGCGAGTGGCAAGAGTGCTGTTCGGTAGCACCGAAATCGATCTGCACAACTACACATTATGGTGATTTCAATGGAACATTCGGCGGAATTTCGAACGCCGTCAACGCCGTATCGTCGTTCCACACTCTCGATGTCGGTCCTTTCGCGGCGAGCGCCGTGCGACAGGTCCGGAAGGCGGCCGGGCCGGTTGGTTTCGCGCGACCCGTACCGCGCACCGGCGAGGCGGTGGCACGTCGGTGCCCGCCCCGCCGGTCGTCGCCGCGGTACCGTGCGGCTCTCCGTGAGTTCCTGTCGTGCTTCCAGCGCCCCGGGCGGCCGGTGGCTCAGCCGACAGGTGTCGGTGTCTCGGCGTTCGCGGGACGTTCCGATCCTCGTGCGGCGTCGTCCGGTGCTGCCGTCCGAACGTCCTTCCGAAGGTCCGCCGCGCCGTCCCGCGTTTCCTCCCACGGCCGCAGCGAGCTCAGGTAGCGCTGCCACAACCACACGTTGTCGGCGTTGAACTCGTGGAGTACGCGCCAGAAAGCCCTCAACCGTCGCATGATCGCTCTCCTCGTTCGTGGTCTTCGAGTGCTCCGGCCGGCCGCTGGTAGCGGGTGATCACACCTGACAGCATGCGCCGCCCCGGCGACGTCCACGAGTGGCAGATCTGTCGATCATCGATGATTTACTGCCACAATCGCGTCGTGCCTCATTCGTGGAACGTGGCGGTACTGGTGGAGAACGGCGTGGCTCCGTTCGAGCTCGGGGTGGCCTGCGAGGTCTTCGGCACGGACCGCGGTGAGCAGGGACTTCCGACGTACGAGTTCGCGTTGTGCTCCGAGAGCCCGGGGCCACTTCGCACGAAGAGCGGTTTCCACCTGATCGCCACGCACGGGCTGGAGCGACTGCGGGAAGCCGATCTGGTGATCGTGCCGCCCATCGACGAACCCACTCCGCCGGAGGTCCCCCGCTCCGTCATCGACGCGCTGTCGGAGGCGGTCGAAGCGGGTTCCTGGGTGGCCGCGCTGTGTTCCGGCGTGTTCGTGCTGGGGGAGGCGGGGCTGCTCGGCGGCGGCAAAGCGGCGGTGCACTGGTACAAGGCGGCCGATTTCCGTCGGCGGTTCCCCGAGATCGAAGTGGACGAGTCGGTGCTGTACACGGCGAATCCGCCGATCTTCACCAGCGCGGGAACCGCGGCCGCGATCGATCTGTGCCTGCACCTGGTCCGGGTGCGCTCCGGTGCTCGTACCGCGAACGCCATCGCCCGGAGGATGGTCGTGCCACCACATCGGGAGGGTGGCCAGGCGCAGTACATCGAGCTGCCGGTGCCCACCTCGACCGACACGATGGGCCCGGTACTCGATTGGATGGAGCGGAACCTACGCCGTGAACTCACCGTTACCGAGCTCGCCCGCAAAGCGCGGATGTCACCGCGCACTTTCGCCCGCCGGTTCAGAACGGAAACCGGAACCACACCGCATCACTGGCTCACCACGCGACGGGTCGCGCGTGCCCAGCGGTTGCTGGAGGACACCGACAGCACCCTCGAAGTCGTCGCCGACAGCTGCGGATTCGGCAACGCCGCCGCGCTCCGACATCACTTCCTGCGTAGGTTGTCCGTAACTCCCACCGAGTACCGCCACACCTTCCGGGACAAGGGGTAGTCCACGCTCCCTCCCGGCCGGTTCATCGCGGCAACGGTTCGTAGCCCGCGAAGCTGCGGCTGAAGCTGGCGCTGCCCGAACTCAGCGAGCGCACGTTGATCGCGTAGCGCGTCAGTTCCGTGCTGGGCACGTGCGCCCGGACCACCGTCCAGCCGGTGTCCTCGGGTTCGGTGCCGATCACCCTGCCCCTGCGGCTGGACAGGTCACCGAGCACCGCCCCCAGGTGATCGTCCGGGATGTGCACCTCCACCTCGTCCACCGGTTCCAGCGTGAGCAGCCCCGCCCGCTCCGCGGCGGACTTCAGGGCGAGAGCTCCGGCCGCCTGGAAGGCCGCGTCGGAGGAGTCCACGCTGTGCGTCTTGCCGTCCACCAGCGTCACCCGCAGATCCACCATCGGGCACTCCGGCTCGATCCCGCGCTCCAGCTGTGCACGGACGCCCTTCTCGACACTGGCGATGAACTGCTTGGGAACGGCACCACCGACGATCCGGTCTGCGAACTCGAACCCCGCACCGCGCTCCAGCGGCTCCACCTCGATGTCGCAGACCGCGTACTGCCCGTGCCCGCCCGACTGCTTGACGTACCTGCCGTGTCCCTTCGCGGGGCCGCGGAAGGTCTGCCGGAAGGCCACCCGCACCGGTTCGGTGTCCACGTCCACACCGTTCTCCCGCAACCGCTGCAGGATCACCTCGGCGTGCGCCTCGCCCATGCACCACAGCACCATCTGGTGCGTCTCGGTGGAGCGGTCCAGCCGCAGCGTGGGGTCGGCGGCCAGCAGCCGGTTGAGGTTGCGGGCGAGCGCGTCGTCGTCGCCGTGCCCGGTGACGGCCATCGGCAGCAGCGGGTCGGGCATGTCCCACGGCTGCAGCAGCAGCGGGTCCCGGGGATCCGAGACGGTGTCGCCGGTCTCGGCCGAGGCCAGCTTGGTCAGCGCGCACAGGTCGCCCGCCACGCAGTACGGCACCTCCCGCAGTCCGGCGCCCAGCGGGCTGTGGATGTGGCCGATGCGTTCGGCGGAGTCGTGATCGGGATGTCCCCGTTCCGCCAGGCCGTGACCGGACACGTGCGCCGGACGGTCCGGCGACAGCGTTCCGGAGAACACGCGCAGCACCGAGACCCGTCCCACGTAGGCGTCCACCGAGGTGTGCACCACCTCCGCCGCCAGCGGGCCGTTCGGATCGCACTCCAACCGGCGGGGATTGCCTCCGTGCGGATCGGTGAACTCCGGGAGCACGTGCTCCAGCGGGGAGGGGAAGGCCCGGACGATGCCGTCCAGCAGTTCGGTCATCCCGATCCCGGTCTCGGCCGAGACCGGGATCACCGGGTGCAGCCCGCCGCGGGCCACCGCCGCCTCCAGATCACCGATGAGCGTCGCCTCCTCGATGTTCTCGCCGCCCAGGTAACGCTCCAGCAGGGTCTCGTCCTCGCTGCCCGCGATGATCCCCTCCAACAACCGGTCCCGGCCCGCCCTGGCCGACTCGTCCGGCGGTTCGGCGCTCGCTCGCACTATCGGCGTGCTGCCCTGCGAGTAGTCGTAGCTGCTACCGGTGAGCAGCCCGAAAAGCTCGGTCGGCGATCCACCGTGGTAGCGCGGCAGGTACAGCGGGACCACCCCGCTGCCGAACGCGGCCACGCAGGACTCGATCGCCGCCGTGGCGTCCGCGCGCGGTTGGTCCATGCGGGAGATCACCACCGCTCTGGGCATGCCGACCCTGTCGCACTCCTGCCATATCGTCCGGGTCGCGGAGTCCACCTCCTCGGTGGCGGCCACGACGAACAGCGCCGCGTCGGCCGCGCGCAGTCCCGCGCGCAGCTCGCCGATGAAGTCGGCGTATCCGGGCGTGTCCACAAGGTTGATCTTGGTCTCGCGATGCCACAGCGGAGCCACCGCCATGCCCACGGAGCGCTGCTGCTCCACCGCGGCGGTCTCGTGGTCGCAGACCGTGCTTCCCTCGGTGACCGAACCGCGTCTGCTGATGGTCGATGTGGTCGCCAGCAACCGTTCCACCAGTGTGGTCTTGCCGGAACCGGACGGGCCGACCAGCACCACGTTGCGAACGGCGGCGGGATCGGTCGCCGCCGGGACCGACTGAGCCTGCCCGTTGCCCGTGCGCTTGTTCCCCATCACTGCCCCCTGCCGCGTCGCACACCGGACTCGGATGTGGTGCCGAGCACACACCAGCTGGGAGGACTCCGCAAGGTCGAACCCGTGCGCACGGCGGGTCGTGAGTCGCTCGCGCGCCGAAAGTGGACTGGTGAGAAAGCCACGCAGTGGCCCGTTCGCCGTGCCGCGATCGCTCCTAGGCTCGGTCCTGTCGACCCCACCCGGCGTGTGTCGGCGTCACCGTCGTGTTCGGCCGGCCCTGCTGTGTTCAGCCAACCCTGCTGTGTTCGGCCGGCCTGCCGAGCCCTTCGGACGACGGTCGGCACGCCGTGCCCGGCACGCCGCCGGTGGTCGGGGCGAGTTCTTCCCGGAAAGAACGTGCCGGGAGTCAACCGCGCGAAAGGATCGAACGTGACCAACGGCGACACGACCAGCCCGTCCGCCGGCACCCAGGCGACCGGAACCGACGGTGTCAAGCGAGGTATGGCGGAAATGCTCAAGGGCGGCGTGATCATGGATGTCGTCACGCCGGAACAGGCGAGGATCGCCGAGGAGGCAGGGGCGGTCGCGGTCATGGCGCTGGAACGTGTGCCCGCCGACATCCGCTCCCAGGGGGGTGTCGCCCGGATGTCCGACCCCGAGATGATCGACAGCATCGTGCGTTCCGTGTCGATCCCGGTCATGGCCAAGGCACGTATCGGCCACTTCGTCGAGGCAGAGGTGCTGCAGTCGATCGGGGTGGACTACGTCGACGAGTCCGAGGTGCTCACCCCCGCCGACGAGGACAACCACATCGACAAGTGGCCCTTCACGGTGCCGTTCGTGTGCGGTGCGACCAACCTCGGTGAGGCGTTGCGGCGAATCTCGGAGGGCGCGGCGATGATCCGTTCCAAGGGAGAGGCCGGTACCGGCAACGTCGTCGAGGCGACCCGGCACATGCGGCGGATCCGCGCGGACATCCGCAGGCTGTCGGTGCTGGACGGCACCGAGCTCTACGCCGCCGCCAAGGAACTGCGGGTGCCGGTGGAGCTCGTGCGCGAGGTCGCTCGCACCGGCGAGCTGCCGGTGGTGCTGTTCACCGCGGGCGGGATCGCCACACCGGCCGACGCGGTGATGATGCGCAGGCTGGGTGCCGAGGGAGTCTTCGTCGGCTCGGGCATCTTCAAATCGGGGGATCCGGCGGCGCGCGCCGAGGCCATCGTCAAGGCCACTACCCTCTACGACGATCCCGAGCTGGTCGCGAAGGTCTCCCGCGGGCTCGGTGAGGCGATGGTCGGGATCAACGTCGACGACCTTCCGGAGGAGCAGCACTACGCCCAGCGCGGCTGGTGACGCCGCACCTCGATGTATCGGGGAACCGTCGCGCCGGATCCGGTCCGCTTTCCGGGACGGATTCCGTGGGCGGTTCCCCCGTACGAACCCACGAGCACCGGCTCAGGAGTGCTCCATCAGCAGCACCGCCGTGGTCGGACCGTCCACAGCCTGGTAGAGGTGCGGCACCGCTCCGGAGAACGTGGTGTAATCGCCCGGTTCGAGTTCGACGGGCCCGTCGGCGGGGCCGCCGCGCATGCTTCCCGACACCACGATCAGGTGCTCGACCGTGCCCGGCTGGTGCGGCTCCGCCCGCCGGATCTCCCCGGCCTCCAGGCCGATCTCGTAGATGTCCCGGCTCGCCCCGGCGGGGCAGGCGGACAGCAGCCCCGCCGCGAAGCCGGCGTGTTCCGCCCGGATCTTGGGAGCCTGTCCCGCTCGGATCACCCTCGTGTGGGGGGTCGGCAGCTCCACGAGCCTGCTGAACGGCACGTTCAACGCGACGGCCAGCGCCCACAGCGTTTCCACCCCCGGGTTTCCCTCCCCGGATTCCAGCTGCGACAGCGTCGATTTGGCCACTCCGGCTCGCTTCGCCAGTTCGGACAGCGAGATTCCCGCGCGTTCGCGGTGGTGGCGCAGCGCGATCGAGATCGTCTCGATCGCCTCGGTCTCGGAGCCCCGCATAGTCGTTCCTTCTGGACTATCGATCGTTCGCCTTGACGAACGAAGTTCGTTTTGTTCATTATAGAAAACGATGCGTTCGCCCAAAAGAACGAACCGTGCTTCCGACACCGCTCGATTACTGCCCGCAGTGACCTCCATGGCCCTCGCACTCGTCGTGGTGGGAGCCTCGCTGGGAGCCATCGCGGTATCGAGCGGAGCCCCGCTGTGGCTGGTCACGGTAATGGCCGCGCTCGTCTTCGCCGGCGGTTCCGAGTTCCTGGTCGTGGGTCTGGCCACCGCCGGAGCCGCACCGCTGACCGTGCTGCTGGGCGGCTGGCTGCTCAACGCCCGTCATCTGCCTTACGGGCTGGCGATGGGCGACGTCCTCGACGGCAGTCTCTGGCGCAGACTGCTCGGGAGCCACCTACTGGTCGACGAGGCCGTGGCCTTCGCGCTGGCCGAGTCCGAGCCGCGCCGCAGGCGACGTGCCTACTGGGTGGCGGGGACGACGCTCTACGCCGTGTGGGCGCCCTCGGTGCTGCTGGGCGGGCTGCTGGGACGCGGCCTCGGCGATCCCCAGCTGTTCGGACTCGACGCCGCACTGCCCGCCGGGCTGCTCACCCTCGTGCTGCCCGCCGTGCGGGACCGTCCGACCGCGCGTGCCGTGCTGCTCGGCTGTCTGCTCGCCGTGCTCACCGTCCCACTGCTGGACGAGGGGCTCGCGGTGCTGGTCGCACTGCTCGGCACCGCCGCCGCACTGCTGCCCGTGCCGGGCGCGAGGCGGGGAGCCGACGTCTCGGAAGGGGAAGCGGTATGACACTGGGCCTGGTACTGGCACTGGCCGCCGGGACCTACGCGATGCGTGCGGCGGGGCCGCTGCTGCGCGGCAGACTGCGCGTCTCCGAGCGCGGCAGGTGGCTGCTCTCCGTGGCCGCGGTGACGCTGCTCGCCGCGTTCGTGGCCGTCAGCGCGTGCTACGAGTCGGGTTCGTTCGCGGGGTGGCCCCGCGTGATCGGGGTGCTCGTGGGTGGTGTGCTGGCATGGCGCCGGGCACCCTTCGTGGTCGTGGTGCTCGTCGCGGCCGGTGTCACGGCCGGGCTGCGCGCCCTGTGAGCGCGGCGACGGCTCGCGGGCAGTGCTGCCACGGCGCGGGACGGAGCTGACCCGGACGTTGCCCGTTCGCGCCACTGCCGGACAATCGTGGTGTGAACCCAGCTCAACCGGTCGTCGGCGTGCTCGCCCTGCAGGGCGGCGTCGCCGAGCATCTCGCCGCGCTGCGGCGCATCGGGGTAACCGCGTGCCCGGTGCGTCGTCCCGAGGAGCTCGTCCGGGTCGACGCCCTCGTACTGCCGGGCGGGGAATCGACCACCATGACGCGGTTGTTGGACACCTTCGAACTCTTCGAGCCGCTGCGTGCGCGGCTACGGGAAGGTATGCCCGCCTACGGTTCCTGCGCGGGCATGGTGCTGCTCGCGGACAGTGTGCTCGACGACCGCTCCGAGGTTCGGGGCAGTCCCGGCGTCCGATCGTTGGGGGCGCTGGACGTGGTCGTCCGCCGCAACGCCTTCGGGCGGCAGGTGGATTCCTTCGAGGCGGATCTCGACTTCGCCGGGATCGAAGGCCCGGCGTTGCGCGCCGTGTTCATTCGGGCCCCCCTCGTGGAGAAAGCGGGTGCCGATGTGACCGTGCTGGCCGACGTGCCGTCTCCCACCGGGACGCCGGACGGACGACCGGCGGAGACGGGTGCGGGTACCATCGTCGCGGTTCGGCAGGGACCGGTGCTCGCCACGGCTTTCCATCCCGAGCTGGTCAACGGTGACGACCGCGTGCACCGGCTGTTCGTGCGGATGATCAACGAGAACAGCGGGCATACCGGCCCGGTACGACCTGATACCACGGAGGAGAAATGAGCGGCCACTCCAAGTGGGCCACGACCAAGCACAAGAAGGCCGCCCTCGACGCCAAGCGCGGCAAGCTCTTCGCGAAGCTGACCAAGAACATCGAGGTCGCCGCGCGGACGGGTGGGGGCGACCCGGAGGCCAACCCCACGCTGTTCGACGCCATGCAGAAGGCTCGCAAGTCCTCGGTACCGCAGGACAACATCGAGCGCGCCCGCAAGCGCGGCGCCGGTGAGGAAGCGGGCGGCGCCGATTGGGAGACGGTCATGTACGAGGGCTACGCCCCCAACGGGGTGGCCGTGCTGATCGAGTGCCTGACCGACAATCGCAACCGCGCCGCGGGCGAGGTGCGCACCGCCATGAACAAGCACGGCGGTTCGATGGCCGACGCCGGGTCGGTGGCCTACCTGTTCAACCGGCGTGGCGTGGTGATCCTGCCCAAGAACGGTCTCAGCGAGGAGGACGTCCTCGGCGCCGTGCTGGAGGCGGGCGCCGAGGAGATCGAGGACCTCGGCGAGAACTACGAGATCCTCTGCGAGCCGAGCGACCTCGTGCCGGTCCGCAAGGCCCTGCAGGCCGAGGGCATCGAGTACGACTCCGCTGAGCCCAGCTTCCTGCCGTCGGTCAATGTTCCGCTGGACAGCGAGGGCGCACGCAAGGTCTTCAAGCTCATCGACGTGCTGGAGGACTGCGACGACGTGCAGAACGTCTACTCGAACTTCGACGTCAGCGACGAGGTCATGGCCCAGGTCTCGGGGTGATCCGGGTGGAACTTCCGGACAGCGGGGTCCGGAAGTTCCCTACCGACCGCGATCGGTTCGTGTTCGTCTCAACCGGTTCAGCCGAGATCTTTTCGAGGAATGCTGCTACTCTCCGGCGCTGATGAATTCCGGAGCGCGGCCCGAACAGGGCCTCGGGAGGCAGCCGTGACAGCGACCCTGACCACGTTCACGAACGAAGGGCTCACCTTTGACGTGACCGACAGCGGACCGCGCGAGGGAGATCCCGTGGTCCTGCTGCACGGTTTTCCCGAGCGGGCGACCTGCTGGCGCTTCGTGGCACCGCTGCTGCACGAAGCCGGGCTGCGCACGATCGCCCCCGATCAGCGCGGTTACTCACCCGGTGCACGACCGAGCGGCCGATACCCCTACCGAACCTCGGCGCTCGCCGACGACGTGATCGCGCTCCTGGGCACGATCGGCAGGCCCGTCCACCTCGTCGGCCACGACTGGGGTTCCGCGGTCGGTTGGACCGTCGCCGCGCGACGGCCGGACCTGGTGCGCACCCTGACCGCGTTCTCCGTGCCGCACCCCACGGCCTATATCCGAGCTCTACTCGGGCCACAGGGACCCAAATCCTGGTACATGGCCTACTTCAACCTGCCCTGGCTGCCCGAGAACTGGCTCGGCATGCTCGACCGGCTGTTGAGTTCCAGCGGCATGACCGGGACGGACCTCCGGAGATTTCGATCCGAGATCGTCGACTACGGTGCGCTGCCCGGAGCGCTCGGTTGGTATCGCGCCATGCCCCTCAGCAAACCCGTCGGCAGGATCTCGGTCCCGACCACGATGGTCTGGAGCGACGGGGACAGCGCCGTCGCCCGAGCCGGTGTCGACGCGACCGCCCGGTGGGTGACCGGTCCGTACGAGAAGGTCGTGCTCAGGGGTGTCAACCACTGGATTCCGACACAGGCTCCTGATGCGGCGGCCTCGGCTGTCCTCGCCAGAGCCCGGTCCGGTTGAGCCGTCACACGCGGCGAACGGCCGTCGCACCCGTTCCACCGAGCGGTTTCCGCGGGACTCGGCACGTTCTCGGAACGCGCGTGTTCGAGATTCCTCACCTCCCTCGAGGCGGTCCCGGGGCGGCCAGTTGCCCGCTGTCCGCCGGGAGCCGCCCCTGCCGCGGACGCTCAGAGCCTGCGGACTCGTGCCAGCCAGGCCGCCGTGTCGACCTGCTCCTCGGGCGAGACGTCGAACCGTGCGGCGTACTCCTCGCCGGCTACCCCGCGGTAGACGTGCGGCTCCAGGGACTCGACGGTCCAACCGTCATCGAACGAGTTCCGCACCTGCTCGGCGCTCAGGCGCGGCCCACCGGCGTCCTCGGCGTCCGACAGCGCGAGCACGTGCACCACGGCCCCCGGCCCGCACACCGCGTGCAGGCTCCTGGTGTAGCGGCGCCGCTCCGCTTCGCCGAACACGTGCAGCAGGGCGCTGTCCACGACGGTGTCGAACCGCGGTTCGCTGCCGAGATCGAACGCGTCGGCCACTTCGAAACGCGCGGCCACCCCGCGCTCGGCCGCGTTGTCCCGTGCCCGCGCCACGGCGGTGCGGGAACCGTCCACGCCGAGCACGTCGTAACCGAGCTCGGTCAGCAGGATGGTGTGCTCGCCCTCGCCGCAACCGGGATCCAGCACCGGACCCCCGATCCACCCCCGCTGCTCCAGTTCGACGATCGCGGGCTGAGGGCCGCCGATCACCCACGGCGGGTTGCCCTCCCGGTATGCCTGCTCGAAGTGATCCCGCGAGATCGAGGTGTCCATGATGTTCTCCCAGTCGTCCGTTCGTCCCCGGTTCGGGCGTGCCCGATTCGTGCGGGCGCGGTGTCGTTCGTGCCCGGTGCGTCGTTCCTGCCGGTGTCGCGCTTTCGTGCGGCACCACCGAGCATGCGAGTTCGAGTGAACTCGAAGTCAAGATCACTCGTGTCTTCCGCCGAACTTCCCGTTTCGCGACCGACGACGGCGTGTCCCCGGCACCCACCGGTGAACTAGGCTTCGCCCCCGACGCGGCGCTCGCCGGGTACGCGCGGTCGCGCCGGGAACGACCCCGTCGACGAAGAGGTGACACGTGATGACCGGAACTGCGAACTCGACGGAGGGACTGCGGCGCTGGTTGGTCGAAACCTCGGAGCGGTACGGGGCTGCCGTGCTGCACGTTCCCGAGGAGGAGGACCACGCGCCGTACTCCTTCTCGGTGGGCGCGTGGCGGAGGTTCGGCAAACCGGAGCTCGTGGTGATCGGGCTGCCCGAGCAGGTGGGTCGGAGCGTGGTGGACACCTACGTCGAGCGCGTCGGCCGTGGCGAGCGGTTCATCACCGGCAGGCTCTACGAGGGCTTCCTGGCCGAACAACCCGTCACCTTCGAGCGCGTGGCCGGGATGTACTACCCGGAGTACCTGGGAAGCGCGATGCTGGTTTACGGCGACGACGACTTCCCCGCGCTGCAACTGCTGTTACCCACCCCGGACACCGGGCTGTTTCCCTGGTCGGAGCGGGCTCCCGAGGGCTTCGCCGATTACCAGCCGGTGCTGACCCGAAGCGGTGCCCCGGAGAGCTGGAAACCCGGCCAAGACGGAGCCTGAGAATCCCGCTGCCGAATCCGTGCCGTGACCGGCGCCGCGGGCATGCGCATCGAGGCGCTGCACGAGCACGACAGCACTCCCGGATGCCCCGGCCCGGCGATAGTCGGGACGCCCACTGGGGCCGCCTGCCGCGGGGTGCCCCCGCGCATCCCCCTGCTGTTCACGCCCCTGCTGTTCACGCTGCGGGCGAGCCTGCACTGCTGAGTCCCCACAAGAGCTGACTCCCCACGGCGCTGCCCCGTCCGGTCGGTCCGGTCTCGTCCGGTCGGTCCGGCCTTGCCCGGTCGACGCGGCGTGCGTGTCGCCGTGGTCGGGCCCGTCCGGCCTGCCGTTATCATTCGAACGCGTGTTCAAAGCGGGCTCGCGCGAGAGGATGAGGGTGTGCGCATACTGGGAGTCGATCCGGGACTGACACGCTGCGGAGTCGGTGTCGTCGAGGGCGGGCAGCGGCGCGGGGTGAGCTGTCTCGGGGTCGGTGTGGTGCGCAGCCCCGTGGACGATGAGCTTCCCCGGCGCCTCGTGGCCATCGCCGACGGGGTGGAGGAGTGGATCGACCGGCACGAACCGGAAGTCGTGGCGATCGAACGGGTCTTCAGTCAGCAGAACGTGCGCTCGGTCATGGGAACCGCGCAGGTGTCCGGCATCGTGGCGCTGGCCGCCGCTCGGCGGGACATCCAGGTGGCCTTCCACACCCCGAGTTCGGTCAAGGCCGCCATCAGCGGTTCCGGCAAGGCCGACAAGCGACAGGTCACCGCGATGGTGAGCAAGGTGCTGGGCATGTCGAGTCCACCGAAACCCGCCGACGCGGCCGACGCGCTGGCACTGGCACTGTGTCATCTCTGGCGGGCTCCCATGGTCGGCAGGCTCGCCGAGGCGGAGCAGCGCGCGGCCGAACTCGCGCGCAATCATCAACAGCGGCTGCGGCAGGCAGCACGAGACTCGTCCGGTACAAGGGGGAACCACCGATGATCGCTTCGGTGCGGGGTGATGTGCTTTCGGTCGGACTGGATCACGCGGTGATCGAGGTCGGCGGCGTGGGAATGGCCGTGTACGCGACACCGGCGACGTTGGGTGGGCTGCGGCGCGGCTCCGAGGCGAACCTGGCCACCTCGCTGATAGTGCGGGAGGACTCGCTGACGCTCTACGGGTTCGCCGACGCGCAGGCCCGTGACCTGTTCACGCTGCTGCAGACCGCGTCGGGTGTGGGACCGAGGCTGGCGCTGGCCGCGCTGGCGGTGCTCGACCCCGCCCAGCTGCGCGACGCACTGAGCCAGGGCGACATCGGGGCGCTGACCCGTGTTCCCGGCATCGGCAAGAAGAACGCCGAACGGCTCACCCTGGAGCTGCGGGACAAGGTGGCGGCGCTGTCCGTCCAGCCCGGCGTCGATCCCGCGTGGGCGACCACGGAGGCGGGTGCCGCTCCCGGGGGTGCCGTCGTGGACACCGCCGGTATCCGCTCCGAGGTCAGCGAGGCCCTGGTCGGACTCGGGTTCTCCGCGAAACAGGCGGAGCAGAGCGTCAACGCGGTGCTGGCCGAGAACGGCGGCGAGACCGACACCTCCACCGTGCTGCGCAAGGCGCTGGCCGGTCTCGGTCCCAAGTAGTGCGGCCCGAGAGCACCGCGGCGCGACAATCGAAAGTGGCACGAGCGAAGTTCTGAGGAAACGATGCACGAGGACGGGCCGGTGGAGCCGGAAACCGAGATCCCGGACGCGACGGATGCCTCCGAGGAAACCCTCTCGCCGCACCGCGCCAACGGTGAACAGGAGATCGACGCGAGCCTGCGCCCGCGCAAGCTCGACGACTTCGTGGGCCAGCAGCGCGTCCGCGAGCAGCTGCGCCTGGTGCTGCAAGGTGCCCTCGGGCGGGGGGAGCAGCCCGACCACATCCTGTTCGCGGGGCCACCGGGGCTCGGCAAGACCAGCCTGGCCATGATCCTGGCGACCGAACTGGGCTCGGCCATCAGGGTTACCTCGGGCCCGGCACTGGAACGTCCGGGGGACCTGGCCGCGATGCTGTCCAACCTCACCGCCGGGGACGTGCTGTTCATCGACGAGATACACCGCATGGCGCGCCCGGCAGAGGAGATGCTCTACCTGGCGATGGAGGACTACCGGGTCGACGTCGTCGTCGGCAAGGGGCCGGGTGCCACCAGCATCCCGCTGGACATCGCCCCGTTCACCCTGGTGGGGGCGACCACTCGTTCGGGTTCGTTGACCGGCCCGTTGCGGGACCGGTTCGGGTTCACCGCGCACATGGAGTTCTACGAACCCGCCGAGTTGGAGGAGGTCATCAACCGTTCGGCCGGGATTCTCGGTGTGGACCTGCGCCCGGACGGTGCCACCGAGATAGCCCGGAGGTGTCGGGGGACGCCGCGTATCGCCAACCGGCTGCTGCGGCGGGTCCGCGACTACGCCGAGGTGCGCTCCGACGGAGTGGTCACCGTCGAGGTGGCCCGCGCCGCGCTGGAGGTCTACGACGTGGACGAGCTCGGACTCGACCGCCTCGACCGGGCGGTGCTCGGCTCACTGGCCCGCTCGTTCGGGGGCGGACCGGTGGGTGCCTCGACGCTGTCGGTGGCCGTGGGCGAGGAGCAGAGCACCATCGAGGAGGTGTGCGAGCCGTACCTGGTCCGTGCCGGCATGTTGGCCCGGACACCGCGTGGGCGGGTCGCCACCGCCGCGGCCTGGCAGCATCTCGGCATGGTGGCACCGGCGAACGCTTTCGGCGCGGCGCCCGTGGCCGAGCCGGAACCGGTCGAACCCGGGTTGTTCGACGAGTGATCCCGGGAATTTCGGGAGTGCGGCGCTGAGCGGTTCGGTCCGGGAATCCTGCCGGCGGGCTGTCGAACCGGATGCGACGTTGTGCGCTGCATCACTGGTCGATCCGTCCGGGGCGGTGTGCCCACCGGAAGGGCAGGGGCGGTTATGTGCTGGTGAACCTGGCACACTGGGGGGCGGTACATCCGAATAGTCCGGGCGCCGGTGGGGCACGGCTCCGTTGTCGCGGTCGCCGCGCTGTCCGGGTGACGTCCGTGGATGGAGCAAGATTGTCGACAGAGTATTTGATCCCGATTCTGTTCGTCGCCTTCGCGGCGCTGCTGTTCTTCCAGATGCGCAAGCAGCGCAAGGCGATGAATGAGCAGCAGAAGCTGCAGAACTCGCTGACGGTCGGTGACCGAGTGATGACCACCTCCGGATTGTTCGGCACCGTGGTCGAGACCGAGGACGACTCGATCGAACTCGAGATCGCCGACGGTGTGGTCACGACCTGGCTGCGTCAGGCGATCCGTGAGCGGGTCGACACCGAGGTCGACGAGGACGAGCTCGACGAGGACGACAACGACGAGGTCGACGAGGACGTTGTCGACTCCTCGGAGCGGACTTCCTCGGACGAGGACTCCGACGTCACCGAGAACGCGGATACCCAGAAGACGGAGACCCAGAACGCGGAGACCCAGAAGACGGGCTGATCGGGATTTCCCGCCCGGGCGGCAACCGGGGGAGTGTCTCTCGGCGCGGAAGGCGTCGGGCTGAGCACTCGCTCGGCCCGCGTGGTCGTAGGTCTGCCGCGTCGCGCTCCCGCGAGGAAGCCGCACACGTGGCGAACTGATCGCCACGTCGTGGTCACCTCGGGTGACGGCGGACGACGGGTTCCGCGCGGTGGGCACCGCCAGGGGCGGACAGCGAAAACTCAACGAGAGTCGCGTTCGACGGTCCGTTCGAGGTCGTGCGGTGAGGTCCGGCGCGTGCTTTCGGCGGCGACCCCCGCGTCGCCGCCGAGCGTGCCGCCCGCTGCACGGTAGTGTCGATCATTCGCTCATTCCGGGGAAGCCCCGCCGTGCGTGGGAGCACCACCGGGACGTGCGGTGCCGATCACCCGTGCCGTGTCCGGCGAGTGGATCACGATTCAGTACCTGCGCGACGCCGTCGGGATGTGACCTGTCAAACTGGACGCCGTTGTCGCGTCAGCCACGTGCGGTGTCGGCACCGTGAGGGCCGGGCGCGACGGCGGCTTTGGACGACTGCCGGACCTTCGGCACCGACCCCGGACGAGGAGACGGACCTAACGTGGCACCTCCACGCGGGCAGATCCGGCCGGCGCGTTATCTGCTGGCCTTCGTGGCGATTCTGCTGGGCATATACAGCCTTGTGTTCTTCACCGGTGACCGCAAACCAGTTCCGGAGCTGGGCATCGACCTGCAGGGCGGTACCCGGGTGACGCTCACGGCGCGGACCCCCAACGGTAAACCCCCCACCGACGAGTCGTTGCAGCAGGCTCGCGAGATCATCGAGCAGCGCGTGAACGGGCTCGGTGTCAGCGGCTCCGAGGTCACCGTCGACGGCACCAACCTGGTGATCACGGTGCCCGGTAAGGACGGTGAGCAAGCCAAACGGCTCGGGCAGACCGCGGAACTGAATCTGCGCAAGGTCAACCAGGTCGTTCCGGTCAGCGCGTTGCAGGGCAACCAGCCTGGGCAGGGCAACCAGCCTGGGCAGGGCAACCAGTCCGGCCAGGGCGATCAGTCGGGGCAGAGCGGGGACTCCGGCCAGGATGATCAATCCGGCCAGAACGGCGGGTCGAGCGGATCCGGGGACCAGTCCTCCGACACCACGCCACAGGCGGTGGGCGCGCAGCAGGCTCCGGCGCAGGACCAACCGGACGAGGACTCCCAGCCCGGCGATGGTGAGCAGCAGTCCGACGGCCAGCAGGACGGTAACCAGCAGAACGGGGACCAGCTGACCAGGGCCGAACGGATCGAGCAGGCCAAGCAGCTGCGCCAGAGCGAGAACCCGACCATGCAGCGGCAGGCACTGCTGACGCTGGACTGCGGTTCCCCAGATCCGCTGCGCGGCAACGCCGACCCCGAACGCCCGTTGGTGACCTGTGGTGACGACGGTCAGCGCAAGTACATCCTCGATCCGGTACTGATTCCCGGTACCCAGATCAGCGACGCCAACTCCTCTCCACCGGGGCAGCGCAAGGCGGAGTGGACCGTAAACCTGGAGTTCAAGAACCAGGGCAAGAACACCTGGGCCGACTTCACCTCGCAGAACGTGGGTGAGCAGGTGGCCTTCGTGCTCGACAACCGGGTGGTCTCCGCCCCGTCCATCAACGACGCGATCGTCGGCGGAACCACCTCGATCTCCGGCAACTTCAACCAGGAGACGGCCAGCAACCTCGCCAACACGCTCAAGTACGGCGCGCTGCCACTCGCGTTCGACCAGTCCACCGCCGAGACCGTCTCGCCGACGCTGGGGATCGCCTCGTTGCAGGCCGCGTTGCTGGCAGGTGGCATCGGACTGATCCTCGTGGCGGTCTACTGCCTGCTCTACTACCGGCTGCTGGGACTGCTGACGATCCTTTCGCTGGTGCTGTCCGGTGCGGTCGTCTACGGCGTGCTGGTGCTGTTCGGCCGCTGGATCGGGTTCACGCTCGACCTGCCGGGCATGGCCGGTTTCATCATCGCGATCGGTATCACCGCCGACTCGTTCATCGTCTTCTTCGAACGACTCAAGGACGAGATACGCGAGGGCAGAACGTTCCGGTCCGCGGTGCCGCGTTCCTGGGCCCGCGCCCGACGGACGATTCTCTCGGCCGACGCGGTCAGCTTCCTCGCGGCGGGTGTGCTGTACCTGCTCGCGGTCGGCCAGGTGAAGGGCTTCGCCTTCACTCTCGGGATGTCGACGGTGCTGGACCTGATCGTCGTCTTCCTGGTCACCCACCCACTGGTGGCGCTGGCCTCGCGCAGCAAGTTCCTCTCCCGTCCGGGGCTGACCGGTCTCGGCGCGGTCCAGCGGATGGGCGAACGCGCCAGGGCACAGCGGAAGGGCGTCAACCGGCAGCAGAGTGCTTCCAACGGCACTCCGAAGGAGGCGTGAGTCGTGGACACGACCGGCAGCAACGGGAGCGATCCCGCCGCGACCGACGCGAGCGGCACCGAGGCCAAGCGTGGGGTGCTGCAACGGCTCTACACCGGTACCGGTGCTTTCGACATCGTCGGCAAGCGCAAGTACTGGTACGTCGTCCTCGGGCTGCTGATGCTGGTCTCCGCTCTTTTCGTCGGCGTCAAGGGCTTCAACCTCAGCATCGAGTTCGAGGGCGGGACCAACATCTCGATGCCCGCGCAGGGCGCCTCCGGCCAGATCAGCACCGAGGAGGCGGAGGAGTCCTTCCAGCAGGCGCTCGGTTCCGAGCCGTCATCGGTGCAGCTGGTGGGCAGCGGTGACAGCCAGACGCTGCAGATCAATACCGAGAAGCTGTCGCAGGCCGATCTGGTCCAGGTCAAGTCGGCCCTGTTCCAGGATCTGCAACCGCTGGGAACCAACGGTCAGCCCAGCGCGGACGCGATCAGCGACAGCGCCGTCAGCGGCACTTGGGGCAGCGAGATCACCCAGCAGGCGTTGATCGCCCTGGCCGTGTTCCTCGTGCTGGTGACCGTGTTCCTGGCGTTCTACTTCGAGCGGTGGATGGCGGTCGGCGCCCTGGTGGCGTTGCTGCACGACGTGCTCGTCACCGCGGGCATCTACTCGATGATCGGGTTCCAGGTCAGTCCCAGCACGGTGATCGGTCTGCTCACCATCCTCGGTTTCTCGCTGTACGACACGGTCGTGGTCTTCGACAAGGTCAAGGAGAACACCACCGGGCTGCTGAGCACCACCAGGCGTACCTATCCCGAGGCGGCCAACCTGGCCGTCAACCAGTCCCTGATGCGTTCGATCAACACTTCGGTGATCGCGTTGCTGCCGGTGCTCGGTCTGCTGGTCGTCGGTGCCGGCCTGCTGGGCGTAGGTGTGCTGCGGGATCTCGCGCTGGTGCAGGGCGTCGGCATGCTGGCGGGTGTGCTCTCCTCACTGCTGCTGGCCACCCCGCTGTTGGTCGACCTGAAGATGCGCGAGTCCAAGTACCGCGTACACGCCGACAAGGTCGCCCAGCGCAGGAGCAACCGGGGCGGTGACGCGACCGCCACGGTCAACGGGGCCACCACCGATGACCGGTCCGACTCCGAGTCCGAGGTGAGCACGACCGGGAAGACGCGCTCCGCCCGCGACAAGACCAACGGGACGGGTGGTGCGAAGCTGGCCGGTGCGGGTGCCGCCGGTTCCGGCGGGGCGCAGCCTTCGGGGAAAGCGGGACGTCGTTCCGCCGGACGCAAGCGGCGGTGACCGAGCGCCGATCATCGCGGGCCGGCTCCTGATGTGATCCGTGTCCACGATGATCGGTGTACTGGTGATCGGTGTACTGGTGATCGTGCCGCCCGGTGATCACGCCGCCGGGTGATCGGCGCGGCCGATCACCCGGGGTTTCGGCTCACAGCCGCGTCGGGACCGCTCGGCGCGGCGTCGCCCCTCCCGGGAAGGCTCACGGGGTTCGTAGCGTTATGCTCGATGTCCGGGTCGCCGCACCGAGCACCACGGGCGTTCTCGCGTGCGGAGAACCGACCCGGGCCGAGCGGATCCTCGAACACCCGGGAGCGTGCTGTGAGCCAAGAAGTCGAGTCTCCCGCGAGCGGGGCGGACTCTGCCGCGCAGCGGCCCGCCTCGGCCACTCGGCGGGTTCGCGCGCGGTTGGCCCGGCGAATCACCGCGCAGCGTCCTACCCAGGTCAAACAGGTCCTCGAGCCGTTGGCCTCGGTGCACCGCGAGATGCACCCGCAGGCTGATCTGGCGTTGCTGCAGTACGCCTACGACATCGCCGAGGAACAACACAGCGACCAGCAGCGCAAGTCCGGCGATCCCTACATCACGCACCCGCTCGCGGTCGCCACCATCCTCGCCGAGCTGGGCATGGACACCACCACGCTGGTGGCCGCGTTGCTGCACGACACCGTCGAGGACACCGACTACCCGCTGGACCAGCTGCGGTCCGACTTCGGTGAGGAGGTCTCCCACCTCGTCGACGGCGTCACCAAGCTCGACAAGGTCAAGCTGGGAAACGCCGCCGAGGCCGAGACCATCCGCAAGATGGTCATCGCGATGGCCCGTGATCCCCGCGTCGTGGTGATCAAGCTCGCCGACCGGTTGCACAACATGCGCACCATGCGGTTCCTGCCGCCGGAGAAGCAGGTGCGCAAGGCGCGCGAGACCCTGGAGGTCCTGGCGCCGCTGGCACATCGGCTGGGCATGGCCACCATCAAGTGGGAGCTGGAGGACCTGGCCTTCGCGATCCTGCAGCCCAAGAAGTACGACGAGATCGTGCGACTGGTGGCCAACCGCGCGCCCTCCAGGGACACCTACCTGCGCACCGTGGTCGACGAGTTGTCGTCGAACCTGGACGCGGCTCGGCTCTCCGCGAAGGTCGAGGGGCGACCCAAGCACTACTACTCGATCCACCAGAAGATGATCGTTCGGGGCCGTGACTTCGACGACATCCACGATCTGGTCGGAGTGCGCATCCTCGTCGACCAGGTGCGGGACTGCTATGCCGCGATGGGTGTGGTGCACGCGCTGTGGCAGCCGATGCCCGGCCGGTTCAAGGACTACATCGCCCAGCCCAAGTTCGGGGTGTACCAGTCGCTGCACACCACGGTGATCGGCCCCGAGGGCAAGCCGCTGGAAGTGCAGATCCGTACCGAGGAGATGCATCGTACCGCCGAGTACGGCATCGCGGCCCACTGGCGCTACAAGGAGACCAAGGCGCGTGGCCGAGGCGGCGCCGGTGTCGAGATCGACGAGATGGCCTGGATGCGCCAGCTGCTCGACTGGCAGCGGGAGGCCGCGGACCCAGGGGAGTTCCTGGAGTCGCTGCGTTACGACCTCAACACCCGAGAGATCTTCGTATTCACCCCCAAGGGTGACGTGATCACACTTCCGGCGGGATCGACGCCGGTCGACTTCGCCTACGCGGTGCACACCGAGGTGGGGCACCGCTGCATCGGATCCAGGGTCAACGGCAGACTCGTCGCGCTCGAACGCAAGCTGGAGAACGGCGAGGTCGTCGAGATCTTCACCTCCAAGGCCGAGGGATCCGGTCCGAGCAGGGACTGGCTTTCCTTCGTCGCCTCGCCGCGCGCCAAGACCAAGATCAAGCAGTGGTTCGCCAAGGAGCGGCGCGAGGAGGCGATCGAGTCCGGCAAGCAGGCCATCGCCAAGGAGCTGCGCAGGCTGGGGCTGCCGGTGCAGCGGCTGGTCTCGGCCGATTCCATCGGATCCGTGGCCAAGGAGCTGCACTACACCGATGTGACCGCGTTGTACGCGGCGGTCGGGGAGCGACAGGTCTCGGCGCACCACGTGGTGCAGCGGCTGGTCGCCTCGTTCGGCGGGGTGGAACAGGCCGAGGACGAGATCGCGGAACGCTCCACCCCCTCCACGGTGCAGCAGCAGCGCCGCAGTTCCGGCGATTCCGGTGTACGGGTGGAGGGCGCCAACGCGGGTGAGGTCTGGGCGAAGCTCGCGCGTTGCTGCACCCCGGTGCCCGGCGACGAGATCCTCGGCTTCGTCACGCGCGGTGGTGGCGTCAGCGTGCACCGCACCGACTGCAACAACGCGGACGACCTGCGCTCCAAGCCCGAACGGTTGGTGGAGGTCTACTGGGCCCCGTCGAACTCCTCGGTGTTCCTGGTGGCCATCCAGGTCGAGGCGCTGGATCGGCACCGGTTGCTCTCGGACGTGACGAAGGTGTTGGCCGACGAGAAGGTCAACATCCTGTCCGCCTCGGTGACCACCTCCAAGGACCGGGTCGCGGTGAGCCGGTTCTCCTTCGAGATGGGCGATCCCAAGCACCTGGGGCACGTCCTCAAGGCCGTGCGCAACATCGAGGGAGTGTACGACGTGTACCGCATGACCTCCGCTGCCTGACCGTCGTTCGGTACGGCTGCTCGACGGTGCGGGTGGCGGAACCTCTCGCGGGCTCTCGCCGCGGGTCCGGAGACATCGGGTAGTTACTACACAACGTCTCCGGCGTCCTCGCGAGAGCACCACGAGAGAACCCGCGGCGGTGCAGGCTGCGGCAGTGGTGGGAGCTCGGCCCTGCGTCGAAGCGGCGCGGCGATTTCGCGAGAAATTGACGCCGACGGGGCCGCGCCACGCCCGCCTGGCCCCGACCACGCGGGCGTTCCCCGGTACTCCGGCCCCGGGGTCCGGGGCCGGAGTCCCCGGATCGGTACTTCCCGGGTCAGGACCGCACGGTCACCTTCTCGAAATTCACCTTCTTGTTCGGATGACCGCCCCCCGCGCTCGAGAAGGAACCGTCGTGGCCCGCCCGAGCGACCTTGTCCACCACTTTCAGACCCTCCTTCGACACGGTGCCGAACACCGTGTAGTTGGACTGCAGCGGTGCCTCGCCGTACACGATGAAGAACTGGCTGCCGTTGGTGTCGGCCCCCGAGTTGGCCATCGCCAGGTATCCGCGTCCGTACTGGATGTCGGAGTAGGTCTCGTCGTCGAACTGGTATCCGGGGCCGCCGGTGCCCTCGCCTGTCGGGTCACCGCACTGCAGCATCTGCAGTCCCGAGGTGGAGATGCGGTGACAGGGGGTGTCGTTGTAGAACTCGGACTCGGCCAGGTGGACGAAGCTGTTCACCGTGCAGGGGGCCAGCGAGCGGTCCAATGTGATCGGGATGGTGCCCACATTCGCCTCGATCGTGGCCTGCACGGTTCCCTGCGAGGAGACCTCGCCGTCCTCGGGGGGATCCACCGGCTTGGCGGGCTCCCCCTCCGAACGGTAGGTGCAGGAAACCTGGTTCGGTAGCGGTTCAGGGCGGCTCGGAGCGGGGGCGAGTTCGGTCGGTATGGATATCTGCTCCGAGTTCGACGGTTCGGAGGTCGCCGTGGAGCTCGGTGGAGCACTCGCGGCGCCGTCACCCCCGCCGCCCGTACGGGTGAGGAAGTAAACCCCCACCACGGCCGCGATCACCACGACGATCGTGGTGGTCACTGCCACGGTCCTGCGTTTGCGGGCTTGCTCCTCCCTGCGGGCGAGCTGACGCTCGAGCTTGCTCTTGGCCGCCTGGCGACGTTGTTCGTTGCTGGACACCTGTTCCCACTCCGCGGTCGGGGTCGGTCGGCTTCGTCCCGAGGAAACAACACGGGATCACGTTTTCGGGGAGTGTAGAACGGCCCGGTGTGCGAAAACTGTGAGACCGCACGACTAGGCTGGTAGCACTGGAGTGATCGGGGTGGCCTGTCGGCCAGTGGTGGGCAGGTTCTTACACGCCGCGGGCCCCCGGTCGCACGTCCCCGAACGCTGAAGAGGTAGCACTCCGTGCTTGTTGTTGGTTTCCCCGTCGGACAGCTCCAGGCGAACTGCTACGTGCTCGCACCGCACGAGGGCGGCGACTGCGTAGTGGTGGACCCGGGCCAGGATGCCGTCGAGCCGGTGCGCAAGCAGCTGGACGAACACGGGCTCACCCCCGTGGGCGTGCTGTTGACGCACGGCCATTTCGACCACGTGTTCTCCGCCGGGGAACTGTGCGAGTCCTACGGGATACCCGCCTGGTTGCATCCCGAGGACCGCTACATGCTCGCCGACCCCGGTGCCGCGCTCGGCCCGGAGGGAAGCCAGCTGTTCGAGGGTGTCTCGGTGAACGTGCCGGAGGACGTGCGCGAACTCTCCGGCGACACCGTGCTGAACCTGGCGGGCATGGAGTTCGACGTGCGGCCCGCTCCCGGCCACACGGGCGGTTCGGTGCTGTTCGGGACCGGCACCGCGGAAGGCGGTCGACTGCTGCTGACCGGCGACACGCTGTTCACCGGAGCCATCGGTCGCACCGACCTGCCCGGCGGTGACCACGAGCGGATGCTGCGCACGCTCCGGAACGAGATCCTGTCGCGTCCCGACGACACGGCCGTGCTCCCGGGACACGGCTCCACCACGACCATCGGCCGTGAGCGCGAGAGCAACCCCTTCCTGCGGGGGATCGCCGCATCCGACGAAGCGGCCGACTGACCGTCCTCGACAACCAGCACCAGGACCGACGAGACCAGAAGAAGCCAGCGATGAGCACGTTTGCCGCCCCCAAGGGCATTCCCGAGTACTACCCCCCGGAATCGGCACGATTCCTCGCGGTGCGCGACACCCTCGGCGAAGCCGCTCGCCGCGCCGGGTACGGCTACATCGAGCTGCCGGTGTTCGAGGACACCGCGCTGTTCGCACGCGGTGTGGGCGAGTCCACCGACGTGGTCAGCAAGGAAATGTACACCTTCCCCGACCAGGGGGGACGTTCGATCACGCTGCGCCCCGAGGGCACCGCGGGTGTGATCAGGTCGGTCATCGAACACGGTCTCGACCGGGGCCAGCTGCCGCTCAAGCTGTACTACAGCGGGGCGTTCTTCCGGTATGAGCGGCCGCAGGCCGGCCGCTACCGACAACTGCAGCAGGTGGGCGTGGAGGCCATCGGCGTGGACGATCCGGCGCTGGACGCCGAGGTGATCGCCGTGGCCGATGAGGGCTACCGCAGGTTGGGACTGACCGGGCACCGCATCGAGCTCACCTCGCTGGGCGACAACACGTGCCGACCGGAGTACCGGGCCAAGCTGCAGGAGTTCCTGCGCGGGCTGCCGCTGGACGAGGAGACGCGTCGTCGGGTGGAGCTCAACCCGCTGCGGGTGCTCGACGACAAACGCCCGGAAGTCCGCGAGATGGTCGCCGATGCCCCGCTGATGGCCGACAACCTCTCCGACCAGGCCGCCGAGCACTACGAGCGGGTCAAGGAGCACCTGCGTGACCTCGATGTCCCCTTCACCGAGAATCCCAGGCTGGTCAGGGGGTTGGACTACTACACCAAAACCACCTTCGAATTCGTGCACGACGGGCTCGGTGCGCAGTCCGGCATCGGCGGCGGCGGTCGGTACGACGGGTTGATGGCCGATCTCGGCGGCGCGGAGCTCTCCGGCGTGGGATTCGGACTCGGTCTGGACCGCACCATGCTCGCCTGCGAGGTGGAGGGAGTGCGGCCCGGTGACCAGTCCCGTTGCGACATCTACTGCGTACCGCTCGGCGAACAGGCCAAGCGTCGGCTGGTGGCGCTGGCGGGTCAGCTGCGGCACGCGGGGATCAGAGTGGAGATCGCCTACGGCGGCAAGGGGCTGAAGGGGGCGATGAAGGCGGCCGATCGTTCCGGTGCCCGCTACGCGCTGGTCCTGGGAGAACGGGATCTGACCGAGGACTCGGCGCAGCTGAAGGACCTCTCCGGTGGGCAGCAGGAGAGCATACCGCTGTCCTCGGTGGTCGAGAAGGCGCGGACGGTGCTGTCCGGATGAGCGAGGAACAGTCCCAGGAAAGCGTGACGCTGGATCTGCTCGATCGTCGCGTCGTCCGCAGGCGGGCGATCAGTGTCGCCGTCGCCGCTGTCGTGATCGGCGCGGCCATCGGTGGCATCGCGGGGCTGTTCGCGGGGACGGCCGGTTTCTTCGTCCCATTGGTCGTGCTGGCGCTGCCGCTGCTGCTGATGGCCTACAGCGAGGCGCGCAAGACTTACTGGCTGCGTGGCACCGAAGTGGCGGCACGCGCCTTCGGCACGCGCCGGGTCGATCTGTCGACGGCCACCGCGCTGGACGTGCTGATCACCGATATCCGTGGCACCCGCACGATCAGTCTGGTCGTCACCGGGCCGCCCCGACATCGCACGTTGAACGTGGCGCTGGCGATGTACGCGGGTACCGGTGGTAAGGAACTCGGTGTCTACGCGCTGCGGCGGCTGGCCGACACGTTGGCCGGTACCGGAGACACTCGTGCGCTGGTGCTCTCGGAACTGATCGTGGCACAGCTCAAGGCCGAGGCACGTGGCGACGCCGCGGCGGACCGGCCGCTCTACAAGTTGGCCTCCGCGGTCCCCGGAGGCGGGGTTGCCCGGCGAGTGGCCAACACCGACGTGGCGAAGTTCGTCGCCATGCTGGACTAAGGGGCGGAACGTGCTGCTCGTCCCGAACTGGCGGGGAAGCGGCGGCGGGTTCTCAGTGGCGCGAGCGGGATCCGCGACGTGATCTCGCCGCGCCGAGCACCGCACGAGTGGATCCCGCCGCGGCGGCTCGGTGTACCACGTCGAGCACCCCGGAGGTGGCCGCTCGCTGCTCCTCGGAGTGGGCCGCGGAGTCGTCCCCCCGTCGACTGCCGTTCTCGCTCAGTACCACCGTCGCGGCGATGGCGGTGGTCAGTGGGACGGCGGCGATCAGGCCCAAGCTGCCCACCAGGGTTCGCACGATTTCCTGGGCCACATCCTGTGTGGTGGCGATGTCCCCGAACGACTGGCCGGACAGCTTGTAGGTCAACAGCAGCGGGAGTGCCGTTCCCGCGTAGGCCAGCACGAGCGTGTTGACCGAGGACGCCACGTGGTCCCGACCGATCCGCAGCGCGGCCGAGTACAGTTCCCTCCAGCGCATCCGGGGATTGGCGTGGTGCAGTTCCCACACCGCGCTGGTCTGCGTGACGGTGACGTCGTCGAGCACTCCCAGCGCCCCGATCACGACTCCGGCCAGCAGTAGTCCTCGCGCGTCGATGTCGTGACCCAGGGCGCTTATCAGGGACGAGGTGGACTCGTCCAGTCCGGTCAGTCGGGTCAGTGCGGCGAACCCCGCGCTGAGCAGACCGATCAGGCTCAGACTCGCCAGAGTGCCCAGCACGGCGGTCGATGTTCGTGCCGAGACGCCGTGCGTCGCGTAGAGCACGCAGAACATGATCAGTCCGGCGGCCACCACGGCGACCAGCAGGGGGTCGGCCCCGGAGAGGATGGTGGGAAGCATGAACCCGAGCAGCATGGTCAACGTCAACGTCAGCGCCAGCAGGGAGGCGGCTCCCTTGCGACGTCCCAGCGCGATCACCGACGCGGCGAACAGGCCGACCAGCACCAGCAGCCAGCCACTCCGCTGGTAGTCCACTATCCGGTACGAGGTGGACTCGCGTGGCGAGTCGCCCGAGTAGGAGAGTACGATCTCGTCTCCCACGCCGAATTCCGGGGTGGTCGGCTCGTCTGGGACTCGTTGTTCGATCGTGCGTCCCGACGCGGGGCCACTGTGCAGTTCGACGCGAAGCAGCACGCAGCTTCCAGTGCCTCCGGTGCCCTGTCCGGACGTCCCGCCCGTGGTGCAGGAGGCGGTGCGTGCCGCTACCACGGCACCGTCCACCGGGTTGCGGGTGAAGCCCGGTTTCGCCTCCGGAGTGGAGTGCTGTCCGAAGGGGTACAGCAGTACCGCACCGATTACGGCCGCCAGTGCGAAAGGCGTCAGCACCGCGGCGAGTAGCCGCCGGGTGCGCCGGGAGGCGGTCGGAGCTGGATGGCCGTGACCGTGACCGTGGCCGTGTCCGTGTCCGGTGGGGGGAGCGTTCGTGATGCCGCTGGCGGAATCTTCGGGTGACGGCACCGCATCATGGTACGACCGTCCGCCTCCCCGACTTCCGCCGCTTCGGGGCCGGTCGTCGTAAGTGGTGTGTCAGCCGCCGGTCAGCTCGCCGTGTCATCGCGGAGGAGGAACACCGGAAGTCGAGCGAAGGAGACGTCACGGGAGTCAACGAGAATGCTCGTTTCTCCGAGGAGCCGCGTCTTCATCGTTTTCGGGGTTTCGTCCGCGAGCAGTGGATGTTTCTCCTCGTGTCGGTCAGAATAACGCGAGGTTGTCTTCTGGCGGCTTTCATGTTTTTCTCGATGGATATATCAAAATTTTTATTTGATCGGAGAGGTTCACCCGTTCGGAGTATAAGGCCGCCGCTCGGGGGCGTGTAGTATCGATGTCAAGATACTAATTCTCGAGTTTCGGTGTTGCTGTTGGAATGTTTTCGCGCTGAGGGTGGGTATGATCAACCCTTTGGTGTGTGGATCGCCGGGATGTTTGCGTGGTTTCCGTTGTGCGGTTTTCCGGTGCGTTGTTTCGGGGTCGGTGAAATAATTGATAAAATTCAGGATTCTCGGCTCTGTCGAGATGTGTGATCAAGAAGGAAATTCCGTGGATATCTCTGGGTTGCAGCGTCGGGCGCTCTTCGCTCTGCTGCTTCTCAACGCCGGAAAAACGGTAAGCTGTGAGCAACTCATAAGTGAGTTGTGGCCTTCGGGTGTGCCTTCGTGCGGTGGCAACGCCTTGCAGGCGCACATGACGCGGTTGCGTCGTGACCTGGAGCGTTGTTTCGGTGCCGAGGAGGCCGCGCTTCGACTTCCCGGAAGTCGTTCCGGATATTCGGTTCACGTCGATCCGGGTGAGCTCGATCTGGAAGTTTTCAATACGCTGCGTTCCGGGGCGCGGGAGATCTCCGAAAGCGATCCGGCCGAAGCGGCCGACATGCTGCGACGGGCTCTGGCCCTGTGGCGTGGTCCGGCTCTGTACGACGTTCGCGACCGTACCTCCTGTCTTTACGCCGCCGCGCTGCAGGAGGAGGAGCACTATGCTCTGACGCTTGAGGAGTTGGTGGAACTCGACCTCGGGCAGGGAAAACATGAACAGCTGATCGGCTGGTTGAAAGCGCTGACCGAGCGGTATCCCTACCGTGAGAAATTCTTCGAACAGCTGATCGTCGCTCTTGGTCGAACCGGGCGCAAGGTCGAGGCCGCTTCCCTGTTCCGCAGAATGCGATCAGAGATGGTGGAGCAGTTCGGGGTGGATCCTTCACCCAGGCTCAGCAGGGCCGTTCAACGCATGCTGGAGGATGATCTTGTTGTCGAGGGGGGCTTCCGTTCCGTCGAACTGTGATCGTCGGGTGCTCAGCGGTCGCCGAGCTGATCACATATGTCGTCCCGAGGGGGCGTGCTCCCGGTTCCGACGGTGTCGGGGCTCGTTCCGGTGCGCCGGGCGGGGCCCGCCGACTGGACAGCTGTTCGAATAAGTGTTCGAATGAGGCTGTGCGTTGGGAGAAACAGCGGATCACTCCGCCGAACAGTCCTTCGGGGGAAGCGGGTGCCGCCGCCGACATCGCAGGCGAGACGGCCGAGCTGGACCTGGGGGTGTCACCGGAAGCCCCGAGGAGCGGTGACCACCGGATCGGTGCGGGCCTGCGGCTGCCCGAGCCGGTGCCGATCGAGGCGGGTACGGAGGACGCCTACGCCATCGAGATCCGGGCGAAGTCGATCCTCAACCAGGTGCCGGGTGAGTCCGGTGTCCCGTTCGAGTGGACTCTGAACCCCTACCGGGGGTGTGGTCACGCGTGTCGTTACTGCTTCGCGCGCAACACTCACACCTATCTCGACCTGGACAGCGGGCACGACTTCGACAGCAAGATCGTGGTCAAGGTCAACGCGGGGCAGCTGCTGCGCCGTGAGCTGGCGAATCCGAAGTGGCGCGGTCACCCGGTGGCGATGGGAACCAACACCGATCCCTATCAGCGTGCCGAAGGGCGTTACGCATTGATGCGGGACATCCTCACCGCGCTGACCGAGCGTGCCAACCCGTTCTCGATCCTCACGAAATCGACGCTGATTCTGCGCGACCTCGATCTCATCGAGTCGGCGGCCGCGGTGACCGACGTTTCGATCGCGGTATCCATCGGCTCGCTGGACGAAGGGCTCTGGCGAACGGTCGAGCCGGGTACTCCCGCCCCCGCCCGACGGTTGGAAGTGGTCCGGCGGTTCGCCGAGGCCGGGATCGGTTGTTCGGTGTTGCTGGCCCCGATCCTTCCGGGGCTCAGCGACTCCTGGGAGCACATCGACCGTACGGTGGGGGCGCTGGTCGAGGCCGGTGCGAAGAGCATCACTCCGTTGCCGCTCCATCTGCGCCCCGGTGCCCGCGAGTGGTACCGCGCCTGGTTGCAACGCGAGCACCCGTCGTTGGTCCCGCTCTACGCGCGGCTGTACCGCGACAGCTCCTACGCCCCCGAGTCCTACCGGCGAGAAGTGGTGGAGCTGGTGGAGCGGGCCTGCCGCGCGCACGGGATGCACCGCGAATCCTCCAACGGGGCGCGCGACACCCCGAAACGCACCGCTTCCGAAACCGCGAACGAGCAGCTTTCGTTGCTTTGAGTTTCCAACCCGCGAATACCGGCGTCACAGTAGCTGTTTTGCCGGTACGGAAACGGATCCTCGACAGCGTCGGTCGTCGGCGCGGCGTCATCCCGGTTCCAGCTTGGATTTTCCCGACATAATACCATCCACTTGGTGGAATATTCCAGGCGTGACGGAATATTCCGCAGGGTTTTGCCTCACGCATTTGGGGGATGGTCCTTTGGTCGTTCCGTTCGTAGTATTCATTTCGCTCGATGTCCGGTTAGAGTAAAATATCTGCATTACCGCGCTATCTGCGTGGACAGTCCAAAACGGATTCCCGCGGTGAAGAGGCACCCCAATACCCACCGCTGTCCTGGGCACAGTCGCCAAGCTCACCTCGGAGTTCAGGTGCCGTGGTGTCGTCACTTCGGCAAAATCCGCGGCCAACGGTGTGGTCGTGGCCCGTTGATTACCTTCGATCGGAGTGAGCCGATGATCCGATTCCGAGTCCTCGGGCGGGTACGGATGTACGACGATGATAATCGGCCGACGGAGGTTCCCGGACTGCAGCGAAGAACCGTACTGGCGGTGTTGCTGCTCAGCTCCGGGCAGGTGGTTCCTCGTGAGCAACTCGTCGAACAGCTCTGGCCCGACGGTCCGCCGAGGGGAGAGACGAACGCGCTGCAAGCACACATCGCGCGGCTGCGCCGCGATATGGACCGTTGCTTCGGTGCGGGAAACGGAGCCTGCCGGTTGTCCACCAGCGATCTCGGCTACGCACTGCGCCTCGAACAGGGCGAACTCGACCTGGAGGTGTTCGAGACGTTACGACTCACCGCACGCCAGATCGCCGAGGCCGACCCGTCGGCAGCCACGGACATGCTGCAGCAGGCGATCGAGCTCTGGCGGGGCCCTGCCTTGGCCGAGGTCAGACAACGCGGCGAACGTCTCTACGCCGCCGCCGTGCAGGCCGAGGAGCACTATGTACTGGCTCTGGAGGAGTTCGTCGAACTCAACCTGGAACGTGGTCACTACGACTGGGTGATCGGTCGTCTGAAGGCGCTGACGGCGCAGTATCCCTACCGGGAGCGACTGTTCGAACAGTTGATCATCGCGCTCGGCAGGACCGGACGTCGTGCCGAGGCGGCCGCGCTGTTTCGGAGGATCCGTTCGGAGATGGTCAACGAGTTCGGGCTCGAACCCTCGGCCGAACTCAATCGTGCCGTCCAGTTCGTGCTGGAGGACGGTGCGGACGAGTCCGGTCGCCGTTCCGAACGCGGAACTCGATAATCGAACCCGGTAGCTGGACTTCTTCGACTTCTTTCCGGAGCGAGCCGCTCGGCTGGGCCTCCCGGCGGTTCTGGCCGGGAAGCCCAGCGTATCGCCGACACGAACTCGGAGCTCCGCCGCGTGAGCGTGTTACGCGCCTCATCTGAGTCGTTGTGCCAGCGCCGCGGGGGGTCGGCTCGCGAGACCGGGAACCCCGTTGGGTCTCGGCGTCGGCTGAACGGGTTGCCATCTCACGCAGAACGCGCCGAGACCGAAGTCCAGTGCCACGGCATGGGTACGTCCGCGCGGATCGATCGACATCGGCTTGGCGGTCCCCAGCTCCGAACCGTCCGGCCGGGCGGTGAAACTCTCGCAGTGTGCGGGTGGATTGTCCGGGTCGAACCACAGCTCCACCAAGTACTCCCGCACGGGGAGCCGGAACCTGCGCGAATAAGTGTGGTCCTGTTCGGTCCCCACCAGGCCGTTCGGGCCGTGGGTGATCTCGTACTCCAGCAGCGCGGTCTCGCCCTTCTCGAGGCAGTGGTCGAACAGCAGTTCCGCCGCGACCACCCCGTTGCGGTGGTCCGAGAGCGTTTGACCGAGGGTGCAGCCGTGCGAGGCGTTGATGTTGGGCGGCGCCACGCCGCTGCCCGCGTTGTCGAAGACGGTCACCCAACGATCCACCCCGTTGCGCTCCGCCTGGACCAGCTGTCGTACCCGCAGACTCCGTTGCTTGCCGGCTGAGTCGATCTCGAGCACGTCGTGCTGGCTCAGCCGTGTCAGGTGACCGTCCGCGCTGGTGTCCAGTCTGCTGAGCAGACCGGCGGCCGAGGCGTTGTCGGACCAGAGCGTGGCCAGCGTCGGCGCCGAGGGTTCCTCCCGGTTGCGGCCCCTCGGCTTCGGTGGTCCCAACAGCGTCGACAGCGCGCCGTCCGGTACACCGAGCACGTCCTCCAGCTCGCGCAGTGCCACCAGCGAGTCCGGTCGTTCCGGCCTGCGACGTCCGGATTGCCAGTAACTCAGCGCGGTGATGCTCACCGGCGTGCCTCTGGCACGCAGTCGATGCTGAATGCGCTCCAGGCTGAGTCTGCTCGAACGGATCGCGGCTCGCAGCGCGACGTCGAACGGGCCGGTCCGCAGCAGCTTGGACAATTCGGGGGACAGTTGTCGGTGCTCGTGTCCGGTTAACGGGGACGCTGTGGAGGGTGTTCGGGTACGGGGGACGACCATTACCACTCCTCGTGCTTGCTGACCTCCCGCGGAACGCTAATTGCACTGATCACGTCCGTGCAACGAGATTGCGGGAATTCGACGTCCTCCGGGGATGAACGTTACCGATTCGGTCGCGGCGGTGACGTTTTCCGCGGTGTCGCCGGGAACGCGGTTCGCGCCGTGCGGGAGATGACCGCCGAATTCCTCGTCCCGTCTCGCTCGTTGTGGTGTTCGGGTGCGCCTCGCCGGACCGTGCCGTCGGTGGCGGCCCGAAACCTGGTGCACGGTCGACGGCCGCCGTTGGCTAACCTGGAGTGGTCCTGCTCCGGACGACCACCCGTTTCACACCCTAAGGAGATCAGCAGCCGTGATGCGCACGCACGAGGCCGGCTCGCTCCGTGCCGACCAAGCCGGGCAGTCCGTCACCCTCGCCGGATGGGTGGCGCGTCGCCGTGATCACGGTGGAGTGATCTTCATCGATCTGCGTGATGCCTCGGGAGTTGCTCAGGTGGTCTTCCGCGAGGGAGAGATGGCAGAGCGCGCCCACCGGTTGCGCGCCGAGTTCTGCGTCCGCGTCACCGGGGAGATCTCGCCCCGGCCGGAGGGCAACGAGAACCCGGAGATCGCGACGGGCGCCATCGAGGTGACCGCCACCGACCTCGAAGTCCTCTCCGAATCGGCTCCGCTGCCCTTCCCGGTGGACGAGCATCTCGACGTGGGCGAGGACGTTCGGCTGCGGCACCGCTACCTGGATCTGCGCCGTTCCGGGCCCGCTAAGGTGATCAGGATGCGCAGCGAGGCCAACCGCATCGCGCGTGAGGTGCTGCACGGTCGCGAGTTCGTCGAGGTGGAGACCCCCACGATGACGCGCTCCACTCCGGAGGGCGCCCGTGACTTCCTCATCCCGGCGCGGCTGCAGCCCGGCAGCTGGTACGCGTTGCCGCAGTCGCCGCAGCTGTTCAAGCAGCTGTTGATGGTCGGTGGTCTGGAGCGTTACTTCCAGATCGCCCGCTGCTACCGCGACGAGGACTTCCGCGCCGATCGCCAGCCGGAGTTCACCCAGCTCGACATCGAGATGAGCTTCGTCGACGCCGAAGACGTCATCGACATCAGCGAGCGGGTGATCCGTGCGCTGTGGCGCGAACTGGCCGACCACGAGATTCCCGCTCCGATCCCCCGGTTGCCCTACGCCGAGGCGATGGCGCGCTATGGGACGGACAAACCGGACCTGCGGTTCGGTGTCGAGTTGACCGAGCTGACCGACTACTTCCGCGACACCCCCTTCCGGGTGTTCCAGGCTCCCTACGTCGGCGCCGTGGTCATGCCGGGTGGTGCCGACCAGCCCCGCAGGCAGCTGGATGCCTGGCAGGAGTGGGCCAAGCAGCGCGGCGCGAAGGGGCTGGCCTACGTGCTGATCGGTGCCGACGGCACGCTGTCCGGTCCGGTGGCAAAGAACCTCTCCGAGCAGGAGCGTGACGGGCTGGCCAAGGCAGTCGGCGCTTCTCCCGGCGACTGCGTGTTCTTCGCGGCCGGGCAGCCCGCTCCCTCGCGTGCGCTGCTCGGCGCGGTCCGGCTGGAGATCGCCGAGAACTGCGGACTCGTCGATCACGACGCCTGGTCGTTCGTGTGGATCGTCGACGCCCCCATGTTCGAGTCCGTCGCCGACAGCGACGACGTCGCCGTCGGTGCTGGTCGCTACACCGCTGTGCACCACCCCTTCACCGCGCCGGTACCGGAGTGGTCCGACAGCTTCGAGCAGAACCCGGAGAAGGCTCTGGCCAGCGCCTACGATCTCGTGTGCAACGGTAACGAGATCGGCGGTGGTTCCGTCCGTATCCATCGCTGGGAGATGCAACAGCGGGTGTTCGACGTGCTCGGGATCTCCAAGGAGGAGGCCGACGAGAAGTTCGGCTTCCTGCTGGAGGCATTCCGGTACGGTCCGCCGCCGCACGGTGGTGTGGCCTTCGGTTGGGACCGCATCTGCATGCTGCTGAGCGGCGCGGAATCGCTGCGTGACGTCATCGCCTTCCCGAAGAGCGGCGGCGGGTTCGACCCGCTCACCGGGGCACCCGCGCCGATCACCGCGGAACAGCGCAAGGAGGCCGGGGTGGACGCCAAACCCGCCCGTCGTGGCGCCGGGGAAGCCGACCAGGCAGCGGGCTCGCGAAGCTCCTGACTCCGGTGAGCCCGCCCACGCGGTCGTGGAGTGTTGATCTGTGTGGCCGCCTGTTGCTACCCTGAGTGCATGGTCGTAGCGGTGAGTCGTTTCGTGTCACCCCGCTTGGAACACGATCAGTCGAGCTCGGGGTGAGCACGGTCTCATTCGGCTTTCCGGCCACGGAAGATGTTCTCCCCTGCACCGTGACGTCGGGGAAGAACTCCCCGGCCCGGGCGGTTTCACAGCGTCAGCCGACGCTCCGATCGCGTGAAAAATCGTTACGTCTCCCGTGGTGCCCGTCTACGCTCGGTGGCGGACTACCGCCCGTTCACCGTTCGGAGTGCTTTCGTCTTTCGGGGTGTATTCGTCTTACGGATCCGCCTGTGGTCGGTCTCCGTCCTGCTGCCCACGAGCGGACGGCAGGTAGCGCGCCGGGCAGTAACGAGTGGAGAACATCGTGCAACCACCGTGGTGATTGATTCGTCGTCGGAACGGGTAGTTCACCTCGGTGGCAAGGGTTGCCGAGCGCTCGGCGGCCGCGTAACCGTTGAGGGTGGTGTTCTTGTGGGTACCGTCGGTACGCAAGGCCGTTACCCGAGTCGGGTGTAACTTAACCGGTCAGGCCCGTGGAGCAGCGGGTGGTGGCGGTAGGGTCTGGAGACGATGAGCGTGGAAATCACCACCGGTCCGCCGGAGGTTCGTGTGCCCGCGAGTGCGGAGGTTACCGATACGCTCGGTACTGCCGAGACCGTGCTCACCCGGAGAATGGGGGCACCCGTCCGGCTTGCCGACCCGGAGGATCTGGGCGGTAGTGGCCGGTCTGTCGTGATGCGGGTTCGTGTCGCCGAGACACCGTTCGAGTTGCCGCGCACACTCGTGATCAAGCATTACGGAACGGTTCCCGGCAAGGGCCATTCGGATCCGTTCGCCCACGAGGCGGCGAGCTGTCAGCTGGCCACCGCGCTTCCACCGGAACTGCGCGTCGGTCCGGAACTGATCGCCCAGGACACCGAGAAGCGACTGTTGGTTCTGGAGGACCTCGGCCGTGGCGCGAACCTGGCCGATGTGTTGTTCGCCGACGATCCGCGCGCCGCCGAGCGCTCGTTGTTGGCCTGGGCACGTGCGCTGGGCAGACTGCACACCTCGATGGCGGGCAGGGAGGCCGACTTCGACGCCCTGATGCGCAGGCTCGGGCTCGAGTCGTGGACCGATCCGGTCGCCGATGACATCCGGCGCTCGTTGCGGGAGCTTCCCGAACTGCTGGCCAGTACTCTGGATCTCTCGTTGCCCGAGCAGGTGCGAGCACGGCTCGATTCCGCCGCCGGGCTGTTGGGCTCGACCAAGTACCGTTCCTTCAGCCCCTCCGACATCTGCCCGGACAACAGTCTGGTGACGGGCAACGGAGTGCGGTTTCTGGACTTCGAGTGGGCGTGTGTCCGTGACATCGCGCTGGATGCCGCCTACCTGCAATTCCCGTTCCCATCCTCGTGGTGTTCCTACGCCATGCCCGCGGGGTTGGTGGACAACATGCTCGCCACCTGGCGTTCGGAGATCGTCGAGGTGTGGTCGGACCTGGACGACGACGCCGTGCTGATGCCCCGTCTGCTGGACGCGCAGCTGCTCTGGGTCTGGGTGTCGACCTGGTGGTTCCTACCGCGGGACGGGCAGTTGGACGGTCCCATCGACGCCCACATGCCCTCGCCGCGTCGAAGCACCGCTCTCGCTGATCGCTGGCAGCGCTTGGGCAAGGACGCCGAGGCCAACGATATGCCGGATATCGCCTCCTACGCGGAACGAATGGTCCAGGCGCTGGTGGAACGATTCGGTTCCGGAGCGCTGGAGCTGCGGCCGTACCCGGCCTTTCGCTGAGCGTGACCACTCACGCGGCGAGCGGCCGCGTTTTCGTCCGTCACGGATGGGAGGCCCCTTGTCCGGGACCGGTTCCGAACGGGAGCCGGCCGTACCGATGGCCTCGTGCTCGCCACCTCGTCCGTTTCCAGCGGGGAATCGTCCCTGGAGAATCGTTCCCCGGTGCCTCGCTTCCATACCGAGCGGGAAGCCCGCCGGGGATATCCTCTTTTCGGGTATTCCTATTCTCTGAGAAGCACTCGCTTGTGCGCTGTGTGATAACTTACACCCGAAGGTGGTATTGATTTTTCTGTCATCGCGCTGACCTGAGCAAATTTTCGTGTTTGGTGCGATCGTTGTCTCCTGCCGTGTTTTTCCACCTTTTCGGGTTACTTTTGGTTTACTCCGAGTACACATTTCTCGGGTAGTATCGGAAATGTCCGCGTCGGATGGCGGGTCGATACGTCCGGTCGGTAGTCGGAGGTAGCAGTGTCGGGGGTGACAGTGAAAGCCGGGATGAATTCGGCGCTGCGTGCGGCGTTGTTCCTGCTGTTCGCTGTGGTCCTCATCGTGCTTTCCCCGCTGCACGCCGCCGGCGCCGTGGCGCACGTCGGCAGGGTCGCCTCGGGGGAGTACAAAACCGAGCAGAGTGCTCCTTGCGAGAGCGAGAAACTCCGCAAGCGCCCCAGCATGGCCGAATTGGGCAGAAGGATCGGGCGGCGCACCGAGCGGACGTGCAGCAGACGGAACCGCACGGCTCTCCCCGCCAGACAGCGCTTCGACACCGCGGAAGACGCGAGAAACATTCGCAATGCGGTCGACTCGACTGTGAAGTGCAGATCAGCCCATTCCCAGGCGAGACTTCAGGTATACCGCAGGTGATTCGTCGGCCGATTCGGTTCGACGGGGACCTGCGCTGCTCGCGAGGTCCCTCGCCTCGTCTTCGCGGCAGCGGCGGTTGGAGTCGGGTCCACGTTCGGTTCGACTACCGGGCCGAGCTGTAGAACCTTCCAGTCCACAGGGCACAACGCTCGCGGGCATCCTCGCCGAATTCATCTCGCATCGACGCGAGTCCGTTGGAAATCCATTCCGAGAAGCCGTCCGAGACACGGTTCTTTCGAGCGTTCTCCACTCCGGGGGAGCGTGGTTCGGGGAAACCAGCAGCGGTACGGACGGCGAGCCGATCGAGTAGTCCGAATACCCGACCGGGGCTTCCGGAACGGATTCCCACTCGTACCAGCGACACATTTCGACCGACGCCCCTGCGGGCCCACGTGTGTCCGATCGCGGACACGGGCCTGTCGACCCTCACGGAGTGAATCGTGACGACACAACTCGAATCGCCCCGGCCCACCCGGTCGGGCTCTCTCGGCGAACACATCCGCCGGAACAGGTCGGTGTTCGGCTTCGACCTGGGTGCTTCGCTCGTGGTCTTCCTGGTGGCGTTACCACTGTGCGTGGGCATCGCCGTCGCCTCCGGCGTGCCCGCCGAACTGGGCATCGTCACCGGCATCGTCGGCGGCATCGTCGTCGGCTGCATGCCGGGCAGCACCATGCAGGTCAGCGGACCCGCGGCAGGTCTGACCGTGCTGGTCGCCTCCACGATCGCCGATCACGGTCTCGCCATGTTGGGTGTGGTCGTGCTCGGAGCGGGCCTGCTGCAGATCGCGATGGGGATGACCGGAATCGGTACCTGGTTCCGCGCGATCTCGCCCTCAGTGGTGCAGGGACTGCTGGCCGGGATCGGGCTCGTACTGATCCTCGGCCAGATCTATCCCATCGGAGGGCTGGACCAGCCCTCGCACACCGGTGCGAAGTTCGCCGGGCTGCCCGAACTGTTCCGGGCCGTGTTCACCACCCCCGCGGGACGGGCCGGGGTCGCCATCGCGGTGGTGACGCTGCTCACCATGGTGCTGTGGGGTCGATTGCCCCAACGCCTCCGGACCGTTCCCGCACCGTTGGTGGGAGTCACCGTCGCGTCGGCGCTCACCTACGCGTTCGGGCTTCCGCTGGAGACGATCCGGGTCGGTTCGCTGCTGGAAACCATCAATGTCACCACCCCCGGTGACCTCGGCGCGGTTACCAGCTTCGCGGTGCTCGGATCGATTCTGACCTTCGCACTGATCGCTTCCGCGGAGAGCCTGTTCAGCGCGGCGGCGGTGGATCGGATGCACGACGGTCCCAAGACCCGCTACAACGCTGAGCTGGTGGCGCAGGGCACCGGGAACGCGGTCTGCGGAGTGCTCGGCGCGCTGCCGATGACCGCGGTGATCGTGCGCAGTACCGCCAACGTGCACGCGGGAGCCCGAACCAAACTCTCCCGTGTGCTGCACGGGTGCTGGCTCCTGCTGTTCGTGGTGCTGCTTCCCCAGCTGCTCTCCTTCATTCCGCTGGCCACCCTCGGAGCGCTGTTGGTGCACGCGGGATGGAAACTGCTCGGGGTACGCCAGGTCGCCACCTTGATCCGGGAACAGCGTTCGGAGGCGTTCATCCTGCTGCTGACCGCTGGGACGATCCTGGCCACCGACCTGCTGATCGGTGTGCTCACCGGCATCGCGGCCGCGGTGATCAAGACTGCTTGGGAGGTTTCCGGACTTTCCGTGGAGATCGAACACGACGAGAACCACGCCCGGGTGCGGTTGCACGGCAACGCCACGTTCCTGCGGTTGCCGCAGCTGCAGGACAGGCTGGAGCAACTGCCGCACACCAGTAGCGCTCATGTCGACATGACGCCGCTGCGGCATCTGGACCGAGCCTGTCATCAGACCATCGAGCACTGGGCGGAGCAGCGGCGCAAGAACTCCTGTGCCGTGGAGCTGGCCATGCCGGGCGCGCGCTGACAGCTCGATGCGCACTGGTCCTCGCCCGTGCTGTCACGGCGAGGACCAGCTACCAGCGGGATCAGTCACAGCGAGATCCGCTGGAAGGTGGCGATGTCCCGCGCCGTCCCGCACGACCGGTGCCGCACGGCGCGGGTAGCGTCGGGAGCGTGACTGATGGTCTGTTCGACAACGGTTCGTTCCACAGCGGTCTGCTGGACGGCGGCCTGTTCGGTGCTGATGCCGAGGACCGCGCCGAACAGCGACTCGCCGAGAACGCGCCGTTGGCGGTGCGGATGCGTCCCCGGACGCTCGACGAAGTCATCGGGCAGGATCATCTCCTCGGTTCCGGAGCGCCGCTGCGCCGTCTCGTGGAGGGGGCGGCCCCCGCCTCGGTGCTGCTGCACGGGCCACCCGGTACCGGCAAGACCACACTGGCCGGGCTGGTCTCACAGGCCACCGGACGTCGTTTCGTGGCGCTGTCCGCGCTCTCGGCGGGTGTCAAAGAGGTGCGCGGGGTGATCGAGGAGGCACGGCGCAGGCTCGGGCACTCGGGTGAGGCCACCGTGCTGTTCATCGACGAGGTGCACCGTTTCTCCAAGACACAACAGGATGCGCTGCTGTCCGCGGTCGAGGACCGGACCGTGCTGCTGGTGGCCGCCACCACCGAGAACCCCTCGTTCTCCGTGGTCTCACCGTTGCTTTCGCGTTCGCTGGTGCTGCAGCTGCGACCGCTCGGTGAACAGGAGGTCCGTCAGCTGGTGCTGCGCGCCGTGACCGAACAGCGCGGGCTGGACGGCGAGTTCCGCCTGGAGGAGGAGGCCGAGCAGCATCTGGTGGCGCTGGCAGGGGGAGACGCGCGCCGCGCGCTGACGGCGCTGGAGGCCGCTTCCGAAGCGGCGGCCGCCACCGGCTCCACCACCATCGACCTCGCCACCGTCGAGGCGACGGTGGACAAGGCGGCCGTGCGCTACGACCGCGACGGTGACCAGCACTACGATGTCGCCAGCGCGTTCATCAAATCCATCCGTGGTTCGGACGTGGACGCCGCGCTGCACTACCTGGCCAGAATGATCGAGGCGGGCGAGGATCCACGTTTCATCGCACGCAGACTCGTGGTGCACGCCAGCGAGGATGTCGGCATGGCCGATCCCACCGCGATGCAGAGCGCCGTGGCGACCGCCCAAGCGGTGCAGTTCATCGGAATGCCGGAGGGCAGGTTGGCGCTGGCACAGACCACGGTGCATCTGGCCACCGCCCCCAAGTCCAACGCCGTGATCACGGCCATCGATGCCGCGCTGACCGATGTCCGTGCCGGCAGGGCCGGAACCGTGCCCGCGCATCTGCGGGACGGGCACTACGCGGGTGCCGAGCGACAGGGGAACGCCATCGGGTACCGCTATCCGCACGATCGCCCGGAAGGGGTGCTCGAACAGCAGTACCCGCCCGATTCGCTGGTCGGCAGGAACTACTACGAGCCCAACGGGCGCGGTGAGGAACGAACACTGGCGGAACGGCTGCCGAAACTGCGCAACATCGTTCGCGGGGATCACCAGTAGTGCCGGGCGAAGCCACCGGCCCCTCCCGTCGTGGTTCACGGTCGTCCCGGAACGTCGGCTTCGGAGCTGTTCTCGGGTAATGTGCCGATTCGGCCGGACAGGTCACGAGTCGACGACCCGGCGCTCGTCACGGCCGGGTTCGGAAGGGACGGATGAGTGAGTTCTCGGATCCTGGTCACCCGCTCGATTCCCGAGTCGGCGTCGCGACTGCTGGAGTCGGTGGGTGATGTGCGGCTCTGCAGTCAGAGTCGAGCGATGACCCCGGCGGAGCTGCACGAGGCCGTGCACGGTGCCGAGGCGGTGGTCACCATGCTGCACGACCGGATCGACGGCGAGGTCCTCGACGCGGCGGGACCGTCGTTGCGCGTGGTCGCCAACGTCGCGGTGGGCTACGACAACGTCGATGTGCCCGCACTGGACCGACGTGGGGTACTGCTGACCAACACGCCCGGGGTGCTCACCGATGCCACGGCGGACCTGACGTTCGGGCTGTTGTTGATGGTCACCCGCAGACTCGCGGAGGGGGAACGGTTGATCCGCTCGGGTACCCCCTGGGCGTGGAACTTCTCGTTCATGCTGGGCAGCGGTTTGCAGGGCAAGAAGCTGGGAATAGTCGGGATGGGCCAGATCGGCCGTGCCGTGGCACGCAGAGCACGTGCCTTCGGCATGGATGTCGTCTACACCGCTCGGAATCGCGTGGAGTCCGAGGTCGAGCGCGAGCTGGACGCGAGTTTTCTGCCGCTGTCGCGGCTGCTGCGCGACTCGGACGTGGTGTCGCTGCACTGCCCGCTGACCGAATCGACCAGGCACCTGATCGACGGTGCGGCCCTGTCCGGCATGAAGTCCTCGGCGGTACTGCTCAACACCAGTCGTGGTGCCGTGGTCGACGAACGTGCCCTGGCACGCGCTCTCCGGGACGGCACCATCGGCGGAGCCGGACTGGACGTGTTCGAGAACGAGCCGGCGGTGGAGCCCGAGCTGCTCGAACTGGACAACGTGGTGATGGTGCCGCACCTCGGTTCGGCCACTGCCGAGACGCGTACGGCGATGGCCGAGTTGGCCGCCCGCAACGTGGTCGGTGTGCTCGACGGCAGTGGCCCGGTTTCACCGGTCAACGGTTGACCGGTCGCTTCCGGCACCGTCGCGGCGGGAAACCGGAAGCGCGGGGCCTGCGGGCGGGTACGGTTCCGCACCCCGCGTCAACCGCGGCGGAACCGTCCGCTCGCTCGTTCACCCACCACCCCCGCGGCCGCGGCGAGCGCGGGAAGCAGCATCCCGAGCAGCACCCACACCGGGCTCGGCAGCAGCATCCAGTGGTCGATCCGCAGCCCCAGGAACTCCTCCAACGGAGCGCGCAACACCAGCGCTCCCGGGATTCCCAACGCGGTCGCGGTGACGGCCCCGGCGAGTGCGACGGCCGCCGCTGTCGTCGCCTTGTGTTCGAACCGTTCCTGGGAGCCGTTCCGCCTGGCGGTGAACACTCCGAACAGCGCCGCGCCGCCCAGCAGCCCACCGAGCGCGATGTAGCGCCAGGTGTCCACTGTGGCGATCATTTTCTGCTCCCGCAGCGGCAGCCGGAAGGCGCCGAGCCCCATCTCGCGTAGCCGGGAAGCCACCGCCCTCGGTTCGTGCGCCTCGTCGACCACCACGCCGACCCGCTCGGCGTCGCTGCTGCGTCGCAACTGGGAAACGGTCTTGCCCTCGTTCGCCGCGGCCAGCCGTGCGGCGGTCACCGGCGCGAGGTAGGCCGTCTGCGGTCCATCCGCGTGCCACCGGGGGTCGTAGGTGGCGATCACCTCGAGCTCGATGATCGCCGAGGCCGTACGGGGTTGGTGCGAGTCTTCCCCGGCCTCTTCGATTCCGGCCTCCGAGACCGGGGGTGCCGGGGTCTTGTCGCTGTAGCCGAAGCTCAGCGTGCGCCCGAGGTAACGGGTGAAGTCAACTCCCTGGCTTCGGGCGGGAAGCACCACCTGGCCGGGGAGCACACCCTCGGCCACCGAGCCTCCAGTGATCGGAGGAGGAACGTAGCTTCCCCAGGAGTGCGTGGCAAGCGAGAGTCGCGGCATACCGTTGCCCGTCGGAGTCCGGATCGCCGAAGGACGCTCCGGGATCGCGTACTCGACGCCGGGAACGGAGCGGATCAACTTCATCCGTTTACTGTTGAGGATTCCGAACGTGCCCTTGCTGTCCAGCGAGGAGATCACGATGCGCTGTGTGCCGCCGGCGCGAAGAACGTCGCGTGCCGTCGCGGTCTGTATTCCACCGCTGATTCCGGCCAGTGTGCTGACCAGAAACGTGAACACCAGCGTCACCAGCAGCGGCGTGCGGCTGGTGACCCATGCCCTCAGTGCGGCCGATACGGCCCGCTTGCGCATTCGACGCGTCCCCTCGTGCTCGTCCGGCGGAGCCCAACCCGGCCGGAAGAGCAATCTATCGTGCGCCTCGCGCGCTTTCACACCGACCACCCGTGCCGCGCCGCGTCCACGTCTGTCAAAGCCGCACACGAGCCGGTGACCGCGACGCGATAGCCTGGCCGCGATCATCGCCGCCGTTTCGAGGGCATCGTCACGGTGGCCGCACGAATCGGCTGGAAACCGGGAGGACACGTGACGCCCACCGAGATCGCCGCGCTGATCGCAGCAGGTGCTTTCGTGCTGCTGGTCGTGCTGCTGGCGATCCCGTTGGTCAAGCTCGGCCGCACCCTGGACGAGGCGACCAACGCGATCCGCAAGGCGCAGGAGAACTCCGACCCGCTGTTCACCGGTGCGAACACGACGTTGGACCACGTGAACACGCAGTTGGAACGTGTCGACGGCATCACGGCCAACGCCCAGTCGGTCTCCAGCAATGTGTCGGCACTGTCTTCGCTGTTCACCGCTACACTGGGAAGTCCGCTGGTGAAGTCAGCCGCCTTCACCTACGGCGTGAGCAAAGCCCTGCGCGCCCGCCGAAAGCGCGACGAACAGGCCGCGGGCAAGCATTCCCGCAGGCGCAAAGGGGGTCGTAAGTGAGCCGTCTGTTCTGGCTCGGCGCCGGTGTCGCCGCGGGCGTGGCGCTGAGCCGCAAGGTCAATCGGACCGCGCGAAAGGCCACCCCTGCGGGTGTGGCCGATCAGCTGGGCGACGCCGTTCGAGAACTGGCGGAAGCGGTCGGCTCGTTCGGAGCGGACGTGCGTGCGGGCATGACCGAACGCGAACGCGAGCTCCACGAGGACGTCGCCGAGCGCACCGGTATCGTCACCGGAGGCCGTGAGCAGCGGACCATTACGCTGCCGGACAATGGGAACCGGCAGGTGACACGGATGGCGGGGACGCTCGAGGAGACCGGTTCGCAGGGACGGCGAGCTCGTAGGGCGGGGCGCTGACGTTCGTCGCGTGTCTCCGCTCACGCCGACCGGTGTCCCGCCTGCTCCGTGCCGGTAGCCCGCATCCGCGTAGAAGGACTTCATCGTGCAGACCCACGAGATAAACAACCGTTTCACCGAGCATTTCCGTGGCCGGGGGCACACCGTCGTTCCCAGTGCCTCGCTGATCCTGGACGACCCCAACCTGTTGTTCGTCAACGCCGGGATGGTGCAGTTCAAGCCCTACTTCCTCGGTGACGCGCCCGCTCCCTACCCGCGTGCCACGAGCATCCAGAAGTGCGTGCGGACCGCCGACATCGACGAGGTCGGCAAGACCACCAGGCACAACACCTTCTTCCAGATGGCGGGCAACTTCTCCTTCGGGGACTACTTCAAGGAGGGGGCCATCGAGCACGCCTGGAGCCTGGTGACCAATTCGCGGGACTCAGGTGGGTTCGGCTTCGACCCCGACCGCATCTGGGTGACCGTCTACGAGCACGATCCGGAGGCCGAGCGGCTCTGGCAGCGGATCAGCGGGCTGCCCCCGGAACGGATCCAGCGCAGGGACGCGCACGACAACTACTGGGACATGGGCGTTCCCGGCCCCGGTGGCCCCTGCTCGGAGATCTACTACGACCGTGGCCCCGAGTACGGCAGGGAAGGCGGCCCCGTCGTCGACGAGGACCGCTACATCGAGATATGGAACCTGGTGTTCATGCAGGACATCAGGGGGGAGGGGAGCCCCAAGGACGGTTATCCGGTCCTGGGCGAGCTTCCCACCAAGAACATCGACACCGGTATGGGCGTCGAGCGGGTAGCCTGCCTGCTGCAGGGCGTGGAGAACGTCTACGAGACCGACCTGGTGCGTCCCGTGATCGCCAAGGCCGAGGAGTTCTCGGGCAAGCGCTACGGCGACGAGCACACCGACGACGTGCGGTTCAGGGTGATCGCCGACCACATGCGCTCCGGCATGATGCTGGTCTCCGACGGTGTCACCCCCAGCAACGAGACCCGGGGTTACGTGCTGCGGCGGCTGCTGCGCCGCGTCGTGCGCTCCACCCGGCTGTTGGGTGTGCACGAGCCCGTGCTGGGAGAGTTCACCAAGGTGGTGCGGGACGCCATGTCGCCCGGCTACCCGGAACTCGCCAGTGATTTCGACCGCATCGACTCGGTGATCCGCAACGAGGAGGAAGCCTTCCTCGGCACCCTGTCGGCCGGTTCCAAGATCTTCGACACGGCGGTGGAGCAGACCCGGGAGAAGGGTGGCGCGCAGCTGCCGGGCTCGAAGGCGTTCCAGCTGCACGACACCTACGGCTTCCCGATCGACCTGACGCTGGAGATGGCCGCCGAGCGCGGGCTCTCGGTCGACGAGCAGGGTTTCCGCGAGCTCATGGAGCAGCAGCGGCAGCGCGCCAAGGAGGACGCGCGCTCGCGCAAGACCGCGCACGGCGACCTCTCCACCTACCGCACCCTGCTCGACGAACACGGTGCCACCGAGTTCATCGGCTACACCGATCTGCGGTCCACCAGCCGGGTGCTCGGGCTGTTGCGGGACGGTGCTCCGGTGCCGGTCGCGGGCGAGGGAAGCCGGGTCGAACTGGTTCTCGACCGGACCCCGTTCTACGCCGAGGGAGGTGGCCAGATCGCCGACACCGGCAGGCTGGTCGGTCCCGGTGTGGAGCTGGAGATCACCGACGTGCAGCAGGCGGTGCCCGGCCTGTCCGTGCACCGCGCCAGGGTGCTGGGCGGTGAGGTCGCGGTCGACACCCGACTGGAGGCCAGTGTCGACGAGGAACGCAGGCACGCCATCGCCCGTTCCCACTCCGCCACCCACCTGGTGCACGCGGCCGTGCGCAACGCCTACGGCAAGCGTGCCGCGCAGGCCGGTTCGTTGAACTCCCCGGGCCGGATGCGGTTCGACTTCACCGCTCCCTCGGCCGTCTCCTCCGAGGTGCTCGGTGGTGTCGAGGAGGAGGTCAACGAGTACCTGCAGCAGGATGTCGAGGTGAACTCCTACAACACCTCGATGGACCGGGCCATGGAGCTCGGTGCCGTCGCACTGTTCGGTGAGAAGTACGGCGACCGGGTCCGCGTGATCGACATGGGCGACTACTCCAGGGAGCTGTGCGGCGGTACCCACGTGGGCAGCATCGGGCAGCTCGGTGTGGTCAAGCTGGTCAACGACTCCTCGGTCGGTTCCGGGGTGCACCGCGTCGAGGCCCTGGTGGGCATGGACGCGATGCGCTACATCAACAAGGAGCACATGCTCGTCAACGAACTCGCCGACAGGTTCAAGGTCAAGGCAGAGGACCTGCCCGAGCGCATCGACAGCATGGTCACCCGGCTCCGGGATGCCGAGAAGGAACTCAAGCAGCTGCGGGTGGCCAAGGTGCTGCAGTCGGCGGGCGAGCTCGCGGGCGGTGCCGTCGACATCGACGGTGTCAGCCTGGTGGCGGTCCGGGTCGCCGACGGCGTGGACGGCAACTCGTTGCGGGCCCTGTCCGGCGAGGTTCGCGGTAAACTGGGCTCCCGCCCCTCGGTCGTGGCACTGTTCTCGACCGACCCGGATACCGGCAAGGTCGGTTTCGTCGTCGCGGTCAGTCCGGGCGCCCAGGACCGGGGTGTGGCAGCGGGCGAATTGGTGCCCTCCTTCGCCGCGCACATCGGCGGCCGGGGCGGCGGAAAGGCCGAGATGGCCCAGGGCGGGGGAACCGATCCCTCGGGGATCGACACCGCGATCGAAGCGTTGCGCAAGGAGCTGGAGCAGGTGGTGGCACGGGCGTGAACCCCGAACGCTCCGAAATCGAGCCGAACCGGGGCGGCACCGGCCGTGACCGGAAGGACCCGGGCCCGGGCAGGCGTATTTGTGTGGACGTGGGGCAGGCACGGGTGGGTGTCGCGGTCAGTGACCCGGCGCCCATCCTCGCCAGCCCGCTCACCACGCTCAAGCGGGACAAGTCCCGCAAGTCCGATCTCGACGAACTGGCCGAGCTGGTGCGCGAGTACGAGGTCGTCGAGATAGTGGTCGGCCTGCCGGTCACCCTGGCGGGCAGGCACGGCCCCGCGGCCGACATGGCACGTTCCTATTCCGATGCGCTCGATGCCAGGACCGGTGATGTTCCGGTGCGGCTCAGTGACGAACGACTCACCACCGTGACGGCCACCAAGGTGCTGTCCGATCGCGGGATTCGTGGTAGGCGTCAACGGGACGTGGTGGATCAAGCCGCCGCGGTCGAGATCCTGCAGTCCTGGCTCGACGCACGCGGCCGGAGCGAATGAGAGGACCCCGGCGTGAACGATGATCTCGGTCTGTTCACCGATGACGCTGGAGACGCACCACGTGGCGGCCGTGCCGAGGAGCGTGAACGGCTGCACCGTCGACGACGTCGACGCATCGTCACGGCGTTCTCCGGAATACTGGTACTGCTGATCGTCGTCGGCGGTGCCGGGTACGGCGTGCTGCAGTTGCTGCGGCTCGGCAGCTACGAGGACTACGAGGGGACCGGTAACGGACAGGTCGTCATCGAGGTCCAGCCCGGTGAAACCACCAGTGCCATCGCGGGCACCCTCTCGGAGCGGGACGTGGTGGCCTCAGCCGCCGCCTTCGTCCAGGCCGCCGAGGGAAACAGTGAGATCAAGGGCATTCAGCCGGGCTTCTACCTGATGCGTTCCCGGATGTCCGGTCAGGCGGCCGTCGAACGCATCGTCTCCGACAAGGCCAGAGCGGGCATGGTGGAGATCCGCGGGGGCATGCAGCTCGCCGATCACAACCTTCCCGACGGGAAGGTCAAGAAGGGCATCCTCGCCCGGTTGGCCGCGGCCACCTGCGCCGGGGAGGGGAACTCCCAGGGATGCATCAGCAAGGAGGAACTGACCCGGGCCGCCACCGAGACCCCGGCTGCCGAACTCGGGCTCCCCGACTGGGCCGCCGGAGCGGTCTCGGACGTTCCCCACCCCAGGCGACGCCTCGAGGGACTTCTGCTGCCGGGGATCTATCACGTCCAACCCACCGCCGGCCCCGTCGAGGTGCTGCGCTCGGTGCTGGCGGACTCCTTCGACAAGCTGCGTGCCGTGGGGCTGTCGAACCTGGCCTCGGAATCCGACCACTCGCGCTACGAACTGCTGCGGATCGCCTCACTGGTGCAGAGCGAGGGCATCACCGAGGACTTCGGCAAGGTGGCGCGTGTGATCGAGAACCGGTTGGCCATCGACATGCGGCTCGAGCTCGATTCGACGATCAACTACGTTGTCGAGGACCCGCAGCTCTACACCGACGACGAAGACAGGGCCGAGAAGGGTCCGTACAACACCTACAACAGAACCGGGCTACCGCCCACACCGATCTCCGCGCCCAGCACGGCGGCGATCAAGGCGGCCGCCAATCCGGCCGAGGGCGACTGGAAGTACTTCGTCAAATGCCGCAAGGACGGCACTTCGTGCTTCTCCAAGACGTTCGAGGAGCACAGACAAGCCCAGGACAAGGCCGAGAACAACGGCGTGTGACGTTCGCCCGTGAGCGGGCCCACGACGTTCGTACGAGAGTCCGGTTTCGAAAGGGAGCTTCCGGGAATGTCCGCTCAGTCAGCCGGGTCGGTGGAGTCCCGTGCGGTGCGAGCCGGAGTGGTGGGCTCACCGGTGGAGCACTCGCTCTCCCCGGTGCTGCACGGAGCCGCTTACGCGGCTCTGGGGCTGCGGGACTGGTCGTACCAGCGCATCGAACGGGACGCCGAGGGGCTGCGGGCGCTGATCGGTGAGCTCGATTCCAGCTGGCGCGGACTGTCGGTGACCATGCCGGGTAAGCAGGTGGCGCTGGAGCTGGCATCGGAGGCCAGTGAGCGCGCCGCCGCCGTCGGTGCCGCCAACACGCTGGTCCGGCGTTCCGACGGTGCGTGGTACGCGGACTGCACCGATGTCGACGGCATCACCGGGGCGCTGCGTGCGGCCTGCGGATTCCACGGCGCGGCGGACGCGGGGGAGCGCACCGGGCTGGTGCTGGGTGCCGGTGGCACCGCCCTGGCAGTGATCGCCGCGTTCGCCGAGTTGGGGGTGCGTACCGCGACCCTGGCGGTACGCGATCCCGCCCGGGCCGGTTCCGCGCTGGCCACGGCCGAGCGCATCGGTGTGCGGGCCGAGAGCCGGGCGCTGGGTTCGCTGGATCTGACGAAAGCCGCCGCCGAGGCCGATGTGGTGGTGTCCACCCTGCCTGCCGGAGCGGTGGATGACCACGTCCGGGAGCTGGCAGCGGCGGGCCGCGTGCTGGACGTGGTTTACCACCCCTGGCCCACGCCACTGGCCGGGGCCGTGCACGCGGCGGGCGGTCGACTGGCGACCGGGCTCGACATGCTGTTGCACCAGTCGTTCGGCCAGGTCGAGTCGTTCACGGGGAAACGGGCTCCGCGAGCGGCGATGCGGGACGCGTTGTCCGAGGCCACCGGCGGGATGGTGCCGCTCCCGCTGCTGTGAGCGGGGGTTCGTCGCGGTGGACGTGCGGGGTGACCCGGTCCGCCCCCCGGGGGGCAATTTCTCGCGAAATCGCCGCAGCGCTTCGCCGAAGGTGAACCCCAGACCACCCTCGCGGGCCGAACTCCGACCACTCACGCGATCGGCACCGCCGCGGGCTCTCCGGTGCGGCTCTCGCGAGGAAGCCCCGACGTTGTGTAGTACCTACCCGATGTCGGGGCCCCGCAGCGAGAGCCGTGCCAGAGGTTCCGCCAAGCGACCCACTGACGAGACCGGGCCGACGATCCTCTAGTTGGAGCCGTCCAGCTCACTGCTGACCATATCGGCGATCCGATCCAGCGCGTCGTCGGCTCCGTCGCCATCGGCGGCGAGCACGACTTCGTCGCCGTACGCGGCTCCCAGGGTCATCAACCCCAGGATGCTGGCGGCCTCCACCGGGTCCGTCTCCTGCTTGCGGATGGTGATCTTCACCGACTGCGCGGCCGCTTCCTTGGCCAGCATGGCCGCGGGCCGTGCGTGCAGACCGACCTTGCTCGCGACGGTGACGTGTCGTTCAGGCATCTCCTCGTCCGTTCTCGTCGTTGCCTACCGATCCTCGTGAGTCGTCGAGAATCAGGTCTTGCTCCCGCTGGTGGTGGAATCACCGGTTTCCGCGGACCCCGTGCTCGCCGTTGCCGCCGAAGCGGTTTCGGTCTCGGACTGCTCGGTTTCCGCGTCGTCCTCCCTGCCCGGCGTGGGCAGCTTCATCTTCGTGATGATGATCCGGAACAGGAAGTAGTAGATGACGGCGTAGACCAGCCCGATCGGGATCAACCACAGTGCCTTCTGCGCGATTCCGAAGTTGAGCAGGTAGTCGATGGCCCCTGCCGAGAACCCGAAACCGTGGTGGATGTCCAGCGCGTTGACCAGCGCCAGCGAGCTCCCGGTCAGAACCGCGTGCACGATCAGCAGTGGCCAGGCCACGAAGATGAACGAGAACTCCAACGGCTCGGTGACACCGGTCAGGAAGGCGGTCAGCCCCGTGGAGAACATGATACCGCCGACCAGCTTGCGCTGGGAGGGCTTGGCCGAGTGGTAGATCGCCAGCGCGGCGGCGGGAAGCGCGAACATGAAGATGGGGAAGAACCCGGTCATGAAGGTTCCCGCGCTGGGGTCACCCTCGAAGAACCGGTTGATGTCGCCCTGGGCGCCCTGGTACTCGCCGGTGCTGAACCACAGGATGGCGTTCGGGATGTGGTGCAGACCGATCGGTAGCAGCAGTCGGTTGACCACGCCGTAGATCCCGCCGCCCGCGACGACACTGCCGGTCACCGCGTCACTGAACGCCGTCAGTGCCTGGTCGAAGTAGGGGAAGACGAAGCCCAGCACCACGCCGATGACCAGCATGACCACCGAGGTGATGATCGGGACGAACCGACGTCCGCCGAAGAAACCCAGGTAAGAGGGCAGTTTGATCCGGTGGAAGCGCTGCCACAGCGTGGCGGCCACCAGACCGGCGATGATGCCGCCGAGCACCCCGTAGGGCCCCTTGTTGTAGACGGTGTCGCCCTCGGTGCCGGTCATCTGGTACAGCACCCCGGCCAGGACCAGATAGCCCACCGCGCCCGCGAGGGCGGTGGAACCGTCGGCCTTTCGAGCGAACCCGATCGCCACGCCGATCGCGAACAGCAGCGGCAGGTTGTCGAACAACGCCCCGCCCGCGGAGCTGATGACGCTGCCGACTTCGGTCAGCCCGGGGATGGCGCCGATCAGGTCACCCTGTCCGAGCCGGAGCAGCAGTGCCGCCGCCGGCAGCACTGCGATGGGGAGCATCAGGCTTTTGCCCAGCCGCTGTAGCTGCGCGAAAGTCTTGCTGCCGCCCGAGGACGGGCTGGTGCTCATCGAGTACCTCCTGGATACACACCGGTGCGTTGGAACGGTTTCGACACGTCGCGGCCAGTTCGACCCGGTGTTCCCGGTCGGGGTGGGATCACCTGTCGCTTACTGTCCGCCGAATCACTCGTACCTTCGCCAGACTGTTGGTACGGTAAGGTCTAAACCAGTTGGAGGGAACCTTGCGCTTCCGGGTGAACAGGTGTCAAGCGGGTGGCCGATTCGTTGCCGGTTCGACATCGGACGTGCCCGGGGCGACGTGGTTAGCTGTGTGGGGACACTCGATGTGCGAGTGATCGAGAGTGGAGGATTTCGGTGGCTGATGACAAGGCTTCGGCGATCCTGGCCGCGCTGGGCGGTCAGGGCAACGTCGTCGAGATCGAGCCGTGCATTACGCGACTGCGTTGTGAGCTGGAGGACGGCGCCAAGGTCGACGAGCCCGCGTTGAAGAAGGCGGGTGCGCACGGCGTTATGCAGCAGGGCACGGTTGTCCAAGTCGTGGTGGGGCCGGAGGCGGACACCATCGCGAGCGATATCGAGGATTTGTTGTGAGTGTTCAAGTGCTCAGTCCGGTGACGGGGCTGGTGGCCCCGATGAGCGAGGTACCGGACCCCGTTTTCTCCCAGTCGATGGTCGGCTCCGGCGTGGCGGTCAAACCGAGCGGTGGAGAGTCGCAGGCCGTGGCGCCGGTGGAAGGCATCCTGGCGACTCTGCACCCGCACGCCTTCGTCATTTCCATCGACGACGACAAGGCCGTGCTGGTGCACCTGGGGATCGACACCGTCAAGCTAGAAGGTGCGGGCTTCACGTTGCACGTGGCCAAGGGGGAACGTGTCACGGCAGGTAGCCCGGTCGTGACCTGGAACCCCACCGAGGTCGAACAGCAGGGCTACTCCTCGGTGTGTCCCGTGGTGGCACTCCAGACCGGGCAGGACGCGTTGTCGGACATGGCCGACGACGTGCGGGTCAATCACGGAGACCCGCTGTTCACCGTGGACTCGTGATGTGCTCCGTACGCTGTCGCCGTTCGTGAGTCGGGAGTCGCGGCCGATTCGGCGGTCGCGGTTCCCGACACGCCGGTGACATCGTCGTACTCGCGTGCGCGTCGGGGAGAAGGCGCCGACGCTGCTGATGTGTTCGACGGTTCGCTCGCCGCTCCGCTACCGGTTTCCCTGGCGGTCGGAGTGCTCTTCCCACTGGGGTGGTCCTGCGGCGCGGAGTGCGCTCGTCTCGCCGCCCGGGCGTTGGGAGGCACGACACCGACAGGGGTGTTGCCGTGCCGGGCGGCGCTGGCGGTTCTGTGGGCTTCGCTGGCCCCCGCCGTGTGCTACGGCGGCCTCGACCTCCGGTGGTTGCCGGTTCCGATGTTGGTCGGTTGGTTCGGTGTCGCGCTCGCCACCTGCGACTTGATCGCTGCCCGGTTGCCGGACCGGTTGACGTTCGCCGCCCTCGTTCCACTGCTGGCGGTACTGTGCCACTGGTCAGTGGTGGCCCAGCGTTGTGCGGCACTGTGGTGCGGTCTGGTGGGATCGTTGCTCTTCGGTGGTTGTTACGCGCTGGTGCGGCTGGTCCGGCCCGCGATGCTCGGTCCCGGCGACGTGAAACTCGCCTGCGTGCTCGGTCTTCCGCTGGGTGCGGTGGATCCGTTGGCCGTGCCCGCCGTGATGCTCGCCGCGGCGTCGCTGACCCTGTTGGCCGCGGCCCTGACCCTGCGGTGGCGGATACCGCACGGACCGGCGATGCTGCTGCCGGCCTGGTTGGTCACGGCGCTTCCCGCCTCGTCTCTTCCCATGCTGTCCCTCACCGGAGCTCCAGCGGGTTGAGCCCGGACGTCCCGCCGGTTGAGACGATGGTGATCCTCGGAACCCGACGTACTTTTCACCCCGTGCTGTCCGTAACGCGGCACGCCGTGGCAGGATCGCGGGCGTGCTGCGCTGGATGACCGCCGGGGAATCACACGGTCCCGCATTGGTGGGGATTTTGGAAGGAATGGTGGCCGGCGTCGAGGTCACCACCGAGGACATCAACGCCCAGCTCGAGCGTCGCAAGCTCGGGTTCGGACGTAGCCCTCGGATGAATTTCGAGTCCGACGAGCTGGAAGTGATCGGTGGCATCCGACACGGCCTCACCCAGGGGAGCCCGGTGGCCGTGCGGATCGGCAACACCGAGTGGCCCAAGTGGCAGCAGGTGATGGCCGCTGATCCGGTCGATCCCGAGGTGCTCGCCTCGTTGGCCCGCAACGAACCACTGACCCGGCCACGGCCGGGTCACGCCGATCTTCCCGGGATGCAGAAGTACGACTTCGACGAGTCCCGGCCCGTGCTGGAGCGCGCCAGTGCCAGGGAAACGGCCGCCCGAGTGGCCGTGGGAACCGTGGCGCGGCACTTCCTGCACCAGCTGCTGGGAGTGGAGCTGGTCAGCCACGTCGTCTCGCTGGGGGACGTGGACGCAGCGCACGAGACGCTGCCCACGGCCGCCGACCTGCCCACCATCGACGAGAACCCGGTACGGGCCTTCGGCGATCATGCCACCGAACGGATGATGGCCGAGGTCGAGGCCGCCAAGTCCGAGGGTGACACGCTGGGCGGCGTGGTCGAGGTGGTCGCCTACGGGTTACCGCCCGGGGTGGGTTCGCACGTCCACTGGGACCGCAAGCTCGACTCCAAACTGGCGCGGGCGCTGATGAGCATCCAGGCCGTCAAGGGCGTGGAGATCGGTGAGGCCTTCGCCAACGCGCGCCGCAGGGGCAGCGCAGCCCACGACGAGCTCTACCCCGCCCACGGGCCGAACTGGGTGCACCGTGCCAGTAACCGGGCAGGTGGGCTGGAAGGCGGTATCACCAACGGGGAGCCGTTGATCGTGCGGGCCGCCAAGAAACCGATCTCCAGCCTGCCCCGCGCGCTGTCGACCGTCGACGTGCGCACCGGTGAGCAGGCGCAGGCCATGCACCAGCGTTCCGACATCACGGCCGTGCCCCGCGCGGCGGTGGTGGCCGAGACCATGGTGGCGTTGGTACTGGCCGAAGCGGTGCTCGAGAAGTTCGGCGGTGACTCCATCGGTGAGACCCGGCGAAACGTGCGGGGCTACCTCACGGCACTGCACGAGCGCGCCGAATCCCGGGGGGAGAACTCATGAGTCCGCGACTGGTGATCGTCGGACCACCCGGGGCGGGCAAGACCGAGGTGGGGAAGTCGCTCGCCGAACGCCTCGGGGTGCCGTTCCGGGACACCGATGAGGACGTCGAGGAACTGGCGGGCAGGACCATACCGGAGATCTTCACCCATGACGGGGAACGCGCGTTCCGGGAGCTGGAGACACGTGCCCTGACCGCCGCGCTGGCCGAGCACTCGGGCGTGCTCGCGCTGGGTGGGGGAGCCGTGACGACCGACCGGAATCGGTCGCTGTTGGCGGGGCACCCGGTGCTGTTCCTGTCGGTTGGCCTGGCCGAGGGGGTTCGTCGGACCGGCCTGTCCGCTCCCCGGCCGTTGCTGACCGGTGTGAATCCCAGGGCGACGTTCCAGGCGTTGTTGCGGGAGCGACTGCCGCTCTACCGTGAGGTCGCCGTCTGGGAGGTCGACACCGACGAGTCGTCCCCGGCCGAGATCGTCGACGACCTGCTGCTCCGCATCGGCGGCACCGACACCGGTAGTGCCATCGTGGAGTGATCCGCACGTACCCCTGCCCGTGGGGAAAGGGCGGCACACGGGACAATGCGGGACGAGCCCGTTGAGAGCGAGAGGACACGATGAGCGAGCCCGAGCGAATCCCCGTCAATGCCGAGAAGCCCTACGATGTGCTGGTCGGACGCGGACTTCTCGGTGAGCTCGTCGAGTTCCTCGGCGACGCCTCGGTTGTCGCGCTGCTGCACCAACCCACGCTCACCACGACGGTGGAGACCATTCGGGAGGAGCTGAGCGAGGCCGGGGTGGACGCCCACCGGGTGGAACTTCCCGACGCCGAGGACGGCAAGACCTTCGCCGTGGCCGGCTTCTGCTGGGACGTGTTCGGCAAGATCGGCATGGACCGCGGCGGTGTCGTCGTTTCCATCGGTGGTGGCGCGGTCACGGATCTGGCGGGCTTCGTCGCGGCCACCTGGATGCGGGGTGTCCGGGTGGTGCACGTGCCGACCACGCTGTTGGGCATGGTCGACGCCGCGGTGGGTGGTAAGGCCGGGATCAACACCGATGCGGGCAAGAACCTCGTCGGGGTATTCCACGAGCCGTCCCGGGTGTTCGCGGACCTGGCCACACTGGATGAACTGAACCGCAACGAGCTGATCGCGGGGATGGCCGAGGTCGTCAAGTGCGGTTTCATCGACGATCCCGAGATCCTGCGGCTCATCGAGACCGACACCGACGCCGCGCTGGACCCGGCGGGCGACGCGCTGGCCGAGCTGGTCGTGCGTGCGGTGCGGGTCAAGGCCGCTGTCGTCGGTGCCGACCTGCGCGAGTCCCACCACCGCGAGATCCTCAACTACGGGCACACCCTCGGTCACGCCATCGAGCGCCGGGAGCGGTACCGCTGGCGCCACGGTGCGGCCGTGAGCATCGGGCTGGTCTTCGCCGCCGAGCTGGCGCGACTGGCGGGCCGTCTCGACGACGAGACCGCCGATCGGCACCGTGCCGTGCTGGACCGGCTGGGGCTGCCGGTCTCCTACGACGCGGATGCCCTCAACGACCTGCTCGAACTGATGCGCACCGACAAGAAGACCCGCACTGGAGTGCTGCGCTTCGTGGTGCTGGACGGTTTGGCCAAGCCGGGCAGGCTGGAAGGGCCGGACCCGTCGTTGCTGGCGGCGGCCTACTCCGCGCTCGCCGAGGGCGGCGCCAAGTCGGGGCAAGAGGTTCTGCTTTGAACGTGCTGGTGCTCAACGGCCCCAATCTGGGACGACTCGGTACCCGTGAGCCGGACAAGTACGGTCACGACACCTATGCCGACCTCGTCGAGCTGTGCCGGAGTACGGCCGCCGAGCTCGGCATCGAGGCGGAGGTGCGCCAGACCGACCACGAGGGCGAGATGGTCGGGTGGCTGCACGAGGCCGCCGATTCGCGGCGTCCCGTCGTGCTCAACGCCGCCGCCTGGACGCACTACTCGATCGCCGTGCGGGACGCCTGCGCCCAGCTGCGCGCGCCGTTACTGGAAGTGCACCTGTCCAATGTGCACAATCGTGAGTCGTTCCGGGGACACAGCTACATCTCCGACATAGCGACCGGTGTGCTGGTGGGGCTCGGGGTGCGCGGTTACGCGCTCGCGCTGCGCTGGTTGGCCGACACCACGACCTGAACGGAAGCTCGACCGGTGTGACCACCGGGCACGTCGAACGTGGGCACACCCGGGGCTACGGCCGGCTCGAGTCCTGTTCCTCCTCGGCGGTCGCGGCGGTGTTCGAGGGGCTGTCGAAGGGCGAGGTGAGCTGGGCCAGCAGCTGTGCCGGTGCGTCTTCCTGCAGCACGTGGCCCGCGCCTTCGACCCAGTGCAGCTCGGAGTGCGGGATCCGCTCGTGCAGCCACCGCGCGTAGTGCGGCGGGAGGATGCGGTCCTCGGTGCCCCAGATCAGGCGCGTCGGGATGGTGATCTCGCCGAGCAAGTGCTCGTAGGCCGCCGTGTGCTCCTGCTTGATCTGGCTGTACTGGCGGTAGAAGGCGGCCTGTCCGGTTTCGCCGCGCCAGGGGTCCAGGAACGCGTCGAGGACCGCGGGCGGGTAGCCGAGGTTCGTGGCGTGGCGCATGTGACCGGCGACCACCTCCCGGTGGGCGTAGCCCGGAAGCCGATGGAACACCTCGGCGTGTTCCAGGATGAGCTGGAACAGTCCGCGTTCCCACTTGCCACCGCTCACGGCGTCGAACAGTGTGAGATCTCGGAAGTTCGCCCCTTCCAGCAGCATGCTGCGCAACGTGACCGCGCCACCGATGTCGTGCGCCACGACACTGGGGCTCGACAGTTCCCAATGCTCGAGGAGCCGGGCCAGGTTCCGGGCGTGCGCGGCCAGGCTGAGGTCCTGTCCCTCGCGTTGCTCGGACCGGCCGAAGCCGAGCAGGTCGAATGCGTAGACCCGCCGCGTTCGGGCTAGTGCGGGCGCGAGGTCGCGCCAGAGGAAGGACGAGTACGGGGTGCCGTGCACGAGCACGAGTGGCTCCCCGCTTCCCAGTGCCGTCCACCGGATCATTCCGCCCGGTGTTTCGAACTCGTTGTCCAGTGACCAGGTCATCGCTGTATCTCCTACACTGATCTGTGAAGTTGCCGGTACGACTATAGGTACACAGGTCTGTGAAGTCAATTGGGGTGACGATGAGCACTGGCACGCACTCGGAACAATCGTTGACGCCCGGCGCGCGGCGGATCCTCGACGTCGCCTCGGAGCTGTTCTACTGGCGCGGCATCAACGCCGTCGGGGTGGACACCATCGCCGCCGAATCCGGCGTGACCAAGCGGACCCTCTACGACCGGTTCGGTTCGAAGGACAACCTCGTCGCCGCCTATCTGGAGGCCCGGGACCGGCGTTGGCGCGACACGGTCACCGCTCGCCTCCGCGACGCGCCGCCCGACCCGGTGGCCCGCGTGCTGGTGCCGTTCGACGCTCTCCCGGAATGGCTCGCGCCGAGTACTCGAGGCTGCGGCTTCAGCAACGCCTTCGCCGAGCTGCCCGACGCCGATCATCCCGGCAGGCGAATCGCCGTCGCGGAGAAGACGTGGTTACGCGCCCTGTTTCGCGACCTGCTCACCGAGGCGGGCGCGGCTGACGGGAACGACGTCGAGGCGCTCGCCACGCAGCTGCTGAGCCTGCACGAAGGTGCCGTCATCAGCTACGCCGTCGCGAATGACGACTCGGCCGTGGCTGCCGCTCGTGCGGCCGCGAAGGTGCTCGTGACCGGCGCGCTACCCGGCCCGCTGGCCGATCAACCCTCCTCCCGCTAGCCGAACCCGCACTTTACGTACAGCAGGGAACCCGTGTCCGCATCCGCCGTCGAAGCGGCAGGCGGCCCATGATCCGGACCCCGGCTCCTCGATCAACCCGGCCTTTCGCCGCCGCTCGGGACGGCCGCGGGAGTGCGGGTCTCTTTCCGGTGATCAAGAGCTGCTGGGAGAACTGTCTGCCAATAGATACCGCAGAAAGTGTTAACAAGATGGGTTCTCTCTGCTAAGAATGACTCCAGTCACACGGACGGGTGAGTAGCGGGAGAGCCCATGGTCGATCCGAAACCAGCGGCCGTCAGCAGAAGACGTCTGCTGACGGGAACACTCGCCGGAGGGGCCGCCATAGCCGGTGGCGGTGTGCTGAGTGGTTGTTCCACTCGACAGGACGTGCGACGCCGCGACACGGCCGATCCCTGGCGGCAGTTCGCCGGATGCACCCTGAACTTCGTCTCGGAGAACACGGCACCCACCAGCGCCATCGCCGCCGACGCGCAGCGCTTCACCGAGCTGACCGGTATCCACATCAACATCGTGACCCTGGAACTGTCCGCCCTCGTGCAGAAGGTGGCGCTGGACCTGGCTTCCGGCCAGTCGCAGTACCAGGTGCTCTACGCCGACTCCTACCAGGTGCTCGCGCCCTACGCCGAGGGGCTGGTCGATCTGCGGGAACCCGCGGGAGATCCGTCACTGCCCGGAGACACCTCGCGGTTCGACGAGTTCGTTCCGCTGCAGATGGACGTTTCCGGGCGCTTCGGCGACGGGGAACGAGTCCTGGCGCTGCCCTACGACTGCGCCACGATGATCTGGCAGTACCGAAAGGATCTGTTCGAGACCTACCACGACCGCATGGCAGCCGATCTGGGATTCGATCCCACCCCCGGACCGCAACGGACCTGGGAGGAGTACTTCCGCATAGCCGAGTGGTTCAACGACAACGTCGACGAGGTCGCCTACGGCACCGGACACCAGGCCAAACAGCACGACTCGCTGATGTGCGACTTCTCCAACGTGCTGTTCGCCCACGGCGGGCAGTACTTTCCCGACGGGGAACGGGTCGGGCGCTACGGCGCCGTCGACCCCGGGCCCTGCCAACTGGACTCCGATGCCGCACTGGAGGCCGCGGAGTTCTACCGGCGCCTGCTCTCGGTCGCCGACCCGGCCTCACGGACCTGGGACTGGACCGGTGTGGGCGCCGCCTTCGCGGCGGGCAGGGTGGCGATGTGTCCGAACTGGCACGAGTTCGCCGCCGACAACGAACGAGCGCTGCCCGGCAAGGTGGGCTACGCGGCCCTGCCGAGCGGTCCGGTCAAGTCCGCCAACATGTACGGCGGCGCGGGTATCGCCGTCAACGGCAACACCGCCCCCAACGAACGCAAGGCCGCCTGGTTGTTCCTGAACTGGGCGACCTCCCGGCGGACCCAGCTGCGCAACCTCACCGGCGAGGTCGGTGGGGCCACCCCCACCCTGAGTTCCATCTACCAGCTGCCGGAAGTACGCGCTGCCCAGCAGCGGCCCACCGACATGCCCACCATGCTCACGGCTCCGGCGGTGCGGCGGGCGTGGCAACCGGAGTACTCGGGCATGCGGCCGAAGATCCCGATGTGGAGCGAGTGCGACACCGCCATCTACACCGAGCTGTCCCGGATGCTGGCCGGTGACGCCACCTCGGCCCAAGCCATGCGCGACACGACCGAGCAGGTGGACCGCATCGTCTCCAGAGGGTGGGTGGCAGCGCGATGACCACCGACACCGAATCACCCACCACGGCGGCCCGCCCGGCGGAGCCCGCGCCGCCACGGCGCCGCATCGGATTCACCGGGCGCATGATGGCACCCGGGATCGCGCTGCTCGCCGCGCTGACGGTGCTGCCGTTCGTCACCATCGTCGTGATGAGCTTCTCCGAGGTTCATCTGCTCGGCGGGCTGAGCCTGGACTTCGCCGGGCTGAGCAACTGGGCGCGGTTCTTCACCGACCCCGAGATGGGCTGGTTCTGGCTGCGAACCGCGCTGTACTTCGTGCTGACCCTGGGACTGGAGATGGTGCTCGGCGTGCTGCTCGCGCTGTGCGTGTGGCGCCTGATCCGTGGCCGGAACCTGGTGCTGAGCATGTTGCTGCTGCCCATGTTCGTCGCCCCGGTGCTCGTCGGTCTGCTCGGCAGGTTCCTCGTCGATCCGACGATCGGTCTCTACAGCTGGCTGCTGGAACAGCTCGGTTACGGCGGGGACGTGCTCGGCGGAACCTTCTCCGCGTTCGCGGCCGTGGTGGCCATGGACGTCTGGGAGTGGACACCGCTGATCGCGTTGATCACGCTCGCGGGGCTCACCTCGGTGCCGCTTCCGCTGCGGGAGGCGGCGGCGCTCGACGGGGCCGGACGGTGGCAGACGCTGCGCCACATCGTGCTGCCCTCGATCTCCAACGTGTTGCTGGTGGCCCTGCTGATCAGGGCGATGGACGCGATCCGCTACTTCGACATCATCTGGGTCACCACCAACGGTGGACCCGCCAACGCCACGAAGATAGTTCCGGTCCGGCTGTACGAGACGGCCTTCCGGTTCTTCGACTTCGGCTACGCCGCCGTCATCGGGCTCGCCATGCTGCTGGCCTCCATCGTGATCGCCCGAACGTTCGTACGCATGTTGGACAGGAAGGGGCTCGCCCGATGAGCAGCGTGGTCGACACCGCGGACTCCCGCGCCGCATCGGCCCCCGGCGGGGGAACGGACGACAACCGTGGCGGACCCGCGGGCACCCGCGGTTCACGACTGAGTCCGCTGGAACGAACCGGTACCGGAACCAGGATCGTGATCGGCATCGCCCTGGCCCTGGCACTGCTGTGGACCCTCGTCCCGCTGGTCTGGATGGTGCTGTCCTCGCTCAAGCCGAGCGAGGCCATCAACTCCGCCGAACCGCGCTGGCTGTTCGACCCGACCCTGCGGCACTACACCGGGCTGTTCACCGGCGGCAACGAACTGGCGCCCTACCTGTGGCACAGCGTCGCCGCCGCCGGGGGCTCCGCGGTGCTCTCGGTGATCCTGGGAGCGCTGGCCGGTTACGGGCTCGCGCGCAGCGGGATGCGGGGCAAGAAGCACCTGTCGTTCTGGATCATCTCGACCAGGATGGCGCCCATCGCCGCGGTGGTGCTTCCGCTGTTCCTGATGTTCCGCCAGGTCGGGCTGATCGACACCGTCCCGGGGCTGATACTGGCCTACCTGACCTTCAACCTGCCCTTCGCCATCTGGCTGCTGAGCGCCTTCTTCGCCGATGTCCCGCGAGCACTGGAGGAGTCGGCCAGAGTGGAGGGATGCACCAACTGGCAGGCTTTCCGGCACGTGGTGTTGCCGCTGACCAAGTCCGGGCTGGTGACCACCTTCGTGCTCTGCCTGGTGTTCGCCTGGAACGACTACGCGTTCGCCCTCGTGTTCAGCGGCCCGCACTCACAGACGTTACCGATAGCCGCCAGCCAGCTGGTCACGCAGTCCGGTATCGACTGGGGACAGCTGTGCGCCATCGGCACGTTCGTCGTGGTGCCGATGATGCTGGCGGGACTGGCAGTTCGCCGGTGGTTGGTCACCGGCCTGACACTGGGAGCAGTGACCGGAGAATGAACGAACTTCCGACATCGATGCGCGCTTCCGTGCTGCGCGCGGTCGGCGACATCGCCGTCGAGGACCGCCCCGTGCCGGAACCCGGCCCGCACGAGGTGCTGGTACGGGTGGCCGCGGTGGGGACGTGCGGTTCCGACACCCACTACTACGAACACGGCCGGGTCGGTGGGTTCGTGGTCCGCGAGCCCCTGATCCTCGGGCACGAGGCGTCCGGCACGGTCGTCGCCCGCGGCTCCGAGGTGACCGGGCACGCTCCCGGAACCCGGGTGTCGCTGGAACCGGGCATTCCCTGCGGCAGTTGCCACGAGTGCAGATCGGGGCGCTACAACCTGTGCCCCGAGGTGCGGTTCTTCGCAACCCCGCCCGTCGACGGTGCGTTCTGCGAGTACGTCACGCTGCACGAGCAGTTCGCCTACCCGGTACCGGAGGACATGTCCGACGAGGCCGCCGCACTCGTCGAACCGCTCTCGGTGGCGGTGTGGGCGTGCCGCAAGGCAGGGGTCTCGCCCGGCAGTCGGGTGCTGGTGACCGGAGCGGGGCCGATCGGGCTGCTCGCCGCGCAGACCGCACGGGCTTTCGGCGCCACCGAGATCGTGACCACCGACGTGTCCGAGCGCAGGCTGCGGATGGCCGCCGAACTGGCCTCGGCCGAGACGATCGACGTCCGTGCGAGCGGGCTGGCCGACAGTGGCTACGAGCCGGACGTGCTGCTGGAGTGCTCCGGCAATCCCAAGGCCGGTGCCGAGGCGGTCGGCACGCTCGCCCGCGCGGGGCGCGGCGTGTTCGTCGGACTCGGCGGTGACGAACTGCCGATCCCGCTGGCGCACGTGCAGACCCGGGAGATCGAGCTGACCGGCACCTTCCGCTACGCCAACACCTGGCCCACCGCCATAGCACTCGCCGCTTCCGGTGCGGTCGAACTCGACAGGCTGGTCACCCACCGGTTCGGGCTGGACCGGGTTCCGGAGGCGCTCACCGCCTCGGCACGCGACGAGACGGCGGTCAAATCGGTCGTGCGCCCCCAGGAATGATGATTCCGGACATGTCTCGCGTACCCGCACGGTCGTTTCCCGACGAGACGAACCCGGGATTCGACCGGGCCGCTCTCGCCTGCTGCGGTCAAGCGGCGCAGCCGACTTACGCAGCCGGCACCGCTGCGGGTTCTCCCGTGCGGCTCTCGCGAGGAAGGCCCGACGTTGTGTAGGTCGCTACCCGATGTCGGGCCTCCCGCAGTGGGAGCCGTGCGAGAGGTTCCGCCACGGAACCAAATACGCAAACCGCCTCGACACAGTCCTACCAAGTAGTGAGGGAGGGGAGATGGCAGCGGCCCGCCCGTCCGAGGCAGCGGTCGAGCAGCGCAGACAGGAGGTCCTGCGGTTCGTCGCCGACCGCGGCAGGGCACGCATAGACGAGCTGGCCGAGCGCTTCGGTGTCAGTCTCATGACGATGCACCGCGATCTCGACGATCTGGCCGCACGACACCTGCTGCACAAATTGCGGGGCCGGGTGGAGTCCTTCCCGTCACTGACGATGGAGACGGCGACCAGGTTCCGCGTCGGGCTGCACGTCGCGGAGAAGGAGGCCCTGGCGGCGGTGGCCGTCGACGAGGTACGCCCGAACACCACCGTCATCCTGGACGACTCCAGCACACTGTTCCCCTGCGCCCGCAGGCTTACCGCGGTCGAGAGCCTCACGGTGGTGACCAACTCGTTCGGAGTGGCGCGGACCCTGTCGGGAGCCGAACGCGAAGTGCTGTTGCTGGGAGGACGGTTCCGGGGCGAGTTCGACTCCTGCACCGGACCGGACGTGTTGCGCGGGCTCTCCCGGCTGCGTGCCGACCTGGCCGTCATGTCGGCGACCGCGATCACCGACGGGCGGCTGTTCCACCCGATGCAGGACTTCGCCGAGATCAAGGAAGCCATGTGCGCGGCGGCCGAACGCTGTGTGCTGCTCGTCGACCACTCGAAGTTCGGCAAGACGGCCACTTACTCCCACGGCACCGTCGCGGCATTCGACCTGGTGGTCACCGATGAGGCCACCCCGGAAGAAGAAATAGCGGCCATCCGGGAATTCGGTACGGAAGTGCGGGTCACGCCCGCCGATCCGGCCGCGGAGTTCCCCGGCGACACCGTCCGAGATTGAGAAACGAGGCACTCCAGTGCGCGCAGCGGTTATCGAAACACCCGGAAAACTGTCGGTCACCACGGTGCCCGATCCCGAGCCCGGCCCCGGTGAGGTCGTCGTCGAGGTCGATGCCTGCGGTATCTGCGGCACCGACATCCACATCGTCGACGGTGACTTCGCGCCGGCTCCTTACCCGATCGTGCCCGGTCACGAGTTCGCCGGCAGGGTGGCCGACCTCGGGCACGGGGTGACGTCGCTGCGGGTCGGCGACGCGGTGGCGGTGGACCCCTCGCTGTTCTGCGGCAGCTGCCACTACTGCTCGCTGGGGCACGGCAACCTGTGCGAGGACTGGAACGCCATCGGCAACACCCGCGACGGTGCCTGCGCCGAGTACGCGGTGGCTCCCGTCGCGAACTGCCACCGGTTGCCGGAAGGCGTGACCGCCGCCCAGGCCGCGCTCATCGAGCCGCTCTCCTGTGCCGTGCGCGGTTTCGACCGGTTGCCCCGCAAGCTCGGTGAGCACTACCTGATCTACGGCGCGGGAACGATGGGTCTGCTGATGGCCCAGCTCGCCCGCAGGGGCGGCGCCACCTCGGTCTCGGTCGTCGACCTCAACGAGGAGCGCCTCAAGGTGGCCGAACAGCTCGGTGCCGACGCCACGGCGACCACGGCCGACTCGTTGAGCCCCCGTCACGGCTGGGAGGTCGTGATCGACTGCACCGGCGTCATCGCCGCGATCGAGGACGGGCTGAGCAGGGTTCGTCCCGGCGGCACCTTCCAGCAGTTCGGAGTCGCCCCGGGCGAGGCCACCGCCTCGTTCTCCCCCTTCCGGGTCTACAACGACGAGATCACCATCGTGGGAAGCATGGCCGTGCTGCACAGCTACTCGCGCGCCGTGGAGCTCATGGGCAGCGGCGCGGTCGACGCGGACACCATGATCAGCGACGCCTTCCCGCTGGACTCCTACGAGGACGCGGTCCGCAAGTTCCGCGCCGGGACCGGTCGCAAACTCCAGATCCTTCCGAACTCGACCCATCAGTCGCAGGGTGGCAGTCGATGAACAACGACGATTACGAACCCACGTTCGATTCCGGCGAGCTGGTCGCCGGAATCGACTCCTCCACCCAGTCCACCAAGGTAGTGGTCTGCGACGCGGCGAGTGGCAAGATCCTGCGTACCGGCACCGCCGAGCACCACGGCGGGACCGAGATCGACCCGGCGGTCTGGTGGGACGCCCTGTGCGACGCCACCGACGGCCTGCTGGACGGAGTGACGGCCCTCGGCGTCGGTGCCCAGCAGCACGGCATGGTCGCGCTCGACTCCGCCGGGGAGGTGGTGCGTCCCGCGCTGCTCTGGAACGACACCCGTTCGGCGGAGGCGGCCGAGCAGCTCATCACCGAGTGCGGGGGTGCCGCCGCTACGGCCGAGCTGACCGGAACCGTGCCCGTGGCGAGCCTGACGATCACCAAACTCCGCTGGATGGCCGAGCACGAGCCGCGGCTGGCCGATCGGGTCAGCGACGTGCTGCTGCCGCACGACTGGCTCACGGCCAAGCTCACCGGAGGGGAGTACGTCACCGATCGCGGTGACGCCTCCGGCACCGGCTACTGGTCCCCGCGCGAGGAACGCTACCGCCACGACCTGCTCGCACGTGCCTTCGGCGGTCGTTCGCCGAACACCCCGCGCGTGCTCGCCCCGGGGGAGGCGGCCGGGACCACACCGTCCGGCAGGCTCGTCTCGGCGGGCACCGGCGACAACATGGCCGCTGCGCTCGGCCTCGGCATCACCCCCGGTGACGTGGTGGTCTCGCTGGGAACCAGCGGCACCGTGTTCGCCTGCTCGGAAACGGCCACCAGCGATCCGGAGGGCACGGTCGCCGGGTTCGCCGACGCCACCGGCAGATTCCTGCCGCTGGTGTGCACGCTCAACGCGGCCCGGGTCCTGACCGCCACAGCGGACCTGCTCGACACCGACAGCGCGGGGTTCGACCGGCTCGCCTGCGCGGCCGAGCCCGGCGCGGGCGGGCTGACGCTGCTGCCCTATCTGGACGGTGAACGCACCCCGAACCTGCCGGACGCCACCGGGACGCTGCACGGGCTCCGCAGGGACAACATGACCCCCGAGAACCTGGCCCGCGCAGCGGTGGAAGGGATGCTGTGCGGCCTGGCCGACGGGCTGGACGCGCTGCGGGAACAGCGCGTTCCGGTGCGCCGCGTGCTGCTCATCGGCGGTGCCGCCCGTTCCGAGGCCGTGCGCCGCGCGGCGCCGCGCGTGTTCGACGTGCCGGTCACCGTTCCGGCCCCCGCCGAGTACGTCGCCATCGGCGCGGCGCGGCAGGCCGCCTGGACGCTGGCGGGCACCGACCGACCGCCGGAATGGGCGGTCGACACCGAAGTGGAGCTGCCGGTTCCCGAGGCGTCGGACAGCGCACGAATCAGACGGACACATCGTTCGGCGCTGCACCGGATGCACCCGGACGTCCACGGTTGAAATTCACCGCCCGGGGCCGCGGGTGGTGGAACCTCCGAGCACCGGGCGGACTCTCCCCGCAGAGGAGTGTGCGAGATGGCCACGATCACCTACGACGACGCGACCCGTCACTACCCCGGAGCGGACACCCCGGCGGTCAACGCTCTCGACCTCGACATCGCCGACGGCGAGTTCCTGGTGCTGGTCGGCCCGTCCGGCTGCGGCAAGTCGACCAGCCTGCGCATGCTGGCCGGGTTGGAGGACGTCGATCGGGGCGGCATCCACATTGGCTCACGTGAGGTCACCCGACTGGCACCCCGGGACCGCGACATCGCGATGGTCTTCCAGAACTACGCGCTCTACCCCCACATGTCGGTGGCCGAGAACATGGGCTTCGCGTTGAAGATCGCGGGGATGAGCAAACCCGAGATCAGGGAGCGGGTAACCGATGCCGCCCGGCTGCTCGACATCGAGGAGTTCCTCGACCGCAAACCCAAGGCGCTGTCCGGCGGCCAGCGGCAGCGCGTCGCGATGGGACGCGCCATCGTGCGCCAGCCGCAGGTATTCCTCATGGACGAGCCACTGTCCAATCTCGACGCCAAGCTTCGCTCCGCCACACGTGCCCAGATAGCGGCGTTGCAGCGCAGACTGGGAGTCACCACCGTCTACGTCACCCACGACCAGGTGGAGGCGATGACGATGGGCGATCGGGTGGCGGTGCTGCACGAGGGAGTGCTGCAGCAGTGCGACACCCCGCGTGCGCTCTACGACCACCCGGTTAACTCGTTCGTGGCCGGGTTCACCGGATCTCCCGCCATGAACCTGCCCCGGGCGATGCTGCGCGAGGACGGCGCCGAACTCGGCGGTGCCACGGTGCCGTTGTCGCGGGAGGCGCTGCGTGCCGCCGCCGAGGAGGGAGCCGGGACGGTGCTGCTCGGGATGCGCCCCGAAGCGCTGCACCTGGGCGGCGAGGGAATCCCGATGACAGTGGAGCTGGTGGAGGAGCTCGGCGCCGAGGCGCTGTGCCACGGCGTGGTCGACGGCGGCGAGGGCGCCGGGGATTCGGAACGGCTCATCGTGCGGCTGGACGCGCGCACTCCGCCGAAGGTGGGGGAGCGGGTCACCGTGGGGTTCCGCGCCGACGAGGTGCACGTCTTCTCCGCCGACAGCGGGGAGCGGTTGGCCGGTTAGGAGCCTCGCCCGAAGCGATTCGCGTGGGTGACCGCGTGGTGGAAAACGGTTTGCCGTCCCGGTACCGGGAGCCGGTAGTCTCCAGCAGTCGCCCACGCCACATCGGATTTCACCAATCGCCGTGCTCGTTCCCACCGGGGCGGGATCGGCAGTCGCCGGGCGGGGTGACACCTTCGAACGAACGTACTCCTCGAAACGAGCGCCCGTGACTGTCGGTACCGAAATCGAGCTGATCGACCTGCCTCCGGGACGGGCGGTGCTCACGGATCGCCGGACGCGGCGAAGCTGGTCGGTCGATCTGGCTCCTTATAGCCTCGCCGCGACCCCGATCACGCAGGCCCGCTACGCCGAAGTCACCGGACTGCGGCCCAGCTCGGCACGTGGTGACCAGCTCCCCGTGGAAAGCGTCTCGTGGTGGGACGCCGTCCGCTGCTGCAACGCGCTGTCCCGGCTGCGGGGGATCGAGCCCGCCTACCGCCTGCACGAGCAGGACGACACCGTCGAATGGGACACCACGGCCGACGGCTACCGGCTGCCGACCGAAGCGGAATGGGAACATGCCTGCCGCGCGGGTACCACCGGGCCGCGGTACGGACCGCTCGACGAGATCGCCTGGTACCGCGACAACTCCGACGAACACGTGCACGAGGTGGGCAGCAAACAGCCGAACCCGTGGGGCGTGCACGACACGCTCGGCAACGTCTGGGAGTGGTGCTGGGACTTCTACGATCCCGAGGTGTACGGCACCTACCGGGTGCTGCGCGGCGGCGGCTGGTTCGACGAGCACTGGAGCTGCCGCGCCTCGGTGCGCCGCCGCACCCATCCCACCAATCAGCTCGACGACATCGGTTTCCGCGTAGCTCGCGGGGCCGTGCCGGAACGCGAGAACGGTTGAGAGCTTCACGGATCTTCCCGTCCGTTCAGCGCACCCGGCAGCCACGGATCGAATTGCAGATCCTGCCTTTGGACGCGGGTGCACACGTTGCCCAGCAAGGCAGCTTCCAGATTCTCCGTTTTCCCACCGAGTTCGTCGGTGATCCCGGTGTGGTCTACCTCGAACTCCTCGTCGAAGGACGGTATTACGAGGATCCCGACGAGATCACGCTGTACGAGCGGGCCATGAATGACCTCCGGGTGCGCGCCGCACCTCCCGAAGAGTCACGGACAATCGTCTACCGGACCTTGAAGGAGGTAGTTCCTTGACCGAGTACCCACTCGACTTCCCCCCGGACGCCGAGTTCCACAAGAGTAGCTACAGCACTGACCAGCAGGCTTGCGTCGAGGTGGCCGTGGCCGCCGACGGTGGTCGCTGGCTGCGTGACACCAAGGACCGCAGCGGGCCCGCGCACTACTACACGCCGGTCGAGTGGCAGGCGTTCGTCGCCGGTGTGAAGGACGGCGAGTTCGGCTGACCAGCCGGCCGCTTGGTCCTCGAACGCGGAAACGTCCTCCCGCTCCCTCGCCGGAGCCGGGAGGATTTTTCGTCACCGGCTCCGCGACCCACCCGCCGTCGACACGCGGCAGCGCACACGCGGAGTGGTGGACTCGCGGCACAGCCCGCACCCCACATGCCCGGGCGGCGGTTCCCGGTCGGGAACTAAGCTGCCCGCATGCCCGAATCGCACGTACATCGCCGTGAATCCCTTCGGGGCCACCTGCGCGACCGCGAGGTGGACGCGATGCTGGTGAGCGACCTGCTCAACATCAGGTACCTCACCGGCTTCACCGGCTCCAACGCGGCCCTGCTGGTGCACGCGGCCGACACCGCGGCCGACGAGACCCGCACGGTGTTCTGCACCGACGGTCGCTACGAGACGCAGGCCGCCGCGCAGGTCCCCGAGCTGGAGCACCTCATCGACCGGGCCAGCGTCGCCGAGCTGGCCCGGCGCGCCGAGTCGCGGAGCGCGACCTACCGGCGGGTGGGCTTCGAGAGCCAGCACGTCACGGTGGACGGGCTGGACGAGCTGAGCCGCACCGCCCCCGGGGTGGAGCTGGTCCGCGCCCCCGGCCTGGTGGAAACGCTGCGCCTGATCAAGGACGAGAGCGAGATCGAGGCACTGCGCATGGCGTGCGCGGCGGCCGATCGCGCGTTGGCCGGGCTGATCGAGCACGGTGGGCTGCGTCCGGGCCGTACCGAGCTCGCCGTGGCGCGCGAGCTGGAGAGCCGGATGCTCGATCACGGTGCGGCAGGCCCCTCCTTCGAGACGATCGTGGCGACAGGGGCGAACTCGGCCGTGCCGCACCACCGCCCGACCGATGCCGAACTCGCCCCGGGTGACTTCGTCAAGATGGACTTCGGCGCGCTCGTGGACGGCTACCACTCCGACATGACCCGCACGGTCGTGCTGGGCCGACCCGCCGACTGGCAGCGCGAGATCTACGAGCTCGTCGCGACGGCGCAGGCGGCCGGGCGGGATGCCATCCGCCTCGGAACCGAGGTGGCCGATGCCGACACGGCTGCCCGTGACGTCATCACCGAGGCCGGCTACGGGGAGCGGTTCTCGCACGGTCTGGGGCACGGTGTGGGACTGGAGATCCACGAGGCACCGGCGTTGTCCCAACGCGGAGCGGGTACCATCGAGGCCGGAATGGCGGTCACCGCCGAGCCCGGTGTGTATCTGCCTGGGCGGGGCGGCGTCCGCATCGAGGACACGCTGGTCGCGCGTGCGGACACGCCGGAGTTGCTCACCTTGACGACGAAGGAGTTCGTCATTCTCTAGGTGTGACAACGTGCGCTCGATCCCGCTTCTCGGTCGCGCGCCAGCTCGAATCGGCGAACATCTGTAGCCTTAGCACAGGAGAGACTCCGACCGTGGCCACCACGAACGACCTGAAAAACGGAATCGTGCTCAACATCGACGGGCAGCTGTGGACCGTCACGAGTTTCCAGCACGTGAAGCCGGGCAAGGGGGGTGCCTTCGTGCGCACCACCCTCAAGAATGTGCTCTCCGGCAAGGTCGTGGACAAGACCTTCAACGCCGGGATCAAAGTCGAGACCGCCAACGTCGACCGCAGTGAGATGACCTATCTCTACAACGACGGCGTCGACTACGTGTTCATGGACCCCGACACCTACGACCAGGTCAGCGTCTCGCCCGAGACCGTGGGCGACTCGGCCGGTTACATGCTGGAGAACAGCACCGTCACCCTGGCCCGCCACGAGGGCGAGCCGCTCTACGTCGAGCTGCCCGCCTCGGTGGAGCTGACCATCGCCCACACCGACCCCGGTGTGCAGGGGGACCGTTCCACCGGTGGCAACAAGCCCGCCGAACTCGAGACCGGCGCGACCGTGCAGGTCCCGTTGTTCATCGAGTCGGGCGAGAAGATCAGGGTGGATCCGCGCGACGGGCGTTATCTGGGACGCGTCAAGTGACCGGCTCACGGTCGGCCGGTATGCTGGTCCGGTTGGGCTGTCCAGGACCGCGCGCTGCCGAAAAGAGGGTGTGAGTTGGGCGAACGGAGCAAGGCCCGCAAACGCGCGGTGGAAGTGCTTTACGAGGCCGATTTACGCGAACTTGCCCCCGACGCGCTGCTCCGGCAGCGCGTCGGTTCCACCGAGGCGCCGGTCGTCGGTGATTACGCCGTCACGCTCGTCTCCGGGGTGGCCGAACACCGCGAACGGATCGACGAGCTGATCGTCGAGTACTCGCAGGGCTGGGCGCTCTCCCGGATGCCGGTCGTGGACCGGGCCGTGCTGCGCCTGGGTTTCTTCGAGATGTTGTGGGGGGACGACATTCCCCCGGCCGTGGTCATCGACGAAGCCGTGCAGCTGGGCAAGGCGCTCTCCACGGACGACACTCCCCGGTTCGTCAACGGGGTGCTCGGCAGGTTGGCCGGTATCGACGAACAGCAGCGGGAGTCGCTGCGTGGTTCCACGGAGAGCTCGGCCGGGGAAGACGAGACGGTCGCGGCCGAGCGGGACTCCGCCCCGGAGGCGGAGTCCTCCGCGACTTCGGAGCGCTGACCGCGTTTTCCCGTTCCGGCCGCTGCTGGAGAGTGACGGAACCGCAATCGGTGCGGCCGTCGTGTGGTGCTCGCACCGGGCGTCAACCTCGGCGCGGGCACGAAATCGACCCGGTCCGGGACCGAATGGTTCCCCGGCCGGGTCGTGTTGTCACATCGTCCGATCGAGCCCGGTTCCCGTCGGCCGGGGATCATCTCCCACTCGACGAGAACCGGGCTGGTCGGTGGACGTTTCCGTCCCGACGATCGGCGGACATCGGTGTGGTCCGCACCCGTGTCGGAACGAGTGCGGACCACGGGTTCGTCACTCCTCGCGGGCCGGGCGGGCCTCGGGAGGCAGGACTCCCCAGTCGATGAGCTGCTCGGTGAGTTCCCCCGGCGACATGTCGTAGATGATGGCCAGGGAACGCAGGTCCTCGGTGCGGATGGACAGCACCTTGCCGTTGTAGTCACCCCGCTGGCTCTGAATCGTGGCCGCATAGCGGGCCAGCGGCCCCACCTTCTCCGCGGGAAGCTGTTGCAGCCGTTCGAGGTTGATCACAACCTTCGTCGCGGGTTCCGCGCTGGAGGGAACCCGCCCCTCCGGCAGCAGTTCGGCTACCGGAACACCGTAGAAGTCGGCCAGCTCGGCGAGTTTCTGCACAGTGACCGCACGGTCACCTCGTTCATAAGACCCGACGACCACGGCCTTCCACCGCCCGCCTGACTTCTGCTCGACGCCGTGCAGCGAAAGACCCTGCTGCTGGCGGATAGCGCGGAGCTTGCTGCCCAGCGCCTTGGCGTAGTCGCCCATGTGGCGGTTCTCCGTTTCATTCGCCCCGTCAGCCTAGTTCAAGTTGCCGGGGAGGAACGCTCAGTATTGATACGGAGAGTAATATTCGCTCGCGAGCGTCACCAGGTCAAGCTGCTCTTGGAGTGAGTGTGGCACGAATCCCGTTACACCACCCCGGCGGTTGACCCCCCGACGCTGATAGCGTACAAGGCAAGCCCGGCAGCTGCCGGGCTCCTGGCGTCCTTTAACGGCCCGTCCAGTGAGGCGGGGAAGGAGGTCCTTCCGTGGCGTCACGCCAATCGGCGGACGCGGCGGTTCCGGCCGGAGAGCGCGAATTGCTTTCGGCCGGTGACGTCGCGCGCACCGTCGCCCGAATGGCCCATCAGATCATCGAGAAGACCGCGCTCGACAGCGGCGCCGAACACGTCGTGCTGCTGGGGGTTCCCACCAGGGGAGTGCCGCTCGCCCGACGTATCGCGGAGCGCATCGCCACCTTCAGCGGTGTCACGGTTCCCACCGGGGCGTTGGACATCACGCTGTACCGCGACGACCTGCGCCAGCAACCGAACCGGCCGCTGGAACCGAGCAGCGTGCCCACCGGGGGTGTCGACGACGCGCTGGTCGTGCTCGTCGACGACGTGCTGTTCTCCGGCCGCACCGTTCGTTCCGCGCTGGACGCGCTCCGCGACCAGGGGCGTCCCCGTGCGGTGCAGCTGGCCGTGCTGGTGGATCGCGGGCACCGCGAACTGCCCATCCGCGCCGACTACGTGGGAAAGAACGTGCCGACGGCGCGCAGTGAGGACGTCGCGGTGCGGCTCACCGAGGTGGACGACACCGACGCGGTGCTGCTGCGTCGCCCCGGTACCTCGTCGGGTGCCACTCCCGGGCCGGAACCGGGCACCGAACCGGGAACCGACACAGCCGACTCGGCCGGAGGGAAACAGTGATACGGCATCTGCTCACGGCCGACGGGCTGGACAGCGAGACGGTGAACACGGTGCTCGGTACCGCCGACACGCTCAAGCAGACGCTGCTCGGCAGGGAGGTGCGTAAGCTTCCCACCCTGCGCGGTCGCACCGTGATCACCATGTTCTACGAGAACTCGACCCGCACCAGGGTCTCGTTCGAGGTGGCGGGCAAGTGGATGAGCGCCGACGTGATCAACGTGTCGGCCTCGGGCTCGTCCACCGGTAAGGGCGAGTCGCTGCGGGACACCGCGCTCACGCTCTCGGCGGCGGGCGCGGACTGCGTGATCCTGCGGCACGGCGCCTCCGGCGCCCCGCACCGTCTCGCGGAGTGGCTGGACCACACCGGAACGAGGGTCGTCAACGCGGGCGACGGGACGCACGAACACCCCACCCAGGCGCTGCTGGACGCCGCCACACTGCGGGAGCGACTCGGCGAGCTGTCCGGCAGACGCGTCGGCATCGTCGGTGACCTGCTGCACAGCCGGGTGGCGCGTTCCAACGTGCACCTGCTGCGCACCCTCGGAGCCGAGGTGGTGCTGATCGCGCCTCCCACGCTGGTTCCCGACGGGATCGAGAGCTGGGGAGCCACCGTCACGCACGAGCTGGATCCGCAGCTGCCCACTCTCGACGCGGTGATGGCGCTGCGGGTGCAGTCCGAGCGCATGAACGGCGGGTTCTTCCCGACGGCCAGGGAGTACTCGATCGGTTACGGCCTCAACGCCGCGCGCACCGCGAAACTGCCCGAGCACGCGGTCGTGCTGCACCCGGGACCGATGCTGCGCGGAATGGAGATCGCGCCGCGAGTGGCCGACTCGCCCAGCGCTGCCGTCGAACAGCAGGTTCGGAACGGGGTCCACGTGCGAATGGCCGTGCTGTACCACCTGCTTGCCGGAGAGGAGAGCACGGCGTGACCGAGAACGAACACCCCACGGGCGATTCCGGGCGGCGGGTACTGCTGCGCGAAGTACGCCCCTACGGCACCGGTGATCCGGTGGACCTGTTGATCGACGACGGCGTCGTGGCCGGAATCGGACAGCACTCCGCCACCGACGCCGACGAGATCGTCCACGCCGGAGGCGCGGTGCTGCTTCCCGGCTTCGTGGATCCGCACACCCACCTGCGGGAACCGGGCGGGGAGGACGCCGAGACCGTCGAGAGCGGCTCGACGGCCGCCGCGCTCGGTGGTTACACGGCGGTGCTGGCCATGGCCAACACCGATCCGGTCGCCGACAACGCGGTGGTCGTCGAGCACGTGCGGCGCCGTGGCCGCGAGGTCGGTCTGGTCGACGTGCGCCCCGTCGGCGCGGTCACGGCCGGGCTGGAGGGTAAGCGGCTGGCCGAGATCGGTTCGATGGCGCGTTCCCCCGCCGAGGTCCGCGTGTTCTCCGACGACGGGCACTGCGTGGACGATCCGCTGCTGATGCGGCGGGCGCTGGAGTACACCCGCGCCTTCGGCGGTGTGGTGGCCCAGCACGCCCAGGACCCGAGGCTGACCCCCGGTTCGCAGGCCCACGAGGGGCCGAACGCCGCGCGGCTCGGACTGGCGGGCTGGCCCGCGGCGGCCGAGGAGTCCGTGGTGGCGCGGGACTGCATGCTCGCCGAGCACACCGGCGGCTCGCTGCACGTCTGCCACGTCTCCAGCGCGGGTACCGCGGAGTTCCTGCGGTGGTGGCGGTCCCGTTCGACGGCGGGCTCGGTCTCGGCGGAGGTCACACCGCACCACCTGCTGCTGACCGACGAGCTGCTGGAGACCTACGACCCGCTCTACAAGGTCAATCCGCCGCTGCGCACGGACGAGGACGTGCACGCGTTGCGCACGGCGCTCGCCGAGGGCGTCGTGGACTGCGTCGCCACCGATCACGCACCGCACGCCGACCAGGACAAGGACTGCGAGTGGTCGGCCGCCAGACCGGGCATGCTCGGGTTGCAGACCGCGCTGTCGGTGCTGGTACGAACCATGGTCCGTCCCGGTCTGCTGGACTGGCGGGGTGTGGCCCGGGTCCTGAGCGAGACGCCCGCCCGTGTCGCGGGACTGTCCCGGCAGGGGCGGCCGATCGAGGTCGGGGAACCGGCCAACCTCACCCTGGTCGATCCGGACACCGAGTGGACGGTGCGCGGCGCCGAACTGGCGAGTACCGCGGTCAACACGCCCTTCGAGGGGATGGTGCTGCCGGGACGCGTGCTGGCCACGATCTCCGAGGGGCGGATCACCGCGCGCGACGGCAAGGTCGAACCGGTCGAAGGGCGGTCCTGATGGCACGAACGCTCTGGGTGATCGGACTGGCGGCCCTCGCGGTCCTGGTCATCTACGGGATGCGCAAGGGCTGGAACAAGCGCAAACGCGGGCACGACGACCTGGCGGGGTCGTTGCCGGGTGTTCCGTCGGAACTGGACTCGCTGCCCGAGCTGTTGCCCGCCTCGGTGGGGCTGTACGTGGGCACCACCGTCGCCGGTGATTGGCAGAACCGGGTCACCGCGGCGACGCTCGGCAACCGGGCGAGCGCCACCGCCAGGCTCTACCGCACCGGGGTACTGCTGGACAGGTCCGGCGACGAGCCGCTCTGGATACCGGTTTCGGCACTGCACGACGCCCGTGTCGATCACAAGTTGGCCAACAAGGTGGTCCCCGGTGTCGGCATGCTGGTGATCACGTGGCGCCCGGACGGACATTCCTCGTCGGCCGAGCCGCTCGACAGCGGCTTCCGCCACGGCGACGAGACCGACCCCGCCGAGTGGGTGAACGCGATCAGGGCGCTGCTGCCCACCACGAACACCGATTCCGATTCCGAGCACGACGACGAGGCCGCGGTTGAGCGGCAGGAGGAAACATGACCGCGCAGGCCCCCGCCGCCCTGGTGTTGGAGGATGGCCGGATCTTTCGCGGCGAGGCCTTCGGCAGTGAGGGCTCTTGCTTCGGTGAGGTCGTCTTCAGCACCGGCATGACGGGCTATCAGGAGACGTTGACCGATCCCTCGTACCACCGGCAGATCGTGGTGGCCACCGCGCCGCAGATCGGCAACACCGGCTGGAACGACGAGGACGACGAGTCCGGACGGATCTGGGTCGCGGGATACGCGGTACGCGACCCCGCGCGCAAGCCGTCCTCGTGGCGTGCCACCCGCTCGCTGCAGGACGAGCTGCGCGACCAGGGTGTGGTGGGCATAGCCAACCTGGACACCCGTGCCCTGACGCGGCACATCCGGGAACTGGGCGCGATGCGTGCCGGCATCTTCTCCGGAACGGAGGTCGCCGACGACCGGGAGATGATCGACCGGGTCGTCTCCGGCGAACGGATGCTGGGTGCCGACCTCGCGGGCGACGTCACCACCACCGAGCCCTACGTGGTGCCCGCGGTGGGGGAGCGCCGGTTCACGGTCGCGGCGCTGGACATGGGGATCAAGTCCAACACGCCCCGGATGCTCGCCGAACGCGGCATCGAGGTGCACGTGCTGCCGCTGTCCTCCTCGATGTCCGAGATCACGGCCGTGGCGCCCGACGGTGTGTTCCTGTCCAACGGTCCCGGAGACCCGGCCACCGCCGACCACGCGGTGGAGGTGACCAAGGAGATCCTGGCGCGGCGCCTGCCGCTGTTCGGGATCTGCTTCGGCAACCAGATCCTGGGGCGCGCGCTCGGCAGGGGAACCTACAAGTTGCCCTACGGGCACCGCGGCATCAACATCCCGGTGATCGACTCCGACAGCGGTCGGGTCGCCATCACCGCGCAGAACCACGGGTTCGCCGTGCGCGGCGAGCCGGGTGAGCACTTCGACACCGAGTTCGGTCGCGCGGTGGTCAGCCACCACTGCGCCAACGACGGCGCCGTCGAGGGTCTGCGGTTGCTGGACGCCCCCGCGTTCAGCGTGCAGTACCACCCCGAGGCCGCCGCCGGGCCGCACGACGCGGCAAACCTGTTCGACTCCTTCGTACGACTGATGAGCGAGGCACGCTGATGCCGAAGAGGACCGACATCAACCACGTTCTGGTCATCGGCTCCGGTCCGATCGTGATCGGCCAGGCGTGCGAGTTCGACTATTCCGGAACCCAGGCCTGCCGAGTGCTGCGTTCCGAGGGGATCCGGGTCAGCCTGGTCAACTCCAACCCGGCCACGATCATGACGGATCCGGAGTTCGCCGACGCCACCTACATCGAACCCATCACCCCGGAGTTCGTGGAAAAGGTGATCGACGCCGAACGTCCCGACGCCCTGCTGGCCACGCTGGGCGGGCAGACCGCGCTGAACACCGCCGTGGCGCTGTACGAGCGGGGTGTGCTCGAGAAGTACGGCGTGGAGCTGATCGGCGCCGACGTCGACGCGATCCAGCGCGGCGAGGACCGACAGCGGTTCAAGGATATCGTGCGCTCGGTGGGCGGCGGCGTGCCCGAGAGCAAGGTGTGCAACTCGATGGACGAGGTGCGCGACTTCGTCACCGAGCGCGGGCTGCCGGTGGTGATCCGGCCCAGCTTCACGATGGGCGGACTCGGCTCGGGCATGGCGCACACCCACGAGGAACTGGAGCGCATGGCTTCGCTGGGGCTCACGGAGTCCCCTGTGCACGAGGTGCTCATCGAGGAGAGCGTGCTCGGCTGGAAGGAGTACGAGCTGGAGCTCATGCGCGACCACTCCGACAACGTGGTCGTGATCTGCTCCATCGAGAACGTCGACCCGATGGGCGTGCACACCGGCGACTCGGTCACCGTGGCCCCGTCGATGACGCTGACCGACCGCGAGTACCAGCACATGCGCGACGTGGGCATCGACGTGCTGCGCGAGGTGGGCGTGGACACCGGTGGGTGCAACATCCAATTCGCCATCCACCCGAGCACCGGCCGCATGGTCGTCATCGAGATGAACCCGCGGGTGTCGCGCTCCTCGGCGCTGGCCTCCAAGGCCACCGGCTTCCCGATCGCCAAGATCGCGGCGAAACTGGCCATCGGCTACTCGCTGGACGAGATTCCCAACGACATCACCGAGCAGACCCCGGCCAGCTTCGAACCCACGCTGGACTACGTCGTGGTCAAGGCGCCCAGGTTCGCCTTCGAGAAGTTCCCCGGCGCCGACACCCGGCTGACCACCACGATGAAGAGCGTGGGCGAGGCCATGTCGCTGGGGCGCAACTTCACCGAGGCGCTGGGCAAGGCGATGCGCTCGCTGGAGTCCTCCCGCGCCGGGTTCTGGACCGTCCCGGATCCCGAGGGCGTGACGCTGGACTCCACCCTGGACGAACTGGGCGACGGGCACGACGGCAGGCTCTACACCGTCGAGCGGGCGTTGCGCATGGGCGCCACGGTGGCCCAGGTGCACGAGGCATCCGGGATCGACTCCTGGTTCATCGACCAGATCGCCTCACTGGTGGAGCTGCGCGAGCAGATCCTGGCCGCTCCCGTGCTGGACGCCGAGCTGCTGCGCAGCACCAAGCGTGCCGGGATCTCCGACCGGCAGATCGCGGCGCTGCGCCCCGAACTCGCTGGCGAGGACGGGGTACGCTCGCTGCGCCACCGGCTGGGCGTGCGCCCGGTCTACAAGACCGTGGACACCTGCGCAGCCGAATTCGCCGCGGCCACGCCGTACCATTACTCGGCCTACGAGTCCGATGCCGCCGCCGAGTCCGAAGTGGCCCGGCAGCGCGAGAAGCCGAAGGTGATCATCCTCGGTTCCGGCCCCAACCGGATCGGCCAGGGCATCGAGTTCGACTACTCCTGCGTGCACGCCGCCATGGGGTTGCGTGACGCCCCCGACAACGGCGGCAGCGGGTACGAGACTGTCATGGTCAACTGCAACCCGGAGACGGTCTCCACCGACTACGACACCTCGGACCGGCTCTACTTCGAGCCGCTGACCTTCGAGGACGTGCTGGAGGTCGTGCACTCCGAGCAGGCATCGGGCACCGTCGCCGGGGTGGTGGTCCAGCTCGGCGGCCAGACACCGCTGGGGCTGGCGAGCAAGCTCGCCGAAGCCGGGGTGCCCGTCGTGGGAACGGCGCCGGAGGCCATCCACCTGGCCGAGGACCGCGGTTCGTTCGGCGAGGTGCTCAACCGGGCGGGACTGCCCGCCCCGAGTTACGGCACCGCCACCTCCTTCGAGGGCGCCAAGCGCATCGCCGACGACATCGGCTACCCCGTGCTGGTGCGCCCGTCCTACGTGCTCGGCGGCCGCGGCATGGAGATCGTCTACGACGAGACCTCGCTGGAGAACTACATCGCCCGGGCCACCGAGGTCACACCGGAACACCCGGTGCTGGTGGACAACTTCCTCGACGACGCGATCGAGATCGACGTGGACGCGTTGTGCGACGGAACCGACGTCTACATCGGTGGCGTGATGGAGCACATCGAGGAGGCCGGGGTGCACTCCGGCGACTCGGCCTGCGCGTTGCCGCCCATCACCCTCGGCCGCCAGGACATCGACAAGGTCCGTCGCTGCACCGAGGCGCTGGCCGAGGGGATCGGGGTGCGCGGGCTGCTCAACGTGCAGTACGCGCTCAAGGACGACGTGCTCTACGTCCTGGAGGCCAACCCGCGTGCCTCGCGCACCGTGCCGTTCGTGTCCAAGGCGGCGGCCGCTCCGCTGGCCAAGGCCGCTGCCAGGGTCATGTTCGGTGCCAAGATCGCCGACCTGCGGACCGAGGGCATACTGCCGCCGCACGGCGACGGTGCGGACCTCCCGCCGCACGCCCCGGTCGCGGTCAAGGAAGCCGTACTGCCGTTCCACCGGTTCCGCACCCCGGAGGGACACGGCATCGACTCGCTGCTCGGGCCGGAGATGAAGTCCACCGGCGAGGTGATGGGCATCGACACCGCGTTCGGCCAGGCGTTCGCCAAGTCCCAGAGCGGTGCCTACGGCTCGCTGCCCACCTCGGGCCGTGTGTTCGTCTCGGTGGCCAACCGGGACAAGCGTTCGATGGTGTTCCCGGTCAAGCGCCTCGCCGACCTCGGGTTCGACATCTGCGCCACCTCGGGAACGGCCGAGATCCTGCGGCGCAACGACATCGCCTGCGGCGTGGTCCGCAAGCACAACGAGGATCCGGCCTACGCCTCCGCGCCCTCCGGGACCGACCCCGAAGGGGACCGCGACGTCATCGACCTCATCAAGGCGGGCGAGATCGACATGATCTTCAACACCCCCTACGGCAACCCAGGGCCCAGGGTGGACGGTTACGAGATCCGGACCGCCGCCGTCTCCCGGGACGTCCCCTGCATCACCACCGTGCAGGGAGCCGCGGCGGCGGTGCAGGGCGTGGAGGCCGCCATCCGCGGCAACATCGGCGTGCGGCCGCTGCAGCGGTTGCAGGCGGCGCTGCGGAGCGATCGGAGTGGTGAGACCCGATGACAGTGGTTCACGCGGCCTTCGGGCAGCGGCTCGCCGAGGCCGTGCACGCTCGGGGGCCGCTCTGCGTGGGGATCGATCCCCATCCCGCGCTGCTGCACGCGTGGGGATTGGAGGAGACACCCGCCGGGTTGGAGCGGTTCGCGATGACCGTGCTCGAAGCCGTGGGCGAGGAGGTCGCTGTGGTCAAGCCGCAGTCCGCCTTCTTCGAGACCTACGGCTCCCGCGGGCTCGCGGTGCTGGAACGGGTGGTGGCCGAGTGCGCTCAGACGGGCACGTTGGTCGTCCACGACGTCAAACGTGGCGACATCGGGTCCACCATGACCGCCTACGCCACCGCCTACCTCGACGACTCCTCACCGCTGGCGGCGGACGCGATCACCGTCTCCCCCTACCTGGGGTACGGATCGCTCGCGCCCGCCCTGGGCATCGCCGCGCAGACCGGTCGGGGCGTCTTCGTGCTCGCCCGCACCTCCAACCCGGAGGCGGTCGGGTTGCAGCGCTCGGTCACCTCGGAGGGGAAGACGGTGGCGCAGTCCATCGTGGACGCCGCCGCGGAGAGCAACGCCGGGGCGGAGCCGATGGGGCACGTCGGTGTGGTCACCGGTGCCACGGTGCGGCCGGGCGAACTCGATCTGACCGCGCTGAACGGCCCCGTGCTCGCTCCCGGGCTGGGCGCGCAGGGGGCCACCGTGCAGGGGCTGCGCTCGGTCTTCGGTGAAATGCTGCCCAACGTGCTGCCCACGGCCGCCCGCGAGCTGCTGCGGCACGGCCCCGACGTCGCGGAGATCCGCGCGGCCACCCGGCGGATGCGGGCCGATCTGTCCGGTGTGTTCGGACAGTGAATCTCGCGGGACGCCCGCGTGCCCGGGGTTCGTGGTGATTGAATCCCGGCCGTGTCCTCCGACACAGCCATCCCTCGACAGCACGAACCGTTTCGCTCGAACGAGAAGCGCCGACAGCCGAACCGACGCGTCGCCGAGTTCCTCCGTGCGCCGGTGGTTCGGCGTCGGCGCGCCTCGCTCGTGCTCGCCTCGTTGGTGCTGCCGCTCGCCCTGAGCGCGGTGTGCCTCGTCTACCTGTTCGGCGGAGGCGACAGCAACCAGTCGGTCATGGGCGCGTTGGCGCGGGCCGTGCCGAACTCGTCCTGGTTCCTCCCTGTCACTTCCTGTCGCACGGACAACGCCGCGAACTGGCCTGGACGCCGGCGCGGCATTCGATCGGGGATTGTTATGTGCTGCTCGCGGTCGTGGCGCTGCTGTCGCTCTGGTGGTGGATCCGGGGCGTGGATCCCGCCGTTCGGCGGTGAATGTCACTCGTTCGCTCGATCGCAGGTCGCGCGAACTGTCGCGACGAGGCGTGATATCGGCCACTCTTCGGTGGGAGGTGCTCGAACGGGCAGGGTGGCCCACCGCCGTCCGGCGGTGGTTCGAGGTCGCCGCGCCGGTTCCCGTTCTCCGGTGTTCGCGGTCACGCGCGAGCCTCCGCCGACTGCCCGTCGTCGCGGTTACTGACCTGCGATGAATCGCTCAGCGTCGCTCAACCGCCCGGAAATCGAACAGTTGGGGCCAGTTTTGCCCCGGGTTAGTGCACTTCAGCCTCGTTGTTGGTAGTACTTGCAACGGCCGGTGGTCGTCAGCGTCGTGGGCGAGCCACCCGACAGGCCGGGCGACGGGAGAACCGATGAAACCGACTCGAAAAAGGCGGACCCGCGTTGTAGCGAGCTGACCTGGGTCGGTACCGTCGCCGCACCGATCAAGAAAACCCACATCACGGAGGACATGGTGGCCCTTCCCCAGCTGACCGAGGAGCAGCGGGCTGCGGCACTCGAAAAGGCGGCTGCCGCCCGTCGCGCCCGCGCTGAGCTCAAGGAGCGCCTCAAGCGCGGTGGGACCAGCCTGGCCGAGGTCTTGGACAGTGCCGACAACGACGAGACCCTCGGAAAGATGAAGGTCTCCGCGCTGTTGGAGGCCCTTCCCGGCGTGGGCAAGGTCCGCGCGCAACAGATCATGGAGCGGCTGGAGATCGCTAGCAGCCGCAGGCTTCGTGGTCTCGGTGAGCGTCAGCGCAAGGCGTTGCTCGCCGAGTTCAACGGGGCGTGATCGACGCGGACGACGGCGTGCTGCCGGGGCGTGCCTCGATGGGTACGCCCCGGCTCACCGTCGTATCCGGACCTTCCGGTGTGGGCAAGTCGAGCGTGCTCGACGAGCTGCGCAACCAGGCACCGGACATCTACTTCAGCGTGTCCGTGACAACCCGTCCGGCCCGTTCCGGGGAGATCGACGGGGTTCACTACCACTTCGTCGACCGTGCCGAGTTCGAACGCATGGTCGCGGCGGGCGAGATGTTGGAGTACGCCCGGTACGCGGGCAACTACTACGGCACTCCCCGCGCGCCGGTCGAGCGTGCGCTCGCGGCCGGTCGTCCCGCCGTGCTGGAGATCGAACTGCAGGGCGCTCGTCAGGTGCGGCGGAGCATGCCCGACGCCCGGCTGGTGATGCTGCTGCCACCCTCCTGGGACGATCTGGTTCATCGGCTCACCGGGCGGATGACCGAGGACTCCGAGGTGGTGCGCCAGCGCCTGGAAACGGCCCGTGCCGAACTGGCCGCCCGTACCGAGTTCGATGCCACCGTGGTCAACGCCGATGTGCGGAAAGCGGTGGACGAGTTGGTACGATTGATAGTCGGTCCCCCTCCCGGGCAGCCGCTGCCCTCGAACGATCGGTAGACGTCGCGCGATCCGGTCGCTTCGGCGACGCCGCGGGACGGAGTGTTTCACTCGAGCGGTCCCTTCGAGTGCCGTCCGGTGGTTCGATACGGTTCCGCGCGCCGGGCCGTGGGGACTCGGACCGACCAATTTGATCGCCGTCGGAGAGCACAGGAGCCACACACGTGAGCATCCCCAACTCGCTGACCGCCTTCCCCGGCGGCCAGTCTGCCAACATCCAGTCCCAGTCGAGCAGCGGCGCGGCCGAGGGAATCACCGACCCGCCCATCGACGATCTGCTGCACAACGTCAGCTCCAAGTACGCGCTGGCCATCTTCGCCGCCAAGCGGGCCAGGCAGATCCAGGACTACTACGCCCAACTCGGCGAGGGGCTGCTGGAGTACGTGGGGCCGCTGGTCGAGCCGGGTCCGAGGGAGAAGCCGCTTTCCATCGCGCTCCGTGAGATCCACGCGGGTGTGCTGCAGCACTCCGAGGGCGCGTGAGCGACGAGCAGGGGGCGCGTGACGCGCCCCGCGTCGTTCTCGGGGTGGGCGGTGGCGTCGCCGCCTACAAGGCGTGCGAAGTGCTGCGCGGGCTGACCGAGAGCGGGCACGACGTTCGGGTGGCTCCCACCGCCGCCGCGTTGCGCTTCGTCGGAGCGGCCACGTTCGAGGCGCTGTCCGGGCATCCGGCGCGGACCGACGTGTTCGACGACGTGCCCGAGGTGCCCCACGTGCGGCTGGGTCAGCGGGCGGATCTGGCGGTGGTCGCTCCCGCCACCGCTGACCTGCTCGCCCGGGCCGCCAACGGGCTCGCCGACGATCTGCTCACCTCGACGCTGCTCACCGCGCACTGTCCGGTGCTGTTGGTGCCCGCCATGCACACCGAGATGTGGGAACATCCCGCGACCCGGCACAACGTCGAGCTGCTGCGTTCCAGGGGAGTCGTGGTCGCCGAACCGGACAGCGGGCGACTGACCGGGGCCGATTCGGGCAAGGGGCGCCTGCCCGATCCCGGTGAGATCGTCGATCTCGCGCGGTTGCTGCTGGCCGAGCCCGCCGGGCTACCCCGTGATCTCGAGGGTCGGCGTGTCGTCGTTTCGGCCGGTGGGACACGTGAACCGCTGGACCCGGTGCGCTACCTGGGCAACCGTTCCAGCGGTAGACAGGGGTTCGCCCTGGCTCGAGTCGCGGCGCATCGCGGTGCCGATGTAACGCTGGTCGCCGCGAACACGGCCGATCTCGTGGTCCCGGCCGGGGTCCGACTCCGGCGGGTCGGCACCGCCGAGGAGCTCCGCTCGGAGCTGCTCGAGGTCGCCGACGGCTCCGACGCGGTGGTGATGTCGGCGGCCGTGGCCGACTTCCGGCCCTCCGAGAGTGCCGAGCACAAGATCAAGAAGAACGAGGGCGAACCACCATCGGTCCGTCTCGAGCGCAATCCGGACGTGCTGGGGGAGTTGGTCGAGCAGCGATCGAGCGGTCGACTGCGTGCCGGGGTGATCGCCGGATTCGCGGCTGAAACCGGAGACCCGGACACCACGGTGCTGGAGTACGGCCGCAAGAAGCTCGCGCGCAAGGAGTGCGACCTGCTGGTGGTCAACGCGGTCGGCGACGGTCGTGCTTTCGAGGTCGAGGACAACGCGGGATGGCTGCTGGCCTCCTCGGGCGCGGAGCACCCCGTGCCGCACGGCTCCAAGACGTTGCTCGCTTCCAGGGTGTGGGACGCCGTTGCCGAGCAGTTCGCTGCGGCCCCGGATCACCGAGCCTAGAATTCGTACCGAGACGTCGGATCGCTCGGCCACGTGAGCGGGTGCTCTCCTGAACTCGCGGGCCGATGCCCGACGTCACCAGCCGCGCGGTGCGATGAGGTTTGTCGATGGGACCCGACCAGCGTCGATTGTTCAGCAGTGAGTCCGTGACCGAGGGCCACCCGGACAAGATGGCCGACTCGATCAGTGACGCGATCCTGGACGCGATGCTGGCGCAGGACCCGCGTTCGCGTGTGGCCATGGAGACCATGATCACCACGGGCCAGGTGCACCTGGCCGGTGAGGTCACCACCGAGGCTTATGTGGATCTGCCCGCGATCGTGCGGGAGAAGGTCCTGGAGATCGGGTACGACAACTCGGTCAAGGGCTTCGACGGCGATTCCTGCGGCATCAACGTCTCGATCGACGCGCAGTCGCCGGACATCGGTCAGGGTGTCGACAGTGCGCACGAGTCCCGTGTCGAGGGTGTCATCGACGAGATCGCCCAGCAGGGTGCCGGTGACCAGGGGCT
>NZ_FPAT01000013.1 GCF_900116555.1 Actinopolyspora lacussalsi subsp. righensis | reverse complement strand
CGTGACCGCCCGGAAGAACCGGCCCTACCTCGGCCGACACGGGTTCCGCCCCTGCCGACTACCGGGACACGTGCCCGTGTTGTCCGGCGATCTCGCGGTACCGGGGCCGCACTCGGTGCGGACCCCTGGCGGTTACCGCCATGACGGAGGTACCTGCTCGGTGAGCAACGACGGAGCGACACCCCGCGGGTGGTTCCGCGACCAGACCACTCTTGCTCGCATTCTCGCCGGTCTCCGCGCCCTGTGAGCCACGGCTCGGCACCGTGGAGACCCCGATCTCCGGTGCTGGGCCGTCCGCCGTCCGGCCGGTCTATCCCCTTCCCCGTCCGGCCGGGCGGTATCCAGAACTGGGGCTAGTCGCCTCACCCGCCCTGGCTGTCGTCCCCTGCTGATAGGAGAGCTCGTGATGCTCGACGAGATCCGTGGCCAGCTTCAGCAGATCATCGACACCGCGCCCGCAGGCGAGTTACAGGCCATACAGACCACGCTCGACGAACTGTGTGGGCAGCTGAATCAGGTGGCTGGGACCAGCACCAACCACGATGTGCGGCAGGCATCGCGGCTGTTCGGCATCGCCCACGAGAAGGCGGGCGAGGCGGTCCAAGCCGTAGCGCAGGCCGCCGAACACGTCAGCACCTTCTCCGTCGTGTTGTAGGAGCCCGATATGTCCCATGTGGAGGAGGTGGGCAACACCCTCGCCGCCATGCTCGGACAACTGCCGCCGGAGCAGCTGCACCCAGCAAGGGCCTGGATCGAGGAATACGCCCTACCCACCCTGACCGAGATCGGCCAGGGCAGCACCTCACCCGAACTGGCCGAGGCCGTGGCGCTGCTCGAACAGGCTCGCGAGCTCATCGACGACGTACTCGCGCTGTCCGACAACACCCGAGGGCACCTGGTGAGCTACCTCGCCACCCTCGGCGTGACCAGCGAACAGCCCCCGCCGAGCCTGCCCCACCCCTCGACCACACCCCGGACCCCCACCGACTCCTCCCGCGACCACTCCTGGATCGACCAGGTCCGCCAGCGACTGCCCGAGCACACCGGCGGACAGACCACCGGACTCACCTACGACCAGGACGGCACCGAACTCACCGAAACCAGCGGACGCGAAGAGGTATCCGAGCGCGCCCGGTTGAATCTGCACGATTCCACTTGGTTCAGCACGGACGATCGCGGCGCCCCCGCCGTCTTCACGCACGTTGAGGTGAAATACGCCCAACGGATGAAGGAGCGCGGGCAGACACACGGCGTCGTCGTGCTGAACAATCCGATCTGCGACATGGAGCGAGGGTGCGGCGCGGCGGTGCAAGCCATCCTGCCCCAAGGATCCACGCTCGTGGTGTGGGAACCCGGCGCGACGAAACCGATCGAATTGCGAGGAAAGGCTCGACCGTGACCAGCATCGACACGCGCACAGTGGTTACCGTGGTGTTTCGCCACCTGTTCCGATACGCGTACACATCTGACGAGATCGCCGAGCTGATCGAGACCGTCCTCACCGAGCCGCCGTTGCCGATCTGCGAGATCTACGTGTGGGACCGTCCCTGCCGGTCGATCCGCGACGAAGACGGCCCTGCTTTCCCTGCGGACGGCCGGTTGCGTATCGCTTGCCCTGCCGACCAACCATGGGCGGCGTTGAACTACATCAATCCAGGAGCGCCGGACGGCGCGCTTGTAGACTCCTATAACCCCCACACCACCGAAGAAACGCCCCCGCTGCTGTTCGACCCCGAAGGCGACCTGTGGTTCCCCTCCTCGGCCTCGCTGCCGTTGGAGCAGGTCCGCGAGGCCATCACCGAGTACTGTCGTACCGGGCAACGCCCGAGCTGTGTGCAGTGGCAACCCGGCCAGTGGTACTGACGTTCGACCGAGTGTTATCGCGATCCGAGGCGATGATTACCGATCTCGGTGTGTTCGTGTCGTAATCCTCGATGAGGTGTTTCCGGGGCTTACCGTTGGGTGTGCCGGGTTGTCCGACGAGGTTATGGCGGTTGCCGCCGAGTCGTCGGAGGGGGCAGCCGAGCGCGCGGAGCGGGGAGGCCGAGAGTGACCGTCGTTCCACCGAGCCTGCGGGACAGTTCCGTGGTCGCCTGGCGCAACCTGCTCAACATCAAGCGCAATCCCGACTGGCTGTTGTCCGGAACCGTGCAGCCGATCATGTTCGTGCTGCTGTTCGCCTTCGTGTTCGGCGGCAGCCTGGGCGGTGGTCGCTACCGGGAGTTCCTGATCGCCGGGATCTTCGTGCAAACAGTGGCCTTCAACTCCTCGTTCACCGTGATCGGCCTGACCAACGACCTGCAGAAGGGCATCGTCGACCGGTTCCGCGCGCTGCCGATGTCGCGGGTGGCGGTGCTGTTGGGCCGCACCAGCTCCGATCTCGCGGTCAGCCTGCTGTCCGTGGTGATCATGTCGCTCTGCGGCCTGCTGATCGGCTGGCGGCTGCGGGGAGACCCCACCGACGTGCTCACCGGCTACCTGGTGCTGTTGTTGTTCTCGTTCGCCATGTCCTGGGTGGGGGCGTTCATCGGGCTGATCTCGCGCACCGTGGAGGTGGCGCAGAGCGCCGGACTGCTGTGGCTGTTCCCGGTGACCTTCATATCCTCGGTCTTCGTCTCGGCCGAGTCGATGCCCACGCCGCTGCGGGTGTTCGCGCGGTGGAACCCGATCACGGTCAACGCCGACGCGCTGCGGGAGCTGTTCGGCAATCCGATCCGGGTGGGGATGCCGCCACCGAGCAGTTGGCCCGCCGAGCACGCCGTCCCCTACGCCGTCGGCTCCTCGCTGGTGATCATCGCCGTGTTCGTCCCGCTGTCGGTGGCGCGCTACCGGCGGGTGGCCAGCCGGTGACCGGTACCGCTCGACGTTCCCCGGCAGCGGCGCGGTCGGGCCCGCTGGAACCGGGGACGGACTCGTACTTGAACCTCACGCCGCGTGAGGGAGCAGGGTGGTCAGCGAGGTGAACGAACATGGGTCATTCGGCAGCGGGGAAGGGCCGCGGTGTCGGCGAGGTGGCGCGGCTCTCCGGAATCACGGTGCGCACGCTGCACCACTACGACGAGATCGGACTGCTGTCGCCGAGCGGGCGCAGCACGGCGGGGCACCGCGAGTACTCCGACGCGGATCTCGAACGGCTGCGGCGCGTCCTCGCCTACCGCGAACTCGGGTTCGGCCTCACCGACATCGCCGAGATCCTCGACGGCGGTGACCCCACCGACCAGCTGCGGCGGCAGCACCGCCTGCTGACCGAGCGGATAGCTCGGCTGCGGGCGACGCTCACCACCGTGGAACTCGAACTGGAGGCGAACACGATGGGAATCGACCTCTCCGAGGAGGAGAAGTTCGAACTGTTCGGCGGGTTCGACCCTGACGAACACGCCGAGGAGGCCGAGCGGCGCTGGGGCGGCACCGAGCCCTACCGGGAGTCGCGGCGCCGCGCCGCCTCCTACACCAAGGACGATTGGTCCCGCATGGCCGCGGAGCAGCGGGAGCTGCACCGGGACTTCGCCGCTGCGCTCGCCGACGGCGAGTCCGCCACGAGCACCCGCGCGATGGAGCTGGCCGAGCGGCACCGCGGGCTGATCACCGGCTGGTTCTACGAGTGCTCCTACGGGATGCAGCGTTCGTTGGCCGAGATGTATCTGGCCGACGAGCGCTTCACGGCCACCTACGAGCGCGAGGTGGGGGCCGGGGGTGCCCGGTTCGTCCACGACGCGATCCTGGCCAACGCCGAGCGCGCCGAGCGCACCTACGGGTGAGTCGTTCTCCGAGCCGCTGGTGTCACCAGCGGTTCTTCCGCCGATCGCGCTGCTCTCCACCGCACACGTAATCCGGACGGCCGAGTGACAGTGCGAGTCGTCGTCGATGAGAATCGGTTCTCGGGCTGATCGTTGCTGGGGGCTGACTGGTGGGCGAAGACGAGCGGCGGGAGTTCACGGTGACCACGGCGCGTCGCGTCGTCGAGTCGTTGGCGCCCGAGGAACTGCCCTTCTTCGCGGCCGCGAGCGAGGAGTTCCTGCGCGATCCGGAGCGGGCGACGGCGATTCGGCGGCGCGGCGACGAAGCCCTGGGCTCCGGGATCGACACCGTGGTGGCGCTGTTGTCACCTGCTGCTCTGGCGGTGGCCGCCGCGGTCTACGACCAGCTGGTCGACAGGTCCGGGGACGCCGTGGTGCGCGGCGGTGACCGATTGCTGTCCCGGATCCGTGCCCGGTTCCGTCGACGTGCCGAAGTGGAAAACGACGACGGGTCCGAGACGGAAGGGTCGACTACGGAACCGGTGACGGCGGAACCGGTGACGGCGGGGCCGCTGACCGACGAGCAGCGGGAGCGGGTGCGCGAGGTCGCCGAGGCCCGCGCCAGGGCACTCGGCCTCTCCGAGGACCGGGTGCGACTGCTCGTCGGCGCCATCGTGGACTCCCTCGACCGGACCGATTGATGGAGTCTTCGCCGCGGGGGATGAACCCGATCGGAAGATCCCGGTGATAACGAGTACGAATCGGAGCACGCGGCCTTCCGTGGCGGGGCTGCGGGCTCCGAGCGGCACCACGGTCCACTTCGGTTCACTGATCGCCCTGGCGTTCGGGACAGCGGCGACGATCCACTGGGTGCTGCTGCCTTCCGGCCTCGCCGCCTGGTTTCGCGAATTCGAACGGTGCCAGGTGCGTTCCGGGTACTACCCGGGGCAGCATCCCCTGCCACGGCCCGATGCCGAACAGCGCTACGACGGCTTCGCCGGATGCCTCGCGGAGCGCGTGTCGGACCGTCTGTTGTGGACAGCCCTGGCGCTGCTGGGGATGCTCGCGGTCGCGGTGCTGCTCTACCGGCTGCAACCGTGGTGGCGCATCCGGCGGCAGCGGCTGGTGGAGCTGCGCTCCGCCGATAGCCCGGAGCTGGCCGCGTACCTGGAAAGTCTCGTGGTCGAGGCGGGACTACCCCGCGCTCCGGTCTTCCTGATCGATCCGCTCGACCCGCGTGCGGGCGGGCTCGCCTTCGGCGACGGGCGCAGGCGCTACGTCCGGCTCGACGCGGGACTGCTGACGTTGTTCCGGACCGATCCCGCGTCGTTCCGAGCCGTGGTGCTGCACGAGTTGGCGCACGTGCGCGACCGGGACGTGCCGACCACCTACTTCGCCCTGGCGGTGTGGCGGTCTTTCCTGCTCACGGCTCTGGCGCCGATGGCGGTCGGCCTGCTGTGGGTGTCCTGGCAGGACGGTTCGTTTCGGAGTTCGTTCGAGATCTCCTGGCGCGTAGCCGGTCTGGTGCTGCTGGTCCACCTGTTCCGCGACGCCCTGCTGCGGACGCGGGAGCACCACGCGGACGTGCGGGTCTCGGCCTGGCTGGGCTCTGCGGACCCGAGCCTGTGCCTACCCACGTTGTCGGGCACGGTGACCCGATGGCCACCGGTTTGGCTGCGCAGGCATCCGACTCCTTCGAGCCGCGTCGCCGCCCTCGCCGAGCCGACCGCGCTGTTCCGGCCCGGAGTCGGTGAGTACTTCGCCGCCGGGGTCGTGCTGCAGCTCGGCTTCGTCCAGTTCGCCATACCCATCGTCACCGCTGGCGCACCGCTCGATGTTCTCCGGTCGCTGAGCGCGGTGTGGGGAGTCTTCGTCGCGCTGCTCGTGGGCTTCGCGGCGGTGCGCGGGGCGGCGGTCGCCAGGGCCGGCGGCAGGGCACGGGGTTACCCGGCCGGAATCGGTGTCGGTGTGGTCGTCGGTGCGCTGCTGGGGGAACGACTCTCGCTGTCCACCCTTCGCGATCCGCTTCCGGGGGCCGTCGTCCTCCTCGCGGGTGGTTTGCTCGCCGTCCAGCTCGTGCTGTTGTCCCGGTGGGTGCACCGGTGCTCGCTCCTGCTGCATCGCAACCGGCTCGCGTGGGGCCGAGCTGTCGGTTGGTCCGCCATCGGTACTGCCGTGTCGCTGATCGGCTGGTCCTGGTTGGAGCTGTGGGCGTTCTTCGAGAGCCTGAGCCCGACACCGTCCGTGTTCGGTCAGTTCGGTGCTTCGATCACCGGTTTCGCCGCCGAGGCGGCGTGGACCGGCCTGGATCACGCGCTGCTCTCGGCGACGTGGAATCCCGTCGTGCTGGGATTCGCCGCCCGGAACCTCGCGCTGTGCGCGGGCCTGGTGCTGCTGTGGGCGGTTCCGCTGCTGCTGGCGCACCGCACGCGGATTCGATTCGCGCTGCTGAGCGGGCTGCTCGGTGCCGCAGCGTGGCTGGTCTTCGATCTCGCGGTCAAGGCGGCGATGCGCGGCACCGTCCCGCTGTCGGAGCGGAGCACCGACGCGTTCCGGGCGGTGCTTTCCGGGTGGGAGTTCGCGGGAGCGGTTGCCGTGCAGTTCGCCGTGGCCGCTGTCGTCGCCGCCGTGCTGTTCCGGAGGTCCGGCTTCGCGCACGCGCTGTTCACCGCCGCGACCACGGGGCTGACTGTCAGCTGCGCGATGTGGGCGTTCGGTCGCCTCGGTGCGTGCGTGCCGCCGCTGCACGCCACGGCGACGCGGTGTCCGGGAACGACGAGCGGTGAGTACGCCGCGACGGTGCTCGGCGTCGTCACGGTGGAGGGAACCGTCGCGGCCCTCGTGGGATATCTGCTCGGCAGCACCGTCCGCCGGGAGCTGCGGAGGTGGAACCGCGCCCGCGCCCCGAAGCTCGTCCGGACACCGGTCGGTGCGGGGATACCGAAATCCGGTCGCGCGGGGCGAATCGTCGCGGTGGTCATCGCGGCTGCTTCGGTCGTCGTGCTGGCCCTGCCGAACGCGCCCGATACCGGCGAGGAATCGTCGGTCCCGGTGGCCGAAGCGGAGCGCGACGGATCGAACAGCACCGAGTCGGCGAGCGGCACCGAGCCCGGACGTGTCTGGCTCCGGCGTGGGGGTTCGCGACACCTCCGAGCGGTGAGCTCGGCGACGGTCGAGCTCGGTGACGACATCAGGTCGAACGCCGAGGTGCGCGAGGTACGCGGGAGCGCCGTCCGGCTGGCCGAAGCCGTGACCGAGGCCGGTGAGTTCCCCGAGCCACCCGACAGTCGGCGGGCGGAGACCTGGGGCGAGGCGCTGGGCACGCTCGACGACTCCGCGCGGCGGCTCGTCGAAGCGCTCGACACCGGCACGCTCGACCGGGAAGCCCTGCTCGAAGTCGTCGAATCGCTGGCGCGGGGAGTCCGACTGTTCGAGGAGCTGATCGACCTCTGGTGTGCCGAGTACGGGGACCGGGTGCTGGAGGCGTGCTGATCCGAGCGTGCACGAACTCGGCCACGTCACCGGGCCGGGCCCGTGATCACGTCCTCCAGCACGTCCGCCACCTCGAAATCCGACATCTGCGCGTAAACGAAGTCGGGATTGTCCTCCTGGTCCTCGAAGTCGTAACCGATGTCGTCCGGACAGTCCTGAGCTCGCGAATCCTCCCTGATGGTGTCCACGACACGTCCGGTGCGTAGTTCGTAGACGGTGTAGACGTACTCCTGCGAGCGCATCGGCAGGGAGCCGCTGAGACCGATGTACGAGCAGGAGCCCACGCTCTCCTCGCCTCGCTCGCCCTCGCCGCAGATCAACAACGCGACGCTGGAGGCGGGGGTGCTTCTGCCCACCGGGACGGCACCGGCATCCAGGTCCGGCAGCATCACGGGATATCCGCCCGAATCCTCGGTTTCGTGAGCTCCCAGGAAGACAGCCGCCCTGTGCGGGCCCTCGCCGGAGTACCGTGCCGCCTCGGAATAGCCGTTCCCGACCCCTCCGGAACACCGGGGGCCCAGGTCGGACGCGTCATCGAGGTCCTCGTACGGGGAGCGCGTGGACTCCGTCCCGGAACCGGAGCCCCCCGAGCACGCGGCCAACGTCGACAGGAGCAGGCCGATGGTGATTAACGTGGTTCTCCGGCGTCTCGGCAAGGAAATCCCCCGGTGTTCGTGGTAGCACGGCACGAGCCCCGCTTGCCCCACAGGGTGATGAAGCGGGCGCTCGTGTCATAGCACGGCTGGCGTCTCGGCGGTAGGGGCGCGATCTTCGTGCTCGGCCCTGCCGCGTGTTCCAGTCACGGTGGACCAGCCGTCCGACACGACCGGCACCGCGCTTTTCCGTCCCTCGTCGCCCCACGGGACAATGTCGTCACCGCGTTCCCGATCCAGGTTGAGGCACAGTGGACACTTCAGAAGCCGTAGACGGAGCGACCCGCCCGGCGTCCCCGCTGCTCCGGGGAATACTGCGTGCGCGCCGCCCGACCGGCGCGGTGGTCGGGATCCTGGTGGTGCTCGGCTGTTTCGTGCTCGGGCAGATCGTCAGCGCCATCGCCTTCGCGATGGCGGTGGTGTTCACCGGTGATCTGTCCGTCCTGACCAGCATGCGCCTCGGTCTCGCCTCTCAGGTGGCCCTGACCTGCGGATTCATCGGTTCCGTGCTGGGGTTGGTGCTGTGGTTGCCGCTCAAGGAGGGCAGGCCGTTCGGCAGCGTCGGGTTCCTGCCTTCTCGGAGTCCGGTTCGTTCCGCGTCACTGGGCGCGGGGGTGGCCCTGCTGGCGATCAGCGTGCTCGTGCTGGGCAACGTCGCGGCGGACCAACTGGTGTTCGAGAGCTCGGGGGCGGGCTACGCGATCGTGGGCGTGCTCGCGCTGACGCTGCTGGGCTTCGTGGTGCAGGCGAGCACGGAGGAGATCCTCACCCGCGGCTACCTGATGCAGGTCACCTGGCGGAAGTGGGGGCTCACGGCCGCGCTGGTCTCACAGGCGGTGGTGTTCACCCTGCTGCACGGCCTCAACACCGGTTTCGGTCCGCTGCCGCTGCTGAACCTGGTGCTGATCTCGTTCGTGCTGGCGTACTGGGCGCTGGCCGAGGGCGGCTTGTGGGGTGTGTGCGCCTTCCACACGGTGTGGAACTGGTGCCAGGGAAACGTCTACGGCGTCGAGGTGTCCGGCATGAACCTCACGGCCACGCTCGCCGACACGCGCCCCGCCGAGGGCGGCAGCGCGTTGCTCAACGGCGGTGCCTTCGGCATCGAGGGCGGGTTGCCCACCACCGCCGTGCTGCTCTGCCTGCTGGTGATCGCCGTGCTGGCCTACCGCCGCCGTCGTTCGGGCTTCGCGGCCGAGCCCACGCCGGCCTGAGCGAGCATCCCCGTGAGCAAGTACCCGTGAGCAAGTACCCGTGAGTCAGTCCGGCTGTCCCGTTGTTCGTCGGTCCCGCTGTGTGTCACGTCGCTTTCCGAGGTGTTCTGGCGCCCCGGATCGCTACACTGGCCGTGGTCCGCGCGAGCGGATCCCGGCGGTGGGGCCCGCCGGAACCAACCGCGGGGTTCGCTTCGCCGACGGTCCCTACCCGTTCGAGAACCTCCGGGTAGGGAGTCCGTGTTGCCCAACGTCCTGATCTCGCACCGGTCGCGGGTGCTCGCCGCCGTCGCACTCGGCGGAGCGCTGGGATCGTCGCTGCGCTACGGCGTCTCGCTCGCACTGCCGCACGCCGACGGCGGTGCCGTCTGGCCCACCCTGACCGTCAACGTGCTGGGATGTCTGGTCATCGGTGCCTTCACCGTGTTCCTCGAAGCGGGCGAGCCACACCACCTGCTGCGGCCGTTCTTCGGAGTCGGGGTGCTGGGTGGTTTCACCACCTTCTCCAGCTACCTGGCCGATGCGGGCGGCCTGCTGGTCACCGGACAGCCGCTCCACGCCGCGCTGTACCTGCTGCTGACGGTGCTGCTGGCGCTGCCCGCGGTGATCTGCGGCGCGATGCTGGCCAGGACGGTCGTCGCGCGTGCGCGGCGACGCGGTCCCGGTGCCGCCCCCGACAACGTCCCCGACACCGCCCCTGGAACGGAGTCGTGATGACCCTACTGCTGGTGGCGCTCGGCGGCGCGGCGGGCGCGGTGCTGCGCTACGGGATCGACCTGGGCGTGCGGCGCGGCCCCGGTTCCGTTTTTCCCTGGGGCACGTTCACGGTCAACGTGGTGGGCTCGTTCCTGATCGCGCTGTTGGCGGGCGGTGCTGCCGTGTTCGACGGTTTCGGTTCCCCCGGCCTGCGCACCCTGCTGGTGGTGGGGCTGTGCGGCGCGTTGACCACGTTCAGCACGTTCGGGCAGGACACCGTCCGGCTCTACACCTCCGGCGCGCGTTCGCACGCCGCCCGGTACGTGCTGGGGACGGTTCTCGGTGGTGTGGCGGCAGCGGGGCTCGGGCTGGGCACCGTCGCGTTGTTCGCGCGGCTCTGAAGCACGCCCGACCTCGGTCGATGTTCACTTTTCGCGTGGTGAATCCGGTTTTCCGGTGCGGCGATACCGGTTTTTTGCCATTTCGTGATGTCCTTGGCAGGATGAACGCCGCTCGATCGTGAAAACGGCTCAGGATGCGCTCCTCTGTTCAGGTGCTGCGCTCCGCTGTTCGGGTGAGTCGCGCGAGCCGTAACAGCTGTCTCACACGCGAGAAAGGTCGTTTCGTTGCTGATCGCCGCGAATGCCACGACGCGTTTCGCCGCCGCGCCCGCGGCGAGCGTGACCGATCCGGTGGTGAACTGGTTCAACGACAATTCCGGGGCGCTGTTCTCCGGATTCGTCAACGTCGTCATCATCCTGCTCGTGGCGGTGGTGCTGCGTGCCGTGCTGGGGCGGGTGATCACCCAGGGCGTGCGGCGGATGGTGAGCTCGCACCAGCGGATCAACCAGGCCACCGCCAGGGCGGGGAATCTCGTCGGGCGCAACGGCGCCGAGACCGACAACGCGGGCGAACGGCAGCAGCAGCGCGCCCAGACCATCGGTTCGGTGCTGCGCAGCGTGGCCACGACGATCGTGTTCGGCGTGGCCTTCGTGATGATCCTCGGCGAGTTCGGCATCAACCTCGCGCCGATCCTGGCCAGCGCGGGCGTGCTCGGGCTCGCCATCGGTTTCGGCGCGCAGAGCCTGGTGAAGGACTTCCTGTCCGGCGTGTTCATGATGGTCGAGGACCAGTACGGCGTGGGTGACGTGATCGACGCGGGCGACGCCGTCGGCACCGTCGAGGCCGTGACGCTGCGCATCACCAAGATCCGGGACCTCAACGGCGGGCTGTGGTACGTGCGCAACGGCGAGATCATGCGGGTCTGCAACATGAACCAGGACTGGGCCAACGCGGTCATCGAGCTCCCGCTGGACTACAGCGTCGACATCGCCCACGCCGAGCGCGTGATCGAGTCGACCATCGAGGACTTCGCCGCCAACAGCGACTTCCGCTCCAAGATCCTGGAGAAGCCCGACCTCAGCGGGGTCATCGGCATCGGCAACGGTTCGGTGACCGTGCGGATCATCGTCAAGGTCAAGCCCGGCGAGCAGTGGGCGCTCGGCCGCGCGCTGCGTGCCCGGCTCAAGCACAGCTTCGACCAGGCCGGGGTGCGGGTGGCCTACCCGGTGCTGCCCAGCAACGGAATGGGTGCGGTCAAGCAGGGCTGATTCTCCGGTAGCGCTGTCGCGCCGAAGAGCACCGACCCGCTCACCGCGAAGTCCGATCCCGGACTCATCGAGTCCCCTCCCGTTCCCGGGAGGGGACTCGATTCGTGTCCGGCCCGGGTTCTCCCTCGTCGCGGGGCTTGCCACTTCACTATTCAGTGTTACTATCTACTGGTAGTCAGTAAAACTGAGTAGACGGAGGGGCGTTGCCGTGGGCAAGCAGACGACGGAGATGCTCAAAGGCACGCTGGAAGGTGTCGTTCTCGCGATCCTGGCCGGTCGACCCGCGTACGGCTACGAGATCACCGCGTGGTTGCGGGACCAGGGGTTCTCCGACATCGCGGAGGGCACCGTCTACGCGCTGCTCGTCAGGGTCGAGAAGCGCGGCCTCGTCGACGTGACGAAGGTTCCCTCGGAAAAAGGTCCGCCGCGCAAGGTGTATTCCCTCAACGACCAGGGCAGGGAACACCTCGAAGAATTCTGGACGGCCTGGCGATTCCTCTCCGAACGCCTCGAACAGCTCCGCGAAGGGGGCAGATGATCATGATTGTCTCGAAGTTGATCGGCGACAAGCGGCGCTACCGGCAGTACAAGGCGCGCATCAGGCGACTTCCCGAGGACTACCGCACGGCGGTCGAGGCGATCGAGCGGTACCTGATGCATTTCGTTCCCGCCGACAACGAGAGCGCGATCTCGGAGTTCGAGGATCTCGCCGAGCTGTTCGAGCGGGCCGCGTCGGACGGAACGCCGATCCGCGAGCTGGTCGGTTACGAGCCGACGGAGTTCGTCGAGGAGTTCGCCCGCAACTACACGAAGGGCGGCTACGCCCCCGACAAGGAGCGGCAGCGGCTGCTCCGTGGCATCGAGCGGGCGATCGAGGCAGAGCGAACCGGCCGATGACGTGGCCGCGCACGCGATTCGTTCGCCGTGTCGCCGGGTACTTCACCGTCACCGGTACACAGTGCTCGGCATTCCTCGACGCCCTCAAGAGCGACCGTTTCGCCTGACAGCGGCGAACGACGAACGCGCTCCGCGAAACGACGAATTCGAGGAGCGCCAAACACGATCGCCGATTTCCGATGCTCGTGAATTGTTCCTGACGCTCGGCCGGAACGCTCCGGTCGGGCGTTTTCGTTCGCCCGCCTCGCCGTGCACGGAACGTGAGATACGAGAAGACCCCCGGTGATCACCGGAGGTCAACCGTGTTATATTCAATCCGCCAAGAGTTGAAATAACAGTGCCGAGTGTAGCACGGAATACGCTCTCCGCCGTGGCCGATCCAGGCAGGCCGCGGGTCGGATACGTCCTGGAGACGGTTCACAGCCGTTTGCCCCCGGTCAGAGCGGGTGAAGTCCGCGTGTCAGGCAATGCGGGATCTAGGCGGACCCGGCCCCGTACTTGGTAAGCCCTGGCACTCATGCTCGCGCATTATCGGCCCATCATCGCCGCGCTGCGCGTAACCCCCGGACCGGCGAGCCCTTAATCCGGCTCGCGGGGTGAGCTCCGAAGTCACAATTCCGGTATACGGAGAATCCGGCTGTCGGTTGAATCGTTCCGGCGAGACAACCCCCGTCGTTTCCCCTGCGGGGATGAACGAATCCCGGCAGCGAAACCAAAGCTGTCTCACCTCCCCCTCGACCACGGGAGAGGTGTGCCGTCAGCGGCGCTCCCCGTGATCGAGGGGGGCTCACAGCCTTACGGGTCCACGCGGGACCGGAAGGGGGACCCGCTGGTCGGCGGTGCTCGGGGCGTTCCCGGTGAGCATCAACGACGGGTTTCGCCGAAGTGTTCCGGCAGTCCGCTCGGAAAATCCCGAGCGGCGTCCCGCGCGATCAGCGGCCCCGCCTGCTCATGATTCGCAGGATCACCAGCGCGAGCAGCCCCAGCAGCGCGCCGCCCAGCAGGTTGGCCAGCACGATGCTGGCGATCGCGGGGCCGGGTAGCGGCGCCGTGCTGCCGTAGAAGACGATCCGCACGATCCAGTTGAGCACGATCGTCAGCACCCCGTACAGCGTGCCGACGATGGTCAGCGTCAGCACCGGACGCGTTGTCCTGCGCAGCACCACCACGGCCACCCAGACCGCCGCGACGAGCACGGTGACCGCTATCGGGCTCCAGGGCCTGCCCAGCGTCTCGTAGACCCGGAGGATGCCCAGCGCCGGTTGGATCAGTCCCAGTATCCCCAGCGCCACGATGGTGCCCCAGTGCAGCCCGACGAAGGGCGAGTTGCGGGCCGGTGTGCTCATCTCTTCCTCGACCGAATTCCTCTCGAAACCGTTGCGACGAGATCAGCATGCCGCCGATCCCCCATGTCGGCATCCGCACCAGCCCCGAAAGAAGGACATTTCCACTCGATCGGTCACCGGTCGAGCACGAATCGAATTCCGCACCGTGGCGGATCGGACGGTTTTCCACGGGGTGAGCCTCGTCGCTTTCCGCGCATCGGGATCGGCGTTTACACCGGTCATCCGCCCTGCTAGGAAAGTCGTGGATTTCTCGGTCGAGCCCGGCGAACGGTGCCCGGCCGTGGTGCGCTTTCACGGTGGGGAGGTTTCGGCGATATGGGTGTGCTGCGTCGCGCCGCGGATTTCGTCGGCAGTTGGTTCGCGTTGCTGGTGCTGCTGGGCGGTGTCGTGGGGATGCTGCTTCCCGGCGCCACCAGCACGCTCTCCCCCGCCATCACCCCGCTGCTCGGCTTGATCATGTTCGGCATGGGGCTCACGCTGCGCGCCCGGGACTTCTCACTGGTGCTGCGCAGGCCGTGGGCGGTGTTGATCGGGCTGGTGGCGCAGTACCTGGTGATGCCGCTGGCCGGTTGGGCCATCGGCAGCGCCTTCGGGTTCTCCGCCGCGCTGCTGGCGGGCATGGTCCTGGTGGGGTCCACCCCGGGCGGCACGGCGTCCAATGTGGTCGTCTACCTCTCCAGGGGGCACGTCGCGCTGTCGGTGACCATGACCTCGGTGTCCACCCTGCTGGCTCCGTTGCTCACCCCGCTGCTGGTGCTGTGGCTGGCCGGTTCCAGCCTGCCGGTGGACTTCATCGGCCTGTTCTGGTCGATCGTCAAGGTCGTGCTGATTCCGGTGGTGCTGGGGATCGGGGTCCGGGCCGCGTTGCCGAGACTGGTCGAGCGGGTGTTGCCGCTGCTGCCGCTGGTCTCGGTGCTCGGCATCGTCGCCGTGGTGGCGGCAGTGGTCGGCGCCAACGCGAGCACGCTCGCCTCGGTTGGCGCGCTGCTGCTGTTGGCGGTGGTGCTGCACAACGCCTTCGGGCTGCTGCTCGGCTACGGCGCGGCCAGACTGGCCGGGCTGGACGAGGCGTCCCGCCGCGCCATCGGCGTCGAGGTCGGGATGCAGAATTCCGGGCTGGCCGCGAGCCTGGCCACCGCGCACTTCACCCCGCTGGCCGCGCTGCCCGCCGCGCTGTTCTCCGTCTGGCACAACCTCTCCGGAGCGGCGGTGGCCTCGTTCTGGTCCCGCAGGCCCAGCGGGAGCGAGGACCCGGACACCGACGCGGCCGAACCCGCGCGCGGGTGACCCCCACCGGGGCGGCGGCGATTTCGCGAGAAATTGACGCCACACGAGGGCCGCACGGTGCGGATGGTGTCAATTTCGCGAGAAATCGCCGCGGCCGCGGCACTCGCGGTGCCGCACTCCCACCATCCTCGCGGTCGGCACCGCTGCGGGTTCTCGCGTGCGGCTCTCGCGATGACGCGTAGCTGGAGTGTTTTCCGCTGTTCCGGCGGATCAGCGACCATGAACTGACGCAGCGTGGGTGTCCCCGGTGCGTGAGTCGGATGCATCGCGAGGGCGGGGCGCTCGCCGCGTAGGTCGCTACTCAAGAGCCGGCCCAACGCGGCAAGGCGCCGACTCACGTGACGGCTACCCGACCAGCTACGAAACAGGTGAAGCTCTCATCCGACGCTGACCGCGAACAGGTACCAGGTGGTGTGCGGCAACCACTGCTCGGTCCAGCGCCAGTCCCAGTCCTTGCCGGTCTCGGCATAACCCCGATTCCAGCTGATCCCGCTGCCGTCGGCGTTCTCCCCGGTGATGCCGTTGACGATTCCGCCCGCCGTGTTGAGGAACTGCCAGGAGCCCTTCCACATGTAGCGGGGGTTGTTCCGGCCGCTGCCGCCCAGCATGCACACTCCGAACGGGTTGCGTCCCAGGATCCAGTCGAGCTGGTCGGCCGCGTAGCGCCGCAGCCGCCCGGCGAACTCGCCGTCGAACCGTTTCGCGGCCAGCCGGGCGGCGGTGGCCAGCGAGGCGATCCGCGCGTTCTCGCCCTGCCACCACTCGTCGCCCGGACGTGGGGTGACGTCGTGCGGGAAGAAGAACGAGCTGTGCCGGTCTCCCGTGCCGTCCTGCACCAGGTTGCGCGCGTAGCCGTACGGGTTGGTGACCTCGGTGGTGATCGACATCTCGAAGGACAGCGAGCGGCGCACCACTTCCAGCACCCGCGTGGTTCGCGCGGAGTCGGCGATGTCGAGGTAGCTCAGCAGGCTCGTCACCGGCAGTCCCGCGTCGGAGGGGTGGAAATAGGGGCGGTCGCCGTCGTCGGCGCGCCAGTAGTCCCGATAGGAGCGCCAGGAGCTCAGCCGGTTCATCAGGTTGTCCGCTCGCGCGTCGGCGGCCTCGCGGTAGGTGTTCTTTCCGATGACCCGGTGGAGTTCGACAGCGGCGATCAGTGCGTTGTAGTCGTCCTGGATGTTCTCCACGCCGTCGTTGGTCAGCTCCACGTTGTGCTCACGCAGGTACTCGAAGGCCGTTTCGGCGGTGCGCAGGTACTCGGCGGAGTCGTACTCACCGGAGTCGTCGGAGGTGCTGGCCAGCGCCAGCGCCGCGATGGCGGCCCCCGCGCCCTCTCGGTGGTTGACCTGCCGTACCTCGCCGTCTTGTTCGGTGGTTTTCAGGAATCGCAGCGCCGGGTCCTTGGGCGGCCCGGGCTGCATCACCGAGTGGCAGAAGGTGCCCTCGGGGCGCTTCACCCGGTTCAGGTAGTCGGCGCCGTACAGCCCCTCGTCGCACAACCAGGTGCGCAGCTGGGTGAACTCCTCGTTGTCCCGTGCGGTGAGTTGTTCGTGGGCCTTGAACAGCACCCAGGCCGTCAGCGGGACGGACAGCGTGTTGAAGTAGCTGTGCCGCGAGAGCTGGGTGAAGTGCTTGCCGAAGTCGCCGGTCGCGTCGTACCAGCCGCCGTGGGCGTCGATGTCTCCCGAGCCGTTCTCGCCGACGGGCAGCGAGTGGTCGGCCCGGTCGAACCGGCCCGAGCAGCGCGCCGACTTGAACCAGTGCACCACGTCGGAGAGCGTGTCCCGTTCCAGCGCGAGGGGTTCGATCCGGAACGGCACGGATTCGCCGCGCGTGTGGTTCCCGGCGCCGACCCGCAGCACGTACTCGCCCTCGACCGTGAACTCCGAGAAGTCGACCGTCCAGTAGCGAGTCTCGCCCCAGTCCCGGACCCGGCCGGCGTGATGTGGCCTGCGCCGGGCCGCGATTTCGCCGGTCTCGTTGTCGACCAGGAAGCACCAGGCGATGGGTTCGCGGTCCCCGGCCGCGAGCACGGCGGTCTTGGGCGATTCGGGGTCGTGGCCGACGTTGTTCACGTGCACCAGCACCCGGTCGTGACCTCGTTCCTGGCCGGCTTCCGGTCCGGGTTCGGCGGCGGCGCTCGTGCCGGTGAGGGCACCCACCGCGGTTCCGCCACTCACAGCCGCGGAACCCGCGAGGAAACGACGGCGATCCATGCCTGACATAACCACCCTCCGATTTGGTCTATACCTATTCGGAGGCTAGGTGCCGGTGGTCGGATCATGGCAAGAGTGAATTCCCGAGTGCCGATGTTCGCGGTAGCCGGTTACGACCGACGCGTCCTGATGACTGCTCCGAACGGAGCCGAGTCGGGTTTCCCCGCGGACCAACCGCCCCGAAGCCCTCCTCCCCGCCCGGCGATTTCGCGAGAAATCGACGCCGTGGTGGGCACGCGGTTTTCACCCGGCGTTTCCGCGTTTCCCATCGAGGGGTCATCCCGCACACCTAGGTTCGACCGGGTCGAGGTGAAACCGGACTACGGGGACGGGTATGAGCGAGGAAACGGGCACTGTCGGGCGACGTGCGTTGTTGCGGGCCACCGGGGCGGGAACCGCCGCCGCCGTGGCCGCACCGGCGATGGCGGGTGCGGAACCCCGGCGCGGTTTCGAGGCACCGGAACCGAAACTGCGGTTCCGCTCGGACGGCACGTTCCGGATCGTGCAGTTCAACGACACGCAGGACGACGAACGCACCGATCGGCGCACCATCGAGCTGATGGAGCGCACGCTCGATTCCGAGAAGCCGGACTTCGCGTTGATCAACGGTGATGTCATCACCGGGGGCTGTGACAGCGCACTGCAGGTCAAGCAGGCCATCAACAACGTGGTCACCCCGATGGAGTCGCGCGGTATTCCGTGGGCGATCACCTTCGGCAACCACGACGAGGACTCCGAGCGACTCTCCGACATGTCCGAGGAGGACATGCTCGACTTCTACATGACCTACCGGCACAACCGGAACGAACGCGGCCCGCGCGACGTCACCGGTACCGGCGACATGGTGCTGCCGGTGAGCGGGTCGCGCGGCGGCAGCCCGGTGTTCGCGCTGTGGCTGCTGGACTCCGGTCGCTACGCGCCCGAGTCGATCGCCGGTCAGGATTTCCAGGGGTATCCGGACTGGGGCTGGGTGCACCCGGACCAGATCCAGTGGTACTCGGAGACCTCACGGCACCTCGAACGCAGGTCGGGCGGGAAGGTTCCCGGTTTGATGTGGATGCACATCCCGCTCTGGGAGCACCGCTTCATGTGGTTCTCCAGTGTGGACGGCCGTTCCGATGCCGATCACGAACGGGCAGTCGAGAAGCACGGAATCGTCGGCGAGCGCAACGAGGCCGAGTGTCCGGGTCCGTTCAACAGCGGTGTGTTCACGGCGATCCAGCAGCGCGGTGACGTGCGCGGCGTGTTCTGCGGCCACGACCACGTGAACTCCTACGTGGGCGACTACTACGGGGTACTGCTCGGCTACTCCTCCGGAACCGGGTTCGGCCCGTACGGGCTCGGCGGGGATGAGGAGCACCGGTTGCGTGGCGCGCGGGTGTTCGAGCTCGACGAGAGCGTCGAAGGAATGATCCGTGACACCCGCATGGTCTTCGCCAGGGACTTCGGCATCGACATGACCCCGAACGACCAGCCGATCGATCCATTGCCGCTGGGGCCGGACCAGCGCTGAGCGACCCCGCGACTGCCCTCCCGGCCCGGCGATCTCGCGAGAAATCTACGCCGTGAGGACTGTGGCTTGGGTGGTCGGGGCGCGGGCGGCCGTGGATTTCGCGAGAAATCGACGCCCCACCGGAAACCGAGTTGACGCCACGTCCGTACCCGGCGAGGCTCACCGCATGGGTTTGGCGGGACGTACGGCGGTGGTCACCGGTGTCAGTCGGCGGCAGAGCATCGGCTTCGCGGTCGCGCGACGGCTGCTCTCAGCCGACGTGCGGGTCTGTGCTCAGGGGTGGTCGCCGCACGACGTGGAGCTGGGTCTGAGCAGCGGGACCGAAACCGCTGCGCCGGATTTCCGCGCCGAGCTCGGCGGTAACGCGGAGACGTTCTCCCACGTGGAGTTGGATCTCGCCGAGCCCGAGGCCCCGGTCGAGCTGCTGCGGCAGGCCACCGAGCGGTTCGGCTCCGTGGACACCCTGGTGCTGGCGCACGCCCGCAGTTCCGATTTCGACCTCGACGCGCTGTCCGCGGCCGAGCTGGACCTGTGCTGGGCGGTCAACGTTCGGGCGAGCCTGCTGCTGGTGCGGGAGTTCGCCCGGCGGTACCGGGAGGACGAGCAGGGGGAAGGCCGGCACGAGGGTCGGGTCGTGCTCTTCACCTCCGGCCAGCACCTGGCGCCGATGAGCGGCGAGATCCCCTACGCGGCCACCAAGGGTGCGCTGCACCAGCTGACCCTCACCCTCTCGGACGCGCTCGTGGAGCGCGGCATCACGGTGAACTGCGTCAATCCGGGGCCGACCGACACCGGTTGGGCCACCGAGGAGCTGACCGCCTCGGTCGGCCGGGCGCTCCCGCGCGGGCGCTGGAACACCCCCGAGGAGGCAGCCGGCGTGGTCGAGCTGCTGCTCGACGAGCGGGCCACCACCGTCACGGGACACGTGCTCGACGCCGAGGCGGGCTTCCGCCGCTGGGTGCGGTGAGGAGTTGCCCACGTTTCTCGTTCGTTCGAGAGGAACGCCCGGATGTGCGGGGAGCAGTGCCGTTCAGTCTCGCTGAGGTAGTTGAGGGGACGGCAGTGAAGCCGACCTCACTGAACAGGGTGATTCCGGTGCGAGTTTCGCCGTTGTCCTGGTGAGTCGAACCCTTGTTCGATATTCTGGCCTCAACTTGAGGGGATTGTCCAAGCGAAGCAGCCTTCGAGGCAGTCGCGGGGGTGGTAGACCGTATGCGAGCAGGCGAGATCCCAACTGTTCCCGCTACCCCCTGGGCCGGACGTGGTAGCCCGAACAGCCGTATGGTGTCGAGTATGAGTTCCTGGGATGACGACGAACGGGCCGCGTTGCTCGCTCTGCTTCGTGCTCGTCCGGAGAGCATGACGTGGTCCCGGATTACCTCCGAGGTGGTCGATGCGGGAAGTGCCCGCGCAGTTTGGGAGCGCTTCGGTGTCCCCTCCCTGTTCGACGCGGATGCCGAAGTGTTCCATGATACGGAACCAGAGATCGAATCCGCTAAGGAAGACATAGCCGCCTGGCGCTCCGCCGAGTTCGACTTCATCACTTTCCGGGACGACGAGTACCCGCAGCAACTCAGGGAAGTGAACCAGTTCCCACCGTTCGTGTTCGTGCGTGGCACGCGCGTTCCCCGCGAGAACGCGGTCTCCGTGGTCGGTTCTCGTAAGGCCTCACCCGCCGCGTGGGACACCGCCGTCGACATATCGGCCAGGTTGGTCGAGGCCGGGTTCACCGTGCTTTCCGGGTTGGCGTCGGGGATCGACACCGCCGCACACAACACGGCTCTCGAGAACGGCGGTCGGACCGTCGCAGTGATCGGCAACGGCATCCGACGGGTCTATCCAGCGGCGAATCGCGAATTGCAGGAGCGGATCGCCCGTGAGGGCATGGTGCTGTCCCAGTTCTGGCCCGATTCACCACCGGCCAAGCACACCTTTCCCATGCGTAACGCCACGATGAGTGCGTACGGAATCGCGACGATAGTCGTGGAGGCCGGTGAGCACAGCGGCGCTCGTATCCAGGCACGTACGGCCGTGGAGCACGGACGGCCCGTGATTCTGCTGGATCCAGTGGTGAGGGGAACCGCTTGGGGAGCCTCGCTGCGCGGACAGCCCGGAGTGTTCGTGGTCGACAGCCCTCGATCCGCCGTCAGCGCCGTGGAGCAGATCGTTTCCGGAAAACAGCAGGTGGAAAGACTGCTTGCCGCTCCCGTGTCATGAACGGTTCGCAGCTGCACGAGACACTCCGAAACGCTCTGCTCGACCGAGTCGGTGGGTTTTTCCGCAACACGGTTCGGCACAGCGGTGAGACGTGTTCGGTGTGTACAGGTCCGGTTTTCTCGTCGGATTCGGCACGTTGTGGGGTCTGTTCGTCACATCGCGCCGAGTTCGGTGACCAGCTCGCTGATCAAGTCCTGCCACTGACCTACGTGTGCGGAAATCGTCCCCAGGGGATCCATCAGTCGGCTCACACCGTTGTGAGCTACAAACGTACTCCGGTCGCGGAGAAAAGCGTCGAAGACCTCTGCCTGATGATCATGACTGCCACCACCATCCACGCATCGTGCATCGCCGTTTCGCCCGGCCGCGCGTGGCAGGCGGTGACGTTCGTACCCTCGGCGAACAATCCAGGCCGTGGACATCCGGTGGCTCGGCTCGCACGGCAGGTCGCGTTCCACAACGATGCCGACAAACGGCTGACCCTGGATCTGGGACCGGGAATCGAGTCGGGCCAACGCACGGTGCGCGATGACCGTTTCGCCGTTCCCGAGCATTACCGTGATCGTGTGGCGGGCAAGCACGTCCTGCTGGTCGATGACACCTGGACCTCGGGAGCGAAAGCACAGTCCGCTGCGGTCACCCTCAAGGAGGCCGGTGCCTCTCACGTCACTGTGCTCTGTGCGGCCCGGTGGTGCCGCTACGACTGGGAGAACCACCGTTCGTTGTTCGACAGTCGCACCGAGCCGTACGACGCGTACGTTTGTCCGGTGACCGGTGGTACTTGTCCGACGAACTGACCCGATCAGTGGAGTGGTTGGTGACGAGGCCGCCATCTCGGCCGGAGGTTTCCTCGTTGTTCGGCCAAGAACCCGATTTCGCGCCCACCCCGTCCCCCGCTCGGGAAGGCGCCGACCGGGATCTCGCCTGGACGGTCACCGGTTATCTGGCGGAGCGGATCGAGCTCCGGGAGCGGCGGAACGACTGAGCCCCGAGCACTGGCGAGCTACGCGACCGTGCCGACCAGCCCGGGCAGGACCAGCAGGACGAGACCGGCCCCGATCAGGAGCGCTCCGACCGCGTAACTGGCCTGCCTGCCGTACGGCAGCACCTTCTCGACGGTGATCACGGCGGTGACACCGATCATCCAGACGAGGCTCATCATGCCCGCGGCCAGCAGCACGAGCATCAGGGCCCAGCAGCAGCCGATGCAGTAGGCACCGTGCCCGCACCCCACCAGCAGCGCGCCGCGTCTGCTGCGGACCGCCCGCTGCCCGTGCCGCATCAGCAGTGCCATCGGTGACCGGCAGTGCACCAGGCACCACTGCTTCAGCGGGGTGAACTGGAACAGTCCGGCGGCCACCAGCACGACGGCGCCCGAACGGGCCGCCGTGGCGCTGCCCGCCATCGCCAGCGCGTCGAAGGCACGCAGGCACGCGTAGGCCGCAAGCCCCGTGAGCAGCCAGGCGAGCAGGTAGCCGACGACCAGGACGGTCACGCTGCCGGTACCCGCCTGGCGAACCCGGAGCAGTCTGCTCATGCCGATGGTGAACGGCGTGATGCCGGGCAGCATCATCGCCGTCATCATGATCAGCCAGGTGAGCAGGAAGAATCCGAACCGGGTCCATTCGAAACCGGACGGGGTCATCGGCCGCATCCCGGTCAGGATGCCCAGTCGCATCCCCGGTGTGGCCAGGTTGTGCGTCAGCAGCCAGGCCAGCGCGGTGAAGACGAGCAGCACGACCGCCAGCAGGACTTCGGTGCCGGACAACCAACCCGGTCCCGGAACGACCCGAGCCCCAGTTCTGCTCGTCACTTCGCGTCCGGTCCCGCCCACTCGAAGGGAATGAGCTTGCTGGAGTAACCGGACCGGTCCCACTGGAATCCGAAGGCGTCGGCGTGGTCGCTGACGGCCCTGCCCCAGACGGCGGGTGGTTGGCCGGGCCCGACCTCAGCCCCGGGCAGGTTGTGGACCTCCACCCTGCTCCCCTCGGCCGTCGTGGGTCCGGTCAGCGCCTCCACTTCCGCTTCGGCCCTGCCGGGTACGCGCACGCTCCACCGGGCGAAGTCCTCCTCGAACGTGGCCTCGATGGGGGAGAACTCCATGCCGAGGATCTCCGGGCCGAACATCGCGCCGAACTCGGCGGGCCAGCCGCCGGCCTCGCCGCCGAAGATCAGTTGCAGGGCCTGCCGCTGGTCCTCGTCGCCGCGCTCGTCGATGAACACGGCGGCGTAAGGGTCGGTGTGGGTTCTTTCCCAGGGGTTTCCGGTGAAGGAGCCGAGCATCGTGACGTTGAGTCCGTCCAGCGCGGTGTCGCCGTAATTGCCCTCGCTGACGTGCCAGAGCAGGATGCCGCTGCAGTCGCCGTAGGTGGGAGGTTGGGCGAACGAGCAGGGGCAGGGGATCGCGCACTTGCACGCGTCGAACCACACGCCCTTGAGATGCCAGTTCTGAATGGTCGAAGTAGTCATGATCGCCTCACCAACCTTCGTGGCGGACTACTCACCCACAGTTTCCGCTCCTGGCGAGGGCGGCTGTCAATACGCGGTGCGCGGTATTTCCCCTGGGAATATGCGAGCGGCCCTGGCTCACAGCCGTTTCTCGAACCAGTGGTCCGCGTACAGCGCGTCGGAGTACGGTTCGATCTCCTCGTAGCCGTTGGCCGCGTAGAGTTTCCGGGCTTCCACCAGGTCGCCGCGAGTGTCGAGCCGGATCGCCCGCATACCCAGGTCCACGGCGGTCCGCTCGGCGGCGCGCAGCAGCGACACGCCCAAGCCTTGCCTCCTGCTCGGCTCGACCACGAACATCCTGGTGAGTTCTCCGGTGTGCTCGTCGTGGTGCCGGAGACCGACACAGCCCACCGCGCGTCCGTTCTCGCGCGCTACGAGGAAGCGTCCGGTATCGCCCGAAAGGTCGACGCTCGGATCCTCGGCGATCGCCGATTCGACCTCGGAGTCGGTGGGCTTCCTACCGATATAGCGGGCGGTCATCTCCGCGAAGTACTCGCGCAGCAGAACCACGCTTTCCGGCGCTTCGACGTCTGCCGCGGACACGGTGATCCCGCTGTTCGGTGGTCTCGACAATTCAGCCCTCTCGTCGGATGTCGTGGGTCGTGAAGCGCGACGGTCGGTCGTTGTCACCGGGGCGTCGATTTCTCGCGAAATCGCCGGGCCGGGGCGGGGCATCCAACCGCCGCAGTTCCTCCCCGGAAAGGCTCAGCTCCGCCGCCGCTGTGTTCATGTGGAGGTGGCTGACACTGGTGGTTCCCGGTAGCGGGACCACCGGCACGCCGTGCACCCGCTCCCGGTGGTGCACCCAGGCCAGCGCCACCTGACCCGCCGTGGTGCCGTGCTCCTCGGCGATCTCGTCCAGGGCGGCGCGTGTGTCCTCGATCCCCGGTTCGGCGGCCTCGCCGTTCCGGTGCAGCAGCCCGTGGCCGTTGGGCGAGTGGGCCACCACCGGAATCCCGAGCTCGGCGGCGGTGGGAAGCAGTCGCCGCTCGAAGTCGCGGTTGGCCAGCGACCACTGCTCCTGCAACGCCGCGACGGGATGCACCGCGTGCGCCCGACGCAGATCCGCTTCGGTCATATTGGACAATCCGAGGGCTCGTACCTTGCCCTGCTCGATCAGCTCGGTGACCGCCCCGACGGTCTCCTCGATCGGAACCCGGTCGCTGCGGTGGTGCGGGTAGTAGAGGTCGATCGTCTCGACGCCGAGTCACCGCAAGATCGCCTCACTCGCCTGCCGCACGTATTCGGGGTCGGCCCGCACGTCGAAGCCGCCCGCGATCGCGTCGTCCCACACCAGTCCGAACTTGCTCGCCAGCACGACCTCGTCACGACGGGGCCGGATCGCCCGGCCGACCAGTTCCTCGTTCTCGTAGGCGTCGGCGGCGTCCAGCAGCGTGATCCCCGCGTCGAGCGCCGCGTCGATCACGGCGACCGGATCGCGATCGGGGTCCTCGGCCGCCGCGTCACGCAGTCGCATCGCCCCGAAGCCCTGCCATCCCAGCTCTTCCCGGCTCACTCGCGGCGTCGTTCCGGAAGTCCGCATACTTCGCAGCCTAGAACTTCGAGCACTGTCCAAGTCCAGTGTTCGTACCTTCGATTCGCACGGATAGGTACGGCTGTTGTCCGATGTGAGTTACCGGCACGTTCCGCTGTGTACTGCCAGCTTCCATTGCTCGGCTGGGTTTCGGGCTGAGTTCCGCGAATGGGCCGGGCAGCGCCCGGTCGGCTGGTAGCTTGCCCTGGTTGTAGCCGATACGAGGAGCGAACATGACGGACAGCGGATCGGGTTTCGGCGTCGACCTGTACCGCCTGGAGAAGGTCGCCAAGGACTACCTGCCCACGGTGTCCGGGGTCTACGACAAGGCGCTCGGCCAGTGCGAGGACGCACAGGGCGCGGTGAACGGCTTGTCCGGCGTGCCGGAGCAGTTCCAGGGCTCGGGCGGTTCGATGGCCCAGGCGTACGGCCAGCTGCACGGCGCGATCACCGGTGTGCTGAAGTCGACCAAAACCAGCCTGGACGAGACCGCGGACGCGCTGCACGAAACGGTGCGGATGTACGCGGAGGCCGATCAAGGAGTTTCGGACGAGCTGGATCGGTTGATGGAGGAGCAGGGCACCCCGAAGCCGGAGGGGGACTCATGAGTTTCGACGAGCTGATGTCCAAGGCGAAAGAGATCGAGGAAGGCGCCGTCGACGCGGAATACCGCCAGCTGGCCCAGTACGGTGGCAGACCCGACTACGGCAGGATCAAGGAGAAGTACCAGGACTGCGCGACACCCCTGTTCGAGCCGTTCACCCGAATTCCGGATCCGGGGAACTACCAGGGGATCATCGATCAGCTGCACGGTGCCATGAGCTCTCTGTCGAACGGTGCGCAGATGAGGGACCCCATCAGCGGGGACTCCATCGGTGCGAACGAGGACCTGCGGTCGATCGAGACGGCGGCCGATGATCTGAACGACTGGAGCGGGATGGCCGCCCACGCGTTCAAGGCCAACTTCCTCGACCCGTTTCCCGCCATCGCGAGCAACCAGTTCCTGGTGCTGGGGATTATGAAAGGTGCGGTCGAGGCGGATCAGGAGGTTTGGGATAAAACGCGAACGGACATAGTCCACATCGCTGATCAGACTCTCAATGCGCTGGACAACGTGGCCAGCTGTAGCAAGAGCGATCTTGAGTTCACGTTGTCGGTGGCCAGCGCGGTCGCGGCGATCGGGGCCATCCCGTTCACCGGTGGTGCCTCGGTGGCCTTCGCGGCGGTGGGCGCGGCCTCGGCCGTGGGAGGTGCGGCGCAGAAGGGTGTGAAAGCGGTGAAGAAGAACGGCGGCACAGCGGAGCAGGTCATCAACTCCATGAAGGAGGGGATCGACGAGCTCAACGAAGAAATTCGCAAGGATCAGGGCGAGATCACCAAGGCGCTGAACGATTACGCCGGTGAGGTCGATCGGCAGAACAAGGCGGATTCCCCGTTCGTCTCGGCGCGGCCGAAGCTCGCGGGCATGTCGGGCAGCGTTCTCACCAGCGACCAGGGCGTCGGCGGCCACGACTAGGAGGAGTGAGAGCAGTGGGTGAGCTGGCCGAGCGGCTGGACAGCATCCGGGTGCGGGCGAGTGCCCCGGGGATGGACATTCACGCCGAGTTGCGCAACCGTAGCGAGTTCTCGCTCTCGTTCGGCGAGAGCGTGTACGAGTTCGCCGACGAGCGCGCCCTGGAGCGGGCGTTGGCGAGTATGGCGCGGCTGCTCTACGCCGGGTGGCAGCGGCAGTATCAGGACGCGATCAGCTGGACCAACCTGGACACCGAGCCGCGTGATCAGCACGACTCCGATTTCCAGGCGGAGTCCCGCGCGGTGGAGTCCTACGGTGAGTCGAGTGACGGCCGCTTCGCGTTGTCGGCCGTGGGGATGGACGAGTTCACCGCGCGGATCAAGCGCGGCAGCCTGCGTGAACTGCGGGAGGAGGAGTTCGCCGCGCGGGTGGTCGAGGCGGCTACCCGATTGGTGCAGGATTACCAGGCGAGGACGACGGAGCTGAAGCTGAGGTATTACGGATGATCGGGCGGGCGTTACGGGTTACTGCCGTGCTGTTGGCGGGTTTGGGTGTGATCTCGGCGTGTGGTTCGTCGGACCGCCCCAAAGAATTGTCGGTGAGTGACGTGAAGCCGTGTGAGCTGATCTCACAGTCAGCCAGAGAGCGACTTCAGGTACGTGCACAACCTCAGTCGCGTGACGCGGTTGCTGAGGTTGATACAGAAGGAAGTACCTGCTATTTCTCTCCCTACGATAGAAGCAATGTGTGGCTCAGCGTGGTAACGAACCACGGTATCGGTCGGTGGAGTGGCGATGGGCCGTTCGACCGCTCGAAATCGAAAGAGGTTTCCCGGATTCAAGGTTTTCGTACGGTCAAGGTGTGGTTCGACGGTGAGAGCCCGAATCCGGATCACAAGTGCAGGATCTACGTGGATGTGGCCGCTGGCAAGTCGCTGCGAGTCCAAGTAGACGAGTCCTTCACTGATGAGGATCCGTCTACGTGCACCACGGCTCGTCGGTTCGCGGAGGCCGCGATGCAGTCGCTCGCCGCTTGAGTTCGGTATGTGAGTTCGCCGCGCGGGTGGTCGAGGCGGCTACCCGATTGGTGCGGGATTACCAGGCGAGGACGACCGAGTTGAAGCTGAGGTATTACGGATGATCGGGCGGGCGTTACGGGTTACTGCCGTGCTGTTGGTGGGGTTGGGGGCGGTCTCGGCGTGTGGTTCGTCGGATCGTCCCAGGGAGTTGTCGGTGAGTGACGTGAAGCCGTGCGACCTGATCAACAGGGAATCGGTGCAAGGGATGCGGATAGGCCAGGAATCGCAGAAACTCGATTCCGTTCCCGGGGCGATAGAAACGGAAGGGAATACCTGTTTCTACGGCATCACCACCGGGAATACCATTTACGTCAGCACGATAACGAACCAAGGGATCGATCGGTGGATTGATCCTTCTGATGAGGATGCGAGGTCCGAGGAGGTTTTCCGGATTCAGGGTTTTCGTGCGGTCAAGGTGTGGTTCGACAGCGATCGCCCGGATCCGGAGCACAAGTGCTGGATCTACGTGGATGTGGCCGGTGGGCAGTCATTACGGGTCAGGGTTGAGCAGTCCTACAGCGATGAGGATCCGTCGACCTGCACCACGGCTCGTCGGTTCGCGGAGGCCGCGATGCGGACGCTCGCCAACTGAGTGCTGTTAAGAGGGTGTCTCATGCGAGGTGTTTTCGTAGCAGGTTAGGGGCGGCGGCGAGAGCGGGAAAGACGGCGCGATGGTTGGCTGTGCTTTCGTAGCGTTGGGTCAGGCGGCGGTATTCTGAGAGTAAAGCCAGGCTGCGTTCGATGATCCATCGGTGGTGGCCGAGCGTGTGGCGGGGTTCGATCCCGGTACGGGCTATACGGAGTGTGATTTCTCGCTGCCAAAGCCACCGTAACAGCGTGTCGTCGCAGTCTTTCTCGGCTTGCAGTTTGGCGGTTCTGTCTCGGCGGGGTCCTCTCAAGATCTAAGACAGACCGGAAAAGCAAAAATTTCTTCATCTGGTGGTCGAATTATTTATGCCATAGCGGATTCCGAATAATGATCCCCGTAGTTCTCGGCGCCGTCCGGGATCGCTGAAAATTTTTCCCGTCGGGATGTGGGATAATTGGTGTGCTCGTGTTGAGTAATCGGCATCCACACTACGAAAGTGTATGATTGAAGTTCGTTAACACGGAAGAAGCACCAACGGGAACCAACCGCGTCTCGTGGCTGTCGAACCACATGCCTGCGGTGGCAGCGGTCGCGTTCACCGCGTTCGCCGCTCCCACGTTGCTGCAGTGGATGCTGACCGGGACCCCGGTGTTGGGGGATTTCCTCGACGTGACCGTGTATCGAGCTGGTGGTGCCGCCCTGCTCAACGGTGAACCGCTGTACGAATCCGATCTGCCCGCGCTCACCGGGGCGTATCCGTTCACCTACCCGCCATTCGCGGCGATAGTCTTCACTCCGCTGGCGTTTGTGCCGACGTGGCTGTGCCGCGCCCTCGTCATACCAGCGCACATGATCCTGCTCGTCACGGTGGTTCGCGGGTTCCTACGACACGCGAATGCCGCGAGCATTCGCGAACGTCGTCGAGCGACGGTTGCCGTCGTCGCATTGGTGTTCTTGGTGGAGCCGCTGACGTGGACGATGTGGCTCGGGCAGATCAATCTGTTGTTGTTGGCCATTATTCTCTTCGATCTTGTCGGTGAGCACCGGAGTGCTGGAGTTGCCGTTGGTATCGCGACGGGGATCAAACTCACGCCCGGACTGTTCATCGTGTACCTGGTGTGCACGCGGCGATTCGGCATGGCCGCTCGTGCGGGAGGAGCGACGGCGGCGACGATCGGGCTTGGGTTTCTGGTGGCACCGCATGATTCGTTGCGTTACTGGTCGGGAGTTTTCGCCGACAACTCCAGGTTCGGTGCCACCGCCGGGCGGGGAAACCTGTCGATCAACGGTGCGGTAGCTCGACTGCTGGGGGGTGGGGATCTTCGGGTGCTGTTGTGGCTCGGTCTGGCCGGTATCGCAGTCGTCGTCGGTCTGGCCTTGGCGACAGCGATACACAACCGAGGCGAGGTCCTGCTCGGACTGACGTTGTGCGGTCTCACCACGACCACTGTGTCGCCGTTCTCGTGGAGTCACCACTGGGTATGGCTCGGCCCTCTCATGATTCTGGCATTGCTGTACGCGCCGAAATCGGTGTGCGCTGTACTGGGAGTGCTGACTTTCGCGTGGCCGGTGCACATCATCCTGGGGCTCGACAGCCACTTCCCTGTCCTCGGTATCAGTACGTTTCCGCCTTGGCACGGATTCGAGGTGGTTTACGGGAACGCCTACCTGATCACCTTCGTCGGTACCCTGGTTTTCGTATCCGCAGGATGGTTTCTCCGGACGGAACCCGGCCGACAACTGCCGCGAACGATCAGCCGATCTCGGTGACTTGTCCGCTGATGACCTCCCGGCTACCTCGTGGAGCGGTGACAGCACGGCTGGATCGGTAAGGAAAGCGTACTCAATCAAGGCTGATCGACTCGTCCTGATGCGTACCCGCGGCACATCCAATGTCGAAACGAGGTGACAGCACTCCTAGGGTCGGTCACATGGAGTTCGTCCACCCTCGGAAGGCCCGGCCCGGCGACAGGATCGCTGTGCTGTCGCCGTCCTTCGCTGCTCCCGCGGTCGGTTCCGCCGTGCACGAGCAGGCGTTGCGACGGCTGCGGGACATCACGGGTCTCGTGCCCGTCGAGTTTCCGACCACTCGGAAGCTCGACGCCACCGCGCGCGAACGCGCGGCGGACCTCAACGCTGCCTTCGCCGATCCGGAGATCCGGGCGGTGCTGACCACGAGTGGTGGGGAGGACCAGATCACGGTCGTGCCGCACCTGGATACCGAACTCGTCGCCAACGATCCCAAACCCTTTCTCGGGTACAGCGACAACACGAACCTGCTGAATCGGCTCTGGACGCTGGGGGTGCCCGGCTACTACGGCGGCTCGACCCAGGTTCAGCTGGGGCCGGGACCGCACGTCGATCCGGTCCACGAGCGGTCGCTGCGGGCCGCGCTCCTCACCGGCGAACGCATCGAGCTCACCGAGCCGGGTGAGTCCGAGGACATCGGGCACGACTGGAACGATCCCCGCGCACTCGACGAATTCGGCGAGCGCGAGCCGACCGAGCCCTGGACCTGGGCCGGTCCTGCCGAATCCCGCACCGGCAGGACGTGGGGCGGGTGCGTCGAGGTGCTGCAGTGGCTCCTCACGGCCGGGCGTTTTCCGGTTGATCCGGCCGTACTCGACGGCGGTGTGCTGCTTTTGGAGACGTCGGAGGAATTGATCGCGGCGCGGGAGTTCGGTTGGATCCTCCGTTCTCTCGGGGAACGCGGGATCCTGCGTGCGGTTGACGCGGTAGTCGTCGCCCGTCCGCCGGCCTCCAACTTCAACGTGCGGCCCACGGCCGAGCAGCGGCGGGAGAACCGAGCGGAGCAGCGCGACACCGCGGTTTCCGTGGTGCACGCCTACAGCCCGGACGCGGTCGTCGTGGTCGGTCCGCCCTTCGGGCATACCAGACCACAGTGGATCGTCCCCTACGGCGGCTTCATGACGGTCGACGGCGTGAACGGACGCCTGTTCGCCGAATACGGCTGAGCCGTATTCGGCACGTCAGTGAGGCAGTGTCTTTAGCTCCTTGGTTGGCAAGCCGATACTCGTGTCCGCGCATGGCTCTTGTCCTGCGGTGCGAGACGGCCCGGTCTGAGCGTCATTGACCGGGGGCGAGCGAGCTTAGTGGCCCGTGCGTGGCCCGGAAGTTCACGGCGAATCCGGTATTGATGGGGCAGATCATCGCGAATGGCACACAAGGTCATGCCTGGAAGCGCAGTATGGGGCCATGTCGTCTGGTGAGTCTCGCTGCGAGCGATGCGATCTGCCTGTCGGGCAGTGCGAACACACTCGGAAACCCAAGCCCGCTGGGCAGCCCGCGCCTGCTCTGATCCTCATCAGCCCGGCGGGGATGGCGCATCTTCCCGGCTGCTTCCACAAGGGTGACCATCCCGATTACTCCGACTGGGGAGAGATCCGCGACGTTCCGCGTGCCTGGGAGCGCCTCGGGAACGGCGACGTCATCGCCGCGAACGCCGGCGCCAACGTCGAGCTCCGGGCGAATCAACGCTGTAAGGACTGCGACAACCGAGCCCGTCACCCGTAGCGAGATCCCGGTTGGTGACACGGTTGATGTGTGGCAAGGCTGTGGTCAGAGCGGTTCGCCCCGATCGTGCTCACGATGAGCCGCCCCAACCTGCTGCGGTTCAAGGGAACCATCGATGTTGCGGTGTCCGAGCTCGCGGTGCGGTCGGAGTCCTCGGGCTTCGCGGACTGAAAGCCGCTTCCGGTGGATCGGCGGACCATCCTCGGCACGGAGCCGCCCTGCACCGGCACCCCGCTGCCGCAGGCCGCCAACCCCGCGCACGAAAAAGGCCCAGGCGGAACTCGGAAGTTCCTGCCCTGGGCCTTCACCGTTGGAGCGGGTGACGGGGATCGAACCCGCGTTCTCAGCTTGGGAATCCGATACTCGTCTCCGCGCACGGCTGCTGCCCTGGGGCGCAAGGTGGTCTGTGGTGACCGTCATTGACCGCCCTTAATGGCCCGCGTGTGGCCCAGCAGGCGGAGTGCTCACCTGTCGTACCTGCTCGGTAGCTTGGATGCGCAAAGTCGATCTCGAGCCGTTGGAGAGCTCATGCGAGCCAGTCGTGCCGTGATGCCGAGTATGGAAACTATCGCAACGTATTGGGAGGCTAGGAAGCTACCTGGCTTCGATCAGATCCCGTTGATGGACGCTGGTGAACCTGAATGCTTCGCGTGCGGATATTGTCCGCTTGATCATTACAAGAAAGAGATCAAGAAGAAGATATCAACCAAAAACCTTCAGCGTGCACATGTTGTTCCTTGGTCACTAGGCGGATCTAATGATCCTCAAAATTTCGCAATCTTGTGTAAGAGATGCCATGAGCAATCCCCAGACACTTCCGAGTCAGATATTTTTTGGTCATGGGTCGCAAAACATCCACGCAGTGGCTCTTTGGCTGTTCTCTTTGCTATTTCTACAGGGAAAGAGCCGGAATTGCGTGAATACACGGGTCCAGGGGCTAAGTACGTCAGAGCCTTGACTAAGTTGTCAGAGGAGGAGTTAAAGGGTCTTATGGCGATATTCGAAAGTGAAGGCATGGAGTATCTGAAGGGGCTGATCTGTTCAGTTATGAACGACATGGATATATCGACACATTTTGGTGTCGGAATAGCTGAGGGAACTTGGGAGCACATTACACGGCAGGCAATTGCAGCACATAGGCAGGCAGACACGAACTAGTGGTGCCTAGTTTGGATAAGCTTGCCTAAACAGGTAACGCATGATTTTAGTACGGACGCGGATCTGTGGCAAGGCTGTGGTCAGCGCGGCTCGCGCAGCGAGCCCCCGATGTCCACAGTCGCGGCAGCGATCGCCGGGCTCAGCGGTACACGGCTGCGGCAGACACGGCGATCGATACAGAGGGAATGTGCGACAGCGCCCGATCGTGCATGGGGTTCGTTCTAGTCCTGCGTCGAGTCCCGCTTCTCCGGGCGGCTGGCTGGCGCGCGAACGGCCGCCAGGCCGCACGCGCAAGCGCCATGACAAGTCGTCCCGGAGCGCGCCGCCGCAGGCGGCGCGCCTTGATCCTGTAGAGCCAAATTCGGCAATTTTACTTGGAACCGGGAAGGAGTTGCGCGAACGGAGCTATTAGTTCCGACAGTTCGGCTGGGTTTTCTTGAGCCCATACGCTCAAGAATGCTCCCGCAACAACCTGTTCGGAAGTGAAACTCAAATCAGCGCCTATTTGCTGAAAAATCAAGTGAATGTCGCGATTTGTTGATGCTCTTTGTTGTATCACAGTTTCTACGAAAGATTGTTTTGACAAAGGAAATTGCATGGATACCGTCAACAACGCGATATTGTGCTCGATATTGTCGATGACACGATGAAGTATGTGTAGTTCCGGATGGTTATCTCCTGGCAAAGTATAAATGTTGCTTGCCGGATTTTCTTGATTCTTCTTGTCGCCATCAAGTATGCAAATAGAAGGATATTTAGTGGAAGGTGTCGCGTTGTGGCCCTCGCTGATTTTAATAGCTCGTTCGGCCCCGCCTACAGCATGGATCTCTATCGCGTCCATTTCCACCCCGCCATAATGCCGCAGGGCCGTACTCACGAGTTTTTTAGCGAACGTATCTTCCACAAAAATCGCAAGGGTTGCTGATACTTGCCCCGTAATTGCGCGTAGAGTGTTTATGTCAAGTCGGCCTTGATTTACTTCCCCGTTGTAGGCAGTCCAAATTGCTGACGATGGGAGTGGAACCAGCGCATCATTGGAATGCGTCGTAAATATGATTTGCGCGGACTTTTTCTCGGCTACTTCGACGAGATATTCGACCATGTGTTTGGTTGCGACCGGATGCAGCCCGTTTTCGATTTCTTCGATAAGGATCAGGGTGTTTTTATCAGCTTCTTCGATGGCGGACACGATTCTAATAACGCTCGCCTCGCCTGCACCGAAGTGGAATTCGGAATAGCGTTCCCCGTTCGTGTCCTTACCAGCAAACATGGACACTTTTCCAGTTGCATCTACGTGAAGTTTGCTGTATTCATCCACGCTCTTTCCGAGGATTTTTTGAACGGCAGTCGTGACTGGTTCGGCAAGGGAAACCTCCGAATCCGCCGCAAAATAATTACCTATGGCATTATTGGTAAGATCTTTGCGTTCGTTTGCTGGAATAGTACGTGAAACTCCGAATATAATGACGTCACGTTCAGTTGATTTACGATCCCAACGTGCTTGTGGAAAACGTGCTGTCCTTTGTACATGGATGCCGGCCATCAATTGCTTGTCGATTAGTTCATATTCTATGGTCCAGTCTTTCATGGAGGAATCATATTTCCCGCTCTTGGCAAAGAATGTTCCAGGCTTCACCGCCTTATATGGAAGAGCGGCAGCGCCCAGTATAGTACTTTTTCCGCCTCCGTTTGGGCCGATTAGAGCGGTTACAGGAAAATCAAAAGTAACCTCGCGGTTGGTAAAACCCCTGATTTGCTTAAGGGTTACTTTTTTAAGGTATTTTCCGTAGTCGGAACGTGATACTTTGTTTTCGAGATTCTGTAGCTCACTTTCGCGAAATTCGCTTCGATATTCCGACAACTTGACTCCTGTGGTCTTGAGTTGGAGGTTGGGTGCTAATTCCACCATAGTAACTCAGAAACTCTGGTAGTAGTGATCGATTAGATACGTGATCGATGACGCGCTGAGTTGATCTGTGCGACTTGTCGGTGGTTATTAGACGGAGCTGGGGCCGATTAGTCGAGTTTGGAGGCAGATGATCGATCGAGTTCTTCGTCGTACCAGGTCCCCGCTCGGGATAAGATCCGTTTTGATTGGGAGCATGCTGTGAGAGATGTCGTGGTATGGTTACTGATCGAGATCATCCTGAGAAGACGGTAGATAGTGGTCTCCTTGTCAGATACTATCCATGAATGGAACCATTGAGGTGATCTCAGCGAGGTAGAAGCAGGCGCATGTGGCGGTTGCGTGCGGATGCGCTGGAAGGAAGGCGGAAAGCCCCTGGTAGGGCTGGTCTCGCCACAAGATCAGGCCCGACGACCAAAGGCTCTCCGTGATTGCTCATACTGCCATCCTCGATGTGTCGCGTGACCTTGCCGGTCATCTGGCGTGGCTGCTGCACGCTGAACGCCGGCGCCGCGGTACCCGTGCCCACACGCGGGCGCTTTCCTGCTTTTGGCAGGCTGTGCTGGGACTACGGTGGCTTCGCGACCACACCAATCCGGACAAGCTGGGTCGTGATCACCAGGTCTCGCGGGCCACGGCGTATCGGTATGTCGATGAGGTCATCACCGTACTCGCTGACCAGGCCCCGGATCTCCATCAGGCGCTGCAGCAGGCCCACGAGGACGGCCATGCCTCCGTCATCCTCGACGGCACGGTGGTCACCACCGATCGTCTCGCCGAGAAAACCACCAGCGTTCAGGGAACAACCATCGACCTGTCCTACTCCGGCAAGACCGGCGAGCACGGTGACACGATTCAGGCCCTGTCAGCGCCCAACGGATTTCCACTGTGGGTCTCCGACGAGGAACCCGACTCGACCCACGACCTGACCGCAGCCCACGAACACGTGCTTCCCGCGTTGTACGCAGCCGCAGCTCACGGGCTGCCGACCCTAGCCGATGGTGGCTACGACGGCACCGGCATCGGCGTGCACACCCCCATCAAACAACCACCCGTCACCCAGGTCCTCGACGCCGACAACCGCGCCTACAACGCCCTGCTCCGTGGACTCCGCAGCCTGGGCGAACGCGGCTTCGCCCTGCTCACACAGCGATGGCGCGCCATGGGACACATCACCGCCAGCCCCAGAAAGATCGGCCCCATCCTCCAAGCCGCACTCGTTCTCACCCAACTCGAACACCCAACGACCTAAAACTCGCTGAGATCACCTCAATACCTGACTTGCCATGAATTCGACTGTCTCGACTATATATCACGAAGCACGACATAGTGGATCGTAACGTACTCTCGTCAGCCACCGCCCGTAAGCTTTGTACGACGACTGACTTCCTGCAGTCCAATATGAGGAAGACCTGGTACAGCTAGTTCCTCAGGAGGGAGCTGAATTAATTGATCCAGCCACTCTTCGAGGAAGTTGGTGTTTCCGGGCAGAAAAGGGAGGGCGCCAATACCTAGGTGCTCTAGCGCGCGCTGAAGACGCGATCCCTGAAAGTCTTTCGATTCTTCACGTGACATTGGAAACAACGCTGCGCCCTTAACGACTGGCCGGCCCTGCTCCCCAGGGGGTCCGACTACTATCGCGTCGCGATATCGATGCAAGGCATTAATTGCTTTAACAGGGGGCCCAACGCAATCGAATTGCTGCCTGTAGGACTGGGAATTATCTAGGCGATACTTTGCATCGAGAAGAATAACCAATTCTGGCCATGTCCTATGTTGAATGCGAAGGACGATATCTGGCCGTTGCTCACCGGTCAATGTTGGATACCGTTGATTGTAAGTCACTTCTAGATTGATATGCGAAAACTCACATGCTACCGAGCTGCGTTTCCCGTGTGCTAGACGGATGCGGATCCCTGATTCTTCCACTGCTAGGAGTTCTGACAGATCCCCTTGAGTTCCTGTCTTGCTAAGAATTATCCGTACAACTTCGATAAAGCACCACGTTTCGTAAAGCTCGTGAACATCCATTACGGACAAGTCAATTCCTGTTCCGTTTGTGGAAAGACCGAGTCGAAGTGCCGTGATCGCCCTATAGGCATCTCCATAGCCGGTCGAATTGTGCAGCGCCAATGATGAGAATCCAGGCGGCGGGTGCTTATTAATCCCAGCGAATATTGGAAGGTCGACAAGGAGATTGACGCGATGGAGGAATTCCGCGACTTCGCTCTCCTCTTTTGCGCGGCGAACGGAGACAGTGTTACTGTCTTTCTGGTGCTGCTGAACCTCTGTGAGGAGATGACGATGTATTTCCGATAGTCGATCAATGATGAGCAGGAGGTTAAGTCGGATCCATCTATGCTCGTTCGTATCGGCAGTTTCGGTATTCTGTACGGATGGCAGAACACTACGCACCTGGCCTACTGCTGAGACGGGGATACTGGGACCACGACCTGATCCCTTGATTATAGCTCTTCTTACCGCAGAGTCGGCCTTCCGGATGCGACTTATGGGTGTGTTTGCAATTTCGTGTACTAGCGTACGTTCTGGATGAGTATTGATATAGTGAATTGCTCGCTCGATTGTATCGATCTCATTCCGGACGAGAGTAAGCCAATCAAGCGAGCTAGTATCGTCCGTATCATACGCAGTACCTGTACGATATGTGGCACGGAGATACTCCAGAGCAAGCGATCTTACTGTTGATGCTACGTCCGTTACCATAGTCTGGTAGTCAGTTGCATAATCGATCTTTGTTGGGAATATCTCCAACGTGATTCGAAGCATCTCGTGCCCGACCTGGACATCTAGTCTTGAAACCCCAACTTGGCGATTAAAGTTGATTGTACCCATGGACGTCAGATCGTCCGAAAAAGTGTCGATGTTTCGAAGTAATTGAGGGTCACGGTGCACGAGCTGCGGTAGCTGGCCAGCAATTTTTGATTTTGCCCTGATACGATAGGTGGTGTCTTCAAATAGCGGTGGACCAGTAAAGAGTTTGCTGGCACCAGGGTCAGTCGCCGCAGTTTCACCAAGGACGACTACATCGGCAGAACCCGTTGAGGAATCGACATGAAGTTGTGTGACCGGCCCGGATAGGCGCTCTACGGAAGTAATATCGGAGTGTGTCGGACCTCGCAGTTCGAATTCGACAAAGGGCGCAGATATATGTAGAATATGAGTAGTAGGCATATGTTCAGAGCCAATAGTTGGTAAATCCGGTTTCGTGAAGTCGACGCAGCATCAATTCAATACGGTCACTGCAGAATGGAAACCCTGGCTCGCTAGTATCTGTAGTGCTACCGGCAGGGTCGTCAATGCCTGGCGAGGCCCAGGAGCGTAGGTTATCAAGTACTTTGCGCACAGTCGTGCCAGCGCCTTGTATTCTAGGCAAGACCTTCATGGCAATAGCTAGGTCTAGTGGGTCAACTGCACCTGAATCACTTGTTGAGAACGATTCAGAACAATCGTTTGCTGCAAGACAAAACATAATAATTTCGTCGCGAACTCGATATCCAAACTGCAACTGAGCAGGCTCAAGAAGTGAATTCACGTGTATTAAGGTTTCAATTATAGACGGAACATCAGGATGTGACACGAGGGGATGCTGAGCAAGCGACACCGCGCGTGGACACCAGTCTTGAGACGCCCAGCGTTTAGCCTGTGCAGGCTCTGTGACTGCCTGAGGGATGGAGGACAAGTCGATTTTTGAAAACTCAATAACAAAAGATCGGTCCAGTACCTTTTTTGAGAACCCGTGTGTGGTCTCATCCATGTTGACAGACCCAACTAGGCACAGGTTGCCAGGCAGACCGACGGAGCTCCAGACATCGTATTCCCCTCCTGCAAGATGAGGGAAAAACGATGAAGAAATAGTTCTCCCCTCCTCCCAGGAACGATCCTCGAGTGTGCTGAGAACCTCGGCCATGTAGTATTCTACGCGGGCTAAATTCATCTCATCGAGAACCACAAAGTATTGCGTGTGCGGGTCATCGGTTGCTTCGCGTGCTATCCGCAGAAGAGGTCCTGGCTGAAAAGATCCATCGATTCGTTCAAAGCCGAGTAGATCGCTACTGTCATTCCAGTCTGGACGAACTGGGATCGTGTAGCACCTACTTCCGGTCGCGTTGGCAACCAGCTTAGTGAGCTGTGTCTTGCCAGTGCCGGATATACCCGCTAGAATTACGAATGGCTTTGTCCGAACTGCGGTAACAAATGCCGACACTTGCCACGGTTCGAAGACGAATCCAATTTTTGACAAGTAGTCGACTACGTGATCGATACCTTCGCTGTATCGTTGTAGAGTGGCTTCTAATAGTTGCTTCGGCTTCGTTGAATGCTGGGACTGTGGCGCCGGTGGCAGATAGTCTTCAGGTGCAGCCGGTTGGTCGGCATAAACGACCGTCATGTGGGTCTCCCTAAGCGCACTGTCATGATGGGTCATACCCCAAATGAACTAATGGAGTGTCTGAAGAAAAAAGCGCTCGAATTTCATTATCGTTGAGTCCTGTGTCATCGATGAACTTGTTAGTAACTTCCTCATCTGTTGGATTGTGATCAAATATGGTATATAGATCTGTAGATCGAAACCACCAAATTGCTGAATCGAGTATTTGTGGTTTATTTTCGCTAGAGTCTGATGACGCGCTAGGCATAAAAAATGATTCGAGATCGTGTGCTTTGGGATTTGCGAAGTAATACTCCTTGGGTTTTGTATTTGGGACTGAGAGGAGCGGGGCTCTACTTCGTTGCTGCCATCGGCTGACAGTGTCAGAGGAACCATTTGAAGGGAACTTTGCCGACCGGTATCCTCGAGTCTTGTCTCGTGTTGATCCGAACGGGATGAAGTATGGGTTATCAACGTCCGATGGAGGGATATCAATAACCCAAAGCGCAAATTCGTTTATGGCGGTAGTGTAGTGGGATGATCTTGTGCCGGTGACAACAGTTTCTGGTGCGGGTTGTGCTGAGTAGCGCGCTTCTGCGATTCTGTTTTGAAGTGCACGTTTGAAGATTAAATAGTCACCGAGATTCGCCGAGGCTGCGCTGGTTCCGAGTCTATCGACAGCTTTCTTCAAACTATGTTTGGCGATATATAGAGGCATCTATATCTCCAGGTCTAACGTGTCTTCGGAGTCTAGGTTTTTCATATGGGATACGGCGTGTTCGCAGTACTCTTTGTTTAGTTCGATTCCTATTGATCGATAACCCTGCTTTCGTGCGAAACTCATGGAAGTGCCGGAACCATTAAATGGGTCGAGGACAATTCCGCCAGGTGGAGTGGTAGTTAAGATTGGAATCCTTACCAGTTCTTCGGAGAAGGCAGCACGGTGCTTTCCTGCACCAGACGAAGGTTTTGCTGCCCACGTGTCCAGAGGGGGTAGAACCCGACCGGATTTCTGTGTACGTCCAACATCTGTCCGATCAAAATAGTACCATCTGCTCTTTGTGAGATGAAATATGTATTCATGCGAAACAGAGCATCGATCTCTAACTTGGTCAGGTACTGGGTTCGATTTTACCCACACATTATCGTTGCGGACCAACCATCCGGCATCTTGCAGAGCTATCGCCAATCGGTGCGGAACTAGGAGCTGCTGTTTAGGTCGGGCCCAGCCTCCGTCACCGGGGCGGTCTTGTGGCCTTAGACCGAAGCGGCGGGCTCCTTGCTTTGTCTCGCCGCTTTTATGGGCCCCTTTTCCGCTCCAATAGGTGTCTCCAATATTGATCCAAAGTGACCCAGTTTCGTTTAGTACATCCCAGCATAGCGAGAATATTTCTGACAGGTTGTCTATAAAGTCCTTGGGGTGACTTTCAAGCCCGAGCTGGCCGTCGATGCCATAGTCACGTTGTCCGTAATAAGGAGGCGAGGTGACTATGCAATCCACCATTAGGTTGGAGTCACGGAGCCGACGAAGCCCAGTTCGAATGTCTTCGTTGAAGATGACAGCTTTTGTGTCGGCATAGTAGGCATGGTCTATCAAGGAAGGTGCGCTGAAGATGGAATCTGGTGTGACGGTAGGATGTAGGGCGCGGTTCGCTGGCGTGTCCTTGAGTTGGCCGTTGGCGATGGACGCGCGTCCAGGGGGGCGGACGGAGGTACCGGATGCGTCCTGGCCAGTAGTGTTCAAAGGCGCCTCCATTGCGGGTTGCTGGTCGTCCACCATTACTCCAGTTCACAACACGTGACTAATCATGCCTCTAGGGGTCGATGCCAGCTGTCGAGGCATTTCGACCGACCTCAGCAGAGCATACGTGGAGGCCACGACATCGTTCCAGGCCAGTGACCTCGGGCCGCGTGAGGCGCGATCGCCGAGCAGTATCGATGCTGGTCAGCGGACTATTTGATCTTGGTCTTCACCATGGCTGTCAAGATGAGTCCTGATGAGAGCTCCGGGCTGGTGCGTCAGAGCAGCCGGTTCCCTTAGCATCTACTCTCGGCGGAGGAGTATGCGCTGAGGCAGCTACCACGTAGGGGCTTCGTCCCAATGCTGTGTGCGGTGGCTCCTCGTCCGATGCGTCTGGGCATGGGGCAATCGCGGAGGTCGAGGGGCTCTCTGGTAACAGGCTTGCTCCCTTGGCTGGGGCTGATCGTTCCTGACCTGACGGGGTGAGGACGTGTGACTTACACGCGGGCTGCAAATCGAAAGGCTTTTCTCGAGTCTGATCCATGCGACCTTGTCGATCATCGTGTACCCAGGCTTTCAAACGTTGTGTCCAACTGTGCGGGTGAACGCCATGCTGCTCGGCTACTACAGCTCACTCGTGATGAGTTCCAGTTTTTCTGCCACGGTGTCGGCCCCGGCGTTGGTGAGCTTCACAAACTTGCCGGGTTTGTTCGCGTAGCCGATCGCGTGGGCGCCGAAGGCGTGCGCGGCCTTGATGTCGCTCGGAGAGTCCCCGATGAGCGTGCAGGCGGCGGGGCTGCTCCCGGTTGCTTCGGCCACACGCCGTAGGAGCCGCGTATCCGGCTTCAGGTGAGCGGCGTCGTCCGGTCGACGTGCCGCGATGGCATCCACCTTGCGGGTAAGCCCGTACTCTGCCAGATAGGCACGCACGGCGGATTCGGCATTGTTGCTGACGATGCACAGCGACCGCCCGGAAGCGTGGCAGCGTTCGATCAGCTCGACAACTCCCGGCGTCGAGGCCGCGTTGGAAACGGCTTCGTTCTCGGCATCGCTGACCACCGCATCGACATCCGGCACGAGTTCGGGGTACTCGGCGGCGATCGATTCCAGTAGATCCAACGGATCACTCGTTTCGCACCGCCGCGCGACGTCGGCATACCCGGCTTGCCGGATCGCATCGAGCGCGCGGGCGGCAACCGTCGAAGCTCCCAGATCCGCGAATACGGCGCAGAGGGGTCCGTCGAAGTCGAGCATGACGCACGAGGTCGCCGCGAGGATCTCGCGCAACCGCTGCTGGTCGGTGCCGTGCTCACTCATGGTTGGATCTCGCGGCTGACGGTGGCCCACATCGACTCGAACCACAGTTGCGACTGCTTGACGTACTGGCTGCCGGTCAACTCCTCGTCCGCGTCCGCGGCGTGTTGGAACAGCGTCGCGTCCTTGCCCATGAGGTCGTAGACCGGTGTGTCCTCTCCTTCCAGCGCAACGACGTGCTCGCGAACCGGGTAGAAACCGAAGAAGATCTCGGAGTTGTTCAGCACGTAGAGCTTGAACAGCGGCGCGGTCGGATGCAGCCGTACCTCGGCGGAAGTCTCCGGCACCAGACCGAACGAGCCGAGCTCTCGCACCGAAGCCATGATCGCCTGGGTGTGCCTGCGCATGATGCCGTCGGCCCGTGCGCGGAAAGCCGGGCTGTCCTCCAAACCGTCGACTTTGCAGGGCAGCGGCATCGGGTTCCGTGTGTCCGGCAACAGCATCCGAATCCGCAGCGACTGCGGCGTCAGCCGCCCCACCCGGATCTTGTCCAGCGGTTCCTGGAGCGCGCCGTGCAGTGTCTCGCCGGAGAACCCGGCGAAGTCGATCGAGATGTGCTCGGCTTCGAAGGCGCGTTCGATGTGTGGGCGCAGCCCGACCGGCCGTTCGGTGCGCTCCCGCACGAACACGCCGCTTCCCTGCCGCGAGGTGACCAGCCCTTCCTCGCGCAGTACCCGTAGAGCCTGCTGCGCCGTCATGCGAGCGACGCCGTATTGTCTGCCCAGCTCGGCGCCGGAGGGCAGCCGGTCCCCTGGCTGATAGGTCCGCGTGAGGATCGCCGCTCGAAGCGCGCTCGCTACCTGCACATAAGGCGGGCGAGGATCGTCGGGATCAAGGCTCATGTGCTCAGGTTAGAGCTCAACCCCGTCTAGTACCTAGCCAGATTGACATGGCTAGCCAGGTTAGCTAGCTTGTTCATGTTGATTGAGTAGCTGCACAGCTTCCGAACGGGGTTGCCTGATGTCAGAAGAGCGCTCTTCTCGCCCGGAGGCGAAGGTTCGAGAGCAAGAGCTGGAAGATTTGGTGGAGCGAGTTCGTACGGTTCGGCGATCGACGCCGCCTCTCCTGGGAGAGAGTGATCCCGAACGGAATCGGCTGGTGAACGACCTCACCCACCAAGTGCGCGAGGTGATGGCACTCAGCGAGTGGTTCGCGGAAGCGCTGGTCTCAGGATGGCTCCGCCCGATCGCCGGGCAACGGGAAGCACGAGCGGAAAGCGTAGTTGTTGAGCGGAGGCGTCATTGTCTTTGAGGCGAGAGTCCACTGAGTCCGTTCCGGGACGGCCGGACGAAACGGATCCGGGAGCGGGCGCGACGACGCCCCAGCCCTGTCGATGTTCCGAGGTGACGGCGACAACGCGTCCCGCCGCGAAGCAGCAGCTCGAAGGTGTGGCGTTCCCGCTGGACCGCGCCAAGCGGTTGTTGATCGTCGATCGCACCTCGTTGATTGGTGAGACGTGGCGCCGGTTCAACCTCGCCGATCTCTACATCGGCGCGCGAACCCCGATCGTGCTCACGATGAGCCGTACCAACCTGTTGCGGCTCAAGGAAACCGTGGATACAGCGGTATCCGAGTTCGTGGTGCGGCCGGAGTCCTCGGCCCTCGCGGACTGAAGCCGCTCCCGGACCAGTCGAGACGAGCTTCGCCACGGAGCTGCACCATGCCGGTTCTTGCTGCCGCAGGCCGCCAACCTTCGCGCACGAAAAAGGCCCAGGCGGAACCCGGAAGTTCCTGGCCTGGGCCTTCACCGTTGGAGCGGGTGACGGGGATCGAACCCGCGTTCTCAGCTTGGGAAGCTGATGTTCTGCCATTGAACTACACCCGCATCGCCCTCAATGCGACGTAATTAAGCCTAGCACGGCGGCCAACGGCGATGTTCACCCACCCACCCGATACGCTGTTTCCGTGTTGCTCAGTGACCGCGACCTGCGTAAAGAGCTCGACGAGGGCCGCCTCGAACTCGATCCGTTCGACGACGCGCTGATCCAGCCGTCGAGCATCGACGTTCGGCTGGACCGGTTCTTCCGGGTCTTCGACAATTCCAAGTACACCCACATCGACCCCTCGCTGCAGCAGGACGACCTGACTTCGCTGGTCGAGCACTCCGACGACGACGCGTTCGTCCTCCATCCGGGCGAGTTCGTGCTCGGCTCCACCTACGAGACGGTTCGCCTTCCCGACGACCTGGCGGGCCGCCTGGAGGGCAAGTCCTCCCTGGGCAGGCTCGGCCTGCTCACCCACTCCACCGCCGGATTCATCGATCCCGGCTTCAGCGGGCACATCACGTTGGAGCTGTCCAACGTCGCGAACCTGCCCATCACCCTCTGGCCGGGCATGAAGATCGGCCAGCTCTGCCTGTTCCGCCTCTCCAGTCCGGCCGAACACCCCTACGGCAGCAAGGCGGCCGGTTCCCGGTACCAGGGCCAGCGCGGCCCCACGCCCTCGCGCGCGCATCTCAACTTCGGCAGGGTCGACACCAGCCGCTGATCCCGATCGAGACCCTTTCGTTACCAGGTCAGACGCAGCTCGCTTCGATTCAGAAACGGTGTGCATCTGAACCCGTCACAGTGGCGAGCGTCACGCTGAATCGTGGAAGTCAAGTGGGCCGAATGTGACTTACGTTGTCGCGTAACCCGTCGTTAACGAGCGATGTGCGACATGGCACATCGGCGATCGGGGGCTCAGGAGTACTTCGATGTCGGTAGATCAGACGAGAGGTCGTTCCACCGATCACCTTGCGCACGTGGTGATGATTGCCGGGGCGGCAGCCCTGGGAGGCTTCCTGTTCGGCTATGACACCTCGGTCATCAACGGTGCGGTGGGAGCCATCCAGGAGAACTTCGGCGTCGGCGCGGCACTGACCGGTGTCACCGTCGCCGCGGCGCTGCTCGGATCGGCACTCGGTGCGGCCATAGCCGGTGGCATAGCCGACCGGATCGGGCGCACCAGGGTGATGCAGGTGGCGGCCGTGCTGTTCATCATCAGTGCCATCGGTTCGGCGCTGCCCTTCACGGTCTGGGACCTCGCCTGGTGGCGAATAGTCGGTGGTGTCGCCGTCGGTATCGCCTCGATGATCGGCCCCGCTTACATCGCGGAGGTCGCGCCCGCCGCGTATCGCGGCAGGCTCGGTTCGCTACAACAACTCGCGATCGTGCTGGGTATCGCGGTTTCCCAGCTGGTCAACTACGCGCTCGCCTCCTCGGCGGGTGGCAGTGCCTCGGCTCAGCTCGGCCCGCTGGACACCTGGCAGTGGATGCTGGCCGTCGAGGCCGTTCCCGCGTTGATCTATCTCGTGCTCGCCTCGGTCATCCCGGAATCCCCGCGGTTCCTCGTCCGTGCGGGCAGGATCGACCAGGCTCGTGGGGTGTTGCAGCGCATCGAGTCCGAGGACGCGGACATCAAGATCGAGGAGATCAGGAACGCGCTCGGTGGCGAGCGCAAGACCAGGCTCAGCGACCTGCGCGGCAAGTTCGGCGTGCTGCCCATCGTCTGGGTGGGTATGGCGATCGCCGCGCTGCAGCAGTTCGTCGGCATCAACGTGATCTTCTACTACTCCTCCACGCTGTGGCAGTCCGTCGGCGTCGAGGAGAGCAACTCGCTGCTGCTGAGTCTGTTCACCTCCATCGTGAACATCATCGGTACGATCGTCGCGATCGCGCTGGTCGACAAGATCGGCCGCAAGCCGCTGCTGGTCGTCGGTTCCCTGGGCATGACCATCGCGCTGACACTGACCGGCTGGGCGTTCAGCTACGCCAACGTCGTCGACGGCGAGACCACGCTGCCCTTCGAGTGGGGTGCCCTCGCGCTGGTCTCGGCGAGTGCCTTCGTGTTCTTCTTCGCGGCATCCTGGGGTGTCGTGATGTGGGTGCTGCTCGGCGAGATGTTCCCGTCGCGCATCCGCGCCGCCGCGCTGGCCCTCGGCACGGCGACCAACTGGATCGCCAACTGGCTGGTCACGGTGACCTTCCCGAGCATGCAGGCCTGGAACCTGCCGGTCACCTACTTCATCTACGCGGCGTTCGCCCTGATCTCGCTGTTCTTCGTGGTGCGCTACCTCAAGGAGACGAAGGGTCGTTCCCTGGAGGAGATGGGCACCAGCTGATCGAGGTCAGCCGTTCGACCTACGGAGTACTCGGCCGGCGGGATCTCCCGCCGGCCCTCGCTCCGGTAGGGGCTGTCCGCTTCGGTGCATCACCGGGAGGGGCGTCGTGTGGACGACGCCCCTCGCTACGTATCCGTGGGTGGACTCCGCGAGTTGGCTCAGCCCCGCGTGTTCGTCCGCCCGTACTCCTCGAAGACCACGTAACCGGTCAGTTCGCCCCGGTCCAGGTTGAGATTCTCGAACGAGCGCAGCACCCCGGTCGTGCTGTCGAACAGCAGCACCTCGGAAACCTCGCCGACGGACGCCGAGCTGGTGAGCCCCACCGCGAACACCGGATCGCCGCGCACCTCGCTCTCACCCCGGAAGCGCACGCCAGGAGTGCGGGCGAGCACCCGCAGCAGCTCCGCACGGACGTCGCGGGGAAGCAGCTCGTGTTTGAACAGCGATACGGCGCTCCGGAACACGTCCCGGGAGTCGTTCCCCCGCACGTTCAGGCACTCCGCGACCCTTTCGGCCCGTTCGGGAACGCACCGCGCCAAATGGACACTGTTCGGGCCGATCCGTTCCTCGCGAGTCCTGCGATGTCCGCTCCAGCCGCTCTGCCGCTTCCAGAAGTTCCGGTCCGAGTCGGAACCGAATTCGGGTGGCCGCGGAACAGTCCGCGTTGTTCCCACGGCCGGCTCCCGCAACCAGGTCTCCCGCTGCCGCGGGTAGTGCGCGCAGTGCTCCACCTCCGAGGAGCACAGCGACCCGGACCACTCGTGGGTGCGGATGTAGCCGAACTCGCCCTCGGCGGTTTCGTAGGGTGCGGTCTCCAACCCGTCCGCCCTGTTGAGCAGCTCGTTGGTGGCCGCTCGCCCGGAAACGTCCGCACCGAGTTCGGTGGCTTCGCGCACCGGCCCGACCTCGGGCGGGCTCTGCTCGGATACGGCCGTCGTGCCGCTCAACAGCGGAACGCTGCCGAGTAGCGCGGCTGCCAGGATCGACGCCGCCACCACTACGAGACGGCGCGGTTTCCCGCCTCGGCGGGTGGGTGACTCGGGCGATGTGGATTCGGTTCCGGCGTGCTCGCGCAGTTCCGCCCGTGCGATCAGATCCGCTGCGCGGGGCCGTTCCGGACCGGACTCGGTGCTTTTGGTCGGGTCGGCGTGGCCGACGAGTTCGCGGACGGCATCGACGTCACGCATGGGACTCCTCCAATGGTTCGATAACTGCCGGGGAGGGAGCTGAAGCGCCGTTTTCCCGGTCCGAAGCGGGGTTTTCCAGGGCTTTCGCCAACCGTCGTCGCGCGCGGAACAGCCGAACCCGTACCGTTCCCCGCGCGCGGCCCAGCACTCGGGCCGCGTCGCCGACGTCGAGGCCCTCCCAACCCACCAGCCGGAGAATCTCCCGGTCGGTCTCGGAAAGCGCGTCCATCGCTCGGTGCACGTCGACGTGCTGTGCCCCGCGCGCCGGGTCCTCCCGCCGGTCGCGCAGCACGTCGTCGCCGGGAAGACTCACCAAGGCGGGTCTCGTCCGGCCCGCTCGGCGGTCGTTGGCCAGTACGCGGCGTGCGATGCCGTACAGCCAGGGCAAGCAGTGTTCCGGTGCCCGGGTGCGACGCCGCCAGGTGATCACGAAGACTTCCTGGGTGAGTTCCTCCGAGGCGCTCGGATCGCGCAGCCTGCGCAGCACGTATCGGCGGACGGCGTCGTAGTGCTCCTCGTAGACAGCGGTGAACCACGCGACTCCCCGTTGGTCGACAGATCCCACATCAATCCCGCCTAGTCGCTGGATGTCGTTTACGCCCTCTCCGTGTCGCGCGACTCGTCGGCGTTACCGCCCGGCGTCGATTTCTCGTGAAATCGTCGTTGTGGTGGGGTGGCGGCGTGGCGGGGAAATTCCGTGGACAGCCCCGACTCGGCCTCGTAGGTTTTCTGCCATGCGGCACACGGTGACGGTCGGCCCGGACTACGAGCTCTGGGTGGAGGAGCGGGGTGATGCGGATGCCCCGCCGCTGCTGCTGATCATGGGGGCGAACTACAGCGGTATGGCCTGGCCCGAGTCGTTCGTGGAGCGTCTGACGAGCAGGTACCGGGTGATCCGCTACGACCACCGTGACACCGGGCGATCGTCGCGGGCCTTCGACGTCGCTCCGTACACGATCGCGGATCTGGCGGAGGACGCGGTGGCGGTGCTCGACGCTCTCGATGTCGACAGCGCACACGTGGTGGGCATGTCGCTGGGCGGCGTCCTGGTTCAGCTGCTGCTGCTCGACCACCCGGAGCGGTTGCGCAGCGCGACCGTCTTCGCGACCTCCGCGCTCGGCGGAGCAGCCCCCGAGTCCGGTGAGCTGCCGGGGCCCGACCCTCGAATCCTGAGCCTGTGGCAGCGGATGGGGGAGCAGCGGGATCCAGCCGATGAGCTCGCCTGGCGCGTCGAGCACTGGCGGATGCTCAACGGCGACGTACTGCCGTTCGATCCCGAGGAGTTCCGAGACCTGGAGCAGCGCCTGGCCGAGCACTCCGGAACCCACGTCGCCGACACCGCACACGCCCGGGCCGAGGTCGGCGGCCTCGACCGTGCGGCCGAGCTGAGTGCGGTGACGACCCCGACACTGGTCATCGAGGCTCCGGCGGATCCGGTCAACCCACCACCGCACGCCGAGCACCTGGAGGCGGTGATCGCGGGCAGCCACCGGATCACCGTTCCCGGCATGGGGCACGCGCTCAGCAGCGCGGTGCTCGAACCGCTGGCCGAGGCGATCCTGCGGCACACGGCGGCGGTGGACCGGGACTCCTGAGTCCGGTGGCCGACGGCGCCGTGCGGACCGGGCGTCGATTTCTCGCGAAATCGCCGGACGGTGGGGTGGTAGTCACGGCCGGTAGAGCACCAGGTCGAACAGCGGGCCGAACCGTTCGGCCGCGCGATCGGCGTTCTCGAACACCGCGAACTGGCTGCGACCGCCCTCCTGCCAGTACAGGACCGCGCCCTCGGCGGTTTCCATTCCCCACAGCAGCACCGAATCCGGGTCGGGGGTGCCGGTGTCGTCCTGCCGGGCGAGGCCGAAAACGTTCGGGATCACGTGAACCTCCTCGAAAGTTAGCCGTTTCACCGAGCACTGTCCGAACGGGAATCGCCCACCGGGAGAAGCTTCGGCGGGATCACCGGATGCGGGAATCCCGCTCACGGATTCCCGCTGGGATCATGGTGTGGGTCACGACCGTGGTCGGGGAGGTCTTTTGCGGTGGTTCGCACCAGCCCCACGTTCCGGCGCCGCAGGCTCGCACGCAGGATCCGGTATCTGCGGGAGCGGGCCGGGCTGACTCAGGAGCACGCGGCCTGCGAGCTGGACATGTCCACCAGCGCGCTGAGCCGCAAGGAGAACGGCGATGTGATCACCTCGGTGCACGAGGCCAGATCCATGATGGACCTCTACGACATCCGGGACCCCGAACTGCTGGACCTGGCCAGAGCCGCCAGGGAACGCGGCTGGTGGCGGGCCTACGGCGTGGAGGATCGCGGCTACGTGGACCTGGAGACCGAGGCGTGCTTCGTTCGGGACTTTCAGGTGACGACTGTGCCCGGTTTGTTGCAGACCGAAGACTACGCGCGAGCGCTTTTCCAGAGTGGTCGCATCGGCGCATCACCGGAGCAGATCCGCAACGATCTCGCTGTTCGAATGATTCGGCGGCAACGTTTGACCGATGTCGAGAATCCGCTCGAACTCCGTGCTGTGGTGGACGAAGCGGCTCTCTGGCGGACTGTCGGGGAACGGAGAGTGATGTACGAACAGGTGGTTCACCTTGCCGAATGCGCGGAGATGCCCACTGTCGAGTTGCAGGTTCTGCCGCTGGGAAGCGGTGCACACTGTGCGATGAACGGTGCGTTCACGCTTCTGGAGTTCGCCGAACCGGCCGATCCGGAAGTGCTCTACGTCGAGTACCCGACGGGCTCGCTGCACGTGGAGAAGGCATCCGAGGTCAGGGCCGGTAGACTCCTGTTTGAGGATCTACGGTCGAGCGCACTAGACTTCCAAGAGTCCGTGAAGCTGATCAAGAAAGTCGCTGAGAAGCTGTGAGGAGGCGCCATGTCGACGGTGGACGTCTCCAACGATGGATGGCGGAAGAGTAGTCGCAGCGGCAACAACGGTGCTGGGGGGAACTGCGTCGAGGTCGCCTTCGCGGGGCCCGCCGTGGCGGTGCGGGACTCCAAGGTGCCGGACGGGGCGGTGCTCGCCTTCGATCAGCGAGCTTGGGCGTCCTTCCTCGCCAGCCTGCGCTGAGAACCGCTGCGCTGAGAACCGCAGCGGTGGCGGGTTTTCCGCTCGCCGCCTCAGTCCTCCAGCAGTTCGGCGGGATCGAACCGGAGCGGGAACGGCTCCCGCGTCTCGAAGGTGTCACCCGCCAGCGCCTTGGCGTGCACCTCGTAGTCGCCGTGGTCACCGAGCCGGAGCAGTGTGATCTCGGCGTGGTTCTTGGTGTAGGAGACCTCCACCCGCATGAAGTACTCGATGCCCGCCTCGGCGCACATGGCGGGTTTGTCGATCCGGTCGGCCACGCGGCTGGACGGCGAGACGCACTCGCCGACGAGTAGCGCCCGAGTGCCAGGTATCCATATCCGTCCCCGCGCGGGTTCGTTCAGAACCGCGAAATCGGGCTGGATCCAGCGATTGATGCCCAGCTGAACGTTCAGCGTCGGGTAAACTCGGCACCCCAATTCTCTGGCCGGGGGTTCCATGAGGGTAAGCATTCGGTAAGCGGCGTATGTGTTGGCCGAACCTTCGTAGGGGCTCACGATCAGGTGTCCGTCCTGGCACTCGTACTTCACCGGTGGCATTCCGGGAATCGGCAGGTACCGGTCGGCGAGATCGGGGGTCCACACGCCGCGCAGCTCGACGAGTGGGTCGAACGCGCCGGTGTCGCGGGCAGGTGCGGCCACAGGTATCACCCCTTCGGCCACCACGGTACTCATACCCCGAGCCTGCCGCGAGCGGTCGACGGTGTGGGGTAGCGCGACGATCTTTCACCCCATCGGGGAGGGCGGCAGCGACACGGCTTTTCCTGCCAGCTCGTCCAGCAGCGTCTCGGCCACCCGCTCCTCGGGGACGGCCACCCCGTGCTCCCGCACGGCCGCCGCGAGCTCGGGATCCCACGGGGTGTCCGGCACGGAGCCGGTGTCCGGTCCGCCGCGTCGTGATCCGGACCGCTGGAACCGCCTCGGGGAGCGGTCACCCGGCGCCACCACAAGAGACGTTACCGACACCTCCGGTGCCCGTGGTCGATTTCCCGCGAAACGTGCGGAACGCCGGGCGAACCCGGGAGGTCGTTTCCGGCGACGGGCATCCGACCGCTCGGCCGGGATCGCCGTGGGGGCTACGGCCTCGGGCGGAGGTTCTCCCAGGCCCAGGATCCGAGTGTGGTCGGCGTGGTGGTGACCGGATCACGCCGCTGCTCGGGCGTGAAGTTCTCGCGCATCCCCGCCGACATGCCGACGATTCCCTCGATCCGTCGCTCGGACAGTCCCACCGCCGACAGCGAGGCGCGGAGCCGGTCGTCGGAGATCCGTTCGGGAACCACGTCGTGTCCCAGCACCTCTCCCAGTATCCCGGCCACCTGCGAGAAGGTCAGGTCCTCGGGGCCGTGCACGGCCCGCACCCGCTGTCCGGACCATGCGTCCGACAGCAACCTGGCGGCCGCGACCTCGCCGATGTCCCGTGGATCGACCCACGCCATCGGGAAGTCGAGCGGCCACGGTGTTCGCAGCACTCCGGCACGGATCTCATCAGCCTGCGTGAGCAGGTTGGTGAAGAAGTAACCGCACCGCAGCTGCGACACACTCGCACCGGTTTCGTTCAACGACCGTTCCGCCCGCGCGAGCCCGTCGATCTCGCCGACTCCGGAGCCCTTCTCGGCACCGATGCTGCTGACGAACACCGTTCTGCCGATGCCGTTCTCGGTGACGGCTCGGGCGGCGTTGGCCCCCATACGCGCATGGCCCGCGATCGGGTCGTCGTCCGAGTCCGGCGGGTTGATCCAGAGCAGGCGTTCGGCTCCCCGTGTGGCCCGAACCACCGCTTCGGCATCCCCCTGGTCACAACGGTGGACCTCGACCAGCTCGCGGGTCGCCCGGTCGAGGTTGCCGGGTTCACGCAGCAGCACCCTCGGTCGAACCCCCGCCTGGACGAGTACGCGCACCACGCGGGAGCCGATCTTTCCCGTGGGAGTGGTTACGACAGTGGTCATGGGCACCTCCGGGACTGCTGGACAGCGATTCCGCGGCGGAGTATGCCCGGTGGGACCGACAACGACGGCTTTCGCGGGGCGGCGTCGATTTCTCGCGAAATGTACGCGGGGAGGGACGGGGCCCGCTCACGAAACGGGGCCGGACTCCCGAATGGGAATCCGGCCCCGTTCACCGAACGACAGCCCCTGGCCGGGAAGTCGTGCCCGAGCGGGGAACGTCACCCCCCGCAGGGGCAGTACGGCCTCGGTCAGCCGCTGGACTCGGCGCTCGCCGCGACGTCGTCCGAGTCCTGGGCCTCGTCACCGCCGGAACCGTCACCGTCGGTGCCGCGCTTGACCGACTGCAGCAGCAGCTGCGCCACGTCGACGACCTCGACGTTCTCCGAGGCGACCTGCTCGTTCTGCCGCGTGGTCATCCCGTCGGTGAGCATGACCTTGCAGAACGGGCAGCCGGTGGCGACCTTCGACGAGGCGGTGCCCAGTGCCTCGTCCACCCGGTCGAGGTTGATCCGCTTGCCGGTGCGCTCCTCCATCCACATCCGGGCGCCGCCCGCGCCGCAGCACATCGCGCGGTCGGCGTGGCGGGGCATCTCGCGGAACGAGGCGCCCGAGGCGTTGACCAGGTCACGCGGAGGTTCGTAGACCTTGTTGTGCCTGCCGATGTAGCACGGGTCGTGGTAGGTGACGTCCTCGGTGACCGGGGCCACCGGGACCAGCCGCTTCTCCCGCACCAGCCGGTTGAGCAGCTGCGTGTGGTGCACCACCTCGTAGTTGCCGCCCAGCTGGCCGTACTCGTTGGCCAGGCTGTTGAAGCAGTGCGCGCAGGTGGCGACGATCTTGCGCTTGCCGGGCTCGCGGTTCTCGAACACCGAGTTCAGCGTTTCCACGTTCTGCTCGGCCAGCGTCTGGAACAGGAACTCGTTGCCCGCGCGTCGCGCCGGGTCACCGGTGCAGCCCTCGTCCGGGCCGAGCACGGTGTACTTCACGCCCGCGATGTGCAGCAGTTCGGCGACCGCCTGCGTGGTCTTCTTCGCGCGGTCCTCGAACGCGCCCGCGCAACCGACCCAGAACAGGTACTCGACGTCCTCGTCGAGTTCACCGTCGAAGACCGGGACCTCGAAGTCGAGGTCCTTGGCCCAGGCCAGCCGGTCCTTGTTGTTCTGGCCCCACGGGTTGCCCTTGTTCTCCAGGTTCTTGAACATCCCGCCCAGCTCGGTGGGGAAGTTCGACTCGATCATCACCTGGTAGCGCCGCATGTCGACGATGTGGTCGACGTGCTCGATGTCCACCGGGCACTGCTCGACGCAGGCACCGCAGCTGGTGCAGGCCCACAGCACCTCGGGGTCGATGATCCCGGCTTCCTCGGGGCCGCCCACCAGCGGTTTCTCCGACTCGGCCAGCGCGAGGGCGTCGATCTTGCCCATACGCTCGTCCGCGTCGTCACCGGTGATGCCTGCCTCCTCACCGGTCATCGGGTCCTTCTTGCCGCCCTCCAGCAGGTAGGGCGCCTTGGCGTAGGCGTGGTCGCGCAGGCTGGTGATCAGCATCTTCGGCGACAGCGGCTTGGCCGTGTTCCAGGCCGGGCACTGCGACTGGCAACGCCCGCACTCGGTGCAGGTGGTGAAGTCCAGCCAGCCCTTCCAGGAGAAGTCCTCCACCTGGCCTGCCCCGAAGGTGTCGCTGTCCGGTTCGGCCTCCTCGAAGTCGATCGGGGCGCCGTTGCTCATCATCGGCTTCAGCGCGCCCAGCGCGGTGCGCTCGGGATCGCGCTTGAAGTAGATGTTGAAGAACGCGGTGAACCGGTGCCAGGCCACGCCCATGGTGATGTTCGAGGCGATGACGATGACCCAGATCATCGCCGAGAGGATCTTGAACGCGGCGAACAGCGAGACCGCGAACGCGCTGGCGGGCAGTATGCTGCCCAGCGCGAAGCTCACCGGTGCCGACCACACCGGGGCGTGGAACAGGTCGGAGGAGACCTTGAACGAGCGCAGGCCCATGATGCCCACGCCTTCCAGCACCACCACGGCTTCGACGAAGTAGGCCTGCCAGAAGTTGGAGCCCGCGAACCGGGAGACCCTGCCCGCGCGGCGCGGGTGGTTGAGCTGACGTATGGCGCTGAGCCAGATGCCGCCGAGGATGGTGGTCACGCCCAGGATCTCGACGATCAGGTTCCAGGGGCCGAACGATCCCAGCCACGGGATCTCGAACGGGGCGTGGAAGACTTCGCCGTAGGCGACCAGCACGCTCAGGCTGAGTCCGCCGAAGCCCAGCATGACGAACCAGTGGGCCACTCCTACGTGGCTCCACTTGAGCATCCTGGTGTGCCCGAGGACTTCCTTGAGCATGTTGGAGAATCGGGTACCGAACGGCCCCTTGCGGTTCGGATCCGGTTGTCCGAGCCGGATGGATCGCACCATCCGTCGAACGGTCCTGACCACCATGACCACCGCGACCGCGGTCACGGCAAGACAGATCAGGCCCAGGACGAGCTGCAGGGCTACCATGCTCGTGGCCTCCTGTTCGCGGGTTTGGACGCTGAGCTTAGCCTCTATTACTCGTCGGTAACCATAGGGGCGTCGCTCGTGGTGGGAACAGTCGGTGATTGTGCGAGACGGCGACACGAAAGACTAGCCGGGCGTGGGGTCGTCCGCTTGCCGTCAGCGCGGAATCCGGGGAAGCGTAACAGAACGCTACGCTGTGCTGTTCGCGCTGCGCAGCGTGGGTGTGCTTGACTCTTCGCCGCTCGTCGGGGCCGTGCCGACCGAGGCCGCGGTGGCGGCGCGACGGCGCTGTCGAGCCCGAATGGGTCGAGGTCATGGCGGGTGCGATTTTCGCCACTCTCGTGGCCCGAGTCCGGCTTTGATCGATCCAGTCGGAACCATCGTGGTGCGGTCCGGTGGCGCCGTTGGGGTGAAACGGCCCCGTCATGACCGGTGCTTCGGTATCATTTTCGGATACCGCGCCGGGGTGTGATCACCGCGCCGCGTGGTGAGACCTCGGGAACGGCCAGTCGGGAGGCGTGATGTCCGGACCAGAAGCGAGTGGCCCGGATGCGAGCGGCCCGAACGAGCGGGGAGTGCGCGCCTCGGACGCCGAGCGGGAGGCGGTCGCCGAGCGACTGCGCCTCGCGATGAACGAGGGCAGGCTCGACATGGCCGAGTTCGACGAGCGGGTCGGGCAGGCCTACGCGGCGGTGGCCCGCGCCGAGCTGGAACCGCTGACGCGGGATCTTCCGACCCCCTCCGAGCCCGCTCGGCGGACGCGCTCGGTAGCTCCGGAAACCGAGGAGGACGAGGGCGAGCGACCGGCCGGACGGAAACGCGGGCAGCCCCGGAGCCGGGGCGCCGAGTGGCGGGACTGGGCGGGGACCTCCTTCGTGCTCGTCGGTATCTGGCTGATCACCTCGATCGCGTCCGGTGGCCCCAACTTCTTCTGGCCGATCTTTCCGATGGGCATCTGGGCCGTGATCCTGCTGTCCTCGATGATCTTCGGCTCCGGTGAGGAAAAGCGCGGCGGTCGGTAGCCCTGAACGGACACATCGACACTCCGGATCGGCGGCGGTATATTAAAGAAGTAGTACAGTCGTTCAAATTTCGGGCGGTTCGCGGTAGCCGCGACGATCCGTACGGGAGTTCGGAGGTCAGTTGGCCTACATCGTGTTGGTGGCGGCGATCCTGTCGGAAGTGATCGGCACCATATCGCTGCGGTTCGTCGACGGGCTGAGCAGGCCGCTTCCCCTGGTGCTGGTGGTGCTCGGGTACGGCTCCGCGTTCGTGGCGCTGGCGAACGTGCTCAAGATGGGCATCCCCGTCGGGGTCGCCTACGCCATCTGGTCGGCCGCGGGAGTGGCACTCGTGGTGCTGATCGGCGCGTTGTTCCTGAACGAGACCATGACCCTGACCCAGATCGCGGGGATCCTGCTGATCATCGGTGGTGTGGTCGCGCTGGAGGCGGGAGGCGCGCATTGACCCACGACGGCAATCCGACCGAGCACTCCGACGGGCGTCGCGCCAAGGGCGAGCGCAGACGCAGGGCGATCATCGACGCCACCCTGCGCGTGATCGAGCGGGACGGCATCGCGGGGGTCAGTCACCGCAACATCGCTCGGGAGGCGGCCGTGCCACCGGCTTCGGTCGTCTACTACTTCGAGAGCATCGACGGGGTGCTGATCGCGGCCCTGCTGGAGAGCTGCGAGACGATGATCTCCGAGTTGCGCGAACTCACCGAACACGTGGTCGACGACCCCGAAGGGTGGGTCACCGCCACCGCCGAGATGCTCTCCCGCATGGTCCGGGAGCAGCGCGGCCGGACACTGGCCGAGTACGAGCTCTACCTGCTCGCCGCACGCAGGCCCGCGCTGCGCCCGGCCGCCCGCCGCTGGATCGAGGTGGCCACCGGATACGTGCACGACACGGGGACGAGCGACACCGGCGCGGTACGCGCGCTGCCCGCCGCCATCGACGGGCTGCTGATGCAGGCCCTGATCGCCGAGGAACCGCCCGGCCCCGAGGAGTTCCGCCCGGCGCTGGCCCACCTGGTTCCCGAGCGCTGACGTCCGGAGAAGCGGTTACTCGCCTTGCCCGCTCCGCTGCGAGCGCAGCGCGTGAAGGATCGGTTTGAGTTCCGGATCCAGCTCCGCGTGAGCCATCGCCTCGGCCAGCGCGTTCTCGTAGACGGGGACGGCCTCGCCGAGGGTCTTGAGGCCGTGTTCGGTGATACCGGTGTAGACACCTCGGCGGTCGAGTTCGCACAACCGACGCTCGGTCAGTCCGGAACGTTCCAACCGGGCGACGAGGCGACTGACGGAGCTCTGGTTCAGGTAGACCGCCTCGGTCAGTTCCTGCATTCGCATCTCGCCGTCGTCGCTCGCGGCGCACGCCGCGAGCGCGAGGAACTCGGACAGGCCGAGAGCGCAGTGCCGGTGCAGTGCCTTTTCGATCAGCCCGTCGACCTGTGCGTGCAGTGCGACCAGGCGGGTCCACTGCTTTCCCTCGACGGAGAGCCCTCGTAGCGGGGTCGTGGCGGGGCTGAAGCCCTCCTGCTGCGCTTCGGTCATGACCCACTCCTTTCGCTGCCGGGAGCCGGGAGGTGCTGTTCACCTCCCGGCTCCCGGCGGCACTTGTCATGTTCCGGACAAGCACCCATCACCGTTAATAGTACATGATATGTACATACAACCAGTTATCCAACAACGGTGAACAATTACCCGGATTCGTTTCGCCGCCCGCCTCGCCGAGGGTTGCGGCGTGTCGCGTGAACGGGCATGTCTTTCGGAGCCGTGGTTTGCTCATACGGGATCATTTCCACCGTCGTTCCGGGGCTTGGTCCCCCATGTGTAGCTCGCGCCAAGCGGTGAAGGGAGTCAGGGCGTTGTCGACGGACCAGTGTCGGGTCGACAACCCCTGCCACTTCTCCGGCGGTTTCGCGAACAGGTCGTAGGAATCGAGGTAGTTGAAGCCGTTCCGGGCCGCTTCGTGGCGATCGACGGCGGAGACCACGTGGGTGATGTTGGAGTACAGGGCGCTGGTGTAGCACAGGGCGCAGGGTTCGCCGGAGGCGATGAGCACGCATCCGGCCGGCCGGAAGCGGTTCCGGGAGCCGCACGCGTCGCGTAGTGCCACGACCTCGGCGTGGGCCAAGGGGTCGCGATCGGCCATGACCCGGTTGACTCCGGAGCCGACGATGCCGTGTTCGGGGTCGACGACCAGCGCCGCGAACGGCACTCCGCCGTCGTGCACGTTGGCCAGGGACAGCTCGACGGCTTGGTGGACGTAGTCGGTGAGCTGGTCGGCATCCAGCGTTGTGGTGGGCATGGTGCCCTCCTCGTCGGTGTGGTGCGCTGGAGGTCACGCGGGGGCGGGTTCGGAGGTTTCGGCGAGCTTGGGGCTGGAAGCCAGCTTGAGCCCGACGACGCCCGCGATGATCACGGCGAGCCACAGGATCCGCGTCGGTGTCAGTGCTTGGTCGAACAGGAAGGCACTGACCACCGTTGCCCCGGAGGAGCCGATACCCGCCCAGATCGCGTAACCGATACCGACGTCGATGCTTTTGAGCGCCAGCGTGAGTGTGAAGACGGTCAGCAGGAAGAACACGCCCGCGGAGATCGACCAGTTCAACTTGGTGAATCCCTGGCTGCCGCCGGTGCTCACGGCGTAGCCGATCTCGAAGAGCCCGGCGATCAGCAGGACGATCCAGGGTCGGGCACTACCGGATGACGTGGCGGCCGGGGTGGTTTCGGAATGCGTTGTTGTCGCGGTCATTTTCTCACGTCCCATTACTCGTTCGTGGATTGTCGGTCGGTTCTGAAATCTCGTCAGGCGGATCCGCTGAGTTCCAGGCCCACCACACCGACGATGACGGTGGCGATGCCCAGGAGTTTGCGCCAGTCCAGGCGTTCCTTGAACAACACGGTGCCGAGCAGCACGATCCCGACCGAGCCCAGACCGGTCCAGATGGCGTAGCCGACCCCGACGTCGATGCTGATCAGCGCCATGCTCAGGAAGAAGGTTCCTCCCGCGCCGATGACGAGAGTGAGAATGGAATATCCCAGGCGGGTGAATCCCTGTGAGGCGTTGGCACACAACGCGAAGGCGATTTCGAAGACCGTGGCGATCGCGAGATAAACCCATGCCATGACGATTCCTCTTTTCGTTACGTGAGACGGATGGCCGTTGCTGTCGGCGTTCTGGTCCGCGTGGGGACGTGGGGTCAGGAAGTGGCACTGAGCGTGCTGGACAGGGCCGTGCGCAACCGCTCCTTGTCGGGTACGCCGTTGATCCGGTGCTCGCCGATGATCACGGTCGGGACAGCGGTGATTCCCACTTCGTCGCGGGCGTGCTCCAGCGCCTTCCGGTGGGTTTCGGCGTAGCGCCGGTCGGTGAGAGCCCGACCGAATTCCGTGCTGTCCAACCCGAGTTCCGCGGCGAGCTCGGTCAGGACGTCGATACGTCCGATATCGAGATCCCGTTGGAAGAAGGCACGCAGCACCCGGTCGTTGTAGTCCTGCCCGAGCCCGTGTTCGCGGGCGTACTGGTATCCCTCGAACGCGGTGTGACTGTAGGGCTGCGGCGAGATCGAGGGCAGTGTGATCTCCACACCCTCGCGTCGGGCCATCGGGTAGACCGCACGCTGCCAGATCGCGGGCAGGTAGTCGTCTTCCGGCCGGAGCGTCTCGGCAGGGTAGGGGCGAAGTTCGAACGGGTGCCATTCGATGTCGACGCCGTACTCGGCGGCGACAGTGGTGATGTCCTCCTTGGCCAGTAGGCAGAACGGGCATACGTAGTCGAAGTAGACATCCATCGTGGCCATCGTCGGCTCCTCGTTTCCCGGCGGACCATGAACTTGCATTTAAATTGTATGCACATCAATGTATCTGTCAACAAAAATCTGCCTCGGTGGGAACCCTGCTGAACATCGGGGTCGGGGCCGCACTGGTACGCCCCTGTCCGGAACGTTCGGCAAGCGGTTGTCCGCCGCGTCGGAGATTTCTGAGCTCGACGACCCTGACGAGCGTGTTTGACCAGGTCGTTCGGGCCGAACGATCCGAGTGCTCCTGGTGCCGCGAGTCGAACGCATCGCGGGAGAAGAACGCGCGACCATCTACTCACGTCCCTGTCCCCGAAGCGGAGCCGGATGGGATTCAGCACCGCGAACCCCATCCGACTCGACGAGTCAGGTCAGAGCCTGCAGGCCTCCAGCCGTGTCACCAGGATCTCGGTGGCCCCCACCTCGGCGAGCTTGTCCATCACGTCCTGCACGTCCGCTCTGGGCACCATCGCCCGTACCGCTACCCAGCCGGGTTCGGTGAGGCTGGAGATGGTGGGCGACTCCTTGCCCGGCGTGATCGCCGTCGCCGTCTCCAGTGCCGAATCCGGACAGTTGTAGTCCATCACCACGTAGGAACGGGCGTCGAGCACTCCTCGCAGCCGTTGCCCCAGCACCTCGACGGCGTGCTCGCGCTCCTCACCCAGGGAGGCGCCCGCGCCGCGAACCAGCACCGCCTGCGAGCGCAGGATCGGTTCGCCGAGGGTTGTCAGCCCCGCCGCGCGCAGCGAGGAGCCCGTCTCGACCACGTCGGCGATCGCGTCGGCCAGCCCGAGTTCCACGGCGGTCTCCACGGCCCCGTCCAGTTCGACCGGCTCGATGCGGATGCCGTGCCGCGCCGCCGCCTGCTCGGCGAGTTTCGGGAACGAGGTTGCCACCCGTTTGCCGTCCAACTCGGGAACCGAGGTGATCGGACCGTCGTTGGCGACCGCGAAGTAGAACCGGGAGCTGCCGAATCCGAGCCGCAGCAGTTCGGTGGTGCTCTCCGCCGTGCCCGCGCCCGCCAGCAGGTCCTGCCCGGTGATACCGACGTCGAGCACCCCGGCGCCCACGTTGCGCGCGATGTCGCTGGCCCGCCAGAAGATGAATCGCACGTTGTTGCCCCTGTCCTCGGCGAACAGGGCGCGATGCTCGCGATGAAGCCGGTAGCCCGCCTCCTCGAGTAGCTGGGTGGTCGGACCGTGCAGCGATCCCTTGTTCGGGACGGCGACGCGCAACATCAGGCATCCTCAATACGGCGTATGGCCTCCGGGAACGATTCTAATGGTTGCCTCCCCGACGGGGTTCCGGCGCATCCCGCCCCACGGGCTCCGCTGTCCGTCAGGGCTGTCCGTCAGGGCTGTCCGTCGAGGCTGTCCGTCGGGTTCCGGAACCGCTCCGGACTCCGACGGGTGGGTGCCCCGGATTCGCACTTTCGGAGTCTCCGGGGCCGTTCCGGGTAAATCACCGATACCCTGCCGCCGCGGTCGGCGGTAATTTGACCTCGTCGGGTGACCGGGCAAGCCCCTGAGATCCAAGCCCCCGAGATCGGAGTGATGACGATGCGCACGGGACTCGCGGTGGGTGGCGCCGTACTGGTTCTGCTGGGTGGAGCCGTGCTCTCCTGGGGAGGTCCCTCGGACACCCGGACCGGCTCGCCCTCCGGTGTGTCGGCCGTGGAGCTGCGTTCGGGCCCGGGCGCGGTGAAGATCAACTACGAGGCCGGTGCCGAACCGAGGGTCCGCGAGGAACGCGACGGCTGGTGGGGCGGCTGGGGGCGGAACTCCGAGACGAATTACCGGGTCGACGACGGCAGGCTCGTGCTCGAGACCGATTGCGGCTGGGGCTGCGACGTCGAGTACGAGGTGACGCTGCCCCGACGCGTTCCGGTGACCGGCGGACTCGGTTCCGGTTCGCTGGAGGTCACCGGGATGTCCTCGACCGACGTGCGGGTGGGCTCGGGGGCGCTGGAGCTGCGCGGCATCGACGGGGAGGTGCGTGCCGAGACCGGTTCCGGCGGTATCGAACTCACCGACATCGGCGGCCCCGTCAACGTATCGACCGGCAGTGGACAAATAGAGGGGGAGGGCATCGACTCCGCCGACGTCACGACGCGGACCAGCTCGGGCGGGATCTCGCTGGAGCTGTCCGATCCGCGTTCGGTGCGTGCCGACACCGGTTCCGGCGGCATCGAACTCACCGTTCCCGCGAACAGCTACAGCGTCCGTGCCGACACCGGCAGTGGCTCCACCGACATCGAGGTCGCCCGGGACGCCGACGCCGAACGCTCGCTGCGGCTTTCCACCGGCAGCGGCTCCATCGAGGTCGAGAGCTCCTGAGCGAGCCGACTCGTCGTAACTCCACCCGCTCCCTGCCGGAGGGGCTGTTTCCTCCCGGGGGCGCCCGTTGTTCCCGGGGCACCCGCGTGTCCTCGGGGACCGTCCGCGTGCTCCCGGGGGAGTGATTGCCCGCTCGGGTAGCTGGGCATCCCCCGGACGTGGCCGGTCCGGTCCCGTCAGCCCCGCGGGCAGGTGACCCCCTGGGGCAGACCCCCGGGCAGGCGAGTGCCCGTCGGTGCCGTTCGCGGAACAGCCTCCCGGCTCGTCGGGTCGTCCGGCGTCGGCTCGTCGATTCGTCGGAAACGGGATAGCGCCCGGTGTTCCTGCCGCCCCGGCTGCGGGGGCCGCCGCGAGAGCCGCCCCGGCGACACGAATCACACCCGTCACGACGGGGTTCTCGGGAACACTCGTGGCTGGTCACGCGTTGCTCGGGCAGGAACCTTGAGCCGCTACGACTCAAAGCTGGTTTGACGGATCGGATTCGGTTCGAGTACTACTTGAGTCAGTAGGGCTCAGGAGTTATAAGTCCTAAGCAGAGAACCAATACGCTGGAGGAGACTTCAATGGGGCGAGCGGTCGGTATCGACCTCGGGACGACAAACTCCGTCGTTTCCGTCCTGGAGGGCGGTGAGTCCACGGTCATCGCCAACTCCGAGGGTGCGCGCACGACGCCTTCGGTCGTCGCGTTCGCGAAGAACGGCGAGGTGCTCACGGGGCAGCCCGCCAAGAACCAGGCGGTGACCAACGTCGACCGCACCATCCGGTCGGTCAAGCGTCACATGGGCACCGACTGGAAGACCACCATCGATGACAAGGAGTACACCCCGCAGGAGATCAGCGCGCGTGTGCTGATGAAGCTCAAGCGGGACGCCGAGTCCTACCTCGGCGAGGACGTCACCGAGGCGGTCATCACCGTTCCGGCGTACTTCGAGGACGCCCAGCGGCAGGCCACCAAGGAAGCGGGCCAGATCGCCGGACTGGACGTGCTCCGCATCGTCAACGAGCCGACCGCGGCCGCGCTGGCCTACGGTCTGGACAAGGGCGAGAAGGAACAGCGCATCCTGGTCTTCGACCTCGGCGGCGGCACCTTCGACGTGTCCCTGCTCGAGATCGGCGAGGGCGTGGTCGAGGTCCGCGCCACCAGTGGTGACAACCACCTCGGCGGTGACGACTGGGACGAGCGCATCGTCGAGTGGCTGGTCGAGAAGTTCAAGAGCGCCAACGGCATCGACCTGACCAAGGACAAGATGGCGCTGCAGCGGATCAAGGAAGCCGCCGAGAAGGCCAAGATCGAGCTGTCCAGCTCCGCGCAGAGCAACATCAACCTGCCCTACATCACCGTCGACGCGGACAAGAACCCGCTCTTCCTCGACGAGACCCTGACCAGGGCCGAGTTCGAGCGGATCACCTCGGACCTGCTGGAGCGCACGCGCAAGCCGTTCGAGTCCGTGCTGCGTGACGCAGGCATCAAGGTCGGCGACATCGACCACGTGGTGCTGGTGGGCGGTTCCACCCGCATGCCCGCCGTCACCAACCTGGTCAAGGAGCTGACCGGCGGCCAGGAGCCGAACAAGGGCGTCAACCCGGACGAGGTCGTCGCGGTCGGCGCCGGGCTGCAGGCCGGTGTGCTGCGTGGCGACGTCAAGGACGTGCTGCTGCTCGACGTCACCCCGCTGTCCCTGGGCATCGAGACCAAGGGCGGCATCATGACCAAGCTGATCGAGCGCAACACCACCATCCCGACGAAGCGCTCGGAGACCTTCACCACCGCCGATGACAACCAGCCCTCGGTGCAGATCCAGGTCTTCCAGGGCGAGCGCGAGATGGCCGCGGAGAACAAGAAGCTCGGCATGTTCGAGCTGACCGGCCTGCCGCCCGCGCCGCGTGGCGTGCCGCAGATCGAGGTCACCTTCGACATCGACGCCAACGGCATCGTGCACGTCAACGCCAAGGACCAGGGCACCGGCAAGGAACAGTCGATGACCATCACCGGCGGCTCCGCGCTGCCGAAGGACGACATCGACCAGATGGTCAAGGACGCCGAGGCCCACGCCGAGGAGGACAAGAAGAAGCGCGAGGAGGCCGAGACCCGCAACCAGGCGGAGTCGATGGTCCACCAGACCGAGAAGGTCCTCTCGGACAACGACGAGAAGCTGCCCGACGAGACCAAGCAGAAGGTCCGCGGCGCCATCGACGAGGTCAACGAGGCGCTGAAGGGCGAGGACTCCGACGCCATCAAGTCGGCGGTGGAGAAGCTGGCCACCGAGTCGCAGTCGCTGGGTCAGGCCCTCTACAGCGAGGGCGACGCGAGCGCCGCCGCCGGTGCCGCCGGTGACGAGACCGGGCAGGCCGCGGGCTCCTCCGAGTCCTCCAGCGCTGAGGACGTGGTGGACGCCGAGGTCGTCGACGACGAGGACGAGAAGAAGAAGTGACTCCGAACAAGCCAGAACAGGACCGGGGGCCGCAGCAGGCCTCCGGCGCACAGGACGAAGGCGAGCAGGAGCCCGTCGTGGTGCGGGACCGGCGCAGGATCGACCCGGAAACGGGCGATCTCCGGTCCTCGGACGACAGCCAGTCGGATGCCGGTGAGGTGACCGACAGCATGTCCGGATCGTTGGACGACGAGCTGGCCAAGGTGGCGGCCGAGGCCGACGCGGTGGAAACCGCGGCGGAGGCCGAGGCACCCACTTCGGACGCGGAGACCGAGCTGCGTCGGCAGGTGGAGGAACTCACCGCGGACGTCAAGCGTGTGCAGGCCGAGTACGCCAACTACCGCAAGCGCGTCGAGCGCGACCGGGACTCGGTGATCAACAACGCGAAGGCGTCCGTGGCGGAGTCACTGCTCACCGTGCTGGACGATCTCGAGCGCGCCGAGTCGCACGGCGATCTCACCGGCCCGTTCAAGGCCGTCGCGGACAAGCTCAACGCCGCGCTGGCCGACGCCGGACTGGAGGGCTTCGGCCAGGAGGGCGACGAGTTCGACCCGAGCGTGCACGAGGCGGTCCAGCACGAGACCTCCGCCGAGGTCTCCGGGCCCACGGTGACGACGGTGCTGCGCCGTGGTTACCGCTTCGGTGAGCGGGTGCTGCGTCCGGCGATGGTCGGAGTCACCGACTACGAGCCCGACGGGAACGGTGCCGAGCCGGAATCGCAGGGCGAGACATCCGAACAAGGCTGATTCACGAGACTGCTTAGGAACCGCCGTGTTCAGTAACCGTTACGGGCTCGCACCCGCGTTCTCGCGAGGAGGTTCACCGCTTTCCGGTGAACCGTCGTGGCGCACGTCAACGGATCGAGACGGAAGGAGGGGCGTCCGGTGAGTGCCAGGGAATGGCTGGACAAGGATTTCTACGCCGAACTGGGCGTCTCCTCCGACGCTTCGGCCGACGACATCAAGAAGGCGTACCGGAAGCTGGCCAGGGAGAACCATCCCGACGCCAACCCGGGGGACACCAAGGCCGAGAACAAGTTCAAGGCCGTCTCCGAGGCCTACGGCGTGCTCTCCGATCCGGAGAAACGCAAACAGTACGACGAGGCCCGCAGGCTGTTCGCCTCCGGAGGCGGCGGCCAGGGTGGCTTCGGCGGTTTCGGCGGCGGCTTCGGTGGCCAGCCCGGTGGTGCTGGTGGCCCCGGCTTCGACGTCGGTGACCTGTTCGGTGGCCCCGGTGGCCAGGCCGGTGGCGGGATCGGCGATCTGTTCGGTGGGCTGTTCGGCAACCGCAGAGGTGGTGCCGGCACGGCCAGCAGAGCGAGCAGAGGGTCCGATGTGGAGACCGAGGTCCGCATCGACTTCACCGAGGCGGTGAAGGGCGCGACCGTCCCGTTGCGCCTTTCCAGTCCCACCACGTGCTCCACCTGCCACGGCTCCGGTGCCCGGCCGGGCACCAGCCCCCGGAAGTGCTCGACCTGCTCGGGGCAGGGGGCGGTCACCCGCAACCAGGGCGCGTTCGCGTTCAGCGAGCCGTGCCCGGACTGCCGCGGTCGTGGCAGGGTCGTCGACAACCCCTGCCAGGAGTGCCGCGGCGAGGGCGTCAGCACCAGGACCAGGACGCTGACCGTGCGGATCCCGCAGGGCGTCTCCGACGGGCAGCGAATCCGGTTGGCGCATCAGGGTGAGCCCGGCCGCAACGGTGGCAACTCGGGCGACCTCTACGTCGTCGTGCACGTCAATTCGCACCAGGTGTTCGGCAGGTCGGGGCACGATCTCACGATCACCGTGCCGGTGACCTTCCCCGAACTGGCGTTGGGCGCTACGTTGACCGTGCCGACCCTGGAGAGCAAGGTGTCCGTGAAGGTGCCCGCGGGCACCAACAGCGGCCGTACCCTCCGGGTGCGCGGCAAGGGCATCGGCAGGAAGGACGGCAGCAGCGGGGATCTGCTGGTGACGTTGCAGGTAGCCGTTCCGAACAAGTTGGACGGCAAGGCCGCCGAGGCGTTGCGGTCCTACGCGGAGGCGACGGAGCAGCACGACCCCAGAGCCGAGCTGAACGAGCTGGTCCGGAGGGCGGAATGACCGCGCGTGAGTCTCCAGCGGAATCCGGCGGTATGGCCGGATTCCCGCCAGGTGCGTCCGAGGACACCCCGGTTTTCGTGATATCCGTGGCAGCGGAGCTGTCCGGGCTGCACGCCCAGACGCTGCGCAGCTACGACCGGCTCGGCCTGGTTTCGCCGGGCCGGACCCCCGCGGGTGGTCGGCGTTACTCCGCGCGCGACATCGCGGTGCTCCGCGAGGTGCAGCGGCTCTCCCAGGAGGAGGGCGTGAACCTCGCGGGCATCAAGCGCATCATCGAGTTGGAGAATCAGGTCGACGCACTGCGCGACAAGATCAAGGAACTCTCCGAGGAGGTCGCCGCTGCCTACGCGGCCGCCGAGCAGGCGGCCGCGCGGGTGCACGCCTCCTACCGGCGCGACCTGGTGCCGGTGCGGCAGGAGACGGCGCTGGTGGTCTGGAAGCCGGAGCGGCGCAGGCGCTGACCGTCGAGGACCTCGCGGCTGACGGTTTCGCGGCTCGCCTCGGTAAGCTCACCGAGCCGCGAGGCCGTCAGGAGCACTGCATGAACACCTCGGCACGGCTGAACTCGCCCGCTTTCAGATCCTGCTCGCCGATGGTGAAGTACAGGCTGCCCATGTCCCCCCAACACCAGTCCATCCGGTCGTCGGTATCCAGCTGGGCCAGCAGGAGGTCCTCGCCGGAAGGGGAGAACACGGACCCCTGCACCAGGTTCGGCCAACCGCCGATCAAGTGATCCTGCTGGTTGTCCATGCCGTGTATCTCCTCGTACGCGTCCACGTACTTCTCGCTCACTTCACCGCCATCCCGCTCGTCCTCGAACGGATCGGGAATGGTGAGGACGGTTTTTCCGTACAGCGCCCGTTCACGATGACGCTGCACGCTCCTGGGAGGAGTGCTCCGCACCGCCGTTTCCGGGTCGGCGAGTACGACCCGACAGCTCTCGTATTCGCCCGCCGCCACCGAGTCGCTGGACAGCAGGTTCTCGACGTAGAACAGGTTGAGTGCCCCGTGCCGCGGCAGTGGTAGTTCGGGGTTGAGTGGTGCGATGGTGGTGAGGTCGAGCACGGCGAGCAGTTCGAGTGCTCTCGATTCGTGTTCCGGCCACGTCGTGTCCGGTGGTAGTAGTGCGTCGCCGCCGAAGCGGGAGACCCCCAGTGGTGCTCCCGCTTCGCTGTCGGTGCTGAGTGCGACGGAGGTGGCGGCCTGGGCCGTGATGCGTTCGGCCTCGGTGGTGCCCACGTGTTCGGTCAGGGTGTGTCGGACGCGCTCGCGTTGTCGTTCGATTCCGGACATGCGCGCACTCTCGCACCGACCCCCGACAACGGGTCGGTGGATCATCCGCCGCCGCGTCCTGGGAATCCCGCGAGCACTCAGTCCAGAGTGAACGGATCGTAGTGGATCCGTTCCAGCGGGGTGCCCGCCACCATCATGCCGGAGACCGTGTTCCGGATCATTTCCGGCGAGCCGCTGACCAGCACGTCGTGATCCTGCCACGCGCCGTAGCGGGTCACGGCCTCCGCCAGCGTGCCGTGCTCGGCTCCCTGGGCGGAGGGATCGTTCTCCAGCACCGGGATCACCTTCAGCCACGGGTTGCTCATGGCGACCTGCCGCAGGTTGCGCAGCTCGTACAGGTCGTCCCGGGTTCTTCCCCCGTAGAACAGGTGAACCTCGGGGTTGTTGCCGTACTGCGCCAGGTCCTGGATGATCGACCGCATCGGCGCCAGCCCGGTGCCGCCCGCGAGCATAACCACGTCGCGCTCGGAGTCACGATCCACGCCGAGCCTGCCCATCGGTGAGCCCATGCGCCACTGGTCGCCGAGCTGGGCGTGTCCCACGATGGCGCGGCTCACCCAACCCGTCGGCACGGCACGTACGTGGAACTCCATCGTGCCGTCATCGGAGGGTGGGTTGGCCGGTGACAGGTAGCGCCACAGCCTGGGGCGCTGCGGCACCTCGACGCTGACGTACTGGCCCGGCTGATACGGCACGGGATGTTCCGGTCTGATGCGCACCATGGCGACGTCCCAGCTCAGCCGTTCGTGCTGTACGACCTCGCCGTTGTACCAGGCGGGACCGTCGTCCTTGGATGCCGCGTCGGTCATGGTCGTGGCCATCACCGCGTAGGCCTCGCCCCACGCCCGTTCCACGGCATCGTTCCAGGCGTCGCCCGCGTACTTCTTGATCGCTGCCAGCAGCGCGGTCCCGACCGCCTCGTAGTGCTCGGCGACCACGCCGAACTTGCGATGGTCCCTGCCGAGCTGCTGCAGGAACGGGGTGAGCTCGTCCGGCCGGTCCACCATCTGCACCACGTGCACCAGCGCACGCAGCAGCCTGCTCCGCTGCACTTCCATGTTCACCGGGAACAGTTCCCGGGTGGCGGGAGCCAGACTGAACAGCATGCTGTAGAAGAACCGCGACACGTCCTCGGCTTGCGGTTCCACCACGGCCCAGCTGTCCCGGATCAGCCGAACCGTGTCGTTCACGTCGGTCGGGCGCTCGCGATCAGCTGAACCGCCGGGGCGCTCGGGGTGTAAAGCGGCGTTGGCTGTCATGGTTCGGGCGATTCTCTCCACATAGGCGGCCGTGTCGGTCCGGCACGGTGTCCGTATACCTGGTATCCGTATACATGTCCCCCGACTGTCCGAAACTCTAACCCCTTTTTGGGCTTGTGTGACCCTTGATGCCACCTTCGAGTGGTTGTTTAATACTCATCGTCATGAGAGCTCACACACTCGTGTTCAATCCGTTTTGACCCACTTGCATCCATATCGCGGCGTGACACGGTGAGGCGCGTGATCGCGGACTGGTTACCTTCCCCCGAATCCCGCCGTCCCACCGGCATGGCGACGGCGGATCTGTTGGAGCTCGAACTCGCGGATTCGTCACCGAGCGTCTCCGATCGGACGCACACCGAGTCGTCCTCCGGTGGGCAGAGCCGCTACGACGACGGTCCGACGCGGCCCCGACTGCGTCCCGTTCGCCCCTTTCAGTCCACTTCGGACTCCACGGCCGAATCGCGGCGGCCGGAGGATCCCTTCGCGCCGAACGAGCGGAGCGCCATGCCCGGCTCGGCGGGTGAGCACCTGCTGCAGAGCGCCTACGAGACCGAGCGCCGTGCCCACAAGTTCTACAACGACCAGGTGCTCGATCACCTCAACGAGCGGATGAAGGAGTTCATCGTCTCGATGAGCATGGCCTTCATCGCCACCGCGGACGGACACGGCGAGTGCGACTCCAGCCTCCGGGCAGGCCCCAAGGGATTCATCGAGGTGCTGGGGGATCGCCACGTGGCCTATCCCGAGTACCGGGGCAACGGAGTCATGGCGAGTCTGGGAAACATCAGCGAGAACCCGCACGTCGGTATCCTGCTGATCGATTTCGTCGACGAGTTGATCGGGCTGCACGTCAACGGCAAGGCCAGGATCCTGGAGGATTCCGACCTCAGAGCCATCCACCCCGGGCTCCGCTCGGATTTCGAACGCGGCCGCAAACCGGAACGTTGGGTGGTCGTGCAGGTCGAGGAGGCCTACATCCACTGCCGCAAGCACATCCCGCGAATGGCCCCCGTGTCGCGGGAACGCTCGTGGGGGACCGACGACGTCAAGCGCAAGGGCGGGGACTACTTCGCGGCGAAGGGAACGGCGCGCCCCTGGCACGAAACGCAGCCCCAGCACGACTGAGCCAGATGTCGGCTCGGTTCGCCCGGCGGCGCCGGTGGCGCGGCGATTTCGCGAGAAATTGACATCGCCGGGACCGCGCCGTCGCGCTGGGTGTCAACGCTGGGCGTAAACGCTGGGCGTCGATTTCTCGCGAAATGTAAGAGGGTGCGATTCCGGTCGAAGGACCGCCTGCCCGCGCGTGGTACGACACCGTCACACTGGGGATGTCGGCGATGGGAGGGCGAGCTCGTGACCGAGGACATTCCGGACGGGGCAGGCGAGGTGGCCTCCGAGTCGTGGGGTTCGGCCGGTGCCGAGCGCGAACAGGCGGCTGCCGAGGTCGAGCGTGAACTCGCCATGATGTTCCGCCGTGCCCGCAAGATGTCGTTGGAGGTGGCCGCCGAGGTCCACCCCGAGCTCGACCCCGCCTCCTACAGCCTGTTGCTCATGGTCGCCGACGCTGGTTCCATGCGCGCCATCGAGATGGCCGAGCGCATCGGTCTGGACAAGTCCACCGTCAGCAGGCAGATAGCCAACCTGGAGCGGTTGGATCTGCTGCGCCGCGCCCCCGACCCCCAGGACGGCAGGGCCAGGCTGATCCAGCTCTCCGAGTCCGGCAGGCAACGACTGGACGGGGCGCGGCAGCGTCGTTCCCGCCATCTGCGGGAGGACTTCGTGCAGTGGTCCAACGACGATCTGCACCAGTTCGCGAGACTGCTCGGCAAGCTCAACGCGATGTACTGACCCAGCTTCCTCGCCTCACCGTATCGGATGGTCGTTCGACCGTCCCTTCCGAGGACTGCCGCGGTTCGGTCGCGCACTTCGAGTGTGACCTCCCTCTCCACCCCGTCAATCAAGTTGCTTACTGAAACTAAGGATCCTTATGGTTGGTTGTACCAACCAAAGGAATGCCCGATGGGATCGCACTTCGAATCCTGCGAGCGGTTGCTGGAACCGCTCCGCAAGTTGCTGGGGATGAGGCAGCTCGCGCTGCAGCGGGCGCAGCACGGCAACGAACTGAGCACGTCGGGGACCGGTCTGTTGTCCGAGCTGGTCCACGGTGGCGAGTCGAGGGCCTCCGATCTGGCGCACCACCGGGTCGTGGACACCTCAGTGGTGAGCAGACAGCTCGCTCAGCTCGAACAGGAGGGGCTGATCGAGCGCAGACCCGATCCGACCGACCGCAGGGTCTCGTTGCTGCGAGCCACCGAGCGGGGGCGGGCCGCACTCGAGGAGCGCGAGCGGCAGAAGGCGCGCTGGCTCAGCGAGGCGGTGCTCGACGACTGGGACGAGAGTCGGCTCGCCGAACTGGACGAACTGCTCCGCGCCCTTTCGGACGACTTGCTGAGCGCTTCCAGACAGCTGCTCGCGACCCCGGAAGACCTCGCGACCCCGGAAGGCACGGCCGAGGAAGGAAATCGATGAGCACCTCGAACGTCGCGGGAGCCGGGTCGGGGCTCGCTTCGTCCGGCGATGCCGCCGACGGCCGGGCCCCAGCGCGGGACACCTCGTCCACCGGCGCCGGTGACCAGGGAGGACTCGGCGGCCCGATGACGCACCGCCAGGTGCTCAAGGCACTGACCGGGCTGCTGCTGGCCCTGCTGGTGGCGATCCTGAGCTCCACGATCGTGTCCAACGCGCTGCCCAGGATCACCGCGGAGCTCAACGGTACGCAGGGCCAGTACACCTGGGTGGTCACGGCCATGCTGCTGACCTCCACGGCCACCACCCCGATCTGGGGCAAGCTCTCGGACCTGTTCAGCAAGAAACTGCTGTACCAGCTCTCGATCACCATCTTCACGATCGGTTCGGTGCTCGGCGGTTTCTCGCAGTCGATGGGGATGCTCATCGGTTTCCGCGCCATCCAGGGCATCGGTATGGGCGGGATGCAGGCGTTGATCCAGGTGGTGCTCGCCGCGATGGTCGCGCCGCGCGACCGCGGTCGCTACACCGGCTACATCGGTGCCACCTTCGCCGTGGCCACCACCAGTGGACCGTTGGTCGGTGGACTCATCGTGGATTCGCCGCTCGGGTGGCGCTGGTGTTTCTGGGTGACAGCGCCGATCGCGGTGATCGCGTTCCTGGTGCTGGGACGAGTCCTGCGGTTGCCGGTGATCAAGCGCGATGTCTCCATCGACTGGTTCGGCGCGCTGTTCCTCGTCGGCGGAGTGAGCCTGCTGCTGGCGTGGGTGTCGTTGGCGGGCAAGCAGTTCGACTGGCTTTCCTGGGCCACGTTCGGGTTCGTGGCGGGCGGTGTGCTCGCCGTGATACTCGCGGTGTTCGTGGAGACCAGGGTTCGCGAGCCGATAGTGCCGCTGGGAATGTTCCGCAATCCCACGGTCTCGCTGGCGATCGTCGCCATGGTCGCCGTCGGCACGGCCATGTTCGGCGGTGCGGTCTTCCTCGCGCAGTACTTCCAGCTCGGGCGCGGCTACACCCCCACCGAGGCAGGACTGATGACGCTGCCGATGGTGCTCGGCCTGTTCGTCTCCTCGACGGTGACCGGACAGATCATCTCCCGGGTCACCGGCAAGATCAAACCGTTCCTGATCGGGGGCGGTCTGGTGCTGACCCTGGGGATGGGACTGCTGAGCACGATCGACTCGGACACGCCGCTGCCGCTCGTGGACGTCTACCTCGCCCTCATGGGAATCGGGGTCGGCGCCCTGATGCAGAACCTCGTGCTCGCGGTGCAGAACAGCGTCGATATCAAGGACATGGGCTCGGTCACCTCGGTGGTGACCTTCTTCCGCACCCTCGGCGGGTCCGCCGGGGTCTCGGTGCTCGGCGCCGTGCTGGGCAGCAGGGTCAGCGAGTACGCCCGGGAGGGGATGGCGGAACTGCCCGGACCGGCCCCCTCGCTGAGCGGCGGGAACGGCAGCGTCTCGCTGGACATCAACAGTCTGCCCGCCCCGATCGAGGCGATCCTGCACGACTCCTACGGCAGGGCCATCGGGGACCTGTTCCTGATCACCGCCTGCGTCTCGGTGGTGACGCTGCTCGCCGTGCTGTTCATTCGCGAGGTGCCGCTGCGCACCACCGTCGAGAAGCACGACCAACCGGCGGAGGGCGGCAAGCACCGGGCTGTGGAGAACTTGAGCAAATCTGTGGATAACTCGTCGAGTGGTGGTGACGGATCGGTGGCCGGTTCACCGAGTTCGGCGCAGCCGATCACCCGCGAAGGCCACATATCGGAGGCAGTGGAGCGCCCTGTGAACACATCGGTCGACCCTGTGGACAACTCTGTGGAAAGGTCTGTGGAAAACCTTGGGGAGAACTCGACGGGTGGCAGGTCAGCCGCATTGTCGAACAACGGGTTCGGAGCGAACGTGCACGGCGCGAACGGCGCCAGTCTGGCCGGTTCGCTCTACCCGGACGACGGTGCTCCCACCGTGTACGGCGTGGTCCGAGGTCCGGGTGGGGTCCCCCTGTCGGGGGTGGTGCTCACGCTCACCGACTCGGTGGGAAATCAGGTCGATCGCACCCACTCGGATGACCAGGGAAACTATCGGGTGAACCCCGCCGGTGGCGGCACCTATGTGCTGATCGCCGCGGCCGACGACTATCAACCCGCGGCGGCCATGGTCGCGGTATCCGGGCGCACGGTGCGCCACGACGTCGAGCTCTCCGGCGGTGGTGGACTGTCCGGCATGGTCCACAGTGGTCCGGTACCGGTGCCGGACGCCACGGTGGTGCTCACCGACGTGCGCGGCTCCGTGGTGGCCGCCGCGCGCACGGGCGGTGGGGGCGGCTACGAGTTCAACGATCTGGTCGGCGGTTCCTACGCCCTGACCGTCACCGCCGAGGGATACCAGCCCACCAGTACCGAGGTGGCGCTGTCCGAGGGGCAGCGCGCCACGCTGGACGTGTCGCTGGAGTCGGGTGCCGAGGTGCGCGGCGTGATCCGCTCGGCCCGGCTCGGGCACGCCGTGCCGGAGGCTCAGGTGACCCTGCTGGACGCCTCGGGCGGCGTGGTCGCGGCCACGGTCACCGGTCCGGACGGGGAGTACCGGTTCACCGACCTCTCGCACGGCGACTACACCGTGATCGCCACCGGTTACGCGCCGACCGCGAACAACCTCAGCGTGCGGGACGAGCACGTCGAGCACGACATCGCCCTCGGCCTGGAGTAGCGGGCGGGGTCGGCCCGCCGCGGGTGGCCGGTCCCGTGGGCCGATCGCCGACGGCGCGTTCACCGACCGCGCGTTCACCGACGGCGCGATTCTTCGAACCAGACCGGCGGATCCGGCTACTCCCGGCTCCGCGGTTTCACGCAGGGGAGGACACTCCGATGAGCCTCGGCCAGGGCGAGGTCAGCGAACGGCACGATCCGGCACCGAGCGGAGCGGTCACAGTGCGGGCCCGCACGCTCGGTGGTTGGCCGCTGCCGGAAGCGGTGCTCACGGTCACCGACGCCTCGGGGACCCAGGTGGGACGCGCTCCCGCCGACTCGGCGGGGGAAGCCACGGTGCAGGCGCTGCCGTCGGGACGCTACACGGCGATCGTCACGGCACTGGGGCACCAGCCGCTCGCGCGCACCGCGATGGTGCGGCAGGGCAACGTCGTCGAGCTGGACGGGGTGGAGCTCTCCCCGGTGGGAGGCGGTGACGAGCTGCCCGAGCCCGGATTGTGGCACATCGATCCGGCGCACTCCGCCATCCGCGCCACCGCGAAGCACCTGGGGATCAGCAGCATCCACGGTCGGTTCAACGAGTTCGGTGGTGAGATCCGGATAGCCAGGCCGGTGGAGTCCTCCTCGGTCGACGTCCGGATCGACGCCGCGACCGTGGACACCGGAAACGCGCAGCGCGACGAGCACCTGCGCAGCGGTGACTTCCTCGACGTCGCGAACCACCCCCGGATCGGCTTCACCTCCACCGGGATATCGCGCGGGCACGACCACTGGGATCTCGACGGCGAACTGACGCTGTGCGGGGTCACCCGTCCGGTGCGGTTGGAGACCAGGTTCACCGGGGTGGGGGCCGACCCGTGGGGCGGCACCAGGGCCTCCGCCTCGGCGAGCACCATCCTGCGGCGCGAGGACTTCGCGATGACCTTCAACCAGTCGCTGAGCACCGGAATCGCCGCGATCGGCACCACGCTGCGGATCGAGCTCGACGTGCAGGCGGTGTTCGCCGAGGGCGCGAGCTGAGCGGGCCGGGTCTCTCGCGGTCTCCGGGATGATGTTTCACGCGAAACAATGCCGTCGCTCCGTCCCGAGGGGCCCCGCCGCGCGGTGGTGCGCGGCGCCGTGCTCCGAGCATCGTTGACTTCGAGTGCGCTGGAAGATCCAGACTCGTCCGCGTGCCGCCCTCGGGGCGCGAACTCCCGACGGAGTTTCCCGACGGAGTTTCCCGACGGGGTTCGCCGTGCCCGGCGGTTTCGCCTGTTGGCTTCGTGGACGAGATTCGGAGAGCGCATGATCCTGGTGACTTCGGCGACCGGCAACATCGGTCGCTGCCTGGTACGTGACCTGCACGAGGCGGGATTCGCGGTGCGGGCGACCACCCGTGATCCCGGCGGGGCGGAGTTCCCCGACGGGGTCGAGGCCGTATCCGGTGACCTCGAAGATCCGGACTCGCTCCGGGACGCCTTCGCGGGGGTGACTGGGTTCTTCCTGCTCGGTTCGCCCGGCGACGTTCCGGCGATACTGCACCGGGCCGCCGAGGCAGGAGTGCGGCGGGTGGTGCTGGTCTCCTCGCTGCTCGCCGAGACGCACCCGGAGTCCTTCATCGGCAGTGGGGCGCTGGCCGGGGAGAAGGCCCTGCGGGACAGCGGGCTCGACTGGACAGTGCTGCGGCCGTGGGAGTTCATGTCCAACGCGTTCCGATGGACCCCCTCGATCACCGAGCACGGCAGCGTGTACGCCCACGAGAACCCGGAGGGCTCGCAGGTCGTCGATCCCGCCGACATCGCCGCGGTCGCGGCTCGGGCGCTCACCGAGTCGGACCATGAACAGCGGATCCACTCGCTGACGGGGCCCGAGAAGCTCACCGTCGCGCAGCGGGTGGCCGTGCTGGCAGAGGAACTGGGGCGCCCCGTCGAATTCGTGGAGCTGAGCACCGAACAGGCCCGGCGACGGATGCTGGAGTACATGCCCGCCGGGATCGTCGAGGACATGCTCGCCACGGATGGCGGGGATCCGGGGCTGCCGGACACGGTTCGGCGGATCACGGGAAGGTCCGCGCGTACTTTCCGGCAGTGGGCCCGGGAGCACATCGCCGCCTTCGGCTGATCGAAGTTTTCCGATCAGGTTGTCGGGAAGCCCGCGGTGAGGTCGGGCTCGTGACATCGATCGCCCTCGGGGGACCTCTCGCGCGAGACGTCCCCGAATTCGTGGTGGCCCCCGGTTCGAGCGTTTCGGGCGAGTGCGGATGACGCGAGTCGGGTCGTGTCTGTATAGTTGAGTCATACAGGCTCAACTTTGTTTCCATAGTCGCTGTGGTGCGGCTGTTACGTCGGGCGGCCTTCGGGGTATGGCGGGAAGACATGCCCTCGCCGGGGCGACGAAGCCGCTACGAGAGAGGTGAGGAATGGACGCGTTCAACCCGACGACCAAGACCCAACAGGCGATCTCCGCCGCGGCGCAGGCCGCGACGATGGCGGGCAATCCCGACATCGCCCCCGCACACCTGCTGGGTGCGCTGCTGGCGCAGCGCGACGGACTCACCCCCTCGCTGCTCTCGGCGGTGGGCGCCGATCCGGCACGGGTGCGCGAGGAGTGCGAACAGCTCGCCAACGGGCTGCCTTCGGCGAGTGGCTCCACGGTGTCCACGCCGCAACTGTCCCGCGAGTCGATCAAGGCCCTCACCCACAGCCAGCAGCTGGCGACGGAGCTCGGCGACGAGTACGTCTCCACCGAGCACCTGCTCGTCGGGCTGTCCGCCGAGGGCGGGCAGGTCGGTGAGCTGCTCAACCGCTACGGCGCGACCCCCGAAGCGCTCAAGGACGCCTTCACCAAGGTGCGCGGCTCGGCACGCGTCACCAGCCCCGATCCGGAGGGCACCTACAACGCGCTGGAGCAGTACGGCCTCGACCTGACCGACCGCGCGCGCAACGGCGATCTCGATCCGGTCATCGGCAGGGACGCCGAGATTCGCAGGGTCGTGCAGGTGCTCTCCCGGCGCACCAAGAACAACCCGGTGCTCATCGGCGAGCCCGGCGTGGGCAAGACCGCGATCGTCGAGGGCCTGGCACAGCGGATCATCGCCGGGGACGTGCCCGAGTCGCTGCGCGACAAGCGGGTCGTCGCGCTGGACATGGGCTCGATGGTCGCCGGCGCCAAGTACCGCGGCGAGTTCGAGGAGCGGCTCAAGGCGGTGCTCAAGGAGATCACCGAGTCCGAGGGGCAGGTGATCACCTTCATCGACGAGCTGCACACCATCGTCGGTGCCGGTGCCACCGGTGAGGGCGCCATGGACGCCGGGAACATGATCAAGCCGATGCTGGCGCGCGGCGAGCTGCGCATGGTCGGCGCGACCACGCTGGACGAGTACCGCAAGCACATCGAGACCGACGCCGCGCTGGAGCGCAGGTTCCAGCAGGTCATGACCGGTGAACCCACGCCGGACGACACCGTGGCGATCCTGCGCGGCCTCAAGGAGCGCTACGAGGTGCACCACGGCGTGCGGATCACCGACGGCGCGCTGGTGGCCGCCGCCACGCTCTCCGACCGCTACATCACCGACCGGTTCCTGCCGGACAAGGCCATCGACCTGGTCGACGAGGCCGCCTCCCGGCTGCGGATGGAGATCGACTCCCGGCCGGTGGAGATCGACGAGGTCGAGCGCGCCGTCCGCAGGCTGGAGATCGAGGAGATGGCGCTGTCCAACGAGGACGACCCCTCCTCGCGGGAGCGCCTCGACTCGCTGCGCCAGGAGTTGGCCGACCAGCGGGAACGGCTGTCCGAGCTGACCGCCCGCTGGCAGCGCGAGAAGGAGTCCATCGACAAGGTCCGCGACCTCAAGAGCAGGCTGGAGTCGGTGCGGGGCGAGTCCGAACGCGCCGAGCGCGACGGTGACCTGGGCAAGGCCGCCGAGCTGCGCTACGGACGCATCCCCCAGCTGGAGAAGGAGCTGGAGCAGGCCACCGAGGAGCAGAACCGCTCCAAGGCGATGCTGCAGGAGGAGGTCACCCCAGACGACGTCGCCGAGGTGGTCAGCTCGTGGACCGGGATCCCGGCGGGCAGACTGCTGGAGGGCGAGACCGAGAAACTGCTGCGCATGGAGGACGCCGTCGGGGCGCGCGTCGTCGGCCAGCAGGAGGCGGTGCGTGCGGTCTCGGACGCGGTGCGCCGTGCCCGTGCCGGGGTGGCCGACCCGGACCGCCCCACCGGTTCCTTCCTGTTCCTCGGCCCGACCGGTGTCGGCAAGACCGAGCTGGCCAAGGCGCTGGCCGAGTTCCTGTTCGACGACGAGCGCGCGATGGTGCGCATCGACATGAGCGAGTACTCCGAGAAGCACTCGGTGGCACGCCTCGTGGGCGCGCCGCCCGGTTACGTCGGCTACGACCAGGGCGGACAACTCACCGAGACGATACGCAGGCGGCCCTACTCGGTGGTGCTGCTCGACGAGGTGGAGAAGGCGCACCAGGACGTGTTCGACGTGCTGCTGCAGGTGCTCGACGACGGCAGGCTCACCGACGGCCAGGGACGCACCGTGGACTTCCGCAACACCATCCTGGTGATGACCTCCAACCTGGGTTCGCAGGCCATCGCGAATCCCGACCTGTCGGAGTCCGAGCGGGACGAGGCCGTCATGTCGGTGGTGCGCAGCCAGTTCAAGCCGGAGTTCCTGAACCGGCTGGACGGCACACTGGTCTTCCACGCGCTGTCCACCCAACAGCTGACCTCCATCGTGGACATCCAGGTGGACCGACTGGCCAGGCGGCTGGCGCAGCGGCGGTTGACCCTGGACGTGCGGCAACCCGCGCGGGAATGGCTGGCGGTGCACGGTTTCGACCCGGTGTTCGGCGCCCGGCCACTGCGGCGGCTGGTGGAGTCGGCCATCGGTGACGAGCTGTCCCGCAAGCTGCTGGCCGGTGACATCAAGGACGGTGACAAGGTCACGGTCGATGCGGCCACCGAGGACAACGGGCTGACCGTGAACTCGGAGTGAGTTCCTCGCGGAGTTCTGCCGCCGCTGGGCTGCCGGGATGGTCGCTTTGCGGAACCTCTGGCACGGCTCTCGCCGCGGGTGCCCCGACATCGGGTAGCGATCTACACAACGTCGGGGGCGTCCTCGCGAGAGCCGCACCGGAGAACCCGCGGCGGTGCCGATGGCCAGGGTGGTCGGAGCTCTGCCTGCGAGGGTGGTTGGAGTTCGCCCCGCGTCGATGGCGCGGCGATTTCGTGGGAAATCGACACGGCCCGAGCGGGGTTCCCGCTACTGGGCGGCTGCGCTGTTACGGGGTGGCCGCGTTGCCGGCTCGGGTTCCGTCCACCGGCGAGCCGTCGGTGGAAGATTCCTCCGGAGTCGCTTCCCGGCGGGGCGATTCGGTGCCGAACCTGCGCAGTCGCAAGCTGTTGGTGACCACGAACAGCGAGGACAGCGCCATGGCCGCCGCGGCGATCAGCGGGTTGAGCAGTCCGAGAGCAGCCAGGGGAAGGGCGGCCAGGTTGTAGCCGAAGGCCCAGGCCAGATTGCCCCGGATGGTGCGCAGCGTCCGGCGGGCCAGCGTGATCGACTCGGGGACGACCTCCAGCCGGTCCCGCACGAGCAGCAGATCGGCCGCGTCCAGCGCCACATCGGTACCGGAGATGACGGCGATCCCGAGATCGGCACCGGCGAGTGCGGGAGCGTCGTTGATCCCGTCGCCGACCATGGCCACGGTGCGGCCCTGCTCCCGCAGTCCCGCGATGGTGGCGGCCTTGTCGGCGGGCAGTACCTCGGCCAGCGTCTCGTCGATGCCCACCCGTTCGGCGACCGCTCGCACCGTGGCGGTGTTGTCACCGGAGAGCAGCACCGTGCGCAGCCCGAGCCGGTGCAGCTCACCGACCATGCGAGCCGCCGAGGGCTTTACCGTGTCGGTCAGGGCGAAGATCCCCCGCGCTTGGCCGTCCACAGCCACGGCGACCGTGGTGCGCCCCTGGCTCTCCCACGCCACACGCCTGGCTTCGAGCTCCTCGGGCAGTTCGCTGCCGCGCTCCCGCAGCAGCCTTGCCGAACCCACCAGCACGGAACGGCCCGCCACCGTCCCGGCCGCGCCCAGTCCGGAGAGGCTGGTGAAGTCCGTGACCGGCTCCGGCTGTCCGAGCTCGTTCCCGGCCAGCGAGCTGATCGCCCGCGCCACGGCGTGTTCGCAGGCGTCCTCCACGGCGCCCGCGAGCCGCAGTACCGTGGCGGTGTCGGTGTCCGCGGTGGTGCGCAGGTCGACCACGGCCATCCTGCCGGTGGTCAGGGTGCCGGTCTTGTCCAGCACCACGGTGTCGATCGCCCGGGCGGACTCCAGGGCCCGGTGCCCCTTGATGAAGATTCCCAGCTGCGCACCGCGCCCCGTGGCCGCCAGCAGCGCGGTGGGGGTGGCCAGCCCCAGCGCACAGGGACAGGCGATGATCAGCACGGTCAGCGCGGCGCTGAATGCCCGCTCCGGAGGGGCGTCGAGCAGCCACCAGCTCAGCAGGGTAAGCGCGGCCAGCACGCCGACGGCGGGCACGAACCAGCCGGAGATCCGATCGGCCAGCCGCTGCGTCCGGGCCTTGTCGTGCTGCGCCCGCTCGACCAGCCCCCGCAGCCGGGCGAGTTGGGTCTCCTCGCCGACGCGCGTTGCCCGCACCACCAGTCGGCCGCTCGTGAGGATGGTGCCTCCCACGACCGCGTCACCCGCCGAAGCCTCGACGGGGACCGGTTCGCCGCTCATCGCGCTGGTGTCCACGGTGCCGTGCCCGCGCAGCACCTCGCCGTCGGTGGCCACGGTCTCACCGGGGCGGACCGTGAAGTGGTCCTCGCGCCGCAGTCGCTCGACCGGCACCCGACTCTCGTTGCCGTCCCGGTCCAGCACCGCGACGTCCTTGGCACCGAGCGCGGCCAGCGCGTGCAGCGCACCGCCCGCCCGCTGTTTGGCCTTGGCCTCGAGCAGCCGTCCGGCGAGCATGAAAATGGTGACCGCCGCGGCCACGTCCAGGTAGACCGATCCGGCGGGTTCCAGCAGCAGTCCCGTCAGACCCTGGTCACCGGCGGTGGTTCCTCGATAGGCGAAGATCGTGTAGCCCGACCAGCAGGCGGACACCAGGATGCCGATGGAGACCAGGGTGTCCATGGAGGTGGTTCCGTGGCGGGCCTGCACCAGGGCCTGGCGATGGAAGGGCCAGGCACACCAGGTGGCGACCGGCAGTGTCAAAGCCAGCAACACCCACGACCACCCCGGGAACCGCAGTGAGGGGGTCAGGGCCAGCGTGATCGACAGGTCGGCCAGCGGCACCCCGCACAGCAGCGCCACCACCAGGCGGCGCCACAGGTAGCGGACCCGGTCGGCCGGGTCACCGTCCTGCTGGCTGTCGGGCCGGATCACCTCCGCGCCGTATCCCGCCGTCTCGACCTGCCGCAGCAACCGTTCCACCGCCACACCGCTCGGTGCCTCGACGGTGGCCTTCTCGGTGGCGTAATTGACGCTGGCCGACACGCCGTCGAGCTTGTTGAGCTTGCGCTGCACCCGCGTCGCGCACGCGGCGCAGGTCATCCCCGTGACTGCCAGGTCCACCGAGTAGCCCTCGGAGTGCGACTCCTCGGACGGTGCCACCGAAGTCATCGGCTCCCCCGCTCCGGCCGGTCGTGCCACGTGTTCCCGGTGCCGTACTCGGCCGCGGCGGGATCCGCCGGGGCGGCCTCGCCGGTGGAACCGCCCGGGGAGTGCGGCCCCGTGCCCTGGTATGAATCAGTGCCCTGGTGCGATCCCGAACCCTGTTGCGATCCCGAACCCTGTCGTGATCCTGAGCCCTGGTGCAGCCGGGCGAGCATGGCGTTGTAGTCGGCCAGCGCCTGCTCGTCGGCGTCCACATCGGCGGAGTCGCGCAGCGCGGGGGCCGACCCCGAGGCGGTGTGGGCCAGCGCGCTGCGGCGCGCGGACTCCAACCACGTGCCGAAGCCCGCTTCCGGGCCGCGCGAGCGCAGCCACACCCCGACGGTGATCAGCGCCAGCACGGCCATGGTGGCGTCACCGAAGAACCACATGATCGCTCCGGCGAGGTGCTGGTCGTCCAGCAGCGTCGGTCCCCAGTCGGGGCGGGCCAGGCGATAGCCCGGCGCGATGGGGTTGGGAGCCATCATCAGCACCACACCGACCAGGGTGTCCGGCAGCATTCCCGCCATCAGCAGCACCACGCGCAGCGGATGGGGGAAGCGCCGCCACCGGAGCGGTTCACTGCCGAGAACGGGAAGGAAGAGCAGGTAACCACTGGTCAGGTACAGCACGATCTCGAAGTGCCGCAGCCACTCGTGCTCCAGTCGCAGCTGCGCGAACACCGTCAGGTGAGTGACCACCAGCACGACGGTGTAATACACGAAAGAGGTCGCCGGGTGAGTGAGCGCGTTCACGGTTCCGCTTCGCAGCGCGTTCTCCAGGCGCCGTGACGCGGTGGTTCCGCTCGCCGCGACCCAGAGCTCCAGCGGACGCCCCACGATCAGCAGGATCGGCACCGCCATGATCAGCACCAGGTGCTGGACCATGTGCACCCAGGTCAGGGCTTCGCTGTAGACGCCGATCGCGCTGTTGACGGCCACGACCAGTGCGAGCAGCCCGCCCAGGAAGGCCGCGGCGCGGCGGATCGGCCAGCGGCCGAGGTGTCGGTACCGGAGCAGTCCCGCGAGGTAGGTCACGGCCAGCAGCACCACGAGTATGTCCCAGGGTGAGAGCTGCCAACTGGTCAGCGCGTTCGACCAGGTCAGGGGATCCACCGCCGACATCCTCCTCGTTTTCCGCTACATGACCGCGAACATGTAGGCCATGCTCGCCGCCATCACCGCCAGCGTCACCCGCACTCCCACGGTGGAATGCGCGACCAGCCCCACCACCGGCCCCGCCGTGGGGTCGGGCGCGGGTTCGGCCGTCAGCGGTGTCACCCCGTGCTCGTGCTGCCGGACGGGTTCCGCCGCCGGGGTGGACGTGGTGGCGACGGTGGCCGGAACCCGGTGGTTGAACACCGGAAGTCGGTCCCATGCTCCCACGCCGTAGGCCACCGCCTGGCAGGTCAGGTAGACCACGAACACCCAGTTCAGCCAGTCCGGGCGTGCCGTCGGCGCCAGCAGCATGTAGGACATCGCCGCCATGTCCACCGTGGACAAGAACCACAGCGGGTTGAGCGCACCCTCGCGGACGCGGAAAGTGACGGTTATGGCGGCCTGTGTGAGTGTCACGAGAACGAACAGGGCCAGCCCGACCCGGTACAGCTCCGGGTTCGTCATGCGGGGGAACAGATACATCAGGGCCATCCCCGCCGCCATGACCGTGTGGCCCGCGTGCCATGCGCGGTGTTGCCCGGACATCGCGATCAGGTGGCCGGCGTGCACCAAGATCACCACGAAAAGTGCCAGTGCCCACACGATTCGTAGCCACATGGGTAAAAGTGGCATGTGCATTGCCGCCATCTCACCGTGCATGCCCGTTTCCGTTTCTCGACCGTCGAGTCGTGGGACGAACCGTGTTCGCCGTGCACGTCGTCCGGAGGGGCCGTTCGGTTCCCGGGGGCGCCCGAAGTCGCACCGGAAGTGGACAACGTCACACCGGCCCGGCGATTTCCGGGCGGGGTCCGGTCGAGTTCGGTCAGCGGTGTCCGGAAACGGCGGCCGAGGTGACCTCGATGATCCTCGCGACGCCGACGGGCGGTCGACTCTCGTGCATCGTGATCGCGTCGCCCGCGGCCAGGTGCCGCCACTGCTCCGGGCTGAGCGGGGCGAGCCGGACCGTGGCGCTGTGCCCCGGTGGCAGTTCGGCGAGCCCTTCCGACCAGAGCCCCGCGACGTTGAGAGGCCGCTCACTTCCGGGAGCGCGGTTACCGATGTTCCAAAGCGGTCGGAGTCGTCCGTCGCCGGGAACCGGGGTTCGTCGTCCGCCCTCACTGGTCGGCAGCAGGCTCAGCCGTGCCCGGACCGTGCCGTGTCGCGTCTCGTGATCGCGCAGCACACACCACGCGGCTGTATCCGTGAGCCTCAGTTGTCGTGCGCTCTCGGTGAGCATCCGCCAGAAGTCGACGGGGACCGGATGTGACTCGCCGATCCGCAGCAGCAGGTCGAGTGCCAGTTCCCAGTCCCCAGCCCGCTGACAGTCCCGAACGTCGTCCGGGAGTGCCCCGTTCTCGGCCCGCGCGTGTTCCGGCAACAGCTCGGTAGCCCGGCGGATGAGCGTGAAGGCGTCGTGCACCCCGAACATCCTTCCCGGCACGGCGTACTCACAGCTACGGTCCCCTCACCCGGCCGTCGATTTCTCGCGAAATCGACGCCGCCGGTGTCACTCCCCCCGGAGTGCGATGGCGAGCAGATCGCGGGCCGGGCCGCGTAGCGGCGTCCCTTCGGGCCAGACCGCGCGCAGGCTCCGGGTCAGATCGAGTTCGGCGACCCCGAGCCGCACGAGCGTTCCCGCGGCGAGTTCGGTGCTCACGGCACGGGCGCTGAGTACGGCGGGACCGATCCCGCCGGTCACGGCCGCCTTGATCGCGGTGGTGGAGGAGACCTCCAGCAGTGGCTCGGCGGTTTCGAGCCCGGCGTGTTCCCGCAGCGCCCGTTCCAGCGCCCAGCGGGTTCCGGAGCCGCGTTCCCGGCTGACCAACGAGGTGGCGGCCAGCTCGTCGGCCCTCGGCTCACGTCGGCGGTTGGCCCAGGGGTGCGCCGGCGCGACGACCAGCGCCAGTTCGTCCCTGGCGACCTCACGCGCGGACAGTCCACTCGCCACTTCCGGGCTCTCGACGAATCCGATGTCGGCCGTACCGGCCAGCACACTCGTCGCGACCTCCGCCGAGTTGCCCGAGTCCAGCGCGACAACGGTCTCCGGATCGGAGGCCCGCAGCGCGATCAACCAGCGGGGCAACAGGTACTCGGCCACCGTCAGGCTCGCCGCGATCCGGACGTGGCCGTGGTGATCGGCCCGCAGGGCGGCGATGCCCGCGGCCAGGTCCGAGGCGGCTTCGACAGTGGCCTGCGCCCAGCTCGCCACGAGTTCTCCCGCCGTGGTCAGCCGGGTTCCGCGCGCGCGACGTTCGAGCAGGGCGGTGCCGACATCGGCCTCCAACTGCCGCAGCCGCGCGCTGGCGGCGGGTTGGGACATGCCGTGCGAGCCTGCCGCCTGCCCGATACTGCCGAGTTCGGCCACGCTCAGCAGCAACTCGTAACCGGTCAGATCGCGTACCGACCGGGGTAACGGCCGAGAAGACATAGGCACAGCTTATGCACTCCCAATCGACGAGGGACTACTCGGCCGCGACGAATCGAACGAGGGTGGAAGCATGACCGGCACCGCCCTCGCCGAGGAACCCGCGACGTCGCGACGCTTCGTCCCGTTGCGCGAACTCGATCATCCGGCCCGGGTCTTCGCCCGACTCGGTCCCAACTGGTTCGCCTCCGTGATGGGTACCGGCATCGTGGCCAACGCCGCCGCGACCCTGCCGGTGTGGTTGCCCGGGGTGCGCGCCGCGGCCACCGTGGTCTGGGCGTTCGGTGCGCTGCTGCTCCTCGCGCTCTGCGCCGCGTGGGCGGTGCACTGGACCCGCCACACCGGGACGGCGCGTGGTCACGCCCACGATCCGGTCATGGCCCAGTTCTGGGGCGCTCCTCCGATGGCGCTGATGACGGTCGGTGCGGGCACCCTGCTGCTGGGCAGGGACTGGATCGGGCTCGCCCCGGCACTGACCGTGAACTGGATACTGTGGACGGCCGGAACCCTTCTCGGGCTGTTCACCACCGCGTGGATCCCCTACCGGATGATGACCACGCACGACATAACGCGTGACAGTGCCTTCGGCGGCTGGCTGATGCCCGTGGTTCCTCCCATGGTCTCGGCCGCCAACGGCGCACTGCTCGTCGAGCACCTGCCGGCGGGACAGCCCCGCCTGGCCATGCTGCTGGGCTGCTACGCGATGTTCGGCATCAGCCTGTTCGCGACGCTGTTCATCGTTCCGCAGCTCTGGCAGCGCCTGCTGCGCCACAAGACCGGTGCCGCCGCGACCGTACCCACGGTGTGGATCGTGCTCGGCCCACTCGGGCAGTCCGTCACGGCGGTCAACCTGCTGGCCCGTCCGGCCGGGAGCGTCCTGCCGGCGCCCTACGGGGCGGCCGCCGACGCCCTCGGTCTGTTCTACGGGGTGGCCGCCTGGGGATTCGCCCTCGTCTGGCTGACGCTGGCCGCCGCGCTCACCGTCCGCGCCGCCCGTTCCGGGCTGCCCTTCGCGCTGACCTGGTGGAGCTTCACCTTCCCGGTGGGCACCGTCGTCACCGGCACCAGCGGCCTGGCCGCCCGCACCGGTTCGCTGCTGTTCACCGTTGTCGCCGTGGCGCTCTACCTGCTGTTGGTGCTCGCGTGGCTCACCGTGGCCGTGCGCACGGCACACGGCAGCTACCGCGGTGGGCTGTTCTGACCGACAGCCGGGACCCACCGGGGGTCTGATCGGGGCCGGGGCGTCGATTTCTCGCGAAATCGCCGCGCCGGGCGTCCGGGCGGTGTTACCGGCTTCGGCCCCGCTGGTGGCGTTCGGCCTTGGCTCTGTTGCCGCAGATCGCCATCGAGCACCACCGGCGTCGTCGGGTCGGCGAGGGGTCCAGGAAGAGCCACGAGCACCGGCCGCACACACCGATCAGCGACCGCTGCTCGCTCAGCAGCAGTTCCGCGCTCGCCAGCGCGGTCCGGTGGGCCACCAGGCGCGGCCCGAGGCGAGCGGTGTCGAACACCCAGGTATGTCGGGTGCGGAACAGCTCCGTGGGTTCCGCCTCCCGTTGCGCGGTCAGGATGTCGGCCTTGACCCTGTCCCGGACGGCCCGCTCGCATCGAACCCGCTCCACCCCCGCGAGCAGGAAGGTGTGCAGCGCCTCGCGCTGTTCGCGCAGTTCCACCAGCGCCCCGTCCGTTTCCGCCCGGTCCTCCGCCGCGCGGCTCAGCAGGTACTCGTGCTCCTCCGATTCGAGCAGCCCGATCGCGTGTGCCCAGTCGGCCGCGTCGGTGAACTCGCGCAGGTACTCCACGTCGCGGCTTCTGGTGCGGCCTCCGACCGTGTTGACGAAGACCAGCGCCGGATGATCACCGATCAACGAGTCAGCCGTCCAGTCGGCCATTTTTCCTCCGCGAGTGTGTCGCCGGTCGGGTTGACAGCTGGGTGCGCCGCGGCAACCATACTAACCATAAAATCCAACAAAGGGGTTAGTTATGTTCGAGACGTCGGACCGCGAGTCGTGGAACCCGCCCGAGGTGTTCGAGTTCCGTGGTCAGGAGATCCGCTACGGAGTCATGGGAGAGGGAGACCCCGTGGTCCTGCTGCACGGCACGCCGTTCTCCTCGGTGGTCTGGCGACGGGTCGCGCCGCAACTCGCCCGCGACCACCGGGTGCACTACTTCGACCTGCTCGGCTACGGCCGCTCGGAGAAGAAAGCGGGGCAGGACGTCTCACTGGGGGTGCAGAACGGGCTCTTCGCCGCGCTGCTCGACCACTGGGAACTCGATTCCCCGCACGTGGTCGGGCACGACTTCGGCGGGACCACCGCGCTGCGCACCCATCTGCTCGACGGCCGCGACTACCGCTCGATGACGTTGATCGACCCGGTGGCGCTCAGTCCGCACGGTTCGGAGCTCGTGCGAACGGCCCGGCGCCACGAGGACGCGTTCGGCGAGCTCCCCGCCTACATCCACGAGGCGGTCCTGCGCGCCTACATCGGCGGAGCGGTGTGCCGCTCGCTGTCCGAGCGGGAGATGCGGTACTACCTCGAACCCTGGTCGGGGGAGCGGGGGCAGGCCGCGTTCTATCGCCAGATCGCCCAGATGCACGACAGCCACACCGACGAGATCCAGGACCGCTACGACGAGATCCGCTGTCCGGTCACCCTCCTGTGGGGCGAGCGGGACGCGTGGATTCCGCTGGAGAGAGGTCGGGAGTTGGCCGCACGCATGCCGCACACCGAGTTCGGCGTCGTCCCCGAGGCGGGACACCTGGTTCCCGACGACGCTCCGGAAGCGGTCGTGGCCGCGGTGCTCGATTCGTCGCGTCGATAGCGGAAGCGGTACCGCTCGGCAGGCGGTCCGAGGACGTGATCGCGGCATCGGAGGTGATCAGGAGTACGTCCGGGGAGGACGCGGGTTCGAGGGGCTCGCGCCCGCCGTCTACCGGATTTCCCGCCCCGAACTACTTCCCGTCGAGCTCCGCGACGAGACGTGCGGGAGCCCGTAGCCGGAAGGACTCCTCGACCAGCTCCGCGGCCTCGGCGCGATCGACACCATCGAGTCGGACGAGCAGCATCGGTCGACCGTTGTAGTGGGAGTTCGTGAAGAACTTTTCGGGTTCGGCTTCGAGCAACGCTTCTTTCTCCTCGACCGAACCGACCCACACCACGAGCGCTTCCGGCTCGTCGCGAACCCAGCTGAACCCTCGTGGTTTCGTCCGCCACGACGGTTGCCCGCCGTAGGAGGGCTGTTCGTAAGCGCCCGGCAGACCGCGAACGATTTCGCGGATCTCGTCGATGGTGACCATGACCGCAGCCTGCCCTACCGCGCCGTTCGTGTCTCGCGGTCGTCCGTGACCGGCGCGTGGTCAACGACTCCTGCCGCTGCCGATCCCGGCCAGCACGGTGAACGCTCCCGCTGCCACGGCGAACACGATCGTGGCGTTGTCCAGTCCGAACAACGTGGTCAGGTAGCCGAGCAGGATGCTGGAGCCTCCCGCGGACAGGTAGGCGACCACGTAGATCATCGCCGAGGTGCCCGCGCGCTGCTCGGGCCTCGCCAGGGCGCTGAGCATCCGGAAACCGCCCATGAACATCAGTCCCCAGCCCGCACCCAGCACGACTGAGCCGCCGAACAGCAGCATGGCGCTTCCGAGGACCACCGCCGTCGCCACGGCGGCCAGGCCGAGCAGCAGTAGCGGAACGGCCAGCCGCACCGCGCGTGTGCCGTGCCATCCCGAAGCCAGCACCTGCGCTACGCTGCCGACCCCGGCCAGCACCGTGACTGTCAGCCCGCCGACGAAGTGGGAGTTGCTCCCGACCAGTCCGCTCGCCACCGACGGCCCCAGCGACATGAACATCCCGCCGATGGTCCACGCCGCCAGCATCGTGGTGGCCAGCAGCGCGAACGTCCTGCCCTGTCCCGCGGGCACGATCGGCCGCTGCGGACGCGGTATCCGGCGCGGCTCACCACGTCGGCCGGTCACGGGTTCCGGCATCGCCACCGCCCCGAGGAGCAGTAGCACCAGTGCGGCGATCAGCACGAGATAGCTCAGCTCGGTGGGAGCGGGAGCGAACTGCACCAGCGCCCCTGCCATCACCGACCCGACGGCCATGCCTCCCGACGCGGCGATTCCGTTCACCAGCGGTCCGCGTCCGCTGCCCGGCGGTTGGAAGTCCAGCAGCGTGGCACTGACCGCGCTGGTGACGGAGCCGGTGGCCAGTCCCTGCAGAATCCGACCGGCGCACAGCCACCCGACGCCCGGTGCGAACGCCAGTACGAGCAGCGAGACCGTTTCGAGCGCTATAGCTCCCAGCAGCACGGGGCGTCGTCCCAGGTGGTCCGACAGGGAACCGAACAACAGCAGCGCTGCCAGGATCCCGACCATGTAGACGGCGAAGACGAGCGTCAGCACCGTGCTGGAGAAGCCCCATTCCCGTTGATAGATGGCATACATCGGGGAAGGGGCGGTGGAAGCCATCAGAAACACCGCGAGAATCGCTCCCGCCAGCGCGAAAGAGGTGCCGGATCGTTGTCGGCGACCGCGTGCGTGCTTCGTGCCTGGTGGGGCCGTCGTGGCGCTTGGCTCGGGCGGCATGATTCTCCTCACCGGAGCGAGTTATTCCGCGCGGAGCAACACGACCCCGGAGCGGATCATTCCGCTCCGAGGTACGCTGTGGTCATGACCACAACCCAGCACGCCGTGGACTACGACGAACGCGTGATCAGCGCGGCTCGCGAGGTGTTCGCGCAGCAGGGATTCGCCGCCCCGGTCTCCGAGATAGCCGAGCTCGCCGGGGTCGGGGTGGCCAGCATCTACCGGCGTTACCCGAACAAGCGACGCCTGGCCGAGCGAGTTCGGATCGCCGCCATGAGTCGTGTCATCGCCGAGGCGGAGTCCGCCGGGGAGACCGAGCCCGACGATCCCTGGGCCGCTTTCGTGCGGTTCGTGCGGGGGTGTCTGCGCGCGCACACCGGGATCGGCGTCGTGCTGCCGCCCTACGAGGAGTCCGAGGACGTCTCCGAGGAGCTCACCCGGCTGCGGCGACGCATGATCGAGCACATCGAGGAACTGGTGGTCACGGCCCAGCGTGCGGGGCAGCTGCGCGGTGATCTGCGCTCGGCCGATGTGTTTCTGCTGTTCAAGCACCTCAATCCGCCGCTTGCCACCGAGGAGGACCGCCGTGCCGAGCTGCGGCAGCGCTACCTCGAACTGCTGCTTCCCGGACTCCGCGAGCGGACGGACCGGCTACCGGGGGACGCGCCCGACTGGGACGAACTCTTCCGGATGTGCGTTCCCGGTGGACAGTGATACTCCGGCTCGACCCGGCCGGTCCGGCCCACGTCTTTTCGGGTGTTCTCCCGGCGCGTTACGCGATTCGGGGAGCAGGTGATCTTCGCACCGCTCCGTCGGCCGACTACCCTGCGCGTGTGGGCATACCTGCATGGGTCTGGTTCGCCGTGGCGGCGGTCGCGACAGCGGCGGGCGTCACGCTGCTGATCACCGACCACGCGCGGCGAACGGCGAAGAACCGGGAAAGAAGACGTTGGGCGGCGCTGCGTGGCTGGCAGTTCGCCGAGTTCGACCAAGTGTTGCCGACCAAGTGGCAGCGGGGTCTGCTGCCGCAGTACAACGGGGCGGTGGCCACCGACATCGTGGCCGGGTCCACCTTCACCGCCGACGGGAGGCGCCAGGTCTCGGTGCTCGACCTCGTTGTCGGCGGCAGGACGGTGGCGGTGCTGCTCGGGCTCCGCTGCCGCCGGTCGGCCGCCACCACGCTCGAACTGTGGTTGCCGGAGGTGCCGGTTCCGCCGGAGTCCGAACTCGACCTGCTCGGCCCGGTAGGCTCGCGCTACGCGTTCGTGGGTGACGTCGCCACGGCTCGGCCGCTGGTCACTCCGGACGTGGTCGACGCCGTCGAGGAGTTCGGCGACGACGTGACCGTGGCCTGGGCGGAGAACGACTGGGTGCTGGCGGCGCTGGAACCCGCCGCGGCCGAACCGGAACAGCTGGAGAGCGCGCTGCGGGCGTTGGGCCGGTTCGCCGATCTGCTCGATCCGTTCGAAGTGGACCCCAACGGCGAGACACCCAGTGCGGAGCGTCCCGACGACGAGATAATCCCGAGCCCCACCACCGAGGACGACACCGCTTGAGCCGAACCCCGCCGCACCGCGGGCGCCCCTCGTGATGGTGCGGTGTACCCGGGTGCGGGAGGACGTGGTTGGGCACCGCCACGTGTCCGACCCGCACTGCCCGTCGATTTCGCGAGAAATCGCCGGGCCGGAGCACCTCACGCACCGGGGTCCCTCGCCCAGCCGCGCCGCGATTTCGCGAGAAATCGACGCCGCGGGTGGCTCCGCACGCCCTCGTGCGGGGCCGGGGCGGAAGCACGCCGGAAGACCCGGGACTTCGCCGACCCAGTCTTCACCCCCGAGTCTTCCGTGGACCGACCGGAGAACTTCGGTGGTGGAGGGCATCGGGGAAACTCGCGGGTAGGGTCCGAAACATGTCTACCGCTCTCGTAACCGGTGCTACCGCCGGTATCGGCCGGGCTTTCGCCCGCAGGCTCGCAGCAGAGGGCTACGATCTGGTGCTCGTCGCCCGTGATTCCGAACGGCTGGCCTCGCTGGCCGAGTACCTGGGGGATCGCTACGGTACCGTCACCGAGCGGTTGCCCGCGGATCTCACCCGGGACGAGGAACTCGCGGAGGTCGAACGTCGCCTCGGCGACGCGACCAGGCCGATCGACCTGCTGGTCAACAACGCGGGTTTCGGCACCTCCGGTGCTTTCTGGGACACCGACCCCGAGACGTTGCGGCAGCAGGTGGATCTCAACGTCACGGCCGTGCTGCGGCTGACCCGCGCCGTTGTTCCGGTGATGCGCGACCTCGGCCGGGGCGACGTGATCAATCTGTCCAGTGTGGCTGGATTCTTCGCCATGTCCGGTTCCACCTACTCGGCGACCAAGGCCTATGTCACCACGTTCTCCGAGGGGCTTTCCGCCTCGCTCGCGGGCACCGGAGTACGAGTCATGGCGCTCTGCCCCGGCTTCACCCGCACCGAGTTCCACCAGCGCGCCCGGCTGGAGATGAGCTCGTTGCCGAAGGCGTTCTGGCTGGACGCCGACACCCTCGTGCACGAGGCGCTGCGCGATCTGCGCCGCGGCCGCACCGTGTCGATTCCGGGAGCTCAGTACAAGGCCGTGGTAGCCCTCGGCAAGCTGATACCGAACCGGTTGCAGCGGTTCGTCGTCAGCCACGCCGCGCCGGGGCGCACCTGACCCGAGTCCCGGTCCGACGATTTCGGCTCGGTGTGGTTCCGGCGTGGCCACGCCGAGTCGTATTCCTCCGGGAACAACGCCGAAAAATGAAAATGTGTCACGTAGTGCTCGCTCGGACGGGGTAACACCACGGGCCGGAAGTGCTGCTACTTTCTTCGCGGTGACACCCTGTCCGGAAGACACCGGTGTTCGGTTTCGGATGAGCGTCCCGGGAGATGTCGTCGATCACCGACAACGAACACGGTTTTTCGGAAAGTGGCAGTCCTGTCAGCAGTCATTCGGAAACGAGTTCACCGAGAACCGGAGACACGACATGTCAAACCGAGCGGCATTGGGATCCTCCCTTCCAGCGACCGGTATCGAGAATGCCTACGAACGATTCGCGCCGTTGGCCGAAAAGTACTGGGGTCCCGATCTGCACAACGGATACTGGTTCGACGGTGCGGACGACAGTTCACTGGAGGAGGCCACCGCCAGGCTGGCGGAACTCGTGATCGACAAGCTGCGCGTGTCGTCCGGGGACCGGGTGCTGGACGTGGGGTGCGGTAACGGCCGTCCCACCGTAGCGGCGGGGGCCCGTACCGGTGCCGACATCACCGGTATCGACGTCAACCGTCGTGCGCTGCGAGAGGCCGCCACCCACGCCAGTTCGAACGGTGTTTCGCACTACGTTTCCTTCGAGTACGCCGACGCGCTCAACCCACCGTTCCGCACCGAGAGTTTCGACGCGGTGATGTCCGTCGAGTCCTCGCCGCACTTCGAAACGGGCGAGCTGTTGTCCAGCATGGCCCGGTTGCTGCGCCCCGGCGGACTTCTGGTGCTGGAAACGCCCTACGCGCGAGTTCGAATGACCGAGCGGCTGCGCGCCCGCACCGCCGAGTACTACGAACTGATCCAGGCGGTGTCGCTGGACACGTTGCAACGTTACTTCGAACTCGCTCATGCCGCGGGACTGGCGCCGGTGGAGTTCCTCGACATCACCGAGAACACCGCCCCCACCTGGCCGACGGCGCTACGTCGGTTGCGGGACGACTGGGGCGAGATCGAGCGTTCGCTAGGCTCCGAACTGCCGGAGCGTGCGATCGCCACGACAAGCGCGTGGCGCGAACTCCCCGAGCTGGGAATCATGATCCTCACGTTGCGTCGGGACGACGCGCTGTCCGCCTCCCGGGGGGCGTGATCCCGAGGTGTGTGACCCCGAGGCGTGTGGCGGGCCTTGCGCGCCGGATCCCGAGTCGGCGATCCTGGTCCGTGATTTCCGTGTCGCGGCCGCGCGGGCCGAGCGGGACCGGCGACGCCGTTCGGGTGGGAGTTCGCTGGTCGCTCTCCTCCGGTGATCCGGTCGTGCGCGATTCGTGGTTTCCGTCCGGCCGGAAACCACGAATCGCGCCCCGAGGCCGTCGTCGCTACCCGATGCCTTCGCCCTCGACGTCTCCGCTCTCGGAGCGAGAGCGAGTGGGAGGCTTCGCCAAGCGAGTAGCTCGACAACCCGACCGGAACACTCCGATCAGGCGTCGCTGGTGGCGAACTCCTCCTCGGGAGCCACGGATTTGATCCAGTCCAGGCTGGGGGCGGCGAACAGGGTCATCGTGGTCAGTTCGGTGAACCCCATCGAACGAGCGAGCAGCTTGGATTCCCGGTTGGACGTGGAGATGTCACCCACCACCCGGGTGGCGCCCGCTCGGTAGAGCGCCCGGATGGTCGCGTCGGCCAGTTTGGTAGCCAGCGCCTTGCCCCGGAAATCCCTTCGCAGGCCTATCCATTCGACGTGCCCCCAGTACTTCTGGTCGAAGAACGGCATCGAGGCCAACACGAATCCCACTTTCCGCGAGCCCACCTCCGCCACGTGGCAGGCTTCCGGTTGTTGGTCGAGATGTTTGGCTATGGCTCCCAGCGACCACACGCTGTAGGGAAATACCGAAACGTCGAAAATCTCGTTGCCGAGTTCAAGTATTTCCGGGACGTCGCTGTTCTCGATCGGGCGTACTTCGGCGATTGATGTCATGGCGGAAATAGTAACCGTTGGTTCCTTTTCGGGACGCATCCCTATTTGCTCACACGATCAGGTGAGATTTTTCGTTCTGGCTAAAATTGACTTCGGTTTCGGGTAATATCCCTGAAACTCGTGCCAGGGCGAAAATGATCACCAGCCGGAGCGGTATGCTGCCGGTCGTGGAGGAACCAACCGCGCACACTACTGTTGACCAGCGACGTCGAGACCACCTCGCCCGGCTAGTCCGGGACCTCACGGTCGTGCACGAGCCGGTCACGCTGTCCTCGGGACGCCGGGCCGACTACTACGTGGACCTGCGCAGGGCCACGTTGCACCACGAGGCGGCGCCGCTGATCGGAACGCTGCTGCGGCAGCTCACCTCGGACTGGGACTACACGGCCGTTGGCGGGCTCACGCTGGGCGCGGATCCGGTGGCCACCGCGGTACTGCACTCCTCCGGCGCCCCGCTGGACGCGTTCGTGGTGCGCAAGAACGCCAAACAACACGGCATGCAGCGTCGGATCGAGGGGCCGAACGTCTCCGGACGTCGGGTGCTGGCCGTGGAGGACACCTCGACCACCGGTGACAGCGTGCTCACCGCGGTCGAGGCCCTGCGAGAGGCCGATGCCGAGGTGCTCGGCGTGGCCACCGTGGTCGACCGCGACACCGGAGCCCGCGAGGCCATCGAGGCCGCGGGACTGCCGTACCGCTCGTTGTTGGGGGTCACGGATCTGGGGCTGGACTGAAGGAAGCCGACAAAGCACTACCAGCAGGAGTCTTGGTGATTCCCAACGACAGCGCCGGGGTGCACCGGAGCGCGTCCGAGGACGAGCACCCGGCCGACGACTCCCGGGACGCCGACCGGCAGCAGGGCGGGGCGGGAGCTTCCGAACACGGCTCGTCCGAGCGAGGGGCATCCGAGCAGGGGCAGTCCGAGGCCGGGCCGACCGAGTGGGGTGCCCAGGTCGGGGTGGGCCCGTGGGAAGGGGAGTGGCCCGCGGACGAGCACTACGATCCCGAACTCCTGGAGCACGGTGATCGTCGCAACGTGGTCGACCACTACCGCTACTGGAGTCGGCGGGCCATCGTGGCCGATCTGGACCGTAGGCGGCACGGTTTCCACGTCGCCATCGAGAACTTCCAGCACGACCACAACATCGGAACGGTCGTACGTACCGCCAACGCCTTCGCGGCGCGGGAGGTGCACATCGTCGGCCGCAGACGCTGGAACCGGCGCGGCGCCATGGTCACCGACCGCTACCAGCACGTGCGCCATCATCCGGGGCTGGACGAGCTGCGTGCCTACGCCGAGGAGCACTCGCTGCGGGTGGTGGCCGTGGACAACACCCCCGGAGCCACCCCGATAGAGCGGGTCGAACTGCCGGCCGACTGCGTGCTGCTGTTCGGGCAGGAGGGGCCCGGTCTCGGTGACGACTCCCGTCGCATAGCCGATCTGGTGGTCTCCATAGCGCAGTTCGGTTCCACGAGGTCGATCAACGCCGGGGTGGCCTCCGGGATCGTCATGCACACCTGGATCAGGCAGCACGCCCGGTTGGAGAACGCCTGGTGACCTCGTCACTCCGGGGCAACGGGGCAACGGGGCAACGGGGCCGCTCTTACGATCTCCGGCGAGCTCTCGGTCACTGGCGGGTGGCACCATGAGGGCGATCGGTAGTGTCGTACTCACGTGAACCGGCGACTCCCCTCCGCCGGAGCGTTCGGCACGGGCGGGCCCGGTGGTGCCGCCGGTTGGTTTCTCCAGTGTCCGACAATGAAAAGCAGGTCATGGTCAACTCATTGCGTGCGTATCTAGCGAACCTGTTCCGCGGTGCTCTGATCGGTACCGCCGAGGTCGTTCCCGGTGTAAGCGGTGGAACGATCGCCCTGGTCACCGGGATATACGAAGCACTGATCGGTTCCGCGGGACATCTGCTCAGCGCGTTGCGGCTGGCCGTGGCCGACGTGCCGCGTGGCGCCGGTTTCACCCGCGCGGGCGCCGAGTTCCGCAAGGTGCGTTGGGACGTCGTGCTTCCCGCGCTCATCGGGCTGGTGTGCGCCGCGTTGATCGCCGCGAAACTGCTGGAACCGGTGATCGAGGAGCACCCGATCTCCTCCCGCGCGGTGTTCTTCGGGCTCGTGCTGGCCTCGCTGTGGGTTCCCATATCCATGATCGGTCGGGCCTGGCGAGGTGCCGACGTCATCACGGCCGTGCTGGCCGCACTGCTCGCGTTCGGGCTCACCAGCCTGCCCCCGACCACTGTCTCACCCAACCCGCTGATCGTGGCGCTGGCAGCGGCGGTGGCGGTCTGTGCCCTGGTGCTGCCCGGGGTTTCCGGATCCTTCTTCCTGCTTTCCTTCGGGCTCTACGAAACGACGCTCTCCGCGCTCAACGAGCGGGACATCGGCTACATCGCGACCTTCGCAGTGGGCGCGATCATCGGTCTCTCGCTGTTCGTCAAGCTGTTGCAGTGGCTGCTGGAGCACCGCAGGCGGATCACGCTGGTGGTGATGACCGGGATCATGGCCGGTTGCCTGCGCGCCCTGTGGCCCTGGCAGACCGAGGAGCACCGCGAGCTGCTCGCCCCCTCGGGCAACGTGGGCGTGACGGTGCTGTTCTTCCTGCTGGGGGTGGCCCTGGTGACGGCGGTGCTGGTGATCGAGCACCTCGCGCTGCGGAACAGGCCGAACGACGACGAACCCACCGAGCAGATCTCCAGGGTCGGCTGACTGAGGGTTTCGGCGGCTCGGTTGGCGTAGGGGCTCGGGCGGCGGAACCTCGCGCACGGCTCTCGCCGCGGGGCCGGAGACATCGGGTAGGTACTACACAACGTCTCCGGCGTCCTCGCGAGAGCCGCACGGGAGAACCCGCGGCGGTGCCGACTGCGGGAGTGGTTGGAGTGCGGCCCGCGGGGGTGGTCGGGGCTAGGCTCCGCGTCGAAGTGGCGCGGCGATTTCGCGAGAAATCGACGATCCCCCTCGCGAGTCGCCGCCGCGGCGTCCCCGGGACAGGGGCTCGGCCGCGCCGCTGAGCTCCCCGGCCCGAGCTCATTGCAGTGAGATCACGCCCGCGATGCCGCCGACGAGGATTCCCAGCAGCAGCGCGTAGAGCAGTACACGCAGCACCGGCAGCCCCCGCGGTTTCGGCTGCCGCGGCGGCCGCTGGTTCGGTGCGGATTCGGGTTCCGCGTTCCCGTTGCCGGTCGCCTGGGCGCGCAACGCGGCGGAGAGCATCCGTTCCGGATCCGGGTCGCCACCCGTCGAGGACGTACTCATGCCCTTCAGCGTAGGTATCCGTGCGGTTTCCGTGTGGGAGTGGTGTTCATCCCACCAACCTGGCGGTGTCGTCCGGCGCCGCCGGAACCACCGACCCGTCCTTGAGCACGTGCTCGGGCCGCAGCCGCTCGTCCAGTACCACGAGGTCGGCGGCCAGTCCGGTGCGGATCGAACCCAGCCGATCGGACAGGCCCAGCAGCTCGGCCGGTTTGGTGGAACAGGCCGCCACCGCCTCCGGCAGGCTCAGTCCGCAGCGTTCGACGAGGTTGCGCAGTGCGGTGTCCATCGTCAGCGTGCTGCCCGCCAGGGAGCCGTCCGCCAGCCTGGGTTCACCGTTGGTGACGGTCAGCGGCAGGCTGCCCAGCTCGTAGTGCCCGTCCCCCGCCTCCGTGGCGCTGATCGCGTCGGTGACCGCGACCGTGCGCGAGGGGCCCGCGTGCCGTGCGACCAACCGCGCCACCGTCGGGTGCAGGTGCACCATGTCGCAGATCATCTCCACGGTGATCCGCTCGTCGTTCAGCAGGGTGCCCACCGGCCCCGGCTCGCGGTGGTGCAGTGGCCGCATCCCGTTGAACAGATGGGTCGCCACGGTGGCTCCGGCGTCGATCGCCGGGCGCACCTGCTCGGCCACCGCGTCGGTGTGACCGACGGCGGCTATCACCCCGGCCTCGGCGAGTTGTTTGACCGCTTCGACGGCACCGTCGAGTTCCGGTGCCAGCGTGACCATCCGGACCTCGCCCTCACCGGCTTCGAGCAGTTCGGCGACGCTTTCCGGATCGGGGGCGCGCAGCATGTCGGTGTCGTGGGCGCCGCATCGCACCGCGGAGAGGAACGGGCCCTCCAGGTGGATTCCGGCCAGCAGTCCCTCGCGCACCGGTCCGAGCAGCGAGCCGATCTGTTCCCGGAGCTGCGGTACGGAGGCCGTGACCAGGCTGGCCAGCATCGTCGTCGTGCCGTGCGCGCGGTGCGCGGCCACGGCGGTGCTGATCTGCCGCCTGTCCCGGCTGGTCAGTGATCCGCCGCCTCCGCCGTGGCAGTGGATGTCGACGAATCCGGGCACGATCCAGTGGCCGCTGAGCTCCGGCCGCAGTCCGCCGGGGGCGGGGCCTTCACCGATCTCGGCGATCCGTCCTTCCTCGACGCGGATCCAGCCGTCCCGCGGCGCTCCCTCGTCGGTGACGATCCGCCCGCCGATCAGCGACGGCTCGGTTGCTTCGTTGCTCACAGTCTCGGCGTTCCTTCCAGGAGCGGCTGCGGTCGGTGCCGCTGGAGTCGCCCCGTGTTGCCGGGCGAATGTTTCGGGTTGCTAATCCGATCCTGCGACATCGACCCCACTTTGGTCTACACCACCTGTCGGAGACGTGGTGTGTGCCGCCCTTTCGGGGTAATCGGCGAAGTGAATCGATTCAACCGGTGATCGTGCTGACACGAGCCGTGACGATCTGGCGGCATCAGTGCCGAAACCACGTACGCGGCCCTGATGTCCGCGTACGCTCCCGCGGGGACGGCCCCGACGGGGTGCGGAACGCTACCCGAGGTCGGGGGTACCCGCGGGTGAGAGCCTGCGGGAGGCTCCGCCGCTCACGTCGCCGAGCGAGCCGAGGTGTGGAACTTCCGATCAGGCGTTGCCGAGCTGCTTCTGCAGCGCTTCGAGCGCCCGGCTGGCCGTGGATTTCACCGTTCCCTTGGACACACCGGTCGCCTCGGCGATCTCGCCCTCCGACATGTTTCCGTAGTAGCGCAGTACCAGCACCTCGCGTTGCCGCCGGGGCAGATGTCCCAGCGCGGCCACGATCGCCTGGTGCTCGCTGGAGAGCATCGCCAGTGACTCGGCGGAACGCGCGTCGGGCTGGTGCGGCGGCTGGTACTCGCGTGCGGTCTTGCGCCGCCGCAGCACCGATCGGCTGCCGTTCACCACTGCCGTGCGCAGGTATCCCACGGCGGCTTTGGAGTCCCGCAGCTGCGACCAGTTGCGATACAGCCCGGTGAACGCCTCCTGCACCACGTCTTCGGCGGTCGCCGGGTCGTCGACGAGCAGTATGGCGAGCCGCACCATCCGCATCTGCTGGTTGCGGTAGAGATCCTCCAGTGTCATTGGTGCCTGGGGCTGATCGTCCTGTTCGTCCGATCCGTCCAGAGCACGTAGGTGGCCGAGCGTGCGCTCGACCGAGCGTTCCACTCCGCTGGTTCCGTCCCCGATCACGATTCAGCAAGGTACCGGCTCAGCCCCCGGTTCGTCTGCTTACCCGGTAATCTCCGCAAGAAACTTGTGACCAACACATCGTCAGAAAGGGTGGAAATGGCCACTTTCGTCGTGCACATCCGATACGGCGAGGACCGTGAACTGCTCGAACGGGTCCGCCCGGAGCACCGGGACTACTCCAAGGCCCTCTCGGACCGAGGAGTGCTGCTGGCCGGTGGGCCGTTCGTCGACGGTGACGGCGCGATGCTGGTCTACGAGACCACCGACCGTGCCGAACTCGACCACATCCTGACCGAGGACCCCTACGCCAGGGAAGGTGTGCTGCGCGAGACCACGGTTCGGGAGTGGAAAGCGGTCGCCGGGAGCTGGCTCGGCTGAGATCGGCTGGAGCTCCTCGGGTCGGTCGTCCCCGGGAGCCGGTAGGCCTCTCGGGGCGGCCGGGCCGAGTACGAGGCCGCTTCGACGTCGGACGCGTCGAATGACACCGATGATTCGGACCGAACAGCCCGAGCCCCGAGATCGGAGCACGAGACCTCGCACAGCCTCTCGACTCCTCATTCGGCCGCTGTTGCTGTTGTTGCGCCGGAGCTCGGTGGAAGAGCCCTTGGTTGATCGCGCTCCTCTTGCGGGGCTCGCTGAGAATGGGGGTTGTTACCTCCGCTGCATTCAGGAGATCCGGATACAGATATCCGCTAACGTCCCGTGGACACCGTTGCGACGTTGTATCCAGCTCTCACACGTTGATGTCGGTGAGTTCACCGTGACCGAATACGTTCGAACTCGGTGGTGTATTCCAACGGCGCGTGTACACGTGGCTGCTGCGAGGACGGTGCCGTGCTGACTGATCGCCGGTCGATGTCATACCGGTCGTCGCATTCCAACCGTACTGAACTGGTCGAGCTCATCAGTCGACTTCGGGATCAGTGGTGGAGCACGCCCCAGATGTCGTTGCAGCTGGCGAACCCGCTGTAGACGGCCGGGACGACCCGCCGCCGACTCCATCCTGGAACCCTGCGGTAACCATCCCCGTGGGGCGCACATGGGTGAGGTCGTCAGGTCAGTGTTCGTTTTCTGTCACTACGTGAACAAGGGTTGGCTGTGTCGTGAAAACACGAATTTTCGCAAATAATCAAAATGCTATCCAAATTGCTGAATTTTTCCTGGGTTGGCTGCCTGGTGTCTTTTGTCGCTGGCGTAATGATTGACCGACAAAAGCGCGTGTGAGTAATTTTCGGTTTGGTCGGATCGAGTTTCGACGAAATGTTCTCCGAGGGAGCGAGTGTGTACTGTGGTATTCTCGATCAGAGCATCGCGCTGCATTGGCGCGGCAACTTTAGGGGTTATGGCTTTCGTGGGTTCTGGTGCGGTCGCTTGCGCTGGTGACCGCTCGAGTGGTGCGAATTCCGGTTTTTCCGATCGTGCGGTTGTTCGAGTAGGCGACGGCCAGGGGCGACGTCAGCTCGTTTCCAGTGATACGCTCAATCGAATCAAACCATACGTGTCCGTCGACTCAAACGGTGTGACGATGACTGTTCCCGATGAGGTCGAGAATAATCTTCCTCGGAAGGAGATGGAGCATCTTCGGGAATACCAGAGTCAGATCAACCAGCTGATCGCTGACGGTGCAGCGGAAGTTCGGCCGGATGGAACTATTGTCCCGTCCGGTTCCGCCGAGAGGCAGAACAGCAAAGTCCTCCGGGAGCCGACAGGACATGGTTACGTGAAAGCGCACTGGTATGGATTGGAGATCGCCTTCGATTCCTGGGTGCGGAACAAGATCAACACAACCGGCGGGGTAGGTGCCTTGGTCGGAGCCATCGCCACGGGTCCGTGGGCTGTCGTTATCGAGGCCGCGGCCGGTGTTATCGTTGCCGAGGCCAACGCGTGCGCGCACGAGGACGGCTATACGTACATGTACTTTATCGGAGTGACCGCGCCTGTCACGGGCGGAATTCCCACTCCTGTTTGCAATCCCTTCGGATGATCAAGCGATTATGCCATTGAAGACGGATGGACTCAAAGAATCGTCTACCTTTCGCTGGGCCGGTTTCGTGGTTTCACTGGTGCTGGCATTGGCAGCGGCGATCGCCGGATCGGTTGCCCTTTTCGCGGGAGCGGGCAGCACACCTGCGGTAGTGCTATTGTTCTGCTATCTGGGGTGCAAGCTGGTGCTGTACATTTTGGGCTGGCGGACACCGTTGTACAACAACGCATCTCGATAGGGAGTGTGCGGAGGTGCCGAGGTCACGCCTCTCGTGATGGCAGAAGACCTCGGCATCGTTGCTGGTTGTGAGGTGCTTCGGGATCGGATGGTCGAGTCGTCGAAGACGAGCTCTCCACTCCGCTTGGGCGGACGACCTCTCCGGGAGATGCACCCGATCCGGGTCGCGTCCGCCCCGGGAGTGCACGGGAAGATTGGCTGGTGGACAGGTGATACGCGGCGTGTCGTAGTCGGCCTCGAACACCACCGGAATCCCCGACGCCAGTGGTTCACCGAAGTTGGACCCCCGCAGCCGCCGGACAGGTGTGGCTCCCTCGGTCGTGCCGAGTTCGGCGCACCGGCGCCCGCGACCGGCGACCTCCCCCGGTCCGGCTGGCAGGATGAGGTCATGATGACGCGAGGAAACCTGCTGGAACCACCGGAGACGCTGCTGCCCGAGGACAGCGATGCGCAGGCGGAGCTGGACCGGGGTGACGACCCCGCCGATGTCGCGGCCCGACACCCCACCTTCAGCGCCGCGTGGGCCCGGCTGGCCGAACTCGCCCTGGAATCCGGGAGCCCCGTCGCCGCCTACGCGTACGCGCGCACCGGCTACCACCGTGGCCTGGACGCGCTGCGCAAGGCGGGCTGGAAGGGCTTCGGCCCCGTCCCGTGGCACCACCGCCCGAACCAGGGTGTGCTGCGCTCCGTGGCGATGTTGGCGAAGGCGGCCCGGGACATCGGCGAGGACGAGGAGTACCAGCGTTGCAGCCAACTGCTCGCCGACAGTGATCCGGCATCCCTGGAGGCCAACGGCATCTGACCCGAGCGGGCCGGGCCGCGGGAGCGGTCCGGCCGCCGGCCACGCCGGTGCTCGCCGGGGAGCGGTTCCGGCCGTAGTCGTTCACCAGCCGGGCCGGAAGCTTGGGTCGCCCACTCGTGGGCCCGCGACCGACCCCGAGCGGGTTCCGTCAGGGGCTCTTGCCGGGGACGCGTCCGGGCTGACAGGATCACGCGCCGTGATTGTCGCAGAATGACAGCGTGCAGCGATTTCGCCAGGAACTCCTCCGACGAACGCAGCGTCTACTGCGGACCGGTATCCCGATCGTGCAGTGCGCGATCTCGGCCGGGCTCGCCTGGTTGATCGCCCGGCACGTGGTCGGCCACCCCGAGCCCTTCTTCGCGCCGATAGCGGGTGTGATCGCACTCGGCATCTCGTTGGGACAGCGGCTGCGCCGCGCCGCCGAACTGGTCGTGGGGGTCAGTGTCGGTGTGGGGATCGGCGACATACTGATCTCCGTCATCGGGACGGGGCCGTGGCAGATCGCGCTGGTGGTGGCGCTTGCCATGAGCACGGCCGTGCTGCTGGACGCGGGCGGCGTGATCGTCATGCAGGCGGCTTCGTCCTCGGTGCTCGTCGCCACCCTGCTGCCGCCCGCCACGATGGGTGGGCTCAACCGCATGGTCGACGCCGCGATCGGCGGTGTGGTCGGTCTGATCGTGGCCGCGCTGCTGCCGCAGAACCCGCTCGCCGTGGCCCACCGCTACGGCAGGACGGTGCTCGGCTCGTTGGCCGACGCGCTGCGCGGCATCTCCGCCGCCATGGCGGGCGAGGACAGTGCCGCAGCCTCCGACGTGCTCGTCGCCGCACGTAAGAGCCATCGCTCGGTCGAGGAACTGCGTTCCGCCCTGACCACCGGCGACGAGATAGCCAGATACGCTCCGATCCGTTGGCGCAACCGCGGGGAGCTGGAGCACTACCAGACCGCCGCCACTCCCGTCGATCGCGCGTTGCGGAACACCCGGGTGCTCGCCCGCCGCGCGTTGGCCGCGTTGCGCGACGAGGAGCCGGTCCCCGATCCGGTGCCGGGCATGTTGGAGGAACTGGCCGGGGTGGTGGTGCTGCTGCGGGACGAGCTCGCCGACGGCTCGGAACCGTTGCGCACCAGGGAAGCGGCCCGCTCGGTCGCGCGCCGCACCACGGTTCGACTGGTGTCCGAAACGGACTTCTCCATGCAGGTGGTGGTGCTGCAGATCCGTTCCATCACGGTGGACCTGCTGCAGGCCACGGGACTGAGCCGTTCCGAGGCGCTGGCCAGCCTGCCCTCGCTGCACCCGGATTCCGGGGACGATTCCGCCGAAACCCCCTCCGACCGGCCTCCGGAGTGACCCGCGCCACGGCCGCTCTCTCGCCGCCGGAGGTCTCCGGAGCGGGTTCCCCCGGGAGGTTCCGAGCGAACATCCCGACAACCCGACCGGAAGACTTCGATCAGCAGCCGTCCAGCACACCGCGCAGCGTGGTCCGCTCGGCCCCGGTGACGGTCAGTTCCCAGTTGTGCTTGGTGCCGATCCAGGACCTCACGTACTCGCAGTGGAAACTCTCGTCCGGTGGTAGCCACTCGTCCGGGGTGTCGTCACCCTTGGACTGGTTGACGTTGTCGGTGACGGCGAGCAACTGCGGGCCGGACAGGTCGTTGGCGAACCGTTCGCGTTTCCGCTGTGTCCAGTCGGAGGCCCCGGAGCGCCAGGCCGCGGCCAGCGGAACCATGTGATCTATGTCCAGATCGGAGGGGTCGCTCCAGCTGCCGTCGTCGTAGGGGCTGTCCCAGGTCCCCGAGGTGGGGTAGCAGTCCGAGCCGGTTCGCACGTTCTCACCGTCGCGAATGAGCACCCGTTCCCGGACGTTGCAGTTCTCGCCCTCGGCCTTGCCCCAGTGCGGGAACTCGTCGCGGTCGTACCCGTCCATCGAACCCTCCGGGGCGGTTCGGAGGTCGGCGAGCATTTCCTCCGCCCGCGCGGTGTCCGGTGCGCCCGGTGGTCCGGCGCTCGATTCGGTTTCCTCCGTCGGGGTGAGGGTGGCGCATCCCAACGCGACGAGGACGGGTAACACGGCTGTCGCCGTACGTAGTGCTCTTCCGGCGGGCATGACTGGCCTCCAGGACGAATCCGGCCGAGGGGCGGCCGTGTGGGGTGTGAGGACTCGTGAGGTGCGGAAGGTACCTGATCTCGGCATACGGGTGGCGAGCCGGACCGCGCAATCCCCTGTCCGATGATTGTCTTCGGCGTGGGGTGCTGGGAGTCACGGGCGGGCGAGCAGCAGGTCCCGGGTGTGCCGATACCAGGCACAGCGGTGCAGCGGCCGGGGATGCGCCACCCCGTCCCGGTGGACCGTGGTCTCCTCGAAACTGGCCTGCATCGCGCGGCCACGTGCCGATTCGCTTCGCTGCCACAGCAGTTTCCGCCTGGTCACCACGGTCACCAGGCCGGTCGTGACCGGTGCGGGCTGGGTGGTGAGCGGGTCGTCGGTGGGCTCGCTCAGCGGTGGCGCGTCCGGATCGGGGAAGACCTCGACCGAGCGTGCCGAACCGTGCAGCATGCGCTGGTCGTCGCAGTACACCTGACCGGTCATCGGTGCGATGGCGCCGCGTCCCAGCAGCACACCGCCGGAGTCGTCCCTGATCAGCGGAGTGGCCCTCGTCGGTGCCGCCAGCGCCGTGTCGAACTCCCCGACCGGGAGGGACCACACCGAGCTCGCGGGCGAACGGGTGACCGGGACGTAGCCCACGGACAGCTCCGCTAGTAGATTCTTACGCAGCAGCCGCAGCACCACGGCGGCCAGATCCGCATCCGTACCGTGCACGACCACGCGGCCCTCGGCCTCGAGGAGTATCGGGTCCACGTCGGTGCGTGACGGCTGGGGCGGTAGGTCGAACCACCGCACGTCGGCACGGGCCGGGCGTGCTTCGCGTTCGATGTTTCCGCAGGATAGTGCGGTGGTAGTCACGTTACGCTCCTGGTTTACCCTGATCGATCGGCATTCGCAGGTGCCGGGCCTTCCTCGGTGTGGCGGCGCACCCGTGGCCACCGACAGCGATGACCCGCCGTTACCAGTTGCACAGACCGCCTCCAGTGACAGGTTGGAGTTTCACATGCCGGCAATCGTGTTGATCGGCGCCCAGTGGGGTGACGAGGGAAAGGGTAAGGCGACCGACCTGCTCGGTGAGCAGGCGCAGTGGGTTGTCCGCTACCAGGGTGGCAACAACGCGGGTCACACGGTGGTTTTGCCGGACGGGCAGGACTTCGCGCTGAAGTTGATCCCCTCGGGGATCCTCAGCCCGGAGGTGCACAACGTCATCGGCAACGGTGTGGTGGTCAGCCCGGAGGCCCTGCTGGAGGAGCTGGACGGGCTGGAGTCCCGTGGCGTGGACACCTCCAAGCTCTCGCTGTCGGCCGACGCGCACCTGGTGATGCCTTACCACGTGGCGATGGACCGGGTCACCGAGCGTTACCTCGGCAAGAAACGCATCGGGACCACCGGTCGGGGCATCGGTCCCTGCTACCAGGACAAGGTCGCCCGGGTCGGGGTTCGGGCGCAGGACGTGCTGGACGAGAAGATCCTCCGGCAGAAGGTCGAGGCCGCCCTGGAGTACAAGAACCAGGTGCTGGTCAAGGTCTACAACAGGCGTGCGATGGACCCCGAGGAGGTCGTCGACACGGTGCTGGCGCAGGCCGAACGGTTCGCGGGCCGGGTGGCGGAGACGAAGCTGATGCTGGACCAGGCACTCAGCCGGAACGAGACGGTGCTGCTGGAGGGGTCGCAGGGCACGCTGCTCGATGTGGACCACGGCACCTACCCGTTCGTCACCTCCTCCAACCCCACGGCCGGTGGTGCCTGTGCCGGAGCGGGGATCGGTCCGAGCAGGATCGACTCGGTGATCGGCATCATCAAGGCATACACCACCCGTGTCGGGGCGGGCCCGTTTCCCACCGAGCTCACCGACGAGGCGGGCGAGAACCTGCGCAAGGTCGGCGGTGAGGTCGGGGTGAACACCGGCAGGGACCGCCGCACCGGCTGGTTCGACGCGGTGATCGCGCGTTACGCGACCAGGGTCAACGGCATCACCGACTACTTCCTGACCAAGCTGGACGTGTTGTCCGGGCTCGAGACGGTGCCGGTCTGCGTGGCCTACGACGTGGACGGGATGCGCACCTTCGAGATGCCGATGACCCAGACCGGTGTGCACCACGCCGTGCCGGTCTACGAGGAGATGCCCGGCTGGCGCGAGGACATCAGCGGGGCGCGCACCTTCGAGGACCTGCCTGCCAACGCCCGTGCCTACATCGAGCGGCTGGAGGAGCTCGCCCAGGCGCGGATCTCGGCGATCGGGGTCGGTCCCGGGCGGGATCAGACCATCGTGCGCCACCAGATGGCATGACTGCGTTTCGGGCTGTCGGTCTGCGTAGCTGGTTGAAGTGGCGGAACCTCGCGCACGGCTCTCGCTCCGGGAGGCCCGACATCGGGTAGCGACCTACACAACGTCGGGCCTTCCTCGCGGGAGCCGCACCGGAGGACCCGCGGCGGCGCCGATCGCGTAAGTGGTGGGAGCTCGGCGCAGCGCCGTCCCACCGCCCGGCGATTTCGCGAGAAATTGACGGAACTGGGGTCGCACCGCCGTGCGGGGGTGTCAATTTCTCGCGAAATCGGCGCCCCCGGAGGTTTCGCCACCCGCACCGCTACGAAAACCGGCTCACCTCGTCATTGCTCGTTCCGTGCGTGGTGGGCGAGATCGGGCTGATCGGCGAACACGGCATCCACGCCTGCGGCGAACAACTCCCGGAGGAAGCCGAACACGTCGCCGTGGGCACCGTCCACGTCGGAACTTCGGAACTCCGCGGGCAGGAAGGTGTTCTCCGCTCGCACCGTGTAGGTGACCACCCGCAGGCCGGCCTCGTGGGCGTGCGTCACCAGGCTCGTCGGCTCGGTGAGGCGACCGTTCTCGTCCTCGGGCAGGATCATGGTCGTGACCGGTGCCACCCAGTCGGCGTACTCGGACATCTCGCGCAGTCCGGCGGGGGTCACCATGTCGGCGTACTCGCGCGGGTCACCGCTCTCGACGAAGTCGCGCGGCGCGCCGCTGCTCCACACCAGCTGCACCAGATCGACGCGCAGCCGCCGGTCCAGCCAACGCAGGTTGCCGACCTCGAAGGACTGCACCGCCACCCTCGCGTGTGGGTGGTTGAGTCCGTTGCGGTCGAGGGCCCGCACCACGTCGGGCTCCATGCCCAGTCCCACGGAATCGAAGTAGCTCGGATGCTTGATCTCCGGTGCGATTCCGATCCGCCTGCCCAGCTCGCGGGACAGTTCCCGCTCGAGATCGATGATCTCCTGGAAAGTGGGGATCTCGAACCGGCCGTCGAAGACGGTGTTGTGCTGCCTGAGCTCGGGGAGGCGTTCGGTCGCCCGCAGCGTCTTGAGTTCGGCCAGGGTGAAGTCCTCGGTGAACCAGCCGGTCACCCGCTCCCCGTCGATGACCTTGGTCGTCCTGCGGTCCGCGAACTCGGGGCGCTCGGCCACGTCGGTGGTTCCGCTGATCTCGTTCTCGTGCCTGGCGACGAGGACCCCGTCCTTGGTGGGCACGAGATCGGGCTCGATGTAGTCGGCGCCCATCCGCGCCGCCAGCTCGTAGGAGGCGAGGGTGTGTTCCGGGCGATAGCCCGGTGCTCCCCGGTGACCGAAGACCCGGATGGTCTCGTCCCCCTTCGGGTGTCGTTTCGCGTCCGAATGCCTCGGGACGGTGGTGTCCGGTTCGGCGACCGAGGACACGCCCATGACGGGCAGCGCCGCGAAGGCGAGCGTACAAAGTATCGCGATCTCGCGTATCCGGTTCCGTGGCACGTGAACCTCTCCTGCTCGTGAGTCCGTTCGGGGTGATCGTCGATCACGATCGCGCACCTCGCGGCGAACTGGGGGTGAACGGTCGACGTCGTGTCGGCCACTTCTCGGCGGGGGGTGAGAAGTGAGGGATCCGGCAAAGCTTTACGCTGCGGGGCGTGCGCATCCTCGTGATTGGTGCAGGCGGCAGGGAACACGCGATCCTGCGGGCGCTCTCCCGCGACCCGGAGGTGACGGCCCTGGCGTGTGCTCCCGGTAACGCGGGCACCGCGACGATCGCCGAGTCGTACTCGGTGGATGTCGCCGCCCCTGATGAGATCGCCGAACTCGCGGTGAAGTGGCGGGCCGACCTGGTGGTGTTCGGCCCCGAGACCCCGCTGGTCGTGGGCGCGGCCGACGCGGTTCGAGCGGCGGGCGTCCCCTGCTTCGGGCCGTCCAGAGCCGCGGCACGTATCGAGGGCTCGAAGGCCTTCGCCAAGGACGTGATGCTCTCGGCCGGTGTGCCGACCGCGCACAGCGAGACCGTGGACAACCCGGCGAAGCTGGACGCCGCGCTGGTCAATTTCGGCCCCACCTGGGTGGTCAAGGACGACGGGCTGGCAGGCGGCAAGGGAGTGCTCGTCACCGGTGACTTCGACGCCGCCCGGGCCCACGCCCTGAAGTTGTTGGAGGACGGCCACCCGGTGCTGCTGGAGTCGTTCCTGGACGGCCCGGAGGCGTCGTTGCTGTGCCTGGTCGACGGCACCACGGTGCGTCCGTTGCTGCCCGCGCAGGACTTCAAGCGGGTGGGTGACGGCGACGCGGGCCCCAACACCGGCGGGATGGGGGCCTACGCCCCGCTGCCCTGGGCTCCGGAGGGAATGGTCGACGAGGTCGTCGACACCGTCGTGCGCCCCACGGTGGAGGAGCTGGCACGGCGCGGCACCCCCTACTCCGGCCTGCTCTACGCCGGGCTGGCGCTGACCTCGAACGGTCCGCAGGTCATCGAGTTCAACTGCCGCTTCGGTGATCCCGAGACGCAGGCGATCCTGGCCATGCTCCGCACCCCGCTGTCGACCCTGCTCGCCGCCGTCGCCAACGGTGAACTGGCCGAGGCGCCCGAGCCCGAGTGGGAGCCCGGCGCGGCGGTGACCGTGATCCTGGCGGCCGAGGGCTATCCCGGCAGGCCGCGCGTGGACGACGTGATCGGCGGCAGCGACGGTCCCGGTGTGCTGCACTCCGGCACCCGCAGGAGAGAAGAGGACGGTGCCGTGCTCGCCGCTGGCGGACGGGTGTTGTCGGTGGTCGCCACCGGCGAGGACCTGGAGTCCGCGCGTGCGGAGGTCTACCGGCGCGTGGACGGTGTGCACCTGCCCGGTGCGCACTACCGCACCGACATCGCGGCGCGTGCCGCGCGCGGTGAGATCTCCGCCCCCGGAAACGGTGACCTCACCCGGAACTAGGATTCTCGGCAGAACTGACATGGGTGGTCGGGTAGCCGGCACGTGAGTCGGCGCCTTGCTGCGTTGGGCCGGCTCTTGAGTAGCGACCTACGCGGCGAGCGGCCCTGCCTGGCAAATGCATCCGACTCACGCACCGGGGACCCGTGCGCTGCGACACTCACGGTCGCTTCCCCACGGCAGTCTCCGGGTGGAGATTTCGCAAGAACTCGACGCCGCCCCGAAGTCGGGTGGCAGAACTTCACGGGCCGTGTCGCTGTGGGATCCTCGACATCGGGTAGGCAACTACACAACGTCGGGTCTTCCTCGCGAGAGCCGCACCGGAGAACCCGCGGCGGCGCCGGTTGCGGGAGTGGTGAGTTCGCGGCGGTGCCGATGGGCAGGGTTGGTTCTTCGGCCCTGTTGAGCCGAGCGTGTCAGTGGTGTTGGGCGATCTGGATGAGGTTGCCGCAGGTGTCGTCCAGCACCGCCGTGGTGACCGGACCCATGTCCACCGGTTCCTGGGTGAAGTGCACCCCCAGTCGGCCGAGCCGGTCGAACTCGGCCCGCACGTCGTCCACGGCGAAGGAGGTCGCCGGGATGCCGTCTTCCAGCAGTGCCGCCTTGTACGGCTTGACGGCGGGGTGGGCGTCGGGCTCGAGCACCAGCTCGGTGCCCTCCGGTTCCTCCGGCGAGACCACGGTCAGCCAGCGGTGCTCGCCGAGCGGGACCTCGGTCTTCTTCACGAAACCCAGCACGTCGGTGTAGAAGCGCAGGGCCTTTTCCTGGTCGTCGACGAAGACGCTGGTCAGGTGGATCTTCATTGGTCGTCCTCCGCTGCGTCGGTCCTGAGCCACCGGGTCGCGATGCGCTCGAGGGGTGCGGTGTTCAGGTCGTGGAACTTGTAGCGGCCCTGGCGCCGTGTCCGGACCAGTTCCGCGGCTTCCAGCACGGCGAGGTGCTGGCTGATCGCCTGGCGGGACATCCCCAGGCCGTGCTTGGTCGCGAGCCGTGCGCGGATCTCGAACAGGGATTGGCCGTTCCGGTCCGCCAGCTCGTCGAGGATGTGTCGACGTGTGGGATCGGCCAGCGCCTTGAAGACATCTTCGGGCACACCCCACAATAGGCAAGCGACGGCTTGCATGACAAGTCGAGGGAGAACCACCGTATTGGCGTCGCGGGAGGCTCCGCCACGCGAACTCCCCGGCAACCGAACCGAATACCCCCGGAAGTGGTTCACGGCCGGCGGAGTTGTGGGAGGCTGGAGGTGTTGGCTCCGGATCCGCGGTAGCCGTTCGCGATCGGCTTCCGCTCAGCCGCGGGGCCGTGCACTCGTGGTGAGGTGAGCAGCGATGTGGTGGAAAGTAGTTCTCGGGCTGCTGGCGTTGTGGCTGGTGCTCTCGGTGGCCGGAGCCGTGATCGGTTTCGTGGTGAAGGGGCTGTTCTGGCTAGCCGTGATCGGTGGTGCGTTGTTCCTGATCACAGCCGCCGTCGGCTGGGCCAAGCGGGACAGCCGACAGGTCGGCGGCAGGGACCGCGGTCGACAGCTCCGCTGAGATCACCGCTTTCCGCCGGACGGATCGGCGGCGGTGTACGGCGCGCGGCAGGGTTAGGTGCGCGGCGCTCTCGGTTCAGTGACCGCTCGTGGCGGGCAGCACCCCGTGCGAGCGGAGTTCCTCCCGTGCGTGCTCGGGCCCCTGCCAACGCCGAGCGTGCAGCCCCGCAGCACGAGCCGCCGCCACGTTGGGTTCGCGGTCGTCGAAGAACAGGCACTGCTCGGGTGACACGTCGAGCCGTTCCAACAGGACGCGCCAGATCTCCTCGTCCGGCTTGGCCATGCCCAGATCGGCGGAGAACACCATGTGACGGAAGTGCTCCGCCCACCTCGTGCGTTCGGCTTCCCGCGCGAACGAGCCCGGCGCGTTGGACAGCAGCGCGAGTGGGGTTCCGGAGGCGGTCAACTCCCGCAACAGCAGCAGCGTCCCCGGGTCGGTCTCGGACCAGCCCGCCACGTCGAGCCGGGTCAGCTGCCGGGACAGCCGCTCGTCGCCGGGTCCGCTCATTCCCACCGATTTCCCCTCCGCTGATCAGTCCGCTTTCCCGATCCGGCGCAACACCTCGTCGACGTCGCCGGAATCGACGTCGCGGTGCGTCACGAAACGCACCCGACCGGCCATCGGTACCGCGAGCACACCGGCCTTCCGCAGCCGTTCCAGGCTGTGGCCGACGTCGGGAACGGTGGCCAGCACCATGTTCGTCCGCGGCGAGTTGACGTGCCAGCCCAACTCGGTCAGCCCTGCCGCGAGACGGGCGGCGTTGTCGTGGTCGGTACGTAACCGCTCGGTCTCCTCCAGCGCCACCAGACCGGCCGCGGCGATCACGCCGCCCTGCCGCACCCCGCCGCCGAGCATCTTGCGCATCCGGCGGGCCTCGGTGACGAATTCGGCGGTGCCGGCCACAGCCGAACCGACCGGAGCGCCGAGCCCCTTGCTCAGGCATATCTGCACCGTGTCCACCCCGACCGTCAGCGCCGCGGGTTGCACTCCCAGCGCGACCGCGGCGTTGAACAACCGCGCCCCGTCCAGGTGAATCGTGAGGCCGTTGTCGCGCGCCGCGGCCACCAGCTGCGCGTGTTCGTCCGGCGGGATCACGGCTCCGCCCGCCTCGTTGTGGGTGTTCTCCAGGCACAGCAGGCTGTCGCGCAGTGAGTCGTACGCCGCGCTTCCCCCGGACACGGAGCGCACCAACCCCGCGCTGGGTCTGCCCGGCCCCGCGTCCCAGTCCAGCGGCTCGGGCATCCCACCCGCCAGCCATGCCGCCGAGCCCAGCTCGTGGGTCAGCACGTGCGTTCCGCGCGGCGCCAGGAACCGGTCGCCGCGCCGCAGGTGCAGCGACAGCGCGATCAGGTTCCCCATGGTGCCGCTGGGAACCCACAGGGCGTCCTCGGTTCCCAGCACTTCCGCGACGCGGCGTTCCAGTTTTCGCATGGTGGGATCCCGGTCCAGCACGTCGTCGCCGACTTCCGCGGCCGCCATCGCCGCGGTCATCCGCTCGTCGGGACGTGTCACCGTGTCGGAACGGAGATCGATCGGGGTTGTTCGGGTCACGAAAGGATCACACCATATTCGGCCCGGTGAGCGGTATCGGGTACGCGGGCCTGCGGGATCGCCGATTTCCACCGGGGGTGTGGTGATCGTGCGTTACCGGCGTGCAACCTTGAACGGTGGACGTTCCGTCCTGATACGTGTCGGCACGCAACGAGCGGAGGCTTCCGCGTGGAGCAACGCGAGGAGCAGGAGTTCGCGGAGTACTTCGCGGCTCGGCGAGAGGCGGTGCGTCGGATGGCGTACATGATGTGCGGGGACTGGCACCGAGCGGACGACCTGACGCAGAACGCGTTCATAGCGGTGCACCGCAGGTGGCGCAAGATCCGCGACAAGGAGGCGCTGGACGCCTACGTCCGTCGCACCCTCACCCGCGCGGTGATCGACGACTCGCGCCGCCCCTGGCGTCGGGAGCGGACCGTGGACGAACTGCCCGAGCACTCGGCGGATCGTGTGGACATGGACGACTCGGTCGTCACCCGTCGAACGCTGCTCGCGGGATTGCGGCTGGTGCCGCCGAAACAGCGGGCGGTGCTGGTGCTGCGTTATCTGGAGGGACTCGATGTCGCCGGTGTCGCCGAGGTCATGAAGTGCAGCGAGGGCAACGTGAAGAGCCAGACGGCCCGGGGGTTGGAGGCGCTGCGTGCCGCCCTCGGTGATTCGCTCGGTGATCTGCGGTCGATGTCGTGAGGAGGTGTAGGCAGTGCGAGAGCACGAACTCGCGGAACTGTTCCGCGACGCGGCCGATTCCGCCCCCGAAGCGACCTTCGACGCCGGGGACATCGCCAAGGCGTCGCGGCGTGTGACGGCACGGCGCAGAGTCGGCGCCGCCGGGGGCTCGTTGCTGGCGCTGGCCGTGGTGGCGGGCGGTGTCGGTTTCGGGACGGGCTGGGTCGATCCGCAATCGTCCAACCGGGCCGACTCCGCTTCGTCCGGCGCCTCGGAGCGAGCGAGCGAGCCCGCTCCCCGGGTGAGCACCGGGCAGCGGGAGCCCTCGGTGCTCTCCGTGCCGGGCGACCGTTCCGCGGGCTGCGGTCCACCGGATCCCGAGCTGGCCGACTCGCTTTCCGAGCAGTTACCCGCCGTCGGCGACGCCAGCGCGCCCGTGGCGGCCCGGCAGTGTCCCACCGGCGCGCGCACCGCGTCGTTCCAGCTGCGCACCGAACAGAGCAACGGCAACGTGACCGTGATCCTGGGCTCGGCGTCCTCGGCTCCCTCCGAGGGGGAGGTCGAACCGCGGCGCCGGGGTGACAACGGGGTGCAGGTGGCCGTGCGCACCGGAAGCGGACGGGAGCTCATCCTGCGCAGCAGTTCCGACTCCAGTGGTCCGCCGCCCTACGAGGGCGAGCTGGCCGGGATAGCCCAGCGGCTCGCGGGCGAGCTCTGACCCGAGTCGGTCCCGGTTCCGTCGAGTCCCGGTTCCGTCGAGTCGTGGTGGCGTCGCGCACCAGAGTGGTACGGCCGTACCACTTCAGGGGTAGTCTTCCCGGGGTGAGCGTGGTTCGTATCGCCGATCGCGGGAGGTTGAGCTCGTCATGGCTTGGCTGGTGTTGCTGTTCTCCGGAGTGCTCGAAGCCGGTTGGGCGATCTCGCTCAAGCTCTCGGAAGGTTTCAGCAGGCTGGTTCCCAGCCTGGCCTTCCTGGTGCTCGCCACCGGCAGTTTCGCGGGGCTGGCGTGGTCGATGCGCCTGCTGCCGGTCGGTCCCGCCTACGCAGTGTGGACGGGAATCGGCGCGGCGCTGACCGCTGTGATCGGCATGATCTGGCTCGGCGACGCCGTCTCGGTGATCAAGATCGTGTCGATCGTGCTGATCATCGCCGGGGTGCTCGGCCTCAATCTGGCCGGCGTGGGGCACTGATCCCGTCGGAACGATCCACCGTGCGGGCGGCTGTCGGCCCGGAGTTTCGAGGCGGTGCGGCGGCTGTCGGTCCCGGGCGGGGACGGACACCGCGAGAGCCTCGCCTCACGTCCCCCAGTCGAGTGGGCAGGGTGGCTAGGATCGACGCGATGACGGCGGCGAGTACTCCGAAAGGCGAACGGCGGCGGCAGCTGCTCGTGGTCGCGGCGGCGGAACTGCTCTCCGAGGGCGGCTTCGCCGCGATCCGGCACCGCGCGGTGGCCGAGCGCGCCCGGCTGCCGCTCGCCGCCACCACCTACTACTTCGACTCGCTGGAAGAGCTGATCACCGCCGCGGTGCGGCACGAGGCCGAGGAGGAACTCGCGGCGGGCAGGCGCAGGCTGGAGGAGCTGTCCGAGCGTCCGCTCGGCACCGAGGAGATCGTCGAGCTGGTGCTGGACCTGCTGTTGGGCACGGACTCGCGCGACGGCGGCACCGAGTCGGTACTGCTGCGGTACGAGCGGCTGGTGGGTTCGCCGAGACGTCCCTACCTCGCCGAGTCGATGCGCGATCTGCACTCGCGGCTGCACGAGCTGCTCGCCGAGATCTTCCGCCGCTCCGACGCGGACATCGGTCACGAGCGGATGTTGGAACTCATCGCGCTGGTCGACGGCGCGGTGGTCAACGCCCTCATCGAGAGCGACCCCGATCCCAGGGGCGCCGCCCGACGGATGCTGCGCGCCCAGCTGCTCCGATAGTTCCTCGCCGCCACGACCCCCGCGCGGCGATTTCGCGAGAAATCGGCGCCCGGTCCGCCCCGCGTGCAACCCCGTCCCCGTTCCGCGCGTATCAGGGGCGTGGCACGGAAGAGGGGTGTAGCCAATGCGGCAGAGCGAAGAGTCGTTCCGGGCCTTCGCACGTACCCATGCGACGCAGTTACGACGCTCGGCTTATCTGCTGTGCGGTGACTGGCACCTGGCCGAGGACCTGGTGCAGAACACGTTTATCAAGCTCTACCGAAGGTGGCGGCGGGTCGGTTCGGACACCGCCGTGCGCTACGCGCGCAAGACGCTGCTGCGGGTCTGGCTCGACGAACGACGTCGACCTTGGCGACGGGCCGAACACCGTTTCGGCGCCGTTCCCGAACGCGCGCACTCCGAGAGTGATCCGGCCTTGCTCGGGCAACGCGGATTCACCAGGAACATGCTGCTCGACGCGCTTTCCGACCTGCCACCCAGGCAGCGGGCCGTGCTCGTGCTGCGTTACTGGGAGGACCTGCCCATAGCCGAGGTGGCCACTGTCATGCGCTGCTCGGAGGGAACCGTCAAGAGCCAGGCGGCAAGGGGACTGCGCAGCCTCCGGACCGAAATCGTTGATCGCGATCCCGAGCGGTTCGGGATCGCGGTGGAAGGGACAGTGTGATGGACGAAGGACTGTTACGGGAGCGCATGAGCTCGGCCGTCGACGGGGAACCGCCGTTGCGGTTCGATCCGGATCATGTGGCGGACGACGCCGTTCGACTCCGCAAACGGCGCAGGGCAACGCTTGGCAGCGGTGCGGCGACCATGGCCGTGATCGGCGCTGTGGCGGTGGTTCCCGTTTGGACGGGCGCCGAGGCCGGGCAGCCGGTCGTCCCGGCCGCGTCCTCGAGCGGCTCGGCGGCGGACACCGGAACTTCCCGGCCCGACGAGCAGCGCGTCGAACAGCTCGCGCGACACGCCGTGGACAAGGTCGTCGAGCTCGCGCCAGGAGCGCGTGACGTCCGGGCTAGCGAGGCGGACTTCGTCGACAAGAACGAGGAACTCCCCGCCCACCTGTCGATCACCGTCGCGTTCACCAACTCCCAGGGCTCCGCCGAGGTCGAGCTCGACGTGTTCCCCGACGGCGTTCCCGGCGGGGTGAATCTCGGTGAGGGGGACAGCTTCCAGCTCCGGACCGGGAAGCACGACGACGGAGTGGGGTCCGATGGTGGGGATGTTTCGAAGAGCCGGAAGCTCTCACCGAATCCGTCGGTGAGACAACTTACCCGGGAGCGTGCGGACGGCTCGGTGATTTTCGTCGCTGCGGGTATCCCCGAGAACGCTTCGGATGAGAAGCGGTTGCGCGAGGGGCCCGTGATGCCCCGGTGGCAATTGGCCCGGCTCGCCACCGACCCGAAGTTCCGACTCGAAGGCTGAGCACGACGTGCTCCGGGCGGTCTCCGCAACCGCGGTCACCTGTTCGCCCCGTCGCGGCGATTTCGCGAGAAATCGGCGCCCGACCGTCGGGGCCGCCCGGCGCGTTCATCCGTTGGTGGAAGTATCCTCACCACTCGTGACGGACAAGCCCAGCATTCCCGACCCGCTCGCCTCCCGCTACGCCTCGCCCGAACTGGTCCGGCTCTGGTCGCCGGAGCACAAGATCGTGCTGGAGCGCAAGCTCTGGCTGGCCGTGCTGCGTGCGCAGGCCGAACTCGGCGTCGAGGTGCCGGACGGCGTGGTCGAGGACTACGAACGGGTGCTGGAACAGGTGGATCTCGACTCCATCGCGGAGCGGGAGCGCGTCACCCGGCACGACGTCAAGGCCCGCATCGAGGAGTTCAACGCGCTCGCCGGGCACGAGCAGATCCACAAGGGCATGACCTCGCGCGATCTGACCGAGAACGTCGAGCAGCTCCAGATCCGCCGCAGCCTGGAACACGTGCGTGACCGCACCGTGGCAGTACTCGCCCGGCTCGGGCAGCTCGCCACCGAGAACGGTGAGCTGGTCATGGCGGGGCGTTCGCACAACGTGGCGGCCCAGGCCACCACCCTCGGCAAGCGGTTCGCCACGGCGGCCGACGAGATGATCGTGGCCTTCCGGCGGCTGGAGGACCTGCTGGCGCGGTACCCGCTGCGCGGCATCAAGGGCCCCGTCGGCACGTCCCAGGACGCGCTGGACCTGCTCGACGGGGACCAGGAGAAGCTCGCCCAGCTGGAACGCAGGGTCGCCGGGCATCTCGGCTTCGGCAAGGTGCTGGGCAGCGTCGGTCAGGTCTATCCGCGCTCGCTGGACTTCGAGGTGCTGACCACCCTGTCCCAGTTGGCGGCCGCGCCCTCCAGCCTGGCCAAGACGATCCGGCTGATGGCGGGCCAGGAGCTGGTCACGGAGGGCTTCAAGCCGGGGCAGGTCGGTTCCAGCGCGATGCCGCACAAGATGAACACCCGCTCCTGCGAGCGCGTCAACGGGCTCGCCGTGGTGCTGCGGGGTTACGTCTCGATGTCGGGCGAGCTGGCCGGGGACCAGTGGAACGAGGGGGACGTTTCCTGCTCGGTGGTGCGGCGCGTGGCGCTACCGGACGCGTTCTTCGCGTTCGACGGACTGCTGGAGACGCTGCTGACCGTGCTCGACGAGTTCGGCGCCTTCCCGGCCGTGATCGCACGTGAGCTGGACCGCTACCTGCCGTTCCTGGCCACCACCAAGGTGCTCATGGCCGCGGTTCGCGAGGGGGTGGGCAGGGAGACCGCCCACGAGGCCATCAAGGAGAACGCCGTCGCCGTCGCGCTGGACATGCGGGAGCGGGGGCTGGAACGCAACGACCTGCTCGACCGGCTGGCGGCCGACGAGCGGCTGCCGCTGGACCGTGAGCGGCTCGGCCAGCTGCTCTCCGACCCACTGGAGTTCACCGGCGCGGCAGCGGACCAGGTGCGTGAGGTGACCGAGGAGATCGGCGAGATCACCGGCCGCCACCCGGAGGCCGCGGCCTACGCGCCCGCACCGATCCTCTGAGAGTTGTCCGTCCTCGCGAGGACTGCCGGGTGTGGATTTCCCACGAAATTGACACGCCGGTGGCGTGGCTCGGGCGCGTCGATTTCTCGCGAAATCGCCGCGCACCACTGCTGAGGCAGCGCTCGGCGGTGCCTACCGCCAGTGCGCGTCGAAGAAGTCCCGTTCGTACCGGGTGGCGAGCTGGAACAGCCGCAGGCAGCGCGCCCGCTCGCGCTCGTCCAGCTCTTCGGCCACCCGGTCCAGTTCGGAGCGCAGCCAGTTCACCCAGTCGGCGAACTCGGCGCCGTTGTGCAGTGTGATCCACTCGGCCTGCACGAAGTCCTCCGGCAGCCGCTCCGGCCCTGGTGAGGCCCACTCCAAGTAGGACCACTCGGCCACGGTCAGCACCGTCAGGACGTCGGCGTAGCTGCCTCGCTCCGTCGTGTCCCCCAGCAGGTCCCGGAACGCCACCGTGACCTCGTCCAGCTCGGGCGCCTCGCGCTCGTGCCGGGGAACCTCCAGCTCGTCGAACGAGCGCCGGAAGTAGTCGTTCTCGATGCCGGTGATCACGGCCACGCTGCCCGCGATGCGCAGTCGCGAGGTGTGGCGGTCGGCCCTGGCGAGTCCGGCTCCCAGCAGCGCGAGGAGCAGGTCGACGAACTGATAATCCTGCACCAGGTAGCCGCGCATCCGCTCCCGGGGGACCTTCCCCTCGAACAGGGCCTCGGTGAAGGGGTGTGCGACCACCGCGCCGAAGTCCGGCTCGCTGCGCTCGCGCATCCACTCGGTGAATCCCCCGGGGAACTCCCCGCCGTTTCCGGGCGTCGTCGATTCCAAGCTCGGCCTCCTGGTCGGCACTTTCCGCGACACCGGTGTGCGGTCGTCGCGGGAGACGCGGTGACTCGGTTCCACCCGTACTCTGCCGCAACCGTGGCCCGTCGGCCCACCGATCGTTCGGGTGAGGCAGAATTCCGAACCGTGGTCGCGCTTTCCGAATACCGTCCGGTGGCAGCGGGCAAGGTCCGTGAGCTCTACGAGGTCGACGACGAGCATCTGCTGATGGTCGCCTCCGACCGTGTTTCCGCCTACGATCACGTGTTGGAGACGCCGATCCCGGACAAGGGTCGGGTACTGACCGCCATGAGCGTGTTCTGGTTCGAACTGCTCGGCGATCTGATCGACTCCCACCTCGTCGCCGCCGACGACCCGCGCATCCCGGACGAGGTGCGCGGCAGGGCGCTGCTGGTGCGCAAGCTGGAGATGCTGCCCGTCGAGTGCGTCGCGCGCGGCTACCTGAGCGGTTCCGGACTCGTCGAGTACCGCGAGACCGGCAGGGTCTGCGGGGTGCCGCTGCCCGACGGCCTCACCGAGGCCTCGCGACTGCCGGAACCGATCTTCACACCGGCCACCAAGGCTGAGCTGGGCGAGCACGACGAGAACGTGAGCCTGGACGCGGTGGTGGACAAGGTCGGCCGCGAGCGTGCCGAGCAGCTGCGGGACACCACGCTGCGGATCTACGAGCGCGCGGCCGAGCACGCACGGACGCGCGGGGTGATCCTGGCCGACACCAAGTTCGAGTTCGGCCTCGCCGCCGACGGCACGCTGGTGCTCGGCGACGAGGTGCTGACCCCGGACTCCTCGCGGTACTGGCCCGCCGACGAGTACGCGCCGGGCAGGTCACAGCCCTCCTTCGACAAGCAGTACGTGCGGGATTGGCTGACCTCGCCGGAATCCGGTTGGGACCGCGCCTCCGACGTGCCGCCGCCCCCGCTGCCCGACGAGGTGGTCGCGGCGACCAGGGCGCGCTACGTTGAGGCGTACGAGCGGATCACCGGACGCGATCTCACCGACTGGCCTTCGTAAGGTCCCGGCAGCTCGGGCTGCGTGGCGGTGCGGTTGGCGGAACCTCTCGCACGGCTCTCGCTCCGGGAGACCCGACATCGGGTAGTTACCACAACGTCGAGGCTGTCCTCGCGAGACGCCCCGTGAGAACCCGCGGCGGTGCCGATCGTGAGGGTGGTCGGAGTGCGGCCTGCGAGGGTGGTGGGGGTTCGGCACCGCGTCGAAGCGGCGCGGCGATTTCGCGAGAAATCTACGGCCGCAGCACGAGGATCCGCCCCACACCGGGATCCGCCCCAGCGGCGCGGCGATTTCGCGAGAAATCGACGCCGCGCCGGTGCGGCCGGACCGCTCCGAACGGCAGCGACAGCACCGGACACCGTCCGGGTGTGGTGAATCCCGCTGGGCGGGTTTTTCCGGGAGGTCATGTCGGCTTCATCCGCCGGTCACCGGCACGACAGCCCGGTCTGGCGCCATGAAGCACCGTGAGTGCGCGACTCGTGGTCTCGTTGTACGGCATCGGCGGCGAGCCGGATCTCGCACGCTGTGCCCGCTTCGCCGCGCGGCTGGACCGGCTGCGTGTCGGGTTGTCGGTGTTGGTCCCCGCCTCGCTGCTGACCGACTCGGCCGTGACCGACTGGGTGCGGGAGCGCGTCGCGTCGGGCGACGCCCTGGTGCTGCACGGTCTCGAACCACCCCGTTCGAACCGGATTCGCGGACTCCACGACGACCGTCGTCGCCCCCGACACGAGGCCGGGCTGCGGCTGACCGCGGTGAACGCGGTTCTCGACGCGGCCGGGCTCGGCTCCGAGACGTTCGCCCCGCTGGGTGGCCGGGCATCGACGGGCACCCTGGCGGCGCTGCGTGCGGCGGGCTTCGGTGCGTGCGTCGAGCCGGAGGTGCTGCGGGACCTGCGCACCGGGCGGGTACGCCGCAGCAGGGTAAGGACCCTGGCGGGCTTCCGTAGCGAGTCGGCTCGCTGCAGGGGGTTGCGTTCGACGACCGAACGGGAGGTCCGGGACTGGCCGGGACTGGCCAGGCTCGCGATCTCCGCCGAGGACCTGGGGCATCCCACCCGTCGCGCGGCGGTTCACGACGCCATCGACCTGGCTCTGCTGCACGACGCCGTTCCGGCGACCTACCCCGAGTTGGTCGCACCGCCGCCCGCACCGCCGCATTCGGCCCCGACCGGGCGCGGCACTCCGAACCCGGACCCGCTGACCAGTTGATCAGCGGGACCGGGGTGCGGTGCGTTCAAACGCCGGTCGGTTCACCCCGGTTGAGCACCGTCACGGTGGTTCCCTCCGGCCCGAGCCGTTCGAACATGCCGTAGTGCATCTGCGGCATGGACAGCACCGCCTCGTGGATCGGCACCGCCACGCGGGGGTTCATCGCCCGCAGGAAGTCCACCGCCTCCGAGAGCTTCAGCCAGGGCGCGCCGGTGGGCAGCCCGAGCACGTCGACCCGCTGCGCCGGGACGTGGAAGGAGTCGCCGGGGTGGTAGAAGGCGCCGTGCTCCACCAGGTAGCCGATGTTGGCGATGCGCGGGATGTCCGGGTGGATCACCGCGTGCTGGCCGCCGACGACGTTGATCGCCACCCCGGCGAGCTCGAACGCGTCACCGGGGCGGGCCGTCTCGGCCTCGATTCCCTTCTCGGAGAGCTTGGCCGCGGACTCGGTGTCGGCCACCAGCCGCGCGTTCGGGTTGTTGCGCAGCACGTCCGGCAACCGTTCCAGATCCAGATGATCGGGATGCTGATGGGTGAGCAGCACCGCGTCCAGGTCACGCAGCGCCTCGAAGTCGTGGGAGAACGTGCCCGGGTCGATCAACAGCCTCGCCGCCGAGGTCTCGACGAGGACGCAGGCGTGCCCGTAGTGGGTCAAGCGCAAGATTGCCTCCGTGGGTTCGTGTCGGTTGTCGATCTCGCGATGCTCGAGTCGTCGCGTGCTTGCTGTGTCGGTGCGCCGCGCGTCCGCGACGCTGTCAGGAGGGTTTCCAGCGGCGTCCCTGGACCATGTCGCCGAAACCCATCCACACCAGGTTCATCAGGCGCATCGAGAGCGCGTCGGCGGTGTACTCCGGGTGGTCTATCCACCAGTCGAGCATCGATTCACCCGCTCCCACCAGGGCGGCGGCGAACGGCTGCATCTGTTCGAGTTGCACCGGTTGTTCGCTGCTGCCTCCCGCGCGGGCCAGCAGTTCCGCCACCAGGTTCAGCGCGCGGTCGCGCCATTCGGAGAGCTCGGAGGTGAAGGGCTGCCCCTGCACACTCGCCTGACGGTGCAGGACGGTCCAGCTGGCGCGGTTCTCGTTGACGTACTCGAAGAACGCGTGCAATCCGCGCCAGAGCTGTTCGTCCGGTTTCAGATCCGCGTCCACCGCCTGACTGATCGATTCGATCAGTCGGTTCGCCTCCCGCCTGATGCAGGCCACGAAGAGTTCGTCCTTGGCACCCAGGTAGGCGTAGATCATGGGTTTCGAGATCCCGGCCACGTCGGAGATCTCGTCCATCGCCGCCTCGTGGTAGCCGTACTTGGCGAACACCGTCACGGCGGCGTCGAGGATCTGGCGCTCGCGCACCTGCCGGGGCAGGCGTCTGGAGCGGGGCTTTGCGGGGGTGCCGGACTGGTCCGTCCGGTCGTGTCTCGCGTCCTGCACTCTTGGCACGGTAGAACAGTATCGATCAGGGGGTTGTATTGCCGGTCTATCTACCCGGGAGTAGTCTTACTCGTGAGTAGGTAATGGAGGGCAACATGTCGGAATCCGACCCCATCGCCGCGCTGGCGGCCACCGATCCGAAGCAGGTCAGCAGGGAGGAGTTCGTCAGCCTGCTGGCGGCCGCCTCCGAGCTGGCCGCGGCCGACACCGAAGTCGATCTCAGCTCGCTGGAGCCGCAGCAGTTCGCGAGGCTGATCTCCCGCGCCTCCGACGAACAGCTGCGGGACGTCATGGACCGCCCGGAACTGGCCGAGCGGATCCTCGACGAACTGTTCCGCCGCATGGGCGAGCACTACCGCTCCGACAAGGCCAAGAGCACCGAGGCCGTGGTGCGTTGGCGCATCAACCTCGACGGTTCCACCTCACAGGGCTCGCCCGATTCGGATGCCGACGAGACCGGAGTGCTGCGCTACGAGTGCGTGCTGTCCGGCGGTACCTGCACCGTGAGCAAAATCCCGGAGCACGAGCCCAGGGCCACCGTGATGCTCGGCCCGGTGGAGCTGCTCAAGCTCGCCTCGAGCAACGCCTCGGCGCCCATGCTGTTCATGACGGGCAAGCTCAAGGTGGCCGGTGACGTCGGTTTCGCCGCCGGTCTGACCAAGCTCTTCCAGATCCCGAAGGCCTGACGAGCGAGTCCGAGCCCGACGCCCTCGGCGACCCCGATATTTCCGACGCCCCGAATGTCCCGAAGATCCGCTCGTGGCCGTCCCGCCGCCACACGCGTCCGCCGGAGGAAACCCGGGCTCCGCCGTGTCGGAACCGGGTCCACCTTCCGACTCGTCCACGAACCACCAGCAACGACATCCGAGGAAAACTCATGAGCTTCTCGCTGGAACTCACCGAAGAGCACCAGGAACTGCGCGACTGGTTACACGGCTTCGCCCAGAAGGAGATCCGCCCCGCCGCGGCGGAGTGGGACGAGCGGGAGGAAACTCCCTGGCCGATCATCTCCGAGGCCGCCAAGGTCGGCCTCTACGGCTTCGAGACGCTGGCGACGTTCTGGGCGGACGAGACCGGCCTCTCGCTGCCGATAGCCAACGAGGAACTGTTCTGGGGCGACGGCGGTATCGGGATGGCGATCTTCGGTACGACGCTCGCGGTGGCGGGAATCTTCTCCTCCGGCACGCCGGACCAGCTCGCCGAGTGGGTTCCGCAGTGCTACGGCGATGTGGACGAGCCCCAGGTGGCCGCGTTCTGCTCCTCCGAACCCGAGGCGGGTTCGGACGTCGCCGCGATGCGCACCCGCGCCGTCTACGACGAGGCCACCGACGAGTGGGTGCTCAACGGGCAGAAGGCGTGGGCGACCAACGGCGGGATCGCCAACGTGCACGTGGTGCAGGCCGTGGTGGACCCCGAACTCGGGCCGCGCGGTCAGGCGGCCTTCGTGGTCCCGCCCGGTACGCCCGGCCTGTCCGCGCCGAGCAAGATCCGCAAGCACGGGCTGCGCGCCTCGCACACCGCCGACGTGTTCCTGGACGACGTGCGGGTGCCGGGTCGCTGCCTGCTGGGTGGCAAGGAGAAGCTCGACGAGCGGCTGGCGCGGGCCAGGGAGGGCGGCAAGTCCAGCTCGCAGGCGATGCGTACCTTCGAGCTCTCGCGCCCCACCGTCGGATCGCAGGCCATCGGCATCGCCCGGGCCGCCTACGAGCACGCCCTGGAGTACGCGACCCAGCGGGAGACCTTCGGGCGCCCGATCATCGACAACCAGGGGATCGCGTTCACCCTCGCCGACATGCGTACCGAGATCGACGCGGCCCGAATGCTGGTCTGGCGTGCCGCCTGGATGGGCCGCAACGAGATCCCCTTCACCTCCGGTGAGGGATCGATGTCCAAGCTCAAGGCCGGTCGGGTCGCGACCTGGGCCACCGAGCGGGCCATCCAGATCCTCGGCGGCAGCGGCTACACCCGCGAGTACCCGGTGGAGCGGATGCACCGCGACGCCAAGATCTACGACATCTTCGAGGGCACCGAGCAGATCCAGCAGCTGGTGGTGGCCAGGGCGGTCTCGGGGCGGCACATTCCCTAGTGCGGTGCGAGACGCACGAACGCCGGGGCCATCGCGTGCCCACCACCCCGGCGACATGAGTGCGGCCCGCTTGATAGGGGGTGGTGGTTTTTCCTCTCGGCGGGCCGTTCCACCGTGGCTGTGGCCTACTCGGCGGGCTGGAGTCGTCGCAGCCCGTCCAGCACGCGGGCGAGGGTGGTCGGGTCGCGGGACCAGCCGGGCAGGACCGGCCCGCTGTCGGTGGCGTGCCGGTCACCGTTCGCCAGGGGCGTCGGCTGCGGCCCCGGTACCGCGAGGTCACCGGACAGTGCGGGCACGTGTCCCGGCAGCCGGCAGGGACGGAACCCGTGTCGGCCGAGGTAGGGCCGGCCCCTTCGCACGGTCACGACTCCGGGTCCACGATCGTGGGCGGCTCCCCTGCGTCCACGTCCGTGTCGGTGGGAGCGTCGCGGTACTCGCGCAGCGCGGCCGAGAGTTCGTCCAGCGCCTCGGCCAGATCCTGCCGATCGGTGGCCGGAAGCCGCTTACCGCCGAGCTTGTAGGCGGCCTCGTCCACCATCCACTGACAGCGGCGCAGCAATACGGCCAGCTGCGTATGCGGCCGACTCACCGGGCACCACCCCCGCCCGGCAATTGGCACAGCAACCTGGTCACCGTGTCCCGCAGGGTGCGCGCCTGCTCGGCACTCCACCGAGTGCGGTTGTAGACAGTGGGAGTGATGATCGTCAGCCGACCACCCTCGACCGACAGCTGTAGTGATTCGGTGCCGTCGTGCTCGACAGTGTTACACCGCACCAACACGGGCTTTGTTGATCTCGTGGTCATGCCCGCAGCATCGGTCGGTTGGCGATGCGAAGTGCAGGGGTTGCGCTATGCGTTTCCGTATGTGCATAGCGCAAGAGGTGTTATCGGTGTTGCTCGGCCCGGTCGAGAGCTTCCCGGTATTCCACCGTCCATTCCCCGGTGCGCTGATCAGGGGGAAGCCCGTTCAAACCGGCGCTGAGGTGATCGGATGCGGTGGTGTGGTCCGCCAAGGCCAGATGAGCCAGGCCGATGTTGAGTCGGTGAAAAGTCGGGGTGAGCCAGTAGGCCGTGCGAGGAGGTTCTTCACGGGCAGCTGCGTCGATCAGCTCTCCGGCCGTGTCCAGCAGGCGAAGAGCGTTGTCGGGTTGTCCGAGTTCGGCATAGCCCTGCGCCGCCTGGGCAGCGGCTCCGACCCGCTGGGCGATGTGGGCACCGGGGGTGTGGTGCTCGGCCAGGAACCACCGCACGACTCCCCGCGAATTCCCCTGTTGCCGGGCCAGATATCCCTTGAAGTTCGCCGCCTGGGCAGCCAGGATGCCGTTTCCGATCTCGTCGGCAACCTGTTCGGCCTCGCTGAGCAGCCGCACGGCGTCGCGGTCCCGACGCGTCTCAGCGTGCAACCATCCGGCGAACTGCACGTACTCCGCCCCCACCTCGGCCAGGGAATGCTGGTGTCTACCGCTTGCCTGGCGCATCAATCCGAGCACCGTATCCACCTGTGCCATGACAGCCGGGATCAACGGTTCCGGTCCGAGCGTGTCGTCCAACCCGCGCTGGGCAGCCAACATGTCCGCGAGAGCGGTTACGGTCGCCGCGTCGATCCGGTAGGGCTGCTCCAGCCCCCGAGCGAGCCGCTGCTGATCGTCCGGCGTGAGCAATCCGCTGGCCGGAGCCGCCAACGTGGTCAATTCCTCGTCCGAACCGAGCAGCTCGTCCAACCGGCGCGCCATCGACACGTCAACCGTCTGACGGTCGGATTCGTACCGCGACAGCGAGGACTGGCTGATATGTGCCTGTCTGGCCAGCTGCGGCTGCGACAACCCCGCCAACGCACGCAACCGGCGCAACGCTTGCCCAAACGTCTCCACGATGCACCTCTTCGCCACTCCTCTTCACCGCCCCCACGGCGTCCCGCGGGGGCAACCTCGGCGAAGAGGCACCAACCACACTACCGAGCACACGATCAGACAACGAGACTTCGGGGCACTGCTTCGTGTCCGCTTCGCGGAGGGGTCGGCAACGGCCGTCGCCAGCCAACGCGAGCAAACAGAAAAACGCTGCGCACAGCCATTCCAGAAGTTTCGAGTGCGGCTCACAGCGCCGGTGCCGTACAACTACGACATCTTCGAGGGCACCGAGCAGATCCAGCAGTTGGTGGTGGCCAGGGCGGTATCCGGGCGGCACATTCCCTGACGCCGCAGGTGACGTGTCGGCGTGCCGTCACCGCGCCGGAAGAGGTCCGCGTGCCCGTCCCGAGCCCTGCCCGGGACGGGTGTTGACGCGCGTCGGTACGAGCGAGGCACGAGATCCCTGGCGATCGGGTCGTCGCGGATGCACCGTGACGCCAGTCGGGCCCCTGGTCGCGATGCCGGTTGATCGCGAGCTCGGGACTCCTTCTCCGTTGTCGTGGGCGTAGGGCGGATCGAAGGTTGTCGAAGAATTTGTCGGGGGTGAACGCCATCCTTTTCGCACAGTAAGTGATCACTGTTGCGACAAGGAGTGACCGTGAGTGCCCTGGAGGGACTTCGTGTCCGGCTGGCCGGAGCCGCTGACGACGCCTACCCCGATCAGATGGCCGTCACCGTCGAACAGCTCGACATCATCGCCGCTGACCTGGTCGATGCTCTGCGCGGCAGCGGCAACACCGACGCCCACACCATCCTCGCCCGGATCAACCAGGCTGGCGAGCACGCCCGCGCCTGTCTCCGGTTGAGCGCCCGGGCGGCCGGAGATCTCCGCGACTACGCCGACCGGTTGTGATCCGGCATGTCGTTGTTGCAAGATCTCGCCGCCCGCATGGCCGCTGCCCATGCGGCTCTACCGGCAGAGCACCTGCACCGCGCCCGCCGAGTGCTGGCCGAGGTGGCCGAACGGGTCGCCACACTGAGTCGTACCAGTCAGGACCACAGCCTCACCCACGCCTATACCGGGCTGGCCGAGGCCGGCCGGGAAGCCGAAGCCGCCGCTGAGTGCCTCACCCGTGCCGCCGAACACCTCGTCGCTTATCTGGCCGACCCAGCGGGCATCCCCTTCCCCCGAGACCAGGAACCCGCCACCCAGCGCCGTACCCACGATCGAAGCCCGTCCGATACCGGCCCCGTATTACCGCCGACACGCCGATTCCTTGCCGGAACGTCCCACCCGACGCAGTCCAACTACCGGCATTCTGACCACCACCACAGGTGAAACCATCGAACAGGTGGAAAGCGGACGGCAGGGAGCTGGTGCGGGTGGGCCGGACTCAATGGCGATTGGCAAACCCTGGCCAGCGGCAACGACCATGCCGAAGGACACGCCGCAGCCGTCCTGCGCGCTCTCTACCGTGATACCGGGAGCACCGAAGCCACCCTCTACGTCAACAACCGACCCTGCCCCGGCGAGTTCGGCTGCGACGCCACTCTGCCTGGGCAGTTGCCCGCCGGCACTCGGTTGACGGTGTACTGGCCCACCGGTTACCAGGTCTATACCGGCACAGCAGAAGGGATGGACCCGTGAGCACCTTCACAGCGATGTACCACCCGGACGAACCTTTGGCCGAGGTCTCCACCGTTGACGAACTCGATGCCCTGCTGGAACGAGTCACCGTCGATGCCGTAGCCGAAGACGTGCCCACCTACGTCGAACTCGTCCCCCCCCCCGACAAACGATGCGCCCTGCACATCGGTCTCGGCCAGGACGGGTACAGCTCGGTGAGCTACCTCGAAAAACCAGCCCGCGCCGTCGCCAGCAAGGGCACCTTGCCCACTCCCGACGACGCCGGATTCGACTACGGCGGTACCTGGACCCACGCCCCGCTGGACTCGGCCGTCCCCGTCGCCGACGCACACCAGGCCGCCCGCGAGTTCCTCACCACCGGCCAACGTCCGACCAACCTCACCTGGCAGGAACCCCGGTACTGATCAGCACCGGGACCGTCCCGGCATCCGGGCGATTCCCTGTTACGTATCCTGCGTCACTCCACGGCGGGGGCGCCCGTGCCGTGGAGTGACGGGGTGACCCTGTGAGCAAGCTCGCAAGCCGTGCGTGGCCTTTGCCACGGTTCGGAATTGTCGCCCGTTTCCGCTTTGTTTCTCTGGAATGCTGGTGGGTTGCGGTCGGGTGAAGTCGGCACACACCTCACCTGAAGAGGTGAGATTGCTCGGCTTCGCCTGCGAGGACCGTTCACCCCTGTGTTTTATCGGCGCGGGCGGCCCTCGGGCCGGCCGCGTGCCACGAATCGCCGCCGGGGATTCGTGGTGCCGACGCTCGGGTACACCACGTCGGGATCTCGGTCGTACGCCGAGAGACCGGCAGTATCCCGGCTCGCTTCGAGAGTGATTGGGAGGGCGAAGCGGTGAGCAAGGCGACATCCGACCCTGGAACTCCGATCTTCGGGGAGCTCCACAGCGAGCTCGAGCTGCCGGAGATCGACGTGCACGACTTCGAGTCGCACGAGTTCGACTTTCCGGAAGGCCCATCGGCCACCCAGCCACCGGAAGCCGAGCCGGCCACCGAGCAGGCACAGGCCGCCGCGGCGAGCGGAGACCAGGGCTCCGAGCAGCAGAACGCGACCGGACAGGCCGAGCAGCCCGAGAGCGGCTCCGGTGGCTCCCGCCAATCCGATGCGCAGCGGGCCGCCCAGCAGAAGTCCGCCTCGGCCACGTCGAACGGGGCTTCGCAGTCCCGTGGCCAGCGGTCCGAGGGAGCTTCCGGCCAGTCGGCCACGGCGGCCGAGGCCGGTGACGGTGCCGACTCGGGGGCGCACGGTTCCGGGCAGCACACCTCCGCCGAGGGGCAGCACACCAGCGCGGCTGCCCAGGCCGTCGCCGGGGCCGGGGCCGCGGCACAGCGCGGTGGCCGCAGGCGCAAGGAGGAGTGAGGCGGCTCCGACGTCGGGAACCTCGCGCCACGAGCCGGGGTGCCGCCGAACCGCCGAATCCGGCGGCGACACCGTGTTGTCGGGGGTTCGTGCGATGTTGGCCGCGTGACCGATTGGAAACAGTTCGAAACCGAAGTACCAGAGTTCGCGGCGGCCGTCCGGCAGTGCTTCGAGGCGCACCTGCACCACGTCCTGGCGACACTCCGCGGCGACGGATCACCCCGGGTCAGCGGCACCGAGGTCCAGTTCCACTCCGGGAACCTGACCATGGGGTCGATGCCACGTGCGCTGAAGGCACTCGACCTGCGGCGTGACCCGCGTGCCGCGCTGCACGCTCACCCCGGCGAGATGACCGAGGGGGACGTGAAGGTATCCGGGCGTGCCGTCGAGGTTCCCGAGGGCGAGGAGCTGCGCGCTTACGCCGGCGAGATCCAGCACGAGCCCGGCACTTTCCACATGTTCCGCTGGGAGTTGCACGAGATCACGCGGACCAGCGTGGCCGAGGATCGGCTGCTGATCCGCACCTGGCGGCCCGGAGCCGGGATCACCGAGCACCACCGCTCCTGACAGGAGCAGGAGGGGGCCGATTCGCGTAGCTGGTGTCTTGGCGGAACCTCTCGTGCGGCTCTCGCTGCGGGTGCCCCGACATCGGGTAGCGACCTACACAACGTCGGGGCCGTCCTCGCGAGAGCCGCACCGGAGAACCCGCAGCGGTGCCGAGTGCGAGGGTGGTCGGAGTGCGGCCTGCGGGAGTGGTGGGAGTTCGCCACCGTTCCGTCCCACCACCCGGCGATTTCGTGGGAAATTGACGGAGCTGGGGCACATCACCGTGCTGGGGCGGCGATTTCGCGCGAAATCGCCGCCCCGGTGGGGTGCCGACTCACGTGCCGGTAGCCGACCCGGCACGTGAGTCCCGCCACGGAGCTGGCTACGGAAACCGAGCTGCCCGGGTTCTACTGGAACGTCAGGGCCATCCCGGGATCGGACAGCAGTGCCCCGACGTCGGCGAGGAACCGCGAGCCCTGCTGGCCGTCCACCACCCGGTGGTCGAAGCTCAGCGCCAGCTGGCAGACCTGGCGCGGCACCACCTGACCGTCGACCACCCAGGGCATCTCGCGGATGGCGCCGAACGCCAGGATCGCCGACTCGCCCGGGTTGAGGATCGGCGTCCCGGTGTCCACCCCGAACACGCCCACGTTCGTGATCGTGATCGTGCCGTTGGTCATCGCCTCCGGCGAGGTCCTGCCCTCACGTGCGGTGCTGGTCAGCTCCTCCAGCGCCACGGCCAGTTCCCGCAGCGACATCCCGTCCGCGTCGCGGACCTTGGGCACGACCAGCCCGCGTTCGGTGGCCGCGGCCACACCCAGGTGCACGTAGTCCTTGTAGACGATCTCACCCGCCTCGCCGTCCCAGGCGGCGTTGACGTCCGGTGTCCGCTTCGCGGCCAGGCACATCGCCTTGGACGCGATCGCCAGCGGTGTGACCTTGACGTCCCGGAAATCGGGGTGCTTCTTGAGCCGCTCCCGGAACTCCATCATCGGAGTGACGTCGATCGTCAGGAACTCGGTCACGTGCGGGGCGGTGAACGCGCTGTCCACCATGGCCTGCGCCGTCGCCTTCCGGACCCCCTTGATCGGAACCCGGTGCTCCCGCTCGGCACTGTCCCGGGCCGACCGGGTGCCGGCAGCGGAGCCCTCGGAGGTCGCGGCCGTGACGCCGCCCGCCGCAGCGCGTTCCACGTCCTGCCGGGTGATCACGCCACCCGAGCCGGAACCGTGCAGCGAGCGCAGCTCCACGCCGAGGTCCTTGGCCAGTTTGCGCACCGGCGGCTTCGCGAGTGGCACTCCGCCGCCCGCCGCTTCGCCCGTGCCGCCGACCGCGGCCGGCTCGGCCTGCCGGGAAGCGGACGGCGTGCTCGTGGCGGGGGCGGAGCCGTTCACCGCGGTGCCGTTGGTGCTTGCGCTGTCGGTGCCCGCGCCGCTCGTCACCGGAGTGCCGTTGGTGGCGGGCCGTTGTCCGGTCGAGCCGTTGACCCCACCGCTGCCGGAACCGCGCTGCCCGGCGGTGGCGTCCTTCTTACGGGGGCGACGTTTCGCGCTGGTCGAGCGCGGGCCGTACCCCACCAGGGTGGCGATCCGGCCGTCGGCCCCTTCCTCACCGATCTTGCCGCCCTGCTCGGACCGCTCGCCCTGCTCGGCGGGCTTGTCCGGTGCGGGCTCGTCGCTCTCCGCCCCGGCCGGTTCGATCGTCAGGATCGGGGTTCCGACCTCCACGGTCTGGCCGGGTTCGGCGAGCAGCTCGCTGATCGTCCCCGCGTAGGGGCACGGCAGCTCGACCGATGCCTTCGCGGTCTCGATCTCCACGATGATCTGGTTCAGCTCGACCGCGTCACCGGGCCCGATCCGCCAGTTCAGGATCTCCGCCTCGGTCAGCCCTTCACCGACGTCCGGAAGCGGGAAGTTCTTGAGTTGTGCCATGCCTGCCCCCTCAGTAGGCCAGTGAACGGTCGACGGCATCGAGTACCCGGTCGAGGTCGGGCAGGTAGCCCTCCTCCAGCTTGCTCGGTGGGTACGGCGTGTCGAATCCGTTCACCCGCAGCACGGGGGCCTCCAGCGAGTAGAAGCACTCCTGCTGTATCCGGGTGGCCACCTCGGAGGTGACCGAGGACTCCGGCGGCGACTCGCTGACCACGACCAGCCGTCCGGTGCGCCGGACCGACTCGGCCACCGGGCCCAGGTCCAGCGGTGAGAGCGAACGCAGGTCCACGACCTCGACGGCGTTGCCGTCCTCCTCGGCCGCGGTCGCGGCGTCCATGCAGGTCTTGACCATCGGCCCGTAGGTGGCGACGGTGACGTCGGATCCGGTGCGCAGCACGGCGGAGCTGATCATCGGCAGGTGCTCGGCCGTGGGGTCGAGCTCGGCCTTCTCCCAGTACCGCCGCTTCGGCTCGAAGAACAGCACCGGGTCGTCGGAGTCGATGGCCTGCTGCAGCATCCAGTAGGCGTCCACCGGGTTGGAGCAGGAGACCACCTTCAGGCCCGCCACGTGGGCGAACAGTGACTCAGGGGACTCGGAGTGGTGCTCCACCGCCCCGATACCGCCGCCGAAGGGAACCCGGATGACCAGCGGGACCTTCACCTTGCCCTGGCTGCGGTAGTGCATCTTGGACAGCTGCGAGACGATCTGGTCGAAGCCGGGGAAGATGAACCCGTCGAACTGGATCTCGCAGACCGGGCGGAACCCGCGCATCGCCAGGCCGATGGCCGTGCCGATGATTCCGGACTCGGCCAGCGGCGTGTCGAGCACCCGGTGTTCGCCGAAGTCCTTCTGCAGTCCGTCGGTGACGCGGAAAACACCGCCGAGCTTGCCGACGTCCTCGCCCATGACCAGGACCTTCGGGTCGCGCTCCATGGCGTTGCGCAGCGCGTTGTTCAGACCCTTGGCGATCGTGATCGTCTGGGTCGGTGTCGTGCTCGAACCGGTCGATTCCATCGTGGGCGCGGCCATCAGCGAACACTCCCCTCGGTGTCGTGGCCGGAGTCGGCGAAGCCTGCGAGGTAGTTCAGGTAGTCCTCCCGCTGTGCCGCCACCACGGGGCTCTCCTCCGCGTAGACGGCGGAGAACATCCGTTCCGGCGGCGGTTCCGGCATGTTCACGCAGAACTCGCGGAACCTGGCCGCCAGCTCGTCGGCCTCGGAATCCACCCTGTCGAAGAACTCCTGGTCGGCGATCTCCTCCCGGAGCAGGTGCGCCCGCAACCGTTCGATCGGGTCCTTGAGCTTCCACGCCTCCAGCTCGTCGTCCAGCCGGTAGCGCGTGGCGTCGTCGGAGGTGGTGTGCGCGTCCATGCGGTAGGTGAACGCCTCGATGAGCAGCGGCCCGTTGCCCTGCCTGGCCTCGTTCATGGCCCACTGGGACACGGCGAGGCTGGCGAGCACGTCGTTGCCGTCGACCCGGATGCCGGGGAAGCCGTATCCCTTGGCGCGTTCGTAGAGCGGTACCCGGCTCTGCCGTTCGGTCGGCTCGGAGATCGCCCACTGGTTGTTCTGGCAGAAGAAGACCACCGGCGCGTCGTAGACCGAGGCCCAGACCATGCCCTCGTGCACGTCACCCTGGCTGGTGGCGCCGTCGCCGAAGAAGACCATGGTGGCCTCGTTCGAGGCGGGGTCCTCCCCCGAGTTGCCGACCTTGCCCTCGAACTTCTGCCCCATCGCGTAGCCGGTGGCGTTCACGCACTGGTTGCCGATGACGATGGTGTACAGGCTCATGCCGGTTTCGTTCGGGTCCCAGCTGCCGTGGTCCGTGCCGCGGAAGATGCCCAGCAGCTCGGTGGGGTCGATGCCCCGGCACCAGGCGACCCCGTGCTCGCGGTAGCTCGGGAAGGCCATGTCCTGCGGTCGCAGCGCACGGCCCGCGCCTATCTGCGCGGCTTCCTGGCCCAGCAGCGGAACCCAGATTCCGAGCTGGCCCTGGCGTTGGAGCGCGTTGCCCTCGCGGTCGGCACGCCGCACCAGCACCATGTCGCGGTACATGCCGCGTAGTTGCTCGTCGGTGATGTCGATGTCGAAGTCCGGGTGCGATACCCGCTGACCCTCCGGCGTCAGGAGCTGAACCAGATCAGCTCCGCCTTCGCTGGTCGCACGCAAACCGGCGATCACCTGCTCCCTCGTTGGTGTTGCTGAGGTTGCGGCAGGCACCGCGGTGTCCGCGAGTCGATCGCGATCGTCGGGTCGGCTCGGTCGCGTCCAGTGTTCGGGGGACATGTGGATCTCCTCGTCTCACCCCGGCCCGTCCGCTTGTGGCGGCTGGGACCGGTTACCCCTGACGGCGCCGTCGACCAGGTGGGTCTCGGGTCATCCGATCGGGGTCGTTGGATCGCTCCTCGCCATCCTGGCATGACAACGGCCACTTCCGTGAGCCCTGCCACAGAGATCGATGCCGCCTGCAAACCTTGTCCGGCGCACCGTAGCTCGCGGTTGGATCAAGCGAATTCGCAGGTCATCAGAGGGGTGGATCTCCGATGGATGGCGTTGTGACAGTTGTATAACCGATTTTTTCGCGGCCGATTCCGGTACTGGTCAGCGTCGTCGTGGATCGTGCTGAATCGATGGTGAGTACGTTCGGTGCAGGGCCGGTCACTCTTGGGGCGCGGGGTGTTTCCCGGTTTCCGGATGCGTTCACGGTTCTCGAACGGCCCCACTCGGGAAGGGATCTCGGGCCGGGCTGCCCCGGTCGGGCGGCTCCGGACGGGGTATCGAGGGCCCGAATTCGTGCGAAACGGTCCCCTGCGCGGTTCGCGTGATCTAGCATCGCCGCCGTGGAAGCACATCTGTCGTTGTCGTTGCCGGACCAGATCGTGTTGCTGCTGCACGGGCCGGACGGCAGGCAACACGGGGTCAATCACCAAGTCCTCACGCCGGCCGCCGAGCTCGCCGAGCTCGTGATGTACGGCCGCGCGGAACTGACCCGCACCGCCTTCGGTGGAGTCAAGATCGGTCTGCTCGACTCGACCCCGGTGGGTTTCGAACCGTTGGAACACCCGCTCTCGGCGCTGGTGGGCCGAATCGCGGGCAAGGGCAAACCGATCCCGTTTCAGACCTGGCTGGCCGAGCGACGCAGTGCTTTCCAGGAACAGCGGTGGGCGCTGCGGCAGCGGGGTTATCTGGAGCACGAACCGGAGAAGCTGCTCGGCTTCATCCCGCGCGACCGCTACCGGCCGAACGGACCCCTCCAGCAAGAGTTGATCGGCGAGCTGGGGCAACTCGCTCGTGGCGAGCGTTCACCGGACGATCGGCTGGCCCTGTTGGTCGCGATCGTTTATCCCTCCGGGTTGTATCGCAGGCTGCTCGGCTTCGACCGGTCGCAGAGTCGCAGGCTCAAGCACATCGCCAAGGGCCAGGACCTCGAAGGGGCGGTTTCGGCCGCCGTGGCCGCGACCGGTGCCGTTATCGCAGGCGCGGTCGGCGGTGGGGGTGGCGACGGTGGCGGTGGTGGTGACGGCGGCGGAGGCGGCTGAGCCTCAAAACCTCGGGCTTCACCAGGCCGGGTGAGCTTTCCCGAGGAGTGGGAATACGATCGCGGGTGTGGACCGCACAGCAGTGAACACCTTCGTACAGCGGCAATGGGAGTCCTCGGTACTTCCCAGCCTCTCCGAGCTGGTCGGCATACCGGCCGTCTCCCCGGCCTTCGACGCCGACTGGGAGGCCAACGGCCACCTGGACGCGGTGGTCGAGCACGTGCGCGGCTGGATCGACGCCCGCGGGATCACGGGTGCCGGGATCGAGGTGGTCCGGCTTCCCGGACGGAGCCCGCTGCTGCTGGTGGACGTGCCCGCGACCGAAGGAGCCTCCGAGGAGACGGCGCTGCTCTACGGCCACCTGGACAAGCAGCCGCCGGTCGGGGGGTGGTCCGAGGGGCTGGGGCCATGGACGCCGGTGGTGCGCGACGGCAGGTTGTACGGCCGGGGTGCCGTGGACGACGGCTACTCCGGCTACGCCGCGATCACCGCCATCGAGGCGCTGCGTTCGCACGGCGGTGCGCATCCGCGCTGCGTGCTGCTGCTGGAGACGGGCGAGGAGTCCGGCAGCCCCGATCTGCCCGCCTACCTGGAGCACCTCGGCGAGCGGCTGGGCCGCGTCGGCCTGGTGGTCTGTCTGGACTCCGGCGGCGGGGACTACGACCGACTCTGGCTGACCACCTCGCTGCGGGGGATGGTGCAGCTCAACGTCACGGTTCGGGTGCTGGACGCGGGGCAGCACTCCGGTGCGGCCAGCGGGCTGGTGCCCGACTCGTTCCGGGTCGCCCGGCAGCTGCTGGACCGGTTGGAGGACTCCGCCACCGGCGAGATCCGGCTCCCGGAGCTGAACGTGCGCATCCCGGAGAACCGGGTGGCCGAGGCCCGGGCGGGCGTCGAGGCCGCGCCGGGGCTGGTGCGCGAGTCCATCGAGCTGCCCGAGGGCATGCGGATGATCAGCGACGACGAGGCCGAGCTGGCGTTGAACAACTGGTGGCGGCCCACCCTCTCGGTGATCGGTGCCGACGGGTTGCCGCACCCCTCGGAAGCGGGCAACGTGCTGCGCCCCCACACCACGCTGGATCTCAGCTTCCGGCTGCCGCCCACCGCCGATCCGCAGCGGGCGTTGGACGCGGTGCGGACCGCGCTGGAGACCGACGTCCCCTACGGCGCGAGCGTCGAGTTCGGCCACGCCGAGGCGGGGCAGGGCTTCAACGCTCCCGAACCCGCCGAGTGGTTGAACGAGGCCCTGGACGCGGCGGGCACCGAGGTGTTCGGCAACGACTGGCGCACCATGGGGCTGGGCGGTTCGATCCCGTTCATGGGGCTGCTGCACGACAACTACCCCGACGCCCAGTTCGTGGTGACCGGGGCGCTGGGGCCGGGCAGCAACGCCCACGTCCCGGACGAGTCGCTGCACCTGGACTACGCCGCCAAGGTCACCAGCGCCGTCGCCTACGTGCTGGACGCGCACGCCCGGCGCTGATCGCTCGCCGAGGAACCCGCCCGTGGCGCGCTCGGCCGTCCGTGCGTCGGCCACCGGCGGGTCGGTGATCGGCTGCTCGACCGGCTCGCGGGAGAGTTCTTCCGGTCACGCTTGGTGATAGTTGCCAACCCCGCGATACTTCACCTGATCAGCGTAACGGTATCGTGTGTTCCGCTGACGCGGCCGTTGCGCTCGATCTCGTCCGGTTCTCGGATCGATTGGGGCCACGGTGGGTGTGCGTTGCGTGATCGATCGCGATGCGGCTGTCCCGCTTCCGAGTGGATTTGACGTGATCGAAACACGCGAAGCTGTTTGTAACGGCCCCGGAGGATGGCAGGATCCCAGCATCCGGATTCCCGTCGAGGAGGAGTGACACTGTGGCGCTTCGAACAACGTTGCGGGCCGCGGCCCTGTTACCCGCGTTCGCCCTGGTCGCGGCAGTAGCGGGCTGTGGCGGTGGTGGTGGCGGTGAGGCCAAGGGCGTCCCGCTGGTGAACGAGGGACAGCTGACCACCTGCACCAACCTGCCCTACGAACCGTTCGAATCGCGCGAGGACGGTGAGGTCGTCGGTTTCGACATCGACCTGATCGAGCTGGTCGCCGAGGACCTCGGCGTCGAACAGCAGGTCACCAACTCGCCGTTCACCACCCTTCAGTCCGGCCAGGCCCTCAACGTGGGCAACTGCGACGTTGCCGCCGCCGCGATCACGATCACCGACGTCCGGAAGAAGAACTTCGACTTCTCCGATCCCTACTTCGACGCCACGCAGGCGCTGCTCGCACCCGAGGGCTCCGACCTCGACAGCTTCGAGAAGCTGCGGGGCAAGACGCTGGGTTACCAGAAGGGCACCACCGGCGCGGAGTACGCCAAGGAGCGCGCCGAGCAGCACGGCGTCACGCTCAAGCAGTTCGCCGACCTCGGCCTGCTGCTGCAGAACATGCGCACCGGCAAGATCGACGCCGCGATCAACGACGACTTCGCGCTGATCGACTTCGCGGACCAGAACCAGAAGTTCGAGGTCACCAAGAAGCTCGAAACCAGTGAGAACTACGGCTTCGGCGTCAAGACCGGCAACGGCGAGCTGCAGAACAAGATCAACGAGGTGCTGGCCCAGGCCAAGGAGGACGGCACCTACGACCGGTTGTACGAGAAGTGGTTCGGCCACGCGCCGTCCGAGAAGTGACTAGTACCGACGGGTGAACCGACCACACCGGTCCTCCCCGATGATCTCGCACGTGGCGGGACGGGCGCCGACCGCGTCCGTCCCGTTCCGACTGCCCTGGAGCCTCGATGGCAGTGCAACCCCGACCCGCCACCAGCGGGATGAGTAAACGCCAACGCGCCAGGATCGGGCGCGGTGTGCAGTACGCGGTACTGCTCGCGGTCGTCATCGTGGCCGCGCTGCTCGCCGACTGGGGGCGTCTCCAGGATGAGCTCTTCAACCTCGAGATCGCCCGGGCGCTGTTCCCCACCGTGCTGAGCACCGCGCTGCTCAACACCGTCCTCTACACCGCGCTGGGCTTCGCGCTCGGACTGGGGCTGGCGCTGGTGCTCGCGCTGATGCGGATGTCCTCGGTGGCGCCCTACCGCTGGATCTCCGGCGCCTACATCGAGTTCTTCCGCGGCCTGCCCGCGCTGCTGGTGTTCCTGTCGATCGGGATCGGCATCCCGACCGCCTTCAACAACATCAGCTTCAACCGCAACGTCACCGTCATGATCGCGCTGGGGATCGTCGGTTCGGCGTACATGGCCGAGACCATCCGCGCTGGGATCAAGGCGGTGCCCAACGGCCAGCTCGAAGCGGCCCGCTCGCTGGGGATGTCGCACGGCAGGGCGACGATCACCGTCGTCATCCCGCAGGCGTTCCGCATCATCCTGCCGCCGCTGACCAACGAGCTGATCCTGCTGACCAAGGACTCCTCCCTGGTGTTCGTGCTCGGTGCCACACTCGCCCAGCAGGAACTCACCCAGTTCGGCCGAGCCGCGCTGACCAGTTACCAGAGCATGACCCCGATCCTGGTGGTCGGGCTGTGCTATCTGGTGATAACCATCCCGCTGTCGGTGCTGCAGCAGCGGTTGGAACGCAGGTTCGGACCCGACGGTCGGTAACGGCAGCCGAGGGAGTTTCACATGAGCGACGTAAAGATCGAGATCTCCGAACTGCGCAAGTCCTTCGGTGAGCTGGAGGTCCTCAGCGGGGTGGACCAGCGGATCGACGCGGGCGAGGTGGTCTGCGTCATCGGGCCCTCCGGGTCCGGCAAGTCCACCTTGCTGCGCTGCGTGAACCTGCTCGAACAACCCACCTCCGGCAGGATCGTGGTCGACGGGGTCGAGCTCACCGACCCGGACGCCGACATCGACGCGGCGCGCACCCGCATCGGCATGGTCTTCCAGCAGTTCAACCTGTTCTCGCACCTGTCGGTGCTGCGCAACCTCACCGTCGCGCAGCGCAAGGTGCTCGGCCGCGACCGGGCCAAGGCCGAGGAGACCGCCCGCGAGAACCTGCGCAGGGTCGGGCTGGCCGACAAGGAGAACGCCACCCCCGCCCAGCTGTCCGGCGGCCAGCAGCAGCGGGTCGGCATCGCCCGCTCGCTGTCGATGGACCCGGACGTGATGCTGTTCGACGAGCCGACCTCGGCACTGGACCCGGAGCTGGTCGGCGACGTGCTGGATGTGATGCGCGGACTGGCGAACGAGGGGATGACCATGCTGGTGGTCACCCACGAGATGCAGTTCGCCCGCGAGGTCGCCGACCGGGTGCTGTTCATGGACGGCGGCGCCATCGTCGAGCAGGGCAGGCCCGCCGACGTGATCGGAAACCCGCAGCGGGAACGCACCCGCAACTTCCTGGCGCGGGTGCTCAACCCGACGCACGCGGCCTCGGCCGTCGAACCGGAGGAGTCCGACTAGGAGCAGCACGGCCCAGAACGGGTAGCACGGCGTGCTCGGCTTTCTCGGTCAGTCGCCGTCGGGGTTCTCGGCCCGCTTCCTGCGCAGCGACAGCATCGAGCGATACGCCCCCGGTCCGTGCGGGACGCCGCCGCGCGCGGCCGTGCCGTACGAGTCCTCGGAGCGTTCTCCGTCGGTGGCGGTCGGGTGGTTCGGTGGCGGGGGTCCGACGCGGCCGCGGTAACGGGCGAACCCGGCGCTCCGGCGACTGCCCACGCTGTCGGCTCCCCGTAGGAACAGCCACACGGCCAGCAGCGCGACCAGGACCAGCGCGATCATCGCCAGATCTACCATGACACACCTCCCGGGGTGTGCAGGCTTTCCGGTTTTCCTCGGACGTGTCCGAGTGTGCACCGGTTTGTCCGGTTCCGGCCAATCAATTCCTACGCGAGTGACCCTGAGTGTTCCTACGCAGTGCGAACGGATCGAGGGATCAGTCGCCCTCGTTTGTGCCGCTCGTGGCCGCTTCGGTGCGTTCCGTTCGACCGTGGGGTCGTGAAAATATCCACGATTGAACACGATCGAGGGTTTTCGATGCATTTACCGGCGCGTGTCGAATCACGCTTTCGGGGGCGTTTTTCGAATGAATTCGATTCGCGCAATGCGCTGAGTGACCCGAGGGGTGTCGACATTCCGGAGAACGGAATCTCGACACCCCTCGGATTCGCGAGACGTCGTCGTAGCGTCACTCACCGATGCGCTGCTTGAGCGCCTCCAGCTCGTCGCGCATCGAGGTGGGCAGGTCGTCGCCGATCGTGTCGAACCACTCCTCGATCAGCGGCAGCTCCTCGCGCCACTCCGGCAGGCTCACCTCGAGGGACTGGTCGATCTCCTCACGGGTGGCGTCGAGCCCGCCGAGGTCGAGCTGGTCCGCGGTGGGAACCCGGCCGATGGCGGTCTCGTCGGCGGCGACGTTGCCCTCCAGCCGGTCCACGATCCACTTCAGCACCCGGCAGTTCTCGCCGAACCCGGGCCAGACGATCTTCTTGCCCGAGGGGTCCCTGCGGAACCAGTTGACGTAGTAGATGCTGGGCATCTTGGAGGCGTCGGCCTCCTTGCCCATGTTCACCCAGTGCTGGAAGTAGTCGCCGACGTTGTAACCGATGAACGGCAGCATCGCCATCGGGTCGCGGCGCACCTCGCCGACCTTGCCCGCCGCGGCGGCCGTCTTCTCCGAGGACAGCGTGGCGCCCATGAAGACCCCGTGCTGCCAGTCGAAGGCCTCGTTGACCAGCGGGATCGTGGTCTTGCGCCTGCCGCCGAACAGGATCGCCGAGATCGGCACGCCCTGCGGGTCGTCCCACTCGGGAGCCAGGATCGGGCACTGCGACATCGGCGTGCAGTAGCGGGAGTTCGGGTGGGCGGCCTTCTCGTCCGAGTCGGGCGTCCAGTCCTGCCGCTTCCAGTCGGTCAGGTGCTCCGGCTGGTCCTCCATCTCCTCCCACCACACGTCGTCGTCGTCGGTCAGCGCGACGTTGGTGAAGATGGAGTTGCCCCGCTCGATGGTGCGCATCGCGTTCGGGTTGGTCTTCCAGTTGGTGCCCGGCGCGACACCGAAGAAGCCCGCCTCCGGGTTGACCGCGTAGAGCCTGCCGTCCTCGCCGAACCGCATCCAGGCGATGTCGTCGCCGAGGGTCTCCACGCGCCAGCCCGGGATGGTCGGCTCCAGCATCGCCAGGTTGGTCTTGCCGCACGCCGAGGGGAAGGCCGCTGCCACGTAGTAGACCTTGTTCTCGGGCGAGATCAGCTTCAGGATCAGCATGTGCTCGGCGAGCCAGCCCTCGTCACGGGCCATCGCGGAGGCGATGCGCAGCGAGTAGCACTTCTTGCCCAGCAGCGCGTTGCCCCCGTAGCCGGAGCCGAAGCTCCAGATCAGCCGCTCCTCGGGGAAGTGCGTGATGTACTTGATCTCGTTGCACGGCCAGGGGGAGTCCTCCTGACCGGGTTCGAGCGGCGCACCCACCGAGTGCAGTGCGGGCACGAACTCCACGTCCTCGCTCTCGGAGAACCGCTCCAGCACGCGGTCACCCATCCGCGTCATGATGTGCATGGACACCACGACGTACTCGGAGTCGGTGATCTCCACGCCGAGCCTGGGCGGCTCGGCCTCCACCGGGCCCATGCAGAACGGGACGACGTACATCGTGCGACCACGCATGCAGCCCCGGTAGAGCTCGGTCATGGTGGCCTTCATCTGGTCGGGGTCCATCCAGTTGTTGGTGACCCCGGCGTCCTTCTTCTCCCGGGAGCAGATGAAAGTCCGCTCCTCGACCCGGGCGACGTCGGTGGGATCGGAGGCCGTCCAGAACGACTCGGGCTTCTTCGACTCGTCCAGACGCTTGAAGGTGCCGGCCTCGACCAGTCGGTTGGTCAGCCGTTCCCATTCCTGCTGCGATCCGTCGCACCATACGACCTGCTCGGGCGTGGTCAGCTCCGCTACCTCACGTACCCAGGACAGCAGGCGTTCGTGATTCACGGGTGCCTGGTCGAGACCGGGGATGGTCAGAGCGGTCATCGCGTCGTGTCTCCTGACTGGGCGCCACAGCCCGGATTCTCTCCTCCCGCCGACGCGTGGCCGGCGGAGCTTTCAAAAATGCTTCGCTCCGCCCGGAAATCCGGACGGAGCTGCATTTGGGGATGCACCGAGGCTAACCGGAGGTGCCGGGGTTGGCGGAGATCAGCCCTGTCACTTCCCTCACAGGAACGATAAGGGAATCGATTCAGATGACGGGGTGTCGCGGAAATCCGTCTGTTTCGAGGGGTGCTGGATCGATGTTTTCCGTCGTCGAACCTCGCGGACTCGCTCGTTCGGATGATTTTCACGAGCGAGCCCGCGGAAATCGGATGTGTTCCGGAACACATTTCGATCCGAATTGCCGCCATTCGTGTTATTGGCTTCGGGTTCCGCTTCGGGTAATCCGGGGCGCATTCCGCGCGGCGTGCGCCTCAGACCCAGAACGAGTCGTCGCCCGGATCGGTGCTCGCGTCACCGCGGCCGGTTCCCTCCCGTTCCTCGCCGTTCCACAGCCAGTCCTCGGTGCCGCTGACCTCGAAGGAGCGCTGCTGCCCCGCCTGCTGTCCCTGGCCGTCGACCCGGCCCTGCTCGACCACGGTCCACTCCCCGTCGCCGGTGTGCTTGGCGACGGTCACCTCGCCGGAGTCGCTGATCTCGACCATCTGGTCGGCGGAGCCGTCCCCGTCGGCATCGGTGACCATCATCTGGCCGTGCTCGGTGTCGACGATCGCGGTGTCCGCCCTGCCGTCGTTGTTGGTGTCCTCGGTGGGCGGGCCGACCTCGCGGTCCCCCTGCGGGGTGTCCACGACCATCGATCGGCCCTCGCTCCCGCCGTTCCGCTCGCGGACCGGCGAGTCGTCGGGGCTCTCACGGGTCCACTCGCCCGTCGCCTCGTCGTAGCGTGCCTGCTCGACCACGTTGCCCCGCTCGTCGATGCCGCGCATCACGTCGGCCTCGCCGTCGGCGTCCGAGTCGGTGTAGGCGAGGAAGCCGTCATCGGTCAGCACCGCGACGGTCTCGTCCACGCCGTCGTCGTTCAGGTCGTAGTTGGCCTCGGCGGTGTACTCGGTATCGGCGATGTCGATCCGGATGTCGCCGTCTCCCGAACCGGTGTCCTCCACGTACATCAGGGCGCTCCCGTGCGGTTGGTTCTCGTCGGTGGGCCTCGAAGGTTGGGACGCGGCCGGGCCCGTCGCGGTTCCGGGGCGCCCGTCCCCGTTTCGGGGGCGAACGTGGTGCGGTTCATCCCGCTGCCGGGGTGGTGCTTTCGAGATGTGTCGTGCGACACGCTCGATCACCTGTCGTCAACTGGATGAGTGTAGGCTAACCTTACCGGAGAAGCGTAGGCTAGCCTCACCGAAGCACCGTATCTCGTGATTGGGAGGAACGGTATGGCCACTGCTACCGGGACGGTAAGTGCCGCGGCGCCCGCGAGCACACGATCCGAAAAGACCGCCAGGCCCGAGTCCCGGGTCTACACCGTCGAGGTGGCCGGTAGGCAGCGGCTGAGTCCCAATTTCGTGCGGCTCACCTTCTCGGGTGAGGGACTGCGCTCCTTCGGTGCCGGTGGCGTCGACCAGCGCATCAAGCTGATGCTGCCCCGTCCGGGTCGGACGGTGGCCGACGTGCCGGACGGCCACGACTGGTATCCGACCTGGCAGGCCATGCCGGAGGAGATCCGGCCGACCATGCGGACCTACACGGTTCGGTCGTTCCGCCCCGAGCGCGCGGAGATGGACATCGACTTCGTGTTGCACGGCTCTGGCGAGGAAGCCAGCGGACCGGCCTCCGCCTGGGCGAGCGGCGCCCGCATCGGCGACCGGGTGGCGATCCTCGGTCCCGACCGTCCCGGTTCCGGCAGGATGTGGGGCTGCGAGTGGTGCCCGCCCGCGACCGCGCGGCGGTTGCTGCTGGCGGGGGACGAGACCGCGATCCCGGCGGTGGCGGCCATCCTGGAATCACTGCCCGCCGATTCGCGGGGGATAGCCTGCCTGGAGGTGCCCAGCGAGGCCGACATCCAGGCCTGGGAGCACGTTCCGAGTGGGGTCGAGATCCGGTGGCTGCCGCGCGACATCGCGGGCAGCGAGCACGGTGAGCTGCTGGAGCAGGCGCTCGAAACCGCGCTGGGAGAGCTGTGCGCCGCGCCGAAGGCGGACGGCTGCCCCGCCGCGAGCGAGGCGATCGCCGCGCTGGAGGACGTCGACGTCGACAACTACCTGCTCTGGGAGATCCCGGGTAGTCAGCACCAGGATCCGGCCTACGACGAGAGCCTCGACATCGCGAACGGTGAGCTCTACGGCTGGCTCGCGGGTGAGGCCGGTGTCATCAAGCGGCTGCGCCGAATGACCGTGCAGGGCTACGGCGTGCCGCGCGGCTCGGTGGCGTTCATGGGCTACTGGCGCCAGGGTCGCTGCTGACGGGGGCGTCGCTGAAAGCCTGCCGTCGTGGGGCTGCCGAAGGGGTGTCGCTTCGGGGTAGCTGCTCTCGGGTTTTATTGGTCTCGCACGGAGTTCATGCCCGGCCGTACACCTCGCGGCCGGTCGGGCATCGCGGTCGCCGAGCACCGCGACGCGGCGACTTCGCGGGAAGTCTTCGTGTGTTCAAGTCACCCGCCTGGGTTTACGGGGCACCGAAAATGTCGTGGGTGCCGACTCGACGCAGAATCACCGTGGTGACGCCGGGTGCTTGTTCGAGCTCGTACTGCCAGGTCATTCGCCCGTCTCCGTCCCAAGTCATCTCAAATACGCGGTTGGTGCCATGAACACGCTTCACTCGTAGCGACGGCGGGAAGCTCGGTGGCGACTGATCAAGAGCAGGGAGAAACTTCGTATCGAGCACGTGTTGAAAGGTGCGGCGCTGTTCACGAGTGAGTTTCTTGAAGTCCTTCTCGAATCGAGACGTCCGCTTGACTTCAGCCAAGGGGGTCACACATCCTCGTCGTTGTCGATGTCGGCGAACATCTCGGCGGCGCTGGTGAACCCCCTGGAGACCTCCCCGTTGGCGATCTGTTGATCCGCTTCGGCTTCCCCGGCCTGCCATTCCGGAGTCCAGAACCATCGTTGATCCGTGGGGATGCTGGTCCAGCCGCGCACTGTGATCGTTCCGCTCTCGTCGATCGTAAATTCGAGATCGTCACCCTCAGCCACTCCCAGCACCTTGGCTACGCTCTCCGGCAACGTCACCTGGCGACGGCCTCGCACTGAGGCGCGCACACGTTCGACGGGTTCAGCATGATGGGCGTTCGACGACTCTGCGCCAGACGAATCTGAATTCTGCCCGGCAGCCGAGCTCTTATTCCCCGGCAGTGAAGTATCCGGCTCATCGGTCGTATTCTCGTAGGATCGAGCCGCAGACCCGGACTTGGGTTTTCCACGTCCTGCTGGCTTCTTGCTACTCATCAGCACCTTCTCTCCCCTGAGAGTCAGATTATCCCACTATCAGTAGCTTCACGAACAGATTAATCTGACCCCGAAGTTGAAGCCGGCTCGGGCAGCGCGCGGTCGATGGAGCACGCGAGTGGCCCGCACCCAATTGCCCTCGGCGTTGCTTGATCCCTGTGGTATCGCGGCGACCGGTGCCCCTCCCGATAGGTACGCTTGGCACCGTTCGCGGTCGTCGGTTCCGGTGGGCAGTCCAATGAGGTGTGACGGAGTGGTGTTCACAGCGCCTTCGCCGCGCTAGAATCCCAGCGCAGTGAGTGTAGGCCCCGCGCACGCGGGGATAGACCTCGCCGTAGGCCACATCGGACTGCTGGGCGACGGTAGGCCCCGCGCACGCGGGGATAGACCCGGGTTGTTTCCCCCGAGCCCCGCGTTCATTGGGTAGGCCCTGCGCACGCGGGGACTTGGATAGCAAAAGCGCCTCCGGAGTGCTGTTCCGGAGGCGCTGCGTTCGTTAGCTGGGGTTCAGTCGAAGCGGTCGGTCTTGACCGCGTTGATGAACGCCGACCACTGCCGACCGGTGGTGGTGAAGTGTCCGGCCGCGCGGTCCTTGGTGTCGCGTACTGCCGCGCCTTCGTGCGTGCGGCCGATTTCGACGCAGGAGTCGTTGGGGTTGGAACGGCTGGATTTCCGCCAGTTCGTCGGTGCCGTCATGCTGGGGTGTTTCCTTCCGTCTGTTCCGCGATCGTGTCCATGAGCTGGAGTGATTCATCGGGGCTCATGGCGGCGTCCGTGAGGTTATCCAGCGCTTTGCGGTATGCCTCAACGTCTTTCTGGTCATAGATGAAGGCGGGGCCACGGTAGTGTTCCAAGTGGATGATCGGTGATGCCTTCGGGAACTCGAACAGCACGAACGAACCGTTGTGGGCCAGTGTCCAGCGTTGTAGTCGTTCGGGAAGTATCCGGATGGTGGCGTTCGAGTTCGATGCCGTGGTGGCCAGGTGGCGTAGTTGTTCGGCGAGCACTCCCTGCCCGCCGATGTCATCGCGCAGCACGCGTTCGCAGATGATCGCGTCGAGTTTGCGGGTGCTGAGTACCTCGCTGCCGCGTGCCATCCGGAGTTCGACTCGGAGGTGGCGTTCTTCGCCGGACAAGCTCGCCATGATCTCTTCGGCATAGGAGCGTGTCTGCAACGGCCCGGGGATCACCAGCGGTGCGATGTGCACGATCCGAGTGGCTGTGCGTTCGAACTCCGCCAGGTTCAGCAGATGCTTGTGCAGGCCCGAACGACTGTCGCCGATCAAGTTCGGTTCGGAAGCACGCCGCTGTAGCTCCATGAGTTCGTCGTAGCGCTCGCCGGAAGCGCCAAGCTCCACCAGTAGTCGCGCCAGAAGATCGCGGGAGGGCGAACGAACTCCTGTCTCATAGCGGGAGACAGCGGCATGTCCCAGCTGGACGCGCTTCGCCAGTTCTCGAACGGGGATACCGGCTTCTTTGCGCAGTTCACGAAGTTCCGCGCCGAGCAATCGAGCCTGCGGTGAGTGATGCTCCACGTCTCCGGGCATGCGCCAAGCCTAGCTGCCGCGGCATCTCGTTCATTGCCACCTGATCGAGGGATTGCCACATATGTCTCCGGAGACTGATTATGTCTCCGGAAACGAAAGAAAGGTGGTTGTGCCGTGTCGGAGAGATACGAGGTGCGTCATCCGGGTGTTCGGGTGTGGTGTGGCGACGAGTCGGGGTGGTCGTCGTCGTTGCTGGTGTGGATCTCGTGGTGGTCGCCGGAGGTGATTCGGATCGAGACGCCGACGGTGTTTCACCGGACGGTGTGGACACTCGGGCAGGCCGTCGAGCTTCGGGATGTGCTCACTACGGCGGTGCGGGTTGGGGGTGAGTCGCGGTGACCAGTTATGCGGGCAGGTTGGGCATGTGGCTGGCCCATGAGCAGTGGGAACTGGAGCAGGCTTCCTACGACATTCCGGCCCGGCAGGCCACCCCGAGGCAGTGCGCCGAACTCGCCGGAATATTGCAGCGGCTCTCCGACGAGCTGCGTGACTACGCCGCCGCGCTGGCCTTCGGCGGCGGCAATCCCCCGGAGTCCGGCTCGATCGACCCGGACGAGTTCCGCAGGCGGGGTGAGGCGGAGTGAGCACGCATCCGGCGATGCTGCTGACCACCGCCGTCGTGCTAGCCGGGACGGCGATCGTGCTGGGCGGCTGGGGCAACCGGGTCAGCTACCGGCCCCGCCACGCGGGCGGCAGCGGCCCGGCCGCCCGCAGGCTGGCCGCACTGCGGCTGGAGTCCTACTTCCGCGACGAACAACCCACCACGGAGTTGATCGGCTGGCCGCT
>NZ_FPAT01000011.1 GCF_900116555.1 Actinopolyspora lacussalsi subsp. righensis | reverse complement strand
CAGGGTTATCCCCACGCCCAGGGCAGGTTACTCACGTGTTACTCACCCGTCCGCCGCTCTGCACACCAATCCGAAAACCGGTGCCATCGCTCGACTTGCATGTGTGAAGCGCGCCGTCAGCGTTCGTCCTGAGCCAGGATCAAACTCTCCAACAATGCATGGAAAAAATCAAACCCCAGCACAACCCACACCACACCCGGCAACCCCTCACAGGGCCACCCAACCGTGATGCGCATTGATACTCAAAGCAAAAAAGACAAGAAACAAACACACACACGCGTGCACAAACACTGTTGAATTCTCAAAGAACACACCCACCACCCACGCGGCAGGTCATCGCCCGCAGTTCCGACGAATGTCTGTTCACTCGCCGTCGCAGCGGAACATCGATCACTCTAGCATCGGAGCAAACCGGCGTTTCAAGGGGGTCCCTTTTAACTTCCGGAAGACCGGAGCCATACCGATCGAGTTTAGATTGTACAAGCAACCACGGAGTCCGAATAACTCAGCTTCGAACTGCCGCCGAGATGCTTACCTTCGTACTCTAACAGCCGGAAAACATCCCGGATCAACGGGGCCCACACCGGGCCCGATCGATCGGAGAAGTCAGTACTCAAGGAGTATCGAACACTCCCGCAGCGCTGACGAGATTGAATCTACCCCACGACGCAGCCGACGTCAAATCGACCGCACTCGCCGCCCGCTGAAACGAATCACCTGGTCAAACGCCTCACCGTTACGAGTAGGAGCCTATTAGACCAACTCGACTCCCGCAGTGTGACGCTTACCACGACGAACCACCAACCAGGTGCCGTGCAACAGGTCCGCCATGCTCGGTGCCCAGGTGTCGTCGAGCACCTTGGCGTTGTTGACGTAGGCACCGCCCTCGGCGATGGTACGTCTGGCCGCCTTGCGTCCCGTCACCAGACCGCTCTCCACGAGCACGTCGACTATCGTCGGCTCATCACTCAGTCTGAGTCGCGCGGTCGGGACCTCGGCCATCGCCGATTCCAGGGTGTCGGCGTTCAGCAGGTTCAGGTCCCCGCCCCCGAACAACGCACGGCTGGCGGCAGCCACCTGCTCGGTAGCAGTGGCCCCGTGCACCAGGGTGGTCAGTTCCTCGGCAAGCCTGCGCTGACCGAGACGTTGTTGCGGGCGCTCCGCCGTAGCGAGTTCCAGCTCCTCGATCTCCGCACGCTCCAGGAAGGTGAACAGCCGCAGATACTTGCCCACATCGGCATCGGAGGTGTTGATGAAGTACTGGTACCAGGCGTACGGGGAAGTCAGCGCCGGGTCGAGCCAGAGATTGCCGCCCCCGGTGGACTTGCCGAACTTGTTCCCCTCCGCGTCGGTTACCAGTGGTGTGGTCAGTGCGTGCGCACTCGCACCGTCCTGTCGGCGCAGCAGGTCGACACCGGCGATGATGTTTCCCCACTGGTCCGATCCGCCCAGCTGCAGAGCCGTTCCGTAACGACGGTTGAGCTGTACGTAGTCGTTTGCCTGCAGCAGCATGTAACTGAACTCGGTGTAGGACATCCCGTCGGATTCCAACCGTCGCTTGACGGTTTCACGTGAAAGCATCGAGTTGAGCGAGAAATGCTTGCCCACGTCCCGCAGGAACGCCGTGACGGGCAGGTTCGCGGTCCAGTGGGCGTTGTTCTCCATGACTGCCCCGGTCTCCGAGTCGTCGAAGTCGACGAAGAGCCTGAGCTGTTCGCGGATGCCCTCGGTCCATTCGGAGATGACGTTCTCGTCGTGCAGACTGCGTTCACCCACGTCACGTGGATCACCGATCAAACCGGTCGCACCGCCTGCCAGTGCGAGCGGGCGATGTCCGGCGAGCTGAAAACGACGCAGGGTCAGCAGCGGGATCAGGTGACCCGCGTGCAGGCTCGGTCCGGTCGGATCGAAACCGGCATACAGTGTGAGTGGCGGTGAATCGAGATCACGACGCAACGAATCGAGATCGGTGGACTGCGCGATGAGACCGCGCCAGGAAAGTTCGTCAAGGATGTGCTCACTCACGCTGCCAGTTTGGCTCACGCGGACCACACGATGTCGACGACCCCCTGGAACTCGAGTCAGGAGTCACGGGGCGACCGCCTCGTGCCGGGCGAGGATTCGCGTCAGGCGAAGAAGAGCCGGTGGAGTCGGAACATTCCGCTCAGTTCCCGCTCGTGACCTTACGCCGACCACCACGCCGATAGGAACTCACGGCGGGCGAACCGTGCACCCAGGAACGCCAGGGCAACTCCGTGGCAGTGGAAACCCCGACTCTGGGACCACTGCGTACGTCCTCGTCCTCCACGGCACACCCCCGCAGCAACCGGATCGGTGAGTCGGAACGTGTCAGGTCCGCGCCGTTACACTCACGAGTGATTCCCAGCACCCCCGCGAGTCGAGCCGGTCCGCTGGCCAGTGCGCTCTCCTTCCGAACCGCGGGACGACGACTGCGTGCCAGGTCGGTGCCCTCGATGATCTCACCGGCTCGGAGGAGCACCGCCGCGGGCTGCCCGTCGGTCAGGCAAACCACGTTGACGCAGAAGTGCATCCCGTAGACAAAGTACACGTAGAGGTGACCCGCCGGCCCGAACATGACCGCGTTCCGTTCGGTACGCCCGCGATAGCAGTGTGATGCCGGGTCGTCCTGTCCGCGGTACGCCTCCACCTCGACGAGCCGGACACGAACCACCCCCTGGGGCGAGTTCGAAACCAACTCACAACCGAGCAGGAAACGTGCCACACGGAGCGGGTCACGTGCTGTCTCGGAGCGTGTCACCTCAATCACGACGAGCACACTACCGGGTGCCGCACGACGGGGAACGAACCGGAGCCGTGCCGGACCGGGAAACACCCGGATCCGATCCGGCACGGCGGGAAGTTCACCCGGAGCGGCGGGAGGATTCGCCGTCCAGCCACGCACGGTGTCGTGCCACGTGCTCATCGACCCGCCGAGCCTGCTCGGCGACGCGATCGGGAGCCGTGCCACCGCGTGAGTCACGTGCCGAGACCGCTCCTCGAACCGTCAGCACCTCACGAACGGCCGACGTGAGCTCGGGATGCGCCCGGGAGAGTTCCTGCTCGGTCAATTCGTCGAGGCCGACACCACGCGACTCCGCGAGTCGTACGCACTCGCCGGAGGCCTCGTGCGCGACGCGGAACGGGACACCACGCCGCACCAACCACTCGGCGATGTCGGTGGCCAGCGTGAATCCCGCGGGTGCCATCTCGGCCATCCGCTCGGTGTGGAAGGTCAACGTGCCGAGCATGCCCGCCATGGCGGGCAGGACCAGTCGCAGCTGATGAACCGAGTCGAACAGGGGTTCCTTGTCCTCCTGCAGATCCCGGTTGTACGCCAGTGGCTGTGCCTTGAGGCCGCTCAGCAGACCGGTGAGGTTTCCGATCAGTCTGCCCGACTTGGCGCGAGCCAGTTCGGCCACGTCGGGATTCTTCTTCTGCGGCATGATCGAACTGCCGGTGGCCCAGGCATCGTCCAGCGTGATGTAGCCGAACTCCGCCGTGTTCCAGATGACGACTTCCTCGGCGATGCGTGAGAGGTTCACGCCGAGCATGGCCAGATCGAAGGCCGCCTCCGCGGCGAAATCGCGCGCGGAGGTGCCGTCCATCGAGTTGTCCACCCCGTGCTCGAACCCAAGTTCGCTCGCTACCGCGTCGGGGTCCAGCCCCAGTGAGGATCCGGCGAGAGCACCGGAACCGTAGGGGGAGACGGCGGTGCGCTCGTCCCAGTCACGCAGCCGCGCGATATCGCGCAGCAAGGCCTGGGAGTGCGCGAGCAGGTGATGGGCCAACAGCACGGGCTGGGCGTGCTGGAGATGAGTACGCCCGGCGAGCACCGCGCTCGGGTGGGCGGCCGCCTGCTCGCCGAGGGCGTCTATCACGTCGAGTACGGCCGAGACGATGCCGCGCACCGCGTCACGCAGCCACATCCGGAACTGAGTGGCCACCTGGTCGTTACGGGAACGCCCGGCGCGGAGTTTACCGCCCAGTTCGGTGCCGACACGTTCGAGCAGCCCGCGCTCCAGGGCGGTGTGCACGTCCTCGTCATCCGGCTCGGGCAGAAACCGTCCGGTACGCACATCGGTGGCGAGCGTCTCCAGTCCCGCCAGCATGCCTTCCAGCTCGGATTCGGTGAGCAGTCCCGCACCGTGCAGCACTCTGGCATGGGCTTTCGAACCCGCGATGTCGTAGGGCGCGAGCGACCAGTCGAAATGTGTGGACAGACTGAGCGCGGCCATGGTTTCGGAGGGGCCGGAGGTGAACCGTCCTCCCCAGAGCATGGTCGGATCCGACCGATCGCTGTCGGTGGCGGAATCGTCTTGTCGGGACATGCGGTTTTCCTCGGGAAACGCGAAGCGGCACGGACAGGGCTGGACGGGCACCGGGGCGATGCCCGTCACGGCGGAAACGTTCAATGGTACTGCTCGCGCTTGGCGGCGATCTTGCTGGGCAGACCCCACAGCTGCACGAAGCCCTTCGCCAGTTCCTGGTCGAAGCTGTCGCCCTCGTCGTAGGTGGCCAGGTTGAAGTCGTACAGCGACTGATCACTGCTGCGACCGGTCACCACCGCACTGCCCGCGTGCAGGGTCATCCGGATCCGACCGGAGACGTGGCGCTGTGTGTCCGCGATGAAGGAGTCCAGCGAGGTCTTCAGCGGCGAGAACCACAGGCCGTCGTAAACGAGCTCGCCCCAACGCTGCTGGACCGTGCGCTTGAACCGCGCGAGGTCACGCTCCAGGGTGACGGCCTCGAGCTCGCGGTGAGCGGTGATCAGCGCCAACGCGCCGGGCGCCTCGTAGATCTCCCGGCTCTTGATGCCGACGAGCCGGTCCTCGACCATGTCGAGCCTGCCCACGCCTTGGGCGCCCGCACGGCGGTTCAGCTCGGTGACCGCCTGCAGCGGGGTGACGGCTGCCCCGTCGATCGCCACGGGAACACCCTGATCGAAGGTGATGACCACCTCGTCGGGGTCGCGCGACTGCGTCGGATCGGCGGTGTACGAGTAGACGTCCTCGATGGGCGCGTTCCAGATGTCCTCGAGGAATCCGGTCTCGACGGCCCTGCCCCACACGTTCTGGTCGATCGAGTAGGGGGACTTGTTGCTGACATCGATCGGCAGGCCGTGCCGTTCGGCCCAGTCGATGGCCTTTTCCCTGGTCCAGGCGAAGTCACGAACCGGAGCGAGTACCTTCATCTCGGGAGCGAGTGCTCCGATGCCGACCTCGAAACGGACCTGATCGTTGCCCTTGCCGGTGCAGCCGTGCGCGACGGTGTCCGCACCGTGTTGCCGAGCCGCGTCGGTCAGGTACTTGGCGATCAACGGCCTCGAAAGCGCCGAGACCAGGGGATACTGGTCCATGTACATCGCGTTGGCCTGCAGTGCGGGCAGGCAGTACTGCTCGGCGAACTCGGCGCGCGCATCGGCGACCACGGCTTCGGCCGCGCCGCAGGCCAGCGCTCGCTTGCGCACCGTCTCCAAGTCCTCGCCGCCCTGGCCGACATCGACGGCCACGGCGACGACCTCGGCATTGGTCTCCTCGGCGATCCAGCCGATGGCGACTGAGGTGTCCAGTCCGCCGGAGTAGGCGAGTACGACCCGGTCGCTCATGATCATGCTCCTAGTACCTGTTGTGCTGGCTGTTGTCGGGTGCCTGTTCGACCGCGGTGTCGTTCAGTCCGTCGTGGCGGCCGACTCGGGCTGTTGTGCGCCGAGCTCGCGTAACCGCTCGGCGAGTTGTTCACCGGTGAGTGGTTCACGGGCCACGACCAGCAGGGTGTCGTCACCCGCGATAGTGCCCGCCACCTCGTCCATCGAGGACCTGTCGATGGCGCTGGCCAGGAACTGGGCGGCACCGGGCGGGGTTCGCAGCACCGTCAGGTTTCCCGATCCCTCCGCGCTGACGAGCAGTTCGCCGAGCAGCCTGCTCAACCGTGCGGTTCCGCCCTGCACCCCCTGGATCGGGCTGCCGTCCTCGGGAATGACGTAAACGGGTTGTCCCCCGTCGGGTGCCCGGAGTTTCACCGCACCCAACTCGTCGAGGTCACGTGACAGGGTGGCCTGCGTGACGTCGATGCCGTCGGCCGCGAGCAGTCTCACCAATTCGGTCTGGCTGCGGATCTCGGAGCCGGTGACGAGTTCGACGATGCGCGCCTGCCGCGCCACTCGTGTGCTCATCGTCGCTGCACCAACCAAGTCAACAGCGCCTTCTGGGTGTGCAACCGGTTCTCCGCCTCGTCGAACACCGCGCTGGCGGGGCCGTCCAGCACTTCGTCGGTGATTTCCCAGCCCCGGTGAGCGGGCAGGCAGTGCAGCACCGTGGTGTCGGATTTGCCGGTGGCCTCCAACAGAGCGGCGTCGAGCCGGAACGGCCGGAAGGGCCCGACCCGATCCTTGCCGTCGTTCTCCTGCCCCATGGAGGTCCAGGAGTCGGTCGCGACCACGTCGGCCCCCGCTACGGCTTCCCGTGGGGTGCTCAGCACACGGCTGGAGCCTCCGGTCTCGACGGCACGCTTGTGCGCCGCTTCGAGCACCCACTGCTCGGGTTCGAAGCCCTCGGGTGCGGCGATCCGGATGTGCATCCCGGCGGTCGCTCCACCGATGAGCAGCGAGTGGGCCATGTTGTTGGCGCCGTCGCCGAGGTAGGTCAGGGTCAGCCCGGCGAGGGTGCCGTGTCGTTCCCGGACGGTCTGCAGGTCGGCGAGCACCTGGCACGGGTGGAACTCGTTGGTGAGCGCGTTGACGACCGGAATGTCGGATGCCGAGCTCATCGCGTCGATGCGCGCCTGGGCGAAGGTGCGCCACACCACGACATCGACATAGCGGCTCAGCACTCGTGCGGTGTCCTCTATCGTCTCTTCGCGGCCGAGTTGCATCGTGCGTGCGTCGATCACGACCGGATGGCCGCCGAGCTGGACGATCCCGGTTTCGAGGGAGAGGCGTGTCCTGGTGGATGTCTTCTCGAAGATGACCGCTACCGACTTCGGGCCCGCCAGGGGTTTGTTGTCGGTTCGGCGGTGTTTGAACTCGTCGGCCAGGTCGAGGATCTCGCGCTGCTCGACGGGTGTGAGATCGTCGTCACGTAGAAAATGACGCGGCATCAGTTCTTCCCTTCTCCGCGGGCCGCTTCGGAGAGCACCTCGGCGAGATCGCGGACGAAATCGTTGGCCCGCTGGCCGTCCAGGATCAGCGGAGGCGCCAGCCGCAGGGTGTCCGGACGAACGGGATTGATCAGGTAGCCGCGGTCACGGGCGCTTTCCACCGCCGCGGGAGCGATGTCGTCGTTGAGCTCGACGGCCAGTAGCAGCCCGGCGCCGCGGACCTCCCTCACCGCGGGGTGCTCGAGACGCTCGATGGCGGCGATGATTTCCTTGCCCAGTCGGGCGACGTGTTCCAGCAGCCCTTCGGACTCGATGGTGTCGATCACCGCCAGCGCGGCGGCGCAACAGACCGGGTTCCCGCCGAAGGTGGTGGCGTGCTGACCTGGTTCCAGCAGGAAGGCCGCTCGCCCCACTCCGATGCAGGCGCCGAGTGGCAAACCGCCGCCCAGCCCCTTGGCCAGGGTGATCACGTCCGGCACGATGCCGCAGCGCTGGAAGGCGAACCAGTGTCCGGTGCGTCCGATCCCGGTCTGCACCTCGTCGAGGATCAGCAGTGCGCCGTTGCGGTCGGCGATTTCCCGCGCGGCTCGCAGGTACCCCTCGGGAGGGACGATCACGCCGGCCTCGCCCTGAATCGGTTCGAGCACGATCGCGGCGGTGTGCTCGTCGACCGCCTCGTCGAGAGCGGTGACGTCCCCGAAGGGCACGTGTGAGACTCCGGTGGGCAGCGGTTCGAAGGGTCGCTGTTTGGCCGGTTGTCCGGTCAGCGCCAACGATCCCAGAGTACGGCCGTGGAAACCACCGTCCGCGGCCACGATGTTGGGGCGGCCGGTGCGCCGGGCGATCTTGAACGCGGCTTCGTTGGCCTCCGAGCCCGAGTTGCAGAAGAAAACCCTGCCGTTGTCACCGACCCACGCCAGTTGGAGCAACCGCTCTGCCAGTCGCAGTTCCGGCTCATGACTGTAGAAGTTGGAGACGTGACCGAGTTTCGCGATCTGTTCGGACACTGCCGAGGTGACGGCGGAGTGGGCGTGGCCGAGGGCGGCCACGGCGATACCACCGAGCAGGTCCAGGTAGGTGTTCCCCTCGGCATCGGTAACCGTGCATCCCGAACCGCTTACCAGCTCCACCGCCGGGGTGCCGTAGGTGGGCATGATCGCTTCCCGCCAACGATGCGCGGCAGCGGAATTGTCCTGCTCCTGGGAAGACATCAGGCATCGTCCTTTCGTTGGGTCGGCTCGCCGGGAACGACCATCGTGCCGATACCCTCGCTGGTGAACACTTCGAGCAGCACCGAGTGAGCGAGTCGACCGTCGATCACGTGGGCCCGGGGCACGCCACCGGTCACCGCCTGTAGACAGGCCTCCATCTTGGGAACCATTCCGGAGGACAGGTTCGGCAGCAGTTCCGTCAGTCGCGCGGTGTCCAGTCGCGAGACCAGCGATTCCCGGTCGGGCCAGTCGGTGTAGAGCCCCTCGACGTCGGTGAGCACGACGAGCTTCTCCGCTTCGAGCGCGACGGCCAGGGCTCCGGCGGCGGTGTCGGCGTTGACGTTGTGCACCACACCGTCGGCATCGGGAGCGACTGTGGAGATCACCGGAATGCGACCGGTCTCGATCAGATCGAGCACGGCGGTCGGTTCGACCGATTCGACGTCGCCGACCAGCCCGATGTCCACCGGTTCGCCGTCCACCACGGCGTCGCGTCTGCGGGCGGTGAGCAGGTGCGCGTCCTCACCCGACATGCCCACCGCGTGCGGACCGTGCTGGTTGATCAGTCCGACGAGCTCACGACCGACCTGGCCGACGAGGACCATCCGGACCACATCCATCGTTTCCGGTGAGGTGACCCGCAGTCCACCCCGGAACTCGCCGGGCATGCCGAGCCGGTCGAGCATCTCGGTGATCTGCGGACCACCGCCGTGCACGACCACGGGGCGCAGTCCGGCCAGCCGCAGGAAAACCATGTCCTCGGCGAATGCCCGCTTGAGCTTTTCGTCGGTCATGGCGTTGCCGCCGTACTTGACCACCACGGTGGCACCGCGGAACCGCTCCAACCAGGGCAGTGCTTCGGTCAGTACGCCGGCCTTCGCGGCGGCCGTGCTCAACCGTTCCTCGTGGCTCGTGCTGTTCATGTGGAATACGCGCTGTTCTCTTCGACGTAGTCATGGGAAAGATCCGTGGTCAGCACGGTGGCGCTGTGGTCACCGAGACGCAGATCGACCACGATCTCGATGTCTCGTCCGGAGAGATCCACCGTGTCGCGGTCGGCGACCGGGGTTCCCCCGGAGTAAAGCGTCACACCGTTGGCGATGATCTCCATGACCGAGGCGTCGATCGTGACCGCGGAGCGCCCCACCGCCATGGCGATGCGTCCCCAGTTGGGGTCGGAACCGAACAGCGCGGCCGATACCAGGTTGTCCTCGGCCACCAACCGGGCGATGCTCACCGCGTCCTCCTCCGAGGCTGCCCCGCGGACGGTTATGTCGATCGCCTTGGTGGCGCCTTCGGCGTCGTGTTGCAGTTGTCGGACGAGGTCGCCGCAGACTCGGGTCAGCAGCTCGGTGAACTCGGCCTCGGCGGGAGCGAGTTCGGAGGCCCCCGAGGACAGCAGCAGCACGGTGTCGTTGGTGGAGGTGCCACCGTCGACGTCGAGCCGTTCGAAAGTGCCGCTGCAGGCCTGTCGCAGGGCTCGTTGCAACGTCTCGCCTTCGACACCGGCGTCGGTGGTGACGACCGCGAGCATGGTCGCGAGGTTCGGCGCCAGCATTCCCGCCCCTTTGACCATCCCGCCGATCGACCAGCCGTCGGGGTGGGTGAGGCAGACCTGTTTCGGGTGGGTGTCCGTGGTCAGTACGGCGGTCGCGGCATCGGTGCTCGCCCGCTCCGTGTCGTTCAGTCCGGTCACCGCGGTGTCGAGGCCCTCCAGCAGGGCGGGCATCGGCAGCCGTTGCCCGATGAGGCCGGTGGAGCAGACCCCGATCTCGATCGCACCGGTACCGAGCAGTTCCGCTGCGCGTTCGGCGGTGGCATGGGTGTCCTGGAATCCCTCGGGACCGGTACAGGCGTTGGCACCACCGGAATTGAGCACCACGGCACGCAACTTCCGCTCCCGCAACACCTGTTCGGACCACAGCACGGGAGCCGCTTTGACCTGGTTGGTGGTGAACACCCCGGCTGCCTGCTGCCCGGGACCGTCGTTGACGATCAGCGCGAGGTCGAGGGCGGTGCCGGACTTGATACCGGCGGCAACGCCGCAAGCCCGGAAACCACGCGGACCGGTGACACCGTATCGCCTGTCTGTGGTCGCGTCGTGCACGCCGACGTCGATCGGCTCGTCAGTCGTACTCAATGTTCTCCCTCGAAGTGCTCGACCACGGTGTGCCCGGCTCGGCGCAACGTGTCCACGGCGTCCGGAAGTGCGTTCGCCCCGACCAGGATCCAGTCGGTGTCGAAGGTCGACAACGTGAACACACTGATCTCGCGCTCCGCGAGCGGGGACAGCACAGCGGCCAGGACGCCGGTCAACGAGAAGTCCAGCGGGCCGGCTATCTCCAATGCCCGGAAGGGGCCCTGGACGCTCGACGAGTCGGAGAGCTCGGCGACATCCCGGTAGGCGAACACCAGCGTACGGTCGTTTCCGGTGACGAGCTCGGCGTTGACGGGGCCGGAAGCGGGCAGTTCTGGCTCGGTACCCGGTCCTGGCGTGGCCACGGCGAGGAGCTGTTCGTGCGCTCGCAGGGTCAGTGTCGTCACGGCGCCATCCCCGCTGTGGAAAGCCCCGCGGTCTCGGGAAGCCCCAGGGCGAGGTTCATGCACTGCACGGCACCGCCTGCCGTGCCCTTCGTGAGGTTGTCCTCGGCACCGACGGCGACCAGGCTTCCGGCGTCGTCATCGACGGCTACCTGCAGGTGTACGGTGTTGGCCCCGAGCGTGGCCGAAGTCTGTGGCCACTGCCCCTCCGGCAGCACCCGCACGAAGGGCTCCGCCTCGTAGGTACGCGTGTAGCTCTGCCGCACCCGAGCGGGATCGACCCCTTCCCGAAGTCGCGCGTTGCAGGTGGCCAGAATGCCTCGCGACATAGGGGCCAGCATCGGTGTGAACGAGACGCGGACAGCTTCACCGGCCGCCGCTCCCAGATTCTGGATCATCTCCGGGGTGTGTCGGTGTGCCCCACCGACGCCGTAGACACTGGCCGATCCCATGACTTCCGCCGAGAGCAGATGAGGTTTGAGCGCTCGCCCCGCCCCGGAGGTCCCGGTCGCTGCCACGACCACCAGGTCGGGCTCGACCAGCCCGTCGAGCAGGGCGGGCAGCAACGCGAGCGTGGTCACCGTCGGGAAACATCCGGGTACGGCTATCCGGTCCGCCTTGGTGATTCGTTCCCTCGCCCAGGGCAGTTCGGGCAGACCGTACGGCCAGCTGCCGGGGTGTTCCCCGCCGTACCAACGTTGCCAGGCCGCCGGATCCTCGAGTCGGTGATCCGCTCCGCAGTCGATCACCAGGGTGTCGTGGAGCTGATCGGCCAACACGTCGGAGTGCCCGTGCGGCAACGCGAGGAAGACCACGTCATGACCGGCGAGGACCTCGGCGTCGGTCTCACGGAGCGTCCTGTCGGACAGCTCGGTGAGGTTGGGGTGGTGTTCCCCGAGCGTACTGCCGACGTTTCCCCCCGCTGTGAGAGCGCCGATCTCGACCTGTGGATGTGCCAGCAACAGACGCAACAGCTCCCCGCCCGCATAGCCGCTGGCACCGGCGACCGCCACTCGTACAACCATGCGAATGATTATGCACTCTCATGCAAAATCAATCAACAGGGGGTCCCCCGAAGTACGAACGAGGGCGGAGAGACGAAAAGCTCGGGGTGGGTGGTCGCCGTAGCGACCACCCACCCCGAGCTGAGCCACAACCGGTCGTTCGAAGCCGATGCCGCGGGTATCTCCCGCGCCGAGGTGAACCGAGTCGACACGAGCCCGCTGTGGTTAACCGCGCAGCACCGCTCCGAACCGCTGGTCGGCGGCAGCCACCGCGGCGTCCCGGACCTCGGTCGCCTCCTCCTGGGTCAACGTTCGGTCGGAAGCACGCAGCCGCAACGCGAACGCCAGCGACTTCTTCTCGGCACCGAGCTTTTCACCGGTGAAAACATCGAACAACCGGATGTCCTCGATGAGCTCGCCACCGCCGTCGCGAAGCACTTCCCCGAGCTCGGCGGCCGGAACACCCTCGTCGACCACCAACGCCACGTCCAGCCGCACCGGTGGATAGGCCGAGATGCTCGGAGCGGGGCGCCTGTCCGTCACCGGCAGCGCGTCGAGGTCCAGCTCCATCGCACAGGTCCGTTTGGGCAGTTCGAAAGCCTCCACCACCTTGGGGTGCAACTCACCGGCATACCCGATGACCGTGCCGTCCACCTCGAGCGCGGCACAGCGCCCCGGATGCCACGGCGCCCTGTCCGCGGCGGAGACGGTCAGCGACACTCCGGCCGTCTCGGCGACGAGTCTGGCCGCCGCCACGGCGTCCGACCAGTCCGCCTCCCGGCCGGAACCCCACCAGCCGGAACGCTCCCGCTGTCCCGCGAGCACCACACCGACGTGCTGGGGTTGTGCGGGCAGCGCGGCGTGGAGCGCTGCCAATTGCTCGTCCGAGGGACGTTGCCGAACCCCGAGTTCGGGAACGGAAGGCTGATCCGGCTCGGGCAGCACCACCTGCCCGATGTGGAACAGCGCGAGATCACGCCTGCCGCGGGAAAGGTTGCGCTGCGACGCGTCGAGCAGCCCCGACAGCAGCGTGGTGCTGAGCAACGCACGATCCGATTCGAGGGCGTTGACGGCTCGCAGGGTACGTCGACGCGGATCGTCCTCGCCGATTCCCAGGGCGTCGAGGGTGCCCTCACCGGTGAACGGGAACGGCAGCACCTCGACGTAACCGTCGTGTGCCAGCGCACGCGAGACCGCGCGCCTGCGGCGCTGGGTAGCGCTCAGTCCGCTCCCGGTGGGCGCCGCGGGAACGACGGACGGGATGGTGTGGTACCCCTCAAGTCGGAGTACCTCTTCGACCAGATCTGCCGGCTGCGTGAGATCGGGGCGCCAGGTCGGCGGCAGTGCGGTCACCACACCGACACCGTCATCGGACGTACCCACCTCGATTCCGCAGCCGATCTGGTTGAGCCGCTTGGCGGTGACACCACGTCCGTAGCGGACACCGGCGACCTGGTCCGGCAGTGCCAGCGGCATCGTCACCGGTTGCGGTTGCGACGGTTCACCCACATCGGTGCGCCCAGCGCTGATGGTCGCTTCCCCGTACTCGACGAGCAGCCTGGCCGCGCGCTCCGCCGCCACGGCGGCCACAGCGGGGTCCACACCACGCTCGAAACGCTTGCCCGCCTCGCTGGGCAATCGATGTCTGCGGATCATGCGCGAGATCGCCGTGGGCTCCCAGTTCGCCGCCTCGAGCAGGACGTCATTGGTGTCCTGCCCGATCTCGGTGCTGGCACCCCCCATGACTCCGGCGAGGGAGACTGGGCCGGACTCGTCACAGATCACGATGTCGTCGGGATCGAGGTCACGCCGCACGTCGTCCAATGTGACGAGGGATTCCCCGGCCGCGGCTCGGCGCACGACGATGTCACCGGACAGCTTGGCGGTGTCCCAGGCGTGCAGCGGCTGGCCGAGCTCGAGCATCACGTAGTTGGTGATGTCCACCGGTAGGGAGATGGAACGAATGCCGGCCAGCGCCAGTCGTCGCTGCATCCACCACGGAGTCGGAGCGGTCGGATCGACCCCGGTCAGTCTGCGGAACACGAACCGGGAGCAGGCCGAGGCGTCCTCGATCCGCACCGTACGGGAGGGGCGGTCGTCATCCGGGATACCCCGGTTCGCGGGGTCCCCGAACGGCACGTCCAACGCGTTGGAGAGTTCCCGGGCGAGACCACGCACCGAGAAGCAGTAACCGCGATCGGGCGTGATCGCCAGCTCGATCACCGAATCGTCCAGGCCGACGATCTCGTTGGCCGGGCTTCCGGGATCGGCGGAGCCGGGAGGAAGTACCAGAATACCGTCGTGGTCCTCACCGATTCCCAGTTCCCTGGTCGAACAGATCATGCCCTCGCTGGTACGCCCGTAGGTCTTGCGAGCGCTGATCTCGAAATCACCGGGGAGAACCGTACCGGGCAGTGCCACCACCACCAGCGAGCCGGCGCTGAAGTTGGTGGCGCCGCACACGATGCCACGGGTCTGTTGCTCACCCGTCTCGGACTTTCCGACCTCGACCCGACAGTAGCGGATGGGTTTTTTGAACTCGGTCAGTTCCTCGATCTCGGCTACCCGTCCGACGACGAGTGGGCCGGTGATCGGGGTGAGTCGGGTGACCTCCTCGACTTCCAGCCCGATGTTGACGAACGCCTCGGCGAGTGTGTCTACGCTCGTGTCCTCGGACAGCTCAAGATGCTCGGCCAGCCAGGAAACCGGAATCCGCACTGGATCGCAGCCCTTCTCTCGATCATGTGGGGTCGGCGGTGCGGGCAAGAGCCCGGGCACCCGACCGGACTCAGTATTCGATGCCGAACGCCTCGGTGAACCGGACGTCCCCCTCGACCATGTCGCGCATGTCGGGTATGCCGGTGCGGAACTGCAGGGTACGTTCCACTCCCATGCCGAAGGCGAACCCGGTGTAGGTCTCGGGATCCACTCCGGAGGCGCGCAGCACGTTGGGGTGCACCATGCCGCAACCACCCCATTCGACCCAGCCGGCGCCCCCCTTCTTCTCCGGGAACCAGACATCCATCTCGGCCGACGGCTCGGTGAAGGGGAAGAAGTTGGGCCTGAACCGCGTCCAGGTGTCCGGTCCGAACATGGCGCGGGCGAACGCGTCCAGCGTGCCCTTGAGATGCGCCATGGTCAGTCCCTGGTCCACCGCGAGCCCTTCGATCTGATGGAACACCGGGGTATGGGTGGCATCGAGCGCATCCGTGCGGAACACCCTCCCGGGGGAAACGCGGTACACGGGCAGCTCGCTGGAGAGCAGGGCACGTACCTGGACGGGCGAGGTCTGGGTGCGTAGCACCAGTCCGGAGTCCTCCGGAGCGATGTGGAAGGTGTCCTGCATCGTGCGGGCCGGGTGGTCCTTGCCGAAGTTCAACGCGTCGAAGTTGAACCACTCGGCTTCCAGCTCCGGACCTTCCGAAACGTGCCAACCCATCGCCACGAAGTCGTCCGCGACGCGTTCCATGAGCTGAGTGATCGGGTGCCGTGCCCCCGAAGGAACGCGATCGGTCGGCAACGTGACGTCGACGGCCTCCTCCTGCAGCACCCGCTCGTCGCGTTCGGCGCGCAGTTGCTCGTGACGGGCGTCGAAAGCCTGTTGGATCGCCTGGCGCGTCTCGTTGACCCGCTTACCGGCATCGGCCTTCTCCTCCGCCGGCAACGATCCGATCTCGCGTCGCGCGGTCAACACCGGAGAGCGCTCGCCCAGGTGCGCTGGCTTGACCGCGGCGAGTTCATCGAGATCAGCGGCGCCGTCGAAGGCTTTGCGAGCGTCGTCGACCGCGTTTTGCAACGTCTCCGGCGCGAGCGCGACGACCTCCTTCGGGTCGTACGGGTCGTTGGCTCCAGACATTGTCGCTGTGTAACTCCCGTATCCGACGGCCCGCCTGAGCGAACCGGTCTTGGCGTGTGAACACTGACTCCCTCGGAGAACAGTGTATGTGATTGGGTTCGGCGGAATCGCGAAACGACCCGTACGGGTGTTCGGGGAAACACCGCGGAACCAACGAGCCCGACGAACTCAGGGGTGCCGCGAACTCCGGGGGACTGCCGAGCCGGGAGACGGCACGAGTGGCGGAACGGTCACTCGGGTCACTTGACGTCCGGGCGAATGCGACGGGCCGAGGCGTACAGACAGACGGCAGCGGCGGTCGCCAGGTTCAGGCTCTCCGCTCGACCGTAGATCGGCACGCGCAGCGTGACGTCCAACCGTTCACCGTACTCCCCGAGACCGTGCGCCTCACTGCCGAACACCCAGGCGGTCGGCACGTCCAGCCTGCCGCTCTCCTCAGCGGTGTGCAGATCGGAGTGGGCCGCACCATCGGCTCCGACCAGCAACAGTCCCGCTCCTCGACAGGCCGCCAGTACCGTGTCCGCATCACGTTCCCGAGCCACCGGAAGGTGGAAAAGGCTGCCGGTGGAGGCCCGAACGGCCTTCCCGTTGTAGGGGTCGACGGTCTCGCCCGCGAACAGCACGGCACCCGCACCGGCGGCATCCGCGACACGAAGCACCGTACCCGCGTTACCCGGATCGGCGATGTCGAGCAGCACCACCACCAGGGAGGGCCGGGGAGCCAGCACGGTCGCGGTGTCCGTCGCGGGCGCCTCGCAGACGGCGACCAGCCCTTGCGGGGTAACCGTTTCGGAGAGGCAGGCAGCCGCTCGTTCGGTGATGGTCCACAACGGCACTCCGCTCGCCGCGCAGCGCTCGGCGATCTCCGGAACCCGTCGCAGTCCTTCGGAAGTGGCCAACACCTCGCGAACCTCGGTGCGAGGCCGCTCCGCCGTCCGCGAGTCCAGCGACTCGAGGACGGCGTTGGCGCCTTCCGCCAGAAACATACCGGCACGTTCGCGCCCGGCACGCCGCGTGAGCTTACGAGCGGAAGCGACCCGTGCGGAACGTTCCGTCAACGGCGAACGAGCCGTATCGGGACTCGCCCGCCCTTCCGCGGAATCCGCACCGGTGTGCCGGGCGCCGGCTCGATCCAATCAGACCGTGCCTTCCGGGAGGCTGCTACGCGCCTTGTCACACAGCGCGGTAAAGGCCTGCGGATCGTTGACCGCCAGCTCGGCGAGCATCTTGCGGTCGACCTCGACCTCGGCGGCCTTCAGACCCTGCATGAACTTGTTGTAGCTCAGCCCGTTCTGCCTGCTGGCCGCGTTGATACGCATGATCCAGAGCTTGCGGAACTCGCCCTTGCGTGCCCGCCGGTCCCGATAGGAGTAGACCTGCGAGTGCAGCATCTGCTCCTTGGCCTTGCGGTAAAGGCGAGAACGCTGCCCGCGATAGCCCTTGGCGGACTCCAGAATCTTGCGGCGCTTCTTCTGCGCGTTCACCGATCGTTTGACACGTGCCATTGGTTCCGTCCTGATCGCATCGGGGGCGGAGCCCCGCCCCGGCGGATGAGGCTGTCACTGGTCCGAAGGGTGTGGCGGGCCAAGCTCCCGGCTACACCCGTGACTGAGCGAAGCTCAGCGTCCCAGCATCTTGTTGACCTGCCGGGTGTCGTTCGGCGACACCTCGTCAGTGCCCTTCAATCGACGCTTCACCCTGCTCGACTTCTTTTCCAGGATGTGCCTACGGCCGGCACGCTCGTGGCGCAATTTGCCCGATCCGGTGACCTTGAACCGCTTGGACGCGCCGCTGTGTGGCTTGTTCTTGGGCATTATCATCCTCTTTTCGTGCGAACGCCGGGCAGAATCCCGATGAGAATCCCGCCCGGCATGCGTTCCGGGTGATTCCACGACCTGATGCATTCGGTGGCCCCGGCACCCGATTGCCGCGCTACGGTTATGACGCGTTCGCCTTGCTCTTGTTGCCTTTACCGGTTTTGTGCGGAGCCAGCACCATGGTCATGTTGCGGCCGTCCTGCTTGGGTTTGGCCTCGATGAAGCCCTGCTCTGAGACATCGTCGGCCAGCCGCTGCAACAACCGGAACCCCAGCTCGGGGCGGGACTGCTCGCGGCCGCGGAACATGATCGTCACCTTGACCTTGTGACCCTGACCGAGAAAGCGCGAAACGTGACCCTTCTTGGTCTCGTAGTCGTGCGGGTCGATCTTGGGACGGAGCTTCTGCTCCTTGATGACGGTCTGCTGCTGATTACGGCGTGACTCGCGAGCCTTCTGCGCACTCTCGTACTTGAACTTGCCGTAGTCCATGAGTTTGCACACCGGCGGCTTGGCTTGCGGAGCGACCTCGACGAGATCCAACTCCGCTTCCTCCGCGAGCCGGAGTGCGTCCTCGATACGGACGATGCCGACCTGTTCACCGTTCGGTCCGACCAACCGGACCTCGGGCACACGGATGCGGTCGTTGATGCGCGTCTCGGAGCTGATGGGGTCTCCTCGGTTCGATGGCGTTTCTGTGCTGCACCGCGGCGTGAAGCTCGCCCCTAGAGCATGCAGCCGCCTCGCGGCATCCTGCCGGATCCGCGAGACCCTTTTACTCCAACCGATCGAACCGGTATGGCAATACCGCTTCATTCCGCCGTCGAACGGTGTTCTCGGCGGGATCGGGACCCGGCGGCCTGTGAACCGGCCACGCGGGTGGGAGCGGGGCTCCACTTTACCGCCCCCGAAAGGCCGAGGGCGTTGCGCGCATGTGAGAGTAACAGGCGTGACCGAGTCGCAGCCAACCGAGCCCCCCGAAACAGCCGCACCGCCGGACGGCGACCACTCCGGGGAGGGCCTCGATGCCACGGATACCCCGCACAACGTGCGCGAGTTGAGCAATGTTCCCAGCGTCGAGGTGATCAGCAGGGCCGCCGTGATGCTGATGTCGGCGGCGGCCGAGAAGCTGGGCCTGGCCGAGGAGGACCCGGACGACTCCCCGGTGCGTGACCTCGACGAGGCGCGCCGTCTGATCACCTCGCTGGCCGGCCTGATCACGGCCTCGGTGGAGTACCTCGGGCCCCATGCGGGAGCGCTGCGGGACGGGCTGCAGACACTGCAACGTGCTTTTCGGGAAGCGTCCTCGGAGCCGGATCCGCCCGGCCAGGGCCCGGGTGAGAAATACACCGGCCCCGTTCACTGAACGGCTGTCCGGTCGGTCACCCCGAAGCTCCCGAGCGGCACGCCCGGGATCAGCGCGGACCGCTCAACCGTGCAGCGTCGCCCGCACCGCGCGATGATCACTTCCCCTGGTGTCGACGACCTCCGCGTCGGCAACGCGCACACCCCTGGACAGCACGTGGTCGAGCCGTACGGCGGGAAACGCGTCCGGCCAGGTGAAACCGAAGCCTGCCGTGGCCTCACCGGCGACGTTCGGTAACCACCGGGTGAGCGAACGCAGCGCTCGGTCGGTGGTGGCGGTGTTGAGATCACCGAGCAGGACCACGTCCTCGACGGCCTCACCCGCCACCGCTGTGGCGAGTTTCCGCAGTCCTTGGTCCCGCCGCTCCACCGAATCCGGACGCAGCGAAGGCAGATGGGCGACATAGACCGCCAGCTCCCCCTGGGGAGCGTGCGCGACGGCTCGAACGGCACGGGTCCAGCCCAGGCCGAGGTCCACGGCTCGTACGTCCGACAGTCGGTAACGGCTCCAGAGACCGACGGTCCCCATCGTGACGTGGTGCGGATAGCGTTCCCGCAGTGCCTCGGTCGCCACCGAGCGGGTTCGCGATGTGATCTCCTGCAGCCCGACCAGGTCGGCATCGGCGCGGGAGAGGTCGCGCAGTGTGGCCTTCGGATCGCTGTTGCTCGCGTAGAGGTTCTGGGTGACGACTCCCACTCCCCCCGCCGCGTTCCGATCGTTCGCCGGAACGGCTGTTCCGAAGATGAGCCCCCAGATCAGTGCGGGCACGAGCAGCAGCACCGAGGCACGGCACCGCGACAGCAACGCGGGCAGCGCCACCAGCGGAACCGCCGCTCCCAGCCAGGGCGCGAAACTGTCCACGAGGGTTCCGATTCCCATGGGATTGGGCAGCAGACGATGGCACAGCAGCAGAGCACTGATTCCCGCGGCGAAGCACGCGACAACGGTGTCGCGTGCGCGCCAGGGCCGGAACAATGCGCTCAACGGTCCGGGCACGCTCGGAGCCGCACCACGTGAGTGCGTGGTGCGGTCCGCGTCAAGGGCGTGTCGTGCGGGTCGCCGTGCCATCCCGGACAGTCTGACGTGCCGAGCTTTGAAAAAGCTGAGAGCTCCCGGGAAACGACGCGGGGGAACGTCGTGCGGCCACATGGGAGCCCCACCACCGCGGTGAAAGCCGGTACCGGTGAACGGCACCACCGAATCACTGCCCGCGAACGGCCAGCGCGTCGATCTCGACGAGCAGATTCGCGGGCAACCCCACGTAGACCGTGGTTCGTGCCGGGTAGGGCTCCCCGACCACACGAGCGTAGGTCTCGTTCATCTCCGCGAAGTGAGCCACGTCGGTGAGGTAGACCCGCAGCATGAGCACGTCCTCAACTCCCGCCCCCGCCTCGGCCAGGATGGCGAAAACGTTGCGCAACGCCTGCTCGGTCTGCTCGGCCACGGATTCCGACACCGGTTTCCCGGTGGCGGGATCAACACCCGTCTGTCCCGAGACCTGCACCAGGTTGCCCTTGCACACGGCCTGCGACAGCGGAACTCCCGCGGGCGGGGTCGGGGCCTTCGGAGTGGTCACGACGGTTCTGGACATTGGTATCCACCTTTCGAGAGAAATCAGCTGTCCGGTGACTGCCAACCGAGTTCGACCGAGACGCGGTCGCAGACGCGGGACAGCTCACCGGTCGATCCGAGCAGTTCGTCGAAGTCGAACAACACCTTCGGCGCCGACAGCGAAACCGCGGCGACGATCTCGCCGCGGGGATCGCGCACTCCGGCGGCTATGCAGTGCACGAAGTCCTCGTGCTCACCGCGATCGACGGCATAGCCGGATCGTGATACCCGATCCAGTTCGTCCAGGAACCGCTCGGGGTCGGTGATGGTGTTGTCCGTCAGCGCGGGATAGTCCAGCGCGGCGGCGACCTCCCCGCGGGCGGACTCGTCGAGGCCGGAAAGCAGCACTTTTCCCACCGCCGTGCAGTGCAACGGCGCGCGGGCGCCGATGCGCGAGTACATCCGGACCGCATGGGTGCTGTCCACCTTGTCCACATAGACGACCTGATCGTCCTCGCGAACTGCCAGGTGCACGGTGTGCCCCGTGCTCTCCCCGAGTTCGAGCAGGTGGGAGCGGGCCGTGTCGCGCACGTCGATCCCGTCCAACGCGCGGTTGGCCAGTTCGAACAGTGCGCTTCCGAGCCGATAGCGGTACACATCGGAGCGTTTGACGAACCTGTCGGCCTCCAACGAGCGCAGCAGCCGCATGACGGTGGATTTGTGCACTCCCACCGCCTCCGCGAGCTGGTCGAGGTTGCGGGGCCCGTCGGCCAACTCGGTCAGCAGCGCGAGTCCACGCCGCAGGCTCTGGCTCATTCCGTGGTCCTTTTCACTGTCGTCAACCGTTCCACCAACCATCGGTGCCCTACCTCTTGGAGATCGCGCTGGGCATCCGGAAGAAGCTTCCGGCAGCGGTTCCGTTGACGGCCACCTTGCGAACTGCTAAACAACACTTTATCAATATATGCAATATCTGTTGCATTAGGCGCAATTGGAGATCCGGTGCGAGCAGCGACGATGGATCGGACCGCGGTAGGTGCCCTCCGGGAAGAACGGCTCGACTGGCGGTTCAAGGCTGTGCCGTCCGAAGCCTTCGGGAGCACGATCACGGAGTTCCTCCGAACGGAGCCGGAGATCACCGGAAGCGGATTCGTGGGTCCGCTGTTGCTGTTGGACCGTTCGGCGCTGGAACACAACTTGACGACGATGGCCGACTGGTGTGCCTCGCGAGAGGTGCTGCTGGCACCACACGGCAAGACGACCATGGCCCCGCAGCTGTTCCAACGACAGCTCGACCACGGCGCGTGGGCGATGACCGCCGCCACCGTCAGCCAACTCCGGGTATATCGCGCGTTCGGCATCAGTCGGGTGCTGCTGGCCAACCAGTTGGTCGACGAATCGGGACTGCGCTGGCTGTCGGGCGAACTCGACGACGATCCCGGTTTCTCGTTCGGCTGCTGGGTGGATTCGATGTCGAGCGTGCGACTGATGAGCGAGGTCCTGGCAGCGAAACGCGCGCGTCGGCGGGTCGACGTATTGGTGGAGCTCGGCGGTGAGCACGGCCGCACCGGGGCCAGAACCGTCGCGGAAACGGTGGAGGTGGCGCGGGCGGTGTCGGAGAGTCCGGTGTTGCGGCTCGTCGGCGTCAGTGGCTACGAGGGTGCGATCTCGCACGATCTCAGTGACGAGGATCTGACCGCGGTGGACTCCTATCTGGCTCGACTGCGGGAGTCGGTCACGCGGATAGCCGCGGCGGGGATGTTCGACCGAACGGAGGAAATCGTTGTCACCGCGGGCGGGAGTTCCTATTTCGACCAGGTGGCCGAGGCGCTCACGGCACCGTGGGAGTTAGACTCACCGGTACTTCCGGTGTTGCGGAGCGGTTCGTACATCACTCATGATCACGGCTTGTACCGCACCATGTCACCTTTCGGTCGGGCACACCGTCTCGCCGGACCGGAGCAGCCGTTCCGCGCCGCCATGCGAATCCTCGCTCAGGTGACCTCACGTCCGGAACCGGAGCTGGCGCTGCTCACGTTGGGCAGGCGGGACGCCTCGTTCGACCAGGCCCTGCCACAGCCGCGGACCCTGTGGGCGCGGGACGGCACCACGAGCTCTCTGACCGATTCGCACGTTACCGAACTGGCCGATCAGCACGCCTTCCTGTCGGTCCCGGCCAACTCGGAGATCTCCGTGGGCGACTGGGTCGAGTGCGGACTGTCGCACCCCTGCACGACGTTCGACAAGTGGCAGCTCATACCGCTCGTGGACAACGGGAAGGTCGTGGATCTGGTGCGTACTTTCTTCTGAACGACTCTCCGTGTTCCCGGAAGCCGAACAGGCTGCCGGCCCGGCGCGGCTTCCGACAGGCGCGGCAACGGTGTCGCTCGGGCGATCAGGGCGAACTTTCGCGGCGGTTCTTCCGCCGGGAAGCGGCACGGGACACATCACGTCGGTTATCCGCTCGACGGAAACCGAGAAGGTGTCGGGAACACACCGGAACGGAGGCGAGGATGGACGAGATCCTGATTCGGGGCGCGGTGGTGGTCGACGGCAGCGGAGCACCACCCTTCGAAGCCGACGTGACGATCGGCGCGGGTCGTATCTCGGCCGTCGACAGCCCCGGGAGTCTGCGCGGCAGACGCACCATAGCCGCTGACGGTATGGTCCTTTCCCCCGGATTCGTCGACATGCACGCGCACTCGGACCTGCTGCTGCTCACCGATCACCGGCACACCGCCAAGGTGGCACAAGGGGTGACCACGGAGGTGATCGGTCAGGACGGGCTTTCCTACGCTCCCGTCGACGATCGAACGCTGCGGAACCTGCGTACCCAGCTGGCGGGTTGGAACGGCGATCCAGCCGACTTCGACTGGAACTGGCGTGGTGTGGGCGAGTACCTGGATCGCATCGACCGAGGGGTCGCCACGAACACCGCGTACCTGGTTCCGCACGGCACGCTCCGGATGCTGTGTGTGGGCTCGGAAAACCGCCCCCCTTCGGAAACCGAACTGGCACGGATGCGCGAGGAACTGGCGCGGGGCATGTCCGAGGGGGCGTTCGGCATGTCCTCCGGACTGACCTACGCACCCGGCATGTACGCCACGACATCCGAACTCGCCTCGCTGTGCGAGGTGGTCGCCGAGTACGGCGGCTACCACTGCCCACACCACCGCAGCTACGGCGCCGGCGCCCTTGCCGGTTACGAGGAGATGATCCGGATCAGCCGGCAGTCCGGCTGCTCGTTGCACCTCGCACACGCGACGGTGAATTTCGACGTGAACCGGGGCCGCGCTCCCGAACTGCTGACGATGCTGGACGAGGCACTGGACTCGGGAGTCCGGATCACGATGGATTCCTACCCTTACCTGGCGGGGTGCACCTCGCTGCACGCCCTGCTTCCCAGCTGGATGTTCAGCGGTGGTGTCGAAGCAACGTTACGAAGGCTGTCCGATCCGGACAGCAGGAGCCGTGTGCTGCGTGAGATGGAGGTGGAAGGCTCCGACGGTGCGCACGGCGTACCGATCGACTGGAGCGCCATCGAGATCAACGGGGTACGGCACCCGGACAGAACCGGTCACCTGGTCGGACGCGACATCGCGACCGCGGCCGATGCCGAAGGGGTACCTCCGGGAGAGCTCTACCTGGACACCCTGCTGTCGGACGAACTGGGCAGTTCCTGCCTGATGCACGTCGGTCACGAGGAGAACGTGCGTGCCATCATGCGACACCGAATGCACACCGTCGGCAGCGACGGCCTGCTGCTCGGTGAACGGCCACATCCCCGCGGTTGGGGGACGTTCCCGCGTTATCTGGCGCGATACGTGCGGGAGCTCGGGTTGCTCGATCTCCCGGAGTGCATCCGCCACATGACCTCGACGCCGGCACTCCGACTCGGGCTGTCCGACAGAGGACTCGTACGGCGGGGCATGGTCGCGGATCTCGTGCTGTTCGACCCGGACGAGATCCGCGACAACGCGACGTTCGAACGACCGCGTGCGCGACCCAGCGGAATCAGCCACGTAATGGTCAACGGTGTTCCCGTGCTCGAGCACGGGAACCGCAACGACGCCACACCGGGACGAGCGCTGCGGCACGGCACCGGGGGAACCGCCTGAGAGAGGGGTCCTCCGCTCCCTCCCTCGCGAGCGCTGTCCGGAAAAGACGTTCCAGCGGGTGACCCGAGCGGTACCTCCGGACCCGGTCAAGAAGTTGTCCGGAATCCGCCACCGTGAATTTTGGTCTAGTCCACCGTCGGGAGCTGGGGCACACTGAGTCGACGGAGATCGGCACAGGGGTTCAACCGAACGGTAGGACGCCCGTGTTCGGACCGAGGCGGGGACTCCGCTCCGGCCCGTCGGTTCTCGGCGGAGCACCCCGCGAGGAGACGAAGCGCAGCGGACCGGAGCGAGCGGGCTCCGGGCACCGCGGGGAAACAGGAGAGTCATGTCGACGAACGCACTGAATCGGCGCACGTTTCTGGCCTCGTTGAGCGCGGCGGGGGCAGCGGCGGCCGCTCTGCCCACCGCTGCCGCGGCACGCACCGGAGGTGACCACAGACCCGCCTACCTGGGCAGCTTCAGCTGGACCGACCCCCCGGGCAGGGGCTTCGACGTCGCTTCCCACGACCTGAGTTCGGGACAACTGCGACCGATCCGTTCGCTCGAGGGAGTACCCGACGCCTCGTGGTTGGCGTTCTCACCCGACCGGCATGTGCTCTACACGACCAACGAACTGGTCCCGGACGGTACCGTGACGGCGCTGAGCCTGTGGGATCCGCGGCACCCGAGGATCATCAACACACGCTCCAGCCGAGGCGCGGGGCCGACGCATCTCAGCGTGCATCCCAGCGGACGGTTTCTGCTGACGGCCAACTACACCGACGGCACTGTCGCGGTTCACCGGTTGGAGGTGGACGGCGGCGTCGGGGAATCGACGGATCTGGTTCGGCACACCTCCGAACCGCGCGCGCCCCACGCACATCAGGTCATCACCGATCCGAGCGGACGCTGGGTCGTGGCGGTCGATCTGGGTGCGGACGCGGTCTTCACCTACCGGCTGGACACCGCGTCAGGCGAGCTGCACCGAAACCAACGGCTGTCCGCCCCAACCGGCAGCGGACCTCGCCACTTGGCCTTTCATCCGGACGGCAGGCACGCCTACCTGCTCAACGAGTTGGCCAGCACGGTGACGGTACTGCGTTGGGATGCCGCGGCGGGAACTTTCGAGCTGGGCGAGAGTGTCAGCACTCGCCCACCGGACGCCGCGGGGGAGAACTATCCGGCGGAGATCGTCGTCACTCGCGACGACGACTGCTACGTCACCAATCGGGGCGATAACACCGTCGCTCACTTCAAGGTGAGCGACCGGGGAACACGATTGCACCTGACGGGCACGACCGATACCGGTGGGGACTGGCCTCGGCACTGCACTTTGGACCGGACTCGACGTTGGCTCCACGTGGCCAACCAGAACTCGGGAACGGTTACCAGGTTCTCGCGCGACTGTACGACGGGCTCGTTGAGCCAGGTGGTCGACTCCGTGGAGGTTCCCGGTGTCGCCGTGGTCGCGCTGTAGCGCACCGGTGGCGGCGGCCCGCTCCCCGGCGGGACCAAGGTGTCCCGCCTCGGCGGAGAGGGAGGTGGTGAAACCTGTCTCCCGCCCTCCCGCCGGGCGGCTCGGGTCCTCCCGTCGGACCACGTCGCACCGAGCGGCCCGGACGAGAGCATCCCGAGACATCCCGCTGCGGTGGCGGGCGGAGCACGGGGAGACAGCGGCTGTTCCACCGTGGACCCACCGCACTCCCGGAAGAAGTTGTCTCCTTTTACAGGTCTAAACCTTGTGTCCACTCAGTGGCCCACTTAGCATCGAGCACATTGCACAGAACAGAACAGACGTTGCATTCAACGCAACGGAGGTGTCATGCGGTTCTGGAAATTGGCCACCGCCGCGATCGTGGCGACGTTGCTGGTGGGATGCGGGCCACCCCAGGTGGATCAATCGAACTCCGGTGCGGACAGCCGCACCGGAACCCTTCGGGTGTGGCTGTTCGACGAGGCCAACCGTGACCCGAAGGAAAAGGTGGTCAACGCCGCGGTGGAGGAATTCGAGAAGAACCACCGGGACGTCACCGTCGAAGTCCGCTACATCGCGGTGGACACGCGATCGGAACGTTTCACCGGCGCCTTCAATGACCCCTCCAGCGCCCCCGACGTGGCGGAGTTCGGCAACACCGACCTCGCCAGCTACGTCACGGCAGGCGGAATGTCGGATCTCACCGGCATGATCGAGGACTGGCCCGCGGCGACCGACCTTTCCGACTCGGTGCTCGATACGGCCAAAGTCGACGACAAGGTCTACGGAGTCCCCTGGTTCACCGGCGTACGGGCGCTGTACTACCGCACCGACGTGTTCGACGAGCTGGGACTCGAACCACCGCGCAGTCTCGGTGAACTCGTCGAGACCGCTCGCAGGATCCGTTCGGAACGGCCGGACATGTACGGTATCGCCGCGGGCGGCAAGTACACCTACGCGATGATGCCGTTCATCTGGGCAGCCGGTGGTGAACTCGCCGAGCGCGGGAACGGCTCGTGGCGGTCCGCCATCGACGGCGAGGCCTCCCGTCGCGGAGTACGCACCTATACCAGCCTGCTTGATCCGGCGATCTGCCCACCGGACCAGTGTGCGCAACTGACCGGCACCGAAAGCGTCCAGGCGTTCGCTGGGGGCAAGGCGGCCATGACCATCGGCGGGGACTTCAACCGAACCGCCGTCAACGAGGGGGCCGCCGGGGACAAGTACGACGTGGTGCCGCTTCCGGGGCAACGAACCGGTTCTATCGCGCCCGCGTTCGCGGGTGGCAACCTGCTCGGAGTGCTGCGGTCCTCGGACCATTCCACCCTCGCCCAGGAATTCATCAAGGTGCTGGCGGGCAAGAAATACCAGCGCCGGATGTACGAGGCGATGAGTTATCTGCCCACCTTCGAGGACGTGCAGGACAAGGTAGCAGCCGACGATCCGGCCATCGAGCCGTTCATCGACACGCTGCAGGCCGGAACCCGTTTCGTTCCGAGCACGCCGGCGTGGTCCGAGATCGACGCGCAGGAGATCCTGCCGACGATGGCACAGCGGATCGCTACCGGCGAGGAGGTCCGTCCGGCCACCCAGCGGGCGGCCGAACGGATGAACAGCGCATTCGGCGACCGGTAGGAGTTCGTCGACTCGATTTCCGCGGTGCTCGCTCGGGTCCCCTCGCGGGCGGACCACGAGGGGCCGTTCGGCTCGGTCGCACCGAAGACCCCCGAGCGGCAGCCGCATCCGAGCGGGCACCGCGAGACCTGACAGAGCACCGCGGGGAAGCCGGCCACCACCCGATCCAGAAGGTTCCAGCCGATGACAGCCGAGCTGACCACCGAATCCGACCCGAGAACGCCACCAGGGGACACTGAAACACGACACGGACACCGCCGGCGTCGTTCCGGGGGCAACGGACAGGCCCGCGCCGCGGTGCTCTATCTGGCCCCCGCGGGGGTGCTGCTGATCGCGGTGATGGCCTACCCGCTGTACCAGCTCGTACAACTGTCGCTGTACGAGTACGGACAGGCTCAGGCGAGCGGTGGGGCACCGCTGGAGTTCCTCGGGCTGGGCAACTACGCGACGCTGCTCAGCGACAGTCGTTTCTGGATGGTGCTGGTCAACACCTGTGGGTTCGCCGCGGTCTGCGTGCTGGGCAGCCTGTCGGTGGGGATCGCGCTGGCCGTGCTGGCCGGCAGGGTCCGCTGGCTTCCCCGCACCCTGCTTTTCCTCGCGGCGCTCGGTGCCTGGGCGACCCCGGCGGTTGCCGGTTCGACAGTGTGGCTCTTCTTGTTCGACCAGAACTTCGGGTTGGTGAACGAAGTGCTGAGCGGGCTCGGTTGGCAGGGTATGGAGGGATTCTCCTGGACCTACGACCGGTTCACCGCATTCGGCCTGGTGGCCGGTGAGGTCATCTGGTGCTCGTTCCCGTTCGTGATGGTGACGATGTACGCGGGCATCAAGGCCATACCCGGCGAGATCGTCGAGGCCGCCTCACTGGACGGGGCCTCGACCTGGCGCACCGCCCGAAGCGTGCTGCTGCCGATACTACGACCGCTTCTGATCATCGCCACCATTCAGTCGATCATCTGGGATTTCAAGATCTTCACACAGATATACGTGATGACCGACGGCGGCGGAATCGCGGGACAGAATCTCGTACTCAACGTCTACGCCTACCAGGAGGCGTTCGCCGGATCGAATTACGGACTCGGCTCGGCCATCGGAGTGGTGATGACCGGGTTGCTGTTGCTGATCACGGTGATTTACCTGTGGGCACAACGAACTACGGGGGAAAACACATGACCACAGCGGCACGCGCCCCGAAACGGGGTCTTATCGGCCGCGTACTGCCGGGAAAACGCCCCGGGAGAACACTGGCCGAGATCGCGACGGTGCTCGTGGCGGCCACCATCGCCTTTCCGCTCTACTGGATGGTGCTCACCGCCTTCAAACCGGACGGGCAGATCCAGTCCACCGATCCGCGCCCGTGGACGCTCTCGCCCACGCTGGAAAACTTCCGGCAAGTGTTCACCGTGGACGATTTCGGCAGGTACTTCCTGAACAGCGTGATCGTTGCCGGGGTCGTGGTGCTGATCTCGCTCGTGATGTCGTTTCTGGCCGCTGTGGCACTTACACGGTTCCGTTTCCGCGGTCGAACCGTGCTGCTGATCATGATTCTGGTGGCGCAAATGGTTCCGGTGGAGGCACTGACCATTCCGCTGTTCTTCCTGATGCGTTCGGTCGGTTCGGTAGCCCCCTGGTTCGGGTTGAACCACCTCGGCTCGTTGATTCTGGTGCACCTGGCCTTCAGCCTGCCGTTCGCGATATGGATGCTTCGCGGCTTCGTCGCCGCGGTTCCGGCCGAGCTCGAAGAAGCCGCCACACTGGACGGAGCGGGCAGGTTCCGATTCACGTGGCAAGTACTCTTTCCCCTGGTCGCCCCGGGACTTGTGGCGATGAGCGTACTGTCTTTCATCCACGCGTGGAACGACTTCCTGTTCGCCAAGACGTTCATCATCTCGGCGACGGAGAACCAGACACTCCCGTTGGCGATCCTGGTCTTCTTCAAACCGACGGGCAACGACTGGGGCGCCATCATGGCGGGATCCACCCTGATGACGATCCCGGTCCTGGTGTTCTTCGTGTTCGTACAACGCCATCTGGTCTCCGGCATAGCAGGGGCGGTGAAAGCGTGAGCAGCAATGCCTCTCCCCTTCCGTTGGACTCGGTGATTCCCCGCCCCACAGTGGTGCGCCCCGGCCGGGGCAGCTTCGTGCTGGACGGCGACACCACGCTCGCGGGCGACTCCGCCGCGTGCGACTGGTTTCGCCGACACGTGGGCGCGGCTGTCGGACTACCGCTTCGCGAGTCCGAGCACGCCGACATCACGTTCCTGATAGCCCCGGAGGAAATCGACGCCCCCGAGGGATACCGGCTCGACATCACCGAGCACGAAATCCGGATTCGTGCCCACGACGAGGACGGTGCCCACTACGCGGCCCAAACCCTGCGGCAGCTGTTGGGAGCCGACGCGTGGCGCGCGGCGCCGACGCGCCGGGGACCGTGGCGATTGCCGTGCGGCGAGATCGAGGACCGGCCCCGGTTCTCCTGGCGTGGCTGTCACCTTGATCTCGCGCGGCACTTCATGCCCAAGCGAGAGGTGTTGCGCTTCGTCGAACTGCTGGCGGCGCACAAGCTCAACGTGCTGCACCTGCACCTGACCGACGATCAGGGATGGCGGATCGAAGTCCCCGGCCTGCCCCGGCTCACCGAGGTAGGGGCCTGGCGAAAGGATTCACAGCTCGGTGCCGGCCCCGAAGCGGGACGCACCGAACGCCCGCACGGGGGCTACTACACCGGAGCGGACCTGGCAGAGATCGTCTCCTACGCGGCCGAGCACCGGATCACCGTCGTCCCCGAGATCGACGTACCGGGCCACTGCCAGGCTGCCATCGCCTCCTATCCGGAGCTGGGCAACGAACCACACCGGCAGTTGGATGTGTGGACCGGTTGGGGGATCAGCGAACACGTACTCAACGTGGAGGAAAGCACGGTGGAGTTCTTCTGCCGTGTGTTCGACCACGTGCTCAGCGTATTCCCCTCCCCCGTCATCTGTGTGGGAGGCGACGAGGTGCCGACCGATGAGTGGGAACGCAGCCCACGGTGCGTGCGACGCAGCAGGCAGCTCGGTCTCTCGGAACCCGCGAAGCTGCACGGCTGGTTCCTGCGCCGGATCATCGAGCACCTGCACGCCAGCGGCAGACGAGCGATCGGCTGGGACGAGATGCTCGACTCCGGCGAATCGTTGCCGGCCGGTAGCATCGTCGCCTCGTGGCGTGACGAGCAGGGCGGAGTCCGGGCTGCCAGGGCGGGGTACGACACTGTCATGTGCCCCGAGCAGCGGGTGTACCTGGACCATCGACAGGCAGCGGGCTCCGAGGAGCCGGTTCCGGTCGGATTCGTGAACACTCTCGAGGACGTCTACGCCTACGATCCGGTGCCGGCCGAGTCACCGAGTGCGTTGTCCCGGCGTGTGCTGGGAGCACAGGCACAGGTGTGGACCGAGCACCTCGACTCGCCCTCCAGGGTCGACTACGCCGCCTTTCCCAGACTGTGCGCGTTCGCCGAGGTCGCCTGGTCGTCTACCGCCGTCCGGGACTTCTCGGACTTCCGGACTCGGTTGACCACGGAGCATCTCGCACGGTTGACGGCGTTCGGAGTACAGTTCCGGCCGCTACAGGGACCACTGCCCTGGCAACGGCGCCCGGGCGTACCCGGTAAACCGCGTTGAGCGGACCGCCGATCGACGCGACCGCGGCACCAGCCGGTGGTGTCACCGATCGCCTCAGGTGTCCCGTCCGGCCGGCTCACCTTTCTGCCTGACCCCCCTGTCCGCGTCGGAGGCGTGCGAATCCCGCGAGTCCTCCTCTCCTGTGTTGGCGAGTCCCGCCTCGGCGTCCACGTAGTACGGCCGCGGGGCCCGGGAGCGCAGTACCACGCGGCCGGCGTCGGCCGTCGCACCGAACTGGCGACTCTGTCCCACGTAGATCCCCACCGGGATTTGAACGGCGACCAGCAGGCACAACGAAAGCAACGGCAGTGTCCACGATCCGGTGAGATCGCGCAGCGCACCGGTGAGTATCGGCCCGGTGGCGGCCACCAGATACCCGGCCGTCTGCGACATCGCCGCCAGTGCGGCGGCCCCCCTCGCGTCAGCCGCGCGCAGGACGACGAGCATGAATCCGATCCCGATCGTCCCGCCGAGCCCCACCCCCAGCACCAGCACCCAGAGCAGTGCACCGCTTCGTGGTGACAGGGTCAGCCCGAGCAACCCGATCAGCAACATGGCGGGGAAGGTCGTGGTGATCCAGACCTGACGGCTGCTGCGGGCCGCCATTATGGGTGCCGCCAGCGAGAAGGGAATCCCGACGAGATTGGCCAGTGAAAGCATCTGGCCACCGGTCGTGGGGTCCATACCGTTGTCGGTGAGTATCTTCGGCAACCAGGCGATGACGGTGTAGAACGTCAGTGACAGCAGAGCGAAGAAGCCGGTGACACCCCACCCCAACGGACTCCGCCAGGCTTGTCCGCCCCGGGCGTCACCGATGGCGTCCGCCGTGGAACCCGTCGGATCACGGTGCTGGGGGAGCCACAGCACAACGGCCAGCACGGCGGGAACGGCCCACACCGCCAATGTGGCGCGCCAACCGAGGCCGGTGAAATGCTGCCAGGGAATCGTCAGTCCGGCTGCCGCCGCGGTACCGATACTGATTCCCATCGTGTACAGCCCCGTCATGACGCCGCTCTGCGCGCCGAAACGTTTCTTGATCACTGTGGGAAGGAGTACGTTTCCGCCCGTGATGGCGATGCCCACCAGTATCGTTCCACCGAACAACGCGGCGGAGGCCGGAACCACTCGCAGCAGGATTCCGGCGAACAGCAACAGCAGTGCCACCGCTATGGTGCGTTCCTCGCCGTAGCGCCTTCCCAATCGTGGCGCGGTGGTGGACAGCAGCACGAAGCACAGCAGCGGAACCGTGGTGAGCAGTCCGGTAGCGGTGTTCGACAAACCGGTATCCGACTGGATCTGCCCCACCAATGGCGCCACCGAAGCTATCGCGGGACGCAGATTGATCGCGACGATCAGTATTCCGGATGCGGACAGCAAAAACGAGAGGATGTTGATCTTGTTCCTGTTCGAAACGCCGGAGTGGTTCCCGGCGGATCCAGTAGTGTCATTCAACATGAATCACATTTCATTTTCCGGGAATTGCGAAGCGACATTACCAAATGAATTTTCTTCATAGAACACCCAGAACAAAGAAAACGGCCGGTCAACACTTTGTCATTCTTTCGAGCGACCGTAGATAGAGGGAAAATTCAGTCCGAAATTAACGATTCTTCCCGAGAAGGAAACATCCGTCGACGACGATCAAGATCATCATTCGGAGCCAAAAAATACGAATTATACCGCTCTGTTGTTCGTATTTTCGGGTCGGCTGATCCCGACCCGGGAAACCGGCACACGACCACGGGGGCACGCGAGTGCAGCCATCGCACCGACGGCGGGATTCAAGAAGATCATTTTTATCACCCTTCGGCATTCCGAAACAGGTGATGGAAAACCGGGGATAACCGCGAATCAGGCGTGGAGCGCCAACGGTGGAAATCCTCAGGGAACGACGCGGGCCAACACGGCGCGGAAGGCGTCACGATGCACGCTGGCAGGATCCCGTGCCAGGTAATGCCCGATCTCCCGGACGAACCCCTCGGGGGTCATGGGAGGCGCGGGAGCGCTCGTCGGTGACTCACTCGCCGTGATCTCACCCGCTCGACTCGGATAGAGCACGAGCGCGCCCACGACCTCGATGTCGTCGAGCAGTTCCCGGTAAGCGGCGATGCCTTCCGCGAGCCTGGTTCCCCCACCCCTGAACTTGCCCCCGTTCCGACGCAGCGTGCCGTCGGCATCGGCGGTGTAGTGGCCGGGCAACCACATCTTCGATTCGATCAGAACCAGTCGCTTGCCGCACAACACGGCGTGGTCGATGTCCGCGAAGACCGAATCGGGCCAGGACAGCCCGTGGAATACCTTGGCCCCCGGCAGTCTGGTGAAGTAGTCGGCCAATAACCCCGCGGTGAAACGCTCACCGTACTCGCCACGTACCCCCTCGGGTTGGCCGAAAACCACGGAACGGCCGAACTCGGACAGAAAGACCCGGTCTTCCGAGGCCGGGGGCAGATATTCGGGAACGTGACGATACACCCCGGCCACAGCCACGGCGGGCATCAGCCACAGCACCAACATCAGGGGCCAGGCATCGCTGACCAACACCACGGGCAACAACAAGGCCCACCCACCGATGGTGGTGAGCACTTCGCCTCGGCTGTACGTGGCACGGGGGAAGTAACGCACCGGCTGATCGGGGTTGACCTCGGTCCACCACTGCAGCCGTGCCACGTCGGGCTCGGGAACGGGCGGCACGAAACTCGGGTCGGCACCGAAATCACGCCTGTCGGTGTCCCGCGAACGACGGCGGCGGGCGGTAGGAGCGCCACTGGTGTCACGCCCACCGGCGTCGACGGTGTCGCCACGATCGTATGCCGCGCGACGCACCGGATCACTGAGAGTCTCGTACGCCTCCTGCAGCGAGCGGAAAGTGTCCGCCGTGCCCCCGGCATCGGGATGCATCACACGGGCAAGCGACCGATAAGCTGACTTGATCTCCGCGGCGGAGGCTTCACGAGTCACCCCGAGCAGCTCGTAGTAGTCGACCCCGCTCAAGCTGTCGCGCCCACCTTCCGTTCCGACACTGTGACGATGCGACCGCGCTCGGATGGGCGTCCCGGGGATCGTCGAACGAGAGGCGTTTTCCCCTGAGGGTGCACACCGACACGCGGGGAAAGAGAGTACACAGTAGTCGATCTCGCCCGGGGTCCGGTTCCCGATTTGACGTGCTCCCCGCTGTGGGCGGCGGGGATGCCGGTGGCGGCATCGCGGTCGCGGTCGTGGACCACGCCGCACGGGCATCCCCATGCGCGTACCGACAGTGGTTTGGGCCCGTCGACACGTCGTGCACGCTCTTGGCCAGTCGGCGCGAGCGTCGGCCACCTTCGCGTGCTGCCGGGCGATCTTCCGAGCGGGGAATCGGGGATTGCCGATAACCTGCCCGTGCTGGTCCACCGCGAACGCCGACAGCCCCGGCTCCGGGTCAAGCTCCGGGGCAAGCTCGACGTCGTGGCCGTACTCGTCGGTGGCGGGCGAGAGGATCTCGTCGCCGCCTCTGCGACGGTGCTCCGTTGATCGTCATCCGGCAGTACGTGGCAAACCAACGGCGCCCTACGGGGCATGCCCGACCACAAGCACCACTGATCGACTCACTCCGGCCCGAGGGCCGGAGCGCGCACCGACGAACTACTGGTCAGTGCTCGGTCAGCGCCGGCGCCAGGAACCGGCCGGTGTAGCTCTCCCCGACTTCGGCCAGCTGTTCCGGTGTTCCCTCGGCGACCAGCGTGCCACCACCGTTACCGCCTTCGGGCCCCAGGTCGAGCAGCCAGTCGGACATTTTGATCACGTCGAGGTTGTGCTCGATCACGACCACGGTGTTCCCCTTGTCAACCAGACCGTTGACCACACCGAGCAGCTTGCGGATGTCCTCGAAGTGCAGTCCCGTGGTCGGTTCGTCGAGAATGTAGACGGTCCGGCCCGTCGAGCGCTTCTGGAGTTCACTGGCGAGCTTGACCCGCTGTGCCTCGCCACCGGACAGCGTGGGCGCGGGCTGGCCGAGACGTACGTAGCCGAGTCCGACGTCCACCAACGTCTTCAGATACCTGTGAATCGCGGTGATCGGCTCGAAGAACTCGGCCGCGTCCTCGATGGGCAGGTCGAGAACCTCCGCTATGGTCTTGCCCTTGTAGCGGACCTCGAGGGTCTCCCGGTTGTAGCGAGCCCCCTTGCAGACCTCGCAGGGGACGTAGACGTCGGGCAGGAAGTTCATCTCGATCTTGAGGGTTCCGTCGCCGGCACAGGCCTCACAACGTCCCCCTTTGATGTTGAACGAGAACCTGCCTGGTTGGTACCCCCGAACCTTCGCCTCCGTGGTGGCCGCGAACAGCTTCCGGATCCGGTCGAACACCCCTGTGTAGGTGGCCGGGTTGGAACGGGGCGTACGCCCGATCGGGGATTGATCAACCTGGACGAGCTTGTCCACGTTGTCGATCCCCCTGATGCGCTTGTGCCTGCCGGGAACCGTGCGGGCACCGTTGAGCTTGTTGGCCAACGAGGAGGCCAGTACGTCGTTGACCAGAGTCGACTTGCCGGAACCGGAAACGCCGGTAACGCCTATCAGACAGCCCAGCGGGAACGATACGTCGATCTCCCGGAGGTTGTTTTCCCTGGCCCCGACCACGGTCAGTTGGTTCTTGGGGTTCCTGGGCCTGCGCTCGGCGGGAAGCTCGATGCGCTTGCGCCTGGCCAGGTAATCACCGGTCAACGACTTCTCGTTGGTGAGCAGCTCGGCGACCGGACCGGCGTGTACGACACGTCCGCCGTGCTCACCGGCGCCGGGTCCGATGTCGACCACCCAGTCGGCGCTGCGCACCGTGTCCTCGTCGTGCTCGACCACGATCAGGGTGTTGCCGAGGTCACGCAGCCGGTTCAAGGTGTCCAACAGGCGGTGGTTGTCACGTTGATGTAGCCCGATCGAGGGCTCGTCGAGTACGTAGAGGACTCCGACAAGCCCGGAACCGATCTGGGTCGCCAGCCGAATCCGTTGTGCCTCACCGCCGGAGAGCGTGCCCGCGGGTCGATCCAACGAAAGGTACTCGAGCCCGACGTCGAGCAGGAAACCCAGCCTGGCCTGCACCTCCTTGAGGACTCGTCCGGCGATCATCTGTTCCCGCTCGCCCAGCACCAGCCCGTCGAGAAACGCCGAACACTCCCGCACGCTCAACGAACTCACCTGGGCTATGGACATCTCCCCCATTTCGGGGTTGTGCACGGTGACGGCCAGGATCTCCGGTTTGAGCCGAGTACCCGCGCAGGAGGGACAGGGCACATCGCGCATGTAGCCCTCGTACTTCTCCCGCGCGTAGTCGGACTCGGTCTGGTCCAACCGGCGTTCCAGGAAGGGGATCACGCCCTCGTAGGCGGCGTAGTAGGAGCGCTGCCTGCCGTAACGGTTCCGGTAGCGCATGTGGATCTGGTCGGTGCTGCCGTGCAGCACGGCCTTTTTGACCTTGGTGGGCAACCGGTTCCACGGGGTGTCCATCCGGAAGCCGACCGACTCCGACAGCGCGGTCAGCATACGGGTGAAGTACTCGGCGGTGTTGCCTCCCGCCCACGGCGCGATCGCCCCCTCGGACAACGAGAGATCCTCGTCGGGAACGATGAGTTCCGGATCGACCTCCTTGCGAATACCGAGCCCGGTACAGTCCGGGCACGCTCCATAGGGGGAGTTGAAGGAGAAGGCCCGTGGTTCCAGCTCCTCCACTCCGAAGGGGTGCCCGTTCGGGCAGGCGAAGTTCTCCGAGAACTTGCGTTCCCGCTGTGCGTCGTGCTCCTCGACGTCGACGAACTCCAGCGCTACCAACCCGTCGGCCAGCCGAAGCGCGGTTTCCACGGAGTCGGTGAGTCGCTGCTTGGCCTCGGACTTGACGGTCAGCCGATCCACGACCACGGCGATGTCGTGCTTTTCCTGCTTCTTGAGCGTCGGTGGCGACTCGAGCGGATATACGGCGCCGTCCACGCGCACACGTGCGTATCCCTGTGTCTGCAGCTGCTCGAACAGGTCGACGTACTCGCCCTTGCGCCCCCGTACCACCGGAGCCAGCACCTGGAACCGGGTACGCTCCGGCATCGCGAGAACCTGATCGACGATCTGCTGCGGAGTCTGCTTGCTGATGGGGTCCCCGCACTCCGGGCAGTGCGGTTTGCCCGCCCGGGAGAACAGCAACCGCAGATAGTCGTGGACCTCGGTGATGGTGCCGACGGTCGACCGGGGGTTCTTGCTCGTGGACTTCTGATCGATGGACACGGCGGGGGACAGTCCTTCGATGAAATCGACATCCGGTTTGTCCATCTGCCCCAGAAACTGCCTGGCATAGGCCGACAGCGACTCCACGTACCGGCGCTGTCCCTCGGCGAAGATGGTGTCGAAGGCCAGGCTCGACTTGCCGGACCCGGACAGGCCGGTGAAAGCGATCAGGCTGTTACGCGGCAGGTCGAGGTCGATCCCGGTGAGATTGTGCTCACGAGCGCCGCGGACGACTAGGCGGTCAGCCACTCGAAGATCCCTTCACAAAGTATGTGGTCTGCGGATGCACGTTGTGATGCGGCGGCCGCCGTTGTCGCCACTTCACCACGATCCCGCCCGCGGCTCCCGATACCCGAACAACCGTCGCTCGGTGGGCGCGGGGCGCGGTTCGCGCCCATGCTATTGCAGCGGGACGACAATACGGCTCGACGCGGTCCACCCCGAACGGGGACCCGGACACCTCCGCACGCGGCGAACAACGTCACGAACGCGACGAGCATTCCGAACCGGTTCCGGGGCGGGGAACAACCACGCGAACTTCACTCTGGTGAGTGATATATGCGTATCGGCCCCAGCCACCAGCGGGCTCCGCGCCGACTTCACGGCCCCACGAGACTACCGCCACGGGTGCGGGGACGCCTATCCTCGTCCAAAGCCGGTACTACCACCCCGCCCCGATGACTCGGGACGACGACATCGAGGCCACGCGAAGGCGGGGAAGCATGACCGATCTCGAGTACGAGGAATACGCCGACGGTGAAGTGGCTCGGCGACACCCTCGCCGAAAAGAGCTGCTGACAGCCGTGCAGCAGGCCACTGCCGGGTTGCTGAGCACGGTGGAGGCAATGGACGACGCTTCGGTACACGAGCCCAGCCTGCTGCCCGGTTGGAGCAGGGCACACGTGATCTCGCACCTGGCCCGCAACGCCGACGGGTGCGTCAACCTGCTGACGTGGGCACGCACCGGTGTCGAACACGCCATGTACGCCAGCAGACAGGACAGGGACGCCGACATCTCCGAGGGCAGCCTGCGAAACCACCGACTGCTGCTGGAGGACGTGGCGGCCGCCTCGGGGCGGCTGGCGGAGGCTTTCCGAACGCTGCCGGAGCCGGCGTGGTACGCCGAGGTGGAAGTGGCCCCGGGAAAGTCGATCCCCGCGCACCAGATACCACGGATCCGCCTGTTCGAGGTACGGGTGCACTCGGTGGATCTGAATCACGGCTTCGGATTCGACGACATACCGCGCGAGGAGATCGAATGGCTGCTCAACGACGCCGTCCGGCAGTTCGGCGGGCGCCCCGATGTCCCGCCGCTCTCCCTCGAGGTCGAGTTCACCGACGGAAGCAGCAGTGTGTGGCGGCTCGGCACCCCGAACTCACCGGAGCACCGGGTGCGGGGCACTCCGGGAGCCGCCCTGGGATGGCTGCTGGGCAGAACCGGCCCCCAGCAGCTGGCAGGTACCCCTCCCGAGTTGCCATCGTGGCTGTGACCGCCACCGCGCGGGCCAACGGGTTCGGCCCGCCCGGAACCTCGGCGAACCGGGACGACGGAGTCCTACTAGGCTCTCCGTCGTGGAGATCCAGGAACACTACACCGGACACGTGCAGCCGGGCGGGGCCGCCGCGCGGCGGAGGCTGGACGCGCTGACCGTCACCAAGATTTCCGTGGGACGGATGGACAACAACGCGTACCTACTCACCTGCAGGCGCACCGGGGACGCGTTGCTGATCGACGCGGCCGACGATCCGGAGCGGTTGACCGACCTGCTCGGCCACGACGAGGACCGTCCGCGACTGCGCACCATCGTCACCACGCACCGGCATCCGGACCACTGGCAAGCACTCGGTTCCATCGCCGGTCAGACCGGTTCCTATACCGTGGCTCATCCCCTGGACTCGGAACCGCTTCCGGTCCCTCCCGATCGGGAGGTCGAACACGGCGAAACCATCCAGGTGGGCGAGTCCGCGCTGGAGGTCGTGCACCTGCGGGGACACACGCCTGGTTCGATCGCGCTGCTCTACCGCGACCCGGTGGGGCACCCGCACCTGTTCACCGGGGACTCGCTGTTTCCCGGTGGGGTCGGCAAGACGGGGACACCGGAGGACTTCCGCTCGCTGCTCGACGACGTGGAGAACCGGGTCTTCGGCGTTCTCACCGACGACACGTGGTTCTATCCCGGCCACGGTGACGACTCGACCCTGGGGAACGAGCGTCCGAAACTATCCGAGTGGCGGGCACGTGGCTGGTGAGCACCGATCGGCCGACGAGCCGACGGACGAGGCTCGCCCATCGCGGGTTCCGGCCGGCCGAGAACACCTCGACCGGCCGCGCTCCCGAACGGTAGCCCCCTGTCGAATCGCACCGGATCCGGCGACACACCGACGCTGAGCGCGGTGGACGACGAGCTGATCCCGCAGAGTGGGAGCGTGCTCCGCCACACCGTCATCGTGCTGAGCCTGTTGCTGGCAGCACCAGAGGTCCTGCCGTCACCACAAGCGACGGCGTCCTCGAGCTCGACGTCCTCGAGTTCGGCAGCGGGTTGCGGGCAACCGAGTCCACACTTACGGGTGATGCAGTACAACATCCATTCGGGCCGTGACTCCCAGGGGAGGTTGAATCCGCGACGGACGGCTTCGGTGATCGAGCGATCGGGAGCCGAGGTGGTAGCCCTGCAAGAAGTGGATGTGCACTGGTCACGGCGCAGCGCCTGGCGCGACCAGGCGAGAGTGCTGGCGAGCAGACTGGGGATGCGCGCGTTCTTCGCGCCGATCTACACTCTTCCCCCGCCACGGCCGAGGTATCCGAAACGACGGTTCGGCCTGGCGGTACTGAGCGAACACCCCGTGCTCTCCGCGACCAACCACCGGATGACCAGGCGGAGCACTCAACACCCCTCCGAGAGCACCGTCAGACTGCCGGGATTTCCCGAAGTGGTCGTGGATATCAACGGAACCGCCGTGCACGTTTACGCCGCTCATCTGGACTACCGAAAACGCCCTCGGACGCGACGGATCCAGGTGAGGGAGATCGTGACCGCCCTGGATCGGGACGATCCGGGTACGCCCCGACTGCTGCTCGGGGATCTCAACGCCACCTCGCGAGCTCCGGAACTGGCTCCGCTCTGGAAGCGGCTTCGCGACACGGCGGGACACACCGGCGCGCCAACCTACCCGGCGCGAGGACCGCGGGTGCGGCTCGACCACATAGCGGCGTCCCGGGAGACGGAGATCGTTTGTTCGACGACGGTGGCCAGCACGGCCTCCGATCACCTTCCGGTGCTCGCGGAACTGCGAATCCCGAGTTGAAAAGTTCGGTTTCCCGCTCGGGTCACGGGGTCCACGACACCTCTCGGGAACCCCCGTTCGTGTGACGTTCGGCGACGGTTATCTCACCGCGACACGCTTTGGCGATCCTGTGCCTGCGCCGAATCCGCTCCAACAGCCCGAGGGGACGGGACTTTTCGCCGGGTGTCCCCTCCCCGTGCGAGATTTCGAACCCGCCACGCCGCAACGAACCGGAAAACCGCCAGCTTTCCCATCTTTCGAGGTCGGTACTGGTGTAGTCGTACCCGAATACCATTCCCGTTCCCCCGTCGAGGGGCAAAGCATCATCCAACGAGGTGATTTCCATACGGCCGGAGCTGCGCTCACCGAGTGCCACGGTGCTCACCGCGGCGGTCTCCGACCCGTGAATCAACAACGCGTTTCGCGCGGGATCGTCACGGCGGGCGGATTCGACGGCACGGTTCACTCCGGACAACTCCACGACCACTCGTGGCATCCACCACCAGTTCTCGCGGCGGAGCAGCAGGCTGTCGACGAGCGCACGCGAGGGCGGGTATTTGCGCAACTCCTGTTCGAGCAGCTGTTCGCCGAACAACGAGCCCGACAGATCATCGATCACCCGGACGGGACCGAAGACCACCAGGCCCCCCTGCCCCGTTCGCAGCGAACGTCCGTCCGTAACGGCGAAACCGACCTCGGTCGCCTCCGCCAACAGTCGAACGGTCGCACGATGGGAGTACGGCAGCGCCACACACGGCACCTCACCACGCAGCAACGGTGTCACGGCGATCCCGTTCGGACGCCCCGCCGAGTCCACCCAGCAGAGTTCGCCGGTCACCGCCTTTCGCCACACTGAACGGATTTGCCGCAACGGCTCTGTCCTTTCAACCTGGTGTGTGACCCCTGAATGGGAGATACTCTCCGTGGGTGGCTTATACCACGTTGTCGGACGCCGCAGCCACGCCGGAGGAGTGAGACATGCCCGCGATCGTTCCGGCCCTGGTGGTTCTGGGGATCTTCGCTCTCGGATACCGCTACTACTCGGCTTATCTGGCACGCCGTGTGTACGGTTTGGACCCCGAGTTCGTGACACCGGCCCACCAGAGGGGGGACGGAGTCGACTTCGTACCGACGAACAAGCACGTACTGTTCGGACACCACTTCACCTCGGTAGCGGGTGCCGCTCCGATCGTGGGACCGGCCATCGCGGTGTTCTGGGGTTGGGGACCGGCACTGCTGTGGATCACTTTCGGAACCATCTTCGCGGCGGGTGCACACGATTTCGGTTCACTGGTGGTCTCAGTACGGCACCGAGCCGAGAGTATCGGAACCCTGGCTCGTGACGTGATCAGCAGAAGAGCTCGCACACTGTTCCTGTTGATCATTTTCTTCCTGCTGACACTGGTCAACGCCGTGTTCGCCGTGGTCATCGCCAACCTGTTCGTGGCCAACCCGGCTGCCGTGCTGCCCGTGGTGCTACAGGTGCCACTGGCCATCGGTATCGGCCAGTACGTCTATCACACCAGGTCCTCGGCGTTCCTGCCATCGATCATCGGTGTGATCGTGTTGTATCTGACGATCCTGCTCGGCATGGCCTTTCCCGTCTCGCTGGATCCCCTCGCCGCCACGCTCGGGGCGGAGCCCAGGACACTGTGGGTCGTCTTCCTGTTCGCCTACACCTTCGTCGCCTCGCGACTTCCGGTGTGGGTGTTGCTACAGCCCAGGGACTACATCAACTCGCACCAACTGTTCGTCGGGCTCGCCGTGATCCTGCTGGGCGTCGTGGTCGGCTTCGACCGGATAGTCGCACCCGTGATCAACGACGTCCCCGCCGACTCGCCGAGCTGGTTCCCGTTCCTGTTCGTGACCATCGCCTGTGGGGCGGTGTCGGGTTTCCACAGCCTGGTCTCGTCGGGCACGTCCTCCAAACAGCTGGGCAGGGAAACCGATGCCCGATACATCGGATACATGGGGGCCGTGGGTGAAGGATCGCTCGCGGTCGCCGCGGTGCTCGCGGTTACCGCGGGAGCGGTGGGCTCGACTGTCGAGTGGAACAACCTCTACGCCAGCTTCGCCACCGCCTCCGACGGGGCGACCCAGAACTTCGTACGGGGTGTGGCCGGATTCGCGAACAATCTGGGACTGCCGATCAGCGTCGGCCTGGTATTCGCCACGATCATGGTGATCAGTTTCGCCGCCACCACGATGGACACGGGCGTACGGCTACAGCGTTACGTGGTGCAGGAGATCGGCGAGATCACCAGGGTTCGCCCGCTGGCGCGCAACATGACGCTGGCCAGTACGGTTGCCGTGGTCATCCCGATGGCGATGGCGTTGCTGCCCGGTGGAGGCGAAAAGGGCTACACCTTCGGGGTTCTCTGGCAACTGTTCGGTACCACCAACCAGCTCACGGCTGGGCTCGCGCTGGCCGTGGTGGCGGTGTGGGTGACCAAGAACAGGCGGAATCCGCTGGCGGTACTGGTACCGCTGCTGTTCCTGCTGGTGATGACCACATGGGCTCTGGCGCTGAACCTCGTCGAGTTCGTCACGCAGGGTCAGTGGGTACTCGCCCCGCTGGATGTGATCATCTTCCTGCTGGCGGTGTGGCTGATCGTGGAAGCGGCAGTAGCGCTGCGCAGAGCTGTGCGCAGTCGCGACGAAACCACCGATTCCCACCATTACGCCACGGAAGGATGATGTGACGGGCTCCGACGGCAGGAGCCCGTCATCCGTCCACCCCGCCGGGTACGCGTGGGGAGGCCCGCTCGGGACGGGCTCGACGCGCCGAGACGCCACAACGGAATCGATTCGGCCGATCGGGTGTCGTTCCCGAGTGCGGCTCTCCGGGGGTCGTGAACGGACCAACGGACAGCCACACCACCTGACCAGCATGTTCGCGACACGCCCGGTTGGCACGGGGCCACCCGCTCCGCCCGGCCAAGGCCCTGAACCGGATGGCCAGTACGTGATCAACCGTTGAACACCGGAGGTGGCATCGATCACACTCCAATGATCGTGGGAACTCCACACACGCCCAACCCGACCGGTCGGGTAACACCCGACCGCCGAAGACAGGAGCCGGTGTGTCCCGACGATCAACCGAGTCCACCCCCGTTTCCCGGACACGGGAGACGAACGAACCAAGGGCCCGCCAACGCGCGGCGATACGTCCCGTGCTGTGGCGTGTGCATTTTCTCGGCGGAGTACTGGCCGCCCCGATCTTGTTCGCCATGGCGATTACCGGAATTCTGTACGCCTGGAATCCGCAGCTGGAACACATCCTGCACCGGCAGGCCCTCAGCGCGACCGCCGAAGGCCCGGCGCGACCGCTGGACGAACAGATCTCCTCGGCGCGTGAAACACGGCCCGAACTGCGATTATCCTCTGTGACCCCTGCCGCTCCTGCCGCTCCGGCGGGTGAGGAGACAACGGCGGTAACCCTGGCCCCGGAAACAGCCGAGCAGAACAGGTTCGAAAAGCCGAAAGGCACGGTGACAGTCTACGTCGACCCGGCTTCGGCCGAAGTCACCGGCAGTATAACCGAATCGAACCGGCCGGACGAATGGCTGCGTAACCTGCATTCCAACTTTCGAATAGGGAAATTCGCGGAACCGATATCCGAACTGGCCGCGAGTTGGCTGCTGGTATCGATAATCACCGGACTCGTGCTGTGGTGGCCACGCGACAACCGAGCTCTCGCCAGAAACTTTCTGTTCCGGAAGCCGGGACGTCCCCGGTGGCGTTCGCTGCACGGGCTCGTCGGAGTCACCGCCGCCGCGGGGCTGGTACTGCTCATAGTCACCGGCCTGACGTGGACGACGTACGCGGGTTCCTGGGTCGACGTGGCACGAAGTCAGTTCGACTCGGACTCACCCGAGGTGTCCACGGTACTGCACCCGACCACCGGGACCGAGGAGGCCGGTGGAGCCACAGTAGACGAATCAGCCACGGCCGAGGTGACGACTGCCGGAGCAGACCGGGTGGCGACCGCGGCGCGGGAGGCCGGACTGAACGGAGTCGTGATATTCGAGCCACCCGACTCCCCCGGACACGCGTGGAAAGTCGAGGAGGACGACAGCCGATGGCCGGTGAACCCCACGGCGCTGGCCGTGAACGGCGACACCGGTGAGATCGTCGACCGGGTGGAATGGGCGGAGTACCCTCCGCTGGCCAAGGCCACCTCGCTGGGGATCGACTTTCACCAGGCCCAGTTGTTCGGGCTGGCCACGCAGCTGCTGTTGACCGCGCTCGCGGTCGCGTTGCTGGTGCTGATCATCGCTGGTTATCGGGTCTGGTTGTTGCGCAGGCCCTCCGGCTCACTCGGCGCGCCACCGCGCCTGGGATCAGTGGTGCGCAACGCCCCGTTGCCGATACTGCTCGGATTCGCACTGCTCATGGTGCTGCTCCCCTTGCTGGGCATCACACTGCTGGGATACCTGGCCCTCGAGCGAGCGGTGCACGCGATCCGCACCGGCGGGAAGTAGCACCCGGCTCCGAGGCTGGTCACGTGCGGTCGGGTCGATCGTTCGGCCCGACCGTGGTCCCGCACACCGGGGACGGGGATCCCGCCCGTCCGCGCCGCTCCGCACAACCGGTCCGGAGCGATGCGGTTCGGGTGCCCTTCCGGGCGTGACAATGTGGACACGGCACACTTCGGAGTCCACGGCTGTGTCGAATCATCACATCGATCACGTCGAGATCCGCGTCTAGCCTGATCCGACATGACGACGGAGTTTCCGGACCCTTCCACCGGGTTCGCCGATCTCTCCGGCTCGACCGCGCTGGTCACCGGCGCGGGAAGCGGAATCGGGTTCGCCTGTGCGAAACGACTGGCAGCGGCGGGTTGTCTGGTACACGTACTGGATCACGACGAGCGGGCCGCGACGGCGGCCGCGAACGAAGTCGACGGCCGGACACACGTACTGGACCTGCGGGAGGACTCGGGAGTCACACGATTGCCGACCGAGGTGGACATCCTGGTCAACAACGCCGGGATTCAGCACGTGGCGCCGATCCAGGAGTTCCCCACCGACGTTTTCACACAGATCCAGCAGGTCATGGTCACCGCCCCCTTCCTGCTGATGCGCCACTGCCTGCCGCACATGTACGAGCGGAAGTGGGGGCGCATCGTCAACATCTCCAGCGTCCACGGAGTACGGGCCAGTGCGGGTAAATCGGCGTACGTGGCCGCCAAACACGCGTTGGAGGGACTGAACAAAGTGGCCGCGCTGGAAGGGGGCCCGCACGGTGTCACCAGCAACTGTGTCGAGCCCGGCTACGTGCGAACCCCGTTGTTGGAAGGCCAGCTCGCCGCCCAGGCACGCGAAAACGGCATCCCCGAGCACGAGGTGGCCGACCGGGTCTTCCTGCGACACAGCGCGATCAAGAGGCTCATCGAGCCGGACGAGGTAGCCACAGTGGTCGGTTGGCTCTGCGGGCCGGGCTCCGACTATCTCACCGGCGCCTCGATACCGATCGACGGAGCGTGGACCGCGCGGTGACCCTCACCCGGTTCCGGTTCCGCCGCACCACGTACCGGTTCCCGACCCCCGGGCAACCGGGTATCCGCACAACTCGTGTCCCGGCACAACAGGAGTGAGACATGAACGCGACACGATCCGATTCGCCCTCCGGCACCTCACTGACCCGGATCGTCGGATCGAGCATGATCGGCACCACTGTCGAGTGGTACGACTTCTTCCTGTACGGCTCGGCAGCCGCGTTGGTGTTCAACACGGCTTTCTTCCCCACCGAGGACAAGCTGATCGGTACGCTGCTGGCGTTCTCCAGCTTCGCGATCGGCTTCGTGTTCCGCCCGCTGGGTGGCCTGGTGTTCGGTCACTTCGGCGACCGGTTGGGACGTAAGAAACTGCTGGTGCTGAGTCTGTTGCTGATGGGGGGTGCCACCTTCGCGGTGGGGCTGCTTCCCACTTTCGGGGCGATAGGCGTCGCGGCCCCCATCCTGCTGACCCTGCTGCGAGTGGTGCAGGGATTCGCCCTGGGCGGTGAATGGGGCGGAGCGGTGCTCATCGTGTCCGAGCACACCGACAGCGCACGACGCGGCTTCTGGGCCTCCTGGCCGCAAGCGGGGGTACCGACCGGCAACCTGCTGGCCACCGCGGTACTGGCCGTGCTGTCAGCGGTGCAGTCGGATGAAGCCTTCATGGCGTGGGGCTGGCGTGTCCCGTTCCTGCTCTCGGGACTGCTGGTGCTGGTGGGACTGTGGATCCGACTGTCGGTCAGCGAGTCGCCGGTGTTCCTGGACGCCGCCGACAAGGCGCAGCAGCGAAGCACCCCCGAGCAACCGCCCATCGTTCGGGTGCTGCGCGAGCAGTGGCGTGAGGTGCTGATCGCCTCGGGGGCACGCTTCGTCGAGAACGTCTGTTACTACGTGATCACGGCATTCGTGCTGACCTACATAACCGAACAGTTGGGGCTGTCCGAATCGATCGCGCTCAACGCGGTCCTGGTCGCCTCGGTGGTGCATTTCGTGGTCATCCCGATCTGGGGTGCGCTGTCCGACCGGTACGGCCGCAGAGGGATCTATCTGATCGGCGCCGTGGGAACCGGTTTCTGGATCTTCGCGTTCTTCCCGCTGCTCGGAACCGGGTCGTTCACCCTGATCGCGCTCGGGGTGACGGGCGGCCTGATCCTGCACGCGGCCATGTACGGTCCGCAGGCCGCTTTCATGTCCGAGCTGTTCGGCACCCGCGTCAGGTACTCGGGCGCCTCGATCGGCTACCAGCTGGCATCGGTGATAGCGGGCGGGCTGGCGCCCACGATCGCCACCGGCCTGCTGGCCGCGTTCGACAGCTGGGTACCGATCGCGGTCTATGTGGCCCTGGGCGCGGCGGTGACCTCCGTGGCCATTCTGTTCGCCACCGAGACGCGGGGAAGCTCGCTGCACACCGAGAGCACGGCGGAAACCGAAATCGCGCGGTAAAGGACGGGTGAGCGGCGGTGTCGGCGGGAAGCCCGTACCACCGGGACCAGGAACCGGCGGCGGAAACCGAACCGCGTTCGTCACTCGGTTGCCGTCGGGACCACCCCGCCCCGACCATGACGAGCATGCTCACCTGCTCGGATTACCTGCTGAACCTGTTCGAACTGCTCGCGGGCGACGGCACCAGTGAGCAGCTCGCACAGGTACCGGTGGAAGCGCGTGCTCAGCTCCCCGCCCGGGACCTGCACCGCGTGGAGCGGGCGGGGAAGCTGGCGCTACGACTCCGCAGCACCCTCGACGAACGGCGCCGCCACGAGTCGGAACTGGCCGCCCTCTTCGACACCGCGGGGGACCTGGCGCGGGTCCGCGACCCCGACGCGGTGTTACGGGCGATCGTGCACCGCGCGCGGATGCTGCTGGGAAGCCACGTGGCTTATCTCAGTCTCAACGACTCCCGGGCGGGTACCACTTACATGCGGGTCACCGACGGGTGCGTCTCGGCGCTGTTCCAGCAGGTGCGGCTCGGGATGGGAGAAGGTCTGGGCGGACTGGTGGCCCAGACCGCCCGGCCCTACGCCACCCCCTCCTACTTCGAGGACGAGCGGTTCACGCACACCGACGACATCGACCACGCCGTCGGTGACGAACGGCTCGTGGCCATCCTGGGAGTTCCGCTGTCGGTGGGTGGCTCGGTGATCGGAGTGCTCTACGCCGCGGACCGGTCGACACGCGACTACTCGCACGACGAGATCGCGCTGCTGTCCTCACTGGCCGACCACGCCGCTATCGCCATCGACAACTCACGACTGCTGGAGGAGACGCGGCACGCGTTGGTGGAGCTCAACGCCGCGCACGAGACCATCCGTGAACACAACTCGGCGATGCGACGTGCCGAACGAGCCCACGACCGCCTCACGGATCTGGTACTGCGCGGCGGAAGCCTGGAGGACATCGCGAAAGCCGTGGCAGACGTGCTCGGGGGCGGTATCGTGGTGCACGACGAGGACGGCACCGAGCTGGCGTGCGCGGCGACGGACTCGTTGCCGTGGCCCGGCCGGGCGGTGCGGCAGTCCCGCAACAGCGGGAGATCGGTGCCGTGGCGGACGAACCTGGTGTGCGCGGCGTTGGCCGGCCCCGAACTGCTCGGCAGCCTGACGCTGGTGGGCTGTCACGAACCCGCCGATGCCGATCGGCGGTTGTTCGAACGCGCGGGTGTGGTTACCGCACTGGTGCTGTTGCTCCGACGCAGAACCGCCGAGGCGGAGGAACGCGTGCGGGGAGAGCTGATCACCGAGCTGCTCGGCGCGGGGGAACGCGCGTACGGTGGCCTGTCGGCCAGAGCGAGACGGGTCGGCTTCGATCCCGAGGGCAGCAAAGTGGTGCTGGTCTCTCGCTGCGGAAACGCGGATCGCGAGCGACTGGCTTCCACGGCCTCGCGCTATGTCGGGCAGCACAGCGGGCTCGCGGGTACCCATGGCGACCATCTGGTTCTCGTGCTTCCCGGTACGGATGCGGGAAACGCGGCCCGGCACGCCGCCCGAGCACTCGGCACGAGCGCGGCACGTCCGGTCACGGTGGGCGGTTCCGGACCTGTGGAGGGGCTGGATGGAATCGCGGGCAAGTACGAGGAGGCGTGCCGCTGCCTGGAAGCACTGCTCGCGCTGGGCCGCACGGGTGAGGGGGCGGCCCTGGCGGAGTTGGGATTCCTGGGGGTGTTGCTGGGGGACCGTGGTGATCTCTCCGGCTACGTACGTCGAACCGTGGGGGCGGTACTGGACTACGACTCCCGCAAAGGCACCGATCTGGTCAAAACACTGCGAAGCTACTTCGAGCACGATGCCGGTCTCAGTAGAACGGCTCGAGCGTTGCACGTGCACGTGAACACGGTCGCCCAACGGCTGGATCGGGTATCGGCACTGCTCGGCCCGGACTGGCGGACTCCCGAGCGCGGCCTGGAGATTCAGCTGGCGCTGCGGTTGCATCGGCTGTCCGGCGACGAGCAGTAGGGCTCCCGCCCTGCCGCGACAACCGGCCACGCCACGACAGCTCGACGGGAAGTACCGGGAAATCGGGGGCGCGGTCTTCGAGAGCGGATCCGTCCCGTTCCGGGAGCAGTCCGAGGCGCGTTCGACTCCGAATCCCGGTCATGAACCGTGCGAGTCACCAACATCGGCTGGGTGGTGCTGTTGCCGTACTCATCGCCCTGCTCGCGGTGGCGGCAGCCCTGACGGCGGGACACCTGGTCGCCGCGCTGACCGAACCACTCGCCTCCCCTTACCTGGCGGTGGGCAACACGGCGATCGATCTGACACCACAGCCGGTGAAGGAGCTGGCGATCGACCTGTTCGGCACCGCCGACAAACTCGCGCTGCTGGTTGGCATGGGAATCGTGATCGCCGCGCTGGCGGCGGTGGGTGGACTGGTGTCACGCCGCACCCCGCTGCCCGGCATGACGATGATCACCGGCTTCGGTCTGCTCGGTATGGCCACCACCGTGTTCCGCTCCAGTCTGACCCCACTAGCCCTGACAGCTCCCGTGACAGCCGCGCTGGTGGGGGTGGCTGCCTTTGCCTGGCTGCACCGCACTGCCTCGGCGAACCCCCGGGGAAGCGAACCGGCGTCGGCGCGATCCGGGCAAGATGCCGAGCGGGAGGACGCCGAACGGGAAGAAACGGCGACGGAAGACGCGGCCGGCGGACGCAGGCGCTTCCTGATCTCGGGAGTCGCTGTCGCCCTCGCTTCGGGGACCGCGGGTACTGTCGGACAGCTGCTGAGCGGGGCACGGCGGGTCAGCAGGTCCCGGCAAGCCATCGGAGCACTGGAGCCGGACGTCACGGCACCCCCGGTTCCGGCGGGGGCGGATTTCGCGGACTCGGGAACGCCGACCTTCATCACGCGCAACGAGAACTTCTACCGGATCGACACGGCGTTACGTGTGCCGCGGCTACCCGCTTCGGAGTGGGGGCTGCGAGTACACGGCATGGTCGATCGGGAGTTGAACCTCACCTTCGACGATCTGATGGACCGACGGCAGCTGCAGAAACCGATCACGATGGTATGCGTGTCCAACCCGGTGGGCGGCTCCTACATCTCGACCGCCGAGTTCATCGGAGTCCCGGTCCGCGACATTCTGGCGGAGTCAGGGGTACGGGACGGTGCGGAACAGGTGCTCAGTACCAGCGTGGACGACTTCACCGCCGGAACCCCGATCGACGCGCTCACCGATCCGAACCGGGACGCGCTGCTGGCGGTGGGGATGAACGGCGAGCCACTGCCCACCGAGCACGGCTTCCCGGTCCGCATGGTCACGCCGGGGCTGTACGGCTACGTCTCGGCGACCAAGTGGGTGACCGATCTCGAAGTCACCACCTGGGACGCTCGTACGTACTGGGAAAAGCGGGGTTGGGCGGAACGCGCACCCGTCAAGACCCAGTCACGCATCGATCGCCCCAAGGGCTTCGAGAAGACGCCTGCGGGAAGGGTCACCGTGGCGGGCATCGCATGGGCACCGCACACCGGGATCGAGCGTGTCGAGGTGCGAGTCGACCAGGGGGCCTGGCGAGCGGCGGAGCTTTCCGCCGCCGTCAACACGGACACCTGGCGCATGTGGCGGATCGAGCTGGATCTCCCACCCGGCGGCCACAATGTGGAGTCCCGAGCCACCGACCGCTCGGGCTACACCCAGACCGCGAAACGTGTTCCCACGATTCCCGACGGAGCCACCGGCCGGCACTCGATCTTTTTCACCGCGGAATGACGCGAGTCACCCGATAAGCGGAAGAAAATCCGCCGAGACGCCAATCGATACCTCACCCGACTCCGAATGCCGGGAAGAAATACTTCGGGGCCACCCCGGAAGCGAACCGAAGGGAAACGAGCGATTCCGATGAACAATACGCGAGTGAAAACGGCCGTTACCGGCGCCGTGGCTTCCATCGCCCTGTTGTTGTCCGCATGCGGCGGAGGAGCCGAGAACGACGACCAGAACGAGCAGAACCAGTCCTCGCAGTCGCGGCAGGACGGGGACCAGTCCGGGCAGGAACAATCCGGGCAGGACAGCATGAACGAGCAGGGTGTGACCACGGTCGACGACATCTACGGACCGGCCGCCTCCAAGGTGCCGACCGACCCCGGTAACGAGGGATCGGCCAAGGGCATGGTCGATGATCCCGTGGGCACGGCCGCGAGTAACAATCCGCTGCTGACCAGCCTGACCAAAGCGGTGCAGACGGCGGGCCTGGTCGACACGCTGAACAAGTCGGACGCCAGCTACACCGTTTTCGCACCCGCCAACTCGGCCTTCGAAAAGCTGGATCCCGCCACGTTGGAGGCGTTGCTCGACGATCCCGCCAAGAAGGAGCAGTTGACCAACATTCTCACGTACCACGTGGTTCCCGAGCGGATGAACGCCGAGGAACTCGGCAACGCCGGTGAGGTCGAAACGGTCAACGGAAAGACCGTTCCGATCAGCGGCAGTGGTGAGAACATCAAGATCGACGGGGCGAACGTACAGGTCGGGAACGTTCCCACCGCCAACGCCACGGTGTTCGTCATCGACGAGGTGCTTATGCCTCCGAAGCAGTGATCGGTAAAATTCACCCAGGACTTCGGATCGGTGAATCGCGATTTTTCACCGATCCGAAGAATCCTTTTCGCACCCGCTTCCCGCCCCACGACGACTGGCCTTTTCGTGAGCCGACCGATGCCTTCATCGTCGGACCGCCGCCGAAAACAGTTTCCGACTCCGATCGCGTGCCGTACGAACGGCCCCCACCCCGCGGCCGACGTCCTGAGTCGGTGGATGGACAATCACACACCGTTGTCGCAGTAGTCGTCCGCTCGGGAGGAACGGGTGCGGGTCCTGATCACCGGAGGGGCCGGGTTCATCGGCTCCCACGTCGCGGAACGGCTCATCACCGCAGGGCACGAGGTCAGACTGCTCGACAATCTGCTGCCCAGCGCCCACGGAACCTCCGCGCGGGAAGCGCACACCCACGCGGAGGACCTCGTTGTCGGCGACGTGCGGGATCCCGAGGTGATCGGGCCCGCACTGTCCGGAATCGACGCGGTTTGCCACCACGCGGCGATGGTCGGTCTGGAAACCGGCCCCGCTGATACACCCGCCTACGTCGAACACAACGACCTGGGAACCGCGCGGTTGTTGTCGGCCATGACCGAACGAAGGGTCGAGCGGCTCGTGCTCGCCGGATCGATGGTGGTCTACGGGGAGGGGCGCTATCACTGCGCCGTTCACGGTGTCGTGCGTCCGGGGCCGCGCGCCGCCGAGGATCTGGACCGCGGCGTGTTCGAACCCCGTTGCCCCCACTGCGGCGGACTGCTCGAATCCGGGCGGGTGCCGGAGGACGCACCGACCGATCCGCGCAACGTCTACGCCACCACGAAACTCACCCAGGAGCACCTGGTCGCTTCCTGGGCACGTCAGACCGGCGGACACGCCACGGCGCTGCGCTACCACAACGTGTACGGCCCTCGCATGCCGCGGGACACCCCGTACGCCGGCGTCGCCGCGCTGTTCCGTTCGGCACTCGCACGTGGCGAGGCTCCCCGCGTGTTCGAGGACGGCGGACAGCGTCGTGACTTCGTGAACGTACGCGATGTCGCCGAGGCGAACCTCGCGACGCTCGAACATCCTCCGCGCGGTTTCGCCGCTTACAACGTGTGCTCCGGTGAGCCTCGCACCATCGGCGAAATGGCACGCGAGCTCGCCACTGCCACCGGCGGCCCCGAGCCCGTGGTCAGCGGACAGTACCGGCTCGGCGACGTGCGCCACATCGTCGCGGATCCGGAGCTGGCCGCGAAGGAGATCGGTTTCCGCGCCCGGATCGGCTTCACCGAAGGGATCACCGAGTTCGCCAACGCGGCCCAACGCGGCACATCCGACTGAGCCGAGGAACTCACGGCCGTGCGACGCTACACGGCGCCCTCCCGTTCGACGCTCGCACGCAACGTCGCCGCGAATTCCGATTCGGGAATCGATTCGGCCACGCGATGCGCGTCCGGCACCGTGTCCACGTCGGAGAGTTCAACCAGTTCGTGGACCCGGAGTCCACGATGTTCCAGGGCCGCTCCGGTCAGTTCCCCGGTCTCCGGTCGTGACATCGGGACGTGACCGAGCACTTCCGCGTCATGCGGTTCGCGCAGGCCGAGCGCCCACCACCCGCCGTCCAGCGCCGGTCCCAGAACCGCTTCCGGACCCTCGTGGGAACGCAGCGGCGCGGCCGATTCGGCGAGCAGTTCGGGAGTGACCTGCGGTGTGTCCATCCCGATCTGCAACACGGGCGAGCCGGGATAGCGTTCCGCGACCTCGGCGTGCGCCGCGGCCAGCCGCTCGCCGAAATGCCCCCCGCGCTGCCAGACCAGATCCATGTCGGCCATGGCGTCCGTGATCGCGTCACGACGGCAGGCACGCTCTATTTCACCTGTCCAAGCGATCACCGGATGAATCCCGGGGACACCGCGAACCGCGGTCAGCGTGTCCAACAGGCTCGCGGCGGCCACAGTGGCTGCCTGTTCCGGGGAAAGTGGTGGTGTGAGGCGTGTCTTGGCCAGCCCGGTCTCGGGAGCCTTGGCCACGACCAGTACGACCGTCGGATTCATCGCAGCACCTTGATCATGTCACGTACCGCGCGAGCGGTTCCCTTCATCGAGCCGGACACCTTGGATCTCGTGCCGCTTGTCCGGGGGGAGTACCGGACCGGTAGTTCGCGTACCCGCCAACCCGCGCGTCCCGCTCGCAGCAACAGCTCGAGGGGATAGCCGAACGCGCGATCCTGGATGTCCAGGTCGAGCAGTTTCACACGATCGGCGACCCGAACCGGAGCCAAATCATGCACGGGCAGTCCGTTTCGACGGATCAGTGCCGCGATGGCGGCATTGCCCACCCTGACGTGCCACGCCATCGCCGAGCGTACGGTCGGCACCCGCTTGCCCACCACGAGATCGGCCGCCCCCTCGACCACGGGATTGATCAGCGCGGGAAGTTCGGTCGGCTCCACGGAACCATCCGCGTCGAGTACGCAGATGACCCTGCCGCGCGCGTGCGTCAGCCCGGTGTGCACGGCCGCGCCGTAGCCAGGCCTGGACTCGTGGACGACTCGTGCGCCGTGCTGGGCCGCCACCTCCGGCGAGCCGTCGGTGGAACCGTTGTCCACCACCAGGACGGGCACGGCAAGCCCCTCGACGATCGAGTCCAATACCGCGGGCAGGGCCGCGGCCTCGTCGAGGCAGGGCAGCACCACCTCGACGTCGGCGGTTTCGTTCAGCGGTGGCCTGGGCATGGCTCCGAACTCCGGGTGGGGCTCACTCGCACGATCGTGCCTGATCACTGTGCCTGACTCCTTTCGCGTGACACACGTTCGCTCGTCGCCGCTGGTGGCGACGGCCGGGCGTACTGCCGCACACTGCCACCGAACACTGTTCGTAGGCCGCCGGGGAAGGGACTGGTGGCGAGCGAGGATCCGCTTCCTCGGGCGGCCGACCGTGGAAGCCGCTCGGAGCGAGGCGACCGGTGATCCATCGACTCGTCGTCCCTCGTCGACAAGAACCGGTGATCCCGTCACGATGGCACAACCGTGTATATCGTTCGGAGCACGCGCCCGCCCCGCTCAACCCGAACACCTCACCCGAAGAAGTGATATCGCGAATTTGAAGGGATCCGAGTGGATTTCTAGACTGAGCCGCGACGAGCGGTTCGCCGTGAGAACCGACCCCTCTCCGGGCAACCCTAAGGAGCGACCCGCATGCGGACAGTCACCGGTCCCACCGAGCGTGTTGTCGTCGTGGGCGCGGGACTTTCCGGATTGACCGCTGCGCTGCACCTGCTCGGAGCGGGACGCGAGGTGACACTCGTCGAGGCGGAGGATTTCCCGGGAGGCCGTGCGGGGCGGCTGGACATCGCGGGATACCGCATGGACACCGGGCCGACCGTGTTGACCATGCCGGAACTTCTGGACGAGGCGCTGGCGGCGGTGGGTGAATCGGTACAGGAACGGCTGGAGCTGATACCGCTGGATCCGGCCTACCGCGCGCGGTTCGCGGACGGTTCGAGTATCGATGTTCGTACCGACGCGGCGGCCATGGAACAACAGGTACGGGAGTTCGCGGGACCCGACGAGGCGGCGGGTTACCGCCGGTTACGGCAGTGGTTGAGCAGGCTCTACGCGGTACAGTACGAGACCTTCATCAATGCCAATTTCGACTCTCCGCTGAATCTGCTGGAACCGAATCTCGCCCGATTGGCCGCGCTGGGCGGCTTCGGGGGACTGCACCGCGGGATCGGCCACTTCCTCCGGGACGAACGACTGCGACGCGTCTTCTCGTTCCAGGCCTTGTACGCGGGGGTGGCCCCGCACAACGCGCTCGCCGCGTATGCGGTGATCTCCTACATGGACACGGTACGGGGCGTGTACTTCCCACGCGGCGGCATGCGAGCGGTGCCGGACGCGTTGGCCGCGGCGGCCGCCGGGGCGGGAGCGGTGTTCCGGTACGGCAGCTCGGTGACGGACCTGGAACGTCGTGGACAACGCGTCACCGCTGTGCACACCGATCACGGTGAACGCATTCCGTGTGACTCGGTGGTGCTCACTCCCGATCTTCCCGTCTCCTACCGGTTGCTGGGTCGTGCTCCGCGACGTCCCGTACGACTGCGCGCGGCTCCCTCGGCGTTGCTGATACACGCCGGGACGAACCGGGACCAGCCGGAACTGAGTCACCACACGCTCTCGTTCGGGCAGGCATGGAAGAGCACCTTCGACGAGTTGACACGTCACGGGAAGCTGATGAGCGACCCTTCGGTACTGATTACGAATCCCACTCGCAGCGATCCCTCACTCGCACCTGCGGGCAAGCACCTGCACCACGTACTGGTCCCCTGCCCCAACCTGGACCTCGCCCGCCCCGATTGGGACGCCATCTCGAACGGATACGCGCGAGAAGTGATCGACTCACTGCAGCACCGGATCATGCCCGGATTCGAATCCTCGGTCGAGGTCAGCCGCATAGTTACACCGGCGGACTGGGCGGCGCGGGGAATGCTCGCCGGTACCCCGTTCAGCGCGGCGCACACGTTCGCCCAGACCGGCCCCTTCCGCCCGAGAAACCTGGTCAGCGGCATCGAGAACGCGGTCCTGGCGGGCTGCGGAACCACCCCGGGTGTCGGGGTTCCCACCGTGGTGCTGTCCGGCAAGCTGGCAGCTCACCGCATCACCGGGAATGGCCGAGGTGCACGGGGGGCTCGCCGTGTACCGGGCGTCGGATCGGCCGCACGATGAGCGAGCGGGAGCTGGACGCGGCCGGTATCCACTCGCCGTGGCTCCGAGCTGCCTATCGCCGGAGTCGTGAGCTCAACGCGAGACACGGACGTACCTACTTCCTGGCCACACGACTGTTGCCGCCGTCACGCCGTCCGGCGATACACGCGTTGTACGGTTTGGCGCGGGAAGTCGACGACATCGTCGACGAGCCACGAGGGCCCCTCGAGCAACGGACCCGGCATGCCCGGATCGACGATCTGTGGACGGAGCTGGACCGGGGATTCGCGGGTGAGCGAAGTGAGCTCGCGGTGGTGAGGGCGGTGGTGGACACCGCTAACCGCTACGGGATCGAACAGCGGCGCTTCAACTCCTTCATGGCCTCGATGCGGCAGGATCTGACCGTCGCCGGGTACCGGAACCGCGCGGAACTGGACGAGTACGTCCACGGCTCGGCCGAAGTCATCGGTTTACAGGTGCTCCCCGTGCTGGGTACCCGGTGCCCGCCGGAGGAAGCGGCTCCTTACGCGGCGGCGCTGGGAAACGCGTTCCAGCTCACCAACTTCCTGCGCGATGTCGGTGAGGATCTGCGCAAGGGGCGCGTGTACCTGCCCGCTGACGAGCTGATCGCTTTCGGCGTCGACGAGCCGAGACTGCGGCACTGCCTGGAGACGGGGAGAGCGGATCGAAGGGTTCGCAGCGCACTCGCCGACCAGATCGCCCGTACCAGAGCGATCTACCGGTATGCCGCCGAAGGGATCGAGATGTTGGATCCGATCTCACGTCCGTGTATCGCCACGGCCTACACGCTCTACGGTGAGATACTGGATCGGATAGTGGAATCGGGGTACGACGTGTTCGCCAATCGTGTCTCGGTGTCGCGGTCACGCGGATTCGGTGTGGCACTGCGTGGCACTGTTCCCGTAGTCACTGCCCGGATTCGGGCACGGTTGACGGATAGTCTCGCTCAGGTGTCGTCCAGTTCTATGTTGGGTGGTAGGTAACCGATGGACTCGAGCTCCCCCGCTTCCGACGGGGAATTCGTGGTTCTGCTCGACGACTCGGGTGAGCAGGTGGGTACGGCACCGAAATCCGAAGTGCACCACGGTGACACTCCCCTGCATCTGGCCTTTTCCTGCTATGTCTTCGACGCCGCGGGAGAACTGCTGGTTACCCGTCGTGCGCTTCAGAAACGAACTTGGCCCGGTGTTTGGACCAACTCGTGCTGTGGGCATCCGGCGCCCGGTGAACCGATGGATGCCGCGGTGCGACGCAGGGTGCGGGAGGAGCTCGGGTTCGAGATCGGGACGCCACGGCTGCGGTTGGCGAACTTTCGTTACCGGGCCGTCGACGTCACGGGGGTGGTGGAAAACGAGTGGTGCCCGGTGTACACGGTCGTCACAGACGAACCACCCGCGCCGGACCCGTCCGAGATCGCGGACTGGAAACGGGTGGGCTGGGAGGACTTCGTGCTGCTGGCGACACGAACCCCGTGGGCGATCAGCCCTTGGGCGGTCGAACAGGTTCCGCTGCTGAACACCGTGTTCGAGGATTCCTCGAACACGGTGGAAGCAGGCTCGGAGCCGAAGGGGACGGCGTGAGTTCGTCGACCGCGACCGCTGTTCGGCACGGCGGGCGAATCGGCCCGAAGTGATCGGGATACCTAGCGAGACCGGACCGCTCGCACGGTTACGCGAGAGCCGGTCAACCGCGGCAGGTCGCCGAGTCGAGTGCCCACACCCGACCACACACGCGATGGTTCTGCTACGAGTTCCAGGTAAGGACTGCTGATGTCTTCCCGGTACCCCGTCGTGGATGGTTTCGAGCAGAGCGCTCGACAGTACGACCGGCTGGTCGGAATCAACCCCGGATACCATCGCGCGCTGCGGCGATCGGCACGTCGGTTGCACCTGCCCGACAGTGGCCGCGGACTGCGGTTGCTGGATGCGGGTTGCGGTACCGGCGCGTCCACCGCGGCGCTGCTCCGAATCGCGCCGCACGCGCGCATCGTGGCCACGGACGCTTCCGCGAACATGCTGGCACAGGCCGAACGTAAGTCCTGGCGGGACAAAGTGGAGTTCGTTCACGCACCGTTGGACGGCCTCGAAGAAGCGGGGGTGCGCGGACCGTTCGACGGGATCATGGCGGCTTATCTGCTCCGCAACCTCTCCGACCCCGATGCCGGACTGCGCGTGCTTCGCGAGTTGCTCGCACCCGGCGCTCGCCTGGCCCTGTACGAGTTCTCCGTGCGGAACCGCCCCGTCTCCCGGCTCGTCTGGTCGGCGGTGTGCTGGAGTGTGATCATTCCCGCCGGTGAACTGAGTACGCGGGGCTCGGGGATTCACCCTTACCTGTGGCGCAGCGTGCTGCGGTTCGACTCGACCGAACAGCTCGCCGCGCGGATGCGTCGGAACGGCCTCGTCGGAGTACGTCTCGGCTCGATGTCGGGATGGCAGCGCGGCATCGTGCACACACTGACCGGAAAGCGACCCGAGACGGCGGAAGCATGAGGCGCGGTTTCCCGACTTACCGATCGGCCGGTGACAACGGGCACGGTGGGCACGGGCCTCCCGGGGTGGACCGCAGGGCGGTGCCGCATCCCCCACACGACGGCACGCCGGACACGAGTCATCTCGCGCGTGTCCCCCGGGTAGCGGTGATCGGCGGTGGCATCGCGGGACTCGCGACGGCCACCTGTCTGGCCGAGCGCGGCGTCGGGGTCACCGTGCTGGAAGCACAGGATCGGTTGGGCGGACGTGTCGGTGGTTGGCGGACCACGCTCGCCGACGGCTCGGACGTCGGTATGAATCGTGGGTTCCACGCGTTCTTCCGGCAGTACTACAACCTTCGCGCACTTCTGCGGCGTGCCGATCCGGACCTTTCGGGACTGACCGCGCTTCCGGACTATCCGCTGCTGCACAGTGCCGGATATCGGGACACCTTCGCCGGGCTGCCCCGTACTCCACCGTGGAATGCCTTCGCGTTCGTCGCGCGAAGTCCCACGTTCAACTGGCGTGACCTCCCACGACTCGGAACCCGTGCCGCGTTGCCACTGGCACAGGTGTCTGTCCCGGAGATCTACGAGCGTCTGGACCATCTCGACGCGGACACGCTGCTCAATCGAATACGCTTTCCCGCGGCTGCCAAACATCTGGCGTTCGAGGTGTTCTCCCGCAGCTTCTTCGCCGCTCCCACCGAGCTGTCCGCCGCCGAACTGGCGACGATGTTTCACATCTATTTCCTCGGCTCCAGCGAGGGACTGCTGTTCGACGTGGCGGCGAACTCGTTCCCGGAAGCGTTGTGGAATCCGCTGGCTGAATACCTGGTCGAACACGGTGTAACCCTGCTCACCGACACCCCGGTCAGGGCCTTGGAACGGGGATCCGACCGACGCTTCGCGGTACGTTCGGAGTCCGCGGGAGCACGAGAAGCCGGTATTCCGGAATTCGACGCGGTGGTGCTGGCCACCGACACCGCTGGGCTGCGGAACATCGTCGGCAACTCACCCGACCTGGGGACGTCACGGTGGCGAACACGGATAGCGGAGTTGCGCGAGGCACCGCCGTTTCTGGTCTCCCGGCTGTGGTTGGACCGACCGGTTCGCCGGGACAGACCCGGGTTCCTCGGAACGAGTGGCTACGGGCCGCTGGACAACATCAGCGTGTTGGAACGCTACGAGCACGAAGCGGCCCGTTGGGCGGGAGGTCGCGGGGGTTCCGTGCTCGAGCTGCACGGTTACGCGCTACCGGGTGAACCATCCCTCGACAGCATGCGATCGCGGATGCTGTCGGAACTGGCCAGGATATATCCGGAAACCGGAGTAGCGGGCATCGTGGACGAGCGTCACGAACTGCGAGCCGACTGCCCACTGTTCCCGCCCGGTGGTTTCGCGGAGCGTCCCGGCGTGCGAACGCCCGATCCGGCGCTGATGCTGGCAGGAGACCTGGTGCGTGTCGACCTACCGGTCGCCCTGATGGAACGCGCCGCCACAACCGGGATGCGAGCCGCGAACGAGCTGCTGCGCGGGTGGGGTGTGCGGGGGCACACCCTGTGGAGCGTTCCCGACCGTGGCCGATTCGCCCTGTTGCGCGACCTGGGACGCTGAAGCTCGAGTCGGTGGACCACGAGGCGTACACACCTGCGACGGCCGGGAGCAGTGCGGCTCCCGGCGCACTCAGTCGGGAAACCGCCCGGTGCTGCGCAGTTCGTAGCGCCGTTCGGCGTAGGCGAGGTCGTCGGCCCACAACCGCAGTGCCACCCGTCGCATCAACGGGCGCAGCAAGCCTGCCGCGGGCAGCGCCATCCGGAACCCGGGACGTCGGGAGTAGGCGACAGTGGCCTCGATGACGGCGGTGCGCGGCCCGCCGTCGGGACCGGCTTCCAGCGGTGTGGCGTGGGTTTCCACCACGCTACCGGTCCCCTCCCCCTCAACGATGCGCATCACCACGGTACGCGGGTCCGGGCAGTGGAAAGTGGCGGTTACCGGCACCCCGATCCCGCGGGACAGCCGGAACGAGACGAGCACCTCGAAGAAGTCCTCCTGCTCACTGCTCTCGAAGTCCGGGGCGCGCCGCACGCTGAGGTTGGCGAACGAGTAGGGATGGAACCACGAGCCGTGCCAGGGATCCAGCCGATTGGCCACCACGTCGTCGGGTTCGCAGACACCGGTCGCGGTGGCCACTTCGGAGATGCTGTCCCGCAGTGGTGGGCGGCGTGGCACCACCGGACGCTCCAGCGGCTGTTCCCCACCGGAGTCGTCCAGGCGCACCCAGGCCAGTACACCGTCGTCATAAGTGGGGAACGGCGTCCACCACGGACCACCCCGTTCGTCCAGTCTGAGCCCGTGCCAACGACAGACCAACTGTCCGCAGTCCACCGCTGCCTGCCCGAGCGGCGCTCCCAGATGCGGGCAGGCCCCCGGGCCCGCGCGCAGCGCGCCGTCCTCGGTACGCCACGCGACCACCTCGGTGCCGGCCACGGTACGGGCGAAGGGACTGCGCCGGTCGATCTGTGCGCTACCCGCCAGCACGAACCAGTTACCGGACGGACGTGCCTGGGCGCGTTTGAGGGCGGCCGCGATCAGCGAAGGGCGGGCCTCGCGCCATGTTCCCTCCTGCCGAGCCCAGTCGGAGACCCGCAACCTGCGAAGTGGCAGTGCGTTGCGTACCGAATTCCCGTTCGAGAAGCCGAACATGCTGACTCCGTTGCTCGATTGGGGCGACGTCGCGCGAACCGGACGCCGGGAAGACTAACCTGCTGTCGGAGCCGAGGCACACAGGCTCACCGGGGAGACGTCCTGGTTCGAAAGCACCGCGCCCGCGCGTGGAGCCGAGCTGCCACCGATGAGCGGGACGACTTCGCCGCGAAGCCACGAAACCCTGGAACGAGCCGTTTTCGAGTTGCTCGACCGGAGCTTCCGCCCGGCACGCACGTGCTTCGCGGCACGACTCCGACACACTCGGTAATGTACGGTACGTCGGAACGGCGTGGAGATCGACCCGGTCAGTGTTCGTCCTCCAGAGTGCGGGCCGCACGGCGCGCGCACTCCCCCAGGTCCTCGGCCGCGGCCGCCGCCTGGTCCAGCGCGAGGTGAACGGTGCGTTGCTCTGGCACGCCGGGATTCTCGTGGCGCTTGGCCAATCCGTCCAACAGAGTCGCGAGACGTTCCCCGATCAGCGTAACCGCACGCAGCAGCTCGTGACTGAGCTCCTGACCCGACGACGTGTCGTGTCCGGCGTGGAGCTCGTGTACGGCCTGGTTGAGCCTGTCCGTGTCATGGGCTATAACGCTCCACGACGGCGTGCTGGTCGTTCGTTTCGGCAACGGGCTCTCCAAACAACCGTGCGACGGTGAACGATTCCGATCGGCCACACGATCAGTTCCGCGACCGCGGACGATCCCCGACGAGCCGGTTCGCATCGAACGTGGTCGCGGCTCGACGTCGCGGCACGGCAGCACTCCCGCCGTATCGCCGCGACCGGCCCACGCGGCGTATCCTCGCTCCGCTCCATCGAGGCATCGCGACTCCGGAAGTCGTGGCTTTCCGCCGGTGAGATGAACATACCCGCGAACGATTCAGATCACACTTTCGTATCGAATTCGGTTACCGCACCACACCGGAAAGAAGCGGAACCGAGCGGACAAGGCGGATGAGTGGGACAGTCGAGGGACGCGAGAGCACACGCCGCTGCGGCACACACCACGACGAAGCCGCGATATCAAACGCCGGGGATGGGCGATGCGTGATGAGCCAGGAAAACCGGATCGTGGTCGGCATCGACGGCTCGGCCTCCTCATTGGCAGCACTGGACTGGGCCCTCAGTCAGGCCGAACTCACCGGCGCCACCGTCGAAGCCGTCACTGCCTGGGAATACCCGGCGTTCTACAGCTGGGAGGGTGGTGCGGTGCCACCCAGGGAATTCGAGAACGCGGCCAGTGTCACCGTGGAAGACGCCGTGGACAACGCGGTGGACCGCCGGGCTAATCCGCCCCGGGTGCGTACCCACGTCGCACAAGGGGATTCCGCGCGAGTACTGCTCGACACCGCGGAAGACGCCGAGTTGCTGGTGGTCGGAAGTCGCGGGCACGGCGGCTTCGTCGGAGCGTTACTCGGCTCGGTGAGCCACAAGTGCACCCATCACGCCGAGTGCCCGGTGGTCATCGTGCACGCTTCAACCGAGCGGCAATAGCTCTCCGCACGCGCTTATCCGGCCAAACGCTCGACCCTTCGGCCACGTGGTCGACCCGATACGACCGCCACCGCGTGTCGAGCACGCCGAGTGCGGTACGTCGGGTCGACCACGTTCGTCGACCACCTCGTCAGCGCCGACGGCGCATCATCACCAACGTGCTCAGCCCCACACCGAGCAGCACGATCAGGCCGCCCGTGATCACATTGCTGAGCAGCATCCCCAGGCCGACTCCGCCTCCCAGGATGACGAACGGAGCGATGACGGCCCAAGCTCCCAGCAACGGGACCACCCAGGCAACGGTGTGGGTCCTGCTGTAAGCGGAGGCGAACCCGAGTGCCAGCACGGCCACTGTCAGCCCGACGACCAGATTGCCGAGCGCCACGTCGAAGCTGGTGGCGCTGAACTGGACAACCCACGGTGAGATCGCCAGATAGACCCCCGCGAGCAGGGTGGCCCCCTCCAGGAGTTGTCCCTGCGGGGTTTCGCTCGCCTCCTCGTAGCGTGCCCGCATCTCGACGAGATCGGGATGCCTCTCGATCGAACCGGCTTGTGTCATCTCGATCACCTCTACCGTTCGCTGTGGCAACCGGCCCCCCGCCGGCCACGTCGAACCCCTTGCGGCGCCGCGCCGTTCGTCCGGGAAACACGGGCTGCCCTGCGCGGTCCGTACGGAAGGTCCGCACCAATACTGTGGACCCGACTCCCGGAGATGTCCAGCGACGATGGTCCCTTGTATCGGGGAGGCCCCACAGGCGGAACCGGGGCGAACCCACTCCCGAGGTATCACTCCGTCACGTCGCGTGGCCGCCCACTGGGCAGTTCCGGTTCCCTCGGTTGCGGGCGTTCCGGCTCCTCGGCCTCACGGCGTTCCGCCTCGCGCAACTGCTCGGTCTCCTCCGGAGGGTCGGGCCACAGCAGGCTGCCGGGAAGCGGACGTCCGGCAGCACCGAGCTTGTTCATCTTCTTGGGAATCGGCGCTCCCTGGTAGGAGAGCGGTTCGGGGTGGCCGTGTTCGTCGGTGGGCCCGAGTGGCTGATGCAACTCGATGACCTCACCGTGCGGCAGTCTCTTGACGATGCCCGTCTCGATACCGTGTTCGAGCACCTGCCGATCGGCTCGCTGCAGCCCGATGCAGATGCGATAAGCGATGTAGTAGGCGGCCGGTGGGGCGAGCAGCACACCGATACGCCCCATCCAGGTCGTGGCTTCCAACGCGATGTCGAACTTGAACGCGATGATGTCGTTGGCACCGCTGAGCAGCACGATCACGAAGAAAGTGATCGCCATGGCTCCGAGGCCGGTACGCACCGGAACATCCCTGGGCCGTTGCAGCAGGTTGTGGTGTGCCTCGTCACCGGAGAGCTTGCGCTCCAGGAAGGGGTAGGCCAGTGCCAGGGTGAACACCGCTGTCATACCGCCGATCAGCGGGAAGAACGGTGCCGGGATGGTTGCCTGTCCCCAGAGATAGACCTCCCACGGTGGCCACAGTCGACCCAAGCCGTCGGTCCATATCATGTACCAGTCGGGTTGCGAGGCGGCCGAGACCATCGAGGCGATGTAGGGTCCGAGGTTCCAGATCGGGTTGATCTGGAATACCCCACCCATTATGGCGGTGACGCCCACGACCACCGCGAAGAAACCGCCCGCCTTCACCGCGAAGATCGGCATGATCCGCACTCCGACGACATTGCTCTCGCTGCGGCGCACGCCGGGAAACTGAGTGTGTTTCTGATACCAGACCAGAGCCAGGTGAACGGCGATCAACCCGAGAATGATACCGGGGAGTAGAAATATGTGGATCATGTAGAAACGCGGAATGATCTCGTCCCCGACGAACTCGCCGCCGAAGAGCAACCAATGCAGCCAAGTGCCGATCACCGGAATCGAAAGCGTGATCCCGGAGGCGATACGAACTCCGGTTCCGGAAAGCAGGTCGTCCGGCAGCGAATACCCGGTGAAGCCCTCGAACATTCCGGTGATGAAAAGCAGGATTCCCAGGATCCAGTTGGTTTCGCGTGGCCGGCGGAAGGCACCGGTGAAAAAAATGCGGAACATGTGCGCCACGATCGCCACCAGGAACAGCAGGGCGGCCCAGTGGTGGATCTGCCGTGCGAACATGCCGCCACGCACCTCGAAGGAGATGTTGAGTGTCGACTCGTAGGCACGTGACATCTCGACACCGCGCAGATTGGTGAAAGCGCCCTGGTAAGTCACCTCGGCCATCGAGGGATCGAAGAAGAACGCCAGGTACGTGCCGGTCAACAACAGCAGAATGAACGTGTAGAGCGCTATCTCGCCCAGCAGGAAGGACCAGTGCGTGGGGAACACCTTGTTCATCTGTCGTCGCATGCCGGATGCCAACTGCAACCGTTGATCGGCCTCGTTCGCCTGGGCCGCAGCGGCGCGGTACGCCCTGCTGGACTGCTTCGTAGGCCGCGTCAATCTGCTCATGGCGACGATCACGCCTGCCTTTCGGGCCCGTCCGGCGATTGACCTGACACTCGCTCGCCAGCGTAAACAGCCCTGTTCCACTACGCGAGCCAGGAGCGGCACCCCGCTCGTCCACACCGCACGGTTGCCGGTGCTCTTCGGCACGGGCGACGCCGAAAGGAGCACGCACCGCCCCTGACGGGGCGAGGGAAGCCTCGACGAGTTGCGGAGCGGGATCGTACGGGTAGCGTCGGCGATGTGACTCGCAAGTCGGCCCAGCTCGACGAACAACTGCACGAGTACCTGCTGCGACACGGACCACGCCCCGATACCCTGCAGCTGGAGTTGATCGAGGACACCCAGCGGTTGCTGCCCGACAGCGCGGACATGCAGATCTCACCGGAACAGGCTTCGCTGCTGACGCTGCTGGCCAAGGCGATTCGGGCGGAGTACGCGGTGGAGGTGGGGACGTTCACCGGTTATTCGGCACTGGCGATCGCGCGCGGCCTCGGCAAGGACGGCCGGTTGTTGTGCTGTGACGTGAGTACCGAGTACACCGATGTGGCACGGCACTTCTGGCACCGGGCAGGTGTATCCGAACGCATCGAACTACGGCTGGCCCCGGCGCTGGACACCCTGCGCGCGCTGGAGAACGCGGCCGTGATCGACCTGAGTTTCATCGATGCCGACAAGACGGGCTACATCGCGTACTGGAACGAGATCGTGCCGCGTACCCGCTCCGGGGGCTTCATCGTGGTGGACAACGTGCTGGCCGGTGGACGAGTGCTCCACGAGCGACAGGACGAGAGCGCCCACGCCATCCACGAGTTCAACCGGTACGCGCTGCGGGACCAGCGCGTCGAGTTGACCATGCTGCCGATCAGCGACGGGATCACGTTGGCAAGGCGGCGCTGAGCGTTCACCGCCCCGTCCCCTGTACGGTCCGAACACGACAGACCGGCGCGGCGGCACTCGTGTTCCCCGACGCGGGGACTCCGCCGTGGGGTTTCGATCTCCGGTGAACCGGGTACGAAACGCTGAACGGTCACAGACAGTGGAAGGACGAGGATGGCACATCCGGAACCGGCCGGTCCGACCATGGCCAGCTTCCTGGAACAAGTCCGGCAGCGGGCCGAGTTGTCCGACGGCACCGAGGCCGACCGACTGGCGCGTGCGTCGTTACGCGCTCTTTCCGAGCGGCTTGCCGCGGGACAGCTCTACGATCTCGCTCCGGCGCTGCCCCCGGAACTGCGGGAAGAGCTGTACCGGTTCGAGGGGCAGGCGGTCGCCTTCGACAGGGAGACCTTCCTCGACCGGGTCAGCGGTGAAATCGACACGGTCGACCTCGACGTGGTGGAACGGCGGGTCGAGGCGGTGTTCGCGGTGCTGCTGTACTGGGTCCCCGAAGAGGAGATCGAGGACACCGTCGCACAGCTCCCTCCCGACCTCGCCGAGATGCTGCGCGCCGCGGGCGAGTAACGCGTCCCGGGACCGATGGTGTTCGCTCGTCGACCGTAGTGAGGTTGCCACGCGTGGCCTTCGTTCCGGTCCTGGGACCACCCGAACTTCGGGTCAGACGTTTCCGGTGGGTGCCACGGCCACATCGATCACGTCACCGGCGGCGGCGAGCAGTTCGGGGTCGACCCCGTCGTCGACGACGAGCTTGTCGTAGTCCCCAAGCGGAGCCATGCGGTGCAGCGCCTTGCGCGGCATCTTGCTCGAATCCATCAGCAACACGCTGGTGGCCGCCGCGTCGAGCATGGCTCGTTTGACCTGCACCAGCTCGTGCTCCTGGTGGAAGGTCATCGTCGCGTTCATCGCCGAGGTGGACACGAAAGCCATGTCCACCGACAACGCTCCCACCGCCTCGATACAGGGCAGCCCCAGAAAGGAATCGTGGGTGGCCGAGTAGTTGCCACCGAGACAGATCAGGTGCACATCGGGCAACGACTTGAGCTCCTGGATTACGGGCAGGTAGTTGGTGGCGACCGTGAGCGGCCCCACGCCCCCCAACAGTCCGGCCAGCGTCAGTGCGGTGGTGGAGTCGTCGAGCAGGATGGAGGCACCGGGTTCGACCAGCCGCAGCGCCGTCCTCGCGATCGCGTCCTTGAGTTCCCGGTTGGCTCCCATCCGGTACTCCGAACTGCCCTCGAAGACGGTGGAGGGTTGTGCGGAGACCCCACCGTGAAACTTGCGCAGCAGCCCACGCCTGGCCAGTTCGTCGAGATCACGGTGCACGGTCATCAGACTCACGCCCACGAGATCGGCGAGTTCGGCCGCGCTCGCGGAACCACGTTCCAGCACGTAGTCGACGATCTGCTGCTGACGCTGCTCCCGCGAACGCGCCCCTTTGGATGTCCTGCTCATTCCTCACGCTCACTCGAGGGCACCGCGAAGGTTGTTCGACCGCGGAGGTGCCCGGGATCCCGCCCCGAACAACGTATCAATCGCTACCACCGATCCCGGTGGTCGATCTCCGATCTGCATCGAACACGCCATCACTGGGTACGTCCAGCGGGCGAAATCACTTCCCCTCTGCCCCGGGAGATCTCCTCGTGACCTACGTAATTACTCAGCCGTGCGTGGACGTACTCGACAGGTCCTGCATCGACGAATGTCCGGTGGACTGCATCTACGAGGGAGAGCGGATGCTCTACATCCATCCCGACGAGTGCATCGACTGCGCAGCGTGCGAGCCGGTGTGCCCGGTGGAAGCCATCTACTACGAGGACGACGTGCCGGACGAATGGGCCGAATACACCACGTTCAACACCGAGTTCTTCGAGATTACCGGCCTCGGTTCCCCCGGCGGAGCCGCCAAGGTCGGCAGAGCGGGACGCGACGTGACGTCCGTGGCGGAATTACCGCCGCGGGACTGATCCGTTGCCGGACGGAGCGGTGAAACTTTCGCGACTCACTGCGACCGCCTGATCGCCAAACGTGTCCGAGGGCGATACGGTCTTGCGGAGAAGGACGGTGCGTGCTTCCGGCGAGCCGACCAGCGACAGCGCCGTTGCCCCGCTACGAGACACCGAGAGCACGGAAGGACTTTGGCCGGTGACCTCCCATCACCCGAACGGTCGCTCCCCGGAACGAATACTGCTGGTCAGTGCCGATATCGGTGAGGGGCACAACGCGACGGCCCGGGCCATCGAGGAAGCGGCGCGACGGCTCTGGCCCGAATGCGAAACGGCACGTCTGGACACGTTGCGGATGATGGGTCCGGGAGTCGGACCACTGTTCCGATGGATCTACGTCCGCAACGTGGAATCCACCCCGTGGTTGTACGACCTGTTCTACGACGCGCTGTGGCGGTGGCACTGGTTCGCCACCGCTTCTCGACGTTTCGTGGGAGCTTGGGTCGGACCACCGCTTCGCCGTCGAATCCGACGGTGGGAACCGGATCTGGTGATCTCGACCTACCCGATGGCCACTGCCGGGCTGGATCGGCTGCGTCGCCGTGGCGAGCTGGAAAAACCGGTTTCGGCCGTGGTTTCGGACTTCTGCCCGCACCCGTTCTGGGTGTACCCGGAGATCGACCTGCACTACGTGATGAGCGAAGCCAGCCTGCGAGCGCTCCACCGTGCGCAGCCCGACGCCACGGCGGCAGTGAGCGTACCTCCCGTTTCCGCGGCGTTCCGTCCTCGCGACAGGGAGGAGGCCCGGCGGTCACTGGGCATGCCGACCGAGGGTTTTCAGGTCCTGATCGCGTGCGGCTCGCTGTCGTTCGGTTCGGTGGAACGCGCCGTGGACACGGCGCTGGCCGAATCCCGCGTCGACCGGGTGATCGTGGCGTGTGGCCGTAACGAGCAGCTGCGCGCGCGACTGGCGGAACGCGACACCACAGAGCGGAGCTTGTTGGCGCTGGGCTGGTGCGACGACATGCCGGGGTTGACGGCCGCGGCGGATGTGGTGATCTCCAACGCTGGAGGTGCCACCGCGTTGGAGACGATGGCCTGTGGCCGCACGGTGATCATGTTCGAACCGATCGCCGGACACGGTCGAGCCAACGCGGAACTCATGGCACGAGCGGGTCTGGCGGAACTGTGCCCGACCTCCGACTCGCTGGCGGCGACGCTGCACGAACTCACCGCCAGCCCCGAACGACTACGACGCGACGAACAGCGTGCCCTGGGACAGGCGACCGCGGGGGAGTTCACCGAGCAGGTGGCCGCACTCGCCGAACTGCCCAGGCACCGCGGCGCGCGACGGTTGCGCTCCTCCGACCGGTTCTTCGTGCACGCGGCGGACGCGGTGGTACCCCAGCAGACCGGCGCCGTGCTGCGCCTGCGAGAGGCGCCCGAGGAGAGAACCGCCGAACAGTGGGCCGGGCACCTCGCCGAGCTGATCGAACGACGTGCCCGAGCACTACCGATGCTGCGCAACACCCTGGTCCAACGAGGCGCTCGCGGCCCGCGGTGGCACACCGTTCGGCGTATCGAGCCGTGGCAACATCTGGATCATCGCACCTCCCCGGAACGCGACGAGGTGGTGCGGGAGTTCTTCACCGCCGCGGTACCCACGGATCGCCCTCCCTGGCAACTGAGGGTGCTGCGCACGGACACCGAAACGTTGATCCTCGCGAAGTTGCACCACGCGCTGGGTGACGGCATCGCGGTCACGAACACCCTGGTGCGCTTGCTGCGTGACAGCGCCGACGATCGGGAGCGGGATTCACCGCCTCCGCGCAACGAGCGAAGGGCCACGGCGTCCGCCGCGATCCGTTCCCTCGTCACTTCCCGGGGGCGCACGGCACTGACCGTGGCGCGGGGGATGTGGAAGCTGGCCACGGCGGGACCGGCGCCGCTGAGCCCGTTGGACGGGGACAGCACCTCCGGCCGGGTGTTCGACACCGCGGAGCTGCCCACCGGCGAAGTACGCGCACAGGCACGCGCCCGCGGCATCCCCAGCAGTGTGCTGCTGATCGGTTTGACCGCCGAGGCGCTGCACCGCACGCTCGCCGAACGAACCGGCACCGGTCCGGGACAGCACATGCGGGTGATGGTGCCGCGTACCACGCGTTCACCTCGGGACACACCGACGGCGGAGATGTTCGGGAACCACACGGTAGCGGTCTCGGTGGACCTCCCGGTGGGTCCCATGGACGCGGAACAGCGCCTGCGTGAAGTGGCGGAACGGCTGAACGCGGGACAGCACGACGGGCAACCGGCGGCGGCGGGCATCGCCATGGCGGCGTTGGGGATGCTTCCCACTCCGCTGCACCGGCCGCTGGTGCGGACTATCTACCAGCGTCGATTCTTCAACGCGCTGGTATCCGCCATGCCGGGTTCGCGCCGCCCGCCACGGGTCTGGGGGGCGTTGGTGGCCGAGGTGCTGCCGATCCTTCCGCTCGCTCCCGGCGTCGGAACGGCGATGGGGCTGATCAGCTGGGGCGATACGGTGGGTGTGGGGATCACCGCCGACGCTCGGCTGGAGTGGCTGCCCTCCCGGCTGTGCGAGCAGCTGCGCTCCTGCTTCCGGCAGTTGCGAGCCCGGACCGAATCCACCCCACGGCCGGGGACCACCCGTGAGGAAGCACAACGTTGACCGCGACGGGGGCCTGGTTCACGATAGCGGTTCCGGCGGCGCTGGTCGGCGCCGCGAGTTTCGGCATGGCCAGCGCGGTACAGCAGCGGGCCACCAAACAGGTGCCAAGTATCCGGACTCTCAACCCACGCCTGTTGCTGGAGTTGGTACGCAAGCCGATATGGCTGGCCAGTGTCGGCACGGTCATCGTGGGCCTGTCCCTGCAGGTAGTGGCGCTGGCCTACGGCCCCTTGATGTTGGTCCAGCCGCTGCTGGTGACCAGCGTGCTGTTCGCCGCCCTGCACGCGGCCTGGCTGGCGCACCGCAAGCTGGACCGGATCGTCGTACTGGGCGCACTCGGGTGCATGAGTGGCCTCGCCGCTTTCCTGCTGCTGGCGCGTCCGGTGGGCGGCGACGAGACCATAGAGCCACAGGCGATCCCGCTCGCGGTACTGCTCGGAGTGATCACGGTGGTGTGTCTGTTGGCCGCTTCGCGTTTCCCCGGCGAGATCCGGGTGATCGCGCTGGCGTTGGCGACCGGGGTGATCTACGGGGTGACCGCGGGGCTGATGAAGGTGGTGGCGAGTCAATTCCGCGCGGGTGGCTTCGTCGAACCGTTCCAGCACTGGGTGCTCTACGCGGTGTGCCTCGTCGGCCCGTGTGGTTTCCTGTTGAGCCAGAATGCCTTTCAACAGGGAAAACTGATCTCCCCCGCTCTCGCGGTGATCACCACCGTGGACCCGCTGGTGGGGGTGGCGATCGGAATCGGCTGGTTCGGCGAGGAGGTGGTCTCCACTCCGGCGGTGTTGGGGGGCCAGGCAGTGGCCGCCGTGGCGATCGTCGGCGGAATCGTGTTGCTCACGCATCGGGGTGAGTCGCTGCGGAGGGAAATCGAGAACAACGACTCCCTCGGTGATGGTGGAACAGTGACCTGGGGGTAGCCACTCCCCCGACCGAGGACGATACCCGCGGGATCGGTTCTCTCTCACCCACGGGGATGGGGTTGCCGAAGGAAAGGCAGGTGAACGAATGCGGTTCGGTCTCGACGGGCGAACGGTGCTGCTGACCGGTGGATCCTCCGGGATCGGCGCGGCCACCGCGAGGTCGCTGGCGCGGCGGGGGTGCGAACTGATCCTGGTCGGTCGCCACGAACGCGGGCTGCGGCACGTCGCGGAGATGACCGGAGCTCGGACTGTGACGGCCGATCTCACCCGGTCCGAAGAACTCCCCCGGGTCGCCGACGTGGCGGCCGGGGCGGACATCCTGATCAACAACGCCGGAATCGGTTGGGCCGGGGAGTTCACCACCATGCCGAGCGAGCACGTCCACCGATTGCTCGCCGTGAATCTGGCGGCGCCGCTGGAGCTGACCCGCCTGCTGTTGCCCGACATGCGGCAGCGTGGCGGTGGACACGTCGTTTTCGTCTCGTCGATCGCCGCCGTAGGAGTGCGCGACGAGGCCGTCTACTCGGCGACCAAGGCGGGACTACGTGCCTTCGCGACCGGGTTGCGACACGAGATCGACGATACCGGCATCGGAGTCACGACCGTACTGCCCGGCGCGGTACGCACTCCGTTCTTCCGGCGACGCGGCAGGGCCTACGAACGCGGGTTTCCCCGGCAGGTCTCGGCCGAGCTGGTGGCTTCCCGGATCGTGAGAGCGATCGAACAGGGCAGCCGGGAGAGTTTCGTACCCCGCTGGCTGGGCGCGGCGTCCCGGCTGCAGGGGGGCATGCCCGGCACCTTCAACCGGCTCAACGGACTTTTCGGTCGTGACCACTGACCGATCGTGCGCTCCCGGTCCCCACAACAGCGAGAGTTCGGTCGGTCCCAGTGGCAGGAGTGCTGTTGTGGGGTTCGGAGCATGCCAAGATCAACGCGCACCGCTACCGAGCGGGTTCCAGATCGGCCGTAGCACGTTGGACAACAGACCGGGAGTCCCGTTCCCGATCCGCAGCCGGATTCCGTGGCCACGCAGCTCCCTACGGAACCACAACAACGAGACGAGAGCGGCCGAAGCCACGAGTCCGTAGGACCCGATGGTGCTCACCAGCAGGAACTGCCCCACCGTGTGCTCGGCGAGCATCCAGAGCGCGGCGACCCCGTTGGCGATGAACACGGCGGCCCACAGCAACGACACTCGGCGGAAGAACCGTCGCAGTACGGCGTGGCCCATCAGGGCGGGCGGAAAGACGCAGAAGTCGTCGGCCAACCGTGCGAGGAAGGTTCGTTCGAACGGCAGCGTGGCCAGCAGCGCGGCCGCTATCAGGAAGTTCTGCAGGCTCGGCTGCAGAAAGTACAGGAAAGCGCTCTGCGAGAGCAGGCCGACAACGGTACGTACCGCCAACAGTGCCGTGGTCAACAGCAGCACCGCGGGGATCCGCGCACGCAACACCAGTCGGCACACCACCGCCGCCAGCGCCCATCCCAGCGCCGCCAGCAGCCCTCCCGTCAGATCGGTCAGCTGTAGCAGCAGGTAGAACAACCCCAAGGGCGCGAGGGTGGTCTCCAGCAGCTTCTTGCCCGCGTGTGAAAGATGAGTCCGGAGCCCGTCCAGCTGGACGGTCGTCGGATTGTGCATGTTGACCTCACGCGGCGCGTGCGGGATCGGGGCACCCCGCACCGACGCCGTGGACGGTTACATCGCGCTGTTGAGCATGCGACGAGCCGCGCGATGGACTTCGTGTCGAGTTCCATTATAGCCCGAGGTCACGGCACTACACCGCAGCCGGTGACCACGGACACACCGTGCAGGCGGCTCAGCCGCGCATCGCCCGCAGCGACTCCCGTAGCGACCCCATCGTCGCCATCACCGCGGTGGGTTCGTAGCCGCAGTGTGCCATGCAATTGGCGCAACGGGAATCTCTTCCCCTTCCGTAGGACTCCCAGTCGGTCTCCTCGATCAGCTCGCGGTAGGACTGTGCGTATCCGTCCGCCATGAGGTAGCAGGGGCGCTGCCAGCCGTACAACGAGTACGAGGGGATCGCCCAGGCCGTACAGGCGAAATCGCGCTTGCCCTCGAGAAAGTCGAGGAACAGCGGTGAGTGGTTCAACCGCCACTTCTTGCGCCTCCCGTCGGCGAAAGCCTTCTTGAAAAGCTCCCTGGTCTCCTCGACCCCCAGGAAGTGATCCTGGTCGGGTGCCTTGTCGTAGGCATACGCGGGGGACAGCATCATCTGGTCGACGTTGAGTTCGTCGTTGAGGTAGTCCAGCACGTCGATGACCGTCTTGGGCGTGTCGGTGCTGAAGAAGGTGCTGTTGGTGGTCACGCGGAAACCGCGACGTTGAGCGTCCTTGATGTTGTCCACCGCCTGGGCGAACACTCCCTGCTTGCTCACCGAGGCGTCGTGACGCTCCTCCAACCCGTCGATGTGCACTGCCCACGAGAAATAAGGGGAGGGCTCGATCTCGTCGATCTTGCGCGGCATGAGCAGCGCGTTGGTGCACAGGTAGACGAACTTCTTGCGTTTGACGAGTTCGTGGACGAGCGTCTCGATCTCGGGATGCATCAGCGGTTCACCGCCCGCGATGGAGACCACCGGAGCTCCGCACTCCTCGACCGCGGACAATGCCTGTTCCACCGGCATCCGCTGTTTGAGCACGTTGGCCGGGTGCTGGATCTTGCCACAGCCAGCGCACGCCAGGTTGCACGCGAACAACGGCTCCAGCTCGAGGGTCAACGCGAATTTCTTACGCCGCAGAATCTTTTGTTTGACCAGGTAGGCACCAACCTTGGCGGCCTGGCGGATCGGGATACCCATTGCGGCACCTCTTTGCTTCAGCGAGAACGGACAGTATCCAGCGAACCGGGTCCCGCCACAGCCTCGGCCCAGCGAAGCAGCGGCAGGCCGGTAGCGCGTAACCGCCGCAGCGCCCCGGACAGCCGAGCCGGCGAGCCGGGACCCAGCAGCGGTTGTCGGTGGGTGTCGAGTACGACACGCACGATCACAACGGGACGGTCTGCTGCCGCTGTCGCCAACACCTCCGATTCCATGTCCGCGACCAGCGCGCCGCCCCGTGCCAGGGCGACGCGCTCCGCACCGAGAACCAACCGCTCGCTGGTCAGTACCGGACCGAGCCACACGCGCAGCCCGAGGCCACGCAGCCGGTGGGCCAACAGCTCGGGACGGTCGGAGTGCCGGCACGCGCCGTTCCCCGACCCGACGACCTCGGTTCCCACCACCACGTCACCGCTGCGCAGTCCTGGGTCGAGCCCTCCTGCCAGGCCGGCCACGGCCAACGCACCGAATTCGCGCGCGGTGAGTTCGGCCGCTGACCGAGCACTGCGTCGCTTGCCGTACCCGGTTCGCAACACTCGGTTCCCGCCCAGTCGGCGCAACGCGCGGGCCTCCACTCGCAGCGGGGCGCATACGAGCAGGTCCGATGTCATGGCGAGCACCTATTCGGCGTGGACGGCTTGTCGGTATCGCCCGAGAGCGGTCACCGGGAAGATCTGTCGGTAGAGGTGGTAATTGATGTAGAAGTCACCCGGGAACCCCGTTCCGGTGAACTGCGGTTCCGCCCAGCTGCCGTCCGCCTGTTGCGTGTCCGCCAGAAAGGCGATTCCGCGTCGCACCGGATCGGTGTCGTGACGTCCCAGAGCCAGCAGTGCCAGCAGGGCCCAGGCGGTTTGCGAAGCGGTCGAGTCCCCTACACCGATCCAGGCCGGATCGGTGTAGGAACGCAGGTCCTCGCCCCAACCGCCGTCCGGGTTCTGCCGCTGCTCCAGCCAACGGGCCGCACGGGTGAGCGCGCAGTGCCGTACCGATATCCCTGCCTCGACCAGGGCGGGAACCACGGCCCCGGTACCGTAGATGTGGTTGGCTCCCCAACGGCCGTACCAGGAACCGTCGTTCTCCTGCTGTTCGAGCAGCCACCTTATGCCGTCGCGGACGACGCGGTCGTTGGCGTCCCCGAGCTGGGCCAAGGCCTCCACCACGTGCGCGGTGACATCAGCGGAGGGCGGGTCGATGACCGCCCCGAAGTCGCAGAAGGGCAGCTTGTTCACCAGCCAACGCGTGTTGTCGGCGTCGAAGGCTCCCCAGCCGCCACCGCGGGACTGCATACCGCGTAGCCAGCGTCTTCCCCGGTCGGCGGCCGCGGCGATGCGGTCCTGTTCGACATAGCCGGTACGGGTGAAAGCCAGCAGTACTTCCGCGGTGTCGTCGATGTCGGGGTAACCGTCGTTCTCGAATTCGAAGGCCCACCCTCCCCCGCCGGGTAGCTCGGGACGTCGTACCGCCCAGTCCCCTCGAACGGTGATCTCCTCGGAGCGGACGAACTCGACGGCGTCACGAATCGCCGGGTCACTGTCCGGTACCCCGGCATCGTGCAGCGCCTGGATGCTCAGCACGGTGTCCCAGACCGGCGACTGGCAGGCCTCCAGTCTGCGGAGGCTGCCCTGTTCCGACTCCTGTCTGACCAGGAAGCCCTCCAGCCCCCGAATACCCGCACGCATCACCGGGTGGTCGAGTTGATAGCCGAGCAGGTTCAGCGCGAGCAGGGAGTAAACCCAGGGCGGCTGGATACCTCCCCAGGAACCGTCGGCTTCCTGCCTCGCCACGATCCATTCGGCCGCCCGCCGCATGGCCTGCTCGCGCAATGGCCGGATCGGGTGTCGTTGATAGACGTGCAACGCCCGGTCGAGCCCGTTGAACACGGACTCCCAACGGGAGGTTCCGGCGTTCTCGCGTACCCGCCCCACCGGGTGTGTGCCGGTGCGCAGCTCGGCGGTGTCGACTCCCAGTTCACGCCGGGGACGCAGGGTGCTGACTATGGTCAGCGGAACGATGGTCTGCCGCGCCCAGCAGCCCCAGTCGGCCAGGTTCAGCGGTACCCAGCTCGGCAGCATGACGATCTCCGGCGGCATGGCGGGCAGCTCGTCCCACGACCACTGGCCGAACATCGCCAGCCAGATGCGGGTGAACACACGGGTGCGTTCGATGCCCCCGCGGCGTCGGATCCAACGCCGCGCGGTGACCATGTGCTCGTCGTCCACCTCGTCGCCCGCGAGTTTCAGGGCGATGTAGGCTTCCACGGTCGCGGACAGCTCGCCGGGACCACCGTGGAAGGCCGCCCAGGTACCGTCCGCGCGCTGCTGGGAGCGAATCCAACGTGCCGCGGCGGCGGTCTCCGCCGAGGTCCGTATCCCGAGGAACTGACGCAACATCAGATCCTCGGCGTCCATGGTCACGTTGGTCTGCAGCTCTCCCTTCCACCATCCTCCCTCGTGCTGCAGCCCCAACAAGTGATCGCTGCCGGCTCGGAGCGCCTCCTCCCAGGAAAACCCCTGCCCCGGCGGCATCGAGGCCCGCTCGGAATCGACGTCCGCCGCGGACGGCTGTGGCGGGGCCATCGTCTCGGTGACGGGGCCGTCGGCTCGGGGTTGGTCGGCTCGACGGATGTCGCCGTTCTGGCGCAGCGATCCGGTCACTGGTTCCTCCGGAGAACGAAATCGGCGAGTTCGGTCAGTTCTTCGGTCGTTCCCTGACACCCGGCGTCACGAAGTTGCCGGTGAGCGGCCGTCAACCTGCGTTCCGTCTCGGCCCTGGTCCATTCCTCCGAGCCCGCCGAACGCAGCAGTTCCGCCCCTCGGAGCACTTGGGCCTCGGTGGGTTCCTCCGGTTGGCGGTACAGCTCACGCAGCCGCATACCGGCGTCGGTGTCCGAATTGAGCGCGTGCACGACCGGCATCGACTTCTTGCGGGAACGCAGGTCGGAAAGCACCGGTTTTCCGGTCTCCTCCGGATCTCCCCAGATTCCGAGCAGATCGTCGACGAGCTGGAACGCCATTCCGAGTTCGAATCCGAAACCGCGCAGTCGTCGGACGGTGTGTTCGGAAGCTCCCGACAGCAGGGCGCCGAGGGAGCAGGAGCACGCGATCAGCGCGGCGGTCTTGCCCGCCACCATGCGCAGGCACTCGTCGAATCCGACCTCGGTGCGCTGCTCGAAGTCCAGATCCGCCGCTTGTCCCGCGATGAGTTCGCGAACGGTGCCCGACAGTTCACGAGCCGCCCACAACGCCCGCTGCGAATCGGCTTCGAGTAACACGCCGTTGGCGAGTCCGAGCAGCGCGTCCCCCGCCAGCAGCGCGGCGGACCGCCCGAACACGGTCCAGGCGGTGGGACGGTGTCTGCGGGAGATGTCACCGTCCATCAGATCGTCGTGCAGCAACGAGAAGTTGTGCACCAGTTCAACGGCCACCGCCCCGCTGCAGGCACTGCGTTCGTCGCCGTTGGCGGCCCGCGCCGACAACAGCACAAGTGCCGGACGCAGCGCCTTTCCCGGCCGGTTGTCCTCGGCACCCTCGGCATCGATCCAGCCGAAATGGTATTCGCTGACCCTGCGGGTGTCCGGATCCAATCCGGCGACAGTGTGACGCAACCGCGAGTCGATGGATTCCCGGGCGCTGGACAGCGCGGAGGGCATTGTCACTGTCATGCGTCACCTCCACGCCACATCGCTGTGGCGGTCGACGGTCCCGCTGACGACACTGGCCGCGGTGTTTCCGCTCCGTACAGCCCCTTCGAGGGTGTCCGGCCAACCGGTGTCGGTCCACGCGCCCGCCAGCACGAGTCCCCGTTCGGCCGTGCGCGCGGCCGGACGCGACGACCTCGCGCCGGGGACGGGCCGAAACGTGGCCGCGGGCTCTCTCGTGACGAAGAAATCCAGCAGTCGCGCTTCTCGAGCCGCGGGAAACAACCTTCGCAACTCCGGTAGGTACTGCTCACGCAGCCGTGCGGAGCGCGCCTTCACCTCCTCGTGGGCCGCGGACAACGAAATCGCCAGATACTGGCCGCGTGGCGCGTCGGCGGCTTCCGTCCGGTCGAACAACCACTGCACCGGGGAGTCCAGGGCGGCGGCCATGGACAGGTCGGTGACCCTGCGGTCGAAATGGGCGTGCACGTTCACGATGGGCGCGCGCGACAACTCGGTGAGGTCGACTCCGACGGGTGAGGTTCGGTCCGCCAGCAGTTTGGCGGCGGCCGGGTGCGGAACGGCGAGGACAACCGCGTCCGCGGTCAGTTCGTACTCTTGCTCGGCGCTCACCCGCACGCGGTATTCGCACGGTTCGCCGGATATCTCCAACGCCTTGTGCCGGGTCAGCGGCAGCACGCCCGCCTCGGACAGTTTCCGCTGGGCGGGATCACCGTGCACTTCGCTCAGCGGACGACGGATCACCCCGATGTCGCCCCCGGTGGTGGTGTCCAACATTCCGGTACGGAACACTTTGACCGCCTGGGCCAGCGATGCCTCGTCGGGCTGGGAATTCAACGCCGCGACGCAGAACAGTCCCCACAGCGTCGCCACGGAGCGGTCCGATTCGCCGCGAGAGCGCAGCCAACTCCCGAAGTCGGTGCGGTCCAGGGCCGGATCGTCCGGGTCCAGTCCGCGCAGTGCCAGCGCCGTCCGCGCCGCGGTGAGCCGTTGCCGTGGGGACAGCGCACGATGTCCCCACAGTGCGGGCAGCAGGTGTCCCGGCGCGGGCAGCTCGGCACGCCGCAATGTCCAGCCGGGACCGTGCGGGGTGATCACCGGGACACGGAATCTCGGTTGGATCCGCACCCTGTCGAGGGTGCCGAGACGTCGTAGCAGTGCGAGGTACTCGGTGTAGCAGCGCAGAAAGACGTGTTGTCCGGTGTCCACGGTGAGCTCGCCCCGGGAGAACGAGTAAGTGGCTCCTCCCAGCCGGGAGCGCGCCTCCAACAGGGTCACGTCGAAACCGGCGTCGCGACAGCCGAACGCGGCGGAAACACCGGCCAGACCACCACCGATGACCACTACCCGCCCACGGGTCATGATTTCATCCCCGCCAGTGAACGAGCCGCTACGATCATTTTCTGCCTGCCCGGCAGTGTGATCCTGCCACGAGTCACCGCGGCGGGATCATCCGCGATGTGCCGCAGCAGCTCGTGGTATATCCCCGCCATCGCCGCGCAACAGGCGCGGCTGCGGTGATCGAGCAGGGGAAGCAGCCGCAAACCCTCGGAGTACCACCCTTCGATTCGACGGGCCTGGAAACGCACGAGCTCGTTCAGGGCATCGGGCGGGTCGGTGAACATCCCCCGCGAGTCCAGTTCGAGTGAGACACCGAAACGACGCAGGTCCTCGGTCGGCAGGTAGACACGGCCGCCGCGGCGATCCTCCAGCAGGTCGCGCAGGATATTGGTCAGTTGCAACGCCACTCCGAGGGAATCGGCACGCTGGGCGGCAGGTCCGGTGACCTCGTGACCGAACACCCCCAGCGAGAGGCGGCCCACCGATCCGGCGACACAACGGCAGTAGTGCGTGAGTTGTTCGAAGGTGTCGTAGCGAGTGCCGCGTACGTCGGCCTCGCACCCGTCGATGAGTTCGTGGAACACCTCCAGCGGTACGGGCAACCTGCGGGCGGTGTCGGCCAGTGCCACCAGTACGGGGTCCTTGGCGTCCGGGCCGACATCGTCGATATCCTGTCGTGCCTGTTGCAGGCGTAGCAGCTTCTGCTCGCTCGACAACGAACCGTCTCCGATGTCGTCCACCCTGCGGGCGAAGGAGTACACGGCGGAGAGCGCGCCACGTTTGACCGGAGGCAGCAGCCGTATTCCGTAGAAGAAGTTGCGTGCCTGGGTTCGAGTGATCCGTTCGCAGTACCGGTAGGCGTCGCGGACGCGGTCGTGTTCGAGCCCCGCCGAGGACGACATCGAGAGGCGGACCCATTCGGAGAGGATCCTCCTCCGATCGGGACGCACCTCCACCGCCAGTGGGTCGTAGCCGGCCGGTTCGAAGGCCCGTGCCGTGGCCACCCCACCTGCCACGTAGCCCGCGACCGCCATCCGGGCCAGTCCGGACAGCCGCCCTATCAACGGTTGGCCGGATCGCAGCAGTTCCAGCGCGCGATCCACTTCGAACCACACGGCCCCGCGCAGTTCGGCGGATGCGGTTGGGGCCGCTAGCTCCGATTCCGCACACCCGAAGTCCCGCAGGTCGTTGAGCGGCATGTAGATTCTGCCCTGGCCAAAGTCCTCGCCGATGTCCTGGCAGTGTTCCAGGATCTGCAAGGCTGAACAGATACGGTCGGAAAGTCGGATCAACTCCGGCTCGGCCCGGCCGAAGATGTAGAGGACCAGTTCCCCGATCGGGTTGGCGGCGTAGTAGCAGTAATCGAGCAGTTCCTCGAAAGTGGAATAACGACGTACGTGCTGGTCCCGCCGATTCGCCTCGATCAACCGGGAGGGGACCGCACGGGGAATACCGCAGGCACGCACGGTCGGTGCGAACGCGCGCAGCAACGGAAGTCGTGGTGTGCCGTCGTAGGCACGTCCCAGATCCGCCTCGAGCAGTTCCAGCAACCCCTCACGGGGGCCGCACGCCTCGTCCCCGGCGTAATCCACCAGTCGGGCGAAGCCGTACACGGCCATGAGGTGTTGTCGGATCCGGTACGGCAGTACTCGGGCGGCGACGGTGAAGTTCTCCGACTGGGCCCGCGCCAGCACCTCGCCCACCTCCGGCAGCTGGCCGGGTAGCACCATCTCGAACGATCGCGCCGACTGCCGAGCAGGGCGGGCACGGTCCGGTATCGCAGCCATGACCACCTCCTACCCCGCACAGCTGATGAGGGCGTTCATTGTGGTCAGCGTAGATCGCTGAGCGACACAGCGCAGGCTTACTGACCTCGTCCGATTGAGTGACTTAGTGAATACTTCATGTCACTGAAAGTGCAACCCCCAGTGCAGTCGCTCCCAGCTCGGTCGCTCCGCATCGGGTGGTGTTCAGTCCCTGACGGACCGCACTGTCAGTCGGCCGAATGCCGTGGCGGCAACCGCCACCACCAGCGCGCCCACCGCGAAGAAGAATCCGAGCTGTGCCGCCACCCACATTCCCGGTGAACCGAGCGGGGCACCGATCGGAGTCGCGACGCCTTCCGTACCCCACAGCCTGCTCAGACTGGGACCGATGACCAGCCAAACTCCGCCCGCCATCGCCAGCACACTGGCCACACTCGCCAGAAACCGATTCCCGGTGGGAACCAACAACAAACCGCCGAACAGGATGGCCAGCGCGGGCAGCACGCACAGCCACAGCCGGTCGATGGTGAAGCTCCACGGCTGCGTGCTACCGAAACCGTAACCGAAGTAGGGGCCGACGAACGGGATCAGACCGGTCCAGGCTCCCAACAGGACGAGCAGCACTCCGCTGAGCATTCCCCGGCTGCGCCGCACGCTCGACACCGAGCCACGGGTGGTGTTCGGTGCTCCCGCGTAGTGCTCGGCCAGCCTTCCCTCGAACTCGGGGCGCAACTCGGCGTCCGCGGCGGCCGTGGGAGCGGATCGCACCTGGCGTTTGCTGGCCGTGATGCGTACCGCTCCCTGGCCGGGGTCGGCGTCGTGCAGCGGAACGAAACGTTGTTTGCCACCCGCGCGCACCACTCCCCACGTGGGTGAGCCGCTTCGGGGTCCGAGGTAGACCTGCTCCAGCTTGCCCAACCGTGAACCGTCACGGTCCACCACGGTCCTGCCCGACAGGTCCGGCTCCGATTCCGCTCCGGTGTGTTCGGGACCGGGTTCGGGGTCGTGGTGTGGTGTGGACACCGTGACCACCTCGCATTCTCAGGTCGCCCGGTATCAGGTCGTCCGGTAGGAGCCACCGCTGTCGCCGCCCCGCTCGGTCTCGGCGGGTGCTCCGCTCGGTTCCGGAGCGGTTCCCGCACCACGCACCGTCCAGTTCTGGGACTGTTCGGCGGTTTCCGCACCCTGTGGGGAGGCGGCCTGTTCGGCGCCGGTGAAGTTGCGACGGTAACTCGAATTGATCATCTCCGCGGCGGCCTCCCTGCCACCGAGACCGAAGGCCAGTGCCGAACCCAGAGCTATCGCCCCGACCAGGGCCACATAAGTCACGGTGACGATCACCGGAGCGATACGAAGCTGCGTGAGAATCATGAACACACCGATCGCCATCACCAGCGCCGGGGCCGCGGTACGTGCCATGCGACCAGCGGGTGTGTCCCCCAGCGTGCGTCCGGCCAACGTACCCACGGCTCCCGCGACGGCCGCGGCGACGAGGAAAATCGCCAGCGCGGCGATCACGCGCGGGAGATAACCGAGCACCACGTTCATGAAGCCGGTCAGCGCGGGGATACCCAGCGTTCCGATCGCCGAGGACAGCACGAAGAGCATGATCACGGCGAACACGACGGTACCTATCAACCTCGAGGGGCTGCCTCGGGGACTGAGACGCTCCACATAACGGGCTCCCTGGCCGGCGCGGGACATCCGGTCGTCCAGATGGAGACGACGCAGCAGCCGCGTGACGAGTGCCCGAAGGATCCTCGCGACGATGTAACCGATCACCAGCACCAGAAGCGCGCCGATCAGCTGCGGCAGATAGCTGACCAGCTGTGTGAACCCGCTCTGCAGGCTGTCGAGGACGTTGAACCCGGTTCCTTGCGCTAGGACCATATCCATGGCACGCCTCCTACTGCAGGCATCGTGTGGGATCCGATTGCAAACCCGCACGGACCGGCGCGCAAATCCGGACGAACTCCTCCCCCGGATTTCCCCAGCGGTTCGCCGGAGGTGTTCGCTCCGGCACGACTTCCAGCTCCCCGGCCGGGGTTTGTGGCTTCGACCACCCGGGAATCCGCGTGGAGTGGAACGGATGAAATTCAGGCACGAACTGGCACAACAGCTGCGAGTGGACTCGATCAGAGCCGCCGATGCGGCGGGCTCGGGTCATCCCACCTCGTCGATGTCCGCGGCCGATCTGATGGCGGCATTGCTGGACGGTCATCTGAGACTGGATTTCGACCAACCGGAAGACCCGCGGAACGATCACCTGGTCTTCTCGAAGGGGCACGCCTCTCCGCTGTTGTACTCCTGTTTCAAGGCCGCCGGAGCGATCGACGACGCGGAGCTACTGACGTTCCGCGAGTTCGGCAGCAGGCTGGAAGGCCACCCAACCCCCGCCCTGCCCTGGGTGGACGTGGCCACCGGTTCACTCGGGCAGGGACTGCCGGTAGGAGTGGGGCTGGCGCTGACCGCCGCGAAACTGGACACGTTGGGCAACCGGGTGTGGGTGCTGTGCGGCGACAGCGAAATGGCGGAGGGATCGATCTGGGAGGCGTTCGAACACGCCGCTCACTACCGGCTGGACAACATTGTCGCACTCGTGGACGTCAACCGTCTCGGCCAAACCGGCGAGACCATGCACGGTTGGGACCTGAAAGCCTACTCGGATCGTGCCCGCGCCATCGGTTGGCACACCGTGGAGGTGGACGACGGACACGATCCGGAACGGATCGAGGCCGCGCTGAACGAGGCGGAAGCGACGCGGGGACGTCCGACAGCCGTCGTGGCTCGCACCAGAAAGGGCAAGGGAGTCAGCGAGGTCGAGGACCTGCCGGGTAAACACGGCAAACCACTGCAGGACCCGACCGCGGCCATCGAGGAACTCGGCGGAACGCGCGAGCTGCGCGTCAAGGTGAACCCGCCCGAGACGGTGGGCGACCCCCGCACCTTCGCTACGGCCTACGAACCACCCCCCGTTTTCGAAGTCGGAGACGCCGCGGCCACCCGCAAGGCTTACGGACAGGGGTTGCGAGCACTGGGATCCCGACGTGGCGAGGTGGTCGCGCTGGACGGTGAGGTGTCCAACTCCACGCATTCGGAGCAGTTCCGCGAAGCGCATCCGCAACGGTACTTCGAAATGTACATAGCCGAACAGCAGATGCTGGCCACAACGGTGGGGATGCAGGCACGGGGGTGGATACCGTTCGCCTCCACCTTCGCGGCGTTCCTGAGTCGTGCCTACGACTTCATCCGGATGGCCGCGGTCAGCCGTGCCGCGCTGAATCTGATGGGCTCACACGCCGGAGTCGCGATCGGCGAGGACGGCCCCTCCCAAATGGCGCTGGAGGACCTGGCCGCCATGCGTGCGGTGCACGGCAGTACCGTGCTGTACCCCTGTGACGCGAATCAGACGGTCGGTCTCCTCGAACCGATGGCCGACCGGGAGGGCATCTGTTACCTGCGGGCGAGCCGTGGTGCCACTCCGGTGATCTACGGGCCCGACGAGGACTTCCCCATCGGCGGTGCCAAAACTGTGCGGCAGGGTGAGCACGTGACCCTCGTGGCAGCGGGTGTGACCCTGCACGAGGCACTGGATGCCGCGGAGCGGTTGGCCGATGAGGGTATCCGGGCACGGGTGGTCGACCTGTACTCGATCAAACCGATCGACATCGAAACCCTGCGCCTGGCGGCCGAGGAGACCGACGGGTTGGTGACGGTGGAGGACCACTGGCCCGAGGGTGGACTCGGCGACGCGGTGCTCGCCGCGCTCGCCGAAGCGGGAGCCAGTGTGCCCGTGACGAAGTTGGCGGTCACCGAGATGCCCGGTTCCGGTAAACCAGCCGAACTGCTCGCGCAGGCCGGAATCGACTCGGCGGCCATCACCCGCGCCGCTCGGGAGCTGGTACCCAGCTCCGGTACTCGCTGACACATTCCCGGTTCCGGTGGCGTACCGCCCTTCCGGGTGATACGCCACGCCGGGAAAGCCCTGGCCGGTACCCATCGGGTACGGATGGGCGAGAATGCTCATCACAACAAGGGATCAAGGCCGGTCGAAGGGCTGAACAGGATCGTGACGACGTCGATTCACCAAAGGATCGCCGACGAACTCGGCGTGGGCGCCGAGCAGGTCGAAGCCGCCGTGCGGCTACTGGACGACGGGGCGACGGTGCCGTTCGTCGCCCGCTACCGCAAGGAGGCAACCGGAGCGCTCGACGACGAGCAGCTGCGTACGCTGGAACAGCGGCTACGCTACCTGCGCGAGATGGAACAGCGGCGCAACACGATCCTCGAAGAGATCCGCAAGCAGGAAAAGCTCGACGACGAGCTCCACAGCCGGATCATGGCCGCCGATTCCAAGGCCCGGCTGGAGGATCTGTACCTGCCGTTCAAACCCAAGCGCCGAACCAAGGCGCAGACAGCCCGCGAAGCGGGACTGGAACCACTCGCGACCGGGCTGCTGGACGACCCGGGACAGGACCCCGAGACCTCGGCAGCCGCGTACGTGGACGCCGACAACGGTGTGCCCGACACCGCGGGCGCACTGGCCGGGGCACGTTCCATCCTGGTGGAGCGTTTCGCGGAGGACGGCGATCTCATCGGGCAACTGCGCGAACTGGCCTGGCAACGGGGCCGGTTGTCCTCGAACGCTCGCTCCGGTGCTGCCGAGAACGATTCGAAGTTCACCGACTACTTCGACTTCGCGGAGTCGTTGGGGGCGCTGCCCTCGCACCGGGTGCTCGCGCTGTTCCGCGGCGAGAAGGAAGAAGTCCTCGAACTCACCCTCGATTTCGATCCCGACAGCTCTGACGGGCAGGGATCGGCCGACGGGCGGGCACCGAGTGACTACGAACGACGTATCGCCGCCAGGTTCGGCGTCGAGGACCGCGGCCGGGCCGCCGACGCGTGGTTGCGCGAAACCGTGCGCTGGGCGTGGCGCACCCGGATCATGGTTCACCTGGACATCGACCTGCGCAACAGGCTGCGGCAGCGGGCCGAGGACGAGGCCGTGCGGGTGTTCGCGGGAAACCTTCGCGATCTGCTGCTGGCCGCCCCAGCCGGACCACGTGCCACGATCGGTCTCGATCCGGGCTACCGGACAGGAGTGAAGGTGGCCGTTGTGGACGCCACCGGCAGGCTCGCCGAAACCGCCACCATCTATCCACACGAGCCGCAGCGGCGTTGGGAGGAGGCGCTCGCCACCCTCCAGCGGTTGGTCGACCGACACGGGGCGCGACTGCTCGCGGTCGGCAACGGAACGGCCTCCAGGGAGACCGACAAACTGGCGGCGCGACTGGCCGAGTCCCGCGACGGCCTGATCAGAGTCTCGGTCTCGGAGGCGGGAGCCTCGGTCTATTCCGCCTCGTCCTACGCGTCGCGGGAGCTCCCCGAAGTGGACGTGTCGCTGCGCGGGGCCGTCTCGATCGCCCGGCGGTTGCAGGACCCACTCGCGGAACTCGTCAAGATCGACCCGAAGTCGATCGGAGTCGGGCAGTATCAGCACGATGTTTCCGAGTCGAAGCTCTCGCACTCGCTGGACGCGGTGGTCGAGGACTGCGTCAACGCCGTGGGCGTGGACGTGAACACCGCCTCGGCGCCGCTGTTGAGCCGCGTTTCCGGTATCAACGCCGGGCTGGCCGAGAACATCGTGGGCCACCGCGAGACGAACGGGCGCTTCCTGTCCAGGAAGGCGCTTCGGGAGGTCTCCCGGCTGGGGCCGAAAGCGTTCGAGCAGTGCGCCGGATTCCTGCGGATCACCGACGGCGACGACCCGTTGGACTCCTCCAGCGTCCACCCGGAGAGCTATCCGGTGGTGCACCGGATCGTCGAGTCGACCAACAGCTCGTTGGACGGCATCATCGGTAATCGCGGTCTGCTGCGCGAACTGCGGGCCGCGGACTTCGCCGACGATTCCTTCGGCCTCCCCACCGTGACCGACATCATCTCCGAACTGGAAAAACCCGGACGCGATCCCCGTCCGGAGTTCCGCACCGCCAACTTCGCCGAGGACGTCCACTCGTTGAACGACCTGGCACCCGGCATGGTGCTGGAAGGGGTGGTCACCAACGTCGCCGCGTTCGGTGCGTTCGTCGACGTCGGGGTGCATCAGGACGGGCTGGTACACGTCTCCGCGATGTCCAAGTCGTTCGTCAACGATCCGAGGGAGGTCGTCAAACCGGGCGAGGTCGTACGGGTCAAGGTTCGTGAGGTGGACGTGAACCGCAAACGCATCTCGCTGACACTTCGGCTGGACGACGACGTCACTCCCGCCGGAAGTGGTTCCGGAACGGAGTCCGGTGACTCCGGCAAGCGGGCTCGCGGTTCCGCGGCCAACGGCAGGGCCGGAGCGAAGCGCGGCAGCGGCGCCAACCAACGGCAGGGCAAGCAACAGGGCAAACAGCAGGACAAGCGCGGCGCGGGCAGCGGGGCCATGGCTGACGCCCTGCGACGCGCGGGTTACCGCGAGGACTAGCCGGTACGGCTCGTGCGGTGGGCAGGAGGCGCGGCCGTCCCGCCGCACGAGTTCCGGGAAGCCTTCGGGCCCGACTTGGCGCGTTGTCCGCCTCGGCCGGTATCGCACCCGGAGACGTACGGCAATGAGAGCTTCCGCGTGGATTGACTCGCCTCCGGGCCACACCAGCCGTGTGCGGAAATCCACTTCGTACCGATGGTTCGGGACCAGTGCGCTGCTCGCCGCCGCATAGGATGCACGTATGCCGAGTACGTCAGACCGCGAGCACGAAATTGAGGAGCTCAAGAGCCGGTTCGCCGCCTATCAGAACTCCGTTGTAGCCGATGGGCGGGCGGTGCGCTTCCGGATACTGTACGCGGCCCTGGGCAGCGTGCTGTTGGCGTTGTCCGGTGGACCGTGGTTGCACTCGGATGAGTACCCCACCTACGAGAGGACTGTCGGGCTTTTCCGGTTGTTCGAGCTGGTGAATCCGGATTCCGGCGCCGTGATCAGCGAGGGCTACAGTCCCGTGACCGGCGTGGTGCCTGTGGTGCTCGTGGCGCTGGCCGTGGCCTGTCTGGGCACGTGCGCTCCGACCTCGGCCAGTATGCCTGCGCATGCGAGCCTGGCCGCCCTCGCGGGTGTCGCCGCTGTGCTGTTCGGGGTGTTTGTGGGCACCACGGGCGGAGACGAATCAGCTGGGGCGTCGGCTTGGCTCGCCCTCGTGATCGCCATAAGCATCGCCGCTCTGGCCGCCGGGCGAACCGTGTCCCTGAGACAGGTCGACGGGCACGCGTACCGAACCGACCCGCCGGCGTAACGGTTGAGCCCCCGATCGATCTCAGGTCACTCGATCGCAAGAACTCACCAGTCCGAAAACCACGCTGTCCCCGCAGCGGCGGACGACAAGGCGGCCAGGTGTAACGAAGTCTCGTTCGCCGCGCGGTGGAACGAAGTCCTCGGCTCGACACACCACCTGTGCGGCGGGAAGCATCACGGCCGGGGCGACACGACCAACCCGGAACGGGTTCCTCCGGCGTTCGCTCCCGTGGAACATTGACTTCGAGCGAACTCGAATTCGCAGGATTCCGGCGGAGCGTCTTCGACAGCACGGAAGGTCTCGCATGGACAACAGCGGAGTGAGTTGGGCGACGATGCGTTCACTCACCAGGGACAGCTCGGTGACCAGACAGCGTCTCCCACCGGGACTGGCGAAACGCATCCTCGGCTACGCGCGTCCCTACACGCGGATCATCGTTCCGTTTCTGCTCGTGGTCGCGGCCACAGCCGTGCTGGGAGTCGTCACCCCGCTGCTGTTCAAAGCGATCATCGATCGCGGCATCGTGCCGGGGAGACTGAACGTGGTCGTCTGGCTGTCGGTGGGGGTTGCCGGGATCGCGCTGCTGGAAGCGGTGCTCACGCTGCTGCAACGCTGGTTTTCCTCCCGCCTGGGGGAAGGGCTCATCTACGACCTGCGCCGGGACGTGTTCGACCACGTGCAGCGGATGCCGCTGGCGTTCTTCGTGCGTGCACAGACCGGAGCGCTCACCAGCAGGCTCAACAGCGACGTCATCGGGGCGCAACGCGCGTTGACCAGCACGCTGTCGGCGGTGGTGTCGAACGTACTGAGCCTGGTGCTGGTACTGGCGGCGATGTTCGCGCTGTCCTGGCAGATCACGCTGATCGCGCTGGCCCTGCTGCCGCTGTTCCTGTTCCCGGTGCGGTGGATAGGCAAGCGTCTGCAACGCGTCACTCGGGAACAGATGGCCGTGGACGCCGAGATGAGTTCCCTGATGACGGAGCGGTTCGGGGTCGGCGGGGCGATGCTGACCAAGCTCTACGGCAGGGCCGACGAGGAAACCGAGCAGTTCGCCCGCAAGGCCGAACGGGTCCGAGACCTCGGAGTGCTCTCGGCCATGTACAGCAGGGTGTTCTTCGTCGGACTCACGCTGGTGGCCGCGCTGGCGACGGCGGTGACCTACGGACTCGGCGGAACGCTGGTGATCGGTGGTTCGCTGCAGCTGGGAACCCTGGTGGCGCTGACGACGCTGCTCACCCGGCTCTACGGTCCACTGACATCACTGTCCAACGTGCACGTCGACGTGATGACCGCGCTGGTCAGTTTCCACCGGGTCTTCGAAGTGTTGGATCTGCCGCCGATGATCCGCGAACGGGAGAACGCGATCGAGCTGCCACGCGACTCAACGAGTCTCGAATTCGACTCGGTCTCGTTCCACTATCCCGGTCCCGAGGAAGTCTCCCTGGCCTCGCTGGAATCGGTGGCCCGTACGGAGAGCGGTCCGGCACAGCAGGTGCTGCACGACGTCACGTTCCGGGCCGAACCGGGCGAGATGATCGCGCTGGTCGGGCATTCCGGGGCGGGCAAAACCACGATCGGCCATCTGGCCGGACGGTTGTACGAGGTGGACTCCGGCGGTGTTCGGGTCGGCGGGCACGACATCCGGAACGTCACGCTGTCCTCGCTGTACTCGACCATCGGTATGGTCACGCAGGAAGCCCACCTGTTCCACGACACCATCCGGGCGAACCTCGCCTACGCCGCGCCCGGTGCCACCGACACGGAGTTGTACCGGGTGCTGCGGACCGCGCAGCTCGAAGAACTGCTGGACGAACTGCCCGAAGGGCTGGACACCGTCGTCGGGGACCGCGGCTACCGGCTCTCCGGCGGCGAGAAGCAGCGACTGGCGATCGCCAGGTTGCTGCTCAAACAACCGCCGATCGTCGTTCTCGACGAGGCGACCGCCCATCTGGACTCCCGTTCGGAGGAGGCCGTGCAACAGGCGCTGCTTACGGCGCTTACGGGACGTACATCAGTGGTGATCGCCCACCGACTGGCCACCATCCGCCGCGCTGACCGCATTCTGGTGATAGCCGAGGGAAGAGTGGCCGAGCAGGGCACCCACGAACAGCTGCTGGAACGGGGCGGCCACTACGCCGAGCTTTACCGGACCCAGTTCGACGAGCAGGGTTCCCGAGGCCGGGAAACACCCCGGGACACCGCCACACACCTCCGAGGGGCGTGATGACGAACGGAGTGGCTCCCGATCCCGGAGCCCTGTTCGACAACCGGGCTCGACGACCGGGCGGGCCGGAACCGTCACCTGGCTGTTCTGCCCGCCTGGGGAGCCACCCGTAGATCCGCCTCGATCTTGGCGGCCGTCTCCAGCAGCGGCGGCAGCAGCTCGTTTCGGGCGTCCTCCGCACTCGTCCTGCTCGCGTGGGAGGAGACGTTGACCGCGGCGACGACACTGTCGGTGCGATCTCGGATGGGGGCCGCCAGCGAACGCAGCCCGGCTTCGAGTTCCTGATCGACCACGGCCCATCCCTGTGCCCGGATACGTTCCAGCTCCCGCCTGAGCGGACCCACGCTGGTCAGGGTCTGCGGCGCCAACGGTTCGGGACGCACCCGGCGCAGGTACTCGGTGAGCTCCTGCTCGCCCAGGTTCGCCAACAACACCCGCCCCATCGAGGTGGCATAAGCGGGGAAGCGGGTGCCGATGTTGATCGCCACGGTCATGATCCGGGAGGTGGGGACGCGCCCCACGTAGACGATGTCGTCCCCGTCCAGGACCGACACCGAGACCGACTCGTGGACCTGGGCGGCCAGCCGTTCGAGGTGCGGCTGCGCTATCTCCGGCAACGACAGGCTGGACAGGTAGGAGAATCCCAGCTCCAGCACGCGGGGGGTCAGCGCGAACAGCCGACCGTCGGTCCAGACGTAGCCCAACCGCACGAGCGTGTGCAGGAACCTACGAGTCGCCGCACGTGAGAGCCCCGTGACACGGGCGACCTCACTCAGCGTCATCTCCGGCCTGGTCTCGTCGAAGGCGCGGATCACCATCAGCCCACGCGTCAGGGACTGCACCGGCCCCACGACTCCGGAATCGGCCTCGGACTCCATAGCCACCCCCGCCTCGGTTCTGTCAAGCACCGTTCTCGTCGGCTTCCGCGTCGAGAATCCGGTCCGCAAGCGCGAAAGCACTGTTGGCTTTGGGAACACCGGCGTAAACGGCCACGTGCATCAGTACTTCTCTGATGGTCGAAGGTTCGACGCCGTTGCGGCGTGCCGCTCGAACGTGCATCGCGAGCTCGTCGTGGCACCCGGTAGCGGCCAGAATCGCCAGGGTCACACAACTACGGGTCGGACGATCCATTCCTTCCGAGGCCCAGAGTTCTCCCCACGCGTAGCGGGTTATGAAGTCCTGGAACGGCTCGGTGAACTCGGTTTTTCGTTCGATCGCCCTGTCGACGTGTTCGTCGCCGAGCACCTGCCTGCGCACCGCCATGCCGGTGCCGGTGCCCTCGGGGGAAACGGGTTCGCCGGACGTGGTGGACATCCCCTCGCCCTCCGGTGTGAAGTGTTCGACGAGCAGGCGATTGACCCGCTCGGCCTGTTCGACATTGGCCAGATGCGCGGCGCGTTCCAGCAAGGACAACCGAGCGCCCGGGACGCCGGCGACGATGCGTTCGGCGTGTTTCGGTGGTGTCGCCGGATCATCATATCCCGCCACCACGAGTGTAGGGGCGGTGATTCCGCCGAGCCGATCCCGCAGGTTCATCCCCGCGATGGCCTCACAGCAACCGGCGTACCCCTCGTCGTCACTCGCCGCGATCATTCCACCGTACTTGGTGACGACATCCGGTCTGGAGGCGAACTCCGCGGTGAACCACCGATCGAGGGTGGAGTCGACCATCTCCCGAGTGCCGTTGGCACGCACGAACGCCGCCCGTTCGCGCCAGTTCTCGGGTGGTCCGAGCTCCGCCGAGGTGCACAGCAGAGCGAGTCCGCCGATTCGTTCCGGGGCGTTGACCGCCAACCACATGCCGGTCATACCGCCGAGGGAAACGCCCGCGAAGTGCGCTTCGGAGATATCGAGGTGATCGAGCAGGTCGAGCACGTCCCGCCCGAGAGTTTCCAGATCGTACGGTCCGGGAGTGGCGGGGGTCTTGCCGTGTCCACGCTGGTCGTAACGCAGTACGCGGAAGTGGCCCGACAGCTCGGGCAATTGCTCGTCCCACATCGTCCGGTCGGTACCCAACGAATTGGACAGCACCAACACGGGAGCCTGGGGCGGACCGGTCAGCTCATAGTCCGGGATCACCGGCACTCGTCTCCTTCCAGCGTGTGTGGGCGGCCAGGGCGCGGTCGATGAATTCGTCCGCCGAACCGAGGTAGTCGCCGGGCTCGGTCAAGTCCAACACATCTCGTTCGGACAGCACCGCGCGTACGGTTTCGTCCGCCAACAGCTCAGCGCGCAGGGTACTGCCGTCACGACTCACCCGCCGGGAGAGTTCCCCGACAAGCTCACTCGCCCCGACAGGTCCGAGCTCCGCGGCGAGTGCCGTGGAGATCCGCTCTGCCAACAGGACTCCACCGGACAACTCCAGGTTGGAGCGCATCCTGTCCGCGTCGACCTTGAGCTCGCCCAGCATCTCGCCGGTTACCGCCGCCGCCGAACCTGTCAACCGCAACAGCTCGTTGAACGGCTCCCACTCCGCCTGCCAGGCACCCGCCGCGCGTTCGTGTTCCTGCGGCACGGCGCTCAACAGGGTCGCCACGAGACCCGGTGCCCGGCGAGCTGCCGCGTTGACCCGGACGGCACGAACCGGGTTGCGCTTGTGCGGCATCGCCGAGGATCCCCCGGAGCGGCCTTCGGCGAGCTCGCCGACCTCGGTCTGGGCGGCCAGTTCGACGTCCAGCGCGATGTTGCCCAGAGCACCGGCCACGGTCCCCAACGAGGTCGCCAGGTCGACAACACGGGTCCGGTCGGTGTGCCACGGCAGAACGGGTTCGACCAGCCCGAGTCGTTCGGCCAACGCGGTGGTCACCCGCACACCGTCCGAGCCGAACGTCGCCAGCGTGCCCACCGGGCCTCCGAACTGCACCGCCAACCTGTGTCGCCATATCCCGGCAAGCCCCTCGGACGCTTCGATCACCGCGACGAGCCAGCCGGCGGCCTTGCGCCCGAAAGTGGTCGGCAGGGCGTGCTGCAGCAGAGTACGGCCGGTGATCAGGGTGTGGCGATGCTCCTCGGCCAACCGAGCACACTCGTCGGCGACCACGCGCAGCTCACGCAACGACGCGCGAACGGCTTCCCGTGCCACCAGCATCGCGGCGGTGTCCACCACGTCCTGGCTGGTGGCACCGCGGTGCACGTACGCGGCTGCTTCCGCGCTCACCCCGGCGGTGAGGTCCTTGACCAGCGGTATGACCGGAGTCGCCGAGTCCGCCGCACGCCGGGCTGTCGAGTCGACGTCGAAATCGTCGCCCCGGCGGCACCGATCGGCGATCTCCTCGGCCACCGCGGTGGGCACCAGGCCAACGTCCGCCTGGGCGAGGGCCAACGCACCCTCGAAGTCGAGCATGGCCCGCAACCAGGCGGCAGGCGCGGTGAGTTCGTCGAACCCGTCGGTGACGAACGTGGGAGTGAACAGTCCAGTGGCGGTCTCAGACCGCGAAGAAGATGGTCTCGTCATCACCCTGCAACCGGATATCGAATCGGAAGCCGTCGGCCGTCGCCGTCGCGACCAGGGTATCCCTTCGGGCGGGATCGACACCGGACAACACGGGATCGACGGCGTTGGCCGCGGGTTCGTCCGGGAAGTAGATCCGGGTCACGACACGGTCCAGCAACCCGCGGGCCAGTACCGTGACGTTGATGTGCGGAGCCTCCGTCTCCCCTGCCGGAGTGGGCAACGCGGCCGGCTTGACGGTGCGGAACCAGAACTCCCCGTCCGGCCCGGTGGCACACCGCCCGAAACCGGGGAAGGCCGTGGTCTGTTGCCGGGGATCGTCCGGATGCGCGAACCCGCCCCGCTCGTCCGCCTGCCAGATCTCGATCAACCCGTCGGGAATCGGCTCCCCCGCACCGTCCGACAACCGGCCACGCAGCATCACCGCCTCGGGGGCTTCCGGAGGGAGGAGTTCGGGCCCGTCCGGCCACGGCAGACCTCCCGGCAGCGCGAAGAACGGTCCCACCGTCTGCGACGGGGTGGTGGCCGGCCGGGAAACGTGAGTCACCTCAACGGATCGCTCAGTCGTCATCGTCGTCCTCGTCCTCTTCGAAGGGGGTGGCGTGACTGCCACGCAGCACGATGTCGAAGTGGTACGACAGCGCCCACTCCGGAATCGTGCTGTCCAGGTCGAACTCACAGATCATCCGCTCGCGTGCTTTCGGGTCACGCACAGACTGGAAGATCGGGTCCTGGTAGAACAACGGATCGCCCGGGAAGTACATCTGGGTGACCAGGCGCTGGGTGAAGGCACGCCCGAACAGCGAGAAATGTATGTGGGCGGGACGCCAGGCGTTGTCGTGGTTGCGCCACGGATAGGCACCCGGTTTGATGGTGACGAATCGGTAGTGACCGTTCTCGTCGGTCATGCACCGGCCCGTGCCGGAGAAATTGGGGTCCAGCGGAGCCGGGTGGCGATCACCAGCGTGGCGGTAGCGGCCGGAGGCGTTCGCCTGCCAGATCTCGACGAGAGCGTGTGGCACCGGTTTGCCGTCCGAGTCCATGACCCTGCCGCTGACCACGATTCGCTCTCCCAGCGGCTCGCCCTCGTGCTGCACGGTCAGGTCGTGGTCGGTCTCACCGACTCGCTCGTGCCCGAGTACCGGACCAGTGATCTCGGTGAGATTCTGTGGCAGCAACTGCAGTGGACGAAGCGGGCTGCGCAGCGACGTCGAAAAGTACTCCGTGGTGTCCAGCGCGGGATGGCTGGCATCGTCGCGCTCGTACTTGGGCAGGATCAATCGATCCGACGGTTTGCCGATCGAGTCGGTGGACATGCTCGCTCCTGATGATTACCGGTTCATGCGTGCAGGACGACCGCGAGGCCTTGACCGACGCCGATGCAGATGGCGGCCAGTCCCCAGCCACCTCCCGCCCGACGCAGCTGATGCGCGAGGCTGGTCAGGATCCGCGCCCCGGAAGCGCCCAGCGGGTGTCCGAGAGCGATCGCACCACCACGTTGATTGACTATCTCCGGGTCCAGTTCCGGCCACTCGGCCAGACAGGCGAGCGACTGGGAGGCGAACGCCTCGTTGAGCTCGACAGCGGTGAGATCGCCCCAACCGATCCCCGCGCGTCGCAGCGCGGTACGCGCGGCACGCACGGGACCGATCCCGAATACGTCGGGGTCCACCGCCGCCACCCCGCGGCTGACGACCCGTGCCAGCGGTTCCGCACCGACCTCGTCAGCGGCCGCACGGCTTCCGAGCAGTACAGCGGCGGATCCGTCGTTGAGCGGGGACGAGTTACCCGCCGTAACAGTGCCATCGGGCCGGAAGGCGGGGTTGAGCTTGCCGAGCGCTTCCTCCGAGGTGTCGGCACGCACCCCCTCGTCCCTGGTGAGGTCCGTACCCGGCACCGGCACGACCTCGTCCTCGAAAAGCCCCTGCTCCCAGGCGGCCGCAGCCCGCTGGTGGCTGCGTACGGCGAAGGCGTCCTGCTCGGCGCGACCGATACCGTACTTGTCGGCCAACAGCTCGGCACTCTCCCCGAGTGAAATGGTCCATTCGGGGGGCATCTCGGGATTGACCATCCGCCAGCCGAGTGTGGTGGAGTGCAGCGTCTCGTGTCCCCGTGGATAGGCGCGCCCCGGCTTCGGCAGTACCCAGGGGGCGCGACTCATGGACTCGACGCCGCCCGCCAGCACCAGATCCCCGTCACCGGTCTGCACGATTCGACTGGCCTCGATCACCGCTTCCAGGCCGGAGCCGCACAGCCGGTTGACCGTCGCCCCCGCGACGCTCGTCGGGAGCCCGGCCAGCAGGGTCGCCATGCGGGCCACGTTGCGGTTGTCCTCGCCCGCACCGTTGGCGTCACCGAACAGCACGTCGTGTATCCGTGCCGGGTCCAGTCCGGGAACCCTGTCGAGCAGAGCCCTGATCGTGTGGGCGGCCAGATCGTCGGGACGCACCTCGGCCAGTCCCTTGCCATAACGCCCCACGGGGGTGCGAACCGCTTCGAGTACGTACACCTCGTCACTCAAGAGGACTCTCCATTCCCGACAGTAGCTTTGAGTTCCCGCAGGATCCGCAGTTCCCGATCGGTGGGGGGATGCTGCACGCCGAGTTCCTCGGCGACGCGAAGCGGCCAACCGGTAGCCGCGCGGACCTGTTCCACCTCGACCCCGGGAGCCAGTCCGGTCAGTGTCAGTTCGTTCGTTCCCTCGTCGGGTCGCAGCACACCGAGGTCCGTGATGACCTTGACCGGACCGCGCCCCGGCAGTCCCAACCGCGCTCGGGCCGCGCCGTCCCTTCCGTACCCCACGGAGGTGATGAAGTCCACGTCGGGAACGAAGGCACGCGGGCTGTGCCGCATCACGATGAGCACTTCGCCGCAGGAGGTGGCTATCTCCGGCGCTCCGCCGGCACCCGGCAACCGAACCTTGGGGTCTTCGTAGTCGTCACCGATCACGGTGGTGTTGATGTTGCCGTACCGGTCCACCTGAGCACCGCCCAGGAATCCGACGTCCACCCGTCCCGGCTGCAACCAGTAGTTGAAGATCTCGGGAACACCGACCACCGAATCGGCCGTCTCGGCGAGCACTCCGTCTCCGATGGACAGCGGCAGCCGCTGCGGTTTGGTACCCAACGTCCCGGACTCGTAGATCAGAACCAGCTCGGGCGCGTGTGTGCGGCGCGCGAGGTTGGCAGCCGTGCTCGGCAATCCGATCCCCACGAAACACACCGACTCGTCGTGCAGCGACCGTGAAGCGGCCACGGTCATCATCTCGTCCGAGGTGAATTCCGAGGTTGTCGGTGTCTCTGACAGCTCCCCGGTCATCGGGCGCTCCTCTCCGGCTCGTGGATCTCGCTGTCCAACCACTCGCGGAACCGATCGCGGTCCCTGCTGATCGCGTCCCAGTCCTGGTAGTAGGCGTTGTCCCGTTCGGAGTAGCCCTGGGCGTAGGAAGGGTGTGCACCACCGGGAACCTCGGCCACGGCGGTGACCGCCCAGCTCGGCAGCACCACGGCACCGGGCTGTTCCGGCAATTCGTCGACCATCTCCTCCACGGTCACCAGCGAACGTGCCGAGGCCAACACGGTTTCCTTCTGCACTCCGGTGATACCCCAGAACTGCACGTTGCCCGCACGGTCGGCACGCTGCGCGTGGACGATGCCGACATCGGGGTTGAGCGCGGCCACAGCCGCCAGTTCCTCACCGGTGAACGGGCAGCGCACCGAGCTGATCGTGTCGGTGTGCTCCGGCAGGTCGGTCCCCGCGTACCCCCGCAGCACGGCGAACGGCAGACCGGAGGCACCGGCGACATAGCGGTTGGCCATCCCGGCGTGACTGTGCTCCTCGATCTCCAACGGCACGGGCCAGGAGTGCTGGATCGCGTCCCGGAAGCGGTGCAGCGAACCGACGCCGGGGTTTCCACCCCAGGAGAACACGAGCTTACGTGCGCAGCCTGCGCCGATCAGCTGATCGTAGATGACATCGGGCGTCATCCTGCACAGCGTGAGATCACGTCGGCCCGCACGAATGATCTCGTGCCCCGCCGTCATCGGGATGAGATGCGTAAAACCTTCCAACGCGACGGTGTCACCGTCGTTGACCAGCTCGGCCACGGCCGTGTCGAGCTGCAGTATGCGTGCCACTGGTCACCCCGTTCAGCGGTTTCGCTTGGTGTCCGAACTCACAACGACACCCACGGTTTGTTCGCAAAGAGAACGTTCGTGCTTCCTGCGAACATAATTGAGCGACAGCGCGCGGGTCAATATCGCGTCGGAAACGAGGTCCCGAGCGGGCAGCGTGGCCACGCACGCCCGGACACGAAAAACTCCCGGTGGTCAGCGGACCACCGGGAGTTCACTCAGCGCACCCGGACGGATCAGTACTCGCCCACTGTCTCCAAACCGGGAAGCGGAAGTCCCACCCTGCGCGACAACATCCCGAGCACGGCGTCCCGAGCAGCGGTGATGTCGGTGGTACTGGTGTCCAACCACAGATCAGGTTCCACCGGATCCTGATACGTCGCGTCGTAACCGGTCAGGCCGGACAGCTCACCAGCGGCGGCTCGTCCGTAGAGGCCCTTCGGGTCACGCCGCATGCACTCGGTGACCGGAGTGGCGACGTGCACTTCGAAATAGGGGCATCCCAGGCTGTCGTGCTGGGCACGCACATCGTCCCTCGCGGTGCTGTAAGGGGCGATAACCGGGACCAGCACTGTGACACCGTGCGTGGCCAGCAATTGAGCCACGAATCCGGTCCGGCGCACGTGCGTGTTCCGGTCTGCCTGAGTGAATCCCAGATCGGCCGATAGGTTGGTCCGTAACTGATCCCCGTCGAGAACCTGGACCCTTCCACCGCGCCGCCTCAAGTACTCGGCCACCGCCTGCGCGATGGTCGACTTGCCGGCACCGGGCAGCCCGGTCAACCAGAGCGTGGCTCCCAAGGATCCCATAGCGCATCTCCCTACTGGCCTAGGTCGGGGCCTTACCGAATATGCCGGTGGGTGTTCCACAATTCCGGAATCGCATGAAAGATGATCACATGAGCGACACCGACGCCAACCGAGTCTACGTACACATCGGTTCCCCCAAGACCGGAACCACCTACCTGCAGGAGATCCTCTGGAACAACAGGGAAGCCCTCCGGGAGGCGGGCGTTCACTATCCGGGCACTCGCCCCGACGCGCACTTTCACGCTGCCATGGATCTGCAGAACACGCAGTTCCAGGTGGACTGGTTCGACGACAACGTCCCGAACGCCTGGGAAAACCTGGTCAAGCAGGCTGCCGACGGGCCGGCGACCGTAGTCATTTCGCACGAGCTGTTCTGCACGGCCACCCCGGAACAGATCGAACGCGCGATGGCCGATCTTTCCTTCGCCGAGGTTCATCTGGTCTGCACGGTGCGGGACCTGCAGCGCCAGCTACCCGCCGTGTGGCAGGAGGACGTCAAAAACCGGCACACGATATCGTTCGAGGACTTCGTGGCCGGAGTACGGGGTACGGTCGCCGAACCGGACATGCTCAGCGAGCTGTTCTGGCACCGGCAGGACGTCCCCGAGATCCTGGCCAAATGGGGCCGGTCGATTCCCCCCGAACGGGTCCACGTGGTTACGGTGCCTCCCGCCGGCAGTTCCACCGACCTCGTATGGCACCGCTTCGCCGAACTCCTGGGACTGCGCCCCGAGGAGTACGACACCCGGGTACAGCAGCGGAACCGCTCACTGGGCGTGGCCGAGACGGAACTCATCCGTCGCCTGAACCAACGGCTCAACGGCAACATCGACTGGCCCACGCACGACCGACGTGTGAAGCGGAACCTGGCGGAAGAGATCCTGGGAAGCCGCAAGGCCCGCAATCCGCTCGAAGTACCCGAACAACACCGGGAATGGCTGCGACAACAGTCCGAGCGGATTACCGAGGCACTGGCGGAAAGGAGTTATGAGGTGATCGGTGACCTCGATGAACTCCGCCCCGCCGTAACCGACGGCCCCGAGGTGGTCCCGGATCACCCCGATACGGCCGAACTGGCCGAAGTGGCGATCGAGGCGCTGGCGGAGGTGATCGGACGCGAGACGGCGCGACAACGAGCGCAGCCGGAACCGAAAGCTCCCCCGACACCGGAAGCGCCAAAAGCCCCGGGATTGCGGGAGAGCCTGGTGCTGTCCAGCGATCGGCACCCGACGCTGCGGATCGCGCTGGGAGCGTACCGCCGGATCAAGCGGATCTCGCTTCGGGCGGCGGCCCACCGCGGGAAGCAGTGATCCCGCGTAAGCGCACCACGACGAGCTCAGCGCACTGACAGCCCGAAAACCGGTTCAGTGACGCTGACGCAACCAATCGGCTGCCTCCCGCAGTGCTTCCGCCGTGATGTCGTGTCCGCCGGGATGGCGGTGCGTGGTCACCTCGGCCCCACGGTCACGCAGCGTGTCGACGAGTCGGTTCACCGAGGCCATCGGCGCCATGGGGTCGTGTTCGCCATTGGACATCCACACCCGGGTGTCGGTCAGGGAGTGGCGCGGCGTGTCGACGATCGGCGACATCGCGGCGAACAGCACGGCTTCGGTGAGCACGTCCGGGCGCAGCAGCGTCAGCGCCGCGGCGATGTTGGCGCCGTTGGAGAATCCGACGGCGACCAACCCTCGATCGGCTATGCCGTAGTGGTCGCGAGCCCGTTCGACGAACTCGGCCAGTTCCCCGGCCCTGCGGAGGACGTCCTGTTCGTCGAACACTCCCTCCTCGTACCGCTGGAACCACCGGGCCACCCCGTTCTCCGAAACACTGCCGGCAGGGGACAGCAGCGCCGCTTCGGAATCGATCCGGTATCCGAGCGGGGCCATGTCACGCGGCGTGCCACCTGTCCCGTGCAGCATCAGCAGTACCGGTGAACGCGGGTCACCTTCGGTGAACTCGTGGCGGAGCGGCAGTTCGGAAGTGCTCATGAGACCGGCCTTTCCGGATTGTTCTCGCTCGGCAGGTCCAGTCGGGGCAGTGCTGCCTCGATCTGTTCCCTGCTGGGTTCCAGCCATGGAGGGAGCTTGAGTGCCCGTCCCAGTTCGAGCAGGGGTTCGTCGGCGGTGAAGCCGGGTTCGTCGGTTGCGATCTCCAACAGTGCTCCGCCCGGCTCGCGGAAGTACACCGATCGGAAGTACTGCCGATCCAACACGGACGTGACCGAGACACCGCTCTCGACCAGTTCCGAACGCCAGGCCGCCTGCGTCGACTCGTCGGGCGCTCGCCAGGCCACGTGGTGCACGGTACCGGCGGCGACCAGACCTCGCTCGGCACCGGGACGCACCAGCACGTCGACGTAGGTCCCGGGGCCGCCGTCGCCCGCCGCGAAGCGGAAACGATCGCCCTGCCGCTCGGTCAACGAGAGCCCCATTCCGGTCAGCATCCCGGCGGTGGCGTCCGCGTCGTCGACGGAGAGCGAGACCGAGTGCAACCCGCGAATGCCGTGTTCGGGGGGAACGATGCCGTTGTCCCAGGGGGCACGGGGGTCCGGCTGCCGGTGCGCGACCAGCGACAGGGCAAGCCCGTCCGGATCCCGGAAGGTCAACGTTTCCTCGTCGTCGCGGGACTGTACCGGGCCGACCTCAACCCCGGCGGCGGTTAGGTGGCGCTGCCACCAGCCCATGGATCGTTCCGGCACGGAGAAGGCGGTGGCGGTGGCCTGACCGTTGCCGTGCTTACCGGGTGGAGCTCCGTGGAACGGGAAGAACGTCATCAACGTGCCGGGCCGGCCGGACTCGTCACCGTAGTAGAGGTGGTAGGTGCCCGGATCGTCGAAGTTGACGGTGGTCTTGACCATCCGAAGCCCCAGAGTACGCAGGTAGAAGTCCGCGTTGCGCTGCGGATTCCCCGCGATGGCGGTCACGTGGTGCAGCCCACTGGTGGCGATACCCATTTCAGCCCTCCGAACGAGGAAGCGATTGGTGCTCGGCGCGGAATCGCCCGCCGGGGCACGGGGCGGAGCCCGATCTCAACACCGACCCCGCGGATCCCGGCGGGTCTCACGAACGGGGACTCAGGCCGAGCCGTCCCGCAGGGCTCGGGCGACGTTGACGACTCGACGAGCCTGCACTGACGCCGCTTGCCTGGTCTCACCGTCGACCTTGAACTGTCCCTGACCGTCGACGTGGCTGGTTCCGTAGGGATTGCCGTCGACGAACTTCGAGCCATCGGTGTAACCGGGGCTGACCAGGATTCCGCCGAAGTGGTGCACGCTGTTGTACAACGCGAGCAGCGTGGACTCCTGACCACCGTGCTTGGTCGAGGTCGAGGTGAACCCGCTGTAGACCTTGTCCGCGAGCAACCCCTGTTGCCACTGCGGTCCCAGCGAGTCGATGAACTGCTTGAGCTGGGCCGCCACGTTGCCGTAGCGCGTGGGGCTACCGAAGATCACGGCATCGGCCCAGACCAGGTCGTCGGGGGTAACCTCGGCGACAGCCCTGGTGGCTTCGAGATTCGCGCGCCACGCGGGATTGGCGTCCACGGCCTCGTCCGGAGCGAGTTCGGCGACCCGCCGCAACCGGACCTCGGCACCGGCGGCTTCGGCTTCGGAGACCAACGCGTTGGCTATTTCGGCGACGACGCCGGTGGCCGAGTAGTAAACGACCGCGAGCTTGACCGGACCGCTCATCAGTACGACTCCTTCGAGTACCGGGCGTCGCCCATGTGGTCGACGCCTTCTTACGCACAAGAAGAATACTATCATGAATTATCTTCTTCGCAAGAAGCTTTTAGGGAAAGCTCTACCCGGTGGCCGTTAGACTACGGAGACGAAACAGCCATACGAAGGAAGGCAGCCAGGTGGGAACCGAGGACATCACCGCCGTCGACCCCGGCACGGCGAGCCAGGAAGCGGAAGACGACGAGATCGTCACCTGGTGGGGACTCGTGATCGAGGGGTATCACGTGACGCAGGAACGGCTCATGTCCGAAATCAACGAGCGGTTCGGACTCACGCCGGGCGCTTTCGACATCCTCGTCAGGTTGGTGCGCTCTCCGGAATGCCGTATGCCGATGACCAAGCTGGCGAGGGAAGCGGCACTGAGCAGCGGAGGATTCACCAAGGTGGCGGACCGGCTCGTGGCAGCGGATCTGATCCGCAGGGAGCCCTGCGACACCGACCGCCGCGTCACCTACGTGACACTGACCGACCACGGTCGGGTGACAGCCGAAACGGCGAAGAGTGCCTGTGCGGAGATCCTGCGTCGCACGGTCCTGGGGCCCCTGGGTCCCGAGACGTCCGAGCAACTGGCCATGGCCATGCGCACGCTGCGTACTGCCAACGCGGATGAGTGACACGGGAACTCGATCACCGCTCGGGGGTCCACCGACTCGCCGCCCGGCGCGGCGAGTTCCCGTGTCCGAACGGCGGCACGGTCGTCGTCCCCGCTGATTCCGGGTGGCCGACCTCGAACGCGGCTGTGGGGTTCGCGGGCGGTCCCCCGGCGCCGGTGGTCGGCCCCGTTCACATCAGAGCAGTCGTACCGCGTAGGGAGCGATCCCGGCGTACCTCACCTCGGTCACCCGCACCCGAGCTCCCGAGTAGGGGGCCTCGACCATTCGTCCGTCCAGGTACAGCGCCACGTGGTGCACACCGCCACCGTCGTTCCAGAACAGCATGTCCCCGCGTTGCTTGCGGGCGAGCGGCACTCGCTTGCCCGCACGGTACTGATAACCGCTGTAGTGCGGCAGCCGTATGCCGATGCCCGCGAATGCGTAGACCATGAGCCCGGAGCAGTCGAATCCGATCCTGCGGTAGTCCCCGTGCGCGTCGGCGACGCCGCCGTCGCGTATGCCTCGCGTGGCACCGTCGGCATCACCACCACCCCACGCATAGGTGACCCCTCGTTGGGAGAGCGCTCTCGCGACCACGGTTTCCACCGCGGCTGAGGCGACACCACCGGTTTCGGTACGGTCCGGAGAACGAGAGTCCCCGGCGGGAACGGGGTTCGAGGCTCGTCGCGGTTGGCCTCCAGCCAGCGGCGATGCCTGTCCCGCCGAGCCAGCAGCGTCTCCACCTCGGCACGTTCCTCCCTGATCCGCTGCCGATCGGGATTCGGCGGTTGAGTGGGCGCCGCGAACGCGGTGCCCGGAATCCCCGTGGTCAGCACGACGACGAACAACAGCACGAGAGCACGAGATGATCCCGCGACACCCCCGTACCGCGGCCGACGGCGCTGCCGGGCGGTACCGGCTCCCGCGGGACGGTAACCACAGCGGGAGCGCGGCATGACCGTTATCTCCCGAAAAGCCGAGGGCATCCGTTGGACCGATGCGGCTCACCGCACCGGGCGACATTTCGATCACGGAATGTGCCATAAAAACTCGTATCGGGGACGAGACGAGCCACGCCGACCCGCCCACTTTCACTCAAACGTGAGGCATCGTTGCGAAGGCCCACCACAGCTGAGCCCCGGGAGGAGCGGGAGTTCCCTGGACGGGAACCGGCGTGAGGTTCCGCCGGGACTTCCCCGGACCGCACCGAACGGAACATCCGAGGGAAGTCCCCGAACCGCTCACCAGGTGCTGGGATCTCCCCAGGTACGCAGCGGGCTGGAGTTCGGCACCGTGGGCACGGAGAGCAACCGGGGAAGAACTTCGTCGAGGTTACCGCGCAACACGGCGGCGGCCTGGTCGTCGTAGGGGGTGGGCTCCGCGTTGCAGACGATCAGATCGGCACCGGCCCGTACTGCCAACTCGGCGAAACCGGCTGCGGGATGCACCGTCAGCGAGGTACCCGCGGTCAAGAACAACTCGCAGTCCATCGCGGCTCGTTGCCCGGAACGAACCACTTCGGGGTCCAGCGCCTGACCGAAGGAGACGGTCGCCGATTTGAGGATGCCCCCACAGCGCTCGCACGACGGATCGGGATCACCCTCCGCCACGCGCCGCAGCGCGGCACGCATGGTCCCGGTCTCACCACATTCCAGGCACACGGTACCGAACATGGAACCGTGCAACTCCAGCACGAGCTCCGGATCGAGCCCGGCGCGCTGGTGCAGCTCGTCTATGTTCTGCGTCAGCAGCGCACGGAGCCTTCCGGAGTTCGCCAGCTCGGTGAGAGCCCGATGAGCGGGGCCGGGTTCGGCCTCCCACGCGGGGTGCCGCGCCCGACTGCGCCAAGCCGCGCGGCGCACCTCGGGATCGGCCAGGTAGCTGTCGATATCACTGAGGCGCTGTGCCCGCGGATCACGTGTCCAGACACCGTTCGGCCCCCGGAAGTCGGGGATCCCCGCCCCGGTCGAGATACCCGCGCCGGTCAACACCGTGATCCTGCGGGCGGCCGCGACCAGTTCACAGGCCCGTTGCCAACCCGCCGCGTCTTCCTCGTCGCACTCGCCCACGTCCACCACGGTCGCACGCCGGTTCCGGGCAACGCCCGGGAGGTGAACCGAGCTGTACCACGACGAGGATCGAACGCACACGGCCGCGAGCACCCCGTGAAATTCGAGTAACCCTCCTTTTCCGAAGTGCAACACGAGACACTGGGCCGCGAAACACGATCACCCTAGAGTTTCCAACGAATCCGTCGGTTACGACGGAAGAGCCGAATCGCGGCGCCGACGGCGACCGTGTGCGGATCTCGGGAGGCGACGAATGGCGCGACACCAAGTTGCTACCCACTGCCCCTACTGCGCGTTGCAGTGCGGTACGGAGCTGACCGACCGCGAGGGCGCGGTATCGGTTTCGCCGTCGTCGTTTCCGGTCAACCGCGGTGGGCTGTGCCGCAAGGGGTGGACCGCCCCCGAGGTCTTGGGAAGCGCCGACCGCCTGTACGAGCCGCAGCTGCGTATCGGGCGGGGTGAGCTCGCTCCGGTGGGTTGGGAGGAAGTACTGGACCGGATCGCGACCAACCTCGAGGAGATCATCGCCGAGTCCGGCCCGGACGCCGTAGGGATTTTCGGCGGCGGCGGTTTGACCAACGAAAAGGCCTACGCACTGGGAAAGTTCGCCCGGGTGGCGCTGGGAAGCAGCCGTATCGACTACAACGGGCGATTCTGCATGGCCGCCGCGGCGACCGCGGGCAACGCGGCCTTCGGGGTGGACCGCGGCCTGCCGTTTCCCGTCACTGACCTCGGCGAGGCCGAGGTGATCCTGCTCGCGGGTGGCAACCCGGCCGAGACGATGCCGCCACTGATGCAGCACCTCGAAGGGGCCCGGCTGGTGGTCGTCGATCCACGCCGCAGCGCCACGGCGGAACGTGCCGAACTGCATCTGCGGCCGCGCCCCGGCACCGACCTGGCGCTCGCGCTGGGACTGCTGCACATCGCGGTGACCGAGGGGTGGCACGACTCGGAGTACACGGCACGACGCACCACCGGATTCGAGCGGACCTGGGCCCGAGCGGTGACCTGGTGGCCGGAACGTGTCGAGCGGGTTACGGGAGTGCCCGTCTCGGCACAGCGGCAAGCGGTGCGGATGCTGGCCCGAGCACGGAGTTCCTACGTGCTCACCGGCAGGGGCGCCGAACAGCACGGTGACGGCGCCGACACCGTGTCCGGGTTCATCAACCTGGCCCTCGCACTGGGTCTCCCCGGCACGAGGGGCAGCGGGTACGGCTGCCTGACCGGGCAAGGAAACGGCCAGGGCGGCCGGGAGCACGGGCAGAAGGCCGACCAGCTGCCCGGCTACCGTTCCATAACCGACCCGGCCGCACGTGCACATGTCGCCGAGGTGTGGGGGGTCGCCGAGAAAGCCCTGCCGGGTCCCGGCCTGCCGGCCACTCGGTTGCTGGAGTCGGCGGGAACCCCGGAAGGTATCCGGGCGCTGCTCGTGTTCGGCGCCAATCCGGTGCTGTCGGCCCCCCACGCCGGGCTGGCACGGGCGCAGTTGTCGAAACTGGACCTGCTGGTGGTCGCCGACTTCCTTCCCTCCGAGACCACGCGGATGGCCGATGTGGTGCTGCCGGTCACGCAGTGGGCCGAGGAAGAGGGCACCATGACCAACCTGGAGGGGAGGGTGCTGCGCCGACGGGCGTTGCTGCCGCCCCCGGGGAGTACCAGGTCCGATTTGGACGTACTGCGGGGACTGGCGACTCGCCTGGGGCAACCGGAGAGCCGGTTCCCGACACGACCGAGCACGGTCTTCGACGAACTGGCACACGCCTCGGCCGGTGGTCCCGCGGACTACTCGGGGATCGACTACGAGCGTCTCGACTCCGGGCAGGCACTGCACTGGCCGTGCCCGAAGACGCCGGACGAGCAGGTTCCGACCCCGCATCCGGGAACTCCTCGCCTGTTCCTGGAGTCGTTCGCCCACCCCGACGGCAGAGCCCGCTTCGCGGCGGTCGATTGGCACGGCCCAGCTGAGGACACGAATCACGAGTACCCGCTGGTGGCCACTACCGGCAGGATCTCGGGGCACTACCAGACGGGTGAGCAGACCCGGCGCGTCGACGAACTCGCCACGGCCGAACCGGAATCGTTCGTACGGCTGCACCCGGACACCGCGGCACGCAGGGGCGTGCACGACGGGCAGCTGGCACGGGTGAGTTCCGCCCGTGGCGCGACGCTCGCACGGGCGAGGCTCGACGACTCGATCCGGCCGGACACGCTCTTCCTTCCGATCCACTACGCCGGGGCCGGCTGCGCGAATCTGCTCACCAACCCCGTGCTCGATCCCCGCAGTGGGATTCCCGAGTTCAAGGTCGCGGCCGTCTCGATCTCGAGCGCCGAGGAGCCGAGCGCATGACACGACTCGTGATCATCGGGCACTGTCCCGCCGCACACCGGTTGGTCGAACGATTGACGGAACAGGGATACCCGGGAAGCGTCACCGTGCTCGACGCCGCCGAGCGGGGCCCCCACAATCCCGCGCTGCTGCCCACCGTCCTGGCCAACGGGCTCGCCCCGGAGCTCGCGGCACTACCGGAACACCCCTCCCCCGTGCGGGTTCACCGGAACACTCGGATCGCGAGTATCGACCGGGCCCGGAGACGGGTACGTACCGAACACGGTGAGACGTACGGCTACGACGTCCTGGTGCTGGCCACCGGAACTCGCACCGTCGTGCCGAACCTGCCGGGAGTCTCGGACAACGGCTCACCGGCGGAGGGGACCTGGCCGCTGCGCCATCCGAACGAGTGCGGTCGTATGCGCGGTCAGCTGGCGGCCGACGCCTCTGTCACCGTGCTCGGCGGCGGGTTGGACGGGGTTGAGACAGCACACGCGCTGGCCACGGCCGGATACGAGGTCTCGCTGCTGCACCGTGGTGCGCGGCTGATGCCGCGACTGCTGGATCGGACCGCGGCAGACATCGTCGCCGGGACACTGCTCGACAACGGAGTGACCGTCCTGTCGAACGAGACCGCGACCGAGCTGCTGCCGGGCAAACTGGTGCTGTCGTCGGGCGCCGCGGTTTCCACCGACGCGCTGGTACTGCGCGCGGGAACGCTGCCTGACGCGGCACTGGCAGGCGATACCGGACTGCGACTCTCCCGGGGTGTCGCGGTCGACGGTGAGCTGCGAAGCAGTGACCCACATATTCACGCGCTGGGAGGGTGCGCCGTGCCCCCGGCTGGATTCGACGATTCGCTGAGCGACTCGTGGGAACAGGCCGAGACGCTGGCGGCAACCCTGCTGTCGGGTAGCAGCGGGGCTTCGGGAAGGCCCCGCGAATCCGGCGGGATCGTGCGTGCTCGGGGGGCAGGACTCGAACTCGCCTCGATCGGTCCTCCGGAAGTGCTCACCGGAAAGAGCCACGAGGTCGAACACGTCACGTTCAACGATCCGAAACGACGGCGTTACGCGCGACTGGCACTGCGCGAGGACCGACTGGTGGCGGCCACGCTGCTCGGTCTGCCGGAAGCGATCGCCACGCTCAGCCAGCTGCACGACACCGGCATGCCGGTCCCCTCCGACCGGCTGGCGACGCTGCTCGACCTGCCCACCGGATTCGGAACAGCGGGCGGCGTACCGGCCGATCCGGTGCTGTGCCACTGCAACAACGTATCCCGATCGACGCTGACAGCGGCCTACCACGACGGAGCGCGTGATGTGGCCGCTCTCGCCGCGGCCACGCGTGCCACCACCGGATGCGGAAGCTGCATCGGCGCCGTCCGCGAACTGTGCGGCTCACTGGTCGCGTCGACCACCGAACGCGTCCCGAGCGGAATCGACTCCCCGGAACAGGAGGGTGCGGCGTGAACAAGACACTCGTCATCATCGGACACGGCATGGTCGGAAACCGGCTGGTCGAGGAGATCCGCGAACGTGACTCGGCGGAGAACTGGCGAATCGTGGTGCTCGGTGAGGAGCCGTACGCCGCCTACGACCGGGTGGGCCTGTCCTCTTACATGACCGAGTCCACCGCCGAGGAACTGAGCCTGCTCACCTCCGGGACTCGGGAGGATCCACGGGTGGAGCTGCGCACCGGAGTGGGAGCCACCGACATCGACCGCGTCACCCGAACGGTCTCCACCACGAACGGTGAGACGCTGCACTACGACGCGCTGGTGCTGGCGACCGGATCACGCCCGTTCGTACCACCGGTTCCGGGCGCCGAGCTCGAGGGCTGCCACGTGTACCGCACGCTGGAGGATCTCGACGGCATCCGCTCGGCGGCTGTCCCCGGCACCGACGGCGTGGTGGTCGGAGGCGGGCTGCTCGGGCTGGAGGCCGCCGACGCCCTCCGGGTTCTCGGGATGCGTGCCCATGTGGTCGAGGTGGCGCCACGGCTCATGCCGGTGCAGGTCGACGAGGGCGGTGGAGCCGTGCTGGCACGCCTCGTCGGCGACCTGGGACTCGAAGTACACACCGGGGTGGCCACCGCCGGTGCCCACGCCGGAGAGCACGGTGGACTCGGCTCGGTGACGCTGACCGACGGAACCGAGATCGAGACGGGGCTGCTGGTGTTCTCGGCCGGAATCCGACCTCGTGACGAGCTCGCCGAACCAGCGGAACTGCCGCGCGGGGAGCGCGGGGGTTTTCTGGTCGACGGCAACTGCCGAACCGAGGATCCGCGTGTCTGGGCGATCGGCGAGTGCGCGGCGGTACGGGGACAGTGCCACGGCTTGGTCGCTCCCGGTTACCGAATGGCCGCGGCGGTGGCCGACCAACTCACCGAACGCGGCAACGCCGAGTTCCCGGGCGCCGACGGCGCGACCAAGCTGAAACTCGTCGGGGTCGATGTGGCCAGCTTCGGTGACGCGCACGGCACTTCCGAGGGGGCCCTGGAAGTCGTCTACGCCAACAACGCCGAAGGCACCTACGCCAAGCTCGTGCTGGACGACGACGCGAGCACGCTGCTCGGCGGTGTGCTGGTCGGCGACGCGAGTGCCTACGACACGCTGCGGCCGTTGACGGGAACCGCACTGCCAGGCCCGCCCGAACAGCTGCTGTTACCCGCGACGCAGGCCGGTGGCCCGAGTACCGGGGTGCTTCCGGACGAGGCGACGGTGTGCTCCTGCCACAACGTGCGCAAGACGGACATCACCCAGGTCATAGCGTCGGGAGCGGCCGAGGACGTGGCCGGTGTCAAGTCGTGCACCAAGGCGGGCACCGGCTGCGGATCCTGTGTTCCGATGCTGAAGAACCTGTTGGACGAAGCGGGAGTGGCTACTTCGGACGCGCTGTGCGAACACTTCTCGCAGTCCAGGTCGGAACTGTTCGAGATCGTACGAGCGACCGGCATCACGACGTTCTCCCGTTTGATAGCCGAGTACGGCGCCGGGCGGGGGTGTGACATCTGCAAACCGGCGGTGGCCTCCGTTCTCGCTAGCTCGGTGAATTCGCACATCCTCGACGACGAGCAGGCGGGACTGCAGGACACCAACGACCGATTCCTCGCCAACATGCAGCGCAACGGCACGTATTCCGTGGTGCCCCGCGTGCCGGGCGGCGAGATCACACCGGACAAGCTCATCACGCTGGGGCAGGTGGCCACCGAGTTCGGCCTCTACACCAAGATCACCGGTGGTCAGCGTATCGACATGTTCGGGGCGAGGGTGGAGCACCTTCCCGAGATATGGCGCAGACTGGTGGACGCCGGTTTCGAATCGGGCCATGCCTACGGCAAGGCCCTGCGAACCGTCAAATCCTGCGTGGGCACCGACTGGTGTCGTTACGGCGTGCAGGACTCGGTGACCATGGCGATCCGGTTGGAGACGCGCTACCGGGGGCTACGAGCTCCCCACAAGATCAAGGCCGGGGTGTCCGGTTGTGCGCGGGAGTGCGCCGAGGCCAGGTCGAAGGACTTCGGGGTCATCGCCACGGAACGCGGCTGGAACCTCTACGTGGGCGGTAACGGTGGTTTCAGTCCGAGGCACGCCGAGCTGCTGGCCTCGGACCTGACCGACGAGGAACTGATCCGCCTGATCGACCGGTTCCTGATGTTCTACATCCGCACGGCCGAACGTCTGCAGCGGACGGCGGGCTGGATCGAGTCGTTCGACAACGGGCTGGAGCACGTACGCGAGGTGGTGGTCGAGGACAGCCTGGGCATCGCCGCCGAGCTCGAGGCGGCCATGTCCCGTCACACCGAGAACTACACCGACGAGTGGCGGGCGGTGCTCGACGACTCCGAGAAGCTCTCGCGATTCGTGTCCTTCGTCAACGCACCGGACTCGCCCGACCCCACTATCAGTTTCACCGAGGAACGCGGCCAGATCCGCCCCGAACCGATCGATCTTCCGATGCCGGTCGCCCAACCCGGACAGGACCAAGTTACCGAGGAGGTTTCGGCATGAGGTGGCATGCTGTCTGTCGAGAACCCGACGTTCCCACCGATTTCGGAGTGGCGGCACTCGTGCGGGGACACACCGTGGCGCTGTTCCGCACCGGGGACGACGAACTTTTCGCACTGGGCAACGTGGATCCCTTCAGCGGTGCCGGTGTGATCAGCCGCGGCATCGTCGGGGACCGCCATGGGGAACCGACCGTGTCCTCCCCGATGCACAAACAGGTCTTCTCGCTGCGCAGTGGGAAGTGTCTCGACGATCCGGAAACCAGGTTGCCGATCTACCCCGTGCGTTGCCGCGCCGGTGTCGTCGAGGTGGGCACCAGTTGACCGGCCCGTGCGAGTTCCCGGAAGCCGGAAACGGCACCTCGGAGAGCAGCGCCACCCTGTTGCTGGTGGCCCACGGCACCCGAGACCCGCGGGGTGGGCGGGTGATCCGACAGCTGGCCCACACCGCCGGGGGTCGGCTGGGCGTGCCGGTACGCACCGCCAATGTGGACGTGGTCGGCCCCACGGTGGCCGAAGCACTGCGGGGAGTCAGCGGACGGGTCGTGGCCGTTCCCGCCTTTCTGGCCTCCGGTTATCACGTGCGTACCGATCTTCCCGGCCAGCTCGCCGACAGCGGGCACGACGCCGAGGTGCGGGTGACCGAGCCGGTGGGCCCGGCACCGGAGTTGGCGCGGGTGATGCTGCACAGATTGCGGGAGGCCGGTTGGCGCCCCGGCGAGCCGGTGGTGTTCGCCGCGGCGGGTTCCTCCGACCAGCACGCGCTCGGCGATGTGGATCGTGCCGCGGGCCTGCTCGGAGAGCTGGTTCGGCCCGGCGGCGAACCACTACCGGCGACCTACATCACCTCGGCACGACCACGCACCTCCGAGGTCTGCGCGCGCGGAGGCGGCGGGGAGTTCGTCGCGCCCTATCTGCTGGCTCCCGGACTGTTCCACCGCTGGCTGCGGGAGATGCCCTCGAAGGCAGTGGCCGAACCGCTGGGAGGCCACTCCGAGGTGGCAGGACTGATCGTCCGTCGTTACCTCGACGCGTGTCGTGGTGACCCGGCACGCTCCGCGGTGGCGCCCACGGCGTGACGGAAGGTGGCGCCCAGTACCGGGGAGGCTCGGCACTCGGCGACACCGCGGCGGGAACCGGTCGGAGGACAGCTGTCAGTTCCGGTGGATCCCGAACTCCTTGAGGGAGTATCCGTAAGGTGCGGGAGAACCCCAACGGGCCGAGTGTGGTGTCGGTTGAAACATCAACACGGCCGACAACGGTCCGATCGTAGACGGTGACGACTTCACCGTCTACGGACTGTTCACCGAGCGCTACTTCACCTCGTCCGGGCGCCGGATCTCGCTCGGGGACTGTCACACCGCTTTCGAACCGCTCTACTGGGTGCGAGCGCGCGACCGTTCCCGGAACCGTTCACCTCCGCCCGCCCGACAGGGTCCCCTCCGCCGTCGCACCGACGGAGTCCACGGGGCTACGAGGTGCGCCCCACTGCGCCAGGAACGCTCCGAGCAGCACCAGCACACCGCCGAACAGCTGGACGGGCAGCAGGGTCTCGTGCAGCAACCACCAGGCGAGCACCGTGGCCACCACCGGTTCCAGATAGGCCACTCCACCCGCGATCGGCGCGGACAGTCCCCGCACCGCCACGATGCCGGTGAGGTAGGCGAACACCGTGCTGACGAGCACGATCCAAACCACCGCGAACGCCGCGGGCAGCTCGTGCCCGGCCAGCTCGACCCGCGAGGCCAACACCGACCAGTCCATGCGCCACGGCCGGGCCGGCACGGTCATGACGAGAGCGCCGACGAGGAGCCCGCACGCCGCCAGCGCGCTGGGTCTTACCGAGGCGGTGCTCTCGGAGAGCAGGAAATACGCGGCCTGGCACGCCGCTGCCCCCAGTCCCAGCAGCAATCCGACGGGATGCAGCGCGACACCCGCCCAGACGCGCACCACGAACGCCAATCCCGTCACTGCCAGCACCACGCCGATCACCGCCATCGGAGTGACGGGGCGCCGCAGCACGAAACGAGCCCACACCAGCACCAGGACGGGGCCGAGGAATTCGATCAGCAGTGCCACCCCCACCGGGATGGTGGCGATGGCTCCGAAGTAGCAGGCCTGCACACCGGCTACCGCGAACAGTCCGTAGCCCGCGACCGCCACGGGAGCGGAACGTACCGCCGAGCGGTACCGGAACAGCAGCGGCGACATCAAAAGCGCCGCTCCCGCGAGTCGCAACCACGTGACCTGAAGCGAACCGAGTCCCGCGACCAGCAACGGTTTCGCGAACGGCCCCGAACCGCCGAAGAACAACGCCGAAGCGACCGCGAAGGCGAGGCCGAGGCCACGTAACCGTCTCGCGTTCATCGCCGCACTCGCGGTGCTGCCGCGCACTCGCCCCGCATCAGCACCAGCCGACCGCCGCGTAGCCGTTGGCGTGGGCCGCGGAGTGGCGCGGTGGACTCTCGTCGTTGGAGCGCCAGTCGGGCAGCAGGACCAGCCCGGGGTCGGCGAGCCGGTATCCGGTCAGCAGCCCACCGATAGCTTCCTGGTCACGAAGGGTGACCGGAGTGGGGGTGGCCTCGAGCAGTTCGCGCACGGCCTGTTGCTCGTCGGACGTGAACGCCGTCCCGGAGAGATGGGACACGGCCACGGCGCTGCCCGTGCAGCAGGCCTCACGGTAGGCTGCGAGCATGGCTCCGGGCTCGTCGTGGTCGGGAATGGCGTGCAGCAACGCCACCGCGAGCACCGCCACCGGACGGTCGAAGTCGAGCAGCCCGGCGACCCCGGGCGCATGCAGCACGGTAGCGGTGTCACGCGCGTCCGCCCTGGTGATCGTGACGTTGGGCGAGTCACGCAGCAGTCGTCGGGCATGCGCCACGGCAACCGGCTCGTGATCCACGTAGGCCACTCGTGCCCACGGCGCCCGCTCGTGCGCTATCTCGTGGACATTGCCGGCCGTGGGAACGCCGGATCCCAGATCGAGGAACTGGTCGATCCCGGCGTCGAGCAGATAGCGCACCACTCGTCGCAGGAAAGCCCGGTTCTCGACGGCGAAGGTCACCGAGGCGGGCGCGCGTTCGGCTGCCTGGTCGGCGACCTGCCGGTCGATCTCGAAATTGGCTGAGCCACCGAGAAAGTAGTCGTACATCCGTGCCAGGTTCGGCCTGGACAGATCGGGGTCGTCGCCGATGTCGCTCTCGGGGTGCTGCCCGTCGATGATGTCCTCCCAAGCGGCTCGTGCCGGTTCGGACAGAGATCCTATCGAGCTTCTCGAGCGGGATGCCGAGACCGCTGTCTCCTCCCGACAACGGGAAGCGAGGTGCTACCGGCACGTGAGACGACACTCGCTGCTGTCGACCGCCTCGACGTGCAGCCGCAGCCGATCGGTCTCACGCGGCACCTCGGTGTAGAGCGAATGGCCGTGGCAGAGCACTTCCAGGTCTCGCTCGAGGTCACGACTGAGCTGGTCCTCGTCCGCGAGTTCGGCCCAGGCGCGTTCACCGAGCAACCGTATTCGGCGCCGCTGAGCGTGTTCGCGGGTCATCTCGGCCAGCCACTCGGCGGCGTCGTCGGGGGTGTGCAGCACGCGATCCGGACTGCGTGACAACCGCTTCGTCCGATCGCTGCGCTCAGCGGAGGAACCGTCCGCTTCGACGTAGGCGTGCCAGTGTAGCCGGCCCTCGGTCCAGTCACCGATGTTGTCCAACGTGGATTCTCCTGGTGTCGCCTTACCGACGGGAACGCTCCCCTACCGCGCCCCCGTCGAATTCTCGCGAAATCGCCACGAGGTGTGGTGCCAAACGCGGTTTTCGACACGATTTCGCGGTAGGAATCATCGGTGTCGGCGCCGTCAGGACGCCCCGGCCGCCCACGGGAGGCCGGGCGGGCGAGGTCCACGCGAACTCGTCGAAGACTCACCTCTCGGACATGAAGCGGACCCGTGCCGAGCGCGGTGGCCCGACACGGGTCGCGGCGAGCGTCACTCAGGGGTGCAGCACGACCTTGGTGTACCCCTCGACGCGCTGGTCGAACTTGGTGTAGGCGCCGGGAGCCTCCCAGAGCGACAGCTCGTGGGAGACCACGAAGCTGGGCTTCGCCCGCTCGGCGATGATCAGGTCCCGCAACTGACGGTTGTAACGTTTGACGTTGCACTGCCCGGTCCCCATGACCTGTCCCTTCTCGAACATGCGACCTATCTCGACCGAGAGCATGCCGTGCCTGGCGTTCTCGGTCGGGCCACCGGGATCGGACGGAACGTAGAGGCCGGGGACACCGAGCCGCCCCGTCGGACGGACGCTCTCGATCAACGAGTTGAGCACCGTCGCGGGCTCCTCCCTGGAGGCGTCGGCGACCTGTGCCTGATAGCCGACGGCGTCCACTCCCTTGTCGGCTCCGGCCCCCTCGGTCTGGTCCTTGATCAGTTCGACCGGATCACCGCGGCTGAAGTCCACCGGTATCGCACCGATCTCGGTGGCCTTGGTGAGCCGTTCGGGAACGCGGTCGACCACGAACACGCGGGAAGCGCCGCGCAGCAGGGCCGAGTAGGCAGCCATCAGCCCCACGGGTCCCGCACCGTAGACCGCCACGCTGTCCCCGGGACTGACCTGTGCCAGTTCGCAGCCGTGATAACCGGTCGGGAAGATGTCGGCCAACAGCACGAAGTCGGTCTCGTGTTCCCCGTTGGCGGGCAGTTTCAGACAGTTGAAGTCGGCGAACGGGACGCGCAGGTACTCGGCCTGCCCGCCGGTGTAGGGCCCCATCGCCACGTAGCCGTAGGCGCCGCCGGCGAAACCGGGGTTGACCGTGAGGCAGAACGCCGTGTTGCCCTCCATGCAGTTTCGGCAGAATCCGCAGGCGACGTTGAACGGCATGACCACGCGGTCACCACGCAGCAGGGAGGTGACGCCGCTACCGATGTCCTCGATGATTCCCATGTTCTCGTGACCGAACACGATGCCCGGTTCGGCCGCGGTGCGGCCCTCGTACATGTGCAGGTCCGAACCGCAGATAGCGGTGGAGGTCACTCTTACGAGCACGTCATTGGGGTGTTCGATGCGGGGATCAGCCACCTCGGATATCTCCACCGAGAAGGGTTCCTGATAAACGACCGCCTTCATTGTCGACCCACCTTCCGTCATCGAGAGGTCGATGCCGTCACGGATCACCACGGCGTCGGACGAACGCGGCACGCTCGGGAGGAACACTGTTGGCCGTCCCGTGGCCGACCGGCCGGCAAAGATCCTTCGTACGACACCGCATCCATGAGTATTCGCACGTCAGGTGTCTACCCACCAGTCCGCGCCGGTAACCTCGACCCGGCACTACGTGTACGTAACGTCAGAAGGACAGCTGCGGCACACCGCCACAAGAGTGAAAGCAGACACGAAACGAATCGAAATAGTGACCATATGAATTCACCCCACGGTGTCGACCACTACGACGCGACGTTCGCCCGGGACCTGGAGTGGTCCCGCAGGTTGCGCGCCCAGCTCGCGGAACTGCCCAGCACCGAGGACGAGAAGGAGGACGACTCCTGAGGCCGAACGCCCTCGCGGTGGACGCGAACGTGCCGGACATCTCGAAGGGACTCGCCGACCGCACCACTCGCCCGGGCAAAAACCGCGGGATTACGCGCACGGGCATATTTCGGGCTCGATTTCGCCTGACCCTGCCTTGAGCACGAATACAGGACAAGCGTACTGTTTAAGCTGAAGCAAGGGTCCGCGCGCACGGAACACCGAAGTGCGCGAGACTTCCCCGGACCCGTGCCGTTCCCGAACTTGCGCACGCCCGTCACGAGATGGAGTGGAACGTGACCGCACCTGCGAGCAAGGACAGCTTCGGCGCCCGTGACACGTTGCGTGTCGGCGACTCCTCGTACGAGGTGTTCCGACTCGACGCGGTCGACGGCGCGCAGCGGCTGCCGTACAGCCTCAAGATCCTGCTGGAGAACCTGCTGCGTACCGAGGACGGTGTCAACATCACCGCCGAGCACGTACGCGCACTCGGCAACTGGGACCCCACCGCCGAACCGGACACCGAGATCCAGTTCACCCCCGGCAGGGTGATCATGCAGGACTTCACCGGAGTCCCCTGCGTGGTCGACCTCGCCACCATGCGTGAGGCCGTCGTGGAGCTGGGCGGCCAGGCGTCCGCGGTGAATCCACTCGCTCCCGCCGAGCTGGTCATCGACCACTCCGTGGTCATCGACGTCTTCGGCAAGCCGGACGCTTTCGAACGCAACGTCGAGTTCGAATACGGCCGGAACAAGGAGCGCTACCAGTTCCTGCGCTGGGGACAGAACGCCTTCGACGAGTTCAAGGTCGTTCCCCCCGGAACCGGCATCGTGCACCAGGTCAACATCGAGCACCTGGCGCGCGGTGTCATGGCCCGCAACGGCCAGGCCTACCCGGACACCTGCGTGGGCACCGACTCGCACACGACGATGGTCAACGGTCTGGGTGTGCTCGGCTGGGGCGTCGGCGGCATCGAGGCCGAGGCGGCGATGCTGGGACAGCCGGTGTCGATGCTCATCCCCAAGGTGGTCGGCTTCAAGCTCACCGGCGACATCCCGCCGGGCGCCACCGCCACCGACGTGGTGCTGACGATCACCGAGATGCTGCGTAAGCACGGTGTGGTCGGCAAGTTCGTCGAGTTCTACGGCTCCGGGGTCGCCTCCGTCCCGCTGGCCAACCGCGCCACGATCGGCAACATGAGCCCCGAGTTCGGCTCCACCGCGGCGATCTTCCCGATCGACGAGGAGACGCTGCGCTACCTCAAGCTCACCGGCCGTCCGCAGGACCAGCTGGACCTGGTGGAAAGCTACGCCAAGGAGCAGGGACTGTGGCACGACCCGAACCACGAGCCCGAGTACTCCGAGTACCTGGAACTCGACCTTTCCACCGTGGTTCCCTCGATCGCCGGTCCGAAGCGCCCGCAGGACCGGATCGCGATCTCCGAGTCCAAGAGCTCCTTCCGCGGCTCGCTCCGTGACTACGTGCAGGTCAGCTCGGACGACACCGCACTGGACGAGGCCGGCGAGGAGTCCTTCCCCGCCAGCGACTCCCCCGCCGTGACCCACCACGACGAGGGCGACAAGCCCAAGCTGTTCTCGGCCGCCGACGGCTCCGACGGCCGGGTCTCCAACCCCGTCAAGGTCACCTCGGAGGAGAAGGGCGAGTTCGAGCTCGACCACGGCGCCGTGGTGATCGCCTCCATCACCTCCTGCACCAACACCTCCAACCCATCGGTGATGCTGGGCGCGGCGCTGCTCGCCCGCAACGCGGTGGACAAGGGGCTGCAGACCAAGCCGTGGGTCAAGACCTCGATGGCCCCCGGCTCCCAGGTGGTCACCGACTACTACGAGAAGGCCGGCCTGTGGCCCTACCTGGAGAAGCTGGGCTACCACCTGGTGGGCTACGGCTGCACCACCTGTATCGGCAACTCCGGGCCGCTGCCCACCGAGATCTCGCAGGCGGTGCAGGACAACGACCTCTCGGTGGTCTCGGTGCTGTCCGGCAACCGCAACTTCGAGGGCCGGATCAACCCGGACGTCAAGATGAACTACCTGGCCTCGCCGCCGCTGGTGATCGCCTACGCGCTCGCGGGCTCGATGGACTTCGACTTCGCCAACGATCCGCTGGGGCACGACACCGCGGGCGAGCCGGTCTACCTGAACGACATCTGGCCCAGCCCGCAGGAGATTCAGAGCACCATCGACTCGGCGATCACGCAGGAGATGTTCACCAACGACTACTCCGACGTGTTCGCGGGCGACCAGCGCTGGCGGGAGCTGCCCACCCCCGAGGGCGAGACCTTCGAGTGGGACCAGGAATCCACCTACGTGCGCAAGCCCCCCTACTTCGAGGGCATGGGTGCTGAGCCGGAACCGGTCACCGACATCTCCGGTGCGAGGGTGCTGGCCCTGCTCGGCGACTCGGTCACCACCGACCACATCTCGCCGGCGGGCGCCATCAAGCCCGACTCCCCGGCCGGGCAGTACCTGCGCGAGCACGGCATCGAGCGCAAGGACTTCAACTCCTACGGTTCCCGCAGGGGCAACCACGAGGTGATGATCCGGGGCACGTTCGCCAACATCCGGCTGCGCAACCTGCTGCTCGACGACGTGCAGGGCGGCTACACGCGCGACTTCACCCAGCCCGGCGCTCCGCAGGCGTTCATCTACGACGCGGCGCAGAACTACGCCGCCGAGAACACGCCGCTGGTGGTCCTGGCGGGCAAGGAGTACGGCTCCGGCTCGTCACGGGACTGGGCCGCGAAGGGCACCGCGCTGCTCGGTGTGCGCGCGGTGATCGCCGAATCGTTCGAACGCATCCACCGTTCGAACCTGATCGGCATGGGAGTAGTCCCACTGCAGTTCCCGGCGGGAAGCACCGCCAGGTCCCTGGGACTGGACGGAACGGAGCACTACGACATCAACGGGATCACCGCCTTCAACAACGGTGAGATCCCGTCCACGGTGAAGGTGACCGCCACCAAGGAGGACGGCTCCACCGTGGAGTTCGACGCGGACGTTCGCATCGACACTCCGGGTGAGGCCGACTACTACCGGAACGGCGGTATTCTGCAGTACGTCCTGCGGAACATGGTCAATTCCTGACAGGTCGCGGAGTTCGTCCTCGGCGCCGTGGTCCCGTTCGGACGGGACCACGGCGCCGAGCTCTTTCGAGAAGGATTAGGATCACACGGGGAGTTTCCGTCTTCGGAATCCCGACTCATTCCGACGGGTGAAAACGGTCACAGAATACGTCCGCGCGCATCACCGTCAACGGGCTCGTGCGTCTCCCGTCATGGAGGTGTGATCATGACAAGTGAACTCAAACATCACTGGCAACCCGCCGAGAAACAACGGCACGCCATCGCCGGCCCGCTCCCCGGGGGTAAGCAGCACGACGAGGGGGAAAGGCTCGACACGTTGTGCGGAAAGCGGGTCGTGGCGGCTGCCTCGAACGAGCTCAACTGGCTGTGGCCCACCTGCGACGCGTGCATGGACGTGGCCAAGGAACGCGTCGGAGCGACCGCATGAGCAGAACGATAGCCGTCCGGTACCGGGCGGGGCTCGTTGGTGAATCGCAGCGACAGGTCCATCTCTGCACCCTCGACGACGATGAAGCGACGGGGCACGGCGAGCTCCCGGAGCACTGGGCAACCCACTGTGGACTGCGCATCCCGGACACGGTGGCCGAGACGGCGGACCGACCGGCGGGCATGCCATGTCTGCCGTGCCTGATGCTCACCGCGTCACCGCGGGAAGCCGCGACGAGTATCGTTCCCGGTCTGTCACACGATTCCGACGCACCGGACCGACCGGCCGAGTGAAATCGTGCTCGACCACGATACGAGGGCATGGGCACCGCGAGGACGACGTCCTCAACGGACACGGGCCAACGACACCGCGAAGTCCCCGGCCCGATCGGTCCACCACTCGACCGGTTCGAACCCCGCTTCGGCCAGTTCGGAGTCGACACGTTCCCTCCGGAACTTCGCCGAGATCTCGGTCTCGATCACTTCACCGGCGGCCAGCTCGATCGTGGAATCCAGTTCGGCCAGCCGCACCCGCATGGGGCGGGGAGCGCGCAGTCCGATCTCGATCCGTTCCCGTTCCTCGTTCCAGTCGGCGAGGTGCTCGAACTCGTTCACCGGGAAGTCCGCGTCGAGCTCACGATTGAGCACGCGCAACACGTTGCGGTTGAACTCGGCGGTGATTCCGGCGCTGTCGTCGTAGGCACGCCGCAACCGTGCGGGGTCCTTGACGAGATCGGTGCCGAGCAACAGCCACTCCCCCGTCGACAACGCCTCCCGAACGGTGCGCAGGAATCGCACCCGCTGGTGGTGACGCATGTTGCCGATCGTCCCGCCGAGCAACGCCACCAACCGCGTCCCCTCCTCGGGCAGTGCGGCCAGTGCGGTGTCGAAGTCCCCCACGATCCCGTACAGCGCCGGTTCCGGGTAGTCCGCCGCGATGGCTTCGAGCGCGCCACGCAGGGCGGCGGCCGACACGTCGAGTGGAACGAAGCGACGCAGTGTCTCGTTCTTGCGCATCGCGTCGAGCAGCAGTCTGGTCTTGTAGGAGGATCCGGAACCGAGCTCGACGAGCGTGTCCAAGCCCGTACGCTCCACGATGTCCAGTGCGTGTGTCTCGAGAATCTCGTACTCGGCCCTGGTCTGGTAGTACTCGGGAAGTTCGGTGATGCGCTCGAAGAGCTCACTGCCGTGGGCGTCGTAGAACCACTTGGGTGGCAGGCGTTTCGGCTCGGCGGTGAGTCCGTCCCTGGCGTCGGCGCGTAGTTCACGCGCCACGTCGGCCTCGGAACGGTGGTTGATCAGTTCGACGGCGTTCATCCGGTTACCTGCTCTCGGTGGTCGGGCTGTCTCGTAGTTCGATGTCCGGCAACGGGGTCAGACTGGTCTCCTCGCGGTCGGCGACGACGAGGTGGCCGTCCGGCACGGCGTGCCACGGCGAGTCCGCCGTGGCCGAACCATCGCGGTGCCCCCGTGCGGCGGCTGGTAGTTCGAAGGGTTCGGACGCGATGACCACAGCGCTGTCGGTCCGGCACACCGACAGCGAGTGCGTCCAGGTGGTGGCGATCAACAGATTCCCGTCGGACAACAGCATGTTCATCCGTGCGTCGGGAACGGCACGGACCACTTCGACCAGCGTGTCGCGCACCGCGTCGGCGGGGGCTTGCCCATCGGAGAGCCGTTGCGACAACAGCGCCCAGACGGCCGCGGAGTCCACCGGTGCTTCCGAGGCCAGCAACCGCACCGGGTCGAGCTTTTCGGCCAGTTCGGCCAGCGAGTCCGGCCAGCCGGGCACGGATCCGTTGTGGCTGAACAGCCAACGCCCCGATTGGAACGGGGCGCAGGCCGTCCGCTCGGCCGAAGTCGATCTGGTGGCGGAACGAATCGCGCCGACGAGGGAGTCCGCCGACACCTCGGGGGCCAGCGCGGCGAAGTTCTCGTCCGCCCACATCGGCCCGGCCGCACGGTATCTGCTGGGCTCGACGCGTTCGGCGCCGTACCAGCCGACACCGAAACCGTCCACGTTGATCGTCCCACCCCGGCGCATGTCGTTCGGCGCCCAGGTTTGTTCGAGCAGGCCGTGGGACGGACGCAGCAGCAGCTCGTCCAACCGCACCGGCGGCCCCAGATAACCGACATGTCTGCACATGGCCACGTCCGCTCAGTCGAGTTCGTCCCGCGAGGGGGTGCGTGCACAGCGAAATCCGGCGAAGATCTGCCGACGAACCGGGAAGTCCCAGTTGCGGAAGGTGGCCCTGCAGGCCGCGGCGTCGGTGCCGAACGATCCGCCCCGCAGCACCTTCTGCGAGGTACCGAAGAAGACTTCCGAGTACTCGCGGTAGGGAAAGGCCTCGAAACCCGGGTAAGCGGCGAAATCGGAGGACGTCCACTCCCAGACGTCACCGATCAGCTGTCCGACGCCGCACGGCGACCGCCCGGCGGCATAGGCACCGGCCGGAGCGGGACGCAGGTGCCGCTGGCCGAGGTTGGCCCGTTCGGGAGTGGGTTCGCGGTCGCCCCACGGATAGCGCGTGGAGTTCCCCGTGGCGGGGTCGAACCGCGCCGCCTTCTCCCATTCCGCTTCGGTGGGAAGACGTTTGCCCGCCCAGTTCGCGTAGGCCTGCGCCTCGTGAAAGCTGACGTGCACCACGGGTTCCTCGGGGGGAACCGGTTCTATCCTGCCGAACCTGCGGCGCCACCAGGTGTCCCCGCTGCGCCGCCAGAACAGCGGGGCGCTCAGTCGTGCGTGTTCACGGTGTCGCCACCCCTCCTCGCTCCACCAGCGGGGGTGCTGGTACCCGCCGCTTTCGATGAAGCGGAAGAAGTCCGCGTTGGTGACCGGGTGGGCGTCGATGTGGAAGTCGGGCACGTGCACGGGGTGAGCGGGGCGTTCGTTGTCCAGTGCCCAGGGCTCGCTGGATGTTCCCATCGTGAAGGTGCCCGCCGGGACGAACACTTCCGTCGACGGCAGCGGGGTTTCGGCCACCGAGGGTGGATCCGGAGCGTGCAGCACGGGATCGCCGCGTCGCAACTGGTGAGTGGCCAGCATGGTCTCGTCGTGCTGCTGCTCGTGCTGCACGATCATTCCGAACGCGAAGGCCCGCTCCACCAGAGGCCTGCCGTCCAGCCGCACCCGGTGCAGCACGTCCTGGGCCTTGTCACGGACGGTGGCGATGTAGTCGCGTGACTCGTCGGGACCGAGCAGTGGCAGTTCGGGGCGGTCACACCGCGAGTGCTGGAAGGCGTCGTAGAGATCGTCGATGTCCGGTCGCAGTGCGGCGCGGCCACCTACGTCCCGCACCAGCCAGAGCTCCTCCTGGCTGCCGACGTGGGCCAGGTCCCAGACCAGTGGCGACATCAGCGGGGAGTGCTGTGCGACGAGATCGTCGTCGTCGACCGCGTCGGTGAGGGCGATGCTGCGCTGTCTGGTTCGCTCCAGCTCAACGGCGACGCGGTTCTTGAGGTCGTCCGGGGTAAGTTCAGCCGATTCGGGGCCGATGGTGCTCACGTCGTCCTCCTGTGGTGGATGGCTCGTTCGCCGCACGGGCTGTTTCGAGGCGCCGTCGTACGGTTTCGGCCACCCGCTCGGCCAGTCCGGCGGGACTGTCGGGAAGAGCTTCCAAACAACGACAGGCCAGGTCGAAAACGGCCTCGGCCGCCCGGGCGAGTTCGGGATCGGCGAGTCCGTGGCGCGCGGCGTCCACCCAGCTGTCAGCGACCGCGGCGGTCTCCTCGATAACCTTGTCCACGGCGGTCTCGCTGCGGAACAGGGCGATCAGAGCAGCGGCGGGCAGCATCCACTCGTCCCCCTCCTGCGCGTCGATGTAGCGCACCTCGAAGTAGCCGCGGGGACGTATGGGGGAGAACATGGTGGTCAGGTGATAGTCGAGGTCGTCACGTGTGGGAGCCTCTTCGAGTGAACCACCGATCCATTCGGCGAAGCTGATCCCGTTCGGAGCTGTCCAGTCGCCGTTGTCGCGTCGCAGGCACACCACCGGAACGTCCAACACGTGCCGTGCCCAGTCCGCGGCCGGATCCGCTGTGATCGGCGCGGGGCGCGTGCGGGGTGGATCGGTGTGCAGCAGGGACCGTGCCCGGGCCGAGGCCCATCCGGTGTCGCCTCCCAGCACGGTGGACGAATTGGCGAACGTCGCGGTCAGGACCGGGCCGAGGGCGTGCAGCGCCGCCCAGCGCGTTCCGAGGCGATCCCGCTCGCCGATGTCCAGGCACACCTGAATGCCGGCTGTGCTGCACATCATCCGCTTGCCGCCACTTCCGATGCGGTCGAACGCGTGCTCCATGGCCGCGTAACGCGCCACCGGGAGCAGTCGACGCGGTGGGCGCCAGGGATCGATACCGCGAGCGCCGAGCACCAGGCCGGCGCGGGCGCACAGTTCGCGGACGTAGGCGATGTCGCCTGTCAGTGATTCCAGCAGTGCGCTCATCGATTCGTGCGCGGCACTGGAGATTTCGATCTGGCCGCCCGGTTCGAGAGTCAGTGCCGATCCGTTCGGCAGTCCGTCGTTCGGGCTTTCCGGGGCCAGTGAACTGGGAGTGTGGGATCCGAGTGCCTGTCTGAGGCGTTCGGGTTCCAGAGGCTTTCGGGGATTTTCGGCATGGTGGACAGTCCATTCGAGTTCGATGCCGAGCAAGCGGGGTGGGCCGTGTTTGAAACACACCGAGGCAACGTAGGCCTCCGCGTCAGCACGGCTCCGCAAGCGCGACTTTGGTACCTCGTGGACCGCCGGGTCGACGGGTTCATCCCGATCGATGGGCATGGCCACGTTCCATCACCACCTGTGTTCTGGTGTTCACGTTGACATTACCGTCGTTCGAGGGGATACGCACCACTTGCGGTCCGCGAGCGGCGACTGCTATGAAACCCCGCGTTCCGCCGCGTGGGGAGGCGAGTTCACAAAACGTACGTACGGATTGCGAGAACACCGGCGAGCTGCGACGATCAGTCCATGCCCCGCGTGAGCTCGGACCACCTGCAGGCGCGACGCCGTCAGATTCTGGACGGCGCCCGTGCCTGTTTCGCCAGGTACGGCTACGAAGGTGCGACCGTGCGCAGACTCGAAGAAGCCACCGGGCTCTCCCGCGGCGCGATCTTTCACCACTTCAAGGACAAGGAGTCGCTGTTCCTGGCGCTGGCCGAGGACGACGCGGGCCGGATGGCCGACGTCGTGGCCGAGCAGGGGCTGGTGCAAGTGATGCGCGACCTGCTTTCCGATCCGCACGGCAGCGGAAGTGTTCCCGGGGCGGACTGGCTGGGCACCCGGCTGGAGGTGTCCCGCAGGCTGCGGACCGACGAGGAGTTCCGCGGCAGGTGGGCACGACGCTCCGAACAGCTCACCGCCGCGACCAGGGAACGACTCAACCGGCAGCACCGCTCGGGCAATCTGCGCGACGACGTCGATGTGGACGTGCTCACCGCGTACCTGGAGCTGGTTCTGGAAGGACTCGTCTCGCACCTGGCCATGGGGTTTCCCGCTGACGACATGGACCCGGTGCTTGATCTGGTGGAGGAGAGCGTACGTCGCCACCGCGGCGGCGGGGTGTGATCCGGCGCTCCCCTGCCCGGGCCGGCACGGCGTGTGCGATGCCCCGAACCGCCCGCGGGCGTAATCTCGCCCCCGGCCCGATCGACAACCGCGAGCCGACGGGAAGAAGTCGGTCAGTGACGGCAGCCGGAGGCACGCATGTGGAGCGAGTGGTGGAATCGCTTCGTCGCCTCGGACCCCGCACTGCGCAGGTTCCGGACCGCCGTTCGGGTGGTCTCCTCGGTCGCCCTGACACTGCTGGTCATGCTGCCCACGCTCGCGTGGCTGGGGCTGGCGCTGCCCAGCGCGCTGATCGGTGCGATCGTGGCCATCCAGTCCTCGGTGGCGGTCAACGATCCCACCGAGCGGGGCAGACTGATCACCACGCTGTTGATGCCGATCCCGGCCACGATCAGCCTGGGCATCGCCACCGTCAGTCGGCACGTCCCGTTCCTGACGGTGCTGATCTTTCTGGTGGTCATCTTCGCGGCCACCTATGTCCGCCGCTTCGGCGTGCGGTACTTCGCACTGGGCTTCGTGGGGTTCTTCGGCTACTTCTTCGCGATGTTCCTGCGGCCGACCCTCTCCCAGATCCCGGCGATGGGGCTGGCCGCGGTTTGCGGTGCGCTGGCGGCCTGCCTGTTGCGCTTCGTAGTGCTGCGTGACGATCCGCAGGGAGTTCTCGAACGGGGTAGGCGAACCATGCGGGCGCAGGTACACGCTCTGCTGCACACGGTGCGCGATCTGGCCGAACACCCCGACTCGACGAAACGGCGCCGCGAGCTGCAGAACCGCTCGACCCGGCTGAACGAAACCGCGCTGATGCTCGAGGGCACGGTGGAGCAGCTGAACGGTATCGACGAGGTGGGCAGAAACCGGCTTCGACAACGCCTGCTCAATGTCGAGCTGGCCGCGGAGAACCTGCTCACACCACTGACCAGAGCGATCGATCACCCTTCCGGAGCCGTTCCGGCACTGACGCCGTTGCTGCACGTGCTGCGCACGGACCCCACCGAGTTCCGGAAAGCGGCCAAGCGTGTCGCCGAGGAGCTGGAACGGCAGGGGTCGGCCGAACTGGCCATGACGGTGCGCAGACTCGGATCGGCGATGGCCGAACTGGCCGAGGCGACCTCCGAGCTCGGCAGCGACTACACCGCGGACGAGTCGACCTCCGAACAGCCCGAGGGCGCCGAGACCGAACGGGACACCGACGAGCAGGACGAACCGTCGGACTCCGAGACCGGACTCCGACGCCCCGAGGTGCGGACGGCGGTTCAGGTGACCACGGCAGCGGCGCTGGCCATCGTCGGGGGGCAGCTGGTGTCGCCGAACCGCTGGTACTGGGCCGTGATAACGGCGTTCGTGGTGTTCATCAGCGTCAACAGCCGCGGTGAGCTGCTGGTACGTGCCTGGCAACGCACCGCGGGCACGCTGTTGGGGGTGCTGGCCGGGATTCTGGTGGCCTCGCAGGTGACGGGATATCTGGCCACCGAACTGGTGCTGATCCTGCTGTGTCTTTTCCTCGCGTTCTACTTCATCGGATACTCCTACGCCGCCCTGACGTTCTTCATCACGACCGCACTCGGTCTCCTCTACGGAATCCTGGGCAGCTTCTCCGTGGCTGTGCTGGAGACCCGACTGGTGGAAACGGCGGTGGGGGCCGCCGCGGGAGTCCTCGCCGCCGTGCTGGTGCTGCCGACGAGCACCCGCTCGGTGGTGCGTTCGCGTTCGGAGGACTTCCTGTTGCGGCTGCGGGACCTGCTTCGCCGGGCAGCGGGGGACGTCGAGGCCGAGGGGACCGTCTCCGGGCTGCGCGAGGACGTGCGGGAACTGGACGACCGGTTCCACCGACTGCGTGACAGCGCGCGGCCGCTGACGGGGCTGCGGATGCGTTCCCAGGGCAGCCGCCTGGAGCGCGAGCTGACCATGGCATCCGGTTGTGCCTACTACGTCCGCAACCTCACCGTGGTGCTGGGCAACAGCGTCGAGATGATCGACGCGGACACCCGGAGCAGGCTGGTCGAACTGCTCCGGTGCATGGCGGAAGCCGCGGCGGCGCTGACCGGTCGAGGAACGCGGAACTTCGACGAGATCGTCGAGGACATGCGGGAACGAGCGGAGGAGCTGCACGACATCGCGGAGACCCTGCCGTCCGGGCCCACCTCGCTGCACCGCACGGTCTACCTGCTCGACCGGGTCGGCCGGATCCTGCACGACCTCGGACGGGAGTTCGGATTCGTCGAACGCCGGGAAACCGAACCGGCCCGGTGAGGCGTGTCCTCGCGGACGAACGCCTCCCACTGCCGGAGCGGAACACCGGGAGGGCCGCATAATGCGGACCATGCACCACGAAATCGAACGACGTATGGCGCTGCGGTTCCACGAGGGGTCGGTGGACGCGGAAACGCATGTCAACATCTCCGCGATCCGGGGTGACGACGGGTGTCTGTGGTTGGCCGGTGACGAGACCGCGACCGTGGAACGAATGCGGCTCGCGGAGGGGGAGCACCCGGACTCCTACGGTGAGCAGCGAACCTTCCGGCTCGCCGATCTCGTGCCGCTGCCCGGTCCCGCCGAGGAGGAGGCCGACATCGAAGGACTCGGTCTGAACGGGGACTGGCTCTGGGCGGTGGGCTCGCACAGCCTGGTGCGCAAGAAGATCAAACCCAAACACGACGACACCAAGGCCGCCAAACGACTGGCCAAGGTGCGGGACGAGATGAACCGGCACGTCGTGGCCAGGCTGGCCGTGGAACGTGACGGCGACGGGCCGCCACGACTGGTGCGGGAGGCATCGGACGGCAGGCGCTCCGCGGTGCTCGGCGCGCGCCGCAAGGACAGCCTGACCGAAGCGCTGGCGGAGGATCCGCACCTGAGCCCGTTCCTGCGGATACCCGCCAAGGACAACGGGTTCGATGTCGAGGGGGTCGCCGTGAAGGGCGACGGGTTGTTCCTCGGGCTGCGGGGACCGGTGCTTCGGGGCTGGGCCGTGCTGCTGGAGATCGCGCCGAGCGAGGGCTCGGAGGCCGGTGAGCTCACCCTGGGTCGCTTCGGCGGCTCCCGCTATCGCAAGCACTTCCTCGACCTCGACGGGCTGGGGATCCGAGACCTGTGCCCGCACGGTGACGACCTGCTCGTGCTGGCGGGGCCGTCCATGGACCTCGACGGACCGATCCGGGTGCATCGCTGGCACGAGGCGGCGAAGAGCGAGGCTCCCGAGGTGGTGCGTTCCGAGCAACTGCCGGTGGAACTGGAACTGCCCCACGGGGTCGGTCACGATCACGCCGAGGGGATCTCGGTCGTCTCGGAGTCGGACGGCGAGAAACTGTTCGTGGTCTACGACAGTCCGGCCGAACACCGGTTGACCGCCGAGCACACCGTGCTGGGCGACGTATTCGACTTGCCCTGACCCGGTCGGGGCGGACGGGACGGAGTGCGGTCGATCCCACCGGTCGGTGGAACGGAACGGCCCCGCGAAGGAAACCACCCGCGCGTGACGAGAACCGCGCCGCGCACCCCTTCCGAGGAGGTGCGCGGCGCGGGAAGCACCGGGGTGTGGCAGCGAGGGCCGGTCAGTTCACCCCGTGCATGTAGCGCTTGACACGCGGAGACAACAGCGCGAGCAACACCGCCAGAGCGAATGTGGCCAGGGCCACACCGCCGAAGTACATGTCCTGGTGCTGTTCCGAGTAGAGCTTCGCGATCTGCGCCGCTACTCCCTGCCCCAGCGCAGGAGCCAGAAAGTACAGCCCCATGGTCTGTGAGGAGAACGCGTCCGGAGCCAGTTTGGTGGTGGCCGACAGACCCACGGGAGAGAGCATGAGCTCACCGACGGTGAACAGCACGAACACGAAGGCGATCATCAACGGGTTCAACAGGCCCTGTTCGTCGCGGAACAGCCCGGCGAAGACCACCCAGAGGAAACCGAGTGCGACGAAGAAGAGTCCGCCGGTGAACTTGATCGGCGTGCTCGGTTGGCGACTGCCCAGTCTGGTCCACATCCATGCGAACAGCGGTGCCAGCACGATGATGGCCAACGGATTGATCGACTGGAACCAACCCACTGGGAAGTCGAAGCCGAACAGCGTGGTGTCCGTCTGCTGGTCGGTCACGATGACCAGCGTTGCCGCCTGTTGTTCGAAGAGCAAAAAGAAGATCGCCGTGGCAATGAACAACGGGATGTAGGAAAGCAACCGGTCCCGTTCCATCTTGGTCACCTGCTTGCTGCGGAACATCACCAGGAAGTAGGCGACGGGAAGCAGGATCGAGACCAGGGTGATGGTGTTGATGAGGCCGGTCACGCCGAACAGGGCCAACGCGCCGCCTAGCAGTAACAGCGCGGCGACCGCGATGAGCGCCACTCGGCCGAGAACCTGGTTGCGACGGTGTGCCGGAAGCGGGTTGACCGGCTGACTTCCCACGCCGGCGAGACGGCCCCGACCGAGTACGTACTGGGCCAGGCCGAGTGCCATTCCGACGGCTGCCGCGCCGAAGCCCCAGTGGAACCCGGGCCCAGCGGCCAGAGCCGGAGTGATCAGTTGGCTGGCGAAGGCCCCGATGTTGATTCCGGTGTAGAAGATGGAGAAGCCCGCGTCCCGTCGCGCGTCGTCCTTGGAGTAGAGACCACCGACGACGTTGGAGACGTTGGGCTTGAGCAGACCGGTGCCGAGAACGATCAGCGCGAGCCCCGCACCGAGGGTGTAGTAACCGCCCGGGAAGGCCATGCAGATGTGGCCGAGCATGATGAGCACGCCGCCGTAGAAGATGGCACGCTGCGCGCCGAGAACGCGGTCCGCGAGCCAACCACCGGCGACGCCGGTCAGATAGACCGAAGAACCGTACGTCAACACCAACGACGCGGCGATCGACTCGGCCATGCCGAGGCCGCCCTGGGTGACCGCCGTATAGAGGTAGAGAGCGAGTATGGCGCGCATCCCGTAGTAGGAAAAGCGCTCCCACATCTCGACGAAGAACAATGTGGACAAACCGGGGGGCTGTCCGAAGAACCCTTTCCCGTGCGACTCGCTCGTAACCGTGGAGGTGTTCACGATCACGTCCTCTCGTACGCGTGGCGAGGCGGCTGTGGCCACCTGACAACTTGCGGCAGGATACGCACTTCTTCGCAGGCCACGAGTACCGGGTCCATCAAAGGTGTGACGTCTGGATGAGCAGATGTTTCACAGGTGGACAATCCCGGGAAACCGGGATCCACCCCTGTTCGTGCGAGGGATGTGGCACGTTCCGGGAGCCGCACTCTCGGTACCGACCGTGACTGCCACGCAACGGATATACTCACGCTATGTGACCGAACTCACCGGGGCTCTCGACGACCGCCGCGGGACGCGGCGGCCCGCGGTCCCGCGCGCGGGAGACACGGAACGCCGGGCCCCGGTCGACCCACGCTGTCCCGACTTCGCACCCCGAGGACCATTGTGCGAGCCTTCGAATCGCATATCAGCGGCACCCTGGACGACGCAGAGCCATGGAGCGGAGATGGAACTGTTGCCCGCGCACCGGGCGGCGATGCGCGAATTCGACAACCGTGTTCGTCGCACCGGAATCGATCAACTGGACAACGCGACCCCGTGCGGCGAATGGCGAGTACGCGATCTGCTCAACCATCTGGTCAGCGAGCAGCTGTGGGCGCCCTGGCTGCTGGAGGGACACACGCTGGAACAGGTCGGCGACCGGTTCGACGGTGACCTGGTGGGCGAGGACCCGCAAGCGGCATGGGACAGGGCCAGTTCCGCGGCACGAGCGGCCTGGGACAACGCGAAGCTGTCCGGCCGGGTACACGTCACCGGCGGAAAGATCCCCGTCGAGGACTACGGCTGGCAGATGACGATGGACCTCGCGGTACACGCCTGGGACCTCGCGAAGGGCATCGGAGCCGACACCGGGCTCGACCCGGAACTGGTCGAAGCCGTGCGCACGGTGTTCGAACCGCACTTGGCGGCGCTCGCCGATTCCGGACTCTTCGCACCGGCGAAACCCGTGAGCGTCTCGGCGGCCCCGCAGAGCCGTCTGTTGGCGATGCTGGGCAGGCAACCCTGAGAGTCCGCGGCTGATGCCACACCGGAAACGGTGGGAACGGGCCCCGGTTGGGATATCCGCGCCACAGTGGAAGCCATCACGGCTTCCCGCACGGTAGGATGTACGCACCGAAACCGGGAGCACCGCCTCCGCTGGGAGAACGCGGCCCCGGTAGTCGACGATCACGACACGACGCAAAAGGAGTGACAGCGTCAGTGCCCGAGGCACACTCGACCGACGGCAGTACCGGGCCGGGTCGAAGACCCGGCTGCTTTGCTACTCACCATCGGCTGCGGCGCCGTAACAGCCAGTCGCGGGGCGGTGGATGATGGACGTTTTACTCGCGATCCTGGGGCTGTTGTTCGTCGGGATGCTCACGTTGGGCACGGCGCTGGCCGTGGCCGCCGAGTTCTCGCTGACCACCCTGGAACGCAGCACCATCGACACCCATGTCGCCGAGGTCGGCGATCGGCGTTCCAGATCGGTACGCCGTGCGCACAGCACACTCTCGTTCCAGCTTTCCGGCGCACAGGTGGCGATCACGCTGACCACCCTGGTGACCGGTTATGTGGCAGAGCCACTGATCGGTGACCTGCTACGCCCGGTCATCACCGCGATCGGGATACCGATGGGTGTGGCCGTTCCCCTGGCCCTCGTGCTCGCGATCTTTCTGGCGACCACGCTGTCGATGGTTTTCGGCGAGATGGTTCCGAAGAACCTCGCGATCGCACGACCACTGCCCACCGCCCGGGCGGTCTCGGGTTACCACGCCACGTTCTCCCGGGTGTTCAGCCTGTTGATCAACAGTATGAACAACAGCGCCAACTGGGTGATCCGGAAGTTCGGCGTCGAGCCGCAGGAGGAACTGCGTTCGGCCCGCTCCCCCGACGAACTCGGTTCGATCGTGCGCTCCAGCGCCGAGCACGGCACGCTCGACGAGGCCACTGCCGAGCTGATGGACCGCTCGCTGCGGTTCGGGGAACGTACGGCCCAGGAACTGATGACCCCTCGGGTGCGGGTCGAGTCACTGGAGGCGCGGGACAGCGTGCTCGAACTGATCGACACCGCACGACGAACCGGCTTCTCCCGGTTTCCGGTACACGGCGACGACCTCGACGAGGTACACGGTGTCGTACACGTCAAACAGGCTTTCGGGGTGCCGCTGGAAGAGCGCGCCGGAACCTCGGTGGGTTCGCTGACACGACCGGTGCCCACGGTGCCGGAGAGCCTGGACGGTGACGCGCTGCTGGAGCGGCTGCGCGGTTCCGGATTGCAGATGGCGCTGGTGGTCGACGAGTACGGCGGCACGGCGGGAATCGTGAGCCTGGAGGACGTCGTCGAGGAGATCATCGGTGACGTACGCGACGAGCACGACCGACGTGAAGTGTCCGCCGTGCGACGCACCGGAGGTTCCAGTTGGAACATCTCCGGACTGCTGCGGTCGGACGAACTCGAAGAGGCCACCGGCTTCACCATGCCGGAAGGTGACTACGAGACGGTGGCGGGTTTCGTGCTGTACCGGCTGGGCCGCATCCCCACACCGGGCGACCGGATCCAGCAGGACGACTGGACCCTGACGGTCACCGGCATGGACCGGCACCGCATCGCCGAACTGCGGCTGCAGCATCGTTCCCCTGACCTCGGCTCCAGACAGCCGTCCTCGAACGCAGAACCGCAACGGGAGGTGTCACGATGAGCGACGGCACGGCCATCGGACTCACCGTGCTGCTCCTGCTGCTCAACGCGCTGTTCGTGGGAGCGGAGTTCTCCCTGCTCTCCTCGCGCAGGGACCGCTTGGAAGCACTTCGCGAGCAGGGAATACAACGGGCGAACACCGTCATCAGAGCCAGCCAGGAAGGCTCGCTGATGTTGACCAGCGCCCAGCTCGGCATCACGCTCTGCTCGCTGGGACTGGGCAGGTTGGGCGAGCCGGCCGTGGCACACCAGCTCGACCGGCTGCTGGGCCCGATTCCGGTGCCCTCGGTGCTGATACACGCGGTCTCCTTCGCGATCGCGCTCGCGCTCGTGGTCGTGCTGCACGTGCTGGTCGGCGAGATGGTTCCGAAGAACCTCGCGATCGCCGATCCGGAACGGTTGGCGCTGTGGCTGGTTCCCGCCCTGGTGGGCTTCGTCAAGGTTGCCCGGCCGTTGATCGCGCTGTTCAACATGCTGGCCAACCTGGTGCTGCGTGTGCTTCGGATACAGCCCAAGGAAGACCTGGAGACCGCCTACACCTCCTCCGAGCTGGCGGAGCTGTTGGTGGAGTCCCGACGCGAGGGGCTGCTGGACCAGTCCGAGCACCGCAGGCTGGCCCAAACGCTCTCCTCGGTGGAAAGCACCGTCGGTGACGTCCTCGTTCCGCTGCACGACCTGACCACGCTGCCCGGCGACCCCACGCTGACGGACGTGGAGAACGCCGTCTCGTCCACGGGCTTCTCCCGTTTCCCCGTTCGCGGCGAGCGCGGCAAGCTCGTGGGGTACCTGCACGTCAAGGACGTGCTGGACCAGGCGGGAAGTTCTCCGCGCACCTTGGTCCCGAGCTCGCGGATCCGCACGCTGCCCACCGTGCGGGCACGGGCGAGGCTGGACGACGCGCTGACGGCGCTGCGCCGAACCGGCAGTCATCTGGCCACCGCCATCGACGACGGCGGGAAACCGCTCGGCGTGGTGGCGCTGGAGGACCTCGTCGAGGAGTACGTCGGCACCGTCCGCGACGGCACCCACGTGGCCTGACCAGGCTCCGGGCGCTTTCCTCGGGGAGCGCCCGGAGACCCGTGGGCGATTCGTGGGAGCAGGGCCAGAGCACGGAACGGGTCCAGAACACCCGGTGATGGAATCCGGGTTCGTACACCCCGCGCTCGTTCGTGTCGCTCGGTTCGGCCTTACTTTGAACGGCAACCCCCGACAGCCTTTGGTGACCCCGGTGCCGGGTCGCCGTCCGTTTTCGCCGTGAGGTTTTGAAGCCACCGGGACCGCGGGTCGGTTTTGGCGGGGGCTCGGGTACCGCGTGGACCCGTAAGGCTGCGAGCCCCCCCTGATCCGGGTACGTCGCGTGTTCGACACAGTTCTCCCGGATCGAGGGGGAGGTGAAGCTTCTCGGTATACCGGAATTGTGACTTCGGAGCTTCACCCCGCGCGGGGTGTTACACCCGCGCCGAGCCGGGGGTTACGGGCAGAGCCACGGTGATGGGCGGAGTGCCCGAGCATGAGCGTCAGGGCTTACCAAGTACACGGCCGGGTTCGCCTAGATCGTGCGTTGCCTGACGCGCGGACTTCACCCCATCTAACGGGGATACTCGGCGCTGTGAACGTCGGCCCGGTCTCTGTCCGTACCTCACAGCTTGCCGGGGCGGCTGGAGCGGGAGTGACTTCCTGGCGTACACTCAGCCCTGCTAATTTCATCCTTGGCAGTTTGGAATGTAGCACGGTCAACCCCCGGTTTCGGCCGGGGGTTGATTCGTATCCACCGAAGGTTCAAATCGGCCGTCTGTGGCTAACTCGTAGCTCTTCGAGAGCTGTTGCAAGAATTCAGCGGCCTACCACCGGGGCAAGGTGCCGCAGCATGTACGAACCGCACCAACGACTCTCTGTGTCCTTCGGGTCCACGGCTTCCTTCGCTGCCTTCCGCGCGAGCTTCCTCGGATCCGGGTGCGACGGAAGGTCATCGGCTACCCGTAGAGCTGTCTTCCAATCCACCTGAGTCAACCGGGAAATGTCCGAGGCGAGGCACAACCGCCGAACCTTCGGGTCCTCTTCGAGTACCTGAACGACCAATTCCGCGTTATCACGACCGGGAAGCTTGGCCAACACGCTGAGGGAGTTCGTCCGCAGCGTTGCCGTCTCGCCTTCGGTCATCCACTGACGGAACTGCCGGATACCGTCAGGGTCCATCCGGGTTCCGACCGCTACATCCGTGGCGTGAGCCGTAGGGCGCTTGCTGAATACGTCCGGACTACCCGAACGAATCGACTGAACGAGAGCGGAAAGCCGCTGTTCTCCCTTGATCCTGGCTAGTCCTGGGTGAGTGATCTCCTTACGCCACATACCGGCCCCTAACACGCGCTCATAGGCGTCTACTACGTCCATCGTTGCCGTACGTGCCCCGGTCTCGACTTGCCCGAGGTAGGGCTTCGAGAAGTGCGTCAGCTCAGCCATCCGGGACAGGGATAGGCCAGCATCCAGCCTAGCCGTTCGCATGAGCGGCCCTACGTCCTCAATTGCAGACACGTGCAGACACCTAACCGCTTCACATAGTGATCAGTACTGACGACGATAGCGGTAGGGCACTTCGTCGGGTAACCCCCGAATTCGGTGGAGTACCCACCTGATCGAGGCAATAAGGGAGAGAAATCGATGGAAACCACCGAGCGACAGCACTACTGGCTGCCCGTACCGGATCGAACCGGGTTCAAATGGCACCGGCACGCCTTCCGGGGCAAACACTGGGACGGCCGACCGGCCGATACGTCGGTGTGCGGGTTTCAGTACCCGATGGCGAAACCCAGCGAGCTGGACTGGTTCCAGTCCCCTACCTGTTCGGACTGCACGGAACTCCTGATCGCCGAGCAGTCGAGCGCCGGGAGCACTGCGGAGGAAGAATGACCGGGCGGAACCGTGAGTCCGTATCGACCACGCGGGCACATTCCGGCCTTCTCCGGCGACTTGAACGAATCCAGAAGGGTTCACAACAGCACTTGGACAGATCCGGCAGCCCATCGCAATTGCGACCGTTTTCGCACGAATCGGTACGCGAGGGCGTAACCTCTAGCGGTTCGAGATGAAATCGGGAAACGGAACCAAACGTCGATCGCCGTTGTCCTCAACAACGAACTCACGGAAATCCCCTGCCTACTGCGGCTCTCAGCGGGAGTTGGGCTGAGACACTCGGTGCCAGCTCCTGGGGATTTCTCGTACTGGTGGCCGGAACGATGGCCGACGACAGGTTCGAGAGCACCCCGCACGCGCCGCGAACAGGCCGGGCACGAACGCCGCACAGGGCGACGAGCGCGGCCCGGTTTCACCGACCGAACGATCCTGAACGGCTTCACTTCCGTGTCCCCGCCCCCCGGGGCGATGTCGCGCACGTGGCCTATCCTTCCCACGTGCCACCCGAAGTACTGTCCGAACGAACGTGGCGTGCCAGGGAACAGGCTCACCTGGAACGGATGCGGCACTGGACGCTGCCGCACCGCGAACGGCAGCGGCGCGGCGAGAAGCACCCGGTGATGGACTTCCTCTTCACCTATTACAGACTGGACCAAAACCAGCTTCTCACAGAAGCCCTAGCCCTAGTAACTGAAGTCAAACCCGCAGCGCAATATGTGACACCTTGTTATGACATACCCAGTCTGTCATAGCGGGTTCCCGTCGTTACTAGGGATTGTGCTGATTCAGCACTCATGAAGCGGACACAAAACAGCGTCCCCGGACGACGGGGGCGCTGCATCCCGCTACTCAGCAGCTGGCTCGCAGCCCGCTTCTTCCGACACCACTGAGAGACGCAAGGGCTTCACCAAACCAAGAAAACGTCCCGACACCGCGCCTGAGCGGCATCGAGACGTTTTGCTGTGCTCTATGCTCAGTTATGGACCATCGGACGCGGTTACCAAGACTAACCGCGTCCGGTGGTCTCCGTCAGTAGCTACGCTTCACGTCGTCGATGAAGCGCTGCCACTGCGCCTCCGGAAAAGCTAATATTCCGTGGTCGCGGTCTTTGGTGTCCCGCACACCAACCAGGTTGGTAGCGAACCCGACTTCGATGCAGTTGCCGGAAGCGCTGCTGCGGCTACTCTTCCGCCATGCGGTGAACTCGATCATGATAGGCCCTCGTGGTATCGAACGTACTCGCTCAACAGCTTCATTGAATCAGCAGCAGACAGTGCTGATTCCTCGACCTTGGTGAGCATACTTTCGTAGGGTTGCACATCCTCATGCTCAGACAGCAGCACGCCTGCATTGGGTGCCTCGATGTGCACGGTGGAACTGCCATTCGGCATGGCGATGATCGAAAACATGCCGTCGAGCCCCACATGAACACCAACGGTCAGCGGCAGAACCCTGATCAAAACGTTGTCACGTTCGTTGACTTTGGTGAGGTAACGAAGCTGCTCTGCTGCGGTGTCTCGACTCCCGGTTGGCCGTTGTAGGACTGACTCATCCATGTACGTGACCAGCTCAGTGGGTGATGACCGTTCGATGATGCCTTGGCGATGTTGCCGCACCGCTACCGCATCGTCGATTTCCTGGTCGGCAAAGCCAGCAGCTTCATACACAGCTCTGCTGTAGGCGCGTGTCTGTAGCAGCCCCGGCACGAGGGTTGGTGTTACGTACGTGATGCGGAGCGCACGCTGTTCAGCGTCGATCAGTGATGCCAGCTGTGAGTTCACTCCCTTGTGAACTTCCCACCAGGCAGGCTCGTTCAAATCCCGAGTCATCTTGATCAGCCGATCACGGTCATGAGACGCCAGCCGTAGATAGCCCAGCAGCGTACTGACATCCTCAACCGTAATCCCCTGCTTGGCATTTTCGATCCTGCTCACACGCGCGTGACTCCAACCCAGCCTGTCCGCCAGAGCACGAACGGTCAGCCCTCGTTCCGTCCTGGCTTGCTTGAGTTCCTTCGAGAGCGCCTGAGCGCGCGGGGATGTCGGCATAGTTCTCAGGATATGAGCTGAGACATCTCACGTGATTCCCCCAAACGGGGTATTGGAACATCTCACATGACCATGAGACATTACAGATCACGACAGTGAAGATTCACTCAGTCATGGACTGTAACAAGTTTAGGTGAACCTAATGAGAGTCTCTGAGTCTCTTGATGACACTGAACGCCCCGCACCTCATCCCCGGTTCGTAACCGGCAAGGACTCGTGGACGATTCATGCCACCGCGCCCTACAAGGGCGAGGCCAGCGCGAAGGCGGGGCGCGGGAAGGTGGCGTGCTTCTGCGGCGAAACGATCGAACTCGCCCCGCACCCGCCGGAGCGGGTGGTGGGCAACCGGCACCACTACTGCCCAGTGTGTTTCCAACATCTGATCGCGGGCAGCGACCGCCCACCGAGCCCGCTCAACTCCTACGAATCCTGGCTCCTCGAACTCGCCTCCCTGGAGGCTCCGAGTCCTACGGCCAGCACGTCGGAATGGTTCATCGTGCCGTGCCGCCAGCAGCGTCACGGCCGAGCGGAACTGCGGCTGAAACCCACCGCTCAGGGCATCGCGATCCTGGCTCCCGCCCCGGCTGTGGCCTCACTGTTGAGCCTCGCCGAAGCGCGGCAGCTCCGCGATGCGTTGGACGGAGCCATCGCTACGAGGGAAACGGAGGACGAGTCGTGCTCTTGCCCTTCTTAGTGGCAATCCTGCGACTGGTGCTCGGGAGGTGTGGTGTCAGAGTCCGAGATCGCGATCCTACTAGTGGTACTGCTCGCCCTAGTGCTGGCACGGCTGGCGTGGGGACCGACCCGCTGAGCAAGCCCGGCCGCCACGGGTGGTTTGCCAGCGTGTTCGAGTCGAAATGGCACGCCTGCCCCGCCAACACCGAAGCCCGAGAGGGACTGCGAGCACTGTGCGGGCACCTGGCCCGGCATGGTCCGTTCCGCAGTCGGGCGAGTAGCGGCCCTCCCGATGACGACGAACGCTCGGTCTGCGACGCCTGCCTGCACGTCATCGGGTATCTACCGCCCCGCTTACCGCGGCTGCGGCCGGTGCGTGTCGAAGACAGCGATTCCGATCCGGCCTGGCCCGCCACCGATCCCGACAACCCCAGCGGACACGAAGCCCCCGGTAGCTCTCACCTACCGGGGACCGGCCACCACGATACCCGACCTGCCGCGTGACCAGACCACGAACGCGCGCCGCCGAACTCCAGAGACCTCCGGCGCGTGTTCGTCGCGGCCCCCTTCACAACGACGTGTCGGGGGCCACCCCAGCCGGTGCCGTGCCGGGAGTTCTCCCTTCCCCACTCCGCGTACGGCACCACCCCGGCCGGGTGGCCCAGATCGCTCCTGTTGCCACTCGGCCTGGGCTACTTCCACAGAAGTCCGGCACGCAGCCAGCCCTCGCAACCGCCTCATGAGGAGCGAATCACGATGAGTCGCCGTTCCCCGGTCACCACCATCCTGCTGCGCGAATGCGTCGGAACCGGCCTCGCGGTATCGGCCTTCGCCTACAGCGGCTGGATCACCACAGTCACCATCGCCGACCTCCTGTCACATCTCACCCACCCCGAAGAAATCCGGTTCAAGCTCCACGCTTTCCTCGCCGCCCTGGACTGCCTCACCTGGTGGGCAGGCGTGGGCGGACTGCGCCTGGCCGGATGGCGACCGACATGGCCCGTAGCTATCGGTCTGGCACTCATCGCCATCTCCACGATCAAGATGATCGCCGTGGGGGTGATAGGCCACTACGCCTAATAGGAAAACCGCCCGGAATGCCACCGTCGGAACCGGCTGCATTCCATCCACACCGAACACCGAATTCGCACCGAAGCTCGGTGTCACGTCGTCATGTTTAAAATGTCGAAATTCGATGATTATTTCATCGTTGACGACACCCAAATAGAGGATGCACGTCATCGATCACCTCTGGTCTCCTAATGAAGAGAGATCGGAAACACAGCGACGATTGCCAACACGGAGAGGTGAGTTATCTGCTGTCTTCTAACCCGAACACCAAAAGCGAATTTTCGTTCAAGAGGTATCCAAATGTAGCTATTTCGGGATTAACCGCCGCAGGAAAAACGACCCACGCCATCCTGCTGGCACAGTCCTTGGGGTATCGATATGTATCCGCCACAGAAGTACTTCTGGAGCTGACTGGGGTGTCTTCTACCAGAGATCGGGCGTGGTTCGATGAGCACGAGCGTCTTCAGGAAGCACGGGAGAGTGGCGAAGTAGATGATGAGTTGGATAGGCGGCTGGTTCAACTTGCCGCCGAGAACGAAGGACTGGTGATTGATAGTTGGGGAATAGCGTGGACATGTCAGGCTCCTATGGTGCGCGTGTGGCTGGATTCGGATGCCACCTCGCGGACCTGGAAATGCTACGTCTCCCAAGGAAACCCCCCGCAGTATGACCTTTATGGGTGCGCTGAACTCGTTTCAGGCAAGGACATTTCTACAAGAAATATGTTCCTAAAGCGGCATGGTTTCGATATTTTCGGCAGCAGAGACATCTTCGATGTGATCCTGGATAATACGCATCTGATCCGGGAGCCAACGCAACAATCCGCAAACCAAGGCATCAAGGAATTCGAGCCGGTCATGTTTTCTGCGGTTTCGTCGCTGCTGAATGAACAGCCGGACATACTCACCTCCGCCGCATACCACTGGAATCCGCAGCAACGTCATTGCATCAGTCACATCAGTCGGAGTGATCTTTCATGAAGGTTATTCTTCTTTACCCGGAAGTCGCGGACATGGCCCGATTCAAGGAGAACCGGAAAGAGTTCCCTCCGTTCGGGGTGCTATATCTTGCCGCGGTGCTCGAACAAACCGGTCATGTCACCGCCATCGAAAAAGTAACCCCTTTTTCGCAGGGAATGGATCTCTCGCACTACGATGCCGTAGGGTTCAGTCTGGCAAGCTCAGCCACCTATGGATATATGCTGCATGCCAGGGAGACCGCTACGATCCGGGACGACGCACTGATCATGGTGGGAGGAGTGCACTGCAACTTCTACCCAAGGGAAAGCATTCGAGACTTCCAGGCACATGTCGCCACTGACGGCGAGTCCGAAGAATCGATGTTGGAGATCCTAAATCGAGCGGATACAAAACAGTTCGACGGCGTAGCCGGGGTGTGGTGGTACAAGCAGGGACGGCTGACACGGGAAACATCACGTCCATTGATCCGGGATATCGACCAACTTCCCCTTCCCGCTCGACATCTTCTTCCGCAAGAAGATTTTCTGATGTCCGATCGGTTGGCCGGCCGCGACTATCGGATGGCCCATGTCATGTTCTCCCGAGGCTGCCCGTTCCCGTGCGGTTTCTGCGCGGCCGGACAGACCCGCATTCAATACCGCAGCGGACACAGCGCCCGTCACGAACTCACACACCTCATCGACACCTACGGAATCGAAGGATTCTCCATCGTCGATGACAACTTCATCGTCAACAAGAACAAAGTCGGCGATATCTGCGACAACATCACTGACCTCAACCTGAAATGGTCAGCCCTATCCCGCGTCGATACTGTTGACGAAAAACTACTCAAAAAGATGGCCGCTTCGGGATGCATCGAAGTCAAATACGGCATGGAGTCGGGAAGCGAACCACTCCTGAAAGCCATGCGGAAAAACACCACACGCGACCAGATCAGACGCACTATCCGCGCCACAGTCGATGCTGGCATCGAAGCCAAGGTTTTTATCATCCACGGATTTCCGGGAGAGGACAACGCTACCACCGACGACACGATCACCTTGCTCGATGAACTCGGCTCAGACCTCTCCCGCGTCTCCCTATTCCGATTCGTGCCCCTCCCTGGAACTCAGGTCTACGACCAAGCTGACCTCTATACGGTCCACGGGACCCACCACCAGCCCGACTGGGACGGCGAATGGGAAAAGTTCCACATCCACCACAACGAGCGCCACTGGTGGGGCACATCCAAGCAATGGAACGAAGTCGAAGAATCATACCACCGACTCAAACAATTCATAGAGCAGCGCTGGAACAAACAAGCCTAGCGCTGGCGTTGCTACAACGGCAACAATAGCCTGATAGCATCACAATTATGGCCCGTGCCGAACCGAACGCTACGCAGGAGCGCGAACTCGGAATCATCGAGTCCGCGCTCCTGTGGAATTGGCTGCTCTCCCGTCAAGGTCTGGCCGCTAGCACCAGATTCTCTTCGGTCGTGGACATCAGCAACGCCACCCTCGGTCTACACGCTGCGCGCTTGCCGTCCCCCTACACGACCGTCGTCGCTCGGGGGAAACCCCCTCACCTCGCCACCCACCTGTTCGCCGCGGACACACGCGCACACCTAATCACCGTGCGCTGTATGCGAAAAACGCTGCATACCCTTCCTCTGAAGCTCGCGACTGCCGCGCACGCAGCGACCCGCCACTTCCGGGAACGCGATGCTCAGCGAGCGATCACCCGTGCCGGGCAGGACATGAGCACGATCAGCGCCACCATCGAGGCGATCACCACCATGCTCGGCGACGACAACCTGCACCACCGGACGATCGAGACACGTCTGGCCTCACCACACCGACCGGTAATGGTGATTCGCCTGGCACTCAAGCTGGCCTGGGAACGCGGCATCCTCACCTACATCAACGACACCGCCTGCTGGAACAAAGAACACCGCACCTTCGCGGTCACCGCCCACCGTTACCCAGAGCTGGACACCACGGTTGATCGTCATACCGCCACCCGCGAACTGATCACCACCTACTTCGATCGTTACGGTCCCGCCACGATCAACGACGCGATGTGGTGGTCCGGGCTCAGCCGTACCGCAGTCCTCACCGCGATGCACGAAGCCTCCGACGAGTGGATCCGCCTCCACACCCCGTGGAGCACTTCACCGGCCTACATGTCACAGAGCCGCTGGGAAGAATTCGCAGACGACCCACACACCGACACTGGGCGCACCGGCCTCAACTTCCTCGCCCACGAAGACGTGGCTTTCAAGGCGTACTACGAAACCCGGTCCCGCTACCTCGGTAGCCTGCCCGCAGGCCAGGCATTCAACCAGATCGGCGAAGTTCTCCCCACGATCGTGTGGGACGGCCACGTCGTCGGTACGTGGTCATGGCAACCCGACAAGACCGTGACCTACTCACTGACAGGCCAAACCACCCCGCATCAACGCAACACCATCGCGGACCACGCCACGACCATCACCGACGCTCTCCGACTGGGATGGTCCAGCACCCCGCACAGGCTGACCGACGCTCAGTTGACGCTGCTCTAGCCCCTCCCCGCCACAGCAGCACGGGCCGATACAGTGCTGCTTCATCCGGCCCCGACCCCTCGAAGGACCATGATGCGACCACTCCCGGCCGAGGCGACACTGGCCGAGATCCAGCGCTACGTCGCCGAGATGGAACTCGAACGCGGCTTCACCGACAGCACCGTGCTGGAGCAGTCCCTCAAACTCGGCGAGGAGTACGGGGAACTGTGCAAGGCCATCCGCAAGCGATCCGGCCTCGCGGTAGAGGCCGGTTCGGCGACGAGCAACGTCGGCGACGAACTCGCCGACATCTTCATCTACCTCTGTGCCATCGCCAACCGCCTCGACACCGACCTCGACCAAGCCCTACGGGCCAAGGAACGCGTCAACGAGACACGCACGTGGACCTCGGTTCCACGAGAACCCGCCACCACGGAGCACCCCGTGTAACCGCGGTGATGGATACGATCTTCTGACAGCCACTCCGCGCCCGCCAGCGGGGTGGCTGAGTCATGGGTCAGAAATTGCCTTCGGCCGCCTGTAGACAGGTCAGACCGATCGACCGCCACGCTTCTACGACGTGGGCACGATCGTCCAAGACGCAGCAAACTCGGTAGCCATCTCGGATGTGCCGGTCGAACAGCTCCAGCTTGACCATCGAGTCCTTCCGGTAGTCACCGGACTCTCGCGTGTAGAGCTCGTGCGGTATGTCGTCCCACCTCGGAAGCTCTGGCAGTCTCGGAGGACTGCGAGCGGGACGAGACGTTACGTATCCGATGGCAGGCCGGAGAAGTCATCGATGAGCACGGCAACAAGAAGGCAGGACTCGTCCCCTCGAAGCACGTGCCGAAGGAGACTACCGGGACATCCCCCTGCCTTCGTTCCTCGCGGAAGCGATGAGCGAACATACCGTGAGTACGACACTCGTACGATCGACGACACGAAGGTCTGTACTTTCCCTCTGATCTTGGCCGTGTGGTGAGCGGAAACGACTTTCAGCATGTTCGGAAGAGAGCTGTACGGGAGGGGCTGGGTCTGCCGTACAATCCGCACGCCTTGCGGCACTGGTTCGCGTCTACCGCACTCTCTGACGGTGTCTCGCTACACGAAGTCTCCCGGTGGCTCGGGCACGGTCGATCCACGTTACGGCCGACACCTACGGACACCTGGTGGAGAATGCACCGGAACGCATGAGGCAGACCATGCAGGCCGCAATCGAAGACTGGTCAGCACGCGCCGACACCGTGCTGACATCGTGCTGACTTCAAGGAGGGAGCAGGGCGGTGGTTGTCCTCACCCAAGAGGAATGGCAGGAACGCGAACGCGTATTTCAGGAGCGCATGAGGTTATACACCGAACCGCACCGCGAACGGCAGCGGCGCGGCGAGAAGCACCCGGTGATGGACTTCCTCTTCACGTATTACACCCAGCGCCCGTCGAGGCTGGAGCGCTGGCAGCCGGGTTTCGGCGTGGTGCTGGAGGGCGGCGCGAAGTTCCTCGACCGAAGCGGCTACACCGAGACGCCGGACGGCGTGATGGTGTCCCCCGAAGCGCTGACCCCGCGGCTGCTCGACACCGCCGATTTCGTGCACCGCCTGCTGAGTGCCACGGAATCACGACCGGCACAGCTGGGATGCTTCGGGCTGCACGAGTGGGCCATGGTCTACCGACTCACCCAGGACGAGTTGCGGCACTCGGAATGGCCGCTGCGCCTGGGTGTCCAGGGCACGAACGAAGTCGTGGAGTCGATGCGCATCCAGTGCAGCCACTACGACGCGTTCCGGTTCTTCAGCACGGCCGCCCGGCCGCGCAACACGTTGCAGCCCACCCAGCAGGACCGGGTGAACCTCGAACAGCCGGGCTGTCTGCACAACAACATGGACATCTTCAAGTGGTGCTACAAGCTCGACCCGCTCGTGCCCGCCGAGCTGACGGCCGACGCCTTCGAGCTCGCCGCCGAGATCCGCGAGCTGGACATGCGCGCCAGTCCCTACGATCTCGGCGAACTGGGCTACTCCCCCGTCGAGATCGAAACCACCGCGGGTCGTGCGGAGTACGTCCGCTACCAGCGGGCGTACGCCGAACGAGCGGGCGTGCTGCGGCAGCGGCTGATCGAAACGTGTCGGCAGCTGCCGGAAAAGCACGTGGGGTGACCGCGACGGCGGCCACCCCACGTCAGCACGACTGCGCTCGGATCACTCGCTGACCGTCAGACCGAGTTCCCCGTTGTCGTCCCGCTCGGCGTCCAGTGTCTTGTCGCCGAGCACAGTGGCGGCCTGTTCGTCCAGGAAGACCCGCACACCGGACTGCTCGACAATCTGGTCACTGTCCTCCGGGGCGTTGGCGACGGCCGCTTCCAGGCTCTCCGGCGAGGCCTCTCCCTCGGACGAGCTGATACGCAGACCGGCCCCTTCCGGGGACTCGCCACCGACCAAGATCAGCTTGATGACCTCGGCCGCGTTCTCGCTGATGGTGAGCATCTGCTCCTATACCCCTCTCGGAGTCGGTCACGTAACGAGCCCACGGTATTAGACGAGGTCGTGGAACGCTCGATTACCCCTCGTAAGCCGACAGGGGCGGGCAGGAGCACACCAGGTTGCGGTCCCCGCGCGCCTGGTCGATCCGCCGCACCGGGGGCCATATCTTGTTCTCCGGAGCGCCCGTCGGGTACACGGCATCCCACCGGCTGTAGGAGTGCTCCCACTCCCCCGCCAGCGAAGCGGCGGTGTGCGGAGCGTTGACCAGCGGGTTGTCCTCGGCGGACCAAGTCCCGGCCGCGACCTTGTCGATCTCGGCGCGGATCGCGATCATCGCGTCGCAGAAGCGATCCAGTTCGGCCAGGTTCTCGCTCTCGGTGGGCTCCACCATGAGCGTACCGGCGACGGGGAACGACATCGTCGGCGCGTGCAGCCCGTAGTCGGCGAGCCGCTTGGCCACGTCGTCGACGGAGACTCCGGCCCGTCCCGTGACGTCACGCAGGTCGAGGATGCACTCGTGCGCGACCAGCCCGCCGCCTCCGGTGTAGAGGACCGGGAAGTGGTCATGGAGCCGCTTGGCCACGTAGTTGGCCGAGGCGACCGCCGTCAGGGTGGCGCGGCGCAACCCGTCGGAACCCATCATGCGCACGTATGCCCAGGAGATGGGCAGGATCGAGGCGCTGCCCCACGGAGCGGAGCTGATGGGGCCGACACCGGTCTCGGGCCCCTCCTGCGGCTGCAACGGGTGGTTCGGCAGGAACGGCGAAAGGTGCTCGCGCACCCCGATGGGGCCGACACCGGGACCACCACCCCCGTGCGGGATGCAGAAGGTCTTGTGCAGGTTCAGGTGGGAGACGTCGGCACCGAACTTGCCCATCCGGGCCAACCCGATCAGCGCGTTGAGGTTGGCGCCGTCGACGTAGACCTGACCACCCGCGTCGTGCACCAGACCGCAGACGTCCTGGACCGTGTTCTCGTAGACCCCGTGCGTCGAGGGGTAGGTGATCATGATGGCGGCGAGCTCGTCCTGGTGCTTGTCCACCAGCTCGCGCAGATGATCCATCTCGATGTTGCCGGCGTCGTCGCAGCGCACGACGACGACGCGCAGCCCGGCCATGACGGCGCTGGCAGCGTTGGTGCCGTGGGCGCTGGCCGGGATCAGACACACTTCGCGCTGTTGCTGGCCACGTTGGCGGTGATAGGCGCGAATGGCCAGCAGCCCGGCGAACTCGCCCTGACTGCCGGCGTTGGGCTGCAGGCTCACCGAGTCGTAACCGGTGATCTCGGCCAGCCAGTTCTGCAGGTCCTCGACGACGCGCAGCATCCCCGCCGCGTCCTCGGCCGGAGCGAACGGGTGCAGCTCGGCGAACGCGGGCCAGGTGATCGGTTCCATCTCGGCCGTCGCGTTGAGCTTCATGGTGCAGGAGCCGAGCGGAATCATGCTCCGGTCCAGTGCGACATCGGAGTCGGAGAGCCCGCGCAGGTACCGCAGCAGCGCCGTCTCCGAGCGGTGCCGGTGGAAGACCGGGTGGGTCATGTACTCGGTGGTCCGGCGCAGCGCGGCGGGCAGCGCGTCCGACACGAGGGCGTCGAGGTCGTCCACCTGGGTGAGGTCGTCACCGGTCAGCCCGAAGGCCTCCCAGACCGAGGTCAACCGCTGCCTGGTGGTGGTCTCGTCGCAGCTGATACCGACGTGGTCGGCATCGACCCTGCGCAGGTTGACACCGTTGCGTCGTGCCGCGGCGACGATCTCGTCGGCGCGGCCGGGAACACGGGTGAGCACGGTGTCGAAGAAGTCGTCGTGGCAGACCTCCACCCCGCCGCGACGCAGCTGCTCGGCCAGCACGGTGGCCATGCGGTGCGTGCGGGTGGCGATGGCGCGCAGTCCTTCGGGGCCGTGGTAGACGGCGTACATCGAGGCGACCACGGCCAGCAGCACCTGCGCGGTGCAGATGTTGCTGGTGGCCTTTTCACGGCGGATGTGCTGTTCCCTGGTCTGCAGCGCGAGCCGGTAGGCCTGGTTGCCGTCGGCATCCACGCTGACTCCGACCAGTCGGCCGGGAAGCTGGCGCTCCACGCCCTTGCGCACGGCCATGTAGCCCGCGTGGGGACCGCCGAAGCCCATCGGAACGCCGAAGCGCTGGCTGGTTCCGACCACGACGTCGGCGCCGATCTCACCGGGGGCGCGCAGCATGGTCAACGCCAGCAGGTCGGCCGAGACCACAGCCATCCCACCGCGGCGGTGCACCTCGGAAATGACTTCCTCGTGATCGCGGACGGCGCCGGAGGCCCCCGGGTACGCCAGCAGCGCGCCGAAGAACTCCCCTTCGGGCAGCCCGGCCGCACCTCGCGAGAGGTCGGCACGGACGATCTCGATGCCGAGCGGTTCCGCGCGGGTCTCGACGACCGAGATGGTCTGGGGCAACGCATCGGTGTCGACGACGAACCGCGGGGACTTCGAACGCCCCGCGCGACGCACCAGGGTCATGCCCTCGGCGGCTGCCGTGGATTCGTCCAGCATCGAGGCGTTGGACACCGGTACGCCGGTGAGGTCGGCGACCATCGTCTGGAAGTTCAGCAGGGCTTCCAGCCGGCCCTGGGATATCTCGGGCTGGTACGGCGTGTAGGCGGTGTACCAGGCCGGGTTCTCCAGCACATTGCGCCGGATCACCGGCGGAGTGATGGTGGGGTGATAGCCGAGGCCGATCATCTCCACATGGGGATTGTTGCGGTCCGCGAGTTCGCGCAGCTCGTCCAGGGACTCGGCCTCGGTCGCCGGTTCCGGCAACGCCATCCGCATGTCGCGTTCCCGGATTCCCGCCGGGACGGCTTGTTCGCCGAGCTCTTCGAGGGAACCGACACCGATCACATCGAGCATCCGAGCCAGCTCAGCCGGCATGGGGCCAACGTGGCGGTCGGCGAACGGTGTTCCGTGTTCGAGAGCGGCCAACGGTATACGCTCGTCGGTCATCGCCAAAACCTCAATCGTCGGGCATCTCGGACAGGGCAGACAGCACTCGGCTGAGTTGCTGACCTCCCCCTCTGTCAATGCCCGCGACGCGGGCGCCTGAGAGCTTCGCCCGGTATGGCGGGCTTGCACCGTCGGCGGGGTCACCACGACGCTGTGGCGAATCCCTCTTTCCAGAGGTATCTCGCCCGTACGGTCCCAATAGCCTGAGAGGTTGTCGGGGAGGGGTTGCTCCTTCGGCGCCGTACCGAGTACTCGGCACGGTCTCTCCCGTACGGGGTCGGCGACAGGTGTGAGCGTACCTCATATCGCACCGTCCAGGGAGTGTGTGGAAAGGCGCACACTCACCGAGTGAGTCACCAAAGCTCGGCACCACGCCACTCGCCACGGAGGCCGCTCGAGGGAATCCGGTCGGTGAAACCCTGCCGGTCACCCGGTCTGGCGGTCACGACGCTTGCGGGAGAGCTCGTCCTCGTCCGGTGTCCGGACACCGCTCCCGTCGGCGCGTTCGGCCGGGAAATCGTGGATCGTGCCGGTTATCTCGCGCATCGCTCCGCTGACGGCGATCCCGAAAACTCCCTGGCCACCGCGTAACAGATCCACCACGTCTTCCGCCGAAGTGCATTCGTAGACGGTTGTCCCATCACTGAACAGAGTGACGCCGGCGAGATCACGCACGCCGCGACCACGCAGGTGGTCCACGGCGATGCGGATGTTGTGCAGTGACACGCCCGCGTCCAGCAGACGTTTCACCACCTTGAGAACCAACATGTCCTTGAACGAGTAGAGTCGCTGCGAACCCGATCCTTCCGCGAGTCTGATCGAGGGTTCGACCAGCTCGGTACGGGCCCAGTAGTCCAACTGTCGGTAGGTGATACCGGCAATCTGACAGGCCGCACGTCCTCGATAACCGACCAGCTCGTCCGGAAGCGCCGCGTCCGGGAACAACTCGGCTTGTTCTACGTCCGTATCCAGCCGTGATGCGTTTTCGACCACGCACGCCTCCCCTCGGCCGACCCACGGCGGCCATCGGATCCGGAACCGCAGTCGTCGACATGTCCGAATCCGATCTCGTCACGCCCCCATTCGCTCGATCACCGCGCGCACGCCCACCGTGTCATTCAACAGTATGCCCGCCGAAAACGGCGGTCAACACGACTCGCGGAGCGCCGTACCGGAAGTCCCGTGCCCCGCACCACGTGGTGCTCCGCACCCGCGGGGAGACGCCTCGACCCCCACACGTTCGAGACGTTCCCCGCGACCCGTCGCGCGAACAGCACAACCGCGGCTGGAACACCTCAGGTGTCGGCGCCGCGGAAATCCTCCGGCGAAACCGAGTCCAGGAATTCCTTGAACTTCTCGACCTCGTCCTCCTGCTCGTCGGGAATCAGCAGCCCCGCCTCGTCGAGCACGGACTGCTCGGCGTGGATCGGAACACCGGTGCGCAGTGCCAGCGCCACCGAATCACTCGGCCTTGCCGAGACCCGCACATCGCCGTCGAAGACGAGCTCCGCGTAGAAGGTCCCTTCCTGGAGGTCGGTCACCCGTACTTGTTCCAACTCTCGCCCGAGCGCACCGACCACGTCCTTGAGCAGATCGTGGGTGAGCGGCCGCGCCGGCCGCACTCCCTGTTGCTCCAGGGCGATCGCGGTAGCCTCGACCGAACCTATCCAGATCGGCAGATACCGCTCGCCGTCGGTCTCGCGCAACAGCAGGATCGGCTGGTTGGCCGGCAGTTCCACTCGCACGCCGACGACGCGCATCTCGCTGCTCATCGTCAAATCGCCTCCTCCAGCGCGCCGAAGCGTGACATCTCCTTCGAGGATCGCGCACCGACGCCTTCGACGCTACCCGCGATACGGCGAAGACGCCGCCCACACAGGCGCCGACCGCTTCCCTCGTCCCGTGGATCACCCGATGGGACGTACACACCGTACCCCGACCACCGGGGTGATCGGGCATGTCCCACAGCGGCGCGATCTCACCGGAGGGGACCCGGTTCGACTGCTCCCAAAGGTCCACGAGCGAGCGTGGCTCGCGGATTCGGCGGCCGTATCGGAGTACCTTGTCCTCGCCGAACGACGGCACCCCGGATGCCACCGAACACGGCACCGCCCGCTCGTTACCGGCTGCCCTGCGTTCCTTCCGCCGGACCGGTCAGGAACACCAGACGGAACTTGCCGATCTGGACCTCGTCACCGTTGGCCAACACCGAGGTGTCCACGGGTTCACGATTGACATAGGTTCCGTTGAGGCTTCCCACGTCGACGACGACGTACTCCGCGCCTTCCCGGCGAAACTCGGCATGCCTGCGTGAGACGGTCACGTCGTCCAGGAAAATGTCGCTGTCGGGGTGCCGACCGGAGCTGGTCGTCTCCCGGTCGAGCAGGAATCGCGAGCCCGCGTTGGGGCCGCGCTTGACCACCAGGAGAGCGGATCCGGCGGGCAGCGCGTCCACACCGGACGCGGTGGACTCTGCAGGCGCACTCTCTGCGTTCTCCTGCTCGGAGAGGAAGGGCTTGAAGACCGAGGTGGTCTCCGATGACTGCTCCGGCGATACGTCGCCGGGCCCGTCGTTGGTGCTCACCTGAGCTCTCCTCCTGCGGATGGATCGTGCCAGTACCACCCAACGTACCGCGCCGTACACGGCGTCGGACGGCGAGTCCCGATATTCGAACCGATTCGGCAGGTCGCCAACCGGGCGTTCCCCGGATCATCGCAGTGAAGATCACATTCGTTCAACGGTTGATCGCCCGTGCCGAACACAGCACCGGCGCATCGGAACGATGCCGTTCAACCGCGCGCACGAGCGAGGCGGACGGCTCCGAACACCTGACCGAGATAGAGCAGACCCGCCCACAGGTAAAGCGCCGCTCCCCATCCGGTGAAGGCGTAGGCGAACGGACGGGCGATCCAGTCGAACGCGAAGTCCCCCTGCACCAGCAGCAACAGCGGAAACGCGTACATCAGGCAGAACGTTGCCGCCTTGCCCAGATAATGCACGTCCGGCGGTTCGAAACCGTGGTACCGCAACACCGGCAGGCACAGGGTCAGCAACAGGTCGCGCGCGATGAGCGCGAAAGCGGCCCACCAGGGCACGACTCCACGAATCACGAAGGCGACCAGGGTCGCCACGATGTAGAGCCGATCGGCAGCCGGATCCAACAACTGGCCAACCCGGCTGTACTGATCCAGCCAGCGAGCGAGTTTCCCGTCCAGCCAATCGGTGACACCGCTGAAGACCAGCACCAACAACGCGAACAGATCCCACTGCGGCCCGAGAAGCAACCACAAGAACACCGGAACCCCGGCGAGCCGCAGCAGGCTCAGCGCGTTGGGAACCGTCCACCACGGATCGCTCCAGACACCGGCGGCGACTTCTCTGATGCGGTCGATGCCCTGCTCCGAAGGCTGACCGCCGGAGTTCCGCGCCGATCCCGTAGTGGCGCCATCGGCGTCTTGCACCACGAGACCCTCCCCTGCGAGCGGGCCGGTCCACTCGACAGGACGAGGCGGCCCGCGATCCGTGACACATCCACTCGTGGCAACGCCGGACGTGTCATCGTGCCTGTTGGTTCAGGGTGCCATATGTCCCCCTCACCCGATGACGGCACCAGTTCGGCGCGCTCCCGTGGGCGGCGGAGATTCCATACGACTCGCGCGGGGACTCCGATACGGCTCGCGCCGCGTGCCGAGCGGCGTCGCGGTCGTGGACAGCGCCGGAGCACGATGTTCGAGCACTCCGCGGGACAACCGCGTTCGTCGGTGCACTTCGCCACTTCCGGTGGGGCATCGAGCGACATCATCCGACAACACGTGCCGAACCGGCGACGCCCGACGTGGCGTGCCCGATCACGAACACCTCTGATCGGCCGACACCAGCCCGACCAGCGGCAGTCGCGATGATGAACGGCCTGGTCAGTGCACGGGAAGCGACCAGCCTCTGCGGTTGAGTTCGGCGTCGCTGAGAAACCGAGGTCTCCCCCGGTCGTCGACGCCGGCCCAGCGCGACCTCCCGCCACTCCCCTCGAGGACGAAGGGGTGACCACCGCTCCAAACCACGCTGCAGGGGGTGGTGGGGAGCCCGCCACCCCCGCATCCCGCCGCGTCGTCGGGAGCGGACTCCGATTTCGATGACGTATCGCTGCGCATCTGTCGTAGTACCTCCGCCAGAACCGTCGTCCTGACCGTCTCCAACGTTAGCCTCCGGGGTTTCGGATCCGATTGTGCGCGCCACTCGCGGGTGTGTCGCGGCACACACTCATTGTTGCGCCGGACGGTCCTCGCGGAGCGCCGAGCCGACCGTGCCGCCCCGCACGACGATCCGTCGCACGGACCGGCCGAGCGCTCCGGAACACCGCTCGGCGCAGCCGAGGACACGGCGAGCGGTTCCGAGATCCCCTCGGGCCGTTCCCTCACGCCGGAACCACCTCAGCGACTCGGTGGTCATCCGGGAAACGAGCCCTCGAAATAGCACGGAAAGAATTCGAACCGAACCCGCCGGATCCCGACGAACGATCCCCACCGAGCCGGATCGATCGAGCTCGTCCGCGACACGAAAAATCAAAAAACACTCGGTAATCGGAATGACACCATGCGTAGGAATCCGAGCGCGGACGAAACCCGGCACGTCGATCGAAAGCGAAGCGCGGGATCAACGACGATCTGTGTCACGGATCTCATCGCACCGTGAGTCGAACAACACTCGAAAACACGACACGGCGAGACCTTCTCGAGCCGCAGGCAACATCACCCGCGGAGCCACGGGACCAACAGACAGCACTTTGACCTGCATATTCGGAGCAAATAACCACTCGACAACAAGAGCGCCCACCGGAAAACAGCCAACCGCCCCGACGACGATTCGTTACTTCGACGTAACTAGTACATCTGTACATCCACGCTGTTTCTGGCTATGGTCTCGAACCGTTCTGACAGCGACACGGAAGGGAAGAACGTGCCTGCCGAAACACGCACGAACGGTGACGACAGCACCCGACCACCCATCGCCCACAAGGGCAAAAAAGGGATGGTGAAGATCGGCATTTTCGTGATCGTTCTGGCATTCGCCCTGACATATGTGGCGCTCGCGGAACCGAACGTTTCGTGGCCTGGGCTGATCGCGATGCTGGTTTTCTACGCGCTGTTCTACTGGCTGGGTGCTTTCGTGGCCGCCCGACGCGGTGGCGGGCTGGGCGACACGATGGTCGCGGGACGCAACATGCCGCTCTGGATCGGCGTGTTCACCATGACGGCGACCTGGGTCGGTGGCGGCTACATCAGCGGTACCGCCGAAAGCACCTTCAGCAGCGGTCTGGCCTGGGCGCAGGCGCCGTGGGGGTACGCGGTGAGCCTGCTCATCGGCGGACTGTTCTTCGCCAAGAAGATGCGTCGTGGCCGGTTCACCACCATGCTCGACCCGATCGACATCCGGTTCGGCAAGAAGGTCGCCGGACTCGGCGCGATACCGGCGATCCTCGGTGAGATCTTCTGGACCGGGGCGATCCTGACCGCACTGGGTACCACCTTCGGAACGATCATCGGCCTGGACTTCACCATCTCCATCATCCTGTCTGCGGTGATCGCCGTGGCCTACACCGTGGTCGGCGGTATGTGGTCGGTGGCCATCACCGACGTGGTGCAGGTCGTGGTCATCTTCATCGGTCTGATCGTGGCGGTGCCGTTCGCCGCCTCGGCGGTCGGCGGCCTGGGCGACGCGTGGGCGGCCTACCCGTCGAACTTCGACTTCGAGTCCTACGCATCGTTGTTCCCGCCGTTGACCGGCTGGGACGATCCCGCCTGGGGCCACTCCTACTGGAACTGGTGGGACGCCGGAATCGCACTCGTGCTCGGTGGCATCCCCTGGCAGGTCTACTTCCAGCGAGTGCTGTCCTCCAGCAGCCCGAAGAACGCGCGCCGACTCTCGGTGGGTGCCAGCGTGATGTGCGTGCTGGCGGCCATTCCGCCGGTGCTGATCGGTGTGGTGGCCACGGCGGCGAACTTCCAGGCGGAGGGAGCTCCCCCGCTGGAAAGCCCCTCCATGGTGCTGCCGTACGTACTGCGATACCTGCTTCCCACCGGTGCGGCGGCGCTGGGACTCGGCGTCCTGGCGGCAGCGGTGATGTCCAGCGTCGACTCCTCGGTGCTCTCCGCCTCGTCGCTGACCGGCTGGAACGTCTACCGACGCCTGGTGCGGCCGAAGGCCGGTCCGGAGCAGGTGCAGAAGGTGATCCGTAGGCTGATCGTCATCATCGGCGCCGCGGCCACCCTGATGGCACTGCAGGCCAGCAGCGTCTACGACCTGTGGTACCTGGCCAGTGACCTGATCTTCGTCATGTTGTTCCCACTGCTGGTGTGCGCGCTGTTCGTACCGTTCGCCAACCGGATCGGCGCCACGGCCGGTTTCGCCGTCGCCGTCCTGCTGCGGTTCTCCGCGGGCGAGGACACCTTCGGCCTCGCCCCGGTGCTGCCCTGGCCCTGGTACGAGGACGGCGCGGTGCTGTTCCCGTTCCGCACGGTGACGATGGTGGCGGCACTGCTCACGATCATCGTGGTCTCCGCGCTCACCCGACGCAAGAGCGAGCCGGTACCGATGGCGGCGTTGGAACCCGATACTCCGGAACGGGCGCGGTGGGGCAACGATCTCACCGAGGACTCGGAGTCCGGCCGGGATCCGAAGGACGCGGCCAAGGCGGAGGTCTGACCGTCACGGTCTCGTGACAACCACACCGCGAACCGTCGGCCCCGCCACAGCGAACCGTGGCGGGGCCGACGTGTCCACCGGCACGGCGACGGCAGTAGTAGTTCTACTCCGAACGGGCTATATGCCTCCCCCGCGACTTTGGTCTATACCTTATCCAACCGTCTCCGACGAGAGGTACAGACCAGGATGAAACGAACTCGGGAAGCACCCCGAAATTCGCGCGGACTACTCCCCGCCGCGCTGGCGCTGGCCACCAGCGCGATGCTGGCGGGCGGAACAGTGGCAGTGGCCGGTCCCCAGCAGGACGGGGCCGCACCGGACAACCAGCGGGCCTCGACGGGCAACACCGTTTCGCTGCACGACGTCATTCCCGCGCCCACCCGGGTAAGCGAGGAATCGGGTGCGAAGTTCCACATCAGGTGGAACACCGGCATCCACACTCCCGCGGACAGCCCGGAGGCCGAGGAGGTCGCGCGATACCTGCAACGACAGCTGCGCCCCTCCACCGGTTACGGATTCCTGATCAACCGTGATCAGCCGGGCCGCAACGACATCGTGCTGCGGCTGGACGGTTCGCGGGCCAAGCTGGGTGACTCCGGTTATCGGATGGACATCGACCGGGATCGGCTCACGATCCACGCGACCGATCCGGACGGGCTGTTCTACGGCGTGCAGACCCTGCGCCAGCTGCTGCCCGCCAAGGCCGAGAGCGATTTCCCCCGACACGGCCCGTGGAAGGTCCGTGGGGGCGAGATCGTGGACAAACCCCGGTTCGAACGTCGTTCGGCGATGCTGGACGTGGCGCGGCACTTCTTCGAGGTCGGTCAGGTCAAGACCTACATCGATCAGCTGGCCCAGTACAAGGTCAACTATCTGCACATGCACCTGAGCGATGACCAGGGTTGGCGCATCCAGATCGACAGCTGGCCCCGCCTGACCACGCACGGGGGCAGCACCGAGGTCGGCGGCGGCGAGGGTGGCTACTACACCAAACGCGAGTTCACCGAGATCGTGCGCTACGCCTCGGCACGCAACATCACCATCGTCCCGGAGATCGACATGCCGGGGCACACCAACGCCGCACTGTCGTCCTACGCCGAGCTCAACTGCGACGGCAAGGCACCTGATCTCTACACCGGCATCGAGGTCGGCTTCAGCTCGCTGTGCATCGACAAGGACATCACCTACGAGTTCGTCGACGACGTCATCCGGGAAGTCGCCGCGATGACGCCGGGCGAGTACCTGCACATCGGTGGCGACGAAGCCCACGCGACCACCGATGAGGACTACCGGAAGTTCATGTCCAAGGTGTTGCCGATCGTGGAGAAGCACGGCAAGACACCGCTCGGTTGGCACGAGTACGCCAAGACCGAGCCCTCCGAGTCGGCCATGGTGCAGTACTGGGGCACCACGAACTCCAACGCGATGGTCGCCGAAGCAGCGGCCCGGGGCAACGACATCCTGCTGTCACCCGCCCACAAGTCCTACGTGGATCAGAAGTACAACGAGGACACCGAACTCGGTCTGGACTGGGCAGGCCCCACCACTGTCCGGGAGGCCTACGACTGGAACCCGGGCAGCTTCATGGAATCGGTGCCCGAGAGCTCGATCGCCGGGGTGGAGGCCGCGCTCTGGAGCGAGACGGTGACGAACTCCGACGAGATCGAGTTCATGGCCTTCCCGCGGATGCCCGCCATCGCGGAACTGGGCTGGTCCTCGTCGGACAAGCTCGACTGGTCCTCGTTCCGGCAGCGGGTCGCCGACCAGGGACCTCGCTGGGAGGAGCAGGGAATCAACTTCTACCGCTCCGAACAGATTCCCTGGCCGTGATCCCCACCGTGCGCCGAACGGCGAACTGAACACCGGCACATCCCGGCAGCAGCGCCGGGATGTGCCGGCTTCGCCGTCCGATCGCTCCCCGACCGCTGCCGACCGCACGCCCTCGGCAACGATCGGACGGCCACCGGAACTCAGCCGGCGAAAACGTGCCGGGAGGCCCACTCGGTCCCCAACTTGCCCTTCTGGATCTTGCCCAGCTCGTTGCGCGGCAGTTCCCGAACGAAACGCACCTCCCTGGGACGCTTGTGGAAGCTGAGCAGCCCCGCCACGTGCTCGACGAGTTCCCGCTCGGAGATTTCCGCGCCCCCCGGCACCACCCAGGCCACGATGCGCTGCCCCAGCTCGGGGTCCTGCTCACCGGTCACCGCCGCTTCCGAAACCGCGCCGTGCTCCAGCAGCACGTTCTCGATCTCACCCGCGCCGATCCGGAAACCACCGCTACTGATCATGTCGGTGGCTCGGCGCCCGACGATGCGAACGTAGCCGTCCGGTGACCGGGTGGCCATGTCCCCGGTTCGGAACCATCCGTCGGTGAAAGCGGCCCGCGTGTCCTCCGGACGGTTGAGATACTCCCGGAACAGGTTGGGCCCACGAACCAGGATCTCGCCCACGGTCTCGTCGTCGGAGGCGATGATCCGGTTTCCCCCGTCATCGACCAGGATCAGCTCGACCCCGTCGAACGGAAGTCCCACGTAACCGGGCCTGCGGTCGCCGGAGGAGCGTACTCCACAGTTCATGATGGTCTCGCTCATCCCGTAGCGCTCCACCACCCGCTGACCGGTCAGTCGCGCGATGCGCTGGTGCTCGGTGGCGGGCAGCGCGGCCGAACCGGACACCAGCAGCCGTGCCCGCGCCAGTCCCCGCCCGATGCCGGGGTCGCGTTCCGCGTCGTCGGCCAGTCGCCGGTACATCGTGGGGACGCCGAACAGCATCGTGCCCGCTCTCGACAGCTCCTCGGCCACCCGCGCGGTGTCGAAGCGAACCAGGTGCCGCAGGCTTCCCCCGACGCGCAGTGGTCCGAGCAGCCCGAGGATCAGGCCGTGCACGTGGAACAGTGGCAGGGCGTGGACGAGAACGTCACGGTCGGTCCATTCCCAGGCCCGCGCCACCGCGTCGAGATTGCTGCGGATCGCCTCCCGGGTAAGCACCACGCCCTTGGGCATTCCGGTGGTGCCGGAGGTGTAGACGATCAGGGCATCGGAGTCCCCGGTCGGCTCCTCGGGCAGCGCACGCCCGGCCACCTCGAGGGAAACCTCGTGCACGGGCAGTCCGGACAGGGCCGGCGGTGGTGTGAACCCGGGTGCGCCGAGCACCAGCTCCGGTTGGCTGTCGGCGAGGATGTGTTCCAGCTCCCGCCGGCCCAGCTTGGGGCTGAGCGGCACGACAGCGGCTCCGGCGGACAACGCCCCCAGCAGCCCCGCGCAGGTCTCGGGAGCCGCGTCGGCCCACACCGCGACGCGGCTCGCCCGACCCACGAGAGCGGCTGTCTCGCCCGCGACCAGGGAGAGGCGCGAATAGCTCAGTGCCCTCGCCCCGAAGCGCACGGCCTCGCTCTCGTCGGGTTCGCGCAGTTTCGGCAACAACTCCGCGCGGTCAGCACACATACTCGCCCCCGAAGGCTCCGTCTAGGGTACGACCGGCCACACAACCGGATTCGACCTCCGGGGAACGTGGCCGGTTCGGCGATCACCGATCAATACCACAGGATCTCTTCCAGTGGCACAAGCCACGCGTCGAGCCGGAGAACTCCGCGTGATCGCGGACACCACTACCGTGCGCCGTGGCGGGCGATCCTGTGCCGGGACCTTCAACCGGCGGATGTTCCGCCACGACGGCGGGTGACGACGAGTTCGAGCAGACCGACCAGCATGGCGGCGGCGACGAACGAGACAGCGACAAGCAGACCGTGCGAGATGGCGGTGTCGTAGCCGCGGGGCAACGTGGCGAAGAACAGACCGGAGGCGGCGGCGGTGCCGATGGCGGTACCGATCCGCTGGCCGGTTTGCTGGATCCCGGCGGCTGTACCGCCTCTGGTGACATCGATCTCGCTGAGCGTGACGGTCTGATTCGGTGAGATCACCAGACCGCTGCCCACGCCTCCGACCAGCAGCGGTAGCGCGGTGACCAGCCCGGCGGCGCTGCCCTGATGTCGGGCCAGCAGGATCTCGGTGGTCAACACCCCGAGCAGGGCCCCGGCCAGTCCGAGCAGGACTACCTTGCGTCCGAGTCGATGCACGGCACGGCCGCTCAGAGCGGAGGAGACCGCCGAACCAAGGGCGAACGGAGTCAGTGACAGCCCGGCCTGCAGGGCGGAGTAGTCGAGCCCGCGCTGGAAGTAGACGGCCAGCACGAAGAAGATGCTGGTGAAACCGGCGAAGTACAGCATCCCCAGGGTGGAGCCGAAAGTATAGCTGCTGATGCGGAACAGTCGCAGATCCACCAGCGGGGAACCACCCCGGCGGGAGTAACGGTGTTCCCACGTGACGAACAGCGACAGCAGCACCGGCACCGCGGCCCACAGCAACCAGCTCGGACGTCCCGCGAACCCCTCCTGGTCGACCAGTGGGAGCAGCAGACACACCAGCGCCGCTCCCAGCAGTGACACCCCGAGCACATCGGCGCCGCGGAGTCGCCGATCCCCCACACCGCGCGGCATGATCCGCGCCGCGACAACCAGCGCGGCCAGCCCGATGGGCAGGTTGACGAAGAACACCCAGCGCCAGCCGTGCTGAGCACCGGCCAACTCGATGATCAAACCACCCAGCAACGGTCCCACCGCGGTGGAGATTCCCACGACCGCCCCGAACAGTCCGAAGGCCGTACCTCGTTCACGCCCGTGGAACTGCTGTTGGATGAGCCCGAGCACCTGCGGATTGAGCATCCCGCCCGCGGCACCCTGCAACAGTCGGGCCACGACCAGCCAAACGGGGTTCTGGGCGATTCCGGCCAGTCCGCTGGCAACCGTGAAAGCCGCGAGCGAGATCAAGAACATCCTGCCGCGCCCGTGGGCATCCCCGAGCTTTCCCAGCGGAACCAGCACCAGGCCGAAGGCCAGCGCGTAACCGGAGATCACCCAGGACAGTGCCACGGATGGCGCGTCGAGCCCCTGCTGGATGGACGGCAGGGCGACGTTGACGATGCTGACGTCCAGCAGGGTCATGAAACCGGCCAGCAGGCACAGCGCCAGGACGCGCCAGCGATGCGGGTACTTCCCGGTCTCTTCCGTCGTAGCGGACGATCCGGACTCGGCTCGACTCACTACCCACCTCATCATCGCCTGCTGGCCGGACCGTCCCAGCTCATCACGTCCAGGAGAGGCACGCCCGACGGGTTCGGGAAAACCAACCGCTCCGCCCCGGTGGCGAACCGATCCCGGGACGGAGCGGAGGCTCACTCGCTGGTGGTTGCCACGGGGCGATCGTCGCGCGGCTCCTCGGTCGTGGTCGGGGATTCGGACCGCGGGACGGCTTCGGAAGAGCTGTCGGAGGCGACGGCGACGCCCGCGGCACCGCCACCTCCGTGATCGGCCTTGAGCCACCGCCGCAGCGACTCCGCGACCAGCGCCAGCACGAAAATGAGCGGGAAGGCGGTGATGATCGACAGTGTTTGCAGGGCCTCGAGACCGCCCGCGTACATCAGAGCGATCGAGACCGCGGCCAGCACCACCGCCCAGAAGACCCGGTGCCAGCGGGCGGGATAGACGCCGCGGGGGAGTTCGCGGGAGGACGCGGCGGCCATGGTGTAGGCCGAGGAATCCAGCGTGGTGGCCAGGAACAACACCACCAGCAGCACGAACGCCGCGAGCACGATCGTGCCCAGCGGCAGCTGCGAAAGCGGACGAGCTTCTGGAACCCCTCCCCGACTACGCCGGACGCGCTGTCGGTTGATCCGGTCAGCAACCGGGGTGCCCGCGGCGAGCGTCTCGCTCTCCGAGAGGTGACGGCGTCGACTCACCCGACCGGAGGTAACGGACTTGTGATACTTCGCATAGCTGGGTAACTTCCAGCCAGTCCCGGCGGAGGTGATCACATGTCAGACACCGACGAGGTCCTTGCCGAACAGCACGACGCGGTACTGCTGTTGACGTTGAACCGTCCGGAACAGCTCAATGCCTGGACACCGACGATGCAACGACGTTACTACGAACTGCTCGAGCGGGCCGAGCGTGACACCTCGGTGCGGGTCGTGGTGCTCACCGGTTCCGGGAGCGGGTTCTGTGCCGGCTCCGACATCACGGCGTTGTCGAACGACGAGCACATCGGGGCCGCCGACACACATCGGCGGTTGAGCCTGAGCATGCGGCTGCGCAAACCGGTGATCTCGGCGATCAACGGGGTGGCCTCGGGGGCCGGACTCGCCGCGGCGCTGTTCACCGACGTCCGGTTCACGGTTCCGGAGGCGGGCTTCACCACGGCGTTCAGCCGGGACGGGATCGTTGCAGAACACGGCCTGGCGTGGTTGCTGCCGAAACTGGTCGGACTCGGTACAGCCATGGACCTGTTGCTGTCCGCACGGACACTCGACGGTAACCGGGCTCAACAACTGGGGCTGGCGGACCGACTCGTCACGAGCGACCGGGTGTTGTCGGAGGCGATGGAGTACGCCGCGACCCTGGCCAGGGAGTGCTCACCGGAATCGATGGCAGCCATCAAGCAGCAGGTCTACAGTGGGTTGGACACGGGGCTGGAAACGGCCGCCTCCGACGCCGGAACTCGCATGATCACGGCGTTGCGTGGCGGCAACCGCTCGTTCCGAGGCCGTGACCGGCGACAAAACCGTGATCCGCACTTCCCCCCGCTGGACTGATCCGACAGATCACGTCGGGCGTCGTGGAACTGCCGGGCGGCCCCGGCAGTCGGTCGTGGTCGGGAGTCGCCGTTCGCGACGGGGCGCCGTTTCGAGCCGCGACGGTCGGGACGTGACTGGTGAGGCGACACACCATCGGCGAGGAGTGACGTTGATGAATTTCGAGACTCCGGAATGGGACGCCGCCGAACAGGCGGAACAGTACGAGGAGGGGACCGAGGGCCCCGCGGAACCCGATGAGCCGTTCGCCGGGACGACACTGTCCGACGCCGATCCGGCCGATCTCGCCGAACAGCACATGGTGGTGCCCGAGGACGAGGAGTACGAACACGGCTGAACCACGTTCGATTTCGGAACAAGTCTCACAGAACGGTCGAACGGCCCGGCCGTACGAGAGGCTCCGCCGAGCGGGCAACCCGACAACCCGACCGGGAAACCTCAATCAGACGGGCCAGAGTCCGAAGAGGCTGGCCAGACCCTCGCGCCAGCTGGGCCAGCGGGGCCGCCACCCCGAGACCTCCCTGAAACGGAAGTTGCTGGCCCCGCGCTGTTCGCTCAGCAAGTGCACCGTCGCCCAGTCCAACTGCTGCCTGGCCTGCTCCAACGTCAGCGAGACCGGCTCGGGGCCTCCGATCACACGTGCGTAGGCGGGCAACCATTCCCCGCTTTCGGCCGGTTCGTTGTCCACCACGTTGTACGCGGCCGGTTCGACATCGTCCAAAGCCTCGAACACGGCCGCCGCCGCGTCCTCCACATGCGTGAACGACGTGATCCCCTCACCCGACTCGACGAGCGGCAGAGAACTGCCCAGCACACGTCGATGAAACTCCCCGGCTTCCGCGAACGGTGTTTCGACCCCGTAGAGCGCACCGAACCGCAGGGCCACACCCTCGACGGCCGACTGCCGCAGCAGAATCCGTTCCATCTCCTCGACGGCACGGCAGGCCACCCCCCATTCGTCCGGGGCGGTGGTGAACAGTGGGCTCTGTTCGTCCGCGACTTCGCGCCCCTGCGGGGCGTACGCCGTGGCGGAACTGCGCACCACGACGCGACGCACCCCCGCATCGATGGAAGCGTCCACCAGGTTCCGAGTCCCCTGCTCGCGCAACCTGGCAGTACGCCGCAGCGCCTCGTCGCCGTCCGTTCCGTCGAGGCCGGACAGTTGCAGCACGACATCGGGCGAAGCGGCTCGTAACGCGCGACACAGGGTCGGATAGTCGAACAGGTCACCGAGCACGACTGTCTCGGCCCCCTCACGGGGTGCTTCCTCGACTTCGTCGACCAGAGCGGTCACTCGGTGGCCGCGTCCTGCCAACATCGGCAACAGATGTCGCCCGATCACACCGGTGGCTCCGGCTACGAACACACGCAAAGGCACTGGGACCTCGCACCGCGATCGACAGCAGCACCCAGCACCTTACCGCTTCGAACATCGTCAACACGGGTGAATTCGAACGGCCATTTCGGCTACTGAGAGTCTTCGGAACAGGGGCGGGCTCGCGCTCCTCCCAGGCGACGCGTTAATCACGCCCACACCACCCGCCTGCCGGGCTGCGCACTCGAACGACCGCCCCAGGACGGAAGAACGCACTACTAGGCTTGTGTCGGAGTCGTCTCCCACCACCGCGCTCCGAGTACCAGTCGCGAAATCGCGGGAGCGGCCAAGTTCGGCCATCAGACCGGGAGGATGCAGGTATGAGCCAACCGGAACCACCGCGGGAACCCGGCGAGACCGAAGCGCCGGGGATGTTGGATCAACACGAGCAGCAGGAGATGATCCAGCGAATCGGTCGGGGAATCGTGCACGCGTTGCCGCCCGGCTGGCAGGAAGTGAGCGTGCGGTACCGCGCCGTCGGTTCGTACCGCGAGCTGGCCGCGGAATTGATCGCACCCAACGGTACGGGTATCCCGGTCGCCATGACATCCGAAGTGGGCGAGCTGTTCGCCGAGCTGCGGCACGGTATGTACCAGCCGCAGCGGGGCACGTGGGTCAGCGCCACCTACCGGCTCAGCCGTCCGGCCAGCTACAGCGTCGACTTCAACGGCGACCACAGTCCCGAATGGGAACAGGAACCCCCGTACACCGAGTTCGCCGCGGAGCTGAGCCGGTACCCACGTGCCACGCACAACATCCCCGGATGGCTCGCCGAACGGGCCGGGCTGAGCACCCCCGGGGCGGCCACGAGCCCGGAACAACTGCACAGGGCCGACGTGTTCGACGGCACCGACGCCGTCGGGCGACCGGTGACGAACCGTCAGGCGCTCACCCCCGAGGACCGGGACCGAGTTCTGGAGTACCTCGAACGCGCACCCGTCGTTCTCGCGGCACGCGGTTACGACAGCGACCGGCTCGATCCGTACGGCAAGGCCGCCGTACCCATGACGTTTCACACCGACGGGAGCTGGATCTGGCCGGGGGCCGTCGGCTACTACCTGCGCACCCACGAACTGGCTCCGCAACCGGAACTGGTGGAACACATCCGCGAACGCGAGTTCCAGCTTCCCTACGTGGACGACGAGGCCCGCGAACTGGCGGTTTCGGTGATCACGGCGGAACAGAACCGCCCATGACCACCGCCGACACCGTGTTCCTGGGTGGTCCGGTGGCGACCATGGACCGTACGCGGTCGTTCACCGACGCGGTGGCGGTGGGCGACGGGAGGATCCTCGCTCTGGGGCGCGCCGATGTCGAGGAGCTGCGCGGCGGTAGTACCGAGATCGTCGATCTGCGCGGCAGGCTGCTGTTGCCCGGCCTGCAGGACGCCCACGTGCATCCACTCTACGGGGGCCTGCAGCTGGTCAGATGCGACCTGACCGACAGCGGGGGACGCGCGGAGTGCCTGCGACGGATCTCCGAGTACGCCGACGCGAACCCCGGGGCGGGGTGGATACTCGGGGGCGGCTGGGAGATGGCGCTGTTCCCTGGCGGTTGTCCGGACCGGGAAAGCCTGGACCGGGTGACGGGCGGACGTCCGGCGCTGCTGATCAACGAGGATCAGCACGGCGGCTGGGCCAACAGCGCGGCCCTGCGTGCGGCGGGCATCGAACGGGACACCGCCGACCCTCCCGGGGGCCGCATCGAACGTGAACGGGACGGCACTCCGCAGGGAACGCTGCACGAGAGTGCGGTGGAGCTGGTCAGCCGGCACGTCCCGGAGGGCGACCGGGACGAATACCTGCGCGCGCTGCTGGCGGGACAGCGCAGGCTGCACGCGCACGGGGTGACGGCCTGGCACGACGCCATACTCGGTCGGTATCTGAACTATCCGGATCCGCTCGAGCACTATCGAGCGCTGCACGGCGAAGGCCTGTTGAGCGGCCGGGTGACCGGTTCGCTGTGGTGGGACAGGCGACGCGGAACCGAACAGATTCCCGAACTCGTCGGAAGAGCCGAGGCAGCACGCGGTGAAGGCGTGCGAACCGGTTCGGTCAAGATCATGCTGGACGGGGTGTGCGAGAACTTCACGGCCGCGATGCTGCACCCTTACCTGCACGGGCACGGCAGCGGTACCTCGTATGTCGACTCCTCCGAGCTGAACGAGGCGGTCCGCGTGCTCGACGATGTGGGATTCGCGGTGCACTTCCACGCGGTCGGGGATCGCGCCGTGCGGCAGGCGCTGGATGCCGTTGCCACGGCGCGCGGAACGAACGGCGACAGCGGGAACCGGCATCAGATCGCCCATCTGCAGGTGGTGCACCCGGATGACCTGGCGCGCTTCGCGGAACTCGGCGTAGCGGCCAACATCCAGGCCGAGTGGGCGCACAACGACGCGGCGATGACGGAGCTGACCGCTCCCTACCTCGGTCCGCTGCGGTACGCCCGGCAGTACCCGTTCGGATCGCTGCTGGCCGCGGGAACACTGCTGGCCACCGGAAGCGACTGGCCGGTTTCGACGATCGATCCCATGCGGGCGATACACGTGGCCGTCAACCGCAGCGACGTCGCGGACAGTGAACCACCACTGCTCCCCGGAGAGGCGATCACGCTGTCCGACGCCCTGGCCGCCGCGACGATCGGCAGCGCTCGGGTTCACCGGTTGGAGCGGCACACCGGATCGATCACGGTGGGCAAACGCGCCGACCTGACCGTGCTCGACGCGAATCCGTTCGAACTGCCGGCCCGAGAGATCGGTGAGGTAGGTGCGGCTATGACCGTGGTCGACGGCAGGGTGGTGCACGACGCCCGCGGGTGAATCCGAAACCGCCCCTCGCGCGGGTCTTCCCCACCGCCTCGTGCCGTTTCTTCTTTCGAATCGCTCGTTCTCGCGGAGGTCTCCGATGAACTCTTTATTTCATTTAACACTGAAATAACAGATTGAATTGTCGCTATTGTGAGTCCGTCACCGGCGACGACGGATAGCCGGGCGACGAATCAAGGGCACGCCAGCTTCACTGTTGCATCACCCCGAGGAGCACAAGCTCCGCTGTCGCTCGACACGAACAGGAATCGTGCTTGAAGTCCTCTACCTCACCGGGAACACGGTCTACGGTGGCGGTACCGGGACGTGGACACTGCTCCCTCCCGAACGTGCGGAACACACCGGCAGGAATGGGGTGCGCAGGTGGAGGCTACGACGTGCCGCTCAGTGATCGGTTCTCCCGAACAGGCAGGCGACGCCGCTGAGCACACGAGGCCGCGAGGCGAACACGGTCAATACCTTTCGCGGAACCCCGCGGAACTCGACGACGTGGTGGCGCGCGTCGAACTGGACGGCCCGGAGACGTTCCTCGCGGCCGCGAGGCGGGCGAAACGCGCACAGCGGGAATGGTCACGCGTACCCGCACCGGTCCGCGGCCGCGTTGTCGCCGGCTTCGGCAGGCTCGTGGAGTCCAACAAGCAGACCCTCGCCGGTCTGGTCACCCGCGAGATCGGCAAGCCTTACACGGAAGCGCTCGGCGAAGTGCAGGAGATCATCGACACCTGCGACTACTTCGTCGGCGAGGGGCGCAGACTGTACGGACAGACCGTCCCTTCCGAAATGCCCGACAAACAGCTGTTCACGTTCCGCGCGCCCGTAGGTGTGGCCGCCGTGGTCACGGCGGGCAACTTCCCGGTGGCGGTTCCCTCCTGGTACCTGGCTCCCGCCCTCGTCTGCGGCAACGCGGTGGTGTGGAAGCCGGCCGAATACGCGGCGGCCACCGCCCGCGCGCTGGCGGAGCTGGCATGGCGCGCCGGAGTCCCCGAAGGGGTGCTGAACCTGGTCTACGCGGAGGGACAACCGACCTACGAGGGCCTGCGGGCCGCGTTGGAGGACGGTGCGGTGGACAAGGTCGGTTTCACCGGTTCCAGTGACGTCGGTCGGGACATCGGCGAACTCTGCGGCAGGTACCTGCAGACCCCCTGCCTGGAGCTCGGTGGCAAGAACCCGATGGTGGTGGCCGCCGACGCGGAGCTGGATCTCGCGGTGGAGGGCGCGCTGTTCTCCGGGTGGGGGACAGGAGGACAACGCTGCACCTCGCTGGGCAATCTGATCGTGCACCGGGACGTACACGACGAGTTCGTCTCGCGGCTGGACGCGATGCTGCGGGAAGCCACGATCGGTAACCCGACCCAGGAAGTGCTCTACGGCCCCATGCTGGACCGGAAGTTCGCCGACAGGTTCGAGAGCTTCCTCGAGGAGATAGGGCCGCACCACCGGGTACTCGGCTCGGAAGCCACGGGGCGCATCACCGACTCCAACCCCCGGAAGGGGTTCCGCGGTGACCACTCCACGGGGTTGTACTACCACCCGGTGCTGGTCGACGGTCTGCGCGCCGAGGACACGCTGTTCCAGCGGGAAACCTTCGGCCCGATGGTCGGGGTCACCACCTTCGACACCCTGGAAGAAGCCATCGAGCTTGGCAACATGCCCGGTTACGGGCTTTCCGCAGCCGTCTACACCACCGACCCGGGGACGGCGTTCCGGTTCCGGGAGGGAATCGGAGCGGGCATGGTCAGTGCCAACAACTCCACCTCGGGCGCGGAGGCTCACCTGCCCTTCGGTGGTAACGGCAAGTCCGGAAACGGCAGCAGGCTCTCGGGCATGTGGGTCATCGACCAGTTCACCCGATGGCAGTCGCTGAACTGGGACTTCTCCGGCAAGCTGCAGAAGGCGCAGATGGACGTCGGGGCCGTGGAACCACAGCTCGACTACCGCCTGCCCACGGAGCTGCGCGGGCACCGATGAGCCCGCGGGCCGCTACTCGGGACCGGAACCGACGAGTGGGAACGGGCGGGGGTTACCGCCACCCGCACCGTCGAGCGGGCCGAGCCGACGCAGTCCTACCGAGAAGGCAACGTGCTCAATCCGATACACCTGCGGACCCTAAGAGAATGTGTACGAACCGGCTCGTTCGCCGAAGCCGGTCGAGTCCTCGGCTACACCTCCTCGGCCGTGTCACAGCAGATGGTGCTGTTGGAACGTGCTCTCGGCGCGAGCCTGTTCGAACGGACCGCGCGCAGCATCCGGTGCACTCCGTTGGCCGAGCGGCTGGCCCAGCGCAGCAAGGAAGTGCTCGGGGAGTTGGAAGCCATCGAGCGCGAGATGCGATCAGTGGCGGTGGGGGAAACCGGAAGCTTGCGGCTGGCAGGCTTCGCCACCGCCAACGCGCGGTTGCTCCCGGACGTGCTGGCTGCCGTGGTGGCCGAGCGGCCGAACGCCCGGGTCCAGCTCGACGAGGGTGAGCCGGACGAGGTCATCGGGGAGGTTCTCGACGGGAACGTGGACGCGGCCGTGGTGTTCGAATACGATCTCGATCCCCGCAGTTGGCCCGCGGAACTCCGCGTCGAGGAGCTGCTGGCCGAACCGCTCCGGCTCTGCCTACCGGCGAAACACCCGTTGGCGGGGCGGGAAGCGGTGCGCCTGGACGAACTCGCCGCGGACTCGTGGACCTGCACCCGGGACGACACCGCCGGAGCACGGGTGCTGGTCCGGCTGGCGGCCGCGGCGGGTTTCGTTCCGAACATCGTATTCCGCAGCAACGACTACAAGGTGATCCGCGATCTGGTCGCCCGTGGCCTCGGCCCCGCCCTGCTGCCCGCCATGGCGGTTGGTGACGAGGACGTCGGGGTAAAACCGATCGCCGGACGACAACCGCACCGACGGGTCCAGGTGATCTACCGGCAGCACAACACCAACCCGCTGCTGCCGTTGGCGCTGGAGCGACTGGCGAAATCCTGCGCGGCACTTGCCGAGAGGTGGGCCGCACCCGGCTGAGAAGCCGCTCGCACCGGAGTTTTCCACATCGGAGTTCACGGCGGGATCGGAAACGAACATGAATCGGCGAACACCGCGAACCGAACCGGTCGACGACAACTTCCTGCGGGAGGTGGCCGCGTGGTCGACGGAAGGACACGTTCCCCGGAGCCCCGCGGCGGAGGGCGACGTTCGGACCGGACGGGAACTGCTCGAACTCTTCGACAGTCAACTCGGCAGCAGACACCTGGATCTGGCAGCACGTGAGCTGGGAGCTCGGGGCGTGGGCTACTACAGCATCGGCTCAGCCGGGCACGAGTCCAACGCCGCGGTCGCCGCCGCGCTGCGCACGACGGATCCGGCGCTGCTGCACTACCGTTCCGGTGGGTTCTACCTGCGCCGGGCCGCCGAAGTGTCGGGGGTCGCACCGCTGTGGGACGTGCTGCTCGGGGTCGTGGCAGCCGCGTCGGAACCGATCGCCGGAGGCAGGCACAAGGTGTTCGGACGCGGCGAGCTGAGTATCGTGCCGCAGACCTCGACGATCGCCTCGCACCTGCCCCGGGCGGTGGGACTCGCCTTCAGCATCGAACGTGCCGCGAAGCTGGGACTGCGGACCGAGTGGCCACGGGACTCCGTGGTGGTGTGCAGCTTCGGGGACGCCTCGGCGAACCACTCGACCACGGCCGGAGCCCTGAACACCGCGGCGCACTGCTCCTACCAGCACATTCCCCTTCCCCTGCTGTTGGTGTGCGAGGACAACGGCATCGGGATCAGCGTGTCCACCCCGGACGGTTGGATAAGACGGTCGCTGAGCACACGCGCCGAACTGACCTGGTTCGAGATGGACGGCAGTGATCCGCTGGAGTGCCTGGCGGTGGCCGAACGCGCCGCGGACTGGGTCCGCACCCACCGCCGTCCGGCACTGCTGCACCTGCGCACGGTTCGTCTGATGGGACACGCGGGTTCCGATGTGGAAACCGGGTACCGAAGCCCCGAGGACATCACCGCCGAGTACCGGCGGGACCCGCTGCTGGGTACCGCCGAAGCACTGGTCAACCACGGTGTGCTGGACGCGCGGCAGGTGATCGACCGTTACGAGGCCAAACGCGCCGAGGTCGCCGAGACCGCGGAACGGGCTCTCGACCAGCGCAAGCTGACCAGTTCCGCCGAGGTACGCGCTTCGATCGCGTGCGACAGCCCCGAGCGGATCGCCGAACGGGTGCGGCTGGTCACCGCCGCGTCGACGGGGCGGGCAACGGTCTCCGGTATCGCTCCGTCGAAGAACGGGACTCCGTTGACGCTGGCCCAGAGCATCAACCGCGCGCTCGCCGAGGAGCTGGCGCACAACGAAGGATCGCTGGTTTTCGGCCAGGACGTCGCCCGCAAGGGCGGAGTCTACGGGGTAACCCGTGGTCTGCACCGCGAATTCGGCGGCGCACGAGTGTTCGACACCCTGCTGGACGAGCAGAGCATCCTCGGCACCGCGCTCGGGGCGGGACTGGCGGGACTGCTCCCGGTTCCGGAGATCCAGTATCTGGCCTACCTGCACAACGCCGCGGACCAGATTCGCGGCGAAGCGGCCACGACGGGATTCTTCTCCAGCGGGAGGTACCGCAATCCCATGGTGGTGCGAGTACCGGGCTATGCCTACCAGCGGGGATTCGGCGGGCACTTCCACAACGACAACAGTGTCGCCGCGCTGCTGGACATTCCCGGTGTCGTGGTTGCCTCACCGGCAAGACCGGACGACGCGGCCGCGATGCTGCGGAGCTGTCTCGCCGCGGCCGAGGTGGACGGACGGGTGTGCGTGTTCCTGGAACCGATCGCGCTCTATCACACCCGCGATCTGCACGAACCCGGCGACGGTGGCTGGACGGCCGGCTACCCCGACGGCGAGTCGGGGCACGTACCGCTCGGCTCCGCGGGTGAGTACGTGTACGGTTCGGACCTCACGCTGGTCACCTCCGGCAACGGGCTGGCGATGAGTCTGCGGGTGGCGCGGCGACTGCGGCAGCGAGGAGTGGGGATTCACGTACTGGACCTGCGCTGGTTGGCTCCGCTGCCCCGGCACCAGCTGTCGCGGGCCGCCGAGGCGACCGGCAAGGTGCTGGTGGCCGACGAGACCAGGGCCTCCGGTGGCGTCTCGGAGCGTGTGATCACCGCACTGATCGACGCCGGGTTCACCGGCACCGTCCGTCGAGTCAGCAGCGCCGACAGTTTCATCCCACTGGGTGAGGCGGCCTATCACGTGCTGCTGGACGAGGAGAGCATCGAACGAACGGCACTGGAGATGCTCTGACACCCCTTCTCGAACCGGTCGGTTGCCCCGTGGCTGGGAGGTTCTGCCGTACTGGGCCCGTGCGGACCGTCCCCACCCGATGAGGCGGCCGCATGGCTGAGGGACCGTTCCGAGGAGTTCAGCTCCTCACCGGACCCGCCGAGCGGGCCCGGTGAGGCGACCAACGGCCTGGTGCACGGCGGCTCGCTCAGAGCGCTCCGTTGCTCCACGGCCCGGTGACGGCGTAGGTCACCCCGGGGGTCTGCACGTTGAAGAACAGCACGCTGCCGTCCGGGCTGAACGTGGCCCCGGCCAGCTCGCTGGTGTTCGAGCTGTTCAACGCGGCGAGGTCGAAGATCTCGCCGCCGGGGGTAATTCCGCGCAGCATGTCGGTGCCACGACCGTCCTCACAGAGCACCAACCCACCGCTGTTCGGGGAGACACAGAGGTTGTCCGGGCTCTCCAGCAGATCCGGGTCGGTGGACTCGTAAACCAGCACGAGCTCGCCACCGGAACCATCGTCGGGACGGTACTGCCAGACCTGGCCGAGACCGGCGTCACCACCGCTGGTGGAGTTGATGAACACCGAGCCGTCGCCGAACCAGGCCCCCTCCAGTCGGGCGAACACCGCGGCACCCTGTTCCCTGCCCTGGTAGAACACCGCCAGTGAATCGTCGCTGTCCGGGTCGGGATCGGCGATGTCGACCCACTCCACGGGCAGCGCCCGCCCGGGTTGTTGTCCGTTACGGGTGTCGTAGCGCGGTTGGCCGACGATCGCCAGCATCTGCAATCGGCCGCCCGCCGCCAGGTCGGCGGGATCCTCGGGAACGAACCGGTAGAACCCGGCGCTGCCGCGGTCCTCCGTCTCGTAGACGATCCCGGTGGCCGGGTCCACGGCCACCGCCTCGTGGGTGAACCTTCCCATGGCCGGGTACGGAATCGGATCGACCGGCCCCTCGGCGTCCACGGGAACCTCGAAGACGTAACCGTGCGGATTGTGCTCACCGAGGCCGGTGAAGGTCTCCTCACAGGACAGCCAGGATCCGTTGGGGGTGGGACCACCCGCGCAGTTGCGCACCGTACCGGCCAGCGTGGCGAAGGACTCGACGAGTCGCATCTCGGCCGGATCGAAGACGAGCGTGGTGGTACCACCCGCGCCGAAGGAGTCGTAACTGGGCTGGGCGAACGCCGTGCCGCTGCTCTGTTCGTGGTTGCGGACCAGTCGGACGGTGCCGTCCTCACCGGCGAACGCCGCCATACCGTCGTGGCGCGACGGCGTGAGCAGGCCGTCCCGCATGGTGCTGCCCGTCGCGCCGAACGCGACGTAGGAGAACCCCGCGGGCAGCAGGAGGTCACCGTCGGGCGGAGCCGGTCGCAGCGCACCGTACCCACCGTTGGACGCGGCACGGATGCTCCGGTCACCCCGACCGGGGCCGGCAGCGGCGGCGGTGTTGCTCATCAGCGCCTGCAGAGCTCCGGTGGCTCCGACGAGACCGGTGGCGGCGAGGAAGCGGCGGCGGTTGAGATGGGACGTGGTTGGTTCGGACTCGCGGTTCATCGAATCCTCCCGTGTCGGTTTCCGGGAACTCATCGATGGAACAGCGAGAAGGTAACCGGGGCGTGATCACCGGCTCGACGGGAACTGTCCGCGAAGCGGCGATCACGTACGGCACACGAACGACCACGTTTCGCCACGGCGAGCGATTCCGCGACCGACGGATGAGCCTGCCGCACTCGACGAATATCCCCTGGTGGCACGAAAAGTGCCGTCGCCCCCGCGTGGGGACGACGGCACCTGGCGGAAGGAAACACCGCCGCGACACGACTCAGGCGGGTTGCAGCACTCCCTCGGCCAGCCCGAGGTTGTCCACCACCTCACGAGTGGCCTTGGCCCGGTTGAGGCTGTAGAAGTGCAGGCCGGGGACTCCTTCGGAGATCAACCGCTCGCACAGCTTGGTACTCAGTTCGATTCCCGCCGCGCGGAAGGCCTTCGGGTCGTCGACCAACGGGTCCAGCACGTTGGAGACCTCGGCGGGTACGGGAACCCCGGCGAGATGCTGGAACTTGCTCAGCACCTTCGGCGTGGTTATCGGCATCACACCCGGTAGGAGGGGGGCGTGGCAGTCGCGGGCAGCGAGCCGGTCACGCAACCGCAGGAAGTACTCCGGCTGCAGGAACAGCTGCGCCACGGCGAAGTCGGAGCCCGCCCTGATCTTGTTGACCAGATGATCGGTCTCGGTCTCGATGTCCGTCGAACGCGGGTGCATGTGCGGGAAGGCGGCTACACCGACCGAGAAGTCACCGCAGGAACGAACCAGCCGAACCAGCTCGTCGGCGTAGAGGATCCCGTCCGGATGCGGAATCCACTCCCCCATCGGATCACCGGGCGGGTCTCCCCGGATCGCCAGAATGTTTTGGATACCCTCGCTCGCCAGCGATCCGACGACGTGCCGGAGCTCGTCCTTGGAATGGTCCACACCGGTCAGGTGCGCCATCGGCAGCATGGTGGTTTCCTGGGCGATACGCCCGACCGTGCGAATCGTGCGGTCCCTGCTGGAGCCTCCCGCACCGTACGTGACGGACACGTAGGCGGGGTCCAGCGGTTCCAGCTCGCGCACGGCTTTCCAGAGGATCCGCTCTTCGTCGTCGTTGCGCGGCGGGAAGAATTCCACCGAGAACACGGTCCTGCCCGGCTGTAGCCGGTCCACGACCCGGGTCACGTTCTGGCCTCCTTGTGTTGTCCTCACCGGCTCGGAACGGCCCCCGCCGGGATTCGGGTTCGCCGACAGGCGACGAGGGCCGGTTCCACTCGGTGTGCCGGGGCGGCCACCACCTCGGGCAGTGGCCGCCCCGAACCGCAGCAGTGTGCTGGCCGAGCCGGATCAGTAGCGGTAGTGCTCCGGCTTGTACGGTCCCTCGACGTCCACACCGATGTACTCGGCCTGAGCCTTGGTCATCTTGGTGAGGTTGACGCCGAGCGCGTCCAGGTGCAGCCGGGCGACCTTCTCGTCGAGGTGCTTCGGCAGCATGTAGACGTCGCGGTCGTACTCGTCGGTCTTGTTGAACAGCTCGATCTGGGCGATCGTCTGGTTGGTGAAGGAGTTCGACATCACGAAGCTCGGGTGCCCGGTGGCGTTACCCAGGTTGAGCAGCCTGCCCTCGGAGAGCACGATCACGGCGTGGCCGTCCGGGTAGGTGAACTCGTGCACCTGCGGCTTGATCTCGGTCTTCTTGATGCCGGGGGTCTTCTCCAGACCGGCCATGTCGATCTCGTTGTCGAAGTGGCCGATGTTGCCCACGATGGCGTTGTGCTTCATCCGGCTCATGTGGTCGGCCGTGATGACGTCGAAGTTGCCCGTGGTCGTGATGAAGATGTCGGCGGTGTCGACGACCTCGTCCATCGTCTTGACCTCGTAGCCCTCCATCGCGGCCTGCAGCGCGCAGATCGGGTCGATCTCGGTGACGATGACCCGGGCGCCCTGGCCACGCAGCGACTCGGCGGATCCCTTGCCGACGTCACCGAAGCCGCAGATCACGGCGACCTTACCGCCGATGAGCACGTCGGTGGCACGGTTGATGCCGTCGACGAGGGAGTGGCGGCAGCCGTACTTGTTGTCGAACTTCGACTTGGTGACCGAGTCGTTGACGTTGATCGCCGGGAACAGCAGGTCACCGGACTTGACGAGCTCGTAGAGCTTGTGCACACCGGTGGTGGTTTCCTCGGTGACGCCCTTGATCTCCTTGGCGGCCTTGGTGAACCGCTGCTTGTCGTTGGCCAGGCTCTCGCGCAGCACCGACAGCACGACCTTGAACTCGTCCGGGTCGTCCTCGGTCGGCTGCGGCACGGCACCGGCCGTCTCGAACTCGACGCCCTTCTGGACCAGCATGGTGGCGTCGCCACCGTCGTCCAGGATCATGTTCGGGCCCTGGTTGTTGGAGAAGCCCTGGAACAGCTGGTTGGTGCACCACCAGTACTCCTCCAGCGTCTCACCCTTCCAGGCGAACACCGGGACACCGGCGGGCTTGTCCGGCGTGCCGTTGGGGCCGACAACAACGGCCGCGGCGGCCTCGTCCTGGGTGGAGAAGATGTTGCAGGACACCCAGCGTACCTCGGCGCCCAGCTCCACCAGCGTCTCGATCAGGACGGCGGTCTGCACGGTCATGTGCAGCGAACCCGCGATACGCGCACCCTTGAGCGGCTTGCTGTCCGCGTACTCCCGGCGAGTCGCCATCAGGCCGGGCATCTCGTGTTCGGCCAGCCGGATCTGGTGACGGCCGGACTCGGCCAGCTTCGGATCCGCGATGGCGAACTCGATGTCTCCTGCCTTCTGCAACTTCGGGCTCATGTTTTCCCTTCCTCGTTTTCTCTATCGGGCAGCTTTCGGCCAGTGTCGCGCCTGCCGCCTGTCAGGTGTTGAAGTACTTGGCCTCGGGGTGGACCGCGACGATGGCATCGGTGGACTGCTCCGGATGGAGCTGGTACTCCTCCGAGAGTTCCACGCCGATGTTCTCCGCGCCGAGCAGTTCGACGATCTTGGCGCGGTCCTCCAGATCGGGGCAAGCACCGTAGCCGAGCGAGAAGCGGGCACCGCGGTAGCCGAGCTTGAAGAACTCCTCGACGTTGTCCGGGTCCTCGGAGGCGACCGTCTCGCCGGAGGACCACTGCAGCTCGCGGCGGATGCGACGGTGCCAGTACTCGGCCATCGCCTCTGTCAGCTGCACACCGAGACCGTGGATCTCCAGGTAGTCCCGGTAGGCGTCGGCGGCGAACAGCTCGTTGGCGTAGTCGGCGATGGGCTGCCCCATCGTGACCAGCTGCAGCGGCAGCACGTCCACCTGGCCGGTGGCCTCGGCCTTCTCCCTCGAGCGGTAGAAGTCGGCCAGGCACAGCCTGCGGTCCCGCTTCTGCCTCGGGAAGTTGAACCGGAACCGTTCCGGAGCGTCCGGGGAGTCCTTGTCGAGCACGATCAGGTCGTTGCCCTCGGACACGCACGGGAAGTAACCGTAGACCAGCGCCGCGTGCTGCAGGATGCCCTTGGTCGCGAGCTCGTCCATCCACGCGCGCAGCCGGGGGCGGCCGTCGCTCTCGACGAGCTCCTCGTAGCTGGGTCCCTGTCCCTTCTTGGCACCGCGCAGCCCCCACTGTCCGAAGAACGTGGCACGTTCGTCGAGCAGCGCGAGGTACTCGTTGCTGGAAAGCCCCTTGACGACCTTGGAGCCCCAGAACGGCGGCGTGGGAACGGGAACGTCGGCGTCGACGTCGGAGCGGACACTGTCGTCGCGCTCGTCCGGTTCCGGCCCCTGCTCGGCCTTGCGCTTCTCCGCGATCCGGTTGGAACGCTCGCGCCTGGCCTTGCGTTCGGCCTTCTTGGCCTGCTCCGCCTCGTCCTCCTCGGGGTTCTCGCCGCGCTTGGACTGCATGATGCGGTCCATGAGCTTGAGTCCCTCGAAGGCGTCCTTGGCGTAGCGCACGTCGCCCTGGTACATCTCGTCGAGGTCGTTCTCGACGAAGGACCTGGTCAGAGCGGCACCGCCCAGCAGAACCGGGTACTTCTCCGCGATTCCCCTGGAGTTCATCTCCTCCAGGTTGTCCTTCATGATGACCGTGGACTTGACCAGCAGTCCGGACATGCCGATCGCGTCGACGTTGTTCTTCTCGGCCTCTTCGAGAATGGTGTTGATCGGCTGCTTGATGCCGATGTTGACCACATCGTAGCCGTTGTTGGACACGATGATGTCGACCAGGTTCTTGCCGATGTCGTGCACATCGCCCTTGACCGTGGCCAGCAGCAACTTGCCCTTGCCACCCGAGTCGTCCTTCTCCATGTGCGGCTCGAGGTGGGCCACCGCGGTCTTCATGATCTCGGCGGCCTGCAGCACGAAGGGCAGCTGCATCTGCCCCGCGCCGAAGAGGTCACCGACCGTCTTCATCCCCGACAGCAACGTGTCGTTGACGATCTCGAGCGGCTTCTTCTCCTGCATCGCCTCGTCGAGATCGGCGTTCAGACCGTTCTTCTCGCCGTCGACGATGCGCTGCTCCAACCGCTCGAACAGCGGCAGGGCCGCCAGCTCCTCGGCCTTGGACGAACCGGTGGTCTCGGCCGACTTGCCCTCGAACAGGGCCATCAGCTTCTGCAGCGGGTCGTAGGCGTCCTCGGTCTCGGTGGCCTCGGTCCGCCGGTCGTAGACGAGATCCAGCGCGACCTGGCGAGATTCCTCGTCGATCTTGTTCATCGGCAGGATCTTGGACGCGTGCAGGATGGCACTGTCCAGACCGGCTTCCCGGCACTCGTTGAGGAAGACCGAGTTGAGCACCTGACGGGCCGCGGCGTTGAGACCGAACGAGACGTTGGACAGACCCAGCGTGGTCTGCACCTCCGGGTGCCGCGTCTTGAGCTCCCGGATGGCGTTGATCGTCTCGATGGCGTCCTGCCGGACCTCCTCCTGACCGGTGGTGATCGGGAATACCAGGAGGTCGATGATGATCGCGGACTTGTCCAGACCCCAGTTCCCGGTCAGATCCTCGATGATCCGCTCGGCCACCCGCAGCTTCCACTCGGCGGTGCGGGCCTGGCCCTCCTCGTCGATGCAGGTGCACACCACGGTGGCACCGTGCTCGACGGCCATCTTCATGACCCGGTCGTAACGACCGCCCTCCTCGGTGCCGTCCTCGTAGTTGATCGAGTTGATCGCGCACCGACCGCCGAGGTGCTCCAGGCCGACCTCGATGACGTCGGCCTCGGTGGAGTCCACCATGACCGGCAGCGTCGAGGCGGTGGCCAGCCGGGAGGCCAGCTCGCGCATGTCGTGGGTGCCGTCGCGGCCCACGTAGTCCACGCACAGGTCGAGCATGTGGGCGCCCTCGCGGGTCTGCCCCTTCGCGATCTCGACGCAGTCCTCGTAGCGCTCCTCCAACATCGCCTCGCGGAACGCCTTGGAGCCGTTGGCGTTGGTGCGCTCGCCGACGTTGAGGATCGAGGCTTCCTGCTCGAACGGGATCGCCTGGTACATCGAGGAGATCGACGGAACGATCTCCGGCTCCCGCTCCGCCGGACTCAGCTCGGATACCGCCTCGGCGACCTGGCGAACGTGTTCGCCGGTCACACCACAGCAGCCACCGACCAGCCGAGCACCGTAGTTGTTGGCGAAGTCGACCAACGCATCGGCCAGTTCGGCGGGCTGCAGCGGGTACACCGCCCCGTTGGGGCCCAGCTCGGGCAGCCCGGCGTTGGGCATGACCGAGATCGGCACCCGCGCGTGATCGGCCAGCACCCGCAGGTGCTCGCTCATCTCGGCGGGCCCGGTCGCGCAGTTCATGCCGATCATGTCGATGCCGAGCGGCTCCAACGCCGTCAGCGCCGCACCGATCTCGGACCCGACCAGCATGGTGCCGGTCTGCTCCACGGTGACGTGGGCGATGATCGGAACCCACTTCCGCTGCGTGGCCATCGCGCGCTTGGCCGCGACGATGGACGCCTTGGTCTGCAGCAGGTCCTGCGAGGTCTCGACCAGGATCACGTCGACGCCGCCGTCGAGCATGCCCAGTACCTGCTCGTAGTAGGCGTCCCGCAGGTCGGCGTACGGGGCGTGTCCCAGAGTGGGCAGCTTGGTTCCGGGACCCATCGACCCCAGAATGAAACGCGGCTTCTCCGGCGTGGAGTACTCGTCACAGCACTCCCGGGCCAGCGCCACACCCTTCTCGGAGAGGTCCCGGATCCTGTCCTCGATCCCGTACTCACCGAGGTTCGGCAGGTTGCAGCCGAACGTGTTCGACTCGATGGCGTCCGAGCCGTTCTTCAGGAAGCCCCGGTAGACCGAGCGCACGACGTCGGGGCGCGTCTCGTTGAGGATCTCGTTGCAACCTTCGAGGTTGTTGAAGTCCTCCAGGGTCAGGTCGTGCTCCTGCAGCGCCGTACCCATGCCGCCGTCCCCGACGAGCACACGTTCGGCGATGGCCGTGAGAAACCCGCTCGGGTCGTTGTCCCGACGGCCCGATTCTTCCTGTTTCGTCATCACGCTGCCTTCCCGAACGCTTCAGCGAAGCACGGATTCGATCTCGCCCGCGGCCTGCTTGCCGTAGGCCTCGGCGAACCTCGAAACGAACGAGCCCTTCTCGACCTCGTATTCCTGCGGTCCGTCGGTTTCCAGGGATGTTGTCGCCAGGGTGCACCCGAGCTGAATGGAACGCTCGAGGCCCAGGCCGTTGGCCAGACCGGCCAGGAAGCCCGCGCGCAGCGCGTCACCCACACCGGTGGGGTCGCCGACCTGCTTGGGCTTGACCGGGGCGATCTCGACCGTCTCGGCCGACTTGGACTCGATGCGCACACCGTTCTCACCGAGCGAGGTGACCCACATGCCGACCTGGTCGAGCACCTCGGCATGCGACATGCCGGTGCTCTGCAGCAGCAGGCTGTGCTCGTACTCGTTGGTGAACAGGTACTTGGCACCCTCCACCAGCTTACGGATCTGCGGCCCGTCCATGAGGGCGAGCTGCTGGCCCGGGTCCGCGACGAACTCGAATCCGCGATCGCGGCACTCCTGGCTGTGGCGCACCATCGCTTCCGGATCGTTGGCCGAGACGATCACGAGGTCCAGGCCGCCCACCCGGTCGGAGATGGGCTTGAGCTCGATCTCGCTGGCCTCGGACATCGCGCCGGGGTAGAACGAGGCGATCTGGTTCTGGCTCTCGTCGGTGGTGCAGGTGAACCGAGCGGTGTGAGCCGTCTTGGAGGTGTGGACCGCACTGGTGTCGACACCGTGCCGGTCCAGCCACGCACGGTACTCGGCGAAGTCCTCGCCGACCGCGCCCACCAGCAGCGGTGTCACACCGAGCTGGCCGAGGCCGAAGGTGATGTTGCCCGCGACACCGCCGCGGCGCACCTCGAGCTGGTTCACGAGGAAGGAAAGCGAAACCTGGTCGAGCCGGTCGGCGATGAGCTGATCGGCGATCTTGCCCGGGAAGGACATCAGGTGGTCGGTGGCGATTGAACCGGTCACCGCAATTTGCACTGGGAAAACTCCTTCACCAGGGCCGGTGACCGTCTCGCGGCACCGGCCCGCGGTCGTGGATGAGCGAACCTGACATTGCTCGCCACGCCGCGGGGCGCGGAAGCTTCCGCGCCCCGCGGCGTCGACGAAACGTCGCTATGCGGCTGTCAGAGGCCCGCGGCGCTCTTCAGGGCCTCGACACGGTCGGTGCGTTCCCAGGGCAGGTCCACATCCGTACGCCCGAAGTGCCCGTAGGCCGCCGTCGGCGCGTAGATCGGCCGCAGCAGATCCAGATCCCGGATGATCGCCGCCGGACGCAGATCGAACACCTCGTTGATCGCGGCCTGAATCTTGACCGGATCCACGTTCTCGGTGCCGAACGTCTCCACGAACAGCCCCACCGGAGCCGCCTTACCGATCGCGTACGCCGTCTGCACCTCGATCCGGTTCGCCAAGCCCGCGGCCACCGCGTTCTTGGCCACCCACCGAGTCGCATAAGCCGCCGACCGGTCCACCTTCGACG
>NZ_FPAT01000003.1 GCF_900116555.1 Actinopolyspora lacussalsi subsp. righensis | reverse complement strand
CTCAACGTGTCCGGCATGACCAGCAGCGCGAAGGGCACCACCGACAAGCCCGGCCGCAACGTCAAAGCCAAGGCCGGACTGAACCGGGCCGTCATGGACGCCGCGCTGGGCGAGTTCCGGCGCCAGCTGGAATACAAGACCACCCGCGCGGGCAAGACCCTGGCCGTCGTGGACCGGTGGTACCCGTCGTCGAAGACGTGCTCCGCGTGCGGACACCTGCTGCCGAGCTTGACACTCTCCACGCGGGCATGGACGTGCCCCGACTGCGGCACCCGGCACGACCGGGACCACAACGCCGCGAAGAACATCCTTGCCGCTGGTCGAGCGGTAGCCGGGCCATAGTCCGGCGAAGCCTGTGGAGCCGGTGTGAGTCCGCAAGGGTCTCCTCCCTTCGGCAGTCGGCTGTGAAGCAGGAACTATCGGGCGCGAGCCCGATGGGAATCCCCGCCCCCAGGGCGCGGAGGAAGTCAACCGGCCAGTTTACCCGCCTTCTCCCGGGCGTTGATGAAAGCCGTGACGGCGTTCTCCACGTCCTCCGAGGTCAGCGCCGCGGACATCTGGGTGCGGATGCGTGCTTTGCCGTGCGGCACGACCGGGTAGGAGAACCCGATCACGTAGACGCCCTCCTCCAGCAGCAGATCCGCCATCCGACTGGCCTCGGCCGCGTCGCCGATCATCACCGGGATGATCGGGTGTTCCCCGGGGAGCAGGTCGAAGCCCGCTTCGGTCATCCTGCGGCGGAACAACTCGCTGTTGGAGCGCAGCTGTTCCCGCATGCCCGGCTCCGAGGCCACCAGATCCAGCGCGGCCAGCGCGGAGGCCACGATCGGCGGGGCCAGCGAGTTGGAGAACAGGTAGGGCCGGGACCGCTGCCGCAGCAGTTCCACGATCTCCGGCCAAGCCGCCACGTAACCACCGCTGGCGCCGCCCAGCGCCTTGCCGAGCGTGCCGGTGACGATGTCCACCCGGTCGGTGACGCCGAACAGTTCGGGGGTTCCCGCGCCGTTGGGACCGAGGAAGCCGACCGCGTGCGAGTCGTCGACCATGACCATCGCGTCGTGGCGCTCGGCCAGCTCGCAGATCTCGTCGAGCGGGGCCAGGTAACCGTCCATGGAGAACACGCCGTCGGTGACGATCAACCGGTAGCGGGCGTCGGCGTGCTCGACCAGCTTGCGTTCCAGGTCGGCGGTGTCCCGGTTGCCGTAGCGCGCACGCCGTGCCTTGCACAGCCGGACACCGTCGATGATGCTCGCGTGGTTGAGCTCATCGGAGATGATCACGTCCTGCTCGTCGAGCAGGCTCTCGAACAGCCCGGTGTTGGCGTCGAAGCACGAGCTGTACAGGATGGTGTCGCCGGTGCCCAGGAATTCCGACAGGCGCCGTTCCAGCTCCTTGTGCGGGGCCTGGGTACCGCAGATGAACCGCACCGAGGCCATCCCCAGTCCCCACTCGTCCAGCGAGTTCTTGGCGGCCTCGATCAGCTTCGGATGATCGGCCAGCCCGAGGTAGTTGTTGGCGCAGAGGTTGAGCACCTCGCCGCTGTCCGCTTCCGAGCCGACCCCCACGCGCGCCCGCTGCGGCGTTTCGAGGACGCGTTCCCGCTTGTACAGCCCGGCCGACCGGATCTCGTCCAGCCTGCCACGCAGTTCCTCGGCAGCTTTGCCGAACATCGGCTACTCCACCGTCCAATCCAGGATGATCTTGCCGCACTGGCCCTGTCGGGCAGTGTCGAAGGCTTTCTGATAGTCGTCGCTGGCGAACCGGTGTGTGATCACCGGGCTCAGGTCCAGCCCCGATTCCAGCAGAACCGACATCGAGTACCAGGTCTCGAACATCTCCCTGCCGTAGATTCCCTTGATGGTCAGCATCTTCAGCACCACGGAGCTCCAGTCGATCCCGAAGCCCTCGGAGGGCAGGCCGAGCATGGCGATGTGACCACCGTGGGCCATGTTCGCGATCATGTCGCGCAGCGCGACGGGCTGCCCGCACATCTCCATGCCGACGTCGAAGCCCTCGGTCATGTCCAGCCGTTCCTGCACCTCGGTGAGGTCGTGCTCGGCGATGTTCATGGCGAGGTCGACGCCGATCCGCCGCGCCAGGTCCAACCGGTACTCGCTGGCGTCGGTGATCACGATGTGCCGGGCGCCCGCGTGCCGGGCCACGCTCGCGGCCATCAGCCCGATGGGGCCCGCGCCGGTGATGAGCACGTCCTCGCCCACCACGGGAAAGCTCAGCGCCGTGTGCACGGCGTTGCCGAACGGGTCGAAGATCGCGGCGACGTCGTGGTCGATGTGCTGGTGGTGCACCCAGCAGTTCGATTCGGGCAGCACGGCGTACTCGGCGAACGCACCGTCGTAGTGCACGCCCAGCCCCTTGGTGTTGGGGCACAGATGGCGCCTTCCCGCCAGGCAGTTGCGGCACCGGCCGCACACCACGTGCCCCTCACCGCTGACCAGGTCACCGACCGCCACCTGGCGCACACCGGCCCCGATCTCGACGACCTCGCCCACGAACTCGTGGCCCGCGACCAGCGGCGGGGTGATGTTCTCGGCGGCCCAGTCGTCCCAGCCGTCGATGTGCAGGTCGGTTCCGCAGATGCCGGTGCGCAGCACTCTGAGGACCACGTCCCGCGCGCCCGGCTTCGGGTCGGGGACCTCGGTCATTTCGAGTCCCGGCCCGGCGGTGGGTTTCACCAGTGCTCGCACGGTTCCTCCAATTCCGCTGGCGATCCGGCGGGGCTGTTGGCCCGTGGTTTGCCGCGGTCTGCCGCCGAAGCGCCGGTGAGCGCATCGGGATCGCCGAACCGGATTGTCTCCCCGTGGTTGGCGGCGGTCCAGCAGGACTTTCCGCACAGGCTGATAAGCGAGGCTGCACAGCGCGGTTCTGGAGCGGGGCGGGATCAGCTCTCCACGGCTTCGCTGACCTCTTCCTCCTCCGAATCGGCTTCGTCTCCCTCGTCCCTGGCGAGGAAGGTGGCCAGCCGGTCCACCGCGTCCTCGAACTCCGGGTTCGTGTCGACGAAGGCGCGCATCCGGTCGGCGAGCCAGGTCAGGTTCACCCGCTCGTCGCCGCGCTGTTCCTCCAGCTCCTCGAGACCACGATCGGTGAAATACACGTCGTCTCTCCTAACCGCTTCGCGTTCCCGATTTCGGGGTTCTCCGGCAGCGTAGGCAACCCGAGGTGGTTCGGCCCCACGGGGCACTCGGGGTTCGTGCGGATTCCGCCGGAAGGGGGAAGGCCCACCCGCCGCGAGAGTGAGCGGCCCTGCCGGTGTGCGGTACCGGTAACGAGAACGGGCCGCCGACCGGAACGAGTGCCCGGCATATCGCTTCGGAGTCCGTGCTATCAAACCTTTCTTTTTTGCTATCATAACTGCATGCGGCAGCTGATAACGCGGATAGACGACGAGCTGCACGGGCAGCTGAAAGCGAAAGCGGCCAGCGAGAACCGTAGTATGAACGAGCTGGTCACGGAGGCGCTCTCGCAAGTCGTGGACGGGCCGGCCGGCCATCGGACGGTACGCCAGCGGGCTCGTGCTTCCGGCCTGCTGGCGGAAGTTCAGCCGCCCGAGAACGTGTTGAGCCTGGACGAACTGGAAGCGGCGACCCGGGGGCTCGGTCGTAGCGCAGGCGAGGCGCTGGAAGCCGATCGGGGGAAGTGGTGACCCTGCTGTACGCCGATACCAGCAGTCTCATACGTGCCTACCTCGCCGACGAGGCCGAGCACGCCGAATTCCGTGAACTGCTGCTGGAAGGCGAGCTCCCCGTGGTCACCAGCGAGTTGACCAGGGTCGAATTCGCTTCCGCCGTCTCCGCCACACAGCGCGGCAACCGTGTCGAGATCTCCTCGCGCTTGATCGACCGCTTCGACCGGGACTGCGGCGAGGAAGGAGCCATAACCCCGCTGCGGCTGAACTCGGCCCTACTGTTGCCCAGAGCCAGGGAACTGGTGATCGGCTACGCGATCCGCACGCTGGATGCGATACATCTCGCGGCGGCTCTCGAACAGGCCGCTCCGCTGGCCGCGGGCGACGATCTCGTGATGGTCACGCGCGACACCAGGCAGGCCGCTGTCGCGACCGAGAAGGGACTCTTCGTCCGCTGAACAGCACTGCTCCTTCCACAGGTCCGTGGCTGCGGACTCCGCTCGTTCGCGCGAACGGAGAACGGGCCACCGATCCGCGTACGAATCGACGGCCCGCTCGAACGAATCCGTTCCGGAATCTAACTACCCGATGTCGGGCCTCCCCGCGGCGAGAGCCGTGCGAGAGGTTCCGCCAAGCGACCAGCCGAGAAACCCGACCGGGAACGCCCGGTCAGTCGGCGAAGGCGTTGGTGATGACCTCCGCCTGCTCCACGTCGTGCACCTTCTTCAACCCGGTGGCCGGTGCGGCCATCGGACGGCGCCCGACGACCTTGAGCTTGCTCGCGAACTCGGGGCCGAACTCGCGCGGCAGTGCCAGCCCGAGGAACGGCCAGGCACCCTGGTTGCGCGGCTCCTCCTGGGTCCAGCGGATCTCCTCGACGTTGGGGTAGCGCTCCAGCAGCCTGCCGAGCTTGCGGTGCGGCAGCGGGTAGAGCTGCTCCAGCCGGACCACGGCCGTGTCCTTCGCCTCCCGCTTGGCCTGTTCGGCCGCCAGCTCGTAGTACAGCTTGCCGGTGCACAGCACGAGCTTGCGAACCCCGGACGGGTCCGGCTCGCTCGGGTCGTCGATCACCGAGGCGAACTTGCCGTTGGTGAAGTGCTCGATCGGGCTGGTGGCCTCCTTGAGCCGCAGCATCGACTTCGGCGTGAACACCACCAGCGGCCGGTCGATGCCGTCCATCGCGTGCCTGCGCAGCAGGTGGAAGTAGTTCGCGGGAGTGGAGGGCATCGCCACCGTCATCGACCCCTCGGCGCACAGCTGCAACCACCGCTCGATGCGGGCCGAGCTGTGGTCCGGGCCCTGACCCTCGTGGCCGTGCGGCAGCAGCATCACCACGTCGGAGCGCTGGCCCCACTTGGCCTCGCCGGAGGAGATGAACTCGTCGATGATCGACTGGGCGCCGTTGAAGAAGTCACCGAACTGCGCCTCCCACAGCACCATGGCGTCCTGGTGCGCCACCGAGTAACCGTACTCGAAGCCCACCGCCGCGAACTCGGACAGCGCCGAGTCGTAGGTCAGGAACTTGGCCTGCTCGGGGGAGAGGTGCTGCAGCGGGGTGTACTCCGCACCGCTCTTGCGGTCGATGACCACCGCGTGCCGCTGGCCGAACGTCCCGCGCCTGGTGTCCTGCCCGGTCAACCGCACCGGGTAGCCCGAGGTGGTCAGCGACCCCAGCGCCAGCAGCTCGCCGAACGCCCAGTCGATGCCGCCTTCCTTGCCCATCTTGGCGCGCCGTTCCAGCACCGGCTTCACGCGCGAGTGCGGGGTGAAGCCCTCCGGCAGGTCGATCTGCGCGTCGGCGATCCCGCGCAGCTCGTCCTCGGAGATACCGGTTTCCAGCTTGGCCGGGATCTGCTGCTCCGACTCCACCGAGGGGCTCGGCTCGGGCGGGTGGTTCTCCAGCTCGCGCACCTCGTTGAACACGTGCTCCAGCTGGTTGGCGTAGTCCTTGAGCGCCTTCTCCGCCTCGTCGACGGTGATGTCGCCGCGTCCGATCAGCGACTCGGTGTAGGTCTTGCGGACGCTGCGCATCTTGTCGATCGCGTCGTACATCTCCGGCTGCGTCATCGACGGGTCGTCACCCTCGTTGTGCCCGCGGCGGCGGTAGCACACCATGTCGATGACCACGTCCTTGCCGAAGGTGTTGCGGTACTCCACGGCCAGCTTGGCGACCCAGACGCACGCCTCGGGGTCGTCGCCGTTGACGTGGAACACCGGCGAGCCGGTCATCTTGGCCACGTCGGTGGAGTACTTGCTCGACCGTCCCGACTCGGGGGTGGTGGTGTAGCCGACCTGGTTGTTGATGATGACGTGCACGGTGCCGCCGGTGCGGTAGCCGCGCAGCTGCGAGAGGTTCAGCGTCTCGGCGACCACGCCCTGCCCGGCGAACGCGGCGTCGCCGTGCAGCAGCACCGGCAGCACGGTGAAGCCCTCCTGGCCCTTGTCCAGGATGTCCTGCTTGGCGCGGACGATGCCCTCGAGTACCGGGTCCACCGCCTCCAGGTGGGAGGGGTTGGAGGTCAGCGAGACCTTGGTCTCGCCGTCGCCGAACATGCGGAAGTACTTGCCCTCCGCACCGAGGTGGTACTTCACGTCGCCGGAGCCGTGCGCCTGGCCCGGGTCGAGGTTGCCCTCGAACTCCTGGAAGATCTGCGCGATCGGCTTGCCGACGATGTTGGCCAGCACGTTGAGCCTGCCGCGGTGCGGCATGCCGATGACGACCTCGTCCAGCTCGGAGGTCGCCGAGGAGTCCAGCACCGCGTCCAGCAGCGGGACCACCGTCTCGGCACCCTCCAACGAGAACCGCTTCTGGCCGACGTACTTGGTCTGCAGGAAGGTCTCGAACGCCTCGGCGGCGTTGAGCTTGGACAGGATGTACTTCTGCTCGGACTGGACCGGCTTCTCGTGCGGCTTCTCGACGCGGTGCTGCAGCCACTCGCGCTCGTCCGGCTCGAGGATGTGCATGTACTCCACGCCGACCGTGCGGCAGTAGGAGTCCCGCAGCACCCCGAGCACGTCGCGCAGCGACATGTGCTCCTGGCCCGCGAAGCCGCCGACCGGGAACTCCCGGTCCAGGTCCCACAGCGTGAGGCTGTGCGAGAGGACGTCGAGGTCCTCGTGGCGCCGCTGCCGGTAGTTCAGCGGGTCGATGTCGGCCATGAGGTGACCGCGGGTGCGGTAGGCGTCGATGAGCTCCAGCACCCGGGCGGTCTTGTCGACCGCGCCTTCCGGGATGTCGGTCGACCAGCGGACCGGCTCGTAGGGGATGCGCAGCGAGGAGAAGATGTCGTCGAAGAAGTTGTCCTCGCCCAGCAGCAGCTGGTGCACCTTGCGCAGGAACTCGCCGGACTCCGCGCCCTGGATGACCCGGTGGTCGTAGGTGGAGGTCAGCGTGACGATCTTGCTGACGCCCATCTCGGTCAGGGCCTTCTCGCTGGCCCCCTGGAACTCGGCCGGGTACTCCATGGCGCCGACGCCGATGATGGCGCTCTGGCCCTGGGTGAGCCGCGGCACCGAGTGGTTCGTCCCGCTGGGGCCGGGGTTGGTCAGCGAGATCGTGGTGCCGGCGAAGTCCTCGGCGGTGAGCGCGTTGTTGCGCGCCTTGCGGATGATGTCCTCGTACGCCTGCCAGAACTGGTAGAAGTTCATGTTCTCGCAGGCCTTGATGGAGGCAACCACCAGATTGCGGGAGCCGTCCTTGCCGGGCAGGTCGATGGCCAGCCCGAGGTTGACGTGCTCCGGCGTCACCACGGCGGGCTTGCCCTTGGCGTCCTCGCCGTAGTGGCGGTTCATGCCGGGGAAGTCCCGCAGCGCCCGAACGAGGGCGTACCCGATCAGGTGGGTGAACGAGATCTTGCCGCCCTTGTTCCGCTTCAGGTGATTGTTGATCACGATGCGGTTGTCGAACAGCAGTTTGGCCGGGACCGCGCGGACGCTGGTGGCGGTCGGCACGGTCAGCGACTGCTCCATGTTCTTGGCGATCGCCGCGGCCGGCCCGCGCAGCGTCTTGGTCTCCTCGCCGCCGGACTCCTCCTTGACGGGAGCGGCCTTGGCTGCCTCCTGCGGGGAGGGCTTGGCGGTCTGCTGCGCCCCGGACGGTTGTGAAGTGGCCGAACGGCTGCCTCCGTCCTGCTGCGTTCCCGCCTGCCCGGAGGTGGTGCGCTGCTGGGCTCCGTTCGCACCCTGCCGGGTAGCGGTCTGCTGCGCGTCGCTCGCCGGTGGAGTCGTCGTGGTCGTACGGGCACCGTCGTCGTGCACCTGACCATTTTGCTCACCGGACTTGGTGGCGGTCGCGGTCTTCTGGCCTGTTGTTGCGCCTGTCGCCGCAGCGGCGGACTCGGTTGCCGAGTGCCCCGCGGGACGGTAGTCCGCGAAGAACTCGTGCCAGGCGGAGTCTACCGATGAGGGGTCGTTGAGGTACTGCTCATACATTTCCTCGATCAACCACTCGTTGGGGCCGAACTGTGACGCAGGGCTGCTGCTGGACACGGCTGGCGTTCGCCTCGATCCATCTGCTCGTGGTTTTTCAACGCTCGCAACCCAGGCTAACGCTTCCTGGGTGTTCGGTTGGGTCTGTCCCGTGCACTCCGGTCGAGTTCCGGCCGTTCCGAATCGATCAGGTTGTTGCCGCGGCTGCTTTTCCGGCGCGTTTTCCGGCGGACGAGATCCACGGTTTCCGGTAGTATGTGGGGTTTTGGTTTTTGTGATCTTGCTTTCCCGAAGGTCCGCGATGTCGAAACGGAACCCGAATGTGAGGTTTCACGCAAAAGTGAACAATCCCGTATCCTGAGCCGAATGAACCACATCACGGGAAATTGTGCGAGCCCAGAGCAATGTGGCCCACACCGTTGTCAGCCAGGTGCCAACTCGGCGTTACTCCGAGTCGCCGGAGGCTGCTCCGAGTGGCGTGCGGATGTGGTGCGAGCGCGGCCGGTACCGACCCGGTGAACGTCGAAGCCGGGGACCTCGGCCGCATCCTGGCGAAGTCCCTGCGGCCGCGAATACTCCCTGCGGCCGCGAATACTCCCTGCGGCCGCGAACACTCCCTCCGGCGTGGAGCCCCCGCTCAGCGGTTGGCCGGAGCCGAGTCGGGCTCCTCGTGCCCGGCCCCGAGCTCGTCGCCCGCGCCGGGCACGACCACGTCCGCGTCGTCGGCGGAACCACCGTTGGCCCAGAGCCGCGCGTAGACCCCGCCCGCGGCCAGCAGCTCCCCGTGCCCGCCCTGCTCGACGATGCTGCCGCCGCCCAGCACCACGATCCGGTCCGCACGGGCGGCCGTGGCCAGCCGGTGCGCCACCACGAACGTCGTCCGATTCCGGGCCAGCTCGGCGTGTGCCGCGGCCACCATCGCCTCGGTCGCCGGATCCAGCGCGGCCGTTGCCTCGTCCAGCAGCAGGATGTCCGGGTCCACCAGCTCCGCGCGGGCCAGCGCCACCAGCTGCCGCTGCCCGGCCGAGAGCGACTTGCCACCCTCGCCGGTCTGCTGCCGGAAACCGTCCGGCAGCGCCGCGATACCCGGCAGCGCACCCACCCGGCGTGCGGCCCGCTCGATCTCGGCCGGACCGGCGCCCGGGCTGCCGTAGGCGATGTTGTCCGCCACGTCACCCGCGAACAGGTGCCCCTCCTGCGGCACCACGGCCAGGTGGGAGTGGTACTCGGCCAGCGGGTAGTCGCGTACGTCCACCCCGTCCACCAGCACGCAGCCGCCCGAGACGTCGTAGAACCGCGCCAGCAGTTTGACCAGGGTCGACTTGCCCGCGCCCGTGGCGCCCACCAGGGCGACCGTCTCACCCGGGGTGACGCGCAGCGACACCTCGGACAGCGCGGGATCGTCGGTGGCCGGATAGCTGAACGACACCGAGCGCAGCTCCACCTCCCCGTCGAGTTCGCTCGGCACCGTGGCCGGGCGGTCGGTCTCCGGCACCGAGGTGCGGGTACGCAGCAGCTCCCCGATCCGGCGCAGCCCGACCCTGGCCTGCTGGTAGGCGTCGAACACGCCGGAGAGTTGCTGCACCGGGCTGAAGAACAGCCCCAGGTACAGCAGGAACGCCGCCAACACGCCCGCGGTCAGCTCCCCCTGGGCCACCCGCAGCGCGCCGACGCCGAGCACCACCGCCTGCGCCACTTCGGACAGCAGCGACACGAACGGGAAGTAGGTAGCGATGTAGCGCTGCGCCCGCAGCCGGGAACGCCGGTAGGCGTCGCTGCGCGCCGCGAACTTCTCGGCCGCCAGCCGCTCCCTGCGGTTGGCCTGCGACACGCGCAACCCGGAGACGTTCTCCTGCATCTCGGCGTTGACGGTGCTGACCCGTTCCCGGGCCTCGGCGTAGGCGCTCGACGAGACCCTGCGGAAGATCATCGTCGCCACCACCAGCAGCGGCGTCACCGACAGCGCCACCAGCGCCAGCGAGAGGTCGGTGATCAGCAGTGCCACCGCCACGCCGATGATGGTGGACACGCTGACCACCGCCGTGGCCAACCCCGTCTGCAGGAACGAGGACAGCGCGTCCACATCGGTGGTCATCCGGGTCATGATCCGGCCCGCGCGTTCGCGCTCGTAGTAGTCCAGCCCCAGCCGCTGCAGCTGGGCGAAGCTGCGCAACCGCAGCAGGTACAGCAGTGTCTCGCCCGTGCGCGCGGCGATCACCGTCTGCCAGCGCATGGTCACCCAGCCGATCAGCACCAGGCCCGCGCCCACCGCCGTGGCGGTGAACAGCGCGTCGGGATCGCCGGCTCCCACTCCGCCGTCCACACCCCAGCGGATCAGCGACGGCATGCTCACCGACACGGCCGCGGTGGCCGCGACCAGCAGCACCGTCAGCGCCACGCCCCACCGGATCGGGTGGAACAGCTTCGCCAGTCGGAAGCCCGGATCCGGTGCGGTGGGATCGGTGCCGTTGAGCTCGGGTTCGTCCTCGGCGGGCGGTAGCCGATCGATCGCGGTGGTCAGCTCATCGCTCGGTGGGGTGGCGGCCACGGTCGAACTTCGCGGGCGCCCCGCACCCGCCGTGCTCGGGGCTCCGGCAGCCGGTTTCGCCGCGCCCGCGCTCCGGCTCGCCGCCCCCACGGCCGCGAACGAGCTCTCGGTGCTCGTCGCGGTCCCGCTCCAGTAGCCGTGCCGCTGTCCGCGCTCCTCTCCCGGCCACAGCTCCGGGGTGGGTTCCTCGCCGGGTTCGCACACCGGGTACCTGGGGTGCTCGGACACCCCGGAGGTGTCCGGCAGCAGTTCGCGGAACAGCTCGGAGCGCCGCTCCAGCTCCCGCTGCGTGCCGATGTCGACGACCTCGCCCTCGTCCAGCAGCGCGACCCGGTCCGCGAGGGCGAGCGTGGACCGGCGGTGCGCCACCAGCAGCGTGGTTCGCTCCGCGGTCACCGAACTCAGCGTGGCGTGGATCGCGGCCTCGGTGCTCGGGTCCACCGCCGAGGTCGCGTCGTCCAGCACCAGGATCCTGGGATCGGTCAGCAGCGCGCGGGCCAGCGCGATCCGCTGCCGCTGGCCGCCCGACAGGGTCAGGCCGCGTTCGCCCACCAGCGTGTCGTAGCCCTGCGAGAGCTCGGTGATGAACTCGTGGGCCTCGGCCGCGCGGGCGGCGGCGATGATCTCCTCCTCGGAGGCGTTCGGATGCCCGTAGGAGATGTTGCCGCGCACGGTGTCGGAGAACAGGAACGCCTCCTCGAACACCACCCCCACGGCCGAACGCAGCGAGTCCAGCCGCACACCCCGGATGTCCAGGGCACCGTCCCCGTCGGCCCCCTCGTCGCCACCGTCGGGGCCGATCCGGACGCTGCCGGAGTGCACGTCGTAGAACCGGGGTAACAGCAGCGAGATCGTGGACTTGCCCGAGCCCGCCGAACCCACCAGTGCCAGCGTCTCGCCGGAACGCACCTCCAGGGAGGTGCCCCGCAGCACCGGCTGTTCGCCGCCGTAGCCGAACCGCACGTCGTCCAGCTCCACCCGCAGCGGCCCCTCGGGCAGGCTCACCGCGTCCGGCGCGTCGGTGACCTCCGGCTGCGAGTCGATCACGTCGTGGAGTCGTTCCAGCCCCGCTCGGGCGTGCTGGGCCTGGATCAGCACGTTGGACAGCATTCGCGCCGGTGCGGCGAGCATGGTCAGATAGCTCGCGAAGGCGATGAACGTGCCCACGCTGACCTGGCCCCGCAACGCGAGCCAACCGCCCAGCCCCAGCACGCAGACCTGGCCCGCCAGCGGCAGCGCCGTGAGGTGCGCGGTCGGCGGGGCCGTGACCCGTGCCGCCCGCATCCGTTCGGCGAACAGCCCGCGGGCGCGGCCGATCATGCCGCTGACCTCCCGGGACTCCTGCCCGAAGCCCTTGACCACGCGGACACCGCTGATCGTCTCCTCGACCTGCTCGGCCACGTCGGCGGCGCGCTGCTGCGCGCTCCAGGTCGCCGGGAACAGCTTCTTGCGGCTGCGGGCGGTGACCACCCCGATCAGCGGTCCCACTACCAGCGCGATCACGGTCAGCAGCGGGGACAGCCACACCATCGCCGCCAGCGAGAACACCGCCAGCATCAGCGTGCCCGCCGCCATCGGCAGCATGGACAGCAGCCCGTTGACCAGCTGCAGGTCGCTGATCGAGCGCGAGACCACCTGGCCGGTGCGTAGCGAGTCCTGCTTGCCGCCGTCGAGGCGCTGCACCGAGCCGAACACGGCGCGGCGCAGGTCGTGCTGCACGTTCACGGCGAGCTTGCCCGCGGTGTAACGGCGCACGAAGGCGGCGCCGAACCGGAACAGGCCCAGCCCGAGCATCGCCGCGACGATCCAGCCGAGCCCCTCGGTGCTGCCCGCCATAGCGTCGTCCACCGCCACCTTGGTGAACACCGGGACGGCCGCCTCCATCCCGACCGCCGTGACGGCGGCCCCCATGGACAGCAGCACGGCGGCGGGATGCCGCCAGCACGCGGCGCTCAGACGGCGGATCCAGCCGGGTTTGGCACGAGCTTCTCCGGATTCGGGCACCCCGCCAGGTTAGGACCCCACTCCGACGACTCGCTTTCCAGGAACGGGGCTCTCGGAGCGGGATGTGCGGGTGGTCACTCGGCGGAACCCCTCGCACGGCTCTCGCCGCGGGTAGGCCCGAGGTGTCCACTCCACAAGCCCGAGGCTCTGATCGCCGATCGCGGTACTGGTTATTGGTTTTCCGTGGATGTCGGAGCCGCACTACCGTTCGATGTGGCTAAATAGGTAATTTCTGTTTCGACGGGTCACTCGAGGGGTCCTGCGCCATTGGTAGTTGTTCCAGGAGTACATCGCGTACCCAAGCTCGTCGAGCCAGTCGGTCAGTTCTTCCGGTGTGCTGTCGTATCGATTTAGGTGTCGCGACTCGATTTCGAGCAACAGTGTGGGGCGGAATCGAGTCAAAACTTCTTTCGCGCCAGCGAGGATGGCCGGTTCTCTTCCTTCTGCGTCGATCTTCATGAAGTCGATTCGGTTGATACCCCGATCGTGGGTTACTTGATCGACGGTGCGCGAATCTACTGTGATTTCCCTTCGTTTTCCCCGATGTCGATCCGCGGGAACGGGAGAATCGTTTTGAATGTGGGCGTGTCCGTGGATGGGGAGGCCGAATCGGGTCGGGACGGTCATTTTTTCGGTTCTCGGGCGGCAGCTGAAGGCATCGCGAGAGACGTGGATTTGCGTGCTTTTCGTGATGAATCTACCCGCTGCGAGTACCGAATATGGTTTTGGCTGTGGTTCAAATGAGTGTACCGCCCCGCGAGTTCCGACGAGCTGTGCGAGGGGGAAGCTGTACATCCCGTAAGCTGCTCCGATGTCAAAGCAGGTATCGCCTGTACCGACCAGCTGGGTTAGTCCTCGAACTTCTGGCTCGGCCATCGATATACTCGCTGCGCCCCGCAGCGTCGCTGCCAGTGAGGAAAGTCGGCGACCAGGGGTGGAGTCGTACTTCGAGGTAGGCGGGTCCGCGGCGAAAAAATTCGAATCATGATTCATGGTGTTCCTTTCGTGGGGGTGTGAGATTTATTGTCGCGGCACCCGGAATCGGACGAATCTGATGCTGTTCCGGTGTGTGGCGTACTGCGCTGCGGCAGAAATAATCCCGAAAATTTGTTTTTGCATGGATCCTCGTGTTGTTGATCCTGCCCCAGGGGTTTCGGTGGTTCACCGGTGAGAAATTTCCTGTGCGGTTCCTTCGTTTCTGCGCGGGAGTAGGGTCCTGGTGCTTCGGCATGTCTCCCTTCGGGATGAAGTGCGGGAAAAGGTTGTCGCCAAAACGATTCTTTGAGTGAATGGTGTGTGAGTACCTCGTTCAGTGATGACGATTTGATCATAGGTGTTGTTCGGCTGGCTCGGGTCCGAAACGGAAATATGGTCCGGGTGTTGTTGATCACCCCCGAATGGTGGTTGAAGGGGTGTGGTCCTCTTTGCCGGGAAGATTTGAGTGGTTATTACAACTAGTCGCGGACGGTTCGGCGGCAAAATGGTTGTGTTGCTCCAACTTTTTCGCGCGGCTTGTGGACGCTGGATCAGCGGGCGGCTGCCTCCCACGTTCGAGCTGAAGCGGGAGCGGCCACTGAGCCGAGCTCGGTGGCTCGAGGTGAAACCGGCTCCGAATACCACCTGATCCGCGACGGCGGCCGGGGATCCCACGCATCAGCCGCGCGGCACCCGTGACACCAACAGCCCGTCCGCTGAGCCGTCGAGCGACCCTCGCGCCGCCGCGCCAGTTCCGACCTCCGGCAGTTCGCTGGAGTCGCCTTTCGAATGAAGGGTGAGTGACGGAGCGGCGCAGAGGTGGACAACGTTGTGTGGCTCCCGGACGACCTCGCTGGTCGTCACGGGTGACGGGGGTGCTGTTTCCGAGTGCCGTGCCGTTAGGATCGCTGGTCGCGCGTACTGGGTTCGTGGTTCCCTGGGGTGTCTGGTTCTCGTGCAGTTCGCAGCTGGCCGACCGCTGTCGGCCGCCACAACCGTCCGACCGAGTACAACAGCGGAATTTTCATGTCTGAGGTGTTTTCCTAGCGGCGTTATCGGAGAGTGCCATGAAGTACGTTTGGTTCGGCGTGCTGCTTCTGCTGGGCCAGCTGGTGCCGGAACTGCTGTTCCCACCGGAGGGCGTCACGGTGGAGATCGGCCGCTTCGCGGCCATGGCGGGTACCGCGGTGTTGGCCGCGGTGATTCTTTGCACCTGGGAGCGATGGTCACTGGGGCGCGGCGTCTGGCCGCGTCGAACCCGAGCGTACGAGACCGAGGCGTGATCGGCACTCGATTCCGTCGAGCTCACGGCCTTTTCGAGCGGGCTCTCCCGTACAGCGCCGCGATGCCGCGTCGCCCGCGGGAGCCACTCCGCCCGCGTCCGTGGCAGTGCGTCGCCGCTGAATCAGCGCGTGCTGTTCGAGTAGCTCTCCTGCCGCCGCTCGGTGGGGCGTTGCCCGGCGGTTCGCGATTCGGCGGTTCGCTGGAAGGCGATGGGCTGCGTCGGCAGCTCGACGGGTTGTGTCGGCGGGTCGACCGGCTGCGTCTCGATGGGCTGCGTCAGGGGCTCCGGTGACGAATCCACCGTCCGGTGCTCGCTCCGATCCCCCTTGGCCAGCAGCTTCCCCATCCCCGGGGTCTCCCGCAGTTTCTCGACCGCCCGGGTGGCCGGGTGGACACCGAGCAGCATCACGAGCAGCACCACGCTCGCGCCGACCAGGAAGCCCACCACCACGTCGTGCGGAAAGTGCGCTCCCACGAACACTCGGGAGGCCGCGGTCGAGATCCCGACCAGCAGTGCCGGAACACCGAGCCTGCGCCACGCGAACACGATCGCGACGGCCGTGGCACCCGCGACGGCGGAGTGGTTGCTGGGGAAGGACCAGTCACCGGGCGGATCGCACACCGCTATCGTGTTGATGTCGGACAACAACCGGCACGGTCGTCCGACCTCGAAGAAGCCCTTGATGGTGTCGTTGGTGAGGTAGGCCGCGATCATGCCGAACGGCGCCAGCAGCACGAACGCCATCGCGCGCGCGGGCAGCCCTCGTGCCCGCCACATGCCCCAGGCGAGGACGGCGGCCATGACGAACAGCGAGCCGTCGGTGAACAGGATCGCCAGCAGGTGCACGAAATCCGGCGTCGAGTTCGCGAACTCTATGATGTGGAGGTACCAGTTGGCGCTGACGTCCGGGACGTCCTCGATGCCCGAGACCGCCCGGTTGGTCGGCAACGTGGTCAGCTCGTCCGTCGGGCCCGTTTCGTGCATGCGGTCCTCGTCAGGGGTCGTGTCTCACGAGATCATCGGACTCCCTCGGGGAGCGGCGAGCGCTCCACTGCGGGAGGCGGAGATCCCGACTCGGTTCGGGTGGTCGTCCTGCGGTGGGGAATCCGGCACGTGCGCGACGAACACCCGCTTCGGCGAGAGCTGTTCACGCTCGGTACCGCCAAGGTTTCTCCACTGTTTACCACGAGGACACCCGTCGTTCCCGACGAGACCTTTCGCCTCCGGCGGGTCCGAGTCCCCGGACGATCCCGGAGTCGAGCGGATCGTGACCGGCCGCCGCGCGGGTAAACCGAGCCGGATTCGCGGCCCGGCGATCCGTTCCGGGCCGCGCGGTGCGGCCTCCCGGCCGTGGTCACTCGGCTCGGTGCGAGCTGCGGCGCGGCGTTGTGGCGTGGGCGGCGCAACCCGCTGCCGAGTCGCGAGTCCCGGCGCAGCCACACCGGTGCGCGCGGGACCGGTGTGCTTTCCACGTCACGACCGCCGAGAGTGCCAGTACCGCCGCGACCGCGGGCAGCCAGGCCACCAGACCGGCCGCGAGGGCACCACCGAGCAGGCCGGCGGTGATGAGTGCGGGCAGGAGGCAGCAGGCCAGGCAGGCCGCTCCGGCCAGCCCGGCCAAACCGACCGATGTCCGGCTCCGACGAGTGGGGTCAGCAGCAGGGTCGGTCATGGTGGTCCTCTTCGGCGATGTCGGCGAACGGCAGCGGGCAGTCCGTGCTGGTGGCGCAGGAGGTCAGATCGTCACAGCCTGCCTCGACCGCTTCGAGCAGCGTGGCGCGGATGGTTCGCAGGTCGGCGATGCGGGCCTCGACCTCGGCGAGCTTTGCCCGGGCACGTTCCCGCAATCCCGGGTCGGAGCGGTCGGCCCGGCGCGATCGTCCCGCTTCGAGCAGGTCGGCTACCTCGTCGAGAGTGAAGCCCAACCGTTGTGCGGCCTTGATGACCCGCAGCGTGGTTACCGCCGCCGGTGGATACAGGCGATGGCCGCCCAGGCTGCGTTCGGGTTGGGCCAGCAGCCCGCGCCGCTCGTAGTAGCGCAGGGTCTGCGGATTCACCCCGGCGGCTTCGGCGACCTGACCACTGCGCAGTCTCGTGGTGCTCATGGGGCTCCTTCCGGTGAGGCCGCTGCCGCGTGCCGGGCCAGCGCCTCCAGGACCGGTCGCTGGTCCGCGGGAACCGTGATGTCGAGCCGCAGCTCCTCTTCGCGCTGCTGGAGGACGAAGGTGAACAACGAGCAGCACCGGCTTTCCCGTTCCGCCAGGTCCCGCGCCGTGTCTCGCCAGGCCGGATCCAACACCAGTCGCAGTCGGGTCGGTTCCGGCCTGTGGAAGCTCCGCAGCGCGGCGGTGAACAGCGCATCGAACTCGGCCGCTCGTTCCGGTTGCCGTGACGGCGGCAACTCACACGATGGCGGGACCCACCCGAGCAGCGAGTCACTGCCCTCGGCGCTGTCGGTCTCCGTTCCGTCGTGACGGGTCTCCAGCGCCACGCCGTCCGTGCGGGCCGGAGGCGTGTTGTCTCCGACGTTCGGGCCGCAGCAGGCGCACCCGACGCTCTCGTCGTTCCTCATCGCGCTTCCCCTCCGATTCCAGTGGTACGCCGCCGTGGCGCGTGATGCCGGTCGAGCACGAGCCCCAGCGTGAGGCCGTAGACCAGGTGTGGGAGCAACGTCGCCGCCGCGATGCGCGGTGTCACGGCGATCCCGAACAGACCCCAGGACAGGTATGGCAGCCACACCAGACCCAGCAACCCCCACAGCAGCACGCCGTAGCCGAGCCCGATCCATACCGAAACCCGGCGAACCAACCCGACCAATACCGCCGCGGCCACGGCCCCGTAAGCCAGATGGGCCAGCACCGCCAGTCCCACCAGCACCGGCTGCGGCAGTGCCCCCACGGTCCGGGCCACCAGTGCTACCGGGACGGGGCTCGGCAACGGTGCCACGCCTGTGAGCATGCCGAAGAGCATCACCACGCTCATGAGCACCGTCGCGACCGCACCCCAGCCCGCCCCGGACACCAACCGGCCCGGGACGACTCCCGTCCCACCGGTACGGGCCGGTCCGTCCGAATCCACCGCCATCGTGAGTACCTCTCAACCACGTCGTACGCGCTGCGACAACCTCGTGCCGTCGACGGTAAGCCCGTACCCAGGTACAGGATGCAACCACGATTCGGCCGATCGGCGGCCGAGCCGTGCCCCTCAGCTCTGCGGTCGCGACCGGACCAGGCGAGGGATGGTGTGGACGTAGCCGACCATGCCGAGCAGTTCCACCAGGGTCTGGGTGACCACGACCACCGGGGTGATCGCGTAACCGGCAGGCAGGGCCAGCGCCAGCGGCAGCACTACCAGGGAGTTGCGGGTAGCACCGCTGAAGATCAGCGCGCGGGAGCGACCCGCGTCGAGCCGGAATCCTCGCGCCAGCCCGTAACCGACTCCGGCCATGATGACCAGGAAGGCGACGTACAGCGGAACCACGGCCACGACCCGGCCGAGCCGGTGGCTGATCGCGGGGACCTGGCTCGCAACGACCACCAGCAACGTCGCCGCCATGAGCGGCACCATCGCCGCGCCGACGGCCGAGGAGAGCACCTCGCCGGTGCGGTGCCGGGCGGCCAGCGCCTCGGTGGCCCAGGCCAGCCCCAGCGGAGCGACGATCAGGATTCCGAAGGCTTCCAGGAACGGCCCCACCGCGACGATGTCGGCCAGCTCCGGGCCGAGGAACAGCCACAGCAGCGGCGGCAGCGCCACCATCTGGGCCAACATCAACAGCGGTGAGGCGGCCAGCAGGCGGTGACTGTCCCCGCCCGCCAGCCCGGTGAACACGATCACGTAGTCGATGCACGGGGTCAGCAGCACCAGCAGCACCCCGAGCAGCACCGCCCGCGGCAAGGTCACCACGGCGGTCAGCGCGGCCATGATCAGCGGCACCACCGCGAAGTTCAGCAGCAGCGTCGCCGTCAGGAACCGTCCGTCGCGGAACGCACGGGTCAGCCGGGTGAAGGGAACCTGCAGAAACGTCGCGTACAGCAGTGTCCCCAGCACCGGGTAGATCGCGTGCTCCCAGCCGGGCGCGCTCGCGGGCAGCGCCAGGCCCACGACGGCACCGGCGGCCAGCCCGCCGAGGTAGATCGGGATCTGGTGGCGTTCCAGCCACTGGGTCGCGGACACGCGCGTGCGGTCTCCTTTCCCGTGTGTGGTCGCCGCTCCCGCCGTTACGTGGGGGAGGGGCGAACACCACTCAGCTCGGTACGGCCAGCAGCGCGGCGTTGTGGCGCGGGCGGCGCAGCAGCCACCCGCACAACCCACCCCACACCAGCAGGTTCGCTGCGAGTTTCACCGCTAGCACGGTGCCGCTCTGGGCGTAGAGCACAGGGTATGCCGTGAGTACCAGGAACGGATCGGCCAGTTCGACCCAGCGCAGCCCTGGCAGCATGGCCAGCATCATCGTCAATCGGGCCGCCGCACCGGATTCGGGTGTCGTGGCATCACCAGCTGTTTAATCCGCGGAAGGGTTGTTCTATGTCGCGGACCGCCCAGCGGTTGCCGAAGCGTTTGCCCAGTTTCTCGGTTTCCAGCAACGCCCGGCAGGTGGAGCGGCCCGCAACGGCCCGCCGAGTGGGAGGCGATGGTCGTCCACGACTTCGCGCCCCCGCACCCGGCACACGTCCTCATGGAGTGGCAGGCCCCTCGGCGACCCGCGCGGGGACCACTCAAGCTGGAGCTCCACGCCGCTCCCGGCCTGATCCTCACCGAGAACGACATCGTCTTCGGAGTTACCGAGGAGTGACCACGTCCGGCAGTTGGGAGAGTGCCGAGCACACCGCCACCACCCGGTTCGGCGGAACTCGCGGGAACGCGGGGCGTCGAGCGCCCAGACACCGGTGCGCCGTCATCCACTTGCCAGCGCGTTGAGCTGTTCGGTGAGGTAGCCGGCGAGTCGCTGCTTGTCGGCGGGGGCGAAGGTGTTCCAGTCGGCACCGTCGTTGTTGCGCCGGGACGTGATGCTGTAGCGGCCGTCCTCGGTGTCGCGCCAGCCGATCGCCGGTAGCCGGAGCGTCTCGCCGTTGTTCGGGCTGCCGCTGACGAAGAAGTAGCCGATCCGCTCGGTGGGCAGTGTCAGGATCCGCTGCGCCGCCCGCAGTTGCCGATCGCTGCTCCGTGCGGGCGGTTTGTGCTCCGCACCGGTCAGCCACGAGTCCCCGCCGGTTTCCGGGCCGCCGTCGGACCCGGCGGCGGTGTTGACGGTGGCCGTCTCCAGCTTTCCCGCCGCCACCTCGGGCAGCAGGTCGGTGCAGCCGCGAACCAGGCTCCGGGTGTCGACGAACCGGACCCGGAGCCCGTCGGTGCCCTGCACCGCCTGTACACCGAGCCTGCCGGAAACGGCGGTGCGGGCGCGGAACACCTCCTCGGTCGCGGTCTCCAGCCAGGTGACCGCGATGTCCACCTTCGGGGAGTGCAGCAGCCGCAGGGCCGCTTCCACGTCCTGGTCCGGCTCCCGATCATCGGCCAGCCCACGGTTGGCGAGCTCCCGCCACACCTCCGCGCGGACGCGGGAGCGCTCGTCGGTGGTGCCGCCGTGGTAATCCAGCTCGAACGGGAAGCTCCGGAGGTCGACGCCGAGGTCCTCGCAGAGGATGTCGGCCGCACGTGTCGAGAGCGTGAACGATCTCGGCATCAGTTACGGCCGCCCTCCTCTTCCGGCGTGGCGCCGATGACCGGGGGAGCCACCCGGGGCAGCCCGAGATCGTCGCCGATCTCGTCGGTTTCGAGCACGTACTTGCGCTCGTGCTCCTCCTTGTCCTCGCCCTGGCCGCGGCCCGCGCCCGCTCCGGCACCGCCCATCGGCATCCGGCCGCCGCCGCGCCCCGAGGAGTTCGCGGCCGTGCCGCTGGTGGGGCCGCCGGTCGGAGCACTACCGACCCCCGCGCGTCCGCCGGAGCCCAGTCCCGAACCACCCGATCCGGAGCCGCCCGCGCCGTAGCCACCGGCTCGTCCGCCGGTCATGCCGCCCGCACGGCCGCCGCCCGGCACCTGCTGGCCGGGTGGGACGGGTGCCCACCTGCCGTTGGCGGAGTTCTGCCGTTGCCACTGGCCGGTCCTGGGGTCCTGCCGGTAGTTCGTGCCGTCCGGGCCGCGCACCGCTCCCGGTGGCAGGCCGGAGTTGCCCGCGTTGCCGCCGGAGTTCCAGGCGGGCGCGGTGGTGGAGGGCTGCTGGTTCTGGCCGTAGTAGCCGCCCGGCGCGTTCGACACGCCCGAGGAGGGCGGTGCCGTGGTGCCGCTCGGGGCGGAGGCCGCGTAGGTGCTCGACGGGGTGGTGCCGCCGACGGTCGCGAAACCGCTGCCGCCGGATCCGGTGCCGTTGTAGCCGGTGCCGGAGTCACCCGCGTTCTCGTCGGTGGACTGCGGGGGAGGGGCGAAGCGCGGGGTGTTCTCGGCGGCACCGCCGAAGTCGTTCTCCATCGTGGACACCACGCGGGCGGCTTCCTGGTGGGCCTGCTTGGCCTCATCGGCGCGCTGGCGGATCTCAGCCGCGCGCTGCACGATCGTGGCCGGGTTCGGGTCCGAGGCGACTGCGGACAGCTCATGCATCAGGCTGAACTGCGGGTCCTCCGGCATCGAGTTGCGGGCCTGCTCACCGGCCTCGGCCTGCAACCCGATCTGGTTCGCCGTCAGCTGCGCGGCCTCGCCGGAATGTCCCATGTGCGCGGAGACGGTGTTCATCTGCGCGCGCATGGCGTCACCCGCGCGGCCCTGCCAGTTCTGCTCCGTCTTCGCGGCGGCCTGCTTGATGCGGTCGGAGAAGTCGATGAGTTTGGCACCGTGGCTGTGGTAGATACGGCCTACGTCGTGCACCTTCGTCGGCTCGAATTCTTCCCGCACGAACTTCTCGAGTTCCGCGTGCGGATAGGACTCGTATGCGGTGCACCCCAGTGAGGTGGGGCGACCGCGCAGCGACTGGTCGCCCGACATGGCCTTGGCCTGTTGGGTGCCGTAGTGCTCAGCGGCGTTCGCGGCGACTTCCTTGGCCCGCTGCGTGCTCATGTCGCCGTTGCCGACCGGCACGTGCCCGCCGGCCTGGTGCTCGAAGTCACCCCGGGCGCGGTTGTACGCCTCGCGTTCCCGGTCGGCGATGTATTCGTGGCTGCGGTAGCCCTGGTCCCCCTCGGACACGAAATCCCCCTGGTTCTCAGCTGTCCGAAATGTTCTGCTCTACCATCGGTGCGATCTTCTTGGCGAGGTCGCACGAGGTGGTGTTCCCTTTTCCCTGGGCATCTACTGAGATTGACTCTGAATTATTATTGACCGGTATTGCTACTGTGCAGAGGTCCTCAGTGTTCCCCTTGACTAGTTTCCCCTGTTTGTTTCCGACTTTGAAGCCGCTTACTTGGCCTTCAGAGAAGTCTAGGTCGTTTATTGTTTTTTCTGGATAAAATGAAATATTTATATTACCCGAGGTGAGACCCCATCTGCATGCTTTGACGTCAACTACCTCCTCGGGTGAGCCTGGTCCAGAAGCCTCAATCTTGCTCTCTTGTTTCTGGGTAAGTGCTTCGCAGGGAGACAAGTTCGACAGTAGTGTTTTTTCGGTACTTTCCGTGGCGCTGTTGGGTGAGTCCTGAGCAGGTGATTGCGAACATCCGGATGCTACGAAAACTAGGCAGAGGATTCCCAGTAAAGTTTCGAATTTCCTGTCTTGGATAAGTATCATTCGATGCCTTCGATTTCAGAAGAGTTTGATTCGTCGGCGCTCTGGTAGAGTCTTATTCCGTTTTTTATTGCCTCTACAACTTTCGGCGAATTTTCTTTGATTTTGTTGATTAGTTCTTCGTAGGAATCTTCATCGCCTGCTGCTACTCTTTTGTTGAAATTCGATATTTCTTTTCCGGCAGGGCTGTTTCCCAAGGGGGTGTCCTGCTTCAAAGTTTCGATGTCAAACTTGGCATCGATTGTCCAGTCCTCGATTTCCTGGAAGATCTGTATGAGTTCGTCGCCCGCGTCGGGCGTGATGACGAACTGGCCGTTATTGGCGGCAGTGATGATGCCCTGCATGGCGTCGTTGGTGGCCGACAGGTTGTCGGTCAGGTTCTGGTCGTCGCTCATGGTGACGCGTTGATTCCCCCATCGTCGGCGTGTGCCCTACGAAATTTCGAGGTTACTGATCTTGCTCGATGAGGGTCAACGGCTTCGCGCTGACGGGGTATACGTCACGCCGGTGGTTCACCCGGATGTCGGAGTGCTGTGTTTGAGGGTGCCGACGAAGCTCTGCCAGGTAGCGGGGGAGAGGGCGAGTAAGCCGCCTTCGCGGTCCTTGGTGTCGCGCACCAGCACGGCCGATGTCGCGAAACCGACCTCCACACAGGTGCCGTTGTTGCCGCTGTAGCTACTCGTGTGCCAGATGACCGAATTCTTATCGCGGAATAACATGGGTACTCCTGGGGCTAAGCTTTCAGCATGTCTTCGATCAGGTCTCTCGACTGTTCCGGGCCGAGTGCGACCCGTTGAAGACTCTCCGCAGCCATCGTATACGAGTCAACCTGCTCTTCATCCTGTATGTACACCGCACCGTCGTGCAATTCGCTGTAGACGATCGAGCGAACCTGCTCGAAATCAAGCACGGTGAACTGCCCGGTAAGCGTCATTTACAGGAAATTCTCCGGCCGAACGCTCCGCAGGGTGATGCTCGGTTATTAGAGAAAGTTCATCCGGATGTCGGAGTGCTGTGTTTGAGGGTGCCGACGAAACTCTGCCAGGCAGCGGGAGAGAGGGAGAGCAAGCCGCCTTCGCGGGCTTTGGTGTCGCGGACCAGCACGGTCGAGGTCGCGAAGCCGACCTCGACGCAGTTGCCTCCGCCAGTGCTACGAGTGCTTTTCCGCCAGTTGACGGATGCTTGCTTGTCGCTCATGGTGACGTTGTTCCCCATCATCGACTCGTGCCTGTAACCAGCTAATTTTACTGATCTTGCTCGGTGTGGGCAACGTTAGGCGACGATAGGGGAACGTCACCGTGTTTTGATATCAGGTGTGTTTCAGGGTGGAGAGGAAGCTGTGCCAAACATCAGGCGATACCGCGAGTGTGCCGCTGTCGCGGTCTTTGGTGTCGCGGATCAGCACGGCTGATGTGGCGAAACCGACCTCGACGCAGTTGTTCGCGCCCCCACTACTGCGAGTGCTTTTCCGCCAGTCGACGGATGCTGGTTCGTTGCTCACTCTCGGGCCTCCGCTAGCTCGGCGATCACACGATCGAGTAAGTTCAGTGTCTCACGTTGTCCGAGGGCCGCGATACGCAGTTGTTCGATGACGAGCTGATAGGTCTCGATGTGCTGTTGACCGTCCAAAGTATCTGCTCGGGTCAAACTCTCCAGGTAGGCATAGCTGAAGGTGAGGTCTTCCAGGTCCAGCCGTAACACGGTGAACGAAGCGCCCATAGCGGCGTGTTCGCCGGAACTGAAGGGCAGGATCTGAAGCGTGATGTTCGGTTGCGTAGCCAGCTGACGCAGGTGTTGTAGCTGACGGCGCAGTACAGCCGGACTACCAACCGTCCGACAGAGTGCCGCTTCTCCCAGCACTATTCCAAGCTCGGGCGGTGTCTCCCTGCTCAGGATGCGCTGTCTTGCCAGTCGCGCCTTGACTGTCTGTTCGACCTCGGCCGGCGGTACCACCACGGAGGTCGAAACTATCGCCCTCGCGTATTCCTCGGTCTGTGCGAGCCCTGGCACGAGTTCCCCGTCCCAGATCGTCAACGCACTGGCATCCGCTTCCAACCCTACGTACTGGCGTGACCAGTCCGGAACTTTTCCGAATTTGCCGCGCTTTCGCGCCTCGGTCGCTAGCCTGCGCAGTCGTTCGCATTGTTCCTCGTCGGGCCAGAACAGTTCGACCAGCTGTTCCAGCTCCGCTCGTTGCAGGGTGGCTTGACCCTGTTCGATTCTGCTTATCTTGCTGGGCTGCCACTTCGTGGACGTAGCGAGCTGCTCCCGCTCCATGTCAGCTGCTTCTCGAAGTTGACGTAGTTCTCTCCCCAGCAGAAGACGGCAGACAGCCGGGCTCGGTGCGCTCATGCCAGTCGATCCTGCCTCTTCACGATCCGCTTCAGTATCACCCTTAAGTGTAATTGTAAGTCGCATTGCGACTTGCAATGCTTGTTGTGTACTTCGAGAGGAGCCAAATGTCCTGGTGGTGGTTTCGGTGGCGGGAGGGTGTGGCGGCCGAGTCCGAGCGGTTGGCGCACGCCGTGGACGTCGCGGTGGGGCGCGACTACCTGATCTCCCCTTGCGGGCGGCAGTTCTCCCGCCGCGACACCGAGTGGGTAACCGATCCACGACACGCCCCACGCGGCGCTGCGGGAGAGCCCTGCGCGGCGTGCGTGATGCGGGTGCTGCTGAGCGCGCCCGCCAGTGGCGGACCCGATGGCGGACAACGCCATTCGCACGAGCAACGTCCTCCGTACGGGTGAGTGCTGCGCGCTCGCCCTCGACTCCGAACTCCTACGTGTCTCGAGCCCCGGGCTCGAGCTTTCGTCCCGATGGAAGGGAGACCCACGTGTTCAGCATTGGTTGGCGCGGTCCGGTGGTGTGGTGGAACCCGATCGCCGGATACCGACACGCCTTCGGCCCCGACACCCCGCCGCGCCCCGAAGAGCACCGCGACACCCTGTGCGGCGTCTCGGTGACGCTCACCGAACCGTCCGATGCGGACTGGCTACTGCCCACCTGCGACTCCTGCATGGCCGAAGCCCTCGTCCGCAGCGAGAACCGCGAACAACGCCACCGCGACGCCCGCCGCAGACTGCACGACCAATTCGGCACGGAGTTCCTGTGATGCCACCCTACGAACCGTTCGGCCCGATCTGGCTCCTCGGAGTAGTGCTCGCGGTGGTGCTCTGCACCTTCCTCCCGCTGCGCGGCGGCAACGGGCAGCACGCCGACGCCGGGCCGGGCGCGCTCACCGTCAGAAGTCTCACCGAGCACCACGCATTCGCCACGCCGACGTCCCCGCCCGATTCCGGGGAGCTCGCGCCCCGGCCGATGCCCGAACCACGAACACCGCCGACCCACGCGGTGCCCGAACACCCCGAAGCGACGACCGAGCGAACCACCGAGATTCACTGGCCACTGGACGACCCGGACCATCCACGGTGGTTCTCCGCGTGCGAGGTTCCCAGCCATCCCGCGCCGTTCCCACCGATCAGTCCCGGCAGGCACCGCAACGGCCCCAGCCTGGTGGAGCAGGACATCGCCGAACTGCTCGGCTGCCGCCCGCATCCCGACAGCCTCGGACCGGAGTCCGGCTACATCGGATGCCATCGACTCCTGGCACCTGCCTGACAATTGCCACGTAGTCGGAGTGCTGCGTACTCATTAATAATAGCGAGAGATACTCCGCTGGTGGCCGTTCCGGCTCGGTGCCGAATCGGGAACGAAAGGCAGGGCCGAAGGCCACCGGGAGATCCGGTATCGGCATCGAGCGTGTCAGGAGACGCGTGGCAGTGCGAGCCAGTCCTGCCAGGTGATGTCTCGACCCAGCAACCGGGGGTTTCGGAAGGGCCATTCGGTGGCGATCCACCGCGGCACCAGTGCGTCCAGTGCCTCCTCGGAATCACCGCCGACGAGTTCGTCCACCACCCACCAGGACACCTCGCCGTCGGCGCCGATGCGTTCGGGAGGATCGACGTAGACGCAGCCGAGGATCGCCGTCTCCGCCTCGTCCAACAGGGCGTAGTTGAACGAGCGGTGTGCGGCTGCCTCGCTCTCGTGCCGCAGCAGTTCGACGCGATCCTCCTCGTACGTCATCGTCTCCCGGGGCCAACCCCAGGCCGGACCGAAGATTTCCCATAAGCGCTCCTGGGAACCCATCACGGCGGGGTAGTCGAGGGCGGTGTCCGCCTCCCGGATCGGCCGCAGGTGAAGCGCGGTGTCGGGCACGGGTGTGTAGCCAGGGTGGACGAAGTCGTCGGGTAACCAACTCACGACGACCGAGCTTACAGTGGCTTCATCGGGCGAGCCGCGAAAACGCTGCGAATTCCGTTGTTGCTGGAGCGGTGATCGCTACGATGCCGAGGTATCGCGAACGGTTGAGCACGACGGCGGGCGGACTCCTCGGGGAGTTTCGCGCCGTTGTTCTCCGCTGCCATTCTGTTCCCGTGGACGTCGAGGAAGTACGGCGCCTGGCCGAGCTGGAGAACGCCGAGTGGGGCGCCCGACCGGAGCGCGACCCCGCCGAGGTTCCCCGTCCCACGCCGCCGCTGCCGCCCGAGGTCGTGGACGAGGCACTGCGGTCGGGTGGGGGAGAGTGGGTGGCCTACGCCCCGCTGGGCTCGGATCCGGACGAGGTGGCCCAGCGTGCCGGTGTGCTGGACAACATCGTCGGTTTCCACGCCGTAGCGGTGGGCAGCGTTCTCGTGGTGCGGTTCCGCTGGCTCGCCGACACAGAACCGCACGACTACCTGCTGCACCTCGATCTCACCGATCTCACCGACGAGGAACCGGGCAACCTCCTCGGTGCGTCCACGCTGCTGCTGGAGCGACTGCACGGCTTGGCCCACCGCTGGCCCGAGCGCGAAATCACCCCGCTGTCCGAGAACGTGTCTATCGTGCGGCCACCCCGGACATCGCGTTGAACTCGGACGGCCACCCGAAACCGGCTGGACGTTCGGCCACCCGGCGATCCTTTCCGCGCCCGGTAGCTCGCGTCCGGCCGCACCATGTCCGCTCGCTTCGGGGCTTTTCAGCACCGCTCGTCATCCGGCATCCGCCCGGATCGCCGCCTGTCGGATCGCCGCTGCCATGCGTGCGGCGAAATCGTCGAGCCCGGGAAGCTCCGCGGGCAGCGCCTCCTGCTCGCCCGCGTGCACGGCGCGGGCGTGTGCCAGGACGTTTCCGTCGTTGTCGGAGAGTCGCGGAAGCACCAGCTCGGCCGCTTCCGTCTTCGGCGCGATCCGCCCGGTCCGCACGGTCACCAGCATCCGGGCCAGGGTCAGCACCACGTTGCGGGTGTCGGTGTGCAGTTCGGCGAGCAGCCCCGGCAGCCCGTCGAGCACGGCCCGCACCAAATCTTCGTGTGGCACCGGATCCAGCAACTCCGTGGCTCGCGGCCCTGCCAGTGCGACACCGCGCTCGCGGACCGAGGTCAGCAGCACCGCCAGGTCGGGATCCGGGCCGGAGGGCGGTTCGGCACCGGTGGACAACTCTGGGCGCAACCACTCGCCGTACTGCAGATCCACGCGGGGCGGATATCGCCAGGGCCGCACCTCACCGGCGACCACGACAGTCAGTTCCACCGGACGTGGCCGCGCTCCGGGCTCGGGGCCGGAAATGCCGAGCAAGCCCTCCACCAGCGCCCGCCGTCGAGCAGGCCCGATCGTTCGCCGGGTGACGACGAGCAGGTCGAGATCGCTGAAACGTCGCAGCCCGTCGTGCACCGCCGAACCGTAGCGCTGTACGCCGATCAGGTCCCCGTCGAGTACCGACCGCACCAGCTCGACCACCGCGGCTTCCTGCGCCGCGTCAGCAGTAGACATGGACACGTCGTCAGCCTGCCGCATACCTCCGGTGAACAGCCACCGAAAATCCTCCGATGGAGTGCTGCCCCCGCATCGTCCGGCCGGGCGGCGTCGCACCGACGAGCGTTCAGCGCGGAAGGTCGGTGACAACCCGGCGCATGGTGACGCGCGGCCAGCTGTCCAAACCCCGCGCGGACTCCTCGTCACGGATGGCACGCAGTCCGCTCGTGAGCTGCTCGTCGGGCAGGACATGAAAGCCGAGTCGTTCGTAGTAGGGCGCGTTCCAGGGCACCCGGGTGAAACTGGTCAACGTCACCCCGGGCAGACCACGGCCGCGTGCCCACCCGACGACGACCTCGATCAGTGCCCGCCCCAGCCCTTGGCGCGCGTGGTCGGGGTGGACCGACACCTGGTCGATGTGGGCGTCGCCGTCCACGAGGCTCGCCAGCAGATAACCGACGGGACGATCCGTGGCGCCGACGGCGACCCACGCGCGACCGTCCGTTTGGAAGGCGGCGAGCTCGGCGGTGGTGGGTGGTTCGTCGTCGGCGATCTCGTGCATGCCGATCTCACGGAAGGCCGCGCCCGCGGCCGTCTCGATTTCCCGGAGCATCGGAAGCTCATCGGCTCGCGCGTTGCGGATCATGTCCAACTTATACCGTCCCTGTACCTCTCGCCGCTCCGAAGCCACGCTCCTTCCACGACTTCCTACCGTGTCCTCCCCGCAGGCGCCCGACTGGCTTCACGGACACGGCTCACAGCCGGGCCGCGCTTTCAAGAAGTAAGCCGTCTTACCTAGCCCCGTTCCGGAAGGTGGCGTCGAAACCACGCGGTCAGACCGAGGTCCACCTCACGTGCCAGCGGCTGCTGCGGGGCGGGTTCGATGCCGGGTTCCTCGGCGAGCGGGTGGGCCAGCTCGGGAATCGACAGCAGTTCGGCCCGTTGCCCCGCGGCGTCGACGAGGTCCAACGCGTCGGCACGCAGCGCCGGGTGGTCCCGCTCGCCGCTGACGACCAGCAGCGGCGCGCGATCGGCGATCCTGCCCGCCTTGGTGACGAAGTCCAGATCGGCGGCGATCTCGGCGGACTCGGCGTCGTAGGGGTAGTCACCGGGAAACAGGTCCACGGCGGACCTCATTCGGATGGCGGCGTTCACCACGGCCCCGGCGAAGACCGGTGTGTCGGTGTCGGCCAGTATCCGCAGCGCGACGGCCCCACCCAGCGAGCCACCGAGCACCCCTACGGGTCCGTCGTCCACCGGAAGTCGCGCACGGATCGACTCCAGTGCCGCCGGGAACTCCTCGCTCGCTTGCCGGACGAACGGGTGCAGAAAGGACATCAGCGCGTCCTCGCGGGCGAGCTCCACGATGGCGTCGGTGCTGCCGTCGACCATGCGCGCCCCGCACATCGGCATGCCCAGGTGCACCCGCCAGGCGGGCAGGTCGTTCATCGGCAACGCGGCGGCGAACGCGGCGTCCGACCTCGGCGCGTCCAGCATGTGCCAGGTGACGATCAGCGGCGCGAAGCCCTCGTCCGCCGGTGGCAGGGCGGTGAACGGTACCCCGGCGGCCGTGCCCGTGATCGGTGAGTTCATGCGGCCACGATAGGCCCACGGCCGTACGCGTGGAATCGGTTACGCCGGTGGCGGAATCCGTGCGAACGTGGCCGGTCTCTCGCGGAGTCCGCGCCGCGACGGTCCGCTCAATGTCTCCGGCGCGGGGCATCGACGACTCCTCGACGACCTGGATCGTTACTACCGGAACGACCTCGTCCCGGGTAATCCCGCAAGGGGCCGGATCGTGACGGTACGAGGTCGGCGCGGTGCTGCGTGGTGAAAAACGTTGCACGAACAACGGCGGAAATCGGACTATCGAAGGATGACTTCGCCCGAAACGGCAGCGACCGTGCTGCAGGAGCACGCGGTGCTGTGGAGTGCGCGGGAGATCCGCGCCGAGGAGTTCGTTCGCTCCGCCTGCGACGCGCTCGTCGCCGGTCTCGACAGTCCCACGCTGCGCGTTCTCGCCGCGTGCACCCGCGCCGAGGCCACTGAAGCAGTACGCGAGTTGCTTCCCACGGCGCTCGGTGAGCTCGGGCTCGTCTTCTACCCGCTCGACAGCGAGGCCGCGACAGAACCCGCCGTGCGGCTGCTCGCGGGACGGTTGCTGGCGGGGAAGGTGATGCCCAGGACGTTCGCCTGGCGTATCAGCCGGGTTTACGGATCCAACGTGGATCTTGCCCTGCCGTTCGTCGGGCTCCACGAGGCCTACGACACTGTCGTGTACACCGAATACACGGTGGCGGAGTTGGATGCCGAGGTCATCGCCGAGGCCCGCCGAATCGCCGCTTACCCCCACGAGCCGATGGAGTCGCCCAGTACCTCCGACTGACTCCCCGGAACGCCCGAGAGTTCGCGCCGGATGAGCTTCGACGTCGCCGTACCGGGACGAGTGCCCCGGCTCGGGAGGCGTTCGTTCCCCGGAAAACGCGTTGTCCCGGGGAACGAACCCGGTTTCCCGCTACTCCTCTCGCAGACCGGTCGTGTAGTAGGTGGTGGCCGTGGGAACGGTCAGCACTCCGTCGAACGCCTCAACCACCGGAGTGAGTTGCGTGGCACTCTGAGTGCGGATGCGGTCCAGCCTCCCCACGGGTGCCTCCCGGAGGTTGGTGAGGCTGATGTCGTCGCCGTAACCGGCGTCGATGACGGCGGCCTCGACGCTTCCTGGCTCAGGGGTGTCGAGGGGCTCCTCGGCCACCGTCAGCCCGGATTCGGCTCTCTCGTCCGGGGACATATCCGCCACTTGTTCGGCGGTGTGCGTCTGGGCGAGCGCACGGTAGTCCGCACCGAACACCCGGTCGAGGTAGTAACCCATGGGCAGGGCCGCGAGTTCACCGTCGAAGTACACGGGTGTCTTCTGGATGTGGTTGTTGTGGGCGGCCAGCACGATGCGCGTGTCCGGATCGGCGTTGTCGAGGTGCCAACGCACCGATTCGGCCATGTGGTGGTCCCGGACGGAAGTGTCACCTTCCAGCCCCTGACCGGTGAAGACGTCGCGCATGGCACCGAACATGTAGTCGGTGTGCAGGGCCGCCTCCAGGTGGCGCAGCGCCACATCGTAAGCGGATCGGCCACCACGCGATACGTACAGCGGCTCCATCGAGCGGAACCGCAGCGACAACCGTGCCAGCGATGCGGTCAGCGCGTCCTGGTCGGCCGCTTCCAACCTCGCCCATCCCGGTGCTGCCACGGCCACCGAGCCACCGGTGAACCGGTCGGCGATGCCCAGCGCCCGATCGATCAGGCCGACCACCTCCGGATCGACCTCGCGGAGGTACTCGGCCAGTGGTTCCAGATCCGGGCGAAGTCGTCCGCCGGCCATGGGGGTGTCGATCCCGACGAAGCGCAGCGGGTGGGAGCTGGTGCGGTTGTGCCGACGCAGCCAGCGCACCATGCGCGGGTTGACCCCGGCATTCGTGGTTCCGCCCACCGCGGCGAGCTCGGCGTCGTCACCCTCGCCCCGCAGCCAGCTGTCCAGGGCGATTCCCTCTCCGAATCCGAACTCGAAGGCCAGCACCGTGAACCCGCAGCGTTCGGCGAGGAAACGCAGCACCCGCTGTCGGGTGCTGGTGAACTCGCCGACGAAATGGGCGCCTTCACCCACGGCGACCACACGGGCGTCGCCGATGACGTCGCGCAACGGTTCGAGGTCGTCCAGCGGGGCGTCGACGTCCGAACCGCTCAGGCGGCTGGTGTGCTCGCGGAACCAGTCGGTATTCGGGGTGCTCGACACGGAAACGTGGTCAGTCGTCATGACTCGCTCAACTCTCGTCGTGTAACCGAAAACGGGATCACCGAAGGGACGCCGATGCGGAAACGAGCCGAAAGGGCACGAAAAGTGAAGTGATGCGGGCACCGCCCGGCATCACAGCACCGGAGGAGAACTCACTCCGGCCTTCCGCATCCGTCCGAGGAGCGGGTCAGAGAAACAGACTTCCCGTAGGCACGTGGTGCAAGGTATCAGAGCCGGATTGTCCGGTGCCAGTCGGAACGGCGGGACCGTGTCGGCCGTCCGGGGTGACCGCATCGCCATTCGCGCGGCTCGAAGCTTCCAGCGATGCGTGTCGTCCCGACTGTCACCGGTCGACAGCGGTGCGAGACCGGGGCGCGAGTTACTTCTTCGCTGAGCTCGGCGAGTGACAGTGTTTCGTCGTCAGGTTCCCGAGGCGGCCGTGCCGATCAGCGTGAAGAATATCGCCATGTCGGCGATGAAGTGCAGTGTCCAGTTCAAACAGAACCCCCTGGTGTGGTCGATAGCCAGCGCGAGTACTACGCCGAAGGAGCCGGACAGCAGGATCCCGGCGAGACCGCTCGGTGTGCCGTTGATGTGGGTGGTTCCGAAGTAGGCCGAGGTGAGTGCGATGAGTGCTGTCCTGCCCATCAGTGGTCCGGCGACCGCGTTGATCGCGTGCCGGAACAGGAACTCCTCGGCAGTGGCGTTGACGACTGCCGCGGCGGTGTAGACAGGCAGCCAGATCAGGGCTTCGCTCAGCCCGGCCACGTTGAATGCTTCGACTCCGGTGGCGATGGTTCCACAGCAGACCACGAAGCCGACGGTCGTGCCGATCAATCTCCAGTCGATCCGGTATCCGGCCACGCGTAGTCCGCTGTCCGCGCGCCACTGGCCGAGTCGTAGTGCCATCTCGTACCGGCTCGGTCGGTACCGGACGAGCACGATCGCGGTGAGGGCCAGTGGCAACACCTTGGCGCCGTTGACCGCTAGCACGCGTGCTGCGGTCGGCAATCCGAGCAGGAGCGGTTCCGCCAGCTCCAACGCGACGGTGATGAGCCACAACCCGGTCACCGAAGCGGTCAGGACCAACAGCAGCGGTCGCACGGCTCGATGAAGGAAAACCGCGGTCGTGGCCAGCAGCGCCGCGATGATCGGTGGAAGTACGAAACCAGCGTTCTCCCAGCCCGCGGCCACCGCTAGCGATGCGGGGAGACCACTCGCGAGTCCGATCACCGCGAGCCACACGCTCGCCCGGGCGCTGCGGGGCAGCGGTATCGCGGTCCGTCCGGTTGGTGCTGCCTCGTACGGGACCGGTGCCGACATCAGCGATCGGCTCCGGCGCGGTAAACGAGTGTGATGAGTGCGAAGCAGATCGCGGCGACCAGCGCCGCGATCACGACATCGGCCCATTCGGGCACCGTTCCGAACGGCAGTATCAACTGACGCAGCTGGTTCGCACCCACGATGAGCAACACGTACATCCACCAGGGTGCCCATCTGCCGCGAGGGACTGTTTCGTCGATCATGACAGACCTCTTTCTAGTACAGCTGTGTTACTAAAAGGCAATCTAGCACAGCTGTGCTAATATATGGGAGTGCCAGTGCGGATCGATCACGCGGAACGTCGTTCTCTGCTTGCCCAGGCCGTCTGGCGGATCGCCCTGCGCGACGGTCTGCGGGAAGCCTCAGTGCGCGGGGTGGCACGTGAGGCGGAGCTGTCCATGGGTTCGGTTCGTTACTTCTTCTCCACCCAGGACGAGCTTCGGCGTTTCGCCATGCGTGAGCTCATCGACAAGATCGGCCGACGGATCACGGCCGGTGCGGAACTCCGGCTCGCGGACGCGCACGAGGGTCGGGTCGTGGAAGCGGCGCTGGCGCTACTGCTGGAGTTGCTTCCGCTCGACGAGGAACGAGGTACCGAGGCGCGTATCTACCAGGCATTCGTCGCGGAGGCGGCGAATGACTCCGTCATCGCCGAGATCCGCCAGGACGCCGATGACGGGATCCGTCAGCAGTGCCGTCACACCCTCGACAGTCTGGTCGAGTTCGGTTGCATGGCCGCGAGCCGGGAGGTCGAGAGCGAGACCGAGCGGCTTCACGCACTGCTCGACGGATTCGCCGCGCACCTGCTCGCTCGTCCGGAGCGCACATCCCCCGCCAGGGTCGAGGGCTTGTTGCGTATCCACTTGCACGATCTGTGTGTCCCCGTGCGGTGCCCGGGCGATGATCCGTCGAGCTGATCTCCGCAGTGCACGTCGCGGATCCGGCGTGGGAGCGCACCGAACGGATCGCGTCGTCAGACGGAGCCGACGTGGCTGGTGCCCTGTTGACCGAGCCGAGTGTGCAGCTCGTCGAGAAAACGGCGAAGGATCTCGGTGAGGGCTGACCGTTGGTCCTCGGTGAGCCCGGAGACGAGCTCGGCCTCGCGTATGAGGACGCTGTCGACGAGTTCTTCGACCAGTTCGTGACCGGCCGTGGTCAGTGTGACGGTCACGGTGCGGGAGCCGTCGGTTTCGGTCGCTCGCTCGACCAGCCCCTCGCGCTCGGCGCGCGCGACGCGCTGCGAGATGGCCCCGGCGGTGACCAGGGTTCGCTCGGTGAGTTCGCGCGTGGTCAACCGGTAGGGCGATCCGCTGCGGCGCAGGACGCTGAGTAGATCGAGGATGGCCGTGTCGGCCCCTGCTGCGGTCAGTACTCGGCGGCGCTCCTCGCCCAACAGCTTGGCGCACTGCCATACCCGGGTAACGATGCCGATTCCCTCGACCGGGGTTCCCGGCCGTTCCCGGAGCCAGGCCAGCGCGATCGCGTCCACCGGGTCGTCGGCGTCCCACTGTTCAGTCACGGTTCCTCCCTGGTGCGTCCCGCTGTTCATGATATCGTTTAGATCTAAATAAGTCCTGCGGGGCTGGGCGGGCGTCTGCCGAGCCGCAAGCCGAGGATCCGGAAGTGGACGTGGAGGAGTGCTTCGTGAGTCGGACTGTGCTGGTTACCGGTGGAGGAACCGGATTCGGCCTGGCTGTCGCCGCTCGATTCGCCGAGGACGAGGACCGGGTGTACATCACCGGTCGGCGGGCGGCCGTGTTGGACGAGGCATGCCGATCGCTCGGAAACCGGGTTCGTGCGTTGCGGTGCGACGGCACCGACCCCGAGGCGGTGGAGCGGGTGGTCACCGAGATCGAAGGCGACGTCGACGTTCTGGTTAACAATGCCGGCGGTAACACCGATTTTCGGATGCCCGCCGGAGGTGGCCTGCGCGGAACACTGGATCGATGGCGGGCCAACGTCGATGCCAATGTCATCAGCGCGGCGTTGCTGACCGAGGCACTCGACAACAAACTCGCGCGCGGTGGGGCATTGGTTCACATCGGCTCGATCGGGGCGGATCAGGGAGGTGGTTCCTACGGTCCCGCCAAGGCCGCGCTGGCGTCCTGGAGTGCCGGGCTGGCCGCAGAGCTGGGACCACGTGACATCACCTCGAACGTGGTGGCTCCCGGCTATTTCCCCGGTACGGAGTTCTTCGGCGACGGTCTTCCCGCCGAGGTTCACGACCAACTGATCTCGCGGACCGTGCTGGGCAGGCACGGCCACCCCGACGAGCTCGCTGCGACCGTGCATTTCCTCGCCTCCACCGGAGCGCGTTTCATCACGGGTCAAGTGATCAACGTCAACGGAGGAGCGCGCACGACCCGGTGAGTTGGCCGCTGCATACCCGAGCGAGGGGGTCGACGGGACCGTCGTCGGAGTAGGGTACTTCCGGGAGTGCCGGGGAATCCGGTCGGCGTTGACGAGGCAACGTTCCAGGAGGACGGACACCCATGACCTCCAACTCCTCGCGCGGACTCGCGCGGCTTCGACGTGCGGTTTTCGCCCGACACGCCAATCCGTGGAGTGCGTGGAGCCGCTGGGCGAGCACACCGTTGCTGCTGGTTCCGATGTGGACGCGGCGTTGGAGCCACGCGGCGGTCGTGGGTGCGTGGATGGCGCTCAACCCGGTGGTCTTCCCGGAACCGGCCGACGAGCACGCCTGGGCAACTCGCGCGATGCTCGGTGAGGAGCAGTGGATCGTCGATCGCCCCCGCGACGCGGCGCTGGGCGTCAACATCGCCGCTACCGTGGCCGGTCTCCTCGCGCTCGTCGCCGCGCGTCGGCGGCGCCCCGTTCCCGCGGGTACCGCCACAGCGGCACAGCTGGCGTCGCTGCTCGTCTACTGGGAACTCATGAATCGCTACCTCGACCGTCACCGGCAGCGGAACACCTCGCCACCGGACTCCTGATGCCCACCCGGTCAGCCCCCGCAGCGCCTCGGGGACTGTGCCGGTGCCGCGTCGATTTCTCGCGAAATCTACGCCGCCGATCACGACAGAGCCCCTGATCGAGCGGACGCTCCTCGACTCCAGGTCAGCGGCTTCAGGCCAGCGACTTCGCCCACTCGGTGACGGTGCGCGCGTAGAACTCGGGATCCGTGGCGTGCATCGAGTGCGGCATCTCGGGTAACGACCGGTAGCTGACCGGTTGTCCGGCCGCCTCGATCAGCTGACGGGCCCGCTGTGCCTGCACGTCGGCGACCGCGCCGAGCAGGTGCCCGGTGTCCGGATCTATCCGTCGGAAGTGATGGGTCAGCAGCACCGGTGCCCGCACACGGGAGAGCATGGTGGCCTGGTCGCAGCCCGCCGTGACGTTGCCGGAGACGAAGGCCCGGGCCCACTCCGGGTCGTACTCCCGCAGGTTCTGCGGTGGTCCGGCGACGGATTCGCTCCCGGACTCGTTCGGGCGCATCCCCGGCAGACCCTCCAGCAGCACGGGCGGGAGCTCGTCGGACAGGGCCCGCCGCAGTCCGTGCCAGTCACCGATCGACCACTGGTCACCGAGCCACTTGTGCCACGCCGCGAACACCGGTCCCATCCCCTGCCGGATCGAGGGGCCGCAGGCGGGCTCGGTCTCCGAGGAGAACAGTGGTGGATCCTCGTACACGGCCCCGCGGATCTGACCGGGTCTCGCGTAGGCGGACAACCACGCCGCGAGTACGCCACCGGAGGAGTGTCCCGCCACGAGCGCGGGGCGCCCGATGACGAGGTCGATGAACCGCACGAGATCGTTGCCGAAGTTGTCGAGGGTGTAGCGCCCCGGCGTCCACGTGGAGCGGCCCTGTCCCCGCAGGTCCACCGCGAAGGTGCGGAAGTGCTCGGCGAGTCGTTCCAGCGCGGGTTCGTATCCCCACCACGACTCGCTCTGCCCGGGGATCAGCAGCAGCGCGGGGGAGTCCGGATCGCCCGCGACCGCGTAGTTCATGCGGACTTCTCCGAGGTCGACGGTCCGCTCCGGATGGTCGTGTCGTACGAAGGTGTCGGCTCGGTCCTCGGCTTCGGATACGTTCACGATCGCTGACTCCTGTCGAGGTGCCTGTCGTCGAGCACGAGAGCTCCGGCTCCGATTGTCGTGGACTCGGCAGGGCCTGGGTATCGCGAACACGGATGTATTTCTCGTCCACGAGGGGGATCGGGTGGCCTGGCCCCGCCCACTCGCGGAAGACGGTCCGTGCTCATTCGGCCGCACTCGGGTCCGAAGTCAGCGCCGAGCCCCACCCGCACGAGCCCACCGATGCCACTGGCTCGCACCTCGCTGCGTTCTCCGGGTTCCTTCGGAAGGGGGTATACTCCTGAGAAAATCTGTATTCGTGACCATAGACATCCTTCTTTTTCACGGTTAATCTCTTGGAAGTACGGAGATGACAGGAGAGGTCGCCGACCAGTCGTGCTGCGTGCGTTGGAGTGGTCGCGGTTCGACGGGAGTTCCGGGCCGACACGACCGGCGGGGTGGACCGCGACCCCGCGGGGGAGTAGGCGTCGTTCGTATCCGCTCGCGGCTTGGCCTTCTCGCGCGGGCGGATCGGTCACTGTGCTGCGGTAGTCGAGCGAACTCTCCGAACCCCTGGCGGATTCCGGGACGCGCCGGGGGACTGTCAATGTGCGCACGGAAAAGGTAGTGCGATGAGCAGTGACCCGTCGCGGTCGGTGAGCAAGTTCGACGATGAGGACTATCCCGCTTTCACGATGGGACGTGCGGCGGAGATGGTGGGAGTCGCACAGCCGTTCCTGCGCTCACTCGAGGAAGCGGGACTGGTCGTTCCGGAGCGTTCGGCCGGTGGACACCGTCGGTACTCGCGGCGGCAACTGCGCAAGGCGGAGCGGGCGCGTCGCCTGGTGGACCAGGGAACTCCGGTGGCGGCGGCCTGCCGCATCATCAGCCTGGAGGACCAGCTCGCCGAGTACACCGACGAGGATCCCTCCGGTGGTCAGGCGAAGGACTCCTCCGTCTGATCGTTCTCCGAACGAGGAGAACGAGACATCGGACGAGCGGCGAGCGTGACGTGATCACGGCCCACCGGGGCACGCGGTTGGTCGGATGCCCCGATGGACCGGTTCCGATCGGTTCGGCTCGGCGGGATGCCGCACGGGATCCCGCCGGTGGTTCACTCGTTGCCGGTTTCGATGACCCGCTGGCCGCCCTTGCCGCGCTCGACGTTGATCTGGCGCGGTTTGGCCTGATCCGCCACGGGTAGCGTCACGGTCAGCACGCCGTCCGTGTAGTCGGCCGTGATGTTGTCGACGTCGAGGCCGTCGCCGAGGGAGAGCTGACGGGAGAACGTTCCGCGCGGACGCTCCGCGGCCACGTAGTTGACTTCGCCGTCGCCCTGCGTGTTCCTGCGTCCGGACCGCTCGGCCCGCACGGTCAGCGTGTTGTTCTCCGCACGAACGTCCAGCGACTCCGGGGCGACACCGGGCAGGTCGAACTCGACGATGTAGCTCTCCCCGGACCGGTAGGCGTCCATGGGCATGCTCTGCGGGGCCCTGCTGGAGCCGAACACCTCGGTGGCCAGCCGGTTCAGGTCACGAAACAGCGGGTCGAAAGCCACGGTCATGGCGAGTTCCTCCTTGTCCGTATCCAACTGTTCTCGTTGAGCCCTGTTTCGCTGTGCTCCTGCCGTGACACCTCTATTCTGCTACGGCGAGCATAAATTTTCAACCCTGACGATCAGCACCTAGTTCCATTTGCGGAATGAGGCATGTGGAGGGGAGATGAGCGGTCCGCATGTGCTCCATCGCTGTGCCGCCGGGCCCGAGCCTCGATGGGAGGGGTACCTCGTCGGTCGAGGCAGTGGTCACCGCGCGGTGCCTGCCGCATGTGCGGCGCGACCTGGAGAAGATCCTGGTGGATCGGTTGGCCGAATGGCCCTCCGAGGGACTGGTCGAGTCCACCGAGCACGACCTCCGCGAGGGGGTGTGGGTGCGAGTCCCTCGACGAACACACGCTACGGCGGGCGCGTTCGTCTCAGTTGATCTCCCGGTTGCGGACGAGCAGCATCGCCCCGCCGCAGAGCAGCGCGGCATAGCCCGCGAACACCAGCAGGCTGCCCCACCAGGCGAAGCCGTAGTCCCCGCCGAAGATCGCGTGCAGCTGTTCGAAGGCCTGCGCCGGAACTATCGACTCGCGTGGCCCCGCGAACTCCGAGATGAACATCGGCACCGCCAGATTGCCCACGATCCCGTTCGAGGCCGCGCCGGGCAGATAGCCGCTCAGCCAGGCGAACTCGCTGCCCGCGAGCCATATGGAGGCGATCACGTCGACCATGAACTTGTAGAACACCAGCACCAGCACGGCGGCCACGGAGTTGTTGACCAGCGCGCCGAACCCGAATCCCACCAGCGCCCACAGCACCGTGGCCAGCACACCCGCGCCGCCGATGATCAGCCACTGGTCCAGGCCGCCCACACCGCCCGTGGCGTTGCCCAGCGAGCCGCCCAGATAGCCCCCGAACAACCCGAAGACGGCGTTGACGATCCCGTAGACCACCGACAGTGCCAGGCACAGCACCAGCTTCGCGCCCAGCACCGAGCTGCGCGGATTCGAGGTGAGGAAAGTGGTCGTGATGGTCTTGTTCCACGACTCCCGGGTCATGATCAACGCCCCCAGCAGGGCGGCGAAGATGGTGCTGTAGTTCGTGGCCAGCGACATCGCCAGCAATCCGGTGGGCAGCGCTTGCCCGGTGATCTCCTGGAGCATCTCCACTTGGCCCATCGCCGTGCCGTACCAGGCGACCAGCAGACTCCACGGTGCCACCGGTATCAGCAGTACCCACCACAGCGGCGTGGGCAGCATCTTGCGGAACTCGGCTCTGATCAGTCCCTTCACCGGTTCTCACCCCCGTGCGCGTCCTCGTCGGCCCCGGCGTGCTCGGCCTCGTGTCGTTCCGGTTCCCGCTGTTCCGATTGATCCGTTCGGGGGCGGTAGCCACCCCCCAGACCGGGTGGGCCCGATTCGGGCGGGGAACTCTCGGACGATCGCTGCCCGGCACCGTCCGGCGCCCACGGGCTCGGTGCCGCGGCATCCGGCGAAGGCTGTTGGGGGGTCGACTGCTGATACGGCGACTGCTGGGACTGCTGCCACGGTTGCGGTGGCTGCTGTCCGTGTCCCTGTTGCTGCGCGGGCTGGGGTTGCCACTGTTGCTGTTGCTGTCCGGCCGCGCCGGGAGTCGCCCCCTGCCCGGAGCCGAACGGTTGCTCGGAGCCGGCGAACTGTCCCTCGGTGAGCTGGAAGAACAGCTGCTCCAGATCACCGGAGGACTCCTGTAACTCCTGGATCGCCACTCCGGCGCGTAACGCCAGGTCGGCGATGCCGCGTGTGTCCACCCCCGTGACCGCGAGTCTGCCGTCCCACAGGTACTCCGTGCTCACACCGCTCTCCCGCAGCATCGAGCTCAGCGTCATCGGATCCGACACGCGAACCAGCACCCGGGACGGCCTACTGGCGCGCAGCTGTTCCAGGCTTCCGTTGTAGACCGACCGGCCGCGGCTGACTATCACCACGTGATCCACGGTGTGCTCCATCTCGCGGAGCAGGTGGCTGGAGACCAGCACGGTGCGCCCGGTGGATGCGTAGGCCTTCAGGAAGCCCCGCAGCCAGGCGATCCCCTCCGGATCCATCCCGTTGGCGGGCTCGTCGAGCACCAGGATCCGGGGATCCCCCAGCAGTGCGGTGGCGAGCGCCAGCCGCTGCCGCATGCCCAGCGAGAACCCCTTGGTCTTGCGCCGCGCGGCGTTGCCGAGCCCCACCAGTTCCAACACCTGGTCGGCCTGCTCGTCCGGTAACCCCAGGGCGGCCGTGTAGCAGCGCAGATGACCGCGTGCGGTGTGTCCGGAGTGAAAGGACTGCGAGTCCAGCACCGCACCCACGATCCTCGCGGGGTTCCGGAGCCTGGTGAACGGAACACCCTCGACGTAGGCGGCACCGGAGGTCGGTTTCATCAACCCCAGGATCATGCGCAGCGTGGTGGTCTTGCCCGACCCGTTGGGGCCGAGGAAGCCGGTCACCGAACCGGGTTCGACCGCGAAATCGAGGTTTTCGACCGCGGTCAGGGGCCCGAAGCTTTTGTGCAACTGTTGCACCAGGATGCGGCCGCTGCCGTCGTGCACTCGTTCCTCCAGTTCACGGGGACACCCCGATCCTCGCGGTCCGTGTGGCGCCACGCGGTCGCCACGGAACGGATCCGTGGCTGATCGTTGGACGCTGCACCCAATCCTGCCTCATGCGTGACCGGATCGGTCCCGGTGTCCGCGAGGATCTTTCGTGTCTGCGCCCACACCAGCCGGAACGGTGTGCGGTTGACCCGTGGACCTCGCCGCGGAACGGTGCTCCTCGAGTGGTTATCCGGGGTCCTCCCTGGAGGCTATGCCGGCGCGGTGGATCCGGTTGCGGTCGGTTTCCAGGTGACCGCCGACGGGAGGTACGGCGGGCAGTTCCTCGGTGGCCGCGTCGTCCGGAGTGTTGTTGTCCGGCGTGTTCGCCGGTTCCGGGAGCGTGAACTCGCCGGTGTTCCAATCGCCGGGGCCGCGAGCGCCACCGGAGACGACGGCCGTGCTGACCACCGGGATCTTCGGAGTGCGAGTGGCGCGTTGTTGTCCGAAGGGGTTGCGGGGAGCCCTCTCCCGGAGCCGGGCCAGCTTGGACCGGTTGGCACTGCCGACCGGGTCGGGATCCTCGCCGATCAGCTGGGCGTGCGCGGTGATCCAGACCTCACACGGCCAGCGGCGCGCACGCAGTCCGCCCGGACAGATCGGGCACCGCCCGCTCTCGTCCGGGCCGTGCTCCGCCAGCAGGGCGCGCAGCCCTTCCGTCAACCGGTGCAGTTCCGAGCGGGCCAGCGGCAGCACCGCCTCGGCGGATCCCTCGTCGGCCAGCTGCTCCAGTCGGTCGAGTTGTCGCTGTAAGGATTCGTGATCGTCCGCCGCGGTGATGCCCTCGAAGCCGTCCCGGGCCTCCCCGGTATCGGGCCGCGCCTGCTCGACGGTGGTTTCGCTCAGATCGCCACCCAGCGTCGTCGTGGGGTTGTTCGGACGGGTCGGCCGACGAGTCCCGATCTCCATACGGATCCTCCCGAACTGCTCGTTGCGTGGGAGCGGTGGAGTGGTACCGCACCTGACTGGACCATCGACGTTCACCCGTAAGGACTTCAGGTTTTGCCCGCTTCATCACACTTTCGTGTGAAACGCGGGTGAAGGCTGATAGCGCAGCGAACAGAAAATCAGCTGAACATCCGGTCGCAGGGCTTCGGTAACCGGGCATTCGTGTTCTACACTGGGAATCGGCGGCCAGCTCCCGGTGACCCCCAGGCTGGTTGAGCAGGCCGCCTCGAACGAAACGGGGCCTCTCTCGCGAGAGAGGCCCCGTTTCTCTTCCCGTGCTCCGTTCACCCGGTTTCCCGGCGAGACGACTCGTCGTCACGCTCCGAGCACGCTCGCCACGCTGTCGTGCGACAGGCCGTGCGCGGCGGCGACCGGTTCGTTGACGAGCGTGCCGTCGTGGGTGTTCAGCCCCGCGGCCAGCGCCGCGTCCTCGCGGCAGGCCTGCCGCCAGCCCCGCTCGGCGATCCGCAGCGCGTACGGCAGTGTCACGTTGGTCAGCGCGTGAGTGGATGTGTTCGGCACCGCCCCCGGCATGTTGGCCACGCAGTAGAACACCGAGTCGTGCACCCGGTAGGTCGGGTCGTCGTGCGTGGTGGGGTACGAGTCCGCGAAGCACCCGCCCTGGTCGATGGCGATGTCCACCAGCACGCTGCCCGGCTTGAGCCGCCCGACGAGCTCGTTGGAGACCAGCTTCGGCGCCTTCGCTCCGGGGATCAGCACCGCGCCGATGATCAGATCGGCCGCGCGAACCGCCTGCTCGACGCTGTAGCGGTTCGAGGTGACCGTGCGGATACGTCCGTCGAAGTCCCGGTCGATCTCCCGCAGCTTGTCCACATTGGTGTCCAGCAGCTCGACGTCGGCGCCCATGCCGAGCGCGACCCGCGCGGCGTTCAGCCCCGCGACGCCACCGCCGATCACCACGACCCGGGCCGGGTGCACGCCGGGAACACCGCCGGGCAGCATCCCGCGCCCACCGCTCGGGCGCATCAGCGAGTAGGCCCCCACCTGTGGAGCCAGTCGACCGGCCACCTCGCTCATCGGGGCCAGCAGCGGCAGCGCGCCGTCGGCGGTCTGCACCGTCTCGTAGGCGATGCCGGTGACTCCGGAGTCCAGCAGCGCGTTGGTGAGTCCGCCCGACGCCGCCAGGTGCAGGTAGGTGAACAGCACCTGGTCCCGCCGCAGTCGCGGGTACTCCTCCTCGATCGGTTCCTTGACCTTGAGCACCAGCTCGCCCTCGGACCACACCTCGTCGGCGCCGGGAAGAACCTTCGCTCCCGCCGCGAGGAACTCCTCGTCGGGGATGGACGAGCCCGCCCCCGCGTTCGCCTCCACGAACACCTCATGGCCTTTGCCGACGAACTCGTGCACCCCCGCTGGTGTGAGCGCGACGCGGTATTCGTTGTTCTTGATCTCGCGGGGTACGGCGATCTTCACTGCGGTTTCCTTCCGAGGGATGGTGTTCGATTCCGTTCGGGTGATCACCGAACCGGCGGGTGCGCCGGGGGCTTTCTCCGCACCGCGCCGTCCGTCCGCCCCGGTGCGGGGAGGGACGGCGCGGCGCTGTCGCGCACCACGATGCTCCGTCACCGGCCCGGCCGCATCATTCCCGCACGATGAGATCGCACCGGTACTCTTGTGCTGTCGGCACAACAGTCAGCCGTGCGGGTTCCACCGCTCGGCCAGCAACTGCACCAGCAGCGCCGAACGCACGTCCGCGTCGTCGAGATCCACGTCCAGCAGGGCGCTCACTCGCTTCATCCGGTACCGGAAGGTGTTCGGGTGCACCCGCAGCTCCCGGCTCGCGGCACGCGGATCCCCCGGGTGGCGCAGCCAGGCGTGCAGGGTGCGCAGGTAGTCGGTCCCGTGGCCGTGGTCGTTGTCGCGCAGCCGCTGCAGCGGGCCGAGCGATCCCACACCGGCGTCGCTGGCGGCACCGGCCGCCCTCGCCAGCACCAGGGCGTGCCAGAGCTGCTCGTGGACCGCGACCTCGCGTTCCACCATGCCCGTGCGCAGCAGCGCCAGCACCTCGTCGGCCCTGCCGCGGGAGTCCGGCAGTTCCGCCACCGGGGTGGCGGTGCCCACCGCCACCAGCGGGCGCGGATCCGCCGCGTCCATCTCGTGGATGTGCGCCAGCAGCGCCTCCCGCAGGGCGGGCCAGCCACCCGTGCCGGAACGGTCGGGCACCACCGCGTACAGCACCCCACCCGACTCGGCGACCATCGGGCCGCGGCCGATTCCCCGGGTGATCCACTCCCACATCGCGAGCCGGTGCCCCTCGTCGGTGCCGTCACTGGCGCGCACGTCGATCGCGACCACCCGGTGGGGTTCGGCACGTACCCCCAACTCGTTGGCAGCCGCGCGCCAGCCCTCGGAGCCCTCCAGCAACGACCGCACCAGCCCGGCCGAACGCTGCCGCTCCGAGTCGGTCATCACCCGCCAGCGAAGCAGTTGCAGCGCTACCAGCGCGGCGGTGTCGGCGAACGCCGAGGCGCGCTGCTCGGACACCTCGTCGGTGACCACGGCCCACATCGATCCGAGCAGTTCACCGCCCATCCGGATCGGCACCACCAGCCGGGGCAGCGTGCCGTCCGGCTGTTCCGGGACGTAGACGGCCGAGCCGCCGCGACTCAGCTGCCGGAACGTGCCCCGTGCCCGGAACTTCGCCAGCACGTCGTCCGGCTGCCTACGCCCCATGATCGTCGAAACCCGGGCTGGATCGGTCACGTCCTGCCGCGCCGAGTAGGCCAGCACCTGCGAATGCGCGTCCTCGATGGTCACCGGGGCGTCGACCACCTCGGCCACCGCGTCCGCGAGCCGGAACAGATCGCCCAGTCCCGCCGAGCCCACCTGCTGCGGGGAGCCGACTGCCGCGCCCGGATCCGTTCCCGCCAACGCGCCCCGCAGCAACCACACCAGCTGTGCCCACGCCGCGCCCCGCCGGACCTCGATCAGCGCGAGCCCCGCTTCCTCCGCCTCCGAGATCACCGACTCCTCGGCGCACACCGGCGGTTTCAGCAGCACGGCCGCCGCATGCCGCACACCGCACTCACGCACCAGCTCCACGGCCCACGCCCGGTCGGTACCCCCCACGCCGAGCACCACGTCGGCCGTTCCGATCCCGCTTGGCTCCTCGGGCTCGGCGATGACGACATCCCCAACACCGCCGGTCTCGTCCGGCATCACCACCGGACGCAGCAGCGTGGGGCCGACTCGCTCGACCAGGCCCCGTATGTCGACCATCACCCCTCCCGGGTCGTTCACGACGGATCAGATCGGAAGGGAGCTCTCCCGCCCGACCACGTGAGGTCCGTGGCGACCTCCGACGGTGATCGTGGGCACACCGCGCGAGCTTCGACGCTCCATTCGGGGTCCGTACTCGCCGCTTCGCGATATCCGGGGTTGGATACGCCCACCCCTCGGGTTATCGTTGCCGAACACAGCGACAATCGCATATCGGCCCACGACACCGGGCGGGAGAGTCCCGCGGGTGAGCACCGTGCACACGGTGTCACCGAACGGGCGCCGAAGGAGCAAAACTCCCCGTAAACTCTCAGGCATCCGTACCGTCCGATCGAGGCAACTCTGGAAAGCGCCGCCGCGACGAAGGCGTGCGCACCCACGGTGCAAACCGCGACGTCGCGGTGAAGCTCTCAGGTTCCGCAACAGAGGGGGAGGCCACCAAGTACGCGGACTCCGGTGTTCGCGGCATGCCGCCCGGCCGGGTGGAGTCGCGGCACGCGAGAATGCTCGTGTCCGACGGCCCCACGGGACGTCGGACATCGGTGTCCAAACGACAGCAATGGAGCCTCCCCCATGAGTCTGCCCACGGACCTCAAGTACACCCAGGAGCACGAGTGGCTGGCCGAGCGCGGCGACGTCGTGCGTGTCGGGGTCACCCCCTACGCGGCCAACGCGCTCGGTGACATCGTCTACGTGGACCTGCCCGAGGTGGGCAAGCAGATCACCGCCGGTGAGGCCTGCGGCGAGCTGGAGTCCACCAAGTCGGTCAGCGACCTCTACGCCCCCGCCACCGGTGAGGTCGTCTCGGTCAACGAGGCCGTCGTGGACGACCCCTCCAAGATCAACGACGACCCCTTCGGCGAGGGCTGGCTGCTGGAGCTGCGCGTCAGCGAGTACGGCCCGCTGCTGGACGCCACGCAGTACGCCGAACTCACGGGTGAGTGACCCCCGCCGCCGCTGACTGACGGCCCCCGCCACGACGAGGTGGCGGGGCAGGCGAACCACACCTCACGTACGAAGAAGAGACGATCAATGGCGATCAGTGTCTTCGATCTTTTCTCGGTGGGGATCGGCCCCTCCAGTTCGCACACCGTGGGACCCATGCGCGCCGCCGCGCGGTTCGTGGCGCGGTTGCGCGAGCGGGACCTGCTGCCACGCGCCGCACGGGTGCGGGCCGAACTGTTCGGCTCGCTCGGCGCGACCGGACACGGGCACGGCAGTCCCAAGGCGGTACTGCTCGGCCTGGAGGGCCACCTACCGGAATCGGTCGATCCGATCGCGGTTTCCGGCAGGGTCGACGAGATCCGTTCGACCGGCCGGTTGCTGCTGAACGGCACCAACGGAATCCGATTCGACTACGACGACGATCTCGTGCTGTATCGGCGCGAGACGTTACCGGTGCATCCCAACGGCATGCGGTTCACCGCGCTCGACGAGTCGGGGGAACAGCTGTGCGGTGCGGTGTACTACTCCGTCGGCGGCGGTTTCGTCGTCGACGAGGAGGCCGCGGGCACCGACCGGATCAAACAGGACGGCACCGAACTGCCCCACCGGTTCCGCACCGGGACCGAGTTGTTGCGGCACTGCGCCGAGACCGGCTACTCGGTCAGCGATCTCATGCTCGCCAACGAGTTGGTCTGGCGCGACGAACAGCGGGTGCACGACGAACTGTTGTCGATCTGGCACGTCATGCGCGAGTGCGTGCACAACGGCTGTAACAGCGAGGGCTCGTTGCCGGGTGGTCTGCGGGTCGAACGACGCGCCGCCGAACTGCGTGCCAAACTCGGCGACACCGACGACCCGATGGAGTGGGTGACGGTCTACGCGCTGGCGGTCAACGAGGAGAACGCGGCCGGTGGGCGGGTCGTGACCGCGCCGACCAACGGTGCCGCGGGCATCGTTCCGGCCGTGCTGCACTACTACATGCGGTTCCTGCCCGGTGCGGACGGGAACGGAGTGGCACGGTTCCTGCTCGCCGCGGGCGCGGTGGGGGTGCTGTTCAAGGAGAACGCCTCGATCTCCGGCGCCGAGGTCGGGTGTCAGGGCGAGGTGGGTTCGGCTTGCTCCATGGCCGCGGCCGGGCTGGCCGAAGTGCTCGGTGGCACGCCTGCCCAGGTGGAGAACGCCGCCGAGATCGCCATGGAGCACAACCTCGGCCTCACCTGTGACCCGATCGGCGGGTTGGTGCAGATTCCCTGCATCGAGCGCAACGCCGTGGCCTCGGTCAAGGCGATCACCGCTGCCAGGATGGCGCTGCGCGGCAACGGCAGTCACTTCGTCTCGCTGGACAAGGTCATCAAGACGATGCGGGCCACCGGCGAGGACATGAAGGACAAGTACAAGGAGACCGCACGCGGCGGACTGGCCGTGAACGTCATCGAGTGTTGACGGCCGATGTCGCAGTTGCCTCCGTAGGAGGTTCCGTGGCGGAACCTCTCGCACGGCTCTCGCTGCGGGTGCCCCGACATCGGGTAGGTACTACACAACGTCGGGGCCGTCCTCGCGAGGCACTCGCCGGAGAACCCGCTGCGGTGCCGACTGCGAGGGTGGTCGGAGCGCGGCCCGCGGGAGTGGTGGGGGTTCGGCTCGCGGGAGTGGTGGGAGTGCGGGCTACTCGTCGGTGCTGGTGGCCCGGCGATTTCTTGGGAAATTGACGCCCGCCCGGGGCATCTCCCCGCACCGGGGCGTCAATTTCTCGCGAAATCGCGCCGGTGCGACATCAGAACTCGAAGAGTTCACCGGTCTTCGCCCGCATCTCGCACTCGTTGGAGAACGTCTCGCGGTGGTCGACGGCGTGGTTCCGCCACATCCCGGTGGCGTGGACGGTGACCGGGCGATACACCAGCGGGCACATCGGATTCCGCTGCTCCTGGAGCGCGCCGAACTCGCCCTCGCTGCTCGCCAGCCGTTCGCACGCCTGCTCGGCCCGGGGATGAGTTCCACCTGCCGGTTCGCAGCGCAGTGTCGCCGCTCGCGTCCCCTCCGCACGGTTCGTCGGAACGACCCGCAGACTGAGAACGCTGACCGCCGGCTGGGCTTCGTTCGCCGAGGTCGTGGTCGTGGCGGAAGCCCGCTCGGCGCCCGTGTGCGGTACCAGTGGCAACAGCATGCCCGTGACTACCGCGCAGGCGGTGAGCAGAGTGCGGCCGAGCGGTCCGGAAAAGCTCATGTTGTGCTTCCTCCGTGTCGATAGGGGATCGCCTCGGGAAATACTTACCCGGTCGGAGCAGTACCGCGCCGCAATCACGGGGCAGTATCACCGGATCGAGTTTCCGTCGATCGTGGAAGCAACTTGGACTGTGAGTTCTCGAGCACGGAGTTCCCCGAGCACGGAGTTCCCCGAGCACGGAGGTCACAGTGCACGTGCACTACGAGAACTCGGCTCACGAGACAGCGGCGGATCCCGGCGGGAAGGTTCGGGAGAACCGTCCCCGAACACCCCGGTCAGACATGATCGCGGATTACGTCGTTGACGGCACGCTGGAACCCGTTGACCAGTACCTGAATCGTGAGTGGACGCAGCTGGTCGGCCGCTGTCCTGACCCGTTCCCGCTCGGATTCCGGCCGGCCCCGCTCCACGTAGGGGCGCAGCACGTTGGCCGCGAACAGCTCGCGCAGCTCGCTCGCCATCTGCGAGGTGTGCTGCTCCACGATGTGCTTGGCCTGCAGCAGCATTTCCCGGGGCAGTCGCAGCTCGGTGATCTGTAATCCCACGTTGAGCATGGACGTGCTGGTCAGGCGGAGCCGCTGCTCGTCGTTGTCGTCCGTCCCGTCGGTGATCCGTTCCAGGATGCCCAGCGTCAGCAGCTGCTCGGTCTCCTCGTCGGAAAGGGCACGACCGGCGCGCCGGTCCAGTTCCTCTCGGTCGATCTCCTCGGCCTGATCGCTCGTCCAGGGAGCCAGCAGCGCGCGTTGCAGCGCCAGTTCCTCCGGTGGAGCGTCGTCGGGGATCCGTTCCAGATGCCCCTCGATGGCCGTCAGCGTGAAACCGAGGTTCTGCAGTTCCCGGATCAGGTCCAGGCGGGCCAGGTGGTCGGCCCCGTACAACCCGACGCGACCGCGCAGTCGAGGTGGTGGCAGCAGACCACGTGACGCGTAGAAGCGCACCGTACGCACGGTCACGCCCGCCCTGGCTGCCAGCTCGTCGATCGTGAGGTCTTCGTCGGCTGTTCGGAGCATGTACAGCAGGATACTACTTGACCAATGTGACACCAGAAATGTAACACTAACTCCGTCGAATTAAGGGTGGTCGCGATCACCTTCCGTTGCGAACGAGGGAGTGTGCTCCAGTGGCGCCATCGGATGAGCGAACGGTCGGGATGGGGCCGTTGGCCGGAGTGCGGGTCGTCGAACTCGCCGGACTCGGACCCGCGCCGTTCTGCGCCATGCTGCTGGCGGACCTGGGGGCCGACGTGGTGCGCGTCGAACGTCCCGTCGGCGGCAGCGGCAAGGAGGACCTGCTCAACCGGGGCAAGCGGTCCGTGCGCGTCGACCTCAAGCACGAACGCGGTCCCGAGACGGTGCTGGCCCTGGCGGAACGCGCGGACATCCTGCTCGAGGGGTTCCGCCCCGGTGTCGCCGAACGGCTCGGCGTGGGGCCCGCGCCCTGCTTCGAGCGCAATCCCGATCTCGTCTACGGCCGCATGACCGGTTGGGGTCAGGACGGTCCGCTGGCCGACACCGCGGGCCACGACATCGACTACATCGCGCTCAGCGGGGTGCTGCACACCATCGGCGAGGCGGACGGGCCACCCCGCGTTCCGGTGAACCTGCTCGGTGACTTCGGCGGCGGTGCGATGTATCTGGCAGTGGGCGTCCTCGCCGCCCAGCTGCGTGCCCGCGCCGGTGGCGGCGGGCAGGTGGTCGATGCGTCCATAGTGGATGGATCGGCGCATCTGGCCACCATGCTGCACGGTATGCTCGCGACCGGAGGGTGGAACACCCGCCGAGGTACCAACCTGCTGGACGGCGGCGCACCGTTCTACGACGTCTACGCCACCTCCGACGGGGAGTACATGGCGGTCGGCGCGTTGGAACCGGGGTTCTACGAGCAGCTGCTGGCGGGGCTGGGGCTGTCGGGTGAGCTGCCCGACCGCGACGATCCCGCCAACTGGCCGGAGATCCGCGAGCGGCTCACCGAGGTGTTCGCGAGTGGTACCAAACAGCACTGGACCGAGGTCTTCGACGGCACCGACGCCTGCGTGAGCCCGGTGCTGTCGATGACCGAATCGGCCCGCCACCCGCACGTGCTCGCGAGGAAGACCCTCGTCGAATCCGAGGGAGTGGTGCAGCCCGCCGCCGCACCCAGGTTCTCGCACACCCCCAACCCCGAGCCAGGCCCGGTCGCGGAGCCGGGTGCCCACACCGGGCGTGTCCTCCGGGAATGGCGGGTCGCCGACCACGACGGTCTGCTGTCCTCCGGCGCCGTGCACGGCGAACTCGACGATCCCTCCTGATCCGTCGACCGATCCCGGACGGGAACCGGCGCGGTTCCCGCACAGTGAAAGGAACGTGAGGCCAATGCGCAGGGAACTGTTCGAAGCGGAGCACGAGGCCTTCCGCGAGACTTGCCGGACCTTCGTAGCCAAGGAACTGGTGCCGCACCAGCAGGAGTGGGAAGCGGCCGGTGTGGTCAGCAAGGACGCCTGGCGCAAGGCCGGTGCGCAGGGTCTGCTCGGCACCGCCGTCGAGGAGAGGTTCGGCGGGGGAGGTATCGACGACTTCCGCTTCAACATCGTCCTCGACGAGGAACTGATCGCGGCCGGGGTCACCGGGTTCGGCGCCCCCGTGCACAACGACATCAACGTGCCCTACCTGAACAAGCTGGCCACCGAGGAGCAGAAGAGCCGCTGGCTGCCCGGTTTCTGCAGCGGTGAGACCGTGACCGCCATCGCGATGACCGAGCCGGAGGCGGGCAGCGATCTGCAGGGCATCCGCACCACGGCGACGCGCGACGGCGACGAGTTCGTGATCAACGGGCAGAAGACCTTCATCAGCAACGGCATCAACGCCGACCTGGTGATCGTGGTCGCCCGCACCGATCCCGACGCCGGGCACGAGGGCATCAGCCTGCTGGTCGTGGAGAGCGACCGCCCCGGCTTCCAGCGTGGACGCAACCTGGAGAAGATCGGCCAGAAGTCGCAGGACACCGCCGAACTGTTCTTCAACGACGTGCGCGTGCCCGCCACGAACCTGCTGGGCGAGGAGGGACAGGGCTTCATCTACCTGATGCAGAACCTGCCCCAGGAACGGCTCTCCATCGCGGTCGCCTCGGCCGCGGGCGCGGCCAAGGCCCTGGAGATGACCAAGGAGTACTGCCGGGAGCGCACCGCCTTCGGCAGGCCCATCGGCAAGTTCCAGAACACCCGCTTCGAACTGGCCGAGATCGCCACCGAAGTGGAGATCGGCCAGGTGTTCGTCGACCGCTGCGTCCGCGAGCACCTCAAGGGCGAGCTCAGCATCGAGAACGCCGCCATGGCCAAGTGGTGGGTCACCGAGATGAACAAGCGCGTGGTGGACAGGTGCCTGCAGCTGCACGGCGGTTACGGCTACATGCTCGAGTACCCCATCGCCAAGGCGTTCCTCGACACCCGGGTGCAGACCATCTACGGCGGCACCACCGAGATCATGAAGGAGATCGTGGGGCGGCAGCTGGACATCTGATCTCACCGCGCTCGGCGATCTCGCGAGAAATCGACGCCGGGTGCGCCGAAGAACACCACCGTGGGACGTAGCACGGCGGACCGCATCGGTGAGAGGCTGTTACCGAGATTTCGGTTCCCCGCACCCGGTCACGCGGGTGTGGAGTCCGTCTATCGGCAAACCGGCTCGTGAGCAGGCACCGACGGAGGTTCGGCCATGGACTGGATCGTCGCCCCGGACGCGGCCGAGTGGCAGCTGGCGGACACGCTGCCCTCGGCGCTGGGAGCGATGGGGACGCCGGGATTCACCGACCGGATGGGACTGTCCGAGTGCTCCTCGGCGGCGGTGTTGCTCGTCGACGGTCTCGGTTGGCGGCTGCTGCGCGAGTACGCCGCCGATGCCCCGGTACTGGCCGAACTGGACACCGGCAGGCCGGGCGCTGCCGGTTTCCCCACCACCACCGCCACCAGCATCGCCTCGCTGGGGACCGGTTGCTGCTCGGGGGAGCACGGCGTGGTCGGTTACTCCTTCGCCGAACCCGGTGGCGCGCTGCTGCGACCGTTGTCCTGGAGCAGGCGGGACGGTTCCGGCAAGGACACGAGCTTGCTCGACGCATGGCCTCCCGAGACGGTTCAACCGAAGGAGACCGTGCCGCAGCGTGCCGTGGCGGCCGGGGTCGACACCCGGTTGGCGGTACCGGCCGAGTTCGCGGGAACCGGGCTGACCAGGGCGGCACTACGAGGTGGCGAACTGCGGGGCGTCAACGCGCTCGGGGACCTGGCAGCGCAGCTGCTCGCGGGGATGGAGGCCCCGTCCCCCGTGCTGTGCTACGGCTACCACGGGCAGCTGGACATGCTCGGACACGTTCACGGGCCGGGATCGCAGCCGTGGCGGATGCAGCTGCGTCAGGTGGACCGACTGGTCGAGTCGATCGCCGAACGGCTCCCCGCGGGAACCCAGCTGCTGGTGGTGGCCGATCACGGCATGGTCCCCTTCGAGCCGGGCAGCTCGCCGGACGCCGACACCGACCCCGAGCTTTCCGAGGGGGTACGGCTGGTCGGCGGCGAGGTGCGTGTTCGGCACGTCTACACCGAACCCGGAGCGGCCGAGGACGTGCTGGCCACGTGGCGGAGCAGGCTCGGTCCCGACGCGACGGTACTCACCGCGGAGGAGGCCATCGCGGCCGGTTGGTTCGGATCGGTGATCTCCGAGGGAGTTCTTGCCCGGATAGGTGACGTGATCGCTATCGCACGCCACAATGGAGTGATCCGCTCGTCGGCCGAGCCCCATGCCGCCGCACTGCTCGGGCAGCACGGCTCGTTGACCGCCGACGAGCAGTACATTCCACTGCTGGTCGCGCGAGGGTGATTTTCGGTGTCCCGTACCGCTGGTGAACGCGGGTTCGATCCGTTGGGCAAGTACGCACGGCTGCGGCTGATCCTACGGCTGGATCCGGAGCGCGAGCACACGCTGGTGTACCGGATCTCGGCCGGTTTGGAGTTCCCCTGGGACTACACTCGGGCGTTGGAACTCGCGTTGTTCCGCACCTTCTGCGTCCCCAGCATCTCCGAACTGCTGCGTCACACGGGGGAGTTCGAGTGCAGGGCCCAGCAGCGCTACGACGACACCTCGATACTGATGGAGGAGATGGGCAGGCACGGTTACGACTCGCAGCGGGGCAAGCAGGCGCTGCGCATGGTCAACCGGATGCACGGCCGCTACGACATCAGCAACGACGACATGCTCTACGTGCTGTCCACCTTCGTCTACGAACCGATCAGGTGGATCGACGCCTACGGTTGGCGACCCCTGAGCGACCACGAGCGGACGGCGGCGTACTGGCACTACCACCAGATCGGCGTTCGAATGGGGATACGCGGGATTCCCGGCTACGAGGAGTTCGACCGGTTCAACCGCGATTACGAGGCCGAGCACTTCAGGTACGCCGATAGCAACCACGAGGTCGGCCGCCACAACCTCGCGATGGTCTGCGCCTGGTTCCCGAAGCCGTTGCGGGGGCTCGCCCGCCGTGGCTTCATCGCCGGATTGGAACCGGCGATGCGCACGGCGTTCGGTTTTCCGGAGCCGAAGAGCTGGGAGACGAGTGCGGTCACCGCCGCGCTGCGGCTGCACGGGGCGCTCGAACGCCTGCGTCCCGCGCGACAGGTCAGCAGGCTGGGACGCGGCAAGAAGCTCAGCTACCCCGGATATCCGAACGGCTACCGGCTCGGTGACCTCGGGGCGCTGCCGGACCGGTGAGCCCTACCAGATCGCGATGAGGTTGAGCGGCATGATGAGCAGGTAGACGCCTCCGAACAGGATCATCACCACCTTCAGCAGGCCCTTGGCGATGTTCGCCAGGATGTTGTCGGAGTTCCCCGAGATTTCGCCCGCGTTCAGATAGCCGATCAGGAACAGCAGGTCGAACACCCACGCCGCCGTCAGCGCGGCGTTGAATACGGGCGTCCGGGTGGAACCGCTCGTGCCGTAGTCGAGGTTCAACTCCCCGATAGCAGTTGCGATGGTCACGCAGACCACGAAGAGGACGCCGGTGATGACGCAGAACGGGGCCGACCTGTCCTTGCGGCGCGTCGGCTCGTTCGTCTTGACTTTTACCATGGTTCCTATCGTTTCGGGTGCCGCCGGTTGTACGACTTTCGGGAAGTCGTATTGTCGGGTTCGGAGGTGAGAAATGTCGTTCTCGTCAACGGTAGAGTCGCGACCCGTCGCTGAAGTCCACTACGAAGAAGCTGCGACGCGGAACTTCCTTGCCGAGAAGCACGTACTGCTTGTTCGTCACTTTTGATATATCGGTCTCGTGTAGCGTCGAAAATGAGATTTCTGTTTCTTGTTCGCTCATTTTTTCGGCTGTTTCCTGGGTTTGCCTCGCGAAGCGACTTGCTTTGCCGATTATGTTGCTTCCGAGGTTGTTCTTGTTCGCGGGTGGGGATTTCAGCAGTTGGGATTCAATTACCACGGCCAGGCGTCGGTCGGTTATTACCAGAGCTGATCGCTCGTAGCCCACCGACAAGTGGTCGACCACCCTTACCGCCTCGTGTTTCGGGCTGGTTGCCACGGCCAAGTAGCCGATCGTGGGATCATTTGCCCACTCGTCCTCCAGGAAACACCCATTGGAGATGATTTCGGAGGGCAATGGCCACTCGGGGCGGTCGAGTTCGACTCCAGGAGTCTCGCTGAGCGGGGTGTGCGGGATGTGCGGCTCGCCGTTGACGATCGAGGCGGCATGTTTGGGAGAGGTCGTTATTACTGATTCGAACTCTTCGTCCGGTAGTGCCCAGGTCTCCTTGATCCTGTTTTCCCACTCTTTTCTTTGGTCGAATTCTTTCAGTGTCTTGTTGGTTTTTATTTTTTCGAACATGGCGTGTTCACCTGGTCATTTCGGCTAGTTCTTCTGCTGCCGGTTTCGGTTTGTGGAGATCGAAACCGGAACCGTCCCGCAGTGTTATCCGGAAGCACCGCTCGGTCCGCGGGTTCTCCTCGCTGCCCGTGGACCTGTCCGCGGTGTCGAAACCGGTGATCGAGGAACGGGGATTTCCAGGAAGCCGGTCAGCGTGTTCGGCTCCAACGGCTTGCCCGCCTCGTTGTCGCCGTACTTGCGCACGTTCTTGCCCGCCCACGACACCGCGCCGCGCACCATGCCCGCCGCGTCGGACCGCTGCGCGAATCCACCCTCCGGAACCAGAAGCGCCAGTCGCTGTGAGGTGAGGATCCAGTCGCCCGCCAGTTTGTCCAGGTTGATGCTGTCGTTGCCCATCAGCCGTGCCAGCTCCTGCTGCGACAGCAGGCGTGCTGCCTCGCTGTCCGGGTCCGCTCCGAACACTGTGACGTTCGGGAAGTCGGGCACGCTCGGCGCGGGGCCGTTGGTTCCGCCTTCACGTACCGGGATCTCACCGGTGGCTATCGAGAGCACCGCCCCCAGCACGGCCATCCCCGCGCCGCCCGCGGCTCGTTTGATTCCCTGGCCGAGTCGTTTTCCTCACCCGGGGAGTGGGCTGCCGGTGGTGTCCAGTCCTGTCACCTCGTAGCGGACCGACCGTTGCGCGAATACCCAGCGGATCGCCTCGTCGGGATGGCACCAGGTGGCGCGTGCCTCCAGTGATCGGGGTAGTGGGGAGTCCAAACCCATCCGGTCTCCTTGTCCGAAGGAATCAGGTGAAGCCGCGTTCCTGCGCGGCTTGACGCTGTTCGTAGGTGCGTTCGGTGCTCTCGTCGTAGCCCTGTTTGACCTTGCTCGACGCCTTCGCTGACTACCGCATCCATGCCCTGATGCCACACGGCGCTGGTGAAGCGTGCTTCGCCGGTCAACCCGGCCGCGTTGAGCCCGGCTTGGGCGATGTTGGCCGCCGAAGCCTGTTCATCCTGGACACCGGGTTGGTAGGTCTTGATGTTGCCGGTCCAGGACGTCCGAACAGTGCCGTCGTTCTTGTAACTGGTCTCCGGGTCCGCCTCCCGGTCCTTCATGAACCGGTTCGGGGTGGTCGAGGCGGTGTTGATCTCGTCGCAGCGTTTTTGTGCTAGCTCTTTCTCCGCTTCTAGTCTTCTCTTTACTTCGATTGAATCTGAATCATTCTTTTTGAGGGCGTCCTGAGCATTCTCCAAAGCCGTCTTCGCGTTGCGGATCTCGGTGGCGTTGTCGGAGCCCCGCGTGACGAGCTTCGTGACCGGATTCGAATCCAGCTGCCGCCCCGCCCACCGTTGGATCATGTTCCCGTTGCGAAGGTGGTTCATTTTCTTCACGAGCTCGTTCAACGGCCCCTTGCGCAGGCTCTGCAGCAGGTCCTCGAGCTCGGTGACGATGGGCTTGAGCTTGTGGAGCAGGTTGGCGACCTTGCTGCCCAGCCGGGTTCCGGTGATGGCCACCTGCGCTGCGGTCATTCCGGAGGCCGCACCCACCGAGGCCCCCGCCGTGATCCAGGAGGCGGCCAGCGCCGCCAGCCACTCGACGATCAGTCCGATCACAAGTTCCTGGATGATGTCGATGCACATCTCCACGAACGCGTCGAACAGATCAGCCGCGAGGTCCAGCGACTCCTTCATCCCTCGGATGTCGGTCGCCAGCGCCTTGGCTCCCGAGACGAACTCGTCCGTCTGCTTGCGGAAGGCGTCCGCGGCCTGCCCCTCCCAGACGGTTTCGGTGGCCTGTGCGCGATCGCCCTCGTGCCCGGCGAGCCGGTCCACCCAGTCCGCGACCTCGGCCCAGCCCTTGCCGGTGCCGCGCATCTGGGCCGGATCTCCCACGGCCGGTTCCAGGATCAGCTCCACCAGCGGGCTGATCACGATCGAGATGAGAAAGCCCAGCCCGTTGTCGATGAACGCCTGGCCCGGGCTGGTCAGCGCGTTGAGCTGCTCGGAACGCGCGTTGACCGTGGCGATCGCGATGCTCGGCGGATCACCGGCCCGTTCCAGGCTCTGCGACGACGAGGCCCAGGAACTGCCGTAACTCGCGATCTGCTCCATCTCGGTACGGGCCTGGTCCGCACCGGCACCGGTCACATCGGACAGAACGCCCGGTCCGGACCCGCTCGGTCGCATGGCACTCAGGTCGATCTTGGCGATCTTGCCGGACTCGGCCTCGTCCGTGTCGGTGTAGTTCTGGGCGCATTCGGCGACGGCCTTGCCGGTGTTGTCCATGAATTGGCCGGCCTTCGAGGCCGAGTCCCGGCACTCCTGCAGTGAGTTGAAGTAGCCCCGCGCCAGCATGTAGCCGATCGGCCCGAAGCAGTCATGGCTGACCCTGGCCTGCTCAATTACCTCGGAAAGTTGTTCCAGATGTCCCGCGACCTGCTGCGAACCGTCGCGGTAGGCGTAGAGCGCCTCGGTTCGCACTCCCAGTTTCGTGGACAACGGCAGCTCACATCAGGAAAGAACCGTCGGAGAAGTCGTCGTCCTCGTTGTCCCCCTCCGGGCGGCTGCCACCCGCGCCGGAGGACCCTCGCGGAGCGTTCGTCGAACCGGTGGACGCGGTGCCCGTTCCGCCTCCGGCCGCTTCACCACCCGACTCCGGAGTCACCGGCTGCGCGCCGTGCGAGTTGAACGCCCGCTTGAACTGCTCCGCCCGGTCACCGAGGAGCGGCTGCACCGTCTCGTCCATTCGCGCGGCGGCGTCCTGGGTCGCCTGCCGGATGGTGTCCAACAGGGACTGTTGCGGTGCGGTGTGGGACTGCCGCACAGCCCCCGATTCGAGTCGCAGGTCCAGCACCGCTCCCGAGGGGGCGACAGTGACCTCGATGTTGCCGTCCTCGCTGCGTGCCGCGCAGCTCGCTCATCCGGTCCTTGACCTCGGCTGCCTTGGCGGCCCGCTGCTCGAAGTCGGACATCATCCGCTGGATGCGGTCCGAAACGGCCACGATGTTCCCCTGAAAGATCGACTTCGTCCGTGGCGGACTTTATCGCGCTCCCGCGGGATTTCGTGCCCTGTTCACAAAATCAGGAGTCGGTGACCACGCGTAGACTCTCGTTGTGGTGTCGAACACACCCGGTTGATCTGTTGTGGTCGGTGTCAACGCGGACCTATGGTCCACGTCACGCCACTGCCAGGTGCGCTCCGTGTTGCACGGCCAGGTGAGGAGTCCGCCGATGTCCACCACCGATATCCCCCGGCATGGGGAGACGACGTCCCCGTCGCGCGAGGGGACGGGTCCACCGGATGTCGAGGGGTGCGTCGCGCGGCTGCGCGCGTCGCTGCCCGAGGGGGCGGTGATCACCGACCGGCAGCAGCTGCGCACCTACGAGTGCGACGGTCTCTCCTCCCACCGCTCGGTTCCCGCCGTGGTGGTGTTGCCGGAAGACGCCGAGCAGGTGGCCGCGACGGTGGCGATCTGCTCCGAGCACGGGGTGCCCTTCGTGGCGCGTGGTTCCGGTACCGGGCTCTCGGCGGGGGCGCTGCCCCGATCCGACGGGGTGCTGGTGGTCACCTCCAGGATGCGTCGGATTCTGGAGGTCGACATCGACAACGAGCGGGCCGTCGTCGAGCCCGGCGTGATCAACCTCGACGTCACCAAGGCCGCCGCGCCCTATGGCTACTACTTCGCCCCCGATCCCTCCAGCCAGCAGGTCTGCTCGGTGGGCGGCAACGTGGCCGAGAACTCCGGGGGAGCGCACTGCCTGAAGTACGGCTTCACCACCAATCACGTGCTGTCGATGACCGTGGTGACCCCGGACGGGGCGACCGTCGAACTGGGCGGCCCCGCCAGGGACGCACCCGGCTACGACCTGCTCGGTGCCTTCGTAGGCAGCGAGGGAACGCTGGGCGTGGTCACCTCGATCACCGTGCGACTGCTGCGGCAACCCGAGAAGGTGCGAACCCTGCTGGCCGGGTTCTCCTCCACCGACGAGGCGGGGGAGGCGGTATCGGCCATCATCGCCGCCGGAGTTACCCCAGCCGCCATCGAGATGATGGACGAGCTCTCCATCGCCGCCGCGGAACAGGCCGTGCGGTGCGGCTACCCCGAAGGTGCGGGGGCGGTGCTCATCGTGGAGCTGGACGGCCCCGAAGCCGAGGTGGAGCACACCTTCACCGAGGTCAGGAGGTACTGCACCGAGCGCGGCGCCTTCGAGATCCGGAGCGCGGCCGACGAAGCCGAACGGGCCCTGATCTGGAAGGGCCGCAAGTCCGCCTTCGCCGCTGTCGGCAGGATCAGCCCCGACTACATCGTGCAGGACGGGGTGATCCCCCGGACGGCGCTTCCCGAGGTGCTGCGCCGGATCGCGGAGTTGTCGGCACGATCCGGGGTCCGGGTGGCCAACGTCTTCCACGCGGGTGACGGGAACCTGCACCCGTTGGTGCTGTTCGACAGCTCCGTTCCCGGCGCGTCCGAGCGGGCCGAAGAGGTCTCCGGCGCGATCCTGGACCTGTGCGTCGAGCACGGTGGGTCCATAACCGGTGAGCACGGCGTCGGAGCTGACAAGGTCCGTTACATGGGGCGCATGTTCACCCCGCAGGACCTGGACACCATGCAGTACGTGCGCTGCGCGTTCGATCCGGTCGGGGTGTGCAATCCCGGCAAGGTCTTCCCGACTCCCAGGCTCTGTGGCGAGGTGCCGGGACCGCGACGCGGCGCGCACCCACTCGCCGAGGCCGGATTGGCGGACGAATTCTGATGACTTCTCGGACCGTGGACTCCGCACGCACCGAACTGGCGGGCGTGCTGGGCACCGACGATCTGCACGACGCCACGGAGGCCGACGCGGTGCGGGGAGTGCCCCCGCGCTGGGTGGCGCGGGTGAACAGCACGGAGCAGATCTCGGAGGTACTGCGCGTGGCCGCCGCGCACCGGCTGCGAGTAGTGCCGCGCGGCGGGGGCAGCAAGCTGGACTGGGGTGCGGCGCCCAGCGGCGTGGACCTGGTTCTCGACACCTCGGGAACCGAGGGCGTGCTGGAGTACGCCTCGGGCGACCTGGTGCTGCGTGCCACGGCGGGCACCCCGCTTTCCCTGGTCCGACGGACCGCCGCGGCGGCGGGGCAGCAGCTTTCCGTGGATCACCCGTTGCCCGGCGCCACTCTCGGCGGAATCGTCGCCACCGCCTCCGCCGGCCCCTGTCGTCAGCTGTTCGGCACGGTGCGGGACCTGCTCATCGGTGTCCGGGTGGTCCGTGCCGACGGTGAGATCACCGCTTCCGGCGGCAAGGTGGTCAAGAACGTCGCCGGTTACGACCTCGGCAAGCTCTACACCGGTTCCTACGGCACCCTCGGCGTGATCGCCGAGACGACCTTCCGGTTGCACCCGTTGGCGGCCGAGTACCGGTGGGTCACGCTGCGCGTCTCCCGTGCCGACGCGGCGGCGGCAGCGGTGCGCTCGCTGCGTTCCTCGCAGGCCGTGCCCACCGGGATCGAGCTCGACCGGCCGGATCCCGACTCCCCCTTCGAGGTCTGCGCGCAGTTGGAGGGCATGCCGGGGGCGACCGAGCAGCGTGCGTGGGAGCTGGCCGAGTGGCTCGGGACGGAACTGGACGTCACCGCCGGGGTGGAACGCGCCGCGCCGTCGTGGTGGAGCGAGTATCCGTTCGGCCCCGGCACGGCGACCGGGCTGCGCTTCGCCGCGGAACCGGCCGAGCTCGCGTCGCTGCTGGACCACACCGAGCGGTCGGCACGTGAGGCCGGGGTCTCGCTGGCCGTGCGCGGATCGGCGGGTGCCGGAGTGCTGCTGGGTGGTGTCCCGGCCGAAGCCGGAGCCGCCCGGACCAGTGATGCGGTTTCCCGGTTGCGGTCCGCGACCGCTCGGCTGCACGGTCACACCACGGTGCTGCGCGCCCCGATCGCGGTGCTGGAGCTGGTCGAGCCCTGGGAGAAACCGGAGCCGGGGGTGTTCAACCTGCTGCGCCGGGTCAAGGAGCAGTTCGACCCGGAGTACCGGCTATCACCCGGGCGTTTCGTGGGAGGCCTCTAGCGGTGTTTCGTTACCCGGTTCGCCTGGGTGGTCGCTTTGCGGAACCTCTCGCGGGCTCTCGCTGCGGGGAGGCCCGACATCGGGTAGGCACCTACACAACGTCGGGCCTTCCTCGCGAGAGCACCACGAGAGAACCCGCGGTGGTGCCGACTGCGAGAACAGTGGGGATTCGGCGCCGGTGTGTCGAGGAGGGAGACAGCGGGATGACGCCATTCGTAGTACTTGGTGATATGTCCGAAGTCCTGTCTCGGCACTCGTGCGGTGATCGGTTGAACAGGTTGTGGATAGTTCCCAGGGGGCAGTGATGAGTGAGGGCTCGGAGCGTTCCGGTCCGGACGGTGCGTTCGACGTGTTCAACCCACCCGAGCGGGGACTGATCGACGACTGTGTGCACTGTGGATTCTGTCTGCCCACCTGCCCCACCTACGAGCTGTGGGGCGAGGAGATGGATTCGCCGCGTGGCCGCATTCACCTGATGGAAGCGGGCCTCGACGGGGAGCCCCTCTCGGAGAGCATGGTCGAGCACTTCGACAACTGCCTGGGTTGCATGGCCTGCGTGACTGCCTGTCCCTCGGGGGTGCAGTACGGCACGCTGCTCAGTCAGACCCGTGCCCAGGTGGAACGTAATCATCCCCGCGGGAGGTGGCAGCGCTGGTGGCGCGCGGCGATCTTCGCGCTCTTTCCCCACCGACGCCGCCTGCGCCTGCTGCGCGGCCCACTGGCGCTGTACCAGCGCCTCGGGCTCGGGGCTTTGCTGCGGCGCAGCGGACTGCTGAACAGACTGCCCGCCGAGGTGCGCACGATGGAGTCGCTCGCACCCCCGATAAGGCGCGCCGCGCCGCTTCCGGAGCGTGTGCCCGCCGCCGGTCCGCGCCGAGCCGTCGTGGGCATGCTCACCGGCTGTGTGCAGCACGCCTTCTTCCCGGACGTCAACGTGGCGACCGCGAGGGTGCTCGCGGCGGAGGGCTGCGAGGTGGTGATTCCGCCCGCCCAGGGATGTTGCGGTGCGCTGAGCGAGCACTCCGGCCGCGAGGAGGAGGCCAAGCGGTTCGCGCGGGCGACCCTGGACGCGTTCGACACCGCCGGGGTGGACTACGTGGTGGTCAACTCGGCGGGTTGCGGTTCTGCGATGAAGGAGTACCCGCGACTGCTCGCGGGGGACCCGTTGTACGCCCCGCGCGCGGCGGAGTTCGCCGAGCGGGTGCGCGACATCTCCGAAGTGCTCGTCGAACTGGGGCCGGTGGCGACGCGCGGTTCGCTGCCGGTGCGGATCGCCTATCACGACGCCTGCCACCTCAGTCACGGTCAGGGTGTCCGGGCCCAACCCCGCGAACTGCTGCGGACGATTCCCGGACTCGAACTTCGTGAGATCAACCGTGGCGAGCTGTGCTGCGGGTCGGCCGGGGTCTACAACCTGCTGCGTCCCGTCGCCGCGGCCGAGCTCGGTGCGCGCAAGGCCGACAACGTGCTCGACACCGGGGCCGACCTGTTGGTGACCGCCAATCCGGGTTGCTCGATGCAGATCCGGACGGCGCTGCGTGCCAAGGGGGAGCGAATGCCGATGGCACACACGGTGCAGCTGCTCGACGCCGCGATCCGCGGTCGTTCGGTCGAGTCGCTGCTGCGCGACTCCGCCTGATCGAGCTTTTCCCGTCGGCTCGTCGGGATGCCCGTTCGGTGGAACCTTCCGCCGACTCTCGCTCCGGGCGGATCGACATCGAGTAGGTACTACACCGAGTAGGCACTACACACCGCCGGTTCCGGGAGAATATATCCTATTGACTGTGACAGTCTTGGTGTCACACTCTCCCTGGAGGAAAGCCGCAACGAGGAGGCACCCCACACATGTCCGAGGCCTTTGTCTACGACGCGATCCGCACCCCGCGCGGTCGCGGCAAGAAAACCGGCGCGCTGTACGGGACGAAGCCGATCAGCCTCGTCGTCGGGCTGGTGGAGGAGCTGCGCCGCCGTCACCCCAACCTGGACCCGGAAGTTCTCGACGACCTGGTGCTCGGCGTCGTCACACCGGTAGGTGACCAGGGCGGTGACATCGCCAAGGCCGCCGCGCTCGCGGCGGGACTTCCCGAGACCGTCAGCGGCGTGCAGCTCAACCGGTTCTGCGCCTCCGGGCTGGAAGCCGTGAACACCGCCGCCCAGAAGATCCGTTCCGGCTGGGAGGACGCCGTGCTGGCCGGCGGGGTCGAGGCCATGTCCCGCGTGCCGATGGGCACCGACGGCGGAGCCTGGGCGATGGACCCCGAGACGAACCTGGAAACGTCCTTCGTCCCCCAGGGGATCGGCGCCGATCTGATCGCCACCCTGGAGGGCTTCGACCGGGACGCGGTCGACGCCTTCGCCGCCGAGTCGCAGACGCGCGCCGCCAAGGCGTGGGCCGACGGCCGTTTCTCCGAATCCGTCGTCGGGGTGAGCGACCGCAACGGCATGACCGTCCTGGAACGCGACGAACACGTCAGGCCCAACACCACCGTCGAGGGGCTGTCCGGTCTGGAACCCTCGTTCGCCGGCATCGGCGACATGGGTGGCTTCGACGCCGTCGCCCAGCAGAAGTACCACTGGGTCGAGAAGATCAACCACGTGCACACGCCCGGCAACTCCTCGGGCATCGTCGACGGAGCAGCGCTCACCCTGATCGGCGGTGAGCGGTTCGGCGAGCGCAGCGGGATGCGCCCGCGCGCCCGCGTCGTCTCCGCCGCACTCAGCGGCGCGGACCCGACGATCATGCTCACCGGCCCGGGACCCGCCGTCCGCAAGGCGCTGGGCAAGGCGGAGCTCGACATCTCCGACATCGACCTCGTCGAGATCAACGAGGCGTTCGCGGCCGTGCCGCTGAAGTTCATGAAGGACTTCGGCGTCCCGCACGAGAAGGTCAACGTCAACGGCGGCGCGATCGCGATGGGACACCCCCTCGGCGCGACCGGGGCGATGATCCTGGGCACGCTCGTCGACGAACTCGAACGACGCGGCCAGCGCTACGGCCTGGCGACGCTGTGCATCGGGGGCGGAATGGGAATCGCGACGATCGTCGAACGAGTGACCGAGTAGAACCCGAAGCCCCCGGGTAGAACCCGAAGCCGCCGGATCCCGGCTGCCGAGCCGCGACCGATTCGGCCACTCCGGCCGAATCCCGGGCCGCGCGGTTCATTCACTCCACCCAGGCCACCCGACCAACTTCCGAAAACGGCTTCCAAGGACGGATCAATGAGCGAACAGAGCACCATCCGCTGGGAGGGTCCCGACGCCGACGGCGTCGTCGTTCTCACTCTCGACGACCCGGAGCAGCAGGCCAACACCATGAACGAGCGCTACCTGCGTTCCATGGAACAAACCGTGCAGCGGCTGGAGAACGAACGCGAGAGCATCAGCGGGGTAATCCTCACCTCGGGAAAGAGCACCTTCTTCGCCGGTGGTGACCTGCGGGAGCTGATCAAGGCGCGCCCCGAGAACGTGACGCGTGCCGCCGAGAGCAGCACCGCCGCCAAGCAACAGCTCCGCAGGTTGGAAACCCTCGGCGTGCCGGTCGTCGCCGCCCTCAACGGTACGGCGCTCGGCGGTGGGCTGGAGATCGCGCTGGCCTGCCACCACCGCGTCGCGCTGGACTCACCCAAGGCCAGGTTCGGCTTTCCCGAGGTGAGTCTCGGCCTGTTGCCCGGCGGTGGTGGTGTCGTTCGTACCGTGCGGATGCTCGGCATAGCCGACGCGCTGCTCGGGGTGCTCACGCAGGGCCAGCGGCTGCGTCCGGAGAAGGCTCGCGAGATCGGGCTGATCGACGAGGTCGTGGACGACCGGGACGACATGCTGCGGCGCGCCAGGGAATGGATCAAGGAGAACCCGGAGGCGAGCCAGCCCTGGGATCGCAAGGGTTTCCGGATCCCAGGCGGTACCCCATCCGATCCGAAGTTCGCGGCCAACCTGCCCGCGTTCCCCGCCAACGTGCGCAAACAGCTCAAGGGCGCCGATCTGCCCGCTCCCAAGAGCATCCTCTGCGCCGCGGTTGAGGGCGCACAGGTCGATGTGGACACCGCCTTCACCATCGAGGGGCGCTACTTCGTCGAGTTGATGTGCGGGCAGACCTCGAAGAACATGAGCAAGGCGTTCTTCTTCGACCTGGAACACATCAACTCCGGTGGCAGCAGGCCGGACGGCCAGCCACAGTGGTCGGCCGAGAAGGTCGGTGTGCTCGGTGGCGGCATGATGGGGGCGGGCATCGCCTACGTCTGCGCCAAGGCGGGAATGCGGGTCGTGCTCAAGGACGTCTCCGCCGAGTCCGCCGAGAAGGGCAAGCAGTACTCGGCCAAGGTGTTGGACAAGGCACTGCACAAGGGCAGGATCACCGAGCGGGAACGTGATGACGTGCTCGCCAGGATCACCGCCACCGACCAGGCGCGAGAGCTGGAGGGCTGTGACCTCGTCATCGAGGCGGTCTTCGAGGACCCCGCGGTCAAGCACCGGGTCTACGCCGAGGCCGAGCAGTACGTCGACAGCGACGCGCTGCTCACCTCGAACACCTCCACACTGCCGATCACCGACCTCGCGGAGGGGGCGAGCAGGCCGGAGGACTTCATCGGGCTGCACTTCTTCTCGCCGGTGGACAAGATGCCGCTGGTCGAGATCATTCGCGGTGAGCGCACCAGTGACCGTGCGCTGGCCAGGGCATTCGACGTGGTCCGCCAGATCAACAAGACGCCGATCGTGGTGCAGGACAGCCGTGGCTTTTTCACCAGTCGCGTGATCGGCACCTTCCTCAACGAGGGAGTGGCGATGCTGGGCGAGGGGATACCTGCCCCCTCGATCGAGCAGGCCGCCTCGCAGGCGGGCTTTCCCGCCCCGGTGCTGCAGCTGTACGACGAGCTCACCCTCACGCTGCCCCGCAAGATCCGGGAGGAGACCCGCAAGGCGGTCGAGGCCGCGGGCGGTAGCTGGAGCGATCACCCGGCGGATCCCGTCCTGGATCGGATGGTCGAGGAGTTCGGCCGCCAGGGGCGTTCCTCCGGGGCCGGTTTCTACGAGTACTCCGAGGACGGCAGCCGGTTGGGGCTGTGGAGCGGACTGGGCGAACACTTCGGTACTGACGGGGTCGATCCGGAACGGATCGTGCTGCACGACCTACGGGAACGCATGCTGTTCGTGCAGGCGCTGGAGACGGTGCGCTGCCTGGACGAGGGGGTGCTCACCTCCGTGCCGGACGCCAACATCGGTTCGATCTTCGGGATCGGTTTCCCGCCCGGAACCGGGGGCGTGGTGCAGTACATGAACGGCTACGAGGGCGGACTGCGCGGTTTCGTGGCGCGTGCCCGGCAGCTGGCCGAACAGTACGGTGCCCGGTTCGAGCCCCCCGCCTCCCTGGTTGCCAGGGCCGAATCCGGTGAGGTCTTCGAGATCGGGGAACCGGACAAGGAGATCGTGGCCGCCGCCGCGGCCTGATTCCGTCCTTCCGAGACGTGAGCGGGTCGCCTCCCTGGGCGGGGGAGGCGACCCGCTCACTTCGTCTCCGGCCCCGCTGCCGCGTCCTCGGCCTCCCCGGTCAGTTCGGGGTCTCGCACGACCACACATTCCTGGGCAACACCGGTACCGATGCTGGAGTTCAAGATGGCTGTCCCGGTGGTCGCGGTGCTCGTCGTCCCGACGGCCGCTCGGCTCGGGCGCGGGAGAGTCCCCGCGCCCGAGCGTCGGTCAGTTCAGTGGCGCGTTGCGGAGCACCTCACCGACGGGAAGGGTCCTGCCCTCGTTGAGGCTGGTTCCCTTGCCCAGTGACAGTGTCTCCGAAGGGTTCTCGACCAGGCCAGTCGCCGCGTCCCGCACCGCTCCGGACGGGTTGTCGTCCACCCGGCGAACCGTCGGGACCTGCTTCGTCGCGGGAACCACGTGTTCCACCTCGGGCAGCTCGACCGGCTTGCCGGACATCCGCAGCGGGTTGTTCTCGGCCACCTTGCCCACAGCACCGACCGGGTTGGTCAGCGGCTTGCTGTCGTAGCCCTGCGCGACGGTGGCGTCCACAGCGGTGTCCAGGGTGGACACACCTTCGTGGGTCTCACCGCGCGGTCCGACCTCCGCGTCGAGCAACTCGGCGTTATCGTTCTTCTCCCGCAACACACCGGTGTGGTCGGGCTGGACGTTGACGCCGACCTCCGGCCGGGTCTTGGTCCACTGCTCGGCTCGTGCGGTGGTGGTCGCCACCTGACCGAGCAACCTGGTCGCCTCACCCGACTGCAGTGTCGGTTCGCCGTCACGGACCTCGTCGGCGACACCGTGGCCGAGCCTGGCGATCTCGGTGCCGACCTCCTTGACGAGGTTGGGGGCGTTCGTGCGCAGCGTGGTGTCAGCGCAGGGCATCTTCTCCCGTCCGGGGACACCACCCGGGTTCTTGCAGGTGTCCAGCGGGGCGGTGAAGTCGATCTCGTCGGGAACCTGGGAGAGGTCCGGCTTGGTGAGGTCCGGCGTCGTTGCTTCGGGGGAGTCGGCGGCTGCCACTCCCGTTCCGGCTGCGGCGAACCCCGCGGCCACAACAACAGCGTTCAACGTGCGCGTGGTCCAGGGGCGCAAGATCAGTACTCCTTGAATCCGAGTTCACGGGCGTGGGTCGTGACACGCCGGGCGCGGCGTCCTTTCGGAGGACGCGCGTACACGTGACAATCGACCTACGCGATCGCATCGGAAGGGCACTCGTGGATCTTGAGACCTGAGCTTCTACTACCCCTGATCGTGTGAAGACGATTCCGGTGAGCGGGTTGTTCGACCGAGCGGTTCCCACGTGACGGAGGTCTGTTCGGAAGACGCCGGTTCGGAGAACGAGCGTGCCTCGCCGGACAGGCTCGGGCCGATCAGCGCCATCAGGTGCTCGGTGGCCATCTCCGGGGTGACCTCCGGGTGATTCTCCCGCCACAGCGCCATGCGCTCGCAGGCCCCGATGATCGCCTCGGCGAAGGCCTCCATGCGGTACTCGTCGGTCTCCGGCAGCGACATGCGCAGCATGTCCGAGGTGAAACCCACCTGCTGCCTGCGGATCCCCTCCAGCTCGGTGTCCAACTCCATGCCGGGCACGGCCGATTCGTTGCGCAGCAGCGCCCAGGACTGCTTGTGGTCCTCGCCGAACCGGAAGAAGGCCAGCAGTCCGTCGTGCAGCAGCTGCTCGGGACTCTCGGCACTGGCCGCCGCGGCGGAGGTGCACTCCAGCAGCTCGCGTTTGGCCCGCTCCAGACAGGCCAGCAGCAGCCCTTCCTTGGAACCGAAGTACTCGTACAGCATCGGTTTGGACAGGCCGACGCGCTGCGCGATGTCGTCCATGGCCGCAGCCTGGTAGCCGCGCTCGGCGAACACTTCCTCCGCGATCCCCAGGATCTGCTGTTCCCGTTCGGCCCTCGACATCCGTTTGCGGCCCGAGCCCGCCCGCTGTGCGATCTCCACGAAATCAACCCTACCGCAAGTAACCTACTCGTAGTAACCTACTGACTGGTAAGCTCACGTCGCTTCGTTCGGGAGGTACCGGGGGATGGGTAACGAACCGCGGGAACAACACAGGTACGACACCTCCGTGGTCATCGTCGGTAGCGGTTTCTCGGGATTGGGCACCGCCATCCGGCTCAAGATGGAGGGCGTCGAGGACTTCGTCCTGCTGGAGAAGTCCCGGGATCTAGGGGGGACCTGGCGGGACAACACCTACCCCGGGTGCGCCTGTGACGTCCCCTCGCTGATGTACTCGTTCTCCTTCGAGCAGAACCCCGACTGGTCGAGGATGTTCGCCGAGCAGGGCGAGATCGAGCATTACCTGCGCCACTGCGCCGAGAAGTACGACGTCGAGAAGCACATCCACTACGGGGTCGAGTTCACCGGCGCGGAGTGGGACGAGCAGGCGCACCGGTGGCACGTCTCCACGGCCGACGGCACCGAGTACGTGGGCAGGGCGCTGGTTTCCGGAGTGGGCGCACTGCACATCCCGAACTACCCGGACCTCCCGGGACTGGAGCGCTTCCGGGGCGAGGCCTTTCACTCGGCCGACTGGAACCACGACTACGACCTCACCGGCAAACGGGTCGCGGTGGTGGGGACGGGGGCCAGCGCGATCCAGTTCGTCCCGGAGGTCGCCAAGCAGGCGTCGAGGCTGAACCTGTTCCAGCGCACGCCACCGTGGATCCAGCCGAAGCCGGATCGCCCGATCCCGGCGAAACTGCGCCGCGCCTTCCGCTACGTTCCCTTCCTGCAGCGTGCCGTGCGGTTCGCCATCTACATGACGCTGGAGATACGTTCGGTGGCCGTGCTGCGCGAGCCCCGGCTGCAGCGCGTCTCGCAGTGGTTGGCCAAGCGGTTCATCCGCAAACAGGTGCACGACAAGCGTGTCCGTGAGGCGGTCACCCCGGACTACTCGATGGGGTGCAAGCGGATCCTGCTCTCCAGCGACTTCTATCCCGCGCTGAACCGGTCCAATGTGGATCTCAATACGAGCGGTGTGGCCGAGGTGCGCGAGAACTCGGTGGTCGACGGCGAGGGGGTCGAACACCCGGTGGACGTGATCGTCTTCGGCACCGGATTCCACGTCACCGACGCGTTCGACCACCTGGAGATCGTCGGCAGGGGCGGCCGCAAGCTGCGGGACGCGTGGAAGGACGGTATGGAGGCGCACAAGGGGATAACGGTCTCCGGTTTCCCCAACCTGTACTTCCTGCTCGGGCCGAACACCGGCCTGGGGCACAACTCGGTGGTGTTCATGATCGAGTCGCAGATCAACTACGTGCTCAGCATCCTGCGCCCACTGCTTCGGGGCGAGTTCACCCAGGCCGACGTGCGCCAGTCGGCCCAGGACGAGTTCAACGAGCGGATCCAGTCGCACCTCGCCGATGCCGTGTGGTCGGACGGCGGTTGCCAGAGCTGGTACCTGGACGCCAACGGGGTCAACCGCACCCTCTGGCCCGGTTTCACCTGGAACTACTGGTGGCAGACCCGCAAGGCCGATCCGAAGGACTACGAGCTCCAGCGCTCCGGGGCGCGTTGAGGATTCGCACGGACGTTCGATAAGCTGCGGCGGTCAGGTCGTGTGAGCCCATCCCGGCAAGCCTCCCGACCGCCGCGCGTCGGAGCGGCTCCCGCGGATTCCGCGCGGGTACGACCGGTGTCCGATACGCCGAGCGGCGAGGCGGGCGGCTGCCGTTGTCCACTCGGGAGCGTAAATGTCCGAGGCCCGTGCGCTGTCCTCCGAACAGATCAGCGGCCTTCGTGAGGAACTGGACAACGGAACCACACCCACCGTGTGGTTCACCGGTTCGGCGGTCGGCGTCGACGCCGGGCGCTCCGGCAAGGTCGTCGCCATGGACGAGCCTGCGGAAGGGGAGTTCCTGCAGGTCAAACCGGCAGGATCCAAGGACGTGCTGTCCTTCTCGGCAGCCGAGGTGACCCTGGACAAGCCCGCGCCGAAACGTAAGGAGACCGGTCGGGCCGCCAAGAAGAAGGGTGCCGACGACGCTCAGCCGGATACCCCCGCCGAACCGGCTCGAACCGGACCGACCGCCACCGCGTCCGCGGCTACGGGCGATCCGGGCGGCACGACGAACACGGCGAAGGACTCCGGAGCGGCCGAACGCGGCACCGACACCGTCGGGACGTCGAAACGATCCGGTGGTTCAGCGTCCTCCTCGAGCGCAGGGGAACAGTCGAACAAGACCGAGTCGACCGGTTCCAAGCGCAACGGTACTTCCCGTACGGGCGGGAGCACGTCCAAGAACAACTCCTCGCGTCGTCCCGCGGGTGCGACCATCATTCTCACCGCGGGCGACGACGGGCATTGGAGCGTCGAGGTCAGCAACGGTAGGAAGCGGGTACTGCGTCCGACCGACGTCCCGGCCTCCGCCGTGGGACAGGCGGCGAAAGCGCTGCACGACGACGTCGCGCAGGCGGTTGAGCCCTTGCTGGAGGCGGAGCGGGAACACCAGCGCGCCAGGGTGGAGCAGCTGCAGCGCGAGCTCGACGAGGCCCAGCGCAGGCTGGAGGAACTCGGCACCCGGTGACGGCGCCGGTCGCGTACCGGGTGGCGAGTGGTGTGTTCCTCACTCGCCGCGCGGTACGCCGCACGCCGGTTCGGTCGTGCGCGGGCGGGAAGCCTGACTCGCGGAGAGGCAGTGGCGGCGGCGAGGTGCACTCGAACCTACAATGGGTCGCGTGAAGGGCCGTCTGCTTTCGCCGGGCTGGGTACTGCTGCACCTGGTGTTTCTCGCCGCCGTCGTCGCCACCGGCTGGCTGGGCTGGTGGCAGTGGGAACGTGCCCACGACGCGGGGGGTAGTTTCCAGAACCTCGGCTACGCACTGCAGTGGCCGTTGTTCGGTGCGTTCACCGTATTCCTGTGGTACCAGGTGGTCCGGATCTCTCTCGGCAGCGCGGAGGAGGAAGCGGCCGAACCGGTCATGGCACCGGAACCGTCCGCTCCGGCTGCCGATGCCTACGAGGAGGCGGACGATGTGGGATCGCCGTCCACGGCTGTCCCGAACCGTGTCGCCGAGGACAGCGGTCCGGAGCACCCGAGACGTTCCCCGGTTCCGGAGCGCGCGCCCTCGGTCACCGAGGAGGAGGATCCGCAGCTCGCCGAGTACAACCGCTACCTCGCCGAGCTCAACGCCACCGACTCACGACGCCGCTGATACTCGCCCGCGCCGATTTCGCGAGAAATCGACGGAGCTCGGGGCGCGCCGCCGTACCGGGCGCGTCGATTTCCCACGAAATCGCGGCGCTGTTCGTCGGGACGGGACCATGCGGGTAAGCAGCGCGGTTGTCCCCGGTGCGTGAGTCGGATGCATCGCGAGGCCGGGCCGCTCGCCGCGTAGGTCGCTACCCGATGTCGGGCCTCCCCACAGCGAGAGCCGTGCGAGAGGTTCCGCCACCCGCGTACCTACGACGGTCAGTCGGAAAGTTCAACTAGCCGTTGAACTCGATCCGGTCGAACGTTTCGCCCTGCACCACGTTGTGCGCGTTGCCGTTGAACTGGTTGACCGTCCGGTTGCCGGTGGCCCGCAGCCGCTGATGTACGGGTTCACCCACCTCGCGCAATCGCGTGCCGAACTCGGGATCGTCGTGTTCCAGCTGTTCGAGCCGTTCGGCCAGCGCACTGACTTTCGGGTGATCGGCGGGGCGGTCCTCGGCGGCTTCCAGCGCCGCCCCGGTTCGCGGGTCCGCTTCGGACTTGCCTCGCACGAGCTCCCGCACCTTCACCAGCGCCGCCGAGCCCGCGCTGCCGAGCGCCGCCGCGGCCTGCCCGGCCAGGGCCGCGGCGATGGAGTCCAGGAAGGGATCGGTCATTCGCCCAGTGTAGCCATTCGGGTATCCACTGTGTTCGCGATTCGTGAGTGACACCGGTGCGATCCGTTGCGCTTCGGGCTCGCGCCCGCGGGGTTCACCGGTGTTCGGGTAGGGGCTTTCCGGCTCGCGCGGCGGTCTTCGCGAATTACCGAGCGTCGTCACACGATTCCGGTTGCTTTTCGGTGACATCACTCACCCGGACGCCTGCGTTCGGGTGGTTTTCCCCGGTGAAGTCCACTTTTTCCGGTGCGACCCGGTTACTGGCGACGTGCGGTGTGATATCAAGTAAGCGAGCGACGACGGGGGATCCGGGATCGGTGCCCGGTCCGACCCGGCGCCACCTTTCCCTCGCGGGGTCCGAATCCAGCAGCGCCGTTGGAACGCGGCATGCGCGCCGGGCCCCGATGTCGATGCTCTGCTCGGTGAACACGAGTGTGATTGGGGCTTGCGTGCGGCGCGGCGGCGTGCTGTTAAAACTCTTCGGTCTTTGTGTGCTTTCAGGTGTGCTGGTGGCGAGTCTGATGCTGCCCGCCGCCATCGGTGCCGGTGCGATGGTGAACGAGACGACCTCGGCCATGTCCCGGATGTCGGATTCGCTGGAGAAGGCGCGAATGCCGCTTACCACCGAGGTGCTCGACCGCAACGGCGATCCGATCGCCCACTTCTACGACGACTACCGGGTCCCCACCTCCTCGGATCAGATCGCCGACACCATGCGCTCGGCCATCACCGCGATCGAGGACAAGCGGTTCTGGGATCACAACGGTGTCGACTGGCAGGGCACCATGCGCGCGCTGGCCACCAACATCAGCAGTGGCTCCGTGCAGGAGGGCGCCTCCACGATCACGCAGCAGTACGTGAAGAACTACCTGGTGCACGTGGCGGCCGACAACAAGGTGGAGCGCCACGACGCCCAGGCCACCACCATCGCCCGCAAGCTGCGCGAGGCACGGTTGGCCGTGGAGCTCGAACGCACCATGAGCAAGGAGAAGATCCTCTCCTCTTACCTGAACGTGGTGCCGTTCGGCAACCAGACGTTCGGTGTGGGAGCCGCCGCCCAGACCTACTTCGGCATCGGCCCGGACCAGTTGAACATTCAGCAGGCCGCGCTGCTGGCCGCGATCGTCAACGCCCCCGGCGCGCTCAACCCGAACAGCAACCCGGACGCGGCGCGGGAACGGCGCAACGAGGTCATCGATCGGATGGCCCAGCCGAACAACAACTTCCGGATCACCAAGGAGGACGCCGAGCGCGCCAAGCAGCAGCCGCTCGGGGTGCTCTCCCCGCTGGGTCGGCCGCCGAGCAGCTGCGTGAGCGCGGGCGGCAGCGCCACCAACGGATTCTTCTGCTCCTACCTGCGGGACTACCTCAACGAGGCCGGTTTCAGTGACAAGGAGCTGGAGAACGGCGGCTACACCATCCACACCACGATGGATCCCGAGGCCACCAAGTCGGCCAAGAAGGCGGCCGAGGAGCAGGTGCCCAAGAACTCCGACAACATCGCCAACCCCATGGCGATCGTGGAACCGGGCCAGAACAGCCACAAGGTCCGGGCGTTGGTCGCCAACCGCGACTACGGCAACGACGCCAGCAAGGGACAGACGGCCTACAACATCACCACCGAGGTGATTCCTTACGGATCCGGCTCGGTGTTCAAGATCTTCACCGCCGCCGCCGCGATCCAGCAGGGGTGGAGCCCGAACGACACGATTCCGGTTCCGTCCGCTTACACGACGCACCAGTTCGGCCACGGGCAGCAGTGGACCGTGCACAACGCCGAGGGCGTCTCCTCCGGGAACAGAAGCCTGCGGGACGCGCTGGCCACCTCCCCGAACACCGGGTTCGTGTGGCTGCTGGAGCGGGTCGGACTGAACAACGCCGTGGACATGGCAGAGAAACTGGGGCTGCGCCACAGTCTCAGTCGGATGGTGGATGCCGACGGGGACTCCGAGACGGACAAGAAGATCACCAAGGCGAAGGACATCAAGCAGAGCAGGCAGGGCTCGTTCACGCTCGGTGTCACACCGGTGAGCGTGCTGGAGCTGTCCAACGTGATGGCCACCATCGCCAGCGACGGCAAGTGGTGCCCGCCCACTCCGGTGGAGTCGATCACCGACCGCGACGGCAACCCGGTCCAGGTCAACGAGGAGTCCTGTTCACAGGTGGTCGCGCCGCGCACCGCGCACGGACTGGCGCAGGGGCTGGCCGACGACCACAAGGCGGGCGGTACCTCGCACGCCGCCGCCGAGTCCGCGGGCTGGACCAGGCCGCTGATGGCGAAGACGGGAACCACGCAGTACTACCAGTCCGCCGTGCTGGTCGGTGCCACTCCGCAGATGGCGGGTGCCGTGATGACCTACACCGACGGGCCGCCCTACGAGGGCATCTGCGTCAACGGCAGCGCGGCGCCGTACCAGTGCAGTGACACGGGCGGGAACCTCTTCGGTGGCACCATTCCGGCGCGGACGTTCTATCCGGCCATGAACACGGTGCACGAGGGTCTTCCGGTCGAGCAGCTGCCCGAGTTCTGAGACGTACGACGGCCCGGCCGGTCGTACCCCAGGTGACCGGCCGGACCGTTTTCGTTCGGTGTGTTCGGTCCACAGTGGCACCGGCTCGAACGGGGAGCACGGCCGGTGGCCCCCGTTCCCCTCCCCGGCGGGACGCGGGAGATCAGCGGTGGTGGAACCGGGAGACGCCGCTGGTGAGGCCCTCCTCTTCCACCTGTTGCCGTGAGATGTGCACCGGCAGCCGGTGCAGCGCCACCAGCAGCAGGATCAGCAACCCCAGCACGATCCAGCCCGTCCAGCCGAGCAGACCCACCGAGACGTTGGAGAACGTCTCCTCCGGTGCGTTGAACACGGCGGGGAGCACGGCCGCGGCGTTGAGGAAACCGTGCGCGACCACGGCGGGCCACACACTGCGCGAGGCCAGCCTGAGCCAGCCGAGCAGCGCGCTGACCAGCACGCAGAAAATGATCATCATGATGAAGGCGGCCACTACGGGCACGGTCGGGTAGTTGTACCCCAGTATCAGCAGCGGAGCGTGCCAGAGCCCCCACAGCACTCCGGTGATCAGGAACGCGGCGGGCTGGCCCAGCGGCAGCAGGGCCGGGGTGAGGTAACCCCGCCAGCCCCACTCCTCACCGGCGGCGGGAATCACGTTCAGCCAGCCGAACACGAACACGTGCGACACCAGCAGCAGGCCCCCCACGAACGCGGAGTCCGGGGCCTGGTCGGTCAGCGCGAAGCGGAGCTGTCCCGGCAGCCCGGTGAAGTCGAACCAGTGCGCGTCGTAGACGGTCAGCGCCCAGCCGACCAACAGCGCCAGCAGCATCGCCACCGGCGCACCGATCCAGCCGAGCAGCCCGTAGCGCCACCAGCCGCGTATCCCGCTGGGATGGGTCACACCGGTCTCACGGAGTATCCGGCCTCGCGGGCTGATCCAGCGGTTCGTCACGAACGTCGCCACGGCGGGCATGAACATCATCGCGATCAGCAACGGAGGGTACCAGCCCCAGGAAAGACCCTGGCCGGAAAGCCACAGCGGCAGGGTCAGCAACCATGCCGGTATGTAGGCGATCAGCACGAAGCCGACCACCCCGCGAACGTCCACTCGGTCGTACTCGGAGCTCATCCCGGTAATTCTGCCAACCCGAGTCCCACACATACAGCGGGTGATCGCCGACATTCGCCACGGAAATCGCACATCCCGGGTTCCGTGGGGCGATCGGCGGAACCTCGCACCGTTCCGGTGGTCCGGAGCTTCGGCCGAACACGAACGGGTCGCCCCGGGCTCCGTGAACCCCGGGGCGACCCGTTTCACGCCGTGCGCGTGTCGTTCCCGCGCGGGGAACTCATGGCTGGTGAACGCGCACGACGCGAGTCCGACGATCCGAACCGTCGGGTGCGCTCAGCTCCGCGACGAGCCGCGCACCCGCTCGGTCGCGACACGCATGTTCTCCAGGGCGGTCCGCACCTCCTCGTAACCACGGGTCTTGAGCCCGCAGTCGGGGTTGACCCACAGCCGCTCGGCGGGCACCGCTTCCAGGGCCGCGCCGAGCAGCTTCTCGATCTCGTCGGAATCCGGCACACGTGGTGAGTGGATGTCGTAGACACCCGGGCCGACGCCTCTGGCGAACCCGACCTCGTTGAGGTCGTCCAGCACCTCCATCCGGGAACGAGCGGCCTCCAGGCTCGTCACGTCCGCGTCGAGGTCCACGATCGCGTTGATGACCTCGCCGAACTCGGAGTAGCACAGGTGGGTGTGGATCTGCGTGGCGTCGGTGACGCCCGCCGTGGCCAGCCGGAACGAGCGCACCGCCCACTCCAGGTACTGCCCGTGCCGTTCGGAACGCAGCGGTAGCAGCTCGCGCAGTGCGGGCTCGTCGACCTGCACCACGCCGATACCGGCCGATTCGAGGTCGCTCACCTCGTCCCGGATCGCCAGCGCCACCTGGTTGGCCGTGTCCCCGAGCGGCTGGTCGTCCCGGACGAAGGACCAGGCCAGGATGGTGACCGGGCCGGTGAGCATGCCCTTGACCGGCTTGTTGGTCATGCTCTGGGCCTTCTTGGCCCACTCGACGGTGATGGGCTCGGGCCGCGAGACGTCGCCGAACAGGATCGGCGGGCGCACGCAGCGCGAGCCGTAGGACTGCACCCAGCCGTTCAGCGTGCTCACGAAGCCGTTCATGTACTCCGAGAAGTACTGCACCATGTCGTTGCGCTCGGGCTCGCCGTGCACGAGCACGTCGAGGCCCAGCTCCTCCTGCATGGTGATCACGCGCTGGATCTCGTCGACCATCCTGGTGTTGTAGGTGGCCTCGTCGATCTTGCCGTCCCGGAGCTGGGCGCGCGCCTTGCGCACGTCCGTGGTCTGCGGGAACGAGCCGATCGTCGTGGTCGGCAGCGGCGGAAGTCCCAGTGCCCGCTGCTGATCCGCACGCCGCTTGGTGTACTCACCGCGATCCGCGTCCCGCGGGCGCAGTTTCGAGATGCGATCACGCACCGCCTTGTCGTGCAGCCTGGCCGCGTTCCGCCGGTCCTCGATCGGAGCGCGGGCCTTGTCCAACTGGTCGCGTACCGCCTCGCGTCCCTCGTGCAGGGCGCGGTCGAGCAGCACGACCTCCTCGACCTTCTGCCGCGCGAACGCCAGCCAGGACTTGACCTGCGGGTCGATGTCCCGCTCGGCCTCGACGTCGTAGGGCACGTGCAGCAGCGAGCACGAGGTGCCCACCGAGACCTCACCGGCGAGACCGAGCAGCGTCGCCGCCTTGGACAGCGCGTCGTCGAGGTCGGTCCGCCAGATGTTGCGGCCCTCCACCAGACCGGCCACCAGCGTCTTGTTCCGCAGGCCGGTCAGTCCGGACAGCACCTCCATCGTGGTCGAGCCCGCCACGAGGTCGACCCCGACCGCCTCGATCGGCGAGGCGGCCAGCACGCCGAGGGCCTCGCCCGGATCGCCGAAGTAGGTGGGCACGAACAGTTTCGGCCGTGCGGTGAGCTCACCGAGCCTGCGGTAGGCGCCGCGCAGCTTCTCGAGTTCCGCCGGCTCGCGGTCGGCCGCGAACGCGGGCTCGTCCAGCTGCACCCACTCCGCACCGGCGCGGTGGAGTTCCCGCAACAGCTCGGCGTAAACCTCCAGCAGGTCGTCCAACCGGTGCAGCGGCGCGAAGGAGGACGGTGCCCCCTCGGCGCTCTTGGACAGCAGCAGGAAGGTCAGCGGCCCCACCAGCACGGGGCGGGTGGTTATCCCGAGTTCCCGCGCCTCCTGGAACCGCTCCACGGGGGTGCGGTCGGCGAGGCCGAACCCGGTGTCCGGACCGATCTCGGGAACGAGGTAGTGGTAGTTGGTGTCGAACCACTTCGTCATCTCCAGCGGCGGGGTGGATTCCACACCGCGTGCCATGGCGAAGTAGGTGTCCAACGGGTCCAGCTCCAGCTCGCGGTAGCGCTCCGGTACGGCGCCGAAGGTCACCGCGGTGTCCAGGACCTGGTCGTAATAGGAGAACGTGTTGCTGGGAACGGATCCCAGACCCGCCTCGTGCAGTTCCCGCCAGCTCTGGGCACGCAGCGTGCGGGCGGTCTCGCGCAGCTGTTCCTCACCGCTCCTGCCCGCCCAGTAGCTCTCCAGGGCCCGCTTGAGTTCCCGCTGCGGGCCGATGCGGGGGTATCCGAGTACGGTGGATCCGATTTCGCTGGTCAAAGCTCTCTCCTCGCGAGCTCGACGACATGGTCGACCGAGCACCTCGAGGAATGAGGGCATACGTGTCCACGGTCGCGTGGGAGCTCGCGACGTGACCGCCCTGCCGACCTTCCCTCGAGGTCCCGGACTCGCGCACCGCTCGCGGTGCGCACCGACGGCAGGTCTTCGGACTCGCGGGCACCGCCGGCTGTAGCCGGTTCTCCTACTGGTCGTCGGCTTCCCGGACCCCGGGTCCAGTGCCGTGTTCCGCTCGCGATCCCGGGCAGGGAGCGCGGCGGTGACGACGTTCGTTCCCACTCACCGCTGCGGGGCAGTTCCGGATTCGCACCGGATTCCCTCTTGCCTCAGCGACGAGGTCTGTGCCCTCGCCGCTGAACCATCGGCGCTCGTATGGTTGCGTGCCCTGCCCGGTTTGGCAAGCCCCGCCCCTCTTTCACGGCGGTTGATGGGCACGTTCGTACCGTCGCTCGGCTGCCGTTTCGCCGTTCGGTGTATCAGCGGTCACACCGCGTTCCGGTGCGTGGCGAACTTGCCAACGACGGTGGTCGCGCGAAAGTATGTGGTACATGGCCGGTGAACTGCTGCCCGCGACCCGACGTGCACTGCTGCGCCGACTGGCACTGGAGCAGTCGGGGAACCGTGTTCCCTCGATCATCGCCGGATTGGTGCGCGACGGTGAGACGATCTGGGTGGATTCCCGCGGGTGGGTGGGCGATCGACGGCCCGATTCCGATACGCAGTACCGCATCGGGTCCATCACCAAGACCTTCGTGGCTGTGTTGGTGCTGCGGCTGCGTGACGAGGGACTGCTGTCGTTGTCCGACCGGTTCGGCGACCACGTGCCGGGCACGGCCGTCGACGACCGGCAGATCTGGCAGTTGCTCGCGCACAGCAGTGGGCTGAGCTCCGAGCCGGCCGGTCAGTGGTGGGAGCGGACCAAGGGTGAGGCCGCCGAGGACTTCCTCGCGGGTGTGGACAGCGACCAGCTGCGTCCCGAACCGCAGCACGTGTTCCACTACTCCAACACCGCTTTCGGGCTGTTGGGGCAGTTGATCGAGCGCGTACGCGGCAAGGACTTCACGACGGTGCTGCACGAGGAGATCCTGGAACCGCTCGGGATGCGCCGCACCACGGAGAGCCCCGTCCCGCCGTACGCGCCGGGGCTGGCGGTGCACCCCTGGGCCGACGTGCTGCAACCCGAACCGTTCGAGGACGCGGTCGCGATGGCTCCGGCCGGTCAGCTCTGGTCCACGGTGGACGACATGCTCCGCTGGTTGCGTTTCCTGGCCGGTGAGACCGGGGAGGTGCTACACCCCGACACGCTCGACGAGATGCGCAAACCGGCCAGTGTGGACGACGGGCCGCAGTGGACCAGGGGAGCCGGGCTGGGGCTGCAACTGGCACGGCACAACGGGCGTGCGCTCGTCGGGCACAGTGGTTCCATGCCGGGCTTTCTGGCCAACATGCTGGCCGAGCCCGCCGAGTCCACCGGTGTGATCTTTCTCGCCAACACGACCGCGGGGGCGAACGGCGCGCTCGCGGTGGATCTGCTCGAGATCCTCGCCGAGCACGAACCCCGCATCCCTCCGGAGTGGGTTCCCGAGGGAGGGGTGTCCGAGGAGCTGCTGGAACTGACCGGGTTGTGGTACTGGGGTCCGGTGCCCCAACTGCTCCGGGTGCTGCCCGACGGCATGCTCGATCTCTCGGCGTGGCAGGGCCCGGGGCGGCAGTCACGTTTCCGTCCGGACGGACCAGACGACTGGATCGGGCTGGACGGGTACCACCGCGGTGAGCGGCTGCGCGTCGTCCGGGCCGCTGACGGGTCCGTCACACATCTGGATCTCAACACCTTCGTCTTCACCAGAAGGCCCTACGACCCCTCGGCACCCGTTCCGGGTGGGACGCTGCCCTGGGAGTGAGACTCCGGTGCGAGTCCGCGCGGAACCTCGTCATTCCCCGAGCGGAGGGAAACAGCCGCCGCGTCGGGACCCGAGCCGACGGGTGACCGCGCCTCGGCGGAACCCGAAGCCCGAAACCCGAAAGCCCCGCCCCGCGGAACCGCCCCGGTTTCCCGGGGCGGATCGCTGTCGGAGGTGGTTGCCCGGTATCCGGCGGTGAGCGTTTCGGACCGCGGGGACCACTCCGTGAAACGTGGATTCCCGGTGCACCGGACCGTGCGCCTCTCTCGCGGACGAGCGACGCCGTGTGAGCGCTCTCGAAGGAACTCCGTGCTCGCGGGTGTCCGCTGTGCACAAAGTGTTTCGTCGGCTTCCTCCGGTGCTGCCGTGCGCATCGGACGGCTGGCGCTGGTACTCCGTTCGAGGGAGAACCTGCCGTCTCGTATGTGTTGACCGTCACCCGATCGTGTCGTACGTTGTCGAACAACGTTCGGTATTCCGGACATGCGATTGGAGAGCCAACTCGCGGACGGCGACAGGATCGGACGACAATGCACACTCTGGCCGATGGGCTACGGCTGTCCATGAACTGGATGGACAGTCTCATTCTTGTCATTTACTTCGTGGTCGTGCTAGGTATCGCGTTCGCCGCGAAACGAAGCGTCCACTCCACGCTCGACTTCTTTCTGTCCGGGCGTTCACTACCCGCGTGGGTGACGGGACTGGCGTTCGTCTCGGCGAATCTGGGAGCCACCGAGATTCTCGGCATGGCCGCCAACGGTGCGCAGTACGGCGCCTACACCGTGCACTGGTATCTGATCGGCGCGATTCCGGCCATGGTTTTCCTCGGCCTGGTCATGATGCCGTTCTACTACAACTCGAAGGTGCGCAGTGTTCCCGAATTCCTGCTGCGGCGGTTCAGCAGTTCCTCGCACCTGTTGAGCGCGGTCATATTCGCGGTGGCCTCGGTTCTGATAGCCGGTGTGAATCTCTACGCGCTGGCCATCGTGCTGCAGGCGCTGCTCGGCTGGCCGATCCCGCTGTCCATCGTCATAGCTGGTGTGTTCGTGCTGATCTACATCACCGTCGGTGGACTCACCTCGGCCATCTACAACGAGGTGTTGCAGTTCTTCGTCATCGTGGCGGCGCTGGTGCCGCTCACCGTGCTCGGGCTGATCAGGGTCGGCGGCGTCAGCGGTGTCATCGACAAGGTGACCGCCTCCGAGGGAGCGCAGTTCCTGAGCGCCTGGGGCGGCACCGGATTCGGGCAGGACAACCCGCTCGGGGCCAACTGGCTCACCATCTCGCTCGGCCTCGGCTTCGCGATCTCCTTCGGGTACTGGACCACCAACTTCGCGGAGGTGCAGCGTTCCCTGTCCGCCAAGAACCTCTCGGCGGCCCGGCGTACTCCGCTGATCGCGGCGTTCCCCAAGATGTTCATCCCGCTGGTCGTGGTGTTGCCCGGTCTGATCGCGTTGATCATGCAGCCCAACATCGGGCAACCAGGCAGCCAGTACGACTACAACTCGGCGATTCCGCTGCTCATGGCGCAATTGTTGCCGAACGGCGTGCTGGGGCTGGCGGTCACGGGTCTGATGGCCTCGTTCATGGCCGGTATGGCGGCCAACGTCTCCAGTTTCAACACCGTGTTCACCGCGGATATCTGGGAGCCGTACATAAAGCCGAACATGCCGGATTCGCACTACCTCACGGTCGGCCGTGTCATCACCGCCATCGGTGTGGTGGTCGGTATCGGAACGGCGTTCATCGCGGCTTCCTTCAGCAACATCATGAACTACATGCAGACGTTGTTCTCGTTCTTCAACGTCCCGTTGTTCGCCACGTTCATTCTGGCGTTGTTCTGGAAACGCATGACCGCCAAGGCGGGATTCTGGGGATTGCTGCTCGGCACCCTCGCGCCGATCGCGTTCTACAGCATGTACCGGGCCGGAATAGTGGACATGGACAGCGCGCAGGGCGTGAACATGATCGCGGCCATCATCGCGCTCGTGACCGACCTCGTGGTCAGTGTCCCGATCGCGCTGGCGACGACACCGAAGCCGGAGGCCGAACTCGTGGGCCTGGTCTACACCAGGGCCGATGCCACGGACTCCGGAGAGATGCAGCGGGGCGACGACGCCTGGTACCGCAAACCGGCCCTGCTCGGTTGGGGTGCGATCGTGCTCGCCGTGCTGTGCTACGTCCCCTTCTCCCTCTGACGGAAGTTCCCGGCCGGGTTGCTTGGCGGTGCGGGTGGCGGAACCTCTCGCACGGCTCTCGCTCCGGGAGGCCCGACATCGGGTAGCGACCTACACAACGTCGGGCCTTCCTCGCGAGAGCCGCACGGGAGAACCCGCCGCGGTGCCGACCGCGTGAGTGGTGGGAGTTCGACCTGCGGGAGTGGATGGAGTTCGGAGCTGTCGCACCGAAGGGGATCGTCGCACCTCGACCCGGCCGATCGGGGAGTTCGACGAGGAGATGCTCTCGGGCCGAGAGGTGGTGTTCGTTGAGTCGGGGAGTCGTGGTTTTGGATCAAGAAGGACAGCAGGTTCGGTGGAGGTGAGCGATGTCGGAGTCACGTGAACCGGGAAGCGAGCAGGCGGACGCCGCGCGACGGGAGAGATCGGCGAAGCTGTTCGACGTGCGGACGGTCATAGGCGGCCTGTTCGTGGTCTACGGCCTGTTGGTCGGATCGGCCGGGCTGTTTCCCACCGAGGAGGGCTTGGACAAGGCCCAGGGGGTAAACATCAATCTCTGGACGGGACTGTCGATGTTGGTCCTGGGAGCGCTTTTCCTGCTGTGGGTGCGGTTGCGTCCGCTGGAAACCCCTACGCAGGGCGACGAGGGCGACTGATCGGGTTTACGTCGCACGAACCCGCCGACGGGGCTTTCGTTCCGGCCGGAACGAAAGCCCCGTCACGCGCGGTGGCCCAACCGTTCCGAAAGGTTCTCCGCTCCCCGCATCACGGTTCCGGTGAGTTCACCCTCCGAGGCGTCGCTCCAGCGCAGGATGGGAACCGCGATGCTCATCGCGGCCACGACGACTCCGTAGTGATCGTGCACCGGAGCCGCCACACAGGCGACCGCGTCGTTGGACTCGCAGTACTCCCGTGACCGACCGTGCTCGGCAACGCTGTCGAGTTCCGCTCGCAGGCTCGTGAGGTCGGTGATGCTGTTGTCAGTCATCGCGCGCAGCGCCTCCGAACCGTAGAGCTCGTCGAGCTCCCGCTTCGGGAGCGAGGCGAGCAGGGCCTTGCCGACAGCGGTGCAGTGGGCAGGCAATCGTCTACCCACGGCCGAGACCATCCGCACCGGGTGCCCACTGTCGACCTTGGCGATGTAGAGCACCTCGGTTCCCTCGCGGATGCCGATGTGCACGGTCTCGTTGCACTCGGCGGCCACTTCCTCCGCCACCAGCTGCCCCTCGCGGGCGAGGTCGAGGCGGTCGGCGTAGGCGGAGCCGAGCTGGAAACCCCGCACCCCCAGTCGGTAGCGAGCGCCTCCCCGTCCCGAGGGGACGAGATACCCGCGTTCCACGAGCGTGCTGAGCAGCTCGTGCACCGTTGTGCGCGGCAGTCCCAGCTTTCCCGTGATCTCCGGAGCGCTGAGCTCCGGTTCGTCCAGGAAAAGCTCCAGGATGTCGAATGCCCGCTGCAGTGCGGGTACCGCTCGTGCCACCGGATTCGTCCTCCTGCCGTCGAGCCGGGGCGCGCTGTGACCCGGCCCGCGATGCCTGCCGGTTGTACCTCGGTATTTGACCGGTATTTCGAACAGCCTACCGAACGGAGTGGCCGGTTGCTCGCGGCGCCGTCTATTGACCTCGCGGAACTTCCGCGACTAAGTTGTCCGAACAACGTCCGATATTTCGAACGGAGTAGGCGTTGGAAGCACGAACGTTCTTGCGATCCCAAGGATTGCCATCCGGGGACGCCGAGTCACCGCCGGACAGCTCGAAGCGTTTCCCGGACGGTGCTCGTTACCGGGTGGAGATCCCCAGCACCGAGGGGCCGGAAGTGCTCGACGCGGTGCTTGCCGAGGCCGATGAGCGCGATGTTCCGGTGCACCGGATCTCCCAGGGAAGCGGGGTGATGCTGCTCACCGACGACGAGCTCGCGCGAATGGCGGGTACCGCCGCCCGCAACCACGTCGAGTTGAGCCTGTTCGCCCGCCCACAAGCCGGCTGGCACACCGGTGCGATGGCCTCGTCCCCGACCGGAGGCGCGGTCGCGTCCCAGGCGCGCGGCACCGAGCAGCTGGTTCACGTGCTCGAGGACATCCGCAGAAGCGCGGCGGCCGGAGTGCGCAGCGTGCTGATCACCGATCTGGGAGTGCTCTCCGTGGCTGCCAGAATGCGTGCCCAGCGGGAACTCCCCCCGGACATGCGCTTCAAAATCAGTGTCCAAATGGCACTGTCCAATCCGGCCTCTATACGTATCGCGGAGGAGTTCGGCGCCGACACCTACAACGTGCCGACCGATCTCTCCCCGGCACAACTGGCCGCGATCCGAGCGGCCACGGACCTTCCGCTCGACGTCTACATCGAGTCCCCCGACGATCTCGGCGGATTCGTCCGGCACTACGAGATAGCCGAGATAGTGCGGGTGGCCGCGCCGGTCTACGTCAAGTTCGGGCTGCGCAACGCCCCCAACATCTATCCGAGCGGAAGCCATCTCACCGACACGGCCGTCGGCCTCGGGAGGGAACGCGTGCGCCGCGCCCGCATCGGGCTGGACATGCTGCACCGCTACATGCCCGAGGCGGAGACATCCGAGCTGCCCGTGTCCGATCTGGCCGTCCCGACCGAAGTGGGTGAACACCGATGAGGATCACGAAACTCGAACCCCTGGTACTCGGCACGCCCTGGCGCGATCTGACCTACCTGCGGGTGCACACCGACGACGGCATCGTCGGTGTGGGGGAGACCCGCATGCTGGGTCACACCGAGGCGCTGCTCGGCTACTTCAACGAGGCCGCGCGCAACCACGTGATCGGCGCCGACCCCTTCAACATCGAAGCGCTGGTGTGGCGCATGAAGCGCGGGGACTACGGCCGCGCCGGTGAGGTCGTCATGTCCGGCATCGCGTGCGTGGAGATGGCCTGCTGGGACATCATCGGCAAGGCACTCGGGCAACCCGTCTGGCGGTTGCTGGGCGGGAACGTCCGGGACGGGATAAAGGCCTACGCCAACGGCTGGTACACCGTCGAGCGGACCACCGAGGAATTCCACCAAGCGGCCCGCGCGGTGGTCGACAGGGGATATCGGGCGCTCAAGTTCGATCCGTTCGGCCCGGGCCGTTGGGAACTGGAACCCGCCGAGTCGCGGCGTTCCGTGGAACTCGTCTCGGCCGTACGGGACGCCGTCGGCCCCGACGTGGAGATCCTGGTCGAGATGCACGGCCGGTTCACCCCCGCTGAGGCCACCCGCATCGCCAAGGAGCTCGAACCGTTCGATCCCAGCTGGATCGAGGAACCGGTGCCACCGGAGAACCAGGAGGCGTTGGCCAAGGTCTCGCGGAACACCACGCTGCCGGTGGCCACAGGTGAGCGTATCCACGACCGCATCGAGTTCCGCGAGCTGTTCGCGCACCAGTCCGCCGACATCATCCAACCCGACATCGGGCACTTCGGCGGAATAACGGAGACTCGGAAGGTCGCCGCCACCGCCGAGACCCACTACGTGCTGCTGGCCCCGCACAACGTCGGCGGCCCGGTGCTCACCGCGGCCAACCTGCACCTCGCGGCGGTGACCGAGAACTTCAAGATTCAGGAGCACTTCAACGACTTCGCCGACTCCCACGTGAAGCGGGCCGCTCCCGGAGTTCCCGAGGTGGAGGACGGCTACTTCGCACTTCCCACGGGCCCCGGCCTGGGGGTGGAGCTCGACGTCGACTTCGTGCGGGAGTACCCGGCACGCGGCGCCAGGTTCGACCTCTACGCCGAGGACTGGCAGTTTCGGGGCACGAAGGGAGAGAGCGCCTCGTGAGCGATGCCAGAGCGGTACGCATCGACGAACCCGGCAGCATTCGCGTCGTTCCCACCGAACCCACCGAACCCGGCCCCGGGGAGGCACTCGTAGAGATCGCCCGCAGCGGCATCTGCGGATCCGACCGCGAGGTCTTCACCGGCAACCGGCCCGCCGACTTCGTGAGCTACCCCGTGATCCCCGGCCACGAATGGTCCGGCACCGTCGTCGAGGTGGGGCCGGACGTCACGGCTGATCTCCGTGGCCGGTTGGTCGTGGGGGAGGGATTCCGTGGTTGCGGGGTCTGCTCCGCCTGTCGCAGAGGCGACAACAATCTCTGCGCCACGCAGTACGAGGAAACCGGTTTCACCCGGCCCGGTGGCTGGTCGAACTACCTGACACTGCCCGCGAGGCTGCTGCACGTGCTGCCCGACGACGCCGATCCGCGCGGTGCGGCGGTGCTGGAGCCGGCCGCGTGCGCGGCCGCGGCCACCCTCAAGCTCGCGGTGGTCCCCGGAGAGCGAGTCGCGGTGGTCGGCGGCGGGAGTCTCGGGCTGTTGTCCACCCAGCTGATCGCCGCTGCCTCGCCCGCGGAGCTTTCCGTGGTGGAGCCCGGCGAGCGGGCCGGGGTCGCCACCGCCTGTGGTGCCACCGGCCTCCACGATCCCGCGGCGGTCGAACAGCTGGCGGGAAGCTACGACGCCGTGCTGGAGGCGGCGGGGGCGCCGGGCACGGCCGCGCTCGCCACCCGGTTGGCACGGCCCGGCGGCAGAGTGGTGCTCACCGGAGTGGCCGCCGACGATCCGGAACCACCGGATCCGGCACGCCTGGTGCTCTCGCAGCTCACGGTGCACACCGTCTTCGGCGCTCCCTCCCGTGCGTGGGAACACGCCGTATCGACGTTCACCAGCGGTGTGCTGGATCCGGCTCTGCTCGTCACCCGCGAGCTGGAACTGGACGAGGCTTCCGAAGCGCTGCGCCTGCTCGGCGAACAGCGGGGTGCGGACGTGAAGATCCTGCTGCGCCCGTGACCCCGGCAGTCCGAACGCAGAACTCCGACCAGAGGAGGCAACCGAGTCCCATGACAACGTCCCGAGTCGTTTCCACCGGTGAAGACCACGAAACCGTGCTGGACAACGCCACCGCCGCCGCCGAGAAGCTCGCCGCGACGAGTCCGGCGGACATCGCGGGTCTGCTCCGTGGGGTGGCGGCCGAGCTGGACGCCCACACCGAGGAACTCGTGCCGCTGGCGCAGCGGGAGTCCCACCTGCCGGAGGGACGGCTGCGCGGCGAGCTCGTGCGCACCACGTTCCAACTGCGGTTGTTCGCGGACACCGTCGAGGAAGGCGCACACCTGAAGGCCACCATCGACACCCCGGATCCGGACTGGCCGACCGGTGCCCGCCCCGATCTGCGTCGTACCGTGCTGCCACTCGGCCCGGTTCTGGTGTTCGCGGCCAGCAACTTCCCGTTCGCCTTCAGCGTCGCCGGGGGCGACACCGCCTCCGCCTTGGCCGCGGGCTGTCCCGTGGTGGTGAAGGCGCATCCGGGTCATCCCGAGCTGTCCCGTCGAACCGCCGAGATCGTCGCGGGGGCGTTGACGAGTGCCGGGGCCCCCGAGGGGACCTTCGCGCTCGTGGAGGGGACCGAGCAGGCCAAGGCCGTTCTGCTGGACGAGCGGGTCCGGGCCGGTGCGTTCACCGGCTCGAACACGGCGGGCCGTGCGCTGTTCGATCTCGCCTGCTCCCGGAACTCACCCATCCCGTTCTACGCCGAGATGGGCAGCGTGAACCCCGCTTTCGTGACTCCCGAGGCCGCCGCCGGTCGGGGCGCGGAGATCGCGAGGGGGTACCTCGACTCCTACACGCTGGGAGTCGGGCAGTTCTGCACGAAGCCCGGCCTGCTGCTGGTGCCGTCCAGCGTGGCGCAGCGGTTCCGCGATGTTCTCATCCCCGAGGTGGAACAGCGGGCCGCAGCCCCCATGCTCAACGACGGCATCGAGAACGCGTTCCGGGAAACCCTCGGTGCGTTGGGCGACCACGCGGCGGTGGAAACCCTGGTCTCCGGGCGTCGCTCCGAGGGCGAGGTCGGCCCGAGCCTGCTCTACACCAGCGCGCGCGAGCTCGTCGACAACCGGGAGGAGCTCACGGCCGAGTGCTTCGGCCCGGCCTCGTTGTTGGTGGGTTACTCCGACACCGACGAGTTGCTGGAAGCGGCCGGTGTCTTCACCGGGGAGCTGACGGCGACCGTGCACGGCGACGAGGAGGAGAGCATCGTCGCGCCGCTGTACCGGACGCTGCGCGCACGCGTGGGCAGGTTGGTCTGGAACGGTTGGCCCACCGGGGTCAGCGTCAGCCACGGCATGCAGCACGGTGGGCCGTACCCCGCCACCACGGCGCCGATACACACCTCGGTCGGCACGGCGGGCATCGAGCGGTTCCTACGTCCGGTGTCGTTTCAGAACGCGCCGCGGGCGGTGCTGCCCGAAGCGCTCCGGGACGGCAACCCGCTGGGAGTGCCGCGTCGCGTGAACGGACGGATGGAGACGCCCGAGCAGGGCTGACCGGAACATCGCGTTCAGCCCTCGACGGGGGTTCCGTGGCGGAGCCTCTCGTGCGGGGCTGGTACGCGGGGTTCGGGCCGCCGCGTCGAAGGCCCGGCGATTCCGCGAGAAATCGACGCCGCACAGTGTCGTGCCGGACCCTCCGGCCGACTCTCGCCGTGGACTCCGGACGCATGTCCGCGTCCGGAGTCCACACTGGTCCATTCCGGCGTTTCCGTGAGTCGCCTCGTTGACAGCGATGTGAAGCGCTTCGATTCTGGGAGCGCTCCCAAAACTTCGGAGGTAGCTCATGTGGCGACGGTTACCCGTACTGCTGGCGGCCACGCTGTTGGCTGCCGTGCCGCTCACGAGCCCGGCGAGCACGGCACCCTCGGCGGAGGCCGAGCCCGCGGCCCACAGTGAACGGTACGACTGGCGCAACGCACGGATCGGCGGTGGCGGATTCGTCCCGGGGATCGTGTTCAACCGGACCGAGCCGGGACTGGTCTACGCGAGAACCGACATCGGTGGTGCCTACCGACGTGACTCCGGTACCGACGGTCGCTGGGTACCCCTGCTGGACTGGGTTGGCCAGGACAACTGGGGTTACAACGGTGTGGCGAGCCTGGCGACCGACCCGGTGAACCCGGACCGGGTCTACGCCGCCGTCGGCATGTACACCAACAGCTGGGACCCCAACAACGGCGCCATCCTGCGCTCGAAGGACCGCGGCGAGAGCTGGAAGGTCACCGAACTGCCGTTCAAACTCGGCGGGAACATGCCCGGCCGCGGCATGGGAGAACGGCTGGCGATCGATCCCAACGACAACAGCGTGCTCTACCTGGGCACCCCCAGCGGAAACGGTCTGTGGCGCAGCACCGACCACGGCAAGACCTGGTCCGAGGTGGGGAACTTCCCGAATCCCGGCAACTACGTCGCCGACCCGAGTGACACCACCGGACTGTACTCGGACAACCAGGGGGTCACCTGGGTCGCCTTCGACCGCGGCAGCGGATCCGGCGGTTCCCCCACCGACGACATCTACGTCGGGGTGGCCGACAAGCAGAACACGATCTACCGCAGCACCGACGCCGGAGCCACCTGGGAACGTGTGCCGAACCAGCCGACCGGCCACCTCGCCCACAAGGCAGTGATCGACAGCCGGAACGGCTACCTCTACATGGCCACCAGCGACACCGGAGGCCCGTACGACGGCAGCTCGGGCGACGTGTGGAAACTCGACACCGAAAGCGGTGCGTGGACCCGGGTAAGCCCGGTGCCGTCGACCAGTTCCGACAACTACTACGGCTACAGCGGGCTGACCATCGACCGGCAGAACCCGGACACGCTCATGGTCGCCACCCAGGTCTCGTGGTATCCGGACGTGATCCTCTTCCGCAGTACCGACGGCGGCCAGAACTGGAGCCGCATCTGGGACTGGGGCGCCTATCCGAACCGGGAACTGAACTACGAGATGGATATCTCCTCGGTTCCCTGGCTGACCTTCGGAACCGAGCAACCCGCCCCGCCGGAGACCTCGCCGAAGCTCGGCTGGATGACCGAATCGGTGGAGATAGACCCGTTCGACTCCGATCGGATGCTCTACGGCACCGGCGCCACGATCTACGGGACCGACAACCTCACCGAGTGGGACAAGGGAAACAAGATCACCATCGAACCGCGGGTGGCCGGACTGGAGGAGACCGCGGTGTTCGACCTGATCAGCCCACCGGGCGGCGCTCCGGTGCTGTCCGCCCTCGGTGACCTCGGTGGTTTCCGGCACGAGCGGCTGGACGAGATCCCGGACACGATTTACGAGAACCCCGTCTTCACCAGTACCACGAGCATGGACTACGCGGGCACCTCGCCCGACACGATCGTCCGGGTGGGTGAGTTCGACAAGTCGAGCAGGCCCGATGACAGCCGGGTGGCGTTCTCCGACGACGGTGGGAAGAGCTGGTTCCAGAACACCGAACCCTCCGGTGTCACGGGCGGAGGCACCGTCGCGGCCGCCGCGGACGGCAGCGGCTTCGTATGGAGCCCGGAAGGTACCGGGGTGCACTACACGACCGACCAGGGCGCGAGCTGGCAGTCCGCCAGCGGTATCCCCGATGGTGCGCGCGTGGAGTCCGACCGCGTCGACCCGGACAAGTTCTACGGTTTCCACCAGGGAACCTTCTACGTCAGCACCGACGGTGGGGCCACCTTCACCGCTTCGTCCGCTTCCGAGCTCCCGACCGGCAGCGGTTACTTCAAGGCCGTTCCCGGACGTGCCGGCGAGATCTGGCTGACCGGCGAAGGCGGACTCTGGCACTCGACCGACTCGGGAGAGTCCTTCAGCAGGATCTCCGGAGTGGCCGACTCCGACAACATCGGATTCGGCAAGTCCGCACCGGGAAGCGACTACCCAGCCATGTACTCGATCGCCACCGTCGACGGTGTGACCGGTGTGTTCCGCTCCGACGACGCGGGACGCGACTGGACGCGGATCAACGACGACCAGCATCAGTACGGCAACATCGGCGACGCCATCACCGGTGATCCCGATGTCTACGGGCGGGTATACCTCGGTACCAACGGACGAGGCGTCATATACGCCGACCCTTCGAACTAGGTGTGTCGGTCGGTTTGCGTGACGGTGCGGGTGGCGGAACCTCCCGCACGGCTCTCGCTCCGGGAGGCCCGACATTGGGTAGTTACTACACGACGTCGGGCCTTCCTCGCGAGAGCCGCACCGGAGAACCCACGGTTGGTCGGGCTGCTTAGGTGTTCGTTTCGGCGCTGGGAGCGCCGAAGCGGACGTGAGGTGGCGTTGGGCTGGCTGTTGAGTAGCGGCCTACGCGGCGAGCGGCCCGGCCTCGCAATGCATCCGACTCACGCACCGGGGTTCCATGCGTTGCTTACCCGCGTGGTCCCGTTCCGAGGAGCGTCGCGGCGATTTCGCGAGAAATCGACGCCGAGACAGCGGCGATGCGGGTGAGGTAGGGCCGCGCAGCGCTTCTCGTGATGAGCGCTCACTCCGATGAGTGACGGAACCGGCCGGGTGGAAGGGCTCCACCCGGCCGGTTCGTCTTGTTCACGAGCCGTGTCGGAGTATCAGGAGTCCGTGGAGAAGGACAGCCGGTACAGCATGCCGGGCAGGTCGTTGACCACGTACAGCTCGCCGGAGCTGTCCGCTCCGAAGGCGGTGACCTGAATGGGCAGCTTCCCGAGCTTGGCGCTCTGGTAGGTGTGCCCGCCGTCGTCGCTGCGGATGCCCCACACGTTGGCCGAGCAGTAGTCCGCCGCCAGGTAGGTGCCGTCCGCGACGTCCGAGTACCGCTCTCCTCGATAGACCCGTCCGCCGATCACGGCGCAACCCTCCACCGAGGTCTGGTAGGTGAACACCGGATCCACGTAGTCGGCGGCCGGGTCGCACCGGTCCGGGGCGAATCGCTCCGTCCCCTCCATGCAGGACCAGCCGAAGTTCTGATCGCGCACTCCTTGCGGGATCCGGTTCACTTCCTCGAGGGAACCCTGCCCGACATCGGCGATCCACAGCGATCTGCCCTCCGGGTCGAAGGAGATCCGCCACGGATTGCGCAGTCCGTAACTCCAGATCTCGTCACGCGCTCCGGGAGTGTGCGCGTAAGGGTTGTCCGGTGGTACGCAGTACGGCAGATCACCGCACTTCCTGCTGACGTCGATCCGCAGCACCTTGCCCAACAGCGTGCCGAGGTCCTGTCCGCTGCGCAGCGGGTCCCCCGCGCCTCCGCCGTCGCCGATTCCCATGTAGAGAAACCCGTCCGGACCGAAGGCGAGGTCGCCACCGTTGTGGTTGGTGTGCTCGGCGTGTGGTTGGTTGAGCAGGACTTCCTCGGAGGCGGCGGGGTCGTCCGCCGCCAGCGAGAACCGTGACAGGGTCACGGCGGCATCGGAGGCCCGGGTGTAGGCGGCGTAGAGGGTGTTGTTCCCGGTGTCCTCGGGAGAGGGAACTATGCCGAGCAGCCCCTGCTCGTTGCCCGCGTTCTCCACCCGGTTCGTTATGTCGAGTACCGGTTGCCCCATCGTGCCGTTCGTGGGGTCGTAGGCGCGTACCGTGCCCGGTTTCTCGGCTATGAGCATTCGGCCGGTGCCGTCCGAAGCGGACGTGATGTCGGTGGGACGTCGCAGTCGCTCCGTGTCCACCCTCGTGGCCGTGACGTTCAGGTCCGTCAGCGCCGGTCGCTGCGCTCGGGCGGTGGTGGTCCCGGTGGTTCCGGTGGGGGATTCCGCCACGGCCGGTGCGCCCAGGGTTACCGCGCTCAGGACCAGTGACAGGAGTATCGTGCCGGTTCTTCGTCGCATTTCGCTCTCCCTGTCGGGGTGCGGTTGCTGATCGGTTCCGTTTCGCCGGTCGATCCAGCGGGAAGTGGCCGCTCGCCACGGCTTTCCCGGGGGTCCGGTTCGGGGCGTGGAGCAACGCCGCTGTCGCCGTGGCTGGGAAGTATGCTATGGGAGCGCTCCCAAAAAGAGTAGGGTGCGTTCGGGGGAGTTGGTGCTCGCGCGCTCGGGCGCAGCCGAGGAACTCTCGGCCGAACGTCGCGATGTGATCCGCCGCTCCGATTCCCGGCGATCGCGGCGTACCGCGGATATCTTGTGGTCGTGACTATCGGGCGGGAAACGACGAGAACCACCGCGTGGGTGCTGCCGGGAGGATCCACGTTCGGCGCGGTGCAGGCAGGTCTGATCAGCGCACTGTTCGAGAGCGGTATCACCCCCGACATGCTGGTCGGCACCTCGGCCGGGGCGTTGAACTCGGCCTGGCTGGCAGCGGACCCGACCTCGCGCGGCGCCGAGCGGCTTAGGGAACTGTGGACGGGGATGCGGCGCCGCGACGTGTTTCCCGTCGACCCGCTGCGCATCCTGGCGGGCAAGTTGGGGATGTCGAACCACCTGATGAGCAATCGCGGTCTGGCGACGTGGTTGCACCGAACCCTGCCCTTTCGGACGTTGGAGGAGGCGCGGTTGCCGCTCACGGTCACCACGACCGATGTGGACACCAGTGAGGCGGTGTTCCTGGAAAGCGGCCCGGCGTTGCCCGCACTGGTGGCCTCGTGCGCCATTCCCGGCGTGTTCCCGCCCGTCGAGGTGGCGGGACGTTCGCTCATCGACGGTGGTCCGGCGGCGTTCATGCCGATCAGCCGGGCGGTGGCGCGGGGCGCGGAACGCGTGTACGTGCTGCCCTGCAGCGGAACCCGTTCCCTGGAGTCGGACGAGGCGCGGTTCGGGATGCTGCCGCCCCCGAGGCGACCGGCCAGGTCGATCAGCGGTATCAACGGTGCCGCGCTGAGCGCGGCCATGTTCGCGGCCTCGACGCTGGATATGCAGCTCAACGCGGCGCACTGCGAACTCTACGTGCTGCCCTCGCCGAAGGTGGAGCGGCTTTCGCCCTACTCGTTCCGCCACTCGGCCGCACTGATCGACTGGGCCTGGCGCACCGCGCACGACTGGTTGCCCACCGCGCGACCCGTTCCCGCGGCTCCGGTGGACATCGCGGGGGACCCTCGTGTCTCGCGGAATACGTGGGAACACGAGTCGACCGCTCGGCTGTTGAACGGAACGGAGAACCGGTAAGATCGAGATGACGCATCGAGGGGAGTTGGCGTGATCAAGCCGGTGAATGTCTGGGAGGCCCTCATGTGGGGTTCACTGGCGGTGATTCCGCTCTGTGCCGTGATCACGGCTGTGGTGCGGCGCGATCCCGCCGGCACCTGGGCCACGCTCATGAGCGCGATGATCGTTCTCATCGCCGCTGTTGGCGAGCGCCGACGGTTGCGGCAGCAGCGTATTCAGGACTGAACCGACCTTCGCCAGTTCGAAAGGCTGGTCGGTAGTGGACACTTACCGAGTGTGCACTCCGGCGGTCCAGCCGGGACGGGTCCGAGGCGGCGTACTCCGTCTCACGGAACTGGTGTCGGCCCGGTAACCGTGTTTTGGCTGTTCTCCGGTGTCCCCGGGATGTTCCACCGGTGGTGGGGAGGGGCACCTCGTGATCGCTGTGTTCAGCTGTCGCAACGGTTCGAACCATGATTCGTCGAATGAGCGAGGATGGTCAGTCGTGCGGCTTCCGCGGACGTGAAACGCGGGTTCGCGAAGCCTGCCGAGTACGAGACGCGAGCTGTCCTGAAAGCAGGATGCCGCGCCGAGGTGTAGCCGAAGCGGCATCCTGAATTCCGCATGTCTGCGCATACGCAAAAAGTGACTCAGGTCACCCAAGAAACGTGATCGTGAGTTCGCGATCACGTGGTAAAGTCCGATTTGGGTGTAATTATTCACGTTGAGCTCTGCTCGCCCAACTGTGAAGTAGTGATGTACTTGAACAGTATGGAGTGGTTGCCTGCTTGTCAAGTTGCAAGTTGTCTCGCTCACTCCATCGTGGCGAGCGTTGCTCTGAACCCCCCATAAATCAAGTGGGAAGGAGCTGACGCGCCGATGGCACGTATAGCTTTGGGGTCGTTCCTCGACTTCGTTCGTAGTGGACCGCAGGACTCGGTACGGCTGGTGCGGAGACAGCGTGCGATGTATCTCGGTTCGGGTGGTCAGGCGTGGGCCTTCTACCAACCGTTTCGCAGCGGAGTTCGCCGCGCGATCAGTGCCCCTGATCCTGAGGCAGTGCTCACCGCTGTGGTCGACAAGGCCGGTCCGAAGCAGCGATCACACTTTCAGGAACTGCGGCGCGGGATGTGCGCGTGGTTGAGTGGAACGAAAGCTACCGGCGTCCAGGTCGAGTCGTGCTCGTGGTGGCACGACGAGTTGGAGGTCACGCTGTCGAAGAGGAGCTTGCTCGGGCTGCGTCATTCCAGCGGGGCCGTGGAACTGGTGCTGCCTTACCTCAAGGAACCGGAGCTGAGTACGCAGGACGCGGCTCCTGTTCTGCGGATTCTTCAACTCGGTCGTGACAGGGTGCTGCCCGGCGCTACACCGGTGGTGTTGGACGTTCGACGTGCTAGGTCGCATCGGTTGCGGGCCAACACGAACGAGGACGATCTGGATACCTTCATCGCCGGCGAAGTCTCGAAGTATCTGACGTACTGGCAGGCGGCCGAAGCGGCCTAGTCGTGAAGTCGGGCGCTCGCAAGGGTGGTCGGGTCTACTGGGTACGTCCGGCCACCTTTGTGGGGCCGTCATCGACATGACCGCGGGCTGCCCACCTGAGTTCCGTCTCCCTTTCGAGGTCTCGTGCGAAGTGTCGTTGAGTGAGCGGGTACCGTGCGTCGACTGCTTGATCCAGAACTGTGACCAGGTACGGTGACGTGCTTCGCTTTCCGGACGATTGTGGCTGTATCAGGCGGATGAACGATCCGGGCGGCTTGTTTCGTCGTGGTTAATTCCGTGTCGGTGCTGCTGCCCAAACTACTTCGCAATGCTAAAAATGTGCCATGCACCTGGCACCGCAGGAACGTGACAAGCTGCTCGTCTACGTCGCGGCCCAGCTCGCCCGCAGCAGGTTGGAACGCGGGCTGCGGATGAACCATCCCGAGGCGATCGCGTTGATCACCGATCACGTGGTCGAAGGGGCGCGCGAGGGGCGCGGCGTCTCCGAACTGATGTCCAGTGGCCGACACGTGCTGACCAGGGAGCAGGTCATGGAGGGTGTGGCCGAGATGATCGACGACGTTCAGGTGGAGGCCACGTTCCCGGACGGGACCAAGCTCGTCACGGTGCACTCGCCGATTCAGTAGGGCACTCGCCGATTCAGTAGGGCACTCGCCGATCCAGCAGGAGTCCGTGTGTATCCCGGAGAGATCATTGCCGCCGCCGAGCCCGTGCCTCTCAATCCGGGACGGCCTCGGGTGCGGCTGACCGTCCGCAACCTTGCCGACCGTCCGGTGCAGGTCGGCTCGCACTACCACTTCGCCGTGGCCAACCCGGGGCTCGAGTTCGACCGGGACGCCGCATGGGGGCAGCGGCTGGACATCGCCGCGGGCACCGCGGTTCGTTTCGAACCGGGGATCGAACGTGAGGTCGAGCTGGTCCCGATCGGTGGTGCGCGCACCGTGCCGGGGCTTCGTACCGAGTTCGCGGGCCCCCTCGACTCCGCGTCTTTCGATGCCGCCCGTCTCGATCCCATCCGTCTCGATCCCGGCCGTTTCCGGGACGGCGGCTCCGAGCCCGAGGATCCGGAGCGATCCGGAAAGGACCCGCATGACTGACCACGGCGATCCCAAGGAGATCGACCGGGAGCGCTACCTGGAACTGTTCGGGCCCACCACCGGTGACCGGATCCGGCTCGCCGACACCGACTTGCTCGTGGAGGTCACCGAGGACTTGGCCACCGGTCCGCACGGCTCCGGCGAGGAGGCCGTGTTCGGCGGTGGCAAGGTCGTGCGCGAGTCCATGGGGCAGTCGACCGCCACCAGGGCCGAAGGGGCACCGGACCTGGTCATCACCGGAGCGGTGATCCTCGACCACTGGGGTGTGGTCAAAGCCGACGTGGCCGTGCGTGACGGGCGGATCGTCGGCATCGGCAAGGCGGGAAACCCGGACACCGCCGACGGGGTCGATCCCGCGATGGTGATCGGCCCGGCGACCGAGATCGTCGCGGGCAACGGCAGGATTCTCACCGCAGGCGCCATCGACTGCCACGTGCACTTCATCTGCCCGCAGGAGATCGAGGCCGCGCTGGCTTCCGGCGTCACCACCCTCATCGGAGGCGGCACCGGCCCGGCCGAGGGGTCCAAGGCCACCACGGTCACGCCCGGCGAGTGGAACCTCTCCCGGATGCTGCTCGCGCTGGAGACAGCGCCGGTGAACACCCTGCTGCTGGGCAAGGGGAACACGGCGAGCCAGGAGGCGCTGACCGAGCAGTTGCGTGGCGGTGCCGGGGGGCTCAAGCTGCACGAGGACTGGGGCGCGACTCCCTCGGCCATCGACGCCGCGCTGCGCGCCGCCGACCGCAGCGGTGTCCAGGTCGCGATCCACACCGACACGCTCAACGAGGCGGGCTTCCTGGAGTCCACTCTGGATTCCGTGGCGGGCAGGTCGATCAACGCCTACCACGCGGAGGGAGCCGGCGGCGGGCACGCGCCGGACATCATCAAGGTGGCGGGCCACTCCCACGTGCTGCCCTCCTCGACCAATCCGACCAGGCCGCACACGGTCAACACCATCGACGAGCACCTGGACATGTTGATGGTCTGCCACCACCTGAACCCCTCGGTCCCGGAGGACCTGGCCTTCGCGGAGAGCCGCATCCGCCCGACCACCATCGCGGCCGAGGACGTGCTGCACGACCTCGGCGCGATCTCCATGATCGGTTCGGACGCGCAGGCCATGGGCCGGATCGGCGAGGTGGTAACCCGCACCTGGCAGACGGCGCACGTCATGAAACGCGGCAGGGGAGCGCTGTCGGGCGACGGCGCCGCGGACAACCGACGCGCCCGCCGCTACATCGCCAAATACACCGTCAACCCGGCGATCGCGCACGGTATCGACGGCTCCGTCGGATCCGTCGAGGTGGGCAAGCTCGCCGACCTCGTGCTGTGGGAGCCGAAGTTCTTCGGAGTCCGACCGCACGCGGTGTTCAAGAGTGGATTCGCGGTACGGGCCGCGATGGGCGACGCCAACGCCTCCATCCCCACGCCGCAGCCGGTGTTGTCCCGCCCGATGTTCGGTGCCGAACCGCGAGCGGCGGCAGCGGGAGCGGTGTCCTTCGTGGCCCCCGAGACGCTCGGGACGGGGCTGGCGGAACGGTTGGGGCTGCGTCGAGAGCTCGTCGGGACCTCTGACACGCGTGCTGTGACGAAGCGGGACATGCGGCACAACGAGGCCACCCCGGATGTGCGGATCGATCCGGACAGTTTCGCGGTGCGGGTGGACGGTGAACTCGTCGAGCCCCAGCCGGTATCCGAGGTCCCCATGGCGCAGCGCTACTTCCTGTTCTGATGACACCCGCGGTGCCCACGGTTTCACTCGCGACGCTCGCGCTCGCCGACTCACGGTTCCCAGGCGGTGGTCACGCGCACTCCGGTGGTCTGGAGGAGGCGGTGCACCGCGGTGCCGTGTCCGGGCCGGAGCAGCTGGCCGAGTTCCTACACGGCAGGCTGCACGGAGCCGGTGCGCAGGCGGCGGTCTTCGCCGCTGCCGCCGCACACGCCGCCGCCAGGGGAGTGCGTCCGGACCACTGGTCGCTGTTGGACGCCGAACTCGACGCGAGAACACCGTCGCCCGCCCAGCGCGCGGCGAGCCGTGCGCAGGGCCGGGGCACGCTTCGCGCGGGTCGGGCGGCGTGGCCCTCGCGGGCCCTCGACGAGCTACTCGCCACAACGGGCAGTCCGCATCATCCGATCGTGGTCGGTGTGCTGCTGGGGGCGGGCGCGTCCGGTTCACCGGCCGATGCCGCTTCCGTGGTTGCCTATCTGTCGGTCAGCGGTCCGGCGTCCGCCGCGGTTCGGCTGCTGGGGCTGGACCCGTTCGCGGCCAACGCGGCGGTCACCGCGTTGCGGGCCGATACCGAGCGCATCGCGGCGGAAGCGGCACGGACGGCGGGCCACCGGCCCGAGAGCCTGCCCGGTACCAGTTCTCCGGCACTCGATCTGCTCGCCGAACAACACCAACGACACCACCGGGAAGAGGTACGGCTCTTTGCAAGCTGAACACCAGCACCACGTACACGGCCAGGGCGGCCACCGCCATCCGGTCGATTTCGACCCGACCGCGGCGGGCCCCGATCCGTTCGCGCCCGCGGCCTCGGGCAGCAGGCCGGTGCGGATCGGCATCGGAGGTCCGGTCGGCAGCGGCAAGACCGCGTTGACCGCGGCGCTGTGCCGCACCCTCGGGGCCGAACTCGAACTCGCGGTGGTCACCAACGACATCTACACCACCGAGGACGCGGACTTCCTGCGGCAGGCGGGAGTGCTGGATCCCGGTCGGATCGAGGCGGTGCAGACCGGTGCCTGCCCGCACACCGCCATCAGGGACGACATCACCGCGAACCTGGACGCGGTGGAGCGGCTGCAACAGCGCTACGCCTCGCTGGATCTCGTGCTCGTCGAGAGCGGCGGCGACAACCTCACCGCGGTGTTCAGCCGCGGGTTGGCGGACGTGCAGGTCTTCGTGGTCGACGTGGCAGGCGGCGACAAGGTTCCCCGCAAGGGCGGGCCGGGTGTGACCACCGCCGATCTGCTGGTCGTCAACAAGGTGGATCTGGCCGAACGGGTCGGTGCGGACATGGCGGTCATGCTCGCCGACGCCCACCGGATGCGTGGTGAGCTGGCCGTGCTCGCGCAGTCGCTGACCGAGGATCCGGCAGCCTCGGCGGCTGCCGACTGGGTGAGGCGGCAGGTCGCGGAGCACCGTGCCGCCGTGGGGCCGAGCGCGGAATGAAGTCGGCCGCTTCGTTGACCGTCGAACTCGACGGTGCGGGCAACTCGGTGGTGCGGCGGTTGCGTTCGATGGCACCGCTGACCCTGGTACCGCGCCGTCGTCGCACTCCCTCGACGGGAGGGGCGGTCGTGCACCTGGTGGGCTCGGCCACCTCGCCGTTGGGCGGGGACGATCTCACGCTGCGGGTCCGGGTCGGTGCCGGTGCCCGGCTGCTGTTGCGCGGTATCGCGGCTTCACTGGCGTTGCCGGGGCACGGCCCCGGTGGCAGCCGCGGTTCGATCAGCATCGACGTCGAGGAGGGCGGCACCGTCGAGTACCTGCCCGAGCCCACGGTGGTGACCTCCCGCGCCGAACACCGTGCCGACCTCTCGGTGCGACTGGCCGACTCGGCGCGGGCCTGCTTCCGGGAGACGTTGGTGCTGGGGCGCACCGGGGAGGAACCGGGCGGATTGGTGACCACTACGAGTCTGGAGTGCGCGGGCAGGCCGTTGTTGCGACACACCTTCGAGGCCGGGCGGCAGCGGTTGCGTGCCAGTCACGCCCATCTCGGAGGCGCCCGGGTGCTGGCCAACGAGTTCGTGGTCTGGGGCCGGGATCCCGAGCCGCGTTCGGAGGTGGACTGGGCACTGCAGCCGTTGGCGGGTGGGGGATCGCTGACCACTGTGCTCACCGCCGACACGGTGACGGCTCGACGGCGGTTGGCCGAAGCCCGGGCGGTGCATCCGGCAGGGGACGATCTCACCCCGGTCGGGACGGCCGGTTGAATCCGCACCGCTCACTCAGTCGGCCCGCTCACCGGGCTCTTTGCTGTAGATGCTCACTCCGCCACAGAACGCGAAACCAGTTATGAGTACCTTGATCTCGCTCTGCGAGGCCGCGCCGCGCACCTCTCGCTCCACACCGCCCATGATCGCGGCGCACCGGTCCTCGATCCTGGTGCCCGGGGGCACGATGACCTCGATTCCGCCCATGATCGCGTAGCAGCGGATCTCGACCTCGTCCGCGTCGAGGTAGGCCTCCCGGAGGTCGATGCTGCCACCGCCCCAGAAGGCGAACGTGGCGAAACGCGGAGGCACGCGCCAGGGGCCGGCGCGCTCGGTGTAGCTCATGATCCCCACCGCCGTCCTGCCCGGGGTCGAGTCCGAGGTCGAGTCACGGGAGGACGTGCCGGTCCCCGCCGCTTTGCCGGTCTCGTCGGGCAGATCGCTGATCAGCGGTGCCAGCTCGCTGTAGGTTCGCGCACGATACGCTTCGGCGACCCGCTCGTCGAACTCGTTCAGCGTCAACCGACCTTCCTGCTGTGCCTGTCGCAGCAGGGCCGCGATCTGTTCCCTGTCGTCGTCTGACGCACGCAAGTCGGGCGATTCGCTCGGCATGGCACAGAGCATACTTCCGAAGGCCGTTTCCGGGTGCTCCTGTCGCGGGTTGAGGTTCCGGGCGCCCGACCGTACCTTCAATGCGAGTTGTTTTCGTATTCGTTTGGTGATCGCAGTCTCATTCGGAGTAACGACATGCCTCGACGCAGCGCCCTCTGCTCGGTCGCAGCCCTCTGTTCGCTCGCGTTGGCCGCGCCGCTGGCCACCGGCCCCGGGGTCGCGCACGCGGCCGAACAGCCCCGAACCGACGGGAGCTTCTCCGCACTGACCTACAACGTGGCCGGACTGCCCGATTTTGTCTCCGGCAGCGACCCGGCGACCAACACACCGTTGATCAGCGAGCGGCTGCCGCACTACGACCTGATCAACGTTCAGGAGGACTTCAACTACCACGACGAGCTGTACGCCGCCGACGACCACCGGCATCGCACCGAGACCAGTGGTCCCGCCGTCTTCGGCGACGGGCTCAACACGCTCTCCCGCGATCCGATCACCGACTTCCGACGGATCACCTGGGACGAGTGCTACGGAACCGACTGCCTGACGCCGAAAGGCTTCAGCCACGCCCGGATCGAGCTCGCCGCGGGAACCGGGTTCGACCTGTACAACGTGCACGCCAACGCGGGAACCGACTCCGGCGATCTCGCGGCCCGTCGGTCCAACCTGGCACAGCTCTCCGAGTACATCCAGCGGAACTCGCGGGACAGGGCCGTGATCGTCATGGGCGACACCAACACCCGCTACACCAGGGAGGGTGACAACATTCGCCAACTGGTGGACGACAACGGGCTCACCGACGCCTGGGTGCGGCTCGAACGGGGCGGGAGCCGTCCCGCCGCCGGTGCCGCTCCGCTGGAGTGCGATCCCGACGCGCCGAGCGACTCCTGCGAGGTGGTGGACAAGATCCTGTACCGCGACAGGGGTGGTCTCGACCTCACGGCGGTCGACTACGGCAACGAGCACACCGCGTTCCTGGACGAATCCGGCGAACCGCTGTCCGACCACTTCCCGCACCGCGTCCACTTCGAATGGACCTCCACCGAGTAGGGGGTCGCCGCTCGGTTCGTCGAGGTGGCCGGGTGGCGGAACCTCTCGCGCGGCTCTCGCCGCGGGTGCCCCGACATCGGGTAGCGGCCCTGGGGGCGGCGATTTCGCGAGAAATCGCCGCCCCCAGGGCAGGTCGAGTGCTACCGCCGTGCGGCTGTGACGATACGGCTTGCCACGGTCGATCGGGGCGATCCCAGCAACCTTCCGGTGGGAGCCCGTTCCACGCAGCGCCCCTCCGCCAGTACCAGGACCTCGTCGGCCAACGGTGCCACCGCCGCCAGGTCGTGACTGATCAGCACGAGCCCGATCGCGGAACGTTCGGTGATCTCGCGCAGCAGCCCGAGCAGTTCGGACTGGTTGACCACGTCCTGCGCGGCCGTGATCTCGTCGCAGATCAGCACGGCCGGCTCGGCCAGCAACGCCCGAGCCAGGGCCGCGCGTTGCAGCTGGCCTCCCGACAGCTCGGCCGGACGCCGCTCGTGCGTGGCCTCGTCCAACCCCACGGAGCGGAGCGCACGTGCGGTCTCCTCCCGCGCCGACCGTAGGGTGCCACCCCGGTTCAGCCGGACGGTGCGGGCCAGTTGCCTTCCGACGGTGCGGAACTCGTCGAAGGAGGCCCTGGCGTCCTGGTGTACGTACTGCACCGCGCCGCGCTGCCGTCTGCTCCGTCGGTGGATGTCGTTGTCCAGTACGGCGCCGTCGAGCTCGATCCGACCGGAATCGGCCGGGGTGAGCCCGGCGAGACAGCGTGCCAGCGTGGTCTTGCCCGCACCGGAACGTCCCACGACGGCAACGCGGTGCCCCGGGGGAACGGCCAGTTCGGCCTCGTGCAGCAGCGGAACACCGGTGGGGCTCGTACTGCGGAGACCGTCCGCGCGCAGACCACCCACCGGGGGAGACCGATCCGGTTCGGCGATTCCGTGTCCGGACTCCGGGAGCCGTGGTTCGGCGGCGAGCAGCGCACCCGTGTACTCGTGCGCCGGCTCGCGCAGCACCCTTCCGGTGACTCCCCGCTCCACGACCTCCCCGTCGTGCAGCACCATCACCCCGTCCGCCAGTTCCCGCGCCAACCCGAGGTCGTGCGTCAGCAGCAGCACCCCGGTCCCCGTGCCGATGAGCTCGCGCAGCGTGTCGACGGTTTCGGCCCGGGTCACCGTGTCCAGGCCACTGGTGGGTTCGTCCAGTATCAACAGTTCGGGTTCGATGATCAGCGCGTGGGCCAGGGCCACTCGTTGTTGCTGTCCTCCGGAGAGCTGGTGCGGAAACCGCCGCAGCAGTCGTTCGTCCGGGGACAGGTGCGCCGCTTCGAGCGCCCGGCGAACCGCATCGCGGCGCCGCTCGCGGCTCCGGTGGCTCGGCGGGGCCAGTTCACCGAGCACACTGCCGATCCGCCGCGCCGGATTGAGCACCGCGGCCGGGTGTTGGGGCAGGTAACCGATCCGCCGGGAGCGGGCGGCTCGCCGTCGCCGTTCACGCAGCGAGAGCAGATCCAGCCCGCGTAGCCGTACGCTGCCGGACAGCTCGACACCGCTGCCGCGCTCGCCCTGGGCGGCCAGCCCCAGTGTCGTCTTGCCACTGCCGGACTCCCCGAGTACGCACAGCGTTTCCCCGGGATTCACGCCCAGCGTCACGTCGTCGAGCAGGCGGGTTCCCGCCGCGTTCGCCGCCAGGCCGGTGATTTCGAGAAGCGATTGGTTCAACGTCGTACCGTCCGTCGGTTCGACAGGCTCCGGTCCACCACGAGATTGACCCCCGTACACAGCGACACCAGCAGCAGTGCGGGGACGGTCACCGCCCACGGCTGGATGAACAGCGCGTCCCGGTTCAGTTCGATCAACACCGCCCAGTCGGTGGCCGACGAGGCCAGCCCGAGCCCCAGGAAGTTCGCCGAGGCCATCAGGTACAGCACCAGGTTGAGCCGGGACGCCGCGTCCACCAGCACCGGCCCGAGCACCGAGCGGCCGAGATAACCCAGCCTGATCCGGGCACGCCCCTCGCCCTGCATGAGCATCGACTCCACCGCGGTGCTGGTCCCGGGACTCAGCGCGGCGGTGCGCGCTATCCGGACCACGGCGGGCAGCTGCAGCGTGGCTATCGCGAGTACCAGTGTCGTGGTGCCCCGCCAGCCTGTCGCCGCCAGCACAAGCAGCACCAGCAGTCCGGGCAGCGCCAGCAGGAAGTCCAGCAGCCGCAGCACCAGTCGGTCCGCCCACCGCCGTCGTCCTCCGGCGATTACCAGCGCGATCGGAACCCCGATCAGGTAGGACAGCAGCAGCGCGGCCGCGGCCATGGTCACGATGGAGGTGCCGCCGCTGAGCGCCAGCGCCAGCACGTCGCGCCCGAGCTCGTCGGTGCCCAGCGGATGTCCGGGGCCGGGAGGTGAGAGCGAACCACCCTCCGAACGCGTCGAACCGGCCACCAGCGGCCCGAGGAACGCCGTCAGCACCGGCACCAGCAGCAGGATCCAGCCGACCGGTGTGATCGGGAAACGGTGTCGTGATCGGTTCAAGACGCACTCCGGTGTCGCGGTACAAGCCGGTACGCGGCGATGTCGGCGAGCAGGTTGACCGTCACCGTCGTGCCCGCGAACACCAGCGCGTAGCCCTGCACCGTGGGCAGGTCGCGAGCCATCACCGCGTCGACGAAACCCGAACCCAGGCCGGGAAGGGCGAACAGCGCTTCCACGACCACCACGCCTCCCAGCAGGCCGTCCACGGTGCGCGCGAGCTGCTGCACCGATGGTCCTGCCGCGTTAGGCAGCACGTGCTTGAACAGCACGGTGCTTTCCCGCAGCCCGTGCGTACGGACGTGCCTGGTGTACTCCGCGGTGTTGCCCTCGGCCACCCCGATCCGGATCTGCCGGGTCAGCGCGCAGAGTTGTTTGCACACCAGCACGACCACCGGCAGCACCAGCACCGCGGGGTGCGTCGCCAGCGAGGTCCCGGAAAGCCCGGCCGCGGTGGCGGGCAACCAGCCCAGCCGCAGTGAGAACAGCGCCACCAGCAGCAGTCCCAGCGCGAACTCCGGTATCGAGTCGAGCACCACGATGACGGAGTTGACCGCCTTGTCCAGCCGTGAGCCCTGGCGCAGCCCGGTGGTGACTCCGATGAGCAGCGCCAGCGGCACGATCACGGCCAGCGCCACACCGGTGAGCACGGCGGTGGTGGCCAGTCCGTCGGCCAGCTCGGCGGTGACCGGCGCGCCGGTCAGCAGCGAAGTGCCGAGATCGCCGTGCGCCAGACCTCCGAACCAGGCCAGCAGGCGCCGCACGAACGGTTCGTCCAGGCCCAGCTGCTGCCGCAGCGTCTCGATCTGCTCCGGGGTGCCGTGCTTGCCCAGGATCACCACCGCGGTGTCGCCGGGCAGCAGCGCGCTCAGTGCGAAGACCGCCACGGCGACACCGAGGATCTGCAGTACCGCGACCGCCACCCGTCTCGGTACGTACGCGAGTGTCAACCCAGTTCGGCCTCGTCGAACCTGGCCCAGCGCGTCGAGTTCGGCGTGGCCGCGCGCAGACCGCTGACCCGCTTGGACACTCCGACGTTCCAGTTGCTGAATCCCCAGACCATCATGCCGCTGTGGTCGCGTGCGTGCCGCTGTGCCTCGGTGAGCAGTTCGTCGCGCTTCCGCTCGTCCGGCGTGGCGACGGCCTCGTCGTAGCGGTTGTTGAACTCGGACGAGTCGTAACCGGTGTAGTTGGCGCTGACCGATGCCTCGCGCAGTCGTTTGGACAGGTAGCTGGTGATCGGCAGCGTCGCCGTCCTGGTGTGCCCGGCGACGCCCTTCTTCTTGATGTCCGAGTAGTGGGTCTCGGATGGGCCGACCCGGGGGGTGACCTTCAGACCGATCTCGCCCAGCTGCTCGGCGATCAGGTTCGCGGCCGGTTCGAAGTAGGGGTCGGCGGAGCTGGTGTTCAGCTCGAAGTCGAGCCCTTCCGCCCCGGCCTCGCGCAGCAGGCCCCGGGCGTGGTCCACATCGCGTTCGCGTTGCGGAATCTCATCCGGGTAGTACTTGAGTCCCTTGCCGAACAGGTCGTTGCCGAGCTTGCCGCGCTCGTTGAGCACGACCTTGACCAGCGCCTCGCGGTCGACGCCCGAGAGCACCGCGCGCAGGACCCGGCTGTCGTTGAACGGTGGCCTGTCCACCTTGAACGCCACCGCCTGCATGGTGCTGTACGGCGCGGCCAGGATCCTCGCCCCGCTGTCGTTGTCCACGGTCGACACCGAGTTGGCGCCGATGTCGTGCGAGTAGTGCACCTGCCCGGACAGCAGTGCCGATACCCGTGCGTCCTCCTCGTTGACGGACACGAATTCCAGTTCGGCCGGTTTCGGGGCGCCGTTCCAGTGGTCGGCGAACTTCTCGAACACCGCCGATTCGCCGGTCTCGAACGAGACGAACCGGAAGGGGCCGCTGCCGATCGGCTTGCCGAAGTCCGTGGTGCCCGCGGGCACGATCTCGGTGGCAGGGGCGCCCATCGCGGTGGGGAAGGTGAAGTCCGGTTCGGACAGCACCAGGACGAGTTCGCGATCCGAGTTCGCCTTGCTGGATTCGAAATCCACTCCCGACAACTGGGGTTGGGCGGGGGAGCCGGTGGCGGGATCGGCGATGCGTCGGTAACTGTAGAGCACGTCCTCGGCGGTCACCGGCTTGTTGTCGTGGAACCTGGCCTCGCGTAACCGGATCCGCCACCGTTTGCCGGTATCGTCGGGTTCCCACGACTCGGCGAGGCGAGGGATGGGGCTCATGTCCTGGTCGTAACCGAGCAGGGTGTCGAAAAGCGCCTTCGATCGGGCCTGGTCGACGAAGAGGGTGCTGGTGTGCGGATCCAGTGATTCCCGGTCCCCGGAGGTGGAGAACGCCACCCGCAGCCGGTTCTCGCTCGAACTCGCGCCCGTGTTCGCCCCGCAGGCCGCGAGTGGGCCGAGTGCCAGAGCGCCCAGTGTCGTCGACAGCACCCGTCTTCTGCTGATACCTCCCGCGTTCACGCCGAGGTCTCCTTTCCTTCCGATCGATTCGGCTCGCTCGATCGAGCGAGCAGCCCGCGCCGCCGCATCGCCGCGGCGCCGCTGCCGCCGGCGAGCCCCACCAGAAGCAGCGCCAGCCAGGGCAGCCATCCCAGCGCCGAGCCGCTGAAGCCGTCGAGCAGGCTGCCTGCCAGCCAGCTCACCGCCGCGGCCACGACGCTGGAAACCAGGTAGTAGAAGCCGTAGTACGTGCCCGCCAGCCGTTCACTGCCCACGATGGGCAGCAGTTCCATGGCGAAGGGGTTGGTGACGGCCATGCCCACGGTGAACAGCACCGTGCCCAGCAGTACCGGCAGACAGGCCAGCGCGATCCCGAGCCAGGAGTCGTCGCCCGCGCCCGAGTGCGTCGGGATGAACGGGTTCGTGAGCAGAACCGGTAGGAAGGACGCACCCATGCAGAACAACCCGGTCGAGACCGAGCGTCCCGCGCCCCAGTTGCGGCGGCACCAGTCGGTGATCCGCACCTGCCCGAACACCCCGATCAGCGTGGAGACCACGAACACGGCGGCGATCGACCAGGACAGTCCGGAGACACGTTGAATCTCCAGCGGCATCGTCAGGTACAGCTGGTTGTACAGCGCGAAGTAAGCCGACAGCGACAGCGTGAAGGCCACGAAACGGCGGTTGGCGATCACCTCTCGCCAGCTGCCCAGCACACCGTTCTCCTGCCGCTCGATGTCCCGGTGTGGCAGTACCGCCAGCTGCGCGACCGTCAGCACCGCGAAGGCGACGCAGGCCGAGGTGGCGATCAGTCGGAAGTCGACGCTGAGCAGCGCCGCACCGAGTAGCGGTCCGACCAGGGTGCCCGCGTGGGCGAACACGTTGAACACCGCGAACGCCTCCGCCCTGCGCTCGCCCGCCTCGTGGATGAGGTAGGTGCGCACAGCGGGGTTGAACAGCGCACCGGCGAGCCCGGTGAGCACGGCGGCGACGATCAGTCCGGGCAGCGAGGTGAACAGCCCGAACGAGCCGAACGCCACCACGCGCAACGCGCAGCCCGTGATGATCATCGGTCTGCATCCCAGCCGGTCGGCCGCGGTGCCGCCGACGAGGAACATGCCCTGTTGGCTGAGGTTGCGGATTCCCAGCACCAGCCCGATCACGGCCGCGCCGTACCCTAGCTGCCCGCTCATGTACGAGGCCAGGAACGGCAACAGCATGTAGAAGCCGAGGGTGATGCCGAACTGGTTGACGACCAGCAGTCGTGCCGCGGGGGACAACCCGCGGAAAGTGGTTCCGCTCAAGACAGTGCACCGTCCTGTCCGCACACCGGGCAGTCGGTTCCGGCGGTACGCCCCGGGCACGGGTCGGCCACGCGGCGGGACCTGCTCCAGCGGGCGGTCCCCTCGTGGCGCTCGTCCTCCCGATCGACCGGACGCCGCTCTCCCCGCGTGGCGTGCAGTCCGTTGCGATCGACGAACTCGTCGTCGTAGATGGTTTCCCAGTAGCGGTGTGGGCCGTCCGGGAAGACGCCCACGATCCGGTCCGACCCGATCTCGGCCGCGTACCAGGCCGAGACGAGAGCGACCGCGCCGGTACTCCAGCCCCCGCTGACGAAGTTTCCCCGGGCCAGTTCCCGACACGTCCGCGCCGCCTCGGCCGGGCCGACCCAGTGCACCTCGTCGAACCGGTCGTAGGCGACGTTGTCCGGATGGATACTGCTTCCCAGCCCCCGCATCAGGCGTTTCTCCGGTGGTTCGCCGAACAGGGTGGAACCGGGGGAGTCGACTCCGACGATGCGGACGTCCGGCCGGTGCGGGCGGATGGCGGACGCGATACCGGCGCTGTGACCACCGGTGCCGACGCTGCAGACCACTGTGTCCAGTCGGTCGAGCTGGTTCAGCAGCTCTCGGCCGAGAGGTTCGTAGCCCGCGGCGTTGTCCGGGTTGTTGTACTGATCCGGCCAGAAGGATCCCGCGTGCTCGGCCAGCAGCTCGTTCACCCTGTCGCGGCGTGCCCGCTGCCAACCGCCGCGCGGGTGTGGCTCTCCGACGATCTCGACCCGTGCACCGTAGGCGCGCAGCAGCGTCAGCGTCAGCGCGTCGATCTCCCGATCGGTCACCAGGATCACGGGGTGGCCGAGCGCGATTCCCACGTAGGCCAGTCCGATACCCAGTGTTCCGCTGGTGGACTCCACGATCGTGCCGCCCTCGGCGAGCTCGCCGCGGCGGCGTGCTCCGGTCACCATGGACAGTGCCGCTCTGGCCTTCATGCCACCGGGGGAGAGTCCTTCGAGCTTCGCCCAGAACCCCGGCTGCGGATCGGGAAGCGGGGTGGTGACGCGCAGCAGCGGGGTGTTGCCGACCAGTTCGGAGAGGGAGTGGTACTTCCTGCCGCCGGGTACGCGCTCCGGATCGCTCACACCGCACCACCTTCCGTGCTGGGCGCCGTCCGAGAGGGTGGTGGGGCGGTGCCCGCCTCGGTGCGCTCGTCGGCCCGCGGTGGGGTCGTGGCCGGGTAGGTGTGGATGTCACCGGCCTCGCCGGTCAGCCAGAAGAACGGGTACGGCTCCGCGGACAGGGCGGTCACCTCGTCGCCGAGCAGTTCCCGGAAGACGGCGCTGCCGCTCTGCGCGAACACCACCAGCGGAACACCGCTGTCGCGGCAGTGTGCCGCGATCCCGTCGAAGGTCCCGTTTCCGAGTACCATGCCGGAGGCCAGCACCGCTCCCGCCTCCTGGATCGCCTCGGAGTGCTCGGTCCGGATCGGTTCGCCCCATTCGGTGTGTCCACCCTTGAGATCACAGGGGACGTAGTCGAAGCCGCGTCCGGTCAGCGCCGCCAGCAGCGAGTTCACCACGCCGATCACCGCCACCGGACCGGTAGCGCTCTCGGGCAGCAGGTTCGCCACGATCTCGGCCCGCGCGGTCGACTTCCGCAGCGAGTCGCCGGCCGGGACACGCACGGTTCGGGCAGCGGGATGGGAGGTGTGCGGCCGGAGCCAGGTCAGATACGCGTCCAGCGCGGCGACCCGCACCGCCGTCACGGGGTGTCGGAGCAGCTCGTCGACACTGCTGCCCGCTATCCCGGTGAGCGCTCCCGCGTGGAGTTCGCCGGGCTCGGTGGCGCAGGAACCGATCACCTCGCCGACACGGATGCTGAGCACCGAGTTCACGTATCCTGTGCTTCTGCCGCTGTGTCGTGCGCTCTGTTCGGTGCGGAACGCCACCGAGGCGGTCGTTCGCCGTGGGGTGTTCTCGTCGGGGAGCCCGTTCGCTGCCGTGCGGGTGCGCCGGATCAGGTCGTCCAGCACGGTGCGATGAGGATCCGGAGAAGATAAGTCCGTAGTAGACATAGGTGTCTCCGCGCGTCCCGGTTCGCTCCGGGGAATCGGAGGAGTCGGCCGCGACTGTTGGCGAGAGGTCGTTCAGGCGCGCACGCCGAGTGGGGCGGGTGTCAGCGCGAGTGCGTCGCGGCTTCCGCGACGGGACGGCTCGAACGGTGTCGTGCTCGCAACTCGGTGCGGCAACGTCGTTACCTCCTCCGGGGCTCCGCGACCCCGTACGAATCGGCACGACGGCGGCAGTCTCCTGACTCGTGGTTCCTCACCGTCCACCGCCTTCCCGTCGACTCACTCGACAGTGGCATGTTGGTGGTGGCTACCCACTCACAGTGGCGGGACCGTGCCGGAGTCGCACCGGCTTCCTGGACGCCGTCGTTCGGTTGTTCCGGAGTCAGACGTTCACAGCCCGTAGGTGCCCTGTCAAGGTGCGGCGGATCACGACATCGCGGCATCCGAGAACTTTTCCAGCTCAGCGGGGTGTGTCCGGCCACCCGTACGAACGAATTCGATGCAACTATTGTGCAACAGACATCGCATGGCGACTGCCGTGTTCGTTCGAGCCGTTCGAGAACTCCCGAAGGAGCGAGATGACCGAGGAGACCCGGGTGGTGGGGGAGTACGTGGTCCGCCCCGCGGAACCCGCCGACGTCGAGGGTGCGCGCACCCTGATGCTGGACACCTTCTACCGGGTGCTGGGACACGGTTACGTGCCGCGGTGGCACGCCGACGTGATCGACATCGAGGGAACCTACTTCCGCACTCCGGGACACGCGCTGTTCGTCGCCGTGCGCGGCGAGCGGGTCGTGGGCACCGCCTCGGTACGCGCCGACGGCCCCAAGAGCCCGCCCCACCCGGCATGGATCGCCGAGCGCTACCCGTCCGGCCCCACGGCGCAGATCTTCCGCACCTACGTGGACCCGGAACACCGCAGGCAGGGTCTGGCCACCGAACTGGTTCGGTCGGCCTGCTCGTTCATCGCCTCCGTACCCGGCTACGAGTCGATCTATCTGCACACCAACCCGGCCATCGACGGTGCCGAGCCCTTCTGGCGCGCCATCGCCAAGGAGGTCCACGACGCCAGGCGGGATCCCGGGCACAGTTCCACGGTCCACTTCGAGATCCCCATCACGGGGATTCGTTGACTTCGCGCTCCCCTGTGACCGCTCCCTGTCACCGCTCGGCGGGAACCCGCGCGGGCTCTCGTGCCGCGAGTACGGTGAGCCCCGACAGAGCATTACCGGACGGCTGAGCCGAGCATTTTTCGTTTCCCGCGGTGCCGTGCACACACGGTGGGGCGGGCGGACACTCGGGGTGGGCCTCACGGCCGGGACGTCGCTTCCGGGGTCTCGGAGCTCACACCGCGGGTGAGCTCCGTGCCCGGGTGGGCATACCGGTGACGACTCGGTTCGTGCAGGTCGTCGTGTCCCGGCGGCCGGAGCTGGTGATGAGCGGAGTGGAGAACGAACCCGGTATCGGGGCCGACGCGGAGGAACTGATCGGCAGGTTCGGCGCGTCGCTTTGGGAGTACGCCGTCTACACCCTCGACCCGTTCGGCGTCGTGTCGACCTGGAACCCCGGAGCGGAACGAATCACAGGTGCCTCGGCCGCGGAGGTGATCGGGCGCAACATCTCGGTGTTCTACACCGCCGAGCAGCTCGCCGCGGGCGAACCGGAGGAACTGCTCGAACGGGCCGCCCGCTTCGGCAGCCACACCGACGAGGGCTGGCGGGTGCGCAAGGACGGCACCAGGTTCTGGGCGCACGTGACCACCATCGCGCTGTGGTCCAGCACGGGGACGCTGCGGGGTTTCGCCCGCGTCACCAGGGACGACACCGAGCTGCACTCCAGGCTGGAGCGTTCGCTGCGTCAGTTCCGCGACTTGTTCGGACTCACACCGGTCGGCATCGGCGTGTTCGACCGGTACGGTTACGTGCTCGACTCCAACCCGGCGCTGCGCGAGCTGCTCGGATACGACCAGAACGAGATGCGCGGCGCGCACATCGCCAACATGGTCCACCCGGACGAGCCGGGCAGGGAACCGTTGCGTCGGGCGTTCCGTTCCGGGAACCCGCCGAACGAGGACCTCACTCAGGAGTGGTCCATGATCCGTGCCGACGGACGACGGGTGATCTGCGAACTACACATCGCGAAATCTGTTCGCGCCAGCGGGGAGTCGTTCTGGCTGGCGGTGTTCCAGGACGTTACCGAACGCCACCGGCGCGCGGAGGAATGGCGCTACTGGGCGACGCACGACAGCCTGACCGGACTGCCGAACCGAGCGGCGGTCAACGAGCTGCTCAGCGGAACCGACACGCGTGGTTTCGCGATGCTGTACTGCGACATCATCAACTTCCGGCGGATCAACGAATCACTGGGGTTGCGCGCGGGGGACGAGCTGCTCATCGAACTGGCCAAGCGGATGCGCAGCGACCTGCCGAGGGACTGGCTGGCCGCCCGGATGGCAGCGGACGAGTATCTGATCGTGTGCCCCGAGCCCGCCACGGTGGGGGGAATCGAGACGATCGCCGACAGTGTCGGCGAGCTGTTCCACCGTCCCGTGTACCTGCGCGGACACCCACCGATCCGGGTCTCCGCCTCCATCGGCATAGCGGTGGGCGACGAGACCACCTCCACCGTCGACGACCTGCTGCGTTCGGCAGGCGCGGCCGTCATGGAAGCCAAGGCGAACGAGCGCAGACGGATCTCGGTCGCCGGACCGGGGACCATCTCGGAGACGGACCGCAAAGTGGAGCTCGAAAGCGAGCTGCGCGCGGCGATCGAGTCCGACGAGCTGACGCTGTTCTACCAGCCGATAGTCCGCGCGAGCGGCGCGATCGTGGCCGCCGAGGCACTCGTTCGCTGGCGCCATCCCAGCCGGGGGCTGCTCGGCCCCGACACTTTCCTGCCGGTGGCCGAGAGCGCCGACCTGCTCGGGGAACTCGACCGGTGCGTACTGCGCACGGCCATGCGTGACGCCGCGGGCTGGCCCGTCAAGCCCGACGGGAAGCAGGCAGCGGTGTCGATCAACCTCGCCGAACTGTCACCCGGCGATCCGGATTTCGCGGCCACGCTGGACACGACCGAGGCAGAGACCGGGCTCGACCGGCGACACGTGGTCATGGAACTGCTGGAAACCTCGTTGATCAACCTCTCCGACCGGGGGAGAAGGACCATGCGCGGACTCACCGAGCAGGGGTTGCGGTTCGCCGTGGACGATTTCGGCACCGGGTACTCCTCACTGGCGCGGTTGCGCGAACTTCCCATCGACGTCATCAAGATCGACCGGGGTTTCGTCACCGATGTCGCGAACACCCGGGCCGACCTCATGGTCATCAAGGCGATCGCCGATCTGGCCAAGGCGATCGGGTGCACCTGCACCGCGGAGGGAGTGGAAACGTTCGAGCAGTTCGAGCTGTTGCGTGACGTCGGTGTGCACACTTTCCAGGGGTGGTTGTTCGCGCCCGCGATGCCCTTGGCGGAACTCGAGACGCTACTGGCGGCGGGTCCGCTCGAGCAGCGGACCGGCGAGAACGCGTGAGCGGGAACCCGGTCACCGGAGTTCCCGCCCACCCCGCGCCCCGCCACTCGAGCAGCCCTACCTACTCGATGTCGGGCCTCCCCACAGCGAGAGCCGTGCGAGAGGTTCCGCCCCGACTTCGGCGCGGTGTCGATTTCTCGCGAAATCGCCGCGCCGGACCAACGCGGCAAGGCGCCGACTCACGTGACGGCTAACCGACCATCCGAGCGATCCCGTCGGGCACTCGTTACATCAGCAGCCGGGGCGCTGCGCGTCGGCGGGATCGAGAGCGTTGAACACCAGCTGCTGTGCCGTTCCGTTGTAAGAGATACCGATGTGCTCGGTCAGGTCGATGGCACAGAAGTCCTGCAACGTCAGGTTGGTCACGTTGGGACCTTCTTCCAGGAAGGCGGAGGTGTAGGGCGTGACCACCTCGTCGTACCTGGTGGCGATGTTGGTGTAGTCCACGCCCGGTACCGTTTCACCGTCCGAGTTCAGCTCCGTGATGAAGTCGGATCCCGCCAGTTGCTGCGTGCACGAGGCGCACGGGGGCTGCCCCTCGGGCAGGAATCCGGCCAGTTGGTCGAGCCCGTACAGCGTGGTGCCGTGGTTGGACGGAACGAGGCCGACGAGCGAATCCACCTCGGAAGCGCCGCCGAGGTTCTCGATGTAGTACCTGGGCATCATCCCGCCCTGGGAGTGTCCGACGATGTCCACCTCCTCCGCTCCGGTGGCGGCGAGCACTCGGTCGACGAACCCGCTCAGCTCCCGGGCGGAACGGGTGATCTCGCCGGTTCCCTTGATAGCGCTGTTCGCGCCGCCGCCGTAGTTCAGCGAGAACACGCAGTAGCCACGTTCGGCCAGTTCCGGTGACAGCTCCGCCCAGTTGTCGTACCGATTCTCGAAGGTCCCGTGCACCAGCACCACCGGATCCGGATGCTCGTCACCCGGTTCGCACGAGAAATCGTTCGATCCGGCTGGTACGGCGTTCGGGTGCTGCTGCGAGTACGCGAACGCGCTCAGGAAGTCGTCCTGTCGTGGGCCGGTTTCCACCGCGGTGTCCTCGGCACTGGAAACACCCGTCATCCCGATTCCGGTGACAGTGGCCAGTGCCAGGGCACCCGTGCCCGCCACCAGACCGCGCAGTAGTCGCGCCGCTCGGTTCATCCTGGCTCCTCTCGAATTCCCGGTCGTCCGAAGCGCACTGGGTGAAACCGCGTTCGCGCGCGGAGACCGAGGATTTTCAGGTCGCCGTTTTCGCTCCGACTCCCGAACCGAAACCCGGTTTTCCTCGTGGGACGGCGCCGAGTCGTTGGAAGCGTGAAACGGCGAGTTCAGCGTCCGAGTACGAGGGAACCGGTTCAATGCTCCAAACGAGTGGAAAGCGACCAGCGGAGCGGATTCGCTCGCTTTTCTGTCATTTCGCGGACAACTCCGGATTCCGGTTATGGCAACCACGTGCCAACAGCGCGGTTTCGCGCACCGGAGTGAGTCCGGTGCGGATCCTGTTTGTCACCGGGATTATGGATCGTTTCCGGCACAGCGGTTTTCGGTTGTGCGGAGATCCCTTCGGCAGTAGCTTTCCGCCACGGGCTTCGGTGTGGCGAGGACCGGATTGTTCGGGAGTCGCGTGTGGACCTGACGTGTCGATTCGGATTCCCGTCCCACTTCGATGCACCGGACACGAGTGCTCCGCTGCCGGGCGGTGTGTCTCTCGCGAGATCCCGTTCACGACTTCGACCAGCCGGAGGTGTCGGCATCCCATGACGAGCCCCGATCAGCTGATCCCATGAGAGCGGTCCCCAGTGACACCGCTCCCGTCGTGACGAGCCCGGGACGGTCCCCCGTGACGGTGCTGACCGTGGTGGCGCTCGTCGGCTTCGTCACGGCGCTGGACAACACGATCGTCGCGGCCGCCGCGCCCTCCGTGGGACGTGACCTGGGAATCGGCCTCGCGACGCTGCAGTGGGTCAGCATCGCCTACATGCTGCCCTACGCAGGGTTGGTGCTGGTCGCGGGAACCGTGCTCGACCGACTCGGGGATCGTGCGTTGCTGGCCGGTTTCGGTGTGTTCGCGGCCGGAGCCGTGGTCTGCGGTGCGGCGGGCAGTGCCGTCCCGTTGCTGCTGGGACGGGCCTGTCAGGGAGTCGCCGCCGCCTTCATCGTGCCGGGGACGCTGCGACTGCTGCGCACCGAACTCCCGGAACGGCTGCGCGCCACCGCCGCCGCCACCTGGACCGCGGCCCTGGCCGCCGCGCTGGCACTCGGGCCCTGGCTGGGGGGTGTGGTTTCGCAGTACCTGCACTGGAGCTGGATCTTCTACGGCAATCTGCCGTTCGTGCTGCCCGCCGTGGTGCTGGTCTCGCTCGGGACCTCACAAGGAGACCGGCGGCGCGCCGCGAAGGTGCGCCTGCCCGCCGCGCTGGCGGTTACCACCGGACTGGTGCTGCTGACATCGGCACTGGTGACAGCTTCGGAAACCGGCACGGATCCCTCGTGGTCAGTGCCGCTGGGAGTGCTCGGCGCACTGCTGCTGGTGGGGTTCGTGCTCGGTGAGCGCCGTGCCGCCGAACCCCTGGTTCCGCGGCGGCTGTTGCGCGGGCGGGTGTTCCCGGGAGCCAACGTGCTGTTGCTGCTGTGGGGGATCGGCATCAGCGGAGTGGTCTTCTTCACACCGCTGGTGCACCAGAGTTATCTCGGGCTGGACCCCGGTACGGCCGGTCTCCCACTGGTGGTGGTCGCGTTCGGGGTGACCGCCGCGACACCGCTGGTGGGGCCGGCGGCCCGCGGGTTCGGCACACATCGGGTGGTCGCCTGCGGGCTCGGTGTGGTCGCGCTGGGGCTGTTCGGACTCGCCGCGGTCAACACCGTCGCCGCGATACTCCCGCGCGTCCCGGCGCTGTTGCTGATCGGTGCGGGGTCGGCCTTCACCGCCCCGATCACCTCCCACGCGTTGGACCGCAGTGACGAGGACGACGCGGGGACCGCCTCCGGGGTGCTCACAGCGTCCCGGGAACTGTCCAGCGCTTTCGGGGTGGCGGTTGTCGGACTGGTCGTTTCCACCGTGCTGCGGCACCGGATCGCTACCGGCAGTCCGGAACCGGCCGCGCTGGCCGCGGGGTACACGCACGGAGTCCTGCTCGCGGCCTCGCTGCAGGTGATCGCGGCGGTACTGGCCTGGTCACTGCTGCGACCCGTTTCCAACGCCCCCGCTCCAGGGGAGCGACCGACGAGTCGAGTGAAGAATTCGAGGCGATGAACTCTTGTCGATACGAAGAACCCTACGCGTTGCCGGACGAGCACTCGCGTTATCACTCGTACTGGTGATTTCGCAGTTACCCGTCGCCACCGCCCCCGGGGTCGCGGCCGACTCCGGCGGTGACAACGGCCCCGATACCGAGCTCTTCTCGGCCGGTCTGCCGTCCTGGGTACACGACGGCTCCGGCGCACGCGGCGAGCCCGCCGACAACGGTGCGCGGGTCGTCTCGCGCAACTGGGTGGGGCAACGAGCACTGGACCTGGGGATCCGGTCCCCCTCGCTGGCGGATGTCGGGATGGTGCGGGTGCTGCTGCCCCCCGGCTGGCGCGCGCAGCCCTCGAAGGAATGGCCGGTGCTCTACCTGCTGCACGGCTGCTGTGAGCCGGCCGACTACCGGTCGTGGACCGAGTTCACCGATGTTCGCCGGTTCGTCGCCGACAAGCCCGTCATGGTGGTCATGCCCAGTGACGGCTCCGCGGGGATGTACAGCCAGTGGCGCAACTTCGGAATGGCGACCGTCCCGGACTGGGAGACCTTTCACCTCACCGAGGTGCGGCAGATCCTCGAACGCAACTACAACGCGGGGACCCGCAGAGCGGTCGCCGGTGTCTCCATAGGTGGTTTCGGGGCGATGCACTACGCGTTCCGGCGTCCGGACATGTTCCGGGCGGCCGCCTCCTACAGTGGCATGCTCCACACCACCGGTCCGTTCGTGCCCGAGATCGTCAAGGGAATCCTCATCCGCGAGGGATACTACGACTGGAGGGCGCTCTGGGGAGACGATCGGGCCAACCGGGAGCTGTGGCGCGCCCACAACCCCTACAACAACGTCGGCGCGCTGCGCGGCACCGATCTCTACGTGTCCGGTGGTAACGGCATCGGTGGACCGCTGGACCCGAAGCCGAAGTTCGACGCCCTCGAACCGGCGGCGCTGTACACCTCGAAGCTGTTCGTGCGCAAGCTGCGGACCAACGGCATTTCCGTGACGACGGACTTCTACGGGCGGGGAACGCACAGCTGGCCGTACTGGGAACGCGCACTGCACCGTTCCTGGCCGATGCTCACGGCGGATCTCTACCGGTGACCGGGAATCTCTCTGCCGGTGGCCGGGAAACGTGCCCCGTGCGAGGCCGCGGGGTACGCGCCCGGCGATTTCGCGAGAAATTGACGAAGGGTGCCCTCGGCAGGACTCGAACCTGCGACACCCGCCTCCGGAGGGCGGTGCTCTATCCGCTGAGCTACGAGGGCTTTACTGTTGAACTTCCCAAAGCCTAACCCATGCCGCGCCGGGGTTCGACGGTGGGGGTGATCGGATAGTCGTGACCAGCGTCGCGGCTACCCGTGTCTCGGATCCCGTGCCTCGTCGCCGAGTCGGTCCTGTCCGTTCGTTTCGGGGAGGCAGCTCGCGCGTGCGTGTTCACGTTCGCGCGATGCCGTGGTTCGCGGGTCGGATCCGGGTGTTCCGTGCCTTCCTCGCGGGTATCCCGACTCGGGTGTTTCGGTTCGGGAGTTCCACGTCCGGGTGTCGCTGACCGGTTACCTCGGGGCGAAACCCCGCCGGGCGCCCCTTCGTGAGTGATGTCACCCATGCGGTGCGTATCTCTTGTTGCGTCGACTTATGCATATGTCACTATGTGTCCGTCGGAAGTCATTCGGGAGGTGCGGCTGTGGGACACGGTCACGGACACGGCGGAACCGGAGAAGCGGCCGCCAGTGCCTCGGGACGTTACGTGCGCAGACTGGCGCTGTCCCTGCTCGTACTACTGGCGTTCCTGGTCGTCGAGGTCGTCGTCGGCTTCATGACGTCCTCGTTGGCCCTGCTCTCCGACGCGGGCCACATGCTCACCGACGTGCTCGGCATCGGAATGGCCCTGGCCGCCATCACCGCCGCACGTCGGACCTCCGGTTCCAGGAGCACCTTCGGGCTCTACCGGGTGGAGGTGCTGGCCGCCCTGGCCAACGCCGTGCTGCTGTTCGGCGTGGCGGGATACATCCTCTACGAGGCGATCGGGCGCCTGGCGAGCCCTCCGGAGGTCCCTGGGCTGCCGATGATGCTCACCGCCGCGGCCGGGCTGGTGGCCAATCTCGTGGTGTTCGCGCTGCTGCGACGCGGCGCGGACGAGAGCCTCAACGTGCGCGGCGCCTACCTGGAGGTGCTCGCCGACACGGTCGGTTCGGTCGGTGTGCTGATCGGCGGTGCGCTCACCTGGGGTTTCGGGTGGGGACTGGCGGATCCGATCGTGGCCGTGGCAGTGGGACTGTTCGTGCTGCCCCGGACCTACAAGCTGGCACGACAGGCGCTGCGCATTCTGGTGCAACAGGCACCGGAAGGGGTCGACGTCGAACGGATGCACGGTGATCTCGTCGACATCGAGCCGGTGACGGAGGTGCACGATCTGCACGTGTGGACGCTGACCTCCGGCATGGAGGTGGCCTCGGCGCACCTCACCACGGTCTCCGAAGCCGACCACTGCGACGTGCTGGCCAGTGCGCAGCGGCTGCTTTCCGAGCGATACCACATCGAGCACGCGACCCTGCAGATCGAGCCGCACGACCGCACCACCGGCTGTCATTCTCTCAGATGGTGAGACCATGTTCGCCCGGTCCGTTCCGGAACCCACTGTCCCGGCCACCCGCTCGTTAACCAGCGGCATTGCTTTCTTAGACTTCATCAGGTGACACCAGCCGCGCTTGCCGAACTCGTCCGAACGACCGCTGCCGACGTCCTGTCCGCCCGAGGGGTGGACACCTCGGTGCTGCCGGAGAAGGTCACGGTCGAGCGTCCCCGAAACCCGGAGCACGGCGACTACGCGACCAACCTGGCCATGCAGGTCGCCAAACCGGCCGGTCTCAATCCCCGGGAGCTGGCGGGGTGGCTCGCCGAATCGCTCGCACAGCGCGACGAGATCACTTCCGCGGAGGTAGCGGGACCCGGTTTCCTCAACCTGCGGCTCGCCGCCGATGCCCAGGCGGCCATCGTCCGCGACGTGCTGACCAGGCAGGCTGCCTTCGGCGCTGGTGAGCTCTACAGCGGGCTGCGGGTCAACCTGGAATTCGTCTCGGCCAATCCGACCGGTCCCATTCACCTGGGGGGAAGTCGTTGGGCCGCCGTCGGTGACGCGCTCGGGCGCGTGCTCACGGCACAGGGCGCCGAGGTGACCAGGGAGTACTACTTCAACGACGCCGGCGCGCAGATCGACCGCTTCGTGCGGTCACTCGTCGCCACCGCGCTGGGCGAGGAGATCCCCGAGGACGGTTACGGCGGGGAGTACATCGCCGAGATCGCCTCCGAGGTCGTGAAATCCCGTTCGGACGACGTGCTCGCGCTGCCCGCCGAGGAACGCGACGAGGTGTTCCGCAGGGTCGGCGTCGGGCTCATGTTCGACGAGATCAAGCGCAGCCTGCACGAGTTCGGCACCGACTTCGATGTCTTCTTCCACGAGGATTCGCTGCACAACTCCGGCGCGGTCGCCGAATGCGTGCAGCGGCTCAAGGACTCCGGCAACCTCTACCACGCCGAGGGGGCGTGGTGGTTGCGCTCCTCCGAGTTCGGCGACGACAAGGACAGGGTCGTCATAAAGAGCGACGGCGCACCCGCCTACATCGCCGGTGACATCGCCTACCTGCGGGACAAGAGTGACCGCGGCTTCCAACTCTGCCTGTACATGCTCGGCGCGGACCACCACGGCTACGTCTCGCGGCTGAAGGCCGCCGCGGCGGCGATGGGCCAGGACCCCGACTCGGTGGAAGTTCTCATCGGCCAGCTGGTCAACCTGGTTCGGCACGGCGAGCCGGTGCGGATGAGCAAACGCGCGGGCACGGTCGTCACGCTCGAGGACCTCGTCGAGGCGGTCGGGGTGGACGCGGCTCGCTACTCCCTGATCCGTTCCTCGGTCGACTCGGCCGTGGACATCGACCTCGACCTCATCAGCAAGCACACCAACGAGAACCCGGTCTTCTACGTGCAGTACGCGCACGCCAGGCTGTCCTCGTTGCAGCGCAACGCGCTTTCGCTCGGTATCGACCGGGGTGACGTCGAGGCCGCGGACCTGGCGCTGCTCACGCACGACCGGGAAGGCGACCTGATCCGCACGCTGGGCGAGTTCCCCAGGGTGGTGCGCTCGGCCGCGGAGCTGCGCGAGCCGCACCGCGTGGCCCGCTACCTGGAGGACCTGGCCAGCGCGTACCACCGCTTCTACGACTCCTGCCGCGTCCTGCAACCAGGGGACGATCAGCCGGGGCCGTTGACCATCGCCCGGCTGCAGCTCTGTGAAGCGGCCCGCCAGGTGCTGGCGAACGGCCTGAGCCTGCTCGGTGTCAGTGCTCCCGAACAGATGTAGAGGAGGCGCATGATGCGCGCCCATCCAGCCGGGCCGAGGCACGCCGACGTCGCCGTGAACGCCGATGCCGCCGGACCGGCCCCCTCCTCCCCGGAGGAGACCAATCGACTGCACCCCGCCGTCTGGCCCCGCAACGCGACGCGGGGTGCCGACGGGGTTACCACCATCGCCGGATGCGACGTCCGGGAACTGGCCGAGCGGTACGGCACGCCGCTGTTCGTGCTCGACGAGGACGACTTCCGTGCCCGGTGCCGGGAGTACACCGCCGCGTTCGGCGATCCCGCCGCCGTGCACTACGCCGCCAAGGCGTTCCTGTGCACCGAGGTGGCCCGCTGGGTCGACCAGGAGGGCCTCGGGCTGGACGTCTGCAGCGGTGGCGAACTGCGAGTGGCGCTGCGAGCCGGCTTCCCACCGGAGCGCATCGCGATGCACGGCAACAACAAGTCAACGGCGGAGCTGACGTCCGCGCTCGAAGCCGGGGTCGGCGCGATCGTGCTCGACTCGTTCCACGAGATCGCCAGGCTGGAGCACCTCGCCGCCGAGCACGGTACGCGTCAGCGGGTGATGATCCGGCTGACCGTGGGCGTGGAGGCGCACACCCACGAGTTCATCGCCACCGCGCACGAGGACCAGAAGTTCGGTTTCTCGCTCGCCTCCGGCGACGCCGCCGAAGCGGCGCGCCGTGTGCTGAAGTCGGATTCGCTGCTGCTGGTGGGGCTGCACAGCCACATCGGCTCGCAGATCTTCGACGACAACGGTTTCGAACTGGCGGCACACCGGGTGATCGGTCTGCTGGCCGAACTGCGTGCCGAACACGGTGAGCGGGCGCTGGAGACGGTCGGAACGGTGGACCTCGGCGGTGGCCAGGGCATCGCCTACACCGCCGACGACGATCCGCTGCCGCCCGCCGAGCTCGCCGCCGGGCTGAACGAGATCGTGCGCAAGGAGTGCGCGGCGGCCGGGTTCGACCCGCCGCGGATAGCCGTCGAACCGGGTCGTGCCATCGCGGGACCCGGCACGGTCACGCTCTACGAAGTGGGCACGATCAAGGACGTCGCCCTCGACGGTGGGGCTTCCCGCCGCTACGTAAGCGTCGACGGCGGTATGAGTGACAACATCCGCACTTCGCTCTACGACGCCGCATACGACTGCCGACTGGTCTCGCGCGCCGGGGAACGGAGCGGTGCGTTGTCCCGCATCGTGGGCAAACACTGCGAATCCGGCGATGTGGTGGTGCGCGACAGCTGGATGCCCGAGGATGTCGCACCGGGGGATCTGGTGGCGGTGGCCGCCACCGGTGCGTACTGCTACGTGATGGCCAGCAATTACAACCGACTCCCCAAGCCCGCGGTCGTCGCGGTACGCGACGGGCAGTCGCGGTTGTTGCTCCGCAGGGAGACCGAGGACGACCTGCTTCGCCTGGAGGTGTGAGTGATCGAGGATCGGGAACCGATCAGGGTGGCGCTGCTGGGCTGCGGCACCGTCGGCACCGAGGTGGTGCGCCTGCTGCAGGAGTACCCCACCGAGTACGCCGCTCGAACCGGTGCGCCGGTTCGTGTCACCGGAGTGGCGGTACGTCGTCCGCACAAGCACCCCGATGTACCCGAGCAGCTGCTGACCACGGACGCCGCCGCCCTGGTGGAGGGCAGTGCGGACGTGGTCGTGGAGCTGATCGGCGGTATCGAACCCGCGCGTTCGCTGTTGCTGGCCGCGCTGCGCGCCGGTAAGTCCGTGGTGACCGCCAACAAGGCACTGCTGGCCGAGCACGGCTCGGAACTGTACGCGGCCGCCGACGCCAACGGGGTGGACATCTACTTCGAGGCGGCGGTGGCCGGGGCGATTCCGCTGCTTCGTCCGCTGCGGGAGTCGCTGGCGGGTGATCGCATCAACCGCGTGACCGGGATCGTCAACGGCACCAGCAACTACATCCTCTCCGCCATGGACTCCACGGGTGCCGGTTACGAGGAGACGCTGGAAGAGGCGGGCCGGCTCGGTTACGCCGAGGCCGACCCCACGGCAGACGTCGACGGATTCGACGCCGCCTCCAAGGCGGCCATCCTGGCTTCACTGGCCTTCCACACCAGGGTCGGCGCCGGTGACGTCCACCGGGAGGGGATCTCGGGTATCGGAGCCGGTGACATCGAGGCGGCACGCTCGCTGAACCGCACGGTCAAGCTGCTGGCCATCTGCGAGCGCGTGTTCGACGAGGACGGCACCGAGTCCGTATCCGCGCGCGTTCATCCGGCCATGATTCCGCGCGACCACCCGCTGGCCGGGGTCGGCGGGGCGTTCAACGCGGTCTTCGTCGAAGCCGAGTCCGCGGGGCAGCTCATGTTCTACGGGCAGGGAGCCGGTGGTGCTCCCACCGCCAGTGCGGTGCTGGGCGACCTCGTCGCCGCCGCCCGCAACGTGGTGGTTTCCGGCAAGGGACCGCGCGAGTCCGCGCACGCGCAGCTCCCCGCGCGTTCCATGGACTGGACTCCCACGCGGTACCACATCAGTCTGGACGTGGCCGACCGGCCGGGTGTGCTTTCCCAGGTGGCCGCCACGTTCAACGAGCACGACGTCAGTATCTCCGTGGTTCGACAGCAGGGCCGGGGGGCCGATGCCAGCCTCGTGGTGGTCACCCACACCGCCGCGGACTCCGCGCTGCGCGCCACCGTGGAACAGATCGCACGGCTCTCCTCGGTCAACGAGGTCGCCAGCGTTATGCGTGTGGAGGGTGAACCGTCTTGACCTCGCAAGCACAACTCGCGGCGTCCGGGGCAGGTACCGGTTGGCGTGGGATCATCGAAGCCTACGGTGACCGGATCGGCGTTCCCGACGACGCCGAGGTGGTGACCCTGTACGAGGGCAACACCCCGCTGGTGCCCGCCCCGTACCTCTCGGAACTGACCGGTTGCCGGGTCCTCGTCAAGGTCGAGGGGGCCAATCCGACCGGTTCGTTCAAGGACCGCGGTATGACGATGGCGATGACCCACGCCAAGGCCGCGGGCATGCGTGCCGTGATCTGCGCTTCCACCGGCAACACCTCGGCCTCGGCGGCGGCCTACGCCACACGCGCCGGAATGACCTCGGCCGTGCTCGTGCCGCAGGGCAAGATCGCCATGGGCAAGCTCGCCCAGGCCGTGGTGCACGGCGCGCGCATCCTGCAGGTGCGGGGAAGCTTCGACGACTGCCTGGAACTGGCGCGCAAAACGGCGGTGGAGTACCCGGTGACGCTGGTCAACTCCGTCAATCCGGTTCGGTTGGCGGGCCAGAAGACGGCGGCTTTCGAGATCTGCGACGCCCTCGGCACGGCACCGGACGTGCACTGCCTCCCGGTGGGCAACGCGGGAAACATCACCGCCTACTGGGCCGGTTACCGCCAGTACGCCGACGAGGGGCGCAGCGATCGCGCCCCGGCGATGTTCGGTTTCCAGGCCGCCGGCGCCGCACCGCTGGTTTCCGGTGAGCCCGTCGCGTCGCCCGAAACCGTGGCCACAGCGATCCGTGTCGGCAGCCCGGCCTCCTGGGCCGGGGCGGTGGACGCCAAGAACGCCTCGAACGGGTTGTTCGAGGCGATCACCGACGAGCGGATCCTGGAGGCTTATCGGCTGCTGGCCTCGAAGGAGGGCGTTTTCGTGGAGCCCGCCTCGGCTTCGAGCATCGCCGGGCTGCTCGCCACCTCGGCCGACGGCCGGTTGCCGAGCGGTTCCACTGTTGTGTGCACGGTCACCGGGCACGGCCTCAAGGATCCGGACACCGCGTTGGCCGACATGGTGGAGGTGGAGCCTCTCCCGGTCGATCCGGATGCGGTGGCCACGGCTCTGGAGCTGTCTTGAGTTCCGGTGCCGTCCTTCCCTCCGGTTACGACGCCGAATCGGCCGCGGGTGGAACGGATTCCGCTTTCCGGGTGACCGTTCCCGCTTCCACCGCGAATCTCGGTTCCGGGTTCGACACGCTGGCCGTGGCGTTGGCACTGCACGATGTCGTGGAGATCACCCGCACCGATGCCGCACCGCGGACCGCGCGTGTCGAGGTCACCGGCTCCGGCGCCGGTGAGGTCCCCGTCGACGAGAGTCACCTGGTGGTTCGGGTGCTGCACGCGACCATGGATCGACTCGGTGTTTCACCGCCCGCGCTGCGGCTGCGTTGCACGAACGCCGTACCGCACGCGCGGGGGCTCGGTTCGTCCGCCGCCGCGATCGTCGCGGGGGTGGCAGCCGGTTATCGGCTGGCCGGGCTCGACGTTCGCGCCGAGCCGGTTCGTGCGGAGGCGCTGCGACTGGCGGCCTCCTACGAGGGACACGCCGACAATGTCGCGGCGGCGCTGTTCGGCGGGTTGATCGTCGCGTGGAATGTGGAAAATCGTTATCGATCCGTTCGACTGGAACCGCATTCGGAGCTGGCTCCCGTGGTGTTCATCCCCGGCGTGGAGTCCGCCACTCACACGATGAGGGGGTTGCTGCCGGAGACGGTGCCGCACTCCGACGCGGTGTTCGCCGCCGGGCGCACGGCTCTGGCCGTGCACGCGCTGACCACCGAGCCGGAACTGCTGCTCGAAGCCACCGAGGACCGGCTGCACCAGGAGTACCGTGGGCCCGCGATGCCGGAAACGCTGGAACTCGTCCACCGGCTCCGGAATAACGGAGTGCCGGCCGTCGTTTCCGGGGCAGGCCCCACGGTGTTCGCCCTGCCACCCGGCGGTGAGCTTCCCGATTCGTCGGTGGTGGGGGACTTCGAGGTCAGGCGGCTGGATGTGGACCGGACCGGCGTGCGGGTCGACCGGATGAGTTGACCGGGGCGGTGGTCACCGGCCTCGTCCGTCGCTCGTCCTCGGGGCGGTGACGCCGGTCCCAACTCGTCCCCGATGGGGTTTCCCGGCAGGTGTTCCGTGACGGTGGATCCCGATCGGGGCCGGGGTCGTGGTGGCCGGTGTTTCGAGTGGTATAAAGGGAATGTCGGCATCGCCGTCGTCGGACCGGCGGTCCTGCGAGGCCCGGGGCACGGTAGCCGGGGCCGGTGAATTCCCGTGCTGTCGCACCGGGTTCGTGGTTCGGCGGGTGAGACCGACAGACTCGTGACCGAGTAGGGGACGCTCCAGCTGTGGGCGTGTCATGCTCTTGGTTGTTGCACCGGAGTGACTCGGCGTATACCCTCAAGGTCAATCAGTCACCGGGCGCATCGGCGCCGGTGCCTTGCCCGGGAGCTTCTTTCCGGGATGCATCCCTCGCTGTGAATCGACTGCACCTTACGGGTGAAGATCAGGACGGCGGGTGGCCGATCGCGGTGGCCGAGGCAGGAGTTGTCAACTCAATGGGGTTCGCGTCGTCGAGTCGAACTTCACGCAGTTGCCGGTGTCGGACTGGGAGCTCTGGCGTTACGGATTGTGGTTCCGCACGGCAGTCACGAATAACTCGGTGACCACAGTGGAGGTTTCGGCCTCTCTGGTCACCGTATTCCGCGACCGCGCGGGATCGCGCTCCGAACGAACAGTGCGGACCTCCTCGACATCGGTCGATTCGGTGAGTCCGGTAACGAGTGAGCAGCAAGGTACGCATCCGGGAGTGGTGAACGGACACGGTCACGGTTGTTCCGGCAGGTGGTGGTACCGCTGTGGACGAGTGATATCACCACGGGTGCGCGAGTCGGGCGCCTCCGCTGCCCGGTGCTGCCGGTTTTCGAGTGGGTGCCGACACCACGCGCGCCGGGTGTCCTCGTCGAGTTCATTCGATAAAGGGGCCGGTAGCACTACAAGGCCGCTCGTGTTCGCAGCGAGCGGGGTAATCCGCTGGGCCGCGTAGGAGGCGCGGATCCGGTCAGGAAGGACATTCGTGAGCAACACCGATCTGTTGAGCAGCGAGACGACCAACGGCGTCTCTCCGTCCGGCCGGCAGGAGTCCGAGTCGCAGCAGGCAGCCTCCGGATCAGGAACCAACGGCAGCGCACGCCGCCGGGGTGGCCTGTCGGGCATGGTGCTCGCCGAACTGCGGCAACTCGCCGACGAATTGGGGATCGACACCACGGGCTTGCGTAAGGGCGACCTGATCGCCGCAATCAAGGAGCGCCAGGGAGGTACCGCCGCGCCACGCCAGGCGGAGTCCGGTACCCGTCAGCCGACTCTCGACCAGCAGGCGGCCCCGGAGAACAACACCCAGGACACCGAAAGCCGAGGCACCAAGGGTCAGCAGACCAAGGGTCGAGGCGGCAGGGATCAGGGCGCCGGGAACCGGACGGCGGAGCGGACCTCCGGCAAACCCGCCGCGGGCTCGCCCTCCGATAAGGACGATGCCCAGGACCCGGCCACCGAATCCGGCACCGAGAAACGCTCCAACGGTTCCGCACCGAATCGGGGCGGTTCACGTCGCTCCGGTAACGACGGATCCGGTGAGGAGGGACGTCGGAACAACCGTCGTCGCCGTTCCTCGCAGCGTCCGTCCGGCAACCAGGACCAGGACGAGCGCGGCGACCGCAACGACCGGGGCGGCGGCGCGGACGGCGGGGGTCGGGCGGAACGCACCGACAACCGCCAGGATCGCCAGGACCGCCAGGACGGCGGTAACGGTGACAGGCAGGAGAACCGTCGGGACGGTCGTGGCGACAACAACCGCAACGACAACAACAGGCAGGACGACGAGGATCGCGGCAACAGGCGCAGCCGTCGTTTCCGGGACCGCAGACGCGGGCGTGGCCGCGGCGACAACGAGCCCGAGGTGCGCGACGACGACGTGCTGCTACCCGTGGCAGGCATCCTCGACGTGCTGGAGAACTACGCGTTCGTCCGGACCTCCGGCTATCTCGCCGGACCCAACGACGTCTACGTCTCGCTCTCGCTCGTTCGCAAGTACGGACTGCGTCGTGGCGACGCCCTCAAGGGTGTGGTCCGGCAGCCGCGCGAGGGTGAGCAGCAACGGCAGAAGTTCAACCCGCTGGTGCGGGTCGACGCCATCAACGGGCTGGAGCCCGAGGCCGCCAAGAAGCGTTCGGAGTTCCACAAGCTCACTCCGCTCTACCCCAACGAACGGCTCCGCCTGGAAACCGACCCGCAGGGTATGACCAGCAGGGTTATCGACCTGGTCATGCCCGTCGGCAAGGGGCAGCGTGCGTTGATCGTCTCCCCGCCGAAGGCGGGCAAGACGATGATCCTGCAGTCGATCGCCAACTCGATCACCACGAACAACCCCGAGTGCCACCTGATGGTCGTGCTCGCCGACGAGCGCCCCGAAGAGGTCACCGACATGCAGCGCTCGGTCAAGGGTGAGGTCATCGCCTCCACCTTCGACCGTCCGCCGTCGGACCACACCACGGTCGCCGAGCTCTCCATCGAGCGTGCCAAGCGGCTGGTCGAGATGGGACACGACGTGGTGGTGCTGTTGGACTCGATCACGCGTCTCGGCCGTGCCTACAACCTCTCCGCGCCGGCGTCCGGACGGATCCTGTCCGGTGGTGTGGACTCCACGGCGCTGTATCCGCCCAAGCGGTTCCTGGGTGCGGCACGCAACATCGAGAACGGCGGTTCGCTGACCATTTTCGCCACCGCGCTGGTGGAAACCGGTTCCGCCATGGACACCGTGATTTTCGAGGAGTTCAAGGGAACCGGCAACGCCGAGCTCAAGCTCGACCGCAAGCTGGCCAACAAGCAGCTGTTCCCGGCGGTGGACGTGGACGCCTCCAGCACTCGTAAGGACGAGCTGCTGATGTCGTCCGACGAACTGGCCGTGCACCAGAAGCTGCGCCGGGTGCTGGCGGCGTTGGACACGCAGCAGGCTCTCGAACTGGTCCGGGACCAGTTGCGCAAGACCCGTACCAACATCGAGTTCCTCACCCAGGTCGCCAAGACCACTCCGGGCAAGGAGGACGAGTAGGGGAGCGCGTGGGACGGGCTGTGTCGGTGGTGCGGTGAGCCGTCGCGAAGCGGTTCCCACCGCTTCTCGGGGATGCCGAACCGACGTAGCGACACAAGCCCGACCCAAGCTCGACCCTTGCGGCTCGTGGAGCCCGTGACGAAATTCGCGGGGGCAGGCCGTGCCCGGCCCGTGAGGTCACGTGAGGTTTCGCCTCGCGGCGTTGGGCCGCTCTCGAGTGGCGCGAGCTACGGGGAATCGACGAGCAGCTGGCGCGGGCGGTTCACATCGTCCCCGGGCGCGCCTCCTCCGGGAATACCCACGCTGCTTCGGGCGTTGCCGAGCAGCGGTCCCCGGTCTGACAGAATCGGGACCTGTTCCGGTTCCGGTGCCGGTTCACCTCCGGTTGACACCGCGAGGACCCGGTGCCACGAAGAGAGGACGAGACATGAAGAGCGACATTCATCCCGAGTACGTCGAGACCCAGGTCATCTGCGACTGCGGGCACAGCTTCACCACCCGCAGCACCAAGACCAGCGGGCACATCAGCGTCGAGGTCTGCTCCAACTGCCACCCGTTCTACACGGGCAAGCAGAAGATCCTGGACACCGGCGGCCGCGTGGCCAAGTTCGAGGCTCGGTACGGTCGTCGTCCGCAGAACGCTCGCACCAAGAAGTAGCCGGGTCCGCGGCGCCCGCCGTTTCGACAACGTGGCGGGCGCCGTTCTCGTATCGGACTCGTAGCGAAAGTGGGGAGCACCGTGGAGACGTCGAGGCTCGAGGAGTTGCTCGCCGAGTACACCGAGCTTGAAGGGCGGCTCGCGGATCCGGACGTGCATGCCGACCAGGCGCGGGCCCGTAAGCTCGGTAAGCGACACGCCGAGTTGACTCCGATCGTGCGCACGGCGCGAGAGCTCGAGAACGCCCGCTCCGACCTGGCCACCGCACGGGAACTCGCCGACGAGGATCCCGGTCTGGCCAGTGAGGCCGAGCAGCTCGAGCAGCGGATTCCGGAACTGGAGGACAGGCTCGCCGAACTGCTGGCGCCGCGGGATCAACGCGACGGCTCCGATGTCGTGCTGGAGATCAAGTCCGGCGAGGGTGGCGAGGAGTCGGCACTGTTCGCCGGTGATCTGCTCCGGATGTATCTGCGGTTCGCCGAGCGGCAGGGTTGGCATGCCGAGATACTCGGCGCCACCGAATCCGACCTCGGCGGGTACAAGGACGTCATCGCCACGGTCAAGTCCAAGGGCGAGCCCGGTCTCGAAGGAGTTTGGTCCAAGCTCAAGTTCGAGGGCGGGGTGCACCGGGTGCAGCGTGTTCCCGTCACCGAGTCGCAGGGACGAGTGCACACCTCCGCCGCCGGCGTGCTGGTTTACCCGGAGCCGGAGGAGGTCGAGGTCGAGGTCGACGAGAAGGACCTGCGCATCGACGTCTACCGTTCCTCGGGCCCCGGCGGACAGAGCGTGAACACGACCGACTCCGCGGTGCGGATCACACACCTGCCCTCGGGTGTCGTGGTGGCTTGCCAGAACGAGAAGTCGCAGCTGCAGAACAAGCTGCGCGCCATCCAGGTGCTGCGCGCTCGGCTGCAGGCCATGGCCGAGGAAGAGGCCGAACGCGAGGTGGCGGAGACACGACGCAGCCAGGTCCGTACCGTGGATCGCTCGGAGCGGGTGCGCACCTACAACTTCCCGGAGAACCGGATCTCCGACCACCGCATCAACTTCAAGGCGTACAACCTCGACCACGTGCTCGAAGGTGAGTTGGATTCAGTGCTCGGCGCGTTGCGTGAGGCCGATCGGAACGAACGGATGCAGGCCGGGGTCTGATTCCGGTTTTCCGCCCGATCCGCCGGTCGGGGCCCGTGAGTCCGTCCGTGCTCGACCACCGGGAACACCGGGCCTCGGTCGGTCCGTTCTCGGACGTCTCCGAAGCCTCCGGGGCAGCGCACGGTGATTCTCGCCGAACTCGCCCTCCGCGAGCATCCTGAAAGGATCGTTACCACCGTGGAACGAAAGCCGTTGCGGTTGGCCATCCTGGAAGGCGAGCGCGTGTTGGCAGCGGCGGGGATTCCCAGTCCACGTGCCGATGTGGAGTCACTCGCGGCTCACCTGCTCGGTGTCGAGCGCCCTCGGTTGCTGCTGCTGCCACCCCTCGAACCCGCCGTGCTCGACTCGTTGCAGGAGTTGGTACGTCGCCGCGCGGAGCGCGTCCCGCTGCAGCATCTGACCGGTACTGCCGCGCTGGGGAGCACGACGCTCTCCGTCGGCCCCGGCGTGTTCGTGCCTCGCCCGGAAACCGAGCAGTTGCTGGAATGGGCATTGACCCGCATCCGGTCGGTGCGTGACCCCCTCGTGGTCGATCTGTGCAGTGGATCCGGTGCGCTCGCGCTGGCCGTCGCCCGGCAGCGCACCGACGCTCGCGTGCTTGCCGTGGACAACGATCCGGCCGCGTTGGAATGGGCTCGGCACAACGCCGACTCGCTCCGTGCCACCGCGGACACCTCCGTGGAGGTGGTCGCCGGGGACGTCACCGACCCCACCCTGCTCACCGGGTTCGACGGGATCGTCGACCTGGTGGTCTGCAATCCGCCCTACGTGCCGGAAGGCACTCCGGTGCCTCCGGAGGTGTGGGAGTACGACCCGTACGCGGCGGTCTTCGCCGGTCGTGACGGTCTCGAGATCGTGCCGCACGTGCTGACGCGTGCCATCGGCCTGCTGCGTCCCGGTGGTGTTCTCGCGGTCGAGCACGACGACACGCACGCCGAGGCGGTGCCCGCGCTCATGAACGACAGCGGGACGCTGACCGAGGTGCAGGATCATTCGGATCTGGCGGGGCGGCCTCGTTTCGCCACGGCCGAGAAGAAACCCCAGGGCCCCTCCGGGAGCTCGTGACGGAGCTCCCGCGCGCGGTCGGGCAGCCGTGCACGTGAGTCCGCGCCCCGCGGCGCGGCGATTTCGCGAGAAATCGACGCCGCCCCGAAGCGGTTCCGGCGATCCGAATCAAGGCTTCCCGCCGCGTGAGTCAGGGCTTCCCGCCGCGGTTGAGGAATTCCCGCAGCGCGGCGTTGAACTCGCCGGGTTTCTCGCGGTGGCACCAGTGGCCGGCTTCGGTGAGCACCCGCAGTTCCGAGCCCGGCATGACATCGGCCGCCGTTCGGGAGACCTGGAACGGAACCTGCCGGTCGGCCGCACCGTGGATCAGCATGGTCGGGCAGCGGACACGGTCCAACAGCGGCAGGTGGTTGACCCGCATGCTCCGGCTACCCACCGCCTCGAAAAGCCAGTCGGAGAACACCGAATCCGTCCCACGAAGTTCCGCGAGAACTTCGTCGAGCAACTGTTCGAGATCGGCCACGCGTCCGGGTGCGTGCAGCACACCACGACTCAGGTATCGCCGACACGTCCCGCGGGAAAGCTTCGCCAGCCTCGCGATCGCCGGTCCCGCGACGCGGGATCGCAGCATCAGATACATCGGCAGTTGTCCGGCGATCCGGTGTCGCAGGCCGCCGGAGGCGACGAGTACGAGTCCGCTGACCCGCCGCGGATAGCGCAGTGTGAAACCCGTCACCGCACTGCCCCCGGTGGACAGTCCCACCAGCACCGCCCTCTCGACCCCCCAGAGATCCAGCAGCCAGTGCAGTATCTCCTCCATCGTGCGCTGACCGACCCGGCCCGACCAGTTCCGGCTGCCACCGTGCCGGGGAAGATCCGGGACGAAGACGCGGTGGTCCGCCGCCAGGGCCGGAATCGTGTGCCGCCAACTGATCATCGCGTTGTCGACGCCGCCACCGTGCACCAACACGATCGCGGGGCCCGTCGTGCCTGCCCGGTAGTAGCGGATCGTGCCCGCCGGGAACTCGGCGTGTTCGGTCGCCGCGCCCTGTGGTGGAGCGGTCATGGGGTGTCCTCCTGGAACCGTTGTCGTCCCTGGCGAGGGAGATCGCCCGGACATGTTGCCCGATGCGCGGGTGAGGTACCACTCGCAGCCGAGTTTCGGGCGCGTGCCAGGATTTGGGACCGTGAGCACGGTCTATGATTGCGACAGCCCGGACGGTCGCAGTGCCGGCCTGAGCAGGGCTGCGAGTTCGTTGCGCGGCGGTGGACTGGTTGTCCTGCCGACCGACACGGTTTACGGAATCGGTGCGGACGCGTTCGACCCGGAGGCGGTCCGCGCATTGCTCTCGGCGAAGGGACGCGGCCCCGACATGCCCGTTCCGGTGCTGGTTGGCTCTTGGAACACCGTCGACGGGTTGGTCATGTCCGTGCCGCGGCAGGCCAGGGCACTCATCGAGGCGTTCTGGCCCGGTGGGCTTTCGCTGGTTCTACCGCAGGCACCCTCCCTGTCCTGGGACCTGGGGGAGACCCGCGGCACGGTCAACCTCCGGATGCCGCTGCACCCGGTGGCTCTGGATCTGTTGCGCGAGGTCGGCCCCATGGCTGTTTCGAGTGCCAACACCACCGGCAATCCCCCCGCCGCCACCGTGGAGCAGGCGCGGGAGCAGCTCGGTGAGGCCGTTCCGGTCTATCTGGACGGCGGACCCTCCGGCGAACCCGTCGCTTCCACGATCGTGGACCTTACCGGGGATCAGCCGCGGGTGCTGCGTGAAGGAGCGGTCGGTCGGGACGAGCTGGCCGCCGAACTTGGTGTCGAGCTACCGGTGGAGTAACGCGCCGTTCGTCTCGTGCGGCTGTTCGTCCGACCCGCTCCTCCCGCGGACGGGTGAGTAGCCGCTGCGTGGAACTCGTGTCACTCTGCGCCGTGCGGGGTATTGACCTGCTGAAACGGTGCCGCGGTGATGTCCCGAGATCGTCGGTGCGGACCCGCGCGGCGTGCCGCACCGCTTCTCGATAGCGTGAACGAGCGTGCGCGGCCAGTGGACGACGCCTTCGTCCCGTGCCGCGCGGTTGTCGGCAACAGCGCGTCGGCGCGGTTGCGCCGGTTTTCGTGTTCGCCCCGGAAAATGACGAGGAGCAACCAACGGTGACTGTGCTGTCGTGGGATCAAAGCGGTGTCGTACGCCACGTTCCCACGCACGGCTAGGTGGCGACGATGGATACCGTCCCCTCCTGGGCGCCGGTCGGGGTGCCCGCACGCGAGTACTTGCTGGTGTGCCTGACTTCCGCGGCCGTGACTTTCCTGCTCACCGGGCTGATCCGGATTTTCGCCATCCGCGGCCGGGCCGTGGCGCATCCCAGACGCCGGGACGTGCACTCGACCCCCATCCCCAGGATGGGCGGGGTCGCGATGTACTTCGGCGTGCTCGGCGGCATGTTCCTCGCCGGTAACCTGCCCGCTCTCTCCCGCGGGTTCGACTACTCCAACGACGCGCTCGCCGTGATCTTCGCCGGTGGGCTGATCACGCTCGTCGGCGCGCTGGACGACCGCTTCGAACTCGATTCGTGGACCAAGCTGGCTGGTCAGGTCACCGCGGCGGGGATTCTGGTGCTGATGGGTGTGCAGTGGTACATGCTGCCCGGCGGCCAGGGCGGTGAGTCCGGTTCGGTGCTGGTGCTCAGCGGAAACCAGGGGCAGCTGCTGACGGTGCTGTTGACCGTGGCCATGGTCAACGCGATGAACTTCGTCGACGGGTTGGACGGTCTCGCCTCCGGCATAGGTCTGATAGCCGCCAGCGCGACCTGTGCGTTCTGCCTGGGGCTGCTCAACGACCAGGGTGGCGACGTCACGGCTTATCCGCCCGCGCTCATCGCGGCGACCATAGCCGGTGCCTGTCTCGGTTTCCTGCCGCACAACTTCCAGCCCGCCCGCATCTTCATGGGTGACTCGGGATCCATGCTGATCGGGCTGATGCTCGCCTCGGCCAGCACCACCGCCGCGGGCAAGATGGACCCCACGAGCCTGGACGCCTTCGGACTGTTCGCTCCGTTGTTGGTGGTGGCGGCGGTGCTGTTCGTGCCGCTGCTGGACCTGAGCCTGGCCGTGGTGCGCAGGACCAGGGCGGGTAAGAGCCCGTTCCACGCCGACAAGATGCACTTGCACCACCGGCTGCTGGAGCTGGGGCACTCGCAGCGGCGTGCGGTGCTGCTCATCTATCTGTGGGCCGGGGTGGTCGCGTTCGGTGCCGTCTCGCTCACGCTGTTCGACGATATGCTCCTCGTGGCATGGGCTGTGGGTTTCGCGGTGCTCGTAGCGGGTACCGTATCCGCGATACCCCGAATGAGGACCAAGTAGAACTTCGCGGCGGGAGAGTGATGACGGAAGCGACCGGAACGCCCGACGACACCGACCGGCCCACGGCCGAGGAGACGAATCCACACGCCCGGACGGTGCGCCGGTTGGCCGCGGCCATGCTTCGCGCCGCCGTGCTGCCGGGTGCCCTGGCCGTGCTGTTGTGCACGGTCGTCGCCGCTTTCCTGACAGGGATGCCGGGGCTGCTGGGCGGGTTGATCGGTGGCGCGGTGGCTTTCGGTTCGTCGCTGCTCACGCTGTGGTTGATGCGAAGTACGGCCGATTTTCACCCGATGTTCGTGATGGTGGCCGCGCTGGGCGGCTACATCGGGAAGATGATCGTGCTGTTCGTGGTGGTGACCCTGCTGCGTGGGCTCGACTTCGTCCACGTGGATGCCGTGGCGCTGACGATACTGGTCACGGTCCTGGTGTGGACCGCGGCCGAGGTGCGCGGCTTCCGCAAAACCAGGACCCCCACGATCGCGGTGGCGGACCGCTCCTGAACGAACCGACTCGCCCCGGGGCACTCGTCCTGGCGTGTGGGCGTTACGACCGTTTTATTACCGAATGGTAGGGTTCGCTGCGCAGGTAACTCGGGTTTCGACGCGAGTACGTCCTCCGCTCCCGGGAGTAGTGGTCCGTCCCGTGGGGCTTGCCTGGCGGAACCTGCCCGGTGGGAGGGCCCCTTAGTCCTCGATCGTGTATCAGGTACGTTGAGTGCAAATCGTGACGATTCCCCCGGTGGAGTTAGCTCCAGCCGGGAGAACCGGAAGGAGCCCAGTTGGGCGCGCTGGTGTTGAGCCAGGGCGGAACTTTCGAGCCGCCCGGTGTCGATAGCTTTTTCCTCCCGCCGATCTTTGGTGAAGTCACCAAGCCGATCGTGCTCGTAGTGCTCTCGGCTGTCATCGTCGGTGCGTACTTCTTGATTGCCACCCGCAATCTCAAGTTGGTACCTGGCAAGGCTCAGTTCGCGGCGGAGTACATCTACGACTTCAGCAGGAACACGATCGCCAGGGATCAGATCGGGGCGCAGCACTTCCGCCCCTTCATCGGGCTGATCTTCGGGCTGTTCACCTTCATCCTGGTGAACAACCTGTTCGGGATCATTCCGCTGATCCAGTACCCCACGATGGCCAAGATCGGTTTCCCGATCGCACTGTTCCTCATGGTCTACGTCGTTATCCACACCGTGGGATTCCGGCGGCACGGCTTCCTGGGGTACTTCAAGCATGTGATGTTCCCCCCGGGGGTACCCAAGCCGGTCTACGTTCTGCTGGCCCCCATCGAGTTCCTGCAGAAGTTCCTGTTCCAGCCGGCGGCGCTGGCCATCCGAGTCTTCGCGGCCATGTTCGCCGGACACCTCATTCTGCTGGTGTTCACCCTCGGTGGGCAGTTCCTGCTGCTCGAGGGGAGTGCGCTGCTCAAGCCGGTTTCCATCGTCAGCTTCGCCTTCGCGATCCTTCTGACCTTCGCCGAGGCCTTGATTCAGGTCTTGCAGGCGTACATTTTCGCGGTGCTCACCGCCAACTTCATCGGTGCCGCACTCGCGCAAGACCACTGAAGGACAGATCGAGACCTCACGATCCGCGAGTTATGCGGACCGAGTTGAAAGGTAGTAACAGTGAGCAACATCGTTCTTGCACAGGCTGCGGAGACCGCAAGCAACATCAACCCTGGTCTGGCCGCCATCGGCTACGGCCTCGGTGCGATCGGTCCCGGTATCGGCGTTGGTCTGATCTGGTCGGCCGTTATCAACGGAACCGCTCGCCAGCCCGAGGCGCAGGGCCAGCTGATGGGTATCGCCTGGATCTCCTTCGTTCTGGTCGAGGTGCTGGCGCTGATCGGTCTGGTCATCTACTTCATCGCTTCCGCCGCCTGAGTCTGACAGCTTGACGGGTTGGGAGAAGTCCTGATGGAGAACAAGATGGTGCTGGCAGCGGAGGGCCACAATCCGATTCTGCCCGCTCCGGCCGAGATAATCGTCGGTTTCGTCGCGTTCGCCGCCCTCCTCTTCGTGCTCTACAGGTACGCCGTTCCACGCTTCGAGAAGGTCTACCAGGAGCGCAGCGAACGGATCGAGGGTGGCATCGCCCGTGCCGAGGAGGCGCAGGCCGAGGCACAGCGCACCCTGGAGCAGTACAAGGCACAGCTCGCCGAGGCACGCGCGGAGGCCGCCAGGATTCGCGACGACGCCCGTGCCGAGGGGCAGCAGATCCTGGACGAGATGCGTTCGCAGGCTCAGGAGGAGAGCGACCGCATCATCAGCCAGGGTCAGGCACAGCTCGCCGCGCAGCGTTCGCAGGTCATCGCGGAGCTGCGTGAGGATCTCGGCAGGCAGGCCGTTGATCTGGCGAGCAAGGTCGTCGGTGAATCCCTCGAGGACGAGGCCCGGCGGCGCGGCACGGTGGACCGGTTCCTGGACGAGCTGGACGCCGCTTCCGCCCCGTCGACGTCGGCCAACAGCTGAACGGTTCCGACCGTTCGGTCGAAGGTCGAAGGGACGTAAGTGATGGGCCCAGGAGAGAAAGGCGTGCAGAGTTGAGCACCCTCGTGAACGCCGCGAGTCGCGATGCCCTGGCAGCTAGCGAGCTGCAGCTGTTGCAGGCCACTGACGGGGCAGGACCCGCGGAGATCACCGGGCTCGCCGAGGAGTTGTTCGGGGTCGCCGCGCTGTTGCGCGGCGAGTCCGCCCTGCGGCGTGCTCTTGCCGATGCCGCCACCCCCGCTGAGTCCAGGCAAGGTTTGGTCCGCGAACTGCTGACCGATCACCTCGGTGCACGGGCGCTGCCGGTGGTCACCGAGGCGGTGGGAGTTCGCTGGTCGTACCCCGGTGACCTGGTGCACGGTCTCGAACGGCTCGCCCGTGTCGCGCTGCTGGTGCAGGCCGAGCGTGCGGGCAGGCTCGACGCGGTCGAGGACGAGCTGTTCCGGCTGGGCCGCATCATCGGCGGTCAACCCGAGCTGGAACGGCTGTTGTCGGACCCCGCGGCCGATGCCACCGGTAAGGGAGCCGTCATCCAACAGCTGGTCGGCGGCAGGGTCGAGGACGTGACCGAGCGACTGGTTCGGCAGTTGGTCGAGCAGTCGTCGGGGCAGCACCTCAGCGAAGGGCTGGAGGAGCTGGCCGAGCTTTCCGCCAAGCGGCGGGAACGTTCGGTCGCCCACGTTCGCTCGGCGATTCCGCTCAGCGACGAGCAGCAGCAGCGATTGGCCAGTACCCTGCAGCGCATATACGCGCGGCCGATTGCGGTACACCTGGAAGTGGACCCGCAAATCGGTGGTGGGCTGGTCATCCGGGTCGGTGAGGAAGTCATCGACGGCAGCACGTCCGGACGGCTGCAGGCACTGCGGCGCGACCTCTCCGACTGACGGACGGCATACCCGAGTCCGTCGTCGGAAGGGGCCGGACCCCCTTTCCACAGAACGAAGCGAGAGCAGGAACGAGACATGGCGGAGCTGACGATCTCGTCGGACGAGATCCGCAGTGCGATCGAGAAGTACGTCTCCAGCTACTCACCCGAGGTCAGCCGCGAGGAGGTCGGGGTCGTCACGGACACCGGTGACGGCATCGCCCATGTCGAGGGTCTGCCTTCGGTCATGACCGAGGAACTGCTGGAGTTCCCCGGCGGCATCTACGGCGTCGCGATGAACCTCGAGGCGCAGTCGATCGGTGCGGTCATCCTGGGTCAAGCCGACCAGATCGAGGAGGGCCAGGAAGTCAGGCGCACCGGCAAGGTGATGTCTGTACCGGTTGGCGACAACTTCCTCGGCCGCGTGGTCAACGCGGTCGGTGAGCCCATGGACGGGCTCGGCGACATCGAGGCCGAGCAGAACCGCGACCTGGAACTGCAGGCCGCTTCGGTCGTCCAGCGCCAAGAGGTCAACGAGCCGATGCAGACCGGCATCAAGGCCATCGACTCCATGACCCCGATCGGCCGTGGCCAGCGCCAGCTGATCATCGGTGACCGCAAGACCGGCAAGACCACGGTCGCGCTCGACACCATCATCAACCAGAAGAGCAACTGGGAGAGTGGCGACGCGGAGAAGCAGGTTCGCTGCGTCTACGTCGCGATCGGTCAGAAGGGCTCGACCATCGCGGCGGCGAAGCGTTCGCTGGAGGAAGCGGGCGCGATGGACTACACCACCATCGTCGCCGCCCCCGCGTCGGACTCCCCGGGTCTGAAGTGGCTGGCCCCCTACGCGGGATCGGCCATCGGTCAGCACTGGATGTACCAGGGCAAGCACGTGCTGATCGTCTTCGACGACCTCTCCAAGCAGGCCGAGGCCTACCGTGCGATCTCGTTGCTGCTGCGGCGTCCGCCCGGTCGTGAGGCCTATCCCGGCGACGTGTTCTACCTGCACTCCCGGCTGCTGGAGCGTTGTGCCAAGCTGCACGACGACCTGGGCGGTGGTTCGATGACCGGTCTACCGATCATCGAGACCAAGGCCAACGACGTGTCGGCCTACATTCCCACCAACGTCATCTCCATCACCGACGGACAGTGCTTCCTGCAGTCGGATCTGTTCAACTCCGGGCAGCGCCCCGCCATCGACGTCGGTATCTCGGTGTCCCGTGTCGGTGGTTCCGCGCAGCTCAAGGCGATGAAGACCGTCACCGGTTCGTTGAAGATCGACCTGGCGCAGTACCGTGAGCTGGAGGCCTTCTCCGCGTTCGCCTCCGACCTGGACGCCGCCTCCAAGGCGCAGCTCGATCGTGGTGCGCGCCTGATGGAGATCCTCAAGCAGGGTGAGGGTTCGCCGTTCCCCGTCGAGGAAGAGGTCGTCTCGCTCTACCTGGGCACGAAGGGGCACCTGGACGACGTCCCGACCGCCGACGTGCGTCGGTTCGAGTCCGAGTTCCTGGCGCACATGCGGCGCAACCAGGACACGGTGCTCAAGGACATCGTCGAGAGCAAGAAGCTCTCCGACGACGGTGTCCGGGCCATCGAGGACTCCGTCACGGAATTCAAGAAGCAGTTCACCACCTCGGAAGGCGGTGCTGCGCTCCCGCAGCACGACGAGGCCGGCACCGTGGAGGCCGACGAGGTCGCCCAGGAGACGGTGAAGGTCAACCGCCCCGCCGGGGACAGCGAGAAGTGACCGGGTAGCTATGGCTCAGCTTCGCGAACTACGAGACCGCATCCGGTCGGTGCAGTCGACCCGGAAGATCACCAAGGCGCAGGAGCTCATCGCCACCTCGCGGATCACGCGGGCACAGGCGAGGGTGGAGGCCTCCAGGCCCTACGCCGAGGAGATCACCAGGGTGCTGACCGCGCTGGCCGATGCCAGCCCACTCGATCATCCGCTGTTGGTCGAGCGGGAGAACTCCAAGCGCTCCGCCGTGCTGGTCGTCACCAGTGATCGCGGCTTCTGTGGTGCCTACAACGCCAACGTGATCCGCGCGGCGGAGGAGCTGCAGAACACGCTGCGGCAGCAGGGCAAGACCCCGTTGCTGTACGTGATCGGACGCAAGGGTGAGGCGTACTACCGATTCCGCAACCGGGAGATCACCAAGAGCTGGAGCGGTTTCACCGATCGGCCGGACTACGCCAACGCTGCGGACGTCGGTGAGACCTTGGTGAATGCCTTCATGCAGGGCACCGAAGAGGCCAAGCATCGGGAGACGCCCGAGGACGTGCTGGGCGTGGACGAGATCCATCTGGTGCACACCGAGTTCGTCTCGATGCTCACCCAGCGTCCGATCATCCGGCGCGTCGCTCCGCTGGAAGTGGAGTACACCGAATCGCAGGGACTGCGACCGGCATACGACTTCGAGCCGGACGCCTCGACCCTGTTCCGGGAGCTGCTTCCGAAATACATCAACACCCGCCTGTTCGCCGGGTTGCTGGATTCGGCTGCCTCCGAGCACGCCGCGCGCCGTACCGCCATGAAGTCGGCCACGGACAACGCGGACGAGATCGTGCAGAACCTCAGCCGTGAGGCAAACCGGGCGCGCCAGGCCCAGATCACCCAGGAAATCAGCGAGATCGTCGGTGGTGTCGAGGCGCTCTCGTCTGCAGGAAGTGAGTGACATGACTGCAACTGCCACTAGCACTGCTACTGGCACCGGTCGCGTCGTCCGGGTCCTCGGCCCGGTGGTGGACGTCGAGTTCCCCCGCGATCACGTGCCGGACCTGAACAACGCGCTGTCCGTGGAGATCACGGCAGTGGGGATGTCGAACAACGTCACGCTCGAGGTCGCGCAGCACCTCGGTGACAACGTGGTGCGCACCATTTCGATGCAGCCCACCCAGGGCCTCGTGCGTGGCGCGCCGGTCACCGACAGCGGTTCCCCCATCTCCGTGCCGGTCGGTGACGTGGTCAAGGGCCACGTGTTCAACGCCCTCGGCAACTGCCTGGACGAGCCCGGTTACGCCTCCGACGCGGAGCGTTGGAGTATCCACCGGAACCCGCCGACCTTCGACAAGCTCGAGGGCAAGACCCAGTTGCTGGAGACCGGCATCAAGGTCATCGACCTGCTGACTCCCTACGTGCAGGGCGGCAAGATCGGCCTGTTCGGTGGTGCCGGTGTGGGTAAGACGGTGCTCATCCAGGAGATGATCCGCCGTGTCGCCAAGAACTTCGGTGGCACCTCGGTGTTCGCCGGTGTCGGTGAGCGTACCCGTGAGGGCAACGACCTCTGGGTCGAGATGTCGGAGTCCGGCGTGCTGGCCGACACCGCGCTCGTGTTCGGTCAGATGGACGAGCCGCCGGGCACCCGTATGCGGGTGGCGCTGTCCGGGCTCACGATGGCGGAGTACTTCCGCGACGTGCAGAACCAGGACGTGCTGCTGTTCATCGACAACATCTTCCGGTTCACCCAGGCCGGGCAGGAGGTCTCCACCCTGTTGGGCCGGATGCCCTCCGCGGTCGGCTACCAGCCGACCCTGGCCGACGAGATGGGTGCGCTGCAGGAGCGGATCACCTCCACGCAGGGGCGTTCCATCACCTCCATGCAGGCGATCTACGTGCCCGCGGACGACTACACCGACCCGGCGCCCGCGACCACGTTCGCCCACCTGGACGCGACGACCGAGCTGTCCCGGTCGATCACTCAGAAGGGGATCTACCCGGCGGTCGACCCGCTGACCTCCACCTCCAGCATCCTCGACCCCGGCATCGTCGGGGACGACCACTACCGGGTGGCCCAGCAGGTCAAGCAGATCCTGCAGAAGTACAAGGAGCTGCAGGACATCATCGCGATCCTGGGTATGGACGAGCTCTCCGAAGAGGACAAGGTCACCGTCAACCGGGCGCGCCGGATCGAGCGTTACCTGTCGCAGAACTTCTTCGTGGCCAAGCAGTTCACCGGCCAGGAGGGCTCCTTCGTGCCGTTGAAGGAGACCATCGAGGCGTTCGACAAGCTCTGCAACGGTGACTTCGACCATTACCCGGAGCAGGCGTTCCTGTCCATCGGTGGGCTCGAGGACCTGCAGCAGGCCTACGAGAAGTACAACCAGGAGTGATCGGGTAGTCACCCGTTGCTTCGACGGATCGCGGGTGTCGGGACTCCCGGCACCCGCGCCGTGTTCGGGACGGTTCGAACCACGGTGATGCCGCTGTTCGGGCGTGCCCGATCCATCGGATAGACTACGACGACACACCGACGAAGGAGACACGCGTGGCCGAGATGTCCGTCGAGCTGGTCGCCGTGGAGCGCCGACTCTGGTCCGGTACCGCGACCAGCGTGGTTGCTCAGACGACCGAAGGTGTAATCGGCATCCTGCCCGGACACGAGCCGATGCTCGGTCAGTTGGTCGAAGGGGGAGTCGTAAAGATCACGACCCCCGATCACGAGACCGTCACCGCCGCGGTGCACGGTGGTTTCCTCTCGACCTCGAACGGCGTCGTCAGCGTTCTCGCGGAGTCGGCGGAGCTGGCTCAGGAGATCGACGTGGCCGCCGCACGGCGTGATGCCGAGGGCGATGATGAACAGGCCAGGGTGCGGGCCAGGTCACGGCTGCGAGTGGCGGGCTACTCCGTCTGACGGCCACGACGAATGAGCCCCTCGATCCTGCTGCTTGCCCTCGTGCTCGGCTCGGCGGTTGTCGTCGTGCTGGCCGTGCTCGGCGGTCTGCTGCTGGCGCGTCGGCGGTTGGGCAAGCTCAAGGCGGGGGGCATCGAGGTCGCACTGCGGGTCCACCGCGGTGAACCCGGTCGGGGCTGGCATCTGGGGGTCGCGCACTACCACGGCGAGGAGTTCGCCTGGTATCGCGCGTTGAGTTTGCGTTCCGGCCCCGACTGGGCACTCAACCGAGGCGACATGGAGATCGCCGCTCGGCGCAGCCCCAGTACCGCCGAGACCTACACCATGCCCGCCGGATCGCTGGTGGTACACCTGAGCCGACCCGGCGACGACATCGAGATCGCGATGGGCAACGACGCGTTGACGGGTTTTCTCTCCTGGATGGAGTCGGCGCCGCCCAGCAGTGTCGCCCCCTGGGCCGGGCATTGAGGTTTTCCGCCCGGGTTGCCGGGGTGTTGCTGTGGCGGAACCTCTCGCACGGCTCTCGCCCAGCGGCGCGGCGATTTCGCGAGAAATTGACGCCCACCCCGCCGTGCTGTCCCACCCCGCCGTGCCGTCCCAGCGGGGGCGGAAACTTCCGGAGAATTCCGTGGTGGACTGCGAGACGCATTGCTTAGCATGGCGAAGTGCGAATCGAGATCTGTCGCTACGATCATCCCGACGCGGGTGAACTCGTCCGTCAGGTGCAGCAGGAGTACGTCCACCGCTACGGTGGGCCCGACAGCACGCCGCTGCTGCCCGAGGACTTCCTGCCGCCGCGTGGACTGTTCCTGATCGGCTACCGCTCCGAGCTTCCGGTGGCGATCGGTGGCTGGCGTTCGCAGGACTCCGACGTCGACGGATTCGAGGACGGCGACGCCGAGATGAAGCGGATGTACGTGGTTCCGGAAGCACGTGGCTCCGGCCTCGCGCGGGCGGTTCTCGCCGAGCTGGAGGACACCGCCGCACGAGCCGGCCGGAAGCGTATGGTCCTGGAGACCGGGCTGCAGCAGCCCGAGGCGATCGGTCTGTACGAGTCGTCCGGTTATCACGAGATAGCCAAGTTCGGGGTGTACCGCGACGAGCCCGACAGCAGATGCTTCGCCAAGGAACTCAACTAGACCTTGGAAAGGTGCTCTGGTGCGGTGGTCGGGTAGCCGGCACGTGAGTCGGTGCCTTGCGGCGTTGGGCCGGCTGTCGAGCAGCGATCTACGCGGCGAGCGGCCCGGCCTCGCGATGCATCCGACTCACGCACCGGGGACATCCCCGCTGCGATCCACACGGTCGCGTCTCGACGGACGGTCCCGGTGCGGCGATTTCGCGAGAAGTCGACGCCGCCCCGAGGTCGGGTGGCGGAACCTCGCGCACGGCTCTCGCCGCGGGGAGGCCCGACATCGGGTAGCGACCTACACAACGTCGGGCCTTCCTCACGAGAGCCGCACGCGAGAACCCGCGGCGGTGCGAGCTGCGGGTTTGGTGGGAAATCGGCGCTGGGAGCGCCGATTGATGGATCTGCCTTCACCGCGATACCGACGGCGGGAAGTCGATCCACCTGAGGGAAGTCGAACCGGCTTCGGGTCATGACTCCTGTTCCGCGTTGCCACCGGGACGCCACAGGACGTCGCCCGCCGGGTTCGCCACGCGGGCGAGAATGAACAGCAGGTCGGAGAGCCGGTTGAGATACTTGGCCGGTGCCTCGTTGGTGTCCTCCGGATGGGCGTCGAGCAGCCGCCAGGCCGAACGCTCGGCCCGCCGAGCCACACAACGGGCCTGGTGCAGCAGCGCACCACCGGGAGTGCCCCCGGGGAGTATGAACGACTCCAGCTTGCCCAGCCGCTCGTTGTACTCGTCACACCAGCTCTCCAGCCGCGACACGTAGCTCGGCTGTACTCGCAGCGGTGGATACTTCGGTTCCACCAGTACTGGGGTGGCCAGATCCGCCCCGACGTCGAACAGGTCGTTCTGCACCGAACGCAGCACGTCGTGCACGTCAGCGTCGAAGGTGGCGGTGGCCAGGGCGACACCGAGCACGGAGTTGGTCTCGTCCACGTCCGCGTAGGCTTCCAGCCGCGGATCGGTCTTCGACACCTCGGAGTTGTCCGAGAGCCGGGTGGTACCCGAGTCGCCGGTACGCGTGTAGATCTTGGTCAAGTGCACGCTCATGCGTGCAAGCCTATGCGTCCTCGACCCTCGAACCGTTTCGGCGGCCGTTTCGGGGTATCGGTGGGCGCGTTGGTCCGATCGTTGTACCACCCACTCGGATATCAACCGCACCGCGGCCGTAACCTGGCTGTCCGTGAGTGAGCATTTCCGGGTACACGGTGGCGCCCGTCTCGTCGGAGAGGTCGGCGTGGTCGGCGCCAAGAACAGCGTGCTGAAGCTGATGGCCGCTTCGCTGCTGGCCGAGGGGACGACGACCATCACGAACTGCCCGGAGATCCTGGACGTCCCGCTGATGGCCGATGTGCTGCGCAGCCTGGGGTGCTCGGTCAGCGTCGACGGTCCCACCACCACCATCACCACACCGCCCGATATCAGTCACGAAGCCGTTTCGGTTCACATGAGCAGGTTGCGTGCCTCGGTGTGCGTACTCGGGCCGCTCGTGGCTCGCTGCAGGCGCGCGGTGGTCACCCTGCCCGGTGGGGACGCGATCGGCTCCCGACCGTTGGACATGCACCAGAACGGGCTGCGGCAGCTGGGGGCTTCCAGCCACATCGAGCACGGTGCCGTGGTGGCCGAGGCCGACAATCTGCACGGTGCGCGGATATGGCTCGATTTCCCCAGCGTCGGTGCCACCGAGAACATTCTGATGGCCTCGGTACTCGCGGACGGCACCACCGTGATCGACAACGCGGCCCGCGAACCGGAGATCGTGGATCTGTGCGTGATGCTGCGGCAGATGGGCGCACGGATCGAGGGAGCGGGTACTTCCACGTTGACAGTGCACGGCGTGCCGCGGCTCGAACCGGTTCGCCACCAGGTCATCGGCGACCGCATCGTGGCGGCGACCTGGGCCTTCGCCGCCGCTGCCACCCGTGGCGACGTGACCGTGCACGGGGTGGATCCGAACAACGTGAATCTCGTGCTGGAGAAGCTGCGTGGCGCGGGGGCCGAGGTGTCGTTCGAGGACGAGAGCTTTCGCGTGGCCATGGACCGGCGTCCCAGCGCGGTGGACTACGTCACGTTGCCGTTCCCTGGTTTTCCCACCGATCTGCAGCCAATGGCACTCGCCCTGTCGGCCGTGGCCGACGGTACATCCATGATCACCGAGAACCTCTTCGAATCCCGGTTCCGCTTCATCGAGGAACTGGTCCGAATGGGTGCCGATGCTCGTACCGACGGGCACCACGCCGTGGTGCGGGGGCAGGAACGGCTCTCCAGCGCTCCGGTGTGGGCCTCGGACATCCGGGCCGGAGTGGGGCTCGTTCTCGCGGGGCTGTGCGCCGAGGGAATCACCGAGGTCTGGGACGTCTTCCACATCGATCGCGGTTATCCGGACTTCGTCAAGCAGCTGTGCGGGCTGGGGGCCGACATCGAGCGGGTGTCCGACTGACGGGAGCCCCGAGCGTCGAAGATCAGCCCGTTCCGGCGGAACCTCCGGCGAGCTACCCGAGGTCAGGTACGGACGTCGAATTGTGCTCGGCACCCCGACGGTGCCGTTTCACCGGGGAACTACACACTTGCGTGTGGTTACATTTGGTGTTCGTTCAGTTACCTTGGGTGTGCTGTCGATGATCTTGGCGTGGTTGTCGTCGGCATTGCAGGGGAGTTCACGCGGCCATGGAAGACGGAGTGCAGAGTCCTCGACACGATCTCGACCATCCGAACGCGATCCGGCTGACACAGTCGGAGTGCCCGCATCCGCGGGAGCGGCTGCGCTGGCTCGGTGATTTCACCGGACCGTTCGAGCAGTGGCTGGTCCAGATCGACTGTCTGCGGTGCGGTGGTTCATGGGATCACAACTCCCGGGACAGCGATGCTCCCTGGGAGCAGGTGACCCAGATGCTGGATGAAGGCAGGTTCAGCAAGCTGTGTTCACGTATCGGTCCGGTACCCGGCGAGACCCGGGCGGCCGCTGCCGTGACCGCGCGCAACTCGGAGATTCTGCACGATCTCAAGAGCATGGGTGCGATGAAGTTCCCGATCGACTGAAGGCGCGGCTCGCTGCAGACCGTGTTCCGTGAGCGTCTCGGGCTCTCGGGCCGCAGGATCCGATGAGGAGCTGATATGGGCTTCGACTGGTCGCAGGCCACCTTCCGCAAGGCGGAAGCCTCCAGCATCGAGGGCACCGAGTGCGTCGAAGTGGCGCGACTCGGTGATACCTACGGCATAAGGAACTCACGGGATCCCGACGGGCCGGTACTCGAGTTCACCGGGGCGGAGATGGCGGCGTTCGCTTCCGGGATCAGAAACGGTGAGTTCGGAATCTGATCGAAGTTTTCCGGTCGGGTTGTCGAGCTACTCGCTTGGTGGAACCTCCCGCCGGCTCTCGCCCCGGGAGGCCCGACCTCGGGTAGCGACCTGCACAACGTCGGGCCTTCCTCGCGAGAGCGCGACGTGGGAGAACCCGCGGGTGGGTCGGTACTGCAGGGACTTCCGGCGTTTCCAGCGCCGGAAAGGCCCATGCGGAGCAGCCCACACGACAGGAAAACGTCACCGCGGGACTCTTCCGTTCTGCCCGGTATGCCGGTTACTCCAGGGGCGGTCCCGTCCGTGCTCGGATGTGCCGAAACCGCCCAGGAAAACCACCGTTGCCGCGGATGTCATGCCACACCTCGCCGCATTCGTCTCGTGCCACCGGGACGGCGGTACCGCTCGACGAGAGCGGGACGACCGCGCTCGACGGACCACGGACGGAGCGTATCGCGGACATGGGGTTCCGACGTGCTTCCTGGTGAGCTTCCGAGGTGAAGACTTCGGTCAGCCCTCTCCGCTGATGATCCGTTCCCCTTCCACGTGAACGGCGATCCCGGGAAGCGCGGTGCGGGCCGGACCACTGACCACTTCACCCGAGGAGGATTCGAACACCGAGTTGTGGCAGGGGCAGCGCAGTCGCTCGCCGTCGGCCCGCACCGTGCAGCCCATGTGGGTGCACACCGCGCTGTGCGCGGTGAACTCCCCCTCGCTCGGCTGGGCCAGCGCGATCTGTTCGTTGTCGGGGCCCTCGGTTATCAACGCGCCACCGACCGGAACCTCGTCAACACGTGCCAGTGCTTCGCCCTGCTTCGGGCTTTCCTCCGTCGGGGAGTCGGTCTCCTCGGTGGTCGTCAACGAGGACCCGCTGTAGGAACCGTCCCCGCAGCCGCTCAACGCCGTCACGCCCGCGACGGCCCCTCCGGTGACCAGTAACCGACGACGGGAGGTCGCTCGTTCGGAACTCATCTCGCCTCCGAGCTGTCACTCGCGTCGAACCGCATGATACCGGCATAGTGGCACGGTCGCCGAGTGCGGTACAGCATTCCGGGAAGTGAACGGAGCGCGCGGGCATCGGCGTACCTGGTGACGGACACTTCGACGGCGGAGCTGGAAATACCATGAGCCCTTCTGACCAAGCCGGACGCGCGACCGTCGAGCTGTTGAGGACACTGGTGGCGACAGGACTGCTCATGTCCGCCGTGGTGCACCTCGAACTCTGGGCGCAAGGTGTGCGCGACGTAGCGGTGATCGGACCGCTCTTTCTGCTCAACGCGGTGGCGGGAGTGGTGCTCGCGTTCGTGTTGCTGTGGTGGAAGCACTGGCTTCCCGTCCTCGGTTCGCTCGGATTCGGCGTTCTCACGCTGGTCGCCTTCTTCCTCGCGGTCACCATCGGCCTGTTCGGTTCCGAGGAAGTGGCGGTGGGTGTTCCGCAGCTGCTGGCCGGGATCGCCGAGGGCGTAGTGATCGTGGCCGCGGTCCCGCTGCTGTTGCTCGGCAGCCACGACTGATCGAAGTTTCCCGGTCGGGTTATCGGGTCACTCACTCGGCGGAACGACCGCGTCCCGCACTCCCGCTAGGAGTCGTGCGCCTCGTCCGCTCCGCCTCGTTCGTGCAACAACAACAGCGTGTAGGCGGCGATGGACTGCGCATCGGTTATCTCACCCCGTCGGATCATCCTTTCGAGTTCCGCACGTGTGAACCAGGCCGAGCGCATGTCCTGTTCCTCGGGTTCACGTTCGTGCTCGCCGGGGGTGAGACCGGTGGCGAGGAAGGCGCGACCCCGTTGGCTGGACAGTCCGGGCGCCACGTCCAGCGAACCGAGCTCGACGAGACGCTCGGCCCGCAGGCCGGTCTCCTCGCGCAGCTCGCGCCGGGCGAGTTCCAGCCCGTCGAGCTCGGTGAGACCGGGTGCGGTTCCCTGCGGAAACTCCCAACGGCGTATCCCCAGTGGATAGCGGTACTGCTCGACCAGCCGCACTCGTTCGGCGCCCGGAGCGTCGCTCCCCACACCGGTTTCCAGCGGGATGATCAGAGCGTAGTCGGGCTTGTCCACGACGCCGTAGATCCCGTCGGAACCGTCCGCACGCCGGATGGCGTCCTCGCGGACGGTCATCCACGCATTGGCGTAAACCTGCCTGCTGCTCTCGGTTCGCATCTGCTCGGTCCTCTTTGGATGTGATCCCGGTAGGCGGTTGTCGGAAGTGGTGGGTCTTGCCTTTACGCTCTGTCGAGTGCGTCTGGTAATCGCTTCCTGCAAGGTCGACTACATCGGCAGGCTCAACGCTCATCTGCCGTTGGCGACACGACTGCTGTTGATCAAAGCCGATGGCTCGGTGTCCGTGCACTCCGACGACCGAGCCTACAAGCCGTTGAACTGGATGAGTCCACCCTGCTGGCTGATCGAGGATCCCGATGTGTGGACCGTGCAGAACAAGGCGGGCGAGAAGCTGGTCATCGATATCAAGGAGATCCTGCAGGACTCCAACTACGAGTTGGGGGCGGAACCGGGACTGGTCAAGGACGGCGTCGAGTCGCACCTGCAGCAGCTGCTCGCCGAGCACGTCAGCACACTCGGTGACGGTTGGAGTCTGGTGCGCCGGGAGTATCCGACCCCGATAGGGCCGGTCGACCTGATGTGTCGTGATTCCCGGGGCGGCAACGTCGCCGTCGAGATCAAGCGGCGCGGCGAGATCGACGGAGTCGAACAGTTGACCCGGTATCTCGAGTTGCTCAACCGTGACCCCGTGCTGGCACCCGTCGGCGGTGTTTTCGCTGCACAGCAGATCAAACCCCAGGCGCGCACGCTCGCGGAGGATCGCGGGATCCGCTGTGTGACGCTGGACTACGAACAGCTGCGGGGGATCACCCCCGACGAGTACCGGCTCTTCTGAGCGACTGCTCGATGTCGGGGCAACCGCTCACGAGACGTGCGAGAGGTTCCGTCACGCAACCAGCTGCGCAGTACGTTCGGGGGAACACTCTCAGAGCCGGCGGAGGCCGTTCAGAATCCGCTCCATCAGCTCCATGTCCGGCGAGCTCACCCGTGGTGTGCTCCAGCCGTGTGCGGGGAACTCCGGCGGTCGGTACGCCGGCGACGCGGTGGCTCCCAGGGAGTGCTGTCGTTGCAGTTCGCCCCGGAACGCGGTTACGTAACGATGTGTCCGGCACGGGCGTGGTGCCCGCGGCAGCGGATCCGCCTCGACGGGGGTAAGTGCTTCGGGAATCGCGGGAGCCGTCACTGCTCGGTCTCCTTGCCACGTTTCGGTGTTCGAGTCACCGGAGTGAGCACAACGGTCGGCTCCGTCGCGGCTCCGGTCGGCAACCGGCGTTCGCCGGGCAGCCACCGGTGCCGTGTCCACCACGCGGCCGACCGCGGGGTCCGTTCATTCACGGGAATGCCTCCTAGCTCGGTGACTCGGGTTCGGATTTCTCGCTCCGCGACCGAGCCGGTTCAACCATGCGGCGTGCCGCGCCGTGGGGTGTCGGAGAGCCAGCGCAGTAGCAACCAGGGTCCCACCACCAGTGTCACAGCCAGTAGCGCCAGTACGGCGGCGATGCTCATCAATTCACCTCCTGTGGTCGATACGATGCTATGTGTGACCTCCTTTCCGTGGTAGATGTTCGGAATTCACTGCACTTTTCGGGTTAATATCTCTCCCTGGTAGTGGCCCGTGTAGCGGTTGTGTGGTGCGGATTCTCGACTGTGTGTGTTCGGTTGAGTGTCGCGGTGGTGAGACCGTCCCGAACGTTCGAGCGTGATTCATTTTTGTGGTTACTCTTCGTGATGACTTGTTGATCTTTCTTGTCGTGCTGTGCGATGTTCGATCCTCGATCGCGCTCGTGTTGGTTCCCGTTTTCGTTCCGGTTCGGCGCTGCCATGCGGCTACGGAGTCGAGCGGCATGTCCGCGCTGGGACGGATGTCGTAGTACGGACTGCTCCTGATCGGCTAGGATGATCTTCCGTTCGGCTGCTTGGCCGAGCGTGCCTGATCGATTTAGCGTCCGTAGTCAACGAATTGATATCGGCCCCTCTGTGACTCGGCGCACTGTGGGGTATTGTTCACCTGCTTTGGTGAATGGTGATTACCGTTTGAACTTGTTTAATTTGGAGGTGGGGTAGCGTGCATGTGCTAGCCCAGGAGCAGCTTCGACTGGACGCCGGGCCGGTCGACTACCTGCTGCTCGCGCTCTACTTCGCGTTCGTGCTCGGGATCGGGCTCCTGGCGCGTCGTTCGGTGTCGAGCAGTCTTGACTTCTTCCTCTCCGGGCGGTCACTGCCCGCGTGGGTGACGGGGCTGGCCTTCATAGCGGCCAACCTCGGTGCCGTCGAGATCATCGGAATGTCCGCCAACGGCGCCCAGTACGGCATGCCGACGATGCACTACTTCTGGGTCGGTGCCATCCCGGCGATGCTGTTCCTCGGTGTCGTGATGATGCCGTTCTACTACGGCTCGAAGGTGCGCAGCGTTCCGGAATTCATGCTGCGCCGTTTCGGCAAAGCCGCGCATCTGGTCAACGCCATCAGCTTCGCGGTGGCGCAGCTGCTCATCGCGGGTGTGAACCTGTTCCTGCTCGCCAGCATCGTCAACGTCCTGCTCGGCTGGCCGCTGTGGGTCTCCGTGATCATCGCCGCGTTGATCGTGCTCAGCTACACCGGGCTCGGTGGTCTCTCCGCGGCGATCTACAACGAGGTGCTGCAGTTCTTCGTCATCGTCGCCGCGCTTCTCCCACTGACCATCGTCGGCATGATCAAGGTCGGCGGTTGGTCCGGACTGGTCGACAAGGTCGGTACCCAGTACGGCGCCAACGAGCTCTCGGCCTGGCCGGGTAACGAACTCACCGGATTCGGCAGCAACTTCCTGTCGGTGCTGGGGATCGTCTTCGGGCTCGGCTTCGTGCTGGCCTTCGGCTACTGGACCACCAACTTCGTCGAGGTCCAGCGCGCGATGGCGTCCAAGAGCATGTCCGCCGCGCAGCGCACCCCGATCATCGGTGCCTTCCCGAAGATGCTCATCCCGTTCCTGGTGATCATCCCCGGTATGATCGCCGGTGCTTCCGTCCAGGAAATGATGGTGTTCAAGCAGACGGGTGAGGGCAACGTCGAGTACAACGACGCCCTCCTGCTGCTGATGCGTGATCTGCTGCCCAACGGCATCCTGGGGATCGCGCTCGCCGGATTGCTGGCATCGTTCATGGCGGGCATGGCCGCGAACCTGAGTTCGTTCAACACCGTGTTCACCTACGACATCTGGCAGGCCTACGTCATCCGGAACCGCCCGGACAGCTACTACCTGAACATGGGTCGCTGGGTCACGGTGGGGTCCACGGTCATCGCGATCGGTACCGCGTTCATCGCTTCGGGCTACTCGAACCTGATGGACTACCTGCAGCAGCTGTTCTCGCTGTTCAACGCGCCGTTGTTCGCCACGTTCATCCTCGGTATGTTCTGGAAGCGCATGACCCCGGCCGCCGGTTGGTCCGGTCTCGTGCTCGGTACCGCCGCCTCGTTGAGCGTCTTCCTGATGGCCGAGACCGGTGTGCTGGACCTGCCGGGACAGGGAGCGAGCTTCGTCGGAGCCGGCGCGGCCTTCGTGGTCGACATCCTCGTCAGCGTCGTGGTCAGCCTGGCCACCAGGCCCAAGCCCGCCGCCGAGCTCGTCGGACTGGTTTACGGACTGACGCCGAAGGAGGACCGCACCGCCTCGACGACCGGAGAGGACGCGGGCTGGTACCGCAGGCCCGCGCTGCTGGCCGGGATCGTGTTGGTGATAGTCATCATCCTCAACATCGTCTTCGGGTAACCGCGTTCGCCATATCGGGAGGCAAGTATGAGCGCATCCAACGAGAACGGCTCCCGCAGCGGGCAGCGTGCCGGAGTGTTCGACGTTCGCCAGGTGATCGCCGCGCTGTTCGTGCTCTACGGTCTGATCTGCACTCTGATGGGGCTGTTCGGCACCAGCTCGCGGGAGATCGATCAGGCGGCGGGGGTCAACATCAACCTCTGGAGCGGTATCGGCATGCTGATCTTCGCCGGTTCCTTCATCCTCTGGGGTTGGTTGCGTCCGATCGTCGTTCCCACCGACTCGGAGAGCGAGTCCTCCTAGCGGGAGCTCGTCGACTCCCCGTTTTTCCCGGTCGCGGGTTCGGCGCAACCATTGAGCCGATGATTCGTTGAACCTCCGCGCGGGCACGTGCCCGCGCGGAGGTCGCGTGCGTCGCCGTCCGGCCGAATTGCGTAGGCTGCGTCACATCAGCGACGTCGCGACCGGCGAACACCGATCGGTGGGGAGGCCGAGCATGACCCAGACCGCCCGTGGCGGTGTCGAAGCACCCGTCGAGAAGACTGCCGACACCTCGCCCGGTTCCACCTTCGAATCCATCGATCCGCGTACCGGTGAAGTGGTGGGCACCCACCCGATTCATGATCGGGAGTACGTCGCCGATGCCGTCCGCACCGCTCGCGACGCCCAGCACTGGTGGGAGGAACTGGGGTTCCACCAGCGGAAACTCCGGTTGGATGCCTGGCGGGAGCTGCTGGTCTCGCGGTTGGACGAGGCCGCGGAACTGATCTCCGCGGAGACCGGTAAGCCGATGGACGACGCCAGGCTCGAACTGGTGCTCGTCGTGGACCACCTGCACTGGGCGGCCGCCAACGCGTCCAAGGTGCTCCGCAGGCGCGGGGTTTCCGCCGGGGTCCTCATGGCAAACCAGGCCGCCACCGTGGAGTACCGCGCGTTCGGCGTCGTGGGAGTCATCGGGCCGTGGAACTACCCCGCCTTCACCCCGATGGGATCCATCGCCTACGCGCTCGCCGCGGGTAACTCGGTGGTGTTCAAGCCCAGCGAGCTGACCCCGGGCGTGGGGGAGTGGCTGCGGCGGACCTTCGCCGAGGTGGTTCCCGAACAGCCCGTACTGCGGGTGGTTACCGGCTTCGGTGATACCGGTGCCGCGCTGTGTCGTGCCGAGACGGACAAAATCGCCTTCACCGGTTCGACCGAAACCGGCAAGCGAGTGATGGCCACCTGTTCGGAGTCGCTGACCCCGGTGCTGGTGGAGTGCGGCGGCAAGGACGCCCTGATCGTGGATTCGGACGCCGATCTGCGTGCTGCCGCCGAGGCCGCGGTGTGGGGAGCCGTCTCCAACGCGGGACAGACCTGTATCGGGGTGGAGCGCGTCTACGTGGTCGACTCCGTGGCCGACCGGTTCGTCCAGCTGGTGCTCGACCGCGCGGAGAAGCTGCGCCCGGGCGGACAGCCCACCGCCGACCTCGGTCCCATCACGATGGGTTCGCAGGTGGAGGTGATCCGCGAGCACATCGCCGATGCCGTCCGTTCCGGGGGGAAGGCCGAGCTGGGCGGTGAGAGTTCGGTCCGCCCGCCCTACGTCCATCCGGTGGTGCTCACCGACGTGCCGGAGGACTCGGCCGCGGTCACGGAGGAGACCTTCGGTCCCACGATCGTGATCAACCGGGTGAGCACCGCCGAGGAGGGCGTCGAGCGTGCCAACGACGGTGACTACGGCCTCGGCGGAACGGTGTTCTCACGTTCCAGGGGGACGGAGCTGGCGCGTCGGATGCGCACCGGGATGGTCGCGGTGAACTCGGTGATCTCGTTCGCCGCCGTGCCTGCCCTGCCGTTCGGTGGGGTGGGGGACTCCGGTTTCGGCCGGATTCACGGTGCCGACGGGCTGCGTGAGTTCGCCAGGGCGCAGTCCGTCACCCGGACCCGGTTCCGCATGCCGATCGATCCGATGACCTTCGGCCGTTCCGCGCGGACCGTCCGGTATCTGGTGCGGCTGATGAAGCTGATTCGCGGACGCCGGTGAGCGTTCCGCGTTGACACGGCGCCCGCGCGGTCCCTCACCCCTTCGGGGGCGTGTCGACGGGTCCCGGCACGGAGCCGGCCACCGGTGAGCGGACGCACCGCTTCGACGGGGCCCTCCCGTGGAACGACTTTTCGACTGGCCGGTACTCGACTGTTGCCGGACTGTGGTGTCCCGAAGGATCCTGGGTGCGCGGAACCGTTCACGACCAGGTCGGTCGGCTCCGGGCTCCAGGTGGATTCGTCCGGCGTGTGCCCGTCCTCCCGGCCCGGTAGGTGTCGGTTCCGGGAATCCAGCGGTGGAGCCGGGCCGAAAGCGCCACGGTCTGTCAGGAGGTCGCCAGTGAAGAAGATCATCAACGCTCCCGCCGATGTCGTGACCGACGCGCTGCGCGGCATGGCCGCGGCCCATCCCGATCGACTGCGGGTGCACCTGGAGCCGGACTTCGTGACCCGTGTCGACGCCCCGGTCTCCGACAAGGTGGCCGTGGTCTCCGGCGGAGGTTCCGGGCACGAACCGCTGCACGTCGGGTTCGTCGGTTCCGGGATGCTGGACGCCGCCGTCCCGGGGGCGGTGTTCACTTCACCCACCCCGGACGCCGTGCAAGCGGCTGTCCGGGAAGTGGACGGTGGTGCGGGGACGCTGTTGGTGGTCAAGAACTACACCGGCGACGTGCTCAACTTCGAGACCGCCGCCGAGCTGGCCGAGGCGGAGGACATCGGGGTACGCACCGTCGTGGTCCAGGACGACGTGGCGGTACGGGACTCCACCAACACCGCGGGGCGGCGCGGGGTGGGCGGGACCGTCCTGCTGGAGAAGATCGTCGGTGCCGCCGCCGCACGAGGTCACGACCTGCCGAGCTGCCACGAGATCGCCGAACGCGTCAGTGCCGGGGTGCGTTCCATGGGGATGGCGTTGACCGCTCCCACCGTCCCCCACGTCGGTGAACCGAGCTTCGAGCTCGCCGACTACGAGATGGAGATCGGTGTGGGCATCCACGCCGAACCCGGCAGGGAACGGGTCGAGCTGGAATCGGCCGACCGGATCGTGCGACGGTTGCTCGAGCCGATCCTGGAGGATCTGCCGTTCCGGGAGGGCGACGAGGTGTTGTTGTTCACCAACTCGATGGGGGGCACACCTCCGACGGAACTGTATCTCGCGCACGGCGTCGCCGAGCGGTTCCTCGCGGAACGCGGTGTTCGCGTCACCCGGAGACTGGTCGGGCCCTACATCACCAGTCTGGAAATGCAGGGGATGAGCTTTACACTGCTCAAGCTGGATGACGAGTTGCGGCAGCTGTGGGACGCACCGGTGAGCACCCCCGCGTTGACCTGGTGAGCCCCGGACCGAATGATCCGTTCGGCGGGACGCGGCGCTGTCCGGCGTCGTTCTCGCCCGGGGACTCGTCACCGCCGCATTCCCGCGCGAGTTCTCCGATTGTCGCGTGAGGACTCCCGAAGACAGGATAGAGGACCGCATGTCTTGCACGGCACGAGAAGTCACCGCCGCGATACGTCGGGGTGCCGAGGTGATGTCCGCCCACCGCGACGAGCTGGTCGAACTGGACAGAGCGATCGGTGACGGCGACCACGGGGAGAACATGGACCGGGGTTTCCGCGCGGTGGTGGCACAACTGGAACTCGCCGAGCCGGCCACCCCCGGTGCCGTCCTCAAACTGGTGGCCACCACCCTGATCTCCTCCGTGGGTGGGGCCTCCGGACCGTTGTTCGGTACCGCCTTCCTGCGCGCGGCATCCACCGCGGGGGATGCCGAATCGCTGGACGGTACGGCGCTCGCGGCTTCGTTGCGTGCGGGTGTGGACGGCGTCGTGGCCCGCGGCAAGGCGGAGCCCGAGGACAAGACGATGATCGACGCGCTGCTCCCCGCCGTGCGTGCCGCGGAGGAGAGCGCGGGCCGGGGTGGTGAACCGGCCGGGACGCTGTCGGCGGCGGCCGAGGCGGCCGAGGTGGGGGCACGCTCCACCGTGCCGCTGGTCGCCAGGAAGGGGCGCGCTTCCTACCTCGGGGACCGCAGCGCCGGGCACCTCGACCCGGGGGCCCGTTCCGTGGCCTTGTTACTGGCCGCGTTCGCCGACGTCGAAGGAGCCGAGTGATGCCGGTCGGACTTGTGATCGTTTCGCACAGCGACTCCCTCGCGCGGGGTGTCGTCGAACTGTTGGGGCAACTCGCTCCCGACGTCAGGGTCGAACCCGCGGGCGGTATGTCGGGCGGAGGACTCGGAACCGACTTCGAGGCGACGTCCGCCGCGCTGGCCGATGCCGACACCGGCGCGGGGGTGGTGTTGCTGTACGACCTGGGCAGTGCCCGCATGACGGCGGAGCTCGCGGTCGAGTCGTTGGCCGATCCGGACGCCGCCGCGGTGGCGGAGGCCCCGCTCGTCGAGGGTGCCGTCGCCGCCGCGGCCTCGGCGCAGGGAGGCGACGGGCTGAAAACCGTTGTCGACGCGGCGGAGCGTGCCGTGGGGGGTACCGTCGATTCCCCCGAACAGGCGACCACCGCGGCCGAAGGTGCGGATTCCGGGGCCGAGTCGCCCACCACGACATCTCCGCGCGTGGAACAGGAACTGGTCCTGCGCAACGAAGTGGGACTGCACGCCAGACCCGCCGCGCTGTTGGCGCGCGTGTTGACCGGGCTCGACGCGGAGGTCACCGTCACAGCGGGTGGGAACTCCGCGGATGCCCGCAGCGTGCTCGGCGTCATGGGGCTCGGGGCGCGCAAGGGCGACCGCATCGGGCTCCGGGCCACCGGGCCGGACGCCGAGTCGGCACTGCGACGTGTGACCGAACTGGCCGACCGCGATTTCGAAGGGTGAGCCCGACGGCATCTCGAACAGTTTCGGTGCGCGAACCGTTCCGCACGTTCCCCGGCGGAGGACGCGGGGTCACGCGCCCGCCTTACCGAGGCATCCGATCGCTCGTGGTGTTCGGACTGTTGTTCGGGCTGCTCGCCGGTTGTGCGGTGTTTCCGTCCGGGGATTCCACGCGTCGGGGAGAGCGGGGAGTCTCCAGCGCGGTGCTGGGAGACCTGGCCACGCTCGATCCGTGCGGGCTGCTGCGGTCCCGGCGGCTCGAACGGTTCGGAAAAGTGACTCGTGCGGACACCGTCTCGTTGGACTACTGCCTGTTCCACCTGCGTCCGGAGTCCGGCGGACTGCTGCAACTGGCCGTGGGGCGGCTGCAGGACGTGAACGCCGCCGAGTTGACCTCCGACAACCCCGTCCGGCACGTCGGTGGCCTTCGGGTTGTCGACGAGCAGCCGGTTCCCGAGCACTGCGGCAGGCGGATCCTGTTCTCAGACGGAATCGCCATGAGTGTCGACGTCGATCTGCTGTCCGGCGATCCCGAGGTGGGGCTGTGCACCGTGGCCGGCTCGGGAACGGAGGCCACCGCCGAGGCCGTGCTGGCCGGTGGGGTCGAGCACCGGGAGTTTCCACCGAACTCGCTGGCCAGGACGGATTCGTGCGGGCTGCTGCCGACGGAGCTCGTGCACCGGGTCGAGGGGCTCCGACGAGCCGAGCGGCAGGCGAGTCCCGCCGGGCACCGGTGTAGTTGGGGCGGTGGGAGCATCCGGGTGCCCAGCGTCGAACTGACGCTCACCGCTGGAGAACCACCACGCAGGCGGGACGCCACGGCTGTCGTGGAGCGCACCGCGGGCAGACGTACCGTGGTCGACATCATCGGCGACGACCCGAAGGTGGGGCTGTGCGCGGCGGAAACCGGACACATCCCGTTCGGAGATCCCACTTCCGGTGAGGTCGAGGTCGCGATGCTGGTGGTCTTTCTGCCGGAGGCCGACGGGGTGCGGGCGTGCGAGTACGCCCGTGGGCTGGCCGAACACGTCTGGCCCGAACTCCCGAAACGGTGACCCGGCACAAAGTCGGCACCGTGGTTGTCTCGGGCCCTCACTTGGCGGAACCTCTCGCACGGCTCTCGCCGCGGGTCCGGCGACATCGGGTAGGTACTACACAACGCCTCCGGCGTCCTCGCGAGAGCCGCACGGGAGAACCCGCGGTCGGTCCTGCTGCGAGGGTGGTGGGAGTTTCCACTGCGGTCGTGGTGCGACTCGGCACCGCACCGAGGGCCCGGCGATTTCGTGGGAAATTGACGCCGCACCGACGCAACGGCAAGGCGAGGCAGCTCGGTCCGAGCGGATAAGACCCCGATCGCGAACAGCGCTCAGGCGGAGCCACTCGTGGACACCCCGGCCGGGGAGGTGCTTTCGGGGGCTGAACCCGCCGGTTAACGTTGGGACGTGCCTCGCCGCAACCGCCCCAAGAGTTCTCGTCGACCGGATTCCACGGCGCGCCCGCTCGGGTCCGGTTTCGGTTTCGCGCGTACCGAGACGGGGCCGGACGGTGACTGGATCGTGCGAACCGTGCCGGCTGCCCAGGCGCAGAAGGACTACCGCTGTCCCGGCTGTGACCACGAGATACGTCCCGGTGTGGGACACGTCGTCGCTTGGCCCGCCGACGAGTACGGCACCGTGGGAGATCGCCGCCACTGGCACACCGGATGCTGGAACGGCCGCAAACGCAGTGGACGCGGATTCGGCCTCCGGTAAGACCCGTGGGGCGGTGCTCCACCGGGGGCCGCTACCAGCCGGAGCGCCGGCCGTGTCCGCCGAGCTCCGGAGCGGACCAACCGCCGCCCGCTCCCGGGGCGAGCGGGGGAACTCCGGTGCTTACCCGGCTACGAAAACTCACCCCTTCGTGGCAGGATCGCGACGATGAGCACCGAAATCCGCGCCAACACCGTGCTCCCGGGGCACCGTGAGCCGATCACGCTGCACACCGCGGACGGGCTGCGACTGGTGGGCGAACTCGCCCTGCCACAGCACCGTTCTCCCCGAGCCACCCTGGTGTGTCTGCACCCGCTTCCCACCCACGGTGGGATGATGGACTCGCATCTGCTGCGCAAGGCGGCCTGGCGGTTGCCCGCGTTGGCCGATCTCGCCGTGTTGCGCTTCAACACGCGTGGTACCGCGAGCGAGGCGGGCCGCAGCGACGGTGCCTTCGACAACGGTGACTCGGAACGCTTCGACGTTGCCGCGGCACTGGAGTACGCCGAGTTCCACGATCTGCCCGATGTCTGGTTGCTCGGCTGGTCCTTCGGCACCGATCTGACGCTGGTGCACGGTCTGGACCCGTCGGTCACGGGCGCGGTGCTCCTCTCACCGCCGCTGCGCTGGAGTGAAGAGCGACATCTGCGTGCCTGGGCCGAGTCCGGCAAACCGGTGCACGCCCTGGTCCCGGAATTCGACGACTACTTGCGTCCCGAGGAGGCACGCCGGAGGTTCGCCCCGCTGACCCAGGCCCAGGTCACCGGATTCCCCGACACCAAGCACCTGTGGGTCGGCAAGGCCGACCAGGCGCTCGACGCCGTCGTCGGTGCGGTCGCCCCGGATGTTCCCACCCCGTTGCCCCGCTACTGGGACGGTGAGGTCGACACTCACCAGGTGACGATCGTGGACTCCTGAGAGTCCGCGGCGGGATTCACCCGCTGGGCCCGACAACCACCGGGTCGGAAGATCACCACACCGCGCGTGCGGTGATCCGTTACGGCATTATGGAGATCGTGCACTACGTCGAGTCTGGAGTCGGGACGCCCGTCGTGCTGCTGCACGCGTTCCCGGTGGACGCACGGATGTGGCAGGGGGTGCGTACGGAACTCGAGGACCACGTCAGAGTCATCGCCCCCGATCAACGCGGGATGGGGCAGCGCTCCTCGCGGGAAGCCGCCACGACCGAACTCACCTCCGACGACCCGCAGCGGTCCGTTCCGGAGGAACCCGGCATGGAAACGGTCGCCGAGGACGTGCTCGCGCTGCTCGACCAGCTGCGGGTGCGGCGGGCGTACGTGGCGGGCTGTTCCATGGGCGGCTACGTGGCGATGGCGATGGCCCGCGAGGCGCCGGAGCGACTCGAGGGGCTGATCCTCGCCGACACCAAGGCGGAGGCGGACTCCGCCGAACAGCGCGACAACCGGCTGCGGATCGCCGATCGGGCCGAGCGGGAGGGGATCACCGGCTGGCTGGCCGAGAACACCCTGCCGGGGATCCTCGGCGACACCACCCGGCAGCGGCGCGGCAACGTGGTCGAGCAGGCACGCGACCTGGTCGAGCAACAGCCTCCCGCCGGGGTCGCCTGGGCACAGCGTGCCATGGCGAACCGCCCGGACAGCTCCGAGACGCTGCGCGCCTACCAGGGGCCGGCCCTGGTGCTGGCAGGCAACGAGGACACCCTCTGCCCGCCCCGGTCCGCGCGTGACACGGCGGCGCTGCTGCCCCGCTCCGAGGTCGTCACCCTGCCCGAAGCCGGACACCTCTCCCCGCTGGAGACCCCGGAGGCGTTCGCCCACGCCGTGCGGGAGTGGTTGGGCGAATGAACGATGACACCACTCACCGGAAGGGTCGGGGCACCGGACCGTGCCGGTGACGTAACCGGGGTGCCCGGTCAGTGCTGCTGGACGGGCTGATCGGAGCCGTGCTCCGGCTCGGTCCCCGAGTCGTCGTCCCCGGTGGGTGCCGAGCCGTTCCCGAGGTCGGGAAGTGGGATCCGCCTGGTCGGTGGATCGTGGGCGTCCACGCCCCCGTTCGTGTCCGTTCCCCGCTGCGGGAGCTTCGAACGATCGATCTTTTCGGTAGCCGCCTCCAGCGAGGCTTTTCCGGTCGGCGCCGCCCCGTTGGAGTCCGCTTTCCCGTCGGTGGTGGAATCGGCGGTTTCCGGTCCGGTGTGACCGTTGTCGGACGGATCGGCGAGTGCGACGCCCGAACTCTCGATGTCGGCCAGTGCGAACCGTATCGTCGCGGTGTTGCCGTTCTCCTCGTCCACGGTCTCCGAGCTGGTCTCGGTTTCGGCCGTTTCCGTGCTGGCAGCCTCGGACGAGGAAATCTCCCCGCTGTCCCGTTCCGGCTCGTCCAGCGCGGCGATCGTTTCCAACCGGGCCGTCTCACGTGCGGTGGCTGCGGATTCCCGCAGCTGCTGTTCCGCCTCGTCGTCGTTGGTGAGCCTGTCCAGCAGCGGAGTGGTCTGCCCGAGCAGTTCGGCCGCGTCCCGCAGCTTCCCGGCCACGCTGTCGCGCAGCTCGGTCAGGGTGCCTACCTGCTCGTCAACCGTGCTCAACCGCCGTTCGCACTCCCGCGTGGTGGCCGTTATCCGTTCCTCGGCGTCCGCACGTGCCCTGCCGCGCAGCCGGTTGCTCTCGAGGGTCGCCTCCTCCAGGAGGCGGGTGGCCTCCTCGGTGGCACGTTGTGTTGTCAGCCTTGCCTGCTCCTGCGCTTCGGTGACCAGGCGTTCGGCTTCGGCCTTGCTGTCGTGCTCGCGCTTCTCGGCGGCTTCGACGCTTTCGCGTTCGCGTCGCTCGGCCGCTTCCCTGCTCTCGCGGTCCCGCTTCTCGGCGGCTTCGACGCTTTCGCGTTCGCGTTGCTCGGCGGCTTCGATGCTCTCGCGTTCGCGTTGCTCGGCGGCCTGTTTGCTCTCCCGCTCGCGTTGTTCCGCGGCCTCGGTGCTCTCCCGGGTGAGCCGCTCGGCCTCCTCGGTGGCCTCCTGGATCCGGCGGTGAGCCTCCCCGCTGGCCTCCCGCAGTCTGCGGTCGGCCTCCTCGGCGGCCTCGCTGACACGACGCTCGGCCTCGGCCTTGCTGTTGGCCTCCTGGTCGGCGAGGGTTCGCATCGACTCGCTGCGGCGAGCCGCCATGGCGATCTCGAAGTCCTCCTCGACCTGGGCGCGACGTGCCTCGGATTCCTCGTCGGCCCGTTTGCGGTTCTCCTCGGCCTCGGTCGTGATGCGCTCGGCCTCGGCCCTCGCGGTCTCCAGGACCGAGCGGTGCTCGGACTCCATTTCGGCGCGTCGTGAGTCGAGTTCGGAAATCAACTGCTCGTAGCGGTTGCGGAGATCCGTGGCCTCCCGCTCGGCGCGCTCCCGCCGCTCGGCGGCGTCACTCTCCGCTTTGGAACGGATCTCGCCCGCTTCCTCCTGGGCGAGTCGCAGCATTCGTTGCAGGCGCTCGCTGAGTCCTTCCATCGTGGTCGGCGGTTTCCCCAGCCGCTCGACCTGTCCACGTAGGCTCTCGATCTCGGAGCGCGCCGATTCCAGTTGTTTGGACAGTTCCCCCGACTGCGAGACCGCCGCGTCACGATCCGAGGTGAGCAGGCGCAGGTCCGCGTCGATACGTTCCAGGTGCTCGTCGACCTGGGCTCTGTCGTAGCCACCCTTACGAACGATGTCGAAGCCCGATCCCAGCGGTAGCAGATCACGATCGTCGGCAAGACCCATGGCACTACGCTACCTCCGAACCGTTGTCGATGTTGTCCGGTGCGCGCTCCGCGTCCGGAACGGGCCGGGAATTCGCCCCTCGATGCGAGCTGTCTCACAATTTGACCGCTCGACCAGCCAGGGAGGAAAATGTGTTTCCGGCGGTCACGACGGGTGGAGAGGTGATCGACTATGGCTCGTGGTTCGGCTGGTTCGAAGACACGGCCGTGGACCCGGTGGCAGGACTGGGGAGCCGTGGTACTCGGTGTCTATCTGATTCTGGCCACGCTGTGGACTCTCACCGGCCCGGCGGCGCTGACGTCGATGATCGTGCTCGGCGTGCTGCTCGGAGTATCCGGAGTGTGGTCACTCGCGATGCCGGGATCCATAACGAGCGAGTACGCGCACGTGCTGCTCGGGATCCTGCTGGTGATCTCGCCCTGGGCGCTCGGGTTCGCCGCTTTCGGCGGCGCGGCCTGGACCTCCTGGGTGGTGGGAGTGCTGGCCGTGATCGTAGGGGTCGCGGCGTTGCCGGAGGCCAACTCGGCCCACCGTTCGGGAATGGCGGGACAGCACTGAACGACCGCTCACCGGTGTCCGCGCGGTCTTCGTGCCCGACCGCGCGCACCGGCGCGTCGGAACCGCTGGGACCGTCAAGCCGGTTCGACCAGCTCCACCAGCACACCACCCGCGTCCTTGGGGTGGACGAAGTTCACCAGACTGTTCGCGGTGCCCCGCCGTGGTGTCTCGAACAGCAGCCGTACGTCCCTGTTCCGCAACGTCGCGCACGCGGCCTCGACGTCGGTTACGCGGAAGGCGAGCTGCTGTAGCCCCGGACCGTTCTTGTCGAGGAACTTCGCGATCGTGGAACTCTCGTCGGCCGGGGCCAGCAGCTGCACCCTCGTGTCCGATTCGGCGGAGTCGGGGGCGGCCAGCATCGCCTCGTGCACCCCCTGCTCCTGGTTGGTCTCGCGATGAGTGGCCACCAGGCCGAAGGTGTTCCGGTAGAAGTCGATCGCCCTGTCGAGGTCGCCCACAGCGACCCCCACGTGATCGACCGCGGTCACCAGCTCACCGAGTTCCTCCCGCATGGCGGCACCCTAACCCGCCGGTGCGGCACGGTGGAAACGTCACAGCGGTGTGCTTCGTCTCACAGCGGGTCGTGCGGTTCCGTGCAGGTATGGTTCCGCCGGTCGGCACGGTTCATCATGGTGGCCGGACGGGGGACAACCGTGGTCGACCGCCCGACCGATGTCGACCCGGCGGACCGTTCGTTACCCAAGACTTCCCTACACCGCATCGGAGGCAGCCGTGGAAAGTTCCGTGATCGTAGCCGGGGCCCGTACCCCCATGGGCAGGCTGTTGGGCTCGCTGAAGGACTTCTCCGGCGCCCAGCTCGGTGGGATCGCCATAGCCGAGGCGCTGCGCCGTTCCGGGGTCGCTCCGGAGCAGGTCGAGTACACGATCATGGGGCAGGTGCTCACGGCAGGTGCCGGACAGATCCCGGCCAGGCAGGCGGCCGTGGCGGCGGGCATCGGCATGGACGTTCCCGCGTTGACCGTCAACAAGGTCTGTCTCTCCGGGCTGGACGCGATCGCGTTGGCCGATCAGCAGATCCGTGCCGGTGAGTTCGACGTCGTCGTGGCGGGCGGGCAGGAATCCATGACGCGGGCGCCGCACCTGCTGGGTGATTCGCGGGAGGGTTTCAAGTACGGCGACGTGCGGATGCTCGACCACATGGCCCATGACGGGCTGTTCTGCTCGTTCGACCAGGTCGCGATGGGGGCCTCCACCGAGAAGCACAACGGTCGTTACGGGTTGACCCGTGCCCGGCAGGACGAGTTCGCCGCACGGTCGCACCAGCGGGCCGCGGCAGCCGCCGAACGCGGTGTGTTCGCGGAGGAGATCGCGCCGGTGACAGTGCCGCGCCGCAAGGGCGACCCGGTGATCGTCGACAGCGACGAGGGAATCCGCGGTGACACCACGGCGGAGGGCCTCGGCAAACTGCGCCCCGCCTTCGACCCGGACGGCACGATCACGGCAGGGACGGCTTCGCAGATCTCGGACGGGGCCGCGGCCGTGGTGGTGATGCGCAAGTCCAAAGCCGAGGAGCTGGGGCTCGACTGGCTCGTCGAGATCGGCAGGCACGGCGTGGTCTCTGGGCCGGACGCCAGTCTGCACGAGCAGCCCTCCAACGCGATCAACCGGGCCTGCCACCGTGCGGGAGTGGCACCGACCGACCTCGACCTGGTCGAGATCAACGAGGCGTTCGCCGCCGTGGGGATCGTTTCCACCGAGGTGCTGGGGATCGACGAGGAAAAGGTCAACGTCAACGGAGGAGCGATCGCGCTCGGGCATCCCATCGGCATGTCGGGAGCGCGACTCGCGTTGCACCTGGCCCTCGAGCTCGATCGGCGAGGGGGCGGCGACGGTGTCGCCGCGCTGTGCGGCGGTGGCGGACAGGGTGACGCCCTGCTGCTGCACGCGCCGCGTAGCTGATCGGACGTGATCGGGTTCACGCGACCGTCGGTGCGTTCCAGCGGCGGTCCGTGACACCTGAACACCGCTGGTGAGGATATTCTGGCGCCATGAAGTGGCTACCCGGGGGATGGCAACGCGCCGATCGTGTGGATCCGGAGGGAAAGACGGCCCCACGCCGTACGGTTCCACAGCAGGAAACGGTCGTGGAACGTCGCAACGTCCCGCCGGGGGAGCCCACTCCGCCGTCCGCCCCCGGGAGCACCAGGCAGGACGCCTATCCGTCCACCCGGGTGCAGCGACGAGCGGGTGGTGACCCGACCAGCGCGGGCCCGGAACGTGCGGGCGGTCGGGCCGTGTTGCTCGGCGAGCACGCCCGTGACATCGACGTCAGCGCCGCGGCCTTCCGCAATCTCGCGGTCGGCGGTGGTATCAGCGGTTTCCTGACCGTGTTGTGCGCGGCGGCGCTGGTCGATTCCCCCGGAGGGGTGTGGCTGTGGATCTGGCAGCTCGTGTTCGGGGTCTGTTTCGTCTGGTTCATCACCTCGGCCAAGGGGTCGTTGAGCGGTCGCGGGTTCCTGGTGGACCAGCGCGGCATCTGCCCCCGCACCAGTGGTGAGGTGTTCGCGGTGCCCTGGGACGAGGTAGCGGCTGCCGGGATCGGTTCGCTGCGCCCGATCGAGAACCGCAGGCTGGTGCACCCCGAGCGTCGGCGTTGTCTGGAACTGTTCCCCGCGGATTCCGCGTTTCCCGGCAGGCATCCCGAGCTGGAGCGCTGGCGGGTCGAGGAGACCCCGCCCATGCAGGGACTTCCCTCGGTGCGTTACCGATTCCACCTGCCGGTGCTGAGCAGGCTTCCCAAGCGGTTGGAGCAGGCCGTGCAGGCCGCCGCGCCGCGCGTCTGGGTGGGGAACTACCGCAGGCGGCCCCCGACACCCGAAACCTGACTCCGTTCACAACGTCACCGGTCGGTCTGCGTGACGGTGCTGGTGGCGGCTGCGAGAGTGGCAGGGGTTCGGCACCGGCAGCACCGAATCCGCGTCGATTTCTCGCGAAATCGCCGAAGCCGGAACGATCATCGAAGCGCCGCGGTGAGCGCAGCGGAGCACGGGGTTCGGCGTACGGGGTTCGGCGCACGGGGGAACCGGACCCGGCCCCCCGGCGCGCCGGTCGGCGGCAGAGCGGTCAGGCCGGTTCACCGCTTCCGCCGAGACTGTCGAGCGGGTCCGCTGTCACCAGTTCGTGATCCCCGCTGTCGAAGGTACGCATCCTCCCGGGGCCGGTGATGGACGTCTCGAACCGCACGCTCACGCGTCCGTGGCCGCAACCCTGCACCCAGCCGTGACCCCAGCTGGGGTGGCTCACATCGTCGCCCTGGCGCCACTGCCGTCCCTCGGCGGTGGCGGGGGGCGTGGGTGAGCGGGGTGGTGGTTCCGAGGAGGCGGGTGGGCGTTCGCTCTCGTCGGTCTCGGGAACCCGGAACAGGGTGGCCTGTTCGGCGACGGTCAGTCCCGAGTACGAGACCCCGACCAGTCGCACGGGCACGCCGGGACTGACCGCGATTCCGGCCAACCGTCGCGCGGCCGCCACCAGTTCCTCGCGTTCGGTGGTGGCCGAGGACAGCGTTTCGGAGCGGCTGATGGTGCTGAAGTCGGCGTCGCGCACCTTCAGGGTGATGGTGCGTGCCGCGCGTTCGGAGGCCACCAGCCGTCGATGGGCGGCTTCGGCCATGCCGACTATCTCCTCCGCCAGCACGGCCGGCTCCGTGTGGTCGGTGTCGAAGGTCGTCTCGGCACTGACCTGTTTGGCCTCGGCTCGTTCGGTCACGGCCCGCTCGTCGATGCCGTGCGCCAGTTCGTGCAGTTCGGTGCCGTGCGCCTGCCCCAGCAACGAGGTCACGTCGCCGAGTTTCAACGCCGCGAGTTCACCGATCGTCTGCACCCCGATACGGCGCAGTTTGGATTCACCGATGGGGCCGATGCCCCACAGGCGGCGTACCGGCAGCTCGGCCAACAGCTCCCGCTCCTCGTCGGGGGGAACAACCATCGAGCCGTCCGGTTTCGCCATTCCCGAGGCGATCTTGGCCAGTTGCTTGCCCGATCCCGCCCCGACGGAGGCGGGCACTCCGACCTCGGTGGCCACCCGGGCACGGAGGGCTTCCGCGAACTCCGCCACGACTTCCGGAGCGGACCCGGTCAACTCGATCGGCTCCAGGAACGCCTCGTCGATCGAAACCTGCTCGAACCGCTCGGAAAGCTGCCTGACTATCGTGAAGACACGCTCGCTCACCTCCCGGTAGAGCCGGAAACGCGGCGGCAGCACCACCGCGGTGCGGCACCGGCGTCTGGCCTCCGACATGGGCATGGCGGAGCGAGCTCCGTACTTCCTCGCCGGATAGCTGGCTCCCGCCACGGTGCCGCGCGGCCCCGTTCCACCGACTAGCACGGCCCGTTCGCGCAGCGTTGGGCGGGTGAGCTGTTCCACGGACGCGTAGAAAGCGTCCATGTCCAAGTGCAGCACCCAACGAGTCATGCCTTCATTGAACGAAATTCCACCGACAACGACCAGTCCGGTGCGCCCGTGTCGTACCCACACCGGTGCATACCGGACATCGGAGCGGGCGGCTCCCACGATATGGTGAGATCGTGCTCAGGACTGGTGTCGGATGGTTCCGACTGATCGCGGTCGCCGAGGCCGTCTCGTGGGCCGGGTTGCTGCTCGCGATGGTGCTCAAGTACGGGTTCGGCTTTCCCGAGGCCGTGACCGTCACGGGATGGATTCACGGTCTGGTGTTCACCGCTTACGTAGTCGTCAGCCTGGTGATGTACGGGCCGCTGCGATGGAGTTTCCGGGTGCTGGTGCTCGCCCTGATCGCTTCGGTCCCGCCGTTCGGATCGGTGGTTTTCGAGCGCTGGGCGCTGCGACGCGGACTGCTCACCACACCGGAACCGTTGGGTCCCACGTCGTTGTCGAGGCTGGTCGGCGCGTTGCGTGCGTTGAACTGACCGGGGCGTGACGTGCGTGGCCGTTTCCGGTCGCGGAACGGTGGGTCGCCGCACGGCGGCTTCGGCCCGCGGTGTTCCGGCCCCTCGTGGGGGCGAACAGCCGGGAGCTGTGACACGGCTCCGGGGTTGCCGGGACCGTGCCCACTCGATGACTCCGCATCGGGGAGTGGGAATCGCCGGGTGGTTCCGCTCGACGAGCTTCGGACGACCGAGCCGGAGGAATCCGGTCAGAAGTCCCCGGAAGCCTGTCTGACCTTGCCGAGCAGCTCGGTGAGCTGCTGTGTCTGTCGTTCGGTGATGCCCGAGAGTCCGAAGTCGATGTCGGTGACCGATTCCGTGGCCTTGTCCGTCACCGTGCGGCCGTGTTCGGTAATCTCCACCAGCGTCGTACGTCGATCGGTCGGATGGGGGACGCGTCGCACCAGTTCGTCGGCTTCCAGCCGATCGACGATGTTGGTGACACTGGTCGGGTGCAGTTGCAGCCGGTCCCCCATGACACGCATCGGAAGGCTTCCCTGCCGGGAGAATGACAGCAGCACGAGCGCCTCGTAGCGGGCGAAAGTCAGGTTGTGCGGCCGCAGTGCCGAGTCGACCGCCGACTGCAGGATTTGCTGGACCCGCATGATGCTGGTCACCGCGGCCATCGTCGACGAAGGACCGATACGTTGCGACCAGGTCTCGGCCGCGCGAGCTATGGGATCGAAAGGCAGCGGTTGGCGGGGGCTCATGGCATTCGACGCTAGCAGCGTGCTGTTGCACGAACGGGCGATGTGGGGTGTTCGCCGCAGCCGTGGTCGGCGCGTGTCCGACACGTGCGCCAGGCGGTGCCGGTAGGTTCGTCGCGGTACCGCTCCGCGAAGCCCGATGGAAACGAGACTTCGTAGTCAGGAGAAACACACATGTTGGTCGCATTCAGCGTGGCCCCCTCCGGAGCGGGGGACTCCGACAGCGTGAGTGCCGCTGTCGCGGAGGCGGTGCGGATCGTGCGCGACTCCGGGTTACCGCACGAGACGAACGCCATGTTCACCACCGTTGAAGGCGAGTGGGAGGAGGTGATGGACGTGGTTCGGCGTGCCACCGAGGCCGTGTCGTCCAGGGCACCCCGCACGAGTCTGGTGATCAAGGCCGACATCCGGCCGGGTCACACCGACCAACTCCGGGAGAAGGTCGAGCGCGTCGAGCAGCGGCTCGAAGGCGGCAGCTGAGAGTCGATCCCGATGGTTCGGCCGAGCGGGGCGGGCGACCAAAAGCCGGACAGCCAAAGCCGGACAGCCAAAAAGCCGGGTAGCCGACTATCGGACGATCAGAACCGGCCATCGGCACGCGCGCCGCGGGGACGCGCGTGCCGTGTGAAGTGTCCGCCGCGACGGGGTGCGAATCCCCGTCGTTCGTGGCGTCCCGGGTCCGTGAGGACGCCGACCGCATCCGTGGTTCACCGGATGCGAGGCGGATTCACCCGCCGCGGCGGACAACCAACTCACGGGGCGGCCTCGGAACGTTCCCGGATCGGGACGCTCCTCGTGCCGCCCAGCGGAGCTCCGTCAGCTCACTTGGACAGCGGGTGGTCGACCACCGGGGCGTTGACGCACTGGGAGTTCTGGGCCGTCAGCAGGTTGAGGGTGACACCGATGACGGCGCTGATGTTGTTGTTGCAGGCCTGGATCGGCACCGCGCTGATGTTGTTGTCGTCCACCGCGTTGATGCCGTCGTTGTCCTTGGTGTCGGCGAACGCGACCGTGCCCATGGTCATCATGCCCAGGGTGGCGACGCCTGCTGCACCGGCAACACGGGTTGCAATACGCACTGTCTGATACCTCTCGTCGAACTTGTGGGTAGGGAAAAATCCCGATCGAGTCCCTACGGAGTTGCGGGGCACCGCATGGTGCGGCGCCTCTCGCGGACTCGTGAGTGGGTTTCGACGCTGTCCCGTTCGAAGATTAGAGATTTTCGTCAGATCCCCCTGATCGAGTGAGCAAAGCTAACTCGTTCGAGAGATAAAATGCCTGCTCGAACGCATTCTGTGATCGATTTCGGGCTCTTCACCTTGCCGGGCCGGGGTGTCGGGGTGTGCACCGCCTGCTACTGGAGACGTGGCACGATGGGGGTGTGACACGGCCTGATCCACGCCAGAATTCCGAAGCAGCGCAGAGCTCGGCGGCCGCCGCCTCCATGGCAGGGGCGGTCGACCTGTCGGGGTTGAAGAACCGGGCCGACGCCCAGGCCAAGTCCGCGTCCGCGGGCTCGGGCGCCGGTGGTGACTCCGGTGGGGGAGGCGCTTCGGTCGTCGAGGTCACCGAGGCCAATTTCCAGGCCGAGGTGGTCGACCGGTCGATGCAGGTGCCGGTCGTGGTCGACCTGTGGGCGACCTGGTGCCAGCCGTGCAAGCAGCTTTCCCCGATTCTGGAAAAGCTCGCCGACGAGGGTGGCGGTTCCTGGGTACTGGCCACCATCGATGTGGACAACAACCAGCGGATCGCGCAGCTGTTCGGTGTCCAGTCGATCCCCACGGTGATCGCCATCGCGGGTGGGCAGCCGGTCGAGGCGTTCCAGGGCGTGCAGCCGGAGGAACAGATCCGGCAGTGGATCAGTTCCATCCTGGACTCGCAGCGCGATCAGCTTCCCGGTATCAGTGCCGCCGAGCAGGGCGCGGGCGCGGCCGAGGAGGAGCAGGAGGACTCCCGGTTCACCGCGGCCGAGCAGGCGCTGGAACGCGGTGAGTACGCGGCCGCCGAACAGGCGTATCAGTCGATCCTCGACGCGGAGCCGGACAACGAGCAGGCCAAGGCCGCACTCGCACAGGTCCGGTTCACCGCCCGTGCCGAGAGCGCCGATCCCGGCGCGATCGAGCGTGCCGAGAGCGCACCCGAGGATGTCGAGGCACAGCTCGCCGCCGCCGATGCCGAACTGGCGCAACAGCGCGTGGAGGATGCCTTCAACCGGCTGATCGGTACGGTCCGGCGCACTTCGGGTGCGGACCGCGATCGTGTTCGCGAGGAGCTGCTGGAGATGTTCGGCCTGTTCCCGGAAGGCGATCAGCGAGTCGCCGACGCGCGGCGCTCGTTGGCCAACGCGCTTTTCTGAGCCACGCGAGAGACGACACCCCGCGAGAGCCGCGGGGTGCCTCGACCGAGGTGCCCGGTTCTTCCGCCCCTGGAACGAGTTCGGCGGCAGGCGCCACCGGACTCGTTCCAGGGGGATGAGACGAGCACTCGCCGGTCAGGTGCCGTACTCGGAAGCGCAGGGGCTCATCCCCTGTTGGAATCCGATGCGGAACGCCTCGACCCGGGGAAAGCCTGCGGGGGCCTGACTACCGGCCATGTCCGCTGCGATCAGACTGTCCTCACCCAGCAGCGCCGCCACGCCCTCGTCGACGTCGCCAGGGGCGATTCGCAGCTTGCCGACCGGATTGCGTTGCCCGATCGGGTCCTCCACGAGCAGGCCGCTCCACGCGCCCACCAGACAAGCGGTACGCAGCCCCGCCCCGTCACCACGCAGCGACAACCCCGCCGATTCCTGCACGGCCAAGGTGTAGCGGGAGGCCAGCTGGGCGTAGGCGGCGAAGTCCCCGTAGCCCGAGGTGCGTTCGCCGTTCGTGGGTGGTTGGGCGATCTCCCGCAGCCCGTCCAGCCGGACCGAGACGGTGTTGGTCTCCACGCAGTACGAAACGGGCTCGGTGCCGTCGGCATCGCCGCAGGAGCGGGGACCGATGATCACCCTGGGGGGAGCGAACCCGGTCTCGCTGAAGACCTTCCGCAGGCTCCGCTCCACGGCTCGGATGTTGTCCGCTTCCACCGGAAGATCCGACTCCTGCTTGTCCTTCCAGAAGTGGAACTGGGTGGTTCGTTCCGTGACCGACTTCTCGGTTATCTCGGCACACCGGCTCGGACCGTCGCTGAAGCCGTACTGAAACGCCGAAACACGGTCGAAGGCGGTGCCGTGAGCCCGGGGATCCGCGAAGCCGGTCCGCCCCGGTGCGTCCCGGATGTAGCTGAGTACTCCCATGACGGTGTTGAGCCCGTTACCGGTCGACACGCGGATGTGTGGTGCCGAGCCCTCCGCAGCGTGCCGGAAGAACGCCCCTGCGAAGCAGTCCGCCTGTTGTTCGCTGACCAGCGTCGGTGTGTCCTCGTCCACGAGGCCCGCCCGGTGTTGTACCGCGTGCCCGATCTCGTGCGCCAGCACGGTTACCGGGGCGATCTGCCCGAACGTGCCGCGCAGCTTCGGCAGCAGTACCCCGCGGTCCCAGGCGATCGTGTCGCTTCGCGGGCAGTAGAAGGCGTTCGCCAACCCGGCCAGCCGCTGTCCGCAGACGCGCCTGTCGGTGTTCCGGGAATCGTACGAGACCAGCCGTGTGATCGGGCGGAACGCGGTGCCGTCGAAAGTGTCCGGATAGGCCGTTTTCCAGTACTCCCGCACGTCGGCGACAGTGTCGACCGCGAGGGTGTCTATCTCACCCCCGGTGCTCCCGACCACCGGCAACTTCACGTCCGCCGCACCAGGCTTGCGGCCACTCGGGCCGTCACTGGCGGGCAGTCCGGCCACCGTGTCGACCTCCGGTTCGTCGTTGGCGGTCGGAATTCCGTCGATCGGACGGGAACACCCCGTCACCAACAAGCACAGTGCGACGGCGGTCGCCGAGCCTGCCAGCAGGCGCCGCGTCGTCGAGCTTCGTCCCACTGACGTGCCCCATCCTCGAAATCGCTCGGGTCCTGTCCCTCCACCTCGGCTCGGCAGAGCGCCACGCGCAGCGTAGCGAATGAACCATCCCCGACACTTCCCCAGGCGCACCCGCCCGAGAACCAAGTGAATCCCGGAGGTCCGCACGACTCGACGTGTTGTTCCGCGCGGGGTGGCACTCTACGAACAGGACTTCGCGGTACCGCTCACCCCGGCCCGGAACGCCCGCAACTCCTCGAAGCCACTGGCCGTGCTCGTGCCGAACACCTCCCGGCGTGCCGCGTCACCGGCGAGCACGGCGCGGATCGCCTCGTTCAGGTCCGAGCCGGAGGCACGATCGGTGTCGCGTACCAGGTGACCCGTGTAGGCACCCGTGAGACACGCGGCACGGATTCCCCGCCGTTCCGGCGTCCCGGAAGCCGTCCCCCGTGCGGCGGCGGTGGCGAACGCGCCGATCAGGGACGTTTCGGCGGCCTGGTCACCGAGCTCGTAGATCGAACGTCGTAGTCGTTCGCGGTTGACCGCGAGCACGTTCCCGCCGCATTCGGTGAGGATGGCGGCCCCCGCGCAGCCGGCCGCCCCCGGTTCCAGCAGTTTCGGTGGATCCCACCGACCGCCCCGCCGTTCCACCAGCTCGTCGAAGAACTGTCGGGCCGGGGGAACTCGGTCGCGTAGCAGCGTCGTCACGTCGCGGTTGCCCCGCGAGCCGCCTCCGGTCGACCACTCACCGCTGAACTCGCGCCCGCTGGTGCACGTTCGCGGACCGTTCGTGTAACCGTCCTGGAACGCGCCCGTGCGCTCGTAGGCGGTGCCGTGCGCGTCGGCGACGCGTCGGGCCGCCGGATCCGCGAAGTTGATCAGTGCTCGCAGCGCGGCGTCCAGTTCGGCCGAGTCCATTCGCAGCCGTCGCGAGTCACCGTCGACGACCCACCGCACATAGCTGCCCGCGTAGCAGTCCGCGGTGGTCTCGATCCGCAGCGGGCTCCGCTCGCCGGACGCGGGTTCGCCGTCGAGCCGATGCGCCACCGCGTGCCCGATCTCGTGCGCCAGCACCAGCACCACGGCCGACTGGCCGTAGTGGTCCCGCAGCACCGGCAGCATCGCCGCGCGATCCCACGCGATCGCGTCCACGGAGGCGCAGTAGTAGGCATTGCCGGTCAGCTCCGCCACGTCGGCCGAACACGGCGGTGGTGTGGCGTTCTCGTCGGTGGTGTCCACCGAGAAGAAGCCGCCGTCCAGATCGTGCCAGTCCCGTCCGAACACTCGGCGGAACTCGCCCTCCCAGTAGTCCTGCGCGTCGGTGACCACCGTCGCCGCCAGTTCGTCCACGGCGGAGGAATCGGTCCCGAACACGAACGAGGGAGCCACGGCGTGACGGAGGACACCCGGATCGGAGGTGGGTGCGCTTCGGATCGCGGTGCAACCGCTCAGCACCGCGAGCAGCACCACCGGCAGCAGCGACACGACCCGGCACCGCGCCTTCCGAACGGATCTCCCCGGAGGGGGGCGGCTCCGCCCCGTCGTCGAGGTCCGCGAGTCCGGTTCGGCACGATTCGCTCGGGGAACGCGGTCGCGGCGGGGTCTCGTGGGCACGTACACCAGGTTCGCATGCCGGGTTTCGCGCGTGGGTGGTTCGGGCCTCGTGTCCCGGCGAGATACCCTGCGCGTCCGTGAGAGCCGTTCGTCGCTTCACCGTCAGCGCGCACCTGCCGGATTCCCTACAGGCCCTGGGCCGACTTGCCATCAACCTGCGCTGGAGTTGGCATCCGCCCACTCAGGATCTTTTCGCCTCCGTCGAACCGGACGTGTGGACGGAGGTCGGTGGTGATCCGCTCCGGCTGCTGGCCGAGGTCCCCGCGGAGCGGTTGGACAGGTTGGCAGCGGACGAGGACTTCCTCGCCCGCTGCCGCGCGGTCGACGACGATCTGCGTCGTTATCTCACGGTGCCGCGGTGGTACCAGCAACGCCGCGACGAGGGAACGCCGTTGCCCTCGTCGATCGCGTACTTCTCGATGGAGTTCGGTCTGACCGAGGCGCTTCCCAACTACTCCGGTGGGCTCGGTGTGCTGGCCGGGGACCATCTCAAGTCCGCCTCCGACCTCGGACTTCCGCTGGTGGGAGTGGGGCTGCTCTACCGCTCCGGTTACTTCCGGCAGTCGCTTTCCCCCGAAGGGTGGCAGGTGGAGCAGTACCCGGTGCTGGATCCGCGCGGGCTGCCGCTGGAGCTGTTGACCCGCCCCTCCGGGGAGCCCGTGATGGTGCACGTCGCGGTGCCCGAGGGCAGGCTGCTGCGGGCCCGGATCTGGAAGGCCCAGGTGGGGCGCGTCCCGTTGTTGCTGCTGGACAGTGACGTCGACGACAACGAGGACGACCTGCGGGGCGTCACCGACCGGCTCTACGGCGGGGACGCCAGTCACCGGATCAGGCAGGAGATCCTCGCGGGCATCGGTGGGGTGCGCGCGGTGCGCGCCTACTGCGAGCTGACCGGCACACCCGCCCCCGAGGTGTTCCACACCAACGAGGGCCACGCCGGTTTCCTCGGGCTGGAGCGCATCAGGGAACTGCTCGCCGATCCCGGTCTCGGCTTCGACGAGGCGGTGGCCGCGGTCCGCGCCGGCACCGTGTTCACCACCCACACCCCGGTCCCCGCAGGGATCGACCGCTTCCCGATTCACCTGGTCCGGCACTACTTCGGTGACGGCTCCGCGCAGTCGTTGCTTCCCGGAGTTCCGACCGACAAGGTCGTCGAACTCGGTGCCGAGGACAAACCGGGTACTTTCAACATGGCCAACATGGGGTTGCGGTTGGCGCAGCGCGCCAACGGCGTCTCCGAACTGCACGGCGGTGTCAGCAGGCGGATGTTCAGCGGCCTGTGGCCCGGTTTCGACACCGAGGAGATCCCGATCTCCTCGGTCACCAACGGGGTGCACGGTCCCACCTGGTCGGCGCGGGAACTCGGCAAGCTGATCGGTGAGTCGGAGATGGACCAGGGGGCGGGGCTGCGTGGCATCGAGCCGGTCAGCGACTCGCTGCTGTGGGAGCTACGCAGCTCGTTGCGTGGCAGGCTCGTCGAGGAGGTGCGACGCAGGCTGCGGCATGCCTGGTTGCAGCGCGGTGCCTCCGAGCTGGAGCTGGGCTGGTGCGACTCGGTCTTCGATCCCGATGTGCTGACCATCGGGTTCGCCAGAAGAGTGCCCACCTACAAACGGCTCACCCTGATGTTGCGGGACCCCGAACGGCTGCGCGCCCTGCTGCTGGATCCGGACCGTCCCGTGCAGGTGGTGGTCGCGGGCAAGTCGCACCCCGCCGACGAGGGCGGCAAGGCCATGATCCAGCGCATCGTCCGGTTCGCCGACGATCCCGAGGTGCGCCACCGCATCGTCTTCCTGCCCGACTACGACATGTCACTGGCCAGGTACCTCTACGCCGGCTGCGACGTGTGGCTGAACAACCCGGTGCGTCCGCTGGAGGCATGCGGAACCTCCGGCATGAAGTCGGCGCTCAACGGCGGGTTGAACCTCTCGGTGCGCGACGGCTGGTGGGACGAGATGTACGACGGCCACAACGGCTGGGCCATCCCCAACGCCGACGGGGTCAGCGACCCGGAACGCAGGGACGATCTGGAGGCCAACGCGCTCTACGAGCTGATCACCGAACACGTCGCCCCGATGTTCTACGAGCGAAACAGCGACGGCCTGCCCGGTCGCTGGATGTCGATGGTGCGGCACACGCTGGCCACGCTGGGGCCCAAGGTGCACTCCTCCCGCATGGTGCGCGAGTACGTCGACAACCACTACTCGCCCGCGGTTCGTTCGGTGCAGGCCGCCACCGCGAACGACTACCGGGGAGCGAAGGAGATCGCGAGCTACCGGGAACGGTTGGACGAGGCGTGGAGCGCGGTGCGGGTCACCGACACCTACATGTCCGTTGAGGACGGTTCCACCCCGCTGCTCGGCGGCAAGATCACCGTGCGCGCGCTGGTGGAGCTCGCGGGCCTGCACGACTCCGACGTGACCGTGCAGGTCGTGGTGGGCAGAGTGGACGACTCCGACGAGCTGCGCGACTTCGTCACCACCTCGATGCGCTGTGTCGCCGACGGCGGCTACCAGGCCACCGTGACGCTGCCCCACACCGGACCCGCCGGTTACACCGTCCGGGTGTTGCCCAAGCATCGGTTGCTCTCCAGCCCCGCCGAGCTCGGCAAGGTGGTGCCCGCCGACGAGAGGTCGTGAATCACCCTCGGTCGGCCTCCGGTGTTCCTGTGTGTTCCCGCGCTGGTCGACCGCGGGAACACCGGTCAACCCACCACGTCCAGTCGTTCCCGCACCGAGCGGACCCGGGGCCACCAGTCCGCGAGGCGTTCCGCCTCGGCCAGCGTCTCGCGGGCCCGCCCGTTCTCGCCCTCGGCCATGTACGCCCTCGCCAGCGTCGCCAGGTTGTCCGCCCGGCTGGTGGTCGAGGTCGAGTACTCCGCCCCGGTCCCGCACAGCCGGACCGCCTCCGCCGGTTCGCCCTGTGACAGCGCGAGCAGCCCGAACGTTCCGCTGAGCTCGAAGGCGGGGAAACCCAGCCGGACGGAGTCGTGCAGCGCCCGCTCGGCCGTGGGCACGATGTCGGCGGCGGGAAGCTGTCCCGCCTCCGCCGCGGCCAGCCCCAGTCCGGCCAGTCCCGCGAGCATGTAGCACATCTCCCGTCGCGGCGGTTGCTGCTCGGACAGCTGTCCCAACAGCAGCATGGTGGCCGTGTCGAACTCACCGCGCGCCTCGTGCATGGTCACCCGGCAGGACAGCGCGGTGTGCGAGTCCGGCGCGATCCCGCCGAGTTCGTCCACCACGGCCTGCGCCCGATCGAGCTCACCGCGTTGCAGCAGCCTGTGTGCCTCGGCGGCGTAAGCGCCCGCGCGGAACTCCCGCGCGCGCCCCGCGTCCTGCCGGGGCAGTCCGAACAGCAGCCATCCCGTCGAGGTGCGCAGCGGCGTCCTGCCGGGGATCAGCTGGTACAGCAGCACCGCGGTCGCGGCAGGCGCGAAGCCGTCCCAGAACGGTGTCCCGAGCCCGAACCACCCCGCGGTGGCCACGGCCACCCCGAACAGCGCCGAGACGAGTCCGGCCGTCCAGCAGCGTGCGATGACCGGTTCCCGCCGTGGCCCGATGTCCGCGCTGAGCACCACGGGCAGTGTGCGAAAGGTCACTTCCACTTGCCCGGCCCGTACGGTGCCGAGTCGACGGCCCGCGCCGAACACGATGTGTCGAACCCGCAGTCCCAGGAGGAACGAGCCCAGCAGTAGTCCCGTCCGAGTGCACATGGGGAGCACGATCGTGCCGAGCAGTGCCCCGGTCACGGCCGCGAGCACACCGAGAGCGCCGTTGCCCAGGGCTGTTTCCACGGTCGTCAGTACGACCAGGGCCACCGTCGCCGCCACGAACCAGGGTTTGCCGAGTAGTCTCAACCAGGGGTGCACGGGCGAGGGATGTTACTCGTCCCCGTCGGAATCGGGCGTCGATTTCGCGGGAAAAACTGGCATATCGTGGCCGGTGGGGTTGTCTCCCGGTGGAGGAGCCCCACCGGACGAGCGGGACAATGACAAGCGCGGACGCGGAAACCCCGCCGGTCCGCGGCGGAGGCGAAGCGCGTGTCGACCAACGCGCGCACAACGGCCGGTCACGGCTGGGAGGTAGACGTGGACGACCTGGTCATCCGGATGGATGGCGTCAGTGTCCGGCGGGCGGCGAACGCACTCGTGACCGATGTGGACTGGTCGGTCGAGCTGGACGAGCGCTGGGTGGTACTCGGACCCAACGGTGCGGGGAAGACGACCGTCCTCAAGCTCGCCGGTGCCGAGATGTATCCCACCACGGGCGCTGTCGACGTGCTCGGTGAGCGGCTCGGCAGCACCAACGTTTTCGAGCTGCGCCCTCGCATCGGGCTGTGCTCGGCCGCGTTGGCGTCGAGGATGCCCGCCGAGGAGCTCGTGCGCGACGTCGTGGTCAGCGCGGGTTACGCGGTGGTCGGCAGGTGGAACGAGGACTACGACCACATCGACACCGAGCGCGCCGAGGAACTGCTGCGCGGCATGGGCATCGCCGAGCTGGCCGATCGGCCCTTCGGCACCCTCTCCGAGGGGGAGCGCAAACGCGCCCTGATCGCGCGGGCACTGATGACCGATCCCGAGATGCTGTTGCTGGACGAACCCGCTGCCGGGCTGGATCTCGGTGGGCGCGAGGAACTGGTCGCCAGGCTCTCGGCGTTGGCCCTCGATCCGGACGCGCCCGCGATGACGCTGGTGACGCACCACGTGGAGGAGATCCCACCCGGATTCACCCACGCGCTGCTGCTTCGCGAGGGCGGCGTGGTCGCGCAGGGACTGCTCGACGACGTGCTCACCGAGCGGAACCTCTCCGAGACCTTCGGCCAGGACCTGCGGTTGCAGCGCACCGGGGACCGCTACTTCGCGACGCGGCGCGACTGATCGTGGTTTCGGGTCGTCGGGACGCTCGCTCGGCGGGACCTCCCGCCTGCGTTCGTTCCGGACGGTCCGAATTCGGGTAGCGATCCACAGCAAGGGTCGGGCTCAATACCATTGTCCGGGTTGCCACCGCACGGATTCGGGTCGTGTGCCGGTGCGGCAGTACTCGGTGATGGCTTCGCGGGCTTGGTCGAGGGGTAGTGAGGCCGAGGCGGGGAACCACAGGTCGCCCTCGGGATCGAACAGCAGTGGTGGTGTCTCCTCGGTGGTGTGGGGGTTGTATGAGTCTGCCGCCGCACCGTTGACCGCTTCGGGGCGTGCGTCCATGTGGCTGAGTGCGCCCCAACCGTTGTTGGGGTCGGCGGTGATGCGCAGTCTCGCGTGCGGGAAAGCTGGACCGTGTTCGTCGCGGAAGCTCAAGCAGGGTCGATCCCACACGTAGATTTGGGAATACCGGGTGCGAAGGACGGCCTCGACGAGATCGGCGGTTTCCTCGGCAGTGCGTGCGTAGTGGAGGTCGTGACCGAGAATGCCGGTTACGACGGTCCCCGTGTCGATGGTGGTCATGGTGTTGCCTCTCCACGTATCTCGATGGGACGTATTTCCCCTGGTTCCCATACGGCCAGTGTTGATCCACGAGGCAGGATGGCTCGTACCGCAGCATGGCAGCCCCACGGGTCAGGACACATGCGATTGTTCAGTACGACGACGCCGTAGGTCTGCCCTGCTTCTTTCATCCGTTGGGCGTACTTTGCTTCGACGTGCGTGTCGACCACTGGGGACGCGTCTCCTCGATGTGGGGGATACACGCTCGATGTGTCGAGAGTGAGGCGTATGCGGTCGGAGAGTTTCTGGTCTCGGCCACTGGTCAGTATCTGTTCGTTTCCGTCCTGGTCGTAGATGAGTCCGGTGGTTTGTCCGCCGGTGTGCTCGGGCAGCCGTTCGCGGACCTGGTCGATCCACGAACGGTCCCGGGACGCGTCGGTGGGAACACGCGGGAGGGTCGAGGGATGGGGCAGGCTCGGCGAGGGCCGGTCGCCGCTCATGCCGAGGGTGGCGAGGTAGTTCACCAGGCGTCCGCGGGTGTTGTCGGACAGTGCGAGCACGTCGTCGATGAGCTCGCGGGCCTGGTGGAACAGGCCGATGGCCTCGTACAGCTGTGGATTCTGGCTGCCGTCGGATATCTCATCGAGGGTGGGCAGGGCGTACTCGTCGAGCCAGACCCGTGCCTGTTGTAGTTGTTCGGTGGGTAGTTGTGCGAGAGCACCGCTGACCTCGTTTGCCAGGTGTCGCACGTCGGAATCGGACACCTTGGTTCCTTACAGGGCAGTGGTGTAGTCGCGCGTATGGTCGGAAGCCAGCGTCATGGCCTGCAGGGCTTCGCCGGTCTTCTCATGGGCCAGGTTGAGCCGTCCCAGCGCCTGCCGCACGTGCTCCTGGTCGGAGCCACTGACCACCTGCCACAGCTGGCAGCGCACTTCGTCGAGCTTGGTTTCGGCCTCGGACAGTTCCGGGACGGGCACGGTGTCGGTAATCTGTCGCAGCCGGTCGCGAATGTCGTCGAGCATTACTGATCTCCTATCAGCAGGGGACGACAGCGAAGGCGTACGAGCGGGAGCGGTTCAGGTTCGAGCGTGGTGCGTTCTTCGTCGCATAGAAAGCCGGGAACACAAGAAAACACCGGCCTCGGTCGGGGACGGCGCATCAGCATTACTGGATTGCTCACCAGTGTAGTGCGTTTGGTGGTTGTCTCGTCGGTTCGCGGTGTCCGTCCGGTTCGTATGATCCGCGCCATGCGCCCGTTTCCGACGCCCGCCGAGTACGGCAAGTGGGATGTGCTCCCCGAAGATCCCCCGGAGTCCGAGCTCGACTTGTCCAACGAGGACGTGACCGACGCACTCGTACGCCGTGAGAGACTCAAGGACGAGTGGCGCGGATACTGGCACTACCCGCACGGAGAGCACGACCCCGCGACCGCCGGGGAAACCCCCGAGACCGCCGAGGCGTGGCGGAATTGGCTGCTGCGGCGCTCGTATCAGGGCATCGCGTTCATCAACGGGTGTGTCGTGCGCTGGTCGGCGGATTCGCGGGCGCGGACGCGATCGGAGCGCCCCGTGGGGTCCCCAGCGACCCATGCGGCGGCCTCGTGCGGGTCGATCAGGCCCTCTCGCGGGCGTGTGATGCCTGCGCTCCCGCCTGCCGGTCACACCTGACAACAGGTAGGCGTGCCAGTGCGGCGACCGGACCGACCACGTTTCAGGTGGGGGTTCGAGGGTGCCGGAAAGATCCATGTGTGTCTCCTGCGGTGATTGGGAACCGCCCGGCCGGACGGGGAAGGGGAGAGACCGGCCGGGCGGTGGACGGCCCGGCACCGGAGGTCGGGGTCTCGACGGTGCCGAGCCGTGGCTTACAGGGCGCGGAGGCCCGCGAGGACGCGGGCGAGCAGATCCGGGTCCGCGCCGTTGAGCGCGAGCGGGCTGTCCGCCGTGGGCCGACCGGGTAGGTCGCTGCTTCCGGGGCGGCGCTTCGTCACGGCCGACAGCGGTAACGTGCCGCGCCAGTGCGAGAACCGGGCCAGTCGGAGGGTGGGCATGATCTCGGTCAGCGCCGCGTCGGCCCGGACCTCGTCAGGCATCGGTGTCGCCGTCGACGACGGTGGTCCCGTCCAGCTCGTCGGCGTAGCGCCGGAGGAACTCGGCCATCCGCTCGAACACCTCGGCGGCCTCGCGGCACTGCCGTCCGGTGGCCAGCCGCCCGGCGATGTCGTGCGAGAGCTGTTCCATGCGCCACTGCTCGTGCGCGACCCACATCGCGAACTCGCCGGGACTCATGCCCGCTCTCCCGCCCGGATCGCCGCGTCCAGCACCGCGCGCAGGTGTCGGGCCTGCGCGAGCGTCCACCGTGTCCGGTTGTAGACGGTCGGAGTGTCGATCTGGACCACGGTCGGCGTGTGCGGCGACATCCACACCCGCACCGAGCCCGGACCACCCTCATGAACACACCTCGCCCGCTCACCCATACCGGACAGGTCGTATCTGTTTCGCATTGAATACGCTCCGCACCGAACGCTGTATCAACTGGACATGGACCAGTTTGTTGGATTTAGATACACCCTTGCAATCCTTCGATCGGGGGATGATCTCTGAATCCACAACGCGCTAGATTCGGTTCATGACCCAATCCAGACCAGGCAGCCCCAAAGCACGCTCACTCGCCGCTGAACTGCGCAAAGTGCGTCAAGAATCCGAGATAGGCGTCCGCGAATTGGCTCGCCGGATTGGAACCTCGCACGGTTGGATCACACGCACCGAATCCGGCAGCCGCGTGATCACTGTGGACGACGTGACCAGCATTCTCGAGGCGCTGGAGATCACCAGCAGGGAACGTGAGCGCCTGGTCGAGATGGCACGGGACGCCGACGAGCCCGACTGGCTGCGTCCCGGCATTCCCGGAGTGCGCGAGGAACTGGTGACACTGATCGAGTACGAGCGCACCGCGACACACTTCGTCGAGGCCGCGCCACTGCTGATTCCGGGTATCCTGCAAACCTCGGACTACGCACGGGCGATCATGTCGGGACTTCCGACGGGCGAGCGCGAGGCGAAAATCGGAATGCGCGCGGGTCGCCGCGACGTACTCACCAAGACCAACGCGCCGACGTTCGAGGCGTTCATCCTCGAACACGTCCTCGACGCACCCGTGTGCGACGACAACGCTCGACTGGATCAGCTCCGCCACCTCGTCAAGATGAACGAGCTGCCGAACGTCTCGATCCGAGTCCTGTCGGAAGGGCTCGGATGGACACCGCTACACAGCGGGCACTTCATGTACTTCGAGTTCGGCACCGCCGCACCGATCGTGCATCTCGAAACCCTCGGCTCCGGAGTGTTCCTCTCCTCACCCGGAGCGGTCACCACTTATCGCAATGGGGTAGACAACCTCCAGCAAGCAGCGATGACCAAGGAGGACACGACCGGGGTCATCGCTACCCGCATCGAACAGCTGGAGGAAACAACACCATGACGGTACACCCCCAGGGATGGCGCAAGGCGAGCTACTCGTCTCGCGAAACCGCGTGCGTCGAGATCGGCCGCATCGGCAATGGCGCGGCGGTGCGTGACACCAAGGACCGCTCGGCCGGATACTTCACCACCACCGGCACCCAGTGGGCCGCGTTCATCGACGCCGTCAAGAACGAGCGGTTCGAGTGATCCAGTAGCCCGGCAACAGAGTGGTCCCGGGCTCGCGCTCCACCGGGGCCACTCGTTTCGGACCGCGCTCCGAGCGGAATACTAGGTGTCACGCACGTACGTCCCGGGGCCGAACCGCCGCGTGGTCAGCGCTGCCCGGAGCGCAGCGGCGAGTTCTCGGCGCGCCCGCGTTGCTGTCTCGATCCCGTCCTCGTGTCCTCCCCGCCACCTCCGGCACGGGTCCGGGCGCGGCGGTTGTGACCGAGGCCACGGGCGCGGCGGGTGTTCCAGCGCGGTAGCCTGCGGCACCGTTCGTGGTTGGATCAGCGCGTTTTCACAGGCTTTCAGGAGGTTTGCGACGTGGGTGAGTTCGTCGGGCTCGAAGTGGACGGCGGCATCGGCACGATCCGGCTGGATCGGCCCAAGATGAACGCGCTCAACAGTCAGGTCGAGCGCGAGATCCTGGAGGTGGCCAACGAGGCCGCCGAGCGGGACGACGTGCGTGCGGTGATCGTCTACGGCGGCGAGAAGGTGTTCGCGGCCGGTGCCGACATCAAGGAGATGTCGGAGAAGTCGGCCACCGAGATGGCGAGCAAGGAGCGCAGCGGACTCTCCGCCGCGTTGACCGCGGTGGCCGAGATTCCCAAGCCCACCGTGGCCGCCATGACCGGATACGCGCTCGGGGGCGGTTTCGAGCTGGCGCTCACCTGCGACCGCCGCATCGCGGGCGAGGGACTCAAAGTAGGACAGCCCGAGATCCTGCTCGGGGTGATCCCCGGCGCCGGTGGCACGCAGCGACTGGCTCGGCTGGTCGGTCCGAGCAAGGCCAAGGACATCGTCTTCAGCGGCAGGTTCGTCGAGGCGCGGGAGGCGCTGTCGATCGGTATGGTGGACGAGATCGTGGCCGCCGAGGACGTCTACGCCGCCGCGCGCCGCTGGGCCGAACAGTTCGTCAACGGCCCCGTCCACGCGCTCGCCGCGGCGAAGCGGGCCATCGACGAGGGACTGGAGGTCGATCTGCACACCGGGCTACGGATCGAGACCCACCTGTTCACCTCCCTGTTCGCCACCGAGGACCAGAAGATCGGGATGCGCTCGTTCATCGAGAACGGTCCCGGCAAGGCCGAGTTCACCGGCAACTGATCCGGCGGCATCGTGGCATACCGGTTCGACCCTTCCGACGTCGCGTTTCTGCGTTCCGCACCGGGACGGCAGGCGTTGGAACGGGTCGCGCGACTCCCGCTGACCGACTCCTCCCGTCTGGCGGACACGGCAGCCGCCCGGGAGGTGGCGGGCGAGCGGTACGCCGCGGCGGTGCTGGAGACCGTCGCGCTGCGTCGCAGGGCCGCCGCCAAGCTGCGCGACGCCGCGGACTGGCTGTTCACCGACACCGCGTTGCAGCAGGCCACGACCGGTTCGGTCGCCGCGCACCGCGCCGCCCGGCTGGTGGGCAGGGACGTGCACGACGTCACCTGTTCCATCGGGGCGGATCTCGCGGAGATCGCGCCGCTGGCCCGGAGCTTCGTCGGTTCCGATCGTGACGAGGTGCGGCTCCGCATGGCCCGCGGCAACCTGGCCGCGCGCGGTGTGGAACCGATGCTGGTGCGGGCGGACGCACTACGACCGGTGACCACGGCGACCACGGTGGTCGCCGACCCCGGCCGCCGCGACGGTGCGGGACGCAGGAAGTGGAGCCCGGAGGATCTGGAACCGCCGCTTCGGGAGCTGGTCGAGACCTACCGGGACCGCGACCTGGTCGTGAAGTGCGCGCCCGGACTGGATTTCGAGGCGGTGCCGGAACGGGCCGAGATCGAGCTGGTCTCGCTGGTCGGGCAGGTGCGTGAGGCGTCGCTGTGGTTCGGCGGCCTGGCCGAACCGGGGGTTCGTCGCGGGGCCACCCTGCTCGACGAGTCGGGCGGGACGAAGCTGCGCGTCACCGACGCCGAACCGGACGACTGCCCGGAGCGGTCGATCGGGGAGTGGCTGGTGGATCCGGACGGCGCCGTCGTGCGTGCCGGGCTGGTGCGGCAGTACGCCGCCCGCTACGGCCTGGGGCAGCTCGACCACCGCATCGCCTACCTGACCGGCGAGACACCACCCCCGGGCGTGCGGGCGTTCCGAGTGCTGGAGCACGGCAAGTACAACGAGAAGAGCCTGCGCGCGCTGCTGCGCGGCCACGGCGTCGGGCGGCTGGAGATTCTGGTCCGCGGTCTGGACGTGGATCCGGACGCCCTGCGCCGGAGGCTCAAGCTCTCCGGCGACGAGGCGGCCACCGTGGTGCTCACCCGCGTGGGCAGAACCCCCACGGCGATACTGTGCCGCGCGGAGACGGGCTGATAGCGTTCCCGCTTCCGCCCGGCTCCCTTCCGCTCGGCGTGACCGTCGCCGAGCTGGTCGAGTGTGATTCGTGAAGCACGGCGGCGTGCCGCCCGCCGGGATCTCTATCCTGGAGAGAGTATGGCCACTGCACCCGTTCCGCCCTCGCTGTCCGAGCTCCGCGACCGCCTCACCGAACTCATGCCGCAGGACCACCGGCGGCTGCGGCGGCGCATCGAAGGCGCGCACAAGATCCGCGACCAGGAGGCGTTGCGCGGCGTCGCGTCCGAGATCTCGGACGACATCGCGGCCGCGCACAAGCGCGTCACCCGCCGCAGGGAGCGGGTTCCCGAGATCAGCTATCCCGCGGAGCTTCCCGTCACCGGGCGGCGGGAGGACCTGATGAGCGCGATCCGGGACAACCAGGTGGTCATCGTCGCCGGGGAGACCGGTTCGGGCAAGACGACGCAGCTGCCAAAGATGTGCCTGGAACTGGGCCGCGGTGTATTCGGTTCCATCGGTCACACCCAGCCGCGCAGGCTCGCCGCGCGCACCGTCGCCGAACGGATCGCCACCGAACTCGACGTCGAGGTCGGCGACGCGGTCGGATACCAGGTTCGGTTCACCGAACGCGCCGACGAGGACACGCTGGTCAAGCAGATGACCGACGGCATCCTGCTCGCGGAGATCCAGCGGGACAGGCTGCTGCGGCGCTACGACACGCTGATCATCGACGAGGCCCACGAACGCAGCCTCAACATCGATTTCATCCTCGGCTACGTCAAGCAGATCCTGCCCAAGCGCCCCGACCTCAAGGTGATCATCACCTCGGCGACCATCGACCCGGAGCGGTTCTCCCGACACTTCGACGACGCTCCGATCGTGGAGGTCTCCGGCCGCACCTATCCCGTCGAGGTGCGGTACCGGCCGCTGGTCGACGACTCCGACGAGCTCGAGGACGTCGAGCGCGACCAGATCACGGCCATCGGCGACGCGGTGGACGAGCTGTGCGCCGAGGGCCCCGGCGACATCCTGGTCTTCCTCAGCGGTGAGCGGGAGATCCGCGACGCCGCGGAGGCGCTGGAACAGCGCAAACCGCCTCGAACCGAGGTGCTTCCGCTGTACGCGCGGCTGTCCTCGGCCGAACAGCAGCGCGTTTTCCAGCGGCACTCCACGCGGCGCATCGTGCTCGCCACCAACGTCGCCGAGACCTCGTTGACCGTGCCGGGCATCAAGTACGTCATCGATCCCGGCACCGCGCGGATCTCCCGCTACAGCTTCCGGACCAGGGTCCAGCGGCTGCCCATCGAGCCCGTCTCGCAGGCTTCGGCCAACCAGCGCAAGGGGCGCTGCGGTCGCGAGTCCGAGGGGATCTGCGTCCGGCTGTACTCCGAGGAGGACTTCCTGGCCCGGCAGGAGTTCACCGATCCGGAGATCCTGCGCACGAACCTCGCCTCGGTGATCCTGCGGATGACCTCGCTGGGGCTGGGCGAGGTGGCCTCGTTCCCGTTCGTGGAACCCCCCGACCGGCGGCAGATCACCGACGGGGTGAACCTGCTGCACGAGTTGGGGGCGCTGGAGCAGTCCACCAAGCGGGGCAAGCAGGACAACCAGCGGCTGACCAAGGTCGGCTCGAAGCTGGCGCAGCTGCCGATCGACCCGAGGCTGGCCAGGATGATCGTCGAGGCCGAGACGAACGGGTGCGTGCACGAGACGATGGTCGTGGCGGCCGGACTGTCGATCCAGGACCCCAGGGAACGTCCCGCGGAGCACCAGCAGGCCGCCGATCAGCAGCACGCCAGGTTCAACAACAAGCAGTCCGACTTCCTCGCCTACCTCAATCTCTGGCAGTACCTGCGTGAGCAGCGCAAGGAGCTCTCCGGCAACCAGTTCCGGCGAATGTGCCGCAACGAGTACCTGAACTACATCCGGGTGCGGGAGTGGCAGGACCTCTACAGCCAGCTGCGGCAGATGGTCAACTCGCTCGGCATCTCGATCAACGACGAACCCGCCGACGAGGACCGGGTGCACCAGTCGCTGCTGGCCGGGCTGCTCTCGCACATCGGGTTGAAGGACACCGAGCGCAAGTCCGGTTCCAACCGCCGCTCCGGCACCGAGTACCTGGGTGCGCGGGGTGCGAAGTTCGCGATCTTCCCCGGCTCGGCGCTGTTCAAGAAGCAGCCGCAGTGGGTCATGGCGGCCGAACTGGTGGAGACCTCCAGGCTCTGGGCGCGCACCGTCGCGAAGGTGGAACCCGCCTGGATCGAGCGGCTGGCGGGGCACCTGGTCAAGCGGCACTACAGCGAGCCGCACTGGGAGAAGGACAAGGGCGCGGTGATGGCCTATGAACGAGTGACGCTCTACGGCGTTCCGCTCGTGGCGGGCCGCAAGGTCAACTACGGCCGGGTCGAACCCGAACTCTGCCGCGAGCTGTTCATCCGGCACGCACTGGTCGAGGGCGACTGGGACACCCGCCACGAGTTCTTCCACACCAACCGCGCGCTGCTCGCGGAGGTCGAGGAGCTGGAACAGCGCGCCCGACGCCGCGACATCGTCGTGGACGACGACGCGCTCTACGACTTCTACGACCAGCGGGTCGGTGCCGAGGTGGTTTCCGCCCGCCACTTCGACACCTGGTGGAAGAAGGTCCGGCGCCAGCAGCCCGACCTGCTCACCTTCCCGAGGTCGTTGCTGTTCAACGAGACCTCCGCGAGCGTGACCGACACCGACTACCCGGACTTCTGGCAGCAGGGCAGGCACCGGCTGCGGCTGAGCTACCAGTTCGAGCCCGGCAGTGACGCCGACGGGGTGACCGTGCACGTGCCGGTGGCCGTGCTCAACCAGCTCAGCCCCGCCGGTTTCGACTGGCAGATCCCCGGGCTCCGGGAGGAACTGGTCACGGCGCTGCTCAAGGCACTGCCCAAGCAGTGGCGACGTGAGTTCGTGCCGGTTCCCGACCACGTCAGGGCGCTGCTCGCGCGGCTGCGACCGTACGACGGTCCGCTGCTCGAAGCGCTGTCCACCGAGCTGCGTCGCATGACCGGGGTCAACGTTCCGCTCGACGCCTGGGATCCGCGGCGGATCCCCGACCACCTGCGGATGACCTTCCGAGTGGTGGAGGGCGACGAGCACAGCGGCGAGGAACGCATCCTCGCCGAGGGCAAGGACCTCGAGGAACTCTCCGAACGACTGCGCCCCCGGCTGCGGGCCGAGATATCGGCGGCGGCGGAAAGCATCGAACGGCACGGGCTGCGGGAGTGGGACTTCGGCAAGATTCCCGGCACTTTCGAGCGGCAGCGGCACGGTCAGGTGGTCAAGGCCTACCCGGCGTTGGTCGACGAGGGGGACAGCGTCGGCATTCGCGCTTTCGACACGGTCGCCGAACAACGCGACCAGCAACGTCGTGGCGCCCGCCGATTGGTGCTGCTGAACCTGCCCTCACCGGTGAAGTTCCTGCGGCGGCAGCTGACGAACTCGGCGAAGCTGGTGTTCGGCCGTAGTCCGCACGGGGATCCCGAGACCCTCTTCGAGGACTGCATCGCCTGCGCCGCGGACGCGCTCATCGACCGAGCCGGGGGAGTGCCCGCGGACCAGGACGCCTTCGACACCGTGGTGCGGCAGGTGCGTGAGGGGCTGAACGAGACCTCCGCGCGAGTGCTGTCCACCGTGGAACAGGTGCTTACCACCCAACAGCGGGTCGAGGCCGAACTGGACGGCACACGCTCGCTTTCCGCCGACGCCGCTGAGGACATCCGTACCCAGCTGTCCAACCTGATCTACCCCGGTTTCGTCACCGACACGGGGTGGTGGCGGTTGGCCGACCTGCGGCGCTACCTCGAAGCCGTCTCCTACCGGTTGCGCAAGGTCGCACAGCATCCCGGCCGGGATCGCGATCTGATGGAACGGGTACGCGGCGTGGAACAGCGCTACCAGGAGATGCTCGACTCCGTGGGTGAGGGCAAACCGGTGGGCGAGCAGCTCTGGTCGATCGGTTGGATGATCGAAGAACTGCGGGTGAGTTTCTTCGCGCAGGAACTGGGAACGCCGCACTCGGTATCGGAGAAGCGGATACACCGGGCCATGGACAAGCTCCAACCCTAGCGAACTATGACCGCTTGTCCTGGGAAACCGGGCGGGTAGCGGAACCTCTCGTGCGGCTCTCGCGAGGACGGCCCGACGTTGTGTAGGTCGCTACCCGATGTCGGGGCACCCGCGGCGAGGCACCCCCGGAGGTTCCGCCACCCGGCCGGTTCCCCACGGTGAGGGCCGAACTCCGCCATCACGCGGGTGTGATCGTGATTCCCACTGCTCCGGGGCCCGCGTGCGCGCCGATGATCGCGCTGGTCTCCTCCAGCAGCGGTTCCCGCTGCGGTGACAACCCGCGGTTGAGCTTTTCCAGCACCCACTTGGCGCGTTCGGGGGCCTGAAAGTGCTCCGTGGCGAAGTCGACCCTTCCGGATTCCGTCCGTGTCGCCTGCTCCACTGCTTTGCGCAGCACCCGTTCCGGTCCGATTCCCTTGGCCATCTCGTGCAGTTCGCCGTCGCGCATCACCAGCAGTGGTTTGATCGACAGTGCCCGTGCGAGGGTGGCCTGCCCACCGCTGACCCGTCCGCTGCGCCGTAGGTACTCCAGGGTGTCGACGTAGACCATCTCCGTGGTGCCGTTCAGCCGCCGTTGCAGCAGGTCCAGCACCGCGTGCACGTCGGCTCCCCGTGCGGCCGCCTCGGCCGCGGCGATCACCGGCAGGCCGAGTCCCAGTCCGCACATTCCGGAGTCGATCACGTGCACCGGCACGCTGACCTCGGCCGCCGCGGCGCGTGCCGCTTCACAGGTTGCCGAGAGACCGCTGGAAAGGTGCACCGAGACGATCGCCTCGACGCCCTCGCTGACGGCGTCCGCGTAGTTCCAGAAGAAAGCGGGGGCCGGCGGAGCGGCGGTGGTCACCGTTAGTCCCGATCGCATCGCCTCGGCGAGTCTGTCGTGCGGGACGCGTCGTTCGTCGTCGCTTTTCCCGTCGATGGTCAGGTCCAGCTGCACGACCGTGATGCCCAGCTCCTCGGCCAGACCGGCGGGGATCGATGCGGTGGAGTCCGTAACGATGGCGACGCGTCGATTCATACTTTCAGGCTAGCGTTGATCACCTTTTCGTATGAATGCCCCGTATTGAGGGAGTCGCGCGTGGTCGCCCCGCTGTTCGGTGCCCCGCCGTGGAAAGCCGCCGCGGAGTGAGTACCGTCACCCTCGTATCCGGGTTACGCTGGGGCTACCGGCCGGTAACATCCATGGTGGTTGGCGTCACTGTGCTTTTCACGGGGCTACGTGGCAAGGTCAACCTTCCCGGGGACATGCCGCGCCGGGACTACTCAGCCAGGAAGCCGTCAACAGTCCGCAGGAGGTCGGAGAGGGCCCATGAATATTGTCGTCCTGGTGAAGCAGGTGCCGGACACGTGGTCCGAGCGCAAGTTGTCCGACTCGGACCACACGTTGGATCGGGCATCCGCCGATGTGGTGTTGGATGAGATCAACGAGCGGGCCGTTGAGGAGGCGTTGCTGGCCAAGGAGGCCCACGGCGGGGAAGTGACCGTGCTGTGCATGGGCCCCGATGGTGCGTCCGACGCGATCCGCAAGGCGTTGTCGATGGGTGCCGACAAGGCCGTGCACCTCACGGATGAGGCGCTGCACGGTACCGACGCGGTCGGTACGGCCAAGGCGCTGGCCAAGGTGATCGGCACGCTGGATTCGGTGGACATGATCATCGCTGGTAACGAGTCCACGGACGGACGCAGCGGTGCCGTGCCCGCGATGCTGGCCGAACTGCTGGGCTGGCCGCAGCTGACCTACGCGCGTTCGCTGTCGGTCGAGGGCTCGACGGTCTCGATCGAACGTGAGACCGACGCCGGGGTGACCAGTGTGCGCGCCGAGCTTCCCACCGTGGTCAGCGTCACCGAGAAGATCAACGAACCGCGGTACCCCTCGTTCAAGGGCATCATGGCCGCGAAGAAGAAGCCGGTTTCCACGCTGGCGCTGGCCGACGCCGGTATCGAGGCCGAGGAGGTCGGACTGTCCGGCGCGCTGACGCAGATGGTCTCGTCCGCGCCCGCGCCGCCGAAGGAAGCAGGCCAGCAGGTCACCGACGAGGGCGACGGCGGCACCCGCATCGTCGAGTTCCTGTCGGGCAAGAACCTCGTCTGAGAGTTCCTCACCACAGGGGGATTCGGCTCCGCTGGGTTTTCCGGCCGGGTGCCGCGTTCCGGCGCTCGCACGACGATCCTCGGTCGTTCGCGGTTGGTCGTGACAAGGCCGGATCGTTTCGAGTCGTGGTGTGTTTCGGCTTCGGTCGCGTTTGAGAAGGGCGTTATCCATGTCTGAGGTTTTGGTCCTCGTCGACCACGCGGGTGGCGAGGTCAAGAAGGTTACGTACGAGATGCTCACGGTGGCCCGCCGACTCGGCGAGCCCGCCGCGGTGGTCACCGGTGGCCCCGGTGCCACCGACAAGATCGCCGATGCGCTGGCTTCGGCCGGTGCCGCCAAGGTTTACACGGCGGAATCGGCCGACATCGACAACTACCTGGTCACGCCGCAGGTCGACGTGCTGTCGAGCCTCGTCGAGCGCGTCTCCCCCGCGGCGGTGCTGCTGGCGGCCAGCGTCGACGGCAAGGAGATCGCGGGCAGGCTGGCGGTGCGTACCGGCAGCGGGCTGCTGTCCGAGGTCGCCGACATCGATTCCGACGGGGTGGCCGACTACTCGCTGTTCGGCGGGTCGTACCAGGCAAGGGCCAAGGCCGCTTCCGGTGCTCCGGTGGTGTCGATGCTGCCGGGCAGCGTCGAGCCGGAGACGCTGGACGGTGGCGGTGCGCGTGAATCCGTCGAGGTTCCGGGCACCGACGCGGGCAAGTCCGGTGCCGTCACCGGCAGGCAGCCCGCGGAATCGGGGGACCGTCCCGAGCTGACCGAGGCCAACGTGGTGGTTTCGGGTGGCCGTGGTGTCGGCAGCGCGGAGAGCTTCGAGGTGATCGAGAAGCTCGCGGATTCCCTCGGCGCCGCCGTCGGTGCCTCGCGCGCCGCGGTCGACTCGGGTTACTACCCCGCCCAGTTCCAGGTCGGTCAGACCGGCAAGACGGTCTCCCCGCAGCTCTACCTCGCGTTGGGGATCTCCGGCGCCATCCAGCACCGCGCCGGGATGCAGACCTCCAAGACCATCGTGGCCGTCAACAAGGACGCCGAGGCACCGATCTTCGAGATCGCCGACTTCGGTGTCGTCGGTGACCTGTTCAAGGTGGCCCCGCAGTTGACCGAGGAGGTCGGCAACCGCAAGGGCTGACGACCGCTCGTTCCACGGCGTCCTCGGGGGCGGAGGAGACCGGCCGGTCTCCTCCGCCCCCGAACGCTTTCGGCCCCTCCCGAGCTCCGATGGGCCTCGGGTACCGGTCATTCAACCGAAGTTCTCGTCGCGTCCATCCGGCGCCACTACCGGTGGTCGCACGGACCCGGCTACATCTGCGGACATGGCCGAAACAGCGCGATCCGATGCCACGTTGCTGGCCGTCACCGACGGGCGGGACCGGAGCGGGGCCGACCGCTACTCATTGCTTCTGACCAGGGAACCAGCCGAGATTCGAGCCGCCCAGCGGCTGCGCCACCGGGTGTTCGCCACGGAGATGGGGGCCCTGCTCCACCAGGACGGGGACGGGATCGAGACCGACCGTTTCGACGAGTTCTGCGATCACCTCGTGGTACGAGCGCCACGCTCGGGCGAGATCGTCGGTACCTACCGGATGCTGCCGCCCCGGCACGCCCTCGCCGCGGGGCGGCTCTACTCCGACGACGAGTTCGACCTCACCGCCTTGGCCCCGCTGCGCTCGGACCTGGTGGAAACCGGGCGTTCCTGCGTGCACCCGGACCACCGCACCGGGGCGGTGATAGGTCTGATCTGGGCCGGTATCGCTCGGTACCTGCTGCTGCACGGCCATCGTTGGCTCGCGGGGTGCGCCTCGGTGTCGCTGCGGGACGGCGGAACATCGGCCGCCGGCGTTTGGCAGACGGTTCGCCGCCGCCACTACGCCTCCCGCTCCCACCGGGTTCGGCCTTACCGGCCCTGGCCCACCCGAGTCGTGCCCGCTCCGGATCGTGTCCGGTTGCCACCGCTGCTGCGCGGGTATCTGCGGTTGGGAGCCCGAGTGTGCGGCCCGCCCGCCCACGACCCGGAGTTCGGCGTCGCGGACTTCTTCGTGCTGCTGGACTCGCACGAGATCGACCGGCGATACCTCGACCGCTTCCTGGGGGAGTCGTGAACGGGGCCGACACCTGGACACCGAACTCGCCGTGCGACACGCACTGCCTGCCCCACCGGCGGACGCTGCCCCGCGCCACGTTCGCCTGCCGACTCCGCCGGGTGCTGGCGGTGGCGGTGCTGCTGCTGTACGGGGTACTGCTCGCCTCGGCGATGCCGGTGCTGTCCGAAAGCCTGCGTCGCACCGCCGCCCGAACGTGGTTCACCGGCGTTCTCGCCGCCCTCGGTGTGCGGCTGCGAGTGCGCGGAGTTCCGCCATCCCGGGCGGGGGAGGGCGCGGGAGCGCTGGTGGTGTCCAACCACGTGTCCTGGTTGGACGTGCTCGCGCTGCAGGCGGTGTGTCCCATGCGCCTGTTGGCCAAGGCCGAGGTGCGCGACTGGCCGTTGCTCGGGATGCTCGCGGTGCGTGCGGGGACGCTGTTCATCGACAGGAACCGTCCCAGCGGGCTTCCCGCCGCGATCGGTTCCGTCACCGAGGCGCTGCGCCACGGCTACGTGGTCGGTGCGTTCCCGGAAGGCACGACCCGTTGCGGTCGTGCGTCCGGGCGGTACCGTCCCGCCGTCTTCCAGGCGGCGTTGGACGCGGGCGCCCCGGTACGACCCGTGGCACTGCGGTACGAACTGGCGAGCGGGGAACCCACCACCGTCGCCGCGTTCCTCGGCGAGGACACCCTGCTGGGTTCGCTGCGCGAGGTGCTGGCGGTGCGTGGCCTCGTCGTGGAGCTGATCCCGCTGCCCTCACCACGTGCCACGGCCACCGCTTCGCCGGTGCGGTTCGACCGCGGACGCGATTCGGTCGCACTCGGCGCTTCCGCGAGTGATCCGGGACGGCCGGGAATCAGCGGCTACGCCGCCGTACGGCGCGACAATCCCGCCGCACGGCGGGAGCTGGCCTCCTACTGCGCCCGGGTCGTCACCGAAGCGTGTGAGCCACGTCCCGCCGGAAACCACTGGACTTGCACCGCGGTGGAAGTCGCAGCATCGTGCGGTGACCGATCGGAACGACCCCCGCGAAACGACCGCCGCGACGGACCCGGAGCCCGAGAGTCCACTGTGGGCACCGCGGTACCGTAACTTCACCATCGGCCTGCTGCTGGTGGTCACGCTGGTCGCCTTCGAGGCGATGGGGGTGGCGACGGCACTGCCCACCATAGCCTCCGAACTGGACGGACAGCGGTGGTACTCCTGGGCGTTCACCCTGTTCATGGCCGCCAGCGCGGTCGGGACCGTCTTCGCGGGCCGACTCGCCGACCGGCACGGGCCCGCCCTGCCGCTGCTGCTCGCGCTGCCCCTGTTCGCGGCGGGACTACTGCTCGCCGGGTCGGCGCCGAACATGCCCGTGCTGCTGCTCGCCCGTGCCATGCAGGGACTGGGTGGCGGCAGCGTCGCCGTGCCGCTGTACGTGATGATCGCCAGGGTCTACCCCCAGCGGCATCACCCCAGGGCATTCGGCGCGATGTCCGCGGCCTGGGTTCTTCCCTCACTGCTCGGCCCCGCACTGGCGGGGTTGATCACCGAACAGCTGCACTGGCGGTGGGTCTTTCTCGGGCTGGCACCGTTCGTGCTGCTCGGTGCAGTCCTGCTCGTCCCCACCATCAGGCGCGCCGGGAGCGGCCCCGAGGCGTTGCCCACGGCGAGACCGGGGCTGGTGCCCGCGGCGCTCGGCGCCGGGCTCGCCACGGTGGTGCTCAACTGGAGTGCCGACCATCCCTCGGTGCTCTCGGCGGTCCTCGGCGTGGCGGCGATCGCCTCGCTGTGGGGTTGCGTGCGGGTCCTGCTGCCCACCGGGACGCTCTCGGCACGCCCGGGCATCCCGGTCATGGTGCTGGCGCGCGGGCTGCTGGCCGGTGTCTTCTTCACCGCGGAGGCATTCATCCCGCTGGTGCTGACCGTCGTGCACGGCTATTCGGCGATGTTGGCCGGAATTCCGCTGACCGTGGCCTCGCTGGGCTGGTCGTTGGGCTCGTTCTGGCAGGGCAGGCAGGGGCGCTTCAGCAGGGAGCACCTGGTGGCGTCCGGATTCGTGCTGGTGGTCGTGGGCGTGCTCGGCGTGGCGCTGCTGGCCCCGGAATGGGGAGCGGACCGGGCGATCTTCGTGTTCTGGTCGATCGCGGGTGCCGGTATGGGGATATCCGTCGCCAGCACGGCGGTACGGGTGCTGGGGCTCTCGGACCAGGCCGAACGAGGGTTCAACTCGGCCGCGTTGCAGATCTCCGACATGCTCGGGCAGGCACTGCTGGTCGGCCTGGGAGGGGCGCTGGTGAACCTGCTGGCCAGCACCCGGGAGCCGACCCTGGGAGTGGTCGTGCTCGCGGGGCTGCTGATGCTGACGGGCTCGCTGGGTGCGCGCCTGGTGGCGCGTTCCAGAGGGATTATCCTGGACGGGCGATGACGTACCTGGACCACGCGGCAACCACCCCGATGCGTGCGGGCGCGATCGAGGTCATGACCGAGGCGCTCGCCACGCTGGGCAACGCCTCGTCCCTGCACACCTCCGGCAGACGAGCTCGTCGTGCCGTGGAGGAGTCCCGCGAGGACATCGCGGCCGCCCTCGGCGCTCGCCCCTCCGAGGTGCTGTTCACCGGTGGCGGCACCGAGAGCGACAACCTCGCGGTGAAGGGCATCTTCTGGGGCCGCAGGGACGCCGATCCGCGGCGTCGTCGGGTGCTCGCCTCCGCCGTGGAGCATCACGCGGTGCTCGACACCGTGGAGTGGCTGGCCGAGCACGAGGGAGCCGAGGTCACCTGGCTGGAGGTCGACTCGTACGGCAGGGTGACTCCCGAAGTGCTGGAGGAGGCGGTTCGTCGGGCCCCGGACGAGGTCGCGCTCGCCACCGTGATGTGGGCCAACAACGAGGTCGGCACGGTCAACCCGATCCCGGAGCTGGCGGATGTGGCCGTCCGGTACGGCATACCGCTGCACACCGACGCCGTCCAGGCCGTGGAGACGCTGCCCGTGGACTTCGAGTCCTCCGGGGTGTCGGCGCTGACGATGACCGGGCACAAGATCGGTGGTCCCTACGGCGTCGGGGTGCTGGTGCTGGGCAGGGACGTCACCTGCACGCCGCTGCTGCACGGGGGAGGGCAGGAACGCGAGGTCCGTTCCGGCACGCTGGACACGCCGGCCGTGCTGGCTCTTGCCAGTGCGCTGCGCGAGGCGGTCGACCGCCGGGAACACCACGCGGCGGAGCTCGCGGCCCTGCGCGACGAACTCGTCGAGGGGGTGCGTTCGGCCGTGCCGGACGCGGTGCTCAACGGCGATCCGGGTACCGTCGAGGGCGGCCGGTTGCCGGGGAACGCGCACTTCACCTTCCCCGGCTGTGAAGGGGACAGCCTGTTGATGCTGCTCGACGCCAACGGCATCGAGTGCTCCACCGGATCCGCGTGCACCGCCGGTGTCGCCGAACCCAGCCACGTATTGTTGGCGATGGGCGCCGACGTGCGGGTCGCACGGGGGTCGCTGCGGCTCTCGCTCGGACACGACTCGACCCGCGAGGACGTCCGTGCGTTCCTGGACGCGCTGGAACCGGCCGTGCGGCGGGCCCGTGGCGCAGGGCTCTCCGGTTTGAGCAAGACTTCGGTGGAATCGGCCACCGCGCCTACGGAGGTGTGAGGGTGCGAGTACTCGCGGCGATGAGCGGCGGTGTGGATTCGGCGGTGGCTGCCGCCCGAGCTGTGGACGCGGGGCACGACGTCACCGGCGTGCACTTGGCGCTGTCCGCCAAACCGGGGACGTTGCGAACGGGAGCCCGCGGCTGTTGCACCGTGGAGGACTCCCGCGACGCGCGACGTGCCGCGGACATTCTGGGGATCCCGTTCTACGTCTGGGACTTCGCCGAGCGGTTCAGCGAGGAGGTCATCGAGACCTTCGTGGGCGAGTACGCCGCGGGACGTACCCCCAACCCGTGCATGACCTGCAACGAGAAGATCAAGTTCGAGGCGTTGCTGGAGAAGGCCGTCGCGCTCGGCTTCGACGCCGTCTCGACGGGGCACTACGCCAGGCTCTCGCAGGAGTCGGGAGCTCCGGAACTGCGCCGCAGCAGGGACGAGGACAAGGACCAGTCCTACGTGCTCGCTTCGCTGACCCCGCAACAGCTGCGGCACGCGATGTTCCCGCTGGGGCACTCGCTGAAGTCGGAGGTGCGCGAGGAGGCGGAGCGGCGCGATCTCGCGGTGGCGCGAAAACCGGACAGCCACGACATCTGCTTCATCGCGGACGGCGCCACCGAGAAGTTCCTGGACTCCAAGCTGGGTGAGCGGCCGGGCGAGATGGTCGACGCCGACTCGGGCGAGGTGCTCGCCGAGCACTCCGGTGTGCACGGTTTCACCGTGGGACAGCGCAAGGGGCTCGGCATCGACAAACCCGCCGCCGACGGACGGCCGCGTTACGTGCTCTCGCTGGAGCCGGTTTCCGGCACGGTCGAGGTCGGTTCGGCGGAACGACTCTCGGTGACCGAGATCGACGCGGATCGGCCGATCTGGCCCTCCGAGAGCCCCATCGACGGTCCGACCGAGTGCGTGGCCCAGATCCGTGCACACGGTGAGACCTGTCGTGCCGTGGCCGAGACGACCGAAGAGGGGGTTCGGGTGCGGCTTCACGAACCGATGCGCGGCGTGGCTCCCGGGCAGTCGGTGGTGCTCTACCGGCCCGAGGAGGCGGGTGATCTCGTGCTCGGCAGCGCCAAGATCTCCGCTACTCGATAAACGGTTCACTGCCCGGTTGGCCAGGGTGGTTGCGTGGCGGAACCTCGCGCACGGCTCTCGCTGCGGGTGCCCCGACATCGGGTAGTTACTACACAACGTCGGGACAGTCCTCGCGAGAGCCGCACGCGAGAACCCGCGGCGGTGCCGATTGCGTGGATGGTGATCTCTACGCGAGATTGGGCGGCCCGAGTCCACTCGGCTGGTGCGAGAATCACGGATGACGAGTCTCTGCCGGGAACAACCCGGAACGGACGCCCCACTTCCCGTGTGGCTGTCGGCGGAGGGTCCGTTGCGAGAATGGTCGCGTGACGCAGCGACAGCCCTGGAAATCCGGTACCGCGACCGCCATCGGTTCCATGCCCGGTACCGACCCGCTGGAAACCGCACGGATCGTGGCGGGAGAACTGCCCGACCTGACCCCGATGCCGGAACTGCCCGCTCGTGGCGTGGGTGGTGACATGCTGGGGCGTACCGCCGGAATGCTGCCCGACCTGGCTGTCGAGGTCGTGCCGTCCGGTTACCGGGTCGCTCGTACCCCGGGACGCGACCAGCGCCGGGCGGTGGATCTGCTGCGCTGGGATCTCGACGCGCTGGAGGAAGTCACCGCCGCGGACACCGAACCCCGGCTGATCAAGCTTCAGGTCGCCGGGCCCTGGACGCTGGCCTCGGGTATCGAACTGGAGCGCGGACACCGCGTGCTGACCGACCACGGCGCGTTGCGCGACTTCACCGAAGCGCTGGTGGAAGGGGTTCGCGAGCACGCCGCGCTGGTCGCCGAACGCACCGGTGGGCGGGTACTGCTGCAGCTGGACGAACCGACGTTGCCCGCCGTGCTCTCCGGTGATCTGCCCACTCCCTCCGGCTATGGAACCGTCCCCGCGTTCCCGGAGCCCGAGGTGCAGCGGCTGCTCGAACACACCATCGAGCGGTTGGGGGAAGCCGTGGCACGACCGGTGATCGTGCACTGCTGCGCGGCACGGCCCCCCGTGCGGTTGTCGCGCCGAGCCGGTGTCGGGGCGCTGAGCCTGGACGCCGGGACGCTGGAGTCCTGCTCCGAGGAGTTCGCCGAAGAGGTCGGCGAGGTCTTCGACGCCGGGCTTCCCGTGCTGCTGGGCATGGTCCCCACCATCGAGCCCCGGCGCGAGCCGGAACTGCGCGAACTGGTCGAGCCGGTACGCACCTTCGTGACCAAGCTGGGCTTTTCCGAGCGGGTCCTCGCCGAACAGGTGGTTCCCACGCCGACGTGCGGTCTGGCGGCGGCCTCACCGGGCTGGGCGCGCCGCGTGCTGGAACTCACCGGCAGATTGGGCAGGATGCTTCCCGAGCGCTTCGCACAGGACTGACGGCCCGGAACTGACATCCCGGAACCGGCGCCCGAGGAACGCGGTCCGCGAGGGGCCGATCGTGAGCTGCCGGGTGAAGCCCGGACCGGGGGAGTGATGGGGCACACCCCGGTCCGGTGTACGTCGTGCGGACGGTCCCCGTGAACGCCGCCCGATACGAAAACGGCGGTCCCGACACCGGAAACCGATATCGGGACCGCCTTCTGCGGGGTGAGTGACGGGATTCGAACCCGCGACTCCTGGGACCACAACCCAGTGCTCTACCGCCTGAGCTACACCCACCGTGCTCACCCGGTCTCATCACCGGGCAACGGATCCCATCCTAGCGTGGCCGGTTCTCGGGCTCGCAACGGGATCCCCTTTTGCCGATCGCGTTCCCGATTTCGCTGCGCAACCGGATGGAGCGAAGCTCATTCCTCTTCGAGACGCCGCTTCGCCCGTTCCGTACCGCCGACCTGCTCCTCGGCGAGCAGCTCGTCAGCTATCTCCTGTGCCTGTTCGCTGGAAGGACCCGGATGCGGGACGAACGCTGTGCGCCGGTAGTAGGCCAGCTCCCGGATCGACTCCCGCACGTCCGCCAGTGCCCGGTGCGCCAGCCCTTTCTCCGGCTGGGCGTAGTAGATACGCGGGTACCACCGGCGGCACAGCTCCTTGACGGAGGAGACGTCCACCATGCGGTAGTGCAGGTACTGGTCGAGTTCCGGCATGTCCCTGGCGATGAAACCGCGGTCGGTGGCGATCGAGTTCCCCGCGAGCGGTGCGGACCGCCCGTTCGGCACGTGCTCCCGCAGGTACTCCAGCACCCGCTGCTCGGCCTGGGCGAGCGTGACCGTGGAGCGGCGTACCTCCTCGGTCAGCCCGGAGTGGTCGTGCATCTCCCGCACGACCTCCGGCATGGTTCGCAGCGTCTCCTCGTCGGCGTGGATCACGATGTCCACGCCTTCGCCGAGGATGTTGAGGTCGGCATCGGTGACCAGGGCGGCGATCTCGATCAACGCGTCCTTGCCGAGCTCCAGCCCGGTCATTTCACAGTCGATCCACACTAGACGATCGTTCACCGGGGTCAGCCTAACGCGCCACGGTGGGTGCACGCGAAACCGCTGGTGCGTCGTCACCGCCACGGCTTCCCGCGGCGCGGGAGGCCCGACGTGGCGTGGTGGACCACTGACGTCGGACCTCCCGGAGCGATCGCCGCACGAGCGGTCTCACCACCCCGGAGTTCCCGGCTGCGCGGGGTCGACGGAGCTCTACCCGGACGTGTCCCGGAAGGGCAGCCGGTTCGGGACCACCTTGCCGGTGGCGTTGCGGGGGAGTTCGTCCAGGAACACCACGTCACGAGGGCGGGCGAACGTGGAAAGCTTCTCCTTCACCCGCTCACGAACGGTGTCCTCGTCCAACTCGTGGCCTTCGTGCGGCACCACGAAGGCAGCCAACCGCTGCCCGTGCTTCGGGTCCTCGACTCCGGTGACCGCGACCTCGCGGACTTCCTCGAAGGAGGCGATGACGTCCTCGGTCTCCTTGGGGTAGACGTTCTCCCCGCCCGAGACGATCATGTCGTCGGTTCGCCCGACGATGAACAGTCGACCCTCCTGATCGAGGTAGCCGAGATCGCCGGTGGGCATCAACCCGTTCGTTCGCCGGACCTCCTTGCCGTTGGTGTATCCCTCGAACAGCATGTCGTTGCCGACGTGGACACCACCGGTCTCGCCGGCCGCCACCGGGGATCCGGACTCGTCCAGGATCCGCAGCGTCGTGCCGCGGGGCGGTTTGCCCGCCGTGCCGGGGGCGGTGCGCAGGTCCCGCGGATTCGCGATGCTCACCCAGGACGCCTCGGTGGAGCCGTAGAAGTTGTACAGCACCGGTCCGAAGGCCCGTTGGAACTCGGTGGCGAGTGTGCCGGACAGTGCCGAACCACTGCAGGCGACGATCCGCAGCTGGCGGTGGTCGTAGTTGCGCCGCTGTCGCTCGGGCAGTTCCAGGATTCGTTGCAGCATCACCGGCACCGCGAACATCGCGCCGCAGCGATGCCGCTGCAGCGCGGCGAGAGTTTGCTGCGGATCGAATCCCCTGCGCAGCACCAGGGTGGCTCCGAGCACCGTTCCCAGCTGGAACGCGGCCAGCCCCCAGGTGTGGAACATCGGGGCGCAGACCAGCATTCGTTCACCGCTGCGCAGCGGCACCCTGGACATGATCGTCGTCGCCGGGCTGAGGTTCGGCGGATCGGGACGTCGCGCCCCCTTGGGTGTGCCGGTGGTTCCGGAAGTCAGCACGATCATCCGGCCGTGCCTGGGGCGCTTGGGCAGCGGAGTCGCGGGGGAGCGTCCGATCAGCTGTTCCAGCGTGGTGTCGCTCGTCGTGCTCTCCGTCCAGCTCACGAGCAGTTCCACGCCGTCCGGTAGTCGCAGCCCTTCGGTGAACTCGGAGTCGGAGATCACCACGGCCACGCTCTGCTCGGCCAGTACGGCCGACATCTGCTCGGAGCTCATGCCGGTGTTGAGCAGCACGGAATCGGCACCCAGTTTGCTCGCCGCCAGCAGGCCCTCGACGAAGCCGTGATGGTTCCGGCACAGGATCGCCACCCTGGAGCCGGATTCCACCCCGTACTCGCGCAGCCCGTTCGCCAGTCGGGTGGTGCGCTGCTCCACTTCGGCGAAGCTCAGCGCGCCGCGCTCGTCGATCACGGCGGGCCGGTCGGGGTGGCGTATCGCGCCCACCGCGTATCCGAGCGGAATCGCGATCCCCCAACGTCGGTAGGCCATCGCGATCCGCAGCAGCCTGTCCGGACGCATCGGGCGGACGACACCCTGCCTGATCAGGGTAAGGGCGTCGAGCAGTACCGGCGCCCGTCGTGCGAACCATCGGGATACCGCGCCCTGCTCGGCTCGCTCGGTTCGGCGTTCACCGGCTGCCCCTGGCAACGGGCTCCGAGACCGGCTCTCAGGGGTCCGTTCACTCGTCACGCGACACCTCACAACTCTAGCTACTCGTGAGTAGATAATGCCTTGTGTGGCGTCAGCAAGGAAGGGGAGAAGCGTCAGGAATGTCCAGATCTTCGGATCGACTGGCACACTCACCGGGGTGAGCGGTTACGACACGCGGCTGTGGCGAGTGCTCGACCGGGCCCTGCTGATCCTGGCCGTCGGAACACTGGGCCTGCTGGTCGGACTCGGCGACTCGCCGAGGCGAGCCGATTCGGTCCTCGGACTGCTGATCCTGGCGGCGGCCGTGCTGCCGATCGCGGTGACCGTGGGCCGACTTCCCTCCCACGCCCGCGCGAGACTTCGTGAACTCCCGCGCCGTCGTCGGTTGTTGACGGTCACCGCGTTCCTGGCGGCATGTGCGGCGATGTGCATCGCGCTCTGGAGTCTCCACAACGCCCTCGCGCCCGGGACACTCGCGCCACTGGCGCTGGCGGTTCCGGCGCTCGCCGTCGCCGGGGTGGCCACACTCGGTGTTCGGCTCGCCAGCGGACGGGGACGTTGAGAGCTTCGGACAACTCGCCACGACCGGAACAGGCGGCTCGTGGCACGAGAACCGGTTCCTCGGCGCGCTCCGGCAGGTCCCGGAGACGCCGGGGGGAACGGGCGGTGGTCAGACCGAGCGAACGACCAGACCTTCCCGCTCGCAGACGAAATCCAGCGAGCCCTCGAACTCCGCGATCGGCATCTCGTCGCGGATCAAGCGGTGCGGACCACCGTGCGTCTCCAGGCTCAACCGGTCCGCGGTGAAGTGCTGCTCGGAGTAGTCCGGTCCCTCGATGCGGACGTCCAGCTGCCCCTCGTGCAGCGTGATCGCGACCTGCCCACCGGGGATGGACAGCGGCTCACCGCCACGGTTGAGCGTGAGGCTGCCTTCCGTCGCGTTCTCCGGAAGCACCACGACCCTGCTCAGTGCGGCGTCCCTGCGGGAGTCCTGCCGGTTCATCGCGATCACGTCGCGCCGCAGGCTCTCGCCCGGCTCGCCTTCCTCCGGACGCGGTGCCAGCAGTGCCGCACGTTCCTTGGCGGCGAGTCGGTAGGGCTGCCAGGACCCCGTGCCCACCAGGTTGATCACCGAGTCGACACTGCTGTCGGCGAGCAGTTCCTCGCTGTCCGGTGCCGGGGTGATCTCGGTGGCCCGCACCCCGCGCTCGTCGAGCAGCTGCCGCAGCGCTCGGGCACGCTCCCGCGCCTTGCGGTCGAAACCGCGGTTGATCGCGACCGTGGTGGAGCCACTCGCGGTCGCCGCGGCCGCTTCGGCGAGCCCCGCCAGCGGTTCCCAGACCGCGGCCGGGTCCTGCCCCGGGTTCTGCCGGGCGCGCGTGCTGCTGAGTACTTCGGTAGTGCTGTTCATTGCCCCAACTCTAGTCCGCCGTCGTCCGTGGCCTCACGATCCCGGAGTGGCTGTGCGGGAGCCGCGGCCCTCGGTGTGACATAACTCGCCGGATGTCGTTCCACGATGTGGGGCCCGTTCGGTTTTTTCGGTGGTGTCCCGATCCGGCCCACGCGGTTATCGTTCCCGCCGCCGTCCGCGTTCCGCGACACGAGTCCGCACGGTGTTGCGTCCGGGACCGCGCGTTTTGGAGGCTGCACCTTTCGAAGATACCCGCGGGCCGGTCGGGCAGCGACCGATCGGGGAACACACCGCGCGTTGGCCGAGTCGGAGGCAGTGGATGACGGAGTTGCTGTACTGCGCCGAACAGCCGGGCGGTCGTATACCGGAAACCGCCAGGGGCGTGCTCGTCCGGTGGTTGGCTGCGGACGGCAGTCGAGTGAGGGCCGGGCAGCCGTTGGCGGAGGTACGTGCCGAAGGCAGGAAGGACCGGGTGCACTCCCTGGCCACCGGAACGCTGCACCAGCAGGTGCGGCAGGGTGAAGCGCTGCTGCCGGGGTTTCCGGTCGGCCTGATCGAGTAGCGGAGTCGAACGGGTGCGGCGTTGTTCGGTTCGGCGTTGACCGCCGCTGCTATCTTGAGGTTCGCCGGAGTGGGAACGAACGACCCGCCTCCGGCCAGTGACGCGGGGTGCCCGGCCGTTCGGCCGGGCTGAGAGAGACCCGTCGAACCTGAACTAGTTCGCACTAGCGGAGGGACGTCGCGGTGTTGTCGGCTCGTACGTGTGCCGTCACGCCCGGTTGCCGGGCGGTTCCAGCTGTTCCCGGAGCGGTGTGCGGCCGTTCCGGACGAACCACGTACGTCGTCGCCGTGCCCCCGTGCTCGTCCAGCCGTGAGAGGGGCAGCAGTGATTCCGAACGTGCTCACGATCGCCGGTACCGATCCCAGCGGGGGAGCGGGCATCCAGGCCGATCTGAAGGCTTTCTCCGCCCACGGCACCTACGGTATGGCGGTTACCACGGCGCTCGTGGCCCAGACCACCACGGGAGTCTCCTCGGTCCGGGAGATCCCCGCGGACTTCGTGGCCGATCAGCTACGGACCCTGTTCGACGACGTGCGGGTCGACGCGGTCAAGATCGGGATGCTCTCGGACACGGACATCATCCGAACCGTGGCCGGGGTGTTGTCCGAGTACTCGGCACGCGAGGTCGTGCTGGACCCGGTGATGGTCGCCAAGAGCGGCGACCGGTTGCTCGCCGCCGACGCCGTCCGTGCGTTGCGGGACGAGTTACTGCCCCACGTTGACCTGATCACACCCAACCTGCCCGAAGCGGCGGACCTGCTCGGTGTGTCGGAGACGACCGGTACCGAGGGGATGTCCGCCCAGGCCGATCGGCTGGCCGGGCTGGGAGTCGAGCGGGTGCTGCTGAAGGGTGGTCACCTGGGCGGTGAATCCAGCGTGGACGTGCTGCGCACCGCGAGCGGTGTCGAACTGTTGTCGCACGAGCGCGTGCTGACGAAGAACGACCACGGCACGGGATGCACCCTGTCGGCCGCCACGGCGGCACTGCGCGCCCTGGGACGAGACTGGTCCACCGCCGTGCGCGAGGCCAAGGACTACCTCACCGGTGCGCTGCGCGCGGCCGACCTGCTCGACGTCGGACAGGGACACGGCCCGGTGCACCACTTCTACCGCTGGTGGCCGGCTGAGAGCACGCCACGCAGCTGAACAACTCCGTCCGCGCCACGTCGAGCCGCCGAAGCTGAGGAAAGACATGAGCTACCGCCTTCCCGATCCCGTCCCAGGCGGTTTCTGCGCCGAAGCCTGGGCCTACACCGCCGAACTGCAACGTGCGATCGTGCACCACCCGTTCAACACGGCACTGGCCGACGGCAGCCTGCCACGGGACCGGTTCGCGTTCTACATCGTGCAGGACTCGCGCTACCTGTTCGGCTTCGCGCAGGCACTGGCCGCCGCCGCGAGCAGGGCCGACGAGCCCGCAGACGCGGCTTTTCTGGCGGGCAGCGCACACGGAGCGCTGGCCGAGGAGCGCAAGCTGCACGCCGGTTACATCGAACAGCTCGGTCTCACCGAGGACGAGATGGCGGGTATCCAGACCTCGCCGACGTGCCTGGCCTACACCTCCTACCTGCGTGCCACCGCGCTGAGCGAGCCCTATCCGGTGCTGGTCGCCGCGCTGCTGCCCTGTTTCTGGGTGTACCAGCACGTGGGCAGCACGATTCTGGAGAGCACCGGGACGACGGCCGGGCACCCCTATGGCCGGTGGATCGCCACCTATGCCGACGAGGAGTTCGCCAACGCGGTACTCGGCGCCAGGGAACTCACCGACAGGCTCGCCGCGGGAACCGACGAGCACACGCGGCGACGCATGCTCACCGCCTTCGTGCGGTGCAGCGAGTACGAATGGCTGTTCTGGAACAGCGCGTGGGAGACCGAGAGCTGGCCCACCGCGGCATGGCTGCCCGAGCCGCACGACTGACGCGCTCACCCGGAGCCGGTGGGGTCGGGTTCCCGTTCAAGCCGTTGCTCGGTGGGGTTCTTCGGTGCGGCGTCGATTTCTCGCGAAATCGCCGCGCCGCCAGCACCGACGAGTAGCCGCACTCCCACCACTCCCGCGGGCCGCACTCCGACCACCCCGGCAGTCGGCACCGCCGCGGGCTCTCCGGTGCGGTTCTCGCGAGGAAGGCCCGACGTTGTGCAGGTCGCTACCCGATGTCGGGCCTCCCCGGAACGAGAGCCGTGCCAGAGGTTCCGCCGAGTGAGTAGCTGCGGGGACCGAGCCGTCAGGGCTCTACTGGAAGTAGATCTTGGCGGCGAGCTCTTTCTTGGCCGAGCGAAGCGAATCCAGCGTGCCGAGGTCGAACCCACCGGTCGGTTCCGTGGCTATCGAGGTACTCAGATCCGTGTTCAGCGACCAACCGGAGCCGCTGGCGATCAGTGAACCGTGCTTGCTGGTGTAGTAGTCGGCATCGATCGCCACCGCGGTTCCGGCCGCTCCCGTCGCCGCCGCGACCAGGTGCGTGTGGAACCGGGTGGACAGCCACCGCTGTTCGGCGGTGGCGGGCAGTCCCGAATCCATGATGTCGGAGAACGGGTAGAAGCGGGCGTCGGGCAGCTCGTGTCGCAGCAGTGTGTAGATCTCGCGATCCACCAGCGGCATCCCCTCCACGAACCCGATGCGTTCGGAGGGGGTTTTCCAGCGCCGCAGGGTTTCGAGCACGAAACCGGCCAGCGCGGCCCGGCTCATGCTCAACAGGTCGGACTGTACGCAGACCATGACCTCGGGGCAGTCGTCCTGCCGGTACATGTGGGGCGTGATCCCGAAGAACAGGTCGTCGCCGGTGGCGGTGACTTCCGGCACGTTGGCCAGCGCGTCCAGCGAGGGCGTGTCCCGCACGTCCACCACGTCGAACCGCCTCGCCAACGCACTCAACAGCTGCCTCGCCTCGCCGGGCAGCGGCGTCAGGCCCTGCCCGGTCATCGCCAGCCGCGCACCGGAGCGTTCTCCGATCGCCACGGCCGCCGCGAGCAACCCGAGGTGGTGCGGCCAGATCCCGTTGATGTAGCCACCACCGATGACGTGCACCACGTCCGCCCGAACGGCCGCGACCACGCCCGCGACCCAGCGGGGTGCTCTCCCGGGATCGTGGATCGCCTGGCGCACGAACGAGGCCACCTCCCACGGTTCCCGCGAGTCGGCGTGCCAGCAGAGCCGCCACAGGGTGTCGGTGAACCGCACGTTCGGATGCAACGTTCCCAGCAACACCTCGCTCGGCCCGGGATTGGGGCAGTCCAGCCAGACCTCCGAGTCGGGTGCCTGGTGTGCCAGGTGGCGTAGCCAGCAGGCGGCGATGTGCTCGTCGCCGTAGTTGGGGTGGCCGGTGGTGCCGACCAGGTACACGGTTTCCCGTTCCGGTGAAGGGGCGGTCAAACGTACTCCTCGGCCGGTCAGCGTTGGAGTAAGGATAGCGAACGGCTTCGGAGCAGTTCCGCGGTGCCCTTGGTCAGTGGAGTTCGAGTTCGTCGCTGATCGTCAGCAGTCGAGCTTTCGCCTGCCCGAATCGTACCCGGTGTTTGGCGGCGCACAGTTCGATCCGCTCGCTCCGGCGGGCGGTGGACGAGCGCCCGGTGCCGAGATCGGCCTCGTCGGTGGTTCCGGAGCGCGCCGCCTCCTCGCTGTCCGGCAGGGTCGACTCCGGATCGGTCTCCTCGTCCACGTTTCGAGGCCGATTCTCCGGGGCGGTCGAAAGTGCGGTTGACGGTGCGGTCGATGGCGGGGAGGCCGGTGTGCTCGCCGGCGTCGTGCTCGCCTGAAGTGCGTCGCTCACCACTCGGGCCTGTCGCCGGGATCTGGTCGCGGCTCGGTTGCCGCGACGGTGTTCGCGCCGCAACAGCGGCACGAACACCAAGGTGGCCACACCGAAACCGGCCAGGAAGGTTAGTGCGAGCAGATCGATCGCCGGGAAGGTGAGCTGTGCCAGCGCCATCGTCGCGGGTGCTCCTCTCTGCTGTTTCGGTGCTGCCTTCACCTGTTTCGGGACTGCCTTCACCGTGCCCGTCAACCGGGCAGTCGTTCGGGGCCGTTTCCTCCGGTCGTCCCGGTTCAGTTCCGACCGGCGGGATCCTGCTCTTCCAGCGATCCGGGAACCGTGCCGGTGACGGTGGTGATCCCCTCCTCATGGGGTACCACCGCATCCGACTGTTCCGCCGGGGGCTCGTACTCGTACTCACTCACGCGGGGGCCAGGGGTGCTCGCCATCACCGAGGTTTCCGGTGCGGAGCCGTCGGTGCCCGAGGCCTGTTCCGGCGTCCCGTCCTCCGCTTCGGGGAGGATCGGAGTCAGCTGTACCGGGATCGAAGTGGGGGAGGTGACGAAACGGGGCACTTCCGACTCCGGGGCGGCTTCGGCCGTTTCCCGCTCCCCCTGACCGGAAGCGTCGTCGTGCCGCTCCGTCCCCTGCTGCCCGGCCTCGTCCGGCGTCGGGGCTTCGCCCCGGTCCGGCGTTTTGCGCAGTGAGACCGCGGAGGCACCGATGGTGTCGCTGGCTGTGTCGAGCGTGTTCAGCACGTGGTCACGCAGCGACTCCAGCTCCGTGCGGTGCCGGGTGATTTCCTCCAGGGTCTCCCGCCTGTGTCGTTCCGCCTCGGCTTCCTGCCTGCCGCATTCGCGGCGGGTTCGTTCCACGAGCTCGGCCGCGTCCCGCCGGGCCGCGCTCATCAGCGACTTGTAGGCGTCCCGGACGGATCGGCGCATCCGCTGTTCCCGCTCCCGCAGCTCGTTGAGCTGTCGTGCCCGGTCGCGGTGCAACCGTTCGTGGCGGCGTTCTATCTCGGCGAGCAGCCGTTCGCACTGCCCGTGCAGCTCGCCCGCGGTGTTCTCGGCCTGCTCGATCAGCCGGTTCGCCTCGCTCTCCGCGGAACCTCGGATCACTTCCGCCTCGTGTCCGGCCTGTTCGCGGATGGCCCGCAGTTCCTCCTCGGCCAGCTCCAGCATCTCCCGCACCCGCTGGGACGCGGCGGGCAGGCCCGTTTCCGAGGATTCCACGTGGTGCAGGCGTTGCTGTGTCTCGGCCAGCTCCTGGCGGGTCCGGTCGTAGAGCTCGCGCAGATCCGAGTTCAGTCGAGCCGCCTCGTTGCGGTCTATGGTCACCAGTTCGAGCTGGTTCTCCAGTACCTCGAGATGCTCCAGTACCTGCTCTCGTTGAAATCCGCGGAACCCGACGTCGAACCCGGGCCGGAGCGGCACCACGGCGTCGGCGGCGTCTTCCATGTCGAATCCTCCTGTCCGCGACTGCCCTGCGGGGTCGGCTCGATGATGGTCGAGAGTTGGGTTGCCGTATCGGATCGAGACGTGGGATCGCCGGTCCCACCACGAGGGGAGTGGTGCTTACCGGCGTGCCGTGACTGGTGGGAGTTCCGGTCGCCGTCGGGTGTCCCCGGCGCTACCGCTGTTGCTGTCCGTTGCCCGAATGCCCGTTCTCCTCCATACGCAGTTCGCCGGTCAGGCTCATGCGCAGTTCCTCCAACCGCTGTTTGCTGTCGTCCATCGGTTGGATGTACTCCCGGCGGAACCGTTCCGCGCTCTCCTCGCTGCCGAAGTGCGTCTCGGCACCGAAGTTCCCGGTGGTCGGGTTCTCGGCGGTCGTGGGTTGTTCGGTTCGGGCGGATCGCTCCGGCACATCGGTTCCGGCCGTCGCGTCGGGTTCGGTGGGGGCGTCCACACCGGAAGGCGCGACCGGCCGGTTCCGGGATTCCTCGTCCCGTGCCGGGTCCGCTCTGTCACCCGGTTCCGCCGCGCCCGCCTCGGGGGACTCGGCGTGCTCCGCCTCGTCCTCCTGGGGAACTCCCGTTCCGACCCGTCTCGGTTGTCCGTTGCGCCCTGGCCCGCTCAACAGGGCCGTCGAGGTGGTCAGTCTGGCCAGTTGCCTGCGCAACCGTTGTTGCCGTCGTCGTGCTCGAACGAGCAGGATCGTGGCCGGAAGCGCCGTGAGCAGGACTCCGGAAAGCACCGCGAGCCCCAGCCGGAGCAGGTGCCATCCGGCCGGAGCCCACGGGATCAGCTCAGCAGTCATCGAATCAGTGTCCGTAGTCGACCGAGTGGGGATGGTTCTCGCCGTCCGTGCCCAGGGGGTTAGCCCTGTTCAGCACGGGGACTTCGTCGTGTACCGGATCGTCCTCGGTGACGGGGTTCACGGGGATCGGACGGTTGCCGGTCTCCGCGGCCTGTTGGTCCGGCTGGAACGGGATGCGTTCCTCCACCGACGATTCCCGGGGCATTTCCGGTTCGGCGGGGGAGAGCGCTTCACGTGCCTCGCCGGTTGCCTCGCCACCGGGGGTGGCGTACGAGGGGGCCTGCTCCCGCTGGGGCTGTTCGACGATCAACAGCGGTCGGGGTTGTTCGCTGAGCACGTCGCGTTGTTGCCCGACGAAGGTGGCCACCGCGTCCATGTTCTGCACCAACCTGCTGCGCAGGTCCTCCAGCTGTTCGGCGCGGGAACGCAGCTCACCCATGAGCTCGCTGTGCCTGCGGCGGGCGTCCTCCTCCAGGTCGCCGCAGCGTTGACGAGTGTTCTGGAGCAGCTCGTCGGCGTCCCTGCGCGCGGCTGTCAGGGCCTCTTCGTAGGTACTGCGGTAGGACTGCTTGAGCTGCTCGGCCCTCGCCTCGACCTGGGCGGAGCGCGAAGCGTGCTCCTCGTCGAGACGTTTTCTGCGTTCCTCGAGGTCGTCGACGAGCTCCGAACACTCCTGACGCAGTTCGGCCGCGCGGTTCTCCGCCTCGTTCCGGATGCGTTCGGCATCGGTCTCGGCGACGCCGCGGATCGTCTCGGCCTCACGATTGGCGTGCTCACGAATGGCGGTGGCTTCTTCCTCCGCCATGTTCAGCATGTGCTGCATCCGCGCGGTGATGTAGGGCTGCCCCGTATCGGCGTTCTGCACCCGTTTCAACTCACCGGCGGTTTCTTCCATCTGCCTGCGCGTCTCGTCGGTGATGCGCCGCTGGTCCTCGTTGAGCCGGATCGCCTCGTCCCTGTCCGTGACCAGGATCCGGATCTGGTCCTCCAGTAGTTCGATGTGTTCCAGAACCTGTTTTCGGTTGAATCCGCGGAACTCGTTGTCGAACCCCGGCCTAAGGGGAACGATGGCCTCGTCTTCCATGGTCCACCGCACTTCCGCTCGACACTGTGCTGCTGGTGATCCTAAGCGGAGTGACGGATTTTCCGGCGCATGCTTGATGCGCACGTCCGCGTTCTCACTCGAACGAGCGAGACGTATCGTTGAATGAAAGCAATTCGTTTTTGTGGTGCGATGCGCGACTATCGCGCGCGAAGTCGGTATGGATACGAAACAGATCGGAAGAATGTTCGTGAAACGTGCGGAAGTGGTAGGCCGGTGGATTCCGGACCCGGCCCGCCCAATCCGCTCCCTTCGGGAGCGGGGGGCGTGGAAGAGTGGTGTGAACCACACCATCGACCCGGAAGGTCGCACGGGAGCAACATCGGGTTCGGCGGGTGTGCCGGAGGGCGGAACCCTTCGCCGGACTCCGAGTCACCAGCGGGGCCGACGAGCTGATGATCACGGCGAACGTCACCGATCGGAATGCCGAGTCGCGTTCCTACGAGCTCGTGGCCGAGGAGTACCGAGTCGGCGACGTTCGGTAGCGGGGGAGACCGCGCCGGTTCGCCGCTCGCTCGCAGCGGCACGGCACCTCGGGTGGTAGCTCACGGGGTAGTCGCTCACCGGGTGGACGCTCGTGGGGCGGCTGCTGCTGCGCGGAGTCGCCCTCCGGACGCTCGCGGTGTTCCGCCCTGGTGGGCGTCCCGCGCCTCGCGTGAACCGCGCGGTTCGGAGCGCCGTTGTTCCCGCCCGACGTGGCCGAGACCACTGTCGGTGTCAGGTAGTCGCAAGTCGCTGTGAGCCGTGGCGTACGGTCTTCAACGACGGGCAGCCACGGTGGCCCGCCTCATCCGCGTGCCACGACGGCAGCCGATCCATCGGCCCACGAACGGGACGGACATCGCCGCCGCGGTCGTGGTGGAGGCACGAGGCGGGATTGAGGGAGTTGTCGTGAAGCCGAGTGTTCTGCTGACCGGTTACCGGGTCATGGCGTATGTGACGGCCGTGCTGCTGATCGCACTGTGCGTGGCAATGGTGGGCAAGTACGGGTGGCCGAGCGGCACCGACGTGCAACACGTCGGTGAGACCGCCACCACCGTCATCGGAATCGCCCACGGTTGGCTGTACATGGTCTATCTGGTGTTGGCACTGTTGATCACCCGGCTGTTGCGGGTCCCCATCGGGCCCATGATCCTGGTCCTGTTGGCCGGGACGATTCCCTTCGGTGCCTTCTTCGCCGAGCACAAGGTGGTTCAGTGGTTCCGCGTGTGGAGCACAGCAAAGTACGGTCCCGCGGCCGGGACAACCCAGCAGACCGGGTCGGCGCAGACATGACGACCGCGACACGATCCACCGGGGACGGCGAGAGGTCCACCGGCCGCGTCGGAGCGCGCGGAGTGCTCAGCGCCTATCTGGCACTGACCAAGCCGCGCGTCATAGAGCTACTGCTGATCACCACGATTCCGGCCATGTTCCTGGCCGAACGCGGCATCCCCTCGTTGCTGCTCGTGCTGGTCACCCTGGTCGGGGGAGCGATGGCCGCGGGCAGCGCGAACACGCTCAACTGCGTCGCCGACTCGGACATCGACGCGGTCATGGACCGCACCAAGTCCCGCCCGTTGGTCAGCTACCGCGTGCCGCGCACTCATGCCCTGGTGTTCGGGGTCGTGCTGAGCGTGGCCTCGTTCGCCGTGCTGTGGGCGGGGGCGAACCTGTTGGCGGCGGTGCTCGCGCTGTCGGCCACCCTGTTCTACGTCTTCATCTACACGCTGGTGCTCAAACGACGCACCTCGCAGAACATCGTCTGGGGCGGCGCCGCCGGCTGCATGCCGGTCCTGGTCGGCTGGGCGGCCGTCTCCGGAACCGTGGAGTGGCCCGCGGTGGTGATGTTCGCCGTGGTTTTCCTCTGGACACCGCCGCATTTCTGGTCACTGGCGATGAAGTACCGCGCGGACTACGAGCGGGCGGGCGTGCCGATGCTTCCCGTCGTGGCGACCCCGCGGCAGGTCTCGGCGCGCATCCTGGCCTACTCCTGGGCCACCGTGGCGAGCACGCTGCTGCTGATCCCGGTCACCAGCTGGATCTACGTCGGCTGCGCCGTGGCGATCGGTGCGGTGTTCCTGGTAGTGGCACAGCGGCTGCACCAGGGGGTGCGCCGCGGTCGCGGCGTCAACCCGATGCGGCTGTTCCACCTGTCGAACAGCTACCTCAGCGGGCTGTTCCTGGCCCTGGCCGTCGACGCCGCGATCGGGCTGCCCGTGCTCGGATGATCCCGAGCCCGGGCGGTCTTCCCGCCGGGGAGCCGGTCCGGGTTGTCGTCCGTGCTTTCACGTACCGTGGCGCGGCACCACGTGCGCTGCCGCGTTTCGGACATATATCCGTCGAACTCCGCCGTGCTCCGCCACTCGGCCTGCGTCTTTCCCGGCACGGCGGCATAGTGAGCCCGGGGATTTCGATATCCGGCCCTCTCGCGCTCGGTGATCCCGCTCGGCACTTCGGCCGCCACGAGTGCCGATCCATCGCGATACCGCGGCGAGCGCGCACACTCGTGTCGCAGGGGTTCGACCATGAGTTGGCTCAGACCGCACCGGCGACGAGCCGGTACTTCCACAACCGAACAGGGCTGGTCACCCGAAGAGGTCCACAGCCTGGAGGACGCGGTCGCCCGGGCACCCTCGGTGCACAACACCCAGCCCTGGGAACTGACGACGAGTGACCGCACGGCGTTGCTGCGCGAGCGACCCGACGTGGCACTCGAGCAGCACGATCCGGAAGGCAGGGATCGGCGACTCTCCTGCGGTGCGGCGGTGACCAACCTGTTCCTCGGGGTGCGCGCGCTCGGCTGGGCGGCCCTGGTGCGACGGTGGCCGGAGGAGAACGAATCCGACGATCCCCGGCTGGTCGCCACCGTCAAGGCCACGCATCGGCAACAGCCGTCGGTTTCCGAAGGACAGCGCTTCCGGGCGATCACCCGGCGCACCAGCTACCGCAAGCCGTTCCACGAACAGCAGCTCCCCCACGTGGCGAGAGAGGCGCTGCTGGCGGCGGGAAACTCCGCCGAGGTCCACGCCCGCTGGATAACCGGCCTCGAGGAGGCGCGGACCCTTGCGGAGATCTTGGGTTACGCGGCCCGGGTGCACCGCAAGGACCGTCACTACCAACGGGAACTGGCCATGTGGCTGGTGGACGGTCAGGGCGGTGTGGATCCGGGAGGTGGCATCGCTTCCGAGGATCTCGGTAACGGGGGAGTAGCCGCCGTCGGGCTCGTCGGACCGAGCAGCAGACTCCCAGACGAACGACATCTCGCCGAGTGGATCGCGAACGAGTCGATCATGGTGCTGACCACCAGCACCGACGATCCCGCCGCGCACTTCCGTGCCGGTGAGGCCATGCAGTTCGCCTGGCTCACCGCCACCAGTCTGGGGCTGGCGGCCTCGGTCATCACACAACCGCTCAACCTCACCGAGGTGCGCGCGGGACTGCTGGACCGGCTCGGACTTCCGGGACCTCCGCACGCGTTGCTCAGGTTCGGCTATCCCGTTCCGGTCCCGACTCAGCGCCGTTTCTGAGTGGCGTACCTGTCCGGTGTCGGTCCGTCGCTCAACGTGTCAGCCTGCCCACCGCGCCGTAGGCGTTCGAGACCTCGATCTCCTCACGGGCGACCGTGCCCTGCGGATTCCAGTTCGGCAGCGGTACGAGTCCGGGTTCCACCAGCTCGTAGCCCCCATCAGCTCGGTTATCTCGTGCGGAGGGCGCCATCTGACAGGTGTCGGCGTGCGGGCCATGACCTCCTCGGCGTCGGCGACCTGCCGTTCGGTGGCCGATATCGCGGAGATGTGTGAGAGAACCAGATGGCTTCCCGCCACACACGCCTCGCGGTAGGCGGCGATCATCTCCCGTGCGGCCCGCTGCTCCGGCACGAACGGCAGCACCGCGACCGCCAGCACTCCCACGGGGCGAGCGAAGTCCAGCAGTCCCGCCACGCCGGGAGCGGTGAGCACCGCCTGGGGATCCCGGACATCGGCCAACGTGATCGTCACGTCGGAGTACTCGGCGAGCAGCCGCTGTGCGTGTGCCACCGCCACCGGTTCGTGATCGACGTAGGCCACCCGGGCCGTCGGATCGAGCGACTGGGCCACTTCGTGCACGTTGCCGACGGTCGGAATGCCCGAGCCCAGGTCCAGGAACTGGTCGATCCCCCGCGCGGACAGGTACGCGACCGCGCGGCCGAGGAAGGCCCGGTTGGCCCGCGCGTACTCGCGAGCGTGCGGCATCGCGGCCGATCCGGCCTCGGCCGCTTCGCGGTCCACCGCGAAGTTGGTGGATCCACCCAGGTAGTAGTCGTACATCCGGGCCGCGTTCGGACGGTCCGTCCGCGCTTCCCCCGGCGGGGGAGCGAACGAGCTGAACGGAACCGATTCCCGAGGGTCCTCGTGCTGGTCCATCCGCGCTTCCTCCGGAGTGCTGCCACGTTCGGGTCGCCGTGATCACGAGCAACGTTACGCCTTCCGACCGTTGAACACCCCGTGCCACAGCAGTGGAACCGAAGGCCGGTCACTCCGCTGTCAACGCCGTGTCAGCATCGCCCGCTAAACCGGAACTGTTCCATTGCTGCCGACGGGCGAATACCGCCCTCCGAAAGCGGGTATAGCGATGAGCAGACCGGTGCGACCGAAACACGACGACGAGACGGAGCCCGGGCCGGAGGCCAACGGCAGCCTCGCCCGCGCCCTGCTGTTGTTGCGCGAATTGACGCTTCGTCCCGAGGGAGTGGGGGTTTCGGAGCTCTCCCGATCGCTCGGTATCCCGAAACCGAGCGTCCACCGCACACTGCGCACGATGCGACGGCTGCGTTTCGCGCACGAGTCCGAACACGTCTACTATCCCGGTGTCGAACTGCGACGCCTCGCGCGTGATCTCACCGCCGGCACCGAGTCACGACTGCTGCGCGAGCGACTGTCCCCGGTCATGGTCGAGCTCTACTGTGCCGCACGACTTCCGGTGGAACTGGCGGTGCCGCGTGGTGGCGATGTCGTCGTGCTGCACCGCGTCCAGGGGCGCGGTACCGGGAATCCGATCGGAACGGCTGGCGGAGCAGTCGAACACCACGGAGCTGCGACCAAGGTGCTGTCGGCGTTCTCGCCTGATTCGGTACCGCACGAGGTGATCGGTGATCGCGGGGAGTGCGTCCGAAGTCGGTCCTCGTCCCAGTTCGCCGAGATCCGCAGGACCGGGCTGTTGGTGGAACGATCCTGTCACGGGCGGGTCGAACTCGCCGCTGCCGTGCTGGATCGGATCAGGCGTCCGGTGGCCGTGCTGGCGATGACAGGTCCCGCCGCCCGGGTGCACAACGTCCCGCACACGGCGACATTGCTCAGGCAGGCCGCACACGACGCCGCGAAACTACTGCCCACCGGTTCGACGAGCCGTTGTTGAAGGATCCGCCCAACGAAGTCCTCCGGGGTGGCGGGATCCGCCGAGGCTGCGGGGACGGTCCGCGAGAGAGGCGGGAGGCCCCGGTGCGGTGCACTCCTCGCGATCACGACGGGATGTTCCGTCAGGCGCACGTGGCCACCTCGTCGAGAATGTCGCGCAACACGGCGGTGTCACGCCCCGACCTGCCCACCCCCAGCCCGTCGATCGGCGCTTCGGCACGCAGGGCGCGGAACGTTCCGGGAAAAACCGCCCCACCGTAGAGCAGCATGGTGGCACCGGCACGAGCGTTCGGCCGCTCATGAATCCGTTCCCCCGAATCGCTCGTGCATCGCTTTCCGGATCCGTCGTACGGCGTCACACGGCTCGGTCGAGTCGAGGACGTAGCCGCCGACGACCAGGATCGCCGGGGTGCCCGTGTGCAACGCCCGCACCGATTCGGGTGAAATTCCCCCGGAGAGCTGAATGTTGCCGATTCCCAAGGATTCGCACGTCCGCAGCTGAGTGGCCAGATCGGCGCTGTTCGCTCGTTCGTCCGAGCCGTTGTGCACCCCTATGAAATCGACGCCGAGTTCCGACAACCGGCTCAGCCGGTGCGGGGTGGCTCTGGCCCCGACCAGGTCGCCGACCACCGCTCGTCGGTGACGACGGGCCTCGGCCACGACACCGGTGACGGTCGCGTCGGCGGCACCGGCGCAGACCGTGGTCAGGTCGGCTCCGGCCTCGAAGACCAGTCCCGCCTCGTAGGCGGCGTCGTCCATGGTTTTCGCGTCGACCAGCAAGTCCGTTCCCGGAATCGCTCGCCGAACACGTTCGATCGCCCACACGCCCTCGGTCTTCAGCATCGAGGTCCCGACCTCGGCGATGTCGATCAGCGGAGCGGTTGCGGAGAGGATCCGTGCCGCCTCGGAACTGTCCACGAAGTCGAACGCGAGTCGCAGCAGCGGTCTTTCGCGTGGGGAAGTCCCGGAAGCGGGTGGGGGTTCCGTTCGGCTTTCGCTGGACACTGTGACTCCCGGAGCGCCGTTCGTCCGCCGTCCGGCGGCTGGTTCGCGGATAACGCTAGGAATCCGCAGTCCGGTTCGGCGAGCGGCCGTTTCGTCCCGCGAAACGGCCGGATCGGTCCGCGCCGGGTGTCACCTCGGTGGACCGGCCGCGCGGTCCTCCAGCTCGTTGGAGCCGCTCCCTCGCGGCCGGGCCTGTCGGGACAGCGTCCGATGTGGTCCGTCCGCTGCTCGTTGATTTCCGTTTTTCAGCAGCCGACGACGAAAGCTCGGTAACCCATGTGGGGGTAGCGTAGATCCATTGGGTCAACATGTAGTGTGTTGCTGTCGGCGGTTCACCGGATTCGAAAGATTCGGTGTGCCAACAGGGAACCCGGTGCGAGTCCGGGACTGCCCCGCAGCGGTAAACGGGAACGAACGCCGTGCCACCCCAGGGTGGGAAACGCACTGGACGCCACCGGTCCGGGAAGCGACGGTTATCAGGACCGGCGGTCGAGCCGCCGGAAGCCCGTGAGTCCGAAGACCTGCCGTCGATGCGCGCACGACCGTGCGCGCCGTCCGCGACCTCGAGGGAGGGTCCGCGCGAACTCGGCCGGACGCGTGCCCCGGAATCCGGTGCCGTGTCCCGCGGACCTCGTGTGTTCCCGCCCGGTCCGGGCATCGGTTCGAACTCGCGAGGAGAGTGCACGGTGACTCGAGCTTCCAACGCTGTCGTGTCTTCCGCCGCCCCCGACGTCCGTGTCAGCGGCCCGACCGGGGAACCGGAACCACTGAACTGGGACAGGGTGTCCACAGTGGTGGAACAGGCCTGTGCCGGGTTGGCGGACGTGTCCGCCGAGCACGTGTTGCGCGAAGCGCGGCGCAATCTCTACGACGGCATCTCGCCCGACGAACTCGCGACCGCGTTGATCATGGCAGCCCGCACGCTCGTCGAAGCCGAACCGAACTACTCGCGGGTCACGGCTCGGCTGTTGCTGGACGAGCTGCGTCGCGAAGCCCTCAGCTTCCTGGAGGGGCAGCAGCGGGAGGCCGACCAGGAGGAGATGCGACAGCGCTATCCGGACTACTTCGTCCGCTACGTGCGGCACGGCATCGGAAACGGCCAACTCGATCCCCGGCTCGGCGAGTTCGACCTCGAGGAGCTCGGCGCCGCGCTGCGTCCGGAGCGGGACACGCTGTTCGACTTCCTCGGGCTGCGCACGCTCTACGACCGCTACCTGCTGCACGAGCGGGGAGTGCGCTATGAGCTGCCGCAGGCGTTCTTCATGCGGGTCGCCATGGGGCTCGCGCTGGAGGAGGACGATCGCGGTCGCCGTGCCGTGGAGTTCTACGAGCTGCTGTCGGCGATGGACTTCATGTGCTCCACGCCGACCCTGTTCAACGCCGGAACCACCCGTCCCCAGCTGTCATCCTGCTTTCTGACCACCGTGGACGACGACCTGCGCCACATCTTCCACTCGATCGGCAACAACGCCAAACTGTCGAAGTACGCCGGAGGACTGGGCAACGACTGGACACCGGTACGCGGTATCGGTGCCCACATCAACGGCACCAACGGGCGGTCCCAGGGTGTCGTGCCGTTCCTCAAGATCGCCAACGACACGGCGGTGGCGGTCAACCAGGGCGGCAAGCGCAAGGGCGCGGTGTGCGCCTACCTGGAGACCTGGCACATCGACGTCGAGGAGTTCCTCGACCTGCGCAAGAACACCGGTGACGACCGCAGGCGCACCCACGACATGAACACGGCGAACTGGGTTCCCGACGAGTTCCTGCGTCGTGTCGAGGCCGACGGCACCTGGACGTTGTTCTCCCCGGACGAGGTAGGCGACCTGCACGACCTGTACGGCACGGAGTTCGCCGAGCGCTACCGCGAGTGCGAACGCGCCGCCGAGCGCGGTGAGCTGAGAGTTCACCGCAGGGTCTCCGCCGTGGACCTGTGGCGCCGGATGCTGACCATGCTGTTCGAGACCGGGCATCCGTGGATCACCTTCAAGGATCCCTGCAACCTGCGTTCCCCGCAGCAGCACGCCGGTGTGGTGCACTCCTCCAACCTGTGCACCGAGATCACGCTCAACACCGACCGGGACGAGGTGGCGGTGTGCAATCTGGGGTCGATCAACCTGGCGAACCACGTCACCGCCGACGGCATCGATCGCGAGCGGCTGGAACGCACCACACGAACCGCCGTGCGCATGCTCGACAACGTCATAGACATCAACTTCTACACGATTCCGGAGGCACGCGACTCGAACACGCGGCACCGACCGGTCGGGCTGGGGGTGATGGGGTTGACCGATGCCCTGTTCGAGCGTCGGATCCCGATGTCCTCGCAGCGGGCCGTGGAGTTCGCCGACCACAGCATGGAGGAGATCAGTTATCACGCGATCTCCGCGTCCGCGGAGCTGGCCGCCGAACGCGGCCGCTACGAATCGTTCGAGGGCTCGTTGTGGAGCCGGGGCATCCTGCCGCTGGACTCGCTGGAGCTGCTGCGGCGTGAACGCGACGGTGACGTGGAGCTGTCGACCTCCTCGACGCTGGACTGGCAGCCGCTGCGGGAGAAGGTGCGGCGGCAGGGGATGCGCAACTCCAACGTGATGGCGATCGCCCCCACCGCCACGATCTCCAACATCTGCGGTGTCGGGCAGTCCGTCGAACCGCTCTACCGCAACCTCTACGTCAAGTCGAACATGTCCGGCGATTTCACGGTGATCAACCCGCACCTGGTCGCCGACCTGAAGCGGGCGGGGTTGTGGGACCGGCGCATGGTGGCCGACCTGAAATACCACGACGGTGCGCTCGGGCCGATCGAGCGGATCCCGGCGGAGTTCAAGGAGCTCTACGCCACGGCATTCGAGATCGGTTCGGACCGGCTCATCGAGGCCGCGGCGCGCAGGCAGAAGTGGATCGATCAGGCACAGTCGCTGAACCTGTACCTCGCGCGGCCGAGCGGGCGCGAGCTCGACCGGCAGTACCGCGACGCCTGGCGCAAAGGGCTCAAGACCACCTACTACCTGCGCTCCAGCAGCGCCTCGGACGTGGAGAAGAGCACGCTGCGCGGCACCGACGGAAAGCTCAACGCCGTATCACCCACCGTGCTCCCGGCCGATACGTCCTTCGACGCGGCGAATTCTTCCGACGAGGCGGCCTGCGCGGTGGAGGACCCCGAGTGCGAGGTCTGCCAGTGACCTCGTTCTCCGGGAGTACGACCTCCGGAGAACGCGGCGGGAAACGACCGTCCGAGAAACAGCACCCAGCTACCCCAGAAGTTCCGAAGCGCTCGGCCGGAACGCCGGGCCCGCGAGCGGACCGAACAGCTCCGCCGCGATCAAGCACGGGAGGACCGGAAACCAGTATGACCTCGTTGAACGTGCCGGAAACCGCCGTCAGCCCCGACACCAGCGGACTCGGGGAGATCGACCGTTCCGGCTCCCGGGTCGACGCGGCCGACAAGGCGATGATCAATTCCCGCGCCGACGTCAACCAGCTGTTGCCGCTGAAGTACGGCTGGGCCTGGGACAAGTACCTGGCCGGGTGCAACAACCACTGGATGCCCACCGAGGTCTCCATGCAGGCCGACATCGCGCTGTGGAAGTCCCCGGACGGGCTCACCGACGACGAGCGGTTGATGCTCAAGCGCAACCTCGGCTTCTTCGCCACCGCCGAGTCCCTGGTCGCCAACAACGTGGTGCTGGCGGTGTACCGGCACATCACCAACCCCGAGTGCAGGCAGTACCTGCTTCGGCAGGCGTTCGAGGAGGCGGTGCACACCCACACCTTCCAGTACATCTGCGAGAGCCTGGGGCTCGACGAGGGCGAGCTGTTCAACATGTACCGCGAGGTCCCGTCCATCTCGGACAAGGACTCCTGGGCGCTGCGCTACACCAGGAACCTGGAGAACCCCGACTTCGCCACCGGCACACCCGAGGCCGACCGGGCGTTCCTGCGGGACCTGGTGGCGTTCTACGTGATCTTCGAGGGGATGTGGTTCTACACCGGCTTCGCGCAGATCCTGTCGCTGGGGCGCAGGAACAAGATGGTCGGCATCGCCGAGCAGTACCAGTACATCCTCCGGGACGAGTCGATCCACCTCAATTTCGGGATCGACTGCATCAACCGGATCAAGCTGGAGAATCCGTGGCTGTGGACCCCGGAGTTCCAGGAGGAAGTGCGTACGATGCTGACCGAGGCCTGTGAGCTTGAGGTCGCCTACGGTCGCGAGACCATGCCGCGAGGCATGCTCGGGCTCAACGCCGAACTGTGCACCGAGTACATGCACTTCATCACCAATCGCCGCTGTGACCAGCTGGGTCTGGAACCGGTGTTCGCCGAGACCGAGAACCCGTTCCCCTGGATGTCGGAGGCCGTCGATCTGAAGAAGGAGAAGAACTTCTTCGAGACGCGGGTGACCGAGTACCAGTCCGGAGCGGCGCTGGAGTGGGACTGACCGGACCTCGCCGCGCGGCCGGAACCGCCGGGTCGGGATGCCCGACGGTTCCGGCCGTTACCTCGCTGACGTTCTCCCGTGCTGTTGACCGATCGGCGCGGGTCTTGCCGGAGCCGGAAACGTCGGACCGACCGGAAAACCCCGATCAGCAGTTGTCGAGCATGTTCGACAGCGCGTTCTGCTCGGCCGAGTCGACGCTCAGACCCCAGACGTGCTTCACGTTGATCCAGCTGCGCGCGTACACGCAGTGGTAACCGGTGTTGGAGGGCTGCCACGCGGCAGGGTCGTCGTCGCTCTTGGTCATGTTGGAGGTGCCCGACACCGCGATCAGCTGCTGGGTGTCCAGGTCGTTGGCGAAGTCCTCCCGCTTCGCGTCGCTCCAGCTCGCGGTGCCGGAGCGCCAGGACTCGGCGAGCGGGACCACGTGGTCGATGTGCACCTCGCTGGGGTCGCTCACCCACCGTTGGTCGTAGACGCTGTACCAGCTCCCCGAGTCCGGGTAGCAGTCCGAGCCGACGGTGACGCCGCTGCCGTCCCGCCGCAGCACGGTCTCCCGGGTGTCACAGTTGCCCGACTGGCTCGACCAGTGCGGGAACCTGTCCCGGTCATAGCCGCTCATCGAGCCCTCCGCGCTCACCGCGAGCTCGGCGAGCTGCTGCCGCGCGGTGGATTCGCCGGGCGGGTCGGGTGGATATGCGGCGGCGGTTCCCGCCGAGGCGAGCAGTAGTGTCCCCGCGGATAACGCGGTGATCAACGCGATCGAAAGACGTCGCACGGCCGTTCTCCTCACGTGCTGGGGTGAGCCGACCACAGCAGCGTGACAAGCGAGGGTCAACACCGGTCAATACCGCGGTGAAGAACCGATGATTTCGAGAGGCCGTCCGTGGTGAATTCCGCATCGGACGGACCACCAACCTCGCTGCCACAACTTCGATCCGCTCCGAGACGGACAGCCCGAGCAACTGGTTTTCGCCAGCAGCGATTCATCTGGAGAAATCGGATCCCGTGGGCCATGTTGGACACATGCGGATTCTGGTGCTCGGTGGGACTGTGTTCGTCTCCCACGCGATCGCGACCGAAGCGGTCCGGCGGGGTCACGAAGTCAGCTGTGCGGCTCGGGGAGCTTCTGGGACGGTACCCGCAGGAGCTGAGCTGGTCCCACTGGACCGGGACGAGCCCGGCGCGATCGAGCGGCTCGCCGGTGCCCGGTTCGACGCCGTGATCGACGTCGCCACCCACGATCTCGACTGGGTGCGGGACGCACTGCGGGCACTGGCCGAAACCACCGGTCACTGGACCTTCGTCTCCACGATCAATGTTTATGCCGACACCGCGACCCAGCATCAGAAGACCGATGGCGCGCTGCTGGAACCGGTCACCGAGCCTCGGCGGTCGGCTGGAGGACAACTCACCCCGGAAATCTACGGCGGCATAAAAGTCGCCTCGGAGAACGCCGTGTACGAGGCCGTCGGGGAGCGGACCCTGGTGGTGCGTCCGGGACTGATCACCGGTCCCGGTGACAACATGGATCGGTTCGGTTACTGGCCCGCCCGCTTCGCGCGGGGCGGGCGAGTGGTCGTTCCGGATGCTCCTGAGCAGCCGATCCAGCACCTCGACGTGCGTGATCTGGCCGAGTGGATCGTGACCGCGGGGGAGCGGGGTATCACCGGGACCCACGACGCCGTCGGGCCGATCCGCACGCTCGGCTCCGTGCTGAGCGAGATCGCGGAACTCGCCGGAACCGCCGACGTAGAGCCGGTGCCGGTCGCGCCGGAGAAACTGCTCGAGGGGGGAATAGTGCACTGGGAAGGACCGCGCTCATTGCCGCTGTGGGCGCCGAGTTCGCACTACGGCGTCGTCACGCACGACCCAACACCGGCAGCGGCCGACGGGTTGGTTACCAGGCCACTGGCCGACACTGTGCGGGCCGCGTTGGCCGAGGAACGGGCACGCGGACTGCATCGCCCGCGCAAGTCCGGTCTCACACCGGCAGTGGAGGCCGAACTGTTGTGCTGATCCGCTGCTCCGGCAGGCAGTGATTTCGTTCGTGAACCGGGAGGTGCGTTTCCGGGGCAGTGTTCCGGAAACGCACCTCCCGAAAATCCTCGTCAGGCCGCCCGCGCGCGCCGCACCCGCAGCACGGTGGAGCCGACCACCGCCACCAGCAGGATCGCGTAGATCCCCACGGCGAAGGGGCTGGCGAACAGCACTCCCACGTCTCCCCGGCTCATCGCCATCGCCCGCCGTATCGAGGTCTCCGCGAGCGGCCCCAGGATCACGCCGATCAACACCGGCGCGACCGGGAAGCCGTAGCGGCGCAGCAGGAAACCGAGCGCTCCCACCACGTAGAGCAGCAGCACGTCGAACAGCGAGGACCTCGCGGTGTAGACCCCGAGGGTGGCGAACACGACGATCCCGGCGTAGAGGTAGTTGCGCGGGATCCGCAGCAGCTTCGCCCACACCGGAGCGAACGGCAGGTTCAGCAACAGCAGCATGACGCTGCCGATGAACAGGCTCGCCAGCAGTGCCCACACCAGGTCGGCCTCCTGAGTGAACAGCAGTGGCCCGGGACGCATCCCGTACTGCTGGAACGCGCCGAGCATGATCGCCGCGGTGGCCGAGGTGGGCAGCCCCAGCCCCAGCAGCGGCACCAGCGAGGTGGCCGTGGTCGCGTTGTTGGCCGCCTCCGGACCGGCCACGCCCTCGATGGCGCCCCGGCCGAACTCGTCGTCGCCACGACGGCGGGACAGCGTCTTCTCGGTCCCGTAGGACAGGAACGTCGGTATCTCCGCACCACCCGCCGGGATCACGCCGAAGGGGAGACCCAGTGCGGTGCCACGCAACCACGGCCGCCAGGAGCGGCCCAGGTCCCGTCTGCTCAGCCACGGCCTGCCCGAGGCGACCGTCTCGGTGGCGGGATTCCGCCGCGCGCGGGAGGCCACGTACAGCACCTCACCGATCGCCAGCAGCCCCACCGTCACCACGATGATGCTGATCCCGTCCAACAGCCGCGGGCTCCCCAGCGTGAACCGGACCGCACCGCTCTGCTCGTCGATACCCACCATCGCCAGGGCCAGCCCGAGTCCCAGTCCGCTCAGGCCGCGCAGCACGTCGCCCGCCACGACGGCCGAGGTCGCGAGAAAGGCCAGCACGGTCAGCGCGAAGTACTCGGGAGGACCGAACCCGACCGCGAGGTCGACCATCAGCGGCGAGAAGAACACCACGAGCGTCACGGCCACGATGCTGGCGAGGAACGAACCGAGCACGGCCGTGGCCAGTGCCTGCGGTGCCCTGCGGTTCCTGGCCATCGGAAAGCCCTCGAACGCCGTGGCCATCGAGGAGCTCTGCCCCGGGGTGTTCAACAGGATCGCGGTGGTCGCCCCACCGAACTGGCCTCCGAAGTAGACCCCGGCGAACATGATGAAGGCGCCGGTGGGGTCCAATTGGAACGTGACCGGCACCAGCAGGGCGATCGCCATGGCGGTGCCGAGTCCCGGCAGCACGCCCACGACCGTTCCCAGCACCACACCGGCCAGGCACAGCAGCAGGTTGACGGGAGTGAGAGCCGAGCCGAACCCGTCGAGCAGCAGCGACAGCGTTTCCATCACAGCACCTCCAGCAGCAGCCCGGAGGGCAGGGACAGCTCCAGCCCGGCTGAGAACGCCAGTTGCACGGCGGACGAAACGATCACCGATATCCCCAGGTCACGCAGTTTGTGCTTGCTTCCCAACGCGCAGGAGACACCCCAGAACAGCAGGGCTCCCGCCACGATCCACCCCGCGGTTCGCAGCAGCGCCAGATGCGCCACGAGGGTTCCCGCGGTCAGCAGCAACGGTTTCCAGTCGCTGCGCGCTCCGGCCGCGTCGGCTTCCGCGGCGGTCTGCTCCTCCGTCGCGGTCGTGTCCGTGACGGAGGCGCGACGTCCGGGCAGCGCCACCCGCACGGCCAGCGAAACCCCCAACACCACCAGCAGCGTGCCGACCACCGCCGGGAAGAACCGGGGGCCGAGGAAGCTGACCGAGGAGGGCACGTCCATCATCGCGGTCCGCAGCAGCAGGAAACCACCGATCGCGCCGACCAGTACGCCCACGAACAGTTCACTGCGCCCGGTCCAGAACGAACCGGAAGCGCTCGCGCCGCCCCGCTGCCGCGAAGCGGTTCGTTGCACGAATGTGGTCATGACAGGCCCAGCTCCTCGCTGATTCGTTTGATGCGCGCCGTCTCGGACTCCAGGAAGGACCGGAACTCCTCACCGGTCTGGAAGGTGTCCTTCCAGCCGTTGCGTTCCACCGCGTCCTGCCACTGCTCGCTCCCGTGCACGGTTGTGACGATCTTTTCCAGCTCCGCGCGTTGGGCATCCGACAGCTCCGGCGGGGCGACGACTCCGCGCCAGTTGGCCAACGAGGCGTCCACGTCCTGTTCGACGAAGGTCGGAATGTCGACCCCTTCCAAGGGGCGCTTGGCGGATACCCCGAGCGCACGCAGTTTGCCCGCCTCGATCTGCCCGGCGAACTCCGCGTAGCTGGAGACCCCGACGTCGAGTCCGCCGTCGAGCAGCCCCGTGACGACCTCACCGCCGCCCGCGTAGGCGATATAGTTGAGTTCGGAGGTCTTCATCCCGGCGGCGCGCAGCAGCATCCCCGCGAACAGGTGGTCCGTACCGCCCGCCGAACCGCCGCCGATCGCGACCGAGCGCGGCTCGGCTCGCCAGGCCGACATGAGGTCCTCCACCGTGCGGAACGGCGAGTCCTTCGGCACCACCACGACCTCGTAGTCGTCGGCCAGTCGCGCGATCGGGGTGACGTCGTCCAGCGTCGTGGCGGAGTCGGTGGTCTGGACCGCGCCGGTCATCACCGCCCCGCTCATCATCAGCTTGTTGCCCTTGCCGGACTGGTTCGCCAACCGGGAGAGCCCGATGGTGCCGCCGGCGCCGGGCACGTTGAGAACCTCGGTGGCGCGCGAGAGACCGTGGGCGTCCACCGAGCTCTGGATCTCCCTGGCCACGGTGTCCCAGCCTCCGCCCGGATCGGCGGGGGCCATCAGCTGCAGCTTGTCCCGGGGGTCTTTCCCACCGGAGGCCTTCGTGTGGGCGTCGGTCAGGCCCGCCCCCACGACGACCACGCCCAGGACCGCGGCGGTCACGCGCAGGATCAGTCGTCCTGTCATGGTTTCTTCCCTGCGAAATCCGGATCGTTCACGTCGACTCCGCGTCCCGCTGTCCCGGTTCTCGCGGCCGGGCGCACCGGCGCGGAACCCGTGTACGGCGATACCGCCGGATGAACAGCACGTTACGAGTCGTGGATCACAGGATGTGGGTCACACCCGTTCGGTGGAAATGTGGTGTTCATAAACGCAGTAATGGTCGTTGTGGTCACGGGACCGCCCGATTTCCCGGCCACCTCCCCGCTGTGGTTTTCCGGCGCACTGCGCTGCCGTTACCGTCGTACGGTCGTCGACAGCCGGAGGGGTGGACGTCATCGCCGAGGGCAACACCACGCGCGACCGCGGGCCCGCGCGCCGCTGGCCGCTGGCGGGCCAGTTCTTCGCGCTGCAGCTGGTGCTGGTCGTGCTCGCGCTCGTGGCCAGCGGCTTGTTCTGGTGGCGCAACACCCGCGCAGAGCTCGACGAGCAGTACGCGCAGCGCGTGCTGGCCATCGCCGAGTCGGTCGCCACGCTGCACACGGTGCGCGACGCCTTCGACGATCCGCACCCCGAGAACACCATCGCGCCGCTCGCCGAACGAATCCGCCGGGCCACCGGCGCCTCCTTCATCGTCGTCGCCAACAGGCGCCAGATCCGCTACTCGCACCCCGAACCCGAGCGCATCGGCCACCAACTTTCCACCGACGCCGCCCCGGCGCTGGCGGGCAACGTCTGGACCGGGATCCAGACCGGCACCACCGGACGTTCCATGCGGGCCAAGGTGCCGGTGCTCGACGAGTCGGGAACGGTGATCGGCGTCGTCTCCGTCGGAGTGCCCGTCTCGACGGTCAGCGAGGAGGTCTCGCAGAGCCTTCCCGAACTGCTGGGAACCGTGCTGACGCTGGTGGTGCTGGGTGGGCTCGGCACCTATCTCGTGTTCCGCAGGATGCGCCGGATGACCTTCGGCATGGCCGCGGACGAGATCGGCAGCCTGGTCGAACACCGCATGGCCATGCTGCACGCCCTCAAGGAGGGGGTTGTCGCCTTCGATCCCTCCGGAAGGATCACCCTGGTCAACGACGAGGCACACCGGTTGCTCGGGCTGCCACCGGACGCGGAGGGGCGATACCTCGACGAGCTCGAACTGCCGGAGCGGTTGCACGAGGTACTGGCCGGGCAGGCCGACGGCACCGATCAGATCGTGCTGCGGCGGGGCAGGGTACTGGCGCTGAACCGGATGCCGGTTCGGCTGGACAGCACCGAGGGTGGCTCGGTGGTCACCCTGCGCGACCGCACCCAGCTCGACCAGCTCGCCCAGGAGCTCGACGGGGCGCGGACCACCACCGACGCGCTCCGGGCCCAGGCGCACGAGTTCTCCAACCGCATCCACACCATTTCCGGCCTGCTCGAACTCGGCGAGTACGAGCAGGCGCGCAGTTTCGTCGACGAGCTCAGCGCCTCCCACGGGCGATTCACCGAGGACCTCACCACCCGGGTGCGCGACGCCGCCGTCGCGGCCCTGCTGCTGGCGAAATCGGCCGCCGCCGCAGAGCGGGGAGCGGAGTTCGTGCTCGGCACCGACACCGACCTGGATGCCCTGCCCTCCACCACGGCCAGGGACGACCTGATACTGGTGGTGGGCAACCTCATCGACAACGCGTTGGAGTCACTGGCGGGATCCGGGCGGGTACGGGTGTCGCTGCTGTCGGAGGAAACGGACGGTGTCGCCGTCACCCGCATCGAGGTCGGCGACTCCGGTGCGGGCATCGCCCCCGAACTGGCCGACGAGGTGTTCCGCGCGGGCTTCACCACCAAGGTGGCCCAACAGGGCGGCACCGGTGGGCTGGGGCTGGCCCTGGTCCGACAGACCTGCCGAAACCGGGGAGGTTGGGTGCGCGCCGACAACGACGACGGCGCGGTCTTCACCGCGTCGCTGCCGGTGGTGGGTGACGTCGTCGAAACGGGGGAGCCGGGCGGAGCCCCCGAAAATCACCGGCAACCGACCCGGACCGGTCGTCAGTCCTCCCACTGGAGCCCCCGATGATCCGAGTTCTCGTGGTCGACGACGACGTCCGGGTCGCGGACAACCACCGCAAACTGGTCGAGAGCATGGCCGGATTCGAGGCGGTGGGCGTGGCCCACACCGCCCACGAGGCACTGACCATGAGCGAACGGCTGCTTCCGGACCTGGTGCTGCTGGACCTGTACCTGCCGGACGAATCCGGGGTGCGGGTGTTGCAGCGGCTGCGGGGCAACGCCCACCCGCTCGACGTCCTGGTGATCACCGCGGTGCGGGACGTGGAGACGGTCAAGGCCGCCATGCAGGGCGGGGCGGTGCACTACCTGCTCAAACCCTTCCCGTTCCGGGAGCTGCGGGAACGGCTGAACGGCTACGCCGAGGCCCAGCACGAACTCGATGCGGTCGACGAGGCCGAGCAGGCCGACGTGGACCGGGTATACGGCAAGCTGCGGGCCTCCGAACCCCGGAAAACCGTTCCCGAGGAGTTGCCCAAGGGGCTCTCCGCGGTCACCGCGCGCCTGGTGCTCGACACGCTGCGCTCGGCCGCGACCGACCTGTCCGCCTCCGAGGTCGCCAACAACGCGGGCCTGTCCCGGGTCAGCGCCCGACGCTACCTCGATCACTTCGCCACCACCGGCAGGATCACGCTGCACCTGCGGTACGGCTCGGCGGGCAGACCCGAGCACCGGTATCAGTGGGCGAGCGGGCGCGGCGCCCCGTGAGTTTCCGGTCTCCCGCGATCCGCGGTGTTTCTGAAGCCTACGGAGTTTCTGGAGTCTCCGGTCTTCCGGAGCTTCCGGCGTCTTTCGGACACGCTCGCACGGCGGCCGTGCGGCTCTGTCAGGATCGTCGGCATGACATCGTCCGCGGCGACGGTCCGCCACCTCACCGGAGCAGCCGAACTGCTCACCGTGGCCGGTGCCGACACCTACACCCGCATGACCGTGGCCGAGGAAACGGTCGGTTACGCGACCGATGATGCCGTCGCCTGGTTCACCCGCATTCCGTGGCAGCCCGGTTCGCTCTCGCTGCGCGGCCGACCGCGCGCGGCCCTCGAACTGCTCGTCGAACTCCGGAAGGCGGGACTGCTCGACTCGGTCGACTCCGTTCGGCTGCCGCTGCTGTCGGGCGAGGACGGCGACGAGCGGCTGTCCGTCTCCCGGCTGGAGGACTGGTACTTCCTCACGGCCGAAGTCGCGCCCGAGCGGCGGCACGGCGAGTCGGCGGTCGAGGTGCTGCCGAACGGCGAGAGCGAGCGGGTCGAGCGGTTGCTGCGGGAGGGACATCCGGCCACCGGGGCGAACCCTCGCGCCTCGGGCATTCGCCGGTGGTTCGGCATCCGCGACGGTGACCGGCTCGTCGCCTGCGGCGCCGATCGGAGTATCAACGGCGTCGGCTTCCTCGCCAAGATCACCGTCGATCCGGCCTACGGTGGTCGCGGCTTGGGAAGCGATCTGACCGCCGCGATGACCCGCGCACTGCTCGACGAGTTCGGCGAGGTCGCGCTGGGGGTGACCGTGGACAACGCTCGGGCGATCGACGTCTACGAGCGGCTGGGCTACCGCCGGGTCGCCGACGTCAGCTCGGTGCGGCTCCTCGGCTGAGGGATTCGGGAAAGCCCGCGAAGGCTTTGGTTTTATCGGGGCGGGCTGGTTCCCGGTCGGGTATCAGCTTCCCGACGGGATTCATCGGAAGAGTCCGCCTCAGAACAACCTGCCCGCCACTTCGGCGGGCGGTTCCTCCAGCCGCAGCAGAAAGCGCTTGCGGTCCAGCCCGCCGCCGAAGCCGGTCAGGCTGCCGTCGGCGCCGACCACGCGGTGGCAGGGCACGATCACCGCTATGGGATTGCGTCCGGTCGCGGTTCCCACGGCCCGGGACAGGCCCGGATTGCCGAGTTCGCGGGCCAGTTCGCCGTAGCTGCGCGTCTCGCCGTAGCCGATCTCGGCGATCAGCCGCCAGACCCGCTGTTCGAACTCGTCGCCGTGGAAAGCCAGCGGAAGGTCGAACCGGGTGCGTTCCCCCGCGAAGTACTCACACAGCTGCTGTTCCGTGTGCCGGAAGTCCCCATCGGCGCGGGGGCCGAGCGTCGTCGCCGGGTTCTTGTGCTCGCGGCCCTCGAAGTGCAGCCCGACCAGGTGCTCGTTCTCGGCCACGACGGTCAGCTCACCCACCGGTGAGTCGATCACCGTGTGTCTCGTGCTCATGTCGTGGTCCTCGAAACCTTATCCGCTGGTGCGTGCGCCACGAGTCTAAGCGCGGCGGGTGTGTCGGTTGTTCGTCGTTTCGTTCGACGTGTTTCTGGTCCGCGCTCCGCGAGCTCGCGTGCGGCTTCCTCCCTGCTCTCGGTGAATGCGGGGTTTCGCTGTTCGCTATATATCGGTTTACGATATATGATGTTCACATGACACGGCGAGCCATGTCCGAGCAGTCGTTCCTGGTGCTGACCGTGCTGGCCGATGGAGCCTTGCACGGCTACGGGATCGTGCGTGCGGTGAGCGAGCTCTCGCGGCAGCGGGTCGTGCTGCGGGTGGGCACCCTCTACGGGGTGCTCGACCGGTTGTGCGCCGACGGACTCGCGGAGCTCGACAGCGAGCGGGTCCACAACGGCCGGTTGCGTCGGTACTACCGCATCACCGACAACGGACTGACCACACTGGCCGGTGAGACCGCTCGTCGCTCCGAGGTCGTGCGGGCGGCCACCGAGCGGTTGCGGACCCGGGGACTGCTGCCGGAATCGGGTGGTACGGCATGACGCGACTGGAACAGCGCTACCGACGTCTGCTGCGGCTGCTGCCGAGCTGGTACCGCGCCGATCGCGAGGAGGAGATGGTGGACGTCTTCCTGCTCGCCGATGCGGCGAGGCACAGCGGAGGAGCGGACGACGAGCAGGACGACTGGGACGATGACGAGGACCTGCGTGGTGAGTACGGCTGGCCGGACTGGCGTGAGTTCCTCGCCGTGGCGGGGCTCGCGGTCCGAACCCGCTTCGGCGGGGTCGGAGCACCGAGCGCGGCTCGTGTGCGGGGCGACACCGTTCGCACCATCGCGCTGCTCGCGCTGCTCGTGCGCGCCGTGCTGGCAGTCGTCTCGGTGGGCAGCCTGGTGCACGTCCAGCTTCGGGGCGGCACGGCGTTCGCGGACCCCACCACGCTGCTGTTCCCGTCCAGTGGGTACATCTTCCTGAACCTGCTGCCGAACCTGGCGTGGGTGCCCGCGTATCTCTTGCTGGTGCTGGGGAAGCGCCGTGCGGGCATGCTCTGTTCGGGTGTCGCGCTGCTGCCTTCGCTGCTGTCGATGATTCCCACGGGCGACACCCCGGCCACGCCTCTCACCAGTGTGATCATGGGAGTCGGAATCTGGCTGCCCGTCGTGTGCGTGTTCCTCGGTTTCCACCGCGACGCGCCCGAGCCCGCGCGGAAACCGTGGTCGCTCGCGTTGCCGATAGGGGTTCTCGCCGCCTTGATTCTCGTACTGCTGGGATGGCTCGTTCCGCCCGTGGTGGTGGCGGGACCGCGGGTCTGTGGCCTGCTAGTGGTCGCCGTGTTCACTCTGGTCGTACGACTTCGTTCCCCCGGGCGTGTTCCGAACTCCTGGTCGGCCGCGCTGGCGCTGGTCGGTGCGCTGTTCCTGCTGGAACACGCGACGCTGTTCGTCGCCTTCGGGATTACGGAAGTGGTGCCGGTGCTCTCCGTGCTCGTGCCGTTGGCGGTACTCGGCCTGTGCTGCGGGGTCCTGGCTGTCACCGCCGCCCGCACACCATCCGGCGGTCGTGCGGATGAGGTCGGTGTGACCGAGTGCTGATCGACTCTCGGGGACAAACGTGGAGCGGGTGTGCTCGGGGCTCGGGACTGGTCCGAGCCACCGGCCCATATTGGAGCGACCGGCCGCCCACCGGAAAACCGGTTGCTCCCCGGCTACAGCCGTTCACCGGGCAACAGACTGAACAGCACGCTGTCGCGGCGGCTGCCCCGAAAGGGGAGGTGCGAGCGCAGCACCCCCTCGTGTGTGAAGCCGCACCGCTCGGCCACCCGCTGGGAGGCGATGTTGTCCGGACCACAGGTCAGTTCCAAGCGTTCCAACTCCAGGTGGTCGAATACCCAACCCACCAACAGGTTCAGCGTCCGCGTGGCCAGGCCGTGCCCCCGCGCATGGGGCGCGAGCCAGGAACCGGCCGCCGCGCGCCCCTGGTCGAGGGCGACTTCGTAGACCGAGGCGCCTCCCAGGACGAGTTCGTGGTCGGTGGCCTCGACCACGGCGAAGTTGACCGCCTCCCCGCGGAGCCGCATTTCCTCGTACCCGGTCAGGTTCTGCCGCACGTGTGCGATCGAACGGCTCCACCAGCGGCCAGGAGAAGTGCAGGCACAACGGGTCGGAGAAGCCGTCGAACCACTGCCGCGCGTCGGAGGTGCTCCAGGATCGCAATGCCACGGCGTCGTCGGAGAGCGGAGGGTCCGGGAACAGTAACGCTGACACGCCCACACGATAGGGCACCTTCCATGGGTGGTCACACGAGTTTTCGGCCAATAGTGCGGGATCGACTAACCCGACAGCCACGATCACTGGGTGCTGTAACCACGAAAACGCTCCGTCCTTCGGGCTCTCTGCCGGAGGTCGAGGCGTCTTTCGTGTGCTGTCAACGTTGTGCAGCGGGCCGAATTCTGTCGCACTCGCGAACTGTGTTGCTTCGCTTCACACGAGATGTGCTTGTTGACATCGAACTGAGTGCGATCACGCGGGGGCTTGTCGAATGGGGGACGGTAATCGGCATCGGACATGGCGCAGCCGTGATGGGAGGCCTCGCCGGCAACGGCCCCGGTCCGGGCGATTCGAGGCGCTCGGCCACACCACGATCACGATGGCCCAGCGATCAACTCACGTGGGTGTTACCCCTCGGTGCAACATTGGTGCACTGAGCTGAGCGGGATGCGAGTCCGGTGGGAACTCGCACCACGAAAGTCCCACATCTGCCACGCACGGCAGATCAGCACGACCAAGCTACGCCGAGGATTCGGTTCCCCGTTGCAGGTCAACCGGCTGGTTCGCTAGGCGCCCCCGGCAGGATTCGAACCTGCGACCTAGAGATTAGAAGTCTCTTGCTCTATCCGTCTGAGCTACGAGGGCTCGAGCGACACCGAGCGCGCGCTCACGGCGCGTGTCGTGTCGCGCCAAGCAGACTAACGGTTCCCCTTGCTTTACGAAGAACCCACACGGGAGCTGTTGCCGAGACGGTATCGAATGGCAAGCCGATCATAATCCCGAGTGGTTGATCCCAGTTGTCTGAATCTTGTTCGTTTTCCTGCCGCGGGTAGCTTGGTAGCGACCTGCGCAGCGACAACGACCCATCACGGACATCGTAGTCGCGCTTCGCGTACGACTCTATCCGCTGCGCTTACGCGAAATCGAGTCGTTATCTCATGACGTCTGCCTGCTTCGATTCTCGCTCGTTCGGGTGGAGTCGCGCGATGTTGTCGGCCACCACCGCAGGGAACCTTCTCGCGAATTGTCCACATGGTTACCGTTTTTACACATATTGTAATTGTCTTGTCGCTCAGTGTGTTCGTTCTCGTGCAGGGTGAGTACAGCGCCGCACGGCGCCATCGAACCGAGACGAGACCACTCGAAGTGGTGGAAGGGCAGGAACTCATGTATGAAACCGCTGTCACTCTTGTCGGTGAAGTTCTCAGTGCCCCGAAGACCCGCGAGACCAGACACGGCAATCGTGTGGCGAGTTTCCGCATGGTCAGCATCGCCCGTCGCTTCGACCGCGCGAACCAGCGCTGGGTCGACGGTGATCGGGTACACGCCACGGTCCACTGCTGGAAGCAGCTCGCCCAAGGGGTGGTTCAGGCCCTGGAGAAGGGCGATTCGGTACTCGTGACCGGAAGACTGCGCACCAAGGAGTACGAAACCGACGGGCAGCGTCGAACCACCGCGGAGGTCGAAGCCGGTGCGGTGGGGCTCGACGTGCTGCACGACTCCCGCACCGCGGCGGATGACACCGACGGGGAAACCGCCGGGGCCGGCGCGGCTTCCGCTCGTGACTGCTTCCGGGCCGCACCACCCTGTCCACGAACCGCCGAGGACACCTCCACGCAGGCGATCGGCGCCTGACGGCACAGCGGGTAACGACGCTACGGTCCGCCGGGCGGCTGCGATCCGGTTTCCGCGCCGCCCGGCGCCGTGCCACGATCACGTCCGTTGCCGGTTCGCCGGTGCGCAAGACATGTTCCCGCGCGATGGAAGCGAAACTCCCGACCGCGCCGGTGGGGGCGCGGTAGCCACGCGCCGCGGGCTCGTCACGGGAGGTGCACACCGTGCGGATGCAGTGCGGACCACGCGCTCCCGCACATCTACGATCGGAGGCATGGCCGAGTTCATCTACACCATGAAGAATGTGCGCAAAACGCACGGGGACAAGATGATACTGGAGAACGCGACTATCCAGTTCTACCCCGGTGCCAAGATCGGTGTGGTGGGGCCGAACGGGGCCGGGAAGTCGAGCGTGCTGCGCATCATGGCCGGACTCGACCACCCGAACAACGGTGAGGCCTTCCTTTCCCCCGGTTACACGGTGGGCATCCTGCAGCAGGAGCCCCCGCTGAACGAGGAGAAAACCGTACTCGGCAACGTCGAGGAGGGCGTTGGCGAGATCAAGGAGAAGCTGGACCGCTTCAACGCCATCGCCGAGCAGCTCGCCACCGATTACACCGACGAGCTCATGGCCGAGATGGGCAAGCTCCAGGAGGAGCTCGACCACGCCGAGGCATGGGAGTTGGACTCGCAACTGGAGCAGGCGATGGACGCCCTGCGCTGCCCACCTCCCGAAGCCGAGGTTCGTTACCTCTCCGGCGGTGAGCGTCGCAGGGTCGCGCTGTGCAAACTGCTGCTGAGCAGGCCCGACCTGTTGCTGCTGGACGAGCCCACCAACCACCTGGACGCCGAGAGCGTGAATTGGCTGGAGCAGTTCCTGTCCAACTACTCCGGCGCCGTGCTGGCCGTGACCCACGACCGCTACTTCCTGGACAACGTGGCCGGCTGGATCCTCGAACTCGATCGCGGCAATACGTACCCGTACGAGGGCAACTACTCGACCTATCTGCAGAAGAAGTCCGAGCGGTTGGCCGTGCAGGGCAAGCGGGACGCCAAGCTGCAGAAGCGCCTCAAGGACGAGCTGGAGTGGGTGCGTTCCAACACCAAGGCGCGACAGAAGAAGTCGCGTTCGCGGCTGGATCGCTACGAGGAGATGGCGGCCGAGGCCGAGAAGACCAAGAAGATGGATTTCGAGGAGATCCAGATTCCGCCGGGGCCGCGCCTGGGCAATCTCGTGGTCGAGGCCAACGAGATGAGCAAGGGCTTCGAGGGCAATCTGCTCATCGACAGGCTCTCGTTCACGTTGCCGCCCAACGGCATCGTGGGAGTCATCGGCCCCAACGGTGTCGGTAAGACGACCCTGTTCAAGACCATCGTCGGGCTCGAGGAGCCGGACAGCGGTCAGGTGCGGGTCGGCGACACGGTCAAGCTCAGCTATGTGGACCAGAACCGCTCCGGTATCGACCCCAACAAGAACGTCTGGGAAGTCGTCTCGGACGGGTTGGACCACATCCAGGTCGGCCAGGTCGAGATGCCTTCGCGCGCCTACGTGAGTGCCTTCGGTTTCAAGGGCGCCGACCAGCAGAAACCGGCCGGGGTGCTCTCCGGTGGTGAGCGCAACCGGTTGAATCTCGCGTTGACGCTCAAGCAGGGTGGGAACACGCTGCTGCTGGACGAGCCCACCAACGACCTGGACGTGGAGACGTTGTCCTCATTGGAGAACGCGCTGCAGGAATTCCCCGGCTGTGCCGTGGTGATTTCCCACGACAGGTGGTTCCTCGACCGGGTGGCCACCCACATCCTCGCTTGGGAGGGTGATGAAGAGAATCCGGCCAAGTGGTTCTGGTTCGAAGGTAACTTCGAGGGGTACGAGAACAACAAGATCGACCGGTTGGGCGCCGAGGCCGCACGTCCGCACCGGGTTACCCATCGGAAACTGACCCGCGGCTGAGGATCGGAGAGTCGACTTGGCGAGGGAGCGCGGTTCGCGGATAAGCAGCCCCGGCCACGAACTACTGGAATCCGCTCGGCAACTGTGCTGGCGGGTTCCGGAGCTGGCACTGTTGTTCGCCAACCGCGCGACTGCCACTTCCCGACAGGCCGGTGACACCGAACAGCGACTCCGGGCGGAGGCGATCGCGCTTTTCGCCGAGAACCGCTTGGGACGTTCGGTCACCGCCACCGAACGCGCGCTCGGGGCCTTTCGGGACGCCGAGCGCGCGGGCTCGGCGGAACCGCTCGGCGATCTGCGGGTCGAACTGGCTTGCTGCGCCCGTGGCAGCGGCAGTCCCGATGTCGCGTTGCGTGTGCTGCATCCGTTGCTGGAGCTGGAGCGTGTTCCGGCGCGGCTGCGCGCGCACGCACTGGTCGAGCTGTGTGGTGCGCTGCCGATGCACCGTCGCGCGGCGGAGCGTGTCGAGGCGCTGGACGAGGCCGACCGGCTCTACGCCGCCGAGTCGACCGAGGACCAGGACACCACGCGGTTGCTCCGTGCCAGGGTGGCGGGTGCGCGGGCGGCCCACTATCGCGGTAACGGTGAGTTCGCGCTCGCGATCGAGTCCGCCGCGGCGGGCCTCGACTTCCTGGAACGTCTCGGTGACCCGGCCGCCGACAGTGGGGAGGTCCGTGCCGGGCTGGTGCTCGAACAGGCGCAGTCGCTGCTGGATCTGGGCAAGCAGGCCGAGGCGTTGCGGTGTGCGTCCGAGATCGTGCGGCAGCCGCTCCGGGCCGCCGCCGCGGCCCCGGTCGGTTGGCTGCGACTCGCGGTGGCGACCAGGGTGTACGTGCCCTCGGGGCAGCATTCGGCCGCGTTCGAGTCGTTGCGAGAGGCCCTCGACGGTGGGCGCAGGCACGAGCTGTTCGATCTGCAGGCCGCGGTACTGAATACGTTGTCCGCGTTGCACGAGAAGTCCTCCGACCTTCCCGAGGCGTTGCGTTGCGTTCGCGATGCCTACTCGGCCGACCATCACTGGCGCAGAACCGTCGAACGGGCCAGGCTGCGCCTGCTGGAGGAGTTCCCTGCGCCGAACTCCGCGATCCCGCGGCAGCAGTCCGAACACGGTGGGCAGGACTACGGCCGGGACGATTACGACCGGCACGACCGGCACGATTACGACCGGCACGGTCACACCGTCGAACATCCGCCACGGGGTCCGTTGAGTCCCACGGCGGGCGACACGGCGCCCGTGACGGAGGACCCGGACACCCGGCAACAGGCTCGGCGGTTGATGAACACCCTGCTGTCGGGTGGGGCACCGAGTACTCGGGACTCCGCGACCGTGCCGCACCAGCACGAGGGCACCGAGACCGGTGATCGCCGTTCTTCCGGCGAGGGGGACGACACTGCCGCGCACCGTTCCGATGTCGCCCTCGGCGAGGTCGTCACGGCGGGTGGAACCGCCCCGGGCAGGCGGCATCGGGCGCCGGACGGAGCCGAGGAGCACGGCGCAACCGATCCGCATCCGCACACCCCTGCCGGGTCTGTTGCGCCTGCCGACACCGGCGTCTCGGCCGATCCCGCACCGCCGGGTGTGTTCGAGCCGTCGGGAGCGGTGAGCGACACCGCCCGGCAGGGTGAGCCGGATGCTCACCGCCCACCTCGTGAACACGGCGGACGGGAGGACATCGACTTTCCCACCGAGAACCCGACTGAAACCGGGTTCGACAGGACCGCCACGGAGTCGGGCACCGGTCCTGGAGTCGGCTCGGGAAGCGGTTTCCCGTCGTCCTCCCGCGACGAGGACGTGACCGCGATAATGCCGGTCGTGCCGAGTTTTCCGGACTCGGAGCCCCCGGGGGAGGACGTCGGTGAGCACGCGGTCGGGGACAAGGCTTGGCCCATGTCCGACCCGCAACCGGGTGGCACGACCGAATCGGTCGAGCCCCACCTTCCCCGTGCCGCTGATTCCTCGTCGGGCCCCGGCTCCGAGCCGCTTCACGAGCACGCCACGACCGGTCCCTCCGAGTCAGCCCCGCCCGAGTCAGCCCCGCCCGAGTCAGGCACCACAGGGGGCAGGCGACGAGCGGAACCGGCCGAAACCGAGGAACCACCGGCGCGGCGGTCGCACGGTCGTTCGCTGGACGAGATCCGGGCCGCGCTCGAAGCGGAGGGCAGGGGCACGCCCCGCCAGCGTCGGAGTCGTTCCGCGGGCGCCGCCGAAGTCACCGGGGAGACCGGGAACGGCCCGGAGTCCGCGACCACCGCCCGGTCCGGAGGACGCCGTCGCCGTGCGGAACCACCGGAACCGGCCGCGTCCGGGGAACCGGCCGAATCGACGGCACCGGCCGGCAGCGGCGGCTCGGAAACTTCCCCCGAGCGGGGCGCTGATTCCGAGGACACCTCGCGGGATACGAGTTCCCACCCCCCGGTCCCGGAGCACCTGCTGGAGCAGAGCAGAGAGTTGATCAGGGACTTCTCCGGGATGGACGTTTCCGACAGCACCGAGTCCGGTGCGGGGCAGGCGGGACTGGCCGATCTGCTCGCGGAAGCGCTGGTGGCCTACCGCAACGGCAACCGGGCCGACGACGACACCGCCAGTGCCGGGCAGTCCGCCACGGCGAGGGCACCGCAGACCCCTCCCGAAGCTCCGGAGGCCCCTTCCGGCGCGAATTCCACGGCCGCGCGACGCTCTCGGCGTTCCGGTGATCCCGAGATGAGTGTCGAGGACGAGCCGACGGCCCGTACGGGAACGGATGACACCGCGTTCCGAGGACGTAGACGACACGCGGCGGGAGAGACCGAGCCCGGCGAGTCGTACAGCTGGACTCCTCGGATCCGTTGATCGAGCTCGTCCGTCGTGTTCACGTGTGGTGGTTTCGACGTGGGTGGGATGAGTCCCTGAAATCCGGTTCCACTTGATCTGTTCAGCCCGTCACCGATCACGCCGTCGAGCACTCTAGGGTGGTCTTGTTGGCACAACGAGGTGCCGCTAGTTGTGGAGCTGCGTGACGATGACCTCTGAATCCGGACAGTTGAGTACCGAGCACACCGTGCCGAACGGAGAGCGGACACCGCGGACGTCCGACCCGGGTGCGGTAGGTCCCGAGTATCTGACGAGCCTGGTGGAGCGAGCCGTGCGAACGGCCCCGGAACTGGCCCACCTGCTACGTACTTACTACCGCCACGTCCCGGCCGAGGAAGTCGTGAGCGAGGAGCCGGACGATCTCGCCGGTGCGCTGCACTCGCACTACGAGCTAGCCGCGCACCGTGCGCCCGGCCGTGCCATGGTGCGGATATTCAACCCGACCCGCGCCGTCGAGGGCTGGTACAGCCCCGCCTCGGTGGTCCAGCTCGTCACCGACGACATGCCCTATCTGGTCGATTCGGTGATCGCCGAGTTGTCGCGCGCCGGTGCGCAGGTGCAACGCGTGGTTCATCCCATCGTGGTGGTGCGCAGGGACGTCACCGGTGAACTGCGTGAGGTGTTGCCCGGCGCGGACCCCTCGAACCCGCCCGACGACGCCCTGGCCGAGTCGTGGATGTTCCTCGAGATCGACAGACTGGCCGACCCGGATCGGATAACCGAGCTGGAGAACGGCCTGTTGCGGGTGTTGACCGACGTGCGCGAGGTCGTCGAGGACACCGACCGCATGCACGAGACCGCCCGCGAGCTCGCGGACTCGCTGGAGCGGGACGGTTCCCAACCTGCCGTGGAACAGGCCACCGATGCCGCCGCCCTGCTGCGCTGGTTGACCGAAGGGCATTTCACCTTCCTGGGGTACCGCCACGACGAGGTGGTGCGCGACGAGGACTCCGACGGGCCGACACTGCGACCGGCGCTCGCGTCCGGTCTCGGTGTGTTGCGGTCCGACAACGGTGTGGTCCGGACCCTGTCCGCCGCTCCGGACACACTCGTCGAGTCCCCGAACGACGAGTTGCTGGTGCTTACCCAGGCGAACGCGAACTCATCCGTGCATCGTGCCGGGCATCCGTTCTACGTGGGTGTCAAAACCTTCGACTCCGACGGCGGGATGTCCGGTGAGCACCGTTTCATCGGTCTGTTCACCACCACCGCATTGCACGAGAACGTACTGGAAATACCGGTTATAGCCCGCCGGGCCCGTGAAGTGATCCATCGTGCGGGTTTTCCGTTGGAGTCCTACTCCGGGCAGCGCATGCTCGAGGAGATCCAGAGCTATCCGCGTACGGAGTTGTTCGCCACCGGCTCCGACACACTGCTGGAGATCATCACCGGGGTGCTCGCACTCGCGGAACGCCGCAAGCTCAAGCCCTTCCTGCGGCGCGATCCCTACGGTCGGTTCTTCTCGTGCCTGGTTTACCTGCCGCGTGACCGATACACGACCCGCTCCCGACTGGCGATGCAGGAAGTGCTGCTGGCGGAGCTGGGAGGAACGGGTCTGGAGTACAGCACCCGGGTGGGTGAGTCCGCGCTGGCCCGAGTGCATTTCGTGGTGCACACCGAACCGGGAAGCAGGCTCGACCCCGATGTCAATCGGGTGCAGCGTCGGCTCAGCGAAGCCATCCGCACCTGGGACGACGACATGGTCGAACAGGTCGAGTCGGAACGCACGGGGGACCGCACGGAGGCGCGTCGGGACGGTCGTCTCGTCTCGTTCGGCTCCGAGGCCATCAGCGAGGTCGGGCTGCGCTACGCGGCGGCCTTCCCCGAGGCGTACAAGGAGGACTTCGAGGCCTCCGACGGTCTGGTCGATCTGCGCAGGCTGGAGACGCTCTCCAGCCCCGGTGACCTCGCGATGTCGTTCTACACGCCACGTGACGCCGGGCCGGGCGACCGTCGTTTCAAGATGTTCCTCACCGAGCGGGTGACGTTGTCCAGGGTGCTTCCGGTGCTGCAGAGCATGGGGGTGGAGGTCGTCGACGAACGGCCCTACGAGATCTCCCCGGACGACGACACCGTCCGCTGGATCTTCGACTTCGGACTGCGTCCCGGGCGGGGGGTGTTCGATCCGTCCGACGGCGAACGGATCGACACACTCCGGGAGCGGTTCGAGGAGGCATTCCGTGCCGCCTGGCAGAACGACGCCGAGGTCGACAGGTTCAACTCACTGGTGCTGCGGGCCGGGCTCACCTGGCGGCAGACCGCGGTGCTGCGTGCCTACGCCAAGTATCTGCGACAGGTCGGAGTGGCCTACAGCCAGGACTACATCGAGGACGCGCTGATCACGCACGAGTCGATCACCGTGCGACTGATCAGGCTGTTCGAGACGCGCTTCGATCCGGGTATCGCGGAGACGCTGCGGTTCTCCAGGGAACAGGAACTGGTCGACGCCGCCGAACGAGCCGTCGACGAGGTCACCAGCCTGGACGCCGATCGCATCCTGCGTGCCTACCTCGGACTGATCCGGGCCACGCTGCGCACCAATTACTTCGTCGAGGACGAGCGGTCCCGGTCCCGTTCCTTCCTGTCGTTCAAACTGGAACCGCAGGAGATTCCCGGCCTGCCCGAGCCGCGGCCGCAGTACGAGATCTTCGTGTACTCCCCCCGCTTCGAAGGAGTGCACCTCAGGTTCGGCTCGGTGGCGCGTGGTGGACTTCGCTGGTCCGACCGTCGCGAGGACTTCCGCACCGAGATCCTGGGACTGGCCAAGGCGCAGGCGGTCAAGAACGCGGTGATCGTGCCGGTGGGGGCCAAGGGCGGGTTCGTCCTGAAGCGCCAGCCCGCATCGACCGGAGACCCCGCGGCCGACCGGGAAGCGGTCCGTGACGAGGGGGTCGCGTGCTACCGCATGTTCATCTCCGGCATGCTCGATCTGACCGACAACCTGGTCAACGGGCAGGTGGTCGGCCCGGCCCGCGTGGTCCGACACGACGCCGAGGACACCTACCTGGTGGTCGCGGCCGACAAGGGGACCGCGACGTTCTCCGACATCGCCAACGAGGTCGCCGAGTCCTACGGCTTCTGGTTGGGCGACGCCTTCGCCTCCGGCGGGTCGGTCGGTTACGACCACAAGGCCATGGGCATCACGGCCAAGGGAGCCTGGGAGAGCGTCAAACGGCATTTCCGTGAACTCGGCACCGACACGCAGCGCGAGGAGTTCAGCGTCGTCGGAGTCGGCGACATGGGTGGTGACGTTTTCGGCAACGGGATGCTGCTTTCCGAGCACATCCGCTTGGTGGCCGCCTTCAACCACATGCACGTCTTCATCGACCCGACTCCGGACCCCGCCGCATCGTTCGCCGAGCGCTCCCGGCTGTTCGCCATGTCACGCTCCACATGGGACGACTACGATCGCGACGTGATCAGCGAGGGCGGCGGTGTCTGGCCGCGTTCCGCCAAGTCGATCCCGCTCAACCCCGAGATCCGCGCCGCGCTCGGGATCGACGACGACGTCGCCCGGTTGGCGCCGGCCGAACTGATCAGAGCGATCCTGCGGGCGCCCGTGGACCTGCTGTGGAACGGTGGCATCGGTACCTACGTCAAGGCCAGCACCGAGACCCACGGCGAGGTGGGGGACAAGGCCAATGATCCGGTGCGGGTGGACGGTGCCGACCTGCGGGCCCGCGTGGTCGGTGAGGGCGGCAACCTCGGGATGACCCAACTCGGGCGTATCGAGTTCGCCCGCGACGGTGGCAAGGTCAACACCGACGCGCTGGACAACTCGGCGGGCGTCGACTGCTCGGACCACGAGGTCAACATCAAGGTGCTGCTGGACCAGCTGGTCGCCGACGGGCGGCTGGATCGGGACCGACGCAACCAGTTGTTGCGGGAGATGACCGAGGAGGTCTCCGAGCTGGTGCTGGCGGACAACTATCGCCAGAACGCCGTGCTCGGCACTTCCCGCTCGCACGCGGCGCCGATGCTGTCGGTGCACGCCAGGCAGGTCGCCGAACTGGAGAAGCGCACCGGACTGGACCGTGAACTGGAGGCGTTGCCGACCCCGGCGCAGTTCCGGGAGCTCGAGAAGGCAGACGACGGTCTCACCTCGCCGGAGCTGGCGACCCTGATGGGACACGTCAAACTCGCGCTGAAGCAGGACGTGCTGGCCAGCGACCTGCCCGACACGGAAGCCTTCGCCTCGCGGTTGCCCGAGTACTTCCCGCGTCCGCTGCGCGGGCAGTACGGCCAGGCGGTGCGCCAGCACCCGCTGCACCGTGAGATCACCACGACCCTGCTGGTCAACGAAGTGGTCGACGGTGCGGGCATTTCCTACGCGTACCGCCTGTCGGAGGAGATGAGCGCCGACACCACCGACGCGGTACGTGCCTTCGAAGTGGTGACCGGCGTTTACGATCTCCCCGCGCTGTGGGAGGAGATCGAACAGCTGCACGGCACGGTTCCCATCGATGTCGTCGACTCCATGGTTCTGGAGACCCGTCGCCTGCTGGACCGGGCCTCCAGGTGGCTGCTCTCCAACCGTCCGCAGCCGTTGGCCATCGGCGCCGAGATACATCGCTTCCGTCCCGTGGTGACCCGGTTGGCCGAGTCGGTGTGGGAGATGTTGCACGGGCGGGCCGCGGCCAACGCCGCGACCGAGACCGACCGACTCGTGAATCGGGGCGTGCCGAAGCGGACCGCACGGCGTGTCAGCACCTTGCTGGACACGTTCGCACTGCTGGACATCACCGAGATAGCGGAGTTGGCGGAGCGGGACGCGGGCATCGTGGCCGAACGCAGTCCCCGCGAGAGCGCGGAGCTCTACTACGCGCTGTGGGAGTACCTCGACATGGAGCGGATGCTGGTGTCGGTCGCCGAGCTGGAGCGTGGCAACCGGTGGCACGCGCTGGCGCGGCTGGCGCTGCGTGACGACCTGTACGCCTCGCTGCGCGCCATCGCGGTGGATGTGCTGCGTAGCAGCGATCCGGAGGAGCACCCCGAGAACAAGATCGCCCAGTGGGAGTCGGCCAACGCCTCCCGCATCGGACGGGCCAGGGCCTCGTTGGAGGAGATCAGGCATTCGGGGCGTCAGGACCTGGCGACGCTGTCCGTGGCGGCCAGGCAGCTGCGCAGCATGGTGCGTTGAGGGCTTTCCCCTCGGGTCGGTTCGTTCACCCGCCGACCGGCCCGAGGGGCCTCCCGCTCTGCCCGGCAGGCGGTGGGCCGTTCGTCGGATCCGGTTCCGTACCGTGGCCGCGTACGGTGTAACCGGGGGACCCGGCAGCGCGGTCGTTGTCCGGCCCCTGTTGTTCGGCTGTGCGCTAAGGAAGGCAAAAGGTGGGAGCCTACGTCACCGAAGTGCCCCTGCGGTGGTCCGATATGGACGCTTTCGGGCACGTGAACCATGCCAGAACCGTGACGCTGCTCGAGGAGGCCCGTGCGGGGCTGCTCTTCAACGAAGCGGAACGGCGGGGCCACGGCGGCATGGCGGAGGGAATGGTGGTGGCCCGGTTATCGGTCGACTACCGCTCTCCGGTGGAATACCGCATGGGAGCCGTGCAGGTGCGCATGTCGGTGCGCGAGTTGCGCACGGCCTCGTTCGTGGTCGACTACGCTGTCGCCGCGGGTGGTGACGATTCGGTGGCCACTGCCGAGACCATGATGGTTCCCTACGATCTGCGAGCCGGACGTCCGCGTCGCCTCACCGAGGGTGAGCGTTCGTTCCTCGCGGAGTGGGTACTCGATCCGCTCGTGAACGAGGAGCAGCGAATTGCCTGAACTGCGAATGCCCGGTTCGGTCGAACGTGACGACCTGAGCGCGTTCGTGGCCCGTGCCGTGCGGCTGGACGGTCAGGCGGTCGTGCGGTTGCGGAACAGGTCCGACGCCGAACGGATCGACGTCTGGTCGGCCACCCCGTTCGACGCGCTGTGCACTCGTTCGGTGGGTGGTGAGGTCGAACCCGCCGACGTGAGCGTCTCGGGCAACGAGTTGTTGGCCGCCTTGACGGTTTCCAACGGGCCGGTGATGGATCCCGGCCCGGAGCGGGACCTGCTGTGGCGCTCCGAGCTGCCTCCTCCGGAGGGGTGGCGGCACGTGGACGACCTACCGGCCAGGGTGGTCGGTGAGGTCGCCGAGCAGGGGGTCGGTGTCGCCAGGCAGAACGTGGGGCCGAAGGGCACCCCGCCCGCTTCGCTGATGGATCAGGAAGTGTTCACCGTCAGCGGTTCGGGGCTGCAGGTCAAAGTTCCGTTGCGCTGCTTGTTCGTGCTGACCGGGATGGGTTTTCTGGCCAGTGATCCTCCGGAGGAGGAGATCGTACGAGTCAGCGCCACCGAGACGTGGCTTCGCATCGACTCCCGGTTCGGGGCCGTGGTTCGACGGCGGTACGCTCTGCTGCCCTTGCTGACCTGATTGAAGTCTTCGGCCGGGTTGCCGGGTCGTGCGCTCGGCGGAACCTCCCGGCCGACTCAGGTCAGCCACACCGCCGTGTTCGGCGGGATGAGTTCGCCCTCCAACGATCCGCTGCACAGCACGACCGTGCCCGGCGGTTTCGGCACGCTCGTGCCGGAAGCGTTCAGCGCGCAGGTCAGGCCGGCACGGTCGCAGCGAAACGCCAGACAGCCGCGCGGCGCGCCGTACCAGCGCACCGTGGTGCGGTGCGCGATCTCGTGGCGGCGTCGCAGTTCCATCGCGTTGCGGTGCAGCGACAGCGTCGACAACGGGTCCTCCAACTGCGCCTCCACGGTGCTGGCGGCCCAGCTGGGTGGGGTGGGCCACCAGTTGCCGGGCGCGGCGGAGAAACCGAACGGCGGTTGTGTTCCTTCCCAGGGGATCGGGCCGCGGGCGGGGTGGCTGCTCGTGCGGTCCGGCTTCTCGGATTCCGGCAGACCCAGTTCCGTTCCGTTGTCCACTCCGACCGACCCCGGCAGCGCGAACTGGACCAACGCCATCGCCCGTGCGCGTGCCAGGCCGTGCGCACCACCCCCGAATCGGGTGGTCGGGCGCGGGTTCTCCCATGTGGACAGCGTCCATACCGGTGTTCCCGCGTTGTTGTCCGAGTCCGTCAGCACGGTGTCCACGATCCGGCGTATCTCGGTGGCGTCGAACTGGGTCAGGCTGAATCGCAGGTCCACGCCGAGGTCCAGCTCCACGAGATCGCCGAGTCCGGTGCGCCAGCCGTTGACCAGGCCGCCGAGCATGACCGATTCCCGTTCGTCGAGCACCGAGCGGATCATTCGCACGATCCGGTGCGTGGACTCGTCGATCGGGCCGGTGATGCCCGGTAGTGCGGCGACACGGAACCCGTCGACGCCGTGCCCGCTCCAGAACCGCAGCGATTCCGCCAGTTCCCGTTGGTTCTCGCTGTGAACGATCTCCGTGCCGTCCACGGCGAGGTCCAACGTCACCCGCATCCCCGCCGCGTGTGCTTCGGCCAGCAGCGTTTCCAACGAGCTCAGGGTGCCTACCAACGGATCCACGTCCCGCCCTTGCCCGGGGCGCCCCACGGGTGAAGCCAGCACACCGGTCAACCAGATGGCGTCGATACCGATCAGTTCCAAGTACCCGAGTCTGTCCCGAACACCCTCCAGATCACCGACCCCGTCGGCATCGGAGTCGCTGAACGCCCGGACATCGATACGGTAAAAGATTCGGTCTTCCCACCAGCCACGCCCCGCCGTCGAGTCTTCGCGGCTCAATTCGCTCAAGCCCACGGTGGCCCATCCTGTCACTGAGTTTCCCCGTCGCAGCGATGTCGACGGGACCACGATCGAGTGGATCTTGAAATCTCGTCGGATCGAACGAGGCGTCTAGCCGTTGTCCGTCGTCCACGCACCACGGTTTCCCCGCGCCACACTTCCGGCGTGACCGGAACCGGTGACCCCGAAACCAGCGGTCCCGAGACCGGTCGCGGGACCCGTGGCGGTGCGAGCCACCGGTGTGGTGTCTCGGCGCCGACGCGTCGGCGAGCACCGCACCGGTCGTCGATACCGCGGGCGAACCCGGTCAGTTCGCGGTCAGCCACACCGCCGAGTTCGGCGGTAGCTGCCCGTCCACCAGCGGAGTGCTGGAAAGGAGGAGCTCTCCCGGGGGGAGTGGCACCCGTTGCTCCGAGGTGTTCAGCGCGCAGATCACTCCGCCCACGCCCCGTCGGAACGCCAGGCAGCCGCTCGGGGCTCCGTACCATTCCACGGTGTCCTCGTCGAAGAGCCCCGCGGTGCCGGAGCTCTCGCCGACACCGGCTTCCGCGGGAGCGGTGCGTTTCAGTTCCAGTTCCTGACGGTACAGCGACAGGGTGGAATCCGCGCTCTCCAACTGTGCCTCGACCGTGAGCTCCCGCCAGTCGGCCGGTACCGGTAGACAGGAGGTCGGGGTCGCACTGAAGCCGTACGGTGGCTCGTTGCCCTCCCACGGCATCGGCACCCGCGCACCGACGAGTTCGCCGGGGCGTTTCTCGGCGTCGGAGTCGATGACCTCGGGCAGCCCGAGCTCCTCCCCGCTGTCGATGCACACGACTCCGGGCAGCGCCAGCGTCACCAGTGACATCGCCTGCGCACGCGCACGACCGAGTTCACCACCGCCGTACCGGGTGACCTGTCGCGGGGTGCTCCGGCCGGAAACCATCCAGCCGGGGCGCGTTCCGAACTCCCGGCAGGCGGCCAGTTCCTTGCTGATCGCCTCCCGGATCTCACCCGCCTCGAACTCCGCCTCCGCGAGGGATCGGTTGAAATCGACGTCCCACACCCCCCGGCTGGACTGCTGCTCCTCCACCAGAGAGCCGATCAGCCTGTCCGACTCCTCCGCCAGCGCCGCCCTGATGGCGCGGGAGGTCTCCGGATCCAGCCCCTCGGCGTCGGGGCCACCGGAGTACGCACCACGACGGGAGAGGGCGAGGCGGAAACCGTCGACCCCCCGGTCGGTCCAGAATCGCAGCGTGCGGACCAGCTCCTGCTGCGCCCGGGGCTGCCGGAGATCGGAGATGTCCGCACCGATGTCGAGGGTAACCCGCAGATCGCAGTCGTGGGCGGCCGTGGTCAGGTGTTCGAACGACTCCAGGATCGCGGCGGCCTGCCGCGGTTCACCGATGTTGGGACCCACACCGGTCATCGCGACCCCGGTGAGCCACACCGTGTCGATGCCGAGCAGTTCGAGATACCCCAGCCGGTTGCGCAACCCGTCCAGATCGCCGACACCGTCACCGTCGGAATCCGCGAACAGTCGGACGTCGATCGCGTAGTGCGTCGCGTCCCACCACCAGGGAAGCCGCTCCTGGGCGGGGGCGTCTTGTTCTGTCCAGCGGCGCACAGTGGTCACCCCTTAACTGCGTCCGGCCACCGTAGCCGAGTGTCCGGCGACGAGGCCGATGCGCCCGGACGCCGGCTGCGACGCCGGTCTCCGGTGTCGATGTTGTCGATAACCGTAATACCGCGAACTCTGCCGCGGTGTCGTGCCGGGTATTCCAGCACTCCCACCGCCGCCCGTCGTCGCTGGGGAGATCACCGGAGAACGGCGGTCCGGTGTGGACCTGCCCGAAAGGACCGATCACTTCGAAGCGGAGGCGACCGAGCACGCCTGATCAGGATACGCAGCGAGGTCGTGGGGTGGTGGACGGTCCTGAGCCGACCGGGTGTTCGCCCGGAACAAACGGTGAGCTGGTCGACCGCCTCGTGCCGACGCGGAGTCGGAACCACGAGGTCAGAACCACGAGTTGACCATGCTGTGTGCGGCCATCTCGAAGTACTGCCAGAGCCGGTCACGCTGTTGCCGCGTCAGCTCCACCTCGTCCAGGGCGATTCGCATGCAGCGCAGCCAGGCGTCACGCTCGGCGAGTCCGATCTTGAAGGGGGCGTGCCGCATCCGCAGTCGAGGGTGCCCGCGCTGCTCCGAGTAGGTCTGCGGGCCGCCCCAGTACTGCATCAGGAACAGGCGCAGCCGTTGCTCGGCGCCGCTGAGATCCTCCTCCGGGTACAGCGGTCTGAGCAGCTCGTCCTTGGCGACCTCCTCGTAGAAGCGGGCCACGATGGCTCGGAAGGTGGCCTCGCCACCTACCTCGTCGTAGAAGGTTTCCGGAGTGCTCACATGCCCTCCTCGGGAGGCTTCGACGTCACTGCTGTTCGCCTGGTTCCGGCATCAAGCGCCCAGCCGGGTAGGGCGGCTTGATGTCCGCCTCGTCGTAGGCCCGCTTGATCTCGGCGCGGAGCAGGCGCTGCACGGCCCACTGCTGTCCCGGACGCACCTTGGCGGTCAACCGCAGCGTGATCGTATCCGAGGTGATCTGGTTGATACCGAGCATCTCCGGCTTCTCCAGTACGTCCTTGGAGAGCGGTTCCAGTTGTGCCGCCGAGGCCGCGACCGACTGCGCCACCTCCTGCGCGCGCGCCACGTCACTGCTGTGTGCCACGGGCAGATCCACCACCGCGACCGCGTAGCCCTGACTGGAGTTGCCGACCCGCAGGATCTCGCCGTTGCGCACGTACCAGACGGTGCCGTTGATGTCGCGCAGCGTGGTGACTCGCAGTCCCACCGTCTCCACGGTACCGCCGGCCTCACCGAGGTCCACCCAGTCGCCGACCCCGTACTGGTCCTCGATCATCATGAACATGCCGGACAGGAAGTCGCGCACCAGGTTCTGCGCGCCGAACCCCAGCGCGACACCGACGATTCCGGCCGAGGCGATCAACGGTGCCAGATCCACGCCGAACTGTCGCAGCACGTAGAAACCCGCGAACACGAAGACCACGAAGCTGATCACCGACTTCAGCACCGAGCCCAGTGTTCGTGCTCGCTGGCTCCGCTGCTCGGCCAGCGTCTCGCCCGATACCGCCTCGCCACGCCGTTCCCGCAGTGGCTGCAGCAGCTTCGGTGCCTCGCCGTTGGTGCGGCTGAGCCTGGTGATGATCCGGTGCAGGATGTAGCGAGTCAAAAACGCCACCACGACGATCAGCAGAATCCGCAGCGGGGTGGCGATCAGCATCTCCGAGTAGTTGGCCAGCCACGCGTTGCTGGTCCAGTCGAAGACGGTCTCGCACCATCGGCTCGAATCGTCCGAGCAGTGGGACTGTGCCAGGGGCAACGTGGTCGTCATGGTTTCGGGGCTCCACGCGGACGTTGGAAAGTTCTTCACGGTCGGCGTACGAGTGGGGCCTCCCACACGTGCGCTTCGGCGATCCGACGGGTGGGCCGGTGCGCCCGGCGTTGTCGAGCGAGCTTCGTGAACGCCCCGCCGTCCACGATGCGAGCGCGGGTGCTCCTGTGAAGCACCCGCCGCTGACCTGCTACTTCCGGATGAGTCCGGTGGCTTCCGCGAGAAACGCGAAATGGTCGGTCGCCATGCCCACACTACGGGAGACCGAACGTGCCGAATGCCCCACCTCCGTCTCGCGCCGGAGCAGTACGGGGCGTTTGTCCGGTGGTGAACTCGTCGCGTGCTGCAGTGCCGCGCACATCTTGCGTGCGTGCATCGGATCGACCCGGCTGTCCGACTCGAACACCGACAGCAGCACCGCCGGGTACTCGGTGGCCTCGTCGATGTTGTGATACGGCGAGTAGGACAGCAACCATTCGAGTTCCTCGGGATTCTCGGCGCTGCCGTACTCCTCGCTCCACAATCTGCCGAGCAGGAACTTCTCGTAGCGCACCATGTCCAGCAGCGGCGCCGAGCAGACCACTGCCCGGTACAGCTCGGGGCGTTGCGTCAGCGCCGCCCCCACGAGCAGCCCGCCGTTGGAGCCACCGCTGATGGCCAGCTGGTCCGAGGTGGTCCAGCCCCGCTCGATCAGGTGCTCGGCCGCGGCGTGGAAGTCGTCGAAAACGCGTTGTTTGTTCTCCCGCATGCCCGCTCGGTGCCACTGTTCCCCTTCCTCGGCACCACCGCGCAACGAGGGCAACGCCCACACGCCGCCAGCGGCTACCCACGCCAGCGCGTTGGGGGTGTAGGCGGGTTCCCTGGACAGTGCGAAACCGCCGTACCCCGTCAGCAGCGTGGGCAGTGGCCCGGGCGGTGGTGTGGCGGGAGCAAGCACGAACATCCGTACCGTGGTGCCGTCCGCCGAGCTGTAACTCAGCTGGGTGCTGGTTATCTCCGGTACGGCCTCCTGGCCGGGGGCGTGTTCCACCGCCTCCGTCTCGTCCGTGGCCACCGAGTACGAGTACACGCACGGTGGAGTGGCGAAATCGGTCCAGCCGAGCCAGATGCGGTCACGTCCGGTCGTGGTCCGGGTGTCCACCGTGTTCACCGTGGTCACCTGGCCGGTGCCGGGCAACGGCACCGCACGACGGAGCTCGCCGGTGCCCGCGTCGTGCAGTGTCAGTTCGGAGACCGCGTGTGCGGTGCGCAACACGGCCAGCCGTGGATCCGACCCCGTGCTGTCGAGCCAACGCGAGGTCTCCAGCACCGATTCCGGATCCTCCGGGATCAGCTCCGTCCAGTCGGTCGGGTCCGGACGGTCCGGATCGGCGACGCAGAGCCTGCCGCGCGGGGCGTCCAGCGTGGTGCGGATGTACATCCACCCGTCCGGTTCCACCCGAGCGCTCGCCCGCACGCCCTGCTCGTCGTCCAACACGCGTCGCAGCTCGGGAACGCGCTCACCGTTTCGCAGGTCCGCTATCCACAGCGAATCACGACGTGCCGTTCCCGGACTGCCGTGCACCAGCAGCCAGCTACCGTCCGGGGACAGGCTCACGGAGTAGAAGTAGGTGTGATGCAGCTGTTCGCCGTGGACCAGCACGTCCTCGTCCGGGTCGCTTCCCACCCGGTGCAGCCACACCCGGCGGTGGAACTGTCGCTCGTCCTCGGGGACCAGCTCGGGGGCGATCCTGCGGACGTAGTAGAACTCGGCACCGCCGGGAAGCCAGGCCACCGAGGAGTAGCGGCACCGGTCGATGGGACCTTCCAGCAGTTCGCCCGTGGTCACGTCCAGCACGTGCAGCAGCGACTCCTCGTCCCCGCCGCTCGAGACCTGGTAGGCGAGTCGGTCCCCTTCCGGACTGGGAGTCCACCGGTCCAGCGTCGTCAGCCCGGACGGATCGAGTTCGGTCACGTCGAGCAGTTGTCGGACCGTTCCGCTCGGTTCACGCACGAACAGCACCGGGAACTCCTGGTCGCTCTCCCGTCTGGTGAAGAACGAGCGGCCGTTGCGCCACACCGGCGCCGACACCGACCCGGTGCGCAGCAGTGCGCTCAGCCGCTCGGCGATCTCCTCGCGCCGGGGCAGGCCGCGCAGCCACGCGTCGGTGAGCCGGTCCTGCTCACGTGACCACGCCTCGCAGGCCGGGTCCGAAGGGTCCTCCAGCCAGCGGTAGGGATCGCGCACCTCGAGCCCGTGCGGCGTTTCCATCGTGTCCGTGCGATGCGCGTTCGGATATGACTCCGGCAATGACTGAACCTCGTTCACTCCCTGGACGATACGGGTATCGAAAACGTTCGTCCGTTCACATGACACGGGCGGTCGGTGGCGTGCCGAATCGATTGGTTCCGAATGATCGGAGTGGCCTCGTCGCCACGGATAACCGTACATTTCCGATCGTGTTGCCTTCTCGTCGTCGAATTTTCGATATCCGGTCGGTCGTGCGGCGCGGATCACACGTGCGTTCCGGGCGGGTTCTGTGTTCGACTGATGCACATACACGGTGGAGGTGGTCGAGTGCCCGACCGAAAACCGATCCCGTGCGGCGCTCCGAAGGCGGCGCCGCCCCGCGCCCCCGCGCGTCCTGCCGGACGTAAGCGGGGTCACCGGCTGTCGGCCTCCGCCGACAGATCGGAGGGCGTGGGCGCTTGGCCGAAGCGGCGGGTCCTACTACTGAACACGACGTTCGAACCGTTGACCGCACTGCCCGTGCGCAGGGCGATCGTGTTGATCGTCTGCGGCAAGGCCGAAGTGGTGCACGGTGATTCCGCTGGATCGATGTTGCATTCGGCGACGCACAGCATCGAGGTTCCCTCGGTAATCAGACTGAGCCGGTTCGTGCACGTTCCCTATCGCGGGCGGGTTCCGCTGTCCCGTTCCGCCTTGATGTTGCGGGACAACCATCGCTGTGTTTACTGCGGCGTTCGTGCGGAGACCATCGATCATGTGGTTCCTCGGAGCAGGGGTGGTGCACACAGCTGGGAGAACTGTGTGGCCTGTTGTACGCGGTGTAATCATCGAAAGGCCGATCGGACGCTTCGTGAGCTGGGGTGGCGCCTTCCGGAGACGCCGAAGGCGCCGCGCGGCAGGCACTGGCGGCTGTTGGCCGGCGCGAGCGACCCCGATCCGATGTGGTTGCCCTATCTCGGCGAGGTCGCATCACACTGAACGGTGAGGCGGGCCGTCGTTCTCGATGTTCGGCCCGTCCCCATGAGCACCGCGGCTCTGCCCGGGTCGCGGTGTGCCTCCCGCCGGTGCGAGCGGTTGCCACCCGCCCCTTCGCCGCTCGGCGCAGCGCCGCTCGGCGCAGCGCGGCGTGACAGGTCGGCGTTCGCTCGCTCCGCCCGTTCCGGTGCTGCCGCTGATCCGCACGCCCGCGCCGGAGTCCGCCTCGCGGGAGTCGTGGCTGCCGCTGATCCGTACTCCTCGATGACGGCCGCTGATCCGCACCCCGCCCAGGGAGCTGATCCGTACTCCCGCGCGTCCGCTGATTCGCACGCCGCTCCTGCCGCTGATCCGCACCCCGGTGCGTCCGCTGATCCGCACGCCTTCCCTGCCACTGATTCGCACCCCAGTCCGGAGCCGGTTTCCGGTCCCGGTCCCGGTTCGGATCACCTGTTTCGTGTACGCAGCGTATTCATGCGAGATGAATCCGTCACACGGAAAGATCGAATTGGCGCCGCTGTTCCCGGTTTCGATGGTCATCATTGTTTCCTCACGTGTTCGGAACTGCTCCTGTCATGGATGCGATCAATTACGCAAGATCCATACAGGTGAAATCTAGAATCGGAAACTGTCCGGTACAAGCCGCCAACTCGACCCCTCCGAGCGGCCGTCCGGTTCGGCTCCGAATGGCGGTTCCGAATGGGGCGAAAGCAGCACCGAAGATGCCCGGGGGCAAGGAATGGTGTCGGTCGTGGTGTGTATTTCGTGACCGCGCGATTACTTCACGGCGTCACGGACCGGTTGTGCCGGGAACAGGGCGAGGTTTTCCCAGTGGGTGAGGCAGGAAGCACAGGTAGTCGACCGCTAGTGGGGGAAATCGGATACCGTGCTGGTGTGACTGTCGTGCAGACCGTACTCGTCTTGGCCGTGATACCGGCGGCTGTCTACGGCCTCGTCATGTTGATGGTGCTGTGGCCGAGACTGTTCCGTGCCCGTTACCGCCCCAACGGGGAGTGGAACTTCCCGTCGGTGCTGTGGGTGGCGAACCCTGCCGGTGTGAGCCCCAGCAGCCCACCTACCGAACACGCGGAGTCCGAGTCGGAGACCGGTACCGCAAGGGGAGGCGCTCGTGGCAACTGGTGAGATGACCCGAACAGCGGCGGACGTGAACCCGGCCGAACTCGAGGCGGGACACGCTCTTACCGCGGGTGGTCGGCTGTCGATCGCGCGCCGTATCGAGCCGGAGCGCCCGAAACTGCCGTTCTCCCCGGGAGAGCTCGCGCGGTTGGATGAGGCGTTGACACTTTCCACCCGCACGACCGGGCTCGAATTCGCGATCTACCTCGGTGGGCTGGGGGAGCGGACCCGTGATCGTGCCGAGCAGATCCACGCCGGCCTGGGCGGCCGCGCATCGCGCGGTGTGCTCATCGCCGTCTCGCCCGCCCAGCGTTGTCTGGAAATCGTCACCGGCGAACAGGCCTATCGGCGGGTACCCGACCGCACTTGCAACCTGGCCGTGATGAACATGGTCGCCTCCTTCAAGGAGGGTGACCTGATCGACGGACTCATCAGCGCGTTGCGGATGCTCTCCGACGCGGCCGGAACCGAGTTCGAAACCGAAGGTGAGCATCACTGACCCGGTTTCCACGGAAGGCCCCGATTTCCACTGGAAGGGCTTCGGGCCGCGGCTCCGGGTGTTCCGGCGGCGGACTCGCCGGAACACCCGGGGTGTGCCGAAACACCCGATCACGATCCAGTCCCGGTGACGGCGGGGAACGCTCAGAGCAGTCCGAAGTTCTGGAAGTGTCGGAACATCTCGTAGGACGACGACGTGGTGGCCACGGCGCCCAGCTGGCGAGCCTGGTTGGCGTGTTGCAGCTGCCCGCGCTGCGTGCCGAAGACGATCACCGGTATCTCCATGCCCAGGTCGCGCAGCTCGCGCAGTAGCGCCAGGCCCGCGTCCGTGATCCACTGCCCGTCCTCCTTGCGGGCCATGTCCGAAACCACCACGCGGTAGGGCCGTTTGGACACTTCGGCCACCGCCTCCGACGTGGTGGCCGTGATCGTCACCCGTACCCCGTTGTTGCGGAGCTGCTCCACGAGCAGCGCGTGGCTCTGGGCGCGATCGGTGACCCACAGCACGGCGAACGGTTCCGGACCCACCGGTGCCTGTACCGGGGGCAGCTCGGCCGACTCGGGATCGCCGTCCAGTTCCCACCCGGAGGGTTCCTCGGGCGTGCTCGCCCCGTCCCCGCCCCTGCCCGGGACCGTGCCCGCCGGCACCGCTTCCCGCTCGTCCAGTCGACTGCTCAGGATGCTGAGTTGCCGCTGCAGGTCCTGGATCATCTCGTTCTGTTGATCGTTGAGCTCGTGGAAGGTGAGCCGCTGCCCGCCCACCTCGAACTCCAGCTCGCGTTTCTCGGCGGTACGCAGCACTCTTCCGATCGCCTGTCGGAACAGCAGCAGCACCAGCAGGGTGATCAGCGGCCACAACAGCGTGGCGATGGCGGTTATCAGCTCGGGCATCGGCCGCTCCACGACGTGTTGGACGGTGCGCGATCACAAGCCTACGCGCGGTGATCCTGCGACTGGGTGATCTTCGCCGGATGCCACCCGGAAGGGCGTGCTCGTGGCGGTGCCGTCCGGTGGGGAGCGGGCAGCGGCGTGTCCTCGCACCGGAAATCGGGTGGCCGGGCCGGTGAAGGAGGCTTCGCGGGCCCGGCCACCCGTGCTTGCTTCCGCTCAGGAGCGGTCGAACTCGCGCGCCGCCAGCGCGCGCACCAAACCGGCACGGCCCTCCGAGACCAGGCGACGCAGGGCCGAGGGGTGTTCTCCGGCGAGCCAGGTGTCCGCGGCCTCGACCGTCCCGGGATCCACGGACCAGGAGGGGAACAGCCCCATCACCGTCGGCTGTGCCCGCTCGCTGGAGCGCCGTTGCCACACCTCGTCGATCTCGTCGAAGTAACGCCGCACGTAGGGGAGCAACAGCTCGTGCTGGGCGGGATGCTGGAACCCGGAGATGATCGCTTCGTTGATGGCGTTGGGCAGTTCGTCGTCGTGCACGGCTCGCTGCCACGCCCGTTCCTTGGCCTCGGGGGTGGGCACGAGCGCACGCGCGCGCTCCGCGCGCCGCCTGCCGGTGGCGGTGGAGTCCGCTGCCAGCTCCGCGTCGATCTCGGACTCGTCCGCAGCGCCGTGTGCCACCAGGGCGTGCAGCAGTTGCCAGCGCAGGTCGGTGTCCACCACCAATCCTTCCAGCACCCGCGAACCGTCGAGCCAACCGCGCAGCAACGTGAGCTTGTCCTCGTCGAGCTTCGCGGCCGTCAACGCGTTGACGAAGGCGAGCTGGTTGTCCGAACCGGGCCGGGCGGCACGTGCCAGCTCCAGCAGCCGATCCGTGTAGCGCTGCCACCCCTCCGGCTGCCAACCGGGATCGGCATAGGCACCCAGTGCCGTGCGCGCCTGCATCAGGACCCGCTGCACCACGCCGATCTCGGATTCGCCTCCGATGCCGCCGTCGCTGTCCTTGCCGAGCACGAGGCTGACGAAGTCGCGCGCCCGCAGCTCCGCGTCCCTGGTCATTTCCCAGGCGGTCGACCAGCCCAACGCGCGCGGCAACGACTGGTCGATGTCGGCGATCCGCTCCACCAGGGTGGCCAGCGACCGTGAGTCCAGCCGCATCGTGCAGTAGCTCAGGTCGTCGTCGTTGACCAGCACGAGCTTGCCGCGCGGTACTCCGACGAGCTCGGGGGCGTCGGTGCGCTCACCGGAGATGTCGAGCTCGACCCGGTGCGTGCGGACCAGCTTGCCCGTGGTGGGGTCGTCGTCGTAGACGCCCACCGCGATGCGGTGCGTGCGGTACTCGCCCTCGCCCGGACTCGCGGGTCCCTGCAGCACCGTGAACTCGGTGAAGCGGTCCCGCTCGTCGGTCTCGAACTCGGGGCGCACCGTGTTGAGCCCCGTGGTTTCCAACCACTGCGCGCTCCACCACGACAGGTCCCGCCCCGACGCCTCCTCGAGCGCGGTGAGCAGGTCGGAGAGCCGTGCGTTGCCCCAGGCGTGCCTGTCGAAGTAGATCTTCAACCCGCTGAGGAAGTTCTCCAGCCCCACGTAGGACACCAGCTGTTTGAGCACCGAGGCGCCCTTGGCGTAGGTGATCCCGTCGAAGTTGACCTCGACGGCCTGCAGGTCCTCGATGTCGGCTGCCACCGGGTGCGTGGAGGGCAGCTGGTCCTGCCGGTAGGCCCAGGACTTCTCCACGTTCGCGAAGGTCGTCCAGGCGTGGGTGTACTCGGTGGCCGAGGACTGCGCGAGCACGCTGGCCCAGGTCGCGAAGGACTCGTTCAGCCAGAGGTCGTCCCACCAGCGCATGGTGACCAGGTCGCCGAACCACATGTGCGCCATCTCGTGCAGCACCGTTTCGGCGCGGCGTTCGTAGAAGTACCCGGTGACCCTCGACCTGAAGACGTAGTCCTCCAGGAAGGTCACGCAGCCCGCGTTCTCCATGGCACCCGCGTTGAACTCGGGCACGAAGCACTGGTCGTACTTGGCGAACGGGTAGGGCACGCCGAACGCCCGCTGGTAGAAGCCGAATCCCTGCTTGGTCTCGGTGAACAGTCGCTCGGGGTCCAGGTGCTCGGCCAGCGAGGCACGGCAGTAGAGCCCGAGCGGGATCTCGCCCTCCGGGCCGCTGTAGACGTCGCGCCACTCCGCGTAGGGGCCCGCCACCAGCGCCACCAGGTAGGTGGAGATCGGGGGCGTGGCCTCGAAGGTGTGCGTGACGCGGGTCTCGCTGGAAGCGGTGATCGCGCCCGGGGAGTTCGAAACGACCCGCCACGTGCTCGGCGTCGTCACCGTCAGCTGGAAACTCGCCTTGAGGTCGGGCTGGTCGAAGCAGGCGAACATCCGTTTGGCGTCGGCCGTCTCGAACTGGCTGTAGAGATACACCCCGCCGTCCACGGGATCGACGAAACGGTGCAGCCCCTCACCGGTGTTGGTGTAGTAGCAGTCGGCGCGTACGACCAGCTCGTTCTGCTCCGCCAGGTCGGGGAGCGCGATCCCCGTTTCCTCGTCGTAGTCGGACAGATCCAGGTCCACGCCGTTGAGGGAGGCCTGGTGCACCCGCGCGGCCATCAGATCGATCCACGTGGTGGCGCCCTGCCGGGCGGTGAACCGCACGGTCGTCTTCGATCCGAAGACCTCCACGTTCTCCCCGCCCGCGCCGTCGGACAGGTCGAGCTCGATCGCGTAGGAGTGCACGCGCAGCAGTTCGGCGCGCTGCTCTGCCTGTTGGCGGGTCAGGTTCGGCGGAGCCACGGATCACCTCGTTGATCGTCGTCGGATGGGAGCCGGGCCGCGGGTCACGCGTTGCCCGGAAACAATCATGCCGGAATGAAATCACGCTCCGGCACTCGCTACCCGATGTCGGGCCTCCCGGACGGAGAGTCGGCCAGAGGTTCCGCCGAGCGGGCGACCCACCAACCCGACCGAGAACTTCGATCAGGGAGGTACGAGCGGAAATCGTGTCCGGTGTGCGCTCCCACATCCGCGAATCCACGGCGGCCGGGAACACGATGGCCCCTCGGGTGGTTGACCAACCGGAATCGTGACCACACGTGATCGTGGAAGGCGTGTTGATGAGCACCGACAGCCCGCAGAACCCGCAAGTCCACTTCTACTTCGACCCGATCTGTCCGTTCGCCTGGGTCTCGTCCCGGTGGATCCTCGAGGTCGAGAAGGTTCGTGACATCGACCTGCGGTTCCGCGTCATGAGCCTTTCCGTGCTCAACGCGGAGCGTGAACTGGGGGACCAGTACGACGAGATGATGCAGCGGGCCTGGAAGCCCGTCCGAGTCGCCATCGCCGCCGCCGAGCACCACGGCAACGAGGTGTTGTCCCCGCTCTACACCGCGATGGGAACGCGGTTCCACGACAACGGTGACAAGGACTTCGACCGGGTGATCGCCGAGTCCCTGGCGGAGGTCGGGCTGCCCGACACGCTCGCCAAGGCGGCGACCACCGACGAGTACGACGAGCGGCTGCGTGCCAGCCACCACGCGGGGATGGACCCGGTGGGCGACGAGGTGGGCACACCGACGATCCACGTGGACGGCGTGGCGTTCTTCGGCCCGATCACGACCCGCATTCCGCGCGGCGAGCAGGCGGGCGAGTTGTTCGACGCCGCGCGCACGTTGGCGGGTTACCCGTACTTCTTCGAGCTCAAGCGCACCCGGACGGAGAATCCCCGGTTCGACTGATCCCGGTTCGACTGCTCGCGGTTTTCGGGGCGGGATCGTCCGGACGCTCCGCCGCTGTCCGCGCTCCCGGTCCTCGCCCACCGGTCGCGGTTCCTGGTGGGCCCCCGCTCCGGTGTCGTCGGAACGGTCAGTGGTGGCTGAACACTCCCGCGTGCAGCCGGGGCGCTGTCGAGCTGGCGTTCCGCGCGAGTGCCAGCTCGACGTCCGCTCGGTAGCCCCATTCGGCCAGTTCACGGCCGGAGACGCACTCCCGTACATTTCGCGCGGGGTCGTCGGAGGTCTCGTAGGCTCGCGCGGCCAGGTTCGCCTCGACCGAACGAGCGGACGCGGGCACGGGCAGTGCCGAGATTATCGCCCCGGCCCCGAGCAGGTCCTCCGCCGCGAAGCGCGGTGAACCGTCGGTGTGGCGTTCACCGGCGGCGATCACGCCGACGGGACCGTTGTGGGCAGCCGAACCCGCTGCCGCCGCGACCGCGGCGGCATTGCGCAGGCAGCCGGTGAACACCACCGCGCCCAATCCGGCCGCCTCCGAACACAGCGTGGCCCCGTTGGGTGAGGGCAGTCCGACGAGTGTGCCGGCGGGCGCGCTCACCAGCGAGGTCGGGCTCAACGAGTACCCGCCGCCGCCCCGGTCACCGGCGAGCACCGCTCCGGCCGCCGACGCGGCGTCACCGGCTCGGTCGTCCCGGTAGGGGAGCGGAAGCACGTGGGCGCCCGCGGCCGTGGTCACGTCCACTGTCGTGGCGAAGGAGAGCACGTCCACCACCAGCAGCACGGCACACTGCTCCCCGAGGGAGCGAAGGCCCGCCGTCCCCCATTCGAACCTCACCGTGTGATCGGACTGTGCGGTCGGTGATGTCGCTTGTTCGTATGGCATTTCTGTCCCTTGACCGGGTGAGTAATGCGCGTGGAGCGGTTTGGCAGACTACACGTGTGCGCGTCTATCTTGGTTCCGATCACGCCGGTCTCGAATTGAAGTCACACCTGGTCGAACGACTCGACCGTCTCGGTTACGAGGTGGTCGACGTGGGTCCCGCCGTCTACGACGCCGAGGACGACTACCCACCGTTCTGCGTCGAGGCCGCGCGCCGCGTGGTCGCCGACGCCGGCAGCCTCGGTCTGGTCATCGGGGGCTCCGGCAACGGGGAGCAGATCGCGGCCAACAAGGTTCCCGGAGCGCGGGCCGCGCTGGTCTGGAACCAGGACACGGCGAAGCTCTCCCGGCAGCACAACAACGCCCTGCTCGCGGGCATCGGTGCCAGGATGCACAGCCTCGACGAGGTCGAGGGGATAGTCGACACCTTCCTGACCACCGAGTTCGAGGGCGGCAGGCACCAGCGCCGGATCGACATGCTGGCCGACTACGAACGTACCGGCGAGCCCCCAGCCCTTCCCGAGCAGTGATCCCCGCCGCCACCGCCGGTCAGACGGGCAGCCCTGTTCCGCGGCCCCGCGGCGGTCGGCGCCGGCAGGGTGGTCGTGGATGCCGGCAGGGTGGTCGTGGATGGAGGTGTCGTGCCGGAAGGACACATCGTGCATCGGCTCGCCGAGCTGCATCGGCGTCGGTTCGCGGGAAACCCGGTCCGGGTGACCAGTCCGCAGGGACGTTTCACCGCCGCCGAGGTGCTCGACGGCGTCACCTTCCGTGACGCGGGGGCCCACGGCAAACACCTCTGGCACCACTACGCCCCGGATCGGGTGGTGCATGTTCACCTGGGGCTTTACGGCAAGTTCACCGAGGCGCCCGTGCCGCTCGAACAGCCGCGCGGCAAGGTCCGCATGCGCCTGGTCGGTCCCACGCACGGAACCGATCTGCGTGGTCCCACCGCCTGCGAACTGCTCACCGAGGAGGAGTTGACGGAGCTGCTCGCCCGGCTGGGACCGGATCCGTTGCGTTCGGACGCCGATCCCGAGACCGCCTGGCAGCGCGTGACGCGCTCGCGCTCCGGTATCGCGGCGCTGCTGCTGGATCAGTCCGTGCTGGCCGGGGTGGGCAACGCCTACCGGGCCGAGGTGTTGTTCCGGCAGGGGATCCCACCCCGGTCGCCGGGCAACGCGCTGTCCCGGCGGTGCTGGGACGCACTCTGGGACGACCTGGTCGAATTGATGTCCGACGGAGTCCGTACCGGGCGCATCGACACCGTTCGGGAACAGCACTCGCCCGAGATGACCGGTAGACAGCCCAGGAACGATCGTCACGGTGGTGAGGTCTACGTCTACCGGCGCGCCGGCGCTCCCTGCCTGGTGTGCACCACCCCGATCGCCATGACGGAGCTGCTCGGGCGCAAGCTCTACTGGTGCCCCGGCTGCCAGGGTGAGTGACGGCTGGCAGGACGACCGACCCACCCGATCCGGATCCCCGATGGCGCCGAAGCCGGGGCGCTCGTCGCGAACCACTGGTACGGCCGTACGGCTGGGGGAGCCGTACGGCCGGATCCGTCAACCGGACAGTTGGACCTCGCCGAGAACCTCCCACTCGTTGCAGGCGTGATCCCGGTTCAGCCGTACCAGCGAGATGCTGGGCACCCGCACCGTGGCCGGTTCGGCGCTGGTCGCGTCGAGCGTCGCCTTCGCGAAGACCGCTGGTCCGTCTGCCGTGGAAAAGGCGAGGCTCACGTGCTGGTCGATCTCCTCGGGCTCCCCGGCGAGATCCGCTCCCACCACCGTCGCGGTGGCCTCACGTAGCCGTGTCCGCAGGTCCGTCAGCGTGGCCTGCGGCTCGGCGGGCAGCGCCAGCGCCTCCGGGAGCACCAGCCCGCTGTGGAACGACAACGAGAGCGCGGCGAAGGAGGACAGCCGCTCGCGTGCCGCCTCCAGCAGTGCCGCCACACGTCCCTGCGGGGCTTCGTCGTGAAATCCGTTCTCCTGCAGCAGGATGTGCATCCACTCCAGTGGTACGGGGTCGAAACCGGGCAGATCGCGCAGCGAGTACTGGTACTGATTGGCCAGTCTCCGCAGCTCCGGCTGGTCACCGAGCGGTAGCAGCCAGGCCAGGCTGCTACGGCCGGAGGACCACCCCTGGCGCCAGCGTGCGTGTTTGCGGACCTGATCTGCGTGCGGCATGTGGGTCACTCCCAGACGATGCACCGTCCGCGACGGTGCGGGACTGCTCTGACGGCGTTCGGTTGTCTACGAGGCAAGTCTGCCTCCCGGGCGCGGGGCGGTCCGGAGCCGTGTCAGTTCACCGAGGATCTCTCCCGCCGCGCCTTCCCCTGTTGATCGAGTGTGGCCACCGCGTCCGAGTCGCGTACCAGCAAGGTCAGCAGCAGTCCGAGCGCACCGAAGACCACCGGTACCAGGAAGGCACCGTGGAAACCGCTCAGCTGCGCCCGCGCCAGTTCCCCCGGATCGGGTGAACTCAACCCACTCGTGGCCGCCTCGGTGAACATCACCAGCGCACTGGCTACCACGGCCGTGGCCAGTGCCGTGGCCACTTGGCGACTCACGTTGAACAACGAGGTCGCCTGCCCCATGGCCGCCGAGCTCATCTGTGCGAACGCGGCTGTCTGTAGCGGAGTCATCAACAACCCCATCGACGCGCCGAGCAGCAACAGCGAACCGACCACGGCCCACAGCGAGACGGAAAGGCTCAGCCACTGCAGGGTGGCGGTGCTGATCAGCAGCATCGCGAATCCACCCGCCACCAGACGTCGTGGCCCCACTCGACCGTAGATCCTGCTGATCACCTGGGTGACCAGCAGCATGGACAGTGCCTGGGGCATCAGGATCGCGCCGGCCTGTAACGCGGAGGCACCACGCAGGTTCTGCAAGTACAGCGGGATGAGGAACAGCACCCCGAACATCGCACCCGTCTGACACAGCAGCAGTACGTTACCGGCTCCGAAGATCCGGTTGCCGAGCAGCCGCAGATCCAGCATCGGTTCGGCCGCCCGGAGCTCCCGCCACACGAGCCCGCAGATCAGTACCACGGCCAGCAGCAGGCAGGCCCACACCGCGGGGTCGGTCCAACCGTCCTGCGCGGCCCGGTCCAGCCCGAACAGCAGCACGGCCAGCCCGCTGCCCGCGAGCAGGAAGCCGGGCAGGTCGAAACGTCCCGGGCGCTGTCCCCGTTCCTCCACCAGGAACAGGATCGAGCACAACAGCGCCAGCGCGCCCACCGGAACGTTGATGAAGAAGATCCACCGCCAGCTGGCCACCTCGATCAACGTCCCACCGAGCAGCGGTCCCAGCGCCGGTGCGGCGGTGATCGGGATGGCCAGAATCGCGGAGGCCTTGGCGCGCTCGTCGGCCGGGAACGCCCGGAAGAGCATCGCCTGCCCTACCGGGACCAGCATGCCGCCCCCGATTCCCTGCAGGAATCTCGCGGCGATCAGCGTTTTGATCCCGGGGGCCGCGCCGCAGACGACGGAAGCCCCGGTGAACATGATCACGGCGAACTGGAATGTTCGTTTGCTGCCGAATCGGTCGGAGATCCAGCCCGAGGAGGGGATGAACACCGCCAGGCTGATCATGTAGGCCGTCAGTACCCACTGCAGGGTTCCGGCGTCGACGTCGAACCGTTTTCCCAGTGTCGCCAGCGCGACGTTGAGGATGGTCATGTCCAGGATCTGCATGACCAGTGCCAGTACGAAAGTTATCCCGACGAGCCACTTGTACTCGAGCCGTCGCAACGGCGCATCGCCTCCGTAAGTGTCGAGTGGAACGCGCGGCATCCCGGCGCGGAACGCTGGGACGCGTCGACCGGGGTGCGTGAGCGAACGTTCAGGATGCGCGCACCGCGCGCCGCGGGCCAACCCGATTCCTCGGGGGCCGCCGTTGGGTCGGCGTCGTGTCCGGCGCGGTGCTCCTCGGATGACGGAGCCGCACGATGATTCGACGGTCGTACCGGGACGCGACCGGATCCGAGGATGCCCGAGCCTGCCGTGAAAACCCGCGCCTGCCATGAAAATCGGTGGTCACCCGCGGCGCGGATGACCACCGATTCGACAGACCGAGCGGGTGACGGGAATCGAACCCGCATAACCAGCTTGGAAGGCTGGGGCTCTAACCATTGAGCTACACCCGCAGTGCGCCACCGATACTACAACAGTCGATCCCCGTGGGTGATCCCCGGGGGTCCCGCCGATCTCGACGACCACGTGTGCCGTATTCTAGCCAACAGCGATAGAGTGCACGCGAAGGACCCCTTTCGTGGGAATTCTCCTGGTGGAGTCGTTCCGGTGGGGTCATCGGGGTGTGGCGCAGCTTGGTAGCGCACTCGCTTTGGGTGCGAGGGGCCGTGGGTTCAAATCCCGCCACCCCGACGTTCGGGCCGGATATCCGGGTGGATGTCCGGCCCTGTTCGTCTCGAACTCCGAGGTTCGTCCCGAGCGGCGGGAATCCGTCGTTTCCGAGCCCGGCTCACTCCGGATCCGGCAGCAGGCGGATCCGCTCGGCGGTCCAGGTGCCTGCCTGCGCCGGAGACTTGCCGCAGCTGTTCGGGCGCGGCGGTGACAGCGTGATCTCGCGCAGTCGGATGCTCCAGCGGCGCCCGTCGCGGTGCCGCAGCACCACTTCCTCGTCGGCTTCCGAAGCCACGGTCAGCGCTTCCCCGGCGTGTTCACCCAGGTTCTCGCGCAGCGCCAGTTCGGCCACCTGGGCGCGCTGTGAGAACGCGGAGCGCCCTCTGCAGTGTGTCGTTGTCATCTTGCCGGCCGTGGCGGCGGAGAGCACCGCGTCCACGCCGTGCGGCGTGAGGCGCCCGTAGTTGTAGCCCGAGGGCAGCACCACCCCTGTGGGCGCGAACCGGTGACCGCCGGTGTGTGTGGTTTCCCACAGCTTGCCCTCGTGTCGCGGTCCCATCTCGCGCAGCAGGGAGATCCCGCGCAGCGCGCAGCACTGATCACGGCGTCCGTTGGTGCACACCAGCAGTACCGGCTCGGTGGTCGGGACTCCCCAGCCGCAGTGTTCGCCGCGGGCGAAGGCCCGGAAGTCGAGGTCGAGCAGTTCCGCCGGGTCGGTCAGTTCCGTACGGCGCAGCCAACTCGCCCCGGGGCGGGTGTGGGCGAAGTAAACGGTGCGCGGCGCGTCCACCCCGGTGTCCGGGTGTCTGCCCGGTTTGCGGATGAGCTGGACCCGTACCCCGGTGTCGGCGGCACGCTCGGCCAGTCGGGCTCCGATGTCGGGATCCAGGTGGCTCCGCACCAGCGCGTCCCCGCCCCAGGGTCCCGGCTGTTCCAGGCACAACCAGCTGGCCGCCACCGCCGCGGTGCCGGCCAGGGGCTCCGAGAGGGTCTCGGACCACGCCGCGCACGTCCGCGGCGCCGCGCCGGCTTGTTCCCGTGGATCCTGCACGTTTCCACTCAAGCACGAGGGTGTCGTAATTCGCCCGCTCGGGCGGGTCGGTACCCGGAACGGCCCCCCGTGAGCTCAGGCCATAGAATCGGAGGTCAGCCCGGCACGGAAAGTGTTTCCCGTGGTGACAGCCGTGGGAAGCCCAAGGAGGCCGGGAGTCTTTCAAGCACGTTCGCACGAGGAGACCACGTGAAGAGCACCGTCGAGCACCTGAGCCCGACGCGCGTACGGCTCAACGTCGAGGTGCCGTTCGACGAGCTCAAGCCGAACTTCGACCGCGCGTACAAGGAACTGGCCAAGCAGGTCCGGATCCCCGGCTTCCGTCCCGGCAAGGTTCCGGCCAAGGTGCTGGAGAGCCGGATCGGCCGTGGACCCGTGCTCGACGAGGTCGTCAACGAGGCCGTTCCCTCCAAGTACACGGAGGCCGTCACCAGCAACGAGGTCCAGACACTGGGTCGCCCGGAGATCGAGGTCACCAACATCGCCGACGGCGAGCAGATCGAGTTCTCCGCCGAGGTCGACGTACGGCCGGAACTGACCGTTCCCGCCTACGACGACATCCAGGTCAGCGTGGACGACCAGGAGGTCACCGAGCAGGACGTCCAGGAACAGCTGGACGAGCTGCGTGCCCGTTTCGGGACGTTGACCGGGGTTGATCGTCCCGCCGCCAACGGTGACTACGTCAGCATCGACCTCTCGGCCACCGTCGACGGTGAGCAGGTCGAGGACGCCCAGACCAGTGGCCTGTCCTACGAGATCGGTTCGGATGAGCTCGTCGAGGGCATCGACGAGGCGTTGATCGGCGCGAGCGAGGGCGAGACCAAGCACTTCACCACCACGCTGGTGGCGGGGGAGTACGCCAACCGCGAGGCCGAGGTCGAGGTCACGCTGAACTCGGTCAAGGAGCGCCAGCTCCCCGAGGCCGACGACGAGTTCGCCCAGATGGCCAGCGAGTTCGACACCATCGACGAGCTGATCGCCGATCTGCGCGAGCGGCTCGGCCGGGTCAAGCGGATGCAGCAGGGCATGCAGGCCCGGGACAAGGTCCTGGAGTCCCTGCTGGAGAAGGTCGAGGTTCCGCTGCCGGAGAGCGTCGTGCAGTCCGAGGTCGAGATCCGCGAGCACGACGCGGTCCACCCCTACGACCACGACGAGGAGCGCTTCGCCGAGTCGCTGCGGGAGCAGGGCAAGACCCGCGAGGACTTCGACGCCGAGACGCGCGAGGAAGCCGAGGAGGCGGTCAAGACCCAGCTGGTGCTGGACACCATCGCCGACAGCGAAGAGCTCTCGGTCTCGGACAACGAGCTCACCGAGCGCATCATCTACCAGGCGCAGCAGTCCGGCATCAGCCCGGACCAGTACGTCCAGCAGATCCAGCAGTCCGGGCAGCTGGGCCGCATCTACTCCGACATCCGGCGCAGCAAGGCCCTGTTCTCCGTTGTTCGGCAGGCGACGGTCACCGACTCGGCGGGCGAGCAGCTGGACATGGACGAGCTGCTGGGGACCCAGGACGAGGACCAGGAGCAGCCGGAGCAGGTCGAGGGTGCGGTAGCCGACGAGGAGGAGCGCACCACCGCGCAGTGAGCGACAGGTGGTGGAGCGCCGGTCGGATCCGACGACGATCCCGACTCGGTTAACAAGCTCTCAGCGAACGTGGGCGGCACCGGGAAGCTGGTGCCGCCCACGTTCGTTAGGGTCGGTTGTAACGGATCACCCGGACTCCGGCACCCCGGTAACGGGCAATACTTCAGGCGGGCCCGGTTCGACGAAGCGCTTACCGGGTCCATTGTGGAAGAAGGCAGGGAGACGTGACCCAGCAACAGACTGTTCCGGCGTTCGACGCGCAGTCACCGCAGATGCGGACCGGTAGCAACGGGCTTTCACTCAACGACTCGGTCTACGAGCGGCTGCTGCGGGAACGCATCATCGTCCTCGGGTCCCAGGTGGAGGACACCATCGCCAACCAGATCTGCTCGCAGATGCTGCTGTTGGCGGCCGAGGACCCGGAACGCGACATCGCCCTCTACATCAACTCGCCCGGTGGCTCGGTTCCCTCCGGAATGGCCATCTACGACACGATGCAGCTCATCAAGCCGGACGTGGCGACAGTGGCGATGGGCTTCGCCGCTTCGATGGGGCAGTTCCTGCTCTCCGCGGGCGCCAAGGGCAAGCGGTTCGCCCTGCCGCACGCGCGGGTGCTGATGCACCAGCCCTCGGCCGGTCTGGGCGGTACGGCCTCGGACATCGCGATCCAGGCCGATGTGTTCTCCAGGCAGAAGCGGGAGATGGCCCAGCTCATCGCCGAGCAGACCGGCCAGACGGTCGAGAAGATCACCGAGGATTCCGACCGTGACCGCTGGTTCACCGCCGACGAGGCGCTCGAGTACGGCTTCGTGGACCACATCGCCAACCGTGCCAACCTGCCGAGCAGCTGATCCTACGAACCACCGAGCCCTGCCGGCATCACAGTCACGAGGAGTCACCCCAGTGAGCTCATTCCAGCTCCCCCAATCCCGGTACATGGTGCCGTCGTTCGTCGAGCGCACGGCCTACGGGGTCAAGGAGTCGAACCCCTACCAGAAGCTGTTCGAGGAACGGATCGTTTTCCTCGGGGTCCAGGTCGACGACGTCTCGGCCAACGACATCATGGCCCAGCTGCTGTACCTGGAGTCCGATGATCCCGACCGCGAGATCCAGCTCTACATCAACTCGCCGGGCGGGTCGTTCACCGCGCTGATGGCGATCTACGACACGATGCAGTACGTGCGGCCCGACATCCGCACGGCCTGCCTCGGCCAGGCCGCCTCGGCCGCGGCCGTGCTGCTCGCCGCCGGTACTCCCGGTAAGCGGATGGCGCTGCCGAACGCGCGTGCGCTGATCCACCAGCCCGCCACCGAGGGGATCTACGGGCAGGTCTCCGACCTGGAGATCCAGTCCAACGAGGTGCAGCGCATGCGGAACCAGATGGAGGCCACGCTGTCGGTGCACACCGGGCGCTCGCAGGAGCAGATCCACAAGGACGTCGAGCGGGATCTGATCCTGACCGCCGACCAGGCCAAGGAGTACGGCCTGATCGACGAGGTCATGCCGTACCGCAAGCTCTCGGCGAAGAAGTCCTGAGAGCGAGGCCGGCCCGTTTCTCGGGTTGGTGTGTCGGTCCGTGTCGACCGGGGTGTTCTCGGCGCTCGAGTGGGCCGGTGTGGGCCACGGGACGGCGGATGTGGTTCCGGCCCGGCCCGATGCGCTCCGCGGGAGGTCGAGTCGCGCCGGTCGGCGGACCGAGTGGTCAACCAGGTGTGAAGTCGCCGACACGCCGAGCGTGTCGATGTTTTCGACGTGCTCGGTCCGGCGAGGCAAGGTGTTGATCAGGCGGTGCCCCGTGCCCCTCCCGGACGGGGAACGATCTCGGACGGACGAACGAATTCGGGACCGTGATCCACCCCGCGGGGTCGAAATGGCGGGTACCGTCGAATGCGGAACCGACGGTGAAAACAGGTTAGGCGCGCACGCGGCTGCGTGCCGGAGGGGACGAGGTCAGCGGCATGGCACGTATCGGTGACGGCGGCGACCTGCTGAAGTGCTCCTTCTGCGGGAAGAGCCAGAAGCAGGTGAAAAAACTCATCGCCGGCCCCGGCGTGTACATCTGTGACGAGTGCATCGACCTCTGCAACGAGATCATCGAGGAGGAGCTCGCCGAATCGGGCGAGGTCAAGCTCGACGAGCTCCCCAAGCCGGGTGAGATCCACGACTTCCTCGACCAGTACGTGATCGGCCAGTCCAGCGCCAAGCGCAACCTCTCGGTGGCCGTCTACAACCACTACAAGCGCATCCAGGCCGGTGAGCAGCAGGGATCCCGGGAGGGCAAGGACGAGAAAGTCGAACTCGCCAAGTCCAACATCCTCATGCTCGGCCCCACCGGCTGCGGCAAGACCTACCTGGCGCAGACGTTGGCCAAGATGCTCAACGTGCCCTTCGCCATCGCCGACGCAACCGCCCTGACCGAGGCGGGCTACGTGGGTGAGGACGTCGAGAACATCCTGCTCAAGCTGATCCAGGCCGCCGACTACGACGTCAAGCAGGCCGAGAAGGGCATCGTCTACATCGACGAGGTCGACAAGATCGCCCGCAAGAGCGAGAACCCCTCGATCACCAGGGACGTCTCCGGCGAGGGCGTGCAGCAGGCGCTGCTCAAGATCCTGGAGGGGACCACGGCCAGCGTCCCGCCGCAGGGTGGCCGCAAGCATCCGCACCAGGAGTTCATCCAGATCGACACCACGAACGTGCTGTTCATCGTCGCCGGTGCGTTCGGTGGTCTGGAGGACATCGTCGAGGACCGGGTCGGCAAGCACAGCGTGGGCTTCGGCGCGGACCTGCGTTCCAAGGCCGAGATCGAATCGGCGGACCACTTCGGCGAGGTGCTGCCGGAGGACCTGATCAAGTACGGTCTCATTCCGGAGTTCATCGGCAGGCTCCCCACCGTCGCCAGCGTTTCGAACCTGGACAAGGACGCGCTGGTCAAGATCCTGACCGAACCGCGCAACGCGCTGATCAAGCAGTACACCCGGCTGTTCGACCTGGACGGTGTGGAGCTGGAGTTCACCCAGGCCGCGTTGGAGTCCATCGCGGACCTGGCGATCGTGCGCGGCACCGGCGCCCGTGGACTGCGGGCGATCCTGGAAGAGGTGCTGCTGCCGGTGATGTACGACATTCCCAGCCGGTCCGACGTGGCCAAGGTCGTCATCACCGAGAAGACGGTCGACGAGAACGTCAATCCCACGATCGTCGCCCGCGAGAGCAACCGCCACGAGCGCCGCGAGAAGTCCGCCTGAGTTCTCGCCCCGGGCGTGGCGTCAATTTCTCGCGAAATTGTCGGGCCGCCTGTCGAGTCGGGAGCATGCGGTTAAGCAGCGCATGGGACTCCGGTGCGTGAGTCGGATGCATCGCGAGGCCGGGCCGCTCGCCGCGATGCCGAGCTCCGACCACCCTCGCAGTCGGCACCGCCGCGGGGTCTCCGGTGCGGCTCTCGCGAGGACGGTCCCGACGTTGTGTAGTGACTACTCGATGTCGGGGCACCCGTAGCGAGAGCCGTGCCAGAGGTTCCGCCACCCGCGCAGCTACGGCAACCGAGCTGAAGAAAGTCCCGGTTAGCCGGATGGTGTTCCCCTCCGCGTGTACCGCGCGCGTAATGTCCCCCGATGGGCAATCATGGTGCCGACCATCGTGATTGCCGATGTCGGGAGGGGAACACGGTGAGTGAGATGCATGTCCTGCTGGTGCACGGGTTCGGCGGTTCGGGGCCGTGGCACTGGCAGCAGTGGCTCAGTGGACGGCTGGGCGAACTGGGCGTGACCTGCGAGATGCCGCGGTTGCCCAAACAGGACCAACCGGTGCTGCAGGAATGGTTGGCCGTGCTCCGTTCGCGGCTGGAGGACGTTCCCGCGGAGTCCGAGCTGGTGGTGGCCGCGCATTCCTGTGGGGCGGCGCTGTGGCTGCACCACGCCGCGAGCATCCACGGCACCGCGCGCCGCGCCGACCGGGTGCTGCTGGTCGCACCGCCCGGACCGGACTGGCGCCATCCCGATGTCCACGGCATCGCCCCCTATCCGGTCGACGCGCACGCCTTGCGCAGGGCGGCGGGCACCACGCGGCTGGTGGTCGGTTCCGGCGATCCCTACCTGTCCGTGCAGGACGGGCATTACCTGGCCGAGACCATGCGGGTAGCGCTGGACGTGATCCCGGACGGCGAACACCTCAACACCGACGCGGGCTACGGCCCCTGGCCGGCGGTGCTGCGCTGGGTCTCGCACGGCACGACGCCGGTGGCGGACAGGTTCGAGACGCCACCCCAGACCGGAGGAGCGGCCCCGAGCACGTTCCGCCTGGTGTGAGTGGTCCCGCTCTCGGAGCTGTCGGGCTCACTCTTCGGGTGATCCGGTTCCCGACAGCCTGTCCGGTCGGGTGTAGACGTTCATCGAGGAGCCGCGCAGGAAACCGATCAGGGTGATGCCCTGTTCCTCGGCCAGCTCGGCTGCCAGCGACGAGGGTGCGGAAACGGCCGCGATCGTCGGAATGCCCGCCATCGCGGCCTTCTGCACCAGTTCGAACGAAGCGCGGCCCGACAGCATCAGCACGTGCCCCCGCAGTGGTGTGCGGCCGTCCAGCAGTGCCCGGCCGAGTACCTTGTCCACCGCGTTGTGCCTGCCCACGTCCTCCCGGGCCGCCAACAGTTCGCCCCCCGTGTCGAACAGTCCCGAGCCGTGCAGCCCACCGGTGGTGTCGAACACGCGTTGCGCCGCCCGCAGTTTCTCCGGCAGCTCGACCAGCGTTTCCGTGCTGACGCGGGAGTCGTCGGATTCCGGCGGGTGCGCGCTGCGGAGCCGCACCGCGTCGAGTGCGGCCTTGCCGCAGACTCCGCAGGACGAGGTGGTGTAGAAGTTGCGCTCCACCGAGTTGTCCGGCCGGGGGACGTGGGGAGCCAGCTGGACGTCGAGCACGTTGTAGGTGTTGCGACCGTCGGGACCGGGGCTGTCGCAGTAGCGCGCCGCCGTGACGTCGTCCCGCGCGGTGATGACGCTCTCGGTCAGCAGGAAACCGTGGGTGAGTTCCACGTCGTGACCGGGGGTGCGCATGGTCACGGTCAGTGGTTTGCCGTCCAGCCGGATCTCCAGCGGCTCCTCGGCGGCCAACGTGTCGGGGCGGGTGGTCTCGCCGTTCGGGCCGATGCGCCGCACCGGCCTGCGTACCGTGATCCGTCCCATGCGGGTGGGCCTCCCAGCCAGCTCTCCGAGTCGTCACCGGCGTCGTGGAGGCACAGCATAACTCCCACGTCGTTCACGCGGCGTGTCCGAGGCAGGCCGGGCGGACGCTGCGGGGGAGTTCACCGGGAGCGTTCGTGCGGAACGCTCCCGGCGCACTGATCACCAGCAGGAGCCGAGTTGTCCCCAGGTCTCGGGGCCGGTGATCCCGTCGACCTGCAGTCCGTACCAGCTCTGGAAGTTGATCACCGCCGCTTCGGTCTTCGGACCGTAGATACCGTCCGGGACCAGGTCCGGGCCGGTGACCTCGTACGGATAGTTGTTCAGCGTGCTCTGCAGCGCCACGACCATCTCGCCGTAGTCACCGCGCGAGAGGGTGTCTGGACACTGCGCCGCTACTGCCAGTCGAGCAGTGCTCTGCTGGGCGGTCTCGGAGCTCTGCGCGGACGTGGCCGCAGTGGCGGTGGCGGGGGCGAGGAGTAATAGCGGCAGCATGATCGCGAGCGACAGGATTCGTCTCATCGGTTCTCCCAGTGAAGTCGAGATTCCGCTCGGTACTGACGATCAGTCGAGCGGACCAGAACTCTAGCGAGCGGGGTGTCGGAGCGGCTCCGCCGTTCGGCCTAAAACCGGGGTGCTGATTTCTCCCGACGTGGGTTTCAGTGCCGTTGGGGTCCGGAACCGTGCTCGCGGTTTTCGTGACGATTCCCGCATCGTTCCCCCGGCGTGTCCGAGGCAGGCCGGGCGGACGCTGCGGGGAGCTCGCCGGGAGCGTTCGTGCGGAACGCTCCCGGCGCACTGATCACCAGGTGCAGAAACCGAGCTGTCCCCAGGTCTCGGGGCCGGTGATCCCGTCGACCTGCAGGCCGTACCAGCTCTGGAAGTTGATTACCGCTGCCTCGGTCTTGGGGCCGTAGGCACCGTCCACGAACAGGTCCGGCCCCTTGACCTCGTAGGAGTAGTCGTTCAAAGCGCGCTGCAACGCGACGATCATCTCGGCGTTGTCGCCACGTGAAAAGGTGGGCGGGCACTGCGCGACGGCTGTCATCCGAGCAGCGCTCTGCCGGGACTCCTCGGAGCTTTGCGCGGCGGCGGTGGCGGTGGCGGGTGCGAGAATCAACAGCGGCAGCATGATCGCGAGCGACAGGATTCGTCTCATCGGTTCTCCCAGTGAAGTCGAGATTCCGCTCGGTACTGACGATCAGTCGAGCGGACTCGAACTCTAGCGAGCGGGGTGTCGGAGCGGCTCCGCCGTTCGGCCTATTCGACGCGTTCGGGGCGGGGCGAGTCGTAACCGATAGTCCTCGGTGTCGAGGCGTAGTTCTCCCGGCTCGCTCGCAACCTGTCGGAACGATCGGGCGTCCCACGGAATGTCAGAGCGACGCGGTGAGATCACTTGGAAGGGTGAGGGAGATGCGACGTCGTGGTGCACGGATGCTGCTGACGGGCGCGGCGGCGGCACTGGTGCTGCCGCTGGCCGGATGCGCCTCGGACTCGGCGTCCTCTTCAGGAGTCACGGATGCCGAGACCAGCGGCTCCACCGAGGCAGGCAGCGTGAGCTCGGACGGTGACAGCGCGGAAAGTACCGCCACCGATGTCGTCGACAGCTTTTCCGACGGCCGTTCCACGGCCGCGGACTCCGGTGGTTCGAGCGGTTCGGGTGACGGGCCGAATTCCGGAGCCGGTGGGGATTTCGCCGAGCTGACCGGTGTGGAGGTCCAGGAGGGAGAGGGTGCTTCCGCGCGGGTCGTCTTCCGCTTCGGCGGTGTCGGTGGCAGCAGCGAGTTGCCGAGTTACCGGGTGAAGTACCTCGACGGTTATCCGAAGGCTCCCGGCTCGGGCGAACCGGTGGAGATGTCCGGGCAGAACTTCCTCGGGGTGACGTTCACGCACGCCACCGCGGGTGGTGAGCTGCGCGAGGCGATCGAGCCCGAGCTGCCCACTGTGGCCGAGGTGCGTTACCTGGGCGGTTTCGAGAAGGTGCAGGAAGCCGCGATCGGTGTCACCAGCTGCCACGGCGCGCCCACCCAGCCCGAGTACGACGTCCGCGAGGTCGACACCGCCCTCGTCGTGGAGATCGACGCAGCCGACTGTTCCTGAAGGGGGCTGTTCGCGGATCACGGCGTGCTCGGAAAGCGTCCGCTACGCAGTCTTACTGGACGCCGTTGCCGACCGGATCCGTTACTGGGGTCGATCCTGGGATGAGCGCAAGACTTCGGAAGTGCTTGGCCAGGGGATTTTGTGAGGGCACTCATCGGGCTTGTTGCCGGGTAGGCTCGGCGGCTACCCGATGACATCGATCTGTCTGTTGAGGTGTGGGACCGACGACCGGTAGTCGTTCCGGGAACGACTCGTCTTTCTCGGCTCGCGTTTCAGACGAGTGTTCCCTGACGCCAGGTCACGCATGTTGGCCTTGTGCCGCTTTCCGCGAATTCGCGGACTGCTCGTGCGATGGTGTCCACCGGGAGAGCGGCGTCGGTGTTGAACCGGCTGCCGCTGTGGGTCGAGTACAGCAGCCCCGGGCTGTGCTCGGAACCGGAGGCTTCCCAGGACTCGATCGTCGTTCCGTCGGTCCGGATGTAGTTGAGCGCGCCGGACAGTCGTCTGGACCCGACAGCAGTTTTTCGATTACGCGTTCGAGTTCGTCGGACGTATCGGCAACGAGTCGGGTGGGAACACGTTCGATGAATGCGCTGATCATGTCGCCTCGATGTCCCTAGATTACCGTCGGTTCCGCTCGTTCTGCTTCGCGTGCCGAATCCGGGGCTGGTTACCGGTGAACCAACCCGGCGGTCTCCGCTGTTTCAGCGCCGCCGGGTGGTCCGGTTTCTTCGTAGGGGTCGGACTCTCGGTGCGTAAGGCGCTCCCGCCGATTTTCACTCGGTCAGGTTGGTTTTCTCGGGCCAGACCAGTACGACGTCGCGGATGATGCCGAACATGCGTCGCGCCCCTTCGGCCGAGCCGCAGTGAGCAAGCACGTGGCCGTCGGCCCGGAACACGTTGGCGCTCCCACCCACTTCCACACCCCAGGCGTACAGCTCCAGCTCGCCAGAGTCGGGGTCAGTTCTCTCCAGTAGGGCGAACACCTTCGGGCAGCATTCGAGGTCTATGGATTCCGCCAGCAATGTGGTTTTGTCCGTTTCTGCCGTGACCTCTTGCGAGGAGTGCCTCGTGCTCTCATCGGATCCGGATAGCATCGCAATCTCCCGCTCTGTATCTGTACTAACACTGCGTGCAACAGTTAGCGTGCATGTGGACGTCCGTTTTTAAAAGTGAACGTCCACATGAACACTCGAACGGACGAAGGCGGTTGAAACGTGAGGCTGCGATGACACATGAGGCTCAGGCAACGGGCTCGATGGTTCGACGATGGCAACTCGCCGAGACACTGCGCAGAGCTCGTGAGGAGGCAGGCTTCACCCACGATCAGGTGATCGCCGAACTGCGGAAGATGCCGGGTAAGTGGTCACGACCGAAGCTGTCCCGTATCGAAAACAGTGCGCAAGGGATCAAAGCTCGTGAGGTGGAACAGCTGCTGGATCTCTACGGGGTGGCTGACAGTTCGGTTCGTGACTGGTTGCTTGAGCTCGCTACTACGGCGCGTACACGAGGATGGTCTGTTGACATTCGTAAGAACCTTCCGGAGGACTTTCAGACCTTCTTCAACATGGAAGGTGAACTCGTCGCCCTACGACAGTTCGAAACCCTGCTGGTCCCCGGCTTGCTACAGACTCCCGAGTACGCACGAGCCATCATTAGCAGCGTCAATCCTGGCCTCACCGAAGATGAAGTAGAGCGCCGGGTGACTGCCCGCGTAGCACGTCAGCGTGTGTTGGAGCGTGCCCATCCGCCGCAGTTGCACACGATCATCGATGAAGCTCTGCTCGACAGGCCCGTAGGCCCGCTCGCCGTTATGCGTGCTCAACTTGTCCATCTCAACGAGGTAGCCGAGCGGACGAACGTCACCTTGCAGGTACTACCGAAGAGTTCCGGGGCGAGTCCCGCTTTGGAAGGGCCTTTCTCGGTGCTCACGCCACCAGCACCGATGCCGGATATCGGTTACTCGGAAGGCCCTGGACGTGCTGTCTACATAGAGGATCGTGATGACGTGAGATCTTACACCTTGCGCTTCGGTACCCTTACCGAACAGGCACTTTCCGCGGACGATTCACGTAAGAGGATTGAGCAGGCGATACTTCGCTGTAGTCCGCACTCGAAGGAGACACACCAGTGAGCGACATCGAGAACTCCTTGTTGACAGCATGGCGAAAGAGCAGCCGTTCCGGGGGCGGAGGCACCGGCGGCGGCAACTGCGTCGAGGTCGCCTTCGGCAAAGATTTCACCGCTGTGCGGGACTCCAAATCACCCGATGCGGGCGTGCTCGCGGTTCCGGCTGTGCAGTGGCGATCCTTCTTGGACAAGGTGCACAGTGGTCACTACGGAAGCGGTAGCTGAGGAGTGGTGGTGCTTAGAACGCGGAACTCGGCTGGTCTTGTTTGGCGTAAGAGCAGTTACTCCACCGGTGGGAGCAACGGTGGTACCACCTGTGTCGAGGTTGCCTTTGGCGAAGGTTTCGCCGCAGTGCGGGACTCGAAGTCGTCCGATGCGGTAGTACTCGCGGTGTCCGCCGCTCAATGGCGATCTTTCTTGAGCGGATTGCACAGTGATCGTTACGAGTACGGCAGCTGAGGGAGCCGAGGATGCTCGAAGTGCAGGGTTCAACCGGTCTGTCATGGCGCAAGAGCAGCCGCTCCGGTAGCGGTGGACCTGGCGGCGGCAACTGCGTCGAAGTTGCTTTTGGCGCAGGTTTTACCGCTGTGCGGGATTCGAAGTCGCCCGAAGCGGGTGTGCTCGCGGTCCCTGCCGCTCACTGGCGGTCCTTCCTGGCGAGTGTCCGTGGCGAAGCGTAGACGTATCGCCTTTCCGGAGTCGCTGCCGGAGCCCGGAAGAGGCGAGGAGTTCGAGGTGTCCACTGTCGAAGGGCCGATCCCGCCACCGTGTGGCCGGACACGGCAGGACCACGACAGTGGGCAACTCGTCCGAATGATGCGTGACGAGGAACGGTACTGACGAGGCGACCTGTGATCCATCGGGGGTGACTCTTCGTCACCGTCTCACCCCATCGTGTCGTGGTTGCGAGTTAGGATCACTCGCGAAGTCGAATCCGATCGTGGAGTGAATCAGTGATCGTGGGGTTGCCCAGTGAGGAAGAAGCCGTCGAGCTGCCCATGATCGCCCAACTGGAGGCGATGAACTGGCAGCATTTCCCAGTAACACTCCACTGATCTGCTAGACCAGCTTCATGAGGATCACCACGGCTGAGGTCGAGACTCGCGCGATGCGTCACGCGATCGCGCTGTCGGCGTGGGGATGCGGCACGACCAGTCCGAATCCTCCGGTGGGGTGCGTGGTGCTCGACGGTGACGGGCGGTTGGTCGGGCAGGGGTGGCATCGTCGGAAAGGCGAGTCGCACGCCGAGGCCCACGCCCTCGCGCAGGCGGGAAGCGCCGCCGATGGTGGGACCGCCGTGGTCACGCTGGAACCGTGCTGCCACCACGGGCGTACCCCGCCCTGTCATCGGGCGCTGATCGAGGCGGGCATCGCCCGTGTGGTCATCGCTGTCCTGGACCCGACCTCCCGAGGACGCGGCGGGTCCGCCCTGCTACGCGAGGCCGGGATCGACGTGGTTGAGGGCTTGCTCGTCGAGGAAGCCCACTTGGTGCTCGGCCCGTGGTTGGCCGCGCTGGAGCGGCAGCGCCCGGTGCTCACCTGGGGCTGTTGCCTCACTCGGGAGGGAAGTCTGACAGGAGATGCCGCGGTCCTGCCGGGCGAGATCGACACGCTCGTCCACGACGACACGACCACGGCCGCTACCGAATGGCTCGCCCCCAGGTCGCTGTCCACGCTGCCGACTGATCCGCATCAGGCCCTTGCCGCGCTCCATCACGAAGGCGCCCGAGCTGTCGGCCTGGTTGCGGACAGCGCGGCAGTCCGGCCGTATCTCGATGCCGGTCTGATCGACCACGTCGAGGCCCACAGGCCGCACGAGACGGCGCACCTTCCGAACCTGCCCGACGGTTACCGACTGACCCGGCTCTCACGCCTGAACGACGGACTTCGGCTGTCCCTGACCAGAAACAACGCGAACACGACCTAGGCATAGCTGCTCTCGCATCGTTGACGGCAGCTCTGCGGCCGAAGGGACGTAAATTTCTCGCGAAATCGCCGCGTGGTCGGACGAAAAGCCGCTGTTCGACTGCCCGGAAGAGTTCAGTCGGTGATGCTCGGATGCCCGGTTCCCGCGTGGACGACCCATACGATCCGGCTCTCCGGATCGAGGCAGTACCAGATTCTGCCGCTCGCGGTGACTTCGTACTGCCACTGCGCCAGCTCTCGTTGTCCGATCTTGCGGTGTCCCAGCGCCCCCCGCAGTCTGTGCTGGCGTGCCGGGTTCTCCGGTTCGGTCGGGAGTTCGGTCAGAACTATCCAGGCTTCCCAGGTGTTGGATCGGGCCTGGCGACACAGCTCTTCCCAACCCTTCGCGGCGTCGGTGGTAGCGAATCGAGGTTCCCAACCTCCTGGCCTGCCAGGTGGTGCGACTCGGTCGTTTCGTTTGGCGGGCATCAATGCTCGGTCTCGGGAGGCGGAACGGCACCGTGGTCCTCCTCCAGCGGATCGGAAAGAGCGCGGTGCAGCTCGGGATCGGCGTGCACGGCCGCCGTGGCGCGCCACTCGCGGATGGTCTGAGCGAGCACGTTCCAGCGTTCGAGTTCGGCAGCCGTCTCGAACGCCCTGGTGAACTCGGTGGCGAACCGGTGGCGATCCTCTTCCGGCAGTACATCGGTCCACGGAAAGGTCTCGGCGAGCATCTCGGCGATCCCGGCGGAGTCCAGGTGGTGCAGCATGCTGCGCATCGCCCGCGCCGCGGTGGCCGCGCCCTCGGTTGCCACCGCCACGTCCTCCTCCTGCAACAGCAGTAACGGTGCCCGGCCTCTTCTACGGACTCGAACTGCCCCCTGCTCGGCACGTTCCGCCACGGAACGCGGATCGCGTTGCAGTTCGCTCCACTGAACTTCGGTAGTCACATTCGAATTATGAATTAATTCTGAACTCGCGGCAAGTTGTGGCCACGATCGAGCGGCGAGAGTCCGGAGCGGCGGGGAGTCGCGCTTGCGGCCGGGCGTAAATTTCCCGCGAAATCGCCGCGCGGCTCACGGCCAGGGGAGCGGTCATGGCCAGGGACCCAGCTCGGGCAGCGGTCCGTCGCCGCTCGGGAGCCGCTGCGGGGTCCGGCCCGCCAGCCAGCACGCCAGTGAGGCGCCGGATCCCTCGATCTTCCGTGTCGGGGAGTCGCCGATCTCCCAGGTGCGCTCCAGGTCGCTGGGAGCGAGCACGACCCCGCTGCCCTCCAGTCGGGGCAGCAGGAAGTCGATGGTGTGCTCGCAGAACTCCGGCGACCACTCCAGCTCGGTGTGCCCCAGGTCCAGGTCCACGATGTGGATCTCCAGTTCGCGCCACCGGCACGACACCAGGCCCGCCACCGTGCCGTCGCGGAGCCGCACCGGCCGCTGCCAGTCCTGCTCGGACACCGAGTCCCAGACGATCTCCAGCTGCGCGTGGGCGGTTGCGGTCTGCTGCACCAGCCCGATCGCGTCCTGCGCGGCGTCGCGCTCGATCGCCTCGTCGCGGTCACCGTCCGGATACGGGTCGACCAGCTCGCCGCGCCCGGCGGCGCTGGTCATGTTCGCCAGTGCGATCGCGTTGTGGGCGAGGTGCGCCACCACGTGGGCGCGCGACCACCCGGGCAACCCGGAGGGTTCGCGGAGATCGCTGGTCTCCAGCTCGCTGACCAGGTCAAGCAGTCTGTGGTGACCCTCCCGGACCGGGTCGAGACCGGCTTCGTCCATGGTTCGCAGGCCGCCTTCCCACGCTCGGTTCCGCCGTTGAAGCCTAGCACCGTACAAGGATGCCCGACGGGGTTCGTAGAATCCCGGTGTGACACAGACCAGCCCAGCACAGCCCCGTGAACTTCCGTCGACCTGGAACCCGGCCGACGTAGAGGCCGAGCTGTATCAGCGCTGGGTAGACGCCGGATACTTCACCGCTGACGCGGACAGCGACCGCCCGCCGTTCTCGATCGTCATCCCCCCGCCGAACGTCACCGGCAGCCTGCACATCGGTCACGCGTTCGAGCACACCCTGATGGATCTGCTCACGCGACGCCGCAGGATGCAGGGCTACGAGGCTCTCTGGCTGCCCGGCATGGACCACGCCAGCATCGCGGTGCAGGCGCTGGTCGAACGACAGCTGCAGCAGGAGGGCATCGACCACCGCGAGCTCGGCCGGGAGGGCTTCCTGGAACGGGTCTGGCAGTGGAAGGAACAGCACGGCGGTTCGATCCTGTCCCAGATGCGTCACCTCGGTGACGGGGTGGACTGGACCCGCGAGCGGTTCACCATGGACTCCGGACTCTCCCGCGCCGTCGACACGATGTTCAAGCGGCTCTACGACGACGGGCTGATCTACCGCGCCGAACAGCTGGTCAACTGGTCGCCGGAGATGCGTACCGCCATCTCCGACATCGAGGTCGAACACCGCGAGGTCGAGGGCGAGCTCGTCACCATGCGCTACGGCGACGGGGACTCGGCGCTCGAGGTGGCCACCACCCGGGTGGAGACCATGCTCGGTGACACGGCGGTCGCGGTGCATCCCGACGACGAGCGCTACCGCCACCTGATCGGTACCGAGATCGAGCTCCCGCTGACCGGACGCGGGATCCCGATCGTGGCCGACGAGCACGTCGATCCGGAGTTCGGCAGCGGCGCCGTCAAGGTGACCCCGGCGCACGACCCCAACGACTTCGAGATCGGCCGCAGGCACGACCTGCCCATGCCGACGATCATGGACGAACGCGGGCGCATCGCCGGAACCGGCACCCGGTTCGACGGCATGGACCGGTTCGAGGCCCGCGTCGCCGTGCGGGAGGCCCTGCGCGAGCAGGACCGCATCGTCGCGGAGAAGCGCCCCTACACCCACAGCGTGGGCCACAGCTCGCGCTCCAAGGAGCCCATCGAGCCGCGGCTCTCCATGCAGTGGTTCGTCAAGGTCGGCCCGCTGGCGAAGGCCGCCGGGGACGCGGTGCGCGACGGCCGGGTCGAGGTGCACCCGCCCGAACTGGCCAAGCGCTACTTCGACTGGATCGACAACCTGCACGACTGGGCCATCTCCAGGCAGATGTGGTGGGGCCACCGCATCCCCATCTGGTACGGGCCGGGAGGCGAGGTCGTCTGCGTCGGCCCGGACGAGCAGCCGCCCACCGGCGAGGGGTGGCACCAGGACGAGGACGTGCTCGACACCTGGTTCTCCTCCGGGCTGTGGCCGTTCTCCACCCTGGGGTGGCCGGACGACACCGCCGACCTGCGCAAGTTCTACCCCACCAGCGTGCTGGTCACCGGCTACGACATCCTGTTCTTCTGGGTGGCGCGGATGATGATGCTGGGGCTCTACGGCATGTCCGACCGCGAGCCGGAGCAGGCCGTGCCGTTCCGCAGGATCGCGCTGCACGGCATCGTGCGGGACAAGCACGGCAAGAAGATGTCGAAGTCCTCCGGCAACACCGTGGACCCGTTGCAGTGGATCGAGACCTACGGCACCGACGCCGTGCGGTTCACGCTCGCCAGGGGAGCCAACCCCGGCGCCGACGCCCCGATGAGCGACGAGTGGGTCGCCGGGGCGCGCAGCTTCGTTACCAAGCTGTTCAACGCCACCAAGTTCGCCCTCGGCAAGGACGCCCACGTCCCCGAGCGGCTGCCGGACCGCGCCGAGCTCACCGACGCCGATCGCTGGATCCTGGACCGGGCGGACGCGTTGGTCACCGAGGTGGACGAGCTGCTGGAGGACTTCCAGTTCGCCAAGTCGGTCGAGGCGCTCTACCACTTCACCTGGGACGAGTTCTGCGACTGGTACGTGGAGCTTTCCAAGGTCCAGCTGGACGAGGGCGGGCGGCGCGCCGAGGCCACCCGAGAGGTGCTCGGCCACGTGCTCGACGTCCTGCTGCGGCTGCTGCACCCCACGATCCCGTTCGTGACCGAGGCGCTGTGGACGGCGCTGACCGGTCGGGAGTCGGTCGTCATCGCCGACTGGCCCACCCCGACACGGCACCCGGCCGACACCGCGGCGGCCGAGCGGATCGACGCGGTTCGCTCGCTGGTCACCGAGATACGCAGGTTCCGGGCTGATCAGGGGGTCAAACCCAATCAGAAGGTCGCGGCCGAACTGGAGGGGCTGTCCGAAGTCGGCATCGCCGAGCACGAGGCGGCGATCCGTGCGCTGGTCAAGCTCACCGAACCGGGGGAGAACTTCAACGCGTCCTCGGAGCTGAAGGTCGGCCTGGCCGGCGGCGACGTGGCCGTGCGGCTGGACCTGTCGGGGGCGGTGGACGTCGCGGCGGAGCGCAAGCGCCTGAACAAGGACCTCGAGGCCGCCGAGAAGGAACTCGCCGGTACCGAGCAGAAACTGAACAATCCCTCGTTCACCGAGAAGGCACCCGACGAGGTCGTGGAGAAGATCCGTACGCGGCGCGCCAACGCGCTCGCCGAGATCGAACGAATCAACACCCGGCTGGAATCGCTTCCGGGGGCGTGACCGTGTCCGGTGCGGCCGTCGAGCGGGACGGCCGCACCTGGGAGGAGAGTGAATTGGTGGCCGACTCCGAGCCCGGCAACCTGCAGGAACTGCGGGTCGTCGAGTCCGAGCTCAACGAGCGCTGGCCCGAAACCAAGATCGAGCCCACGCTGGACCGGATCAGGGCGCTGACCGATCTGCTCGCCGAGCCGCAGCGTGGCTACCCGGTCGTACACGTAGGGGGGACCAACGGCAAATCCTCCACCGCCCGCATGGTCGACGCGCTGCTGAGCCGCATCGGCCTGCGGGTCGGGCGCTACAGCAGCCCGCACCTGCAGCTGGTCACCGAGCGCATCAGCATCGACGGCGCCCCGATCAGCCCGGCCGGCTACGTCGAGGCCTACCGCGACATCGCGCCGTACGTGTCCATCGTGGACTCCAACAGCGAGGTCCCGATGAGCAAGTTCGAGGTGCTGACCGGCATGGCCTTCGCCGCCTTCGCCGAGGCCCCGGTGGAGACGGCCGTGCTGGAGGTCGGCATGGGAGGCGGCTGGGACGCCACCAACGTCGCCGACGCCCAGGTCGCGGTGCTGTGCCCGATCTCGCTGGACCACGCCGAGTACCTCGGCAACGACGTGGCGGACATCGCCGAGGAGAAGGCGGGAATCATCAAGGAGGGTTCGGTGGTGGTGCTGGCCTCGCAGACCCCCGAGGCGCAGGAGCCGATCCTGCGACGGGTGGCCGAGGTCGACGCCACCGTGGCCCGCGCGGGCCACGAGTTCGGCGTGCTGGAGCGCTCCGTGGCCGTCGGCGGCCAGATGCTGCGGCTGCAGGGGCTGGGCGGCGTCTACGAGGACGTTTTCCTGCCCGTGCACGGTGAGCACCAGGCGCACAACGCGGCGCTGGCGCTGGCCGCCGTGGAGGCGTTCTTCGGCGCCGGTTCGGAGCGCCAGCTCGACATCGAGCAGGTCAGGGACGCCTTCGCCGAGGTGATCACTCCCGGCAGGCTGGAGCGGGTGCGCTCCGCCCCCAGCGTGCTGGTCGACGCCGCGCACAATCCCCACGGCGCGCGTGCGCTGGCCGACGCCGTCAGTTCCGAGTTCTCGTTCCGGCGGCTGATCGGCGTGGTCGGTGTCATGGCCGACAAGGACGCCAGGGGTATCCTGGCGGAACTGGAACCGGTGTTCGAGGAACTCGTCGTCACCCGCAACTCCGCGCCTCGGTCCATGGACCCGGACGATCTGGCGGTGCTGGCCGAGGAACTGTTCGGCAGGGATCGGGTGCACACCGAGCCGAGGCTGGACGACGCGGTCGCCTCGGCGATCAGCCTCGCCGAGCACACCACCGATCCGAGCGAGTCCATCTCGGGGGCGGGAATCGTGATCACCGGTTCGGTGGTCACCGCGGGCGAGGCCCGCGCCCTGTTCGGCAAGGAGCCCACGTGAGCGACCAGCGTGATTCCCCCGGCGAGGAATCCGGGCGGCGTTCCTCGGGACTTCCCGAGGCGCCGCCCGAGGTGCGCGATCCCTGGAAGGGGCTGCGCGGCATCATGGCGGGCACGCTGGTGCTGGAGTTCATCGTGTTCGGCCTGGCGCTGCCGGTGGTCTGGCAGCTCGGGGCGGGAGTGAGCAGCGCCGGGTTCGTCGTGGTCGCGGTGCTGACCGTGCTGCTGCTGGCGGCGAGCGGGGTGCAGGGCCGCCGGTGGGGGCTCGGTGTGGCGCTGGCGCTGCAGCTGTGCCTGATCGGCTGCTACTTCGTGCACCCGGCGGTGGGGATCATGGGAGTGGTCTTCGCGCTCATCTGGGGCTACATCCTGTACGTGCGGCACGACGTGGCCAAGCGGATGCGGGAGGGGCGGTTGGCCGACCAGCTCGGCCACCCGCCCGGCTACCCGCCGCCGGAGTGAGGCCGCTCGCGGTCGTGCCGCCCCAGGGATTCGTCCGACGGCCTTCCTCGGATCTCGCTCGTTCGAGCGATGCGCATCAGTGTGCATGCTGGTTATGCTTGGATGTATGAGCACTACGAGGACGACGATCACGATAGACGAACAGCTGCTCGGTGAGCTCAAGTCGCGTGCTCTCGAGCAGCAGACCACGGTCAGCGCGCTGATCGAACAGGACCTTCGTTTCGCCGAGCTACAGTACGCCCGCATGAGCAGTGACACCGGGTCCGAATTCACGCTGCCGACCTATGATCTCGGCGGAGTGCGTCCCGGCGTCGACCTGAACGACAACGCCGCGCTGCTCGAAATGATGGAGAACCAGGATTGATCGCTTGTGACGTGAACGTTCTGGTCAACTCGCAGAACGTCTCATTCGCCGAGCAACCCGAGTACTATCGTTGGCTGCAGGAGGCGCTGAACGGCCCGGTACCGCTGGCGATACCTTCGCTGGTGTTCAGTGGGTACGTGCGGATCGTGACGAACAAGAAGATCTTCGATCGTCCACTGTCGGTCGAGTCGGCGCTCGACATGGTTGCCACCATCCGTTCCGCGCCCGCTTTCGTCCCCGCCGAACCCGGCCCGCGCCACTGGGAGATCTTCACCGAGCTGTGTCGCAAGGCCGAGGCCAAGGGGAACCTCGTTCCGGACGCTTACCTCGCAGCCATCGCCATCGAGCACGGCTGCGAATGGATCACCGCCGATCGCGGGTTCGCCCGCTACCCCGGACTCCGCTGGCGCCACCCGCTGGGCTGAAGCTCTCCTCACGGGTGTCGCAGACCTCGATGGCGAACCCCTCCCGCAGTAACTACTCGATCTCGGGCTTCGCCGCAGCGAGAGCCGTACGAGAGGTTCCGCCACTTCGACCACCCCGCCAAGCTCCCGAGACGCCGAAGTAATCATTACGCCACGTCGATCACGGCCCTCCCGCGGATCTCCCCCCGGTCCAGCGCGGCGAATGCCTCGGCCGCCCGCTCCAGCGGGTAGTGCTCGCTGATCGCGTCCTGCGGCCGCAGCAGTCCACGGGCCACCAGATCCAGCAGCACCGGCATGTCCCTGCGGGGTTTGGCGCCGTAGGAGCCCTTGACCTGCAGTTTGCGTCGGGCGATGGTGCCCAGGTTCAGCTCTCCCATGTCACCGGGCGGCGCGATGCCCACCACGACGACCTGACCGCCCTCGACCACCGAGTCCCGCGCCACCTCGAAGGTCCGGGACGAGCCCAGCGCCTCGAAGGCGACGTCCACACCGCGTCCACCGGTGAGTTCGCGGACCGCCGTCGCCGGGTCCGTCTCGGTCGAGTTGACCGTGCTGGTGGCGCCGAGCTCCCGAGCCGCCTCCAACTTCTCCGCCGCGACGTCCACCGCGATGATCTCGGCGGCCCCGAAGACCCGCGCCAGCTGGATCAGCGCCGATCCCACGCCTCCGGCAGCGACCACGGCCACCGTGTCGCCCACCCGCACGTCGGCGGCGTGCCGCAGCGCCCCGTAGGCGGTCATGGTCGAACAGCCGACAGCCGCCACGTCCGTAAGCTCCACCCCGTCCGGCACCCGGTACACCGAGGTGGCGGGGGTGACCGCGCGTTGGGCCAGCCCACCCATCGAGTACATCCACACAGGTTCACCGTCGCCGCGCGAGAGCCTGGTCCGCCCGTCGTAGAGCTGCCCCTTGGCGCGGTTGTAGGCGAAGAACTCCAGGCAGATCTCCTCGTTGCCCGCCGCGCACTGCGCGCATCTGCCGCACGGCATGATGAAGCTGGTGACCACGCGGTCACCGACCTCCAGACCGCTGACCGAACTTCCCAGCTCGCTGATCACCCCGGCGACCTCGTGGCCGAGCACCGCGGGGGTGGGAAACGGCAACTCGCCCTTCAGCACGTGCAGGTCCGAGTGGCACGCACCGCAGGAAGTCACGTCGATGGCAACCTCACCCTCGGCGGGACGCTCTGCTTCGATCTCCTCGATCCGCAGCGGTTCGTTCGCTGCGGTGTGTACGGCGGCGCGCATGCGGGGCTCCTCATCACTCGGCGACAGACCAGCCGGTCGGTATGCTTGACCAGAAGCTATCGTGCGAACGAATCGCGGACCAGACTTGACAGTGGGGGGAGCTACCCACCCCATCGGTAGCGCACCGGTTGCGAATACCCTTGACAACGTAAGCATCGACCGTTGTCGGCCGGGCCCGCGACGGCCCCAGCAAACCAAGGAGAACACCCGTTGAGCGAGCGCACTCTCGTCCTCGTCAAACCCGATGGCGTCGAGCGAGGCCTGGTCGGTGAGGTGATCAGCCGAATCGAGCGCAAGGGGCTCAAGCTGGTCGCGCTCGAAATGCGCCAGGTCGACCAACAACTCGCCGAGCAGCACTACGCCGAGCACGACGGCAAGCCTTTCTTCGGTTCGCTGCTGGAGTTCATCATGTCGGGGCCCGTGGTGGCCGCCGTTGTGGAGGGCCCCAAGGCCGTCGCCGCTTTCCGGCAGCTCGCGGGCGGCACCGACCCGGTGGAGAAGGCCGAGGCGGGCAGTCTGCGCGGCGACTACGGGCTGGAAGTGCAGTACAACCTGGTGCACGGTTCCGACTCCGCCGAGTCGGCCGAGCGCGAACTCAAGCTGTGGTTCCCGGACCTGTCGGCATGACCGAAGCGGAGTTCATCAGCGGCCCCCATCGGGTGGACCAGCCGCATCCCGAGCTGGCGCAGGCACTGGCCGATCTGCTGGGGCGGGTCACCGTGGCAGGCGGTGCCACCGGTTTCACCGCGGATGCCGAGTTGGAGACGCTGACCACGACCGCGCAGGCGATCGTCGACGACGCTTCCACCAGGCCGAAACGACGCCACGTGCTCACGGCGGGCAAGCAGCACACCCTCGCCGGTGCGGTGGTGCTGCGGCCGGGAGAACTCCCGGTGGAGCGGCACCGGGCCGAGCTGGAGTGGTTGCTGGTCGATCCGCAGGTGGTCGAGCGTGGCATCGGTGCACAGCTGCTGGACGCCGCCGAGTCGCACGCCCGTGCGCTGGGGATCACCCGGTTGCAGCTGCGGATGCGTTCGGCCCCCGACTCCGAGGGCTTCTACACCGAGCGGGGTTGGACCGAGCGTGGTCGCTGGCCCGGTTCGTTGCTCGTGGGGGAAGGTGATTCGAGGGACGAGGTCTGGTTGACTCGCGACCTCTGACCGGACGTTCCGAGCGACCTGGTCCGTCCCACCGTGCGGGGACGGCCCCTCGGTTGTGGCGGAGTGGTCGGTTTCGGATCCGCTGTGGGGCCGCCGGGTCCTCGCGGTTCGAACGCCTCCGGAAACCGTCCGAAACGCTGCTTTCGAAGCGGCCGTGTGCCCCCGGCCTAGGCTGTAGGGTGCGGGGTGCCTCCCGAGCGGTTTCGGCGGGGCGGACCTTCGATCGGACTACGGAGGAAACGCTGAGTCACTACCAGGCCGCGGCCGTGGCGCCGCGGATAGCTCTCGACCGGAGCTTCGGACGTGATCAGTCACGGTTCGTCTCGCATCGTGATCCGGCGCGTACTTTCGAGCACGCGTTACCCGGCTCCGTGCGCCGGTCGGTACCCCACCGGTCCGCTCACGGGTACCGGTTTCCCGGCCGTCGCAGCGGGTAGCCGAGCGGCGGTGGAAGTATGTCGTCACGAGTGGCGACGTGTTGTGAAACCCGTGGCACGGTGGTGGTCTGCCGATCCACGGTTTTTCCGGGCGAGGTGTTCGGTTGAACGCGGTGCGTGACCGTTTTTCGGTTGACGCCCCACAGACGGACGATTGCCCGGATCGCGCGAGACAATATGGGATAATCGTAATGGTCGTACGGCATGCTACTCCGGTCGTGCGACCCGACGACGTACTCGACGCCCTTCGCGTCGTCGCCGACTCGCCCGTGCCGGGGGTTGCGCGAGCCACACGGTTGGCGCAGGGTCGGCCCGACGGAGGAGGCGCGATCGCCGAACCGCTGTCCGAGGACAGGGCGGCGGCCGGATCTCGACAGGTGGATCTCACCCTAGGGTGACGGATTTCGGCGGGGGCGCCGTCGACCCACCGTGCGGTTCCTGGGTTCGGACCAGGGAAGCAGGGGGAGCGAACAGAATTACCGCCACCAGTGGCGGAGGGCAGCGAACGTATGCAGACCCTCGTGCGGCCGCGTCCGCGTCGGACGCGCCCGGGGGCGAAGGAGCTGAATGTTGAACAGGGAGACGTCCGCTGGTAACTCCAGCGGATCTTCGGCTACATCGGAGCAGCAAGAGCGGGCACAGGGCGAATCCGCTCACCGGACTTTCGAGATGCCCGCCAAGCTGCGGGTACACGCGCTGGCCAAGATGCTGGGGGCCACCAGCCGCGAGGTCATAGCCACACTCGGTGAACTCGGTGAGTCCGTGCGCAGTGCGCAGTCCAATATCACCCGGGATGTCGCGCTCAACGTGGTGCGCTCGTTGCGTCCGGACCGGATCCAGTCCGAGTCGGAGGGGAAGTCCGAACAGCGGGCCACCGACGAGCGGGTCACGACGTCGGACGCCGGGGGCGGCCATTCGGCGGGTGGTTCCGGTTCCCGGCAGTCGAGTGCGTCCGAGGCGCGGTCCGCCACGGGCACGTCGACGACGGACCAGGGGGCGGCAACCGACAGCGGTGAGGATGCGGCAGTGAAGAGCGGCACCGCCTCCGACGAGGTGCGGACGGGTAGGGACAGCGGTTCCGACGGGGTCGCCGCCACCGGCGACGATACTTCGGACAACAGTGCGTTCGCGCCGGCCTTCGCGGCCCCGCAGGCGATGTTCCTGGCTCCGTCCGAGACGGGCTCGTCATCGCGGTCGGAATCCGCGGAATCCGCCACCGAGGCCGTGGCGGAGGCAGCGGAGCCCTCCTCGGACTCCGACGACGGGACGCCTTCGGAGGAGGAGCAGTCCGAGAGCGTCGCCACGCGCCGTCGGCGGCGTCGGGGCAGGCGTGGTCGTGGGCGTGGGCGCGGCGGCGAGGGCGACTCCGAGAGTTCCGCCGACTCCGAGGGCTCGGGTTCCGAGTCCGGCGCGGAAGCCGCGACCACGGCCGAACCGGACAACGTCGAGAAATCGTCCCGGGGGCCCAAGAAGGACAAGAAGAGCAAGAAGGACAAGAAGGACAAGTCCGCGGAGGGTGAGAACAAGCCCAGCGGTCAGCGGAGCGGGGGATCCCGTGGCTCCGGCTCGGAGGAACCGGCCGAGACGAGCGAGCGGGAAGCCGAACGTTCCGATGCGGTGGACGAGGACACCGACTCCGGCAGTGGTGGCGCCGGCAGCAAGCGCAGACGACGCAGGCGCCGCAAGTCCTCGGGTGAGTCCGAGAACGTGGCCAGCCGGGACGACGATCCGCCGAACACCGTCGTGCACGTGCGCGAGACCGCGCCCGACAATTCCCGGCAGGACGCGGAGGACGAGGTCCGCTCCGTCAAGGGCTCCACCCGGCTGGAGGCCAAGCGCCAGCGGCGCAGGGACGGCAGGGAAGCGGGCCGCAAACGTGCTCCGGTGCTGTCCGAGTCCGAGTTCCTGGCACGCAGGGAGTCGGTCGACCGCAAGATGGTCGTGCGTGAGAACGAGGGACAGACCCAGGTCGCCGTCCTGGAGGACGACGTCCTGGTCGAGAACTTCGTGACCTCCTCCGGCAGTGGCTCACTGGTCGGTAACGTCTACCTGGGGCGCGTGCAGAACGTGCTGCCGAGCATGGAGGCCGCGTTCGTCGACATCGGCAGGGGCCGTAACGCGGTGCTCTACGCCGGTGAGGTCGACTGGGAATCCGCCGGGCTGGCCGGCAAGTCCCGCCGGATCGAGCAGGCCCTCTCCACGGGAGACAGCGTGCTGGTGCAGGTCACCAAGGATCCGCTGGGGCACAAGGGCGCCAGGCTGACCACCCAGGTCAGCCTTCCGGGACGTTTCCTGGTGTACGTGCCGGGCGGCGGTGCCACCGGTATCAGCCGCAAACTGCCGGACAACGAGCGCAAGCGGCTCAAGGACATCCTCAAGCGGATCGTCCCCGAGGACTCGGGCGTGATCATCCGCACCGCCTCGGAAGGAACCAGCGAGCAGGCGCTGGACCGGGACGTCCGTCGGCTGCAGGCGCAGTGGGAGGACATCCGGGACAAGGCCGAGTCCTCCGGAGCGCAGGCCCCGCAGCTGCTCTACGCCGAACCGGACCTGCTGATCAAGGTGGTTCGGGACCTGTTCACCGAGGACTTCTCCTCGCTGGCGGTGCAGGGCGGCCAGGCGTGGGAAACGATCGAGGCCTACGTCAAGCACGTGGCACCGGATCTGTTGACCCGGCTGAGCAAGCACGTCGGCACCAAGGACGTCTTCACCGAGTACCGGATCGACGAGCAGATCTCCAAGGCCCTCGACCGCAAGGTCTGGTTGCCTTCCGGGGGATACTTGGTGGTCGACCGCACCGAGGCGATGACCGTCATCGACGTCAACACCGGCAAGTTCACCGGTTCCGGCGGAAATCTCGAGGAGACGGTGACCCGCAACAACCTGGAGGCCGCCGAGGAGATCGTGCGTCAGCTCAGGTTGCGCGACATCGGTGGCATCATCGTCATCGACTTCATCGACATGGTCCTGGAGGCCAACCGTGATCTGGTGCTGCGCAGGTTGACCGAGTGCCTCGGCCGGGACCGGACCCGGCATCAGGTCGCCGAGGTGACCTCGCTCGGTCTGGTGCAGATGACCCGCAAGCGGGTCGGTACGGGTCTGCTGGAGGCCTACAGCAGTACCTGTGAGCACTGCCGTGGGCGCGGTGTCCTTGTTTCCACGGAACCGATCGATCACAGTCAGCACGTCACGGCCACGAGCGGCTCCCGCCGCGGTAAGCAGCGCAACAAGTCGGGTCAGCAGGCCGAGAGCACCGGTGAGGTGACGGAATCCGCTCGGGCGGAGACCCCGGCGGCCGAGAGCGAGACCACCCGTGCCGACGGTGACAACGGATCCGACTCCCGTTCCCGTCGACGTCAGCGACGTCAGAACGGTTCGGGCAACGCGGATCAGGCGGTGCGTCGGACCGCCGAGGCCCCCAAGGAGGTGGTGGCCGAGCAGCCTGCCAAGTCGGCTGCCGAACCGGCTTCCAACGGAAGTGCGCGCTCGTCGGAGTCCTCGGCTGCTCCGGAGACCTCGTCGGCCCCGGTGGCTCAGCGGGCCGCCGCTGCCGAGCCAGCCGCCGGCAAGCTCGGAGCGGACGGCGCCACTTCGGACAAGGCCGCTCAGCACGAAACCGAACCGGCTCAGCGGGGCAGACGCAAGGCCAGCAGGCCGACCGGTATCACCGGCACGGCCCCACAGCCTGTCGTGCTGGATCCCGCGGAGCGGACCGAGGGCAACGTCTCCGAACCCGCCGGCTCCACGAGTTCCACGGCGGTTTCCGCCGGTCCGGTACAACGTTCGTCCCGGCGTGCGGCCGGACGTGCGGCCGGACCTCCCGCGGCGGCGGGGACGGGCTCCGAGTCGGAGTGAAACCGACCCGGTCGTTTCGTGACGGGTCGTAGCGGAGTGTTGTCGTCCCGGTTCGCCGGGACACCCGGTTGGCGGACCTTCCCGCCCGCGCTCGCAGGGTGGGACCGACATCGAGTGGACAGCTGTACCACGTCGGTCCTTCCCCGGGAGAAGGCGAGGCGGGAGCCCCACCACCACGTCGCGTGCCCGTTACCGTCCGGGCGCCGACCCGAGGCCGACGATGGGCCGACTCAAGGGGCGTCCTTCGGTGGTCGGGCACGTCTGAGAACGTCTGCGAGCCGGTGTTCGGTTCGCCGGTAGCCACCGGCCGTTGGACGGTGCCGCGGAAACACCCGCGGTGTTCGGACGGCCCTTTCGGGCAGGTCCGATATTTCGTTTATCGCGCGTGGAGTTCGATCTGCCCGTTCGGCACGTCGCGGGTGTTGGTTCTTCCCGAATCGGGAAACGGTTTCCGGGACATGGCGACACCGCTCCCGGTGCGTGACTTTCGCCGTCCCGGCCGATTTCGGTTTTTCGCGGCGGTTGAGATCGCGTCTTCGACTTCGCCGAACTCTTCGGTGATGACGGCCGCCGTGTTCGATTTCCTCCGCTTCGCGATCGATATCCACTCAATCGTGTGGGGCGCGGACAGCTTGATCGGTTCCGTCTGATTCTTTCGTGCGAGATTCTCGTAGCGAGATCGTTGTTTCGGGTGGCGGCCTTGCCGGTTCGCCTGGACACGTACAGTGGCAGAGCGTGACTAACTTCACGAAAATCATTCGTGTTTAGTGTCACGGTATGGTGTTCGCTGTGATTTCCGTCTATGGTTACTCCTCGGTAAGAGTAATACAGGTCACTCACTGTGTTCTGTGTCGCAACGCTCCGGTGGGGACTGTCTGATCAAGTACCGCACACACCGAGGTGAATACATGGCGGCGAATCGCGAGATCGAAACCGATGACGGCAACGCGTCCAACGGGCGCACCCGGTGGCGCGTCTTCGCGCTGGTGTTGCTCGGAAGTTTTTCCGCGATCGCGTTGATGCTGACCGGTCTTTCCAAGGGGGCGATGGCCGCCAACTTCGCCGTGTCGGGAGTCACCTACAAAGCGTCGGCCGACAAATTGGTGGCCGAGGGAGTGGCCCAATTCGGCGCCTATGACAAGGGATCCGGCGAGAAGAACCACCCCGTGTTGGTCAACGCGTTCAAGCACGCCGAGCTGAGTGATTTCTGCCAGTCCTTCGTGGTGGAAGATCTGCCCGGGATCGGTGATGCCACTGTCCGCATCGAGGCGCCCGGCGGTATGGAGGCGCAGCGCCTCGTGCTCGGAGTGGAGAAGGTCAACGGTGACCTCACCCTCAACAACGTGCAGATCGGCAGGGACGCTTCCCAGCTGGACCTCGGCCCCGAGGGCGTGGGCGGTTCTCCTGGAGCGTTCGGTATCCAGGCCACCGGTGCGCGGATCGACGGTCTGCGGCAGCAGGCGTGGTCGACCACCGCCTCCACGCTCAATCTCCGGGACGTCGAGATCACGACCAAACCCGGTCATCACCCCTGCTTCTGATCACGGGGTGGACCGCTTCTGATTACGCGGCGGGCGGCCTCGCGTCCGCTCGGGAAGAAGGAACGGGCCCACGGCTCGGTCGCACCGGGAGGGAGGACCAACGATGAGAGGAACCATCGGCAACCGTGGCGGTGTCCCGGCCGTACTGGCCGGATTCCGGCGCTGGCGTCGCACGAGACCCTTCTGGGGTGGGCTGTTCACCCTGCTCGCGGCCCTGCTGCTGTTGTATCCGCCCTACGCCTCGTTGAAGTTCGGCGATATCGAGGTGTCACTGCGTACGACGGCCGGTATCTCCGCTCTGGTGATCGGAGTGGTGATGATCGCCTGTGCTCTGTCGTTCTGGATCCGTCCCGAGTGGCGGTTGTCCGCGGGCATCGTGGCGCTGTTGCTGTCCTTGGTCGCGTTGGTGGTCGTCAATCTCGGGTCCTTCCTGGTCGGAACGACGCTGGGGGTGATCGGCTCCTCGCTCGCGATCGCCTGGTCGCCCCGGCGCGCGCCGGGACGCGAAACCCGCGAAGCCACCGCTGACCACTCCGAACGCTCCGAGCGTGGTCGGCGGGGGCCTGCCGCGTACAAGCCCTCCCCGGTTCCTCGGGAGAACGGGTCACGCGGCGGGGAGACGGCAGAGTTGGCCGAGGCGACGAGAATCGGCGAAGGAGACAAGTGAGGGAGGAACAGCGAACCCGGCGGGGCGGCCCGAGGCGAGTGTCGGGACTGGTGCCCCCTCATCCCCGTGTCGGCGCCGTGGCCGCGCTGCTCGCCGGGCTGGTGGTGCTGGGAAGCGCGGGCGGGTTGACCCGGCCCGCTCTCGTGGCGGCACAACAGCCGCAGCCGTCGGGCTCGGAAGCGGCGCCGAGCGAACCCGGTTCACCGTCCGCAGGGCCGGAAACCACCGCTGCTCCGGAGGGAACCGCGTCTCCGGAATCCACGGTCCCCCCGGCATCAGAGGCATCTTCCACGGAGACCGGGACGAGCTCCTCGCCCCCGGCTTCCACGGAGACCGGTGCCACGGCATCCCCTTCCGAGAACGGGGACACCCGGCTCCCGCTCGCCTCGGAGCAATCCCCGGACGTACGCCCGGGCCCGGGGCGCAGCTGGACGCTGACCGCGAGCTCCCTGACGCTGCGCGGGGTGCACTACCACGGTTTCGTCATGCGGGAAGTCGCTGGTGAGCAGGTGCGCACGATGCACTTCACCGTCGACGAGCTGCTGATACGCGACCTCGTGCAGCGTGGTGACCTGGGCAACGGCAAGGTGGCCCGGGTGGCGGCGGACCCGGGGTCGGTGTCGACCATCACCGAGGGTCCCATCGAGCTCTACACCCAGAAACTGACCGGCACGCTCAACGTGGTCGGCTATCCGCTGGTCCCCGTGGAGATGTCGCCCGAGGCGTTCCTGCTGCCCGACGTGGATCTCGGCTTCCTGGAACTGCCCGAGCTGACGTTCAGCGACGCGGTGGTGCGCAACGCCGAGCTCAGTGGCGGTAAACTGTTCATACCGGGTGCGGGGATAACCCTGGAATGATCGACTGTCCCACCGGCTCGGCACGGTTCGGCCCCTGCGGCGGGGCGCCGGATGTCGGACTGTATGATAAGCGGGAAATTCTCGCCGCCGGACGGGCGGCAGGGGTTCCACGCCTGTAGGAGACGGGGCTCATCCGAATGGGGCTCACCCGGCAGGGTCAGCTTCGTCGCTGTGGCGAGAACCCCCTGTGACGCCGCCTGGTCGGCGTACTGGGATCTCCGGACAGCCGGGGAGGGCGTCCGTCGCAGACTGGTGAACTAGCGAAACCGAGCAGCAGGAGACTTCCGACTCATGTACGCGATCGTCAAGACCGGCGGCAAACAGTACAAAGTGGCCGTCGGGGACGTCGTCGAGGTTGAGAAGCTCGAGGGCGAGCAGGGTTCCGAGGTCACCCTCCCGGCGCTGATGGTCGTCGACGGCTCCGAAGTCACCGCCGACGCCGAAGCGCTGCGGAAGGTCTCGGTGACCGGCAAGCTGGTCGAGCAGACCAAGGGTCCCAAGATCCGGATCCACAAGTTCAAGAACAAGACCGGCTATCACAAGCGGCTGGGACATCGGCAGAAGCTGACCCGCGTCGAGGTCACCGGCATCACCAAGTGAGGGCGTGAGAATACATGTCAACCAAGAAGGGCGCGTCCAACTCTCGGAACGGCCGTGACTCGAATCCCAAATTCCTGGGAGTGAAGCGTTTCGGCGGCCAGAAGGTAAACGCAGGCGAGATCCTGGTGCGGCAGCGCGGTACCAAGTTCCACCCCGGCGGCAACGTGGGGCGCGGCGGCGACGACACGCTGTTCGCACTCTCGGCCGGCTCGGTGGAGTTCGCGCGCAGGCGCGGCCGGAAGTTTGTCAACGTCGTACCGAGCGAGGCCTGAACCGGCTTCGCCACGTGCCCCGAGCGGGAACTCCCGGACCGGACTCCCTCGCACGAGGTGATCGACTCCGGTAGGGCGATCCGCTTTCGGGCACACACTTGTTTTCCGCGAGGGGCGGGTCCGGTCCGTGCACCGTGACCCGCCCCTCGCTTGGTTTCTCCCCGGTCCTGGAGGTTTTCGTGTCGCGCTTCGTCGATCGCGTGACGATTCATGTCGCCGCAGGTGACGGAGGTAATGGTTGCGCCTCGATCCACCGGGAGAAGTTCAAGCCACTGGGGGGGCCGGACGGCGGCAACGGGGGCAAGGGTGGTGACGTCACGCTCGTGGTGGACTCCGGGGTGCACACCCTGCTGGACTTCCACTACCGTCCGCACGTCACCGCGACCCGCGGTACCCAGGGCCGCGGCAGTATGCGCAACGGCGCCGCCGGTGCGGACCTGGAACTGCCGGTTCCGGAGGGAACCGTCGTCTCCACTCCCGACGGGGAGGTACTGGCCGACCTCGTCGGTGAGGGCACCAGGTTCGTGGTCGCCAGTGGCGGCCGAGGCGGACTGGGCAACGCCGCGCTCATCTCCAGGGCCCGCAAGGCTCCCGGCTTCGCGCTGCTGGGCGAGCCCGGCCAGCGGCAGGACGTGGTGCTGGAGCTGAAGTCGGTAGCCGACGTTGGGCTGGTCGGGTTCCCCTCGGCCGGCAAGTCCTCCCTGGTGTCGGTGCTTTCCGCCGCCAAACCCCGCATCGCCGAATACCCGTTCACCACGCTGACCCCCAACCTGGGTGTGGTGAGCGCGGACGACAAGGTCTTCACCGTCGCCGATGTTCCCGGGCTCATTCCCGGTGCCAGCGAGGGACGCGGCCTCGGGCTGGAGTTCCTGCGGCATCTCGAACGGTGCGCGGTGCTGGTCCACGTGGTCGACTGCGCGAGTTTCGATCCCGAGCGCGACCCGCTCTCCGACATCGACGCGCTGGAAAGCGAGCTGGATCGCTACACCCCTGCCCTGAGCGAGGAGCAGGGCGCGGTTGACCTCGCCGAACGACCGCGACTGATCGTGCTGAACAAGATGGACATCCCCGACGGCCGCGCCATGGCCGATCTGGTTCACGAGCAGGTGCGCGAACGCGGTTGGCCGGTGTTCGAGGTCTCCACCGCCACCCACGACGGGCTCCGGGAACTGCGCTTCGCCCTGGCCGAGGAAGTGGAGCGGTTCCGGGCGAGCCTGCCCGCCCCCGAGCCCAGCCGCCCGACGGTGCGGCCGAAGGCCGTCGACAGCGGGGGTTTCACCGTGGAAGCCGATCCCGAAGAGCCCGACGCCTACGTGGTGCGGGGGGACAAGCCCGAGCGGTGGGTGATGCAGACCAGCTTCGACAACGAGGAGGCCGTCGACTACCTGTCCGACAGGCTGGCCAAACTCGGCGTCGAGGAGGAACTGGCCAGGCAGGGGGCCCAGCCCGGCAGTCAGGTCACGATCGGTTCGGTCACCTTCGACTGGGAACCAACCACCCCGGAGGGCAACGCCGCCGTGCGTGCCACTCGTGCCGGGGGACAGCCCCGAACCTCGGCCGACCAGCGCAAGGCCGCCAAACGTGCCCGACGTACCGGGACGACCGACGAGTCCGGGCACCCCATGGCCGAGTACGACACGATCGAGGACTCCGACGACGAGGACGACTCGCTATGAGTTCCGGTGAACTCGCCGCCCTGACATCTCCGACCCGGAACGCGATCTCGGCGGCGCGCCGGGTCGTGGTCAAGATCGGTTCCTCCTCGTTGACCACGGCCGAGGGCGGTCTCGACGAGAACCGTCTGACGGCTCTGGTGGAAACCGTCGCCGCACGAATGGCGGAGGGCAGTCAGCTCGTGCTCGTCTCCTCCGGAGCCATCGCGGCGGGAATCGCTCCGCTGGGGCTGGGGAAACGGCCCAGGGATCTGGCCACCCAGCAGGCTGCCGCCAGCGTGGGGCAACAGGCGCTGGCACACGCCTACGCCGCCTCGTTCGCGAGGTTCCGACTCACCGTGGGACAGGTACTGCTGACCGCCGACGACGTCGTCCGCAGGGCGCACTACCGCAACGCGCACCGCACGCTGCACCGGTTGTTGAACCTCGGTGCCGTCCCGGTGGTCAACGAGAACGACACGGTCGCCACCGCCGAGATCCGCTTCGGTGACAACGACCGGTTGGCCGCGCTGGTGGCCCATCTCGTCGGTGCCGACGCCCTGGTGCTGCTCTCCGACGTCGACGCGCTCTACGACGGCGACCCGCGTGACGGTGCGGCCGGTCCGGTTCGCGAGATCTCGGCGGCGCGGGACCTGGAAGGGATCACAGTCGGGGCGAGCGGAGCCTCCGGGCTGGGGACCGGCGGGATGGCCTCCAAGGTGCAGGCCGCCCGGGTGGCCTGTTCGGCCGGTATCCCCGTCCTGCTCACCTCGGCGGACCTGGCCGGCGACGCTCTCGGGAAGGCCGACGTGGGCACCGTGTTCGCGGCGACCGGACCGCGGTTGTCGGCGCGACGTTTCTGGCTGGCACACGCAGCTGGAGCGCAGGGCAGGCTGCACCTCGACGAGGGAGCCGTTGACGCCGTGCTGCGGCGACGGCGTTCCCTGCTGAGCGCCGGTATCACCGGTGTCGAGGGGGCGTTCGAGGGCGGCGACGTCGTCGAGCTGGCGGGACCCTCCGGCGCGGTGGTGGCACGCGGCGTGGTGTGCTTCGACGCCGCCGAGCTGCCCGACCTGATCGGCCGTTCCAGCCACGAGCTGCCGTTCGAACAGCGGCGTGAGGTCGTGCACGCCGATGACCTCGCCCCCCTCACCTGAGGTGTTTGTACGGTCATCTCGGTTTGCGTACGTGTTCGGGTGGCGGAACCTCTGGCACGGCTCTCGCTGCGGGGAGGCCCGACTTCGGGTAGCGGCCTACACAACGTCGGGCCTTCCTCGCGAGAGCCGCACCGGAGAACCCGCGGCGGTGCCGACTGCGTAAGTGGTAGGAGTCCGGCTTGCGAGGGGGTTCGGCCTGCGGGCGTGGTGAGAGCTCAGCCTTGCGTCGATGGCCCGGCGATTTCGTGGGAAATTGACGGAGCCGGAGCCACACCACCGCGGCGTCGATTTCGCGAGAAATCGCCGCGCCCCTCAAAGGCGCCGTCGGAGGTTCCGCTACCTGAGTATCTCCGGCGATGAGCCCGACTAAAGTCCCCTCACGTGCTGGCGAGGGTCAGGGGGAGCACCCCGGACGCGCCGGACTCGCGCAGCATGCGGGCCACCACGGTGAGGGTCCATCCGGTGTCGGCGTAGTCGTCCACCAGCAGCACCGGCCCGCCGAGATCGGCGAGGGGGACTTCCTCCGGCAGGCTGAACCGTGACCACAGCCCGGCCAGCCGCCGTGCACTGTTGTGACTGCGTCGCGGTGTCCGAGTCGGATCGTGTGCCACGTGACCGAGCAACCGTAGCCTGCCGATGGTGGCGATGCGCTCCGCCAGCCCGGAAACCAGCATCGGTCGCGAGGACGATCCCACGGCCACGACCCCCACCGGTCGTTCCTTCCACTCCCATTCGGCGAGCACCCGTACACAGGCCTGCACCAGCTCCTCCGGAACCTCGCGATCGGAAGTGTCCGGACGCAGCAGCTCGCGCAGCTTGTCACCCCACCCGATGTCGCTCAGCCTGCCGAGCGCACGTCCCGGTTCGTGCTGTTCGGCCGGTGGGATCTTGCCCGAGACGGGGATCCCGACCTCCCGCATCCCGTTCGGCCACATCTTGCGGGGGCTCAGCGTGATCCCGGCGCGTTCCAGTCGTTGCCGGGCGGACTCGGAGGTGTCCGGGCTCACCTCGGTGGAGTAGACCGTTCCGGTGCAGTTGTCACAACGTCCGCACGGTGCGGCGTGGGGATCGTCCAGCTCGGCACGCAGGAACTCCATGCGGCACTTCGTGGTTCGCTGGTACTCCAGCATCGACTGTTGTTCGACCTCTCGCTGCCGCGCGATCCGTTCGTAACGTTCGCTCTCGTAGGACCACTCGACGCCGGTGCTGGTCCAGCCGCCCTTCACGCGCCGCACCGCGCCGTCCACATCGAGCACTTTGAGCACCATCTCCAGCCGGGACCTGCTCAGCTCCACGTGCGGTTCCAGCGCGGCGGTGGCGAGCGGTTTGTCGGCGCTCTCCAGGGTCGCCAGTACCGCGCGCACGGTGTCCTCGCCGGGGAAGGTCAGTGAAGTGAAGTAGTCCCAGATCCGACGGTCCTCGTCACCGGGCAGCAGCACCACCTCGGCTCGTTCCACACCGCGCCCGGCGCGGCCGATCTGCTGGTAGTAGGCGATCGGGGAGGCGGGTGCGCCCAGGTGTATCACGAAACCGAGGTCCGGTTTGTCGAAGCCCATACCCAGTGCCGAGGTCGCCACCAGTGCCTTGACCTCGTTGTTCAGCAGTGCCGACTCCGCTGCGGCCCGCTCGTTCGCCTCGGTGCGCCCGGAGTACGAGCTGACAGCGAAACCGCGGTCACCCAGGAAGTCCGCGACCTCCGCAGCGGTGGACACCGTCAGGGTGTAGATGATCCCGGAACCGGGAAGTCGTTCGAGGTTGTCGGCCAGCCACGCCAGGCGTTCCCGGGTGGAGTGCAGCGGGACCACGCCGAGCCGCAGGCTCTCGCGGTCCAGCGAGCCGCGCAGCACCAGCGGGGTGTTGGGAGCGTCCGAATCCTCGGTGACCCCGAGCTGCTCGGAGACGTCGTGCACCACCCGGTCGTTGGCGGTGGCGGTCGTGGCCAGCACCGGCACCCCGTCGGGCAGCTCGGTCAGCAGGGTCCGCAGTCTGCGGTAGTCGGGCCGGAAGTCGTGCCCCCAGTCGGAGATGCAGTGGGCTTCGTCGACCACCACCAGACCGGTGTTGCGGGTGAGTTCCGGCAGTACGTTGTCCCTGAAGTCGGGGTTGTTCAGTCGCTCCGGGCTGACCAGCAGTACGTCCACATCGCCGACGGCGACTTCCTCCTCGATCGAGGCCCACTCCTCCTGGTTGGCCGAGTTTATGGTGGCGGCGTGCACCCCCGCAGCGGCGGCGGCCTCGACCTGGTTGCGCATCAGCGCCAGCAGTGGGGAGACGATGACGGTCGGTCCTTCGCCCAGGTCGCGCAGCAGGGCCGTGGCCACGAAGTAGACGGCTGACTTGCCCCAACCGGTCCGCTGCACCACGAGGGCCCGACGCCGCTCCAGCACCAGGGCGCGGATGGCGCTCCACTGGTCCTCGCGCAGCGTGGCCGTCGGTCCGGCCAGCGCACGGAGGTGTTGTTCGGCCATTTCTCGAAGCGCCTGTTCGTCCACGGGCCGATTCTTACCGAAACCCGCTGTCGTCGGGTTAACGGGTGGGTTGCCGTCCATCGTCCGATGGCTTCTCGGGTGTCATCGGATCGCCCGCGACACCCACGCGCCTCGTGGGCACGCCGTACGACCGTCGAACACGCGGCGGACGACCGAGCGGAGCGATAGGGTACCGAAAAGCACGGCTGACCGTGTGAGGTGACCACGAATCGGACACTGCTGAAGTGTTCCTCGCCTCACTCCTGTGTTGTAGTGGGCCGTGTCACGATTTCCGGCGTTCGGTGAGTTACTTCCGGTGATCGGATGAGCGTGTCGGCACCGTCTCGGGAGGCGGGTTTGTGCGAGGACCGGCAGCCACGGCGAAAGCGCGATCCGACGGCGACCAGGACGGCGCTGTTGCGCGCGGCGGGCGAACTGTTCGCCGAGCGCGGTTTCGATCAGACCACGGTCCGCGAGGTCGCCGCGCGTGCCGAGGTCAACCAGGCACTGTTGTTCCGGTACTTCGGTTCCAAGCAGGAACTGTTCGCCGAGGTGCTCAGTCACAACAGCGAGGCCCTGCTGCGGAACGGCCCCGCGGCGGAGTTACCGCGTCGCATCCTGGAGAGCGTGCTCTCCGAGCACACGCGTTCCGGTGCCGAGCACACGCTGGTGGCCCTGCTGCGCTCCCTCAGCGACGAGCGGGCGGCCACGTTGTTGCGCGACGAGCTGGGTGGTTCCTACTCGGAGCGGCTGGCCTCGCTCACCGACGCCCCCGATGCCGAGCTGCGTGCCGACCTCGTGCTGGCCTGGTTCTTCGGTGTGGGCATGATGCGATCCGTACTGCGCAAGAGTCCGCTGGCCGAGGCCTCGCCCGAGGTGATCGTCGACTACCTGATGCGTGCCGTTCCGCTGCTCCTGGAGCGGAACGCGTCTTCCGACGACGAGTGACCGATGTTCTCCGGTCGTTCCGGAGTGTACTCCCGAGCGCGGGTACTTCCGGGCGATGGGTGCTTCCGTTACCTGTTCGGCGGAATGCGTGGCACGGTCCGGGCTCTTACTATGCGGATAGTAAGCGGTTGCTTACTTGTCGTCTCGTGTGCGGGAGCCGAGCATGACCACCATCGACCCGACGCCGCGAACCTATCCGTTCAGCGCGCCCGACAGGCTGCGCCTGGACCCGTTCTACGCGGAACTGCGCAAGCAGGAACCGGTCTCACGGGTGCAGCTTCCCTACGGCGAAGCGGCATGGCTGGCCACCAGATACTCCGATGTGCGCACCGTCTTCGCGGATCCGCGGTTCAGCCGCGCGGCCACGGTGGACAAGGACGAGCCACGCGCGCGCCCGATCCCGCAGCAGACCGGCATCCTGACCATGGATCCACCGGAGCACACCAGGCTGCGCAAGCTGGTGGCCAAGGCGTTCACCGCTCGCAGGGTCGAGCAGCTGCGACCCCGCGCACAGCGGATCGCCGATGACCTGAGTCGGGCCATGCGGCGCGACGGGCCCCCGCTGGATCTGGTCGAGGAGTTCGCGCTGCCGCTGCCGATCACCGTGATCTGCGAACTCCTCGGGGTTCCCTACGAGGACAGAACCGACTTCCGGGTCTGGTCGGACGCCTTCCTGTCCACGAGCAAGCTGTCCGAGCAGCAGGTCAACGACTACATCGGACAGATGCGCGCCTACATGGCCGGGTTGGTCGAGCAGCGGCGGGAGCATCCCGCCGACGATCTGCTCAGCGCGCTGATCCAGGCGAGGGACGAACAGGACAAACTCTCCGAGACCGAACTGCTGGACCTCTCGGTGGGGCTGCTCGTGGCCGGACACGAGACCACGGCCACCCAGATCCCCAACTTCGTCTATGTGCTGCTGACACATCCCGAGGAACTCGACTGGCTGCGTGCCGATCCGGAACGGATTCCCGCGGCCGTCGAGGAACTCATGCGGTTCGTCCCGCTGGGGGTGAACGCGGCCTTTCCACGTTATGCCCTGGAGGACGTCGAGCTCGGTGGTGTACTGATCCGCGCTGGTGAGCCGGTCCTGGCCAGCCTCGCTTCGGCCAATCGGGACGAGTCCGTCTTCGAGGATGCCGACCAGCTCGACCTGCGACGCGACTCCAACTCCCACATCGGCTTCGGGCACGGGCCGCACCATTGCCTCGGAGCGCAGTTGGCGCGGATGGAACTGCAGGTGGCGTTGGGCACGTTGCTGCGGGACTTCGAGGATCTGCGGCTCGCGGTGGACGAACCGGATGTCTCCTGGAAGACCGGGATGCTGGTGCGCGGACCGAGAAATCTCCCGGTGACTTGGTGATCCGGTGACGGTGCCCGCCGTCCGGAGTCCGGCGGATCCTTCCGTCGGACTCTCCGGGCAGGGGACGAGCCGTGGGACGAACACGCGGAACCGGTGACGTCAGCGCCGGAAACGTGAAAGGTGATCGGATGAGTTGGCAGGTAGAGGTCGACGGCGAGACGTGTATCGGCTCGGGAATGTGCGCCGCCATCGCCGAGGAGCACTTCCAGCTGGTCGACGGTGTCTCGCGCCCGTTACGAACGGACACCGAACCGGATGACGACGTGGTGGACGCCGCCGAGTCCTGCCCGGTGGAGGCGATCCGCGTTCGCGACGCACAGTCCGGCCGCACGTTGGCACCCGAGCCGTGACCGGGGCGCCTTGCCGAGGGGTTTCACGCCGCGACCCGCGGGTGATCGTGCGCCGTCCCCGGTGGGGTCAGTCACGGCACGGCGTCCTTCCGGGATCTTTCCGTCGCGTGGCGACTATGCTGGGGCACCATGTCGCGTCCTCGCCGAATCGGCGTCATGGGGGGAACCTTCGACCCCGTCCATCACGGCCATCTCGTCGCAGCGAGTGAGGTGCAGGCCCAGTTCGGCATGGAGCAGGTGCTGTTCGTGCCGACCGGGCAGCCCTGGCAGAAGGGCCACGAGGATGTGAGCTCGGCCGAGGACCGCTACCTGATGACGGTGATCGCCACCGCCTCCAACCCGCGGTTCTCGGTCAGCAGGGTCGACATCGACCGCAGCGGGCCGACCTACACGATAGACACGCTCTCCGATCTGCGGCGGCAGTACCCCGACGCGGAGTTGTACTTCATAACCGGGGCGGACGCGCTGGAGCAGATCCTCTCCTGGCACCGGGTGGACGACCTGTTCGATCTGGCGCACTTCATCGGAGTCACACGTCCGGGGTACTCCCTGGACGACGAGCACCTGCCGCGTGGTTCGGTCAGCCTGGTCGAGATCCCCGCCATGGCCATCTCCTCCACCGGATGCAGGCAGCGCGTCGCGTCCGGTCTGCCGGTCTGGTACCTCGTTCCGGACGGAATAGTCCAGTACATCAGCAAGCGAGGTCTCTACCGCCGTTTCGGGCAGTCACCGGCGCAGGAGTGGGGACCGTAGGCGGCCCGGGCCGAGCGTTACGCGTGCGGCGGGCAACCGGTCCGGCCCTCTCCCACTCGTCCGGCACCTCGCCCGCGGCGACCGGTACGGTCCGGTGGATTCCGCCCGTCGAGCGGGGGACGGTTATCCTCGTTCGGAGTACGGGTGGCAGACCGTGACCACCGAGAGGAGCGATGTGGCAGCCAGTGAGAACGCCCGCAGTTTGGCGTTGGTGGCCGCGCGGGCGGCTGCGGACAAGAAGGCCGAGGAACTGCTTCTGCTGGACGTGTCCGACCGACTGATCATCACCGACTGCTTCGTGATCGCCTCCGCTTCCAACGAGCGGCAGGTCGGAGCGATAGTCGAAGCGATCGAGGAGAAGATGCGGGCCGCGGGGACGAAACCGGTTCGCAGGGAGGGCACCCGGGAAGGACGTTGGGTGCTGCTCGATTTCGTCGACGTCATCGTGCACGTGCAGCACTCCGAGGAGCGCGCCTTCTACGAGCTGGAACGGCTCTGGAAGGACTGCCCGGTCATCGAGTTCGACCACGACGGTGCTCCCGACGACTCCGCCGAGCAGCACAGCGAAGAGGGCAGTCAAGCGTGACCCTGCAACGGCTGGTGCTCTGGCGGCACGGCGAGACGGACTACAACCTGGCGGGGCGTATCCAGGGGCACCTCGATTCCGAGCTCACCGAACTCGGGCTGGAACAGGCCAAACGCACCGCGCCGCTGGTGGCGGGGTTCGGGCCCGAAGCGGCGGTGAGCTCGGACCTGCGTCGTGCCAGCACCACAGCCGCGGCGTTCGCCGAGGTCACCGGGCAGGAGGTCCGGCTGGACAAGCGGCTGCGCGAAACCCACCTCGGGCAGTGGCAGGGACTCAGCGGCGCCGAGGTCGAGCAGGGGTGGCCCGGGGCGATGGGTACGTGGCGCACCCAGCCGACCTTCGCGCCACCGGACGGCGAAACCAGGGTGGCGGTAGCCGAGCGCGCCTACGAGGTGGTGTGCGAACTCGACGAGGCCGTGGAAGGCACGGCGCTGCTGTGCGCGCACGGCGGTCTGATAACAGCGCTGACCGCCAGACTGCTGGGGTGGCCGACCGAGATCTGGTCCAGCCTCGGCGGGGTGGGCAACTGCGGTTGGGCCGTGCTCTCCCGCAGCACCCTCGGCAAGCACGGTTGGCGGCTGACTACCTACAACGGCGGGTTCGTCGAATGACACTCCCCCGGATCGCTCGTGGTTCTCGGCGGAGCCCGCGTTGAGCGTCGCCGTGGTCACCGATTCGACCGCGTACCTGCCCGCGCGACGGGTCGAGCACTACGGCGTGCGTGTGGTTCCGCTGCACGTGAGCACGGAGGCCGAGCAGTACAGCGACGAGACCTCGTTCGGTCCGGGGCGCCTGACCGAACAGCTGCGCCGCGGCAGGCGTGTCACCACCTCGGGGGCGACGGTTGCCGAGTTCGCCGCCGCCTACCGCGCGGCGCTGGACGCGGGAGCCGAGGGTGTGCTCTCGATCCACCTCTCCGGTGAACTCTCCGGCACGGTGGATGCCGCTCGTACCGCCGCGCGTGAAGTGGCGCCCTCGGTCATCAACGTGGTCGATTCCCGCTCCGTGGCCATGGGGTTGGGATTCGCCGTGCTGGCTGCCGCGGAGCTGGCCGTGGGAGGCGCCGGATTGCACGAGGTCACCGAAGCGGCCGAGCGCGTCGCGGCACGCGGGACCATCCTGTTCTCGGTGCAGACGCTGGAGTACCTGCGCCGTGGCGGACGCATCGGCACCGCCTCCGCCCTGCTGGGAACGGCGCTGGCGATCAAACCGCTGCTGCGGCTGCACGACGGCGTGATCGACGCCGCCGAGAAGGTGCGGACCACCAGTGCGGCCGTGCGAAGGCTGGAGCAACTGGCCGTCGAGGCGGCCACGACCGAGTCCACGCGGCAGTCTCCCACCGGTGATCCGCGCCGACCGGCGCTGGCCGTCCACCACTTGGCGGCGCCGGGACGGGCCGAGACGCTCGCCCGAAATGTCCGAGGGCGACTGCCGGGGTGCTCCGACTGCGTTGTTTCCGAGGTCGGAGCCACCATCGGAGCCCACATCGGACCGGGCTCGGTGGGGGTCGTCGTGTTGCCCGACGGGTGGAGTGCTGCCACCGGCAGCGCACCTTTCGACGACTGATCGGAATTTTCCGCCCGGGTTGTCGGGACGCTCGCTCGGCGGAACCCAAAAGTATGGCCGGGCAGCGATCCGGGCACGGCGCCCCGCGGCGCGTTCCGATTTTCCACATCGCCTCGCGGCACTCGGCTCCACCTCGTATCGTGCGGCTCGCCGCGTGCGTGTTTGTCCACAACGCACTCGGCTGTCCACCGAAGGCGTTCTTCGGTGTTCCCGGCGGGTGCACCGCCGGTTAGCTTCGCCGGTATGCCCGATCTTTTCCGGTCCGACGGATCGTCCCCTTCGGAGGAACGAATCGTCACCGCGGCCACTGACGAGCTTTCCCCGGCCCGTCGACGGCTGCGGCAGCTGATGGGTTCCGAGAACGGAACCTCCGAGTCGCGCTCGGCGGTCGATACGGCGGAGACCGCCGAGACGACGGAAAACCGTGAGACGCCGGGGGCCGGGGACCGGGCGCGGCGGTGGTTGCCCCGAACACCGCGCGAGGTGCTGCTGGATCCGGGCCGAGCGGGATGCCTCGGTGTGGTTCTCGCCGCGGTGATCGGCTGCGCAGTCCTGCTGGTGGGCCGCGATTCCGAGGGCGGGACCACGGCGGTTCCGTCGACTCGGATTCCCGCTCCGGGACCGGCAGCGGTGACCGATGCGGCCGCTACCTCCTCCTCCGAGGCCGAGCTGGTGGTCAGCGTGGTGGGCAGGGTGCACGAACCGGGTCTGGTGACACTGGCGGCGGGATCCCGTGTCGCCGACGCGCTGCGAGCTGCGGGAGGTCCGTTACCCGAGACGGACACCCTGGCGTTGAACCTGGCACGGGAACTGTCCGACGGGGAACAGCTCTACGTCGGGGTCCCGGTACCGTCACGCGCCTCGAAGCCGGCACCGGACGGCTCCACCGCCGCCGACGAGTCCTCGAAGGTGGATCTCAACCGAGCCGACGAACAACGGCTGCGGGAGCTGCCCGGCATCGGTCCGGTCACTGCCGGGGCGATCCTGCGCTGGCGTTCCGAGAACGGTGGATTCGAGTCGGTGAGCCAGCTTCGCGAGGTCGACGGGATCGGGACGGTGCGGTTCTCGCGGTTGCGCGATCTGGTCCGGGTGTGAGGTGGTGATGACCGACCGGGCAGACCCGGGCACTGCCGCGTCGGCGGCTCGCCCGCTGGACCTCCGATTGGTGCCGGCAGCGCTCGGAGTCTGGGGCGCGACGCTGGTCGGGTTGCACACCGGTTGGGTCGCCGCCGCCCTGTTGGCGTGCTGCTGTGCCACGACCGCAGCGGTGTGCCTGTTCCTCGCGGGCCGGAGATGGGCGATCGGGGTGATCGTGTGCTCGGTTCTGGTGGGAACCGCCGGTTTCGGGCTGGCAGTGCGATTGCGGCCCCTCGAGGATCACCCGCTTCGGGAAACCGCCTCCCGGGGAGAGAGCGTACGGCTGCGTGTCGAACTCACCGAACGCCCCACACCCGTGAGCGGTGCCTCGGCCGGGGGCGGAGGTGGGCTCGGGGAACGGTCGGTGGTGCGTGCCTGGATCCGCGCGGTACGACAGGGGGAGAGGTGGCGCGCGGAGTCCGGTTCGGTGCTGTTGCTGGTGCCCGCCGAATCCTGGGGCGAGCTGTTGCGGGGACAGCGAGCCACCACCACCGGTTCGGCGCTCCGTCCGCGTGGAGCCGATCTGTTGGTCATCGTTCTCGCGGTCCACCAGCCGCCGGAGAACGTGACTCGGCCGCCCGTGTCACAACGGTTCGCCGAGCGGCTGCGTGCGGGGCTGCGCGACGTTTCCGAGTCCGTACTCTCCCCACGCGCCGAAGGACTGCTTCCCGGCCTGGTGGTGGGGGACACCAGCGGGTTGCTCGACACGGTCCGCCGTGATTTCGGCAGGGCGGGGCTGACCCATCTGACCGCGGTGTCCGGTGCGAACCTGGCGATAGTCTGCGGTGCGGTACTGCTGCTGCTCCGCGCGATGCGTGCTCCACCGCTCTTGGCCGCGGGCTGCGCGGGGGTAGCGCTGGCGGGATTCGTGGTTCTCGCCGGGGGCGAGCCCAGTGTGCTGCGGGCGGCCGTCATGGGGGCGCTCGGGCTGCTCGCGCTCGCGCTGGGGCGTAACGGAACGGCACTGCCCGCGCTCGCGGGCTGTGTGATCCTGCTGCTGTTGTGGCAACCCGAGCTGGCCGTGAGCCCCGGGTTCGCGTTGTCGGTCGCGGCCACGGCCGCCCTGGTGCTGCTCGCCCCGACATGGTCGGGGTGGTTGCGGCGGCGTGGGGTGCCCCTCCGGTTGGCCCAGGCGCTGGCGGTGCCCGCCGCCGCGCAACTGGCCACCGCGCCGCTGGTGGTCGCCCTTTCCGGAGAGTTCAGCCTCGTCGGCGTCGTGGCGAACGTGCTGGTCGATCCGGTGATCGCGCCTGCCACGGTACTCGGGGTGATGGCGACGCTGCTCGCTCCCTGGTTCTCCCCGCTGGGGGAATTCCTGGTGCTGCTGGCCGTTCCGGAACTGGAGTGGGTGCTGCTGGTTGCCCGGTGTGCCGCGAGCTTCTCGCTGGCGACGATCCCGTTGCCTTCCGGGGCTCCGGGGGTACCGCTCGTGGTCGCCCTGGTGGCCGCGATCCTGCTGCTGCTCCGGTTCCGCACCGGCAGGATGTTGTTGGGCGGTTCGCTGCTGTCCGTGCTACTGCTGTTGGTCACGATCGGGCTGCGGCCCGGGGGTTGGCCCGTGACCGGTTGGGGCGTCGTGGCCTGTGACGTCGGGCAGGGGGACAGCCTGGTACTGGCCACCGGAGTACGCGGTTCCGCCGTCGTGGTGGATACCGGTCCCAGCGCCGCCCTGGTCGATCGGTGTCTCGACCGCCTCGGGGTGCGGCACGTGCCGTTGCTGGTGCTCACCCACCCGCACGCCGATCACTACGCCGGCATCTCCGGAGTGCTGGTGGGACGCGAGGTCGATGCGGTGGCTACGGGAACGTCTCGTCCGTCCAGCTGGTCGGACACCGACGTTCGACGACGTGCGCGCGACAACGACGCGCACCTGGTGCGGCTGTCCGCGGGGCAGCTGATCCGCTGGCCCGCTCTGGCGATCGAGGTGCTGGCACCGGCAGGGGACGCCGCGCCCGTGGCGGCGGAACGGGTCAACGACGCCTCGGTGGTGCTGCGGGCGAACACCCCGGCAGGGCGGGTACTGCTGACCGGCGACATCGAACTGGCCGGGCAGCGCGAGCTGCTCTCGGCGGGTGTTCGGCTGGACGCGGAAGTGCTCAAGGTACCGCACCACGGTTCCCGGTACACCAGTGACGAGTTCCTCCGGGCGGTCTCCCCACGGGTGGCGCTGATCAGCGTGGGGCACGGGAACGACTACGGGCATCCCAGTGACGGGATCGTCACGACGCTGCGTGGCCTCGGGGCCGTGGTACGCCGCACCGATCGTCGTGGCGACATCGCAGTGCTGGGCGGAAACCTCGGAATGCGGACCGCCAGCACCGGCGACCCGTTCCGCCCCGACGACTGAGCGTCAATCCCGGGGCGGGATGTGGCCGAGGTCGCTACCCGATGTCGGGCCTCCCGCAGCGAGAGCGGTGCGAGAGGTTCCGCCACGCAGTGCTTCGACAACTCCGGCAGCAGGCTCGGAACGGCAGAACCCCGGTCGCTGAGGTGGTTCGATTGCGAGGCAGGGCCGCTCGCCGCGTAGCGGCCTACTCAAGAGCGGCCCAACGCGGCAAGCGTCCGCCTCAGCGACCGGTAACCGACCGAGCGCGAAAGGCGCTCAGCGGCACCGTTCCTTCAGAGGTTCAGTGCCTCGTCCACTGCTTCGGTACTCGGCGCCACGGTGGCCTTCGGACCGACGTGCTCCTGCAGCGAGTCCATCGTCTTGAGACCGTCGCCGGTGATCATCAGTACCGTCTCCGAGTCCGGGTCCAGTTGTCCGGACTCGATCAGCTTCTTCGTGGTGGCCACGGTGACGCCGCCCGCGGTCTCGGCGAAGATGCCTTCCGTGCGAGCCAGCAGCCGGATGCCCTCGACGACCTCCTCGTCGCTGACGTCCTCGATCGCACCGTTGGTGCGGCGCACGGTGTCGAGTACGTACGGACCGTCGGCGGGGGCGCCGATCGCCAGCGAACGCGCGATGGTGTCGGGCCGCACCGGCTGCACCACGTCGTGGTTCTGCTTGTAGGCGTCCGCGACGGGGGAGCAGCCCGTGGCCTGCGCACCGAAGATCCGGTAGGGACTCTGTTCCACCAGCCCGACCTCGCCGAGCTCGCGGAAGCCCTTGTCGACCTTGGTGAGCTGTGATCCGGAGGCGATGGGAACCACGACCTGCTCCGGAATGCGCCAGCCGAGCTGTTCGGCCACCTCGAAGGCGAGGGTCTTGGACCCTTCCGAGTAGTAGGGCCGCACGTTGACGTTGACGAACGCCCAGTCCTCGTGTTCCCCGGCCAGCTCGGTGGCCAGGCGGTTCACATCGTCGTAGTTGCCGTCGACGGCCAGCAGCGAGCCGTCGTAGACGGCGGTCATCAGTACCTTGGCGCGTTCCAGCGAGGAGGGAACGAGCACCACCGAGTCCCAGCCCGCGCGTGCCGCGGCCGCTCCCACCGCGTTGGCGAGGTTACCGGTGGAGGGGCACGCCAGTACCTTGAAGCCGAACTCGCGCGCGGCCGCCAGTGCCACCGCCACGACCCGGTCCTTGAAGGAGTGGGTGGGGTTCCCCGTGTCGTCCTTGATCCAGATGCGTTTGACGCCCAGCGCGTTGGCGAGCGCGTCGGCCCGGACCAACCTCGTACAGCCCGGATCGGTGTTCGGGTGCCGCTCCACATCGGACGGAACCGGCAGCAGGTTCTTGTAGCGCCAGATCGAGCGCGGGCCGGACTCGATGTCCTCCCTGCGCACGCGGCCGAAGTCGTAGGCGACTTCCAGCGGCGAGAAGTCCTCCAGGCAGACGAACTCCGGAGCCAGGGGCTGCCGATGCCCCTCTTCCTTGGATACGAGCTCGGCCGCGGGGCCGAGGTCGAACTTCCGGTCGGTCGTCTCGGACTGTGTTCGGGCGGCAGCTGTCATCGCGAGGTCCTTCCCCTCATCTGTCCCGCTGGCGGGTCGGAATTGGCACCGTTTTCGTCGATCCGCGCCACGAACGTGGTCGCGGTGCCGACGCTGGTTGCCGGGGCTTCGCCGGGCCGGTCCCTCTGCCCCTCTGGATGAGCTATCCAAGTTGTTTCGGCAACGCTACGGCATGAACCCGTCATCCGACCACTTTGATCCAGCATCCGGGACGGGGTTGACCGTCGGCCCGAGTGGGAGAATGCGGACCATGAACTCGGCTCCCGCCTCGTTGCATCTCGTGCTCGGTGACGAAGAACTGCTGGTCGAGCGTGCTGTTTCCGAATCCCTCGCCGCCGCTCGCCGGGCCGATCCCGAAGCCGAGCTACGTCGTTCCAAGGTGAGTGACCTCACCCCTCCCGAACTCGACGAGATGCTGAGTCCCTCGTTGTTCGCGGAGGGGCGCGTGATCGCGTTGGACAGCGCGCAGGACGCGAGCAAGGAGATCGCCGAGGCGGTGCTCCGCCACGCGCGCGCTCCGGCCGAAGGGGTGGTGCTCGTGGTGCTGCACAACGGTGGTGGCAGGGCAAAGCACGCCAAGGAACTCCCCGGTGAGCTGCGCGGTATGGGGGCCGCCGTCACCGAGTGCAACCGGATCACGCGGCCCGCCGAGCGGGAGAGCTTCGTCCGGGCGGAGGCCACCAGGGCCGGTGGACGCATCGACTCGGCCGCGGTGAGCGCTCTCGTGGAGACGGTGGGCAACGACCTGCGCGAGTTGTCCTCCTCGGTGTCCCAGCTGGTCGCCGATACCGACGGTAAGGTCGACGAGGCCGCGGTACGGCGTTACCACCAGGGCAAGGCGGAGGTCACCGGCTTCGTGGTGGCGGAGAAGGCCGTGATGGGGGACCGGGCCGGCGCTTTGGAGGCGTTGCGCTGGGCGCTGCAGCTGGGGGTGCCGCACGTGCTGATCGCCGATGCGTTGGCCGATGCCGTGCGCACCATCGGGCGAGTGGCCAGTGCCGGAGGCGGGGATCAGTACCGGCTCGCGCGGGAGCTCGGTATGCCGGCCTGGAAGGTCAAGAAGGCGCTCTCGCAGGCCCGGGGCTGGAACGCTGCGGGAGTGACCGAGGCGATGCAGCTGGTCGCTTCGCTCAACGGCCAGGTCAAGGGGCAGGCCGCCGATGCCGACTACGCCCTGGAACGCGCGGTGCTGGGGTTGATCGCGAGCCGGAGTTCCCGGAACCAGGGCTGAGCTGGAAAGTCGGGCGGGGCGTCGGGCAGCGAGGGGGCAGACGGCGTACGGGCCTCTCCGCGGCGTGCGAAGAGGCCCGTGTACCGGCGTTTCCCGAACGGTTCCCGATCGCCGTCGACCGTCCGGGGAGTCCGATCAGAGCTGGTTGAGCTGCCTGGCCATCGAGGACTTCTTGTTGGCCGCCTGGTTGCGGTGGATGACGCCCTTCTTGGCGGCCTTGTCGACCAGGCGGGTGGCGGCACGCTCCATCTCGGCGGCCTTTTCCTTGTCACCGGTGGCAGCGGCCTCGCGGAACCGACGCATCGCGGTCTTCATCGAGGTCTTGACCGACTTGTTGCGAAGACGGTTGCGCTCGTTGATCAGGACTCGCTTCTTGGAGGACTTGATGTTGGCCACTGTTGCGCCTCTTTCGCTGATCGACTCGAATGTCGCGACCGCGCTCGAACGGCGCTGCCCCCGTCGGGAAACGCTTCGGTTCACCGGGGTTTCCCGGTTCACCGGCGGTTCCGGCACGACGGTTCGCGGGCAGCCTTCCTCCACGTCGGAAATGCCGCGCGGTGCGATCGACCATCGTAGCAACACCGCGTCACGCCGCCGCGCCCGGTTCCGCTGGTCAGGGCGCTGCCCGCTGGAGACGCCCGATGAGGAGGCCAGGAGTCCCCACCCGTACACCCAGTAGCGCTGGTGGGTGCCGTCGTGGTCGCTCAGTCCGAGTCGTCGTCCTTGCGGGGCCTTCCCCTGCCGCGCTGCCGTCCGGTCTCACCCGGCAGTCTGCCCGCATCCTGCAGCGCCTTGCGCAGCAGGAACTCTATCTGCGCGTTCGTGCTGCGCAGTTCGTCGCCAGCCCAACGCGCGAGCGCGTCGTGTACCGCCGGATCCAGGCGGAGCAGGAAGCTCTTGCGGGATGCCACGCGACTACCTCACTGGTACAGCGAGCCGGTGTTGACCACCGGTTGGGTCGCCTTGTCACCGCAGAGCACGACCAGCAGGTTGCTGACCATCGACGCCTTGCGCTCCTCGTCCAGTTCCACGATCTCGTCTTCTGCCAGCTGACCGAGCGCCGACTCGACCATGCCGACCGCGCCCTCGACGATGCGCTGCCGTGCGGCCACGACCGCGTCGGCCTGCTGGCGCTGCAGCATCGACTGCGCGATCTCGGGAGCATACGCGAGGTGGGTGAGCCTGGACTCGACGACCTTCACACCCGCCGAGTGAACCCGGTCGGCGATCTCCTTGGAGAGCTTGGCGGTGATCTCCTCGGCGTTCTCCCGCAGCGAGAACTCCTGTCCGCCCCTGGTGTCGTAGGCGTAGTTGGTCGCGATGTGCCGTACGGCCGTTTCCGTCTGAGTCTGCACGAACTCGACGAAGTCGTCGACGCTGAAGGAGGCCTGTGCGGTGTCATCGACCTGCCAGACCACCACGGCGGCGATCTCGATGGGGTTGCCCTCGGCGTCGTTGACCTTCATCACGCTGGTCTCGTGGTTGCGGATCCGGGTGGAGATGCGCGTCCGGCCGGTGGTCAGCGGATTGACCCAGTGCAGTCCCTCCTGGCGCAGTGTCCCCGTGTAGCGGCCGAGGAACTGCAGTACCCGTGCTTCGCCGGGTGAGACCGTCACCAGCCCGGCCAGGCTCACCAGGGTGGCGACTTCCAACACGATCCCGGCCGCGAGTAACCACCAGGTGGAGGTCACTCCGCCGAGGGCTGCCAGCGCGGCGGCCAAGAGGAGCAGCAGGACGCCCAGTCCGAGCGTCGGGAGTCCCGGGGCTCTTCTCGCGGGCTGTTCCCTGATCTCCGACTCCGGCATCACCACTCCCGTTCCGGTTTCCTCGGTGCCCATCCGGTTCCTCCTCTGGCGTGTTTCGTGATTTCTGGAAGACATCATAGTGATATCACTTTTTCGGTGTGGGGGCAAAGCCCGAAATCGCCGGATGATCTCGGTTGCTCGTAGGAGACCTGCGGGGGGCGCTCGTGGATTTCGCGCGAAATCGCCACGCGAGCGTTGTCGCTGCTCGGCGGATCCCTACTCGATCGGGTAGGACGGGGGCATGGAGGTTCTCAACAGCAGGATGATCCTGCGTCCCGGCGACCACGATCGCTCGGTGCGGTTCTACCGCGACACGCTCGGGCTCGCGATCCACCGCGAATTTCCCGGTGGCACGGTGTTCTTCCTCGGGCAGGGACTGCTGGAAGTGTCCGGAAGCGGCAGCAGCGGCCCCAGTGAGGACCAGATGCTGTGGCTGCAGGTGCGCGACGCCGCCGAGAGCGTCCGTGAACTGCGCGAGCTCGGCGTCGAGGTGCTCGCCGAACCGGAACGGCAACCCTGGGGGCTGATCGAGGGAACCGTCGCCGACCCCGACGGGATGCGGATCGTGCTGGTGGAGGTGCCTCCCGAACATCCGCTGCGCAGTGACGTTCGGCAACATCCCTGACGCGCTGTCGGTGCGGCCCCGGCGGGGCGGTCGGTTCAGCCGCCCGTCCCGCTCCGCCGCGACGCATCCCGTGCGGTCGTACTTCCGGGTTGGGGTCGGGTATTCCGCACTTTCGTGGGACCATGGGCACGCAGCCCTGCCCGTACGCGAGTCGACATCCCGCGAGGAAGACTTCAGTGAGCACCTTCGCAGACACGACCTTCACGTCTCCTGAACGCATCAGGAACTTCTGCATCATCGCCCACATCGACCACGGCAAGTCGACGTTGGCCGACAGGGTGTTGCAGCTCACCGAGGTGCTCGACGAGCGCGCGTACCGGGACCAGTACCTCGACCGGATGGACCTGGAGCGCGAGCGCGGCATCACGATCAAGTCCCAGAACGTGCGACTGCCGTGGCAGGTCGACGGTGAGGACTACGTGCTGCACCTGATCGACACCCCCGGCCACGTCGACTTCACCTACGAGGTCAGCCGCTCGCTCGCCGCTTGCGAGGGGGCGATCCTGCTGGTGGACGCCGCCCAGGGGATCGAGGCGCAGACTCTGGCCAACCTCTACCTGGCCATGGAGCACGACCTGGAGATCATCCCCGTGCTCAACAAGATCGATCTTCCCGCCGCCGACCCCGACCACTACGCCGCGGAGCTGGCCCACATCATCGGCTGCTCGGAGTCCGACGTGCTGCGGGTCTCGGCCAAGAGCGGTGAGGGTGTCGCCGATGTGCTCGACGCCGTGGTGCTCAACGTTCCCGCGCCGGTCGGCGAGCACGACTCGCCGGCCAGGGCGATGATCTTCGACTCGGTCTACGACACCTACCGGGGCGTGATCACCTACATCCGTGTGGTCGACGGCAGCATCACCCCGCGCGAGAAGATCCGGATGATGTCGACCGGAGCCACCCACGAGCTGCTCGAAGTCGGCATCATCTCACCCGACCAGAAACGCTCCGAGGGACTCGGGGTCGGTGAGGTCGGCTACCTGATCACCGGTGTCAAGGACGTCCGCCAGTCCCGGGTGGGTGACACGGTGACCTTCGCCAAGAACGGTGCCGAGCAGCCACTGCCCGGCTACCGTGACCCGATCCCGATGGTCTACTCCGGGCTTTACCCGATCGAGGGATCCGACTATCCGGTGCTGCGTGACGCGCTGGACAAGCTGCTGCTCAACGACGCCGCGCTGACCTACGAACCGGAGACCTCCGGTGCGCTCGGTTTCGGTTTCCGCTGCGGCTTCCTGGGGCTGTTGCACCTGGAGATCACCAGGGCGCGACTGGAGCGCGAGTACAACCTCAATCTCATCTCCACCGCTCCCAACGTGGTCTACGGCGTCACCCTGCAGGATGGCACTGAACTGGAGGTCACCAACCCCTCGGACTGGCCCGAGGGCAAGATCCAGGAAGTGCGCGAGCCGATCGCGAAGTGCACCGTGATCGCTCCCTCCGAGTTCGTCGGCGCGATCATGGAGCTGTGCCAGAGCAGGCGCGGGCGGCTCGACAGCATGGACTACCTCTCCGAGAGCCGCGTCGAGCTCCGCTACACCATTCCGTTGGCCGAGATCGTGTTCGACTTCTTCGACCACCTCAAGTCGCGTACCCGCGGCTACGCTTCCATGGACTACGAGGAGTCCGGCACGCAGGCCTCGGACCTGGTCAAGGTCGACATCCTGCTGCAGCACGAGGCGGTGGACGCCTTCAGCGCGATCGTGCACAAGGACAACGCCTACTCCTACGGCACCAAGATGGCCTCCAAGCTCCGAGAGCTCATTCCACGCCAGCAGTTCGAGGTGCCGATCCAGGCGGCCGTGGGTTCGCGGATCATCGCCCGCGAGACGATTCGCGCCATGCGCAAGGACGTGCTCGCCAAGTGCTACGGCGGTGACATCAGCCGTAAGCGCAAGCTGCTGGAGAAGCAGAAGGAAGGCAAGAAGAAGATGAAGACGGTCGGCCGTGTCGAGGTGCCGCAGGAGGCGTTCGTGGCCGCGCTGTCCACCGACGAGTCCGCCAAGGACGATTCCAAGGGAGACTCCAAGGGCAAGAAGTAGCCGGACGGGAAGTAGCGGCGGGGCCTTGTCGCCCCGGTTTTCGCCGGGCTCGTTCGATGGAGCCTCCCGCCCTCTCCACACCCGGGTTCCGGTGCTCGTCCGGCGTTGCAGCCTGTCGGAGCCCGTCGAACCGTTGCGCGTTCCGGGAAAACGGCGAGTCCACACCGGACCGTGTTCCCTAGAATCGATCTTCGCCGCAGTCGAGGGTCGAAACGAGGGAACGATGTCCGAACGACACGAGTACGAGACCGTGGTGCGCTGGACCGGGAACCGTGGAAGCGGTACCGATGAGTACGACTCCTACGGTCGTGAGCACCTGATCGAGGTCGTGGGCAAGGCGCCGCTGCGCGGCTCGGCCGATCCGGCCTTCCTCGGGGATCCGGAACTGCTGAACCCGGAGGAGCTGCTGGTGGCCTCGCTCGCGCAGTGCCACATGCTCTGGTATCTGGGGATCTGTGCCTCCTCCGGCGTCGTGGTCACCGACTACCGCGACGCGGCTCGCGGCACCATGACCGAGGAGCGGGGCGGTGGAGGTCGTTTCACCGAGGTGGTGCTGCGACCGGTGGTGACGGTGCGGAGCGAGTCGATGCGCGACAGGGCCGAGAAACTGCACGAGCAGGCGCACCGCAAGTGCTTCATCGCCAATTCCGTGAACTTTCCGGTCCGTCACGAGCCCGGTATCCGCGTGGTGAGCTGATCGGACCGGGGGCGATCCGGCCTTCTTCCCGGAACCTCGGGTGTCGATTTCGCGCGAAATCGACACCCGGGAGCGGCGGGATATCACTCCGCTTCGGGCACTCAGCGTGGTTCGTTGGTTACTTGTCCGGTGGCGACAAATATTCGGTTGGTGTGACGCCTGTCCCGCACTGCCGTTTTCGCTATTGCCTATAGATACTGTCTATGTCTTTAATTCAAAAATTGTCTGGCGAGTGTCTGATTTGTGTGGTGACCTGCGCTTATCTTTCGTTGGCCTCGATTCCGCGTGGCGGTGTGGTGAGCCGTTTCGGTGTCTCGGGGGTTGCGTTTCCGGCGCCGTCGGCTAGTATGCCCCAGCGAATAACGGCGGTTTCGACGAGTTCGGTAATCCGGTGAAATCGTCGGTTGGTGCCCACGGGTGCGCGTGATTGATCAAAGACGATCCTCGTCCGCCACCCGCGGTTTTTCGTTTTCGACCGGTGGGCTACCGGACGCTGTCCCGATCATTGCGATTTCAGGAGGTCTGGCATGAGTGATCCGGAGATGTCGCGGACGAGTCTCCCGATCCGGGGAGCGACTCGGCAGCACGCGTCATCGCTGGACATCCGCGAGCAGGATCCACCGTTCTCCCCGCCGGAGCCGCCGAGCGCGCCCGAGGGGGCTCCCAACGTGGTGGTCGTGCTGCTGGACGACATGGGTTTCGGCGCTCCCAGCGCGTTCGGCGGGCCGTGCGAGATGCCCACGGCCGATCGACTGGCCGGGGGCGGGCTGCGCTACACGCGGTTCCACGTGACCGCGGTGTGCTCACCGACCCGGCAGTCGCTGCTGACCGGACGCAACCACCACTCGGTGGGGATGGGAGTCACCACCGAGATGGCCAGCGCCGCTCCGGGCTACAACGGGATACGGCCGCTGAGCGCGGGAACGATGGGTCAGATCCTGGCGGGTAACGGCTACAACACCGCGGCGTTCGGCAAGTGGCACCAGACCCCGGCGCGCGACGTCAGCGTGGCGGGTCCGTTCGATCGCTGGCCCACCGGTGAGGGCTTCGAGAAGTTCTACGGCTTCGTGTGCGCGGAGATGAACCACTGGTACCCCGTGCTGTTCGACGGCACCACACCGGTGGAACCCGACCGTGGGCCGGAGGACGGCTATCACCTCTCCGAGGACCTGGTCGACCGTGCGATCGACTGGGTGCGCGACCAGAAGTCACTCAAGCCCGAAACCCCCTTCTTCGCCTACCTCCCCTTCGGCGCGACCCACGCGCCCTACCACGTTCCGAAGGAGTACCGCGACAAGTACCGGGGCAGGTTCGACCACGGTTGGGACCGGCAGCGTGAGATCACCCTGGAACGACAGAAGGAACTGGGAGTCGTTCCCCCCGAAACGGAACTGGCCCCGTGGGCCGAGGGCGTGCCGCACTGGGACGAACTGTCCGAGCAGGAGAGGGAGTCCGCCGCCTCGTTGATGGAGCTCTACGCGGGATTCGCCGAGCACACCGACGACCAGATCGGCCGTCTCGTCGACGAGCTGGAGCAGCAGGGCGAACTCGACAACACCCTGTTCGTCTACATCCTCGGCGACAACGGCGCCTCCGCGGAGGGCGGACTCGGTGGGACGCTCAACGAGCACCGGCACGCCAGCGGTATCCCCGACGACGCCGAGACGATCAACCGCCACCGGGAGGAACTGGGTGACGCGACCACGCACGCCCACTATCCGGTCGGCTGGGCGCTGGCGATGAACACGCCGTACCAGTGGACGAAACAGGTCGCCTCGCACTTCGGCGGAACCAGGGACGGCATGATCGTGCACTGGCCACGCGGTATCGCCGAACGCGGTGGTATCCGCGACCAGTTCCACCACGTCATCGACGTGCTGCCCACCGTCCTAGAAGCGGCCGGGATCCCACAGCCCGATGAGGTCAACGGGGTCACGCAGCAGCCGGTCGAGGGCACGAGCATGCTCTACAGCTTCAACGACGCCTCGGCGGCGGAACGCCGCCGGATCCAGTACTTCGAGATGGTGGGCAACCGGGGCATCTACCACGACGGCTGGATGGCGGTCACCAGGCACGGCACCCCGTGGGACATGGTGCAGGACGGCACCCGGCACTACTTCGACGACGACCGCTGGGAGCTCTACGACACCAATGTGGACTGGAGCCAGGCCCACGACCTCGCGGCGGAACACCCGGGCAAACTCCGGGAACTGCAACAGCTTTTCCTGGTGGAGGCCAGTCGTTACAACGTCTTCCCCCTCGACGACCGCATGACCGAGCGGGAGAACCCGCGCGAGGCCGGGCGGCGCGACCTGCACGGCGACCGTCGGTCGATCACGTTCCACGCCTCCGCCTCGCGGTTGACCGAGGAGACGGCGCCCAACGTCAAGAACCGCTCGCACACCCTGACCGCCCGTATCGAGGTCCCCGAGTCCGGTGCGGACGGAGTGCTGGTGGCCCAGGGCGGACGGTTCGGCGGCTGGTCGCTGTACGTGCACCGGGGGCGCGCCTGCTACGCGTACAACTACTTCGGGCTCGAGGTCTACCGGGTGAGCACGGATGAACCGCTCCCCACCGGCGAGCACGAGATCGTGTTGGACTTCGCCTACGACGGCGGCGGTGTCGGCATGGGCGGTACCGCGACCCTCCACGTCGACGGTGAGCAGCGCGGGCAGCAGCGGGTGGGCGGCACCATTCCGTACTACTTCGCCTTCGACGAGACGTTCGACATCGGAGTCGACCGTGCGTCACCGGTCACCGACGACTACCCACCGGTGGACAACGCCTACACGGGCACGCTGCACAGCGTGCGGGTGGATCTCGGCGACGATCTGCACAGCGACAGCGACAGCGAACGTGACCGCGAACTGTTCAGGGCGGCTCATGACTGACACGACAACGGGAGACTGCTGCGCACCCACGCGGACCGCGAGCGGTGCGCCGCGGACGGAGACGGTACGCACCCGGGTCCACTCCGGTTCCACCGCGGGGTTGGTGCGGCTCGACGGCGGCGAGTTCCGGATGGGAAGCGAGCGGGACGAGGCGTACCCGCAGGACGGCGAGGGGCCGGTGCGGACGGTGCGGCTCGACCCGTTCTGGATCAGCCCGACAGCCGTGTCGGTGGCCGACTTCGCCGCCTTCGTGGACGCCACCGCCTACCGCACCGACGCCGAGCGTTGGGGGTGGTCGTTCGTGTTCGGCGGGTTGTTGCCGGACGACTTCCCACCCACGCGCGGAGTCGCCGCCGCTCCCTGGTGGCGCCAGGTCGAGGGCGCCTACTGGTGGCGGCCGGAGGGGCCGGGCTCCGATGCCGGGGACCGGCCGGACCATCCGGTCACCCACGTGTCCTTCCGGGACGCGCTCGCCTACTGCGACTGGGCCGGGCTGCGGCTGCCGACCGAGGCCGAGTGGGAGTACGCGGCCAGGGGAGGGCTCGAGGGAAGCCCCTTTCCGTGGGGTGAACAGCTGGAGCCTTCCGGTCGGCACCGGATGAACGTCTGGCAGGGTGAGTTCCCCGGGCGCAACGAGTGCTCGGACGGCTGGTACGGAACCTGCCCCGTGGACGCCTTCGAACCGAACGGTTACGGGCTGCACAACACGACCGGCAACGTTTGGGAGTGGTGTGCCGACCGGTTCGATCCGGACTTCCCGGCACGGGACACCCGGATCAACCCGAGGGGGCCCGACAGTGGGGAACGGCGCAGTGCGCGCGGCGGTTCCTACCTGTGCCACGAGTCCTACTGCCGGCGTTACCGGGTTTCGGCGCGTCAGGGAGTCACCCCTGACTCGTCCATCGGCAACATCGGGTTCCGGTGCGTCCGCGACGTGTGGCCGAGTGACGAGGATCAGGAGGCGGCGGGATGGAACGCAGGGAGCTCGAGTACTTCCTGACCATTGCCGACCAGGGCAGTTTCACGGCCGCGGCCCAGACGCTGCGCGTCGCGCAACCCTCGCTGTCGCACGCGATCGCGTCGTTGGAGAACCGGCTCGGCGGCAGGGTGTTCCACCGGCTCGCACAGGGAGTGAGCCTGACCCCGGCGGGCGAGGCGCTGCTGGAACCGGCACGGCAGGTGATGCGTGACTTCAGCACGGCCACCGACTCGGTGCGCAGAGTACTGGGGCTCGCGGGCGGCAGGCTGGACATCGTCGCCCAGACCACCCTGGCCGTGGATCCGCTGGCCGATCTGGTCGGTTCGTTCCTGCGCGTGCATCCGAAGGTGGCCGTGCGCATCACGGATCCCGAGCTGGGATCCGATGTCACGGCCGCCGTACGGGCGGGCGAGTGCGAGCTCGGCATGGTCGACTCGACCGAGGAGACGGTGGACGATCTCGGCAGCATGGTGCTGCCGGGGCGGGAGTTCCTGGCAGTGCTGCCCGCTTCGGCCGATCCGGGACGTTCCGCGCTGACGCCCGCCGACCTCGCCGCGCTGGACTGGGTCAGTACTCCGAAGGGAACCGCGCCCCGCGAGGTCATCGAGAACACCGTGGGAACCCAGGGCAGCAGTCCACACGTGGCGGTCGAGACCGCCCACCAGGCGATGATCGTGCCCAGCGTGCTGGCCGGAGCGGGGGCCACGCTGCTGCCCGCGTCGATGGCCCGGGAGGCCGCCGAGCGCGGCGCGGTGACCGTCTCGCTGCGGCCCCGGGTGATCCGGCGCGGGGTGCTCTTCTGGCGCCGGGGTCCGCTGTCGCCCTCGGCGGCGGAGTTCGTGAGCCTGGTGGAGGAACTCGTGCGACGTGGACCGGGATACCGCTCCCGGGAGTAGTGGTCTGGTGCGGGGCGCGGACCAACGGCCCTCGTTCGCCGCGCACCGCGGAGCGGTACGGATCGTTCCCACCTCGAAAGACGAGACGATTCGGTTCGGAATCGTCTCTTTCGGAAACCGAGAGGTTCGATGAAATGAGGGTTTTTTCGAAACCTGTCTCGGTTGGCTCGGTGAAATCGTTGGACGGTGGGGAAGCGACTGTCGATTCTGATGCGGAAGGATGTTCCGGTAATTCTGGTCGTGTTTGTTCGTCGGTGGGCAATACCGGGAGTGGAAGGGAGGTTGTGCTCGATTATGCTCACATCGGATTCCGGGTCGGCAGTGCGGGGATCGGAAGTTCTGTCGGACTCGAATTCACTGCTCGCGCGGGGCGCTGTTGCTTCCGAGGTGTTGAAGTCATCCGCTTTGTCCGCATGTATCCAATCTTATAGATAGTGGTTTCCATGCAAACGTTAAAAACGAATCGGTCCGGGATCGGAGTCGTTTTCTTCGTCTCCGTCGCGCTCACGGCGCTGGTGGTCCTGTGGGGCGCGGTGGCGCCGAAGAACTTCGGGGCCGTCACCAATCGGCTTCTCGGCTACGTGGTGTCGGATCTGAGCTGGTTCTTCCTGCTCGCGGCGAACGTGTTCCTGGTATTCGTGATCTACCTGGCGCTGAGCAGGTACGGCAGGATCAAACTCGGGAAGAAGAACGACAGACCCGATTTCGGTCGGCTGTCCTGGTTCGCCATGATGTTTCAGGCGGGCATGGGTCCCTCCATCATCTTCTGGGGCCTGGCCGAACCGCTGTCGCACTATGTCAACGTGCCGTTCGGTCTTGCCGAGCCCGGTTCGGACGAGGCCGCCGGGGTGGCAGTGCAGTACTCCTTTTTCCACTGGGCGTTGCACCCTTGGGCGATCTACGCCACCGTCGGCCTGGCCGTGGCTTACTTCACCCACCGCAAAGGTGAGAAGGCACTGGTAAGCGCCATTTTCCGGCCCTTGTTGGGCGACCGCGTCGACGGTCCGGTGGGGAAGACGATCGACATCCTGGCGGTACTGGCGGTCGTGTTCGGTATCGCCGTGGCCCTCGGGCAGGCCGGACTGCAGCTGACGGCGGGGCTCGGTCAGACGTTCGGGTTGCCCACTGTGATGCTGGTGCACCTCGTGGTCCTCGGCCTCACCACGGCGGCGTTCATGGTGTCGGCGACGACGCGGATCGAGCACGGCATCAAGTGGCTCGCCAACATCAGTATGCTCATCGCGCCGCTGCTGCTGGTCTTCTACTTCGTCGTCGGACCGACCGTCACACAGCTCAACGTCCTCACCGAAGGCCTCGGTGACTACCTGTCCAACATAGTCCCGATGAGCTTCCGGCTGGACGCGTTCGATCCGAACACGGATTGGTTGGGGAGCTGGACCGTTTTCTACTGGTCCTGGTGGATCGCCTGGGCCCCGTACGTGGGAATGTTCATGGCGCGCATCTCCCGCGGACGAAGCATCCGCGAGTTCGTCGGGGCAACCGTCCTCGGTCCCAGTGTCGTCAGCATAATCTGGATCGCCGTGTTCGGTGGAGCGGCGCTGCGGCTGGCTCGCGACGGGCAGGCCTCCGCCATCGCCGAGACCGTGGCGCAGAGCCCGGCCGCGGGCATGTTCGTCTTCATCCAGCAGTACCCGCTACCCATTCTCCTGTCGATCATCACGCTGGTGGTGCTGTGGGTGTTCTTCGTCGCCAGTGCCGACTCCGGCACCGTGGTGTTGGGTGAACTCTCCACCGGCGGCTCCCCGAACCCCAAGGTCTGGGTTCGAGTTCTCTGGGGACTCCTGCTGGCGGGTGTCGCGGCGGTCCTGCTGGTCTCCGGTGGCCTCGGTGCGCTGCAGAAGGCCTCGGTGCTCACCGGGACACCGTTCGCGATCCTCCTGATCGGAATCTGCGTGTCCCTCTACAAGACCCTGTCCGGGGAGCACGTTCCTCCCGCGGTGGAACCCTCGTGCAGCCGAGCCACCGAGTCCGAGGGCGGCGAGCCCGGGGACAGCGACTCCGAGGGCAGCGACTCCGGGAACAGGCGGATCGAACGCGAGGAACATTCTGACGAGCGAGTGCACCTTCCGTGACCACCTCGGGTGATCACGGCTACCCGGATGTTCGGATCCGGTGCCGGTGTAGCTGGAACGGTTCGTCACCTTCGGTAACCGTGTATTTCGGACCAGGGGTCACCGTGCTCGGATTGGTGGCGTGTGTGCTGTGGGCCGAGGAGACAGCGGGCAGGTCGTCGGCAGAAGCCGGCGCGTGCATTTCCCTCCCCGCGGCTCCGACGCATGGGTCACCACGCCGAGTCGGTCGGGTCGCCACGTGACCCTCGGCGCTTCGCGTCGTTGTGGACGCTCCTCCCGCAGGTGGCGGGAGGAGCGTCCTTTTTCTGGCACGCCGTTTCCGGAACCGGGGTTCAACCCTGGTGGGTTTCCAGGAACGAGTAGACGTCAGCCTCGTCCACCCCGGGAAAGGTGTCGGAGGGCAGCGCCGACAGCACGTGGGAGTGCGCCCGGGCCGACGGCCAGACCATGCCCTGCCACCGATTGGCCAGTTCCGCGGGCGGGCGTTGGCAGCACTCGCCGTTCGGGCAGCCCGACTTGGAGTGGTTCGTGGTCTCCCGCCCCCGGAACCACCGGGACTCGGTGTAGGGAACGCCGAGCGTGATGGCGAAGTCGCGTCCCCTGCTCGGGTCGACGTGCGCCACACACCAGTGGGTGGCACCGGGTTTGTCGGTGTACTGGTAGTGGGTGGAGTAGCGGTCCGCGGAGGCGAACACCTGCCGCCCGGCCCAGTACCGACACATCCGCTGCCCCTCGATCGCCCCGGTGGGGTCGGCGGGGAACTCCAGCCCGTCGTTGGCGTATGCCTTGTAGATGATCCCGGTCTCGTCGTTGCGCACGAAGTGGCAGACCAGATCCAGGTACTGCGTGGCGAGGTTGGTGAACCGGTGGGCGGCCATCTCGTAGGAGACCGAGAACACGTCACGCAGGTCCTCCACGGCCAGATCCCGGTCCGCTTTGGCCTGGCGCAGGTAGCTCACCGCGGCGCTCTCGGGGATCAGCACGGCGGCGGCGAAGTAGTTCGCCTCCACACGCTGCCGCAGGAAGTCGGCGAAGTCGCGTGGCTGGCGGTGTCCCAGGTTCAGGTGCCCGAGGGTCTGCAGCAGGATCGTGCGGGGGCTGTGCATTCCCAGCGATTCGCGTCGCAAAAAGATCCGGTTGTGCCGCAGGTCGGTCACCGACCGCACCGAACGGGGCAGGTCGGTGACGAAGCGAAGCCCGTACCCGAGATGCGTGGCGATCGACTGGATCAGCCCTTCGGACAGCGGCCCCCCGTGGTAACCGACGCCCCGCAGGATCTCGCCCGCCGATTTCTCGATCTCGGGGAAGTAGTTGCCGTGTTCGCGCATCATGCCGCGCAGCTCCGCGTTGGCGGCCCGGGCCTCCTCGGGTGTGGCCACCCGCTTCGTCTCCCTGCGTCGTAGTTCCTCGTAGAGCGCCAGCACGTGTTCCAACGCCTCGGTGGGGACCCGCTTGCCGATCTTCAGCGGTGGCACGTCCAGCTGTTGGTAGAGCGGGTCCAGCTGTGCCTGCTCCACGGCTATCTCCAGCTCGGCACGCCGGTTCGGCGGCTTCTTGGACATCAGCTCGTCCACCGAGCTGTTCAACGCCACGGCCAGCGAGCGCAGCAGCGACAGCTTCGGTTCGCGGTGCCCGTTCTCCAGCAGCGAGAGCTGCGAAGGTGCCCGATCGACCCGTTGTCCCAGTTCGGAGAGGGTCAACCCGGCCGCCTTGCGCATGTGGCGCAGCCGCTGCCCGAAGACGAGCAGGTCCTGCTCGTTGGAAAAAGTGCCGCGTTCTTCCGTCGACTCAGCCGTAAACTCCGACATGCAGTTCACCCTAGCAGAAAAAATACAAAATTTTGTCCGGATTGGGGCTCGTTTTTTCTTGGTCGAGTACCAACACTGGGATCAACAGGCCGCAAGCGATCGGAAGGTGAAAGCCATGAGCCCTCAGCCCGGTACCCGTGAACAGGCCCTGCAGGCCGCCAAGGATCTGCAGCGCGACTGGGAGACCAACCCCCGTTGGAAGGGCGTCGAGCGCACCTACTCCGCTGGTGACGTCATCCGACTCCGTGGCTCGGTGCAGGAGGACAACACCCTGGCCAGGCTGGGCGCCGAACGGCTCTGGAACCTGCTGCACGACAACGACTACATCCACGCGCTCGGTGCGCTGACCGGCAACCAGGCCGTCCAGCAGGTCCGCGCCGGACTCCAGGCCATCTACCTCTCGGGTTGGCAGGTCGCCGCCGACGCGAACCTCGCCGGTGAGACCTACCCGGACCAGAGCCTGTACCCGGCCAACTCGGTCCCGCAGGTGGTTCGGCGGATCAACAACGCGCTCAAGCGCGCCGACCAGGTCGCCTGGGCCGAGGCGCTGGACGCCGAGGCCACCGAGGTCGAGCAGGAGGACCGGCACTGGCTGGCCCCGATCGTCGCCGACGCCGAGGCCGGGTTCGGTGGTGTGCTCAACGCCTACGAGCTGATGAAGGGCATGATCCAGGCGGGCGCCGCCGGTGTGCACTGGGAGGACCAGCTCGCTTCCGAGAAGAAGTGCGGCCACCTCGGTGGCAAGGTGCTCATCCCCACCAGCCAGCACGTCAAGACCCTCAATTCCGCCCGGCTGGCCGCCGACGTCGCCGGGGTTCCCTCCCTCGTGGTCGCCCGCACCGACGCGCAGGCAGCCACCCTGTTGACCAGCGACGTCGACGAGCGTGACCAGAAGTACGTCACCGGTGAGCGCACCTCGGAGGGCTTCTACAAGGTCAACAACGGCATCGAGCCCTGCATCGACCGCGGGCTGGCCTACGCGCCGTACTCCGACCTGATCTGGATGGAGACCTCCACACCGGACCTGGACGTGGCCAAGCGGTTCGCCGAGTCCATCAAGGCCCAGTACCCCGACAAGATGCTGGCCTACAACTGCTCGCCGTCGTTCAACTGGCGCAAGAACCTCGACGACAGCACCATCGCCAAGTTCCAGCGTGAGCTCGGCCAGATGGGTTACAAGTTCCAGTTCATCACGCTGGCCGGTTTCCACGCGCTGAACTACAGCATGTTCGACCTGGCGAAGAACTACGCCTCGGAGGACATGACGGCCTACGTCGACCTGCAGGACAGGGAGTTCGCCGCGGAGAAGGACGGCTACACGGCCACCAAGCACCAGCGCGAGGCCGGAACCGGCTACTTCGACCAGATCAGCATGGCGGTCAACCCGGACTCCTCGACCACCGCGCTGGCCGGGTCCACCGAGACCGCGCAGTTCTGAGGGGCCCTCCCGGGCCGGTCGTCGACTGGTTTCCCGAACCTTCCGGCCACCGCTCGGGCAGGCCCGACGTCGAGTGGCCGTGCCGCGGCCCGTGGTGAGCCGCGGTACGGCACGAGACCCCTTCCGCCGCGACCCGGTGAGGCGCCTTCCGGTTCTCGCGGCGGAGGGCAACGACAGTGAGCGCCGTACTCCTGCGGCGGCGTTCACCAAGACGCACCAGCGGCCCTGTGGCGGGGTGTGATGATCGCGATGGTGCGAGTGGGCGGGAACCCGGATCGGTGGGTTCCCGCCCATGCTTGTGTGTCGGGCCCGTCGCGGTGCCCGCCGGCATCGGGTGGAACCGGATACGCTCCGCGCTCCGTGCCCGACAGTCGGTTCGCCGAGCGACGGCTGTCTCCCGCATCCCGAGTTGATTTCGAATTCCGCTCGATCGGGAGTCGTGCGACGCATAGGCTGGCCCCGTGAGTCGCGTGAACGAGGTCAACCTCGCAGCCACCGCCAGCACGGGGGAGTGGACGGGGCGGATCGGTGCCAGCGGGATCGACAAGCGACCGGCACGAAGGCCGGTGCGGGTCGACGTCTCGGGGGTCGAGGGGGACACGGTCTGCGACACCGACAACCACGGCCGCTGGTTCCAGGCCGTCTACGCCTACGACATCGAGGACCTGCGGTACTGGTCCGGCGAGACCGGGCGGGAACTGCGACCGGGCAATATCGGGGAGAACCTGACCCTGGAAGACTGCGACTGCGGCAACGCGGTTATCGGGGAGCGCTGGCGGATCGGTACGACCGTGCTGCGCGTGACCGGACCGCGGACTCCCTGCAGGGTTTTCGCGGGCTTCTGGAACATGCGGGGGCTGATCAAGCGTTTCACCGACTACGGCAGGCCCGGAGCCTATCTCGCGGTGGAGCGGCCCGGGGAGATCACGGCGGGCGATGCCCGCGAGGTGCTGTACCGACCGGAGCACGGTGTGACCATAGCCGAGCTCTTCGCCTTCCGGATGGGGCGCGCGACGCCCGAACTGGCCGAACACGTGGCGGCGGCCGAGCCCGATCTGCCCGAGTACTGGGCGGCGAAGGTTCGTTAGAGGTTTCCGCCGCTTGCGGTTAGCTGTGCTGGTGCGTGGCTCAGATGTCGAGTGTGCGGGCGAGTGCTCGCCGCACCTCCGAGAGTTCCTCCTCGGTGGGGGCCAGTTCCGGAGCGAACCGTCGGAGATTCCGCGCGGCCACGGTGTGTACCCGCTCGGTGGCGACCCAGCTGTCGGCGGCCGCCACGTGGACGCGCTGCGACCGCTCGCTCCGTTCCTCGCCGGTCAGCGGCAGTGCGTTGACCAGCGCGCTGTTGGTCAATTCCAGGTGGAAACGCGACGAGACCACGAGAACCGGGCATTGCCCGGCCTGTTCCTCGTCGTGCACCGGATCGAGATCGACGATCCAGACGTCACCGGGACTGATCGGTTGGGCGGTCACGTGAACTCCCGGATCTCCTTGCTCGGCAAGGTGGCGAACGGTTCGTGAATCGGCTCCACCGCCGGATCCTCCCCCGCTGCCGCTGCTCGCGTGTCGGCGGGGTGCCGCCGGTGCGCGTGGCGAAGTGCGGGGACTATGGTGCCGCGCTTCCTTCCGGTTCGGCCGTTGACCTCACACAATCGTGTTGTGACGCAGCACACCCTGTTGTGATGTGTTGCATTGGGGCAATGATTGGACTACCAAAAGTTTGGCTTCCAAGCGCATAGCGGGAGTCGGCGACCGGTGCGAGGGAAGGGTGCGTAGCGGAATGACCACCGAGCTGGAGCACTTCATCGACGGCAAGCGCGTCGCCGGGACCTCCGGTAACCACGACGACGTGTTCGATCCGAACACCGGAGGCGTGCAGGCCAGGGTGCCGCTGGCCTCCTCCGGAGAGGTCGACGCCGCCGTGCGCGGCGCCGCCGAGGCGCAACGCGAGTGGGCGAACTGGAACCCCCAGCGCCGGGCACGCGTGCTGATGCGGTTCCTCGAACTGTGCCGCGAGGAGTTGGACTCGCTGGCGCGGCTGCTGGCCTCCGAGCACGGCAAGACGGTGCCCGACGCCAAGGGCGACGTGCAGCGCGGCCTGGAGGTCGTCGAGTTCGCCACGGGCATTCCCCACCTGCTCAAGGGGGAGTACACCGAGGGCGCGGGCGCGGGCATCGACGTTTACTCGATGCGCCAGCCACTGGGGGTGACCGCGGGGATAACCCCGTTCAACTTCCCGGCGATGATCCCGCTGTGGAAGGCCGCCCCGGCCATCGCCTGCGGCAACTCCTTCGTGCTCAAGCCCTCCGAGCGCGACCCCTCGGTGCCGCTGCGGCTCGCCGAGCTGTTCGTCGAGGCGGGGCTGCCCCCCGGCGTGTTCAACGTGGTCAACGGCGACAAGACCGCGGTGGACGCGCTGCTGACCCACCAGGACGTGGCCGCGATCGGCTTCGTCGGATCCTCCGACATAGCCGAGTACATCCACTCCACGGCCACCGCCCACGGCAAGCGGGCGCAGTGCTTCGGCGGCGCGAAGAACCACATGATCATCATGCCCGACGCCGACCTCGACCAGGCGGTGGAAGCCCTGGTCGGTGCCGGGTACGGCTCCGCGGGGGAGCGCTGCATGGCCATCTCGGTGGCCGTTCCCGTCGGACGACCCACGGCCGAGGCGCTGGTGGAAAAGCTCACCGAACGAGTCAACGGACTCCGGATCGGCACCAGCTTCGACGACTCCGCCGACTTCGGCCCGCTGGTGACGGCCGCCGCCAAGCAGCGGGTCGACGACTACATCGGTCTCGGCGTCGAGGAAGGCGCGGACCTGCTGGTGGACGGCCGCGGTTTCCGGATGCCCGAACACGAGAACGGCTTCTTCACCGGTGCCTCGCTGTTCGACAACGTCACCTCGGACATGCGGATCTACAACGAGGAGATCTTCGGCCCCGTGCTCTCGGTGGTCCGCGCCGCCGACTACGAGGAGGCGCTGCGGCTGCCCAGCCAACACCAGTACGGCAACGGTGTCGCCATCTTCACCAGGGACGGCGACGCCGCACGCGAGTTCGCGGGCCGCGTGGACACCGGCATGGTCGGTATCAACGTGCCGATCCCGGTGCCGATCGCCTACCACACCTTCGGCGGCTGGAAGCGTTCCGGATTCGGCGATCTCAACCAGCACGGCCCCGACTCCATCCGGTTCTACACCAGGACCAAGACCGTGACCTCGCGCTGGCCCTCCGGTCGGAAGGAGGAGGCCAGCTTCACGATCCCGACCATGCACTGAGCCGCTCCGCCGGTGAGCCGGTGGGCCGTCCGCCGCGCCATCGTGCCGACCGGTCCACACCGCCGGTGGTGACCCCACCGGCGGTGTGACCACCACGGACCGCGAACCGGTGGTGCCGCCACCGCGAGAGGCCCGACGCCGCGATCCGGCGTCCCCGATCGAGCAGGAGTCCCACATGACCGCTTCCGTGATCGCCTCCGAAACACCGCGATCCCCGTTCGCGCTCACCGACGACCAGCGTGCGCTCAAGGAGACGGCGGGCGAGTTCGCCGCGGAACGCATCGCCCCCAACGCGCTGCGGTGGGACCGGGAGAAACACTTCCCCGTGGACGTGCTGGCCGAGGCGGGCGAACTCGGCATGGGTGGGATCTACGTCGACGAGCAGTACGGCGGCACCGGGCTCAGCCGGTTCGACGCCGCCCTCGTGTTCGAGGAGCTGGCCACCGGCTGTCCCACCATCGCGGCCTACATCTCGATACACAACATGGTCGCCTGGATGATCGACGCGTTCGGCGACCAGCGGCAACGCGAACAGTGGCTGCCCGAGCTGTGCGCCATGCGGAGTCTGGGCAGTTACTGCCTCACCGAACCCGACGCCGGTTCGGACGCGGCCGCGCTGCGCACCAGGGCGGTTCGCGAGGGCGACGAGTACGTGGTCAACGGGGTCAAGCAGTTCATCTCCGGAAGCGGCTACTCCGGCGTCTACGTGGTGATGGTCCGCACCGGCGAGCCCGGCCCCGGCGGTATCTCCGCCCTCGTCGTCGACGGTGCCAGCGAGGGCATCTCGTTCGGCCCCGAAGAGGACAAGATGGGCTGGAACGCCCAACCCACCCGCCAGGTCGTGTTCACCGACGTGCGGGTTCCGGTGCGCAACCGGCTCGGCGAGGAGGGCATCGGCTTCCGCATCGCCATGTCCGGACTGGACGGCGGCAGACTCAACATCGGTGCCTGCTCGCTCGGCGGAGCTCGCGCCGCACTGGAACGCGGACTGGCCTACGTCGGGCAGCGCTCCGCCTTCGGAAGCAGGATCGGCGATTTCCAGGCGCTGCGATTCAAGCTGGCCGACATGGCCACCGAACTGGAGGCCGCCCGCACCCTGCTGTGGCGCGCCGCCGCCGCGCTGGACGCCAAGGACCCCGAGGCGACAAAACTCTGCGCCATGGCCAAGCGGCTCGCCACCGACAGCGGATTCAACGTGGCCAACGAAGCCCTTCAGCTCCACGGAGGTTACGGATACCTTGCCGAGTACGGCATGGAGAAGATCGTTCGCGACCTGCGGGTGCATCAGATCCTGGAGGGCACGAACGAGATCATGCGATTGATCATTTCCCGTGGAATGTTGGAGTCGGACCAATGACAACTCACGCCGCCGAACAGCAGCAGGTGCTGCTCGACGTGCAGGGATCCCTCGGCCGGATCACGCTCAACCGGCCGAAGGCCCTCAACTCGCTGACCATGGAGATGGTCACCTCGGTACTGGACGCGCTGGAGGAGTGGCGCGCCGACGACCGGGTGCGCACGGTGCTCATCGAGGGCGCCGGGGACCGCGGACTGTGCGCGGGCGGGGACATCCGCGCCATGTACGACGCGGTCAAGGCGGGCGAGCCCGAACGGACCGAGGAGTTCTGGGCAGCCGAGTACCGGATGAACGCCGCGCTGTCGCACTACCCCAAACCGGTCGTCGGCATCATGGACGGCATCTGCATGGGCGGCGGAGTCGGCATCTCGGCACACGGTTCGCACCGCGTGGTCACCGAGCGCTCCAAGGTCGGCATGCCCGAGGTCGGCATCGGCTTCGCCCCGGACGTCGGCGGCACCTATCTGCTCTCCCGCGCCCCCGGGCAGCTCGGCACCCACATGGCGCTGACCGGAGCTCCCGTCAGCGGTGCGGACGCGATCCACTGCGGGCTGGCCGACCACTACGTCGACAGTTCCGAACTCGACGAACTGGTCAACGCCCTGACCGAGGGAGACGCCTCGGCCGTGCTGGACAAGTACGCCACAGTGGCTCCCGAGTCCGGGCTGCGCGCCGCCGCGAGCTGGATCGACGAGGTCTACGCGGCCGAGTCCGTGGAGGGAATCCTGACCGAACTCCGGTCCCGGAGCGAGCCGGAGGCCGGCGAAGCGGCCGAGACCATCGCCACGAAGTCGCCCACCTCGCTGAAGGTGACGCTGCGCGCGCTGCGGTCGGCCGCGCGGCTGAACTCCCTGGAGGAAGTGCTCGACCAGGAGTACCGCGTCTCGCTGGCCTGCGTGCACCGCGGCGACTTCCTGGAGGGCGTGCGCGCCACCCTCGTGGACAAGGACCGTAACCCGGCCTGGTCCCCGGCCCAGCTGGAGGACGTGGGCGAGGAGCACGTCGCCGCGTTCTTCCGCACTCCCACCAACGGGGATCTCGGTCTGTCCGACTGATCTCCCCGTCCCCCGGTTTTCGTGACAGTGTCGGATCGCGAGAAAGGTAATCGACCATGGCAGTCATCGGATTCATCGGGTTGGGGCACATGGGCGGCCCGATGTCGACGAACCTGGTCAACGCCGGCCACACCGTGCGGGGTTTCGACCTGATGCCGGAAGTGATCGAGCGCGCGGCGGCGAACGGGGTGACCACGGTCGACTCGGCGGCCGAGGTGGTTACCGGCGCCGACGCCGTGATCACGATGTTGCCGGGGGGCAAGCAGCTGCTGGACTGCTACGACGGGATGCTGGGCTCGGTCGCGCCGGGCACGCTGCTGGTCGATTCCTCCACCGTGGACGTGGCCGACTCGCGCAGGGCGCACGAGCTGGCCGCGGCCGCGGGGCTGGACGCGATAGACGCCCCGGTCTCCGGTGGCACGGCCGGTGCCGAGGCGGGCACGTTGACGTTCATGGTCGGTGGCTCCGAGCGGGCCTACCAGGCCGCGCAGCCCTTCCTGGAGCCCATGGCGCGGAAGGTGATCCACTGCGGTGGCGACGGCAACGGCCAGGTCACCAAGATGTGCAACAACCTCATGCTGGCGGCGGCCATGCTCGGCACGGCCGAAGCGTTCGTGCTGGGGGAGAAACTCGGACTCCCGCACCAGGCGCTCTACGACGTGACCTCCGTGTCCACCGGACAGAGCTGGTCGCTGACCACCAACTGCCCCGTGCCGGGCATGGTGGAGACCAGCAGGGCGAATCACGACTACGAACCGGGTTTCGCGGCCTCGCTGATGCTCAAGGACCTCAACCTCGCCGTTTCGGCGGCCGAGCAGAGCGGCACCGACACCGAGGTGGGGCGGTTGGCCGCGCGGATCTACGACCGGTTCAACTCGGAGGGCGGCGGGGGTTACGACTTCAGCGCCGTGATCGAGTCCGTCCGCCGCCACTCCGAAAGCTAGCTTTGGCCCTCACGGGGTTCGCGGTTCGGCCCGCATAGCGGTGCGGGTGGCGGAACCTCTCGCACGGCTCTCGCTGCGGGTCCGGCGACATCGGGTAGCGACCTACACAACGTCTCCGGCGTCCTCGCGAGAGCCGCACGGGAGAACCCGCGGCGGTGCCGGTGGTGAGAGTGGCCGGAGCTCGGCCTGCGGGGGTGGTCGGAGTGCGACTTTCGAGGGTGGTCGGGGCTCGGCTACGGGAGTGGTGGGAGTTCGGCGCGGGTGTGAGGGGCGAGCGTCTGGTCGGAATCGACGCGACCGAGTACGGCAGCCGATTCACGTCCGATCCAGGAGTACCCGGCTGGACCGGTCCAGTGATTCCCGGCGCCGCGGGCCGTTCCGTCACCCGGGGTGCCCGGCGCACGCTGGAACCACCCCGGGAGTACGCTGACGGTCCGTGATGGGCGAGCTGGTCGCGTTGTGGGACGGGGTCGAGTCGTGGCTCGTGCTGCTTCCCTACCCGTTCCAGGTGGCGCTGGTACTGGTGGTTCTCGTGCCGCTGTGCTGGTTGGTGGCGCGACTCGTCGACCGCATCGTCGACGAGATCTCGGCCAAGGCGAGCAGGATTCGCGACGCCGAACCTCCGTTGCGCAGCAAGGAGAGCTACGAGCGCCACGCGGGCGCTGAGACGAGTTCGAACCGTGACGGCTCCGAACGGGAGTGGCACGGTGTTTCGTGATCATGTGTCGTTCCGGGGGAGGCGTGGATGAGTTCGCGCGCTCGGATCACCGGCACCCTGGTGCTGTTGCTCGTACTGGTCGTTCTCGGCTGGTTGGGCCAGTACGTCGACGGAATGTGAGCGTCGTGGACTCCAGGCACCGATCCGGCAGGATTGAATCGCACGGTTGATGATGATGAATGCGGTAGGCTTCCTGAAGCGACACGCCAGGAAGGACACGTCAGTGGTCGAGCCCGCCCCGCTGCCCGTCGTGGGCACCACCGCACAGGCGGTCGAGCAGGTCCGTTCGGCGGGGGCCTGTCCCCATGTGGTCGACGGCAGCGAGCTGGTCAACAAGCGCATGATGCTGTGCGCGATCGCCGCCCAGCTCTCGTTCCCGGAATGGGCCGGACGCAATCTCGACGCGCTCTACGACTGCCTGATCGACCTGTCCTGGCTCCCGAGCGGGGAGCACGTGTTGATCTGGTCCGGTCACCGGGTGCTGGCCGAGCACGATCCCAAGGCGTACCGCGGTATCGGTTCGGTGCTGGTGGCGGCGGCGCAGGAGTCCGGCGAACGAGTGTTCCGCGCCGTCTGCACTACGGACTGACCGGTTCCTCGGCTCCGGCTGCGTGGGTGCTCAGTTGGCGGAACCTCTGGCACGGCTCTCGCTCCGGGGAGGCCCGACATCGGGTAGCGACCTACACAACGTCGGGCCTTCCTCGCGAGAGCCGCACGGGAGAACCCGCGGCGGTGCCGACCGCGTGAGTGGTGGGGGGTTCGCCCCGCGGGCGTGGTGGTAGTTCGGCCTGTGGTGTCCCCGTGCGGGGTCAGTCCCGGTTTGGGACCCAGTTGGGGGAGCGCTTCTCGGCGAAGGCCCGCATGCCCTCCTGGCCCTCCTCACCCGCGAAGTGCTCGGCGGACAGCCGCAGCATGTCGGCGAAGTCCTTGTCCACGTCGTCCGGACGGGGCTGTCGCAGCATCGCCTTGGTGGCCGCCATCGCGTTCGGTCCGCCCTTTGCCAGCATGTCGAGGTAGCGCTCCACGGCGCTGTCCAGTTCCGACTCCGGAACCGCCGCGTTGAGCAGTCCGATCGCCTCGGCCCGCTTCGCGTCGAAGGTCTCCCCGGTCAGGAACAGTTCGTGGGCCTGCCTGGCGTGCAGTCTGGGCAGCACGGTCACCGAGATCACCGCGGGGACGACCCCGATCCGCACCTCGCTGAACGCGAAGGTGGCGTCCTCGGCGGCCACCGCGATGTCGCAGGCGGCCACGATCCCGATGCCACCGGCCCGCGCGGGGCCGCTCAGTTTGGCCACCACCGGCTTCGGGCTGTTCCGGACGCACTCCAGCAGGCCGGGTACCTCATTGATCCCCTGGTTCTCCGCGCTCTCCGAACGGGACTCCTTGAGATCCATGCCCGCGCAGAAGACGGTGCCGGTGTGGGTCAGCAGGATCACCCGCACCGTCTCGTCGTCGATCGAGTTCCGCAGCGCCGCCAGCAGCTCCCCGCGCAGCCGCGCGGACAGCGCGTTGCGGTTGTGCGGCGAGTCCAGCGTGATCGTGGCGATCCCGCCGGTTACCTCGTGATGCACGAGTTCGTCAGCCATGCGCCGCAGCCTAGCCGTACTCGTGGCGTGTCACCACGGTGTGCTCGTCGAACGAGCCGGTCTCGTTCCCGAGCGGGTCAGCCGGAGCACGACCGTGGGATCGACCCCTCGGGCGGGGGCGGTGCGCGGTGGCGGAAACTCCCGGATGAAAATTTTGATCGCGTGGTGTCGTGTTCGCCGGGTCGGTGACGACCCTCTGGTGAGTCGCCACAAGGGTGGTCCACTTACCGAGGAGGAAACAGTGAAGTACTTGATCCTGATGCAGGTCGATCCGGCGGTGCTGGAGCAGCTCACCGACGAGCAGCAGCGGCAGCTCCAGGAAGGACACGGCGCGTTCATGGCCGAGGCCAAGGAGCGAGGTGAGTTCATCGCCACTCAGGCCCTCGCCGACCCCAGTCAGTCGAAGGTCATTCGCAGCTCCGGGAACGGGCCCGAGGTGACCGATGGGCCGTTCGTCGAGAGCAAGGAGTTCATGGGAGGCTTCTACCTCGTCGATGTCGCGGATGAGGCCCGAGCTGTGGAGCTCGCCGAGCAGATCCCCGATGCGAACATCCCCGGCCTCGCGCTCGAGCTACGTCCGGTGATGTTCGCCGACCTGGGGGACGGGTGACTGCCGATTCTCGGACGGGCGAGGGGCTGTGGCGTGAACTCACGCGACAGGCCCTCGCCCGGTTGGTGCGCACCTACGGCAGCGCCCGGTTCGACCTGTGCGAAGACGCCGTCCAGGAGGCCCTCCTGCACGCGTACCAGCGATGGCCGACACAGCTCCCGGACGACCCGCTGGGGTGGCTCACGGCGACCGCCCGCCGTCGTTATGCCGACCACGCCCGCGGCGACGCCCGGCGTCGCCATCGCGAGACGCGTGCCGCGTCGTTGCATCCTCCCGTGTCGCCGGAGGCAGCCCAGCGTGACGACTCGCTGCTGGTGCTGCAGTTGTGCTGCCACCCCGATCTGCCACGCTCCGGACAGGTCGCGTTGACCCTACGGGCCGTCGCCGGACTGACCACGGCACAGATCGCCAATGTCTACCAGATCCCCGAGAGCACCATCGCCCAACGGATCACACGGGCCAAGCGGCGAGTCTCCGAACTCGGCCGGCCGCTCCCGTCCCCCGAACACGCCGCGGAGCGCGTCACCGCCGTGCTCGACGTGCTCTACGTGATGTTCACCGAGGCACACCACACAACCACCGGCGCACCACCCCGCGACGCGGATCTCGCCGCGGAGGCGATTCACCTGACACGGCTCCTTCGCCACAGCCTCCCCGCGTCCACCGAGGTCGCGGGGCTCCTCGCGTTGATGCTGCTCAGCGAGTCCCGCCACCCCTCCAGAGTAGGGCCGGACGGAAACCTCAAGCCGTTCGACGAGCAGGATCGTACGTTGTGGGACCGGGAACTGATCGACGAGGGAACCAAGCTCGTCGAACAAGCCGCTCCAGGTGCCGAACCAGGCCCTTACCTGCTCCAGGCGTGCATCGCGGCCCTGCACGCCGAAGCCCCCGACATCGCGACAACGGATTGGGACGAGATCCTCGCGCTCTACCGGGTCCTCGAACTCGTGACAGGTCACGGCAACCCCACGATCACTCTCAACCGCATCGTTGCCCAGGCCATGGTCGACGGAAACGACACCGCGCTCGCCCAGATCGATGTGCTGGAAGCCGAGCATTCCCGCCTTCCCCGGCTCAACGCCGTACGAGCCCACCTACTGGAGCAGGCCAACAGACCCGAGGACGCGGCGAACGCTTACCGGCGAGCCATCGCCGCCACCGTCAATCTCGCCGAGCGACAGCACCTCAGACACCGGCTACGACGCCTCTCCGGTACGAATGAGTGAGGACTGACCTCGGATTCGGCGGTCGTGGTACTTCGGCGATGCGGAGAGTTATGCACGGCTCTCCCGGTGAGCTGTGTTCTTGCTCTGATTCTTGCGCTGGATCGCTTTGGTGGTGCCCAGGAAAATCAGGGAGAAGCATCCGAACAGCAGCGTCGCCAGCGCGATGAGCGACCACCAGGGCGCCTTTTCCACGGGGCCGAGCGTCCACTCCGCCAGCAGCGGGAAGAGCGCTCCTACGGCGATCAACAGGAAGAGGTGGATCTGGTTCGTTCCGCGATTCGTTCGCCGCATCGTTCGGAGTGCTCCTGCCGTGTTGCCCTGTCGTCGAGCCGTCCGTGGACAGCGGTGCGGCGACCGGGAGTTCCGAGGCGCCGCGCCGCTTCCGAACCGGTGAGCGTTACCGCTGCGTTCGGAACACGGGGAGCGTGCCCCCGAAGAGCGACGACTCGGAGTCCGCCGAATCTTCCGAGCGGTCCTGGTCGAGTTCCTCACGCGGGATCCGGTCGATCGTGTGGTTCGCCCGCCGCAGCGACAACACCAGCCAGACCGCGCCACCGAGCTTTGGCTGAAGCCGCACGCTGGTTGGGTCCAGCGCGAGGATACCAGTGGCGCAGATATACTTGTGCGTGGCATGAGAGTAGGCTGTTAGCCTACGGAGGTGACGGTAATGGCACACATCACGGCGCGCGTGCCCTCACTGCTGCTGCGGGGGTCTTCCAGGGTGTTGCGGCCTCGCGACGCTGCCGGTGTGTATGTCAACCCGCGTCCTGAGTTCGCGCGGCTGGCCCGTGCCGGAGCGTTGCACCGGTTGGCGACCGGTTATTACGCCGTGGTTCCCGATGATCAGCTCGACCGGGGCTGGATTCCCGAGCTGGAGGCGGCCGCGCTGGGTATCGCGGTCGCTGACGTGGGTATCGACTCGGTCGCGCTGATGGGCTTGTCCGCCGCCCGTGTTCACGGGGCCGTCCCGCGGGCACTGGGGGTTGCGGTCGTGGCTGCCACTCGTCACCGGTCGACGTTGCGGTTGGCCGACCGCGAGGCCACCGTGTGTTTCGTTCGTCGTCGCGTAGCCGCCCTGGACGTGCAACGCCACACCAGCGAGCTGGGCCAGGGGTGGGTCACCACGGTCGAACAGACGGTGCTCGATCTCGCCGCCCGCCCCGATCTGGGGGGTCTGCCCGAGCAGGCCCGTGCCGCCGCCCACGATCTGTTGGACCGTTGTGATCGTCGACTGCTGGATGAACTGGCAGTCGGACAGCGCCGCCAAGCCAGCCTTGCCCGTCTACTCGAAGCGGCCTGACCATGCTCGATCCTCAGGAGGAAGCCGCCGTCGCCGAGCAGTTCGGCGTGGCCCGCGCCCAGGTGCGCCGGGACCATCTCATCTCCCACCTGCTCGCGGCCATCAGTGACCGGCTGGCCGACGAGGTCGTCTTCTTCGGCGGCACCGCACTCTCCCGCACGCTGGCCCCCGAGGGACGGCTGTCCGAAGACATCGACCTCATCGCTCGCAGCAGTCGCAGCAGCACGGCCGACGTGCTCGAGACGACCCTGCTTCGCGGGACCCGGCGCGAATTTCCGGGGCTACGCTGGCAACCGGCACTCACCTCGGTCCGCGATGTGACGCCCGCCGTGCTCGTCGCCCCCGAGGGCACGACCGTGCGCGTGCAGCTGCTGGGCTCCATCGGCTATGCGCCCTGGCCGACCGAGCGCTGCCGGCTCGTGCAGCGCTACAGCGACGCTGGACCCGCCGCGCTGCGTGTGCCCACCGCAGCCGCCTTCGCGGCCTGGAAAACCACCGCCTGGGCGCACCGCGCCACCTCCCGAGATCTCTACGATCTCTGGCTGCTCGCCCGTCTCGGGGCCATCACCACCGAGGCGGCGGAGCTGTTCACACGCTTCGGCCCCACCAACAGGCCTCCGTCGAACGCACTCTTCACCCACGCCCCCGACGAGGAAACGTGGCAGCGAGAACTCGCGGGGCAAACCCACCTCGACATCACCGCGCACGCCGCCCTCGCCCACGTCCGCGACGCCTGGCTCGACGCCTCATCACGGGAAAACCACGATGGAAATGCTCGGTGACCACTCGCGGACAACGCGTCACACACCCAGCCGCACCCGGGCGACAGACCGGTATCACGGTCACCGGCACCGACGGGGCCACGAAGTTCGACACGAGCTACTCCTACGCCGCGTCGGACGGTTCGGACACCACCCTGCTGCAGTCCCGGAACATCGACGGCACCGGCAACAGCTACGACTACGACGCACTGCAACGCGTCACTTCCAACGGATCCGGCAGTGGTTCGTACGGCTATGGCACCACGGACCGGGCCACGCCTCGTTCCCTGACCGAGACCGCCGACGGCGACACGGTGCGACACGTGTTCACCCACACCGCGGTCGGGATCACCAGCATCGCCGACAACGGGCAGCGCACCGGTTACTTCCGTGACCCCTCCGGAAAACTGATCACCGAGGTCGGGTCGGACGGCACGCGCTACAACGCGATCACCGATCAACGTGGCACGGTGCTGGCGTTGCTGGCCGAGGACGGCACCATCGCGGGTAGTTACGAGTACGGCACCTACGGTGAGACCACTTCCAAGGGGGAAGCCGCCAAGGAGAACCCGTTCCGCTACACCGGCGGGTACCGGCTCGACACCGGTGACTACATGTTCGGCCATCGTTACTACGACACCGAGACCAAGCGGTTCACCCAGACCGATCCAAGCAGGTCGGAGTCCAACCTCTACGCCTACGCCCAATGCAATCCGACCAACCTGATGGACCCCACCGGGCTCGCGCCCTGCGCTAGTCAAGTGACTTACGGTTCTAGGGTGACAACGCTCGGAGGAATAGCAACCGGCGCTCTTGTGGCCGGTGGCCCTGTCGGAGCCGGAATAGCATTCACTGTAGGATTCGGCGCTATAAGCCTATATTGGAGCGTCATGCCCACAGATGAATCATGTTGAAACTTCCCGAAAAGATAAGATCAACAATAATAGAGCTCGATGAAAAAATTCGTACGTCGCTGTTTGATGGGGCTCGGTCTGTGTGGAGTAGCGGCTTACCTGGTAGCTTTGTATATCCCTGACCCCGGAAGAAAAGTAAAAATAATTCTCATAATTTTTTCCGTAGTGCTCATAGTGTCTTCGCGGTTGATGCAGCTGGCAGACAAAAACAGTGACAAATAGAAAGATTCTTGGGGTCTTGTGTAGAATTTCAAGGCTCCGAGTTTTTCTATAGCAATGGGCGGTCTCAAGAAGTGAGTGCAACAGCTTGGAATGGCTTGACTAGGTGCTCTCATGAGGGCGCTGATCGGGCTTGTTGCCTGGCAGGTCGTGCCTGCCCGATGGGACCGGCCTAAGCGCCCTCACTCCAGGTCAAGCCGCGTGTCGCACTCACCGGTTGAAGCGAAGAGCCCGAGCGTCCACTCCGCCAGCAGCGGGAAAAGCGCTCCTACGGCGAACAACAGGAAGAAGTAGATCTGGTTCGTTCCGCGGTTCATTCGTCGCATCGCTGAAAACGCTCCTCTCGTCTCGCTCTCCCACTGATCCGCCCGTGAGCGGCAGCCCGATTCCGGTGAGCCGCGGGACACCACCGCGACACGGCAGCGACCGCGTCCACTCCGGAAAGTCCTGCCAGTCAGGAAAGTCCCGCCGCTCAGGAACTCGGATAACGCTCGAACCACGCCGGGGTCTCCGGCGGGTTCGGTCCGAACTCCAGGCAGCCGTCCTCGGCGAGCGCTCGGACTGTTTCACCCAGTTCGAGCTGCTGCGTCCAGTGCTCGGGGATCTCCTCGTCCGCCGACATCGCCAGCAGCGTGCCCGTCACCGCGCCGCAAACCCCGCTGTTGCCGGAGTGGTTCACGGCGGTGCGCAGCCCGGCCGCGAAGTCCCCCTCGGCCACCAGCGCCGCGTACAGCCCGATCGCCAGTGCCTCGGCCGCGTTGAAACCCGTGCCGAGGGTGCGCTCCAGCCGCTCCGGCTCGACGACGCCCGACTCGGCGAGCTTGCGTGCCGCATCGATCCTGCGCGTCACGGGCTCGTGCTCCGGATGCCGCCCCAGCTCGGTCATGGCCGCGTCGACGGATTCCGAGAGCACCTCGCCCCGGGACAGCCGCGAGACGATCACCCCCAGCGTGCCCGCGCTCAGCCAGGCGGTGGGGTGGCCGTGGGTGAGTGCCGCCGTCTCGGTGGCCACCCGGAAGGTCTCGTCCGCTCGGGGCGTCCACAACATCGCCGGGACCGCCCGCAGCAGCGCGCTGCTGCCGTCCGAGTCGCTGATCGGCGCCTCCGGCGAGCCCATGGCCTGCTGCCCCTTCGCGAAGGCGATCAGCGTGCGCATCATGGTCCTGCCGGGGCTGCGGGTCTGGAACAGCCCGCGCAACCCCACCAGCCAGCCGTCCGGTTCGGACGAGGTGGACAGGAACTCGCCCGCCGCGCGGGGCCAGCTCAGGTGCTGGGTGTGCAGCCATCGCTGATAGGCGTGCTGCACGTGCCGCGTGGGGCGCCGCACCCCGTCGAATGATCTGCGGGACACCCCTGCCCGGATCGTGCCCTCCAGGGTGAACAGCAGCAGCTGGGTGTCACTGCCGATCCGCCCCGACGGATGACCGGCCGGTACGTACTCCCGCAGTCCCTCCTCGCCGTAGCGGTCCCTGATCTCGCGCCAGCTGTCGGACGTGACGGCCCCGCCCAGTGCTTCCCCGACGGCGCACCCCAGCACGGCCCGCACGAAACGCGGTTGCCATGCCGAATCGGCCGAGTCCGCGACGGACATCTCGCCGCTCCCACCGTGCTCGGCGAGCTCCGGCCGCAGCGAGGGTTCCGCCGAAAGGTCTTCCCCGTGCGGTGCGGTATCGGTCGGGGCAGGCCCGAACTCGGCGACGGCGGCGGCGGTCACGCGTTCCAGCAGCGGCCCGATCCGCGGCGAGGTCTCGCCGGTGCGGTTCATCCGCTCCGGTCCGTGCAGGGCGCCGAGCAGCTGACCGCACAGCATCGCCGAGGTCGCGGTGTCCCCGTCGTGACGGGCGGCGACGTCGATCGCCGCGGCGCAGTCGTCGGAGGCCGACAACGCCACCCGCAGCGCGATCGCGAGCGTCCCGCTGCCGGTGCCGCCGTCGGCCGCGGCCGCCAGGTTCCCCGCACTGGGCAGGCTGCCCGCCGGTCGGAAACCGGCCAGCCGCACCGCTTCGGACAGCTCCGCCGCGATGTCCTGGTCCGGGCACAGCCCGATGGCGAGCTCCGCCGCCTCCGCGAGCCCGTGGCCGCGTAACAGCCGTAACACCAGGACGGCGAGCACCCCGGCGGGCAGATGACCCCGCGTCCCGCCGTGCGTGACGGCGGCGATCTCGCATCCCAGCCGGAAAGCACTCCGGTCGTCCTCGGCCCACAGCGCGGCGATCGAGCCGAGCGGCACGGCCGCCGCCGACTCGACGTCGTTGCCCGGGTGTTCCGGGCTCGCGGGTGTCTCCTCCGGCGTGAGACGAGCCAGCACCGTCAGCATCACCGGGTCGCCACCGCCGGACCCCACCAGCAGCGGATCGTCCGGCCGAGACAGCCGGGGCGACGTGGATCCGTGCCGCTCGGCGGACGGATGCACGGGGGCGCCCCGGCTGCGCAGCCAGTGCTGTTGTCCCGCGAGCACCGCTCGCAGCGGATCGGCCCGCCCGAGTTCCCGCAGTTCGGCGTGGGCGTGGATCAGCCCGTCCAGCGCGCACAGCAGGGCGGCGGTGCGCTCCGTGCCCCGGCTGTCCTGCCGCGCGACGCTCTCACCGAGCGCGCCGCCGTAGAGCATCCCCAGCAGCCGACCGGGAGAGCGAGCCACGAAACCGTCCACGTCGAACAGTCCCCCGGAGACGTCGGAGCCCGGTTTCCCGGTCGATGCGGTCTCCTCGGCGAGCCGGTAACGCAGGCCGGTGGCCCAGAGCGGCGTTGCCGCCGGGTCGGCCACGAGTTCCCGCCAGCTCCGCACCAGCCACGTGGTCGGATCAACCGCCGCGTCCGATTCCGCCCGTTTCCGGCGCGAGTTCTCGCGTGCGCGAAGAGCGTTCAGTAATCGCTTCTCGTCGTCTTCCAGGGTGTTCTCGTCCAAAGCGTTCGTCATCCTAGCGGGCCCCGTCGTGGGCCGTTACCGCTGACGGTATGAAGATCGTTCGGTTTCGGTGATGTAGGCGCGTGCCCAGGCCGGAAGATTTCCGTTCGGTGCGATGTCAGCGACACCTCGACGGTCGGCGAGCAGCCGGTCCGCGATCTCGCGCACCTCCAGCCGGTCCAGCCACTTCGCGGGCAGCGCGCTGCTCCCCCGGGAAACCCCCACCACGGCACCGCAGACCGCCGCCGTGGCGGCGCTGTTACCCGCGTGACTCGCCGCGAGCACCACGGCCCGGCGCCAGGAGTCCGGGTACGACAGGGCCGCCAGCACACCGATTCCCAGCGCACTCGGGCCGTGCCATCCCGTTCCCAGCGAACGCAGCGCCGAGTCGCTCGGTGTTCCCCGTCGTGCCACTCGAACCGCCGAGCGGAGCGCGTCCGCCGTGTTCTCGCAGCCGTCGTACTTGTCCAGTTCGGTCAGCACGGCGGCCACGGCCTCGGCCAGCGTTGCTCCCCGCAGCAGCTCGTGGTTCAGCGCGGCGAGCGCACCCGCCGGCAGATAGCCGTCCGGAGCGCCGTGGGTGAGCACGGCCGTTCGCGCGCCGAGCGTGAAGGCCGCGCCGGTGTCGTCGGCCAGCAGCCCCAGCGGAGCCGCGCGCACGGTGGCCAGGTATCCGGCCGAGTCGTTGGGCGGGTCCGCCGGGCCGGGAAGCTCGTCCTCGTCACGCGGTTCGACCAACGCGGCCGTCCCGGCGTGATCGGGGAAGCGCTGGGCGTTGAGCTCGGAACAGTGCGAGAGCCAGTCGGTCGTGACGGGCGGATCGATAGCCACGCCCTGCGTACGGACCCAGTGCCGCAGCGCCTCCCGCACGTCGGTCACGTAGTCGGTTCCGCTCTTGCGTCCGAGCAGGTCGGCGCGGATCGTTCCCGCCAGCACGAAGGCGAGTTGCTGCGTCGCCGCCGTGCCACGCCCGCTGCCCCCGAACGCCTCGGCCAACCCGATCGATTCCGGACGTCGCAACCGGTCCGCCCGCCCGAGCATCCAGGGCGCTCCGAACGCGTCACCGCAGGCCGCTCCCAGCACACAACCCGCCAGCCGCTCCTCGAGGTCCAGGCTCAGCGGGGTTTCCCGCACCAGTACCCCGGAATCGGCGGATTCATCGGGCTGCTCACCGAACAGCAGCGCGGCCCGTTCGTCGCCGAAGGCCCGCGCGGTGAGTTCGCGGAGCTCCCCGGCGAGCTCGTCGGGAACCTCCTCGGGGCTCTCCCTGAGCTTGCGCCAAGCGGCCAGCAGCCGCGTCTCCTCCGCGGACAGTTCCGTTCCCGCCGATTCCCCCGGTGAGCTGGTTCCGTCGGGAGCGTCGGATTCCGGTGCCGGTGCCGGTGCGGCTGTCGTCATCTTCGGTGTTCCGGGCGCCTCGGGTGTCTCGGAGGGAGTGGACGCCGCGACCGGTTCGTCCGAGGTGGCTCCGGCAGGCCGGCCGGACGTCTCCTCGGAGGTCGCTCCCACCGCCCGCTGTCGGTGCTCTTCCCCGGTTTCGTCGTCCGCTGTGCCGCGGGGCCCACCGTTCACCGCGTGGTGCTCCGCCGTGTTCAGGTACTCCGCCGTTCGCGCGCTCGTCGATGCGGCGTCGGCCTCCAGCGTGGCGTCCCGCTCCGGTTCGGGGACGGAGTCCGTGGCCGGGAGGTCGCTGCTCGCGAAGTCCGCCGCGGTGGCCACCCCCTCCGCCTCTTCCTCGGCCGTGTCCGCCACGGCCGCCGTGTCCACGGGTGAGCTCTCGGAGCCGACCGCGTCCCGTTGTCCGTCCGTGCTTTCCACGTCCGCGGTGGACTGGTCGTCCTCCTCGTGCTGTTCCCCGGCGTCCGGTTTCCCGCCGTCCTGCTCGGCCACGTCCGGTTCGCTCCCGTGCCCGTTCGGCACCGCCGTGACCGTCTCCTCGGCGGGTTCTTCCGACGCTCCCGCCTCGTTCGAGTGCTCCGCCTCGTTCGACTGTCCGGCCTCGTCCGCCGCGCCTGTTCCCGGCTCCGTGGCCAGCGCCCGTTCCCGCAGCGGCCACCTCGGCGCCACCACACCGACCCTTTCACCGTCGGGTACCGGATACCGTTCCGCCCAGTCCCGCTCGGGTGGCGTCTCAGCGCCGAACTCGAGCTCCGCGTCCCGCGCGAGTCGCTCGATCGACTCGCGCAGTTCCAGCGATTCCAGCCATTCCGCGGGAATTCGCTCGACCCGCGACGTGCTGCCCATGATATTGCCGCAGATCGCCCCGGTGGAGTCGCTGTCGCCGGAGTGGTTGACCGCCAACAGCACCGCGTCGGTGAACGAGTCGGGGTGGCTCAGCGCGGCGTAGACAGCTATGGCGAGTGCCTCTTCGCCCACCCAGCCACCGCCGAGCTGCTGTTCGATCACCTCGGGGCCTGGCTCGCCCAGCGAGACCAGCTCCTCCGCCCGCAACAGGCACTCGGTCGTCTCCTCGTGCCCGTCCCAGGTCGCCAGTCGCGCCAACGCGGTGTCGAGGGCCCGCCGCAGCGTGTCCCCCTCCAACAACCGACGCACCAACACGGCCAGCGTCCCGGCGGGCAGATACCCGCTGGGATGGCCGTGGGTCAGCATCCCCGTCTCGGCGCCCAGCCGGAACACCTCGTCCACATCGGCCGACCACAGTGCCGCCGGAGCGGCACGCATGACCGCGCCGCATCCCTTGGACTCGTTCAGCGGGTTGTGCGACGAACCGGGCCTCTCGCCCGCGGCGAATCCCCGCAGCGCCTCGAGGCAGGTCGTTCCCGGCGCTCGCCGGTCGAACAGCTCGGACCGGGTGAGCAGCCAACCGTCCGGTTCGGTGCAGCCGGGGCCGGTGACCTCATCACTCTCGAAGCCCTGGGTGTGCAGCCAGCGTTGGTAGGAGTGCTGCACCAGCTCGACCGGATCGGTCGCCAACCCACGGCGCATGCTGTGACCGGCGCGGATGAGTCCGTCCAGCGTGAACAGCGTCAACTGGGTGTCGTCACTGATCGGAGCGGTGTCCGCTCCGCTCGGTTCGAGGCCGGTGACCCCCTCGGGGCCGAACCGGTCACGGATCGCGCGCAGCGAGTCGAACTCCACCGGGTAGCCCAGCGCGTCACCGACCGCCCCACCCAGCAGACAGCCGAGCACCGGTTTCCGGGACGTGTCCGCCGCACCGGGACGTCCTTCGGCCTCGCTCGCCTCCTCCGTCGAGGAACCCGCGTTCTCGTCGGCGCTTTCTGCCGGTTCCTCGACAGGGGAGTCCTCGGCGGTCGGCTGTTCCGCCGTGGACAGTTCGGAGTGGTCGGGAACCGTCACGGGAAAGTCGGTGCTGAATCCGAGTTCGGAACCGTCCCGCCTGCCCGGATAGCGGTGCCGCCACGTCGGATCGTCCGGCGGTTCGGTGCCGAACTCCAGCAGCGCGTCCCGCCCCAGGATCTCGATCGTCTCCCGTCCCCGCAGGTCACGCAGCCAGGTGCCCGGCAGGGCGCTCTTGCCGTACCGGGCGCCCGCCAGGGCGCCGCAGATCGCCCCCGTGGAGTCGCTGTCGCCGGAGTGGTTGACCGCCAGCAGTACGGCATCGGCGAGGCTTTCGGTACTCAGCAGGGCGCAGACGGCGATCGACAGTGCCTCGGGGCCGGTCCAGCCACCGCCCAGTACGTCCTTGAGTCGTTCCGGGGTGGGACGCCCGTGCTCGGCCAGGTTCACCGCCGCGGCCAGCGCCCGCTCCGTGGCCGAGCCAGCGGCGTGTTCGTCGAGTACGCTCCGGGCCCGCGCGAGTGCCTCCGGAACCGGGGTCTCCCACAGCAGTTCCCGCAGCAGGAGCGCGAACGTGCCCGCGGGCAGATAACCGGCCGGCTCGCCGTGGGTCAGCGCGGCGGCGCAGGCGGCCGTTCGGAAGATCTCCGCCGCGTCGTCCGACCACAGCGCGGCACCGACCCCGCGAAGCACCGCGCCATGAGTGTCCGAATAGTACAGCGGTTCCTCGACCGTGCCCGCCCTGCCCGAGGCCGCGAACTCGCGCAGCGCGCTGATCGAGCCGCTGGCGGGCGAGCGCACCGCGAACAGCTCCGGCCGCTCCACGAGCCAGCCGTCCGGTTCGGGATGGGTCTCCGAGAACGGCCCGGCCACGCGTGACCAGGAATATCCCTGGCTGTGCAGCCAGCGCTGCAATGCCAGCTGCACGGCCGGAAGCGGTGTCTCCGCGACCCCGTGGCGCACCGCGATGTGACCTCGGACGAATCCCTCGAGCGCGAACAGCATCAGCTGACCGTCGTCGGTGAACGAGCCGCCTTGCTGGTTGTCCCGGTCGTAATCGGTTACCCCGGCGCTGCCGTACCGGTTGCGGATCTGCTCCAACGGGTAGAACTCCACCGGTGCGCCGAGCGCGTCACCGGCAGCGGCGGCGAGGAGGCTGCCGAGCAGGCGTTGGCCGGTTTCGTCGTTCCCGGTTTCGCCGTTACTCGTATCGGCAGGTGCGGGCGTGGTTCCGGGTGGCGCGGTGCTCCCCGCCGCGACGTTCGGTGCACCGGTCGGTCGTGCCTCGGGAGCCGTTGCCGCGGCAGGGGCTCGCTGCGATGCGGACGGTTGTACCGGGGCCGACTGTGTCGTCCCTCCGGGCCGATCCGGCCGGTGGCGGGTTCCGAGCCCCGTGACCACCGTGGTCGCCTCCGAACCGTTGCGCGATGCTCCCTCGTTGGTCCGCAGCGGGATGCCCGCCGCCTGGATCAGGTCCTCGCAGGGAACACGCACCTTGCTCGGGCTGGCGGGGTTCACCTGCATATCGGTGCCGAGCGGACGCAGCTCCGCGAGTGACCTGCCGGTCATGCGTTGCCAGCTGGTCCAGTTCTGCGGCAGATGACCTTCCGAGGTGAAGACCTGCAGCTGATTGCGGCCCGAAGGGTGTTCGAAGGTGAACAGTCCTTCCCCCTGCGGCTGGGCGAACAGGATGAGTTCGGCCTCCAGCAGGGAACCGAGCAGCGTCTGGGAGGGGGCGTAGCCGGTGGTGGTCAGTTGCAGCGCCCGCTCCACGTCGTTGGTGGGGGCGGGAAGGCGCAACGCCACGGGAGACGGGCGGTAGTTCGGGTTCGGGGAGAAGTCCGCGGTGATCTCCCCGTGCTCGTCGACTCGGAATCCGCCGATGAACCCCCAGGGCGGGACTTCCGCGTTGGGATCGGTGAAGATCGGATCCACCACGTAGAGCCAGCTGTTCGGTTGTTGCGCGGCCTGCTCCCGCATCGCGGGCGTAATCACCGGTCGGCTCGGTTGCTGACTGTTCATCTCCCCGCTGCTTCCCATTTCCGGTTCGTCGATGCGCAGGGTTCGACCTGCGATTTTCCGGTCGGCGACCACCTGGCGGAACGCGCACTCGGCTGGCTACGACGATCGGACGCGACGCGTTGAGCGATCGGTTCCGGTGTGTGTCCGCACAATCGTTACTGTCTCATGATCTCACGGAGTGAATTTCGGTATCTCCTGTTCACCAGGAGTGATTGTTCGGATTCGTAATGCGGCTAACCGCTTCCGCTGTGGGCGGAGGCCGGTTCACGGGGAGCGGACTTTCGTGGAGTTGTCGTTCCCCGCTCGTCGGATGCCACTTCCGACTCCTGCTCCCGAAATCATGCTCCTGGTTCCGCCGTCGATGGGACGGGTGGGGCCGAATTGCTCCGAAAGGCCCAGTCAGGGCGCCTTTCGTTACTCCGATCGGGTGCGAAACCTCTTCGGAAGTGGCAGTCTGGGCGGTCTCGCCACGTGGTGGGAACCACAGGGCATCGGCCGAGTCGCGGTCCCCTCGGCTCTCGGGCGGGGTCGACCGTCGGTCGCTCCCGCCCGAGAGCCGAGGTGTCGGCACTGTACCCGGGGTGCTTACAACTCGATACGAATCGATGACCGTTTCGGGGCAACCCGAAGTCCACCGCGACGTCTCCCGGGGCGAAAGGATCATCGAAGCTATCCCGAACGAAAGGTGGCTCGACAAGGATGCGCAAGACTTTCGCGATCGCCGCCGCCGTGTTGACAGTACTGGGTGGCGCGGGCACCGCTGCCGCCGCGGAGAAATCCGACGCGCAGTCACCCCGGAACGGCCAGAGCGGGGCAGGGCTGTTCACCAGTGCCACCGGAACGCTCGTACGCGGCGGTCAGGGATACGCCCTTACGGCGGAAAGCGACGGCACGCGCTACCGGCTCACCGGTGCGCCGGGGATGCTGCTGCCCTACGCGGGTGAACGGGTCAAGGTGACCGGGAGCGATTCCGGCAAGACCTCGGAAACCGACCGGCTCGCGGTCAGAACGGTGGAGCCGGTCGCACGCGGTGAATCGTTGCCCGAGCGCGGTACCACGCGACTGAACTTCCGGGTGCGTACCGACGGCTCCGTGAGCGGCAGCACGACGTTCTACGGCCTGTTCGGAACTCCCGGTGCGAACCCGCGTGACGAGGTCGCCGACATCGACGAGCTGGGTGCGGTCGCGCTGCGCGACAAGGACGGTGACGGCGTCTACTCCGCACCGGTGGGACTGCGAATCGGTCAGCGCGTCGTCGCGCGTATCGCCGTCGGCAACAGCGTGGTGGGTCCCCGCGAGGCGATCCACCCGCAGAGCGTCGTCCAGCGGGACAACATCGTCGTTGTCAACGGTGACACCACCGTCTCCACCGAGTACGCGGCCACGCGTTCCTGCGGTGACGTGCCGTTCACTCCCAACTCGGACAACGGTGCCTTCGGTATCGAGGCGAGCGGAGTCGACTGCGACACCGCCCGTGACGTGGCGGCGGACGCCGAAGGGCGGCTCGGGCAGGACTACCGCAGCAACGGTTTCGAGTGCTCCGCGGCCGAGGCGGACAGCGAGCTGGGTGGCTACGACTACACCTGCCGTGACGCCGGACGCGAGGTGACCTTCGCGGCCTCCTGACCGAGATTTCCCGCGCGCTCCGAGAGAGCGGGACGAGGCGGGATCTCCCCGTCGGTTCGCACGCTCCGGAGAGCCGATCGGTACCGCTGTGACGGATCCGAGGGCCGATACGGACCGGTTGTCCGTATCGGCCCTGTTACTGCTCCACGCGCCTCGCGGTGCGATTCGGCACGTCGATTATCCTACGTTGGGTGATCGATCGGGTGCGGAAAGTGAAACCGCGACGTGCCGGGTCGGCGACAGTGATCGAATACCTACCGAAAGCGAGTTTCCGTGTCGGGGCAGTTCGAGCGGGCCGAGGGGAAACGTGTTGTCGAGGGAGGCGCGGCTTCGGAGCGGCGTCGATCGCGGCTGGCCGCTCTGCTGTGGACGGCTTCGGCCGGATCGTTGTTCGAGCCCGAGACGAGGGGTCTGCCGGGTGTGGTCGGTACCGGTGACGTGTGCTTCGACGTCGGTGCGGCCTACGGCATGTACAGCTTCTCACTGGCAGCGCTGGTCGGCGAGCACGGGATGGTGCACTCCTTCGAACCGCAGCGTAAGCCACATCGGATACTCGCGGGGCTGCAACGGCTCGTCCACCTGCCCCAGCTGCGGACCACTCGTGCCGCGCTCGGGAGTCGCACGGAACCACGCGGGCTCGTGGTGCCCCACCGCTTCGGTTTCCCGGTGCACGGCCACGCCTATATCGGCGAGCGAGGAGCCACAGCCGGGGAGCACGATGAGGCGCGGCGGGTGCGAACCCATACCGTCGACGTGCTCTCGGTGGATCAGGTGCGGCGCTCACGCGGCCTCGACCGCGTGGACTTCCTCAAGATCGACGTGGAGGGATACGAACCGTTCGTGCTGGAAGGCGCCGAACGGACGCTCGCGGACTGCGAGCCGACTCTGCTGCTGGAAATCGAACAACGCCACCTGGCCAGATACGGGTTCGAACCGGACAAGGTCACCCGTTGGCTCCGCGAGATGGGATACGGCATGTACGTCTGGCACGCCGAACGGTGGGTGCCTGTCGACAGGGTGACCACTCGCAAGCGGAACTATCTCTTCACCACGAGACGGGGAGTCTGACCACCCGCGACACCGCACCGCCGTCGATTTCTCGCGAAATCGCCGGGCCGGTGGGGCGGTGCGGCGCCGTGCGCTCTCAAGTGGCGTGTGCCAGCGACCCGGGCCTGGCGGCCAGTGCCGCCTCGTACCGCTCGATCACCAGGTCGGCCAGTTCCGGTGCCGCTCCCATCGTGTCCGCCAGCAGCGGGCGCTCGGCGTGTTCGGTGGCCCGTTCGAGCACTCGGTCGGGCAGTCTGCCGGGAGCCAGGAACCACGAGCCGACGGCGAACCGCCGTGCTCCCCGCGCACGCAGCAGCTCCAGCGCGGCGGGTACGTCGGGCTCGGCAGCGGCGGCGAACGCCGCCACGGTACCGGCCCAACGACTGTGCCGCTGCCAGATTCCGGCCACATCGGAGACCAGCCCGTTGGCGGAATCGTGCGCCGAGCCCGCACCGGCCAGTACGACACCGAGTTCCGGATCGGCCGGATCGGCACCGCTCTCGGTCAGCCGCCGCCACGCCGCCCGCCGCAACCTGGGGTCCGGTCCGAGCACTTCGGCCGTGCACAGCCGCAGCAGCGGATTGCGGCGTTCGGCCTCCCGCGCCGCGTTCGGGATGTCCACACTCGCGTGGTAGGCGTGGCCGAGCAACAGCGGAACGATGACGGCCCGCCTGTTGCCGTCGGCGTGCACGGCGTCGAGCACGTCGCCGAGCCGTGGCGCGGACAGCTCCAGGAACGCGGTTCGTACGTCAAGTTCGGGGCGGACGGAGCGGACCACGTCCAGCAGCCCCTGGATCGTGGCTGCCGAACGTGGGTCCCGACTGCCGTGCGCCACCGCGACCAACGGTGCGCTCATCCGGGAACTCCGGTCGTCATCGAGTCGCTGGGGTCGTCATCGAGTCACTGCCGAGGCCAGCGGGGCCAGCGGAACACCGATCAGGCCCGCCGCGAGCGTGGAACCGTCGGAGGGATCGAGCACGATGAACGAACCGGTGCGCCTGCTGTCCGCGTAGTCGTCGATCGGCAACGATTCCGAGGTGCGGAACCGGATCTTGCCGATCTCGTTGAGCTCCAGCTTGTCCGGGGCGTCCACGCTCGACAGTTCCTGCTCGTCGAAGCGGGTGGACAGTTCGGTGGCCATGGCCTGCACGGTCCGGGCACCGTGCTTGATCAGCACCTTCGCGTTCGGCGAGAGGGGCTTCTCGGCGAGCCAGCAGACCGTGGCGTCGAACTCGTCGGTCACCCGGGGCTGTTCCTCGGCCGAGACGATGACGTCGCCGCGTGCGATGTCCAGGTCGTCCTCCAGCAGCACGGTGATCGAACGTCCGGCCGCCGCGCTCTGCGCCCGGCCGTCCGGGGTGTCCACCATGGAGACCCTGCTGCGCGCTCCGCTCGGGAGCACCACCACCTCGTCGCCCTCGTTGACCACTCCCGCGGCGACCTGCCCCGCGTAACCGCGGTAGTCCGGGTGGTCGGCGGTACGCGGCCGGATCACGTACTGCACCGGCAACCGGAACGGAACGTCGTGCGGGTCCGGAGCGACCGGAACCGTTTCCAGGTGCTCCAGCAGGGCGGGGCCCTCGTACCAGGGCGTGCGCTCGGAACGTTCCACGACGTTGTCACCGTGCAGTGCCGACACCGGGACCGTGACCACGTCCTCGTCGGAGTAGCCCAGGGCCCTGGCGTGCTGTGCGAAGTCCTGGGCTATGGCGGTGTGCACCGACTCGTCGAAGTCGACCATGTCGATCTTGTTGATCGCCAGCACCAGTCGCGGTACGCCGAGCAACGCCAGTACCGCGGCGTGCCTCCTGGTCTGCTCCACCACACCCTTGCGGGCGTCGACCAGCAGCACCGCGAGCTGCGCCGTGGAGGCACCGGTGACGGTGTTCCTGGTGTACTGCACGTGGCCGGGGGTGTCGGCCAACACGAAAGTGCGCTTGCCGGTCGCGAAGTAGCGGTAGGCGACATCGATGGTGATGCCCTGCTCGCGCTCCGCGCGCAGCCCGTCGACCAGCAACGACAGGTCCGGAGTGCTCAGTCCGCGGTCGGCGCTGGCGCGGTGTACCGCGTCGAGCTGGTCGGCCAGCACCGATTTGGTGTCGTGCAGCAGCCGTCCCACCAGCGTGCTCTTGCCGTCGTCCACCGAGCCCGCCGTGGCCAGCCGCAACAGGTCGGTGTGCACCGGAAGTGCCACTTCGGTTCCGCTGTCGGGAGCGAACCGGGTGAGGGTTTCGGTCTCGTTGCTCATCAGAAGTAGCCCTCCCGCTTACGGTCCTCCATGGCTGCCTCGGACATCCTGTCGTCGGCTCGGGTCGCTCCTCGCTCCGTGAGGTGGCTGGCGGCGACCTCGGCGATCACGTCGTCCACCGTGTACGCCTCGGACTCCACCGCGCCGGTGCACGAGCCGTCCCCGATGGTGCGGTAGCGAACCGTCTTCTCGTGGACTTCCTCGCCCTCGCGTGGCCCGCCCCACGGGCCGGAGGTCAGCCACATGCCGTCCCGATGGAAGACTTCCCTGCGGTGGGCGTAGTAGAGGTTGGAGAGCTCGATCTTCTCGCGCTGGATGTAGCGCCACACGTCCAGTTCGGTCCAGTTGGACAGCGGGAACACCCGCATGTGCTCGCCCGCACGGTGCTTGCCGTTGTAGAGGTTCCACAGCTCGGGGCGCTGCCTGCGGGGATCCCACTGGCCGAAGGCGTCGCGCAGGCTGAAGACGCGTTCCTTGGCGCGGGCACGCTCCTCGTCACGCCTGCCGCCGCCGAACACGGCGTCGAAGCGGTTCTGCTCGATCGCCTCCAGCAGTGGCTGCGTCTGCAGCGGATTGCGGGTACCGTCCGGCCGTTCGCTGAGCCTGCCGTCGTCGATCCAGTCCTGGACCCTGGCCACGACCAGTCGCAGATCGTGGCGGCTGACCAGCTCGTCGCGGAACCGCAGCACTTCCTCGAAGTTGTGCCCGGTGTCCACGTGCAGCAGCGGGAACGGCACGGGGGCGGGCCGGAACGCCTTCAGTGCCAGGTGCAGCAGCACCGTGGAATCCTTGCCTCCGGAGAACAGGATCACCGGGCGATCGAACTCCCCAGCGACCTCCCGGAAGATGTGGATCGCCTCGGATTCCAGCGCATCGAGGTTGTCCACTTGTGGTGGTGCCTCGGATGTCGCCGGATCTTCCGGTAGGTCGAGATTTTGATCCATGATCGCTTCCGTCGTCATCAGCGTGCCCTTACACAGTTACCAGTTCATCCCATCGGGTGATGTTCTGGTGCCGGTCGTACCGGCATTTTCCCCCGGAGTTCCCGAGTCCGCGGGCTTAGGCGTGCAATCCGCACTCCGTCTTCGTGCTACCGGCCCAGCGGCCACTGCGCCGGTCCGCGCCCGGTGCGGGCTTGGCGGTGCACGGCTGACACCCGATCGAGGGAAAGCCGGCGGGGACCAGGGGGTTCACCAGCACATTGTGCTCGGCGATGTAATTGTCCATGTCCTCGTCGGTCCACGCCGCGAGCGGATTCACCTTCACGAGGTTGTTGCGTTCGTCCCAGGTCACGAGGGGAGTGTCGGCCCTGCTCGGCGAATCCACGCGTCGCAGACCGGTGATCCAGGCCTCGTAGCGGGCCAGCGTGTTACGCAGCGGAAGAACCTTGCGCAGGTGGCAGCACCGGCCGGGGTCCCGTTCGTAGAGCCTCGCCCCCTCGGTGGCGTCCTGCTGTTCGACCGTCTGTTCGGGCATCGCGTTGATGATGTTGACGTCGTAGGTCTGCGCGACCGCGTCGCGAGTACCGAGCGTCTCGGCGAAGTGGTAGCCGGTTTCCAGGAACAGCACGTCCACGCCTGGCTGGACCTTCGAGACCAGGTCTATCAACGAGGCGTCCTCCATGTTGGAGGCCATGATCAGGTTCTCGCCGAACGTGCGTGCGGCCCAGTCGAGTACCTCCGATGTGCTCGAGCCGGCGAGTCGCTCGGAGGCGTCCTCCGCCAGAGCGCGGAGTTCGTCGTCACCACGTCGAAAGCCGATTCGGGAGGTGCTGTCAGTGGTCATGGTTCTTCGTCCTCCTCTGTCAACGCCAACCCGGCCAGTCGCACCGTGAACACGCGACGGCACGCCTGACACTTCCACGCGCCCACGGGTTCAGCCTCCGGTGTGAGTTCCTCATCACCGCAGTACGGGCAGTAGAACGGAACGGCCCTGCCCTCGGGACCCGGTTCTGCCGAACGCCCCCCACTCACGTTAGCGCCTCGTCACCGACGCGTTTCGTCCACTCGGCGAAGGTCTCGTCCTCGCCGCGCTGCTCGACGTAACGACGCACCAGGCGTTCCACGTAGTCACCCACCTCGGCGGAAGTCACCTTGTGCCCCCGGATCTTGCGTCCGAAGCCCGCGTCCCTGCCGAGACCGCCCCCCAGGTGCACCTGGAAGCCCTCGACCTGGTTGCCCTGCTCGTCCTGCACCAGCTGGCCCTTGAGGCCGATGTCGGCGACCTGGGTGCGGGCGCAGGCGTTAGGGCAGCCGTTCAGGTTGACCGTGACGGGTTTGTCGATGTCGCCCTGCACGTCCTCAAGTCTGCGCTCCAGATCCTCGACCAGCTCCATGGCACGGTTCTTCGTCTCGACGATCGCCAGCTTACAGAACTCGATTCCCGTGCACGCCATGACGCTGCGTCGCCAGGACGAGGGCCGTGCCCGCAGGTCGAGCCGGTCCATGTCGCCGACGAGGTTCTCCACCTCGGAGCCGGGGACGTCGAGCACCAGCAGGTTCTGCTCCACGGTGGTGCGGATCCGGCGCGATCCCGCGCGTTCGGCGGCCTTGGCGACCTCGATCAGCTTGGAGCCGTCGACCCTGCCCGCCACGGAGGTCACGCCGACGTAGTAGTTGCCGTCGACCTGCTCGTGCACCCCCACGTGGTCACGGGGTCCGTCCGGCAGCGGCGGTTCCGGACCGTCGATGAGCGCGCGACCGAGGTACTCGTTCTCCAACACCTCGCGGAACTTCTCGGCACCCCAGTCCGACACCAGGAACTTCATCCTCGCCCGGTTGCGCAGCCTGCGGTAACCGTAGTCGCGGAAGATCTGCACAACGGCGTTCCAGACCTCGGCGACCTCCTCCACCGGAACCCAGGCTCCCAGGCGTACCGCGAGCTTGGGGTTGGTGGACAGGCCACCGCCGACCCACAGGTCGAAGCCGGGGCCGTGCTCGGGGTGCTCGACCCCGATCAACGAGATGTCGTTCGTCTCGTGAACCACGTCCTGGCGCGGGGAGCCCGAGATGGCTGTCTTGAACTTGCGCGGCAGGTTCGAAAGTGATTCGTCACCGATGTAGCGTTCGGTGATCTCCCTGATCGCCGGGGTGGCGTCGACGATCTCATCGGCGGCGATGCCCGCCACCGGGGATCCGAGCACGACGCGGGGGCAGTCACCACAGGCCTCGGTGGTGTACAGCCCGACGGACTCCAGCTTTTGCCAGATGGCGGGCATGTCCTCCACCCGGATCCAGTGCAGCTGGACGTTCTGCCGGTCGGTGATGTCGGCGGTGTCGCGGGCGTAGGTCTGCGAGATCTCACCGATCACCCGCAGTTGCTCGGTGGTCAGCGCGCCGCCGTCGACCCTGATGCGCAGCATGAAGTACGAGTCGTCCAGCTGCTCCGGCTCGATGGTTCCCGTCCGGGCGCCCGGGATGCCGGGAGCGCGCTGCGTGTAGAGACCCCACCAGCGGAACCGACCGCGCAGGTCGGAGGGGTCGATGGAGTCGAAACCACGCTGCGCGTAGATGTTCTCGATACGACCGCGGACGTTGAGTGGGTTGTCGTCCTTCTTGGACTGCTCGTTGCCGTTCAGCGGTTCGCGGTAACCGAGCGCCCACTGGCCCTCCGCGCGGCCCTTGCCCTTACGTGCGGGTGCGCGGCGTTGTGTGGGGCTCGGTGCTTCCGTCGGGGGGACCATTCGTCCGACCTCCGCGATGACATGGCGTGACTACGCCGCGAGAGTTTTACGGGAAAAAGAACGCTCACGATCCGGTTGCCGACACATCGGATCGGATGCGGACACGAAACGCGACAGGAACTACCGGGAGTCTCCGATCGGACCGATGCGGGCGACCACTCGGCGCCGGGCCCCCGGAAGCGGAAACCGCGTCGGATTCGCCGAGCGAGCACCCGTCAGGTGCGAACGGGAAACTTCAACAGTCCGTGCTCCGGCACAGCGCGCTGGAGACCCGCCGTAGATCCAGGTAACGCCGGGCGACCAGCAGCAGCTCGGTGGGGGTCGCGTCCATGGTCGTCAGCGTGCCACGCACGTATCGGGCGGTCCAGGATCATCCGCATGCTGGGACAGCGCGTCACCCGTACGTTGGCGGGTCCTGTGAGCGAACAGACCCGCACACAGCGGGTGCCCGGCGTGATACCCGCGGCCCGTCGCGGATACCGTCCCCTTCCGGTGGGAGCAACCTCACACTCGCGGAGCACTGTAGTCGATCGCCGTCGCGTGGTCACCGCGGGTCGGCGGAATCGGTGGTCGGCCTGGCCCCTCCGTGTGCCCCGGCCACCCGCGGCGGGTTCAGCCGCGGAAACGGCTCCGAGAACCGGGTCGACGAGGTGCTGGCGACGAGGAGACCGAGTTCGCGCTCCTGTCGGCCCTCGAAAGCCCGCTGGGAGAATGTGTGTCGTGAGCACGCATCCACCGACCGGCGAACAACCACCGCAACAGGGCACGCTGCCCGCTACCGCGCTGCGTGGCGTGGGACAGCGGCCGTTCGGGATATACGTGCACGTGCCGTTCTGCGCCACCAGGTGCGGTTACTGCGACTTCAACACCTACACCGCCGACGAGCTCGCCGGTGGTGGCAGCTTCCGCGGCTGGCTCGAAGCTCTCAAGGCCGAACTGGAGCTCGGGGCCCGGGTGCTGGGGGAGGGCAACCGTGCGGTTCCCCGCGCCGAAACCGTCTTCGTCGGCGGCGGGACCCCCTCACTGCTGGGTGGCGAGGGGCTGGGCGAGGTGCTCGACGCGGTACGTGCCTCCTTCGGGCTCGCCCCGAACGCCGAGGTCACCACCGAGGCCAATCCGGAGTCCACCTCCCCGGAGCTGTTCACCGCCCTGCTCGGGGCGGGCTACACCAGGGTTTCACTGGGGATGCAGTCCGCGGCCGAACACGTACTGCGGGTGCTGGACCGCAAGCACACCCCGGGCCGTGCCGTCGCCGCCGCGGGTGAGGCGATGGCGGCGGGGTTCGAGCACGTCAGTCTCGACCTCATCTACGGAACCCCCGGCGAGAGCACCGACGACCTACGGGGGTCGTTGGAAGCGGTGCTGGAAGCCGGGGTGGACCACGTCTCGGCCTACTCCCTGATCGTCGAGGACGGCACCGCCATGGCTCGGCGGGTCCGCCGCGGCGAGCTGCCGATGCCGGACGAGGACGTGTTGGCCGCCGATTACGAGCTCGTCGACGGGATTCTCTCCAAGGCCGGATTCGACTGGTACGAGGTCTCCAACTGGGCCACCGGTGAAGCGGCACGCTGCGCGCACAACATCGGTTACTGGCGTGGTGGTGACTGGTGGGGTGCGGGACCCGGCGCGCACAGTCACGTCGGTGGCGTGCGGTGGTGGAATCTCAAGTACCCGAGCCGTTACGCGGCCGCCCTGGGAGAGGGGATCTCGCCTGCCGCGGGGCGAGAGGTGCTCGACGCGGAGGACCGACGCGTCGAACGCGTCATGCTGGAACTGCGGCTGCGGGAGGGACTCGCCACGGAGGTGCTCGACGACGCGGGAGTCGCCGAGGCCCGGCGCGCCGTGACCGACGGCCTGCTGCGGGGCGAGGAGTTGCGTGCGGGACGCTGCGTGCTCACCGATCGCGGCAGACTGCTGGCCGACGGGGTGGTCCGTCGACTCGTCGGGTGATACCCACACCTGTCCTCGTGTCTCGGAGGTGCGGCGTCCGGTGGTTCACCGGGAACGGTGATCCGTCGGGAGCCTGCCGCTCGGGAGCGGTCACCGGCCCGGCCACGTCGAGCGCTTACGGTGCCCGTCCGGGCCCGAACACCGGTGAGAGCGGGTTTCGCGGCACTCACGACCGCCGCCTGCCCCCACCGTCCTCGTGGCCCTCGGCTCAGCGGTCGAAACACCGTAAACTCGGACGGTGGACCGCAGGCACGGGACGCGTGTCTGCCGAGTCGGACGTGTCCATTCCGGGGCGCGCCGAACGAGGAGGTGACGCTGGTGAATGCGGACGAGCGCCGGTTCGAGGTGCTGCGCGCGATCGTTGCCGACTACGTGTCCACCAACGAGCCGGTCGGTTCCAAGACGCTCGTCGAGCAGCACAATCTGGGTGTGTCCAGTGCCACGGTACGCAACGACATGGCCGTGCTCGAGGAGGAAGGGCTCATCGCGCAGCCGCACACCAGCGCGGGACGGATTCCCACCGACCACGGGTACCGGACCTTCGTCGACCGGCTGCACGAGATCAAACCGCTCACCTCACCGGAACGCCGTGCCATCCACGCCTTCCTGGAGGGCGCGCTGGATCTCGACGACGTGATGCGGCGGAGTGTCCGGCTGCTGGCCCAGCTCACGCAGCAGGTGGCCGTGGTGCAGTACCCCACGCTGACCCAGTCCACCGTGCGTCACGTCGAGGTGGTGACCATCACTTCGGCGCGGCTCATGCTGGTGCTGATCACCGACACCGGGCGGGTCGATCAGCGTATGGTCGACCTGGGTGACGTCATCGGCGAGGAGGACGTGTCGCGGCTGCGAACCGTGCTCAACTCGGCGATGGCGGGCAAGCGGCTCGCCGAGGCCTCCGCTTCGGTGGCCGAACTCCCCGAGCAGTCTCCCCCGGAGCTGCGGGAGACCATGTCCCGGGTGTGCGGGGTGCTCATCGAGACGTTGGTGGAACACCCCGACGAGCGCATGGTGCTCGGGGGAACCCCCAATCTGACCCGCAACGTCGCCGATTTCCCCGGGTCGTTGCGCCAGGTGCTCGAAGCGCTCGAGGAGCAGGTGGTCGTACTGCGACTGCTGGCGGCGGCACGGGACTCTGATGGTGTGACGGTTCGTATCGGGATGGAGAACGAGGCCGAGGAGATGCAGACGACCTCGGTCGTTTCCACCGGTTACGGTTCGCATGGGACGGTACTGGGGGGGATGGGCGTGGTCGGCCCCACTCGGATGGATTATCCGGGAACGATGGCAGCGGTTCGTGCCGTTGCGTCCTACGTGGGAGAGATCCTGGCGGGGCGGTGACGTCCGCGTCGGCACGTGTGGCGCGCCACGACCGGCCCTTCGGAACTCTTCGGCATGTACCCGCTAGACGAGCAGAGGAAGAGCGCACAAGGTGGCCAAGGACTACTACGGGATCCTCGGGGTATCGAAGGACGCGACCCAGGATCAGATCAAGCGGGCTTACCGCAAGCTTGCGCGGGAACTCCATCCCGACGTCAACCAGGAGGACGGCGCGCAGGAGCGCTTCCGAGAGGTAAGCACTGCTTACGAAGTTCTTTCGGATCCCCAGAAGCGCCAGATGGTCGACCTGGGCGGGGACCCGATGGACAGCGGGGGAGGTGCCGCGGGCGGTCGCGCCGGTGGTGACCCCTTCGCCGGATTCGGCGGCCTCGGCGACATCATGGACGCGTTCTTCGGTGGCGGATCCGGCGGCGCCGCCGGACGTGGACCGCGCAGCCGGATGCAGCAGGGATCCGACGCCCTGTTGCGGCTGGAGCTGACGCTGGAGGAGTGCGCCCAGGGAGTCAACCGCGATGTCACCGTCGACACGGCTGTCGTCTGTGACACCTGTGAGGGTGGCGGCTCCAGCGCGGGCAGCGCCCCCTCCACCTGTGACACCTGTGAGGGCCGCGGCGAGATCCAGTCGGTGCAGCGCTCCTTCCTCGGGCAGGTCATGACCTCGCGTCCCTGCCCTGTCTGCCGCGGCTTCGGTGAGGTGATCACGGATCCCTGCCAGCAGTGCGGTGGCGACGGGCGGGTGCGTTCCCGGCGCACCATCACGGTGAAGATCCCGGCCGGTGTCGGTGACGGGATGCGGGTCCGGCTCGCCGGTGAGGGCGAGGTCGGCCCCGGCGGTGGTCCAGCCGGCGACCTGTTCGTCGAGGTCGAGGAACTGCAACACGAGCGGTTCGTCCGCGACGGTGCCGATCTGCACTGCCACGTCCAGGTGCCCATGACCGCGGCGGCGCTGGGCACGGTGGTCAACATCCGAACCCTCGAGGACGAGGAGGAGCTGACGGTCGAGCCCGGCACGCAGCCGGGCACCGAGTACGTGCTCGACGGTCGTGGGTTGCCCAAGCTGCGTTCCAACGGACGGGTGAGCGGCCACGGCGACCTGCACGTTCACCTGGATGTGCGGGTGCCGACGAAACTGGACGAGGACCAGGCCGACCTGCTGCGGCAGTTGGCCACCGTGCGTGAGGAGGAGCAGCCCGAACCCACCGTCAGCGCCGGTGGCAACGGGCATCGCAACGGCATCTTCTCCCGCTTCCGAGGCTTCGGTCACCGCTGATTCCGCCACACCGCTGGTTCCGCCCGGCCCCGTTCTCGCGGGGCCGGAACGGGACGCGGTTCCCGCGCGGCCTGGCCGTCCACCGTGTTTCGGCTCGTCTCCCGGAAGGGGTTAGCACGATGTCATCCACCCTCCCGGTCTTCTCGGTCGAGGAGCTGCCCACGGGCGAGCTCGCCCGGCTGGACGGCCCCGAGGGCAAGCACGCCGCCACGGTGCGCCGGATGCGTTCCGGCGCCCGGCTGTTGCTGTCGGACGGACGGGGCGGTGTGGCCGAGTGTCTGGTGACCGACGTCGCCAGGGACGCCCTGGACCTGGAGGTGGTGCGGCGGGACAGGGTCCCCGCCGCCGAACCCCGGGTTCGGCTGGTCCAGGCGCTGGTCAAGGGTGACCGTGGTGAACTCGCCGTCGAACTGGCCACGGAGGCGGGGGTCGATCTCGTCACTCCCTGGCGGGCCGAGCGTTGTGTGGCGCGCTGGGAGGACGGCCCTCGTGGCGCCAAGGCACTGGCGCGGTGGCGCAATTCCGCGCTGCAGGCCGCCAAGCAGGCACGCAGGGCCTGGATCCCCACGGTGACCGAGCCCTGCTCCACCTCGGAGGTCGCGGAGACGCTGCGTGGCAGCGAGGCCGCTTTCGTGCTGCACGAGTCCGCCGAGCTCGGACTGGCCGACGTCGAGCTGCCCACCGCCGGTGAGATCGCCGTGGTCGTCGGCCCGGAGGGCGGCATCACCGATCAGGAGCTGTCGACACTGCGTGCGGCGGGGGTCCGACCGGTCCGACTGGGACACGAGGTGCTGCGGGCCTCCACCGCGGGTGCCGTGGCGCTCGGAGCGCTGGGCGCACTCACGCCCCGCTGGCGGTGATCGGGGGGTCGGGATCGGGGATCGAGCGGAGCACCCGGTCACGGCGTGATCGGCGATGGATAGTCTCGCGGGCATGACCGATACCGAACCCTCCCTGTTCGAACGGATGATCGCGGGCGAGATCCCCGCCGATTTCGTGCACACCGACGAGCGCACGATCGCGATCCGCGACATCAGTCCGCAGGCGCCGGTCCACGTGCTGGTGGTCCCCCGCGAGCGGTACCGCAACGTGGCCGAGCTGGCCGCGGCGGATCCGGAGCTGTTGTCCGAACTCGTCAGGGTGGCGGGTCGGATCGCCGAGAGCGAGGGGATCGCGGAATCGGGGTACCGCCTGCTGTTCAACACCAACTCCGATGCCGGGCAGACCATCTTCCACGTGCATCTGCACCTGCTCGGCGGACGCCAGTTGGGGCCGTTGGCCTGACCGGTCGACCTGACCACACCGACAGCGGGGTGTGCTCGGCGCGTTCCGGAGAACGAACATCGGCGCTAATCCAGTTGTTCGTTGCTCTACCATTGACAGTGACAGGATCCAGTACCGAAATCGCGCTTCAGCGCAGGAAGCAGGCCGGTAACAGCGTGGCCGGAACCGCAGCGGACGGGGCGGCGGCTCGTTCGGGAAACGAGTCGTCCCAGCCCCAGAAGGCACAGTCCACCCGAACAGTGCCCGACACGGCGGTGCTCGCCCTGCTCGGCTCGAAGGACGAGAACCTTCGGACCGCGGAGGAGGCACTCGACGCCGATGTCCACGTACGGGGCAACGAGGTGAGCATCTCCGGGGAGCCCACCGAGGTCGCGTTCGCCGAGCGGGTGTTCGACGAACTCATCGAGCTGGTTTCCAAGGGCAACCAGCTCACCCCCGACATCGTGCGTCGCAGCGTGACGATGCTTTCCACCAGTAACGGGGACTCACCCAGTGACGTGCTGACCATGGACGTGCTGTCCCGTCGCGGGCGCAGTATCCGTCCGAAGACCGCCAACCAGAAACGGTACGTCGACGCCATCGACGAGAACACGGTCGTCTTCGGCATCGGACCGGCCGGAACCGGCAAGACCTATCTGGCGATGGCCAAGGCGGTGCAGGCTCTGCAGGCCAAGGAGGTCAACCGCATCATCCTCATCCGGCCCGCCGTGGAGGCCGGGGAGCGGTTGGGGTATCTGCCGGGAAGTCTCTACGAGAAGATCGATCCCTATCTGCGGCCGCTCTACGACGCGCTGTACGACATGATCGACCCCGAATCGGTCCCCAGGCTGACCCAGGCCGGAACCATTGAGGTCGCCCCGTTGGCCTACATGCGCGGACGTACCCTCAACGACGCCTTCATCATCCTCGACGAGGCGCAGAACACCACGCCGGAACAGATGAAGATGTTTCTGACCAGGTTGGGGTTCGGCTCCAAGATCGTGGTTACCGGTGACGTGACGCAGATCGACCTGCCCGGTGGTCAGCGCAGCGGACTCAAGGTCGTCCGCGAGATCCTGGAGGGGATCGACGACATCCTGTTCTCGACCCTGGACAGCCAGGACGTGGTGCGGCATCGCCTGGTCGGTGAGATCGTCAACGCGTACGACCGTTGGCAGGAACATCAGGACGGTGAGGGCGGCAATCCTGCCCGAAAGACACGAATCTCCGAGGGGCGGGCGCACGAGCAGGCATGAGTATCGAGATAGCCAACGAGTCCGTCGTACGGGTGCCCGAGACCACCATCGTCTCCGTTGCCCGTTTCACGCTGGACCGCATGGGTGTGAGCAGGTTGGCCGAGCTGTCCATCGTGCTGGTCGAGCTCGACGTGATGGCCGACCTGCACGAACGCTGGATGGACCTGTCCGGTCCCACCGACGTGATGGCGTTCCCCATGGAGGAGTACGAGGCGCCACGCGGGCAGGACTCCACCGAGACCAGCCCGGGACTGCTCGGTGACATCGTGCTGTGTCCCGAGTTCGCCAGGGATCAGGCGCGCAAGGCCGGTCACGGGATGGAGGACGAACTCTACCTGCTCACGGTGCACGGGGTGCTGCATCTGCTCGGCTACGACCACGCCGAGCCGGAGGAGGAACGCGAGATGTTCGCGTTGCAGAACCGGCTGCTCGCCGAGTTCCGCGAGGCCAAGACGGAGGCCGATCGCGCCGCACAGCAACGCGACGCCGATTCACGAGTGTTGGGTGTGGTGGGGCTCGACGAGTCCCAGGAGGCCACGGCCGACGGCGATTCCGAACGGTAACGGACTTTCTCATAGTGTTCACCGGAATCATGGCGCTGCTGGTGTGGGCCGTGTTGTTGGTGTTGGCGGCCGGTGTGTTCGCGGCTGCCGACGCGGCCATCGGAACGGCTTCGCACGCCAGAGTCGAGGAGCTACTGCGGCAGGGAAGAGCCGGAGCGGCACAGTTCGCCAGGGTGCTGGCCGACCGCCCCAGGCACGTCAACCTGTTGCTGCTGTTGCGGTTGACCTGCGAGCTCACCGCGACGGTGCTGGTAACCGTGATGGTGCTCGAGGTGAGTGCCACGCCCGGCTGGTCGGTGCTGTTCGCCGTGCTGATCATGTTGGTGGTTTCCTACGTGCTCGTCGGCGTGGGACCGCGAACCATAGGTCGCCAGCATCCCTACGGGGTGGGACTCGTGGTGGCGGGACCGGTAGCCGTGCTGGCCCGTCTGCTCAACCCGCTGACGCGGTTGCTGATTTTCGTGGGAAACGCCATCACTCCCGGCCGTGGTTTCCGTGAGGGGCCGTTCTCCTCGGAAGTGGAGCTGCGGGAACTCGTCGATCTGGCCGGGGAACGCGGCGTGGTCGCCGCCGGTGAGCGCGAGATGATCCACTCGGTCTTCGAGCTCGGCGACACCACGGCACGCGAGGTGATGGTGCCGCGCACCGAGATGATCTGGATCGAGCGCGTCAAGACTCCCCGGCAGGCACTGGCGCTCGCCCTGCGTTCCGGTTTCTCCCGTATTCCCGTGATCGGTGACAGTGTCGACGACATCGTCGGGATCGTCACGCTCAAGGAACTGGCCAGGATGACCACCGAGCGCGGCGAGTCCTCCGATTCCGAGAGCGTCCGGGTCTCCGAGCTGATGCGGGAGGCCAGTTTCGTGCCGGACTCCAAGCGGCTGGACGAGTTGCTCAAGGAGATGCAGCTCTCGCGCAGTCACATGGCTATAGCCGTGGACGAGTACGGCGGCACGGCGGGACTGCTGACCATCGAGGACATCATCGAGGAGATCGTCGGTGAGATCACCGACGAGTCAGACCGGGAGGAACACCGCCCGGTCGAGTGGCTCGACGAGGAACTGGTTCGGGTCAGTTCACGGTTGCCGGTGGCCGATCTCGCGAGCCTGTTCGAGGTGGAGCTCGACGATTCCGAGGTCGAGACCGTCGGCGGGTTGCTCGCGCAGCGCCTCGGCCGTGTCCCCCTCCCCGGGGCCGAGGCCGAGATATCCGGACTCCGGTTGCGTGCCGAAGGGGGTAAGGACCATCGCGGCCGTATCCGGATCAACGCGTTGCTGGTTCGCAGGGCGAGTGAGTCCAACGGGCACAACACCGCCGATGACGAAAGGAATTCGCAACATGGCTGAACGCATCGAGACCGTGGCCGAGCGGCTCGACCCCGAGGACGGCAAGATCGTGACGTTGGCGCGGTCGGCGCGGGCGCGCATCGGCGCGGCGGAGGGCGCCGCCGTGCGCGACACCGACGGCAGAACCTACACCGGCTGCACCGTGCGATTGACCGCGCTGCGGCTGACCGCGTTGCAGGTGGCGGTGGCCGCCGCCACCTCCAGTGGGGCCGAGGAGCTGGAAGCGGCGGCCGTTGTCACTGAGGCGGATGAAGTGGATGCCGACTCGGTGGCGGCGGTTCGGGAGCTGGCGAGTACGGCACCGGTGTTCCGGGCGGGCGGTGACGGCGAGGTCGTCGAGCTCTCGCGAGGGACCTGACGAATCCGACCGGTGCCGGCCGGTGGCTCAACGCCACTCGGTCAGTCCCGCGTCGTAGGGGGAGGCACGTGGTGGTGGTTCCTCCCCCGCTTCGGTGAAGGCCTGCAACGCCCGCACCAACCCAGCGCGATCCTCGTGCGGGATCCGTTCGACGATGGCCGAGATCTCGCTACGGCGGTACTCGGTAACCCGATCCACCAGGTCGCGGCCCGCTTCGGTGAGGCTGACCGTGATCTCCCGCCGGGACTCGGGATTGCTGTTGCGCTGCGCCCACCCCGCTGTGACCAGCCTGTCCACCGTTCTGGTCGCCGTGGACGGATTCACTCCCAGCATCTCCGCGAGCGAGACCAGCTTCAACGGGCCCCGCGAGCCGAGGGCCACCAGCAGTCGGAACTGCGGCAGCGTGATCGGCCCGGCAACCGCGGCGACCGATTTCGCCGAGACTCCCACCAGTAACCGGGAAGCGGTCAGCACCGCCTCGGTGATCGCGTCCACCTCGTCACCGTTCGGCGGCATTTCGTTACGCATGTCGCCATTTTCACATTGACGTGCACAGGGCAAGAGTTGCATCATGCAACGGTGATGGCGGAAGCCGTAAAACGATCGATAGCCCTGCCCGTAGCGGTACGTGGGCGGATCGGAATCTGGCTCCGCGAACGTGGCAGCGGCCTGATGGCCCTCGCACTGCTGGTCGGCCTCGGTTCGGGGCTCGGCGCCATAGCCTTTCGGTGGCTGATCACGTCCGCGACCGAGCTGTTCTCCGGACGTCCCGAATACACCGACGTGCCCGGTGCGCCACACCCCTGGTTGCCCGGCCTCGGAATCTGGTTTCTGGTGCTGGTCCCCGCCATCGCGGGACTCATCTACGGCCCACTGGTCTACTGGTTCGCTCCCGAAGCCAAGGGACACGGTGTTCCCGAGGTCATGTACGCCGTATCGGAACGCGGCGGCCGGATAAAACCTCAGGTCAGTCTGGTCAAGGCTCTGGCCTCGGCGCTGTGCATCGGTGGTGGCGGATCAGTCGGCAGGGAAGGTCCGATCGTGCAGATCGGGTCCGCGCTCGGCTCGACCATGGGACGCGGCATGCGGCTCACCGAGCGGAGAATGCGAGTGCTGGTCGCCTGCGGCGCGGCAGGCGGCATCGCCGCCACGTTCAACGCCCCCATGGCGGGACCGTTCTTCGCGATGGAGCTCATCCTGCGCGACTTCACGGTGGAGTCCTTCGGCGCCGTGGTGCTGTCCAGTGTCACCGCCAGCGTGATCGGACGTGCCGTGATGGGCAACGAGGCGTTCCTCTCGCTGCCCGACTTCCACCTGCGGAACCCGAGCGAATTCCTGCTGTTCGCGCTGCTCGGCGTGCTCATCGGTGCCGCCGGGGTGCTGTTCTCCAAGGTCCTCTACCGCATAGAGGACCTCTGCGACCGAATATGGCGCGGTCCGGAGTGGCTGCGTCCCGGCGTCGGCGGGTTGTTCCTCGGCCTGCTGTTGCTGGTGCTGCCGCAGATGTACGGCGTCGGCTATCCGGTGCTGGGCAACGCCATCAACGGCAACTACGCCATCTGGTTCCTGGTGATACTGCTGCTGGGCAAGATGATCGCCACCAGCCTCACCATCGGTATCGGCGGATCCGGGGGCGTGTTCGCACCCGCCCTGTTCATCGGCGGCATGGGCGGCACCGCGTTCGGCCTGGTCGCTCACGGACTGATCCCGGAGATCGCCGGATCGCCGGGAGCCTACGGGCTCATCGGAATGGGGGCGGCCTTCGCCGGATCGGCACGGGCACCCATGACGGCTGTGATCATCCTGTTCGAGTTGACCGGGCAGTACTCGATCATCCTGCCACTGATGCTCGCCGTCGTGGTCGCGACGTTGATCAGCAGAACACTCAGCAGGGACACGATCTACACCACCAAGCTGAGCAGGCGCGGCATCGACCTCGACGCCAGGCAACGGCGTGGTCGGTTGCCGGACCGCACGGTCGCCGACGTGATGGATCCGCTGCCGGAAACGTTGACCACGCGGACCAGGCTCTCCGAAGCCGCGCGACGGCTGGCCCAGAGCACTGACTCCGTGCTGCCCGTGTTGGACGACGAAGGGCGCTACAAGGGGTGTGTCACGGCGGGGGCCGTGGCCGAAGTGCTCGGGGACGGCACCGTGGACAACGGCGAGGTCGGCGACCTGCTGGAGATTCCCCCGGCGATCGTTTCCGGGAGCAAGCTCGTCGACGCGCTCGACTCGCTGGTCTCCGTCGAGGTGACCGCCGCTCCCGTGCTGGAGGAGCAGGGCACCCAACCGGTCGGTTGGATCAGCCACCGAACGCTGTTGAGCTGTATGGGGACGACCGCCAACAGCGGCTGAGAACGGTTTTCAAGGACGTGCTCTCGGGGGCCCGTTCGGCTCCACCCGCCGTGGGTAGCGGTGAGGTGACCGGGCTCCCCGCACGTCGGTGGGATGGCGGGCACGTCAGAATAGAGCCGTGACCAGCTCAAGCGAAACACATCGATCCGGATTCGCCTGCTTCGTGGGACGTCCCAACGCCGGCAAGTCGACGTTGACCAACGCGCTCGTCGGCACGAAGGTGGCCATCACCTCCAGCAAGCCGCAGACCACGCGGCACGCGATCCGAGGGATCGTGCACCGGACCGACGCGCAGTTGGTCATCGTGGACACGCCGGGACTGCACCGTCCCCGGACCCTGCTGGGAGAACGACTCAACGACCTGGTGCACGAAACGTGGTCCGAGGTCGATGTCATCGGCTTCTGCGTGCCCGCCGACCAGAAGATCGGTCCCGGCGATCGCCACATCGCCGCGGAGCTCGCCAAGGTGGCCCGTCGTACCCCGGTGATCGGTGTCGTCACCAAGACCGACGTGGTGAGCAGACCACGCGTGGCCCAACAACTGGTCGCCATGCAGGAACTCATGGACTTCACCGAGATCGTCCCGGTCTCGGCGGTGGACCGGTTCCAGATGGATGTGCTCTCCGATCTGCTGGTGCGGCAGGTTCCGGAGGGACCGCAGCTGTACCCGGACGGCGAGATCACCGACGAGCCCGAGGAGTCGTTGATCTCCGAACTCATCCGCGAGTCGGCCCTGGAAGGGGTGCGTGACGAACTGCCGCACTCACTGGCGGTGGCCATCGACGAGATGGCCCCCAGGGAGGGCTACGACAACCTGGTGGACATCTACGCATCGCTGTACGTGGAGCGTTCCAGCCAGAAGGCCATCGTGATCGGTAGGAGCGGGGAACGCCTCAAGGAGGTCGGCGAGACCGCCAGGCGGCACATCCAGGCGCTGCTGGGCAGCAAGATTTACCTGGATCTGCAGGTGAAGGTCGCCAAGGAATGGCAGCGCGATCCCAAGCAGCTGCGCAAGCTGGGCTTCTAGAGTCGCGGCGCGAGCTCGTTCGGCTCGCGTGATCGTACCTTCGACCGGGTTGGAACGTTCCGGTGTGTGAGTCCGGTCCACAGCAGGGCGGCGGGGCACATCCAGCGGCGATACGCCACCTGCCCGCCGCCTCGCGATGGGTCCGACTCAGGCCCGGCGCCACTGGTTTCTCGCGGGCCGGAGTCCGGGGTCGTAGCGGTGACCGGTTCGCGATGATCACTGCCATCGAGGGTCAGCGCGTCGTGATGATCCAGCCGAGTAGCGGTCCCGCGAGTGCTGCCTCCAGCCGTCATGGTGTTGGTCCTGACGCGAGTGGTGCTCTCCGCACTACGCGTTTGTCGCTATCAACGGCATGGTGGCGATGCCGAACAAGATCAGCGGCACGATCGCCAGGAGCGCCAGCCCGAGCACGCAGTAGCCGACCACCAGCCCGGCCGTGGCCATGCCGTCTCCCTCGGTCCCGTCGCGCCGGATCTGTTTCTTGGCCACGTGCCCGAACACTACGCCCAGGATCGCCGGTATGAGCCCCAGTCCCCACATGCATGTCAACAGGATGCTCGACAGCGAGAGCACCATCGAGGTGATCGCCATTCCGTTGTTCCGGGGAGGCTGCGCAGTGAGATAAACCGGTCCGCCCGGTTGGGCCGGCGGGTACTGCTGATACTGGGGGTACTGCTGGTATTGGGGGTGCTGCTGGTACTGCGGGTGCGGTTGACCCGGCTGGTAACCGGGATAACCACCCCCGCCGTACGACCCCTGGTAGGGATGGGGAAAGCCACCGCTGTCCGACGGCGGATTGTGCGGATTCGGGTCGTACGGATCGCTCATGCTGCTCCTTCCGGGTTGTCGGCAAGATCCAACCACGCCGGACGACCGAAGTGACGCACCGTCCCGAACCGGCTGAGCCGTGGGTACGACCTGCTCGGTCGGCGTCGGCAGTGGATTCTCGTCCGCCGGGGTAGTACGGATTCGATGCGGCACCCCACCCTTGCGGTTCCTCGCCGTGGGAGAAATCGTGCGGTACGAGAACCGTACCGAGGCGCTTTTCCCGTGAGCGCCCCGAAATCGTAAGCGGGGAGCCCTTCGTGCCCCACGGTCGTGGCCGCGAGCCGGACTCCCGCGCGTTCGCCGGACATCGAGGTGGGACAAGCGTGCCCAGCCCGGGGAGTCGTCGGAGGTGATTCTTGGGAACCGGATCCGCGTCCCGTCGATTCGGGCCGCTCCGTACGCTTTCGGTGGCCGTCGGGCTCGGCGTCCTCGCCGCGGTGTTGCTGATCTCACCCGTGGAGCCGCCGTGCCCGTTCAAGATGCTGGGACTGGACGGCCCCATGTGCGGGGGCACCCGCATGCTCCGGGCGTTGCTGGCGGGTGATCCGTTGCTCGCCCTGGATTTCAACGCCTTCGCACTGTTGGTGTTGTCCCCGGTGGCGCTGTCCTTGTTCGTGGCGGCGGCACGTTTCGAGCTGGGCAGAACACGGCGGATCTGGCCCGCGGGCCGCGGCGGGGCGGCGTGCGCGTACCTGCTGGGGGCGGGGCTGCTGCTGTGGACGATCCTCCGCAACATTCCCGTTCCGCCCCTGACGACGCTGTCCACCTGAGTCCCCCGCGATGGGATGATGCGAACGTGAGCCTGTATCGGGATGTCGGTGTCGTGCTGCGCGTGGGCAAGCTCGGCGAGGCCGACCGGATCGTCACGCTGCTGACCCGGCGGTACGGCAAGGTGCGCGCCGTGGCCAAGGGGGTGCGTCGCACCGGCTCCCGGTTCGGCGCCAGGCTGGAACCGTTCGCACACGTGGATGTCCAGCTGCACACCGGAAGAACGCTCGATGTGATCACCCAGGTGCAGACCCTGGACGCCTTCGGGATGGGGATAGTCGGTGACTACCGGCGCTACACCACGGCCTGCGCCGCGTTGGAGACCGTCGACCGCATCGTCGCGGAGGAACGCGAACCGGTGCTGCGCGTGTACCTGCTCACCGTCGGGGCGCTGCGCGCCTTCAGCGGCAGAGACCGGGATCCCTCGTTGGTGCTGGACTCCTTCGTGCTGCGGGCCATGGCGTTCGCCGGGTGGTCACCGGCGTTGGGCGAATGCGCCCGTTGCGGTCTCGCCGGGCCACACCCGGCGTTCAGCGTGGCCGCGGGAGGCACTGTCTGCGCCGAGTGCAGGCCCACGGGCGCGGTTCGTCCGGCCGCCACGACGATCCGACTGCTGAACGCCCTGCTCAACGGCGAGTGGGCAGTGGCGGAGGACTCCGGTGAGTCCGTGCGCGGTGAGGCCAGCGGGTTGGTCGCCGCTCACCTGCAATGGCATCTGGAGCACCGGTTGCGGTCGTTGCCCCTGGTCGAGCGACACGCGGCGGCCGATCCAGAGGTGCGTGAGCACGAATCGCCGAATCCCGTGCCCGAGCTCATCCGGCAACGCGCGAGCGGGGTCGAGGACTCGGTCGAGCGCGACACTCCGACCGGGGCTGCCCAGTCGGCCCAGTCCGGATCGTCCCAGCACGATTCCGTCGCCGGATCGGGGGATTCGTGATAGTCCGTCCCTGTCGTCCCGAGGACGCCGTGGCGGTACGTCGGATCTGTGTGGCCACGGGGGACGCGGGGGAGCACTCGCGTCACATCCTGCGTGACCCGGAGCTGATGGCCCACGTTTTCGCGGGGCCCTATCTCGCCCTGCAACCGCGACTGTGCTTTCTGGCCGAGATCTCGGGACAACCGCTCGGTTATGCGGTGGCGGCGCTGGACTCGACCGAGTTCTACCACCGCTGGCAGCGGGAGTGGAGCCCGGCGTTCGCGGTCAGTCATCCGCTCACCGGTGCCGAGGAACGGTCCGACGACGCCGACGAGCACTTGCGGTTGTTGCTGCATCGACCGCTGCGAATGCTGCTGCCGGACTCGGGGAGCTATCCTTCGCACCTGCACATCAACGTGCTTTCCGGAGCCCGCCGCAGCGGACTGGGTGCGGTGCTGCTGCGCACACTGTTCACCGCGCTGGAACAGGCCGGTTCCCCGGGGGTGCAGCTCGGTGTGCGGGCCACCAATGCCGCCGCTCACGCGTTCTACCGTGCGATGGGGATGACACGCCTGCCGTTGGACGACGGCCCCGCCATCCGGTTCGGCCGACCACTGGGCGGGTAGTGCCGTCGCGTTCGCGAGAATGGGAGACGGTTCGGGAAGGACTCGGCCCAGCGACCACGAAGGGGACCCATCGATGCTGCGACGCCGCGGGCGGGACAGGGAAGCGCCGAACGTGCGGGCGCCCGACCCGCATCCCTCCGGAGCACAACCCCCCTCGCTTCCACCGGAGCTGGTGCCCAACCACGTCGCCGTGGTCATGGACGGCAACGGCAGGTGGGCGAACGAGCGCGGTCTGCCGCGTATCGAGGGGCACAAACGCGGTGAGGCGGTGGTCCTGGAACTGACGCGCGGGGCGATCCAGCTGGGGGTGCAGTGGCTGTCGCTGTACGCCTTCTCCACCGAGAACTGGAAACGCAGCCCCGATGAGGTCAAGTTCCTGATGGGCTTCAACCGGGACGTGATCCACCGCAGGGTGGACGAGCTCGACGAACTCGGTGTGCGGGTGCGTTGGGCGGGTCGGCGTCCCAAACTCTGGCGCAGTGTCGTCGACGAGCTGCGGGCCGCGGAGCGGCGTACCGCCGAGAACCAGGTCATGAACCTGACGATGTGCGTCAACTACGGCGGGCGCGCGGAGATCGGTGACTCGGCACGTGAGATCGCCAGACTCGCCGCGGCGGGCAAGATCAATCCGGACAAGGTGGACCAGCGTACGGTGGCACGCCACCTGTACCAGCCCCAGATGCCGGATGTGGATCTGTTCATCCGTCCCTCCGGGGAACGCCGCACCTCCAACTTCATGCTCTGGCAGTCCGCCTATGCCGAGATGGTCTTTCAGGACACGCTGTTCCCGGACGTGGACCGCACTCACTTCTGGGACGCCTGTGCCGCTTACGCGCGCCGTGATCGTCGATTCGGCGGTGCGGTGGACCGAACCGAGCCGGATTCGAGCTCGGCCGAGCCCGATGGGGAGCAACATTGATGTCGAGTGAAGCCGCCGGGACGGCCGATCTGCTGACAGTGGCCAAACGCGCGCTGGAGAACTACTACGAGGTACGGGTCGACGACGACGGCGCGCTGACCTTCCTGCACTCCGGTACGCCGTGCGCGTTGCAGGCGATGCGCCTCGCCGATGGGCTGACCGTGCTGAGTCTGACCTGCGTAATCGCCTGGGACCTGCCCCAGGAGGACGCGATAGCTCGATGGGTGGCCGAACGCGCCGGCCAGGGCATGTTCGGCACGCTCGGTGTGGTGCGCACCGAGGGTGGAACGGATCTCACGCTGCGCTATGCGTTCCCCGCGGACGGGATGGCGGAGGAGCCGTTGGCCACGTTGCTGATGCTCGTGATTTCCGGCGGGTCGCAGCTGCGGGGGGAACTCGCCGAGGCGTTCGGCTCCGAGGTGGTGGCCGGGTTCGGCGATCCCGGCTGAACGGGACCTCGATCCGGTGGCGGGGTCCCTCGAACCGGTGGCGGGGAGCACGGGCCCGACCAGTGAGCTCTCCGGGGGCCGTGTGCGGCCGTTCGTGACTCCGGTTCCCGGCATGTTCCGCGACGGGCGGGTGTCGCCCGCCCGGTGGATATCAGACTCCGCACTCGGAGCAGGTGCCGATTATCTCGACGGTGTGATCCACCTCGGAGAAGCCGTGCTCGATGGCGATCCGTTCCGCCCAGTCCTCCACCGGGGGGTCCGCCACCTCGACCGTTCTGCCGCAGTACCGGCAGACCAGATGGTGGTGGTGGTCGGTGGAGCACTTCCGGTAGACGGCTTCCCCGGAGTCACTGCGAAGCACGTCGATCTCACCCGCGTCGGCCAGCGACTGCAGCGTGCGGTAGACGGTTGTCAGCCCGATCCCTTCGCCGCGGTTCCGCAGCTGCTCGTGCAGCTCCTGCGCGGAGCGGAAATCGTCGATCTCGCTGAGTAGACGCGACACCGCGGCCCGCTGCTTGGTGGACCGCAGACCCGGGATCGCGGCCGAGGGACGCTCGCTGGAGGTCACGCTTTCTCCGTCTTCTGCTCGGGTGTGTGTACGGGGTTGTAAGTGGATTCTCGTTCTGGCGTGCGGAGCCCCGCTCAGGGGAGGTCGACGATCCCTCGGTCGAATCGTGTCATCGACTAGGGCGCGTTCACCGTGGAGGCGTTCTCGTCCTCCGAACCCTCTTCCGCGTGGGCTACGGCGTCCACGACTATGTGCGCCAGATGGTCGTCCACCAGCCGGTAGACCACCTCGCGCCCGTTGCGGCGGCCACGCACCACACCAGCCGTTTTCAGCACCCGGAGATGTTGGCTGATGAGCGGCTGGGCCACGCCGAGCGCGTCGACGAGTTCGTGCACACAGCGTTCGCCGGCGCGCAGTTGCAGCACGATGGCGATCCGCACCGGCGCCGCCAGTGCCCGCAGCAACTCACCCGCCTCGGTAAGGGTCTCCGGGTCACCGGCGGGGACCGTGGCCGGTTCGGCTCGTTCGCCGGAGTGCTCTTCGTCGTTGCGCATGAGAGGTGATCAGCGGCACTACCACGTGATGACCGACCGCCCGCCGGTCACGGCGGTACGAGTCCTCCGAGGCACACGCGGCGCAGTGTCGTGGCCGAAGGGGTCCTTTCGTCGCCTCGTCGCGAGTTGGTCGTGGAACACCGTCCATCCTACGGGCGTCGTCCACTTCGGCGGGCGCAGCCGAGGTCGCGGGTGTCGGCACTGCGGGGTGGGGCCGCGCCGCCCGCGATGCTGCCTCGGTACGCTGGGAAACTCACCGTCGGGAATCCGCGGGACCAGCCCGGCCGATTCGTCGAGTACCGAACCGATTTCCGGCCGGAGCCCGAGCAACCAGCGACAAGCGTGGAGTGAGCGTGCCCACCGACCAGATCGAAACGATCGTGAATCTGTGCAAGCGTCGTGGCTTCGTCTACCCGAGCGGCGAAATTTACGGCGGTACCCGGTCGGCATGGGATTACGGGCCGCTCGGGGTGGAGCTCAAGGACAACATCAAGCGCCAGTGGTGGCGCAGCATGGTGCAGGGGCGGGACGACGTCGTCGGCCTGGACTCCTCGGTCATCCTGCCGCGCGAGGTCTGGGAAGCGTCCGGGCACGTGCAGGAGTTCGTGGATCCGTTGGTCGAGTGCACCGCCTGTCACCACCGGCACCGCTCCGACCAGCTCGCCGAGGAGTACGCCGAGCGTACCGGCAAGGACGTCGACGACAGCGACCTCTCCGAGGTGCCCTGCCCGAACTGCGGGAACCGCGGCCAGTTCACCGAGCCGAAGATGTTCAACGGCCTGCTCAAGACCTTCCTGGGTCCTGTCGACTCGGAGGAGGGGTTGCACTACCTGCGCCCGGAGACGGCTCAGGGCATCTTCGTCAACTTCCTGAACGTGATGACCACGGCGCGCAAGAAACCGCCGTTCGGGATCGGCCAGGTCGGCAAGTCGTTCCGCAACGAGGTGACCCCCGGAAACTTCATCTTCCGCACCCGCGAGTTCGAGCAGATGGAGATGGAGTTCTTCGTCGAGCCGGGTGAGGACGAGTCCTGGCACGAGTACTGGATCGCCAACCGCACCGAGTGGTACACCGGGCTCGGCATCGATCCGAACAACATCCGCCATTACGAGCACCCCAAGGAAAAGCTCTCGCACTACTCCAAGCGGACCGTCGACATCGAGTACCGCTTCGGCTTCAGCGGCAGCGAGTGGGGTGAGCTGGAGGGCGTCGCGAACCGGACGGACTTCGACCTGACCACCCACTCCAATCATTCCGGCGTGGACCTGTCGTACTTCGACCAGACCAGCAACTCCCGCTACCGCCCCTACGTGATCGAGCCCGCGGCCGGGCTCGGCAGGCCGATGATGGCCTTCCTGGTCGACGCCTACCGCGAGGACGAGGCCCCCAACGCCAAGGGCGGGGTGGACAAGCGCGTGGTGCTCAAGCTCGACCGCAGGCTGGCGCCGATCAAGGTCGCGGTGCTGCCGCTGTCGCGGAACGCCGACCTCTCCCCGAAGGCGCGGGACGTCGCGGCCACGCTGCGCCGCAACTGGAACATCGACTTCGACGACGCGGGCGCCATCGGAAGGCGCTATCGCAGGCACGACGAGATCGGTACCCCGTTCTGCGTCACGGTCGACTTCGACTCGCTGTCCGATCACGCGGTGACGGTGCGCGAACGCGACACGATGGAGCAGGAGCGGGTGGCCATCGACAAACTGGAGGCGTACCTGGCGGCTCGCCTGGTCGGTTGCTGATCCCGGGGCTCGCGCGTCGTCGGTGGCGGATCTGCAACGATGCGTGACGTGACCCATCACCCCGAAACCGGCCGGACGCGGCGCCGTGGGCGCATCACCGTCTGGATCGGCAGAGCACTCCTCGGTGCGCTGCTGGTCGCCTCGCTGGTGCTCGGTGGCACCGCTTTCCGGGTCTGGCAGGTAGCGCTCGTCGATCATCGGCGCAGCGCCGACATGATCGTGGTTCTCGGGGCCGCGCAGTACAACGGGGATCCCTCCCCGGTGTTGCGCAGCAGGCTGGAGCACGCGCTGGAGCTCTATCGGAGTGGGCTCTCCGAGCACATCGTCACTGTCGGCGGTAACCAGGCCGGTGACAACTACACGGAGGCCCAGGCGGGCAGCATGTGGTTGATCGAGCAAGGGGTACCGCCGGGAGCCGTGGTGGAGGCCGAGGTCGGCAGCGACACGCTGCGCAGCATCCGTGCCGTCTCCGAGGTCGCCGAGCGCCGCGACTGGGACTCGGCACTGATCGTCAGCGACCCCTGGCACTCCTGGCGGTGCCGGACCATGGCCGAGGACCAGGGGTTGCGGGCCATGGTCTCGCCGACCAGGAGTGGCCCGACCGAGGACGTGCGGACCGCCTACATCCTGCGCGAGGCGGCCGCGATGTTGTTCTACCGCGTCATGCACGCCTCGGCGGACGTCACCGGATACGGACTCGGGTAGCGGTAGGAGTTCATCGGCCCACCGCCGACGCGCTGACTCGTTCGCGGCGTGTTGTCGGACCCGTTCCGTAGGCTGTGGTCGATGTCCGCACTCCGGCCGCCGGGCTACACCGAGCACGACTCACAGCGGCTGGTCGACGAGTCCCCCAAGGTCTCCGAGTCGGCCGGCGGGGAGCCGCTGCCGCGTGCGCCCTTCGCACGTGATCGTGCGCGCGTGCTGCACTCGGCCGCGTTACGTCGTCTCGCGGGTAAGACTCAGGTGATGGGGCCCGGTGAGGGTGATGTCCCCCGGACGAGGCTCACCCATTCCCTGGAGGTCGCACAGATCGGTCGCGCCATCGCGGTGGAGCTGGGAACCGACCCCGACGTGGTGGACACCGCCGGGTTGGCCCACGACATCGGTCATCCGCCGTTCGGCCACAACGGGGAAGACGCGCTCGCGGAGCTCGCGGCGGACTGCGGTGGTTTCGAGGGCAACGCGCAGACGTTGCGGATCCTGACCAGACTCGAACCCAAGCTGGTGGCTCCGGACGGTACCGAGTGCGGTCTCAACCTCACCCGTGCCTGCCTGGACGCCGCCACGAAATACCCGTGGCCGCTGTCGCACGACGGATACGGCAAGTTCGGGGTCTACGAGTCGGACTCGGCCGTGTTCCGGTGGCTGCGGCGGGGAGCGCCTCCCCGGACGCGTTGTCTGGAGGCCCAGATCATGGACTGGGCCGACGACGTCGCCTATTCGGTGCACGACTTGGAGGACGGGGTGCACACCGGGCGGATCACACCGCGGGCTCTGTTGGATCCCGAGGAGCGTGGGGAGATCCTGCGTATCGCGGACAAGTACTTCCGTGGGCAGCGACCGCTGGACACCGGATCGTTGGAGGCGGCGGCTTTCGAACTGGTGGCGAACCCCGCTCTCGCGGCCGTGCTCGACTACGACGGTTCGGTCACCGCGCAGGTGGCGCTCAAGCGGCTGACCAGTGAGCTGGTGGGGCGGTTCGTCGCCGCGGCGGTACGAGCCACCAGGTCGGAGTTCGGGACCGGTCCGCTGACGCGTTACGCGGCCGAGCTGGTGGTGCCGGAAGAGGTGGCCGCCGAGGTGGCGGTACTCAAGGCCATGGCACTGCGCTACGTCATGAGCGACCCGGAGCGGCTGCGGCTGCAGGAGTCGCAGCGTCGGATCCTCACCGAGTTGGTCAACGTGCTGGCGCGGGCCGCTCCCGCCTCGTTGACTCCGGCGGCGCGGGTCGCCTGGGAGGCCGCTTCCGACGACCGCGGGCGACTGCGTGCCTTGCTCGATCAGGTGGCCTCGTTCACCGACGCCCAAGCGGTGTCCTGGCATGCACATTGGGTGACTAAAACCGGTTATTCAGTGTGACCTATGTCAGACAAGGCAGCGTAAAACGCATTTGTTGGTGCACGCTAATACGCAGCGTGATTTTAACTGGTCATGATTCCAACTTTCGTGTGAAAATTTGCGGCAGTCCCCGATAAGCCGCCAGGAGCCCCGATGTCCAACGACGTGAACCGGCATCACATCCAGAAGGTCGTCGTCGACGGCGAGCCCTACATCAACTCGGACAATGTCGCCGACTGGGTGACGGATCTGCGCTGGCAGGATCCCGCCGCCGAACGCGCGGCCGGCTACATCGCCCAGGAGCTCCGCCTGATGGGGCTGGCCGACATCGAGGAGACGCTGGGGTAGTAGCCTCCCGCGGCCTCTTCGCCGCTTCGGCCGCCCGACGGTCGGACTCGGCGGAATCCCTCCGAAAGCTCGCCCGGTACGGCCTCTCACTGGCAGACTCGCCTCCGGTAAACGCCTCGCGAGACCGATCGGAGTACCGCGTCGTGGTGAACACCGAGTTGCGATTCCTGTGGTGGCTGCACCGGCGGCTCGCCCCCGACCCCCGTGAGAACCACTGCTGGTCCCCGTACTCGGTGACGACGGCACTGGGGCTGCTCGCGGAGATCACGCGGGGACGGACCCGCGCCGAGGTCGTCGAGGCCCTGGGGACGGATCCGGCGGAGCCGGAGTTCGTCGAATCGCTGAACGCGGCAGCGCGTCCCGAGGCCGAATCCCGGGACAGCGCCGAATCCCGGGACAGCGCCGAATCCCGGGACAGCGTCGCCCTCGCGGTCGCCAACCGGCTGTGGGCCGACGAGCGGCTACCGCTCGAAACGGACTCCCCGGCGGCACTCGAACAGCGGTTCGGCGCGGGGATTCGCACCGCCCCGTTCCGGGACGCCCCGGAACGGACACGGGAGCGGATCAACCAGGACGTGGCGGACGTGACCCGGCGGTTGATCCCCGAGCTGGTCAAACCGGGAGCGGTGAACTCGGACACGGTCGCGGCGCTGGTCAACGCGCTGTACCTGAAGGCGCCGTGGCAGGAGGTCTTCGATCCGAACGAGACGAGATCCGGTTCGTTCCTTACTCCGGCAGGGGAACAACCTGTCTCACTCATGCGTGTGAGCGCTCGACTCGGCTACGCCCATCATCACGGTTGGCGGGTCGTTCGGGCGGGACTGGAGGGAGGCTTCGACGCGTTCGTGCTGTTGCCCGACGCGGAGCTGGCCACCGCGGAACCGGCGCTCGACCACGACACGCTGCTCCGGCTGCTCGAAGCGGTCGAGGAGTGTCCGGTCGAACTCCGGTTGCCGCGCTTCGCCGTGTCCGGTTCCGGCGAGCTGGACGAGCCGCTGGCGGCCTTGGGAGTGCGCCGGGCGTTCACGCCCGCCGCGGACTTCGCGCCCCTGACCCCGCGGCCGCTGCGGGTATCCACCGCGCTGCACGAGGCCGTGCTACGGGTCGACGAGCACGGTGTGGAAGGAGCGGCCGCCACCGCGGTGATGATGCGGTTGACCTCGTTGTTCGACGATCCCGTGCGAGTACGGGTGGATCGGCCGTTCCTGTTCCTGCTCCGTCACCGGCAGAGCGGGTTCGTTCACTTCCTGGCAAGGATCACCGACCCCGGTGGGCCTCGCTGAGCCCGGGGCCTCACCAACTCCGGCGTGACTCGCTCATCCCGCCGGTTTCGACCGCCGACAGCGGCTCAGCCGTAGGGGGGCGAGCACGAGATCCTGGTCAGTTTGTCCGGGTTGACGATGTCGTGGATCTCCGCGACACACCCGTCGCGTACCGCGAACCCCACCACGCGCACCGCCGCCGAATCGCGGAAGACGTCCCCGCTAGAGGTTCCGGGAAGCAGCAACCCCGGATCCCCGTTGACCAGTACCGATCGAACGTTCGACGGAGTGGGGGACGGGTACTTGCGCATCAGGCTGAGCAGGAAACGGGTTACCTTGTCCCGCCCGTGGACCGGTCGCAACGCGGTGCGGGCCTTGCCGTCGCTGTCGCCGTGCACGCTCACGTGCGGGTGAAGCAACCGTGCCAGCCGCCACTCGTCCCCCGACGCGAGCGCGGCGAGCATCGCCTCGACGAGTTCGTGCTGCTCGGTGGCGGGCACGCGGCGGGGTGGCCGTGCCTCGTTCATGACTCGCCGTGCGCGGGAGGCGTACTGCCCGGCGGTCGTGGCCGTGCAGCCGAGCATTCCGGCTATCTCCTCGAACGGAACCTCGAAGTTCTCGTGCAGCACCAGTGCGATCCGTTGTTCCGGAGTGAGTTGCTGCAGTACCCGCAACGCCGCCATGCGCACGTCCTCGGCGCGGGTGATCCGCTCCAGCGGGTCCGTGGTTCGTGCCGGTACTTCCAGTGTGACTATCGGTTCGGGCAGCCACGGGCCGACGTAGTGCTCCCGGCGCGCCGCCCCCGACAGCGCACGATCCACCGCCAGTTCCCCCACCGCGCCGCTCAGCCCGTCGTCCGGGCAGTGAGCGGGCGAGTCCGCCACGTCTCCGCCTCCGGCGAACCGCACGCGCGCCTGCCGCAGCACCGCCTCCGCGTCGGTGATGCTGCCGGTGAGTCGATAGGCGAGACCGAGCAGCCGCGCGTGCCGACTGCCCGACTCCGCAGTGAAAGCTTCCTCCACCGATCGCACACCGCGATTGTGCCCGAACAATCCACTGTTGCCCTGCTGAGAAACCTTTTCGGTTGTGCGCCGTGCCTGCCGACGTCGACCGGTACTCGACGGTTCGAGCCGCTGTAGAACCTCGCATCACCCCGGTGCGACGCGACCGTCACCGCTCCCGTGAGCGCGTGCATCTAGACTGGGCTCGTGGCGGGACGAATCCGGGAAAGCGACATCGCCGAAGTACGCGAGAGCAACCGGATCGACGATGTCGTCGGTGAGTACGTCGCGTTGCGCCGTTCCGGCGGGGACGCGTTCAAGGGGCTGTGCCCGTTCCACGAGGAGAAGACTCCCTCCTTCAACGTGCGCGCCAATCACGGAACCTTCCACTGCTTCGGATGCGGTGAGGGCGGCGACGTCATCGCCTTCCTGATGAAGACCGAGCACCTCGGTTTCGTCGAGTCGGTGGAGCGGCTCGCGGACCGTTCCGGCGTAAGACTGCGCTACGAGGACGGCAACCCGACGAGTCGTCGCGAACCCGGCACCAGAGCCCGGCTCGTGGAGGCCAACCGGCTCGCGGCCGCCTTCTATTCCGAGCGGCTGCGTTCCGAGGAGGCGCACCAGGCCCGCGAGTTCCTCACCGAACGGGGGTTCGGGGAGGAGGCGGCCACCAGATTCGGCTGCGGTTTCGCCCCGAGCGGCTGGGACCGGTTGACCAAGTACCTGCTCAACCAGGGATTCGAGGCCGAGGAACTCTACAAGGCGGGGCTGTCCAGGGAAGGCAGGCACGGCCCCATGGATCGGTTCCACCGCCGGTTGCTCTGGCCGTTGAAGGATCTCGGTGGCGATGTGGTCGGCTTCGGGGCGCGGCGGATCTTCGACGACGATCCGATCGAGGCCAAGTACATCAACACCCCGGCCACCCCGATCTTCAACAAGTCACAGGTGCTGTTCGGCATCGACCTCGCGAAACGCGAGATAGCCAAGCGCCACCAGACCGTGGTGGTGGAGGGCTACACGGACGTGATGGCGATGCACCTCGCCGGGGTTCCCACGGCGGTCGCCTCCTGCGGCACCGCCTTCGGTGACGAGCACATCTCCGTGCTGCGTCGGCTGATGATGGACGACGACACCTTCCGCGGGGAGGTCATCTACACCTTCGACGGTGACGAGGCGGGACAGAACGCGGCGCTGAAGGCGTTCGACGGCGAGCAGCGGTTCGCCGCGCAGACCTATGTCGCCATCACACCGGGAGGGGAGGACCCCTGCGAGTTGCGACAGCGCGGCGGGGACGCCGCGGTGCGTGATCTGGTCGCGCGGCGACGTCCGCTCTTCGAGTTCGCCATCCGCAGCCTGCTCGACGGCTACGACCTCGACTCGGTGGACGGCCGGGTCGCCGCGCTCCGGCGCACCGTACCGCTGGTGGCGCGTATCAAGGATCCCGCGAGCAGGGACGGCTACGCCGTGCAGCTCTCCGGCTGGACCGGTTGGAACGACGAGAACCAGGTAGTGCGCCGGGTGCGGGAGTACTCCGGCGAGACCGCGAACGGGAACCGTCGGGGGAAGAAGCAGCGGCGTGCCGACCCCGAGTCGGAACCGGCCGGGGAACGATTGCCGGAACGTCCCCCACGACACGATCAGCTGCGTTGGTCGCAGCGGGAGGCTCTGAAGGCAGCGCTGCAGATGCCCGCCCTGGCGGGACCGGTGTACGACTCGCTGCCGGAGGAGGCATTCACCGAGTCCGGTTATGCGAAGCTGCACACCGCACTGCTCAAGGCGGGCGGCACCCAGTCGGGGCTGTCCGGCTCGATCCTGGTGGAAGCGGTGCGGACGCAGTGCCCCGACGAGGGGTCCACCAGGCTGCTCTCCCAGCTCGCGGTGGAGACGCCGGACACCAAGTCCGAGCAGGACCACCGCTACGTGGGTGGGGTGCTCGCCAGGCTCCGCGAGCGGATGGTGGCCCGCCAGATCGACGAGATCAAATCGCGGGTCCAGCGGTTGTCGCCGCTGGAGAACGCCGAGGAGTACCACGCGCTGTTCGGTGACCTGGTGGCGCTGGAGCAGTATCACAGATCGTTGCAGCAACAGGCCGCGGACGGTGTCGTATGACTTCGTTGCTCAGACGTGTGCGTGCGCTGTTGACCGGTGCGCACGAATTGCCCACGGGGTTCGACGGCGAGTTGGAGGGCGAGGAGCGTGTGCTGGCCACCGCGAGCGGGACGCACGGGCCGCTGGTGGCCACCAACCACGGGCTGTGGCTACCGGAGGAGTCCGGTGCGCGTCGGGTCGGCTGGCACCTGCTGAGCCATGTGCGCTGGCAGGACGGGGTGATCGGGATCGTCGAGGCCGAGGAGTGGCAGTGGGTCGACGGCGCGGTGCTCCTCCGGGACCGACCTCGTCGTGATTTCCGACTGAACGCCGCGGGCAAGCTGCCGGACGTGGTGCACAGCAGGGTGACGCGCTCCATCCGATCCACCCAGTACCGCGAACTCCCCGATGTGGGCGGGGCACGGTTCGTGCGTCGCGGTGTTCCCGGGCGGGACGGCACGGTACTGCAGGTAAGGGCCGATCCGGGGACGGACGAGGCCGCTCTGGTCGAGTACACGCGGGAAGTGGCACGTCGGTTGGAGAGCGTGGCCGAAAGCGGCGAGTGAGCCCCCGCCGTTCGGTGTTTCGCGGTTCGGCGCGAGTGGATACAGTACGTTCGTACTGTTCCTTCTCGGTCGGAGTCGTGAATGTGGGACCCGGGAACGTATCTGGCTTTCGCCGAGCAACGTGAGCGACCGATGCGCGATCTGCTCGCGAGAATGCTCACCCCCTCGGCGCGGCGCGTGGTCGATCTGGGGTGTGGTGCGGGAAACCTCACCCCGTTGCTGACCGAGCGCTGGCCCGGCGCCGAGGTGGAGGCACTGGACTCCTCGCCCGAGATGGTCGCCGCCGCCGTGCGGTCCGGAGTCCCCGCCGAGATCGCCGACATCCGGGAGTGGATGCCGAGATCCGATACCGATGTGGTCGTCTGCAACGCGGTGTTGCATTGGATTCCGGGCCATCTCGAACTGGTCGAGAGATGGCTGTCCCGACTCCCACCGGGAGCCTGTTTCGGGATGCAGCTTCCCGGCAACTTCGCCGCTCCGGCGCACCGGATCTGCTACCAGCTCGCCGCGGAACCGGAGTGGCGGTCCGAGATCGGGGAGGTTCCGCGTGATCCGAACCGGGTATCCGGACCCGTCGAGTACGCGGAGGCGTTGGCCGAGTTCGACGTGGAGATCGACGCCTGGGAAACGACCTATATCCATCGGCTCCACGGCGAGGACCCCGTTCTGGCCTGGCTGTCCGGAACCGCGCTGCGCCCGATCCACGCCCTGCTCGACGACCACCGTTGGCGGCGTTTCACCGCGGAACTCGCCCCACGGCTGCGGGAGGCCTACCCGCCCCGCGCGGACGGATCGACCTGGTTGCCCTTTCGGCGGATCTTCCTGGTCGCTCACCGAAATTGAGCTTCTGGCCAGGTGTTTCCGTACAAGGGGGAGGGGGTGTTCGAAGGCTTCGCGGTATGCGCTAGAGTTGTCGTTGTCAGCGCGACGGCGTTGCGGAAAACAAAACATTCCTCCGTAGCTCAATGGCAGAGCATTCGGCTGTTAACCGAAAGGTTGCTGGTTCGAGTCCAGCCGGGGGAGCAGGTAAAGCCCGATCCGTTCACCGGATTCGGGCTTTTTTCGTCGGTCGTCCCGGATGTTGCCGCGTATCGCGTCGAATGTGCGTCACGACACATTACGGCCGGAGTGGGAGTCCGTTCGGAATGCTGTCGTGAATCACCCGTTCGATCTTCTCGATAGTTCCGATCACGCACGGTACGATGACAGCGGATACCGGCAGTCGAAGCCCGACGTTCGTCGAGTGCGCCATCGGGCGCTTCGCTGCGTCCGGTGGAGCCACATCGGGTCCGGTGGAGCCGCGAGCCGTCCCGGCGCGTGGTGGTCCTGAATGGCCGAGACCGACATTTCACCTGAAGGTGTGGTTTGGTGTCGGCGAGGTCAGGCTCCGGTAACGATCCATGCTCCGTTGGCGATCATCGGAGTGTACGGAAAACGCCGTACTCCATGTTTGTGCAGCTCAAGGCTTCATCGTGCGATCATGGTCGATTTTCGGCCCTCGGTAGGCTGAAAGCGCGATCGAATTCGTTGCCGCTGATACACAACGCGGTTCCGCCGCTCTTCGTCCCCGGGACGGCGGAATATGACAGGGGATCGCAGAGGACGGGGGAGATATCATGTCCGCACCTGGTATCGGTAAGAACCCTAGGCAGCTGTCCATGCCGGATCTTTCGGCTGTGACGCGGCTGCCCAAACCATTGAAAGCGATGGTTTACCTGGTCATGCTCGCGGTGCTGACCGTCGCTGGAGTCGGGGCGCTGCTGGCCAGCATCGTCGTCGTCGGCCAGCTGACCGGATCATTCGACATCGCGACCTTCATCGCTCGCTGAGAACGGGCTCGCTGAGAACGGACCAGTGTTCGACAACGCCGGGTCGGTGCACCGCCGTGGTGCGCCGACCCTTTTCGTCCCGGTGGTACCGTCCGGCCGACCCTGCGGTCATACTGGAGGACGTGGCCGGTATGATCGGCAGCGTCCGTAACGGGGCGGTAGCTCAGCAGGTCAGAGCAGCGAACTCATAATTCGTCTTGTCGTGGGTTCAAGTCCCACCCGTCCCACCAGCACCCCAGCGCAGCGAGACGTGGGGAGATCCAACCGAGATCGTCCCCACATCTTTGCCACACTTCGATCCGTGATCGGAGCCTCTTCCGTTGTTCCGGTGATTTCGCGATTCGACGCGGGGAGCTCGGAGCGCTCGGCCGAAATCCGCTCAGTCGATGCTGCGCAGCATCCGCTCGATCTCCGTGAGTCTGGAGTCGAGTTCCCGCAGCCGGTTCTCCACCGCCTCCTGGCGAGCCACTGCCTCCTCGGCGAGCTTGCGGTAGTTCGCCATGGCCACGGCGTCGGCCCGGTGGCGTTGCAGCCGGAAATAGGTGACGACTCCTGTCGTGAGTCCGCCGACGGCGATCAGCACGATCAGGATGGCAGTCACGGCGCCGCTCATGCTCCGATCCCTTCATTCGTCCTTGGTTTCCCGCTCGTCGGCGTCCAGAGCCGCTATGACGGTTTCCGGTGTCAGATGTAGCCCGAAGTCGACGAGTTCGAAATACTTCATGGCCTTGCCGTCGGGGGAAAGTTCCAGTCGGCCGCGCACCAGTCCCGCTTTCTCCAGCCGGTCGAGGTGCATGTACAGCAACGGCCGGGACAGCCCGAGATTGCGGGCGAGCTCGCTCACGTGTACCCGACCGTTGGAAAGCGCGGCGATGATGCGCAGCCGGTGGGAGTGTCCCACCGCGGAAAGGAAGTTCAGCAGCTCCTCGCTGTTCAGATTTCACCCCCGCGGCCGGTTTCGCGTCGGACCGATTTTCCCGTTGCTTCGCGGGTACTCCGAACGGGGATGTCGTTCACCGGTTCTCGACACCACCGCGGCTTCCGGCTTCCGAAGGTATCCCGCCGTGGAGCGGACCGGGTTCGTCCAGTGCCCGCCTGGCGGTCTCCAGCGGATCGGTGGGTGGCCCCAGCAGCGAGCGCACCACTCTGCCGTGCGCCCCGGCGACAGCCACTACCAGGTGTGCGAGGACGAAGGCCAGGACCAGGAACAACGCGGCCGCGAGCAGGGCGGTGGGCAGATCCCCTATCCACAGTCCGAACGAGCCGTCGCCGAAGGCGAAACTCGTGGTGTCGGGCGCCTCCGGTCGGTAGCCGATCATCACTCCGTGGCCACCGTTCTGCGGAATCGCCCAGAACCACAGTGGAACCGTCACCATTCCGACGACGGACAACCAGAGTGCCACGACCGCGGTGTCCAGTATCAGCAACGGCACGTACATCAGGATCAGGTAGCCGCAGGCGCGAAGAGTGGCCGGATCCGACCACCTAGTTCTGAGCTGTGCCATGATTCCACGGCCGTGAACCGTGCGGTGAACGGCCGGCACGAAATCCGTCACCAGCAGCGCGCGCCATCGTTCGATCGCCGCGCACCCCCGGATCAGCACCGCCGCTGCTACCAGCAGCGGGAGTCCCACCCCCACGATGCTCAGGGCCGCGGCGACCAACACGCTCGTCAGTACCAGGCTGAACAACAGGGTGCCGACCACGAAGTAGCTCAACAGGTAGACCGTCGCCGCCCACGGCCGTCCGGACAGCAGCAGTGGCCGCCATCTCCGCCCGCCGCTTTCTCGATGCTCCCGTGAATCGGTCATGAAAAGCTCCCGGAACTCCGATCGAAGGTTCAGCCGGTCTCGGTTCGTTCCCGCGGCCCCAGTCCTGGACTTCGTTCCGCACTCCTCGGCGGCTGGAACTTTTTGCCAGGTGTAAGAAAATACTGACAGGCGGAGGATGTGACTGTCAAAGGTCGCGGTGGGGATAAGATCGAAACGGGGGGAGCGGTGTGAACACGCCGCGAGTGTTGTGCGTGACATACCCGATGGTCGGCGTCGTTTCGGGATGCTGTACCGATTCAACCGAGAACGGTTTCCGTCCCGGCGACCGATATCACTCCTGCCACGCGGACGTCGTCGATCGACAGCGGTGGCCCGGGTGCGGCAGGAAGCGGTGAGGGGGAAAGCCCGTGCGAAGCACGGTGTGTCGAGCGGAGTGGTCCGAGGCGCGTCGGCCACCGGCGGTACACCCGTGTCCAGTGTCGGGCGGGATGTCGTCGGGCACGCGGCTTCACGGGGCGACGCGGTACTCGCCTCCCCGGGATCGGGGTGGCGCGAAATCGAGTTCCTTACCGGGAGCTTCGTGGTCGTGAACCGTGTGGAGGTGTGTCGGGAGCAGGAGCTATGTCACCGATGTGTCCGACGTGCGGTGGTCCCACCATCCCGCCGCAAGGGGGCGGACCACCCGAATGTCCGAAGTGCGGGTAGTGGTGCGTGGTCGCGGGACCGATGAAGCCGCTCGGTCGGGGCGTTTCCGCCGAGCGGTGACCGCGGCCCGGCGTCGGGTGGCCGCGGTCGTCGCCGTGGCCGTCAGACCGAGGCAAGCCCCACGTAGTTCTCCGCCAGTGTGGTGGCCGCGGCTTTCGAGGTCCGCAGATAGTCGAACTGCGAGCGTTGCAGCCGCCGGTCGAAGGCCGAGTCCGGCCCGTCGAACCGGTGGGTCATCGAGGTCATCCACCAGGAGAAGTGCTGCACGCGCCACACGCGCCGCAGGCAGTCCTCGGAGTAGGTGTCGAGCCCGGTGGTGCCGTTGCCGCTGTAGAAGTCGGTCATGGCCCGCGCCAGCCGTGCCACGTCGGCCACGGCGAGGTTCAGTCCCTTCGCGCCGGTCGGGGGCACGATGTGTGCCGAGTCGCCCGCCAGGAACAGCCTGCCGTAGTTCATCGGCTCTGTGACGAAACTGCGCAACGCGCTGATGCTCTTGTCGATGATGGGGCCTTCCCGCAGTTCCCAACCGGGCGCTCCCAGCCTGTTCTGCAGTTCGGCCCAGATCCGCTCGTCGGACCAGTTCTCGATCGAATCGTCGGGATCGCACTGCAGGTACATCCTGCTCAGCTCCGGTGAGCGCAGGCTCTGCAGGGCGAATCCGTTGACGTGGTTGGAGTAGATCAGCTCCTCGCTGGAGGGCGCGACTTCCGCGAGGATCCCGAGCCAACCGAACGGGTAGACACGCTCGTAGTCGGTACGGACCGTGCGCGGAATCGTGTTCCGGGAGACGCCGTGGAAACCGTCGCAACCGACCACGAAGTCACACCGGATCTCGTGGTTCGTCCCGTCGTTCGCCGTGAACCGCACGAGCGGTCGCTCGGTGTCGGGCCCCTCGATCGAGACGTCCGAGACCTCGTAGTGGACCTGGCCCCCGTCACGCTCACGCCGATCAGCCAGATCCTTGACGACCTCCTGCTGACCGTAGACGGTGATGCTCCGCCCATCGGTGAGTTCGGACAGCGGAATACGCAACCGTTCCCCGTCGAACTGCACGTTCACTCCGTGGTGCGGATGGCCCTGCCGGTCCAGCCGTTCGGCCACGTCCGCTTCCCGCAGTACGTCGACGGTGCCCTGTTCCAGTACTCCCGCACGCACCCGTTGCTGTACGTATTCGCGGCTGCGCCGCTCCAACACGATCGATTCGATTCCCCGTAGGTGCAACAGATGAGACAGCAGCATGCCCGCTGGACCCGCTCCCACGATCGCGACCTGGGTACGCATTCCAACCTCCCCTTCTAGGCTGCGTTCGATTCAGCCTCTCAGCCCGGTTGGTGAATTGAGGCAGCGGGCTTCCGTCCAGTGGAAGCGTGGGTGGCGTGAGCTCGTTACGTCGTACCGTGTTCGATCGGTGGCTTTTCGTCGTGCCGCCTGCCGTCGTTCAATTCGTCATGACTCGCCGATGATCATCCTTCTGGTTCGACCCGAGGTGGTTAGTGTCCACTGTGCTGCGAGGATGCTTTTGTTCACGGTAGAGTCGAAAATTGTGCGGACTGCGGCGAGTGCCGGTTCGTGCGGGCGGTGTGACGAGTAGGGGCGTTCGGTAAACGAGGTTTAGTCTCGTTGAGGTTTTTGTTCGGAATTCGTCGGAGCGTTGGGGCATGCCGAACCGTGCTCCGCGCCCGAGTCCGGTGGATCGGCGCGGGCCGGTTCGGCGTGCTCGGACACCGCTACCGCTGTGATTTCCTGGCCGATTCGGCGAACTGGTCCAGGTAACGCAACGTGGTGTCACGGGGCTCGGTGGGAAGGTAGAACAGGATCCGGTCCACGCCCGCGTGGGCGTGTTGTTCGATAGCCGCGGGATCGTCGGGTGCCGAGTACAGCGTCACCGGAACCCGCCATCCCGCGCGTTCGCGGACGTGCTCGATCTGTTTCGCCAGGTTCTCGGCTCCCGATCGGGGGAGCCAGCCCCCGCCGTACTCGGCGACGCGTTCGACCGACCGTTCGCTCTCCCCGCCGACGTAGATGGGGGGATGCGGTGACTGGACCGGTTTCGGTCGGAAGTACGAGGACTCGATGTCCACGTGATCGCCGTGGAACTCCGCCTCCTCCTGTGTCCACAGCGCCCTCATGGCGCGGATGCGTTCGTCCATCAGCGCACCACGGTGAGCCGGATCGGTGCCGTGATTGCGCATCTCCTCGCGGTTCCAACCGGCCCCCACACCCAGGATCGCCCTGCCTCCCGAGACGCGGTCCAGGCTGGCCGTCTCCTTGGCGGTGTGGATCGGGTCCCGCTGGATCATCAGCGCGATTCCGGTTCCCAACAGCAGGTGCCTGGTGTTCACCGCGGCGGCGGTGAGGCACACGAACGGATCCAGGGTCCGGTAGTAGTGCCTCGGCAGGTCACCGCCGCCGGGATAGGGCGTTTTCCTGCTCGTGGGGATGTGGCTGTGCTCGGCGAGGAACAGTGCGTCGAAACCACGCAGTTCGGCGGCCTCGCCAAGCTCCGCCGGGTCTATTCCTTCGTCCGTGACGAATGTGGAGATACCGAACTTCATACGATTCACCGGGCGCTCGGATCGCGCCCTTCTCCCAACTAGAGGTCGTGCCGGATGACGATGGGCATCCGTGGATATACCTCACATCATCTGTCGTCGGGTGGAAACACTGACAACTGTCGGACAGTATTCCCCGGACGGGTAAGATCACAGTGTCACTCCGACGTGGTGTCGGGTTCGCCGTTTTTCGAGTGTGGTAGAGGGCGTCGTGGTGATCGGTCGGAAGGATTTACGCGCGGTTGAACCCGCACGGCGGACTCGCGTGTCGTGCCTTTCGGTGTCCTTCGGTCGAGGTCGCCCCCGTCGCACGGTCGAACGGACCGCTCCACATGGATGACTCGACCGCCGAACTGACCGATCTCTACCACGAGCACTACTCCGGACTGCTGCGTATGGCCGTGCTGCTCGTCGATGACGGATCGGCCGCGGAGGACGTGGTGCAGGACGCGTTCATGCGGGTGTTCGACTCCCGCGCTCGGCTGCGCGACCGGGACAAGGCGTTGGCCTTCCTGCGTCGGACGGTGCTCAACAAGTCCCGTTCGCTGCTGCGCAGGCGGCAGGTGTCGCGGAAGTATCAGCACCGACTGGTACAACGTGAGTCCGGACCGGACGAGAGCGTGCACGGTGTCGACCGCACGGTGCTGGCCGACGCGATCGCCCGACTGCCTCCCAGACAGCGGGAAGCGGTCGTGCTGCGTTACTACGCCGACTTCAGTGAGGCCTACACCGCGAAGATAATGAAAGTGACCCCGGGCGCGGTCAAGGCCTACTGTTCCCGAGGGGTCTCGCGATTGTCGAGTTTGCTGAGGGAGCGCGTGTGACGGAGTCGGACACCGCAGCCCCAGACGGGAGTTCCGACGAGCAGCTGGTGCGTAATGGGCTGCACGCGCTCGTCGCCGATGTGGAACCGTCCGCCACGGCCCTGCCGCGTGTACTGGCCGGACGTCGCAGGCGTTCCGGAGTGCGGACGGTCCTCGGGGTGACCGGAGCCGTTGCCGCCACCACCGCCGCGTTGTTGCTGACACTCGTGTTCGTCGTCGACCGGAGTCCCCCGACGGTACCGACCGGGACGGCCCCGGACAGCTACGTCACTCAGCTCGCCGACGGAACACTCGTTTCCGTGATGCTGGAAACCGGCGAGGTGCACCACGAGTTCGGCAGACCGGGCACCGAGGTCGCGGCGCTGGCCAGGGGCGAGGAGCACGTCTACGCGGCCACCGCCGACGGCGGGGTGTCGCGGGTGGGCCCGGACGGCACGGTTCGGCGGATGCGTGGGGTGGTGCCCGGCGACGAGGTGACCGCCATCGACGCTGCCGACGGCAGGCTCGCGGTGGCGAGCGGAAATCGGGTCTCGCTGGTTTCGGGGAACACCACTCGGCGGATCACGTTGCCGACCGACCTGGTGGTGCGGGATCTGGCACTCGACCGGTCGGGACGCCTGGCGCTCGTCGTGCGCGATCGGGCGAGCAGCGAGCCGCCGGCGCTGCGGGTGATTCCCGCGGGTGGCGACAGCGCCGCTCGGCTCGACACCTTCGAGGTGGGGTGCGGACCGCTCCGGACGGCGTGGACGTCGACCGGACTCGCCGTGCTTCGGCCCGACGAGTGTGCCGTGACCGAGGCCATCCGCATCACCACGATCGACCCGACGACGGGCAGTCGGATCGGTGGTGGAGTCCACTTCAGGCTCGATCACCCGATCGGTGCCACCGAGGACGTACGTGTCTCCACGGACGCCGCCGATCGGATGTTGGTGTCGACCACTACCGGGAACATGTGGCTGGTCGACGGTACGGGAGTCGATTCCGTCACCGGGCGTTGTGCGTCGCACCGGGGCTGTGCCCCGATTCCCTCGGTGATGTGACGGGTTCTTCGGTGATGTGACCGGGCGGGGCGTGGATCAGCGCGGTGGGTGAGCGCGGCTGGTCGTGCCGGTGCACCCCGGCATGCTCGGCCGGACGATGAGACGGCCGTTCCGATTACCCAACGCGTTCGGACACGCCGCCGATCGGGCAATGGACCCGACGCCCCGCGGGCGGTGACGATCAGCGTGGTGCAGCGAATTCGATCGGCGGAGGTGTCACCCTCGTGTGGGCGCACTGGTGGGAAGTACTCAGGTTGTGCAGTGTCGTGGGCAGCAGACCGTACTGGCAACGTCTGGCCGCGTTCGTGGTCTCGGTGTGGACGTTGTGCTGGATCGGCGGACAGTTCTTGGCGCCGGAGGCCGCTCCCTCGGCCGTGGAGGTGTGGCGTGGTCTGTTGGAACGGATCGGTGTCCCGGACGTCGCCTGGAGTGGCCGGGTGGTACGGGCCTGGGAGAACGCCGGGGTGGTACTCGCGGTCTTCGGTGGACTGCTGTGGGCGGCCACCACCGAGCGTGGCCAGATGCCCGCGTTGTTGGGGTGGATCGCTGTCATGCTGGGATCGCAGCGGCTGGGTTACCAGCCCTCCGTGATCATCGCGGTGGGGGCCATGGCCGGTTTCGTGTTCGTGCTGTGGGCGGTCTCGCTCGCCAACGGTCGGTTCGTGGATCGCTATCCGCGGTTGCTGCCTGCCGACGTGTTCCGCGCCGGAGTCACGGCGGCCACGTTGTCCGCGGTCGTGCCGCTCTACGCGCCCGCTGTCGTGGTCTTCCGGTTGTTCCACCCCTACCTGACCCGCACCCCTCGGATACTGACCACCGAGTACGACAGCGGCCACACTCCCGGTGTCGGTGGGTGGAGCAGGGTGTCCCGTTGAGGGCCGACGGGCGGCAACGATCGGTCCGTGACGGGCGATCGGTTCTCGTCCCGCCCCGGCTCCTCCCGGTGGTTCCGCTCCGGCAGCCGGGGCGGAACCGGTCGGAGGCGCCCACGACAGACCGGCCGGACGGCTTTCCGGTTGCCGTTGTCCTCGTGATGTATTGCCCTGACCAGTATGGCTGCTACAGGTGCCGAGTCCGGTGAGGCCGTTGCCGAGTCCGGTGGATACGAGTACGACGTCGTGGTCGTGGGTGGCGGTCCCGCCGGGGAGAACGTGGCGGGCCGGGTCGCCGCGGGTGGCCTCTCGGTGGCTCTCGTGGAGCGGGAACGGGTCGGCGGGGAGTGCTCCTTCTGGGCCTGCATGCCCAGCAAGGCACTGCTGCGTTCCGGACACGCCGTGACCGCCGCTCGTCGGGTGGATGGGGCCCGGCAGGCCGTCACGGGTGATATCGATGTTTCCGGCACCCTGCGCAGGCGCGATTCGTTCGTCGATCAGTGGGACGACCGGAGACAAGTCGACTGGGTCCACGACGCCGGGGTGGCCCTGTTCCGCGGTTCGGCGTGGCTCGCGGGCAGCAGGGAGGTCATGGTGCGCGATCCGGACGGCACGACCTTTTCGCTCTACGCGGGCAACGCGGTCGTGCTCGCGACCGGGAGCGTGCCCGTCCGTCCTCCGATTCCCGGTCTCGACCAGGTCGACTTCTGGGATTCGCGTGCTGCCACCTCCGCCGAGCGAGCTCCGGAGAGCCTGGCCGTGCTGGGGGCCGGAGTGGTGGGGGTGGAGCTCGCGCAGGCCTGGGCCCGGTTGGGAACGCACGTGCGGATGATCGAGAGCGGTCCCCGTCCGCTGCCTTCGGCCCCGGATTTCGCCGGGGACCTGCTGGAGGCGGCGCTGCGTGCCGACGGGGTGCGACTGTACTCCGATGCCGTGGTCAACGGGGTGTCGAGTACGGAGGGGAGCGTGACGCTGGAACTCGCCGACGGTACCGAGGTCTCGGCCGAGCGGTTGTTGGTCGCCACCGGTCGTCGCGCCGCCACCGGGCATCTCGGGCTGGAGTCGGTGGGGCTCCACGAGGAAGGCGCCGTGGACGTCAACGAACACGGCGAGGTCAGGGGGGTTCCCGGGGGGTGGCTCTACGCCGCGGGGGACGTCACCGGGCAGGCCCAGCTCACGCACCAGGCCAAGTACGCGGCGCGGGTGGTCGCGGACGTCGTCGTCGCCAGGGCCACGGGCAGACACGTCACCACCGATGCGTTCGGTCGTTACATGACCTCGGCCAACAGGCACGCCGTCCCCACCGTGATCTTCACCGATCCCGCGGTGGCCCAGATCGGCTACAGCCCGGAGCGGGCCGAACAGGACGGTCACCGGGTACGAACCATCGAACTGGACATGGCCTCGGCAGGCGCGGAGCTCCGTGCCGACGGTTATCGGGGCAGGGCTCGATTCGTGATCGACGAACGACACCAGGTGCTGTTGGGTGCCGTGTTCGTCGGCCAGGACGTCGCCGAGCTGCTGCACGCTGCGACGATCGCGATCGTCGGCGAGGTTCCGCTCGCACGACTGTGGCACGCGGTACCGGCGTTTCCCACCCTCAGCGAGGTCTGGCTGCGGCTGTTGGAGAGCTACGGGCTCTGAACCGTACCGCCCCGAGCGGACCGCGGGATTCCGCCCGCGCAGCGACACTTGCCACGAGTGTCCCCTTTCGAGTGGTATCGACTTTCGCGGGCAGTCCGGGGCATCCTCGGCTACGCCGGTTCCGAGACCTCGGATCGAAACCGTGTTGATGCCTTCCGAACTGCGATTTCGACTCCGTCCGGTGGGGAGGAGCACCCAGGAAGGTCCACTGCGGACGGATCTGCGTGCGGGAAGGTACCTCTTGGCGAAGCGTGCGTAAGCCCCTCGTTTGTGATCGACTGACGGAGTCGTACTTCGCTTCGAGGTCGTGGCGGAAGAACGTCCCTCGTGGCACAAGCGGAGGGCAGCAGTGAGCACGTGTGACCATACAAGCGGTGTCGTCTACATCCACTCGTCACCCGGGGCGGTCTGCCCGCACGTCGAGTGGGCGATCGCGAGCGTGCTCGATACCCGTCTCGGGTTCCGCTGGACCGCCCAGCCCGCCGCTCCCGGAGAGCTTCGCGCCGAGCACATCTGGTACGCCGAGCCCGGAACCGCCGCACGGTTGGCCGGGGTGTTGTGCACCTGGCCGATACTGCGTTTCGAAATCACCGAGGATCCCGGACCCGGGACGGACGGCGAACGGTTCTGCCACGTCCCGGAGCTGGGGCTGTGGCGGGCCCGAACCGGCGCGAACGGCGACATCGTGGTCGCCGAGGACCAACTGCGCACCCTGGTCGCCGACTGTCAGGACGTGGACAGCATGCGACATCGTGTGACCGAGCTGTTGGGGACCAACTGGGACGAGGCGTTGGAGCCGTATCGGGGGGCGGGTGAGGGGCCGCCCGTCGAGTGGTTGCACAGTGTCGGCTGACGTCGTCGCGTCCTCCCGGTTCCACGCCCGGGCGCGAAACTCCTTACCCCGACAGTTTTCCGTCGTGTATCGCCACGGTCCGGTCCGTCTGCGCCAGGTGCTGGGTGTCGTGCGTGACCAGCACGGTGGCGACACCGTACTGCCGGGTCACGTCCCGGAGCAGTTCCACGATTCGCGCGCCGCGCTCCTGATCCAGGGCGGCGGTCGGCTCGTCCACCAGCAGCACCTCGGGACGGGCCGTCAACGCCCGTGCGATGTTGACCCGTTGTCGCTCCCCGCCGGAGAGCCTGCTCGGCCTGCGGTGTTGCTTCCCCGACAGCCCTACCGTGGCCAGCAGCTGAACCGCCTTGTCCCGTGCCTTCCGCGCGGAACGTCCCCGCATGTGCTCGGTGACCTGCAGCTGTTCGACCGCCGTCAGCGATGCCACGAGGTTGTGCTGTTGGAACACGATTCCGATCCGGTTCAGCCGCAGCCTGCTCAGCGCCGCACCGTTCAAACCTGTGATATCCGTTTCGCCCACGTGGACCGAACCCGCCGTGGGCCGGACGAGACCCGCAGCCACGGCGAGCAGGCTCGACTTGCCCGAGCCCGAAGGCCCGGTCACCGCCAGCAGTTCGCCGGGGTCGACTCGCAACGAGACCTCGTCCAGCGCGTGCACCGTTCGTTCCCCGTCGGGATAGGTCAGCCCGATCCCGTGCAGTCTCAGACTCATCGTCCAGCTCCCAACGCTGTCAGCGGTTCCACGGAAGTTATGCGGCGTACTGCCAGCGCCGCTCCGACCATGCCGAGCGCGATCATCACCAGCACCGGCACCAGCGTCGTGCGCGCGGTCAGTTCGAACGGCACCACCTCGTCCGCCGCGCTGCCCAGCGCGACACCCGCCGCTCCGCCGAGACCGGCCCCGGCCAGCAGCACGATCAGCGACTGGGCCAGCGCGTCGCGCAGCAGGTACCCGGTGGAACCGCCGAGTGCCTTGAGCACCGCGACGTCACCGCTGCGCTGAATCGTCCACACGGTCAGGAACGCGCCGATCACCAGTGCCGAGATGGCGTACAGCAGCAGCCGCATCGTCAGCAGCGAGCCGTTCTCGGACGAGAACGATCCGACGGCTTCCAGGCTGTCCCCGACGGTCGCCGAGAGCGTGTTCGCGGTCGAATCGGCCTCGGACAGCCGTGCGTCCGGTTCCGCCTCCACGCTCAGGACCGTGGCGAGCGGCGTTTCCGCTCCCGCGCTCCGCGCGGTACGCAGCTCCCGCCAAGTGTCCAATGTGGTCCAAATTACCGGGGTGTGGCTGTGGAACTCGTCCGAGGTGATCGCCCTCACCGGCAGATCACCCGCGGCGGTGGACAGTCGATCACCGGTGTGCAACCGCTGTTCCTCGGCGAGGGAACGGCTGATCACCACGGCCGAGTCGGATGTTCCTGTCGGTGCGGAGGGCGCGTCCGGTGGCAGCCCGAACACGGTGGCGCTCGCCTCGGAGCCGTTCGGGGTTCCCATACGGGTGGTCGTTATTCCCAGCGGGCTCACTCGCCGCACGCCCGCCGTGTTCTCCCAGACAGCGCGTTGTCGCGGTGTCACGGTGCTGTCCGCGAAGGACTTCTCCGGTTGTTCGTCTCCCACGCCACCGAACACCAGATGTGTGGCGGGGAGGTTCCTGACGGCCGATACCGACCGATCGGCCAGCCCCGAAGTGAGTCCGGAGAGCAGCACGATCAGCAGGGTGATCAGCGCTACGACCGAACCCATCAGCGCGAATCGCCCCTTGGCGAAGCGGATGTCTCGGATGGCGACGAACACGGGTCACTTCTCTCCTGGTGGTTGTGTCTGAACCGCTCCCCGGCGCTCGGGGCCGGGGACTGTCACCCACTCTCGCCGACCCGCCCCGCGCCGCCATCGACATCGGGATCGATATCCGGGTGTCGTTCGGTCGAGGCGAAAGTCAATCGAACGATTGATGCCCCGGCCGGACAGCCGTGTGGAGACTGGTTCCGGGAGTCCCCGGGCGGTTTCCGGGGCACACCCGAGCGGTGCTCCGCCGCCCGCGAACCGGCAGGGTCGGGCACCGAACCGCTAAGCTGCCGGAGTGGGAGGGAACGAGTCGTTGACCGGGCACGACCCCAGTGACTCCGTGGTGCTGCGTGTACTTCGCACGGCGCTGCACGCGGGTTTCTACCTGCTTCTCGCGGTCGCCGTCGCCCGGTTGTTCGCCACCGCCCAGTCCCGGGGCGTCATGATGTTCGCGCTGTTCGGGGCGCTCGCGCTGGCGGTGCTCTACGCCGTGGGAGCGCTACCTCGTCGCGTTGCCCACAACCGGCGGACCGCCCTGCTCTGGTTGGCCTGCGTGACGGCGCTCTGGGCCGCCCTGCTGGCTGTCAGCCCGGACTTCTCCTGGATAGCCTTCCCGCTGTTCTTCCTGCACATGCATCTGTTGCGCGGTCCGCACGCCGTCGTGGCCGTGGTCGTCGTGACCGGGCTCGTGATCGCCACCCAGCTGGCACACGCCGACGAGTTCAGTGTCGCCGTGGTCTTGGGGCCGAGCCTGGGGGCCGGATTCGCGGTCCTCGTGGCCTGGGGATACGCGGCCGTCCACCGCGAGAGTCAGCAACGTCGTCTGCTGATCGAGGACCTGCGACGGACACGCTCCCAACTGGCCGTCTCCCAGCACGAAGCGGGCGTCGCCGCCGAGCGGGAACGTCTCGCGGGCGAGATCCACGACACGATCGCGCAGGGACTTTCCAGCGTCGTGCTGCTGCTGCGCGCCGCCGAGGCCGCGTTGCCCGCCGGAGCCGACACCGCACGCGGTCATCTCGTGGAGGCTCGCGACACCGCTTCCGAGAATCTCGCCGAGGCGCGCGGACTGGTCAGCGAGCTCGGCCCGCCCGCGTTGAACGAAGCCGGGCTCGCCGATGCGCTGCGCAGGCTGTGCGAGCGCGTCGAGCGTGAGTCCGGACTGCGTTGCCGGTTGCGGCTCGACGGAACCGCTCTCGGCCTGCCTGCCGGCTACGAGGTGGCCCTGCTGCGCGCCGCTCAGGCGAGCCTGGCCAACGTGGTGCAGCATGCCGGGGCCGACTCGGCGACCGTCACGCTCGGATACCTGCGGACCGAGGTCACGCTGGACGTCTACGACGACGGTGCCGGTTTCGACCCGGCGTCTCCGCGTGCTCCGCGTCCGGACGGCAGCGGCTTCGGACTGCGATCGCTGCGTGAGCGGATCGAGCGGTTGGGCGGTGTGTTCGAACTGGAGAGCACCGGCAGCGGAACCGTCGTGGCGATCAGGCTTCCGTTGCGCGAGGAGGTGAGCCGGTGAACGAGCCGCTGCGGTTGCTGCTGGTCGACGACCACCCCGTCGTCCGCCGCGGTCTTCGCGCCATGTTCGACGAACGTTCCGACATGCTGGTGGTGGCCGAAGCGGGCGACGGTCGTGCGGCGCTGGACGTGCTCGCGGACACCAGCGTGGACGTGGTGCTGATGGACCTGCGCATGGGGAGTGGCACGGACGGCGTCACCGCCACGGGGCGGATAACGGCCCTGCCCGAGCCGCCCGCGGTGCTGGTGCTCACCGTCTACGACACCGACGCCGACATTCTGGCCGCGGTGGAGGCCGGGGCGACAGGGTACATGCTCAAGGACTCCCCGCCGGAGCAGCTGGCCCAGGCGGTCCGTTCGGCGGCGCGGGGTGAAACCGCACTCGGCCCGAACGTCGCTGCCCGGCTGTTCGAGAGGCTGCGCGGTCCCGAGGAGGCGTTGAGTCCACGCGAGGTGGAGATACTCCGGATGCTCGGACAGGGACTGTCCAACCGAGCGCTCTCCCGGGAGCTGTTCATCAGTGAGGCGACCGTCAAGACACACCTGGTGCACATCTTCGACAAGCTCGGGGTGGACAACCGCACCGCGGCGATCACCACCGCCATCCAGCGAGGCATCATCCGCCCCACCCCGTAACCGGATTTTCCCGGGCCGAAGCGGCGCGGCGATTTCGCGAGAAATCGACACCACCTCGGAGCCGCCCGGTGGTTCCGCTCGACGTTTCGTGGGCGGGGTTCTCCGCACGGGAGGCTCCCGCCGGTGTCGGTGTGGATCGAGCGGTGATTTCCCCGTATGGCACGCTCGTGGTGTGCCGTCGAAATCCGTGTCCTCCGAGCGAGGGCTGTTGCTGTGGGCGCTCCCCGTGACCGCGGTGGCCCTGGTCGGCGCGGTCGTCGCCGGTTTGTTCGCGCGGAACGTCTACGGTGGCGTGGCGCAACGTGTCGAATCGGCTCCCGAGAGTTCCGCGTCGCCCACTCCGGAGGGCGAGCCTCCCGGAACTCGAAGGGTCGCCCTGAGCGAGGGTGCCCGGCGGCATCCGGACGCCGAGGCCGTGCAGCGACTGCTGCAACGTCACTTCAACTCGATCAACAAGGACAAGTACTACCTGTGGCGCAGCACCGTGGTACGCGCCAAGCGGATCAACCAGCCCTATGAGCAGTGGCAGGACGAGTACCACAGCACCGAGGACGGCACGGTCGTGATCCACCGGATCGTGCCGGGCCCCGATGCCACGATGCGGGTGGTCATGTCCTTCATCAGTACGCAGGATCCCGCCGACGCGCCGAAGTCGATGCCCGCGGGGTGTCTGCGCTGGCGGGTCGTCTACCGGATCGTTCCCAACTCGGAAGGATTACGGCTGGGGCAGGGACTGCCGGACAGTTCGCTGTCGAAGCGCTGTGCCGAGAACTGATCCGCACCGTTCGCTGTCGAAGCGCTGTGCCGAGAACTGATCCGCACCGTTCGCTGTCGAAGCGCTGTGCCGAGAACTGATCCGCACCGTTCGCCGCGCGGGTCGTCGCTACCTCCCGAGGTGGGAAACCCGGAACGAGAGCCGGCGGGGTAGCCCGCCGCGCGAGTAGCTCGACGACCCGACCGGAAAACTTCGGCGAGAACTCACAGTGGGATGTTGCCGTGGGCGCCGCGTCGCGGTTCGGCCTCGTTCAGCGCCTCGGCCAGCCGTGCTCGGGTGTCAACGGGATCGATCACCTCGTCGACCACCCCGATCGCCTTGGCACGGTCGACACCGCCCGAGACCCGCTGGTGCTCCTCGGCCAGCCGGTCCTGCAGCGCCTCCCGCTCCTCCTCGGGAGCGGCCGCGATCTCCTTGCGGTGCAGCACGCCCACCGCAGCACGGGCTCCCATCACCGCGATCTCGGCCTCCGGCCAGGCCAGCACGGTGCCCGCTCCCAGCGAGCGGGCGTTCATGGCGATGTAGGCACCGCCGTAGGACTTGCGCATTATCAGGGTGACACTCGGAACCACCGCCTCGCCGAAGGCGTGCAGCAGCTTGGCGCCCCGGCGCACCACCCCGCCCCATTCCTGGTCCACGCCCGGCAGATAGCCGGGAACATCGACCAACACGACCAGGGGAACACCGAACGCGTCGCACATCCGCACGAAACGGGCCGCTTTCTCGGCGGACAGCGAGTCCAGGCAGCCGCCCTTGCGGATCGGGTTGTTGGCCAGTACGCCCACTGCCCGTCCACCGAGCCTGCCCAGGCCGGTGACCATGTTCGGTGCCCATTCGGCCTGCAGTTCCTCGAAGACGGCTCCCCCGGAGACGTCGGTGTCGAGAATTCGCCGGATCACCGGTTTGACGTCGTAGGCCCGCCGTGCCGTCTCGGGCAGCAGCGCCCCCGGATCCTCACCGCGGGCCTCGACGGCGTCGAGATCGAAATCGCCCTGGTCGGCCAGCAGACCGGTCACCCGACGGGCACGCTCGTAAGCGTCCGGCTCGTCCGAGGCGACCACGTGCACCACGCCCGACTTGGTGCCGTGGGCATCCACACCACCGAGCCCCTCCTGGTCGATCTGCTCACCGGTCACGCTGCGCACCACGTCCGGACCGGTGACGAAGACCCGTCCGGACGGCGCCATGATGACCACGTCCGTCAGCGCCGGACCGTAGGCCGCACCACCCGCCGCGGGCCCCAGCACCACCGATATCTGGGGCACGCGTCCCGAGGCCCGGATCATCGCCGCGAACACCTGGCCGACCGCGTCCAGTGCCTCGGCGCCCTCGGGCAGGCGCGCGCCCCCCGAGTGCCACACGCCCAGCACCGGGCATCCCTCGGCCACGGCGGTGTCGATCGCGGCGACGATGCGGGAACAACCCGCACTGCCCATCGCCCCACCCTTGACCGTTCCGTCGGTGCAGTAGGCGATGACGGGTGAGCCGCCGATACGGCCGCGCACCGCCAACACTCCGCTGTCGTCCCGCTCGTACAGCGCGACGATCGAATCGGTGTCCAGCAACTGCGACAACCGCAGCTCGGGGTCGCGGGGATCCCAGTCTGTCCCCGATGTTTCGGAATGAGACGCCACTGCTGTCACGGGATTCTCCGATGTCGAAAGTGGGGCGGTGTCAGGTTCGGGAATCGTCGTCACCCTGGTTGCCGGTGACGTGGTCGGTGGAGTGTCGGCCGCCACGCTCGTGGTGGCATCAACTCCTGGTGAATGCCAGTGCGACGTTGTGGCCACCGAACCCGAAGGAATCGTTGACCGCGGCCGCCGCGTTCGACTCGCGTGGTTCGCCCGAGATCACTTCGAGTTCGACCTTGGGGTCGGGGCTCTCCAGATTTCGGGTCGCCGGAACCACGCCGTGATACAGCGACAGGATCGTGACGATGCTCTCCACCGCGCCCGCTCCGCCGACGAGATGCCCCAGGGCACCCTTCGGGGCTGTCAGCACCACGTCGTCGCCCAACGCCTTGCGGACGGCGGTGGCCTCACCCACGTCGCCGACCACCGTGGAGGTGGCGTGCGCGTTGACGTGCCCGATGTCCGTGGTCGACAGTCCGGCGGTTCCGATGGCGGTGTTGATCGCGTTGATCTGCCCGAGACCGTCGGGGTGGCTGCCCGTGATGTGGTAGGCGTCGGCGGTGATGCCCGCCCCGGCCAGCCGCCCGTAGATCCGGGCCCCGCGCGCCGCCGCGTGCTCGGCGCTCTCCAGCACCACGACACCGGCACCCTCGCCCATGACGAAACCGTCCCGGTCGACGTCGAACGGGCGGGAGGCCCGCTCCGGCTCGTCGTTGCGGGTGCTCAGCGTGCGCGACTGCGCGAAGCCCGCCACCGTGATCGGGTGGATGCACGCTTCCGCTCCGCCCGCGACGACCACGTCGGCCCGTCCGGAGCGGATCATGTCCATCCCGGTGGCCAGCCCCTCCGAACCCGAGGCGCACGCCGCGGCCGGGGTGTGCACCCCGGCGCGTGCCCTGAGTTCCAGGCTCACGTGCGCGGCCGGCCCGTTGGGCATGAGCATCGGAACCGTCAGTGGTGAGACCTTGCGCAGCCCCTGGGACTTCAACGTCTCGTGCTGATCCAGCAGGGTCAGGGGACCGCCGATGCCGGTCCCGATGGCGACGCCGAGCCGCTCGGGATCGACGGGCTGATCCTCCTCGGAGGGCAGCTCGAAACCCGCGTCACTCCACGCCTGGTGTGCCGCGATCAGAGCGATCTGTTCGCAGCGGTCCATGCGCCGCAGCCGGACCCGGGGCAGCACCTCGTTGGGCTCCACCGCCAGCGGAGCGGCGATCCGGCTGGGCAGCTCGTAGGTGTCCACCCAGTCGGCTTCGATCGTGCGGGTACCGCTGGCGCCGTTCAGCAAACCGTCCCAGGTGGACGCGACGTCCCCGCCGAGCGGAGTCGTCGCGCCCATCCCGGTGATCACAACGTCCTTGGTCGTCATGCGTTCTTGACGATGTAGTCAACCGCATCGCCCACGGTCTTGAGGTTGGCCAGTTCGTCGTCGGGGATCTTGACCCCGAACTTGTCCTCGGCCTGGACGGCGATCTCCACCATGGACAGCGAGTCGATGTCCAGGTCGTCGACGAAGGACTTCTCGACGGACACTTCCTCAGCGTCGACCCCTGCGACCTCTTCGACGATGCTCGCCAGGCCTGAAGTGATTTCCTCGTTCGTCACGTTCGTTTCCTTCCTGCTTCGATTCGCTCGACGTCGTCGGCCGGCGCGTGCCGACCGGTTCTTCGTCCGGTCACGGACAAATGATCACCTGGCCGCCGTAGGACAGTCCCGCCCCGAAGCCGACCAGTAGCAGCACGTCACCACTGTTGATCTCTCCTGTCGATCGCATGTGATCGATCGCAAGTGGGATCGAGGCGGCCGACGTGTTACCGGAATGCACGATGTCACGAGCCACGACGAGATCGTCACGGGCTCCCTGTTGCCGCAGTTTCTTCGCCACGGCCTCGACGATTCGCAGGTTGGCCTGGTGCGCGACCAGGGCATCCACATCGGACAGCCGCAGTCCCGCCTGTTCCACCGCTCGCGCGGCTACCGGAGCCACCTCCGAGGTGGCCCAGCGGAAGACGGTCTGCCCCTCCTGGTAGATGTAGCGGTTCTCCCGCAGGTAGATGGTGTCGACCATGTCACCGGCACTGCCCAGTGCGGCCGGGCCGATGGCCGGGTCCTCGGCCGGTCCCACGACCGCTGCGCCCGCGCCGTCGGCGAAGATGATGCAGTTGGCCCTGTCCTCCCAGTCCAGCCATTCCTGGAATCGTTCGGCGCCGATCACCAGCACGCGGCGCGCCGAACCACCACGGATGAAGTCGGAGGCGGTGCTGAGGGCGTAGCAGAATCCCGCACAGGCCGCGTTGAGATCGAACGCGCCGGGAGCCGTTATCCCGATCCGGTCGGCCACCTGGGCCGCGGCGTTCGGGATGGGGCCGGGCATGGTGCAGGTCGCGATGATGACCTGATCCACATCGGTGGGGGAGAGTCCCGCGTCGGCGACGGCCTTCGAACCCGCCTCCACCGCCATGCTCACGACCGTCTGGTCGTCCTCGCCGAGCCTGCGGCTGACGATCCCCACCCGTTGCTGGATCCACTCGTCGTTGGTCTCCACGTACTGGGTCAGGTCGTCGTTCGTGACGACCCGGTTGCCCTGCGCGCTGCCGAAGCCGAGGACCCGGGTGGCCGCGGGGCCACTGGTCTGGCGCAACGTCGAAGGTTTGCTCACGAATCGCTCCCGGAGTAGGCCCGGCCGTGTTCGGCCAGTACTTCCGCGACCTTGTCCAGGTCGGCGGGGGTTTTCAGTGACACCGTCTTGGTGCCCTTGAGGTCACGGCGAATCATGCCCGACAGGGTTCCCGCCGGCGGGAACTCGATCGTGGCGGTGACGCCGAGCTCGCCGAGAGTGGCCATGCAGGAGTCCCACCGCACGGGCCGGACGACCTGTTCGACCAGTCGGTGCAGGATCTCGTCCCCGTCGGTGACCGCGATGCCGTCGGCATTCGACAGCATCGCACGTCCGGCGTTCGATACGGAAAGCTTGTCCCCGTGCACCCGCAGCGCCTCCCGGGCGGGCGCCATGAACTCGGTGTGGAACGCACCGGCCACGGCCAGCGGTCGTACCCTGCTGTTCTCCGGCGGGTTCTCGGCCAGCTCCGCCAGCGCCTCTTCGCGGCCCGCGGCGACGATCTGGCCCGCGCCGTTGCGGTTGGCCGGTCGCAGTCCGAGCCGGTCCAGCCGGTCCAGCACCTCGTCCTGATCGCCACCGAGAACCGCCGACATCGAGGTCGGCTCCGCGGCGCAGGCGGCGGCCATTTCCCTGCCTCGTATCGCCGCCAACGACATCGCGTCCTCGAAGCTGAGCACGCCCGCGATGGCCGCGGCCGCGAGCTCGCCCACCGAGTGCCCGGCCACCGGTGCGTCGAGTGGCAGCTCGGGGTGGCGTCGCCACATCTCCTCCGCCGCGAGCAACGTGCTCGCCACCACGAGTGGTTGGGTGACAGCGGTGTCCTTGATCTCTTCGGCGTCGGCCGTGGTGCCGAGTCGTACGAGGTCGAGACCGGTGGCCTCGGACCACTCGGTCAGCCGTCGCTCGGTTCCGTCCAGTTCCAGCCACGGTTGGAGCATGCCGGGCGTCTGGGCGCCCTGGCCGGGGGCTAGCAGCGCGATCACACTCTTCACTGAACACGTCGCAGCCGGGGTGACGTGATGCTGACATCAACTAAGTCAATGTCGATTTTTTGTGGAAACCCTACAAAGGGTGTCCATCGGTGGTGCTAACCAGTCACGGCACCCCTTGTTGATTGTGACCGGTGAGTGACAACCGGATCAACCGTGCGTTCCGCCCGGCGGCGAATGCGGCCCCGGTCCCGTCGCCGCGCGGCTCATCCCACCCCGCGCGACCTGGCCAGTCTGCCCACCCCGAGCGCCACCCGCAGGGTGTGCGCCCCGCGCGGATTGGACGGGCTGCGCCCGGTCACCTCGGATATCCGGCGCAACCGGTAGCGAACCGTGTTGGGGTGCACGTACAGCTTCCGCGCGCAGCTCTCCAGCACACCTCCCACCTCCAGGTAGGTGTCCAGCGTTTCCAGCAGCGTGCCGCCCGCCTCGTTCAGCGGTGACACGATCGTTTCCACCAACAGCCGTTCCGCCTCCGGGTCACCCGCCAGCGCCCGCTCCGGAAGCAGATCCTCCGAAGCCACCGGTCGAGGTGCCTCCGGCCAGGCGACCACGGCACGCAGCCCCGACATGGCGTCCTCCGCCGACCTGTGCGCCTCGGCCAGACTGGGCACGGTCGGCCCGACCACCACCGGGCCCTCCTCGAAAGCCTCGGCGATGGTGCTCGCCGGATCCCGCACGGCGCGTCCGTCCGATGCCTCGCCGAAAACCACCACCAGTCTGCTGCCCTGCACGACGAGCAGTACCGACCTGCCCGCGCGGGCGGCTCTGCTGCGTACCTGGTAGACGATCGTCGGCGGGTCGTCCGACGGCGCGCTACCGACCATCACCGTGGCCTCCGAGGACGGTTCCCAGCCCAGCGCCGCCGCGCGGGAGAGCAGCGACTCCTCCGTGTCGCCCCGGACGATCCCGTCCACCACCAGTGCTTCCAGTCGCGCGTCCCAGGCGCCGCGGGCTTCCGCCGCGGCCGCGTACGAGGTCGCGGCGGCGAACGCGATCTCCCGGGTGTAGCGCAGGATCGACTCCGTGAGCAGGATCCGTTCCCGCTCGTCCTCGGCCAGGTCGGGAAGCTGTTGTTCGAAGACGTCGATGGCGGTGCGCACCATCTCCAGCGTCTGGCGCAGGCTGATCCACCGGGACAGATCCCTTGGGGCCGCCCGGAACGCCTCGGCGGTGAGCCTGATGGACTCGGAAGGGTCCTGCAGCCAGGAGACGAAGTTGGACACCCCGGTCTGGGTCACCAGCAGTATGTTGGAGCGCTGATCGGCGGGAAGCCGGGAGAACCACGTCAGCCGATCCTCCATGGCGGTGATACTCGCGGTGGCCAGACCCCCGGAGGCACGCTCCAGCTTGCGCAGGGTCCTGCCCGACAATTCGGTGCGTTCGGTCCTCGACACGTTCGTGTCGTGGGCTTCCGGTTCGCTGCCACCCGCCATGTCGCCAGCTTCGCACACCGCTCGGTTCGCACGACGTGGTCAGGTGGGCCCGTTCCCGGGGCGGACGCGGGAGAGCGGTCAGGAAGGGGCTTCGGAGCCTCTCGTGCCGGTCCCGCCGGCCCCTTCCCGCTGCCAGGCTCGGCCCTCCCGCACCCGTAACAACCTGTTGACCAGGGCGGGGGAGGCGGCCAGTGCCTCGGGGTCGTCCAGCAGCCGATTCAGCCGTTGGTAGTAGCGGATGGCGGAGAGCCCGAACCGCTCCTGGATGAGCCGTTCCTTGGTTCCCGAGTGCCGCCACCACTCGTTCTCGAAGGCGAGAATCGCTCGGTCGGTGTCGTTCAACCTGACTCTCCCTGGAGACGAGACGCGGGCGAGCTCCACGGGCCCGGTGAGTTCCACGGGCGGAGTGAAGCGTGGGGGTCTTCTCCGGCGGCTCACGTGCCGTCGCCACGACGGATCACCGGGTGGGCGCGGTGCACCGGTCCGCCGTCAGTCTACGCGTGGGGGCACGTGACCTCGACAGCGCGAATGATTCGCCGTGTTCCACCGCACAGTCCGATCGTGGAAGTGACCCGGGAGTGCTGTTGTTGATCGCGAAGAGCAAAACGTGCGCTCCGGGGCTCGGTGAAAGTCCGAACCGGCGGTGAGAGTCCGCGAACCGTGTTCCACTCCTGGTGGACCGGCCGATCCGGTGAAACTCCGGAACCGACGGTGAAAGTCCGGATGGGAGGAAGCGCACGCCGACCGCGTTCGGCCGCTGGCGCCGCGCGGCTCGGTGTCGCTGCCCTTCGCGTCCCCGAAGGACGTCTCGGAAGGAGTGGGCAGTGCGGGCGATCGCCGAGTGGTTGCTCAGCAACGGTGTCGTCGTTCTCGGGCAGTCGATTTCCTGGGCGGAGCTGGTCGGTCAGATATGTGCGTTGGCGGTGGTCTTTCTCGCGCGGCGACGCACCCTGGCCACGTGGCCGGTGCAGATCCTGGCCACCCTGCTGCTGTTCGCGGTCTACGCCGCCGCGGAGCTGGGTGGTATGGCCTTCCGGCAGGTCGTGATCATGTTGATCTCGGTGTACGGCTGGGTTGCCTGGTACCGCCACCGCGACGCGGTGCACGGCGTGATCGTGCGCCGTGGCACGACCGGTGAGCGGTGGAGCCTCCTGGCGGCGCTGCTGCTGGGGTCCACCGTGTTCGGCGCGTTGCTGCGGGTGCTGGACGCCTCCTGGGCGCCCTGGCCGGATGCCTGGATCTTCGTCGGCACCGTGGTGGCCTTCTGGGCCCAGGGACGGGGACTGCTGGAGTTCTGGCTGATCTGGCTGGCCGTGGACGCGGTCAGCGTGCCGTTGCAGCTGGCGTCGGGTCTCTGGTTCAGCGCGGCGATCTACCTGGTGTTCGCGGCGCTGGTGCTGCACGGCTGGTTCAGCTGGCGGCGCACCGCCCGGCGGCATCGCGACCGATCGGAAACCGAGCACGGAGCCCTGCCCGCGGGTGGAGTCGGCCGCCACGAGGTCGGGTGAATCGTCGTGCTCCGGTGGGTACCACGGGCGGCGGTCGGATCCGCACCGCCGCCCGTGCACACGCGGCTCAAGCGTCGCCGGACTCCGAGGTCTGCGGACCGGCCGCCCGCACGTCGTCGATCCGGTAGCGGGCGGCCGCCTCACTCACCCTCGACTGGTCGATCTCGCCGCGGCGTGCCAGTGCCGCGAGCGTGGCCACCACGGTGGACTCGGCATCGACCAGGAAGACCCGTCGCGCGGCCGGACGAGTGTCGGAGAAGCCGAAGCCGTCCGCGCCGAGCGTGGTCATCTCACCCGGCACCCACGGGCGGATCAGATCCGGCACCGCACGCATCCAGTCGCTGACCGCCACCACCGGGCCCGCCGCGGGGCGCAGTGCGCGGGTGACGTACGGCTCGCGCCGCTCGGCGTCCGGATGAAGCAGGTTGTCCCGGTCCACCGCCTCCGCCTCACGACGGAGTTCCGTCCAGGACGTCGCCGACCACACGTCGGCCGCCACCTCCCACTCGGTGGCGAGCATCTCCTGTGCGCGCAGCACCTCCGGCATGGCCACCCCGGAGGTCAGCAGCTGGGCCCTCGGGCCTTGCTCGTTCTCGGCCCGCTTGTAGCGGTACAGGCCGCGCAGCAGGCCGTCGACGTCGATCCCCTCCGGTTCGGCGGGCTGCTGGTAGGGCTCGTTGTAGACGGTGAGGTAGTAGAAGACGTTCTCCGGCTGTTCCCCGTACATCCGGCGCAGTCCGTCGCGGACGATGTGGGCGAGCTCGAACGCCCAGGCGGGGTCGTAGGAGACCACTCCCGGATTGGTGGCCGCCAGCAGCTGCGAGTGGCCGTCAGCGTGCTGCAGCCCCTCGCCGACCAGGGTGGTACGTCCCGCGGTGGCTCCGAGCAGGAAACCCCGCGCCATCTGATCGCCCGCCGCCCAGAGGCCGTCGCCGGTGCGCTGGAACCCGAACATCGAGTAGAAGATGTAGACCGGGATCATCGGTTCGCCGTGGGTGGCGTAGCTCGTTCCGGCCGCGGTGAACGAGGCGACCGAGCCCGCCTCGTTGATCCCCTCGTGCAGGATCTGGCCCTGGTCGCTCTCCCGGTAGGCCAGCATCAGCTGGTAATCCACCGGGGTGTAGGTCTGGCCCGCCGGGTTGTAGATCTTCTGGGAGGGGAACATCGAGTCCATCCCGAAGGTGCGCGCCTCGTCCGGAATGATCGGCACCAGCCGCGGTCCGACCTCGGGATCCTTGGCGAGGTCCTTGAGCAACCGCACGAACGCCATCGTGGTCGCCACTTCCTGCTTGCCCGAGCCCTGGCGCACCACGTCGTAGACCTTGTCGCCGGGCAGCACCAGCGGTTTGGCCGGTGTGCGGCGTTCCGGCAGGTAGCCGCCCAGCCTGCTCCGGCGCTGTCGCAGGTACTGGATCTCCGGGGCGTCCTCCCCGGGGTGGTAGTAGGGCGGCAGGTAGGGATCCTGCTCGAGCTGGGCGTCCGAGATCGGGATGCGCAGGCTGTCCCGGAACAGCTTCAGGTCGTCCAACGCCAGCTTCTTCATCTGGTGCGTGGCGTTGCGTCCCTCGAAGTGGGCTCCGAGCCCGTATCCCTTGATGGTCTTGGCCAGGATGACCGTGGGCTGACCGTGGTGCTCCATCGCCGCCTTGTAGGCCGCGTAGAGCTTGCGGTAGTCGTGCCCACCCCGGCGCAGGCCCCAGATCTGGTCGTCCGTGAAGTTCTTGACCATCTCCTTGGTGCGCGGGTCCCGCCCGAAGAAGTGCTCGCGCACGAACGCGCCGTCGTTGGCCTTGTAGGTCTGGTAGTCCCCGTCCGGGGTGGTGTTCATCAGGTTGATCAGCGCGCCGTCCCGGTCGGCGTGCAGCAGGGAGTCCCACTCGCGTCCCCAGACGACCTTGATCACGTTCCAGCCGGCGCCGCGGAAGAACGCCTCCAGCTCCTGGATGATCTTGCCGTTGCCCCGGACCGGGCCGTCCAGCTGCTGGAGGTTGCAGTTGACCACGAACGTCAGGTTGTCCAGCCCCTCGTTCGCCGCCACCTGCAGCATGCCGCGTGACTCCGGCTCGTTCATCTCGCCGTCGCCCAGGAACGCCCAGACGTGCTGGTCGCTGGTGTCCTTGATGCCGCGGTCGCGCAGATACCGGTCGAACCTCGCCTGGAAGATCGCGTTCATAGGCGAGAGGCCCATCGACACCGTGGGGAACTCCCAGAACCCCGGCATCAGGCGCGGATGGGGGTAGGAGGGCAGCCCGCCTCCCGGGCCGGCGTGGGAGTACTCCTGGCGGAACCCGTCGAGCTGGTCGGCGGACAGACGTCCCTCCAGGAAGGCCCGCGCGTAGATGCCGGGGGAGGCGTGCCCCTGGATGTAGAGGTGGTCACCGCCGCCGGGAGCGTCCTTGCCCCGGAAGAACCAGTTGAACCCGACCTCGTAGAGACTCGCGGAGGAGGCGAAGGAGGAGATGTGCCCGCCCACGCCGATGCCGGGGCGCTGGGCCCGATGCACCATCATGGCGGCGTTCCAGCGCATCCAGGCCCGGTAGCGGCGCTCGGTCTCCTCGTCACCGGGGAACCAGGGTTCCAGCTCGGTCGGGATCGTGTTGACGTAGTCGGTACCGGTCAGCGAGGGCACGCCCACGCCGGTCTCGCCCGCGCGCTGGAGCAGCCGCAGCATCAGGTACCGGGCACGCTCCTTACCCGCGACGGACAGCACCGAGTTGAACGACTCCAGCCATTCCTCGGTCTCCTCCGGAGCGATGTCCGGGATGTGCGAAGCCAGACCGTTTCGAATCACCCGCACACGTTGTGGGGAGTTCGCGCCACCGGTCTCGTTGTTGTGCGGGGTCAAGGGGTCTCCTGGGGACGTCGTGCGCGTGCTCGCCGGAGGCTCGCGATCCGGCAGCCTCATCGTCTCCCATCGTGCTGCACGGATGCGAACCGACACAGTTACCACTCGGTACGAACACGACCCGGGTTGTGTGGTGGCCGTAGTACCGTCAGTCTCGTGGCGTGGCTCGTAACGGACAACGCGAACACCGCTTCGATTTCGCGGGCGCGCGCTCGCGCGGGAAGCCGGTGTCGTCCCCGAAAGCGGGGGCGGATGCTGTTCGCTGTTCGGTCACTGTCAGTGTTGATACGTCGTATCGTGCGATCTGCGGTTGCGTTGATGCCCGTCGACGGTGTTCGCTTACGGCAAGATCGTGCAAACTTGTCTCGTGCGTCGGGTGAACCACCCGCGCACATGAGAATTGGAGGAGTGAGAAAGCCGTGGTCGCCGCGGAAGACGCCGGTAAGAACGAAACCGACGTCGCCGAGAAGCTCGATATCGAGCCAGACATGGTGGTGCAGGAGATCGGCTGGGACGAGGATGTCGATGACACCGTCCGAGAAGCGATCGAGCAGCGTTGCGGAGGCGAACTGCTCGACGAGGATGCCGACGAAGTGGTCGATGTCGTCTTGCTGTGGTGGCGTGACGAAGACGGCGATCTCACGGACACACTTCTCGACATCATGGCGCCGCTGGCCGAGGAAGGCGTCATATGGGTGATGACGCCCAAGACCGGCCTCGATGGACACGTCGAACCCAGCGACATCGCCGAAGCAGCCGCCACTTCCAACCTCGCGCAGACCTCCAACCTGAGTCTCGGCGACAAGTGGACGGGAACCAGGCTGGCCTATCGCAAGCCCGCCAAGACCAAGCGGTGACGACTCCTACGCGCCGGTAACCGGATGGCTGCCGGTGCGCTCGTCGTCCCGATCGGTGTAGGTTCGGCGCCGGAACGCTGTCGTCGAACAGAAGGGTGGGCGCATGACGCTCGAGGTCGGTGCCACAGCGCCGGACTTCACGTTGCCGGATTACAACAAGGAGAAGGTGTCGCTGTCGGATTTCCGCGGCGACAAGAACGTGTTGCTGGTCTTCTACCCGTTCGCCTTCAGCGGTGTCTGCCAGGGCGAGCTCTGCCAGGTCCGCGACGACCTCGGTGACTTCCAGAACGACCGTGTCCAGGTGCTCGGAGTCTCGGTCGACTCCTCGTTCGCGCTGAAGGCGTGGGCGGAGCAGGAGGGCTACACCTTCCCGTTGCTGTCCGACTTCTGGCCGCACGGTGAAGTCGCCAAGGCTTACGGAGTCTTCAACGAGCAGGCGGGCATGGCCAATCGGGGAACCTTCCTCATCGACACCGAGGGCAAGGTTCGATTCGCCGAGATGAACCAGCCCGGTGAGCCTCGTGACCAGGACGCCTGGCGAAAGGTGCTCGCGGAAGTATCCGCGTGACATCTCACGATGGCCGACCTGTAGGATACGGGTCGGCCATCGGCGAGGGCGCATAGCTCAGCGGAAGAGCACCTGCCTTACAAGCAGGGGGTCGCTGGTTCGATCCCAGCTGCGCCCACCTTCTCTGACCTGTGGTAACGATTTCGGTCAGTAGTTTCAGATGCGGCGTTTGGAAGAGCCGGTTCGCACTTTTAGCGCTGAGGTTGGCGCGGACAATCCCAACCACCTTCGCCGTCTGCTCCCGCCGCGACCCCGATGATGTCCTCGACTAAGAACTCGAGGTCCACAGCCCTGACGACGAACACCTCACCACCTTCGTCACTATGACAGCTTGAGAGCCAGCTAGTCCGCCGCATACGCGGTGCGTGGCTTGGCCGAATCCACTGAGACTGTGACTGCGTCGTGGGCATCGCTCGTTGGAGGGCAGTGTGCGGAGTTCGCCAAGGACATCTAATTGCCATGAGGGTTCCATTCGTCCATCGCGGTTTCTCCGGCTTCTCCCATCACCCAGCCGTTCATTGCCGCGCGGCACGTATCCGGTGAACACGACGGCCCCGCAATAGCGGCACCGACTGACGCTGTCAGCCACACCTCGGGCCGCAACTCAACCATCGAACCTCTCCGTGGGGATTCGTTAGGATCTCTGACATGCAGTCGCTACGCTATCGCTTCATCACTGGTTCCGCCGACGACGCTGAGTTCTGCCGCCGTATCAGCGCACTCCTCGATGAGGACTACGTTCTGCACGGTTCGCCCTGCATGAGCTACGACGGAAAGACCACGATCGTCGGCCAGGCACTGGTCCTACCCAACGATGACGCGGCCAATAGTTGATACGGGTGAAGAAGTCCGGTCCACCGGCAGTCCTAGTAGTGCTTTGTTAACTCGAGGTGGGTGGCTGGCAGGATAGGAGTGTGACACCGGAGGAGATACGGGTCGTGGTCCCTCGAGTGGAGGAGTTCGCGGCACGGATGCTGGCGGGGGTTGCCGCGGCGGGATCAGCGGGCCAAGGACGAGGCATATCTGCGGGGGCTGTTGCTGGATGGGCAGCGTAAGTCGATGCGTCCCATGGCCGAGCGGCTCGGGGTGGATCATCAGGGGTTGCAGCAGTTCGTGTCCTCCTCAACCTGGGACGTTGGGCAGGTGCGGCGGCTGGCTGGGCCGAGCAGTTCGTCGGTTCGCGAGTGTTCGTCGTCGATGACACCGGGTTCGTCAAGGACGGGCATGATTCGCCGGGTGTGGCCAGTTCAAGCTCATTCTTGGTGAACACTTCAACAACCCGTCCGGGCCAGTCAGCTCCAGACTCTGCTGCCGGATTTGGTCCACCATCGCCGCCGAAGCGGCTTGCTCGGGCAACAACTGCCGTCCCGACGTCTCGACCTGCTCCAGCTCATTCACAGCATCGGACTTCATCACTCATCGTGCCCAATCCCGCCGGACCCAAGTCCGGCGTGTCGGGCCGAAAACACCGTTCGAGCGACACTCCCAAGACGTCGAGCTCGGCGGTGCCTCGCGCATGCGGGGCAGCTCGCGCATGCGGGGCGGGATGTCTGCGGTCGTGTAGATGAGTGCGGAATCCGTTCGGTCGCATCATTGAAGGCGTGTGCAGTGGCCGAGCGTCGAACCCACCCGTGGCATTACACGTGGCATGAAATGGGGGTAACGCGGTTGGCTGCAGCAGGGTAGCGGGCCGTGTATGGCCGTCGTTGTTGGTCGTGGCGGGTGTCAGTGTTGGTGATGAGCCTTACAAGCAGGGGTCGCTGGTTCGATCCCAGCTGCGCCTACCTTCTGTCAGCTGCGAAAACGAGTCTTGTCGTGATCGGTAGGACTCGCTTCGTTTTCTTTTGGTCTCAGTTTGGGGCTCAGTTCCGGTCGCGGTCCGCGAAGCAGCCGTCGAATTCTGGCGCGCTCCCGGCGGGAGCAGCACGAACACGACCGCGGTGAACCGCCGTGCTCCCGACGATTTCGCGGGAAATCGACGTCGCGGTGCTGGGGTGCCGTATTCGTTGTCGTGCTGCCACGTATTTCTTTTCTGGAGTCGGGGAAACGAGTGTTTCGGGGTGGCGAAATCGGTTTTTGGTCGTTCTGCGTAATCGGGTCAATTTGTGGTTTACGACATTGGCCGTTGATTTTCGTGGGAATTTGGGTAATGTGGGCGAGGCCGACCGGAAGTGGTGTTCCCTGCGGCGCTGTCGTGTCGAAATGCCTGTGCACGGTTTCGTTCCGGTTTCGGTGGTGAGAAGCGGCGGGATGCTCGATCCGCCCCGACAAGTTTGGATCCCACGTGCTCGTGAGTTTCGCGCTCAGCTCCGTCGCGATTTTCGTCGCGGAGCTGGGTGACAAATCGCAACTGCTCGCCATGACGTTCGCGACGAGATACCGTGCCTGGCAGGTCCTGGTGGGAATCACCGTGGCCACGGTGCTCGTGCACGCCCTTTCCGTGGCGTTGGGCTTCGGAATCGGTAGCGCACTGCCGAACGGGTGGGTGGAACTCTGCGCGGGCGTGGCTTTCCTGGGGTTCGCGCTCTGGACACTGCGTGGCGACGAACTCGACGATTCCGGCAACGCCGCCGCGTCCGGCCGCGGCGTCCGTGCCGCCCTGCTGGCGGTGACCGTGGCATTCATGCTCGCCGAACTGGGCGACAAGACGATGCTGGCAACCGTCACGCTGGCCACTCGCCACGACTGGCTGGGTACGTGGCTCGGCTCGACACTGGGGATGGTCGCGGCGGACGCACTGGCCATCGTTGCCGGCCTGCTGCTGGCTCGGCGCCTGTCCTCGCGCGCCGTGCGCTACGGAGCGGCTTCACTGTTCGCGGTGTTCGGGGGATGGATGATCATTTCCTCACTTCCCTCGATCGGGTAGGTTTGTCGCTCGGCGCGATACGGTGCCGGGTTCCGACACGGAGTCCGACACGGTGCGCGCCTCTCGTCGCGGCGTGATACCCGACCGTCGATCGCGGAGGCTGGCCCATGGTCTGGATGCTCTACGGCGCCACCGGTTACACCGGCCGGTTGGTCGCGGAGCTCGCCGTGCGACGCGGACACCGACCGGTGCTCGCCGGACGTGATCCCCGCAAACTCGCCGCCACCGCCGTGCCGCTCGGGCTGGAGTACCGGACGCTGGACCTGCGGGACACCCACCGGCTCGACGCGTGCCTGCGGGAGGTCGACACCGTGGCGCACTGCGCCGGTCCGTTCTCCGCGACCTCGGCTCCGATGGTCGACGCCTGTCTGCGTACCGGGACCCACTACCTGGACATCACGGGCGAGGTGGACGTTTTCGAGGCCGCCTTCGCGCGGGACGCCGAGAGCAGGACCGCTGGTGTGACGCTGTTGCCCGGTGCCGGTTTCGACGTGGTGCCGACCGACTGCCTGGCCGCGATGGTCGCTGCCGAACTGCCCGGTGCCACCGATCTCGATCTCGCGTTCACCACCACCGGTGGGATCAGCCCGGGGACGCTGAAGAGCGCGTTGGAGGGCGTGTCGTTGGGTGGTCGGGTCCGCTTGGAAGGCGCCCTGCGTGACGTGCCCGTCGGCTGGCGCAGACGTACGGTCGACTTCCCCGGGGGACAGCGAGTCGTGGCCTCGCTGCCCTGGGGGGATGTGGCTACGGCTTATCGCACCACCGGCATCGGCAACATCACGACCTTCGCGGGGCTGCCCGGCCTCGACCGGATGAATCCGACCGCCGCGCGTGTCACCCGAGACCTGTTCGGCAACCCCCGGGTTCGGCGCATCGCCAACACCGCGATCGACGCCTTCGTGCGGGGACCGGGCCGCGGCAGCAGGTCGTCCAGCCGTGTGGAGGTCTATGCCGAGGCGGGCGACGCGGCGGGCAACGCGGTCAGTGCCGCGCTGATCGGGCCGGACACCTACGACCTCACCGCCGACGCGGTGCTGCGTGTCGTCACCGCGATCGAGGCGGGTGAGGTTCCGGTCGGTACGCGCACCCCCGCTACGGCTCTCGGCGCCGACTTCGTGCGTTCACTCGAAGGGGTGCGTGTGGTGGAACCCCGGTATTTTCCGGCATAGGGGCTGCCGGAATGCTGTCGTGACTCGGATGTCCGGCGGACGCGATCGAGCCGGTTCGGGAGCCGTTAAGGGTGCCCAAGGTGCTCCGAACGGATGATGTTCGAGCGCGTCGCGCCAGTTCTGTGATCGATTTCAGTACGCTCGGTTCGCGAGTCCGGCGGGCGCGCGGCAGCTCGCACTCCCGAACGTGGTTGGAAGTTCATGACCGAGCACGCCGATTCGATCGAGTTGACACTGGTACCGGTGACCGGGACCGACCGTGCCGCGCTGGACCGGCTCACCTGTTCGTTGGAACACGAACTGCTCGGGCTGCGGATCGAATCCCTGCAACGGCGTGACCGCGATCCCGGCCTCGGCGACATCCACGACGAGCGGGTGGGCACCCGCGAGTTCGTGGTGCGCGGTCTGCTGTCCGGCTCCGGCGTCCGGAAGATCGTCGCGTTGGTGCAGTCCTGGTTGCGACGCAACAACCAGGAGAGCGTGATCCTGCGGCTGGGCGCGGACAGCGTGGAGATAACCGGTTCCCCCACACGTAAGGCGCACCAGCTGCTCAAGGACTTCTATCGCCGCTACGACGAGGAGTGAGCACCAGCGCCGTTCACTTCGCTCCCGTCCGCTCAAGGCCGCCGCACCTGAGCGGCAGCGCGGGGGTCGTGGTTGCCACGGGAGCAGCCGCGTGCCGGCGGATCTCGACGCCGCGCGCTACCGACGACGGCAGGAGTCGTGACACGGCTGGGAACGTGACACCGTCGGGAACCGACGGGCCGTTCGCGGGCTCGTCCCGTTTGTCGGTTCCCACGCGACCGATGCCGTAGGCTCCGTTGATCACGCCTTCCCGGCCGAGAGCGATTCCGGAATCGCTGAGGAGGAGTCCGTCATGAGACCACCGCACATCACGGACGAGCGCATCGAGGAACTGCTGGGGCGCCTCGACGTCGAACGCAAGGTCCGACTGATCAGCGGTGCCGATTTCTGGCACATCCCCGCCGAACACGTGATCGGGTTGCGAAGCGTGTTCCTATCCGACGGGCCTTCCGGAGTGCGCGGTGAGTTCTGGGACGAGCGTGATCCGTCGAGCTGCCTGCCCTCACCCACGGCCCTCGCGGCGACCTGGGACGAGTCGACGGTTGCCCGAGCTGCCGGGATCCTCGCCGCCGAGGCGAGCCGCAAGGGGGTGCACGTGGTGCTCGGCCCGACGATCAACCTGCACCGCAGTCCGCTCGGCGGCAGGCATTTCGAGTGCTTCTCCGAGGATCCGCTGTTGACCGGGCGGATGGCCGAGGCCTATGTCACCGCCCTGCGGAAAGCCGGTACGGCCGCGGCCCCGAAGCACTACGTCGCCAACGACTCCGAGACCGAGCGCTACACCGTCGATGTCCGGGTGGACGAGCGCACGCTGCGCGAGGTCTACCTGGCGCCGTTCGAACGCGTGGTCGCCGCGGGCGCCTGGCTGGTCATGTCCGCTTACAACGGGGTGAACGGCCACACCATGACCGAACACCCGTTGCTGACCGATCCACTGCGCGCGGAGTGGGGATTCGACGGGGTGGTGGTCTCGGACTGGACCGCCGTGCGCAGCACGGAGTCAGCAGCGGCTGGCAACGATCTCGCCATGCCGGGACCTTCCGAGGTCTGGGGCGGGCCGTTGCTCGAAGCCATCCGTGCCGGGCGGATCGCCGAATCCACCGTCGACGAGAAGGTGCGCAGGATCATTCGGCTGGCCGCGCGCGTCGGCGCGCTCGACGACCCGAACCAACTCGACGACCCAACCCAACTCGATGATCCGGTCCCGCTCGGTGATCCGCCGACAGCGTCGGACCGGAGTCGAATCCTTCGTGAGGTCGCCGCCGACTCGATGGTGTTGCTGCGCGACGAGGGTCCGTTGCTGCCGCTGCGGCGTTCCGAGCTGGGCAGGGTGGCCGTACTCGGCCACAACGCCTCGGCCGCCCGAATCCAGGGAGGTGGCAGTTCCAGCGTGGTGCCGGAGTACACGGTCTCACCGCTGGAGGGACTGCGCGCGGCGCTCGAACCCACGACCGAGGTGGTCCATCGCGAAGGGGAGACCGTCCGGGACGGACTCGAACCGGTTCCGGCCGAGATGCTGACCGATCCGGAGACCTCGGAACGCGGAGTGCGGGTACGCTTCCGCGGCGCGCGGGGAGAGCTGCTCGGCACCGAGCACCGTGGCACCGCCCAGCTGATGTGGACCGGCTCGGAACTGCACGGAGCGGATACGGTCGAGGTCATCGCCAGGGTTCACCCGGCAGTGGGCGGCGAGTACGAGCTCGGCGTGGCGGGTATGGGGCAGCACACCCTGTCGGTCGACGGTTCGGTGGTGCTGGAGCGAACGCTCGAACCGGAAGTTGACGATCCGGCGGCGGGCGTTCTCGCCCCGCCGTACGCCACGGTGCCGGTGGAGCTCGAACCGGAGCGTCCGTTCGACGTGCTCGCCACTCACCGGGTGTCCGGTGCGCCGCTCAGCGCCGTGACGCTGGGACTGCTCCCGGAGCGACCGGACGAGGAGCGGGAGTTCTCCGAGGCAGTGTCGGCCGCTTCCGAGGCCGATGCCGCCGTCGTCGTGGTCGGTACCACCGCGCGTACCGAGAGTGAGGGCTTCGACCGGGACACGCTCGCGCTGCCCGGCAGGCAGCGCGAACTCGTCCGCGCCGTCGCCCGGGTGAACCCGCGCACCGTCGTGGTGGTGAACTCGGGCGCACCGGTCGAGCTGGAGTGGCACGAGGAGGTCCCCGCCGTGCTGCTGAGCTGGTTCCCGGGGCAGGAGGGCGGTAACGCGCTGGCCGACGTCCTGCTGGGTGAGAGCGAGCCGGGTGGTCGGCTGCCGACCAGTTGGCCGCTGCGCCAGGACGACGTGCCCGTGCTCGAGACCCGACCCGATCACGGGAAGCTGGCCTACACCGAAGGTCCGCACCTCGGCTACCGGGCGTGGCAGCGAGCCGGGCGGCAGCCCGCGTACTCCTTCGGGCACGGCCTGGGATACACCGAGTGGGAGTACTCCGCGCTGCTGGGGCCGGACCGGATCGGTACCGGAGAGGACGCCCTGTTCCGGGTGCGGTTGCGCAACACCGGTGATCGGCACGGCAAGGAGGTCGTGCAGCTGTACCTGCGGCGGACCGAGTCGGCTGTGGACCGTCCCGCACTGTGGTTGGCGGGATTCGCCACGATCGAGGCGGCTCCCGGTGAGGAGGCGAGCGTCCCGGTGCGACTGGAGGCCACCGCGTTCCGGCACTGGGATCCAGCCGCGGGCGGCTGGAGTTTCGAACCCGGCACCTTCACCGTGCTCGCCGGACGCAGCGTCGCCGAGCTTCCGCTGCGCGCCGAACTCACGCTCGACGCTTGAGCTCTCCCCGGCCGTGGAGCCCGGCCGTGTAGCGCGGCTGGTCGCGTGGTGGCAACCGGTGTCGTGGTCGCCACCCGCGGCGGCGATTTCTCGCGAAATCGCCGGGCCACCGCCTCTCAGGCCACTGCCTCTCAGGCCACTGCCTCTCAGGCCACCGGGCCGGTGAGCCCGTTCCGCAGGTCGTGCAGCAGATCGTCGAGCACTATCTCCTCCTCGACGGCACGCCCCGCGCTGGACATGACTTCGGCGAGCTCGGGGTCCCACGGTGCCTCGGTGGGGTTCTCGTCCAGGATCCGCAGGTCGGTGCGCCGGGCGGCGGCCCGGTTCACCGTCTCGCGGTAGTCCGCCGCCGACATCCGCCACGGCACGAATCCCGGCCGCTCGTACAGCGCCCCTGCGACGGAGAGCCCCGTCCAGTCGAAGTCGCAGTGCAATCGCAGGATCGCTCCGTCGGCCCGCAGCCGGTCGAGCAGTTCCAGCGCCACGGTTCCGGGACGTCCGGAGAGGCACACCACCGGGTGCCGGACACCGGCGGTCACGGCGGCTTCCAGCGTCCGCGTGTGCTGGCACACCGCGATCACCGTGCCCGGTTCGACCAGGGGTTCCGGGGCGGCCCGGAGATCGAGGAGTGTCAGGTGCGTCGGCAGTCCCAGCTCGGTGCGTTCCCGCACGGTGCCCGACCACGCGTCCTCTCCCGGAAGTGGCAGCGCCCAGCAGGGCACCGTGGCCGAGATTCCGTCCGGTGTGACTCCGCAGCGTTCCCACAGGGTCCGGCGTTCGCGTTCACCGCCCGGTGAGTCCGTGCCGTGCGCCATCGAGGCGGCACGCAGCACCACTCGGCTCAACGTGGTTCCGTTGTCCAGCTCGTACTCGTTCCCGGCGCACCGCGCTGCCAGCTCGGTGCGCGACCACCGGACCCGTGGCTGTCGATCCGGGTCCAGCACGAGACGTGCCAGTACCGCGGCGGCCCGTTCCGCGGTCGCGTCCAGGTCCGAGTCGGCCACCCGTCCGTACTGCCTTACCCAGTCGGTCCACGCCGCGGCCCACGGCTGTTCCGCCAGGCCGTGTTCGGCCAGCGCCGCGTTCAGCACCCCGACGGTCCGGTCCTGTTCATGCTCTCGGCGTCGCGAACCCGACTCCTGCCGGGTGACCGGCCGTTCGTGCAGGATCTCCAGCAGCCGTTCCAGATCGACGCCGTGTGCGCCCGCACGCAGCGATTCGTCCAGCTTGGACACATTGATCCTGGTTCCCTGCCCCCACATGGGGCGGCCGTAGACCTCGCCCACCTTCTGGCGGGTCCGTTCGTCCGGCAGCTCCAGCCGGAACGTCGGGGGGCGGTCGGCGGCCTCCAGCGCCTGCCTGGCGCGTTCCCAGAGGCCCCGCAGCTCCGGCAGGTCCCAGACGGCACGAATGCTCTCGGGATCGTTCAATGTTCCGTCCGCTCCAGACCGCGACCGTTCCACACGGTGTGGGTGCAGGCGATTCCGTGCCCGCTGCGCGGTCGCAGCACGTCGTAGATGTGCATCTTCGGGATCTTGGGGGAAACTCCCCAACCGCTCGGCCAGGTGATCATCCAGTCCATGTCCAGATCCACCAGCAACCCCAGCATACGTGCCACCGTCGGGTCGTCCAGGCGTTCGAACGCCTCGTCCAGCAGTACGAGCCGCAACGGGTCGTGCTGCTGGGCCGCGGACTCGATGGCGTCGTAGAACGAAGCGGCCGCCGCGAACAGGGTCACGTAGGACACCAGCCGGGTCTCCCCCGAGGACAACTGCCGCAGTCGCCGCACCCGCCGCTGGTCGTCGGGACCGGAGTCGCGGACCCGCACCGTGAACTCGTACCAGTCCCGGTAGTCCAGCGCCTTGGACAGGATCTCACCGTAACCGCCGGAAACGCTCTCCCGCTGTGACTCGATCAGATCGGTGAAGACCCGTCGCAGCAGGGCGTCCTCCTGCTCCCCGCGTTCCGCGAACGGTTTCCGGACCACCTCGATGGCCTGCCGCATGTCCTCGCTCAGCGCGGTGGCGGGCTGCCAGTCCAGCTGCACGTGTACCCCCTGGCTGGAGCGTGCCCCCTCCAGCACCCGATTCATCCGGTCGCACAGATCCCGAGCCACCGCGATCTGGTCGCGCAGCCGTTCCGCGAGATCGCGGATGAGGTAGTCGGCGAAGATCGACCGGTACTGTTCGTTGAGGTACTCGCGCTGCTCGGCCAACCGCCGGTTTATCCGCAGGGCCGCCTCGGCGACGGGCAGCGGACCCTCCTCGCCGATCACGGTCACGGTCAGCACCTCGTCCTCCTCGGCCGTGGTGACGTCGAAGTGACCGCTCAGCGACTGCTTCAGCGGGTGCAGTTTGTCGTGCACCGCCTTGGCCGCCGTGCTACCCGGTGAGGACCGGGCCACCGCGGTGGACAGCAGCGCGGTCACCGACTCCTCGACCCCACCGGGTTCTTCGGGCAGTTCCCCCTCGGTGGCGGCCACGGCCGCTGCCCACAGCCCCGGTAGTTCCATCGCCCGACGCAGCGCGCTCGCCGCTTCGCTGCTCTCCGACTCGCGCTCGGACAACCGGGCACGAGCCGCCGTCAGCTTCTCGTCGAGCTTCCCGGCCTCCTCCCGGGCGGCCGAGACCCGCTCCCTGACCTCGGGGAGCAGGTCTCGGAGCTGTTCCTGCTCCCGCGTCAGCTCCGCGACCTGTTCGGCGACCCGCCTGCCCTCGTCGTCGACGGAGGCGGTCAACTCCGCCAGCGCGGCGGCCTGCTCGGCGTGGTTCGCGCAGTGTTGCTCGGCCAGCGACTCCGCCGCCATCCGGTCGGCCACCGTCGCGTCGTGGTGCAGCACCGTGGTGCCCAGCTGCTCCAACGTGCCGAGGCATCGGGATCCGATCGCCTCGCGCAGGGTTTCCAACGCCCGCCGGGCATCCGTGGCGGACCGGTTGGCCTCCTGCAGCGCTTCGGTCTCCGGTTTCAACCCCGCTCCGCCCGCCGCGCGGGACAGCTCGGAACGCATCGCCTGCCAGCGCGCCTCCGCCTGTTCGTGGGCCTGCCGCAACCGGTTCGCGGTGCGCTGTGCCTCGTCCGCGTCGTCGACGGCGCTGCTCAGCCTCGCGTGCGCGCTGAACAGTTCGTCGTCGTCCGGGTAGGACTCCAGCTCGCGCTCCAGCGACTCGGCACGTCGTCCCGTGTCGGCCCGCTGCCGCTCCAGCTCACCGAGCTCCGCCCGAAGTTCCGTCAGCTCGGCCTCCAGCTCGGTGATGCGCTGCTGCCGAGCGGCACCGCGAGCCCCAGCGCCCACGTACTCGGCCATCTCCTTGCGCCACGCGCCGGAGAGCACGCCGCTGCGCCAGCGGCCGTCGGCGAGCACCGCCGTTTCCGCCGTGTCGTCCACGGCGACCGAACACAGCAACGCCTCGATCCGCGCCTCGGGGACGGGGCAGTCCGGTTCGGCGGCGGGCACCAGCAGTTCGGACAGGGAGCTCCCGGTGAGCCGCTCGCCCGGGGTCGCCACCACGTCGGAGGTGGCGACGTCGGTGGCGGTGCCGTCGGTCGTCACCCACGCGTTGAGCAGTCCGCAGGCCTCCAGCGCACCTTCCAGCGCGGCGCGTTCGGACTCGGAAAGCGATTCCGCGAAGTCCACCAGTCGGTAGAACGCCTCGCCAGAGCCCGGGTCCCGTTCCGCGGTGGCCCAGGAGGGCGAGGCCGGTACCCGCTCGCCGCCGGAACGCAGTTCCGCGAGTTCGGTGTCGCGTTCCGACACCGCCGAACGGGTCTCCGCCAGCTTCCGGTCCAGCTCGGTGACGCGCATCCGCACGCGATGCAGCACCGGCTGCGCCCACTCGCGCATCCGCTCCCGACCGCCGCGCGCCGCGAAGCGGTCGGCTGTCAGCTGTTCCGGGGTCGGTGATTCCGGGGGCGGGGGTGTTCCCGCTGCCTCGCTCGCCAGCGCGCCGTCGTGCCACCAGCGTCGAACCCGGTCCAGCCATGCCACGGCGGTGTCGTACAGGTCCTGCCGTACCTGGTTGCGCCGTGCTGCGGCTTCCGTGGCGGTCACCTTCGCCGCTTCGGCCTGCCGTTCGGCGTCGGAGACCTCGGCCCGCTGCCGATCCGCCTCCTCGGCCTGCTGCCGCAGTGCCAGGGTCAACGCACCGCGTTCCCGCGCGGCCTCGACCGCCCCGGCGGCGTGCTCGTCGACCTCACGCAGCCGCGAGGCGAGTTCCTCGGTGTCGGGTTGTGGGGGGATGTGCCGTGCCACGTCGAGCCATTCGGAACCGCTGTCGGCCGTGCCGCGCACGACCTCCCAGCGGACCGTGGCCTCGGTGGGAGGCATCGTCGGTATCGCCGGTGCCAGCGAACCGTCCAGTCCCGACGCCCTGAGCCCGGCATCGGCCTGTTGGCGGTGCTGTTCGGCCGCGTCGATGTCCGAGCTCAGTCGTTCCAGCATGCCCAGCACCGTGGAGACCGAGCGCTGTTCCTGGTCACGGTGCCGTTCGGCAGTGCGCAGCGCGCCCTCCGCCGCGGAGCGCTCGTTGTCCACCAGTGCCCTGCGGTCGTGCAGGTTCTGCAGCTCGGTGTAGGCCGGGCTCTGTCGCAGCGCCCCCAGCGAGGAGTCCAGCTCGCGGTCACGCCGCTCCAGCTCGCCGACCCGTTCCTCGCTCGCGGAACGTTTGTCCAGTTCGGATCGGTACCGCTCGGCCAGCTCGTCGATCGTGGTGTGCAACGAGTCGTGCTGCCTGGCCGCCTCGCGGGACGCCTTCGCACGTGTGCGCAGCACTGTCAGCGCGTAGTCCGCATAGGTGGTCAGGAACGAGCTCAGCGCGCTGTCGGCCGTGGTCAGCCGCAGGATGTTCTCGCGGATGGACTCCAGGTCCTCGAACGAGGTCGCCAGCCGCTGTATCAGCGTCGAGTCCAGCGGCGGCAGCGCGTCGGACAGGATCTGTTCGAGCTGTCCCTCCTGCACCCGCAGTCCGACGTCGGGGTTGCGCAGCGTGCGTTGCAGGTGCAGTAGGTCGCCGTAGCGCTCCGGGGTGATGCCGTAAACCGTGCCCGCGATTCTGGCCCGGAAGGACTGCTCGTCGTGCAGGCACTCCGCGCCCAGCTCCTCGCGCAGCTGGGGCTGGCTCAGCGGCACCTCTCCCGGACCGATCAGCCGCAGGTCGTGCTCGACCCGGCGTTCGGTGACGAACCGCCACGAATCGCTGATCTGGTTCGAGGTCGCGGTGGCCTTCACGCCGATCCCACAGGTCAGAAACCGTTCGGAGCCGTCGTGCGAGATCCTGGACAGTTCCACCCAGGCGTAGCCGAGCCGGTTGCCACCGCTCTCGCGCTCGTCGAGCATCAGCCGCTTCATGCTGACCGTGTCGAATCCCTTGGACCCGATCTGCCGCAGATCACCGTCCAGGCACAGCGGCAGCAGCAACTCCAGGGTCCGGGACTTCCCGGAGCCGTTGGTCCCCTGGAAGATCGCGCGTCCACCGCTGAGGTCGAACGTCTGGTTGGCGTACTGCCAGATGTTGACCACGCCGCCCCGCCGCAGGCGCCACCGGCTGCCGATCCCCTCCCCTCCGGGGGGTTCTCCGCCGGAAGCGGTCGAAAGGTGCTGTGCTGCCGCACCGTCGGGCTGCGTCACCGCTTCCGTGCTCACCGGGCGGGTTCTCCTTCCGGATAGTCGAACAACGCTAGGTCGGGCACCGCTGTTTCGGCGGGGGGTTCGGTTTCCCGCTCCGCCGGAGCCGGTTCACCGTCGGGGATCGGTAGCCAGCGGTGCGCGCTGGGGCTGAGCAGCCACCACTCCGGATCCCCGGATTCGTGCGGGATCAGCACGCCCACCCGCCGCAGCAGGTCCACCACCATCGTGACCAGCGATTCCGGGTCTTCGATCGCCCGGCGGGACCAGGCGGCCGGATACCTCTCCAGCAGCTCCTCGCAGACCCTGCCGAAATCCTCCCGCGTCACCGGGTGCCGGTGGTCGCCCTCCCTGGCCGTCGAGCCGTCCAGCAGCCGCGGAATCGCGAGCTGGGCCACGCGCGCCACCGTCGAGCTACCGGGGAACGAGGTGTCGTTGAGGTAGTCCTGCGGGTCGGTCGTGGCGATGCCCTCCGAACGTGACTCGGCGACGATGCCGAAGTACCGCTCCAGCAGCCGGGTCTCACCGGCACGGTGCCTGCGCAACCAGTTCGCCTGCGACTCCGGGAGGTCCCGGTAGTGCACCACCGGATCCTCCACCAGCCTGCGCCGCACGGCCTGTTCCACAGTGGCCGCGTGCACGCCCGCATCGCCCGACGCCAGTTCCACCAGCCGTTGCGGCCCGTCGGCCTCCGACAGCGGTCCGGTCACGAGTTGACCGAGCAGATCGGTGTCGACGGTGATCAGTGCTTCCGCCGTGGCGTCGCCGGCGAGCGGGCCGACCGTGCCCTCGGTCTCGGTGAGCACTCCGAGGACGACCAGATGGCGCAGTGCGGTGGCCAGCGCCCTGCGTTCACCGGGCTCGTCGTCGATCGTGATCCCCGCTTCCACGGCGGCTCCACGAACGTCGTCGATCAGCCGTGACAGCAGTACCTGCTTTCCGCACCCGGTCAGAGCGGCCAGCGTCAGCGCCACGTAGGCGTAGCCACGCGGGGTGAGGGTGGGAACCGCCCTGGTGGCGTCCCGGCCGGGGCCGGACTTGTACAACCGCGCGTACCGCCTGCGGATCACCAGCCGGTAGCCGAGCAGCGTGGCGAACAGCTCCCGCAGCACCTCGCGGTGGCGGTAGATCATGCCCAGCAGGTCGCCGTCCTGGCTCGCCGCGTGCAGTAACGGGCGGCGCAGCAGCGTCCTGGCACAGCGCACCACGTTGGCCGCGTCTATATCGCCGAGTCGGTCGAACCCCGGAACCGAGGTCTCCCGTGTTCTCATCGGATCGCTCCGTCGGTGACGTTCTCGTGGTTCGCGGCGCCGGTCGTGGTGAACCTCCCGGACATCTCGGAGACGTCCAGCTCCACCGCCGTGTCCCGCAGGGTCAGCTCGCCGCGCACGCTGGAGATCGTGGTCGGTCCCTCCGGGCTGTGTCGGATCCGCAGCCGCAGTCGGTGAACCGGTTCCAGCGCCGTGCGGGTTTCGGCCGGATCCTCCCGATCGGCCATCGCCAGCGTCAGCAGTTCGCACAGCACTTCCAGCGCGTCGGCGGAGAATCTGCTCCCCGCCGGGTTCTCCGACGCGGCGGCCAGCTCCGCCACGGCAGCGGCACGTCGCTGCTGCTCGGCGCGGCGTTCGTCCAGCAGTTGCCGCTCGGTCATTGGGTCGTGCAGTACCCGCGAGGTGCCGCCGCTGCCGCTCCGATCGGCGCGGTTGCGGACGTTGACCGGGATCTCGACGCGGTTTCCCGCCAGCCAACTGGTGGCGTGCTCGTCCCCGTCGTGCGGCGGGGCGGGCTGAAAACACCGGGAGGAGTACAGCCCGAAAGCGGCGGCGTAGAGCCGATGCGCCCCGGCCTGGTCCGAGTCGTCGAACCAACGCGCCAGGTGGAGCAGATCGCTCCGACGCCCCGGTACCGGCCCACCGCCCGAGGTGGCGTGCTTGACGCTGGCCAGCAACGAGCCGATCGCGCGTGCGGTGGCCTCGCGCAGGGCCGAGACCTGGCTCGGCCTGCCCGGCGAGTCCAGGAACCAGTCGGTGAGTTCCTGCCAGTCGGCCCCGGTCCTGCCGCGTGCCCGCTCCACCTCGTCACCGAGGTCCTCCACGGGGCCCAGCGCCGCCAGCAGTTGGTCCCGACGCCGCGCCAGCACGCTCAACGACGCCGCGATCGGCTCGGTGTGGCGGATCACGTCCTCGACCACCGACTGGATGTACTCCACCAGCAGATTCCGGAAACCGGATATCTCGCCCGCGTTCAGGTGATGCCTGGTGACCACCTGACCGAGGTAGGCGTAGAAATCGCGAACGGTGTCGGCGAGCTCGGAGTGCTGCAGGAAGACCGTGGTGACCTGTTCCGAGATGCGTTCCCTGGTCTGCTCCGACAGGGCTGCGGCGCTCGTCTCCTCGGGAAGCAGCTCCACGATCCCGCTCAGCCCGCGTTCGATGGCAGGCAGCAACTCCCTGGAGACTTCCCGGGCGCCCTCGGGAACCCGCAACAGCGCGTCCACGTCCCGCTGCACCCGCACACCCAGCTTGCTCACCTGGAAGCGGACACTGCCGTGCTGGAACTCCGCGATGCTGGACGCGGTCGTCTCGCGTCTGCCGTGGGTCAGGTTGCCCCACTCGCGGAGCTTGCGCAGCCGTTCGACCACGGTCGACAGCTCGGACTCGCCCTCGGCGATCCTGCCCTCGCGCTCGGCCACCGCCAGCGTTCCCGCGACCTCCGCCGCGGAGAGGTCCGCGAGCAGCGTGGAGGTGAACAGCCGCATGATCGTCAGGTAGGTGCGGTGACCGCTCACCTGCAGATGACGGTAGAGCAGCAGGCGTCGTTCACCGGACTCGACCTCCGCGCCCGCCGGAAGGTCCCGTTCGGCGGTCGGGCTGTCCGAGACCTCGTCGCCCGCGGCGGCTGTCCCGCTGTTCGGGGAGGCGGTTCTCGCGAGGTCCGCGCCGTCCGCTCCGGTCCCGGTGATCCGCTCCGGTCCCGGTGGACGTGCGACCGGGGCACCGCGGGGCGGCACGGCGTTCGGTATCGCCCCGGAGCGCGGCTCGACGGCTTCGTGATCGGCGGTCACGGTCAGCCACGATAACCCTGGTCGCGGACGCCACCGAAAACACTCCGTTACTCGTGGCCTCGGTGTGCCTCGCGTCGTCACGGAAAGGTAGCGTGCGCCACGGACGTGGTCGACCTTGCGAGGAGGAATTGCCGTGAGCTCGGGGCGGGCGGTCGGTTTACTACTCGGCGTAGCCGCTGACGCGGTTCTGGGGGATCCGAAACGCGGACATCCGGTGGCGGCGTTCGGCAGGACCGCCCAACGGGCCGAGTCGGTCACCTACCGCGACAGCCGTTCGGCCGGCGTGCTGCACACCGCCGGGTTGGTCGGCGCGACCGTGGGACTCGGTGTGATTTCCCAGCGGATGGTCCGGCGTTCGCCGGTCGCCGAAGCGACGTTGACCGCCCTGACCACCTGGAGCGTGCTCGGCGGCGCCTCCCTGGCGCGGGAGGGCAGTGCGATGGCCGCTCATCTCGACTCCGGTGAGTTGGCGGCGGCGCGTTCCAGGCTGCGCGGACTGTGCGGTCGTCGCGCCGATGACCTCGACAACCAGGGACTGGCGCGTGCCACGGTCGAATCGGTGGCGGAGAACACCTCGGACGCGGTCATCGCCCCCCTGTTCTGGGGAGCCCTCGCGGGAGTTCCCGGTCTCGTCGGTTACCGGGCGGCCAACACGCTCGACGCCATGATCGGGAACCGGAGCAGCAGGTACCGCGCGTTCGGCTGGGGCGCGGCGCGGCTGGACGATCTGCTGAACCTGCTCCCGGCACGCACCACCGCGATGCTGACCGTGGTGTGCGCACCGGTGGTCGGTGGCTCGGCACGCGAGAGCGGACGGATCAGGCGACGGGACGCCTCGGCGCACCCCAGTCCCAACGCGGGCCAGGTCGAGGCGGCGTTCGCCGGTGCGCTGCGCATCAGGCTGGGAGGCCGGATCGACTACGAGCACGCCGCCGAGACCCGCCCCGTGCTGGGGGAGGGGCGTACCGCCGACGGTGGCGACGTCACGCGGAGTGTCGAGCTGTCCAGGCTGATCGGCACCGTCGGGGGTGCGCTGGCCGCGGTGACGGCGCTGGTCGTCGGCAGACGGAGGTGAGCCGTTCCGCGAAGGGCTCGCCGGTCAGGTACCCGCCGAGTTCCGCTGCTCACGGTTCTCCTGCTCCCGGCGTTCCTCCGCCGCGATCAGCTCGGCGACCGACATGCGGGGTTTCCGCTTCCGCCCGCCGGTCCCGGGGCTACCCGCGTCCGGCGTTCCTCCGGTCGAGGTCCGGCCGTTCGGGGTGCGGGGTGAACGCGCTTCGCTGTAAACCAGATACCCCAGCGCCAGCGGCGCCATGACTCCGAAGATGATCCACTGCATCGCGTACGAGAGGTAGGGCCCGGACTCCAGCCTCGGCAGTGGCACCGCCTGCAGCACACCGGGCTGCTCGGATACCAGCGTGAAGTAACCGGAGCGCATCGGGATGTCGACGCCGCGCTCCACCGTGTTCGCGTTGATCGCGTACGTCCACCGGTGGTCGTCGTGGCGGAACGTCGACCGCTGCTCGGCGTCGTACTCGTTCGCGCGGATCCGCGCCGTCAACCGCACCGTTCCCTCCGGAGGGGCCGCGTACTCCGGTGCCCTGGTCGACTCCACCGGGCGGATGAATCCGCGATCCACCAGCACCGTCCCACCGTTCTCCAGCCGGAACGGGGTCAGCACCTCGAAAGCGGGTTCGCCGAGTACGGTGCGCTGCCAGGCCAGCGTCTCGCCCCGGGAAAGGTAGTGACCGGTGAACGTCACCCGCTTCCACTCGGTCGAGGAGCTCGGCGCCTCCTCACGGGGCAGCACATCACGCAACGGCTTGGGCTCCGCCCGCATCGACGCCCGGATCGCGTCGTTGCGCGCCTGCGTCTCGTTGTGCCTGCTGAACTGCCACGGTGCCAGCACCGTGAAGCAGAGCGTGGAAAAAACAGCCACCAGCAGGAGCAACGCGAGCCAGCCGGGGCGCAGTAGAAACCCGAAACGCACGGGTCCACGGTAGGCCGGGCGATGGCCGGTGCGCCGCACGGGTCCACCCGGTAGTGGGCCCCGTCTCCCCGCTCAGAACGAGCGCAGCGCCTCCCGCGCGACCGAGTGTGCCTGTCTGGCGAAGCCGCGGCCGAACAACACGCCGTGCACCAGCAGCGGGAACAGCTGGTGTATCCCCACCCGCTCGTGCCAGCCCGGCGCCAGTGGTGTCTCCGCCTCGTAGGCGGCCAGCACCTGATCCAACCGGGGACAGCCGAACAACCGCAGCATCGCCAGGTCGGTCTCGCGGTGCCCGCCGTGCGCGGCCGGGTCGATCAACCACACGTGAGTCGTGTCCTCCGGGCCTCGTCCCCAGTGCACGTTGCCGCTCCACAGGTCACCGTGCAGCCTGGCGGGCGCCTCGTCGGCACCGGGAAGTTCACCGAGTCGTTCGCAGAGTTCGGTTATCGGCTCCGCCTCCGAGCGGTGCAGCGTGCCCGCGTCCACCAACCGCCGCACGTAGGGCTCCACGCGCAGTGTGCCGTAGAAGGTCGGCCAGTCCGCCACGGGTTCGTTGCGCATCGGGGCCAGCCCGATCCACGCGTCGCGCGGGCCTCCCGGAGGTGGGCAGCCGTGCGCGGTGGCCCCGGCGGCGTGCGTTCGCGCGAGTGCGCGCCCGAACTCCGCCGCCGCCTCGGCCGTGGGGGAGCCCTCGGCCACGTGCTCGGTGATCAGCCACTGCTCGTCCTCGCCGAAGACCTCGGGCACCCGGGCCGCGCCCGCCTCTGCCAGCCACCGCAGCGAGGCCGCCTCCGCACGCAGGGCGTGCGGCATGTTCAGCGGGGCTGCCTTGGCGAACACGCTGCGTCCGTCGTCGAGTCGGACCTCGTAGGCAGCCGAGGCGTCACCACCGCCGAGACGACGAGGCTCCGCCGCTTCGGCACCCGTCAGTTCCGCGACTGCCTCGGCCAACCCCGGATGGCTCATGACATCTCCCTCGATCGGGTTGTCGGGTCGTGATTTCCGGTCAGCTCCGGTCGTTTTCGCTGTCGACCGCTGCGACGAGTGCTCACGACGCCGTCTCGGAGGGGGACGTCGTCTCGGCCGAGGAGGCGGAACCCCGCTCTCCCGAACCGGGCAGACCCAGTCCGGTCCTGACCCGGTCGAGCAGTCCGGGGACAGCGGCCTCGATCATCTCCATCACCCCGTCGAAACCGCGCTCGCCACCGAAGTAGGGGTCCGGCACCTCCGCCCACTCGTCGGACTTCGGGTCGAACGAGCGCAGCAGCCTGACCCGCTCGTGGTCCTGAACCTCGTCCCGGAGCACGCGCAGGTGCCCCGCGTCCATGGCCAGCAGCAGGTCCGCGCCGAGGTGGTGCTCGTCGAGCTGCGCGGCGGTGTGCTCGGTGGGGTAGCCGTGGTCCGCCAGCACCGCGTTGGTGCGCGGATCGGCCGACTCCCCGACGTGCCAGGGGCCGGTGCCCGCGCTGGACACCTCGACCCGGTCGGAGAGTCCGGCACGTCTCAGATGCTCGCCGAACACCAGCGCTGCCATGGGGGAGCGACAGATGTTGCCGGTGCAGACGAACGAAACGTGGAAGGCCTTGGTGGTGGAATCGAATGTCACATCCCCAGTGTCCCGTCGAACGGCATCGCCCGGGCGTCGGGTTCTTCCTCGTGACGCTTTCCGACGCCCCCCCCCGAGTCCCGGCGTCCGGTGGTTCCGGCGGCACCACCGGCGCTGTCCGGCCCGAGCCGCGCGGTAGCTAGACTGCCGGGGATGACTCGCCGGGACGACAGGGAGATGCTGCGCCATCACGGAGATGTGGACGCCGCTGGCGAGCTGCTCGACTTCGCGGTCAACGTCCGGCTGCGACAACCCCCGGAGTGGTTGCGCGACCGGCTGATCGCCGCGTTGGACAGGCTGGGCGGTTATCCGTCCGCCGAGGACGACCTCGCGGCCCGGTGCGCGGTGGCTCGACGGCACGACCGTTCTCCCGAGGAAGTGCTGCCCCTGGCCGGGGCGGCGGAGGGATTCGCGTTGTTGCCAACCCTGCGACCGGAGCTGGCCGCTGTGGTGCATCCCTCGTTCACCGAGCCCGAACTGGCGCTGCGCGACGGTGGCGTCGACGTCACCCGCGTGCCGCTCGACCCGGCCGACGGATACCGACTCCGGCCGGAGGCCGTACCCGAGCGGGCCGACCTGGTGGTGCTGGGCAACCCCACGAATCCGACCTCGGTGCTGCACCCCGCCGAGACCCTGCGCTCGCTGGCTCGTCCCGGACGGGTCCTGGTCGTGGACGAGGCCTTCGCCGACGCGGTGGTCGACGAGCCGGAATCGTTGGCCGCCGAACGGATCCCCGGACTGCTCGTGCTGCGTTCGCTGACCAAGATGTGGGGACTGCCCGGGCTGCGGGTCGGATACGCGCTGGGAGAGCCGGAACTGCTGCGGCGGTTGACGCACCGCCGCCCGCACTGGCCGGTGAGCACGCTCGGGTTGGAAGCCCTGCTGGCGTGCTGTGAACCCGAGGCCGTCGCCGAGTCGCGACGCGCGGCGGAGCTGCTCGCCCGGTGCCGTGACGAACTGGCGGCCGAGCTCGCCGACATCCCGGGAATCCACGTCGCCCTGCCGGCAGCGGCCCCATTCCTGCTGTTGCGGGTGCCGAACGGTCCCTCGGTACGCGCGGGGCTGCGACAACACGGCATCGCGGTACGCCGGGCCGACACCTTCCCCGGACTCGACGAGGACCACATCCGGGTGGCCGTGCGTGGTGACGCGGAGAACGCCCGACTGGTCTCCGCGTTGCGGGAAGTCGTCGTGCCACCGGCCTCGCCGGAGTGGGAACACACCGACGAGGAGCCGGTTGCCACCGTTACCGAAAATCGATCCACGACACGGGAAGCGACTCGATGACCACACGGATCAGGGATGTGCTCGACGTACTCGAAGCCGCCTACCCGCCGAGTTACGCCGAGTCGTGGGATGCGGTGGGGTTGGTCTGCGGCGATCCCGATGCGACCGTGGATCGTGTGCTGTGCTGCGTCGATCCGGTCGAGGAGACCGTCGACGCCGCCGTCGAGCAGGGCGCCCAGCTGCTCGTCTCGCACCATCCGCTGCTGCTGCGCGGGGTGCACGCCCTTCCTGCCGACGATCCCAAGGGCCACCTGCTACACCGGCTGATCCGTGCCGGGATCGGGCTGTACTGCGCCCACACCAACGCCGACACGGCCAGCCCCGGCGTTTCCGATGCGCTCGCCGCGCGGCTCGGACTGACCGTCACCGGTCCGCTCAGTCCGCACCGGGAGGGGGCCGAAACCGGGCTGGGCAGGTTGGGAACCCTGCCCGAGCCCGAACCGTTCGAACGATTCGTGCACCGGGTCGCCGACGCGTTGCCCGTGACCTCGTGGGGGGTGCGCGGGGCGGGTGATCCGCGCCGTACCGTGCGACGGGTCGCCGTGTGCGGCGGTTCCGGTGACTCGAATCTGGATGCCGCCGTCGAGGCCGGAGTGGACGCCTACGTCACCGCGGATCTGCGGCACCACCCGGCGGCCGAGCACCTCTCGCGTGCCGATGTGCCGGACACGCGTGTTCCCAACCTCGTCGACGTCGCGCACTGGGCCAGTGAGTGGCCCTGGTGCGAGCAGGCAGCCGATGTCCTCGGCGCGGCGTTGCCCGATACTGTCGAAGTCCTCGTCTCCGCGTGCCGCACCGATCCATGGACGGTGCACGCGCACGCCACGGACACCGATACTGGGAGGAAGCCCGAGTGAAAGCCGATCCCGCCGCACAACGCAGGTTGCTCGAAGTCGCCAACGTCGATGCCGAGCTCAACCGCATCAACCACCGCAGGCGGTCGCTTCCGGAGCTGGAACGGATCGGCGCCGCCGAGCGCGAGGTGCGGACCAAGCAGGACGCGTTGGTGGCAGCGCGGACCACACTCGACGATCTGCGCAGCGAGGTCGAGCGGCTGGAGAACGAGGTCGATCAGGTGCGGTCGAGGCAACAGCGCGACCGCCAGATGATGGATTCCACCGGCTCCTCCAAGCAGTTGGAGGACCTGCAGCACGAGATGAGCACCCTCAGCAGGCGCGAGGCCGCGCTGGAGGACGACATGCTGGAGGTCATGGAGCGCCGCGAGGCCCAGGAGGCCGACGTTTCGCACGCCCAGCAGGAGGTCAACACCGCGGAGTCCGAGCTGGAGGACGCGCGGCACGCTCGTGACGAGGCGTTGGCCGACCTGGAAAGTGACGAGGCCAAGCGACTGGCCGAACGGGAGTCACTGGTCGCGGACATACCGCAGCAGCTTCTGGACCTCTACGAACGGATCAGGCAGCAGCGTGGTTCGGGTGCCGGATATCTGCAGGGGAACAGGTGCGGTGCCTGCCGTCTCGAACTGGACCGGGCGGCGCTCGCCTCGGTGCGGGAGGCCGCGGCGGACGACGTGGTGCGCTGTGAGGAGTGCGGCGCGATCATGGTGCGTACCAAGGAGTCGGGTCAGTGAGCACACGGGTGATCGTCGAGGCCGATGGCGGGTCGCGCGGTAATCCGGGCGCGGCGGGCTACGGAGCGGTGGTTCGCGACGCCGCGGACGGACGTGTGTTGGCCGAATGTTCCGACGGGCTGGGGGAGACGACCAACAACGTCGCCGAGTACCGCGGCATGATCGCCGGGCTGAACGCGGCCCTGGAGCTCGGTGCGGCGGAGGCCGAGATCAGGCTGGACTCCAAACTCGTCGTCGAGCAGATGTCGGGCAGGTGGCGGGTCAAGAACCCGGCGTTGCAACCGTTGGCCGCCGAGGCCCGGCGCCTCGTGTCCCGGTTCACCTCCGCGCGGTTCGAGTGGATTCCACGGGAGCGCAACAAGCACGCCGACCGGCTCGCCAACGAGGCCATGGATCGGCAGGGTGACGGCGCGGACTCGGTGGCCGAAGCCGGATCGACGGTGCCCACCGGGGCGGCGGCGCCGGCCGAACCGACCGAGCCGGCCACGGTGACCGGAACGGCCGCGGTGACTGGAACGGCCGGGACCGATTCCGCACCGAGTGGGGTCGCCAGCTGGAGCGGTGCCGTGGGAGCTCCGACACGGTTGTTGCTGCTGCGGCACGGGCAGTCCCCCATGTCGGTGGACAAGCGCTATTCCGGGCGCGGGGACGTGCCGCTCACCGAGCTTGGGAGGCGACAGGCGCGGGCCGCTGCCGGGCGACTGCTGACGATGGACGAACTCGTTCCCGAGGAGGGAGCGGTCCCGGTACTTTCCTCGCCGCTGAGGCGGGCTCGCGGTACCGCCGAGGCGGTGGCCACGGCCATCGGCGGACAGCTGGTGCCGCACGAGGGGTTGGTGGAGACCGACTTCGGTGCCTGGGAGGGACTGACCTTCACGGAGGCGGCACAGCGGTATCCCGAGCTGCATCGCAGCTGGCTCGGTGATCCCGCGGTGACACCACCGGACGGCGAGAGCATGAACGCGGTCTTCGAGCGGATCGACGAGGTGCGGAACCGGCTGCTGCGGGATTACGCGGGACGAACGATCGTGCTCGTCACTCACGTCACCCCCATCAAGGCGTTGTTACGCATGGCGCTGGGGGTCGGCCCGGAACTGTTCTACCGGCTCCACCTCGATCTGGCATCGTTGTCGGTGGCCGAGTTCTACCCCGACGGGAACGCCTCGGTCCGGTTGGTCAACGACACTTCACACCTCCGTGGAATCTGACCCGGTGTTGATCGGAGCGAGCTCCGGCCTTCGGGCCGGAGTAAGCCGATCCGGAGTGTTCGTGGTCGGGCACGCTACGCAGGACGTCGTTGGTTTTCCACGTACTGCTGGATGATGCTCAGCGGCGCTCCGCCGCAGGAGGCTGCGAAGTACGACGGCGACCACAAATGCCCCCGGTAGGTCCGCATCGGGAAGTGCTGCTTCAGTCGTCGCGAGGCCACGCCTTTCAGACTGTTCACCAGCTTCGATACCGCTATCTGTGGTGGGTATTCCACGAGGAGGTGTACGTGGTCGTCTTCCCCGTTACATTCGGACAGCTCGGCACCGAAGTCGGCGCACACCTTCGCGAATACCTCGCGCAGGAAGTCGTGGTGTTGGTTGGTGAGCACGTTCCTGCGGTACTTCGTCACGAAGACCAAGTGAACGTGCATTCCGAAAACGCAGTGTCTGCCAGTGCGATAGTCCTCGGTGTTTGCCATAGACCAACATGATACAGTGATCGTGTGAAGGGAGGTGATCAGCTCATGCAGCTGCGGTACCGCTACCGGATTTATCCCAGCGACGACCAGCGCCAAGCACTCGCACAGGCGTTCGGTAACGCCCGTGTGGTCTATAACGACGCCGTGCGTGCTCGGCAGGATGCCCACGCGGCGGGGGAGAAGTTCCCGACCGGAACCGTGCTGCAGAAGCGGCTGATCACCGACGCCAAGCACAGCGAGGAGCGTGGCTGGCTTGGCCAGTGCTCGAACATCGTGCTGCAACAGGCCATCCGCGACTGCGACACCGCCTACCGGAACTTCTTCGACTCGCTCAAAGGCAAACGCGCCGGTCGTCGGGTGGGCGCGCCCCGTTTCAAGTCCCGCAAGGACAACCGGCAGGCCATCCGGCTGCACACCGGCGGGTTCTCGATCCGACCGAACGGGAAACTGCGTCTGGCCCGCATCGGGGACGTGAAAGTCGCCTGGTCGCGGGACCTGCCCTCGGCGCCGTCGTCGGTCACCGTGGTCAAGACCGCCGACGAGCGGTATTTCGCGTCGTTCGTGGTCGAGGTCGGCGACGAAACCCTGCCGGCTGCCGTCGACGAAGCAGGCCAGGACGTAGAACTCGGCCTGGACCTGGGCCTGTCCGCGTTCGCCGTCGACCAGCACGGCCGAGTGCTCGACAACCCGCGCTTCCTGCGCCGCGCCGAACGCAAACTCAAACGGGCACAGCGGGAACTCAGCCGCAAGCAGCGGGGCAGCAACAACCGCGCCAAAGCCAGGCGTCGTCTGGCCCGGCAACACACCAAAGTCACCGACACTCGGTCCGACTGGCTACACAAGGCCACGACCAGCATCGTTCGTGAGAATCAAACGATCGTGCTGGAAGACCTCGCCGTCTCCGGCCTGGCCCGCACCCGGCTGGCGAAGTCCGTGCACGACGCCAGTTGGGGCACGTTCCGGCGTCTCCTGTCGGAAAAGGCCGCGCGGTACGGACGCGAGCTGGTCGTCATCGACCGGTGGCTACCCACCTCGCGAACCTGTAGCTCGTGCGGACGCATCGACGGCCCGAAGTCGCTCGACGTGCGCACGTGGGAGTGCCCGTGTGGGGCGGTGCACGACCGCGACACCAACGCAGCACGCAACATCCTCGCCGCTGGACGGGCGGAGAGGCAAAACGACTGTGGACCCGACGTAAGACCCCACACCGGGGCAGACGGGGACGAAACAGGAAGCAGCGGAACCCCGCGAGGGGCCGCCGCTCCGCACGCGGCATAGCCGCGCCGGAATCCCCGCCCTCCAGGTCGGGGAGCACGTCAATGTTCCGGGCGCCGATCAGAGAGCGAGCTGTTCGTGTGCCAACAGTACGGCGCCGTCGAGCTCGGCATCGCGCAGCGAGCTCGTCACCAGGCGGCAGGCGGAGTGCGGTAGCGAGGAGCACCGTACCGCCTGCTCCATCGGATACCGCAGCACCTCGCCCGCCCCGGTCACCGCACCTCCGATGACGACCAGATCCGGGTTGAGCACGTTGCGGAGGTAGGCGATCCCGTGCCCCAGCGCGGTGCCCGCACGCCGCAGCGCTGCCACCGCCCCGGCGTCGCCGCTCTCGGCGGCGTCGAGCACGGCGTCGATGTCGCAGTCGGGCGCGAGCGCGGTCGGGGTTCCGGCCTCGGCGGCCTCACGCACCGACCGCAGAATCGCGGGTCGTGAGGCCACGCTCTCCAGGCATCCCGAGTTGCCGCAGGCGCACTGCCGACCGTTGTCCTCCACGCGGCAGTGCCCGATCTCGCCGCCGATTCCGGCGGCTCCCGAGAACAACCGCGAGTCCAGCACCACACCCGCGCCGATGCCCGTGTCGACCATGATCCGGACGAAGTTGGCGACACCGTCGCCCCAGCCGAAGCGTTGTTCCGCCAAGGCTCCGGCGTGTGCCTCGTTGTAGATCACCGCCGGGACGCCGAACAGCTCCTCGACCCACTCCCGAAGCGGCACGTCGTGCCAATCCAGGTTCGGGGCCAGCAGGCAGCGCCCGCTGCGGTGGTCGACCAGCCCGGAGACCGACACCCCGACGGAGGAGATGCGTTCGACGGGAACCCCCGCTCGTTCCGCCGCTTCGCGGACGAGTGGATCCAGCCGGTTCACACCTGTCGCCGCGTCGCCGACCGAGCTGGGAGCCGATGCCTGCGCCAGCGTCCTGCCGAGTGCGTCTGCCACGGCCACCGAACTGTCGCGCACCCCGAGGTGAACACCCACGTAGGCACGCGCGTCCGGGTTGAAGACCACGAGGTTCGGCCTGCGACCGCCCGCGACGGCCGCCTCACCGACTCCGGCCGGGATGAGCAGTTCCTCTTCGAGCAGCGAGTCGATGATCGAGGACACCGAGGGCTTGGTCAGACCGGTCGTGCGGGCCACAGCCGCGCGTGAGCGCGCTTGGCCGTCGCTGAACAGCTCGATCATGTGCTGTCGGTTCAGCTGCCGGACCGTCCGTGGGTCGGCCATGCCGCGAAAACCTCCTCGTACGGCTCGCGGAGCACCACCGGCCGCGAGCGCTGTAGCTCTCGGTGATCGATCGAAACCTGGAGTAACAGTCGTTCACCGTATTGACACGCATTAGTAAGGATACGATCCTTACCAACCATTGCTGGGTCACACTTCCCCTTGAGTGCAATGGAGCATAGATGTCCTTCCATTCCACCACCGGCACCTCGGGTGCCGGATCTCACGCCCGCCCACTGCGCACAGCCCACTTCGCCTCGGTGGCGGCGCTCGGCGGGTTCCTCTTCGGCTACGACACCGCCGTGATCAACGGGGCCGTCACCTCGATTCGGGAAGCCTTCGGGGTCGGTTCGGTCGTCACCGGGCTGGCCGTCGCCATGGCTCTGATCGGGTCGGCCCTCGGTGCCTGGAACGCCGGAACGCTCGCCGACCGGTACGGCCGACTGGTCACGATGCGCACCGCCGCTGTGCTTTTCCTGCTGAGTGCGATCGGTTCCGCCCTGCCGTTCACCGTCTGGGACTTCACGTTCTGGCGGCTCGTCGGCGGCGTCGCGGTCGGCATGGCCTCGGTGATCGCACCGGCCTACATCGCCGAGATCGCCCCGGCCCGGCGCAGGGGGCGGCTCGGCACCCTGCAACAACTGGCCATCGTGCTCGGCATCGCGATCTCCCAGGTGGTCAACTGGGCCATCGCGGGTGCGGCCGGGGGCGCCGCGGAGCCACTGCTGGGGCTCGACGCCTGGCAGTGGATGTTGGCGGTGGAGGCGGTTCCCGCGGTTCTCTACGGGGCGCTGGCGTTCACCATCCCGGAGTCACCGCGCTACCTGGTCACACGGGGTCACTTCGACCGTGCTCGACAGGTCCTGGACACCACCGAGGAGGGCGACGTCGACGAACGGCTCACCGAGATCCGGGATTCCGTGGTGAACGACCACCGGCCCCGGGTGCGGGATCTGCGCAGCGCCCGTTCCGGGCTGCTGCCGATCGTCTGGATCGGCATCGTCCTGTCCGTGTTACAGCAGTTCGGCGGGATCAACGTCATCTTCTACTACTCGTCGGCGCTGTGGCAGTCGGTCGGCATCGACGAGTCCAGCTCACTGCTGCTGAGCCTGTCCACCCAGATCTTCAACGTGCTGGGAACCGTCATCGCCCTGCTGCTGCTCGACAGGGTCGGACGACGCCCGTTGCTGCTGACCGGTTCGGTGGGCATGACGATCATGCTGGGGCTGGCGACGTTCGCCTTCAGCCACGCGAACACCGTGGACGGCGAACCGAACCTGGCCAACCCGTACGGGCCGATGGCGCTGGTCGCCGCGCACGTGTTCGTGTTCTTCTTCGCCATCTCGTGGGGTCCGGTCGTGTGGGTGCTGCTGGGTGAGATGTTCCCGAACCGGTTCCGCGCCCCGGCGCTGGCGGTCGCCGCGGCCGCACAGTGGTTGGCCAACTTCCTCATCACCGCCACTTTCCCGCCGCTGTCCGACATCAGCCTGTCGATGACCTACCTCGGGTACACCGCGTTCGCGGCCGTGTCGGTGTGGTTCGTGATCAAGTGGATACCCGAAACCAAGGGACGGACACTCGAGGACATGGATCGCACCACCGTGTCGTCGCGGGCCTGAGCGACCGGCCCGACCGGCGGTCGGCGGAGTCGTCGGTTCGCCGCCGGAGTCCTCCCGCCTCCGCCCCCGCGAGCGGTACCCGATGTGGCGGGTGCCCCTGGGCCTCGCCACCACTCGCGAGCGAGGGCGGACGGGAGGTTCCGCCAATCGGACACCTGGGGCGAACGGGGCGAGCGACTCCTACTAGAATGAGAATGCGGACGAGTCGACCGGGCGGCCGCGACGGGGTTCGGCCCCGTCGAGGAAAGTCCGGACTCCACAGGGCAGGGTGGTTGCTAACGGCAACCAGGGGTGACCCTCGGGAAAGTGCCACAGAAAGCGAACCGCCCGGCCGTACCGTTCGGTCGGGTAAGGGTGAAAGGGTGGTGTAAGAGACCACCAGCGTCCCCGGTGACGGGGACGGCTCGGTAAACCCCACCCGGAGCAAGGTCAAGAGGGCACCGTTGTCGGTGTCTGCGCGAGTGTTCGAGGGCGGCCCGTCCGAGACTCGCGGGTAGACCGCTGGAGCTCGTCGGTAACGGCGGGCCTAGATGGATGGTCGCCACGCGGGAACGCCTCGGGTGTTCTCCGCGTACAGGATCCGGCTTACAGGTCGACTCGTCCGCTTTCCCCGGGCGGTGTTCCCACACCGCCCACTGGCAGTGCTTCTTCCGGGCCGAACGCCCGTTGCTTGGTATTCCGCCGGTGCTTCCGGCGCTCCGGCGAAGAGTCCCTACACCGATCTCGATCGCGGTCCGATCACTCGTTGGTTCCAACGCGCCGCTTTTACGGGATGAGGAGCCGAGGTGGCGTGGTAACCAGTCGATGTCGAGCCACCCGGAGCGAGAGCAGGCGAAACGTTTAGTCGATCCGCCTCCGCGAAGGGCGGATCGACGACGTACCGCTGCCGCTTGCCGCCGTCTCCCGTACGGGATGGCGACCAACCCGGGCAGCGGAATCCAGTCCCGCCCGTGACATTGGGAGATCGGCTTGGCAGCAGGGTATGTCTTCGCCTCGGACGACCGGCTCACCGCGGCCCATCTCGGTGCCTTGGACAGGGCCTTCGACCACATCAGCGTCCGACGGCTGCTCGACTGCGGCGTACGGGAGGGCTGGCGGTGTCTCGACGTGGGAGCCGGGAGCGGTTCGCTGGCCGTGTGGTTGGCGGGCAGGGTCGGCCGGCGCGGCGAAGTCGTCGCCACCGATGTGGATCTCCGTGGGTTGCGGCACGTGTCCGCGAGGAACCTGCGAGTCGTCGAGCACGACCTCACCGTGGACCGACTCGCCGAGGGCGGTTATGACCTGGTGCACGGCAGGCTGCTGCTGATCCTGCTCGAAGGACGACGCGAACTGCTGCGGCACCTCGTGGGAGCACTCAAGCCCGGCGGGGTTCTGCTGCTCGAGGACTTCGACGTCGAGGGAGCGGGAACCGTTTGCGCTCCCACCGAGGCGGACGCTGAGGTCTTCGACCGCGTGTTGTGGTCCTATCTGGACGCCATGTCCGCCGTGGGGGTCGACATACACTGGGGGCGGCACCTCTACGGCGAGCTGTGTCGGACGGAACTACGCCGGATCGATTCCACGGCGACCGCCGAGGTGTGGCGGGGTGGTTCGCCCGGATGTGAGCTGATCCGGGCCAATTTCACCCAGCTCCGGGACCGCGTGCTCGCCGACGAGCGGATCGACCTCGCCGATTGGCGACACGCCATGCGACTGCTGACGGACCGGCGTTTCGCGATGCGCGGGTTTCTGCTCGTCGGTAATTCCGGGATTCGGTGAATCGTGCTCGTTCTCCGCCGCTGTCACTCGAGCGGGGAGTACGTGCGACGATGATCGACACTGGCTTCACGGAAGTGTGATGTGAGATCCGGCATCATCGGTGTGAGCGCCGAGTGATCACCGGGGCCGTTGTCGGAGTTCCGCCAGTCACGAAAGGATGGTCCTCGGTTGGCCACTGTCGAACCTTCCACTCGGGACGGAACACGGCTCGGCGTGGACGAACGGGTGAATCCCCGCCGGATCGTGCGACACGAAATTGCGCCGTACGAGTGGTTTTCAGGGTCGGCGGGCATGCTGTAAGAGTGACACGTTCGACGCCACACCCGGTGGGCGCTACCACTACTTCCGGGACACGTGCCATGTTCTACTCGATACCGCGTGCCGGGAATCCCCCGGTTTGTCGAAAAAAGCCGACAACCGCTCGTACACAGAGGTAACAATGACCGCCGTGCCACTAGCAGCCCTGGACCCGATCGCAGTGTTCGTCATGACGAGGTCGCCGGTCACGGTGCTCGCCCAGACGGATCTGAACACCGACGGCATCCGGGCATGGATTCTCAACAATCTGCTCCCGCTGCTGCTGTTGACCGTGGCACTGCTGCTGCTGTGGCTGGGTGGCGGCAAGGGTGACAACGCGGGTGTGATGCGCCGCGTCGGCGGCGTCTTCGTCGCCCTGGCGATCATCGGACTCGCGGTCAGCGGTACCGGTGTGGACATCGGAACCTTCATAGCCGGCCTGTTCAGCACCAGCGGTGGGTAACGACCGAGAGTTCGGTCCGATGGGCAGGTGGCAAGGATATGCAGGTACGTACCGACGACGACATCTACCGGGTGGATGCCGTTTGGCTGGGCCCTCCGAAAGCGACCTTCCCGTGGCGTGCCCGCTACGTCGCCTGGGGCGTGGGGATCCTGGTCTTTCTGCTGGTGCTCGCCGCGGAACGTCGGATGAACATCGGCTTCGGTTTCTTCTCCACGGCGTGGGCCGTGGTCATCACGATCGCGCTGACTCGGCTGATCTGCTCCCGAATCAGTCACGAACGACCGCTGAGCGCCGTGATGGTGATGTGGTTGCGTGAACTGACGGCGCCGCGCCGTTCCCTGAAGGGCAGGGGAGGAGCCGCGAGCGCCGCAGCCGTGCGGGTCAGTCCACAACGTCCTCGCCCCGCGCGGTCCAAACAGTCCGGACGTGGGAAACGGGCCGCCCGCCGGAACCGGGCCTCCGCCGGGTCCGCACCCGCCCGACCCGTTCGGCAGGGCGAGGCCCCCCGGTCCGGGCGCGAGGTCCGGCCGCCGCGTGATCGGTCCGGTTCCGCCGGACGAGCCAGTGCCCCCAACAGTCGTGTGCGTAGCAAGGAGGTTCGCGGTGTTCGGTCGCGGGCGAGGTCGTGAGAACGATTCCAAGCGGGCCTCGGGACAGCAGTACCGTGCCGCGCCGCAGAAGGCGTCGAAGACCGGACGGCGGGGCAAGGGCAAGGACCGCAAACCTTCCGGGGAACAGTCCCTGCCCAGCTACACGCCGTCGATAGCGGCCCGCTCCATCGACGGTCACCTGCTGCGTACCGGCCAGGACGTGTTCGCCTGGTACCGGCTCTCCCCGCAGCGCTGGTCGTTCAGGTCCGATTCGCAACGGCAGGACCTCATCGCCGCCATCGCCGGGCAGTACGCCGAGTTGCAGGGACGTTGGCTGCACCTGCGCGTGACGAACCGGCCCTATCCGATCCGGATGTGGGCCGAGGCGCACGTACGTAACGCGCACAACCCGATGCCCGATGTAGCGGGTGCGTTGAGCTTCGACGACTACATGGTCGGGGAACAGCAGCAGCTCATGGGGCGCTCGATGGCCGAGAAGGAGGTCTACCTGGGGGTGCAGGTCCAGACCCGCAACGTGGTCGACCGCGCGGTCGAGCGAGCCGCGCCGTTGCTGCGTCGAGTGTTCCCGGAGGCCGTCGACGCCGAACTGGTCGCCCTGGACAGCGAGATCGAACACCTGGATCAGGTGATCGGCTCGGCGGGGTTGGACGGCAGGCCGGTCACCGCCGAGGAAGTCTCCTGGTTGATGCACCGCTCGTGCTCGCTCGGGCTGCCGGCCCCGCGCAACCTGCCCGCGACTCCGAGCAGCGACTGGCAACCCGAGGACCTGGCCTCCTTCACCGACGCCGCCGACATGCACCAGGAGCCCTACGCCCCCACGGTCACCGTCCGGGGACGCACCGGCTCCAATGCCGGTGTGAGCAGACAGGTGGCGGTGCTGACCCTCGGCCAGACGCACGGACTGCAGATCCCCGAAGTGGACGATCCCTGGCTGCAGCACTCCGACCGGCTGCCCGCTCCGGTCGAGTGGTCCGCCCGCATCTACGTCCGTCGACCGGAGGACGTCGGTGGGGAGCTGCAGCGCCAGATGAACAAGGTGCGCTCCCAGGTGCGCCACTACACCGAGGAACACGGCCTGGAACCGCCCACCTCGCTCTCCCGGCAGGCGGGCAGGGTGCTGGAGATCGACGACGAGATGACCTCCGGCTTCACCGCGTTGGCCACCCGGGTGCGTTCCTGGTGGCGCATGTCGGTTTCCGGGCCGACCGAGCGTGACGCGCTGCGGCTCGCCCAGCAGTTGCTCGATCTCTACAAACCCAAGGTGGCGATCGAGCACCCCGAGGCCCAGTACGCCATGGCGCGGGAGTTCATCCCCGGTGAGCCGCTCGCCTCGGGGGCCTACATGCGTCGCGGCTCCGTGGTGTGGGCCGCCTCCTCGGTGCCGCAGGCCACCGCCGAGGTGGGGGACCGCAGGGGGGTGCTGCTGGGCGAGACCTGCACCGCCACGCGGCGCCCGGTGGCCTGGGACCCGTGGATGGCGCAGGAGGTGCGCGACGCCTCCGGGCTGACCGCCATGGTCGCCGGTCTCGGCGGCGGCAAGTCCTTCCTCGGCGGCGGTTTGGTGTACAAGACGCTGCGTGCCGGGGCGTACTGGACGTTGCTGGACCCGTCCGGTCCGTTGGCCGAACTGTGCGAACTGCCCGAACTGCGGCCCTACGCGCGTCCGATCAACCTGCTCAACGCGCAACCGGGGATCCTCAATCCGTACCGGGTCGTCGCCGAGCCGGAGCTGGAACACTTCGTGGACGAGGAGGACCCGGAGCGCAGCTGGCGGCGGGAACGCGCGCTGGCCGCGGCCACCAGACGCCGACTGGTGCTCGACGTGCTCACCGGCCTGCTGCCCTACGACGTCGCCCGGATGCCGCAGACCCGCATCGTGCTGCTGCGCGCGGTCCGGGCCGTCGGCGGCAGGCCCGACGCGCACCCGGGCATGGTGTTCGAGGCGCTGCGCAGGGATGCCAGTGAGCACCACGAGCACGCCGTGGTGGTCGCGGACTTCCTCGACGAGGTCCGCGAACGCATGTCGTTGCTGATCCCGGAAGCCGACGCCGATCCCTACTCGCAGCGCAGGGAGGACCGGCTGACCGTGCTCACCATGGCCGGGTTGACCCTCCCCAAGGACGGCGTCGGCCGCGAGCACTGGACCGACAGCGAGGCCCTGGGGGTCCAACTGCTCAACCTGGCCGCGTGGCTGACCCAGCGCACCGTCTACGAGCGTCCGAAGGAGGAACGCAAGGGAGTCTGGATCGACGAGGCGTTCTTCCTGTCCGAGGTTCCCACCGGGCGGGTGCTGATGAACCGCTTCGCCCGTGACTCCCGGAAGTGGAACGTACGTGTGCTGCTGTCCAGTCAGATCCCCGACGACTTCCTGCGCATCCAGGGTTTCGTGTCGCTGTTGGACTCGGTGTTCATCGGCAGGCTCGACGATGAGCAGGCCCAGTCCGACGCGCTGCGACTGCTGAAGGTTCCGGTCGACGCGGGTTACGAACAGGTCGTCTCCGCGCTGGGGCGCCGCCCCGGACCGTCGCGCAACAGCACCGAACGGGACCGTTCGCCGCGGCAGTTCATCTTCGGTGACGGTGACGGCGGCGTGGAACGCATCAGGATCGACTTCAGCGGTCCGCACCTGCAGCACCTGCGCGACTCGCTGGACACCACGCCGGTGGCGGAGGAGTCCGAGGAGAACACCTCGGGCGGCAACGACGCGCTGACGCCGAACTCCGACTCGATCGCCGAGATCGGCGGTGCCGACTCCGAGGAAGAACCGGTCTCGGAGGAGAGCGAGGAGTTGCTGGAGGACTTCGCCGAGTGGGAGCTCACCGCTGCCGGGGTGGGGCGCGACGACCATCAGACCGAGTCCGACGAGGAGCCCGGGAGCAGTAACGGTTACCGGGGCGGGGACCGAGCACGAGGTGTTACCTGATCGTGTGGTTGCTGTTGATCCTGGCGGTGGCGACCACGGCGGTGGTCGCCGGACTCCGACGTGCGGGACGCGGTTCCGGTCGCTTCCCGGTTCCCCGCCGTGGCCGTCGCGGTGCGTTGACGATCGTGATCGCGCTGCTGGGACTGCAGGCCCTGGCCGGCGCTCCCGCCTACGCGCAGCCGTTGGACTGCACCGAACCCCCGACGCCGGGACGTCCCGGCACCGGCATGGTCGGCGCGCTGGATCCGGCGCCGATCGGCGTGGGACAGAGCGGCAGCGCCTACGACAAGTACGGCTACGCCGGGCAGGTCTGGCACACCTACGACCTCGGTTGCGGGCCGCAGGGGGTCAACAACCCCAACGCGATGGTCGACACCTGGATCGGCAACCAGCTGTTCAACGTCGCCAAGAACCTGGTGGGCGTGACCAACGCGCTGCACTACTCGCTGCTGTCCGGCGATCTCATGGAACCGCTGGACGACATGATCGCCGAGGCCACCGTGGCGCTGTACGACAGCGTGTTCACCCCCTGGTTCGGGGTGGTCGCGGTCATACTCGCCGTGCTGCTGTTCCGCTACATCTGGCGGGGTGACCTCGCCAGTATCGGAAAGCGGACAACCTGGGCGCTCGCGGGACTGTGGCTTGCCAGCGCGACCTATCTGACCCCGCTGGTCTACACCCAGGCGCTGGACGACGTCGTGATCACCGGCACCTCCGCTGTGCAGGGCGGCTTTCTGCGCGAGGTCGGATTCGACGAGCGGGACGGTCTGCCCACCCTGCTGCACGACCAGGTGGTCTACCGAGGATGGTTACGCGGCGAGTTCGGTGACCCCGACTCGGCCAAGGCCGAGGAACTGGGCATGGAGCTGCTCGACGCGCAGGCCTGGACCAAACGGGAGGTGCTGTCCGGCGCCGCCGACGGTTCCGCGCAGGAGAAGCAGCAGCAGTTCGAGGACGTCGCCTCCCGGATGGGCGGAGCCTACGGCTACCTCCAGGGCGTGGACGGCAGCAGGATCGGTGCGGGCATGCTGAGCATGCTCCAGGCGCTCGCCTACACCACGTTCCAACTACTGGCCAAGGCCGCCATCCTGCTGGCCCAGTTGCTGCTGCGCGTGCTGATCCTGACGGGGCCGCTCATCGGTCTCATCGCGATACTGCACCACGACGTGTTGCGCGGTGTCGGTCGTATCGCGGGTTCCGCGCTGCTCAACGTGGTGGTCATCTCGGCGATGGCGGGTGTGCACACCGTGGTGCTGAACCTGATCTTCGCTCCCCAGAGCGGATTCGCCCTGCTGACCCAGATAGCCCTGGCCGGGCTGCTGACCCTCATCTTCCTGATGATCGGCAAACCGATCCGTCGGATGGGGCAGATGGTCCAGCTCTCGGCCGGTTTCGCGGGCGGGGCGCTGCCCAGCCCTCCCTCGTTGTTCTCCCGATCGCGCGGGGGGCGCTCCGACGGGCAGCAGAGTGGTGCGCAGGACGACTTCTGGGACCGGGTGCGTGCCTCCGGGGGCGAGGAGGACTCCGCCGCATCGGGCGGCAGCCGCACCGGACACGGTCGTCCCGAGTCCGTGGAGCCTCCGGTGGCGGTGACCTCCGAACGCGTGGATCGGCCAGCCTCGCGGCGCGACGGCGGTCAGGAGGGTGCCGTGCCCGGGGCGGCGATCCCGGCCGCACGCGCGGGTGGCACTTCGGCCGAGGACAACTCCGGTGGCGGACAGCAGCGACCGGGGGCGACGCAACGGGCGACGGGAGCGCTGCCCGCTGCCGGGGCCGGCGGCGAGAGCAGCCGCATGGTGGACACCTCTCCGATCAGCGACGGATCGTGGAACGAACGTGACCAGGATCCGGTGGTGGTTCCCTCGCGGGTCGGCGGCAGCGGTTCGGTGCGGGGCACGTCGACGGACACGGATCGGCGGCCCGACAACGAGTTCGTCCGGGGGCGACCGGTCAATGTGGTCTATCGCCCCTCGCGTGGGTTGGAGGTCTCCGATGAGTGACGCATCGTTTCGAGAGGGTCGATCCTGATGCCGATCAGAACACACCGCGGCCGTGCCGCCGTATACCGCAGGTTATGGGGCTGGCCGCTGCGTTCCCCCAAACACCTGATCATGGCGTTGGTGTTGCTGGTCGCGTTGGTCAGCGCCGTCGGGCTGCTGCTCCCCGAGCTCTCCTCGCGGGGTGGAGCCGCGCCCCGCACCGACGGCGATTCCGTCGACTACACCGTCGACAACGGCACGCGGGAGAGTGCCTCCGATGGCTCCGACGAGAGCACCGACCGGGAGGAGCTCGGTGGAGCTCCGCCGACGATCTCCGTGCCCACCGTCACGGCGGAGTCCGCCGCGCCCGATCCGGCGGGCATCGACGTGGCGCGTTCCTGGGTGACGAACTGGGTGCGTCACTCCACCGGTGAGCAGCGGCAGCAGTGGCTCGACCGGCTGCGGCCCCACACCACCCCCGAGTTCATCGGTGTGCTGGAGACCGTCGAACCCGCCAACGTGCCCGCCACCGAACTGACGGGCGAGTTGCGAACCCAACAGTCGACGAAGAACTCCATGCGGGTACTGGCGCCCACCGACGGGCCCACGCTGCGGTTGCACGTGGTCCGGGCGGAGCAGGGCTGGCGCGTTGCCGGTTACGACAGGGTGGACTGATATGCGCAAGATCGCTGTTGTCCTGGTGCTGCTCACCGGTTTCGGGGGGCTGATCGGTGTCGGTGCCGTCACCGGCCTGCTGGCCGGTATGGGAGGAGGCGGCGGCAACTCCACCTGGTCGGGTTGCAGCACCGCGTTGGCGACCTCGGGGAACTCCGCCCAGCGCGGGCAGCGCATGGCCGCCCGGCTCGAACGCGAACAGCGCAGGATAGCCGCTCGGATCATCGAGATCGGCAAGCAGCGCGAGTTGCCGCCGCGCGCCTGGCAGATCGCGATCCAGGCGGGCAAGACGGAGTCGAACCTGCGCAATCTCGACTACGGGCACGCCGATTCGCTGGGTGTGTTCCAGATGCGGCCCTCGATGAACTGGGGGACCCCGCGGCAGGTGACCGACCTCGGGTACGCGATCAACAAGTTCTACGACGTACTGCTCGACGTCGAGGGCTGGAAGCGGATGCGGCCCGGTGCCGCGGCACAGGCGGTGGAGCGTTCGGCGTTTCCCGACCGCTACCACGAGGCCGAGGCCATGGCGGCACACCTGGTCAGCAACCAGGGTGACGTCGCCGCGCTGAGCGGCTGCGACGAGATGCCGAACACCGGTTCCCTGGTCCGCGAGGCGATCGACTACGCCAAGCGGCAGCTCGGCGCCCCCTACGAATGGGCGGCCGAGGGGCCGGACACGTTCGACTGCTCCGGTCTGACGCAGCAGGCGTACGCCGCCGCCGGGGTGCAGATCCCACGGGTCTCGCAGGACCAGTACGACAGCGGCGGAGCCAAGGTGGAGCTGTCCCAGGCGAGGGCCGGGGACCTGGTGTTCTGGGGAACCGGGCGACAGTCGACCGACGTGCACCACGTGGCGCTCTATCTCGGTGACAGCAAGGTGCTGCACGCCCCGCAGCCCGGTGAGGAAGTCCAGATCGCCAAGCTCTGGGACGGCGGCGAGCTGTTGCCGACGGCGGTGCGGCCCACGCTTTCCAGGTCGCGGTGAACTGTCGTGAGCGATCCCCGAACGACAGCACCGGCAGGCGAGACGGGCGCTCGGACGCGATCGCGCCGAGAATGTCCAGGTCGGTCGAACGGTGACCGAAACGGTTCGCCGCACGCTCCAGGAGGAACAGCATGTTCACCCCCGACCCGATTCCACGGCCCAACGGTCCGCCCGCTTCCAGCACTCCCCTGGGGGACTACCTCTCCGAACAGCACCACGGCGTCGATCATGCCTATGCCGTGCTGCCGCGTTCGCTGGCCGAGTCCATGCCGCTGCCCTGGCAGCGGCACATGCGGGAGTTGCTGGCCGAGTTCCACCAGGCGTTCGGACATCTGAAATGGCCGGTCTACCGCGTCGTACCCACCAGGTACGAGCGACTGGTCGATCTGGACGAGGAGCAACTGGCCGAGATCGGATACACCATGGAGGTCGACGACACCGGCGAACTGGATTACCGCTCCCGGGACGGCGTGCCGATCGAGAATCCGGAACAGCAGCGCGTCCTCGTGCCCTGCCTGGATCCCATCCCGCGCCGACACGGAGATTCCGGGGGAAGCACCTGATCCGCCGGGCGGGTGTCGTCGGCCGCGCTCGGCGTCGTGAACGTGACATTCCTGTTCCGGCGTGCCAGGCTCGTGTCATGGACCCGAACAGCTGGTTCTTCTGCTTGAAGCACCGACGAGTCGAAGCGCCGGGTGAAGTGTGCCGTTCGCTCAACCGTCTCGGTCCATACCCTGATCGCGCTTCGGCCGAGCACGCGCTGGAACTGGCCAGGCAGCGTACCGAAGCGGCCGACGAGGCCGATCTGCGTTGGGAACAGCAGCCAGGGGCCGAGGGGCGCTGAGCACCGATGGCAGCGGCACGGACCTCCCAACGGATCGATTCCGCCGCTGCTGCCGAATCGGAGACCCCGGACGTCGGGGAAGTGGCCCCCGAGGAGGCCGTTGTCCCTGTCGGGACGGCTTTCGCCGGTATCCGCCGCGAGTTCGGTCTGCCCGGCGAGTTCCCCACCGCCGCCCTGGCGGAGGCGGAGCAGGCCGTGGCCGAGCCGCTGTCCTCCGCCGAACGCACCGACGCGACGGGTTTGCCGCTGGTGACCGTCGATCCCGAGGGCTCCAAGGATCTCGACCAGGCAGTGCTGCTGCGGCGGCGGGGGCGCCGCGGTTTCCGGGTGCACTACGCGATCGCCGACACGGCCGCCTTCGTTGCCCCTGGCGGCGCGTTGGACCGGGAGACGTTCCGCCGTGGCCAGACCCTCTACCTGCCGGACGGCAATATTCCGCTGCACCCGCCGTTGCTTTCCGAGGGAGCGGCCAGCCTGCTGCCCGAGCAGGTCAGACCGGCCGTGCTCTGGACCGTCGATCTCGACAGCCACGGTGCCCCGATAAGAGTCGACGTTCGCCGCGCCGTGGTCCGTTCCGTGGCGGCGCTGGACTATCGGGGGCTGCTGCGGTCCTTCGAGGCGGGCGAGCCGCACCCGGCGGTGGAGCTGTTACCGGAAGTCGGCCTGCTGCGCAGGGAGCAGACGACGCACCGTGGGGCGATCGAGCTCGGACTCCCGGAACAGCGGGTGGAGTTCTCGGACAGTTCCGGCTGGCGACTGGGTCTGCGTCCCCGGATGTGGCTCGAGGCGTTCAACGCCGAGATCTCCCTGCTCACCGGCATGTGCGCTGCCGAGATCATGCTCGCGGCCGGGGTGGGAGTGCTGCGCACGGTGCCCGACCCCGATGAGGAGGCCGTGCTGGGGCTGCGGCGTTCGGCGGAACGTCTCGGGGTGTACTGGCCTCCGGAGCAGTCAGCCGCGGAGTTCCTGTCGGCTCTGGAACCGTCGCGTCCGGAGTCGTTGGCCCTGCACGTGGCTGGGACCCGGCTGCTGCGCGGCGCGGGATACACCGCCTTTCGGGACGGGAAACCGGCCGTGGTCGGTCACGCGGGGATCGGTGCCGCTTACGCGCACGTCACGGCTCCGCTGCGACGGCTGGTGGACAGATTGTGCACCGAGATCTGTCTCGCCGTGGTCGCCGGACGGCCCGTGCCGGAATGGGTTCGGGAGGGCATCGTGGAGCTGCCCTCGGCGATGGGAAATTCCGACCGGCTGGCCTCGCGCGTGGAACGGGCGTGCATCGCGCAGGTGCAGGCGTGGGAACTCGCGGATCGGCTCGGTGAGGTCTTCACGGCGACCGTGCTGCGCACCGACGGCGAGGCGGGCACGGGCGAGGTGTTCGTGCCGGAGCCGCCGGTGATAGCGCGTTGCCGCGGTGCCGAACTGGTTCGCGGTCAGCGGGTTTCCGTACGGCTCGTCGACGTCGACTCGGCTCATCGCGAGGTCCTTTTCGAACTCGCCGACACCCCATCCGGCTGATTCCGGGGGGCACTTTCGCATCGCCCCGTTCCGAGTCGGGCCGCCCGTTGCCGGACGAACTTCCGTCCGCGTTCGCGAACACGCCGTGCCGGTGGGACGCTTCTGGTTACCGCCGGGTAATAAAGTGTGCTGGCACGTGATCGGAGTCGATAGGAGTAATGGTGGTTGACGTTCGGGAACTGACCGTCGGAGTGCTGGGCGGTACCGGTGCGCAGGGCAAGGGGCTGGCCATCCGGTGGGCCCAGGCGGGGTTGAAGGTGTTGATCGGTTCCAGGTCGGCCGACCGGGCCGCCGAGGCGGCCGAGGAGATCGCCACCACCAGCGGCGGTTCGGTACTGGGAAGGAGCAACTCCGACTGCGCCGCCGAGGCCGACGTGGTGCTGGCGGCGCTGCCGTGGGAGGCGCACGCCGACACGCTGCGCGAGCTGCGTTCGGAACTGGCGGACAAGATCGTGATCGACTGCGTCAACCCGCTCGGTTTCGACAAGAAGGGGCCCTACGCACTGCCGGTCGAGGAGGGCAGCGCGGCCCAGCAGGCGGAGGCGCTGCTGCCGGACTCCAGGGTCACCGCCGCGTTCCACCACGTCTCGGCCGTGACACTGGCCGACACCGACGTCTCGCACGTGGACCTGGACGTGCTGGTCCTCGGGGACGACCGGGAAGCCACCGATCTCGTCAGGTCGCTGGCCGACGTCATCCCCGGCGTGCGCGGCATATACGGCGGCAGGCTGCGCAACGCGCACCAGGTGGAGGCGTTGACCGCCAACGTCATCGCGATCAATCGGCGCTACAAGGCACACGCGGGACTGCGCATCACCGACGTGTGACCGGGCCCGCCGCGTCCGTCCCCGCGTCGCCGCTTCTCGCTCGACTGGCGACGTCTCGGGACCCGGTCGACAATGCCTCGTGCGAGGACGCGTCCGGTGGTTCGCGCTCGGCCCCGGCCCAACACGCTCGCCCGGGGCCGAGCGAGGCCCCGGGCGGTGTGCTCGGTTCGACCGGCCGAGAGCGAGGGGCCGAGAGCGGGAGACAGCATGAGCGCCGCCGAATTCCCGGCAGAAACGGCCACCACCGGTGAGTGGGTGCGGCAGCGCAACCGGTTCACCGAGCGGGTGACCGCGGACGGGTCGTCGGGTTGGACCGCCCTGCCGGGGCGGTACCACCTGGTGGTGAGTCTGGCCTGCCCCTGGGCGCACCGCTCGTTGATCGTGCGACGGCTGCTGGGGCTGGAGCACGCGATCACGCTCGGCGTCGTCGATCCGCTCCGGGACGAGCGCGGCTGGCGATTCACGCTCGACCCGGAGGGACGTGATCCGGTCACCGGGATCCGGCTGCTGTCCGAGGCGTACCTGGCGAGCGATCCGGAGTTCAGCGGGCGCTACACGGTCCCAGCCCTGATCGACGTCGAGTCCGGCACGATCGTCAGCAACGACTACCACCGGCTCACCCTCGACCTCGAGACCGAGTGGCAAGCGCTGCACCGCCCCGGAGCCCCGGATCTCTACCCGGTGGAGCTGCGCACGGAGATCGACGAGATCGACCAGCTCGTCTACCGCGACGTCAACAACGGCGTATACCGCTGCGGTTTCGCCACGTCACAGCGTGCCTACGAGCGGGCCTTCGACGCGCTGTTCCGGCGGCTCGACCAGCTCTCCGAACGGCTCGAACGGCAGCGCTACCTCGTCGGTGGGACGATCACCGAAGCCGACATCAGGCTGTTCACGACGCTGGTGCGGTTCGACGCCGTCTACCACGGGCACTTCAAGTGCAATCGGCACAAGCTCACCGAGCTGCCGGTGCTGTGGGCCTACGCCCGCGACCTGTTCCAGACGCCCGGTTTCGGCGAGACGGTGAACTTCGAACACATCAAGAACCACTACTACCGCACCCACCCGGCGATCGATCCCAACGGGATCGTTCCCGCCGGGCCCGTGTCGGCGGAGTGGCACACCCCGCACGGCAGGGCGGCACTGGGCGGGAGCCCGTTCGGCACGGGCACCCCGCCCGCCGACTGAACCGACCTCCGGGATCGCTCGATGGTCGCCGCCGACGGAGTCGGCCCGGTGCGGCAGGGCGCCGACTCGCGTCCCGGCCGGTCAACCACCTCTCGCCCGGGAGGGTGGTTCTCGAATCAGTCGAAGCTGTGCTCGGAGGTGGGGAACTCCCCGTTGCGCACGTCGGAGGCGAACTCGCTCGCGGCCCGTGCCAGCTCGTTCCCGATCTCGGCGTAGCGCTTGACGAAGCGCGGGGTCTGGCCGGTGTTGAGCCCGGCCATGTCGGTCCACACCAGCACCTGGGCGTCGCACTCCGGGCCCGCCCCGATTCCCACCGTGGGAATCTCCAGCTCGCCGGTGACCCGCTTCGCGGCGTCCGAGGAGACCATCTCCAGTACCACCGCGAAGGCCCCGACGTCCTGTAACGCCCGTGCGTCGGCGAGCAGGTTCTCCACCTGGTCGCCGCGCCCCTGCACGCGGTAACCGCCGAGACCGTGCTCGCTCTGCGGAGTGAACCCGAGGTGGCCCATCACCGGTATCCCGGCGGAGACCAGCGCCTCCACGTGCGAGGCGTAACGGCGCCCGCCTTCCAGCTTGACCGCGTGCGCCCCGGCCTTCATGAACATCACGGCGGTGTGCAGCGCCTGCTCCGGCGACGCCTGGTAGGAACCGAACGGCAGATCGGCCACCACCAGCGAGTGCTCGGCGGCCCCGGCCACGGCCCGAACCAACGGCAGCAGCTCGTCGACCGTGATGGGCAGCGAGGACTCGTAGCCGTACACGGTGTTGGCCGCCGAGTCACCGACCAGCAGCACCGGGATGCCCGCCTGGTCGAAGATCCGCGCGGTGTAGGTGTCGTAGGAGGTCAGCATCGCCCAAGCCTCGCCACGACGTTTGTACTCGCGCAGGTGGTGGATGCGGGTCCTGCGGCGCGGCGCGGTAGCACCGTAAGGGGCCGAGGTCTCGGTACCGGCGGCGTCGCCGGTGGCGGTGTGCGCCCCGGCGGCGCTCGGGGTGTTCTGTTCGGACATGTTCATCCTCTTCCTCGCGGCCCGCACTGCGGGTCCACGGGCTCGTAACGGATGCTTGTCCCCCAACAGTGGCACGGTTGCCGTTCCGGTTCGACAACTTCTGGCGCACGTCACACCGGTCCGCCGCTATTCCGGCGCGGAGCGGTTTTCCCGGGCGGCGAAACTCGTTGACTTCCAGCACGCTCGAAGTGTGAGTTTCGATGACATGACGACGATCGAAGCGCAACATCTCGATATCGACGAGTGGAGCGTCGCCACTGTCTCGGTGGACGACTACCTGACCAGGATCGGACAGTCCGAGCCCGCTACCCCCTCGGTGGCGGCGTTGCACGCCCTGCACGAGGCGCACGTGCGCACGATCCCGTTCGAGAACATCGACGTGCTGTTGGGCAGCCATCCCGGGCTCGGGCTGCGGGAGATCCAGCACAAGCTGGTGGGCCGCAACCGTGGCGGTTACTGCTACGAGCACGCCCTGCTGTTCGCCGCCGTGCTCGAACGCCTGGGGTTCACCGTCTCCCGGAACATGGCCCGGGTGCAGCCGCAGCGTCCCGGCCCCTACAGCCACATGATGCTGCTCGTCTGGTTCGACGAGGGGGCCTATCTGGCCGATGTCGGTTTCGGCGCCGGAGTTCCACACCCCATGCCGCTGCGCGACGGTGCCGAGGTCGACCAGTACGGCATCCCGCACCGGCTGAGCCACGACGGTGCGTTCTGGTACCTGCAGAAGTGGACGTCCGAGGGATGGGAGTCGCTGCACGCCTTCCAGCCGATTCCCAGCCGGGCCGTGGACTACGAGGTGGCCCATCACCACACGTCGACCCACCCGAACTCGCCGTTCGTGGGCAAGCCCGTGGTGATGCGGCCGGAGCGCGAGGCGACGCGCAAGCTGCTGGGCGACGAGCTGGTGGTGGAACACGCTTCCGGTGAGGTGGAGCGGACCCCTGTTCCCGGTCACGAACTGGGGAAGCGACTGCGCGAGCTCGACGTCGAACTCACCGAGCGGGAGCTGTCCGCACTGCGGGCCAAACTGGGGGTGTGAGCCGAGTTCGACCGCTTCGCGGTACCCCCGAGTGCGCGGCGATTTCGCGAGAAATCGACGCGGGCCGAAGGGAAACGGCACTCCGTTCCGAAGTCACCTGGCCGAGGGGTGCTGGTTCTCCTCCCGGATCTCCTGCCGCAGCCGTGGTTGGAAGCGTTGCAGCCCCTCGTCGACGATCGTGGCGGCCGTCTTGTTCGGTCCGAGCGAGAGCCGGTAGTGCGGTTGGGTCTCCCCGCCCCGAAGGAGGTGTTCCAGTTCCGGGTGGCGTCGCGGGAAGTCGTGCCCGGCGGGGTAGAGGTCCACACGCACCCGTGCCGAGGAGCGGCCGAACCTCGAGGGTGTCCATTTCCGGTGCACCTCGACCCCGGCCAGTTCCTGCCAGCGGATGGTGAAGGGTCGGCCGCGCGGGTCGTGCCAACGGATGCCGGTGTGTTCGAGCACCAGTTGCTGCGGTCGGGAAATCACGGGCCACAGCAACGCTATGAGCACGACCACACAGACCAGCGCGGCGCCGAAGATTCCGGAGAACACGCGCGCCGCCGCTGGACCGTCCACGTTGTTCGTGATGCTCCCGAGCAGCACGAGCACCCCGAACGGTCCCAGAACCAGCGCGCCTACCAGTGCGTTCCTGCGCAGCCGCTTGCCGAGGTCGAACACGGCGGGAGTGATCCCCGGTGCGGGCGGGTTCGGGCCGTCCGGTTGTTGTCGCTGGGATGCCACGATTCGGCACCGTAGCGTACCGAAGAACGTTCGAGCAGGCGTTTTCGGATTTTCCCGGGAGTGACCGGCCGGGTCGGACCCGGCCGGAGTTCTCCTGTCCGTGATCAGCCGCGCAGTGCCCGAAGGAAGGCGTTCCACCGGTGCGATCCGAAGGCGAGTGTGCCCGCCGCGCGGTTCTTGGTGTCGCGTACTTCGGTGGTCTGGCCGGTGAAGCGGACCTCGACGCAGCTGTTGTTGTTGCCACCGCTGTAGCTGCTGACGAACCAGTCGGAAGCGGTCGGTTTCGTGGACATGCTCGAACTCCTCGAACGGTCCTGATGGGGATCGTTTCGAAGCATGACCTGGCCGCTCGGGATCACGCCATGTTGTCGGGCAGAGTTCGCACGAAGGAGTTCCACTGCCCGCGCTCGAAGGCGAGTGTTCCCGCCGCGCGGTTCTTGGTGTCGCGCACCTCGGCACTATGGCCGGTGAAGCGGATCTCGACACAGTTGTTGTTGTTGCCACCGCTGTAGCTGCTGACGAACCAGCCTGATTCGTGCTGCTCAGAGTTCATTGTCCAGCTCCTCCAGGCGTTTTGTGATGTACGTTCGTGATTCTTCAGGTCCCAGTGCTACCGCTTTGAGGCGGTCGAATGCCCGTGCGCACTCAGCGATGTCCTCTTCGTCCACGAGATACACCCCGGCACCTATGAAGGTCGGCTGCTGGACTATATCCGGTGCGATTCCACCAAAGCGCAGTATCTGCAAGGGCCCACCAAGCAGTGGATGGTCCACTATGTCCAACGGTGCCACCTGAATCACGAGGTGCTCGTGTCGCTCGATCAGGTCGAGCAGGTGACCGAGTTGCTCACGGAGTACCTCGTTGTGGCCGATGGGCCGCCGTAGAGCGGCCTCGCCGATCACGAACCACATGTAGGGCGCGTCTGATCGCTTCAGAAGTTCCTGGCGGTCCAGCCTGAACTGGACTCGTGCTTCTACATCTCCCGGTTCACCACCGGTACTCGCCGAGCGTGCCGTCCGGATCAGGGCCCGGGCGTAGCTCTCGGTCTGCAGCAGGCCGGGGATCAATTCGCTGTCCGAATAGTAGATCTCGGTGGCGTCCTGTTCGTGATCGCTCAGCCTGCGAAACGCACCGGGAAGCGTGTCGGAGTACATCCTGCGCGGTTGACGTTGGCGAGCGAGCTGCGCCAGTTTGCCGATCTGCGTTCGTGACTCCTCCGGTGCGTCGTAGAAGTCGAGCAGCGCTTCTATCTCCAGCACCTTGAAGGCCCGCTCACCACGCTCCACGCGGCTTATCTGGCTGACGTCGCACTCGATCGCCGCGGCGGCGTCCCGCTGCTGTTTGCCCGCGGCTTCGCGGAGCCTGCGCAGTTCAGCCCCAAGCTGCCTGCGTTCGATCGTTGCCCGAGGTTTGCCCATCTCCGAAGATCACCCATTCAGGGCCATGTGGTGTCGTCAAATGTCAGCTAGATTTGAAACGTAATCAACCACACACTGTCCGTCCGACACGGGCAGTCTATCCAGCCGGTGAGGAGAGGATTTCCGTGCGTTTCGGCTACACCCTCGAACACGGACCCGCGTCGCTACCCCTCGGCGCTCACGACCCGCTGATCACCAGTCTCGAAGTGGATACCACGAACCGCGATCCCGAGTCACTGCGAGCGGAACTACGGGACTGGGCGGTCGCCGAGCTCGCGCACGGCGACTTCGAGTTCGGCCTCTACACCGCCGAGTTCGGGGCCTGGCGTGCCACCAACGGCACCGGCCACTACCTGCGGGTGCTCTACCTGGTCTGGAGCGGCGAGGAAGTACTCACCTCGTACACCGAGGACAGCCCGGTCAACTTCGCCGGAGTTCGGCTGCTGACCGCGCAGGCCGACGCCTTCGAATCGCTGCTCGCCACCGAACGACGGTCCGAATCCCGCGCCGACCGGCGAACGGCATCCGCATCGCCCGCCCCGGTGGGATGATGCCGGGAAACCCCCCGACGGGATTACGGTCGGCGTCGATTTCGCGAGAAATCGCCGCGCCAGTACGGCGGTGCGGCCCCGGCTGTGTCAATTTCTCGCGAAATCGCCGGGACGGTGGCGAGAGCCGTGCGAGAGGTTCCGCCAAGGATGAGGCCCGTCAAGCGGAACGGCTCCGAGTCATTCGGGCCGCGCCTCGCGCCACCGGTTCGTCACGGGCAATCGCCGGTCCCGCCCGAACGCCTTCAGCGTGATCTTGGTGCCCGGTGGGTACTGCCTGCGCTTGTACTCCGCCCGGTCCACCAGTCGCAGCACCCGCTCCACCAGCTCGGCGTCGAAACCCTCCCGCAGCAGGTCGTCGTAGCTCTTGTCGCCCTCGACGTAGCGGTCGAGTACCTCGTCGAGCAGTTCGTACGGTGGCAGCGAGTCCGTGTCCACCTGGCCGGGTCGCAGCTCGGCCGAGGGTTCCTTGGTTATCGAGCTCTCCGGGATCGGCGGCGTCTCACCGCGTTTCTCGGCCTCCGCGTTGCGCCAACGCGCCAGCCGCCACACCAGCGTCTTGGGCACGTCCTTGATCGGCGCGAACCCGCCGACCGCGTCGCCGTAGATCGTGGAGTAGCCCACCGCCAGCTCGGTCTTGTTGCCCGGGGCCAGCACCAGGTGCCCGTGCTGGTTGGACAGCGCCATCAGCGTGATGCCCCGGCAGCGTGCCTGCACGTTCTCCTCGGCCAGTCCGGACAGTCCCAGCTGGTCGACGAACACCCGGACCATGTCCTCGATCGGGTGCACCTCGAAGTGGCAGCCGATCCGCTCGGCCAGCTCGGCCGCGTCGGAACGGGAGTGCTCCGAGGAGTAGTGCGAGGGCAGCGACACGCCGTACAGCCCGTCAGCTCCCAGTGCGTCCGCGCTCAGCGCCGCGCACACCGACGAGTCGATACCACCGGAGAAGCCGAAGGCCACCGATTTGAACCCGTTCTTGCGCAGGTAGTCCCGCAGTCCGGTGACCAGCGCCCACCACACCTCGGCCTCCTCGGCCAGCGGCTCGGTGATTCCCTCGTTCTCCTCGGGCTCGTAGGCGGGCAGCGGATCCGGACTCAGCGTGATCCGGTCGACGTGGAAGGCGGGCAGCGCGCGCGGGCGGAAGTGCAGCGGTGTTCCCTGCTCGACCGGTTCGGGGGACACATCGGTGGAGGTGTGACCGCCCGCGCTGAGCTCCAGGTCGCGCACCAGCAGGTGCTCCGCGAACCGAGGGGCGCGACTCAGCAGTTCCCCGTGGTTCGTGGCGATCATCGAGTCGCCGTCGAAGACCAGCTCGTCCTGCGCGCCCACCATGTTCACGTAGGCCATCGGCGCCCCGGCCTCGGCGGCGCGGCGCACCACAAGCTGGGTGCGCTCGTGGTCCTTGGCCCGCTGGTACGGCGAGCCGTTGACGCAGACCACCGCGTCCACCCCGACCTTGCCGAGTGCCGCGATCGGTCCGCCGTTCTGCCAGATGTCCTCGCAGATGACCACGCCGATGTCGAGACCGTGGAACCGTACGATCGGCAGGTCGTAGCCGGGGGCGAAGTAGCGCGCCTCGTCGAAGACCCCGTAGTTCGGCAGGTGGTGCTTGAAGTAGGTGCTGACCACCTCGCCGCCGTGCAGCAGCGAAGCCGCGTTGCGCACCCCCTCGTCATCGCGGTCCAGATGCCCCACGATCACCAGCGCCTCGCCGCAGCCCGCGTCCCGCAGCCGCACCGCCAGCGACTCCAACTCGGCGCGGTTGGCCGCCGCGAACGACTTGCGCAGCGCCAGGTCCTCCACCGGATAGCCGGACAGCACCATCTCCGGGAACGCCACGACGTGCGCCCCCTGCGCCACGGCTTCCTCGCTGCGTTCCAGGACCAGCGAACTGTTACCCGCGATATCGCCCACGCAGGGGTTTACCTGGGCCAGAGCTACGCGCAACTGCGGCATGTCCCCCATCCTCGCTCAGTGACGCCGCGCACGTTCGCCGGGGCGACCCATCGTGCGGTTTCGGTGTCGCGTGTCACGATTCCGCGCATGCTTCGCCCACGAATCGTGGTCGCCGCTGTCGCTCTTCTGGGGGTCACGACGGCGTGCTCGAACACGCAGGATTCACAACAGCAGCACAACGAACCATCCGGTGAGCAGAGCTCCACCGCCGAGCTGCGGCACTACTACCAGCAGTCACTCGACTGGGAGGGCTGCGAGTCCTACACCACCACGCCCCGCACGGAGAAGCTCTTCGGTGCCGAGGGGCTGGAATGCGCCCGGCTGACCGTGCCGCTGGACTACGACCAGCCCGACGGCGAGACCGCGAAGATCGGGGTGCTGCGCCGGTCCGCCTCCGACGAGCAGGCGCGCATCGGTTCGCTGGTGTCCAATCCGGGAGGGCCGGGCGCCTCCGGGATGGCCTCGGCCGCCGCGCGGATCTCCAGCGTGAAGGGGACCGAGCTCGGCGAGAAGTTCGACCTGGTCGGCTTCGACCCGCGCGGCGTCGGGGCGAGCACCCCTCGCGTCGAGTGCCTCAACGCCGCGGAGAAGGACACCGCTCGACTGAACTCCGAGGTGATCACCTCCGACGGAGCCGTCGAACGGATCGAGGAGGAGAACCGCCGCTACGCCGAGAAGTGCGCCGAACGCAGCGGTGAGAAGTTGCTGGCCAACGTGGGAACCGCCAGCGTCGCCAGGGACATGGACGTGCTGCGGGCCGCGCTCGGTGACGAGAAACTGACCTATCTCGGTTACTCCTACGGCACGCTGCTCGGCAACGAGTACGCCTCCCGGTTCCCGGACCACGTCCGGGCCATGGTGCTGGACGGCGCCGTGGCGCCGGGCGAGTGGGACCAGACCGAGACCAACCTGGAACAGGCCGCCGGATTCCAGCAGGCCTTCGACTCCTTCGCGCAGTGGTGCGCCAGGCAGCAGCGCTGCGCGCTGGGCGGCGATCCGAACAGTGCGGTGCGGCGGTTCCACGAGATCACCCGCCCCCTGATCGACAGTCCGGCCGCCACGAGATTCGACGGGAGGAAACTGTCCTACGAGGATGTCGAGACCGGCCTCGTGCAGGCGCTCTACACGAAGCAGTACTGGAAGCCACTCAACGCGGGACTGTCCCGGCTGGCCAACGGCGACGGCTCGGTGCTGCTGCGACTGGCCGACCTCTACCACGGCAGAGCCGAGGACGGTTCCTACTCCAACATGATGGCCGCGCACCAGGCGGTGGTCTGCGTGGACGCCAACCGCATCGGCGGCAGGCAGCAACAGCGCGAACTCAACCGGAAGTACCGCCAGGCCGCCCCCTTCACCGACGACGGTCAGCCGGTCAGCTCGGCCCGCGGCCGCTGTGCCTTCTGGCCCGTCCCGGAGACAGGTGACAAGCCGGAACCGCGCCCGGGGAAACTGCCCGACACGATGGTGATCTCGACCACCGGAGACCCGGCCACGCCCTACGAGAACGGGCGAGAGCTCGCCGACGCGCTCGGCGGGCGGCTGCTGACCTACGAGGGTGAGGGGCACACGGTTTTCCTCGGCGACAACGACTGCGTGAACAAGGCAGGGACGCGCTACCTGGTCGACCTGCGGGTCCCCGAGCAGGGCAAGCGCTGCTCGGCCTGATCGAGGTTTTCCGGTCGGGACCGTGCCCGCCTTGCCGGAAGCTCCGCACCGACAGTCCCGCGCCGACCCCCGCTCCGAGCGGGGCTCGGCCACGCTGTCGGCGGACGTGCCCCACCCACTCGTGACCGAGCGGGTGGGGCACGAACCCTCCCGGACGCTTAGGGTGCGGGCATGGATCGTCAGCAGGAGTTCGTGCTCCGCACTCTGGAAGAACGCGACATCCGCTTCGTGCGGCTGTGGTTCACCGACGTTCTCGGCATTCTCAAATCGGTGGCCATCTCGCCCGCCGAGCTCGAAGGTGCCTTCGCCGAGGGGATCGGTTTCGACGGATCCGCGATCGAGGGGTTCTCCCGCATCTACGAGTCGGACATGGTCGCCAAACCCGATCCGGCGACCTTCCAAGTGCTGCCCTGGGAAACCGCCGACGGCGAACACTACTCGGCGCGGATGTACTGCGACATCACGATGCCGGACGGATCGCCCTGCTGGGCCGATCCCAGGCACGTGCTCCGGCGCACCCTCTCGAAGGCGACCGAGGCCGGGTTCACCTGCTACGTGCACCCGGAGATCGAGTTCTTCCTGCTCAAGGATCTGCCCGTGGACGGCAGCGAACCCGTGGCCGCTGATTCCGGCGGGTACTTCGACCAGGCCAGCCACGACGCCGCCCCGCACTTCCGGCGCAACGCCATCGAGGCGCTGGAGGCGATGGGGATCTCCGTCGAGTTCAGCCATCACGAGGGCGCCCCCGGTCAGCAGGAGATCGACCTGCGCTACGCCGACGCCCTGACCATGGCCGACAACGTGATGACCTTCCGGTACACGGTCAAGGAGGTCGCGCTCACCCAGAACGTGCGGGCCTCGTTCATGCCCAAACCGTTCAGTGAGCAACCCGGTTCCGGGATGCACACCCACATCAGCCTGTTCGAGGGCGACCAGAACGCCTTCTACCACCCGGAGAACCCCTACGAGCTCTCCGACACCGGCCGGGCCTTCGTGGCCGGGCTGCTGCGGCACGCCAGGGAGATCAGCGCGGTTACCAACCAATGGGTGAATTCCTACAAACGCCTCGTGGTCGGCGGTGAGGCGCCCACGGCGGTCTGCTGGGGCCACGCGAACCGCTCCGCACTGGTGCGGGTGCCGATGTACTCGCCGGGCAAGTCCTCCTCCCGGCGCGTGGAGATGCGCAACCTCGACTCCGCTTGCAACCCCTACCTGGCTTACGCGGCCATCCTCGCCGCGGGGCTGCGCGGTGTGGAACAGGGCTACGAACTTCCCCCCGCGGCCGAGGACGACGTCTGGTCGCTGACCGAGAGCGAACGCAAGGCCGCCGGATACCCCAGCCTGCCGCAGAACCTCAACGAGGCGCTGTCCGAGATGGAGAACTCGGAGCTCATGGCGGAGACGCTCGGCGAGCACGTGTTCGACTTCTTCCTGCGCAACAAGCGGGCCGAGTGGAACGCCTATCGCAGCCACGTCACGCCTTACGAGCTTCGCACCCTGATGCCGATGCTGTGATCCGGTCGGGGAGTGCCGACCTCGAAGCCTCGACGGTAGGTTCAGGACTCGTGAACGATCCCCTGGACCACTCCGAATCGAACCAGTGGCCGTCCGCCGATCGGGAAGGGCTCGATTCGGCGGACGAGTTCGTCGATGAGCCTGCCTGGCCCGCCGAACTGCCGGAGGACGAATCGACTCGGCCCGCCGGTGACGGGAACGAGTTCCCCGCCCCGCACGGCTGCACGGTCGCCCGGCACGGTCAGCTCGCCGGGGCGCGGGTGCTGCGTGACTCGTTCCTGCGGTGCCACCCCGGCGGGCGGTTCACGATCCTGCTGCTGGACTTCGGCACCGACCTCGAAGCCGACCTGCGGGAGGAGGTCAGCACCCCCGCCGACATCGGTATCGACGATGTCGAGTTCTCCCGGCTGGCCACGGCCTGCGGCGGCGAACCGCTCAACTCGGTCGTGCTCCCCGGCCTGCTCGCCCGTCTACTGCGCTCCGAACCACTCGTGCTGTATTTGTCGCCGGTGGTCCGGGTGTTCGGCTCGTTCGGGGAACCGCTCGCCGCACTCGACGACGAAGCGCCGTTGGGCCTCGCTCCCCGGGTGATTCGCCCGTTGCCCGCCGACGGGCTGCGTCCCGGGTCGAGGGATCTGGCTCGGGCGGGCTCGTTCGATCCGAACCTGCTCGCGGTAACTCACGGCGCGGAACGGGTGCTCGACGAGTGGGCACAGCGGGTGCGTGCCGAACCGGACGCCGCGGCCGAGTTCTTCGAGGGGCTGCCCGCCATGGTCGAACACCGGGTGCTGCGCGACCCGGGTGTGGGGCTGTCGGTGTACAACGCCGGGCAGCGCGAGCTCGAAACCTCCGACGGTGCATACACAGTGGATGGTTATCCGCTGCGTACCGTCCACTTCGAGGGGTTCGAACCGCAGCGCCCCTGGTTGTTCTCCGCGGAGTACTCCGATCGCCCCCGGGTGCTGCTCTCCGAATCACCGCCGCTGGCGCAGTTGTGTGCCGGTTACCGAAACGCGCTCGTCTCGCGGGGAATGACGAGCGAACGCGCCTCGCCGTTCGACGAACTGCCCGATGGTACGGTGCTGCCGACTTCGCTGCGCGCCGCGTACCGGGCCCAGTGGCTGTCCGCCGAGTCCTCGGGCGATCCCGTCGTGCCCAGTCCCTTCGAACCCGCCGGGCCGGAACGTGACCCGTTCGCCGAGTTCCTGGAGTGGGCGGGCAGCCCCGCCGACGAGCAACAGCGCGCTGCGGGGTGCTCCCGGTGGGACTTCGCCCTGTGGCAGGACGACCAGGTGCTGCGGCGCGACTATCCGCTCCCGTTGACCGACGACGCGGCCGCGTTCCGCGAGTGGTGCGCCGGGGTCGGGGTGGCCAGTGGGCGCGTGCCCGCCCGGTTGGCCCGGAGCAGGGGAACCGACGACTCCGAGATGACCGACCAACTGGGGGTCGCGGTCGTCGGTACCGGACGGCTCGCCGAACTGGTCCGGCTCGCCGTGCGCACCTCCGGCATCCCGAACTCGGACGACGCGCGCTATCCCGTCGTGCTGCGCTGCGATCCCTCGGTGCCCGTACCCGCCGGGCACCACCTCATCGACATCCGGCCGGACGGTGGGGCCGACCCGGCCGACACTACTCCCGCTTCCGGCGAACCCACCGAACTGTGGGCGCTCTCGCAGGCAGGCAGGCACGCGGCGCGCCACGTGGGAGTGCAAGCCCGCGTGCTCGCGCTGCCGTTCCCGGAGCGGGAGCCACCGGAGCCCGCCATTCGGCAGGCCGCGCGGGAGCGCCTCGGGATCGACGAGGAATTCGTCTTCGCAGCCTTCGCCGACCACGCCGAGGAGCACCGCGCGAACGTGCTCGGCCTGGTGACCGCTTTCGGCGCCGCGTTCGGCAGCCGCACCGACGTGCGGCTGGTCGTGGCGGTCAGCGGCGCCGCGGAGCATCCCGAGGCGGCGGAACGCCTGCGGTTGGCCACCACCACCGACCACCGGATCCTGCTGCTGGAGCGAGACGACGCCGAGGAGACGGTCCTGTCGGTCGCCGACTGCGCCGTCTCCCTGCACCGGGCGGACGGCGGTGTCGGCGGCGACCGCTACGCGTTGCGAATGCTGCACGCCGCGGGGTGCGGGATTCCGGTGATCACGGTGGAACAGGGGGCGGTCGGTGAGCTGTTCGGCTCGTCCGGCGCGGTGCTGGTGGGATGCCACGGCAGTGGCGAACCCGACGTGGAGTCCGCCGCTGCCGCGCTGACCTCGGCCGCCGACGATCCCAGTGAACTCCAGCGGTTCGCCGTCGGGGCGGGGGAACGGTTGTCCCGACAGCTCGCCCCGGGCAGGGCGGGCGAACAGCTGCGGGAGCGCGTGGAGGCGGCCTACCGCAACTGGCGGGCCAAGTGGGCACGCGACCAGCACGCCCCCGACGAGGACCCGTTGCGTCCGCTGCTGATCGCCCGTCACGCGCTGCACCGCCCCCCGGAAGTGGGGATGGGTGGGCGCAACGCCGTCACACCCGCGTTGCGCAAGGCCGTGCTCAAGGCGTTGGGCCACTACGACGAGCACATTCGCGACATCATTCGCTCATTGCTGGACGGGGTGGAGAAAACCTCCTCCGAACTGCTTCGCAGGCAGCAGGAACGCGCCGACGACCTCGACATCAACGCGGTACGCGCCGAGCTCACGCAACTCGCCCAGCGACAGGAGCAGCTCGGTTCCCGAGTGGCGGGAGCCGACGACAGCACGGTGCAGGCCCGAACCGAACTGGCCGAGCACGACCGCAGGCTGCGCGGGCTGGAGGAAACCGGCGATTCGCTCGGTCAGCGACAGCTCTCCGAGCTCGCCGAGCGCATCGACAGCCTCACCGGGGCGGTGGAGCGGACACTGGACCGGGTCGACCGGCTGGAACAGCGGATCGAGGAGTCGGAGAAGAGCCAGCAGGAACAGCTGGAGAACGGGTTGCGCCGCAGCGCCCTGGACATCGACAACGCGCTGCGCGGTACCGACGCGTTGCGTCGCATCGTGCTGCGGGAGCACGAACGCAACAGCGACACGGCACACCTGCCCGGCACTCCCGTGGTGTGCGAGGCGGGACTGCTGCGGTTGCCCGCCGATGACACCGTGATGCTGCCGTGGCTGTCCTCGCACCACCGCTGGGACGCCGAGGTCTCCGCCCTGATCGACTCCCTGCTGGAGCCGGGTGGGGTCTTCCTCGACGTGGGTGCCTACGTCGGTTACCAGGCGGTCCGCGTGCTCGGCAGGCTCAACCACACCGGGCGTGTGATCGCGGTGGAGCCGGATGCGGTAGCCCGTGAACTGCTGGAGCACAACGCGGAGGTCAACGTCACCGAACGGCTCAGGGAACGGCTCACCGTATTGGACGGCGCGGCCTGGGACGACGACGGTGAACTGCTCGGGTTGCCCGCGGGGACCGGAGGAGTGGAAGTGACCGCTTCCGAGGGGGCGGGTGGGCAGGCCGTTCCGGACGCGCGTGCTTCAGTCGTCCGGTTGCGGGGGGCGCGTCTCGATGGGGAGCTCAGCAGCGAGCACGGGATCGGTGAGCGCAACCTCTCCGTGGTGCACGTGGATGTCGGATCCAGGGTGCATCGGATCCTGCGCGGGCTGGACGGACTGTTGCGGCAGCACCGCCCTTCCGTGGTGTGCTCGTTCACTCCCTCGGGAATACGGGCACTGGGCGACGAACCGAGCGGTGTGTTGGACGAGTTCACGTCCTGGGGATACGACATCGTGCCGGTGGGCAGGAGCGAGCCGGTGGCGCCGGAGCAGTTGATGCGGGCGATCGGTGCTTCGGAGACGAGCACCGTCAAGTTGTGGCTGCGACCCGAGCCGAACACCGAATGATGCCCGGGGCGATCGAGTGGCCTCGGGCGATCGAGTAAATCCGGGTCAAGGGAATGAACTCGACGTCGAGCACGTTGCGGTCGTGTCCGCGGCTCATGGGCGAGTCGTGTCCTCGGGAACCGCGGTTCACGCTACAAGGGTGACCCCCTGTTCGAGTGAGCTGTGGTGGTGGGCTAGGCTGTAAGAACAAGTGAACAGGAGCCCGCAGGGTTTCGAACGGGCCGGAACGGGCGGGTTGACACCGCTAGCCGGGCCGAGTAAAGTAACTTGGTGCTCCCGACGGAAAGCTGTCGAGGGCGACTCCGGTGCTTGGCTGATCCGGGTTCTGCTTGGATTCGGACCCCCGGTCTACGGGGTGAACAGCCGGGTGCTAGAGTAAAAACAGAAGCAATCGGGAAGAGCCGGAAAGTTTCGGTCCTCTTGATTGTTCGGATCCGCCGCGTGGGTGGTGGGTGTGTTCTTTGAGAATTCAACAGTGTTTGTGCACGCGTGTGTGTGTTTGTTTCTTGTCTTTTTTGCTTTGAGTATCAATGCGCATCACGGTTGGGTGGCCCTGTGAGGGGTTGCCGGGTGTGGTGTGGGTTGTGCTGGGGTTTGATTTTTTCCATGCATTGTTGGAGAGTTTGATCCTGGCTCAGGACGAACGCTGACGGCGCGCTTCACACATGCAAGTCGAGCGATGGCACCGGTTTTCGGATTGGTGTGCAGAGCGGCGGACGGGTGAGTAACACGTGAGTAACCTGCCCTGGGCGTGGGGATAACCCTGGGAAACTGGGG
>NZ_FPAT01000008.1 GCF_900116555.1 Actinopolyspora lacussalsi subsp. righensis | reverse complement strand
AACCCGCCGAACGGCGACACCCCCACAACACACCGCCCACCCGCGCACCGAACCCGCAAGCACACGCGATCTCGCCACCACTATACGGCTCCCAACACAGCCACCAGCCCCTATCAACTAACTACATACCGGCTGACCCAGTCGGCCCCATGGTTGTTTGGGTCGGTGGCCACAGCGGAGGAGACACGCCCGGTATCCATCCCGAACCCGGCAGCTAAGCCCTCCAGCGCCCCAGGTACTGCACCCCCACGGGTGTGGGAGACACGGACACCGCCGACCCAACCCCCCGAGACCGGCCCCACCCACCAGGGTGGGGCCGGACTCATACCCAGCCCCGAAAAACCCGATTGCCCGGGGACCGGATACCGACGATCATGCCGGTATGCACGTCGAACGCCACGACTCGTTCGCTTCCTTCCGGGAAACCGCCGAGCGGCTCTACCGGGCTGATCCCGTACGACACACCATTCCCGTGACGGTTCTGGCCGCGGCACGCAGTTACGAAGCCGGCCCCGCTCCCGTACTACTCACCCTGCACGAGGAACGAACCGTGCTGGGTGCTTATCTCCGCACGCCACCTTTTCCCGCGCATGTCGGTGCACTACCCGAAGCGGACGCCGCGGAACTCGTTGCCGCGCTGTGCGAACACGATCCGGATCCCGGAGCCCTGCTCGGCCCCACCGAACAGGTCGATCGGTTGGTGGCTGAATGGTGTCGCGCTACCGGAGCGACCCGCGAACTCCGGATACGACAGCGACTCTACGAATTGCACACCCCGGAATTCCCCACCGAAGTAGTGGGTGAAGAACGTGCTTTCTTCCACTCCGATCTTCCCTGGCTGGCGAACTGGCGAGCGGAATACGCCCGTGATGCCGGGGACGTCGGAGTCGGTACCGACGCATCGGAGCGGGAACTGCGGTCCTTCTTGGACAGCGGTCGGGTTCCGGTGCTCTGGTCCGCCGGCGGCCACCCGGTGGCGATGGCCTTCCACAGCACGCCGAAGTACGGGATGTCCCGGATCGGACACGTCTACACCCCCGCGCGGTTCCGTCGTAATGGATACGGAGCGGCTGTCACGTTGGCGGCTGCCCGGCGAGCCGTCGCGGCGGGCGCGGAGCGGGTCGTGCTGTTCGCTGACCTGGCCAATCCCACTTCGAACTCCGTATACCGGCGCATCGGTTTCCGGCCGGTGCACGACACCGACGAGATCGTGCTGCACCGGCTGTGACTCGGATCGCTCCCGTTCGTATCCTGGCAGCTATGACCGGAGTGCGGATTCTCGTGGTGCAACCGTCCGAAAACCTCCCGCTCGGCATGTTGGGGGACTGGTTCGTCGAACTCGGAGCCGAGCTGGAGGTGCGCGATCCGCATCGGGAGGAACTCCCGGAGACGGCGGAGGACTACGCCGGGCTGGTGGTACTCGGTGGTGAGACGAACGCCGGAGCCGATCTCGAACATCCCTGGCTGAGTTCGGTGCGGAAACTGCTCAGCACCGCCACGTCGGCCGGGATCCCGGTGCTGGCGCTCGGCCTCGGGGCACAGCTGCTGGCGATGGCGACCGGTGGTCGGATCGCCACCCGCCGCGACGGCCCTGAAGCGGGGACGTTGCTGGTGGCGAAGCGGGACACCGCGGCCGAGGACGTGCTCGTCGGGCCGCTGCCGCTCACCCCGGATGTGTTCCAGTTTCACCGGGACGAGATCAGTACCCTCCCCCCTACCGCTCAGCTGCTGGCGGCCTCCCCCAAGGGTGAGAACCAGGCGTTTCGAGTCGGGTCGCGTGCCTACGGTTTCCAGTTCCACGTCGAGACCACCCCCGAAGTGGTACGTGGCCTGGCCGAAGCGGATCCGGAGTTGGCGGCAGCGGCCCGCGGCGGCCAGTTCGACGCCGAGCATCTCCGTGAATTCCACGCCGATCTCGCGGAGACCTGGCAGCCGGTGGCGCGGCGGTTCTACGAGCTCGCCGCCACGCCGCCGGAGGAACGAACCACCACGCGTTCCCTGCCGCTGGCCTGAACGAAGTCCGCTACCGGGATCCCCGCCGACCGTCGCTTCGGATTACGGTACGGACATGGCCCAAGCCAACTGGCAGCGCTCCGGGGCGGTGCCGTCGCCCGCGCGGTACGGATTCAGCGACGTCGAACGAGCCGAGGCCCAGCTCCGCGCGGCGGGCTGGTGGGGGGACAGCGGCCCGTTGCCCGAGACGGAACCGGTGCTGGAGACCCTCTCCCGCACGCCCGATCCCGATCTCGCCCTGCACTCCGTGGATCGGCTGCGTGAGTCGTCCGAAGCGGAATGGACGGAACTCGAGCGTCGGCTGTCCAGCGAGTCGGAACTGCGAGCCAGGCTCCTCGCCACTATCGGCTACTCGAGCGCGCTGGCCGACCACCTGGTCGCGCACCCCGCCGACTGGCGTCGCCTGGCGGGTGACGACATCCGGCAGCGCGGTGTCCGGGAATTCAGCGCCGAGCTGTTGTACAGCGTCGGCGCGATGACCACCTCCTCACCGGGAGGCGGAATCCCGGAACTTCCGGTGGCCACGGTGGACAGCAGTACCGCGGTGACCCCGCTTCGTGCCGCCTATCGCGGCCTGCTGCTGGAGATCGCCGCCGCCGACCTGGCCGGATCCGTCGATCCGAGCATCACCGCTCCCTCGTACGAGGAGATCACCGGCAGGCTCTCCGACGCGGCGGTCGCCGCGTTGCGCGCGGCGTGGGCGGTGGCCGCCTCCGAGCTGTCCGGGCAGCACACGCCGCGTCTCTCGGTGATCGCGATGGGCAAGTGCGGCGGCAGGGAACTGAACTACGTCAGCGATGTCGACGTCGTGTTCGTGGCCGACTCGGAGGAGGACGTCGCACCGGCCACACGGCTGGCGAGCACGCTCATGCGCGTCGCGGGCGCCGCCTTCTTCGACGTGGATGCCGCCCTCCGGCCGGAGGGCAAGGCCGGGGCGCTGGTGCGCACGCTGGAAGGACATCTGAGCTACTACCGTCGCTGGGCCCGTACCTGGGAGTTCCAGGCGCTGCTCAAGGCGCGCCCGGTGGCGGGCGACACCGAGCTGGGCGAGCGCTACTCGGAGGCGGTTCGGCCGTTGATCTGGACGGCCGCGGAACGGGAGGACTTCGTCACCGACGTGCGCTCCATGCGGCAACGTGTCGAACAGCACGTCCCCGCCGAGCAGACCGATCGCGAACTCAAGCTCGGCAGGGGCGGACTGCGCGACGTGGAGTTCGCGGTGCAGCTGTTGCAGCTGGTGCACGGCAGAGGGGACGAGCACATCCGGTCTCGCTCCACCATGACGGCGCTTCGCTCGTTGGGCGAACGTGGGTACGTGGCCCGCAGCGACGCCGGTGCGATGGCCGATTCCTACGCCTTTCTGCGTGGCGTGGAACACCGGTTGCAGCTGCGCAGGTTGCGACGCACCCACCTGTTCCCTCCTTCGACGGAGCGGGCCACGCTCCACCACCTGGCGCGCGCGTTGGGGATGCGTTCGCAGGGCAGCCAGGAGGCGGCCGACGTGCTGCTCGGTGAGTACCGCAGACAGGGCAACCGGGTGCGCAGGTTGCACGAGAAGTTGTTCTACCGGCCGCTGCTGGAGTCGGTCGCGAAGGTGCCCACCGAGGCGTTGCGGCTGACCACCGGGGCAGCGGTTGACCGGTTGGCAGCGTTGGGCTACACCTCCCCGGAGGGGGCGTTGCGCCACATCGCGGCGCTGACCTCGGGGATGACGCGTCGTGCGAGCATCCAGGGCACCCTGCTGCCGGTGCTGCTGGACCTGCTGGGCCGAACTCCCGATCCGGACGGCGGGCTGTTGGCGTACCGCAACGTTTCCGAGGCGCTCGCGGACACCCCGTGGTATCTGCGGTTGTTGCGGGACGAGGCAGTGGTCGCCGAACGGCTCGCCTTCCTGCTGGGCACTTCGAAGCTGGTTCCCGAGTTGCTGGTACGCGCTCCCGAAGTGCTGCGACTGTTGGCCGACACCGCGGAACTGTCCGAACGGGATCCGACGGAGGTGGCCGGTTCGCTGTGCAGCGCGGTGGCGCGGCACAGCGATCCGGAGCGGGCTGCCTCGGCGGCACGTTCGCTGCGCAGGCACGAGTTGCTGCGGGTGGCGGCGGGAGATCTGCTCGGGGTGATCCAGCCGCACGACGTGTTCGCCGCGCTCTCCACGGTGTGGGTGGCGGTGTTGCAGGCCACGTTGGACGCCGCTGTCCGTGACGTGGCGGCCAGGTCGGAGTGGTCGGCTCCCGACGGTGGGGTCGACGGTGCCGCGCGGCCCGCCAGGATCGCCGTGATCGGGATGGGCAGGCTGGGAGGTGCCGAACTCGGCTACGGTTCCGACGCCGACGTGATGTTCGTCTGCGAGCCGGCCGAGGGGGCGGACGACAGTACCGCCGTGCGGTTCGCGACCGCTGTGGTCGAGCAGGTGCGCAGGCTGTTGGGCAAGCCGAGTCAGGACCCGCCGTTGGAGGTGGACACCGATCTACGGCCGGAAGGGAGGTCGGGGCCGCTGGTCCGGACGCTGGACTCCTATCTGAACTACTACCGGAGATGGGCCCAGATCTGGGAGGCCCAGGCGTTGTTGCGGGCGCGTCCGGTGGCGGGGGATGCCGAGCTGGGGGAGAGGTTCCGCTCCGCCGTGGACCCGATCCGCTATCCGGAAGGTGGACCGGACGCGGGCAGGGTACGTGAGATTCGACGTATCAAGGCACGGGTCGATGCCGAGCGGTTGCCGCGCGGTGCCGATCCGACCACCCACACCAAGCTGGGGCGCGGCGGACTGGCCGATGTGGAGTGGACGCTGCAGCTGTTGCAGCTGCGTTTCGCCCACGAGTTCCCCGAACTGCGCACGACCTCGACGATCGGTGGGTTGCGCGCCGCTGCCGGTGCCGGACTGCTGACCGAAGAGGACGCGGCGACCCTGGAGAGCGCGTGGACGCTGGCCATGCGGGCGCGCAACGCCGTGATGCTGGTGCGGGGCAAGGGAAGTGATCAGCTTCCCAAGCACTCCAGGGAGCTCAACGCGGTGGCCGCGGCGTTGGGCTATCCGAGCGGCTCGGACTCCGGTCAGGTGATGGACGACTACCTGCGCGCGACCCGGCGTGCCAGGAGCGTGGTCGAACGGGTCTTCTACGAGGACGTGCTGAGTTGACCGGAGTTTCCGGGGGCGGGAGCCCGGCAGGTGCGACCTCCACCGGTTCTCGTCACCGTCGACCGGGCGGTCGGAAAGCTCGGCCGGCGGGCCGGACGCGCTGCTCCGAATGCCGGAATAAGATCGCGACGAAACGTCGTTGCAGGGACCATGAAGGCTATCGCGCTCACCGAATTCGGCGAACCCGACGTTCTTTCGTACCAGGAGTTGGACGATCCGCTGGTGGGTCCCGACCGAGTGCTCGTCGAGACCAGGGCGGCGGGGGTGAACCCGGTGGACTGGAAGATCCGCCGTGGTTACCTGCGCGGTCTCTTCCCGCACCACACGCCGTTGATCTCCGGTTGGGACCTCGCGGGCGTGGTCCGTGCCGTCGGGCCCGCCGTGACCGAGTACGAACCCGGGGACGAGGTCGTGGGCTACGTGCGCGAGGACCACGTGCAGCACGGCACCTATGCTGAGCTGGTCGCCGCTCCGGTGCGCACCCTGGCCCACAAACCGGGCGCGGCGGACTTCACGCAGGCCGCGGGACTACCGCTGGCCGGACTCACCGCGCTGCAGATGCTGCAGGCGGTGGAGACCGGCACCGACGATTCCGTGCTGGTGCACGCCGCGGCAGGCGGTGTCGGGCACCTCGCGGTACAGATCGCGTTCGCGCTGGGGGCCTCCCGGGTGATCGGGACCGCCTCGGAACGCAATCATGATTTCCTACGGGAGCTGGGAGCCGAGCCGGTCACCTACGGCCCGGGGTTGCAGGGGCGCGTCGCCGAGCTCGTCGGTGGTGACGGCAAGGTCGACACCGCGATCGACATGGCCGGTGGAACCGCGCTGCGCGAAACCCCGGAGATCCTGCGGGACAGCTCGCGGCACGCCTCGGTGGAGGATCCCGAGACCGTGCTGCAGCAGGGCGGGCACTACGTGTTCGTCCGACCGGACACCGAGGACCTGACCTGGTTGAGCAAGCTGATCGATCGCGGTCAGCTGCGGGTAGAGGTGCAGCGCACCTTCCCGCTGCGCGACGCGGCCCAGGCGCACGAACTGCTGGAGCAGGGCCACGTGCGGGGCAAGCTGGTACTCACCGTCGACTGAACCGAAGCCACCCACCCGTGAGAGTGCGTCGGGCGCGGTGCCGTGCTCGTGAGGCCCGCACCGCGCCCGGCGTGGACGAATCCTGCCGCTCGGTTGTTCTCCGTGGGTGGGTTGCTGGGCCGAACCCGGTGATGACGGTGCTTGTTCGGCGCCTGCCGCACGCGTTCAGCGGCAGGCCGAGTACCAGCGCTCGACGTCACGGATGCCGAGCCGTTCCCCGATCCCGTGGCAGCGGCTCACGCGGTGTCTCACTGCTCCGGTCCGCTGCTGTGATTGTGCTCGGTCTCGGGCGTTCGGCGGTCGACGTGGCGCCGTTGTTTTTCGTACGCGCCGTGCAGGAGATCAACCAGGGTGGCCACGGTCCGTTCCGCCGGATTCACGACAGCCACCCAGCCGCGAGCACCGTACACGGGATGGGGCATGAACACGTCCGATTCACCGAATTCCCGCGATTTCTTGTCGCTCGAGTCGAAGTCGCGGGGGGTTTCGCCGGTGAGCTCGATGAATGTCGACCGGCCGACATCGACATTCACGCGGTATCGGTCCGCTGCCCCCAGGTTCGACGACGGCTCGCCGGGATAGTCCTTCGTGACGACCGTGGCGAACGGCTGGTGGTGCCGCGGGATTCGCCCGTCCGGTGAGTAGTAGAAGAAGTGGTCGCCCCAGGCGATCTCGGGAAACTCGCTTCCCGCGCCGGGCGCGAGCTCGAGGATTCCTTCGAATTCGCGGACCGCGCTGAGGATGTGGTGCATACTCATGGTTCGAGCGTGGCATTGAAGTGCTTGTGGAGGGTTAGACCGCTGTGAATGATTCGGGGGCACACCGGGGGAGTCTCAACACCTCCGCCGTTGCCGCGGCCGCGGGCTACTCACCCCAACAGGTCCGTGATCTCGAACGGCTGGGAGTCATCCCGGCTGTCCCTCGAACCGTGAACGGATACCGTGAGTTCTCCAGCGTCCATCTGCTCGCGCTGCGCACCTACCGCAACCTGGCCGTCGCCATCGGCCCGGTGGAGGCGAGAGATGTTCTTCGGCGAGTGCCAACCCTTCCCATCGACGAGGCGGTGGCGCTGATCAGTTCTTTGCACGGCAAGCTCGTCCGTGCGCGGGAGGACGCCCTCGAAGCCCAACGAGCGCTGCTGTCGATACGCGACGAAGCCGTGTACGACTCCGAAACCGGTGCGGCGGACACCATGACGATCTCGGAACTGGCCACGGCCCTCGGCGTTCGCACATCGACGCTGCGGTTCTGGGAACAAGCCGGATTGGTGGCCCCGGAACGCGTGACCAGTCGCAGCGTTCGCCGATATCCCTTGTCCGCGATCCGAGAGGCTCGCATCACCGCCGCGCTACGCGCAGCGGGTTACCGGATCCCCGATATCCGTAAAACCATGCACGACATCCGAGAGCTCCACGAGATCGACGATCCGATCGCGGCACTACGAGCCAGAATCGACGTCATCGCGCAGCGCACACTCGCCCTTCTCACAGCAGGCACCGATCTCACGGAAATCATCCGGAACGGCTAGCCCGCTACCTCCCTGATACGACTTCCGCGCCGAACAGGCGGCGAGCGGAACAGCACACGACAGAGTGGGCCCCGCCGCGGCGGGGCCCACTCGTGTCACGCGGTGCGTCGGTCGATCACACGTCGAAGTACATCGCGAACTCGTGCGGGTGCGGACGCAGCCGGATCGGGTCGATCTCGTTCTCCCGCTTGAGCGAGATGAAGTTCTCCAGCAGGTCCTCGGTGAACACGCCGCCTTCCAGCAGGTACTCGTGGTCGGACTCGAGGTTGTCCACCGCGTCGCTGAGGCTGGAGGGAACCTGCGGCACGTTCTTGGCCTCTTCCGGCGGCAGCTCGTAGAGGTCCTTGTCGATCGGGTCCGCGGGCTCGATCTTGTTGCGGATGCCGTCCAGGCCCGCCATCAGCATCGAGGCGAAGCCGAGGTAGGGGTTACCGGACGGGTCGGGGCAGCGGAACTCTACGCGCTTGGCCTTCGGGTTCGTCCCGGTGATCGGGATGCGCATGCAGGCCGAGCGGTTCCGCTGCGAGTAGACCAGGTTCACCGGTGCCTCGAAGCCGGGCACCAGGCGGTGGTAGGAGTTCACCGTGGGATTGGTCAGCGCCAGCAGGCTCGGGGCGTGGTGCAGGATGCCGCCGATGTAGTACCGCGCCGTGTCCGACAGTCCCGCGTACCCGGACTCGTCGTGGAACAGCGGCGAGCCGCCCTGCCACAGCGACATGTGGCAGTGCATACCGGAGCCGTTGTCACCGAACAGCGGCTTCGGCATGAAGGTCACGGTCTTGCCGTGCCGCCAAGCGGTGTTCTTGATGATGTACTTGAACAGCTGCAGGTCGTCGGCGGCGTGCAGCATCGTGTTGAACTTGTAGTTGATCTCTGCCTGGCCGCCGGTGCCCACCTCGTGGTGGGCCCGCTCCACCTCGAACCCGGCCTTGGCGAGCTCGGTGCTCATCTCGTCGCGCAGGTCGGCGTAGTGGTCGTACGGCGAGACCGGGAAGTAACCGCCCTTGTAGCGGGTCTTGTAACCCAGGTTTCCGCCGTCCTCGGCGCGGCCGGTGTTCCACCAGCCCTCGATCGAGTCGACCTCGTGGAACGAGGAGTTCGCGTCCTCGGAGTAGCGCACCGAGTCGAAGATGTAGAACTCGGCCTCGGAGGCGAAGAAGGCCGTGTCGGCGATGCCGGACTCGTTCAGGTACTGCTCCGCCTTGCGGGCGATGTTGCGCGGGTCGCGGCTGTAGGGCTCCAACGTGAACGGGTCGTGCACGAAGAAGTTGAGGATCAGCGTCTTCTCGATCCGGAACGGGTCGATACGAGCCGTGTACGGGTCGGGCAGCAGCAGCATGTCCGACTCGTGGATCGACTGGAAACCACGCACCGACGAACCATCGAAGGCCAGCCCCTCGGTGAAGGTGTCGTGGTCGAACGCCGAAGCGGGAACGGTGAAGTGCTGCATGACGCCCGGCAGGTCGCAGAACCGGACATCGACGAACTTCACGCCCTCGTCGGAGATGAAGCGTAGGACCTCGTCTGGATTCTTGAACACCCTCGATGGCTCCTTCACGCATTGGTGCCGCTCACCGGCCATTCCTCGTCGCCGGCTCGTGAATGAGGCTAGGGGGGCGGTGTTGCTCGGTCGTCACCCGCGTGTTTCGCCGACGTTAACGAAACGGTCCGTTGTCTCCGGGATGGAGCGGGCGTCAGTTCGGAGCGCTCGAACGCCCCCGTATGCTGGTCACGTGGGTAGAATACTCGGTTCCTGGCTCTCCGGCCCCGCATCCGTGCGGGAGTCGGGGCAACCGGAGCAACGCTGGCGGGGCGAACGTCTGGGACTGCCCGAGCAGGGCTCCGGATCGGTGGCGCCCACGGGACGGCGAGCACTGGGTTTTCTGGTGGACATCGTGCTCGCGGCGCTCGTGGCAGGGCTGTTCACGGCTCCGGAGCTGCCCGGAAACTGGAGTCTGGTCTCGTGGGCGCTGATCACGGTGCTGCCGGTCGCGTTCTTCGGGTTCACACCCGGAATGGCGGTGACGCGGATCTGGGTGGCACGCGTCGACGCGACCCCGAGCGTGGGGCTGCCGCGTGCGCTGCTTCGCTGCGTGCTGACTGCCGTGCTGGTGCCCGCCGTGCTGTGGAACCTCGACGGGCGTTCCTGGCACGACAGGCTCAGCGGCACCGTGGTGCTGTGTCGCTGACCTCGGACGGGCCGCTGACCTCCTCGGACGGGCCGTGCTCTCGCGCGGCGTCGACTTGGCCGTGACAGCCGGTGTGCCGCTGAAACCGTGTAACCGACAACAGCCGTGCGATTCCGACAGCCGCCGTGTAACACCACGGCGGATCGGTTCACTCCTTCGGAGGAGCCGAGTAATCCGCCCTTCATCGGGTGGAAAAGCGGGCGGAAAGCGCGGCACGCGCCGCGCTCTGCCGTGCTCGGTTACTTCCTGCGGCTCGCGCGCTGCATGTTGCGCATCTTCGCACCCTGCGGCGCGGGACCCTTCGGCATCGGGTTGGCCCTGTTGCCCAGCGCTTCGAGCTGCTTCTCCAGCGAGTCGATCTGACCGGCGTTGATGTTGCGGGGCAGCTTCATGATGTTGGACTGCAGTTTCCGCAGCGGAACCTGCTCCTGCCCGTCACCGACCATGATCTCGTAGATCGGTGTCTCGCCGACCAGCCGCGAGATGCGCTTCTTCTCCTGGGCCATCAGGCTCTTGACCCGGTGCGGTTCACCCTCGCCGACGAGGACGATTCCGGGCTTGCCCACGAGCCGGTGCACCGCGTCCAGCTGGCTGTTGCCGGTGATGCCCTGGGTCAGCTCCCACTTGCCGCGCATGTTCTCCAGCGCCCAGCCCGCCGCGCCCGGTTGGCCGCTGGCCTTGCTGTAGACGTTGCGCTGTACGCGCCTGCCGAACACGATCACCGCGCCCAACGCGCCGAGGGCCACACCCACGGGCAGGAAGAACCACTCCAACCCCCAGACGAGGCCGAGCAGGAACGCGACGACCGCCGCACCGAGCAGTACCGCCAGCATCAGCGGTACCAGCAGCCGGTCCTCTCGGCGTTGCATCTTGAACGCCTCGAACAGCTGTTTAAAACGACCTCTCGACGCCTGTCGTCTCTGTTTGGCCGCTTCTTTCTTCGCGGCTCGGTCCTGCTTGGCCATAGCTCCAGGATACGGCGCGGTCCCTCGGACGCGTCCATACGGTCCGGGGCGTTTCCCGCCGCGAAACGCGCCGGAGGGAGGCATCGCCGTCGTACACTGCCCGCCAGGACCGTCGCTCACGGAGGTGCTGCAGGTGTGCCGGGCTGCCGTGTTCCAACTGGACGCCACTTACCGGGCCGTCGGCGCGTCCCCACCGCCGGAGCTCGGGAACATCCGCTCCGCTCCGCGTGAGGAAACACGTCGTGATCCGTGGGAGGAACTCCCGTTCGGTTCTCCGGCCGGTGTGTGGCGATCGTTGGCCCGGCTCCGTCCCGCCGGGGTGCATCGGAACCGGATGTGGCGCAGTCCGCTGCGCGGGCCCTGGCTGACCTCGGTGCTCGGTGCCGTGCTGCTGGTGACGCTACCGCTGGTGACCATCACCGGGCTGCTTTCCTACATCGCCTACGGCCCGCGGTTCGGACAGGCGTTTCCCCGTGAGGTCGGTTGGTTGCGGCTGCCCGCCTTCGACTGGCCGACCAGCCCGGCCTGGTTGTACGTGCTCAACCAGGGGACGCACGTGATTCTCGGGCTGGTGCTCATCCCGGTCGTGCTGGCGAAGCTCTGGTCGGTGGTGCCGAAACTGTTCGAATGGCCCCCTGCCCGCTCGCCGGCCAAGGTCCTGGAACGCCTCGCGCTGCTGCTGTTGGTCGGGGGCGTCCTCTTCGAGATCGTCACCGGTGTCCTCAACATCCAGTACGACTACGTGTTCGGCTTCAGCTTCTACACCGCGCACTACTACGGCGCCTGGGTGTTCATCGCGGGATTCGTCGTGCACGTGGCGCTCAAGATCCCCCGCATGCTCGCCGCGCTGCGATCACGTTCGCCGTGTTCCGTACTGCGAACCACGCGGGCCGAAACCCGTCCCGAACCGTTGGACAGCACCGGTCTGGTGGCCGCCGAGCCCGCCGCGCCCACCATGAGCCGTCGTGGCGCGCTCGGTCTGGTGGGAGCCGGATCCCTGCTGCTGGGGGTGCTCAGCATCGGCCAGGTGGTGGGAGGCCCCGCTCGTCGCGCGGCCCTGTTGTTGCCCCGCGGCAGAAGCTACGGTTCCGGTCCCAACGACTTCCAGGTCAACCGCACTGCCGAGGCAGCGCGGATAGATCCCGCCGATACGGGGGAGAGCTGGCGGCTGGTGCTGCGCTCCCGGAACGGGGCCACCCGGTTCTCCCGACGGGAGCTGCTGGGAATGCCGCAGCACACCGCGACCCTGCCGATCGCCTGTGTGGAGGGGTGGGCCACGACCCAACGCTGGAGCGGGGTACGGCTGCGTGAGCTGGCGGTGCTGGTCGGGGTTCCCGATCCGACCTGGGCCAGGGTGAGTTCGATCGAGACCGTCGGTGCGTTCCGGGCGGCCACGCTGCAGTCCAACCAGGTGCTCGATCCCGACGCGCTGTTGGCGCTGCGGGTCAACGACGTCGACCTCGCCATGGACCACGGTTACCCGGCCAGAGTGATAGTGCCCGCGTTGCCGGGGGTGCACAACACCAAGTGGGTGCGTGACATCGAATTCGGGAGCGATTGAGATGCGCGTGTTGCTCCGCCGGTTCTCGCGGGCCTACGGTGCCGCTCCGCACCAGCTGCTACTGGTACTGGGGGCTTTCGCGCTGACCGCCTACGTGGTGGTGGTGCTCGTGCCCGATCCGAGCTTCACTCGGATGTTGGTCTGGTTCCTGGCCGCGGTGGTGCTGCACGACCTGGTGCTGTTCCCCGTCTACGCGGGGGCGGATCGGCTGCTCCGCGCCGGTGCCCGTCGCGGGAGGACGGCCGTGGGGTGGATCAACCACGTACGCGTGCCGGTGCTCGGATCCGCGTTGCTGCTGCTGGTGTTCCTGCCCGGCATCATCGAGCAGGGGGAGTTCACCTACTACGCGGCGACCGGACAGACCCAGCAGCCCTTCCTGGGACGCTGGTTACTGCTCACCGCCGCGATGTTCGCGCTTTCCGCGCTGTGGTACCTGGTTCGCGTCATGCGCTCCCGGCACCTCGGCGTCGGCAGGGACGGGAATTGATCCACCAGCCACGACTCGCCGATGCCGTCCCCCGGAGCGCGTGGGCGTCCCCCACGCGCTCCGGGGAGCGGTTCAGCGGGAGAGCAGGTTGCTGGCCTCCTGGGCGGCGGTTCCCGCCTGCGCCAGGTGCGCGAGGTTCTCCGACAGCGGCATGCCGCGGTGCTCGGTCGCCTTGGCGTACAGCCGTCCCGCCCGATAGCTGGAGCGGACCAGCGGGCCCGCCATGACGCCCGGGAAACCGATGCGCTCCGCCGCCTTGGTGTGCTCGACGAACTCCTCGGGCTTGACCCAGCGGTCCACCGGGTGATGCCGGGGGCTGGGACGCAGGTACTGCGTGATGGTGATGATGTCGCAGCCCGCCTCGTGCAGGTCCCGCAGGGTGGGCTCGACCTCCTCGGGCGTCTCGCCCATGCCGAGGATCAGGTTCGACTTGGTCACCAGACCCGCCTCACGCGCGAGGGTGAGGACCTTCAGCGAGCGGTCGTAGCGGAACGCGGGGCGCATCCGCTTGAACACGCTCGGCACGGTCTCGATGTTGTGCGCGAGCACCTCGGGGCGCGACCCGAACACCTCGGCGAGCTGGTCCGGCTCGGCGTTGAAGTCGGGGATCAGCAGTTCGACACCCGTACCGGGGTTGAGCTCGTGGATCCGGCGCACCGTCTCCGCGTACAGCCACGCGCCGCCGTCGTCGAGGTCGTCGCGGGCCACACCGGTCACCGTCGAATAGCGCAGCCCCATGGCCTGCACTGACTCGGCGACCTTGCGCGGTTCGGTGGTGTCGAGCTCGGCGGGTTTGCCCGTGTCGATCTGGCAGAAGTCGCACCGGCGGGTGCACTGGTCACCGCCGATGAGGAACGTGGCCTCCCGGTCCTCCCAACACTCGAAGATATTGGGACAACCCGCCTCCTCGCAGACGGTGTTGAGGCCCTCGCGCCGCACCAGCCCCTTGAGTTCCTGGTACTCCGGACCCATGCGAGCGCGCGTTTTGATCCAGGACGGCTTCTTCTCGATCGGCGTCTGACTGTTGCGGGCTTCGAGCCGCAACAACTTCCGCCCCTCCGGCGCCACAGTCACGACCACAGGCTACGCCCCGACCACCGGTGCTCGACAATGACCGAACTCACCCGATCCCGCTCTTCACCGAAACAGCGTGCCGCCCCGGCGCGGCTGTTCGGCGGGTCCTTACCCGAGGTCTCCGTCCCGGAGCGAGAGCCGGTGGGAGGTTCCGCCGAGCGGGTAGCTCGCCGACCCGCCCGGAAAAACTTCGATCAGAACGGTTCGGGAGAGATCCCGGTCAGCTCCGCGGTGAGCTCCCACAGCCGTGCCGCGCTCGTGTCGTTCCGCGCGGCCGGATTGAGCCGGGCCCGTTTGGGATGGCCGCGGACCTCGGCCAGTCGTGCCGGCCCGAAGTAGTCGCCGCCTGCCACGTTCGGTGCGGTGGCCGCGTACAGCTGTGGCAGTGCTCCGAGTTCCACCCGTTGGGTGATCAGTGTGTTGCCCTTGCTCACCGCGGCACTGACGACGCCGGGGAGCGCGCGGTGCCGTGCGGAGTTGGGGGCCAGTTCCGTGGCGGTCATACCGGGGTGGGCCGCGGTGCTGGTGATGTCGAGTCCGGCCGATCGGAGTCTGGAGTCGAGTTCCCTGGTGAACAACAGGTTCGCCAGTTTCGACTGGGAGTAGGCACGCAGCGGCGAGTAGCGGCGGCGCCGGAAGTTCGGATCAGTGGTGTCCAACCCGCTGCCGTGGTGGGCGAGGCTGGAAAGCGTCACCACCCGGGAGTGCCTTCCACCGCGCAACGCTGGCATCAGCAGCCAGGTCAACGCGGCGTGCCCGAGGTGGTTGGTCCCGAACTGCAGCTCGAAACCGTCCGCGGTGTGCCGGAACGGCGTTGCCATCACACCCGCGTTGTTCATCAGCACCTCGAGGCGGTCACCGGTGCGTTCCCTGATTCGCGAAGCCGCCTCGCGTACCGAGCTCAGGTCGGCCAGGTCGAGCTCGACGACCTCGGGGCGCACGTGCGCCGATCCCTCGATTCGCTCCGCGGCCTGCTTGCCGCGTTCGGGGTCCCGGCAGCCGAGCAGCACCCGTGCTCCCCGGGAGGCCAGCACCTGTGCGCTTCGCAGTCCCAGCCCAGAGTTGGCGCCGGTGATCAGCACCGTCCGCCCCGACTGGTCCGGTACGGCGGTCTCGTCCCATTTGGTCATGACCGCATTTCTATATCCCGCCGAGGTTTCGAACAACTCTCGCGTTTGGGGTTTCAGACCGTGACCGGCGCCGGGGTGTGCGGTTCGGTGTGCTCAGCGGCGTGCAGCAGGCGCGACAACGCCGCTCCGGAGCGGCTTATCTCGGCATCCGGCTCCGAGTGCTCGGCCACGCCGGCTGTCAGCGCCAGCAGGCGTCGCTCCCGTTCCACGGCTTCCCGCAGTTCGCCCTTCGGGGCAGTGGCGTGTCGGTCCAGCGCCGCGCGCAGCACGGGATTCTCGGCCGCGGTGTCCTGCCAGGCCAGCCGAGCGGCCTCCAGCCTGTCACCGCTGCTGCCGTCGCACTCGCTCAGTCGCGTGTCGAGTCGACCGGTCAGCTGCTGCGTCCATTTGTGCTGCAGCGCGCACAGCAGTCGCTGCCTGTCGGCGAACACGTCCGACAGTTCGTCGTGATTTCGGGGGTCCGGAAGCCGGTCCGGGGTTCGCGCCAGCCGCTCCAGCAGGAATCCGATCGCTTGTTGTCTGCGGTGGAACCGTTGCCAGGACATGCCTACCTCGCAAGTTGGCCGTACCTGTGGTGTGTGGCATACCGACGGTATGTCGCTTGTGGTGACGTTATCAGCCCGTACGCACCGACGGTATGGTGAAGCGATGTGAGTAGGGCGACAGAGCAACCACGCCGGGTCGAGTACTCGGAATCCACCCGTGCCGCGCTGGTGGAGTCCGCCGTGGCGCTGTTCACCGAACGCGGATACGCCCAGGCCTCGTTGGACGAGATCACCGGGCGTGCCCGCGTGACGAAGGGAGCCCTCTACCACCACTTCGGGGGCAAGCGTGCGCTGTTCGAGGCCGCCTTCGAGGAGGTCGAGATCGGTGTCGTCGCCCGGCTGGCCGACGTGATGCCCGGTGAACGCGATCCCTGGGAGGAACTGCGTGCCGGCCTGGAGGCGTTCCTGCGGGTCTGTCTGGAGCCTGCCTTCCAGCGCATCGTCGCCCAGGAGGGGCCGGTGGTGCTGGGATACCAGCGTTGGTACGACCTCGGTGAGCGCTACACGTTCGGCCTGGTGCGCGGAAGCGTCCAGCGGTTGGTGCACACCGGCCGTATCGAGGACTCGGTGTCGGTGGACGTGCTCGCCCGGGTGATCTTCGGTGGGCTTTCCTCCGGGGCCGCCACCATCGCCGGATCGGATGATCCCAATCGGACCAGTGTCGAGGTGGGGGAGGCGCTGGAACGGCTGCTGCGTGGCCTGCGCGACGGTTGACCGCCACCCCCGCACGTGTGACTCCCGAACTCGCACGGGCCGGTTAGCCTCGGGATGTGACCGAGGAATTCAAACTCAGAATCTTCACCGAGCCCCAGCAGGGCGCCACCTACGACGATCTGCTCCGCGTCGCCCGCACCACCGAGTCGGCGGGTTACGACGCCTTCTTCCGCTCCGACCACTATCTGCGGATGGGCGATTCGAGCGGCCTGCCGGGGCCGACCGACGCGTGGTTGACCCTGGCAGGACTCGCGCGGGAGACCTCCCGGTTGCGACTGGGGACGCTGATGAGCGCGGCGACGTTCCGCCTTCCCGGCCCGCTGGCCGTCTCGGTGGCCCAGGCCGATCAGATGTCGGGTGGGCGCATCGAGTTCGGAATCGGCAGCGGTTGGTACGAGGAGGAGCACACCGCCTACGGCATCCCGTTCCCCTCGCTGCGGGAGCGTTTCCAGCGTTACGCCGAGCAGCTGGAGATCGTCACGGGGCTGTGGTCCACGCCCTCGGGCGAGACCTTCGACTACTCGGGAACGTACTACCGGCTCGATGACTCGCCCGCGTTGCCCAAGCCGGTGCAACAGCCACGTCCTCCGGTGCTCATCGGAGGTGCCGGCAAGAAGAGGACCCCGGAACTGGCGGCGAGGTTCGCCGACGAGTTCAACCTGCCGTTCGTCGACCAGGAGACCGCGGCGGCGCAGTTCGACAGGGTGGGTCAGGCGTGCACCGCGATCGGCAGGAACCCCGACAAGATCGTGCGTTCCGCCGCGCTCGTTCTCTGCGTCGGCAAGGACGAGGCCCAACTGGCGCGGCGTGCCGAGGCGATCGGTCGTGACCCGGTCGAACTCCGCGCCAACGGCCTCGCCGGCACTCCCGAGGAGGTGGTCGACAAAATCGGCCAGTGGCGACGGAACACCGGCATCACCAGGCTGTACCTGCAGGTGCTGGATCTGTCGGACCTGGACCACATCGAGCTGGTCGCCGCCGAGGTCGCGAACCGGCTCGACTGATCGGACCCTCCCGTCCCGTATCCCGGTCTCGGGGAGGGACAACGGCGTGGTGGGTGAGCCGCTCGCCCACCACGCCGCGAGTGCTCGGCCGGAGCGGCGTCGGTCAGCGCAGCTCCGGATCCAGCGCGAACGTCACGCCCGCCGGGGCCTCCGACTGCTTCCTGACGTCGCGGTCGGTGACCGGAAGGGCACCGTCCAGGGCCTCCGGGACGGCCTGCTTCACCAGGGGCAACGCTTCGGCCACCGTGACGTCCCTGCCCAGTTCGGCCGACAGCGAGGTGACCCCGGCATCGCTGATTCCGCAGGGAACGATCCGGTCGAACTCGGCCATGTCGGAATCACAGTTCAACTCCAGGCCGTGCATGGTCACCCCTCCCTGCACCCGGATGCCGATCGCCGCGATCTTGCGTTCGGGCCGATCGCCGTCAGCGGCGAGCCACACGCCGCTGCGCCCCTCGACCCGGCCGGTTCGCAGCCCGAACCGTTCGCACACCCGGATCAGTGCCTGCTCCAGCCTGCGCACGTAGTCGACCACGTCGATCGGATCGGACAGCCGCACGATCGGATAGCCGACCAGCTGGCCGGGGCCGTGCCAGGTGATCTTGCCACCGCGATCGACGTCGATCACCGGCGTGCCGTCCCGCGGGCGGTCCTCCGGTTCGGTTCGCTTGCCCGCCGTGTACACGGAAGGGTGTTCCAGCAGCAGCAGCGTGTCCGGTCCGGTTCCCGCCGCGCGGGCCGTGGCCAGTTCCTGCTGACGTTGCCAAGCCGTCAGATAGTCGATCGTGCCCAGCTCGAGTCTCTCGATCGGCTGATCCGAGGCCCGGCACGAGTTCTCACCGTGACTCACGGGCGCCACCCTACCGCTGTCGGTTTCGACCGCGATATCGCGCTTCGTGCTCGTCGCGGCACCGCGGCTCGTACATTTCGCGCGAAATCGTCGACCGTGGTGCGGTAGCCGGTCAGGCCGAGACCGCCGCTCCGAGCGCGGAACGAACCGTCGGGTGCTGGAAGGTGAAGCCGTGTTCCTCCAGCACGGCGGGCACCGCGCGTTGTCCGGTCAGCGCGACCTCCTGGGCGAACTCACCGAGTACCCCTCGCATCGCGAAACCGGGAATGACCCACGGTGCCGGGCGGCCGAGCGCCTCGCCCAGCGCTCTGGTGAACTCCGCGTTGGTCACCGGCTCGGGCCCCGTCATGTTGACCGGCCCCGAGATTTCCTGGCTCTCCAGTACGAACCGGATGGCGGCTATCTCGTCGTCCAGCGATATCCAGGGCATGTACTGGGTGCCGTCGCCGAGCCTGCCGCCGAGCATCAGCGAGAACAGCGGTTTGAGCTGGCCGAGCAGTCCGCCGGAGGGGGAGAGCACCGGACCGGTACGCAACCGCACCACCCGAGCGGGACGGGCGGCGTCGGCCGCGGCTTCCCAGCGTTGACACAGATCGGCGAGGAAACCGCTGCCGGGACCGGCCGTTTCGGTGATCAGCCTGCCGCCGGTGTCGCCGTAGAAATCCACCCCGGAAGCGTTGATCAGGGTGGGGATGCCGCGTTCCCCGATGGCCTCGGCGAGTACGGCGGTGGGTCTGGTGCGGGAACGCAGCAGCTCCCGCTTGCGCTCGGCGGTCCACCTCTTGCCGCCGAGCGGGGCGCCGCAGAGATTGATCACGGCGTCGACGCCGTCCAGGGCGCCCGCCTCGATCTCACCGGACCCGGGGTCCCAGCCGCGTTCGTCCGGGGCCTGTGCGGCGCGTCTGACCAGGCGAATCACTTCGTGGCGGGCGTGCCGGAGCGCCGGCACCAGATGGCTTCCGAGCAGGCCGGAGGATCCGGCGATAACCACACGCATGCCCCGATCTTGTCGCAATGATCGCCACAGTGCGAGACCGTCGCCCGATCGAGTGGGTAGCGCTTCGCTGTGGCGCGTTCTCCGGGATCGTCGCTACGGGGCTCGGGACGGTTCGCGCTTGGTCACCGGCCACGAGAACCGGGGCCGCCCACCGAGAGTGGACGGCCCCGGAAAGTCGAGCGGCACCGCCGCCTCACCGGTTGTGTTCGACCGGCGAACTCACAACCCGAGGTCGGCGTCGAAGGAGCCCTCCTCCAGCCGCTGCTTGACGGTGTTGAGGAAACGAGCGGCATCGGCACCGTCGACGAGGCGGTGGTCGTAGGACAGCGCGAGGTAGACCATCGAGCGAATGGCGATGGTGTCACCGCCCGCTTCGTCGGAGACGACCACGGGACGTTTGACGACCGTGCCGGTACCCAGCATTCCCACCTGCGGCGGGTTCAGGATCGGCGTGTCGAACAGGGCGCCCCGGCTGCCGGTGTTGGTCAGCGTGAACGTGCCGCCGGACAACTCGTCGGGTTTGACCTTGTTGTCGCGGGTGCGATCGGCCACGTCGGCGATCTTGCGGGCGAGCCCGCCGAGATTGAGGTCACCGGCGTCGTGGATGACCGGGCTCAGCAGCCCCCGGTCGGTGTCCACGGCGATCGCCAGGTGCTCGGCACCGTGGTAGGTGATCTCGTTGGCCTGCTCGTCGATCGAGGCGTTGAGCTTGGGGTGCAGCTTGAGCGCCTCCACCGTGGCCTTGGCGAAGAACGGCAGGAAGGAGAGCTTGACGCCCTCCGACGCCTCGAAGTCGTCCTTGGCGCGCTGCCGCAGTCGTGCGATGCGGGTGACGTCGACCTCGATGACGGTGGTCAGCTGGGCCGCGGTCTGCAGCGAGTCCACCATCCGCTGGGCGAGCACCTGCCGCAGCCGCGACATCTTCTGGGTGGTGCCGCGAAGCGCCCTCGCCTCGGCGGAGGGCTCCTCCTGCCCCGTGGCCGAAGCGGCCGGTTCGGCGGTGGCCGCTCCGGCGGGCTGCCCGTCGGGACGCGAGCCGGTGGCCGCGTCGGTCGACCGCTGCGTGATGGCCGCCTGCACGTCCTGCTTGCGGATGCGTCCGCCGACGCCGGTTCCCCGCAACGAGTGCAGGTCGATACCGTGCTCGTTCGCCAGCTTGCGTACCAGCGGAGTCACGTAGGGCGCCGATCCCTCCGCGCTCTGCTCGGCCGGGGCCTGCTGTGCCGATGTGGCTTGTGCCGGAGCCGACTGGGCCGGAGCGCTCGGCGCGGACTGCGGTGCGGTTTCCTGCCGCGGTGGCTCCGGGGTCGGCTCGGGAGCGGGGGTTGCCGCGGGCTGCGGTTCCGGGGCGGGTTGTGGCGCGGGCTCTGGCGCGGCTGCCGGTTCCGCCGACTGGTCGCCGACCACCGCGAGTTTGGCACCGACCTCGACGGTGTCGTCCTCACCGGCCGACAGTTCCAGGATCGTGCCTGCCACGGGGGAGGGGACCTCGGTGTCGACCTTGTCGGTGGAGACTTCCAGCAGGGGCTCGTCGACCCCGACGGTGTCGCCGACCTGCTTGAGCCATCGGGTGATGGTTCCCTCGCTGACGCTTTCACCCAGCGCGGGCATGTGCACGTCGGTGCCCTGGGCCGCGGACGCCCGGGGCGACGGTGCCGCGGGCTCCGGTTCGGGGGCGGGCTCCGGGGCTGGCTGTGGCGCGGCTGCCGGTTCCGCCGGTGCCTGCGAGGGCTGTTCGCTCGCGGCCGGTTGCTGCGGTGCGGCCTGCTCACCGCTGTCGCCGATCAGCGCGAGTTCGCCGCCGACCTCGACGGTGTCGTCCTCGCTGGCGATGAGTTGCTGTACCACCCCGGCCGCGGGGGAGGGGATCTCGGTGTCGACCTTGTCGGTGGAGACTTCCAGCAGGGGCTCGTCGACCTCGACGGTGTCGCCGACCTGCTTGAGCCATCGGGTGATGGTTCCCTCGCTGACGCTTTCACCGAGTGCCGGCATCTGGACGGAGAAGGCCATCTGTTGCTGACTCCTCGTACTCGTGGCGTGTGATGGGCTCTGACGTGACCGGTTGAGCGGAATGCGTCAGCCGTGTACGTGGAGCGGTTTGCCCGCCAGGGCGAGATGCGCTTCGCCGAGCGCCTCGGACTGGGTCGGGTGGGCGTGCACCAGCGGAGCGACGTCCTCCGGCAGGGCCTCCCAGTTGTAGATGAGTTGGGCTTCGCTGATCAGTTCGCCCACCCGGTCACCGATCAGGTGCAGCCCCAGCACCGGCCCGTCCGCGGCACGAACGATCTTGGCGGCTCCCGCCGTCTTGAGGATCTGGCTCTTGCCGTTGCCCGCGAGGTCGTAGGTGAAGGTCTCCACTTTGTCGTACTGCTCCCGGGCGGCGCTCTCGGTCAGTCCGACCGAGGCGACCTCGGGGTGGCTGTAGGTCACTCGCGGGATGCCGGCCTCGTCGATGACCGGTGGGTTCAGCCCCGCGATGTCCTCGGCGATGAACACGCCCTGCTGGAACCCGCGGTGCGCCAACTGCAGCCCGGGGACGATGTCGCCCACCGCGTACACGCCGGGGAGGTTGGTGCGCAACCGCTCGTCGGTGCGCACGAAACCGCGCTCCAAGGACACGCCCGCCTCTTCATAGCCGTGCCCGGCTGTGTTGGGTCCGCGTCCCACGGCGACCAACAGCAGATCGGCGTCGATGGTCTCGCCGTTCTCCAGGCTGACGGTCACGCCGGACTCGCTCTGCTCCGCGCCGGTGAACTTCACGCCGGTGGAGAACTTGATCCCCCGCTTGCGGAAGGCGCGTTCGAGCTGCTTGGAGCAGTACTCGTCCTCGTTCGGCACCAGGTGGGGCAGCGCCTCGACGATGTTGACCTCCGCACCGAAGGAGCGCCACACGCTGGCGAACTCCACACCGATGACGCCGCCGCCGAGCACGACGACCTTGTCCGGTACGTAGTCGAGGTTGAGTGCCTGCTCACTGGCGATGATCCGGCCGCCGAACTCCAGACCGGGCAGCGTCTTGGAGTAGGAGCCGGTGGCGAGCACCACATTGGTGCCGGTGTAGCGGGTGCCGTCGACCTCCACCGTGTTGGCGTCGACGAGGGTGCCCGCACCCTCAACGTAGTTGATCTTGTGGGCCTTGGCGAGCCCCTGCAGACCCTTGTGCAGTTTGGTGACGATGCCGTCCTTGTACGAGTTGACGCCATCGATGTCGATGCCCTCGAGGGAGGCCTTCACGCCGAACTGCTCGCTCTCGCGGGCCGAGTCCGCGACCTCCGCGGCGTGCAACAGCGCTTTGGTGGGGATGCACCCTCGGTGCAGACAGGTCCCACCGAGCTTGTCCTTTTCGATGAGGGTGACGGAAAGGCCCAGCTCCGCCGCGCGGAAAGCGCAGGCGTAGCCGCCGGAGCCGCCACCGAGAATGACTAGATCGGCGGACGTGTCGGTCACTTCGCACTCCTCGACAGGCATCATTTCTTCAACTCGTTACCGGAGCCCGCGCGGAGCTCCGGCACCGAAAGCCATCTTGTCACCACGCGAGTCACGGGCGCGAGACGGGCTGCCCGTGTTTCCGGGACAAATGGCGTGAAGATCACACTCGCTACCGGGTGCAACGTCACGAAAGGTGGTTTTTATGCCCCGACTGGCAATATCGTGGTAACCGGTCAAGGAGGTAGAACCGTGGGCCTGTTCGAGCGTCTACGCCGTCGTGGTCGGTCGCGACGCACCCGCCCCGAGCGGAACCAGGACACCGAACACCTCCGGCAGTGGGCTGCGCAACGTCGCGGTGTCGAGGGGTTCCTGGAACCACCGACTCCGGTGACCGAGACGACGATCGTCTTCGTCGCCCACGACGGGGAGTGGACGCGGCGTCGGATCGAGGGTCGGGATGCCGCGATCCGTTTCACGCATCGGCTGGGTGTTCCGTTTTACGAGGTCAACAAGGTCGGTTACCCGCAGCGGATGCGCGACTACCAGCGCAAGCAGCGCGTGCTGCGCCGTCGCGAGTACCGCCGCGGGCTCGAGAAGTGATCCCACGGCGGTACCCGCGCCCGGCTGAGTCGCGGAGCCCGGGCAACCACAGCGGAGAGTTCGCCTCACCCGAGTACCCGGCCGACGACGACCGGGACTGTCCCCGGTGCGTGAGTCGGATGCGTCGCGAGGCCGGGCCGCTCGCCGCGTAGGTCGCCACTCGAGAGCGGCCCCACGCGGCAAGGCGCCGACTCACGTGCCGGCCACCCGAACCCGGGTAAGCTCCACTGCTGGGCTCGTTCAGTTTCGTTCGGCGATATCCGCCAGCACAGCGGCCATCGTCCGCACCGGAACACCGGTTCCCCCCTTGGGGGTGTAGCCCCACGGGGAGTTCGAGTTGTACGCCGGACCGGCCACGTCGATGTGTGCCCAGGCGACGTCCTCCGCCACGAACTCGCTGAGGAAACGTCCGGCCACCAGCATGCCCGCCCAGCGCTGGCCGGTGACATTGGCGATGTCGGCCAGCTTCGAGTCGAGGTCGCCCCGCAACTCGTCCGGCAACGGCATGGCCCAACCGGCCTCACCGGTCGCCCTGGACAGTTCGGCCACGCGGTCCCGGAAATCTTCGCTTCCCATGACACCCGGTGTCCGCTTGCCCAACGCGACCAGCTGCGCACCGGTCAGGGTCGATGCCTCGATCAGGTACTCGGGATCGTCCTCGCAGGCGCGGGTGATCGCGTCCGCCAGGATCAACCTGCCCTCGGCGTCGGTGTTGAGAACCTCGACGGTCTTGCCGCCGTACATGCTCAACACGTCACCCGGCCGGTAAGCGGTGCCGGACGGCATGTTCTCCGCCATCGGAACGGTGGCGGTGATGTCGAGCGGGTAGTTGAGTTTGGCCGCCAGCACCATGGTGGCGATGACCGCGGCCGCACCGGACATGTCCGAGGTCATCTCGTCCATCCCCGCGGCGGGCTTGAGGGAGATGCCGCCGGTGTCGAAGGTCACGCCCTTGCCGACCAGCGCCACCTTCCGGGAACCCTTCTGCCCCTTGTGCCGCATCCGGACCAACCGCGGTGGCCGGGAGGATCCCTCGCCGACGCCCAGGATGCCGCCGTAGCCGTGTTTGCGCAGATCGTCGGCGTCGAGCACTTCGACGTCCAGCCCGGCCGAACGGCCCAGTTCGGAGGCGCGCTCCGCCATCGCGGCAGGTGGCAGGTCGTTCGGCGGGGTGTTGATCAGGTCCCGGGCGGTGTTGACCGCCTCGCCGATCGCCGTGGCTCCCTTCAGCGCGGATTTCGCGGAGTCGTCCTTGGCCTCGGAGACCACCAGGTCCACTTTGCTCACCGGGTCGTCACCGGGCGAGGACTTGTACCGGGTGAACGCGTAGGAACCCATCACCGTTCCCTGCACCGCCGCTGAAACGTCCAGTTCGGACAGCGTGGTGGCCGCGTGCGAGACCCCGGTCATCGCGCGCGCCGCCGCGCCCGCGGCGCGGCGCACCGACTCGCTCGGGATCTCCTCGTTCGGATCGCGCTTGCCGAGTCCGACAGCGAGCAGGACTTCCGCCCGCAACGACCCACTCGCCGCGAGTTTGACGACCTCCTCGGCCTTGCCGGTGGCGCCCAGCAGGGTCAGCGTCTCGGTCAGGTTGCCGTCGAACGCCGCGGCGATCTCGTTCGTTCCCGGTGCGAGTTCGAGGCCGTCCGCGCCTTCCACGGTTCCGATGACGAGGGTTTCCACCGTCAGCTTCGCCGCGGCGCCGTCGACCAGGGCGAGTTTGGGGGTTGTCACCTGTGGCTCCTCCCGGAGTTGTGTGCCGTCGGGCCGATGCTTAGCACCTGCCCACCGCATATCGCTTCCGCGGGCACTGTAGAACGGTGTCTCCGTCGGTGCGCGTACCAGCCCGTGTTCGTGTCGCCGTGTCGTCGGGAGATCACTCGCGGCACACGGTTTCGCCCCGAGTCCCCGACTTCGCGGTTTCGTTCCCGAGTACCGTTTCGGTGAGCGGTCGATGCCGTCAGTGCGTTGTCCGGTGGTGACGTGCTCGTCGTGGCTTCCGTGTGCCCGCGGTGCGGCCCGCACCGAGCGGGGAGCCGCGGCGTGGAGAACCGGCGGGACGTTCCTCGGGGCGAGGACGAGGTCTCATTACTACGAGGATGATTTGCTTGGCCGAACGATCGGGGCCCTCGGTTGGTTCGACAGTCGTGAGGCGAGCGGCTCCGCTCGCGCTCGGTGCCATGCTGGGTGCCGGGGTGTTCCTCGGCGTGGCACCGGCCGTGTCGATCGCGGGACCGTGGACGCCGTTCGCCGTGCCGGTGGCGGTCGTCACCGCCTGGTGTGCCGCGAGCGCCACGAGGCACCAGGCCGATTCCTACGGGCCTACAGGTGCCGGATACGCGTGTGTGCGGGACAAACTGGGAGTGGTTCCCGGCCGAATCGCCGCCGGTACGGGACTGTTCGGTCATGTCGCGGCGCTGACGGCCGTAGCGGGCGCGGCCGCCCGCTATCTACCGACCCCACAGCCGTTGGCCGCGGTCTCGTTCCCGCTGCTCGCGGTACTCGCCTCCACCGCAGGACTTCGGATCAGGGGATTGGCCGGTTGGCTCTGGCTGGCGCTGACGATCGCGGTGCTCGGTGTGGTGACCGCCGCGTGCCTGGCGATCACTCCGGTGGACTCCCCGTCGGTCTCGCCCCAGGGGCCGTTGGCGGTTTCCGGAGCGGCGGGAGTGTTGTTCTTCGGCCTCGTCGGTTTCGAGCGGCTGACCGCCGCCGCGGACAGGACGGATCGGTATCCGGCGGCCGTGCTGGACCGTGCCCTGCCCGCTGTGTTGCTCGCCGCCGGTGTGGTGCTGACGGTGGTGCTGGTGGCGGTGTCGTACCAGCTCGGTTCCGCGCGGCTGGCGTTGTCGCCGGCACCGCTGCTCGACGCGTTGCGTGCGGCCGACGCGGCAGCGCTGACCTCGGGAGTGGGGACGGCGGCCGCGCTGGCCATGTCGCCGGTGCTGCTCGCGGTGCTGGAATCGGCGCGTTCCACCGGTGCGGCTCTGGTCTCCGACGGTGAGCTGCCGGTGCTGTCGCGTCGTGCCGGTCCCGCCGGGACCCCCTACCCGTTCGACCTGGTGCTGGCCGTGGTGGCCGCGTCGCTGACGTTGTTCCTCGGGCCGGAACAGGCCGTCCCGATCGCCGCGTGCTGTCTGCTGGTCCACTACGCGCTGGTCAACGCGGCGGCGAGAGTTCTGTTGCTCGACGGCGGGAAACTGCCCAGGCGGACGGCCTGCCTGGGGATGGGCCTGTCGGTGATTCTGGCCATGAGCATGCCCGTGCCCGCGATGGCGGTCACGCTGGCGGTGGTGGTCCTGGTGCCGGTGACGGCGGGGGCGATTCGGCGGTCGCGTGGTTTCGAGCGAAGCTCGCACCACGAGCGCCCTCCCGAGGAACACGACGTCCGGTAACTCCGCGAACACCCGACGCCAACGAGCTCTCACGGCGCGTCCCGCGAGGTGCCTACGACTGTCGTACGACCGACCATAAGGGACGCTGATACTCGGTCGCCCAATCGTTACCGGTCAGGTTTCCACTGCTCTCGGGCGCGCGATACGGTACGTTCATGAGCCAACCCGTCGTTTTCACCCGGACCGAGACCCCGCGACCCGCGAGTGCGGAACATCGTTCGAAGGTACTCGCCGATCCCGGGTTCGGGAATTACTTCACCGATCACATGGTCACCGCACGGTGGAGCACCGAGCAGGGTTGGCACGACGCCAGGCTGGAGCCCTACCACCCCGTCGAGTTGGATCCCGCCACTACGGTGCTGCACTACGGACAGGCCATCTTCGAGGGGCTGAAGGCCTACCACCAGCCCGACGGCTCGATCGCCTCGTTCCGCCCGTGGGCCAATGCCGCCCGCTTCCAGGACTCGGCACGCAGGCTGGCCATGCCGGAACTGCCCGAGGAGATCTTCCTCGACTCGCTGCGTGAACTGGTCTCGGTCGACAACCAGTGGGTGCCTACGGAAGGCGAGAGCTCGCTGTACCTGCGGCCGTTCATGATCTCCACCGAGCGCACCCTCGGGGTCAACCGCCCGGCGAGCAGCTATCTGTACACGCTGATCGCCTCGCCCGCCGGTTCCTACTTCGCGAGCGGCGTCAAGCCGGTCACCGTGTGGCTCAGCAGGGAGTACGTCCGCGCCAGCCCGGGCGGCACCGGAGCCGCGAAGTTCGCGGGCAACTACGCCGCCTCGTTCGTGGCGCAGGCCCAGGCCGCCGAACAGGGCTGTGACCAGGTCGTCTGGCTGGATGCCGTGGAACGGCGTGCCGTCGAGGAGATGGGCGGAATGAACCTGTTCTTCGTGCTCGGTTCGGGTGCGGAGGCACGGTTGGTCACCCCGGAACTGACCGGCAGCCTGCTGCCCGGCATCACCAGGTCCTCGTTGCTGCGGATGGGCGAACGGCTCGGGCTCGAAGTCGAGGAACGCCGCATCACCACCGACGAATGGGAGCAGAAGGCCCTCTCCGGCGAGATCACCGAGGTGTTCGCCTGCGGGACCGCCGCCGTCATCACCCCGGTGGGCAAGGTCAGGCACAGCGGCGGCGAATTCACGATCGGGGACGGCGGGCCGGGAGAGCTGACCATGAAGCTCCGTGAGCAGCTGACCGGCATCCAGTACGGCGAACTGCCCGACCCCGAGGGCTGGATGACGAAGCTGGCCTGATCACTTCCTCCGATCCGGTTACCGTGACACGGCGACTGTCGGGGGTCCGGCGTACCTTCCCGGTGAGAGTCCACTCAACACCCACGGGAGGCAGTCGTGTCCTCGTCCGTATTGCTCGTGATCGGTACCCGGAAGGGGTTGTGGCTGGCACGCCGGAACGGTGGGCGTTGGCACCTCACCGGCCCCTGGTTGCCGATGACCGAGGTCTACTCGGTGGCCGTCGACACCAGGGGCAAACCGCGGGTGTTGGCCGGTACCGAGAGTCCGCACTTTGGCCCCACCCTGGTGACCAGTGACGATCTGGGAGACAGCTGGCAGGAGCCCGAGCACGCCCCGGTGGCTTTTCCCAGCGACACCGGGACCTCGTTGCGGCGCGTGTGGCAGATCGTGCCCGGACCTTCCGGCGAGCCCGGAGTGGTGTACGCGGGGACGGAGCCGTCCGCGCTGTTCCGCTCCGAGGACGGCGGCAGCAACTACGAACTCGTGCGTGGGCTCTGGGACCACCCGCATCGCGCCGAGTGGTTCCCGGGGTTCGGGGGACAGGCGGTGCACACGATCCTGCCCGACCCCCGGCACCCGGACCGGGTCCTGGTCGGTATGTCCACCGGCGGCGTTTACCGCACCACCGACGGCGGTGCCGAGTGGACCCCCGCCAACCACGGCATCCGTGCCTACTTCATGCCGGAGAACGAATACCCGGAATTCGGGCAGTGCGTACACCGGATGGCCCGGAACACCGCCACGCCCGACCGGATCTACCTGCAGAACCACCACGGCGTCTACCGCAGCGACGACGGCGCCGACACCTGGGAGTCCATCGCCGAAGGACTACCCGCCGACTTCGGTTTCCCCGTCGCGGTGGATCCCGCCGATCCCGACACGGTCTACACCTTCCCACTGGTCGCCGATGCGCACCGGTTCCCACCGGAGGGAGACTGCCGGATCTACCGCAGCAGGGACGCGGGCGCGTCCTGGGAAGCTCTGGGTGAAGGACTCCCCCGGCAGGGGTTCTGGTCCGCCGTCATGCGTGACGCGCTCTGCCTCGACGACGGCGACCCCGCCGGAGTGTACTTCGGATCCCGGTCCGGCGAGGTCTACGCGAGTTCCGACCGGGGAGAGAGCTGGACCCGGATCGCCGAACACCTGCCGGACGTGCTGTCGCTGCGCGCGGCCGTGGTCTGACCACCAGCCGCGAACCGTTGCCCGCCCACTGCCATCGGGAGACGATCATGCGAATCACCCTGGTAATCCCGCAGATGCTTCGTTCCACGGTCGATGGGGCGGGCACCCTGCGGCTGTCCCTCGAAGAGGAGGCCACGCTGCGGCAGCTGCTCGACGAGCTGGCCGTCACCCACCCCGCCCTGGAACGCAGACTTCGGGACGAGACCCGAACGTTGCGCCGCTACGTCAACTTCTACGTCGACGGCACGGAGTGCCGTGCGCTGGACGGCGCCGCCACCGCGCTCGGCGACGGTGTCGAGGTCCGGATCGTGCCCTCCGTCGCGGGCGGATAGCTCCGCGACATCCGACGCACGCACCCGGGCACGTGCGTCCCGGGGCGGCGGCGATTTCGCGAGAAATTGGCGCCCCTTCGTCGCTCTCAAGCCGAACCCCGACCACTCGCGCGGTCCGAGCCCCCAACCCTCTCGCAGCCCGCACCGCCGCGGGTTCTCCGGTGCGGCTCTCGCGAGGAAGGTCCGACGTTGTGTAGTAACTACCCGATGTCGGGCCTCCCCGCAGCGAGAGCCGTGCCAGAGGTTCCGCTTCTCGACCAGCTATGACAACCGAGTTGCCAACCCTAAGAGTTCAGCCGAGGGCGCATATGGCTAGTAGGAGGGTGGTCCCGAGTTCACAACAGGCGCCGAGCACGTCACCGGTAACTCCGCCGAACCTGCGTAGCACGTGCCTGCTCAGCACCCACAGCGAGCCGAAGGTCAGTACCACGGCGGCGAGACCGACCCACCACGTTCCCGGTGTGGCGAAACCACCGGCGAGCAGCAGTGCCGTCCACCAGGCGAACACGGTGCCGCGAGGTTGCGTGCCCGCCACCAGCGCGCCCATGCCCTCTTGCCGCGCCGCCGGGATCCCCCTACGACAGCACAGCGGAAAAGCGGCTCTCCCACCGGCGCAGGCGAGTACGACGACTCCCCACTCGCCGTGCGAGGCGGCAGCGGCGAATCCCGTGGCCTGCACTCCGATCGTCAGCACGAGTCCGGCCACCGCGAACGGGCCGGTGCTGCCGTCGCGCATCACCGAAAGCGCCCGTTCGGCAGCGCCGTAGCAGCCCAACCCGTCCACGGTGTCGGCCAGCCCGTCGATGTGCATTCCCCTGGTGGCCAGTGCCAGCGCGGCCACGGTGAGCAGTCCCGCCAGCAGTGCGGGGGCTCCCAGTGCGAGCAACGCCCAGAGGAGGAGAGCGGCGAACACCCCGAGAGCGGCTCCCACCAGCGGAGCGAACGAGATGGCACGCCTGCCGGTGCGATCGTCGACGGTGTCGACCCGCACCGGCAGTACGCTCAACCAGGCGAACGCCAGTCGAAGCCCTTGCACGCCGCTCAGTCCGCGGCGTCGGTCGGGGAGACTCCCGCCGCCTCGTCGGCAGTGGGGCCCGCTATACCCGCTTCGGCGAAGCTCGCCATCTCGGCCAGCACCCTGATCGCGGCGTTGACCACCGGCAGGGCCGAGACGGCTCCGGAACCCTCGCCCAGTCGCATGTCGAGATCCAGCACCGGCCGCAGGTCCAGGTGCTCCAGCACCAGGGTCGCCCCCGGCTCGACCGAACGATGCCCCGCCATCCACCACTGAGTCGCTCCCGGAGCGAGCTCCTCGGCGACCATCGCCGCGGAGCCGACCACCACACCGTCGAGGATCACGGGAGTGCGGCGCACCGACGCCTGCGCGAGGAAGCCCGCCATGGCGGCGATGTCGGCACCACCCGCCGTGCGCAGCAGCACCAACGGATCATCCACTACTTTGCGCGCACGACGCAGCGCATCCCGGATGGCCGCGGTCTTGCGCATCCACGCCGCGTCGTCGATCCCGGTGCCACGTCCGACCACCGCCACCGGTTCGTTCTCGGTCAGAGCCGCGATGAGGGTGGCGGCGGGGGTGGTGTTCCCGATACCCATGTCACCGGCGATCAGCAGATCGGCTCCGCTGTCGACCTCTTCGTCGGCCAGTGCCCTGCCCGCGGTGACCGCCTCGTGCGCCTGCTGGGCGGTGAGTGCGTCCTCGACGTTGAGCGAACCGGACGACTTGCGGACCTTGTGCGCCGAGATCGTCCGGTTCGTCTCGCCGTCCACGGCCATGTCGACGACGCGTACCCCAGCTCCGGCGTTGGCGGCCAGCGCGTTCACCGCGGCTCCGCCGGTGAGGATGTTCTCGACCATCTGTGCGGTGACCTCGCTGGGGTAGGCCGAGACGCCGTTGGTGGCGATCCCGTGGTCACCCGCGAAAACCACCACGCGGGGCCGGTCGAACGGCCTGGGTGGGCAGGTGCCCTGCCTGGCCGCCACCCAGACGCCCAGTTCCTCAAGCCTGCCGAGCGAGCCGGCGGGTTTGGTGAGCCCGTCGTGCCGCGCCACCGCCTGCCGGTGCGCCTGTTCGTCGGGTGGCCGGACCACGCCGAATTCGATACCCGGCCGGTCCGTGCCGTCCGCCGGTTCTGCCGATGGGGTGTGCACCGGTTGTGGATCGGGCACCGTGGACAAGCCTTACCTCCGTAGTCGTTCGGCCGGAGTCGTGCTTGGCAACACCGCGCTCGGCTACGCACCGCCGTCGAGCTCCCACGTCGGGGTGTGCTCGCGGTGACCGACTCCGGGGCTTCAGCGTAGGTCAGCCACTCAACGTAGTCGCAATGGTAGTCCCGCGACCAGCAGCAGCACGTCGTCGCAGACTTCGGCGAGCCCGGCGTTGAGCGCACCCAGCTCGTCCCGGAACAGCCGACCCGCCCTGCTCTCCGGGACCACACCCAGACCGACCTCGGCCGAGACGAGGAGCAGCCGTGCCGAACACGATTCGCTCGCGCGTCTCAGTTCGTCACGCTGTCCTCGCACGATTGTCAGCGCCGAGGTGTCACGCTCCCATGCCCCCGCGTCGTCCAGTGCGCCCGTCAACCAGGTCGCCAGATCGTCGACGAGGATCGGTGGATCCGTCGCCCTGGCGTTGTCCAGCAGGTCGACCAGCTCGTCCGGACGCGGAGCCTCCACGGTGTTCCAGTTCGCCGGACGGCGCGCGACGTGGTCGGCGATACGCCGGTTCCACTCCTCGTCGCGGGGATCCCGCCGTGCGGTGGCGACGTAGGTGGCGGCACCCTCCCGAGGCAGCAGTCCCTCGGCATGGGCGGACTTGCCGGAGCGCGCTCCGCCCAGTACCAGGGTGCGGTGCTCGGAGCCGGTCACGGCGTGGTGGTGTGGCGGGGGTCGGTCTCTGCCACGTGCCCGATGACCTCGTCGATCTTGTCGAGCACGTCCTGGTCGAGTCTCACCCCTGCGGCCCGCACGTTGTCGGTGACCTGCTCCGGACGGGACGCGCCGATGATCGCGGCGGAGACGTTCGAGTTCTGCAGCACCCAGGCCACGGCCAACTGGGCCATGGACAGCCCCAGGTCCTCGGCGATCGGCTTGAGCTGCTGCACCGGTTCCAGCACCTCGTCCCGCATCCAACGCGAGATCATGTTCGCGCCGCCCGCCTCGTCGGTCGCCCGCGAACCGGTGGGAGCCTCCTGCCCGGGCAGGTACTTGCCGGTCAGCGCGCCCTGCGCGATCGGCGACCACACGATCTGACCGAGGCCCTCCCGCTCCGAGGTCGGGATCACCTGGGACTCGATCACCCGCCACAGCATCGAGTACTGCGGCTGGTTGGACACCAGCGGTACGCGCAGTTCCCGCGCCAGCTCGGCGGCCCGGCTGATCTGCTCGGCGTTCCACTCCGAAACGCCGATGTAGAGCGCCTTGCCCTGGCGCACCAGATCGGCGAACGCGGTCATGGTCTCTTCCAGCGGAACGGTCCGGTCGAACCGGTGCGCCTGGTAGAGATCCACGTAGTCGGTCTGCAGCCTGCGCAGCGAGGCCTCACAGGACTCCATGATGTGCTTGCGGCCCAGACCGCGGTCGTTGGGCCCCTGCCCGGTGGGGAAGTAGACCTTGGTGAACAGCTCGATGCTCTCCCGGCGCACCCCCGACAGCGCGCGCCCGAGTACCGCCTCGGCCCGGGTCGCCGCGTAGACGTCCGCCGTGTCGAAGGTGGTGATTCCCTCGTCGAGAGCGGTCAGCACGCACGCCTGCGCCTGTTCCTCCTCGACCTGCGAACCGTGGGTGAGCCAGTTTCCGTAAGCGATCTCGCTGATGTTCAGGCCGCTGCGGCCGAGCCGACGAAACTCCATGACATCCAGCCTAGATCCACATCCCGGCGCGCGCCCAGCACCGTGACCGAGCCGTGCTCACCGGACCTCGTTGATGTCCTTCGGAGTGACCCGGGGGCGGGGAACACGCAGTTTGCGCAGCTGCATCGCACGGGTGAAGGCGTACCACCCCATGCTGATCCCCTTGTCCTTGGCGTCGGGGAACTTGGCGCGCACCTGTTTCGTGACGATCCGACCGAGCATGGTGCCCTCGAAGATCATCGTTATCAGCAGCGCCAGGCAGAACACCGTGGCGATCTGGACGACCATCTGGATCTGCACCAGCGTGGCCAGGAATATCACCAGCACCAGCGGCATGAACAGCCCCATCAGGTGCCTGCGGGAGTCCACGATGTCGCGAACGTGTGCCCGGACCGGTCCGCGGTCGCGCGGCATGAGGTAACGGTCGTCACCCGCCATCATCCGTTCGCGCCGTTCGGCCGCGGCCTTGCGCCGCTCCGGCTTGTTGCGACGCATCCGCTTGAACGCCTCGCGCTGGGTGCGTGGCGGCGGCGGAACCGGGCCCCGACGTTTGCTCTCGGACTCGCGACGTTTCGGGGTCGGCCTGCCCTTGGCCTGGCTCGAATCGTTCGCGTTCTCCCGCGTCGCCTCGCCACCGTGCTCGTCGCTGTCGACGGTGGCGGTTTGCTCGGCGGTGTTGCGACGGAGGAACTTCACACCACCAGCGTAAGTGACACTGTCCGTGTCACGAATACCGACTCCGCGGGTGGGTGCCGATCGTGGAAATCGCTCGTGGTGCGGTGGGCCGCTCCGGCAGCGGCACGTCGCGGCGCACCTCCCGTGCCGGGCCCTGGTCTCGTTCGCGACGCGCATCGTTTTCCGTGCGTACCATGTGCGGTGCTACCCGCGGGTGTCACAATCGGCGTGCGCGGGTTGGACCGCGGGAATACTCGCACTTACCGTGGCCGTTGAGGTCGCGGGAACCTGCCAGCAGCCGCTAACCGCAAGGGAGAGCCATGACCGCCCAGGAAACAGCCGTGGAGACCGAAGCGCCCGCTCATGGCGTCACGTTGACCGACCCGGCGGCCAGCAAGGCCAAGACCCTGCTGGACCAGGAGGGGCGCGATGACATGCATCTTCGCATCGCGGTCCAGCCGGGTGGGTGTGCCGGACTGCGCTACCAGCTGTTCTTCGACGAGCGCACGCTCGACGGGGACGCGGTGCGCGACTTCAACGGCCTGGACGTGGTCGTCGACCGGATGAGCGCCCCCTACCTGCAGGGCGCCGTGATCGACTTCGTGGATTCGATCGAGAAGCAGGGCTTCACGATCGACAACCCGAACGCCGGCGGTTCGTGCGCCTGCGGTGACTCGTTCCACTGAGCGGGCGCGATCGGCTTTTTCCGGGGATGGTGCGGCGAGGGGCCTCGCCGCACCATCCCCGTTTTCGTGCGTCGCACGTCGCTGTTCAGGGACGGGTGTGTCCGTCACCCCAGACGAGCCACTTCGTCGTGGTCAGCTCCGGCAGCGCCATCGGGCCGCGGGCGTGCAGCTTCTGCGTCGAGATCCCGATCTCGGCTCCCATGCCGAACTGGGCGCCGTCGGTGAAAGCCGTGGACGCGTTGACCACGACCGCGGCTGAGTCGACCCGCGTGGTGAATCGGCGGACGGTGGAGACGTCCTCGCTGACGATGGCCTCGGTGTGACCCGTGCCGTGTCGTGCGATGTGCGCCATCGCCTCGTCCGGGGAGTCGACCACCGCCACCGCCAGGTCCATCGACAGGTACTCGGTGTCCCAGTCCTGCTCGGTGGCGGGAGTGACCGGTGCCGCGTTCCCGATCGTCTCGGCAGCACGCTCGTCCGCGTGCAACGTCACCCCGGTCTCGGCCAGTTCCCGGGCCAGTCCCGGCAGCAGCGTCTCGGCGACCTCCCGGTGCACCAGCAGCGTCTCCGCCGCGTTGCACACGCTGACCCGGCGCGTCTTGGCGTTGCGGACCACTTGCCGTGTCTTTTCCGTGTCGGCGGCGCGGTCCACGTAGACGTGACAGTTACCCACGCCGGTCTCGATGACCGGCACCGTCGCCTCCTCGACCACCGCGTTGATCAGCCCGGCACCACCGCGTGGGATCACCAGGTCCACGAGGCCGCGCGCGGTGACCAGGTGCCCAACCGAGGAACGGTCCGCACACGGCAACAGCGTCACCAGGTTCGGGGAGAAGCCGGATTCGACCAGCACGTCCCGCAGGATCGAGACCAGCGCGGTGTTGGAACGTACCGCCGAGGAGGAGCCGCGCAACAACACGGCGTTACCCGATTTCAGGGTCAGTCCGGCCGCGTCCACGGTGACGTTCGGACGCCCCTCGTAGACGATGCCGACCACCCCGAGTGGCACCCGCACCTGTCGCAGCTCCAGGCCGTTCGGCAGCATGCTGCCGCGCACAGTCTCCCCGACCGGATCCGGCAGCCCCGCCACCGTACGCAGCCCGGAGGCGACCTCCGCCACGCGTGATTCGGTCAGTTTCAGGCGATCCAGCATCGCCTCCGGCATCCCGGAGTCGCGTGCCGCGGTGAGGTCGAGCTCGTTGGCGTCGAGAATCTCTCCGGAGCGGCGTGCCAACGCGTCGGCCATCGCGTTCAGCAGGGTGTCCTTGGTGTCCCGGGTCGCGGCGGCGAACTCGGCGGCGGCCTCGCGGGCACCGCGCGCCGCGGCCAGGATCTCCTCCCGGCCGGTGTCCGCTCCGGCGGCGGAACCCGTGGGTGACTTTTCCGGCATAGTGGTGCTCACACCGCCCAGGGTAGAAGATTCACATCCGGCAGCGGGAGCGTGGTGAGGCGACTACCTCGCGTGATCCGGTGGTTCGCGGCGGCGCTCGGAATGCCCCTTTCGGAGTATCGCGGAAAAGCGCGATACCTCTCCCGGCGTTTCCTTTTGGCGGTTCCGGTTCCTCCGGGGGTTTCTCGGACGGCGTTCCCGAAATTCTGAACAGTCGCAAGATGTCGTTTTCCAGGGGACTCTTCTTTATCGATTGCGCAAGTCCTGTTGCGTATGTAGAACACCGTCCCGGACGAATCGTCGGCCGGGCGTTGTGCGGTGCCCGGGAAATGTTTCGCCGACCTTTCGAGCACTGGAAAGGAATCGATGATGGGATTACCGCCGAAGCGGGGAACGAGGAGGGCGGCCAGCCGCTCGGCTGCGTTCTCCGCCGCTGTGCTCGCCCTGGTGACCGTCCTCGGGTCGGGTGTACCGGCCGGAGCGGTTTCCGCGACCGCGCCGGGCGCTCCGGGCATGTCCTCCGCGTGGACCACGGGTGCCAAACGAGGTGTCGGCACTTCCACCACACTGGAGTCGAAGGTCTGGCACACCCTGGGGCAGGGAATTCTCAACGAGGTCTACTACCCGCGCCTGGACGTGCCGAACGTGCAGGACATGCAGTACGTCGTCAGCGACGGGCGGAGCTTCACCGAACTGGAGCGCGACGCCACCACGAGCCGGATCCTGCTGCCCGACTCGCGCTCGCTGCGGTACCGGCAGGTCAACACCGACCGCGACGGCAGATACCGCATCACCAAAACCTACATAACCGATCCGCGGCGTTCGGTGCTGCTGGTCCGGACGCGTTTCGAGGTGCTGGAGGGTGGGCCGCTGCGGCTCTACGCGCTGTACAACCCCTCGCTCAACGGCAGCGGGATGGGCGACAGCGGAGCCACTTCCGGAGGCACCCTGGTCGCCAGTGACGGTGAGGTCGCCAGCGCGCTGGCCGCTTCGAACGGCTTCAGCGCCGCCACGAGCGGTTACAGCGGTACGTCCAGCGACGGTTACCGCGATCTCCGCGCAGATCACCGGCTCGACAATCGCTACGACCGGGCGGACGAAACCGGAAATCTCGTGCAGACGGCTCGCGTTCCGGTCGAGACCGACACCACGTTCACGCTCGCGCTCGGCTTCGGCGGCGACAGGGCGGCGGCGAAGAGCGCGGCACATGGCGCGCTGGCGAACGGTTACGGCGCGGCCAGGCACGAGTACGACGCGGGTTGGCACCGCTACCTCGCCTCGCTCGACCGGGTTCCCGAATCGGTGGCCTCGCGCGGGTTGACCACCCAGTACAACGTCGCCGCCATGACGCTGAAGTCCCAGGAGGACAAGACCTACCGAGGTGCTTTCGTGGCGTCCACCTCGATTCCGTGGGGTGGTGCCAAGAACGCCGACAGCTGCTGCACCGGCGGTTACCACCTGGTGTGGTCGCGTGATCTGTACCATACTGCGACGGCCGCGATGGCACTGGGCGATCGCGCCGCCGCCAACAGAGCGCTCGACTACCTGCTGAACGTGCAGTGGCGGGAGGACGGTTCGTTCCCGCAGAACACCTGGCTCGACGGCGAACCCCACTGGCCGAGTCTGCAGCTGGACGAAGTCGCCTATCCCATCGTGCTGGCGCAGCAGCTGGGCCGGACCGGTGACGCGGAGTGGACCAAGCTCCGGAAGTCCGCCGACTTCATCGTCGAGAACGGTCCCGCCACCCCGCAGGAGCGTTGGGAGGAGGAAAGCGGTTATTCCCCCTCGACCATCGCGGCCGAGATCGCGGGCCTGGTCACCGCGGCTGACATCGCCCGACAGCACGGTGACCGGCAGGCGGCACGACGGTATCTCGCCACCGCCGACGAATGGCAGCGCAAGGTGACGGACTGGACCTTCACCACGACCGGCCCGCACGGTGACGGCGAGTACTACCTGCGTGTGGATGACGACGGTGATCCGAACAACGGTAACCAGCTGTGTCTGAACAACGGGGGCGGATGTCACGACGAACGTGCCGTGGTCGACGCGGGATTCCTGGAACTGGTGCGGCTCGGCGTCAAGCCCGCCGACGATCCGGCGGTGCTCGACTCGCTGTCCGAAACCGACGACCGGCTGCTGGTCCGGACTCCGAACGGTCCCGGCTGGTACCGCTACAACCACGACGGTTACGGCGAGGCCGCGGGCGGTGAGCCCTACACCGGAACGGGCATCGGCAGGCTCTGGCCGTTGCTGACGGGCGAACGCGGTGAGTACGAGATCGCCTCCGGCGATTCGGCCGGTACTCATCTGGAGACGATGGCCAGGATGGCCAACGAGGGCTACCTCATTCCCGAACAGGTCTGGGACAGGCCGTCCGAGAACGGCTTCGTGTTCGGGGAGGGAACCGGATCGGCGACTCCGCTCGCGTGGTCCATGAGCCAGTTCGTCCAGCTGGCGAACAACATGGACGCGGGCAGGAATCTGGAGACACCGGACGTGGTGGCCCGGCGCTACACCGACTGAACGATGTGGCGACGACCGGCGGCGAGAGCCCGGTGCCCCGGTGGAGTTCCGGGGCGTCGGGCGGTGGCGGTCGAAGCCGGACCCCCTGCCGGGTGCTATGGACTTCGTGCTCTGTCCTCACCCGCCCGCACTCCCTAGTGTCCGTGCAACGGGCGGCTCGGTGCGGCCCGCCCGCGTCCCAGACGTAGCTCCCCGGGATCCGAGGTGACCGGACATGACAGTGCGGGATGTGGACCCGGCGACTGTCGATCGACTCCGCGGCGGTTTCCACGGTGTGATTCACACACCGCGCGACGCGGACTACGAGAGGCAGCGCGAGATCTTCAACGCGATGATCGAATCGCGGCCCGCGGCGATCGCGGCCTGCGCCGACATCGACGACATTCGCAGGTCCCTGGACTTCGCCGGGGAACACGACCTCGAAGTCGCGGTGCGCGGCGGCGGGCACAGCGTTGCCGGTGCGGGTCTCGTCGACGGTGGGCTGGTCATCGACATGCGCCGGTTCAACCGGGTGACGGTGGAGCCGCAGAACCTGTTGGCCACGGTGGGCGGCGGCACGCTCTGGGGAGAGTTCGACGGGGCGGGACGCCCCCACAAGCTCGCCACCACCGGAGGCCGGGTCTCCACGACCGGAGTGGCCGGACTGACCCTCGGAGGCGGTTCCGGCTGGATGGAACGGAAATGGGGACTGGCCTGCGACAGCCTGGTGTCGGTCGAGCTCGTCACCGCTTCGGGAGATCGGGTGACAGCCGACGCGGAACGGAATCCGGAACTGTTCTGGGCACTGCACGGCGGGGGAGGCAATTTCGGGATCGCCACCTCGCTGACATTCCGGTTGCACGAGATTCCGGAATTCTCGATGGCGTTGTTGCTCTGGCCCGCGACACGGGGTCGTGCCGTGGCGGGCGAGTATCGCGATTTCATCGCGGGAGCACCGGACGAGATCAGCGGTGGGCTGATCTACCTGACCGGGCCGCCGGAGGATTTCGTGCCTGCCGAACTCGTCGACACGCTGTGCTGTGCCGTCCTGGTCACTTTCATGGGCGACGAGTCGGAGCTGCGCGAGCGGATCCGGCCGCTGCTGGGGCTGCGCCCCGCCGGACAGCTGATCACCGACATCGACTACGCCGACCTGCAGTCACTGCTGGACGATCCACCCGGGTACCGCAACTACTGGTCGGCCGAACACATGGCCGAGCTGCCCGACGAGGCGCTGGACCGGTTCTGCGCCCGGGCGAACGACATGCCGGTGCCGTCCCCGGCGCAGCACGCGCTGCTGCCGTGGGGTGGCGCGGTCTCGGCCAACGGGGTGGGTGCGGCGATGTCCGACCGCGCGGTTCCATGGGTGGTCCACCCGCTCGGGCTGTGGTCGGACGCCGCCACCGACGAGCGGGCCATCCGCTGGGTGCGCGAGCTCCGTGCGGACATGCGGCCGTGGACCACCGGAGCGGTCTACCTCAACTTCATCGGTGACGAGGGGCACGAACGGGTGGTGGCCGGCTACGGCGACGACAACTACCGGCGACTCGCACGGGTCAAGGCGGAGTACGACCCGGACAACGTCTTCAACCGCTGGCACGACATTGTTCCCGCTGCCGCGCCGGAGCGGAGCACCGCGACGCCGACCCCGACCGCCGGCTGAACACCGCCGCTCGACCGCCGCTGCGGCGTCGATTTCTCGCGAAATCGCCGCGCCGGTGCGAGGCAGTGCCGAACCGACCACCCTCGTAGGCCGAACTCCGGCCACTCACGCGGTCGGCACCGCCGCGGGTTCTCCGGTGCGGCTCTCGCGAGGACGGCCCCGACGTTGTGTAGTGACTACCCGATGTCGGGACACCCGCAGCGAGAGCCGTGCCAGAGGTTCCGCCACGTGATCGGCTAGGAAAACCGGGCCACCAGAGATTCACTAAAGCTTCACGGGGTAGTGCGGTTCCGGCACCTGGGGCGTGAGCCGGTTCTCCACGAATATCCCGTGCCAGATCATGAACACCAGCAGCGCCCACAGCCTGCGACTGTGGTCCAGCACTCCGGAACGGTGTTCCTCCAGCAACTGCAGCACCGCCGGTTTGTTCAGCAGGGCGTCGGTCTGGGACTCCTTGATGATGTCGCGTGCCCAGTCGTGCATCTCGTCCCGCAACCAGTGTCGGATCGGGACGGGGAAACCGAGCTTGCGCCGGTTGAGCACGTGGCCGGGAACCACCTTGGCCAGCGCACGGCGCAGCGCGTACTTGGTGGTGTCCTTGGTGATCTTCTGCTCCAGCGGGATCGTGCTCGCCGTCCGGAACACCTCGTTGTCGAGGAACGGAACCCGCAGTTCCAGGGAATTGGCCATGGTCACCTTGTCGGCCTTGACGAGGATGTCCCCCCGCAGCCAGGTGAACAGGTCCACGTGCTGCATCCGGGTCACCGGGTCCCAGCCCTGCGAGGTCCGGTAGGCCGCCGCCGTCACGTCGGTGTGCGAAACGTGCGGGTCGTAGTCCGGCAGCAGGTTCCGCAACTCGTCGTCGCGGAAGATCCGCGCGTTGCCGTAGTAGCGTTCCTCCAACGGCAGCGCACCTCGCCGGAGCAGGTCCTTGCCGCGCACCCCTTCCGGGATCGCGGTCGAGACCCGACCCATCACCTTGCGCACGGATCCGGGGACCCGCTCGAACGGGGCCAACGAGAGCGGTTCCCGGTAGATCGAGTACCCGCCGAACAGTTCGTCGGCGCCCTCGCCGGAGAGCACGACCTTGACGTGCTTGCGCGCCTCCCTGGCGATGAACCACAGCGGAACCAGCGCGGGGTCCGCCACCGGATCGTCCAGGTACCAGATGATCAGCGGCAGCGTCCGCATCATCTCCTCGGCGGAGACCGTACGCACGACGTGCTTCACCCCGATGGCCGCCGCCGATTCCGCGGCCACGTCCACTTCCGAGTAGCCCTGCCGCTCGAACCCGGTGGTGAACGTGATCAGGTCCGGATTGTGCTCCTTGGCCAGCGCGGCGATGGCCGTCGAGTCGATTCCGCCGGAGAGGAAGGCACCGACGGTGACATCGGCACGCATGTGCTTGGCCACCGAGTCGCGCATCACGTCGACGATCTCGTTGTGCAGCCGGTTGGCCTCGCCGTCGTTGTGAATCTCACGCGAGGTGAAGTTGGGGGAGAAGTACCGCTCGGTGACCAGTTGCCCACCCGGGGCCACGGTGAACGAGGTGCCCGACTCGATCCGCCTGATCGAACGGTGCAGCGATTCCGGCTCCGGCACGTACTGCAGCAGCAGGTAGTGCTGCAGCGAACGCCGGTCGACGTCCTCGTTGATCCCCAGCGTCGCCGCGAGGTGCAGCAGGCTCTTCTTCTCACTGGCGAAACCGACCCCGTTGGGGCCGGTCGCGTAGTACATCGGCTTGATCCCGAAGGGATCCCTGGCGCCGAACACCACGTGCCGGTCGTTGTCCCAGATCAGGAACGCGAACATCCCGCGTAGCCGCCCCACCATCGAAGTCCCGAGGTAGTGGTAGGCGACGATGATCGTCTCGCTGTCCCCGTCGGTGTTGAACGCGGCGCCGTACTGCTCGGTCAGTTCGGCCCGCAGTTCGAGGTAGTTGTAGATCTCACCGTTGAACAGGATCGTGTACCTGCCCGGTGATTCCGGCGGCCCCCAGCTCAGCGGCTGGTGCGAATGCTCGACGTCGATGACCGACAGGCGGTTGAAACCGAAGACGACCTCGCCGCCCTGCCACGTGTCACTCTCGTCCGGTCCTCGGTGCCGCTGACACGGCAGCGCGTTGGCCACCGCGTTCGTTGCGTTGCTTGCGTTCTCTTCGGTGGGACAAACCAGTCCAAGCAGGCCGCACACGCGTCTCGCGCACCTCTCGTGTCGCGGGTTGTCGGATTTCGCTCAAGCCCAATAGGGGTGATCCGGTTCTACAGTATGCCGTGCGCCTGCGGGCGAACCGCACGCACGGGTTCATTGTGCCGGTGCTCCGGTCGACGGCGCCCGGTGTTCACCGCGCGTCGTACGGCGGAGTGACTGACTGGTGATCTTCGGTCACGGGCACGACCATGATTCGGGCGGTGTCGTGACCCCGGAGCAGTATCGCGGCTACTACTGGGCTAGGGTCGCTACAGTATTCCGGCGGCCGATCTTCCGTCCCGAACACGAGGCGGGGATCAACGCCAGCGCCGTGCCGGTGAGTTTCACATGGAGGAGGCGTCGCGCAGTGGCCCTGAAGGACGGGACCCGAGTGCCACGGCTGGTCAAGGTCGGTGGACTGGTCGGCTTGGTGTGTGTCGTGGCCACGGGCTGCTCCCCTGACCAGGTCCTGCGGTTCGGCTGGCCCACCGGTGTCACCAGTGACGCCGAGTCGATGCGCCAGCTCTGGACCTGGTCGGTGATCGCGGCTCTCGCGGTTGGTGTGCTCGTATGGGGACTGATCTTCTGGACGGTGGCTTTCCACCGCAAGAAGAGTGACGAGCTGCCTCGTCAGTTCCAGTACAACAACCCGCTCGAGATCATATACACGGTCATCCCCTTCGTGATGGTCGTCGTGCTGTTCTACTTCACTGCCACGACGCAGCAGGAGGTGCAGGCCGAGGAGGAGCCGGACGTCGCCGTCGACGTGATCTCGTTCCAGTGGAACTGGGAGTTCCGCTACCCGGGTTACACCACCCCGAACGGTGAAGCGGTCAACACCGTCGGCACCACCGACTGGACGCCGCTGTTGGTGTTGCCGACCGACTCCAACGTCGAGTACCGGCTCAGCTCCAAGGACGTCATCCACTCGTTCTTCGTCCCCAAGTTCCACTTCAAGCGGGACACTTTCCCGCACCCGGACAAGAACAACCAGGACAACGTCTTCCAGAACACGATCGACCGTGAGGGATCGTTCGTCGGACGCTGCGCCGAACTGTGCGGTACCTACCACTCGATGATGAACTTCGAGGTGCGTGCGCTCTCACCGGACAAGTTCGAGCGCTTCATGGACCTGCGTACGCAGGTGAACCCGAGCACGGGCCAGCCCTACACCACGGCCGAGGCGTTGACCGAGATGGACTGCGGTGAGCTCTGCAACCCGAACTCGGTGACGACCATCCCGTTCGATCCGGACCGGCAGAGCTCGAGTCCGCGGCAGGATGGTCAGGCCGTCGGCGCGGGTAACTGACGGTGTCGACGGGAAACCAGGTCACACGAGTGCGCCGGACGCGGCGTACGGGGTGAGAGTGAGGACTCCATGAGGGTCGAAGCCAAGATCTTCAACATCATTACCTTCTTCTTCTTCCTGTCGGCCCTGGTCTACGGGCTCTGGGCCAAGGAACCGGTGGGGACGGTGGCGCTGATCCTGGTCGGTGCGCTGTCACTGCTGATCGGCAGCTACTTCCAGTTCGTCGCTCGTCGCATCGAGTTGCGTCCGGAGGACCGTGAGGAGGCCGAGATCAGTGACGGTGCCGGTGACCTCGGGTTCTTCAGCCCCGGCAGCTACTGGCCCTTCGGGCTGGCGGCTGCCTCGGCCCTGACCGGTGTGGCCCTGGCCTTCGGCCACGTCTGGATGATCGTGCTCAGCGCGGGCGCGGTACTGATCACCGTCTCCGGGCTCGTCTTCGAGTACCACACCGGCCCCAACCACGAGTGAGCCCGAGTACGCTCCCTCACGTCCGGCCGACGCGAGGGAGCCGAGCCGCCGCCGTAGGAGGTCCGCAACCGTGATTACCGCGTTCGTGCTGATCCAAACCGCCGCTGATCGCCTGACGGAGGCCGCGCAGGAGATCGCCGACATCGACGGTGTCACCGAGGTCTACTCCTGTGCGGGCGACGTGGATCTGATCGCCGTGATCCGTGCGTCCGAGCACGAGCGGATCGCCGAGATCGTGCCGGGCGCGATCAACAAGGTCGACGGAGTGGTGGACACCGACACCCACATCGCGTTCCGGTCGTACTCGAAGCAGGACTCCGAGGACGCCTTTTCCATCGGCCTGGAGTCCTGAGCCGAACTCTTCCGGTCGGTTTGCCGGACCGGTCGCGTGGCGGAACCGTTCGTGCGGCTCTCGTCGCGGGCGCCCCGACATCGGGTGGGGCGCGGCGATTTCGCGAGAAATCGACGCCGTACCGAGGTGTGCGCGTGTCCCCACAACATCGCCGCTATCGCGGGGAACCGTGGAGTCACAGAGCACGAACAGCGCTGTGCTCGCCGCCGTCCAGGTGTGGATCGCTCAGCTGTGCCACGACCAGCCGATCGGAGCAGCCGGTCTCGTCGGGATAATGCTGTCGGGGGACGGATTCGTTCGTGCTCAGGCGTGCTCCCGCAGTTTTCCGGAGAGTTCCGTCCAGGAGTCGAGCAGCCGTGCGGCGGCGCCGGAGTCGATGGCCTCGGCAGCGCGCTCGATACCGTCGGCCAGCTTTCCGTTCAGATCGGTGATGGGCCCTTCGTAGGCGGCGATCGCCCCCGCGGTGTTCAGCAGCACCGCGTCCCGCACCGGCCCTCGGGTTCCGTTCAGCAGATCGCGGACCACTCCGGCGTTCACCGTCGCGTCGCCCCCCTGCAGCTGTTCGGGCTCGGTCAACGACAGGCCCAACGCGGTGGGGTCGATCCGCTCCCCCCGGACGGTGCCCTCACCGATGACCCAGGCAGTGCTGGTCGTCGTCGTGGTGATCTCGTCCATCCCGTCGTCCCCGCTGACCAGCAGTACCGAGTGGCCCCGTCGGGCGAACACCTCGGCCATGACCGGTGCCAGCCTGCGGTCCGCGCACCCGATCAGACCACTGGTCGGGCGAGCCGGATTGGTCAGCGGGCCGAGCACGTTGAACGCGGTGGGAATGCCGATCTCCCGCCGGGGAGCGGAGGTGTGCTTGAAGGCGGGGTGGAACAGCCCCGCGAAGCAGAATCCGATCCCCAGTTCCGTCACACATCGCTCGACACCCTCGGGCGGCAGGTCGATCGCCACTCCGAGCTCTTCGAGCACGTCGGCGGTGCCGCACTTCGACGAGGCCGCGCGATTACCGTGCTTGACCACAGCGTTGCCGCACGCGGCCAGCACGATCGAGGTCATCGTGGAGATGTTCACCGTGCCGGCACGATCGCCGCCGGTTCCCACCACGTCGACGGCACGAGTGGAGATGTCGAGCTGCCGTGCGTGCGAGAGCATCGTGTCGGCCATTCCGATGATCTCGGAAGAGCTCTCGCCCTTGGCGCGCAGCGCGACCGCGAACGCCGCGACCCTGGCTGGAGTGGCTTCGCCGGTCATGACCTGGTCCATGGCCCAGGAGGTCTCGGCGACCGAGAGATCCTCGTGGGAGACGAGCCGGTTCAGCAGGTCGGGCCAGGTCGTTGTCGCTGTCTGCACGTGGCGTCCTCGAAAGTCCGTATCAGCCGCCGGCGGTGGGCAGGGCGTGGGCGCGCAGCACCTCGGCCACCGACTCGGCCGCCGTCAACGGGTCGAGCGGGTGGACCAGTACCGCGTCCGCCTGGGACCAGGTTGCCAGCCACCGGTCGTCCTTGCGTCGTACGGTGACCACCGTCGGCGGGCAGGAGGCGAGCTCGTTCTTCAGCTGCCGCGACACTCCCATACCTCCGGTGGGCTGCGCCTCACCGTCGAGAATCAGGAGATCCACGTTGCCCGCGTCCACCTCGCCGATCACTTCGGCCACCGTCGATACCTCAATGTAGTGCACGCTTCGGATATCGGGGGAGGGGCGACGCCCGATGGCTGTGATGATCGCCTCACGGACTTCCTGACGGTGGCTGAACACGAGGACGTTGCTCGTCGATGTGCTCATGGGCACTCCTTGGCTGCCGGTGCGGCCCGCACGGACGGGGAGGTTCGTGTCGGGTAGTCACGAGTGCTCGTATCGTATCCGTAACGCCGCTCCGGAGGGTAATACACCTCACTGACGTGATCGATCACTCCCGTTCGGCAGCTGCAGCGCCTGCCATCCGGCCAGGTGGCCGCCGTGTCGCTGCGCCAGTCCCACCATCCGGGAGCTCTCTCTGGCGCATGTCATCGTATCTATCCGGCGAACACACTGCGCGACGAGAACCGTGGACTCCGAGGTGGACGCGTCGCCCGAACCTGGTGTCGCCGTTTCGGTGCGCAGTAGCCAGCCCTCGGCCTCGAGGGGCTCGCGGAGTTCGGGCACGGCGGCGGGACCGACCGCGATCCGGTAGCGCAGCACGGCGGGATATTCCGGGATCCATGCAGGTGAACGGGCCAATACCGTGGAGGCCGACTCCGTCTCGTCGATCGCTTCCACCACCACCGTCAGCTCCGGATCGTCCGGAGTGGGCCATGCCGGTTCCCGGCTGCCGCGCCACGTGCGCAACAGTCGGGACAGACCACCGCGGATGCTCACGCGCGGTAACCTCCCGTCGATCTCGTAGTAGGCGAACGGGGCTGCGGCGGACCCGACCGGGCGTCCCGAAATCGTCCGCGACATAATGCGTCGCGTGACAACGGCAGCGCCCTCAATCAGTCAACGCGTGCACTCGCTGAACCGACCGAACATGGTCAGCGTGGGCACCATCGTTTGGTTGGCCAGCGAGCTGATGTTCTTCGCCGGGCTCTTCGCCATGTTCTTCACGGTGAAGGCCCAGCACGAGGGACCCTGGCCGCCGCCGCCCTCCGAACTCAACGTGGCCTACGCCCTACCCTTCACTGTGATTCTGGTGGCTTCTTCGTTCACCTGCCAGTGGGGTGTGTTCGCGGCGGAGCGCGGTGACGTCTACGGCCTTCGCCGCTGGTACATGCTCACGCTCGCCATGGGCACCATCTTCGTGCTGGGCCAGGCGGGTGAGTACCACACGCTGATCACCGAGCACCACACCACGATGGCCAGCTCGGCGTTCGGCACGGTGTTCTACATGACCACGGGCTTCCACGGTCTGCACGTGATCGGCGGACTGGTCGCCTTCGTGATCCTGATGATCCGTACCAGGATGAGCAAGTTCACACCGGCCCAGGCGGTGGCATCGATCGTCGTGTCGTACTACTGGCACTTCGTCGACATCGTGTGGATCGGCCTGTTCATGGTCATCTACCTGGTGCCGTGACGCGGCGGCGAGTATGTCGCGACAGAGCCATGGGTAGGCAGCTAGGCGAGAAGTCAAGCGTGATGTTGTTGCCGCTGAACCACCCCGAACATGACAGCAAGGGTTTTGCGCACTCATGACCACCAACAAGAAACGCAACCGCGCGGGTTCCAAGTTCCGGCGACGGCTTTCGGGTGTGCTGGCGCTCGGGATCGCCTTGGTGGCTGCGGGCGGCCTGTACAGCCTGCTGCTCCCCGAGCCGCAGACCGCCACCGCGGCCGAGGACCCGGCACTGATCAGGCAGGGTAAGGAGCTCTACAACAATGCCTGCATCACTTGCCACGGCGAGAACCTGCAGGGCGTTGAGGATCGGGGCCCCAGCCTGATCGGTGTCGGTGGTGCGGCCGTGCACTTCCAGGTCTCCAGTGGTCGGATGCCGCTGATGCGGCAGGAGGCACAGGCACAGCGCAAGCCTCCGAAGTACTCCGAGCAGGAGATCCAGGCACTGGCCGCGTACGCGCAGTCCGTCGGCGGCGGACCCGAGCAACCGGCGGAAACGGGCGAGCAGCTCCAGGGGGACGACCCCGCACGCGGTGCGGAGTTGTTCCGGCTGAACTGCGCTTCCTGTCACAACTTCACCGGACGCGGTATCGCGCTTTCATCGGGCAAGTACGCCCCGAACCTGGATGCCGCGTCCGAGCAGCAGATCTACGAGGCGATGGAGACCGGTCCGGAGAACATGCCCAAGTTCTCCGAGCGCCAGCTCACACCCGACGAGAAGAAGGACATCATCGCCTACGTGAAGTCGGTGACCGACGGCAACAACAACCCCGGCGGCAACGCGCTCGGCGGTTACGGGCCCGGCCCGGAGACGGTCGTGGTCTGGGTCATCGGGCTGGGTAGTCTCGTCGGCCTCACGCTGTGGATCGGAGCCAGGGCATGAGTGAGCGGGATATGAGCGAACACAGCAGCGGACAGCACGACGAGGAACACACCTCCGGCGAGCAAGCGGCCGGGAACCGGGGCGCCAACCCGACGGACGCCGAACTCGCGGAGATGAGCAGGGACGAGAAGGTCCGGCTCGGACTGGCCCAGGACGACGTCGAGCTCGTCGAGTACCCGGACCCGTGGCCGGTCAAGGGAACCCGCGCCGAGCGGCGCGCCGAGCGCGCCGTGGCGGCCTGGTTCTCCCTGGCCGGGCTGTCGGCACTGGCCTTCATCGGCGTGTTCATCTTCTGGCCCTGGCGCTACGTCAATCCGCTGGTCGACGAGCGGGGACACTTCCTGTACTCGCTGTACAACCCGTTGATCGGTTTCTTCCTCGGGTTGTCGATCCTGGCGGTGGGTATCGGCGCCATCCTGTACTCCAAGAAGTTCATGCCGCACGAAACGGCGGTGCAGCAGCGACACGACGGGCACGGTTCCTCCGAACTGGACCGGCAGACCACCGTCGCGGAGCTCGCGGACGCGGGAAACCGCAGCACCATCGCGCGTCGTTCCATGATCAAGCGGACCGCGGGTTTCGGCGCGGGTGCCTTCGGGCTGGGAACCGGGGTGCTCGTGCTCGGCGGCATGGTCAAGAACCCCTGGGCGGAGACCGGTGCGGACTCGCTGCAACACACCGGCTGGTTGCAGACCAACGACGAGAAGGTCTACCTGCGGCGCAACACCGGCGATCCGCACGACATCTCCCTGGTGCGCCCGCAGGACCTCTCGCCGGGCGGTTTCGAGACGGTCTTCCCGTTCCGCGAGTCCGAACGGCACAATGAGGAAGCGCTGCTGCACGCGTTGCGTCGTTCCGACAACCCGACCATGTTGATCCGGTTGCGGCCGGGTGACTCGCCGGTGGAGCGCAAGGGCCAGGAAGACTTCAACTACGGCGACTACTACGCCTACTCGAAGATCTGTACCCACCTGGGCTGTCCCACCTCGTTGTACGAGGCGCAAACCGGCCGGCTGCTCTGCCCCTGCCACCAGTCGCAGTTCGACGTGGCCAACAGCTACGCCAAGCCTGTTTTCGGGCCGGCGACACGGGCGCTGCCGCAGCTGCCGATCACCGTGGACGAGGAAGGGTACTTCGTGGCGCGAAGCGACTTCATCGAGCCGATCGGCCCGGCTTACTGGGAGCGGAATTCATGAGTTCGATCACTACCCCGACCAAGTCGGAAGGTGCGTTGCAGCGTGCCGCCGGTCAGCAGGCCGACGAGGTCGACAAACGGTTCCAGGTAGCGCCGGGCCTTCGTCGGCAGATCAACAAGGTGTTCCCGACGCACTGGTCGTTCCTGCTCGGCGAGGTGGCGCTCTACACCTTCATCCTGCTGCTGCTGACCGGTACCTACCTGGCGTTCTTCTTCGACCCGTCGATGGCCGAGGTGCAGTACCAGGGGGCCTACACCAACCTGCGCGGCATCGAGATGTCCCGGGCGTTCGCCAGCACACTGGACATCTCCTTCGAGGTGCGTGGCGGAATGTTCGCCAGGCAGGTGCACCACTGGGCCGCGCTGCTGTTCATGGCCTCGATCGTGGCCCACATGCTGCGGATCTTCTTCACCGGCGCTTTCCGGCGCCCCAGGGAGACCAACTGGATGATCGGCATCCTGCTGTTCATCCTCGGCATGTTCGAGGGTTTCACCGGCTACTCGCTGCCGGACGACCTGCTGTCCGGCACCGGTGTGCGGATCGCCTCGGGGATCACCATGTCCATCCCCGTCGTCGGTACCTGGATCCACTGGGTCCTGTTCGGCGGGGAGTTCCCCGGCACCGAGCTGATCCCGCGCTTCTACATGATGCACATCTTCCTGCTGCCCGGGATCATCCTCGGGTTGATCGCGGTGCACCTGGCGCTGGTCTGGTACCAGAAGCACACCCAGTTCCCCGGGGTGCGCCGCAAGGAGACCAACGTCGTCGGCGTGCGGATCCTGCCGGTGTTCGCGACCAAGGCGGGCAGCTTCTTCGCCGTCGTCACCGGTGTGACCGCCATCATGGGCGGCATTCTCCAGATCAACCCGATCTGGCACCTGGGGCCGTACAACGCCTCGCAGGTCTCGGCGGCCTCGCAGCCCGACTGGTACATGATCTGGACCGACGGTTCCAGCCGACTGTGGCCGGCCTGGGAGGTCTATCTGTGGGGCGAGTACACGATCCCCGCGGTGTTCTTCCCGACGGTGCTGTTCATGGGGATGATATTCACCGTGGCGCTCGCCTATCCGCTCATCGAGCGCAAGCTCAGCGGGGACGAGGCGCACCACAACCTGTTGCAGCGTCCCCGTGACGTTCCGGTGCGTACCAGCCTGGGCATGATGGCGCTGACGTTCTTCTCGGTCCTGATGATCTCGGGTGTCAACGACATCGTCGCGTTCATGTTCGACATCTCGTTGAACGCGATGACCTGGATCGGCAGGATCGGGCTGTTGATCGCTCCACCCATCGTCTACTTCATCACCTACCGCATCTGTATCGGGCTGCAGAAGTCCGACCGCCAGGTGCTGGAGCACGGCATCGAGACCGGCATCATCAAGCGGCTGCCGCACGGTGAGTTCGTCGAGGTGCACCAGCCGCTCGGTCCGGTGGACGACCACGGCCACCCGGAGGAGCTGGAGTACCAGGGTGCGCCGGTGCCGAAGAAGATGAACAAGCTCGGTGCCGCGGGCAAGCCCGTCGAGGGCGGCTGGCTCAAGCCGGACCCCTCGGTCGAGACCGCCGCGCTGGAGCACGCTCGGGCCAAGGAGCACGCGGTCACCTCGGAGGAGGAGTCCGTGGAGTCCGAGGAATCCGAGCGGGGCGAGCTCGTCGGTGGCAAGGCTCGCGAACCGGAGGAGTGAGCTCGCGGCGTTGAATCCGTGAGTACCCGTCCCGGGGGTGGTTCCCACACCCCCGGGACGTTTCTCGTCCGGACCCGTCCTGTCCGGACCCGTCTTGTTCGGACCCGCCGTGCGGCGTGCCCGAGCCGTGCCGCGGCACTACCGTGGGAATCATGACGACGATCACTTCGGGCAGAGTTCGCTCCTTCCTCGACGAAGGGGGACGTACCGGCAAGGTCGGTTACCTGGGTGCCGACGGCAGGCCGCTGGTGGTGCCGGTGTGGTTCGCCGTGGACGGCGACCGGATCGTGTTCAACACCGCCGCCGACAGTGCCAAGGGGACGGCCATAGCGCGGGATCCGCGGCTGACGATGTGCGTCGACGAGCAGAGCGGCCGTACCTTCGTGCAGGTTCAGGGCACCGCCGATACCACGGCGGAACACGGTGAGGTACTCCGGGTCGCCACCGCTGTCGCCGCCCGTTACGTGGCCGAGGGCAAAGTGGAGCGAGTGGCGGGCAAGATCGCGGGCCCCGGCCAGCTGGCGGTCTCCCTGCGTCCGACGCGAGTGGTCACCAGCGGTGATCTGTCCGAATAGGACGCCTGAGTTCGGGTCAGTCCGCACCCTCGTAGGGGGTACGCGCCGTCGCTGCCGCTTTCGCCCACTCACGCCAGCTTCCCGCGGCACCGGCTGGTTCGGCCCAGGGGACATCGCAGCGCACCATGCGGGAGTCCTCGGCGGTGAGCCAGCGGTACACCGCCCCCAGCTCGTCCACCGGGGCGTCGCGCAGCGGGCCCGACCCCGGCAACACGGTCTGGGCCGCGGCCTGGAGTCGGTCCACTACCGGCATGGGCGCGGTCCCGCGCGGAGCCGTTCCGGCCGAGGCCAGCCTGCCGTGCCGCACCACCGCGAACAGCCAGCCACCGGAGCCGTCCGGCCGTGCCGCCACGAGTTCCGGTATCGCCGCCAGCGCGGCCAGTCGCTGCCCGCGGTCCAGGGCCCGGACGAGCTCGACCAACCTGTCCCGATGCGTCGCCGCGTCCTCGAAGCGCTGTTCCTCGGCGAGTTCCCCGATCGTCGCCCGCAGCCGTCGCAGCGCGGAGTCGCCGCTGCCGGACAGCACCTCCCGTACCGGCACCACGTGTGCCTCGTACTCGGCCACCCCCTCGTGGCCGACACACGGAGCCCCGCAGCGCCCCATCTCGTAGGCGGCACAGGGGTGCTGCCGGGATCCCGCCACCGGAATGCGGTCGGTGCAGCCGCGCAACCGTGTGGCGTCCTGCAGTGCCTCCACCGCGTTCTTGGCCGTGTTCCTGCCGCGAAACGGACCCAGTGCGGCGGGCCTCGGTTTTCGGGTGATGGTCAGCCGGGGGAACACCTCATCGGTCAGCGAGACCCACCAGACCGCTCGTGGGAACTTGGATCGCCGGTTGTAGCGCGGCTGGTGCGCCTCCAGCAGCCGCAGCTCCCGAACCTCGGCTTCCAGCGCGTGCGCGCACTCCACGTGCTCGACCCGGTGTGCCAGCGCGACCATTTCGCGGATCCGGCCGCGTCGTTCTCCCGCCGTGAAGTACTGGCGCACCCGTCTGCGCAGGTTCGTGGCGGTACCGATGTAGAGCACCTCCTCGTTCGGGCCGCGGAAGAGGTAAACACCGGGTGTGTCCGGCAGCCCCTCGGCCAGCGTGCGGTTGCGCCGTTGCCGCGCGGTCACTTCCGGTAGGAAGTCGAGCAGGTCCTCGAGTGAGTACACGTGGTGTGTGCCGACCCGCTCCAGCAGGGCGTGCAACACGTCCACCGTGGCCCGCGCGTCGTCCAGTGCGCGGTGTCGCGGCGCGGTTCGCGCGCCGAGCACGTGGGCGAGCGTCGCGAGCTTGTGATTCGGTGTCTCCTCGCGGGAGAGCACCCGACGGGACAACCGGACCGTGCACACCACCGGTGGTTTGGGCCAGTGCAGTTCAGCGCGTTCGCACGCGGCCCGGAGGAATCCGGTGTCGAAGCTCGCGTTGTGGGCCACCAGTGTGCTTCCCGCGCAGAACTCCAGAAAGGAGGGAAGCACCGAGGTGACAGCGGGTGCCTCGGCGACCATCTCGTCGGTGATGCCGGTGATGGACACGATGCCGGGCGGGATAGGCCGCCCGGGATTGACCAGGGTGGAGAACTCGCCGACGGTTTCCCCACCACGCACCTTGACCGCCGCGATCTCGGTGATCTCGTCCGAGGAACCGCGACCGCCCGTGGTCTCCAGGTCCAGTACCACGAAACTGACGTCCCGCAGCGGCTGTCCCAGCTCCTCGAAGGACAGCTGCGGGTCCTGCGGCAACCGGCTCATCGACTACGACGGTATGCCCTCCCGCGCGGGAGCCGGTGGGCAGGCCGTTCCCGGGGCTTGAGGAGCGGTGTGGTTTCGAGGACCGGAGGTGGCGGACGTTGTGGCAGCGTTCCGTTCCCGCCGGGTGGGCCCCGGAGTGCGTGCCGGGGACCTAGGCAGCAGCGGAACACGACACGGGAAACCGCCGGATGCGGGCATCCGCACGGGCAGCACTTAGCCTGGAAGAGTGATACCGCCGACATCGGGCGACAACGTCGACCCCCAAGCAGCCAACGAGGGTCCCGAGACGGCGAACGACCTCACCGTGAGTCACGAGGAGCAGTCCGTCGACTGGGACGAGCTCCCCGGTCCGTTGCGGGGTCGGATAGCCGAGCTGGCCGCTGCCGCGCTGGGCGGCATGCGCCCCGGTGACGTCCCGATGCGGTTGCGTCCCGTCATGCGGTTCGCCGCCGCGAAACGCGCCAAACTCGGCCAGTCGGATCTGCTGGTGGCGATGCGGGACTCGTCGGTGTTCCGCGCGGCGGTACTGGACTGGTGCCGCAGGAAACAGCCCGCGGCGCTGGAACAGCAGCAGGCGGACCCGCTGGGGGCGGCCACGGCGGCCGTGCTGCTCAACAGCGTCACCGCCGCCCACTACGTCGAGCTCATCGGTCACCGCGTGGAACACGGGAAGCTGCGCGAGCAGCACGAGGCCGCGGTGTCGCGCGCGGAGAGACTAACCACCGACAACGAGCGGCTGCGTGGCGAGCTCGACGAGGCCAACCGGCTCGCGCGCTCGGCCGAACAGCACAACAGCTCCGATGCCGACCGGCTGCGCAACCGGCTGCGCCAGCAGGGCGTTCGGCTGAAGGAGCAGAAGGACGAGGTGGCGCGGCTCACCGCCGAACTGGAGCGGGTGGTCGAGGAGAAGGACCGTGAACTGGCCGACCTCGCCGCGGAACGGGACCGGGACCGGGCCAGGGCGGCCGACGAGCGTGCCAGGGCCGAGCGTTCCGACCACGAGGCCGCGACCGCACAGCAGTCCGCCCGTGAGGCCAGACGAGGGGACGAGGTCAGGTTGTCCTTGTTGTTGGACACGTTGGAGGGATCGATCGCCGGTCTGCGGCGTGAACTGGGGCCCACCAGACGCGGACAAGCCGGTGGCGGCCCACTGCCCGCGGAAACCGTGGGTGGGGTTCGGGCTCACACCGCCGTCACGGCGGACGTGCCGGATGCCGCCGCGCTGGACCGGTTGCTGGCGCTGCCCGCGGTGCATCTCGTCGTGGACGGTTACAACGTCACCAAGACCGGTTATCCGGACATCCCGCTGGCCGAGCAGCGTGACCGGCTGGCGCACCAGCTGGCCGTGCTGGCGGCCAGATCGGGCGCCGAGGTGACCGTCGTCTTCGACGGTGCCAACGTCGTCTCGGTCCCCAGGACGGGGCCGCGCGGGGTGCGGGTGCTGTTCAGCGAGCCCGACGTCCAGGCCGACGACGTGATTCGCGATCTGGTCGACGCCGAACCCGCCGGGCGGCAGATCGTGGTGGCCACCTCCGATCGTGAAGTGGTCACCTCGGTGCGGAGGAGGGGGGCTTACGCCGTGGCGTCCGCCACGCTCCTGGAGCGCGTCAACCCACTCTGACCTCGCACGATGGTGATTCCTTTTGGTCGAGGGCCGGTTAGCTACGGCTAGCCAACTTGGTCATCTTCCACAACGCAGTCGACATCGCCGACATTGTCCGCGAGCTGGTAACGGCGAGTGGACCATCACAGCCAACGAGCTCGCTCGGATCGAGCCCTACCTGCTGGCCCACATCAGCCGCTTCGGCGCCTACACCACCGAGGAACTTCACCACGAGCCGCGCGCGTTCAAACCCGTACTGACAGAAGTCGACTTCACCACCGGGGAACTCGTGGCCTGACAAGAGGAAGAGCCAGAATACGCCAGATCCGACTTCCTGCACTGTATGACAGGCGCGGGTTCACGCGTGGGTGTTGTGGGTCTGTGGATCGCCGGTGAGTTGTCGGCTGTGTTCGACGAGGGCGGGATAGTCGGTGGCGATGCCGCGCAGGAGGGCCTCCACGGCGTGGTCGACCTCGGATTCGGTGGTCGGGGCGTGGCCGAACAGGGCGCGGTAGTGCACCAGGGAGCCGAGCATGTCCAGGATCAGGCCGCGGTCGAGGTCAGCTCGCAGATCGCCCCGGGCCACGGCGTGGTCGAGCATCCGGGCCACGGCGGCCCGGGGGGGATCGAACAGCGTGGTCATGAACTCGTCGTGCAGGCGCGAGTCCGCCGTGCAGTCGGCCAGTAGGGGGCCGAGTACGTCCGGGTGGATCCGGCGAAACGCCGCGACGAAGACGTTGAGACCTTCGGTGAGGTCGCAAATGGTACAGCCGCTGTCGGGGGTCTCTACGCCGCCGAGTCGAGTGGCCAGAGCGGCCAGGGCCAGCCGGGGTCGATTCGACCAGCGACGGTAGATCGCAGGCTTGGTCGTACCCGCGCGGCGCGCGACCTCTTCGATGGCGAGCTGTCCGTAGCCGGACTCGTCGAGCACAGCCAGCGTGGCCTCGAGCACGGCCATGCCGATCTGCGGATCGCGGGGGCGGCCACTGTGCGAGGGCGCGGAATCCGACTGGGAGGTCATTGCACCAGTCTACTATATAAATTACGGTACGAGTCGTAATGTAATATCATCGCCTGGAAGTGCAAGTTGCTGCCTGCCGGTGACTCGAGGAGGCCGCGTGTCCTCGTCCGTTGCACCTGATCCCGCACTGCGGGCGACACCACGGGAGTGGGTCGGGCTGGCCGTGCTCACCCTGCCGCTGCTCGTGCTGGCGCTGGACGTCAGCGTGCTGTTTCTGGCTGCCCCGCACCTGAGTGCAGATCTGGATCCCAGCGGCACACAACTGCTGTGGATCATGGATGTCTACGGGTTCATGATCGCCGGTTTCCTGATCACGATGGGCACCCTCGGCGATCGGGTCGGCCGACGCAGGCTATTGATGATCGGAGCGGTCGCGTTCGCCGCAGCCTCCCTGGCGGCGGCTTTCGCGAGCACCCCGCTGATGCTGATCATCGCCCGTGCCGTACTCGGTGTCGCAGGGGCCACCCTGATGCCGTCCACACTGGCTCTGATCAGCACCATGTTCCCCGATCCCCGACAACGTGGGGTCGCCATCGCGATCTGGATGACGACCTTCTCGGCCGGAACAGCACTGGGCCCGATCATCGGTGGCGCCCTGCTGACGGTCTTCGGATGGGGCTCGGTGTTCCTCCTGGCGGTGCCGGTCATGCTGCTGCTGGTGGTGCTGGCCCCGGCGGTACTACCCGAACACCGCACCCCGAACCCGGGCAGGCTGGACCTGACCAGCGTTGCGCTGTCCCTGGCAACGCTGCTGCCGATCGTCTACGGCCTCAAGGAAATCCCCACCCACGGCCCGTCCTGGTCGTCGAGCGCGACGATGGTGGTCGGACTCCTTGCCGGGGTAGTGTTCATACGCAGGCAGCGCAGGCTGGCCGACCCACTCGTCGACGTGCGACTGTTCGGCAGCCGCGCTTTTTGCGCTGCCCTGGCCCTGCTGTTGCTCGGCATTCTGGCCATCAACGGCGTCAACTACCTCTACCCGCAGTATTTGCAGCTGGTCGCCGGACTCGCCCCGCTCCGAGCGGGGCTGTGGATGATCCCACTGGCCCTGGCCGCGATCACCGGTTCCCTGCTGACCCCGTTTGTCGCACGCCGCCTGCGCCCGGCCTTCACCATCGCCGGTGGAGCACTGGTATCGGTGCTCGGTTTCCTCCTGATCACTCAGGTCACCGGGACCAACGGACTCGGGTGGCTCATCGCGGCCGGCGTCGTCGCACTGCTGGGACTCAGCCCGATGGGGGTACTGACCACCGACATGGTCGTGGGCTCGGCCCCACCGGACAAAGCCGGATCGGCCGCGGCGATGTCGGAAACCAGCGGCGAACTCGGCGTCGGCCTAGGTGTGGCGATTATGGGCACCCTCGCCACAGCGATCTACCGCATCCAGATGTGGGACTCCGCGCCCGCCGATATCCCGCCCCAGGCGGCTGAGGCCAGCCGGGACACCCTCAACGGTGCCCTCACCGTCGCCGAGCAATTACCCCAGGACCAAGCCGCTACCCTGCTCGTCTCCGCTCGCGAAGCCTTCACCGCCGGTCTGAACACCGCAAGCGGGCTCAGCGCGGTCCTGCTGATCGCCCTCGCGGTCATCGCAGCCACCCTCCTGCGCCATATCCCTCCCACGGGCAGCACCAACACCACCGAAGGCGGCGAGACCGCTGACACGTGAATACCGACTTCACGGCAACCACCGACGTCGGGAAAGGGGCCGCTACGTGAGTCGGTGCCGCTGGCATCGGTGGCGCGGCGATTTCGCGAGAAATTGACGCCGCCCGGAAGTTCAGCGGCGCAAAATCTCACTCGGTCAGATGAATCGATCACATTCTGTCGCATTACGCCCCCCGCTCTGGACTGTGCGGGCGACCTCTCGTAACCTAACCGAGACTTCGCGGCGATCAGTTGCCCAAACCGGGCGGCTCCGCGGAGTTGTCGCCTGATCGGCTCGTCGGGGGAGCCGGCCCGGGAACCCTCCCGGACGCGCCGTCGGCTCGAACGGTCCGCACCGTGGTGGTGCGCCGGCACGTCGTTCTCGCGTGCCCGCCGTCGCCGATGGATTCCAGCGTTCGCCGTGGAAGCGTTCTCCCGGAGGGCGACCGAGTGGACGAAGGAGCAATGCGCGACGTGGCCTCGCACGCACTCAAACGCTCTATGCGGGGAGCACTGACGGCCACGGCGGTTGCCACCGCCGTCACCGTGAGCTCCGCACCCGCCATGGCGGACCCCGATCTTCCCGACAACAGGTCCGACGCGGTCGAGCAGTTGCAGGAGCTTTCCCGCAAGGCGGAGAAGCTCACCGAGAAGTACAAGCGGGCCAAGGACGACCACGAGGCTCGCCTCGCCGATCTGGAGAAGGCGAAGAAAAGGGCCGCCGAAGCGGAAAAGACTCTCCAGCAGGCCCACACCAAGGAAGAGCGGTTCCGCGGCAAGGTGGACGAACTGACCAAGTCCGTCTACCAGGGCTCCAGGATGAACCAGATCTCGGCGCTGCTGTCGAGCGAGTCGCCGGACGCCTTCCTCGACCGGGCGTCCATCCTGGATGAACTGGCCCGCGACAAGCAGAACGCGGTCTCGGAACTCTCCGAGGCCACCCAGCAGGCCGAGTCCGCCAAGAAGAGTGCCCAGCAGGCCAAGGAACAAGCGGCCAAGGCAGAGGCCGACGCGAAGAAACTCCAGGACGAGATCGCCGAGAAGAAGGCGGCGATGGAGGATCGGATCGCCGAGGTCGAGGAGCAGCTCGCGGAGCTGACCGCCGAGGAGGAGCAGTCCTACACCGGCGGTGGGGAGACGAACTACGAGTACGCGGGTGGTGCCGGCTCGGCTTCCGGCGCCGTACAGGCGGCGCTGGGCAAGCAGGGCTCGCCCTATGTGTACGGGGCCGATGGTCCCAGCCAGTTCGACTGCTCGGGCCTGATGTACTGGGCCTACGCTCAGGCAGGGGTGGATCTGCCGCGTTCCAGCAGCGCCCAGGCACAGGTGGGGCAGCCGATCTCCGCATCACAGCTGCAGCCGGGCGATCTCATCTTCTACTACAGCCCGGTCAGCCACGTCTCCATGTACGTGGGCAACGGAAAGGCCGTGCACGCGCCCACCAGCGGCCAGGTGGTCAAGGTGGTTCCCTACGGCGACATCGCCCCGATCAACCGGATGCGTCGCGTGGTGGGCTGATCCGGGCACACTCACCCGGAAGCCGCCCCTTCGGTGACGGACGAAGCGGGGCGGGGCACGTCATCGAAGTGCCCCGCCCCGCCGATCCGATCGGGAATCAATCAGGAGTAGATGGCGGCTATCTCCGAGGCGTAGTTCTCGGCGACCTTGTTGCGCTTGACCTTCAGGCTCGGGGTCATCTCTCCCCGGTCCTCGGCGAAGTCCCTCGGCAGGATCCGGAACTGCTTGATCCGCTCCGCCTTGGAAACCGCCTGGTTGGCCTCGTCGACAGCCCGCTGTACCTCGGCACGCATCTCGGGGTCCTCGGCGAGGTCGCTCGCCGGGGTGTCCGTGGGACGCCCCCGCTCGGCCAGCCAGGAGGGCAGGAACTCCGGATCCAGCGTCACCAGCACACCGATGAACGGTTTCTGGTCACCCACCACCATGCACTGACTGATCAGCGGGTGGGCGCGGATGTGGTCCTCCAGCACGGCCGGTGCCACGTTCTTGCCACCCGCGGTGACGATGATCTCCTTCTTGCGGCCGGTGATGCGCAGGAAGCCGTCCTCGTCCAGTGAGCCGAGATCCCCGGTGTGGAACCAGCCGTCCTCGAGGGAGTTCTCGGTGGCCGCCTCGTTGTTCCAGTAGCGCCGGAAGACCACGTCGCCCTTGACCAGCACCTCACCGTCCTCGGCGATGCGGATCGTGGTTCCGGCGATGGGCTTGCCGACCGTGCCGATCCGGTAGTCCTCCTCCACGTTGACCGCGGCCGCCGCGGTGGTCTCGGTCAGGCCGTAGCCCTCCAGGATCGGGACTCCCACACCGAAGTAGAAGTGGGTCAGCCGCTCGCCGAGCGGGGCACCCCCCGAGACCGCGGCGACGCAGCGGCCTCCCAGCGAGGCACGCAGCTTGCTGTAGACCAGCTTGTCGAACACGAAGTGCTTGGCCCGCAGCACCAGTCCCGGGCCGCCGCTGGATTCGGCCTTGGCGCGACTGTAGGCCACCGCGGTGGCCTCGGCGGCATCGAAGATCTTGCCCTTGCCCTCGCTGTGCGCCTTCTGCTTGGCAGTGTTGTAGACCTTCTCGAAGACCCGCGGCACCGCCAGCACGAAGGTAGGCCGGAACGAGCCCAGGTCGTTGACCAGATCCTTCACGTCGCTGGTGTGCCCCAGGGTCAGCCGGGCGTAGACGCTGGATATGGTGATCGCCCTGGCGAGCACGTGCGCCATCGGCAGGAACATCAACATCGAGTTCCCGGGCCGCATCAGCTGCGGGAACGCGTCGAGATCCCCACGGACCTCGGCGAGCATGTTGCGGTGCGTCAGCACGCAGCCCTTCGGCCTGCCGGTCGTGCCCGAGGTGTAGATCAGGGTGGCGGTGTCCTCGGCGCCGACCGAGCGCCTGCGTTCGTGGACTCGTTCGTCCTCGATCTCCGCGCCGGAGGAGGTGAGCTCCGCCACCGCCGTGGAGCGGTCCTCCTCGACCGGCCCGTCGATCTGCCAGACGTGTTCCACGCCCGTGACGTTGCCGATGATCGTGTTCACCTCGGCGCGGTGCTCGGGCGTCTCCACGATCAGGGCGCGAGCCTCGGAATCGCCCAGGATCCACTCGATCTGGTCCGCCGAGGAGGTCTCGTAGATGGGCACGGTCACACAACCGGCCGACCAGATCGCGAAGTCGAACAGGGTCCATTCGTACCGCGTTCGTGACATCAAGCCCACTCGGTCGCCCTGTCGCAGACCCGCCACGATGAGCCCCTTGGACACCGCGAGCACCTGCGCGGCGAACTCGGCCGTGGTCACATCCACCCAGGTGCCGTCCACCCTGCGACGGAAGCCGACCGCGTCGCCGAATCGCTCGGCGTTGGCCCACACCATGTCGGTGAGGTTCTCCTCGGCGGCCACCGTGACAGTGGCGGGGGCGCTGAACTCTCGCACGTTACATCCTCCGAAAGCACGCCAAATTGTGATGGACAACCTAACCCCGAGCGCTACTGGGCGGTAGCCCCCCGTGCCCTCGACATTGTGTCGGGAGGCCGGAATGTGTCGTATCCCGCATTGTTGCCGCAAGCGTCACGCCGCGCGCGTCCGGTTCCTCCCGGGTTGGTTCGTTCGAGCACACCTCGGGCGGTTAGGTTGGTCGGGTAGCGGACTCAGCGGCGAACGGAGACAACTTGCGGGTGCACGTGGTCTCGGATGTGCACGGGAACGTCGAGGACCTCAAACGGGCCGGAGAGGGTGCCGACGCGCTGATCGTACTCGGTGATCTGATCGACTTCGTGGACTATCTCGACCATGACAAGGGCATACTCGGTGCCGTGTTCGGGCGGGAGAAGGTCGGGCACTTCGCGTGGTTGCGTCGGAACAACCGGGGACCGGAGATCGGTGCTTATCTGCGCTCGTTGTGGGAGAGCCTTTCCGAACCGGCCACCGTGGTGCGCCAGGCGGTCCGCGAGCAGTACGCCGAGCTGTTCGCCGCGATGACGGCTCCGACCTACGCCACGGCGGGAAACGTGGACGATCCGACCCTCTGGCCCGAGTTCACCGGGGACGGCGTCCGGGCGTTCGACGGCGAGAGCGTCGAGATCGGCGGGTTGCGGTTCGGATTCGCGGGCGGTGCCTTGCTGCCACCGGGCGGTACGCTGCGGCGCGATCTGCCGTGGGTGCCGAACCTGCGTACCGAGGCGGAGTTCGACGAGGTGCTGGACCGGATGGGTCCGGTCGACGTGCTCTGCACCCACGTGCCGCCACGGATCCCCGAACTGGTTTACGACGTGGTGGCGCGCAGACCGGAGCACGGCTCCTCCGGTGCGTTGCGGCGGATCCGACACGACCGTCCCCGCTGGTCGCTGTTCGGTCACGTGCACCAGCCACTGGCCACGCGCACGCGTGTCGGCCCCACCGAGTGCGTCAACGTGGGGCACTTCAAGCAGCGGGGGCAGCCCTATGTGCTGCGGTGGTGAACCTTTCACCGCTCCCGCCAGTGCCGGTGCCCGCACGGCCGACATGTAATCTGCGCGGCATGGTCGACCAGTCCACCCAGTCCATCGTGATCGAGGCCCCGGCCACTGAGATCATGGCCGTGATCGCCGACTTCGGCGCCTACCCCGAATGGGCGGAGGCGGTCAAGGAGACCGAGGTGCTCTCACGGACGGACGAGGGGGTCGCCGAGCGGGTTCGCTTCGTACTGGACGCCGGTGTGGTCAAGGACACCTACAAGCTCGCCTACCAGTGGAGTGCCGACGGTCTGTCGGTGAGCTGGGACCTGGTCGAGGGGCAGGTCCAGAAGGCGCAACGCGGTAGTTACACGCTGCGGCCGCTGGAGGCGGCACGTACCGAGGTGACCTACAGTCTCGCGGTGGACCTGTCCATCCCCATGATCGGGATGTTCAAGCGCAAGGCGGAAAAAATGATCATGGATACGGCGCTGAAGGAACTCAAGCGTCGGGTGGAGTCCGTCGAATAGTTTTCCCGTGGGCGCGTGCCGCACGCCCGAGCTCGGTGGAGCGAGGCCCTGAGTTGCGAATTCTGATGTTCACCGGAAAAGGCGGGGTCGGCAAGACCACGCTCGCGGCGGCCACCGCCGCGCGTGCCGCCGCGCACGGACGCGAGGTTCTGGTGATCTCGACGGATCCCGCCCATTCGCTCGCCGACTGTCTGGACACGGAACTCGACGACACACCTCGGCCACTGCGGCTGTCGGACGACTCCGAGTCCGATCCGCTCCGGCTGCACGCCGCCGAGATACGAACTCGCGGACTGCTCGACCGAGCCTGGTCCGAGCTGCGGGAACATCTGCACACCGTGCTCGCCGGCGCGGGTGTTTCCGAAGTCGACGCCGCCGAACTCACCAGGCTGCCCGCGGTGGAGGAGCTGCTCGCGCTCACCGAGGTGCGGCGCATGGCCACCGACGGTCCGTGGGACACCGTCGTCGTGGACTGTGGCCCCACCGCGGACACCCTGCGCCTGTTGACCATGCCGGAAGCGCTGTCCGGGTATCTGGAGCGGTTGTTCCCCACCCACCGTCGGGTCGTGCGCGGCATGCTCGCGGGAATGGCGGGCAGTGATCTCACCGAGCGCTGGGACGCCGCCGCCGAGGCCCTCGGTGGACTCGCCGAGCGGTTGAACTCGCTGGCGGAACTGCTCGTCTCCCCGGCGACCAGCGTCCGGTTGGTCGCGACACCGGAATCGTTGGTGGCGGCCGAGACCCGCCGTATCCTCACCTCGCTCGCACTGCAGCAGGTTCACGTCGACGGTGTGCTCGCCAACCGCGTGGTGCCGGATCCCGGCTCCGCCCGCGGCGCGGCGGCGGCGTGGCTGCGCACTCGCGCCGGGCAGCAACGTGAGGTGCTGCGTGAGCTGGCACAACTGGGGCTGCCGCTGCACACCGTCGAGCACCGCGCGACGGAGCCCCGCGGGGGCGATTCATTGCTGCGCCTGGGTGACGAGATCTACGGCGAAACCGACCCGACCTCGGGAGCCGAGCGCACCCCGGTGATCGAGCTCGACGGGAGCGGAAGCGACTCGGAAGCTCGCTACACCCTGCGTATCGCCATGCCGCTGAGCAGACAGGCGGAGTTCGACCTCGCCCGGATCGGCGACGAACTGGCCGTGACCGTGGACGGACACCGACGGCTGATCACACTCCCCTCGGTGCTGCGGCGCTGCGTGGCGGTGGAGGCGGACGCGGGCGACGACGGTGTGACCGTGACCTTTCGGCCAGACCCGGCGCAATGGATGCGGTGATCGGTTTTGCACGAGGAACACACCGGTTCACGGACCGAGGGCGAGCACGAGCGGCTCGTCGAGGAGTTGCGTTCGTTGCTGCCCGCCCTCGCGGCGCGGGCGGAGGAGCTCCTGCTGGCGCTTTCCCGCGTTGAGCACCCCACCCGGCCAGCCGGTGGTGAGTTCGCCACGGGTGAGTCCGCTTTCGACCAGTCCGCTGTCGGTGAGCCCGCGGCCGGGGACTCCGCGCGAGGGGCGGTGGGGTGTCCGTTCTGCACCCTCACGGCGGTGCTGCGCGAGGCGAACGCGAAACGTCCGGCGGGTGGGCTGTACGAGTGGCTCCTCGTGCTGTTGACCTCGTTGCGTCAAGCGTTCACCGCCCCTGGCTGGGAAACCGGCGCGACCGACGCGGCGCACCGGGACGGAACGGGCGAGGCCGCCGAACGGCCGACGGACGAGCCGCGGGTTCGACCGATCACCGTCAACCGCGTGCGTGGCGACGTACTCGGCGGGAACTCCGCCCGTGGTCGGAACTCGGCGAGCTAGGGGCGGTGCCGGTCATCCGCTCCGGGCGGCCGTACCGGCGGACGAGCGAACCGCCCACCCAACGGTCGCGGGGCCGAACGAAGAAACCTCGGTCAGACCTGCGCCCCGTCGTCCCAGCCGGAGTCCTCGTCCTCCGGGGAGCCCTGCCGCAGCCGCAGCAGCAACCAGCCGATTCCGCAACTGATCGCGATCAGTCCGACCGGCAGCGTCAGCGGCCCCAGCGAGCTCGCCGCGAAGGGCACGAACAGCGTCAGCAGCCCCAGCACGATGAGCACGACACCACCCACGGTGCTCGCTCCGGGTTTGGGCAGCGGCGGTGGTTCCGGAGGCTCGTAGTGCCCCTCGTCCTCCTCCGCCTCGGTGGGAGCCCAGTCGCGGGGACCACTGTCCGTATCGGCTTCGGACGGTGGTTCGGTACTCGCGTCCCCCGTGGTCGCGGTGCCCCCCGAAGTCGTCGGAGAGGCGGTTCCGGACTCGCCGGGCCACTGCGGCAGTGAGGAATCGCGCTCCAACTCGGCCACGATTTCCGCGAAAGCCTTGTCGATGTCTTCGGGGCCGTCTGCGTTCTCATGGCGCGTGTTCATACGCATTCCCTGACGCGCTGGCGGTGGATGGTGGACTCGTCGGCGATCGGTACCGCCCCCGCGGTGCTCCGATCGTTCGGTGCGCCTGTGCTTGCAACGATTCGGTCGAACGCCGCACCGCCGAAGTGCGCCGCTCGCCCCCAGGGTCGCTGTTCGACGCCGAGTGGGCAAGGTCGTGTTCGGGGTGTGGCCCGAACCGACGCCGCGAATCCTCCCGGAATTCGTCCGCCCACTTCGTTCGCGTGTTCATGCACAATCACACTCTGCCATGCTCGCCCGCGCGTACGTTCCGCCGTGGTGCGCCGGTTCCGTGATGTGCTCGTGTCCTCGTGTTCCCCGATCGTGAATGCCGCCCCGCGATTGTGTGGCGCATGGCGGCTCCGTACCCTGACAACGTAATCCGGCCGTGAGGGAGGCAGCGACGCGGTGCTGTACTGGGTGATGAAGTACGTTCTTCTGGGGCCCCTCATGAGGTTGTGGTGCCGTCCCAAAATCGAGGGCGCACACCATGTTCCGGAGTCCGGTGGGGCGATTCTGGTCAGCAATCACCTCGCGGTGGCCGACTCCTTCCTGATGCCGTTGATGCTGCCCCGCCGGGTGACCTTCCTCGCCAAACGCGAGTACTTCACCGGCAAGGGACTCACCGGCGCGTTGAAGCGAATCTTCTTCAGCGGCGTCGGACAGGTTCCGCTCGACCGCTCCAGTGGCGCGGCGGCCCAGGCCGCGTTGGACACCGGTATCCGCCTGCTGCGCGAGGGACAGTTGCTGGGGCTGTACCCGGAGGGCACACGTTCCCCGGACGGCCGCCTCTACAAGGGCAAGACCGGTGTGGCGCGCATGGCGTTGGAAGCCGATGTGCCCGTGATTCCGGTCGTGACCATCGGAACCGAGAAGGTCAATCCGATCGGCTCCAAGATGTGGCGCCCCTACAGCGTGCGGATCCGGGTCGGTCAGCCGCTCGACTTCTCCCGTTACGAGGGTCTGGCCGGTGACCGGTTCGCGGAGCGTTCCATCACTGACGAGATCATGTACTCGCTGATGGAACTTTCCGGGCAGGAGTACGTGGACATCTACGCCGACCGGGCCAAGGACGACATCGCCGAGAGCGGGCGCGTGATCAGCAAGCGCGAGCGGCAGGCGGCCAAGGAAGCCGGGAAGTCCGAGAAGCGGATGCCGGACTCGAAGGCCGGTTAGACCCCGCGGGACTCGCGGGGTGTCTCCACCGGCGATCCGGGGACGCATACCCTTTTCCAGTGCGGTTTTTCTACGACTGCGAGTTCATCGAGGACGGTCACACCATCGATCTGGTGTCGATCGGTGTGGTCGACGAGACGGGTAGGGAGTTCTACGCAGTCTCCACCGAGTTCGCGGCGGAACGCGCCGGGCCGTGGGTGCGCCAGCACGTGTTACCGCAGCTGCCGTCCCCGGGATCCGGTGCCTGGCGTTCCCGGGCCACCATTCGTGACGAGCTCTACGGGTTTCTGACCGCCCACAGGTCCGACATCGAACTGTGGGCCTGGTACGCCGCCTACGATCACGTCGCGTTGGCGCAGTTGTGGGGGGCGATGCCGGCGCTGCCGCCGAAGATCCCCAAGTTCACCCGGGACCTGCGCCAGCAGTGGGAGGCCGTCGGAAAGCCCAGGCTTCCCGCTCCACCGGCCAACGCCCACGACGCACTGGCCGACGCCAAGCACAATCTGCGGCGCTGGCAGGTGATCGAACAACGGATGCGGGAACTGGGGCATCCGGCTCGGTAGCGTGACCCGCTCGGACGCGTGCGGGCTCAGGACCCGTGGTCGGGTTCCGTGGCTCTCGTGGTGAGGCCCCGCGACGGCGATCGACGTGAACCACGCGTGGCCCGAATCGGTTCGAGTCGGGTCACCCCGCTCGTCGTCACCGCTGGTTACCCGGTGTGCCCGATCGGATACTTGCTGCACCGATTTAGTCCGTGAAAGGCTCTTCCGCTGAGATCAATATCACGCCGACGGCGTGACGTGTTTCGAGGAGGCGGGATGTCGGCTGCCGAACGTATCGGGGTGCTGACCGGTGGTGGGGATTGCCCCGGTCTCAATGCTGTGATCCGTGCGGTCACCCGGAAAGGGATCGAGGTGCACGGCAAGGAGATCGTCGGTTTCCGCAGCGGCTGGCGTGGACCACTGGAAGGGCTGACCATGCCGCTCGGGCTCGAGGAGGTCGAGCGGATACTGGATCGTGGTGGCACGATTCTGGGCTCCTCCCGGACCAATCCCTACAAGGAGGCCGACGGTGTCGCCCGGATAAAGCGAACCATGGCGGAGCAGCGGATCGACGCGCTCGTCGCCATCGGCGGGGAGGACACGCTGGGCGTCGCGAACGGGCTGCACGAGGAGGGCGTCCCGGTGGTGGGGGTGCCCAAGACCATCGACAACGACCTGGACGCCACCGACTACACGTTCGGGTTCGACACCGCCGTGCACATCGCCACCGAGGCCATCGACCGGCTGCGAACCACGGCCGAGTCGCACCATCGCGCGTTGGTGGTGGAGGTCATGGGAAGGCACGCGGGGTGGATAGCCCTGCACTCCGGCCTGGCCGGGGGAGCGAACGTGATCCTCGGTCCGGAGCAGCGCTTCAGCGTGGACTGGGTCTGCGACTGGGTCACCCGGCGGTTCGAGCGGCAGTACGCCCCGATCATCGTGGTCGCGGAGGGGGCGATTCCCGAGGACGGTGCCGAGGTGCTGCAGGGGGGCGAGCGGGACGCCTTCGGACACGTGCGGCTCGGCGGTGTCGGCACCTGGCTCGCGGAGGAGATCTCGCAGCGGACCGGTAACGAGTCGCGTGCCGTGGTGCTCGGCCACACCCAGCGCGGCGGGACCCCCACAGCCTACGACCGGGTGCTGGCCACCCGGTTCGGGCTGCACGCGATGGACGCGTTGACCGAGCGGGACTTCGGCTCGATGGTCGCGCTGCGCGGTACGGAGATCGTGCGTGTTCCGCTGGCGGAGGCCACCGCCCAGCTCAAGACCGTGCCGCTGCACCGCTACACCGAGGCCCAGGCGCTGTTCGGCTGAGGAGTGGTGCCTCGGCTAGAGCCCGTGGCAGCGTGCCTCAACTGCTCGGGCGTCGCCCGGCTGGGCGACGCCCTGCGGTTGTAGCCGCAGCGGTACCGGCAAAGCGGTCTCGGCCCGGCGGCTCGGGCACCGCGGGGCGGTAGGCCGCCCAGGACCACCTGTCGCCGGTGTCCGCCCGCTCGCATCGAGCGTGCCGTTCAGCACTCGGGACAGCATCACAGCATGCGGGACGGAACCGCTACGCTGGGCAACATGCCCGTTGACCCCGAAACAGCAGCTCAGGGCGCGCCTTCGGACGGTCTCAAATCCTGGACCGTCGACGTGCCGGTGGACACGCTTCCCGAACTCCCGCCGCTACCCGCCGACCTGCGTACCCGTCTCGACGATGCACTGTCCCGCCCGGCAGCTCAGCAGCCGCGGTGGCCGAACCCGGAACAAGTGCGCAACGTGCGCTCGGTACTGGAGAGCGTACCGCCGGTGACCGTCCCCTCCGAGGTCCAGCAGCTGCGCAGCAATCTGGCCGCCGTGGCGCGAGGTGAAGCGTTTCTGTTGCAGGGCGGGGACTGCGCGGAGACCTTCGCGGACAACACCGAACCACACATCCGCGCCGGTATCCGCACCTTGTTGCAGATGGCCGTGGTGCTGACCTACGGCGCGAGCACCCCGGTCGTCAAGGTCGGCCGGATGGCCGGACAGTACTCCAAACCGCGTTCCAAGGACACCGACTCCCTCGGGCTGCCCGCCTACCGCGGTGACATGGTCAACTCACTGGTGGCCAACGAACAGGCCCGCGCGCACGATCCTTCCCGGATGATCCGCGCCTACGCCAACGCGAGCGCGACGATGAACCTCTCGCGCGCGCTGACCAACGGTGGTATGGCCGCGCTGGAGCAGGTGCACGACTGGAACAAGGACTTCGTCCTCAACTCCCCGGCGGGCGAGCGCTACGAATCCATCGCCGCCGAGATCGATCGTGCGCTTCGGTTCATGTCCGCCTGCGGCGTGGACGACACCAGCCTGCACGGCGTGGACTTCTACTCCAGCCACGAGGCTCTGGTGCTGGATTACGAGCGCGCGATGCTGCGGCTGGACACCAGTGGTCCGGAGCCGAGGTTGTTCGATCTCTCCGGGCACTTCCTCTGGGTGGGGGAGCGGACCCGGCAGTCGGAGGGCGCGCACATCGCCTTCGCCGAGCTGATCGCCAATCCGATCGGCCTCAAGATCGGACCGTCGACCACGCCGGAACAGGCGGTGGAGTACGTCGAACGGCTCGATCCGCACAACGAACCCGGCAGGCTCACCCTGATCAGCAGGATGGGCAACGACAAGGTCCGCGACACGCTCGGACCCATCGTCGAGAAGGTCACCGCTTCGGGACACCAGGTCATCTGGCAGTGCGACCCGATGCACGGCAACACCCACGAGTCCAGCACCGGTTACAAGACCCGTCACTTCGACCGGGTGGTCGACGAGGTGCAGGGCTTCTTCGAGGTGCATCACCGGCTGGGAACGCATCCCGGCGGCATTCACATCGAGCACACCGGTGAGGACGTCACCGAGTGCCTCGGAGGAGCGCAGGACATCTCGGACACCGACCTGGCCGGACGTTACGAGACCGCGTGCGATCCGCGGCTCAACACCCAGCAGTCGCTGGAACTGGCGTTCTTGATCGCCGAGATGCTGCGCGACTGAGGCGGTCCACGGGGTGCCGAGCCGTCTCGGCACCCTCCCGTGCCGTCGAGTCGGGGGTCGATGAGGACCGGCCCCCGACCCCGAAGAACCGGGTTCGGGTCGGTGCCCGACAGCGGTTCCCGACCCGATTCCCGACCCGGTTCCACCGCCGGGCGAGCCCTCAGAAGGCCGTGACCTTGACCTGCGATCCGCGTTTGACGGTGCTTCCCGGGCTCGGTTGTTGCCGCACCACCCGACCGTTGTCCCTGCCGAACAACGAGTCCACCCGCAGCGTCAGTCCGGCCTCCGCCGCTTGCTGTCGCGCCTGTTCCACGGTCTTCCCCCTGAATTCGGGCACCTCGACCGCGCTGGAGAGCACCACACCGACCCGCGGTTCACCGCTCATCGGCACTTCGCTGCCCGCAGCGGGATCGGTCCGCACCACGTGGCCGTTCGCCACTCCTTCGGCGAACTCCCGCCCGGACTCGTAGGGCTCGAACCCGGCCTCGCCGAGTGCGGTGAACGCCTGGTCGCGGTCCATGCCCTTCACATCGGGCACGGGTTCGGGAGCGGGGCCCCTGCTGACGATGATCGTGACCGAACCGCTCGTTTTCACCCTGCTCCCCGGTTCCGGTGCGACTCCGATCACCCGCCCCTTCGGCACGCTGTCGTGGTAGCGGTTGGCCGAGGAGTCCAGTTCCGGGGACAACTTCGCGTTGCGGAGCTTGCTCTGCACCTCGCTGACCCGGCTGCCCGATTCGATCTCCGGAACGGTGGGGCGCCCCCGCGAGACACGCAACTCCACCTGGTCACCGCTGCGGATCCGGGTTCCCCCCTGTGGGGCGGCACTGATCACGGTGTCTTCGGGGACCGTGTTGTGATACGACTTCGAGACGTCGGCCCGCAACTCGTTGGCGCGCAGCGCTTCCTTCGCCTCGGAGAGGGAGGAGCCGGCCAGTTCCGGTACCCGCACGTACGAGTTTCCACCCAGCAGCCAAGCACCCCCGGCGATCAGAGCGCCCAACAGCACCACGACTCCGACCACGGCCGCCAGGCGGCTTCGACGGCGGGAACCGTCCCGGGAATCGTCCCGGGAATCGTCGTCATCCGGGACCGAGGCGAACTCGTTGGTGGTTTCGGAGGCTTCCGGGGTTGGTGCGGAGGTAGGGCGTCGCAAGGCGCGGGTTCCCCGCGGCCCGGGGTCGCTCGTCGTGTCGTTGCCGACAGCGGCGGGGGGTACCGGAGGGATCTGTTCGGTGGGCGGCCCGTCGGCTTCGGACGACTCGGTGCTGCCGGGGTGCGGCACCGGTACCGGAACACCGGCCAGCCCGATCCCGTCCCGGGTCTGCCGCAGTTCGCGAAGCGCGGTTGCCCCGTCCGCGGGACGCCACGCGGGGTCACGGCGGGTGAACCGCAGCACCAGCTCGTCCACGGCGGGCGGTAGCTCGGGAACCAGTTCGCTCGGCGGGCGGACATCGTCGTTGACGTGTCGATACGCCACCGAGAGTGCCGTGTCACCGGTGTAGGGGGGACGTCCGGTCAGCAGTTCGTAGAGCACGATCCCCGCCGCGTACACGTCCGACCGGGTGTCCGCGGCCCCGCTGGTCACCTGCTCCGGAGCGAGGTAGGCCACGGTGCCCAGAATCACGTCCCCGCTGGTCGAGCCCGCGCCCGCGGCCGCTCGCACCAGTCCGAAGTCGGCCACCTGCACCGAGCCGTCGCGGCCGATCAGCACGTTCTCCGGCTTGATGTCCCGATGCACCATGCCCGCGTGATGCGCCGCCGAGAGAGCGGCCAGCACGGCCTCCAGCACGCTCAGCGCCACCGACAGCGGCAGTGAACCCCGAGCACGCAACAGGTCCCGCAGCGTGCCGCCCTCGACCAGCCGCATGACCAGGTAGAGCCGGTCCTCGCCCGGTATCCCCCTGTCCACGCCCTGGTCGTAGACGGAGACGATGTTGGGGTGGTGCAGGCGTGCCGCCGCTCTCGCCTCGCGCTCGAACCGTTCGGTGAACGACTGGTCACCTGCGTAGCGGGTGTCCATCACCTTCAGGGCCACCGGCCGGTCCAGCCTGGTGTCCAGTCCGCGGTAAACCGTGGACATGCCGCCGTGGGCGAGCACGTTGTCCACGCGGTAGCGTCGTTCCAACAGGTGCCCGAGCGGCTCGTCGGCCCCGTGGTTCGGATCGGCCCCGTGGTTCGGATCCGCACCGTTGCCCGGATCGACCGGGCTCATCGTCTCGCCTCCGCCCGGGCGGAGCCCGTTCGGATCGGCTCGGTCTCGGTTGCCTGGACGGAAGTCATCACGTCGCAACTCGTGCGGATCCTCCCGAACTCACCCTCGAACACGCTACCGATGGTAGGCGAGGTCGCGGTGTCGTCGTGGACGGCATACCGAGGTGGAAATCTGATCGGCGTACTGGCAAGCTGGGTGGTGTGAGTTCGGTTCCTTCCGCTCCGGATGTGCTTTCCACCGACGTGGACGTGGTTTCCATCTCCGCCGTCGCGGAGCGTCTCGGTTATCCGTTGACCAGAGTGCATCAGCTGATCCGTGACGGTCAGTTGGTCGCCATGCGCCGGGAACGTGAGTTGGTGATTCCCGAGGCGTTCCTGACGATGGGCTCCGTCGTCAAGGGGCTTCCCGGCACCATCACGTTGCTGCGGGACAACGGCTACACCGAGGATGAGATTCTCGAGTGGCTGTTCACCCCCGACGACACGCTCCCCGGCACCCCGATCGACGCGTTGCGTGGTGACCGTGGCCGTGAGGTCAAACGGCGTGCGCAGGCCATGGCATTGTGACCGACAGGCCGGTGCGAACCGGCCGTTCGGGACTTCCGCGGTGGGATGACCCGCTTCGGGAGGGGCTCCGCTTCGTGTGAGTACCGACTCCGGGGAGAGCTCCGGACGGGGTTCGACCGCGTTCGTGCCGGCGGCTCCCATGCCAGTGGTTCCCATGCCGGCGGCTGCGATGCCGGCGGCTGCGATGTCAGCGGCTGCGGTCGGTCACCGTGATCGCGAGTTCCTTGAGCCGGGTCGCGGCCGGTTCCGCGAGTTCGTCGGTGTGCAGCGCCGACATCGCGGACTCCGTCAGCTCGTCGATGCGTCGCTCCACGGCTTCGACCGCACCGATCCGGGTCAGTGCCTCCTGGACCAGTTCCACGCGGGTCCGGGTCAGCTCGGAATCGCCCAGTGCGGAACTCAGCAGCCGTGCGGCCGCCTCGTCGTGCTGCTGCCGGGCCCGCAGCATTCCCTCGGCCACCAGCACCGTGCGTTTGCCCTCGCGCAGATCGTCGCCCGCCGGTTTGCCGGTGATCTCGGGGTCGCCGAACACGCCGAGCAGGTCGTCGCGCAGTTGGAACGCGATTCCGATGTCCGCGCCGAAGCCGCGCAGCGTCGACACCGTGGCCGGGTCGGCGCCCCCCACTCGTGCTCCGAACTGCAACGGACGTTCCACCGTGTAGGAAGCGGATTTGAGCTGGTCGATCCGCAGTGCCGAATCCGGGGACTCGTCCGCGCGGGCCTGCCCGAGCATGTCCAGGTACTGACCCGCGAGTACCTCGGTACGCATCGATCGCCAGGGCTCCAAGGCTCGCTGCAGCGCGTCCTGCGCCAGCCCCGCGGCGTGCAGCATGTCATCGGCCCAACTCAGCGCCAGGTCGCCCAACAACACGGCCGCCGCGAGCCCGAAGTGCTCCGGGGTCCCCGTGTAGCCGTTCTCCCGGTGCGTCGCCGCGAACCGCACGTGCACGGTCGGGCTGCCCCGCCTGGTGGCCGAGCCGTCGATGAGGTCGTCGTGGATCAGCGCGCATGCCTGGATCAGCTCCAGCGCGCTGGCCGCGCGCAGCATGCTCGCGGCGTCCCGGTCCCGCACCTCTCCTCCGGCGGCGCGCCAACCCCACCACGCGAAGGTGGGGCGGATCCGTTTGCCGCCGCGCAGCACGAATTCCGACACTTCCTCGGCGGCTTCGGAGATGGCGGGATCCAGCTCGGCACACTCCCGGACCCGCACGCGAAGGTAGTCGGTCAGTTCCCGGCGTACGTGCTCCGCGACATCGTGATCCACGTCCGGTGTCGTCTCGTCTCCTGCCGGCGGGTTCTCCAGGGACATGTCCCAATCCTCCGTGACGAGCGGGTATGTCCGCACCACGGGGTGCGTCCGCGTCGCACGGGCACACCGCTGCGTACCGGCTCGGCGCACGTCGCCGCTCACCAGGGCTCACCGGCCGGTAGCACCGACTCACTCGTCGGGGGAACCGGTCACACGGGCGAGCTCCGTCCCGCTACTCAGCGTCTCCCGGAGTCGGCGCGGGCGCGTTGGCGGGTGACGAGTGCCAGTACCGCCACCAGCAGTGCCGTTCCGAACGTCGCGCCGCCCAGTATCAACGACCAGCCGAAGAGGCCAGCGCTCCTGGCATCGGTGAACTGGAAGGTCGCCGACATCTCGGTGACCTCCCCGGGCTGGGGTCGCCAGCTCACCATCCCCGCGTTCGTCTCGCCGTTGGTGGTGGTCACCTCGCCCGGCGCGCTGATCTCCACCAGCACCTCCGAATCGGTTTCCGCCAGCGGAGTCAGATCCGCCGAGCCCCTCACCTCGACGAGCGAGCCGGATCTGGAGATCGACAGTTTGTACCGTGAATCCGACCGGTTCAGCTCGGTCGCCAGCCGTTCCACCTCGTCGAAGCTCAGTTCGTCGAACTCCAGCTTGGAACCACGGGCCTCTCCCTCCCGGTACGAACTCAGCCGGACCTTCTCGGAAAGCTCCTCCGGTACCCGCAGTCGGAAGTCGTGCCGGTCCGAAGTCGGTGGGACGGCGACCATCACCTCACCGGAAACCTTGTCCTTGCCGTTGATACTCAGCGACACGGTCGCGTTCAGACACCCCGAGACGAGGATGCCCACAAGCATGATCATCAGCGACGCGCCCCATCGGGAACGAGTCGCGTTACCGGAACACCGCACACCCCGCACCTTTGTGATCGTGCCACGTCACAGCGTTTTTCACCGGCTGCGCGCAGTGGTGTGCCGTCCGAGGTGGCGGATCCGTGTTCGGTGCCGCGGCTCGGCGAGGTAGCGTGCTGCCATGTCAACCGAGGCCCGGGGCGTGCACGAGATCAGCAACCGTTACGTGGAGGAGCTCGCGGCGCTCGATCCCATAGCCGCGACCATGCTGGGGTTTTCCGTGGGACAGCAGGAGCTGCCCGACTACTCGCCGGACGGCCATCGTGCGCGGGGTGACCTGGCCCGGCGTGCCCTGGCGGAGATCGCGGCCGCCGAGCCCGTCGACGAGTCGGAGCGGATCGCCAAGGCGGTGTTCACCGAACGGGTCGGTCTGGACGTCGAACTGCACGAGGCCGGTGCCGACATGTCGGCGCTGAACGTCATAGCGAGCCCGGTCCAGGAGCTGCGGCAGGTCTTCGACCTGATGCCGGGCGAGACGGAGGGGAACTGGGACGACATCGCCAAACGGATGTCCGCCATGCCCGCGGCCGTCAAGGGGCTGACCGCCGGCCTGTCCGAAGCGGCCGCCAACGGTGACGTCGCCGCGGCACGACAGGTCAAGCGCGTCGCGGAACAGTGCGACACCTGGTCCGGCAGGACCGACGGCAAGTCCTTCTTCGGGGACATGGTCACGCGTGCCGAAAACCTTTCCCCGGCACTGCGCGACGAGCTCAACGCCGCTGCCAACGTCGCCTCGGAGGCCTACGCCGGACTCGCGGACTTCCTGCGAGGTGAGCTGTTGCCGCAGGCTCCGGCCGAGGACGCCGTGGGGGAGGAACGCTACCGTCTCTGGTCGAGGTACTTCACCGGCGCGAAGCTGGACCTGCACGAGGCTTACGAGTGGGGCTGGCAGGAGTTCGCGGCGATCGAGGCGGACATGAAACGTGTCGCCGATCGGATCAAGCCCTCGGCCACGCTCGCGGAGGCGGCCGCGGCACTGGACGCCGATCCGCGTTATCGGGTGCACGGTCAGCGGGCCCTCGCGCAGTGGATGCAGCGGTTGTCCGATCAGGCGTTGCGGGATCTGAGCCGGACGCAGTTCGACATTCCCGAGCCGTTGCTGAACCTGGAGTGCCTCATCGCCCCGCCCGGTGGTGGAACGGGTGCCTACTACACGCCGCCGAACGACGACTTCAGCAGGCCCGGTCGGATGTGGTGGTCCGTTCCACCGGACAAGGACGAGTACTCCACCTGGCGTGAGGTTTCCACCGTGTACCACGAAGGTGTGCCGGGGCATCATCTGCAGGTGGCAACGGCGGTGCACCAGGCGGACAGGTTGAACAAGTTCCAGCGATTGGGCTGCTTCGTCTCCGCTCACGGCGAGGGATGGGCGCTGTACGCCGAGCGGCTGATGCGCGAGCTGGGCTACTTCGCGGACGACGGCAATCTGCTCGGCATGCTCAACGAGCAGTTGTTCCGAGCCGCCCGCGTGATCGTGGATATCGGTATGCACCTGCGGCTCCGCATTCCGGAGGGGACCGGTTTCCACGAGGGGCGGACCTGGACCCCCGAACTCGGGCTGGAGTTCATGCTCACCCGCACCATCACCGACACCGCTCTCGTGCGGGACGAGATAGACCGTTACCTGGGGTGGCCGGGGCAGGCCCCGTCCTACAAACTCGGTGAGCGGCTGTGGCTGTCCGCGCGGGACGAGGCACGACAGCGCCACGGCGAGGACTTCGACCTCAAGCGGTTCCACCGCGACGCGCTGGAGATGGGGCCCATGGGGCTGGACACCCTGCGGGAGCAGCTCTCCTACCTGTGAGTGGTTTCCGAGGGGCTGCCACGCCGAATCCCGAGGCGGCAGCCCCTCGGATGTCACGCCTCCAGCGGCAGGTCGCGCCCCAGTACGGCGAACGGGCGAGGGTCACCGCTGAATCGGTAGTCGCGCAGCACGTCGACGAAACCGAGCCGGCGGTAGAGTCGCCACGCCCTGGTGGGGCCTTCCGGGGTGGACAGCAGCACCTTCGCGCCCGGCGCGGAGGCCAGCAGGGTGCGCAGGATGCTTTCCCCCAGCCCGTGTCCCTGCGTGTCCGGGTGGACGTGCAGCTCGGTCAGCTCGAAGTAGTCGTCCAGCCACTCGTGTGCCCGTTGTTGTGGCAGGCGTTCCAGCATCCCGCGACGCACCTGCTCGTGCCACCACTGGCCGGTTGCCCCCGAGTAGCCGTAACCGACGCCGCTCACCTCGTCCCGGTCGTTGAACGCCACCACGCAGCGCCATCCGGCGCGTGACATGTGTGCCGACCAGATCGGAATACGCTGCTGCGTGGCCCAGGTGGGATAACCCATGGCCGTGACGTATACCCGCACGGCTTCGGGCAGCCTGGCACGCAGCTCGTCGGCGGAGAGTTCCACCACTCGTTCGCAACGCGGAGACGGTGCAGCGGTCACAGCCTCGCACCCTAGAGGATTCACCGCCGACCACGCTTCCCGGTGGGGGATGCGTTGCCGCGGTGGCGCTGTGCGTGCGGTGGCCGCCGCCGGTTCAATTCCGCAGGCGCAGTCCCTGCGGAGTGGGCCGGAACCCGGCCGCGACGAGGATTCCCGCCAGCTCGCCGCCGATCGCGCTTTCCCCGTCGGCGCGGCGGAACACCAACTGCTCCAGTTCTCCCTCGGTCACCGCCTCGGCCAGCCGTCCCGCGGCGGCACGCAGCGGCCGTTCCCGTTCCGTGAACGACAGCAACGACTTGCCGCCCCGCTCGATGTAGAACACCGGTTCCCCGTCGACGAGCACCACCAGCGCACCGGCTTTACGCCCCGGCCGGTGCCGGGTGTTCCCGGCCACCTCCGGCCAGGGCAGCGCCGCACCGTAGGGCTGGGCCGGGTCGGTCGCGGCGAGCAGCACCGCCCGATCGGGGTCCTGCTGCCGGGTCGAGCCGTCGAAGTCGCGCAATCGGTCGATGGCCCCGGGCGCAGCGAACTGCGCGGGGCCCAACCCGGCCACCACGTAACCGCGCCCGCAGCCACCCGCCTCCTCCATGATCCGCAGTACCCGGTAGACGGCCGCGAACCCACCCGTGACCCGTTCGATCTCCAGTGAGCCGCGGGTGAGCACGCCGTGGCGCTGCAGGAAGGTCTCGGTGCGCGCGCTCGCGCGGCTGGTGGTCTCCTCCGAGGGCGTCGGCGCCAGCGACCAGCGGCCCGTGACGCCGGGTGGCCCGGAGCCCGCCGTGGACACGGCCCTGACCGAAGTCGGTCTGGCGTAGCGCCCCCGTGGCACGCGTCGGGGACGACGGTTGGCGCGTCGGCCGGACAGCAGGGCGCGCAGCGGCGCCAGGGTGTCGTTGGTGACCTCACCGGACCACACCAGATCCCACAGCGCCGATACCAGCGTGGCCTCGCTCGTTCCCGTCCCCCCGCGTCGGTCGAGCAGTTCGGTGGCGCGGTCGGCCAGCTGTCGGAAGAACAGCGCGCCGTCCTCCAGGGACTCCCGGACGGCGTCGTGGGTGTCCGAGTTCTCGTGGCCGCTCACCCGGTCCGGTAGCACCAGCTCGGCGATGTCGGACGGCGCCAGCGCCACCCAACCGTCGTCGTGCGCCAACGCGCCGGCTCCGACCCATACCACCTCGCCGCCGGTGGTGAGCTCGTCCAGCATGGCCGGTTGATAGCCGGGAACTCGGGCGGGCAGGACCAGTGATTCCAGCGAACCAGCGGTCAGCGGGACTCCCGCCAGCTGTTCGACCACCGCGAGCACGTCGGCCGCGGAACCGTCCCGCTGGGAGCCGACACCGTTCGAGACCACACCCTGCCAGACCGGCAGGAACCTGCCCAGCGCTGCCGGTTCGGCCGGTTCGATCTCGGAACGGAGCTTGGCCAGCGAAGCACGTCGTAGCCTGCGCAGCACCTCGGCGTCGCAGTACTCCGCACCGACGTCGCCCCCTGCCCCGGCCGGACGCAGTTCGCCGCGCACCAACCGGCCGGAGCCCCGCAGTCGCTCCAGTACCTCCGTGACCACCGCCGCACCGAGCCCGAACCGCTCCGCGAGCGCGTCGGCGCGGAACGGTCCACGGCACCTCGCGAACCGTGAGACCAGTTCGCCCAGCGGATCCTCGACCCGTTCGGTGAACACCTCGGGAACACGTTCGGGCAGGGCGACGCCCAGCCCGTCACGGACCCTGCCCGCGTCCTCGACGGCGATCCACCTCGCTTCGCCCGCGACGTGTACCAGCAGCGCGCGCTGCTGTCGTGCCAGCTCCGCGAGCCACTCCCGCCGGATGCCCCGTGCCGCGGCCTCGTCCTCGGTGAGGTCCCCCAGCACCCGAAGCATGTCCGCCGTGTCCTCCGGACCACGGGCGTGCCTTCGCCGCTCCAGCCGTTGCAGCCCGTTCTCCACCTCGACGACGACCTCGGTGTCCAGCAGCTGCCGCATCTCCTCCGAGCCGAGCAGCTCGGCCAGCAGCGCGGTGTCCAGACTCAGCGCCGCCGATCTGCGTTCGGCGAGCGGAGCGTCCGACTCGTACAGGAACATCCCGGCATAGCCGAACAGCAGGCTCCGCGCGAAGGGAGACGGGCCGGTGGTGGACACCTCGACCACCCGGATGCGGTGTCGGGCTATCTCCGACATCAGCTCACGCAGCCCGGCGACGTCGTAGGCGTCGCGCAGGCACTCCCGCATCGCCTCCAGCACGATCGGGAAGCGTTCGTAACGCGCGGCCACCTCCAACAGCCGGGTGGCACGTTGTCGCTGCTGCCACAGCGGAGCGCGGCGTCCCGGGTCCCTGCGGGGCAGCAGCAGCGCCCGCCCCGCGCACTCCCTGAACCGGGAGGCGAACAGTGCCGAACCGGCTATCGAGTCGGTTACCAGCTGTTCCACCTCCTCCGGGGCGAGCACGACATCCTCGGCGTTCGGCACCACCTCGGCCCCGGAGTCGTCGAGTGCGTCGCTGACGCGCAGCACGATCCCCTCGTCGGCGGAAACCGGTCGGACGTCCGCGCCCCCGCGTTCGCGCAGCCGCGTGCCGAGCGCCAGTGCCCACGGCGCGTTGACCCGCTCGCCGAACGGGGAGTGCACCACTATCCGCCAGTCGCCGAGCTCGTCCCTGAACCGCTCCACCACGATCGTGTGATCGTCCGGTACGTGGCCGGTAGCCGCCCGCTGCTCCGCCAGGTAAGCCAGCAGGTTCTCCCGCGCGGGACGGTCCAGCCCGGCCTCGTGGGTGCGCTCGCGGGCCCCATCGGAAGTGGCGGAGGAGATCTCGCGCAGAAATCCACCAACCGCGCGCCCCAGCTCCAGGGGACGGCCCGTCGAGTCCCCCTTCCAGAACGGCATCCTCGCCGGAGTCCCCGGAGCCGGTGTCACGATCACCTGGTCGTGAGTGATCTCGGAGATCCGCCAGGAGGAGGTGCCCAGCAGAAAAGTGTCCCCGACCCGGGACTCGTGGACCATCTCCTCGTCCAGCTCGCCGACCCGTTTCCGGCCGGAACCCCTCGCCGCGTCGGAGACCCGCGTGACCACGGTGAACAGTCCCCGGTCCGGGATCGTGCCACCGGAGGTCACGGCCAGTCGTCGCGTGCCGGGACGGGGACGCAGTTCGTCGGTGGTCCTGTCCCACACGATCCTGGCTCGCAGCTCGCCGAACTCCTCGCTCGGATAGCGCCCAGCGAGCATGTCCAGCACCGACCGGAACGCCGATTCGGGCAGTGCGGCGAACGGTGCCGACCGTCGCAGCAGCGTGGCGAGCTCTTCCACCCCGCGGACATCCACGGCCACCGCGGCCACGATCTGCTGTGCCAGCACGTCCAGCGGGTTGCGAGGTATCGACAGCGCCTCGATCGCTCCCGAACGCATCCGTTCCGCCACCACCGCGCATCCGACGAGGTCCCCTCGGAACTTGGGGAAAACGACTCCGCGCGAGGGCTCGCCGACCCGATGACCGCCCCGCCCGATCCGTTGCGTCCCCGAGGCGACGCTGGGTGGTGTCTCGAGCTGTACGACCAGGTCCACGGTCCCCATGTCGATGCCCAGTTCCAGCGACGAAGTCGCCACCACGCACGGCAGCTCGCCCGATTTGAGCTCCTCCTCCACCGAAGCGCGCTGCTGCTTGGACATCGAACCGTGATGCGCACGCGCCACGACCGCTGCCACACCGCTGGTGACGCCCGAGGCCCCGACCGCCTCGGCGGGAAACGACCACGGTCCGTCCCGGGGCGTCGTGCTCGCCCCGTCCGCCCCGTCCGCCCCGTCCGGACCGCGCTCCGCGGCGAGCTCGTTGAGGCCGGATGTCAGCCGCTCGGCCAGCCGTCGCGAATTGGTGAACACGATCGTGGAGCGATGCCGGCGCACCAGTTCCAGGATCCGTTCCCGCAGCGCGGGCCAGACGGAGGCCGCACGTCCGCCCGTGCCGTCCCCTTCGGCGGTCCCCGACTCGGGGCGCGCCATGTCCTCCACCGGAGCCCGCACCGAAACGTCGACCTGTTTCGGATCGGGCGGGCGGACCACCCGGACCGGTCTGCCCCCTGCCAGGAACTCGCTCACCTCGTCGACGGGGCGCACCGTCGCGGAGAGCCCGATCCGCTGTGCCGGACCGGGCGACAACTCGTCCAACCTGTCCAGTGATACCGCCAGATGCGCGCCGCGCTTGTCGCCGGCCATCGCGTGCACCTCGTCCACGATGACCGTCTCCACTCCGCGCAACGCTTCCCGAGCGGTCGAGGTCAGCAGCAGGAAAAGCGATTCCGGGGTGGTGACCAGGATGTCGCTCGGACGCCGTCCGAAAGCTCGCCGTTCGTCGGTGGGGGTGTCACCGGTCCGGGTGGCCACGCCGACCTCCGTGATCTCCTCACCCAGCCGGTGGGCCTCCCGCTCGATCCCCGCGAGCGGGGTGCGCAGGTTGCGGCGCACGTCCGCGACGAGTGCTTTCATCGGCGAGACGTAGAGCACCCGGCACCGCCGTTTCGGGTCTTCCGGCACGGCGGTGTGGGTCAGCCGGTCCAGGGCGGTCAGGAACGCGGCCAGCGTCTTGCCCGAACCGGTCGGTGCGATCACCAGGGTGTGCTGTCCGGAGGTGATCTCCCGCCATGCCTCCGCCTGCGAGGGGGTGGGAGCCTCGAACGTCTCGCGGAACCACCCCCGTGTAGGAGGCGAGAACCGTTCCAGTGGATCCGTCACGGTTCCATGCTGAAGTCAATGTCCGACACGCGCGCTCGATGGACAGCGACTCGCTCGGTGCGCGGGCACCACCCCGCCGTCAGCGCCCCCGCTGGTTCCACAGCCTGCGCAGCAGCAGGATCACTATGATCAGCAACATGGCGGCCAGCGCCGCCTGCCCCCACGCCGAGGACAATCCGGTCAATTCGGCCTGCGACATGGCACCAGCCTATCCGGCGGGCGCGGATCTCCTCATCCGTGCGGTACACGTAGCCTGGTCAGGATGCGTTACACGGTTTTGCGGCGGCGAATGGCCGAGGAGTTCGGCGATGTCCGGGCCGACACGTTGGCCAGGGACCACGTACTGGCCGCGTTGGGTGAGCGCACCGTCAATCAGGCACTGGAAGCGGGTTGGGAACCCAAGCGCGTCTGGTCGGTACTCTGCGACAGCTTCGAGGTGCCCAGCGGCAGGCGCTGAGCGGGCTCGGGTATTCGAATGGAGGAGGCCCTCAGCCGCCGGAGCCGGTCTCTCCCGTTCCAGTCCCGGAGGGTTTCCGTTCGTTCCGCAGCGCCTGCTGGATGTGGGCGTAGTGCTCGTAGGCGCGTTGCCGTTCCGCCCTGGCCAGGCGCAGCGCTTCCGAGCGAACCAGCTGCTCCTGCTCCGGAGTGGCGTGTCCCTCTCCCAACGCGACTTCCGCGTCGGCCAGTGGTTTCAGCTCGTCGGCCCGCTGTTCCTCCGCGCCGCGTTGTTCGGGGACCTCGCCCTCCGGCGGTTCCCGGTGCCGGTAGCGCACGAACGGATTGTCCTCGGGCAATCCGCCACTGACCCGGCCGTAGAGCCCGACGAACAACAGCAGCATGCCCGCTATCAGGCTGAACACCACGTTCTGCATCTCGAAAGCGAGCAGGTTCCACCCGGTTTCGAGCACAGCCAGGTTGGCCAGGCCGGACAGCAGGAACAACGCGCCGATCGTCGCGGTGACCGTCGATGCCAACGGCCCTCCGATCGCGGCCGCCGCGATCAGCGACGCCCCCACCACGACGGAGATCAGCGAAAGCAGCCCGTTGCTGGAAAGCCCCAGGATCTGCTGACCACTGGTCGAGAAGAACCCGAGGTTGTTGGTGAATCCGAGCACGCCGAAGGCGATCAGCGCGCCGCCGAAGGCCGCGGCCCCGCCCCGGTAGACCTTGCTCAACCAGTGTGTCGGCGGCAGATAACGATCGATGCGCATCCGGCCACCTCCTGACGCCCGTCGCGCGGGCCGTAGTGGTCGTTCGTCCGGCCGAGCGGGCCCGGTGCGAGCTCGTGGGGCTCGCCCGGTGGAATGGCTCCAGTGTCCCTCGGGGGAACGACAGATCGCACCTGATCAGCAGGGGAGACGCGGCGGCCGTGGCGGTGTGTCGACAAGCTCTCGAACATTAGTTCGGTTAGAATGGGTCCACAGCCGGGCAGGTTGTCCACGGATCCGTGGACCCGGAGCCGGAATGTCGGCCCTGACCCGTAGCGTCGGCCCTGAGACCACGACCTTCGAACCGACCGAGGTGGACCCCGATGGCAGCAGCATCCGACAAGGGTGGCGACAAGAGCAACGACAAGAGCAACGACAAGAACAAGGCTCTTGAACTGGCCATTGCCCAGATCGACAAGCAGTTCGGCAAGGGATCGGTGATGCGGCTGGGCGAGGACAACCGCCCGGCGGTGGAGGCGATCCCCAGCGGCTCGATCGCGCTGGACGTCGCGCTCGGCATCGGTGGGTTGCCGCGCGGACGCGTGGTCGAGATCTACGGCCCCGAGAGCAGTGGTAAGACCTCGGTCGCCCTGCACGCGGTGGCCAACGCCCAGCGGGGTGGCGGTACGGCCGCGTTCATCGACGCCGAGCACGCCCTGGACCCCGAGTACGCCAAGGCGATCGGTGTGGACACCGACTCGCTGCTGGTTTCCCAGCCCGACACGGGTGAGCAGGCGCTGGAGATCGCCGACATGCTGATCCGCTCCGGTGCGCTGGACATAATCGCCATCGACTCGGTCGCCGCACTGGTGCCCAAGGCCGAGATCGAGGGCGAGATGGGCGACAGTCACGTGGGCCTGCAGGCGCGGTTGATGAGTCAGGCACTGCGCAAGCTGACCTCCGCGCTGTACACCTCGCAGACCACAGCGGTGTTCATCAACCAGCTCCGCGAGAAGGTCGGTGTCATGTTCGGCTCGCCGGAGACCACCACCGGCGGCAAGGCGCTGAAGTTCTACGCCTCGGTGCGGCTGGACGTGCGGCGCATCGAGACGCTCAAGGACGGTTCCGACGCGGTCGGGAACCGCACCAGGGTCAAGGTGGTCAAGAACAAGGTCAGCCCGCCGTTCAAGCAGGCCGAGTTCGACATCATCTACGGGCACGGCATCAGCCGCGAGGGCTCGTTGATCGACATGGGAGTCGAGCACGGCTTCGTGCGCAAGTCCGGCGCCTGGTACACCTACGAGGGCGATCAGCTCGGCCAGGGCAAGGAGAACGCGCGCAAGTTCCTGCGGGACAACCCGGACGTGGCGAACGAGATCGAGAAGCGGATCAAGGAGAAGATGGGCATCGGCTCCGGCGCCGGTGCGGACACCGCCGAGCAGCAGAGCGAACCCGCGCCCGTCGAGTTCTGATCGGAGGAGTGACTTCCTTGGCCGAGACCGAATCCGTCGCGGACGACACCGCGCCTCGTCCCGACGAGGTGTCGACTTCGGATCCGACTTCGTCCGCCGAGATTCCCGAAGCGGTGCCGGGCGACACCGCGGCGGACTCGGGCGACACCACCGGCAAGTCCGCTGACGAGCGAACGGCACGCGAGACCGTCTATCGGTTGCTCGCGGTCCGGGCGCGCAGCCGTGCGGAGCTGCTGCGTGCCCTGTTGCGTGGTGGGGTGGCCCCGGAAACGGCCGAGGACGTGCTCGACAAGTTCGTGGCGGCCGGGTTGGTCGACGACGCCGCCTTCGCCGCGGAGTGGGTACGTGGCCGCCACCGGCAGCGAGGCCTGGGGCGCGGTGCGCTCCGGGAGGAACTCCGAGACAAGGGGATCGAGGAGGAGACCGCCGCCGAGGCGCTGCACGAGGTGGACACCGAGTCCGAGGTGGAACGTGCCCGCGAGCTGGCGCGGCGCAAATCGCGCGGTATGAGTGGTGTCGAGCCGCGAGCCAGGATGCGTCGCCTGCTGGGGATGCTCGCGCGGAAGGGGTACGGTCAGGCGTTGGCCTTCCGAGTGGTGCGGGAGGAAATGGAGGCCACCGAGGCGGGAGAGTCCTTATCGGACGACGAGCCGTGGTTCGAGCCGGAGGACTGATCCGGCCGCACGGGGTCGATCGTCGGTCCGGAGTCGTCGTCCCGCGGCGGGATCGTTGGTGCTGTTCAGCCTGGCGCGCGAGCTTTCCGGGATAGGTTGTTCCGGATGGATCGGGCCAATTTCCAAGTGTTCCGGTTTTCGGAAAAAATTTCGCGTTATCTCACGCGTTCGTAGGAAGGGGATTACCCTTTCAGGGTATGCACGGATTGGCTCGGGATTTGTTGATGTCTTTTCGTGTGAGGGTGAGCGGTCGCTGGGGTTCTGCGGTTCGGGGTGACTCGGTGGCCACTCCGAATTTCTTTCGTGAGGAGATTGGCGTTGCGTTCCAAATTCTTCGTTTCAGCTTTTCTGGCCGCGGCGATGGTGGGTGGTTCCCTGGCTGCTTCCGTTCCTTCCTGGGGTGATTCCTCGGAGAGTTAGGCCACGGCGAAAGCCTGCCGGCTAACAGTGTGGGAACCTTCGCAGAACGGTGCCCGGGTCGGTGGTAGAGGAGGAAGATCCGGTTGCGGAAATGTCGTCGGCTGGCTGGAGGTCCAAGTATGGAAGGACGTCAACAACGGATTCGACGAGAAGATTGGATCTACTAGGTACAGCGATCATCACAACGGTAGTTTCGTGGCTACGGGAAAGTGTCGTGGAGCTTCCGCTTACTACACGGTAGTGGTGACTTCCAAGGGGTACCGCAAGGAATCCGCGCATCCCGCGATGTGCTGAAGTGGTGACTTGGTGACTCCGTTATCACGATTCCGGATTATCACGATTCCGGAGTCACCACGGTGCATCCGTGCTGCTTCCGACACGACTGAAACAGCGGCCATGAAATCCATTTCCGGCCAGGGGTGATCCGTAACGGGTCTTCGGTCGGTTCTGGGCTCCGATCGTCTCGGCGGTGTTCTTCGTCGTGACACTGGCTGTCACCTGGTCATGCTCCACCGGCCTCATCCGAACTGGGCACTGACCTCGGCGCAGTTCCATCAGCGGTTCACCATGGCCGGGCCCACGGCTGGATCGTCGCCACCCGCTGTGCCGCGCTGCTGTCGCGACGACTCGTCAGATCCGTCGCCGCGTGCGAGACCGGGCGCGAGGAACTGCCGAACCGGCAGCGCTTCGCGGCGAGGACTTCGGCGTACGAACGCGGTCGGTGGACAACGATAGGATCCGCCGGTGAGCGTATCGAGTGAGCTGCCGCCGACGCGGCACATCGTCTGGGACTGGAACGGCACACTGCTCGCGGACAACGAGGCCGTGGTGGCCTCGGTCAACGCGGTGTGTGCGGCCTATGACGCCGAACCGGTCGATCTCCCCGGTTGGCGTGCCGTGTTCGGCAGGCCGTTGCGCGACTCCTACGAGCGAGTGCTCGGACGCGAGATCGACCAGCGGGACTGGCGTGCCATCGATCGCATCTACCACGACGCCTACCGGCGGTTGCTGCACACCTGCGAACTCGATCCCGAGGCGCCGCACGCGCTGCGGGAATGGCGGGAGCGGGGTGGCAGCCAGTCGTTGTTGTCCATGTTCTTCCACGACGAGCTGGTGCCGCTGGTGGAGCGTTTCGGGCTGAGTTCGATGTTCGGTCGGATCGACGGGTTGCGCGATTCCGAGGTCGGCGGTTCCAAGGCAGCGTATCTGGACGCGCACCTGCGTTCGTTGCGGCTGGAACCGTCCGAGGCGGTGGTCATCGGCGACGTCACCGACGACGCCCGTGCCGCGGCGGAGGTCGGGGCGGAGTGCGTGTTGGTCAGTACCGGCGTCATGTCGCGTGCGGCGCTGGAAAGCACGGGGCGTCCCGTGGCGGACTCGCTGCGTGCTGCTGTGTCCCGAATCACTCCGATGATGGCGCGGTGAGTCCGCTCGCCGGGGTGGGGTGGTCTTGAACCGGGCATTTCGTTTTGTTTAGGCTAACCTAAACATCGACTTCGGTAGTTGAGGTACGCAATGCCACGCGACAAGTTCGGCCCCACCCGCTCCGATATCAGCCGCAGAGGTCTGCTCGGTGGTGCGGGATTGTTACTGCTCACGGCCTGTGCTCCCGGCAACGGTGGCGGTTCCGGCTCGGGATCCGGTTCCGGTTCGGGTGCCTTCCCGGTAAGCGTCGAGCACAAGCACGGCACCACCGAGATCACCGAGCGCCCCGAGCGTGTCGTCACGGTGGGACTGACCGATCAGGACACCGTTCTCGCGCTCGGTACCGCCCCGGTGGCCACCCGTGAGTGGTTCGGTGGACAGGACGGCGCGCTGTGGCCCTGGGCCCGGGAGAAACTGGGCGATCGCGAGATGCCCGAGGTGCTGGCGCGACAGGAGCTGGAGTTCGAACGGATCGCGGCACTGGAACCGGACGTGATCATCGGGGTCAACTCCGGACTGAAGAAGCAGGAGTACGACAAGCTCTCCGCGATCGCTCCCACGGTCGCCCAGCCCGGTGAGTACGCCGATTACGGTGTGCCCTGGCAGGACATGACCAGGATCATCGGTAAGGCTCTCGGCGAGAGTCGGAAGGCCGATCAACTCGTCACCGACATCGAGGGTGAATTCGAAGCGGCCCGTTCGCGGAATCCGGCGTTCGACGGTGCCACCGGGCTGCTGGCCACATCGATCAGCGGGCAGGCATGGGTCTACGCCGAAGGTCCCGCCCCCAGGCTGTTGCGTTCCCTGGGGCTCCGGCTTCCCCCCGCCACCGAGAAACTGTTCTCCGGTGAGAACCGGGAACCCAAGCAGCTCAGCAAGGAGCGCCTCGGACTGCTCGAAGCCGACGTGCTGCTGCTGGGTGTTTACGGTGCCCCGGAGGACAGCATCGCTCGTAAGCAGGTCTACAAGCAGCTCGACGTCGTCAAGCAGGGCCGGGATATCACCATGCAGCGTCAGACCACGCTCAACGGGGCGGTCTCCTTCTCCAGTCCGCTCAGCCTGCCCATAGCGCTCGACGGTCTGGTGCCGCGCATGGCGGCGGCGATCGATGGCGATCCGAGCACCAAGGTGCAGCCGGTGAAGTGATCCCGGTCCGTTCGGGCTCGGAACGGACACGGCCGGTGCGTGCGGCGGCGCCTCGGGGAACGTGGCCCGCTGGTGGGCAGTGCCCCATGCGCGGGGAGGCGCCCCATGCTCGGGGAAGCGGCCGGCTTCGGGAATCCCGCCCACGCACCGGCGTACATTTCGCGAGAAATCGACGCCCGCGGGGCCGCATCGCCGAACCGGGTGGCGTCAATTTCGCGAGAAATCGACGCCACCCCGTCGACGAGGCCCTCCCGGATCAGCCCAGCGCGACCGCCTGACGTGCCAGCGCCTCGATGTGGCCCCAGTCGCCCTTGGCCAGCGCCTCCTTCGGGGCGAGCCAGGAGCCACCGACACAGCGCACGTTGGGCAGCGCCAGGTAACGCCCGGCGTTGTCCGGGGTGATTCCTCCGGTCGGGCAGAAGGACAGCTCGGGCAGCGGGCTGCTCAGCGACTTGAGGTACGGCACTCCGCCCGCGGGTTCGGCCGGGAAGAACTTCAGCGCCCGCATGCCGCGTTCGGCCAGTCGCAGCGCTTCCGAGACGGTGCTCACTCCCGGCAGCGCGGGCAGTTCGGTGTCGGCCACCTCGTCCAGCAGCCGGTCGGTGGTACCCGGTGTCACCAGGTAACCCGCTCCCGCCCGGGCGGCCTCCTTGGCCTGCCCCGGCTGGGTGATCGTCCCGGCCCCGACCGTGATGCCCTCGACCTCGCCGTTGATCCGCTCGATCGCCTCCAGCGCGACCGGGGTGCGGAGGGTGACTTCGATGGTGCGGATGCCGCCCCGCTGCAGCGCTTGGGCGAGCGGGGCGGCGTGGGTCGCGTCGTCGAGTACGACGACGGGGATGACCGGGCTGATATCGAGGATGTCGGTTGCGGCTCGCATCGTGGAATCCGTTCGTGCTGGCTCAGGCGGAGATTTCGTCGCGGGACTGCTGTTGTGCCTGTGTCTGCTGTTCCGGCGTGGGGAAGACGCTGGCGCCCTGGTCGGCCCTGCCGACCGCCTGCCGGAAGGTGGCGAACAGTTCGCGTCCCGTGCCGAACTGGTGCAGTGCCGTCGGTGCGGCCGGCTCCCGTGCGGCGAGCTCGTCGTCGGGAACGAGCGCCTCCAGGGTGCCCTGTTCGCCGTCGACCCGGAGCACGTCACCGTCGCGGAGTCTCGCCAGCCGGCCCCCCGCGCTGGCCTCGGGAGTCACCTGGATCGCGGAGGGAATCTTGCCGGATGCTCCGGACATGCGCCCGTCGGTGACCAGCGCCACCTGGTAACCCCGGTCCTGCAGCACGCCGAGGCCGGGGCTGAGCCCGTGCAGCTCGGGCATCCCGTTGGCCTGCGGCCCCTGGTTGCGCACGACCACCACGACGTCGCGGTTGAGTTCGTCGGCCTGGAACGCGGCCTTGAACTGCTCCTGGTCGTCGAATATCCGCGCCTGGGCCGTCACGGAACGGTGCTGCTGCTTGACCGCCGAGACCTTCATGACCGAGCGCCCCAGGTTGCCCTCCAGCACTCGCAGGCCGCCCTCGGTGTCGAACGGCTCGGAGACGCCGCGCAACACGCTGGTGTCCAGGCTCCGGGCGGGGCCTTCCCGCCAGATCAGTTCGCCGTCCTCCAGGAAGGGCTGTTGGCGGTAGCGCTCCAACCCGTCACCGGCGACGGTTCGCACGTCCGGGTGCACCAGTCCCGCCTCGAGCAGTTCGGACACCAGGGTCTGCACCCCGCCCGCGGCGGTGAAGTGGTTGATGTCGGCGGAACCGTTGGGGTAGACGCTGCCGAGCAGCGGCACCACCGAGGAAAGGTCGGAGAAGTCGTCCCAGGTCAGCTGGATCCCCGCGGCCGATGCCACGGCGGGCAGGTGCATCGTGTGGTTGGTGGAACCGCCGGTGGCCAGCAGCGCGACGACACCGTTGACGATGGCGCGCTCGTCGATGATCTCCCCGATCGAGGGGGCTTCCTCGGACTTCGCGGCCCGTACCGCGTTTCGGGCCGCCTCCTCGGTCAGTGCCCTGCGCAGCGGTGTTCCCGGCGGCACGAAGGTGGAACCCGGCAGGTGCAGCCCCATCATCTCCACGACGAGCTGGTTGGAGTTCGCCGTGCCGTAGAACGTGCAGGTGCCGGGGGAGTGGTAGGAGGCGGACTCCGCCTCCAGCAGTTCCTCCCGAGTGGCCTTGCCCTCGGCGAACAGCTGCCTGATCCGGCTCTTCTCCCCGTTGGGGAGTCCGGAGGGCATCGGACCGGCCGGTACCAGTGTGATCGGCAGGTGTCCGAAGGTCAGTCCACCGATCAGCAGGCCGGGTACGATCTTGTCGCAGATCCCCAGCAGCAGCGCGGAGTCGAACATCTCGTGCGACAGCGCCACACCGGTCGCCATCGCGATCACGTCCCGGGAGAACATGGAGAGTTCCATCCCGTCACGTCCCTGCGTGATGCCGTCGCACATGGCGGGAACGCCGCCCGCGAACTGCGCGACGCCGCCCTCGTGGCGGGCGGCCTCCTTGATCCAGTCCGGGAACTCCGCGTAGGGCTTGTGCGCGGAGAGCATGTCGTTGTACGCCGAAACGATCGCCACGCCCGGACGCACGAGTCCCTTCACGGACTCGCGATCGGTGCCGCTGATGGCGGCGAAACCGTGGGCGAGGTTGCTGCAGGCCATGTTCGCCCTGGCCGGTTCGGTGCGTTTCGCGGCGCGAATCCGTTCCAGGTATTCGCGGCGCGTCGCGGAGCTGCGCTCGGCGATACGTTCGGTAACTTCGCGGACTACTGGATGCACGCTTGTCGGTGTCACTCATCGCCTCCCGGTGCGTACGGGGGTGCGGTACGGACGGGCGACGACATTGGCGCCTCGATTGGTATGAACCGGTTGCGGACCCTATCCGGTGTTAACCGTGTATCACAACCGATCCAGTCGGCCACGAGCCTACAGCAATGTTCTCCGAGGCAGGTGGACACCGAGTGACGAGCGGGACGATGATTACGTGCATGTGGCTACGAGCGGTACCCCGTGCGGTGCTCGGACTGGTTCTCGTGTCGCTGCTCTCGGCCTGTGCGGCCACCGACGGTGAGCGGGGGGCGGCGGTGCTCCCGCCCGAGCAGCGCAGTGCCGAGCCGTCCGCCGGGACCGGGACCTCGGCGACGACGCCGACCGGGGGCGCGCGGCTGCCGGGCTCGCCCGCCCTCTCCGAGATCCGGCGACGCGGCGAACTGCTCGTGGGCGTGCCCAACGACTCAGCGGACTTCCTGCGCCGGACCGACGGGGAATACCGCGGTTTCGACGTCCGGCTGGCCGGTCTGCTGGCCGAGGGGGTGGGGCTGGATTCCGCGTCCGACGTCGCGTTCCGCAGACTGCCCGCCTCGCTGCGGAGCGGAGCCCTCGCACGCGGCAGCGTGGATGTGCTGCTCGGCGGGTTCGACCGGAAGGCGGACGGAGTGACCGTGGTGGCCCCCTACGTCGTCACCGGCCCCGAGTCACGGCCCGCGGAACGGCTGGTCGGAATCGCCGAGGGCGACGCGAGGTTCCGCGATCGGTTGCGTGCGGTCCTCGACGCCGCGATCGCCGACGGGCGCTGGGCCGAGGCGGCGGACGAGACGCTGCGCGAGAGGCGCCCCGAAGCGCGGGCCCCCGAGCTCTCCGGTTGAAACGTTCGTCGGCGGTCTCCCGCCCCGTGGTTCGTCCGGGGCGGGAGACCGGGCGTATTCCGCCACCTCGCCGGTGCCGCGGAGCGATTGTCGACGGTGGGGCACGTTCGCGGCCGTCGCGATGTGCCCCACCGGTCCTCCGCCCGGAATCGGCTCAGTCCCCGGTGGTGGCGGCGCTTTCCGGCTCCGCGGTCGCCGATGACTTGCGACCACGGCTCAACCTGCGTTCGGTGTACACCGCGAGCTTGCTCAGCGTGTAGTTGATGACGATGAAGATCAACGCGATGAACAGGTACAGCTGGATGGGATTGCCGAGGTTCTCGATGGCCGTCTCGCCCCGCTGCACGAACTCGGGATAGCTGATCGTGAAACCGAGCGAGGTGTCCTTGAGAACCACCACCAGCTGGCTGATCAACGCGGGCAGCATGGCCCGGAACGCCTGCGGCAGCAGCACGTTGAACATGACCTGGCCGCGGCGCATCCCCACGGCGTAGGCCGCCTCGCTCTGCCCCTTGGGCAGCGAGTCGATCCCCGCACGCACGATCTCGGCGATGATCACGCAGTTGTACGCGGTCAGCCCGATGACCAGCGACCACATCACCGGCAGGTCCAGGCCCATCACCGGCAGCGCCTGGTAGGCGAAGAAGATCAGCACGACCACCGGGGTGCCGCGCAGCAGCTCGATCACCCCGACCACGGCCCAGCGGTACCAAGCCGCTGCCGTGACCCTGGTCAGCGCGAGGATCGTGCCGATCACCAGTGAGAACAGGATGGACCAACCGGCCGCCAGCAGGGTGTTGCCCAACCCCTTGCCGAGCAGCGTCCACAGTGGGGTGAAGCTCTCGTTGGTGGGGTCGATCAGCGGACCCCACTTCTCGTAGGTGAACTCACCGCCCTGAGCCAGTCGGTAGATCACCCAGCCGAAGACGGCGAGCAGCACGAGACCGGTGATCACGCTCGCGTATCGGGCGCGGAGCCTGGCACGCGGTCCGGGAGCCTCGTAGAGCACGGAGTCGCTCATCGTGCGATCGCCACCTTCCGTTCCACGTAACCCAGCAGCAGTCCGGCCGGGATGGTGATGATCAGATAGCCCAGCGCCACACCCAGCAACACCGGGATGATCTCCTCGCCCTGAGCGGAGGACTGCCGGATCCCCACCGCGTAGAGATCGCCACCGATTCCGAACGCCCCAGCGATCGCGGAGTTCTTGATCATCGCGATCATCACGCTGCCCAGCGGGGGGATGATGCTGCGCACCGCCTGCGGCAGGATCACCAGCCGCAGGGTCTGCCCGAAGCCGAGGCCCACGGATCGAGCGGCCTCCGCCTGGCCCGGTGAGACGGCGTTGATACCGCTGCGGATCGCCTCGCAGACGAATGCCGAGGTGTACAGCGCGAGTCCGATGGTGCCGAACACGAAGTACGAGGCGTTGATCCCCAGCGCCGGGATGCCGAACGCCATGAAGAACAGCACCACGGCCAGCGGACAGTTCCGGAACACCGTTACCCAGGCGGTGCCGAACGCACGCAGCGGGGTGAGCGGGGCGACGCGACAGCCCGCGATGAACGTGCCCACCACCAGGGTCAGCAGTCCCGCGTAGAGGCAGATCTGCAGCGTCGTGCCCAGCCCCCGCAGATACAGATGATAGTTGTCGATAAGGACTTGCACGTTTCACTCCAGCGAGCTGAAAGGGGGCACCGGGATCGCCGGTGCCCCCTCACACAGACGGATGAGGCTCAGCCGCAGGACTGCAGCTCGGGCAGTTCCGGTGTCTTCTCCGAAACCTGGCCCGCGCTGGAGTTCCAGGCCTCCTGGTAGGTGCCGTTCTCGGCGGCGGTCCGCAGGCTGTCGTTGATGAACTCGCAGAAGTCCACGTCGCCCTTGACGATCCCGACGCCGTAGGGCTCCTCGCTGAAGGTGTTGCCGACCACCTTGAACTGGTTCTCGCTCTCGCTGACCAGACCCATCAGGATCGAGTTGTCCGTGGTGACCGCCTGCGCCTGGCCGTTGCGCAGCGCGTCCGCGCACTTCGAGTAGGTGTCGAACAACACCAGCCGGGAGGAGTCGACGTACTCGCGGATCCGCTCGGAAGGCGTGGAGCCCCTGGCCGAGCACACCTTGGCGTCGCTGTCGCGCAGCGACTCCGGACCGGTGATCGAGTTGTTGTCCTGCTTGACCATCAGGTCCTGACCGGCCTCGTAGTACGGCCCGGCGAAGGTGACCCGCTCGGCGCGTTTGTCGTTGATCGTGTAAGTGGCCACGACCATGTCGACCTTGCCCTGTTCGAGATACAGCTCGCGGTTCTTGCTCGGGGTTTCCTTCCAGTTGATCTTGTCAGCCGGAATGCCGAGCTTGCCCGCGATGATCTCGCCGATGGCGACGTCGAAGCCCTGCATCTCGCCGTTGAGGTTCTCCAGCCCGAACAGTGGCTGGTCCTTCTTGGTCCCGATGGTGATCTCGCCGGAGTCGGCGTATTCGGCCATCGTGGTGCCCTGCTCGAACGAGGGGTTCTCGGCGACGGGGGCGGAGAAGCCCTCTTCGGAGCTCGAGCCGCTGCCACAGGCGCTGAGCAGCAGGCCCGTCGACGCCGCGATCGCCGCGGCGGTCAGCTTGCCGTTACGCATGAATGTCCCTTCCAGTGGTGGTCGTGGAACCGATCGACATCCGGGTGCGAACCGGATCTAGTGAGTGAGGATCTTGCCCAGGAAGTCCTTGGCGCGTTCCGACTCGGGCGAGTCGAAGAAGGTCTCGGGGGAGGTGTCCTCGACGACCTCACCGTCGGCCATGAACAGCACCCGGTGTGCGGCGCGGCGGGCGAATCCCATCTCGTGACTGACCACCAGCATCGTCATGCCCTCTTCGGCGAGCCCCGCCATCACTTCGAGCACCTCGTTGACCATCTCCGGGTCCAGTGCCGAGGTCGGCTCGTCGAAGAGCATCACCTTGGGCCGCATGGCCAGTGCCCGTGCGATCGCCGCGCGCTGTTGTTGCCCGCCGGAGAGCTGCGCGGGGTACTTCTCCGCCTGGTCGGCGATCCCCACCCGGCGCAGCAGCCGCATACCCTCTTCGCGTGCCTCGTCCTTGCCGAGCTTTCGGACCTTGATCGGTCCCAGCGTGACGTTGTCGATGATGCTCTTGTGCGCGAACAGGTTGAACTGCTGAAACACCATTCCGACATCCGCCCTGAGCTCGGCGAGCGCGCGCCCCTCCTCGGGGAGCGGCACTCCGTCGACGGCGACGGCGCCCGAATCGATCGTTTCCAGCCGGTTGAGTACTCGGCAGAGGGTGGACTTGCCCGAACCGGAGGGTCCGAGAACCACCACGACCTGACCACGGGGGATTTCAAGGTTGATGTCCTTGAGCACGTGCAGTGACCCGAAGTACTTGTCGACCGCGGACACCCGGATCATCGGCGTATCCGTGGGAACTTCGGTCATTCGATCTCCAGATCGGTCGGAAATGGCGGACACGATGAAGGCAACCTAAGGCGCATGAAGCCGCTGAGTCCAGCACCGATCGGTCGACTGATGTTGCGACTCGATTACATTCACCGTTTTCGGGGTGTTGTGCGGACGTCGAACGCGTCGACGGGTCGACCCGACACGGACTGTGTCCGAGCCCCGTGGCCGGCAGGTGGCCGGCCCGGCACGGTACGAGGTTCATCCGATGGGTTCGATGCCGGCCGGTTCCAGCGGCCGTGCCGCTTCACCGGTGCCGATACGGCTGCCGGTCGCGGGTCGCGGTGGTTCCTGCCGACCGAGGGCAGAGCGCGTTTCCGAGCTCGCCACCACTGTCCGACGAGCAGGACAGCGAACCCGGTGACCTGGACCGTGACCTCGGCTCGTCCCGGTCGACGCCCTCGGTTTCCGTACCACGAATGAGTGCTTTCCACCAGGGGATATGGTGGGAGCGTGACGGACAAGCGGGTGCCTCAGTCATTCGAAGTGCGCACGTATGGCTGCCAGATGAACGTGCACGACTCCGAGCGGTTGTCCGGGGTGCTGGAAGAGGCCGGTTACGTGCGGGAGGCGGGCGACGACACCGCCGACCTGGTCGTGTTCAACACGTGCGCGGTGCGGGAGAACGCCGACAACCGGCTCTACGGAAACCTCGGACGGTTGCGTGCCGCCAAGCGGGAGAACCCCGGTATGCAGATCGCGGTGGGGGGATGCCTGGCGCAGAAGGACCGCGGCGAGATCGTTCGACGTGCACCCTGGGTGGACGTCGTCTTCGGCACGCACAACCTGGGATCGCTGCCGACGTTGCTCGAACGCGCCAGGCACAACCAGGAAGCCGAAGTGGAGATCCTGGAATCGCTGGACCAGTTCCCCTCCACGCTGCCCGCGCGTCGCGAGTCCGCCTACTCCGGGTGGGTCTCGGTCTCGGTCGGCTGCAACAACACCTGCACCTTCTGCATCGTTCCCTCGCTGCGCGGCAAGGAGAAGGACCGTCGCCCCGGCGACGTGCTGGCCGAGGTGGGCGCGCTCGCCTCCGAGGGGGTTCTCGAGGTCACCCTGCTCGGGCAGAACGTCAACGCCTACGGCGTCGAGTTCGGGGACCGCTACGCCTTCGGGAAGCTGCTGCGCTCCTGCGGCGACATCGAGGGGCTGGAGCGGGTGCGTTTCACCTCACCGCACCCCCGGGACTTCACCGACGACGTCATCGACGCGATGGCCGAAACCCCCAACGTGTGCCCCCAGCTGCACATGCCGCTGCAGTCCGGCTCCGACCGCATGCTCAAGGCGATGCGTCGCTCCTATCGCGCCGAGCGCTTCCTCAACATCGTGCACAAGGTGCGCGAGGCCATGCCGCACGCGGCGATCACCACCGACATCATCGTCGGTTTCCCCGGGGAGACCGAGGAGGACTTCGAAGCGACGCTCGACGTGGTGCGCAGGGCACGATTCGCCAGCGCCTTCACCTTCCAGTACTCCAAGCGTCCCGGCACTCCCGCCGCCGAGATGGACGGACAGCTGCCCAAGGAGGTCGTGCAGCAGCGCTACGACCGATTGATCGAGCTGCAGAACGAGATCTCGCTGGAGGCCAACCAGCAACTGGTGGGAAGCGAGGTCGAGCTGCTGGTCGCCGAGGGCGAGGGGCGCAAGAACGCGCACACCGAGCGTCGCTCGGGCCGCGCCAGGGACGGGCGGCTGGTGCACTTCACACCCGAGGGGGAGACGGACGGGGAGCTCCGTCCCGGTGATCTCGTGCACACCACGATCAGCAGGGCAGCGCCCCACCATCTGCTCGCGGACGGTGGCGTGCACCGACACCGTCGCACCGTGGCCGGTGATCGCTGGGAGGCCGGACAACGTCCCAAGACCTCGGGAGTCGGTCTCGGCCTGCCCTCGTTCGGCGCTCCGAGGGACGCGAGCACCGAGAGCACCGCCGAGCAGGGGTGCGGATGTTGAGCGAGAATTCCGGTGCCGGGCGACCGCTTTCGGATGGAGACGAACAAGTGGACCAGGGCGACCAGCAGCGGTTCCGTACCGATTTGTCCCGTGCCGAGCGGGACATCGGTCGTGTGATCGATCCGGGGGCACGGGCGCTGGTCATCACCGGGATCATGCTGGTTCTCGTGTTGACCGCGGTGCTGCCGTGGGTCGGCGGTGCTCCGGGGTGGCAGGTCCTGGCCGGACAGGCGGATCCGGCGCTGGGTATCGGGCTGCTGCCCCGGCTGTTCTCCATCAACTCCGCCATAGCGGGAGTGCTGCTCGGGGCCCTGGCCCTGGCCACGCGTCGGTGGGCGATCGCATGGCTGGCGGCGATGCTCTGCTGCGTGGTCACGGTGGAGGGAGTCATCGCCATCTGGTCCAGGCAGACGGCTGAGGCCGGAGAGCCTGGTCCCTCGTTCGGACTGTTCATCGCGGTGATCGCGATGGGGGTGCTGGCCGGTCAGTGGCTGCGGATCGTCTGGTCCCGCGCCTGACCGAGCCGCTCGGAGCGCGGGTGCCGCGGTGATCGCTCGGCGGCACCGATCGGCGGGCACCGGCGTCGTCCGCTTCCCGGTTCGGGAGCGGTCGGCCAGCTGCGCCCGCCGATCGGTTCACCCGACGCTCAGCGGTCCGTCAGGGCGTTCTGCGCGGCGGTGAGCCACTCCTGCCACTGCCGCGCCTGTTGCTCGGCCTCCTTGGCACGTTTCTCGTTGCCCGCAGAGCGTGCCTTGGCGGCCTGCTGCTCGTACTGCTCCACCCGCTCGCGGAACTGTTCGACCCTGGCCTGGGCCTCCGGGTCGGTGCGACGCCACTCGTGCTGGGCCGCCGAGCGCACCCGATCGTTGACCGCGCGCAGCCTGCCCTCGAGCTCGCGGATGCGTTCCCGGGGGACCTTGCCGATCTCGTCCCAGCGTCGCTGAATGCGCTGCAACTGCGCCTGGGCCGCGTTCGGGTCCGTGTCGGTGTCGATCCGCTCCGCCTCGGCCAACAGCTCCTCCTTGAGCCTGGCGTTCTCGGCGAACTCGGCGTCGCGCTCGGCGAACGCCTCGGAACGGCGGGAGAAGAACTTGTCCTGCGCGGCACGGAAGCGTTTCCACAACGCCTCGTCGCTGTCCTTGGGCGCGCGCCCCACCGACTTCCACTCGCTCATCAACTGCTTGTAGCGGTCCGCGGTGGGACCCCAGTCGGTGGATTCGGTCAGCGATTCGGCCTCGTCGACCAGCTCCTGTTTGCGTTCCTTGGCGGCGTTGCGCTGCCGGTCCAGTTCCGCGAAGTGCGACCCCCGGCGGCGGTTGAAAGCGTCACGGGCCTTGGTGAACCGCTTCCAGAGCTGCTCGTCGGTCTTACGGTCGACGCCCCGGACGCTCTTCCACTCCTCGAAGATGGCGCGCAGCCTGTCTCCCGCGGCTTTCCAGTTGGTGGCTTCCGCCCCGATCTGTTCCGCCTCTTCGACCAGCGCTTCCTTGCGCGCCACCGCATCGGCGCGTGCCTTCTCCCGCTCGGCCTTGGCCTGCTCCACCGCGTGCTCGGCGCGCGTCACGATGTGTTCCAGCCGTGCGGCCAGCGAGTCGACATCGCCGACCACGGAGGCCTCGGGGAGCCCGTCACGCAGATGTTTGGCGCTGGACAACGCCTGTTTCGGATCTCCCGAACCCGAGGAGAGCCGCGTCTCCAGCAGCTCGGCCTCGGTGCGGAGATCGTCGAACCTCCGAGCGAAATGAGCCAGTCCTTCGCCGGCGTCTCCCGCCTGCCACGATCCGACGAACCGTTCTCCCTCGGAGGTTCGTACGTAAACCTCCCCCTCGGAGTCGACCCGGCCCCAGCGCGCCGGATCGCCGGAAGCGATCGGTACCGCGGGCGCGGCGCCACGTCCCGAACCGCTCGTTGTCGAGTCCGCGGCCGCCGACGCGTCGGCGGTGTTCGGCGTCGTGTCCTGGTCTGTCATGGCCGGCTTCCTCCTTCTGCCCGCTCAGTGCTCGTGCGGAGCACGAGCGCCCCGTCGTCGGACGGGGCCGAAGCACCCGGCGACACGTCGTCGGATGTGTCGCCGTCGGCGCATTCAAACAGCCCGGGCGCGTGTCGACCAGCCCGAGACGGCCGAAACTCCCGGTTCCCGGTGCCGACACTGCCGGTGCGGACCGGGTGGAATGCACACCGGTCGTAGAAACCCCTGGTCCGCACGGGCCGACAGCGCCCGCTGGCAGCTTCCGTCATGAATGTGCCTCTACCACGATATTGGACGGCACCACCCTGTTGGCGGTAGGAAGGCTTTTTCGTGACTACCGCGTGTCGGCCGCGCGTGCGCGGTAGGCGGGTCGGGTGTGCCGCTGCTCCGGCCGTGAAACACGCCCTAGGCTGGAGGGATGCCCGCCACCACGCCACGCCCGGTGGCCGTTCTCGGTCCCACCGCCACGGGCAAGTCCGAACTGGCGCTGCGACTGGCCGAACGGCTGGGCGGCGAGATAGTCAACGTCGACGCGATGCAGCTGTACCGCGGGATGGACATCGGCACCGCCAAGCTCCCACCGGAGCGGCGACGCGGCGTACCGCACCATCAGCTCGACGTCCTCGAGGTCACCGAGACGGCCTCGGTGGCCGCTTATCAGCGGTACGCCAGATCCGATGTGGAACGGCTGCTGGACTCCGGGGTCCCACCGATCCTGGTCGGCGGTTCCGGGCTCTACGCGCAGGCGGTGCTGGACGAGCTGAACTTCCCGGGAACCGATCCGGTCGTACGGCAGCGCTGGCAGCAGCGGCTGAACCTGATCGGCCCCGAAGCGCTGCACCGCGAACTCGCCGAGCTCGATCCGCCCGCGGCGGAGTCGATATCGCCGTCCAACGGGAGGCGAGTGGTTCGCGCGATGGAGGTGATCGAGATCACCGGACGTCGGTTCTCCGCCAATCTCCCCGAACCCGGCCCGCCTCGTTACGGCACCCTGCTCGTGGGGCTGGACCGTTCCGTGCCCGAACTCGACACCAGGGTCAACGCGCGAGTCGCCGAGATGTTCGACGAGGGACTGGTCGACGAGGTTCGTGCGTTGGAGGATCGCGGGCTGCGGCAGGGCCGCACCGCTTCCAGAGCGCTGGGATACCAGCAGGTGCTGGCCGAGCTGGACGAGGCGGCGGACATGACGGCCGCCGCCGCCGAGACCGCGCGAGCCACCCGACGGTTCGTGCGGCGGCAGCGTTCCTGGTTCCGCAGGGACAAACGCATCCACTGGTTCGACGCGGCGCGGACCGACACCGTGCCGGAGGTCTTGCGACTCCTGGGCCGCGCCGGTGCGGAATGAGTGACCGTTGGTGTGTCGTTCCGCCGACGAACGAGGTTCGGATTCCGCGGTGTGTCCCGGATGGGTGCGTACCCGGCGGCTAGACTGTGGCGGTGCAGTCTTACGCGGGACCGGAATTTCTCAAGGGGCACGGAACCGAGAACGACTTCGTCGTGCTGCCCGACCCCCGGGGCGAACTCGACCTGACGGCGGCACGGGTACGCGCGTTGTGCGACCGCAGGATCGGCCTGGGCGCCGACGGCGTGCTGCGGGTCGTTCCGGGCGGTCTGCTGGGCGAGGAACTCCCCTCCGACGTCCCCACCGACGCGTGGTTCATGGACTACCGCAACGCCGATGGTTCCGTGGCCGAGATGTGCGGCAACGGGGTGCGCGTCTTCGCGCGTTACCTGCTCGAATCGGGGCTCGCCGCGTCGGGGAACGTTCCGGTGGGCACGCGTGCGGGGCTGCGTGGAGTCCTCGTCGGGGAGGACGGACGCGTGACCGTGGACATGGGCGGCGCTGCCGTCACCGGGCACTCCAGCGTCACCGTCGCGGGTTACGCGATGTCCGCGCTGGCGGTGGACCTGGGCAATCCGCACCTGGTCTGCGTCACGTCCGGAATCGGTGACCTCGACCTGTCGGTACAGCCCGGTTACGACCCGGAGCTGTTCCCCCACGGCGTGAACATCGAACTGGTGGAGCCGCTCGACGAGCGGGAGCTGCGGATGCGGGTGTACGAGCGAGGCGTCGGTGAAACCCGTTCGTGTGGCACCGGGACCGTAGCCGCCGCCGTGGCCGCGCTGCGCGCCGACGGCGGTGAGAACGGTGTTCGTCTGGTGCACGTTCCGGGGGGAACGGTGGAGGTCGAGGTCACTCCGGAGACCACTACGCTGACCGGGCCGGCGGAACTCCTCGCCCGGGGTGAGCTCGACGCCGACTGGTGGCGGCGTATCGGCGAGCCCGTACTGGTCACTTCGGGTACGAACCGGTGAAAACCAGTGGACGGTCGTGCCATAATACAGGGTGGCAGGACCGAACCGACCACCCCCCGAGGGGGCGACCCCGAGCGGCGCCTCCCGAGAGTGGGGCCGACCGGGTCAGGGCCGCCCGCGGTTTCGCCGTGGGCCTTGCCCAGCCGCGGTTCGTTCGGAGCGGTCGGGCCACAACCGGATACCCCACTAGTGACTGAGTAAGGATTACTTGAGAAGCCGTTATCACACCGATGAGCGCCCCGAAGCGGCCGAGTGGAACACCGGCGCGGACGGCGCTGACGTACGGACGGCCGGTGAACACCTGAGCACGGACTCCCGGGAGCCCTCCATCGGCGAGATGGAGCGCGCGGAACGTGCTTCGCTGCGCCGCGTTTCCGGTCTTTCCACCGAGCTGTCCGACATTACCGAGGTCGAGTACCGCCAGTTGCGACTCGAAAGGGTCGTACTGGTCGGCGTGTGGACGGAAGGTACCTCCGCACAGGCGGAGAGCTCACTCGCCGAACTCGGCAGACTGGCCGAAACCGCCGGCTCGGAAGTGCTGGACGGTGTGGTCCAACGCAGGGATCGCCCGGACCCCGCGACCTACGTCGGCGCGGGCAAGGTGCGCGAACTGCGGGACATGGCACTGGCGGCCGGAGCCGACACCGTCATCTGCGACGGTGAGCTCGCACCGGGCCAGCTCAGGCAGCTGGAGGAGAAACTCAAGATCAAGGTCGTGGATCGCACGGCCCTGATCCTGGACATCTTCGCCCAGCACGCCAGTTCCAAGGAGGGCAAGGCCCAGGTCGAGCTCGCCCAGTTGCAGTACTACCTGCCACGGCTGCGTGGTTGGGGTGACAAGATGTCCCGGCAGGCCGGTGGGCGCGCCGGTGGCGGCAACGGTGGTGTGGGTACCCGTGGTCCCGGTGAGACCAAGATGGAGACGGACCGTCGGCGGATCCACAAGCGCATCAGCAAGCTCCGCAAGGAGCTCGCCTCGATGAGCACCATCCGTGAGACCAAGCGTTCGCGCCGTGTCGCCAACGCCGTTCCCGGGGTGACCATCGCGGGTTACACCAACGCGGGCAAGTCCAGTCTGCTCAACGCACTCACGGGCAACGGGCTGCTGGTGGAGGACTCGCTGTTCGCGACGCTCGATCCAGCCACCCGCAGTGCCCGTACGCCGGACGGCAGGCCCTACACCCTCAGCGACACCGTGGGATTCGTGCGGCACCTGCCGCACCAACTGGTCGAGGCGTTCCGTTCCACGCTGGAAGAGGTAACCAGGGCTGATCTGCTGTTGCACGTGGTGGACGGCACCGATCCCGCACCGCAGGAGCAGGTCAGCGCGGTGCGCGAGGTCGTCACCGAGATCAGTGCCGAGCAGGGCGGTACGGTCCCACCGGAGCTGGTCGTGGTGAACAAGGCCGACGCCATGGACAACACGAAGGTCGTCGAGCTGCGCAGGCTACTTCCCGAGGCGATCTTCGTCTCGGCCCGTTCCGGAACGGGGGTCGAGGAGCTCAAGCGCGCTGTCGCCGACTGGATGCCCCAACCGGATGTCTACGTGGACGCGCTGGTGCCCTACACCAGGGGTGAGCTCGTTTCCCGCGTGCACACCGAGGGTGAGCTCGTCGCACGTGAGCACACCGCGGAGGGAACCAGAGTGCGTGCCAAGGTCCGGACGGATCTGGCCAACGCGCTCGAACCGTTCGCCACGACGGGATGAGCCGGTTCCGGCGCGTCGCCGCGTACTGCCGCTGACCGCCGGCTCCGCGTTGACCGGTGGGTACGCCTCCGGGCAGCCCGAGCACCGGTGCGCCACCCGCACCACGGGTTCGGTGCACGCCCGGGGAGGAGCGGCTCGCCGAGTTGTCGGGGCCGGTGGTCGGGGACCGGAACTGGTTCGCCGTGGGAGACGTCGTCGCGGAGCGGCGCGCATCGCCACCGGTTCCGACCGGGCACGGCCCGGGCAACGGGCGTGACCCCGTCGAGAGGTCGGAGCCATACCCGTACGTGCCGCTCAACGTGCGAGTCGGTCAGACACCACCGTGCGGCGGGTGGGTTCTGCCGCACCACGAAGTCGATCCCGCTGATGAGCTCTTCCAGCTTCGGCCGCCCGAACGGCATGTTCGTGATCGCCGAGTAGTACAGCGTCTGGTCCGGGGAGACCAGGAACAGGCCCGGTTCGTTGAAGTGGGCCGGTTCGGACTCGTTGGTCCCCTCGGAGACGTAGAGTCCCCACTGGCGCATCGTTTCCACGTCGAGGTCGTAACCCAGCGGAACGTTCCGGAGGTCCCATTCCTCGCGGGTCCGCTCGCGCTCGCCCGGTCGTTGGCGCTGATGGCCACTGCTTCCACGCCGCGGCTCGCGAGATCCGGGAAGCATTCGTCCACTTCCCGCAGCTGTCCACGGCATGCGGGGCAGTGCGGCCCGCGATAGCAGACGACCATGGTGAACGTCGACGGGAGCTGCTCACGAATGTTCCACTGGCCGCCGCCGACGAGCGGGACGGACAGCTCGGGAACCTTCGTGGCCGGTCGAGGTGCGGGAACGGGAGGCGGGATGGCGGTCATGTCGTACTCCAATCGACAGTGTCCGGTTGTCGTCGTTCGGGATGTCGCGATCGGGTTTCCGGGTTCCTGCTGATCGATTTCTCCGTCGCGCGGAGCGAGGGCCGTGCGAGGTTCCGACGAACACGGGCGGGAGAGACCGAGTCCACGAGGCCCTAATGGAACTTCAGTTCGGGGCTGTGCTGCTTGAGCCACACGGAAAGGTCCAGCAACCGTTCCATGTCGTTGCGGGCGGGGGTCGTGATCTCGGTTGTCGCCACGTTCGTCATGGGGCGGAACCAGTCACCGTTGATCAGATCGTTGACCCTGTCGTTCGGATCCGCCAGTACGTCGCCGGTCTGCCGTTGCAGCTCACCCACGTACAAATCGTCCTGCGTGGACGGATAAGGGCTCTTCGTGCGCTGTGCCACCCAATCGGGGAGGAGATCCGCTGTGGCCGAGCGCAGCAGGCTCTTCTCCTTGGAGTCGAACGTCTTCAACGACCAGGGCGTATTGAACACGTACTCGACCAGGCGATGATCACAGAACGGAACGCGCACCTCCAAACCCGTTGCCATGCTGGTCCGGTCCTTACGGTCCAACAGGTACTGGACGAACCGACTCAGGTGCGGGTAGCAGAGTTCCCGCATCCTGGCCTCGACACCGTTCTCGGAGTCGAGTCGGGGGACGTCACGCAGCGCTGAGCGGTAACTGTCGGCGACATAGCTCTCGACGTCGAGGGATTCCGCGAGTTCCGGTCGCAGCAGCGGCGATCGCGCCCAGTGCCCGACCCCGAGCGAGTTGATCCAGGGGAAGTTGTCCGCCCAGCGGGTCTCGGCGTCGTGGAACCACCGGTATCCGCCGAACACCTCGTCGGCGGACTCACCGGAAAGTGCCACCGTGGAGTGCCTGCGGATCTCGCGGAACAACAGGTAGAGGGAGTTGTCCATGTCGCCCAGCCTGATCGGCATGTCCCGTGCGGCGACCACCGCGCACGGATCTCCGGGTCCGCGAGTTCCTTGTGGTCCAGGACGATGTCGGTGTGTTCGACGTCGAGGTGCTCGACCATGTCCGCTACATAAGGTGCGTCCGGGGTGCCGCGGATCGCGTCCGGAACGAAATTCTCCGCCTGGCTCTTGAAGTCGATCGCGAAGGTGTTGATCCGTTCACCGTGTTCTCGCAGGCTCGCCGCGGCGAGCGCGGTGATCGCGCTGGAGTCCAACCCGCCGGAGAGCAGGGAGCACCGCGGTACGTCGGAAACGACCTGGCGGTTGACGATGTCCTCGAACAGCTCGCGGACGTGCGCCACGCTGGAGTCCTGGTCGTCCTCGTGGTGCCGTGCGGTGAGCTGCCAGTACACGTGCTCGCGTCGACCGGACCGGTCGAACGTCAGCACCGTTCCGGGGCGGACCTCGTGCATCCCCGACCAGAAGGCGTGTCCGGGAGTTCTGGTGAATCCGAACAGTTCTCGATCTCCGTGCTGTCGACGCCGGCGACTTCCGTGCCCGCACGCAGGAAGAATTATTCCCTGGTTCGGAGCCGCTCGAGCAGTGTTCGGCGTATATCCGCCTGGGCCATCATTCTCGCGTCCGGAACATTCGGGCCGAGCTCGGAGTAGTCACGAGCGAACACTGACCCCGAGGGGCCGTACTCGCGGACTCCCCTTATTTTTTTGGTGGAATTTTCCCAGGGTATGGCGATTTATGTTTTCGTGAGCAGATCCACTGTGCCGGGTTGCAGGGTGACTGACTGCGGGGCCGAAGTGGGATCTTCCTGTCGTTCGACGACGGTGACGTTTTTTCCCGGCCTCGTCAGTAACTCGGAGAGCGTCAGGCTCGCCGGTCCCGCTCCGACGACGACCACGTCGGTTCGCGCGTATTCCATTTTGATTCCCCTTGTTCGTTGTCGTGAAACACAAGGGCAGCATAAGGCAGCAGGGGAGGGGAGATTTTTCCCGGAAGGAATTGCTGTGGTTTTTCGGTTCGGTTTCCGCCGTGTCCCCGTCTCCGGGCGGCACAGCGGGATCGACAAAGCACTGGCGGAGGATTCCGGAAGGGCCGGGATCGACGTCGTGTGGTGCCGCGCCCTCGAACGGGTGACCCGACCGGCACTCACGGTTTACGGGTTCCGGGTTGTTGCCGTCGACATCGACGGCAACAACCACTCGATCGGCCGGACGCGGCACACCGTCCGCGTCCGGTCGGTCATGTGCTCGGGGCTTCGTGAACCCTCTCCGACTGTTCCGTGGTCGTCGAGTGGGCCGTGCGCTGCCGTACCCGTGGTGTCAACGAGAAGGCGACGAGCATCAGTACCGCCCCTACGAAGGGAACGTAGCTGGCTCCCAGGGTGCCGACGACGACACCACCGATGGCGCCGCCCACACCGGTACCCAGGTACAGCCCCGATATGTTCAGAGCCATCGCCGTCATGCCGGCCTGTGGCGCCGCCGCGAGCACACTTCCCTGCATGGGCGGGTTGAGACTCCAGGCGAAAGTGGACCACAGTGCCACCAGGATTCCCAGCACAATCGCGCTCGTCACGCCGGATACGCCGAACAGCCCGGCCAGGATCAGCGCGGCCAGGTGGCCTCCGACCACCAGTTTCAGCGTGCGGTGGGGGCCGAGGGCGTCACTGACCCTGCCACCGAACAGCGCTCCCACGAGACCGAGCAGTCCCACGATGAGCAACATTCCCGCGCGCAGATCAGCACCGCCGCCCACTGTCGCGGTGGTGAACGGACCGATGTAGTTGTAGAACATCAGACCGCCTGTTCCGCACAAGAACGTCACGGTCACCAGCCGTGCCACCGGTAGGCTGCGCAGTGGACTGAGCCGTTCGGCCAGCGGTGCGGCGGGACTGCCCGCGATCCTGGGAGCGGTGGTGAAAACACCGAGCGCCGAGAGTGCTCCCACGGCCGCGATGAGCCAGAACGTGGCGCGCCACCCGTAGAGCCCGCCGAGCAGCGTTCCCAGCGGAACACCGGTGAACAGTGCCACGGTCATCCCCGCGGTGACCACGGACAGATAACTGCCCTGTCGACCTTCGGGTGCGCCGGAAGCCGCTGTGGCGAAAGCGGCCGAGGTGACGCTCGCCGCTGCCAGCGCGGCGACGATGCGAGAAGCCATCAGCGTCCAGTACTCGGGCGCGAGAGCGGCGGCAGCGTTGGCCACTGTGAAGACCGCGAGCCCTCCGCCCAGCACGAGTCGTCGCGGCAGCCTGTCGAGCACGACGGCCAGCGTGGGTGCTCCCAGGGCGTAGACCACTGCGAAAGCGGTCACCAGTTGCCCGGCCACACTCACGGTGACATCCAGGCTTTCGGCCACTTCGGGGAGAACCCCCGCGATGACGAACTCGTCGGTGCCCGTTGCCAGCAGTGCCGCAAACAGCACCAGCAACCAGGGCGGTATCCGGTGGGACACGGCGAACCTCCTTGCGTATCACTCGTTAAGTCGAAGCTGGTGTCATGACGAGTGGCTGTGGGGGCCACCCCGGCACTTCGATCAGCTGTATTCGTCGAACGTCGGGTTCGAGTACTGCCATTCGCTGCTGCGTCAGGTGTTCGTGGTGCCTGACGAATGCCGTTCGTTGCCGGTCGGGGAGCACCGCTTTCACGTTCGGGCCCGATTCGGTTCGTCGGTCGCGATCCCGATATTCCGTGTGGTCGTCGCGGGCTCGGTCGCCGCGCGAGACGGTCGGGGCCTCGCGTGGTCCCGGACGGTTCGAGTCGTGCGAAGTGTTCGAAGGGCGCTCCTCCTCCGTCGTGCCGCTCGCGAAGTCCGGTCGAACCTTGCTCCGATATTAAAAAACCAACTGTCCCGTTTCGTCAAAGCGGATATATCGTGGTCCGAACTACTCTTCGTGTTGGGTTTCGGTGACAGTATGTCGTTTTCGGGGGCCATGAGACAGCTGGCTGTTCGCGCTGGAACTGGGAGTTTTTCCGAGTTTTACCTGATGGTCCCGATGTTGGTCGTGGCTTGCGGGGGGAGCCGATCGTCATGTGTTCGGGGGTCGAACAACGTGACAACTAAGAGGGTAAATGGTCGGTTTTTGTCGCCGTGGGGAGGTGGAGCGGAGGAGGACATCCGAGCGGAGGGGAGGGTCGAACGGAGAGTACGGGCCGACCTCGTCGAACAGCCCGTTCCGCGGTGGTCACTCGCGGGGGGTGTTCGTCCGCGTCCCTGGGGAATGGCGGAGCCGGGCTCTCGTCCTACTGCCGAAGTTCGTGGCGGGCCCGCGGGAACGGCGTCTCTCGGGAAGAGGAGGTAGGGCTCGGGTGGTTCGAGCGGAGGAAGTAGTGGTGCCCGCTGTTGCGGGCAGGGGAGTTACGGATGGGGCCGCTACGGATGGGGCCGCGGTACCGTGATCCGGCAAACCCGCGCGATCCGGCGAATCCGAGCGGAACTCGTCAACTGGTCCGACAGCGGGTACTTGAGCCAGCGCTGTTGTCGCTTTCCCGCCCCGATAAAACGGCTCCGTGTCGAAGCGCTAAGCCGGATCACGCGCTTTGATTGTCCGCTGAAGAGTCACATCTTGCGCAGCACAGCGACCACCTTGCCGAGCACGGTGGCCTGATCGGCGATGATCGGTTCGTACTCGTCGTTGTGCGGTATCAGCCACAGGTGTTCCGCCGTACGTTTGAAGGTCTTCACCGTGGCTTCCCCGTCGAGCATCGCGGCCACGACGTCGCCGTTCTCCGCGTCGGGCTGTTGCCGGACCGCCACCCAGTCACCATCCGTGATGGCCAGGTCCACCATGGAGTCGCCCACCACGCTCAGCAGGAACAGGGAACCCTCTCCGACGACCTCCCGTGGCAGCGGGAACACCTCGTCCACGGACTGCTCGGCGAGGATGGGCTCGCCCGCCGCGATACGTCCCACAACCGGCACGTAAGCGGGGTTCGATCCGTCGGGGAAAGCCGGGGATTCCGAGTCGTCGTTGGTGACCACGCCGACCGTGCGGGGGCGATGCGGATCACGCTTCAGGTACCCGCGTCCTTCGAGTACACGCAGCTGGTATGCCACCGAGGAAGTGGACGTCAACCCCACGGTGTCGCCGATCTCGCGCACACTGGGCGGATAGCCGTACTCCCGCATCCACTGCCGGATCGTGTCCAGCACGCTTCGCTGGCGCGAAGTGAGCTCGTCGTTCGGCTCCGAGGTGGTCTCGCCGTTGTTCTCGGAGTCGGTCGCCCGGGGTGTCGTGTCGGCTTCGCCGGACGTCCCGCCGTCGAACCGGTCGGAAGCGTAGCCGTCCACCACGCCCTCCTGTTCATCGCTGCTCGCGCGTGCACGCACATCTTCAGATTAGACGGCTCGCGGAGTCGGATCAAACACTAGTTCGAGTGAATCGTCGCGTTCTCGCCTCGAAAGCGCGGTCGATCGGGCGGTTCCTCGGCCGCCGCGACCACGTGCGGGGGGATGGAGTCGTCAGGCGTGGTCGAGGTGCGCGAGGACGTCCCCGTTCCGCCGTCCACCTCTCGCGGTTGCCGGATGCGGGCGGGCCCGCCGGTGTCGATCACGGTGAGCCTCTCGCGCCCGGGCCGATTTGATGCTACACCTTTCGCACAGCAGTTCGATCGAACTCGTGTTCGATCTCGCTCGGATGTGTTGCGGACGGGTCGGTCGTCCCAGCGGGAAAGGCGTGCGGTTCCCGGTGATGGGGCTCCCGTGCCGGACCGTGGATACCGAAGATTCGTACGGGGAGTCGCGATGCCGGTGTTTCGTGTTGCCAGGCGGCTCGAGGACCGCGAGTGCCGGACGGTGGTGGGACGCCGCGCTGCTTATGATCGCGGGGCGCGGTATCTTGCCGCGGCGTCCTCGCGCGCTCCCGCGGACCCGCGCGCGGCGAACACTGGGCCGTCACGCGGCCACGAGAGTTGTCGTGGTGACTCGCGATGCTCGGTTGCCCGCTTCGAAGCGTCGTGCTCCGTTGTCGGGTGCCGGGGCGGCGCGCCCGGGGGTGAGTCGCTCTCCGGTCCGCCGCGCTCGTCTGTCGTCGAGATCGCCTTGCTCGTCGCGGCGGCCCTGGGGGCGGGTGCGTTCGTCTTGCTCGTGGGAGTGGTGCTTTCGCTCGGGTGAGGCGGAAGTCGGCGTGCTTCGGGGGCGGCGTCCGTCCCCGAGCGGCCGGAGCGGCGCTGTGATCGCTGTCCGGGGGGTGGTCGACATCCCGCTTCCCGAGTTGCTTATGATTCGGTCCAGGATTAGGCTCAACCACAACATCTAGTAGTTGCATCGTTGTGATTAATCCATAGCTTGGGTGTAGCCGTCTTGTCGACGGCTGCTCACCCCCAGCGGTGTCAACCGTCCGCGAGGTACCGGGCGTCGCGTCGTGCGCGCCCGTGGACCATTGGGCTGCGTCGAGGAGATGACTGGCGATTGCGTTGTCCGTTCTGTCGAGGTGACGATTCGCGTGTCGTCGACTCTCGTGAGGTGGAGGAAGGGCAGTCGATCCGGCGCAGGCGGTCCTGCGCGGGCTGTGGACGCAGGTTCACCACTGTCGAGGAGCTGGTGCTCACGGTGGTGAAACGTTCGGGGGTGACCGAGCCCTTCAGCAGGGACAAGGTCGTGCGTGGGGTTCGTCGCGCGTGTCAGGGACGCCCTGTGGCGGAGGACGACCTGCAGCAGCTCGCCCATCGGGTCGAGGAGACGATCAGGTCGCTCGGTGTTCCGGAGGTGCCCAGCCACGAGGTGGGGCTGGGGATCCTCGGCCCGCTGCGTGAGTTGGACGAGGTCGCCTACCTGCGGTTCGCCAGTGTCTATCGTTCGTTCACCTCGGTGGAGGACTTCGAACGTGAGATAGCCGAACTGCGCAGGGTGGAGGGGCCGGATCCGGAGAACTCCGGAGCCGGGGAGACCCCCGCGGACGGCGAGGGGAACGAATCCGCCGGTCAACAGGACGAGGCGAGTGCGAATGCCTAAACCGGGCAAGGGGGCGGCGCGCCGCCGAAAGGGCGGTGCGAAACGCGAGCGGGGCGCCCGTTCGGGCGATAACTCGCAGCGTGAGAAACCACCGGGACGGACGGGGAGCCCGGACGGTGGAAGTAGGAGAGCGAGCGACAAGGGAGAGGCCCGAATCATGACAGAAACCGTCGGTAACCCGACCGCCGTAGGGGAGTCGGAGTCGGGTAGCCGTGAGGCGGGCATCCGGGTGGAGCGTGTCTACACGACCGAGGGTGTGCATCCCTACGACGAGGTGAACTGGGAACGACGCGACGTCGTCATGACCAACTGGCGTGACGGCTCGGTCAACTTCGAGCAGCGTGACGTCGAGTTCCCCGACTTCTGGTCGCTGAACGCGGTCAACATCGTCACCAGCAAGTACTTCCGCGGCGCGCTCGGCACCCCGGAGCGGGAGAGCAGCCTGCGGGAACTGATCGACCGAGTGGTCAAGACCTACGCACGCAACGGTGCCGAGCACGGCTACTTCGCCACCGAGCTGGATGCCGAGGTTTTCGAGCACGAGCTGACCTACATGCTGCTGCACCAGGTGTTCAGCTTCAACTCGCCGGTCTGGTTCAACGTGGGGACCACCTCGAAGCAGCAGGTATCGGCCTGTTTCATTCTTTCGGTGGACGACACGATGGAGTCGATCCTCGACTGGTACAAGGAGGAGGGGCTCATCTTCAAGGGAGGCTCGGGCGCGGGACTGAACCTCTCGCGCATCCGCTCCTCCAAGGAGCTGCTCTCCTCCGGCGGCACCGCGTCCGGGCCGGTGTCGTTCATGCGGGGAGCCGACGCCTCGGCCGGGACCATAAAGTCCGGCGGTGCCACTCGCCGTGCCGCGAAGATGGTCGTGCTCGACGTCGACCACCCCGACGTCGAGGAGTTCGTCGAGACCAAGTCCAAGGAGGAGCACAAGATCCGCGCGTTGCGTGACGCGGGATTCGACGTGGACCTCGGCGGCTCCGACATGGTCTCGGTGCAGTACCAGAACGCGAACAACTCGGTGCGGGTGAGCGACGAGTTCATGCGTGCCGTCGAAAGCGACGGCCAGTTCGGACTGCGGGCCCGCACCGACGGCTCGACCACCGACAGTGTGCAGGCCAGGGATCTGTTCAACCGGATGGCTAGGGCCGCCTGGGAGTGCGCGGACCCGGGAATCCAGTACGACGACACGATCAACGACTGGCACACCAGCCCGGAGTCGGGCCGTATCACCGCCTCGAACCCGTGCTCGGAGTACCTGCACCTGGACAACTCCAGCTGCAACCTGGCCTCGCTGAACCTCATGAAGTTCCTCCGCGAGGACCTCACCTTCGACGCGGACCTGTTCCGGCGCACGGTCGAGCTCGTGATCACCGCGATGGACATCTCGATCAGCTTCGCCGACTTCCCCACGGAATCGATCGGGCGGACCACCCGTGACTTCCGGCAGCTCGGCATCGGTTACGCCAACCTGGGCGCGTTGCTGATGGCCACCGGACACGCCTACGACTCCGACGGTGGGCGGGCGCTGGCCGCCTCGATCACCTCGCTGATGACCGGTACCGCGTACAAACGTTCCGCCGAGCTGGCCGGAGCGGTCGGACCGTACGCGGGCTATGCCCGCAACGCCGAGTCACACCAGCGTGTGATGCGTAAGCACGCGGCCGCCAACGATCTGGTGCGGACGTACCACCACAACGATGTCGCCGTGCACGACCTGGCGACCCAGGTCTGGCAGCGCGGGCTGGAGATCGGCGGGCGCAACGGCTGGCGCAACGCCCAGGCGTCCGTGCTGGCACCCACCGGCACCATCGGTCTGATGATGGATTGCGACACCACCGGTGTCGAACCGGATCTGGCGCTGGTCAAGTTCAAGAAGCTGGTCGGCGGCGGCTCCATGCAGATCGTCAACCGGACCGTGCCCCGCGCGCTGCGTGCGCTGGGATATCCGGACGAGCAGGCCGAGGCGATCATCGAGTACATCTCCGAGCACGGTCACGTCGTCGACGCCCCCGGGCTGCGCCCGGAGCACTACGACGTATTCGACTGCGCGATGGGCCAGCGCTCCATCGCCCCGATGGGGCACGTGCGCATGATGGCCGCCGTGCAGCCGTTCCTGTCCGGATCGATCTCCAAGACCGTCAACATGCCGGAGCACGCCACGGTCGAGGACGTGCAGGAGATCTACTTCGAAGGATGGCGACTGGGACTGAAGGCCCTGGCCATCTACCGGGACAACTGCAAGGTCGGCCAGCCGCTGTCCGCGGGCAACGGTGGTAAGGGGCAGAACGAGGACAAGGAGCAGGCCGAGAAACGGGTCGAGAAGGAGATCGAGTACCGGCCGGTCCGCAAGCGGCTGCCCAAGAAACGTCCCAGCCAGACCGTGTCGTTCACGGTCGGCGGAGCCGAGGGCTACCTGCACGCCGGGTCCTACCCGGACGACGGTCTCGGTGAGATCTTCATCAAGCTCGGCAAGCAGGGCTCCACGCTCGCCGGTGTGATGGACGCGTTCGCGATGTCCATCTCGGTCGGCCTGCAGTACGGGATTCCGCTGGAGTTCTACGTATCCAAGTTCCAGAACGTGCGTTTCGAGCCGGCGGGGATGACCGACGATCCGGACGTGCGGATGGCCAGCAGCGTGCTCGACTACCTGTTCCGCAGGCTGGCGCTGGATCACCTGTCCTACGAGAAGCGGGCGCAGCTGGGGATCTTCACCGCTCAGGAGCGCACCGAGCAGGTCAACGGCGCGGCGGAGGCGGAGACCACCAACCAGGTGGAGTCGATGCGCGAATCGGTCGACTACTCCCAGCAGCCCACCCCGTTGGTGCAGAATCACTCCGATGATTCCGAAGCGGGAAGTTCCACCGAGCTGTTGGAACTGAAGCTGGGCAAGGCGGCCGACGCTCCACTGTGCATGACGTGCGGCACCAAGATGCGGCCGTCGGGCTCCTGCTACCTCTGCGAGGGGTGCGGCGCCACCTCGGGATGCAGCTGACAGCCGCTCAGCGCCGGTAGGATTTCGTCGACTCGGTGTGAGTTCGGGGAGCCGGTCCGCCGATCGGCTCCCCGATTCCTCGTCCGAACTCCTGGGCGGGACGGCGGTCGGGAAAACCGGTGGCGGCGACCGTGGTGCGGGCGTCACGCTCGATCGGTGACCGACGAAACGAATTGTCTTGCCCTGCGAGTGATCGTTCCCGATCCGCCGGAGGTCGGCGCGACGGTCGAGGTGCGGCCATTGGTCGACGGCACGGACGTCGTCGCCACCGGGCTGCCCGGCAAACCGGCCGAACCCCCGTTCCGGCTGTTGGCGCCCGAGACTCCGCTGCTCGCGAGCAGCGAACCGCACGAGGTGCGGTTGGCCGAGGCTGTCTGCACCGAGGAGTGCTGCGGCGCGCTGTACGTGACGATCCGCCGCGACGGTGACCAGATCGTCTGGTACGGCTGGCGCGATCCGGACAGTTCGGACCCCGAGCTGCCCGACTTCCGGTTCGACGCGCGGCAGTACCGGGCGGAGATCGATCGGGCCCGCTCCGATCGAAGCTGGGAGTGGACCGCGTACACCGTGGCTCGGCTGTTGTGGCGAGACCTCGAGCAGCGGCCGCAACCGTTCGAACGATGGAGCTGCCTACTCAGCGGAGTACATTCCTACCCCTGGGAGAGGGATCGGATCAACATCTTCTTCATGTATCCGCGTCGACCCTCCTCCGCCGAGCCGTGGCTGCAGTTCAGGATCGTGTGGCCCGTTACCGAGACCGACCCGTTGACCCAGGCGGCCGAGTTCGCCGAGCGAATTCGCACCGCGGATCCACGGGAGCTCGGTGAGATCTGCGGTGGTTCTCCAGAGAACGCGAGGCAGCTAGGGTACTCCTGGCCCCGCTGACGCCGGTGCCGCGGATTCCCGCTCGGGCGGATGCCCCGTTTTCGCGCGGCCGGGCGAAAGCACTCCGATTCCTCGGCTACACATTGGCGCAAATCCGCCGCGCTTCGTGATTGACATTCCATCGGTGGGTGGCAAGCTGCTGGTTGACCTTGCAACCTGATCGTGGAGTTCGCATGTGGCGAGCGCGAGCGGCCGTCGTCTCCGCCCTGGTGGTCCTGCCGTTGACCGGTGCCCCCGCGAGCGCGGGAGAGGTCACACGACCACCGGAGCCGGTGATCGAGGACGGCGCGGCGCAACCGGTGTTCGATGCCGCGAACGCCGTGCGTGAGGACCTGTTCGTAACGGCCGATGTGGACAGTGACGGCGACGGGCGTGACGACCGGGTGCACGTGCAGGTCGTCCGTCCGGAGGAGACCGAGCACGGGATGCGTGCTCCGGTCGTCTACCGGGCCAGCCCCTACTTCGCGGGCGGCAACCCGGTCACCAACCACGAGGTCGATCGTGAGCTCTACGTTCCGGATCGGGCCGCGGCACACGCCGCGGGAGTCGGAGCCTCTTCCGCCAGATCCGCATCCGCCGAGATCGACTGGGCTTACCAGGATTTCCTGCTGGAACGGGGATACGCGGTCGTCTACGCCGAGTCACTGGGAAGCGGGGCCTCCGAAGGGTGCCCGACCTCCGGTGGACGCAACGAGACCATCGGCGCCAAGTCGGTCATCGACTGGCTGAACGGGCGGGCCCCCGCGCACGATTCCTCCGGCGAGCAGGTTACGGCCGACTGGTCCACCGGGCAGGTCGCCATGATGGGTGTCTCCTACAACGGAACACTGCCCAACGCGGTGGCCACGACCGGTGTGGAGGGCCTGGAGACGATCGTGCCGATCGGCGCGATATCCAGCTGGTACGACTACTACCGCGCGGACGGGGCGGTGGTGGCGCCCGGCGGTTACCAGGGTGAGGACACCGATGTGCTCGCCGAGTACGTGCACACCAACGACCGGGACTGCTCGGCCGTCATCGACCGGTTGCGCCGAGAGCAGGACCGGCTGACCGGTGACTACAACGAGTTCTGGAACGAACGCGACTATCTCGACGGGGTCTCGAACATCGACGCCTCCGTGCTGACGGTGCACGGCCTCAACGACTGGAACGTCAAGACCAAGCAGGCGGCACAGTGGTACGAGGCGCTGCGCGAGAACGGCGTCGAGCACCGGATCTGGTGGCACCGGGGTGGGCATCTCGACCCCATCGGAGTACGCCGGGACGAGTGGCTGCGTACGCTGAACCGCTGGTTCACGCACTATCTGCACGGTGTGAACAACGGAGTTCGCTTCGAACCCCGGGCGACCATCCAGCGCGCCGACGGCAGCTGGCATCGCGAGTGGGAGTGGCCCGCTCCCGCCGCCCGCGAGATCTCGCTGAGCCCGATCCCCGGTGGTTCCGAGCGCGGTGGTCTGCGGTTGTTCCGCCACGGTTCGACGGACGTCGTCGAGAGTCTGCGCGACGACGCGGGCGAGACGGCCGAGGAACTCGCGAGGGTGGAGAGCTCACCGCACCGGCTGGCCTACTTCACGCGTGACCTACCGCGCGGTGTCCGGATCAGCGGCACGGCGCGGGCGGAACTCGCGCTGTCGTTCGACCGTCCCGCCGCCAACGTCACGGCCATGCTCGTCGATCGTGCTCCCGACGGCACCGTCACCCCCATCACCCGTGGCTGGACCGATCCGCAGAATCGTCGTTCCGTGGCGAGGACAACCCCGATCGAACCGGGTGAGCAGTACCGGATCGAGGTGAGCATGATGCCCGACGACTACGTCCTCCGACGTGGGCACAGTCTCGGGCTGGTCGTGCTCTCCAGCGATCACGACTACACGCTGCGCCCGTCCGCCGGAACCGGGCTGCGCCTGGACCTGTCGGACAGCGAGCTCCGCGTTCCCGTGGTGGTCGCTCGTGGTGAGCGTGATCGTTTCTTCTGAACCCGCGTAGCGGCACCGCTCGGTGCGGCTCGGTGACGCCACCGAGCTACACCGGGCGGCCTGCCGTCCGTTAGTCGTCCACATCTCCTCGAACCCTGCACAAGCAGCGGAATCCGGGTTTTCGCGTCAGCTCCGTGACGTCGACTTTGGAGGTATGGGTTCTACCGCGAAGCAACGCACTGTCCGACTCTCGGCCCCGGCGGAGTACCTGGCTGCGATTCCGCACCTGCTCGGCTTCTACCCGAGGGATTCACTGGTACTGACCACGCTGCACGGCGGCCCGGAGGTGGCGAGGCTGGGGATGACCGCCCGGGTGGATCTCCCCGAACCGAGCTGCCGTCGTGAACTGGCGGCGGAACTGGTGCGGGGGCCGGTTTCGCACGACGCTCCCGACGGTCTGCTGGCCGCCGTCGTCGCGACCCCGGCCGCCGATTCCGCCCCGGACATCGATCCGGCCCCGGACATCGATCCGGCCCCGGACATCGATCCGGCCCCGGACATCGATCCGGCCCCGGACATCGATCCGGCGGAGTCCGGAAGCGACGCTCCCGCAACCGTACGGCCGCCGGATCCCGTCACGGGGGATCCACCGCACTCCGGACTGGTGGAGTCATTGCGGCACGAGCTGCGCACGGCCGACATACCGCTCGTCCGGGCACTCTGGACGCCCGAGATCCGACCGGACGGGATCTGGCGGTGCTACGGCGAGCGATGGGACGGAACGGTACCCGATCCGAGGTCCTCCCCGCTGGCGGCCGAGCTGGCCGTGGCGGGGGCGATCACGTTCTCCAGCAGGGAGGAACTCGCGGCGAGTATCGCTCCGGAGTCCCCGGAGACCACGGCCAGGTGGTCGGCACGGCTGAACCTGATGCAGGACGAGGCGGAGCCGCACCGGGGTGACGCGACGATGTGCGCCGCCGACACCGAGGCGGTGTTCGCCGCGATCCGCCGTACCGCGCGGGGCAGTCCGCTGACCGAGGAGGACCTGTTGCGAGTGCTGGTGGCGTTGTCCGATTACCGGGTGCGGGACCTGGCCATGGGAATCGCGCTGACCGTCTGGTCCCGTGCCGCCGAACAGCTGTGGTTCGTGCTGGTCAGAAAAGCGCCCGAACCCGAGGTCGCCGATGTGGCCGCACTGCTGGCGTTCTCCGCGTATCTGCGGGGTGACGGTGCCCTCGCGAGCGTGGCGCTGGACCGGGTCGAACGGACCAGGCCCGCGCACCGTCTCGGTGAGCTGTTGCGGCGAGCGCTGGACAGCGGGATAGGTCCGGAGGAACTCGCCGTCGTGGTGCGCGACACCGCGGTGGACGCGCGGTTGATGATCGAACAGGAGGAAACGTGAGTCCGGCCACCGGCAGTGGCCGGAACGGTTCCGCCGAACCGGGGACGGGTGCGCGACGAGCCCTCGTCGAGTGGAAAAGCTCGATCCGGTCCGCTGCCGTACTCGGTCAGTTCCTGTCGTCGCGGACGAAGTCCCACGCGTCGCGTACGATCTCCTCGATCTCGCGGCGCTGTGGGTACCAGCCCAACTCCTGCTGGGCCCGCTCGCTCGAGGCCACCAGCGTGGCGGGATCCCCCGGACGCCGTTCCGCCACTTCCGCGGGAATCTCCCTGCCGGTAACCGCACGGCACGCGTCGATGACCTGCTTGACCGAGAAGCCGGTGCCGTTACCGAGGTTGTAGATCCGGTGGTTGCCCGGCAGCGATTTCTCCAGGGCCAGTACGTGCGCTTCCGCCAGGTCCCGCACGTGGATGTAGTCCCGCAGACAGGTGCCGTCCGGCGTGGGCCAGTCGTCCCCGGCGATGTGGACGCGGTCGCGCAGACCGCGTGCCACTTCGAGAACGATCGGAATCAGGTGCGTCTCCACCGTGTGCCGCTCTCCCAGCCCCCCGTGGGCACCGGCCACGTTGAAGTACCGCAGGCTCGTGGCCGCGATGCCGTACGCGGTCGCGTAGGAGGTGATGGCGTGATCGATGGCCAGCTTGGTGGCCCCGTAGGGGTTGGTGGGCCGAGTCGGGGCCTCTTCGGTGATCGGAACCGAGTCGGGCTGCCCGTAGACCGCCGCGGTCGAGGAGAACACGATTCGCTCGACAGCGTGCTCGCGCATCGCGTCCAGCAGTCGCACGGAGGTCAGCACGTTGCCGTGCCAGTAACGCGCCGGGTCCTTCGTCGACTCCGCCACCAGCGATTTGGCGGCGAAATGCAGCACCCCGTCGAATCCCTCCGCGAGGACCTCCGACGCGTGCCCGGCGACATCGCCCGTTACCAGCCGACAACCCTCGGGCACGGCGTCCGCGTGCCCGGTGGACAGATCGTCGAGTACCACCACCTGATGCCCCGCTTCGAGCAGCCGGGCGGCACAGACGCTACCCACATATCCGGCGCCTCCGGTTACCAGCAGTTTCACGTTGCACTACCTCCCGACAGTATCGATTCACAGCGTAGAACGATCCCCGGTGCGCTCCGTGAGGAAGCTCCGAGCAGGTACCCGCTCACGTCGCGGCGAGTGCGCCGGCCCTCCACGCGACTAACGATCCCGTGCCGCTCCGGTGGAGGGAACGGCGGTGAACAGCCGAGGCGAGGCGAAACCGTGCCGCTCGAACGCTTCGGTGACGGCCTGCTCCGTCCGGGGACGCAGCTCGGTGGAGACCAACGCGATCGCCGACCCCCCGAAACCACCGCCGGTCATCCGGGCACCCGAGGCGCCCGATTCCAGCGCCGCCTCGACGGCGACGTCGAGCTCCGCGCAGGAGACCCGGTAGTCGTCGCGCAGGCTCGTGTGCGAGGCGGTCAACAGCTCACCGACCTCGGCGAGTTCGTCGCGCCGCAGCCGCCGCAACGTTTCCAGCACCCTGTCGTTCTCGGTCACCACGTGCCGAACCAGCGGACGCGACTCCTCGGGCAGCCGTCGCAGCGCGTCGTCCAGCTCCGCCGCCGAGATGTCCCGCAGCGCGGAGAGCCCGAGCAGTTCGGCCGCCTGTTCGCACCCCTTCCGCCGGTCCCCGTAACCGGACTCGCTGTGCGAATGGTTCGCGCGGGTATCGACGACCAGCACTTCCAGCCCGCTGCCCGCGGCGTCGAACGGGATCTGCTCGGTCTCTCCCGAGCGTACGTCGAAGAACAACGCGTGAGCTCGTTCGCAGCGCAACGAGGCCGTCTGGTCCAGCAGTCCCGTCGGGGCCCCGACGAACTCGTTCTCGGCCCGACGGGTCCAGCGCGCGACGTCCATGACATCCGGTGCGTTCGGACCGTCCAGCGCTCGCCCCGCCGCGTCCAGCAGCGCCAACGCGGTGGCGCACTCCAGCGCGGCGGAGGAGGAGAGCCCCGCGCCGGTGGGCACCTCGCCGGAGATGACCAGATCCGCGCCGGGCAGCGAGATACCGGACTCCCGGAGAGCCCAGGCGGCTCCCGCCGGGTAGCTCGCCCAGCCGCTCGGCTCGCCCGCTTCGAGGTCGTCGATCCGGAACGTTCCGGCGCGCTGCAGCGTGTCGTCCGAACCGTGCGTGGCCAACGACAGCAAACCGTCGTCCCGCCGCCGCACGGCGACCGCGGTGCGGTGCGGCAACGCGAACGGAAAGACGTAGCCGTCGTTGTAGTCGGTGTGCTCGCCGATGAGGTTGACCCTGCCGGGTGCGGACCAGACCGAATCCGGTTCCACCTCGTGTTCCGCCACGAAAGCCTTCGTGGCTCGCTCCGCCGCCCCGCTCAACGCGGCCGAACCAGGACGGCGTGTGCGACGGACGGGGGAAGTTGGGTCCCACCGGAGCTGCCCCGCACGTCGATCGGCTTGTTGCTGCCGACCACGGAGACTATCTCGATGTCGTTACCCGGGACCACGTCCACCGTTTTCAACGAGTTCATCAGCTCCGGATCGAGTTGTACGTGTTCGGCGATCCTGCACACCAACGCACGGCCACCACCGTTGCGGGCGATCTCGTCCACACGTTGCAGTTCGGTGTCCACCTCGGGAGCACCGTCGCCGACCCCCAGATCGTCCAGTCCGGGGATCGGATTTCCGTACGGCGAAGTGCTGGGGGTGCCGAGCAGGTTGACGAGCTTGCGCTCCACGGCCTCGCTCATCACGTGCTCCCAGCGGCACGCCTCGCTGTGCACGTGCTCCCATTCCAGACCGATGACGTCGACCAGCAGTCGCTCGGCCAAGCGGTGCTTGCGCATCACACCGATGGCCCGTTCCCGGCCGGCTTTGGTCAGTTCCAGGTGCCGATCCTCGGCGACCGACAGCAGCCCGTCCCGCTCCATGCGGGCGACGGTCTGGCTGACGGTCGGCCCGCTCTGTTCCAACCGTTCCGCGATGCGGGCTCGGAGCGGGACGAGCCCTTCTTCCTCAAGCTCGTAGATCGTCTTGAGATACATCTCGGTGGTGTCGATGAGATCGTTCACGCCAGCTCCCCATTCGGTCCACCATCAATGCTAGCCCGAACGCGAGCCCCTGACTGGTGCCCGGTCGGAGTCTCGTTTCTCCGCCCGTTCCCCGCCGGGAGGGGCGGGCGGTCGCCCGGGAACCAACGGCCTTCGGGAGCGGGGCGGACCGGTCCGTGACGATGTCGATACGGTGCTCCGACAGCCGCCGCCGAAGCGGCTGCGCTGCCGGTGGCTCGGCTTCCGAGCTGGGTTCGCGTCCTGCTCAGATCGGGTCACCGGGGCCGCGGTGACGTTCGGCGGGCACGCAGTCGAACATCGGCACGTTCAACGTGATGAAGTCACCCGGACCGAGACCGGAGGTCGCGATGAGTCCGCTGATCAAACCCCGACAACTCGAGTCCGCGCTCGGCGGTACCGAGCCGCCCGTAGTGCTGGACGTTCGTTGGAATCTGCTCGGGCCTCCCGGCGAGCGGGAGTACGCCGAGGGGCACCTGCCGGGGGCGGTGTTCGTCGACACCGAGACCGAGCTGGCCGCCCCAGCAGCAGGGGAGGCGGGTGGCAGGCATCCGCTGCCGGAGCCCGAGGTGCTGCAGCGAGCGCTTCGTCGTGCCGGCGTGAACTCCGACCGGCGAGTGGTCGTATACGACTCCGCGGACGGGTCGGTGGCCGCGCGCGCCTGGTGGTTGCTGCGCTGGGCGGGCCACCCCGATGTCCACGTGCTCGACGGCGGGTTCGCCGCGTGGTCCGCGGCCGGGTTGCCCGTCACCACGGAGGTGCCGCGACCGGAACCGGGGGAATTCGTGGTCTCTCCCGGGAACATGCCGGTTACCGACGCGGAGGGGGCGCGGCGACTGGCTCGCACCGGGATTCTGCTGGATGCCAGGGCGGGCCAGCGGTACCGGGGTGAGACCGAACCCGTGGATCCGCGAGCCGGCCACATTCCGGGGGCCTACAACGCTCCCGCCGGGGAACACGTCACCGCTGCCGGCACCTGGCGTTCCCCGACCGAACTGTCGACGCGGTACACCGAGTTCGGTCTCACCGCGACGGGGGGCGCGGGAGCCTACTGCGGTTCCGGGATCAACGCCTGTTCGGTGGTTCTCGCGTTGGAACACGCCGGGCTGCGCACTCCGGAGAACCCGGCGGTGCTCTACCCGGGGTCCTGGTCCGAGTGGTCCGCCGATCCCCACCGACCCACTGCCACCGGTGCCTGGCCGGGATGAGTCAACGGGTGTGTCACGTCCCTCCTGGCGGGTAGCTTCCCACCATGAGCAACGAGTGCGCCGTTGTCTGGGACGAGTCACTGCTCTCCTACGACCTGGGCGGTAACCATCCGCTGCACCCTGTTCGGCTGGACCTGACGATGCGACTGGCGCGCTCGTTGGGGGTACTCGACGGGGTGGTTCCACTGGTCCCCGGACAGGCGGCCGATGCCGAACTCGAACGGGTTCACACGCCCGGGTATCTGGCGGCCGTTCGAGCCGCTCCAACGGAGGGCCCCGACGTGGGACACGGGCTGGGCACCGATGACAACCCGATATTCGACCGAATGCACGAGTCGGCCTCGCTCGTCGCGGGAGGCTCCCTTACCGCCGCCGAACAGATCGTGTCCGGTCGTGCCAATCGTGCCGTCAACCTGGCGGGCGGCCTGCACCACGCGATGGCGGACAACGCGGCCGGATTCTGCGTCTACAACGACTGCGCGGTCGCCATCGCCTGGATGTTGGCCAACGGGATCGACCGGATCGCCTACCTGGACATCGATGTGCATCACGGTGACGGGGTGCAGACGGCGTTCCGGGAGGATCCCCGGGTGATGACGATCTCGCTGCACCAGCACCCCCACACCCTGTGGCCGGGTACCGGTTTTCCCACCGAGGTCGGCGAGGGTGCCGCGAAGGGCGAGTCGGTGAACGTGGCACTGCCCCCGGGGACGGGGGACGCGGGGTGGCTCCGGGCGCTGCACGCCGTGGTCCCCTCGTTGCTGGATACGTTCGCCCCGCAGGTGCTGGTTACCCAGTGCGGTGCTGATCCGCACCGGGAGGACCCGTTGGCCGACCTCGCGCTGTCCGTGGACGGGCAACGCGCCGCCCACCGTTCGTTGCGGAGTTTCGCCGATCGTTACGCGATGGGGAACTGGTTGATCCTCGGCGGGGGTGGTTACGCGCTGCACAGGGTCGTCCCCCGCGCCTGGACCCATCTGCTGGCCACGGCGCTCGATCGGGACGTCGCGGCCGAGCGCAACGTCCCCGCCGACTGGATCGCCCACGCGAGCAAGGTCGCGGGCAACGTGGCGCTGCCGACGTCGATGACCGACGGGGGTGAGACGGCATTCACTCCCTGGGACGGCACGGCCGAGTACGCGGTGGATCCGGCGATCCGGGACACCAGGAACGCGGTTTTTCCGCTGCACGGTCTGGAACCGCTGGACGGCCGCGACTGATCGAAGCCATCCGGTCGGTGGTGCCGCGCGGGGAACACCACCACTTGCGGGTGACAACACGACCGGGAAAGCTCTACGAGTTCCTTCGGTCGATAGTTCGGACAAGTGCACGGCAGTCGCTGAGAGGTTCACGGTGGACGATTCCGCGAGCGAACAGCAGCAGTGGGAACCGGAAGCCCACTACCCGCGCCACTGGGAGGCCGACGTCGTCCTCTCGGACGGCGGAACGGTTCATCTGCGGCCGATCCTGCCCGCCGACGCCGATCAACTCGTGGCATTCCACGGCAGGCTCAGCGATCGCACCCGTTACTACCGCTACTTCTCGCCCTATCCGCGGATGCCGCAGCGCGACGTCGACCGCTTCAGCCGTGTGGACTACGTCAACCGGGTGGCGCTGGTGGCGCTGCTCGGTGACGACATAGTCGCGGTGGGGCGTTTCGACCGGCTGCGTGAACCGGAGGAGTCGGCCGAGGTGGCGTTCGTGGTGCAGGACGGGCACCAGGGCAGAGGGCTCGGATCGATCCTGCTCGAACACCTCGCGGCCGCGGCGCGGGAGTGCGGTCTCAGCCGGTTCGTCGCCGAGGTCCTCGCCGAGAACTCCCAGATGGTCCGCGTTTTCCGTGACGCCGGTTACGAGGTCAAACGGGCCATGGAGGAGGGACTGGTCCACCTGGAGTTCCCGCTCGACCCGACCGAGGAGTCACTGGCGGTCGCACGCGCCAGGGAACAGGCCGCCGAAGCCCGCAGCGTGCACAACCTGCTGCACCCGCGTTCGGTAGCGGTGATCGGCGCCTCCATCGCCCCGGACAAGATCGGCCACACCGTGCTGGCCAACCTGCTCGGGGCCGATTCCGCCGCACCGATATACCCGGTCAATCCGGAGCACCGGGCGGTCCGGGGAGTGCGTTCCTACGCCTCGGTGCTCGACATTCCCGACGACATAGACCTGGCTGTGATCGCCATCCCCGCAGGTGGTGTCGCCGAGGTGCTGGACGCCTGCCTGACCAAGGGCGTCAAAGCGCTGCTGATCGTCAGCTCGGGTTTCAGCGAGGTCGGTCCCAGCGGTCGGGAGGCCGAGAGCAGCATGGTGCACCAGGCGCGGGTCTACGGCATGCGCGTGGTCGGCCCCAACGCGTTGGGTGTGGTCAACACCGACCCGGCTCAGCGGCTGAACGCCAGTCTGGCCCCGCGCCTGCCCGGACGCGGCAGGACCGGGTTCTTCTGCCAGTCCGGGGCGCTGGGGGTGGCGATCCTGGCCGCGGCCACCGAGCGCGGCCTCGGGGTCTCCACATTCGTCTCCGCGGGCAACCGTGCCGACCTTTCCGGCAACGACCTGCTGCAGTACTGGCAGACCGACACCGCCACCGACGTGGTGCTGCTGTACCTGGAGTCGTTCGGCAATCCGCGCAAGTTCGCTCGCCTGGCACGACGCCTGGGGCGCAGCAAACCGATAATCGCGGTCAAGTCGGGACGTCACGCCGTGCGTGCGGGACTGGCCGCCACTTCGGTACGGATCGACGAGACCAGTGTGCAGGCGCTGTTCGATCAGGCGGGCGTCATTCGGGTCGAGTCCGTGGCGCAGATGTTCGACGCCGCGCTGTTGTTGGCACACCAGCCACTGCCCGGCGGTGAGCGGGTGGCGATCGTTGGTAATTCGAGCGCACTGGGGATGCTGGCCGCCGACGCCGCCCTGGAGCAGGGGCTGCGTCCGGTTGTGGACCCGGTGGACGTCGGGGCCGCCGCCGGCCCCGAGGAGTTCGCCGCGGCGGTACGCTCCGCTGCCGAGAACAGCGAGGTGGACGCGTTGGTCACGGTGTTCGCCCCGCCCGTGGCCGTGCCGGGCACGGCTTACGCCAGGCAGCTGCGCACCGCGCTGCACGAGGCGGGAACGCTGCGAACCAAACCGGTGGTGAGCACCTTCCTCGCAGCCGAAGGAGTGCCCGACGAACTGGCGGTTCCGGGGCCGGACGGAACTCCCGGCCCCGGCTCGGTGCCCTCCTATCCCAGCCCGGAGCGGGCGGTGCTGGCGCTGGCCCGTGCGGTGCGGTACGCGAACTGGCGTGCCGCGCCGCAGGGTGAGTTCGTCCGTCCGGAAGGAGTCGACGTCGAACGGGCACGCCGGTTGGTCGAGGAATGGACAGGGACGGGGATCGGCAGGCTGTCCGACGAGCGGATGGTGCTGCTGCTGGAGTGCTACGGGATCGACGTGGTGGCGTTCCGACTGGTCACCGATGCCGATTCGGCGGTGGCAGCCGCCGAGGAGGTCGGGTTTCCCGTGGCGTTGAAGTCGGCCAGCGAACGACTTCGGCATCGTACGGATCTGGCCGGGGTGCGTCTCGACCTCGGTGGGCCCGACGCGGTGCGAACCGCTTACCGGGACCTGTACGAACTTTCCGGAACGGCCGAGCTCTACGTGCAGCGGATGGCCCCCAAGGGAACGTCGTGCGTGATACGGCTGATGGACGATCCCTCCTTCGGTACCCTCGTCTCCTTCGGCCTGGCCGGTCCCGCCAACGACCTCATCGGTGATCGTGCCTATCGGGCGGTGCCGCTGACCGACACCGACGTGGCGGAGCTGATCAGGGAGCCGCGCGCCGCGCCGATGCTCACCGGCTATCGCGGGGGCCAGGCGGCGGATCTCGACTCGATGGCGGACGTCGTGCTGCGGGTGGCCAGCCTGGCCGAGGATCTGCCCGAAGTGCGTGAGCTGGTTCTGGAGCCGGTGTTGGCCGCCCCGTCGGGTGCCTGGGTCACGGGTGCGGTGCTCGGGTTGGGGCCGACACCCGATTCTCCCGACTCCGGACCGCGCAGGCTCCGATGAACTCCGCGCGGCGGTTCGGTGTGTCGCGTTGTCGCCAATCCGACACGCGGCGCAACCGGCGAATGGGGTGGCCACGTCCAGGTGGTATGAGACGACTGCCAACCCTGCTGGGTGCCGGTGTGATGCTGTTCGCGTTGACCGCCTGTGGTGAAGGGCGGTCCGATGTCGGGTTCGGTGCCCAGCCACCACCGCCGCCCTCCGAACAACAGCGGTCCAGGATCGCGCCCGACGACGGTGCCGCGGGACCCCCCGGGCGAAAGCCGAAGGGCACCGAGGTTCCCGCCGAGCAGGTCGATGCCTCCGCGTTGCCCGAGGGCTATCCCAGTGAGCTCTGGACCAGGAATTCGGGCAGGAAACTCGTCGCGATCGGCCAGGAGGGAGGATGCGGCAGCGTGCGCGCCCAGGTGACCGGTCAGAGTGCCGAACGGGTGGAGCTGGTTCTCGTCGAGGAGAACCCGAATCCGTCCGGTCCGTGCACCATGGATCTGCGCTATCCACCCGTGGTCGCCCCGATCGACGAACCCCTCGGCGACCGGACCGTGGTTCTCACCGAGCGGGAGGTCGACGTCCCGAGCGACCAGTAGCGCTCGCGGGAGCCGCACCGAATACGAGGGCATCGCGCTCCGCTTCGCCGGATCACTCGTTCGCAGGGAATACGTGAGTCTTCGCAGGGGACACGCGAGTCCCCGCAGGGGAGACCCGAGTCACTGCGACGGGACTTCGTGTCTTCTCGGGACGAGCGAAGCCTTCAGGCTTGCCGGAGAACCTGCGATCCTGTCCATGATTACGTGCGCGGAAGGCTTCCGCGCACGGCTTGGAGGGAAAGGGCGCATTCCAATGGCAGAGCGGAGCGACGGTGTTCCGAACGGACTGGTCAACTTTCGGGATCTGGGGGGACTGCCCGTCGAGGACGGGGTGACCACCAGTCCCGGTGTGCTGTTACGCAGTGATGCGCCTTATCACGGGGACCAGGACCCCTCGGAGGCTCTTCACTGGCCGCCCCGAGCGGTGATAGACCTTCGCGACACCGGTACGGAATCCGACGCGGTGCACCCGTTGGAAAACGTCAGCACGGTCCACCGGGTCCCGCTGCTCGAAGGGCTGCGCGGGGAGTCGGGGCAGGACCCCTGGCTGACGTTGTCGGAGCTGTACGGCTACATCCTGGACTTCGCCGCGAAACCGCTGCTGGAGGTCTTCCGGATCGCGGTGGAAACCGACGGTCCGGTGCTGGTGCACTGTGCCGCGGGCAAGGACCGCACCGGTGTGGCCTGCGCGATGCTGTTGCGTACGGCGGGAGTTCGCTACGACGCGGTGGTGGCCGACTACGTGCACACCGACCGCAACATGCGTCAGGTGCTGCGGCGACTCCGGATAGAACCCGAGCTACCACCGGGAGTCGACGAATCCGATGTCGACGAGTTCGTTTCCGCGCCGGCGCACGCCATCGAACACGCGCTCGAACGCCTGGAGTCGCACGAGGAGGGGGTGGCCGGCTGGCTGATGCGACACGGTGCCGCTCCCGAGGACATTCGACGCTGGCGAGAGCGTCTGCTGAGCCCGCGGTGACCTTCTCCACCTGAAGGGCTCGCTCCGCGTGCGGGAGACCCGTTCCACGTGGAGTGTTTCCCGCGACGCCGTCGTGTCGCCGGGGTGAACGGGTTCACCCCGGCGACACGGTGTGCGAGTTCCGGCTCAGCTCGCGTAGGAGCGCAGCTTGTTCGCCCGGTCACCCTGCCGCAGCTTCGACATGACCTCACGCTCGATCTGGCGAACACGTTCCCGGGAGAGCCCGAACGCCTTGCCGATCTGGTCCAGCGTGCGCGGCTGACCGTCGTCCAGGCCGTAACGCATGCGGATCACCTGCTGCTCCCGACCTTCCAGCGTGTCCAGCACGCGACGCAGATCGTCCTGCAGGAACCCGGAGATCACGGCGTTCTCGGCATCGGCGCTCTCGGAGTCCTCGATGAAGTCCCCGAGCGGGGCGTCCTCCTCCGACCCGACCGGCATGTCCAGGCTGACCGGATCCTTGGAGTGATCCATGAGGTCGATCACCTTTTCCACTGACATGTCCGCCTCGCCGGCGATCTCCTCCTCGGTGGCCTCCCTGCCGAGCTTCTGGTGCAGGTCCCGCTTGATCCGGGCGAGCTTGTTGACCTGCTCCACCAGATGCACGGGTAGGCGGATCGTACGGCTCTGATCGGCCATTCCCCGTGTGATCGCCTGTCGGATCCACCAGGTGGCGTAGGTGGAGAACTTGTAGCCCTTGGTGTAGTCGAACTTCTCGACCGCACGGATCAGGCCCAGGTTTCCCTCCTGGATCAGGTCCAGCAGTGGCATTCCCCGCCCGGTGTAGCGCTTGGCCAGGCTCACCACCAGCCGCAGGTTGGCTTCCATCAGGTGGTTCTTCGCGTCACGGCCGTCGCGCACGACCGTCTTGAGGTCGCTACGACGCTCCCTGGTCATGTCCTCCGAAGTGTCCAGCAGGTGCTTGGCGAACACTCCGGCCTCGATTCGCTTGGCGAGGTCCACCTCGTCCTGGGCGCTGAGCAGTGCGGTACGCCCGATACCATTGAGGTAGACCCGCACCAGATCGGCCGATGGCCCCTGGTTGTCGAGGTCGGCCTCGTTGGTGACGTCCGGGGCTGTGGTCTGCGGGACGGTCATAGAGCTACCTCCCTGACGGGCTGGTTGTCGGGTGCCGGGGTACCGGCACGCCACCGCGCCACACGAAGGACGGGTACGCTCGGTGTGGTGGTAATGATTCGTCCTTCTTCGGTATCGTCGGTGGCGGATGGTGCCGGTGGTTGAGTCGGTTCGGTTCTGGTTCCTCGTCGGATCGACCGTGGGGTCGAATCGGCGGTACGAGATGTGGGGCTTCTCGTCTGGCTGATCGGAAGCGGCTGTTTCACGGCCTGTGGCATCTCGGTCGGCTGGTTCGCCGCCCTCCCGGCGGGTCCCACCTCCACCTGGGCGGTGGTTCGAGGGACGGCCGGTGACCGGCTGTGGAACCGGTGCTCGGGCGTTGTGTTGTGGTTTGGTTACCCGGAAAACGCACACGTTGCCGAAATCGTTCCCGAAATCGTCGGATGAGCGACGTCAGCGTCGTCACACTCGACGTGGCCGATGCCCGTGTGGGAGAAGATGCCAGGGGAGAGGCGGAAGCCGCGAGCGCGGTGTTCCGACCGAGCTCCCCTCGGCGTTCGAACGAGCCGTGCGCTCAGCACGCGGCGCCGAACCAGGTGGGCAGCCGCTCGACCAGCTCCGGTTGGTCGTCGCCGACCCAGGCCACGTGGCCGTCCGGCCGCAGCAGCATCGCGGGCACGTCCGGTTCCTCGAAGTCGTCCACCACGTGTTCCACCCGGTCCGCCCAGCCCGCCACCGAGAGCCGACCGGTTCGGTCGAGCAACAGCCCGCGACCGTGGTGCATCAGCTCGTAGAGCCGTCCCCGTCCCAACTCCACGTCCCGCATCCGACGGCCGAGCAGCTCGTGACCCCCGCCGAAGTCGTAGCGGATCCCGGTCGCGGTGATCTTCTCGATCAGGTAACGATTGACCTCCTCGAAGTCCATCAGTTCCGACACCAGCTCGCGTACCGAGCGGGGGCCCGGCTCGGTGGACAGCAATTCCATCTGCGCGCGAGTGCTGTTCAGCACGTCCACGGCCACGGGGTGCCGCTCGGTTTGGTAGCTGTCCAGCAGCCCCTCCGGCGCCCAGCCGTTGATCTCGGCCGCGAGCTTCCAGCCGAGGTTGAACGCGTCCTGGATGCCGAGGTTGAGTCCCTGCCCGCCGGTGGGCGGGTGCACATGCGCCGCGTCACCCGCCAACAGCACCCTGCCGACCCGGTAGCGCTCGGCCAACCGGGTGGCGTCGCCGAAGCGGGAGAGCCAGCGCGGTGAGTGCGCGCCGAAGTCGGTGCCCGCGAAGGTCCGCAACCGCTGCTTGAACTCCTCGAGGGTTGGTGGGACCGAACGGTCCTCGGAGACCCCCGCCGCGGGGACGACGACGCGGTACACCCCGTCCTCAAGGGGCCCGAGGCCGAACCGCGGTTGGGTCTTGCGGACTTCCGCGACGGTTGCGGCAACCGTCGCCGCATCCTCGGTCACTTCCATCTCACCCAACAGCGTCTCGGTGCTGGCGGGTTCACCGGGGAAGCCGACGCCGAGCAGTTTGCGCACCGTGCTTCGCCCGCCGTCGCAGCCGACGAGGTAGCGCGAGCGCAGTGGTGTGCCGTCCGCCAGTTCGGCGGTGATCCCCGCTTCGTCCTGCTCCACCCCCACCAGTTCGCGGCCACGGGCGAGTTCGGCGCCCATCTCGGTGGCGTGCTCGGTGAGTAGGCGGTCGGTGATCGGCTGCGGGATTCCGAGGACGTACGGATGTGCGGTGTCCAACCGCTCCGGTGACGGCTTGCTGATGCCCGCGAAGAAGCCGCCGACCGGATACTGCCTGCCGTGCGTCAGGAACCGCTCCAACAGACCGCGCTGGTCCATCACCTCCACGCTGCGCGCGTGCAGCCCGAGTGCGCGGACCACCGGGGTCGGCTCCACCTCCCGTTCCAGCACGAGCACGCGCAGGCCGTGCAACCGCAGCTCACCGGCCAGCATCAGGCCGGTCGGCCCGCCACCCGCGATGATCACGTCGATCACTGAAATTCCCCCGTCTCCGTAGGTTCGGCGGACAAGCCTGCGCTACGACCCGGGTCTTGCCACAAGTCCCCGGGCGCGCTATACGTTGAGAACGGCGGGGCAAACGCTCTACCTACTCGATGTCTCCGGAACCGCTCACGAGACGTGCGAGAGGTCCGCCGAGCGAGCGACCCACCAACCCGACCGGAAAACTTCGATCAGGTCTCCACGAGCAGCGTGAACGGGCCGTCGTTGGTGCTCTCCACAGCCATTTCCGCTCCGAAGACACCCGTCGAGACGCGGGCACCCCGGTCGCGCAGCCGCTCGACCACCGACTCCACCAGCGGTTCGGCCTGTTCGGGCGCCGCCGCGGCGCTCCAGGACGGCCGCCGCCCCTTCCGAGTGCTCCCGTAGAGGGTGAACTGGCTGATCACCAACAACGGTGCGTCAGCGGTGGCGCAGGACCGCTCGTCCCGCAGCGCCCGCAGCTCGTGAAGCTTGCGCGCCATGACCTCCGCCTGCTCGGAGGTGTCCGAGTGGGTCGCCGCCACCAGTACCAGCAGCCCCGGCTCGGTGATGCTTCCCACCACCTCGCCGTCCACGCGCACCGCCGCTTCCGAGACTCGCGTCACCACCGCCCTCATCGCTGTGGTCCCCACTCGGCGGGCAGCAGCATGCCGTGCCGGATCAACTCACGCAGCACCGGTTCGGCCGAACGGGCCAGCTCGGCGGAATCGGCCCCGTGTCCGGCGGCAAGCAGCTCCAGCAGTTCGTCGGTGGCGAGCGCGCCCTGGCAACCCGCGATCAGGTTGGCCCCGATCTCGTCGACCTCGTGCTGCCAGCCGGGTCCGTCGGTCCGGTGCAGTCGGTGTACGAAGGTGCTCCAGCCGTCCTGCTCGTGCGAGCTGACCCGCTCCAGCACCAGCCCCGGTGCGGTCACCAATGGACTGCGCAGCAGCTCCTCCCGGGTCGGGCGCTGTCGCAGCCACTCGATCCTGCGCAGCCATTCGTCGGCCTCGGCGCCGAGGGGGTCGTCGAAAGCCTGCCTGAGGTCCTCGCACACCACCTCACCGGGCTGTTGCCCCGGATTGCGGCGCAGCGTGACGAAGCCGAAACCGACGGCCGTGGCACCGTTGGCCTCGAACCACTCCAGCCATTCGGCCGATTTGGTCCTGCCGGTTTCCGACTTCGGGTCGATCCCGGCGTCGCGCAACCACGTGCCGACGTACAACTCCGGCTCGGCCACGTCGCGCTGCACGAACCAGGCGTCCACGTCGGTGTGGCGCAACCAGCCGGCGACCCGTTCCCGCCAGTCCTCGTCCTCCAGGTGCAGCCACGAGGCGAGCACGTGTGCGGTGCCGCCCTCGTTGAGCAGTTCCGGAACTCTGCCCACCACGAGAGCGCTCGCGTCGTCGCCGGACAGTCCGGAGTCGCGATAGACGAAATCGGTTCGTGCGGGGCCGACCACGAACGGCGGGTTGCACACCACCTGGTCGAAGCGTCGTCCTGCCACGGGCTCGAACCAGTCGCCGTGGAGCGCCTCCACATCGATGCGGTTCAGTCGGAACGTGGCCTTCGCGAGCGACAGCGCCCGCTCGGAGACGTCGGTGACCGTCACCCGTTCCGCGTGCGTGCCGGCGTGCAGCGCCTGCACGCCGCATCCCGTCCCCAGGTCGAGCAACGATCCCACCTGCCTGGTCGGGGTGGCTCGTATCAGACTCAGCGAGGCGTGGCCGACTCCGAGCACGTGCTCGCGGGAAACCGGCAGGTTCGAGGGACGCGTGTCCGCGTCCAGGTCGGAGATGATCCACCACGAGTTGCCCGTGGCGGCGTGCGGTCGGATGTCCAGTCCCGCACGTACCGAGTCACCGTCGTGCACGAGGACGCCTGCCGCGACGGCCTCTTCCACGGTCAGCGGGTGCAGTGCCTGTTCCGCCGCGGCCCGGTCGACCGGGTGCCCGAGCAGGAAGACGCGGATGAGCGTGTGGAGCGCGTCCGCTTCGGAGGTGGCCCGAATCGCCGGTTCGGGTTCCCCTCTTCCCAGGGCGGCGTGGGCCTGCGGCCCCAACGTGTCGAGCACGCCGTCGGCCGTGTAGTTCGCCGCGAGCAACGCCTCGCGCAGCCGGTCGATGCGATCGTGCGATAGTTCGGGAGTCACGTCCTCGATCCTCACACGTCGGTGTCCTCCGGATTCGGGCACACCCGTGATCCGGCGGCGTCGACCGAGGTCGCCGGGTACCGCGCGCTCGCCCGCGTCCTCCGGGACGAATCACGCCGGGGATGTGCGGTGGGACGGTCGAGTGGGACGATGTGAGTGTGGAGGTGGTGTCGTGAGTGGCTCCCAGCGTAGTGACGACACCCCGGTGCTCATCACCGAGGCAGAGCCGTCGTACGACGATCAGCAAGCGGCCAGGCGCAAGAAGTACGCGCTGATGATGTCCTTGCGCATCCCCTGTCTGGTGGCGGCCGTCATGGTTTACCCGATCTGGTGGCTGTCCCTGATCATCATCGCCGTCTCCATCCCGTTGCCCTGGATAGCGGTGTTGGTGGCCAATGACCGGCCTCCTCGCAAGAGCGAGCACGTCAACCGGTACCACCGCGATTCCCGGAAGCGTGAGCTGGAGGACACGGAGCACCGGGTGATCGACGGGGAATGACGGTAATGGCCCTTCCGGGGCTGTTCCTCGGCTCGGCCGCTACCGGACGGCGTCGCGGTCCCACGTGGTGGGGCATCATGGTGTTATGACTACGACTACTCTTCCGGAGACCGATACCCGGCCGGAGAACACCGAGCAGACCAGTGACGACCGGCCCGAGGTTTTTCACTACGTCCAGAAGGACAAGATCGCCGAGAGTGCCGTGATGGGCAGCCACGTGGTCGCCCTGTGCGGCGAGGTGTTCCCGGTCACCAAATCGGCCAAACCCGGCTCCCCGGTGTGTCCGGAGTGCAAGGAGATCTTCGAGGGGCTCCCGCCCGGTGGTGGCGACGACGAGTAGGGCCGATCTCGTTCCGTGTCTCATTCCGAATTCGGTTCGGTCGGCGGTCGCCCGCGGTGCGGAGGTTCGGCGCCCGGTCCCGCGCTGGGTGAATCCGGCCCGCGGGCACCGTCGGAGTCCCCGGTTGTGGGAGCGGAATTCGTCGTGGCGCCGGACTCCTCGGACGTGGTGCCGTGCTCCCGGTCCCGCCCCGTCCGCTCGTGCTCCGTCCTGTCGTGCCCCGTACCGCCACGCCAGGCTTCGTAGCCACGTTCGGTGCGCAACCGCTGGGCGGCACGTTGCATCTCCAGGCGCCGCCAGCGCCGCCGTTCCCGTCGCGTCATCCCGGCGGGCCAGGTGCGTTGAATCGCGTTGTTGAACTGCGCTCCGCCCACCACCGCGAATCCGATGAAGAAGGCGAACAGCAGGAAGGCTATCGGAGTGGCCAACGCACCGTAGGTGTATCCGGTGCTGGTCACCCAGGTGATGTAGAGGCGAAGCCCCACGCTGGAGCACAGGAACACCACCATCGCCAGCAGCGCGCCGGGCAACCCGCGATGCCAGGGAAGCTTGCGGGGCAGCGCGAGTTTGTACAGCGTCGCCAGCGCCAGTACCAGCAGTACCCCGGTGACCGGGAAGTACAACAGCCGGATGAGCACGGTCACGTCCGCACGGAGCCACTCGGGCAGCACGTCGAGCAGCCAGCGCGGCCCCAGCGCGGTCAGCGGCAGGATGAGCATCGCGGCGACCAGGCTGACCAGGTACAGCAACAGTGCCAGTACCCGTTGCCAGATCGCGTTACGCACCATGTACTGGTCGTAGGCCAGCGTGATCGAGTCGATCAACGAGGCCAGGGCCGAGGAACCGGCCCACAGCGACAGCAGGAACGCCACCGAGACGACCCTCGTCCGCCCGCTGGTCAGGATGTCGGCGACCGTGGGACGGATGATCTGGTTGACGACGTTGTCGCTGAAGATCGTTCCGGCGAATCCCACGACTCTGCGCTGCATGGTCTCGACCACTTCGGGGCCCAGCCACTCACCCACGAACCCCAGGCTGCCCAGCAGTCCCAGCAGCAGCGGCGGCAGGGAGAGCGTTTGCCAGAACGCGGCGGCCGCCGACTCCGAGAAGATGTCGTCGTTCCACGACTTGCGCAGGGTTTGAACCACCAGGCGTCTCGGTCCGCTCGCTCGGCTGCGGGAGCGTCCCCGCCCGTCGCGGTTCGAACTCGGATTCATACCACTTCCAGTATGTCGTCGCCGGTGTCCGTAGTGCGCCCGGTAGTCGTCGCGGGGTTTCATTCTCCGGCGCCCCCGCCCCTGCGGGCTCGTTGGCGAGTGGTCGAGCGGTAGGCTCCCGGAGGTTCTTGGTGCCGCGCGGAAGTATCGTTGCCGAGGGTTTCGGCCGATCGGAGGCGGATGACTCCGGCTGCGGGTGTTGATCGGAAAGGAGTGGCAGACGAGCGTGTCCGAGGCGCAAGTTGACCAATCCGTTCGTTCGGTGCTCAGCGACCCGTCACAGGCCAACGAGAAGCCGCTGCGTGCGTGGCAGCGCAGAGCGCTGACGAGGTACCTGGCGAGCAAACCACGCGACTTCATGGCGGTGGCGACTCCGGGAGCGGGTAAGACCACTTTCGGGCTGCGCGTCGCCGCCGAGTTGTTGGCCGACCGGACGGTGGAGGCTGTGACGGTGGTTACCCCCACCGAGCACCTCAAGCATCAGTGGGCGCTCGCCGCGGGCGGCGCCGGGATCCCGATCGACTCCGAGTTCAGCAACTCCGACGGTACGACCTCCCGTGACTATCGTGGTGTCGCGCTCACTTACGCACAGGTCGCCTCGCATCCCAATCTGCACCGGGTGCGAACCGAGCGCAGAAAAACCCTGGTGATTCTGGACGAGGTCCACCACGCGGGCGATGCCAAATCCTGGGGCGACGCGGTTCGGGAGGCATTCACCCCCGCTGAGCGCAGGCTCAGCCTCACCGGTACACCGTTCCGTTCCGACGACAACCCCATCCCGTTCATCACCTACGAGCCCGACTCCGACGGGGCGCAGCGCAGCAAGGCCGATCATCTGTACGGCTATTCCGACGCGCTGCGGGACGGTGTGGTCCGGCCGGTCATTTTCCTCGCCTACTCGGGCGAGGCCCGCTGGCGCACCAGCGCCGGTGACGAGTTCACCGCCAGGTTGGGCGAGCCCATGACCGCCGAGCAGACCGCGCGTGCCTGGCGCACCGCGCTCGATCCCGGTGGGGAATGGATTCCCTCCGTCCTGCAGGCCGCCGACACCAGACTCACCCACCTCCGCCGCGACGGGATGCCGGACGCGGGCGGGTTGGTGATCGCCTCGGACCAGAAGAGCGCCCGTTCCTACGCCAAGACGCTGCGACGCATCAGTGGAACGGAACCGGTCGTGGTGGTTTCCGACGATCCGCAGGCCTCCGAGCGAATCGCCGCCTTCGCCGAGTCCGACGACCGTTGGATGGTGGCGGTGCGCATGGTCAGCGAGGGAGTGGACGTGCCGCGGCTCGCGGTGGGGGTCTACGCCACGAGTGCCTCAACTCCGCTGTTCTTCGCACAGGTCATCGGCCGGTTCGTACGTGCCCGCCGTTCCGGCGAGACCGCCAGTATTTTCCTGCCCAGCGTGCCCGTGCTGCTCGAACTCGCCAGCCAGCTGGAGGCCGATCGCGACCACGTGCTCGGCAAGCCGCACCGGGAGAAGGAGGGCTGGGACGACGAGGAACTGGTCGAGGCCAACCGGCAGCGCGACGAGCCGGGGGAGAACGAGCAGCCCTACACCTCGCTGGGAGCCGAGGCCGAGCTGGACCAGGTGATTTACGACGGCTCCTCGTTCGGTACCGCTGCCTTCGCCACCACCGAGGAGGAGCAGGACTACATCGGGTTGCCCGGTCTGCTGGAGCCGGACCAGGTGCGAGCGCTGTTGCAGCAGCGCCAGCAGGATCAGCTGCGCGAGGTTGACAAGCGCGAGAAGCAACACAAGGCGGAGCAGGCCACGCCACCGAGGGGCGCTTCGCAGCAGGGTGGATCGTCCGGTGATGGGCAGTCCGGGGCCGACAAGCAGCGTTCGCAGAGTGTCCAGGAGCGCCTCAAGGAGCTGCGCAAGGAACTCAACAAGGTGGTTTCACTGCATCACCAGCGGACCGGCAAGCCCTACGGGGCGATTCACAAGGAGTTGCGTCGCGTCTGTGGCGGGCCGGCCACCGCCAGCGCCAGCATCGAACAGCTGGAGGAGCGCATCGCCACCCTTCGTTCCTGGTGACGTGCTCGGGCTTCCGGTGACGTGCCCGGGTTCCTGACGACGTCTCGGCATCCGGGCCGGTATCGGGGTGGCCGCCGGTGCCTCCCGCCGCTTCCGGTCCGGATCCGTCCGGCTCCGGTGGGGCAGGGGCAGTGGGGCAGGGGAGCCGGCGGGGTGAGGGGGAACGAAACACGAAGTGCCCGGCCGGAGGAATCCGACCGGGCACTCGTTGTGGTTCCATCCCCGGAACCGGCTCCGGAGTTCGCCGGGTGGCCGGATTCACCGACTGCTCGGCTCGTCCGGCGTCCCGAGGGTCCGGTAACCGTGACCTCAGAGTTCGATCTGTTCGTCTTCCTGCAGATCCGCCTCGATCTCGCTGAGTCCCGACTTGAACTCACGGGCGTGGTGTCCGCAGAACAGCAGTTCTCCGCCGGACTGGAGAACTGCCCTGAGCTTTGCGGCGGCCCCGCAGCGGTCACAGCGGTCGGCGGCGGTCAACTCGGGGCGGGTGAGTGTGTCAGGCATCGGAATCTCCCTCCGTCCCGGCGTCGGGGGTACCCGACGCCTCGATCCTGCTGCAACCACCGGTAGCCCGCTGGCGACGGGGCCGGTGTCGCAAGTTCCACTCTTACAGACACTTGGGCTCGCGTCACTGTTCCAACCTCGATCAGCGACTTGCGTCACCCGGAAATGCCCGAATGGCGGAGTGAGGGGGAGCACACTGTAGCCCTGCCTGTTATTGGCCTTCTGACCAGCGAAAACAATACTGTTGGTCGATCACGATCTGTGATGTGAATCAAAAAGCAATAGCTCTTCAGTATGTTTTTCAGCACATTTTCGCTTGTTGCGACGCCAAGGGTTCCGCTGTGGGCGAACGGACGGAGTCGCCCTGTTCCCGACCTGCGGCACGAAAAATATGGTCCAGATCACTTTTGGCGAGGGGTGTATCGCTCGGGGTCCTCTCCGGAACGGGTGGACGGACCGAACGACCCGGCCGAGGCCATTCACGATCAGGCTCCCGGCCTCGTGGCCGCGGTGTGGCCGCGGCGAGAGTGGCGCCCCGCCGTCCGTCACCCAGGGGCGAGCGGTGGGACTTCGCTTCGGGCGGGTTCGGAGCCGACACGAAAAAGCGCCCGGCCCCCGTTCGGGGCGGGCGCGGTTCCGGGGCTGCCGGAGTTAGTGCGATTTCGGGTGTTGGAACACGTTCACCCGGCCGCACGATCCCATTGGCCGGCCCCGGCCGGAGGACCGTGAACCGGAAGTACTGCCGGGCAGCGGGGCACACGATGTGGTTCCCACGAAGTGCCCCGCCACGCCTGGCGGGAACCGCCCCACCCGGGAGAACCCCGAGCGGGCACGGGCCCGTAACGGATCACTCAGTCCAGGTAGTCGCGCAGCACCTGGGACCGCGAGGGATGCCGGAGTTTCGACATCGTCTTGGACTCGATCTGGCGAATGCGTTCCCTGGTGACGCCGTAAACCTGTCCGATCTCGTCCAGCGTGCGTGGCTGTCCGTCGGTGAGTCCGAACCGGAGGCGGACCACGCCGGCCTCCCGTTCCGAGAGCGTTTGCAGCACCGACTGCAGCTGGTCCTGCAACAGGGTGAACGAGACCGCGTCCACGGCCACCACGGCTTCGGAGTCCTCGATGAAGTCACCGAGCTGGCTGTCGCCCTCGTCACCGATGGTCTGGTCGAGCGAGATGGGTTCCCTGGCGTACTGCTGGATCTCCAGTACCTTCTCGGGGGAGATGTCCATCTCCTTGGCGAGCTCTTCCGGAGTGGGCTCGCGCCCCAGATCCTGCAGCAGTTCACGCTGGATACGGCCGAGTTTGTTGATGACCTCGACCATGTGGACCGGAATACGGATCGTGCGGGCCTGGTCCGCCATGGCGCGTGTGATCGCCTGTCGGATCCACCAGGTGGCGTAGGTGGAGAACTTGTAGCCCTTGGTGTAGTCGAACTTCTCGACCGCACGGATCAGGCCCAGGTTTCCCTCCTGGATCAGGTCCAGAAAGGCCATTCCCCGCCCGGTGTAGCGCTTGGCCAGGCTCACCACCAACCGCAGGTTGGCCTCCAGCAGGTGGCTCTTCGCACGCTCACCGTCGCGCACGATCCAGCGCAGGTCCCGCCGCAGCTGCAAGGGGGGCATCTCGCCCGCTTCCTCCGCCTGCCGCAGTCGCTCGGCGGCGTAGAGGCCCGCCTCGATCCGCTTGGCGAGTTCGACCTCTTCCTCCGCGTTGAGCAGCGCGACCTTGCCGATCTGCTTGAGATAGGCACGCACTGAGTCGGCCGAAGCTGTCAGCTCGGCATCCTTGCGGGCCTGCCGGAGAGCTTCGGACTCCTCCTCGTCCCAGACGAAGTCCGGGTCGGTCTTGCCTTCCTCGTCCTCGACGACCTCCGGCTCCTCGGGGATGTCGACCTCGATGTCGTCGAGCTCGCCGTCTCCGATGTTGGCCGAACTCAGGTCGGTCTCGATCGGTTCGTCGATCTCCAGGTTCTCGCCGTTGGCCTGATCCGGAGTCGACTCGCCCGTCGACTGGGACGCGGTGTCGTCACCGGCCGACTTGGCCGTCTTCTTCGTCGTCGACTTCGCCGACGACTTGGAAGTGCTCTTGCGGCCGGTCGATTTCGTCCCGCTCGACTTGGTTCCGCTGGACTTGGTTCCGCTCGACTTTGTCGTGGTCGATCCCTTGGAGCTCTTCTTGCCGGTGGACGAGGATTTCGGTGCTTCGTCGGTCTCGGCCTCGGGAGCCGTGTCCGCGTTCGAAGCGGTCTTCGTCTTGTTGGGCTCGGACCGGGCCCCGCCTGATGCTGCAGCGGAGCCGGAGCGTCGGGTTGCGGTTTCTGCGGCTGCCACGTACGCCCTTTCGCGACGGTCTGTCAGGGCTGGCCGGGGGCGCGAAACCTCGGCCGCCAGGGGTCGGGGACAACCCACCGTTCGAGCCCTACGAGGCGTGCCGGAAGGCCGTGAATTCGGTGGGACGTGTTCCATTGTAACTGCGTCAGGTGAGTGTGGTTCCGCTGCAAGGCTGATCAGAACACCGTGTCGTGTGCACGGGTCTCCGATGCCCCGAGTTCGTCGCGCTCGGAAGCCACATTCCCCGTTCGGCGCACCAACCCCCGGGCCCGCGCCGCACGCTCCCGTCGCGGGAACGCCCGGTGCACGGCTCGGGAAGTCGCGGTGCGGTTGTCTTCGCACCGTAGCCGGATGCTACGCGCGTCGCGCGGCGGCTGATGCCGCACCGACTATACCCGCGTCGTTCTTCAGCGACGCCGCCACGATCGGAGTTCGGTTCTGCAGCAGCGGCAGCCACTTGTGCGACTTCTTGCTGACACCGCCCCCCGCGATGATCAGATCCGGCCACAGGAACTTCTCCAGACCCTGGATGTACCTGCTCACCCTGGGAGCCCACTCCTCGTAGCTGAGTCCGAGGTTGTCCTTGACCGAGGCCGCTGCCTCCGCCTCGGCGTCCTTCCCGGCGACCTCGATGTGCCCGAGTTCGGTGTTGGGCAGCAGACGCCCGTCCAGGAACGCCGAGCTGCCTATGCCGGTGCCGAACGTGAGGACGACTACGAGACCGGATTCGCGTTCCACTCCGGCGCCGAAGCGCATCTCGGCCAGCCCCGCGGCGTCGGCGTCGTTGAGCATTACGATTTGCTCACGAGCTCGCCCGAGCCGCTTGGCGAACAGCCCCTGAGCGTCTGTATCGATCCAGTCTTCGTCGATGTTGGCGGCCGTCAACGCCGTGCCGTTCTTGATCACGCACGGTAGTGTGATGCCCACCGGGCCGTCCCAGCCGAACTTGCCGACGATCTCGGCGACCACATCGGCCACGGCTTCCGGGGTGGAGGGGTGGGGAGTCGAGATGCGCAGCCGTTCGTCGGCCAGGACTCCACCCTCGACATCGACCGGGCATCCCTTGATGCCGGAGCCGCCGATGTCAATGCCGAATCCGCGGGCAGTGCCCATGCCTGATCCTTCCTATTCGATTCAGGACGAGGTGTGCAGACTTTAACCGCGCTGTGTTGCGATGTGAACGTGGGTTTGACACATCAGTATGACGCCGTGGGGCTGCGGGACACTTCGGTGCTCGTCGCGCGGGAGGCCGCCGACCTGGCGATGACCATGCGGAACGAGATCGTCACCACGGGTGCGGTGGACACGAAGAGTACCGAGACGGACGTGGTGACGGCCGCGGACCGGGCGGTCGAGAAGCTGATCAGGCGGCGACTCGCCGAACTCCGGCCGGGCGAGTCGGTACTCGGCGAGGAGGAGGGGGGTGAGGCCGAACAGGCGGGGCTGCGTTGGGTGGTCGATCCCATCGACGGAACCGTCAACTATCTCTACGGCTATCCCGCGTACGCCGTTTCGATCGCCGCGCAGCTGGACGGCGTCTCGTTGGCGGGCGCCGTGGTGGAACCCCCGTCGGGGCGTGTCTGGAGCGCCGCGGTGGGCCACGGTGCCGATCTCGACGGTGAGCCCCTCCGGGTCGCCGATTCGCATCGCCTCGACCTGGCGTTGCTCGGTACCGGATTCAGTTATCTCCGGCAACGTCGTGTCCGACAGGCTTCGCTGTTGTTGGAGCTGGCCGGTGAGATACGCGACATCAGGCGCGGTGGTGCGGCTTCCCTCGAACTGTGTGCTGTTGCCGCCGGATGGCTGGACGGTTACTACGAACACGGCCTGTCGCGATGGGACTGGGCCGCCGGCTCGCTGATAGCCGCAGAGGCGGGCGCGCGGCTACGACTGCCCGCCACGGGAACCACCGACGGTCTGGGGGACGAGGCCATCGTCTGCGCTGCGCCCGGGATCGTCGACGGGCTCACCGGCAAGTTGTTCGAGCACGGGGCCGCCGATATCTGAGAACTTCGCGTGCCGCGCCACTCGCCCGGAGCTCGGGCGTGAACCGAGTCCGACGCCGTACCCGCGTCGCGGTCGATACGGGACCGGGAACACCCCCGGTCCCGTGTGGGGCCCGGGGAAGGGCAACGGTTAGCAGTGCACGTCACGGGCGGCGTCGAGCAGTTCCTCGGAGACGTTCGGTTGGCCCACCCGCTGCTGGTCGGCTCCGCTCCGGCGGTTCTCCTTGGCCCAGTTCTTGAGTTGTTGCAGTACCTGGTGTGCCTGCTGGGTGGCGCGCACCCTGTCGAACTCCGATCCCAGCGCCAGATCCACCGTCGCGCCGGGGCGTTGGTCACGGACCAACTGCGCGCAGGGGGCGATCAGGCTCAGCGTGCGGGCGGCTCCGGCACCCGCACGGCCGTAGCGTATCTGGCCGTGGCATTTCAGGTTCAGATCCGTGTAGACCGGATCGTTGGCCGGGTCGCCCCCCTTGGCGAATCCGAGATTGTTCAGCTCCTCGGTGACCAGAGTGGCCTGATTGGCCTCACCGTTGGCGTTGAACACGTGCACCGAGACGTCCTGCGGGGGGCTCGGCGTGGTCTCGTCCAACGCTTCGCGGGACAGCATCGTGCCCGCCGGCGTCTTCGTGGGAGGTTCGCCGGGCTTCGTCGCCGAGGCGCCGGCTTCGGCTTCCGGCAAGTTGCAGCGAGTCGCCATTTCCACCGACTCGGTCGATTCGAACACCCTGGTCCAGACGAAACCCGACAACAGGGCGAGTACGGCGAGCAGGATCAACGCGGGCAATGGACGCCGGCGCCGATACCGCGGACCCCGCAGCCCTTTTCCTGTGCTCGCGGTGGACACGTTCTGCCACCCTCCCCTGATCGAGCCGTCATTCGTCCCGGTGAGTTAGATCGAAACGGTTTCATGCCGAATCGACTGTCCGCCCCAATCAGCTTAGGTGTTGATACGCGACTACGCGGCCTCGTGCGGACAGTCGTGTCGAAGTTGTTGCCCGGTGTGTCTTCGTCGTTGCCAGGTGTGCCGTTACGTCGCTGGGACAGATCGTGACAACGGTGGAGCGCCCCCACCGTCTCCGCGGCCGACCGATGTCGTTCTTCGTGCCCGTTCGACCGTGTCCACCCTGCCATGTCGTTGCCCGGGTCACAGGATTCACCGGCGGCGGGGTGAAGCACATACCACACCTATGGGTGACCCGGTGCGTATCACGCTCCGGGATGAGCTACCCTTCCCGCGCTCCACGCTGTGAGGTTGAGGTCGGTCGCTCGTTTCGGGGGAACTTGGAGCGCAGGACAAACGGAGACCTCCGCCACTCTCGCGTGCGGGCACAAATTGGAGCCCTGGAACGTTGACCAGCGGCACACCATTGCAAATCTCCACAAATGCAGGGGTGAAACGAGATGGCCACCGACTACGACGCTCCGCGGCGCAACGAGTCCGAGGATCTTCCCGAGGACTCGCTGGAAGAGCTCAAGGCCAAACGCAACGATGCTCAGTCCGGGTCCGTGGACACGGACGAGGGTGAGATCGCGGACAACTTCGAGCTTCCGGGTGCTGACCTCTCCGGTGAGGAGATGACCGTCAAGGTGCTCCCGAAGCAGGCCGACGAGTTCACCTGCTCCAGCTGTTTCCTAGTGCACCACCGCAATCGACTGGCGGGGGAGCGGAACGGGAAATACGTCTGCCGCGACTGCGCGGCCTGAAACGCGTGGGTCGAGGACCCGATGGCGGGCTGGATGTGATGAATCGCACGTCCAGTCCGCTGTTCACGTTCGACGCGTGCCGCGGCGGACGCGCCGCTCTCATCTTGGCGCACTTCTCACCGGACCGTTCGGCACCGAGCCGATCCACCATCGCCACGGGCTGTCCGGATGCGGTGCGCGTACTCCGAGCACGTGTCCCCGGGCTATTCCTCTCGTAGCTCTCCGCCGGACTGCCGTTCGCCACGCCGCAGCACCTCGGCCAGTCGTTCCGGGTGCCGCGTGCTGATCACCCAGTAGGGGGTCGGGTCGTCGGGATCGTCCAACCAGATTCGTGCGGCGGTTGGTGCCCAAGGGCTGTGCATCATGAAAGCCGCCGGATCCAGTTCCGGGCCGAGCGCTCGTCGTTTCCGTTCCCGTGGGATCACCTCGACGTCGGAGACGAATCGCAGCGGTAGCCGCGCGTTGCCCGCCCGTAGTTCCCGCTCGGTGACCACGAGGCGCGTTCGACTCAGCCAGACCGGCAGGGCTATCGACAACGGCAACAGCACCGCGTAGGGCAGCCACGCCCGAATGCCCGGATACCCCATGTGCACCTCGGCGGCCAGCAGAGCGGCCGCTACGAGTGGCAACGGCCAACTCCACCAGGAGACGTGCAGCCGTTCCCGATAGCGGATTTCTCCGGTCGTGTCATTCAACCCGGTTGTGGGACCGCTTTCGGGGGCCGCTTCTGAACTATCCGACACGTCCTCAGGGTAGTCTTGCGCCCCGTGCCAAGCGTGAAGGTCCTGCTTACTCGTGTCGATCCCGAAATACAACCCCCGTCCTACGCCCGGACCGGTGATGCCGGTGCGGATCTCGTCACAGCGGAGGACCTGGTGCTCCATCCCGGGCGTCGTGCTGTGGTCGGCACCGGGATCGCCATAGCTCTCCCGGAGGGGTTCGCCGGTTTCGTGCACCCGCGTTCCGGGATGGCCGCCCGGTCGGGGCTCAGCGTGGTCAACGCCCCGGGAACCGTTGACGCGGGCTACCGGGGTGAGATCAAAGTGTGCTTGATCAATCATGATCCGGACCGGGAGATCGTACTGCGGCGCGGGGACCGAATAGCCCAGTTGGTGGTGCAGCGTGTCGAACACGCCGTTTTCGAGGAGGTCGTCCAACTGCCGGAGTCGGTACGCGGTTCCGACGGTTATGGTTCGACCGGAGGTCACAGTGCGTTGACGGGTTCGGCCGAGGTTGGCGACACAGGCAATACGACCGGTAGTACGGAGGTCTGACGGGATGTTCGGATGGCGCCGTCGCGACGGACGCGAGAATGACGCGGATGGTTCCGACGTCAGCGAGGACTATCACGACGGGGCGGATTCCGCGCCCGACGGCGGACCCTATGACAAGCACGAGGCTCCGCACGACGAGGTCGAACGGCTCGATCTCGGATCGGTGCGGTTGCCCGTGCCGGAGAACAGCCAGTTGCAGGTGGAGGTCGATCCCGAGGGGCCGGTGCGGGCCGTGCACCTGCTCACTCCCTCCGGGCGGCTCACCGTCAGCGCGTTCGCCGCTCCGCGAACCGGTGACCTCTGGCAGGAGGTGCGCCAGGAACTGATCGAGCAGTTGCGTTCCGACGGGGCCGACGTGCGTCACGAGCGGGGAATCTGGGACACCGAACTCGTGGCCGACACGGACAGGACCTCGTTGCGGTTCGTCGGCGTGGACGGGCCTCGTTGGTTGCTGCGCGGTGTGGCGGCCAGCCCGTCCGAGGACCTCGAGGCGTGCACGAAGCTACTGTACGCGGTCATCGACGAGACGGTCGTCGATCGCGGTTCGGATCCCATGCCGGTCCGCACCCCGTTGCCGATCGAGCTTCCCGAGGAGATCGCACAGCACATTCAGCAGCAGCAGGAGCAGGCGGGAGCCTGAGAACGCTCGTACTCCGGCTGTGGTTCGAAGCCGGAAGTCGTTCGCTCGAACCGTCGTTACCCCCATGAGGCTGGACTACGAGACTAGGCTGAACTCGCACGGGTGAGAACCCGCGCGGGCACACTGGCCCACTGCGCACAGGAGCGCGAGATGAGCAACACCGGAGACGGCTACCTCCGCCGCCTCGTACGTCGCCTCACCAGCGACGTCGCCGAACTCGACGCCGACGACCTCTCCGAGAGGTCGCGGGCGAGCGGAGCCAGGCGGGCGTGCGACTGCAAGTGCGGTGAACAAGCGGAGGTGCTGGGCCGAGTCCGCTGCGTCGGTATGGCGCCCAAGGCTTCGGTCCCCACGTTGGAAGCCGAGCTGTACGACGGCACCGACGGGGTGACATTGGTTTGGCTCGGCAGGCGTCAGATCACCGGTATCGAACCCGGCAGAACTATAAAGGCCCGCGGTCGGATTGCCGATCGTGATGGTCACAAGGTTCTTTACAATCCCTACTACGAGTTGCAGAACACCGCATGACTGAATCCAGTTCATCCACTCCGGACGGGGCCGACCCCGTCCGGAGTTACGACGAGGCGTCCGACGGCGGGTCCGACGGGTCCGCCGGTTCGCCCAAGGCGCCGTTCGGGATGCGTGCCCCCGCCGAGGGGAGCGACGGGGCCGAGCAGACACTGCTGCAGCAGATGGGCGGTGTCAGCGGTCTCGCCTATTCCGCCGTTCCCATCGTCGTGTTCGTCGTCGTCAACTCGCTGGTCGGGATGGTTCCGGCCATTTGGATCGCCATCGCGAGCTCCCTCGTGCTCGCCCTGGTGCGGATCATCCGCAGGGAACCCCTGCAACCGGCTGTCTCGGGTGTGCTCGGGGTGGCGATTTGTTCCTTCATCGCCTACCGCACGGGGGATGCCAAGGGGTTCTTTCTGCTCGGGATCTGGACCAGCCTGATCTACGGTGGCGTCTTCCTCGTTTCGATGCTCGTGCGCTGGCCGTTGATCGGCGTCGCCTGGTCCGTGCTCAACGGGCACGGGTTCCGGTGGCGAGAGCAGCGAAAGGCCTTGACCGGTTACGATCTGGCGACGCTTGCCTGGACGATCGTTTTCGTCGCCAAGTTCGTGGTGCAGCAGTGGCTTTACGCCGCTGACGAGACGGGCTGGCTGGCCGTGGCGCGTATCGCCATGGGTTATCCGCTCACCGCGCTGGCACTGCTGGTGACGGTTTGGGCCATTCGACGCGCGGGCAAGGTCGCCGAACAGGCGCGCGAAGCCGATTCCGGGGGCTCCGACGGTGGTGCCGGTACCGGTGAGGTGACTCCGGCGCGTCCCCGGCACGAAATGGGATGACTCCGGCTGCCGGGAGGGCGGCCCCGCCGCGTTTTCCTCCCGGCCGTTCCGGGGACCGCTCCCGTGAACCGTTCCGCTCGGAAATCCGATCGATACGGGAGTGTCCCGCTCGCGGCCGGTACACCTCAGTCCAGGCCCGGCGGGTCGTGCACCAGTTCGCTGATCCGCCGTTCCACGTCGCCCGAGGCGACGAAGAGCATCTCGTCACCCACCTCCAGCGGGTCGTCGGGCTGCGGAACGATGACCCGCCCACCGCGAAGGATCGTGACCAGTGCGGCGTCCGCCGGAAGCGTCAGGTCACGGACCCTGCGGCCCGCCAGCGGAGCCCCTTCGGGCAGGGTCATCTCCACCAGGTTGGCCTGGCCCTGACGCAGTGTCATGAGTCGGACGATGTCACCGACACTGACCGCTTCCTCCACCATCGCGGCCAGCATGCGTGGGGTAGACACCGCCACATCGACTCCCCACGCCTCGTTGAACAACCACTCGTTGTGCGGATCGTTCACCCGTGCCGCGACTCGCCTGACCGCGAACTCCGTCTTGGTCAGCAGCGAGACCACCAGGTTGACCTTGTCGTCACCGGTGGCCGCTATCACCACGTCGCAGGTCTCGATGCCGGTCTCCTCCAGCGAGGAGAGCTCGCAGGCGTCCGCGTGCACCCACTGGGCTCCCGGAATGGCCCTGGGCTGGTAGTTCTGCGCCGAGCGCTCGATGAGCATGACCTGGTGCCCGCCGTCGAGGAGTTCGCCGGCTATGGACTGCCCGACCGCGCCTGCTCCGGCTATGGCAATGCGCATCACTGGGTCTCCTCGGGTGGGCGCTGCGCCGTCGCGGTTATCTCGGTGATCGTTCCCGACAGGGCCGCCACGTAGACGGTGTCGTCGGCCTGCACCACCGTGTCCGACTTCGGCAGCACACCGTTGCCGAACCGCATGATGAACGCGACCCGGCATCCGGTCGCGGTTTCCAGGTCACGGGTGCGCCTGCCCACCCAGCTCTCGTGCAACGGCAGGCGCAGCACGGCCACGCTCCCGGACGGATCCCGCCAATCCGTCGCCACCCCCTCCGGGAGCAGCATCCGCAGGAACCGGTCGGTGGTCCACGGCACCGTGGCCACCGTCGGAATCCCCAACCGCTGGTAGACCTCGGCCCGTTTCGGGTCGTAGATCCGTGCCACCACGTGATCCACCCCGAAGGTCTCCCGGGCCACCCGTGCCGAGACGATGTTGGAGTTGTCCCCGTTGGACACGGCGGCGAAGGAGCCCGCCCGTTCTATCCCGGCTTCGATCAGTACGTCCCGGTCGAAACCGTTCCCGGTCACACACTGGCCGTGGAACTGCTTGCTCAACCGGTGGAAGGACTCACCGTTCTTGTCCACGACTGCCACGGTGTGATCGAGCCGTTGCAGTGCGGCCGCGAGGGAAGCCCCCACTCGGCCACAGCCCATGATCACGACATGCACGACCGGTTTCCTCGCTCTCGGCTGGTTGCCGGACCCACTGTGTCGGGATCCGTGACCCTTCCCACAGCTCTGACAGTACCCGTCGCTGTGCCGAGTCTCCGTGTCTCGAAACGGCCCGATCCGGTGAGGACGACGGAGCGGATCGACACTACGCGCTGAGTCGACGCGGGCCGGTGCACCGTATCGAGTGAGGCAGGGGTAGCTCATCCAGGGGGCCCATCGCGAACCCGGTGTTCGGTTTCCCGTGCGCAACGAGTTCGCGGTCACCGGTTTCGGCCCGGAGATCCCGGTAACGCCGCCGTTGTCGGGGGACCATCGGCGGGTGCCGCGACGACCCGTCCCGGTGCGGGATGCGGTTCGGGCACGCGATCCCGCGGGAGCGGGTCGCGGGCGGCCTCCTACGCTCTTGGCCGTGTCCAAGCTCGCGACCGTGACCAAGCGTCTGCTGGTGGGCCGACCGTTCCGCAGTGACCGGTTGTCGCACACGCTGCTGCCCAAACGCATCGCCCTACCGGTGTTCGCGTCGGACCCGATGTCCAGCGTGGCCTACGCGCCGCAGGAGATCCTGCTCACGCTGTCCGTGGCCGGTATATCGGCGTACGCGATCAGCCCGTGGATCGGCCTCGTCGTCGTCGCGGTGATGCTGGTGGTGGTGGCCTCCTACCGCCAGAACGTCCGCGCCTACACCTCGGGGGGTGGTGACTACGAGGTAGCCACCACCAACCACGGTCGCCGCTGGGGGCTCGTGGTCGCCAGCGCGCTGCTGGTCGACTACGTGCTCACCGTCGCCGTCTCCATCTCCTCGGCCGCCGCCAACATAGGCTCGGTCGTGCCGTTCGTGGCCACGCACAAGGTCGCCTTCGCGGTGGGCGCCATCGCCCTGCTCACGGCAGTGAACCTGCGGGGCGCCCGCGAGTCCGGCACCACGTTCGCCGTGCCCACCTACGCGTTCGTGCTGGGTATCCTGGGAATGATCGGTGTCGGGCTCTACCGCGCCTACGTGCGCGGTGACGAGTTGCGGGCCGAGAGCGCGGGCTTCGAACTGGCCCAGGAGCCCTCCCAGATCGCCGGACTCGGTTTCGTCTTCCTCGTGCTGCGCGCCTTCTCCTCCGGCAGCGCCGCGTTGACCGGCGTGGAGGCCATCAGCAACGGTGTTCCCGCCTTCCGCAAGCCCAAACCGCGCAATGCCGCCACGACTCTGTTGTGGATGGGTCTGATCGCCGTGACCATGTTCATGGGGCTGCTCATGCTGGCTCGCATCACCGGTGTGGTCATCGCGGAGGACCCGCGGCACCAGCTCATCGGGGTGCCGGAGGGCTACGAGCAGAAGACGCTGATCGCGCAGCTGGCTCACGCGGTGTTCGGCGGGTTCACACCCGCCGTGTACTACCTGATCTTCTGCACGGGGCTGATCCTGGTGCTGGCTGCCAACACCGCCTTCAACGGTTTCCCGTTGCTGGGCTCCGTCCTGGCGCAGGACCGGTACCTGCCGCGGCAGCTGCACACTCGGGGCGACAGACTCGCCTTCTCCAACGGCATCCTGTTCCTGGCCGGGTTCGCCACCGTGCTGGTCCTCGTGTTCGAGGCCGAGGTGACCAAGCTGATCCAGCTCTACATCGTCGGTGTGTTCGTCTCGTTCGTGCTGAGTCAGAGCGGCATGATCAGACACTGGAACCGGCGGTTACGTACCGAGGAGGACCCCTCCGCCCGGGCCAGCATGCGCAGGGCTCGCGTGATCAACTCGATCGGGCTCGCGATGACCGCCACGGTCCTCGTCATCGTGCTGATCACGAAGTTCCTGCACGGTGCCTGGATCGCGATCGCCGCGATGGTCGCGGGCTACCTGCTGATGCGTGGTATCCGCAAGCACTACGATCGGGTCAGTGCGGAGCTGAGCCGCACCGACGGGCCGACGGTACTGCCCTCCCGAAACTACGGTCTGGTGCTGGTTTCGCAGTTGCACCTGCCGAGCATGCGGGCACTGGCCTACGCACGCGCCACCCGGCCCGACGAGCTGGAGGCGATCACGGTCAACGTCGACGACTCGGACACCAGGAAGCTGGTGGCGGCTTGGGAGGAACGTGACATCACGGTCCCGCTCAAGGTGCTCGAATCCCCTTATCGTGAGATCACTCGACCGATCGTGGACTATGTGAAGCGCATCCGGCGGGACGGTCCGCGTGATGTGGTGACCGTTTTCATCCCGGAGTACGTGGTCGGACGTTGGTGGGAGCAGTTGCTGCACAATCAGAGTGCGCTTCGCCTCAAGAGCAGGTTGTTGTTCGAGCCGGGTGTGATGGTCACCAGTGTTCCGTGGCAGCTGGAGTCCTCCACCAGGGTCGATCTGCGCGCGCCCACGCCCCGCCGTTCGGTGCGCTGGGGAGCCGGAAACGGGAACAAGGGCAACGGGGAGCGCAGCAGCGGGAACAGGGGCAACGGGCAGCGTTGATCCTCCCGACGCACGTCCGTGCCGGGGCGGTGCTACCGACCGGTGTGCACTGCCCGGTGTTCCCGACCCCACGCGCCGCGCTTCACGGGAAACCGTCGCTATTGTCGCCGCATCGGTTTCCGTGCCGGTCGTCCGCCGGAAGCCACCTTTGATTGGAGCCGTGAGACCTGGTGAATGACAAACCGGACTGGACGGGGCGACGGCTTCGTCTCGAGGTCGGTGCGGTGGCCCACGGCGGGCACTGTGTCGCCCGGTACGAGGGGCGGGTCGTGTTCGTGCGGCACACCCTGCCCGGAGAGACCGTGGACGCACTGGTGACCGAGGACCGTGGCGGTGGGTTCTGCCGCGCCGATGCCGTGGCGGTGGTCGAAGCCGCTGCCGGCAGGGTGGAACCGTCCTGCCCGCTGGCCGACATCGCACGCGGGACCGATCGTTGCGGTGGCTGCGACTGGCAGCACGTCGACCCGGCCGTCCAGCGGGAGCTGAAGGCCGCCGTGGTGGCCGAGCAACTCACCAGACTGGCGGGGGTCGAGTACCCGGTCGAGGTGTCGCCGCTGCCCGGTGGTCCGCTGCGCTGGCGCAGCCGTGTCCGGTTGGCGGTGGACGACGACGGCGCGGTCGGTTTTCGGGCACACCGCAGTCACCGCGTGATACCGGTTCGGGACTGCCCGATCACGATGGAGGGCGCGCTCGACGAGGTCGCTTCCCGTTCCTGGACGCCAGGGGCCGAGGTGGCCGTCACCCGGGACGGTTCGGGAGAGGTGCACGTCACCGAGCACTCGGTTCGGCCCCGGCGCTCCGGTCGTGGCGGTGGCCGTCCCACCCGGTCCGCCCGGAAGGTACGGGGAACGGGGATCGCTCACGAGACCGCGGTGGGGCGGGAGTGGGGCGTCCGTTCGGAGGGCTTCTGGCAGGTGCACCCCGAGGCCGCCGATCGGTTCGCCGAAGTCGTCGCCCGGATGGCCGATGTCCCTTCCGGTGGCCGGGCATGGGACCTCTACGGCGGTGTCGGACTGTTCGCGGCCGTGCTCGGGCAGCAGGCCGGACCGAGCGGTGACGTACTGCTCGTCGAGTCCGGTGAGTCGGCGGTACGCGACGCCGAGGCCAACTTGGCCGATCTGCCGCAGGTTCGGGTGCGATCCGGCCGTGTGGAACGCGTGGTGACCGAGCCGACCGTTCCCGCTCCCCACGTGGTGGTGCTCGATCCGCCGCGCAAGGGGGCGGGCAGCGAGGTGGTGGACGCGATCAGCCGTGCACGGCCGAGCCGGGTCGTCCACGTCGCCTGCGATCCCGCCTCTCTGGCACGCGACATCGGGCTCTTCCGGGAGCGGGGTTACCGGTTGAGCCGGTTGGAGTCCTTCGACGCCTTTCCGATGACGCAGCACGTGGAATGCATCGCTCTGTTGGAGGATACTGAACGGAACTCGTGAGTCAGCGCGTCGCTACGCCTTGTGGAATCACGTCGTTCGTGGCTCCGTAGACTGGCGAAGTCACGTGGTGACCCTGTATTACATGACCCCGTAGTGCATGATCCCGAAACACGTGACGATGTAATACATCACGGCAGGCACGTGATGTGCGAAGTGAGAGTTCGAAGCGCGGTTCCCGTGATGGGAGCCGCGTGCTGTGGGCAGCGGGCCGCTCCGCGAACCGGAGCCGTGTCCGTGCCCCGAGACCTGTAGTCGGTCACGACGAGCGAGGTGGAGCGGTGACGCTGCTGGAGTCCGTGCACGGTCCGGCCGATGTCCAGCGCCTGGAGCACGGTGAGTTGGTCGAGCTCGCCGCCGAGATCAGATCCTTCTTGATCGAGAAGGTGTCGCGTACCGGTGGTCATCTCGGTCCGAATCTCGGTGCGGTCGAGCTGACCCTGGCGTTGCACCGTGCGTTCGACTCACCGCGCGACCCCATCGTGTTTGACACGGGGCACCAGTCCTACGTGCACAAGATGCTCACCGGCAGGCAGCGGGGTTTCGACCGGCTGCGAAAACGCGACGGGCTGTCCGGTTACCCCTCGAGGGCCGAGAGTGAGCACGACCTGGTGGAGAACAGCCACGCCTCCACCTCGTTGTCCTACGCCGACGGCCTGGCGCGGGCGATCCAGCTGAGCGACTCCGGTCGCCACGTCGTCGCCGTGGTCGGCGACGGGGCACTGACCGGAGGCATGTGCTGGGAGGCCCTCAACAACATCGCGGCCGACCAGGAACGCCCGCTGGTGATCGTGGTCAACGACAACGGGCGTTCCTACGCACCCACGATCGGTGGCCTGGCCGAGCACCTGGCCTCGCTGCGGTTGCGTCCCGGCTACGAGCGGGCGTTGGAGAACGGTCGTCGTACCGTGCGCAGTCTTCCGGTGGTGGGGCGGCCGCTCTACACCGGCCTGCACGCGGCCAAGCGGGGTATCAAGGACGCGCTGAGCCCACAGGTGATGTTCTCCGATCTCGGGATCAAGTACTTGGGGCCGGTGGACGGGCACGACCTCAAGGCACTGGACTACGCGCTGGGGATGGCCAAGACGTTCGGTGGCCCGGTGATCGTGCACGCTGTCACTCAGAAGGGCAACGGCTTCGCGCCCGCCGAGAACCACGAGGCCGACCAGATGCATCAGGTCAAGGTGATGGACCCGGCCACGGGCGCCCCCACCGGTCCCACCGCGACCAGCTGGACCAACGTGTTCTCGGACGAGCTCGTCCGTATCGGTGGGGAACGCGACGACATCGTCGCGATCACCGGTGCCATGCTGGGCCCCACCGGTCTGGACAAGTTCGCCCGGAACTACCCCGATCGCTGCGTGGACGTGGGTATCGCCGAGCAGCATGCCATGACCTCGGCCGCGGGTATGGCGATGGGCGGGTTGCACCCGGTGTTCGCGGTGTACTCGACGTTTCTCAACCGCGCGTTCGACCAGTTGCTCATGGATGTGGCGCTGCACCGGCAGCCGGTGACGGTGACCCTGGACCGTTCCGGCGTCACCGGTGACGACGGGCCGAGCCACAACGGCATGTGGGACCTGTCCGTCCTGGGGATGATCCCCGGGATTCGGGTCGCCGCCCCGCGCGATGCGGCGACGCTGCGTGAGGAGCTGCGGGAAGCGGTCGCGGTGGAGGACGGCCCCACCGTGGTGCGGTTCTCGAAGGGAACGGTCATCGACGAGGTGCCCGCGCTCGAGCGGGTCGACGGCGTCGACGTGCTGCGCCGCCCCGCCGAAAACGAGGAACGGGACGTGCTGTTGAGCGCGGTCGGCGCGTTCGGCGAGCTCGCGGTCGCCGCCGCCGAGCGACTCGCCGCGCAGGGGATCGGCGTGACCGTGGTGGATCCGCGCTGGGTGGTTCCCGTTCCGGGTGCCGTGCTCGACATGGCCCGGTGTCACCGTCTCGTCGTCACGCTCGAGGACTGCGGTCGGCACGGTGGTTTCGGGTGGTCGTTGGCGGCCGCCATGCGTGACGCGGACATCGACGTTCCGCTGCGGGATCTCGCGATTCCGAATCGTTTTCTGGAACATGCCTCGCGCGGGGAGGTGCTCGCCGAACTCGGGCTCACCGAGCAGGACGTGGCCCGCAGGATCACCGAGTGGGTGGCCGACCGGCTCGAAGGGCAGTTGGACGAGGAGGAGACCGGTATCACCACCGATCTGGACACACCGCGAGCCGAGTGATCCCGCGCTCCCTGATCGTCCGGGACGGCCGTGCTGTGGCACGGTGAACGCGTGCGGATCCTTGTGGTGGAGGACGAACAGCCGCTCGCCGACGCGATCGCGCGTGGGCTGAGACGGGAAGGGCTTGCCGTGGACGTGACCTACGACGGTCTCGATGCTCAGGAGAAGGTCGCGGTCACTCGCTACGACGTGGTGGTGCTGGATCGTGATCTGCCCTCGTTGTCCGGTGACCGGTTGTGCGCCGAGCTGGTCGCGTCCGAGGAGCTCACCAGGGTCCTGATGCTCACCGCGAGCGGTACGGTGGCCGACCGCGTCGAGGGGCTCTCGCTCGGTGCCGACGACTACCTCGCGAAGCCGTTCGCGTTCGACGAGCTCGTGGCCAGGGTTCGTGCGCTGGGTAGACGTTCCACACCCGCCACACCACCGTTGCTGACCGCGCACGATCTCGAGCTGGACTCCGCCAGGATGCGGGTCAGCAGGAGCGGTGGCGAGGTGGATCTGACCCGCAAGGAGTTCGGGGTGCTGCAGGTGCTGCTGTCCGCGCGGGGCGCCGTGGTCAGTTCCGAGGAACTGCTGGAACGGGTGTGGGACGAGTACGCCGATCCGTTCACCACCACCGTGCGAGTGACCGTTATGACGTTGCGGAAGAAGCTCGGTGACCCGAGCGTCATAGACACGGTGGTCGGTTCCGGTTACCGCGTGCCCTCCGCCGGTTCAGGGACCTCGTCCGACACGGACGCCGAAGTCTCCGGTGCCGGCGAGAAGTGATGCTGTTCCGGGCTCGTTCGGTGGAACGTCCCGTGCCCGTCGAATCCCCCGCGCGGCGCGGCCCCGGCCTGCGACTGCGGCTGACGCTGCTGTCGACCGTGCTGGTCGCCCTGGTCAGCGGTCTGCTGTTGTGGCTCGGCTGGTTGTTGGTCGGCGACGTTGTGGCCGCCGTGCCGCGCATGCCTCCCGGAACCACGGTGCGGGTGGACGGCGTGCCGGTCTCCGCGGGTGAACTCGCCGAGGCGTTGCGCGGCCGGGCGCGGGAGCGGGTGCTGCTGATCGGTGGTGTCGCCTTCGTGGCCGTCGTGCTGGCGGCCGCGGTGTCGGCGTGGACCGTGTGCGGCAGGGTGCTGCGACCGCTGCACTCGGTCACCGGCACCGCGCGGAGGCTTTCCGCACGATCGCTGGGGGAGCGGATCGGGTTGCACGGCCCCAGGGACGAGGTCGCGGAGCTGGCCGACACCTTCGACGGGATGCTGGACCGACTCCAAACCGCTTTCGAATCCCAGCACCGTTTCGTGGCCAATGCCAGTCACGAGCTGCGCACGCCGTTGTCGGTGATCCGTACCGAGCTCGACGTCACCCTGTCCGATCCGAACGCCGACGCGGCCGAGCTGCGCCGGATGGCCGGAGTGGTGCGCGATGCGACGGCCAAATCGCAGCGACTCGTCGAATCGTTGTTGTTGCTCGCCCGCACCGAGGGGGCCGAGCTGCCGAGTCGTGAGCCGGTCGATCTAACCGAGCTGGCGCGTGCCGCGTTGCGGCCAATGGAGGAGCAGATGTGCGCGTCCGGGCTGCGTACGGAGGTCAGCCCCGCTCCGGCCTTCGCGATGGGGGATCCGGCGTTGCTGGAACGGGTGGCGGGGAACCTGCTGGAGAACGCGGTGCGCTACAACGTCGAGGGCGGCTGGATCGCCGTCGTCACCGCTGTTTCGGGGGAATGGACCTCGTTGACGGTTTCCTCTTCCGGGGCCGAGGTCTCCTCGGAGCGGGTGGACGGGCTGTTCGAACCGTTCCGCCGGGCAGGCGCGGAACGCACCGCGCGCACGGGCGCGGGGCTCGGCCTGTCCATCGTGCGGGCAGCGGCGAGCGCGCACGGTGGCGCCGTCTCGGCGTGTCCGGTTCCGGGTGGCGGGCTGTCGGTGACCGTTTGGCTGCCCGCCGCGCGGTGAGCTCCGCGGGATCGCCCCCGGAACTTCCCACCGGCGAGCCGCCGTGCGGATTTCTCAGAGCCGCAGGGTGGCGATGTCCAGTTCCAGCGGTGCGGGTGATTCCTCGATGTGTACCGGTCCGTCACCCAGACGTACCGATGTGGCGGGGGTGTACCGTCCCCCGTCCAACCGGTATGTCACCAGCTCGGTCGGCCCGCGACCGTCCTGGGCCACGCTCCAGAAGAACGGGATGCCCGCCTCGGCGCAGGCGTCCAGCTTGTCGCGCTGTTCCCGTGCGGTGTTGTCGGGTGACCAGATCTCCCCGGCGAGCCGTACGTGCTCGGCGCCGAACGAGTCGCCGAGGGGAGCGGTGTCCAGCACCACGAAGTCCGGGATCAGCGCCGTCCGCCGCTCGGTGCCGAGCTCCACGCCGATGCCACCCACCGCGTACAGCGCGTTCGGCGTGGACGCGATGGCCCTGTCGAGCAAGTTCACGAGCTGTTTCTCGGCCCATTGGTGCGGGCCGCTCGGTGGTGGCGTCACCAGCCAGTACCCTTCGAGCAGTTCCAGGCGCGACCCGTCGGCGCGGGCCGGCAGCGCGTGCCAGTCGTCGATCGTGAACGGGCCGATCTCGTGCTGTACAAGCGCGGTCACCGAGCATCACCTCACCTCGTTCGTGATCCATCCTGCCACGACCGGCGAGCCGCCGTGCGTGCGATTCGCCGTGCTCCGGGGGCGGCTGTGCTCCGAGGATACCCACGCGGGCGCCGTCACCGGGAGCGAATCGGCACGGGCTCCGAGGAATCCGTGCGGAACGCCTTCCCCGCTCGGGGCGTCGCGGACCACTCCACACCAAAAGGGCCGGGACGGTGGGTACCGTCCCGGCCCTCGAGCGCCGGTCACTCCGTGACTCCCGGTCGGAGTCTCCGGAGGGATCGCTCAGCTGCTGGGCAGGCTGGCCACTCCGGGTTGGTGGAAGCGCTTGCCGTTGACCAGCTCGGAGTAGCCCGAGCGGTCCAGGTACGGGGTGATGCCGCCCAGCCAGAACGGCCATCCCGCCCCGAGGAGCATGCACAGGTCGAGATCCGCGGCCTCGACGACGACGTCCTCGTCCAGCATGATCCGCGCCTCTTCCGCCAACGCGCGCAGCGCGCGGTCACGGACCTGTTCCTCGGAGAGCGGCTCGTCACCCTGCTGCCACAGCTCGGCGACCTCGGGGTCGACGATCTGGTTGCCCGCCTCGTCGGTGGTCCACACGCCCGTCTTGCCCGCGTCGACGAACCGCCGCAGGTTGTCGCTGAGACCGAACCGGTCCGGGTAGGCGGCGTGCATGGTCTCGTTGACGTGCTGGGCGATCGCGGGACCGACCAGCTGCAGCAGCACCATCGGACTCATCGGCAGCCCCAGCGGGTTCAGCGCCCGGTCGGCCACCTCGAAGGGGGTCCCCTCGTCGACCGAGGCGATGACCTCGCCGAGGAAACGGGTCAGCAGCCGGTTGACCACGAAGGCGGGTGTGTCGGCGGTCAGCACGCAGGACTTCTTGAGCTTCTTGCCGACCGCGAAGGCCGTGGCCAACGCGCTGTCGTCGGTCCGCTCGCCGCGCACGATCTCCAGCAGCGGCAGTACCGCGACGGGGTTGAAGAAGTGGAAGCCCACCACCCGTTCCGGATGGGCGAGCTTCGCCCCCATCTCGCCGACCGAGAGCGAGGAGGTGTTGGTGGCCAACACCGTCTCCGGCGAGACGTGCTGCTCCAACTCGCCGAACACCTGCTGCTTGACCGACATCTCCTCGAACACGGCCTCGATGACGAAGTCGGCGTCGGCGAAGGCGCTCTTGTCCAGCGAACCGGTGACCAGCGCCTTGAGTCGGTTCACTCCGTCGGAGGAGAGCCGTCCCTTCGCACCGAGCTTGTCGATCTCGCCGTGTACGTAGGCCACGCCCTTGTCGATGCGTCCCTGGTCGATGTCGGTGAGTACCACCGGCACCTCCAGGCGGCGTGCGAACAGCAGCGCCAGTTGCCCGGCCATCAGCCCCGCGCCGACGACGCCCACCTTGTTGACGTCGTTGGCCAGGGACTTGTCCGGTGCTCCGGCCGGCTTCTTCGCCCGCTTCTGCGTGAGGTCGAAGGCGTAGAGCCCGGCACGCAGCTCGTCGGTCATCAGCGCGTCGGCGAGTGCTTCGGTCTCGGCCGCGTAACCGGCGTCGAGGTCGTTGTTCCTGGCGAGTTCGATCAGCTCGACGGCCTTGTTCACACCCGGCGAGGCGCCGTGCGTCTTGCTCGCCGCGATCTCCTTCGCCCGACTGATCGCCTCGTCCCAGCCCTGACCGCGGTCGATCTCGGCGCGCTGCACGGTGCTGGACCCGTTGATCACCCGCGCGGCCCAGCGCAGCGATTCCTCCAGGAAGTCGGGGGACTCGAGCTGGATGTCGAAGATGCCCATGCCGGTGGCCTTACCGGGGTTGAGCATCTTGTTCTGGTTGAGCGAGTTCTCCAGGATCACGGTCACCGCCTGGTCCGCGCCGACCAGGTTGGGCAGCAGCTGGGTGCCGCCCCAGCCCGGGAACAGGCCCAGGAAGCACTCGGGGAACGCGATCGCGCCCGCGTTGTCGGCCACGGTGCGGTAGTGGCACGACAGGGCCAGTTCGAGCCCGCCTCCCAGGGCCGCGCCGTTGACGAAGGCGAAGGTGGGGATCTCGGACTCGGTGAGCCGTCGGAACACGTCGTGCCCCGCCTTGGCGATCCGGTGGGCGTACTCCCGTTCGCTGAGCTGACCCATCCCGGACAGGTCGGCCCCGACGGCGAACACGAACGGCTTACCGGTCACCGCGATGGCGGCAGGCTCCGCCGCGAACGCCTCGTCCAGCGCGGAGTCCAGCGAGGCGAGTCCGGCCGGGCCGAAGGTGGACGGCTTGGTGTGGTCGTGACCGTTGTCGATGGTGACGAGCGCGACCCTGCCGTCCAGTCCCGGAACCTCGACGAGCCGGGTGTGGGCGCGGGTCACGACCTCGTCGGGAAACAGTGCTGCGGAATCGCTGTCGATGCTCACTTGGCGCCCCCGGCGGTCTTGTCGTGGTTCGGGTTCTCCCAGATCACCGTGCCGCCCATGCCGAAGCCGACGCACATGGTGGTGATGCCGTAGCGAACCTCCGGATGCTCGGCGAACTGCCTGGACAGCTGGGTCATCAGCCGTACCCCCGAGGAGGCCAGCGGGTGTCCGCAGGCGATCGCTCCGCCCCACTTGTTGACCCTGGGGTCGTCGTCGGCCATTCCGAAGTGTTCGAGGAAGGCCAGCACCTGGACCGCGAACGCCTCGTTGATCTCGAAGAGTCCGATGTCGTCGATGGACAGCCCCGCCCGGTGCAGCGCCTTCTCGGTGGCCGGTACCGGTCCCACTCCCATGACCTCGGGCTCCACACCGGCGAAGGAGTAGCCGACCATGCGCATCCCGACGGGAAGCCCCAGTTCACGGGCGGTGTCCTCGTCGGCGACGACACAGCCGGTCGCGCCGTCGTTGAGTCCCGCGGAGTTGCCCGGAGTCACCCGGCCGTGCGGCCGGAAGGGAGTCTTGAGTCCTGCCAGGGACTCCGCGGTGGTCCCGGGGCGCGGAGGTTCGTCGGCGGTGGCCAGTCCCCAGCCGGACTCGCTGGAGCGGGTGGCCACCGGGACCAGGTCCGCGCCGATCCTGCCCGCGTTCGCCGCCGCCTCGTATCGCTGCTGACTGAGCGCGGCGTAGGCGTCGGTGCGCTGCTTGGTCAGGTTCGGGTACCGGTCGTGCAGGTTCTCGGCGGTGGAACCCATCACCAGCGCGGAGGAGTCGACCAGGTTGTCGGACACGAATCGCGGATTGGGATCCACCCCCTCGCCCATGGGGTGATTGCCCATGTGCTCGACCCCGCCCGCCACGGCGATGTCGTAGCCGCCGAATCCGATGCCGCCCGCGACGTTGGTGACCGCCGTCATCGCACCGGCGCACATCCGGTCGATCGCGAAGCCGGGTACGGATTTGGGCAGTCCGGCGAGCAGGGCCGCGTTCCTGCCGATCGTCAGTCCCTGGTCGCCGATCTGGGTGGTGGCCGCGATGGCGACCTCGTCGATCCGTTCCGGTGGAAGATCGGGCTGCCGCCGCAACAGTTCCCGAATGACCTTGACGATGAGATCGTCAGCTCGGGTCTCGGCGTAGATGCCCTTGGTGCCTGCCTTGCCGAACGGCGTGCGGACGCCGTCGACGAAGACCACGTTCCTGAGGGCACGCGGCGTTCCCGCCGATGCGGGGCCGCTGCTCTTGTCGGCTGCTGCCGACGCAGGTGCTGCCACGGCGTGCTCCTTGTCGATGTGGGTACGCGCCAGGCCGGGCGGCTCCGTTGCCCGACGGCGGGCTCTGCCGCTACCGGCCGGTAACGTGCACTCTAGCGCTCATTACCGGACGGTAACCAGTGGGATCGATGTCTGCTGAACCACAGCCGTGACACCGCCGTCGGACCAGTACGGACCGAAGCCGCGGACCGTGAATCGAGCGGATTATTTCACCTGGTCGGAAGCTTCGCCGCCGGACTCGCCCATCGCTTTCGCGATCGGTTCCGCCGTCAGTTCCACCTGCCAGGGCCGGGCGCCGCGTTCGTGCAGCTGTGCAGCTATCGATGCCACACCACCATCCGAGGGAGGTTGCCAGCAGAGCCTGCGCACCAGATCCGGCAGCAGCAGGTTCTCCACCGGCAGGTTGTTCCGCTCGGCGATACCGGAGAGCACGTTCCGGACCGCGCTCAGCCGGGACGCCGCGGCCGCGTCCCGCTCCGCCCACCTGTTCGTTGGCGGTGGCCCGTCGTTCGGTGCGGTGATGGCGGGCAGTTCCTCCTTGTCCAGCTCGCGTGCGTTCCGCAGCGCCTCGAACCACTGCTCGGATCGTCTGCGCTGCTGCTTGCCGCCGAACACCGGCAGCGCGACGAGGTCCTCCCTGGTGGCCGGATTCTCCCGCGCCGCCCGGATGATCGAGCTGTCCGGCAGGATCCGTCCCGGCGCGATGTCCCGGCGGCGGGCGATGTCGTCCCGCAGTTGCCACAGCGCGCGCACGATCGCCAGCTGTACCGGGGTCCGCAGCCGGTGTATTCCCGAGGTTCGACGCCACGGTTCCGGTCTTGCGGGTGGCGGCGGAGCCGTGCGAACCGCTTCGAACTCCTGCATCGCCCAGTCGAGCTTGCCCTGCCTGTCGAGCTCCGCGCGTAGCGCGGCACGTAGTTCGACCAACAGCTCCACGTCGAGCGCCGCGTACACCAGCCATTCGCGGGGTAGCGGTCTACGTGACCAGTCGGCCGCACCGTGTCCCTTCTCCAGCCGGTACGACAGCAGTCGCTCCGCGAGTGCGCCGAGTGACACTCGTTCGTAGCCGGCCAGTCGGCCCGCCAGTTCCGTGTCGAAGAGCCGGTCCGGACGCAGGCCGAGTTCGGCCAGGCACGGCAGGTCCTGCGAGGCCGCGTGTAGTACCCACTCCGTGTCACCGAGTGCGGCGACGAGCGGCCCCGGATCCCCGTTCAGCGCGATCGGGTCGATCAGTACCGTGCCCGTGCCCTCGCGGCGTAACTGCAGCAGATACGCCCGCTGCGAGTAGCGGTACCCGGAGGCGCGCTCGGTATCGATCGCGATCGGCCCACTGCCCGCGGCGAGTGCCGCGGCAGCGAGACGCAGGGATCGGGGCTGCTCGACCACCGGTGGGACACCACCGGAGGGACGTGTCAGCAACACTGGTTCGGAGTGGTCCGGTTCGGCGGATTCGGGGTGAACAGCATCCACGGCTCACAGACGATACGTCCCTCTATCGGCTGAGGGGACCGAACGGTCCGATTCACCGTCCGCCGACCGGCTCGATGGTTGTTGTCAGATCATCGAATCACTCCGGCCCGCATTGCCAACGCGACCATCTGGGCCCGGTCTCCGGTGCCCAATTTGCGTCCGATCCGTGACAGGTGACTCTTCACCGTCAGAGCGGACAAATTGAGCGTTTCGCCGATCTCTTTGTTGGATCGGCCGTCCGCCACCAGTTGCAACACTTCGATCTCACGAGCGGAGAGCTCGCGCGGAGTGTTGTCGGTACCCGGAACCCGGGTACCGGCGGCCAACACCGGAGCCACGTTCGGATCGGCGTACACACCGCCGTCCAGCACGCGGCGCACACCGTCCGTGACCACGGTCGGTGAGGCCGATTTCAGCAGGTATGCCTGTGCTCCCGCTTGAAACGCGGCCCGGACCGCATAGGGGTCGTCGGACGAGGCGAGCACCACGATCCGTGGCCAGCCCTGGGTACGTAATTCCGTAACCAGGTCTACACCTGTCCCATCGGGCAGTCCCAGATCGAGGACTGCCAGGTCGCACGGACCGGTGGCCAAGGCGCGTGCCTTGGCCTCGGCCATCGATGCGGCTTCGTGCACCGTGCCGGCCCCCATCTGCAGCAGCCGGGAGGATATGGCCTCCCGGAGCAGCGGATGGTCGTCCACCACGAGCACCGTGAACAGCTCTTCCCGCGGGTGCGGAACCATGTTAGCCGGCAATGCACCGGCTGGCGTGGTACGAGCGGCCTGACCTAAGCCGACGGCAGCCACGTCACTACCTCCCTGGAGTCGGTCGTGCCCCCCGACCGGCACCGGGACTCTCGGCCGATCAGCCGCGCCACTGATCGACCGAAAGTGGTGTCGTTCAGGTTGTAGCGTAACCGTCCGAGCGGATTATTGGGACGATCAAACGGGTATGTATCCCGATCGAGTTGCTCTCGATGTGACGCTGCCTACTTCTTTCGGGTGATACTAAAAAACAGTGTTAACGCCGAAACGTAGTGATTCGATACAGATCTTTCGATCTTCGCGTCTCCGACGACATCGGAAGGGTGCGAGACGGCCACCCCGTCGTTCCGCGCCCCCGGCCGCCACGACGGCCTCTCGTCCCGACGGACGCCCTGCCGAGGTCTCCGGAGCTCACTCGATGGGAGCCCGTTCGGCAGATCCCGTTCGGCGGCCTCCCGACGGCAGGATCCAGTCGACAGACCCCCGGCGGCAGCGATTCACTCGCCGGGGGCGTTCAGCCGTGCCTGCGACGCTCCGCCGTCCGGTTGCCCAACACGCTCACGCCGACCGGCGGCAGCCCGGCCGCGGCACCGATCACTTCCTGGAACGCGCGTGCGTGCGTGGTCAGCTCGCTGTCCGAAGGAGTCCAGGACCCCCGCAGCTCCAGTTCGTGCTCGCGCGCCGGTTCCGCTATGTCACCGAACCTGGCCGAGCAGGTCGCGGTAACCGTTCCACCCAGCGCCGTGTGGTTGGCGCGGCACGAGTGCAGCGCTCCAGTCAGCCACGACCAGCCGAGCTCGGCCAACCCGGGGTCGCCGGCCAGTTCGCTTCCCACATCGGCCCGCAGGTACAGGACCAACCGCAGCACACCTTCCCACGAGGGCTGTCCCTCCGGGTCGTGCAGCAGTACGAGTCGGGCCGTGACGGCCGTGCCCTCGGGACCGCTCGTCTCGGCCGCCAGCGCGTAGGTCCACGGAGCGAGCCGCTTCGGTGGGCGTATCTCGCTGAGCTCTATCTCCCTGCGGGGAGGTGGGGCCTGCAGTGTTGCCACCGCGTCCCGAAAAACCATGGGAACAGCCGACATCTCGGTCACAGCAGGTGACTGTATGACCTGTTCGCAACCACGTGGCGACGCCACGCCGGAGATCACGGACAGTGGACCGGACGCTCGGCTTCCTCGCACGGCGTGCGAACATGAGGTCGGATCCGTCCCCGGCGGATCCGACCACCCGGGTGTAGGGGGCTCCGGCGTGCCCGAGACGTCGGTTGGCGTGCCGTTACCCGGCCACCCGCTCAAGCCGTTCCGCGAGGATTTCCGAGGAGCTCCATTGCGCTTGTCCGGACGTGGTCCTTCCGGCTCCGCGACAGTTCGTCACGTCGGCGGCCGGGGCCCGGAGTCGGCCCTACGGCGCCCCTGACCCCTTCGAATCGGCGGAGGATTCCGATGACCCATCCCACGCACGTCTCCAACCGACGCGGGCTCGACGATGCCCCGTTGCTGGTGGCCGCGAACGGCGGAACTCCCGAACACACCCCCGTGTGGTTCATGCGCCAGGCGGGGCGTTCGCTGCCGGAGTATCGCCGGGTCCGGGAAGGCGTTCCCATGCTGCGGGCCTGTCTCACGCCCGAACTGGTCTGTGAGATCACGATGCAACCCGTCCGCAGGCACGGCGTGGACGCCGCGATCCTGTTCAGCGACATCGTGCTTCCGCTCTACGCCGCCGGGGTGGGGCTGGACATCGTCTCCGGCACCGGGCCGGTGGTCAATCAGCCGGTGCGCGGTGCCGCCGACGTGACTGCCCTGCCCGAGCTGGAGACCGAACACGTCGAAGGGGTGGCCGAGGCGATCCGGCTGTTGCTCGGTGAGCTGGGGAGCACACCGCTCATCGGGTTCGCGGGGGCCCCGTTCACACTGGCGTCCTACCTCGTCGAGGGCGGTCCGAGTCGCAACCACGAACGCACCAAGGCGCTCATGCACTCCGACCCGGAAACCTGGCACGCGCTGCTCGGCAAGCTCGCCGAGACCACGCTGAAATTCCTGCGGGTGCAGGTCGACGCCGGAGTCGACGCGATCCAGCTGTTCGACTCCTGGGCAGGCGCGCTTTCCCCCCGTGACTACGTCACCTACGTGCAGCCGCACACCAGCCGGATCCTGCGGGGCATAGCTGAGTACACCGGCGGCGAGGTGCCGCGGATCCATTTCGGGGTCGGGACGGGTGAACTGCTCGGAGCGATGCACGAGGCCGGCGCCAGCGTGACGGGGGTCGACTGGCGGGTCCCGTTGGACACGGCCGCGTCGCGGATCGATCCGTCGCAGCCCTCGCGCCCGGTGCTGCAGGGAAATCTCGACCCGGCGGTGCTGTTCTCGGACTGGGAGTCCGTGCGCGGCGAGACGGAACGGATACTCGCCGAGGGCGAGTCGGCCGGTGGGCACATCTTCAACCTCGGGCACGGCGTACTGCCCGACACCGATCCCGAAGTGCTGACCAGGCTCGTCGAGTTCGTGCACTCCCGCCGAGACTGACCGGAGCGGAAGCATGTCCAGAGTCGCTGTGGTCGGCGGCGGTATCGCCGGGATGACCGCCGCGCACCGGTTGCGGAAGCTGCTGGGCGAGCACGCCGAGATCGTCGTGTTCGACCAGGCCGAGCGAACCGGCGGCAAGCTCTACACCGCTCGGCTCGCCGATCGCGGCTACGACCTCGGCGCCGAGGCGTTCCTGGCGCGGCGTCCGGAAGTCACCCGACTGGCCGCTGAGCTCGGGCTGGACGACGAGCTGGTTCATCCCGGTCCCGCCTCGGCGACGGTGCGCGCCGGGGGAGGGAATCGTTCGCTGCCCGCGGGGATGCTCATGGGGGTACCCGCCTCCGGACGGGCCGTCAGCGGGGTTCTCTCGGAGAGCGGGGTGCGTGCCGTCGAGCGGGAGGAGTCACTCGAACCGCTGCGGTTGTCCGGCGGCGATGCCTCGGTCGGTGCTCTGGTGCGGGAACGGCTCGGCCACGAGGCCGTCGAACGACTCGTGGAGCCGCTGCTCGGCGGGGTCTACGGGGGATCGGCCGACGCCCTGGGGCTGCGCGCCACCATGCCCGCGCTGGCGAACGCGCTGGACGCGGGCGCCGAGTCGTTGACGGCCGCCGTCAACGCGGCCATGCCCGAACCGCCGCCACCCGGTACGGACAGACCGCCCGTGTTCGGGGCGTTCCGGCAGGGCTACGACACACTGCTCGACGAACTGCGGAAGCGTTCGCGAGCGAGTTTCGAGCTCGGCCTGCCGGTCCGTGCCCTGCGTCCGTTGTCCCGGGGCTGGAACCTGGCCATCGGTTCCGCCCCGAGTCCCCGGACGCTCGATGTGGACGCGGTCGTGCTGGCCGTGCCCGCTCCCGCCGCCCGCAAGCTGCTCGCCGACCCCGTTCCGGACGCAGCCGACTGCTTCGGTCGTCTCCGACTCGCCTCCATGGCCGTGATCGGACTGGCGCTGCCGTCCCACGTCGAGCTGCCCGCGGCCTCCGGAGTACTCATCGCCCGTGGCGAGCGTCACGCGGACGGGACTCCGTTCACCGCGAAGGCGTTCACCCTCTCCAGCCGCAAGTGGCCGCAGCTGCGCGGCGGCGAGGGGGAGTCGCTGGTCCGGGCCTCGGTCGGCAGGGGAGACCCCGCCGAACTGCGGCCGGACGACGACGAGCTGCTGCGCCGGGTACGCGCCGATCTGGCCGAACTCACCGGTGTGACCGCCGCGCCCTCGCAGAGCCGTGTCGTTCGTTGGGGCGGTGGGCTGCCGCAGTACGGCGTGGGGCACTCCGAGATCGTCGCCGGTATCGAGGACGCCGTCTCGCGGATACCGCGACTGGCAGTGGCGGGCGCAGCGCTGCACGGCGTCGGGGTCCCCGCGTGCGTCGGCACCGGCGAGTCGGCCGCGTCCACGATCGCGGAACAGCTGGCCGCGAGCTGAGGCACACACCCGCCCACCTGTCCGCCTCGGGGCGGACGAGCGGTGGCAGACTGGTCGGCATGGCCCGCCTGAACTACGCCGAGTTGAACGATACGATCCGCTACACCATGTGGTCGGTGTTCCGCGTCCGCGCCGGGGAACTTCCCGAGGACAGGGAGAAGGCCGGGGCGAGCACCAGGCAGTTCCTGGAAGGGCTCGAGGATTCCTCGGACCTCGTGGTGCGTGGCGTCTACGACGTCTCCGGCATGCGCGCCGACGCCGACTTCCTCATCTGGTGGCACGCTTCCCGGATCGAGGACCTGCAGGCGGCCTACTCGGATTTCCGGCGCGAGACTCCGCTCGGCCGGGCCAGCGAGCCGGTGTGGAGCAATGTGGCCGTGCACCGTCCCGCCGAGTTCAACAAGAGCCACGTGCCCGCGTTCATCGCCGGCGAGGATCCGCGTGCCTACGTGTGCGTCTACCCGTTCGTGCGCTCCTACGAGTGGTACCTGCTCCCGGACGAGGAGCGGCGGGACATGCTCGTCGAGCACGGCAAGGAGGCCAGGGACTACCCGGACGTGCGGGCCAACACCGTTCCCGCCTTCGCGCTGGGCGACTACGAGTGGATCCTGTCCTTCGAGGCTGACGAACTCCACCGGCTCGTCGACCTGATGCGTCACCTGCGCGCCACCCAGGCTCGGCTGCACGTGCGCGAGGAGACCCCGTTCTACACCGGACCGCGAGTCGGGGCGGAGGACCTGGTCGCGCGGCTGCCGTGAGCTTCGGCGCCGTGTCGAATGCCTCGCCGTCGGAAAAGCTCCCCGAACCGGATGTTTTCGCTGAGCCGGACCGAGCGCTCGAGACGAATACGGGAACCGGCGTGACCGTTGATGGCATCCTCGAGGACCTGGAGGCGGATCGTCGGTGACGCCGCTGCTGCGAGTCGAGGTTTCGGTTGGCCCGCGCGGGTGGAAACTTCGGCCGAGACCGCGATCACCGGAAGCGGGGGCAGCGCCCGCTGCTTCACCTTCCGGATGCGTTGATCCCGGCCGGAGTTCCGCCCCGCCTGCTCGATCGCCTAGGTCAAGCGTTCTCGTCCGGCTCCAGCCGCAGCGCGATGGAGTTGATGCAGTAGCGCTGGTCGGTCGGGGTGGGGTAGCCCTCTCCCTCGAACACGTGGCCGAGGTGGCTGTGGCAGGACGCGCAAAGCACCTCCACGCGCACCATGCCGTGCGAGCGGTCCTCCCGGAGCAGGACCGCTTCCGAGTCGCTGGGGTCCCAGAACGAGGGCCAGCCGCAGTGCGACTCGAACTTGGTGCCGCTGCGGAACAGTTCGGCGCCACAAGCGCGGCACTCGTAGACGCCCTGGGTCTTCTCCTCCACGTAGTCACCGCTGTACGGTGCTTCGGTGGCTCCCTGTCGCAGCACGGCGTACTCGTCCTGGCCGAGTCGCTCTCGCCACTGTTGTTCCGACTTGACGACCTTGGGGGTGCTTCCCACTACCGGATCCATACCTCCACGATAATTCCGCGCGAGTGCGGCGGCACCGCAGGAGGAGCGGCCCACCGGGCGGCGGGACCCATCGGGCGGCGGGAGTCATCCGGAGAACGCCGCCACCATGAAGACCAGGGCGTTCCATATCGTGAAGGCCACTCCCAGCAGGATCAGCGTGACCACGACGACGGCGAGCAGTCTCCGCTCACCCCGCAGTCGGTTCGCGCTCTGCGCGAAGTCGCCGACCCCCTGCAACATGCCCTCGACGGTCGCTCGGGAACCACAGTGCTGCATCCGGTCCAGATGCGCGGCGAACGCCTGCGCCTCCGGGTCGTGCGGGTCCAGTCCGATCAGGTCGTCGGCGAAACGGCCGGCCGGCTCGTCCGGTTCGCCGTGCTCGGCGCGTGACATGTTTCCACGGTAACCCTCCGTGCCCTTCCACGCGTCCGTATCGAACGTTCACCGGAGCCACCTGATCGGTTCGGAAAGCGGCCGGTAGAGCTTCGTTCGAGCGGTTCCCCCGTTCCGGTCCGGGCGGAACCTCCCGCGACTGGTCGAGTAGGGCGCGGTTGATCGCGGCCGGGGCGGACACCGATGAAGCGCCGGTGCCGAACCGGAAATGGTTTTCGATCACGGGTGTCGCCCGTCCAGCGGTATCCGTGGCGCGGACGGCGGGGCAGCATCGACGTGTCGATATTCCTGCGATCAGGAGGCCGTCATGGAGCAAGCCGTGGCACAGACCGCGACGGAAACACAGTTCGGTGGGTGCAGCTGCTGCGCCAGTTGCAGTGGTCCCTCCTGCGGGTGCTGCAGCAGCTGCTGACGGGACCCCGCGGACCCGGGTTCCGCATGTGCTCGCGGAACGGAACCCCGCCGTCCGCCCTCTGGCTACGGGAAGGCCCGACGTCGAGTGGTCGAATACGCCACGTCGGGCCTTGTTCGCGAGGGCACCGCGAACGAATCCGCGGGGGATTCCGCTCCCCGGGCGCGGCATCACGCCGGACAGGCCGCGTCGCGGGGCGGAACCTCGCCCTCGACCAGGAATCCGCTGACGAGTTCCGTGACGCAGTCGGACCGCCCCAGCGCACCGTGCCCGCTTCCCAGCCAGCTCACCTTGCTGCCGTTGGCCAGCGTGGCGGCCATGTTCTCACTGCCGGTCGCGGGGGTCAGGGGATCGTTCTCGGTGGCTATCACCGGTATGCGCGGCAGTCGGCCGTTGCCTGGTGAAGGCATCGCCTGTTGCGGTCTGGGCCATGTCGAGCACCTGATCAGTCGTTGTGCGAACACACCGCCGAACAGTGGCCTGCTGTCGACCCACTCCTCGGCGATGTCGCGCGCTCGCTCCGGCGGAAGCCGCGACATCGTGTCGTTGCAGCGTGTCACCATGCGCTGTCCCAGCCGATCGGCCCCGACCTCGGAGTCCCGGACGAAGCCCGCCAGCGCGCTGCCGTCGCCGTCCTCAGCCGCCGCGATGGCCCGCGTCAACCGGGGCCAGTCGTCCCGGTTCCCCAGACCGTGCAGCACCGCTCTGGTCAGTTCCCCCGAGGTGAGCGGCGCTCCGTCCGTCGGAAGGGCCTGGCCGCGAGTGCGTTCGATGAGCGAGTCCAGCCGTTGCCTCGGCGATTCCCCCAGCGCGCACTCCTCGGAGTCGCGGCACCTCGCGGCGAACACGTCGAAGGTCCGCTCGGCGCCGTCGGCGCGCCGTTTCAGCTGCGCCAGGGTTTTCAGCGTCGGATCCGGGGCACCGTCGAAGACCATCCTGCCCACGTTGCTCGGACGGTCACGTGCGTAGACGCTCAACACGCGCGACCCCTCGCCACGTCCGATGGCGTGCAGCCGGGGGACGCCGAGTTGCAGCCGCAGTTCCTCCAGGTCGTTCGAAGCGTGGCGCGTGTCGTAGGTCTGAGCTCGTCGCTCCAGCTCCAACAGGCACTTCTGGCTGGCCGTACGCACCGATTCCAACAACCTGTCCAACGCCGCGTCGTCGGTCGCTCGCGAGTCGAACCGGGTGATGGCCTCGCGTTCCCGTTCGGGTACGCAGTTCGCCGGATCGGAATCCCCGGTACCCCGGCGGTCCATTCCGATGATCCTGAACTCGCGCAGCATCCGCTCGGGCAGCCGCGTGGCGAGGCGCGCGGCGGAGGTTGTTCCCGGTGCGCCGCGGATGTCGTTGACCACCACCAGTGGGACATCACCGGATCCGGCGGTCAGCAGCGCGATCCGCGTGGTGCCACCGCGCATGGCCCCGGGGGGATCGGTGTTGGTCAGCAGGTTCGCGCACGAGAACCGCATGTCACCGGGGGAGTGGCTCGAATCCAGCTCACTCCTGGTCGCGGCGGTGCAGTCCGACCAGTCCAGCGCGTTGTGGCTCGACGGCCCCAGCGGCGGCACGGTTCGTGGCTCGGAGTTCCGCGGGGTTCGCGCACCGGAGTTCCCGTCGTCCCGATAGGCCACGGCCGGACGGTCGGACGGTCCCGCGGAACACGCCGTGAGCACCAGAAGCAGCAGGATGACACCGACTCTGCCGATGACGCGCGGCACGTGAACTCCTTCTCGGCGCGGTGTGCTGACTCGGACGGGCGCCTTCCCTCCCCTGTGCACTCCGGGAATCATCGCACGGTCGGTGTGAGAAGTGGGTGAACGGTCGCGGCGGTCATGTCGGTGGTACCGGTAGGGCGGTGTTGCAGTAGTCTGCCGTCCGGCCGGTCCTCCGGCAGTACCGACGGCCCCCACCGCTCGTGGCGCTTCTTACTTCCCGGCAGCGGGGACAGCACCACCGAGGCGGAACGGGAGTTCCCCGTGTCCCGCGAGACGGGCACCCGCGCGGACACCGGTGGTGGCGAACGTCGTCGATCCGTGCAGCATCGATTCGGACAGGAATGGAACGCGACCGTGGCACAACTGGACGAGGCATCGTCAGCCGGGCGGCATCCCGACGGGCGGTTCGGCGCGCTGGCCACCCGTGCTTTCGGAGCCGTGCCCCCTCCCGTGCTCGTGGTCACCGGCATGATCAGTCTGCAGGTCGGTGCCGCCTTCGCCAAGCAGCTGTTCGCCATGGCCGGTGCGTTCGGCGTGAGCGCGATCCGACTCACCTTCGCCGCGCTGGTGCTGCTGCTGGTGTGGCGTCCCGCGTTGCGGATGGACCGCAGGACCTTTTTGGTCGTCGCCGGATACGGCGCGATGCTCGCCGGGATGAACACCAGCATTTACCACGCTTTCGAGCGGATTCCGCTGGGTATCGCCGTCACCATCGAGTTCCTGGGGCCGCTGTCGGTCGCGGTTTTCGGTTCCCGTCGCAAGCTAGACGTGGTCTGGGCGCTGCTCGCCGCCACCGGCGTCCTGCTGCTCTCCCGCGTGGAGGGCGGACTCGATCCGCTGGGGGTCGCCTTCGCGCTGCTGGCGGCGGTGTTCTGGGCGGGCTACATCCTGATGGGGGCCAAACTCGGTGACCGCACCACGGGCGGGGGCGGGCTCGCCGTCGGGATGGCGGTCGGCGCGGTGCTGGTGCTCCCGTTCGGGGTGGTCGAGTCGAACACCGCACTGCTCGATCCGCACGTGCTGGCCGTGGGGCTGGTGGTCGCCCTGATGTCCTCCGTCGTGCCCTACTCACTGGAGCTGGAGGCGCTGCGCCGCATCCCGCCGCGAGTCTTCGGGGTGCTGATGAGTCTGGAGCCCGCCGTGGCAGCCCTGGCCGGGCTGGTGGTGCTGCGGGAGGCGCTCGGCGCGGGACAGTGGCTCGCGGTGCTGTGCGTGGTGCTCGCCTCGATCGGAGCGACTCGCGGTGGTGGACGAGCTTGAGCGTCGGGACAGCTCACCGCACGCGTTGCGCCGGTGAGCTGTCCAGGTTCAGCCGGACAACGGTCGGCAGCGTCTCGACACGGAGCGCCTCGCGGGCTCGGGAGAGCACCTTCTCGTCCAGTTCCTCCCAGACCTGACGGACGTCGGTGCCGTGCTGCAACGACAGCACCATCCGCAGTCCGGGGTTCTCGGCGGTGCCGGTGGTACGCACCCGTGCTCGGGTCACCCCGCTGACCTCGCGCGCGTCGGTCCGCACCGCGTCCGTGAACGCCGTCCCGGTGAGCGAGGTGGTTCCCGTGGCACCGCCGCCGATGTGGATGTCCGGACGGTTCTCCGGACGCAACGCGTGGATCAGCCACCAGAGTCCCAGCAGCACCAGCAGCACGCCCAGCACGGCCACCGCCGTGAGGCTCAACCGGGGATTGTCCCGGATCCACCGCTCCAGCAGCGGGTCCAGTACCGGGCGGTCCGCCCGGTACACCCCGAGGACACCCGAGCCCACCAGTAGTGTCAGCGCACCCGCCAGCACCGCCAGCGTCCCGACCACGTGAACGATCGTCCGCTCGAAGGTCAGCGAGCGTCCCAGCCGGTTCGCGGTCCGCTCGGTGTGTCGCGGTGTGCTCGACTGCTCAACCGCCATGATCGCTCCTCGACAGCCTTGTGATCATCGCTGCTTCGCCGGTTTGACCACGACCGAGACCTTCGGGGGCGTGACCAGCGGCAGTTCCTCCGTCGCGGCACGCGCGGTATCCCGCAGCCTGGGTTCGAGGTCACCGACCTCGGTGAATTGGCTGACCGCGTTCACCCGCACCGCTTTGCGGCGCGCGACCACGGACGCGCGTGCCACCCCGTCCTGCTCCCGAACCCGGTGGCCGACCAGTCGTGCGAGTGACCGAGGACGGGTGACCACCACCACCTCCGGCGCGGGGTCGTGCAGTCTGATGTCTCCCCTACCGGCCCGGGCGGCCACGAAAATCAGCAGCAGGCCGAGCACGGCGGTGACGGCCGCCCCCGTTCGCACCAGCGTGTCCCGCCAGGAGACTCCGGCCAGTTCGTCTCGCAGGGTGGCACGATCCACCAGCAGCGGATCCGCACCGGTGGAGACGGCGGCTCGTACCGCTTCGATCACCAGCAGCAGACCAGCGGCCAGGAACAGCAGTCCCAACAGCGTGGTGAGGATTCGAACGAACGCACGCATCGGTCGGCAGTCCTTCCAGTGGGAGCGGCTACTCCACTCGCGGGGCGGTGGGGTGTGGCACCAGCGCGGTGACCGTGACGTCCACCGTGGCGACCCGGCAGTCCGCCATGCGTTCCAGCTCGGTGCGCACCCGTTCGCGAACGGCGCTCACGGTCTCGGCGATCGGTGCCGGATAACGCAGCGCGAGGTCCAGACGTATCCGCAACTGTCGCTCCGGACCGGCCAACCGTGCCGTCGCTCCGTGCTCGCCCGTACCGAGTCCCGCCACGCGTCGTCGCATCCGGACACAGTTCGGCACGGAGTCCGCCGCGTGTTCGGCGATTCTGCGCAACACTCCCCGGTCGATCCGCAGTCCACCGCGCTCCGACGGCTCGGTGATACCGCCGTGCTCGGAACGTGTCGTCGCGGCGCTCTCGGTGGCGCTCTCGGCGGTGCCCACTGTCCCGGTCACCGGTCCTTACCCCGTCCGAACAGGTCACCGAACTCCATGTCGCCGTCCACGAACCGGCCCACCACGAAGCCGATCAGACCGACCGCCAACGTGATCAGAAAGGCGGTGAAACCACCAGTGGTAACCGCTACGCCGAGAATCAGCCCGGCGATCAAACCGGTCTGTGTCGCGTTCATGGCACAACCTTCCTATTCGTCCCGCGAGCCGGCGTGTGTTCGTTCGGTACGTGACCGCCGCGGTCATACGACTCGCGGCCCGCGCCCGCGGCGTGCTCGCCATTCCCGTATCCGGGCCAGCAGCCCGCGCAGACCGTGCCGACGCACGAGCACCACCGGTCCGTCTCCCCGTTCGCCGGGCAGGGGAGTCGGTGGTTCGCTCGGCGAGCACACTCCGTCCCGTGCCGACTGTAGTTCCGCGACACCGGCGGCGAAGACTTCGGGATCACCACCGACGTCGGGATGGTTCGCACGTACGAACTCCCGCAGCCGGAGCCGCGCTTCCCTGGCGTCATCCGGGGCGCGGCGCGAATCCGAACCCCGATGCGAATCCGCATCCCGGCGCGAACCGATCACCTCGCCTCACCCGTCCCGTGGTTCGACTCCGGTTCGTGTTCCGGTGCCAGCACGTCCGCGACGGTCACGTCGATCATCGTTTCACCGGTCACTTCGCGTATCCTCTCCCGGATCTCGGTCACGAGCTCGGGAACGGGACGTCGCAGCAGCAGCACGACACACACCTCGGTCGCGTCGCCGGTGTCCACCGTGGTTCGGACGCCGGTCACCCGTCGCCCGGGCAGGTGGGTGGCGACGATTCCGTGTTCCCCGCCGTCCAGCCGGACCACACAGGGGTGTTCGAGGGCCGCTGCCGCTATCCGTTCGGCGACGTGCTCGTGCTCCCGTGCGGTCTCGTTCTCCGTGGTCATCCTCGTGCTCCCGTGCTGTCGTGGCGTGGTTCGGGACGCACAACGTCCTCGGACGGGGACACCGGGCAGAGTCACCGCTCAGCCGGTCACTGCACTCGTGATCCCGTCCCGTTCTGCTGGGTGGTCTCCTCCTCGTCCTCGGAGGGGAGGTGGATGTCGTTGACCGAGATGTTGACCTCGGTCACCTCCAAGCCGCACATGCGTTCCACACTGTGGATCACATTGCGGCGTACCGCACGGGCGAGATCCACGATCGCGGCACCATACTCCACGACGATGTCCAGGTCGATCGCGGTCTGGCGTTCCCCTACCTCCACCTGCACGCCCGAAACGTTCGAACTCCCGGTGCCGCCGGGGATGCGTTCCCGCAGGGCACCGAAAGCGCGTGACACGCCGCCACCCATCGAGTACACCCCGGAGATCTCCCGCGCGGCGATTCCGGCGATCTTCTGCACCACCGAGGAGGAGATGCTGGTCCTGCCCTGCGAGGTGTCATCCGCCAGGCGCGCGGGTGTGTCCGGCGAACGGGACTCCGGGATACCGGTCACGTCCGTGCCGCCCGGCTGTTCCGACTGCGTGGACTCCGACTTGCTCGAACGGGTGGAGCTGCTGCCCGACTGCGTCATGCCGACTCCTTTCGGAAACACCGGTCGCCCTGCCTTCCGAGCTATGACGGGGCTGGTCGGTGTGGACTGGTACCCGATCAGATGCTAATTCGTGCCGCGGTCTTCCGGCTCGATACGTGTTATCACCCGATTGGGGGACTGTCAGTTTCTTCCCCGGTTCCGTCCCACGGCGGAACGACATCGGCCAGTCGTACGGAGACATCCGGGGTGCCCGCGCCGAGATAGCCGTGCAGCGCGGCCACCAGCCTGCGACGGATCTCGGGCAGGAATTCGTGAGCGGCCGTCGGGTAGGCGGCCACCACATCGACGCGCACCGCCTCGTCCGCCATCAGGCACGAGCGCACCGCCATGCCGGAGAAGTCGTCCAGGACCTCCGCACTCAGCCGTCGCGTCAGGCTCAGCGCCGCCGCTGCCTGGATGAGCAGTTTGCCGTGCTCCTGTGACAGTTCCAGCGGTTGACCACCGTGCCTGTCGCGCAGTCCGCGCAGGGTGGTCAGCGTTCGGTCCACCAGGTCGTTCGAGGGAACCGCGTGACTCCCCGCCAGTCGTCGCACCGGTTGCCAGCGCCGGGATATCTCCGCCAGCTCCGCCCGACAGTGCGGACAGTCCCGCAGGTGCTCCTCGAATTCCGGGGGTACACCGTCCAGGTGATATCCGATCAGCTCGCCGACACGTTGACCGCAGGGCAGGCGCCGATCCGAAGCGAAGCTCTCTTCGTTCAAGGCACCTCCTTCAATTCGGCCAACAGTGCCAGACGTGCCCGGTGGAGCCGAGACCGCAGCGCGGTGACGTTCACCTCCAGCACTTCGGCGACCTCCTCGTAATTCATCCCCTCGAGCTCACGCAGCACCAGTGGCAGTCGTTGGGAGGGTTCGAGGCGGGATATCGCCGCGTGCACTAGTCTGGTCTCCTCCTCGCGTAAGGCCGTTCCCTCCGGGTTCCCCGTATTCCCCACCGGGGTCATGGATTCGTCGGTCGGGTCCAGCGGAACCGTGGGGCGCCGTTTGCGGACCTGGCTCAGCGCCGCGTTGGTGACCACCCGGTAGAGCCACGTCGACGCGGCGGAGTCACCGCGAAACGTGGCCAGCGAGCGCCAGGCGGAGACCCAGGCGTCCTGCACGGCGTCCTCCGCCTCCGCCGGATCGCCCACGATCCGCAGTGCCACCCGGTAGAGCTTGTCGGTGTGCGTGCGAACGAGGGAGTCGAACGCCGAGGTGTCGCCGTTCCTGGCCGCCATGAGCAGTGCGCTGTCGTCGCGGACGCGCTCGTCGAGCTGTTGGTCGGAATCGACCCCGTCGGTCACTCGGCCAGTCTCCCGTAGCGGAGCAGAAGCATCGATTCGTCGGCGTACAGCGCCGAGAGCAGCCGCATGTCACGCGGTGTTCCGGCCACTGGGCCTGTGGCGATCCTACTGGTGTCCCCGCTGGTCAGCAGTGGTGACACGGTGAGGCAGAGTTCGTCGACCACGTCAGCGGCGATCAGGGCTCCGAACAGGCCGGGACCACCCTCGCAACCGATGCGGTACAGCCCGCGCCGTGCCAGCTCCCGCAGGGCCGTCGGGAGGTGGACATCGTTCCGCCCGGCCGTCACCACATCGGCGCCCGCCTCGGTCAGCGCGGCGACGCGCTCGACGGGAGCGGCCTCGCTGGTGAGCACGATCGGGGTGGCGACCGTGTCGGTGAGCAGCGGCGATGCTGGGTCGATCGAACCGCTGCCGGTGACCACCGCTATCGGGGGCACTTCACCCAGACCGCGTTCGGTGCGTCGTCGGGTGCGCGCCTCGGTGCGCCGCAATCCCCGGTACCCTTCGGCCGCCGCGGTTCCGGCCCCGACCAGCACGACATCCGAGAGATCCCGGATCAGCGAGAGCACGCGTCGGTCCACGGGGCTGGACAACCCGCGTGAACCGCCGTTCACCGCCGCTGCGCCGTCCAGGCTGGAGACGAAGTTCACCCTCACCCACGGGCGACTCAGCTCCGAGGGGTACTCGTAGAAACGTTCCAGCTCGTCGGCCGTTTCCGGCTCGCTGTCCACCTGTTTCGTCTCTGGAACGGGCCACAGCTGCTGCATGGTTCCATCACAGCACGCCCACGGGCAGCCACGAGCCTCCGGTTACAGTTCCAGCATGAGCATGCCGCGCCTGGTCGACCGCCATCCCGAGCTCGGTTCCGACGAACTGGTCGCCGCACTGACTCCTCCACCGCGCTTCGACGAAGTACGGTTCGACAACTACCTGCCCAACCCGGCGGAGCCCAGTCAGGCCGCGGCGGTTGCCGCCTGCAGGGAGTTCGCCGCCGATACCGGACGCTCCGCCTCCGGTGGAGGATCCTGGTTGCGCTCGTTGTTCGGCCGGGGCGGCAGGAACGGCCACTCCGGTGGCCTGCCCGGGCTCTACCTGGACGGCGGCTTCGGCGTGGGCAAGACGCACCTGCTCGCCTCGCTCTGGCACGAGGTCGAGCAGCCGAAGGCTTACGCCACGTTCGTCGAGCTGACCAATCTCGTGGGTGTGCTCGGTTTCAACGAGGCCGTGCGCAGGCTCTCCGACCATCGACTGTTGGCCATCGACGAGTTCGAGCTCGACGACCCCGGGGACACGATGCTGGTCACCCAGCTGCTGAGCAGACTCACCGACGCCGGCGTGAGGGTGGCCGCGACCTCGAACACACTGCCGGACAAGCTGGGCGAGGGCAGGTTCGCCGCCGTGGACTTCCTGCGGGAGATTCACGCGATGGCCGAGCGGTTCCGCGTCGTGCGCGTCGACGGCCCCGACTACCGGCACCGCGATCAGCCCGAACCACCGGAACCGCTCGAGGAGACCGAGCTCGCCGAGCGGGCGCGTACCACCCCCGCTGCCACCTTCGACGACTTCGAACAGCTGTGCGCCCACTTGCAGCGGGTGCATCCCTCGAAGTACGGCCGAATGGTCGACGATGTCACCGCGGTTCACCTGAGTGGGTTGCACACCGTGCCGAACCAGGGGGTGGCGCTGCGGGTGGTGGCGCTCGCCGATCGGCTCTACGACCGCGCGGTACCGGTGCGCGTCTCCGGCGAGCCGTTGTCCGTGCTGTTCGGCGAGGAGATGCTGGCGGGTGGCTACCGCAAGAAGTACCTGCGTGCGCTGAGCAGGCTCACCGCGCTCTCCAGGGAGCTGGCCACCTCCTGAACCGGGCGGTTTCCTGAGCCGGGTGGGGCGGTTCCGGTTCACCGGTAGCCGGCCGCCCTGTCCGGTCAGCCCTGTCCGGTCAGCGTTCGGTGGTGAGCACGTGTGCCACGGCGTCCAGGCCGGAGTCCAGCTCCTCCGGGGTGATCACCAGCGGTGGGGCTATCCGCAGCGTGTTCTCCTGGGTCTGCTTGCAGAGCACACCGCGCCGCATCAGTTCCGTGGCCGCGGTGAGTCCCTCGGGACCGCCCGGCGAGATGTCGACGCCCGCCCACAGGCCGCGGCCGCGGACCTCGGAAACACCGTTACCGACCAGCTGGTTCAAGCGTGCGTGCAGCCGGTTACCGAGCTCGCGCGCCCGAGTCTGGAAGTATCCGCTGGAGAGCAGGTTCACCACCGCTCGACCCACCGCACAGGCCAGCGGATTGCCGCCGAACGTCGAGCCGTGCTCCCCGGGACGCAGCACACCGAGCACCGCGCTGCTTCCCACCACCGCGGAAACGGGGAGGATCCCCCCGCCGAGAGCCTTGCCCAGGGTGTAGAGGTCCGCGTGTACCCCCTCGTGCGAGGTCGCCAGCAGCTCGCCGGTTCGGGCCAGTCCCGATTGGATCTCGTCCGCGATCAGCAGCACGTTGTTGTCGTCGCACAGCCTCCGCAGTTCGCGCAGGTACCCCTGCTCGGGCACGATCACCCCCGCCTCGCCCTGGATGGGTTCGACGAGTACGGCAGCCGTGTCGGGGGTGATCGCCGACTCGACCGCGGCGGCGTCGCCGTAATCGGTGACGACGAAACCGGGGGTGTAGGGACCGTAGTCGGCGCGCGCCTCGGGGTCGGTGGAGAACGAGACGATCGTGGTGGTGCGGCCGTGGAAGTTGGATCCCGCCACGACGATCTCCGCACGGTCCTCGGCGACCCCCTTGACCCGGTAGGCCCACTTGCGGGCGACCTTGATCGCCGACTCCACGGCCTCGGCCCCGGAGTTCATGGGCAGCACCACTTCCGTGCCGGTCAGTTCGGCCAGCTCCCGACAGAACGGCCCGAACTGGTCGTGGTGGAACGCTCTGCTGGTCAACGTCACACGTTCGAGTTGTTCCGTCGCGGCAGCGATCAGGTCCGGGTGGCGGTGCCCGAAGTTCAGCGCCGAATAGCCCGCCAGGAAATCGAGGTAGTCGTTACCGTCCACATCCGTCACCCACGCTCCGGTGCCCTTCGAGAGCACCACCGGAAGCGGGTGGTAGTTGTGCGCGGAGTAGGTCTCGTCCAGTGCCAGGAACTCGGATGTCTCGGTAGGCGTGCCACGCACGCTCGGTACGGCCGCGGTCATGGCAACAGGCTATGTCGTCACGGCAACACTTTCAGCCGCGACACATTGCTTCCTTTGGTTGTTCGTTGCGTCGTGGTTCCGGTGTGCACGTCTTCGTTGTGCGCTTTCACCCGCTGGGGTGGGGAAGCCTCGACTCCTCTCCTCCCGTGCCCGCCCCGCCGCGGGGCTGCTCCGTACGGGCTCCGGCCCGTTCCGACTTTCCGGTGAGGGGGTCTCACACGATCGCAGCCAATTCCGGCGGTTTTCCCGTGTTCGCCTTTCGCGACCTTCGGTGTGTTGATAATCACGAACGGTCGATCAAGGCCACCGGAGGTATCCGTGCGCAAATCCGTGCTGTCGAACAGCTGTTCCGCCGTCCTGGCTGCCGCCCTGCTCCCACTGCTGGCCCCCGCCGCGAGCGCCGCGACCGACCTCGCCGATCCGGTTGAGTACGCGGCCCTCGGCGACTCCTACGCGTCCGGCGTGGGAATCGGAAACTACACCTCGGAGAGCGGTGACTGCCTGCGGAGCCCGCAGGCTTATCCGCGACTGATGGTGGACCGGGGAACGGTCGATTCCCTGGACTTCGCCGCGTGCGCGGGAGCGCAGACCCCGGACGTCCTGAACGAGCAGGTCAACGCGCTGAGCGCGAGTACCGATGTGGTCACCGTCTCGATCGGCGGCAACGACGCCGGATTCGTCGATGTGATCACCACCTGCAACACCGGCGGCGACCAGACCTGTGACGACGCGGTCACCGAGGCGGAGAACTACGCCACCCAACAGCTTCCCGCCGAGTTGGCCGAGACCTACGACGCGATCGCCGCCGCTGCTCCGCAAGCCCGAGTGGCCGTCGTGGGCTATCCGAGGTTGTTCGAGCTCGGCCCCTGCCTGTCCCTGCTGAGCGAGTTCGAGCGGGGCAGGCTCAACGACGCCGCCGACACGCTCGACAGCGTGATCGCCGAGCAGGCGGCGGCCGCCGGTTTCTCGTTCCTCGACGTGCGCGACGACTTCTCCGGACACGGTGTGTGCGGTGCGCAACCCTGGATCAACGGGCTCTCCTACCCTGTCGAGGAATCCTTCCACCCCAACGCCACCGGCCATGAGCAGGGCTTCTTGCCCGATGTTTCCGGCTTCGTCGCCACGCGGAGCCAGTTGGCGAGCTGAGCGCTCGGAGCTCCCGGACCGGCGATCCCGGTCCGGGGAACTCAGAGCAGTCTCGCGTCGTAACTGCGCGGCGCGTACTGCTGCAGGGCGGTGCGAAGCCTGCGGGCCTCGCGCCGCCTGGCCCACCATCCGCCGGTGGCGCCGACGAGGAAGATCTTGTTACCGCCGTAGTACTCGCGGGTGCGGTGCCACCACTTGGAGTGCGGAGTGAACTCCTGGTGCGCCCACACAGTCAGCGCCTGCTTCTTGCCGTTGCCCACCAGACCCACTCTGCCGACCCGGCTCCAGGGGATCTCCCGGTGCAGCCCCATGCGGGATATCCGCAGGCCATCGCTGTTGATCTTCAGGCTGATCCCCGGTGTCAGTGCCTGCGCCAGGCACAGCACGCAGCTGAGCACCAGCAGGAACACCCCGAGTGCCAGCAGGGCCCGGCTGGGGCCGTGGGTCACGGCATTCGAGCCGATCATCACCGTGCCGTAGGCCAACGCTCCCGAGAACGCCGCCCACAGCAGCGCGTTGATCCGCCTGCCGCTCCGGAACACCGGTCCCGCCAGGTCGGGCCGCACCAGCGGCCGTTCCGTCCGGTCCCGTTCCGGGCCGCCGGTCGCGACTCCGGGACGCTCGTTCGCGGTCGCGGCGCGCGAGCCCTCGGCGGGTCGGGAATCGTCCCGTCGCGTGTTCGAAGGTCCGGCAGCGGCGGCTCCCGGAGCGGCGGCGGGTGCCACCCCGGCCGCGACCGAGCCACCCCGCTCTTCTACCCGGGTGCCACCGTTGCCCGCCGAGAGCGGTTCGCCCCGGAACACCCGGTCCAGCTCCGCGGTGTGCGCCGAGATCAGCGTCGTCACGCGTCGCGGAAGCCACTCGCCGGTGGGTGAGCCCGAATGGCCGAGGTGATCGAGCAGTTCGCCGGTGCTCGGGCGGACGTTGGGGTCCTTGGCCAGGCAGGAGGCGATCAGCGGACGCAACGTCTCCGGGACCGGTCCCAGGTCCGGTTCGGCGTGCACGACCCGGTAGAGCATGGCGGCGCTGTTCTCGTTGCCGAACGGAGCGTTCCCCGTCGCGGCGAACACCAGCACCGCCCCCAGTGAGAACACGTCGCTGGGAGGGGCGACCTCACCACCGGTGGTCTGTTCCGGGGAGAAGAAGCCGGGGGTGCCGAAGAACATCCCGGTGGCCGTCATGCCGGTGGCGGCCATCGCCCGGGAGATGCCGAAGTCGATCACACGAGGACCGTCCGGACCGAGCAGCACGTTGGCGGGTTTGAGGTCGCGGTGGACCAGCCCCGCCCGGTGAACCGCTTGCAACGCCTCGGCCAGACCGGCTCCGAGCCTGCGCACGGTGTGTCCCGGGAACGGCCCGTGCTCGTTCACCGCCTGGTGCAGCGTGGGACCGGGTACGTACTCGGTGGCCAACCAGGGGTGCTCCGCCTCGGGATCCGCGTCCACCACGGTCGCGGTCCAGAACCCCCCGACGGACGCCGACATGCTGGCCTCGCGGCGGAACCGTTCACGGAAGTCGGCGTCCTCGGCCAGTTCCGGCTTGGCCACTTTCACCGCCACCGGACGTCCCCCTCTGGAGCACCCGAGGTATACCGCGCCCATCGCTCCCTTGCCGATTCTGGCGAAAAGCCGATAGTCGCCGACCTTGCTCGGCTCGCTGGTCAGCAGCGGCTGCACTGAGTTCCCCCTTCACCGTCTCGGTCACCAAGCCTAATGGTTCGGGACGGGCGCGTGGTCCGAACCGGGGGACGTGCGGTCTCGTGCCGAGGTTGCCTTTCGGTGCTGGTGACGGTCAGGTGGGTTGTCCTCGGCTCTGCCGCGGCCCTCGGCCGTTCCGAATCGTTCTCAGTTCGCCGCCACGCGGTCGACGATGTGCTCGGCTATCGCCAGGCTGGAGGTGGCCGCGGGAGACGGCGCGTTGCGCACCGTGGTGATGCCGTCCTCGTGGTTGATCCGGAAATCGTCCACCAGTGAACCGTCCCGGTCCACGGCCTGTGCCCGGATTCCTGCGCCCGCGCGTCGCACATCGGTGACGCCCACCTCGGGCACGTAACGGCGTGCCGTGCGCATGTAGGCCCTTACCGAGAGGCTGCCCAGCATCTCCACCGCACCGGTGCGCCAGTGTTCGCGGGCCATCCGCCAGAATCCCGGCCAACCGGCCATGCCGCGCAGCTCGTCCAGGGACACGTCACGACGACGGTAGCCCTCCCGGTGCGGGGAGAGGACCGCGTTCGGCCCGACCTCGACCTCCCCGGAAACGCGGCGGGTGAAGTGCACCCCCAGAAACGGGTAACGCGGGTCCGGAACGGGATAGATCATGCCGCGAACCAGCTCGCGCACCGACGGGGCGAGCCGCATGTACTCGCCCCGGAACGGCACGATTCGCGGTCCGTCGGCACCATCGGCCCAGCGGGACACCCGGTCCGCCCGCAGGCCGGCGCACACCACGAGCCGATCCACCGAGTGGATCCCGTCCGCGGTCTCGACGTCCACACCCCCGACCCGCCGCCGCACTCCGGTCACGGCCGTGGAAAGCAGGACGCTGCCACCCGCCCGCTCGATGTCCGCACCCAACGCTCGGGCCACCGCCGCGTAGTCGGTGATCGCGGTTTCGGGGGAGTGCAGCGCAGCCACTCCGGCGGCATGGGGCTCGATCTCGGTGATCCCCGAACCGGCCACACGTCGCAGTCCCGGAACACCGTTGCGCCGCGCGTTCGCCTCGAGCGCGTCGAAGCGGGCGAGCTCGGAACCGTCGACAGCCACCACGAGCTTGCCGCACTCCACATAGGGCAGTTCCCGCTCGGAGCAGTACTCGCGCAGCATCGACCGACCGCGAGCGCACAGTTCCGCCTTGAGACTGCCTGGTTCGTAGTACAGGCCCGCGTGCACGACACCGGAATTGTGCCCGGTCTGATGCGCACCGAGCCGGTTCTCCTTCTCGAACACGACTACCCGGGTGCTCTCGTGACGTCGAGTGAGCTCGCGTCCCACCGCCAGGCCCACGATGCCGCCCCCGACGATGCCGACGGTCCGTTCGGTCAAGTGCGTTACGTCCTCTCGCGAGTTGCTCGACGTCCTGGGAAGGGACGTTCCGTGTGCTTCCCGGAGCACGACCGTCCCGGTGGCCTCGCGCGTGGGACACAGTGCACCGTTGAACATCCCGGGAGCGTGCGAGCCACGACCGGATGTCAGCCGCGTTGCCGCAGGAACTCGACCGCCCTGTCCGCGTGGACCCCCATGCGGAACTCGCTGCGGATCACCCGCAGGACACGGCTGTCGCGATCGATCAGGAAGGTGTGCCGTTTCACTGGCAGCGGACCGAAACCGCGACGGACGCCGAAGGAACGCGCCACCGTACCGTCCTCGTCGGAGAGCAGGGGGAATCCCAGTGAGTTCCGCTCCGCGAACCGGGCCTGTTCGTCCACCGGGTCCGGGCTGATACCGACCGGCTGGGCGTCCAGCACGGCGAACTCGGTCGCCAGGTCCCGGAAGTGACAGCTCTCCGTGGTGCATCCGAAGGTCATGGCGGCCGGGTAGAAGAACAGCACCACGATGCCGCCGGTCAGCAGTTCGGACAGCGTGCGCTGCGCTCCGTGCTGATCGGCCAGTTCGAAATCCGGGACGAGTTCGCCAGACCGCACCAGGACTCCTTTCGAGATGCCGTTTCGGCTCGCGTGCCCGGATCGATCGGAGCAAGTCGTTCCACCACGAACTCCCGACGTCTCCGATGATCGGCTTCGGTCCCCTACCGAACCTACCCGTTCGGACGGCCCCGTTGGTCGGTGAGGTTTGAGCCCTCCTGCCACGGGGTAACGCGAGGCCACACGGATCGCCCGATGCCGAGTGGAGGTGTTCGACGAATGGCCGGGAGCCTGAGCGGACTGCGCGTGGCTTTCCTGGTCGCCGGTGAAGGAGTCGAGCAGGTGGAGTTGACACGTCCCTGGCAGGTGGTCGAGCAGGCCGGTGGGCTACCGGAGCTGGTTTCGGTTTCCTCCGGTTCCGTTCGGGCGTTCCACCATCTCGACAAGGCGGACACCTTCCCGGTGGACCGGATAGTCACCGACGCCGATGTGGCCGATTACGCGGGGCTGGTCCTACCCGGTGGTGTGGCGAACCCGGACGCCCTGCGCAGGGTGCCGGAAGCCGTTCGTTTCGTCGCCGAGTTCTTCGCCGACCAGAAACCGGTCGCAGCGATCTGCCACGCCCCGTGGACGCTCATAGAGGCCGACGTGGTGCGTGGTCGGCGAATGACCTCGTATCCGAGCCTGGCCACGGACCTGCGCAACGCCGGAGCCGAGTGGACCGACGAGCGGGTCGTCGTCGATTCCGGCCTGGTCACCAGCCGTAACCCCGATGATCTCGACGCCTTCTGCGCCAAGACGGTCGAGGAGATGGCCGAAGGCAGACATCGTTCCCAGGCCCGTAGCGCTCCCAGCTCCGGAACCGGATGACCGGCGGGGCCGGGCCCCCACGAACTCCGTGCCGGGGTTGTCGGCCCACCGAACGGTTCGCGCTCGGCCGGAACCGAGCGCCGACAGCGCGACGGTGGCCGCCGGGCCATGACAGGAGCCGGGTCTCGGGAGCAGCCGGACCACGACAGTAGGAGTGCGGCTTTCATGAAGCTCGCTTATCTGCAGCACCTGTACCAGCACCGACCGCCGTTCGTGACGGTGTACCTGGACACCTCCGCCGATGCGGAGGACGCCCGCAAGGCGATCGAGCTGCGTTGGCGCTCCGCACGGGAACGCCTGAGCGAACTGGGTGCCGACGACGCCGATCTGGATGCCGTCGAGCGAGCGGTCGGTTCGCACAGCTGGCGAGTCGGGGAACGGGGCCAGGTTCTCGTGGCAGCGGGGGGAAGGGTCGTCTTCGACGACGAGCTGCCCCGGCCACCCACCGAGTTCTCCGACGACGAACTGGCGCGGGTCGGTCCGCTGCCCCACCTGATGCCGTACCTGCGACTGCGCAGTGCCCGGATTCCCCATCTGCTCGCGTTGGTGGACCACACCGGTGGTGACATCCACGTGATCGACGCCGGGCGGCACAGCGGAGGCACCACTGTGCAGGGGGACGGGAGCCCGGTGCACAAGAGCCACTCGGCCGGGGAAGGCGACCAGAAGCACCACGACAACATGGTCGAGGAACAGTGGCTGCGCAACGCGGGCCAGGTGGCCGCCGAGATCGACAGGCAGGCGTTGCTGGTCGGTGCCGAGGTCATCGTGTTGGCGGGGGACGTGCAACAGCGGAAGATGGTGCACGACCACCTGCGCAAGGGACTCCGGGACCGGGTGGTGGACACCGAGGCCAGTCACCGCGACCGCAACGCTTCCGAGGCGAGCCTGCAGCGCGAGGTTTCCGAGGCGGTCGACTCCGCACGGCGGGAACGGTCGGAATCCGTCGTCGGGGAGTTCGAACGCGAGCTGGGCCAGCGCGACCGGGCGACCGACGGGTGGCCTGACACGGTGGGTGCGTTGCAGCGCGGCCAGGTCGCCGTCCTGTTGCGCGAGGTTTCCCACAGCGCTGAGGAGCCGGAGACCCTGTGGATCGGAACCGAACCGAACCAGGTCGCGACCGAGGAGCGGACCCTGCGTGACATGGGGGTCTCCGCCCCGGAGCGAGTCGCCGCCGACACGGCCGTGCTGTGGTCGCTGGTGGGCACTCACGCCGATCTCGTGCTGGTCGATCCACGACGGAACAGCTTGACCGGAGGAGTCGCGAGCCTGCTGCGCTACAGCGACGTGGGCGGTGGCGACTGAGTCTCTCCCCAGGGGACCTCACCCGAGGACAACCCCATTACCCGAGGACAACCTCATCACCCGAAAGAGAAGGAGCCGACCGTGGCTGTGGATCGAGCCGATCTGAAAACGAGTCTGTCCGGACTGGATTTCCCGGCGAGCAAGGACCGGATAGTCGAGTACGCGGAGAACAACGGTGCCGACGCGGAACTGCTCGCCGCGTTGCGTGCCATGCCGCGTGCCGACGAGTACGAGAACCTCACCGAGGTGGGGCGTTCGCTCCAACTAGACCCGGCTTCCCAGCAGGGGCAGACCGATGCCGACAAGGCCGACCAGAACACCCGGCGCACCGCGGACGGACTGGCCGAGCACGAGACCGAGACGACGAGCAACCCCATCGTGGAGGAACTGGGGGAGAACCGCGGCAGTTGAGCGCGGTTCCACGTGTCCTCTCTCGCGCTCAGGGGCCGACATCGGACAGCCAACACCCGACTTCGGCCCTCCGCGAGGGTCGGTGGGTAGCCGCTTCCGGCGCTGCCTCATCCGTCCCGGTTGGCACCGGACCGTGTGGAGTCAGTCGACCAGCGCCTGGTACACCAGCGCCTGCAGCCGTGTCCTGATCGGGTGAGCGCTGGAGGGCATCAACTGGGTCAGGAAGAGCACGGTCAGGTCCTCGCCGGGATCCACCCAGAACGCGGTGCTCGCCATCCCGCCCCAGGCGTACTGTCCCTGCGAGGACAGCACCTTCGAGGCCTGCGGGCGGTCGGTTACCGAGAACCCCAGCCCGAAACCCTTCCCCGCGTTGGTGGATTCGGAGAACGACCCCATCGCCGTCTCGGCCAGATCAGCTCCGCCCGGCAGGTGGTTGCGGGTCATGAACCCGACCGTGCGGTTGCTCAGCAGCCGGTTGCCGTCGAGCACTCCGCCGCCGAGCAGCATCTGCGTGAAGCGGTGGTAGTCGCGTGCGGACGAGACCAGGCCGCCACCTCCGGAAAGTACCCGGGGGCGGCTGGTGCTCACCCGGTTCAACCGTTCGTTGCGTACGGCGCGGCGCGTGCGGTCCACGCTGTAGAGCGCGGCCAGCCGGTCCAGTTCCGACTCCGCCACCGCGAAATCCGTGTCGCGCATGTCCAGTGGTTCGAAGACGTTCGCCCGGAAGAACTCGTCGAGCGTGCTGCCGGAGATCACCTCGATCACGCGTCCGAGCACGTCGGTCGCCACCGAGTAGTTCCAGGCCGTACCGGGGTCGAACAGCAGTGGCAGCCGTGCCCACGCGGCACACGCCCCGGCCAGATCGAGTTCGGCCGGATATCCGTTCTCGAACCCCTGCTCGCGATAAATCTGGTCCACCGGGTGGATCCGGTGGAAGCCGTAGGTGAGCCCCGCGGTGTGGGTGAGCAGATGCCAGATCCTGATCGGTTCGGTGGCGGGGCGCGTCTGTGCGGCGGCGGCCGAGCCCCCGGTGTAGACGCGGGGCTGGTCGAACTCCGGAAGGTAATCGGCCACCGGGTCGGTGAGTTCCAGCAGTCCCCGTTCGTAGAGCATCATAGCGGCCACCGAGGTGACCGGTTTGCTCATCGAGTAGATCCGAAAGATCGTGTCCGTCTCCACCGGGAGTCCTGCTTCCAGATCACGCATCCCGTGGGTGCGCAGGTAGGCGATCTTGCCGTGCCGCGCGATCAGCACCAGCCAGCCGGGCAGCCTGCCGTCGGTGACGTAGTCGGCGAAATGCTGTTCGATCCGTTCCAGCCGCGTCGGGCAGAGTCCCACATCGGTGGGCTCGACCTCGGTTTGCAGTTGCCCCACGCCGAACTCCTCTCCGCATCCGCCCCGTTGCTTCGGCCCCGCGTTGCTTCGACCCCGTCCGCCGAGGATTCACGGTGGAACGGTGTCGTCCCGAAACGCCGGAAAACCACGGTCCCACCGCATTCTGATACATCCCGCCCGGTCGCGACAGCGACGATCCGAGTGTGTCGTTCTCGCCCGTTCGGTCGAAGGCGCGTTCCGCGTGGTTTGCGTGCGACGCGCTCGCGGGTAGCCGTGCTGGCAACCGTTCCGCCGGTTCGGGGGGAAGCAGTGGAAGCGAGACGGAGGCGATCATGTCGGATCCGTTCGACGGTGAGACTCCTTCGGCGGACGAGACGGTCTCCGAGGGGGACCGGACCAGAGACCCCGCCCAGCTGCAGTCGGCCGCCGACCTGGACGAGGACGAACTCGCCGCGGACCCGTTGGAGGAGGGGCTCGAACCCCCCGATGACTGGTCCCCCGTGAGCCGGCAGCGCCCGACACCGAGCGAACAGGCGGAGGGGACCGGCTTGGAGAGCAGGTTGGCGGAGCAACGCCCCGATTTCGACGCGGGTGGTGCTGACGTGCTCGACGCCTCGTCGGTCACCGACTCGGCGGAGTCCCGTGACGAGCACGGTGAGACCGGTGGGGAAGGGGCTGCCGCGGAGGAGCGTCCGATACGGACCTTCCACGCCGACGTTCTGGAAGCGGAACGGGTGGAGAGCACCGGGCGCAGCGCCTCGTCAACCGAGGGCATCGAGGCCACCGACCCCGGAGTCGTGCAACGGGCACCGGAGGAGGACGCCGAACGGGTGGAGGACGATGGACGCTGAGCGGGACACCACAGCCGCGACTTCCTCGGGGCGGGAGGTGTCGTTGCCCGCGAGGGAGACCAGCGGTGACGAGGAGTTGACCGGTGATCTGGCCGGACTCGACAACCCGGGTGGACTCGTGGTGTTCGTGCACGGCAGCGGTTCCTCGCGGCACAGTCCGCGCAACGTCGCCGTGGCCGAACGGTTGAACGAGACGGGGTTGGCCACGTTGCTGTTGGACCTGTTGACGCCCCGGGAACGGCTCCAGGACGAGCTCGACGGCAGGCTCCGGTTCGACGTCGAGTTGCTGACCGCCAGGGTGCTGGGGGTGCTCGACTGGATCTCCGAGCGTGCCGAACTGCGGAACCGCCCGTTGGGGTTGTTCGGTGCCAGCACCGGGGCGGCCGCCGCCCTGGGAGCGGCCGCCCGCAGACCGCACGACGTGCGTGCGGTGGTATCGCGCGGCGGACGTCCCGATCTGACCACCGAGCGGGTCGCCGCCCTGCGGGCACCGACGCTGTTGATCGTGGGCGAGCGCGACAGCGAGGTGTTGCGGCTCAACGAGAACGTGGCTCGACACATCCCGGTCGACCACGAGGTGCACCGGGTTCCCGGTGCCACCCACCTGTTCGAGGAGAACGGTGCGCTGCTGCAGGTTGCCGAGGTCGCCGGTGCCTGGTTCTCCCGTTATCTGTCCACCACGGCCACCGCCTGAATCCGGGTTGTCGTCCCGGCCGTGGATTCCCGGCCGTGGGATTCGCGACATCTCGGATTCGCCACGCCGCGGAGCGGGGCCGTTCGTCGCGCGGCGCGGGCTGTTTTCGTGCCGTTGTCGAACTACTAGGGTAACCGGGGTTACTGTTCGGTAATTCTCGGTCGAGTACTTCCCGAACGTCGAGCGTGGGCTCGACGTTCGGTCATTGCGCGAAAGGACGTAAGTGGTGGGGCAGATCCAACGTGTCGGTGTCGTGGGTGGCGGTCTGATGGGCTCGGGTATCGCCGAGGTCAGTATCCGGGCAGGTCTCGACGTGGTGCTTTCCGAGATCGACGAGAGCGCGGCGGAGGCGGCCCGGGCGCGGATCCGGAAGTCCATGGACCGCGCGGTCGGCAACGGCAAGCTCGCCGAGGAGGACCGGGACGCGGCACTGGGCCGGTTGCGCATCACCAACGAACTGGCCGAACAGGCCGACCGGCAGCTGGTGGTCGAGGCCGTGGCCGAGAACCCGGACATCAAGACCGGCGTGTTCGCCGAGCTCGACAGGGTGGTCACCGACCGGGACGCGGTGCTGGCCTCCAACACCTCGTCCATTCCGATCGCCAAGCTGGCGGGAGCCACCGAGCGGCCCGGCAGCGTCATCGGTGTCCACTTCTTCAATCCGGTCCCGGTGCTCAAACTCGTCGAACTGGTGCCCGCGCTGGTCACCTCGGAGGAAACAGTGCGGGTGGCCTCGGCGTTCGCCACCGAACAGCTCGGCAAGCAACCCATCAGGGCGCAGGACAGGGCCGGTTTCGTGGTCAACGCGCTGCTGGTGCCGTACCTGCTCTCCGCGGTGCGGATGTACGAGGGCGGCTTCGCCGCTGCCGAGGACATCGACAACGGGATGGTGCTCGGCTGTGCTCACCCGATGGGACCGTTGACACTGGCCGACATGGTCGGGCTGGACACGATCGTCGCCATCGCCGACTCGATGCACGCCGAGTACGGCGATCCCGGTTACGCGGCCCCGCCGTTGCTGCGGCGCATGGTCGACGCCGGACTGAACGGCAAGAAGTCGGGGCGGGGGTTCTACGACTACTGAGGTCCGGCTGCCACCGGAGCTCGCCCGAGGGCATGTGGCGCGGACTCGCACCGCGTGTCCTCGACCGGTGGTGCCGGGTCAACCGTTCGCGGTCTCGTCCAGCGTCGTCCGCAACGCCGCCACGGCGTGTTCCCGGTGTCGTCGCAGCAGCTCGGCCAGTTCCGCGCCATCGCGCGCCTCGAAGGCACGCACGATCGCCTCGTGCTCCTCGAGCACGCGACTCCGGTTGTCGGGGGCGTTGTAGTACACCGCCCGGTAGGCGTCGGTGGTGTCCCACAGCGTGCGCACCATGCGCATCAGCCACGGCATGTCCGCCGGTTCCAGTATCGCGAAGTGGAACCTGCGGTTGGCCGCGATCATCTCCACCAGGTCGTCGTTCGCCGCGGCCTCGGCGACGGCACGCAGCTCCGCCCGTACCGCCGTGGAGTCGGCCTCATCGGCCTTGGTGGCCGAAACCAGGGCGGCCTCGGTCTCCAGCAGTTCGCGTAACCGGTAGACCTCGAGCAGGTCCGCCAGTGACAGCTCGGCGACCGTGTAGCCCCGGTGCGGGCGGTAGACCACCTGCCCCTCCGCCTCCAGCGTTTTGAGCGCCTCCCGGAGCGGTACCCGGCTGACCCCCAGCTCGTGCGCCACGCTGTCCTGCCGTATCGGCTGGTTCGGCGCCAGCTGACGGGACAGGATCGCTCTGCGCAGCTCCTCGAGCACGAACTGCTGGGTTGTCGGCGGTCGTGGCATCTCACTCCCGTGATCCGCTGTCGGAGTCGAGTGTCCGTGGAACCTCTTCGTGCGCCCGACGGGCCCGTGGTCTCCGGGAAAGCCGTTACTGGACCGATGCGGTCGGAGGGGTAGTCCCTCTCACGTTCGGTTCGGCTTGACCGGCGCCCGCTCAACTGTATATTGGATCCAACCTTACGCCGCCGCAAGCCTTCCGTACCACCGAAGTCGTTGAGGTGATCACACTCGGCCACTCGAAAGGCTGTCGTACGGCGGTGACGGAGGACACCGACAGGACGCGGTACGCGCCGCGAACGCGAGAAAAGGTGAGAGCCGAATGGCGCGGACTCTGCCGCTGGAGGGGGTGCTCGTCGCGGACTTCAGCCGGGTGCTCGCGGGGCCCTACGCGACGATGCTGCTCGCCGATCTCGGCGCCACCGTCGTCAAGGTCGAACGCCCCGACACCGGGGACGACACCCGGTCCTGGGGGCCGCCGTGGACCGAATCGGGCTCCGCCTACTTCCAATCGCTGAACCGGGGGAAACACAGCGTCACCCTCGATCTGACCGCGGAGCGCGACCGTGCTGCCGCGATCGAGCTCGCACGCCGCGCCGACGTGCTGGTGGAGAACCACAAGCCGGGCTCGCTGCGGCGGTTCGGGCTCGACTACGAGAGCCTTCGAACGGACAACCCCGGCCTGCTCTACGTCTCCGTCTCCGGTTTCGGCAGTGCGGAAGGAGCGGAGCTGGCCGGGTACGACTTCGTGGTGCAGGCCGTCGGCGGGCTGATGAGCATCACCGGGGAACCGGACGGGCCGCCCAACAAGGTGGGCGTGGCCGTCGTCGACGTGCTCACCGGCAAGGACGCGGCGCTCGGTGTCCTGGCCGCGCTGCGGCAGCGCGAGTCCACCGGCCGCGGGCAGCACATCGAGGTCAATCTGCTCTCCAGCCTGCTTTCCGGGTTGGTCAACCAGGTCGGCGGTTTCCTGGCGACCGGTGAGAGCCCGGAACGCATGGGCAACCGGCATCCCAGTATCGCCCCCTACGAGACACTGCGTTGTGAGGACGCGTCGCTCGCGGTGGCGGTGGGCAACGACGAGCAGTTCCGCAGATTCACCGAAACGCTCGGGCTCGTCGGAATGGCCAACGACCCGCGGTTCGCCAGCAACGCGGACCGGGTGCACAACCGCGAGGAGCTCGTGGTCGAGCTGGAGAACGTGCTGGGGGCGCGTCCGGCAGCCGCCTGGCAGCACCGACTGCAGCGGGTGGGAATCGCCTGCGGGCAGGTCAACGACCTGGCCGGTGCGGTGCGCTACGCGGAGTCCCTGGGGCTGGACCCCACGATTTCCCCCGGCAGTGGGTACGCCCCGTCGGTGCGCAACCCGATAGGACTGTCCGAATCCGGCCACGCCGACCCGACCCCGCCACCGCGATTGGGCGAACACAACACCGAGATCCTCGACTGGCTGCTCGGCCGCGGGACGCCGCCGGCCGCGCCCGAACCGGGCTCGCGCGCTCGCGATCTCACCGGTTCGGGGATGGACATTCACCCGATCTGACGCGTCCTTGGAGGCATGAGCAGATGAACGCCGGATCCCGCCCGGACTTCGATCCCCGCGACCCGCTGGGTATCGACGACGAGCTCAGCACCGAACAACTGGCCATCCGGGACAGCGTCCGGGCGCTGTGTCGCGACCGGGTGCAGCCCTACGTGGGGGAGTGGTTCGAGAACGGTGAGCTGCCCGCCGCGCGCGAGCTGGCACGTGAACTCGGTGGGCTCGGCGTGCTCGGCATGCATCTGGACGGTTACGGCTGCGCCGGGATGTCGGCTGTGGACTACGGCGTGGCCTGCGAGGAGCTGGAGGCGTGTGATTCCGGTCTGCGCTCGCTGGTGTCGGTGCAGGGCTCGCTGGCGATGTTCGCCCTCTGGCGTTGGGGCTCCGAGGAACAGAAGCAGCACTGGCTGCCGAGCATGGCGGCCGGTGAGGCCATCGGCTGTTTCGGGCTGACCGAACCCGACCACGGCTCGGATCCGGCCTCGATGCGCACCTCGGCACGTCGGGACGGTACCGACTGGATCCTCAACGGTCGCAAGATGTGGATCACCAACGGCACGATCGCCGATGTCGCGGTCGTCTGGGCGAGCACCGACGAGGGCATCCGCGGCTTCGTCGTGCCCACCGACACACCGGGATTCGCCGCGCCGGAGATGCGACACAAACTCTCACTGCGCGCCTCCGTGACCAGTGAACTCGTCCTCGACGACGTCCGCTTGCCGCGGGACGCCGTGCTGCCGGAGGTGACCGGGCTGCGTGGTCCGTTGAGCTGTTTGAACGAGGCCAGGTACGGCATCGTCTGGGGAGCCAACGGTGCCGCGCACAGCTGTCTGCGCGCGGCGTTGGACTACTCCACCTCGCGCGAGCAGTTCGGCAAACCCCTGGCCGGGCACCAGCTCACCCAGTCCAAGCTCGCCGACATGGCGGTGCGGGTGCACAACGGACGGTTGCTCGCACTGCACCTCGGCAGGCGCAAGGACGAGGGCAGGCTGCTGCCGCAGCAGGTCAGTTTCGGGAAGCTGGACAACGTGCGCGGCGCGCTGGAGGTCGCGCGTACCTCGCGGACCGTGTTGGGTGCCAACGGCATCTCGTTGGAGTACCCGGTGATGCGACACATGACCAATCTCGAGTCGGTGCTGACCTACGAGGGAACCTCCGAGATGCACGCGCTGACGATCGGTGCCGCGATGACGGGGGTGCAGGCCTTCCGGGACTGATCGGCGCGGCGTCGATTTCTCGCGAAATGTGCACCGGGGCGAGGGATCGGTCACTAGTCCGTTCGGTGCAACGGCGCGGAGTGCTATGACGCTCGGGTGCCCCTTACCGGAGCCGACGAGGGACTGGTGCCGTGATGCCGGAAGCGATGCCGCTGACACGTGACCCCGTGGTCCGACTGCCCAAACGGGCGATGTCGTCGGTCGCGGTCGTGGTTACGGTGGGAATCCTGCCCGCGTTCCTCGTCGGAGGTCTCGGGGTTCAGCTGCAACAGGACTTCGGATTCGGTCCCGCTGTGCTCGGTGCCGGCGCCGCCGGATTCTTCGCGGTGGCGGCGCTCTCCTCCCGGTTGATGGGGTGGCTCTCCGAGCGGATCGGGCCCGTTCCGGCGATGCGGCTGGCCGCGGTGGGCAGCGCGGTTTGTGCCGGGGGTATCGCGACCTCTCGGAACCTGGGCTGGCTGCTGGCGATGTTGTGGCTGGCAGGGCTTCCCAACGCCCTGGGGCAGCCCGCCTCCAATCTGCTGATCGCGCGATGCGTGCCCGCGAATCGCCGCGCCACAGCCTTCGGCATCAAGCAGTCCGCCATTCCGGCATCCACCCTGCTGGCGGGGTTGGCCGTTCCGGCCGTGGCGCTGACGTTCAGCTGGCGTTGGGCCTTCGCGGGTGCGGCGCTGGTCGGAATGTGTGCCGCGTTGGCCGTGCCGAGGAGCGTGACCGGACACGGCGGTTCCGCCATCGCCGCTGGGCGGGAGTCGGTCGAGCCGGGCAGGGGCGTGCTGCTGCTGATAACCCTGGCAGCGGGTCTCGCCTCGGCGGCGGCGAACTCGTTGGGTTCCTTCGTGACCACCACCGGAGTGCAGGTCGGGTTCGGCCCCGGTGCCGCCGGGCTGGTGCTGGCTGTGGGGTCGGTCGCCGGGCTGTGCATGCGGTTGGCGATGGGGGTGCTGGCGGACCGCAGGAATCCGAACCCCATAGTGGTGATCACGCTGCTGCTGTTGATCGGATCCGCGGGATTCGTGCTGATGGCGCTGCCGCTTCCGGTGGCGTTCCTGATCGGAGCCGTCGTCGGTTTCGGGGCGGGCTGGTCGTGGCCGGGACTGCTCAATTTCGCGGTGGCCGGGCTGTACCCGCGACGGGTCGCCGGCGCGACCTCGGTCAGCCAGACCGGCGTCTACATCGGCGGTAGTGCCGGGCCGCTGCTATTCGGGGTGGTGGCCTCGCACGCCGGACTGGCCGAGGCGTGGTCCGCCGCTGGAGTGGTGGCCCTGCTCGCCGCCGTTTCGCTGTGGATCGTGTGGCGCCGTACCACCGTGCGGCGTGCCCACTGATCCGGTGGTCGCCGAAACGCCTTCCGCTGGCTCGCGTTTGCGGCCGATTCCGCCGTAGAGCATCCGACAGCGCTCGGTATCCCCGGTTTCCCGGGGTTCGGGGCGCCAGGCCGCGAGCGGTCCCGTCCCGGGATCCAGTATCTCGAAGTCGCCGAACAGCGTGTCGATCCAACCGGTACCGCGGGCGAACACCGGATCCGAACTCTCCGCGTACAGCCGCTGCAGGGTTCGGGCCCGCTCCGGTTGGACGCTGTCGGTCAAGTGGGCCAGCACCAAGTGGCTGCCGGATGCCAGTCTCCGCCGGTAGGAACTCACCAGTGATCGCGGGTCCGAACTCTCCGGCAGGGAGTGCACCACACCGGTCAGTACCAGCGCCACCGGCTCGCTCAGGTCTATCAACCGTCGCAGTTCCGGCGCGGCGAGTACCGAGTCGATCTCGCGGCAGTCCTCGTGCAGCAGCGCCGTGTTCGGCTCGTCCGTCAGGAGTCGAGCACCGTGCGCCGCGGTCAACGGTTCGTTGTCCACGTAGACGACCCGGTAGTCGGAAGTGAGCCTGCCCGCTATCTCGTGGATGTGGCCCACGGTCGGCAGTCCCGAACCGAGGTCGATGAACTGCCTGATCCCCGATGCGAGGGAGTGGTCGACCGCGCGACGCAGGAACGCCCGGCTCTCCCGCATCGTGGCGGTGATGCCGGGTATCCTCCGCTCGGCACGTTCCACGAACTCTCGCTCGACACCGAAGTTGTGGCAGCCCCCGAGGAAGGCGTCGGTGATTCGCGCGCCGCAGGGGCGCGTCAGGTCCAGTTGGCGTCGGTATCGGGAGTCGTCCCAGATCATGCCCACATCCTGTTTGTCTCCTCCGGGGTCGCGGCGTTACAGCACTACCTGTCGAAGTGTTCACCGTGAGTTCGGGGCGCGTGCCGGCTCCGGCCGAGACGAACGCCGCAATCGCAGCGTGATCTCACGGTGACTAAGCGTGCTTACCGGTGTGATCGGCCGTTGATGGCGTCGGCAGTATGCCTGTCGGCCCTCGACAATTCGATCGAGCGACGGTCCCGGCGTCACGGTTGTGCTCGTGGCCCCGCCGTACGACGATGATCAGGTCGCGAGGTTTCGCTCGATTACCGGAGGTTGTTGGTGGCGACTGAGGTTCGTGGGGTGGTCGCGACCGGCGCGGAGCGGCCGGTGGAGGTCACCACTGTCCGGGTTCCGGAACCCGGACCTGGGGAGGCGCTGGTGCGCGTGCAGGCGTGCGGCGTCTGCCACACCGATATGCAGTACCGCGACGGCGGGGTGAGCGACGAATTCCCCTTCCTGCTGGGGCACGAGGCCGCCGGTGTGGTGGAAGCGGTGGGTTCCGACGTCACCGATCCGGTGGTCGGCGATTTCGTGGTGCTCAACTGGCGTGCCGTCTGCGGTCGGTGCCGGGCGTGTCGCCGAGGACGTCCGCAGTACTGCTTCGACACCCACAACGCGACCCAGCCGATGACGCTGCGCGACGGCACCCCGCTGTCCCCCGCCCTGGGAATCGGTGCGTTCGCGGAGAAAACCCTGGTGGCAGCGGGACAGTGCACCAAGGTCGACCCGTCCGCGCGTCCCGAGGTGGCCGGTCTGCTCGGCTGCGGTGTGATGGCCGGTATCGGTGCTGCCGTCAACACCGGGGCCGCGGGGCCCGGGGACTCGGTGGCCGTGATCGGTTGTGGCGGTGTGGGCGACGGTGCGGTGACAGGTGCTGTCATGGCCGGAGCACGTCGGGTGATCGCCGTCGACACCGACCCACGCAAGTTGGAGTGGGCCCGTGAATTCGGCGCCACCCACACCGTGGACGCGGGTCGGACCGATCCGGTCGCGGTGATCCGCGAAGTCACCGACGGATTCGGTGCGGATCTGGTGGTCGAGGCCGTTGGCAGTCCGCGCACCTACGAGCAGGCGTTCTACGCCCGCGACCTGGCGGGCACGGTCGTGCTGGTCGGGGTTCCCACGCCCGACATGCGGCTGAATCTACCGCTGCTGGACGTGTTCGCCAGAGGTGGTGCGTTGAAGTCGAGCTGGTACGGCGACTGCTTGCCCACCAGGGACTTTCCCACGTTGATCGAGATGTCGCTGCAGGGCAGACTGCCGTTGGAGAAGTTCGTCACCGAGCAGATCGAGCTGGGCGAGGTGGAATCCGCCTTCGGAAAGATGCGCAGTGGCGATGTCCTCCGTTCGGTGGTGATGTTGTGAACGCGCGTATCGATCACACCACCACTTCAGGCACGTTCTCACTGGACGGGCAGACCCACGAGGTCGACAACAACGTCTGGGTGATCGGCGACGACCACGAGTGCGTGGTCGTGGACGCCCCGCACGACGTGACCGCGATCCTGGAACTCGTCGGGGACCGTGACGTGTCGGCGATCATCGCCACCCACGGCCACGACGACCACGTCCGGTTCGCTCCCGAACTGGCCGACGCCGTGGGAGCGCCGATTCTGCTGCATCCCGATGACTCGGTGCTTTGGCGGATGACGCATCCGAACCGGGAACCGGACCGGATGCTGGCCGATGGCGAGGTGATCGGTGTAGCGGCCGGGACCGGCCTGCGGGTGTTGCACACCCCGGGGCACGCCCCCGGTGCGGTGAGTCTGTACTCGGCGGAACTGAACACGGTGTTCACCGGCGACACCCTCTTCGCGGGGGGACCGGGCGCCACGGGGCGTTCCTACTCGGACTTCGACGTGATCATCGAGTCGATCTCGAACCGGTTGTTCACGCTGCCGGACGACACCATCGTCCGTCCCGGGCACGGCCCCAGCACCACGATCGCCACCGAGCGGCCGCAGTTGCGTGCGTGGAAGGATCGAGGTTACTAGCGGGACCTCCTCGGCCGGATCTCCGTGGGGATCGCCTCCTGACCCGGACATCGCCCCTGACTCGGACCCGGCAGCGGAAGTCGTTTCGCCCGGGTGATCGGAACCGCGTGGGCAAGTACTGTTGTGCATCCCCACGCCGGTACTCCGAAAGGGCTCCCTGTTGCGCGACGGGAATTCCGAGGCGATCTCCTTACCGGTCCCGATTCCGAAGCGGTGGCGCAGAGCACTGCTGGAGATCGGACTGGTGGCCGTTTTCGTCTGCTGTCACCTGCTCGTGGTCTTCCTGCCCTCGCATCAGGGAGAGACGTTTCGCTGGTCGTTGTCGCTCGGGCTGCCCGCGTTGGGCGTACTGCTGTTACGGCGGTTCCTGCCGTGGGTGAGTCTGGTGGTGCTGGTGACGGTCACCATCGTGCTCACCCGGCTCGAAGAGCCGGTGGGACCGTTGAATCTGGCCATCCTGATCAGCGTCTACTCGGTGTGCGTGCGGGGCGAGCTCCCCACCACGGTCGCCGCCGGGGCGGTGGCGATGATCTGGCCCCTCAGCAGGTTGCCCTCGATGTCGCCGTACGCCGCCACGGTGATGCTGCTCGGCGCACTGGTCAACGTGGTCATGGTGCTCGGCTGGGGGAGGGCCATGCGGATCAAACGCAGGCAGGCCGCACAGCTCGAACAGGCGGTGAATCTGCTCGACCGGGCACGGGACCAGCTCGCCAGGGAGGCGGCGGCCGTGGAACGGGCCCGCATCGCCCGCGAGTTCCACGACATCGTCTCGCACAATCTCTCGGTGGTGGCGCTGCGTGCCGGAGTGGCTCGCTCGTTGGTGGATCGCGATCCCGACCACGCCAGGGACACGCTCCGGGAGCTCGAGAAGACCTCACGTTCCTCGTTGGAACAGATGCGTCAGCTGGTCAGCGCGTTGCGCGCGGTTCCCGGCGGAGAAACCGAGGACGGTGCCGTCCCCGACGGCAGGGACGGTTCCGAGGACGGATCCGGTTCCGATGAAGGTGCCTTCTCCGGGAGCGGCGCCGATCGCACCCCCACGCCGCGGCTGGCGCAGTTGGACGAGTTGATCGATTCGGTGCGTGGGACCGGCGTCGCCTGGCGACTGCAGCGCGTCGGCCGGGTGCGCGAGCTGGATCCGGGGGTGGAGATGACGGCTTATCGGGTGGTCCAGGAGGCGGTGACCAATGTGCTCAAGCACGCCGGGCGGGGGTACGCGCGCGTGTCGTTGAGCTACCGGGCATCCGGACTGGACATCGAGGTGAACAATCACACCAACGATTTCCTCGGGCGGGCTCGTTCGACGGACAATGGTGCGGGCCCGGTGGCGCAGGGCGATTCCGGTTCCACCGGGCACGGTTTGATCGGACTTCGTGAGCGGGTGTCGTTGCTCGGCGGGACCTTGACGGCGCATCCTGTTCCGAACGGGTTTCACTTGTCCGCCGTGCTACCGTGCCCGGAAATTTCGGACCCGGGGTGATCCGAGGAGGTCCGTAGGTGGTGACGCAGTCGGTCACGGACGTGCTGGTCGCCGATGACCAGGCGATGATTCGTGGTGGGTTGGTGGCCCTGCTGTCGGCCGAGCCGGATCTTCGGGTGACAGCCGAGGCGGATGACGGGCGCAGTGCCGTGGCCGCCGTTCGGCGACGCATGCCGGACGTGGTGCTGATGGACATACGGATGCCCGGTACCGACGGCATCGTCGCGGCGGACGAGATCGTCCGAACCACGCACGGACGTACAGCCGTGATCATGCTGACGGTCCACGACCTGGACGAGTACGTCTACTCCGCACTGCGGGCCGGAGTCAGCGGTTTCCTGCTCAAGGACGCGCCGCCGGAGGAACTGCTCCGCGCCGTTCGCACCGTGGCATCCGGTGACGCCCTGCTCGCCCCGAGCGTCACGCGCAGGTTGTTGCACCGGTTCGCCGCGTTGGAGATGCGCGACGCCTCGCTCGAACTGGCGCCGCTGACCGATCGGGAACGAGACGTGCTGCTCCAGGTGGCGCGCGGGGGATCCAACGCCGAGATCGCCGAGAGCCTCGGACTGGCCGAGTTGACCGTCAAGTCGCACGTCTACCACGTGATGCAGAAACTCAACCTGAGTTCGCGCACCCAGCTCGTCATCCTGGCCTACGAAACCGGGCTGGTCCGCCCCGGACGCGATCTGTCGATGCCGGGGACCGCTCTCGACCCGGAAATCCCCGTCCGCCGTGCGAGCGGCGACTCCGTCCGAGACGGGCACAGCGGGGACCGGTGGCCCGCTTGATGTAATGGGGACATGGATTCGGAGGGACGATTTCGGGTCGGTCTGTTCGGTTACGGTCTGGCGGGCTCCGCCTTTCACGCCCCGCTCATCGCGGCGCAGCCGCGATTGCGGCTGGATGCCGTGGTCACCTCCAGCGGGCAACGGGCGGAGCAGGTGGCGTCACAGTACCCGGACACTCACGTGCACTCCGATGCCACGGAGCTGTTCCGGCGGGCGGAGGAACTGGATCTCGTCGTAATCGCCACTCCCAACAGCAGCCACGCGGAACTGGCCGCGCGTGCGCTCGACGCCGGACTTCCGGTCGTGGTCGACAAGCCGTTCACCCCCACAGCGGAAGAGGCCAGAGAACTGATCTCGCGTGCCGAGGACCGCGGGGTGCCCCTGACCGTCTTCCAGAACCGTCGCTGGGACAACGACATGCTCACCGTTCGGGAACTCCTCGACTCCGACTCGCTGGGACGGGTGCACCGGTTCGAGTCCCGGTTCGAACGCTGGGTTCCCGAGGCCAAGAACTCCTGGCGCGATCAGGGAGGTCCGGGCGAGGCCGGTGGTGTGCTGTACGACCTGGGCAGCCACCTCATCGATCAGGCACTGTGTCTGTTCGGCGACGTCGAATCCGTCTACGCGGAGATGGACACCATTCGTCCCGACGTGGCCGCCGATGACGACACCTTCGTGGCGCTGCGGCACACCGGTGGTCAGCACAGTCACCTCTGGGTGAGCAAACTCGCCGCCCAGCAGGGGCCACGGTTTCGGGTCCTGGGAGATCGAGCGGCGTTCACCAAGTACGGACTGGATCCGCAGGAAGCGGCACTGCGGCAGGGGAGTCTTCCCGACGAGCCGGGGTGGGGCGAGGAACCGAGGGAGAACTGGGGCTCGATCGGTGTCGGCCCCGAGACCCGTCCCTGGCCCAGCAGGCCCGGCCGCTATCAGGACTTCTACGCCGGAGTCGTGCGAACACTGGACTCGGGGGTCGCCCCGCCGGTCGATCCGGCCGACGCACTGCGGGGACTCGAAGTGATCGAGGCGGCACGCCGCTCGGCCGCTGACGGTTCGGTGGTCGCGCTTCCTCGGACACGGTGAGCTTCTCGTCCCCTCGGGCCGATCGGTTACGACGGTGCCTGCCCCAGGGCACCGTCGTACGGGCGCCGATTCCCCCGGGTTCGCGGTTTTTCAGCGCGTTCCCGGTTCCGGCAGGGTGCGACGTCCACGTGAGCCACGCGGCGCGGCGAAAGCTCGTTCGCGCCGGAGGTGGCCCGCCTGCAGTGCCAGCACTCCCAGCGCCACGACCAGTGCCAGCAGTGCCAACCATCCCGCGGCGGCGTTGCCGTCGAACAACCACAGCCCGGTCGCGATCCCACCGGCGAGCCCGGCCAGCACGACGAGCAGATGGCAGATCAGGTGGACCGCGTAGTTCCGCACCGTATCGCCCCTCTCCGGCGAGGTGTTCGGCGGTGGCGAACGATTCGGGAGCTCACTCGCGATTCGCCGGGAAGATGTTACCGCCACGAGTCCCGGCGCGCTCGTCGTCGAACCGCCGGGAACCGCGGGAACCACTCGCTGACCCGGACGGGCGTTCCCCGTGACAGCGTGCCCTTGAGAGCAGGGTGGGTCTCTCGTGAGCGGACAACCGGTGACTTCAGCGAGGTGGCCGACACGATGCCGATGTTCGCGCTCCGCGGCGCGATGATCCGCTACTCACCTGATCGCAGAGTCCAGTTTCCCGGCCAGCGATGTTCCGCGTGAGCCGTTACCGTTGTCGAGGAGTCGACACGCTCGAAACGGTCAATTCTTCCGACCGGAATTCCCGCGTCAGCCCTCGCGGGAGTCGCTGCGCGAGCGCGGACACAGAGCCGAAGCATCCTCGGGGGTGGTTGCTGGTGAATTCTCTTGCGGTCTTCGCGGTCACGGCCACCACGGGCACCGGAACGATCGTGATCGCCCTGCTGGCGATGAGCTGGGTCGAGCGACGGTTCGTCGGCACCGAACCCTTCAGACCCACCCGACTCAGCGCCACACCGGCACACCGGGCATCGAACCGATCGCTTCCGGAGCCCCGAACTCCATCGACGGCGGAGTCAGATCATTCGGAAGTCCGCGAAGTCGAAGCCGGGAGATACCACGCAACTGACCAGGATGTCGGCGTCCCCGGTGTTCTCGGCACACTGCCAGCTGCCGGCGGGAACAAGTGACTGGGGCAGCTGGCCCGCCGCCAGCTCGGCCCCCAGCGTGACCGTCTCCGTCCGGTCCGCCGGCTCCGCACCGTCGCCCGCGCCGTGCAACAGCAGCGCCGGCCCCGCGTGCCACATCCACAACTCGTCCGACTCGACCCGGTGCCACCGCGAGCGTTCCCCGGCGGGCAGCAGGTAGTGGATCGCCGTCGCGCTGGGGCGTGGACCACGATCCGGTGGATGAGCGGTCGTGGCGCAGGTCCAGGTGCGCCGGTACCAGCCGCCCTCCGGGTGCGGCAGCAGGTCCAGCAGTTCGGCGGTGGCACCCCTGGCTTCGAACGAGACGAAACGTCCGTCGGTGTCCCGCCGCGCGTAGCGCACTTCACGAACCGCCGCCCGGTCCAGTGGGCCGTAGACGTGGGGGAACAGGGTTTCCGACGCCACGCCTTCCGGGGGTGCCGGTGTGGGAGGTTCCCAGCGTACGGGCGCGGACAACGCCGTGGCGTCGAGTTCGAGCAGCACCAGCTGCTCCTCGGCGGAACGGTAGAGCGTGTTGGCCACGGCCAAGGTCGTCTCCGGATCCGGTGAGCAGTGCACGAACCCCTCCCGCTCCAGTGAGTCCGCGCCGATGGCCTCCTCCGGGCCCGAGTGGTAGGACTCCGAGGGAAGCAGGTGGAACAAGGTCGACGTATTCACGAGGACCAGTCTCCCGGGGCGTGCCCCGGCATCGACGGACGGTCCCGTGCGGTGCGCCCCTCCCGGAGATCGTCGCGGCCGGTGATGATTCCGAGATCGGTGACCGTTCCGAGAACTTCGCGCCCTACGGCGGGCGGTAGTGTGGCCGATCGAACGAGCAACCGGACACCCGCAGAACTCCGATCACCAACCGGGAGCCACATGCGAGCCGACAGCACACCAGACCGGGACGGTTCCGCCGTCGAGGACCTCATCGCGAGTGCGGACACCACTGTCAGGATCGCCGTCCTCGACGACTATCAGCACGTCGCCCGCGAGTTCGGTGACTGGCACACCCTGCCCGCGAACACCGAGGTGACCGTGTTCGACGAGCACATCGCTGATCCGGCGGAACTGGTACGCGGGCTCGAACCGTTCCACGTGATCGCGGCGATGCGGGAACGGACCGCCTTCCCCTCGGAAGTGCTGCGAGCGTTGCCGAACCTGAAGCTGCTGGTAACCACCGGTATGGGAAACGCGGCCATCGACACGGCGGCAGCGGCCGAACTGGGTGTGACGGTGTGCGGTACCGGTAACGGCATGCGAGCCGGAGCCGACTGGAGCACCACCTCGGAACTCACGTGGGGGTTGATCCTGGCGGTGGCCAGAGCGATCCCGAGGGAGGACCGGGCCGTGCGTACCGGTGGCTGGCAGCACACCGTCGGCAAGGACCTCGCGGGCGCCACGCTCGGCGTCCTCGGGCTCGGACGCGTCGGTGCGCAGGTCGCCACGGTGGGACGTGCGTTCGGCATGGAGGTACTCGCCTTCAGCGAGAACCTCACCGCGGAGCGTGCTCGGCAGGCGGGTGCCAGGGCCGTGGACAAGCGGGAGCTGTTCGCCGCTTCCGATGTGGTCACCGTGCACACCAAACTCGGTGAGCGAACCCGCGGACTCGTGGGGCGAGCCGAGCTCGACCTGCTGGGGCCGGACTCCATACTGGTCAACACCTCCCGCGGCCCGATCGTCGACGAGCGGGAATTGCTTTCCGCGTTGCACGAGGGGCGTATCGGTGGGGCCGGGATCGATGTCTTCGAGCGCGAGCCGCTCCCCGAGGACGATCCGTGGCGCCACGCGCCTCGCACGGTGCTGACTCCACACATCGGTTACGTCTCGGAGAACACCTATCGGGCGTTCTTCATCGAAACGGTCGAGGACATCCGGCAGTTTCTGGCGGGCACACCGGTACGGGTGCTCAACGCGGACTGAGCGGGCCGAAGCCCCTCCCGCGCCCGTCGGAGTTGACAGGCGCGGGAGGGAGGTCGTTCAGGCCTCGTCCGCGAGGTGGCGCACCCGCTCGATCAGCGCGGTGCGCTCGGCGGCGCTGCCCGCCAACGGCGTCACGTTCAGGGTGGTCACGCCCGACTCGCGGAACGCGGCGATGCGCTCGCGCACATGGCTCTCCGGCCCGATCAGCGAGGTCTTGGTCAGCAGTTCGCGGGGCACCGCCGCTGCCGCCTCGTCCTTCTTGCCGTCCAGGTAGAGGTCCTGGATTCGTTCCGCCTCGGCCTCGTAGCCGTAGCGCCGGGCCAGGTTGTTGTAGAAGTTCTTGCCCTTGGCGCCCATGCCGCCGATGTAGAGCGCCAGCATCGGGCGCATCGAGTCGAGCAGCTCGTCCAGGTCCTCACCGATGGCCAGTGGTGCCTGTACCACCGTGTCCAGCTCCGGCAGTGTGGCGTCCCGCTTCGCGCGGCCCTCGGCCAGCGAGTCCCCCCACACCTCGGCGGCCTTCTCCGGGACGTAGAAGATCGGTTCCCACGCCTCGGCGATCTCCGCGGTCATCGCCACGTTCTTGGGGCCGATCGCCGCGATCATGATCGGGATCCGTTCCCGGACCGGGTGGTTGACCAGCTTGAGTGGTTTGCCGAGGCCCGTTCCCTCTTCGGCTGGCAGGGGAATGTTGTAGTGCTTGCCCTCGTGGGTGACCTTCTCCCGCCGCCACACCTTGCGGCAGATCTCGACCAGTTCCCGGGTGCGTCCCAGCGGTGCCTTGTAGGGCAGCCCGTGGAAGCCCTCGATCACCTGTGGTCCGGAGGCGCCGATGCCCAGCGTGAACCGTCCGCCCGAGACGAAGTCCAGTCCGGCCGCGGTCATGGCGGTCAGCGTCGGTGTCCTGGTGTAGACCTGCAGAATGCCGGAAGCGATCTCCAGGCGTTCGGTGCGCGCCGCGATGAACCCCAACTGGCTGACCGCGTCGAACGAGTACGCCTCCGGAACGTAGACGATGTCCAGTCCGGCCTTTTCGTAGTCGACCAGCTCGTCGACCGTCTCCTTGAATCCCCCGCTGTAGTTCAGCGGCATCCCGATCCGCATACTGCTCGCTTCCTGCCGGTTGTGTTGCCCGTGGGGGTTCGCGCACCCGCGCTCGACACTCGGAACGGATGTGTCGGACCACCGAATCGCACACAGGTTACCGACGAGTACGGCGATTCGGCAGTCCCCGCCCGGAATACCCACCGCGGAGCCGTGTCCCCCGCGTCGAGTCCACCTTCCCACCACGCGAAGCCAGGGGCATTCGGCAGAGCCGCCCCGGCGCCGCGTGCGGGCACCTGGCTCGGAACGGGCACGGTGCCGGTCAGGTCGAGGTTCGTCCGTCGAGCGTTTCGCGCGGGATGCCCGCGTGCCCGGCGTGCTGGGTGGTTAGCACGACCGAGGGAATCGCCGTGGTGCCTCGGGACATCGTGATCTCTCCGCGTAGCGTGTGCGGTGCGAACGGCAGCAACCACGGGAGGGACATCGTGGCGCTCGTAGTGCACATACTGATCACCGCCGTGGCGGTCTGGGTGACCACGGCACTGCCCGGGATCGCGCTGGGCGACCAAGGGGGAGGAACCGATGGTGTGGCCACCCAGGCGTTGACACTGCTCGTCGTGGCCGTGGTGTTCGGCATCGTCAACGTGGTGCTCAAGCCGGTCGCCAAGACATTGGGGTGTCTGCTCTACATCCTCACTCTCGGGTTGTTCGGGCTGGTGGTCAACGCGCTGTTGTTCTGGCTGACCAGCTGGATAGCCGGGAACCTCGATCTCCCGTTCCACGTCGACGGTTTCTGGCCCGCCTTCTGGGGGGCGATCATCGTCACCGTTGTCAGCAGTGCGCTGCACGGACTGGTACGCCGGGCCACCTCGTTCGGCGACTGATCGCGAGCGCCTCGTCGGCTGTCCCGGTGCGGGACAGCCGGCCGGGTCGTTCGATCCGGCGAGACCGAAGCGGGCCCGGGCGGACTTTCGGAGGGCCTCACAGCGGAAGGCTTCGTGGCTTCGTGAGCCCGGAGTGAAACACTTCCTGTTCTCGGATTCGTGCCGGAATGCTCGTTGGAGGTGCAATCATCAATCGACTCGTCACCGGCACGGTCGTCGACACCGACATCGGTGGAACCGATCCGTTCGCGTCGGGGAACGGGTGATCCCACGAAATCTTAAAGTCACATTCGGTTCTCGGGCGAACACGAAGAGTCATAGAGTGATGATTCGAAGTACGATATCGAGCGGGACTCGGAGGAGATGATCCGAAGTCCCGTCGATCGACCCCGTACCGATGTCGGAAATCCTCATCCGAAACGCCTTGTGTGAAAATCGGGAACAACGCCGGTGCCGGGAGGAATCATGAGTCGGCGGCCACTCGTTGCCGGGTACCGGTTGAAGATTGACTTCACGGGTACGTGACCACGTGCCGTCCGATATCACTCACGGACGCGGATCGGTGCGAGTTGTCAACACTCGTCCGAGTCACGGAAGACGAATAAAACACGCACATTACAGTGCGGTGCCGCACACTACCCGAAAGAAGGAGAGGGGAATCTCCGGAAAGCGTACGGCCCGAGGTGGGATCACCTCGGGCCGACTTCGGTGGGCGATGCTGGGTTCGAACCAGCGACCTCTTCGGTGTGAACGAAGCGCTCTCCCGCTGAGCTAATCGCCCGTTGCCGCCCTGCCGCAGCGACAACAAGAAGCTTACACGATCCTTTTCACGCCTGGAACAGGGGGGAGGCCAGCCAGCTCCACTGCAGACCGAGGAAGTCTCCGACCAGGTCAAAAGCGCCGATGAGCCAGAGGGTGGCCACCACTATGAGTCCGGTGGCCGTCATCACCGCCAGTCTTGTCGCCGGATGCTGCCGGGACAGCCAGCGGACCCAGCGTTGGTAGTGGTGCTTGGCGAACATGTTCACGTGTCGTGCCCAGGCGAATTCCGTCGCGAGCAGTCCCAGGCCCGCGAACACGCACAGCCACCCGGGGCCCGGATAGGGAATCATCACTATGCCCAGCAGGAGCACTATCCCGCCGAGCAGTCCGAGACCGAAACGGTAGAGGGTGTTCAGCGCCGGTCTGGCGCGTATTCGCTCCCGGCGCGCGCGGAAGCGCTCCCGTAGGCGGTGCACACGTGCGCGCCAGCCCGAGAGGTGTGCGTGTGGCGGTTCGTTCTCGCGGTGTCGTGAACCGGGCTCTGCTGTCCTACTCAGAACACACCTGCCTGCTGACCGATCCTGCTTCCCGGGTGCTCTCGGCCCCGTGTCGCTCTGCCGGAGCCACATGGGGCTCCCCGTCAGTGTCTCAGCCTACGTGGTGCGGCAGTGCCTGTAGAGTGGCTCGTGCGGCGCATATTTTCGTTCCGGGCGTTCGCCGCGGACACGGCGATGATGTGATCGTGTATATCACACTGTGACGCCGGTCTCGCTTTTGGGTTTCGGACGCAGGCGTGAAAACCCGAGAGTGGAGTATTTGATATTAGCCCGTTTCGGTGAACATTTGTGGTGCGCCTCTCCCGGGGCTCTTGTGTGAAACGGCTTGTCGTACAACTATCGACTATCCTGAAAACAGCGTCCCGTGGTGGCCGCGAGGCATCCACCGGTTCAGTCCTTGAGCGTTGTGGTGTCCGTCCGGGGGCGTTGTCTGACGGGTTCGTACACGCGCCCGACGGGGGTGGTGCGAGTGGGCCGCACGAGAGGGTTCGGAAGCATTATTTCGGCTTGCCGCGGAACCGGCCGGGACGCCGATTGCGGATCGGTGGGATCGGTGGTTTTCTTCGGGGTGGTGAGGCTCGTGTTGATGAATCGCGGAATTTCTCCGCCACCCGGAGTTGTTGGCTACGCTACGGAGTTCTGTAGTAGCGCAGCGAATTAATTCTCCCCCGTACGGGTGATCTATTCGTTGGTTGCGAGCGAACGGACCCGGATAACCGTCACAACTGTGTAGCTCGGTCGGCTTCGCTGCGACCGGGAGGGAGTTAGGAAGGCGAGGACGATGCGTAACGATCATGTGACCCTTCGTTCGACAGCGGTGTTCGATCTGCTTGCCCCGCAGACGCCCGCCGTTCCGGTTCAGGTGGAGCTGCGGTACGACACTCGGGACCCCTACGCCGTCGTCGCGGCGTTCCGCACCGGCCGTGCCGGCTGGGTCGAGTGGGTGTTCGCGCGCGATCTGCTGGCCGACGGGTTGATCGCGCACGCGGGCGAGGGCGATGTGGCGATCAGGCCCGCCGCCGACGACCCCGAGGTCGTGGTGATCGAGCTGAGCTCACCCTCGGGGCACGCCGTGTTCGAGGCGTCCGCCCAGGAGTTGGCGGACTTCCTGGACCGCACCTACGACGTGGTGGTGCCGGGCAACGAGGGGCTCTGGGTCAGTATCGACGAGGCGATCACGAGGTTGCTGCCGCACGACCTCTCGTGATCGTGCGTCGCCCGTGATTCCGCGTTGTGACGGCTCGTGGTGGTGACGGCGGGCTCCGGCCCGCTGTCGTGCTGATTGTCGGCAGGGGACCCCCGGTTCGATCGCCGTTCACGGCGTGGTCTAGAGTTTTGACCGAACACGGCGGAGGTGCCGAGCGGAGGATTTCGGTCCCGTCGTGAGTGCGGATGTAGCGCAGCGGTAGCGCATCACCTTGCCAAGGTGAGGGTCGCGGGTTCGAATCCCGTCATCCGCTCTGTGGCCGAGCGGCTCGTCCGAACGACGTTGTCGCCGGTGGCTTCGGCGGAGTGGCCGAGTGGCTCAGGCAAGGGCCTGCAAAGCCCTGTACGCGGGTTCGATTCCCGCCTCCGCCTCGCGCGATTAGCTCAGCGGGAGAGCGCTACCTTGACACGGTAGAGGTCACTGGTTCGATCCCAGTATCGCGCACCGGTTCCACCACGGAACTCAGCGGTTGTCACGAGGCCGCGGCCGCCGTCTCGGGGGTCGCGGCCTCGTTCTGTTCCGGGTCGTGTGGCTGCTCTTGATCGGTCCCCGTCCGAATGCTCGGGCGGGATGGGGCGTCATTCAACCTTCCCCGTAGCGCATGACGAGTGTGCCGTGCACATCGGTGTGAGGCGCCTCGTAGACGTGGTCCACGCCCCCGTCGAAGCTGATGTAGTCGCCGGGCCCGAGCGTTTCGGGGGTCGACACCGGGCCGGTTGTCAGTGTTCCGGAGTGCACCAGGAGCTGTTCGACGACCCTGGGGCGGTGGGCGGGGGAGACGTAACGCTTCCCGGCTCGCACGTGGATTCGGTAGATCTCCAGGATCTGACCACCACTGCCTGTCCGGTCGACCAGTCGTACGTCGACCGCCTGTCCGGATAGCTCGGCGTGATCGGTCCCTCGTACGACCAGCGTCGTCGCCGTCGGGGATTCGGTTTCCGCTATCAGCAGCAGGCCCAGCGGGACACCGAGCACCGTGGCCAGGGCGTAGAGGGTTTCCAGTGTCGGGTTGCGCTGCCCGGCCTCGAGTTCGGACAGGGTCCCCTTGCCGAGATCGGCACGACGGGCGACCTCGGACAGCGACAGGCCGCGATGCTCGCGCGCCGCACGCAGGTTCGCCCCGACGACCTTGACCATCTCCATCGCGCCCTCCTAGCATGACTGCGTTCTATAAACAGAACGAATTGCTTTCGACGATCGGACTGATCGCCCGTGCGCTTGCGTCAGCGTCTGACCAACACGCTTCCGATGACCGCGGTGGTTTCAGGAGGTGTGACGACACTGGTCGGTGTCACGAGCTCGGTGGCCCTCGTCTTCCAAGCGGCCAGAACCGTCGGCGCGAGCCCGGCCCAGATCTCCTCGTGGATCCTCGCGCTCGGTGTCGGCATCGGCGTCACCTCGATCACGTTGTCCTTACGCTATCGAGCGCCGGTGGTCATGGCCTGGTCGACCCCCGGCGCCGCCATGCTCGCCGCAAGCGCACGGGATGTCCCGCTGTCCGAGGCCGTCGGGGCCTTCCTGATCGCTTCGGCTCTTACGGTGCTCGTCGGAGTCACGGGATGGTTCGAACGCGCTGTGAACCTCATCCCGGCGCCGATCGCCTCGGCACTGCTGGCAGGCATACTGCTGCGGTTCGGCATCGACCTGTTCACCGCGATGCGCGCCCACCTCTGGCTGATCCTCGCGATGCTGGTGACCTATCTGCTCTGCAAGCGGCTGCTACCGCGCTACGCGGTGCTCATCGCGCTGGCGACGGGGACACTGCTTACGGTCGTCCAGGGCTCGTTCCAGCTCGATACCGTGCGCCTGGCCGTCGCTACGCCGGTTTTCGTGTGGCCCTCCTGGTCGCCTGCCACGACCATCAGTCTCGCGATCCCGCTGTTCGTCATCACGATGACCTCGCAGAACCTGCCGGGTGTGGTGACGCTGCGGGCTCACGGGTACCGGACACCGGTATCACCGATCCTGTCCTGGTCCGGCCTCGCGAACTCGGTACTCGCCCCGTTCGGCTGTTTCGGTATCAACCTCGCCGCGATCACGGCCGCTCTGTGCATGGGGCCCGATGCTCACGAGGATCCGGCCCAGCGCTACCGAGCCGGCATCGTATCGGGGGTGTTTTACTTGGTGCTCGGTCTTTTCGGCGCCACTCTCGGAAGTCTCATCGCCGCGTTGCCCGGCGCGCTCATCACCGCGATCGCCGGGATCGGACTGCTGGACACCATCGGGGGGTCGCTGGCGACCGCGACCGCCGAGCCCGCGACCAGGAACGCAGCGCTGATCGCCTTCCTCGTCACCGCCTCAGGGGTGTCGATCCTCGGTATCGCTTCGGTTTTCTGGGGACTGATCACGGGAGTCAGCGCTCACTCGATCCTCGGCCGACCCGCACCGAGTCCCCCGGTGACCGGGCAGACGGCGGATCAGCCGAACGAACGGTGAGGGGCGCGCGTTCGAACGGTGACAGGCGGCGGGAGATCTCGGACGGCGACGAGTTCGCGCGGAACGCGGTGCCGTGCCCGCACCGTTCCCTCCGGCGCTCGTTCTCCCCAGGAATCGCGCGCCGCCCCGTTGGCGGAACCCACCTACCAAGAACCCGCCCGACCGTCCCCGGGCGACGATGACCGGGCGACAGCCGGGCGGGAGCGCGTACTCAGCGCGTCAGCAGCGAACGCAGGAAGAACCCGACGTTGGCCGGGCGTTCGGCCAGCCTGCGCATGAAGTAGCCGTACCACTCCTCGCCGTAGGGCACGTAAACCCGCAGGTTGTGCCCCGCCGCTGCGATGCGGCGCTGCTCGGCGGGCCGGATGCCGTAGAGCATCTGGAACTCGTAGCTGTCGGCACCACGCCCGTGACGCTGGGCCAGCTCGGTGGCGATGGCGATCATGCGGGGATCGTGGGTGGCGATCATCGGGTGTCCCTCGCCCGCCATGAGCGCCCGCATGCAGCGCACGTAGGACCGGTCCACTTCCTGCTTGTCCTGGAAGGCCACCGATGCGGGCTCGGAGTAGGCCCCCTTGCACAACCGAACCCTGGAACCCGCGGTGGCCAGGTACCGGCAGTCCTGCTCGGTGCGATGCAGGTAGGCCTGCAGGACCGCTCCCACCCAGGGAAAGTCCACGCGCAGGTCGGACAGCGTCCGCAACGTCATGTCCGTGGTGGTGTGGTCCTCCATGTCCAGGGTGACGGTGGTACCCACGGCGGCCGCTGACTCGCAGATCCGGCGGGCGTTGTCCAGCGCGATCTTCTCCCCGTCCGGGGAGAGCTGCTGCCCCACCGCCGAGAGCTTGACCGAGACCTCCGCGCGGTCGGCCAGTCCGGCGTGGTGCAGCTCCGAGAGCAGCCCCTGGTAAGCCCGCACCGTGTCGTCGGCCCGCGTGACGTCGGTGGTGTCCTCACCGAGGTGGTCCAGGGTGACGTGCAGCCCCTCCTCGGCCAGCCGAGCGGTCACCCCGATCGCCTCGCGGGAGTCCGCCCCGGCCACGAACCGGTCCACCACCGTCCGGGTGAGTGGATTGGCCTCCACGAGCCCACGTATCGCACCGGACCGGGCCGCGGTCAGCATCACACTGCGCAGCATCTTTCATCTCCTCGCGGATCGTGGCCGGGCTCAGCCCTGGTGCGGGTACGTGTGCTCGGTGGGGGCGTCGAAGGTCTCCTTGACGGCGCGGGGGTTGACCCAGCGCTGCAGGTTGAACATCGAGCCGGCCTTGTCGTTGGTCCCGGAGGCGCGCCCGCCGCCGAACGGCTGCCTTCCCACGATCGAGCCGGTGGGCTTGTCGTTGACGTAGAAGTTGCCCGCCGCGTGGCGCAGCTGCTCGTGGGCCTGCCCGATCGCGCTCCGGTCGTCGGCGAAGACCGCTCCGGTCAGTGCGTAGGGGCTGGTCTCGTCCACGATTCCCAGGATCCGCTCGTAGTCGTTGTCCTCGTAGACGTACACCGCCATGATCGGTCCGAAGTACTCGGTCGTGAACGCCTCGTCGTAGGGGTCGGTTCCCACCATGACGGTCGGTTGCACGAAGTAGCCCACCGAGTCGTCGTACTCGCCGCCCGCGAGGATCTCCAGCGACGGCTCGTCCGCCACTCGGTCGATCGCGGCCTTGTGCTTGGCGAAAGCGCGGTGGTCGATGACCGCCGCACCGAAGTGCGAGAAGTCGGTCGGGTCGCCGTAGGTGACACGTCGGGTGGCTTCGACCAGGTTCTCCCGCATGCCGGATTCCCAGAGCGAGCGCGGGACGTAGGCCCGCGAGGCCGCCGAGCACTTCTGCCCCTGGTACTCGAAGGCGCCGCGAACCAGGGCCGTGACCACCTTGTCGGAATCCGCGGAGGGGTGCGCGACGACGAAGTCCTTGCCACCCGTCTCACCGACGATGCGCGGGTAGCTCCGGTAGCCGTCCAGGTTCTCGCCGATGGTCTTCCAGAGCTTCTTGAACGTGGCCGTGGAACCGGTGAAGTGCAGTCCAGCCAGATCCGGGTCGGTGAGTGCGACCTCGCCGACCGCCTGTCCGTCGCCGGTGACCATGTTGATCACTCCCGGCGGCAGCCCGGCCGCCTCCAGCATGCGCATGGTGAAGTGCGCGGCGAACTGCTGGGTCGGGGTCGGCTTCCAGACCACCGTGTTTCCCATCAGCGCGGGCGCGGTCGGGAGGTTGGCCGCGATCGCGGTGAAGTTGAAGGGGGTGATCGCCGTGACGAACCCGTCCAGCGGGCGGTACTCCATCCGGTTCCACTCGCCGGGTACCGAGTTGGGCTGCTCGGCGAGGATGCGGCGTGCGAAGTGCACGTTGAACCGCAGGAAGTCCGCCATTTCGCAGACCGCCTCGATCTCGGCCTGGTGCACCGACTTGGACTGCCCCAGCATGGTGGCGGCGTTGATGGTGTCCCGCCACGGGCCCGAGAGCAGGTCCGCCGCGCGCAGCATCACGGCGGCGCGCTCGTCGAAGGGCATCGCCGCCCAGTCCGCGGCCGCGTCCTTGGCCGCCTGCACCGCCTCGGCGACATCGGCGTTGGTCGCTTGCGCACAAACGCCCAGAACGCGGGAATGATTGTGCGGTTGGACAACGTTGAACCGTTCACCACTCGCCATCCGCTGTTTGCCCGCGATGGTCGTGGTCAACTCGATCGGCGCTGCCTGCAGCTCGGCGAGACGCCGCTGCAGCGACTCCCGCTCGGCGCTTCCCCTGGCGTAGGACTTGACCGGCTCATTGGCCGGTACCGGGACCGAAGTGATGGCATCCATGACCTTACGCCTCCTCGCGCGACGTCGGTGTCGATCGTGGGCCGGACGTGTCGCTACCGGCCCCTCCAATTGCCGAGGATAGAAGTTCGAGCGCCCGGTCGGCTTGTACGAGCGGCTATCGTTGACGGTGATGGATTGGTCGATCGAACAACCGGTTGCCGATGGGTGGTATTCGGCGAGTGCGGGTGGCAACGACGAGCAGCCGGGTACCACCGGGGTGGCGCTGCGGCAGCTGTTGATCGCGGTGGGCGAACCGCTGGTCGACGTGCTGGCTGCCCCGGGCGGGTTCGACGTCGCCGTTCACGACGTGGTCATCCTCGATCCGGAGGAGGCCCCGGGAACGGGAGCCGGGGATCTCGTGCTGGTGATCGGTACCCGTGGCCGCTCGGCGGTGCCGCTGGTGCGACGGGTGGCCCGTTCCGGTGCCGCGGCGGTGGCGGTCAAGGTCGACGCGGATCAGGACGCTCGTGCGCTGCGGGAGGCGGCCATCGGCGGCGGCATCGCGCTGCTCGGGGTGCGTCCCGATGTGCGGTGGGAGCAGCTGGAGTCGTTCGCCCGGTCGGCGGTGGAGAACGCCCGGCTGACCGGTGAGGCCGACGTCGGGGAGGCGCTGGGGGACCTGTTCTCGCTGGCCCAGACCGTGGCGGCGCTGACCGAGGGTATCGTCAGCATCGAGGATACCGCCAACCGCGTGCTCGCCTATTCGCGCTCCGACGACGAGGTCGACGAACTGCGCAGGCTGTCCATTCTCGGCAGACGCGGTCCGGAGTCCTACCTGGCCATGCTGCGGGAGTGGGGGATCTACCAACGGCTGCGCGGCGGGGAGGAGGTCGTCCGGATCGAGCCCCGCCCCGACCTGGGGATTCGGCGAAGGATGGCCGTGGGCATCCACGCCGGTGCGCAGCCGCTGGGAACCATCTGGGTGCAGGAGGGCGCTCGCGGGCTCAGCGAGCACAGTGACCGCTCGCTGATCGGGGCGGCGCGGGTGGCCGCGCTGCAGTTGATCCGCCAGCGCAGCGAGTCGACCATGGCTCCCCGGTTCCGGGAGAACCTGCTGACCGGTTTGCTGGAGAGCCGCATCGACGGGAACTCGGCCGCGGCCAACATCGGCGCCGATCCCCGAAAATCCGCCGTGGTGGTGGTACTGACCCTGCGCCCCAGGGAGCACACCGGTGTGTCCAACCGCTCCGAGATCGAGCTGGAACGCGCCGAGATGACCAGTCTGATCTCGGTGCACGCCGCTTCCTACCGGCGCAGCGCGCTGGTGACCACCATCGGTTCCCGGGTGTACGTACTACTGCCCGATCTGCCGGACCGGCACGCCGAATCGGCGGTTTCCGGACTGGCCCAGGAGATCGTCACCGCGGCGCGGAGCCAGCTCCGCTCCGGTGTCCAGGCCGGCATCGGTTCGGTCGTCGCCACGCTGGACGACGTTCCGGTCTCCCGCATCGAGGCCGACCGCATCCTCGACGCGCTCGGGCACGACCATACAGCCGAGGTCGCCACCATCGACGACGTCCGCTCCCGGGTGCTGCTCAGCGAGGTGCTGACGATGCTGCGGGACAACGAGCGGGTGCGCGATCCCAGGCTGGCTACCCTGCGCGCCCACGACGCGGACAACGGCACCGAGTTCGCCCGCTCGCTGCTGTGCTACCTGGAGTTCTTCGGCGATGTCCGAGGTGCCAGCCTGTCGCTGCACGTGCACCCGAACACGTTGCGCCACCGTGTCCGGCGGGCCGCCGAGATCAGCGGCATCGACCTCGACGATGCCGCGGAGCGGCTGAGTGTTCAGCTGCAACTGGCGCTGTTCCGACAAACCGAGTCCCGGCCACGGGGTTGAGCGGGTCGTGCCCGCCCCGCTCGGCGTTCCGGGTTTCCGGTCGGTGATGGGTGAGGTGACTACGGTGCGAAACCACCGTGACGATTCCGAGGCGCGGTCGTTGAGCTATTGATGTTTCCCGATCGAAACGTTGACCGGGCGTGTGCTCCCCGGGCGCGTCCGGTGCCGCACCGACCGCTCGTGCGGTCGTATCCACCGCGCGACCCGTCCGGTGAGCCGATCGGCGAACCTCGTCGAACGTCCGAGCAGTCCTGGTGGGGCGGAGAGTGAGAGATCGATGACTGGTTACCGCAAGGTGGTCGTCGGAACCGACGGATCGTCCCCTTCGATGTACGCCGTCCGGCGCGCGGCGCGGTTGGCGGGTGACTCCGCCGAACTGGTGATCGTCTGCGCGTACTATCCCAACAGCAGGCGCGACGTGGAGCGCGCGCGGGACGAGATGGGGCAGGAGGCCTTCCAGGTGGTCGGTTCCGCGCCCGCCGAGGACAGCCTGCGTGACGCCATCGATCACGCCCGTTCCGCCGGAGCGGGCAGTGTCGATACCGTGTCCGTGTTGGGGCCGCCCATCGACTCGCTGATCGAGACCGCCGAGAGCCACTCGGCCGATCTGCTGGTGGTCGGCAGTCGCGGTCTGAACACGCTGAAAGGACGAATCCTGGGATCGGTGCCCTCGGAGGTATCCCGACGTTCGGAGTGCGATGTGCTCGTCGTTCGAACCACACGATGATTTGGTAGCGCCGGACAATCCGGTGGAGCGGGCGTTGCTCGGCGGCGAACCCCGCTACCGCAAGGCCGACGTGGCCCGGTTGGCCGGCGTCGAACTCGCCAGGGCCGAGCGGCTCTGGCAGGCGATGGGCTTCGCGCACGTCGCTCCCGAGGCCGTTGTGTTCACCGATTTCGACGTCGATGCCATGCGAACGGTGGACAAGCTCGTATCGGCCGAGGTGATTCCGCCGGAGCTGGAGACCGCGGTCGCGCGTTCACTGGCCCAGACCATGTCGCGGTTGGCCGAGTGGCAGCTGGGAATCTTCAAGGCCGTGCTCGGTGACACCTTCGCCACCGACATCGAAACCACCGCCGAGGTCGCCGAGGCGATCCTGCCGGTGATGGAGAACCTGCAGGGCTACGTCTGGCGCAGGCACCTCTCCGCCATCGCCGCACGGGAACTCGACGAGGCCGACACCGGGCCGGAAGAACCGACAGTGGTGGTGGGCTTCGCCGACATCGTGGGCTACACCCGGTTGGTGCGCGACTACAGCGAACGTGAACTGGCGCGGCTGATCGACGACTTCGAGGACCTGGTCACCAGGGTGATCGCCGAGAACCACGGTCGAATCGTCAAGACCGTGGGCGACGAGGTGCTGTTCGTGGCGGACACGGTCCGCGACGGGGCGGAGATAGCGCTGTCGCTCAACGAGAACGTCGCGCGGGAACCCGACCTGCCACCGCTGCGGATCGGTCTGGCCCACGGCACGGTGCTGGCCCGGTTCGGTGACGTCTACGGCTCCACCGTCAACATCGCCAGCAGGCTGACCACGCTGGCCAGGCCCTCGTCGGTGCTGGTGGACCGCGAGTGCGCGGCCGGCTTGCGCTCCGAGTCGGATTTCTTGCTGACCTCGCTCGGGCCGAACAAGGTATCCGGTTTCCGCGGCCTGCGGGCCTGGGCGCTGCGTCGCTCCGAGTGATGTCGGACAGGGCCTGGTGCCCCCGGAGTAGTACCGCGTGGACGGTTCGCGTATTCTGACGCGTTTCTCGCGAATCGGGATGCCCGCACCGGCGGTGCGGCTTAGAGTCGTAGATCATGGAGAGCGATCCGCCCGCCGCACCCGATCGTGTCGAACACTCCGACGAAGTCGCCGCGCTGGCCGCGCGCTACGGTCGGATCCCCGCGTCCGAACGGGTTCGACTGGCCAAGTCCACCTCGAATCTGTTCCGGTTCCGCGCGCCGGTCAGCGGCGGCGGGCTCGACGTCACCGGCCTGGACAGGGTACTTCGGGTGGATCCGCGACGGCGGGTCGCCGACGTCCAGGGCATGACCACCTTCGAGGACCTGGTCGCCGCTACGCTGCCGTACGGGCTGATGCCGCTGGTCGTGCCACAGCTGAAGACGATCACCATCGGCGGTGCCGTGGCGGGTCTGGGGATCGAGGCTTCGTCGTTCCGCAACGGGCTGCCGCACGAATCCGTGCTGGAGATGGAGGTCCTCACCGGTGACGGCAGCGTCGTGCTGGCGCGGCCCGACAACGAGCACGCCGAGCTGTTCCGCGGCTTCCCGAACTCCTACGGCTCGCTCGGCTACGCGCTGCGGTTGCTGATCGAACTCCAGCCGGTGCGGGACTACGTGCGGCTGCGGCACGTACCGTTCGACTCCACAGCGGCCTGCGCCGAGGCTATCGAGCGCATCGCCCGTTCGGGGAGCTGGAACGAGCAGCGGGTGGACTTTCTGGACGGCACCGTGTTCGGCGCGAACGAGCTGTACCTGACGCTGGGCACCTTCACCTCGCGAGCGCCCTACACCAGCGACTACACCGGTAACCGGATCTACTACCGCTCCGTGCGCGCCCGCGAGGTGGATCACCTGCGTACGCACGACTACCTGTGGCGCTGGGACACCGACTGGTTCTGGTGTTCCCGCGCTTTCGGCGCGCAGCACCCCGCGGTCCGCCCGTTCTGGCCCCGCCGGTTGCTGCGGTCGGACGTCTACCGCAGGCTCGTGTCCCTCGACCAGCGTTACGGACTGTCCGAACGGTTCTACCGGCTCCGCGGCCGCCCCGGCCGCGAACCGGTGATCCAGGACGTCGAGATCCCGCTCGACCGGTTGGCCGAGTTCCTGGAGTTCTTCCACCGCGAGATCGGCATCAGTCCGGTGTGGCTGTGTCCGGTGCGGCTGCGCGACGACCAGGGCTGGCCGCTCTACCCCATGGACCCGGCGACGCTGTACGTCAACGTCGGGTTCTGGGCCACCGTGCCGCTGGGGGAGGGGCAACCCGTCGGCACGCACAACCGGGCCATCGAGGCGAAGGTGAGCGAGCTCGACGGGCACAAGTCGCTGTACTCGACCGCGTACTACGAGCCCGAGGAGTTCTGGCGCCGTTACGACGGAGCCACGTACCAAGGGTTGAAGCAGCGCTACGACCAAGCGGGCAAGTTGCCCGATCTCTACGACAAGTGTGTGCTGGGTACCTGAGCGCGCTCGGTTGCTACCACGACTTCCGGACCGAGTCCCGGTAGTCGCTGTCAGGTCGATATGGAGGGTTCGACGATGTCATTGGCAGCCGTGTTCGCACGTCTGTTCGGTGAGGATCCGCCCATCGAGTTCCGCGGCTACGACGGTAGTCGCAGCGGGCCTGCCGGTTGCTCATCGGCCATAGTGATCAATTCTCCGTTGGCACTGGCACACCTTGCCGCGGCCCCAGGGGAACTGGGGCTGGCGCGGGCCTACATCAACGGTCACATCGAAGTGCGGGGTGACATGTACACCGCGCTGGCGGCGTTTCCGTCCGTGGTGATGTCCGATGCTTCCCGGAAGCTGCGCGCCGAGCTGGCGGTGAGGCTCGCTGGCTACCGCCTCTGGTGGCCCGTTCGGCCACCGGAGCAGGAGAACCGCGCCCGCGGCGGCAGGAGGCACTCAAAGCGCAGGGACAGCGAGAGCATCTCGTACCACTACGACGTGTCCAACCTGTTCTACGAGTGGGTGCTCGGGCCCTCGATGACCTACACCTGCGCGGTGTTCGAGCGAAGCGACGCGACCCTGGAGCAGGCGCAGTACGCCAAGCACGATCTCGTCGCCCGCAAGCTCGGGCTCGAACCGGGCATGCGGCTGCTGGACATCGGCGCGGGCTGGGGCGGCATGGTGCTGCACGCGGCCGAGCACTACGGGGTGCGCGCCATCGGGGTCACGCTCTCGCGGTCACAGGCCGAGTGGGCGCGACGGGTCATCGCCGACCGGGGACTGGGTGAGCTGGCCGAGGTCCGCTACCAGGACTACCGAGACGTGCCGGAATCCGGCTTCGACGCGGTGAGCTCGATCGGGCTCACCGAACACATCGGGCGGGAGCAGCTGCCGGAGTACTTCAGCTTTCTGCGGGAGAAACTGCGCCCCGGTGCGCGACTGCTCAACCACTGCATCACGCGTCCCGACGGTTCCTACCCGGCCAGGACGGGCAAGTTCATCAGCCGCTACGTCTTCCCCGACGGCGAGCTGGAGCCGCCGGGCGAGCTCGCTTCCCGGATGCACGACAACGGCCTGGAAGTCCGGCACGAGGAGAACCTGCGCGAGCACTACGCGCTGACGCTGGCCGGCTGGTGCGAGAACCTGGAGCGCAACTGGCGCAAGGCCGTGGCCGAGGTGGGGCACGCCAGGGCCAGGGTGTGGCGGCTTTACATGGCGGCTTCTCGGCTGGCCTTCGAGCGCAACCAGCTCCAGCTGCACCAGATGCTGGGAGTGCGTTCGGAGGGCGGGACCAGCTCCATGCCGCTGCGTCCGGACTGGTGAGTCGACGCCGCTCCCGTGCCGATCGAAACTCGCTCGTGATGTCCTCGACGAGGAGGATCGAACCGCCTTCGAGTGAGAGTTTCGGGGCGCGTTGTGAGAAGTCGCCCGGGACTTCGACACCTCGCACCTCGACGACGTCCTCATCCGATGGTGGGGGCGGGCCGTCGATGCGGCACAGCCGACCAGCCACGAGGAACGGGACGCCGTCGAACGGCCGAACGCGGTGATTTCTCGAAAGATCAGCGGGTACGACCCGAAGTCGGATCGTTGGACGACAACGACCGCCAACGGGATGATCCTGATTACGTTCGTTCTCGGTGAGAACGTGCTTCAGGTAAACATGCTACGAGTGCAGGATCCCTGAACGCTTCGATCAGTCGTTCGGTGAAACGTCGTCCAGCGATACCGCGGGGATCAGTTCGGAAACCGGGGTACGCACCCACCAGACGCCGGACTCGCGCTTCTCGGCGGCGGTGCTGAACCGGTAGCGGAACAGTCGGGCGCGAACGTAGCGCGGGGCGGCCTCCCGGAACGGGTTGTGTCGCAGCAGCGAGAGGATCCGACGTTCGTCGCGCAGCATCGCCACCAGCAGCCGTTCCAGCCATCCCCGCCCGTAGGACGGCGAGATCGCCACGAACCACATCAGCCAGTCCAGCCGCAGGTGATACGGCGCCACCTGCGGCGAACGCTTCGTCACGTCCCCCGGCTTGCCCCGGAAGCCGTACTCCCGCCACTCGTCGTCCTCGCCGCGGCCCTCCAGTACCACCTCGAACCGAGCCCGGGTAACACTGCCGAAGGCGCCGTAGGTGTTGGCCAGGTGCAGCTTGTTGAAGCTGCGGTTCATCACCTGGCCGCGCCCGATCATGTTGCGGATCGGCCAGTAGCTGAGCACGACGACCAGCACGGTCAGGGCCAGCACCGTCGCCCGATACCACATCGGACCGGCGGTTCCGAGTGCTGAACCCGGTGTGAGCGCGTCCACCGGTATCCAACCGAGCAGCGTGGTGTCCATCGCCGCGAACGCCAGCGTGATGGTGATCAGGTTCAGCCAGGCGAAGTTGCCGCTGAGCATCAGCCAGCCCTGCGTCGCGATCATGATCAGCGCGGCGATCGTGGCCACCGGCTGCGGTAACAACAACCCGAACGGCACCACCAGCTGGGTGAAGTGGTTGGCCAGCACCTCCACTTTGTGCAGCCCGCCGGGCAGCTGGTGGAAAACCCGGCTCAACGGGCCGGGCATCGGCTGTGTCTCGTGATGGTGGTGCAGCGCGCTCAGGTCGCGCCAGGCCGGGTCACCCCGCATTTTGATCAGACCGGCACCGAATTCGACCCGGAACAGCAACCAGCACAGCAACCAGATCACCAACACGGGTGGTTCGGTGTGGGCCGGTCCGAGGAACACCGCGAGAAAACCGGTTTCCAGCAGCAGCGATTCCCAGCCGAAGGCGTACCAGATCCGGCCGATGTTGACTATGGACAGATACAGCGCCCACAGCACGAACCACACCGCCATCGAGCCCCAGAGCGGGAGCGGGTCGGCCAGCCCGCAGAACGCGGCCACGCTCAGCGACAGCCCGAACCAGCCGCAGCACAGCACGAACCGATCGGAGTAGTACAGGTGGAACAGGCTGGGTGCGCGGCGGAAGCCCACGTGGCGCAGGAACGGCGGGGTCGGGGTCAGTCCTCGTGAGCCGAGCAGGGCGGGAAACTGGTTGATCACGCACAGGAAGCCCATGGCGTAGCACAGCGCGAGCAACCGCCGCACCACGAATCGTGCCGGGCCGTACTCCGGTGCCCAGAACCAGTCCCAGCCCATCGCCGCTCCGCTCCACGGTCCGACCGGCCCGCGCACGTGTGGGCACGGCGCGGGTGTACCTTCCGGTCGGACCGTAGGAGCGTTACCGGCTCCGGTCGAGCTTCCGGCGCACGGTGGCGCGCCGTGTCACCGCGTCAGGTGGTGCGCCGTCAGCTGTCGCCGTCGCGGCTGACACGCACCATCTCGTCGCGTTCGACGACCTTCATCCGCTCCCGACCCCGTTGTTCTCCGAGGGCGCGTTCGTGCTCGTCCAGCAGGTTCCAGCCCTGCCAGGTCGTGTAGGCGATCCCGCGCTCCGACAGCATGCGCGGGACGGCCTCCCCGTCGTGGCCCGCACCCTCGGTGATGTCGGCCAGCATGTTGTTCACGGTTTCCAGCGCGTCACCCTTGGTGTGCCCGATGAGTCCCACCGGGCCGCGCTTGATCCAGCCGGTCGTGTAGACGCCGGGAATGTGCTCCCCGTCCATGTCCAGTACCCGGCCCCCGTCGTGCGGGATGGTGCCGGAGCGGTTGTCGAAGGGGACGTCGGGAAGCGCGGAGCTGAGGTAGCCGACCGCGCGGTAGACCGACTGCACCTCGACGGTCTCGAACTCGCCGGTACCGTTCACCGAGCCGTTGCCGTCCAGTTCCATGATCTCGGTGCGCAGCCCCTCGACCCGGTCCGTCCCGAGTACCTCGACCGGTCGCCGGAGGAAGTGGAAGTGCAACCGCCGCCGGGTGTCGCCCTTCGGATCCCGCAGCGCCCAGTCCTGCAGCGTTTTGACCACGGACTTGACCTGGTTGTTGGTCCTGATGGCCTCTTCGCTGGCCTCGTCGAGCTCGAATCCCTCGGGATGCACGATCAGTTCCATCTCCGACTGGTGGTCGAGCTCGCGCAGTTCCAGTGGAGTGAACTTGGTCTGGGCGGGACCGCGCCGTGCGAACAGGTGCACGTCGGTCACCGAGGAGTCGCGCAGCGCCCGGTACACGTTGTCCGGGATCTCCGTGCTCAGCAGGTCGTCCGCCTGCTTGGCGAGCACGCGCGCGATGTCCAGGGCCACGTTGCCCGCGCCGAGCACGGCCACCCCGCTCGCGTCGAGGTTCCAGTCGCGGGGTGCTTCCGGGTGCCCGTCGTAGAACGAGATGAACTCGGAAGCGCCGTGGCTGTGCGGCAGGTCGATCCCCGGAATGTCGAGTTCCCGGTCGTCGGCGGCTCCGGTGGAGAACACGACGGCGTCGTAGTGTTGCCGCAGATCAGCCAGCTTGCAGTCCACGCCGTACTCCACGTTGCCGAAGAATCGGATCTCCGGTTTGTCCATCACCTTGTGCAGGGCGCTGACGATGCCCTTGATGCGGGGATGGTCGGGTGCGACTCCGTACCTGACCAGTCCGTACGGTGCGGGCATTCTGTCGAACAGGTCGATCTCGACCGGTGTTTCCGACTTGGTCAGGATGTCCGAGGCGTACACGCCGGCGGGGCCGGCTCCGATCACTGCTACTCGAAGCGGATGGCTCACGGCGGTCCTCCTGGGCGCGGTGCCCTCGCGTTGCTGACTGAGGTCGGTTCGTGGGCGGGGCCTGTACGGCGTTCGTTCCGACCCGCCGAGAACCTCGGCTCGCGGTCGGCCGCCCGGCGAATACGACCCTCCCCAAACAGCTTAGGCATACCTAAACGCCTGGCCCGCGATGTGGACGGGTGACGCTGGTTACACCCCCGATCGGAGTAGTGGCGTATCGATTGGGGGTCCAGTACCGACCGTGAGTGATCAGGCGCGACGGGTGAGGATAGGATTCGTGTTGATCTCTCGGTGGTGCTTCCGGTGAAGCCGGGGCGGGGTGGACGCACCGTGGACCGAACGGACCAATCACGAACGGGCCGAGGTATCGGGGGGTGCCATTGGTGGCCCACGACCAAAGGAGCTTCCATGACCGACCCGAGTCGGTTGCCCTCGGACGTGGATCTCGAGACAGCCAGTGCCGCGCGGTGCTACGACTATTATCTGGGCGGCTCGCACAACTTCGAAGTGGATCGCGAACTGGCCCGGAAAGTCGAGTCGCGCGTTCCGCACGTCAAACCGCTGGCGCAGGACAACAGGGCCTTTCTGCGCCGGGCGGTGCGGTACTGCCTCCGGCAGGGGATCAGGCAGTTCCTCGACATCGGCTCCGGCATCCCCACCGTGGGCAATGTGCACGAGATCGCCCAGGACCTCGACCCGGAGGCCCGCGTGCTCTACGTCGACAACGAGCCGGTGGCCGTGGCGCACAGTCGCACGATCCTTGAGGGCAACGACCGTGCCGACGTGGTCCAGGCCGACCTGGCCGAGATCGACGGGATCCTCGGGTCGGAACAGGCCGCGCGGCTGTTGGATCCGGAACAGCCGATAGCCGTGATGATGGTCGCCCTGTTCCACTTCGTGCCCGACTCGGCGCGTCCGGCCGAGATTCTCCGGAGTTACCACGAGTGGATGGCTCCGGGAAGTTTCCTCGGTTTCTCGCACGTCACCAGTGACCACTACCCCGAATTACTGCAGAGCATCATCGATCTCTACGCCGACAGCAGCAATCCGGTCACTTCACGGAGCTACGACGAAATCCGTGAGCTGCTGGAGGACTTCGAACTGGTGGACCCGGGCCTGGTCTACGTGCCGGAGTGGCGCCCGGACACCGAGGAGGACCGTTGGCAGGACCCGGCGCGCTCGCTGGTCTACGGCGGGCTCGGACACAAGGTGTAGCCCGATGAACGACACTTCTTCGGAAGCGCGTGGTTCCGATCCCGAGGAATCCGCGGCCGTGCCCGAACGGGACTCTCGGGTGGCCGAGTTCGCCCGCGGGTGGGCACGCGTGGTGCTCGGCACGAGTTACGTGCCGATGGGGCGCCCCGAACTGTGGGACTTCCTGGAAGAGCGCACCGAACGATTGCTGCGAGCGCTGGCAGCTGATTCGTTCGACTCCGGCAACGTGAACGAGCTGGCCGCCGATCTGGTCCGGGTTCACCTCGTCGACCCCCTCGCGCTGCGTCGCACGCTCGAACTGCTCGGCTCGCGGTTGCCGGGGTTGGCTCGGGAACTGGGAGTCGTGCACGGCGACACCGCCGAGCGGATGAACGAACTGCTGGCTTCGTTCGGTGAGGGATTCGCCGCTGCCGCCAAGCGGCGTGTGCTAGCCGATCAGGATCTCGTGCAGCGGGCCGTGCGTGACGCGCGGGACGGTGCCGAGGAAGCGCTGCGGGCCAGCGAGGCACGTTTCCGGGCCGTGTTCGACTCCTCCGCGCTGGGGATCGCCATCGTGGGGCTGGACGGTCTGATACAGGACGTCAACGACTCGATGGGAGTGATCTTCCGCACCACCGGCTCGGAGCTGCTCGGGAAGGACGTCCTGGAGCTGTGCGACGCCGAGTACGGCGATGCCCTCCGCGAGAAGGAGGACGAACTCGTCGCCGAGGTGTCCGAGCAGTTCATGGTGGACGTCCGCTACACCGCCCCGGACGAGACGCTCGTGTGGACCCAGGTCTCCGGTGCGTTGGTAAGGGACGGGAACGGTGCGCCGGAGTACCAGGTGCTGCTCTACGCCGAGGTCACCGAGCGACACCTGCTCTACGAGCGGCTCACCCTGCAGGCGAGCACCGATCCGCTGACCGGGCTGGCCAACCGCACCCGCCTGGGCAACCGGATGGAGGAGGCGCTCTCCCCCGTTCCCACGGGTCGGCGGGTGGGGATCTGCTACTTCGACCTGGACGGCTTCAAGACGATCAACGACAGCCTCGGCCATCCGATCGGCGACGAGCTGCTGCTCGCCGTGGCGCGGCGGATGGAGGCCGTCGCCGAGCGGTGGGGTGCGCTCGCCGCCCGGATGGGCGGTGACGAGTTCGTGCTGCTCGTGCCGGACACAGCGGGTCCGCCGGACATGGTGCCACTGGTCGAGCGGACGCTGGAGGAGGTCCGCAGGCCCGTGCGGATCGGCAACCACGAGTTGAAGGCCTCCGCCAGTGCCGGGGTGGTGGAACAGCCGGTCGCGGGCACCGACGCCGAACGGCTGCTGCGCGAGGCCGACATCACGCTGTACCGCGCGAAGGAGGAGGGCAAGGCGCAGTGGGTGCTCTACGACGCGGAACGCAACAGCGCGGCGCGTCGCAGGTTCGAACTCTCGGCCACCATGCCCGCCGCGCTGGACAACAACGAGTTCTTCGTGGAGTACCACCCGGTGCGCAGTCTCGACGACGATCACGTCGTGGCCGTGCACGCCGAACCGCGCTGGGACCACCCCGATCTCGGCGAGCTCGCCCCGGAACGCTTCGTCGAGCTGGCCGAGAACACCGGGATGATCACTCGGTTGAGTGATTGGTTGTTGCGGCAGGTCTGTGACCACGCCCGTGGCTGGCTGCGCGGGTTGGGCGAGCGCGCTCCCGTCGTCGCCGTCGACCTGTCCGGCAGGTACTTCCGCGACCCCGACCTGGTGAACGATTTCCGGAGTATCCTCGCCGACAGCGGAGTCACCGCGGATCGGTTGCGGCTGGGAGTTCCGGAGGACGCGCTGTTCGACGAAGTCGGCGACCCCGTGGACACCGTCGACATCGTTCGCGAGTTCGGTGCGGGGCTGGCGGTCCGCGATTTCGGTACCCGCTACACCGACATACGCAGATTGCGGGAACTGCCGGTGACCTCGGTGCACATCGCGGGCGAATACCTCGCCCGGATCGCCGAGTGGCCGGAGTCCGACCCGTTGGACGAGCACCTGGCCGACAGCGTGATCAACGCGGCCCGGTTGCTGGGGATGTCGGTGGTGGCGGGTGGAGTGGACACCCGCGGGCAGGCCGAACGGCTGCGCGAGAAGGGGGTCCACGCCGTGCGGGGGCGCCACGCGGGTGAACCGTTCTCCGCCGGTGAGGTGGAACAGGTCCTCGCCGACTCGTTGGAGGGGTCGGGGTGAAAGCGTCACCAGCGGTTGGCCGCCGGTCCGGTGCGGGGCCGAGCCGGTGTGGGGAGGCCCACGAGCCGGATGGCGGTGGCCGTGGCGGTGGCCGATAGCATCGACAGGAGGGTTTCCTCGGCCCGGCGGTGGGGTTTCCCGCGAACTCCGCCGGACCGGGTTTTCCGACAAACGTTCGTTCGAGCAGCAAACCGTAGGAGTAACCGTGTCAGTCTCGCCGTCCCAAGCCCAGCAGGAATCCCGGGTGAAGGTACCGGCGGGCACTACGGCCGGCGACGCCGTCCAGCAGGCGGGGTTGCCTTCCAAGGGCCCCGAGGCGGTCGTCGTCGTGCGCGACGACGAGGGACGGCTACGTGACCTGGCCTGGGTGCCCGAAACCGACACCGAGGTGTCGGCCGTGGCGGCCGACACCGAAGAGGGGCGCAGCGTCATCCGCCACTCCACCGCCCACGTGCTGGCGCAGGCCGTGCAGCAGCTGTTCCCGGAAGCCAAGTTGGGTGTCGGGCCGCCGGTCAAGGACGGTTTCTACTACGACTTCGACGTCGATCGGCCGTTCACCCCGGAGGACCTGCGGGCGCTGGAGAAGCGCATGAAGCAGCTCGTCAAGTCGGGGCAGAAGTTCCAGCGTCGCGAGTACACCTCGCTGGACGACGCACGTGCCGAACTGGCCTCGGAGCCCTACAAGCTCGAACTCGTCGATCTCAAGTCCGGCTCCGACGATGTCGACACCAGCGAGGTCATGGAGGTCGGCGACGGTGAGCTGACCGTCTACGACAACATCGACCGCCACGGGGAGACCGTGTGGGGCGACCTCTGCAGGGGACCGCACGTGCCACACACCCGTTTCCTGCCCGCCTTCAAGCTGACCCGGGTCGCGGCCGCCTACTGGCGCGGCGACCAGAGCAACCGGCAGCTGCAACGGATCTACGGGACAGCCTGGGAGTCCAAGGAAGCGCTCGACGCGCACCTGGAGTGGTTGGCCGAGGCGGAACGCCGGGACCACCGCAGGATCGGGGCGGAACTGGACCTGTTCTCCTTCCCCGAGGAGGTCGGATCCGGTCTGCCGGTGTTCCACCCCAAGGGCGGCATCATCCGTCGCGAGCTGGAGGACTACTCCCGGCGCAGGCACGAGCAGGCCGGGTACCAGTTCGTCAACTCGCCGCACATCACCAAGAGCGCGCTGTTCGAGACCTCCGGGCACCTCGGCTGGTACGCCGACGGCATGTTCCCCCCGATGCACCTCGACGAGGAGTACGACGAGAACGGGGAGCTGCGCAAACCCGGGCAGGACTACTACCTCAAGCCGATGAACTGCCCGTTCCACAACCTCATCTACCGCTCGCGCGGGCGCTCCTACCGTGAGCTGCCGCTGCGGTTGTTCGAGTTCGGGTCGGTGTACCGCTACGAGAAGTCCGGGGTGGTGCACGGCCTCACCCGGGTGCGCGGCATGACCCAGGACGACGCGCACATCTACTGCAGCCCGGACCAGCTGCAGGACGAGCTGAAGTCGCTGCTCGGCTTCGTGCTGAACCTGCTGCGCGACTACGGCCTGGAGGACTTCTACCTGGAGCTGTCCACCCGCAACGAGGAGAAGTACTCGGGCACCGACGAGCAGTGGCAGCGTGCCACCGACTCGTTGCGGGAGGCCGCCGAGAGCTCGGGGCTGGAACTGGTTCCGGACCCGGGCGGCGCCGCCTTCTACGGCCCGAAGATCTCCGTGCAGGCCAAGGACGCGCTCGGCAGGAGCTGGCAGATGTCGACCATCCAGGTCGACTACGACCTGCCGGAACGGTTCGATCTGGAGTACACCGCCGCCGACGGTTCCAAGCAGCGCCCGATCAAGATCCACCGTGCGCTGTTCGGTTCCATCGAGCGCTTCTTCGGTGTGCTCGCCGAGCACTACGCCGGAGCGTTCCCCGCCTGGCTGTCGCCGGTGCAGGCAGTGGGGATCCCCATCGCCGACGAGCACCTGCCGCACCTGGAACGCGTCTTCGACGTGCTGCGGTCCAAGGGGCTGCGGGTCGAGTTGGACAGCGGCGACGACCGGATGCAGAAGAAGATCCGCAACCACACCACCCAGAAGGTGCCGTTCATGGTGCTGGCGGGCGGTAAGGACGTCGAAGCCGACGCGGTCTCGTTCCGCTTCCGCGACGGGAGCCAGCTCAACGAGATACCGGTCGAGCAGGCCGCGGCGGCCCTGACCAACTGGGTGGAGCGTCGCGAGAACGCTTCACCGAGCGCGGAGAACTTCGGAGCGGAGCTGGCGTGACACGACTGCCCCACAACGGCACCGACGACGAGCCGGAGGAGCCCGCGAGCGGTGCGGGAACCTCCGGCCTCGGGGAATCCACGGCGGGCGAATCGGGCCCGGAGACGAGCACGCAGCACGGCATCGGTGTCCCCGACGCGTTGCAGCGGTTGTGGACCCCGCACCGGTTGACCTACATCCAGGGCGAGAACAAGCCCACCGGGGAGAACAGCGACGGATGTCCGTTCTGCCACCTGCTCGGCGATGATCGTTCCGACGAGGACTCGCTGATCGTGGCCAGGGACGAGCTCGTGTTCGCGGTGCTGAACCTGTACCCGTACAACCCCGGACACCTGATGGTGCTGCCGTACCGGCACGTCGCCGACTACACCGAGCTCACGCCGGGGGAGACCGTGGCCGTAGCGGAGTTCACCCAACGCGCCATGCGGGTGATTCGCAGCGTTTCCGCGCCGCACGGGTTCAACATCGGACTGAACCAGGGCCCGGTGGCCGGTGCCGGGATCGCCGCGCACCTGCATCAGCACGTCGTCCCGCGCTGGGGTGGCGACTCCAACTTCATGCCGGTGATCGGCCACACCCGGGTATTGCCCCAGTTGCTGGGCGATACCCGGGAGTTGCTCTCCGACGCCTGGCAGCGGGTGGAGTGAGTTCACGGGGCCGCGCGTTTCTCCGCGCGGCCCCGATGTTTCAGAAGCGGAAAGACCCACTCCCCGCGCCGACACGGCGGGAAGGCATCGGCCGGCTCCGCGAGCTCGGCTCCCCGGGGTCAGTTCCGCAGGGTGGCCTCGATCTCCAGCGTGATCTTGACCTTCTCGCCGAGCATGGCCCCGCCGTCGGGGCCGACCTTGAAGTCGGTGCGGTTCAGCGTGGTGCTCGCCGAAAGCCCCAGCAGCTTGCCGCCGTCGGAGGTGTCGGTGAAGCCGCCCGGCTCGGTTTCCAGCGACACCGGAACGGTGACCCCGTGGAGGGTGAAGTCACCGTCGATGATCCAGTCCTCGCCGTCCTGGCGGATACCGGTGGACCGGAAGGTCGCGGTCGGGTAGTTCTCCGTGTCCAGGAAGTCCTCGTTGCGGACGTGGGCGTCCCGGTCGGCGTTACCGGTGTTGATCGAGGTGGCGTCGATCGTGGCGGTCACGCTCGACTCCAGTGGGTTCGCCGCGGTCACGATCTGCCCCTCGAACTTGTCGAAACGCCCGCGCGAGCGACCGACCCCCATGTGTCGCAGGGTGAACTCGATGTCGGAGTGCACCGCGTCGATGTCCCAGGTGCCCACGGTGTAGCCGGGAATGGTAGCGGTTTCGGTCATGTCGGGACCTCCGGAGGGTGTCGGGGAAATTGTTTCCGAGCGAGACAACGCCTTCACCGCTCGGCGCAATCCACGTTGTGACGGAAATCATCCGGTGCGAGCCGCTGTCGCGTGGTGCGCTTCGGCCCGCTGATCGACGCCGGTTAAGCTGCGCTGTGCGGGTGACTGCCCGTACGGCGGCGGATGAAACGAAGCGATGTTGAACGTTTTCGCGCGAGCCTCGGTTTCCAGGATCACCGACCCGGTCGGTGCATGGTTGGTACGACATCGTGTGTCACCCAATGTAGTGACAGTGGTGGGGACCGTGTGCAGCGTCGCCGCCGCCGTGACGCTGTTCCCGCGCGGCTGGCTGCTGACCGGAACCCTGGTCGTCACGGTTTTCCTGCTGTTCGACCTGCTCGACGGCGCGGTCGCCCGAGCTTCGGGGCACGGCGGTGACTTCGGGGCAGTGCTGGACGCGGGCTGCGACCGCATCGCCGACGGCGCCGTGTTCGGTTCGCTGCTGTGGTGGGCGCTGGTAACTACCGGGAACGAGACGCGCGGCCTCGCGTTGCTGCTCTCGTTGGTGGCGGCCCAGGTCATCTCCTACGTCAAGGCGAGGGCGGAGGCCCAGGGGCTATCCGCCACGGCGGGGGTGGCCGAACGGGCCGAACGGTTGGTCGTGCTGCTGGTCGGAACGGGGCTGCACGGCCTGGGGGTGCCGTACGTACTCGACGTGGCGCTGTGGGTGCTGGCCGCGGCTTCGGTGTTCACCGTCGGTCAGCGGCTGGTCGGCGCTTACCGGTCGCGGGCGGGATAGCTGTCCCGGCCTCGGAGCGGCGTCGATTTCTCACTAAATTCCCGCTCAGCTGGGGCAGTACGGCAGAGATGGGTGTCGATTTCTCGCGAAATCGTCGGGTCGTCGATGCAGTGCCGAACTCCGACCACCCTCGCGGGCCGCACTCCGACCACTCCCGGAGGTCGAGCCCCCACCACTCCCACAATCGGCACCGCAGCGGGTTCTCTGGTGCGGCTCTCGTGAGGAAGGCCCGACGTGGTGTAGGTGGCTACTCGAGGTCGGGCCTGCCGGAGCGAGAGCCGTGCGCGAGGTTCCGCCAAGTAACCACCTAAGCAACCCGGCCGGACGAGCTCAACCACCCGAGGCGGGGACGAGTTCGGAGCATCCGGACCAGCAGAGGTAGTCCTCGATGACTTCGGTGTCGTCGGCGATCAAATCGTGGAAGGCGTTCTCGTCGGGTCTGTGGTGCTGGTCCAGCGGCATGATCGCGATCTGATACATCCCGAAGCGTTCTTCGGTGCGGTCGAGCACGGCCAGCGCCCACTCGCGTAGCCGGGGCAAGGCCGCGGCGTCGTCCACGCGGTGGTCGGTGGGCTGGTGGTGCAGCAGTTCGGTGTAGGAGCCCAGCGAGTCGGGGTTGACCACCCGGTACAGCGTCATGGTGTTAGAGAACATGGTTGCCTCCTGAGTCGTGGCGTTCGGGTCGTTCGGGGCGGTGGTAGGGGCATTCGCGGGGGCCGAGCGGGTCGAGGTGCAGGTACAGCTCCCCTGTGGTGGTGAGGATCAGCGCATCGAGGGGGTAGCCCAGCGACAGCAGGTGGTGGTCGTGGCAGTTGTCCCGTGATTCCGAGTCGGCTGGGGCAGGGCCGGTGGCGGCGTTGTACCGCACCGCCACCGCCTCGCTGCGGTAGCGCTGCACCGTTCCGGCCATCCAGGCCGCCGCGGCCCGCGGCGTGAACAACACCGCCACCGGCCGCCGCCTGCGGCGGGACCTGGAACAACTGGCCCGCAGATCCACATGGGCGTGCCAATGCAACGCCAGGTCGTGCCAAGCGCTCGGCGGCGGAGTCACGAGGTCTTCCTGTAAGCCGCAGGGCGAAGCGCCCTCCGCCCGACGCGCTCGCCCGGAATCACCACTGCTCCACAACCACCGCCTGACGCAGCACCAGTAGACGCGCGGCTCACACCCGCCACAACGGGCCCTTCCTGCGGCGGAACGTACGGGGATCTGTCTCTCGTGAACATGGCGTTGCCTCC
>NZ_FPAT01000004.1 GCF_900116555.1 Actinopolyspora lacussalsi subsp. righensis | reverse complement strand
CAGGCCGTCGAGCTTCGGGATGTGCTCACTACGGCGGTGCGGGTTGGGGGTGAGTCGCGGTGACCAGTTATGCGGGCAGGTTGGGCATGTGGCTGGCCCATGAGCAGTGGGAACTGGAGCAGGCTTCCTACGACATTCCGGCCCGGCAGGCCACCCCGAGGCAGTGCGCCGAACTCGCCGGAATATTGCAGCGGCTCTCCGACGAGCTGCGTGACTACGCCGCCGCGCTGGCCTTCGGCGGCGGCAATCCCCCGGAGTCCGGCTCGATCGACCCGGACGAGTTCCGCAGGCGGGGTGAGGCGGAGTGAGCACGCATCCGGCGATGCTGCTGACCACCGCCGTCGTGCTAGCCGGGACGGCGATCGTGCTGGGCGGCTGGGGCAACCGGGTCAGCTACCGGCCCCGCCACGCGGGCGGCAGCGGCCCGGCCGCCCGCAGGCTGGCCGCACTGCGGCTGGAGTCCTACTTCCGCGACGAACAACCCACCACGGAGTTGATCGGCTGGCCGCTATGCGACCCGGACGAGCATCCGCACCTGTTCCGGCTCGACCCACCGGCCCCAGTGCTCCCGAACCCGATTCCAGCGCAACCAGCAGCACCAAGTCCCACCCTGACGACCAGCCCCACGGCACCTGAACCCGCGACCGATCCCAGCGGGGCAGAGCACCCCGAGTTGGCACTCATGCGCCGCGTCCTCGACGGCCTCCAGCGCCTCTAGCCACCAACTACCCGCCAGCTTCCGTCCCCACGATCCCTTTTCACCCAGACCGGCCCGGAACCGTGTACTCGGCCAACCCCCGACAACCACCGAGACACCCCGGGCCGCCGGTGGCGGGGCGTCGATTTCCCACGAAATCGCCGCGCACGACCCACACTGCGGCGACGATTTCCCACGAAATGTACAAACCGCCACCGGAAAACCCCGCCCGGCCGGGCCTCCCTCCCCGCTCCCACCCGGCCGGGCGGGCCCCACTAGAACGCTCCGAACTCCCGCACCCCGTCTCGGTTCCCCGTGAAACCCACAATCGGTGGTGCCGCATCGTTGCGTGGATTCCTCCGCTTGGTGCTGAGGGGCACCGGATGTCTCGTTTCGCCCCCGAGCGGCTTACGGGATTGCTACGTTGCCGAAGCGACGATCGTTCGTTCGGGGAGGACTTCGTGGGTGACGGTTATCGCGTCGACATCGAGAAACTGACGAGGCTGATCAGCGATCTGGACCACGCCGCAGACGACATCACAGCGGCGAACAGGGCGCTCGGCGATGCCAGAGGTCGCGACCTGGGCAGCCCCGGCATCGACGATGCCAGCGAGGGGTTCCGGGAACGCTGGTCGCACGGCATCGAGAAGATCGCCGAAGGGGCGAAGGCCACCAGCGACGCGTTGGGTTCCGCACGCGAGACCTACGCCAAGCTCGAACAGGAGGTCGTTTCACTGCTCGCCTCCGCTGTCTCGCAGCAGTCCTCCTCAGACGGCTCCGGAGGACAGGGATCGCAGGAGTCGCAGGGTGAGATGTCCGCCATCGAGCAACGCATGGCGGGACAGTGACGCCCGCGGAGAACACAGTGGACATATCGAGCCGGTGGATCGAATGATCGACAACCCGGACGAGTGCTTACAAGGACGACAATGAGCGGAAACTCCGAGTACCCGGCACTGGGCTTCGATCCCGCCCCCGGAACCGTCGCCACGGTCGAGTCGGTGGCCACCGACCTCGGGAACGTGGCCACCAGGATGGGAAGCGCCCACGAGGCGCTGTCGAAGATCAGCAGTCAGGAAGGGCTGTGGCAGGGCAAGGCCGCCGAGGCGTTCCAGGACACCGTGGGCGAATTACCCAAGTACCTGCAGCAGGCGCACCGTTCGCTCGGTGACGCCTCACGGACGCTCACGCGGTGGTCGCACGACCTGAGCTCGTTCCAGCAACGAGCACGGGACTACGAAGCCAAGGCCGCCGCCGCGCGAAAACGTCTCCGCGAGGCGGAGTCGAATCCGGATCTGAACCTGGCCAACCAGCGGTTCCCGGACCAGGAATCCTTGCAGCAGGCACAGCGCCGACTGGACGCCGCGCAGGCGACGTTGCGTGAGGCCGACAACGATCTGCAAGCGATCCTGGACCAGGCCAAGCGGCTGCTCGCCCAGCACGAAGAGCTGGCCAAGCAGGTGGAGAACGCGTTACGCCGCGCCACCGACGAGGCTCCGGAGAAACCCGGCCTGCTGGAACGTCTCGGCAACGCGCTCGAAGAACTTGGCGAGAGCATCAGCGAGGTGGCGGACCGGGCCTGGCAGTGGGTCGAGGACCACGCCGAGCTCCTGAAACAGATCGGCGACGTGCTCAGCACCGTGAGCACGGTGCTCGGTGTCGTCGCGATCGCGACCTCCTGGATCCCAGGAGTCAACGCGGTCACCTCGGCCGCCGCCATAACCGTCAGCGCCGCCGCACTGGGAACCAACGCGCTGGCCAAGGCCGGTGGTGCCGATGTCTCCTGGGGAAAGATCGGTATGGACGCCATCGGAGTCATTCCCGGCGGACGCCTCGTCGCCGGTGCGAAGAACGCGGCGTCACAGGCAGGGAAGGTCGCGGCGGCATCCAAAATACCGAGCAAGGCGAGCGGTCTCGGTAAGAAAGCTTTGAGTGTCGATGGAATTACTTCAAAATCGGACATTCTGAAGCAGGCTACCGGGAAGACGGATATTTCTCCGATCACCAAAGCAGAGCTGAGGGCCAATCCCAAGGAAGCCATCGAAAACGCCGCGATTTACACTCATGCGAAATCTGTCGATTTGATTAACACGGTGACGAAATCTTCGATTGATCCATTTTCTAATGCGGGGGTTGCTATTGGCTCTGGGGTGGAGTCGGTCAAAAAGGTTGCTATAGCTGAAGGCAAGGACTATGCTTCGGGGCAGGCTGAATCCTATGTTGAGTCAAAATTGAACGAAAAATAAAAATAGCAACAAAATTGGGGTGGTTTGTCCAGTGGATGAGCACGAGCGCGATGTTGTTAGGGGTCGGTATGTCGATGCTTGGTCTGAGCATTGCGAGGTAATCTACTTCCGTTGGGAAAAATTTGAGCTCAGTGATTTCAATGGGCGGGAGGAGATTGGGACCAGGTCTATTGGGTTCAAGATTGGTTTTGTAGTCTTTTTCCCGCTGCTGGTTGCCTATGCCTGGATCAGGGAATGGTTCGAGGCCTTCGGCCTGGTCAAGGAGTCCTATCACCACGTCAAACCGGCGCCCGGCGTCATCTCCGTCTCCGGTTCGAAGGACAACCCAGGTCCGACCTCGTTGATCGACACGGTGAAACGCACGCAGCGCCGGTTGTGGCTGGTGGTTTCCCACTCGCGGGTGGCGGTGGTGGTGTTGAACAAGCCGGACAAGCCGCCGCGTGTGGTGTGGCAGAGCGACGAGTCCTCCTCGGTCCGGTTCCACCACGCCTCGCAGCAGAGCATCGAGGTCGCCTGGCCGGACGGTTGCCGGGCGTACTTCTGCCCCACCATCGAGGAACGCAAGCTCATTACCCGCTTCGTCAACGCTACCTGGAACAACGAACCGCGATGACCGACATCACCGACGACGCCACCGATACCGCTCAGGAAGTACCCCGCTACTCGCTGGTGCTTCCCGAGGGCTTCATCGAACTTCCCGAGGGGGAGCCGACCGAGGAGAAGCTGCACGCGCTCGCCTCGGCCGTAGCGGTCCGGTTCGGGCTCCCCGAGGACACCGAGATCGATCAGGGGCTGGCCGGTGTCGCGGCGATGCTGATGACGCTCGGCGCCTCCGCCGAGGCGGGCGGGGCGCACTACAACGCCGCCGCCGTCTTCCGATCGGCCCAGGAAGCGCAACGACCGTTGATGGTCGTGGTCAGCTGCTTCGTGTTCGGCTCGGAACGAACCACACGGCACACCGCCGTCGCCGCACTGGAGCAGTACTACGGCAATCAGTCGGGCACGGAGGTCGAAGTGGTCGAGCTCCCGGCTGGTGAATCCGTCGTGACCCGTTCCGCCACCCCAAGCACCGTCGAAGTGGGCGAGGAAGCCATCGAGCTGACCAATCACGCGATCACGGCGTGGATTCCCAGTCCTTCCGTGTCGGATATCCTGGGGGTTTCGGTCACGAGCAACAACACCGAGGACTGGACCGACATCGTGGACCTGGCCCAGGGGATATTCGAAACGGTCGAATGGCTGCCGGACGAGGACGAGACCGCCTGAAAGTACGGCACGGTGAACGGATCCCTTACCGGGCGACCCCACGGTTTTCGCCTGAACTTCTTCGCGGTGTGCGGCATCACCTGATGCCGAGTCCCGCGTAAATTTCTCGCGAAATGTACGAACGGCTACGAACGGCACCGCTGAGCCCGGGAGTCGCGGAGCGCTACTGGAAGAGTGCGGCGATCGGGCCGGGCAGCTGCTCGACGGCGTCGGTGGTCTCGCCGGAGGGCGCCCACTCGCGCAGGGTGGTCAGTACTGCTCTGACCTGGTCCTCGGTCGTCTCCAGGTCGATGGTGGCGATCTCGCCGCTGACGCGGTCCAGGAACTCGAACTTGTTCAGCGAACGAGCCTGCCCGCTGCGCTGCGAGAGTTCGTTCCGCAGTTCCTCCGGCAGGCCCTCGGCCAGCTCGTCTACCTGGCCCGCGCTGACGGCCTCGGCCAGTGTGGTCAGGGTGGCGCGAGCGACGCGGGACGCCTCGTCGAGCGAGGAAATTTCGGCGCGCTGTCGTACCTGTTCGGCGAAGTCGCGCATGGGCTCGCTCTGCCAGATCTCTGCCATCGAACTCCCTCTTCGGATCGTTCCGCCTCCCGTGCCCGCAACCGGAGAGGTCTCCACGGGACGGTTCCCATCGCAGTGCCCACGCCGCCGTGGTCGATAAACGTGATCTGGCTCACTCTGTGGCACTGTGTGGGTTTGCCGTGCTGTGTGCGGGGCATGCACCTGCCAGTGGTTGTGATCGACGTGTGAGTACTCCGTTGAGTGTTCACGCTTGTTGCCACCGGCAAGGACGGTCCTTGGAAGCGAGAGAGGGGAACGATGATGGACTTGACGCGGCTGCGGTCGGTCTACGAGAGCGAGGGACCGTTCGCCACGGTGTACCTGGAGGGACGCTCCCCGAGTGAGGAATCGGGCGAGCAGCTGCGACTGCGGTGGCGTGACCTGCGGGAACGGTTGGCAGGTGCCGGAGCCGGTGACGCGGTGCTGGACGCGCTCGAAGCGAGCGTGCTGAATGTCGAGTACGGCGAGGAGCAGGCCAACGGGCGTGTGCTGGTGGCGACCGAGAACGACGGGGTGCTGCTCGCCGAACCGTGGGACGCCGCCCTGGGGGCCGGTGACGCGCAGTACTGGACGCGGCTGCCGGAACTGGGCGCCTACGTTCGTGAGGAGTGCCGCTCGGTGCGCATGCTGGTGGTCATCGCCGACGAGCAGGGCGCGGTGGTCCGGCAGGAGGTGCTGGCACAGCAGCACCATCCCCGGGAGCTGGGCAGCGAGACCGTCGAGGGCGGCGCCGAGACCGACACGCACAAACCCCGTGGCCAGGCCCTGTCGCACAAACAGCTGCAGCGCCGTGCCGAGCAGGCCGTCGAGCACAACGTCGAGGACATCGTCGCGCGGCTGCGCACCATCGAGGCCGAGTTCCGGCCGCGGCTGCTGGTGCTGGCAGGTGAGACGCAGGCCCGCACCATGGTCCGCGACAAGCTGACCGAGCGGTTGGCCGAGCTGCACGTGGACGCCGACCGCGGCGGTAACCAGGACGAGGCCGCGGAACAGGCACTGACCGAACAGCTGCGCGAGATCGCCGAGAAGGAGAGCGCCCGCAACGCGCAGGAGCGCGCCGAGCAGCTCAACGCGGGACTGGCGCACGGGCAGGCCGTGCACGGTGACCACCCCGTGGCCCGCGCCGCCGAGATGGGCGCGGTGGACACCCTGCTGCTGGAGTACGGCACCGGAACCGAACGCGAGGCGTTCCTGCTCAAGGCGTGTGCCGAGACCAGTGCCCGGGCCGATCTGGTGGAGTCCGGCACCGGCCTGGCCGAGGGCGTCGGAGCGCTGCTGCGCTTCCCGATCGACAACTGAGCAGTGGACCTGCCCTCCGGCCGGTCGCGAAGGTGCTCGGTCGGCGGAACCTCTCGCGGGCTCTCGCTCCGGGGAGGCCCGACATCGGGTAGCGACACCTACACAACGTCGGGCCTTCCTCGCAGAGCACCCCGAGAGAACCCGCGGCGGTGCCGACTGCCGGGGTGGTCGGAGTCCGGCACCGCGCCGTCCCACCGCCCGGCGATTTCGCGAGAAATCGACGGAGCTGGGGCCACACCGCCTCGCCGTGCAGGCCGCTACCCAAGAGCGGCCCGACGCCGCGAGGTGCCGCCCGGTCGGGCGGCACCCGGTGCGAGAGCCAGCGGGAGGTTCCGCCGGCGAGTAGCACCCGCCGACCCGCCGGGGAAACTCCGATCAGTCCCGAACGGGTGCGTACGGCGCGATGGGGTTGTCCAGCATTCCCGCGATCTTCAGCGCGCTAGCCGGGTCCTGCAGGTTCACCATCTGCTGGTTGTTGCCCAACTGCAGCCGGTTGAGGCAGGACAGCTCGTACTGTTCGGCGAACAGGTCGTACTCGCGGAACCGGTCCCGCAGCTCCGGCGCCGCCGCCTCGTAGTCGGCCACGCACTCGGCCACCGTCCGCCAGAAGTCCCGCTCGTCCAGCAGCCCGTGCTCGTGCGTGATCGAGCACAGGAAGCGGAAGAAGCAGTCGAAGATGTCGGTGAACAGCGAGAGCGCCCGCAGGTTCTCCGGCACCTCGGAGCGGATCCGCTCGATCTCGGCCGGGAGTTCGGTCTCCGGCTCGATCACGGCGACCTCCTCGCCGATGTCCTTGAGCAGCGCCCGCTTCGGCACCCCGTCCTCCAGCACCAGGATGATGTTCTCGCCGTGCGGCATGAACACCACGCCGTAGGCGTAGAAGCAGTGCAGCAGCGGACGCAGATAGGCGTCCAGGTAGCGCCGCAGCCAGTCGGCCGGTGCCAGCCCCGAACGGCTGATCAACGTGCCGACCAGGGGATCGCCGGACTCGTCCACGTGCAGCAGCGCGGCCATGGTGGCCAGGCGCTGCCCGTCCCGCAGCTTCGGAACCGGGCTCTCGCGCCAGAGCGCGGCCAGCATCTTGCGGTACGGCGAGTCCTTCGCGGCGGCCGTGTAGTACTCGTTGTGGTAGCCCACCGCCGCGCGTTCCCGCAGGATGTCGAAACCGGAGTCGCGCAGCAGCTCGTCACCGGCGACCAGCTCGCCCACCCAGTCGTTGATGGCCGGGGTGGCGCGCATGTACTCGGGCGAGAGCCCCCGCAGGAAACCCATGTTCAGCACCGAGATCGCCGTCTTGACGTAGTGCCGCTCCTGCGAGTCGGCGTTGAAGAACGTGCGGATGGACTGCTGCGGCAGGTAATCGTCGTCCCCGTCGCCGAGGTGGATCAGGTTGCGGGTGGCGAACTCCGCGGCGAACGTCACCGGCAGCTTGTTGTCCCACTGCCAGGGGTGTACCGGCACGAACAGGTAGTCCTTCGGGTCCAGCCCGAACTCGCGGATCCGCTTCTCGAACCGCTCGCGGGTCGATTCGTCCAGTTCGGACCGCACGAGTTCCTCGTAGTCCAGCCCCGCCGAGGCGCTGAAGCCGACCCGGTCCCGGTGCGCGGCCAGCCACACCAGCTTGAGCGGCACTCCCGCCTCCGGCGCGTACTTCGCGGACTCGGCGAGGTCGAAGCCGATCCGGCCGCTGTTGGCCAGAAAGCACGGATGTCCCTCGGTCATGCCCGACTCGATCGCCTGGAACCCGGCGTCCAGCAGCTCTCCCGAGCTCGCCCGGGGTTTGGCGAGTTTGAACGCGTCGCTTTCCAGCGTGCTGCTGATCTCCTCCAGGTACACCGGCAGCAGCCCGTCGTGCAGTCCCAGCGTGTCGCGCAGCTCCAGGAACAGCTCCATCGCGTCGAGCGGCAGCTCCGTGCCGTCGCGGTGCCGGGTGATGCTGTCGGTGTCGATCGACCAGTGCCGCAGGCTGCCGATCCTGGCCCGGAAGTGGTAGCGCACCCTGCCGTCGTCGCTGCCGACCACGTAGCGCCCCTCCCCCGTCGGGGTGGGGGTGAGCAGCCGTTCGTGTGAGAGCTCGGCCAGCGCCTTGCGCACCAGGCGCCGGTTCACCAGCCGCCAGTGCTCCGGAGTCAGATGGCCCGCGGGCTCGTGCGTGCCGGGGTTGCCGGAACTCACCGTGATACCTCCCCCTCGGTCGAACCCGCGGTCCTGCTCGCCAGGTAGTCGGCGCGGGTGCAGATGCTGAGCAGTGCTTTCTTCTCGGGCAGCGAGACGGTGTCGACCACTTCGAAGCCGACCTCCGCGTTCAGCGCGTGCACCGAGGTGTTGTTCACGTCGGGTTCCACGACCACCCGGCCGATCGCGGGGTCGGTGAACAGCATGTCCATCACCGTGGTCAGCACGGCGCGGGTGAAGCCGTGCACCGGCATGCCGGTGGGCGCGGCGAGGAAGTGCATCCCCACGTCGCCCGGCCGCACGGGATACAGCTCCGCCAGTTCCGAACGGGCCGGGTCGTACCGCTCGATCAGGAAGGATGGAATCCCGTTGTGCAGGCCGACGAACGCGTCGTTGCCCGGGGTCGCCTCGATGGTGCGGAACTGCTGCCGCACGTCGGCCGGCTCGGCGTCGAGCATCAGCCAGAAGGCCGACTTCGGGTGGGTGAGCCAGCCGTGCAACAGCCGGGTGTCCTCATCGGCCGATACCGGGCGCACGGCGAACTCGCCCAACCGCTCGTCCGTGCGTTCGAACACGATCTCGGTCATGCCGCCGACTCCTCTCGTGCCGGTTCGGTCCGGGCCGGTCCGATGTCGCCGGGAGCGGCGAAGTCCTGGAAGGCGATGGAACGCTCGACCGGGTAGTACTCCTCGCCGAGCATCCCCTGGATGATGCGCGAGTTCCGGTACGCGGCCATCCCGAGGTCGGGGGTGACGAAGCCGTGCGTGTGCAGCTCGGCGTTCTGCACGTAGATCTCCTCGCCGGTCGGGTCCACGCCGTAGCCGCGGCCGACGTCGAACCTGCCCGACTCGTCCCAGCTGATCCGGTGCGTGATCGGCCGCAGGAAATCGGGTGTGCGGTACCGGTATCCGGTGGCTAGCACGAGCCCGTCGGTGTGCAGGGTGAAGTCCTCCTGCTGCTCCCACTGCCGCAGTCCCAGCGTGTAGCCGCCGTCCGCCGGGTGGTGTTCGGCCGAGGTCACCTCGGTGTTGGTCAGCAGCCTGGTCGGGCACGGTCCGGCCACCCGCTTCAGGTAGAGCAGGTCGAAGATCTCGTCGACCAGTTCCGCGCTGATGCCCTTGTAGAGGCCGTGCTGCTGCGCGAGCAGTGATTCCCGGGTGCTGTCCGGCAGCGAGTAGAAGTAGTCGACGTACTCCGGCGAGGTCATCTCCAGGGTCAGCTTGGTGTACTCCAGCGGGAAGAACCTGGCCGAGCGGGTCACCCAGTTGAGGGTGTAGCCGTGCTCGTCGATCTCACCGAGCAGATCCCGGTATATCTCCGCGGCGCTCTGCCCGCTTCCGACGATCGTGATGCTCTGCTTGCGGACCAGCGAGTCGCGGTTGTGCAGGTACCGCGACGCGTGAATCGCGTCGCCGCCCAGGTCGCGGCACGGTTCGGGGACGTGGGGCGGGGTTCCGGTGCCCAACACCAGCCTGCGCGCCCGGTGCGTCTCGGTCCGTCCGGTCGCGACCTCGGTGGCGTGCACCAGGTAGACGTCCTCGTTCGGGTCGTGGTCGATGCGGTCTACCCGGTGGCCGAACCGGACGCTGTCGAGCTTGCGCGCCGCCCAGCGGCAGTACTCGTTGTACTCCACGCGGGGCGGGAACCAGTCCGCCCGGATGTAGAACGAGTAGAGCCTGCCGACCTCCTTGAGGTAGTTCAGGAAGGACAGCGGAGAGGTCGGATCGGCCAGGCTCACCAGGTCTGCGAGGAACGGCGTCTGCAGGGTGGTGTCCTGCAGCATCATCCCGCCGTGCCATTCGAAGTCCGGTTTCTCGTCCAGGAAGAGCCCGTCGAGTTCCGCGATGGGCTCGGTCAGGCAGGCCAGACCGAGGTTGAACGGACCGACCCCGACGGCTACGAAGTCGTAAGTGGGGGACATGGAGTTTTCCCTTCGGAAGTCTCGGTCAGCTCGCACGGCGTTCGGGCTCCGCCTCGGGCGTACCGGTCAGGTACCGGTTGCCGTGTTCGACGATGAGCTCGCACACCTCGGCGATGTCCCGCAGCGTGGTGCGCGGGTTGAGCAGGGTGAACTTCAGGTAGGTGTTCCCGTCGACGACCGTCTCGGCCACCATCGCGGCGCCCGAGCGGTACAACGCGTCGCGCGCGTGCAGGTTGACCCGGTCGCAGAGCTGTCCGTCCACGTCCGCGGCGGGCACGTAGCGGAACACCAGGGCGCTCAGCTCGGGGCGGTTGACCACTTCGAAGCGCGGATCGGCCCGCAGCATCTCCCAGGTGCGTTCGGCGAGGTCCAGCACGTCGTCGAAGAGCCGCCCGAGCGCGTCCGGGCCCATGATCCGCAGGGTCAGCCACAGTTTGAGCGCGTCGAACCGCCTGGTGGTCTGGATGCTCTTGTCCACCTGGTTCGGGACCCGCTCGGCCACGTGGCGCTCCGGGTTCAGGTAGTCCGCGTGGTAGGTGGCGTGCCGCAGCACTGATCCGTCCCGCACGAGTACCGCGCTGGAACTCACCGGCTGGAAGAACGACTTGTGGTAGTCCACGATCACCGAGTCGGCGCGCTCGATCCCGTCCAGTCGGGCGCTCTCCCGGGAGACCAGCAGGCCGCAGCCGTATGCCGCGTCCACGTGCAGCCACACCTCGAACCGTTCGCACAGCGCCGCGATCTCGGAGAGCGGGTCGATGCTGCCGAAGTCGGTGGTGCCCGCCGTGGCCACCACGGCCATCGTGGTCAGTCCCGCCTCGTGGCAGCTCCGCAGCCGCTCGTGCAGCTCGTCGGTCCGCATGCGCCGGTGCTCGTCGGTGGGAACGGTCAGCACCGAATCAGCGCCCATGCCCAGCAGTTTCGCCGCTTTGACGACACTGAAGTGGCTGTCGGCCGAGGTGAGGACGCGCAGTCGCGACAGCTGTTCGACGCGGTCGGTCTCCGGATCCCCGGTTCCGTTCTCCGCCGCGTGCCGTTGCAGAGCCTGTTCTCGGGCGACGAAGAGTCCTTGCAGGTTGGACTGGGTGCCGCCGCTGGTGAATATCCCGTCCGCGGTCGGACCGAAGCCGATGCGGGCCGTGGTCCAGTCGATCAGTCGCCGCTCGATGAGCGTGCCGCCCGCGCTCTGGTCCCAGGTGTCCAGTGAGGAGTTGATCGCCGAGCCGATCGCTTCGCCGAGCAGGGCGGGAATGACGATCGGGCAGTTGAGGTGGGCCAGGTAGCGCGGGTGCTGGAAGTAGACGGCATCCCGCAGGTAGACCCGTTCCAGCTCGTCGAGCGCGCTCTTGGTGTCCGGCAACGGTTCGTCCAGGTCGATTCCGCCGATGACCGGTCCGAGCTGATCGGGGGTGACTCCGGTGGTGGGCTGGTGGCCCGGGTCCAGGAGTTCGCCGATCACCCGCTGTACCCCTTCGGTCACCGAATCGCGGTACTGCTCGGTGTTGTGTTCGTCCAGCAGGTACGACTTGGGGTCGACGGACTGTGCCGATGTCGCAGCGGTCTGCTCGGCCGGTGGTACGAGGAAACTCACGAACCGTCCTCCTCGGTGCTGGGTGTGCGATGCCGGATGGCCTGCCGGGGTCGTGCGCCGCATCGCGGCTTCGAGCTCCTCGTTGCGAGGTCAGCCACCGTGTCCGGCGCGTCGCGACCGTGTGGAATTAGGTTAGCCTAATTTTCTGTGAACTTAGGCTAACCTATATCGCGCTCGCTGTGGCGTGAGTCCGTTCACGTCGGACTATCGGTCGGTTGGCGGTGTCGTCGGTTGGGGATGTCGTCGTCCCGGCGCGGTTCACCGGCGATTACCCGGAAGCGAATACCCGACGCGGCCGGTCGCTCTCCCGGAGAGTGGGAAGTGGAGTCGCGTGCCGGGTCCCCTGTGGCCGCTCAGCCGTCCTCGAGCCACCGTGCCGGCGGCGTCGATTTCTCGCGAAATCGCCGGGCCAATTCAACGCAGGCCGAACTCCCACCACCTACACACGCCGAGCTCCGACCACTCACGCAGTCGGCACCGCCGCGGGTTCTCGCGTGCGGTTCTCGCGAGGAAGGCCCGACGTTGTGTAGGTCGCTACCCGATGTCGGGCCTCCCGGAGCGAGCGCCGCGCGAGAGGTTCCGCCAAGCGACCACCCACACAACCCGACCGGGCAGCCCCGATCCTTCACCCGGAGCGGTCGCGCAGCCCGCGTATCCGTTCCAGCAACCGCTCCACGTTGTCCCTGCCGGAAACCGCCTCCTCCAACCTGCGGTTGACCAGCTGCAACTGCCGGTTGCGTTCCGCCGAGTCCAGTTTCAGCGCCTGGTCGATCTCGCGGAGCTCGCCCTCGATAGACTCCATCCGCTTGCTCAGCGCCTCGTCGAGCGCGAGCGACAACTGCTGTTCCGCCTCGATGAGCTGCTCGGAGACCAGTTGGTCCAGTGCCGAGCGCGCTTCGGAGATCGCGTCGCTGAGCCACTGCTTCATGTGCTGCTTGTCGGCCGCGTGCTTGCGGGTGCGGGCCATCCACCAGCCGGCTCCGAGCCCCAGCACGATCGTCACCGGCAGCACCACGGGATTCAGCGCTCCGACCCCGATACCGGCCAGCGGCATCGCCGCGGCGCGCCCGACTCCCAGCCCGCCGGAAACGCCCATGAAAACCAGCAGTTTGTCCTCGGCGGTGGGTGGCCTGCTCTCCGGCGGGCGCAGCGCCACCGGGGAGCGGTTACCGCGTGCGAACTGGGCACGGATCACGTTCAGCTCCGCCTCGCCGAACAGTTCGGCCAGCGAATCGCGGGCCACCTCGTCCAGGCGGTCCGAGAGCAGGGTGGCCACCCGCGTCGAGACCAGCTGCAGCGCCGAGTCCACCTGTCCGGGCAGCAGGGCCAGCTTGTCCCGGTCGGCGGTCTCGATCTCGCGGCGGAACCAGTTCTGCACCTCACGCACCCGGTCGGTGACCTCGTGACTGGTCTCCACGCGGGTGCGCTGAATCCGCCCGCGCAGTTTGACCTGCCAACCCCGGGTGGAGGACCGGCGCGCCGTCGCGAGCTCCTCCCGCCTGGCGCGCAGCGACTCCACCTCCTTCTCCCCGGCGGTGAGCGCCCGTTTCTCGTTCTCCAGGCCGGAGACGATCTCGGTGAGCACCGTGGATATCCCACGCATGGTGTTGGCCTCGCCGAGCATGGCGGAGTGGCCGGCGACCAGTTGCCGCAGCGCGGAACGCAGCTCGTCCACACCGGAGCGTTCCCGCAACATCGCCGCGCTCTCCGGCTCGGAGGAGCGTGCGGCGAGTTCGGCCATCCGGGCCGAGACCGGATATATCGGTACTTCGGCGAATCGCGGGGCGTGCGTGGCCAGCAGCTGCCGGTTCTCCTCCAGCACCCTGCGCCAGCCCCGGTGCCGATCCGTCTTGGTCAGCGCGAACAGCACGGTTTCCACGCGGTTGCTCACGCTGTGCAGGAAGTCCAGCTCGCCGCGATTGAACGGAGCCGAGGCGTCCGCCACGAACAGCAGCGCGGTCGCGGAAGCGGCGGCTTCGGCCGCCAGCTCGCCGTGCACCGCCTGCAGGCCGCCCACTCCCGGTGTGTCCACCAGCGTGAGTTCTCGCAGTGGTTCCAGCGGAGCGTCGACTCTGATGTATCTCGGTGGCAGCTCACCTGCCGGGAGTTCGCCCGCTCCCGAGGACCAGGCGCCCAGCTCGTCGATGTCGAACCGTACCGGTTCCTGTTCGCCGGGGTAGCACGCGTAACCGGCCCACTCGGTGCCGTGCTGGAACCACAGGTAGGTGGACGTGGCCACATCGGCATCCACAGGGGACAGATCCTGGCTGTCCAGCAGGGCGTTGACCAGGGAGCTTTTTCCCCGATTCGTCTCGCCGACCACCACCACACCCGGAACGGCGGTGCGCGAGTTCCTGATGCGCTCGATCCACTCGGCCGCCTCGGCGTCGACCTCCCGCACCAGCGCGGTCAGGTTCTCCCGGGTCTGCTTCACCTGGGTGGGCAGTTGCGAGGCCGCCGCCGCGTCGGCGCCCGGCAGGTTCGAGATCGGAGAGTTCGTGGTCATGACGCGCCGGACTCGCCGGAGGTCGTCGGCTCCGCACCGGAACTCTCGTGGTTCGACCGGTAGACCACCACGACGGGCGCCCGCAGCATCCGTCCCCGATCGGAGAACCCGAGAACCTCGGTCTCCGCGATGACACCGTCCAGCGAGTGGTCGCCGGTGGCGACCGTGCCCCCGGCCTCGTGCCTGGTCGGATCGAACCGTTCTCCGTCGGGACGTAACGCGGTTACCCCGACAGTGCTCATGCCCTCCGTCAGCCGTTCGGTGACGCCCGCGCTGAGCGTCCGGTCGAAGGCGTACATGCACAGTTCGATCAGCTTTTCCCGTTCCGCCAGTGCCTGGTCCAGCGGGTCGACGAGCGATTCGTTGCTCAAAGTGGCCATCAGTGTTTCCGAACTCCGTTGCGGCTTGCCCAACCCCAGGTCTCGGCCGAGGGACGCGGTATCAAGCCCCTGCTGCCGCCGCATTGGACGCGGCGGCGAGGCGTTCGGTTCCACCCGCGCGAGGAATTCCCACGCTCCGTTGGCCCGCAAGGGCGCGCCGAGCTCGCGGCACGGGCGGGAAGGCTCGGCGGGCAACCGAGCACTGCTCGACGCGTCCGAAGAGTCCGGTCACCCACGTGTCCCGCTGCGCAGCTGCTGCCACAGCAGGAAGTAGGCACGGTGCACCACGTGAGCCACCCGGCTCTGCGCCGGGGTGGAGCCCAGCGACGCGAACGAGCGCCACCAGTTGGCGCGCTCCATCGCGTACTCGATCATCCGGTCCGGGTTTCCCCCGAGCATCCCCAGCCGCTCGGACGGGTTGTTCGAGGCCCCCAGCCGCAGCACCTCGTCGAGCAGATCGCTCGGCAGCGTGACCTCACCCGAGGAGACCAACGTCAACACCTCCAGCAGCCGCAGCTGGTGCGCGTCGGGCCGGGCCAGCAGGGCTTCGATCCCGTCCTGGATCCGCCCGCGTTCCGCCGGGTCATCACTCCGCTGCGCCACCGCCGTCATGGACGACAGTCCCGCCGCCGCCTTGATGCCGTCGGCCCGGGCGCGGAAGACCGTGTTCAACCCGCGTGAGACCTCGGACAGGCCGGAGGACTCGTGCAGCACCCGGCGCAGTCCGCCCGCCGTGATGTCCGGATCTGCGGCTATGGCCTCCAGGGCACATCCGATGCCGTACAGATCGAGCAGCTCCAGCAGGCGGGCCCGGGTGCCCGTCGGCACGTCGCACTCCCACCCGGTGAACAGATCCGCGGAGATCAACAGGGTTTCCCTGGTCGCCTCGTCCAGCCCGGCCAGCCGGTGCAGCGCCTCGGCGTCGGAAGCGGTGAACATTCCCGTCTCGGCGGTCTCCGCGAGCAACCCGACCACCGGGAGCACGTCGGTCACCCGCGGTCCGAGCTGCCGGGCCTGCCTCTCCGCCAGCAGGCTCGCCGCGTGCCAAACGCTGCCGTCGCTGTCGCGCACCGACTCCGGCTCCACCGTGTCCGCCTTGTTCAGCACGGCCAACGCGTTCGCCGGACCCGCCGGGCGGTTGCCGGTCGCGGCGCCGAACGAGCTCAGCGCCCGCTGGTCGTCGGCCCGCACCGACTGCGTGACGACGTAGAGCACGGCCTCCGCCCCCGCCACCGCGCTCCGCGACACCGGGTCCAGTGACTCGGCACGTTCGTCCGGCTCCGCCGCCCCGCCCCCCGCTGTTCCGGATTCGCCCGGTACCGCCTCCTTGCCCAGCACAGCCTCGGTGCGTGCGACCGAGGAGTCGTCGGTCGAGCCCAGCCCCGGAGTGTCGATCACCGTCAGGTCGCGCAGCACCTCGTTGGTCAGGTATGCCTCCAGGTGCGAGACGCGTTCCCGCTCCACCCCCAGATCGGCCGGGATCGCCCCGTCGGGGTTGAACGGCAGGGACCGCTTGCCACCGTCGTGCAGGATCACCTCGACCCGATCCACCGTGCCGTACCGGAAACGGGTCACCACCCGCGTGCACTCGCCGACGTCGGTGGGCGCCACGTTGCGTCCGATCAGGGCGTTGACCAGCGTGGACTTGCCTGACTTGATCCTGCCCACCACCGCCAGCTGCAACGGTTCCCCGAGCCGGAGCAGCACCTCGTGCAATCCGTTCGCGGTGTCCGCGCCGACCCTGCCGCGCAGCTCGGCGCACAGCCGCGCGACCGCGTCCGACAACGGCCCGCGGGTTCGTTGCGTAGTCAACGGGCTCCTTCCGGGCGAGGTGCTGTCGACCCTCTGCCTCTCAAGTATGACCTCGTTTTCGACTCCGGAATGAGGCGACCGGCGACTCACCTGGCATAGCATCGGCGGACGTGCGGCGACTCAGTCTGTGGATGCGTGCGCATCCGAGCGTGGGCGATGTCTCGATCATGGTATTGCTGCTGTTGGTCGAGGTCGCCGCTGTGGTAATGGCTCGGGGCGCCGAGCATCTGATCGGTTTCTGGAGCGTCTCGGCGGGCGCGCTGCTGGTGTTCCCACTCGCGTTCCGGCGGAAGATGCCGGTGGTGGCGTCCTGCTCGGTGCTGCTCGGTCTGCTGGTCCAACTGCTCGGTCAGCACCCACCCCTCGTGCGTCCGGCTTCCCTTGCGGCGCTGATCATGCTCTACACCCTCGTCGGCTACGTCGGCAGGAAGCCGGCGGCCGGTTACGTCTCCGTTGTGCTGTTGATCTGGCTGTCGCCGGTCTACCTGCAGGCGCCGTCACGCCCCCTCACCTCGCTCGTGCTGCTCACGGTGCAGCTGGTGCTCGTGCTCGGTTTCTGCTGGGTGCTCGGTGAGTACTTCGGCGCGCGCCGGGCCTACCAGCGGGCGGTGGAGAACCGGCTGCGGGGCCTGGAGTTCGAGCGGGACCAGCAGGCCAGGATCGCCGTGGCCGAGGAGCGCAACCGCATCGCCAGGGAGCTGCACGACGTGCTGGCCCACTCGGTGAACGTGATGGTCACCCATGCCGACGGCGCCGCCTACGCCGTGCACAACGCACCGGACACCGCCGTGCGGGCGCTGCGGACGATCGGCGACACCGGCAGGGAGGCCCTCACCGAGCTGCGCGGCCTGCTCCAGGTGCTGCGTAACGAGGCCGAGGGCGACGAGAACGCCCACCGCAGTCCGCAGCCCGGCGTCGAGGGGGTGCGCGAGCTCGTGGAGCGGGTGCGCGGACTGGGTCTGCCGGTGACGTTGCGGGTCGAGGGCGATTTCGACCGGCTCCCCACGGGGCAGGGGCTGGGGATCTACCGCATCGTGCAGGAGTCGCTGACCAACGTGCTCAAGCACGCGGGCTGGAACGCCACGGCCACGGTGCTGCTGCGCGACGAGGACGACCGGGTCCGGATCGAGGTGACCGACAACGGGGCCAAGGGGGTGCTCGCGACGGACACCGCCCCGAGCGGCAACGGCGTCATCGGAATGCGCGAACGCGCGGCCGTCTACGGCGGGACCCTGGAGGCGGGGCCGGTGGCGGAGGGCGGCTGGCGGGTCCGCGCGGAACTTCCGCTGCTCGTGGAGTCCGCGACCGCGAGCTGAGCGGTGTACTCGGCTCCGCGCCGGGACGGCGTCGATTTCTCGCGAAATCGTCGGCCCTCGACGCGATGAGCGCCGAACGACCACTCCCGCGGTCGGCACGTGGCGACGTGAGGCTCACGTGGCGACTGGAGGGCGCCGCCGACCGAGCACTACGGAAACCGAGCCGGAAAATTCTGCTATAGGCTGACCGGCATGGTTCGGGTGGTGCTCGTCGACGACCAGGAACTCATGCGGGTGGGGCTGCGCATGGTGCTGGATGCCCAGGACGACGTGGAGGTGGTGGCCGAGGCCGACGACGGTGCCGCTGCGGTCGAACGATGCCGGGAACTCGCTCCCGACGTGGTGCTCATGGACGTCCGCATGCCCGGTATGGACGGCGTGCGCGCCACCGAGCTGATCGTGGGCGAGGAGCTCGCCAAGGTGCTCGTGATGACCACCTTCGACCTGGACGACTACGCGCTGTCCGCGCTGCGTGCCGGAGCGAGCGGGTTCCTGCTCAAGGACACGCCTCCGGCGGATCTGATCTCGGCGGTGCGTTCGGTCGACGAGGGCGACGCGGTCGTCTCGCCGAGCGTGACGCGCAGGCTGCTCGACCGTTTCATCGGAACGGGCGAGGCGAAGCTGCGCGACGACTCCGTACTGGAGTCGCTGACCGGGCGCGAGCGCGAAGTGCTGATCAACATGGCGCGTGGACTGTCCAACGGTGAGATCGCCGAACGCCTCTACCTCTCCGAAGCCACCGTCAAGACCCACATCGGCCGTATCCTGGCCAAACTCGAGCTGCGCGACCGGGTGCAGGCCGTGGTGCTCGCTTACGAGACGGGACTCATCCGCCCCGGCACGGAGTGATTTCCGGCGCTTCCGCACCGAGGACGCCCGGGGTGGCACCGTTCGGTGAGCGAGCTCGACTTCCAGTGCCTACCCTCCCCCTAACCGCCCTGGTGGGAGGGAGTTCTCATGTCCGAGACATTCGTCGTGGTCGGTGGTGGCCTGGCAGGCGCGAAGACCGTGGAGGCGCTGCGGGAGCGGGAGTTCCCCGGTCGTATCGAGTTGATCTGCGAAGAGGAGGCACCGCCCTACGAGCGTCCGCCGCTCTCCAAGGACTACCTGGCAGGCAGGGCCGAGGTGGCCGACTTCACCGTTCACCCCAGGGAGTGGTACGTCCGGAACGACGTCGAGCTGCGGCTGGGCACCCGGGCGACCGGGCTGCACCCCGGCAGCCACGAGGTCGAGCTGGCCGATTCCACCCGATTGGGCTACGACAAGCTCGTGCTCGCCACCGGATCCCGGCCCCGCAGGTTGCCGCTGCCCGGGGCGGATTCCCGTGGCGTGCACTGCCTGCGCAGACTGGGCGACGCCGATCGGCTCGCCGCAGCGCTACGGCGTGTGGGGCGGCTGGTGATCGTGGGTGCGGGCTGGATCGGTCTGGAGGTGGCCGCCGTGGCCCGGGGCTACGGGGTGGAGGTTCACGTGGTCGAAGCGGCACGCCAGCCCCTGCTGGCCGCGCTCGGGCCGCGAATGGGTGAGTTCTTCGCCGACCTGCACCGCGAGCACGGCGTCACGCTGCACCTTTCCTCCCACGTCTCCGAGATCATGGCTCCGTCCGGCGTCACCGGAGTACGGCTCACCGACGGATCCGAGCTACCCGCTGATGCCGTGCTGCTCGCGGTGGGGGCCCGACCGGAACTCACCCTGGCCGAGGCCGCCGGGCTGGACATCGACAACGGGGTGCTGGTCGACACCGGCCTGACCACCAGCGATCCGGACATTCTCGCCGTGGGTGACATCGCCGAGGTGCGGCATCCGTCCCTCGGCGGGCTCCGGGTGGAGCACTGGGCCAACGCGTTGAAACAACCCGCCGTGGCGGCGGCGACCATGTTGGGTCACTCGGCCTCCTACACCGAGTTGCCCTACTTCTTCACCGACCAGTACGACCTGGGTATGGAGTACCACGGCTTCGTGCCCGGTGACGTCGAGGAGCGGGTGGTGGTGCGTGGCTCACTGGCCGACCGGCGGTTCGTCGCCTGCTGGCTCGACAGCGCGGATCGGGTGCTCGCCGCCATGAACGTCAACGTCTTCGGGATGGCCGAATCGATCCGCGGCCTGATCCACTCCGGTGCCTCGGTGGTGCCCGAACGACTGACCGACACCGCCTACTCGTTGGACGACGTTGAAGCGCTGCGAAAACGTCCCGTCGGCAGTGCGTGACGGCGTCGGGGGCGCGTGACACGGGTGCGGCGCGTGACACGGGTTTCGCTCCCAGTAGTGCTCGCGTAGTGTTATTCGACTCGCGACCGACCCCCGCCACCGGGCCGAACGGATAGGCTGCTGTTGTGACCACGAGATCCAGCTGGAAACCGAGTCTTGTCGCCCTCGACGTGGACGGCACGATGGTGGATCCCGAGACGCAGCTGCTGTCCGACCCGGTGCGCCGGGCGGTGCGGCGGGTCGCTTCCTCGGGAAGCCACCTGGTCATCGCCACCGGTCGCAGCATGCTCGGTACGTTGCCGGTGCTCGATGAGCTCGGCGTCACCGACGGGGTGGCGCTGTGCTCCAACGGGGCCGTCCGGGTCGATGTGGCCGCGAGGGAAGCCGTCTCGGTGGAGACCTTCGATCCGCAGCCCGTGCACACCCGGCTCTCCCCGCTGCTGCCCGGTTCGCTGTTCGCCGCCGAACGGGTCGGGGTCGGCAGCATGGTGACCGCCCCGTTCACACCGGAGGAGCTGCACGGGCCGCAGTGGCACGCCGGGCTGGCCGAGCTGCTCGGCCAGCCGGTACCCCGTTTCATCGTGAACTGGGCCAACCGCGATCCGGCCGAGGTGTGGGGGCGGCTCGAAGGTGTCGAGCTGCCCGGGTGCACCTACACGATCGACCACTACGACCCGTGGGTGACCGTCGTCCCCGCGGGGGTGAGCAAGGCGGCCGCACTGGAGAAGCTCCGGCTGGAACTCGGGGTGTCCCCGGACGGCACCTTCGCGGCCGGGGACGGTGACAACGACCTCCAGATGCTGGAATGGGCGCACCACTCGGTGGCGATGGGGCAGGCACCCGCGACCGTGCGGCTCACCGCAGCCGAGGTGACGAGTCCGGTGACCCAGGACGGACTGGTTCCCGCCCTCGAACGCTGGTTCAGCCCCGAGTGAGCGCGTTCCGTGCTCACTCCCGTGGCGGGTTCGTGCCAGCGTTCTGCCTGATCGAGTGAGCGATTTCACCCCTGAGAGCGATCTCCGGAAAAGCGGCTCAGGGGGGTCAGGGGACACTACGACCTGAAGCGGATTCGGTTCTATACCCCGGGTGGACGCGGTGACGGCCGTTCGTCGGGCAGGCTGGTGGGTGACATGAGGCCGGATCACATTCCGGCCTGTCACCGGAATCCACAGGAGTGACGATGATCGAGGCTGTGGGCCTCACCAAACGCTACGGCTCCAAGCTGGCGGTCGACGATCTCTCGTTCACCGTCAAGCCCGGCAAGGTAACTGGGTTTCTCGGGCCGAACGGGGCGGGCAAGTCCACCACGATGCGCATGATGCTCGGTCTGGACCGACCCACGGCGGGCAAAGTCCTCATCGACGGCAAGCACTACACCGAACTCAAGAACCCGCTGCGCACACTGGGGGCGTTGGTCGACGCCAAGTGGGTTCACCCGAACCGGTCCGCCTACGCGCACCTCAAGTGGATGGCCAGGTCCAACGGCATCCCCACCAAGCGGGTGGACGAGGTGCTGGACATCGTCGGGCTCTCGGAGGTGGCTCGACGCCGGGCGGGCGGCTTCTCGCTCGGAATGTCCCAGCGGCTCGGCATCGCCACCGCGCTGCTCGGCGACCCCAAGATCCTGATGTTCGACGAGCCGGTCAACGGGCTCGACCCGGAGGGGATCCACTGGATCAGGCGGTTCATGCAGCGCCTGGCGGCCGAGGGGCGCACCGTGCTGGTCTCCAGCCACCTGCTTTCCGAGATGGCCCAGACGGCCGAGGAACTGGTCGTCGTGGGACGCGGCAAGCTCATCGCGCAGTGCAGCACCCAGGAGTTCGTGGAAAGCTCCAGCAGCACCTCGGTGAAGGTCCGCAGCCCGCAGGCCGATCAGCTCGGCGAGGTCCTCACCTCGAACGGGTTCTCCGTCACCCGCGAGAACCAGCAGGAGCGGGACACCCTGCTGGTGCCCGACGGCGCGACCGAGCAGGTCGGTGAGCTCGCCGCCAAGTACGACTGCGTACTGCACGAACTCACCGCGCAGCGTGCTTCGCTCGAGGAGGCGTTCATGCAGATCACCGGGCAGGAAGTGGAGTTCAGCACCGGGAAGTCCGGTGCGGAGGCTTCCGGCTCCCCGGGCGAGGCGTCGGTCGCGGCGGAGAAGTGACCCCGCACGACCAGTAGGTATCGAACAGTAGATATCGAACGGGGGAGACACGGCAGTCCTTCGCGGTAGCCCCGCAGCGGGTGCCGAGGACCCTGCCCGTGGTTGTCCCGGTACTGGGGGAACACGTGGTCCCGCCGCGTGGGACATCGACCCGGCCCCGACTTCTCGGGCCGCCCGAATCTCCCGGACACCAGGCGGAGCCGTGTTCGCACACCCCCGTTCGAAACGACAGACAGCCACGACCATTCGGCGACGCCGCGCGGAGCGGCTTCGTCGGTCACGAGCATCGGGATATTCGAAATGACATTGCTTGCAGTAGAACGGATGAAGCTTTTCACCACCCGGTCCCCGTGGTGGTGCCTGGCAGTGGCTCTGGCCCTGACCGTGGGATTCGGTGCGTTGTTCGCCGCCACGGCGCCGGAATCGCTCACGGTCAACGTCGGTGCTTCGCAGGTGGGTGGTCAGCTCGGCATGATGGTGGTCATGGTGCTGGCCGCGCTGGCCGTGACCACCGAGTACCGCTTCGGCACCATCAAGGCGACCTTCCAGGCGGTGCCGAACCGGAACGCGGTCATGCTGGCCAAGAGCACCGTGGTGGCCGCGCTGGCCTTCGTGATCGGTGAGCTCTCGGCCTTCGCGGCCTGGGGGGTCAGCTACCTCATCGCGGGCAACGAGGTCATGGCACTGGACGCGGGGCACGAATGGCGAAACGTGGCCGGGCTCGGGCTGGTCTACGCCGGTGCCGCGCTGTACGCCCTGGCGGTCGGCATGCTGGTGCGCCAGAGCGCCGGAGCGATCTCGCTCGTGCTCGTGTGGGCGCTGCTGGTCGAGTCGCTGGTCCAGCTGATTCCCAGGGTCGGTGACGACATCTACGACTGGATGCCCTTCGCCGCCGCCAACCGTTTCCTGCAGGACGGCGGGTCAACCGCACCGATGACCACCCAGATGCCCGAACCGCCGATCGGGCCGTGGGCCTCGCTGGTCTACTTCCTCGCGATCGGGATCGTGCTGCTGGTCGTCGGGATGGTCACCGTCCGGCAGCGGGACGCCTGAGGCGCTCGGACTGAACTCCGGTACGGGCGTGCGGCGCCCTGTGCGGTGCCGCACGTCGTTATCGAGCCCGGGGGAGATACTGCTCACCCCTACCGATAAGATCAAGAGAAATCGAACTTACCGCTGGTTGTGAGATCGAGCGGGCCGCAGGGGGCCTCGTTGTGCGCTCCCGGGGCGGTCACGCACAACCGGAAACCGACTGAACGGGCGCTCGGGGGTGCCTGTGGTCGGGACGGGGGAGGGCCAGGGCTGTCATTCGGGGGATGGCCCTGGCCCTGTATTTTTCGGGCCTCATCGATGTCTTCCGGTCGGGTCGTCGAGTTGTTCGCTCGGCGGAACCTCCGGCCGGTTCTCGCTCCGGGCGGCCCGACGTCGGGTAGATACCGCACGACGTCGGAGAGTCCTCGCGAGAGCGCGAGGCGGGAGAACCCGCGCGATCGGGGCGGTGTCCCATCGCGACGGAGCCGGTCGATGACGCCCCACAGTGGCCGTTTCGGTGATTGTGATCACATGACCCGTCCGTACCGTTTCGTTCGGTCGAACGGCTGATTGCGCTGCGGGATATGCGTTCTCGCTGGACCGTGTGAGGGGGCGCACATTCTTCGGAATGTTGCATACACCCACCGTGTCTGTGGTAACCCGTAAGGTAAGAGGTGTAGCTCCGGACTCCAATGTTTCCGGAGCGCATCCCTGGGGGTAAGGCCGCGAGTCGCCTACCCGAATCCGCTCGCGGCTCACGCGGAGGAGGGTGAAGCAGTGGTTCTGTCGAGTGAGTTTTCGTCGCTCAATCAAAAATCCGCCGAGGTCGCGGAGGACGCCGGGAATACCGGAGTCGCAGGCAACACCGAAGTCACAGGCAACACCGAAGTCACAGGCAACACCGAAGTCACAGGGGACGCCGAAGCAGCCGGGGACAACGAGGACGTACGACTGATTCCCATTCCCAGGCTGGAGTGGTCGCTGGCAACCGAGTCGAACCAGCCCGAGGGCGAGGCGGGTTCCCCCGAGTCGGTTCGTACCGGATGGGTGCACACCGCTCCGCAGGACCAGGTGCTGGATCTGTTCCGCAGACTCGGCGGCCCCGAAGGGCGCCTTCCGGCGCCCTGGTGGCTGCACGCGTTGCACCGGGGCGAGATCGACACCCGAGCCGAGGCGTTCCGGTTCGAGGACGACCTCCACGCGCTGTTGATCGCTCGTCCCGGCTGGGTGTTCGTGCCCTGGTCCACGGCGGGTGAGATCGGTTACTGGGAGTACGGTCCTTCCGATCGTCCGCCGATGTCGGTACCGACCACGGTCACGCTGACCGATCAGCATCCGGGATGGATCAACATCGTGCCCGCCCAGACGGACGGGTCGGCAACACCACGGGTGCCCGCACCGGGGGTCAGCGAGCTGGCCGCGATTCTGCCTCGAATCGAGTCCTGGTGATGTGCTCGTGATGATGTGCCGGTAGTGCTTCGCGGAGTGGGTCGGTTCGGTTGTCGGAGATGGATCTCCGGCGCCGAACGACCACCCGTGAGTACCGAACGATCCCCCACGTGATCGCACCACCGAGAGGGGCACCACGTGGGTATCCCGACGGTGTCGAGGCCCTGACGAACCGGGACCGAGCCCCGCTGCGGTGGCCTCTCCCGGCTCCGCGACCCGATTTGCGATACTGACTCGACGTGAGTGCTTCCGACCAGCAGATTCCACACCGCCGCACGGTCGTCAGTTACGTGCAGCGCGGCGAGCGGATGACGACCGGGCAGCAGCGCGCGTGGGATCGGTACTGGGGCGAGTTCGGCCACGACATCTCCGAACTGCCCGAGGGGCCGCTCGACACCACCGGTTGGTTCGGTCGAGCCGCGCCGCTGGTGCTGGAGGTCGGTTCCGGCATGGGGGAGACGACGGCCCAGCTGGCCGCGGCCCGGCCGGAGCACGACCACCTGGCCGTCGAGGTCTACAAGCCCGGGCTGGCCCAGTTGCTGGCACGTGCCGAGAACCTCGGCATCGACAATCTCCGGTTGCTGCGTGGTGACGCGACGGTACTGCTGCGGGAACACTTCACGGCGGAGACGTTGAGCGAGGTGCGCGTCTTCTTCCCGGACCCGTGGCCCAAGAAACGCCATCACAAGCGGCGGCTGGTCCAACCCGATTTCGTGGCGCTGGTCGCCTCGCGGTTACGTCCCGGTGGGGTGCTGCACCTGGCTACCGACTGGGAGAGCTACGCCGAGCAGATGATGGAGGTCTGCACCGCGGAACCGAACCTGCGGAACCGCTGGGCGGACTTTCCGGGGGGATGGGCGCCTCGGCCGGAGTGGCGACCGGTGACCAAGTTCGAGAACCGCGCTCATTCCGAGGGGCGTGAAGTACACGATCTGATCTTCGAGCGTGTCTGATCGAAGTTTTCCTGTCGGGTTGGTGGGTCGCTCGTTCGGCGGAACCAGGGCGGCAACGGACTACGTCGGTCGGCAGCACGGCAGGGTAGATCGGCAACCCCGCAGGGTCGGTCGGCAACCCCGCAGGAAAAACCCCGCAGGAAAACAGTGGAGAAGGGATAACCTCGGCACCTCGCTCGAGGTTGACCGGCGCGATCCGTTTCGACAGGCGTGGCGACGGTAGGCGGTTCACCCGAACCCGGGCTTGTGAGCCCGAACGCGTACCTCGCACACCTGTGCCCCTCTCGTCTTCGACCGCGCCGGATGTGAAATCGACCTGTCGTTCGGCGGTCACAACGGATCACCGGTCAACGTCCGTGGTGGAACACCTCCCAGAGGTCGGGCAGCGTCGCGCTGAGCGCCATCAGCACCAGTACAGCCAGTGCCAGTACCGTCCCGATGACGGATAACGTGGTGATCACTGTGTCGCTCCTTTCGTGTCGCCGGTCGTGCCCCGCCCCGCACCCGTGCCGGTAATGGGGCCCGTGCCCGTGACGCCACGCGAGCCGCCACGCGAGCCGCCACGCGAGCCGTTGGGGACGACCGCCGCTTACTGCGTTGCGTCACCGAGCGTGACTGTCGTTCGTCACGTGTTGTATCGGCCATGTGGTTATTTCCCGCCGGCCGATCGGCCAAGGGGCACGGGCGTTCGTCCCGGTTAAAGTTCGGGTGTGCTGCCTTGGTCCGGTCGCTCCTCCATCACTCGGCCCAGTCCCGAGCAGCAGGGACGGTGGTCGGTCCGAATCCTGTCGCGGCGCACGGTGGGTGCGCTTCGGGAGCAGTGGATCTTCGCGGCACTGTTGCTGCTCACCTGGCTCGGTGAGCTGGCCCACACGTTGGATGCCGGTTTTCCGGAGCTGGGACGCATCCCGCTGATCACGGTGATGGTGCTGCTCGCGCTGGCCGCGCGGTGGTACCCGGTCAGGTGCGGTCTGCTCGGCGCGTGCACGTTGTTGCTCGGGGTGGTGCTCTCCTGGGCTCCCGGGTTCGAACCGGGCCCCGGACTGCTCGCGAATGTCTCGATCACCGAGAACCTCGCGGGCCTGCTGCTCGTTGTCTACGCGTTCCGCGCCCTGCCCCGGGACAGGGCGGCCCTGGTCACCGCCGCTCTGGTGGGCTCCTGCCTGGCGGCCCTGTTCCTGCGGGACGGTTCGTCGATGATCGTCCCGATGAGCAGGAGTCTGGAGCTCGGATTCCTGCAGCTGGCGCTCGCGGTGGGCACCGGTATGTACCTGCGGGACAACAGCGAACACCGGGTCGCCCGGACCCCGATCGTCGAACTGTTGCGTGAACAGTGGCCGATCATCGCCGTGCTGTCCGTTCTGCTGTTCATGCAGGTGGCCGGGACCAACTTCGCCTTCATAACCTCCGGTTCCGTGATGCTGACGGTCAGCTCCGTGCTCATGTCGGTGCTCGCGGTGTTCGCCCCGCTCCGTCCGGTGCAGGCGGCGCTGTTCGGCGCGCTGACCGTCGTGCTCACCACGGTGCTGGGCTGGCTGTTCGACGTGGCGGGGATACGGGTCGCCATAGCCGGACTCCCCGGCGTGGGTGCGCTCCCGGCGTCGGTCGTCGCTGCCGGGATGCTGCTCGTGGCCTTCGCGGTCCGGCTGACCTCTTCACGTGAGGCCACCGTGGCCACCGGTGCTCTCACGGTCTCGGGCGTGTTCGGTGCGGTTTTCACCCCGTGGAGGGAGTACAGTGAGCCGCTGTCCCAGCTCCTCGGTGTGCTTTTCCTGGGTGCGGTCCTGCTGGTACTGGCGGTCGGCACCGGGATGTACTTTCGCGCCCGCGACGAGGACCGGGCCCGCGCGGTTCGTGCGGCGGTGAAGGGGGCGCAGCAGGACGAGCGGATGGCGTTGGCCCGTGAACTGCACGACGTGGTCGCACATCACGTCACCGGGATAGTGGTGCAGGCACAGGCCGCCCTCAAGGTCGCCGAGAAGAACCCGAGAGCCGCGGGCGAGGCGTTGGAGCGGATCTCGTCCAGCGGTACCGAGGCCCTCACGGCCATGCGGCGGCTCGTCGGCAGCATGCGCGACACCGAGAACGACTCGTTCTCCGCACTGGAGACGGAGCCCACCGCCGATCTGGAAGCCGACCTGCGGAAACTGGTCGAGCACAGCACGCGCGACGCTTCGGGGAAGCGAATCGAGTTGGACGTGCGGTTGACGAGGGACGTGCCGCAGGAAGTGGGACGTTCGGCACTGCGACTCGTCCAGGAGGCGATCACCAACGCCGAGAAGCACGCTCTCGACGCCGACCTGGTCACGATTTCGGTCAACACCGCGAACGAGCAGCTGCTGGTCGAGATCACCGATGACGGAACAACTCCCAGCGGGCAGCCGCCGGGCGGTTCCGGTGGATACGGTTTGGTCGGCATGCGGGAGCGAATCGAACTGCTCGGTGGTCGGTTGAGCGCGGGACCGGAGCGGGGTCGCGGTTGGCGAGTCGAGGCTCGGCTGCCGTTGACGGATACGGAGGAGAAGCGGGCATGATCCGGGTACTGATCGCCGACGACCAGGAAATGGTCCGAGCCGGATTCCGGATGATCCTGGACAGTGAGGACGACATCCGGGTGGTCGGCGACGCGGGCAACGGGCACGACGCCGTTCGGCTCGCACGCGAACTGCGTCCGGACGTCTGCCTCATGGACATCCGGATGCCGGGCATCGACGGTCTGGAGGCCACCGGACTGCTCGCCGGTGAGGAGGCGACCGACCCCATCAGGGTCGTCGTGGTGACGACCTTCGACCTGGACGAGTACGTCGCCACCGCGCTCAACAACGGTGCCAGCGGTTTCCTGCTCAAGGACGCCGGACCGGCGCTGCTGGTGGAGGCGGTGCACGCCGCCGCACGCGGTGACGCCCTGGTCTCACCGCAGATCACCGTGCGGTTGCTCCGGCACTTCCACGAGTCCGGCTCGCACCGCGACCGCGCGGCGGACAGGCCCAGGGAGGAGCTGACCGGCAGGGAACACGACGTGGTCCGCGCGGTGGCCCGCGGACTGACCAACACCGAGGTGAGTGCCGAGCTCTACATGTCGCTGTCCACCGTGAAGTCCCACCTGGCCTCGGTGCAGGGCAAGATAGGGGCGCGCAACCGGGTGGAGATCGCGGCCTGGGCGTGGCGCACCGGGCGGATGAGTGACTGACCGGGTCGCGATCCGGCCACGGCCGGGGAGTAGTGGGTCGGGGAGCGGGACCGAATCCGGCTCGCCGCGGTGTTCCCGGTCCGCTGCGGGAGTGGCGGCGGGATCGTACGGGAAGTGTGCGAGCACCGGCCGTTCGGCGGATCTGATCTGGCCGAACTGCCGAGGTGAAGGCCCAGAACGGCGCGCATGCTGGAGTCATGACGCGACACGTGCAACCCCGAGCCCTGCTGCGATCCCGAGCCCTGCTGCGTCCGCTGGCTCCGCTGCGATCACTGGTCCCGTCGCGGTCGCGAGACCACTCCCGCGAAGGCGGGAGCCCGCCGCTGCCGCGACGTTCCGTCGGTAAGGAGCCCACCTCCGGACCGCGGGTCCGTGAGCTCTCGGCCGCCGCGCGAAGACTCCGTGAGGGCCTGATCTGTGCGGCGCTGTCGTGCGGCATGCTCGCCGCGGGGTTGGTGATGTTTCACATTATGAACGCGCTGGGGCCGTAGCGGCGGAGTCCGGATAGCCGTGAAGAACTCGTTTCGTCCGGACACCGTGATGCGCGCGAATCGAGCGGCCCGGTTGTGCCCGCATCGTCTAGGTTGCTTCGCAACCTAGATAGCTTTACTATCCATGGCATGGACGAGGTCATCTGGCCGGCACAATGGCTGCGCGGCGTACTGCGGCTCATGGTGTTGGCCGTGATCGCGGAGGGGCCGACTTACGGATACGAGATCACCCAGAGGTTGCAACGGGCCGGTTTGGGCCACCTCAAGGGTGGAACGTTGTATCCACTGTTGAGGAGGCTCGCCGAGGAGGGGGCTGTCGTCGCGCGATGGCACGAGAGTGAAACCGGCCCGGGACGCAAGTACTTCTACCTCACGCGCTACGGGGTCGAACAGCTGGAACAGGAGCGATACAGGTGGATCGAGTTCACGAATCGCACCACAACACTTCTCGACGAAGCTACGGCGGAGAACGGGGAATGATCGAACTGGACAGCTATCTCCGGGAATTCTCATCCACTGCTCGTGAGCGACGTGTCAAGGGGCAGAGAATCGGAGAGTTGGTCGCCGAGATCGAGACCCATGTCGAAGACACGGCTGAGGATCCACGTGAAACATTCGGGGATCCGAAGAAGTATGCTGTAATGTGCTCTTCCGATGAGCGTCTGATTCCACTGCCTTCCTATGGGCGTTGTTTCGGCTCGTTTCTCGGCTTCCTGCTGGGCGTTTTCCTCGTTCTGGTAGCGCTCCATCGTTTCGTTGGCGGAAGTGTGCTCCAGCTCGGCTGGGGTTTTCTTCTTCCGATGGGAGCGTGTGTAATCATCGCATCGCTGCTGGCTCTTGGGTATCGTCGAGACCCTCGCGGTGCGCCGTTGGTTTTTCCCGCGCTGTTGGCTGTAGCCACGATGCTGCAGCCGCACAACTCCTGGGGCGCGGGATTTACGGTTCCGTTTCCTGTGGCCGCTTCGGCAGGATTGATACTCATTGTGGGCAGCATGGTTGTATTTTTACTGGGGCTGCCTCGATCCGGTCCGATCATCGATCCCGGCGGCGATGACCGAACCTCGCTCGGTCGTCCCGTGCTCGCTACGGTGGTCGGAAATATCGTTATCGGTGGGATTATTGTCGCCTTCGCGTTGTTCAACAGCTGGATGGGTTTTTGACCGCACGCGATGACGAGCGTGACTGAGGTGGTGTGCGGTCCACAGCTGGGGCCATCACCTCGGTCGGTTTGCGTGCCGGGCAGCTTCCGGCCCGTAGCTCGCCGGTTGGACAATGCGGTCATGCCGATCGCTCGACGCCTGCGCGCCCCGCTGATGCTTCCCTGCGACGAGACCTGTTCGGTCTCGCGCGACGCTGTCGTGGACATCGACGAGCAGGGCAGGTTGGGCTATTGCGGTCCGCGTGTCTCGGCTCCCGAACCGGACCCGAACACCGTCGTGCAGGACTGTCCCGGGCTGTTGCTGCCGGGAATGGTCAACTCCCACGCGCACACACCCATGACGCTGTTGCGGGGCATCGGAGGTGAGCTGCCGCTGCTGCGCTGGTTGCGGGAAGCGGTCTGGCCCGCCGAGTCCCGGCTGCGGGCCTCGGACATCCGGGACGGCATGCGGCTCGGCAGCCTGGAGATGCTCAGCGCGGGAGTGACCACCAGCGCGGAGATGTACTTCGCGCCCGAAGCCGTCGCCGAGGCGGTACTCGAAGTGGGCTCGCGTGCGGTGATCGCCTCCGCCGTGATCGACACTCCTGATCTCGGTGACCTGGGTGGTTGGCAGGGCATGGTGGACGGGGTCAGCCGCTGGATCGACAGTGACGGGCTGCGCTTCGGACCGGGCGAGCGCGTGGAGCTCGCCTACGGGCCGCACTCCGCCTACACCCTCCCGCCGGAGGCCCTGCGGCTGATCGGCGAACAGGCACGCGAACGCGGCGCGCTGGTGCACACCCACGTGGCCGAAGCCGCCGACGAGGACGTGGAACAGCGACGTGCCCACGGTTCCGTGCCGCGTATGCTCGCCGAGCTCGGGGTGCTGGAGGGGCGTTTCCTGGCCGCCCACGGGGTGCATCTCGACGACACCGACATCGTCACCCTCGCCGAGCACGGCGCGGGCGTGGCCCACTGTCCCGGTTCCAACGCGAAACTCGCCTCCGGCACGGCCCGGTTCGTCGATCTGCTGCGGGCCGGGGTGCCGGTCGGGCTCGGCACCGACGGCCCGTCCAGCAACGACGATGTCGATCTCCGGGAGGAGATCCAGCTCGCCGGCATGCTCGCTCGGCTGCGGGATGGCGATGCCAACGCGGTCGGTGCGGCGGAGCTGCTGCTCGCCGCCACCAGGGGCGGTGCGCGGGCCCTGCACCGTACCGACATCGGGGTGTTGGAACGCGGCCGCTGGGCCGATGTCGTCCAGCTGGACCTGGACACCCCGGCTTTCGTGCGCGGCGCCGACACCACGGACGAGCGCATCCTATCCAACCTGGTGTGGGCGGCGGGAGCCGACCGCGTGCGCGATGTCTGGGTGGCCGGTGAGCACGTGTTGCGCGCGGGGGAGCCCACTCGGGTGGAACGGGACTCGGTGTTGCGGTCCGCGCGTGCGGCGGCACGCCGAATCGAGAGCTGAGCCCACCCGGTTGATCCCGCCCGGATGCGGTGCTCCTCGGCTCCGTCATCGCTCCGCGGTTCCGTCGTGCCGGTTTGTCATCGGCCGACTCCCGGCGGGAGCGGGCCGGTCAGCCGTCCGGCCGCAGCACTATCTCCGTCATGTGCGCGTCCGATCCGGCCCGAACGCTGGAGACCACCGTGTCGGCGACCGATTCCGGCCGCAGATAGCGCTCCGGCTCGAAGGCACCGCCCTCGGACTCGCGCACCTCGCGTTGCATGTCGGTGGCGACACGTCCGGGGAACACCGAGGTCACCCGGATTCCATTGGTGGCCTCTTCGCCGCGCAGCACGTCCGCGTAGGCGCGCAGCGCGAACTTGCTGGCGGCGTAGGAGCCCCAGTTCGGTTTGGCGGCCATGCCCGCGCCGGAGTTGATCAGCACCACGTGTCCGGCGGAAGCTCGCAGTGCCGGCAGCAGTGTCCTGGTCAGCTCGGTTACGGCGAACAGGTTGAGTTCGAAGGTGCGTCGCCACGAGTCGACCCCGGTGTCGGAGACCGAGCCGAGCTCGATCATGCCCGCACTGTGCACCAGCACGTCGAGGTTCTCGATCCCGGCCGCCGCGGCCGCTATCCCCTCGTAGTCGGTGAGTTCGGCGGGCCAGGGGCTCGCGCCGGGCAGGTCCGCCGCGAGCTTTCGTAGGGTTTCCTCGTCGCGGCCACCGAGCAGGAGGTCGTGGGTTTCGGAGAGCCGGTGTGCCACCGCCGCTCCCACACCCCGTGAAGCGCCCGTGACCAGTGCGGTCGGTCGTGAAGTCATCTCGATTACGGTAGCGCCGCCACCACGGTGAACGCCGCACGCCCCGGTCGTGTCGGGGACCGGAAGTCCCCGACACGACCGGTCGGTTGCCACACTCCCGTCACCGGCCCGCGCGTCCCGGAAGTGCGGCGGCGCGGTCCGGGAATGCGGCCGCGTGTCCCGGGTGTGGTTCACCGCCGTGGTTCAGCGGCGTCCTATCTCGCCCACGCGGTGGCCGTGGTCGCGCCACACGGCGACCAGCGACGGACGGGGCTGGGAGTCACCGCCGTCCGGCCAGTGCGAACCGGGGTCGGACGGGCCGGAACCGTTCTCGCCCGGGTGCTGGACGCACACGGTCACGATGTCGTCGGTGATGATCGGACCGCAGGTCTCGGCGCCGTTGGGCACCGTCAGGAACTGCTTGACGTGCCCCCGCTCCGGTCCCGTGACCGGCACGGCGAACAGCCCGTCGTGCGAGCCGAGCTCGTTGCCGTCCGTGGAGACCCAGAGGTTGCCGTGCCGGTCGAACGCCACGTTGTCGGGGCAGGAGATCGGGCTCACCTGATCGTCGAAACCGCCGAAGTAGGTGCCCGCGTCCTCGGGGTCGCCGCAGACCAGCAACAGGCCCCAGGACATGCCGGTCGACGTCGGATCGTCGTGGTTCTCGCGGATCTCCAGCACGTGACCGTGCTTGTTGCCGATCCGGGGATTGATCTCGTCGACCGGTGCGTGCCCCGCCGCGCCTCGGTTGGAGTTGTTGGTCAGCGCGCAGTAGACCCGCCCGTTGGAGGGATTCGGCTCGATGTCCTCGGGGCGGTCCATCTTGGTCGCCCCCACCTTGTCGGCCGCGAGACGGGTGAACACGTAGACCTCCTCGGCCGTGAAGCCGGGAACGTGCGAGGTGTCGCCCGTGGCCAACGGCAGCCACTCACCGGAGCCGTCGAACTCGCCGTCGGAGGGCAGCTCGCCGCTGCCGTCGATCTCCGAGGCGGGGCTGTCACCGGAGAATCGCGCCACGTACAGGGTGCCGTGATCCAGCAGCGACATGTTGTGCCTGCGGGCGTGGGCGCTGCGGCCGTTCTTCATCCTGCCGCTGGAGACGAACTTGTAGATGTAGTCGAACCGCTCGTCGTCACCCATGTAGGCGACTACCCGGCCGTCGTCCGCGGTGCGGATCGTGGCGCCCTCGTGCTTGAAGCGTCCCAGCGCGGTGTGCTTCACCGGTGTCGAGTTCGGGTCGTGCGGATCCACCTCGACCACCCAGCCGAACCGGTTGGACTCGTTCGGCTCCCTGCTCGCGTCCCAGCGCTTCTCGAAGCGCTCCCACTTGCGGGTGCTGCTGCCGGTACCCAGTCCGTAGCGGCGCATCCGCTCCCTGGTCTCCGGGTCGCTCACCTGATCGGCGTGCGCGAAGTACTGGTGGAAGTTCTCCTCACCGGAGAGCACCGTTCCCCACGGGGTGACGCCTCCGGCGCAGTTGTTCTGGGTGCCCAGCACCCGGGTGCCGCTCGGGTCCTCGGAGGTCTTGAGCAACTCGCTCCCGGCGGCGGGGCCACGCAGCTCGAACTCGGTCCGCAGCGTGATCCGCCTGCTGTACCAGCTCGGCAGCGGGCTGAGACCGCCGCGTGCCGGGTCGCGCCGGACCAGCAGGACGGACATCCCGTGCGCGGCCCAGGCGGTCCGCACCTGCTGCTCGGTGGGGTTGTCCGGGTCGTAGTCGGCGAACATGTGGGTTTCGGTGGTGTACTCGTGGTTGACCACCAGCAGGTTGTGGATTCCCGCCCGATCCAGTGGAATCAGCCCGGCGAAGTCGTTGTTGTAGCCGAACTGGGTCTGCTGGGCCTCGGGGGTCTGGTTCCAGAAGTCGAATTCGGGCGCCGAGTGCAGTACCGGGTCTCCCCACCGGATGACCACCTGCTGCTCGTAGCCGTCGGGGATGACCACCCTGTCCTGGGTGTTCGGCGGTACCGGATCGAAGTCGGTGCCGACGGCCGCGGCGCCCGAGTCGTTCCCGTGACCGTTCCCCCGGCCGGGACTCGCCGCTGCCGTGCCCACGGCCGTGGCGGTCGCCCCCGCCGCCACGGACAGCACCGCACCGGCTCGCAGCGCGCCCCGTCTGTTCACGACCCCTCGCACCAGGTCGCCGAAGTAGCTGTTGTCCGATTCGTTCGGTGCGTCGTGTGCGCAGGCGTTCCCGCAGCGGTATTCGCAGGTCACCGCGGAGCGGCCGGCGGAGTGGTGGTCCAGCAGCGGTAGCGGGAGCACGCGTGGTTCGGCTGAGTTGGCGGACATTTCCTGCCTTTCCACAGCTTTTGTCAGTGGGACGGGCCGACACTATGCGCGGCAGGCGATGTCTCAGCTGACTGAACGTGAACGGCAGGGAAATTCGTGACGGTGGGTCGAATCCGGCTGCTGCACAACGGTGAAATCGTTATCCCACGATCGGATGCCGGACAGCACGATGGCGACCGAGCGTTTCCACTTTCGACACTGTTCCCGCTCGGTGTGCTCGGTGACACTCACGATGGGTCGACTCGTTCGTGCCCGGGCGTGCCGCCGAACTCCGCTGTGGACGCCGAGGGGACTGTGGATGCCGAGGGGCCCGTTGCCCCGTCCGGCCACCCCGGCTCGGGTGCGGTCAGAACTCCTCGCCGACCACCGCTGCCTCCTCCGGCACCCGGTGCGGATCGGTACCGCGCGAGCGCAGCCCCGCCGCGAGCAGCCCGGCCGCGAGCAGGCAGGCCACCGCGCCCGCCGCGAACGGCGCCCTCGGCCAGTCCAGCCAGGTGGCGATGTGGCTGACCAGCGTCGCGGCCAGCGCCCCGCCGAGCCAGCGGCAGAAGTTGTACCCCGCGCTGGCCACCGGGCGCGGTGCCTTGCTGACGCTCATGGCGCTGCCCGTGAACAGCGTGTTGAGCAGTCCCGACACCAGACCGCTGACCACGATGCCCGCGATCAGCACGGCCTTGCTGTCGATGGTCATGATCAGCAGCAGCGCCGCGTACAGCGACACGGCCAGTACCGTGCCGCCCAGTTCGCCGAACCTGTCGGCGATCTTCGGGGCCAGCGTGACACCGGCGAACGCCACGCACACACCCCAGCCGAAGAACACCAGCCCCACGGCGATCGCGCCGTACTCCAGCACGAACGGGGACCACGCCAGTACGGTGAAGAAGGCCGCGGTGTACAGCGCCGAGCCCACCGAGGTGCGCAGCAGCGCGCCGTGCCGCAGGGCACGCAGCGGGTCGAGCAGCTTGACCGGCTCACCGCGCTTGCCGGTGTCGGAGGGCAGGAAGCCCACGGCCAGGATCAGCGCGATGGCCATCAGCACGGCGGTTCCGGCGAACGGTCCCCGCCAGGAGATGTTCCCGAGCAGTGCGCCGAGCAGTGGACCGGTGGACAGGCCGATGCCGAGTGCGGCCTCGTAGAGCAGGATCGCGGCCCGTTGGCCGCCGCTGGCCGCGCCGACGATCACCGACAGCGCCGTGGCGATGAACAGGGCGTTGCCCAGGCCCCAGACCGCGCGCAGCGCCACCAGCTGCACGACCGTACCGGCCAGCGCGCAGGCCAGAGTGGCCAGCACGATCAGCACCAGACCGCTGACCACGGTGCGCTTGGCACCGAACCGCGCGCTGAACGTGCCGGTGATCAGCATGGCCACCACCTGGACCCCCAGGTAGGACGAGAACAGCAGGGTCACCTGCTCCGGACCCGCGTCGAGCGCTTCGGCTATGGAACGCAGGATCGGATCGACGAGACCGATGCCCATGAAGGCGATCACGGCCGCGAACGCGGTGATCCAGACGGCCTTGGGCTGTCCCTTGAACACCTCGCGCAATCGGGTGGCTTCGGACCCGCTCATGGACGCGCGCTCCTCTTGTGGACGAAGTATTTCGTTAGAAATGCTAACTTTCGACTCGTGAGCTGCCCATCCGACATGAGCAAGCTCACCGCACGAGCCGGGACCTCGCTCGGGCCATACCATCGACGGCGTGTGCGACGGTAGCGATGGCGTGACCGCGGTGTTGTTCGATCTCGACGGTGTGCTGGTCGATTCCGAGCACCTCTGGGACCGCATACGGCGCGAGGTCACCGAGCAGCACGGCGGCCGGTGGGCCGATGGTGCGAGTGAACGCATGATGGGGATGAGCACTCCGGAATGGGCCGAGTACCTCGTCACCGGGTTGGGCGTTCGACTGTCCTCCGAAGAGGTGGCCGAGACGGTCATCGACCGGATGGCCCAGCACTACGCCACGGAGCCACCGACGCTGCCGGGGGCCGTCGAGACGGTTCGGACCGTGGCCGAGCGGTATCCGGTCGCCATCGCCAGTTCCGCCCCGCCGCGCATCATCGGTGCGTTCCTGGAAACCGGTGGACTCACGGACGTGGTGCGCCGCACCGTCTCCAGCGAGCAGGTGGGAGCGGGCAAGCCCGCCCCGGACGTCTACCTGCGCGCGGCCGACGAGCTGGGAGTGGACGCGCGCCGGTGTGTGGCGGTGGAGGACTCCTCCAACGGGCTGCGTTCGGCGGCGGCTTCCGGTGCCACCGTGGTCGCCGTGCCGAATCCGCACTTTCCGCCCGCCGGGGACGCGTTGCGACTGGCCGAACGGCGACTGGAACGCATCGACGAGCTGCCCGGGGTGCTCACCGAACTGTCCGCTTGAGAGGCCGCTCGGGATCCGGCGGTGCCGCACGATCGGCGGTCCCCTCGATTGCTTCCAGGCCGATCGGTCGTGGATGCTGGTGACGTGCGTATCAGGGAGGCGACGGCCGACGACTGGCCCGCGATCTGGCGGTTCATGCGTGACATAGTCTCGGCGGGCGAGACCTTCTGCTGGGAGCGGGACACCACCGAACCGAGCGCTCGCGCGGGGTGGATGCGACAGCCACCGGGGCGGACCGTGGTGGCCATCGACGACGAGGGATCCGTGGTCGGAACCGCCGAGACTCATCCCAACCACGCCGGGCCGGGCGCGCACGTGGCCAACGCGGGCTTCATGGTCGACCCTGCCCACGCCGGACGCGGTTACGGTCGTGCGCTGGGAGAGCACGTGGTCGAGCAGGCCCGCGCCGACGGCTACTCGGCGATGCAGTTCAACGCGGTGGTGGAGACCAACACCGGTGCGGTGGCGCTGTGGCGCTCCCTGGGCTTCGAGATCCTGGCAACGGTGCCGGAGGCCTTCGAGCACCCCGAGAAGGGGTTCGTGGGACTGCACATCATGCACCGCGCGCTTTGAGCGGAGCTCCGGCTCGGTTTCCGTGGGTGGCGATTTCGCGAGAAATCGACGCGCGACAGTGTCGAGAACGGCGCGCCGGCTCCGTCCCCGGGGCACGATCGGAGCAACCGGTCGTCCGACGGAGAAGGAGCTCATCGTGAAGTACCTGCTGCTCAAGCACTACCGAGGTGGCCCGGAATCGGTCATGGACCACCCGCCGATGGATCAGTGGAATCCGGAGGAGGTCGACGCGCACATCCAGTACATGAAGGACTTCGCAGCCCGCCTGGAGGAGAACGGCGAGTTCGTGGACTCGCAGGCCCTGACTCCCGGGGGAACCTTCGTGCGATACGACGGTGCGGGACAACCACCGGTGACCGACGGTCCGTTCGCCGAGACGAAGGACCTCATCGCGGGGTGGATGGTCATCGACGTGGAGTCCTGGGATCGCGCGGTCGAGCTGGCCGGCGAGCTGTCGGCGGCTCCCGGGGTCGGCGGCGAGCCGATCCACGAGTGGATCGAAGTACGGCCCTTCCTCACCGAGCCACCCACGGTGACCGAGTGAACGGAACACCGCTGCGGGAACTCGTCCCCGCCGTGATCGGCGTTCTCGTCCGTCGCGGCGCCGACTTCGCCTCGGCCGAGGACGCCGTGCAGGAGGCCCTTGTCCGGGCGCTCGAAGCCGGGCCGGAGGAGCGGCCACGCGACCCGAAAGCGTGGCTGATCTCGGTCGCCTGGCGCAAGTTCCTCGACTCCGCCCGGGCCGAGAGGACCCGGCGCGGGCGTGAACTGGCGGTGGCGGCCGAACCAACCGGCGGCTCCGTGCCCGCGACGGACGACACGCTGCGCCTGTACTTCCTGTGCGCGCATCCCGCTCTGTCCCCGAACTCGGCGGTCGCGCTGACCCTGCGCGCGGTCGGCGGCCTGACCACCAGGCAGATCGCGACGGCGTATCTGGTTCCGGAAGCGACGATGGCCCAGCGGATCAGCCGGGCCAAACGCCGCATCGCCGGGGTCGGATTCGAGGAGCCCGGCGACGCGGCGACCGTGCTGCGAGTGCTCTACCTCGTGTTCAACGAGGGATACAGCGGGGATGTCGACCTGGCCGCCGAGGCGATCCGGCTCGCCCGCCAACTCGTCGCCCTCTCCGACGAGCCCGAAGCGGCCGGATTGCTCGCGCTCATGCTGCTGCACCACGCCCGCCGGGCGTCTCGCACCGGAACCGGTGGTCGCCTGGTGCCGCTGGCCGAGCAGGACCGCTCGCTCTGGGACTCCGAGATGATCGCCGAAGGAGTGACGATCCTGCGGAGCGCGCTGGCCCGCGACCGGCTCGGCGAGTACCAGGCCCAGGCCGCGATCGCCGCCCTGCACGCCGACGCCCGCACCGCCTCCGAGACGGACTGGGCGCAGATCGTGGAATGGTACGACGAACTGCTGCGCCTCACCGGCAGCCCGATCGTGCGGCTCAACCGTGCCGTGGCGGTCGGCGAAGCCGACGGGGCGCGGGCCGGTCTCGCCGCGCTCGCCGACATCGACCCCACCCTGCCCCGGTACACCGCCGTGGCGGCACACCTCCACGAAAAGGCGGGCACTCTCGGCCACGCCGCCAAGCTGTACGCCGAAGCCGCCCACGCCGCCACCAACCTGGCCGAACGCGACCACCTCACCCGTGAAGCAGCACGCGTGCGGCACCGGGCACGGACCTCGTGGCCGGGTCGCGAGGACTGACGCCCTACTCCTGGGCCATGTCCACGAACCGGCTGTAGTGCAGCTGGTGCGCCACGGTCACGGTCTCGGTGGGACCGGCACGGTGCTTGGCGAGGATCAGATCCGCCTCACCCATCCGGGGGTCGTCCCGCTCGAACGCGTCGGGCCGGTGGATCAGGATCACCATGTCGGCGTCCTGCTCCAGGCTGTTGTGCATGACCACCGAGTTCGCCACGAAGTTGTGCGTGTCGGCCACCGTCGCGTCGTAGACCGGCTGCTCACCGAGCGAGGTGATCTCGACGATCTCGTCCCAGCACACGTCGTCCGAGGGCGCTCCGTCCGGGGACACATCGTTCCGGCGCGATCCGTCGTCGGCGACCGCTCGTGCCCGCCGATCGGCGGGGAGCGTGCCAACCCCTCCGGCGACCGCCCCCGGCTCGAAGGACACACCGGTTCGGGCGACCGGTGCGGGCGCCGTGCTCGCGCTCTCCCGACTCGCGACCCCCTGGTTCCCGACCTCCGGTCCGGCGATCTCACGGGCGAAGCGCAGCCGACTGTCGAGCCCGTCCAGCAGCACCTCCCAGCGGTCCGGTTCCGCTTCCGGGGAGGGACGACGTAGGCGGGAGTGGACGGTGAACCGCGAGAGCAGCAGTTGGAGCCCGTCGGCCAGCGCGCGGCCGGTCACCACGCATCCCCCCTGCCCGACCGGGAGGCCGTCGGCGTCCGGCGTCTCCGTACCGGTGATCCCCCAGATGTGCCGCAGGAAGACGGCCAGCCGCTCCCGCGGCAGTGCGAACACCCGGCGCGGCACGTCGCCGCTGTCGAGCGCCGACCGTGCCAGCGAGACCACTTCGGACTCCGAGACCGGTTCCGCGCCGAGCGGTTCCGGAATCCGCCCCGGCACCCCGACGTGGGTTCCCTCGGCCAATTCGCCGAGCGGGGTCCAGCCCCACGGGGTCAGCATCGGGTGGTTGGCGGTGGCCTCGATCTCGCGACCGGACGCCAGCACGACGCGGAACGCCTCCTTGACGCCGCTGCTGAACACGTTCGTGATCGGTCGCGCGACCATCCGTCGCCGGTCGTCCACCGACCACACCAGCGGACGCTGCCCCTCGGCCATCAGCTCGTCGAAGGTGATCTCCGAACCGTCGTCGGCCCGCAGCAGCCGTGTCCCCCCGGTCAGACAGCCCGACTCACGCAGGTCGGACAGCTGCGGCTTGCGGTCGTTGCGCTGTTCCGGACCACGGTTGAGCTGCGAGATCGCCACCACCGGGATCTCCAGTTCCTTGGCGAGCAGCTTGAGGCTCCGGGAGAACTCCGAGACCTCCTGCTGTCGGGACTCGACCCGCTTGCCCGAGGTCATCAGCTGCATGTAGTCGACCACGATCAGCCCGATGTCGTTGCGCTGCTTCAGGCGCCGCGCCTTCGCGCGGATCTCCATCATCGTCAGGTTGGGCGAGTCGTCGATGAACAGCGGCGCTTCGTTGATCTCGCTCATCCGGCGCGCGAGACGGGTCCAGTCCTCGTCGGTCATCCGGCCACCGCGCATGTCGCCGAGTCGGATCCGCGCCTCGGCGGAGAGCATGCGCATCACGATCTCGGTGCGGCCCATCTCCAGCGAGAAGATGACGCTGCCGAGCCCGTTCCTGATCGAGGCGGCACGGGCGAAGTCCAGCCCGAGCGTGGAGTTGTGGGTCGGGATCATCGACCGGCTCGCGAGGTAGAGCCGATCGGGCGAGTCGACCTCCACGCACCGCACCGGGACGCTCGCGGTGCGCCGCACGGCCCTGATCCCCCGTGCGCGACGCTCACCGCCCCGCTTCCGCTTGTGCTGGTCGTCGAGTTCGGTGCGTCGGAAGATCTGGTCCTCGCCGCTGTCGAAGACGACGAGAGTGGTGATCTCGTCGCCCGAGTCCGGGTCCACGGTGGCGGTGCACGGGTATCCCAGGGTGAGGACGAGCTCGCGAACCCGCACCGAAAGGGATTCGCGCACTCGCAGCAGCACGCGGCCGTCCTCACCCACGCTGCCCGCCGCGTCCGCGAGCCCCGCCAGCAGCGAGCGCCGTTGCTGCTGACTCCCGCGCAGGTATTCGGCGGGTACCTCGGCCTCGTGCCGAATTCCCAGCTCGGCCAACTCGGCGGCGGTTTCCTCGTCGAGCACGACCCCGTCGTTCACGCGTACCGGGCCGTCCGGTTCCAGGTTGGCCAGTACGTCCTCGGCCACCCCGGACAGTTCGCCCGCCTTGTCACCCGCCGCCAGCCACACTCCCAGCAGGTAGGGCGCGATCGGCAGATCCCGCTGTGCCAGCGAGAACGGCCCGTGGTCGGGCAGCTCGACGTCCATCCGGTTACCGAGCCTGTCGCGGAGTCCGGCCGTGGTGCACACGGTGCCGTCCCGCAGGCTCCACTGGTGCTGCTCGTCGGCGACCACCAGCGTGCCGTCCGAGAACTCGATCTCGTAGCAGTCGCGACCGTGCATCACCTCGGTGGCCGCGGTCACCCGGACCGGTCTGCCGTCCGCGCCGAGCAGCGTGTCCCCCACGGAAACCGCGCCCATGGTGGTCCAGCCCTCCGGAGTGGGCAGCGGTGTGTGCAGCGCCAGTGCCTTGCCAACACCGGGGCGCGCCGCGACGATGATCATCTGTCCCGGGTGCAGCCCGTTGGTCACGCCGTCCAGATCCACGAAACCGGTCGGGATCCCCTCCGACTCGCCGCCGCGCGAGGCGATGGCGTCGATCTCGTCCATCGTCGGCTGCAGCAGCTCTTCGAGCGCGACGTAGTCCTCGCTGGTGCGCCGTTCGGTCACGTCGTAGACAGCGGCCTGCGCGCGGTCCACGACCTCCTCGATCGCGGCACCCTCGGCACCGTTGTAGCCGTACTGGACGATCCTGGTACCCGCCTCGACCAGCCTGCGCAGTACCGCCTTCTCCGAGACGATCTCGGCGTAGTAGTTGGCGTTGGCCGCGGTGGGGACCGTCCGGAGCAGCGTGTGGATGTAGGCGCCGCCGCCGACCTTGCCGAGCTCGTTGCGCCGTTCCAGCGCGGCCGAGACCGTGACCGCGTCGGCGGGTTCACCCCGTCCGTACAGATCGAGAACGCACTCGTATATCACGTGGTGTGCGGGACGGTAGAAGTCCTGTGGCTGGAGTACCTCGACGACGTTGGCGATGGCGTCCTTGCTCAACATCATCCCGCCGAGCACCGACTGCTCGGCGGCCACGTCCTGCGGTGGTTGCCGTTCGAAGCCCGCGCCGGGGTCACCATCGTTCTCGTCGGGGGGCGGTTCCGCTCCGCGCTCGTCAGCCAACGCCACGGCTTACTGCCACCTCCTGGACGCAGAGTCCGGCCCCGAGGCACGGGCCGAGTTCCGACATACGCGTCACCGTGCCGACCCGTTGGGGTCGCCGGGTCACGAGTCGTCGCGGCAAATAATCGCGGAGACATCGACAGCGCCCGGTTGGTCGCGCCCCGGCGTGTCGCGGGTGCGTGCTGTCATGTCCGTGATCTCGAAGGTGCCCACATCTTACGTGACCCGGTTCGGCACCGAGCCGATTCGAAGGGGCTGTGGAAAAGTCGGGGGACAACTGGCCGAGCGGAATGAGACACACGTGTCCACCCGACGACGCGCGTTGTGGACAAACTGGGGACAACTCTGTCGTAGCAGTTGTTTTCGCAGCGCACTTCGCAACGAAAGCCCTGTGGACAGGTTGTGGACAGCTTGTCCGTCCGTGACGGATGCGAAACGTCCGTCCCCAACCGGTGTGCTACCGGTGCGGAAAAACGGTGTAGGAACGGAACCGAGCCGGTTCCGCGCGGCCTGCGTACGCCACCGCCGCGCGGAACCGCGGTGAGTGATTCAGCCGCCCGGGGTGACCTCGACGTGCATCGAGGCGTAGACGTCGGGGTGCAACCGCACGCCGACGGCCATCTTGCCCAGCGACTTGACGTTGCCCTTCAGTTCCACCGAACGCTTGTCCAGGCTGGGGCCACCCGCCTGACGCACGGCCGAGACCACGTCGGACTCGGTGATCGAACCGAACAGCTTGCCCTTCTTGGAAACCTTCTTGGAAAGCCGCACCATGCCCATGTTCTGCAGCTGTTCCTGCAGCTCCCGGGCGTGCTCCAGGTTGCGGACCCTGCGGTTCTCCTGCGAGCGACGGATGGTCTCGACCTGCTTCTGCGCACCCTTGGTGGCCAGGATGGCCATGTTCTGCGGCAGCAGGTAGTTACGGGCGTAGCCGTCACGTACCTCGACAACGTCACCCGAGGCGCCGAGACCGCTCACGTCCGAGGTCAGAATGATCTTCACGGCGTGTCTCCTTTCAAAGCCGAACCGAGGTCACCCCGGCCCCGTCGCCGACCGGCACCGAAGAGCCGGCCGCTTTCCCGTGTGTGACCGAGCGTGCGACCGAGTTCCCGAATCCGGGCAGCGAGGTCGCGCCCTGACGGTCCGGGTCTCCGTCGTGAATCGTGCACACGTGGGAGCGCGGGGCGGTGGCGAGAATCCCGGTTTTACCGGGCGGTCGAGGTGTACGGCAGCAGCGCCATCTCGCGGGCGTTCTTGACCGCGATGGCGACGTCCCGCTGGTGCTGACTGCAGTTGCCGGTCACACGCCGTGCCCGGATCTTGCCGCGATCCGAGATGTACTTGCGCAGCAGCCCGGTGTCCTTGTAATCGATACTCAGTGCGTTCTGGTCGTCACAGAAGGCGCAGACCTTCTTCTTCGGCTTGCGCACGGGCGCCTTGGCCATGTGCTTGCTCCTTCGAAGCGAGCGAGAACTCCGTAATGGACTTTTGGTTCGGCCGCGCGGTGGGCACGACTCCGGGGCGCACCGGCCACGGCCGGTCGATTCCCGGGCGTCGAAAACGCCGCGGCCACGGCGGGACGGTTCGCCCGGTCACCGGGTGACCGTGCTCGTCCCGCCCGGATCAGAAAGGTGGCTCGTCGCTGAAACCGCCGCCGGAACCGGCCGGGGGTGCCGAACTCCAGGGATCCTCTCCACCGGAGCCGCCACCTGAGCCACCGCCGCGGCTGATCTTGTTGACCTTCGCCGTGGCATAGCGCAGCGAGGGGCCGACCTCGTCGACCTCCATCTCGACCACGGTGCGCTTCTCGCCTTCCTTCGTCTCGAAGGAGCGTTGGCGCAACCGTCCCTGCACCACCACGCGCATACCCCGGGTGAGCGTTTCGGCGACGTTCTCCGCGGCCTGCCGCCAGATGTTGCAACGCAGGAAGAGGGCCTCGCCGTCCTTCCACTCACCCGCCTGGCGGTCGTAGAACCGCGGCGTGGACGCGACGGTGAAGTTCGCCACCGCCGCGCCGGAGGGAGTGAAGCGCAGTTCCGGATCGGCTGTCAGGTTGCCGACCACTGTGGTTACGGTTTCACCGGCCATCGCCTGTGGACTCCGTCTCTGTGCTGAGGTCGGATGGCTGTGCAGCTCGTGGCACGGCGATCAGGCAGAGGTCTCGGCCTTGCCGCGGCTCGCCGCCTTGGCGCTGGCGCGGGCCAGACGGGCCTCCTTGCGCGGCTGCACGATCTTGCGCAGCATCTTGGTGCGCAGCACGTTCTCGCTCAGGTTGAGCTGGCGATCGAGCTCGTTGACCGAAGCCGACTCGGAGTTCAGATCCACTACGACGTAGATGCCCTCGGAGCGCTTGTCGATCTCGTAGGCCAGCCTGTTGCGGCCCCAGACGTTGATGTTCTCGATGCTGCCACCGTCGTTGCGGATGACCTTGAGGTAGTTCTCCAGGGACGAGGCGACATTCCGCTCGTCCAGGCTCGGGTCAAGAATGACCATGAGCTCGTAATGACGCATAACGACCACTCACCTCCTGTGGACTTACGGCCGCGGACTCTCCGCGGCAGGAGGGTCGCCAATGCCGGGCGATCCGGCACAGCGTAGCAATCCGGCGAATCGGCCGGTGACCTGGGTATCCCGAGTGCCACCCGGTTGTCCGGTGCCGGTTCCGCGTGACGAGTGGTGCTCTCGCCTGACGACGCGAACGTTCCCCCACCCACGCGAGCGCGGACGGCCGAAAGCGGGACGTATCAGGCTCGGCGCAGCACCCACGTCCTGATGAGCGCGGCGGTCACCCCGGCCAGTGAGACAGCGGCCAACAGCACCGGCAACGCCACGCGCTCCCCGGAACCGGTGGGCAGTGCCTGCGCGCTTCCCGCTTCGCGCACCCGGTCCTGCTGGTTGTGCTCGTCGCCGGTTCGCAGGTCACCGGTGGCGGGTTCTCCACCGGACGTCTCGCCGAACCGGCTGTCCGACCACGGCGGCAGCGACCCCGGCACGTAAGCGTACTCGGAAGGCGCCACTTGTTCGGCGGACCCCGGGGAGTAGTTCGAGTCCGGCCCGCCCGCCTGCCGCCGCTGCTGGTCGTCGGTCGGTTCCGTCGTGGGATCACCGCCACTGCCGGAACCGGGCGCGTCGGGGTTCCGCTGCTCGTCACCGGAGGAGCCCGGATCCGGGGATTCGGCGGGCGGGGTGGTGTTCGGCTTCTCCGGAGTGGTGCTCGGTTCGGTCGGTTCCGGCTTCGCCTGGCCCGGCACGTTCACGCCACCCAGGCAGGTGACCGCGAGGTTGCCCACGTGGAAGTTCATCGTGTCGCCGCGATCCTCGACGGCGGGCAGACCGGCGATGCGGTCCGCCAGCGCGTCGGCCAGCGCGGAACCGGAGAAGTGCTGTTCCTCGGCTGTCACTTCGCCGATGTCGATCGGCGCCGTTCGCAGGAACTGCTGGTGGATCCGGTCTATCCGGTCGAAATCGAGCGGAAAGGTCAGCCCGGCCGCGTCCTTGACCCGGGAGTCCAGCGCACGGGGGGAGACCACGATCGGTTGCCCGTACTCGGTGCTCGTCACGTCCTCGGTGCAGGTACCGATCACCACCGGATCCGCCGCGGCGGCCACACCGCCGCCCAGGAACCCGCTCGTCGCGACCACGGCGCTCGCCGCCGTGGCAGCGGCGGCTCGCCGCAACGCGGCGGGCGCCCGTTTCCGGGAGTCGACAGTGGATTCCCCGGTCGGGTGGTCATCGCGCTGACTGCTCATACACGTACCCCTCACTCCGTGCGCGCTCTCCGGGCGCCCGCCGTCGTCTCGCGGGTGGGCGGTTCGCGGAGATCGAAGCCCTCACCCTGGTTAACGCGTGAGTACGGTCACGGTAACGCCATAGTGTGAAACCGTTTCGAATCACCTCCGCCGCGTGCTCGCGGAGGCCGAACCCCGACCATCCTCGCGGTCGACACTGCCGGGGTTTGTACCGTGCGGCGTCGATTTCTCGCGAAATCGACGCGCCGCTGGTAACTACTCGGTGTCTCCGGAGCCGCGGTGAGAGCCGTGCGAGAGGTACCGCCAAGGAACCACCCACGCGACTTACTCCGTGGGTAACTCCTAGGCTCGGGGTATGCAGATCGGTGCCCATGTTCGTGACGACGATCCACTGACCGCCGCGAGCGAACGCGGCGCCGAGGTCGTGCAGTTCTTCCTCTCCGATCCGCAGGGCTGGAAGGCTCCGCAACCGCATCCGTGGGAGGAACAACTCCGCGAGTCCGAGCTGCGGGTTTTCGTGCACTCGCCCTACGTGATCAACGTCGCCTCGCCGAACAACCGCATCCGCATCCCCTCCCGCAAGTCCGTGCTCTCGCAGACCGCGGCGGCGGCGCGGGTCGGGGCCGAGGGAGTGGTGGTGCACGGTGGTCACGTCACCAAGGACGACGATCCGGCCGAGGGAGTGGCCAACTGGCGCAAACTCTTCGAGCGCCAGGCCGCCGAGGGCGGTTTCGAGGTTCCGGTGCTGATCGAGAACACCGCGGGCGGCGCCAACGCCATGGCGCGCGGGTTCGACGACCTCGCCCGGCTCTGGGACGCGGTCGGCGAGTTCGGCGCGGGATTCTGCCTGGACACCTGCCACGCGTACGCGGCCGGTGAGGACCTCGTCGGCATCGTGGAGCGGGTCCGCGCCATCACCGGGCGTCTCGATCTGGTGCATCTCAACGACTCGAGGGATCCGTTCGGGTCCTGGCGCGACCGGCACGCCAACGTCGGTTCCGGCACCATCGATCCCGAAGTGCTGCGCGAGGTCTGTGCCACGGCCGATGCGCCGATCGTCGTGGAGACACCCCCCGAGGGGCAGGCCGAGGACATCGCCTACCTCCGTGGTTGAATTCCCTCGGCTCGGGGACATCGGCGGTTTCGCGTGAAACCGACGCCGGTCGGGCCGAGTCTCCCCGACCGCGGAGGACCGGGACCTCGATTCTTGTCCGGGAGCGAGCGTGCGTGACCGATCGGTGAGACGGCGAACGGCCGGACTCTCCGCCCTGGCCCTGGCGGCACTGTGCGTGCTGACCGGAATGACCATGCTGTTGGGGTACGCGAACAAGGCCCGCTGCACCGGGCCCGAGTTCGACGAGTCCGGCGTCTCGCGCTCCGACGTTTCGGCGCGCAGCTCCCGCTACGTCTGCTACTCGGACCTGCAGTACCTGTGGAACGCGCGCGAACTCGACGAGATGGGTTTCCCCTACGCCACCGGCGGGATCACCGATGATGGGGAGCTGTACGGCAGCGTCGTCGAGTACCCGGTGCTGATCGGGGTGCTGGTGTGGCTGGGGTCGCTGTTCGTGCGGACCGACGCGGGTTTCCTGGCCGCCTCCGCGCTGTTGTTCGCCCCGTTCGGACTGCTCACCGCCTGGTGGCTGGGACGGCTGAGTCGCTGGCGGGCGCTGTGGTGGGCGCTCGGCCCGCCGTTGGTGCTCTACTCCTTCCACAACTGGGACCTGGCCGCCGTGGTCTGCTCGGTGGGCGCCATCTACGCGGTCCATCGCTACCGGGCCACCGGGCTGCGACGGCCGGCCCTGCTGGCGGCCGTGCTGCTGGGGATCGGCGCCGCTTGCAAGCTCTACCCCGCGATGTTCGCGCTGCCGCTGGCGCTGTACGTACTCACCGGCGGCGCTGCCGGTGCCCGTGATGCTGCCGGTGCCCGTGATGCCGCCGATGGCCGTGTCGCGGCCGTCGCCCGTGATTCCGAGGTGCGCCGCGGCCGGTTCGACATCGGTGGCGCGTTCGGGGTGCTCGGCACCGCACTGGGAACTTTCGTGCTGGTCAACCTGCCGTTCGCGGTGATCGGTTTCGAGGGGTGGGCGGCCTCGTTCCGGTTCCAGCTGCGGCGCTCGGTGGACCTGACCACCAACTCGGTCTGGTACTGGGGCCTGCGACCGCTGATGGCGGAGGACCGGTTCGAGGCCCTGGTCGGGGTGCTTTCCCCTCTGCTGGTGCTCACCTCGTTCGCGCTGGCCTGCACGGTGGGGATGCGCCACTGGTCCCGGGGCGGGGCCTTCCCGTGGGTGGCGGTGTCGGCCGCGATGCTGTGCGGCTTCCTGCTGCTGCACAAGGTGCACTCCCCGCAGTTCGCGCTCTGGTTGTTGCCGTTCCTCGTGCTCGTGCCGGTGCGTACCGGTTGGGTGATCGCCTACCTGCTGGCCGACGCCGCCATGGGGATCGGGTTCTTCCGCTGGATGTATCTGATCAACACCGACCAACCCTTCGCCGTCTACGAGTCGTTCGCGGCACAGGCGGTGATGATCGGAGTGTGGGGGCGCGCGGCGCTGCTGGTCGGGTTGTTCGTCGCGTTTCTCGGGGCTTCCGGCTTCAGGTTCCCCGGGAGTTCGCCGCCACGGGCGGCAGCCGATCGGGATCCTCGCCCCGCCTTCGCCGAATAGGCAGCACGAACCGGTCGGGGGCGTCGTCCAGGAACCCGCCGTGCGGATCGGAACCGGGAGCACGGCGTACCTTGTCCAGTTCCGGACGCAGGATCTCCCGCACGATCAGCACGCAGATCAGCACCACCACCGCGTCGCGGATCACGACCGCGCCCAGGAACCAGCCCTCGGGCAGTCCGTTGTTGGCGGGGCCGAGGAAGTAGTACATCCGCGGTGCCCAGACCGCCGCGTCGATCAGCATCCACGTCACCAGCAGCCGCCAGCGCGGGATGGCGAGCACGGCCAGCGGCACCAGCCACAACGAGTACTGCGGACTCCACACCTTGTTGGTCAGCAGGAACACCGCCACCACCAGGAAGCACAGCTGCGCCAGCCGCGGCCGTACCGGTGCGGACAGCGCCAGCGCTCCGATCGCAGCGCATCCCAGCAGCAACAGCACGAGACTCACCGCGTTCAGCACCGTGGGCGTCTCGTTCGGCCCCAGCGGGCCGTCGAAACCCGCCCAGTCGCCGAAGTGCATGACCACGTTGTACAGCGAGTCAGGGTCGGCTGGCCGGGTGCTGTTCAGCCGGAAGAACTCCCACCAGCCGCGCGGGAACATGACCATGATCGGCAGGTTCACCGCCAGCCACGCGCTCAGCATGGCCAGCAGGGCGCGCAGCCCCTCGCGGATCCGCCCGGAACGCAGGCAGAGCACCAGGATCGGGCCGATGAGCAGCAGCGGGTAGAGCTTGGTCGCCGCACCCAGCCCCAGCAGCACCCCGGCGAGCGCCACTCGCTTACGGGACCAGGCGAGCAGTGCGGTGGTGGCCAGCGCGGTCGCCAGCGCGTCGAAGTTGGTGAAGGCGTGCACGAACACCAGCGGGGCGGTGGCGGCGAGAGCCGCGTCCCACGCCCGGAACTCGCACAACCGGTACAGCGCCCAGACGGTCACCAACCAGGCCGCGGCCAGCCAGAACGCGCTGATCTCGAAGTAGACCGCGCCCTGCACCGTGGCCGGCAGCAGCCCGTGGGAGGCCAGCGTCATCCAGCCGTCGGTCAGCCGCGCGTTGGCCCACTGGAACAGCCCGGTGAGCACCGGATACTCCATGTAGCGGACCTGCTCGCGGGGAGTGCCCGGATCGTCCACCCAGGACGTCTTGTAGGGAAACGCCCCGTCCGGCGCCAGATCCCCGGCTCCGTAGCGCGGGATGAGATCGGTGTAGCACAACGCGACGTACTGCCGGTGGTCGCGCCAGTCCAACCGGGGGCCGTCGGTGGTTTCGTAGGTCTGCGCGCAGGGTGCCTTGAGGAGCCAGCTCGCCGCCAACAGCAGTACCGCCAGCAGCAGGATCACCCGCAGCGGGGTCCAGAACCACTGCCTGCCCACCTGGGCATGAGCGCCGAGTCGCCCGCCGAACAGGCCGCTCAGCCTGATCGCCAACGGTTCCGTCCAGGTGGGAGCTACCCGTCGGGCCCTGGCGAGCGAAGCGCTGTCCACCCGTGCCGCTCGTTCGGGGACCGCGGTGAGCGGTTCGGCTCCGGCCGACTCCGGAGCACCGTGGCGTTCCTCGCCGACCCCTTCGGCGAGGTCCCGCTCGTCTCCCGCTCGCTCGGGCTGCTCCGGCTCGGACACGGTCCGCATGTTACGGAGCCCTCGCTACGAAGAGTGCGACCGGTTCGACGAACCGGTCGCACTCTTCGCTGGATTCGAGGCATCGGTGCCCTCGGCCTGCCGTGTGGCCATCCCCACGAGCTCGCGGGAACCACGGAGTCACAGGGCGCCGTGTCAGGTGTTCGGACGGTCAGTCGGGACCGCGGGCGCTGTGCTCTTCATTCCCGTTGCCCTGCTGGTCCGGCTGCTCCTCCTCGGAACCGCTCGGGTCCGTCGGGTCGTCTTCGTCCTCGCAGTCCGAGAACCAGGGGTTCTCCTGGCACTCGTCGTTCTGGTCCGAGCTCTCCCCGGCCCCTTCCGACGGGGGGAAGTCGCTGGGGCCGGTTTCGTCGGACGGCACTTCGTCGGACGGCGATTCATCGCTCGGAAGGGTCTCCGACTCGTTCTGCTCCTCGTCCGGGGAGTCCGAGCTCGGTGGCGGGGGAACGGTGAACTGGCCGATCGGATCCGGCTCCTGGAACTCCTCGACCTGCTTACCCTCCAGGTAGGAGTTCATGAACTTCTGCCAGATAGCGCCGGGTTGGTCGGCGCCGTAGATGTCCCCGCCCGACGCGTCGGTCAGCGGTTGCCGCGAGGTGGTGTTCTTGTTGAGCACCACCGCCGTGGAGATCTGCGGGGTGTAGCCCACGTACGAGGCGGTGGCGTTGTGTCCGCCGATCTCGCCGAGCTGGTGGGTACCGCTCTTGGAGGCCACCGGCCGGTCGCCGTTCAGATCGAGCCCGTACCCCTCGGCCACGTCCCGCATGCTCTCGGTCACGTTGGCGGCGATGTTGGCGCTGCGGGTGGAGCTGTCCCCGAAGGCGGTCTCGGTCTCGGGGGAGAAGTCCTCCTTGACATCCCCGTCGTTGTCCACGACCTTCTCGACCAGGAACGGCTCGGCCCGCTCCCCGTCCGCCAGCCCGCCGTAGCCGTTGGCCAGGCTGACCGTGCTCACCGGGTAGGCGCCCAGCGCGATGTTGAGGTTCGTGTCTCCCTCGGAATTGGCGAGCACCGGCACGGTCTCGCCGTTGTTGTTGACCTTCTCGCGCGGGATACCGGCCTCGTAGGCCGTCTCGGCCACGCTCTGCGGCCCGAACTCGTTGGCCATGTTCAGGAACGCGGTGTTGACCGACTTCTCGGTGGCCTCGCGTACGCCGCAACGTTCCGGATCGCTGCCGCAGTCGACACCGGCCGCGTTGCCGAACTCGGTGCCGGCGATGGTCTGGTCGTCCGAACCGTCGTAGGTCTCCCCGATCCCGTCACCCTGCTTCAGGCCGGTCGCGGTGACGAACGGTTTGAACGACGAGCCCACGGGTTGGCGTTCCTTGACCCAGTCGTAGCCCTTGTTGCCCGGGGAGTAGGCCCGCACCGCGCCGGTCTCGGGATCCACGGCCGCCAGGGCCGGGTTGATCTCCTCGGGTTGGTCGGCCATCACCTGTTGCACCGCATCGCGGGCGGCCTGCTGGGCCTGGCTGTCCAGCGTGGTGACCACCTGCAGGCCCTGGCTGGTCAGCTCGTCCTTGGTGTAGCCGTGTGCCTCCAGCTCCTCGACGATGCGCCGCTGGATGTGGATCTGCGCGGTGGTGGTTTTCGTTTTCCACGCGAACATCTCCCGGGTCTGCGGCATCTGCAGGTTCTGGTACTCCTGCTGGCTGATCCAGCCGTTCTGCTTCATCTGGAGGGTGACGTAGTCCCAGCGGTCCTTGGCCCGCTTGGCGTCCACCTGGGGATCGTTGCCTCTGGGAAGCTGCACCATCCCGGCCAGCACGGCCGACTCGGAGGCGTTGAGCTCGCTCGGGTCCTTGCCGAAGTAGGCCTCGGCCGCGTTGTCGATGCCGTAGGCGTCCCGGCCGTAGTAGGCGGTGTTGAGGTAGGCCTTGAAGATCGTTTTCTTGTCGTACTGGTTGGTCAGCTTGAACGCCCGCACGATCTCGGTGAACTTCCGAGTGATGCTGTGGTCGTCCTTGCCCGTGCTCAGCTTGATGTACTGCTGAGTCATGGTCGAGCCGCCGCCCTGCCCGCCGGAGAGCTGGTTGTAGACGGCGCGGCCGATTCCGGTCACCGAGAATCCCGGGTTGCTGTAGAAGTCCGCGTCCTCGGCCGCCATGGTGGCGTGCCGCATGTCCGCCGAGACCTCGCTGAGGTCGTCGATGAGCACGCGCTCATCCACCTCATCCGACGAGAACTTGTTCAGCACGCTGCCGTCGGAGTACTTGACCACCATGCTGGTGCTGTAGTTCTTGGCGACCTTCGACGGTGGGGTGACCTCGAAGGTGAAGTAGCACCAGACGAATATCGCGCCGGGCACCAGGATTCCCAGCGCCGCCGCGACGTAACAGGTACGCCGCAGACCGCGCCAGATCCTGCGCCTGCCGCGTTTCTTGCGGGCGAGGGCCGTCATGTCGTCGTCATCCGGATCGTCGGGATAGTCGAGTTCGTCGTCGAACCCCTCGTTGAAGTCGTCGTAGTCGTCGGGGTAGGGATCCGAGTCCGAGTAGTAGCTGTAGCCACCCTGCGAGGCGCGGTGCGTGATCAGCCCCGGATCGTTGTCCGGAGGCGAGGACTGGTCGGCGCGGCTCACGCCGAACTCGGCGGAGTTCTCGGGCGATTCGGACCGGGCCGAAGCCGTCGCGTCGGACTCCCCACGGGGGTTCGACCCGTCCCGGGAGTCGCCGGTGGTTCCCTCGGGGCCGCCGGAACCGGAGGAAGCCGCCGCACCGGCGGCGGCGCCTGCCATGCCCCCGGCAGCCGCACCCGCGGCACCCGCTGCCTTGCCGCCGGTGGGCCGGTGTTCCCTGGTCGGTTCGTCGCCACCGCCGGGAGCCGCGTTCGGCCCGTTCACGGAAGCTATGTGCTGGGTCGGTGCTTCACCCGGATCGTTCGGGTGCTGTCCGGGGCCGGCGTGCCCGGGGGGTGGGCCCTGCGGAGCTCCGGGTGGTGTGGTCTTCCTGGTCGGTACTTCGTCCGGATTGCCGCCCTGCTGGGGACCGGCGGGGTTGCCCTGCGCGCCGCGTCCGCCGGGGTTGCCCGGTGGGGGAGCGGGTGCGCCGGAGGGCGGCCTGCCGGATGCGTCCCGGGGAGTTCCCGAACCGTCCACGGCCGGATGCTGCACGGTCGCGTCCGGGTCGGCGGTCGGCCGCTGTTGACCACCGGGTTGCGGGGATGGTGGTTGCTGGCCACCCGCCCGCTGCTGCGCGCCGGGCCACTGTGCGGTGGCGTCCTCGCCGGGCCACTCCTGACCACCCTGCGGTGGCTGTTGGCCGGGCCCGCCCTGCGGCGGACCTCCGGCATGCGGCTGGGCCTGTCCCTGCGGCTGGGCCTGTCCCTGTGGTGGCGCCTGCCCTCGTGGTGGTCCGCTCTGCGGCGGAGGCGGTGGTTGTTCGGAGGCGGGCCCGGGCGGTAAGTATCCCCCGTCGGGACCCTGTTGTCCGGGCCGCTGCGGTGCCGGTGGCGGCGGGCCTCCTTGCGGAGCGGAGGGCTGGCCGCTCTGCTGGCCACCCGGCCAGCGGTGCTGCGGTGGTTGTTGTCCACGGGACGACTGTGGTGCCTGTGGTGGTGGCGGTGCCTGCGGTGGCGGCGGCTGTCCTCCGCCCCGCTCGGGTGGCGGTGGGGGCTGGTTCTCCCGCGGGGGCTCGTTGTGCTGCCCGGCCTGCTCCCCCTGCTGATCCGTATGGGGCGGTCGGCCGGGTTGCCGTCCGCGCTCCGGCTCCCGGTCCTCGGCAGCCGGCTGCCTGTGGCGGCGGCCGTCTTCGGACCGGTCGTCACGCTCGTCACTCACGAGAAGTCGTCCTCCGGGACAGGCGTCAACACGGACGCCGTGCGATGCGTTCACGTCGGCGGGTGCCACCGGCCGTGACCGATGAGGCTACTTGCTCACTCGGCCACGGTCCTGCGTCCCCGACCGCGGCCGTGGTGGCCCCCGGTTCCGAGGACGTATGACTGCACCAGGTGGTTCCAGTTACATGTACGACAAACCTCGACGACGAACACATTGAACTCTTCGAACATGGTGGCCATACGTGCCAGTTCCGCGTTGCTCCGGGCCGAATTGTCGGCGTGTTTGAGCTGCTCGCCGAACACCCAGGAGACGTAGGTCACGCGTTCCTTGCGGCACACCGGACAGATCACGTCACTGGGCTCACCGTGGAACTTGGCTGCCTGCAGCAGGTACGGTCCCGCGTCGCAGACCTCCTGTACGCCCACCCGGCCAGCATGGAGTCGCGCGAGCAGCGACCGACGCCGCAACGCGTAATCCACCACTTGCCGTTGGGTCCGCACGCCCTCAGCGTACGTGTCCTGTGCCCGGGCTCAATTGGGCCGTTCGGGGCAGCCCCCTGGCGGGGTGTCTCCGAACCACCGACGGTGGCCGTGACACGGCGGAGCGGGTCGGTGAAAACCGGTCCGATGGTGCGGTGGTGTCGTTTCGGTCCCGGCCCATGGGATGCCAACCGGTGAGAACGGTCACGGGGCCGGTGCTGCCGCTCCGGTTGCCCCACCGGTGATTCGGCGGTGGCGAGGACTGTAGTACTCCGATATATCGGGACGATATAATCATCGCCGGGTGCTGCTCGACTGGGCTTCGTCCGCGAGAGGAGGGCCGGTGCTCGAACTCGCGGTGCTCGGACTGCTGCACGAGGCGCCGATGCACGGTTACGAGCTGCGTAAGCGACTCCAGGAGATTCGTGCGTTCTCCTGCGGAACGGTTTATCCGACGTTGCGCCGGATGCGTCGCGCGGGGCTGATCGAGGAAACCCAGGAGGCGCAGCAGGGGCAGGAGGCGCAGCGCTCGCGGCGGGCTCGACGTGTCTATCGTCTCACCGAGTCGGGGCGGGAGCGTTTCGTCGAGTTGGTCGAGGACTGCGGGCCACGAGCGTGTCAGGACGAGGCGTTCGACGTGAGGCTGGCTTTCTTCGCACGAACACCGGCACCGGTCCGGATGCGGATTCTGGAGAGCCGCCGTCGGCGCGTGGAACAGCGCCGGGAAGGGCAACGGGCGATCCTGGCTAGAGCCGACGAGCAGTGCGACCGGTACACGGCGCAACTGCACCGCCTGGGCCTGGATCACAGCGAGCTGGAGGTTCGCTGGTTGGACGAGCTGATCGCGCACGAGCGGGCCGAGCAGGGAGCCGAGCGGCCCGCGGGTGTGGGTGACCGCCTCGACCGAGGCTTGGACAGGGACACGACGAACGGGACATGACGGAGAAGGAGGCCGGCGACCATGGGCGGAGATCGTCACGACGAGGCGACGACCGGCAAGGTCCGAGTGGCGATCGTCGGTGTGGGCAACTGCGCCGCGTCGCTGGTACAGGGTGTGCAGTATTACGGCCGGATGGATCCGAGCGGCAGGGTTCCCGGCCTGATGCATGTGGACTTCGGTGGTTACCACGTCGGTGATCTGGAGTTCGTCGCGGCGTTCGACGTCGACGCGAAGAAGGTAGGCCGCGACCTGTCCGAGGCCGTGGTGGCGAGCCAGAACAACACGATGAAGATCGCCGATGTCCCGCCGCTGGGCGTGTCGGTGCAGCGCGGTCACACGATGGACGGGCTGGGGCAGTTCTACTCCGAGACCATCGAGGAGTCCGAGGAACAGCCGGTCGACATGGTCGAGGCGCTGCGCGAGTCCGGTGCCGACGTGCTGGTTTCCTACCTGCCGGTGGGTTCGGAGGAAGCGGACAAGTTCTACGCGCGCGCCGCGCTGCGGGCCGGTGTTGCTTTCGTCAACGCGCTGCCGGTGTTCATCGCCTCCGATCCGGAGTGGGCACGCGAGTTCACCGAGGCGGGCGTGCCGATCGTCGGTGACGACATCAAGTCCCAGGTGGGCGCGACGATCACCCACCGGGTGCTCACCAAGCTCTTCGAGGACCGCGGCGTGCACCTGGACCGCACGATGCAGCTCAACGTCGGCGGGAACATGGACTTCCTCAACATGAAGGAGCTCGGCAGGCTGGAGTCCAAGAAGACCTCCAAGACCAACTCGGTCACTTCGCAGGTGACGCGTGACATGGGGGACCGCAACGTGCACATCGGTCCTTCGGACTACGTCCCCTGGCTGGACGACCGGAAGTGGGCCTACATCCGGTTGGAGGGACGCGCCTTCGGCGACGCACCGGTGAACCTGGAGTACAAACTGGAGGTCTGGGACTCGCCGAACTCCGCGGGCATCATCATCGACGCCATTCGCGCCGCCAAGATCGCAGCGGACCGCGGGATCGGTGGGCCGGTGCTGTCGGCCTCCTCCTACTTCATGAAGTCACCGCCGGAGCAGTACTCCGATTCGGACGCCTACCAGGCGGTGGAGTCGTTCATCGCCGGGGAGAGCTGATCCCGTAGCTCGTCGGCGGTTCCGGCGGCCCGAGCGCGGCGATTTCTCGCGAAATCGCCGCGCGGCGTCCGGTTCAGGAACTGCCCAGGTTCCCGCTGATCATTTTCGCGATTCGATTGCCGAGCTTCTTCGTGGCGGCGTCGTCACCGAGCACCGTGGACTGCACGTCCACGCGCGAGGTATCGGTGACCGCTATTCCGATCAGGCAGTTGCCGTACTCGCACTCAATCTTGGCTTCGTGCCCGGTGACGGTGGTCTTCTCGGCCTCACCGGTTATGCCGGTGAACGCTTTCAGCCCCTCCTCCTCGTGGATCGCGAGCAGCGCACTCGTGCCCGGCCCGTCGCCCCGCGGCGGATTGAACTCGCAACTGCGGGTCTCGCCGTTCTTCTTGTTGGCGGTGGTGCGGGGAAGCCCCAGTTCGTCGCGTTGTGCCGTGGTCAACAGCTCGCACGGGTCGATACTCGCCAACGTCGGTGCGGGTGGCTTCCCCCCGCTGCCGGAGCCGCTGTCGCCCGAGCTCCCGTTGCCCGCCGAGCCGGAGGCGTCGTCGCCCGCTCCGCCGCCGGAATCCGCGTTGCCACCGTTCCCGGCGTCCTCGCCGGACGAGGCCGCTTCCGATTCACCGGATTCGGATCCGCTGGGTGCGGCGGACTCGTCGCCGGGCTCCGATGCCGAGGAGTGCGAAGCGGTGGCCGAAGGCGGAGCGGAACCATCGGTCGAATCGTTCGCGCTTCCCCCACCACCGCAACCGGCCGCGGTCAGCAGTGCGAGTGCCGCCAGCGGTGCGATGATCTTCCTGACGGCATGTGCCGTCGAGCTGTGCTGCGTCATGATCCCGCGAGCTTATAACCGCCGCCGTCCACCCCGGAACCGTCCATTGTGCGTAACGGAACGGGCGCGGGCAGCCGTCACGGCTACCGGGGGAAACCGGTTCGGTTGTCGAATCGACCGTCCTTGACCAGTGATTTATCGGCGTAAGCTCCGGCCTGCGGGTCGGAGTAAGTCGATCAGGGGTGTTTGTGGTCGGGTACGTTATGAGGGGCGTCGCTGGTTTTCCACATACTGCTGGATGATGCTTAACGGCGCTCCGCCGCAGGAGGCTGCGAAGTACGACGGCGACCACAGGTGTCCTCGATAGGTACGCATCCGGAAGTGTTGCTTCAGTCGCCGCGAGGCCACGCCTTTCAGGCTGTTCACCAGCTTTGAGACCGCCATTTGCGGCGGGTACTCCACGAGTAGGTGCACGTGGTCGTCCTCACCGTTGCACTCGCTCAGGGTCGCCCCGAAGTCGGCGCAGACCTTCGCGAACACCTCGCGCAGGAAGTCGTGGTGTTGGTTGGTGAGCACGTTTCTGCGGTACTTCGTCACGAAGACCAAGTGAACGTGCATTCCGAAAACGCAGTGTCGACCAGTGCGGTAATCCTCGGTTTCTGCCATAGACCAACATGATACAGTGATCGTGTGAAGGGAGGTGATCAGCCGATGCGGCTGCGGTACCGCTACCGGATTTATCCCGGCGACGACCAGCGCCAAGCACTCGTGCAGGCGTTCGGCAACGCCCGTGTGGTCTACAACGACGCCGTGCGTGCTCGGCAGGACGCCCACGCGGCGGGAGAGAAGTTCCCCAGTGGCACCGTGCTGCAGAAGCGGCTGATCACCGACGCCAAGCACAGCGACGAACGCGGCTGGCTCGGCCAGTGCTCGAACATCGTGCTGCAACAGGCCATCCGCGACTGCGACGCCGCCTACCGGAACTTCTTCGACAGCCTGAAGGGCAAGCGCGTGGGTCGCCGGGTGGGTGCGCCCCGTTTCAAGTCCCGCAAGGACCACCGGCAGGCCATCCGGCTGCACACCGGCGGGTTCTCGATCCGCTCGAACGGGAAGCTGCGTCTGGCTCGCATCGGGGATGTGAAGGTGGCCTGGTCGCGGGACCTTCCGAGCATGCCCAGCTCGGTCACCATCATCAAGACGGCCGACGAGCGCTACTACTGCTCGTTCGTGGTCGAGGTCGGCGGCGAAACCCTGCCCGTAGCAACAGATGAACACGGTCAGGACGTAGAACTCGGCCTGGACCTGGGTCTGTCGGCGTTCGCGGTGGACCAGCACGGCCGGGTTATCGACAATCCGCGTTTCCTGCGCCGCGCGGAGCGGAAACTCAAGCGGGCGCAGCGGGAACTCAGCCGCAAGCAGCGGGGCAGCAACAACCGTGCCAAAGCCAGGCATCGTCTGGCCCGTCAGCACGCCAAAGTCGCCGACACCCGGACAGACTGGCTGCACCAGGCAACCACCAGCATTGTTCGTGAGAACCAAACGATCGTGCTGGAAGACCTCGCAGTCTCGGGCCTGGCCCGCACCCGGCTGGCCAAGAGCGTGCACGACGCGAGCTGGGGCACCTTCCGGCGGCTCCTGTCGGAAAAGGCCGCGCGGTACGGACGCGAGCTGGTCATCATCGACCGGTGGCTACCCACCTCGCGAACCTGTAGCTCGTGCGGACGCATCGACGGCCCGAAGTCGCTCGACGTGCGCACCTGGGAATGCCCGTGCGGCACGACACACGACCGCGACCACAACGCCGCCAAGAACATCCTCGCCGCAGGGCGTGCGGAGAGGCAAAACGCCTGTGGACCCGACATAAGACCCCACACCGGGGCAGACGGGGACGAAACAGGAAGCAGCGGAACCCCGCGAGGGGCCGCCGCTCCGCACGCGGCGTGAGCCGCGTCGGAATCCCCGCCGCTCACGGCGGGGAGCACGCCAAGGTCGTCAGTTCCAGCGGTGTGCCCTCGCGGTCCAGGACCCGCTGTCGGGTCAACCTGAGCTCGGTTCTGCGCACCGCCTCGTCCTCGGGGAGCTCCTCGTCGTGTCCCCGCATCAGTACTCCGGCGTACTCCGGGGCCTGCAGCAGCCCCGGGACGATCATCGCCTCGTAGGAACGGATGCTGTGCGCCCCCTGCTCGAGTCCCAGGTAGATGTCGAATCCCCTGGGAACCTCGGCCAGCCGAGCCAGGTCGGAGTCCTGTGGCACGTCCTTGAGCATGGTGATGACGTCCCGGAACTCCTCGACGCGCTCGGTGGCTCCGTAGTGGGGCAGCAGCACTTCGACATCGGCGGGCCGGGGAAGGTTGCGCATCGACTCGAAGTGATTGATGCGCACCCTGGAGCAGCCGAGCTTCGCCGCGGCCTCCTGCTGCGTGACCTCGGCGGCCTTGCGCATGCGCTGTAGTTCGAGAGCGATCATCCGGCGGTAGACCGCGGAGCTGAGCAGTCGTGTCATGTGATCACTCTCGCCGAGTCGTCACCGCGACCGAACGCGGGTGAGACGCTTCGGTCGCCGACGGCGATCCGGGTGGGGAGGCGAGTGGTGCGACCGCCGTTTCACCCGGTGCGGTTCCCGGTTCCACCTGGGCGGAACCGGAGCTGAGCTACTTGATCACTCGGCAGAGGGAAGTTTCGGGATGTGCCCCCACGGAAGAGTGAGCAACAGCTGTGAAGATTGCCAGTTACTGTAACTCAGTTACTGTTACTGCCGTGTGGCAATTGGATTCCTCGTTCTGGGACGTGCTGGCGGCGGCCGTGGTCGTGCTGGTCATGTTGAGCTGGCCGCTGGTCTGTGTGCTGCTCGGGAGGATCAGGCTCGCCCGGCGCGCGGTGTCGACCGCGCGGCCGTCCGTCGGGTGCTCGGAGACGGAGCCAGGATGACTCCCGGGACGGGGCCTCGTGTCCCGCTCCGCCCCCGGCGCGGTTTCCCGGCACGTCGCTACCCGATTTCGGCCACCCGGAGCGAGAGCCGACGGGAGGTTCCGCCGAGCGAGTAGCACGACAACCCGACCGGAAGACTTCGATCAGTCCGCCAGCCGCACCGTTACCTTCACGTCGTCCCGCTCCGCGCGCAGCGCTCGTTGCCACTCCGCCAGCGGCACCCTGCGCGAGATCAGCCCGTTCAACCACCCCCGGTCCGCCGCGTCCAGCGCGTGCACCGCACCGCGGTAGTGCCGCAGGTTCGCGCTCACGGTCCCCAGCACCGTGTCGTTGTCCAGCACGAGTTCGTCGTTGATCGCTCCGGCCGGGATCCGCGTCGTGTGGTCACCTCCGGACAGCCCCAGCAGCACGGTGATCGCGTTCCGAGCGGTCCTGCGCAGTACGTCGAACACCACGTCCCCCGAGCCGGTGGCCTCGAACACCAGCTCCGGTTCGAAGTCCAGCTCGTCCAGCGAAGTGTGGTACCCGGCCCCCAGCTCACGCACCAGATCCGGTTTCGCGCCCCGCTCGACCCGGTCCATCACGTGTACGTCCAGTTCACGCTGCTTGCCGAGCAACGCCGCCAGCAGCCCCACCGGTCCGGCACCCGTGACCAGCACCCGGCGTGGTGCGAAGTAGGAGCGCCTGGCGACGAACTCGGCCTGCTCCCAGGCCTTCTCCACGATCGAGGTCGGTTCGGTCAGCACCCCCAGCTCGCCCAGCCGGTGGGGCACCGGTACGGCGAACCTGGGTTCGACGGTCCAGCGTTGCGAACCGAACCCGTCGAGCCCCCTGATCCCGCACTCGGTGTACTCGTTGTTGCGGCAGAAGTCCCACTGCCCGGCGGCGCACGCCGGGCACGGCCGGGGATCGGGTCTGCGGACCACCCCCACGACGTGATCGCCCTCCCGGAAGCCGCTGATCGCGGGTGCGTGACTCACCCTGCCCAGCGACTCGTGGAACAGCACCATTCGCTCCCTACCCGCGGGAGAAGCGCCGTGCTCGGACTCCACGACGTCCTCGTCGGTCGAACACACCCCCGCCAGCAGGCCCTCGACCAGCAGCTCCCCCGGTTTCGGTGAAGGATCGGGCAGCTCGTCGACGGCCGAGGAGCCCGGTTTTCCCGGAATCACGGTCGCCGCTCGCAACGTCGGCTCCCTCCGTCTCGTCGACTGGACTCCTCGCGAGTGTGCCCGCCGTAGAGCATCGCCGCCGAGTTGACCAGGGCGAGATGGCTGAACGCCTGCGGGAAGTTGCCGGTGAACCGGTCCGCGTGGGGGTCGTACTCCTCGGCGAACAGGCCCACGTCGTTGCGCAGCCCCAGCAGTTCGTCGAACATCCGCTCGGCCTCCTCGCGCCTGTCGCACAGTGCGAACGCGTCGACCAGCCAGAACGAGCAGGCCAGGAACGAGCCCTCACGGCCCGTCAGGCCGTCGACGGAGTTCGTGCCCGGCTCGGTGCTGTAGCGGTCCACCAGCACGCCGTGCCGCAGTTCCCGCTCCACCGCGCGCACGGTGCCGCGGACCCGCTCGTCGTCGCCCGGCAGGAATCCCAACGCCGGGATGAGCAGCGTCGCGGCGTCCAGCGTGTCGCCGCCGTAGTACTGGGTGAACGCGCCGAGCTCGGTGTTGAACCCCTCGCGCAGCACTTCCTCGTGCACCGAGTCCCGGATCTCGCGCCAGCGTTCCACCGGCCCGGGGAGGTCGTCCTCCTCCACAGCCCGGACCGCGCGGTCGAACGCCACCCACACCATCACCCTGGAGTGGGTGAAGTGCCGGTCCGGCCCGCGCACCTCCCAGAGTCCCTTGTCCGGCAGCTGCCAGATGGTCTCCAGGTGTTTGAGCATCCCTCGCTGCAGCGCCCACGAGTCCGGGGTCTCCGTGACGCCCCGCTCGCGAGCGAGGTGCAGCGCGTCCATCACCTCGCCGAACACGTCCAGCTGCAACTGGTCGTAGGCGGCGTTGCCGATCCGCACCGGCGAGACGCCCTGATAACCGGGCAGCCACTCCGGCTCCCACTCCAGCAGGTGCCGTTCCCCACCGACGCCGTACATGATCTGCAGATCCGCCGGATCCCCGGCAACGGCCCGTAACAGCCACCGTCGCCACGACGCCGCCTCCGCCGAGCACCCGAAGTTGTCCAGCGCCAGCAGTACCAGCGTGGCGTCCCGCAGCCAGCAGTAGCGGTAGTCCCAGTTGCGGTTCCCGTCCAGCGCCTCCGGCAGCGAGGTCGTCGGAGCCGCGATGATGCCGCCGGTCGGGGCGTAGGTCAGCGCCTTCAGGGTGGCCAGCGAACGGTACACCGGTTCGCGGTGCGGTCCGGTGTAGTTGATCCGGCGCGACCAGTCCCGCCAGAAGTCCTCGCTGTCCCGCACCTCCCGCACCGGATCCATCGGGGCGGGCAGATCGTCCGGATCCGAGGACCACTGCAGTACCCAGGAGTAGCGCTGCCCACCGCTCACGGTGGTCTTGATCTCGTGCGCGCGCTCGTCCTCCTTGCGGGCGGGAAGCACGTCGCCGCGCAGCACCACGGTGTGCGGCCCGGCGAGCGCGAACAGGTACTCGTCCGGTACCGGTTCCCGCTCGCGGATGGTGCGGACCCACGGCATCGAGTGGCCGTAGGCGAACCGCACCACCCAGCGAATTCCGATCTCCACCTCGCCGGAGATCCCCTCGACGGTCCGCACCACGCACGGCTCGTCGTTGTGGTTCTTCTCGTGCGGGGGCATGCTGTCGATCAGTCGCACCACGCCGGTGTCGGTGTGGAAGTCCGTTTCCAGCACCAGCGAGTTGTCCCGGTAGCGCCGCTCCACTCGCCGCACGGTGCCGGTCGGTGCGATCCGCCAGTGGCCGTGGTGGTCGTCGCCCAACAACCGGGTGAAGCAGGACGGGGAGTCGAACCTGGGCAGGCAGAGCCAGTCGATCGAGCCGTCCCTGCCAACCAGGGCGGCGGTACGCAGGTCGGACAGCAGCGCGTAGTGCTCGATCGGTCCGGGTCCGCCGCGTCGTTGATCCTCACTCACGGTTTCGAGGCTAACCGCGTCGGTCACGACTCCCCGGTTGTGGCGCGGGACACGTGCTCATCCCGGCCTGGTGCCGATGTGGTCGTCTCGCCCGATCGTGGCGAGGCTCCCTGTGCAGGTGATCCCTGTGCAGGTGATCCCTGTGCAGGTGATCCCTGTGCAGGTGATTCCCGGGGCAGGCGCCCCGGGAAGACGGGCCGCCGAGGCGGGTCGGCTCAATCCGAGGCGGGCGACCGGGTCAGCATGTCGTGGGGAATCACCGCGCGCACCGGGTCGTCCAGGTTCAGCCCCAGGTCCAGTCCGTCGAGCAGCTCGGGCAACCGCGCACCCGCGACGGTGCGGTAGCTCGGCCAGTCCTCCGGAACCCGGTTCACGGAGGTGCAGGCGGGTACGAGCCTGCTCCCGTCGTCCAGCTCCGCCTCGTAGAGCGCGTCCTCGTCGTCCTCCTCGGCGTAGAGCAGCAGCTCCCCCGCCAGTACGGCGGCCGGTAACTCGGACTCCGAGGCGTGACCGGTGGCGATCAGCTGCAGCACCCGTTCCAGCTCGTTGCTGGGTTCGAACGTGCTGGTGCCCGGTTCGTACTCGTCGTTGGGGTGGAACCGCTCGTCGATCTCGCCGGACTCGTCGATCCGGAACGCGCCGACCACACCTTCGGGCGGAACGTTCTCACCGGAGGCCTCGTAGGCCGGGTCCACGATGTAGAGCCAGCTGTTGGGGGTCTGTTTCGCCTGTTCCCGCATCTCCTCGGTGATCTGTGGCGCGTAGGGGGGTAGCGATTCGTCGGCTGCCATTTCGGTTCACGGCCCTTTCGGATGCGGTGGTCGGTTCGAACGGATCCCGCACGGCAGTATGCGCCCCGGTCGTCGGGGCCGAGGGTCTCGGTCCGGTCCGACGTGTGGTTTCGATATGACAACGGCTCTGTGCCGCACGGATGATCGGGATGCTTCGTGCGGGGGTAGGCGTGCAGACTAAACAGTCGATGCTCGTGTCGGGGCGAGCAGGTGGGTGGGAGGTGGTTGCTCTTGATCGGACAACGAGAGGCGTTGCGGTTGACCGGTTGTGAGGCGTTCGATCCCCGCGGTAGTCGGATCGGCGTCGTCGGCCGGATGTTCGTGGATGATGACACCGAGCAGCCCGCTTGGATAACGGTGCAGACCGGGTTGTTCGGCACCAATGAGAGTTTCGTTCCGCTGGCCGGTGCCGCGTTCGACGGTGACACGCTCACCGTGGCCGTCGATCGGGAAACGGTTCGGCGAGCGCCGCGCGTCGCACTCGAGGACGGCGATCTGGAACCGGAGCAGGAAACGAAGCTGTACGCGCACTACGGGATGCGCTACGGAGTGAACACGCCGGAACCGGTGCTGCCCTTCGAGGAGACGCCACGACGCTCCACCGCGATGGAGGGTAGCCAGGTGCGGGCCGTCCGCACCCGGTTGCGGCGTTGGGCGGCGGCCCCCCAGTAGGAGGTCGCCAGTAGGAGTTCGCCCGCCCGTGCGTCACGCGGGTGGTGCCGTCGCGGAATCTTCCGCCGGCTCTCGCTTCGGGCGGCCCGGCACGAGTGGCGAGTCACGCCACGTCGGGTGAGCCCCGGCGAGAGCGCGCGGGAGACCCGTCGCGCCCGACCGAAGTGATTCGATTTCCCGCGAGAGTCGGAGAATCGCGTTAAGATGTTTTTCGGTCCGGTTACGGAGAGCACTTGTCCTGGCCCACGCTTGTCCCCCTGAGGCGGGTGAAAAATCCGTCCTGTCCGATTTCTCCGTGATGATTCGATCTTCGTGTTCGCACTTCGGAATGCTTGAGTCCGTCGTTCGTTCTAAGCCCTACGGCTGGTTGGGCTCCCCCTAAAGTGGGTTCCGCGACATGTTCGGCTCGGATACTTTGCCGCGCAGGAGAGGACAACGGTCCGCTCCTGGCCGGGCACCCACTGAGAGGGGTAATCGTGCCGAGTATCCAAGCCGGAATGCCGCGACCCGCGGATCCGACACCCCGGAACCCGACCGTGAACAGCACCGCGGCCGGACACGACGCGCACACCAGAGCGCGGAAAGCCGTGGAATCCGTGAGCCGCTCGACCGTGGGAGCGGCCGGCGTACTACGGGTCGTACACGGTGCCGAGCGGATCGGCAGCACCGCACACCGCCTGCAGCGTGGTGCGAACAGTCTCGTGCGTGGCGTGGTCAAACCACCCTACGCCGCCACCGAACCGCTGGACACCCTGGAGTGCCACAAACTCGCCGAGGGCGTCGAGTACCGAGTGCTCTACGACCGTGCCGCGTTGGCCCGTCCACCGCAGCTCGACACGACCACCCGCATGATGCAACGGGGCGAGCAGGCGCGGGTGGTGCAATTCGCCCCCACGAAACTGCTGATCGTCGACGACGAGTTCGGGCTGCTGCCGCTGACCGGTGGGCCCGACGAGCTGGAGAGCGCGGTGCTGCTGCGCGATTCGGCGATGCTCACCGCCCTGATCCGCGTCTTCGACGACCTGTGGCGACCGGCGGCCCCGCTGCGGGAGTCCGTGGCGTCCGCCGAACCGGACGTCCCCACCGACGAGGAGCGCTGGATCCTGTCGCTGCTGGCCTCGGGAGCCACCGACGACGCCATCGGAAGGCTGATGGGATTCAGTTCCCGTACGGCCCATCGCAGGGTGCGCGAGCTCGTCACCAGGCTGGGAGTGGAGACCCGGTTCCAGGCCGGAGTTCGGGCGGTGAAGCTGGGCTGGCTCTGATCCGGGCCGTTTCGTGTCCGAGGCGTCGAGGGGCGCTCGGTCGGCGGCCGGTGTCGTGCCGCTCCCGGCGGGCTCGTAGGCTGCCGGACATGCCGGCCCGACGAGACGTCGATCCCGCTGAGCTGCGTACCGCCGTGGCCGCCACGCTGCCGTGGCTGGACGACCGAGCGCCGCGCCCCGGGCGAAGCGAACTGGCCCGGGCGGTGCGGCTGAGCCTGCGCACCCTCGAACAGCTGGCCCCCGGGCACACGGTGGAGGTCCGGGTGCCTCCCTTCTCGGCAGTGCAGTGCGTCTCCGGTCCGCGGCACACCAGGGGGACACCGCCCAACGTCGTCGAGACCGATCCGCACACCTGGCTGTCCCTCGCCACGGGAAAACTCGGCTGGGACCGAGCGATCCGTCAGGAGCTGATCGTCGCCTCCGGCTCCCGAGCCGATCTCTCGTGGTGGCTCCCGTTGCTGCGCATCTCCGATCCCGAGGGGCGGGCTCCGGAGAAGTGACCGGCCCCACCCTCGGGAGGTGGATACGGCGGGATGACACACGGTTTACACTGAGGTGTAACTCCGACTCCGTCCTTCAGGGAGTTTTCGGTGGTCACCGACCTGCCATATCCGGGCAGTGCCGAGGCGGTCGAGCAGGACACCCCACGCGAGGAATGTGGTGTCTTCGGCGTTTGGGCGCCCGGCGAGGAAGTCGCCAAGCTCGCCTTCTACGGACTGTTCGCACTACAGCACCGGGGCCAGGAGGCCGCGGGCATATCCGTCGGCGACGGCTCGCAGATGCTCGTCTACAAGGACCTGGGGCTGGTCAGCCAGGTCTTCGACGAGCAGGTCCTGGCCTCGCTGCGCGGGCACGTGGCCGTGGGACACGCCAGGTACTCCACCACCGGTGGCAGCACCTGGGAGAACGCCCAGCCCACCTTCCGGACCACGGTCACCGGCCGCGGTCTCGCGCTGGGGCACAACGGCAACCTCGTCAACACCGCGGAGCTGTTCGACCGCGCCGTGGAGCAGGGTGCCGACACGGCCGTGGGCAACGCCTCGTCCGCCTCCAGCGCTTGCCAACGCGCCACCTCCGATTCCGACCTGGTGTGCGGGCTGCTGGCGGTCAACGCCGCCGACAAGGGCGTGGAACAGGCCGCGATGGAACTGCTGCCGACGGTTCGCGGCGCGTTCAGCATGGTCTTCTCCGACGAGTCGACGCTCTACGCCGCCAGGGACCCGCACGGTGTCCGCCCGCTGGTGCTCGGCCGTCTGGAGCGCGGTTGGGTGGTGGCCAGCGAGACGGCCGCGCTGGACATCATCGGCGCTTCCTTCGTGCGCGAGGTCGAGCCGGGCGAACTGCTGGCCATCGACTCCGAGGGGCTGCGTTCCCAGCGGTTCGCCAATCCCGAACCCAAGGGGTGCGTGTTCGAGTACGTCTACCTGGCGCGGCCGGACACCACGATCGCGGGGCGCTCGGTGCACAGCACCAGGGTGGAGATCGGGCGCAGGCTGGCTCGGGAGCACCCCGTCGAGGCCGACCTGGTGATGCCGGTACCGGAGTCCGGAACCCCGGCGGCCATCGGGTACGCCCAGGAAGCCGACATCGCCTACGGCAACGGCCTGGTCAAGAACGCCTACGTGGGCCGTACTTTCATCGAACCGTCCCAGACCATCCGCCAGCTCGGCATCCGACTCAAGCTCAACCCGCTGCGAGAGGTGATCCGGGGCAAGCGGCTGGTCGTGGTCGACGACTCCATCGTGCGCGGCAACACCCAGCGTGCCCTGGTGAAGATGTTGCGCGAGGCCGGAGCGCTCGAGGTCCACGTCAGGATCGCCTCGCCACCCGTGCGCTGGCCCTGCTTCTACGGGATCGACTTCGCCTCCAGAGCCGAGCTCGTCGCCAACGGACTCGACCTCGACGGGGTCCGGCAGTCGATCGGTGCCGACTCGCTGGGCTACGTCTCGCTGGACGGGCTGGTGGCCGCTTCCGAGCAGCCCCGCAACCGGTTGTGCGCGGCCTGTTTCGACGGGAACTACCCGATCCCGATCCCCGAGGAGGACCGGATCGGCAAACACCTGCTGGAGAACCCCGAGCCCAAGGATGGGGAGACCGCGGGTTCGTCCGACCCGGTGTTACCGAGCGGCTACGGAGCCGAGGACGCCGTGAGCAGACCGTGACGCTTCGGCGTCGGGAGAGGGCCGTCGGGTGAGGCGAAGGCCCGGTGCCGGAGCTCTCCTCTCTTCGAAACGTCCTCGCAACTTTCGCGGCGCCGTGCTCGTTACCTCGGTCGCCCATGTTCACGCGTAGCGTGGGCGTGCGGCACACGGCTACGCACATCGCATCCGAAACGCGCACCAGATCTGGAGCAAGACGTGTCCGAAGACCTGCTGGCAGGGTCGAATTCCGGTCCCTCCGATCCGGAGGGCCCCGCAGCCACCTATGCCGATGCCGGGGTCAGTATCGAAGCGGGCGATGAGGCCGTCGAGCGGATGCGTCCCCTGGCGGCCCGTGCCACGCGCCCCGAGGTGCTCGGCTCCATCGGTGGCTTCGCCGGCTTGTTCCAGCTCAAACTCGACCGTTGGACCGAACCGGTGCTCGCCTCCTCAACCGACGGGGTGGGCACGAAGCTCGCGATCGCGCAGGCCATGGACATCCACGACACCGTGGGTGTCGACCTGGTGGCGATGGTGGTCGACGATCTGGTGGTCTGCGGCGCAGAGCCCATGTTCCTGCAGGACTACATCGCCACCGAGTCGGTCGACCCGGACCGGATAAGCAGTCTGGTCAAAGGGGTCTCCGACGGCTGCGTCCAGGCGGGGTGCGCGCTGCTCGGCGGTGAGACCGCCGAGCACCCCGGCATGATGGCCCCCGGTGAGTACGACATCTCGGCCACCGGTGTCGGCGTGGTCGAGGCCGACGACATGCTGGGGCCGGACCGGGTTCGCCCCGGGGACGTGCTGATCGGGATGCGTTCGTCCGGGCTGCACTCCAACGGGTTCTCGCTGGTTCGCCGCGTACTGCTCGAACAGGCCAGGATGCCGCTCAACGGGCACGTCGAGGAGTTCGGGCGCACGCTCGGCGAGGAGCTGCTGGAACCGACGCGCATCTATGCCAAGGAGTGCCTGTCGCTGGCGGCCGAGGCCGAGGTGCGGGCCTTCGCGCACATCACCGGTGGCGGGCTCGCCGCCAACCTCGAACGCGTGTTGCCCAGCGGGCTCAGCGCCGTGATCGACCGGGGGAGCTGGACGCCGGATCCGGTTTTCGGGTTGATCGGGCAGCGCGGCAGGTTGGACAACGCCGAGATGGAGCGCACCTTCAACATGGGGGTGGGCATGGTGGCCGTGGTGGCCGCCGAGGACGTGGACCGTGCGCTGGCCGTCTCCACCGCCAGGCATCTGCCCGCCTGGGTGCTGGGTGAGGTGACCAAGGACTCCACGGGCTCCGAGGCCGGGGAGCGGGTCGTGCTGCGGGGGAACCACCCCAGGTTCTGAACTCGGCGTACGCATCCGCCGGCTCCCCGCGGCCGGCTCCCCTGTAGTCGACTACCCGCCGCTAGTACCGGCGGGAGGGTCCGGTGGCGACTTCGCGAGCGTGGAATATACCCCTCTGGGGTACCCGTTGGGCGGAAGGAGTCGCGATCGAGGAGGAGCCGATGTCGACACCCGCCGCTTCCTGGGCCATGGCCGCTTCGGCGACGCTGCACTGCCTGACCGGCTGCGCCATCGGCGAGGTCCTGGGGATGGTCATCGGAACCGCGCTGGGACTGCACAACGCCGCGACCGTCGCTCTCGCCGTCGTGCTGGCGTTCGTGTTCGGCTACAGCCTCACCATGCGCGGTGTGCTGCGTGCCGGGGTGGGGTTCAAGCGGGCGCTGCGGTTGGCCCTCGCCGCCGACACCCTCTCGATCGCGGTGATGGAGCTGGTGGACAACCTGGTGATGGTGGGCATCCCCGGGGCGATGCACGCCGGGCTGGCCGACTGGTTCTTCTGGGCGGCGCTGGCGTTCGCGCTGGCGATGGCTTTCCTGCTGGCGTTGCCGGTGAACAAGTGGATGATCGGTCGTGGCCTGGGGCACGCCGTGGTGCACGGCGCGCACGCGCACTGAGCCGTTCGTACCCGGGCCCGACGCGGGCTTCCTCCGGAGAATTTCGTCCGGACAATACGGAACCCACCGAGCCGCCTCACCGAAAACGGTGACACAACTCGGTGGGATCTCCGAACAATCGGTCGCGTAACCGGCGCATCAGTCCCGGTCGGTCGTGATGCCGGCCGTTGACTCGCCCGCCGACAGGAACCCGAAACCCGTTCGACGAATGAACCCGTCACTCGTCGACGTGGCCGCGTTCAGCTTCGGTGGTCGTCGTCCCTGTCGTCGTCGTAGTAATCTTCCTCTTCGTACCACTCAGGGGTGTAGTCAGAGGAAAGTTCACGCTCCAACGCCCCGAGGTCAACACTGGGGGAATTGTACTTCAGCTCGCGGGCCACTTTCGTCTGCTTGGCCTTGGCACGGCCGCGCCCCATGGCTCGACCCCCTCGCGCAGGGTTTGCGGGGCGGCCAGGGGAACGGCGGCCCCGCATGAATCTCGACAACCTTTTCCTGTAACTACCGTACCGTGCCGATGCGGTTCTTCGCGACGTGGTAGGCCAACCCGCTCTACCTGCGGCGGGTGATGTGGGCCGCAGCGGTTCCCGGCGGTTGTCACACGGGACGGGCACTGCCGATCCCGTTCCACCGGCATGGCAACATACACGCTGTGCCGGAGCCGTTCGTCGCCTACATGAGGGTGTACGAGCCCCTGTCGTCATTCGAGTCGCCCCGACGTGAACAGCTCTCCGAAGCGCTGGATCAGGGTGCTGTGGATCCGGTCGGAGTGGGATCTCGGGAACAGAACAGGTGGCTGCGTACCCAACTGTCCATCCGTCCGCGACTGCTTCCGGGTGAAGCGGTCGACGGTACCGCCCAGGGGCCGGACGAGGTGCTGGCCCTCGACGCCGAGGAGGTTCCCACGGGGGAGTCCTCCGCCGTGGGGCCGGGACCGCTCGTCTGCCCGCTGGACCTGCGCGGTCGCGCCGCCGCCGCGTTGGTCGGTTTCATCGGCGCGGCGGACCCCCCGCTGCGAACAGCCGCCCTGAACGTTCCCGAGGACACCGCCAAGTCCAAGGCCTCCGCCGTGGTGCAGGAGCTCTCCGACAGCGCGGTCCACGTGATCTCCTCGACCTGGACCATCCCGCTGCCGTGGTTCGCCGTGGTGGATCCGGAGCAGCGCACCGTGCTCCACGACGAGCACGGGCGGATCAGGCGGCTCTACTGGCTGACCTCGATGGCGGACGCCCGCAGGCGGGTCTCCCGGGCGCACACCGTCACGAGGAACACCCTCGGCGACGAGGGGCCACCGAAGATCCTGCGGGAGACCGGGCGCTGGCTGGAACGGTTCCACCCCCACGCGGCCGTCGAACTGGACTACGGCGGTTTGGTGCAGATGATGTCCGACGCGGATCTGGAAGCGGATTCCTCCGCCGAGGACGTGCACGCGATCGTCGACGCCATGGAGCTCGGTCACACCACCGAGGTGGGGGAGCGCTACGAGGCGTTGCGCGAGTTCTGGGCCGAGCTGGCCGCGCACGAACGCTACAACTGATCGCAGCAACTGATCGGAGCCTTCCCACCGGCTCGACGTGGGCACTCGACCGACGGGCCGGGCGGCCTCCGCCACTTCGGTGACCGCCCGAACCCCGCTCGTCCGGGTCCCGCTCGTCAGGACCCCGCTCGTCAGGACCCCGCTCGTCAGGACAGGACAACGCCGGTCGGGATCAGTCGAACAGTCCCTTGAGCGCGCGGACGGTGCCCATCCGGCGACCTCCGCCCAGCACGCCGCTCTCCGCCAGCTCCGCCAGGTTCTCGTCGTCGATCCCCACCGCGCGCAGCGCGGCCACCGCCACCGGCAGCCTGGCCCGCGCCGAGCCGTCCGCGATCTTCAGGGCGATCGCGTGCCCGTCGGGCAGTGCCAGCGCCAGCACGCCCTCGACCCCCGACTTGCTCAACAGGCCCGGGACCGCGCGCATCAGCAGCGTGTCCTCGCGCTCGGTCCCCGCCACGAACCACGGGTTCGCCCGCATGGCGTCGGCCACCCGCCGTTCGGGCGTATCGGTGGCCGCGGTGACCATGTTCCGGAACGTACGGGCGAGCCCGGTCAGCGAGAGCGCGAACAGCGGAGCCCCGCAGCCGTCCACCGAGACCGAGTCGATCGGTTCGCCCGCCAGGTCGGACACGGCCTCGTGCAGGTCGATCTGCAGCGGATGCTTGGGATCCAGGTAGTCCTCGGTGGCCCAACCCCGTTGCGTGCAGGTGGCCAGCATCGCGGCGTGCTTGCCCGAGCAGTTCATGGTGATGCGCTGCTTGCCGAATCCCTCGGAAGCACGCCGGTCCCGCTCGTCCTCCCGCAGCGGCCAGTCGGTGGGGCAGCTCAGCGCGTCCTCGGTCAGGTCGTGGCGGTGCAGCACCTCCCTGGTGCGCAGCACGTGTTCCGGCTCCCCGTTGTGGGACGCCGCCGCCATGGCGAGGTCGACCTCCTCGTCCAGCCGCAGCCCGGCCCGCAGCATTCCCACCGCCTGCGCCGGTTTGTTCGCCGAACGCGGGTACATCGGGCGGTTGACCTCACCCGCGAAGTGCGACACCCGCCCGTCCGGCGCCAGTACCACCACGGATCCGTGGTGCAGCCCTTCCCGGATCTCGCCACGAACCAGCTCCACCAGCGGAGTCAGCTCGACCTGCTCGTTCAATGCCCGTCCCTTTCCGCGGCCAGTAATTCGTCCACCGAGGCGACGCCCTCGCGATACCGTCGGGCGATCTCGTCGTTGAGCGCGTCGACCACCGCCTGCACCTGCTTGCGCCTGGTGGAGACGGACTCCTCCTCCGACTCGAAGGCCCGCAGCGCGGCGTCGAGCTTCGCGGCCGACAGCGACATCACGTCGGACAGGTCCACATCCGAGACCAGTGCCTCCACGTGCCTGCGGTGCGCCTCGACCCGCGAGGGTTCCACAGTCTGGTACCGCCCCGAACCGGTGGCCGGTCCGACGGCGTTGTCCGAGAGGATGCCGACCAGTTCCTCCACCACCGTGGCGGAGCCGTTCTCGGCGCGTCTGCGCTGTTCCGCCCGCACGATGTCGATCCGCGCGTGCAGCATCCGGCGCAGATAGGACAGGTCGGTCTCCTCCTGTGCGGCTTCGTCCCGCAACGAGCGGACTTCATCGAGATCACGTTGTTCCAGACCGCCCGCGAACTCCGGGTCCAGAACCCGGTCGATGCGTCGGCGGCCTCCGGGGCGCACTTCGATCACGGCTAAATCCTCTGCATCCAGGCGCTGACTTCGCCGGAGCCGGCACTTCGGCGCTCGATTACCCACATCCTAGGGGAGGCGATCCACCACTTGGGGTGTTCGGAGGTGTGCCGCCCGGTTGAATCACCCGGACAGGCCGAACACTCCACGAACGTGGGATACCGACAGCGGCAATCGCTGCGCTATCTTCGCCACACCAGCCGCACGTGCCACCAGTTGTGCGTTGTCCCGCACCGGTTCTCCCGGCGAGTACTCCAGTGTGTCCGCCATTCCCACCCGGACGTGCCCGTTCGTCGCCAACGTGGCCAGCAGCATCGGCACTGCCGTGTCGTCCAGACCGGTGACCGTGTAGCTCGCCCCCTCCGGCAGCCGTGCCACGGCCCTGCTCAACGTCTCCGGGTCACCGTGCATACCGGAGTCGACGGCCGAACCGAAGACCAGAACCGCGTGCACCGGCCCGGTTTCCGCCGCGCAACGCACTCGCAGCGTGTCCAGCTGTCCCAGCTCCCGCACCTCGTGGTGCACCGCGATCCCCCGTGCCCGCGCTCCTTCCCGCAGTGCGGCGACGAAGTCCTCCGGTGCGTCCACCGGACAGGTCAGCACTTCGGCGCCGGAGTCCAGCAGGGTGGTCAGGGTTTCCGACCGGGCGTAGGCGGCCACCCGCACCACCAGGTCCGTCCGGTTGTGGACAGCGGCCACCACGTCCGGAACCGAGGTGTCGTGTCGCGGCTCCAGGTCGATGACGGAAGCACCCACCCGTGCGCAGGAAGCCGCCGCCGCGGCGACCTCCTCGCTGCCCACCGGCAGTGCGGGGACATCGGCTTTCGCGTGGGCTCCCGTCACCGCGACCGTGATGATCGTTCCCGGTCGCGCCCGCGAGCTGGCTGGATCGGTTGACGGCGCTGTCATGCTTCGATCTTGGCACAGCCGCACCTCGCGGTGCCCCCCGTGGCGAGCACTGTTCCCGGATTTCACCGACGCGGCTCGACGGCTCTCGCACGGTGGTCGTACGGCGGTCTCACCCGAACGGCGTCGGCAGGCGACCCGTCGTTCGGAATGACCGTGGCGCACGAGCCGCCGATCCGACGGCTGCGGGGACGCGTCACCCGATCAGCGCCCGCGGACCCGCTGCGCGGCGATCCTGCCCGGCGGCTCCCCGGTGTCCGGGGGCACCGACTCCGGGTCCACCGCCGCGGCCACCTGGCGTTCCTGCTCGGCATCGCCGGCCAGCAGCTCCTCGTCCACGGGGGCCGAGCGCTTCAACAGCGCCAGCGCCACCGGGCCGAGCTCGTGGTGCAGCACCACGCTGCCCACCCGTCCCACGGTGCGTTCGCCGTGCAGCACCGGATCACCGGTCTCGGGACGTATCTCCACCGAACCGTCCAGGTGCAGCAGCAGCATCCTGCGCGGCGGCTTGCCCACGTTGTGCACCTTGGCCACGGTCTCCTGGCCGCGGTAGCAGCCCTTGGCCACGTGAGCCGCGGTGTGGATCCAGCCCAACTCGTGCGGGATGGCGCGGTCGTCGGTGTCCAGTCCCACTCGGGGGCGCAGCGCCTCCACGCGCAGCGCCTCATAGGTCATGCTGCCCGCTCTGCGCGCGCCGTTCCCGGTCAACCGCATCCACCAGTCGACCATCGAATCCCGAGGCACCAGCAGGTCCGCGGTGAAGATCTGCCGGAACGGCACGTGCCGCACCAGGCCACCGCCGGGCAGTCCGCTCACCCCGTAGGGTTCGGCGGGCACCGTCACGCCGGACTCCTCGAGCACCTCGCCGGCCCGTGGCCCGATCACGGTGAACACGGCGAACTCCTCGGTGGCCTCGCGCGGCTGGACATCGGACCAGAAGCGCATCGCCTCCAGGTACTCCGGCAGCGACTGGGTGCCGTCGGTGCCCATGGTGGGCAGTGCGCTGGTCGCCGTGGAGCCTGCTTCGCAGTCCAGGTAGACCACCTCGTCGTGGTGGGCCACCATCATGTGGCTGTCCACCCGGCCCTGGTTGTCCAGCACCAGCGCCTCGGTGCCCCGGTCCTCCGCCAGTTCGGTGAGGTGCTGGGACAGCACCAGGTGCAGCCAGCTCAGGCGTTCCCCGCCCGGTACCGCGATCACCTGCCGGTGCGAACGATCCACGATCGCGGCGCCACGCGCGGCCGCGCGCTGCTCCCCGAACGGGTCGCCGAAGTGCCACGGCACCCCGAAATCGGGGGAGTCCTCGGGTGCGGGAACCGCACCGGGAAGTTCGAGCAGCGGTGAGTTCATCCTTCTCCCATCGGGGGATCCCCGGCGGTTCGGTCGCGGGGCCGTCCGGTCGGGTGCTGTTCGGTGTTCACGTGGCGACTCAGTCGCTCTCGACAGGGCCGCCTTCGGCAGGATCGCCCTTGAAAGGGTCGCCCTCGACAGGGTCAGCTCCGTGCGGAGCCTCGATATTCCCGTCCTGGTCCGCCTCCTCGGCCAGGCAGGTGGCGCAGGTCCCGGACAGCGCGAGATGGGTGGCGTCCAGCGCGAAGCCGCGTTCGCTGCGCAGCAGCCCACCGAGCTCTTCGAACCACTCGCAGGGGACCTCGTCGATCCCGCCGCAGCGGTGGCAGACCAGGTGCACGTGTTCGTGCTCCTCCACGGAGTAGGTGGGAGCCCCGTGCCCCAGGTGGGTGTGCCGCACCAGCCCGAGCTGCTCCAGCAGGTCGAGGGCGCGGTAGACGGTGGTGATGTTGACCGTCGGCGTCGTGCGCTGGACGTGTCTGCACACCTGCTCCGGGGTCGCGTGGGCCAGCTCCCGCACGGCGTCCAGCACCAGCTGGCGTTGCGGGGTCATGCGCCTGCCCCGTCGGTGCAGTGTGCGCCGCAGCGCGGGTTTCGTGGCACTCCGCGCCGGACCCGCGCCCGACGGTGTCGTGTTCGTGCCCCGTTCGTCGTCCTGCCTCATCCGAGCTCCCCGCGGGTAACGGTCCGCGCAACGTTCTCCAGCGCTTCGGCCGACTCTCGGTTCCGATCGTACGACCGGGTGAGCCGGCGCGGCCCGCTCGGGCACCCGGGTGCGTAGGTTCTAGGCTGCGAGTATGCGCATTCTGGCTCTGCTGGACGGCACCCTGGCCGACCCCGAGGCCCCGCTGCTGCGTTCCGACGATCTCGGGGTGCAGCGTGGTGACGGGATCTTCGAGACGATCCTGGCGGTCGACGGTAATCCACGGGAGATCGAGGCCCACCTGGACCGGTTGGAGCGTTCCGCCCGGCTGATGGAGCTGCCGCTGCCCGAACGGGCGAGTTGGCGACGCGCCGTGCGGGCGGTGCTCGCGGAGTGGCCGTGGGACAGCGAGCCGGAGAGCGCGATCAAACTCGTGTGCACCAGGGGCCTGGACGGCGGGGACGGCACCCCGACCGCGTTCGTCTCGGGGCAGTCGCTGTCGGCGGAGCTGATGCGCAAGCGTGCCGAGGGCATCTCCGTGGTGACCCTGGAGCGCGGCATCGACCCCGGGATGATGGAGCGCGCTCCCTGGCTGCTGCTCTCGGCGAAGACGTTGTCCTACGCGGTCAACATGGCCGCCCTGCGCGAGGCGGAGCGGCGCGGCGCCGACGAGGTCGTGTTCACGGCGACCGACGGTTCGCTGCTGGAGGGGCCCACCTCCAACGTGGTGCTGGCGGAGGGCGGCAGGCTGGCGACCCCACCGCCGAGTTCCGGCATCCTGCGGGGCACCACCCAGGGTGCGTTGTTCCGGGCCGCCGAGGAGGCCGGCTGGTCGACCGCCGTGGAGCCGATCACCGCCGAGCGGTTGTGGCGGGCCGACGGTGTCTGGCTGGCGTCGAGCATCCGCAAGATCACCCAGGTGCACACCGTGGAAGGCACGCCCGTGGCCACCGACCCGGGATTGCACGAGCGGATCTGCAAGCTCTACGAGTCGCAGTACTGACGGATCAGGACCGGTTCCCGCCCTCGGTCGCCCCACACCGCGTCACCGACCTCCGGACGCAGAACTTACTCGGCCTTGCGGTACCCGTGCCGACACGCGGGTGCTGACCTGCCTTTGGCAGGCTGGGCTGGGAGTGCGATGGTTTCGCGACCACACCGATCCGGGCAAGGCGGATCGTGATCGCCAGGTCTCGCGGGCCACGGCGTATCGGTATGTCGATGAGATCATCACCGTGCTCGCTGACCACTCACCGGATCTTCATCAGGCGCTGCGGCAGGCCCACGAGGACGTCCATGCCTCCGTCGTTCTCGACGACACGGTGGTCACCACCGACCGTCTTGCCGAGAAAACCAGCAGTGTTCAGGGAAAACCATCGACCTGTGCTACTCCGGCAAGACCGGCGAGCACGGTGGCACGATCCAGGTCCTGTCGGCGCCCAACGGATTCCCACTATGGCTCTCTCCGACGAGGAACCCGGCTCGCCCCATGACCTGACCGCAGCCCACGAACACGTGCTGCCCGCGCTGTAGGCAGCAGCAGCTCACGGGCCTCCGAGCCTGGCCGATGGTGGCTACGACGGCACCGGTATCGGCGTGCACACCCCCATCAAACAACCACCCGGCACCCAGATCCTCGACGCCGACAACCGCGCATACAACGCCCTGATCCGTGGACTCCGCGGCCTGGACGAACGCGGCTTCGTCCTAATCACACAGCGATGACGCGTCTCGGAACACCTCATCGCCAGCCCCAGAAAAACCGCCCCCAGCATCCAAGCCGCACTGAGTTCGGCAAGCATTTCCTGATGCCAACTGGCAAAGCCCCGGGTTTTTGCCGGTACCACAGGCGGGGCAGTATTTCATCACCGAGTCGAATCCTGGGTCTTGGGCAGGTCTTCCCAGGCGATGTCGGTGAACAGTGCGAACATGATCCCCTGCGATAACTCTGCTGCTCCGGCAATGGCCTCGGAGTCGTCCTACCGACCGGACACACCGACAAAACCGACTCGATCCGCTCTCACAACTCGTCTGATACACCCTACGTCACAGCCACACCAAGATTATCTCAGGCAAAGATCGCTAACCTGATAAGCGCTCTATATTCAAATTGCAATGAATTGTTTCCTTTTGAGGAATCGCAATAGCCTGTACGGCGGCACTGGATCCCCCGGAAAGTCTAAATTTGTCCTTAATAGCAAAAACAGAAATACTGAGCAACCTAGAGAGTTAAGTTTAGGAATGAGATAGGTCATAGTTGACATCGGGAGGGGATTTTGTGATGATCGTTTTTGCTTCGAAATTTTAATCAAAAGAACTTTATTCTGAAAAATTAGTGGGAAGTTGGTTCCAGTCTACGAGCGGTACCGTCTCGACAGGAGGAGTTGGGTGATGTCTTTGCGGTTGCCGCCGCTCAGCGACAAACCACCGCCACGGATCAGATGGTTTTCGAGTCGGTCTGGGACCAATCGATGGGGCTCGGATCGTTCGTGGCCCCTTCTGGTGCGCAGATGTTGGAAGTATCTGCACACGCCCGTGAGCAGTCTATCTCGCCAGCGGCGTTGAGTTCAGCGAGTAATGTCTTGTGGGCTTGTTCGAAGCCCCGGGTTTTTGCCGGTACCACAGGCGGGGCAGTATTTCATCACCGAGTCGAATCCTGGGTCTTGGGCAGGTCTTCCCAGGCGATGTCGGTGAACAGTGCGAACATGATCCCCTGCGATAACTCTGCTGCTCCGGCAATGGCCTCGGAGTCGTCCTACCGACCGGACGAACCGGCAGTAACAGCTCAATCCGGGTCCACAACTCGTCCGATAAAAACCACGACGCGGCCATAGACCAAGATTATGCCCAGGCAAGATAACCAATGTTCTAAGGGGTTCATGGTCGATTTGTTTTAGTAGAATGCAGTGAAACTTGTGAAATTTACTGATGCTCAACCTGTCGATTTTAGAGTGGCTACCGATGGATGAAAAAGTTCTTGCTGCACAGAAGTGGGTCAACGCAACTTATGGTGATGTTTCAGGATATGAGAAATGTCCGGAGGACGGTGAAACAGGTTGGAGTGTGATGTACTCCCTAACTCGTGCTCTGCAGCACGAGTTAGGTATAACAGCGTTGTCGGACAACTTTGGTCCTTCCACGCTGAGTCACCTGCGAGCGCATGGGAATATCGGTCCGGGCGAACCCAACAAAAATATCGTTAAGATTGTGCAGCACGCATGCTTTTGCAAAGGATATTGGGGTGGACCCGTCGACGGGGAATACCACAACAACACGCGCAACGCGATCGTCTCGATGGAGGTCGACGCCGGACTTGACGGAACAACCGGAGCGGTGCGGCCCAAGGTGTTCAAAGCTCTACTGACCATGGACGCTTATGTGCTGCTCAGTGGTGGTTCCAAGAAGATCCGCGAAATCCAGCAATGGCTCAACGGTCGTTATATTAATCGGGAGAACTTTTTTGTCAGTCCCTGTGACGGTCATTATTCTCGTGGCGTGCAGAAGGCATTGATGAAGGGATTGCAGTACGAGTTCGGTCTCTCTGAGTCGTTGGTGAATGGTAATTTCGGTCCGAAAACGAAGGCTGGATTACGGGCTCACCCAGTAGCCGAAGGAGACTCGGGAGTATTCGTACAGTTGTTCAGTGCGGCTTGCGTGTTCAACGGCACCGTCGACGACGGTGACGGTAATGCGTCCACTACGTTCAAGGAGACCTTCGATGCTGCTCTGACTGAGTACGTACGGGTCTTTCAGGGATTCTCAGTACTCGATGTCAACGGCGTAGGCGACTACAATACCTGGTGCCAGTTGCTGGTATCGTGCGGAAATCCGGACCGGGACGGTACGGCCGCCGACTGCGTTACCACCATTACTCCTGCTCGTGCTCAGGCACTGTACGATGCCGGATACCGAGTGATCGGCCGGTATCTTGACGAACCAGAGGACGGCAGGCACAACAAGGAGATCCAGCCCGGTGAGCTGCAAAACATCTTCGATGGTGGGCTGCGTGTCTTCCCGATCTCGCAATACTACGGTAGTGAAGTAACCTACTTCACGTACAGCCGGGGTTACCAGCATGGGTTGAAGGCTCACGAGAGGGCCGAACACTACGGGTTCAACCGCGGTACTGTCCTCTATTTCGCCGTGGACTACGACGCCACCGACGCTCAGATCGACCAGTACATCCGACCGTATTTCTTCGGTGTGCAAGCTGCGCTGTCCTCCAACGGCAAGAAATACCTCGCGGGGGTGTACGGCTCCCGCAATGTGTGCTCACGTATCTCTGATGAGGCATACGCGCGCTATTCTTTCGTGTCAGGTATGTCGTACGGTTTCTCCGGCAATCTCGGTTTCCCGTTGCCCGCGAACTGGAGCTTCAATCAGATCCAGACCCTCACGATCGGTTCAGGTAGCGGTGAAATAAATATTGACAAGAACATCCACCGCCCGGGAACTGACCCAGGAGTAGGCTCTGTCGGCGAGAAGAGTTCCCCGGTCGACGCATTCCTCCAATATATTCAGGATCTTTACGACACCGCTGTTTCCTACGGAAGCGACGACCCTGATCTTCGCGTCATGGAGTACCTCCGTTATCCGAAGTACAATGGGGTAGCAAGTGGCTGGAAACTACTGATTGGGAATGTCGACGAGGCGTGGATAGACTACGTCGAAAATAATGGACCCCGAAAGGTGAAACAGTTCGCCGACCCATCCTATGGCGTGACCGTAAACGTCGACCACTTCGGTGCCACCGCCAATGCGGTCTACCTGAAGGGAGTAGGAGGGGAGGACGCAGCCAACGAAGGTGACTTCGGTGGTTGGGGTGGCGACCTGTGTACCTTGTACGGAGAATGGTACTCCAACATCGAAGAATACGCCTCCGGATACAAGTTCTGCATGGATCGTCTCGCGAAGATCAATACCACTTCTTCGTTCTCTTTTGGTGACCTAATCGAGGACGTCGATGGTTACCATGTGGGAATGACTGTAAGAGGTGGGACGAGCGTCGTCAAGGCAATCCAAGATCAGCTCGGAGGAAACGGACACCTCAGCAGGTTCAAGCGGTTCTACGAAGAACGGTACGGCGGAAGCGTCGAAGGTGTGGTACAAAGTGCCACCAACATGCTTGTCAGAGAGGTGGGCGTCACTCTGGAGCAGTTGAGGTTCGCGGCTTACCAGAAATCCGGAGGATGGGAAGTTATGATTCCCAGGGATATGCCACCGTATAAATTGAACCCCTTCTTTGAGGGGTATGCTGACACTATTCAGCAGATAGTCGGGAAGGAGGATGCGCGGTAGCAACGCCCAAGATGCGAGACAATGTAGAATACAGGCATGGTTTTCCTGCTCTTTCTTCTGTTGCCGCTGCTCGTGTTCGGGCTGCTCGCTTCGGTGATAAAATTGCTGACCTCTATCGATCAGAGAAACCCTGTCGGGGTCTGGTCGTGCGCCGCTATAATTTTTCTGTTTCTCGCGTTTCTGGACTACGTCTGGGGGGGTCTACGAGCGATCACTGTTCCCGACGCGGGTGAAGTATGCTTATCTCTCCCGCGGGAAGGGCCTCGCGGGGGTGGTTTCGAACGGATCGATTATGGAACCTTCCCACCGAGCGCCGAATGTGTGTGGGCGAATGGAAACACTTCCGATCTGGTTCCGAGCTACGTAGCCCCGCTGCTGTACGCTTTCTTGGCCGGAGCGGTCGTTTGCGCGGTGGTGGCCCTATATCTCGCTCGGAGAAAACCGTCGAAATCTGTCGCAGAAAGAGGACACTCATGAATGATCACGTATCCGACCCCTCGTTATCCCGGCGGAGCCTGCTGGCTTCGGGCACCGGTTTGGTCGGCGGCGCGGTTCTGTGGGCGAGTGGGCTGACTCCCTCGGCTCACGCCGCTGTTACCGAGCCCGGCGTGTGGAACAGCGGGCGGAGTGCGAATGGTTGGCCCGTACTCGGTGGCACGATGCGGGCCCGGTCGGTGCCCACTCACACGATCGAGGGCAGTGATGCCTCAGTGGCTCTGCTCTCGGGAGATGCGGCCGTGGTGCTGTTGCACGCAGCGCGTCGTTTTCACTACGAGGTTGAGGAGCTGGATCCCGATGACGTCGTCGGGCACACCACCTCCCGGAAGGTGGCCGCGTCGTACGAGAGCAACTACTTGTCCGGCACCGCTCTAGCCATTCAGCCCGACCAGTTCCCGGTAGGGGCAGGTGACGGATTGTTCCCCGCGCAGGTGGCCACTGTGCGCGAGATCCTTAACGACTGCGAAGGTGTCCTGCGGTGGGGCGGCGACGAGAGAATGCCCAAACAGGGGCATTTCCAGATCGAGGTCGGACCTGGTGATGGCCGGCTGCGGAAGGTCGCCGACAAGCTCCGTCGGTGGAACGAGGCACCGTGCCGTGGAGCCGGCACTGACTGAGATCCCCCGCGCTCGTCGCTCGGACTGAGACCTGGTTGGTCCCATCGGGAACCGATGGCCCGGGCCGGACCGATGAAACCGGCCTGGCCCGGCGCTTTGGCCGCCACACACGCCGGGATCATGTGGGCTCGTGAACAGCGCGATGCGACAGTAGTCCGGTAGTCACGACCGTGCACCATATCCTGGCTGCTTCGTGTCGTGTACTACGTCCGAGCCGGGGTAGCCCGAACAACACACGAACGAACTGCTCATGGCGAACTCCGGGACCGAACGGGTGTCAGAGTCCCCTTGTCTTTTGGCTGTCTCCGGGGTGGGCTCCCGGCTGTGGGTGTCCGGACTTCACCCCGTGCGAGTCGGCTCGGCACTCGCCGCGCCGGAGAGCGGCAACGAGCGCCGAGCCGAACGTGTCACACCGAGTCCGAACGGAGCCGGCTGAGTTGTTCGCCGCGTTCTCACCACACGCCCCGAGGATTGAGGTCAGCCGACCACGCGTTCCAGCTTGGCGGAGAGGCGGGGCTGCAGCTCGTGCTCCGAGGTGGCGCGTTCCTCGACGTAGGCCAGCGAGCCGTCCACCACGCCGTACAGCCTGGTCGTGGCGGTCACGTCCTCCGAGGTCGGGGTGCGCAGCACCGCGTCGGTGGACAACTGCCAGCTGGTCTGGTTGAGGGGGTTGCCGAAGAACATCTCCGCGATGCCGGAGGAGTGCACCAGCAGCAGCTCGATGCTGTCGTCGGGCTGCGGCCGCCACCAGCCCAGCTCGCGGAAGGCGGGCTCCACGATCTCGCCGCCCTCGCCGTCCAGCTTCCAGGCGCGGCTCTCGTAGTACAGGAACGGCCTGCCGTCGTGGGCGAAGGTCACCTGCTGCAGGAAGCGGTACTTCTCGTCCAGCGTGGGGTGGTTGGCCTCGCCCTCGCCCCGCCAGACACCGACCAGCGGCAGCAGCCCCAGGCAGGCGCCGTTGAGCTCCGGGCCCATGCGCAGGTTCGCGGTGTCCCCGATTCCCGGCAGGTCGTCGAACTCGGGAATGTTGCGCCCGCGGGTCTTCTCCGCGCGCTCGGCCTGGGCGCGCACCGCCGCGTCACCGCTGCCGGGCTGCGGTTGACCGTTGGACGGGTCGGACTGTTCGGACGGCTGGTTGGGCGTGGCAGACATCGCCTTCGAGGTTACCTCGAAGGCTCGCCGCGTTCGTCGCCGCTCCCCCGTCCAGTGCTGGGTGGATCAGTCGCTGTGCAGGCGATACACCACGTAGAAGGCGAACCAGACCGTCGCCAGGGCGGCGATCCCCACCAGAGTGACCAGGCCGTAGTGCAGGAAGTCGATGAGTGTCACGGCCGTAAGCATAACCACCACCCGGCTCGAGTGGGATGTGGTCTCAGGCATGATCTGCTCGGACCAGAGGGTTGCCAAGCCGCGTTTCGGTGCTCAGCGGGTCTGGGGCCGGCGCCGAGGAGACGGGTATCACATGGAGTTCGCGACGCTGCGGGACAAGGCGATGAACTACCGGGAGTGGCTACTCGGGCGCAAGTCCGAGATCGATCCGGAGTTCCCCTGGTACCCCTTCGACACCATCGCCAACATGCTTCATCTGGACGGGTTGTTGTCCGGGGGCAACCGGGCCGTGTTCGACCGGTTGGCGGGGCAGCGGATCGCCGATATCGGCGCCGCCGACGGTGATCTGGGCTTCTTCCTGGAATCCCAGCTGGGATGCCGACTGGACGTGGTCGATACCTCGGCTCCCAACTACAACGGACTGCGTGGCGCACGGCTGCTCGCCGAGCGGCTGGGCTCCGAGGCGGGCATCCACGACGTGGATCTGGACAGCCAGTTCCGGCTACCGGCCGAGCACTACCGCGCCGTGTTGTTCCTCGGTCTGCTGTACCACCTGAAGAACCCGTTCTACGTGTTGGAGACGTTGGCCCGGCACAGCGAACTCTGCTTCGTCTCCACCCGGATCGCGCAACTGAGCCCGGACCACGGCACCCGGTTCGCCGAGCAGCCGGTGGCCTATCTGCTCCACCCGACCGAGGCGAACAACGACGCCACGAATTTCTGGATCTTCTCGGAGGCCGGGCTGCGCAGGTTGTTCGACCGCACGGGGTGGGAAGTGCTCGACTTCACCACCGTCGGCAACACCACGGACTCCGATCCGGCGGCACAGGACCGCGATGAGCGGGCGTTCGCCCTGCTGCGTTCCCGCGACGTCGGGGAGTGAGACCGAGCTCGGGGGTGGTGTCGGCGCGCGGAGCGCCGACACCGACCTCCGGCGTCACGCCACGGCGATCTCCACCTCGTGCAGCCCCGGCCCGTTCGCGGCCACCTCGGATTCGCCGCTGCCGTCGCGGTGCAGCGCACGGACGGTCCAGGTTCCCTCTGCCGCGTAGAACCGGAAGTCACCGCTCTCGGCGGAGACGACCTCGGCGGTGAACTCGCCCGCCGGGTTCAACAGTCGGACGAAGGCACCGCCCACCGGCTGACCACCGGAACGCACCTTGCCCGCCACGACGGTCTGGTCACCGGTGTCCGCGCCCGCGGTCGACTGATCCGGTGCTCCGCATCCACTGCTCACGATCATGCCTCCTGCTCACTCGGGTTCTCGATCGGCACGCCGACCAGCGAGCCGTACTCGGTCCAGGAACCGTCGTAGTTCTTCACGTTCTGGTGCCCCAGCAGTTCGTGCAGCACGAACCAGGTGTGCGAGGAACGCTCGCCGATCCTGCAGTAGGCGATCGTGTTCCTGGACTCGTCGAGCCCGGCCTCGTTGTAGACCTTGCGCAGCTCGTCGTCCGACTTGAAGGTGCCGTCCTCGTTGGCCGCGCGGCTCCAGGGAACGTTGATCGCCGAGGGGATGTGACCGCCGCGCTGCGCGGACTCCTGCGGCAGGTGCGCGGGGGCGAGCAGCTTCCCGGAGAACTCGTCGGGCGAGCGTACGTCGACCAGGTTGCGCTCACCGATCGAATCCACGACCTCGTCGCGGAACGCGCGGATCGAGCTGTCCGGCTCACCCGCGACGTAGTTGGTGGCGGGGCGCTCCGGGACCTCCTTGGTCAGTTCCCGGCCGTCCAGCTCCCACTTCTTGCGGCCGCCGTCGAGCAGCCGCACGTCGCGGTGCCCGTAGAGCTTGAAGTACCAGTAGGCGTAGGCGGCGAACCAGTTGTTGTTGCCGCCGTAGAGGATCACCGTGTCGTCGTTCGAGATCCCCTTGGCGGAGAGAAGCTTGCCGAAGTCCTCCCGGCCCACGAAGTCACGCCGCACGTGATCCTGCAGTTCGTTGCGCCAGTCGAGCTTGACCGCGCCGCGGATGTGTCCACCGTCGTAGGCTGTGGTGTCCTCGTCCACCTCGGCGAACACGACCCCGTCGGTATCCAGGTTCTGTTCGGCCCAGTCGGTGGTTACCAGGACCTGTTCACGACTCATCGAGCGACTCCTTTGCTCGTATCGGCGAAGTGAATTCTCAGCGGATTTGGGAGGTCGAGCCCGCGGGAACCAACCTCCGGATCAACGGATACAACCGGCAACCGAGGCAGTAGCCGAAGGCGGCGTTGAGCAGCGCGGCGACCAGTGCCAGCGCGTTCGCCGTCACCCCCAAGAGGAGCCACTCTCCGGCGTATCCGACGGTTGCCACCAGGGTGCAGGCGAATCCGATTCCCTGGGCGAAACGAACCGGTTCGGGGTCCTCGTACGACTGCTCGCCACCCTCGGGCAACCGAGGGCGCACCGTTTGCCGGTAGAGGTGTCCCCACGGATTGAGGCGTAGCCCCACGAACGCGCACAGCGCGAACAGCGCGGTCTGTGCGGCCAGGATCCGCCAGCTACCGGTCAGCAGCCCCAGGACGAGGATGCCGCTGGTGATCCATGCCGTGAAACGGACACCGCGTGGATCGAGGCGGTCATCACTGGGCATGGTGTCTCCTGGCTGGTGGAACAGGGTGCCGAATCCGCCGGGACGGGGAAGGCCGCCACGTCGGTGTGAGAACCGATCGCATTCGGTGCCGCCGCCCGGGTCGTCACCCGCGACACAGGCTGCTTCCGACGCGGCACAGATCCACAGCGCGCCTGGAGGTCAGCAGTACATGCACACTTCGGAGATTACCCGTCACGAGCGGCGAGCGGAAAGATTGTTCACCTGTTGGGATGGATGTATCCGAACCGGCGCTTCTTGTGCCGGTCTGGCTACCCGATGTCGGGGGACCCACAGCGAGAGCCGTGCGAGAGGTTCCGCCGAGCGAGCGACCCGACAACCCGATCGGAAAACTTCGATCAGGGAAGGTACGGGCGCAGTGCCTCGGTGAGCCCTTCGCGGCGCGGCACCCCCGAGAGCCGGAACAGTTCCCGCCCGTCGGTGTCCAGCGCGAGCGTGGTGGGTGTGGTGTGCACGCCCAACGGTGCCGACCACTCCGGACGGTTGGTCAGGTCGATCTCCACGTGGCGCAGTCCCGTGGTCCGTTCGGCCATCGTCGACAGCAGGATGCGGGCGTGTCTGCACGGGGCGCAGAACGTGGTGGACAGTTGCAACAGAGTGATCTCGGGCGTGGCGTCTCGTGCGGCGGAGCCGGCCACCGAACCGGTTGTGCGCCCGGTTCCGGTCACCCCGTCGCCGGTCACCTCGCCGCCGGTTCCGGTCACCTCGCGGCGCAGTACCTCGGCGATCTCCGCGGGAAGCTGATCGAACACTTCCCGGGAAACTCCGCTGCCGCGGTGGTTATTCCGCGTGGTGATCCGCCCCTCCCGCGCGCGAAGCGCCGAGCCGAGCACCAGCGTCGCGATCAGCGAGAGCAGCAGCGCCCACCACTCCGGCGGCATCAGCCACCACTCCCGTTCCCGTTGATGATCACGTTGTCGGCGCTGCCCGCGACCACCAGGGTGCCGCGTTCCACCTCGACGGCCGTGGGGCGTACGTCGAACGGAAGTCCTCCCGGGTCGAGCGTGGTGTCGAACTGCCGCAGGATCATCTTCTCGAAGGTGCCCGCAATGTCCACCCTGCCGACGGCGCTGTTCTCCAGATCCAGTTCGTTCGGCACGATCCGCAGCTTGCCGTTCTCCAGCCGCAGCGTGCCGGTGACGGTGACCCGGTTGGTCGTCCCCGCGATGTCGACCTTTCCGCGCAGCCGTACACCCGTCGAGGAGTCGCTGCCCGCGCCGCCGGACGCGGCCGCCGAGGCCGCGGGGGTATCGACCGGGGTTATGCGCAGGTCCTCGACCGGCACCGCCTTGTCCAGATCGGATTCGCCGATTCGGAGCTCGCCGGTCACCTCGTCGACCGCTATCCGGTTGTTCTCACCGGTCAACATGCCGAGGGTGGAGATCCGCGCGTGATGCAGCTCCGCCCGGACGTCGACGTCGCGCAGCGGACCGACGTCCACACCCGGTACGCGTAACCGCACGTCGCGGAAGTCACCCCGCACCGCCTGGGTCAGGAACGGAAAGCCGGTTATCCGGACTCCCGGGTCGCGCCCGAGTTCGAGTTTCCTCCCCAGTTTCTTGGACACCTGGTACTCGGCGAGGGCCGCGCCGCCGAAGTCGGCCGCCAGGAACAGGCCGAGCAGCACGACCAGCGTGATCGTGAGCTTCTTGAACGGGAAGGCACGTCGCACCGGGAGGTTTCCGTTTCTGTCTGGTGTATCCGCCGCGGGGGACACGGTGTTTTCACTCTAGTAGGAGTTCGTCGCTTACCTCTCGTGGCGGAATCCCTCGGGCCGCGCCGCGTCGGGTGCGCGGCCGTTCCGTGCTCGCCGCGCGAATTCCCGCCACCGGACGGTTCGAGACCGATCGCTCTTCGGACTGGCCGCTCTTCGCGCTGGCAGCGCTGCCGCGCTCGTGTGACCTGTGTTGCGTTACCCGTGCTTGTCCGGCGTGTTATGGGTATTCTCACCGTCATCGGAGGCAACGGAGCCTCACAGCCCGGTTACGGCGCATTTTCCGTATCGCCCACTTCCGGCGTTCGCGCCGGTTCACGGAGGCATTGTATGAGCTCCGATCTGCTGCTGTTGAGTAACGAGTCCGACTGCGAGTCCGTGCTGCCCGCGTTGTCCCTGCTGCCGCACCGGGTGCGGGTGATCGCTCCGGACAGCTCCGCGATGGTCACTGCCAGCGGACACGAACTCGTCGTCGTCGACGCCCGCGACAACCTCGCCAACGCCAGGAACCTGTGCCGGATGCTGTCCTCGGGAGGCGCCGGGGTGCCGGTGTTCGCCGTGGTCAACGAGGGCGGCCTCGTGGTGGTCAACGCCGAGTGGGGCGTGGACGACGTGCTGCTGCCCACCGCGGGTCCGGCCGAGGTCGACGCGCGGATCAGGCTGCGCACCGCGCAGCGTGGGGCCGAATCCGTCGCCGGTGGACCGGTGACCGTGGGCGACCTGGTCATCGAGGACGAGACCTACACGGCCAGGCTCAAGGGCAAGGCACTCGAACTGACCTACAAGGAGTTCGAGCTGCTCAAGCACCTCGCCACCCACGCGGGCAGGGTCTTCACGAGGGTGCAGCTGCTGCAGGAGGTCTGGGGCTACGACTTCTTCGGCGGTACCCGGACGGTGGACGTGCACATCAGGCGGCTGCGCGCGAAGCTGGGCCCCGAGCACGAGGCCATGATCGGAACGGTCCGCAGCGTGGGCTACAAGTTCGTGCGGCCCTCGCGGACGAACCGGGACGCGACCGGTTCACGACGTGCCGACTCGGCCGCGCAGGAGAGAGCGGATCTTCCGCCGCTCGCGGAACAGGATCCCGACGCCGAAGCAGCCGATCCCGGCCACGACGGCCTGCCACGGCAGGCTGAACGCGAGTACAGCGCACCCCAGTAGGCCCACGACGGGTAGCGCCCTGGGGAACCACCGTTGTTCCCCGGGCAGGGTCCACGCCGCCGCGTTGGCGATCGCGTAGTAGATCAGCACACCGAACGAGGAGAAGCCGATCACCGCGCGCAGGTCACCCGCCGCGATCAGCAGCACCACTACGGCGGCTACTCCGAGCTCGGCGTGGTGCGGGGTGCCGAACCGGGGGTGAACGCGCTCCAGCGTGCCCGGCAGGTCTCGCTCGCGGGCCATCGCCATCGCGGTTCTTCCCACCCCCGCGAGCAGGGCGAGCAGCGCTCCCAGCGCGGCCGTACCCGCGGCCAGTCGTGCGGCCGGTGCCAGCCACGGAAGGGGGCCCTCCCTTACCGCCTCGGCGAGCGGTGCGGTGGATTCGGCCAACCCGGACGGCCCCAGCGAACCGAGCAGCGTCACTCCGACCACCAGGTACAGCAGCACCACGATGCCCAGGGCGATCGGAATGGCCTGCGGGATGGTCCGTTCCGGATCGCGGACCTCCTCACCGAGGGTGGCTATCCGCGCGTACCCGGCGAAGGCGAAGAACAGCAACCCCGCTGCGCCGGTCGTCCCCCACAGGCCGCCCCAGCGCGACCCGGTATCCGACGAGACGGCCCCGGTGCCGGGCAGCAGCGGTGGATCCGAGTCCGGGAGCCATGTCGCGACGAGCGCCACCGCCAACCCGGCCAGCGTGATCACCAGCAGCACTCGGGCCAGCCGCGCCGTGCGGGTGATCCCGATGTAGTTGGTCCCGGCGAGCAGCAGCACGAACACCACCGCCACGGCCTCGCGGTGCGACGGCGAGAGGTAGTTCGCCGCAGTCAGCGCCATCGCGGCGCACGAAGCCGTCTTGCCGGTGACGAATCCCCAACCGGCCAGGTAGCCCCAGAGCGGACCGAGCCGTTCGCGGCCGTAGACGTAGGTACCTCCCGCGGTGGGGTAGCGGGCCGCCAGCGCCGCCGAGCTCGACGCGTTGCAGAACGCCACGAACGCCGCCAGCAACAGTGCCGGGACGAGGTTCCAGCCCGCCAGCGAGGCCGCGGGGGCGAACGCCGCGAAGAGCCCGGCGCCGATCATCGAACCGAGTCCGATCGTCACCGCGTCGGCGGTACCGAGGCGGGCTTTCAAACGCATGACCACTTTCCTTTGGGTGATGGGCTTGTGTTGCCTGGTTGGTCGCTTGGCGGAACCTCTCGTGCGGCTCTCGCTGCGGATGCCCCGACATCGGGTAGCGACCTACACAACGTCGGGGCCGTCCTCGCGAGAGCCGCACGAGAGAACCCGCGGCGGTGCGGGCTGCGAGGATGGTCGGAGTTCAGCCTGCGGGAGTGGTTGGGGCTCGGCTTTGGGAGCTTCGCGGACGCGGCGATTTCGCGAGAAATCGACGCTGCTCCGCAGCCGTCGACTCACTCCCCTCCGGGATCGTGTCGCGGTTGTGACGGTTGTTCGGTTGGTTTTCTAGCCGGAGGTGGGTCACGCGGGCAACCAACGCTGGTTGAACATCGGTAATCTCGGTCGTGTGGTGCATCTGACGTGGCGAAACGGACTTGACGAGACCGAGACCGCCGAGGTCTTCGACCTGCTGACCGCTGCCGAGCGAGCCGACGGGGTGGCGCCCGTAGGTGAGCACGTGATCCTGCGGTTGCGCTCCCACCGGGGGGTCAGTGAACAGATCGAGCCGGTGCAGGCCGATGTCGCGGGTTCGGAACACTTCGTGATCCGTGCCGACGGCGGCGAACTGGCGGGTTACGCCCACATGGACACCGAGGGCGAATCCCGGGGGGAACCCCTGGTCGCCGAACTCGCGGTACATCCCCGCTTCCGCGAGAACGGGATCGGTACCCAGCTGGTGGCGGCGTTGTTGGAACGTGCCGAGATACCCGTCGAACCCGACGACGAAGGGGATTCGTACCGGCTGCGCATCTGGTCGCACGGCCTGCTCGCGGCCGCGGTCCGGCTGGCTGACCGGTTCGGTTTCACCCGGGTTCGCGAACTGTGGCGGATGGGGCGTGAGTTGAGCGGTGCCGAACTCGACGAGCCGGTCCTGCCGGAGGGAGTGACGGTACGTGGTTTCCGGGTCGGCGAGGACGAACCGGAACTGGTCCGAGTCAATCACCTCGCGTTCTCCTGGCACCCCGAGCAGGGCGGGATGACCGAGGCGGAGCTGCGGGAGAAGGAAGGACTGGACTGGTTCGATCCGGCGGGGTTCCTGCTGGCCGTGGACGATGCCGACCGGTTGCTCGGATTCCACTGGACCAAGATTCACCCGGACGGGAGCGGCGAGGTCTACGTGGTCGGAGTCGATCCGAACACGCAGGGTAGTGGACTCGGGAGAGCTCTGACGTTGGCCGGGTTGCGCTACCTGCGCGACGTCGGATGTCCGAGGGTGCTGCTCTACGTGGAGGCGGACAACGGTCCCGCCGTCAGTGTTTACCGTCGTCTCGGCTTCGAGCGCTGGGATGTCGACGCACAGCTCGGCCGATGAGCAACGCTGAACACTGAGGGTGTTCAATATTGTGGTGCGGGTGAGCAGTTTTCGGGTGTGCTCACCCGCTTAGCTGTGTGCTTGCTTACTTAGCGTGCCGTGTTCATTTTCTGTTCACCTGGATGGCGGTCGATGGCTACCGAGTCGGCTTAGGGTCGCTCTCGGAACGGCACACGCCGTCAACTCCGTTGTCTTGGAGGAGCGACGTGCACTTCGGGCGGCACAGGTTCGCGCTCGGGTTTCTCGCGGTCGGTGTTCTCGCGCTGACCTCCTGCGGAACCGATCGCAACGTCACCACGGCCGATCTGAACACCGAGTTGCGGCAACTCGAGGTCGACTGCGGAGACGCCTCCGTGGTCGCCGAGGGCTCTTCCGCGCAGAAGAACGCGATGGATGTCTTCGCCAGGGACTTCGGCGTCAAGTGCGAGGGCAGGCAGCTCAACTACACGGCCTCCGGCTCGGGCAAGGGCATATCCGCCTTCACCGCCGGGCAGGTCGACTTCGCCGGGTCGGACGAGGCGCTCAACAGTGCCGAGGCCGCGAAGGCCAGGAAACGCTGCGGGGGCAACCCCGCCTGGAACATCCCCATGGTGTTCGGGCCGCTCGCGATCACCTACAACCTTCCGGGGGTCGACGACCTCAACCTCAGCCCGGAGACGATCGCCAAGATCTACCAGGGCGAGATCACCACGTGGAACGACCCGGCCATCCAGCGGCTCAACCAGGGGGCCGACCTGCCGGGAACCGAGATCGTGCCGTTCTACCGCTCCGACGAGTCCGGCACCTCGGCCAACTTCCAGGAATACCTCTCCATCGCCACCCACGGGATGTGGAACGGCTCGGGCAAGACGTTCCGCCCCGGATCCGGTGTCGGCCAGGGCAGGGCAGGTACCGACGGAGTCACCTCCTCGGTCGAGCAGACCGAGGGTGGGATCACCTACGCGGCCTGGGCCTTCCCGAAGAACGCAGGACTCGGCATCGCCGCCATCGACAGCGGTAACGGTCCGGTCGAACTCACCAGCCGATCCGCGGGCAAGGCCATCGACGGTGCCGAGATAGCCGGTACCGGGCACGACCTCCGGCTGAACCTGGAGTCGATCTACGGCAACGACTCGCCGGGGGTCTACCCGCTGGTGCTGGCCACCTACGAGGTCGTGTGCTCGGCGGGCTACGACAAGCAGACCGCGAAGTCCGTGACCGCCGCGCTGCGGATCGCGGCACACGCGGGCCAGGAGAACCTGGAGCAGGCGGGTTACGTGCCGCTGCCTCCGAAGTTCCGCGAGAAGGTCCTCGACGCGGTCGAGGCGATCCGGACCTGAGCCCGGCAGTGCCGAGCCAGGTCGCCACCAACCCGACGTCCTCCCGGGCTAGTGCGTGCTCGCGCCGTGCGGCAGCCACGGCACACGAGTACGACCGGGAAATCCGGAAACTGAGAGGTCGCGAACAACGGTGACCGAGTCGACGAATTCCGAGTGGCGGTCCGCACCGCCGGGCGAAGCAGTCACACCGCCGGGCGAGGCCGGCAGCACCCTCGTGGGAAGCCCCGAAGAGCCGGTGTCGCCGGAACCACCCACACCGCCGGAGCAACCGGGCGGGAAGAAGAAGGTGGTACGCCTCGGGGACCGGCTGTTCCAGGGCGTGGCGACCGGATCAGGGATCTTCGTCGTCACCATCATCGCGGCCATCGGGCTGTTCCTGCTCGTCAGGGCCATCCCCGCGTTGCACGCCAACGAGGCCAACTTCCTGTTCTCGGGGCAGTGGCGGACCGGCGATCCGGAGAACATGGCCTTCGGCATCGTCGATCTCGCCTGGATCACCGTCGCGAGCTCGCTGGTGGCGCTCATCATCGCGATGCCCGTGGCGGGCGGAATCGCGCTGTTCCTCACCCAGTACGCCCCGAAGGTGCTGGCCCGCCCGTTCGCCTACGTGGTGGACCTGCTCGCCGCCGTCCCCTCCGTGATCTACGGCCTCTGGGGAGCACTGGTGCTGGCGCCGGTGCTCAAACCCGTCGCGCTCTGGATCAACGGGACGCTGGGTTGGATACCGATCTTCGCCGACGGCAACGTGCCCGCCAACAGCGGTTCGAACGTCTTCACGGCGGGCATCGTGCTGGCGGTGATGATCCTTCCGATCATCACCGGAGTCGCGCGCGAGGTGTTCGAGCGAACCCCCTCGGCGCAGATCGAGGGAGCCCTGGCGCTGGGGGCGACCAAGTGGGAAGTGGTGCGCACCACCGTCTGGCCGTTCGGCCGCAGCGGGTTCGTCGGCGGAGCCATGCTCGGCCTCGGCAGGGCGCTCGGTGAGACCGTCGCGCTGACGGTCATCCTCAGCTACACCTTCGAGGGGCCGCACTACAGCATCTTCGACGCGGGGGCCACTTTCGCTTCGCGGATCGCGCTCGGCTCGGCCGAGTTCAACAACCACCTCACCGTCGGTGCCTACATCGCGGCCGGGCTGGTGCTGTTCATCAGCACCTTCGCCGTCAACGCGCTCGCCCGCTGGATCGAGAGCGGCAGCGGTAAGGGGAAGAAATGAGAACGGACACCGCTGACCTCGAGCGGCCCGCCAGCGCCCCCGCCTTCCAGCAGCTCGGGCTGGGGCGCAAGATCAAGAATCACACCGCCACAGTGCTGTTCGGCCTGGCGTTTTTGGTCGCGGTGATTCCGCTGCTGTGGGTGCTGTTCACCCTGGTGCAGCGCGGCCTGGCCCCGATGCTCAACGCGGATTGGTGGAACCACTCGTTCTACGGGTTGCTGCCGAACGATTCCGGTGGCGGTATCTACCACGCGTTGGTGGGGACCCTGGAGCAGACACTCGTCTGCGCCCTGATCGCGGTTCCGCTCGGCGTGACGGTCGGAATCTTCCTCATCGAGTACGGCAGGAACTCCAAACTGGCCCGGACCACCACCTTCATGGTGGACATCCTCAGCGGCCTTCCCTCGATCGTGGCAGGGCTGTTCATCTACGCGCTGTGGATCACCACGTTCGGTTTCGACCGCAGCGGATTCGCGGTCTCGCTCTCGCTGGTGCTGCTGATGCTGCCGGTGGTGGTGCGGGTGACCGAGACGATGCTGACGATCGTTCCCGACGAGCTGCGGGAGGCTTCCTACGCCCTGGGCGTCCCCAAGTGGAAGACGATCGTGAAGGTGGTGCTGCCGACCTCGTTCTCCGGCATCATCACCGGCATCATCCTCGGGCTCGCCAGGGTGATGGGCGAGACCGCGCCCCTGCTCATCCTGGTCGGTTATTCCAGGGCGATCAATTACAACCTGTTCGACGGTCCGATGGCCTCGCTGCCCCTGACGGTCTACACGGCGCGCAAGACGTCCACGGAGGCGGGCGAGTACCGGATGTGGGGAGCGGCGCTCACCCTCGTGCTGCTGATCATGCTGATCAATCTGCTGGCAACACTGTTGTCCAAACTGTTCGCGGTAAAGACCAGGTAGGGCGGTAGCCGAATCATGGCCAAACGTCTCGACATCAACGATCTCAACCTCTACTACAACAAGTTCCACGCGGTGCAGGACGTCACGCTGCAGGTGCACGCCCGCAGCGTCACCGCCTTCATCGGCCCCTCCGGTTGCGGCAAGTCCACCGTGCTGCGAGCGCTGAACCGCATGCACGAGGTGATTCCCGGTTCCAGGGTCGAGGGCAGTGTGCTGCTCGACGGTGAGAACGTCTACGCACCAGGGGTCGACCCCGTCCAGGTTCGCCGCACCATCGGGATGGTGTTCCAGCGGGCCAACCCGTTCCCCACGATGTCGATCAGGGACAACGTGGTGGCAGGCCTGAAGCTGGCCGGTGTCAAGGACAAGAAGCGCCTCGAGGAGATCACCGAACGTTCGCTGCGTGGGGCCAATCTCTGGGAAGAGGTCAAGGACCGGCTCAACAAGCCCGGCGGTGGGCTCTCCGGTGGCCAGCAGCAGCGGCTGTGCATCGCCCGCGCCATCGCGGTGCAGCCCGACGTGCTGTTGATGGACGAGCCCTGCTCGGCACTCGATCCCATCTCGACGCTGGCGATCGAGGATCTCATCGCCGAGCTGAAGAAGGACTACACGATCGTCATCGTCACGCACAACATGCAGCAGGCCGCGCGGGTGAGTGACCAGACGGCGTTCTTCAACCTGCCCGAGGTGGGGCAGCCCGGCCAGTTGGTCGAGATCGGCGAGACCGGGAAGATCTTCTCGAATCCGAGTCAGAAGGCCACCGAAGGATACATCTCCGGCCGCTTCGGTTGAGGGGGACTCTGTCGGGTCGGTCTGTCTGGCGGTGCTGGTGGCGGAACCTCCGGCACGGCTCTCGCTGCGGGTGCCCCGACATCGGGTAGCGATCTACACAACGTCGGGGCCGTCCTCGCGAGAGCCGCACCGGAGAACCCGCGGCGGTGCCCACTGCGAGGGTGCTCGGGGCGCGGCCCGCGGCGAAGGGGCGCGGCGATTTCGCGAGAAATTGAGGCCGCCGGAAGCGGGGGCAGCCCGGGCTTCCCGGAGTTCCCCCGGGTTCCCGGCCGGAGAGTCGGGTTCCGGTTCACTCGCGGTGCTCGTCCGCGATGCTCGATATCAGCATCGTCGAATCCTTGGGCGACAGCGCCAGCGCGCACACCCGCTCCAACGCTGCCAGGTACGGAGCGGTTTCGGCCGGTTTCTCCCAGAAGCGCGAGTTCGTGGAGTCACCCACGTGCACCACCTGCGGGTCACCCGTCTCCCGGAACGAGAAGGCGGTGACGCGGTCACCGAGCAGCGGATGCGCTCCGCTGCCGAACGGCAGCACCCGCAGCGTCACGTTGCGTCGGTAGCTCATCAGCACCAGGTGCTCCAGCTGGGCGCGCATCACCCGAGGGCCTCCCACACCGCGCCGCAGCGCGGACTCGTCCAGCACCGAGTACAGCTCCAGCGAATGCTCACCCAGCAGACGCTGTTGGCGGGTCGCCGTGATGGTCAGCCGTTCGGAGACCTCGTCTTCGGTTATCGCCTCGCGCTCCGTCGCCAGCAGTGCCGAGCAGTACTCCTCGGTCTGCAGTAATTCGGGGATGGGATCCGCTCCGAACGTGCTCACCGCTCCGGCGGCGGTCTCCAGCCCGAGGTAGGTGTCGAAACCGTTGCGACGCGCGGTGCTGGCGTACGCCTGCCACCAACCGCGTTTCTTGGAGCCCTCGGCGAGTTCGAGCAGTGTGGTGACCTGCTCACTGCTCGATCCGTAGAGCTCGGCCATGAGCCGGACATCCGCGGTGCGGACCGGGACACGGCCGAGCTCGATCTGGCTTATCTTCCCCTGTGAGCAATCCAGATGAGCCGCGACTTCGCGGTGTGTGCGTTGCGCTGCCTCACGCAGCTTGCGTAGTTCGCTGCCCAGACGTCGGCGGTGCACGGTAGGACTCTTACTCACGTCGGCAGGCTCGCACACCGCGGCGGCGAACAGCCGTCGTCAACGCCGACTAATAATAGCGTTCATTCGATCGAATGAGTGCCGTGCGGAATCGACGACGCTGAGACGTCAACAGCGTTCCGTTTGCCCGCCCGTTCCGGTGAGGGAAAGACGCCTACCCGGAAATTCGGTCACGAATTGTCGCTGCTCGGCATGGTTCCCGTCACCACGTAGATGATCCGACGTGCCACCGAGACCGCGTGGTCCGCGAAACGCTCGTAGAACCTGCCCAGCAGGGTGATGTCCACCGCCGCCGACACGCCGTGCGACCACTCGGAGCCCATGACCACGCTGAACAGGTGGCGGTGCAGGTCGTCCATCTCGTCGTCGTCGCCTTCGAGATCCCGCGCCTGCTGCACGTCCTGGGTGCGCAGGATCTGGTTCAGCCGGTTCGCGAGCTTGACCGCGACCTGACCCATCTGTGAGAAGTAAGTCTTCACGTCCTCCGGGAGCACGGGCTGCGGGTGCCTGCGCCGTGCCGCCTTGGCCACGTGCAGCGCGAGATCTCCCATCCGCTCCAGGCTCTCGGCGGCGTGGATCGTCGAGATCACGGTACGCAGATCCCCCGCGACCGGTGCCTGCAGCGCGAGCAGGCCGAAGGCGTGCTCCTCGCAGCGTGCCCGCGCCTCGTCGACCTTCAAGTCGTCGTCGATGACCTGCTCGGCCAGCGACAGGTCAGCTCCGAGCAGCGCGGTGGTTGCCTGCTCCATCGCGTTGCCGACCATGGTCGACATCGCGGCGAGCTCGTCGGCGAGCTTGTCGAGCTGTTCCTGGTAGACCTCACGCATGGTCCCTACCCTACTTCGTGGGGGTATTGCGCAGGGTTCCCGCCGGTTAACCTGCGGTGAACACGATTTGAGCTCTCACTCGAAAAGACCAGTGCGGGTGTGCTCGGGCATTACAGCGGGTGAGAACCTCGAATCCCGAGCAGCCACCCACGGGGACGGCGACCGCTCCGGTCAGCCGCTGACACCGCCGCACTTGTCCTCACCCGCGTTGACGGTCGAGAGGTTCTCCGGAACATCCACATCACCGCTGTCCGGCTTGCGAACCCGGTTGTCGTAGTCGGTCCCCAGCTCCAGCCGCAGCGTTTCACCGACCGAGGAATCGGCCACGATCTCGGCCGAGGGCACGGCGGAGGCAAGCAGCTGCGCCCGCTGTTTGTTGCCCTCCGAGTACCGGATGACCGTCTGATCGAGCGGGGACTCCAGGTTGCCGACGTTGCCGACCGCGAAGTCGAACTCACGCAGACCACTGGCGGTGTTGCCCGCCAGGCCGCTGCGTTCGGTGCTGTTGAACACCGAAACATTCACCTCGGAGGGCTCGGGCTTCGCCGAACTGTTCCCCTGCTCCTGCTGGGTGAAGGCCATGGGCGAGGTGTCCGACGTGGCGCCCTCCGAAGCCTGCCCGTTCTGCTGTCCGGACGAGGAGTCGAGCGGCACGTCCTCGATGATGGCGCGGAACAACGAGTGGGCCTCGGACTCCACCAGCACCTCGTTGCCCCGTGAGTTCTGGATTCCGGTGGTGGGGATGGTCACGAAGGTGACCTTCTCCGGATCGAGCCCGTCCAGCGATTTGCCGAGCGAGATCAGCTTGTCGCTGTTGACGTTGTCGCCGAAGGTGTTGGCGATGACGGCGTTGGCCAGATTCCCGAGTTTGCTGGGGTTGAGCAGCACGTTCGCCGAGGTCATCTTGCGCAGCAACGCGCCGAGGAACAGCTGCTGCCGTTCCATCCGCCCGTAGTCCGAGGTGGGGTCGTTGGTGAGCTTGCGCGCCCTGACGTAGCGCAGCGCCTGCTGCGGGCCGAGCTTGTGCGTGCCCGCCGTTTCGAGGATGGTGCCCAGCTCCTGGTCGATCATCGGCTTGTTGGTGCAGACCTGCACACCACCCACCGCGTCGACCATGGATTTGAACCCCTGGAAGTTGACCCCGAGGAAACTGTTGATCTCGAGTCCGGAGAGCTGCTGCACCTGTTTGGTGACGCAGGCGGGCCCGCCTGTCCCGAAGGCGGTGTTGAACTTGACGTTCTGCTGGGCCGCTACCGTCTCTTCGCTGTACTTCCCGGTGGCGGAGTCCCACTTCCTGCAGGTGTCGGCCTGAATGTCGATCTCCAGGTCACGTGGGATCGACACGATCACCACCCGGCTCCGGTCCGCTGGAATGTGCGCGATCATCGTCGTATCCGAACGGGCACCCGGCACCCCTTTGACCGTACCGATGTTGTCCGACGCCTCGGCGCCCTTGCGGGTGTCCGAACCGATCAGCAGGAAGTTCTGGTCCCCCTCCTGCAGGTGCGCGTCCTGGATGGCATCGGAGTTCTCGTTGAGCGCGTTGATGTGGTTGAAGCTCGCGTCCAACCAGGTCTTGCTGCCCCAGCCGATCCCCGTGGTGACGAACACCAGAGCCGCGACGGCGACGGCCGCGCCGCGTCCCAGCATCCGCAGCCGCCTACGCTGCTTTCCCTTGCGCCATTCCACACGCGAGGAGTTCGCGTCGCGGTCCTCGGCGAAGTCGAACGGCATGTCCTGACCGGGTTCGGGCTCCTTGCGGCTTCCCCACAGCCAGGCGTACTTCTTGCGCCGCTTCTCCTCCTCGGCCGCGAGCTCGTCGTGTACCGCCGAGAACCTCGCCAGCGTCGCGTCGATGGCGGCACTGGCCTCGTTGTCGTCGTCCTGCTCGTCCGCTGGCCCGTCGTCGTCCGGGGCGGCCTCGTGGGACGTGGTGGAGTCGGCAGTGCCGGACGAGTCGTTCTTGGGGGCGATGGCTGTGGTGTCGGGGTCGTGCTCCGCACCGGAGGTTCTGCCGCCGACCGCGGTGTCGGGCTTCCGCTCCGGCTGCGCGCCCTCGTGGTGTGTCGTGGTTTCCGGTGCGGGACTCCCGGCCCGGGGCGAGCCGTTCAACATCTCTTCCGCGGCCGACGGAGCGCTCGATTCCGGGGCGGCGGTTCCCTCCCGACGCGCGGGCTGCGGCGATGGCTCCTCGGGTGGGAAACCTCCTGCTCGCGGCGGCATCTCGCCGCGTACCGCGGGCTGTTGCGCGGTGGGTTCCTCGGAGGGAACCTGCTGGTGCCCGCTTTCTCGGGAACCGGTTTCCAGGGGCGGAGGCGGTGGAGCCGGAGTACGGCGGTGCTGGTTCAGCGCCGCGCTGATCGGTTGGTTCGGGCGGGTGCGGTCGCTCGTGTCGGTTCCGGCGTCGCCCTCGGGCCGTTGTGGTGTTCCCGACTCCGGGTTTCCCGTGCCTCGGTCCGCCGAGGGGGGAGCCAAGGGTGAGGTGTGTGGGGAACTCTGCTCCGCGGGCTGCTGCGTGTTGCCACCGCTCCTGGCGGCGTTCGGCCTGCGCGACGCACCGAGGAACGGCGTCATCCGCGCCGTGTCGTCACTCTCGGCGGGCGGAGTGTTGGTGGCTCCGATCCCACCGCCGGGTTGTGGTGGGGAACCCGCCCCATTGGGGATCTGCCACTGTGTCTGTTCGGACTGGCCCCGCTCGGTTGCCCCGGGCTGTTCCTGTTCCGGTTCCTGCCGCCTGCGGCGAGCGCGGCGGCCACGAGACCGTCGTCCTTCAGCCTGGGGCGGGTTGTCGTGTTGCGGCGGGGTTTCCGGTACGGCCTCGGTGGTGTGCGTGGGCTGCTCGGGCGATTCCTCCCGCGGCTCGCTCCGGGGGGGTTGAGATCCGGATTGTTCCTCGGGCGGGACGAATTCCGATTCGTCCGCTTCGATCTTTCGGTGCGAACCGGTGTTCTGGGTCTGCCCCTTGCCGTGCCTGGACAGCAAATCTCCGACACGCGTACCGCCCGTACCGTCGTCCCCGAGAGCCCTTCTGCGCCTGCGCGAAGTGGCCCGGCTGTCCGTTTCGGAGTCGTTTCCGGTTTCGTCTTCGGGATACGCCCACTCCGAGTGGGAACTCTGGTGCCCCGAACTGCCTCGACGGGGATTATCCGGCACCTGCGTTCCCTCCCACCTTGCTGCCATTGGTCTTCATTCGAACGGTTGGCGATCCCCACCCCCGAAGCTGTATCGCCAGACTCGGCCAAGATGCTACGGCTGATCGCTCGAACTGACGATAGCGGCGCCGGATTCTTCACAATCAGTGCACGACACAACCGTGTTATGTAGGATAAATCACAGCTTTCGTTCGTCCAAGCGGGGCAGTGCTCTGGTTCTTGACGCCCACGTGTCCGAGTCGATCGCGTTCAGTAGTCCTGTGATGACGATTCGGGTCTCCTGGTGATTCCTGTCAAGCGGACTTCACCGTGCTCTCGGTAGGCGACGGCGTTTCGCCCCGATTGTTTGGCCGCGTAGAGCAACACATCCGCGCCGAGGATTTTCTCTTCCGTTCCGGACGTGGCGGCTTCCTCGGTCGTCGCGTCGTACGTCAATCCGATACTCACCGTTATAAGCAGTCCACGCGCCACTCGCTTCCACGGAAAGTCCGCTATCCGCGACCGAGCACGTTCGCACAGCGAAATCGCCCCCGCTTCGTCGATGCCGGGCAGCACCAGTACGAATTCCTCGCCGCCGTATCGCGCACAGAATCCCCCATTGGGTAGTCCTTCTTGTAGTAATTCGGCGACACGCTGCAACACGCGATCTCCGAGTACGTGTCCGAAGGTGTCGTTCACCTGCTTGAACCAGTCCAGGTCCACCAGAGCTATACCGAGCCCCTCGGGGGTTTCCTGCGGCAGGCTCGCGAGTCGTTCGTCCAGATAGCGACGGTTGTAACCGCCCGTCAGCGTGTCGCGCAGACTCTGCTCCCTGACGCGTGCGTGTTCGCGCCGCAGCCAGTTCACCTCGTGCCGCAGTTGTTCCGGTACCGGAGGGGTTAGCTCGCTGTTCCGTAGATCCAGTGCGGCCCGCAGGTGGTGGTAGGCCTGCTGCCAGCGTCCCCGTGAGGCGAGCAGCTCCGCTATGGCCTCGTGCAGCTCGGCCAGCCCGGCGGCGGTGGCCGAGTCGGTCGCGTAGTGCCTGCCGGTGCTGTGCTCGGTGCACGGGAGGTCGTGCAGCCGGGCCCTGGCGGCTTCCTCCCGCCAGGTCTCCGACCTGGCAATGCCATCGCGAAGTCCGGACATCGCACTCACCTCCCGTAGTGGTGTCGTCCGGTGAGCCACCGGGCTTGAGTCAGTTCCGCTCAACCGGAACCGAATTCGCTCAACCGGCGTACCGCGTCACCGGCGTGTCCGGGCAACGCGTCCGCTCGATCCTTCGGCCTCCGCCCTGTCGCTCCGGCCGAGGGGTCGATCCCCGTCTCGATCCCCGCCTCGGGCCACTACCGGTCCTACGTCGCCGCACCCCATTCAACCCGGTTTCAAGTAATCACGCATAGTGGCATTACGAAAACTCAGCGTTGTTTATTCCCGGGGTGCTGTTAGCGCTCTGTCGGCTCGTGTAGGGCCCGCTCGGGTGGGGGGCATCGGTTTCACCGGGGGGCAGTGCCTTATTACCCGGGACAGGGCGCGAAGCCGTACCAACGGCCGTCGATCGCTACCAGGTGCTGCGAACCGAGCTGCCTACCCACCACGACCCCGCCGCGGCGCACCGTGATCTCCACACCCACGACCCAGACCCGCCCGACGGGATGCCGCCCGGCCACCGTGAACTCCTCGTCGGGGCGCAGCGTCCCGAGCGCGGGCTCCGCCGTGATGGTCATTCCGTCCAGCGAGCAGCGCTGATCCCGATAGTCGGGGTGCTGGGTACGGCGCAGGAAGGTCCGTTGTGCGTCCGGGCCATGCCGTGCCGCCGTGTTGTTGGTGTGGAAGTAGGCCGTGACCGAGCGAACGGCTCCCGATTCCGGTGAGGGTGGAGCGGGCGCGGGGCTGTCCGAGAGCAGGCAGCCCAACAGCAGCACCAGCAGCGGCGGAGCCATGAGCGCCCGCGAGCGAAGCGGGGAGGGAATCATCCTCCACTGTGGTCCAGATCGGCACCCACCGGGACGGAGTTGTCCTCCGGATCGTCCAACCAGCCCTCCGGCAGTGCCACCTTGCCCGGCGATCCCTGCCTGCCTCGCGGCCCCTCCGCCTCGGCGGGGAAGGGGACGTCCGGATCGAGCTCGTCCAGCATCTCCGCCAGCTCGCCGAGTGTGGACACGACACCCAGCCTGCGGCGCAGTTCCGAACCGACCGGAAAGCCCATGAAGTACCACGACATGTGCTTGCGCAGGTCGCGCATGGCCTTTTCCTCACCCATGAGTTCGGCCAGCAGGCAGGCGTGGCGGTACACGATGCCGCGGATCTCGCCGAGATCCGGCGGCTCCGGAATCGGTTCACCCCGCAGCTCGGCGTGCAGCTCCCGGAACAACCACGGTCGGCCCAGGCAGCCGCGCCCGACCACGACACCGTCGCAACCGGTGCTGTCCATCATCCGCCGGGCGTCCGAGGCCGTGAAGATGTCACCGTTGCCCAGCACCGGAATGCTCCGCACGGTTTCCTTCAGGCGGGCGATCCGTTCCCAGTCGGCCGTTCCCGAGTAACGCTGCGCGGCTGTGCGGCCGTGCAGCGCGACAGCGGACGCCCCCGCTTCCTCGGCGATGCGACCCGCGTCGAGGTAGGTGGTGTGCTCGTCGTCGATTCCCACCCGGAACTTGGCCGTGACCGGAACTCCCGCCGGTTCGGCCGCCCGCACCGCGGACGAGATGATCTCCTCGAACAGCCTGCGCTTGTAGGGCAGCGCAGCCCCACCACCTTTGCGGGTGACTTTCGCGACGGGGCATCCCCAATTCGTGTCTATGTGATCGGCCCAACCCTCGCCGACGACGATCTTGACCGCCTCGGCCATGGTCGCCGGATCCACACCGTAGAGCTGCATCGAACGCGGGTGCTCACCCTCGTCGAAGCTCATCATCCGCAGCGTCTTGGCGTTGCGTTCCACGACCGCGCGGGCGGTGATCATCTCGCAGACGTAGAGCGAGTCGCGACTGCCGTACTCCCGGCACAGCTTCCGGAAGGCCAGGTTCGTGATGCCCGCCATCGGAGCGAGCACCACGGGTGGATCGACCGCGTACGGTCCGATCCGGAGTGGTTCGGTGGCTGGGGCGAGCGACATGCCTCCATTGTCGGTGCTCGTTCCCGCCGATCAGTACCGGGCGGACGCAGGCCTCTCAGAAGGGCACGCTCAGGCAGGCGAGTCGGTCCCCGGCCTCGCCCGCCACGCCGGGCGCCGTGCGGGTGCGGTGCTCGTGGATCACCACCGACGAGGCGTCGCCCCGGTGCGGGTTCCATTTCCCGAAGGCGCCGCTCACCGCGTTACCGGCCGCGTCGGTGCGGAAGTCCAGCCAGATCTCGTTGCTCGGGTTGGCGTAGGTCGGATCACCGGACACGCCCTCCGGTGCGGGTACCCGCTGGAAGTGCGGCCCCGCGTCGGAACCCTCGTCCCCGCACGGGCTGGTGTGCACGTGAGCGCCGTAGGTGCGGTTCGGCCGCAACCCCTCGAGGACAGCGGCCACGGACGTGCCTTTGCCCGGCGAGCTCTCGGCGAAGACCCCTATCCGCGCGCCCGGCGGTACCAGCTCGGGCGCGTAGGTGACGGCCGTCGCTGATTCCTGATAACCGGTGAAAACTCCCCGCGCCACCGTCCGGTTGTGACCCTCGTCCGAGGAGTCCGCCTGCGCGGTGGCGGGAACCGCGAGGACCAGGGCCGTCACGGCCAGCACGACGCTCGATACGGATCGCATGTGTCCGGTTCTACGTGGTGCGCGGCCCTCAGCGGTGGATGATCGCCGGAAAGAGTGAAACGGCGTGTCCGGTGGTGAGTGTGACGAGGATCGTCATCATCGCGGGCGCGTACCGGTGCGTAGGCGCGCTACGTTGATCGAATGACTGATTCGGGGCGCGATCGGACCTGGTTGGTCGCGATCGCCACCGCGATGTGGGGGACGGACGCGCTGTGGCGGATGCCGCTGGCGACCAGTTTACCGAGCACCACGGTGGTGCTGTGCGAACATCTGATCGTCACGGTGCTGCTGGCGCCGCTGCTGCCGAGGGCGTGGCGGGCGTTCGCCCGGTGCGGCGGCAAGCAGCGGGCGGCGGCGCTGGTGGTCGGCGCGGGTACCTCCGCGCTGGCCACGCTGATGTTCACCGCCGCCTTCGGATACGGCGATCCGGTGACTCCCGTGGTGCTGCAGAAACTGCAACCGGTGTTCGCCGCGGTGGCCTCGTTCCTGCTGTTGCGGGAGGGCTTCCGCCGTGGCTACCTCGCCTTCGCCGTTCCCGCGCTGGCAGGCGCCTGGCTGCTGGCGTTTCCGGATCCGACGCAGGTGAGTGTCTCCCGGCTGATGCCCGCGTTGCTGGCGCTGGGAGCGGCGGCGCTGTGGGCCGCGGGGACCGTGCTGGGGAGGATGTTGAGCAGGGAGCTGGCTCCGATGGAGGTGACCACGCTGCGATACTCGGTGGGGCTGCCCACCGTGGCGCTGGTGCTGCTGCTGCGCGACGGTTCGATCACCGAGGGGCTGTCGAACATCGGTGGGGCGCTGGCCGTGGGGTGGGCGAACCTCGGAGGACTGCTGCTGCTCGCGCTGATTCCCGGTCTGCTGGCGCTGAGCCTGTACTACCTGGGACTGCGCACCACGCCCGCGGCGCGGGCCACCTTGGCGGAGCTGTCGTTTCCGGCGACCGCCGCCATCGTCGGTGTCGGTGTGCTGGGTGAGAACCTCACCGTCACCCAGTGGGTCGGTTTCGTGCTGCTCGTCGTGATGATCACCGCGCTGGGCTGGAACGAACGCGCCGGTAGCCGGAAGGTCGTCCAACCGGAAGCCGCACTCGTGCGGGGCTGAACCGACACGCCGGGCGGGTGGTCGGCCCGCCCGGCGATGTACTAGATCAACGGCTGCCTGTAAGGTGTAGCTCGCGGGCCGTTAGCTCAATGGGCAGAGCAGTGGACTTTTAATCCACGGGTTCAGGGTTCGAGTCCCTGGCGGCCCACCAGAAGGCCAGGTCAGCAAGTTTCGCCACTGACCGAGCAAGATCACGAGTGCACTTTAGGTGCACAAAACTCGTGAACTAGTTATCGATGGCCCGTTCCAGCGCATCAGCCGCGCCACCGCTGCCAGCCTGGCGCCCCATGTACACGTCCTGAGTCAGCGACGGCCGCGCGTGCCCCAGCTGATCGGCCACCACCCGCGCCGACAAGCCCGCTTCGTCCAGGATCGTGGCCGCCGTCTTCCGGAACACGTGCGAAGTCACCCAGGCGAACTCTTCGGCACCACGTGCCTTGCGCAGATCTCGCCGGGTATTCGACGGATCGCGCAAGCCACCCAGACTGTCCGGGAAGACAGGTTCCTCCCGGTCGCCCCGCTCGTTCTCGCGCCGTCGAAGCATCTCCACCGCCCAGGAGGGGAGCGGCAAGGTCCGTTCCCCGGAATTGGACTTGGTCGACTTCCTGACCAGTCCCTCGCCCTTGACCCGGACCACCGTGAAGTTCACCGAGATCAAACCGGCTTCACAGTCCACCTCGGGCCAGCACACGGCCAGCGCCTCACCGATCCGTACACCGGTGGCCAGCATGCAGCGAACGAGATCGGGAATGTCCCTACCGCTTGCCGCCTCGTCCGATTCAAGGGCGGCCCCTGCCGGGACCGCCGAACGTGAACGGTGAACGCGCATCCGTGCGCCCTGGCATCGTGGCGACCCCTCCCTCATCCGCCGTTGGCGGATGGCGGTCAATCCGGTGAGTCAAGAGAGTCGATCGGCTCCCATCGACACGATGCGGTGAGCACGGGGTCAGGCACTCTTGACTAACCGGCTTGCCCGCTGAGGCGGCTTGGTGTCGGATGAGGAGGGGTCTGGCGGGGCGCACTCCACCGCCATCAACGGTTCACCCCGTGGGGCACATCCGGGGCACACGCCACCGATCAGCGACGACAAACGACGACAACCAACCGGCACCACACGGCACGCTCACCAGCGACGCACGCCGGAAGCCCGAGGCAGCGAAGCCAACCGGAACGCCCTCCGGAGGCGAGTCTCTACGAGTCCCAAGCGTACGGGTCTCTCATGCCGTAGGGTCCCGATATTCAGGACGCGTGCACAGCGGAGGAAGGCCATGTGTCACCGTCGGCGAAGTGTTGGCCCCAGTAGAACGGGTTGAGTTCCCGGAGAGTCCGCACGTTCCAGCCGGACGCGGCTTCCAGATCCGCCACGCCCACCTGAACATCCGGTCCCCACAGCGCGAGGCGTTCTTGGCAGATCCCACAGGGCGCGAGGACCGAGAAGCCCCTGCCACCCTCCCATCTACTGACGCACACCGAAGCGGTAATCGAGGCACCAAGTGTGTAGGCCTGGCAGATCGCCCCGGTCTCCGCGCACAACGTGGCCGCGGCGTTGAGGTTATCGAGACACACACTGGTGAGGATCCGACCATCCTGCAGGTAAACCGCCGCAGCCGCTGTTCGAGCCCGATGATCCATCTGACTGACAGCCGCATCCACGAGATGTTGGTCCAAGTTCATCCAGCCAGTCTGAACGCGTGGAGTGCGAGCGAGGCCAATGCGGGGCGTTCGAAGCTGAACCGTAACCTGAAGAGAGGGACGTCGCGCCCAAAAAAGGTACGGGGCCGCTGCTGAATTTGCCCCACTTTACCCCCACGAATCAACGGCAAACGTCCACTGCTCCGCCATGTAACAAGTCCCCGTCTACGCGCTCCGTCCCAGCACACACCAAGGACTGACCGACGGCAGACGATGCGAGGCCTCATCCCATAAAGCGGGTGTCGCAGAGGCACAGCCGATCCGTGCCGGTCGATGCCAGACTTGACAGAACTCTGTCTTTCGCGTGGACGCTGTGTCATCGTGTGCTTACGTGACTGATGATCGCCGGAGCGAACCGCTCGCAGCGAAGACCCCGTTCCCCGTCGAGCTGGACGAACGCCTGCGTGACCAGCTGACCTTCTTGATCGAGGTTGACCACCTCAAAGCGATCCTTCGCCGATCCCCGCTCGTGGCCACTGAACGACGCGAGAACGACGCCGAGCACTCCTGGCACCTGGCCATGATGGTGGTCCTGCTGGCCGAGTACTCCGACGAGCCCATCGACACCGGGCACACCGTGCGACTGGTGCTCGTTCACGATCTCGTCGAGATCTACGCCGGTGACACACCGCTGTACGCGGCCGACGGCAGGGACGAGCAGTACGAGCGCGAAGCTCGCGCGGCCACCGAGTTGTTCGGCTTGTTGCCCGAGGACCAGGCTTCGCGGCTTCGCACGCTGTGGGACGAGTTCGAAGAACGCGACACGCCCGAGGCCCGCTTCGCCAAGGCCATGGACCGTTTCCAGCCGCTCCTGCTCAACTGGATGGCTCGCGGTGGTACCTGGCGTACGCCCGGTACCACCGCCGACGACGTCCGCAGGCGGAAAGCCGTGATCGGCGACGGCTCGACGTATCTCTGGGAAGTGGGGCAGCGCCTCATCGCCGAAGGAGAATCGCGGCTGGGCCCGCCCCGGACAATCCGCCGAGTGATCTTGTCGGAGCGGCCTGGTGTGTCCACACATCCGACTGGGGTTATTCGTTCGACGCTCTGATCACTGTTTTCCTTGACGAGACCCCAAAGGGGTTAACCCTTTGGTATCCCTTTCTCGGTTAGGTGTGGAGCAATGTCGGGCGAAATTCGTCTGCGTGTCGGAGGCGGCGTGGAGCTCACGATGTCGCGGGAGCGTGCGATGGAGGTGATGAGCACTTTGAGCAGTCAGCTGGACATTCATCCTGCGAACGACGAGGTCGACAGCAGACACGTGCTGCCCGATGACCATCGACTGTGGAGCTATCATGCCCTGCGGGAGGATGATCGTTACTACCCCAAGTGGGACGTCGATGCTGATAGCGCCGTTGCCGAAGCCTTTTACCAGCCCGTCAGCGGCAAGGCGAAAGTGTTTCTGGACCTGCTGATCGATCATCCGGGACAACTGCTCAGTGTGGACGAAATTTGTCACCTCGCCGGTGAAGACGTTTTCTCCGGGTCACGCTCGATCGCCGGGTCGATCAACGGGCTCAACCACTCCTGCGAGCTAACCGGTCGAAATTACCCGTTCTACTGGTGGGGAGGCGACAAGACGAAGTACACGGATTACGCGATGAAATCGCGTGTAGCCGACCTGTTCCGTCATGCGCGGGCCAATATCGACCAGTAACGACAGCTGACGTCGTCTGCTCCCGGAACTGGTTACCTCAAGCAACGGGCGTGTTGGCTGAAAGCCCTGCCATCCGTCGTGCTTCGAATCGGCCAGCACGCTCATCCGGCTCGTCGCCGCGGTTCATCGGGAATGCCGGCTCATCAGGGACGCGCGACCGGAGCCGATGCCGCTCCCTCAGCGCGCGTCGCCGTCGTTGTAGTGCGGTTCCCGGGATTCCTGGTAGGTGCGGCGGTAGGCGTTGGGGCTGGTGTGAGCGTCGCGAGCGAGTCGCGTGCGCAGATTGGCGGCGGTGCCCAGTCCGACGCTGCGGGCGATGTCGGCCACCGTGCGGTCGGTGTGCTCCAGCAGTCTGCGGGCCTGGTGGATGCGCTGAGCTGTCAGCCACCGCAAGGGGGTGGTGCCGGTTTGAGCTCGGAAGTGCCGGGCGAAAGTGCGGGGTGCGTACCCGGCGTGCCGGGCAAGGTCGGCCACGGTCAGTCGCTGGTCCAGATGCTCGCGCGCCCAGGCGCAGGTCTCGGCCAGGGTGTCCCCGCTGGGAGGCAGTGGCCGGTCCAGCAGCTGGGCCTGGCCGCCACGGCGGTGGGGAGGAACGACCATGCGGCGAGCGATGTCGGTGGCAGCGTCGGCCCCGTGGTCCCGGCGTACGAGATGCAGGCACAGGTCGATCCCGGCGGCCATTCCGGCGCTGGTGGCGATGTCGTCGTGGTCTATGTAGAGCACGTCCGGGTCGACCTGGATCCGTGGGTAACGCTGGGAGAGCTCTTCGGTGTAGTACCAGTGGGTGGTCGCGGATCGCTGGTCGAGCAGGCCGGTGGGAGCCAGGGCGAACGCGCCGGTACAGATCGAGACCATTCGCGCGCCCCGCTCGGCCGCGTCGTGCAGCGCCGTGAGCACTTCTCGCGCGGGAACGTCCCGCGGATCGAAGCCGGGAACGATCACCGTGTCTGCTTCGGCCAGTGATGTGAGCCCCCTCCCGGCGTGGACGGGGACTCCCCCGGTGCCGGGCACCGGGCCAGGGGTGGCGGCACACACCGTGGTGGTGTAGCGGTGCGGCTGGCTGCCGAAGACCTCCAGCGGAATCGCCAGATCGAACAGCACGACCTCGGGTAGTGCGAGCACACTGATCTGATGCATCGGCAGCATTCTTGCGCATCTCGTCGTTTCTGCCACTCACGCTACACGTGAGCGTCACGGCAGGGTCGGGACGTACGTATCGGTGGCGTCGACCGGATCGATGACCACCCACGGCCCAGTAACCCACCCGACGGAACGCGCCGCTTCCCGCATCCGGGGAAGCGGCGTGCGGAGGACGCTCACCATGCACGTCATCGCCGGTATTCGCATTCCCGACAGCACGCTCACCCGTGAGGCGCACGCACTGGCCGCGCGGCACAGCCCCGAGTTTCTGCTGCGTCACTGCGAACGCACCTACGTCTTCGGTCGGCTGGCTACCGCGGCGGCGGGACTCCGGGTACGTGAAGAGCTCGCCTACGCCGCGGCGCTGCTGCACGATCTGGGGCTGACCGAGCATCACGGGGGACGGCGGCGGTTCGAGGTCGAGGGCGCCGAAGCCGCGTACGACTGGGCGAGATCCAGCGGCCTGGCGGACGAGGAGGCACGCGCGATCTGGGATGCCATCGCGCTGCACACGTCGATGGGCATCGCGGACCACAAGTCGCCGGAATGCGCCCTGGTGCACTGGGGTGCGGGAACCGACATCGACGGCAGCGGACTCGACCGGCTCGACCCCGCGCGGGTCGACGAGGTTCTCACCGCGTTCCCACGGGACGGGTTCGCCGACCGGATGACCGACACCGTCGAGGCAGCCGCTCGCCGCGCTCCCACCGCCTACGCGCTGACCTGGCTCGCCGAGACCGCTGACCGCTATCACGACACCGCGCTTCCGACCTCCGAGGACATGCTCGGACGCGATCCGTTTTCCTCCTGAGAGGCCCGCGTGGCTTCGAGCGACCGATTCCGCGACCGCACCGCATCGGAGACCGCGCCGAGAGCACGGGAATTCGAGTCACACCGTGGGATCCGGTCGGTTCAACCAGCCACAGTCACACTTCGCTCGGAACGGAGCTGACTCGTTGGCGAGGACCGTTCGGGCGCCGTGTCCCGCGCCCTCGGTGCTCGCCGCGTGCCTGCTGTCGATCGGTGTGGCCGACGGCGCGACGGCGACATCCGCCCAGCAGCGCTCCGAAGGCTCCGCTCGAAGTCCGCAGCTGGACATCACCAAGACCGTGAACCCGAACCCGATGACCGTGGGCGCGGAAGCGGAGTACGTGATCACCGTGACGAACAGCGGTGACACCGACGCCGCTGACGTGGTCGTCACCGACCAACTCGACTCCGCCGTCCAACCGGGAGACCTGCCCGCTGACTGTTCGGCCGACGGTCGAACAGTGACCTGCGGCGGCGAGGGAACCACCGTACCCGCGGGTGAATCCGTCCGGTTCACCGTGCCGGTGACGACGAGTTCCGATCTCGCGGACGGTACCAACATCGCCAACTCGGCCACAGTGGACTCCTCCACACCGGGTGCCTCCGGGGACAGCACACGGCTCGTGTCCCAGGCGCGGACCCTGACGAACGTGGCGATCACCAAGGACGGGCCCGCCACGGTCTCGCCCGACGGGACGATCACCTACACGCTGACCACGACCAATCAGGGGCCCTCCGACGCCGTGGACGTCACGTTGCAGGACGCGACGAACGGCCAGCTCACCACGATCGAGTCCGCCTCGTCGGTGTGCGATTCGGGCGGGTTGACCGTGACCTGCCCGCTGGGAACCCCCGAACCGGGGCAGAGCGAGGTCGTGACCATCACGCTGCGCGTGAACCCCGACGTGCCGGTGGGCACGGTGATCCCCAACTGCGCGGAGATGTACACGGGGACGCGGCGGACCACCACGGAGGACGACCGCTCCTGCGTGGAGACGAACGTTACGCCGACGGATCCCACTGATCCACCGACCGACCCCACAGAGCCGACCGATCATCCGGAAAAGCCGAAACCCCCGAAGCCGGACCCCGGTGACCTGCCGACCGCTCCCGAACCGACCTCGAACGACGGCCACCTGCCCGTTACCGGATAGGCGAGCACACCAAGCGAGGGGCGGGACGACGCGGGGGCGGGAAGCCAGCGTTTCCCGCTCTCGCTCCGAGTCGCGTGGCACCTGACCGAGTGCCGCACACCAGAGTCCCACCGCGCGACGCACGTTCGACGTGCCCAGTACGATCGATCCGACCGGCAGTGTCACGACCGCGCGGTTCACGAGTCGCTTCGGGTCGGTGGAACCGCGAGAGCCGGTTGCCCGAATGACTCCGTCGCTGCCGTCGTGCACGGCCTTCTTCCCACTTCCGGGAGCCGATTGGGCCACTCGAACCGGGCCGGTCCCGCGGCGCTCCATCCGATGTCTAGCCGCGCCCACGGCGAGTTTTCGGAACATCACGTTTCGTATCTGGATCATCCACTGGGTGAGATGACGTTAAAGTCACTCTTTGAGGTGAGAACTCGTTGTTCGATCGGACAACGAGAAGGTCGAAATCATGTGACATCGCACGAATACGCCGTTGCGAATACCACTTACTATCCTTCGAACACTTACCGCGAACACATGCCGACCTCGATCCGCGACCACTGTCGGTGATCCGCTTCGGCGGAGCGCATGTGTCGTCCCGGCTGAAGGAGTATCAGTGTTTGAGATCAGTCCAGTGGTACTGACGACCTTCGCCGCGTATCTGGTCGTCATGCTCGTGATCGGAGTGTGGGTGTACAGCCGCACCAACACTCTCGCCGACTTCGCGCTCGGCGGTCGAAACCTCAACGCGCCGACCGCGGCACTGTCGGCGCAGGCCAGCGATATGTCCGGGTGGTTGCTGCTCGGACTCCCGGGAGCTGTCTACGCCCAGGGCGTCGGGGCCACCTGGATCGCGATAGGCCTGGCCCTCGGTACGTACCTCAACTGGCTGTTCGTGGCTCCCCGGCTGCGCACCTACACCGAGCGGGCCAACAACGCCGTCAGCCTGTCGGCCTACCTCGAATCGCGGTTCGAGGACCGCAGCCGTTCGCTCCGGCTGGTCTCCGCGCTGGTGATCGTGGTGTTCTTCACCGTCTACGTGGCCAGCGGTCTCGTCGCCGGGGGAGTGCTGTTCGAGGACGTCTTCGGCGTGGACTCGACGACGGCGATCTCCATTTCGGTGGCGGTCATCGTGATGTACGCCTTCCTCGGTGGGTTCCTCGCGGTGAGCTTCACCGACGTGGTGCAGGGGACGATGATGTTCCTGGCCCTGGTGGTGCTCCCGCTGATCGGTATAGCCCTGCTGGGTGGTTTCGGCGGCCTCGGCGGGGCGCTCACCGAGCAGTCCCCGGCGTTGTTGGACATGGGCCAGGAGGCGAGCTTCACCGACGGGAGCTGGTCGAGCGGAAGCGGCCTGAGCTTCGTCGCGATCGTGTCACTGCTGGCCTGGGGACCGGGCTACTTCGGGCAGCCGCACATCCTGGCGCGGTTCATGGGAATCCGCAGTGCGCGGCACATTCCCGTCGCCCGCCGGATCAGCACCACCTGGGTGCTGGTCACCCTCCTCGGTGCCTCGATGGTCGGCCTGGTCGGTATCGGCGTGCTCGACCAGCCGCTGGACGATCCGGAGCAGGTGTTCATCGCGCTGGCACAGCAGCTGCTCAACCCGTGGGTCGCCGGCATCCTGCTCGCCGCGGTGCTGGCAGCGGTCATGTCCACCGCCGACAGTCAGCTGCTCGTCGCCTCCACCGCGCTGACCGAGGACTTCTACCGTGCCTTCGTGCACAAGGCCGCCTCGGAGCGGCTGCTGGTGTGGGTCGGGCGTGCCACCGTGGTCCTGGTGGCGCTCGTGGCCTACGTGATCGCACTCGGCGGCGGAGCCGTGCTGGACATCGTCTCCTACGCGTGGGCCGGCTTCGGCTCCGCGTTCGGCCCGGTAATCCTGCTCTCGCTGTTCTGGTCCCGCATGACCTGGACCGGGGCTCTCGGCGGTGTCGTCGGTGGTGCGGTCACCGTGCTGGTCTGGAAGAACGTGGACGCGCTCAGCGGCACCGGGGTCTACGAGATGATCCCGGGCTGGATCGTGGCCCTGCTGGCGATCGTGGCGTGCAACGGTCTCGGCAAGCGTCCCGAGCGTGACTGGTCCGGGGACATGGTCGAACCGGTCGAAGGCGCCGAACCGGCCAAGTCCTGAGCCTCGCTGCTTCGCGGCACGGAGGGGCGGTGCATGCCGGGTGCACCGCCCCTCGTGTGTCGCCGCCTCGTGCGCCGTCCTCCACCCGGCGATTTCGCGAGAAATCGACGCCCACCTCCGTCGGGTCGCCCCGTCGGAGCGGCGATTTCGCGGGAAATTTACGCGGCTTCCTTGAAATCCCCGAGCCCACTGTTGTTGTCCGTCGGGATCAGGGAATCGGTGCAGGTTCGCCGTTCGCGGCGTGCACCCTCGTTGTTCTCCGCTCCCGGCGGTCGGTGGCCACTCCCACCAGCGCGGTCAGCAGTGCCATCCCGGCCAGGGCCGCTCCGATCCAGCTCGGTGCGAGGTAGCCGTGTCCGGTGCTGATCCCCAGACCGGCCAGCCAGGCCAGGCTGCGTTCGATGACCCATCGGTGGCGGCCGAGCGTGTGGCGGGGTTCGATGCCGGTGCGAGCGATGCGCGGGACGATGTTTCGCTGTCGGAGCCAGGTGCGCAGTGTGTCGTCGTCGTAGCCTTTGTCGGCGTGCAGTTTGGCAGGCTTACTCCGCCGTGACCCTCGGCGGGAGCGCACCCGTGGTATGGCCTTGACCAGGGGTTCATCCCGTTGCTGTCATGGGTGTTGGCTGCCGAGACCGCTACCGCCAGCGGGAGACCGGCCTGATCGGACAGCAGGTGGATCTTCGAGCCGGACTTGCCTCGGTCGAGGAGGGCTGGGTCCGGTCATCGATCCCCCTTTTTTCGCGCGCACCGTGGCCGCATCGACCACCGCACGAGCCCACTCGATCTTGCCCTGGGCACCGAGCTCGTCCAGCACGGCCTGGTGCGATCGGCGCCACAGTCCGGCCTCGGTCCATTGCTGAAACCGGCGGTGTGCCGTGGGCAGCGTGACATCGAATGACGGCGGCAGGTCGCGCCAGGAACATCCGCTGGTGAGGACGTAGACAATCGCCGTGAACACCACCCGATCATCCGTTCCGAGTCGTCCCACCACCCTGCGGACGCTGCGCGAAGCCCGGAATCAACGGGCGAACCAAATCCCACAACTCATCCGGTACCAACCGCTGCGACAACCGATCCACGATCACCCACGATCATGCCAAACTATGACCACCCAGATGAGACACGGTCTTAAAGCTAGGCCGGAAGAGCACGAGGATATCGCCAGTTCCTGACTAAAATTTGTCGAAGCTCTGCCACTGCACACACTCAGGACGCTTGCCATTGGAGGCAAATTCAAGCAGTGCGTTCCTGATGTCACTCAGAGGCAGAGCAGCGGAGCGAGGGAAGTAGTGAGGAGTACCTCCGTCAGTGAGAAGCTCTACCTCAGGCTCAGCCTCTGAGTTGTGAGTGACGTAGGGACCTGTGTCCTCTACTGTGATACCTATCCAGCGGATAGCTCCGTATCCTGCCTCAGGATCGACAGCTAGGGTCACTTCGTGGGGGGGGGGGGGGGGTAGCCAGTCCTCATCTACCTCATCAGGACCGATGAAAGTTTCAGTGACGTAGAGGCGTGACTCCCATGAGGAGTGGTCAGTATAGAGAAGCTGCTCAATGAGTGCCTCTGCCTGCTCTGCACTCTGAAACTCCTTGTTAGCGATGGAGGCATTCAGGATCATGAGTCTGCTACTCCTCGGATGGTAGTTGGCTCAGTGGAGTCAGGCTCCCAGACGTTGAGAGCGTACCCCTTCGGCAGGATGGCCCGGATAGCTCTGCGACAACCGTAGGGAGCAAAGAGCATGGGTGATTTCCTATCGCACATATCGTTGTTAATCACGATGGAGGCTGAGGAAGCTCAGCACCTTGCTGAGAAGGAGAAGGAACAGGAGGACTAGAGCCCTCCTTGAAACATCGCCCTCGCTTGCTCCAAGACCTGCTTGAGTTGCTGCTCTGCTGCCATTGCTTCCTTGAGTGAGGCTGTCAGTCCGTTGTATGCCTGAGCTGCTTGCTCATAGGCAGGTACGCCATTGAGGGACTGAAGCGGAGCCTCCAGTTCCTCATAGCGCTGGAGCGCATATCCAGCAGCATTACCGTCAAGCTGCTCAATCGCCATGTTCAGGGCAGCAATGATTTCCTGCATGTCAGCCATTGAGGCTCTCCTCATCGTAGTAGCTTCCCAGAGCTGAGACACAGCTCTTGAAGTCTTCTTCCGGTATCCTCACTCCCTCAGGAGTGAGAGCTTCACTGATGATGAACTGAGCTACTTGAGCCCACTGATCACAGCTCAGAGATTGGTCCTCTTGCGAGGCCTCTCGATCCTGTTCCGCTCCCTGTGTGCTTTCCATCTGGTCAGCCATAGTCTGATCACGCTGTCTCCCTCTAGAGTCTTCTCAGACCAGCAAGGACCGCTTCCAGCAGTTGAGTAGTGACAGTGCTGGAACTAGTTCCCCGAGCTATCTGAGAGACTTCCTGTCTCATGGTGGGAATCTGGTCAGAGCGCTTCGGATGGATCTCTCTCTGTAGCACTACTGATCGGTATTCAGTTTGCTTCAATGCCTTCCCGTTGCTCGGTTGTGGAGGGACAGCCCCTAACGGAGGATCGGGGTCTGGAGCGTGTCGGGGGTTGCTCGTCTCCGCTAAGGGCCATCCTGTAAGTAGTTTCGTCGCTACTGGCAGTACCCGATAGGCTTGAGCCGTTCACAACGGTTCACAGGAGCAGCGATGGCAGTAGGTGCAGACCTCCGAGCCATGCGGGAGGCAGCAGGACTGAGCCTCAACCGGATGGCTTCAAAGACGCACTTCACTAAGTCATACCTGTCCATGATCGAGACAGGGAAGCGCTCCATCGTTGCTGAGGTAGTCACTGCCTACGAGCAGGCTCTAAGTAAGCCCCTGAGTCCTACTCAGAGCGATCCTGTGAGGCTGGCGCATGAAGTGGCTGGTCTCTGCCTCTCCGATGCTCGTACAGACGCACTCAGGGCGAAGGGTAGGTAGCTCCCTGGCAACAGAGCTTGAGTCTCGCGTAGTGGAGCTCAGGCACCTTGACGACACTGTGAGCAGTGAGGAGCTGTCTCCGGTCATCAGCAAGGAGCTAGCGGAGACTGAGAGCCTAGTTCGCACTGCGAGCTTCACAGAGCCTGTAGGACGGAGGCTCTTCACAGCGGTAGGCGAGTTGTCGCAGCTCGCCGGGTGGGTGGCCAGTGATGCCGGTCAGTACCGGCAGGCTCAGAACTTCTACCTCTCCGGAGTAGCAGCAGCCAATGAGGCTCAAGACAGGGTGCTTGGAGCACAGCTCCTGTCGAGCCTGAGCTACCAGATAGCCAACGTCGGTAACCCTGCTGATGCTGCTCTCCTAGCACGGACTGCTGTCCAGGGAGCACAGGAAGCGACTCCCGTTGTGCGGACTCTCCTCCTGGAGCGTGTTGCTTGGGCCTCAGCGAAGACAGGAGATGCTGAGGCCACCTGGAGAGTCCTAGATCAGGTTGACGACTCCTATGAGCAGCGAGGCTCAGTAGAGCCTGAGTGGGTTTATTGGCTCAACAGAGCCGAAATTGACGTTATGGCAGGACGCTGCATGATCGAGCTAGGCAAGCCTCAGGAGGCTGAGCCTCTGCTCTCAGCAGCTATAGCCACTTACCCACCTGAGCACGCACGAGAGGTAGCCCTGTACCGCTCCTGGCTGGCTGAGTCCTACGCACGAGCAGGAGACTTCGACGCTGCCAGGGAAGCTCTGGAGCAGGCACGCTCCTACGGCTCTGAGATGCCCTCCGTCCGGAGCAATACCCGCTTTGAGGTAGTAGAGCGGCTACTTTCCTGTTGATTAAGGTCAGTCAGCACTCAGCCAGCACAGGATCAAGTAAGAGCAGGAAAGTCCGGTGACTGCCAAGCACAGTCACCGGGCTTTCATGGTGTTTGACCTGCAAGTTTGTAGCTTGTGACCAGGTGTGACAAAAGCACCTGTCTTACAGGTCTAGGTTCCGCGCGAAATCGACGACGGCTTCGCGCGCGTGCGCGCGGTCGGAACTCACCCGCACGACTCGCGCTGCGTAAGCCCGGCAGGGCCGCCAACGTGCCCAGCGATTCCCCGAGAAACCGCCAACCGGCGCCCCGCCTGCCGGACACCGAGGCGCACGGCGGGAGAAGCTACGGGGGTATGTCCCCCTGGCCGCGACCGTGTCGAAGACACCGGTCACAGGTCGGTGGGGTGGGGAATCCACGTGCGGGCACTACTCCGCACTCGCCGGGGTTACAGCGGTAGGAGCCGCTGCTCTCGTGCCACGCGCTCCCAAGATTGCCGAACCGGGCGACCGTCGCCGGGTGTCGTGGCACTCGTCTCCCGGCCCGCTCTGACCGGGGTAGTCGCGGTCGCGAACCGCGCCCCGGGCTTACCCCGTCCTTCGGCCTGCCGGGAACGGCTGAAGCGGGAGCGTATACGTGCTACGCTGGCATCTGCTTTTTTCATATCTTGGCGGAATGAAATATAGCACGGTCGGCCCCCGGTGATCCGGGGGCCTTCTCGTAGCGCTACCGGTTCGCCACGCTCGGTGATGTTTCGTCGCTTGTGGCCGGTGACCTCGCGGGCCCGGCGATTTCGCGAGAAATCGACGGCGACGGGTTCCGGGATGCTCGGTCGGCTTTCCGTGCCTGGCCGCTTCGCGAACCGAAACCGATCAGGAACCCCGGCCGTGCCGCTCCTCGGCGAGCACCGCCCAGACCTGCATGTCGTGGCGCCTGCCGTTGAGGGGAAACAAACTGCGCAGCGTGCCTTCGTGGGTCATCCCCAGCCGTTTCGCCACCGCGATGCTGCGGTGGTTCTCGGTCGAGACGCGGTACTCCACCCGTGCCATGCCGCGAATCCGCACAGCCCAGTCGATCAGGTGCTCACAGGTCCGAGTGATCAATCCGTTGCCCTGCGCGGATTCGGAGAGCCAGACCCCCAGTTCGCAGCAACCGCTGTGGGTGTCGAACACCCGGAACAGCGCACCGCCGACGAGCTCCTCCCCGCGCCAGATCCCCATGATCCGACCGGAGTCGTCTGCCTGCTTGTCCGCGTATTTCCGCAGGAACCGCCGTGCCGACTCCTCGTCGAGGACGATGCCCGCCCAGGGCAGCCAGGGTTCCAGGTGCTTTCGGTTGGCATCGGTGAACTCGGCGAACTCCGCCGCTTGCCAGGGCTCCAACGGCCGTAACTCGGCGTCGGCACCCAACGGTTGAGCGAACACGGCGGCTCCTCTCGAACGACTATCCGTGACCTTCCTACCGGTACGCGCAACCGGATTTCCGGAAACCGCGTGAGTCCGGGCCGCGCTATCGTCAGTCCGCCGCGGCTCCGTCGAGCTGCTCCACGGTGGCGATCGACGGGTTCTCGGTGCGCCGCAGCCGCTCGGCCACGTTCTCCGCCTCGCGCAGCGCGCGCAGCGGGTTGTGCCAGGTGAGCTTGGCCAGCTCCGCCTCGGACCAGTTCCGCTCCAGCAGCTCGGCGAGCAGGTTGGGATATCCGGCGACGTCGTCGAGCCCCCTGGTGGTGAACGGGGTGCCGTCGAAGTCACCACCGAGTCCGATGTGGTCTATTCCCGCGAGTTCGCGCATGTGGTCCAGATGATCGGCCACATTGGACACTGTCGCCACGGGGCGTGGATTGTCCCGCTCGAACTCGGTGCGTGCCCGGTGGCCCGCTTCGGTGCCGTCCAGCTGATGCAGCCCCAGCCCGGTCAGGTGTGCGTCGGCCGCCCTGTCCCACTCGGCCGCCTCCGGCAGCACGAACTTCGGTACGAAGGTCGCCATCGCCACACCGCCGTTGTCGGGCAGCGCCCGCAGCACGTCGTCCGGCACGTTGCGCGGATGGTCGCAGACCGCCCGCGCGTTGGAGTGCGAGAAGATCACCGGAGCGCGGCTGACCCGCAGCGCGTCCCGCATGGTCCCGGCCGAGGTGTGCGAGAGGTCTACCAGCATGCCCAGCCGGTTCATCTCCCGTACCACCGCCTCGCCGAAACGGGTGAGACCACCGGCGGCGGGTTCGTCGGTCGCCGAGTCCGCCCAGGCAACGTTGTCGTTGTGCGTGAGGGTCATGTAGCGCACGCCCAGCTCGTACAGCGCGCGCAGCGTGCCCATCGAGCAGTTGATCGAGTGACCGCCCTCGGCACCCATGAGGGAGGCGAGTCCCCCCGATTCGCGGCAGCGCTCCACGTCCGCGGCCGAGTAGGCGGGGATCAGCCGATCCGAGTACCGCTCGGTCAGCCCGCGCACGCAGTCGATCTGCTCCAGGGTGGCCGAGACCGCGGCGTCGCCGGTGAGGTCCGTGCGCACGTAGACCGACCAGAACTGCGCGCCCACACCGCCGGAGCGCAGCCGGGCCAGATCGGTGTGCAGCACCGCCGACTGGTCCGTCGCGATGTCGGCGCGGTCGGTGTCGTAGCCGACCGCCTCGCGAAGCGCCCAGGGCAGGTCGTTGTGGCCGTCGAACACGGGGTGCTCGTGCAGTAGCCGCGCGGCACGCCGCCGCGACTCGGACTCGGTGGGATCGGTCAAGGGGTCCGCCTTCTTCTCGTCGAGTTGTGTCGCTCGATGCCGGGGCCTGCCCGGTGCCGTCCGGCTGGGACGTTTCACCGGTGGGGCCGTGCTCGGAGTTCGCTCCGGCCTCGAAGTGTGCCGGACAGCTGATCGACGTGTTTCGGGCGTTCCACCGGCGCGCGCGACGGGAGCGGCGGAACACCGCGCGTACCTCGAAAACCCGAGCACGCGCCGTGGGAGTCAAACACCCGGCTGAAAATCCGCGTCACGCGCCGAGGCCGCGTCCCAATCCGTCGGACGCCCCTTCCCAGCGAGATCGACTCCGGCTAGCATGCTGCTGCCCGAACGGGTGATCCGCACTGCAACGGACAGGGGAGGCCGCCCATGACCGAGCAGCCCATGAGTGAGCCGCCCGTGAGTGAGCCGCAGGGCTCCGGAGCGCGAGCGCGCTTCGGAACCGACCGCTCACCGTGGAACCTGCTGCTGCTCGTCCCGCTGCTGATGCTCGTAACTCCACTGTGGAACCACGACGAGCCCAGGCTGTTCGGGCTGCCGATGTTCTACTGGTCGCAGTTCCTGTTCGTACCACTCGGCGTGGTGTGCGTGGGACTGGTCGTCCGCGCCGCGAACCGCAGGGAGAGCGCGGTGACTGAGCACGCCGCCGACGGCAACGAGGGGAAGCACTGACCGATGCTTTCCCTCGTGTCGTCCACTGGTGTGACTCGCTCGGTGCGGCAGCACCGAACCACCACCTCCCCGACTCGACCACCCGCGGGTTCTCCCGCGTCGCGCTCTCGCGAGGACGGCCCGACGTTGTGTAGGTCGCTACCCGATGTCGGGCCCCCGGAGCGAGAGCCAGCGGGAGGTTCCGCCACCCGAGCCCCCGGCAACCCCGACAGGAAACTCTGAAAAATGCAGTGGATCGAATTCGGCGTTTTTACCGCGCTCTTCCTGTTCGTCTCGGTTCTGGGGTTCCTCGCCACGCGCTGGCGCCGAGCCGAGTCCATGCAGCACCTCGACGAGTGGGGGCTCGGCGGGCGCAAGTTCGGCTCCTGGATCACCTGGTTCCTGGTCGGCGGTGATCTCTACACCGCTTACACCTTCGTCGCGGTCCCCGCGCTGGTCTTCGGGGCCGGTGCGATGGGTTTCTTCGCGCTGCCCTACACCGTCGTGCTCTACCCGCTGGTGCTGCTGCCGCTGCTGCGCATGTGGTCGGTGTCCAGAGTGCACGGTTACGTCACTCCCGCCGACTACGTGCGCGGCCGTTACGGCTCGCCGCTGCTGGCCACGCTGATCGCGGTGACCGGCATCGTCGCCACGATGCCCTACATCGCGCTGCAGCTGGCCGGGTTGGAGGCGGTGCTGCGCACGATGGGACTCAACGCGGGTGGGCTGGCCGGGCACGCGCCGCTGTTCATCGCCTTCCTGGTGCTGGCGCTGTACACCTACCAGTCCGGACTCCGCGCGCCCGCGCTGATCGCGTTCGTCAAGGACCTGCTGATCTACGTGGTCATCCTGGTGGCCGTGTTCTACCTGCCCAGCCAGCTCGGCGGCTGGGGGTCGATCATCGACCAGTCCACCGCGGCGTGGTCCGGTTCGGACTCCGGCGGATCCATCCTGCTCGGGGAGCACAACCAGCTGCAGTACGCCACTCTCGCACTGGGGTCGGCGCTCGCGCTCTTCCTATACCCGCACTCGCTGACCGGTATCCTCGCTTCCTCCGGTCGCAAGGTCATCCGGCGCAACATGGTCGCGCTGCCCGCCTACTCGTTCCTGCTCGGAATGCTGGCGCTGCTGGGCTACGCCGCACTGGCCGCGGGGGTCGAGCCCATCGTCAACGGCGCCACCGGCGAGCCGGACTCCAACACGATCGTGCCGGTGCTGTTCGACCGGATGTTCTCCGACTGGTTCGCGGGGCTGGCCTACGCCGCCATCGGGATCGGCGCCCTGGTCCCCGCCGCGATCATGTCCATCGCGGCGGCCAACCTGTGGACCCGCAACATCTACAAGGAGCACCTGCGCCCCGGTGCCACCCCGGCCCAGGAGGCCAAGCAGGCCAAGCTCGCCTCGCTGGTGGTCAAGTTCGGCGCGGTGCTGAGCATCGTGTTCATCGACCCGCAGTTCTCCATCGACATGCAGCTGATCGGCGGCGTCATCGTGCTGCAGACCCTGCCCGCCGTCGCGATCGCCCTCTACACTCGGTGGCTGCATCGCTGGGCGCTGGTGGCGGGTTGGACGGTCGGTATGGCCTGGGGGCTCTGGCAGCTGTACCTGATCCCGAAGGACCCGGCTACCGGTGAGGGGCACTTCGGCGGTTCCGCGATGCCGTTGTCGGACTTCAGCCTCTTCGGCTGGCAGCCGTTGCCGGACATCCGGACCCAGATCTACGTGGGTGCGGTGGCGCTGCTGTTCAACCTGCTGGTCGCGGTGGTGCTCACTCCGCTGCTGCGGTGGTTCGGCGCCGCCGAGGGCAGCGACGCCACCGCCGAGGCCGACTACCACGCCACCGAGCCGCCCTCCGGTTCCACCGAGGTGGCGGAGGCCGAGACATCCGGTGAGACCGCGTCGCGGTGACGCACGGTTCGGGAAGCGGCATCCGTGAATGCTGTTTCCGGTCCCGGCTTGTATCGGATAGTGTTTCGTGGCTCACGCCTCGCTCGCGGGAGGGCTCGGAGAACTGATCGCGAGGGCGTGTGCTCGGTCCCGAGACTGACGGGAGGCGTGGCAATGGCATCGGACGCGGACGTCATCGTGGTCGGCGCGGGACTCGCCGGGCTGGTGGCCACCTATGAGCTCACCCGCGCGGGCAGATCCGTACTGCTGGTCGAGCAGGAGAACGCCGACAACCTCGGCGGGCAGGCCCACTGGTCCCTCGGCGGACTGTTCCTCGTGGACAGCCCGGAGCAGCGCAGGCTCGGCGTGCGGGACAGCTACGAGCTGGCGCTGCGGGACTGGAACAGCAGCGCGGCCTTCGACCGCCCGGAAGCGGATCATTGGCCGCGACGCTGGGCACAGGCCTACGTCGAGTTCGCCGCGGGGGAGAAACGCTCCTACCTGCGCGGCCTCGGGATGCGGTTCATGCCTTTCGTCGGATGGGCCGAGCGCGGCGGCGGCACCGCGAGCTCCCACGGCAACTCGGTGCCGCGGTTCCACTTCGGTTGGGGGACCGGTCCCGAGATCGTGCGGGTCTTCGCCGACCGGGTGCGGGAAGCCGAGCGTGCCGGTCTGGTGCGTGTCCGGTACCGCCACCGGGTGGACGAGCTGCTCACCTCCGACGGCGTCGCGCACGGTGTGCGGGGCAGCGTGCTGCGGCCCAGCTCGGAACGCAGGGGAGTGGCCTCCTCGCGCGAGGTCGTGGGGGATTTCGAGCACCACGCGCAGGCCGTGGTGGTCACCTCCGGCGGGATCGGCGGCGACCAGGAACTGGTGCGGCGGAACTGGCCCTCCTGGCTGGGACGGAAACCGGAGCACATGCTGACCGGCGTCCCCGCCCACGTGGACGGCAGGATGCTCGACATCGGTGAGCGGTCCGGGGCGAGTGTGGTCAACCGCGACCGGATGTGGCACTACACCGAGGGCATCACCAACTGGGACCCGGTCTGGCCGGGACACGGTATCCGGATTCTGCCCGGACCGTCCTCGATGTGGCTGGACGCCACCGGCGAGCGGCTGCCGGCACCCTACTTCCCCGGTTTCGACAACATGGGTACGTTGCGCCACATCCTCGGCACCGGCTACGACTACACCTGGTTCCTGCTGGACCAGAGCATCCTGGAGAAGGAGTTCGCGCTGTCGGGTTCGGAGCAGAACCCCGACCTGACGGACAAGAGCCCGCGCAAGCTGCTGTCCAGGGTGCGCAAGGGAGCTCCCGGTCCGGTCGAGGCGTTCAAGCGCCGCGGCGTCGACTTCGTGGTGCGGGACAACCTGCGTGACCTGGTCGACGGCATGAACGAGCTCACCGGTGAGTCGCTGCTGGATCCCCGTGCCGTGCGGGAGCGGGTGGCGGCCCGCGACGCCGAGATGAGCCGCCCTTACGGCAAGGACATGCAGGTCTCGGCGATCCGCGCCGCACGGAGGTTCATCAGCGACAGGGCGATCCGCGTTGCCACGCCGCACGGGCTGCTGGACAACGGCAACGGGCCGCTGATCGCGGTGCGGCTCCGATTGCTCACCCGCAAGACCCTGGGCGGGCTGGAGACCAATTTGGATTCCCAGGTGATGCGACCCGACGGCTCCGCGTTCGAGGGGCTCTACGCCGCCGGTGAGGTCGCGGGATTCGGCGGCGGCGGGGTGCACGGTTACAACGCGCTGGAGGGGACTTTCCTCGGTGGCTGCGTGTTCTCGGGCCGTAGCGCCGGACGGGCACTCGCCCGCGACCTTGGTTAGTCGAGAGATGCCCCGGCGATTTCGTGGGAAATCGACGTCCACGTGGCCACACCGCCGCACCGGATCGACAATTTCGTGGGAAATCGACGCCCACGTGGCCACACCGCCGCACCCGACAACCCGAGAGCTTCTCGTCGGCTCTTGGCCGAGGATGGGGGTTTCATGACCGAGTCGCTCGAACCAATGCCGACCGACTGGCAGCGTGCGCTGGTGATCGTGGCGCATCCGGACGACGTGGAGTTCGCCGCCTGTGCGGCGGTGGCGAGCTGGACCGATGCGGGGCACGAGGTCAGCTACCTGCTGGCCTCCCGGGGAGAGGCCGGGATCGACGGAGTTCCTCCCGAAGAGGCCGGGCCGCTGCGCGAACGGGAACAGCGCGAGAGTGCCGCCCTGGTCGGAGTGCACGACGTGCGTTTCCTCGATCACCGGGACGGCGTCATCGAGTCGGGTACCGCGCTGCGGCGAGACCTGGCGCGCGGGATACGTGAAGTGCGTCCGGACCTGGTGATCACGTTCAACCACTACGACCGCTGGGGATTCGGCGGCTGGAACAGCCCGGACCACCGTGCCGTGGGGCGTGCCGCGCTGGACGCCGTCGGCGATGCCGGCAACCGCTGGATCTTTCCCGAGCTCGTCACCGAGGCGGGGCTGCACCCCTGGAAGGGGGTGCGTCGGATCGCGGTGGCCGGATCACCGCACCCCACGCACGCTGTCGACGTCGGCCCGACCCTCGACCGGGCGGTGGGGTCGCTGGCCGCGCACGCCAACTATCTGGCGGCACTGACCGAGCAGGCACCGGAGGACATGGCCCGCGACTTCCTGCACCGCACCACCGCCGAGGCGGGGGCCTCCTTCGGCACCGAGCACGCCGTCGCCTTCGAACTCGTCTAGAGTTCGCCATCTCGGCTGGGCGAGGTGGCTGAAGTGGCGGAACCTCTCGCACGGCTCTCGCTCCGGGGAGGCCCGACATCGGGTAGTGACCTACACAACGTCGGGCCTTCCTCGCGAGAGCCGCACGCGAGAACCCGCGGCGGTGCCGACCGCCGGGATGGTCGGAGTGCGGCTTGCGGGCGTGGTGGGAGTTCGCCCTGCGTTGTTCCGGCGCGGCGATTTCGCGAGAAATCGACGCCACCCGCGCCGTGCTGCCCATCGACCCGGCGATTTCGCGAGAAATCGACGCCGATCGACCTCCGCGCGGCGGGGGTCCTATTCGGACCCACCTTGGTCGGCCCGTTCGAACTCCGGTGCCCAGACGTGCCAGCTCGACAACTCGATCGGGCACTGGTAGGCGACCAACCTGCCCTCGGTGGAGTTGACCAGGGTCTGTGCCTGCTGTTTGGTGATGATCGCGCGGTGTGCGCACACCGTGCATCGCGGGGCGTTGCTGTAGTTCCACATCGTCAACGGCGGTTGTTCCTCACCGGTATGTCGTGGGGCGGGAGTACGGCGTGTGGTCGTGCGGACCGAACGCGGTTCCGGAACGTCGTAACCGGTTGCTTTCGGGCCCGTGCGACTCGCCCGTCCTCACCCACCGTCCACCCAGTCCTGCGGCACGACCACGTGCAGTGCGTTCCGAGCCACCGAGAAGTCCCTCGGAGTTCCCGCGACGAGTTCACCGTCGATGTTGATCGGCATGTTCGGAGTCGTCTCCAGCCGCATTCGCCTGGTGCGGATGTGCTCCGCCTGATCGGTTTCCAGCAGCTTCGTGCTCTTGAAGTTCCGTGCCACAGTGGCCAGCTCGCGGATGTTGCCGTGTTTGATCACCGTCACGTCCAGCGTACTGTCGTCGATGCCGGAGTCGAACACGGCGAGCTGGCCCCCGCCGAAGTAGCGACCGTTGGCCACGGAGACCTGCAGCAGGCTGTTGAACTCCTTCGTCGGGTGATCCCCGTCGGGGAAGGTGAGCCGTGCGGGGAACGGCCGGTGTCGCATGAAACCCCGAGCCGATGCCACCGGATAGGCCAGTGAGCCCACGAGCTTCTTCAGCTTGGGGGACATGGCGGTGGCGACGTTCGAGCCGATACCGACCGAGGCCCGGTTCGCGTAGTAGTTGTTGCCGCACAGTCCGAGGTCGATGTCGACGATCTTGCCTCGTGCGATGGTCTCGCACGCTTTCTCGATCTCGGTCGGGATCTCCAGGGTGCGGGCGAAATCGTTCGCCGTGCCCAGCGGCAGCAGTCCCATCGGAACACCTGTGTGGGCGAGCACGTCGACCACCGAGCTGATCGTGCCGTCACCACCACCGATGATCACGAAGTCGTGCTCGTCGTCGATGGCGGCCCGTACCGTCTCCACCAGCCGCGCCGGGTCCCGGAGCGGATAGGTGATACCCAACGGGACTCCCAGTTCCGTCAGGCTCCGCACGGCCTGCGTGTAAGCGATGCTTCCGGTCCGGGACAGCGTGTTGACCACGACCGCAACCCGGTTCAATCCGCCGCTGGTGGACACCACTGCTCCCGTCTGCCTGCTGCGCCTACATTCCGAAGGGCCTACACCCCGAGGGGCTTACCACCCGAAGTGTATGCGGGGTGTCGTGATGCTTCGTCGGTGTGTGGTGTGCGCTACTCCACCGGCGGATCCCGTGTCGCCCACGAGCGGAGGCACGCGTGCGGCGACCGGAGGCACGCGTGCGGCGACCGGAGGCACGTGCGCGGGAACTCACCGGAACGAGAACGGGGCGGGACCACGCGGTCCCGCCCCGGTTGTGATCTCGCCGTTTCCGGACCTTGCGGTCCGAACTCGGTCGGCGACGCCTCAGCCCGCTGTCGTGGGCGCGTCGGTCGGCGTTTTCTCGATGTAGGCGGCGGCGCGCCGCGCGGGCAGTCGTACCGCTATCGCGTAGAAGTACATCGCCACGCTCCACACCGCGACCACGAGCGAGCCCGTGCCGATGCCGAGGAATCCGTCGCCACCGTTGAGCAGACTGGCTGCCGCCTCGGCGTTGGCGTCCATCTCCCCGAAGTAGCTGAAGACCATCAGTCCGGCGAGCCAGATCGGGAACCAGGAGCCGGCCTTGAAGTCGATCGGCGGCGTGTCGTGCTTGGTGGTGACGTGGTAGATCACGAACACCACGTAGCCGACCAGCAGGCCGATGAGCATCTTCTCGTTGATCGACCAACCCGACCAGAACACCAGCAGGCCGGAGGCGATGAACGCCAGCACCGGGATCAGGTCCCCGCCGGGGAGCCGGAAGGGGCGGTCCTGGTCGGGCAGCTGCCTGCGCAGCGCACCCACCACCAGGCAACCCGGCGCGAAGGAGACGGCGAAGGCGGAGCTGATGAAGCCGATGAACTTCGACCACGCCGGGAAGGGCAGGAAGAAGAAGCACCCGACCACGAACATCAGCAGGATGGACACCCACGGCACGCCCTGCCGGTTGAGCTTGGTCAGCACCTGCGGTGCGTTGTCGTTGCGGGCGTTGGCGTAGGAGAGCCTGGTGGTCACACCCGCGTAGATCAGCCCGGTGTCGGCCGGGGAGATCACGGCGTCGACGCGCAGCAGGAACGCCATCCACGCCACGCCCAGCGTCAGCGCCAGCCCGGCCAGCGGACCGGCGTTCTCGGCGAACTCGAGGTTCTCCCAGCCGCTGCCCAACAGCCGTTCCGGCAGCCCCGTGATGAAGGAGATCTGCAGCAGTACGTAGATGATCGCGGTGATCACTACCGAGCCGATCAGGGCGAACGGCACGTTGCGCTGCGGGTTGTCGGTCTCGCCCGCGAACTCGACACCGTTGCGGAAGCCCAGGTAGGAGAAGGCGATACCCGCCGCCGGGATGGCGGTGAAGATGGCCCCCGCCCCGCTGGGCATGAAGCCGCCGAAGTTGGTGAGGTTGCCCGGGTTGAACTCGGCGGCGAACAGCACGACGATGACCAGCACGATCACCGCGAGCTTCCACCACACCAGTATGTTGTTCAGGTAGGCGAACAGCCGGACGCCGAGCACGTTGATGGCGCTGTACAGCGCCATGAGCCCGATGGCCACGAACCATCCCGCTCCGTTGACCAGGTACTCGCCGTCGGACTCGACCATGAGCCAGCTCGCGTAGGGATACGCGTACTGCATGGTGGCCAGTACCTCGATGGGGGTGACCGCGGCGGCGGCCAGCCAGCTGATCCAACCGGAACTGAAGCTGGCGAAGGAGCCGAAGGAGTAGTGCGGGAAGCGGATGATTCCGCCGACGACCGGGAACATCACCGACAGCTCGGCGTAGACGAACCCGATCAGCATGATCATGATCGCGCCGATGATCCAGGACAGGATCGCTGCCGGACCGGCGATCTGTGAAGCGTAGAGGGCGCCGAACAGCCACCCGGAACCGATGATCGCGCCGACCCCGGTGAACAGCAGGCTGATCCGGTTCACATCCCTGCGGACCCCGTGATCGAGCTGCACCTTGGCCTGCGTCGGTGGCGCAGTTGGTGTCGCCATCTATTCGCCCTTTCCGTACCTTTGTGAGGTCGATAACTACTTTGAGCGTGGACTCTCTAGGATTCGGGCGGTCTCGTCAACACGAAACGGTTAACCTGTCGCGCAAATAAGTAACATTTTGTGTACGAAACAGTGCGTAGACCGTGCGATCGTGTCGCATCTCGGGCGATTCGTGGTTTTACGTGTGATCAGAATCGCGCGAAGATCAGGAGCGCGCTGACCGGCAAGCTCCCACTATGCGGGAAGACCTCGTGTGCCTGTTTACGTGCTCCGCGCGGTCGCGGTTCCCGCGGTATGGGAGCGGTGGTACCGGCGGTAGGTCTCCTCGAAACGGCCGTGTGGCAGCCGCGGCGGGGGTCGAAACGCGGCAGTGACTCGACCCCGGGCGGGAAGTGAGCTCCGGTCAGCCCGCCGTGTTGGGGGCGTCGGTGGGGGTTTTCTCGACGTAGGAAGCCACCCGCCGGGAGGGCAGGCGCACCGCCATGGCGTAGTAGTAGATCAGCACGCTCCACACCACGATGATCAACGCGCCGAGCCCCACGCCTATCGGGCCGTCACCGCCCTGCAACACCAATCCCGCATCGGCGGGCTGGTTCGGGGTGACCTCCCCGAAGTAGCTCAGCGCCAGCATCCCGGCCAGCCACACGGGGAACCAGGAGCCGGCCTTGAAGTCGATCGGCGGCGTGTCGTGCTTGGTGGTCACGTGGTAGATCACGAACACCACGTAGCCGACCAGCAACCCGATGAGCATCTTCTCGTTGATGGACCAGGTGGACCAGAACACCAGCAGATTGGACGAGAAGAACGCCAGCAGCGGAATCGTGTCCCCGCCGGGGAGCCGGAAGGGGCGGTCCTGGTCGGGCAGTTGGCGGCGCATGGCGCCGACCACCAGGCAGCCCGGCGCGAAGGAGACGGCGAAGGCCGAGGTGATGAAGCCGATGAACTTCGACCACGCCGGGAAGGGAAGGAAGAAGAAGCACCCGACCACGAACATCAGCAGCACCGAGATCCAGGGGACGCCCCGTCGGTTCAGTCTGGTGAGTGCTTGCGGTGCGTTGTCGTTGCGGGCGTTGGCGTAGGAGAGCCTGGTGGTCACACCCGCGTAGATCAGCCCGGTGTCGGCGGGGGAGACGATCGCGTCCACTCGCAGCAGCCAGGCCATCCAGACCACGCCGAGCACCAACGCCAGTCCGGCGAGCGGTCCCGCGCTCTCGACGAAGGTCAGCTCGCCCCAACCATCGCCGAGCAGCTCCTGGGGCAGTCCGGTGACGAAGGCGATCTGTAGCAGTACGTAGATGATCGCGGTGATCACTACCGAGCCGATCAGGGCGAACGGCACGTTGCGCTGCGGGTTGTCGGTCTCGCCCGCGAACTCGACACCGTTGCGGAACCCCAGGTAGGAGAACGCCACCCCGGCCGCCGGGATGGCGGTGAAGATGGTCCCGGCGCCCTCCGGGGTGAACCCGCCGAATTCGGTGAGGTTGCCGGGATTGAACGACACGGCGAAGAAAACCACGATGACCAGCACGATCACCGCGAGCTTCCACCACACCAGTATGTTGTTCAGTCGGGCGAACACACCGACGCCCAACGCGTTGATCGTGCTGTACAGCGCCATCAGCGCTATCGCGATCAGCCAGCCGTAGCCGCTGACCAGGTACTCTCCCTCCACCGGAGTCATCAACCAGCCCGCGTATGGGTAGGCGTACTGCATGGTGGCCAGTACCTCGATGGGGGTGACCGCGGCGGCGGCCAGCCAGCTGATCCAGCCCGCGCTGTAACTCGCGAAGGAGCCGAAGGAGTAGTGCGGGAAGCGGATGATCCCGCCGACGACCGGGAACATCACCGACAGCTCGGCGTAGACGAAGCCGATGAACAGCACCATGATCGCGCCGATGATCCAGGACAGGATCGCTGCCGGACCGGCGATCTGGGAGGCGTAGAGGGCGCCGAACAGCCACCCGGAACCGATGATCGCGCCGACCCCGGTGAACAGCAGGCTGATCCGGTTCACATCCCTGCGTACCCCGTGATCGAGCTGCACTGTGGCACGGGTCGGTGAACCAGCCGGTGTGCCCATAATCGGCCCCATTCGAGTGATAGGGATCACTTCGGTGTTCCCATAGCACTCTCAGGCAGAGACGGGAGTTCGGCAACACGAACACGCCTGCGGCCCGAACACGGTCCGCGCAGCGGGGGCCGATCCAGTCCCGCCGTCCGCTCCGCCGCGTGGCCCGGCGGTGTCGATTTCTCGCGAAATCGCCGGGCTGGTGCGGCGGTGCGGCAGCACGGCTCGGGCGGGGTGGGCGTCGATTTCTCGCGAAATCGCGGAGCCACCGGGGTCGACAGCCGAACTCCGAGCACCCTCGTAACCGGCACCGCCGCGGGTTCTCCGGGGAGTGCCTCGCGAGGACGGCCCCGACGTTGTGTAGTACCTACCCGATGTCGGGGCACCCGCAGCGAGGCGCCCCCGGAGGTTCCGCCACCCGCACCGCCACGCAACCCATGTCGTGCGCAGTAGTCATTCGTGACGTTTGAGCCCCTCGAAGGCGATCGTGGTCACCGCCTCGGCGATCTCCTCCTTGGTCAACCCCTGCCTGGGGCGGTACCACTCGATCACCGAGTTCACCATCCCGAACAGCAGCCTGCTGGTCAGTGCCGGGTCCAGGTCCAGCCGCAGACTGCCCGCCCGCTCCGCCTCGGCGACGAGCTCGCCCACCAGGTGGTCGAACTCCCGGCGCCGGGCGAGTGCCTGGCGTTCCACCTTGCTGTTGCCGCGTACCCGCAGCAGCAGGGTCACGAACGGCAGCTCGTCGACCAGCACCTCGACGCTGCGCCGCACCACGTGGTGCAGCCGGTCGATGGCGGGCCCTTCCAGCGACTCGGGCTCGTCCAGCACCGCGAACAGCGCGTCCAGCGCCCGGTCCACGCTCATCCGCAGCAGTTCCTGCTTGCTGGAGACGTGGTAGTAGATGGCCGATTTGGTGATGCCGAGCCGTTTGGCCAGGTCCTCCATGCTCGTGCCGTCGTAGCCGCGCTCGTGGAAGACCTTGACGGCGGTGCGCAGCAGTGAATCGAGGTCGTAGCCCGGTCTGCCCCGCCCCGCACCGTTGTTCGTAGCCGCACCCGCCATGGTCTTCAGTCTCGCAGTATCAGCCGGGGAGCGCGGTCACCGGCCCGCGCGGCCCCGGGGATGGTGTCCACCGGGTATCGCCGCCTCCGGCGAGGATTTCCCGGGCGATCCGGTCGGGACGGTTCGATCAGCTCTCGCGCAGATCGACGATCCGGCGCAGTTTGCCGACCGAACGCGGCAGCGTGTCGGGCTCGACGATCTCCACGCCAGCGCTCACCCCTACCGCGTCCTTGATCGCCGCGGTCAGCGCGCCCGGCGCCTCCGAACGCTGTGCGTCGGTGGTGGTCTCGTCCGCCTCGATGCGGACGCGGAGCTCGTCGAGTCGTCCCTGTCGGGTGAGTTCGAGCTGGAAGTGCGGCGAGAGGCCGTCCTGCCGCAGCACGAGTTCCTCGATCTGGCTGGGGAAGACGTTCACGCCGCGCAGGATGATCATGTCGTCGCTGCGTCCGGTGATCTTCTCCATCCTGCGCATCCCCGGTCGTGCGGTGCCGGGCAGCAGCCTGGTCAGGTCCCGGGTGCGGTACCGGATCACCGGCATGGCCTCCTTGGTCAGCGAGGTGAACGCCAGTTCGCCGTGCTCGCCGTCGGGCAGCGGCTCCTCGGTGACCGGGTCGATGATCTCCGGGTAGAAGTGGTCCTCCCAGATGTGCGGGCCGTCCTTGGTGGTCACGCACTCGTTCGCCACGCCGGGGCCCATCACCTCGGAGAGTCCGTAGATGTCCACCGCGTCGATCCCGGCAGCTTCCTCGATCTCGCGGCGCATCTCGGCCGTCCAGGGTTCGGCGCCGAAGATTCCGATCCGCAGTGAGCTCCTCCTGGGGTCGAGGCCCTGCCTGCGGAACTCGTCGAGCAGCGTGAGCATGTAGGAGGGCGTGATCATGATGATCTCGGGTTCGAGGTCGTGGATGAGCTTCACCTGCCGCTCGGTCATCCCCCCGGAGGCGGGGATCACGGTGCAGCCGAGCCGTTCGGCGCCGTAGTGCGCGCCGAGCCCGCCGGTGAACAGCCCGTAGCCGTAGGCCACGTGCACCTTCTGGCCGGGTCGGCCGCCCGCGGCCCTGATGGATCGCGCGACCACATCGGCCCAGGTGTCCAGGTCCCGCTGGGTGTAGCCGACCACGGTGGGGGTGCCGGTGGTGCCGCTGGAGGCGTGCACCCGCCGCAGCTGGTCCTGCCCGACCGCGAACATGCCGAACGGGTAGTTCTCCCGCAGGTCGTTCTTGGTGGTCGTGGGGAACTTCGCCAGGTCGGCGAGGCTCTCGCAGTCCTCGGGCCGCACCCCGGCCTCGTCGAACTTCCTCCGGTAGCAGGGCACGTTCTCGTAGGCGTGCCGCAGGGTTTCGCGGAGCCGTCGCAGTTGCAGTTCGGCCAGCTCGGCGCGGCTCGCGTGTTCCGCGGCGTCCGGTTCGGCCGCCGAGGTGTCGTGGGGTGGGGTGCCGGAGGGGGCCGGTTCGGTGTGCGCGGCGAGTTCGGTCATGGTCGTGGATCCCTTCAACTCTTGATGCTGCGGCTGTGCCCGCGGAACTCGGCGATGGTTTCCCCGTCGGCGTCGTCGCGGAACACCGTGGTGTCGTAGATGCCGCTGCGTCCCCTGGTGTGGCGTTCGACCGCCCTGGCGTGCAGCAGCTCTCCCTCGTGCGCGGGAGCCAGGAACGTGATCTGCGCGCTCGCGGCGACGGTGATCGGTCCGTGGCTGTTGCAGGCACAGGCGAAGGCCGTGTCCGCCAGCAGGAACACGTAACCGCCGTGGGCGATGGCGTGCCCGTTGACCATTTCCGGGGTCACGCGCATCCGCACGTGTGCGTGCCCCTCCGAGGCTTCGAGCAGCTCTATGCCGAGCGCTTTCGAGGCGTGGTCCTCGTCGAACATGGCCGCGGTGGGAGCGGCTATCGGCGGGTGCTCGGCGTCCAAATCGGTTTCACCACCTCGGAATACTGACCGAACAGTCGGTTGCCTACCCGGGGTCGCCGTGGTTACCTCGCGCGCCGCGCTGCCGGTCTTCGATGGTTTTTTCGTGGGCAACTGTCGGTCAGGTGATTGTGCACGAGCTTGTTCTGCGTCACAATGCTTTACCGACCGATTGGTCAGTAATAAGCGAACTCGGTTGCCCGACCGCGCCACGACGGGCGGTACGGGCACTCGGACAGCAGGCGGACTAACCCAGGGAGATCGCGACGATGGAGCCATTGCGCAGCTACCTCGCGGGACGGTGGCAGCGACCCGACGCGGCCGGAACGCCGTTGCACGACGCCGCGACCGGGCAGGAGGTCGCGCGGATCTCCACCTCCGGGCTGGACCCCGCCGCCGCGCTCGCCTACGGCAGGGAGAGCGTCGGTCCCGCGTTGCGCGAGCTCACCTTCCACCAGCGGGCCGCGCTGCTCAAGACGTTGGCCTCCCACCTGCGCGAACACCGCCACGAGCTCTACTCGCTCTCGGCCCGGACCGGCGCCACCAAGGGCGACTCCAAGTTCGACATCGACGGCGGCATCGGCGTGCTGTTCAGCTACTCCAGCAAGGGCAGGCGCGAGATGCCCGACGACACCGTCTACGTGGACGGTGCCACGGAACCGCTGAGCAAGCAGGGGACCTTCCTCGGTCAGCACATCGCCACCCCGCTGCGAGGGGTGGCGGTGCAGATCAACGCGTTCAACTTCCCGGTCTGGGGACCGCTGGAGAAGCTCGCCCCCGCGTTCGTCGCCGGGATGCCGACCCTGATCAAACCAGCTCCGCAGACCGCCTACCTGACACACCGCCTGGTGGAGCTGATCGTCGAGTCCGGCATCCTGCCGGAGGGATCGGTCCAGCTGCTGTGCGGCGATCCCGGCGATCTGCTCGACCACCTGACGGAGCAGGACACGCTCTCGTTCACCGGCTCGGCCGCCACGGCACGGCGCCTCCGCGCGCACGACAACGTGGTGCGGCGCGGCGTGCGGTTCAACGCCGAGGCCGACTCGCTGAACTGCTCGATACTCGGACCGGACGCCACCCCGGACAGCCCGGAGTTCGAGCTGTTCGTGCGCGAGCTGGTCACCGAGATGACCGTCAAGGCGGGCCAGAAGTGCACCGCCGTTCGCAGGGCGTTCGTCCCGGCGGAGCTCGCCGACGAGGTGACCGAGGCCGTTCGGCGGCGACTCGCCGACATCAAAGTCGGCGACCCCTCCTCCGGCGAGGTCGACATGGGGGCGCTGGCGGATCCGGAACAGCGCGAGGAGGTCCGCCGCTCGCTGAAGGCGTTGTTGGAGTCGTGCCGACTGGTGCACGGGGACCCGAACACGCCGTTCGAACTCGTCGACGCCGACTACGAGCAGGGCGCCTTCGTGCCGCCCATGCTGCTGCGCTGCGACGATCCCGAGCTGCCGCAGCCGCACGAGGTGGAGGCGTTCGGCCCGGTGAGCACGATCATGCCCTACCGCGACGCCGAGCACGCCGTGGAGCTGGCACGTCGTGGCCACGGCAGCCTGGTCGGTTCGGTCGTCTCCGCCGACCCCGACTTCGTCCGCACGGTCGTGACCGGTGCCGCCTCCCAGCACGGTCGGATGCTCGTGCTCAACCGCCACGATTCCGCGGAGTCCACCGGTCACGGTTCACCGCTGCCGCAGCTGGCGCACGGCGGTCCCGGCCGGGCCGGTGGTGGCGAGGAGATGGCCGGGTTGCGCGGCGTGCTGCACCACATGCAGCGCACCGCCGTGCAGGCGGACCCGGACACCCTCACCTCGCTGACCCGGCAGTGGATGCCGGGCAGCGCCCGCGAGACCACGGCGGTTCACCCGTTCCGCAAGCACCTGGAGCGGTTGCGCGTCGGGGACAGCGTGGTCGGCGGGCCCCGCACCGTCACCCGGGAGGACGTGCGGCGCTTCGCCGAGTTCACCGGGGACGAGTTCTACGCGCACACCGACGAGGAGGCTGCCGCCGCCAACCCGTTCTTCGGGGGGCTGGTGGCGCACGGTTACCTCGTCGTCTCGTTCGCCGCGGGGTTGTTCGTCGCTCCCGAGTCCGGGCCGGTGCTGGCCAACTACGGCCTGGAGAACCTGCGCTTCCTGACTCCCACCTACCCGGGCGACGAGATCACGGTCACGCTGACCGCCAAGCGCATCACACCCCGGCACAACGCCGACTACGGCGAGGTGCGCTGGGACGCGGACGTGACCAACCAGGACGGTGAGTCCGTCGCCAAGTACGACGTCCTCACGCTCGTGGCGAAGGAGAACCCATCGGAATGAGGCATCGTCCAACGGACGCGGGGCCCGCCGGGGTGAGAGCCCCCGGGAGGTTCCGCCGAGCGAGCGTCCCGGCAGCGCGAAACGGAAGAATTCGGGGAGGAGGTGAGTGGCGTGAGCACCGATGAAGCCACTGTCACCGACGAGGAGCGGTTATACGAGCGGTTCGAGGCGACCGTCGAGCACGACCAGCGCGTCGAGCCGAGGGACTGGATGCCCGAGGGCTACCGCAAGACCCTGGTGCGCCAGATCGCCCAGCACGCGCACTCCGAGATCATCGGAATGCAGCCGGAGGGCAACTGGCTGACCCGCGCTCCGAGCCTGCGCCGCAAGGCGATCCTGCTCGCCAAGGTGCAGGACGAGGCCGGGCACGGGCTCTACCTGTACTCGGCGGCCGAGACGCTCGGCGTCGAGCGTTCCGACCTGACCGAGAAACTCGTCGCACGACGCCAGAAGTACTCCTCCATCTTCAACTACCCGGCGCTGACCTTCGCCGACATCGGGGTGATCGGTTGGCTGGTGGACGGAGCCGCGATCGTGAACCAGGTGCCGCTGTGCCGGTGCTCCTACGGGCCCTACGCCCGGGCGATGATCCGCATCTGCAAGGAGGAGTCCTTCCACCAGCGGCAGGGCTACGAACTGCTGCTGACCATGATGAACGGTTCCGAGCGGCAGCGGCGGGACGTGCGGGACGCCGTCGACCGCTGGTGGTGGCCCTCGCTGATGATGTTCGGGCCGCCGGACGGGGACTCGCCCAACACTCAGCAGTCGATGGCCTGGGGAATCAAGCGGCACACCAACGACCAGCTGCGGCAGAAGTTCGTGGACATGACCGTGCCGCAGGCGGATGCGCTGGGAGTCACGCTGCCCGACTCCGGGCTGAGCTACAACGCCGAGCGCGAGCACTACGACTTCTCCGAACCGGACTGGGAGGAGTTCCACCGGGTGTTGGCAGGCGAGGGGCCGTGCAACACGCAACGCGTCGAACGGCGGCGCGCCGCGCACGAGGGCGGCTCCTGGGTACGAGAGGCAGCGGTGGCGCACGCGGCGAAGCAGGCGGAACGCGGGAGGGCCGCGGTATGAGCACACCATCCGGAACCGGCGAGAACGGCCGGGACGCGACGGGCGAGGTGGAACGGCCCAGCACGGCATGGCCGCTGTTCGAGGTCTTCGTCAGGGGAAAGCGGGGGCTCAACCACGTGCACGTGGGTTCGCTGCACGCCGCCGACGAGGAGATGGCGCTGCACAACGCGCGCAACCTCTACACCCGGCGCAACGAGGGCGTGAGCATCTGGGTGGTGCGCGCGGCCGACATCACCGCCTCCAGCCCGGACGAGAAGGACCCGTTCTTCGCACCGAACGGGGACAAGGTCTATCGGCACCCCACGTTCTACGAGATTCCCGACGATGTCCCACATATTTAGAATTCCGCACAGCACGGCTTGCCTGGGTGGTTGCTTGGCGGAACCTCTGGCACGGCTCTCGCTCCGGGAGGCCCGACATCGGGTAGGTACTACACAACGTCGGGCCTTCCTCACGAGAGCCGCACCGGAGAACCCGCGGCGGTGCCGACCGCGGGCGTGGTGGGAGTTCCGCGCAGCACGGTTGCCCGGCTTGGCAGGGCTGAGCACCCGGGTCAACAACGGGACTGCGGGGACGCCCGAACCGTCGAGCTACCGGGGTGGTCCGGTGGCGGAACCTGTCGTGGAGTCCCCGCACTCGACAAGTCGTGCCGCAGCGGTTCGGCGGCCACATTCGCAACCGGTGAGGTAATTCCCCATGTCGTTCGACAACGCCTACGAGGCAATCGCCGAGACACATCCCGAGGGGGACGCGCGCTGGGCGTTCGGCACCGGATTCGACGATCCGCTGTCCGGAGTGGACACCACGGTGCCCGCCGGTGTGGACACCGCCGACCTCGCGGCCTACTGCCTGATGCTCGGCGACGACGCGCTGATCCTCTCGCAACGGCTCACCGAGTGGGTGACGTGCGCTCACGAGCTGGAGGACGAGGTGGCGCTGGCCAACATCGCCCTGGACCTGCTCGGGCAGGCGAGGATGCTGCTCTCCCGGGCGGGTTCGGTCGAGGGCCTCGGCCGTGACGAGGACGCGCTGGCCTACTTCCGGTCCGAACCGGAGTTCCGCAACGTGCGGCTGGTCGAGCTGCCCGGCGGTGACTTCGGCAGGACCACAGCCGCGCTGCTGGTGTTGTCCACCTGGCGGTTGGCGCTGCTCAACCGGCTGGTCGGCTCGTCGGATCCGGTGCTCTCCGCGATCGCCGCGAAAGCGGTCAAGGAGGTCACCTACCACCGCGAGTACGCCGCACGCTGGGCCGTCCGGCTCGGTGACGGCACAGACTACTCCGCCGAGCGGCTGCGGAGCGGGTTCGCCGACGTGCTGCCACTGGTCGACGAACTGTTCACCGGGCACGCCGTGGAGCGGCGACTGGCCGCGGCGGGAGTGGCCGTGGACAGCACCGAGCTGCGGGAGGAGTTCGACGGCGTGCTGGCCCAGGTCGCCGAGCAGGCGCTGCTGCGGCTGCCCGAGGTGAACCGGGTGGGCTCGGTCGGCGGCCTCGCGGGCCGCGACGGCGTCCACACCGAACACTTCGGCTACCTGCTCGCGGAGATGCAGAGTCTGGCGCGCGCTGATCCGGAGGCGACATGGTGACCCGTACCGAACGCGATCGGACCGTGGCCGCCGAGGTCGCGGAGTCGGTGACCGATCCGGAACTTCCCATGCTCACCCTCGCCGATCTCGGGGTGCTGCGCGAGGTGACCGTCACCGGTACCGGCGGCGTGGTCGTCACGATCACGCCCACCTACTCCGGCTGCCCGGCGCTGACCGAGATGCGTACCGATCTGCACCGCAGGCTGACCGAGGCGGGCTACACCGACGTGCGGATCCGCACCGAGCTCTCCCCGCCGTGGAGCAGTTCGTGGATCACCGAGCGCGGCAGGCGCGAACTCGCCGAACACGGCATACACCCACCGGACGAGCGGTCGAACGCTCCGGCCGCGCGCGATACCGGTGGCGGGCCGGTTCCGCTGACGCTGGAACCGCCGCGACGGGAGATCCGCTGCCCGCGATGTGATTCCACCGCCACCGAACGGACCTCCGAGTTCAGCGCCACCGCGTGCAAGGCGTTGTATCGCTGCCTGGACTGCAGGGAGCCCTTCGAGTACTTCAAGGAGATCTGACGTGTCCACCCCGACAGCTACCGCGCCGAGGCGCCGCGCGGAAAACTCCTTCCACACCCTCCGGGTGGCCGAGGTCGAGCGGTTGTGCGACGACGCGGTCGCGGTGACTCTCGACGTCCCCTCGGAGCTGGCCGCAGAGTTCGACTTCCTGCCCGGCCAGTCGCTGACCCTGCGGCGGCGCGAGGACGACGGTGAGCACCGGCGTTCCTACTCGATCTGCTCCGCGCGGGGAACCCCGCCCCGCATCGGGGTGCGGCTGGTGCCGGAGGGGTTGTTCTCCGGGTGGTTGACCGGGGGGATCGAGGTCGGTGACGAGATCGAGGTGATGCCGCCCACCGGACGGTTCACCCCGGATCTGACGGTCGGGGGCAGGCACGTGCTGATCGCGGCGGGGTCGGGGATCACCCCGGTGCTGTCCGTCGCGGCCACGCTGCTGGCCGAGACGGATTCGGCGGTCACGGTGATCTACGGCAACCGGCGCAGCGACACCGTGATGTTCGCCGACGAGCTCGCCGACCTCAAGGATCGTCATCCGAGCCGCTTCGAACTGGTGCACGTGCTCTCCAGGGAACCCCGCGAGTCCGAACTGGTCAGCGGGCGGTTGGACGCCGAGCGGCTGCGCGGCCTGCTGGGCACGCTGGTGCCGCTCGACGGTTCGGAACAGTGGTGGTTGTGCGGCCCGTACGGCATGGTCGAGGACGCCGGGGCGGTGCTGGCCGAACTCGGTGTGCCGGGTGAGCGGGTGCACCGCGAGCTGTTCTACGTCGACGACGTTCCTCCCGAGCCGGTGCGGCACGAGGAGGGCGACTACGAGGGCGAGGTGAGCCGGGGACGGGTGACGCTGGACGGTCGCACCACCGAGGTCGCGCTGCCCACCGACACCCCGGTGCTCGACGCGGCCCAGCGGGTTCGTTCGGATCTGCCGTTCGCCTGCAAGGGCGGGGTCTGCGGCACCTGTCGTGCCAGGATCACCGAGGGACAGGTGCGGATGCGCCGCAATTTCGCGCTGGAGGACTCCGAGGTGGAGTCAGGGTTCGTGCTCACCTGCCAGTCGATCCCGGTCACCGAGGAGGTCGCGGTGGACTACGACGTCTGAGCTCTCTTCCCGGGGCGTCGATTTCTCGCGAAATGTACGAGCGGGGCGGCCGAATGCATCCCTCCGACCGCCCCACGGCAACGACCCGAACCGGTTCGGGTAGCGCGTCCGACCGGTCAGCGCTGGGTGGCTGTCCACGAACACCGTCCCCGCGCCACGCTAGTTCTTCGGAACCGGCCCGGAAGCACCGGATACGGAGCGGGAGAGATCAGCCTTCCTCGTCTTCCCCCTCCTCTTCCTCTCCCTCCAGCACCTCGCCGAGCATCATGCCGCCGAGAACGCCTGCCGCGGCGCCCGCCACTCCACCGGCGACCGCACCGCCCAGGCCGGAACCGGAGTGCTTCGAACCATGACCGTGGTGACCGTGCCCACCGCCGAAGAAGCCGCCCGAGGACCGCGACACCGCCTGCAACCAGTTCTGGATCTCGGAGGTCCAGTCGGTGTGCAGCGCTTCCTCATGGCTACGGTGGATGCGCCCCAGCACGTCGCCACCGGACGTGAACAGGCCACCCCGCTTGTCCGCCTCCAGCACCACGTCCAGGCTGTCGGGACGTGCCACGAAGGTCAGCTCGATCTCGTTGATACCGCCCGCGAACTGCGGCGGCGCGAAGAACTCGATCTCCTGGTAGAAGGGGTACTGCTGTGCGATGCCGTGCAGCACTCCGTGCTCGACATCGGCGCTTTTCAGCGGTGCGCCCATGTTCAGCAGTGCCTCGATCACCGGCTGCTGCGATGGCAGTGGTTCGACGTGCAGCGGGTCCATGTCGCCGGTGTCCACCGCCTTGGCCACCGCGACCTCGGTGCGAACGCCGAGCCGCATGCCGTGCAGTGGCTGGCCGCGCAGTGCCGTGATCGGTAGTTCCCACGGCAGCGGCAGTTCGAACGGAATCGTGGAGTACTGCTCGGCCTCCAGCGTGAACTCCCCGCTCACCGTGTGACGCTGGAACTCCATCGCCCCCTTGCGGTCGTCGGAGGTTTCCACCTCGGCCACCAGGATCAGGTCGATCCGCTGGATCTCGGCGGTCCCGCTCGCTCCTCCGATGCGGACCTCCCCCGCGACCTGACCGCCCGGTTGGCAAGCCTCCCCCCGCAGCACTGTGTCCACCGAGGGGCCACCGATTCCCACTGCCTGCAACATGCGTTTGAACACCGCGCGATCCCTTCATCGCCGACCGTTTCCGCGACTCCCGCCGGTTCGGGGGGTGCCACGTGCTCTTCACCCGTGCGACGATGCTGCCGCCGATATGGTTTCCGTGTTGGCGTTGCCCGGTTCGATCGTTACCGCATCTTGACTGGAAAGTCCCGTAAGTCCGGAGTCGCCGACGGCGGGCCGACTGTCGATTTCGCGCGAAATCGCCGCGCGGGGTTGAGTGCGAACGCGCTTCGAAGACTCCGCGCCGAGCCGGCTCCCGGTGAGCATGGCGGGGGACAACTGAGCACCCGAACGGGACTCCCGGACACGCCGGGAGCCCCGTGTCGCCGCGACACTGTTCACAGTGTTCGCGACAGTGGAGTCCGGTGAACTCCGAATCACTCGGCGAGCTGGTTGATCGCCTGCGCCCAGCGGAAGTACTTGTTGTTGCCCAGGTCCCTGATCGTGCGGATGCCGAAGGCCTGCTCCAGCTGTTCGGCGTCGCTTTCGCTGACTCCCTGCAGTGCCGCCACGGGAGCATCGGGAAGCTCGCTGAGCGGCTTGCCCTCGTAAGCCTTGACGAGCTTGTCTTCGATGTCGGTCATCCGGTTCCTTTCGGCGCGTCGTGTCGCGTGTGCCAACTCCCCTCATGTGTGTGCTTATCACGCAGCGAAGCCGGGTGAACACGGCAATGTTGATCTTCTCACTGGTGCTTTCGCCCGATATGGGGTTTTCGCTATGCTCTCCCGGAAGTCGCGGGGATCGTCACTCCGCCACTTCCAGGAAGGTTCGTTCCCCAGGGCTGACGCGGGCGTTGCCGCCCGCCGCTTCGTCGATCCAGCGCTCGAAGGCGGTGGTGTCCGGTTCCGGCACCGCCACGTCGAACTCCACGAGAGCCCCGTAACGCGTGTCCGCGGGTTCGTACCCGGCAGCGCGCAGCTCGTTGTCCAGCCTTCCAGCGGTGGAGTGATCCACGGCGATCGAAACCACCCGGGCGGGCTCCCGCCGGACCAGCCCGACCTCTTCCAGTGCTCGGCCGGTGGCCGTGCCGTACGCGCGGATCAGGCCCCCCGACCCCAGCAGTACGCCGCCGAAATAGCGCACCACCACGGCCGCGGTGTTGGTCAGCTCGTTGTGGTGCAGCGCCCGCAGGATCGGCATCCCGGCGGTTCCGGACGGTTCCCCGTCGTCGTTGGACTTCTGCACCTCGGCGTCGTCGCCCACCACGTAGGCGTAGCAGTGGTGCCTGGCGTCCGGGTGCTCCTTGCGGCATCGCGCCACGAACTCCCGTGCCCGCGACTCGGAATCGACGCGTCGCAGCACGCACAGAAAGCGGGACTTCTTCGCCACGAGCTCTGCCGAACCCGCCTGTCGGATCGTGCGCATGCCCTCCTTCCTACCGGAAACGGGGCGGTGGGGCCCTCCCGCGCCCGAAGCGTCGTGCGGGGCGTCACCGTGAGCTCCAGCAGTGGCGAACCGACTCCGCACGGTGGCTCCGGCCCCGACGGCGGTGGTGACAACGCTCACCCGAAAACCGATGTGATCTCGGGCACGCCCGGTAACCGGCGTTGATAGCACCTGCACACGCTTTCGTGGGTGGATACCGGTGGGAGTGATTTTTCGTGCCGCCAGCCGGGCACGTACCGTCCACTCTCATGGAGCAGTCATCGAGTCCGTTGGAACCAGGCACGAGGGTGCGCGCTTCCTTCGGCCGTTTTCAGGATCAGACGGGAACCGTGGTCGAGGCCGCGACCGGTCTGCCGGACGTCTTCGACGGTCCCGTGCTGTGGGTCCGTTTCGACGGAGACGAGGAGCCCGGCCTGGTCGCGGGCCGCTTCCTCGAACGCGCGGCCTGACCGCGGTAATGGTCGGCCCGCGCGTGCCGGGGCTTTCGGTCGATGATCGTGCTGGTCAACGGATGATCCCGATGTGAGTAATCGTAAGTCCCGTTCCGGTCGAGTTCCGGATAAAATGCACCCGAGGTGCAGCGTTGTAGCGAGGACGGTTCTGCTGGTCGCGCTCCCGCACGTGGGGCGCCGGTGACGAAACGGACGGAGACATGCGGGTTCTGGTCATCGGGGGAGGCTTGGGAGGACTCGCCGTGGCCAAGGGCCTGCTCGACAACGGTCACCGGGTAAGGATCTACGAGCACGCCGAGCGACTTCGGGACGGCGGTGCCGGGGTCACGGTGTGGAGCAACGGAACCGCCGCGTTGCGCGGACTGGGGATCCCGCTGCAAGGCGTCGGACGCCAGCTGCACAGTCTGCGTGCGATGACCGCGACCGGCAGGCTGCTCTGGGAAGCGGATCTGGACGAGGTGACGGAACGCCTCGGATCTCCCACTGTCGAGATCCCTCGGCGGGAGCTGCTGTATCGCATGGCCGAAGCGCTGCCGAGCGACATCTTCCGGTTCGGTAAGCGGTGCGTCGGTGTCCGGGAGTTCGCCGATCACGCCGTGGCCGACTTCGCCGACGGCAGCTCGGAAACCGGTGATGTCGTCGTCGGAGCGGACGGGCAGCGCTCGATGGTGCGCCGCACGGTGCTGGGGGGCGAACCGGCGCGGCCGACCGGCTGGGCGAGCTGGCAGGGTCTGACCCGCAGCGATCTACCGATCGCCTACGGGTACCAGACGCTCAACATCGCGGGACGTGACGGCCACTGTGGGCTCATACCGGCGGGTGAAGGGCTGCTGCACTGGTGGTTCGACATGCCGTGGCGGGACGACCAGGCCGAGTTGACCGTGGCGGATCTGCGGTCCGTTTTCACCGGCTGGCCGGAACCCGTCGAGGAGCTGCTGGCATCGGTGTCCGATGAGGACCTGGGGTTCTTCCCGCACATCCGGCATCAGGTGCCGAAGGTCTGGGGTGGGCCGCGAACCACCCTGATCGGTGACGCGGCGCACGCGATGCCGCCTGCTGTGGCGCAGGCCGCCAACCAGACGATGGAGGACGCCTGGTTGCTCTCCTGCTCACTCGCCCATGACGAAGGAAGACACCCCGAACCGATGTTGCGGGACTACGAGCAGCAGCGCAGGCCCCGGGTCGCCAAGGTTTCGCGCACGGCGGCGCTGACCTCGGCGCAGCGTCGAACCCCGCTGCAGCGCATCGGCAAGTTTCCGCGCTGGATCGCCACTCGCAGCCAGGTGATCTCGCTGCGCTCCGGCAGCAACATACTCCGCGGTCTTACCCCACCCACGGTCTCCGTAGGCGTCGCCTGATCGTTGTCGGCCGCGTGGGTCGCGTGGACGGTCGATTGGCGGAACCTCCGGCACGGCTCTCGCTGCGGGTGCCCCGACATCGGGTAGGTACTACACAACGTCGGGGCCGTCCTCGCGAGAGCCGCACCGGAGAACCCGCGGCAGCGTGGGCTGCGAGAGCGGTGGGAGCGGTGGGAGCGGTGGGAGCTCGGCCCGCGTCGAAGTGGCGTGGGAGGCACACCGGGTGCCTCCCACGGCGGCAGCGCCTCAACCAGGGTGAGCGGCGGCTCACCGCTCGGTCACGCGCCGAAGACGTCCGGGTTGGGCCCGACCCGACCACCGTTGTCCAGCTCGCCGATGGACTTCATGTCGTCCTCGCTGAGCTCGAAGTCGAACAGTTCGAGGTTCTCCCGAACGCGCGACGGCGTGGCGGACTTCGGGATGGTCACGTTGCCCAGCTGGATGTGCCAGCGCAGCACCACCTGTGCCGGGGACTTGCCGTACTTCTCGGCCAGTCCTCGCAGCCGGGAGTCCTCCAGCAGACCCTTGCCCTGCCCGATCGGGCTCCACGCCTCGGTGGCGATGCCGTGCTCGGCGTGGAACGCCCGCAGCTCGGCCTGGGGCAGGTTGGGGTGCAGCTCGATCTGGTTCACCGCGGGGACCACGTTGGTCTCCTCGAACAGCCTGCGCAGGTGCGCGGTGTGGAAGTTCGACACCCCGACGGACTTGGCCCTGCCCTCGGAGTGGAGCTTCTCGAACGCTTGCCAGGTCTGCACGTAGGTGTCCTGACCGGGCATCGGCCAGTGGATCAGGTAGAGATCCACGTAGTCCAGCCCCAGCTTGTTGAGGCTCTCGTCGAACGCGCGGAACGTCTCGTCGTAGCCCTGCCTGTCGTTCCACAGCTTGGTGGTGACGAACAGTTCCTCACGCGGGATGCCCGACTCCGCGATCGCCTTGCCGACGCCTTCCTCGTTGCCGTAGACGGCCGCGGTGTCGATACTGCGATAGCCCGCTTCCAGGGCGGCCCTGACCGGCTCCACGACCTCCTCGGAGGGGATCTGGAAGACGCCGAAACCCAGCTGCGGCATCTTCGCGCCGGTGTTGAGCGTGATGTTCGGAACCTGGCTCATCTGGTGTTCCCTTCACGAATGTCGACTCGTAACACGGCCACCAATCGGACGGCGTCTTATCCCCTTTTCAGGGGAAGCACGCCGTTCCGTGCAACCAGTGGAATCGATCAAGCATTCCCGACCGGGGAGATTGCATCACGAGCGGGGCGGACTCGCCAGGCGCGGCCTCGGCACCCGGCGAGGTGCCCTCGGATCAGTGCGCGTGCGCGGCCCTCGAACTCGTCGAGTCCGCCACTCCCGCTGTTTCTCCGGTGGCGGTACCTGAGCCACCGGAGCGGATCCTGCCACCGGAACGATCCCTGCTACCGGAACGATCGTCGTCGCCGGAGCCGTTCCCGGAACCACGACGGTCGAGCCTGCCGGAGAGCACCGCGAAGCCCAGCCCCACCAGGGCCAGCACCGCTCCGACCCAGCTCGGCGAGATCAGGCCGAATCCGGCGGCGATGACCAGCCCGCCCAGGTAGGCGCCCAGGGAGTTGGCGATGTTGAAAGTGGACTGGATGCTGGCCGAGCCCAGCGAGGGCGCCTCCTTGGCCTGGTCCAGGATCCTGGCCTGGATGCTCGGGATGGCGGCGAAACCGGTGACGCCGACCAGGAACACGTTGACCGCCACCAGCACCGTGTTGTGCGCGGTGAAGGTGAACATCGTCAGGACCACGGCCAGCGCGGTCAGGAAAACGTAGAGCGTACGCATCGGGGAGCGGTCCGCCAGCCTCCCGCCGATCACGGTGCCCAGGGTCATGCCGGTGCCGAACAGCGCGAGCAGCACGGTGGCGGCCAGCGGCGTGTAGCCGCTCACCTGGACGAGCAGCGGCTTGATGTAGCTGTAGAACGAGAACGTGGCCGCGAAGCCGAACACCACCACCGCGAAGGCCAGCCACACCTGCGGGCGCCGGAAGGCCGACAGCTCGCCCCGCACGCTGACCTCGGTCGGTTTGGCCTGGCGCGGGACCAGCGCGCTCACCGCGGCCAGCGCCACCGCTCCGATCAGCGCCACCAGTCCGAAGGTCCAGCGCCAGTCGATCGCCTGGCCGAGCAGCGTGCCCACCGGAACGCCGACGATGTTGGCCACGGTCAGCCCCACGAACATCATCGAGATCGCCCGGCCGCGCTTGTCCCGGCTCACCAGGCTCGCGGCCACGACGGCACCGATGCCGAAGAACGTGCCGTGCGGCAGCCCCGCCACGAACCGGGCCGCCAGCAGCGATTCGTGTGTCGGCGCGATCGCGGACAGCAGGTTGCCCGCGATGAACAACCCCAGCATGCTCAGCAGCATGGTTTTTCTGCGTACGCGCATCCCCGCGATCGTCAGCAGCGGTGCACCGATGACGACCCCCAGTGCGTACAGCGAGATGTAGCCGCCCGCGGCCGAGATCGACACGTTCATGTCGGTGGCGACCTCGGGCAGCAACCCCATCATCACGAATTCCGTGGTACCGATTCCGAATGCCGCGATGGCGAGTGCCAACAGGGCAACAGGCAACGCTTTCTCCTTGCGGTGTAGCGCGGACACGCCGTCAAGTTTCCGGTGGACGCGAACCGGTGTTCCGGCTTCGCGGACGGTCAAGAGTTCGGGAACGGTCGATTGATGCGTGGGCTTCGTTGCCCGATCGGGTGGCGCCTGTTCAAGCGACCCGCACCGCACAACGTTACAGTTCGCGGGGTCTGTTCCTGCATCGATTATGAAAGGCGCCACTTCGGGGCGACGGTGGTTCCACCCGAAAAGAGCAGGCGGGCCACCCGGTGTGTCCGCGACCCTCCCGAAACGACGCCCACGTGACCGGCTCGGCGGTTCCGCGCGGGGGCGGCGCACGCTGTCCGGGTGCGCCGTCGGGCGGTATAGCCTTGTCCGGGCACGGCGTGTGACACCGATGGAGGAGTCGTTCGATGGATGGTGCGCTGTCTGCCGGCTGGGACGGGTGGATAGCGGTCCCGGCCGAACTGGCTCAGGACAACTCCATGAGCCTGCAGGCCAGAGCGGCCTTCACACTCATCCAGGCCAAGGGGCGGGTGCGGTTGAGTGACCTGGCCTCCGCGGGGGCCTCGGATCCCATCGAGATGATCGCCGAGCTGGAGCGCTACGGCTGGTTGACCGGTTCCTCGGCGGAGGCCGGGGTGCAGTGGACCCTGCACGCCCGTGCCGTCGCCCCCGCCGAACGGACCACGTTGGCGAAGGAGGCCACGGCCCCGGTGGCCAGGTCGACGGCCTCGCGGGAAACCGAACGCCCCTCGACGGCGAACACGGGTTCCGGCTCCAACAACGGGTCGGGTGCCAGCAACGGGTCGGGTTCCGGCGGCGGGGCCGGCTCGAACGGCGGGTCCGGCAACACCATGAACACGGAAACCCTGGTTCGGCAGTGGGCCGAGCAGCAGAAGAACCCGATACCCGACCGGATCCTGGAGCGACTGGCGGGCGAGATCAGGGCCAAGCGCGAGATGTCGCCGCTGGCCAACACCGGAGACCTCATCGCGGCGCTCAACATCTGGCGCGACAAGAAGACCTCGCCGAGCAGGTTCTCCGAGTGCTACGGGGAAGCGCTGCAGCGTTCGGCGCGGGACGTCTACGACGGCTCCTCGCCGAACACCGCCGTGGCCAAGGAACCACCGGCCGAGCGTGCGAGCCCGCGACCACGGCACCTCTCACTGCCGGAGTCCAAGGAGAAGGCGGTCGGCGCGTCCACCCGCCCCCTGCCGGGGCACTGTGGTAATGCCGGGTGCGACAGCGGTTACATCGAGCAGAGCGACGGGAAGCTGCGCAAGTGCCCCGACTGTCTGCCGGAACCGGCCTTCGGGCGTCGAGCCTTCGACCTGCCCAGGCAGGCGCACTACGTCGCCGCCCAGAACAAGCGGCGGATGCGAGAGAAGGTCGAGCACGACCAACCCGAGAACGGCTCGGTCATCGACATCGACGGCCCGCAGGACGAGGAGGAAGCCTGATGGAAACCTACGAACTCCCCGAACTGTTCCAACTCGCCGCGAGTTACGACAGGTCGTTCGAGGGGTTCGCCTACCCCAAGACCGAGCAGCAGCAGGGCAAGGCCGATCTGACCGCGGAGTCGTGGGCGGCGGCGCTGGGAGACGTCCCCGCCGACTTCGCCAAGTCCGTGGTGGTGGAGCACTACCGCAGGAACTCGGTGTCGATTTCCACCAGCGTGATCCACCGGGAGTGGGTGGAGTACCGCAACCAGCAGATCCAGAAGGCCGAGAGCGCGGAGATCAAGTCCAAGCCCCGTCCCTCCGCGGCCGAGTCGCTGCGTGGTTGGGAACGGGCCACCGCCGCGCTGCTGGAGGCCAAGGGGCAGGATCCCGACGAGGCGATTCAGGACATCAAGGCCCGGCGGCAGGTGCTGCAGGTCAAGTGTCCGGTGTGCCGGGCTTCGCCGGGTAAGGGCTGTGTCTCCAGCACCGGCAACAAGGTGCAGCCGTTGTCCAACAACAGGTCGCACCCCTCCCGTTTCGAGGAAGCCGGGGTGGAGATGCCGGCGCCGAGCGCGGTGGGCGAGGAGCAGGATTCCGAGGAGGCGGCACCGGAACGCGGTTGACCACCGGGAGCGACGGACGCGGAAACGCCTCGTGGTTCGAAGTGTTCACTCCTCGCGGCGCCCGGACCTGGGGCCGGTGACGTGGGCCTCCAGCTCCATGCGCTCCGACATGTGCGGGTAGTGCAGTTCGAAGGCGGGCCGGTTGGAGCGGATCCGGGGCAGCTCGTAGAAGTTGTGCCGCGGCGGCGGGCAGGAGGTCGCCCACTCCAGCGAGTTGCCGTGCCCCCAGGGGTCGTCCACGTGGACCCGCGCGCCGTACCGGTAGCTCTTGAACACGTTGTACAGGAACGGCAGCATCGAGGCTCCCAGCAGGAACGCCCCGGCGCTGGAGATCACGTTGAGCGTGGTGAACCCGTCGGTCGGCAGGTAGTCGGCGTAGCGCCGGGGCATCCCCTCGTTGCCCAGCCAGTGCTGCACCAGGAACGTGGCGTGGAAGCCGATGAAGGTCAGCCAGAAGTGCGCCTTCGCCAGCCGTTCGTCCATCATCCGGCCGGTCATCTTGGGGAACCAGAAGTAGATGCCCGCGAACACCGCGAACACGATCGTGCCGAACAGCACGTAGTGGAAGTGCGCCACCACGAAGTAGGTGTCCGAGACGTGGAAGTCCAGTGGTGGGGAGGCCAGCAGCACACCGGTCAGCCCGCCGAACAGGAAAGTGATCAGGAAGCCGACGCTGAACAGCATCGGTGACTCGAAGGTCAGCTGTCCGCGCCACATGGTGCCGATCCAGTTGAAGAACTTGATTCCGGTGGGCACCGCGATCAGGAACGTGGTGAAGGAGAAGAACGGCAGCAGCACCGCCCCGGTGACGAACATGTGGTGGGCCCAGACGACCACGGACAGGAACCCGATGGTCCAGGTCGCGTACACCAGTCCGGTGTAGCCGAACAGCGGCTTGCGGGAGAACACCGGCAGAATCTCGGTGATGATCCCGAAGAACGGCAGCGCGACGATGTAGACCTCGGGGTGACCGAAGAACCAGAACAGGTGCTGCCACAGCACCGCGCCGCCGTTGGCCGGGTCGAACACGTGGGCACCGAGGTGCCGGTCGGCCAGCAGCCCGAACAGCGCGGCGGTCAGGATCGGGAACGCCATCAGGATCAGCACGCTGGTGACCAGGATGTTCCACGTGAAGATCGGCATCCGCCACATCGTCATGCCGGGCGCGCGCATGCAGACCACCGAAGTGATCATGTTGACCGCGCCGAGGATCGTGCCCAGGCCGGAGACGATCAGCCCGGTGATCCACAGGTTGCCCCCGATTCCTTCGTTGAACTCCGACAGCGGTGGGTAGCCGGTCCAGCCGAAGTCGGCCGCGCCGTCCGGGGCGACGAACCCCGCGATCACGGTTATCCCGCCGAACAGGAACAACCAGTAGGACAGCGCGTTCAGCCTGGGAAAGGCCACATCCGGCGCGCCGATCTGCAGTGGAAGTATCACGTTGGCGAACCCGAACAGGATCGGTGTGGCGAACAGCAGCAGCATGATCGTGCCGTGCATGGTGAACAGCTGGTTGTACTGCTCCTGCGAGATCACCTGGATACCGGGCGCGGCGAGTTCGGCGCGGATGAACATCGCCATCAGCCCGCCGATCAGGAAGAACGCGAAGGCCGTGGCGAGGTAGAGCATGCCGATTCGTTTCGGATCGGTGGTGTGGGTCAGCGCGACCAGCACCGAACCCTTCCTGGCCCGCTGTCGGCCGGATGCGCGCGTCGGGACGGGTGTGGGCTGTGTCTCGGGCGTAGCCATCCTGCCTGCCTCCCTCGGCTCGGCGGCCGAACCCGTCCAGTCTTGCGCCGCTGTCGTCACCTCGCAAAACGTGTTCTTAACCCGATGGGTTGATGTTGGTGCGTTCCGGGAGCCATGCTGCGAGTGGGGAGTGTTGTCACCGGTGTGTGAGCGACGGGCGGCCCGCCACTGGTTCACGCCGTGGGGCACGCGAGGCGACGGATCGGCGAACGGGTCCGTGGCTCGACTCGGCTGGGCCCTCTTCCGGCGAGTCCGGGACTCGTGTGAGGTCGGGTTCCGCATGGGGCCGGGCACCGGTTGTGAAACGAATTCCGAGAAGGGCGAGGTTATCGCAGTGGCTCTGACCCTGGGCGACGGTCCGCTCACCAGCAGGCCGCCGGAAACGGTGAACTACCGCATCGACGGTCCCGCGCACCGACTGCTCTGGCAGGACTTCCCGCGGCGCGTGCGGGCGCGGTTCGCGGGCGAGACCGTGCTGGACAGCTCGCGGGGCAAGTTGTTGCACGAGAGCAACCTGCTGCCGCGGCTCTACGTGCCGGTCGAGGACGTCCGCGCGGAGTTGCTCGAACCGAGCACGCGGCACACGCACTGCCCGTTCAAGGGTGATGCCGAGTACCACTCGGTGCGGGTGGGCGATCGGGTCGCGGAGAGCGCGGTGTGGCGGTATCCCGATCCCGTCGAGGACGCGTCCTGGCTGGCCGGGCACCTGTCCGTCAGCTGGGAGGCGATGGACCAGTGGCTGGACGAGGAAGAGGAGGTGCTCGGGCACCTCCGCGATCCCTACCACCGGGTGGACGTCCGGGAGACCGCACGTCACGTCCGGGTGAGCAGTGGCGGTGTGGTGCTGGCCGAGAGCGGCCGGGCCAAGCTGCTGTCCGAGACGGGACTGCCCAACCGGTTCTACCTGCCCGCCGAGGACGTGCGCACCGAGCTGCTGGAGACCAGCGCCACGACCACGGTCTGCCCCTACAAGGGGACCGCCACTTATCGTTCGGTGCGTGGCGAGGGCCTGGACCTGCCGGACGCGGTGTTCCGCTACGAGGACCCGCTGCCGGAGTCGGCCGGGATAGCGGGACGGTACTGCTTCCTGGCGGAGGGTGTGACGACCACGGTGGACGGCACCCCGGTTTCCTGAGATCCGGTCTCCCGAAGTCCGATCCCCGAGGCCGGGTCCCTCGGGTTCCGGGTCCCTCGGGTTCCGGGTCCCTCGGGTTCCGGGTCCCTCGGGATCCGGCCAACCGGCTCCCGGTCAACTGGGTTCCGGCCAACCGGGAGCCGGTCGACCGGAGCCCGGAGCGCCACCGTCACGCCCCGTCGGCTTCGTCTCCGCCCCGCCGGTCGACCAGCAGCGCGTTCATCGCCATCCGGTGCAGCAGCTCCGACATCCTCGTCGGGTCGAGTCGCGCGCTGTGCGGGGTGGAGTTGATCAGCCCGAGCACCGCGTGGGCGGAGGCGCGCGCGGTGTGCTCGGAGAGGTCGGGGCGGCACTGCAGCAGGGTCTCGACCCAGACCTCGACGTAGCCGCGCTGCAACTCCCGGACCCGGTGGCGGTCGGGCTCGGCGAGGCTGTCCAGGTCGCGCAGGTGCACCGTGATCAGTGCCGAGTTCGTCAGCGCGAACTCCACGTGCCAGGCGACCAGGGATTCGAGCGCGGTGCTCGGGTCGGGGGTGTTCACCGTTCTGGCCCGTCCGCCGTGGAGCAGCCGTTCGCTGATGCCGGTCAGCATCTCACCGAGCATCGCGTCCTTGCCCCGGAAGTGCCGATACAGCGCGGGTCCGGAGATTCCTACAGCCGCGCCGATGTCGTCTATGCCGACCCCGTGGAACCCGTATCTGGCGAACAGTTCCGCGGCCGCGCTCAGGAGCTGTTCGCGTCTGGACGGGGCACCGCCACGTCCGGTTCCGTCGGGGACATCGTTCGTCATCGGCTCCGATACTAGACGAATCTGGTTAGTCAGCGTTAACATCGCTACGTTAACGATCATTAACTACATTGGTCGTGCCGGTGGTGCCGATCGGCCTCTCCCGGCGCGGCCGCGCCCGAACGGAAGGTACGGGTAGCGAGATGGATGCACCGGTGCTGTCCACCAACGTGGACCCCGCGGCCGAGTCCTACGAGCGTTACGCCTCGGAACACACCGCACTCGTGGCTGACCTCAACACCCGCCTCGAACAGGTCCGGGCGGGCGGTCCGGAGAAGACCAGGCGCCGTCACGTCGAACGCGGCAAACTGCTGCCGCGCGACCGGGTGGAAACGCTGCTGGACCGCGGTTCCCCGTTGCTGGAGCTGTCCCCGATGGCCGCCCACGGGCTCTACGACGACGAGGCCCCCGCGGCGGGAATCATCACCGGCATCGGAAGGATATCCGGCCGGGAGTGCGTGATCGTCGCCAACGACGCCACGGTCAAGGGCGGTACCTACTACCCGATCACCGTCAAGAAGCACCTGCGTGCTCAGGAAGTGGCACTGCACAACAACCTGCCCTGCGTCTACCTCGTCGACTCCGGCGGTGCCTTCCTGCCGAAGCAGGACGAGGTCTTCCCGGACCGGGAGCACTTCGGCCGGATCTTCTACAACCAGGCGACCATGTCCGCACGCGGCATCCCCCAGATCGCTGCGGTGCTCGGCTCCTGCACCGCCGGTGGCGCCTACGTTCCCGCCATGAGCGACGAGGCCGTGATCGTCCGCGAGCAGGGAACCATCTTCCTGGGCGGTCCCCCGCTGGTGAAGGCCGCGACCGGTGCCGAGGTGACCGCCGAGGAGCTCGGCGGCGGCAGGCTGCACGCCCAGACCTCCGGCGTCACCGACCACCTCGCGGCCGACGACGCCGACGCGCTGCGCATGGTGCGCTCCATCGTCAGCACCCTGCCGCCCGCGCCCGAGCGGCCGTGGCGGGTCGCCGAGGTGGAGGCACCCGCCGCCGATCCCGAGCAGCTCTACGGCGTGGTGCCCACCGACAGCCGCACCCCGTACGACGTTCGCGAGGTCATCGCCCGCGTGGTCGACGGCAGCAGGTTCTCGGAGTTCAAGGCCGAGTACGGCACAACGCTGGTGACCGGCTTCGCCCGGATCCACGGTCACCCCGTGGGGATCGTGGCCAACAACGGCATCCTGTTCGGCGAGTCGGCACTCAAGGGAGCCCACTTCGTGCAGCTCTGCGACCGGCGCCGGATACCGCTGGTCTTCCTGCAGAACATCTCCGGGTTCATGGTGGGCAAGGAGTACGAGGCCGGTGGCATCGCCAAGCACGGCGCCAAGATGGTCACCGCCGTGGCCTGCGCCCGCGTTCCCAAGCTGACCGTGGTCATCGGGGGTTCGTTCGGTGCGGGCAACTATTCCATGTGCGGCCGGGCCTACTCCCCGCGGTTCCTGTGGATGTGGCCGAACGCCCGGATCTCGGTGATGGGCGGCGAGCAGGCCGCCTCGGTGCTGGCCACCGTTCGCCGCGACCAGTTCGAGGAACGCGGCGAGCACTGGTCGGCGGCCGACGAGGAGGAGTTCAAGCAGCCGGTGCGGGAGCAGTACGAGCACCAGGGGCACCCCTACTACTCCACGGCCAGGCTGTGGGACGACGGCGTGATCGACCCGAAGCAGACCAGGGACGTGCTCGGGCTTTCGCTGTCGGTGGCGGCGAACGCGCCGCTGGAGCAGGTGGACAACGGCGTGTTCCGCATGTGACCGCGACCACCCGGAAGGCGTGCCGACCGGCGGAGATCCCGCCGACACGACCACGGCCACCCGAACCCCGGTGGCCCCTCGGAGGCAAGGACATGGCCGACAACCAGCCGTCACCAACCCGGCGGGCAGTGAATTCCCAGGCAGCGACTCCACAGGCAGCGACGAACCAGCAGCCGGCGACGAACCAGCAGACAGCGAGCCCACCGGTACGACCCGGGCGGTCGGAGAGCGACTCGTCGGGGGTGCGGCGCTTCGACACCGTGCTGGTCGCCAACCGGGGCGAGATCGCGGTGCGCGTCATCCGCACCCTGCGCGAACTGGGCATCCGCGCGGTCGCGGTCCACAGCGACGCCGACACCACCGCCCGGCACGTCGCCGAGGCCGACGCCGCCGTGCGCATCGGCCCACGTGCGGCGGCAGAGAGCTATCTGAACATCGACCGCGTCATCGAAGCCGCCGTCTCCTGCGGTGCCCAGGCCGTTCACCCCGGCTACGGGTTCCTGTCCGAGAGCGCGGCCTTCGCCGCCGCCTGCGCCGAGGCGGGACTGGTGTTCATCGGCCCCTCGGCGAGCGCCATCGAGTCCATGGGCGACAAGATCAGCGCCAAGCGCACGGTCGCCGAGGCCGGTGTTCCGCTGGTGCCGGGCAGCGCCGAAGAAGGGGCCACGGACGAGGAGCTCCGCCGCGCGGCGCTGGAGACCGGGCTGCCGGTGCTGTTCAAACCATCGGCCGGGGGCGGCGGCAAGGGGATGCGGCTGGTGCACCACGAGCACGAGCTCGACCAGGCCATCACCGCCGCCCGCAGGGAGTCCCGCGCAGCCTTCGGCGACGACACCATGTTCGTGGAGCGGTTCGTGACGCGCCCGCGCCACATCGAGGTGCAGATCCTGGGGGATTCCCACGGCCACGTGGTGCACCTCGGCGAGCGGGAGTGCAGCCTGCAGCGCCGCCACCAGAAGATCATCGAGGAGGCCCCCTCCCCGCTGCTGGACGCCGCGACCAGAGCGCGCATCGGCGGCGCGGCCGTGGACGCCGCCAAAGCGGTCGGATACGTGGGCGCGGGCACGGTTGAGTTCATCGTCTCGGCCGATCGCCCGGACGAGTTCTTCTTCATGGAGATGAACACCCGGCTGCAGGTGGAGCACCCGGTCACCGAACTGGTCACCGTGCTGCCCGAGCGCTCCGGAACCCGACCGGCCGAGGACGGGGCGGGGATCGACCTGGTGGCGTGGCAGGTCCGCGTCGCCGAGGGCGAGCCGTTCCCCTACGAGCAGCACGAGCTGGGCATGACCGGGCACGCCGTCGAGGCCCGCGTCTACGCCGAGGACCCGGCACGCGGTTTCCTGCCCACCGGTGGCGAGATCCTGCACCTCCGCGAACCGGACGGCACCGGTGTCCGGGTGGACTCCGGCATCGCCACGGGCAGCGTGGTCGGCTCCGACTACGACCCGATGCTGGCCAAGGTGATAGCCCACGCACCGAACAGGTCCGAGGCGCTGCGCCGACTCGACGGCGCGCTGGCCGGGACCTCGCTGCTGGGGCCGGTCAGCAACCTGGTCTTCCTGCGCGCCCTGCTGAACCGGCCCGAGGTGCGCTCCGGCGAGCTGGACACCGGGCTGGTCGACCGGGAGCTGGCGAACCTCGTCGGCACCGAAGGGACGCGCGAGCACCCACCGGAAGACGTGCTGATCGCCGCCGCCGCGGCGCTGCTGCTGGCCGAGGAGACCGCTGCCGAGTCCGGCGATCCCTGGGACACGCTGGCCGGTTGGCGGCTCGGCGGGCCGGGGTGGATGAACTGGCGGTTCGCGGTGGACGGTGACCGCACCACGGTGTGGCTCCGGGGCGGTTCCGACGCGGCCGAGGCGGTGGTCGACCCCGGCGGGGAACTCTCGACCCGCCACCGACTGCGCGCCGACCGCAACGGGCGGGTCCTCACGGTCACGCTGGACGACCGAACCCGCCGCTACGACCACGTGGTGCACGAGGACACCGTGCACCTGGCCGCCGGCGGTGCCTACTGGGCGCTGACCGAGCACACCCTGCTGGCCGACGCGGCCCGCGACACCGGCGCCTCCGACGGCGCGGTGGTCAGCCCGATGCCGGGAACCGTACTGGTCAGCAACGTCGAGCCGGAGCAGCGGGTGACGAGCGGACAGCCGCTGTTCGTGGTCGAGGCGATGAAGATGGAGCACACCGTCGTTTCCCCGGTCGACGGCACCGTCACCGAGGTGCGCGTCACGGCCGGACAGACCGTCGATCTGGAACAGTCGCTCGCGGTGGTGACCGCGGACGAGGACACCTCGCGCGGGGAGTGATCCTCCCCCGCGAGTCGAATCGACACGGCACTACCTGCCGTGTCCCGCCCCCCAGGAGGTCGGCATGGTGGACTATCGACTCAACGACGAGCACGAACAGCTGCGGCTGGCCGCGCGTTCCTTCGCCCAGAAGGAAGTGGCACCGGTCATCGGTGAGCACTACGAACGCGAGGAGTTCCCCTACTCCATCGTGGCCGGTATGGGGCAGATGGGGCTGTTCGGGCTGCCCGTGCCCGAGGAGTACGGCGGCATGGGCGGCGACTACCTCGCGCTGTGCGTCGTGCTGGAGGAACTGGCCCGCGTGGACTCCTCGGTGGCGGTGACCCTGGAAGCCGGGGTCTCGCTCGGGGTGATGCCGATCTACCGGTTCGGCGACCAGCGGCAGCGGGAGCGATGGCTGCCCAGGCTGGCCTCCGGCGAGATCCTCGGCGCGTTCGGGCTCACCGAACCGGGTGGCGGTTCCGACGCGGGGGCCACCCGCACCACCGCCGAGCTGCGGGGGTCGGAATGGGTGATCAACGGCTCCAAGGCGTTCATCACCAACTCGGGCACCGACATAACCGGACTCATCACCGTCACCGCCGTCACCGGCACCAAACCCGACGGCCGCAACGAGATCTCCACCATCATCGTCCCCGCCGGAACGCCGGGACTGACCGTGGCGCCCAAGTACTCCAAAGTGGGCTGGAACGCCTCGGACACCCACGAGCTCGCGTTCGACGACTGCCGGGTCCCGGCGGAGAACCTGCTGGGGGAGCGCGGTCGCGGCTACGCGCAGTTCCTGGCCACGCTGACCGAGGGGCGCGTCGCCATCGCCGCGCTCGGCGTGGGGCTGGCGCAGGGCTGCGTGGACGAGTGCTTGCGCTACGTCGAGGAGCGCAGCGCCTTCGGCCGCAGGATCGGTGAGAACCAGGCGATCCAGTTCAAGCTCGCCGACATGGAGCTGCGCACCCACACCGCCAGGCTGGCCTACTACGACGCCGCCGCCCGGATGCTGCGCGGCGAGCCGTACCAGAAGCAGGCGGCGATCGCGAAGCTCGCCTCGTCCAACGCGGCGATGGACAACTCCCGCGACGCCACCCAGATCTTCGGCGGGTACGGCTTCATGAACGAGAGCCCGGTCGGCCGGTTCTACCGGGACGCCAAGATTCTGGAGATCGGTGAGGGAACCAGCGAGGTGCAGCGGATGCTGATCGCGCGGGAGCTCGGGCTGCCCGCCGAGTGAGGCCGGGCGGTCGCCAGGACCGGCGCGGTGAGCTCCGAGGCGGTGAGCTCCGAGGCGGCGGAACAGGAACCTCCGCCAGCGCGTGGCCCCGCCCTGCCGGAATCTGCCAGGATGGTGCCGCTACATTCCCCACGCCTCTCCACGGAAGCGCACTCGGGGGATTTTCGCCGTCCGGCAGCCGGAGGGCATATGTCCCGAAAGAACGATTCCGGGCCGCCGAGCTTTCGGTCTTCGAGTCCTGTCCGCTCCCGCGACTGCCGGAGACCGCTGAGGACACTGAACAGGTCATCCGAACCCGGTCGGCCTATCGTTTCCGATACGTCAGGTGCAGCACGCCGCTGTCGTAGCGCTGCGTTTCCGACAGCGTGAATCGCTGCGGGGAGAACTCACCGTCGAACAGGGGAATCCCCGCCCCGGCCACCACGGGGTGGAGCTTCACGATCAGTTCGTCGATTTCCGAACGCAGGGTGGCGGCGAGTCGCGCTCCACCGCACAGCCAGATCCTCTTCCCGTCCTCGCGTTTGAGTTCGCGGACCGTCTCGACCGGATCGGTCGAGACGATCTCCACGCCCGGGTCGGGAGCCTGGGTTATGGTGCGGGAGAAGACGTAGTGCCGCAGGTGCGGATAGGCATTCGTGACTCCTGCTCGCAGCCCTACCTCGTAGGAGCCGCGGCCTTCGACGACGGTGTCGAACACCTTGTTCGCGGGATGCGTGTTCAGGGCGGTGCGTACCGGCGCCGGGATGATGTCCGGGTAGTCGGCGAAGATCGCCTCCATGTGGCCGCCCTCGGCCACGAAGAAACCGTCCGGGCCCGACGGATCCGACCCGTCCGGGCCGGCGATGAACCCGTCGATCGTTGCTGCCACGAAATAGGTCAGCTGACGCAACCGCACCTTCCCCGGAACAGTGGACTCGGGTCGATCCTACGATCACGGCCGCTGCCGTCGCCTGTCGCACCAGCCGCCACGAGGCGACCCTACACCCCACAGCCACGTGCGAAAGTGCTTTTCGTCGCCGACGGGTTTTTGGATTCAGCTGTTGGAGGCCGGTGGTTACGTTGGCCGCGAGCCATTCCGGCGTCGCCGTTATTACGATGCGACACTGTGGCGGCCGGCACCGCGCCATGCGTTCCCGAACTCGACGGCTATCCGTGGCGACTCGCATGCGGTCGCGCACCGAATCCGCGCGTCGCGCGACCGAATCTCGCATCGCGGCCCATTATTTGTGGAGTGCGCGTACCGGAAAACATCATGCCGAAAAAGGTTCGAAATGTGATAAGATCATTTCTGAATTGAATTGGAGATAATCCTCGAACGGTGAACAGTGACCGGGATGCCGCGCGGCGAGTCATCAGCGATTTGAGGAAAGCGTTGGAAGGAATGTGATATTGATTTCGCGGCTGTGGGCCGAACTGCCCGGTATCAGTCCCGAGCTGGCCGCCGCGGACAGGGCGGCCGTGGAGGACTGGCACGCGGATGAAGCGGATGGTGATTCGGAGGAGGCCGAGGCGGGGGACGACTACCCGGTGCTGTTGCGGCTGGCCGCGTTGGGGTCCTCGTTCGCCACTCGGGTGGACCGGATGAGCGCCTGGCAGCGGGAGCGGTTGCTCGGATGCCTGGAGGAGGTGCTCGTTTCCGGCACCGAGCACGAGCAGAACGCTGTGGCCACCGGATTCCTCGAAGCCCTTGTCAGTGCCTACGATCACCGTGACTTCGACCTGGCGGCCGTCTGGCACGAGCTCGGCGAGGAGTCGCGGCACTACATCAAGCTCTGGAACACGCGAACGAGAGCGGCGGTCCCCTACTGGATGACGTTCCGGGATCCTCCCGAACCACAACCCGCGGGTGCCGCCGTGGCGCTGCTGCGGGAATCCTGCGATCGCCTGGCGAACGCCGACGACCGACTGCTGGGCACGTCAACGGAAACGAGGAGCGCCGAACCCGGATACGACCTGCAGCACCGGGTCGAGAACATGGCCGCCGAGTTCGTCCGCGACTTCCGCGAGATCGACCGATCGAGCCGGGCGAAGGTCTTCGAAGCGTTGGAGAAAGTCGTCCTCGGTGCTCCGGAAGACGACGTCACGGCCATCGCGGAGCGGTTCGTTCCCGCGCTCGTCACGGGCTGCCGACTGGGAGTTTTCCACCCCATGCTGATCCTGAGTGGGTTGGGGGCGCACACGGCTCACTACTTCAACAAAGTCAATGAAGAAATGGAATGGGAGCTGGAGTGATCAGCTGATTTCCACGCAGTGGCCCTTGCTGGTTTCACTGCTCGGGCCGTCCTCGCGAGAGCACGGCGCGGGAGAGCCCGCGGGCGGTCGTGCGGAGACGTGGATTCGACGTGTCCAGTACCGGAAAGGCCCGGTCAGCACGGCGGGAAAATGTCAGTGGGTACGCGCTGCTCGCCGGGATCGTCGCGGATCGCCGATTGACTCACTCGAAGGTGTGACCAGCTGTTTCTACGAGAAGACCCCCGGATCACCGGGGGTCAACCGTGCTATATTTCAAGTGCGACCAAGAAATATAAAGCAGTGCCGAGTGTAGCACGGAATACGCTCCCCGCCGTGTCCGTTCCGGGCAGGTCACGGGTCGGGTGACAAGTCCCGGCTGCGGTTCACAGCCGTCCGATCCCCGGTCAGAGCGGGTGAATTCCGCGCGTCAGGCAACGCAGAATCTAGGCGAACCCGGCTCTGTCGGTCGTAGGCCCTGGCGCTCATGCTCAGCGATCACGCCCACCATCGCGGTCTCGCTGTAACCCCCGGCTCGGCACGGGTGTAACAACCCGCGCGGGGTGAGCTCCGAAGTCACAACTCCGGTATACGGAAGTCGAGCTCACTTCCCCTTCGGTCCCGGGTGAAGTGTGTCTGCTTCGCTCGTGATCGAGGGGGGCTCACAGCCTTACGGGTCCACGCGGTGCCGGAAGCCTCGGCCGAAAACCCCCGCAGCGGTCCCCGCTGCCGGTTCGGAACCTGACGTGCGGGACCGGACGGCGGCTCGCGTCCGGGGTCGGCAGCGGCTGTCGGGGGTTGCCGTCCGGAACTCAGTAGTAGCGGTACTGCCCGTGCGGGATGGTGATCTCGGTCTCGGTTTCCGAGGTGTTGCCGTCCCCGCCACCGTGCTTCGGGCCTTCGGAGAAGGCCGTGGTGGGGTACTCGTCCGGCGTGGGCGGGCCGTCCTGGAACTCGGTGGGAAAGCCCTCGTCGCCGTACTCGTCGCCGTACAGCTCACCCCCGTAGAGTCCCGGGTCCCGCACGTCGTCGGTCTCCTCCTCGGGGCGGGCGTGCGCGGGCCGCTGCTCCTCGCCGCTCGGCCACTCCGGCCGCGGTGATTCCGCGGGCCGCGGCGGTTCCTCCGGGATCTCCTGCAGGTGTTGCAGCACCCAGTCCCGCGCCAGCGCGCTCGGCGACGTGCCCTGCTCGGCCGCCAGCTCCTTGAGCCGTTCGTTGGCCATCAGCGGCAGCCGCAGCTGATGGACCTCGGAGCCGCCGAAGCTGCGTCCGGTCCCGGTCGTCTCCGGATCCGCGTCCGGTGAGAGCGCCGCCAGGTAGGAGTCCAGCTCCTGGTCCGACTCGGCCGACCGCTGTTCCGCGTCGTCGGTACGTTGCCTGCGTCCGCTCTTCGCCCGTCCTAGCACCACCCGGACACGATAACGGTTCCACACCGCAGTGACGGCGGATGTGGGGGCGATCACGGCGTGGCGAAGCCGATCGGGGAGCGACGGGCCCCGTCGTGAGGCCGGTGGGGAGTTCGTGATGCCGCGGTGGCTTTTTCGTGGGGCCGGTTCTCGGCGGGACGAACGAACACAGCGACGGACTCCGGGGAGGGATTCCAAGAGTCGGCCCCCGCGTCGGGGGAAGAGCGCGGGGGCCAACGCAATGCCGATCTCCACAGCTGCTGACCGGGGGTGTGTCAGCGATTCGATTGTGGCACGCCGAGGTGCCCGTTGGGGAGTGTCGCGAGGGTTTTTCGTTTTTGTCCGTTAGGTCCGGGACCACTCGGCCACGGTGTAGCCGGCCTCCTGCACGGCGGCGTCGGCGGCTTCCTTGCTGATCCCGCTTTCCGAGGTGACGGTCACGTCCCCGCTGTCCAGGGAGACCTCGACGTTCGTCACCTCGGGCAGCTCCCCCAGTTCCTCCTGGACCGAGGCGACGCAGTGCTGGCAGGTCATTCCGGCGACCTTGAAGGTTTGCGTGGACATCGCGGCTCCTTCGTGGCGAGTGTCGTTGTCCTCGACCCCGAAAATACCCCAGGGGGGTAAGTGCTCGGGGATGAGCCGGGTCACTGTTGTCCGGTTTCGGGTTGCCGCTGTCCGCGATCGGGAATCCGGTGGGCGCGTTCGGAGTTGTGCCGGATGTGTTTCCCCCTCGGTTGTATAGCAAACACTCTTCGTGTTCGCGAATCACTCCGCAGGGGGCTATGTTTGAAGCCGATGGGTGGATAACCTGCGGCGACACCCTAGTCGGGGAGGGGTTATGGACGGGTCACTCGACGTACGCAAGTTCCTGGCGTTGCAGGACAGAGCTTCCCCCAGGTCCGCGGCCGCCGCGGTTCCGGCGCAGCGCGACGGAGACACCGGCGGGCTCTCTCCCGAGCAGCTGCACCGGGCGCGTCTCGCGGTCGCACGTGGCGCGCGGGATCACGAGGACTGCCGGATGCTGCTGGCGATGCTCGGACTCACCGACGACAACGAGGACTCCGCGCGGGAGGACTGACCACCGCGCTGATCCACTCGGACACGACCGGAACGCGCTGCTCGTTCCGGTGAGGACCGCGCGTCCTGGCGCGCGGGGGTCACGCCGCTCTCTCCCCGGGATTTCGCCGAACGTGCCCCGGGCTCTGGTGAATCCGGCCCCGCGAGACGCACACCCCCCGGTGGAGCGTCTCGCGGGGCATCGGCGGGCGGCCGTGCGGCCACACCGAAAACCTACCCGCGAGTCTCTTTTGGGTGTTCACCAGGTCTCCCCTGTCGTTCGGTCGGCCATCGGGTTCGGTGCGGGTTGGGCCGATGGGATGAAATTTGCCCACGCGCGGTAACTTCAACTCGCAAAGTTGATCATCCGTTCGTGGGTGGCAGCTGTTCGCTCTGTTACTGAGCGTGCTGACTGTTCGTCCGCCGGCACCCGTTGGAGCCGCGTACACATGCCTCAGCAACGTCGTGCCCAACTGACTCGTCACGCGATCGTGGTCGCGGCAGCCGAGGAGTTCGACAGAACGGGTTATGACGCCACCCCGTTGAGCGCGATCCTGCGTCGCGGCGGAATCACCAAGGGGGCGTTCTACTTCCACTTCGCCTCCAAGGAGGAGCTGGCCCTGGCGCTCGTCGAATCGCAGGCGCGGCGCTGGCCCAGAGTGCGTGGCGACTGGCTGCGGCGCGAGCTCGACCCGCTGTCGATCGCGGTGGGGATGCTCAACGAGGCGGCGCGGCTGCTCGAGCGCGACGTCGTGCTCCGCGCCGGGACGGGGCTCGCTCGGCACCGGATCGCCAAGGGCGAGCACATCGATTCCGAGCCGGACTGGGAAGCTCTGCTGCTCGATCTGCTCCGCAGGGCCTCGGCGGGCGGGATGCTGCGGCCCGGAGTGGATCCGGAGGCGGTCGCCCGCGTCGCCTACGCCGGGTTGGTCGGTGCGCGGGTGCTCGGTTCCGGGGCGGGGCCGGGGACTGCCGTGCGGATGGAGGAGACCTGGCGGATCACCTTGCAGGGGGTCGCCAGTCCCGAGTGGTTGAGCAACCGGAAGGCTCGCTGAGCCTTTCGGGCTCCCCGGCGGAGCGGCACGTCCGATTTCCGGTCGATGTTGAGACCGGCGTCACAAAATCGCATCGGGCGGGTGATCGGGGGCTCGATGGGGGTGTTCGGCACTGGCGCGGGGTGGCCCCGGCGTGTCGGACGTCGTGGCTTCGTCGATCGAAGCAGCAGCTCAGCGGTGTAACGTCGGTGTGGGTGGCCGGGTTCGCTCGGCCGCGTGGGGAGGGTTTGTGTCGATAGGGGACCCCCCGTTTACAACTCCCCGAAGGCATGACGTAAGCTTTTAATCGTTCCCAACGGGGCATCCGACAACGGAAAGCCGGTTGGAGGCAAGGCCGAGCAGGCATCTGGTCGACCAAGCCCCCATCGTCTAGAGGCCTAGGACGCCGCCCTTTCAAGGCGGTAACGCGGGTTCGAATCCCGTTGGGGGTACCACCGGACTCGTCCGGTGACAACAACACATGGCCCAGTGGCGCAGTTGGTTAGCGCGCCGCCCTGTCACGGCGGAGGTCGCGGGTTCGAGTCCCGTCTGGGTCGCCAGCACGATCGGCCATGAGCCGGGTTGCACGGCCAGGTAGCTCAGTTGGTACGAGCGTCCGCCTGAAAAGCGGAAGGTCGGCGGTTCGACCCCGCCCCTGGCCACGCGGAACGACCAGCCAGAACGGCCCCCACCGGAAACGGTGGGGGCCGTTCTCGTGCTTCCGTCCAGGAGACACCGCTATGTTGGGGCCATGACTGACAGCTCGGCGTCCTCGGTCTGGCCGATCCTGCACTACGACGACACGCGCGCCGCGCTGCGCTTCCTCGTCGATGTCCTGGGCTTCCACGAGGTGCTCGCGGTGCCGGACGACGAGGGCGACATCGTGCACGCCGAGCTGCGTCGGCCCGGCGGTGGTGCGCTGGTCTTCGGGTCGACGAAGCACACCGACGGCGTGCACGGCCGGATGCGAGCCGGGAGCAGCGCTGTCTACATCGTCACCGAGGAGGTGGACGCCGTCCACTCCCGAGTGAAGGCGGCAGGGGGCGACGTCGTCGAGGCGCCGCACCACACCGAGTTCGGATCGGGAGCCGGTTCGTACGCGCTCACGGTGCGGGACCCGGAGGGCAACCTGTGGACATTCGGCACCTACCGGGGTATCGAGGCGTAGCGCGTCGACGTCGTGCCCGCTACCGCACCGCGCCGGTAGTGGAGTCCGTGCCAGTCGCTGTTTCCGAGTATCAGCCGAGGTGAACGGGCAGCTCCTCATAGCGGGTCCAGAACGGCATCGGTTCGAGCGCGAGTTCGGAGCGGTCGACTGCCAGCCGGAGGTTCGGGTTGCGTCGGACGAGGGCTCGCAGTGCGACGCGGGTTTCCATGCGGGCCAGGTTGGCGCCGAGGCAGAAGTGCACTCCGTGGCCGAATCCGAGGTGGGCGTTGGGGCGGCGGTCGATGTCGAAGGTGTCCGGGTCGTCGAACGCGGCGGGATCCCGGTTGGCCGCGGCCAACACGGGAATCACCGTCGCACCGGCCGGGATCGTCGTGTCGTGCCAGGTGACGTCCTCGACGGTGGTGGATGGTTTGGTTCCGCCGATCGGCCCGCCGTAGCGCACGAGTTCCTCCACGGCGCTCCGCCACAGCGCTTCGTCGTCAGGTGCGGCGCGCAGCCGCGCGAGCTGGTCGGGGTGATCCAACAGCGTGAGCACCGCGTTGGTGATCAGGTTGTACGTGGTCTCGTAACCCGCGGTGACCAGCAGAAAGACCATCGCGACCAGTTCGTCCTCGGAGAGGCGATCCCCGTCCTCCTCGGCCTGGATCAGACCGGTCAGGATGTCCTCGCCGGGTTCGGATCGCTTGTGCTCGATCAGCTCGCGCACGAGCTCGGTCAGGGCGTTCATCTCCCGGGCCCAGCTCTCCTGGCCAAGCCGCGCCATGCCCGTCACTAGGGCATTCATCCCCCGGCCGAAACGCTCCCGGTCGGCGTGCGGCACTCCGACCATCTCGTTGATCACCGTAGCGGGGACGGGCAGCGCGAACCGTTCGCGCAGCTCGACTCGGCCAAGGGGTTCCAGCTCGTCGAGCAGCCCGTGCGACAGCTCGTCGACTCGCCCGCTGATTCGGTCGATCGCTCGCGGGGTGAAGGGTTTGGCAACCAGCTTGCGCAGGCGTCGATGCCCCGGGTCGTCCATCAGGATCATGTTGCTGGTCGTCATCAGCCGTATCGGTTCGCGGACCGAGTCCGGAAACCCCGCGAGCATCGCCGGGCCCTGCTCTCCCGGGGACCGCAGGAACCGGTCATCGGCCAGCAGCAGACGGCAATCCTCGTAGCGGGAGACCAGCCACACGTCCTGTTCGCCCATGTAGGCCATCCGTCCTCTGTGGACCGGGGCGTTCGTGCGCAGCCACGCGTAGTGCGCGTGCGGGTCGGCGAGGAACTCCGGGCTGCCGACGGTGATCGTGGTGTCTGGTGTGGTCATACAGGGCTCCTCGGCCAACTCTGCGCTGCCGCTCATCACGGAGGACTACGGAACCGTCGCTGTCTCCGACAGTCGTTTCGAGTGGTGGAATCGTTCGAGACCGGATTCGAGGGTGCGTCGCGACACGGCTGGTTGTCGTGGTTGCCCGCAGTGTAGTGAAATGCCCGGCTCGGCGTCGGAGATCGAGGTGGAAGCGCCGCCGATATCGCCAGGGCTCTCGGCGAGGCATCGCTCGGCATCGAGCACGTCGGCTCCACGGCGGTGAGGCTCGCGGCGAAGGACGTCATCGACATCGACCTCACCGTGGCCGACCCACGGGGCGAGCGGGCGTACCTCCCCGCGCCGGCGGAGCTGGGCTACGTCCGCACGATCCGGGAGTCCTCCTTCCACGAGCCCCGGTGCCTGCGGCTGTCGGGATTCAGCCGGTGCGTCAGCCGCCCGGTGTCGGGGCGTACTCGATGCCCTCGCGGACCTGGCGCGCCCGCTCGACACCCGCGAGGCGTCCGACGAGGTGCAGCGCCATCTCGATGCCCGCCGCGATACCGGCGGAGGTGACCACATCGCCGTCGTCGACGTACGGCACCCCGCCGTGCACCGCGACGGTCGGCTCCAGGTCGCTCAGCCGTTCGAGCGCGGAGCGGTTGCTGGTGGCCGCCCGCCCCCGCAGCAGACCGCCCGCGGCGAGAACCAGTGAACCGGTGCACACGCTCGTCAGCAGCGACACCCGCTCGCGTTGCTCGCGCAGCCACCGCAGATGCCCCGCATCGCCGCTCAGCCGCTGTGTGCCGTCGCCGCCGGGGTGCAGCAGAACCTCCAGCTCGGGCACCGTGGTCATGCTGTGGTGCGCCTCGACGACGAGTCCCTTCTCGCAGTTCACCGCCGCACCGTCGTGCGAGAACGTGGTCACGGCGTAACCGTCCTCGGGAAAGTGCCTGGTCCACCACGCGAAGACCTCCCATGGGCCGACCGCGTCGAGCTCCTCCATCCCGTCGAACAGCAGGATCCCGATGTGCCGGGTCTCGGTGGTTCCACCGTGCGTCTCGCTCATGTCCCCATGCTTTCGAAGCGACGAGACGGAACCAAGTGGCAGGACTGCCTGGATGCGCCAGGATCCTGCCATCGTGCGTACGGTGGCCGCGCTGCCGGTCGCGCGTGAGACTGGGCGACGAGCCGCTTTCCCGCTCGAAAGGTGGGCATCATGACCGATACATCGGTGCCTGCGGTGCTGCGCCCGTTCGTCCGGCAGGGGACGGTCCTGCTGCGTACCAGGACCCTGCGCTACGAGCTGACCGACGTACTCGCGCGCTGACGACGGCCCATCGGTGAACCGCGATCCTCACCGTTCGAGGTCGCGCCTCGCGGATCGGCGCGCATGCGCCGCGGTCCGACCGTTTCCCGGCGCGCGTAGCGCCTTCCGTCGGCCGGGTTCACGACCGTGCCCTCCACCTGTGGCAGTTCCCCGGCGTCACCGCACGGCGACCACGAGGAGCCGTCCGGCAGCCGGAAGGTCGACGGCAGCCGCACGGAACGGGCCTTCCGGTAGCCAACCGTCCCCTCTGGATGGAGAGTCAGTTCCAGCAGCGCGATCCCGGTGCGTCCGTTCCCGCTGACCAGTGCGTGGGAACGGCCACCACGCTCGTCGGCCCAGGTGTTCAGACCGTAGGCGGTGCGCTAATCGTTGATCTCCGCCCGGTCGGCCGCGAAGACAGGTTCGACACCGCTGCCCGACGCCGTTGTCCGACGCGGCGCCACGTCGCGGCCTACGGCTCGCGAACGGGTGTCCCCTGCGGCGAGCGTTCTCGGCACCCGGCCGGTGTAACCCGGTCAGCCCGCCTGGGGATGCTCCGCCGACTGCGAGTCGGAGTACTTGTATACCCAGAATCCCCGCCCCATGTGCTGGTCCCGCTCGTACCAGGCGACGCCTTCGTTCTCCTCCGAGGCACGCGGTACGGGGAGCGGGGACAGCGGCTCACCCTCGCCGCTGACGGGAAGCGTGATCTCGCGGCCGTCTTCAGGACCGCCGTACAGCTCGATACGGGCGTGCAGGTTCATGGCGTGCCTCCGTGTGAAAAACCTCCGGCTTTTATTACTGACGATTAGGTCTCGGGTTTGGTTCCGCTTTTTCACCCGAACGGAGCAATGAACGGGCTCCGGTGCGGGCTGCCGTGCCACCGTTCGACCCCTGCCCCGAGGCGTGGCGGCCCCTCGAATCGGAGCATCGCACGAGCCGTCCGGTCGCACTCGGCGAATCGGGAGCTCACGGCACGAGTCAGCCGGAAAGGTGACACACGACCGAAAGGTGCGCCCCCGCTCTCAACCGGCCTGGGGGTCACCGGGAGTGCGGGGGCGCCAAGTCCACCCCTGGGGGTCAGGTGGACGTCGCCCAGGTTACTAAACAGTGCCGCGGATGTCTCTAGGGGAAGAGATCTTTTTTGGGGCGGATTCGGTTGGTCACAACCAGTCGCGTCTCCGAAACACCGCGTACAGCGTTACCGCCACCAGCAGCATCAGCAGCAGCGACAGCGGGTATCCCGACGGCCAGTCCAGCTCCGGCATGTGCGTGAAGTTCATGCCGTAGACCGTTCCCACCAGCGTGGGAGTGAACAGGATCGCCGCCCACGAGGAGATGCGCTTCACTTGCTCGTTCTGCCGCAGGCTCGTCTCGGTGAGCCTGGTGGCCTGCTCGTTCTGGCGCTGCGAGTGCAGCGAGGAGTTCACCAGCAGGATGTTCGCCAGCAGTTGCCGGTGCGACTCGACGCGCTCCGCCACGTCCGCCGCGTGGTCCCGGACGTCCCGCAGGTGGCGGTTCAGCTCCACGCCGTCGCGCAACTCGTGGAACGTCTGCTCCATGCCGTCCAGCACTTCCATGAGCGGGCCGGTCGCCCGCTGGAACTCGATCACCTCGCGGGAGAGTCGGTAGATCCGTTTGGACACTGTGGACTCGCCGCCGAACACCTCGGTCTCGATCTCGTCCAGGTCGTTCTGCAACTCACGCTCCACCGGCAGGAAGTCGTCCACCACCCGGTCCACGAGGGCGTAGAGCACGGCGGGCGGGCCGTGCGCCAGCAGCTCCGGCTGGTTCTCCAACCGTTCTCGCACCGCGTCGAGGTCGGGCCGGTCACTCCGCCGCGAGGTGATGACGAAGTCCGTGCCGATGAACGCGTGCACCTCGCCGAGCGCCACGTTCTCGGTCGCCTCCTCGTACAGCGCGGAACGCAGCACCATGAACAGCGTCTCGCCGTAGCGGTCGAGCTTCGGCCGCTGGTGCGCGACCGTGGCGTCCTCCAGCGCCAGGTGGTGCAGCTCGAACTCGGTTCCCAGCGTCGCCAGCTCGTTCCCGTCCGGACTGGACAGATCGATCCACCCGAACGTGTGGTCGGAGTCGGAGTCGGAGCCGCGCCGCAGTTCGTGCAGCGTCTGCTCGATCGTCCCGCAGCGCTGCCGCGATCTGCCGTTCACGTAGATGACGCTGTCTGCCAGCACCATGCCGGACACCTCCGCGGGAACGAGCGGTCCAGTGCTCTCAATCGTCCGACGTGAACTCCACGACGGCGAGTGCCTGGTCGTCGTGTCGCTTGGGGCGTGGCCAACGACTGCCGTCCGGATCGGCGTGTTCGGCCGCACGGACTCGCTCCAGCACCGCCCGCGCCGATTCCGCGCGGGCGTGTGCGAGCAGTTCCCGCCAGTCGCGGTAGCTGTCGTACTGTTCGACACCGCAGGAGACGCCGTCGCTGGCCAGCAGCGCCGAGCGGACCTCCGACCTGGGCCAACTCCGCCGGATCGCACGGTGCGCGGCGGACGGATCGGCCTCGGCCACCCAGAAGCCGCCCTCGACGTTGCGCCAACGGCCGGTCGCGTCCACCGCGGCGCGCAGCTCGTCGTGGTGCCGCTCGTCGAAGCCGCCACCCCCGCGCAGTCGCTGCCGGTAGTCACCCTCGCCGGTGGTGCGCAGGGCGTGCAGCCGGTCGTCGGTCACCGCGTCGGTCCCCGAATCCGTGAACACCACTACCGGGCTGTCGGCCAGCACGAGTGCCTCCACGGTTCGCTCGTCCCACCGCAGGATCGACACCGTGGTGGAGGGGGAGTTCCCCGGGAGCAGCCCGTGGGCCGTGCTCACCTCGTCGATCGCCGACGCCAGCGAGTCGGCCAGGTCCGGGGCGGCTCCGGAATCGGGGTGGGAGCCCGGATCGGGGACGGTGCTCGGGCCGAGGCGGTGGCGCAGCGCCGTGGCGAGCTCGGCGGCGTACCAGCCGCCGGTGCGCTCGGTGGGGCGCAGCGAGGTGGCGCCGTCCAGCACCGCCACCGCGTTCGGCAGGGTGAGCACCACGTCCTCACTGGGTTCGGTTCCCGCCTGTTCGGCTACCTCGACAGTGGGCATGTCCGGATTATCCTGCGTTCGGGGTCCGCACCGCCACAACGGGCATCGCGAGTTGTGCCGTCGGGCCGATCGCCAGCGCGTAGAGCGCCGTTCCGAACCCCACCGAGCCGCCCAGCAGCCAGCCCGTCAGCAGTACCGACAGCTCGACGCAGGTGCGGACGGCGCGCAGCGAGAGCCCCGTCGTGCCGTGCAGGCCGGTCATCAGCCCGTCGCGGGGGCCGGGACCGAGCCGGGCCCCGACGTAGACCGCGGTGGCGAGACCGTTGCACAGCACGCCACCGAGCAGCAGCGCCACCCGGAGCGGCAGGTTATCGACCGGTGGGATGAGGTGCAGCGCGATGCTCACCGAGAGCGCCACCATGAACACGTTGGCGACGGTGCCGATGCCGGGCCGCTGGCGCAGCGGTATCCAGCACAGCAGCACCAGGGCGCCGGTGATCGCGGTCACGGTGCCGAAGCCTAGGCCGGTGCGTTCCACCAGGCCGTCGTGCAGCACGTCCCACGGCGCGAGTCCGAGTTCCGCGCGCACCATCATCGCCATGCTCGTGCCGTAGCAGGCGAGTCCGGTGAACAGCCGTAGCAGTCGGGTGCCGGGGCGGTGTGTCACCGGTATCGGTTCGAGGTCCACTGTCGCGGTTCTTCGAGGCATATCCGATTGATATTCGGTTTTGGTCTGTTATAGACAGGGCCAATAGTGGAATATTGGTACCCGTGACGATTTCGGAAGCGGGAAGAACGGGAGTCAATGCTCTGGCGCGGTTGTTGGGCAACTGGTCGCGGGGCGACCGTCCCAGCGCCGACGCGCTGTACTCGGCACTGCGCCAGCTGGTGCTGGAGGGGCAACTGCCGCCCGGTACGCGACTACCCGCCGAACGTGAACTGGCCGACCGGCTCGGCGCCAGTCGCAATCTGGTGACCGCTGCGCTCGACCGGCTCCGGGAGCAGGGGTTCGTGCGGAGCAGACGGGGAGCGGGCTCCTGGATCGGGTTGCCGGCCACGGCCGGCGGCACCGCCGAGTCGGGTGGTTGGTACCCGTCGGAACGCGGCGAGAGCATCAACTTCGCCCAAGCCACTCCCGCCGCGTCCTCCGAGGTGTACGAGGCGTTCGAACGGGCGAGCGAGCGGTTCGCCACGCGGTTCCACGGGCACGGCTATCAGACGCAGGGCCTGCCGGAGCTGCGCGAGCGGATCGCGCGGCGCTTCGCCGAGCGCGGCCTGCCCACCGACCCCGAACAGATACTGATCACCAACGGCGCGCAGCACGCCTTCGCCCTCGTGCTGCGCACGGTGCTCACTCCCGGGCAGCGGGTGCTGCTGGAACATCCCACCTACCCGAACGCGCTGGAAGCCGTCCGCGGCGTACACGCGCGACCGCTGCCGGTGCCCCTGGTCGACGGCGGGTGGGATCCGGAACTGCTGGAGGCGACCCTGGCACAGGCGGCGCCGCGGCTGGCGTATCTGATTCCCGACTTCCAGAATCCCACCGGCGCGCTGATGACCGCGGCCGAGCGGGAACGGCTGGGCCACGCGCTGCGGCGTCACCGCACGACCGTCGTGGTGGACGAGACGCTGGTCGACATCAATCTCTCCGGGGAGCCGCTTCCACCTCCCGTGGCTGCCTTCGCCGAGTCGCAGACGGTGACGGTGGGCTCGGCGAGCAAGTCGTTCTGGGGAGGTCTGCGGCTCGGCTGGATCCGTGCGCCGCACGAGTTCGTGCAGCGCATCGTCGTCGGTCGTGCCGCGATCGACCTCGGCAGCCCCGTTTTCGAGCAGCTGGTGCTGAGCGAGTTGCTGGACGACGCCGATCGCGTACTGGATCGGCAGCGCACGAGACTGCTGCACCAGCGGGACCGGTTGGTGGCGGCGCTGCGCGAGCTTCGCCCACAGTGGACATTCACTCCGCCGGGCGGTGGGCTCTCGCTGTGGTGCCACATCGGCTCCCGCCGAGCCGGACGGCTGGCCGTGGCCGCCGAACAACGAGGCGTGCGGCTGGCTTCCTCCGGGAGATTCGCGGTGGAAGGGGAGTTCGACGACCGTCTCCGACTGCCCTACAGCCTGCCGGAGGAAACGCTGCGGCGGGCAGTGGAGTTGATCGCCGAAGCCGACGACTCGATCGGGCCTGCCCACCCGCCCGACCTGGTTACCTAGGGTGCTGATGGCGGAGCTTTTTCGGGTGGGTCGGTTAGCCGTCACGTGAGTCGGCGCCTTGCCGCGTTGGGCCGGCTCTTGAGTAGCGACCTACGCGGCGAGCGGCCCGGCCTTGCAATGCATCCGACTCACGCACCGGGGTTCCGCGCGCTGCTGACGCCGCATGGTCGCGTCACGAGGACGGTTTCGGGGGCCGTCAATTTCGCGAGAAATCGCGCCGCCCCGAGGTCGGGGCGCGGCGGTGCCGGCTGCGAGGGCGGTGGGAGTTCGGCCTGCGTCGAAGTGGCGCGGCGATTTCGTGGGAAATCGACGTCGTTTCGGAGGCGGGGTGGCGGAACCTCCGGCACGGCTCTCGTAGGGGATGGCTGTTCGGCCACCCGCCGGCACGGCCCCTCGACGTGCCGGTGGGTGGCCGCTCGACCCGGTGTCACAGGGGCAGTGCGACACCGGGGGCGGGGCTGTCTGCCGCTCTCGTGACGATTGGTTCGCCCCGATGCGGCGCCCCGACCGACCCGGTCGGGCGCAGGCAACCGGATCGGAAGTCTCGGCGTTCGGGCCGGGCGGGATAGCGGCGAACTCTCGCTGTGCGCTTTCGGCTTCTCGCCGCGCACTCTCGGAATCTCGCCGGACGCTCTCGGCCGCTCGCCGTGCGCCTTCGGTCAGCCGCCGTCCGCTGCCCGCGGTCTGGAGCGGAAACGCCCGGCGTGCTTCGGGAACCGGAGCGCGCCAACCGGCGATCGTCCGGTCTCGGTGAATGTGGACGTTCCCTCACCACTCGGGACTGTCCGTTGCATCAGAATCACCGCCCCGTGTCTCGCTGCCCGCGTTCGACCATCATCCTCCCGGGTAATCGGCGAATTGGCATCCGCAAACGCCGCCTATCACCCGGTTAGGCGGTGTTACGAATCAACAATCGCCCGTTGTGGCTCGTTGGTTTTTCCCGAATGCCGCCCGGCGGTGAATGAGAACGGTCCGCGGTGGGACCGGTGGCTCCCCGGTGACTACGCGGCAGGTACGTAGTACTACTCGAACTCTTGCCCCGTTCGGGGGTTTACGGCCGCACCGCGAATCCAGCGGCGGCCGTGACGTCTCCTATTCGGCGAACCGGCCCGAGTCGTGTGCTCCGCTCGACGCCCACGGCTCCCGGGTCGGGACCGATCCCGAAGTAGGAAAGGTGTTCCAGTGACGGAACGGGAGCGATCCTGCGGTACCGCCGTGTTGCTCAGTCGGCTGGCCGTCGGTGACGAGCGCGCCTGGCGCGAGCTGGTGGACCGCAACAGCGGTGTGGTGTGGGGAGCCGTTCGCGCCTACTCGGCCAACCGGGCCGATGCCGAGGACGCGTGGCAGGCGACCTGGCTGCTGCTGGCCGAGAACCTGCACCGACTCCGCGACTCCGAGGGGGTGTCCGCGTGGCTGGTTACCACCGCCCGTCGCGAGTCGATGCGATTGGCGCGGGCGCGACGCAGGGAATCGCCCAGCGGGCTGGCCGGACTGCTGGCCGAAACCGCCGACGGCACCGAGACTCCGGAGAGCAGCGCGGTGCGTTCGTTGTCGGCCGCGCGGATGGCACAGGCGTTCGCGCAGTTGTCACACCGCTGCCAACAGCTGTTGCGGATCATGGCGGTGGCCCCGGACGCGAGTTACGAGCAGATCGGTACCGCGCTGGGGATGGCCCGCGGTTCCATCGGTCCCAAGAAGCAGCGATGCCTGCGAGCGCTGCGTCTGCGGATGCTCGCGTCGGGGAGCCCGGAAGCCGTGGAAGGGGTGGCGGTGTGAGCACGGGGATCGATGAGAGCACGGGGGTTCCCGAAGAGCTCCGATCGTTGGGCAGGCTGTTCCGTCGAACGGATCCCACCCCCGATCGGGCGATCAGCGCGGCCTACGGCGCCGCGCGGCGCCTGGTCCGTGAACGTGACTCCGTCGGAGTGCTGGAACCACTCGGCGATTCCGCCGTCCGGCGCCGCGCCCTCGGTGACTCGTCCGGTGCCGTCGGTGAGCCGTCCGGCGCCGCCGAGGTACGCACGTTGAGCTTCGCCGCACCGGGCAGACTCGTCGAGCTGGAACTGCGCCCCACGCGGCAGGGGCAGTTCCTCGCCCGCGGCATCGTGCTGAGCCGAGCGGGGCAGCCCAGCCCGTCGGGCGCGGTGATCGTGCGGCACGGCAAGGGGGAGTGCCGGGGCGAGTTGGACGGCTGCGGTGGGTTCGCCGTGCCCGGTGTTCCCGCCGGGCCGATCTGTCTGCGGCTGCACACCCGGCGAGCGGACGGGCTCGTCACGCATCGGACGAGCAGCGACTGGTTCGTGTGCTGACGCGGGTAACGGTGCTTTCGCGAGCGCGCCGGGAGAGGCGTTCGGTTGGCCGGATTCGCCTGGATCCCGGCCAACCGGGGCGTCACCCGTGATGTGGTGGCGACGCGGTGGTCCCGTCGCCACCCGTGAAGTCGGGTATCCGCTGGTGAGATCCGGCAGGGTTCACGCCGGAGGGAGCCGGGGACCCGTCCGGCGGAACTCCCTCAACCCAGCTTGTGCAGTCGCCGGACTCCCTCGTCGATCACCTCGTCGCGTTTGCAGCAGGCGAACCGGACGAGGTGGCGTACCGGCTCGGGATCGTCGCAGAGCACCTGGAGCGGAATGGCCGCGACACCGGCCAGCTCGGGTAAGGCGCGGCAGAACTCGGCGCCGTCGGAATAGCCGAGCGGCCGGATGTCGGCACACAGGAAGTAGGTGCCCTCGCAGGCCAGCACCCCGAAACCCGTCGAGCGGAGCCCGGCCCCGAGACGGTCCCGCTTCCGCTGCAGCTGGCCGCGCAGTTCCGGCAGCCAGTCCCGCTCCTCACGCAGGGCGTGGGCCACGGCGGGCTGGAACGGGGCGCCACCGACGAAGGTCATGAACTGCTTCGCCGCGCGGACCGCCGCGACCAGTTCCGGGGGCCCGCAGACCCAGCCGATCTTCCACCCCGTGACGTTGAAACTCTTGCCCGCGCTGGACACGGAGAGGGTTCGCTCGGCCATTCCCGGGAACGTGGCCAGCGGCACGTGGCCGCGCCCGTCGTAAACCAGGTGTTCGTAGACCTCGTCGGTGATGGCGAGCAGATCGTTCTCCCGGCAGACAGCCGCGATCTCGGCCAGCTCCGCCTCGGTGAACACGGTGCCGGTCGGGTTGTGCGGCGAGTTCAGCACGATCGCGCGGGTGTTCGGACCGACCGCCGCTCGCAGGGCCGCTGCGTCGAGCTCGAACCGCTCTCCGGTCACCCGCAGTGGCACGGTGCGTCGCGTCCCGCCCGCCAGCGACACCGCCACGGGGTAGGAGTCGTAGCAGGGCTCCAGCAGCACCACTTCGTCACCGGGCTCCACGAGGCCGAGCATCGCCGCGCTGATGGCCTCGGTGGCACCGACGGTCACCAGGATCTCGGTCTCCGGATCGTGCTCGATGCCGTAGTCGGCGGCGCGCTGGGCACCGATGGCGGCGCGCAGCTCGGGCTCACCCGGTCCCGGTGGGTACTGGTTCGTGCCGTCCGCGATCGCCCGTTCGGCCTCGCGGAGCATGCCCGCTGGGCCGTCGGTGTCGGGGAACCCCTGTCCCAGGTTGACGGCTTCGTTGCGCCGGGCGAGCTCGGTGATCTCGGCGAAGATCGTCGAGGTGAACGGGCGCAGTCGACTGCTCAAGGGTGGAGTACGCACGGATCGCACCCTACTAGTGGAAGCTCGGATGACCAGGTTTCCGTGGTGCTCGCCCGACGACCTTCCGCCGGTTCCGGGGCGCCTCCCGTCGGGGACGCGTCCGGGCCGTGGGGCGTCGTCGCGGCGTTCGCCCCGGTAGGCCGAGGGGCGAGCGCGGTGGCGGCCGTGGTCGGCAGCGCTGCCACAATCGTGGGGTGTCGGATACTTCGGTGGCCGAGCTTTCCCGCAGGCGCGGGCTGCGCCGCATGAAGGGCGTCGCCACGGGGCTGTTCCTGCTGGCCGCGTTCGTTTACCTGTGGACCGGATGGTTGGTGCCCGACGGCTCGGGCTGGGTCGGGTACGTCAACGCCGCCGCCGAGGCTGGGATGGTCGGCGCGCTGGCCGACTGGTTCGCGGTGACCGCGCTGTTCCGCAGACCGCTGGGGCTACCCATCCCGCACACCGCGATCATCCCCAACCGCAAGAACGCGCTCGGTCAGAGCCTCGGTGACTTCGTCGGCACCAACTTCCTGTCCGAACGGGTCGTGGTGGACAAGCTGGACCGTGCCGGGATAACCGGCCGGATCGGTGAGTGGCTGTCGCGGCGGGAGCACGCGGAGCGCGTCACGGCGGAGTCGGCAGCGGTGTTGCGCGGTGCGGTGCGGGTGCTGCGGGACGAGGACGTGCGGCAGGTGCTGGAACAGACCGTGCTGCGCAAGGTCGTCGAACAGCCGTGGGGACCGCCGTTGGGGCGCGTTCTCGGCAGGGTCTTCGAGGACGGCTCGCATCGCGGGCTGGTCGATCTGGTCTGCGATCGTGCCTACGACTGGGTCCGGGACAACTACGAGACGGTTTCGCGGGTGGTGGACCAGCGTGCTCCCTCCTGGTCACCCAGGTTCTTCGACTCGCTGGTGGCGGACAAGATCTACAGCGAGATACTGGCCTTCGCCTGGGCCGTCAAGACCGACCCCGAGCACCAGATGCGCAAGGCGGTGGACCGGTTCCTGGTCGAGTTCGCGCGGGATCTGCGGGAGGACCCGGCCACGATGGCCAGAGCCGATCGCATCAAGTGGCAGGTACTGGAGCACCCCGAGGTGCGGAGCCTGGTCGCCGACGCCTGGACAACGGCCAAGGGCATGCTGCTGGAAGCCGCCGAGGACCCCGACAGCGAGCTGCGGCAGCGGGTACGCGACGGCCTGGTCTCACTTGGTGGCCGCCTCGCCGCCGAGCCGGAGTTGCGTGACAAGGTGGACGGCTGGCTGCGCGAGGCGGCCCGTTACGTCGTCAACCACTACCGTGCCGAGATAACCACGCTGATCACGGACACGGTCGACCGCTGGGACGCGGCCGACACCTCCCGCAGGATCGAGCTACAGGTGGGGCGTGACCTGCAGTTCATCCGCATCAACGGCACGGTGGTGGGTGCGTTGGCCGGACTGGCCATACACACGGTCACCGAGTTGTTGTTGTGACCACCCGCGGTGACCACGCGGCTGTACCGAGTGGTGTCGTGGTGGTGCTCAATGTGGGGTGTGGCGTTCCCGCCAGGAACGTGCCTTCTCCCGGTTGCCGCAGACCCGCATCGAGCACCAGGTGCGCGATCGGTTTCTGGAGCGGTCGTAGAAGGCCCACAAACAGTTCGTCGCGGGACAGATCTTGATGCGGTGCCAGCGTCCCACCGTGGCGATACGGGAGGCCGCCGCGAGGACGGCTCCGAGTGCATCGCTGCCGGAGGCGACCGGCACTCCTTCCTCGAGATGAATGCGCACCGGCCATTCCGCTGTCGCGGGAGGTATGGCCGTTGATTCGCCTGAACCGCAACTGATCGAATCGCGCATCAGGTCGCGAATCTCGCGTGCTGCTGCCGTGTCCACGGATGCCTGCCCGGTGTGCCGCAGGCACCACTGCTGCCATTGTTCCGTCTCCGCCAGCACATCAGTGCCGGTCTCGGCGTCGACGGTGTTGAGAAACGCCAGCAGAAGGTCGATGTCCTGTTCCGTGTCGGGCCCGACGGGCTCGGAGGGCGCCGCTGATAGCCCGTTCGGCGCGACGGCTGCGACGGCTTTGCTGTTCACGGTCCCATCGTAGGCCAGCGATTCCTTGCGGTAACGCGGTTGCGAGGTCATAATCATCGGCTGGTAACCATTGAAACAGTTACGGTAGTTACGGAGAGCTTCGATGGCAGGAACCGAACGCGCCACCTCGACCCCGCTGCGCGTGATCTCCTTCGTGCTGGACGGTCCCGATCCGCGCGGGCTGGCCGAGTTCTACGGCGAGCTGCTCGGCTGGCCGGTCGACGAGTCGGAGTCCGACGAGCGGTGGGTGGAACTGGCCGATCCCGAGGGCGGTGCGCGGATCTCCTGCCAGCTGGATCCGCACCACACCGCCCCGGGGTGGCCCGATTCGCCACCGCAGCAGCAGGCCCATCTCGACATCCGGGTGACCGATCTCGAGACCGTCGAGGCCCGTGCGCTGCGTGCCGGAGCCACTCGGCTGCCCCAGCCCGCGGACGAGCTCGAATCGAGGTTCCGGGTCTACGCGGACCCGGCCGGGCACCCGTTCTGCCTGTGCTGGGGACCGCCGCCCGCGTGATCTCGCGGGAAATCGACGTCCCTCGAACGGGGCCGACGGTGCCCCGCGTGTCGACCGGTGGGACTACGCCGGTGCCGGTGGTTACAGGAGAGGTCACCGGCACCGGCGCCGCCCGCACCACGGTCGTCACGGAATCTTCGCGGCCACGGTTCCGAACAGTTCGTTCGCCTCGTCGAAGGCCCGTCGCAGCGTTTCGGGGTCGGATCCCAGCCCGGTTAAGCCGTTGAACACACCGCCCCGGTCGCCGTCCGCTCTCGGCGCGCGTGGCCGGAGCGCGTCGGACGACACGGGACCGCGATGCGGTCCGCGACGGATCACCACTTCATCGCGCTCGATCTTAGCGAGCACCGAGCCCGCCACGGTGATTTCGCGAGAAATCGACAGTCGTCGTTAACGCGGTGTCGACCACCGCTTCCTATCCCCCGTTCGAGTGCGAGCACTGTGCTTGCAATAGTTAGCAACGCTGCTAGCGTGGAAGTGAGGGAAGGGTGGCGCGATCGTGGAACGGATGGATCGCCCGGTCAAAGCAGTGAACCGGGCTGTCAACGACCTGGGGGGCTACATCCGCGCGCAGCGCGCCACCGCCCAGATCTCGCTGCGACAGTTGGCGAAACGGGCCGGAGTCTCCAACCCGTACCTCAGTCAGGTGGAACGAGGACTGCGCAAGCCCAGCGCGGAGATCCTGCAGCAGATCGCCCACGCCCTGCGCATCTCGGCCGAGGCGCTGTACGTGCGGGCCGGGATTCTGGAAAGCCGTCCGGGTGGGCCGGTGGTCGACGCGATCCTGGCCGACACCGAGCTGAACGACCGGCAGAAACAGGTGTTGCTCGACGTCTACACCTCGTTCCGCGGCGAGAACGCGGCATCCGGGGCGGTGTCCGCGCGGGGCCAGGAGCCGCGAGAAGAGCCGGAGTTACGGGACGGGACCGCCGTCCACGAGGCAGTTCGATCCGAATCCGAGGAGTGAGCACCATGGCGACACGAACCGAGAACAGCGATACCGAGCAACCGGGCGGTCGTGCGGGCCAAGCCGCCGAAGGCCTCTACAAGCAGGCTCGGATGCCGCTGGTGGCGGCCCTCGGCGCGGGTGAGGTCGCCGCGCACGCCGTGGCCGACAGCGTGCACCGGGTGCGGGAGCAGCTCAACGAGCACGCGGGATCGGCACGCGAGACCGTGAGCGAACTGCCCTCGGATCTCGGAGAGCTGCGCGAGCGGATCCGTTCCGGAGAGGTGCGTGAGCTGCTCGACGGTTATCGCGATTCCGCCGCGAGGCTCTACGGCTACTTCAGCGAGCGCGGTGAGGACGCACTGCAGCGGCTTCGTGAGCAGCCGGGAGTGCGGCACGCCAAGAGCCAGGTCGAACACGCCCAGGAACGTTTCGAGGGAGCCGTCGGCGAGGCCCGCGAGCTGGCCGACGACGTGCTCGGCAGGGTCAGCACCACCACCCGCTCGTTCGGGGAGAAGGCGGCCCGCACCACCCGGACCGTGGCGGAGGAGACCGCCGGGACGGTACGCGAGGCCGGTGCCGAGGCGGCCAGGGCCGCCGAGGAGACCGCCGAAACGGTGCGTGAGACCGGGGAACGTGCCGCCTCGGAGACTCGCGGCGCGACACGACGCACCGCCAACCGCGCCTCGGCGGCGAAGAGCGGCGGCCGGGGTGGTTCCGCCAGCGGTGGTTCCGCCAGCGGTGGCTCCGGCAGCGGGAGCCGTTCCGGTGGGCAGCGCGGTTCGTCCGGCAGCAGGAACAACCCCTCGAAGCAGCCCAGGTCCGCCGCGCGGAACAAGGAACAGAGCTGACGGTGACCCGCTCGCCCGCGGGAACGAACGCGGACGGGCGCGGCCAACGTCCGAGACCGTCACCGTCGGGCGCGGCCCCGGCGCTCGCGCGGCCGTGACCGCGCCCGTTCGGCACACGACCGGCACTTCCGACACACGACCGGGACTTCCGTGAGGATTACCCGTATCCTGGCGGTGTGCTTCTGGCTCAGGTGATCGTGACGGCTCTCTGGATAGCGGGTATCCCGGTTGGGGTGTACGCGTTCGGGCACGCGCTGATGCAGCGCGCCGACGCGTTCACGGCTGCGGACAAGCAGTCCAAGCCGATTTGGCTCGGGATCACCGGCGCTGGTGCGCTGGTGCTCATACTCATGGCCAGGGGACCCATGACGATTATCTGGATCGCCGGTCTCGTCGCCGCGCTGGTCTACATCGTGGATGTGCGTCCCCGGGTTACCGAGGTGCAGAAGGGCAGTTCCTGGTAGTGACGATCGGTTCGACGGGAACTGTCGGCGGCGACCATCCGGAACTCGCGTCGGGAGCCACGTGGCGCGTGCACGGCAGCGGTGCGCCGGTGACGCTGGTGGTGCACGGCCTCGGCGCCACCGAGGGTGAGGCTCGCATCCCCGCCTCGGGACTGCGCGGTACCCGCGTGGTCCTCACGCTGCCCGGTCACGGTGGTGCCGCGGACCCGGCGGACGGTTACTGGAGCTACGAGCGCGTGGCCGACGACGTGCTCGAAGCGGCCGATCGGGTGGGTGCCGAACGGGCGGTCGGGGTCTCGCTCGGCGCCGGGGCGCTGACCCGGATAGCCGCGCGGAATCCCGCGCGTTTCGAGCGACTCGTCCTGCTGCTTCCCGCCGCGCTGGACCAGCCGCGTGGTGGTGAGGTGACCGAGGTCTTCGACCGGCTCGCCGCCGGTGTGGCCGCCGCTGCCGAGGACGACGGCGAGTGGCTGCGCGCGATCGTGGGGTCCGGGCTCCCGGATGATGCCGACGTCGGCCACTACGTCGAGCAGCGCGCGGCCACGCTGCGGCGTCTCGGTCCCGCCCTGCGTACCCTGCCCCGGCAGGCTCCGCTGGACGACAGCGCCGAACTCTCCGCCGTTGCTTCCCCCGCCCTGGTGATAGGCGCCGCTTCCGATCCGCTGCACGACCCCTCGGTCGCCGAACGGCTCGCGGCCGTGCTGCCCGAGGCGCGGCTGGAGGTGTTCGACTCCGCCGCGCCCATGCTGGACAGGCGTGCCGAGTTGCGGAAACTGCTGACCGGTTTTCTCAACGACCGATAGTTGGATTCTGTCGATGTTGTTCGAGGGTGGTTCCGTGGCGGAACCTCTGGCACGGCTCTCGCTGTGTTGTTTGGCCGGTTGCTCTGGCGGGGTGGTCGGGTAGCCGGCACGTGAGTCGGCGCCTTGCCGCGTTGGGCCGGCTCTTGAGTAGCGACCTACGCGGCGAGCGGCCCGGCCTCGCAATGCATCCGACTCACGCACCGGGGTTCCCTGCGCTGCCTCGCTCACGGTCGCGTTTCGACGGGCGGTGACGGCGTCGTCAATTTCGCGGGCTGGGGCAGGGGGTGAGTTGTCGGCACCCCGCGGTGGTCACCTGCCGTTGACCAGCTCCGCCAGTCCGAGATCCCCGCTGGTCGTCGCCGTGTTGGGGCGTCCCCACACCCGGCGGTAGAGCGTGTCCGCGTCGCCCGCGACCGTCGCCTCCGGTTCGGTGCCACCGAACGCGGTGTCGCGTCGGCATTCGATCGTGGGGAACCGCCCGGCCTCGAACGTCACCAACCACGCCCGCTCCACATCCACCGCGTGGAACAGCAGCTGTCCGGCGGACCGATCGGTCGACCAGTCCTGCCCGATCCCGAACAGCACGTTGAGGAATTCGTCGACCCCGTCCGCGGCGAATTCGGCGTCGAACAGCGGCCCGCCGCCGTTCGATCCACCCTCCGAGAGCGCGTACTCGGTGTCCAGCCGGTGAATGGCGGTCTCGTGCACCATTCGCCTCGCCCAGTTCCGCGGGGTCCCGCCGGGGAAGAACGACCAAACCGGGCGGTCCGGTGAGTCCGTGGCCAGCTGTGCGGTCAGGTCCGTCAACCGCTCGTCCATCCAGTGCAGCGCGGCGTCGAACTCCCGGGGAGCCGACTCGGGCCTGGGCCGGGAGTCATCGGGACTCAGCTTCAGTGCCCGGCCCACCATGTCGTAGACCTTGCCCAGGTGCCGGACCAGTTGCAGGATGTCCCATTCCGGGCAGGTGGGTACGGCCGCGTCGGCCCCCGCACCGGACGCCGCCTCGCGGAGCGCCCTCGCGTGTTCGCGTAACAGTGCGTGATTCGAGTCCTCGTTCATGTCACGGAGTTTAGAAGGAGATCGGCGGTTCGGTCGTCTCCCGTTCTCGATCGGCGGAACCTCTCGTCGGCTCCTCCGGGGGCCGACATCGAGTGGGTACGGCAACCCACCTACCCGTCCTCGCGGCTCAGCCGGTCGGCCAGGAACTTCCGCTCCTGAGCGATCACGCGGCGCACCTGACCCGCCAGCAGTTCTTCCGCCCGCTCGCTCAGGAACGGCAGCCGTACGCTCACCTCGCCGTGGAACACGAACTCACTGGCCCACGGTCGATCCCCGGCAGCGGTGTCGGTGTCGACCTCTTCGCCGGGTGTCAGATCGCGCAGCCACAGTGAGCCGGTGACGGTGCTCGGAACTCCTCGCAGGGTGGCGGCCACCTCGCCCACGAAATGTCCGTCTTCCCGCCGCCGCCAGGTCTCGCTGCGGTCCACGACCGGGCTCCCCCCGAGCACACCGCGGATCACGCCGGGCAGGTCCTGCTCGGGAAGCTGTTGCCGGAGCTGGAACCGGACGTCGTGCTCGGTGACCGTGTGGGACACCAATAGCGCGGCCGCACCGCCCAGCTCGTCCAGTCGTTCGCGCAGACACGCCTCGTCGACCAGCGCCGCGTGGATCCGTGCCGCGGGCCAACGCGACATGCTGTGGTGCTCGATGCGGCGTGTCATGCGGCGCAGGTTACCGTGACGACCGTGACCTCCAGCTCGATGTCCGAAGGCGGTGCCGTGGAGGCCACGGCTTCCGCCGCCCCCAGCCGTTCGCTGGCCCGACACACCACCCTGCGGTTGGGTGGTCCCGCGGCCGAACTCGTCACCGCCACCGACTCCGAACAGCTGGTCGAGCTGGTGCGTACCGCCGATCGTGCCGGAACGCGGCTGCTCGTGCTCGGCGGTGGTTCCAATCTGGTCGTCTCCGATGAGGGGTTCGACGGCAAAGCGGTGCGCATCGCCACGAGCGGAGTCACCTACGACCGGTTGGGGGACGGTCTGGTGCGGCTCACCGTCGAAGCGGGCGAGGACTGGGACGACGTGGTCGCCGATACGGTCCGTCGTGGCCTGGGGGGTCTGGAGTGCCTCTCCGGGATTCCCGGTCTGACCGGTGCCACCCCGGTGCAGAACGTGGGGGCCTACGGGGTGGAGATCTCCGGATCGCTGATATCGGTGGATCTGCTCGATCGCCCCACCGGTGAGGTGCGCACGGTGCCCGCCGAGGAGCTGGGGCTGAGTTACCGCAGCAGCGTGCTCAAGCGCACGGATCGGGCGGTGGTGCTGCGAGTGCGGTTGCGGCTGCGGGAGGACGGTCTTTCCGAACCCGTCCGCTACGGCGAGCTGGCCGGTGAGCTGGGAGTGGACCCGGACGAGCGTGTCCCGGTGGAACGTGTCAGGCAGGCGGTGCTTCGGCTTCGCGGCGGCAAGGGGATGGTGCTCGATCGCGGTGATCACGACACCTGGAGCGCGGGCTCGTTCTTCACCAACCCGATCGTGGGGGCCGAGCACCTGCCCGGCGTGTTGGAACGCATCGAGGAACGGGTGGGGCAGCAGCGCATCCCCCGTTATCCCGCCGCGGACGGCGCGGCCAAGCTGTCGGCCGCCTGGCTGATCGAACGCGCGGGCTTCGCCAAGGGTTACGCCGGTCCCGGCGGGCGGGTGGGACTGTCCACCAAGCACACCCTGGCGTTGACCAACCGTGGTTCGGCCACCACCGTGGATCTGCTCAGCCTCGCGAGTGAAGTACGGGACGGAGTGTGGGACGCCTTCGGCGTGTTGCTGGCTCCGGAACCCGTATTGGTGGACTGTCTGCTCTGATGCGGACCCGACACACTCCACTGTGTTGACTTTAAGTGACTAATTATCACCCTGCGTGTTAAATGGTGGGCGGAGGCTGCCATGATTAGCGTCAGGGAAGCACACGACCGGGCGGCTATTCGTCCGATCAAGCGTGCCGTGGAGGATCAGCTGCTGGATCTTCCAGGCGTGGGGATAGTCGACATCGGCGAGAAGCGGACGTCCGGCTGTCCCACCGGACAGCAGGTGATCATCGTTTCCGTCGCACGCAAGAAACCGATGGAGCGGCTCGAGGTCGGCGAGTGCGTGCCGCCCATGATCCTCGGCATCCCCACCGATGTGGTGGAGGAACGGGTGTTTCCGCAGCACGCCCACTGTTCGCTCGACGAACTCGTTCCGGCGGTGGTCCCAACGCCGGCCGCCACGGTGTTCGGCGGGGTGGGGATGGCGCCCTGCCGCCCGGTCGTGCTCGGTCCGGCCAGTTCCGCCGCCGAAGACCGGTACCGGGGCCGGGAGCAGTACCGGGGCGAGGGCGAGTACCGGCGGATCGGAACCCTGGGCACCCTCGTGGCCGGACGAGGCTCGGCCGTGCTCACCATGGGACTGACCACTTTCGACGTGGCCTGCATGGACGATGCCTGGTCGGTGGGCGACGCGATGCTGGATCCGCAGACCGGCCGTTGCTACGCCGAGCTCTCTCGCGCGGCGTTGTCCGGGAGGGTGGACGCGGCGGCGGTCATGATCGACGAAGCGTTCGACTGCTGTCGCATGATCCCGGGGGTGGGGTCGGTCACCGGTCAGGGGGTCGCGGCGGTCGGGGACACGGTGCGCAAGAGCGGGTTCGGCACCGGACTCACGCGGGGTTCGGTGGCTTCCACCGACGCCACGCTACGGATCGACCACGGTGACGCGCTGGGTGTTCGGACCAGCCGTGAGCAGCTCAGAGTGGTCACCGCCCGCGAGAAACCGTTCACCGGTGCCGGTGACGCGGGGGCCGTGGTGGTGAACGGCGAGGGCGGAGTGGTCGGCCTGCACACCGCCGGCAGTGCGGACGGCCGTACCGGATTCGCCTGCCCGATAGCCGATGTGCTCGCCGAACTGGACGTGAAGCTGGCGGTCACGTTCCGCAGACTGCGCGCCCACGACCGACCCGCCCGCTGAAGCCTTGCGCGCCAGCACGTCGAGCCTCCCAGTTCACACCTTCGTGGGAGCTCAGGAAGTTCGGTTTGCCCGAAATCCTGCTCGACCGAACGTAACCGGAGTGGACGCCTCGCAGGCTCGTCCACAGCTCTTCGGCGTTCCCGTGCGGCACTCCCACCACCCTCGCGGTCGGCACCGCCGCGGGTTCTCGGGTGCGGCTCTCGCGAGGAAGGCCCGACGTTGTGTAGGTCGCTACCCGATGTCGGGCCTCCCGGAGCGAGAGCCGTGCGAGAGGTTCCGCCAAGTGATCACCTCGGCAAACCGGGCAGCCGACTTCCTCCCGGTTCAGGTGCGGTGGGCACGCGTGGCCGATGCCTGGTCTCTCGGCTTCACCACGATCTGGTCGAGGTTGACGTGTGCCGGTCGCGTCGCCGCGAAAGTGATCACGTCGGCCACGTCGTCGGCGACGAGCGGTGTCAGGCCGCGGTACACGGCTTTCGCCCGTTCGGTGTCGCCGTGATACCGCACCTCGGAGAACTCGGTTTCCACGAGTCCCGGGGCCACCTCCGTGAACCGGACCGGCTCGCCGAGGTGCTCACCGCGCAGGGTGCGGTGCAGCGCGGCCTCGGCGTGCTTGGCCGAGGTGTAGCCCGAACCGTTGTCGTAGACCTCCAGCGCCGCCACCGAGGTCACCGTGATCACGTGCCCGTTCTCCGAGGCGACGAGCTTGGGCAGCAGCGCCTTGGTGAGTCGGAGCGTTCCCAGTACGTTCGTTTCCCACATCCAGCGCCAGTCGTTCTCGTCGGCCTCCGCGACCGGGGCCGATCCCTTCGCGCCGCCCGCGTTGTTGACGAGGATCCTGCAGGTGGGTACCTGTTCGACGAAGGAGTTCACCGAGTCCTCGTCGGTGACGTCGAGCGGCAGGGCGGTGCCGCCTGTCTCCGCGGCCAGTTCGCGGAGCCGCTCCACGCGCCGTGCGCCCAGGATCACGTGGAACCCCTCGTTCGCCAGGCTGCGCGCGGTGGCCGCTCCGATCCCGGAACTCGCGCCGGTGATCACTGCCACATTTCGATCACTGGTGATGACGGATCGGTTACTCGTTCCCGCTGTCGACTCTGTGCTCACGTTACGATTCTCCCGTACGCGAGATGTGTTTCGCCCGATACGGGGACAGTGTGATGCAGCACACTGTGCCGCGCGGGCATCCTGGGGAGGCAACCAGGCGTCCCAGGGAACGAGAAGCGGAACACATGTCCATTCGCGATGGATCGAGGTAGGAGTGTCCACTAGGGGAAACGGTTCGCGTGAGTATTCGTCGAAGGGCGCGCTCGGTGTCGTGACGGCGGCGTTGTTGCTGCTCTCGGGCTGTGGCGGCGGTGCGGCGAATGTCGCGGGCTCCGGAGGCGACGCGCAGAGCTCCGCGCCGGAGCCGCAAGTGTCATTGCGACCCACCGACGGCGCGACCGGGGTCAACCCCAAGGACTCGATCAAGGTATCGGCTGATCACGGGAAGTTGCGTGACGTTTCTCTGGTCAACTCTTCGGGTGAAGAAGTCGAGGGCAAGCTGGTGAACAACGACTCGGTCTGGAAGGTCACCGAGCCGTTGGGCTATGGCAAGACCTACGAGTGGTCCGGCGAAGCGGTCGGTTCCGGTGGGCAGAGCTCTCGGGTCGGCGGCGGTTTCCGTACGGTCGACCCGCGAAGTGTGGTGCGCGCCACGATCAATCCGATCGACGACAAGACCGTCGGTATCGCGATGCCGATCAGCATCAAGTTCGACGCTCCGGTGGAGAACAAGGCCGAGGTGCAGCGTGCGCTGAGCGTCGATCCGTCCGAGGACGTCGAGGGCTCGTGGGCCTGGTTGAACGACAAGCAGGTCGACTGGCGCCCCAAGGAGTACTGGCCCGCCCACACCACGGTCAAGGTGGACGCCCCGCTCTACGGTCTCGACTACGGCGGCGGCAAGTACGGCAAGGCCGACCTGACGACCGAGTTCGAGATCGGCAGGTCGCAGGTCGTCAAGGCCGACGTGCGGGGGCACCGGCTGCGGGTGATCCGCGACGGTGAGCGGATCGCCAGCTACCCGGCCAGCTACGGCCTCGACTCGGTCCCGGACCGGCACACCCACGACGGCACCTACATGGTCATGGCCAAGCACCCGGTCGAGATCATGGACAACCCGAAGTACGGCTACACCGATGTGAAGAAGAAGTGGGCCGTGCGCATCTCCAACCACGGTGAGTTCATCCACGAGAACGAGCAGAACCGTGCCAACATCGGCAGCCGCAACACTTCCCACGGTTGCGTGAATCTCACCAACGCCGACGCGAAGGACTACTTCGACAGCGCGATGATCGGGGATCCGGTGGAGGTCAGCGGCTCCGGAACCGACATGCCCGCGAAGTACGCGGTCTACGACTGGATGCTGAGCTGGGACCAGTGGCAGGACATGTCCGCGCTGTGAGCCGACTCCGCTCGCGTGGCGGGTGCCGTACCCGCCACGCGAGCGGGCCGGGGCTGCTCAACCGGGGCGGTCCGACCGGTGCCCCCGACTTCCGGTGTGTTCTGAAGCACAGTCGCGTTGTTCGGCCCTGCCGTGCCGCCACGCCGAAAATCAGCGATTTTCGCCGGTCAGCGTCCTGATGTTCGGCTCGCGGTGCCCGATCGGTCCGGAGTGGGGCGGCGAGCTCCCGCCCGGGTGCCGGAATGTTTCCGGCGGATTGTGCGTCGTGACCGCACGGGCCCGAAGGTCTCGGGTGTGCACGACGAGCTTGCGATGAGCGTTAGATGACTTCCAGCAGACTTCAGACTCGCCCTCGGCGTGTCGCCGTGTTCTCGTTGCATACGTCACCACTGGAGCAGCCCGGAACGGGTGATGCCGGTGGTATGAACGTCTATATCGCCCAGACGGCGACCAGAATGGCCCGATTGGGCACCGAGGTGGAGATCTTCACGCGTGCTACCTCCTCGGATGTTCCACCGGTCGCGGAACTGGCTCCCGGCGTCACCGTGCGCAACATCGTGGCGGGGCCGTTCGAGGGACTGGACAAGAACGATCTGCCCGCGCAGCTCTGCGCGTTCGGAGCGGGTGCGCTGCGCGTGGAGGCGCGACACGAACCGGGCCACTACGACATCGTGCACTCGCACTACTGGTTGTCCGGACAGGTCGGCTGGTTGGCGCGGGAACGCTGGGGCGTCCCGCTGGTTCACACCGCGCACACCCTGGCCAAGGTGAAGAACGCCTCGCTGGCCGAGGACGACAAGCCCGAGCCCAGGGTGCGGGTGGTGGGCGAGGAACAGGTCGTCGCGGACGCCGACCGGCTGGTGGCCAACACCGGTGCGGAGGCGCGGGAACTGGTTTCCCGCTACGACGCCGCTCCCGAGGAAGTGACGGTGGTGCCGCCGGGAGTGGACCTGGAACGCTTCACTCCGGGGGACGTCGGTGCGGCACGGGAATCGTTGGGGATCGAGCCCGACGCCCGCGTGCTCGCCTTCGTCGGCAGGGTCCAGCCGTTGAAGGGTCCGGACGTGCTGTTGCGCTCGGTCGCCGAACTACTGGCCCGTCACCCGGAGCTCCGCCCCCGGTTGCGCGTGCTGCTGGTGGGGGGCCCGTCGGGAAACGGGATGGAACGGCCCGAGGCCATGCACCGGCTGGCCGAGTCGCTGGAGATCACCGACGTGGTGCGTTTCCTGCCCCCGCAGCGGGGCGGGGAGCTGACCGCCGTCTACCGTGCGGCGGACCTGGTGGCGGTGCCCAGCTACAACGAGTCGTTCGGGCTGGTGGCTCTCGAAGCGCAGGCCTGCGGCACACCGGTGATCGCCGCGGCGGTGGGAGGGTTGCCCTACGCGGTGGCGGACGGTGTCTCGGGGAGGTTGGTGGCAGGTCACGATCCGGTGGACTGGGCCGACGTGTTGGCTTCGTTGCTCCGTGCCCCCGAGCTGCTGGCCCGGTTGGGCGAGGCGGCCCCCACCAACGCGGCGGGTTTCTCCTGGCAGCGGACCACTGAGTCGTTGCTGGACACCTACGCGCGTGCCCGGCGGGACTTCCGCGAAGCACCCGTGCCGTTGACCGGGTTGTCGGCGTGAGGGGAACCGCCGGAGTACCGTTCGGAACGACAGCGCACGGTGCCGGGCGACCGGTTGGTCAGGACTCGACGAGGAGGACGATGAGCGCTACGACACGGGACTCGCTGGATCGGGTTATCAAAGCCACGCTCGACAGTGGCGAACTCGAGTACGAACACCCCGAGACCGGTCGTTTCTTCGTCGCCCTGCCGGGCAACAAGAAGCTGCGCACGAACTGCTGGCTGATCGTCACCGAGCACGCCCTGCTCGTCGAGGCATTCGTCTGCAGACAGCCGGACGAGGCCCACGAGGAGTTCTACCGCTACGTGCTGCGGCGCAACGCGCGGCTCTACGGGGTGCACTACACGGTGGACAGCGCCGGTGATCTCTACCTGGTCGGCAGGACCGCGCCGCACGCGGTCACGAGCGAGGAACTGGATCGGATACTCGGTCAGGTTCTCGACGCGGCCGACGGCGACTTCAACGCCCTGCTGGAGATCGGTTTCGCGACCGCGATCAGGCGGGAGTGGGGCTGGCGCGAATCCCGTGGTGAGTCCTTGGCGAACCTGCGTGCCTTCAGCTCGCTGGTGGAGCGGGAGGGAGCGCTTCCCCCGATGTCCGAGGGATAGGAAGTTCGTTCCCCGAACGAGGTGATCGAGCCGTTCCGGCGGTTGCTCCCCGAACCGGATCCGAACCCGGCGCGGGGACGGCTCGGGAGAGAGGGGGAGTCACGAGCTCGAGCCGTCCCCACGCGGGGGTTTCGCTGTGCCGGGCGCAGTAGGCGGGGAGACCCTGGCCCGGCAGGCACGACCCGACGGGGGAAAGCGGGCCGTACTCCTACTCCGGCGGGATCGGGGAGTGCGTGGGAGCCGATCACGCCAGAGCGTTGCCAAACTTCGCAGAGTCGGGCTGATGACCACAAGGCCATTAACCTGCTCTATTCGAGTGAAGTTTGAATTGAAAAGTAACGCTGTGAAGCCCCTTTGTCGCTAGTTCACACTAAGATGTGATGAGTGACACTTTCGAGGGAACAAAAAGGTGGCAGAGAAATAACTGTCCGGTTTCGGTGGTCCTTTCGTTCCTCGTCAGGAGGTCGGACAGTGCGTTTTCGGGGAAGTCTCCGAAAGTGGATCGAAATTTTCCGTTCGTCTCGCGAACTGCCCCGTGGGGCTTTTCCGACCGTGTTGTCGACCGGTGGTGCCGTTCGATGTGCCCGTCTCGGTCCCTCGCGGGGTCGTTTCCGAGGAGTGGATCCGACGAGCACGAGTCATCGCGGCCGCGCGCAACGGATAGCCTGGCGACATGACTGCTGTCGGGACTCTTGTACTGCTGCGCCACGGTGAGAGCACTTGGAACGCGCGGAACCTGTTCACCGGTTGGGTGGACGTTCCGCTGTCGGAGGACGGTGAGACCGAGGCACGACGTGGGGGTGAGCTGCTCGGCGAATCCGGCCTGCTGCCGGACGTGCTGCACACCTCGCTGCTGCGCCGAGCCATCAGCACCGCCAACATCGCGCTCGACGTCGCCGAACGCCACTGGATCCCGGTGCGCAGGCACTGGCGGCTCAACGAGCGTCACTACGGAGCTCTGCAGGGCAAGAACAAGAAACAGACCATGGAGACCTACGGCGAGGAGCAGTTCATGCTCTGGCGCCGTTCGTACGACACGCCTCCTCCCGAGATCGACCCGGCGGACCCCTACAGCCAGGAGGGGGACCCGCGCTACGCCGACCTCGGGGACGAGATGCCGCGCACCGAGTGCCTCAAGGACGTGGTGGCGCGGCTGCTGCCCTACTGGGAGTCCTCGATCGTCCCCGACCTGCGTGCCGGGCGGACCGTGCTGGTCGCCGCGCACGGCAATTCGCTGCGCGCCATGGTCAAGCACCTGGACGGGGTCTCCGACCAGGACATCGCCGCGCTCAACATCCCCACCGGCATCCCGCTGCGTTACGACCTGGACGAGAACCTGAACCCGGAGAACCCGGGCGGAACCTATCTGGATCCGACGGCGGCCGAGCAGGCGGCGGCCTCGGTGGCGAGCCAGGGGCGCTGAGCCCTCCGGGGCTGAATCCGGGGCCGCTGAACTCCAGGGGTCCCGAGCCCGCTGTGTCGTGGCTCGCACGGGGCGGTCGTTCCGACGTCCGTCATCCGGGGTGGCCCGCCACGGTCGGTCCGGGCGGTGATACGCCGAGTGAGCGGGATCGCTGCCCGGTTCGCCGACCGTGGCGGCGAGCCGGTTCTTCGCACTTTCGGTGTCATGCTTTCGAAGGGGAGGCGAAACGGGCATAGCCGCGTGTGACTGACCGAGACGTGCGCTGTCCTCGCGTTGAACAGCGGGCCACTCGAAAGTGACATGAGGATGAAAAACTTCACTTTCGAGTGTCACGGGCGTCACTGAATGGCCGCATACTATGGCCCACCCCTGCCCCCGCTTGCTTACGATGCGGTTGTGACCGCATTGGGCTATAGCGCCCTGTTGATCGGCGTGCTGGCGCTGGGCTTGGTGGCGGGGTACCGACTCGCCGCGGCCAACGGGCGTCCCCGGCGCAACCGGCCGACGGGGCCAACAGTCGCGGAACTACTCCAGCGCTTGGTGCACACCAGTGACAACGGCATCGTCGTGCTCAACAGCTTCGGCGACGTCGTGGTGCACAACCCACGTGCGGACGAGCTCGGTTTCGTCCGGGACAACCGCCCCGACGCGCGTGCCCGCAAGGCTTCCGAACAGGCACTGAAGACCGGCAGGCCGGTGCCGGTGGACCTGTCCCCGCTCAACCGGGACGAGCCGCACGGGCGCTCTCCCGCCGCGGTGCTCGGGGACGTTCGTCCGCTGGGGGACGGCTTCACCGTCGTGGACGCCGCCGACGAGTCCGAGGCGGTCCGCCTGGAGGAGACCCGCCGTGACTTCGTCGCCAATGTCAGTCACGAACTCAAGACACCCGTCGGCGCGCTGGCACTGCTGGCCGAGGCCGTGCTGGACGCAGCCGACGACGCCGAAGAGGTCAGGCGGTTCTCCAACAAGATCCTGCACGAGTCGACCAGGCTCGGGACCCTGGTGTCCGAACTGATCGCCCTGTCCAGATTGCAGGGGGCCGAGCCGTTGCCCGAACTCTCCACCGTCGACGTCGACGACGTGGTCGAGGAGGCCCTCGGCCGCTGCCGCATGCCCGCGGAATCGGCCGGTATCGAGATCACGCTGGACGACTCCAGCGGGCTGCGGTTGGAGGGGGACCGCACGCTGCTGGTCACCGCCCTGAGCAACCTGATCAACAACGCGATCTCCTACTCGCCCGACGCGAGCCCCGTTTCGGTGAGCAGGCGGCTCCGGGACGGCTGGGTGGAGATCGCGGTCACCGATCGCGGCATCGGCATCGACCCCGCTGACCAGGAGCGGGTGTTCGAACGGTTCTACCGGGTCGACAGGGCGCGATCCAGGGCGACCGGGGGTACCGGCCTGGGACTGGCCATAGTCAAACACGTCGCCGCCAACCACGGCGGCGAGGTCAAGGTGTGGAGCAAGCCGGGTACCGGTTCCACCTTCACACTGCGGGTACCCGGATCCCCGGAGGACGGGGCCGCCCGCACCACCGAAGACGCGTCAGCCGGGGACGACCGTCCCGAGGGCGATACCGACGACCGCGCGCAGCGCGGGGTGCAAGGGACGCGAACCGTCGAAACGGGAGGAGTCCGGTGACCAGGGTGCTGATCGTGGAGGACGAGGAGTCCTTCGCAGACCCGATGGCTTTCATGCTGCGCAAGGAGGGATTCACCGCATCCGTGGCCACCACGGGCCAGCAGGCTCTGGAGGATTTCGAGCGCAACGGTGCCGACATCGTGTTGCTCGACCTGATGCTTCCCGGCATGAGCGGTACGGACGTGTGCAAGGAGATCCGGCAGCGCTCCGCTGTCCCGGTCATCATGGTCACGGCCAGGGACGCCGAGATCGACAAGGTGGTCGGGCTGGAGCTGGGCGCCGACGACTACGTGACCAAGCCGTACTCGGCGCGTGAGCTCATCGCCCGGGTACGTGCGGTGCTGCGGCGCGGCGGTGAGGCGGAGGAACCGGCCCAGCCGGGACAGGTGCTGGAGGCGGGACCGGTCCGGATGGATGTGGAACGCCACGTGGTCACCGTTTCCGGTGAGGAAGTCGGGCTGCCGCTCAAGGAGTTCGACCTGCTGGAGTACCTGCTGCGCAACATCGGGCGGGTGCTGACCCGTGCCCAGTTGATCGACCGGGTGTGGGGAGCCGATTACGTCGGCGACACCAAGACCCTCGACGTGCACATCAAGCGGCTGCGAGCCAAGCTCGAGCCCGATCCCACCGATCCCAAGCACTTACTGACCGTACGTGGACTCGGCTACAAGTTCGAAACCTGACTTCTGTTCAGGCTGAGCGATTTGCCGAGTGGGTCGGTTAGCCGGCACGTGAGTCGGCGCCTTGCGGCGTTGGGCCGGCTCTTGAGTAGCGACCTACGCGGCGAGCGGCCCGGCCTTGCAATGCATCCGACTCACGCACCGGGGACACCCGCGCTGCTCACGTGGCACGACTGATGGTGCGGACTCCGTGGCTCGGTTTTCGCGGCTGGTCGCTTGGCGGAACCTCCGGCACGGCTCTCGCTGCGGGTGCCCCGACATCGGGTAGCGACCTACCCAACGTCGGGGCCGTCCTCGCGAGAGCCGCACCCGAGAACCCGCGGCGGTGCGGGTTGCGAGGGTGGTCGGAGCGCGGCTATTCGTCGGCGCTGGCGGCGCGGCGATTTCGCGAGAAATCGACGCCGCCCGAACGGTGAGCCGGCCGCGCCAGTGGCCGGTTCGTGTCGGAAAATCCGGGTGAGTTCGACACACCACGCATCCGTGATCCCCTCGCGCACGGTAGGTTGGCCGCCATGCGCCTAGGGGTGCTCGACGTGGGTTCCAATACGGTTCACTTACTGGTGGTGGATGCGCACCGAGGCGCGCATCCCACCCCGATGACCTCTGAGAAGTCGGTGCTGCGCCTGTCCGAGCGGATCGGGGCGGGCGGAGCGCTGACCGATTCCGACATCGAGGAGCTGGTCAACACCGTCCAGGCCGCCAGGGACTCGGCCCGTGGACTCGGTTGTGCCGAGCTCATGGCCTTCGCCACCTCCGCCATCCGGCGGGCGGACAACTCCACCACCGTGCTCGAAACGGTGCGTGAGCGGACCGGGGTCTCGCTCGAAGTGCTCTCCGGGGAGCAGGAGGCCCGGCTGACCTTCCTCGCCGCACGACGCTGGTACGGCTGGTCCGCGGGCAACCTGCTGCTGCTCGACATCGGAGGCGGCTCGCTGGAGATGGCGCTGGGCATCGACGAGCAGCCCGACATCGCGGTTTCGCTTCCGCTCGGAGCGGGGCACGTGGCACGTACCGCCCCGCTCGGGGACCCGCCGGAGCGCGAGGAAGTGAAGCATCTTCGGAATCGGCTGTCCGAGCAGCTTTCGGACACCGTTGAACGGTTCGCCGCGTTCGGCGCGCCCGACAAGGTGGCCGCGACGTCCAAGACCTTCCGATCGCTTGCCCGATTGGCCGGTGCCGCGCCGCCCTCCGCGGGGCCCAGGGTGCGTCGCACCCTCACCGACACGGCGCTGCGGCAGCTCCTGGCGTTCATCACCAGGATCTCGGCACGGGACCTCGCTTCGCTCGACGGGGTGAGCGGAGCCAGAGCCCACCAGTTGGTCAGCGGCGGACTCGTGGCCGAGGCGACCATGAACGCCATGTCGCTGCGCGAACTGGACATCTGTCCGTGGGCGCTGCGCGAAGGTGTGATCCTGCGCCGTCTCGACCACGTCAACGGCGCCGAGAGTCCGGATGACGGCCTGGGCACACTCTCGCCGACCGGTACGGGCGATACTGGGTAACGGCCGCGCGATCGCGGAGTGAACTGGACGCGAGATCTAGCACGGGGCACGGTGGAGTCGATGAGTCGGGACAGTGGGTCCGGTGACCCTAGCCAGCGCACCGTCGCGGAACTGCTGGCCGAACACGGCGGCGGTGGGCAACGCGGCTCCCGCCGCAGGCGCAGGCGTGCCGAGGACCCGTCCGAAACGGCTCCGCAGGCGATCATCGAACGGGTGAATTCGGACAGCGGGAGGATGCTCCCCGTCGACGGACCCGAGGCCGAGGACGCCTCGCCGTCCGAGCACGGGACGGCTTCCGGTGCGGAGACCCCGGCTTCGTTCGGCACCGCGGCGCAACCACCCCAGACCGCACCTCCACCGGCAGTAGGGGCGTCCCCGGAATCCTCCCCGGAACCTCCCCCGGCCCCACAACCGGGCCCCACCGTCGACCAGCCGACGCGCCCGTCGACCGACGATTCGTCGACCCCGTCGCGCAGGCGCGTCTCGGGGGCCGGACCCCGTCGTCCCACGCGACCGGGGGCGCGATCCGCCGAACCGGCCGCGCAACCGGATCCGGGGGAGGAATCCGGCAAGTGGTCCACTCCCGCCGCCGAATCGGAAGCGACATCCTCCGCCGCCGCGACACCCCCCACAGCGGCCACACCACCCACAGCGGCCACTACGAACTCCGCGCCCCCCGCCGATGACACGGAGACGACCGCCCAGCAGCCCCCGCTGCCGGTGCGGACGCCCGGCACGAGCGGAATGAGTCAGAGAGGGCCGTCCGCTCCCTCCGACGACACGCCGCGGTGGCAGGACGGCACGTCCCGTGCCTCCGAGCCCGACACCTGGTCGGCCCCGGCGCAGGACGGGCCGCCCCCGGCCGGTGCCGTGCCGGACAGCTCCGTGCCGGACAACCCCGTGCAGGACAGTGCCGTGCCGGACGCGGCGGCTCCGGAGCCCCCGGCTCCGAAGCCCTCGGCTCCGGATACCTCGCCCGCACGGGAGGACGCCACCGAGCAGTTCCCACCTGTGCGGGGGAACGCTTCCACCAGTGACCCGGAAGTGACCGACGGTGACGGAACCGCGTTGCTGGAGTATCCGATCCCCGCGGAGTCCGTCGGGGCGGAGCCGACCGAGGTCGATCGGGACGAGACCGACGATCCCCACGGCACCGCCTACTTCGATCCCTACGAGGGCGTGGACTCGGAGTTCGGGGACTCCGACGTCTTCTACACCGGCATGGTGGACGACCCCTATGCCGATTCGGACGACTACGTCGAGGAGGAGGAGGACGAGTACGCCGCGGAGCAGCCTCCCACCGGTATTCCGGCCGAGGACTACGAGGCCGATCGGGAGACCGAGTACGGCGGACGTTCCGCTCTCAAAGAATGGGCGATCCTCATCGCGCAGACGGTGGCCGGGCTGGTCGGCGGCGGCCTCGTGTGGATCGGGTTCCGCTGGTTGTGGAGCGAACTGCCGCTGCCCGCCCTGGCCGCGGCGCTGGCCTTCACCGGCACGCTCGTGCTGGTGGCGCGGAAAGTGCTGCGTACCGATGACCTGCAGACGATTCTGCTGTCCGTGCTTGTCGGTCTGGTCTGTACCGTTTCGCCGGTGGCGTTCCTGCTGCTCGGTTACTGACCGGCCCCGAAACGTGACTCGCCGGGCCGGGGTCGTCGGGGAGCCACGGAGCCCGACGGCTCCGGCTCCGGACTGGCCGCTGCCACGACGCGTTCCCGGCTACCGTGGTGACGCCGCGTACACCAGTCCGCGTCAGCACCCAGCCCTGACGGGGACACGACCAGTGAAACGGTTCCAGTGATGTCCGAACCACACCGGCCCGCCGTTCCAGTCGGTCTCTCCAGCGCGTCCGTCTGGCCACAGCCGGTCCGTGCCGCTTTCGAGATGGCCGCCGATCTGGGCTACGACGGGGTCGAGGTGATGGTATGGGCCGACGCGACGAGCCAGGACGTCTCGGCGCTTCGGCGACTGGCCGAGCAGCACGGCGTTCCGGTGCTGGCGGTGCACGCGCCCTGCCTGCTGATCACCCAGCGGGTGTGGTCGCCGGAGCCGGAGGAACGGTTGCGCAGGGCGGTGGTCGCCGCCAGTGACCTCGGTGCCACCACGGTCGTCGTGCATCCCCCGTTCCGCTGGCAGCGCAGGTACGCCGAGAACTTCGACGAGCTCGTCGCGGACCTGGAGGAGGCCAGCGGCATCCGGATAGCCGTGGAGAACATGTTTCCCATCCGCCCGCCGAACAGCTGGGACAGGCTGCGCGGCACCCGGGCCTCCGGGCTGTCGGCGTTCCGCCCCTCGCCCGATCCGACCGAGGTCGGGTTCCGCAACTACACCCTGGACGTCTCGCACGCCGCCGCGGCCCAGACCGACCCCCTGGAGCTGATGCGCCGCATGGGGGAACGGCTCGCGCACGTCCACCTCACCGACGGAACCGGAACTCCCAGTGACGAGCACCTGCTGCCGGGGCACGGCAGTCAGCCCTGCGCCGAGATCTGCACCGCGCTGGGGTCGGGGGGATACACCGGGACCGTCATCATCGAGGTCAACACCAGGAAGGCCAAAACCGTGGACCAGCGCGCCGCGCAGCTCGCAGAGGCGCTGCTGTTCGCCAGACTCCACCTGGAGCCGCTGCGGGACACTCCCGACTTCCAGCTGTGAACCACACCGTCCGCCGCCCCGAGACGTTCAGGATGTGGGAGAACTTCGACGTCACCGGGGCGGGAGCTGATCGAATCGCCTGCTCTGGCACCCTGACCGCATGTCGACGATCGCCGTACTCGGGGCGGGAAAGATCGGGGAGTCGTTACTCTCCGGTCTGCTCAACGCGGGATACTCCCCGGAGAACCTGTTGTTCACGGAGCGGTACCAGCAGCGTGCCGAGGAACTGACCAAGCGATACGGCGTGCGGGCGACCGACCCGCCGACCGCGGCGCGGCAGGCCGACGTGCTGGTCGTCTCGGTCAAACCGCAGGACATCGAGCCGCTGTTGGACGAGGTGGGCGAGCTCGTCACCCCGGACAAGCTGGTGGTAACCCTCTGCGCGGGGCTGCCGACCTCGATGTTCGAGCGCCGGTTCACCTCCGGCACTCCCGTGGTGCGGGTGATGCCGAACACGCCGATGCTCGTCGGTGAGGCCATGAGCGCCGTCTCGGGGGGAACCCACGCCACCGAATCGCACCTGGACCTCGTGGAGGGGATGCTCGGCAGCGTCGGCCGGGTCGTGCGGATTCCGGAGGACCAGCAGGACGCGGTCACCGCGCTGTCCGGTTCCGGGCCCGCCTATTTCTTCTACCTGGTCGAGGCCATGATCGACGCCGGGATACTGCTCGGGCTGCCCCGCTCGGTGGCGGCCGAGCTGGTAGTGCAGTCCGCCGTCGGCTCGGCCACGATGCTGCGCGAGGGGGAGGGGCATCCCGTGATCATGCGGGAAGGGGTGACCTCGCCCGCGGGTACCACCATCTCCGGTGTCCGCGAGCTGGAGAAGCACGGTGTCCGGGCGGCGTTGATCGACGCCGTCGAGGCGGCCCACTCCCGCTCGGTGGAGCTCGGTGCCAAGCACCGGCAGGAGACCGACTCGGACGGAGCCTGACCCGCCCGCCGTCCCGCCGTCCCGCGACGGTGCGCGGGGCGCGGGGCGCGGGACGGGGGCGAGAAGCGGAACCCCTCGTCGGAACGCGCGGCTCCGTCGTGATCCCGTTTTCGCTCGTCCATCGCGTGTCGTAACGGCACTGACACGCGGTGGTGACGTGATCGCGGTTACGATCGTCACCGGGAGCCGGTGTTCCGCGATGTTCCGAGGCACCGGTCGCCCCGGTTCTCGTGTGCTCGGCAGTCTCACGGTGTGCTCCGAGGTGTGCCGCGATCACCTCGCCGAGGTGGTTCGACACCGCGGCCGCGGTCAGGAGGCCCCATGGTCCCGAACGTCGTGCTCGTCACGGGAGTCAGCCGTTTCGTCGGTGCCCACCTGGCGGGCAGGCTGGCCGAGAATCCCGCGGTGGGGCGGGTGCTCGGTGTGGACAGCGAACACCCGCGCCGCGAACTCTCCCGCCGCATGGGTCGTGCGGAGTTCGTCCGGGCCGACATCCGGAACCCGCTGATAGCCAGGATCATCTCGGAGGCGGCGGTCGACACCGTGGTGCACGCCTCGTCGAACACCGACGAGATGCCCGTGGCCCGTGCCGCGATGAAGGAGATGAACGTTCTCGGCACGATGCGACTGCTGGCCGCGTGTCAGGAGTCCCCGCACGTCCGCAAGCTGGTGGTCAAGTCCACCAGCGCCGTCTACGGTGCCAGCTCCCGGGATCCGGCGGTCTTCGACGAGGAGATGGCGCCCAAGGACCTGCCCTCCTCCGGCTACGCGAAGGACGCCGTCGAGGTCGAGGGGTACGTGCGTGGCTTCGGCAGACGTCGTCCAGACGTCGACGTGACACTGCTTCGCTTCACCGATCTGATCGGGCCGCGCATCGACTCCGTGCTCACCAGGTACTTCTCGCTTCCCCTCGTGCCGACGGTGTTCGGCCACGACGCGCGCCTGCAGCTGCTGCACCCGGAGGACGCGCTGGCGGTGCTGCGCCGCGCGGCGCTGGAGGATCTCCCCGGCGTCTTCAACGTCGGGGCCGACGGGGTGCTCATGCTGGGGCAGGCCATTCGTCGCGCGGGACGGATTCCCGTTCCCATCCCGGGAACGATGGTTTCACCGTTGGCCGGATTCTTCCGGGGAGCCAATCTGGCTTCGCTGTCCGCCGAGCAGATGAGGTTTCTGAACTTCGGACGTGTGGTGGACACCGCGAAACTGCGTGACCGGTTCGGTTTCGCTCCGAGATGGACCACGCGGCAGGCGTTCGACGATTTCGTGCACGGGCGTGAGCTGCGTCCGGTGATCGATCCCGAAACGGTCGAGAGCGCCGAGCGGGAAATCAACAGGACGATCACCCGGCTACGTTGAGGAGAAGCGATGGCGGACGCACGAGTCATTCCGCTGCACCCGGAGGATGACGGGGTCGGCCGGGCCGAGTCGGACTCCCCGGGTCGATCGGCCGGGGGCGGTCGGTCCGCGATGTCCGGAACACCGGGCTCGGCTCGGGAACGTCCCGCTGCGGGGGAGTCCGCTGCCGGGGAATCCACTGCCGGGGACGACGGTGCCCGCGACGACGGTGACGGTGACCACGGTGATGGCGGTGGCGAGGACGCGGGAGAGGGGACGGGTGGCGGTCCGGATTGGCACGAGACCCTCGCCGACCTGACGGCCTTCGCCCGCAGGCGGTTGCTCGGGCAGTACCGGGTGGACGAGTTCGGCTTCGACCGCGAACTGACCGAGCGGTTCTTCCTGCCGCTGTTGCGCACCGTCTACGACAACTGGTTCCGGGTCGAGGCGGTCGGGCTGCACAACGTGCCGCGTGATTCCGGTGCCCTGGTGGTGGCGAACCACTCCGGGACACTGCCGTGGGACGCGCTGATGACCACGGTGGCGCTGCACGACCACCACCCCACCGGGAGACAACTGCGGATGCTCGGGGCCGACGTCGTCTTCGGGACGCCGCTGGTCGGTGCGCTGGCACGGAAGACGGGGCAGACCCTGGCGTGCAATCCGGACGCGGAACGGCTGCTGCGCGGTGGTGAGATCGTCGGCGTCTGGCCGGAGGGATTCAAGGGGATCGGCAAGCCCTTCCGCGACCGGTACAAACTGCAGCGGTTCGGCCGGGGAGGGTTCGTCTCGGCCGCGATGCGCAGCGGCGTGCCGATCGTGCCGTGCTCCATCGTCGGCGCGGAGGAGATATATCCCAAGATCGGCGACATCCGTCCGCTGGCCAGGCTGTTGGGGCTGCCGTACTTCCCGGTCACGCCGTTCTTCCCGCACCTGGGGCCGCTGGGTACCGTGCCGTTGCCGTCCAAGTGGTACATCGAGTTCGGCGAACCGATCGACACCGCCGAGCACGGTCCGGAGGCGGCCGAGGACCCCATGGTCGTTTTCAACCTGAGTGACCAGGTGCGGGAGACGATCCAGGAGACGATCTACCGGTTGCTGGCACAGCGGCGGACCGTCTTCTTCGGCTAGCCGCGCCGTCACTCGTGGGGGTCGGTGCTGGGATGCGGCTGGGAGTCGAGCAGCTCGCTGGGCCGGGTGGTGCGGGTGGTGAGGCTGTGGGCGAGATCGGTGAGGTGGTGGCCGTGGACGCGGGAGTGCTCACGCAGCAGCTGGAACGCCTGGTGCATGGTCAGGTCCCCGGCTTCGGCGAGGACGCCCTTGGCCTGCTCGATGACGACGCGGTGATGCAGGGTGGCCTGCAACTGTTCCGTCAGCGTTTCCTCACGGCGCAGGGCGCGATGGTGCAGGATGCCGACGGTTGCCTGGTCGGCCAGGGCCTGTCCCAGTTGAATGCTGTCGGTGTCCACAGCGGTGGGTGTGGTGTCCAGCAGCGTGAGGGCACCGATGGTCTGACGGCGAAGCCGCATCGGTACGGCGGCGGCGGTCCGGAATCCGGCGGCCACGGCCGCCCCGCTGAAGGTGGGCCAGCGGGCGTGCTCGGCGCTGAGATCGTAGCTGGTGACCGGAGCCGCGGTGGTGATGCTGTCCTGGCAGGGTCCTTCGTGGGTCTGGGTGGCCAGCAGCTGCAACAGGTGGGCGTCCTCGCTGGACGCGGCGGTGGGATGCCAGCCACCGCGTTGGTCGGACAGGATCACTCCGGCGGCGGTGACTTCGAGCAGTGCGGTGGCTCGTTCGGCCAGCAGGGTCAGGAAGTCGAGCACGTCGAAGTCGTCGACCAGTGTGTCCGACAGCGCCACGAAGGTCTGGGCCAGCCGTTGTTCGCGCCGGGTAGTCATCGCTGATCTCGTTTCCTTCTCGGTGTCGAATCCGTCGTGTCGACTCAGGCGGGTGTGTCCTGCTGATCGTCATCGGGCTCGTCGGTGAAGCGCAGTTGTCTTTCGGTGACCCGGCGGGCCACGTCGAGCAGGGGCAGGGAATAGGTGTAGGCGTGGGCGCGGAGCCGCAGCAGCGCGTTCTCGGTGGTGGTGTTCAGCTGGGCCTGGATCATGCCGGTGGCCTGGTGTATCTCGGCGTGTGGGTCCGCCAACCAACCGGCGTCGCCGCTGGCGTGACCTTCGAGTTCGGTGACGACGGCGTGGGTGGCCAGGTCGGCCAGGATCAACGCGTCCGAGATCTGGATGTCCGACATCCTGCCGGGACGGTCGTGGTACAAGTCCAGTGAGCCGAGTCGGGCGGCGCCGATGTGCAGCGGGAACGAGAACACCGCGGCCGCGCCCAAGGACAGCGCGCCGGGTGTGAAACCGGGCCACCGGGTACGGTTCTCCGCCAGGTCGGCTACGAGTACCGGTCCGCCGGTTGCGAAGGCGTCCAAGCACGGTCCTTCGCCGACGGTCAGCTGCAGGTCCTCCAGACCGGTGCTGATTTCGTTGGTGGCGTGCACCAACCCGCGACTCGGATCCTGTCCGTCACCGTCGGCCAGCGAGGCCAACACCGTGGCTCCGGCCCCGGACACGGCCAAGTGTTCGACTGCCAACGCACACAGCACACTCATCCGCGACGCCGTCTCCTCGGCGGCGTCGAGACTGCTTTCCAGCCGGGACAACAGCACGGTTCGCCGGTCCTGACTCATCATCATCTCCCACCGCGGGGGCGGTCTCGATGTACTGTGCGGTGGCCGTACCGCCCGCTGGACGGTGCACCGGCACGGCCCGCGGGGTCATCGTAGCCCGGCCCACGAGAACGACCCGCCCACCAGGGGTGTGCCCAGCCACGCCGGCGGAAAACCCTCACGTGTCCCGTTCGTCCGGCGTCTCGGCTCGGGTCAACCACCGTGCCACCGCCACGAGTTTCATGTTGGCGTCCTGGGCGCTGCGGGCCAGCAGCTGAAACGCCGTATCGGCATCCAGCTCGAAACGCTCCATGAGGATGCCCTTGGCCTGTCCGATCACGTCGCGGGTGGCCAGCGCCCGGTGCAGCTGAGCCACGTGGCGGGCCCCGCCCAGGGCGGCGGCGGCGTGCGCTGCGAACAGCCCACCCAACAGCTGCGATTCCGTCCCGAAACCGCGCGGGATCCCGGAATACAGATTCAACGCGCCCACGGTGTCGTCGCGGGTGAACAGGTGAAACGACAGCATGCTGGCCACTCGTAGTGCGGCCGCGTCGGGTGCGAAGCGGGGCCAGCGGTCCGTCTCGGCGGTCAGATCGTCGACCATGACCGTGTGCTGCTCCCGCAGCGCGGTCACACAGGGACCTTCCTGATAGTCGGCCTGTAGCTGATCCACCTCGTCGACGGTGGCATCGCTGGTCGCCGCCGAGGTGATCCCGCCATCGCGATGCAACAACGACACACCCGCCTGCTCGGCGCCCGGCACCGTGTCCACGGCCCCGGTCACGATCAATTGTAATGCCTCGGTCTCCGAGTCCGGCCGCTGCAACCGCCGCGCGGCCCGCGACAGCTCGACCACGAGGCCGTTGTCCCCGTCGCTCGTCTCGCTCATCACTACCACCTTGACTGATTTCCGAGGCACACACCGCCCGGTTCGTCGTGCTGTCCTCACCCGGAGTCGGCCGATCCGTCTGGTCGCGGCAAGTGTCACGCGGGTTAGGGCACACTCCTCCTCGTCTTGGCGGTCCGGGTCGTGGCCGCCGCGATGCCGGGCGATGAGATCAGTCACCGGAACTCGGTCGTGCCGCGGCGGTGTCGACCTCGCACGACGATGAGGGTCCCTTCATCGGGCGGGCCGCCCCAACGTGATCTCCGGCCGGGAGAGCGACAACGTCTCTTCCCCGCCGACCCGCACGTGTTGACGCTCTCGTCGGTACCCGCAATCAGCCGGCCGTGACGGGCGAACAATTCATACGTGGTCGCAGGGACCACGCCCCGAGGTATCCGAGAGCCCGTCGACGATCCGACGATGCTACCCCCTCTCATCATTACGAGTGTATACAGCTGTACACCGTGTGGTGGAACCGGTCGGGCCGTTCCTCTGCTAAAATGAAGTCAGCTGGTTGAGCAAAAGCTGGCACGATTTACTGATCCTGGCCACGAGTGATCCTGGCCACGAGCCCGCTTCGACGAATGAGAATTCCTGTGGCTCGACTTGTCTTGCTCGACCGCTCAGCGAAGGTGTCTTCCATCGCGCTCGGCCGTGACGATCCCGATACTCACACCGTCCGCACGGAAATGGCTCGGTCCTGCCGCTGGGGGGACTGATGGTTGATTCGGCTCATTTCCTGCGGCGGGACGCGTTGGTCAGCTTGCGGGAGCGGCTGAGCGACCCGGACGGGCACCACGACAGTGTGATAAGCCATCTGGACGCGCTCGACGACGCCATCCGAGTGGCGGGACGGCCGCCGTCATCGCGGCTGATACCGGGGTTGTTCGACCTCGTGCCGGTGGCCCTGTTCATCGTCGGCGAGTCCGGCCGAGTGCTGGATGCCAACGACGCGGCCGGGAGGCTGATCGGCCGTGACCGTGCGGAACTGTTCGGCACGAGCGATTCCTCGTTGCTGGGCCGCATCGGTTCCGGACCGACGGCGACACCGGCGAACCTGCACCACGGGGAACTCCTGCCCCACGGGGAGCTCCGGGCGTTGACCCACGCCGACGGGCACACCGTGTACTGCCAGATCCACACCGCTGCCTCGGCCCAGCACGACGGCACTCGCCTGTGGCTGAAGGTGGCCCAGGACGTCACCTCGCAGCAGCAGCGCATCGAACAACTGCACCACCGGGCCAACCACGACGAGCTGACCGGACTGCCCAATCGCCAGGGGCTGCACGCCCTGCTGGCCACTCACCTCGCCGAGGGGCCTCCGACAGGCTTCGCCGTGCTGTTCTGCGACATCGACAACTTCAAACGCGTCAACGACTCGTGGGGTCACGTCATCGGCGACGAACTGCTGATCACCGTGGCCCGGATGTTGGCCGACGCGTTGCCGCACGACTGTCGGGTGGGCCGCTTCTCCGGCGACGAGTTCCTGGTCACCTGTCCCGACGTGGCGGTGCACGGGGGGCTGGAGACGTTCGCCGCCCGTGTGTCCGGAATCCTGCGGGCCAGCCTCCCTCTCGGAGGGCGCCTCGTGCGAATCTCGGGCTCTGTCGGTGCCGCCGCCATCAACGGCAACGCGGCCACCTTCGGCGACCTCGTCCGCTTCGCCGATGCCGCGATGTTCGACGCCAAGCGACGCGGAACCGGCCGCGTCGCCATCGCCGACACCACCCCCGACAACACCAGCACCGGTCAGCTCGATCTCGAGGACCAACTCCGCGCCGCGCTGGCCAACGACGGGCTCGCGCTGCACTACCAACCCCTCGTCGACGCCCAGGGCCGGACCACCGGTGCCGAAGCGCTCCTGCGGTGGCCGCACCCGCAGCGGGGCGTGCTGGCTCCCGACGTGATACTCCCCCTGGCCGAACAGGGCGATCTGCTCGCCGAACTCGATCGCTGGGTCCTGCGCACCGCGCTGGCCGAGGCAGCCACCTGGCCCGAGATCGACATCGCCGTCAACCTGTCCGGACCGCCCACCAACGAACCCGGCCAGCTCGAAACCCTGTCGACGCTCGTCACGGACTCCGGCATCGATCCCCACCGGGTCATTCTCGAACTCACCGAAACCGCACTACTGGAACTGCCGCTGCTCCAGCGGCACACGATGGGCCGCCTGGCCGAGCGCGGTGTGGCCTTCGCCATCGACGACTTCGGAACCGGCTACTCCTCACTGGCTCGCCTGCGGGAAATGCCGGCGCAGATCATCAAACTCGACCGCACTTTTCTGCCCACCACCGATGCCGACGACACCAGCGTGGCCATCATCCGCGCCATCGTGGACCTGTGCCGAGCCACCGGGCACCACTGCATCGCCGAAGGCGTCGAAACCCGAGTCCAACGCGACCTGTTGACTCACCTCGGTATCGACGCCTACCAGGGCTGGCTCTTCGGCCACCCGGTACCCGCAGCCGAATTCCGCCGGAACGTGACCACTGACCTCCGGGGGTAGTCGGAACGATCGAATCGGTCAGCCGGGCCTGTGGAGCGATCCCCGATACGCGCGGCCCGCTCGGTCTCCCGGGGCTCCCCCGGGAGACCGAAAATCGGAAGGGATCCGTCAGCCCCAGCCGTACTGGTAGCTGACGCAGTCGGCGCCCACGTGCCAGCTCATCGCGTTGCGGGTCTGGGGCCCGTAAACGCCGTCCTGCGAGATCCCGGCTCGCCGCTGCACGTTCAACACCGCGTTTCGGGTAGCGGGACCGTAGATTCCGTCCACCGCGATGGACTGTCCCTCGCAGGCGCGCAGTGAACGCTGCAGCGCGGTCACGGGCGAACCTCCGTTACCCACCCCCATCACGCAGTGGTGGGAGCCGCTGGAGCTCGCCGGGATCACCCCGTCGGTGGTGGTGCAGCTCGGGATCGCCGTGGTCGCGGCAGTGGCGGTGAGTGGGAACGCCAGTGCGGCCGTGGCCGAGGCCGCGGCGAGGCCGAGCGCCTTGAGAGCTCGGTTAGTGCCGTTCGTCGCTCGTGGCATCGATTTCCTGCCAATCATGGGACTCGGTGGATGGGGGCCGTGCGAGGCCCACCGGTGACGGAGCCGATCGGGTCCGGTTCGCGGTCAGCCGGTGGTTCCTCGCACGGCGCGAGAACACCTCGACCGGTTACGGGCTGGTGTAGCCGTAGATGTCGCTCGAGTACGGGTCCACGTTGTACTTGCGGCTGACGGCGTCGGAAACGTTGCCGCCGATGAGGTTCAACGTGCCGTCCGCGTTGACCGACTCGACGAGGTCCACGTGATAGCTGGTCGAGGTGTTCGACGGCCCTGATCCCCAGAAGACCGCGTCACCCGGCTTGATGTTGGAGAAACCCTGCGAGGCGGGCACGGAGTGCCCGTTGCCCAGTCCCCAGCGGTACCAGTCCCCGGTGAACCAGTAGGTCGGTACGTCGACCCCCGCGTTCTGCCACACCCAGGTGCCGAACCGGGCGCACCACGCGGCGCACCAGTCGTCGTACTTCTGGCAGTTCGTGCCGTATTCCTGGTAGCCGTGCTCGCCCGCGGCGATCGACACGATCTGCTCCCGCGTCGACCCGTCGGCCGGAGGAGTCGGGTCTCCGGAGGACTGGTCGCACATCACCCGGGCGATGCCCATCTCGTTCATGGTGTTCGGCCCGGCCATGCCGTCCACGGCCAGGCCGTGAGCGCTCTGGTAGTCCTCGACCGCGGCGCGGGTGTTCGGGCCGTAGGCACCGTCGACGGCGGTTCCCGCGGCTCGCTGGATCTCCGTGATCTGCTGGCTCAGGTGGTCACCGGTCACCGGGCCCGCGATCGCGTCGGTGGAGATGCAGGCGTCCCGCTGGAACTCCATGGTCGCCGAACGCGTCTGCGGCCCGACGATGCCGTCGATCCCGCTCCACGGCAGGTAACCCATTCCCGCCAGGTTCCACTGCACCTGATGGGTGTACGAGGAGGGGTAGGGCAACCCCTGGACGTCGTCGGAACAGCCCTTCCGCCGCTCGATCCCCATCGAGCTCATGGTCTGTGGCCCGGCGATGCCGTCGTAGGTGAGGTTGTGCTCGAGCTGATAACGCTCGACGCTCTGGAGCGTCCACAGTCCGTAGACACCGTCGGCGGTGGTGTGGGCCGCTCGTTGGACCTCCTTGACCTTGTCCATCAACGCGGTGGTCGTGTCGGGGCCGGCGATGCCGTCCACCGCGAGGCACTGCGAGGACTGGAACTTGGTGATGGCCCCGGAGGTCTGCGGACCGTCGATACCGTCCACACCCGCCCAGGGCAGGTAACCGAGCCCCGCGAGGTCCTGCTGAACCTCGCGAACCGACAGGCTGGGCGCCGCCGCCGACTGGCCGGGGGCCGCGACCGCGCCCGTGGCCGCTATGAGCAGCGCGAACAACCCGGCCAGCAGGTGCCGCACCCCCACCTTGGGTAAACCTGACTTGCGCATGGATTCCTTTCCGAACGAGCGGAAAGCCGGGCGTGTTCGCGGCGAGCACCGCGCCTCGGACGCGGGAGGTGGACCGATCCACCTCCGCTCGTCGGAAGGAGACGTGTCGGAACACGGTCGTCGCCCGGCGAAGTTGTCGTTCCGGAATCATCGCGGTGTCCCGTCCCCGCGACCAGGGCTGTGGGAACTGACGGGAATTTCCGGACCGTGCGGGACGGCGAACGAAGCCGGGGTGTTCGCCGCGCTGAAGCACTGTCGAAACGGGACACACCGTCTAGAGTCATCCGTGATCGCGGCAACCGCCGAACGGTTTGTCACACCGCGTCGATTCAGGTGCGTACGACCGTCACGAGAGGACCGGAGCATGTCACGACAGGGTGATCGGAGCGCTGAGACGGTGGGGACCGACGAGCTCGTGGCTCAGTTGCGAAGACTTCGGGCGCGCAGCGGACTCACGTTGGCGGCGCTGGGGGAACGGACGAACTACAGCAAGTCCTCGTGGGGGCGCTATCTCAGCGGTAGGAGTCTGCCGCCCTATCAGGCGGTGCTGGCCTTCTGTCGGGCGGTGGAGGCCGATCACGAAGGTGTGCTGGCGCTGTGGGAAGCGGCGCACCGGGAACGTGCGCGGTGGACGGTTTCGCGGCAGCACCGGCAGGTGGTCGAGTCCGGTTCGGACCGGGGAACCGGCGAGGGTGAGGTGCTCGTCCCGGAACCGGTGAACCCGCCGAGTCCGTCGTCGTCGACGAGTCGGCACCGTGTGCCGATCGGTCTCGTGCTCGGCGGCACGCTCTGCGGTCTGGGCGTGGGCTGCCTGCTCGGGGTGTGGGCGGCGCGGGCCCATGATTGAGCCCCGGGGACGCTGTCCGTTCGTGTGGCAGGTCGTTCGGGTAGCGGGCCGCTCGCGCGACTGGCCGGCTCCTCACGTGGTCGGCGCACCGGACTACCGGGTGGGCCGGTGAACCACTCGATCGGCCGGTCAGGAACGATCCCTGCGGCGGAACGCGACTCCCGCGGCCAGTCCCGCTCCCAACGCCCCCATCCCCAGTACGGAACGGGCCCCGATCCGCGCGGCCTTGCGGCCGGTTCGGAAGTCACGGATGTCCCAGCCGCGCGCGCGTGCCGTCTCGCGCAGCCGCTGGTCCGGATTGACGGCCACGGCCGTTCCCACCACCGACAACATCGGAACGTCGTTGGCCGAGTCCGAGTACGCGGTGCAGCGGCGCAGATCCAGCCCCTCGCTGGCCGCCAGTGCCCGTACCGCGTGTGCCTTCGCGCCGCCGTGCAGCATCTCCCCCACGAGTTTGCCGGTGTAGACACCCCGCTCGTGTTCGGCGACGGTGCCGAGAGCACCGGTCAGCCCGAGCCTGCGTGCCATTACCTGCGCCAGCTCCACCGGAGTCGCCGTCACCAGCCACACCCGCTGGCCCGCGTCGAGATGCATCTGGGCCAGTGCCCTGGTGCCCGCCCAGATCCGGTCGGCCATCAGTTCGTCGTAGATCTCCTCGCTGAGTCCTTCGAGGTCCGAGACATCGCGGCCCGCGACGAACGAGAGCGCCTGCTCCCGGCTGGATTGCAGATCCGTCGCGTTCTCCGCGCCCCCGATGCGGAACTTGATCTGTTGCCAGGCGAACCCGGCCAGATCCCCCGCTCGGACGAACTTCCGAGCCGCCAGACCCCTGGCGAAGTGGAACAGTGACGCCCCCATCATCATCGTGTTGTCCACGTCGAAGAACGCGGCCGCGGTGAGATCCGGCGATGTCGCCGTGTTCTCGTCGTCCGAGGTCGTGGTGACAGCCGCCTCCGCCGAAGCGCGTCCCGCGACTTCGGCGCTGTCCGGGGCGTCCGCCAGCTCCGGCTCCCGTGGTTCGGACACGTTGTCGTGCTGGTCCCCGTCGTTGGTTTCCTCGGCTGAGCCTGGCCGTGTCGGCACCGCCGCGCCTCCCGGTCCCTCCGGAGTCGTCCGTTCGCTGCTGGTCCGCGAGCGGTGGGACCCGCTCTCGTGCTGTTGCCCACCACCAGCATTCCTAGCTTAGATGTATTGTCCGTTTTCGGTGTTGACCCAGTCGGGGGCGGCGTCGTTCCAACGGTGGGAGTGATCGCGAGTTCGCGTCGTCCTGCCCCGTGGCCGTACGAGTGTGGCCGTCCGGGCTCGGTCGCGGTGGTGCCGGTGGCAGTGGCGGGGTGTGTCTCGCTCCGCGGAGCGAGGTGGTCGTCCGCGATTTCCGCGGCCCTCAGGGTTCGCCTGCCGCCGTATCGGCGGGGCGGTCTCAGCGCGGATCGTCCGGCAGCAGCTGCGCCAGTCTGCGTATCGCCCGGTGCTGCAGTGCCTTCACCGCTCCCTCGTTGCGATTCATGACACCGGCCGTCTCGGTCACCGACAGGCCCAGCAGGAAGCGCAGCCTGATGCACTCCCGCTGATCCGGGTTGAGCCTGCGGACGCAGTCCATCAGTTCGTGGTGGGCCGCTTCGGCCAGCACGTGCTGTTCCGGTCCCGTCGGTTGTTGCGGGGTGCCGCCGCTGTTGGCCTCGCTCGGATCGGCGAGCGGGACCTCCAGCTTGTTGCGGCTGGACTTGATGTGGTCCAGCAGCAGGTTCTTGGCGATGGTGATGAACCAGGCGGCGACATCGCGTCCCTGGTAGCTCACCGAGGCTATCCGCCGCAACGCTCGGGCGAAGGTCTCGCTGGTGATGTCCTCCGCGAGGCAGTGGTCGCTGACCCGCAGCAGCACGTACCGGTAGACCAGGTGCGCGTACTGGTCGTAGAGCCTGCCGAACGCCTGGTTGTCACCGTCCTGCGCGGCGCGCACGTGGCTCCAGCCGTCGGGCTCACCGGGCTCCGGCACGGCCGGGAGCGGTGACGGTGGTTCGGCGGGTAGCCGTGATTCCTCGGCCGGTGTCGGCTCCCGTGCCACCGAGGGCTCCTCGCGTAACGGGGCTGCTGACGACTGCTGGCGCGCCTCGTGGCGTGCAGGGGGGAGTCGCGGCGTTCGCTGATGTTGCACCGTTGCCTGAAGCATTTCTGGTCCCTGGAGTCTTCGGTGTGATCGTGCGAGCCTCGTCGGGAATCGGTTGTCAGGATCGGCAGCATACGTCTTGTTACTGCCGGGTAGGTAGTGCATTCGGGGGTCGAATTGATACCGATTCCCCGGAGCCCCCGCCTGCCCTCGTCCTCCGCGCGCGGATTCCGGTGATTTCCACCACCCGCGATCCGCCGTTCTCCCCGCTCACCGGGTGAGCCGGAGCCGTTCGGATCGGCAGTGGGATGGACAATCACCCGTGACGGACGATCGTGTCCGCGAAACTTCGAGACGAGGGGGTACCGGTGTCCGAGACGGCCACGCACGAGGTGACGCTGCTCGTTCGGCGGGACTGTCCCGCCTGTGACACCGCCGCGGCCGAGATCGACGGCGTGTGCTCCGAGATGGGGGTCTCCTGGAGCACCTCGGACGTCGACGCCGACGCCGAGCTCAGGGCGGAGTACGGCGACAGGGTCCCGGTGATACTCGTCGACGGCGTCGAGCACGGATTCTGGAAGGTGGAGCCGCAGCGGCTGCGCGCCGCGCTGGCCCGCTGAGATCGGGACGGCCCGCTGAAACCGGATCGCCGCGACCCCTTCCGAACCACGTGCCACCGGTGTCGTCGGAGCTCCTCGTTCAGGTCCTCTCGAAGGCGTCGCGGCCCGCAGACCACTCGTTTTGGCACCTCGGGGGGCTGTCGGGGAGGATGTGTTCAGTACCTGTTCCACGGCTCGGTCCGGTCGGACCGGATCCGGAACTGGTGCCCACCCGCGGGTCCTTCGGGAAGCCGGGGGAACGGACGATCGGGTCGGCGGGTCCACGACAGCACGGTCGAGCCCGGCGACAGCCCGAGAATTCGGCCCCGTGTCCGGTAGGGCGTTCGGATGGTTGTGGGGCTCGTTACTACGGGCCGGGTCGACTTTGTGCATGTGTTCACAAATAGCTACGGTGGGCGGTGTCGTGTTGCCGGACTCGTTCCGCGGAATCTCCGCACGCGATTACTGGTGGCGTTGGTACGCGCCCCCGGAAGTCACCCCTTCGTGGTCGGTGCTGCGTCCAACCGGTCGTCACGTTGTCCAACGGGGCGACCACCGGTTCGCGCTTCCTCCGGCCACCGACGAAAGCAACAGCAGGCAGCTCGAGGGAGATCCAGCGTGACGGCGCACGGAGACGACGTGCGAGACGGCGAGGCGAAAGCCGCGAGCACGGCGGAATCGCGGTCGTCGGAGTCGGAAGGGGTGAGCATCCCCGAGCCGCAGGATCGCGCCAGGTCGATCCCGGAAGCGGCCGTGGCACGGCTCGCGGTGTACCTGCGTGTGCTTTCCGGTCTCCACGAGCGGGAGGTGCACACCGTCTCCAGCGAGGAGCTGGCCGTCGCGGCCGGTGTGAACTCGGCGAAGCTCCGCAAGGATCTCTCCTACATAGGCTCCTACGGCACCAGGGGAGTCGGCTACGAGGTCGCCGTACTCATCGGGCAGATCGAACGCACCCTGGGGTTGACCCAGCAGAACAGGGTCGCGGTGATCGGTATCGGCAACCTGGGACACGCACTGGCGAACTACGGTGGTTTTCCCAGCCGGGGCTTTCCCGTCGCGGCGCTGTTCGATCTCGATCCCGACCTGATGGGGGTTCCCGTCGGCGGCATCCCGGTCGACCACGTCGACGACATTCCCCGGGTGTGTGCCGAACGGGACGTGACCATCGGCGCCATAGCCACTCCCGCGAAAGGTGCCCAGGACGTCTGTGACCGGTTGGTCAAGGCGGGGGTTCGGTGCATCCTGAATTTCGCGCCCGTGGTTCTGCAGGTCCCCGAGGAGGTCGAGGTGCGCAAGGTCGATCTCGCCGTGGAGATGCAGATCCTGTCCTTCCACGTGGCCCGGCGGAGTCAGGAAACCCCCGACTCCACCGACTCCGAGCACGCGGCGACCGGGGCGCCCCAGTCGGAAAATCGTGATGTGAACACCGGGATCAGCCCGGTGGACGGGATGGTGGTTCGGCCGTGAATCTGCTCACCGTCGGTCTGTCGCACAACAGTTCCCCGGTACGAATGCTCGAACGCATGGCGGTCGGTGCCGACGACGTCGGCAAGCTGCTGCACGAGCTGCTTCGCAGCGAGCACATCTGCGAGGCGATGCTGGTGGCCACGTGCAACCGCGTGGAGGTCTACGCGGTGACCGAAACCTTCCACGGTGGTCTCGACGACGTCACCTCGGTGCTTTCCAGGCACGCCGGGGTCGAGTTCAGCGAACTGGCCGACCACCTCTACGTGCACTACGCCGGAGCCGTCGTCGAGCACCTGTTCTCCGTCGCCGCCGGGCTGGACTCGATGGTCGTCGGCGAGGCCCAGATCCTCGGGCAGCTGCGGCAGGCGTACAGCGACGCCGACGAGGCCGAGACGGTCGGCAAGACACTGCACGAGTTGGCGCAGCAGGCGCTCCGGGTCGGCAAACGGGTGCACTCCGAGACCGACATCGACGCCGCCGGAGCCTCGGTGGTCTCCGAGGCGCTGTCCGACGCCGAGAACGTGTTGACGAGCCTTTCGGGCCGTTCCGCCCTGCTGGTCGGTGCGGGATCGATGGGCGCGTTGGCCGCTTCGCAGCTCAAACGGCTCGGGGTCGCCGAGGTGGTGATCGCCAACCGCACCTCCGGCAACGGTGACCGGCTGGCCGAGTCGCTGCGTTCGGAGGGGCTGTCGGCCGACACGGTCGCGCTTTCCGAGCTCAGCGGCGCCATCCGCGACGCGGACCTGGTTGTCACCTGCACCGGAGCCGTCGGGGCCGTGGTCGACACCGCCACCGTGTCGAGCGCTCTCGCGGAGAGGTCCTCGGACGCACCGCTGCTGTGCTGCGATCTCGGGCTGCCGCGCGACATCGAGCCCGAGGTGGCCGAGCTGGCGGGCGTCACCGTGGTGGACCTGGAGTCGCTGCAGCGCAGGCTGGCCGATCAGCACGGTGGTGGAGCCAGGCAGGAGGCGGGCGACATCATCGCGGAGGAGGTCCGCTCCTACCTGGCCGCGCAGCGTTCGGCCGAGGTGACCCCCACCGTGACCGCGTTGCGCAAGCGCGCGGCGGAGGTCGTGGACTCCGAACTGCTCCGGTTGGACTCCCGGCTGCCCGAGCTCGACACGGACGTCCGCGGGGAGCTCGCCCGTACCGTCCGCCGCGTGGTGGACAAGCTGCTGCACGCTCCGACCGTCCGGGTCAAACAACTGGCGTCGGCCCCGGGCGGCTCCGGTTACGCCGACGCGCTTCGTGAGCTATTCGAACTCGATCCGCAAACCGCCGCGGCCATCGGCACCCCGCAGGCCGTCGAGGAGGGCGAGCACGCCGTGTCGGGCACGCGCACCTCGGTCTCGCACGCCCAGCCTCCCAGGGCCGCCGCGGTCTCGCGCGATCGTTCCGAACAGGACGGTGAGGACCGTTGACCAGAACCCTCCGGATCGGCACCAGGGGAAGTGCGCTGGCGATGGCGCAGAGTTCCATGGTCGCCGAGGAGTTGGAACGCGCCGGTTACACGACCGAACTGGTCCGGATCGCCACGTCCGGTGACCAGTCACAGGCCCCGGTCACCGAGATCGGTGTCGGTGTTTTCACCTCCGCGTTGCGCGAGGCACTCGCCGCCGGAGAGGTCGATGTGGCGGTGCACTCGTACAAGGATCTGCCCACCGCGCCCGATCCCCGACTGGCACTGGCGGCCGTCCCACCGAGGGAGGACCCCCGGGACGCGCTGGTGGCACGGGACGATCTGACGTTGGGGGAACTGCCGCCGGGCTCCGTCGTGGGGACCGGTTCGCCGCGCCGCGCAAGCCAGCTGGAAGCCCTGGGACTGGGGCTGGAAACGCGCGGTATTCGTGGCAATGTGGACACCCGAATGCGCAAGGTGAGCGACGGCGAGCTGGACGCCGTCGTTCTGGCCCGCGCGGGCCTGGCCAGGGTGGGCCGGCTTGAGGTGATCACTGAATCGCTCGATCCACTGCAGATGCTGCCCGCACCCGCTCAGGGCGCGCTGGCGGTGGAATGTCGCGTCGACGACGTGGACACCGAGCACTTGCTGCAGTCCGTGTTGGACGATGAGGCCAGCCGCGTCGCGGTGGCCGCCGAGCGCGCCATGTTGGCAGCGCTCGAAGCCGGCTGTACTGCGCCCGTCGGCGCATTGGCCGGGGTGGTGGAGGACCTCGACGACGACGGCCGTGTGGTTTACCGGCTGTCCATGCGCGGGGTGGTGGCGACCGACGAGAACAGGTTGGTGCGCGCATCCGCCACTGGTGAGACGACCGCCGCTGAGCAGCTGGGCAGGGATGTCGCCGCCCAGCTGCTCGAAGCCAGGGCCGCGTCGCTCAGCGGCCCCGGCAGTAGTTGATGGGGAGTGCCCTGATGACCCGAGCACGCAATACCCCCGGACGAGTGGCTTTCGTGGGCTCCGGTCCCGGTGATTCGGGCCTGCTCACCGTCCGGGCCAGACAGTTGCTTACACACGCTTCGCTCGTCGTCACCGATCCGGACGTGCCCGCCGAGGTGTCCGGACTCGCCGACGACGCCGCCGAGGTGCGTCCGGCCGTCGGTGATCCCGCCGACGTGGCGGGCAACCTGGCGGGCGAGGCCCAGACCGGCCGCCCCGTGGTGCGGCTGGTCGCCGGTGACCCGTTCACCGCCGACGCGGTGGTGCGCGAGGTGCAGGAGATCGCCAAGACCGACGTCTCCTTCGAAGTGGTTCCGGGAGTGTCCGCGGGGACGGCCGTTCCCGCCTACGCGGGCGTCGCGCTCGGCTCCGCACACGCGGAGGTCGACGTGCGCGGCGAGGTGGACTGGGCCGCGCTGGCCTCCACCAACGGCCCGGTCGTGCTGCACGCTTCCGGCAGTCACCTCGCGGAGGCGGCCTCGGCGCTGACCGAGCACGGCATGAGCCCGCAGACTCCGGCCGCGGTCACCGCCTCCGGAACCACCGTGTCCGAGCGCACCATCGACACCACCCTGGCCTCGCTGCCCGGCGACGCCGGTGAGCTCCAGGGACAGCTGGTGGTCACCGTCGGCACCGCCGCGGGCAACCGCGCGGCGCTTTCCTGGTGGGAGACCAGGGCGCTCTACGGCTGGAAGGTCCTGGTGCCGCGTACCAAGGATCAGGCCGGGGCGATGAGTGACCGGCTGTGGTCACACGGTGCCGTCGCGCACGAGGTCCCCACCATCTCGGTGGAGCCGCCGCGCAGCCCGGCCCAGATGGAGCGGGCTGTCAAGGGGCTGGTGGACGGCCGCTACCAGTGGGTCGTGTTCACCTCCGCCAACGCGGTCCGCGCGGTGTGGGAGAAGTTCCACGAGTTCGGCCTCGACGCGCGCGCGTTCTCCGGCGTCAAGATCGCCTGCGTCGGGGAGGCCACGGCCGAGAAGGTGCGTTCCTTCGGGATCAACCCCGAGCTGTTGCCCTCCGGTGACCAGTCGAGCGAGGGGCTGCTGCAGGACTTCCCGCCGCACGACGACGTGCTCGACCCCGTCGCCAGGGTGCTGCTGCCGCGCGCCGACATCGCCACCGAGACGCTGTCGGCCGGGCTGACCGAGCGCGGTTGGGAGGTGGACGACGTCACGGCCTACCGCACCGTCCGCGCCGCGCCGCCGCCCGCCGAGACCCGCGAGATGATCAAGACGGGTGGGTTCGACGCGGTGTGCTTCACCTCCTCGTCGACCGTGCGGAACCTGGTCGGCATCGCGGGTAAGCCGCACGCCAGGACGCTGGTGGCCTGCATCGGCCCCAAGACGGCCGAGACCGCCAAGGAGTTCGGGCTCCGGGTGGACGTGCGGCCGGACCAGGCCCAGGTGCCGTCCCTGGTCGACTCGTTGGCCGAGCACGCGGCCAAGCTGCGTGCCGAGGGTGCCCTTCCACCGCCCAAGAAGGCCAAGCGCACCCGCCGTTCGTAATTCGCGTGTGCCCTGGGCTGCCTGCTTGGTCGCTCGGCGGAACCTCCGGCGGTAGCCGAAAATCTCGGTGAGATTTTCGGCCGGATCGTGAACCGAGTGGTGCTCCTCGGCGTTGCCGGGGAGCACTCCGACCACTCTCGCAGCCGGCACCGCCGCGGGTTCTCTCGTGGTGCTCTCGCGAGGAAGGCCCGACGTTGTGTAGGTCGCTACCCGAGGTCGGGCCTCCCCGCAGCGAGAGCACCACGAGAGGTTCCGCCACGCAACCAACCTCGACAGCCGGATCACCCCTTTTTTCCCGCGAGGTGTTCGAGAGATGTATCCATCGGTCCGCCCGCGCAGGCTGCGCCGCAACGCCGCGCTGCGGCGGCTGGTCTCCGAGACCGAGGTGCGGCCGCGGCACCTGGTGCTGCCGATGTTCGTCCGCGAGGGCGCGACGGAGCCCGTCGAGATTCCCTCCATGCCGGGAGTGCCGCACCACACCAGGGACTCGCTGCGCGCGGCGGCCGTGGACGCCGTGGAAGCGGGCGTCGGCGGGCTGATGCTGTTCGGCGTCCCGAGTGAACGGGACGCCACCGGCTCGGCCGCCGCCGACCCGGACGGGATCCTCAACGTGGCGCTGCGCGACGTCGCGGCCGAGGTCGGCGACGACACCGTGCTCATGGCCGACACCTGCCTGGACGAGTTCACCGACCACGGGCACTGCGGTGTGCTGGACGACCAGGGCAATGTGGACAACGACCGCACGCTGCGGCTCTACGGCGAGATGGCGCTGGCGCAGGCCGAGGCGGGAGCGCACGTGCTCGGCCCCAGCGGCATGATGGACGGGCAGATCGGCGCCATCCGGGAGACGCTGGACGCCGCCGGCTTCCACGACACCTCGCTGCTGGCCTACTCGGCCAAGTACTCCTCCGCCTTCTACGGCCCGTTCCGCGACGCCGTGGACTCCCAGCTGTCCGGGGACCGCAAGACCTACCAGCAGGACCCGGCCAACGGCAGGGAAGCGGCCCGCGAGGTCGGGCAGGACATCGCCGAGGGCGCGGACATGGTGATGGTCAAACCCGCCATGTCCTACACCGACCTCGTCAGGCAGACCGCCGAGATCTCCGAGGTCCCGGTCGCGGCCTACCAGGTCTCCGGGGAGTACTCGATGGTCGAGGCCGCCGTCGAACGCGGCTGGCTGGACCGGCAGCGGACGGTGCTGGAGACCCTGACCTCGATACGCCGTGCCGGGGCCGACATCGTGCTGACCTACTGGGCCGCGCGGGCGGCCCGCTGGCTGCGCGAGGAGTCCGGAGGGGATGCCGCGTGACCGCGCCGCCCGACCCGCACGGCGGTGTGGACCACCGCACCTCGTCCGCACCAACCACACCGCCCCGCTCCGTGTGGTTGGCCAGGTGGCTGTGGATAGCCGCCGCGCTCGTGGGGCTGGGGAACACGCTGCTGCGGTTGGCCGACCGCGAGATGCTCATCGGCGAGCTGCGGCGGGTCAACCCCGAGCTGTCGCAGCAAGAAGTGGACGCGGCGGCCAACGGCGGGATCATGTTCGCGCTGTTGTTCATGGCCGGGCTGACGCTGTTGTACGTGTTCTTCGGCAACCGGATGGCGCGTGGTGCCAACTGGGCACGCGTGCTGGTGATGGTGCTCTGCGGGCTGTACGTCGGCGGCAGGTTGTTCGCGTGGTTCGTCATCAGCATGGCCCGGTCGCTGCTGGATCCGCGGCTGATGCCCGACATGGCGGTCGGGCCGCTGACTGTGCTGTTCACCACTGTGATCGCGGCGCTGAACATCGCGGTGTTCGTGCTGCTGCTGCGTGGTGATTCCAGGCGTTTCTTCGCCGGGCCGGGAGTTCGTCCCCCCGGCTGAGCGGGGTTTCCGGCGGGTTTTCCCGCTACCGCGGAAATTGGACATCTCGACGGCGGGTTTCTACGGTTTCGGCGTGACTTCCCCACAGAATCCTTGGGAACAGGATCCCGCTAATCAGGGGCAGTACCCGCAGCAGCCCGGGTACCAGCCCGACCCGCAGTCGGGTGGCTTCCAACAACCCGATCCGCAGTCCGGCTACGGTCCGGCTCCCCACCCGCAGCAGGAATATCCCCAGCAGGGATATCCGGGACAGGGCTACCCGGGACAGGGGTATCCGCAGCAGGGCTACCCGCAGCAGGGTTACCCGGCCGGTCCGGCGCAGGGCGGCTATCCCAACCCCTACGCCGCGCCGCCGGTCTCGGCGCAAGAGATCGAGGGCCCACCACGACCGAACACGATCAAAATCGCCTTCTGGATCGCGGTCGCGGTTCCCGTACTGGCCACGGTGCTGTCGGTGGTCTCGATGGTGCTGCAGCGGAACTACATGAACCGGATGCTGGAGGACATCTCCGACAGCTCCACGGTCATGAGCGACGACATGCTGCGGTTCGGCATGATGTTCGGCGTCGTGTTCTGGTTGATCATCTCCGTTGTGCTCACCGGACTCTGGATCTTCTTCGCGTTCAAGATGAGCGCGGGCCGCAACTGGGCCAGGATCACGCTGACCGTTCTCGCCGGTGTCTGGATGCTCAACGCCCTCAGCGGCATGGTCACCGCCGCCATTCCGCAGACGGTGCAATTCCCCGAAGGGGGGAGCTACACCCTGGAACTTTCCACGGCACAGCTGGTGACCAGCTACACGCAGAGCATCATCACGCTGCTGGCGATGATCGCTTTCATCGTGCTGGTCTACCTCAAGCAGTCCAACGGGTTCTTCCGGGCGACGGCGCGACGGTGACCGGACTCCGATACCACGGCGAGCGGGACGGGCACGGATGACGAACACCTCCGAACCGGTACCCACCGGGGTGCCGCGGACGCTGCGAGCGGGACTGGGGCTCTGGGCGGCGCTCGGCGTTTTCCTGCTCGTCCGTGCCGTGATCTCGTGGGCCGATCTCGGTGCGCTGCGCGGCAGGCTCGTCGCGGCCAGTGGGCTGCTCCCCGAGCGGGCCGAGCAGCTGGCCCGCGATCTCCTCGTGGCCAACACGATCCTGGCGGTCGTGTTGGCCCTGGGGTACGCGGGGCTGGCGTGGCTGGTGCTGCGGCGGCACTCCTGGGCGCGGATCGCGGTCAGCCTGCTCGCCGTGGCACACGTGCTGTTGCTGCTGCTTTCCGGATCCTGGAGCGCCTCCAACCTGATCGTGCTCGTGCTGGCGGCGCTCGCGTGGGCGTGCTTCTGGCGCCGGGAAACCTCGGAATGGCTGGCCGGCGACCGTTGACCGAAGCCGTCGAGGTCCGCTACGCCGAGCCGGGGTCGAGTTGGTGGCCGCTGCTCTGGGGACCGGCGTTCGCCCTGCTCGGCCTCGTCGTCGAGCTGGCCACCCCGGGGCCGTTGCACCTGCCGCAGTGGCCGGTGCTGGCGGTCCTGCTGGCAGCGGCGGCGGTGCCGTGGGTCCGTGCGCGCAGGCGCTTCCACTCGGTAACGCTGACCACAGTGGAGCTGACCGTGGGCGGGGAGTCCGTCCCGCTCGACCGTCTCGTGCTGCCCGAGGCGGAACCGGCGACGCGCGCCGCTCGCGTACTCGGTGCGGCGAGCACGGTGCCGAAGGGAATGACCGAGGTCCCGTTGCTGCTGCGGCAGCCCGCCGACCCCGACAGCGCTGGTGACTCCGACAGCGCTGGTGATCCCGACAGCGCCGGCGGCTCCGGTGCCGCTGTCGAGCCTGTGACCGCTGTCGACTTTGATGCCGGGGCCGAAACCGCGAGCGAGCCGGTGAGCGGACTCGAATCCGACACCACGGCCGGAACCGAGACCGTGGTGCTGGCCTGGGCCCGCTCGCCGGAAGCGTTGCGTGCCGAACTCGTGACACTGCTGCGTTCGGAGTAGCTCACGGCATGCGATGCTGGTTCGGTGCATGATCCCCAATCCGAGCCGACCGCGTCCGAGCGGCCACCACGTCGGTTGCACCAGCCGTGGCGCCTGGTCGTGTTCGGGGTCGAGGTGCTGCTGGCGGCGGTGCTGATCGCGCTGGCCTTTCCGGCATGGGAGAACTCGGTGGTCCGCATCGAGCTGCCCGACGCCTCCGGCGGCACCGTCGTATCCCGGATGCTGGGCAGTTGGGTCGCGCTCGCGGTGCTCGCGGTAACGGTCGGCGGGCTGTTGTTGATCGACGCCCTCCGCCACCTGGCACTGGGAGTGCGCGCCGGTCGGTCGGGCAAGCCGACCCGGGGCGGTTCCGAGTCGGAGCCCCGCTCCGGGGACACGCCCGCGTCCGGGAGAACGGCGGAGTCCGGGACCACCTCCGACTCCGGGGAGACCCCGGATTCGGACTCCCGGTCGTGAACCGAACGTCCGCGCACTGATCGGTTCGGCCCACGACCCGGGATCGGCCGAGAGCATCCGTCGACCGATCACCGCTCGAACGGAAGCGGTTCGGCCGGAAAGCGCCCCGGAAGCGGTCGCGAGATTCACCACCCCGGGTGGGGATCCCCGGGTAGCACTCATCCGCTGCCTGGCAAACTGGGCGGCGTGACTGCCGATAATCCCGCCAACGCGACGACAGCAGCATCCGATCCGGCGCCCCGCTCCCGGCAGCTCTTCGAACGAGCGGAGGCGGTGACCCCCGGCGGGGTCAACTCCCCGGTGCGTGCGTTCCACTCGGTCGGCGGCACACCACGGTTCATGGTCCACGGTGAGGGCGCGTACCTCCGGGACGCCGACGGCAACAGCTACGTCGATCTCGTCTCCTCGTGGGGGCCGATGATCAACGGGCACGCCCACCCCGACGTGGTCGGCGCCGTGCGCGAGGCCGCCGTCGACGGGCTCTCGTTCGGTACTCCCGCCACCGGTGAGATCGACCTCGCGCAGGAGATCATCGACCGGGTCGATCCCGTCGAGCACGTGCGGCTGGTCAACTCCGGCACCGAGGCCACCATGACCTCCATCCGGCTGGCGCGCGCGTTCACCGGCCGCGACAAGGTCCTCAAGTTCACCGGCTGCTACCACGGTCACGTCGACTCGCTGCTCGCCGGAGCAGGATCCGGCGTGGCGACCCTCGGGCTGCCCGGCACTCCCGGTGTCACGGAGGCGCAGGCCGCCGACACCATCGTGGTGCCCTACAACGACCTGGAGACGGTGCGGCGGGCCTTCGCCGAGCACGGCGACCGGATCGCCTGCGTGATCACCGAGGCCGCCGCGGGCAACATGGGCGCGGTGCCGCCGCGCGAGGGTTTCAACGCCGCGCTGCGCGAGATCACCCGCGAAGCCGGTGCGCTGCTGGTGATGGACGAGGTCATGACCGGTTTCCGCGTCTCGCGCGCGGGCTGGTACGGCGTGGACGGCGTCGCCGGTGACCTCTACACCTTCGGCAAGGTGATGTCGGGCGGGCTGCCCGCCGCCGCCTTCGGTGGCCGGGCCGATGTGATGGACCTGCTGGCGCCGCGCGGTCCCGTTTACCAGGCGGGCACCCTCGCCGGTAATCCGGTGGCGGTGGCCGCCGGGCTGGCGAACCTGCGCGCCGCCGACGCCGACGTCTACGCCGCGCTGGACCGCAACGCGAGCCGCCTCGGGGAGCTGCTGGGCGATTCGCTGCGCGAGCGGGGAGTGCCGCACCGGATCTCCTTCGCGGGCAACATGCTCAGCGTCTTCTTCACCGAGAACCCGGTGCACGACTTCGCGGGTGCGCAGGCACAGCAGACCTGGCGGTTTCCCGCCTTCTTCCACGAGCTGCTGCGGCGCGGGGTCTACCCGCCGCCGAGCGCGTTCGAGTGCTGGTTCGTCAACGCGGCCATGGACGACAACGCCTTCGAGATCATCGCCGAGGCGCTGCCACACGCCGCCGCCGCGGCGGCAGCGGCCGAGCCGGGGGAGTCCAAGTGAGCGGCAGAACGACCGTGGTCCACTTCGTGCGGCACGGTGAGGTGCACAACCCGGAGGGCATCCTGTACGGGCGCTTACCCGGCTACCGGTTGTCCGAGGAGGGGCAGCGGCAGGCCAAGGTCGTCGCCGGTTTCCTGTCCGACCGCGACGTCCGCGTGGTGCACGCCTCCCCGATGCAGCGGGCGGCCGAGACCGCGAACCCGGTTGCCGAGCGGCACGAGCTGGACATCGACACCGACGAGCAGCTGATCGAGGCGGCCAACCGCTTCGAGGGCTGCCGGGTGTCGGTGGGTGACGGCGCGCTGCGCTCGCCGCGCCACTGGCCGAAGCTCTGGAACCCGGTGCGTCCTTCCTGGGGTGAGGCCTATCTCGGTATCGCGCACCGGATGCTCGCGGCGGCGCACCGCGCCCGGGAGGCGGCCGGGTCCGGTGAGGCGGTCTGCGTCTCCCACCAGCTGCCCATCTGGATCCTGCGCAGATTCATCGAGGGCAGGGCGCTCTGGCACGATCCGCGCAGAAGGCAGTGCTCGCTGGCCTCGGTGACCAGCATGGTGTTCCGGGGTGAGAAGTTCGAACGCCTGGCCTACGCCGAGCCCGTGGGCGAGACCGACGCGAGAGCGAGCGGTGCATGAGATCCGACCGATCGCGGGGCCGCGGCAGCGGTCGCGGGGGCAGGCCTGTCGCCGCGTTGGCGCTGGTCGCGCTGTTCGCGTTGCTGTCCGGGTGCGCGGGCAGCGAGAACGCGGTCTCCGACAACGGTGAGTTCACGTTCGTCTCGCCGGGCGGGCGGACGCGGCTGTTCTACTCGCCGGACGAGCGCGGACACGTCACGGGCCTGAAGGGCGAGTCGCTGGCCAACGCCGACGACACCATCCGGTTGTCGGACTTCAGCGGCGAGGTCGTGGTGCTCAACGTGTGGGGCTCCTGGTGCCCGCCCTGTCGTGCGGAGGCCGACGACCTGCAGGCGGTGCAGGACGAACTCGGTGACCAGGGTGTGCGGGTCCTCGGGATCAACGTGCGCGACAACCGCGACGCCGCCAAGGACTTCGTGCACAACCTGGACGTCGACTACCCCTCGATCTACGACCCGTCCGGCCGCGCGATGCTGGCGCTGAACGGCTTTCCCCGCAGCACCACCCCGGCCACGGTGGTGCTGGACCGCGAGCACCGCGTGGCGGCGATCTACCTGAGCGAGGTCACCGAGAAGGGCCTGTTGCCGAAGGTTCGCGACATCGCGAACGAGGACTCCGGTTCCGGTGGGACCGGAAACACGGGTGAGGCAGGCGACACGGGCGACTCCGGTGACACGGGCGACTCCGGTGACACGGGTGGTTCCGGCAGCACGGGTGGAACGAGCCCGTCCGAGCAGCCGGAGTCCGGTCGGTAACGATCCGGCCGTCGCCGAACCGGCCGGTTGGAGGACTCCCCGGTGAGGACGTTCCCCATCGCTTCGGTGTGACGCTGACCGCTCTCCGAGGACGGTCAGCGCGGGAAGCTTCGTTACGGTTCGCTCCGGCGCGGGGCCGCCAATCCCGATGTGGTTTCGGTCACCAGGGGCGCTGTGCCGACTCGGCAGTGGCTTACCTACCCTCGGGTTCGTGGATCCGACCGAGCTAGTCCAGACCGGGCCGCTGATTGTGGCGGTCGGATTCGCTGTTCTCGCCGGCACGGTCAGCTTCGCCTCGCCCTGCGTGATTCCGCTGGTACCCGGCTATCTCGCCTATCTGGCCGGTCTCGTCGGTGCCGACGCGCCGGCGGTCGACACCGCGGAGACCACGGCGGGCCGTCGCCACGGGCGATGGCGGGTCGCGGGTGCGGCGCTGCTTTTCATGCTCGGGTTCACCGCCGTGTTCGTGATCGCCACGGTCGGGGTTCTCGGGCTCTCCGACGCGCTGGCTCTCAACGAGCCCGTACTGCGCAGGCTCGGCGGTGTGGTCACCGTGCTCATGGGCCTGGTCTTTCTCGGCGTGTTCCCCGCGTTGCAGCGTGACGTGCGCGTTCGACGGGTGCCGCGCGGCGGCTTATGGGGCGCTCCCGCCCTCGGCGCCGTCTTCGGCCTCGGCTGGACACCCTGCCTGAGCCCCACGCTCACCGGAGTCGTCTCGCTGGCCTACAGCACCCAGTGGCAGAGCGGCGCCGCGCTGCGGGGTGTCGTGCTGGTGCTGGTCTACTGCCTCGGCCTCGGGATCCCGTTCGTGGTGCTCGCGCTCGGCGCGCGCTGGGCCGTACGCGGCACCGGCTGGCTGCGCAGGCACTCCCGCGCCATCCAGTGGGTCGGTGGGGTGCTGCTCATACTCGTCGGCCTGCTGCTGGTCACCGGCCTGTGGGGAAGCATGATCGCGTCGCTGCGCGCCCCCATCAACGGATTCGAGTTGCCCATCTGATGAACACTTCGGTTCCCCGGCGAGTCCTGGCCTTCCTGCGCAACACCTGGCGTGGGCTCACCTCGATGCGCACCGCACTGGTGCTGCTGTTCCTGCTGGCGCTCGCGGCGCTTCCCGGCGCGTTGCTGCCGCAGTGGTCGCTGAACCGCCGGAACGTCGAGACGTTCTACGACAACCACCCCACCTGGGCGAAGGTTCTCGACTCCATCGGCGCGTTCAACGTGTTCAGCTCGGTGTGGTTCGCCGCGATCTACGTGCTGCTGTTCGTCTCGTTGATCGGGTGTCTGGTCCCGCGCAGCGCGGAGTACCTGCGACAGCTGCGTGCGCGTCCGGTGCGTACCCCGCGCAACCTCGAGCGGATGCCGCACCACGCCGCCGGTACCGTCTCGCTCTCGCCGGACGAGATGTCCGACTTCACGCGCCGCAGGCTGCGGCGCTGGCGCGTGGCCGAGAGCACGGCGGAGGACGGCACCCGCACGTTCAGCGCCGAGCGCGGCTACCTGCGCGAGGCGGGCAACCTCGTGTTCCACTTCGCGCTGGTGGGACTGCTGATCACCGTCGGCGGTGACCAGCTGATGCGCTACGAGGGCCAGAAGATCGTGAAGGTCGGCGACGAGGGTTTCTGCAACTCGGGAACCTTCAACTACGACTCCTTCGACGCGGGCCTGACGGTCGACGGCACGAACCTGAGCCCGTTCTGCGTGCGGCTCAACGACTTCGACGTGCGCTACCTGCACTCCGGCCAGCCCGAGCGGTTCCACGCCGACATCGAGTACCAGGCCGGCGAGGCACTCGACAACGGCGACTGGAAGTCCCACGACCTGCGGGTCAACAACCCGCTGCGCACGGCGGGCGACCGCGTCTACCTGACGGGCAACGGCTACACCCCGATCTTCACCGTCACCTTCCCGGACGGCACCCAGCGGACCAAGAAGACGCAGTGGCAGCCGGTCGACACCACCACGATGCTCTCGCAGGGCGCCACCAAGTTCGACCGTCCCGGCATGTCGAACGAACAGCGCAGGCACAACAACCAGCTGGCGATCACCGGGCTGTTCGCGCCCACCGCCAGCCTCGACGGCAAGGTGCTCAGCTCGCGCTTCCCCGCGCTGCGGGATCCGATGGTGGCCGTGGACGTGCTCAAGGGCAAGCTCGGGCTCGCGGGCGGCAGGGGGCAGTCGATCTTCAGCGTGGACCAGTCCCTCATCGACTCCGGTGAGCTGAACCGGGTCGCCCGCGAGAACCTGGCCGTCGGGGACACGGTTCGGTTGGACGACGGCACCACCATCCGGTTCGACGGGGTGGAGCGCTGGGCGAACCTGCAGATCTCGCACAACCCGTTCCAGCGTTACGTCCTGGTCTTCGCCGTCGCGATCGTTATCGGGCTCGGTGCCTCGCTGAGCATCAAGCGTCGCCGGATCTGGCTGCGGATCAAACCCCTCGCGGCCGGTTCGAACGACACCGACGAGAACGCTTCCGCCGCCGGGGGCACCACCGGTGGTGCCTCGGTCGAGATAGGCGGACTCGCGCGAACCGATCAGGCCGGTTACGGCGAGGAGTTCACCAAGCTGGCCGACGAGCTGCTCGGAAGCGGTGCGGAAACCACCGCGGGCTCGTCGAGGACCGACTCCCCCGGAAGGAGCAGTTGATGGTCGACCAGACACTGTCCGATTTGAGCGACATGGCGTTCGCGACCTCGGTCGTGGTCTACATCCTCGCCATGTCGCTCTACTTCGCCGAGTTCGCCTCCGGCAAGGCCACGGACAACGCCGCCGAGAACGCCGAACCGGCGCGGGCGACCGTCGGCGCGGGCGGGGTAGCCACCAAGGAACCGGGATCGGGGCCGGTCGTCGGTCGGTTGGAACCCGAGCCCCGCAAACCGTGGTCGGAGCGGTTCGGCGGCATGGCCGTGGCCGTGACCGTGCTCGGCGTGCTCGTGCAGGCCTTCTCGCTGATCACCCGTGGTGTGGCCGTGGGGCGCGCGCCGTGGGGCAACATGTACGAGTTCGGCTCGGCGATCTGCCTGGTCGCGGTCGTGGCATGGCTGGTGGTGCTCTACCGGCAGTCCCGCGCCGTCCGCAAGCCCACCACCGCGCCCAAACTGCGGGGGCTGGGCGGTTTCGTGCTGCTTCCCACCACGTTGCTGCTGTTCCTTTCCGGCACCGCGCTGTACGCCACCGCCTCGCAGCTGCAGCCCGCGCTGCAGTCCTACTGGCTCTGGATCCACGTCTCCGCCGCGATCGTGTCCACCGGTGTGCTGATGTTCGCCGGTGTCGCCAGCGTGCTCTTCCTGGTTCGGCTCCGGAGCGAGAACGATCCGGGCGAACAGGGCCGCATCGGTGGGCGGCTGCCCAGCAGCCAGGTGCTCGACCGGTTCGCCTATCGCGCCACCGTGCTGATCATGCCGGTGTGGACCTTCGCGATCATCGCGGGTGCGATGTGGGCGGAGGCGGCTTGGGGGCGCTTCTGGGGCTGGGACCCCAAGGAGACCTGCTCGTTGATCGCCTGGATCGTCTACGCCGCCTACCTGCACGCACGGGCGACCTCGGGATGGCGGGGGACCCGTGCCGCCTGGATCAACATCTTCGGCCTGGCGGTGATGATCTTCAACCTGTTCTTCATCAACATCGTGATATCCGGGCTGCACTCCTACGCGGGACTGTGACCGGCTGCTTCCTCCCTCGTCGGTGACCCTTCGGCGAACCGTGGCGGCGCGTTCACGGTCGCGCGGCCCGGTACTCGCGTGATCGTGGATATTGTCCGTAAGATCGCGGTTGTGGTATGGCCCGGTGATCCGGGCGGGCCCGCGGGAAACGGCGCGGGCCGGGGTCCCGCGTCGGCCGCCCGCCGTGAACCGGATGAGTTTCCGCCACTACCGTGCACACGGGCCGGGTAGGTCTCGATTCGTTCTTGGAGGATTCGAACGGTGACCGGAAGAAACGACGAGCCGGACGCCCGGCAGGATTCGGGACGGTTTCCCGCCGGGGGAGGAGCGGAACCGAACGCGGAGTCGGCCGAGAGCTCGTCCCAGTCGGGGCACGCCGCCCCCGACTACGGCGCTCCCGCCCCGCCCGCGGGAGGCCATCCCGAGCAGGCACAGCAGTACCAGGCGCCGGGGCAGTACCCCCAGTCCGGTCCGAACCCGGCGGTCAACCCGTACGCCAATCCCGCGGCTTCCGGACCCAGGCCGGTTCCCGGCGGTGACCCGAACCAGGCGCAGTCCGGTCCGTACCAGATGCCGCCCGGCGTCCCCTCCGGCCCGTATCCGGCTCCGGGGAGCACCTCCGGGCCGTACGCCGCCGCACAGGGGCAGCAGCCCTATCCGCCACAGGGGTACGCGCCCGGCCAGCAGGCGCCCAACCAGCCCCCCGCCCCGGGGCAGCAGTGGGTCCAGCCCCAACCCGGTCAGCAGCCCCAGCCGGGGCAGCAACCCCAGCCGGGGCAGGCCGTTCCCGGGGCGCAGCAGGTGCCGCCCGGACAGCAGGACCCCGCCGCCGCGCAGGACCTGTCCTCGGCGCAGTTGCTGCGGCAGTCCAAGCGCCCGCCGCAGTCGGGTTGGCGGCGCGCGGTCTACCTCGCCAGCGGGAAGACCATCAACCCGGGCGAGAGCCCGGCGGATGTGCACCGCAGGGAGCTGATCTCGCGCATCAACCAGCCGCTCTACGGCTGCTACAAGATCGCCATGCTCAGCCTCAAGGGCGGGGTCGGCAAGACCACGACCACCGCCACGCTCGGCTCCACGTTCTCCTCGCTGCGCGGTGATCGGGTGGTCGCGGTGGACGCCAACCCGGACCGTGGGACGCTGAGCCAGAAGATCCCGCTGGAGACCACCGCGACGGTGCGCCACCTGTTGCGGGACGCGCAGCGCATCCGCAAGTACAGCGACGTGCGCTCCTACACCTCGCAGGGGCCGAGCAGGCTGGAGATCCTCGCCAGCGAGCAGGACCCCGCGGTTTCCGAGGCGTTCAGCGAGAACGACTACCGCACCGCCGTCGACCTGCTGGAGCACTTCTACAACGTGGTGCTCACCGACTGCGGGACCGGGCTGATGCACTCCGCGATGAAAGGCGTGCTGGACGTCGCGGACTCGCTCGTCATCGTCTCGCCGGGCTCCATCGACGGCGCGCGCAGTGCTTCGGCCACACTGGACTGGCTGGACGCCCACGGTTACGGCGAGCTGGTGTCGCGCTCGGTGGCGATCATCAACTCGGTGCGGCCGGGGTCCGGCAAGGTCGACGTCGACAAGCTGGCCGCGCACTTCGGTTCGCGCTGCCGCTCGGTGTCCAAGATCCCGTTCGATCCGCACCTGGAGGAGGGCGCGGAGGTCGATCTGGACCAGCTGGCCGCTCCCACCAGGCTGGCGCTGCTCGAACTGGCGGCCACCGTCGCCGACGACTTCCCGCACGCCGCCGGTAGGCAGCAGGCAGGCTGACGAGACGTTTACTTCGCAGGCTGCCGAAGGGCTAGCTTGGCGGAACCTCGCGCACGGCTCTCGCTGCGGGTCCGGAGACATCGGGTAGTTACTACACAACGTCTCCGGTGTCCTCGCGAGAGCCGCACGCGAGAACCCGCGGCGGTGCCGGCTGCGTGAGTGGTGGGAGTTCGGTCTGCGGGAGTGGTCGGAGTTCGGTTTTGCGTCGAAGGGGCGCGGCGATTTCGCGAGAAATTGACGCCGCCCGCGCCGCGCACCGCCGTACTGGGTGGCGTCAATTTCGTGGGAAATTTACGGCCCCAGCGGCCGGAGCCCGGCCACGGGCACCGGCCGGGGTACCTCAGTTCTCGTCGCGGGGCTTGCGCTGCTGCTCGGAGATCCGGCGGAGGAAGTCGGGGTCGTCGTCCGGCGCGGTTGGGCGTTGGGGCTGCTCGGTGTGCTTCTCCAACGTCTCCCGAATGGGACCGAAGCCCTGCCACAGCAGCACGACGAGCGTTATGGCACCGATTGCCGCCAGGATGTAGACCATCGTGGTCACCTCCGTTGTTCCGTCGGGGCAGCGGATCCGCCGGTTAAGGGGACTCGTCCCGCTGTTCGTTGCCGCATGCCGGATCGCTCGCCGTGGCGCGGGGATTTGTCCGATCCGTGTGGCGTGCGAAGTTCCATGATAACCGGTCGGCGAAACCGGTAGGAGTGCCGAGCATCGCGCGATGCGGTGAGGAGTGTCGCGCGGATGGGGGCGGTCGCCGCACGGGACCGCGGCGGTGGTCGTCCGCTGGCGAATCCGGTCCTGCCGCCGCCCCGGTGGAGCGGAGTGGCCTCGGTGGCCGGGAGCGACGCTGGGTGTGGTTGCGGCCGGGGCCGAGCCGGTCGCATTGCCGGACGGCAGGGTTCGTGACCTCGAAGGTTCGTGCCTCGCGGTCCCCGTGCCCTGCCACACAGCAAGGCGTCGGCTCGGCCGGGCCGTGGTTCACCGTTCACCCTTAGTCGGGTGAGCACCCGGTGGAGGGTGCGCGGAGAACCCCGATCAACTGGGAATTTCGATCAACTGGGAACTCCGATCAACTGGGAACTCCGGTCAGCGGGCGGTGCCGATTCCGTTGACCATGTCCGCGTCGTTGGTCAGCTCGGCGAGCATCGTGCGGACCTCGGACTCGCGGAACCGACGGTGTCCGCCCGGCGTGCGGATCGAGCCGATCCGGCCCGCGGTGGCCCAGCGGGTCACGGTTTTCGGGTCAACCCGGAACATAGCGGCGACCTCTCCTGGGGTGAGCAGATGGTCCTGGCCGTTCTGCGGGATCTGTTGGGTCGACGCTGTCACTGGTGACCTCCACGGTCGAATGGATGGTATCCGGGCATTCCGGTCGCATCCTGGCACTGATGGGGGCAGGTACTCGAACCGTTGGGTCCAGGTAAAGGGAAAGTAAGGGACGAAAGGTGCGGTTCGGGCGGAGCGTGGTGCCGTGGAGCCGTCCTCTACCCTGGCTGACGTGCAGCAACAGCAGCAGGGAACGCCCGAGGGCCCGGAGGGACCGCGCGACCGGGAGACCTCCGGCGCGGACCGGCCACCGCGCGGTGGCAACCTCGCGCGGGATATCACGCTCTACACCGTCGCCAGGTTCGGACTGCTCGCCGTGCTGGCTGCCGTACTGATGCTTTTCGATGTTCCGCTGCTGGTGGCGCTGGCCGTGGCCGTGGTGGTGGCCATGCCGCTTTCCCTGGTGGTCTTCGCAGGGCTGCGCCGCAGGGTGGCCACGGGCATGGCCGAGCGGGCCGCCGAGCGCTCGGAACGTAAAGAACAGTTGCGGGCGCAGCTGCGCGGTGAGGCCGACAGCGTCGAATCCGACCCCCCGGTGGACGACGAGCCCTCGGACTCCGACCCGCCTCGTGACTGAACTCACCTTCCGGTTCGGTGCGCGCCCCCACCCGTCCGGCGATTTCGCGAGAAATCGACACCGGACAGGCGCCGCCCCGAGTCGTGTGCTCCGATCAGTCACCCTGCTCGGGATCGGGGGCGAGGGTCCAGCCGTCGGAATACCCGTCGGCGTAGCCGTCCCGGTAGCCGCGCGTCCCGTCCCGCTGGTGCTGTTCCTTCGGCTTACCCGAGCGCTTGTCCCGCTGTCCGTGTTCCTCGCCGTCGACGAGTCCGCGACGGTACTCGTTCGACACGTTGTCCTCCCGGTGGTCGGTGAGGTCGTCAGGCGTGGTCATTGGTCACCCTTGTTGATCTTGTAGCGTTTCCAGGCGTCCTTCCAGGCATCCTTGCGTCCCTCCCGGTAGGCGTCGTCGGCCTTCCGCTGGCAGTTCTTCCTGCACTCCTCTAGTTCCTTGCGCAGTTGCTCGCGGTCCTTGCCGGTGTCGTCCTGGTTATCGTCATCGTCGGAGGATCCCGCTTTCCGAACGGATATTCCCGTGACGTCCGCTCCGATAATGCCGTCCCGCTTCGTTCCGGGATCTTTCTCCGGTCCCGTCCAGTCGACCAGCCGGATGATGGTCAGTGCCGACTGCGCGGTGAAGGTCGTCTCGGTCTTCTTCCAGTTCGGCTTCGGGCTTTTGTTCTTGGAGTTCACGGTGCCGTTCTCGTGCACCACCGTGACGGTTTTCTCGTTCAGCTCCTTTTTGCTGTAGCCGTCCAGCACGTATCCTCGTGCCGCCATCTTCTTCCCGCCCTTGGCGAGCTCGTGCATGTCGAACCCGACCCAGTACGAGAGCCTGTAGTGGGCCCCCTTGGTGGTGGGAATCCCCTGCTGGATGTAGCCCTGATTTCCCCACCCGTTGAGGTCCACGACCTTCGCGTCCTCGGGTGCTCCCGGCGGAAGCATCAGCTCCGGGTAGTCGAACTCCAGGTGCACCGTGACGGGGATGTCCGCGGAGTCCTCCCTGGCGAGGTAGTACGCTTCCCAGTGCTCGAAGTAGTCCACCCAGCTGTACCTGAAATCCACGTACCGTGTGACGTCCCCGCTTCTGGGAGTGCCCTGTTTGGTGTGGAACTGCTTCAGCCAGGGGTCGCGTACCAGTTCCGTTTCGGTGGAGGTTTTCTCCGGGGCGGGCATTCTTTCTCCTTCCACGGTGGGAGGAATCGGGGAATGATGCCGTGCTTCGTTTATCCGCTGTGAAGGTAGTCAGCGCGGCAGGAGCGTCGGAAGGGGAGTTGCCCGAAGCGGTGACCTCGCGTTACCCGTTCGTCCCAGTGTTTTTCCCGTTTCTTGCCTCGTACGTGTGGCCGGGGCGACGATTTCGCGAGAAATTGACGAGAACCAGGAGCGGGCAGTGCGGGTGGGGTGACGGCGGAAGGCCCTAGAGCCGGTGGAGTCCGTCGAGCACGCGGCGCAGGAGCGCGAGATCGGGATGCTCGGCTCCGGAGTTCCCCGGAGCACCGGAGGGGTTTCCGTTCCCGGTGGTCGCGCCGGGGATCGGTTGTACGGGCTCCGGAATCGTCGGGTCGGGCGGCGAAACCGGTTGCGGTGCCGCGAGGTCGAACAGCCGCGGGTATCGGTCCGGGTCGCACAGCGGCCAGCCGATGACTTCGGCGGCGGGTCGCTCCGTCCGGAAGTACGCCTCCAGCCGCAGCGCGGCCAGCCGTCGGGCGGCGGGACCACTGCCGCCCGCGTGGCGGGGACGGTAGCTGACGCGGTTTCCCCAGGCGCCGAGCACGATCGCGGTGCCCACCAGCAGCACCGCCGTGCCCAGCAGCATGACCGGATGGGTGTTCATTCGGAATCCTCTCGCTTCCGTGGTTCCTCGGGAGTTGTCCCGGTGGTGGGTGGCTGCTCGCTCGGTGGCGGGCCGCCGAAGGCGAGTACGGCGGCGTGGTCGCTCAGTTCGTGGGAGAGGTGCCGCAGCGCCGAGGCGGTCTCGGCGCACTGCCGGGCGGTCGCCCGACCGGCCGCTATGTCGTGGATGGTGCGGTCCAGTTGTTCGGGGTCGTGGCTCAGGGCGATGTTCGGCCGCGTCGGGTGACCGGTCACGAGGCATCACCGGCGCGCGGCGCCGTGTCCTGCTCCGTCTCCCGTGTGCGGGGAGTTCCGCGTTCGGCGGTCGTCATTCCGGTTGTCCTTTCCGCGTAGCTGTGTCGGCTCGGGAGATCGTCGTGTCGTTCCGGGGATCGTTGGCGTTTCGGTGGTCGGGGCGCGCGGTTCTCGCGCTGTTGGGAACCGCCCGGCCGGGACGGGGAAGGGGAGCGGCCCGGCCGGGCGGCGGACGGTCCGGCCCGGAGGTCGGGGCTCACGAGGCCGGGCCGTGGTTCACAGGGCGCGTAAGCCGGTGAGGACGCGGGCGAGCAGCTGTGGGTGTGGCGGGTCGAGGGCTGTCGGCGCGTTGGTTCCGGTGGGCCGAGCGGGTAGGCCGCTGCTGCCCGGTCGGCGCTTCGCGATCGCGGGCAGTGGCAGCGTGCCGCGCCAGCGGGACCAGCGCCCCGCCCGCAGGGCGGGCATGATCTCCGTGGGTGCCGCGTCGGCCCGGAGCTGCTCCGGCGGGGTGGTGGGTGGCGCTGCAGGGGGCGGTGCCTCAGGCATCCGATTCGTTCGCGTCGTCGGAGGGAGTGCTGTCAGCGGGAGTGCTGTCGGGGGGAAGCTCGCCGGTTGGGAGCTCGCCGCTCGGCAGTGCGGCGGCGTGTTGCCGCAGTGCGGCGGCGAGTTCGTCGAGCACGGTGGCGGTGTCGCGGCACTGCGTCGCGGTGTAGCGCTGCCCGCCGATCTCGAAGGCGGCGTCGCTGAGCATCCACTCGCCGCGCCGCAGGAAGACGGAAAGCTGGGTGTGTGGATGGCTCATGACCGCTCGCCCGCCCGGATCGCGTCGTCGAGCACGTCCCGCAGCAGCTTCGCCTGCTCGACCGTCCACTCGGTTCGGTTGTAAACGGTCGGCGTGTCGATCCGGATCACTCTCGGCGTCCACTGTGACCGCCAGATCCGTAGCGACGACGAGCCGGACTCGTCCCTGCACCGCAGCCGTATGCCCGGGTGCGATACATCGTAGGTGTGTGGCATGACCGTTCCTCATTTCATGACGGAGCAAGTAACCAACCTTGTTACTTGTACCAAGATGAGTTATTTGTCCAAGGTGGGCAATACCCTAAACAGGTGATGGTGCATATTCACTCGTCATGGATACTGTTGTTACATGGCAGGTAACAGTGGCGGGACGCCGAAGGCCCGTGCCCTTGGCGCTGAACTGCGAGAAATTCGGGAGAACGCGGGTTTCACTCTGCGAGCCGTGGCACGTGAACTCGAAACCAACCACGTCAAAATCCAGAGGTACGAAACCGGTGCCACGGTGCCGAGTCCGGAACTGGTCGCCGCCTACCTCGGAGCTCTCGGGGTATCCGCGTCAGAACGGGAGCGCGTAGTCGACATGGCGCGGGACGCGGACAAGCCCGATTGGTTGTCCACCGGCAGATCCGGCCCGCGTAAAGAACTCACCACGCTTATCGAGTTCGAGCGCAGCGCCAGTCGTATCACCGATGTCGCCACCGGAGTGATCCCCGGACTTCTGCAGACCTCGGACTACGCACGCTCCATCATGCGAATGCTGTCCGTCGACGAGCGTGAGCAGCGCGTCCTCATGCGTATCGGACGGCGTGAAATCCTCACCACCCGAAACGCTCCGCACTTCGTGCCGATCATCACGGAATCCGTACTCGATGATCCGATCGGTGGACGTGAAGTGATGACTGAGCAGCTGCGCCACCTGGTACACATGGCCGAGTCGGACAACATCGAGATTCGTATCCTGCGCAGCGGCGCGACAATGTGGCACCCGGCGCACATGGGCTCATTCATCCTGTTCGAATTCCCGAAGGCTACGCCGATCGTGCACATGGAGCAGTACCACTCGTCGGTGTCGTTGCACACTCCGGGCACCGCTCACGCATACCAGGAAGCGGTTACTAATCTGCACGAGGTGACGATGAGCCCCGATGCCTCCGTGGAGTTCATCGCCAGCCGTGCAGACGAAATGGAGGATGACAGCAATGACGGTACATCCTGAAGGCTGGCGCAAGTCCAGCCGTTCGCATCAGCGGACGAGCTGTGTCGAGGTCGGCCGCTTCAACGACGGCGCGGCGGTGCGTGACACCAAGGATCGCTCGGCCGGGTACTTCACTACGACTGATGCCCAGTGGTCGGCGTTCATTGACGCGGTGAAGGCCGAGAAGTTCGACTGATTTCCGCAGTGTGAAGTCCAGCGCCTCCGGAGTCGTTCCGGAGGCGCTTTTTCGTGCGAGTTCGGCCTGCTCACCTCGGCGTGGAGGTGCGCTCGCGGGCTTATGCGGGCGGCCAATCCCCGCGTGCGCGGGGCCTACATGACCCGCGCCCTACTGGTGACCGGGCTGGTGGGTCCATCCCCCCGTGCGCGGGGCCTACATAACACTCTTGCGTGCTACCCCGGTAATGCGTGGTCCATCCCCGCGTGCGCGGGGCCTACGTTTCGGGCCACGTTTCCTTCGAACCATCAGCCGGTCCATCCCCGCGTGCGCGGGGCCTACACTCACTGCGCTGGGATTCTAGCGGCTTGAACGCGCTGTGAGAACCACTTCGTGTGTCCTTTCTGGCCGTTCGTGGCGACGGAGCTCGGTCTCGTGTCGTGGGGGCGCTTCGGCACGCTGCTCGAAGCGAGGTCGCTTACCGAGTCATCCTGCGGACATCGTGGATTGTGTCGCCGTGCCGGATTCGTGGCGCTCGACGGGGATCACCACGACGTCACTCGTAACCGGCGCGGGATCGCTCAATCCGTCACTGCTCGACCCACTCGATGCCGTTGGGCAGCGCGTCGTGCTGGACGAACTCGCGTAGCGCTGCCAGCGCCTTCTCACGTGGTATCTCCGTGCGGGAATCCATCGGGAAGTGGTGTCCTTCCGTGGAGAAGTAATCCACGTGCTCGTCGTTGGTGCCGTCGGTGGGCACCAGGAAAGCGTCGTCCTCGAACCACGCCAGGGCTCCGGTCGTTCGGCGCAGGCCGACAGTGAGCGTTCGCGCGCCTTCCTCGGCGCTGTGCATGAAGAACCACACCAGACCGAACTCCGGATCGTCGCCCTCGATCGTGCTTTCCCACTCCGTGATCCCACGGATCAGCTCGTCCGGGTCGTGCTCGGCGGACAGCACCACGCCGAAGGCGTTGACCCGCTGCTGAGCCTCGGTGAGCGCGTTCGTCATGCTCGTCCCTCGTACCGTTGCGTGAATGGTTCTCCGGCCTCGGTGGTGCCGTGGACCGTCAGTGTGCTTTCCCCGGGCAGGAATCTTTCCAACGCTTGTGCACAGCCGGGCGGCTGGTCCGCCCGAGATCCGCACGGCACGTTGTTGATCACCACCTCTGCGTTCCGCTGACCTCGCTGAATCATCATGCTCGCCACCTTCATCTCAACGTGGCTGCTCAGAGCTTTGATCACCCACCGGCTCATACCCAGACCGCGAGCGCGCTCCTGAATGTGCGGTGTCCACACGTGATCGACACCGGAGACGAACCGATCGGTGAACGAGCCGTTCGCGTACCCCACAGTCTTGTCTCCGGGGCGAACCCGACGAGGCAGCGTGTCCGCCACCCACGCTGCCTCGGGTGGATACTCGGAGCCGTCCGGCGCGGTGGCATTGCTGATGCCAGTGCGCGGGGCGGACGCCCCCGGGGCAGCGCCGAGTTCGCTTGTCGGCTCCCCTTCGATGCTGGTGCGGTACCGCTGGATGGCGCGGAGGGCCAGTGTGATTTTGCGCCATGCTTCCCGCGTGTCCTCGGCGGTGGTCTCGTGCTGGTCCAGGAGGTGCTGGGCGTCCGCGTTGTTGGTGCCGGAGAGGTGTTCGGTTAGTTTCTGGCCGCGTTCGTTCCAGGTGTTTCCGGCCGCGACGATCGCTTTCTGGGCTTCGGTGGCTTTCGTGATGGTGGTCGCCAGTGACTGCCCGACTTCCTCCAGCGCGCTCATGGTGAGCTATGGATTAGTCGCGGGGTTCTTCGGCTGTTCGCGTCGCTTTCCGAGAACACCTCCTGGCTTGCCGCAGCGCGAGGGCTTCGCCGGATGCCTCGACTCATGAGCGAGCTCTCTGCTCGGGGGCATCTTCGATACCTGCCGTGGGCCGTTCCTTCGATTCATCCCCGCGTGCGCGGGGCCTACGGTGAGCATCATTCCCGTCTGAACACCAGACATGGTCCATCCCCGCGTGCGCGGGGCCTACGACCCGCAGCGGCTGGAGACCGCCGCCCGCATGGGTCCATCCCCGCGTGCGCGGGGCCTACGGGCCTTTCGCGATGTCCACGGGTCACCTCTTCGGTCCATCCCCGCGTGCGCGGGGCCTACGACGGGGCGGCCACCCGGCACCGGATGTCCTGGGGTCCATCCCCGCGTGCGCGGGGCCTACACCGGTCGACACCAGCACCGCGAGCGGCAGGCTGGTCCATCCCCGCGTGCGCGGGGCCTACCGCTTCCACCGATCGTTGGCCGCCTCCCGGCGCGGTCCATCCCCGCGTGCGCGGGGCCTACCCACTATGCCAAACGGGCTTGACGCTAACTCGTGGTCCATCCCCGCGTGCGCGGGGCCTACGGGCAGGTCACAGCCTCGTCCACCCCGGATGAGGGTCCATCCCCGCGTGCGCGGGGCCTACTGATCAGGTGGGTCACAGCGTGATCCACCGGCCGGTCCATCCCCGCGTGCGCGGGGCCTACACTCACTACGCTGGGATTTTAACGGCGGGAAAGCGCTGTGAGAACCACTTCGTTCTGGCCTCTCTTGGGGTTCGTAGTGAGGAAGCTCGGTCGTGTGCAGTCGGGCTGCTGCGGAATATCTCGGAACGTGCTGCGCTTCGGGTCAGGTTATAACCTTTGTGGACTGTTGTGCGGTTGGAACGCTGTCGCGGTTTTGGCTGTCTTCAGGGGCATGGCGGTGTGGATAGTCACGGAAAAGCGATGGGTGCGCTACCTTTCGTGAAGTGAGGGCCGGGTGGCCCGTTGAGTTCATGGCCGGGTTGGCGGGATACCGGGAGGTAAGCGATGAAGCTGCACCCTACGAACTGGCGGAAATCGAGCCGTTCTGGCCGAGTTAGCAACTGCGTCGAGGTCGGTCGTGGCGCGGATGGTGCTGCGGTGCGTGACACGAAGGATCGCGCGGCTGGTTACTTCACCACTACCGGTCCGCAGTGGTCGGCGTTCATCGACGCGGTGAAGGCCGAGAAGTTCGGCTGATTCAGCGGCGAGAGGTCCAGCGCCTCCGGATGCGCTCCGGAGGCGCTTTCTCGTGGGAGTGCCGCCCGGCCGGGCCGCCCCGTGCCACGGAGTGCCCGAGTCCTCTCCGCTCAGTCAGCGGTGAACGCCTTGTCGACGGTCAGCGTGTCCTCGTGCAGGTGCATGCGGACGATCCGGCCGTCCTCGACCACCAGGTGCATGGCCACCGGTGTGGTGAACTCCTTGCCGGTGGACACGACGGTGTGCGTGAAGACCGCCAGCAGCATCACGTCACCACCGTCGACGATGACGCGATCCAGCGCGACCTCGCTCCTGCCGGGCTCGAAGTGCGGCCACATCGTGGTGAAGTACGGCGCGACCTCCTCCCGGCTGGTACGGCGTCCGGTCCAGGGCAGCGCGTCACTGCCGGGGACGTACCAGTCGATCTTCGCGGCGAACAGTTCCTGGACGCCTTCCGGGTCCTGCCTGCCGAGGCGCTCCACGAACTTCTCCGCCACGGTTCGCGAGGTCTGCGTATCCGTTGCCATCGTCCTCGTCCTTCGTCCTGTCGTTCGCGTGTGGTGTGTCGGTCGGGCCGCGGCCCTGGAACAGGAAGTGCTTGCCGCTCAGCGATCCGCCGAGCACGGTCGTCCCGCATCGCCGATCGGTGCCTAGAGCTGTGTGGCGCCGCCGTCGACGAGCAGTTCCGCACCGGTGGTGAAGCTGCTCTGGTCTCCGGCCAGGTAGAGCGCGGTGGCGGCGACCTCCTCGGGACGGCCGATCCGGCCGAGCGGGCTGAACGTGGCGGGCTCGGCCGCGGTGGGCTGATCGCCGTGCGGGAAAGCGGCGCGCAGTTCGTCCCCGCCCGGGGTCTCGACATCGCCGGGGGTGAGGGTGTTGACGCGGATTCCGCGGTCCGCGAGCTCGGCGGCCCAGGTGCGGGCGAGGCCGCGGATCGCGGCCTTGGTGGCGGCGTAGACGCCCAGGCCCGGGGCGGCCCGCAGGGCCGCGCTGGAGGAGACCAGCATCACCGAGGCGCCTGTCGTCAGCAGCGGCAGTGCTTTCTGGACGATGAAGACCGTGCCCTTGAGATTGATCGAGGTCGTGCGGTCGTACTCCTGCTCGGTGATCGTGCCGAGCGGACCGTATTCCCCGACCCCGGCGTTGGCCACCACGATGTCCAGTCGGCCGCTGCGGTTCGCGATCTCGGCGAAGAGCCGGTCGAGGTCGCCGTGGTCCGAGGCGTCGCTCTGGACGGCGACGCCTCGGGCGCCGACCCGCGCGACGGCGGCGTCCAGCTCGGCCTCGCGGCGGCCGGTGAGGTAGACCGTCGCGCCCTCGGCAGCGAAACGGCGGGCGATCGCCAGCCCGATGCCGCTGGATGCGCCGGTGACGAGGGCGCTCTTGTCGTCCAGCTGTCCCATGGGATTTCTCCGATTCCTTGCTGTAACAATTTTTGTTACATCGATGGCCGATGTTCGCGGGCCGCTATTTCCCTCGAAGGGGGAAGGTCAACAGCCCGAGGTCAGGCGGCTTTCAAGACGTCCCGCAGTACGTCCTCCAACGTGGTCTTGGCCAACTCCCCGCGCAAGGCGGCCTCCACCTCGTCGTACACGGCGGTCATCGCGGGCCCGATGCCGTTTCCCACGACGCACTCGGGGTTCGGTGTCGCGCGGTGCAAGGCGAAGATCGGTCCTGGATCGATCGCCTGGTAGACGTCGAGCAGGGTGATCGTCTCCAGGTCCCGCACGAGCATCCAGCCCGCCCCCGCTCCCCGTTGTGAGTCGGCCAGGCCCGCCTTGCGCAGCTCGGCCAGCAGGCGGCGGATCACCACCGGGTTGGTGTTGACGCTCGTCGCGATCTGCTCGGAGGTGGCGACCTCATGACCGCGCCGCTGATACAGCCCGATCCAGGTCAGGGCGTGCGCCGCGACGGTCAGTCTGCTGTTGGCGCTCACGTCGGTCTCCACCTCTCCGCTCGATCCTAGTCGTAACACTAATCGTTACAACGGCATGCGGCAAGTCCCACGGAGGGCAGCCCTTGGTCGGGCCGGGTGTGCCCCGGCCACGGTCGAGAGCATCGCCCGGCCCGTCGCTGCTTCGGAGGTGTCATTCCTGGTCACCAGTGCACAGCCGAGCCGGGCCGATCCCAGCGTGCGCGGGGATGGACCACGGATCGGTGAAAGCGCTACGGTTCGCGTTCGTGGCTCGGATCAAGCGCGGGTGGCTGCGGTGGACCGTCAGTGCTGGCTCGTTCTTCGTGGTGCTCGCGGTGATCGCGTTCTTCGTGTTCGCGCCCGGGATCGTCGAGCGCCGCATGAACCAGGTCGTCGACACCCGCCTTCCCTCGGTCGACGCGTCCACGCGGGAGCTGCACGACTCGCTGCCGATCGTGGACATGCACGCCGACACGCTGATGTGGGACCGTGACCCGCTCGAGCGCTCCGACCGAGGGCACGTCGACCTGCCTCGGCTCGAGGAGGGCAACGTGGGCCTCCAGGTGTTCTCGTCGGTGTCGAAGTCCCCGAGGGGCCAGAACTACGAATCCAACTCCGCCGACACCGACAACATCACACTGCTGTCCATCGCCCAGCTGCAGCCACCGGCGACGTGGACCTCGCTGCTCGAACGGTCGCTCTACCACGCCGAGAAGCTCAGCGACGCGGCCGCGCGTTCCGACGGTCGCCTGGTGCGGATCCGCACCCGAGCCGACCTCGACGAGCTGGTCGCCGCCCGTGAAGCCGGTGAGCGGGTCACCGGCGCGCTCTTCTCCGTGGAGGGGCTGCACAACCTCGAGGGCGAGCAGGGCAACGTCGAGGTGCTGTTCGACGCCGGCATGCGGATGGCGAGCTTCGCCCACTTCTTCGACAACGAGGTCGTCGGCTCGATGCACGGTATCGACAAGGGCGGACTCACCGACCTGGGCCGCCGGGTGTTCGACGAGCTGGAGCAGCGGGGGGTCATCGTCGACATCGCACATTCCAGTCACCGCGCGGTGGCCGAGATGCTCGACCGTGCCACGAAACCGGTGGTGTACAGCCACGGCGGTGTGCAGGCCACCTGCGATGTCAACCGCAACCTGACCGACGAGGAGATCCGCGGCGTGGCGCGTACCGGCGGAGTCGTCGGCATCGGCTACTGGGACGCCGCCGTCTGCGACACCACTCCCGCCGCAGTCGTCGACGCCATCGAGCACGTCATCGACGTCGGCGGCATCGAGACGGCCGCGCTGGGCAGCGACTACGACGGGTCGACGACGGTCGGCTGGGACACCAGCGACATCGCGGTGATCACGCGGGAACTGCGTGAACGGGGGCATTCCGAGGCCGACATCGCCGCGATCATGGGCGGCAACACAATCCGGGTCATGCGCGAGGTGCTGCCCGACTGACCGGCTGCCGGTCTTCTTCGCCCCGGATTCGCGGTGAGCGCCGACGGCGACGGTGGGGTTCGTGGTCAAGCGGCTGCGGCAGGGGCGACAGGTTCATCCCCGCGCGTGCGGGGCCTACCTCGGGTTTCTGTCGCAAACAGTGTTCCTACTGGGTCTATCCCCGCGTGCGCGGGGCCTACTACGGAGCCGACCCGGCGCTGGGGCTGGTGCTGGGTCTATCCCCGCGTGCGCGGGGCCTACCCCTGCGACGAGTTCGATTCGACCGGGGCGGACGGTCCATCCCCGCGTGCGCGGGGCCTACGCCACGACATCGACCATGACGGGCCGTTCGCGGGGTCCATCCCCGCGTGCGCGGGGCCTACTGCCGGAGACGCCGCCACCTGTGGCCGCATCGAGGTCCATCCCCGCGTGCGCGGGGCCTACCTGTCCTGGCTGCGGACCTGCTACAGGCAGGCGGGTCCATCCCCGCGTGCGCGGGGCCTACCCCTCCAGTGAGATATCCAGCCTCATTAGCCCAGGTCCATCCCCGCGTGCGCGGGGCCTACGACACGTGCCAGTGGCTCTATGGTCTGCACGACGGTCCATCCCCGCGTGCGCGGGGCCTACTGGTAAGGAGATCCAGGGTGCGGACGTTATTAGGGTCCATCCCCGCGTGCGCGGGGCCTACGCCGCCCGAGTTGGCCGAGTTCGGCGCGCTCGGGGTCCATCCCCGCGTGCGCGGGGCCTACACTCACTGCGCTGGGATTCTAGCGGTGCGAATGCGCTGTGAGAACCACTTCGTTCTGTCCTCCTGCCCATGTTCGTGGTGACGAAGCACGATCGTGTGTTTCCGGGCTTGTTCCAGCACCCCGAAGCGGGGGTGCTCACCAAGTCATCGCATGACCATTGTGGATTGATGTGCAGGATTGAATCGTAGCGCTGGACGAGGGACACCACTGTCTCCCGGAGTCTCTCAGTGGTGGTGAGGAAGAGCTCACTGGCGCTCCGCGACAGGGACGGCACATCGCTCGTCTAGCACGGCCTCGGCTCTTCCCTTGGCTGGAGTGAGCCATCCGTACGTGCCCGTGCAGCTGGTCGTTGGTTGGTTCGTCTGCGTTGTGTCCGTCATCGACGCATTCTTCGGACTTATCGTCGGCAGGCAGTGCCCGGCCAGCGAGGGAGGGCGGTTTCTCCGAACCGTGATCCGCCGAGCCACGCCGTTCCACATCCTCTGACCACATCCGTTGCCAGTCGGGGGCCACCCCGCGCATGCGTGGGCGAGCGACGGGCACGAACAGCATGAGCGGAGACCCTCCTCCGATGTGCCACTTCGAGGGATCAGCTTGTGCGTCGACGTCGTAGACGTTGGGCCCGCTGGACCAGGTCGATGATCTCCTCGTCGTCCGAGGGTGGGTGCCCTTCTTCGTCGCAGCAGGGTGGTTTCGTCCGCGTCCGCGCGGACGGGGTTTCGATCCCGGCCAGGGAGTACAGGTGCCGGTAGACGTCGATGCCGGGGTCGCTGTCGTCGTGGGGACCGATTGAGAACGATGGTGGCGTGTTCGGCGTTGTGGAACGCGACGATCACGCGCAGCGGGCCGGTGAGGTGTCGTACGCAGACTCGTTCGACGAGATCGCCGGTCAAGCGGTACTGGAGCGCACGGCAACCGTCCCGTTTGAGCTCCTCCAACCACTGCTCGAAGTGTTTCGCGTGTTTGTTGCGAAGCACCTTTCGCCGCTGCTGAGCAATGCTGGTGATTTCGACGTCAACGGTCACGCGGTGATGATCTCAACACCACCGGTAGTAATTGATAACTGTCGGTCATACTTTGTGCGCGTCGCCGCGACGCATCTCCGCCAGGCTGTCGGCCAGGTCCTCCCGGTCGAGGACGGCCTGGTCGCTGAGCTTCCACCACACCGCGTCGAGCAGATCCGCTCGTTTGCCGTTGGCGCGCAACTCGCGCACGATGTGCAGCACCTCGTGCAGCCGTTCGGGGTCCAGCAGTCGCCGGGTGCTGGCCGTGTCGGCCTCGGTGAGCACACCTTCCTCGGTCCAACTCCTGATCGTTTTCTCGTCGAGGTCGAGCAGCTCACTGGCCAGGGAGACACGAACCGGCTTGATGCCCGCGAGCGTGCGTCGTGCCACGGAGCGCAAGCGTTCGAGCTGGGTGGGGTCCAGCTGCGCCGAGGCCTGTTCGGCGACCTCCTCGAGCTCCTCGACCCGCTGGAACTGGTCGAAGAGCTCGTCGCGCTCACGCTGTTTGGTCGTGGTCACGGCACACCTCCCACAGCCGAACCAACACCTTTCGATCCCGAGAATAATCCAAAAAATCGGGAATGGCACCTCGGCGGTATGGCCGAGCGCGAAGCGTAGTCGCGGTGCGGAGGCGGACTGTTCCAGGTGGCGCCCCACCGGGTGTGGGCCTCGTCGGCCGTACGGAACCCGGCGGTTCGCTCGCGCAGCCGATCGAATGGGCCGCCGTTGCTCGCACGCTCTGCGACACTGCCATCGGTGAACTCCTGAGCGGCGCAACCGAGGGCAAGGTGCCGTGCGCGACGGGGGCAGGAATCCCTCCTCTACGGGCGTCGAGGAGTCCATCCCCGCGTGCGCGGGGCCTACGCTGCTGCGGCGTGTCAGCGAGATCGACACGCTGGGTCCATCCCCGCGTGCGCGGGGCCTACACTCACTGCGCTGGGATTCTAACGGCGTGAGCGCGCTGTGAGAACCACTTCGTTCAGTCCTCCTCCGCTCGTTTGTTCAAAGCGACGAGTTCTGGACACTCCGCGAAGGGAAGGGCACGTCGCTCGTGCACTCGAAGTTGCCTTACCGGTTCACGTTGGCGTCCGCAGTGAACGCCAGGTGGCTGATCGAACCGAGGTCGATGCCGTACCGGGCATAGATCTTGGTCGTGTTCTCGCCGGTGAGATCTTGCTCGGCGTACCCGAGCCGGTCGGCGACCGCGAGCACCGCCGATGTGCTGTCGGCCTCGATCTCGGCATACGGCGGTATGTGCGGCCATGCGTCGATGGTGACCTCGGCGCCGTCGAGCTCGAACCGTACCCGCGTATTCTCCTGGTACGCCTTCGGGCGGTAACCCAGCTTGTCGAGCAGGACGTTGGTCGTCTCGAAGTCCGAGACCGCGACCTCGGTTTCGGTGGTGCCGCTTATGCCGTCGTCGGCGATCTCCTTGATCGTGAGCGTGGTCTCGCCACCCGTGTCTCGCAGGCGAACCCACCGCGATTGATCTCCCGTGACGATGTCGTAGACGTAGCGGCGTTGCCATGCCTTGTCGATCCTGCGTCCGCCGAGTGCGACGACGCGGTGTTCGAACTCGTCCGGATCGATCTCCAGTACTTTCGCCTCGTGCTCGATCGCCATGACGTGATGATCCCTTCGTTGCTGTGAGGAGTGCGGCGCGTGCTGAGTCGGGGAAGTAGCGTGCCGAGCGAGCCGGGCGTACTCCGCTTCGCGGAACCGTACGACCTCGCTGGCGAGCTGCCCCGACAGGAACTCGTCGAGAGGTTGGCACAGGTCCATCCGTTGGATGCAGACGCCGACCATCCACCGGCCATCGCGAGCTCGGTACAGGCGCAGGCCGTAGAAGCCCTCCTGGCAGTCGGTGCCGTTGTTGAACCGGCACCCGGCGCACGTGTCCGGCAAGCGTGTGGGACGCAGCCGCTTGAACGAGATGTGCCGACCGTCAGCCATGCGGTACTCGGTCCGTGCACCGGAGACGCCCGCCGTTACGTGGTCCGCTACGGCGACCGCGCCTCGCTCGGTGAGGACGCGCTCGATCGCGTCGACGGAGGCCGTCCCGTGGTCGAGGCTGTTCAACAGGCGTACCGAGATCGCCGATGAGTACTCGTCGAGCAACAGGTGGACCCGTTCGACGTGCGTGTGGTCGAGCACGACGATGTTCGCCCGTGCTCCGATGCCGTGTCGTTCGCAAGCCGCGATGGAAGCACGCAGTGCCTCGATCTTCTTCTCGGCCCGCGCAGTGTCCTGAAACCGCGTGCTCTGTACTCGAGCGAGTTCGGTCGCCGTGGTGCCGAACACCGAGAAGTTCACGTGATCGAGCCCAGCGCGAGCGCACGCCCCGAGCACCTCGGCGCCGTTCTCGCCGTTCGAGGTCATGCGCACTCGATACCCGGCGTCGCGAGCGAGGCGCACGACCTCTGCCAACCGGGGGTGCAGGGTGGGTTCGCCTCCCGTGATGTGCAACTCGCTCAGTCCGAGTCCACGCAGCGCACGAAGCGCACGTTGGTATTCCTTATTCGGTTCAACTGTCGTGGGCAAGAAATTCGCCCCGTTACTCGCCGCGTAGATGGACACACGCCCCGACTTGCCCGCGGTGACGAACTCCCCCGACGCTCGGCGCCGATTGTCAGCCACCACTGGCGTGCCCTCGTTGTGGCAAAACGTGCATGTCATCCCGCACGCGTCCACAACTTTGATTCGCAAGGTCGCATCCTTGTTCACATAGGTCGGAACGTTCGCGGCAAGATCCGACATCATTCGATCTCCTGTGTTGATTACAGCCCGTGGGGCGGAGCGGAGCAGGTCGAGTAGGTCCGACTTCGGTGTTACCGGTGCGGCAACGTCTCCTGATCAATTGGGCAGCTGGGACAGCGCTCGTAACGGCCGGGAGGAACACCGAACAACAGGAAGGCGAGGCAGCCGCACTCGGCGATGACCACTTCGCGGCCCTCATAGAGCTGCGTCACCGGGCGCTCAGGCACTTCGTGCCGAACGAACTCTCCTCGCAGGCCCACCGCGTAGACGCGTGCACCGTCCTCGGTCCGAGCCTTCGGAGGCGTGGTCCGCCAGCGGCGTTCGTGTGATGGCGCTGTGTGCGGGTGTTCGTACGTGAACCCCGGATACGCTTCGGTGTGTCGCCCCCAGAAGAGTCTCGTAGTGCGCCGCGTTCGGCGCGGAGCCCGCTGCTCGCGTACGAACGGACGTTTCGCTACTGCACGGGTCGCTCGCACGTTCGCGGTCGCGGCGGGCAGCGCGATCGATACGGGTGTCCGCATGGTCCGACCTCTCCACCGTTTTGGCAGTGACACGACGAGCCTCCGTCGTCGCGCCCCGGGACGGGAGGGAGCGAAGTTGGGAGCGCAAGGGGAGAGTTCTGGGAGAGTTGAATTTCTCCGCTTGTATTCGGTCAGTTACTGTCAGAAACGGACTGATCAGAGGAGCAGGTGTGCCGGAGCCCAACGAAGCCCTACGCGTTGCACGACAACGTCTTGGGTCGCCGTCATCACCAGGTCAGCCGATGACCCGCCAGGAACTGGCCGAAGCCGTGAACGCCCAGACCTACCGGCTGACGGAGAAGATCACCGAGGTCGACGCCAACCACATCGGCAAGTGGGAGCGCGGCGTCATCCGTTGGCCTGCCGCTCGCTATCGGCAAGCACTACGGCACATCCTGAATGCCGACTCAGACCTCGAACTCGGGTTCAGGCGAAGTGGCAACGGGTGTACCACTGAGAACGTGGACAGAAGGACCTACCTCGGAACGACCCTCGGGCTTGGTGTCGGCGTAGCGCTGGCACGAACTCGCGGTACGGGTGCGGCGGCGGACACGAGCGACGGGCTCGTCGCGTCGATATCCGCACCGACCGAGTCTTATCGGCGCATGGAAGCGTCGGTCTCTTCGCGGCATCTCGCACCCGCCGTTGAAGGGCATCTGCGGTTGGTGAAGCAGGTCGTTCGGGACAAGCTGCATGATGCTCGTGGATTCGCCGCTCTGAGCGAGGTCGCTGGTTTCTCAGCGTGGCTCGCGGCTGACCGAGGCGATACAGTCCTCGCGCGTGCGCGGTACCAGGAGAGCATCCGATTCGCCGAGTCAGCCAGGAATCCCCTGTTGGTGTCCTACATGATTGGGAGCCTCGGACACTTCGCCGTCGAGATCGGTGACCCGCACCAGGGTGTGCGACTGCTCGACAAGGCGGCTCGTCAGCTCGACAACAGTAGCCCGGTCGCCGCCCGAGCATGGCTCGCATCCTTGCGTGCGGTCGCCTTCGGCGCGCTACGAGATCGAGCGGCGATGACCGGAGCGCTCACCACCGCGGAACGCCTCGCTGATCGACATGCCGGCGAGGCCCGATGGCCGTGGGTGTTCGCTTTCACGGCGGCGAAGGTGGCTCGCTATCAGTCCAGTGCGCTGGCGAAATTCGGTGACGTCTCGGCGGCGAGAAGTGTCTACGCTGCCGTCGTTCCGTCGATGGCGGCTCCCAAGCCCCAGGCGCTCGCGAAGGTCGAGCATGCGTTACTACTGGCACGGGCAGCTCATCAGGACGAAGCCGCCAAACTCGGCTTGGAAGCGCTGCGGGTCGGCAAGCGGTACCGTTCTGAGCGGATCGTGTCGAACGTCCGGACGCTGCGATCCGAGCTGCCGGAGGGCGGTCGTGAGGTCGAGGATCTCGATCGGATGTTGACCAAGCTCTACGACGAGGACCAGTGGTGACGAAGCTAGCTATCACGGGACACCGGGGTCTCCCCGGCGATACGGAACAACTCGTGGACACCGCGCTCCGCGATGAGATAGCGAGCACTCCCGAGGTCGTCGGGCTGAGTTGCCTGGCGGACGGCGCCGACAGCCTCTTCGCCCGGGCTGTGCTCGATCACGGGGGAGAGCTCGTGGTCATCGTGCCCGCGACTCAGTACCGGGAGGGGCTTCCCGCAGAGCATCACCCGATCTACGACGCCCTCATGGCACGTGCTTCGGACGTGGTGCGGCTCAACCACGTGGAATCGACCTCGCGGTCCCACATGGACGCCAGCCTCGAAATGATCGACCGTGCCGACCGGCTGATCGCGGTGTGGGACGGCGAACCGGCACGGGGCTACGGCGGGACCGCCGACATCGTGGCGGCGGCGGAGGACCGTGCACTGCCGACCACCGTGATCTGGCCGGAGGGCGCCCGCCGCGACTGATCCCGAGCACTCCCGAGGGGCCTACGGTGTCAATCCGGAAATACCCCTGACTGACGTAGGTCCATCCCCGCGTGCGCGGGGCCTACTTATGAGTGCCCACCGAAAACGACAGGCTCCGTGGTCTATCCCCGCGTGCGCGGGGCCTACGAACTCATGCACGAACAAAACAGGTGGATCACGGGTCTATCCCCGCGTGCGCGGGGCCTACATCAACCGGCTGCTCGACAAGCCGCACGCCCGGGGTCTATCCCCGCGTGCGCGGGGCCTACACGTCGGCGACTTCGGCTTGGTACTGCTCAAGCGGTCTATCCCCGCGTGCGCGGGGCCTACGCCGCCGCAGCCGCGTCAGGCAGAACAGACCTGTGGTCTATCCCCGCGTGCGCGGGGCCTACGAGCGTGCGGAGGACGAGGCTGAGCGTGAGCGCGGTCTATCCCCGCGTGCGCGGGGCCTACGGCGAGATGCCCACCGAAACACGGTGGCACGAGGGTCTATCCCCGCGTGCGCGGGGCCTACGTTCTTACTTACCTTGGAGAGTGATCGAGTGAGGGTCTATCCCCGCGTGCGCGGGGCCTACACTCACTGACCTGGAATTCTAGCGGCGCGAACGCGCTGTGAGAACCACTTCGTTCCGGCCTCCTCCAGATCGTCAGTCATGACGACGAGGCTCGGGGATCGTCCCCGCGAGCCACTTCTCCCGCCACAGCGTACGACCATTGTGGACCGTGCTGTGCCGGGGCGGCTTGACCCCCGGAAGACGGTCGCGCGCTCTTCCGCCGCGCCCCTGCCGCGCGTTCCCGCTCTCCGTCGGCGCCCGCTCTGCTGGCGCCGGTCCTTTTCGTCCTTTTCAAGATCGAGTTCCGCCGCCCCCTTGTGATTGCCGCGCTCCGCCGTTAACGTTCCCAAAACTTACAGCGTTAGTTATCTGCGCCACACCCACCTGTCCGTGCGAGTCCCCGTTAGCTTCGACACGAAGGGTGCATACCAAATGGTCGGTACGTCACAACCCCACTCCCGGAGAGTGGCCTTCGCCAGCCTCATCGGCACCACCATCGAGTGGTACGACTTCTTCATCTACGGCACCGCCGCCGCGCTGGTGTTCAACAAGCTGTTCTTCCCGGAACTCGACTCGATGGTCGGTGCGATCGCCTCCTTCGCCACCTTCGCCGTCGGCTTCATCGCCCGCCCACTGGGCGGCGTCGTGTTCTCCCACTTCGGCGACCGCCTCGGACGAAAACCGATGCTGATCTGGTCGCTGATGCTGATGGGTGTGGCCACGCTGCTCATCGGGCTGCTGCCCACCTACGAGACGATCGGTGTCTGGGCACCGTTGCTGCTGGTCACGCTGCGCTTCGCCCAGGGCATCGGTGTCGGCGGCGAATGGGGCGGCGCGGCCCTGATGGCCGTCGAGCACGCCCCCGAGAACCGGCGCGGTTTCTACGGTTCCTGGCCGCAGGTCGGCGTGCCCGCCGGGCTGCTGCTGGGCAACCTCACCTTCTCGGCGATCTCGGCCAGCGTCGGCAACGAACAGTTCTTCGCGTGGGGCTGGCGGATTCCCTTCCTGCTCAGCGCCGTGCTGATCGTGGCAGGGCTGGTCATCCGCATCACGATCAGCGAGAGCCCGGTCTTCGAACAGGTGATGAACACCAAGGAGAAGGCCAAGATGCCGGTGCTGGAGGCGCTGCGCTCGCACCCGAAGACGATCCTGCTGGCCACCGGCATGTTCCTGGGCACGCACGCCACCTTCTACATCACCAGCACCTGGATGGTCTTCTACACCACGCAGGAGGGGTTGTTCGAGCGCACCACGGTGCTCAACGCGAACTCGCTGCTGAGCTTCGTCGACATACCGCTGATGCTGCTGTTCGGGCTGCTGTCCGACTTCTTCGGCAGGCGCAGGATGGTGCTCGGCGGCATGGCCGTGATGGCGCTGATCGCCGTGCCCTACTTCATGCTGGTGGGTACGGGTTCGATCATGCTGTACCTGCTCGGCGGCATGGTGATGCAGCTGTGCCGGACAGCGGTCTACGGCCCCCAGTCCGCCTACTTCTCCGAGCTGTTCTCCACCCGGCTGCGCTACAGCGGCATCTCGGTGAGCTACCAGCTCGCGTCCATCCTCGGCGGCGGCATAGCCCCGATGATCTGCACCTGGCTGTACGGCACCACGGGTTCGGCGATGTCCATCGCCGCCTACGTGATCGTGCTCGCGGTGATCTCGTTCGGCTCGGCCTACCTGCTGACCGAGACCTACAAGCGTGACCTCACCAACGACGAGGCGGCCACCACTCCGGCCGCGCAACACTAGGAACTCCGGTTTCCGAAGTGGGCACCGAGGGCGCTCCCGGTTCGTTCGTCGCCGGAGCGCCCTCGGAGTGCACAGTGGCCGCACCGCTGTCCGGCCGGCAGCGGTGTGGCCGCTTTTCCGGGACCGCGGTCCCCTTTCCGGCACGGCACCGTCGATTTCTCGGGAAATCGACGGTGCGCCCAGGCGTGGCAGTGCGGTCGGCGTCAATTTCTCGAGAAATCGCGCAGGCGCCGCGAAGTGTGGCGGTCTAGGGCATCCTGGGGAGCATGTCTTGTGCTTCTGGCGTCGGCTCCCGGTTCGGACGCACCGGGATGTCCCGCGTTTCGGCCTGCGCGGGCGCGCTGCTGGTGTTTCTGAGCGGTTGCGGCGGTGGCGGCAGCACCGATACCGATACCGATTCCACCGGCACCGGGCGAACGTCGACACCGGCGCCGTCGTCCTCGGCCACCCCCACCACTCCGACGGAGCAGCGCGACAAGCTGGCCGAACTCTCCGCCGAGCGGATGTGCTCGCTGGTCGAGCCCGCCGAGCTGCGCGAGCCCGCGTTCGCGGTGGGCAACGGTCAGCCGGAGGAGGTCAGCTTCGATCCTCCGGTGCGCGGCTGCCGCTTTCCGGCCGAGCAGGGCAGCGAGGCCGACGACTCGGTGCTCCTCGCCGCCCAGCCCGACGGTTTCGACCAGCTCGGCGGCGAACGGCTCTCCGACTTCCCCGTCGCCGCCAGCGGAACCTCCTACGCCAACGACTGCACCGTCTACTCCGACGTGACGGGAGCCACCCTGCAGGTCGTGGTCAGTGAACAGGAGGCCGGCACCGAACAGTGCGAGGCCGCCGAGCGGATCTCGCGCCTGGTGCTGGACTCCGTGGCGCACTGAGCGGAAAGCTCGATCCACCACCGACTCGAAAAATCGGTTTCTCCCGGAACCGTAAGTCGTGCGGTCGCGTCACAGTCGTGGTCCGAACGAGTGAGACGCGTCCGGCCACGTCCGGAACGGCTCCGCAGAGGGGGAAACGGTGTCGGAGAGAGTCGAAGCCGTACCGTCGCGGCTCCGCGACTACGGCGGTCTGTTGCGGCGCAACGCCGAGTCGTTCAACGGTATCGAGAGCTACGCCAACGAGACCGCTTCGGACACCAGCGGTTTCACCGGCGTCATGGCGTCCCTGATCCCGGTCGTGCAGGGGGCCACCGCGCTCTACTCCGAAACCCTGCGCCTGGCGCACGCCAAGCTGCTCCGGGTCAGGGAGGAGCTGGACAACACGGCCGCCGAGTACGAAGAACGTGAACGCGAGATCGAACAGCTGCTCAGCGGCATAGAGACAGCCCTGAGCGGGATGCGGCCCTGAGCACTCGGCGTCAGAACGATCGACAGCACCGGTCGGCCCCATCACCGTGTCGGGCTCCGAAAGGAGCGACCACGGGAGATTTCCCGGGGCCGGGGCCGGTGCGAGCCATTACGGGGCAGTCTTACGAGGGGGACGAATGGCATTCGCCGATGTGGACGATCCGATCGCGAAGCTCGAACAGCGCACCGGGCAGGCGGACTCGGAAACCCTGAAATCGGCCATCCAGGACGCGAGCTGGCAGGTCCAGGGGGTCAACTGGATCTACGAGCAGGTCGCGGGGCAGAACCTCGTCGAGTCGTTGATCTCGCCCATCACCGGTGACTTCGCCAAGATCGAGCAGAACGCCAAGGCGTGGAACGACATAGGCGAGTCGCTGCGGGCGGTGCGGCGCAACCTCAACCACGGTGTCAGCGATCTGCGGCAGAGCTGGGACGGTGCCGCCGCTGCGGCTTTCGAGTCCATGATGGTCGGTGGTTGGACGGTCGCGCTGGAGGCCGACGCGGCGGCGGCCGATCTGGTGAGCACGGCTTTCACCAAGGCCGCCGATACCTCGAAGATGCTCTGCTCGAAGATCCTGGAGCTGATCGACAAGCTCGTGAACCGGCTGATCCAGGCGGCTTGCACGGCCTGGGTGCCTGTCGGGGGCTGGGCCAACGCGGTTCGCATCGTGATCCAGTGCATCGACATCGTGTTCATGATCATGGACATGATCCAGGCGATCATCCGGATCTACCAGGGCGTGAAGCAGGTGATCGAGGGAGTCAAATCCACCGGAACCTCACTCGCCAGGATTCAGGAGGTCGCCAGTGGCGATGGTCCGCGCGGTACCGGTGACGCCGTCAACGTCGCGCTGGACCGAACACGTGAGCTCACCGGTGCCGTGTCCGGAGTGACGGACGGGGTCAACCAGGTGAGAGAGGGCGCGACGCAGGTGCGCGGTGGTGCCTCCGACGTGCGGCAGACCACCTCGGACATGGGCGGGAACGGAAACACCACGGTGCGACAGGGCGATGCGGAGCAGCGGGGCGGTGCGCGACAACAGGGTGGAACCGAGTCGCCGGAGCGGTCCGGTGAGCAGCACGGTTCGGGCCGCCGCACGAGCATGGCGGGAAATCTGTGACGCCGGACTCCACCGAACCCGTCGAAACCGGCGAACCCGAGGTGAGGACTTGCGGGACTGGAAAACACAGGAGATCCGCGACGCGGAGGCCGCACTCGACGAGGCCGTGACTGACGCGGAGCGCGTCGCGGCGCGTGCCGAGGAGATGAACGACGAACTACCGGAAGCGGAGCTCTCCGAGGAGCAGACCGAACAGATCGAACAGCTCGTCCGGCGGGGTGAGGCTCCTGCCGGGATCGCCGAGTTGCAGCGGCGCATCGACGAGGGGGAGTTGAGCTGGCAGCAAGTGACCAGCGGCCGGGCGGTGGCGGACGAGGGGGTGCGGCGCGCCTTCGAGGAGGGTGTGCCCGCCATGCGGCAGGTCAAGGAGATGCTGGACGAGGGGCACGAGGCCACCGAGATCATCGCCAACGATCCGAACCGGGCCCCGGAACAGGACGACGAGGAACCGCCTGATTCGTTCCTGCGGAGCGGTAACTGGTGAGTGAGGACGGATGTTACGGAAAGCAGCGCTGTACCTGGCGATCGGCTGGGTCGTACTCGTGGTCGCCGGGTTCGGGGTGCTCTACGGGGCCGCGACGCTGAACGCCACCACGGTGTACTCCGATCGCGGGGTCACCGAGGAGAACGCGGACGAGTACCGCTGGAGCGGGAAGACCATCGCGCTCACCGACAACCTCAGGAAGAACGGATGGGCCAGTTGCGAGGTCGTTCCCGACAGCGGCGAACGACGCAACATCCGGAGTCCGCGCAACGACTCCACCGTCTCCTACCGGCAGTACCAGCCGTGGTTCTCCGGCGCCGCCACGGTGACCTGCGGTGAGCAGGTGACCATCAGGTCGGGGGCCACACTGACGATGTACAAGCTGGCGACCTCGCGGCTGGTGCAGTTCGGCTCCGCCGCGATCGCCGCGATCCCGCTGGTGCTCGCGCTGATCTGGCACTACGGGCTGGTGCGCGTTCGGCGGTGACGCGTTCTCGGTGCCGGACCGGGGTGCCCGGTCCGGCATCCGGGGCTCTCAACCGAGAGTCAGCCCCACCGCGGTCGCCACCGCCCACAGCAGCATCGCCAACCCGGTGTCGCGCAGCACCGGAAGCAGGCTCAGCCCGGTGTCGCCGCGCGTCACCCGCCGTATCGGCGATATCACCAACGCCAGCGCGAGGAAGCCGAGCAGGGCGGGCGTGATCCGCAGCCCGGTCAGCGTGGTGATCAGGAACGGCGCCAGCACCAGGGTCACGTACAGCGTCCGGGTGTCCCGGTCGCCGAGCAGCACCGCCAGCGTGCGCTTGCCGCTCTGCCGGTCGGTGGGGATGTCCCGCAGGTTGTTGGCCACCAGCACCGCGCTGGAGAACGCCCCCATCGCCACGGCCGCGCCGATCCCCGAACCGTTGATGCTGTCGGCCTGCACGTACATCGTGCCGAGCACGGCGGCCGGGCCGAAGAAGCAGAACACCGCCAGCTCGCCCCAGCCGGCGTAGCCGTAGGGTCGCTTGCCGCCGGTGTAGAACCAGGCTCCCGCGATGCTGACCGCTCCCAGCGACAGCAGCCACCAGTGACCACTCAGGTAGAGCACGGCCAGCCCGGCGACCGCGGCGATGCCGAAGCAGCCCAGCGCCACTCCCAGCACACTGCCCGGACGTGCCGAGCCGGATCCCACGAGCCGTCGCGGCCCGGTCCGCACCTCGTCGGTGCCGCGGATGCCGTCCGAGTAGTCGTTGGCGAAGTTGACCCCCGTGATCAGGGAGAGCGCCACCACCAGCGACAACAACGCCAACGGGAGGTCGAATCCGGCTGCTCCGGCGGCGGTGGCGCTACCCGCGATCACGGGAGCCACGGCGTTCGGCCAGGTCCGGACCCGAACACCTTCAACCCATTCAGCGACTGAGGCCATGCGGCAATCCTCGCGCACCGGTGATCCGTGATATCGCCCCAGGGTGTCGCGCCTGATCTCGGTCACCGAGCGGTGACGGTGCGCGACGCGGTGCGTACGAGGAGCGCACGAGGGGCGGAGCGGTCAGCCGAACAGCTCCAGCAGCGCCCGCTTGTCGGGTTTGCCCGGCCCGCGCAGCGGCAGCTCGTCGAGCACCACGAACCGTTTCGGGGCCGCCGCCGCGCCGAGACGCTGCCGGACGCGCCTGCGCAGCTCCCGCTCGTCCGGCACGGTGCGCTCGGGGACCACGGCCGCCAGCACGGCCTGCCCCCATTCCGGGTCGGGACCGCCGAGCACGCACGCCTCGCGGACGCCGGGGTGCTCGGTCAGCGCGCGTTCCACCACCGCGGGCACCACCTTGACGGCGCCGGTGACGATCATGTCGTCCGCCCGGCCCAGCACTTCGAGGTGCCCGTCGCGCCACTGTCCGACGTCACCGGTGCGGAACCACCCCGTCTCGAACGCCGCCCGATCGGAGCCGTGGTTGTCGGGGGAGCGGCGATAACCACGCGCCAGTGTCGGGCCGGACAGGCTGATCCGCCCCGGCTCCGGGGACTCGACGTGAACCCTGACACCGGGCAGCGGGGTGCCGTCGTAGACGCAGCCGCCCGCCGTCTCGCTCATGCCGTAGGTGGTGACCACGTTCACCCCCGCCGCGCGCGCCCGCTCCAGCAGGCCCGGTGCCGCCGCCGCGCCGCCGAGCAGCACCGCGTCGAAGGTACGCAGCGCCCGGAGCCCGCGCGGATCGCTCGCCGCGTCGAGCAGCCGCCCCAACTGGGTGGGCACCAGCGCCGTGTAGTGCTGGTTTTCGGTGCTCAGCAGCGGCTCGGCCGCGTCGGCGAACGCCTCGGCGGTGAAGCCCTCCCGCGTGTCCACGGCTCGCGGGGTGTGACCAGCCACGATCGAGCGGACCAGCACCTGGATTCCCGCGATGTGGTGGGTGGGCATCGCCAGCAGCCACTGACCGGGGCCGCCGAGGTGGTCGTGGGTGGACCGGGCGGAGGCACGAAGCGCGGAGGCGGGCAGCAGCACCCCCTTGGGCGCGCCGGTCGAGCCGGAGGTCGCGATCACCAGGCTCGTGGGATCCGACTCGGAGTCCTCGACAGTGGCCAGCGGCTCCCCGGCGCCGAGCGCACGGGCCGTTTCCCCGGCGGCGGGGTCGTCCGCCGCCAGCGGCAGCAACGCCGGGCCGGTCCCGTCCAGCGCGTTCCGCAGCTCCGCTACCACCGCCGTCAGCTCGCCCGGATCACGGGGAATCGTCAGGGGGCGGAGTTCTCTGGCGCTGCTCATGGCCTCCATTGTCCGCCCGGCCCGGCCGTGGTTCCGCCGTCCCCGCTCCCGTCTCCGTGCCGGCCGCACCGAGGTCCGCCGTGCTCCGCCGCCCGGGTTCCCGATCGGCAGAACCTGCGAAAGCGGAGGTGAGAAGGTTCTGTAGAGTGACGAGCAGTCCACCGCAGCTCTCCCGGACACCGGGGTGATCCTTTGAATCCCGCCACGGCCCAGGCCGAGGTGCTCGTCGACGAGCTGGTGCGCAACGGGCTGCGGCACGCCGTGCTGTCCCCGGGGTCGCGAAACGCCGCGCTGGCCTTCGCGCTGCACCGCGCCGCGTCCCGGCGACGTCTCGCGCTGCACGTGCGGATCGACGAGCGCAGTGCGGGGTTCCTGGCCCTCGGCATCGCCGCCGCGAGCGGGGAACCGGTGGCCGTGGTCTGCACCTCCGGCACCGCCGCGACGAACCTGCACCCAGCCGTCACCGAGGCGGGGCACGCGGGGGTGCCGCTGCTCGTGCTCACCGCCGACCGGCCCCCCGAACTCCGCGCGGCCGGGGCCAACCAGACCATCGACCAGCACGGGCTCTACGGCACCTCGGTGCGGTGGTTCGACGAACTGGCGGTCGCCGAGAACCGCCCCGGGCAGCACGCCTACTGGCGCGGCCAGACCTGCCGGGCGGTGCGGGCGGCCCTCGGCGGTGCTCGCCCGGCCGCGCCGGTGCACCTCAACCTGCCGTTCCGGGAACCACTCGTGCCCGACGAACCGGCCGCGACCGTCCCGACCGACTCGGACGGCGAGCTCGCCACCGACCGACCGGAGTGGTGCGAATCCCTGGCGGGACGCCCCGACGGGCGCCCCTGGACCGAGTTCGCCGAGGCACCGCACGAACCCGCCCGGTACGAGCCCGAATCGCCGTACGGGCTGGTGCTGCTCGCCGCGGACGGCGGGGAGCACGATCTCGACTGGGCGAGACGACTCGGCTGGCCGGTTCTCGCCGAGACCGGAGGTGTGGGCCACGGTGGGGAGACGCTGCTGCCCACCGGGATGTGGCTGCTGGAACTCGCCGAGTTCCTCCGCGCCCACCGCCCCGACCTGGTCGTCTGCGTCGGCAGGCCGACGGTGTTCCGGCAGGTGCAGCGGCTGCTGGCCGACCGCAAGGTGGAGACGGTCCTGCTGCACGGGCGGTCGGACACCTGGCCCGCGCCCGCGCACGACGTCTCGCTGCTGGCCGACTCGGTGGACCCCACGGCGGTGACTCCCGACCCGGCGTGGCTGGAAGCGTGGTCGGCGGCCGACCGGAAGGCGGGGGAGGAGCTGGCAGCCGCACTCGACCGCGAGTCCGGTCCGCACGGCCCCGTCGTCGCCGCCCGAGTGCTCGACGAGATTCCGGCCGACTCCACGCTGGTCGTGGGATCCTCGAACCCCGCACGTGACGTGGCGCTGTCCGCCAGAGCGCGCCCCGACGTGCGGGTGCACCGCAACCGGGGCGTGGCGGGCATCGACGGCACGGTCTCCACGGCGCTCGGCGTGGCCCTGGCCCGCGAGACACCCACCTACGCGCTGCTGGGTGATCTCACATTCCTGCACGACACCAACGGCTTGCTGCTGGGGCCGCACGAACAGCGCCCGGACCTGACGATCGTGGTGTGCAACGACGACGGCGGCGGGATCTTCTCGCTGCTAGAGCAGGGGGACCCTGCCTACGCCCAGCCGTTCGAGCGGGTCTTCGGCACCCCGCACGGCACCGATCTGGCGGCGCTGTGCGCGGCGCACGGGGTGCCGCACCGATCGGTGGACCACGGCGGGGACCTCGGTGCGGCGCTGCGCTACCGGTCCGGGTTGCGGGTGGTCGAGGTCCGCACCGCGCGTGACGGGCAGCGCGAACTGCGGGAACGGCTGTCGGAAGCCGTCGCGTCCGCCGTGCTCGGCTGAGCGGAGCCGAAATCAGCGAATCAGTCGGACCTCCACGCCGATATCCGGATCCTTCCAAACCCGATCAGCGGTGACGGCCGGGACGTTCAACCGGGTCGCGACGGCCAGACATGCGCTGCCTCCGAGATCTCGACAGCGGCGGCTGTACGGCGTTCGGCCAGCGGTTCTTCTACGGCGGATTCTCCGGCGCTCCAGGCCGCTGCCACGTCCCGCCGGATTCGTTCGATCAGATGATCGCGGGTTTCGGTGACCACGCGTCCGGTTTTATCGAATTCGCCGGACGGTCGGGTGAACACCCCTCGTGTCGGATCGGTGTCGGTGCGAGACTGTCGGATCACGGGGCTGCCGTGCCACCAACGCGCGCGGTGCCGTTACGCCGGAATCCGACCACGGGAGCAGCGATGGCCCGGTTGTACACCGCCGAGGAGATCACCGACCAGCACTACGAACCGATCGTCGACCAGGAGCGGGCGACCGTCGGTTACGAGGTCTACGTCGCCGGGGACCACCTCGGCAGCGTCATGTACAACGTCGATCCTGCCGGGTGGATCGCCTACACCACCTACACCGACGTGCCGATCCCGCACCGGCGCGGCCCGATCGCGGGGACCAGCATCGAGGCCGTGCTCGACCTGCTGCAGCACCTGCGCGATCACGACCACATCGGACCGGCCATGCCCGGCAGGGAGTGACGGTTTCTCGCGCACCCGGTGCCACGAAGAACGTCACCCACTCGTGTGGTCCTGGCGTGTTGTCGTATCCGGATTCGTTTCCGGCACGCGTTCCCGTATCGCCGACTCGATCCGCAGTCCCGTTCCCAGCACGCAGAGCAGCAGGGCCACGACGTAAGGGCCTGCCGCGGCGGGACTGTCCGTCGACAGCTGTATCGCGGTGACGACTCCGGCCGCGAGCAGGGCGGTGTTCCCGATCGGACGGACGCTCGGGGAGGTTCCCCGTGTGCTGTTCGACATGCCCGCATTGTGTGTCCGAGCCTCCGGGGGCCGACAGGGCCGCCCACGGTTCGATGTTCGACCGGTGCCCGCTGATCCGCTCCGATCCCGTTTCGTGTGCGTATGATCACTGGTTGTGTTCCGGATCGAGCACCGTGTTAGGAGTTGTCACTTGTTGCGGAGACGAGCGCTACGTACCGCTGTCGCCACCTGCGCCGCGACGGTGGTTCTCGCGGCCCCGGCCCTGGCGGGAACCGGCGGCGCGGGCGCACCCGGCGTCGGCGATTCGTACTACCCGGAGGCGGGCAACGGCGGCTACGACGTGTCCCACTACGACATCCGGCTGCGCTACCAGCCGGAGAACGACCTGCTGCGCGGCACCACGACCATCGTGGCCGAACCGACCGAGGACCTGAGCTCGTTCAACCTGGACTTCGCGCTGGAGATTCGGTCCGTGCGGGTCAACGGAGCGCCCGCGCGGGTCGAGCGGCAGGGCGCCACCGAGGTGACGGTCACACCGAAGCGAGCACTGCCGGAGGGGAGCCTGGCCACGTTCGTGGTCAGCTATGCCGACAAACCATCCACAGTGGAGGTCGACGGGCAGACCCCCTGGAAGCGCACCGAGAACGGTGCCGTCGCGGTCGGACAACCCCTGATCTCCGAGTGGTGGTTCCCCGCCAGCGACCACCCCTCGGACAAGGCGTCCTTCGACATCTCGGTGGCCGTGCCGAACGGAACCGAAGTGCTCTCCAACGGCAGGATGACCGCTCGTATCCGCCAGGGCGACTGGACCCGCTGGAACTGGCGCATGCCCAGCCCCAGTGCGACCTACCTCGCGTTCCTGGCCATCGGGCAGTACGACGTGCACAGCAAGAAGGGTGCCTTCGACCAGCCGATGATCACCGCTTACGCCGACGGGCTCGGTGACATCAAGGGGCCCGCCGAGGCCAGTCTGGAACGCACTCCCGAGATCCTGGAATTCCTCTCGGAAATCGTCGGACCGTACCCGTTCGAGACCCAGGGCGGTGTGGTGCCCGCCGAAGGGCTCGGGTTCGCCCTGGAGAACCAGACCAGGCCCGTCTACAGCCCGAACTTCTTCCGGATCGGTTCCAACACCTCGGTGGTCACCCACGAGCTCGCGCACCAGTGGTTCGGCGACTCGGTGGCGCTGGACGACTGGTCGAGCATCTGGCTCAACGAGGGTTTCGCGAGTTACGCCGAATGGCTGTGGGCCGAGCACGAGGGGAACGGAACGGCCCAGGAGCTGTTCGACCACTACTACTCGTCGTACCCGGCCGACTCGCCGTTCTGGCAGGTCACGCCTGGTGGCCCCGGCAAGGAGGACCTCTTCCACGCCTCGGTCTACAACCGCGGGGCCATGACGCTGCACGCCCTGCGGAACCGGATCGGCGACGCGAAGATGCTGCGCACCGTGCGAACCTGGTTCGAGCGGAACCGGGGCGGCAACGCCACCGTGCCGGAGTTCATCGAGCACGCCGAGCGCGTTTCCGGACAGCGGCTGGACGGCTTCTTCGACGAGTGGTTGTTCAGCGAGGGCAAACCTCGGGTGGGCAGTGCGACCGGGGTTCCCCGGACCGCCGCCGCGCGGACCGCGGACGCGTCCGCGCCGAAGGCGGTCGAGCAGCTGAACCACACTCACGAGTTGCTGGCCGGGATGCACGACCGCGGCTGAACCCGCGGGTTCCGCCACCGTCCCCGCTCGCACCGCGCGGGCGGGGACGGTTCTTCGCGGCCCCTCGACATCGAGGCGAGTCGTACCTTCGCGTGAATTCCGGTGCGGCGGCTTTGCGGTGCCCGGAGACCCCGCTAGCCTTCGAGTGAAAGGACCGGATCGGTCCGCTGTGGATTCGCGGAGCCGTGTCTTCGGTCGGGCGGGCTCGTGGAGGTCCGAGAAGGATGTTGTTGCACGACGAGGAGTCCGGACAGCTCAACACGACCGGAGCCAGGGTGTTGCGCGATCTGCTCAACGGTGAGGATCCCGAGCGTGTGACCGAGAAGCTGATCATCGCCTACCGGGCGGATCCCGGTGCGGCCGCCGACGACGTGAACGCGGTGCTGCGGAAACTACGCGCCGCGTGCCTCGCCGATCACGAGTGAGAACTCCCCGGGAGGGACTTCGGCGCCCACGAGCATCCGCGTTCAACGCACCCCTTCCAGAGCCTCCCGGACGGGGAGAAGTTTCGCCTCCGCCTCGGTGACCTCGGTGTCCGGATCGGAGTCGGGAACCACGCCGCAGCCCGCGAACAACCGCGCCCGCGACCCCTCGCCGGAGTGCCACGTGATCCGTGCACAGCGCAGTGCGATACCGAACTCCCCGTTGCCGTCGGCGTCCACCCAGCCGACCGGTCCCGCGTAGCGCTCCCGGTTCATCTCCTCCAGCTCGTCGATCAGTTCGATCGCGCCCGCCGTCGGGGTTCCGCCGACCGCGGCCGTGGGATGCACCGACTGCACCAGTCGCAGCAGCCCGGCGTGGCCGTTCTGCGCGAGCATCGGGTCCAGTTGTCCGGAGACGTCCGAAGCCAGGTGCATCACGTTGCGCAGTCGCAGCACCTCGGGGGTGGTGGGCACGTCCAGCTCCTTGCAGAACGGCTCCAGCCCGTCCGCCAGTGAACGCACCGCGTAAGTGTGCTCCCCACGGTTCTTCGCCGAGCCCAGCAGCTCCGACATCAGCTGCCGCTGGGTGCGCCCCTCGTGCGGCCAAGCCGTCCCGGCGAGCACCCGGGAACTCACCTCGTTGCCGTTGCGCTGCAGCAGTAATTCCGGCGTGGCTCCCACCAGCCCGTCCACCGCGAACGTCCAGCACCCGGGGTAGCGCCTGCCGAGGTTGCCGAGCAGGTAGCGCGAGTTCAGCGGTTCCGAGGTGGTGGCCAGCAGATCGTGCGCCAGCACCACCTTGCTCAGTTCGGTCGAGCCGCGCATTCGGCGTACCGCCTCGGCCACCGCCTGCCGGTAACGCGTGGTGGGGAACTCCCCGTCGCTGTAGCGGATGGTGCCGGGAGCCCGTGCGGGAGCGGCACGGGAAAGCCGCCGGTCGTGCTCACCGATGGTGGTGATCCAACGCACCCCGCCGCGCTGCCCGAGCACGACTTCGGGGACTATCAGCACCGACGAACCGGGATCGTCGCCGAAGGCGATGCTGGCGAAGGCCACCGGACCCGTCCCCGGCAGCCTCACCTCGTCGTCGACCTCCATCCGCGCCGCGAGCCGTTGCCACCGCTCGTCCGCCGCCACGAACCGCTCCTCGCGCTCCGTCTCGATGCGCAGCGCTTCTCCCCAGCCGACCACCCCTTCACCGTGTCGCGTCCAGCAAAGCGGCCCCGAATCGGGTGATATCCCTTCGGGCAACAGGTCCAAAAGATCGTAGTGTCCCTCTGGAGACGGAACCCTACGTGTGCGGACAGTCAGATTCTGCTGGAAGTGGTCCACGTTTCGAGGGTAGGTGTCCTGCGACTCTGTCGGGTGACACCCGCCTCGCGCGTGCCCGCCGCCACCTCGGAGGTGTCGGCCGTCACGGGAAACGCGCGCCGTACATCGCGACGCGAAACGGGGTGGCGCGCACGTGACGTCGGTCCTGACGCGCGGAGCGCGTCACGGAACCGCCTGGTCGCGCGAGCCGGTGACCTGCTCGGAACAGTGTCTTCGAATACCCGCACGAGCGAGCGGGAGCTCCGCGGGGAAAGTCCTCGGACCGGGGAGGGCGGGCCTCGCCCCGGGTTTTCGAACGGGTCGTCTCGTGATCCGGTTCGCCGGGCGCACTACAATCACTGGTCGTGACTGGCGAGACGCAATCGGAGCGGACGGTCGGCACCGCGGAACCGAACAGCGCCGACAACCGTTCGGGAACGCGGTGGTTTCCACGCGGGTTCCGGCGCCTCGCGCCGTCGCTGGTGCTGGCGGTGGGTGGTTTCTTCACCGCCCTCGGGTTGGCGTTGTTGCTGGCCTGCCACATCGACGACCGCAGCATCGAACAGGACATGGGAACCGCCTCGGCCGAGGTCGTGGAGAAGTCCTACCTGCGTACCGTGGTCCGGTTCAACACCGACAGTGGCCGGGTGTACACCCCGCCGAACGGCGTGCTCTATCCCGTGGGGTTGCAGGAGGGGCAGCTGGTCAGCGTCGAGTTCGACAGGGGGAACCCGGATCTGGTGCGCGTGGCGGGCAGGAACATGTCGGTGGCGCTGCTGCCCGTCGGCAGCGCGCTGGCGGTGCTGTGGGCGATCGTGCTGCCCGCTTACTGGCTGACGCGGCGCACTGTCCGCGCTTGAGGCGCCCCACTGTTCTTCACTCTATTGGGGGTATCGCGTTGCGGTGGGAGAATGGCGGTGTGACCCGGCGCTGACAGCCCAACCAGTGCTGACGGCCGAAGTGGCATCCCGCGGTTCGGGCTGAGTGGACCGGAGCCGAGCGGACCGGGGCGGAACGGGGGCGGCCATGGTTACTTCCGGAATCGGCGACGCACCGAGGTGGTTCCCCGAACGGCGGGGAGCTCGTGAAGGCGGGGGCACCGCCACGCCCGAAAGCATTTCCAATCCCCTCGGTGAACAGCAGCGTTGGACCGTGCGGGCCGCGGGCACCCCACTGACGTCGACGGATCGCGGGGTTCCGGACGATGTTTCCGCTGCCGACCTCTCGGTCTACTGCATGATGCTCGGCGACGACGCTCTCGTGCTGGCACGACGTCAGGTCGGTTGGTGCCAGCACTCTCCCGACCTGGAGGAGGACTGTGTTCAGGTCGGCATGTTGCTGGAGTCGCTCGGCCACGCCAGGGAGCTGTTGCACCGCGCCGCGACCGTGGAGGACAGCGGGCGCGACGAGAACCTGCTCGCGCACGAACGAGGCGTGGAGGAGTTCCGCAACGTCCGGCTCGTCGAGCTCGACTGCGGCCCCGGAGCGGGTGGGGACTTCGCCGTCTCCATCGCCAGGCTGATGGTCTGCGCGGCCTGGCGAACAGCCCTGTTCGGCAAGCTCGTCGCCAGCCGTGATCCGGTGCTCTCGGAACTGGCGCGGGTGGCGCTGCCGGAAGTGCGCGGACATCGCGATCACGCCGCGCAGTGGGTTATCCGCCTCGGCGACGGCACGTCCGCCTCGCGGGAGCGGATGAGCACCGGGCTGGCTCGGGTCTGGCCGATGACCGGCGAACTGTTCGTCCCACACCCCGTGGAGCGCAGGCTGGCCGACCTCGGCTTCGCGGTGGATCCGGCCGGGCTGCGCACCGAAGTGGCGGCGTTGCTCGACGAAGTGCTCTCGGTGGCGCGACTGGAACCGCCCGACGCGCGGGTCTTCCACGACGACGTGGAGCCGCTGGGACGCACCGGTGTGCACACCACCGCGCTGGAGTTCCTGCTCGCCGAGATGCGGCAGTACGAGACGGTCGAGGCCTGAGCGGCCGTTCGGAACCCGAGAGCCCGTCGGGAATCCGAGAACCGGTGGGGACTCCACCGGTCGATATTTGAGTACTTTCCCCCAAGCGAACCGGACCGTTCTCCGGGCACACTCTTCGAGTGGCGTAGTGCGCGCCTCGGGAGTCCTCGTGGAGCGGAGCGTTCCATCCGTTCCGATCAGGAGGAACCCCGGTACACGGCCAGGGGGAGTTCGAGCGAAGGGCACCGCGGGAAATGGGCGGATTCTGGACGCACCTGATCGTGGCGTTGGCCGCCGGCGTGCTCGGTGTGCTCCTGGGGGTGTTGGCTCGACGTTCGTCGAGCGCGCCTCCGGTCCCCGAAGAGCCGCCGAAGACCACGTCGGGCACCAGCACCGACGCCCGTGGCGGGCTCGAACACGCGCTGACCGAGCACCGCGACGCGTGGCTGTGCGAACTCAACCGGTGCGAGCAGGCCGTGCACCGGGCGGTTCGAGCCGCCGACACGGTCTCCTCGCTACCGGTGCGTCGCGGGTTGCGGCAGGTCGTTTACCGCATGGACGCCGAGCTGCCCACGGTACGAACGCTGGTGCAGCTCGCCCGTGAGCTCGACGCCGGTGACTCCACGGTCGCCACCGCCGATTCGACACGGCGCGTCGCGCTCCGCAGGATCCAGGGCGGTGTCGTGATGGCGGTATCGCGGTTCACCGAACTGGGAGACCAGTTGGCAGGTGTGGTCGCCGAGCTGGCCGCGGGGGCCGACCAGGAGCACGCACAGCGGCGAATCGCCGCGTTGCGGGAGCGATTCCCCCTGCTGCCCGCGATGTCGGCGATCCTGGAGGGAAGGGCCGGTTCGGGCGGAACGCCCGAGACGCCCTCGCTGGTGAGGGCGCGGGTCTGAACGGTGGACTGTTGATCAGCCCGCTCCCGATGCGTGCCACCACCAGCCGAACGCGGTCTCGGTGATCCCGGGAGCGGCCACCAGAAGACCGTCGTGCGGCAGCGAGGCGGGCCTTCCGTAGCTGTCCAGCACGTTGGCCCCGGACTCCACGGCGAGGGCCAGCGCTCCCGCCACATCCCACTCCCCGTAGGAGGGAAGCACGGCGGCCACCGCCTGCCCGAGCGCCACCTGCGTGATCGCCAGCGCGGGTGAGCCGAGAACCCGAACCCCCACGTGATCGGCAGCGGCGTTGGTTATGAACCTGTCCATACCCCGCCAGGGGCCGTACCTGGTGAACTCGGTGCAGACGATGCTCGCCCTGGGGGAACGCGCTTCCGTCAACCGCACCGGTTTTCCGTTCGCCCGCATCCCCCGGTCGCGAGCGGCCGCGTATATCTGCGCCCGGTAGGGATCGGCCACCACACCGACCACGGGCCCCTGTGCGTCGAGCATCGCCAGACTGTAGGCACACCAGGGCACTCCGGCGACGTAGTTCGCGGTGCCGTCCACCGGGTCGACCACCCAGCGGAAACCGCCCTGTCCCCCGCCCAACGCGGCCGCGTCGAACTCCTCGCCGTACACCGGTATTCCCGGAAAGTGCTCCGCCAGGATTCTCCGGGTGTGGCGTTCCAGGGTGCGTCCCACATCGGTGACCCAGTCGAAGGGGGAGTCCGGCTCCGACGGTGGTGTGTCGTGTCCCGCCGTTGCCGTGATGACATCGGCCGCTTCGTTGGCCAGCCGCCCCGCGGTCTCCAAGGCGCGTGAGATCAGGGCCTGTTCCGCACGGCCGGTCTTCGGGGGAGGCGAAACACTCATACCGCACCATTGTGGTCGCTATGGGTAACCGGCAGACCAATTGCGTGTGGACGCGCGGCGATGCTCCGGTCAAGAATCCCGGGTGGCGTACGGAGCGGTGCGGGTGGTCCGGGCCGACTGGCCCACACGCAGTGCGTGCCACGCCCGATCGGCCGAGAGGGATTCTAATCGCTCAACCCGGGACGCGGTACCGCTTTCGGGGGCAACGGCGTCGATTTCCCACGAAATCGCCGGTCCCACGGTGCGGCGGCACCGGGTCGGATAGCGGTCACCACCACGCGGCCCGGTTACCGTCGATTTCCCACGAAATCGCCGGGCCGTTGTTACGCAGAGCCGAACTCCGACCACGTACGCGTGCCGAATCCCAGCCATGCACGCACTCGGCACCGCCGTGCGAGAGGTTCCGCCGAGTGGACACCTGCGGAAACCGGGTCGCCGACTCCTACTAGTAAAGTGCGGGTGTGTCTCGAGCCGGCCTGGACAGGAATCCCCGTGCGGTAGCGGCGATGTTCGACGGCGTCGCCCGTGGCTACGACCGCACCAACACGGTGCTCTCCTTCGGGCTCGACCGCCACTGGCGGGACGCCACCCGTCGGGCGCTCGCTCCGGCTCCCGAGGAGCGGATCCTGGATCTGGCCGCCGGCACCGGCGTCTCCACCGCCGAGTTCTCCCGGAGTGGTGCGTACTGCGTGGCCGCCGACTTCTCACTGGGGATGCTCGCGGCCGGGGAGCACCGGGAGCTGTCGATGGTGGCCGCCGACGCGCTGCGGCTCCCGTTCGCCGATGGTGCTTTCGACGGAGTCGCCATGTTGTTCGGACTGCGGAACCTGGCCGACACCGAGGCCGGGCTGCGGGAGATGGCCCGCGTGGTCCGTCCCGGTGGCAGGCTGGTGATCTGCGAGTTCTCCACCCCCACCAACAGGCCGTTGCGCGCTGCCTATCGCAACCTCGCGTTGCGCGCGGTCCCGCCGGTCGCACGGACCGTCGCCAGCAATCCGGACGCCTACGTCTATCTGGCCGAGTCGATCCTCGCCTGGCCCGATCAGCGGGAGCTCGCCGCTACGATCGCCCGCTCCGGCTGGTCCGAGGTGGCCTGGCGGGATCTCACCGGAGGAATCGTAGCCCTGCACCACGCCCGCAAACCTTACTGATCGAACTCTTCCGGTCGGGTTGCTTCGACTGCTCACTCGGCGGAACCTCTCGCACGGCTCTCGCCGCGGGGCCGGAGACATCGGGTAGGTACCACACAACGTCTCCGGCGTCCTCGCGAGAGCCGCACGGGAGAACCCGCGGCGGTGCCGATTGCGTAGGTGGCTGGAGTTCGGCCTGCGAGGGTGGTCGGAGTGCGGCACCGTGCCACCCCAGCGGCGCGGCGATTTCGCGAGAAATCGACACCCCCGAACGGCGTACTCGGATCCCCCGAAGGAAGCAGTGACCGTCACTGTTTCGGGCGGACGATGCCGTGTTCCGTGCCTGCCCGCGTTCGTGCCTCCCGCGCTGCTTCCGCCGCGGCCGTGAGTTTCTTTCGCTCGCGATGTCTCGATCGCGCGGGATGTCCGTCCTAGACTCGTTAGTGAACTTATTCACAAGGTCGCCGATGTCGCTCGGGCGGTGCGGCGGCGTGTTCCGCCGGGATCATCGGAGGGGAACGACGTCGATCCGAACAGCAAGGCTGGACAAGGAGCACCATGACAACCACCCCCATCCGAGGCCGGGCCACCGACGACGCCGAGGTCATCGTCGTCGGAGCGGGACCGGCGGGGGCCACCGCAGCCACCTACCTCGCCAAGGCGGGGCTGGACGTTCTCGTCCTGGAGAAGAGCGCCTTCCCCCGGGAGAAGGTGTGCGGCGACGGAATCACACCGCGCGGGGTCAAGGAACTCATCGACCTCGGGGTGGACACCCGCCCGGAAGCGGGCTGGCTGCACAACCGGGGGCTCCGGGTCGTCGGGGGCGGCGTGCGGCTGGAGATGGACTGGCCGGAACTGGCCGAGTACCCGCCCTACGGCGTCGTCCGGCCCAGGAACGACTTCGACGACCTGCTGATACGCCACGCGCAGCGGGCGGGAGCGAGGCTGGTGCAGCGGACCTCGGTGACCGAGGCCATCACCGACGAGCGAACCGGTCGTATCACCGGCGTGCACGCCAAGTCCGGACCGGAGCGCGCCGAGGTCAGCTACCGGGCCCCGCTGGTCATCTCCTGCGAGGGGGTTTCCGGCAGGCTGGCGCTGTCCATGGGCCTGCAGCGCAGGGAGGACCGCCCGATGGGGGTGGCCGTCCGGCGTTACTACGAGAGCCCACGCGCCGACGACGACTACCTGGAGTCGCACGTGGAGCTCTGGAACAACTCGAATCCGAAGGGCGCCGAGCTGTTGCCCGGCTACGGCTGGATCTTCGGCATGGGCGACGGCACCGTCAACGTGGGGCTGGGTGTGCTGTCCACCTCGAAGGCGTACGGCAAGACCGACTACCGTGCGCTGCTCCGCACCTGGTTGGACGGCACCCCGGAGGAGTGGGGACTTCGGGAGGCCAACGCCACCGGCAGGATCGGCGGTGCCGCGCTGCCGATGGGGTTCAACCGGATGCCGCACTACAGCTCCGGCCTGTTGTTGGTCGGCGACTCCGGCGGAATGGTCAACCCGTTCAACGGCGAGGGGATCGCCTACGCGATGGAGGCGGCCCGGTTGGCAGCCGAGTGCGTGATCCAGGCGAGGTCTCGTACGGACGCCGCGGCCAGGGAGCGCGCGCTGGCCCGCTACCCCGGTGCCGTCGCCGAGTCGCTGGGCGGCTACTTCCGGATGGGAAACCTGTTCAGCAAGATCATCGGTCATCCGACGGTGATGCGCACCGCCACCAAGTACGGACTCCCCCGCGAGTCGCTGATGCGCTTCGTGCTCAAGCTGCTGGCCAACCTCTACGACAGCAGGGGAGGTGACGCCGTGGACCGTGTGATAAGTACCACTACTCGGCTCACACCTAGCGCCTGAGGGCGCCCGTCTGATCAGATTTCGGCGACTTTGTGCCGTAATTCATAAAGTTAGGTTCACCTCAATACGAGGTGCGTACAACCGGGCGCATAAAGTGCTGAGTGTGGTCGCCGAGTTCGCTCGGGGCGTAGCGGGAACTGGATTAAGGAGGCAGGCACAGTGCTGGATCCCTACATCCCGCTGGTGCTGATGTTCGCGTTGGCGTTCGGCTTCGCCGCGTTCTCCGTCGCGATCGCGCCGCTGGTCGGTCCGCGTCGGTACAACAAGGCCAAGCTCGACGCCTACGAGTGCGGGATCGAACCCTCGCCGCAGCCGGTCGGTGGCGGTGGCCGGATGCCGGTCGCCTACTACCTGACGGCCATGATGTTCATCCTCTTCGACATCGAGATGGTCTTTCTGTTCCCCTACGCCGTTTCCGCGGACGCTCTCGGGCTCTACGGCGTGGTCGCGGTGATTCTGTTCATCCTGACCTTCGGTTTCGCCGATCTCTACGTGTGGCGGCGTGGTGGTTTCGATTGGAACTGACCGGCGAAGTGAGTACGACAGCCGCCCGGTGCGGGCGCGTCGGGATCGGTGGTGCCCCGTTCGCCGGGGCGACTCGTGGGAAGGAGTGCCGAGATGGGGCTTGAGGAAAGCCTGCCCAACGGCATCCTGCTGGCCAATGTGGAAAAACTCGTCAACTGGACCCGTAAGACCTCGATGTGGCCCGCCACGTTCGGGCTGGCCTGCTGCGCCATCGAGATGATGACCGTGGGTGGTTCCCGCTACGACATCGCCCGGTTCGGGATGGAGCGGTTCTCGGCCACGCCCCGGCAGGCCGATCTGATGATCGTCGCCGGTCGGGTCACCAACAAGATGGCCCCGGTGCTGCGGCAGATCTACGACCAGATGCCCGAGCCCCGCTGGGTGCTCGCGATGGGGGTCTGCGCCTCCAGCGGCGGGATGTTCAACAACTACGCGGTCGTGCAGGGCGTGGACCACGTGGTTCCGGTGGACATGTATCTGCCCGGCTGTCCGCCGCGCCCGGAGATGCTGCTCGACGCGATCCTCAAGCTGCACGCCAAGGTCATGGACGAGCCCATCAACGGCAAGCGCGCGGCCGAGCAGGTGGAGCAGGGGCACCGCACGGAACTGCCCGCCTCCTCCGAGAAGTACGCACCCCGCAGCGGCTCCAAGCGGCGCATGGCCGAGCGGCAGCAGGACGCGCAGCGCCGCGAGATGGGCGCGGAGGGCGAGCTGGGCGCCGCCGGGATCGAGAGTTTGCCACCCGGTGACTCCCGCGGCCGCGCGGAACCGAACGAGACGACGGCGGGCAGGTGATTCGGCGATGAGCGGTGACGAATCCAGCGGGGGACTCCCGGAGACGGCGGCCGAGCACACCGGTCCCACGGAGGAAGTGGCCGCCGAGCGGATGGTGGCGGGCCGCGCCCGGAAGGGCATGTTCGGTGTGACCGGCAGCGGGGACACCTCGGGCTACGGCGGTCTCCGGGTGCCGGCCTACGTGCCACCGGAGGCGGAACGGCCCTACGGGGGCTGGTTCGACGAGGTGGCCGACGAGCTGTTCGAGGGCATGAAGCGGCGCGGTATCCCGGACTCGGCGGTACTGCGGATCACCGTGGACCGCGGCGAGATCACCTTCTACGTCGACCGGGAGCATCTGGTCGAGATCTGCCGGACGTTCCGCGACGAGCCCGCGCTGCGGTTCGAGCTCTGCAGCAGTCTGTCCGGGGTGGACTACGGTCCCGACGTGCCGCAGCGGCTGCACTCGGTCTGTCACCTCACCTCGCTGACCTACCGGCGTCGGATCCGCGTCGAGGTCGCCGTGGACGTGGCCGACCCGCACGTTCCCTCGGTGGTCGACGTCTATCCGACGGCCGACTTCCAGGAGCGGGAGGCCTGGGACATGTACGGCATCGTCTACGACGACCACCCGGCCCTGACGCGGATCCTCATGCCGGACGACTGGGACGGCCACCCGCAGCGCAAGGACTACCCGCTCGGTGGCATCCCGGTGGAGTACAAGGGAGCCGAGGTTCCACCGCCCGACCAGCGCAGGTCCTACACGTGAGCGGGCCTGGATCCATCGGGTGCGGCCTCCGGACTCGGAGCCGGGCGGTCGCGCTGTTCGAGGAGGCAGCATGAGTATCGACGCCGAAACCCCCACCGGTTCCCGACCGGGTGGCGACGGGTCCGGCGGTGATCGGTCCGGTGGCGACCCGTTCGCCGCCTCCGCCCGGGAGACCACGGAGGGCAGGGTCTACACGGTCACCGGAGGTGACTGGGAGGACTTCCTGGACGACACGCAGCAGGAGGAGCGCGTCGTCATCAACCTCGGGCCGCAGCACCCCTCCACCCACGGCGTGCTGCGGCTGGTTCTGGAGCTCGAGGGCGAGACCGTCACCAAGGCCCGCTCGGTGATCGGCTATCTGCACACCGGTATCGAGAAGAACACCGAGTACCGCACCTGGACCCAGGGCGTCACGTTCGTCACGCGGATGGACTATCTGGCCCCGCTGCACAACGAGACCGCCTACTCCCTGGGCGTGGAGAAGCTGCTGCGGGTGTCCGCGCCGGAACGCGCGGAGACGATCCGGGTGCTGCTGATGGAGCTCAACCGGATCTCCTCGCACCTGGTCTTCCTGGCCACCGGCGCGATGGAACTCGGTTCCACCACCGGCATGACCTTCGGGTTCCGCGACCGCGAAGAGGTGCTGCACCTGCTGGAGTTCCTCACCGGGCTCCGGATGAACCACGCCTTCATCCGGCCGGGCGGGGTCGCCCAGGACATCCCGGAGAACTCCAGGGAGAAGGTCCTGGAGTTCTGCAAGGTCATGGAGAACCGGCTGCCCGACTACGACAAGCTGTTCAGCGGCCAGCCGATCTGGAAACAACGCCTCAAGGGCGTCGGTTACCTGCCGCTGGACGCCTGCCTGGCGCTGGGCACCACCGGTCCGATCCTGCGTTCGGCCGGACTGGCCTGGGACCTGCGCAAGGTCGAGCCCTACTGTGGTTACGAGCAGTTCGACTTCGAGGTTCCCACCAGCACCGATGCCGACTGCTACTCGCGGTTCCTGCTGCGGGTGGAGGAGATCCGGCAGTCGCTGCGGATCGTCCGGCAGTGCATGGACAAACTGGAGCCCGGGCCGGTCATGGTCGACGATCCCAAGATCGCCTGGCCCGCCCAGCTGAGCATCGGGCCGGACGGCATGGGTAACTCGCTGGACCACGTCCGCAAGATCATGGGTCAGTCGATGGAGTCGCTGATCCACCACTTCAAGCTGGTCACGGAGGGATTCGACGTCCCGCCGGGCCAGACGTACACGCCGGTCGAGGCTCCCAGGGGCGAGCTGGGCTACCACCACGTTTCGGACGGCGGTACCCGCCCGATGCGGGTGCACGTCCGTGACCCCAGCTTCGTGAACCTGGAGGCGTTCCCGGCGATGGCCGAAGGCGGGCTCGTCGCCGACGTGATCGCCGTCGTGGCCTCGATCGATCCTGTGATGGGTGGGGTGGACCGCTAGATGACCGAGCAGTTCGACTACACGACCACCGAGCACGTGCTCACCCCTGGTGGGCAGTCCCCGGCCGAGTCGGCGGAGCAAGCCGCGGCGGGGGAGGCGGTGTTCGGCGAACGCGTCCGGGCCGAGGCGCGAAGCATCATCGAGCGCTATCCCGAGGCCCGCTCGGCGCTGCTTCCGATGCTGCACCTGGTGCAGTCGGTGCAGGGGCACGTCACCGCCGAGGGAATGCGGTTCTGCGCCGAGCGGCTCGCGCTGTCCACCGCCGAGGTCAACGCGGTCGCCACGTTCTACACGATGTACAAGCGGCAACCGTGCGGGCAGTTCCTGGTCAGCGTGTGCACCAACACGCTGTGCGCCGCGATGGGCGGCGACGGCATCTACCGTGCGCTGTCCGAGGAGCTGGGCGCCGGACACGAGGAGACCGCGGGCACCCCCGGTGCCGAGGGCTCGGTGACGCTGGAACACGCCGAGTGCCTGGCGGCCTGCGACTTCGCGCCGGTGCTGCAGGTCAACTACGAGTACTTCGACAACCAGACGGCCGAGAGCGCGCTGGAGACGGTTCGGGCGCTGCGGCGCGGTGAACGGCCACTGCCCAGCCGCGGCGCGCCGCTGACCGACTTCCGGGACACCGAGCGCCAGCTCGCCGGGTTCTTCGACGGACCCGGCGCGGAGGAGGCCGCCGAGTCGTCGGCCGCGGCCCCCGAGACGGTGCGCGGTGCCGAGCTCGCCCGTGAACAGGGCTGGAACGCACCACCGATGCCCGACGAGGTCGAATTTCCGCCCATCCCGGAGAAGAAGTGAGGGCAGGCGATGACCGAAGCGAACGCATCAGACGGCAGCGCCCCGGAACGGGCCGCGGTGAGTCCGCTGACTCCCGTGCTCACCCGGCGCTGGTTGTCCCCGGAGTCCTGGTCGTTGCGCACCTACGAGCAGCTGGAGGGCTACACCGCGCTGCGCACCGCGCTCTCGGCCGAGCCCGACCGGCTCATCGAACTGGTCAAGACCGCGGGACTGCGCGGCAGGGGCGGTGCGGGTTTCCCCTCCGGGGTGAAGTGGGGCTTCATGCCCAAGGACCGTTCCCGGCCGCACTACCTGGTGATCAACGCCGACGAGGGTGAACCGGGGACGTGCAAGGACGTCCCGCTGATGATGGCCGACCCGCACTCGCTGATCGAGGGCTGCGTCATCGCCGCCTACGCGATGCGGGCGAGCACCTGCATGATCTACGTGCGCGGTGAGGCGCTGCACTGCATCCGCAGGCTGCACCACGCGGTGCGCGAGGCCTACGACGCGGGCTACCTCGGCAAGAACATCCTGGACTCCGGGTTCGACCTGGACATGGTGGTGCACGCCGGAGCCGGTGCCTACATCTGCGGCGAGGAGACCGCGCTGCTCGACTCGCTGGAGGGCAAGCGCGGCCAGCCCAGGTTGAAGCCGCCCTTCCCCGCGCAGGCGGGGCTGTACTCGTCTCCCACCACCGTGAACAACGTCGAGACGATCGCCTCGGTGCCCTACATCGTCAACGGCGGTTCGGACTGGTTCCGCGCCATGGGGCGGGAGAAGTCCCCCGGGCCGAAGATCTTCTCGCTGTCCGGGCACGTGGAACGTCCCGGGCAGTACGAGGCTCCGCTGGGCACGACGCTGCGGGAACTGCTGGAACTGGCGGGCGGCATGAAGGACGGGATCCCGCTGAAGTTCTGGACTCCGGGCGGCTCCTCCACCCCGCTGTTCACCGCCGACCACCTCGACGTGCCGCTCGACTTCGAGGGGGCTACCGAGGCCGGATCCATGCTGGGCACCACCGCGTTGATGATCTTCAACGAGACGGTCTCCGTGCCCTGGGCGGTGATGAAGTGGACCCAGTTCTACGAGCACGAGTCGTGCGGCAAGTGCACCCCGTGTCGCGAGGGGTGTTTCTGGCTGGCGCAGGTGCTGGAGCGAATGGTGGACGGGCACGGCACCGAGCAGGACATCGACACGCTGCTCGACGTCTGCGACAACGTGCTCGGCCGTTCGTTCTGCGCGCTGGGTGACGGCGCTGTCAGCCCGATCACCAGCGGCATCAAGTACTTCCGCGAAGAGTTCCTCGCTCTGTGCGAGAGCAACCGCGGGCAGGACACGACAGAGGAACCCGCACTGGCAGGAGTGGCCCGATGACGGTGGCATCCGCTTCCGGAAACGACACCGCGCAGTCCCGTCCGGTACCGGAAGGGCACGTCCGGCTGACCATCGACGGTATCGAGGTCGACGCCCCGAAGGGCGAGCTGGTGATCCGTACCGCCGAGCGGCTGGGCATCGTGATTCCCCGGTTCTGCGACCACCCGCTGCTCGACCCGGCGGGTGCCTGCAGGCAGTGCCTGGTCGAGGTCGAGGTCAACGGCAAACCGATGCCCAAACCCGCGGCCTCCTGCACCACGGCGGTGGCCGACGGGATGGTGGTCAACACCCAGCAGACCTCGCAGGTGGCCGACAAGGCCCAGCAGGGTGTGATGGAGCTGCTGCTGATCAACCACCCGCTGGACTGCCCCGTCTGCGACAAGGGCGGGGAGTGCCCGCTGCAGAACCAGGCGCTCAAGCACGGGCGCAGCGAGTCGCGTTTCGTGGACAAGAAGCGCACCTTCGCCAAACCCGTCTCGATCTCCTCGCAGATCCTGCTGGATCGGGAGCGCTGTGTGCTCTGCCAGCGCTGCACCAGGTTCTCCAAGCAGATCGCCGGTGACCCGTTCATCGAACTGCTCGAACGCGGCGCCACGCAGCAGATCGGCATCGGCGAGCAGCAGCCGTTCCAGTCCTATTTCTCCGGCAACACCATTCAGATCTGCCCAGTGGGAGCGCTCACCAGCGCGGCTTACCGATTCCGCTCCCGCCCGTTCGACCTCGTGTCCACCCCGGGTGTCTGCGAGCACTGCGCCTCGGGCTGCTCGCAGCGCACCGACTGGCGCCGCGGCAAGGTGATGCGCAGGCTGGCGGGTGAGGACCCCGAGGTCAACGAGGAGTGGAACTGCGACAAGGGGCGCTTCGCGTTCCGGTACGCGACCGCCAGCGACCGGCTCACCCGCCCGATGGTGCGGGACGCGGAGTCGGGTGAGCTGCGGGAGACCTCCTGGACCGAGGCGCTGCGCCGGGCGGCGGACGGGCTGCTCACCGCGCGCGACTCGGGCGGCGTCGGGGTGCTGCCCGGAGGCAGGCTCACCCGTGAGGACGCCTACGCCTACGGGAAGTTCGCCCGGATGGCGCTGGGCACCAACGACATCGATCACCGCGCCAGGCCGCACTCCACCGAGGAGCTCGACTTCCTGGGTGCCTCGGTGGTCGGAACCGGGCCGGAGGACGGCGTCAGCTACTCCTCGCTGGAAGCGGCCCCCACGGTGCTGTGCGTGGCCTTCGAGCCCGAGGAGGAGTCGCCCATCGTCTTCCTCCGGTTGCGCAAGGCCGCCCGCGACGGGAGCACCAGGGTGTTCCACCTCGGACAGTGGGACTCGCCCGGTGTGGAGAAGACCACCGACATCGTCGACTCCGGCAGCCCCATCCACAGCGGGGGACTGCTGCCCTGCCTGCCGGGCGGTGAGGCCGCCGCGCTGTACGAACTTCCGCCCGAAGTGGAACAGGCGCTGTCCGAACCGGGTGCCGTCCTGCTGCTGGGCGAGCGGTGCTCCCAGGTTTCCGGGGTCTACACCGCAGCGATGCGGGTGGCCGAACGCACCGGCGCGGGCATCGCCTGGATCCCGCGCCGTGCCGGGGAACGCGGTGCGGTGGAGGCGGGGACGCTCCCGACGCTGCTTCCCAACGGCCGACCCGTCTCCGACTCGGTGGTGCGCTCGGGGATCGAGCGGGCATGGGGTGTCCCGGAGGGCAGCCTGCCCAGCATCCCCGGCCGGGAGCTCGACGGCATCCTCGCCGCGGCGGAGTCCGGTGAGCTGTCCGGCCTGCTGGTCGGCGGGGTCGATCCCGACGATCTGCCGGATCCCGAGCAGGCGCGCCGCGCGCTCCGGTCGGCCGGATTCGTCGTCAGCCTCGAACTGCGCCCTTCCGGCGTGACCGAGCACGCCGACGTGGTGCTTCCCATCGCGCCCACGGTCGAGAAGTCCGGGACGTTCCTCAACTGGGAGGGCCGTGCCCGCGAGTTCGAGATCACCATCGAGGGCACCGGCGCGCTGCCGGACTGCCGGGTGCTGGACACCCTCGCGGTGGAGATGGACGTGGACCTGTTCACCCAGACCCCGGCGGCGGTGGCCGCCGAGATCCAACGGTTGGGTGCGAATCCCGGAGCCCGGCCGAAGCCACCGGACATACCGGCCGAGCCGGTCGACGAACCGGTCGGGGACAAAGCGCTGCTGGCGAGCTGGCGGCACCTGCTGGACAACGGTTCGATGCAGCACGACGAACCGAATCTCGCGGGTACGGCCCGGCCACCCGTGGCGCGGATCTCCCGGGACACCTCGCGGCGGCTCGGCATCGAACCGCACCAGCCGGTCCGCGTCAGCACCGAGCGGGGGACCGTCGCGCTGGAGTCCGAGATCGTCGAGATGCCGGACGGCGTGGTCTGGTTGCCGGGCAACTCGGGACCGGCCAAGGTCCGGAGCGTGCTCGGGGCTGGGCACGGCACGGTGGTCGGCCTCGCGGCCGGTCCACTGCCCCCGCCCGGTGGTGGACCGAAAAGCCCGGAACCGGATGAAACCGCGGCCGGGGAGGCGGTCTCGGCGGCGGTGACCAACGGCCACGGCGCCAATGGTCACAACGACGCTGCCAATGGTCACAGCGACGCTGCCAACGGTCACAACGACGCTGCCAACGGTCACGGCGCGGGCGGTCTCGGTGCCGCCGGGCACGGTCCGAACGGCAACGGCCACACCGGCACCGATGGGGGTGTCGCATGAACGAGACGGCACGGCTGATCTCCGACGACCCCATCTGGCTCATCCTGATCAAGGTCGTGGCCACGTTCGCCTTCCTGGTGGTCATGACGTTGCTGACCATCTGGGCCGAGCGCAGGGTCATCGGCAGGATGCAGCAGCGGCCCGGGCCGAACCGCGCGGGGCCCTTCGGGATGCTGCAGTCGCTGGCCGACGGGCTCAAGCTCGCGTTCAAAGAGGACATCCGCCCGGTGATGGCCGACAAGTGGATCTACATCCTCGCGCCGGTCATCTCGGCCACCCCGGCACTGGTCGCGTTCTCGGTCATCCCGATCGGCGGCGAAGTCACCATCTTCGGCGAGCCCACCGCGCTACAGCTGGTGGAACTGCCGGTCAGCCTGCTCGTGGTGCTGGCCTGCGCCGCCGTCGGGGTTTACGGCATCGTGCTGGCCGGCTGGTCGTCCGGATCCCCCTACCCACTGCTCGGCGCGCTGCGCTCCGCCGCGCAGGTGATCTCCTACGAGATCGCGATGGGACTCTCGTTCATCGCGGTCATCCTCTACTCGGGCACGCTTTCCACCTCGGGAATCGTGGCCGCGCAGCAGAACGGCTGGTTCTTCGCGCTGCTGCCGTTCAGCTTCCTGGTCTACGCCGTCGCGATGGTCGGCGAGACCAACCGGGCGCCCTTCGACCTGCCGGAGGCCGAGTCCGAGCTGGTCGGCGGGTTCCACACCGAGTACTCCTCGCTGAAGTTCGCGCTGTTCTTCCTGGCCGAGTACATCAACATGGTCACCGTCTCGGCCCTGGCGACCACGCTGTTCCTCGGCGGCTGGCACGCTCCCTGGCCGCTGTACCTGATCGGCGACGGGGTCCTCAACACCGGCTGGTGGCCGGTGCTGTGGTTCCTGGGCAAGACCTTGGCCTTCCTGTTCGTGTTCGTCTGGCTGCGCGCCACGCTGCCGAGGCTGCGCTACGACCAGTTCATGAACCTCGGTTGGAAGATACTGGTGCCGCTCAGCCTGGTCTGGATCTGCGCGGTCACCGCCATCCGGGGCATACGCAACGCCGACCTGCTCGGCTCGCAGCAGTTCCTGTTCATCGGTGGCGGCATCGTGGTGCTGCTGCTGATCGTGGCCTTCCTCGTGCCGGACCGGAAACCGCCGGAGGAGGAGCAGGAGGAACCGCGGGCACCGCTGTCCGGCGGCGGCCACCCCGTGCCGCCGCTCGACCTCAAGGTCCCCGAAACCCCCAGGGAGACCAGGGTTTCGGCCACCACGGGTACGCGATCCCGGCTGCCGGAAGCCGGGCAAGAGCCCACCAGCTCAACGAAGGAGGCACCCGATGGGAATGACTGATCCCCTGAAGGGCTTCGGCGTCACCCTGTCCAAGATGTTCAAAACGGTGCTGACCGAGGAGTACCCCGAGGTCAAGAAGATCCCGGCTCCCCGGTTCCACGGCAAGCACCAGTTGAACCGGCATCCGGACGGGTTGGAGAAATGCGTCGGGTGCGAGCTGTGCGCGTGGGCGTGTCCAGCCGACGCGATCTTCGTGGAAGGCGGGACCAACACCGACGACGAACGGTACTCGCCCGGTGAGCGCTACGGCTTCGACTACCAGATCAACTACCTGCGCTGCATCGGCTGCGGGTTGTGCATCGAGGCGTGCCCGACACGGGCGCTGACGATGACCAACGAGTACGAAACGGCCGATGACAACAGGCAGAACCTGATCTACACCAAGGAGGACCTGCTCGCGCCGCTGCTGCCCGGTATGGAACAGCCGCCGCACGACATGCGGCTGGGTGAGGACGAGCAGGACTACTACGTCAACGGACCGGAACTCGCCCGCGGGCAGGGAGTACCCGACGGCACCACGGTCGAGACCGGTGGCGAGGAGGCCGTTCGGTGATGACCATGACGGCTACCACCGAGGTGCTCGTGCGGACGCCGCTCGCGCAGACCGCGCAGCAGGGCGTCGTGGGCACCGGAGAGACGGTGGTGTTCTGGATTCTCGGGCCGCTGGCGCTGCTGGGCGCGCTCGGGATGGTTTTCGCGCGCAGCGCGGTGCACTCGGCGCTGTGGCTGGTGCTCACCATGCTCAGCCTCGGGGTGCTGTACATGGCCCAGAGCGCGCAGTTCCTCGGATTCACCCAGATCATCGTCTACACCGGCGCGATCATGATGCTGTTCCTGTTCGTGCTCATGATGGTCGGCAGGGACGCGTCCGACTCCGTGGTCGAGGTGCTGCGCGGCCAGCGGCTGGCAGCGGGTGTGCTCGGGGTGGCGCTGGCCGTGCTACTGGTGTCCGGGTTGGCGCGTTCGCTCGACGCGGTGGTGCCCGCCGCGCCGCTGAACCCGTGGTCACCCGGCGGCGGGGCCGCCGGCGGCCTGGGGCAGGTGATCTTCACCGACTACCTGTTCCCGTTCGAGCTCACCTCGGCGCTGCTGATAACCGCCTCGATCGGGGCGATGGTGCTGGCCTACGGCGGCAAGGGGCGCAAGCCGCGCATGACGCAGCGGGAAACCGTGGAGGCCAGGTTCCAGGGGAGGTACGCCAGGCCGTCCCCGCTGCCGGGACCCGGTGTCTACGCCACGGCCAACTCGGTCGCCACCCCGGCACTGCTGCCGGACGGCTCCGTCGCGGAGGACTCGCTGTCCGAGATCCTGGACAACACTCCCGTGGAACGGCTGCGCCCCGACCGGGACGCGGTCTCCGGCAGTGCCCCGCCGCCCGACGCGCACGCGCTGACCGGAACCGGCCACCGGGAGCACGGGACCGATCGGGGCACGTCTGAGTCCACTTCGGACTCGAACGGGGAGGAGACCCCCGACGGCGGTTCCGGTGACGGCACGCCGGGCGAGGGTGGCGGTAAGAACGGCTCCGGCGGTCACACCGGGAGCAACGGTTCCACGGGGTCCCGGAACGACCCGCGGTCCCCGGACGACGCGCAGTCCCCGGACGACACCGCGCACCCGGACGCCGGTTCGAGTTCCCCCGAGGAGGTCAGGCAGTGACCCCCACCTACTACCTGCTGCTTTCGGCGCTGCTGTTCACCATCGGCACGGTCGGCGTGCTCATACGCCGCAACGCGATCGTGCTGTTCATGTGCGTGGAGCTGATGCTCAACGCGGTCAACCTTTCGCTGGTGACGTTCGCGCGTATCGAGGGATCGATCGACGGGCAGGCCATGGCCTTCTTCGTGATGGTCGTCGCCGCGGCCGAGGTCGTGGTCGGGCTGGCCATCATCATGTCCGTCTACCGCACCCGCCGATCGGCCTCCGTCGACGACGCCAACCTCCTGAAGTACTAGCCCGACGGAACGAAACGCACAGCGAATGGACCAACGGAACGGATTGGAAGACGGCGTGACAACCTCCATGCTGGCCGCTCCGGAGCCGGTACAGGCCGCTCAGGGAGCGATTCAGAACAATGCGTGGCTGATCATCGCGATTCCGTTGCTCGGTGCCGCGGTGCTGCTGTTGGCGGGCAGGCGCGCCAACGGGTGGGGACACCTGCTGGGCTGCGCCACGGTGATCGCCTCCTTCGGCTACGCCCTGGCACTGTTCACCTCGGTGGGAGGGGCGGAACAGGCCGCGCGTTCGCTGCACCTGTTCTCCTGGATCCCCGTCAACTCCCTGCAGGTCGACTTCGGGCTGCGCATCGACCCGCTGTCGCTGGTCTTCGTACTGCTGATCACCGGGGTCGGCGCGCTGATCCACATCTACTCGATCGGCTACATGGCCCACGACCAGCAGGGACGCGTCGGGCGGGGCAACACCGAGCGGCGCCGCTTCTTCGGGTACCTGAACCTGTTCGTGGCGGCGATGCTGATCCTGGTGCTCGGCAACAGCTTCGTGACCCTCTACCTCGGCTGGGAGGGCGTCGGGCTGGCCTCCTACCTGCTCATCGGTTTCTGGCAGCAGCGTCCCAGCGCCGCGGGGGCGGCCACCAAGGCCTTCGTGATGAACCGGGTCGGCGACGTCGGACTGGCGCTGGCGATCTTCCTGCTGTACGCCCGGCTCGGCACCACCCAGTACTCCGAGGTGTTCGCCCGCGCCGGGGAGCTCTCGACTGGAACGGTGCTGGCCATCTCGTTGCTGCTGCTGCTGGGAGCCTGCGGCAAGTCCGGCCAGGTGCCGCTGCAGGCGTGGTTGCCCGACGCGATGGAAGGCCCCACCCCGGTCTCGGCGCTGATCCACGCGGCCACCATGGTCACCGCGGGGGTCTACCTGATCGCGCGGGCCAACCCGCTCTACACCATGACCGAGACCGGTCAGCTGGTGGTCGCGATCGTCGGAGCGGCCACCCTGCTGGTCGGCTGCGTGATCGGCTGCGCCTACGACGACATCAAGAAGGTGCTGGCCTACTCCACGGTCAGCCAGATCGGCTACATGATGCTCGCCGTCGGGCTGGGGCCGGCGGGCTACGCGCTGGGAATCATGCACCTGCTCACGCACGGTTTCTTCAAGGCGGCTCTGTTCCTCGGCGCGGGCTCGGTGATGCACGGCATGCGCGACGAGGTCGACATGCGCAAGTTCGGCGGGCTCTACCGCTACATGCCGATCACCTTCGCCACCTTCGCGGTCGGCTACCTGGCGCTGATCGGTTTCCCCTTCCTCTCCGGCTACTACTCCAAGGAAGCCATCATCGCGGCGGCCTTCGGCGAGCCCGGTTGGCAGGGCTGGGCGCTCGGTGGCGCGGCGGTACTCGGTGCCGGGCTCACCGCCTTCTACATGACCCGCCTGATGCTGCTTACCTTCTTCGGTGAACGGCGCTGGCAACACCGGACGGCCTCCGACGGCGGGGAGTTCCACCCCCACGAGTCGCCGCCGGTGATGACCGGTCCCATGATCGTGCTCGGCGTCGGCTCGGTGGCAGCGGGTTTCCTGTTCACCAGCGGCGAGCGGCTGGTGCACTTCCTGAGCCCCGCACTCGGTGAACTCCACGAGGGACACACGGTGCTGCCGCACTCGGTGATCCCGGTGTTCACGCTCGGGTTCTCCGCGCTCGGTGTGCTGGTGGCCTGGCTGGTCGTGGGGCGCCGTCCCGTTCCCGAGACCGCACCGTCCCGGGTCTCGCCGCTGGTGCGCGCGGCCCGTGCGGATCTCTACGGCAACGCGTTGAACCGCGCGGTGGCGGTGCGTCCGACCGTGGGGCTGGCCGACGGGCTGGCGCGGTTCGACCGGGTCGGTGTCGACGGCGCGGTCAACGGGGTCGCCACGACCCTCGGCGCCGCCTCGCAGGTGCTGCGGCGTTGGCAGACCGGCTTCGTCCGGTCCTACGCGATGTCCATGTTGGTCGGCGGCGTCCTGCTGGTGGCCGCCCTGCTCTCGGTGGGAACCCCATGACGACCCGCTGTGCGAATTCCCGCGAAATAGCCGGAGAAGAGGAGACGCGATGAACCTGCTCCTCGCGCTGATTCTGTTGCCGCTGCTCGGCGCGATCGTCGTGGCGCTGCTGCGCGGCAACGAACGCGTGGCCAAACCGGTAGCCCTGGGCTTCTCGCTGGTCGAACTGGTGCTCGCGGCGGTGGCCTGGCTGAGCTACCAACCCGGCGGGGCCAGGCTGCAACTGAACGGCTCCGTCGAGTGGATCCCCCAGTACGGCATAAGCCTCTCGTTCGGGCTGGACGGCATCGCGCTCGTCATGGTCGCGGTGATCGCGCTGTTGATGCCGCTGGTGCTGGGATTCAGCTGGCGGGAACGGCTCCCGGCCGAGCGCAGCCGGGGTGGCTTCTTCGCGTTGCTGCTCGTCGAGCAGGCACTGACCGTGGCGGTGTTCGCCACCACCGACCTGTTCGTGTTCTACGTGCTGTTCGAGATCATGCTGATCCCGATGTACTTCCTGATCGGCGGCTACGGCGGCAGCAGGCGGCAGTACGCGGCCGTGAAGTTCTTCCTGTACTCCTTCCTCGGTGGACTGATCATGCTGGCCTCGGCCATCGGGGCCTACTCCTACGCGGCGAGCGTCACCGGGCGGGGAACCTTCGACTGGGCCACGCTGCGCGGAGTGCTCGCCGACGCGCCGACCTCGGTGCAGGTGTGGATCTTCCTCGGTTTCTTCGCGGCGTTCGCCATCAAGGCACCACTGGTTCCGCTGCACACCTGGCTGCCCGACGCCACCGAACAGGCCCCCATCGGAGTGGCTGTGATCGTGGTGGGAGTACTGGACAAGGTGGGGACCTTCGGATTCCTGCGCTACAGCCTGCCGCTGGCTCCCGAGGCGTCCCAGCTGCTGGCACCACTGGTGCTCACGCTGGGCGTGATCGGCGTGCTCTACGGCTCGCTGCAGGCGTTCGGGCAGACCGACCTCAAACGGTTCATCGCCTACGTCTCGATCGCCCACTTCGGATTCATCGCGCTGGGAATCTTCGCGTTCACCTCGCAGGCGCAGGTCGGCGCGGCTTCCTACATGGTCAACCACAGTATCGCCACCGGGATGCTGGTGCTGGTGATCGGAATGATCATCGCGCGCGGCGGTTCCAGCAGGATCGCCGACTACGGCGGCATGGCGCGTGTGACCCCGGTGCTGGCCGGGATGCTGCTGATCGCGGGACTGAGCACGTTGTCGCTGCCGGGAACCAACTCGTTCATCAGCGAGTTCCTCGTGCTGATCGGTTCCTTCGCCACCCGACCGGTGTTCGCGATACTCGCCACCATCGGGATGGTGCTGGCGGCGGTCTACGTGCTCCGCCTCTACCAGCGGGTGATGCAGGGGCCGCTCTCGGGAACCGCGCTGCTCGACTCGGTCGGCGGCCCGGGAGCCGCGACCGATCCGGAGGTCGCGGTGGACAGCGGCTCCGGATCCGGGGCCAGTCGGCTCACCCTCCGCGATCTCGACGGCAGGGAGATCGGCGTCCTGGCTCCGCTCGTGGTGCTGATCGTCCTGCTGGGGCTGTACCCCGCCCCGGTGCTGGACGTGATCACCCCCTCGGTGGAAGCAACGATGAGCGAGGTCGGCGTCACCGATCCCGTGACCTCTCAGGGAGGTAACTGAAAGTGGGAGTGGTAGCGCGAACCGGTGCCCCGGACCGGCATTCCGAACTGCTGGCCCAGCAGACCACCGACATGCCGCCGATCGACTACGCCGCCATCGCGCCGGTGTTGATCGTGCTGGTCGCGGCTTGTCTCGGTGTGCTGATCGAGGCCTTCGTGCACCGACGGCAGCGTTGGATCGCGCAGGTGGTGCTGAGCCTGCTGGCGGTGATCCTCGCGGGTGCGCAGGTACTCCGGCACGCGAGGGAGATCAACACCGGCGGAACCACCCTGTCGGACACGGTCGCCGTGGGACCGGCGACCCTCTTCCTGTGGGGAACGCTGCTGGCGTTGGCGCTGGGGGCGATCCTGCTGATCGCCGATCGTTCGATCGAACCCGGCGGTGCGTTCGTCGCCGAGACCAATCCCGAGGCGTCCCGGCGCCCCGCCGACGCGCCGGGAGCCGCCTCCGCCGAGGTGATGAACCGGGCCACCGCCTCGGTGGCCGGGATGCGTACCGAGGTCTTCCCGCTCACGCTGTTCTCCCTCGGCGGGATGATGGTGTTCTGCGCGGCCAACGATCTGCTGACGATGTTCGTCGCGCTCGAGGTGCTGAGCCTGCCGCTCTACCTGCTGTGCGGGCTGGCCAAGCGGCGCAGGCTGCTCTCGCAGGAAGCCGCGGTCAAGTACTTCCTGCTGGGCGCCTTCGCCTCCGCGTTCTTCCTGTACGGGCTGGCCCTGCTGTACGGCTACGCGGGCTCGGTGAAGTTCTCCGACATCGCCGACGCCACGGCGGGGAGCCTGCGTTCGGACACACTGCTGTTCGCCGGCCTCGGGCTGGTGATCATGGGGCTGTTGTTCAAGGGCTCGGTGGGGCCGTTCCACCTCTGGACCCCGGACGTCTACCACGGTGCGCCCACCGCGGTGACCGGCTTCATGGCGGCCTGCACCAAGGTCGCCGCCTTCGGCGGGATGCTGCGCCTGCTGCACGTGGCCTTCGACGCCTCCAGCTGGGAGTGGCACTGGGTGCTGTGGACCGTCGCGGTGCTGTCGATGGTCATCGGAGTGGTGTCCGGTCTGACGCAGCGGGACGTCAAACGCATGATCGCCTACTCCTCGATCGCGCATGCGGGATTTCTCATGGTCGGGGCGATCACGCTGACCGAGCGCGGCCTGTCCGCCACGTTGTTCTACCTGTTCGCCTACGGGTTCACCACGCTGGCCGTGTTCGGCATCATCGGCCTGGTCCGCACCTCGGAGGGTGAGGCAACTCACCTCTCGGACTGGGCGGGGTTGGCCAAGCGTTCGCCGCTGCTGGCCACGGTGTTCACCTTCCTGCTGCTCGCGTTGGCCGGTATTCCCGCGACCAGCGGTTTCATGGGCAAGTTCGTGGTGTTCTCCGCCGCGTTCTCCGCGGGTATGGGGCCACTGGTGGTCATAGCGCTGTTGGCCAGCGCGCTGGCCGCCTTCCTGTACCTGCGCCTGATCGTGCTGATGTTCTTCAACGATCCGGCACCCGACGGCCCCACCGTCAGCGTGCCCGGGGCTTTCACCACCGCGGCCATCACGCTCGGGGTGGTTGTCACGTTGCTGTTCGGGCTGGCACCGCAGCTGGCGCTGGACTGGGCGAGTGTCGGTGGCTTCGTGTCGTAAGGTGTCCCTCGCAGGGCATTTCCGGGGGAGACGAAGGCGACGGTGACGTGACCAGCCCAGTTGGTGAGCCGACCGGCGGTGTGCCGTGGGACACGGGCACCGCGGTCGGCGGTTTCGACATTGCCGATCCGAAGCTCGCCGAATCGGTGCGGGCCGGGATGACGCGGGTGGAACGACTGCTGCACGAATCGGTGCACAGCGATCTCGACTTCGCCACCCGCGCGTCCCTACATCTCGTCGATGCGGGGGGCAAGAGGTTCCGGCCGCTGTTCACGCTGTTGGCCGCCGAGTTCGGGGAGCCGGAGCGGGAAGAGGTGACCAAGGCGGCCGTGATCCTCGAAATGGTCCACCTGGCCACGCTCTACCACGACGACGTGATGGACGAGGCCACCATGCGGCGGGGCGCGAGCAGCGCCAATGCCAGGTGGGACAACTCGGTCGCCATTCTCACCGGCGACTTCCTGTTCGCGCAGGCGTCCCAGTTGGCGGCCGATCTGGGCAGCGATGCGGTCCGCATGCTGGCTCGTACCTTCGAGTCCCTGGTGACCGGTCAGATGCGCGAGACCGTCGGCGTCGAGGGCGGTGAGGATCTCGTGGCGCACTACCTCGAGGTGATCGACGAGAAGACCGGATCGCTGATCGCCACCTGCGGCCGGTTCGGTGCCTTGTTCTCGGGCGCGCCGCAGGAGCAGATCGGTGTGCTGGAACGGGTGGGAAAGATCGTCGGCACCGCTTTCCAGATCTCGGACGACGTCATCGACATCGCCTCCCCGCCGGACGAGTCCGGCAAGACGCCCGGTACCGATCTCCGCGAGGGAGTTCGTACACTGCCGATGCTCTACGAGTTGACCGCTTCCGACTCCGACGCACGGTTACGCGAGCTGCTTTCGGGATCACTGACGACTGATGCCGAAGTGCAGGAGGCGTTGCGACGGCTGCGCGACTCGTCCGGACTGGTTCGTGCCCGTCGAACCCTCGATACTTACGCTGAACAGGCGAGGGTCGAGCTCGCCCGACTGCCGGACTGCCCGGCACGACAGGGGCTGTTCGCGTTGGTCGACTACGTCGTGGCCCGCACCCGATGAGATGCCCCGGCGTGTCGCTCGCCACGGTGCCGGTGTCGGTCGTGGTCGCACTCGTCGCCGGTTGACTTCGCGAGAGAAAGGACCGCAGCGGTGACGTGGCTGTTTACCCAGGTGTGGCTGTGGAGCCTGGCCGCGTTCGCGGCAGGTGTGGCGGCCACCTGGCTGCTGTTCGTGCGGCCCGCCCACCAGCGGCTGCGTGAGTCGCGGGACCGTTCGTCCGCCGAAGGCGACATCCCGCTGTGGGACTCCGAATCGGTCCCGGACAGCGAGTTCCACCGTTATCCCGAGCTCGACCGGGAGACCGGGACGACCCGCGACACCGCGGTCCAGCCGGTTCCGGAGAACGGGACACTGCGCGACCGTGTCCCGGAATCCGGCACCGAAGCCGCCGCGCATAGCCCCGAGGGCTCGGACGCGGCCACCTCCTCCGGATCGGGTGCCGCCGAATGGCCGACCGAGCACGTGCCCCGGCCGTTGGGGAGCCAGCGCGCGCGCTGGATGGAAGCCGCCTCCGAGGACTTCGGCGGGTCCGTCTTCGCGGCCGCGCCCGGGCCGGAAGGCGCGCGTACCTCCCCGACGGACGAGTGGGAGCCCGTCCAGGAGAGACCGCACGGCGCCGACACCGCCTCCTTCGACGAGTCCGAGCTGCGGCTGGAGCGGGAACGCGAGCTGCGCGAGGAACATCCGCGCAGACAACCCCCCGAGTCGGCCCCCGCGCCGGGCGACGCCGAGTGGTCCGCGACCCCCACCGCACCCGCCGAGGTGAGCTCCGGTGCGGAACTCTCCGGCTCTGCCGGGGACCGCGCGTGGTTCTCGGCCGCGGAGTTCGACATGTACGACACCGACAACGTCGCCTCGGAGACCACGCGGCAGTTCGACGGTTCCGAGCTTCCCGGTTCGGGTTCGGAACCGGGCGAGCAGCACCAGGGGACGGCAGCCGGTGAGCAGGCGGGGGAGCGCTCCGGCGAGTCCTCCGAGGGGGAACTCACCGGCAGGCTGCGTTCGCTGTTCGAGCCGATGGTGACGCCCGGAATCGACCCCGACCGCAGCGGCGCCGAACTGCCTGACAGCTCGTCCTCGCCGGTGACCGACGGTGCGGGTTCCGCCCCGGAGCCCGAGGGAACCACGGGTGGGACCACTCCCGCCGGGCCCACCGACTCCGCGCCGGGTGCCGCGGGTGTCGACGAGACCCCCGAAGGGCTTCCCAGAAGAGTTCCGGGGGCCAACACCCGGCGCGGTGGCTCCGCCACCAACGCCCACTCCGTGCTGAGCGGAAACGTCCTCGACAACTCGAGCTGGGGGAGGTCCTCGGACGCGACGGCAGGCGATCCCGGCAGTGATGCCGGGAACGAACCGCAGGAGTGGTACCCCGACGAGAGGTATCCGGAACAACCGAGGCCGGACGAGAGCTACACGGTCAAGGGGCAGTTCGGCTCGCGGCAGTACCACACCGCCGATTCGCCCTACTTCGATCGGGTGGTCGCGGAGGTGTGGTTCCGCGGTCCGGCGGACGCCGAGCAGGCCGGTTTCGTCGCCTGGGACGGCCGCTCGCGCTCCTGAACGGCCCGTGCGGTGTCCGATTGGCTGTGCGGTGGAGTGGCCCCGTGCTGCGTAAATTTCTCGCGAAATCGCGGGGCCGCTGGGAGAAGGCCGTCGGGCAGGGCCGCGCTCCAACCATCCCGCAGCCGCCGTCGGGACGCGACCATGCGGCTCGCGCAGCGCGGGTGTCCCCGGTGCGTGAGTCGGACGCATCGCGAGGCCGAACCGCCACCCACGCAGCCCGAGCACCCGCGGGTTCTCCCGTGCGGCTCTCGCGAGGACGGTCCCGACGTTGTGTAGGTCGCTACCCGATGTCGGGGCACCCGCAGCGAGAGCCGTGCGAGAGGTTCCGCCACTTCAACCAGCTACGCCCCGCACGCCGAGCACAGTTCTATGCCTGGGGTGGTCTGTCGAGTAACCGGGACAGCACGACGGTGGAAACGGTCCGGTTGATGAACTCGACCGCACGCAGCCGTTCCAGCGCGGTTTCGAGGTGGTGGATGTCGGCCGCACGCAGGTGCACGATCGCGTCCGCCTCTCCCGAGACGGTGTAGGCGCGAACCACCTCCGGCAGCGGTTCCAGCCCCGCGAGCAGCCGGTCGGTGGGCACGTTGCCGTGGCAGTGCACTTCCACGAAGGCCTCGGTCCCCCAGCCGAGCGCTTCCGGGTCGACCACGGCGGTGAAGCCCTGCAGCACGCCGTTGTCCAGCAGTTTGTCCACACGTCGTTTCACAGCGGGCGCGGAGAGTCCCACCGCCTCGCCGATCTCCGCGTAACTGGCCCTGGCGTCGGTGACCAGTTGCGAAACGATTCGTTGATCCAGGGGGTCCATGTGCAACATTCTGCCGTATTCGCCGCAATGAAGGCGCATTGAATGCTGCAAAAGCAGGGATTAGATTACGTAATATGTCGGTCTCCACTGTGGCAGCGCCCGATCCCGTTCAACGGCACGACACGGCCGGGAACGTGCCGACGAGGCGTCACTACGTGATGTGTCCCCCGGAACACTTCACGGTGGAGTACTCCATCAATCCGTGGATGGACCCGGACGAGCCCGTCGACACCGAGCTGGCGATGTCGCAGTGGCGTGAGCTCGCGGGTATCTACCGTCGGCTCGGTCACACCGTCGAGACCGTGCCGCCGCAGCCGGGACTGCCCGACATGGTCTTCTCCGCGAACTCCGCCACGGTGATCGGTGGCCGAGTGCTCGGTGCCCGGTTCAGGTCATCCGAACGCGCTCCCGAGGCCGAGCACTTCCGGAGGTGGTTCTCCACGAGCGGCTATCGTGATCTGGTGATGCCCTCCCGGATCAACGAGGCCGAGGGCGACTTCGCCTGGACCGGACAGCTGCTGTTGGCGGGCAGCGGTTTCCGGACCGATCCGCAGGCCCACGCCGAGGCCCAGGAGGTGCTCGGCGTCCCGGTGGTATCGCTACGGCTCACCGACCCCCGCTATTACCACCTGGACACCGCGCTGTTCGTCCTCCGCAAGGGCGATCGACCGCAGGTCGCCTACTATCCCGAGGCGTTCTCCGAGGGCTCCCGACAGGTACTGCGCAGGCTCTTCCCCGACGCGGTGATCGCCGACTCAGCCGACGCGGAGTGCCTCGGGCTCAACGGGGTTTCCGACGGCAAGCACGTGGTGCTGCCCAGCGAGGCCACCGGTCTCGCCGAACGACTGCGCGCGCACGGCTACGAGCCGCTGCTCACCGACATCTCGGAGCTGCGCAAGTCCGGCGGCGGTCCCAAGTGCTGCACCATGGAACTGCACGAGTAACGGTGGCGGAGCGGTGGCGCAGCCGCCGCGTCTCCGCCACCGGAGGCGCGTGCCCGATTCGGTGCGGGACGACGACCGAGCGGGAACGCGAGTTCCGGTGCGACCGCTCGGGTCACTCCTCCAGCACCGCTTGCACGTCCAGCTCGATCCGTACCGTCGGACCGACCACGCCGATTCCCTTGCTCAGCAGCTGCTGCCAGTTGACCGCGTAGTCCTCCCTGCGCAGTTCCGTGGTGGAGTGACACGCCGTTCGGGTGCCGTTCCAGGAGCGCGTCCCCAGGTAGGTGGTGTCCAGCTGCACGGGACTGCTCCTGCCGCGCAGCGTCAGCTGGCCGCCGACCACCCAGCGGTCACCGCGCAGTTGGGTCAACCTGTCGCTGCGGAAGTACAGCCTCGGGTGGTTCGCCACGTCCAGAAAGTCGGCGGAGCGCAGGTGATCGTCACGCATGCGAACTCCGGTGTCGATGCTGGACGCGTCGATGGCGACCTCGACCACGGACTTCTCGAACGGTTCCCGGACCGTGACGCGCCCCTCCAGCTCGCGGAAGGCGCCGTGGATCTTCGACATACCGATGTGCTGTGCGATGAACCTGATCTCGGTGTGGTCCGGATCGAACGTCCAGACGCCGGGCTCGGGGAGCGTGCTCTCCGGGTCCCGCTCCAGGCGCACCGAGCCGATCGCGGTGTGCCGGTTCGTGCGGACCTCGGCCCTGGTGCCCGTCCGCTGGTAGCCGCCCGCCGTGATCGAGACCTTGTGGGTGCCCGGCTGCACCGTGGCGAGGAAGAAGCCGTACCCGTCGGTGGTTCCGCTGGCGACCTGCTGATTCAGTCGGTTCACCACCGTCACGGTGGCCTCGGGGAGCGGGCGATCGGCTTCGTCGTGTACCTGGCAGCTCAGCGTCCCGCCGTCCAGCGGGGTGGGAGGCAGCGCGTTGCTGGCGCCTTCTCGGGCGGGTTTGCGCGCGGCACCACGGCCGAGCAGTTTCGACAAGACCAATCCGAATCCTCTCCGCCGCCTCCCGGATGCCGGTGGCGGCAGTACGCTCCGAGCCCGTCCTCCGGCCACGGGCCCGAACGAGCAGCCTCACCGCGCCCGATGTCTCATCCGGCGGGGAGCGCGGCCGAGAGCTCCACCGCGTAGCCACCACAGCAGCCGGTTCGACAACGTTTCGCCGCCGGGTGCGGCCTCGCGTGTCGGCACGGGCCGAGCGCGTGAGTCGTTTACAAGTGTCCCTCAGTTTAGTTTCTTCGCGAGAGAAAGTTGATCGGTGGGGCTATGAGCTCGGTCTCCACCGATTCTGTGACGTGTTCGGCGTGGCGTGTTAAGGAACTGGCGGTCCTCGCGCGACGTTGTCCGAGTGAGTTCTTCACGGGGCGCCCGGCCGGCGTGAATCGCCGCTCACCGTGCGTGGTTCCCGGTCACCGTCGAAGGTGGCCGGTCCCCGGAAACTGGTCCGGAAACCGGGCGGAGGCGGGAGTACCTTGCACAGGCATTGGAACGGAGTAAAAACGGCGCTCTTGCTCGGTGCCATGAGCGCACTCATCGTGTTGCTCGGGTCGCTGTTCGGGCGGTCCGGCATGGTCGTGGCGCTGCTGATCGCGCTCGGAATGAACGGCTACGCGTACTTCAACTCGGCCAACCTCGCGTTGCGGTCGATGCGTGCTCGGCCGGTTTCCGAGGCGGAGCAGCCCGCGATGTACCGCATCGTGCGTGAACTCGCCACATCCGCGAAGCAGCCGATGCCCGCGCTCTACATCAGTCCCACCGTGGCGCCCAACGCGTTCGCCACGGGGCGTAACCCCCGCAACGCGGCCGTCTGTGCCACCGCCGGGATCCTGGAGCTGCTCGACGAGCGGGAACTGCGCGCCGTGCTGGGGCACGAGCTCTCCCACGTCTACAACCGCGACATCCTGATCTCCAGCGTCGCGGGCGCGCTGGCCAGCGCGGTCACCTTCATCGCGAACTTCGGGCTGATCTTCGCCAGCTTCGGCGGGGACGACGAGGAACGCCCCAATCTGATCGCGCTGCTGCTGGTGTCGTTGCTCGGGCCGGTGGCGGCAGCCGTGGTCCAGATGGCCGTGAGCCGCTCCCGCGAGTACCAGGCGGACTCATCGGGGGCCGAGCTGACGGGAGATCCGCTGGCCCTGGCTTCGGCACTGCGCAAACTCGAACGGGGGACCAAGCAGGCCCCGCTCGCGGCCGAGCCGAAGCTGGTCAGCGAGTCCCACCTGATGATCGCCAACCCGTTCCGCTCCGGGGAACGGATGACGCGGTTGTTCTCGACCCACCCGCCCATCTCCGACAGGGTTCGACGGTTGGAGGGTCTGGCAGGGCGCAAGCTACCCACTCGTTACTGACAGAGGTTCCCGGCGCGAGCGGGCGGACCCACTTACTTGGCGGAACCTCTCGTGCGGCTCTCGCTGCGGGTGCCCCGACATCGGGTAGCGACCTACACAACGTCGGGGCCGTCCTCGCGAGAGCCGCACCGGAGAACCCACGGGTGGTCGGGCTGCGTGGGTGGCGGGAGCTCGGCCCTGCGTCGTAACGGCGCGGTGATTTCGCGAGAAATCGACGCCACCGGGCCACAACGCCGTACTGGCGCGGCGATTTCGCGAGAAATCGACGCCACCCGGAAATCGATGTCGCAGGGATACCGGAGCCGACTCACTCGCCCCCGGCGTCCAGCTCCCGCCCGGCGATGGCCTCGGCGATCTCCATGACGTACTGGCCGTAACCGGACTTGGACAGCCGCCACCCCAGCTCGTGACACTCCTCGGGTGTGATGTAACCCATGCGCAGCGCGATCTCCTCCAGGCAGGCGATACGCACTCCCTGGCGGTGTTCCAGCACCTGCACGAACTGCCCCGCTTCCAGCAGCGACTCGTGCGTGCCCGTGTCCAGCCAGGCGTAACCACGATTCAGCTCGATCAGGTGTGCGCGCCCCCGCTCGAGGTACGTCGTGTTGACGTCGGTGATCTCCAGCTCGCCACGACTCGAGGGACGCAGCGTACGGGCTATGTCGACCACCTCGTTGTCGTAGAGGTAGAGCCCGGTGATCGCCTTGTTGGAGCGGGGCGCGACCGGTTTCTCCTCCAGTGAGACCAGCTTGCCCGCGCCGTCGGTCTCGCCGACGCCGTAGCGTTGCGGGTTGCGCACCGAGTAGCCGAACAGCGTGCAGCCTTCCAGCTCGGCGGTGCTGTGCTGCAGCAGTTTCGAGAACCCCTGGCCGTAGAAGATGTTGTCGCCGAGCACGAGCGCCACCGAGTCATCGCCGATGAAGTCCGCGCCGATCAGGAACGCCTCGGCCAGTCCGTTGGGCTCGGTCTGGGTCGCGTACTCGATGCGCAGCCCGAGGCTGCTGCCGTCGCCGAACAGGCGACGGAACAGCGGAAGGTCCTCGGGCGTGGAGATCAGCAGGATGTCACGGATCCCGGCCAGCATCAGCACCGAGAGCGGGTAGTACACCATCGGTTTGTCGTAGACCGGGAGAAGCTGCTTGGACACCACCTGGGTGACCGGGTGCAGCCGCGTACCGTTTCCCCCGGCCAACACGATTCCCTTCACCGAGCTCTCCCGTCGACGGTTACGAGTGCTGTGCGTGCGGCGTGACTACCCCGCGAGCGGGCTCGTCCCGCACCCCGTTCAACGGTAGTTCTCGAACTGCAGCGCCACGTCGAAGTCACTGCTTTTCAGTAGCGAGATCACGGCCTGCAGATCGTCTTTCTTCTTGCCCGAAACCCGCAACTGGTCGCCCTGGATCTGCGCCTGCACCCCCTTGGGGGCCTCGTCGCGGATCTTCTTGGAGATCTTCTTGGCGGTTTCCTGCGCGATCCCCTGCTTGAGGGTTCCGGAGACCCGGTGCACCTGGCCCGAGCTGACCGGTTCGCCCAGCTCTACCGCCTTCAGTGAGATTCCCCGCTTTACCAGTTTCTCCTTGAAAACCTCGATCGCGGCCCTGCAGCGCTCCTCGGTCTCGGACTCCAGGGTCACGGCCTCCTCTCCGGTCCAACTGATCTTCGTGCCGGTTCCCCTGAAGTCGAACCGGTTCGCGAGCTCCTTGGCAGCCTGGTTGAGTGCGTTGTCCACCTCCTGCCGGTCGACCTTGCTCACTACGTCGAACGACGGGTCCGCCATGTCGGCAACTCCTCACGAGCGCTGGTTTGGTGAGCGAATACGCTACCCCGGCCCCCTTACACGAGCGCGGGTGCCGGTATGTAGGATTTTGGTACAAGCCAACAGCGAATGGCTGCTATGCCGGGTTGCCCGAGCGGCCAAAGGGAGCTGACTGTAAATCAGCCGCGCAAGCTTCAGAGGTTCGAATCCTCTACCCGGCACCACTGGGAACACCGCCCTCTGACCCGCGAAGACGGGCAGGGGGCGGTTTCTTTTGGCCACGGCTCGGCCCGCCTGTTCCCACCCCAGCGGTGTTCGAGCGCTCGTCGGTGCGGTATGCGGCTTCGCCGCATCGGATCCGATGAGTCTTCACAGCTGCTCCGCCGTGCCCCGGTGTTCGTTGCCGCTGGGCGCATTACCGCTGTGCTCGTTCGGCAGCCGGGGGGTGTGCCGCTCGGCATCACCGGTAGGTATGATCGTCCGGCACGAGCCAGCGATGACTGGCAAAAGCCGGGTTGCCCGAGCGGCCAAAGGGAGCTGACTGTAAATCAGCCGCGCAAGCTTCAGAGGTTCGAATCCTCTACCCGGCACCACTGGGAACACCGCCCTCTGACCCGCGAAGACGGGTCAGAGGGCGGTGATCTTTCGCCCATGCTCGAACGAGACCGCGCCTGGCCGCTCCGCAGCGGAGGAGGTCGCTCGTTTCATCGGAAACAGCGGTAGTGATAGCTCGATCTCGTAACGAAGCCCAACCGCTCGTAGAGGTCGCGTGCGGCGACGTTGTCGGCCGTCACCTGCAGCCAGGCGTGCTCGCTTCCCAGCTCGACGGCACGTTCCAACAGGCCGTGAAGGATCGCGCTCGCGTGGCCGCGACGTCGCGCGTCGGGCCGGACCGCCATGCAGTACACCCCTGCCCAGGAACCGACCAGGGCGAGCCGTCCCACCGCGGCGGTGCCGTGCCGGTCCTCGCTCGCCGCGTACAACGCTTCACCACCGGTGAGTATCTCGTGGGCGATCGCCCGCGACTCGTGTCCGCCCCGGCCGTCCACCTCCCACCACAGATCCAGCCAGGACGAGTCCGGCCGGTTCGACACCCGTACTTCGCGGTGGGGCGGTGGAGTCCGGCGCAACACGTCCGCGATCGGCGCGACCTGAACGATCGTCGGCGTTCGGACTTCGTATCCCCGCCGAGCCAGTGCGGAGTCCAGACCGGAGGGTCGCGCGGCTGGGCCGAGCTGGAACACGGGCGGCAGTCCGAGGCCGCGGTACAGCTCCTCGACGCGGCCGATGGCGTCGGCGAGGTCGTTCGGGCAGTGGACCGGCAGGACCGAGTTGGCCCGCCGCGTCACTCCGTCGGAAAGCCGCGCGATCCAACCGTCGACCGTCGTCTCCCGAATCGCGGGCCATCCCCGTCGCATGAGCGTCTCCAGCTCGGCGAGTGAGATCACGGATTGAGCATAGTGATGCAACGAGGTGCATTTCTACGCATTTCGTTGGGTCGTTTCGTTGGGTTCAGCCCCGCATCCGCCGGATCGTGTCGCGACTATCCGACTCTCCCGGCACACTGCCGGGAAGTGGCGGACCTTCCCCGGAGGAAGGTTTCGACGGCGCTTCCCGGTCCGAACCCGCCGTCCGGACGTCCCGGAACTAGGACGACCCGTGGAACACCGCCCCCCGTCAGGCTCAGCCACTCCTCGAACACCGCCCGGTCGAAATCGGCCTCGGCGTGGAACTCCGTGCGGTCCAGCCGCACGTGATGCGTCCGGCAGTCCACCAGGTTCCAGTCCTGCAGGGTCGCGGTGGTCAGGTCGAGACTGATGTCGTGCCAGAATTTCGGACTGGTCGGCTCCCCGCTCGTGTCCGGATCCGGTCGGAGGTGTGACCAGATCAGCCGCCGCGCCCGGCTGGTGTGCCGCGTGCCGCTCGGTGGCGTCGTACCTGGCGTCGGAGCCGCTCGCTCCTGCTGATCCGGCGAGAACTCGGAACCGAGCCGTACCCGAGACTGGCACCGCTCCGACACCTCGTGTGGCGGTTCGGAAGCACCGGGTGTTCCCGGTTCCGGTTCTCTTGCGGAACGGAGCGGTTCCGTGGACGCCGTCACGAAAGCGGTTGTAGCGTCACCGCATGCGTGTACTGACCACCCCCGAAGAGGGTTTCGCCGGCGTCGTCGGCTTCGAGCACCGTCCCCACTACGTCGAGCTGTCCGATCAGGACGGCGGAACGCTGCGCATGGCCTACGTCGCGGCCGGTCCGGCGGACGGCCCGACGGTGCTGCTGCTGCACGGGGAGCCGAGCTGGTCCTTCCTCTACCGCGACGTCATGTCGGTGCTGGCGGAGGCGGGCATCAGGGCCATCGCTCCCGATCTCGTCGGTTTCGGTCGTTCGGACAAGCCGTCCGAGATCGGCGACCACAGCTACGCGCGGCACGTCGAGTGGCTGCGCCAGTTCGCCTTCGACGTGCTCGACCTGCGTGAGCTCACTCTGGTGGGGCAGGACTGGGGCGGGTTGCTGGGACTGCGGCTGCTCGCGGAGCACCCGGACAGGTTCTCGGGTGCTGTCGCGGCCAACACCGGCATGCCCACCGGCGATCACGACATGCCCGAGGTGTGGTGGCGGTTCCGCAGGGCCGTGGAGCAGGCGGAAACCCTCGACGTCGGACGGCTGGTGGCGAGCGGCTGCGCCCGGCCGATGTCTCCGGAAGCGCGCGCCGCCTATGACGCGCCGTTCCCGGACGAGTCCTACAAGGCCGGGCCGCGCGCCATGCCGGGCCTGGTACCGACCAGCCCGGACGATCCGGCCACCGAGGCGAACCGTGCCGCGTGGCGAGCGCTGGCGGCGGACGACACACCCGTGCTGACCGCGTTCAGCGACAGTGATCCGATCACCGCGTACATGGGGCCGGTGCTGCGCAAACTGCTGCCGGGTGCTGCCGGACAGCGACACGCGACCATCGCCGAAGCCGGTCACTTCCTCCAGGAGGACGCGGGTGCCGAACTGGGCCGCGTGGTGGCCGAGTTCGTCCGCCGTTCGAGCTGAACGCGGGCGGAGCCGAACGCGGGCAGCACCGGACGGTGCCGGAAGCGGACAGGGCGGTGCGGTTCCGGCGCGAGAGGTGGCGGAACGACGCCTGGCGGGGGCCGCACCGAGCGACCCCCGCGGAAACCGGGCCGACGAGATCCCGTCGACCACGGCGACTCGTCAGTGCACCACGTCCCGCGAACCGATACCGGTCAGCGAGCGCACCTTCATCGCGTCGAAGTCCTCCGGATCGGCGGAACGCGGCCGTACGAGGGTGCCGATCACACCGCACAGGAACGACATCGGGATCGACACGAGACCCGGGTTGCTCAGCGGGAAGAAACTGAAGTCCACCGAGGGGAAGACCGAGTCGGCGGACCCGGAGAACACCGGTGAGAACAGCATGAGCAGCAGGCAGGACGCGAGCCCGCCGTACATCCCCCACAGGGTTCCGCTGGTGTTGAACCGCTTCCAGAACAGCGTGAACACCAGAGTGGACAGGTTCGCGGAGGCGGCGATCGCGAAGGCCAGTCCCACGAGGAAGGCGATGTTCTGCCCGTTGACGAGGATCCCGCCCAGGATGGCCGCGAGACCTATGACCATCGCGGTGATGCGCGCCACCCTGACCTCGGAGGCGGGATCGGCCTTACCGCCGCGCATCACGTTGGCGTAGAAGTCGTGCGCGAACGAGGCGGATGCCGTCAGGGTCAGGCCCGCGACCACGGCGAGAATGGTCGCGAAGGCCACCGCGGAGATCACACCGAGCAGTACCGTCCCACCGATCTCGTAGGCGAGCAGCGGAGCGGCGGAGTTCTCGCCACCCGGTGCGTTGTTGATGGTCTCGGTGCCCACCAGTGCCGCCGCGCCGAATCCGATGACCAGCGTGCAGAGGTAGAACAGCGACATCAACCAGGTGGCCCACACGACCGATCGGCGCGCTTCCCGCGAGTTCGGCACCGTGTAGAACCGCATCAGCACGTGGGGCAGTCCGGCCACGCCGAGCACCAGGGCCATCGACAGCGATACGAAGTCCAGCTTCGTCAGCGCGCTTTCGCCGTACTGGGCGCCCGGGGCGAACAGGCGTTCACCGAGCGGGTTGTTCTCGGCGGCGCGCTGCATCAGGCTGCTGAAGTTGAAGCCGAACTTGCCCAGCAGGAAAAGGGTTATCAGTGCCACCGACAGCAGCAGCATGACCGCTTTCAGTATCTGCACCCACGTGGTGCCCTTCATGCCGCCGATGAGCACGTAGAAAACCATGACCACGCCGACCACGGCGATCACCAGGGCTTGTCCCGCGCCGCTGTGAATGTCCAGCAGCAGGGCCACCAGATCGCCCGCTCCCGCCATCTGCGCGACCATGTAGGCGATCGTGATGAACAGGGTGGACACGGCGGCCGCGGCACGCACCGGACGTCGGCGCATCCGGAAGCTGAGCACGTCGCCCATGGTGAACCGGCCGGTGTTGCGCAGTCGCTCCGCGACCAGCAGCAGGTTCACCAGCCAGGCCACGAGAAAGCCGATCGAGTAGAGGAACCCGTCGTAGCCGTGTACCGCGATGGCACCGGCGATGCCGAGGAACGAGGCAGCGGACAGGAAGTCACCGGAAAGCGCGACTCCGTTCTGCGCACCGGAGAAGGTTCCCCCCGCCGCGAAGTAGTCGTTGGTGTTCCCGCTGCTGCTGGCCCGGTAGGCGATCAGCAGTGTGAGCAGAATCAACCCGGCGAACACGCTGATGTTGACGACGGGGCTGGTGTCGCCGAGCGGGGACTGCTGTTGCGCCAGTGTGTTCACGGCTGACCACCACCGGCGGTCTCCCGCAGCTTGTCCACCTCGGGATCCACCCGCCGCTCGGCGAACTTGACGTAGAGCGTGGTGATCAGGAGCGTGGAAACGAACTGTCCGACCCCGAACAACAAGCCGACATTGATGTTGCCGAAGACCGGTTCGCCCATGAAGTCCGGCGCGTAGGCGGCCAGTAGTACGTACCCGAGATACAGGACGAGAAACAACACGGTCATCGGCAACACGAAGCGCTTCAGCCGTGAACGCAGTTCACCGAATTCCGCCGATCCCGCAATTCCGGCGAAATCGGGGCCGGTTTTTCCGCCGAGTGCCGCGCTTTTCTCGATACCGCCGAAGGAAGCATGCGTTTTCTCGCTTCGCTCCCCGTATCGCGCGCGCAGTGATGGTGGCGTCGTGTTGCTCATGCGCCCTTCTTCCGAAGCAGGTGAACTGTGTCGGTGGGGTTGTGCCGATTCGGTGTGTTCGGCGCGACCACGTCGACAGCCGACGCGAATCGCGACGCCTCCCGGCCGTGGTGTCGGCCCGCCGGAGCCTGTCCGGTCAGCGCAACATACTACGTCCTTGTTCCCGCTATCGGGGGAATCCTGTTGCTCCCCCCGCTGTAGTCGGACGGATGTACAGTCCGGACTACGGGGCATGGCCGAGGGGTCTCGCTCTGTCGTGTCGCAGCTCATGGGCCATTACCGATGAGTACCACAGTGGCTCGACGGCGTCGCACCTGTCCCGGTTTTCACAGTCGGTCGAACACGCTAGGGTAATGCGGTTCGACACCTTGTGCGAACTTTCTCCGTCCTTCGTGTGTCACGCTGCCGGGCAAACCCAAAACATGATCTTGTATGTGCCCGGATGTCCTGTTCAGGCGGGCGGGGTGGAAAAGTCGCCCCGCGATCGGTACCTTGTCCGCTATCTTTACAATCCGAGATGGCCACAAGCCGCGCGTCGCCCGTTCGAAAAGGCTGGTGAAGTGACCCTCGCGGTACGCGACTATTGGTGACGGAGCGTATTGTGGGGATCACGCCCGCCCAGAATATCGCGTACCGAAGTGATCCGGGATGCGCTCGGAGCGACTCGGGGAACACGGGGATAAGCCTTCACTCGGCCGGGTGGCACAGGCGCCGTTCTCCTACGATTTGTTCGTTCGGAAGGGACCGCACCGTGACAGAGCAGGACGAACGACAGCTTGACTTTCGGGAGCTTTCGTGAGTGCGGCGGCACGACGGGCGAACCGGGAACAGGTCCGAGACACCCGAGCCGCGCGGAACAGGCCCGGTGGTGCGCGGCGAGCCTCACTCCGCGACTGGCGGAACTGGCGGATCCCGGTCAAGCTCGGGGCCGTCGTGCTCGTTCCGGTCGTGTTCGTGCTCGCGCTCGGTGTCTTCCAGATCAACGACGAGGTTTCCCAGGCGAATCGTTACAAGGAGATCAGCAGGCTCACCGAGGCGCGGGACAGCATCCAGCCGCTGCTGACCGGACTGCAGACCGAGCGCACCAGGGCCGCCGAGCTGCTCGGTGAGGCCCCCGGCGCACGCCAGGAGTACCAGAAGCAGTACGAGAAGGTCACCGAATTCGTGGAGCAGGCGCCGCAGGTGCTGCACAACGTGCAGAAGTTCAGCCCGGTGACCTCGGCGCAGTTCGACCAACTCCGCGGGCAGCTCGGGAAACTGCGCGAACTGCGCGAGGGAGTGATGACCCGTTCGCTGCGGCCCGTCGACGCGATCGGAACCTACAACGAGATCGTCAGCTCGCTGCTGTCGATGGAGCGCGCGGTCATCAACACCATCGACGACTCGAGGCTCTACAGCACGATCAGCGCGCTGCACGAACTCTCCAGGGCCGAGGACGAGATCCGGATCCAACGTGCCCTGGTGGACGCCGCGCTGCCCCGGAGCGATTTCACTCCCGACCTGACCGACGCGCTCAACGACTCCAGGGCCCGGCTGGACTCGCGGATAACCAGTTTCGAGTCCGTGGCCAACTCCGAGCCGAGACAGGCCAGGGAGGTCGTCAACAGCGATGTCATGCAGCGGTGGCTGGAGACCGAGGATCAGCTCATGCGGGCGATCCGGGTCGACGAAGTGCGCTCCTCCCTGACGCTGGACCAGTGGAACCAGCTCTCCGACAAGCTGATCAACAGCACCACCCAGGTGCGCTACGAGTTGTCGAAGCAGTTCAACCAGCGCGCTTACTCGTTGTACGACGAAGCCAGCGACCGGGCCGGACTGACCACCGTGATCATGGTCGCGGGGCTGATCGTGGCAGCGGCCATCATCGTCGTGATGGGGCGCAATCTGCTCAGGTCGCTGGATCAGCTGCGCCGCGGCGCGCTGCACGCCGCTGACGAGCAGTTGCCCCGTGCCGTCGACCGCATCCGGCACGGCTCCTCCGAATCCGATGTGGAGGTCGACGCGGTGCCGGTGCGGACCACCGAGGAGGTCGGTCAGGTGGCCCGCGCCTTCGACGAGGTCAACCGCCAGGCCCTTTACCTCGCCTCGGAGCAGGCGAACCTGCGGCGCGGTTACAGTGACTCCTTCGTCAACGTCTCCCGGCGCAGTCAGAGCCTGCTGGAGCGTCAGCTGCGACTGTTCGAGCAACTCGAGCACGATGAGGACGACCCGGACCAGCTGGCGACGCTGTTCCGGCTCGACCATCTCGCCACCAGGATGCGGCGCAACAACGAGAACCTCATGGTGCTGTCCGGTAGCGACATGGCACGCCGGTTCACCCAGCCGGTGCAGCTGTCCGACGTGCTCCGTGCCGCGATCTCCGAGATCGAGCACTATCCCCGTGTGGTGGTGCAGTCGCCCCCGGCGGCCCGGTTGGTCGGCTACGCGGGCAGCGACCTGGTGCGGTTGATGGCCGAGTTGCTCGACAACGCCGCGAACTTCTCCTCCCCCGAGACCTCGGTCACGGTCTCCAGCCATCAGTCCGAGGACTCCTCGTTGACCATCGACGTGCTCGACCACGGGATCGGCATGGGGGAACAGGAACTCGCCGAGGCCAACGACCGACTGGCCTCCTTCGACGAGTACGACCTGTCAACCTCCCGGCGAATGGGGCTGCTGGTCATCGCACGGCTGGCGGGCAGGCACGGCATCACGGTGCGGTTGCACGGCGGGGACGACGTCGACGGAGTTCGCGCCACGGTCCGGATTCCGCCCGACCTGGTCATTCCCGACGGTTCCGCGCAGTCCGCAGTGCGGTCCACGCCCGAGCCGAGCCCTTCCACCATCGAACAGCGGCTGTCCGCCCCCGGTCAGGACAGCTCCGGCAGCACCGCCACCGAGCAGCCGGGACAGCAGGGCGACGAGCGGCCCCGCAGCGGCGATGAACAGCACCGCAGTGGCGACGAACAGACCTCCGCTCCCCGTGCGAACGGGGCCAATGCCAACGGGGCCAACCGTCATCAGATCCTGGAAGGTGGTCTGCCCCGTTTCGATCTGGGAGAGCCCCCCTCGCTGCCGACCCAGCAGCGTGGCGGTTCCCCGGCGACTCCCACCCAGCCCCCGTCCCAGACCGGTGACCGTTCCCGGCCTCCGGAACAGGGGAACCCGCGGCCGCAGGCTCCGACACCGCCCCCCACGCCGGTTTCCCAACCGGAACACCCGGCCGCTGCCGAGCCGGTCCGCTCCGCGAGCCAGCAGCGGGATCCGGAGCCGTCGGACAGGTTCCGCGGTCTCTTCGAACCTCCGGAGGGTCAGGAGTACGTGGAAAACGCCGAGGAGGACGAGTCGTTCGGGGCATCGCTGCACTTCGACGACTTCGCGTCGGAAGAGGGGCCGGAACAGCGTTACTCGGACAGCGCGCCGACCGTTGTTCACGCGATAGCACCCCGAACCGGTTCATCCGCGATGTTCACCGACTCCGCACCACAGTGGTTCCACCCGTCACCCGAGGACGCCTATCACCAGACCTCCTCGGGGCAGTCCGGCACCGGTGAGTGGTCCTGGCCCACCGGCGAGGACGACAACGACCGGCGAGTCCCGCACGAGAGGGGGACCCTCGGCGAAAGGCTCCCCGGCGAAAGGCCCTCCAGCGACAGGCCCGGTGACGGGGGAGTCCCCGCTGGGACGCCGGTTCCGCCGGGCAGCACGGAGGAGACCACACAACATCCCCGGGTGGAGGAACCCACCTCCGAGTCCCGTGCGGACCCGGGCGGTTTCACCCCCTCCGGTCTGCCGCGTCGCACGCCGCGCGGCCAGTCGAACGCTTCCGGTGGTCGGTCCGGAGCCGCTCCCGACGGTCCGCGGGCCGGTGGGAACCCCGGTTCAGCCGCCGGTGGCAGAGGACTCAGCTGGATGGAAGAAGCCGAGTTCGAGAAGTCCTCGGACAGCGCCGCCTCCGGAATCCCCGGCGGCGGTTTCCCCGACCAGGGGCCGCGGCACGACCAGTCGCCCTCGACGGCACAGCATGCCGATGCCCCCGGAGCCGAAGCCAACCATCAGCTCGACGGACGAGCTCGACAGCAGCGGGATTCGTCGAGTTGGATCACTCGATCGGAGTCTCCGGTGAACGAGTCCTCCGCGTGGAACTTCGAAACCGACCAGGCACAGCAGGAAGCGGACGCGGCCGCGGACCCACAGCCCTCGGACTACACCTCGGCGGGCTTACCCAGGCGAGTGCCCAAACAGCATCTCGCCCCCGGAAGCGCCCCACCACCGAGCGGTCAGAGTTCCGGGGCCCAGAACACGCCGGCGCCGGACGAGACCCGTGGCCGGTTGTCGAGTTTCCAGCAGGGTGTGCGTCGGGGCAGGCACAGCGCTGGGGAATAGATAGGTGGGGCCGAGTTCCGCCCGCTCAGCCACCGCCGAACCAAGCAAAAGGAGGCGACATGTCATCTCAGCAGGCGAAGATCGACCAGTTCAATTGGTTGGTCACCGATTTCACGGAGCGCGTCAGCGGAGTAGCGCACGCGATCGTGGTTTCGGCGGACGGGCTGCTGTTGACGTCTTCGGACAAGTTGCCGCGAGACCGGGCCGAACAGCTCGCCGCGGTGGCTTCGGGCTTGTTAAGCCTCACCCAGGGCGCCGCTCGATGCTTCGAAGCGGGGCAGGTCAAGGAGACCATAGTCGAGATGGACCGCGGCATGATGCTGCAGATGTCCATCAGTGACGGTTCCTGCCTGACCGTACTGGCGGCACCGCAATGCGACATGGGCCTGATCGCCTACGAGATGGCGATGCTGGTCGAGCGAGTCGGTCGAATTCTCACGCCCGAGCTGCGTTCGCAGTTGCAGGGTGCTGACAACTCCGTTTCAGAGCAATTGGTGTGAGGCCACCATGAGCAGGGATTCCGGCTACAACGAGCGTCGTTCCGACGAGGTCGGGCGGTGGTACGGGCGGGATGAGGAGCAGGACGTCGACGAGGCGACTTTCGCCGACGTCTACAACGGGCTCAATTTCGGCAGTGGGCGCGGCCGGAGCAAACGGAGGTCGGAGGAGCAGGAGGACGCACCGCGTCCACGGCGATCCGAGCGCACGCGTTCCGACAGCGCCCGGTCCGAGGAGTCGGTCGGTTGGGAGAACGAACCGATGAACCGGGCCGAAGAGGGGGAGGACACTCCAGCGGCCAGCATCCGTTCCTACGCGTGGACGGGGGGACGTACCAAATCCAATGTAGAACTGGAGCTGGAGACACTTATTTCCACCAGCGCGCAGTACCGTCCGGGCACACCCTTGCGGCAGGAGTACCAGTCAGTGGTACAGCTGTGCGGTCAGCCCCGGTCGGTTGCCGAGATCGGGGCGCTGCTTGGTGTGCCGTTCGGTGTGGCCAAGGTCCTGCTGGCGGATATGGCCGAACAGGGTCTGGTCGATATCCACCAGACCGTGACCGACAGCGGCAGTGAACCGCACATGATGTTGATGGAAAGGGTGTTGAGTGGACTCCGCCGGCTTTAAGGCGCCCCAGCAGACCGGAAAATCCTCCACCAGCTCGGCCAAGATCGTGGTGGCCGGTGGTTTCGGCGTGGGTAAGACGACCTTCGTCGGTTCGGTCTCCGAAATCGTTCCGCTCACCACGGAAGCGGTCATGACGGAGGCCAGCCAAGGGATCGACGACCTGGCCGCCACCCCGGGCAAGAACTCCACGACCGTGGCGATGGACTTCGGCCGGTTGTCGCTGGATGCCGATCTGATTCTCTATCTGTTCGGCACGCCGGGACAGCAACGGTTCTGGTTCATGTGGGACGACCTGGTGCGCGGTGCTATCGGTGCCGTCGTGCTGGTGGACACCCGCAGGCTGGCCGACTGCTTCTCGGCGATCGATTTCTTCGAGGACCGAGGTACTCCCTACGTCATCGGAGTGAACTGTTTCGACGGCAAGCTGCAGCACAGCATCGAAGAAGTGCGTGAGGCACTGGCAGTCAGCTCGGACGTTCCGTTGCTGAGTTGCGACGCGCGCGATCAGTCCTCCACCAAGGAGGCCCTGATCGCGCTGGTCCAGTACGCCATGAGCAAGTGGGTGGCCTCGGGCCGCAGCGCTTGAGCAGCTCCCGGCGCCGTTTCCGGTCCCGGAGGACCAGCCGCCGTCTCGCGGGCCGCCGACTCGTTCGGTGGCCCGCGACGGTTCGCTCAGTCCTGCCCGGTGCTGTCGCCGTACACCAGGTCGTCGGCCTGACGCAGCCCCGCGTCCAACAGGTGCCGCTGCTCCTGGGGAAGCCGTTCCCTGAAGTCCGAACCGGCTGCCCGCACCAGCACCATGAGCTTCTTGCCCATCCCCCTCGCCTGAGTGAGTCGCACATCCGTGGCCGCCAGCATCTCTCGTGAGTCGTGGATCAGCTTGCGGTACCGGTGATTGATCTCGGCGTACCGATCCACGACCTCGAACGCCTCGGCCAGCGGGGACAACCGCGCTGTCCGCACGCGGAGTTGATACGGATCCTGCTGCACACCGAAACCCTATTGAAGTTCTTCGACCGGGTCGCGGGGTGGCTCCGCACTCGGAGTCGTTCGGTGTTTCTCGTCACAGCCGCTGCCGTCGGTGGCATGGCGGAGTCGTCGGTGGCACGGCGGGATACTGTGGCCCGTCTCTCACCGTTCCGCGCAAGCGCGGCACGCGCCGTTAGCGTGGCGGTGTGAGCATAGACCGGTTGCGTCGCGCCAGGCGGCGCCAGGCGCGTCGCGACTCCTACGCGCGTCGCTTCGACGGCTCGGGACAGACCGTCACCGGCGTGGACGGGCTGTTCGAGGCGGGCAGCAAGTACCGGCTGGAACGGGCCGAATGGGTGGCCGTCGCCAAGGAGGACGACAGGGAGAGCGGTGCGGGACCGCTGGATCTTCACTCCGGGCGTGTCCGGATGCGTCGCAGGTCCGAAGCCACAGGTTCGGAATCGGAAAAGTGAGTGACCCGGCCCATCGGTGACTCGACAGCAGCTGCGGCCGATCAGTAGTGTCGATTACGCGTCCCGCGCTCCCGGTGACCCCCAGGCCGGTTGAGCGCGGGACGCCTTCGAATCCGCGGCAGTGCTCGGCCCCGTAGGGGTGCTCGGGTAGCCGGCACGTGAGTCGGCGCCTTGCTGTGTTGGGCCGGCTCTTGAGTAGCGACCTACGCGGCGAGCGGCCCGGCCTCGCGATGCATCCGACTCACGCACCGGGGACGCCCGCGTTGTGTAACCCCGAATGATGAATTCCTCGGCCCGGTGATCGTGGGTGGTGCTGTGGCGGAACCTCTCGCACGGCTCTCGCCGCGGGTCCGGCGACATCGGGTAGGTACTACACAACGTCTCCGGCGTCCTCGCGAGAGCCGCACGGGAGAACCCGCGGCGGTGCCGACTGCCAGGGTGGTCGGAGTGCGGCACCGTGCCACCCCAGCGGCGCGGCGATTTCGCGAGAAATCGACGGCAACCGGGGCCGCACCGCCTAGAGGGGGTGTCGATTTCGCGAGAAATCGCCGCGGCTCGGAGCATCCGCCGTCAGTCGGCCGTGGCGGCCCAGCCGGTGATCCGTTGTATCTCGATCAGTATCAGGCTCGCGACTGGTGGCCGCCGTCGGTACTGCTCGTACTTGTCACCCAGCGCTCGCACGGCTTCCGGAACGGTTTCGGCCGAGTGGATCGAAGCCGTGCCGTCCACGCGTACCCACCAGAGCTCGTCCCAGTTCTCCGAGTAGTGATCGGCCAGCACCGAGACCAACGGGTTCCGTTCGATGTTGCGCAGTCTGCGCAGCGAGGTGGTGGTCTTGGGTTTGTGGTCCACGGCCGTGGCGATCCGCCCCTCATCGGTCAGCGCGAATGTCACGGGAACCAGATGTGGCTGCTCGTCACGGCCCACGGTACCCATCCGAGCGACGCGCGCCCGGTCGAACAGTCGGATTGCCTGCTCCCGGTCGATGCGCATGTGGCGATTCGCTCCGTATGTTCGTAATGTGTTCTCGGGTTCACGAGCCAGGCCTCCCATCGGTCCGGTCGAAGCCGTCCCCGGGTATCTGGAGCACACGTACTGGCTGCGCTACCAGGAATTCTTCCCCGGGGCGCTGCGCAGCACCACCACGGACTCGCCAACCGAACACTGGTGGTCCTGGCGCGGTGTCCCGCTGCACCTGGACGTCGTCCGGCGGGACGACGCGGCGGCCAAACTCCTGATGCTGCACGGTATCGGCGGTTACGGCAGGATGCTGGCGCCCTACGCCAAGTTGCCCTCGCTGGCCGAATTGGAGTACGTGGCACCGGATCTTCCGGGGCACGGCTTGAGTTCCGCGGTCGGTTCCCGCCTCACTTATCGGCACTGGGTGGACTGCGTGATCGACCTGATCGCGGCCGAGCGCGTCGCGGACCCTCGACCGGTGGTGCTGTTCGGGATGGGACTGGGCGGCTGGTTGGCCTATCAGGTCGCCGCCAGGGTGCCGGACCGAGTGGTCGGGTTGGTCGTCACCAGCCTGGCCGATCCGCGCGGTCCGGAAGTGCGTGACGGTCTGGTCGCCAATCCCGGCGCGGGGTTGTTGTCGGAGGCATTGGCACGGATACCGGTGCTGCCCGCACCGCACCGGGTTCCGTTGCACTGGCTGCTCGACATCACCGCGGTTTCCGGCAACGCGCGGCTCGCCGCCACTTACTCCGCCGACGAACTCGGCGGTGCCGCCGCGATTCCGTTGCGGCTGTTCCGGAGTTACCTACGTCTGCCGCCCGCCGTTTCGCCCGCGAACTTCACCGCGCCACCGTTGCTGCTCGCCTCTCCCGAGGCCGACCGCTGGACTCCGGGTGTGCATTCCGAACGCTTCCTGGGGCGGTTGAACGCACCGAAACGCTCGGTTCTCCTGCCCGAGTCCGGTCACCTGCCCGGAGCGGAACCCGCACTGGCCGAACTGGACCGAGCGGTGCGGTACTTCTTCGAGGAGTTCCGGATACCGCACTGACGGGCCCGAGTCCGGAGCCGGCCGCGCGGAGAAGGGGCGGTGCGCTCCGTTCTTCGCCGAAGACCGGCCAGTGGGTAACACCAACGTCGAGTGCCCGAAACAGCGATTATTACCGAAAGTGTTCGATCGACACGTACCGTGCCCGCTCGAATGGGTTGCTGCGGCAAGGTTCACAGCGGTTTTCGGTTGCTGTGCGTGATCTCTTCCTGGTTCTGTTTCCCGGTGCGCTGTGTGTCCCTCGCTGATCTTTCCGTGTACTTCGGAGGAAGAAGCGGCCACATTTAGTGGTGGGGTTTAGTAATCTGCTCGATGGTCCATCCACGATGGCACCAATCGAAGACTGGTCAAGCAGGGTTGTCGTGCGTCACGATCGACGCTGAGTAACGCGACCACGAAACGGGTCGCTTGGCGGGAGGAGCGTGGATGATCGAGCATCACCGCTCTTCGGAGTCGGGGTTGACCGCCGATGTTCCCCGCCCTCCGGTTCGCTCCGAAGTGTCGCCGCGAAGGCGGCGCATCTTCCTGGGATTTTCACTTTCCGTGCTGTTGAGCGGGATGCTCGTCTCGCTGCTGGTAGCACTGTGGCTGCCGTTCCCCCGGGACCCCGATCTGCTGTTCATCGGTCCGCTGCTCGCGGTCGGGTTCCTGCTGGCCGAGCAACTCACGATCGACGTGGACGCCAAGCGGGTCGGCTGGACCATCTCCTTCACCGAGATCCCGCTCATTCTCGGGCTGCTGACCGCCCCGTTCGAAGTGGTGCTGGCGGCCAACCTCGTCGCGGGACTGGCGATGCAGGTACGCAAACGCGCGGCCAGTCATGTCGCGTACAACGCCGGGGTGCTGTGCTGGGAGATCGCCGTCCCGTTCCTGATCGCGGGCACGTGTCGCGGTGCGCTCGGTGAGGTGGTGCCGCTCTGGCTCTGTGCCGGGATCGGCGCCGCCAGCTCCTCGCTGATCAGTTGTGGTTGCGCCGTGGCCGCGCTGTACGCGCTGGGCAACGGAATGCGCGTGTCCGCGGGGCTGTTGCTCGGCGGCCGTACCCTCGTCGTCGGGCTGCTGAACACCTCCATCGGACTCGTCGGTTACGAACTCGCGGTCAACACCCGTTGGGGCTGGGCGCTGGTGACGGTGCTCATGGCCGGCGTGCTGGCGCTCTACCGCGCCTACTCCGGGTTGCTGCGCGAACAGCGCGACCTGGAGGCGCTCAGCGACGTGAGTCTGCGGGTCGCACGTTCCGGGCAGCACGCGGCACGAGTACTGTCCGATTCGGACGCACCAGCCGTGAGCGCCATCGGTGAGCAGGTCTCGGTCGACGAGTGGGAACCGGTGGCCGAACGGATCAGGGAACAGCTCAATGCCACCCGTGTGGTGCTGCGCCTCTCGTTGGACCCCAGGGGAGAGGTCAGCACCCTGGTGGCGGGCAGTCCGCAGCCGGAGGAGATGAACACCGACGGGGCAACGCTGCTGCGCGAGTGCTCGATGCTGCAACTGCCGGGGACGCACGTTCGTTCCTTCCGCAGCGTCGACGCCCCGGAGGACATCCGCGGGGCGCTGAACCGCAGGGCGGCGCACGAGGCTCTGGTCGTGCCGCTGCGCGGTACGAACCAGCTGCTGGGCGCCATCGAGGTGCACGACAGGGTGAGTCGGTGGCGCGGATTCGGGCGCGCCGACATCAGGCTGCTGCACACCCTGGCGAGCCATCTGGCCACCGCGATGGACAACCGCAGGTTGTTGGCCCGGTTGCGCCACGACGCCTATCACGATCCGCTCACCGGGCTGCTCAACCGCACCGGTTTCCGCGAGATGTCCGCGGAAGCGCTGCAGGAGAGCACCGCCGTGGTGCTGCGCGTCGACCTCGAACTGCTCACCACGGTCAGTGAGGCACTCGGCTATGCCTGGGGCGACCGGATGATCGTCGCGGCGGGCAGGCGGATGCGCGAGTATCTCGGGGCGCACGTGCCGGTCGCACGGCTGGAGGCGAACTCCTTCGCGGTACTGCTGCGGGGGCACACCGAGGTACAGGCCGCGGAGATCGCGGGTGCGCTGCGCGAGCTGATAGCCGAGCCCTACCCGCTCGACAAACTGGTGGTGGAGGCCACGGCCGTGGCCGGCTACGTCTCCTCCGTGCCCGCGGAGGAGGACACCGAGGGCGATGTGGACGTGCTGCTGCAACGTGCCGACGTGGCGGTGCGCGCCGCGCGCACCGGCGAGGACGGTGTGCGGGGCTACGTCCCGAGCATGGGACAGATCTTCCTGCGACGCTTCCAGCTGGTGACCCAGTTCCGGCAGGCGCTGGAGAGCGGTCAGATCGAGGTGCACTACCAGCCCAAGGTCGCGCTGCCCGGTAAGCGCATCGTCGGCGCCGAGGCGTTGGTGCGTTGGTCGCACCCGGAGTACGGGCGTCTCTCACCGGACGAGTTCGTGCCGGTCGTGGAGGCCACCGGGCTGGTGGACGCGCTCACCGAGTTCGTGCTGGAACGCGCGCTGATCCGCATCCGGGACTGGCTGGACCGGGGGTTGCGGCTTTCGGTGGCGGTCAACCTCTCGGTGCGCAACCTCGCCGACGAGACGTTTCCCGAGCGGGTGCGGGAGGCGTTCGACCGGCACGATGTGCCGCCCGGGTTGTTGACCTTCGAGCTGACCGAGTCCAGCGTGATGGCCGATCCGGACCGCTCGTTGCCGGTGCTGCGCAGACTGCGGGCGCTGGGCGTGGTACTGGCGGTCGACGACTTCGGAACCGGCTATTCCTCGCTGGCGTATCTCCGACAACTCCCGGTCGACGAGGTCAAGATCGACAAGAGTTTCGTGCTCGGCATGGGGACCGATCTCAGCGATATGGCGGTGGTGCGTTCCATCGTCGAGCTGGGGCACTCGCTGGAGCTGAGCGTGGTCGCGGAAGGGGTCGAGGACGACGCCGCCAGGGACCAGCTCGTGCGGATGGGGTGCGACACCGCGCAGGGATACCTCATATCCCGTCCGCTCTCCGAGGAGCGGTTCGAGTCGTGGCTGTGGGCACGGACCACGCGGGAATACCCGAAGGGGGCTCCGGAGTTGGGCGAGACGGTGCTTCGGGTCAACTGATCGGATTCCTCCGAATGAGCTGTCCGAACGTTCGGTCGGTGGCTCCCGGTCGTGCGGTGAGTTCGCTCCTAGGCGTCGAGAGCATTGTTGACCTGCGGATATACCAAAAACCACCCCCGGTGCGGCGGCGGTGCGGATGTTGTGTAGAGTAGTAATCGCTCCGCGAGGGCACGCCCCAATAGCTCAGTCGGCAGAGCGTCGCCATGGTAAGGCGAAGGTCTACGGTTCGAGTCCGTATTGGGGCTCTGTGGGATGGCCGCGGCACTCGGTTAAACTGGGTGCTGCGGCTGTCTTGTGAAGGTACTGTGTACCAGCGGATGTCCGCGAGGCGGTGTAGCTCAGGGGCAGAGCAAACGGCTCATAATCGTTGTGTCGCCGGTTCGAATCCGGCCACCGCTACTCCTGCGGCTGAGATGCCGCCCGGCCCGGGGCGGTATACACGTGGAGTGAACCGGACGGCATCCTCGTCCGGTTCCAGACACGAGAGAGAGGTCTCCCCGTGGCTAAGACGCCCACCGATATTCGCCCCAAAATCACTCTTGCGTGTGAAGAGTGCAAGGAGCGCAACTACATCACCAAGAAGAATCGTCGCAACGACCCGGATCGCATGTCGCTGAAGAAGCACTGCCCGCGTTGCAATGCTCACCGTGAGCACAAGGAGACCCGCTGAGTTCTCGCCGAGCCCTTCGGGGTTCGGGCCGGGATCGCTCGCGGAACGGTGTCCCCGGAACCGCTCGACCGGAGCCGGTCGAGTAGTGCCCGGGTCGACGACCTTCTCGGAAATCCTCCTGACCGCTTCGGTGATCGGGCGTCTCGACCAGGGGTCGAGAGGACTCGGGAAACCCGCTCCGGCTCCCGCCGGGGCGGGTTTCTTTTCGTGCTGCGGTAACCTGCGGGTTGTGCCGCTCGACGAAGGATTCATCGGACGTGAGTACCCGCCCAGCGACCCCTACGAGGTCGGGCGGGAGAAGATTCGCGAATTCGCGGAGGCGATCAAGGACGATTCGCCGCTGTACCGCGACACCGAGGCCGCCAAGGCCGCCGGTTACCCGGACGTGATCGCTCCGCCCACGTTCGCGATGCGGCTGTCCGTGCTGGCGCAGGAAGCCGTGGTCGAGGACGAGCAGCTGGGGCTGGACTACAGCCGCGTCGTGCACGGGCACCAGGCGTTCCGGCACCACCGGCCGATCCGTGCCGGGGACGTGCTCGTGGCCGTGGCCCACGTGGACGACATCAAGGCACGTGCGGGCAACGACTTTCTCACCGTGCGTGCCGAGATCGGCACGGCCGAGGGGGAGCCGGTTTGTACCGCCACGTCCACGCTGGTGGCTCGTGGCACGGCCGAGGAGGGAGATCAGGCGTGACGACGACGCTGTCGCCGGTCGCGAAGGGCGACCGGCTGCCCGAGTCCAGCGTTTCGATCACCAGGACGGATCTGGTGCGGTACGCGGGGGCCTCGGGTGACTTCAACCCGATTCACCACAGCGACTCGTTCGCCCGTGAGGTAGGTCTTCCGGAGGTGATCGCGCACGGCATGCTCACCATGGCGTTGGCCACCAAGTTGGTCACCGACTGGTCGGGCGATCCCGGGCGGATCATCGAACACGGGGTCCGGTTCACTCGTCCGGTCGAAGTTCCCGACGACGGGCACGGGGCCACGGTTGAGCTCTCCGGCAAGGTCGCCGACGTGGGCGAGGACGGCACCGCGAAGATCAACATCACCGCCAAGTGCGCCGACCAGGGTGTGCTCGGCGGCGCCTACGCCCTGGTGCGGCTGTGACCCGCTCTGGCGTGGTGGTCGGTTAGCCGGCACGTGAGTCGGCGCCTTGCTGTGTTGGGCCGGCTCTTGAGTAGCGACCTACGCGGCGAGCGGCCCGGCCTCGCAATGCATCCGACTCACGCACCGGGGACACCCGCGCGGCGTCGCTCATGGTCGCTTCCCGATGGCGGTCTCCGGGCCAACAGAGCCGACGATCAGCCACATTCCCACCACTCCCGCAGGCCGAGCCCCCACCACTTACGCGATCGGCGCCGCCGCGGGTTCTCGGGTGCGGCTCTCGTGAGGAAGGCCCGACGTTGTGTAGGTCGCTACCCGATGTCGGGCCTCCCCGGAGCGAGAGCCGTGCCAGAGGTTCCGCCGAGCAACCGGCTACGTAGACCGAGCGGCTCTGCTCTGATGCCTCACTTGGCTTCGGAGAGGAGGGCGGCCATCCGGCGGACACCCTCGGCGAGATCCTCGTCGCCGAGCGCGTAGGACATCCGGAAGTAGCCGGGCGTTCCGAACGCCTCACCCGGCACCACGGCCACCTCGGCCTGCTCCAGGACGAGCTCGGCGAGTTCGGTGCTGGTCCGCGGCCGGACCCCGCGTATCTCCTTGCCGAGCAGTTCCTTGACGGACGGGTAGGCGTAGAACGCGCCCTTCGGCTCCGGGCAGCTCACACCGGGGATCGAACCGAGCATCTCCACGATGGTGCGCCTGCGTCGATCGAATGCCTCGCGCATCTCGGCCACCGCGTCCAGCGGTCCGCTCACGGCCCGCAGCGCGGCCCGCTGCGAGACGTTGGACACATTGGACGTCAGGTGGGACTGCAGGTTGGTCGCGGCCTTGATCACGTCGGTCGGGCCGATCATCCAGCCGACGCGCCAGCCGGTCATCGCGTAGGTCTTGGCGACCCCGTTGAGCACCACGCACCTGTCGGCCAGTTCCGGTACCTCCACCGGCATGGAGACGTGCCTGGCGTCGCCGTAGACCAGGTGTTCGTAGATCTCGTCGGTGACGACCCAGAGATCGTGCTCCACCGCCCACCGGCCGATCTCGGCGACCCGCTCGGGCGGGTAGACCGCCCCGGTCGGGTTGGAGGGCGAGTTGAACAGCAGCATCCTGGTGCGCGGGGTGCGAGCGGCTTCGAGCTGTTCCAGCGTCGCGAGGTAACCGGTGGACTCGTCCGTGGGGACCTCGACGGGGACCCCGCCCGCCAGCCTGATGGCCTCCGGGTAGGTGGTCCAGTACGGCGCGGGGAGCAGCACCTCGTCGCCGGGATCGAGCAGGGTGGCGAACGTCTGGTACACGGCCTGCTTGCCGCCGTTGGTCACCAGCACCTGGTTCGGCTGGATCACGTGGTTCGAGTCGCGTGCGGTCTTGGTGACGATCGCCTCACGCAGTTCGGGCAGTCCCGACGCCGGGCTGTAGCGGTGGTTGCGCGGATCGGAGCACGCCTCCGTCGCCGCGCGCACGATCGGCTCCGGGGTGGGGAAGTCCGGTTCACCGGCGCCGAATCCGATGACCGGGCGTCCCTCGGCCTTGAGTGCTTTGGCCTTCGCGTCCACGGCGAGGGTGGCCGATTCGGCGATCGCGCCGACTCGGGCCGAGACGCGGGATTCGGTGGTCGAGCTTGCCTGTGTTCCGGGTGCGGCCATGTCCGCATCGTCGCAGACGCGTGCCGCGTCGTACGAACCGTGCCCACCGAGGATGTCGGATTCTGGGACGGGGTTGGAAATCCACTTCGGTGATGTCGTACACTCTCGTACTCGGGAAGCCCGCACGGATCGATCGTGCCGGACCCGCTCACGGTGCGGTGTCGGTCGGGACGTAGGGTGTACCGATGTGGTCGGGACGACCGATCGCGGAGGGGTGTAGCTCAAGTGGCAGAGCAGCGGTCTCCAAAACCGCAGGTTGCGGGTTCAAGTCCTGTCACCCCTGCGTCGATGTTGACGGTGAGCGGAGGAAGTGGACGGTGTCGGCCGTGCGAGTCTCGGTGACCACCACTGACGAGTTCACGCGTCCGACGAGCGCCATCTAGGAGGAGGCGTGAGCGAGGACCGCGAGCAGGACCAGGATGGTAACCGGGACGAGGAGTCCCAGCCTTCCAGTGCCGCCGCACGCCGTAGCCGCCGGGCCTCCGGGCGTTCCAGCGCCCGGAAGGGCGCGGGTGGTGATTCGAAGGACGCGACCGCTCCCAAGGGCAGGCCGACTCCCGCCAGGGACGGCCGCGGAGAACGGGTTTCGCTGTTCCGCAGGATCGGCCGCTTCTTCCGAGAGGTGGTCGCGGAGCTCCGCAAGGTCATCTGGCCGACGCGCAAGCAGCTATTGACTTATACTGCGGTGGTGCTGGTGTTCGTCAGCATCATGGTCGCGTTCATAGCCGGTCTGGATCTGCTCTTCGCGCAGGGTGTGCTCCAGTTGTTCGGCAACTGAATGCCGACCGTGGGCAGCTAGACGCCCGCACGGACTTCGTGCGGTGGCGGATGCCATCCACCGGGCACGCAACGCACGAGAGGAAGCGAGACCCACTGTGACCTCCTATGACGGCCAGGAGTTGACCGGCCTGTCCGATGAGCAGGACGCCGTGACCGCGGAGGACTCCGCCACGGGGTCGTCGGACCCGGCCGAGGAGCGTCCCGAGGTGGACTCCGGCGGAGATGCCGAGGCGAGCGGCTCCGCGGACACCGCCGACTCCGAGGACAGTGCCGAATCCGGGGACAGTGCATCGGCTTCCGAGGCCAGTGATGACGAGGAAGCCGAAGCGGATCCGGTCGAGGAGCTGCGCGCCATGCTCAAGCGCGCGCCGGGCGACTGGTACGTGGTGCACTCCTACGCCGGTTACGAGAACAAGGTCAAGAACAATCTCGAACACCGTGCGCAGACGCTGGATGTCGAGGACTACATCTTCCAGGTCGAGGTGCCCACCGAAGAGGTCACCGAGATCAAGAACAACCAGCGCAAGTTCGTGCAGCGCAAGGTACTTCCCAGCTACGTTCTCGTCCGGATGGAGCTCAACGACGCCTCCTGGTCGGCAGTGCGCAACACTCCGGGCGTCACCGGCTTCGTCGGGGCGACCTCGCAGCCTTCGCCGTTGAGCACCGAGGAAGTCCTCAAGTTCCTCGCTCCGCAGGCCGAGCGCGAGGCCAAGGAGACCGCCGCCAAGAAGGCCGCCGCCAAGCCGGAGCAGGGCAAGAGCGCCGCGGTCGAGGTGGACTTCGAGGAAGGCGAGTCGGTGACGGTGATGGACGGGCCGTTCGCGACGCTGCCCGCCACCATCAGCGAGGTCAACGGCGAGGCCCAGAAGCTGAAGGTACTGGTGTCGATCTTCGGCCGCGAGACGCCGGTCGAGTTGTCCTTCGACCAGGTATCCAAGATCTGACCCACTCCCGGTTTTTCGGGAGTGTGGTTGCCGCGGTCGCCGGCAGGGGCGCGCCGCGGCTCTTCGGCGGGCGGTTCGGTGTTGCCGACCGCCCGTGCGCGTGTCGGTGTGCGTCGCGCGCCCGGCACGGACCACAGTAACGAGGACAGGAAGAACGAAATGCCGCCCAAGAAGAAGCGACTCGCAGCGATCGTCAAGCTGCAGATCTCGGCCGGTCAGGCCAACCCCGCGCCGCCGGTCGGTCCGGCGCTGGGTCAGCACGGCGTCAACATCATGGAGTTCTGCAAGGCCTACAACGCCGCGACCGAGAACCAGCGCGGTGACGTGGTGCCGGTCGAGATCTCCGTGTACGAGGACCGGTCGTTCGACTTCAAGCTCAAGACCCCGCCCGCCGCGAAGCTGCTGATGAAGGCAGCCAACGTGCAGAAGGGCAGTGGCGAGCCGCACAAGACCAAGGTGGGTTCGGTCTCCCGCGATCAGGTTCGCGAGATCGCCCAGACCAAGTGGGTCGACCTCAACTCCAACTCGATGGACGAGGCCGAGAAGATCATCGCCGGTACCGCCCGCTCCATGGGTCTTCGTATCCAGGACTGACGGCGCTCCGTGCGGCCCGGCCCCGCGCCGGGGTCGTACCCCTTGATCCACCGAAAGTGTGGGAGGGCTCGCAGCGCGGCCCCGACCACAACTGATCCGTTGAACAGGAACAGACATGGCAAAGCGCAGCAAGGCATACCAGCAGGCAGCCGAACTGGTTGACCGCAACCGGATCTACTCCCCCAAGGAAGCTGTCGAGCTGGCGAAGAAGACTTCCAAGACCAAGATGGACCCCACCGTCGAGGTGGCCCTGCGGCTTGGCGTCGATCCGCGCAAGGCGGACCAGATGGTCCGCGGGACCGTGAACCTGCCGCACGGTACCGGCAAGACGGCCCGCGTCGTCGTCTTCACCTCCGGCGACAAGGCCGCTGAGGCCGAGTCCGCCGGTGCCGACGCTGTCGGCTCCGACGACTTGATCGAGCGTATCCAGGGCGGCTGGCTCGATTTCGACGCGGCCGTGGCCACCCCGGACCAGATGGCCAAGGTCGGCAAGATCGCCCGCGTGCTGGGCCCGCGTGGCCTGATGCCCAACCCGAAGACCGGCACGGTGACGCCGAACATCGCCAAGGCCGTGCAGGACATCAAGGGCGGCAAGATCAGCTTCCGGGTGGACAAGCAGGCCAACCTGCACTTCGTCATCGGCAAGGCCTCGTTCTCCACGGAGGCACTGCTGGAGAACTACGCCACCGCGCTGGACGAGGTGCTGCGTTCCAAGCCCGCCACCTCCAAGGGCCGCTACCTCAAGAAGGTCAGCTTCACCACCACGATGGGCCCGGGTATCGCGGTGGACGCGAACCGGACCCGCAACATGCTCGAGACAGCGGCGGCATGACCGCCCGTTCCCGCGGCCGTTCGGGCCGCGGGGACTTCAGCGTGTGATCCGCGACCGGGCCACCCCTCCGAGGGGTGGCCCGGTTCGTTCTCGCGGCGGCCCGATTCGTTTCCCGGGCGAGCCGGTTCTGCTCGGGGGCCGTTCAGGCCGGCCCCGGAGCGGCCCCGGACCGGATCCGCATCGAACGGCCCCATCCGAGCGGCCCCGGTTCCAGCGGCCGAATCCACCGGGCTCGGTGCGTCACTGGCTGAACCAGTAGCCGTAGGACATGTAGTCCGGGTAGGGGCCCAGATAACCGGCGCGGGGACGGAACTCGACTCGCAGCGTCGAGTCGGTGACCAGCTCACCGGGAACAGTGAACGTGGCCTCGTGCCAACCGTTCCCACCCGGTAGCAGGGTTCGGTCCCGCAACTTCCGGCCGTTGGCGAAGACCGACATTTTCGTCGGATCGGGTGATTCTTCGTTGCGGGCGTAGCGTGCGGTGACCGTGACCGGTTCACCGGGGGTCAGGTTCCGGGCGGTGAGGGCCTCACCACCGATCACGTGCCTGCCGCTGTCGACGACCTCGCCGTCCGGCGAGTTCACCGTGCGCAGGTCGGTGTAGGGCTGGAACTCCCGGTGCGCGGGCAGCACGTCGTAGTCGTGCCGCTGTTCGCTCCGCAGATCGGCCACGTTGACGTGGTCGCGGATCCGCCCCGGCGCTTCGCTCTCCACCGGCCGGTCCCCGGAGCCCAGCGAACTCCAGTCGGCCTCGTGGATCACCACCTCGTCACAGAGCTTCGACGCCTGGCACGCCCCCGCCGACCCGACCGTTCGGTACGAGAAGGTCGGTGACTTGGAGTGGAACGTGGCCAGCGGTTCCGCCGCGAACACGCCACCGTGGTCGAGGTCGTGCACCTTCCACTCCGTGAACACCGCGAAGTAGTCGGGGCGCCGCTCGGCGGGCATGTCGCGCAGCACCTCGTAGATGCTTCCCGCGCCGTGGTTGTTGGCGCTGGTGAACCGGTTGGTGGTCAGTCCGACGAGGTCGACGATCCGGTGACTGCCGAGGTAGGCGGGTGCTCCCACGTCGTTGACCGCGAGCACGGCGTTCGGGGGCAGCTCCCGCTCCAGGAACGCGGTGAACGAGACCTGCTGGCCGCGGATGCCCGCCGACTGCTGTCCCAACCGGATCGCCCAGGACGGCATTTCCGCCACGGTGAACAGCAGCGCGGTGACCAGGCCCGCGTGCAGCACGAACCGCCGGTTGCGCCGGTCGCGCAGCAGTCGGCTCGCCCCGTGGATCCCGATCACGGCCAGCAACAGCAGTATCGGCAGGAAGGGCTGGTGGTAACGCAGGTGGTGAATGGTGGCGGCGTGCAGCGTCGATATCGCCAGCAGCACGAGCAGGTATCCGATCGCCAGCGCCCACACCAGCGGGGTCCACCGCGTTTTCCGCACCAGCAGCGCGATCGTGCCCGCCACGGCCAGCAGCAGCGTTCCGGGGAACACGAAGTCGAAGCTGTTGAGCCCGTTGAACGTGCGCAGCAGCAGGTGGAACTGCTTCAGCGCCTCGTCGAGGAAACCCATCGGGTAGAAGATCGGCTCGTACAGCAGCGATTTCGCCCGCATCCCGTTCGCCGAGGTGTGCCCGGTGGTGATCACGTAGAGCAGCACCTGGCCGAGGTAGGCCACCAGCGGTAACAGCAGCGGGGCGAGGCGGGCGAGCGACCCGGCGCGCGAGGAGCCGGAAGCACGCGCCCCGCGCAGCGTCGTCCAGGCCATCGCCACGCCGAGCACCAGCACGAACAGGAACGCCTCCGGGCGGCTCAGCGCCGCGAGCGAGGCGATGATCGGTGTCCGCACGAACCGGCCTCGCGGGGCCTCGACGGTGTAGGAGAGCACCGTTCCCGAGACCAGCAGCGCCACGAGCCCGATCTCCATCCCGCTGACCGAGCCCCACAGCAGCACCCCGTTCGTCGCCACGAGCAGACCAGCCCAGATGCCCACCCGTCGGTCGACCAGCGCGTGGCCGATCCGGTACACGCACACCGCCGTCAGCGCCATGCACAGCGCGCCGAGCCCCATCGCGGCCGGGAGCAGCGCCGCGCCCTGGAATCCGAGCGTGTACAGCCCGCCGAGAACCAGCATGTACAGCAGGCTGCTCGCCCCCGTGCTGACCGGGTCCCCGGTGTTGTACCGCAGGAAGTGGCCCTCGGCGAACTGCTCCGCGTACTGCAGGTGGATGTAGGAGTCGTCCAGCGGCGGGATGAAGTGCCACTCGTTGTAGGACAGGTTGACGAGCACGAACAACGCCGACAGCAGCAGCGACAGCGCCCCGATCATCCAGGCGGGATCACGTCGCGCGAACCACCCGCGTAAACGGCCGGCTCGCCTGGGCCCTTCGTGGTCGGGAACGTTCCCGCCCCGTTCCGTGGATCCTCCGGAATCGGGGGTCGCGGGGTCGGGATCGTCGCCTTGCTCGGTTCGGTTCATCGGGCGGGGACTCCTGCGGCGGCTGCGCCGCTGATTGGGGGATACTGGGCTGCTGAGGGAATACTGGGCTGCTCATGGAAGGAACACTTCGCGTCGCCCGGCAAGTCGCGACGTGTCGTTATCCTAAAGAGATCCCGGCGTTGCCCACGAACAGGTCGACCTCGCCCTTTCCGCGACGCCTTCCGCGCGGCCTCACGCCCCGCAGTTCGCGGCCTGGTAACCGTCGATCCGCCAGCCGCCGGAGGACTCCTGCCGCAACCGGAACACGCCGAGCCGGGGCCCGCCGCTCACGCCCAGGTCGCAGGAGGAGAGCCGGGCCCAGCTCCCGCCCGTTTCCGACTCGAACTCCCGCACCGCGTTCCGGTCGATTTCCGGGTTCTTGTAGTCGAGCCGCTCGGTCACCCGTTCGTTGAGCCGCCGCGCCGCGGCTCGGCAGTTCGCGGCGTCGTGTACGTCCGCGAACGCGCGTCTCGCGTCACCGTCGAACAGCAGGCAGACGGTGTCCGGTCGGTTGGCGAGTTCGTCGTAGACCGTTCGGACCGCGGCGGTCGGGGAGCGTTGCAGCATCGCCGACCTGCTCTCCTCGCCCCCCGGCGAGGAGCCGTTCGACGCCTGTCCACCACCGCCGAACATGCTGTTGTACAGGTACATCAGCACCAGCAGCAGCACCAGCAGGTACAGCAGTCGTCGCACGAACTTGAACCGCAGCAGCCGCAGCGCACGGCGGTACCAGGGGCGCTTGCCGCCGCCGGTGGCCGTGGGGTCCGGCACCGGCGGTGTGTCGCCGTACTGCCGCCGCATCTCCCGGAACCGTTGGAACTCCAGGAACTGCTGGTACTCGCGGTGGGCGTCCTCCTCGCCGGACCGGGTGGTTCCGGCGTTGCCCGACTCCCCGCCCGTTCCGGCCGCGTCGCCGATCCCGCCGGCTCCGAGGGTCCCGCTGGCCCCGAAAGTCTCGGTCGTCCCGAAGGTCTCGCTCGGTCGCGCCGGAGCGCGCTCGGACGGGTGCTCGTCGACCACCTCGGCGTCGATCGGCTCCGCGTCGTTCGCCCCGTCGGTTCGTTCCGGCGGGTGTCGCGGGGGGCGCTCGGAGGGCTCACGGTGATCGACCACGGTAATCATGATGCCGGGTGGCGCAAGTCTTCCCCGGGCGGCGGGTCGGGGGTGGCTGCCGGACCGAGGGATCCGTGGCGTACGCTGGAACAGGTTCCACCAGAGACCGCTGGTCTTTTCCCTCGGTGAGGTTCCCGGCACCGCCCGGTTCCCCCGGTGGAGAACGAAGGTCCCGTAGAGACGGGCGACCCGCGCAGGAGGACGAGGCCCAGCAGCGCGAGATCACTGTCGCGCGGTGGATGTTCTTCCACGCCCCGTGCCGAATGCGCCGGGGCGTTTTTGTCGTCTCAGGGCACTTGGCGACCGGCACACAGTCGCGAGGCACTAGAGAGGAGGCGACATGGCGAGGCCCGAAAAGGTTGACGCGGTCAATGAGCTCTCGGAGAACTTCAGCAACGCGACCGCGACCGTCGTGACCGAGTACCGCGGACTGACCACGGCCCAGCTCAAGCAGCTGCGCCGCAACCTCGGTGAGGACGCGACCTACCGCGTCGCGAAGAACACGCTGGTCCGGCGCGCCACCCAAGAGGCGGGCGTCGAGGGCATCGACGATCTCATCCAGGGTCCGACCGCGCTCACCTTCATCAGGGGTGAGCCGGTGGACGCGGCGAAGACGCTGCGCGACTTCGCCAAGGACCACAAGGCCCTGGAGATCAAGGGCGGCTACATGGACGGCCGCCCGATCTCGGCCGGTGAGGTCGAGCGCATCGCCGATCTGGATTCGCGCGAGGTCACGCTGGGCAAGCTGGCCGGTGCGATGAAGGCGAAGCTCAACGAGACGGCGGCCCTGTTCGCCGCGCCCGCTTCGCAGGTCGCGCGCATGACAGAGGCTCTGAAGGGCAAGAAGGAGGAGTGAGCCGTCACCGCCGTTCTCGGCGGTCGGCCCGGTTCTCCCGCGAACACCACCCGTGCGCCGCGCGCAGGCGCTGCTGATCCGAAAGGAACATCATCATGGCCAAGATGAGCAACGAAGAGCTGCTGGACGTCTTCAAGGAAATGACCCTGCTGGAGCTCTCCGAGTTCGTCAAGCAGTTCGAGGACACCTTCGACGTCACGGCCGCCGCCCCGGCCGCCGTCGCCGCCCCGGCCGCGGGTGCCGCCCCGGCCGAGGAGGAGGAAGAGCAGGACGAGTTCGACGTCATGCTCGACGACGCCGGTGACGAGAAGATCAAGGTCATCAAGGCGGTCCGCGAGATCGTCTCCGGCCTTGGCCTCAAGGAGGCCAAGGAGATGGTCGAGAACGCTCCGAAGCCGGTCGTCGAGAAGGTCGACAAGGAGCGTGCCAACGAGGTCAAGGGCAAGCTCGAGGAGGTCGGCGCCAAGATCACCCTCAAGTGATCCAGCCGGTACCTCACGGGGCGGTCGCCTTCGGGCGGCCGCCCCGTTCTCGTCCTGACCCCGTTCGTCCGACCGACCCTGCTTGTGGTCCGGGGGTCCGTGAGACGAGCACTCGGATCGAGCACGAATACTTCTCGGGAGTTTCCCGGCGCGAGCATGCACAGTGTGTTCTCACCAGGGTCTTTAGTCCCCTTCCGAGTGGTTTCGCTTTGAACGGAAAGTAATAAGAATCCGAGGATTTCACTGAGTCCCGGCTGAAGAATTCCTGAGAGCCGAGTACTGCCCGAACACGCTCGGTGTTCGGTTCGTGGGGCGGGATTCCCGGGGCCGGTCCGAACGATGATCAACCTCCTGAACAGGCATGACGCTATGTGTGCACGTCGGTTTTCTCGTTTTGTGCTGTGAGCTGTTTCTCTTGGCGTCCCCTGTCGGGGCTGGCTACAGTCGGCGGTGACGTCGGGTCATGCGAAAGGGACTCTGACGGTCGTATTCGCCGAATGCGATGCGTCGTGGCGCAATTTTCGGATCAAGAGCGAGACGTCGGCTCTGCGCCACCTTGGGAAACCAAAAGGTGGATCATATGACTGAATCATCGGTTCGGGGTACCGACTCCGTCGCGGAATACGTGCGTGCTGTCGAGGAGAGCAACGAGAACGTCGCCTTCCGGATGAGTACGGAGCGACCGCGGCGCGGTGTGATGGTCGTCAACGTGTCCGGCGAGCTGGACATGGTGACGGTTCCCCGCTTCGCGGAACTCGTCCAGCATCGGTTGGAGTCCTCGGCACCGGTGGTGGTGCTGGATCTGACCGGTGTGACCTTCCTCGGGGTCGAGGCGATCAAGGTGCTGGCGCAGCTGGATCTGCGAGCGCATATCACCGGAAAACGCCTGTCCCTGGTCACCGGTGTCCGGGCGGTGGACCGGCCGTTGGAGGTGCTCGGCCTGGCGGGCCGCTTCACCTACGGCAGCAGGCCGGTGTTCGAGTCCGGTGCGGAGCGTGAGCCGGCCGCCGCCCAGTGGCGTGCGCCGCGTCCCCCGCAACCGAGAACGGGCGACCACGAGGCCGCGATGAGTCGTTGAGCGCGGCGTCGGACCCACCGCGCGAACGGCGGTGCGGTGGCGGGGGCGGGTTCCGTGGCGGCGTGAGCCCGCCCCCTACTCGTGTTCTGGATCGAAGTGGGAAGCCATGACCGGGACTTCGACAGCGGATCCCTCGCGCGGTCGAACGGGTGGCCACGCGGTGCTCGTCCGACCCGCGCGGGAACTGCTGGGCTTCGTCGGAGCCCGCCACCGAGGGGGTCCGGTTCGGGTTCCGCACGACGGCACCGCCGTACTGGGGCATCTGGTCCAGTCCACGGGGGTGCCGCTGACCGAGGTCGGTGAGCTGCTGTTGGACGGGGTGCCCGCCGAGACCGGGGATCGGCCGTCCGACGGCGGTGTCGTGGACGTCGCACCCGTGCGCTACCCGGAGCGAATCAGAAATCGCTTCGTGCTGGATGTGCACCTCGGCAAGCTGGCGCGCCGGATGCGGCTGCTGGGGATCGACACCGCCTATCGCAACGACGCCACCGACGAGGAGCTGCTGGAGCGGGCCGCGCGGCAGCGAAGGGTGCTGTTGACCAGGGACCGCGGTTTGCTGCGCCGCCGTGCGCTGCCGGAGGGGGCCTACGTCTACGCTTCCGATCCGGCCCGGCAGCAGACCGAGGTCCTCGCCCGGTTCGAACCGACACCGCGGCCCTGGACCAGATGCGTCTCCTGCAACGGGCAGTTGGTGGAAGTGCCGAAAGCCGAGATAGCGGCGAGGCTGGAACCCGGTACCCGCAGGTGCTACGACGAGTTCGCCAGGTGTGTGGCCTGCGGCGGGATCTACTGGCCCGGCGCGCACAGCCCTCGGCTGCGCGCCATCGTCGAGTCGGCGCTGCGCCGAGCGGCGCGAGACGATCACCTTGTGGAAGGGCCGGGCAGCGTGCAGGGCTGAGTTCGTCGCTCGTCTCGTGGAAACACGCGGCAGCGGGCGGCGGTCAATGCCGACGGTGGCCGCCGGAATCGGCCACGTAGGGCATGTCGATCGTCGACACTGGGTAACGAACCCGGTTAATATGCCGGGTATGCCGATCTCGTCGAAGTGCCGGGAGCGTATTCAGCGGTTTCTGGAGACCGGTGAGCGGATCCGCTACGTCTTTCCCGCCGAGATCCTGGGCAGCATCTCGCCCGGCGTCGTCGTGGTGGTCAGTCAGCAGTCGATCACGGTGCTGTCGACCGGCATCTTCAACCGGAGCAAGCCGAAGGGCGTGCTCGCCAAGAGCCCGCGCGGTGTCCGGCTGGGGCCGGTGGACACCAACGCGGCGGCCTGGTTCACGTTCAACGGGGTGCACTACGAGGTGGACGACGAGTACGTGCCGGTGGTCAACGCCGCCGACGCCGAACTCGGCTCGCCCGACCAGGTCCCGCAGGACCCGCTGCCCGAGCTGTGAGGCGCGGTCCGAGTTCGTGACCCCTTTCCGGGGAATGAGTCGCGCTGGGCTGTTCCCGGGCGCGCTGTCGCCCGGATCGTGGTTCGTCAGTCCACAGTGCTGATGTTGATGCGGTACCGCCGGTAGACATCCTTAGCGAACTCGCGGGTGCCGTATCTCGGTACGTAGCACTCCCACCACGGGTGTTTCGCCGGATCCCTCACCTGTTGGTCGTGCGAAATCGCGCGGAGTCCGGCATCGATCTCGTACACCCGCGCGCGGAGAGCTTCGATCTCCTCGTGCTCGTTGAGCACCGGATCGTTCAGCGCGAGTTCGAGCGATTCCCTGGACTGCAGGTCGAAGTCGTACTCGTCCGTGATGTCGTCGTAGCCCTCCGCGCACTGTGCGACCAGATCCTCCCAGTTGCCCAGCTCCTCGTCGGTGCTTCCGGCTCTCCAGTACCCCGCTTCGAGCTGCGCCGCACGAAATCGTGTCTCGAGGGTGTTCTCTTCGCGCATCGTCCCATTCCCTGGTCCGGGGTGTTCGTCGCGTATGCGAGAGAATCTCAGCGATAAAGAAACCTAATCCAGAAGTTTTCTCGAAGGCGGAGATCGGTCGACAAAAGCGTCGACGCCGAACTCGACTCGCTCGATCGGGTCCGTAGGCTCAGTTGCCCGAGCTACGAGGCGTCTCGGCAAAACGATTCGGTTGTGTGGCATCGAAAGGTCCATCGTGTTTCCGCACGACCTTGTCCGGCGGGTGAAAAGACTGGTTGTTCAGGTGGCGTCTCCCGGTCGGCACAGTTCGCTCCGGGACGAGGATCAGGTCTCTTCAGAAAGTGGCTCCCGGGAGTACGGCCTCGTACTCCCGGGAGCCACTGCTGTCCAGCAGTTCTATGTAGTCAGTCCACGGTTTGGATGCTCAAGCCGTATACATCGTAGACATCCTCCACGAACTCACGACAGCCGAACCGAGGTACGTAACACATCCACCACGGATTGATATCCGGGTCGCGAATCGGTTTGTCGCAGAGAATGTCGCGGAGTCGCTTGTCGGCTTCGAAGACTTGTTCGCGCAGACTCTTGATTTCCTCCTTCGTATTGAGTACCGGATCTTGAAGAGCTATTTCGAGCGCTTTCCTGGGTTGTAGGTCGAAGTCGTACTCGTCCACGTTGTCGTCATAGCCCTCCTCGCACTCGGATATGAAGTAGTTCCACCTCTCCAGGTGCTCTTCGGTGGTTCTTGTCCTGATGTAGCCTTGTTCCGTCAGTGCTTCCTGGAATCGCTCTTCAAATTCATTTTTTCGATTCATTTCAGTTTGATGTCGTTCCAGTAATCTATACCGTCATCCGGCTTGAAAAATGTTTTTATTATTCCGTCTTTTTTGGAGCCGAAGTAGTTGGTTTCGGGGTCGAATCTAACAGTTGCTCCATCGGCAGCTCTTGTCCCGTCGAGCACTCCCTCGGGCGGGGTTTCTGCGAGTAGTTTCTGCGCTTCTTCGTGGTACCTCGCCAGCGACTTCAGTTCCTCCATGTCCGCGCCGCCTGGATCTTTAATTACCAGCTTTCCGCCTCTTTTTATGTCAATATTTCTGACGTGTTTCATGAAGTGCCTGAATAGGAGATTTCCATTTCTGAAGTTCGGTAGATTGCTGTCCCTGAAGCGTGAAGGTGTACGTGATACGTTTTGAGGTTTGCTCCTGAGCTGTAATCCTAGTAGTCGCAGTCCTGGCCTGATCAGGCGGGATATGCCGAGTCCCATTTCCTTGGGTGCTACAGAAGGCTTCAAGCCGATCCTGTTGATCAACTTTCCGATCAGCTCGGATCCGCAGGCCTCCTCGTGTTCTACGCAGTAGGAAAGCAGGAGTCTTTGTGGGGCTTCTTCGGGGTTTTGCTCGAGTATTCCCCAGATGATCTTACGGCTTCCGACCCAGATGTCCAGGTCGTGCGCGAGCGAGAGGCATCCTCCCGTGCCGATTTTTTCGGGGAGCTCGACACCGTTCAGGTAGCACTTCCCGTTTACCTTGGCGAGAACGGTAGAATTCTCGAACTTCTTCGCGGGAATTCCTTGTTGTGCCTCCCCGTTTTTGATGGCCTGCCGTATTTGACGTTCTTCTTCACGCTGCTTGGCCGTTGCCGTGCGCAGCGCTTCCATAGCAGCGTCCGCCGCCGCCTCGGCATCGAGGTCGGCCTGGTATGCCGATTCGCGTGCCCGGGAAGCGGCTCCGTAGGCACTGTTGGAGTAGCTACGGGCCTCCTGCGCCGCTTGAGTCGCGACAGCGACCGAAGTAGCGGCACTTCGCGCGTCCTCTCGTGCGCTCGCCGCCGCGTTCTGTGCTGTTTGTGCACTGGACTGCGCACGTTCAGCCGAATTCCGCGCATCCTGCGCGGACTGCTCGGCTTGAGCCGCGTAATCGGCTGCCTGACTCGCGGAGTCACTCGCCTGCTGTGCGTATCCTGCCGCCTCGTCAGCGGCATCACGAGCGGTCGCGGCTGCTTCCGCTGCCTCGTACGCCTTTCGCTGCGCCGCAGCCGCTGCCTCCATGCCTCGTTTCACCAAACGTTGCATCTCGGCCGCGTGTGCCGTCGCCTTCGCATCGCGTTTTTTGGCGAGATGCTGGGCCACGTTCAAGTAATTCTTCAGGAAAACCGGTGGCCCCTGCAGGGCGGCTTGACCGGCGAGCTCCAGACGTCGCCCACCGCTGTCCATGATGCGTAGCACGTTGATGCGATTGTCGTGCTCGCGGGCATCGTATTGGCCGGTTTCCAGGAACTCCTTGACATCGGCGTGAGTGCCGTCGAGGGCAGCGTTGGCGGCTTCCTTCACCGCTGGGCCGGTAGCGCCGGCCAGGATCTGCGTGGCGCGCAACCTGTCGTCGTCCTCTTCACCCGGATAAGTCTGGGTCTTCAAGAACTCTTCGAGCTCGGCATGCGATCCGTCGAGAACGTTTTTCGCGGCCTCACGAAGTGCTTTCGGCTCCGCTGCATCCGCGAGGTAGTTGACGCGTTCCCAGTCGTCCTGCTTCGCCGCCACCTCTCTGCCTTGGTTCACCCATTGCCGCACGTCGGCGTCAGTACCGGTCAGCGCGTGTTGTGCGGCTCGCTTGGTCCAGGGGCCACCGGTGGTAATCAGGTTCACAGCGGCCTGCCGGCCCTTGTTGACCACTGTGGCTGGATCCGCGTCCTGAGCCTCAGCCGCGTTGAGCAGTTTCCGGGTCTCATCGGAGACGCGGCTTTTTTCGGATTCCTCCCACTCAGCGCTGGATTGTTCCTTCTGTTGAGAAGCCGCGGCTGTCTTCGCTTCGGCTATGGCTCCCTGTTTTTCGACTCGGATACGTTCCGTTTCGGCATCGCGGGCCAGCTGGACGACGTTCTGGGCCTGCTTGGCCGCGTCCATGGCGGTGTTGGCCGCGTCGATGGCCGCGTTGGCGTGTTGTGTGGCCTGCTGTGCGGCGTTTTCCGCCTCGCCCGCGTGAGCGGCCGCGTCCTCCGCTGCCGTTGCCGCGGCACGAGCGTGCTCGGCAGCCGAAGTGGCGGCCGCTGCCGCTTCGTCCGCGGCTGTGGAGGCACGGTCGGCCAGCGCGGTGGCAGCGTTCGCTGCCTGAGTGGCTCGGTCTGCCTGCTGTTGAGCTCGTGCGCCTGCTTCTCTGGCCCGCTGCGCCTGATACTCGGAGACGTTGGCATAGCGACCGGCTGCGTCGGCGGCCGCACCGGCGGCTGCCGCGTTCTGAGCAGCGCTGGCGGCCGAACGTGCGGCCTCCGCGACCTGTTTTACCGCGTTCCCGGCTGCCTTGGCGGCGGCGGCCGCCTTGTCAGCACTTTTCGCAGCCCCTCGTGCTTGTTCCGCTGCCTGACGTGCTTCCGCTGCCTTGCTGGCATCCGTGGCGGCCGCGGATGCCGCAGAGTAAGCACGTGAAGCGGCTTGTCCGGCCATGCTGGATGCGTTGGCGGCGCGAGTGGCGGCGTTGGCCGCTCTTCTCGCCGCTCGGTCAGCCGCTGCGGCCGCGTCGATCGCGGTCCGAGCTGCCGAAGCGGCTTGGTCTGCCGCTGTTGCCGCACGACCCGCTGCCGAACTCGCCCGCTCCGCGTCGTTCTGGGCGGCTTCGGTTTCGGCTTTCGCGCGCTGCGCTGCTTGTTTGGCCTCACCGGCTGCCTTGAGTGCCCGGTCGGTGGCTTCCTGGGCAGCCGATGTTTGCTCTTCGGCTCGCTTTCGGGCGGCTTCGGCCCGTTCCACCAGCTCGGTGACAGTGGCCTTCTCTTGGTCCCGGGCCCGAGCCACTTCCAACCCGTTGTTCAGGAACCTCTTGAGCGCGTCTACGCTCCCGTCGTCCAAAGCAGCGTTGGCCGCTTCCTGTACGTGCGTTCCGCCAGTGGAAAGTTTCTGAACCACCCTTACTCGGAGGTCGTCCTCGTAAGGTTTCCTCCAACCGCTGGTTAGGAATACCTCCAGCGCTTCTACCGTGCCTTTTTGCAGCGCGGCTTCGGCGGCTTCCTTGACGCCGGGGCCACCGGAAGCCTTCATCTGCACCACACGCACCCGCAGGTCGTCCTCGTAGGGCTTTTTCCAACCCTCTTGGACGAACTCTTCGAGTGCCGCGACGCTGCCGTCCTCGAGTACGTCGTTCCCGGCCAGCTTCATGCCGCGCCCGCCGGACGACATCATTCGCAGGACACTGATACGCAGGTCGTTCTCGGCCGCGATGTCCTTGCCGGTGTTGAGAAACTCACGGAGGTCCGCATCGGTCCCCGCCAGTGCGGCTGCCGCGTCGTCCTTGGTGTCCGGACCGCCGTTTCTCCAGAGTTCCAACACCTCCTGGCGATCTGCCGGGGTTACCTCGGCCGCTTCGGCGGTGGCGATGCTCGCCGAACCAACCATGCCGCTCACCACCGACGTGGCCAGGAAGATCGCGGTGAGTGCTCGTCTTCGACCGCGTGATGTGCGTGGTGGAGCGATTCCGTCCACTTCGCGATGCTTGGGGGTCCCCATGCTCGTATTGCTCCAAATGCAGTATCGAAATCATGCCCTGATCGGGTTAATACCGAACGAGGCTCAGCAAGATCCTCGCTCAAATCAAGGTGATCCACAAGGATTATCCACCTGCGGCGTCCGAGAATTCATTTGACAGGTGTTGTCAATGCTCTTTCTCGGGGTGTGATGATCGCTATACTTTACCGGAAACGCTGTTTATCTTTTTGTTTTTTTGCTAAGTTGACCCGCGTTTCATCTGGGAAATCGATTATTTTGTGTATTCCGAAAAAAGGAGAATTGTGCGTAATACAGTTCGACTCGCCGTGCTCGGCGTGTCCGGATTAGTCGCGCTGTCGACGGGGGTGGCGGTAGCTGTGACCGGGAACGACATCGCCACCGAGTCAGTGGCCGCTGGATCACCACCGCCGATCGTGGAGGATTACTCCTACCCGGGTGCGGACCGCATCGAACAGCAGCGCGGGATCAAGCTCATCGAGGGTGACGGGAACATCGTGCTGGCCGACTGCGCTGCCTCGGACGAGCTGATCGAGGTCTACAGTCGCAATACCGAAACATCGTGTTACCGCGTCATCGGTAATACCGGGTATCTGAAAGTGGAGATACCCGAGGTTTACACGCTCAAGGGGGATGACCACGCGGTCGAGGCCACCGTGACGGTGGAGGGACAGACCGAGGTGGTCGATGTGGCCGAGAACTCCTTCACACCGGTCGGTGAGGGCGAGAATACCGAAAGCGGTCCGGCCACATTGCTGGAACTGCGCGCATCGTGATGAGTAGCGAAAAGGGAATGGTTTTGTCGAGTTCTAGATCGAGACGTGGTTTGGCCGTCGGTGTGGCCACGGTGGCCGCGACGGTGTTGGCCGGGTTGCCTGCTCACGCGCTCAGCGGTGGTCAGCAGGTGCCGCAGGGCAGTTACGAGTTCCTGGCCAAGGTGGATGTGGGCAGCGATCGCTCCTGCTCCGGTGCGCTGGTGGCGCCGCGGTGGGTGGCCACGGCGGCATCCTGCTTCGCGCAGGATGCGTCGCAGCCGGGCACGGTTCCTGCCGGACCGCCGAACACGGCGACCACGGCCACGGTGGGTCGTGCGGATCTGTCCACCGACGGTGGTCAGGTCGCCGATGTGACGGAGTTGGTGCCGCGCACCGACCGGAATCTGGTGCTGGCCAAGCTGGGCAGCGCGATTTCGGGGATCACTCCGGCGCCGTTGACGACCGAGGGCGCCAGTAGTGGGGAGACGTTGCGGTCGGCCGGTTACGGTCGTACCGCGACCGATTGGACGCCGAACACCGCGCACACCGGCACGTTCGACGTGCAGTCGGTGTCGAGCGGGTCGGCCACCGTGCTGGGCACGACCGAGCAGTCCAGCATCTGCAAGGGCGACGCCGGTGGTCCGGTGCTGCGGCTGGTCAACGAGACAGTCCAGCTGGTCGGGCTCAACAGCGCCTCGTGGCAGCACGGTTGCTTCGGTGAGGACACCACCGAGCGCGGGGCGACCATCGCCCGCACCGACAACATCACCGGATGGCTGACTTCCAAGACCCTGGGGCTTTCGGCGCAGCCGGGCAGCAAGCACGTGAACGAGGTCAGCTGGGCGGACGCGGGTGCCGCTGAGTACCGGGTTTACGGGGCCACCGCCGCAGAGGTGCCGCTGCGGCAGGACAACCTGCTGGGCACCGTGACCGGAACCTCTTTCCGGCACGAAGCGCTCCGGGCCGGACAGACCTGGCACTACCGCGTGGTGCCCGTCTATCCCACCGGGGACGGCGCCGCCTCCAACACTGTCCAGGCCACCGTGACCACCGAGGCCGGCACCGACTTCAACGGTGACGGCTACGAGGACATCGCCGCCTTCACCACCGGTGGCGCCACGGACGTCTACACCTCGGACTCGAACGGAAGTACGTTCGGAGGTGCTACCAAGAACACGTCCGAACTCATCGGCAAGGCCGAGGACAGGATGAGCGGTGACTTCAACGGTGACGGACGATCCGATCTGCTGATAACGCTGACGACTCCGAACTCGGACGACGTTCCGATTCCCCATACCTACGTGGCACTGTCGAACGGTTCGGGCTTCGAGAGCTTCGAATCGTGGGGAACCCTCAGCGCTCTCGACAGTGTCAGGGTCGGTGACTTCAACGGTGACGGCAAGGACGACATCGTACGGTTCCACGGCCAGTCTTCCGGTGGTGCCACCGTCAGACTTTCGAACGGAAGCAGTTTCGAATCGGACGGTGTGTGGCACGGTTACTTCGCCCCGAAGGGTGAGCGGCCCGCCGTTGGCGACTTCAACGGTGACGGCAAGGACGACCTCGTGACATTTCTGCAGGGTGATTCGACCAACCCCGAGGACGTCTTTGTCTCCCTTTCCACGGGAAGTGGATTCACCGAGGACAACCAGAAATGGCACGACTACTTCTCGTTGGAGGGTGAGCGGCCGACCGTCGGTGACTTCAACGGTGACGGCAAGGACGACATCGTCACCTTCATGAACGATGCCGAAGGCGGAGCATACGTGGCGCTCTCCGCTGGTGACACGTTCAATTTCGGGAGCAGGTGGCACGACTACTTCGCGCCGGACGGTGAACTTCCCGCCGTCGGTGACTTCAACGGCGACGGCAGGGACGACATCATCACGTTCCGCCGCGGCGACGACGGAAGGGTATTCGTCTCGCTCTCCGACGGACAGCAGTTCATCGAGGACGATGCTCTCTGGCACGGCGATTTCTGTCACAATGTTTGTGTTCCGGCTCCCAGTCCCCCTGAGACCGTGAGCTGAAATCTTTCGTGAAAACCGCTCGACGGTCACTTTTTCGCTGTGACTGTCGAGCGGTTTTTGTTCCCGCGCTCCCGTGGGAGTCGAGGTGTGCGGCCGAACCACCGGGTCCGATGACTCCTTGCCGAACCGCAAGCGGAGCCCACGGCCTGAGTCACAGCCCCACCGCTTCCCATCTGCCGAAATCCGTTCGCGACTCCGGAGTAACCCAGCCGCACCGGGCTCGTTGACCGGTGTGACGCGTTCAACGCTCGTTAAGCGTGTCACAGCTGTCAGGTTCCCCACCTGACCCGCTACCCGGGCCGATGCCGGCGTGGGTGCCGATGAGCGACGTGGAGGTGCGGATGGGTGTCGAAGTGGCCGTCGAGGGACTTTCCAAGTCCTTCGGGTCGCAGAACATCTGGTCCGACGTCACGCTGACGCTGCCCACCGGCGAGATCAGCGTGCTGCTGGGTCCCTCCGGGACCGGCAAGTCGGTGTTTCTGAAGGCCCTGGTCGGTCTGCTCAACCCGGAGCACGGCAAGGTCGTCATCAACGGGGTGGACGTCTGCGACTGCTCGGAGAGCCAGCTCTACGAGGTGCGCAAGCTCTTCGGCGTGCTGTTCCAGGACGGCGCGTTGTTCGGCTCGATGAACCTGTACGACAACATCGCCTTCCCGCTGCGGGAGCACACGAAGAAAGGCGAGACCGAGGTCCGTCGCATCGTGGGCGAGAAGATGGAGATGGTCGGTCTCGTCGGCTCCGAGGAGAAGCTGCCGGGCGAGATCTCCGGCGGCATGAAGAAACGCGCCGGACTGGCCCGCGCCCTGGTGCTCGAACCGGAGATCATCCTGTTCGACGAGCCGGACTCCGGGCTCGACCCGGTGCGCACGGCCTACCTCAACCAGCTGATCGTCGATCTCAACGCGCAGACCGACGCGACGTTCCTGATCGTCACCCACGACATCAACACCGCCCGCACCGTCCCGGACAACATCGGGATGCTCTACCGCCGCCACCTCGCCATGTTCGGGCCGAGGGAGCTGCTGCTGACCTCCACCGAGCCCGCCGTGGAGCAGTTCCTCAACGGCCGCAGGGCCGGTCCCATCGGGATGAGCGAGGAGAAGGACTCCGGGCAGACCGCCGCGGAACTCGCCGAACTCGGCGAGGACCAGGGCGTTCCCGAGATCATTCCGCAGCTGGGCATCTCGCCGGGAGTTCCCGAGCGGGTCGCGGTGCGGCGCAGGCAGGACCGGGTCATGGCCGATCTCGACTCGCTCGAACCGGGGGCGCGGCAGGCCGTGATCAACAGCCTCTCCGAGTCCGAACGCGCCCGCTACGGCCTGGCCGGGGACGCTCCCACCGGCCCGGTCGACCTCGGTGCCGAGCGGTGGAGCGCCGACAGCGGAGACACGGTGCGGCTCTCCGACGAGGCCGGATTCGCGGGAGAACTCCCCACCGAGCGGGTGGCGCGACTTCCCCACGAGGGGACGGACACCCCGAACACGGACGCCTTCCAGCAGGAGGCCCCGCGGCAGGAGACCCCGCGGCAGGACGTCCCTCCGTCCGCCGAGCAGGTCCCGTCGAGCTCCGGTTCGCCGCAGCCCCGGCCCACGCCGCATCCGCGCCGTGCACCGGAACAGCGCGCCCCCGAACAGCGGGCTCCGGAACAACAACCCCCGGAGCAGCCGCAGCCGGTCGGTTCGGCCGAGCCCGCCGCCTCCGGCGGACGCAAACGCCGCCGCTTCTGGCGTAAGCGGGGTGAGCGGTGAGCGCTCCGACCCGAACCAAGATTCCGGGCACCGGGGCACTGCGCGAGACCGGCAGGTTGTTCGCGCTCGGCCTCGATGTGATCCGCCTGATGCCCAGGCGCCCGTTCCAGCTGCGCGAGTTCATCCAGCAGTGCTGGTTCATCGCCGGTGTCACGATCATGCCCACCGCGCTGGTGGCGATCCCGTTCGGCGCCGTGATCGCGCTGCAGCTCGGCTCGCTGACCCAGCAGCTCGGCGCGCAGGCCTTCACCGGCGCCGCGAGCGTGCTGGCCATCATCCAGCAGGCCAGCCCCATCGTCACCGCGCTGCTCATCTCGGGTGCGGGCGGTTCGGCTATCTGCGCCGACCTCGGTTCCCGCAAGATCCGCGACGAGATCGACGCGATGGAGGTGCTCGGTGTCTCGCCGGTGCAGCGGCTGGTCGTGCCCAGGGTGCTCTCGGCGATGCTGGTGGCGGTGCTGCTCAACGGCATGGTCAGCGTGGTCGGCGTGCTCGGCGGCTACTTCTTCAACGTGATCATGCAGGGCGGCACGCCCGGCGCCTACATGGCGAGTTTCGGCTCGCTGGCGCGGCTGTCCGACATCTGGGTGGGCGAGTTCAAGGCACTGATCTTCGGTTTCATCGCGGGCGTGGTGGCCGCCCACCGCGGTCTCAACCCGCCACCGGGACCGAAGGGGGTCGGCGAGGCCGTCAACCAGTCGGTGGTCGTGACGTTCCTGCTGCTGTTCGCCGTGAACTTCATCGTCACGCTGCTCTACCTGCAGATCTTCCCGGCACAGAGGTTGTGAGGGAATGACCACTATCTCCCGGCGCGCGCTCGAAGTGGCGCGGCGTCCACTCCGGACCCTGGACGGCCTGGGCGACCAGATGTCGTTCTACCTGCGGGTGCTGGTGTGGTTGCCCAAGGCGATCGTTCGCTACTCCAGGGAAGTCCTGCGGCTGCTGGCCGAGGTCAGCTTCGGCAGCGGCGCGCTCGCGGTGATCGGCGGCACGGTCGGCGTGATGATCGGCCTGACCATGTTCACCGGTGTCGTGGTCGGGCTGCAGGGCTACGCCGCGCTGAACCAGCTCGGCACCGCGGCGTTCTCCGGCTTCGTCTCGGCCTACTTCAACACTCGTGAGATCGCGCCGCTGGTCGCCGGGCTGGCGCTGTCGGCCACCGTCGGCTCCGGATTCACCGCCCAACTCGGCGCCATGCGCATCTCCGACGAGATCGACGCGCTGGAGGTGATGGGCATACCCAGCCTCCCCTACCTGGTCAGCACGCGGGTGACCGCCGGTTTCGTGGCGGTGATCCCGCTGTACGTGCTGGGGCTGCTGACCTCCTACCTCGCCTCCCGCGCGGTCACGATCTTCGTCTACGGCCAGCCACCCGGTACCTACGACAAGTACTTCAACCTGTTCCTTCCGCCGCAGGACGTGCTGTGGTCCTTCGGCAAAGTGCTCGTATTCAGCGTGGTGGTGATCATGACGCACTGCTACTTCGGTTACCGCGCCAGCGGCGGTCCCGCCGGGGTGGGAATCGCCGTCGGCCGCGCCGTGCGTACCGCGATCGTGTCAACGGCGGTGCTCGACCTGCTGCTCAGCCTCGCGATCTGGGGCTCGACGACCACGGTTCGGATCGCCGGATGAGCAGGCGCGGACCCGGACCGGTCAAGCGGCGCCTGATGGGCCTGGCGCTGCTGATGAGCATGGTGCTGTTCGTCAGCCTGACCGTGGCGATATACCAGAAGGCCTTCAAACCCGTGGTCGAGGTGCAGCTGCGCGCCGCGTCCGCCGGAAACCAGCTGCGCCCCCGCTCCGACGTGAAGGTGCGCGGGATGCTGGTCGGCAAGGTGCGCGAGGTGAGTGCGGCGGGTGACGGCGCGACGTTGCGGCTCGCCCTGGAGCCGGACAAGGTCGGCAGCATCCCGTCCAACGTCACCGCCCGGCTGCTGCCGAAGTCGCTGTTCGGTTCCCGCTACGTCTCGTTGCGGATCCCCGATCGGCCCGCGGGCACGCATCTGTCCGAAGGGGACGTGATCACCCAGGACCGCACCGAGACCTCGGTGGAACTGCAGAACGTGCTCTCCGACACGCTGGAGGTGCTGCGCGCGGTTCAACCCTCCGAGCTGTCGGCCACCCTCAACGCGCTGAGCACCGCGCTGGACGGGCGCGGCGAGGACATCGGCCGCACCCTCACGCGGTTGAACACCTACCTGGAGGGGATCAACCCGTCGGTTCCCGACCTCAAGCGCAACCTCCGCGAGGTCGTCGGTTTCGCCCGCACATACGAACAGGCGGCACCGGACGCGCTCAACGCGCTGGACAACCTGACCACCACGTCCAGGACGCTGGTGGAACAACGCGAGCAGCTGCGCGTGCTGACCCGGCAGACCACCAGGACCTCCGACGATCTGCGCGGGTTCCTGGCCGAGAACCGCGACAACCTGATCCGGCTCAACTCCTCGGCACGGCCCACGATGGACGTGCTGGCCAAGTACGCGCCGGAGTACCGGTGCTTCCTCGACGACATGGCCGAGTTCATCCCCCGCATCGACCGGGCCTTCGGCAAGGGCACCGACGAACCGGGGCTGCACATCACGTTGGAGATCACCTCCGACCGGGGCAAGTACGTCCCGGGCAGGGACGAGCCGGCCTTTCGGGACAAGCGCGGTCCCCGCTGCTACAACTTCGAGAACGCGCCCACTCCCTTCCCGCAGTACCCGCCGGACGGCCCCGTCAAGGACGGCTCCTACAAGCCACCGCCGGCCAAGACCTCCAACGGCGGTCTCAACCCGCCCTCGGGCATCGAGGACTACCTGCCCGGCGGTGAGGGGGCCGACTCCCCGGCGAGTGATTCCCCGGGCGGCGATTCCTCGGGCGGAGGGGGCGACGATTCCTCGGGCAGCGGGGGCGACGATTCGGCGGCGAGCACCTCGCCGCAGTCGGCCACCACCGGCAGCGAACTGGTGAACTCCCCGGCCGAACGCGAGTTCGTCTCCACCGTGCTCGCCCCGACGATGAACGTTTCCCCCGAGCGGGTTCCCGGATGGAGTTCGCTGCTCGTGGGGCCGCTGCTGCGCGGAAGCGAGGTGAGCTACGAATGAGCGGACGTTCCATCACCGGCCCGCTGGTCAAGTTCACGATCTTCGTGCTGGTCACCGTGCTCGCCACCGGAGCGCTGATCCTGACCATCGCCAACCAGGGGCTGCGCGACTCGAAGTCCTACACCGCGCTGTTCACCGACGTCACCGGGCTGAAAGCCGGTGACGACGTGCGCGTCTCCGGGGTGAAGGTCGGCCAGGTGGAAAGCATCGGGCTGGTCGACCACGGTACGGCCGAAGTGAACTTCACCGTCTCCGAACAGCGACTGCCGAAGTCGACCCGTGCCGCGGTGAAGTGGCGCAACCTGATCGGGGAGCGCTACGTGTCACTGCGGCAGGGCGCGGGTGAGGTGGACGACTACCTGTCGGCGGGCTCGACCATCCCGCTGGAACGCACCCAGCCACCGCTGGACCTCAACGCGCTGCTCGGTGGTTTCCAGCCGCTGTTCCAGGCGCTGTCACCGAAGCAGGTCAACAAGCTCTCCTTCGAGATCATCCAGGTGCTGCAGGGCGAGGCGGGCACCGTGAAGAGCCTGCTTACCCACACCGCCTCGCTGACCAAGACCATCGCCGAGAAGGACAAGGTCATCGGCCAGGTCATCGACAACCTCAACAAGGTGCTGACCACGGTCAACGACCGTCGTGACCAGCTTTCCGGGCTGGTGTCCCAGCTGCAGGAGTTCGTCTCCGGCCTGTCCTCCGACCGCGGTTCCGTGGGCGGCGCCATCACCGCGATGGACGAGCTGACCAACACCACCGCCGGGTTGGTCGAGCAGGCGAGACCACCGCTGCAGCAGGACATCGCCGGGCTCCGCGAGGTCTCGGCCAACCTCAACGAGAACAAGACGGACGTGCGCGACTTCCTGCGCGACATGCCCGAAAAGCTCAACACCATCAGCAGGACCGCGAGCTACGGCTCCTGGTTCAACTTCTACGTCTGCGAGGTCTCCGGCACGGTCGGTGTGGGGGAGACCGACATACCGCTGCCGCTGATGCCGGTTACCCAGCCGAGGTGTCGCCCATGAAGTCCTTCCGGAAACGCGACCCGATCAAGATCGGCATCGCCGGACTGCTGGTGCTGGCACTGGGATTCCTGCTGGCGATGAACTACAAGAGCCTGCCGTTCGTCTCCGGCACCACCTACACCGCCAACTTCAGCGAGGCGGGCGGCCTCACCGAGGGCGACACCGTGCGCGTGGCCGGGGTGAAGGTCGGATCGGTCACCGGTGTGGAGCTGGACAACGCCCACGTCAAGGTCACCTTCGACGTGCGGGACGCCTGGGTGGGCGACGGCACCGTGGCCGCGATCAAGGTGGGAACCCTGCTCGGCAAGAAGTACCTCGCCCTCGACACCAAGGGTGAGAACCGCCAGTCCACTTCCGACCCCATCCCGCTGCGGCGCACCATGTCGCCCTACGACGTCATCGAGACCTTCAGCCAGCTGTCCGAGACCGTCGACAAGGTCGACACCACGCAGCTGGCCAAGAGCTTCCGCACCCTGTCGAACACCCTCTCCGGAACCTCGGAGGAGATGCGCGGCACGTTGCAGGGGCTGTCCCGACTGTCCAACACCATCTCCGAGCGGGACCGCCAGCTCAAGGAGCTGCTGGACAAGACGAACAAGGTGGCCACCACCGTCGCCGAGCGCAACACCGAGATCGAGAAACTGCTGCGGGACGGCAACCGGCTGCTCGCGGAACTGCGGCAGCGCAGGGACGCGATCAAGTCACTGCTGGACGGGGTCACGAAGCTGTCCCGCCAGATCACCGGCCTGGTCGAGGAGAACTCGGCGCAGCTGGGGCCCGCGCTGCGGCAGCTGGACGAGGTGACCGAGCTGCTGCAGCGCAACCAGGAGAACCTCGGCAAGAGCATCGAGCGCATGGCGCCGTTCACCCGGCTGTTCTCCAACGTGCTCGGCAACGGCCGCTGGTTCGACGTCTACCTCTGCGGGCTGTTGCCACCCGCGGTCGGCCCGATCAACCAGGAGGGCTGCCTGCCATGAACCGACTCGGCAAACCTCCCCTGACCAGGACGCTGGCGCTGGGAAGCGTGCTCGCGCTGCTGGTCACCGCGACCGTGTGGTGGGTGTTCTACGGTGTGGACCAGCGCCGCATCGTCGCCTACTTCGACAACGCCGTCGGCCTCTACGAGGGCGGTGAGGTGCGTGTGCTCGGTGTCCAGGTGGGAAGCATCGACACCGTGACACCGCAACCGAACCGGGTCCGGGTGGAGCTGAGCGTGCGCCGCTCGCTGGAGGTTCCCGCCGACGCGGGAGCGGCGGTGATCTCGCCCAGTGTGGTCAGCGGCAGGTTCGTGCAGCTGACCCCGGTCTACGACGGCGGTCCGAAGCTGGCCGCCGGGGCGACCATCCCCAACGAGCGCACCGTGACGCCGGTGGAGATCGACGAGGTCTACCGGAGTCTCAACGAACTCTCCACCGCGCTCGGGCCGGAGGGCGCCAACTCCAACGGCGAACTGAGCAGGCTGCTGCGCACCAGCGCGGAAACCCTGGAGGGCAACGGGGAGCTGATCTCCCGCACCCTGCGCGACCTCGGCGAGGCGGGCAGCACGCTGTCCGGCAGCAGCGAGGACCTGTTCTCCACAGTGGACCAGTTGCAGCGCATCACCTCCAACCTCGCCGAGAACGACGAGCAGGTCCGCGACTTCAACAGCCAGATGCGCGACATCAACCAGCTGCTCGCCTCGCAGCGCGACGACCTCGACACGGCGCTGTCCGAACTCGCCCTGGCGCTGGACAAGATCGAGAAGTTCGTGCGGGACAACCGCGAGAAGCTGCGCAGCAACGTCGAGCAGCTCAACTCGGTCGCCGAGGTGCTGGCCGAGCAGAACAAGGCGCTGCGCGAGACGCTGACCGACGCGCCCCTGGCGCTGGGCAACCTGCAGAACTCCTACAACGCCGCTTCCGGGACGCTGGACACCAGGGCCAATCTCAATGAGCTGCGGCAGCCCCCGCTGGTGCTGCTGTGCAAGCTGTTCAAGCAGATCAGGCCGGAGAGCCAGCAGGGCTCGCTGACGAACGTGCCGTCGGGGCTGCGCGACGGCTGCGAGTCGGTGAGCTCCTTCCTGGGCGACGGCGGTGAACTGCTCGACCCGACGGAGACCATCGCCAAGCTGCAGCAGGGCGGCAAGCCAGACCTGCCGCTGCCGCTGCGCCGCAGCAGCGACGAGCTCTTCCAGGGCTCGCAAGGGTCCGGATCGAAAGGACAGTGATGTCCACGCCGCACACACCGTCCGACCCCGCTGACGCTCGGACCGCCATCACTCGGACCGCCACCACTCGAACCACCACCGCGCGGTTCCGGCCGCTGCGTCGGGTCTCGCTGGCGCTGCTGACCACCCTGCTGGTCACCAGCGGCTGCGGACTCGGCGACTTCAACGGGGTGCACAGCCTGCCACTGCCCGGCGGGGCCGACGTGGGGGACGACCCCTACACCGTCAAGGCGCGGTTCGACGACGTCACCGATCTGGTGCCCAACGCCGGTGTCCGGGTCAACGACGTGCCGGTCGGCCGGGTCTCGGACGTCGAACTCCTCGCGGACTCCTGGCGGGCCGAGGTGACCATGACCGTCCACGACAAGGTGGACCTGCCGGGCAACGCGCTCGCCAAGATCGAACAGTCCAGCCTGCTGGGCGAGAAGTACGTGGAGCTGTACCAACCGCCGGAATCCGAGGAGCCGAAGGGCGAACTCGGCGAGGGGGACGTGATCCCCAACGGGCGGACCGGGCGCGGCCCCGAGGTCGAGGAAGTGCTCGGCGCGCTCTCCATGCTGCTCAACGGCGGTGGTATCGCCCAGATCCAGAACATCGCCGAGGAACTCAACAAGGCCCTGGACGGTCGTGAGTCCCAGGTCCGCGACCTGCTGTCCAACATGGACCAGCTGGTCGGCGAGCTGGACGAGAGCAAGGACGACATCACCGCCGCGCTGGACAGCGTCAACCGGCTCAGCGCCACGCTTCGCGAACAGCGCGGCAACATCGAGTCCGCCCTGCGGGACCTCGAACCCGGCCTGAAGGTGCTGAACCGGCAGCGGCAGCAACTGGTGACCATGCTGGAGTCGCTGGACAAGCTCTCCGGCGTCGCCACCGACGTGATCGACAAGACCAGGCAGGACATCCTGCACAACCTGCGCGAGCTGCAACCGGTGCTGCGCAACCTCGCCGCTGCCGGTTCGGACCTGCCGAAGTCGTTGCAGATCCTGTTCACCTACCCCTTCACCGACGCCGCCGTGGAGGGGATCAAGGGCGACTACACCAATCTGTACATGGACGTCGACCTCAACATCTCGCGTATCGCGGAGAACCTCGGACGCAGCAGACAACCGCTGCTCGATCTGCCCGGCGAATCGAGCGGCTCCCAGCTTCCCGACATGCCGCTGCCGCTGGCCTCGGGCTCCTCCGGATCCTCGGACCGGTCCTCGGGGTCCGCCGAACAGGGCAGCGGGCAGGGCGGACAGCCGAGCACGGCCGATTCGCCCGAACCCACGGAACCCTCCACCGAGCGGGACGACTCCTCGGGAGAGGACGACGGCGGTTTCCTCGACTTCCTGTTCGGAGGTGACTGATGCTCACCCGCAAGGTACGTGTGCAGATCGCGGCCTTCCTCGTCGTGGCGCTGGTCGGGGTCAGCTACGCCGGAGCCAGGTACGCGGGACTGGATCGGCTGTTCGGACCGCGCGGTTACGTGGTGACCGTCCAGCTGGCCGACTCCGGCGGAATCTTCCCCAACGCCGAGGTCACCTACCGGGGAGTGCAGGTAGGGCGGGTCGGCGAACTCGAACTCACCCCGGAGGGCGTGCGGGTTCCGCTGGACATCGAGCCCGCCGCGCCGCGGATCCCCACCGACGTGCGGGCGGTCGTGGCGAACCGCTCGGTGGTCGGTGAGCAGTACGTGGACCTGCTGCCGAAGAACTCCGACGGCCCCTACCTGCACGACGGCTCGGTGATCCGCGAACGGAACACCGAGACCCCGCTGCCCGTCGAGGAGCTGCTCACCGATCTGGACTCCTTCGTCGAGTCGGTGCCCGAGGACTCGTTGCGCACCGTCGTCGACGAGCTGGGAACCGCTTTCGAGGGAAACGGCGGGAACCTGCAACGCATCCTGGACACCACGGACGAGTTCACCGCCGAGGCGCAGCGCCACCTGCCCCAGACCAAGCGGCTGCTCTCCGACGCGGCCACGGTGCTGGAGACGCAGAACGACCAGTCCTCGGCCATCAGGTCGTTCAGCGAGGACCTGCGGCTGGTGTCGCGACAGCTGGAGAAGTCCGACGGCGACATCCGTGCGGTGCTGGACCGCGCACCGGAAGCCGCCCAGCAGGTCAGCGGGGTGCTGCGCACCACCGGTCCCGCGCTCTCCTCGCTGTTGGCCAACGGTATCCCCACCGCCAGGGCGCTCTCGGACAACAGCGCCGGGTTGGAGCAGCTGTTCGTGACCTACCCGGCGGTCAGCGCCGGTGGTTTCACCGTCGCTCCCGGGGACGGCTCCGCGCACTTCGGGCTGGCGCTCAACATCTTCGACCCGGTGCCCTGCGTGTACGAGAGCACCGAGCGCCGCGCGGGCAACGAGCTCGGCGCGGTACCGCTGAACACCGACGCGCGTTGCGATGTTCCGGAGGGAAGCCCCACCGCTGTACGCGGATCTCACAACGCGCCTGGTAACTGACGACGACACCGGAGCGACAGCGCGAAACAGCGACGGTGCGAAACAGCGGATGGGCGCGGTGCCCCGGTCGGCGATCGGGACACCGCGCCGGTTCCGCACTCGTTCGGGAAGGGACTCTTATGAGATCGGCGGTCTCGGCACTGCTGCGGCCCCGCCGCTGGCGGATGGTGCCGGTGGCGGTGGTGCTGCTCGTCGCGAGCGTGCTCTCGGCGGGTGGATTCGGGGTTTCCTGGGCGCTCGCGGCCAACGACTCCGACGTGGAGCTGGCGGTCACCCGGGATCGCGTGTCGCGTGTCGGAAAACAGGCGGTGATCAATTTCAACTCGATCGACCACCGCAGGGTGAAGCAGGACATGCGGCGCGCGATCGACGGGACCACCGGGCCGCTGCGTGAGGTGCTCGAGGGCAGCCGGGAGCAGCGTGTCGAGCAGGTGACCAAGGCCAAGTCGGTCACCGAGGCCGAGATCCTGGCCTCGGCCCTGACCGAGTTGAACACGCGGCAGGGCAAGGCCCGGCTGATCGCCAGTTACAAGATCACCAAGACCGAGGACGGTGGCAAGCCGACCACCAGCCGTTGGCGGGTCAGGGCCGAACTCACCAGGACCGACGGGCAGTGGAAGCTGAACCGGATGACCCCGAGCGCGGGGTGAGCGGTGTCGCTCGGGACCGCTCGACATCGATCCGTCACGGCCGCCACGAGACCGGCCGGTAACGCAGTTTTCGTGCAAGGAGAACACCCGTGAGCAACTCTCGCCGTCCCACCGGCCGCGGCCGAGGCGGTTCCGCCGTGCGCAAGCCGCGCGTGGCCGGTGCGCGCAACCGTGCCGCGACCGGTGGCGACGCCCGAAACCCCGAGGTCACCGGTGATGTCGCCGCCGACTCGCCCGCCGATTCCTCCGGTGATTCGCCAGTCGACTCGTCCGGCGAGGTTTCGGTGGACGAGCCCACCGCCACCGGTGCGGGCGGTGCGGCTCCGGTCGAGTCCGCGCCATCGATGACCTCCGCCGGGGGCGGCGCGCCGGAGAGGAGCACGGAGTTACCCGAGGAGAGCGGGGGCTTACCCGAGGAGGAGGGAACGAACACCGCGTCGGAGACCGGATCGGTGGCTGCCTCGGTCGCGACCGACGACACGGCCGAACGGCGACACGAGTCGCTCCCCGGACACGAGGGGGAGGACCTCTCGGACGGCCCTGATTCGGACGGTCCTGACTCGGGTAGTTCTGATTCGGACGGTTCGACCCCCGAGAGCTCGGACTCCGAGGGCTCGGACTCGGGCGACACCGACCCGGACGGCTCGGACCGTGGTTCCGGCGCGACCGCCGGGAGCGGTTCGGCGCGGAGCAACCGGAAGGTGCTCACGGCCGTGCTGCTGGCGCTGACCGTGGGATTCGCCGGGCTGGCCTGCTGGTTCCAGTACTCCGCTCACACGCTGCGGCACGGGGGCGCGGCAGCCAACCGGGCCCTGGTGGACGAGTCGGCGACCAGCGAGGTGAAGGGCCAGGTCGGCAAGGCCGTGGAGAAGATCTTCTCCTTCGACTACTCCAATATGGACAAAACCGAGCAGGCGGCTGGCAACGTTCTGGTCGGCGATTCGGTCGAGCAGTACGACAAGATGTTCCGAACGGTGCGCGAGCAGGCCCCCGAACAGAAGATGGTGCTGACCACCACCGTCGCCGACTCCGGGGTGACGATGTTGCGGGACGGACGCGCCGAGGTGCTGCTGTTCGTCAACCAGAACGCCACCCGCACCGAGAGCGGTGAAGGCGGTGTCTACCCGGCACAGCTCAACGTCATCGCGGTGAAACGCGGTGACCAGTGGAAGATCAGCAGCATGACCCAGCTCTGAACGACCCAGCTCTGACACCGTTCAGGAAACGTGTAGAAGCGTTCCTGAGCCGTCGTATTGCTACACGGCCTCGGCCGCACCCGTAGGTGCGGTCTTCCCGTGGCGGTACCCGTTACGGGGTCGACCGGGGCCGCTCGGCCGGCACACCTCACCACTGCCGGGCGGCGGTGGGGCGCACTCCCGGTACTCGCGTGCGCGGCAGCCACGTGCGCGGCCCTACCTGCACGGCGATCTCGCGAGAAATCGACGCCGCCGACCGCTCCGCCGAACCGATGTTCAGACCCCCACGTGGGTGTAACCGGCCCACAGCGTCGGTGCCTCCGGGTAGCGCCGCCGCAGTCGGCGCGTGGTCGCGTGCAGCACTCCCGCGGAGAACTCGGCCCGGAACTCGCCGTCGCGCGCCAGCTCCGCGTACAGCGCCGCCAGCACGTCCTCCGCCGGACCCCGGTGCATCGCCCACAGCGTGCTGATCACGTGCGCGAATCCGATGAAGGCGAACGCCCCCGCCATCGTCAGCGCCGCCGCCGACGGGGCGTCCTTCGTCCTGCACCTGGCCAGGCAGAGGAACTTCGCGTCCCCGAAGTCCCGCTGCCCGATGTCGAGCAGGTTCAGCGACCTGGCGCGGTCCTCCCGGTCCAGCACCAGTCCGGCGGCGGGTTGGGCGGCGTGCTGCGTGCTCGGTTCGCAGACGTGGATCAGCTGGTGGTGCCCGAACGCGGCGAACACGTCGTCGGCGGTGTGGTCGCGCTCCGACATGGCGGTCGCCGAGGACCAGTGCCGTGCCGGGATCCTGCCCGGTTGGTCGGGAGTCCGCTCGTCGGAGGGGCCCGCGATCAGCGCCGTGTCGGCACCGGTCCGCTCCCGCCGCCGCTTGGTAGTCAGCAGCACGCGCAGTCCCGGCGTGTGCGAGGACACCACGCGGTCCAACGCGCTGTCCCCGCCGGTCGAGGTCGCCGCGTGCAGCGGGAGGAAGGCCGCGGCACCCTGCGTGCTCCACCACAGCCTGGGCCACCGCGCTCCCTGGGGCGGTGTGCGGGTGTATCCCATCCGCTCCAGCACCGGGCGTGTGACGTGCTGCCACAGCCAGTCCAGCGTCATACCGAGGGTGCGTTCGGTGTCGGCCGTGCGCTGTGCCTGCTGCGCCGCGTTCAGCGCGGAGGCAGCGTGCTCCTCGGCCAGCTCCGGTGTCACACCGGGCAGCCGGACCACCAGGGCACGACCACCGAAGACGATCACCGCGTCCGAACGGAACTCGCTCAGGTTGATCAGCACGACCGCGCCCTCGTCGGCGGCCGTTGCCAGGGTGTCGAAGGACCACGGCCGCATCCGATCACCGCCGGACTCGTTCCGGATCTCGTCGAGCAACTCGTCCCAGGTGTCCGCCAGCCAGCGCCTGCGCCGCACGTCGTCGATGACGTCCACCCCGCCGAGGATCGGCTCCTCGGGGTGGCGGTCCAGCAGCCTGCGCAGCCGCACCGCGTCGGTGGCCAGATCCGGATGGGTCAGGTTGAGTTGCCCGAGCTCGCTGCCCGCGGGCATCAGCTCGGAAAGCAGCGCCGCACGCCCGTGCTCCAGCAGCTCCACGGCCCGCTCCGGTTTGCCCACCTCGATCGCGCAGGCCGCCGCGTCGGCGGTCACATGGGCCCAGCGGCGCTGCACCGTCGGGGTCGCCACCGCGCGCTTGCCCTGTGTGACCAGCGGAAGCAGCTCGACGGCCAGCGTGAACGATTCGAGTGCCTCGGACCAGCGGTGCGCCTGCGCCGCGAGCCTGCCGCACAGGTTGGCGGCCTTGAGGCGCTGATCGGCCGGGCCGGTCGGCAGTGTGGCCGCCTCGGTCAGCGTTCTGCGAGCCCACCGGTACAGCTTCCGCCTGCCGGTGCGGCGGTGCAGGGTCTGCAGCGCGCGGCCGAGATGGGTGGCGACCGTGACGCGTTCCGGTGCCGAGTCCGGCATGGCGATCAGCGCCCTGTCGAACATCTCGATCGCCGTTTCCAACTCGTCGTTGCGCGAGTTCAGCCGGTGCTGGTGCGTGGACACCACACCCAGCTGCGCGTAGGCGGTGTACTGCGGCGCGGTGCGCTGTTCGGAGTCCTGCAGCGCCTCACTGGCGGCGGCGTGGGCGCGATCCAGGTCGGACTGCTGGCCCGCCCGCTCGAACCGCGTGATCAGTGTGGAGGCCAGCGAGTTGAGGACCGCGCAGCGCTTGGGCGCCGTGGTCTCGGCATCCAGCGCCGCCTCACCCGCGGCCACGGCGGTGTCCAGCGCCGCGGTGTTGCCCGCGTGCATGTAGTGCCTGCGGGCCAGCGCTCCGTAGCTCGCCAGCGCCACGGCCCGGTTCGGATCGTCGGTGGCCAGGTTGCGCATCACCGGGCTGATCGTTTTCAACGCGCGGTAGAGATTGCCGGACTCGCCGCTGCTGTCCAGGTGCTCCACCGTCGCCGAGGTGAGGTTCCAGATCAGTTTGCCCAGCACCGGGTTGCCCGACTCCAGGTCGTCGAGCACCCCGAACAGCTCGTTGATCGCCGATTGCAGATCGGTCAGGTCCCCCCGCTGGCGGTAGCGCAATCGCAGCGCCTCCGCGAACCGCAGCAGCATCCAACGGCGGTGCTGTCCGTCCGGGAGCATCCCCACGCCGGTGCGCAGGTACTTGATCCCCTCGTCGAGGTCGTTCGGATCGGTGGTTCGCTCGTGTCTGCGCAGCAGTGCCGAGCCGAGGCTGATCATCAGGTCCGGGCCCTCGGGACGTTGCGCACCGTCCTGGCCGCTCGACTCCCGCAGCGCGGCCTGGAAGACCTCGATCGACTCGTCGTCCGAGTCGTTGTCGGCCGCGAGCCTGGCGTGCAGTTTCAGCGCGTTTCCCAACCTGATCAGCGCGGTGTCCCGATGGCGCGGCAGGTCCGCCGAGTCGGAGTCCGTGCCCCCCGCCCCGGCCGTGCCGGTGCGCTCGACCCCGAGCCGGGCGACGTCGACCGCCTCGACGGCCTGCTCGGCCGAGCCCTTGCGGCCGGCGCAGTCGGTCAGTGCCAGTGCCAGGTTGCTCAGGTAGAGGACCACGTCCGGATCGTCGCTGCTCGCCGCCTCCGCGGCGGAGCGGTAATAGGTCACCGCGTCCTCCAGGTGCGCGAGATCACCGGAGGCGAGGTGCGCGAGCTGGGCGGCGCTTCCCAGATTGTTGAGTACCCCGGGACGAGAGGGGTCCTGCTCCGGCAGTGCTCCGGCCGTGGCGCGCAGCACCTCGGTGACCCAGGACAGTTCCTTGAAGTCGAAGGTGCTCATCATCCGGTTGAGCGCGGCGAGCGCGTCCGCGTATCGCTGTTCGGCGTCCTGCTCCGTCGAACGGGGGGCGGCGGCACGAGCGGCTGCCGAATGGGTGGCTGTCGAATGAGCGGCTGCCGGATGGGGGGCGGCCGTGCCCTGCTGCTGTTGTGGCTGTTGCTGCCGCGGCTCTCGCTGCTCCGGTTCTCGCTGTCCCGGCTGCTCGGATGATGGGGGCTCGTCCGCCTCGTTGGTGAACCAGCTGTTTCCGGTGCCGCTCGCCCCCTGTTCCGGCGTCGGACGTTCGGTCCGGTCGTCCCGGGGGGTTCGGTCCTGCTGGTTCACCTTGTTGTCCATCCTGTTCTCCCGTGTCACCGCCGGTGCGAAACCGGGGCCGGCTCCTGGAGGCCGGCAGCGTCCATAGAGTAGGATCATGATTCCGCACGGTCACATCTCGATCGTGCCATGCCCGCTGCTCGCTGCAGACGATACGAGCGTCCCGTGCGGCTTCGCCGGGGTATCGGTCAAAAATTCGCGTCGATTGTCCGCACTGTGGGAATACGCAACGTTTTTCCGGTGTTCGAGCGCCGTCGGGAGGCGGGTCCGGTAGGGCGGCGGACACCTCGCGCGTCCCGAGCGCGCGTCCCGAGTGGGCCTCGTGGTCGCCACTCGTCGAAAGGTGGAGGCGCGGACGATGTGACTCCGATCGCGGCGTACCGTGACAGCAGCAGCGCACGGAGTGGTTCCTAACCACATCGAGTGATCCTGTTTTCCGTCGGGAGAGTGATGCGGTGTGGAGCTCTTGACTCACGGCCTCCGGGAGGTCACGCTTGTTCCCGGCAGACGCCGGAGCGGACGACGCAGGAGATGAACCAGCGGGTGATGCGGTGATCATCGGGGCGGCCAGTACTGGCCCCCTCTCGACAGCGGGCGACACGCGCGCTAGACTGCTACGTTGCGCTGCCCGCATTCTCCGTTCCCTGGCCTGAGGACTCAGTAATGGACCCCTGCGCTGGGGTTTTCCGGATTGCGGGCGCCATTGCACCCTTGACAGCCGTGCTATCCGGACACTTACACCCAACGCTCCGGAAGCGGTTGCAGCCAGTTCAGAGTCCCGGAAGGACGCATCTTGGCAGTCTCCCGCGCGACCAAGGTCTCTGCAGCTTCCAACTTCACGAGGGGGATCCCTGGGGCCCCCAGGCGGGTCTCATTCGAGAAGATCCGTGAGCCGCTGGAAGTACCAGACCTGCTCGATCTGCAGGTCCAATCCTTCGAATGGCTCGTCGGTGACGAGGCCTGGTTCCAGCGCCGGGTCGATGCCGGCGAGGAAATGCCCGTTGGTGGTCTGGGAGAGGTCCTCAACGAGATCTCCCCGATCGAGGACTTCTCGGGCTCCATGTCGCTGTCCTTTTCCGACCCGCGGTTCGATGAGGTCAAGGCCTCCATCGAGGAGTGCAAGGACAAGGACATGACCTACGCGGCTCCGCTGTTCGTCACGGCGGAGTTCATAAACCAGACGACGGGCGAGATCAAGAGCCAGACCGTCTTCATGGGGGACTTCCCCGTGATGAGCGACAAGGGCACCTTCATCATCAACGGCACCGAGCGTGTCGTGGTCTCGCAGCTGGTCCGGTCGCCCGGCGTTTACTTCGACCAGACCGTCGACAAGTCGACCGACAAGGACGTCTACAGCGCGAAGATCATCCCGAGCAGGGGTGCCTGGCTGGAGTTCGACGTCGACAAGCGCGACACCGTCGGTGTGCGGATCGACCGCAAGCGCAGGCAGCCGGTCACCGTCCTGCTCAAGGCGCTGGGATGGACCGCCGAGGGTATCCGCGAGCGGTTCGGCTTCTCCGAGACGATGCTGTCGACCCTGGAGAAGGACCACACCTCGGGCCAGGACGAGGCCCTGCTGGACATCTACCGCAAACTGCGCCCCGGCGAGCCGCCGACGAAGGAGAGCGCGCAGACGCTGCTGGAGAACCTCTTCTTCAAGGAGAAGCGTTACGACCTCGCCCGCGTCGGCCGCTACAAGGTCAACAAGAAGCTCGGCATCGACCTGCCGTTCACCTCGGGCGTGCTCACGCACGACGACATCGCCACCACCATCGAGTACCTGGTCCGGCTGCACGCGGGCGAGAACTCGATGGGCTCCGAGGACAACGACGTCCCGGTCGAGCTCGACGACATCGATCACTTCGGTAACCGCAGGCTGCGCACCGTGGGCGAGCTGATCCAGAACCAGGTGCGGGTCGGCCTCTCCCGGATGGAACGCGTCGTCCGCGAGCGCATGACGACCCAGGACGTCGAGGCGATCACACCGCAGACACTGATCAACATTCGCCCGGTCGTCGCCGCGATCAAGGAGTTCTTCGGCACCTCGCAGCTCTCCCAGTTCATGGACCAGACCAACCCCCTGGCCGGCCTGACGCACAAGCGCAGGCTCTCGGCACTGGGGCCGGGTGGTCTCTCCAGGGAGCGTGCGGGCGTCGAGGTTCGTGACGTCCACCCTTCGCACTACGGCCGGATGTGCCCGATCGAGACGCCGGAAGGGCCGAACATCGGTCTGATCGGTTCGCTGGCCACCTTCGGCCGGGTCAATCCGTTCGGGTTCATCGAGACGCCCTACCGCAAGGTGGTCGACGGTGTGGTCACCGACCAGGTGGACTACCTCACCGCCGACGAGGAGGACCGCTACACCAAGGCGCAGGCCAATACGCCGATCGACGACGACGGCAACTTCCTCGAGGACCGTGTGCTCGGTAGGCGCAAGGGCGGCGAGGTCGAGCTGCTCGCCCCCACCGAGATCGAGTACATGGACGTCTCGCCGCGTCAGATGGTCTCGGCGGCCACGGCGATGCTGCCGTTCCTGGAGCACGACGACGCCAACCGCGCCCTGATGGGTGCCAACATGCAGCGGCAGGCGGTTCCGCTGCTGCGCAGCGAGTCCCCGCTCGTCGGTACCGGCATGGAGCTCCGTGCCGCCGTCGACGCGGGCAACGTCATCACCGCGGAGAAGGCGGGTGTCGTCGAGGACCTGTGCGCCGACTACCTCACGATCATGGACGACGACGGCAACCGGCGTACCTACCGGTTGCAGAAATTCGCCCGGTCCAACCACGGGACCTGCATCAACCAGAAGCCCATCGTCAACGAGGGCGACCGGGTCGAGGCAGGGCAGGTCATCGCCGACGGTCCCTCGACCGAGGACGGCGAGATGGCGCTGGGCAAGAACCTGCTCGTCGGCATCATGCCGTGGGAGGGGCACAACTACGAGGACGCGATCATCCTCTCCCAGCGGCTGGTGCAGGACGACGTGCTCACCTCGATCCACATCGAGGAGCACGAGGTCGACGCCCGCGACACCAAGCTGGGCTCCGAGGAGATCACCAGGGACATCCCGAACGTCTCCGAGGACGTGCTCTCCGACCTCGACGAGCGCGGCATCGTCCGCATCGGTGCCGAGGTGCAGGGCGGCGACATCCTCGTCGGCAAGGTCACTCCCAAGGGTGAGACCGAGCTGACCCCGGAGGAGCGGCTGCTCCGCGCGATCTTCGGGGAGAAGGCCAGGGAGGTCAGGGACACCTCGCTGAAGGTGCCGCACGGTGAGACCGGCAAGGTCATCGGCGTCCGCGTGTTCAACCGCGAGGAGGACGACGAGCTGCCGCCCGGGGTCAACGAGCTCGTCCGGGTCTACGTGGCCCAGAAGAGCAAGATCCAGGACGGTGACAAGCTCGCCGGTAGGCACGGCAACAAGGGTGTTATCGGCAAGATCCTGCCGATCGAGGACATGCCGTTCACCAAGGACGGCACCCCGATGGACATCATCCTCAACACCCACGGTGTGCCGCGGCGTATGAACATCGGGCAGGTCCTGGAGACCCATCTCGGCTGGATCGCCTCGCAGGGGTGGTCGATCGACGGGGATCCGGACTGGGCGAAGAAGATCCCCGAGGAGCTCTACGACGTCGAGCCGGGTACCAAGACCGCCAGCCCGGTCTTCGACGGTGCTCGCGAGGAGGAGATCACCGGTCTGCTGTCGTCGACGAGGCCGAACCGCGACGGGGAGCGCGTCGTGGACGGCGACGGCAAGGCGATGCTGATCGACGGGCGCAGCGGGGAGCCGTACCCGCACCGCGTGGCGGTCGGCTACATGTACATCCTCAAGCTGCTGCACCTGGTGGATGACAAGATCCACGCACGGTCGACCGGGCCGTACTCGATGATCACCCAGCAGCCGCTGGGCGGTAAGGCCCAGTTCGGTGGCCAGCGCTTCGGTGAGATGGAGTGCTGGGCGATGCAGGCCTACGGTGCCGCCTACACGCTGCAGGAACTGCTGACGATCAAGTCCGACGACGTGCTCGGTCGCGTCAAGGTCTACGAAGCGGTCGTCAAGGGTGAGAACATCCCAGAACCGGGTATTCCGGAGTCGTTCAAGGTGCTGCTCAAGGAGTTGCAGTCGCTGTGCCTGAACGTCGAGGTGCTCTCCAGCGACGGTGCCGCCATCGAGATGCGGGACGGTGACGACGAGGACCTCGAACGCGCGGCGGCCAACCTCGGCATCAACCTGTCCAAGAACGAGGCCCCCTCGGTCGACGACGTCGTCAACTGACCTCGTCGCCGGTTCGCGGCAGCCCGCCGTGGCCGCCGCGAACCGGCCCCACGTCCACCCGGCACACACCCAACAAAGGGAGAAGATCCGACGTGCTTGACGTCAACTTCTTCGACGAACTCCGTATCGGACTGGCGACCGCCGACGAGATCCGCCAGTGGTCGTACGGCGAGGTCAAAAAACCCGAGACCATCAACTACCGCACCCTGAAGCCGGAAAAAGACGGCCTGTTCTGCGAGAAGATCTTCGGGCCCACCCGGGACTGGGAGTGCTACTGCGGCAAGTACAAGCGAGTCCGGTTCAAGGGCATCATCTGCGAGCGCTGCGGTGTCGAGGTCACTCGTGCCAAGGTGCGGCGTGAGCGGATGGGCCACATCGAGCTCGCCGCCGCTGTCACGCACATCTGGTACTTCAAGGGCGTGCCGAGCAGGCTCGGTTACCTGCTCGACCTGGCTCCGAAGGATCTCGAGAAGATCATCTACTTCGCGTCGTACGTGATCACCTCGGTCAACACCGAGATGCGGCACAACGACATGCCGACGCTGGAGAGCGAGATCGGCGTCGAACGCAAGAACATCGCCGACCAGCGTGACTCCGACCTGGAGGCGCGGGCGCAGAAGCTCGAGTCGGATCTCGCCGAGCTCGAGACCGAGGGCGCCAAGAGCGATGTCCGCCGCAGGGTCAAGGAGAGCGGCGAGCGCGAGATGCGCCAGCTCCGCGAGCGGGCGCAGAAGGAGATCGACAAGCTCGACGAGATCTGGGAGACCTTCACCAAGCTGGAGCCTCGTCAGCTGATCTCGGACGAGTCGCTGTACCGCGAGCTTTACGACCGCTACGGCGAGTACTTCACCGGCGGCATGGGCGCCGAGTCGATCGAGGCCCTGCTCGCCAACTTCGACATCGACGCCGAGGCGGAGGGACTGCGTGAGGTCATCCGCAACGGCAAGGGGCAGAAGAAGCTGCGTGCCCTCAAGCGGCTGAAGGTCGTCGCCGCGTTCCAGACGACCAAGAACAGCCCGCAGGGCATGGTGCTCGGCGCGATCCCGGTGATTCCGCCGGACCTGCGCCCCATGGTGCAGCTCGACGGTGGCCGCTTCGCGACCTCCGACCTCAACGACCTCTACCGCAGGGTCATCAACCGCAACAACCGCCTCAAGCGTCTGATCGACCTCGGCGCCCCCGAGATCATCATCAACAACGAGAAGCGGATGCTGCAGGAGTCGGTGGACGCGCTGTTCGACAACGGCAGGCGCGGCCGTCCGGTCAGCGGTCCGGGCAACCGGCCGCTGAAGTCGCTGTCCGACCTGCTCAAGGGTAAGCAGGGCCGTTTCCGGCAGAACCTGCTCGGTAAGCGCGTGGACTACTCCGGCCGTTCGGTGATCATCGTCGGTCCGCAGCTGAAGCTGCACCAGTGTGGCCTGCCGAAGGAGATGGCGGTCGAGCTGTTCAAGCCGTTCGTCATGAAGCGGCTGGTCGACCTCAACCACGCGCAGAACATCAAGTCCGCCAAGCGGATGGTCGAGCGGCAGCGCCCGCAGGTCTGGGACGTGCTCGAGGAGGTCATCTCCGAGCACCCGGTGCTGCTCAACCGTGCGCCCACGCTGCACCGGCTGGGTATCCAGGCGTTCGAACCGCAGCTCGTGGAGGGCAAGGCGGTGCAGCTGCACCCCTTGGTCTGCGAGGCTTTCAACGCCGACTTCGACGGTGACCAGATGGCGGTTCACCTGCCACTGTCCGCCGAGGCCCAGGCCGAGGCCAGGGTGCTGATGCTGTCCAGCAACAACATCCTCTCGCCCGCTTCGGGACGTCCGCTGGCCATGCCGCGACTGGACATGGTCACCGGGCTGTACTACCTGACCCGCCAGGTCGACGGTGCCACCGGTGAGGGGCACGCCTTCTCCTCGTACGACGAGGCGTTGATGGCCCACGACCGGGGATCGCTCGACCTGCAGGCGATGGTCAGGATCCGGATGAACGACATCGTCCCGGCCAAGGAGGACACGCCCGAGGACTGGGAACCCGGCAGCTCGCTGACGCTGCGAACCACCCTCGGCCGTGTGATGTTCAACGAGCTGCTGCCGGCCGACTACCCGTTCGTGAACCGGCTGCTGCCGAAGAAGGCCCAGGGCGCGATCGTCAACGATCTCGCCGAGCGCTACCCGATGGTCTCGGTCGCCCAGACGCTGGACAAGCTCAAGGACGCGGGCTTCTACTGGGCCACCAGGTCCGGTGTCACCACCGCTATCTCCGATGTGATCGTGCCGCCGAACAAGAAGGAGATCCTCGACTCCTACGAGGAGAAGGCGGACCAGGTGGAGAAGCGCTACCGGCGCGGTGCGCTCTCCCACGTCGAGCGCAACGCCGAGCTGGTCAAGGTCTGGAACGCGGCCAAGGACGACGTCTCCGAGGCGATGGAGAACAACTTCCCGGACGACAACTCGATCAGCATGATCGTGAAGTCCGGTGCCGCCGGGAACATGTCCCAGGTGGTGCAGCTCGCCGGTATGCGTGGACTGGTCTCCAACCCCAAGGGTGAGTACATCCCGCGCCCGATCAAGACCAACTTCCGAGAGGGCCTGTCGGTGCTGGAGTACTTCATCTCCAACCACGGTGCCCGTAAGGGTCTGGCCGACACCGCGCTGCGTACCGCCGACTCGGGTTACCTGACCCGTCGTCTGGTCGACGTCTCGCAGGACGTGATCGTGCGCGAGAACGACTGCGGCACCGACCGCGGTATCCGGATGCCGATCGGCGAGACCACGCCGGACGGCAAGCTGGTCCGCGAGCAGCACGTCGAGACCAGCGTCTACGCCCGGATGACCGCCGAGGACGTCACCGACTCCGACGGCAACATCCTGCTCACCAGGGGCTCGGACCTGGGTGATCCCGCCATCGAGACACTGATCTCGGCCGGTGTGAGCACCGTGCGGGTCCGCAGCGTGCTGACCTGCGAGTCCGGTTCGGGAGTCTGCTCCTACTGCTACGGCCGGTCCATGGCCACCGGCAAGCTCGTCGACGTCGGCGAGGCGGTCGGCATCGTGGCCGCCCAGTCCATCGGTGAGCCTGGTACGCAGCTGACCATGCGTACCTTCCACCAGGGCGGTGTCGGCGGTGACGACATCACGGCCGGTCTGCCGCGTGTGCAGGAGCTGTTCGAGGCCAGGCTGCCCAAGGGCAAGGCGCCGATCGCCGATGCCTCCGGACGGGTCAAGCTGGAGGACAACGACCGCTACTGGAAGATGACGCTCACCCCGGACGACGGCGGTGAGGACATCACCTACGACAAACTGTCCAAGCGGCAGCGGCTCGCGGTGCTCAACGTGGGTGGCACGGAGCGCCAGCTCGAGGACGGTGATCACGTCGAGGTCGGGCAGCGGCTCATGGAGGGTGCGGTCGATCCGCACGAGATCCTGCGCGTGCTCGGCCCGCGGGAGGCACAGCTGCACCTGGTCCGCGAGGTGCAGGAGGTCTACCGCTCGCAGGGCGTGGGCATCCACGACAAGCACGTGGAGGTCATCGTCCGGCAGATGCTGCGGCGTGTGATCATCATCGACTCCGGCGCCACCGAGTTCCTGCCCGGTTCGCCGGTCGAGCGTGCGCAGTTCGAGTCGGAGAACCGCCGCGTGGTCTCCGAGGGCGGCGACCCCGCTTCCGGCCGTCCGGTGCTGATGGGTATCACCAAGGCATCGCTGGCGACCGAGTCGTGGCTGTCGGCGGCCTCCTTCCAGGAGACCACCAGGATCCTGACCAACGCCGCGATCGAGGGCGCCAGCGACAAGCTGATCGGCCTGAAGGAGAACGTCATCATCGGTAAGTTGATCCCGGCCGGTACCGGTATCAACAAGTACCGCAACATCCAGGTGCAGCCGACCGAGGAGGCACGGGCCGCGGCCTACGCGATCCCGTCCTACGACGACGGCTACTACGCACCGGACGTGTTCGGTCCGGGTACCGGTGCTGCGGTTCCGCTGGACGACTTCGACTTCGGTCGCGACTACCGCTGACGCGAAACGGTGCGCCGAACCGGGAAGTGTTCGGCGCACCGTCGTGGTCGCCAGGCTCCCTGCTCGTCTCCTCCGAGCAGGGAGCTTTTTGTTGTGAAGCTTCGGGGGCGGTTCGCGTGCCGGTGCCGGTGGCGGAACCTCATGGGCCGTCTCGCTGCGGGATCCTCGACATCGAGTAGTTACTACGCCACGTCGAGGCTGTCCTCGCGAGACGACCCGTGAGAACCCGCGGCGGTGCGGGCCGCGTAGCCGTAACTGGTCGGCGTCGTTCGATCCGTCGATTTCCCGCGTAATCGCCCGGACTCTTCGACGGGGTGACCAGCTCCGACCACCCTCGCGGGCCAGACTCCCACCACGCCCGTGGTCCGAGCCCCGACCCCGCAGGCCGAACTCCAACCACCCTCGCAGCGGTACCGACCGCGGGTTCTCCGGTGCGGCTCTCGCGAGGAAGGCCCGACGTTGTGTAGGTCGCTACCCGATGTCGGGCCTCCCCGGAGCGAGAGCCGCACCGGAGGTTCCGCCGAGTGCGGATTCCGGCAGGCCGACCGGAAGTACTTCACCGGTCAGCGGAGGTCAGCTCTCCAGGTCCTCCAGCGTCTTGCGCACCCGCTGCAGTTCCGCCTCCAACTCGGCCAGCCTGGCCTCGTGCTGCTGGCGGGCCTCGGAAAGCACCGACTCGATCGCTTCCGAGATGTCGTCGTGCAGTTCACCGGCCGCCTTGGAAACGGCGGAGGCGGCGATCGGGAGTCCCTGCACGATCTTCTTGCCCGCGTGCGTCAGATCGGCCTGCCACTCGCCCTCGGCGGTTCCACTGACCGTCAGCGTCAGTTCCACCTGACGTGTCTTGCGCGCACCGGTCTGCTTGCGCCCCTTGGCCTTTTTCTGGGTGCCCTGCTCCGCGTTGCCGTTGCTCGCCTCGGCGTTCTCGGTTCCCCGCTCCGTATCACCCTGCTCCGTATCACCCTGCTCAGTGACGCCCTGGGCGGTGACGTTCTGCTCGGTGGTGGGCTGTTCCCGCTCCGGAGCGCTCTGCTCGGCGGTGGGCTGCTCGGTGGCCACGTCTTGTTGTTCGTTCACGTTTCCTCTCTCGGTCACACCAGCGAAAAAGGTCAGGATAGAACGCCTGTTCGATACTGCTTCGTGCGGTGCTGCCGTAGTCACGGCGGGAAGCGGCCCTGATGACCAACGCCCCGGCTCCGTCGTCGTGCCCTCGAACTTCCGGTTCAACTCTCCGACAGAACACGTAACAACGTTCGCAGCGCCGGCCCGAACGCGTGTCCCGGCGGAGCGGCGTAACCGATCACCAGACCCTCCTGTCGCCGCCGGTCGTCCATCCAGTGTTCGGCGAGACCTTCCACCGCCACGGAGTGCCGACGCAGTCGTCGCAGCACCCGTTGTTCGGAAAGCCCTTCCGGAGCCAGTCGCAGCGTCAGGTGCAGGCCTGCCGCTATCCCCGCGGGATACAGCTCGTGGCGCACCTCGGATTCGGTGAGCGCGGCCACGATCCGCCGTCGCCGTCGCTCGTAACCGGCCCGGCAGCGCCGCACATGTTGATCGTAGCTTCCGGAGCGCAGCATCTCGGCGAGGGTGAGTTGTTCCGTCACCGGGGGTGTTCGGTCGCCGTCGGCCTTGCGTTCGCGCACCGGCTCCACCAGTCGCTCCGGCAGCGCCAGCCAGGCGAGCCGAAGTCCGGGCGCCAGGGTTTTGCTCGCCGTTCCGGCGTAGATCACCTGTTCCGGTGCCCACCGCTGCAGCGCCCCGACCGGTTCGCGGTCGAACCGGAACTCACCGTCGTAGTCGTCCTCGACGACCAGCCTGTCCTCGGTTCGCGCGAGCCTGCTCAGTTCGGCGCGTCGTGCCGCGGACATGGTCACGCCCAGCGGGTACTGGTGTGCCGGTGTCACCACGAGGACGGGGCTGTGCGAACCACGCGGATCGAAGCCTGACTCGTCCAGCGGGACCCCGTTCACCCGCAGACCCGCCTCGCCCGCGATATCGCGCAACTTCGGCAGCGACGGGTCCTCGAAGTCCACCGAAGGCGTCCCGCGCCGCAGCAGCACCTCCGCGAGGACCCGTAGGGCCTCGCCGTAACCGCCGAACACGGCGATCCGTTCCGGTGAGGTGCGAACTCCCCGAACTCTCCCCAGGTATTCGGCCAACGCCTCCCGCAGCAGCGGATGGCCGGCCGGGTGGCCGTAGTCGAGCTCAGCCGCGGGCACGTGGCGGAGCGCGCGTCGCTGGGCGGCCAGCCAGTCGGAACGGGGGAACATGCTCAGGTCCGGTTTCCCCGGGCGCAGGTCCCAGTGGAGGTCGGTGGGTCGCCGGACCGGTGACTCCCTGGCGTGCCTGCGGATCGGGGGCTCGGTGTCGGCGACGACGGTCGAGGCCCCCTGTCGGGTGAGGAGCAACCCCTCGGCCACGAGCAGTTCGTAGGCGCGGGTGACGGTGCCCCGGGACACTCCGAGGTCGTCGGCCAGGTCCCGGGTGGAGGGAACTCTGCTTCCCGGCGGGAGCCTGTCCTCGCGGATCGCGGTTCGCAGTGAGGCCGCCAGCTCGCCGCTGCCCACTCTCGCCCGCGGGTCCAGGTGGAGGTCGATGCCACCCGTCCCGGAGCGATCCGAACTGGACCTGTCGTCACGCATCGAACTGGACCATATCCGCGCCCCGCGAGTGCATAGATTCGCACCATGACCGAACAACGCATGAACCTCGCCGAAGCCACCCCGGAGGTCTACCGGGCGATGCGGAACCTGGAGCAGTCGATCCAGGAGGAGTTGAAACGAACCGGCGTGGAGAAGGAGATCTACGAACTGGTCAAGATCCGGGCCTCGCAGCTCAACGGCTGCGCGTTCTGCCTGGACATGCACCTGTCGGACTCGCGCGAGCTCGGCATCTCCCAACAACGGCTCGACGTGCTGCCCGCCTGGCGGGAGGTGGAGCTCTACTCCGAGCGGGAGCGCGCGGCGCTGGAACTGGCCGAGGCGGTCACCCTCGTGAGTGAGAGCCACGTCGACGACGAGGTGTGGCAGCGGGTGCGCGAGACTTTCTCCGAGGCGGAGGCGGCCGTGTTGACCTGGGCCGCCACGGGGATCAACAGCTGGAACCGGCTGGCGATAACCTCGCGCGCGCAGCCGCCGCGGCGGAGTCGGGCCGAGGGGGCGGACTGATCGGTTCATCGTGGGATCGGGTTCCGGCCCGGTTGGTACTCTTTCGGTCGTGGCGGTGATCCGGATTCCCCGGTACTTCGGATCCCTCCGGCCGCGAACCGATCGGTCCGGGTCGTTCGTCATCGGGTCGTTCGCGGTGGAACGCGGGAACGGGTGAACTTCCTGGAGCCGCTCGACGTGATCGTGCGACTGTCGGAATCGGACACCCGGCGAGTGTCCGGACGCCGTCGTTATCGGCCACGTCGAGCGTTTCCGGATTCGCGGCCCGGCAAGACCGAACCGAGCAGGAGTAGTCCCCCGATGACCGACAGGCAGTCCAGGCCCGCCCAGGCCGGCGGCCAACCCGGTGCGGTCCGGCAGTTGAGCTGGTCGGACCGACTGCGCGGCGCGTTGCTCGGCGGAGCGGTCGGTGACGCGCTGGGTGCGGGGGTGCGTGGTTGGAGTTCGTCAGCCATCCGGCAGTGGCTCGGCCCGCGCGGTGTCGTGGACAACCTGCCCGTGTTCGGTAACCGCGGTGGTGTCACGGATCTGACCCAACTGACGGTGTTCACCATGGACGCCCTGCTGCGCGCCCGTGCCACGGGGGAGCAGGATCCGCTTCCGGTGATCCGTGCCAACCACCTGGCCTGGTTGTACACCCAGGGAGTGCCCTGGCCGTACGCCATGTCCGGCTACTGGCGCAGTCACCCCGAACCCACGGGTTGGTTGCTCGGCAGGTCGGAGCTTTTCTCCACCCGGAATGCCGGTGGTCCCGCGCTTCGCACGCTGTCGGCGTTGACCGACCGGATACCGGCCGAACAGCTCACCCCCGGGCAGCCCTCGGCCGTCCCACCCGAGGAACAGCCCTTCGCGGACTGTCTGGTGTGGACCGCTCCGGTGATGGTCTGGAGTGGCGAGGCCCGGACCGTCAACGCGGTGGCCTCGCGGGTTCCGTGGCTGCTGACCTCGCACTACGAGACCCGCGCCGCCTGCGCGTTGCACTCGGACGTGCTCGGCGCGCTCATCAACGGCATCCCGCTGTGGGACGCGGTGCGCTCCTGGGAGCTTCACCGTTCGCAGCTGGAGCAGGGCGTGCCGCCCGCCGGTGTGCTGCGGACGTTGCACGCGGCCGTGTTCACCGCTCGCCAGGGCGGACCGGTCGATCCGCGTGTGCTGGACATCGAGTTCTGCCCGTCCAACGGGCTGGGGGAGCTGGGGATCGCCTTCGCCTCGGTGGCCTCGGCGGCCACGTTCGCGGACGCGGTCACCGCCGCGGTCAACCACTCCGCGGACAGCAGCATCGCCGGGGCGCTGGCCGGCCAGCTGGCCGGGGCGATACACGGTGCGGCGGCCATTCCCGAACGGTGGGCGGCCGAGCTGGAGATCCGCGAGATCGTCAACACCCTGTCCACCGACGCGGCGGAGGCGTTCGCCCCGCCACCACCCGCTCCGAAGTGGGCGCAGCGCTACGTCGACGACAGCGCCGAGCGGGCACGCGGCCTGGACTCCACCGCCTGGACGGTGGACGCGGCCGCCCCTCCCACCCAGGTGCTGCCCGCGATCGGGAAGGAGCACCAGCCGCCTCCCGAACCGCCCGTGGGTCCCGAGCCGTACGCCGAGGCCGAGAACGACGCCGGCGCCCCCACCGTGGAGAGCGCCACGGCTCGGCCGCCCGTGCGGGGAACCGATCCGGGAACCGACCGGATCGTGTTGCGCGGTAGCCCCGAACATCCCCCTGCCCCCGAACATCCTCCGGACTCCGAGCACCTCCCGGGGGCCGGGGCGACCGCGAGTTCCGAGCAGGTTTCCGAGTCCCCGTGGCAGGAGCCCCCCGGGGCGGGCGCGGGCAACGGTGGCCCCGGGCCGGTGGGAGACATCGCCGACATCGACCGTCCGGAGAGCACGCCCGTTCCCAGCGTGGACGAGGGAGTCGCCGACTCGACCGACCCGCTGGCACGGGGGTATCTCGCTCCTTCGGGGGAAGAGCACCCCGCCGCGCCGGACACCTCGCACGGCGAGACCGTCTCTCCCGACGAATCCGGTGCCGGGAGCGGCGAACGTGCGGATCCGTTCCTCGCGCCGGAGGACACCGAAACATCGGCCGCGCCGCGGATCCGGTTGCCCGGTGTCGACCAGCTGCCGCCGTTACCGGGCAGCAGGACCACCGGAGCTCCGCCCACCGAGACGGCTTCACCGGAGCTGTCCTCGGTGCTCGACTCGTCCCCGGACGTGCCGTGGCCACCGGAAGCCGAACGATCGGTTCGGCAGTCCACGGCGGGATCGGTGGACGAGGAGGTGGCGACGGACCGGGAAGGCACCCCGGATGTCTCCGAGCCCAGCGATGGGTCGTTCGTGACACCGCCCGCTCCCGCTCGGGCCGGTTCCGGCGTGGACGAGAGCGTTCGACGACCTTCCGCCGAGCGAGAGGTCCCTGTAGACCGAGAGACCCCTGTAGACCGAGAGACCCCTGGGGAATCCGCCCCCGTCGCCGAAGCGGAGACCGATCACCCGTGGCCCGAACCGACCACGGGGGACGCCGACGCGACAACAGCCGCTCGTGGCGAGGTGGACGACGATCTCGGCCAGGAGGCCGGGGGCGGTCCCGGTGAACAACCCGCCGAATACGCTCCCGACCCCCCTGCCGAGCACTCCACTGGGCCTGCCGAGCACTCCGCTGAGCACCTTGTCGAGTACTCCACCGAGCCTGCCGAGTACTCGGCCGAGCCCCCGGTGGAGCGGGACGACCCGTCGATCGAGTCCACCCACCACGCGTCGGGTGGTGCCTCCACCACCGAGGCGCAGCCGAGTGGCCCGCATGTCGGGGGAGGGCACGCGATCACCGAGGACGCCGATGCGGCCCCCCACTCACTGACCGAACGAATCCTGGGGTGTCTGCTGGGCGGAGCGTTGGGAGATGCCCTGGGGGCGGGTGTCACCCCGCTGAGCGCCGAGGAAATCGCCGATCGTCACGGTGCGGGGGGTCCCGTCGCGCTTCCGGAGTACGCCGGGAGACCCGGATCGGTGACCGCGGCCACACAGACCGTGCTGTTCAGCGCCGAGGGGCTGATTCGTGCCTGCACCGGGCACTCGGACTCACCGGATGCCGTGGACCCGCTGCCGGAGTCGCGGCTCGCGGCCCAGCGCTGGTTGTACAGCCAGGGCGTTTCCTGGCGGTGGGCGCTCGGTGGCCTGGCCGACGATCACCCGGAGCCGGACGGTTGGCTGGTCGAGGTGCCCGAGCTGTTCGCCGTGCGTTCGCCCGGTTCCGCCGTGTACAGCGAGCTGGAGGCGTTCGGTGAGCGTTCCGCGCACGGTGAGCAGACGGCTCCCGTGGACAACTCCACCGGTTGTGGCGCGCTCGTACGTGCCACCCCGGCGGCCTTCTGGTCCGCCGAGCCCGTCGAGGTCTTCGAGGTCGGGGTGCGGCTGGCCTCACTGACCCACGGGCATCCGAGCGGTTATCTGCCCGCGGGGGCGTTCGCTGTGATCGTGCAGCAGGCTGTACTGGGCAAGGGGCTCGACGAGGGGGTCTGGCTGGCGCTGCAGGTACTGGAGACCTGGCAGGGTCACGAGGACACCAGTGCGGCGCTCGCCACCGCGGTGGATGTCGCCGCCGAGGGCACGCCGGATCCCGAACGGCTCGCGCGGCGGTTGGGCGGTGGCCGGAGCGCGGCGGAGGTGCTCGCCATAGCCGTGTGCGCGACGTTGGCGTCGGAGGACGTGCGTGGTGCGCTGCGCGTCGCGGTTCGCCACTCGGGTAACAGCAGTGCGAGCGGAGCGGTCTGCGGCTCCATCGTCGGCGCGTTGCTGGGTGTGGGGGCGTTGCCGATGGATTGGCTGGCCGAGCTCGAACTCCGTGAGGTCGTGCAGCGGATGGCGATGGACTGCGTCGCGGCCTTCGACGCTCGACTGCGGCCGGAGGAGAACTCCGATGCGAGTTCTCCCGCCTCGGACGGCGAGTGGCGTCGCAGGTATCCCTCCCGGATCGTCGGGGAGGGCGAGGTGGGCTCGGCTCGCCCCGGGCAACGCTCTTCGAGCGAGGAGTCACCCGGGTCGCTCGCGGAGCCGGAAGCGTCCGGGGAACCTCCCGCACCGGAAGCGGGGCGGCGCGACGGGAGTTCGCCGCTTCCCGGCACGGAGCGGGCGTTCGACGAGCCCGCGACGCCAGCCGCGCGGGAGCCGGAGTCCGGCGCCGTGGCCTCCCCGGAGGCTCGCGCGGTCCACACCGACGCGCTCGGTTCCCCGGAGAAGCACGATCGACCGGACGTCGACAACGCGGAGCGCCGGGTTTCCGAGGAGCCCGAGCTCGCCGCGGAGCGTTCCGAGACGCCCGCCGCGACGGGAAGTGATGAAGGCGTCGCCTTCGACACCTCGGTTCCGACCGAGCCCTCGGACTCGTGGTTCGAAGCCGGACGGGCGTCGAGCCCCGGAACCGGTTCCGGTGGGAGCACCGGATGGACCGAACCCGGCGAGCCGGAAGTGGGTTTCGATGCCGCCGCGTTCGGCTCGAACGCTCCGGAAGGTGGGGAAACCGTCGATTCCTTCCCCGAATCGGATGATGTTCGGCGAACTCACGTGATTCCGACCGTGCCCGACGAGGTCGGTCACCCTGATGTCTCCGCTCGCCCCGCCGCGGCCGGGCACATCGACGGCCCCGGGCACATCGACGGCCCCGGGTACTCCGAGGCCACCGACGGCCCCGACGTCCCCGGCCGTCCCGCCGCGGTCGCTCGCGACGGTACGGTCCCGGACAACGGTGACTCCGAATCCGCCGTGGCTGCTCCCCGGAGGGCCGGCGCGGCTCCGGAGGGCGGGCCCGGCCGGAGCGTCGACTCCGGTCCCGAGCTTCAGCCGGAGTCCGAGGGGCGGGCGGTCGGTTCCGACGACGCGGAACCGCGTCCGCGAGCGGGGCGCGGTGATCAGGGAGCGGGCGGCGAGCAGTCGCATCATCCCAAACCGGCTCCTCGACGGATCAACAGCGTCAGCTCCGGGCAGCTCGATGTGCTGGACGATTCCTGATCGAGGTTTTCCGGCCGGGTTGTAGTGCCACTCGCTCGGCCGGACCTCCCGCCGGCTCTCGCCGCGGGTAGCCGACATCGGGTAGCCGACCCGCGCGACGTCGGGCCTTCCTCGCGGGAGCGCGACGCTGGATAACAGCGGGGACACTGGATAACAGCGGGTGGGGCGGCCCGGGGGCGTGCTCGGGTATCCACAGTGCGGGAGCCTGGTGGCCAGGTGCTCGCGATCTCTTGTCTTCCGCAGTAAAGTCGGATGCGGACGTTGGCGAGTCGGGCGCGCACCCCCGTTTTGACCCTCTGCAAACGGGGCAGGTATCTTTATGACTTGGACCCGAAACCCCTCGGGTCACTCCGCATGTCCGTGCGCGAGAACCGCCCGCGTGGTCGGCGGGGGAGCGCCCGTGGATGGTGCGGAACTCTCCTGACGGCCCACCGGGGCACTGCCCGCTGGGACGCCGCCCCGCCGAACGGCTGAGGAACGGGCGACACGCCCGACCTCGTGTCGCGGGTGAGGGCGCGGGAGAGGCCCAAGTACACAGAGACCTACGTACGCGGTGCTCGGCGCCAGGGGTGCGAACGGTGCTCGAACGAGCGCTGCTGTTAACGAGTACCACCAAGACGCGAACGCTCGAGAAGAAAGCCGGTCCATGCCCACCATCCAGCAGCTGGTCCGAAAGGGCCGCCACGACAAGGCCGCGAAGGTGACGACCGCGGCGCTCAAGGGAAGCCCGCAGCGCCGTGGTGTGTGCACCCGCGTGTACACCACGACTCCGAAGAAGCCGAACTCGTCACTGCGCAAGGTCGCTCGTGTCAAGCTCACCAGCGGCGTCGAGATCACGGCCTACATCCCCGGCGAGGGGCACAACCTGCAGGAGCACTCGATCGTGCTCGTCCGCGGTGGCCGTGTGAAGGACCTCCCAGGTGTCCGCTACAAGATCATTCGCGGTTCGCTCGACACGCAGGGCGTGAAGAATCGTAAGCAGGCTCGCAGCCGGTACGGAGCGAAGAAGGAGAAGAGCTGATGCCCCGGAAGGGTCCTGCACCGAAGCGGCAGCTGAACGCCGATCCCGTGTACAGCTCGCCGCTGGTCACTCAGCTGGTGAACAAGGTCCTGGTGGACGGCAAGCGCTCGCTCGCCGAGCGCATCGTCTACTCCGCGCTCGAGGGGTGCCGCGAGAAGACCGGCACCGACCCGATCGTGACGCTCAAGCGCGCACTGGACAACATCAAGCCCTCGCTGGAGGTACGCAGCCGCCGTGTCGGTGGCGCGACCTATCAGGTCCCGGTCGAGGTGCGCGCCGGCCGCTCCACCACGCTGGCCCTGCGCTGGGTGGTTCGTTTCTCCCGGCAGCGTCGTGAGAAGACGATGACCGAGCGCCTGACCAACGAGCTGCTCGATGCCAGCAACGGTCTCGGTGCGAGTGTCAAGAAGCGCGAGGACACGCACAAGATGGCGGAATCCAACAAGGCTTTCGCGCATTACCGGTGGTGAGGCCGGGCACGGCTGTATTGCCCGCCTCGGCTCACCGATTCGACGGCTTCAGGCTTGCTGTAGGAACGGGGACTAACTCGTGGCACGCGACGTGCTGACCGACCTGACCAAGGTCCGCAACATCGGCATCATGGCCCACATCGACGCGGGCAAGACCACCACGACCGAACGGGTTCTGTACTACACCGGGATCAACTACAAGCTCGGTGAGGTACACGACGGCGCCGCGACGATGGATTGGATGTCGGAGGAGCAGAAGCGGGGTATCACGATTACCTCGGCTGCCACCACGACGTTCTGGCAGGAACATCAGATCAACCTCATCGACACCCCCGGGCACGTCGACTTCACCGCCGAGGTGGAGCGTTCGCTGCGCGTGCTCGACGGCGCCGTCGCCGTGTTCGACGGCAAGGAGGGGGTCGAGCCCCAGTCCGAGCAGGTGTGGCGCCAGGCGGACAAGTACGGCGTCCCGCGCATCTGTTTCGTCAACAAGATGGACAAGATGGGCGCCGACTTCTACTTCACCCTCGGCACCATCCGGGAACGACTCAACGCCAAGCCGCTGGTGCTGCAACTGCCCATCGGCAGCGAGTCCGACTTCGAGGGTGTTGTCGACCTGGTCAGCATGAAGGCGCTGACCTGGCGTGGTGACGTGGCCAAGGGCGCGCAGTACGAGCTCGAGGACATCCCGGCCGATCTGGTCGAGACCGCCAACGAGTACCGCAACGAGCTGCTCGAGTCGGTCGCCGAGTCCAGTGAAGAGCTCATGGAGGCCTACTTCGGCGGTGAGGAACTGACCGTCGAGCAGATCAAGCAGGGCATCCGTGCGCTCACGCTGAGCCAGGAGGCCTTCCCCGTGCTGTGCGGGACCGCCTTCAAGAACAAGGGCGTGCAGCCGATGCTGGACGCGGTCGTGGAGTACCTCCCCTCGCCGCTGGACATTCCCGCGGTGCAGGGCGTGCTGCCGGGCTCCGGCGACGCCGCCGAGCGGCAGGCCAGCACCGAGGAGCCCTTCTCGGCCCTGGCGTTCAAGGTGGCCGTGCACCCGTTCTACGGCAAGCTCACCTACGTCCGGGTCTACTCGGGCAAGATCGAGCAGGGTGCCCAGGTGATGAACTCCATCCGGGACCGCAAGGAGCGCATCGGCAAGCTGTTCCAGATGCACTCCAACAAGGAGAACCCGGTCGAGGAGGGACAGGCCGGGCACATCTACGCGGTCGTCGGGCTGAAGGACACCAGCACCGGTGACACCCTGTGCGACCCGCAGAACCAGATCGTTCTGGAGTCGATGAGCTTCCCCGACCCGGTCATCGAGGTCGCGATCGAGCCCAAGACCAAGGCCGATCAGGAGAAGCTGTCCACCTCGATCCAGAAACTCGCCGAAGAGGACCCGACCTTCCAGGTCAAGTTCGACGAGGAGACCGGGCAGACCATCGTCAAGGGCATGGGTGAGCTCCACCTCGAGGTCCTGGTCAACCGGATGAAGACCGACTTCAAGGTCGAGGCCAACATCGGCAAGCCGCAGGTCGCCTATCGCGAGACGATCCGCAAGTCGGTCCAGAAGCACGAGTTCACGCACAAGAAGCAGACCGGTGGTTCCGGTCAGTTCGCGCGTGTGGTCGTCAACCTGGATCCGATCGAGCAGAGCTCGGAGAGCGCGACCTACGAGTTCGACAACCAGATCACCGGTGGGCGTATCCCCCGCGAGTACATTCCGTCGGTGGACGAGGGCGCGCAGGACGCCATGCAGGTCGGTGTGCTGGCGGGCTATCCGATGGTCGGTGTCAAGATGACCTTGGTGGACGGCCAGTACCACGAGGTGGACTCGTCGGAAATGGCGTTCAAGGTCGCCGGTTCGATGGCGATGAAGGAGGCCTGCTCCAAGGCCAGTCCCGCGCTGCTCGAACCGTTGATGGCGGTCGAGACGACGACACCCGAGGAATACATGGGTGAAGTCATCGGCGACCTCAACTCCCGCCGTGGTCACGTTCAGGCCATGGAGGAGCGTGGCGGTTCCCGCGTTGTCAAGGCGCTGGTGCCGCTGTCCGAAATGTTCGGGTACGTGGGCGATCTGCGTTCCAAGACGCAGGGTCGCGCGAACTACTCGATGGTGTTCGACTCCTACGGCGAGGTTCCGGCGAACGTGGCCAAGGAGATCATCGCGAAGGCCACGGGGGAGTAACTCCGCTGTGGCCCGACATCGGCCCGTTTCCGCGCTCGGGACAACGGGCCGATGGCACAACCCGACAGGATTCCGCCCGGAGCTGGCTCCCACGCGAGAGGGCGCGTGACCCGAGCCCGTGGCGGGGCGGAAATTGATGACGAGTCCAGGAGGACATTCCAGTGGCGAAGGCGAAGTTCGAGAGGGACAAGCCGCACGTCAACATCGGGACCATCGGTCACGTTGACCACGGCAAAACCACACTGACCGCGGCTATCACCAAGGTCCTGCACGACAACCACCCGGACCTGAACCCCTACACGCCTTTCGAGGACATCGACAAGGCGCCGGAGGAGAAGGACCGCGGGATCACGATTCAGATCGCGCACGTCGAGTACCAGACCGAGGCGCGGCACTACGCCCACGTGGACGCTCCGGGCCACGCGGACTACGTGAAGAACATGATCACCGGTGCCGCCCAGATGGACGGTGCGATCCTGGTCGTGGCCGCCACCGACGGCCCGATGCCGCAGACCCGCGAGCACGTGCTGCTGGCGAAGCAGGTCGGCGTCCCCTACATCCTCGTCGCGCTGAACAAGGCCGACATGGTCGACGACGAGGAGATCATGGACCTGGTCGAGATGGAGGTCCGTGAGCTCCTCAGCGAGCAGGACTTCCCGGGCGACGACGTACCGATCGTCCGTGTCTCGGCGCTGAAGGCCCTGGAGGGCGACGCCGAGTGGGGCCAGAAGATCATGGAGCTGCTCAACGCGGTGGACTCCAGCGTTCCGGACCCGCAGCGTGCCACCGACCAGCCGTTCCTGATGCCGGTGGAGGACGTCTTCTCCATCACCGGTCGCGGGACCGTGGTCACCGGCCGTGTCGAGCGCGGTGTCATCAAGGTGAACGAGAACGTCGAGATGGTCGGCATCAAGGAGAAGCCGATCAGCACGACCGTCACCGGTGTCGAGATGTTCCGCAAGCTGCTCGACAGCGGTGAGGCCGGCGACAACGTCGGTCTGCTGCTGCGTGGTGTCAAGCGTGAGGACGTCGAGCGGGGCATGGTTGTCATCAAGCCCGGCACCACCACCCCGCACACCGAGTTCGAGGCGCAGGTCTACATCCTGTCCAAGGACGAGGGCGGCAGGCACACGCCGTTCTTCAACAACTACCGTCCGCAGTTCTACTTCCGTACCACCGACGTGACCGGTGTGGTGACCCTTCCCGAGGGCACCGAGATGGTCATGCCCGGTGACAACACGGAGATGTCGGTGCAGCTCATCCAGCCCATCGCCATGGAGGAAGGACTGCGCTTCGCGATCCGTGAGGGCGGCCGTACCGTCGGCGCGGGTCGCGTCATCAAGGTCACCAAGTAATGGCAGGGTTCCGGACCCGGTGGTGACCGGACCCGGAACCCACCCCGATTCAGGGGCGACGCACTCGGTGTGTCACCCTGAACGGGTTGCCTGTTGAGGCGGCCGAACTTCCTGACCCGTGTGAATCACGGTTCGTGATCGGTTCGGCCGCTTCGACGTGGGCACGCCGTTGCCGTGAATTTCCTTCGCGGGGCGGCGTTCCGGTTGCGCGGGTGCCGCCGGACAGACGTTCCGGCCGGGGCCGATTAGGTGGCAACCCGAGGTGTACGGATCCCTGCGGATCCATCTCATCGGCGTGGATCGATGGGACCGGTTGCGTCGCGCGGGCGACACGCCCGACCGCGTGTACCGGGCACCCAGACACCTGAACAGGGGCGGGCTGCGAAACCGTGGTGTCGCGTTCGCGAGATCGGGCAGGTACGTGCGCTTCAGCACGTGGCCGCCGGGTCGCCGCGACGTCGGCGCCGGGTCTGCGCACCGCGCTAGGTACTAGCGGCACGAGACTAGAGGAACGGCAAGCCACTATGGCGGGACAGAAGATCCGCATCCGGCTCAAGGCCTACGACCACGAGGCGATCGACGCGTCCGCGCGCAAGATCGTCGAGACCGTGACGCGCACCGGCGCTTCGGTCGTCGGGCCGGTGCCGCTGCCTACCGAGAAGAACGTCTACTGCGTCATCCGCTCCCCGCACAAGTACAAGGACTCGCGGGAGCACTTCGAGATGCGGACGCACAAGCGACTCATCGACATCGTCGAGCCGACACCCAAGACGGTGGATGCGCTCATGCGCATCGACCTGCCGGCCAGTGTCGATGTGAATATTCAGTGAGCGGTCGACGCGCATTCGTTTCAGTGACAGGCGGCGGAGAGAACGAGACCCATGTCTGAAAGGCAGATGAAGGGGATTCTGGGCACCAAGCTCGGGATGACCCAGGTCTTCGACGACAACAACCGGGTTGTCCCGGTGACGGTCGTGCAGGCCGGGCCCAACCTGGTGACCCAGATCCGTACCAACGAGAACGACGGCTACCAGGCCGTGCAGCTGGCGTTCGGCGCCATCGATCCGCGCAAGGTGAGCAAGCCACGTGGTGGCCAGTTCGCCCGTGCCGGAGTGACGCCGCGTCGTCACCTGGTCGAGCTGCGCACCTCGGACGCCAACGACTACGAACTCGGCCAGGAACTGCAGGCCGACGTGTTCGAGTCGGGTGCCCAGGTCGACGTGGTCGGCACCAGCAAGGGCAAGGGCTTCGCGGGCACGATCAAGCGGTACAACTTCGGCAGGCAGCCGATGAGTCACGGTACCCAGGCCGTGCACCGCAAGCCGGGCTCGATCGGTGGTTGCGCTTACCCCGCCAGGGTGTTCAAGGGCAAGAAGATGCCCGGCCGTATGGGCGGCAACCGCGTGACCACCCAGAACCTCAAGGTTCACCGGGTCGACGACGAGTCCGGGCTGCTGCTGATCAAGGGTGCCATTCCCGGCCCGAACGGTGGCCTCGTGCTGGTCAAGAGCTCTACGAAGGGTGGTGCGTGATGGCCGCGAAGCTCGACGTCCGTACCCCGGAAGGCAAGACCGACGGGCAGGTCGATCTGCCCGCGGAGCTGTTCGACGCGCAGGCGAACGTGCCGCTGATGCACCAGGTCGTGACCGCCCAGCTCGCGGCGGCCCGGCAGGGCACGCACTCGGTCAAGACCCGCGGCGAGGTCTCCGGCGGTAGCAAGAAGCCGTACCGCCAGAAGGGGACCGGTAACGCCCGGCAGGGTTCGATCCGCGCCCCGCAGTTCGTCGGCGGTGGCACGGTGCACGGCCCGACCCCGCGCGACTACTCGCAGCGCACGCCCAAGAAGATGAAGGCCGCCGCCCTGCGCGGTGCCCTCTCCGACCGGGCGCGTTCCGAGCAGCTGCACGTCATCAACCAGGTGACGACCGGTGACAAGCCCTCCACCAAGGAGGCCAAGGCCGCGCTGCGCAACGTCACCGACGCCCGGCGCGTGCTGGTGGTGCTCAACCGCACCGAGGAGAACGCGTGGCTGAGCCTGCGCAACCTCCCCCACGTGCACATCATCGACCCCGGTCAGCTGAACACCTACGACGTTCTGGTCAACGACGACGTCGTGTTCAGCAAGGAAGCCTTCGAGCGTTTCGTCGCGGAACGGTCTCCGGGTCGTTCGGCCAAGACCGCGGTCACTTCCGACGCGACTTCGAGTCAGGCTGAGGAGGCAGACCAGTGATCCCCGATCCGCGAGACATCATCATCGCGCCGGTGATCTCCGAGAAGAGCTACGGCCTGATCTCGGAGAACCAGTACACGTTCCTGGTGCGCCCGACCTCCAACAAGACCGAGATCAAGATCGCGGTCGAGAAGATCTTCGGCGTGCAGGTCAAGAGTGTCAACACGATCAACCGCCAGGGCAAGCGCAAGCGGACCCGCACCGGTTTCGGCAAACGCAAGGACACCAAGCGGGCGATCGTGACGCTGTCCCCCGATAGCAAGCCGATTGAGATCTTCGGCGGTTCGGCCGCCTGAAGCGGGCGTTCGCAACCGACCGAAGGAGACTGAGGACTGCGATAGAGATGGGCATTCGCAAGTACAAGCCGACGACGGCGGGCCGTCGCGGTTCGAGCGTGGCCGATTTCTCCGAGATCACCCGATCCCACCCGGAGAAGTCGCTGGTCCGTCCGCTGCACGGCAAGGGCGGCCGGAACGGGCACGGCCGGATCACCACTCGGCACCAGGGTGGCGGTCACAAGCGTGCTTACCGCGTGATCGACTTCCGCCGCAACGACAAGGACGGTGTGCCGGCCAAGGTCGCGCACATCGAGTACGACCCCAACCGGAGCGCGCGCATCGCGCTGCTGCACTACCGGGACGGCGAGAAGCGTTACATCATCGCCCCGAACAAGGTCCAGCAGGGCCACATGGTGGAGAGCGGGCCGCGGGCCGACATCAAGCCGGGCAACAACCTGCCGATGCGCAACATCCCCACCGGTACGGTGATCCACGCCATCGAGCTGCGTCCCGGTGGTGGGGCGAAGATCGCTCGTTCGGCGGGCACCAGGGTTCAGCTGGTGGCCAAGGAAGGGCCTTACGCCCAGTTGCGGATGCCTTCGGGCGAGATCCGCAACGTCGATGTCCGCTGCCGGGCCACTGTTGGCGAGGTCGGTAACTCCGAGCACTCCAACATCAACTGGGGCAAGGCGGGGCGTAACCGCTGGAAGGGCAAGCGCCCGACCGTCCGCGGTGTCGTCATGAACCCGATCGACCACCCGCACGGCGGTGGTGAGGGACGCACCTCCGGTGGTCGTCACCCGGTCAACCCGAAGGGTAAGCCCGAGGGTCGTAGCCGCCGCAGCAAACCCAGTGACAAGCTCATCGTTCGGCGCCGTCGCACCGGCAAGAAGAAGCGGCGCTGAGCAGGGAGGTAACGACCGATGCCACGTAGCCTGAAGAAGGGCCCGTTCGTGGACGACCACCTGCTCAAGAAGGTGGACACCCTGAACGAGTCCAACAAGAAGACGGTGATCAAGACCTGGTCGCGCCGGTCCACGGTCATCCCGGACATGGTGGGGCACACGATTGCGGTGCACGACGGCCGCAAGCACGTGCCGGTGTTCATCAGCGAGAACATGGTCGGGCACAAGCTCGGCGAGTTCGCCCCGACCCGCACTTTCAAGGGTCACGTCAAGGATGACCGCAAGTCTCGCCGCCGCTGAGCGGGTTTGTGACACGAACGAGCCGGGTCGTCGCACGGATTCGACGACCCGGGGCAAAGGGGTAGCAGGATGAATGCCCGTACCGACGACAGTGCCGCGGTTGAGAATCCGCGTGCAGTGGCGCGGGCCCGCTTCGTCCGCGTGTCGCCCATGAAGGCGCGGCGCGTGGTCGATCTCATCAGGGGTCGAAGCGCCAGCGAAGCCCTGGACGTGCTCAAGTTCGCGCCGCAGACCGCCAGCGGTCAGGTGTCGAAGGTGCTCGCCAGTGCGATGGCCAACGCGGAGAACAACAACGCGCTCGATCCGAGCACGCTGTGGGTACACCGCGCGTATGTGGACGAGGGACCGACGCTGAAGCGGTTCCGCCCGCGTGCTCAGGGCCGGGCCTTCCGGATCCGCAAGCGGACCAGCCACATCACGGTCGAGGTCGAGTCGCGCCAGCCGAAGGGCCAGGGCAAGTCTCGTAAGCGCAGCCAGAAGGGGAGTGCCCGGTAGTGGGTCAGAAAATCAACCCGCACGGCTTCCGGCTCGGCATCACCACGGACTGGAAGTCGCGCTGGTACGCCGACAAGCAATACGCGGAGTACGTCGCGGAGGACGTCAAGATCCGCCGTCATCTCTCCCGCGGGATGGAGCGCGCCGGGATCTCCAAGGTGGAGATCGAGCGCACTCGCGAGCGGGTGAGGGTGGACATTCACACCGCACGGCCGGGAATCGTCATCGGTCGGCGGGGTGCCGAGGCGGACCGCATCCGCGGTTCGCTGGAGAAGCTGACCGGTAAGCAGGTTCAGCTCAACATCCTCGAGGTCAAGAACTCCGAGGCCGACGCTCAGCTGGTCGCCCAGGGGATCGCCGAGCAGCTGTCGAACCGGGTGTCCTTCCGCAGGGCCATGCGCAAGGGCATCCAGTCGGCCATGCGCTCCTCCCAGGTCAAGGGAATCCGGGTGCAGTGCAGTGGCAGGCTCGGCGGCGCCGAGATGTCCCGCTCGGAGTTCTACCGTGAGGGCCAGGTGCCGCTGCACACGCTGCGTGCGGACATGGACTACGGGTTCTTCGAGGCTCGTACGACCTTCGGCCGGATCGGTGTGAAGGTCTGGATCTACAAGGGCGAGCTCATCGGCGGCCTGAAGCAGAAGCAGCAGGAGTCCGAGGTGCGCCCGCCGCGCGGCGAGGGCGGCGGCGGTGGTGGCGGTCGCGAGGGCGGCCGTGGCGGCCGTTCCGAGCGTGGCGGCCGTCGTCGTTCGGGTGCCTCCGGCACCACGAACGTGGGCACCGAGGGCGGCCGTGCCGCAGCCAAGGGCGGTAAGTCCGGTGGCTCCGCGGAGAGCCCGCAGCAGGAGCAGACGGCGACGGACGCCGCCGCCGCGAACGCTCCGGCTGTCAGCGAGCCGCACGCTGATGAGAAGACGGAGGACTGACAAGTGCTCGTCCCACGCAAGGTCAGGTGGCGCAAGAGCCACGCGCCGAAGCGTAAGGGCTTCGCCAAGGGCGGCACCCGGATCAACTTCGGCGAGTACGGCATCCAGGCGCTGGAACACGCCTACGTGACCAACCGGCAGATCGAGTCGGCCCGTATCGCGATTACCAGGCACGTCAAGCGTGGCGGCAAGGTGTGGATCAACATCTTCCCGGACCGCCCGCTGACCAAGAAGCCGGCCGAGACCCGCATGGGTTCCGGTAAGGGTTCGCCGGAGTACTGGATCGCCAACGTCAAGCCGGGCCGGGTGGTTTTCGAGCTGAACTACCCGAACGAAAAGATCGCTTACGAGGCACTGAGGCGCGCGGTCCACAAGCTTCCGATGAAGTGCAAGATCGTGTCCCGCGAGGGTGGTGACTTCTGATGGCGGCTGGTGTCACCGCTACCGAGCTCCGGGAACTCAACGACGAGGAGCTCGTCTCCCGGCTGCGTGAATCGAAGGAGGAGCTGTTCAACCTTCGGTTCCAGATGGCTACCGGGCAATTGCAGAACAACCGAAGGTTGCGCGTCGTTCGTCGGGACATCGCTCGGATCTACACGATCATGCGTGAACGTGAGCTGGGCCTCTCAGTGTCTCCCGAGGGCGCCGAGGAGGGCGCGGCATGAGCGAAACAGTCACGCAAGAGCAGCAGCGCAACCAGCGCAAGACCCGTGAGGGCTACGTCGTCTCGGACAAGATGGACAAGACGGTGGTCGTGGCCCTCGAGGACCGTAAGAAGCACCCGCTCTACGGCAAGATCATGCGCAAGACCACCAAGGTCAAGGCGCATGACGAGAACAACGAGGCGGGCATCGGCGACCGGGTGTCGCTGATGGAGACTCGTCCGCTGTCGGCCTCGAAGCGCTGGCGGTTGGTCGAGATCCAGGAAAAGGCCAAGTAACGCCATCCGCGGGGGGCGGCGGCAAGCCCCCCGCGGGTTGTTGTGACCGCGCATGCCGGGTCGGAAATCGGGCGTGCCAAAGTGTCTCCGCACAGCGTGTGCGGAAACTTAGGGTCAGGAGTAAAGGTGATCCAGCAGGAGTCGCGACTGCGAGTCGCCGACAACACCGGGGCCAAGGAGATCCTCACGATCAGGGTGCTCGGTGGTTCCGGTCGGCGCTACGCGGGTATCGGCGACGTGGTGGTGGCTACCGTCAAGGAAGCCATTCCCGCCGCCGGTGTCAAGCGTGGTGATGTGGTCAAGGCGGTAATCGTCCGCCAGAAGAAGGAAAAGCGTCGTCCGGACGGTTCCTACATCCGGTTCGACGAGAACGCCGCCGTCCTGGTCAGGCCGGGTGGTGACCCCCGAGGTACCCGTATCTTCGGCCCCGTCGGGCGTGAGCTGCGTGAGAAGAAGTTCATGAAGATCATCTCACTCGCGCCGGAGGTGCTGTGATGAAGGTGAAGAAGGGCGACACGGTCGTCGTCATCGCCGGTAAGGACAAGGGTGCCCGGGGCAAGGTCATCCAGGCCTTCCCGAGTCGGGAGCGTGTGCTGGTCGAGGGCGTCAACCAGATCAAGAAGCACACGCGCGTCTCGCGTACCGAGCGTGGTGCGCAGTCCGGCGGCATCGTGACGCAGGAAGCCGCGATCCACGTCAGCAACGTCATGGTCGTGGACTCGGACGGTAAGCCCACCCGCGTCGGCTACCGCACCGGTGAAGACGGCAAGAAGGTTCGGATCTCTCGCCGCAACGGTAAGGACATCTAACTCGTGACTACCACTGAGAAGAACACCGAGAGGATTGTCCCGCGGCTGAAGGCCCGCTACCGCGACGAGATCGTACCGGCGCTCAAGGAGGAGTTCGAGTACTCCAACCCGATGCTGGTGCCGGGCATGGTCAAGGTCGTCGTCAACATGGGTGTGGGCGATGCCGCGCGGGACAGCAAACTGATCGAGGGCGCGGTTCGCGACCTCGCGACTATCACCGGCCAGCGCGCCGAGGTGCGCAAGGCACGCAAGTCCATCGCGCAGTTCAAGGTCCGCGAGGGTATGCCGATCGGCGCCAGGGCGACGCTGCGCGGCGCACGGATGTGGGAGTTCGTGGACCGGTTGGTCTCCATCTCCCTGCCGCGGATCCGGGACTTCCGGGGTCTGTCGCCGAAGCAGTTCGACGGTAACGGCAACTACACGTTCGGTCTCAACGACCAGTCGATGTTCCACGAGATCGACCAGGACTCGATCGACCGTTCGCGCGGTATGGACATCACGGTAGTGACAACGGCCACCACCGACGAAGAAGGCAGGTCGCTGCTGCGGCAGCTGGGATTCCCGTTCCGGGAACAGTGACTCGTGGCCGTCGCTGCGGATCGAGACTAGGAGAACTGGGCCGATGGCCAAGAAAGCACTGATCAACAAGGCGGCACGCAAGCCGAAGTTCCGGGTGCGTACCTACACTCGTTGCCAGCGTTGCGGAAGGTCCCGGGCGGTCCTGCGGAAGTTCGGACTCTGCCGGATCTGCTTCCGCGAGATGGCCCACGCGGGCGAGCTGCCCGGGGTTAGCAAGTCCTCCTGGTGAGGTAGTGCGGCGGGGCGGCTCCACCGACGACGGAGCGTCTCGTCACCGGTACCGAAACCAGTGGCTGCAGCCCGGCAACGGCTCGCGACGACAACGGACTGACCGCTGCGAAGTTACTTCGGGAGCGGGCAGCCAGTACCCCGACTTCGTTCAGGCCAGGGCCCAGACCTGCGAACCGCGGTTCGCGGCATCCGGGCCCGGGGAACCGAACGAGAAAGGTTGACAGGGTCACCATGACGATGACCGATCCGATCGCAGACATGCTGACACGTCTGCGCAACGGGAGTCGCGCGTACCACGACGAGATCGTGATGCCGCACTCCAAGATCAAGGCGAACATCGCCGACATTCTTCAGCGCGAGGGTTACGTGGCCGGCTCTCGTGAACAGCAGGGCGCCAAGACCAAGGAACTGGTCGTGGAGCTCAAGTTCGGCCCGAACCGCGAGAAGTCCATCACCGGGCTGCGCCGGGTTTCCAAGCCCGGTCTGCGGGTGTATGCCAAGTCCACGAACCTTCCCAAGGTTCTGGGGGGACTGGGCATCGCCATCATCTCGACGTCGAGCGGTCTGCAGACGGATCGCCAAGCGATGCGGAACGGTGTGGGCGGGGAAGTCCTCGCCTACGTCTGGTGAAGGAGGAGTTTACGGTATGTCGCGCATCGGGAAGTTGCCGATCACCGTTCCCTCCGGCGTCGATGTGAGCATCGACGGCCAGACGGTTACGGTGAACGGCCCCAAGGGCAAGCTGCAACAGAACATTTCCGAACCGATCAGGGTCGAGCAGGACTCGGACGGCTCGCTGCTGGTGAAACGTCCGGACGACGAGCGTGCGAACCGCTCGCTGCACGGTCTGTCCCGCAGCCTGATCAACAACATGGTTGTCGGCGTCAGTCAGGGTTTCCAGAAGGATCTCGAAATCCAGGGCGTGGGCTACCGCGTGGTGCAGAAGGGGCAGAACCTCGAGTTCTCCCTCGGCTACAGCCACCCGGTCGTCATGGAACCCCCGGAAGGCATCGAGTTCGCCACGGACGGCCCGGCCAAACTTTCGGTCAAGGGCGTCGACAAGCAGCTCGTCGGCGAGGTAGCCGCCAGGATCCGCAAGCTGCGTCTGCCCGAGCCGTACAACGGCAAGGGCGTGCGCTACGCGGGCGAGAAGATCCGCCGCAAGGTCGGGAAGACGGGTAAGTGACCATGAGCGAGAGCACCACAGCCACCAGGAAGAAGCCGGTGGGCAAGAGCGTCGCGGGCGTGCGTCGCCGTGCCCGGAACCAGCGGCACGTTCGAATCCGCAAGAAGATCAGCGGCACCCCGCAGCGGCCGCGTCTGGTTGTCAGCCGATCCACCAAGCACATCGTCGCGCAGGTCATCGACGACACGATCGGTCACACCCTGGCTGCCGCCTCCACGCACGAGCCCGACATGCGCTCGTTCGAGGGAGACAAGACGGCCCAGTCCACCCGCGTGGGTGAGTTGGTCGCGCAGCGGGCCAGCGAGGCAGGAGTCGAGAAGGTCGTGTTCGACCGTGGCGGCAACGCCTACCACGGTCGGGTCGCGGCTCTCGCGGATGCCGCGCGTGGCGGCGGTCTGGAGTTCTGAGAAGTGCGCAATAACCACATCGTCGTCGTACGAAGGATGACAGCACGTAACGGAAGGGACGCCTGATGCCTGGACGCACTCGGCGTGAAGGCGGTTCGGAATCCGGCGGCAAGGACCGCAAGGACCGCCGCGACGGCGGCCGTGGCGGGGCGGCCCAGGAAAAATCCCCGCAGTTCGAACGTGTAGTGACCATCAACCGGGTCGCGAAGGTCGTCAAGGGTGGCCGGCGGTTCAGTTTCACCGCGCTGGTCGTCTGCGGTGACGGCGACGGCCTCGTCGGCGTTGGTTACGGCAAGGCCAAGGAAGTGCCTTCCGCCATCGCCAAGGGGGTCGAGGAAGCCAAGAAGAACTACTTCCGCGTACCGCGGGTCGCGGGCACCATCACTCACCCGGTGCAGGGTGAGGACGCCGCGGGCAAGGTGCTGCTGCGCCCGGCCAGCCCGGGTACCGGTGTCATCGCGGGTGGCCCGGTCCGTGCGGTGCTGGAGTGTGCCGGTGTGCACGACGTGCTGAGCAAGTCGCTGGGCAGCGGCAACGCGCTCAACATCGTGCAGGCCACCGTCACGGCGCTGAAGGAGCTGCAGCGTCCCGAGGAGGTCGCGGCCCGCCGTGGTCTCCCGATGGAGGACGTGGCTCCCGCCCGGATGCTGCGCCAGCGCGCGGGTCAGGAGGTCTGAGCCGATGAACAAACTCAAGATCACCCAGACGCGTGGTCTGGTCGGCACCAAGCCCAACCAGCGTGACGCCATGCGCACCCTCGGGCTGCGTAAGATCGGCCAGACGGTCGTTCGGCCGAACAGTCCCACGGTTCGTGGTCAGGTCGACACCGTCGGCCACCTTGTTTCGGTCGAGGAGGTCGTCGAGTAATGGCCATCAAGATTCACGATCTGCGGCCCGCTCCCGGTTCCAAGCGGAGCAGGATCCGGGTCGGCCGCGGTGAAGCCTCCAAGGGCAAGACCGCGGGGCGCGGCACCAAGGGAACCAAGGCGCGTAAGACAGTGGCGCCCGGGTTCGAGGGCGGCCAGATGCCGCTGCAGATCCGGCTGCCCAAGCTGCGTGGTTTCAAGAACCCGAACCGCGTCGAGTACCAGGGCATCAACATCGGCAAGCTGGCCGAGCGCTTCCCGCAGGGTGGCAAGGTCGGCATCGACGAGTTGATCGCCTCCGGACTGCTCAAGAAGGGCGAACTCGTCAAGATCCTCGGCGGCGGGGATCTCGATGGGGTGAAGCTGGACGTGACCGCGCACGCGTTCACGGGCAGTGCCAAGGACAAGATCACGGCCGCGGGCGGCAGCGCCACCAAGCAGGAGCGCTGAACCCGGACGAACCGTCCCGTCACGGGGCGATGTTCCGGTGCGGCCGAACCCGCGTCGCGTCGCGCGGTTCACGTTTTCGGGCCGGTCGACTTCGTTGTCGACCGGCCCGTTCTTTTTCGCCAGCAATGCTCCCGCTTTCGGTGAGCAGTGATTTCGCCTTCGAACACGTGGTACCGACAGCCACGGGCCGGGTTCGCCGATCGCGAACAGTGTCCGAAGTGGCCGCTCACTGATCACCGCGAGTGTTTTTCGGGCGCCGTTTCGTTGCCATTGTCCGCAGGTGGCTACTACGGGCGGGGTGAATGCTGTTAGAGTCCGTGCGGCGGTTCCGTGCCACGCCGTGGTACGGAATCGTTGACGGAATCCAGCCGTGGGCGACTCGTGAGTCGGCCACCGACATCGGCCGGTGACTACCGGCTCGCGCACAGGAGGTCTGCGTGCTCGGCGCCTTCCGCTCGGCTCTGACGACGCCGGACCTGCGCCGTAAGATCCTGTTCACACTGGGAATGGTCGTGCTGTACCGACTGGGTGCCACGATTCCGTCTCCAGGGGTGTCGTATCCGAACATCCAGCAGTGTGTGCAGGCTCTACAAGGCGAGAGTCAGAGCGTCTATTCGTTGCTGAACCTCTTCAGTGGCGGAGCCCTGCTTCAACTGTCGGTGCTTTCCCTCGGGATCATGCCCTACATCACCGCCAGCATCATCGTTCAGCTGCTGCAGGTGGTGATCCCGCGGTTCGAGCAGTTGAAGAAGGAAGGCCAGTCCGGCCAGGCCAAGCTCACGCAGTACACCCGCTACCTGACGGTCGCGCTGGCCGTGCTGCAGGCGACGGGCATCGTCGCGCTGGCCGTGCGCGGGCAGCTCTTCCCGGGGTGTCAGCAGGAGGTCATCCCGGACAGCTCGGTGCTGAACATGGTGGTCATCGTGGTCACCATGACCGCCGGTGCGGCACTGCTGATGTGGATGGGCGAGCTGATCACCGAACGCGGTGTCGGCAACGGCATGTCGCTGCTGATCTTCACCTCGATCGCTTCCCGCATCCCGGCCGAGGGCGGCAACATCCTGAACAACAGCGGCGGCTTCGTCTTCGCCGTGATCTGTTGCTTCGGTCTGGTCATCATCGCCAGCGTGGTGTTCGTCGAGCAGGCGCAGCGCCGCATCCCGGTGCAGTACGCCAAGCGCATGATCGGGCGCCGGATGTACGGCGGCACCTCCACGTATCTGCCGCTGAAGGTCAACCAGGCCGGTGTGATCCCGGTGATCTTCGGTTCCTCGCTGCTGTACCTCCCGCAGTTGCTGGGACAGCTCGCGGGCAACCAGAACACCTGGTGGTCGCGTTTCATCCAGACCTACATCGTCGATCCGTCCAGCTGGGTACACATCCTGCTGTACATGACGATGATCATCTTCTTCGCCTACTTCTACGTCTCGATCACGTTCAATCCGGAAGAGCGTGCCGACGAGATGAAGAAGTTCGGCGGTTTCATCCCGGGTATTCGTCCGGGCAGGCCCACTGCCGAGTACCTGAGTTTCGTGCTCTCGCGCATCACGTTGCCCGGTGCGCTCTACCTGGGCATCATCGCGGTACTCCCGAACTTCTTCCTCGGGGTTACCGGTGGTCAGGGCGGTGCGCAGAACTTTCCGTTCGGCGGCACCGCGGTCCTGATCATGGTCAACGTGGGACTGGACACCGTCAAACAGGTCGAGAGCCAACTCACGCAGCGCAATTACGAGGGCTTCCTCCGGTAGGCTCGAAGAGTCCTGGCGATGACGCCGTGGCCGCTGCCCGCTCGGTGGTCGATGACCCCGAGCGGCGCGGTTCCGCTTCGAGTGGTTTCCCACAGTTCGGGCGGTAATCATGGCGAAATCGGCCACGTCGGTTACGGTGTCGATCGCTCGATGTCCGCGTCGGCGGGATCGCCGCCGGGAGTGCTTCCCGGGGCGCCGCGTGGTGCGGACGGCGATGACAGACGGGACGAAAGTGCCCGCCAAACGGTGGCGTGAGCCATCATCACGGATTCGGAGGCAGACCCTTGGTGCGATTGGTTCTGGTCGGCCCGCCAGGTGCGGGCAAAGGCACCCAAGCGGCCGTGCTGAGTGAACATCTCGCGGTCCCCCACATCTCCAGTGGCGATCTGTTCAGGGAGAACATCGACAACGTCACGCCACTGGGCAAGGAGGCCAAGAGCTACCTGGACGCCGGTGAGCTGGTACCGGACGAGGTCACCAACGAGATGGTGCGTCAGCGTCTTGCCGCCAGTGACGCGGCCGAGGGCTTTCTGCTCGACGGATTCCCGCGCACGACGCCGCAGGCCGACGTGCTCAGCGACATCCTCTCCGAGAACGGGATGGAACTCACCGCGGTGGTGCAGTTCGAGGTTCCCCGGGAGGAGTTGGTCCGGCGTCTGCTGGACCGCGGTCGCTCGGACGACACCGAGGAACTCATCCGGCGCAGGCTGGACGTGTACGACTCGGAGACGGCGCCGCTGTTGGACTACTACCGGAACAAGCTGATCACGATCGACGCGTTCGGGCCGGTCGAGGAAGTCACCTCGCGAGCCCTGGAGGCCCTGCGCGCTCGTGCCTGAGTGGTTTCGCTCCCCGGTTCGATCCGTTGCCCGTAGCCGGGCCGCCGGTCCCGGGGAGATGATTTCGTGGCCGGACCTCGCGTGAACTCGTTCCGCGAGCGGCGGTGTTCGGCGCGACGGTACTCGGACCGCGGGGGTCGGTGATGTGTGGCGGAGCCGGAGAGGTATCCGACGCTCCCGGACCGCCCGGCTCCCGCGGTCGCCGGGCCGCGGTGGGGAAGTGGCCCGGGACTCGTACCGGGGCGAGAATCGTTCTTGTAAGGCCGTTGAGTTGACGAGAGGGGCAGCGGTGCTGCGTCGCGGTAAGGGCATCGAGCTCAAGAGCAGTGGTGAGATTCAGGCGATGCGCGCGGCGGGGCTCGTCGTCGCGCGCGCCCTCGCGGCGGTGACCGAGCAGGCGAAACCGGGGGTCAGCACCGCCGAACTCGACTCGGTCGCCGAGGGCGTCATCCGTGACGCGGGCGCGATCCCCTCCTTCAAGGGCTACCACGGTTTCCCGGGGTCGATCTGCGCCTCGATCAACGAGAAGATCGTGCACGGCATCCCCTCGACGACGGAGGTGCTCGCCGACGGCGACCTGATCTCGGTCGACTGCGGAGCGATTCTGGACGGGTGGCACGGTGACTCCGCCGTGACCATCCCGGTCGGTTCGGTCGGTGAACGTGAACTGGCGTTGTCGGCGGCCACCGAGCGGGCGATGTGGGCGGGTATCGACAAGGTCGCCGCCGGGAACAGGCTGACCGACATCTCGCACGCGGTGGAGTCCGCGGCCAAGTCGGCCGCCGCCTCCGACGGAATCGACTACGGGATCATCGCCGAGTACGGCGGGCACGGCATCGGGACCCGCATGCACATGGAGCCCTTCCTCCCCAACCTGGGCAGGCCGGGCAAGGGGCCCAAGCTCCGGGAGGGGATGGCACTGGCCGTCGAGCCGATGCTGACGCTCGGTCCGCCGGAAAGCGAGGAGCTCTCCGACGAGTGGACCGTGGTGACGTCCGACGGCTCCCGGGCCGCGCACTGGGAGCACACCGTGGCAATCACCCCCGACGGCCCGTGGGTGCTCACCGCCGCCGAGTGAGGCGACCGTCCCCCCGGTTTTGGTGGGTGGTTCCGTGGCGGAACCTCTGGCACGGCTCTCGCTGCGGGTGCCCCGACATCGGGTAGGTACTACACAACGTCGGGGCCGTCCTCGCGAGAGCCGCACCGGAGAACCCGCGGCGGTGCCGACTGCGGGCATGGTCGGGGTTCGGCCCGCGGGAGTGGTTGGAGTTCGGCACTGCGTCGTAGCGGCGCGGCGATTTCGCGAGAAATTCACGCTGCCAGGGCCGACGACTCACTCGATCGGGTGGCGGCAGGTGTAGTGCAGCATCGGCGGGACACTTCGCCACGTGATGTGCGTCAGCACCTCGCCGAAACCGGCCTCCAGACGAGCCCGGAAGCGGCGCCCCCCGGGGCTGTGGCGCATCGGCAGGTAGGTCATGGCGGTGAACACCCCGTCGGGTGCCAGGCTCCGGCGACACTGCCGAAGGACGTCGTGCTGCTCGTTCTCGTCGAGCAGGGACCAGGGAATGCTGGTCACGATCACATCCGCGCTGTCGATCCCGAGCTTGGGCAACGTCGATCGCAGTTCCCGTGCGTCCCCGTGCACCGTTTCCATCTCGGGGATCCGCCCGCGCAGGTGGCGCACCATGCGCTCGTCGAGTTCTATCCCCACGTGTCTGCCCGCGGCGGGTAGTCTTTTCCTTATCTCGACGCTGAGTGAGCCGGTCCCCGGGCCGAGTTCGACGACCACCGGTTCGCCGCGATCCGGCACGACGCGTCCCACGCTGTCCGCCACCGCGTTCGAGGTGGGGGTTGCCGCGCCGACCGTTCCCGGATGACGGATCGCCGCTGTGAAGAACCGTCGGTAATCAACGACAGGTGCCTTCCGCAGCCAATGCGTCGGTGAGAAACGGCCGTGGTGCTGGGTCGTCACCTTGTGTCTCCTCGGTGTGTCTGACCGGGGTGGTTTCGCCGGACGACCTTCGATCATACCGACACTCTCCCCGGAAGCGCTTCCTCCGGAGCGGCTGCCCCTCCCGCTCGCCCCGGGCGTCCCCGAGGACACGTGGTCCGCCTGGTATCGATGGCGGTGCCACGCGTGGCTGTGGGACTCGTCTCCTTCGATGAGCGGCGAAGGAGCGACGAACAGTTATCACTGAGTGTGTTTTAAAGGGCCCGCGGAGTGGCTGTCGGCTCGATGTCCAGCCCCGATTTGGGTGGCATTCGCGCGTGCGCGTACAGTGGAGTATCGGCGCACTCGTGGCGCCGGTTCGTCATGCCGTTCTGTTCGCAGGGGGCGTGGTCCGCTGGGGCGGGCAGCAGCACGGTTTCCCGATCGCGGGACCGTGATTCCTGTGCATGTCCTCGGGGCCAGCTTGTCCGTGGGTGGTTGGGCTGCCGAACCGCGTCGGAGTGGGTCTGCCTTTGGTGCCGGCTCCGGCGTCAGCGGTAATAACGGTACGAGCTACCGAGAAGATGAACTGTCACCGTCACGAAACGCGGAGGACATGGGCAAAAAGGACGGGGCCATTGAGGTCGAGGGTCGGGTGATCGAGCCGCTCCCCAACGCGACCTTCCGTGTCGAGTTGGAGAACGGCCACAAGGTCCTCGCGCACATCAGTGGCAAGATGCGCCAGCACTACATCCGCATCCTGCCCGAGGACAAGGTCGTCGTGGAGCTGTCTCCCTACGACCTCTCCCGTGGGCGCATTGTCTACCGCTACAAGTGACCTCCACGGTGTCCGGGGTTACGGACACGCGTCGCGATCAGGAGAGCACGGCCGTGAAGGTCAAACCGAGTGTCAAGAAGATCTGCGATAACTGCCAGGTGATCCGTCGTCACGGACGGGTTCTTGTGATCTGCAACAACGGGCGTCACAAGCAGCGTCAGGGCTGACCGGCAGCGACGCGGTCGCTACCGAGACAAACGAACCAGGCGATACAAGGGACCTCCCTGTGACCTGCCGACTCGGGAGTTGGGTCGGTTCACCCCCGGAACCAGGCCGGGGCTTCGTGTGGTTACGGGTTCCGGACGGGTTTTCGGTTTCGAAACGACTCCGCCCGGGCGAGCCCCGTGCACGAGGACGGTCGGGGAGTAGACCTGGAATGAAGAGTGAGGAGCACCTGCCAGATGGCAAGGATTGCCGGCGTCGACCTCCCGCGCGAGAAGCGCATCGAGGTCGCGCTGACCTACATCTACGGCATCGGCCGCAGCAGCTCGCAGGAGATTCTGCGCAACGCGGATATTTCGATGGACACCCGCGCGAAGAATCTCGACGACGAGCAGCTCGCCAAGCTGCGTGAACACGTTGAGAACAACTACCGGGTCGAGGGTGACCTCCGTCGTGAGGTGCAGGCCGACATTCGCCGGAAGATCGAGATCGGCTCCTACGCCGGGATGCGGCACCGTCGCCACCTGCCGTTGAACGGGCAGCGGACCAAGACCAACGCCCGCACCCGCAAGGGGCCGAAGAAGACGGTCGCAGGCAAGAAGAAGGCCAGGAAGTAAGCCTCGCGAGGAGATAAGCAGTAATGCCACCGAAGGGTCGCGCCGGGACCGTCAAGAAGGTCCGGCGCAAGGAAAAAAAGAATGTAGCGCACGGACAGGCGCACATCAAAAGCACTTTCAACAACACGATCGTGTCGATCACCGACACCGTCGGTTCGGTGATCAGCTGGGCCTCCGCCGGTCACGTCGGCTTCAAGGGCTCCCGCAAGTCCACGCCGTTCGCCGCGCAGATGGCGGCCGAGAACGCCGCCCGCAAGGCTGCCGAGCACGGCATGAAGAAGGTCGACGTGTTCGTCAAGGGGCCGGGTTCCGGACGTGAGACGGCGATCCGTTCGCTGCAGGCCGCCGGCCTCGAAGTGGGAACCATCCAGGACGTGACCCCGCAGCCCCACAACGGCTGCCGCCCGCCGAAGCGTCGTCGGGTCTGAGAAGCGGGAGAGGAGTAGAAACGCAATGGCCCGTTACACCGGTCCCGCGACCCGTAAGTCCCGTCGGTTGAAGGTTGACCTCGTCGGCGGTGACCAGTCGTTCGAGCGTCGTCCGTACCCGCCGGGGCAGCACGGCCGTGGACGCATCAAGGAAACCGAGTACCTGCAGCAGCTGCAGGAGAAGCAGAAGGCCCGCTTCACGTACGGAGTGCTGGAACGTCAGTTCCGCTCCTACTACGAGGAGGCCAACCGCAGGCCCGGCAAGACCGGTGACAACCTGCTGCAGATGCTGGAGAGCCGGCTGGACAACGTGGTCTACCGTTCGGGGATCGCGCGTACCCGCAGGCAGGCCCGTCAGCTGGTCAACCACGGTCACTTCCTGGTCAACGGCAGGAAGGTCGACATTCCGAGCTACCAGGTCGCCAAGTTCGACATCATCGACGTCAAGCCGAAGTCGTTGAACACGACGCCGTTCATCATCGCCAAGGAAACCCTGGGCGAGCGGCCCTGCCCGGCCTGGCTGCAAGTGGTGCCCTCGTCGTTGCGCGTGCTGGTGCACCAACTGCCGGAGCGTGCGCAGATCGATACACCGGTCACCGAGCAGCTCATCGTCGAGCTCTACTCGAAGTGATACCGGGCGGAGCGGCTACCGCATCGATGGCTGCTCCGCGGCCCGGTACGGGTGGGGACGCGACGCGTCCCCACCTCGCCCACTGTTCGCAGCGGGCACGCCATCCCTTCGGCGTAAAATGGCGGGCGCCGTGTGGAAAGGAAAAACGACAGTGCTCATCTCCCAGCGACCCTCACTGTCCGAGGAGCCTATTTCGGAGACGCGCTCCCGGTTCACCTTCGAGCCGCTGGAGCCCGGCTTCGGTTACACCCTCGGCAATTCGCTCCGCCGTGCCCTGCTGTCCTCGATCCCGGGTGCGGCCGTGACCAGCCTGCGTATCGACGGTGTGCTGCATGAATTCACCACGATTCCGGGGGTCAAGGAAGACGTTACAGACGTCATCCTGAATATCAAAGAACTCGTGGTCAGTTCCGAGGACGACGAGCCCGTCACCATGTATCTGCGCAAGCAGGGCCCCGGTGACGTCACCGCCGCCGACATCGTCCCACCGGCAGGTGTGACGGTACACAATCCCGATCTCCACATCGCGACCCTGAATTCCAAGGGCAAGCTGGAGATCGAGCTCGTGGTCGAGCGGGGTCGCGGCTACGTCCCGGCGGCACAGAACAAGGAGTCCGGTGCCGAGATCGGCCGGATTCCGGTGGACTCGATCTACTCGCCGGTGCGGAACGTTTCGTTCGACGTCACCGCGACTCGTGTCGAACAGCGCACGGACTTCAACCGACTCGTTCTCGATGTCGAGACCAAGCCGTCGATGACCGCGCGGGACGCGGTCGCCTCGGCAGGCCGCACCCTGGTCGAACTGTTCGGCCTGGCCCGTGAGCTCAACGTCGACGCAGAGGGCATCGAGATCGGTCCGTCGCCCGCCGAGGCGGACACCATCGCGGCGTACTCCATGCCGATCGAGGATCTCGATCTCACGGTACGCTCGTACAACTGCCTCAAGCGCGAGGGTATCCACACCGTCGGCGAGCTGGTCTCGCGCAGCGAGGCCGACCTGCTCGACATTCGCAACTTCGGTGCGAAGTCGATCGACGAGGTCAAGATGAAGCTGGTCGGTCTGGGTCTGACCCTCAAGGACAGCCCTCCGGGATTCGATCCCTCCGCCGCTGCCGCCGAGTACCCCTCGGAAGGCTGGTCGGAGGAGCCGAGCATCTCCCAGGGGATGTCCGCCGGCGGTTTCGACACCGGTCTCGACAGCGGTTACGAAACCGGCTTCGACAACGGTTATGACGACGACGGTCAGGACTACGCGGAGACTGAGCAGCTCTGACGGCTGCGCTTCGCGGACTGGTTTCCGGCCGCACCTTGAGAGGAGCAACCGATGCCCAGCCCAACGAAGGGTCCGCGTCTTGGCGGGTCGCCGTCGCATCAGCGGCTGATCCTGGCGAACCTGGCCACCGCGCTTTTCGAGCACGGGCGGATCACCACGACCGAGGCGAAGGCCAAGCGGGTCCAGCCGCTGGCGGAGCGTCTCATCACCAAGGCCACCAAGGGTGACCTGCACAATCGTCGCGAAGTGCTGAAGACGATCCGTGACAAGGACGTTGTTCACAAGCTCTTCGCGGAGATCGGACCGTTCTTCTCCGATCGCCCCGGTGGCTACACCAGGGTGGTCAAGACCATGCCCCGCAAGGGTGACAACGCTCCGATGGCCATCATCGAGCTGGTCAACGAGAAGACGGCCACTTCCGAGGCCGAAGCCGCCCGCGGCACCAAGTTCGCGAAGGACCAGCAGGCCACGGCGGAGCCCGCCCAGCAGGGCGAGGAGACCGCCGAGGCCGACGAGTCCGCGGACGCCGACGTCGCGGAGTCCGCTTCCGACGCCTCCGCCGAGGGCACCAGCGACGAGGACGCCGAGAACAAGGACCGGTCCTGATTCCGTCGCGTGCCGAGGCCGCCGACGAACCCGCCGCTCCCGAACGGGAGGGCGGGTTCGTTCGCGTTCGCGTCGAACTCGCCTACGACGGCGCCGATTTCTCCGGTTGGGCGCGCCAGCCCGGGTTGCGGACCGTGCAGGGACTGCTGGAGGACGCGCTGTGGAAGCAGCCGCCGGGCAGGGAGCTCGTGGGTTCGGTCGTAGTGGCCGGGCGAACCGACGCGGGCGTGCACGCCGACCGTCAGGTGGTCCACGTGGACGCGGTGCCGCTGGCTGCGGGGGATCGGCACCGGCTGGAGGTCGACGAGCACGGTGTGCCCGATCTGACGCGGCTGTGCGGTCGCTGGAACCGGATTCTGCCCGGTGACGTTCGGGTGCTGCGGGCCGAGGTCGCTCCCGCGGGCTTCGACGCGCGGTTCGCCGCGATGCGGCGGCACTACCGCTACCTGGTTTCGGACGCGCCGTGGGGAGTCGACCCGCTGCGGCGGCGCGACACCCTGGCCTGGAACAGGCCGCTGGACGTGCGGCGGCTGAAGCTGGCTTCGAACGATCTGGTGGGGCTGCACGATTTCGCGGCCTTCTGCAAGCAACGCGAGGGCGCGACCACCGTCCGGCAGTTGCAGCTGTTCGAGTGGGAGCGAGTCGATCGGCACCTGTTGGAGGCGACCCTCACCGCGGACGCCTTCTGCCACTCCATGGTTCGGAGTCTGGTGGGGTCGGTGCTGATGTCCGGTGATTCCCGACGCGGTACCGAGTGGCCGGCGGAGATGCTGCGTGAGGGGACCAAGACCAGCGCGGTGGCCCCGGCGCACGGCCTGACGCTGACCGGGGTCGACTATCCGCCCGACGACCAGCTGGCCGAGCGGGTCAGAACCACCAGGGCGCGGCGTTCGCTGTGACCGTCGGTTTCGTCGGAAAACGCCGCTGCCCGGTCCGTGAGGAGCCTTCCTCGCACAGCGCGGCGATTTCGCGAGAAATCGACAAGAGCTTGGGGCCGCACCGCTGCACTGGTGCCGCGATTTCGCGAGAAATCGACACTCCCGGAGCGTAAATTTCTCGCGAAATCGCCGGGGAGGTGAGGTCAGTCGCCGCGCCGAATGGGCCCCAGGAGCTCCCGCTCCGCGTGGTTGGTCACGAGCCGGATCGGGCTCCACAGCATGTTGCCTAGTGCGATGATCCCGTCGTCCTGCAGCGCGGTCAGCTGCTGCACCTGCGGCGGGTGCAGGTGCCAGATCCGCCCCGCCAGCTGGGCCTGGTTCATCGGGATTCGCTGCAGCAGCACCAGATCAGCCGTGTTCGCGGCGGTACCGTTTCCCACCTGCGGGTGCAGGTACGGCAACACGTACATGGTGGTCTGCCACGCCGAACGAGGCGGGAACAGTTCCTGGGGCACGGCTCCGCCGTCGTGGATCACCAGCAGCGGGGCGTCCTCGCTGGAACGCGGCAGGTCGAACGGGGTGAGCCGTCGGATCTGCACCAGCGGGACCGGGGTGCCGTCGGGGGTGTGTCCCGCGGCGGTCGCCAGGTTCTCCCAGGAGTCCGGCCGCCCGGTAGCGATGATCACCCAAGCGCCGGTGGCCATGGCGCGCAGCGCGATCTGTCGAGCCAGGTAGAGCCCGCCCACCGTGACCATCCTGGTGGGCTGCGGACGAAGGATCGAGGTGGAGATGGGTTCGCCGTGCGGCCCGGACCCGATGATCATCCCGCCGCGGTCACCGGAGGGGCTGACCGTGTCCAGCGTTTCCGGGGGAACCAGGAACTCCGGAACCCTGTCGCGCAGATCGTCGGGTGTGTCGATGGTCCTGCTGCGGCTCATATCGAGCCTCCCAACGGCAGAGTCGCGTTGAATCCGGCCAGCTGCACGCCGCCCAGCGGGGTCAGCGTGACCCCGAGTCGATTGCTGATACCGCGCAACTGCTCGTCCGCGGTGTCCAGCTCGTCGGGAGTCCGGGCGCTGACCCTGACCAGGCTGCGCAGCCCGACCTCACTGTTCTCACCGGTGGGGGATATGGACATCGCCACCGTGGAGGATAGCGCACGAACCCCGGTGAGCGCGTTCAGGTTGTTGCTCATCTGCGAGGGCCAGCCGGTGATCGCGTAGCTGGAGTGGCCCACTCCGCCCGCCGTGACCCCGTCCCAGCGTTCCTTGAGCCCGACCGAACGCTGCGATCCCAGCACCGACTGCAGTTCGGCCGAGGCGATCCCCGCCTGCAGCAGTTCGTCCGGATCCAGCGGCCGGGTCGGTACCGATTCCCGCTCCAGGGCGCTGCGCACTCGGGACAGCGCACCGATCAGCGCGCGGTGCGCGCCCACTATGCCGCCGCCCCGTTCGCCCACGGCCTTGGCGCACCGCTTCGGATCCAACCGCACCGTCACCCACGTGGTACGACGAGCAGCCGCCGGTAACGGGCCCAGCACCTCCATGTACGAGTTCAGCGCGGGCGATTTGGAGGGCAGCGCGGCACTGCCGGGGTAGCAGTGCCAGATCACCTGGATCGCGTCGAGGACCACGCCGCGATCCTCCAGGCAGTGGGTCAGCGAGCCGAGCGGGAGGTTCGGTGCCTTGCCGATCTCGGTGACCAACGACGGTGTGGGTTCCACCATGAGCACAGCGGTCCACTTGCCGTCGTTGAACGCCATCCCGACGTGGTTGCGGTCGTGGTCCTGGCCGTGTGCCACGACCAGGTCGGGAACTACCAGTCGCAGCAGTGAGACCCGATGGTTCTCCTCCGGGCCGATCACGCCGTCGCCGTTCTCGTCCCCACCGTCCGTCAGACCCGGCGTGACTGGTGTGACCACGCTGGTGTGGTTGCGGAACTTGTAGCCCAGCACGAGCCCGAACATCTGGGTGAACCACCGGCCGCGCCTGCGCAGCAGCGCGATGATCACGGCCAGTCCGGCCACTCCCGCCGCGACCGGCCACAGTGTCCGATCGATGCCGACGACGACCAGGCCGGCCGCGATACCGATCTCCATGACGACGAGGTTGGATACCGGCAGCGCCCCCAGACTGGCACCGCTGGTACGTCGCCTCGCCTGGATTCGTGCCCGCGTCGTGTTGGTGGGCCCGGTGCCGGACGATCCCGATGCTTTCGGTGGGGCCGAATGCTGTGTGCTCACGGACATCCGTTGGGTCTCTCCCCCTCGCAGGTAGATGCGTCTGCCCACTGTGGGTGCGGGCGAGTGTAGGTAGCGGTAACCGATCGAAGAGAATACTGCGGTGAGTCGGTCGAACCGGACCCACGCGGCAACCTTTCCCGGCTACCCTGCTGAACGGTACCTCGCACGGGAGAGCTTTAGGCGAAGAATGGCATCAACACCCACCACCAAATCACAAGTCCAGGCGTACAGGTTCGTCATACGCCGCATGGAATCGGCGCTCGCCCGCAGGGACGCGGTGATGCTGCACGATCCGCTCGGTTCGCACAAACGCGCCACCATCGCGGGTGCGATCATCGCCTGTATCGGGATGATCGGATTCTTGGTGTGGGGGTTGTTCGGCGGCCAGGGCACCGTCCCGAAACCGGGATCGGTGGTCATCGCGAAAGGCAGCGGTAGTGTCTACGTCGTCACTTCCGACGATCAGGCCGACAAGCGCCTGATTCCGATGCTCAACATGGCCTCGGCGAAGTTGCTCGTCATGGCCAAGGGCAACGGTCAGGGGCAGGCGATCGAGCCGACCAAGGTCGACCAGGCAGCCCTGGCGGAATTACCCCGCGGACCGAAGACGGGAATGCCCAACGCACCGGACTTCCTGCCCGAGCCGGGACAGGCGGCCACTCCGGCATGGGCGATCTGCGACGTGGCCGAGCTGAACAAGGCGTTGGACACCGAGGACATGCTCGGCACCGCCGAGGTGGAGACCACCGTGCTGGGCGGAGTGACCGGTCGGGGCCGGGAACTCGGGCGTGACGAGGCGCTCTACGTGCGTGACTCCTCCTCGCGGCAGACGTATCTGGTCTATCGCGTGCGCTCCGACAACAGCACCGGAGCCAGGGTGGTCAAAGCCGCTCTGCCTGCCGAGGAACTCGCGGTGACGGAGATGTTCGGTCTCGGCGACGCGGTTCCGCGCATCGTCAGCACCAACATGCTCAACGCGATCCCCGAGGTGGACTCGCTCGCGGTGCCGGAACTGTCGGAAACCACTCCGGAGTACGACAGTGGCGGTTACGGGGTGGGTGACGTTCTCGAGCGCAGTGTGCCGGGGGAGTCCCCGCAGTTCTTCGTGCTGCGCCAGAGCGGCAAGCAGCACATCACTCGCGGTGCGGCCGCGGTGCTGCACGCTTCCAGGTACAGCTCCAAGGAGATTCCCAACGCCACTGGAATGCTCACCGACATCGGTAGTGCCGACGCGGCCGACGAGCTCGACGTGGACCACTTCCCGGTGGGGGTTCCGCGGCCGCTCTCGTTCGCGGACGCCAACCGCTCCTGCCTGAGCTGGTCCGACGCGTCCGGGGAGCAGCGGGTCACGGTCACCGTCGGGTCGGGTACGCCCGCCCCCAAGGCGCCGGTGAAGCTCGCCCAGTTCGACGGCACGGGGCCACGCGTGGACTACTTCTACATGCCGCCGGGCAAGGCGGCCGTGGTGCGCGGGAGCACCGGGCCCGACACCGCCGAGGGCGGCCCCCTCTACCTGGTCTCCAACCGAGGGGTCACTTACGGGATCAAGGACGTCGCCACCGCCAAGGGGCTGGGCGTGGTCAACGGCACCGGGGACATCGGAGCGGCCCCCGCCTCGATCCTGGGGACGTTGCCCTCCGGTGACTTCCTGGATCCGACGCAGGCCAGCTTCGTCTACGACTCCATCCCCGTCGAATCGGACGCCGGTGTCAACCGGGCGCCGGAGGAGGAGCAGCAGGCCGACACCGGAGCCGCCGCCGACTAGCTCCACGGGCGGCCACCGCCACGGATGGTCATCCCGTCGGGTAGCAACGCGGCCCGGAACCGAGCCGGTTCCGGGCCGCGAGTTCGTTCGTAACCCTCGTCGGGAGGTTCCGCCGAGCGAGCGATCCGCCGACCCGCCCGGAAAACCTCGATCAGGAGGTTTCCGACCCCACCGGTGACTCGCCCCGGTTCCGTGCCCGAACCCGCCGTACCGCGTTGAGCAGGAACGCCGTGAAGAGCACTGTGGCCAGCCCGCCGATGGTTCCTCCCATCGCCACCGCGATGGCGGCCCAGTTCCGCTCCGGGAACACGTGCGCTTCCAGGCGTCGTGGCTCGACCGGGGCGGCAGCCGCGTCGTGCTCGGCGGGGATGACGTCGTTGAGCGCGGCCATCGGGTTGATCATCCCGTAGCCGATGATGTCGTTACCGCCCTCGCTGCCACCGTGGTGCTGCGCGGTTTCGGTGATCCGGTGCATCACCTGGGCCGCGGAGAGTTCCGGGTTCTTCTCCTTGATCAGCGCGGCCAGCCCGGAAACGTAGGGGGCGGCGAAACTCGTGCCCTGCAACGGCTGCGGTTGGCTGTTGGAGTCGCGGGCGACGCGGTTCACCAGCCCGTCGCCATCGATCCCCGGGTCGAGCGAGATCAGGTCCTCGCCGGGTGCGGCGACGTCCACCCACGGTCCGGGAATGGTGAACTCGGACGGTGCGCCCTGCCGGTTCACCGAAGCCACGGTCAGCACGTAATCGTCGAACCAGGCGGGCAGCACAGCGGTGCTCGGATCGCCGGGCTCGTTCTTCTCGCACTTGCCGCCGACGTTGCCCGCCGCGGCGACCACTACGACGTCCTGTTCGTAGGCTTGTCTGACGGCCGCGCGCAGTTCCCAGTTCGGCTTGTTGGGCGACAGGGCGCGGGAGAGCGTCTGACAGGAGGCCTGCGAGATGTTGATCACGTCGGCGCCCTGTGCCACGGCGCTGGCGACGGCTTGGGCCATGGTCGACGTGTTGCCGACCGTCTCGCCGGACTGTTCCTTCTGGTAGATCGAGGACGACTGCCGGATGGACAGGATGTCGCTCTCCGGTGCGACGCCGACGAAGCCCGTCTCCTCCGAGTCGCTCGCGGCGATGATGCCCGCCACCACCGTGCCGTGCCCGTCGCAGTCCCGCAGCGCACCGCTGCGGATCTTGGAACCGCCGTTCCGGAGCCGTTGCCCGATCCTGGGGTGTTCGTTCACGCCGGTGTCGATCACGGCGACCGTTTGTCCCGCCCCGGTGAGTCCCTGCTCGTGGGCACGGCCGAAACCGAGCACCCGTTGGCTCCAGGGCTGCCGTCTGATCCGTGATCCGCTCTCGTTCGCGGCCAGGCATGCCTGCTGCCGGCTGAAGCCGTCGTCCGGTGAGAGTCTGCCGGAGGACACCGTCACATTCGTGCCCTCCGGGACCGGGGGCAGCCGCAGCTCCTGCTCGCTCTCGGTTCCGGTCTCGTCCTCGTCCTGGGCGGTGACCGGTTGTACCGGTCCGCACACCAGGAGAGTGGCGGTCGCGGCCGAGATCGCCAGCGCACGCCGGAGGTTGCCACGGTGCACAGTTGTGGTTGAACGCATCACGCTTCCTTCGCGGCGGCTGTTCGGCGAATCGACGGAAGCTCCATCAGAACAGGCTGATGTTGAGATCGCGGATCGTCATGTACACGTCCATGACCCCCAGCGCCAGCGGAAGCACCAGTGCGATCAGCACCGCCTCGATGATGTCGACACTGCGGCGCTGCACCGGTGAGAACCGCCGGTTGGGGAAGACGACGCCGAACACGATCGCGGCCACGCCCAGCAGCAGCAACGGCCAGAACAACCAGGTGAGCTTCTGCTGCGAGGTGGTCACCGTGGGAAGCACCAGCCAGATGGTCATGCCCAGCGCGGCGATCAGCCCGCTGAGCAGCAACGCGATCGCCTGGCTGCCGTTGGCGTAGTTGCGCCCGCGCAGCATCAGCACGGCCGAGACCACCCCCGCCAGCAGCGGGCCCCAGATGTTCGGTGCGGTGGTGGCGATCATCGCTCCGAGCGCGGCCGTACCGCCACATCCCACGATCAGGCCGGTCATGTACTTGTGCGCGAGACCGGACTGCCGCTGGATCTGGTGGTAGTCCGGGAAGCCGCCGTCCTCCTTGAGGTCCTCGGCGTTGCCGGGAACGTGCGGCAGCGGCAGCTTGGCCAGCTGGATCGTGATTCGGGGGAGCATGGAGATCCCCGCTAGCCCCACCGCGGCGGCGCCCGAGGCGACTCCGGCGGCGGTCGCCGCGGGAACCAGGGTGGCGACGAGGAATCCGATCACGGCGAACAGCGAGATCGTCGCGGCGGCGATGAAGTGGATGATTCCCGCCCCGATCACCATGAGCGACACCGAGGCGAATATGAGCACCAGCGCGCTGGCGAGCAGCAGTTTCGGCCGCATGTCCTGGCCGGGAACGATGCTGAGCCCCGCCACGAAGGCCATCGGCAGTCCGCCCGCGGCGGCCAGCACCGTCCCGGTGGTCGCGGCTCCGTAGGCGCGGGCGACTATCGCGCCTATGCCGGTGGCGAAGATCGCGACCGCGAGTCCCACCACGGCGGCGATGATGTGGAAGATGATCCCCTGCGGCACGGCGGCCATTCCCAGGGCCACGGCCGAGGCGATCATCGCCAGCGCGCCCGCCGCGTGGCCGGTTCTGGCGGCCGTCTCCTTGGTCCAGGGGCGGTAACTTCCCGGCTCCGCCTCGGCGAGCGCGTCCACCACGTCGTCGTACAGCGGCGGTGGTGGATCGTCCGACTTGCGTCGCAGCTGGAGCATGTCGCCGTCCACGATGCCGAGTGCCGCGAGAGTCTGGCTGGTGTCCAGCGGTGCGTCACCCAGCTTCGCCAGGCACCAGCCGCCGTGACGTGCTCCGCCGTCCGGGGTGGCCTCGTGCGCCATGTCCAGCAACATCGGCAGCAGGTCCGCCACCGAGACGTCCGCGGGTAACGCGAGGTCTATGCGCGTCTTCGGCGCGACCACCGTCACGCGGCTGAATACCGTGGTCCCGGTCGCCACTTGGGCCCCCTAATCCCTCGTCCTTCGATGTCGATCCGTGTGTGTGCTCTACGCGCTCGGTTCGATCCAACCAAGCGGGGTGGAATTCCGCGAAATCACCCCACTCGGACGCGTGGTCCTCTTAGTATGGCCGTACGAACCGGTGCGCGGGTTCGGTTTGCCAGAACTGTTCCGCGCCGGTTCCGTTAGGATCACCGTGAGCGGGCTGTCCTGTGGCTACGCCGTCGTTTCCGCCCCCGCGGCGGGGCGCGGCCCGGCCGGTTACAGAATGCTGCTTGCGCAGTTGACGACAGATCGCCGACAACATGGAAGGGTGCTGCTGTCCGGTGAGCACGCTGCAGTTCAAGCGACCGCCACGCATGGCCGCTCCAAAGCCGCCGGGTGGCGAGGTTCATCTCGAGTCCCCTCCCGAGATTCCGCGAGCGGTCCCCGGGAACATCGTGCAGAAGCTCCTTCCGGCCGTCATGATCGTGGCATCTCTCGGAATGATGGTCTTCATGCTTCAGCGGGCGAGCAGCAACCCGATGATGATGATGATGCCGATGATGATGCTGGTTTCCACTGTGGGCATGATGGCCGGTGGTAATCAGGGCGGTGGGCAGAGCAAAGCCGAGATGAACGAGGACCGCAAGGACTACCTGCGGTATCTCGGACAGATGCGGGAACGGGCCAGGCAGGCCGCGGATGAGCAGCGGCTGGCTCGGACCTGGGTTCATCCCGAACCGTCGACGTTGTGGTCGATCGCCACCAGCCGTCGGATGTGGGAACGTCGCGCGGGCGACAGCGATTTCTGCCAGATCCGGGTCGGCCTGGGGTCGCAACGGCTGGAGACCCGACTCGTGCCGCCGCAGACCGGTCCCGTCGACGAGCTGGAGCCGATAACCACCCTGGCGTTGCGTCGGTTCGTCCGTGCTCACTCGCTGGTGTCGGAACTGCCGGTAGCCACCTCGCTGCGCGGTTTCGCGGCCATCGGGCTGCAGGGGGAGCGCGAGACCACGCGCGCGTTGACCCGGGCGCTGCTGGCGCAGTTGGCGACTTTCCACACCCCGGACGACGTGGTCATCGCCGTCGCCAGCGGTGGGCGTTCCAGGGTCGAGTGGGACTGGGTCAAATGGTTGCCGCACTCGCAGCACCCCGAGCTCACGGACGGGATCGGCCAGCAGCGGTTGATGGCCGGTTCGTTACGTGCCATCGAGGAGATGCTCGCCGACCAGCTGGACGGCAGGCCCCGGTTCAACCGCAACAACGCGCCGCCGGACGGGCCGCACGTGGTGATCGTGCTCGACGACGCCGAGATCAGCCGTGAGGAGCAGATTCTGCTCGAGGGCGGCATGACCGGGGTCACGCTGATCGATCTGTCCGATGTGCTCGGTGCGCTGACGACCAAGCGGGGGATGCGCATGGTCGTCGAACCCGAGCGCGTCGGTGCTCGTAGCGGCAACAACGTCGAGTGGTTCGGTGTGCCGGACGCCATGACCAAGGAGGAGGCCACCGCGCTGGCGCGGCAGCTGTCCCCCTACCGCATGATGTCGGCCCGAACCGGTCAGGCCGAGACCGAGAGCAGCGGTCAGGAGCCGCTCACCACCCCGCTCAACTACATCGAGCAGCTCGGGCTCAGCGGCGACCCGATCTCGTTCGATCTCAACGAGGCGTGGCGGCCCCGTCCCATACCGGAGCGCTACAAGGTCGCCATCGGCCCGGGCGAGGACGGTCAGGTCGTTTCGCTGGACATCAAGGAGACCGCGTCCGGCGGTATGGGCCCGCACGGGCTGTGCATCGGCGCCACCGGTTCCGGTAAGTCGGAGTTCCTGCGCACCATCGTGCTCGGCCTGATGGCCACGCACTCCTCGACCGCGTTGAACTTCGTGCTGGTCGACTTCAAGGGTGGTGCGACGTTCAACGGGTTCGAGGCGGCTCCGCACGTCTCGGCGACCATCACCAACCTCGCCGACGACCTCACCCAGGTCGACAGGATGCAGGACGCGCTGGCGGGCGAGCTCAACCGGCGCCAGGAGGAACTGAACAAGGCGAAGGTCAAGAACGTCTGGGACTACGAGGAGGCCCGCCAGGCCGGGTCGGACCTGGCGCCGATGCCCGCCCTGTTCGTGGTCATCGACGAGTTCTCCGAGCTGCTGTCCACCAAGCCCGAGTTCGCCGAGCTGTTCAACATGATCGGGCGGCTGGGACGTTCGCTGCAGGTGCACCTGCTGCTCGCCTCGCAGCGCCTGGAGGAGGGCAAGCTGCGGGGGCTGGACTCGCACCTCTCCTACCGGATCGGGCTCAAGACCTTCAACCAGGCCGAGTCGCGTGCCGCGATCGGCGTTCCCGACGCCGGTGACCTGCCCGCCACCGGTGGTCACGGTTATCTGAAGCATCCGGGCGGTATGGAGCGGTTCCGCGCGGCCTACGTCTCCGGTCACATGCACCAGGGCGGGGGCAAGCGCCGTACGGTCGCGGCTTCGCCGGTCACGGGCGAGAAGCGTCCCCGGTTCTTCGTGCCGGACTACATCGAACCGCCCGCGGAGCCGGATCAGTCCGCGCAGCCGGAACCCGAACCCGAGCCGGACCAGTCGGGCATCGTCGACAACGACGGCGACGGTCTGCCGGACAGCGACTTCCAGCTCGTGATCAACAAGGTGCAGGGGCAGGGCCCACCCGCGCACCAGGTCTGGCTTCCCCCGCTGGACGCTCCGCCCACACTGGACTCGGTGCTGCCGCCGCTCTCGGCGACCGAGGAGCGGGGGTACACCCCCGTCGGCAACGTCGGAAACGGGAAGCTGCAGGTTCCGGTCGGCATCATCGACATGCCCTACCAGCAGCGCCAGGACCACATGGTGGTCGACCTCGGCGGCGCCAACGGGCACGGTGCCGTGGTCGGCGGGCCGCAGTCGGGCAAGTCCAACCTGATGCGGACCCTGATCTGCTCGATGGCGCTGACCCACACACCGCGGGAGGTGCAGTTCTACTGCGTGGACCTGGGCGGCGGTTCGATGGCCGCGCTGCAGAACCTGCCGCACATCGGTGGTTTCGGCGGTCGTCGTGACCAGGACGTGGTGCGCAGGACCATCGCCGAGATCAAGCAGCTGGTCGCCGAGCGTGAGGCGCGGTTCCAGCAGCTCGGCGTGGACTCGATGGCCGACTTCCGCAAGCGCAAGGCGGCGGGCAGCATAACCGACGATCCCTACGGTGACGTGTTCCTGGTCATCGACGGTTGGGGCGCGTTCCGCAACGACTTCGAGACGTTGGAGCAGGACGTGCTCGACCTGGCCGCGCAGGGGTTGACCTTCGGGGTGCACGTGTTCGTCTCGGCCAACCGCTGGGCCGAGATCCGCCCCGCGCTCAAGGACCTGATCGGTACCCGCTTCGAGCTCAGGCTGGGTGACCCCAGCGAGTCCGAAGTGGATCGAAAGGTAGCGGTCAACGTCCCCTCCGGAAGGCCGGGGCGTGGACTGCACCCGAGCAAACTGCACTTCCTCACCGCCATTCCCAGGGTCGACAGCGAGAACCTCGGTGACCGGGTCGGCTGGGAGGCCTACAACCAGGACCTTTCCGACGGTGTCGCGGACCTGGTCACCAAGGTGCGCAATTCCTGGCAGGGCAGGCCGGCACCGAAGGTGCGGTTGCTGCCCGACGTGCTCCCGCACGAACAGTTGCCGGCACCCGAACAGCAGCCCAAACAGCGGTTGGTGCCGATCGGCATCAACGAGGACGGGCTGCACCCGGTCTACCTGGACTTCGACGCGGAGCCGCACTTCTACGCCTTCGCCGAACGGGAAGCGGGCAAGACGGCACTGCTGCGCACCATCGTGCGCGGTATCACCAACCGCTACACCCCCAAGGAAGCGCTGATCCTGCTGGTGGACTACCGGCGGACCATGCTCGGTTTCCTGGACACGGGACACCTGATGGAGTACGCCGTCTCCGCCGACCAGCTCAAGGGCAACATCAACGACGTCTGCAACGCGCTGAAGAAGCGGTTGCCGGGGTCGGACGTCACCCAGGAGCAGCTCAAGAACCGCTCCTGGTGGTCCGGTCCGGAACTGTTCGTGGTGGCCGACGACTACGACCTGGTGGCCCCGCAGGGCAACAACCCGATGCAGCAGCTCGCCGAGTTCGTCCCGCAGGCCAGCGACGTCGGTCTGCACGTGGTGCTGGCGCGCAACTCGGGTGGTGCCAGCAGGGCGCTGTTCGAGCCGATCATCGGCAAGATGCGCGAGTCCTCGGCGCCCGGGTTGGCCATGAGCGCCAACAAGGACGACGGCCAGCTCATCGGCAACATCAAGTCGCGGCAGTTGCCGCCCGGCAGGGGAACTCTGGTCAGCCGGAGTCTCAAGGGTGGTCCGCAGTTGATCCAGACCGCCTACATCCAGCCGGAGTAGAACGCCTTCCGGACACCTCGGGGCGGCTCGGTTCTCGGACGCGGGCCACCCCGAGGACAGGGGGATCGGCTGGCCGTGAACACCGTCGGGAACGAGCGGAGAACTTCAACGGAGTGCTGATCGTGACCGGTGGTCGACCGGCGCCGGTGTTGGACAACCGGCGGCACCGAAGGAGTTGTGCTTGACCCTGCACGTCGCGGTGGACTTCGGTACCTCCAGTACCTGCACCGTCGCCTCACTCGACGGGGCCGAACCACACGTGGTGGTCATCGACGGTCATCCGTTGCTTTCCTCGGCGCTGTTCGCCTCGGGCGACGGCACGCTGTTCGTCGGTCAGGAGGCGGAGCGGCAGGCCGCCGTCGATCCGGCCCGCTTCGAGCCGCACCCCAAACGCCGCATCGACGAGGTCGAGCTGTTGCTGGGCGGCACCGTACTCGCCGTGGGCGACGCCATCCGCGCGGTGCTGACCCGGGCGGTCGACGAGGCCCGACGATACGCGGGCGGAGCGGCCGTCGATCTGCTGGTGCTGACCCACCCCGCCGACTGGGGGACGGTGCGTACCGGCAGGCTGCGTCACGCGGCGGCCGGGCTGGCCACCGAAGTCGTGCTGCTGCCGGAGCCGGTCGGAGCGGCGGTGTTCCACGCGGCGGGCCACGGGTTGCCCGACGGCGCCGCGTTGGCCGTGCTCGACCTCGGCGGTGGGACGGTGGACGCGAGTCTGGTGCGCCGGACCGACGAGTCCTTCCGGGTGCTGGCGACCCGTGGCAAGCCCGATTTCGGTGGGGCGGACATCGATCAGGCGCTGCTGGAACACGTCGGAAGTACGGTCGAGCCGGTCGATCCGGCGGGATGGCGACAGCTCGTCCAGGGCCGCGAGATAGCCGACAGGCGTCGCAGACGGGTGCTCCGGCAGGACGTGCGCGGCGCGAAGGAAACGCTGTCCCGACACAGCTACACCGATGTCCCGCTGCCACCGCCGTTCTCGGACACCCTAGTCACCAGGTCCGACCTGGAATCGCTGATCGTGACCTCGTTGAGCGGCGTTGCCGATCTCGTCCCCGGTGTGCTGGCCGACGGAGGGGTGACCGAGCGGGAACTCGCCGCCGTCTTCCTCGTCGGTGGTTCCAGCAGGGTGCCGATGGTCGCGCGGTTGATCCACGAGCGAACCGGGATCGTGCCGACCACGCTGGATCAACCCGAGACCGTGGTGGCCCGCGGCGCGCTGCGTGGCGTGCGGGAGGACCCGACTCGTGAGGTCACGCGTGCGCTGCGCGTGCCGCCCGGCTCCGGGCGGTTGACGAGCGGTTCGCCTGCCGGGAGTGGCGCACCGGTCCCGCCACCGCACTCCGGCGGCCCGCCCGTCCCCGGGCACCAGCCCCCCGGTTCCGCGCCGGGAGCTTGGCCGAGCGGAACCACGACACCGGTTTCCGGCGCGACCGCCTCCGGTGCGACCGACCACGGCGGCACCGGTTTTCCGGGTTCACCCGGTTTTTCCAGTGCCCCCGACGGGAAGGCGTCGCCCCGGAACGCCGAACCCGCACGACGTGGGGGCTCCTCCCGGTGGAAGTGGTTGTTCGCGGTCGCGGCGGTGCTTCTGGTGCTGGGGGCGGTGGCCACGCTGGCGATCACGCTGTTCCTGCCCGCGGCGGGCGGTGGTCATGTGGCTCGTTACGGCTACGAGTTCGAGTACCCGGCGGGTTGGGGACAGGGCGGTGGCGACCCCGAGCTGTGGGAGACGCGCATCCGGCCGCCCGACTCCGGTGGGGACGAGGTGATCTCGGTGCGCGCTGGTAGACCGGGTTACGACGTTTCGGCGAACCGTCGGCGATCCGTGCGCGAGTTGCGGGAGAAGTTCGACGGTTCCGACAGTGAACTGTCCGATTTCGAGTCGGACACCCGGTTCGCGGGTGAACGGGTGGTTCACTATCGCGAACGATTGTCCGGTTCCGTTGTGGACTGGTACGTGCTGCACCGTTCGAGAACCAGGATCAGCATCGGCTGTCAGTACGATCCCGCCGGGGAACGGCGCGTGACGGCCGGTTGTGAGCGGGTCGTGCGCAGCGTCTCGGTGCGCTGATCCCGCTCCCTCGGGCCTCGTTCTCCGGTGTGGCCTCCGGAACGGGTTCGTGCGGAGCGGTGCTTCCGGCGCGTTCGGGGACCGGGGCGTTTACATGAGCAACGTGATCCGCGGAAAACCACGACACCGGTGGAACCGTTCTGGCAATGTCTGCGTCGGAAGTTCGACCGATCTTTCAGCGACGGATTGAAGGGGGATTCCCAAATGGGTCAGGGATTCGGGACCGATGTCGAGCTGATGCAGCGCTCCGCTGCTCAGGTCGAGGAGGTCCGCAACAACGTCGATCAGGCGATCTCCAAGCTGCAGGGCGAGATCGACCCGGTCATCGCCTCCTGGGAGGGCACCGCGAGCCGGACCTTCCAGAAGCTGATGGACCAGTTCCGGCAGAACGCCGACGTCATCACCACGCGGCTGCAGGAGATCAGCGAGAACATCAAGTCCTCGGGTCAGGACTACGCGCAGCGCGACGAGGAGCAGGCCGCCGAGGTCTCCAAGATCGAGGGCATGCTCAACGGCTGAGCCGGTTTCCGGGTTTTTCGAGTCCGATAATCTTCACAGAGGGGAACAAGTCTCATGAGTTCGATCAAGGTTGACTTCGGCCAGCTCAGCGCCGGTGCCGAGAGTCTGAACCAGGCCGCGACCAAGATCCAGGCGGAGCTGGACGAGCTGGAGCAGATGCTCAAGCCGCTGATCAGCACCTGGGAGGGCGACGCGCAGGAGCAGTACTTCGCCGCGCAGAAGGACTGGGACAACGCCGCGCAGAACATGCGTGAGATCACGGCCAAGATGGGCATGGCCATCAACGCGGCCAACGAGTCCTACCAGGCCGGTGAGCGTGCCAACGCCGCCAAGTTCGGCGGCTGAACCGCGCCGACCCGGCCACGTGCCCCCTGGATCGCAACGGGTCCAGGGGGCACGTCTTCGCCGCGCCACCCGTCCGATATCATGGCGGTGGTGCTGAGATAGGCCGAAGCTGGTCCTTGCCGCCGCCGTGGCTCCCTCGCGGGGCGCGGTGGGTGTTCGGGGACCCGTTTCGACCCGCTTGTCAGCCACCGAGTACTCTCATCCGTTGTTGTGCGGTGGGTGTGTACGACCGCGAGATGACTCGGTGACCGGCCGAGGTGGAAAGCCCCGGGGGCGGCTCGCACGAGGTGACGGTCTCGATCGCTCGTGGGACGTACCGGTTCCCACGGGGTGAATCGGATCGCGATACGCCCCGACGTGATGGGCGACGGGACACGACTGCCGCACCGAGACTCCAACGCGAACGACGACGAGGTAGACCCGTGCGCACGTACAGCCCGAAGGCCGGCGAGGTGACCCACGCCTGGCATGTGATCGACGCCGAGGACGTAGTGCTCGGCCGGCTGGCCACCCAGGCCGCCACGCTGCTGCGTGGCAAGCACAAGCCGACCTATGCTCCGCACATGGACACCGGCGACTTCGTCGTCATCGTCAATGCCGAGAAGGTCGTCCTCACCGGTAAGAAGCGCGACCAGGCCTTCGTCTACCGGCACAGCGGTTATCCCGGCGGCCTGAAGAAGAACTCCTTCGGCGAGATGCTCGACAACAAGCCCGAGCGTCTGCTGGAGCAGACGATCAAGGGCATGCTGCCCAAGGGGAAGCTCGGTCGCGCGATGGCCAAGAAGCTCAGGGTCTACGCCGGGCCGGATCACCCGCACCACTCGCAGCAGCCGCAGCCCTTCGAGATCGAAACGAAGGCCAAGAAGTGACCGAGGGATACGAGGAAGAGCACGTGAGCACTCCAGAGACCGACGAAGCCCCGGCTCCCGAGGTCCTCGATTCAGAGGTCCCGGCCGACGAGCCGGCCCCTGAGGCTTTCGCTCAGGGCGTGGCACCGTTTCCGTCCAGCAGGCCCATCCAGACCGTCGGGCGTCGCAAGAAGGCGATCGTGCGGGTTCGGTTGGTCCCCGGCACCGGCCGTTTCATCCTCAACGGCAAGCCGATGGACGAGTACATGCCCAACCGGGTGCACCAGAACATCGCCCGTGAGCCCATGGAGCTGGTGGAGCGCACCGAGGGCTTCGACGTTTTCGTGAACCTCAGGGGCGGTGGCCCCTCCGGCCAGGCCGGTGCGCTGCGCATGGCGCTCGCCCGTGCCCTGGTGGCCTACCAGCCGGAGGACCGGCCCACCCTGAAGAAGGCCGGCATGCTCACGCGTGACCCGCGGGCCAAGGAACGTAAGAAGTACGGCCTCAAGAAGGCCAGGAAGTCCCCGCAGTACAGCAAGCGGTGACTTTTCCCGGGTTCGCCCGATTCGGCGAACCCGGTTCGCCCCGCCCGCCCCTCGCGGTGGCAGGAGCGGGGCGGTGCCGACATCCTGTGGGAGCAGTCTCGGTAGTCCGTCGGGCACCGGGGCTGCTCCCGTGGTGTTTGGTCGGCGGAGTTCGGTGTTCGAGTGCGCGGTCGCGCCGGGCCGAGAGGTTCCGGACGAGCCGAGTCGGACGTCGGCGTGAGGCAGCGGGTCGGGTGGCGCGGTTGACCGCTCCACGCGTCCCGGGGCTCCGCGAGGTGCCGCACCGGTTCGGTCGACCATCCCACCAAGTCTCAAACAGGCCCTACGTGTGCCGTGAGCATCAGGAGGAAGCGGTTGTCCCGTCTGTTCGGCACCGACGGGGTGCGCGGTCTGGCCAATTCCGATCTCGGCCCGGAGCTGGCGATGTCCCTGGCGAGCACCGCTGCCCGGGTGCTCTACGACCGGGACGACTCACGTCGGCGGATCGCCCTGGTTGGGCGGGACCCCCGGGCCAGCGGTGAGATGCTGGAGGCCGCGGTTACAGCGGGGCTGACTTCCGCCGGGGCCGATGTGGTGCGTGTCGGGGTCCTGCCGACACCCGCGGTCGCGCGGCTGGTGGCCGATACCGGGGCGGACCTGGGTGTGATGATCTCGGCCTCGCACAACCCGATGCCGGACAACGGGATCAAGCTGTTCGCGGCGGGCGGGCACAAGCTCGCCGACGCCCTCGAGGACGAGATCGCGGAGCGGATGACGGAGACCCCGGTCCGGCCGGTGGGCGAGCACGTCGGCCGCGTGCGGGACATGCCCGACGCGCTGGACCGCTATGTGGACTACCTGCTGGCCGCCACGCCCGGCTCGCTGCACGGGCTGCGGGTGGTGGTCGACTGCGCCCACGGCGCGGCCTTCCGGGCCGCTCCCGAGGCGTACCGACGTGCCGGTGCTGAGGTCGTGGCGCTGCACGCCGAGCCCGACGGACTCAACATCAACGCCGATGTCGGCTCGACCCGACCGGAGCGGCTGCGGGAGGCCGTGGTCGAGCACGGCGCCGATCTGGGTATCGCCCACGACGGGGACGCGGATCGCTGCGTGGCGGTCGACGCCACCGGTGAGCTGGTCGACGGCGACCAGCTGCTGGCGATACTCGCGCTGGCGATGCGGGACTCCGGGGAGTTGGCGGGGCAGACCGTCGTCGCCACGGTCATGAGCAATCTCGGGCTGCATCTGGCGATGCGTGAGCACGGGGTGGAACTCCGTACCACCGCGGTCGGGGACCGCTACGTGCTGGAGGAACTCCGGGACGGCGGGTTCTCCCTCGGCGGGGAGCAGTCCGGTCACATCGTGCTGCCGGACCACGCCACCACCGGTGACGGACTGCTGACCGCACTGCGGTTGATGTCGCGGATGGTGGCCGCCGGGGCTCCGCTGGCCGAGCTCGCGGGCACGATGACCAGGCTGCCGCAGAGCCTGGTGAACGTTTCCGTGTCGGACAAGACCACCGCGGTCAACGCTCCGGCGGTCTCCGAGGCGGTCGCCGACGCCGAGTCGGAGCTGGGTGAGCAGGGCAGGGTACTGCTGCGTCCCTCCGGAACCGAGCAGCTCGTGCGGGTGATGGTGGAGGCCCCCACGGCCGAGTGCGCCAAGCGAACCGCGGAGCGACTGGCCGAGGTCGTTGGCTCGATCAGATGAATATGTGATCAAAGTCTCGCATTCGGCGCCCAGTTGTGAGAGCCTCGTCACATGGGTGCCATTGTTGTCACCATGTTGGTCGCGCTGTTCGCGATCAGCCTGGTCGCAGGTCTTGTCGTGTTGTCCGCTCTCGCCGTCGCGGGTGCCAAGGCAGCCACCTTGGCGCACGACGGCAGTAACTGGCTGGTGGAGCACTGGCCACGCCGTGCCAGGCCCTGACCCCGTCTTGTCGATCCTTGATTCGCCGGGCCGAGTTCTGACTCGCCGTTCTGGTCGCTGACTCGTGGCGCGGTGAATCGACTCCCGTACCCGACCGCTCGGTAACCGGTGGGCGTGATCCGTCATGCGTTACTTCGTCGGAGATCTGCTCTACGTCCTGCTCCTTCCGCTCGTCGCGATCGCTCTCGGGGCGATAGCCGCGGTGGTGCTCGTGTCACCACCGACCTGATCAACAGTTCTGTTGGCTCGAGTACCGCCGGTTCCGGCGTGCCGCTTCGCGGCGGCCGGTGTTCGTAGTAGCCGGTACTCGCCTCTTTGCGTGTGCAATGACGTCGTTGAACCCTCACGGCGACACCGCACGGTCTGGGATGATCCACGGTGCGCCGTACGGTCACGTTCCCGTGTTCGCGTTACGGGCGCTGGTCGGCACGAGCGGTTTAGGGGGACGACGTCATGGGCCGGTCGGACGGCTCCGCCGATTACGACGGCGAGGCGATGAAGCGGGTCGCCAACAGCACGCGGAACCTGGCGGACGCCTTCAACGCGGGAACGAACCTCGCGGAGTCGATCGATTCGGGAGAGGGCACTTTCGGGCAGGTCGGCAGGGACATCGGCGTCGGTGCCGTTTTCGAGACCGCCTGTCAGGGGTTCGCCGGTTCACTCGGCAAGGCGCGGGATCACTTGAAGGAGCTGGCCGGGGACGTCGAGTCCTCCTTCAGCGACATGGAATCACGGGACCAGGCCCAGGCCGAGAACGTGTCCAATGCCGGGAAGGGGGAGTGATTCGTGGGTCCCGCGGGCGTCCAGGGAATGGCTCAGGAACAGGGCCGGGAGAATTACTCCAGTGCTTACGAGTCGGGAAAGAACAACGGTTCCCCCGCCGGGCAGGGGAACTCGGATCTCCACCTGGACAAGCTGAACGAGCTCGAAAAGGTCATGCGCGACGGCGTGTGGGGCAGGGTGTTCCGGAGATGGCGTGCCCACGAGGGCGCGGCCAAGAAGTATCCCGGCGACGAGTACGCGGTTTACGGCACCGGAGCCACCGAGACGCACGATCTGCCGAAGTTGCGCGGCATCGACTGGGGGATGCTGGAGTCCGCTTCGGGCAAGCTATCCGAACTCGCCGGTAACCGGGAAGCCTGGCTGAACCACCTCGACTCGCTGGAGAAAGGGATCGACCAGGCGTGGCAGGGCTCGGCGGCCGACGCCGCACGGCAGCGGTACACGGGTGTAAAAGGGCCGCTGAACAAGTACTGCGACGACCTGAACGCGACCGGCAGAGCGCTGCACGAGGCGGCGAAGGTCCCCAAGAACCGCATCGGCCCCGGTGGGTTGTCCGACTTCAAGGACAAGAGCAGCTTCTACAAGCACTACGGCGAGGACGACCAGTCCGAGGAGATGCTCCAGGACCTCGACGGCATGGAGAAGATGGTCCGCGAGGGCTTCGAAGCCAGCAAGTACAAGCTGGACCGGATGGGGGAGTTCGGCAAAGCGCTGTTGCCTCGACTCAAGCAGCTGGTAGATCTTTCGCACTCGGGAGCTCCGGGCGACAACAGTGAAGACGAGCGGGTCATGCTCAAGGTGACCTGGGATGATCTCCGTCTTCCCGGTTCTCCCGACTGTCGTGACGTGACGGGTACTGGAGAGACCTCGTGCCGTGATCGGATCAAGTGGCTCGACGACTTCTGCGGCTGGTACGCCCACGACGTCAAGGCGCTGCGCAAGGAGATCCACGACGCCTACAAGCACACCGAGAAGGCGTTCTCCGCGCTCCGGGACCAGCTGGCCAAGCTGGACGACGACACCTTCGACGAACTCGGCGAACAGGACCCGCAGCAGGACAGCGGACAACAGGACAGCGGACAGCAGGGCGGCGGACAGCAGGGCGAGCAGCGGACTCCCTCCGACGCCGGAGTGACCAGTCGGTCCCAGGGCACCGGAGGCACCGGAGGTGCTCCAGGTGGTGCTCCCGGTGGCGTTCCCGGCGGTGGTGGCGGACCAGCCGGCACAACGGGCGGTGTGGGCGCGCCGGGTGGGCAGCGAGCCGGAATGCCCGAGCAGCCGGAGACTCCCTCGGCGGAGGAGATTCGCTCCCGGCTGTCCGAGCAGGGTGGGGAGGCCGCTTCGGCGGCTCCGAACGGAACCGGCGGTGCCGGGGCCGAGCCGGATCTGGATCAGGTGACCATCGGGGAGGGCGCCGAGCGGATCGCCGTTCGCGAGGCCGATTCGCAGGGCCGTACCCAGCTGACGCTGCTGGACGAGCAGGGACAGCCCCGGAACTACCAGATCCCGTTCGGTGAGTCGGGCGGTGCGACCGGATCGGATTCCGTCGCACCGGCAGCGACGGAATCCCCCCGTGCTCCCGGCCAGCAGGGTGTGCCGCCGACTGCGGGCGAGTCCACGAACGTTACCGGAAGTTCGCGCGAGCCGACCGTCGTCCGGCCGAACGAGGACGGCACCGCTGTCATCCGTGACGGCGAGCGCACCGTCAACGTGGCACGCGATGCCGAGGGCGGGCTGCGCGTCACGGTCGACGACGGGAACGGTCAGCCGAGCACCCAGACCGTCGACTTCGGCCAGGACCGATCCGCGGCTCCGGTTGATGCGGCGACCTTCCCCGGAACCCCCGCCGAGGAGGGGCAGGGTCCCGACGGAGCGCGGCAGAGCGACCCGTACGAGGCCGCGGCGCGGACCACTTCGCAGTGGGCGGGCGCCGGGGTGTTCGGCGATTCCGAGCAGCTGTCGGGTCGGCCCACCTTCACCGCGTTCTCCGGCGACCTGTTCAGCTCTCCGGAGGACACCGGCGGAAGTATCTGGGGCGGCGGTCGTTCCGAGAACCAGCTCGGCGACGTAGCGGGCGAGGCGGGACTGTCGACAATGGGAGGGAAATCGGGCCCGACGGATTCGCAGGGAGCCACCGGGCTGGCCTCCATGGGTGAGTCGAGCGGCACGTCCGGTCAGAGCGAGCAGGGCGCTGCCCGGGGTGGAATGATGCCCATGGGCGGTATGGGCGGTGCGGGCCAGCAGGGTGGTGGCGACGAGGAGCGCAGCAACGACAGTCCCTGGCGCACCGAGGGCGATCTGTTCGACGACGGCCTCGACTCGGACACTTCCTGGCAGTATCAAGCCGTGCTGGGTGAACCGAACGAGAAATAGACCGGCCGGGTGAGGAATGAGCGCTCGCCGATCGTCGTGCTCCCCGGATTCGGGGGAAGGCGTGGAAGAGGGGAATGTACGGGTCCGAGGTGTCGGTCGCCGAGATCGAGGCTGTGGTGGAACAGTCCCGGCGCAGCAAGGACGAGTTGGACAGCGAGTACGAGCGGGAGACCGCGGCCGTGCAGGCCGAGGTGGACGAGCGGGAACGCGTCTTTCGGGAACAGGAGGAGCGCGCCCGACGCGAGGAGGAGCAGCGGCTGGAGGCCGAGCGGGCGGTGCTGCGGGAACGCGCTCGCAGGGAGCAGATCAGCATCGGTGAGCGGGAGGACGAGGACCCCTTCGCTCATCAGGTGAGTTCCAGCGGTTTCCCCGGTGGTCCGGCCGGTGGTCAGACCGTGGGTCCGGGCACGGCCGGAGCACAACCGTCGCCCGCGCGGCCGGACGTCGGCTGGAACGTCGCGGCCGGTCGGTTCGGCAGGTCCGTCCCCGAGGAGCCTCCGCCCGAGGAGCCTCCGCCCGAGGAGCCTCCGGTCGAGCAGCAGCCTGATCCGACACCGACCCGGCCTCCGGAGCGGCGTCCCGATCCCGCGCCGCGGCCTCGTCGTCGGGCCGCCGAGGACTGGGACGACGACGAGGAGGACTTCTCGCAGCGCAGCTGGTTGCGCTAGCGGTCCCGGACGCGGGAAACCCCGTGGCTGGGAGCCTTGCGGTCGGAAGCCCTGCGGTCGGAAGCCTTGCGGTCGGAACTCTCGCGACTGGAAGCGGGGCCGTGCTCGGCCCGTGAGACCTCTCCACTCACGGGCCGACGCCGCTCGCCGGTGTCAGTAGCCGCTCGGCATTCCGTAGTAGTACTGCTGCCGCGGCGGCCGCTGATCCGGTTTCCGGCGCAACGAGTGCAGCACGGAGGGCAGGAAAACCAACATCGCCACCAGGATCGAACAGTAGAACATGATTCCGTCCGCGGCTTCCATGTTGTGAGCGACGTTCAGCGGCGTTCGCCAGCCGTACACGCGGACGCCGTATTCGAAAGTTTCCCAGTAGGCCGCGATCACGGATATCGCCATACCGGCTACGGCCACACCTTTGACGATGCGCGTGCGCGTCAGCAGCATTGTTCCCAGCACGAGCAGCACGCCCGCGTCCACGAACCATACGATCTCGTTTTTCGAGTAGAACAATGTAAGCAGGACCATGAGTCCGGTGACGAGCAACGTCGCTGTTCCCAGCGTGATCGGAGCCGGATATCCGCTGCCTTGCCGAGACCGGGCGGGGTCGTTCACCGGTTGCGGTTTTCCGGGGTGAGCGGGATGGGGAACGGCAGGGGCCGATTGTCGTGGTGGCTGTTGCCGTTTCGGTTCCGTGTGCAGCGTGCGGAACACACCGGGAAGCAGCGCGAGAACGGCGGGAATCAAATAGAAAATATGGCCGGAAACTTGGTCCCAGCTGTAGAAGTAATCGTAGAGGTAATCCGCGTAACTCGGTGCCCAGATGAACCAGTAAATCGTGTCCACGGCGTACAGCGCCACTGTCAGTGCTATTACCGCTGTGGCGAAGAAACGAGCCTTGTGCCGCCTGGCGAACAGCAGTGCGCCCATCACGACGAGAGCCGCCGCGTCGAGCAGGGCCAGGAAGTTCCACGATTCCTGAGCGATGGTCACCGGGATCGTGGAGTAACCGCTCTGCGCCATCCAGAACCGAATCATGTTGATTGGGTAGCTGATCAGCGTCCCCAGTCCCGCGATGATCGCCCAGACGGCGATGATGATCGCCAGCGGCCTGCCGGTGTCGTCGGCGGGGCCCGCTGACCGTTGTTGAACGCGTTGCTGCTGGGGAACGCCGCCCGACCAGGGCTGCTGCGGTACGCCGTGCGGCGGCTGTGGCGTGCTCATCATCCGTCATTCTGGTGGATCACGCCGCTGCCGTGTTCCGTCCGGAGTTTTCCGTCACGCGGCGGCCAGCGCCCCCTTGCTGTGCTCGCTGTCGATCTCGGTTCCGGAGACGTCGTTGGTCAGCAGCTCCTGGCCCCGCTTGTCGCCGGTCAGCGTGCGCAGGAAGAAGGCAGTGAGCAGCGCGCGCGAGAGCCGTTGCGAACCGTGGTGCGACTTGCCCTGCAGCAACAGCTCGCTCCAGTGCCTGCCCTCGGTGAACGCGAGGTGACCCGCCTTGCGCACGGTTCGCAGCTGCGCCGGACCGCCCCAGGCGCGGGTGATCGGTTCCGCGTTGGAGCGCGCGGCGGCCAGCAGGTCGCGTTCCCCCGCCAGCTGCAGCCCCGGCATGCTCACCCGCCCGGCGGCCGCGATCGCCGAGGGCATGGTCTCGGAGGTGCCCAGCCCCGCCACCGCGCGGATCCGGCTGTCCTCGGCGGCGGCCAGCACGGCGCAACCACCGCCCATGCCGTGTCCCGCCACCGCCAGCCGGTGTTCGTCGACGCTGATGTCGCCCTCGCCGAGCCGCACGTTGACGCAGATGTCCAGCGCGGTTCGCAGGTCGGCCGCGAACATCCGGTGCGAGGCGAACGGCCCGGTGTGGGTGCTCGGCGCGGCCACCACGAATCCCCAGGAGGCCAGGTGGCGCAGCAGCCCGGTGTAACGCCGCGCGGGCTGCAGCCAGCCGTGCCCGAACGCGATGGCGGCCAACCCCCGCCCGCCGCGCGGCGCGCAGACGATGCCGGGCAGGCCGACGAGCGCGAGGTCACCGTGCAGCACGTCGTGGGGTCCCCGTCGCGCGAGCTCCTGGAGCGCCTTCTTGGCGTTGTGGGCCATGACTCGTCACGGTAGCGGATACTTCCCGTCACCCGTGGCAGTGACCGGCCGGACGATCGAGCGACACCCGGGTGGAGGACAGGTATCAGGTTCAGACCATCTCCGCTGGCTATGCTGGGTCGAGTGTGCGGCATTGTGGGTTATCTAGGACATCGCTCGGCCCTCGACGTGGTGCTCCAGGGGCTGGGGCGGTTGGAGTACCGGGGCTACGACTCGGCGGGCATCGCCCTGCTCGACGGCGGCGGATCGCTGGCCGTGCGGCGTTCGGCCGGTGCGCTGTCGAACCTCGAGCAGCGGGTCACCGAGGACGGGCGCGAGCACTTCGTCGGTACGGCGGGTATGGGACACACCCGGTGGGCCACCCACGGCGCCCCCACCGACCGCAACGCCCATCCCCACCGTGACTCCACCGGCAAGGTGGCGGTGGTCCACAACGGGATCATCGAGAACTTCGCGGAGCTCCGCGCCGAGCTCGAGAACGACGGCATCGAACTGAGCAGCGACACCGACAGCGAGGTGGTCGCACACCTGGTGGGCAGGGCGTATGCCGCCGGTCCGGCCGCCGGTGATCTCACCGCCGCGCTCGGGGCCGTGGCCGCCCGGCTGTCCGGCGCGTTCACGCTGGTGGTCACGCACGCCGACCAGCACGACAAGATCGTCGCCGCCCGGCGTTCCTCCCCGCTGGTCGTGGGGGTGGGCGAGGGCGAGACCTTCGTCGCCTCGGACGTGGCGGCCTTCATCGAGCACACCAGGAACGCCGTCGAGCTGGGGCAGGACCAGCTGGTCACCATCACCCGCGACGGCTACCGGGTCACCGATTTCGTGGGCACCGAGGTCGAGACCAGGCCGTTCAGCGTCGACTGGGACCTGTCCGCCGCCGAGAAGGGCGGGCACGACTACTTCATGCTCAAGGAGATCGAGGAGCAGCCCGAGGCGCTGAGCAACACGCTGCGCGGGCACTTCGCCGACGGCGGTGTGGTGCTGGACGAACAGCGGATCAGCGAGCAGGACCTCCGGGACATCAACAAGGTCTTCGTGGTCGCCTGCGGCACCGCCTACCACTCCGGGCTGCTCGCCAAGTACGCCATCGAGCACTGGTGCCGCATCCCGGTCGAGGTGGAGCTCGCCAGCGAGTTCCGCTACCGCGATCCGGTGCTCGGCAGGGACACGCTGGTGGTGGCGATCTCGCAGTCCGGCGAGACCGCCGACACGCTGGAGGCGGTGCGGCACGCCCGCACCCAGCACGCCAGGGTGCTGGCGATCAGCAACACCAACGGTTCGCAGATCCCGCGCGAGTCGGACGCGGTGCTCTACACCCACGCGGGTCCGGAGATCGGCGTGGCCGCCACCAAGACCTTCCTCGCCCAGATCGCGGCGAACTACCTGGTGGGGCTGGCCCTGGCGCAGGCGCGCGGCACCAAGTACACCGACGAGCTGGAACACGAGTTCTCCGAACTGGCCGCGATGCCCGAGGCGGTGCGCTCCGTGCTCGAGACCGTCCCCCAGGTTCGGGAACTGGCCACCCGGATGTGCGATGCCAAGGCGGTGCTGTTCCTGGGCAGGCACGTCGGGTACCCGGTGGCGCTGGAGGGCGCGCTCAAGCTCAAGGAGCTCGCCTACATGCACGCCGAGGGTTTCGCCGCGGGCGAGCTCAAGCACGGGCCGATCGCGCTGATCGAGGACGGTCTGCCGGTCGTGGTGCAGATGCCCTCGGCCAAGGGCCACTCCCAGCTGCACGCCAAACTGCTGTCCAACATCCGCGAGATCCAGGCGCGGGGCGCGCGCACCGTCGTCATCGCCGAGGAGGGTGACGAGGCGGTCCGGCCGTTCGCCGACGAGCTGATCGAGATTCCCGCCGTGCCGACCCTGCTGCAGCCGCTGGTCTCCACCGTCCCGTTGCAGGTGCTCGCCGCCGAGATCGCCCGCCACCGTGGCTACGACGTGGACAAGCCGCGTAATCTCGCCAAATCGGTCACCGTGGAGTGATCCGAATCGTCCTCCCCGCCGAGTCGGCATCCCGGTGAGTCGGCATCCGGTGGGGAGGAACGGAAACGTCGACAGTGGAACCGCCAGGAGGCTCCGACTTGCACGGTGTGTGGACCCCCGACCAGGTGCGCGCGGCGGAACAGCGGTTGTTCCGAACGGTGCCGGAACCCACGGTGATGCGGCGCGCGGCCAACGGGGTGGCGCTGTGGGTGCGCCGGTTGCTCGCCGAACGTCTCGGCCGCGTCGCGGGCCGACGCGTCGCACTGCTAATCGGGGCGGGCAACAACGGCGGTGACGCGCTCTGGGCGGGTGCCCTGCTGCGTGACCGGGGTGTGGGGGTCACGGCGGTGCTGCTCGCCCCCGAGAAGACCCACCCCGAAGGGCTGCGTGCGCTGCGTGCCGCCGGAGGCCGCGTCGTCGAGGCGGCGGATGCCGCCGACGACTCCGGGGTGGCCGATGTGGCCGCCGAGGCGCTACGACGCGCCGATGTGGTGGTCGACGGGATAGTCGGCCTCGCCGCGCACGGCCCGTTGCGTCCGCTCGCCGCTGCCGCCGTGGACCGGGTGAGTGCCCCGGTGATCGCGGTCGACCTGCCCAGCGGGGTGGATCCGGTGAGCGGTGCCGTGGACGGCCCCGCCGTCTCGGCGACCCTGACCGTCACGTTCGGCGGACGCAAACCGTGCCACGTGCTCGGTGCGGGGCTGGTGCGCTCCGGTGAGGTGGTGGTGGTCGACATCGGGCTCGACCCGCACCTGGACGAGCCGGACTGCTCGGTTCCGGAAGCGGGCGATGTGGGGCGGGCCTGGCCGGTTCCGCGTCCGGCGGACGACAAGTACAGCCAAGGGGTGCTCGGGGTCGCCGCGGGGTCGGCGAACTTCCCGGGTGCCGCGATGCTCGCGGCGGGCGGAGCGGTGCACACCGCCTCGGGGATGGTTCGTTACGCGGGACCCGCCGCCGATGCGGTGCGGCAGCGCTGGCCCGAGGTGGTCGCGGTCGGTTCGGTCGGCGACGCCGGCCGGGTGCAGGCGTGGTCGGTGGGGCCGGGGATCGGCACCGGGGCCGCCGGTCGTGAGGTGCTCGCGGCGGTGCTCGACGACGCCAAGCCGGTGGTGGCCGACGCGGACGCGATCACGCTGTTCGCCGGTGACGAGACGTTGTGGGACGCGCGGGACCCGGACGTTCCGCTGGTGCTCACCCCGCACGAGGGCGAGTTCGCCCGACTGGCCGGGCAGCGTCCGGTGGACCGGATCGCGGCGGTGCGCGAGGTGGCCCGCCGCTGTTCGGCCGTGGTGCTGTTGAAGGGCAACACCACCGTGATCGCCGATCCGGACGGACGTGTCCTGGTGCACCCATGCGAACACGCCTGGCCCGCCACGGCCGGTTCCGGTGACGTGCTCACCGGCATGATCGGAAAGCTGCTCGCCACCGGGTTGGATCCGCTGTGGGCCTGCGGCAGCGCCGCGCACGTGCACGCGCGGGCCGCCGAGCTCGCCGCCACCGGTGGCCGCGCCCCGAGTTCTTCCGCCGAGTCCGGCGACGCCGATCCGGTGGGCGCGCCGATCGGCGCTTCCGCCCTGCTGGAAGCGGTCCCCGCCGCCGTCCGCGAGGTCCGTGCCGTGGCCGCCACAACTCCCTGAACCGAACCTACCTACCCGATGTCGCGCCTCGCCGGAGCGAGAGCCGTGCGCGAGGTTCCGCGAAGCGAGTAGTGCCGCAGCCGAGCGGGGACGCTCACGGATTGTGCGATTATGAGCAGGATGAACGAACGTCCCGCGCGCCGTGCCGATCTGCGCATCGATCTCGCGGCCATCCGGCACAACGTGGCCGTGCTCTCCGGACACGCGAGCGAGTCCGGCGCGCGGACCATGGTCGTGGTCAAGTCCGACGGCTACGGCCACGGTGCTTCGACCGTTGCCGAGGCAGCGCTGCGTTCCGGGGCCGACTGGCTGGGCGTCGCCTCGATCCCGGAAGCGCTCGAACTGCGGGAGCGGGGGATCTCCGCCCCGCTGCTGTGCTGGCTGTACCAGCACGGGGACGACGTCGCGGGCGCGGTGCGCGCGGGGGTGGACCTGTCGGTGTCCTCCGAGACGCGGCTGCGAGACGTCGTGGCAGCCGCCGAATCCACCGGGCACACCGCCCGGATCCACCTCAAGATCGACACCGGGCTGCACCGCAACGGCGCGCCCGCCGAGTCGTGGGAACGGCTGGTGGCGCTGGCCGCCAAGGCCGAGGCCGGCGGCGCGGTGGAGGTGTTCGCCGTGTGGTCGCACCTGGCCTGCGCCGACGAACCGGGCCATCCCTCGATCGACACGCAGGCCGAACGGTTCCGGCACGCCCACGAGCAGGCCCTGGCTGCCGGGCTGCGCCCGCTGCGCCACCTGGCGAACTCCGCCGCGCTGCTGACCCGGCCCGACCTGCGGTTCGACATGGTTCGCCCCGGCATCGCGGTCTACGGGCTCGACCCCGTCCCGCGGCAGGGCGAGCACGGGCTGCGCCCAGCGATGACCTTCCGCTCCTCGGTGGCGCTGACCAAACGGATCGCCGCTGGGGAGAGCGTCTCCTATGGTCACAACTGGACGGCCCCCACCGACACCAACCTGGCGCTGGTTCCGGTCGGCTACGCCGACGGGGTGCCGCGTTCGCTGTCCGACCGGTTCTCGGTGCTGCTCGGCGGCAAGCGCCGTCCCGTGGTGGGGCGGGTGTGCATGGACCAGATCGTGGTCCGCTGCGACGACGACCAGGTCGTCGAGGGGGACGAGGTGGTGCTGTTCGGGCCGGGCGATCGCGGCGAGCCCACGGCAGCTGAGTGGGCCGAGGAACTCGGCACCATCCACTACGAGATCGTGACCGGTATGTATCGTCCGCGCGTGACCCGAACCGTGGTTGCGGAGGACACGCTATGAAGCCGTGGCACGCGCTCGCCTGGTCCGCCGGGATGGTGGGTGCCGTGGTGACCGGCACCGCCGTGAGCCTCGCCTCGTACAGCTCGCGGATCGCCGTGCAGCGCAGGAACGGCGCCGAGGACGACCCCTACCAGGGCGAGGCGCTGGGCAGGCTCGAACCCGACCGCGGGTCCACCGTCGCCGCCGACGACGGAGTGCCGCTGGCGGTGCAGGAGGTGCGTCCCGCCGACGGCGGGGAGGCCGAGCTGACCGTGGTGCTCGTGCACGGCTACTCGCTGGACTCGCGGTGCTGGCACTTCCAGCGCAGGGACCTGCCGCGGCTGTCCGACCCGAACGTGCGGCTGGTGCTCTACGACCAGCGCAGCCACGGGCGCTCCGGCCACTCCAGGCGCGCCAACTGCACCATCGAGCAGCTGGGCAGGGATCTGGACGCGGTGCTGCGGGCGACCGCGCGGCGCGGGCCGGTGGTGCTGGCCGGGCACTCCATGGGGGGTATGGCCATCATGGCGCTGGCCGAGCAGCGGCCCGAACTCTTCCGCGAGCGGATCGCCGGGGTGGCGCTGCTGTCCACCTCGGCCGGGCAAGTGGGCGCGCGGGGGCTGCCGAAGCCGTGGTTGTCGAAGAACAACCCGCTGACCAGGACTATGGGAGTGCTGGCCCAGTGGCAGCCCAGCCTGGTGGAAAGCGCCCGCCGGAGCGGTTCGCACGTGGCCTGGAACGCGGTCCGCCGCCTGGCCTTCGGCGATCGTGACGTCGACACCGCGCTGGTCGACCTCACCGACGACATGATCGCCTCCACCACGGTGGAGACCGTGACCGACTTCCTGGACACCCTCGGTTCGCACGACCGCACGGCGGCGCTGGCGGGGCTGCGGCACTCCGAGGTGCTGGTCATGGGCGGTGACGCTGACCGGCTCATCCCGTTCTCGCACTCGGAGACGATCGCGGCGCGACTGTCCGACGCCGAGCTCGTGCGGCTGGAGGGGGCCGGTCACATGGCGATTCTGGAACGGGCCGAACCGGTGACGGAGCGGTTGAGCGAGCTGGTTCGGCGAGTGGCACGGGACGAGCGGGCCGAGGGGACCGCGGAGAAGGTGAGCGGCAGTTGAGTTCCGATGTGGTGAGCTGGACCTACGAGCTGGCGACCGTGGACGACACGTATCGCTTCGGCGCCGCGCTCGGTGCCGTGCTCGGCGCCGGGGACCTGGTGCTGTTGGACGGTCCGCTCGGGGCGGGCAAGACCGCGCTCACGCGCGGCATCGCCCAGGGGATGGGGGTGAGTGGCCGGGTCACCTCGCCCACCTTCGTGCTGGCGCGGGAGCACTACGCCTCGGACTGGCGGCGTCCGGCGCTGGTGCACGTGGACGCCTACCGGCTCACCTCGCTGGCCGAGCTCGACGACCTGGATCTGGACACCGAGCTGACCGAGGCCGCCGTGGTGGTCGAGTGGGGTGGCGGTTTCGCCGAGCGGCTGGCCGAGGACAACCTGCTGGTGCGCATCGAGCGCCGCGCCGACGAGACCCGCGAGATCACGCTGTACCCGCAGGGGCGGCGCTGGGAGGAACGCCTGCCGCCCGACTTCGAGTGAGGGCGTTGCCCGGGGTCTGTGTGCCCGCCCGTCGGTTCCTCGGTTGATTCGAGGGTGGTCCGCGGCGGGGTGGGATGCTGTCGGTGCGGGGGATGGTTCGTCCGGACGGCTGTGCGGGGAGCGAGGGATCACGATGAGCGGTGGGAACCGTCCGAACCCGGTGCTGTGGCTCTGGTACGTCTACGGTGGACGCCTACCCGAGCGCTACCGGGAGTGGGTGCTGCACGACGTCACCTGCCGGACCTGGGCGCTGCGGCACATCGCCCGGGTGTTCGTGCAGGTCTCGCCCGGACTGCTCGTGCTGCTGCTGCCCGGGCCGCTGTGGATCACCGCGATGTGCGTGGTCGGCGGGCTGCTCATGTCGCTGCTGTACTCCACCTCGTCCATGGTGGAGAGCAGCGAGACCCGGCTCGTCAAGCACGGCTACCCGCTCGGGACCGGACGGGAGAAGCGCGCCGAGCGTCAGGCCGAGAATGACGCCGAGTCGTGGCAGCGCTACGTCGAGCGGTACCGCTCCTGATCACGTCGAGCGGCCCCGCCGCACGCATCGGTCCGGTGCGTTCCGTCGGTTGCCCGCCCCGGACGCGGTGAGCTACCGGTCCGCGTGGCGGTTCACCTCCACGTGTGTGGATAGCACGACGCGCAGGTCAACACCCAGGACGACATCGATGGGCCCACCTCCACGCCCGTGGAGAGCACTTACTGTGCTGGTCGTGCTGCGACCTCCTCTGCTTCGTAGCGCTGACGGATGATCTGGGCGCGGATGGACTCTCGGGACGGCCCGCCGGGGTAGTATGCCTCCTCGATCGGCAGTGAGTCCCTGCGGGCGCGGGCGCGGGCAAGGATGCGGCCCGCCGCCTCGATGCATTCCTCGCGTGTCATGCCGTGACCTCCCGTCGCCGCGCCGGTCCACCTCCACGCCCGTGGAGAGCACGCGCGGTCTACGTCGGACGGGTGGTAACGGGTCGGTCCACCTCCACGCCTGTGGAGAGCACGTGCGGGGTTCGATCGGCCACACCTCGTTGGGCGGTCCACCTCCACGCCTGTGGAGAGCACAAGGGCAAGCCGTGGACGAGTTCGGGCCGGGTCGGCCCACCTCCACGCCCGTGGAGAGCACCTGAAGAACTTGTCCGGGCGGTACGCCTCGGTCGGCCCACCTCCACGCCCGTGGAGAGCACACCCGGTCGGCCGCCTCGATCAGCCGCCGCAACGGCCCACCTCCACGCCCGTGGAGAGCACAAGCATCCAGGACTCAGGTGGTAGGTAGGCTGCGGTCCACCTCCACGCCCGTGGAGAGCACCCTCTGCGACCTGCGATGTTATGACCGCCGTTGCACGTTTTCGCGCCACCGCGACATTGGGAGACCTCACCTCGAATGTGGGGTCAGTACTTCTCGACCGGTTCCGGTTAGGAGTCATCGTAGCGTCGGCAACCGAACGTCCCGATCCCCGCACACCACGACCAGCCATCGTGGCCGTAGGCGCGAAAAGTCCCGCCCGGCACACCGAGCGGGACTTCACGAAACCGGTTCAGCCGTCGAGGCGGTCGCTTTTGATCGCGTCGACGAACGAGGTCCACGCGGTGCTGCTGAACGGCAGGACGGGACTGTTTTCGCCGAGTTTGCTGTCGGCGACACCGGTGGCGGTGGGCACGTGCGCCACCATGACGCAAGCTGCACCGCCGCCGTTGCTGCGGCTGCTTTTGTGCCAGCGAGCCTGACTGAAGTCTGGGGCGGTCATGTGGGTACTCCTCGCATTCATAGCTCCCCGGCAAGCTTGGTGATGAACTCTGCCGAGTCTGCTGGGGTCAGCGCCGCTTGTTCAAGAGCGCTGTAGTTCAGGTTATACGACTCGACTTCGTCCTCGTCCTCGATGTAGACGCAGCCGGTCAGGTAATCCGTGTATGGCACATCGGGGTCTTCCTGGTCGGGGAACGAGAGGATGATGAACGGCGCGCCGAGCGCGGGTACCGCACCGGCATCGAACGGCAGCACTTGCAGCGTGACGTGCGGCAGCTCGCTCATCGTGACGAGATGTTCCAGCTGTTCCCGCATCACGTCGGCACCGCCGACCAACTGGCGCAGACCGGACTCGTGGATCACTGTGCTGAGCTGGACCGGTTGCTCGTCGTGGAGTCGTTGCTGTCGCTGCCTCCGTAGATCCGCTCGTTCACGTGTGACGTTCGGACTGGCCTGGGGAATCCAGGCGTTCATCAGATCCGTGGCGTAGTTCTCGGTCTGCAGTAGTCCGGGGATCAGATCTGAGGCGAACTCCCGCACGTGGCCTGCTTCGGATTCGAGACCGACGTACTCCGCGAAGTTGCTGGCGAGCGTGTTCGCACCGTATCGCTGCCACCAGCCCTTCTGCCGTGCTTGGAAGGCGAGTCCGACGTAGTGTTCCCGCTCTTCTTCGGGAATGCCGAACACGGTGGCGATCGCCATGACTTCGGCGGGACCGATGGGTGTGTCCCCGGTTTCGTAGCGACCCAGTTTGCTCTTCGACCAGCCGAGCCGAGGTGCGACCTCCTCCAAGGGAAGTCCCGCTTCGCTGCGCCACTGGCGAATCCGCCTGGTCACCTTGCGCAGGCGCACTGTGGGACTGATGCGTTCCGTTCCGTCCTGTCCAGACATGGTTACCTCCGTGGTCCGCCTCACCTATGTCACGCAGTCTATGAGAAATACCGCTGACGGGATTCCCACTATTGGGTAAAGCATCGAATTTTCTTGCACGAACCAGTTGCATCAATGGGAATCCCACATGCATAGTGTCATACATCGCAACACTGTGGACACAACCGTGCGAACCAACCCGCAAGAAGCCCCACTGTCCTAGGGGCGACGAACCGTCGAGCTGCGGAGTAGAGGAATGACACGACGACTCGGAGCTATCACGCATCGTCCGATGACGAGCGAAGCTTTCGACACCGACGTATTACGAGTGCCGCTGCGTTTCTGACCACTCGTCCGGTGGCGACCACCGGACGAGTAGCCCTTCCCGCGTACGCCGGCAAGCATCACGCGGGGGTGGCTCCGTCAGCCGTTTACTACTGATGTGGAGCGTTGTTGATGCTATCGCTTGTGGTGAGATGCGTGTCTGCGCGTCTGGAACCTTCGCACCTCGACCTCTTGTTGGGGGTGGTGTGAGGTGGGTTCGTTGTTTCCGCGCGGCCTGGTGTGTGTGGTGTTGGCCGCGACGGAGGCCGATCACCGGTCTGGCCAGCTGCCTCGGTTGCATGCGATCGAGTATCACCCGGGTGAGTACACGGCCTCGTGGGTGCTGAGTCTGTGCCAGGTTTATCTGGGGTTGGGTGAGGTCACGCCGCTGGGCGAGCCGGAGGCCGACCCGGAGCTGTGTGCGCAGTGCTGTTGGGCGATGGCGGGGTCGGGTCGGCGGGGGCGGGTGGTGCGCCATGCCCACACTCGTTGAGCCGCCCGTGCCGCCGCCTCGGTTCGTGACCGGTGTTGGGTCGGGCGAGATTCATGCCACCGCGTTCTCCAAGCGTGCCGACTCCGCGCGGGCGGGCCGGGGACGGGTGGCGTGTTTCTGCGGCGAGGTGGTCGAGTTGGCCCCGCACCCGCCGGAGCGGGTGTTGGGCGGGTGGCATCACTACTGCCGGGTGTGTACTGAGTATCTGCTCGCTGCCAGTGATCCCTACCCGCCGAGCCTGACGAATTCCTACGAGCCCTGGCTGTACGAGCTGGCCCAGCTCGACAATTCGGCCGCTGTGGACGGCGTGTCGGAGTGGTCAGTCGTCCCGTGCCGCCAGCAGCGGCACGGCCAGACCGTGGTGCGGATCAAGCCCACAGCTCAAGGCGTGGCACTGCTGGCGCCCGCGCGGGGCGCGGTCTCGCTGTTCACCGTCGCCGAAGCTCGGCAGCTGCGGGACGCGCTGGATGCCGCCCTGCGGGCTCGGGAGGGGTGGTCCTCGTGACGCTGACCCTGCTGCTGCTCGCGTTGCGCTACCTGGTCAGGAGGGGCCGTGTCCGAGTTCGAGATCGCGATCCTGCTGCTGGCGCTGCTGACCCTGGTGCTGGCGCGGCTGGCGTGGGGACCGAACCGCTGAACACCAGTAGTGGGTACGCCTGGTTTACCAGTGCCTTCGAGTCCCGCTGGCACGCCTGCCCCGGCAACACCAAAGCGGGAAACAGCGGGCTGCGGGCGTTGTGCGGGCATCTGTCCCGCCGTGGCCCCTACCGCGCTCGGGCCAGCAACAGTCCGCCCGTTGAGGAGGGCCGGTCGGTCTGTGACGCCTGCCTGCACGCCATCGGATACCTACCGCCCCGCCTGCCACGGCTGTCCCGGCTTCCTCCGGTGTGGATCACCCACGGCGACACCGAGCCGGGCTGGCCCACCACCGATCCCGACGAGCCCAACACCCCCGCCGAGAAAACACCCGGTAACCCGTGTCCAGCAGGGACCGGTCATCACGGTCTCCCAGCCGTGGCCTGACCGTCCCTTTCAGGCCCGGGCGTGTGTCGTGAAAACCCCCGACACCTCCGGCACACGCCCGCCCGGCCCCCTGCACAACGGCGTGCCGGGGGCCGTCCCAGGCCGGTGCCGCGCCGGAGTTCTCCCTTCCCCATCCGGCGCGGCACCACCCCGGCCGGGAACAGGGGCCGCTCCCACCCCACCCCCGGCCGGGGACCCCCACACCACCGAAATACCGAACCACCGAACCGAACCGGACCCACCAGCATGCCCCGACTCTCCCCGGTCACCACGATCCTGCTGCGCGAATGCGCCGGAACCGGCCTGGCCGTAGCGGCCTTCGCCTACAGCGGCTGGATCACCGTCGTCCTGAACCTGTCCCTCGTCACGACGATCACCCACCCCGACGATCCGGGCATCGAACTCCACGCGTTCTTCGGCACACTGGCCTGCCTGCTGTGGTGGACAGGCATCGCCGGACTACGCCTCGCCGGATGGCGCACCAACTGGCCCACCCGCATCGGCCTACTCCTCACCGGCATACACACGATCGAACTCACTGTCGCGGCGGTGGTGGCTCCCCACCTCGGCTGACACCGAGCATCGTCACGAATACCACTGCGAACCGGTTCTCGTGTCCCGGACGGTCGTTGTCGTGCCACCCGCGAGCGCGTTCCCACCGGGAGCACTGATCGCGGCCGCACCCGCCCCGAGCACCGAAGGACCACGATGCGACCACTACCGGCCGAAGCGAGACTCGCCGAGATCCAGCGCTACGTCACCGAAATGGAAACCGAACGCGGCTTCGCAGACAACACCGTGCTGGAGCAGTCCCTCAAACTCGGCGAGGAGTACGGCGAGCTGTGCAAGGCCATCCGCGAGCGCTCCGGCCTCGCGATCGACCCCGGCTCGGCAACGGGCAGCGTCGGCGGTGAACTCGCCGACGTCCTGATCTACCTCTGCGCCATCGCCAACCGTTTCGACATCGACCTCGACGAAGCCCTGCGCGACAAGGAACGCCGCAACGAGGCACGAACTTGGTTCCCGACCACACCAGAACCAGCCGGCACCGAGCACCCCGTCGATTTCTCGCGAAATTCGCGGGCGGCAGCGGGGGCCTCTTCCGCACCAGAACCGACGAGGAACGACAACTGAACGACAGCAGCTGTCCCGAGCCCACGCAGCGCGGTACCGCGGCCCGCTGTGTGATCCGGTGGTCTCGGTGAGGGGCGACAGCATCTGAGTTCCGCTCCGTCCGCCTATGGTCGACCCGAGGTTCCGGTGTCTGGCCCAGGGGAAATTTCTCTGATCGCCGCTGTAGACATGGTGGCTTGGTGCTGTTATGGTTTTCACCAGCAGGCGGAGAGCACTGAAGCGCCATCACCGACGAATCGGCGCCGTGAGTGATGAGAAGTGCAGTGGTAGGGCCCGGGTGAGGTTCGTTGGTTCTCGTCCGGGTTGTGCAGGTAAGTCCGTGATCCGCACGCGTATGAGAAGGGGGTCGTCGAGTCAGTTGTTTTCCGGCCGCCCCCATTTTCCCGTGTTGGTGGGTGGAGGCACGGCCTGAGCAGTGAGTAAGTATCCCTCCGCGGCCCCCGGCGCACTGTTGGTGTGCCGGGGGCCTTGTCGAGGGAGCGGGGAGCGGTAGTGGATCAAAATCGGCCTGGAGCCGAGGAGAAGTTCGACGACGAGGACTATCCCGCCTACACCATGGGGCGGGCCGCGGACATGCTGGAGGTGACCCAGCCGTTCCTGCGGTCCTTGGAGGAGGCGGGGTTGATCGCCCCGCAGCGCTCCGGCGGGGGACATCGCCGCTACTCCCGTCGCCAGCTGCGGCGGGCCACCCGCGCCCGCGAACTCGTCGACCAGGGCACCCCGGTGACGGCGGCCTGCCGGATCATCAGCCTCGAGGACCAGCTCGCCGAGTACACCGATCGGCCGGAGTCGGCCGCGCAGGGTTAGATCGCCCCCCCGTCGGCGCGGGTCGTGGGTGGGGTGTGTAGAGTCGTTGACGGTCGTTGAGTTTCTGGGTTCGTGTTGTGTGCATGCTCGCAGGATGTTGATGCGGGCGAGCTTCTTTCTTTGGTTGTAGCTGGAGCGAGTCGCCGTCTGAGATCCCCGGCCCGGGCCTCCGCACGGTGTGGTGGCTCGTCATACCCCAGCTCCCGAAGGAGACGGACATGACTAACGGAACAGTGAAGTGGTTCAACTCGGAAAAGGGCTTCGGCTTCATCGCCCCGAACGAGGGCGGCCAGGACGTGTTCGTGCACTACTCGGCGATCGATGCCTCCGGCTTCCGTACTCTCGAAGAGGACCAGCAGGTCACCTACGATGTCAGCCAGGGCCCCAAGGGGCTGCAGGCAGACCTCGTGCGGGCGGTCTGAGTACCGCTTCTCTTCTTTCCAGTGGCTCCCTGCCCGGGATGGGTAGGGAGCCACTGGTGTTTCCGGCCCGGACGGGCGGACACATCAAGTCTGTCCGGTCACATCCTCGCGGAGCGCCCGCATCGAGCGCCCCCACCTCTTCTCACGCGCCGGAGCAATTCGACGAGCCCGAGCCCCAGGAGAATCGCTCCCGCGACCACCAGACTCCAAATCACCGGATTCGGCAGTAGGGAATCTCTCTCGGAGAGGGCGCTCAGCAGCAGCGACAGCACGGTGAGCGAGCCCGAAACCGAACAGAGCGCGAGGATCTTCGAAGATACACGGGACATGCCGGTTCCTCCTGTTCCGCGTTGCCGATCATTCGAGCTCGGTTCCGGTCACCGCAGTATGCCGACACCGGCGTAGGCGTTGCTGCGCGCGGCGTACTCCTCGGACACCGGCTCGTCCGGGCGCCACTGCGCGCTGGGGACCACACCGGGGTCGAGCAGTTCGTACCCCGCGAACATCTCCAGGACCTCCCCGTGGTCCCGGGTCCGCAGCGTGGGTGTGGTGGTGGTCTCGAAGACCTCCTGCGCCCCGTCGACCTCCTCCTCCGAGATGTCCAGCATCGCGGAGTTCGAGATCGCGAGCGCGCTGCCGGGCACGCAGGCATCCCGGTACCGCGCCATCAGCGCCGCCGGGTCGTCGACGTCGAGGATGTCCAGGATCGCCACGGCGAGTACCGCGATCGGCCGGTCGAAGTCCAGCAGTTCGGTCACGCCGGGAGCGTTCAGCACGGCCTGCGGGTCGGTGATGTCGGCCTGCGTCATGGTGGAGAGCGGATCGTCGGCCAGCAGCTGCCGGGCGTGGTTGGCCGCGATGGTCTCGATGTCGACGTAGGCCACCCGTGCGGCCGGGTTCACCTGCTGGGCGATCTCGTGCACGTTCCCCTTGGTGGGAATGCCGGAGCCCAGATCGAGGAACTGGTCGATCCCCGCCTCGGCGCAGACGCGGACGGCGCGGCCCAGGAAGGCCCGGTTGATGTGGGTCCACTCCTGGTTGCCCGGAAACGCCCGTAGCAGTTGCTCGGCCGCCTCGCGGTCGGCGACGAAGTTCGCCGAGCCGCCCAGGAAGTAGTCGTACATGCGGGCGATGTTCGGGGTGTACGGGTCGAGTCCACCCGCTTCCGAGTCCGCATCCGTACCAGTCTCGTCGTGTTCGCGCATCGGAAACAGCCTGCCACGCCGCGAAGCGGTTCGGCTATTCGGATGTGGAGTTTTCCGCACTTGTCGGGTTTCCCCGCACGATCAGCTTCCCGAGCGCGGCGGTGAGGCGGTGCAGCGTCCATTCCAGCGGACCGCGCCCCAGGAACCGGCGCCAGAGCGCGGCGCACAGCAGCGCGCCGGTGACCAGCAGCAGCCACAACGCGTGGGGGTGTTCGCCCATCAGCGGCGCGAGCCGCTCCGGGCCGAGAGCCCGCAGCACGAGCAGGTGCCCCGCGTAGCAGGTCAGTGCCAGCGCCCCGACCGCGGCGAGCGGGAAGAGTACGGTGCGCGACCGCTCAGCGAACAGGCACAGCCCGATCACGGCGAGAGCGACCCCGGCGGCGCCGATGATCTCGAAGGGAGTTCCGCTGTGCGCCCCGGCCGTGAGCAGGTAGGCCGGATCCCGCGTGGGGACCGTTCCCAGGTTCGAGGCCAGCAGTTCCTCGACCACTCGCGGCGGGAACTTCCCCTGGTAAATCCCTACGATCCGCTCGAATCCGCCGAAGACGTACAGGGCCAGCCACGAGACGCCGTAGCCGAGCAGGGCCAGTCCCGCTCCGATCGCCACCAGTCGTCCCCGGAATACGCGCGGTTCGAGACGGCCCAGCGCCATACCCGCCAGCAGGAACGGGATCCAGGTCAACACTGGATAAGCACCGGTGAGCACGATGGCCCGGAAGGCTTCCGCCACCCCTTCGAGCGAGGTGAAGTCGGCGAGGTCAGGTGTGTAGCCGAGTCGCTTCGGGGAGGGCATGTTGCTCCGAACGAGGAACGACACCAACGGGGTCACCACGGCGAGGACCGCCGCCGACACCGCCAGCGACGTGGCCCGTAGCGGCAGCAGCGGGATCGCGAGCAGGAACAGCACACCGTAGAAGGCCAGAATGACCATGGCGGGTACCTGCATGCTGGTCAGCAGCAGGCCGAGCACGAACAGCGGCACGGCTCGTGCCGCGATACGCACGGCCGAGGCGGTTCTCCGCCGCCCGGTGTGCGGTTCGGTGCCGCCGCTGAGCAGCGCGATCGACACACCCGCCAGTACGGCGAACAGCGCCGCGGAACGTCCGGACACCAGCGTGTGCAGCCAGCCGGACGGCACGGTGTGCGCGGCGAACATCCCCAGTACGGCCAGTCCGCGAGCCATGTCGATGCCCACCAGGCGCCCGGTTCGCGCGGTGGGGGAGCGAGCGGTGGTCGGTAACCCTGTCTCGGAAGAGGTGGTCGATTCGGTCACGCATCGATGATGGCGGCCCGCCCGTAATCGCGGGATCAGCCGAACGATCATGTCCGTCTACCACTTTCCGCCGAGGCGCACCGACCTCGAACCCCGAGGGGAAGAACCGGCGGCGTGCGTCGGGGCTCCCTTCACGGCAGCTCTTCGGCGTGGCGGTGTCGATTTCTCGCGAAATCGCCGCGCCACTACGAGGCAGTGCCGAACTCCGACCACCCTCGCGATCGGCACCGCCGCGGGTTCTCCCGTGCGGCTCTCGCGAGGAAGGCCCGACGTTGTGTAGTAACTACCCGATGTCGGGCCTGGCCGCAGCGAGAGCCGTGCGAGAGGTTCCCCCAAGGGAGCATCTCGGTGAACCGAGGTGGCGAACTCTTGGCTATGCGAGGCCGGCGTCGTGGGCGATGATGGCCACCTGCGTCCGGTTGGTCGCTTCGAGCTTGGCCATGATCTGTCCGAGATGGACCTTAACGGTGGACAGGCTCATGTGCAGGTGGTTGGCCGTTTCGGAGTTGCTCATCCCCTGGGCAACAGCCACGGCCACCTCCCGCTCGCGAGCGGTCAGCGTGTCCATGCCGGACTTGGCGCTCGCCGCCGCGGTCCCCCGCGAGAAGGTCGCCAGCAGTTTGGTGGTGATGCGTGGCGAGAGCATCGCCTCGCCCCGCGCGACCACGTGCACGGCACCGGCCAGCTCACGCGGCGGGGTGTCCTTGAGCAGGAATCCGGCCGCGCCGTTGCGCAGCGCCGAGTACACGTACTCGTCCAGGTCGAACGTGGTCAGCACGGCCACGGCGGGCGCTTCGGCAAGCGTGGTGATCCGTTCGGTGACCTCCAGGCCGCCGACGGTGGGCATCTGAATGTCGGTGAGTACCACGTCGGGGCGGTGCCGGGCCACCAGATCCACGGCGTTCGCCCCGTCGTCGTCCTCGGCGACGACCTCGATGTCCGGATCGGACTCCAGGATCATCCTGATCCCGCCGCGCACCAGCGCCTCGTCCTCGAGGAGCATCACCCTGACGCTCAAGTCGTCACCTCGTCGGTGTGGATGGGAAAGACCGCCCGCACACGGTAGCCCCCGTCCTCGGTGTGCCCGGTGCGCAGTGTTCCACCCGCCAGCGTGACGCGCTCCCGCATCCCGATCAGCCCGTAGCCGGAGCCCGGCGGCGTCCCGTTGTCCGGGTCACGGCGGAGCTGGTTGAACACCGTGACCACGAGCTGCCCGTCCTCCGTGGCCACTTCGATCCGTACGGCGGCGTGCGGCGCGTGCTTGGCCGCGTTCGTCAGTGCCTCCTGGACCACGCGGTACGCGGCACGACCGACGGAGCCGGACGTCTCGGGGAGCTGCTCGGGCAGGTCCAGGGTTATGTTCGAACCCGTCCCGACGGCTTCGTCGACCAGCTGCCGGATACCGCCCACCGTGGGTTCCTCGGCGAGTTCGCCGTGGTGCTGCCCGGCGTCGTCCTGCCCGTCGTCGCGCAGCACCCGCAGCATGCCGCGCAGTTCGGTCAGCGCCGTGGCACTCGTTCGACGGATCGTCTCGGCCACTTCGCCGGTGCGCTCGTCCGGTGCCGACATCGTCAGCGCACCGGCCTGCAGCGAAACCACGCTGACGCGGTGGGCCACCACGTCGTGCATCTCGCGGGCGATGCGCCGCCGTTCGGCCGCCACCGCCCGCTCGGCCAGCAGGTCGCGTTCACGTTCTGCCTGTTCGGCTCGTTCCCGCAGCGTCACCAGCAGCATCCCGCGCTGGAAGAACCACAGGCCCAGCAGGGTCGGCACTCCCACGGCGGCGGCCGGGAACAAGAGGAGGATCAACCAGAAACCGGGATCCATGCTCTCGTAGGTCCACACCGCCTGCACGGCGAGCATCACACCGATCGTGACCCACAGCTGCGCGCCGGGACCTTTCCTGCGCGCCATGGTGTAGGACGCGATCATCGGGGCGAGGCTGTTGGAGAGGGTGAACAGCATGGCCACGGATCCGAGAACCGGCCCCCAGGGGAACCGTCTGCGTACCGCGAAGGGCAGGCACACGACGTAGCCCAGCACCAGCAGGATCCCCGAGGGTTCGTCGCCCGTGGAAACCTCTCCGAGTAGCAGAGCCACCACGAACAGATCGAACACCAGTGAGCGGAGTTTGCCGTCCCACCAGGACAACCATCTCCTGCGGTCGCGGAAGAAACGCACGGGGCCACGGTAGTCGGATTCGTCGGAGGCCCCTGTGCCGCGTGGCCGTGCGGTGGGGCGAGCGTGACGTTCGCCGGAGAAAACCCGGCTCCGGTAGTGGGCTCGGGCCGCTCCACGTCGCGGTGGAACGACCCGACCGGAAGACTTCGATCAGGAAACGCTGACGACCGGTTCGCCCGACTCCTCGCTGTCCTCCGCCAGGCGTCCGGCTTCTTCGATGAGGGTTTCCACGATCTGGCTCTCGGGCACGGTCTTGATCACCTCGCCCTTGACGAAGATCTGGCCCTTGCCGTTACCCGAGGCCACCCCGAGATCGGCCTCGCGGGCCTCGCCCGGGCCGTTGACCACGCAACCCATCACCGCCACCCGCAGCGGCACCTCCATGCCCTCCAGGCCCGCGGTGACCTCGTCGGCGAGCTTGTAAACATCGACCTGCGCCCGCCCACACGACGGGCAGGACACGATCTCCAACTT
>NZ_FPAT01000010.1 GCF_900116555.1 Actinopolyspora lacussalsi subsp. righensis | reverse complement strand
CCGTCCGCATACCGATCATTTTACACAACTAGCGATCATGAGTAAGCATGTGGGTGCGTGGTCACCCAACAGCACTCGGGATCGCTTTCCTCTCCGCCCTGAAGACCGAAACTTCCAGCGATCGGAGCCTGGTGACGCGATGTGGTTCGCCACGCTCGGGAGGAGTCACCGTGCGGCCCCGAGCCCGCCCGCGTCCCACTCCCCGCCGAGTCCGGGCGCCAGCCCCGATACCGCGAGGGCGTGGAACTCGGCTCCCCGCAGTCGCCCGGCTCCCTCGGGCAGCGCCCCGAGCAGCGGAACGCCGGTCACGGCGGGAAGGTCGGCCGCGTTGCAGCGCGCCGCGAGATCGGGATCACTCGGTCGGCTTCCGATCACGAGCCCGGGGCAGTCCAACCCACGGTGGCGCAGTTCCCGGACGGTCAGCGCGCTCGCGTTCAACGCGCCCAGTCCCGCCGGGCACACCACCAGCACCGGCGCGGCCAGTGAGGCCGCCGCGTCGGCGAGCGTGCCGCCGTGGTCGTCGTAGGGCACCAGCAGCCCACCGGCCCCCTCCACCAGCACGAGATCGTGCGAGGCGGCCAACCGAGCGACCGCCGCGACGATCCGCTCCGGAGTGACCGGCGAGGTCCCCTCGCGTCGCGCCGCCACGGCGGGTGCCAACGGATCGCGGTGGCGCGCGAGTTCCAAAGTGGTGACACCGCCCGTCGTTCGCTCGACACCACCGGTCATTCGCCCGATCGCGGCGATATCCCCCTCGTCGTCGCCCACGATCCCGGTCTGCGCGGGTTTGAGCACCGCCACCGAGCCGGAGGCGGTGGCGGCCAACGCGGCGGTGACCACGGTCTTGCCGACCCCGGTGCCGGTACCGGTCACGAAAAGCGTCCTGCCCACCGCGCTCACCCCGCTGCCGCCGCCGCGCGAACGGCCTCGGTCACCGTGGCCAGGTCCTCGGGACCGATCACGTAGGGCGGCATGGTGTAGATCAGGTCGCGGAACGGACGCAGCCACACCCCGTGCTCGACCGCGGCACGACTCGCGGCGGTGGTGTCCACCTCGTGATCGAGCTGTACGACACCGATCGCTCCGAGCACTCGCACATCACGTACCCCGGGCAGCTCCCGCACCGGGGACAGCCCGTTCCGCAACCCGGACTCGATCGCACCGATCTCGGTGCGCCAGTCCTTTTCCAGCAGTGCCCGCAACGAGGCGCAGGCCACCGCGGCGGCGAGGGGATTGCCCATGAAGGTGGGTCCGTGCGCCAGCACGGGCACCGAGCCCCGCGCTATCCCCTCGGCGACGCGGGTGGTGCACAACGTCGCGGCCATGCTGAGGTAACCACCGGTGAGCGCCTTTCCCACGCACATCACGTCCGGCGCGACCCCGGAGTGGTCGGCGGCGAACAGCTCGCCCGTACGTCCGAAGCCGGTGGCGATCTCGTCGAAGACGAGCAGCACCTCGTAACGGTCGGCCAACTCGCGCAGCGCGCGCGGGTACTCGGGTGAGTGGAACCGCATGCCACCCGCGCCCTGCACGATCGGTTCGACCACGACGGCGGCCAGTTCCTCGTGGTGGCGCCGCAGCAGCTCCTCGAAGTGCTCGAGGTAGTCGCGCTCGACCTCGGCATCGAACCCGGCCGGCGGGGCCGCGGCGAAGAGCTGCTCGGGCAACGCACCGCGCCACAGGTGGTGCATCCCGCCTTCCGGGTCACACACCGACATCGGGTGCCAGGTGTCGCCGTGATAGCCGCCGCGCCAGGTGAGCAACCGTCGTTTCCCGGTACGTCCCCGACCTCGCCAGTACTGCAGGCACATCTTGACCGCCACCTCGATCGCCACCGAGCCGGAGTCGGCCGGGAAGACGTGCCGCAGCGGATCGGGGGTGATCTCGACGAGGCTCGCGGCGAGCCGCACGGCGGGTTCGTGGGTGAGGCCGCCGAACATCACGTGGCCCACGTGGTCGAGCTGCCGCCGAACCGCCTCGTCGAGGTCGGGGTGGCGGTAGCCGTGGATCGCCGCCCACCAGGAGGACATGCCGTCGATGAGTTCCCGCTGCCCGTACCGCTCGGAACGGGTGCGCAGCCTCACCCCCTGGGCGTCGGTCACGGTCAGCGGTTCCGCGGCGGCGGGCATCCCCGAATAGGGGTGCCAGAGGTGATTTTTGTCCAGTTGAGACAGTTCTTCCGGTGACAGCGGTGTGTCCGACAGGGCTCTGAGCACACCGGAATGCTGCCGCGCCACCGGACGGAACCCCATTCGTGGCGGGAACAAATCCCCGGCACCGCGGTTGTACGTCCTGGCCACTGGTCACCGGCTCGCCACTCCCCCAGGCTCTGACGACATGGCCCCTCGGACCACCACCCCCGACGAGCCGGATCCGGAAACGGTGTTCGACCGACTGGACCGGGAAGCCGAACGCCGTGACCGCGCGGGGCTGACCAGGAGACCACCGACGAGATCGGCGGTGGAGAGCACACTGGACCTCGCGGGCAACGACTACCTCGGGCTGGCGACCCACCGCGCGGTCACCGGAGCGGCCGCGGACGCCGCACGACTGTGGGGAGCGGGCTCGACCGGTTCCCGCCTGGTCACCGGAACAACGGAGTCGCACGCCACGCTGGAGACCGAACTCGCGGAGTTCTACGGGACGGAATCGGCGCTGGTGTTCTCCTCGGGATACACCGCCAACCTGGCGATGATCACAGCGCTGGCCGACGAGCGTTCGGTGCTCGTCTCCGACCGCCACAACCACGCCTCGCTGATCGACGGGTGCAGACTCTCCCGGGCCGGGTTGCGCATCGTGGACCACACCGATCCCGACGCGGCGGCGAACGAGCTCTCCCGGCATCCGGGGGCCGGGCTGCTGCTGACCGAGTCGGTGTTCTCCGTGGACGGTGACACCGCACCGCTGCGGGACGCGCTGCGGGTCTGTCGCGTGAACGGCGCGGCGCTGCTGGTCGACGACGCGCACGGCCTCGGAGTGCTCGGTGAGGGCGGGGCGGGCGCGCTGACCGAGTTCGGTATGCGCGCCGCACCGGACGTGGTGAGTACGGTGACCCTGTCCAAGTCGCTGGGAGCACAGGGCGGGGCGGTGCTGGGGCCGCACCGCGTGATCGAGCACCTCAGGCAGACGGCCCGCACGTTCGTTTTCGACACCGGCCTGGCCCCGCCGGCTGTGGCGGCGGCAGCGGCGGCGTTGGGGGTGCTGCGGGAGCAGCCGGGGCGTGGCGCACGGGTGCGCGAGGTGGCCGAAGGGCTGCACCGGGAACTGGTGCGACGTGGCGTGCCCGCCACACGGCCCGGGGCCGCGGTGCTGGGTATTCCCGTGGGCGGGGCGAACGCCGCGGTGGCGTGGGCCGCGGCATGCCTGCGCCGCGGCGTACGAGTGGGGTGCTTCCGGCCGCCCTCGGTCCCCGACGGTGACGCGCGGTTGCGGCTGACGGCGCGGGCCGATCTGGGCCCGGAACGGCTCACCGAGGTGGCAGCCGTGATCGCCGAAACCGCTCCGGAAGGCACCGGGTGAACCGGGCGTCGCCGGGTACGGCCACGAAGCCGTCGCCTGAACCGGCTCGAGCGGCCGGAATTCTTCCGGAACGGTTCGTCGCGGCGCTCGTCTCGGTGGGAGTGCCTCTCCGGCACGACAGCGCCGGAGGGGCACTCCAGAGGTCGTCACCGTCACCGGTTCCGCCACGGCGGAATTCCGCGGGAGGTTCCGCCGATCGGTCCGGAAAGGTGGGCGGGGCTTCGATCAGGGCTTGCGGCCCACGGCTCCGACGATGCAGTTCGACACTTCCGGTTCCTGCTTGTAGCGGGGGCCGTCCGGCCACCAGTCACAGCACCGCACCAGCCCCGGATCCACCAGTTCCAGTCCCGGGAACATGCTCCGGATCTGTTGTTCGGTGCGGAACTTCCCACTTCCCATCGGGCTGTGGGTGAATCGGTCGTCCATCCTGTTGGCCAACGCGGTGTAGTAGTCGTCGTCCCGCGGATCGTAGAAGTGACTCAGCACCACGAACGATCCCGAGGGCAACGCCTCGATGTACTCCCGCATGATGTCGCCGGGATCGCGTTCGCCGACGTAGTGGTGCAGCGTTCCGACCTGGAGCAGTGCCAGCGGCTGGGAGAAGTCGATGTGGGCGTTGACCACCGGATCTTCCAGAATGGTTCGCGGCTGGAAGATGTCGGCCGGGCTGAAGTGGGTCTTCTCGTTCTCCTCCAGCAACGCACGGCCGTGGGCGAGCACCACCGGATCGTTGTCCACGTAGACGACCCTGGCCTCGGGGTTGAGCCGCTGCGCCACTTGATGGGTGTTCTCGGCGGTCGGTAAGCCGGAGCCGCAGTCCAGGAACTGCGAGATGTCGGTCTGGCTGGCCAGGAAACGGATCGTCCGAATCAGGAACTCGCGGTTGTCCCAGGCCAGATCAGCCGCTTCCGGCGCTGCCTGCTTGACTCCCTCGAAGACTTGCCGATCGACTTCGTAGTTGTCCTTGCCACCGAGAAATGCGTCGTAGACCCTGGCGATACTCGCCTTGCTCGTATCGATGTGGACCGGAGTAGCGCTCTCCGGCGGGGATCCTGCTTCGGTCATCTCAACCTCGTGTCGGGGGTCGGGTTCAGGGTCGGACGGTGCACTCGGCGTAGGAGTGTCAGCGCATGCTGTAAATGCAAGCACAAGGAGGTAATCTCACGAAACCGTGCGGCAGAACTTCGATTGGCACGAATGCCGGATCGCCTTCCCCCCGAACGAGTTCACCGCCGACTACAGTGTGAAAGCGAGAATCCGGTGTGCACACCGACGAACAGGAGTGGGGATGACCACCGTCGATTCCGGCGAACCCGATGACGAACACGTCGAGGAACATCCGAAACCGACAGCCAGGCGAATCGTGTTGGGCGCACAGCTGCGCAGGCTGCGCGAGAGAGCCGACATCACGCGCGCCCAGGCAGCGGACGAGATTCGTGGGTCCGAATCCAAAATCAGCCGGATCGAGCTCGCCAAGGTCAGCCTGAAGGAACGCGATGTTCGCGACCTGCTCAAGTGCTACGGGGTCACCGACGACGAGCAACAACGGCCGTTCCTGGAAATGGTGCGCGAGTCCAAACAGCCCGGCTGGTGGAACCGCTACAGCGATCTGATGCCCGAGTGGTTCCAGGACTTCGTCGGGCTGGAGGAGTCCGCCTCGCGGATCCAGACCTACGAACTCCAGTTCGTGCCGGGACTGCTGCAGATAGAGCCCTACGCCAAAGCCATCGCCAGTCACGGCAGACCGGAGCTGGCCGATGAGAACGTCCGGCGCAGGGTGGCACTGCGCATGCAGCGGCAGAAACTGCTCAACGGGCCGCAAGCCCCTCGGGTGTGGGCGGTGATCGACGAGTCCGTGTTACACCGGCCGATCGGTGGACTCGACGTGATGCGGCAACAGTTGGACCACCTGCTGGAAATGACCAAACGTTCCACCATCACGCTGCAGGTGGTCCCGTACCGGCTCAGCGGTTACGCCGCGGAGGGCTCGTTCAGCATGTTGCGCTTCGCGGAGCCCGAGCTTCCGAATCTGGTCTACGTGGAACATCTCGCGGGCGCGCTGCACCTGGACAAACCGGAGGAGATCGAACAGTACAGCAGGGTGTTCGACCACCTGACCGTGGACGCCGAGACCCCGGAGGAGTCCAGGAAGCTGTTGCACAAGGTGCGGGCGGAACTCTGATTCCCGGATCGGCCGGGGTCTCGTAGGCCGGGTTCTCGTAGGCCGGGGTCTCGTAGGTGGTTACAGGGCGGAGCCTCCCGCTGATTCCCGCTTCGGGAGGTTTTCCCGGCGACTGGGTCCGCACTGGCGACTGGGTCCGCACTTCGGACCACCGATCACTCACCGCCACCTCGGTCGTCCATTCGGGTGAGTCGCGTCGTCGAACCAGAGCGACTCGACGGAAACGAACCGTGAAACGGAGTTCCCCGGGCATCGAATCGAGCAGCACGCGACACCAGCGGCTCGCGCCGCTCAACCGGCCGAACGCCGAAATTTCCGAACAGTATAGCCGGGCGACACCCTGCACAGGAACCTGAACAATCTCGCACGATCGTGTGTATTCGTGCAGCTGCACGTGCAGCTGCATTGCCTTTTCGGCGCCCCGTTGGCAAGATCTTGTGCACGTGCAGATGCACAACGCAGAAAAGGTGACCACATGAGCGAGATGACCCGCACCAGCACCTCGGCTGCCGAGCTGCCGAGCGTGCGGTGGCGCAAGAGCAGGCACAGCGGTGCGATCGGGAACTGTGTGGAGGTCGCCGCGCTCAACGGCGGCGAGGTCGCCATGCGCAATTCCCGTGACCCGGAAGGCACCGCTCTCATTTACACCCGTGCCGAGATCGCCGCGTTCGTGGCCGGCGCGAAGGACGGAGAGTTCGATGACTTCATCAGCTGACACGCAGCGCGATTCGGACGCGCGACTGCGCGAACTGATGGCCCGGGGTTTTCAGTTCATGCAGTCCACCGATTCCCGTGGCGAGCTGCGGGCGCTGGTCGGCGTGCGTGGGCACGACAACGTCATCGACGTGGTGCGCCTCGAATCGGAGGACCACGTGACGGCGACCAGGATGCCGAGTTACGAGGAGAACGTCTTCGAACCGAGCACCACCTGGTGGCATTCCAGTGGCCAGGTATGTGACGTGATCGACCGGCTGCTCGAACTCCCCGACGACCACACTCCCGGATCCCTGCTGGTCGCCGCCGGACTCTAGTCGGACTTCGTCGACCGGTTCCGCCGAAGTGATCGCGTGGCGAAACCTCTGTCCGACTCCGCCCCACGGCAGAACCGACATCGTACGGGCACCTGTCCGGTTTGGGGCCGTCCGCACGAGAATCGCACGAACCCCTGCGGGTGATCCGGCAGCGTGAGCGGTCGTTCGGCGTTCGCGCGTCGAAAAGCACCGCCCCTGTCGGCGACGCGCCCTGGGAAACAGCGGTCGGGAACCATTCCCGGCGAGACAACCGACCGATCCGACTCGGAACCACTACCTCCTGATGTGACGGAGAACCCCTTCCGAAACCGCGCGGCCGTAATCGGCCCGGAAGTTCCGTCGCACCTGACCGGGATCACTGCCCGCCTCGTGCCACGGCCTATCGTGTACGGGGCGGGCAAATCTCGTCGGAGGAGGAGTTGGCTCGAATGGACGATTCATCGCGGGATGTCGAGAACAGCGACTCGGAATCCGAGCCGCTCGAAGTGGCCGACGAGGAAGAGCTGCGGGAACTGCTGGGCACTCCGTTGCGGCGGACCCTGGACAAGGAACGCACCGAACTGCACGAGCTGGACAAGCGGTGGCTGGCCCACTCCCCGTTCTGCCTGGTGGCAACTTCCGACGAACTGGGCGACTGCGACGTCTCACCCAAGGGAGACCCGCCCGGGTTCACACTGGTGCTGGACAACTCCACGATCGCGCTACCGGAACGCCCCGGTAACCGCCGCGCGGACGGTTTCCGCAACATACTGCGCAATCCGCACGTCGGGCTGCTCTACATGCTGCCCGGCAGGGGCGACACACTGCGGATCAACGGACGCGCGCGGATCGTGCGGCGTGCCCCGTTCTTCGAACGCATGGAGGTGAAGGGACACCGCCCGGTGCTGGCGCTGGTGGTCGAGATCGAGCAGGTCTTCCACCACTGCGCCAAGGCGTTCATGCGTTCCGGGCTCTGGAACCCGGAGAGCTGGAATCCGGAAGCGATGGAATCACGTCCGGCCATCGCCAAGAAGCTGGAGACTCCGGAGAAGAGCCTGGCCGAGTTGGAGCACTACTACGGCGCGGAGTACGCGAAGAAGCTGTACGGCTGACGTGTCCGCCACCTTCGCTCCCCTGCCGCCGCCCACCCCGGCACCGCATCACCGCTCCGACAGTCGGGATCACCGCACCGAGCCGGTTCGGCTCGGACCGTCGTGATCGGACACACCACTGTCGAAGTTGACCATCGCTACCGAGCAATGATGCCCTGGCGGGGGGAACATGTATCGGAGTCGCTCATGGAACGAGACAACAAGGTATTTCAGCCGCTTTCCAAGCGGGAGTACTTCTGGCGGGGCGTGGGTTTCATGGCGGCTCCGACCGCCCCTCTCGTCGTGAACATGCTGGAAATGCCCCTCTGGGCGGGTTTGCCGCTAGTCGCGGCCGCGGGCGGTGCCGGATTCCTCGTACTGCGGCACTTCACGACCATGGAACCGAATCCCACGGGGCCGATGAAACCGGCGAAGTGGCGGTTCGGGTTCCCCGACCGCTCGACGTTGCGCCCGAACAGGTACCGCTCCGAGGGGACCGACTGACCGTCCCCACCGGGGGATTGCGAGGCGCTCACGTGCCGGAACCGAAACGCACCGGAGTCCAGCTCACGCTGTACACGCTGTCGGTACTGCTGCTGCCGGTGTTCCTGTACGTCACCTGGCGGGTGGAGTCGCCCTGGCCACGGTTCGGCTGCATGTTACTCGCGTTCGGCTGCCAGCTGTCGGCGAAACTGCTGCGCCACCGCCAGCTCAACCGGTTCGAACGCGAGTCGGCAGCCGAGAGTTCCGTTCCACAGCACCAGATCCGGGTTTCCGCCGATTGATCACTGGTTGCCGAGTCCCTCGATCCGTGTTCGCCGTTCTCCTGGCCCACTCGTCGATCGACTGAGCACGGATCGGTTGGAGAATCCCCGAGAACATCAAGTGCTTCCCCGCCTGCGGCGCGCGATGCCTTACTCCTGCCAGCGCGCACGGAGGTAGAGGAACGTGTTCAACACTGCCAACGGGCCGAACAGTAGGACACCGATCAGGTTGCTGACCGGGATCCAGTAGTTGACGTCCGGCACCTCCCGCAGAAACACAAGCAGCACCGTGAAATTGAGCAGCGCCGAAAAAGCACACGACACGAGTGCGATCAACGCGGTCCCACGGGCAACGCGAGGTGAGTTCCACTTCACTACCGCACCCCCACAGCAATCCTGTCCGTACCGCCGGAGACCGGCGTCTCACGAACGCTCGACGTGATCGTCAAGAACTCACACTACAGAGCGACACCCCAACGGGCACTTGCCACCGGCAATCGAAACGAGAGTGACCAATTCCACACTCCCGAGTGAAACTGTGCCGACATCACGGGAGTTGACGCAGGGTGGAAGCACAACGGCACCCCTGCGGTCGGTTCGAACGCGGGAACCGCCGATAATCGCTGCTGCCCCCGACCCGCTGGAAAGCGAGCACTCCGTTGGCGCGTGAACCGAGCAGAGCAGAACGCAACCCGACGTTCATCGGCAGTATCGATCCCTTCTGCTGGATAGCGGTCGTCCCGCTGCTGATGGCGGCATTGTTCGTGGGCCTGGCGATCATGCCCACGCTGGGTCTGATCATGGCCGTGCTGGGCGTCCTCGTCCTGGTGCTGGACGGTTGGATCAACTGGCGCTGGCACAACACCTGGGGCAACCGCCAGGACGCGGGGCGCGGCTCGACCCGCTCCGGCGGTTCGAGGCCGAGCAACGGTTCGAGATCGGGCAGCGGTTCGAACTCGGGGCGCGGAGCCACCTCGGGCGGCAGGCCCACCTCCGCCGGAAGGCGGCCCACCGCGGGCCGCAGGTGACGCCCAGGGTTCGCTTCGGTTTTCCAGCCGATCGGGCAGGCCCCGGCACCGGCCCCGTACGAGACCGATGCCGAGCACCGCGCGGGAATCAGCGCAGGAACTTGTCGGGAGTCAGCGGTAGGTCCCGAACCCGCACGCCCGTGGCGTGGTGCGCGGCATTGCCGATGGCCGCCGCCGTACCGACGATCCCGACCTCGCCGATCCCCTTGGCACCAACCGAGTTGACGTGCGGATCGTGCTCGTCGACCCAGCTCACCTCGATCGAACCCACATCCGCGTTGCCCGCGATGTGATACCCGGCGAGATCGTGGTTGACGACGTGACCGAACCGTCCGTCGACGACGCTGTGCTCGTGCAGCGCCATCGAGATCCCCATCGTCATCCCACCGAGGAACTGCGAGTGCGCGGTGCGCGGATTGACGATCCGGCCCGCCGCGAACACTCCCAGCATCCGGGGAACCCGCACCTCACCGGTGTCGGCGTGCACCCGCACCTCGGCGAACTGCGCACCGTAGGCGTTCATCGCGTACTTGCCCAGGTCCGGATTGTCGGCCGCACCCGCCGTGGTTTCGGCTCCCGCAGCGGGATCGCTGCCGTGCTCGGCGCGGAACGCACGCACCGCGTCCACGACTGTCGAGCCCCACGAGGCGGTACCGGCGGATCCGCCCGCCAGGCCGGCATTCGGCTGTTCGGTGCTGCCCAGTCGAAGCTCCACGTCGTCGACCGGCACCTCCAGGGTCTCGGCCGCGAGCTGGGTCAGCGCCGTACGGGCTCCCGTACCGATGTCGGCCGCACCGATCTCCACCCGGTACTTCCCGTCGGACTCGTGCCGGATCGTGGCCAGCGAGCCGGGGAACAGCAGGCTCGGGAAGCTGGCGGCGGCCACCCCGGTGCCCACGAGCCAGTCGCCTTCCCGCCGCGTACCGGGCCGAGGGTCGCGATCCTGCCACCCGAACCGCTCGGCACCCTGCCGCAGGCAGGCGACCAGGTTGCGGCTGGAGAACGGCAGCCCGGAGACCGGAGCGACTTCCGGTTCGTTGCGCACCCGGAGTTCGATCGGGTCGATCCCGGCACGAACCGCCAGTTCGTCGACAGCGCTTTCCAGCGCGTACATCCCGCTCGCCTCACCGGGCGCCCGCATCCAGGTGGGGGCGGGCACGTCCAGCGCGGCGAGCCGGTTGGTGACGCGGCGATTGGGTGACGCGTACATCTCCCGCGAGGCGCTTGCGCTCTGCTCGGCGTACTGCTTGAACCGGGAGGTCTGCTCCAGCGAATCGTGCTCGGTGGCGGTGAGCCGCCCCTCGGGGTCGGCCCCGAGCCGCACCCGCTGCCGGGTGGGTGGGCGGTAGCCCACCAGCTCGAACATCTGGGTGCGCGAGAGCGCGCACTTGACCGGCCTGCCTTCCGTCCGGCGCGCGGCCAGCACCGTCAGTGCCAGGTGGCCGTGCGGCATCCCCTTGGAGCCGAAGGCGCCCCCGACGTGCGGCGCTATCACGTTGATCCGCTCCTTGTCGAGGCCGACCAGCGGGGCGAGCAGGTCCCGGACCAGGTGCGAGCCCTGGTTCGAGTCGTGGAGGGTGAGTCCGTCGTCGTCCCACGTCGCGATGACGGCGTGCGGTTCGATCGGATTGTGGTGCTCGGGCGGCGTGGTGTAGGTGACGTCCACCGTGTAAGTGGCCTCCGCCAGCGCGGCGTCCACGTCGCCCCGCTCCAGGTCCGGCGCCAGCATGGGGCTGGCATCGGCGTCCGGGGTGTAGACGATGTTCGCGTCGTCCCGGAACTCGCTGTCGTGCGGCAGCCGCTCGTAGCGAATGTCGACGAGCCCGGCCGCGTGCGCCGCGATCTCCGGCGTCTCGGCGACCACCGCGCCGACGAGCTGGCCGCGGAAGTCGATCCCGTCGGACTGCAGCACGGCCAGTTCGGGGTCACCGATGGGGTTCAGGGCGTCCGCGTTGTGGTGGGTCAGCACGGTGTGCACCCCGTCGACCCGCTCGGCTGCCGCGGTGTCGATACTCGCGATGCGGCCCCGTGCGATGCCCGACCGCAGCGGATGTAGGTAGAGCGGGTCCGTCACCGGGTACTCGAAGGCGTAGGGCGCGGTGCCGGTCACCTTGGCGCGGCCCTCGATCCGCTCCAGGCCTCGCGCGGTGGTCCGCGTCGCTCCGGTCATGATCCCTCCTGCTGGGTGAGCTCGCGCAGCACCGATGCCAGGGTGTTGCGAGTCATGGGAACCTTGAACTCGTTGTCGCGCAGCGTTTCCGCCTCGGCGAGTTCGGCGTCGGCCGCCGCGCGGAACGCTTCCTCGGTTGCCGGGGCGCCGTGCAGCGCCCGTTCCGCCGCCGTGGCCCGCCAGGGCTTGTGCGCGAGCCCGCCGAAGGCGATCCGGGCGTCGGTGATGTCGCCGTCGGTGACCTCGACCGCCGCCGCGACCGAGACGAGCGCGAAGGCGTAGGAGGCCCTGTCCCGCACCTTGCGGTAGCGCGAACGAACGGCGAAGGGCAGCGAGGGGAGCTCGACGGCGGTGACGAGTTCGCCGTGCCGCAGCACGGTGTCCTGTTCCGGCTCGTCACCCGGCAGCCGGTGCAGCTCGGTCACCGGCACGGTGCGCTGCCCGTCCGGCCCCGCCACCAGCACGTCGGCGTCGAGCGCGGCCAGCGCGACCGCCATGTCCGAGGGATGGGTCGCCACGCACCGCTCGGAGGCACCGAGCACGGCGTGGTGCCGGTTCCAGCCCTCCAGCGCCGAGCACCCCGAGCCGGGTTCGCGCTTGTTGCACGGGGTGGTGACGTCCTGGAAGTAGGAGCAGCGGGTGCGCTGCAGCAGGTTGCCGCCCGTGGTCGCCAGGTTGCGCAGCTGCCCGGAGGCCCCGGACAGCAGTGCCTGCGCGAGCACGGGGTAGCGCTGCCGGATCACCGGTTCCGCCGCCAGGTCGCTGTTGCGCACCGTGGCGCCGATGCGGACCCGGCCGTCGGGCAGCGACTCGACCGAGTCGTAGGGCAGCCGGGTGATGTCGACCAGTTTCCCCGGTTCGGTGATCCCCAGCTTCATGTGGTCGACGAGGTTGGTTCCGCCACCGATGTAGCGCGCTTCGGGATCGCGGCTGACGGTCGCTATCGCGCTGTCGGCGTCGGTGGCGCGCTGGTAGTCGAAGGGTTTCACTCGGCGGCCTCTCGGATGGCTGTGACGATGTTGGCGTAGGCACCGCAGCGGCAGAGGTTGCCGCTCATGCGTTCACGGATCTCGTCCTCGTCGAGTTCGATCGACTCCTCGAGATCCTCGGTCACGTAGCTGGGCCAGCCCGACTTGACCTCGTCCAACATGCCCACCGCGGAGCAGACCTGACCCGGGGTGCAGTAGCCGCACTGGAAACCGTCGTTGTCCAGCAGCGCCCGCTGCACCGGGTGCGGTTCGTCCTCCTCGGCCAGTCCTTCCGCGGTGACGACCTCACTGTCGTCGTTCGCGACGGCGAAGGTCAGACAGCTGGTGGCACGCCTGCCGTCCAGCAGCACGGTGCAGGCACCGCACTGCCCGTGGTCACATCCCTTCTTCGGAGAGGTCACCCCCAATCGTTCGCGTAGTGCGTCCAGCAGAGTCGTCCGGGTGTCGACGGACAGCGTTTCCCGCCGCCCGTCCACCCGCAGGGTTATCTCCGAGTCCATTCCGAAAATCGCCTCTTGATCGTGTAGGGCGGTGATCTCGAACGACACCCGTGTCAGAGCGGGGTTCAGTGATCATCGTACGCGCGCAGTCTGCCCGCGATCCGTTCTCGCGTCGAACCCTCCTCGCCGCGGAGCGGGATTCACCGTCCCCACCGGGTTCCGACCACTCCGGCGTACCCGGAACCCGATGGGGCCGTGCCTCGCGGCACGGCCCCGTGCGAAGCGACGAACTCGGCTCAGCCGGTGTGTTCCACGGGCAGCCACAGTTCGTAGTTCATCCGGGTGCCGTCGCCGGTCGGCTGGGCACTCAGGATCTCCGGGCCGGGCACGCTGCGGTAAGCGTTGGAGGGGAACCACTGGCCGAACACGTCCCGCCAGATGTACTGCGCGGCTTCCGGCGGTTCGCCCTCCGAGCGGAACACCGCCCACGTCCCGGCGGGCACGACGCGCTCCGCGACTCCGTCGGGAGCGGTGGCCGAGGACACCACCCCCTGCAGGAACTCGGCCAGGCTGCCTTCGGAACGCTGCGAGCCGTCGAGCGGCTCCACCGCGGAAACGATGCCCTCCGGTTCCTGGTCCGAGAGCGGCTTCAACCGCGCCAACCGCTCGGTCCCGATGCTCGCGGTGAACTCGGCGATGGCCTCGTTGTGCCCCTCGTGCACGATCGGCACCTCGGTGCGGTAGCCGAGCAGCCGGAACTCCGCCTTGTCGACGATCCGGAACTCCATGGGTGTGCTCCCTTCGACGGTGAGGTGAAACGTCATCCGTGGTTGGGAGGTCAGCGCCACTCCGGAACGTCTCGCCTCGGCCGGACCGACACCGTGCACGGCACGGAACGCCCGCGCGAAGGTCTCGCCGGAGCCGTATCCGTAGGTCACGGCGACGTCGAGCAACGAGCGCCGCTCGGCCAGCACCTCCCCCGCTGCCAGCGTCAGCCTGCGCCTGCGCACGTACTCCGACAGCGGGATTCCCGCGAGCGTGGCGAACATCCTCCGGAAGTGGTACGGCGAGGTGTGGGCGATCCGCGCGAGCACCTCGATGTCGATGTCGGCGGCGATGTGCCGCTCGATGTGATCCATGGCCTCGTTGAGACGGTCGAGCACGGCGACCTCCTTCCCGGATTCGAAACTAGGGCCTCGGCCGTCACGTCGACCCGACCTTTCGTGCCCGATGCGGTCGGCTCGTGCCCGATGCGGTCGGACGGTAGATCGACCACCGACGAGCGGCACCCGCGCACGAACCGACCGGTTCCGCGTCGACAAGTGGAAGCAAACAGTATTCACTTCCGGGCGGTGTCGAGTCGGGTCGAGGCGTAAGCTGTGTTCGTCGCGAACCTCCGGTGTGGGAGAGCTTATGACCGGCCTCGACGAATCACCCGACCACGGTTACAGGTTCCCCGGCGACACCGACGTCGGTCTTCCCAATCCCGCGCGGGTCTACGACTACTGGCTCGGCGGGTCGGCGAACTTCGCCGTGGACCGCGAGCTCGGTGATCACATCGCCGAGAGCGAGCCCCGGATCGCGAGCATGGCGCGCGAGAACAGGTCACTGCTACGCCGCATGGTGACCCACTGCTGTCGGCAGGGGGTCAATCAGTTCCTCGACCTGGGCTCCGGGGTGCCCACGATCGGCAACGTGCACGAGATCGCGCACCGGCACGATCCGGATTCCCGGGTGGTCTACGTGGACAACGAGCCCGTGGCGGTCTCGCACAGCGAGTTACTGCTCGAAGGGACGGACAAGGCCACGATCCTGCGCGGCGACCTCACCGACCCGGCGGAGGTGCTGAACTCACCGGTCACGCGCGGCATGCTGGATCTGAACCGGCCGGTGGCGGTGTTGCTGCTCTGCGTGCTGCAGTACTTCCCCGACACCGATCGGCTGCGCGAGACGGTGGCGAGTTACCGGACGGGGCTGGCGCCCGGCAGCTACATCGCGATCTCGCACCTGACCACCGACGACGGTGACGTGAACACGAGCGGAGTGGCCGAGCGCATCCAGCACAGCCGCGCCAGCCACCAGGCATACCCGCGGGGCTACGAGGAGGTACTCAGCCTGTTCGAGGGCACCCGGCTCGTCGAACCGGGAGTCCGCTACGCCCAGGACTGGCACCACGGCGAGATCGCGGGCCCCACCGAACCCAGCGGCATCTACGCCGGGCTGGCGCGGGTGCCGGAGTGACGGCCTCCGGGTACTCGCGGATCTCGCGCGAAATTCACGCGTGACCGGCACACGCGGTGTCAACGAGGACGTACCCCGCGAAAGCGGGAACGTGCACCGCATCCACCGCTCTCGTCACCGGGACGACCGGAACGAACCACCGTTCGGCCGAAACATAGGATGGAGCGGCTCTGGAACCGCGCCCCCTCGGGAGACATCCGATTGAACGCTGAATACGACATGATGGAATACCAGGCCAGACAGAAGTCGCTGGTGGTCAGCTACGTGCTGTGGATCTTCCTCGGCCTGTTCGGTGCCCACCGGTTCTACGCGGGCAACCGCGTCGGTACCGCCGTGGCGCAGCTGGTGTGCACGGTGCTCGTCATCACCAGCCCCATCAGTGCCGTGTGGGCACTCGTGGACGCCTTCCTCATTCCCGGCTGGATCAAGCAGCACAACCTGGAGCTGGCCGGCGAACTGCGGCAGCGCGACACGAGCAGGGCGTGACGACGCGGTCGTCGCCCGTGCGGTCGTGAGACCGCGACGTTCGAGGGAAGCACCGTCCCGGTGTGTCCCGGTCCCGGTCGCACTCATCCGGTCGCGAGGTCCGCGCCGCCGATCCCACCAGTGGGTCCGGCGCGGACCACACCACCCACGCCGACCGCGACCGGTACGTGGGATTCGTTCCCGCGAAATCGCCACTTCCGGGGAATCCGGACATCGACCCAGCGTGAGTTTCGCGCGAAATCACCGCGCCACGTCGACGGACCGAGGCGACAGGGTCTCACTGGGACGTTCCGAGGTGGTCACGCGCCGCTTCTGGGTGCGCGAGCCGCATCAGCGCCTCGGCGTAGCGGTCGCCGTGGGGCAGCGAGACCTCGACCCCCGCGGTGGAGCTCTACTTCCCCGCCGACGGATTCCCCCAGACCGGAACGACGGCGTCCCGGACCTCGGCGAGCAGCTCGCGCATGGCGTCCTCGGCCTCCTCCGATCTCGCGTTGGCCACGGCGTGTGCCGCACGCTCGTGCAGGTCCAGCGCGCGGGGAACCGGCTGGTGCGGCATCAGTCCCAGCTGAGTTCGCCCCCGCAGCACCACCGCGACCACATCGGCCAACGCCTCGAACATCTCGTTGCCGCTGGTCCGCAACAACGCGGTGTGGAACTCGATGTCCAGTTCCAGGAAGTCGTCGAGCTCACCCGCTTCGCCCTTGGCGCGCATCATCGAGGACAGCTCCACCACACGTGATCTCACCTCTCCCGAAGCGTTGCGCGCGGCGTCGGCGGTGGCCAGCGGTTCGACCGCGATACGAAGCTCGGTCAGCGAACGCAACTGGGCCTCCCGCCCCTCGCCCGCGAGTCGCCACCAGATCACACGTGGGTCGAACACGTTCCAGGAACGCCTCGGCTGAACCGTGATGCCGACCCGGCGCCGGGACGTGACCAGCCCCATCGACTGCAGAATCCGCACGCTCTCCCGCACCACGGTGCGCGACACCCCGAACCGTTCCTCGAGCGTGTCGAGTGTCAGCACGTGTCCGGTGGGCAATCGACCGTCGGTGATCTCCTTGCCGAGCGTGTCCAGTACACCGCTGTGCAGCACTTCGACATTCGACTCCCCGGCACCGCTTTTCACCGCACCGGTCGGTGAAGCACGCACGGTCGCGGTGTCGTTCGCGGAACTCGCCCGCTGCTCACTCCCCTCGTGTCCGTGTCCGGACCTCGTCACGTTGTTCTCCTGCTCCACGGTTGCCGGGTTTACCCGTACAGATTACCGAGTTCCGAATGTCTTCCCAGTCACATCATTTGGTGATAACTTTCGCCGCCAAAGGTAATACTTTTTAGCCGCGTGGACACGACACGGAAACGGACGCAGCTCGACGAGGGAGTCGTATGACAGCCACATGCCTGGTGGTGATGGGCGTTTCGGGGGCGGGCAAGAGCACCGTCGCGCAGCTGCTCGCCCAACAGCTCGATCGGCCCTCGGCCGAGGCCGACGAGTTCCACCCCGAAGCCAACATCGCCAAGATGACGGCCGGTGTCCCGCTCACCGACGAGGACCGGCTGCCCTGGCTGTGGCGGATCCGCGACTGGATCACCCGACACGCCACGAGCGGGACGAACACGATCGTGACCTGCTCCTCGCTGAAGCGGACGTACCGGGACGTCCTGCGGCAGGCCGGGGCGAACGTGCGGTTCCTGCACCTGTCCGGCTCGGCCGAAACGATCGAGGGCAGGCTCACGAGCCGTTCCGGGCACTTCATGCCCAGCTCACTGCTGCGGTCGCAGTTCGACGACCTCGAACCGCTACACCCCGACGAGGCCGGCCTGACCGTCGACATCGTCGATACCCCGCAAGACATCGTGCGGCAGACCCTCGCGGCTCTCGATCCCGGCGCCTGCCACGCCGCGCGATGACCATCGAAACCGGCACAAAGCAACGGAGCTTTTGAATGAACATCGATGGCTGGACACAGACAATGGGTTCGGGCCCATTACTCGGCATAGCGGCGGCCGCGATCGCCGTACTGCTGTTCCTGATCATCAAGCTGCGCGTGCACGCCTTCCTCGCGCTGGTGCTGGTCAGCCTCGCCACCGCGTTCGCGTCGGGCATCCCGGCGAACAGCATCATCGAGACGCTCACCAGCGGATTCGGCTCCACGCTGGCGAGCGTGGCGCTGCTGGTCGGGCTCGGCGCGATGCTCGGCAGACTCCTCGAGGTCAGCGGAGGCGCCCAATCGCTGACCGACGCGCTGCTGAACAGGTTCGGCGAACGACGCGCACCGATGGCGCTGGGCATCGCCTCGCTGATCTTCGGCTTTCCCATCTTCTTCGACGCCGGACTCGTCGTGATGCTGCCGATCGTGTTCGCGGTGGCACGCAGGCTCGGCGGTGGTGTGCTGCGCTACGGCCTGCCCACGGCGGGCGCGTTCTCGGTGATGCACATCTTCGTTCCACCGCACCCGGGCCCCGTGGCGGCCAGCGGGCTACTGGGCGCCGACGTCGGGCTGGTTCTCGCGCTCGCTCTGGTCGTCGCGATTCCGACGTGGTACCTGACCAGCTACCTCTACGGCCTCTGGGCGGGCAAGCGCATCGTGCTGCCGGTACCGGAACTGCTCAACGGCGGCGCCCCCGTGGAGCAGGACGAGAACCCGCCCCGCGCACGCACCGTCATCTCGCTGCTGCTGCTTCCACTGTTGCTGATCTTCGCCAACACCGGGTTGAACACCGCCGGCGCGGCGGGGTGGGCGAACCCCGACGCGGGCTGGTTCCAGGTCGCGCGCACCCTCGGTGCCACGCCGGTCGCACTGCTGATCACCGTGTTCGTGGCCACCTACGTCCTGGGGACCCGCCGGGGACGTGGCCAGGACGTCATCGAGAAACTGCTCGACTCCGCGCTCGGCCCGGTGTGCGCGATCATCCTGATCACCGGCGCGGGCGGGATGTTCGGCGGCGTGCTGCAGGCCAGCGGCATCGGCGACGCGCTCTCGGACGTGATGTCCGACATCGGAATGCCGGTGATCGTCGCCGCCTACGTGATCGCCGCGGTGATCCGCATCGCGCAGGGCTCGGCCACCGTCGCGCTGACGACCGCGGCCGGACTGGTCCAGCCGGTGGTGCTCGGACAGGACTTCAACTCGGTGCAGCTGGCCGCGCTGGTGCTGGCGCTGGCGGCGGGCTCGGTCACCGCGGGCCACGTCAACGACTCCGGATTCTGGCTGGTGGGCCGGTTCTTCGGGATGGACGTGAAGACGACGCTGAAGACCTGGACGGTCATGCAGACCACCATCGGGCTGATGGGCTTCGGCATCGCCTCCCTGCTGTTCGTCGTCGCCTGAGTGGAGGACTCCTTGGTATCCGAACTGTTCGACCTGACCGGCAGGGTCGCGCTGGTCACCGGCAGCAGTCGCGGCATCGGCAACGCCGTCGCGAAGGGGCTGGCCGAGGCCGGGGCCACGGTGGTGCTCAACGGCCGCGACCGACAGCGGGCCGCCGAAGCACGTGACGCGCTGCGCGCGGCGGTTCCCGGAGCCGAGTGCGACGTGGTGTGCTTCGACGTCACCGACGAGGCCGAGGTCGTCGAAGGCGTCGCCGAGATCTCCCACCGGCACGGCGGAATCGACGTCCTGGTCAACAACGCGGGCTTCCAGCACCGCGAGCCGATGTTCGACCTCTCGGTCGAGCGCTGGGAGGAGGTGCTGCGCACCGACCTGACCAGCGCCTTCCTCGTGGGACGCACGGTGGCGCGCGACATGGTGCGGCGCGGGAGCGGCAGGATCATCAACATCTGCTCGGTGCAGACCGAGCTCGCCCGACCGTCGATCGCGCCGTACACGGCGGCCAAGGGCGGGCTGCGGAACCTGACCCGGGCCATGACCGCCGAATGGGCGGGCAGCGGTCTGCAGATCAACGGCATCGCACCCGGCTACATCGCGACCGAGCTGACCTCGGCCCTGGTCGCCGACCCCGAGTTCAGTGGCTGGGTGACCGGGCGCACTCCCGCCGGTCGATGGGGCAGTACCGACGATCTGCTCGGCCCGGCGGTGTTCCTGGCCTCGGACGCCGCGTCGTTCGTCAACGGGCAGTTACTGTTCGTCGACGGCGGCATGACGGCAGTGGTCTGACCGGCGGTTCTCCGGCGATTCCGGGTGGGGCGGTCCATCGTGGACCGCCCTTTTCCGTCCGCGACCGATGCCGTGTTCGGCGTCCCGTGACAGTCGCGGCCACTCGCACGGCAGGAGCGGAGTCGCTCGCGTGGACTCGGTGGGTCACCCGCGCAGGAACTCCAGCAGATCCGCGTTGATCGTGTCCGCCTGCGTGGTGGGCATGCCGTGCGGGAAGTTCTCGTAGGTGTGCAACGTGGCGTCGCGCAGCAGCTTCGCCGACAGCGGCCCGGAGGCGACGTAGGGCACGACCTGGTCGTCCTGGCTGTGCATCACCAGCACCGGCACGGTGATCCGCTTCAGGTCCTCGGTGAAGTCGGTCTGCGAGAAGGCGACGACACCGTCGTAGTGCGCCTTCGCGCCGCCCATCATGCCCTGGCGCCACCAGTTCTGGATCACGGCTTCCGAGGGCTCCGCACCCGGGCGGTTGAAACCGTAGAACGGGCCCGCGGCTATGTCGCGGTAGAACCGGGAACGGTTCGCGGCCAGCTGCCGCTGGAAGTCGTCGAAGACGTCCTTGGGCAGGCCGTCCGGGTTGCTCTCGGTTCGCACCATCAGCGGTGGCACCGCGCAGAGCAACGCCGCCTTGGCGACTCGACTCTCGCCGTGCCGGGCCAGGTAGCGGACGACCTCGCCGCCGCCGGTGGAGTGGCCCACGTGGATCGCGTTCGAGAGATCGAGGTGCGCCGTCAGCGCGGCGAGGTCGTCGGCGTAGTGGTCCATGTCGTGGCCCTCGCCGGTCTGCTCGGAACGCCCGTGGCCGCGCCGGTCGTGCGCGATGACCCGGTAGCCGTGGTGCAGGAAGAACAGCAGCTGGGCGTCCCAGTCGTCGGCCGAGAGCGGCCAGCCGTGGCTGAACACGATCGGTTGCCCCGCGCCCCAGTCCTTGTAGTAGATCTCCGCGCCGTCGTTGGTGGTGATGGTGCCCATGCGATGTCCCCCAAGATCATCATGGAATGACGCGGCGGGGTGCCGCCGCGTGCCCGTACGGTCGCACCACTTCACGCTCCACGCAGGCCGGGAGGGGTGCCCCAGGGCATTCCGTCACCGGTTACGCGCTCGGGTGGGCGGGGCTCGCCGCTCCGCTCCCCCACGCGACGTTCGCACGTTCGGCTCACGAACGGCGGGTGCGCAGCAGGAAGAACAACGCCGCTACGGCGCAGGCGGCGGTGAGCGGCAGGAGCGTGTACAAGGTCGGGGCGATGTACCCCGGCACCATGTCCACTGTGGTCCCGTTGTCCCAGACGCAGTTGGCCTCCGGCGGAAAGGTCTTCGGGTCGTAACGCAGCAGTCGGTCCCCCTCACCCATCCAGTTGGGTTTGTCCTCGACACATCTAGTAGTGCCCTGCACGATGGGCGTGTGGGCCAGTCCCCGGAGGAACACCAGGTACGCGGTACCGCCGATGAGCACGGCCGCGTACGAACACAGCCTTGCGGGTCGCCGCAGCAGTTTCCGGTACGAGTACACCGCGTGCACGAGCACCAGCGGCAGCACCACCACCGGGGAGACCAGCAGCAGGAAAAACAACATACGGGCCGAGCTTAACGGTCACTTCCGCTGCCGTGTTGGCTTCGCGGGATTCCACAACAGGATGAACTCGGCATGACCCCACAGCCGGATCACGGGGATTCCGTGCGTTCCAGTTCGGCACGGATGGTCTCCGGATCGCGCCTTCCGGAGCGGTGGGGACAGCCCTGGCAGGCGGGTTCCGGTTCGGGAGCCCGTTCCAGCAACTCCTGCCAGCAGCGCCAACAGGTGGGACACTGGATCCAGTCCATCTCACTGGGGCGCGCCATCGGCAGCGCCGAGCCGCACAGGCTCTCGGCCGCCGGAGATCCGTCCCACTGCCTGCCCCGGAAGGCGTGCCGCTTCGACTCGGGGGCCGGGATCGGCATCCAGAAGTGCTCACGCTCACTCATCATCACTACTCCTCAAAGTGCTCAATCTGCTAAATCCGCTGACGCATCGAAACTAACAGAACGGCTAAATCTGCTAAAGCGACAAGCGGTCAACCGATCGAGCGAACTATCTTCGAGGCATGTCCGATCGACTGCTGACGAGCGGGGAGCTGGCGCGAGCTCTCGGGATCTCGCATCAGTCGATCACCAACTACGCGCGGACGGGCCAGCTGGAACCCACCCTGACCACCCCGGGTGGTCACTACCGCTGGGAGCTCGACGACGTAAAGCGCCAGCTCCGCGAACTCAACGAGCGGCGCCGCAAGGGCTGATCCCCACGAGATCGACCGTAGCCGCGTCTCGGCCCGGCGAGGTCGGAAGAGTACGGCAGGCTAATTCGCGGGTTCGGTCGCGGGGCTTGCGGATTCTCCGGACACACGCCAGAATCCGAACTCGCGTCGCGTGCCGGTGGCGGACAGCGTCAGGCATGGAGGCGTCCAAGTTCACGGGAGCACCCGTTGACCGTTCTGTTCAACCACACGATCATCGCCGCGCACGACAAGCACGATTCGGCGGCGTTTTTCACCCGCATCTTCGACCTGCCTCCGGCCGAGCCGGGTGGCCATTTCCTCGTAGTACGACTGGACGGCGGCACGATGCTGCAGTTCGCCGAACCCGGCATCGAATTCCCGCCGCAGCACTACGCCTTTCTGATCACCGAGGCGGATTTCGACGGGTTGTACGGCCGACTGCGGCACGAGGGAGTGCCGCACTGGGCGGATCCACGGCGAAAGCTGCCCGAGCAGCACAACAACAACCACGGCGGGCGGGGTGTGTACTTCACCGATCCGGCCGGGCACTTCCTTGAGGCCATAACTCAGCCGTACACCTCCTGAAGAACCCGCACCGTACCGCGTGATCCGATTCTCCGGTTCGTGCGGCGCGGGGATCAGGTAGTCGGTGAGGGGTGGACGTGGTCGCTCCCGAAACAGCGACCACGTTCCCACGAGCACTGGCGATGAGCACACCGGAAGACGGCTCGGCCGGCACACAGGACAGTGCGGTTCTTCACTCAAAACAGTTCCCGATGTTCACGGGGCACGATTCCTGTCTCCCCAGTAATGATTCACCCCAAAGATAGGGATATACTACCAGAACGCGCCTCTTCGGCAGACACTGTCATCTTTCCACGATGCGAAACCTCAATCTGATAAATATCGTGCCCACCCGGAACCCCCGGGACCACTATACCGAATGTACATGAATCAGAGGAAAAAGAGTACTTGGATTTATTTAGTTCACCTACAGCCAATACCTCCCCAGTTGAGGACAACACTCGAACCTGAACTCCCTCCCTAATATCATCATAGCCATCCGATCCCCGACAATCACCAACCGACGCATACTGGGTAACCCCATCGCGAAGCGTGAATGCCCCCTTCGCTTCGAAGTCTCCCGGAGAAAACAACCATGCGCTCAACCAAACCAAACCACCTACCAACACAGCAGAGAGGAAACCAGCCACAAACACAAGCCAGCTTCTGCGCCAAACAGGCCCTCTAGTGGTCCCGCCCAACTGTTGTTGCGAGTGCTGCTGTTTCAGCTGAACCACGTCAGTGTAAGTGCTGTAAGGATACGAGCTTCGCCCGTACTCTGTCATCATAAAACCCCTGAAGCGAGTTGACTACGCGTTGATCATGCCAGAAAGCACACGAAACATCAAAGCGATCAAGATATCGAATCCGCAACAAGATTGTCCATGTCAAGTTATCGACAAATCACCTGCACAGCACATGGTTCCGAGAGCGAAGTAGTACTTACAACCCGAATGAATCCTGCGAACAACGCATCAAAAACGGAAAACCTGACGAAGAAACAGTGAACCCTGCTCATCATCAACTTCCAAAAAGAGTATTGTGAACGATACACGCAGGGCACGCCTCCACTCACGTACCACGATATTCCTCGATGATAGAGACCAGCGGTTGCCGCACTCCCTTACCGACCAGAGATCGTTCCCGGAAGTGGGGCGAACAGGTTCAGGTGACAGGAAATGTCTCGGTGGTCGCGCAACGCGACCGAGCCGGAGAACAGCTCGGCGGTCACGAGCCGATCGTCGTAACTGGGACATCGCGGTCCTGACAGCCAACCTCTCGCCGGAGAGCCCGGCCGCGTCACGCAGTTGCCTGAGCGTCTCAGCCAGGCTCCTGCGATCCCGCTGCTCAGCGTCGGGTTCGAGCATTCCATTCGCTCAACGTCTCGGCATGTGACAAGGCTGTGTCCCGCCACGCCAGATACCGCGTCAAATCGGGATTCTCCAGCTGTTGTCTGGCGACCAGAGTGCCGTCGGACTCGAAACACAACTCCACCACCAGCGACTCGTCGAACAACCAGAAGTCGCGCGGGGGAAGGTCGAGCTCCAGGTCGGTCAGGTCGAGAATTCGGATGTCCTCTCCGGCATCGAGATTACCGGGAATCCCCCAGGCAAGCTGGTAGCGCTGGTACTCGTTGAGCGGCCGACGGACGGTCCGGACACGTCCGATGGTCTTACCGGTCGCCAAGAACGCACGGACCCGCTCATGCCACCTCGCATTGTGGCCCTCCGGTTTCGATTGCCCGACCCGGAACAGCCGTAAGTTCTCCTGTTCCCTGCTCATGTTGTAGGTGGACTGGCATTCGAAGCGCCAGGCGGAACGCTCACACTCGACGAATCTCCTGCCGAACTCCTCGGCGTCCAGGAGCACTTCAGTACCTCCCCGAGTCCTCATCCGGTCTCAGCGCCGCCGATCCGGACAACGCCGCCACAGCGTGCAGAACGGTTTCGACCGGTAGCTCGACAGCGGCTTCCCCCGAGCTCAACGTGGGCCCGTCGTGAATCGGCACTTGATCGCCCCGCACAACCGCTGTTCCACGGTCCGAGAGGTAAACGGCCGGACATTCGTCGTCGTCACAGCCGGAGACCTTACGTAGTTCCATGTCCGGAAGCATCGATCACGATACCGATCCGGACAAGGCCGTATTCACGATGTCGCATAACCGGATTACGCACGTGGTCTTCCGTGCCATCGATGATGTTGGGCAGCCTGATCCTCGCAGCAGTTGAACGAAAGGAGACAACCTGCGATGGGCAAACGCGACACGGATCGGGACGGACAAGGACAACCCCAACCGGACAAGTGGGAGAACTGGGGCGAGAAGGGCGACGGGAACAAACACGAGAGCGACGACGAGAAGTAGGCGAAGTGACCGATTGGCGCGACAGGCTCACCGTCCCCCGTGCTGGGTTCATACCATCCGTGATCTGGGACGACGATCCGATCACTGGTGGATTCCACCCGGTCTTCAAGGAACGAGAGCCTGAACGCTGGCATGGGATGGTCGCGGCGGACGAACCGGTGACGACGCAGGTCGACGACGGGACCGAGTCCGTGGGAAGTGTTGGGTTCCTGCCGACCAGCTCCTGCAGCAAACCGTCCGTGGTCGCGGACATGCTGGACGCGCTGGACGTACGGACGGGCCACCGGGTGCTGGAGATCGGTACCGGAACCGGCTGGAACGCCGCTCTGCTGATCGACCGAGCCGGCCGATCCGGGCGGGTGGTCTCGGTCGATGTCGATCCACGAGTGACCGAAGGAGCTCGTGGCGCTCTGGCAACCGAAGGCTACTTTCCACTGCTGGTTACCGCGGACGGTGTCGAGGGCTACCCGGCCGAAGCGCCTTACGACAGGGTGGTCGCCACGGCATCCGTCCGGTCGATTCCTCCCGCATGGCTCGACCAAACGCAGGCCGGTGGCTTGATCGTGGCACCGTGGGGCACCGACTACGGTGAGGACGCGCTGACGCGGCTTCGAGTGCAAGAGGACGGCTCGGCATCCGGTCACTTCGGCATGCGGCTCGCTTTCATGCGGGTACGGGGTCAACGTCGGAATTTCCTGGATCCCACGGACGGGGAACTGCTCGGCGCTGAGCGGTCAGCCACCGCACGAAGTGGCCGCGAGCTGTTCGAGATGCTCGATTTCGAGCATGCCGCGTTCACGATCGGACTTCGGGTACCGCACTGCTACCCGACAGTGGTGGACATCGACGAGAAGCACCGCCACGTCGAACTACACGATGTCCATTCGAAGTCGTGGGCACGGCTGACCCTCGTACGTGACGAGCATCCGTGGATCGTCCATCAGCTCGGCCCGCGCCGACTGTGGGACGAGGTAGAGGCGGCCTACACCTGGTGGTCAGATACCGGAAGGCCAGGGCCGGGGCAGTACGAACTCACCGTGACTCGGGACGGCACACACACGGTTCGAGTGGACGCAGCGGGCGGTGTGCTCTCCTGGAACATCCGCGTCTGAGGCCTCGGTGACACCACGAACAGCTACCTTGTGCATCCGGTTGATCCTGGAAAGTGGCATGATCCGATCATGCGCTGTCGAACGACCACGAAGGCCGGTAAGCCCTGCCCCAATGGAGCGCGTCCCTCCGGGCTGTGCCACATCCACGACCCGGCGGTGCAGTGCGGCGGGACCACAAAAAGGGGCACCCGATGCACGGTCGCCACCGGCGGCGGAAGGTGCGAATACCACGGAAAGACGCGCACGAAGAACTCACAGCTCGACCTGTGGCAAAACCGTCGGCAGAAAGCCGATTCCGAGAAACGCGCCGAACGGATCACGGTGTTCGACCCGGTACTCGGCCCCATCAACGCCGATGCCTATCCCCCGACAGGCACCGTCAGCACAACCGACCATCCAAAATGATTATTTCACAGAACTCCCCGTGGAGCTGCAGAATCGACCGGATACGGAGCTAAGCCGCCCTCTCGACGTACCCACGCGGCGCTGGAAACCGACCACCACGTGGCACGTCTCCCCGCTCCGAAAAAGCTGCCTGATTCCTCGTACTGGTACGTTCCTTCCATCCTCAATAGACACAAGAGGTTCGTGCTCCACGCCCTCGGGGACTTCGAGCAGGCCCGCCAGGCGGCACGCGAAGCCCTGCCGAACATGCCGGAAGCCTGGACCCGCGCCGAATGGGCGGCGGACCACCGTGCTCTCGCCGGATGGGAAAGCGACACTGCCACACAGCGGATTCGCGAACTCGATTGACTCCCGGTTCGACTGATCCAGCCGAACAGTTTCGCACCCTCGGAGTCGTTCCGGGGGTGCTTCTCATGCGTGCACCCTCGATCACGAACAAAGAAGAGTCCCCTGATCGTGACCAGGGGACTCATGCTATATTTCATCCGCCAAGAATACATATAGCAGTGCTGAGTCTAGCACGGAATAGACTTCCCTCCACACGCGGTCCAGGCAGCGTGTGGGTAGGGTTACAAGTCCTGGCCACGGTTCACAGCCGTGCGGCTCCCGGTCAGAGCGGGTGAAGTCCGCGCGTCAGGCAACGCACGATCTAGGCGAACCCGGCCGTGTCCTTGGTAAGCCCTGGCGCTCACGCTCGTGTAGCCCGGCCATCATCCCGGCAATGCGCGTAACCCCCGGCTCGGCGCGGGTGTAACACCCCGCGCGGGGTGAAGCTCCGAAGTCACAATTCCGGTATACCGAGAGTCTTCACCTCCCCCTCGATCCCGGGAGAGGTGTGTCGAATACACGGCTCCCCCGAGATCGAGGGGGGATCGCAGCCTTACGGGTCCACGCGGGACCCGAGCCCCGGGGATCGCCTCCGGCTCGCAAGAAAAGAGGACGGCGGCCTGGCTCCGGGGCTGAGTGAGGCTGTCGGGGGCTGCGGTCTGCGACCGGAAACAGCCCCGATCTCTGGGAGGTCTCTCAACCTCACGGAGTCAGCACCAAGTCAGCACGGTGCCGAGCAACAACGGGAAACCCCGATAGAATCCCGTATCACAACCTGTCGAACTCCTGCCAGCTCACGCACTCCGGACGCTGTCCCGTACGCGCGAACTCCAGCAAAGCCATCCTGACGTCATCCACGGGCAGAACCGCCGAATGAGGAAAGAAGTGCGGAGTACCGCCGTCACGCAAGAGATCAATATTCGGTTCGGTGTTCGGGTTGTACGTGACGAACGGAACCAAGACGTTATCGATCATTCCTGTCCAGCGCATCGCTCCGTAGCCTGAAGTTGGGTCGACCGCAAGAGTGACGTCGTGGTCCGGATACCAGTCTTCGCTTACCTCGTCCGGATCGATGGATTCATCCGTGAAGCTGAGATGCGACTCCCATGAGCTGTGATCTGTAGCAAGAAGTTCCTCGATGAGAGCTTCGGCTTGCTGTCCTTGTTCCGCTCTCTTGAATTCCTTGTTGACAACGGAAGAATTCAGGATCATTGGTCCGCTACTCCTCGAATAGTTATTGGTTCGGTCGCGCCCTCTTCCCAGACATCCAGAACGTTATTCATGAGGCCGCGTAGCAGGCACGGAAGCGTTTCAGTCTGGTGATGATGTGGACGACGCGTTGCAAGTGGCAGAGGCGCCTGTGATATCCGGTGGCCAGAATGTTCCAGTTCTTGAGATGCGCGATGACTCGTTCGGCGGGAGCGCGCCATCCTGTCAAGGCTGCGTTGAAGGCAGCACGATCGGCGTCGAGTTCATACCCGTTTGGTTTCCGGATCGGAATGACCATATTGGTTCCACGATAACCACCGTCGGCGATGGCGTTGCTCTGGTTGAGCAGCGAAGCGAGGCTGCTGTTGCGGAAGGCCGTGACATCATGGGTAGAGCCACGAAAGATTTCGGAAACGGTCAACAGTCGTCCGTACAAGGTTGCGACCACTTGGGCACCGACTCCGGATTGGCGGCGTTTACCGGAGTAGAGCTTGTCCTGGTCAGATCGGTTACCGGTGGGGATGAGAAACCCGTCGAGCAGGGTAGCATCGTACTTGAGGTCATCGAGGTCGATGCAGAACTCAGTCACGATGTGGGCCAAGCCCTCCTCGAGCGTGGCAATGATCCGCGACAGCGTCGGCTGCGATGTTCCATGAAACGCCGCCAACATACCCTGGGAGAGGTTGGTGCGATAGTATTCTAATGTCATAGCCACGCCCTGAAATGCCGAGAATGTATTTCCCGAACTCCATATCACTAGTCCCGCGACTTCTCGGGCCAGGTAGTTAATCGCCTCGGTCGACAACCCTGTGGTACGGTGGTAGCGCAACGGTCTTTCCTGTGCATGATTTTTTATTCCCAGGAACCATCGCACACGAAAGACCGTTGCTCTTTCCGTGCCGATAATTCATCTCCGGCATGAATAACGTTCGACGTTAGAACGGTGCGGGTCAGCGAAGCGAGTTTTAGTCGTGTGGTCGCATAAAATCGTCGGCCGCCGCTTCGAGAAACTGCCGGGCGGCTTCTCCTGTCACCGCTCGCTTTCGGAAGTACTCGAACACGTTCAGGTGGTAGGAGACGTCCTGAGGGTCGCGGAGCGCGACCTCCCCGGAGAACAGTTCGACCATCACCAGACGATCGTCGTAGACGACGAAAATGTTCAGCGGGGCCGCGCTGACAGTGACGCCATGCGGGATGATGGCAAGCTCTATGTTCGGCCGGTCGGTCAGTCCGGCCATGTACCGTAACTGAGTCACCATGATGTCCGGTTCCGCACGCTGCCACCGGATCGCTTGCTCGGTCAGCAGGAAGTGGAACCGCCGGGACTCATCCTTGAGCACTTCCTGACTGTCCAGCCGCACCCGCACGGCTCGTTCTACGTTCCGGGAGGAGTTTCCCTCGATCGCCGGTGTCAGTACGGCACGGGCGTATTCGGGCGCTTGGATGAGGCCGGAGGGGATGGCAGGTAGGAACTGCCGGACCGTCGAGGATGTTTCGGCAAGCGCCTTGATCTCGGCTTGCTTGCGCCAGAGACCGACCCGGGCGTACGAGCGCCAGGACGCGTAGTCGACGTTCGCCGCGCGAGCGAGGGAAAGGAGTTCGCTCGCCACTTCGGAGGGGGCTTCGAGCGCGTTTACGACACGCTCCACGTCAACAACGGTGGGGAGCACCTTCCCGGACTCAATCCGGCTGATCTTGGACTGAGACATAGCCGCTCGGGCGGCTAACCTCTCCCCGGAGAGTCCGGCCGCCTTCCGCAAGTCTCGTAGCGTCTCGGCAAGGTGCTTGCGCCCCTGCTCTTTGGTGTCAGGTTCGAGCATTCCAGTCGGTCAGTGACACCGCGTGCGCGAGTGCGGTGTCTCGCCACTTCAGGTATTGGTCCAGGTCCGGGTCTTCCAACTTGTCCACGTTGATCAGCGTCCCATCTGGACGGAAGTTGAGATCAACCACCGTCTCATCATCGAAGACCCAAAAGTCTTGTGACGGAAGGGAAAGCTCAAGGTCCGTCAGGTCAAGGATGCGGATGTCTTCCCCGGCTTCGATGTTGCCGGGAATGGCCCAATCCAGTTGGAACCGCTGGTACTCCGTAAGCGGCTGCCGGACGGTACGGACACGACCGATGGTCTTCTCGGCGTTGACCGCCTTCCGCACGGTTTCGTGCCAGGTGGCGTTATGCCCCTCCGGCTTCGGCTCCCCAGCGCGCCACCGGTTGAGGTTGTCTTGCTCGTTCGGCATGGCATAGGCCGGTTGCGTCTCGAACCGCCACGCCGTCCGCTTGTAGTCGGTGAGGTACTGGCCGAACTGTTCACCGTCTAGGAGCACTTCAGAGCCTCCCTGAGCCGTTGGACCGTCTCCGCGCTGCCGGACTCGGCAAGCGCGGTCACTGCACCGAGAACGATGTCAGGAGGAAGCTCCACGGCCGTTTCCCCCTCCCCCAACGTCAGCCCGTCCGCCGTGAGCACGTGGGCGCCCTGCACTACCGCTGTTTGCCGGTCCGAGACGTACACGGCCGGGCACGTGCCGTTCTCACAGCCGGACACCTTCCGAAGTTTCATGGACACAGGTTCGAGTACCGATGCGATCACGGCAAGGCTTAGTCACGATCCCGCATAACTCCGTCGGGCTCAGTGCGTTCCGTGACAGTCCCGCTTCCGGCAGCCTGAAAGGGACCGATTCCAAGACAGGAGAATTGAAATGGGAAAGCGGGACGCGGACCGGGATGGGCAGGGCAATCCGCAGCCGGATAAATGGGAGAACTGGGACAGCAAGGACGACGGCAACAAACACGAGGACGACGAGAAATGAAGGCGGCTCTGATCATAACTGAATGGCATGAACGGCTTTCCGTGCCGCGTGAGCCGTTCATCCCGCCTGTGGTGTGGGTCGATGACCCCGTTACGGGTGAATTCGCCGCCGTGTCCCGCGAAACCGAGGAAGCTCGATGGCGTGAGCTGGTCAACGCGGATGAGCCGATCATCACGCAGGTGGACGATGGCAGAACCACATCAGGCGGTGTGGGGCTACAACCGTCCAGTTCATGCAGCCAGCCATCGCTTGTGGCGAATATGCTCGACGCACTCGATGTACACCAGGGACACCGGGTACTGGAGATCGGTACGGGAACCGGCTGGAACGCGGCTCTGCTGAGTGTTCGTGTCGGTCAAGCTGAACGAGTCGTCTCGGTAGAAGTCGATCCACACCTGGCTGCTTTCGCGCGCCACACCTTGAACGATGCTGGATACACTCCGTTGGTAGTGAGAGCGGAGGGAACCGAGGGCTATCCTCCGGAATCTCCCTATGATCGCGTGATTGCCACCGCGTCCATCCACACGATTCCACGGGCGTGGATCGAACAGACACGCCCGTGTGGGCTGATAGTGGCCCCGTGGGGAACGGACTACTGCAACGGTGCGCTTGTTCGACTGGAAGTCCACGAGAATGGTTGGGCGTCCGGCCGACGAGGAGTACAAGCGCGATGTCATCAAGGGATACACCGCAAGCTGGGAGCTCCCCCGGCTCGTGGCCCTTGCGCGGCGCATGGTCACCGAGCTTGATGTCACCGGCGGACTTCTCGACACCCTCACTGCCCTGCTTGCCGAGTATGACCGCGGCGGGGGCGTCGGCACGCCGGCGAAGAACCTGATCTTCGCCACCACCGGCCCCAAACCCGAACTCGTTCTGCGTTATGCCGTCAACAACGACATCGAGATCGTCCGCAACGGCGAGTACTGCCTGGTGTACGACCAACCGATCCCCGCTGACGGCTTGACGTACAGCAACCTGATCGAGTGGTGGAAAGCGCGCCAGAGATTCACCGACGCTGCGTCGGCACGAGAGGTCGGCAGACCTGCACAACCGCCTTCGGGCTTCTCTCGGTGACAACCCGGTCGAGCAGCTCGTCTTCGATACCTACGCGGCCCGCTACAAGGACGGCTTCGAAATCCCCGCACTGATCCCGCAGGTCTATCTGCATTTCGACCCTGCGACCCAGCTTGCCCGGCGGACCGCCGGCCAGAGCGGTAGTCCGCTGGCACGGCAGCGGATGGACTTCCTCATCCTGTTCTCTAGTAGGCACCGCGTCGTCATCGAGGTTGACGGGAAGCAGCACTACGCCGACGGCGACAAAGCGAGCCCTGCGCTTTACAGCGAGACGGTCGCCGAGGACCGATGGCTCCGGCTCGCCGGATACGAGGTCTATCGGTTCGGAGGGGCCGAGTTGATTAAGGACAGAGCAAACAAGGTGCTTGCAGACTTCTTCGACCAGCTCGCCGAACGCATGCGTTGAGCAGCAATACTGAGCAAGCACTACCGTCAACTAACCGCGAACGGAAGCTGGGAGGAAGTACTCCGAGTGCTCGCACAGAGCCCCTGACGGCCTGCGGATCAGGCTTTGGCCTTTCAACCTTGCGTACCGCAGGTCGGCCAATGACGACGGTGAACTTCTCCGGGCGGAGTACGGGATGGTGGCTCAGCGCAACTACGGGTTATGTTGGGCTGGCCTTCGACCAGCGGCTGACGTGTCGCCGATCCCTGGAAGCTGGCCGCTGACTACACGCCCTCTTCTCAGGCAGCCTTGTAGTCGTGTCCGAAACCGGGCGCCGAAGTGGCATCCATTTCCGCGGAGACCTGCCCTTGGGCCTACCTACCGGCACACTGCGCTTCAACGAGAAACTGCATCGGCCAAGTCGTTTCACGACCGCTCAGTTGAGGGGTCAACAGATCCGTCTCCAGTGTCAATGTTATCTTCGGCCACCGAAGCAGCACCAAAATGGAACACGCGAGGGAAATCCCCAGGCCAAATTACGAAATACTCGCCAGCTTCCAGTCGGATCTGCGGCTCGTCGCCGTCTTCCGCTTCCTCAAAAACACCGAAGGCAATTGAAGTCCTGCCGACCGGCGCAAGCCCCTCCTTCTCTTCGGACTTCCGGCACGATATCAAAGTTGTCCGGGAGTCGTAGAAGATCGCCCCCTCATCCAAGGCAGAGGTCTCAATGTGGGTCACTCGAGTGAGGGCCTCGGAGAACTCGGACGAGTACCACGCGTTCAAATCCGTCAGCCCACCGTACGGCGTCAGGAGGATGTAGTGCTCAGCCTGGTCCCCAAGCGCGTCGATCTGCTCACGGATCGCATTCACCGACGGTTCACGCGGTTCGCCTTGAAGGGAGCGCAGCAGCCCTACGATCTTGCGTTCCTCGCCGTCCGTGAACCCACGTGCGATCATCGGGCCGAGTCGCGCCGGATCGGCATAGGTTTGATTGAAAATCTTGTCGACGAGATAGTGCCGGGAGATCCGTAAGTTCATTCCGAGGATAGGACGAGATGTGTCGGCGTCTTCTGGGACATCACTTGCACAAGGAATCCTTTCGGCAAGTCGCTGGCCGCCGTCAAGCGCCTCCGCCAACGAGGTGCGCAGGGCATCCACCCGTTTGCCAGATAGGGGTTCGATCTGCAAGCACGCATCCTCGGCAGCCTTCCACTTAGCAATCTCCTCGACGAACCTCTCCCTAAGCCTGGACTCCACACTGGTTAGGTCGCAGTCTCGCTCGTCGAGCACTCGGAGGAGCCGGTTGTAATTGGACGCGGTCTCCTGGTCACTGACTGGGGGAAGCGGTCCATACGACACGGCGAGTGCCGCCAGTTGGGACCTGTCGATGTAATGCGAGAGCTCTAGCAACTGAGCATGGGAGGAGCCGCTGAACTTCATCTCCCACCAGTCCCAGCGGCTGAACGGAGTCTCGCCTCGCTCGGCCAGGTCTCGGGCGGTGAGAATCTCAGCCCATGTACCGAGGGGTGTCACCAGCTCTCGGAGGCGACCATCGGCCGGGTCTCGATCGTCGCCCTTGTCTGCGAGATAATCGAGCCACCCTGCAAGAACGAGTTGGCCAGCTCTGACGTGTGTTCTCTGAGTTCCGTGCCTGTCGGAATACTCAAACAGCCCACGAAGCTCCTCGGCAGCGCGGACGGCAGCCTCAGGCTTGTGCGCGTCGAGAGCAAGTTTGACCAACTCGACCATCACCCAAGTCGCGCGTCTGGAGAGGTCCTCATGCTGATCCGGGGCGGCGAACTGTGCAAGGTTCTGCACGCAGACGACGATCCGGCCACAGAGCTGATCGAACTCTGTACCGCCTTGCTGAAGTACATCGAACCAGATCCGGGTGAAGCTGCGGAGGCATTCGTCAACGTATTCGGGCGATCCTGCGCTTGGAGCTTCCAATGCCCTCGTCATAGCTTGACCAACGAACATGCCTGCGGCGTGCGGCGACAGGACGGCGTCCTGCTCGACTTCCCCGATGCTGCGAAACAGCCAGTCTCTACGGGTGAACGAACCGCGACGCGACGAGTCAACGCCGTCTAGTTGGATCATCCATACACCTCGTACGACGTGTCCGAGCAATTCGACAGCCCGCTCCGCTGTGGCGAAAGCGCCGGATCGTATGCTGGTTCCGACAGCATCCTTCAGATTCGCGATCTCGCGGTCCGTCTCCTCATCGGGTGTGACCGCCCCTAAAGCTTCGAACTCGATGCTCGACTGCAGCAGTCGGATGATCCGACCTTGCTCCGGCTCGTCCAAGGCTTCGGGAGTCATAACCCGGAAGGCTGTTTCGCCGAGGCGGGTGCGATCGCCAGGCTCTACGTCCAGGGTGATCTGTGGCGGGGTGTAGACATCGGCACTACCTGCCACGGCAGAGCGACTCTCAGTCGCGCGCGGCGCGAGTGCGTTTAGTGCTTGCTTCACGGCATTCGGCTTGATTGCCTTGACGACAACACCACCCTGGGGTACAGGAACACGAAGTGTGACGGTCTCAAACCTAAGGTCCGAGGAAGACCAGCTCGATGTGACGAGGCCATCCAACTGCTTCGTCGCTTCGGAGTACCTACGCGATACCCTTTGGAGACGACTGGCCGAGGACTCAACCAGCGAGGTTCGGACCACTTCGTCAAGCAGCGATGGGTTCCTATAGAGCACCATCAGTCTGACCGCCGACACCACCAGTAGAACTACCGTTGGTACGAACCAGAATAGCGCAATGCCAAGCACCCCGAGTTCGCTCGACAACCAGATCGTCTCGATACCAATGACAGTGTTGGCGACAAGACCAACGCCGGCGAACCGGCCGGCTCCGATGTACTTGAGCACTCGCCCTCGAGAAGCTCCGATCGCGAGTGGAGCCTCGGCAAACAGTTGCGCGGCGATGGCGAGTCCGGCGAATCCGACCGACAGGAACGTCGTCTGCACCTGCCACAAGATCCCATCGCTTCCGGGTACTGCCGGAAGGTGCAACGCGAGCCACTGGGAACCACCGGCATCGCGGGCGATAGAGAGCAGTGCCACGCTCATTATGAGCGAGGCCCCCAGCAAGATCGGGCTGCGCCACGTCCGGGCCCAACCAGCTAGCGACTTGGCCAGTGCCATGATGCGACCCTCTCTCCGCTCTGCTGTCACGAACGTCTAACAACGTTTGCTGACATGACTCGGTCGCCATCCAAGCTCAAGGTGCGGAGTTGCTGTTGATGGGCGACTCGCCACACTCCCGATGCCTTGGTCTATGCCCGACTCGTCGGCGTCCCCGTGCTATACATGAGCCGGATTCGACGGACCGGTCAGGAACGGCGAAGGAAGATCGCGGCACCCATAATTACTTCTTGCCACCAGAGGCTAGTCCGCTACGGAACTCCACCACGTCGCCGTCGTGCATCACGTACTCCTTGCCCTCCAGGCGGACGTTGCCTGCGGAGCGGGCGGCGTTCATCGAACCGGCCTCGACCAGGTCCTCGTAGGAGATGATCTCGGCCTTGATGAAGCCGCGCTGGAAGTCGGTGTGGATGGCACCGGCGGCCTCCGGCGCGGTGGCGCCCTTGCGGATCGTCCAGGCGCGGGCCTCCTTGGGCCCGGCCGTGAGGTAGGTCTGCAGCCCCAGCGTGTGGAACCCGGCCCTGGCCAGCGCGTTCAGTCCCGGCTCCTCCTGCCCCACCGAGGAGAGCAGCTCGCGGGCGGACTCCTCGTCCAGCTCCAGCAGCTCCGACTCGACCTTGGCGTCCAGGAACACCGCGTCGCCGGGCGCCACGAGCTCGCGAAGCTCCTTGAGCTTGGCCTCGTCGGAGAGCACGCCCTCGTCACAGTTGAAGACGTAGAGGAACGGCTTGGTGGTCAGCAGATTCAGCTCGGCGAGCTCGGGAACCTCGGTGCCGCGCCCCGCCGAGAACAGGGTCTTGCCCTCCTCCAGCACCTCCTTGGCGGCCTGCACGGCCTCCACGGCGGGCCTGCGCTCCTTCTTGGTGCGCGCTTCCTTCTCCAGGCGAGGCAGCGCCTTCTCGATGGTCTGCAGGTCCGCGAGGATGAGCTCGGTGTTGATGGTCTCGATGTCGCTGGACGGGTTCACCTGCCCATCGACGTGAACCACGTTCGAGTCGTCGAACACCCGGATCACCTGGCAGATCGCGTCCGCCTCGCGGATGTTGGCGAGGAACTGGTTGCCCAGCCCCTGCCCCTCGGAGGCACCCTGCACGATCCCGGCGATGTCGACGAACGAGACCGTCGCGGGCACGGTGCGCGCCGAGTCGAACATCTCGGCGAGCCTGTCCAGCCGCTGGTCCGGCAGCGGAACCACACCGACGTTGGGCTCGATGGTCGCGAACGGGTAGTTGGCCGCGACCGCTTCGTTGCGGGTCAGCGCGTTGAACAGCGTGGACTTGCCCACGTTGGGCAGGCCGACGATTCCGAGAGTGAGGGTCACAGCTGTCCAAGTCTAGGAGCCCGATTCGGATCACGGTCAGGTGGGCGAGTCGACCGCCCGCCGTGCCGGATGCGCGGGGCAAACCCCTCGGCGCATCGGGACTGTTGGCGATCACCCGGCGGAGTGTCAGTAACCGCCGCCGTCCTCCTCCTGCTCCTGCTGTTCCCCGTCCTCCTGCTCGCCGTCCTCCTGGTCCTGCTGCTCCTGTTGGTCCCCGCCACCGGGGCCCTGCTCGCCCTCCTCGCAGGAACCCGCCGTCAGTAGCGCCAGCGCCGCCAGTGCGGCGGCGAACCAGCGAGCGATGTCACGTCCCCTAGTCATGCCCCGAAGATAGGTGCCGGACTCCGATCGCGCAGCCGACCGCGCCACCTCCGGCGCTCGCCAGGGCCGAATCCCACGCCTGAACCTCTCGGGAGGCCCGGAACACCCGAACCACCGTGTCCGATTTCCGCTAGTGGGGCGCGCCGAGCAGTGGCAGTCTCGACTCATGCTGGTCACACCGCAACAGGCCTACCGCGCCGTGGCGTCCCGGGACATCCGGTTCGACGGATGCTTCGTGACCGGCGTGCGCAGCACCGGTATCTACTGCAGGCCCTCCTGTCCCGCGCGCACCCCGAAGTCCGGCAACGTCGAGTTCTTCGCCACGGCGGCGGCCGCGCAGCAGGCCGGTTACCGCGCGTGCCGCCGCTGCCTGCCGGACGCCGTGCCGGGCTCGCCGGAGTGGAACCTGCGGGCCGACCTCGCGGGGCGCGCGATGCGGCTGGTCACCGACGGGCTCGTCGAGCGGGAGGGCGTGTCGGGGCTCGCCGCGCGGCTCGGCTACTCCACCCGGCAGCTGACCCGGGTACTCACCGAGGAACTGGGAGCGGGCCCGCTCGCGCTGGCACGCGCCCACCGGGCGCACACCGCGCGGCTGCTGATCGCGACCACCGAGTTGAACTTCACCGACATCGCCTACGCCGCCGGCTTCACGAGCCTGCGCCAGTTCAACGAAACCGTTCGGGAGGTGTTCGCCACCAACCCGACGGAACTGCGCGTGCGGACGACCCGGCGCCGCTCCCCCGAGGGGCTCCCGGCGGGCACGTTGCGGCTGCGGTTGCCGATGCGGCTGCCGTTCGACGCCCCGGGCACGCTGGGGTTCCGGCTCGGTCCTGCCGTCGATGGCGTGGAGTGGACGACCGGAAGCGGTTACGGCCGGGCCCTGCGCCTGCCGCATGGTCACGGGGTCGCGGAGCTCACCCCGCGAACGGACCACCTGGCGGTCACCCTGCGGTTGACCGAACTCCGTGACCTCGGCAGCGCGGTGGCACGGCTGCGCAGGCTGTTCGACCTGGACTGCGATCCGGTGGCCGTCGACGAGGTGCTCGGCTCGGATCCCGCGCTGGCCGGAACGGTGGCGAAGATCCCGGGAGTGCGGCTGCCCGGCAGCGCGGACGGCGCGGAAACCGCGGTGCGTGCCCTGCTCGCCGAAACGGGGGTCGACGAATCGGGGGTCGACGGAGCCGGACCGACCGGCGACGGGCGCGCCGAGCTCTCCAAGCTGATCGCCGAGCTCGGCGAGCGAGTTCCGGCCCTCGACGGGACGAGCGAGGTCGTGCTGTTCCCGACCGCCGAGGCGCTCGCCGAGGGAGCGGAGCGCGTGCTGCCCGGATCCGGCGGCGGCGCGTCGGCGATTCGCGGACTCGCCACCGCGCTGACCAGCGGTGCGCTGCGGATCGACGAGGGACGCGAGGGCGTGGAACTGCGCGAGGAGCTGCGTGCGGCGGGGCTCGGGGAACGCGCCGCCGATCACGTGAGCACGCGCGTGCTGGGCGAGCCGGACAGCTTCCCGCTCCCCGATCACGCGTTGGAACGCGGCGCCGCGCTGCTGGGCCTGCCCGACGGCGCCGCGCTGCTCGACCGCGCGCGGCAGTGGAGCCCGTGGCGCTCCTACGCGGCGGTGCACCTGTGGCGGGCCGCCCGGAGCGCCCGACACGCGACGAACCACGAACACCACACCGAATCCACGACGAGGGAGCCGACATGACAGCCAAATGGTCCATGATGGACACCCGTTTCGGCCCGTTCACCACGGTGGTCGACGGCGAGGGCACGGTGCTCGCCGCCGGTTGGACCGGCGCCGTCGACCAGCTGCTGCCGCTCATAGCGGAATCACTGCGGCCGCACGAGATCCGCAAGGCCACCGACCTCGGGGAGGTGAGCCGCGCCGTGCGCCGGTATCACGAGGGCGAGCTGGACGCGGCGGCCGACATCCCGGTCTCCCAACGGTCCGGCCCGTTCCGGGAACGGGCCTGGCGGGTGCTGCGGGAGATCCCTGGCGGCAAGTCCGTCAGCTACCGCGACTACGCGGCGCTGGTCGGGCGCCCCGAAGCGGTGCGGGCCGCCGCTGCCGCTTGTTCGCACAACGCGGCGGCACTGTTCGTACCGTGCCACCGGGTGCTGCGCGGCGACGGCTCGCTGGGCGGATTCCGCTGGGGCCTCGAACTGAAGCGACAGCTCCTCGACCACGAAGGTGGTTGATGGTGTGCCCGCTCGGTCTCCGTAGCTGGTGCTGTGGCGGAACCTCTCGCACGGCTCTCGCTCCGGTAGGCCCGACATCGAGTAGCCACCTACGCCACGTCGGGCCTTCCTCGCGAGAGCCGCACGCGAGAACCCGCGGCCGCTCCTGCTGCGAGGGTGGTCGGAGTGCGGCCTGCGGATGTGGTGGGAGTTCTGCACCGCGCCGTCCCATCGCCCGGCGGTTTCGTGGGAAATTGACGCACCTGGCGCCACACCCCCGCACCGTTCCGACGATTTCGTGGGAAATGACCATGAGCGCGGCAGCGGGATCGTCCCCGGTGCGTGAGGCGGATGCATTGCAAGGCCGGGCCGCTCGCCGCGTAGGTCGCTACTCAAGAGCGGCCCAACGCAGCAAGGCGCCGCCTCACGTGCCGGCTAGCCGACCCCGTACACGACCGGCCCCGGCCACTTGCGACCACTTTCGCAATCGGCACCGCCGCGGGTTCTCCGGCGAGTGCCTCGCGAGGACGGCCCCGACGTTGTGTAGGTCGCTACCCGATGTCGGGGCACCCGCAGCGAGGCGCCGCCGGAGGTTCCGCCAAGCGAGCGACTACGCGACCCGAGTGGAGCACGATCAAGATCAGGTGCGAGTGGAGGTGACTCCTCCGATCTCACCGTTGCGGAACGCCTCCACGAACAGCCGGTAGTCGTCGCGCACCACGTCGGCGTAGCTCATCGCGAAGTCGCAGAGCCAGTCCGCGAACTCCTCCTCCCTGCCTTCGAGCACCTTCGAGATGGCGTCCTCGGTCTGGAACGGAACCAGCGTCTGGTCCGAGTCCGAGTCCGCGACGCAGTGGATCTTGGCGATGGCGCGTCCCAGGTAGTCCACCACCGGCCGGATGTCATCCGGTTCGGTGAGTTCGCCCCAGTCCAGATCGGACACGTAGGGCGAGACCTCGGAGACCACGTAGCCGGTGCCGTCGATCTCGGTGTAGCCCAGCAGCGCGTCGGCGTGCGCCTGCAGTGCCCGCTGCGACATCGCGGTGCGCTGCCCGTGGTGCAGGAAGTAGTTCCGGATCCGCTCATCGGGCACCACCGTCGCGGGCGCGGCCGCGTTGCCCTGCTTCACCGACAGGATCAGGTCGTTCTCCAGCGCCTCGTTCTCGCCCTCGATTAGCACGCTGTAGGCGGGCAGCCCCGCGCTGCCGATGCCGAAACCGCTGCGCCCCACCACGTCCTTGACCTGGTAGGCGATGTCGCGCATCTTCTTGTCCTGCGGAATCGTGCTCAGGTAGCGCTGGAACGCCTCGATGACGCGCTGGTACTCGTCGTCGCCGAGCCTGCGTACGCCCACCCCGTTACGGAACTTGCGGTCGTAGCCCTCGGTCTCGGTCTCGCGGTCGAGCAGCCCGCCCCTGCTGCGCAGCCGGGCCTGCTGCAGTACCTCGCGGATCGGCCCGTCGGTGGTGCCGAGGTTCAGCGAGAAGGCGGCGTCGTCGTCACCGGCCACGAACTGCCGCACCTGGTCGATGTAGGAGCGGGTGGCGCGGCGGATGAACTCGCCGATGTCCTCGTCCGGCAGCGCCTTGCTCCACCCGAGCAGCGCGAGGCTGGCGGCGAACCGCTGCAGGTCCCAGGTGAAATGTCCGAGGTACGCCTCGTCGAAGTCGTTGACGTCGAAGATCAGCACGCCTTCGCCGTCCATGTAGGTGCCGAAGTTCTCGGCGTGCAGGTCGCCCTGGATCCAGACCCTGCTGGTGCGTTCGTCGGCCCACGGGTCCTTGAGCCGGGCGACGTCGGAGTAGAACAGGCAGGCCGTGCCGCGGTAGAAGGCGAACGGCGAGGCGGCCATCTTGCGGAACTTGGTGCGGAAGGCGGCGGGCTTGTTCTCCATCAGTTCGGAGAAGGTGTCCACCAGGGTGTTCACGATGTACTCGCGGCGAGCATCCGGATCGTGGGTCTCCAGCATGCTGGACAGCTCGGACATGAACCGACCTTTCCCGGCCCGGTCGCGCCGGACCGCGGTATCGACGCTGCTCGGTTGAGTTCACGCACCGGCACACCGAACTCATCACCGGCCCGACCACGGCGGGGCCGGTGATGAACACGGTGGGGGTTACGACTCGATCGCCAGTGACGAACCGCCGCGCGACTTGCGCACCCGCAGACGTACCGGAATACGCTGCCGCAGTTCGTCGACGTGCGACACCAGGCCGACCGTCCTGCCCCCGGCGCGCAGCTCGTCCAGCGCGTCCATCACGAGGTCGAGTGTATCCCCGTCCAGGGTGCCGAAGCCCTCGTCGATGAACAACGTGTCGAGCATCGCGCCACCGGATTCGGAGCTGACCACGTCGGCCAGTCCCAGAGCCAGCGACAGCGAGGCGAGGAACGACTCACCGCCGGACAGCGTCTTGGTGGAGCGGGTGCGTCCCGAGTAGTCGTCGATCACGCGCAGGTCCAGCCCGCCCCGTTTGCCGTGCGCGCCCTGCTCGTCGGAGTGCACGAACGCGTAACGCCCGTCGCTCATGTGCCGCAACCTGGCGGTGGCGGCCACGGCGACCTCCTCCAGCCGTGCGGCGAGCACGTAGGAGCGCAGTGTCATCTTTCGGGCGTTCTGTCCTCGACCGTTGACCACGTCGGTCAGGGCGTTGAGTTCGGCGAACTCCTCCTCCAGGGGCGCCAGTTCCTTCCAGGACTGTCGCAGTTCCTCGCCGAGCTCGGCGAGTTGCGCGCTGCGGTGGTCGAGGTCACCGAGCACTCCGGCCGCGTCGTCGACCAGCCGCCGTGCCTGTTCGGCCGCGACCGCGGCGCCTTCGGTGTCGACCTCGGTGTCGGCGGAGACGTCCGGCAGCTCGCCGAGGGTGGCCCTGGCCGCTGCGTCGCGGCGGTCCACCTCGGTGATCCAGTCCGCGAGTTCGTCGATGCGCGGCTGTTCCCGCCGTGCCGCCAGCGCCGCCTCGGAGCTGTCGAAGCCGTTCTCGGTGGCGATCCGCGCCAGCGCCTCGCGCTGCTCGTTCTCGCGGGTCGCCGCCCGGTCGTGTTCGGAGCGTGCCCGCACCGCGCGTTCGAGGCGTTCGGCGAGTTCGAGCAGGTGTCGCCGTCGTGCGGTGACCGTGTCGAACTCGCCGCGTGCCTCGCGCAGCCGTTGCTCCCGCTCGTCGACGGTCTCGACGAGTGATTCCCGGCCGGAACGCGCGGCGCTGATCCGTTTGTCGAGTTCGGTGCGCCTGGCCGCCAACCGCTCGGTGTGGTTGTTGAGCTCGGCCAGCCGTTCGGCTCGGTGCTGCCGCTGGTCCGCCAGTTCGCGCAGGTCGTCGCGTTCGGCGGTGGCCCGCTCGAACTCCTCGCGCAGTCGCGGTTCGGTGCGTTCGCCGAGCTGTTCGCGGAGCCGGGTGTGTTCCCGTTCGGCTTCCTCCAGCTCGCCCCGCGCGTTGTCCCTGCGCTGCTGGCACTCGGTCTCGGTCTCGCGTGCCCGCCGTTCGTCATCGGGGCCGACGGACGACTCGCCCGGCTCGGCCGGGTGCGGGTGTTGTCGCGAGCCGCAGACCGGGCAGGCCGCGTCGGTTTCGAGTCGGGTGGCCAGTTCGGCCGCCATGCCCGCGAGTCTGCGTTCCCGGATGTCCTGCAGCTGTTCGCGCGCGCTCTGGTGCTCGTCGACGGCGTGCCGTGCCCGTTCGCGTGCCGTGTCGCGTCGCGACTGGGCCTCGGGGAGTCGCCGGGCGGCCTCCAGCGCAGCGTTCAGTTCCTCACACCTGGCGGTGACCGTTTCCAGCCGCTCGGGGGCCTGTTCGGCTTCGTGGGCCGCCGCTCGGGCCTGTTCGAGCGCCTCCGGCAGCTGGTGCTGCTGCTGTGCGAGTTCCGCGTCGGTGCCGAGGTCGGCGGCGATGTTCTCGTCGAGTTCGGTGATCCGCGCTCGGTCGTGGCGCTGCTGCTCGGCCTCCTGCTCCCGATCGGCCAGCACGGCCGCTTCCTGGTGGTAGCGGAGCGACCGGGCGTGCGGTTCCTCGGTGTCGGCGCTCGCCTTTCCGGCGGTTCCGTTGCCCGCTGCCCCGTTACCAGCGGGCGCGGCTCCCACGGATTCGTGGTCGGGGCAATCGGCCAGGGCCCGGTGCAGCTCGTGCTCGGCCTCGCGCAGTCGAGTGGTGCTGCTGTCCAGTTCCCGGGCGGCGTTGGCCACGGGCACGGCGCGGCGGGCCGCGTCCAGCTCGGCACCGGCGGTTCGGTATTCCTCCGCCAGGGCCGCGAGTTCGTCGAGCTCCGCGCGGGCTTCGCGGACGCGTCGCACCTTGTCCGCGAGCTCGCGCTGCTGAACCAGCTTCTCATCGGCCCGCTCGCGCCGCTGCCGGAGCCGCTCGTCCTCGGCACGGGCGTGCTCGTACCGGCGGGCGAAGCTCCGTTCGGTCTCGTCCAACCATTCGGCACGGTCCTCGTCCTCACCGGGCTCGCCGCCAGCGACCTGGGAGAACCGGGCCAGCAGCTTCTCGCTGTGTTCCCTAGCGGTGCGCAGCTCGGTCCTGCGCTGGTTGCGTCGCTCGGCGAACCAGTCCTCGACGCGGGAGAACTGCCGGGTGTCGAAGAGTTCCTCCAGCAGGTCGGCCCGCTCCTTGGCGTCGGCGCGCAGGAACCGCGCGAAGTCGCCCTGCGGCAGCAGCACGACCTGGCAGAACTGCCCGACGTCCATCCCCAGCAGTCGTTCCACGGTCGGACCGACGTCGTTGGGGCGGGTGACCCCCTCGGTAGGCTCACCCTCGGGAGGTTCGTCGAGCCAGGTCAGCGTGGCCTTCGCGTTCTCCGTGGTGGTGCCCTCGCCCCTTTTCTTGGGCCGTTGGTACTCCGGGTTGCGCTCCACGCGCATCCGACAGCCCTGCACGGTCAGTTCCAGCGAGACCCGGGTGGGTGTCTCCGGCGGCGCCGTGTCGCAGCGCAGCGCCTTGGCCTGGTGCCGGACACCGGGCACCTGGCCGTACAGCGCGAAGGTGACGGCATCGAGCACGGTGGTCTTTCCCGCCCCGGTGTCACCGTGCAGCAGGAACAGCCCGTCGGCGCCGAGCTCGTCGAAGTCGATCCGCTGCCGGTCCCGGAACGGACCGAAGGCCGACAGCTCCAGGTGGTGCAGTCTCACCGCCGCACCTCCGCTGTGTTCACTTCGGACAGTGCCCGATCCAACAACTCACCCTCCGAGTCGGACGGTTCCGCTCCCCGGCAATTGGCGACGAAGTCCCGCAGCAGCCGCGGCTCGTCGCGGTCACGCACCGCCTCCGAGTAGCGCAGCGAGGCACGGGCCCTGCCGCCCGCCGGTTCCCACTCCATGTGCACGGCGTGGGGGAACCGCTGCTGCAGCCTGCGCATCCCGTCGACCGGCCGGGCCTCGTCGGTGACCGTGGCCGAAACGTAGCAGTCCGTGGCGGATTCGTACTCGGGGTCGTGCAGCAGCTGTTCGAGAGTTCCGGACACCGTGGCCAGTTCGCGGGGAACGGGCAGCTCGATCCGGCGTGTTTCGGACAGTCCCTCGGAGTCCAGCTCGACCAGCCACACCGATTTGCGCTGCCGCGTCTCGGAGAACGAGTAGGCCATCGGGCTGCCCGAGTACCGCACCCGCTCGGTGATCCGCTGGCAACCGTGCAGATGCCCGAGCGCCACGTAGTCGACCCCGGCGAACACGTCGGCTGGCACCTGATCCACCCCGCCGACGGCGATGTTGCGTTCGGAGTCACTGCTGCCGCCACCGGTGACGAAGGCGTGTGCCAGCACCACGGACCTGGTGCCGGGATCGCGGCTGTCCAGTTCGCCCCGAACCCGGTTCATCGCCTCACCCAGCACAGCGGGGTGACCGCGCTCGACGTCCTCTGCCGCGCCGGGTGCCGTGCTGGTGCGCAGCACCTGCCGAGCCGGGTCGGGTTCGAGGTAGGGGATGCCGTAGAAGGCCACCGGCCCGTGCTCGTCGGAGAGCACGGTGGGCTCGTGCAGGGTGGCTACGCGGGTGTGCAGGTGCAGCCCGCCGGCTGCCGCGAATCCGGCGAACGCGCCGACCCGCTGCGGGGAGTCGTGGTTGCCCGACGTGACGACCAGCCGCGCGCCGGTCCGGCGGAGCTGTTCGAGCACGTCGACGCAGGTCTGCACCGCCTCGCCGGAAGGCACCGAGCGGTCGTAGAGGTCCCCGGAGATCACCACCACGTCCACGTTCTCGGCACGGACGATCTCGGCCAGCTCGGAGAGCACCCGCCGCTGGTCGTCGAGCAGGTCGTGGCCGTGGAACGTGCGACCGATGTGCCAGTCCGAGGTGTGCAGCAGGCGCATGGCCGCACGCTATCGACACACCGCGGCGGTTCGATCACCCCGTCGGCAGTGGTGTGGCGCGGGCGGCGGCGATGCGCGGCGGGCGGCAGTGCTGTGTCACGGGAGACAGCGGTGTGCCGCGAGTGGGGGCGTGTCGCGGACGGGGACGGGACGCGGCTCCCCCTCGTCGGCGATGATCCGTTCGACGACCGACGGACGAGAGGAGTGCTCGTGGGGTCAGCGATGCTCGGGGGTCTGCTGGTGGTGATGGTGCTGCTGTTCGCGGCCGCGCTGCTGGTGATCTGGCGGTTGTACGGCGATTCCGCCCGCAGGGCCGAGGATTCCGCACGGCGGGCGGAGGAGGCGCTGCGGATGCTGGAGGCGGAGCGGGAGCGCGCCTCGCGGCACGAGGCGGCGCTGCGGCGCTACGAGGTGACCTTCGCCTCCAGCACCGGACGCGGCGAGTTGGGTGAACAGGCCCTGGTACGAACCACCCGGGCACTGGGACTCCGGGAAGGGGTTCACTTCACCCAGCAGACCGACCTGGCGGGTGGTGGTGCCGCCCGGCCGGACCTGGTGCTCAACGTGGGCGGGGACCGGCGCGTCCCGGTGGATGCCAAGGCCAGTTTCGCCGCGTGGGCCGAGGCGATGGAAACCGACGATCCGGCGGAACGCGACGAGGCGCTGCGGGTGCACGCCCGCAACATCCGCGCCCGCGCCAAGGAGCTAGCGGGTAGGGACTACCAGCGTTGGGCCGACGCGATCTACGGCGCGATCATGTTCGTTCCCTCCGACGCGGCGGTGGTCTCGGCGCTGGACAGCGACCCGACGCTGCTGGGGTGGCTGCTGGAGAAGCGGGTGTTCCTGTGTGGACCCACCGGGTTCGGGGTGCTGGCCTCGGCCGCGCTGTTCGCGGCGACCGAACGCACCATCGCCGCCGACATCGAGCGGATCCGCGCCCAGGCGGTGGAGGCGCAGCGGGCCGCGGCCTCGGCGGTGGAGGCGGTCAACCTGTCCGGCACTCACCTGCAGCGGTTCGTCTCGGCACGCCGCAGGGAGCTCGACGCGCTGGAGCACTTCCGGGGGGCGGTGCTGCCGCTGGCCGAGCTGAACGACGCCACCGGGGTGGCCGAGGTGCGTCGGACCTCGGAAGGACTGGCCGGTTCCGATGGACCGTCGGGTTCGGCGGAGTTGGCCGGTTCGGAAGGGTCGTCCGGTTCCGGGGACGAGGCGGGTCGCACCGACAGGGTGGCTTCCCGGAACGGGACGGGCGACGGCGCGGCGGAATGACCGGACGCGGCGGCTGTCCAACGCTTCGGTCCTGTGGGAACACCGCACGGCGGTCCCGCCGCGCCGCCCGTGGCGGGATCAGGCCGGATCCGCGGTGGCGATCCGCTGCTGTTCGGCGAGGAAGTGCGCCGTCTCGGCGGTGCTCTCGTAGAGCGTGCGGTAGTGGCGGTAGAAGGCGTCGTAGCGCTCGGTGTTGGCCGGGTCCGGCTCGACCCGGTCGACCACCGGATTCCACTCGTCCGGGGCAACCGCCGTGCCGGTGGCCAACCCGGCCAGCAGCGCGTCGCCGTAGCAGGCACCCACCGTCTCCGCCGGGATCAGCTGGGTGCAGCCGGTCACGTCGGAGACGATGCGGGTCCACAGCCCGCCCGTGGTGCCACCGCCCACCGCCACGAGTCGTTCGGTCGCGGTGTCCGAACCGCGCATCTCGGCGAGGTTGTGCCGCACTCCGTAGGCGATTCCCTCCAGGGCACCGCGGTAGAGCTCGGCCCGGCCGTGCTCGGTGGTCAGGCCGAACAGCATGCCCCGCGCGTCCGGGTCGAACACGGGGGTGCGCTCACCGGCGAAGTAGGGCAACAGCAGCAGCCCGCGGCTTCCGGCGGGAACCTCGGAAGCGGCGGTGACCAGCTCGGAGAACTCCCCGTCGAACAGACCGCGCAGCCAGTCGGTCACCGCGCCGGAAGTGGCCATCCCGGCGGCCTGGGTATAGGTGTCCGGATGAACACCGCGAGTGCCCCACAGCACCGGATGGGCCCGGAGCCGTTCCACGACCCGCACGAAGAACATGGTGGTGCCGTACATCAGCATCACGTCGCCGGGATCGCGCACACCGACGCTGCACGCCTCCGCCCAGGCGTCCACGGTGCCCACCGTGACCGGCAGCCCCTCCGGTAGTCCGGTCTCGGCGGCGGCGCGGGCGTGGACCCTGCCCGCCGTTTCGGTGGGCCAGGCCAGTTCGGGCAGTTCGAGCCCGGGTGCCACCGCGTCGGACCACTCGGGGGCCCAGCGTTTCCGGTGAAGATCGTAGATCGGATCGCACTGGCTGGCCGAGTGGTGGTCGAGCACGTAGCGACCGGTGAGGCGGTGCACCAGGTAGGAGCCGCACATCAGCAGTTTCGCGGTGCGACGGTAGGTCTCGGGTTCGTTGTTGACCAGCCAGCGGATCTTGGGGCCGACCGCCTGGCTGCTCAGTGCCGAACCGCTGTGCCGCGGTATCTCCTCGGGGCCGAGCTCGGCATTCAGTTCCGCGATCTCGGCGGTGGCCCTGGTGTCCACGCCGTACAGGATCGCGGGCCGCAGCGGGTTGCCCTCCTCGTCCGCGGGCAGCAGTGTCGGCCCGATACCGCTGACCCCGAGCCCGGCGATCCCGCGCCGCTCGGCGGCGGGCAACAACTCGGCCACCAGCTCCCGGAAGTCGTGCCACCAGATCGCCTCGGCGTCGTGCTCGACCCGCCCCGGTGACGGGCGGCTCGTGGCGTGTGCGCGCTCGGCCCTGGCCAGGATCTTACCGCTGGTGGTGGTCAGGACACCCTTGGAGCTGGACGTGCCGATGTCGATTCCCAGCAGTACCTCTTCGGACATCGCTCCCACTTCCCGCAGCCGTCGCGAAACCACGGCGAACCCTCGGCTGTTCGGATCTCCCGTCGGTGTTCGGCGTCAATTTCCCACGAAATCGCCCAGACGGGGAGCGGTGCGGCCCCGGGAGCGTCAATTTCTCGCGAAATCGCCGCTCCCTCGGCGCCGCGGTGCCGAAGTCCCACCAACGAGCGGTTGGGCGCTATTCTCCCGCCGTCCGGTAGGAGAACGCGGTGTAGCGCACCGCCGACCAGGGCGGCGCGTCGTCCGCGGGCAGCAGCCGCACTCGCAGCGTGTTCCGGTCTCGGGTGAGCTCGGCCGGGATGTCGAAACCGTCCTCCAGCCACCGGTGCGCGCTGTTGCCCAACGGCTGCGACCAGATACCGGCGTCCCGACCGTTGACCAGCACACGAACCCGCTGATGGCTGCTGCGCTGGTCGGCGAGTCTGCGGAGCCGCACTCCGGAGTTGTCCGGATCGATCCGCACCCGGAACCCGATCTCACCCGTGGTCGAGGTGGTCGTGTACCGGTACGGGCCCGGATCGCGCCTGCCCTCGAAGGTGGCGGTGAGCTCCCGACGCGACTCGCCGAGGGCGTTGTAGTCGTGCGCCAGTCTGCTGAACCGGTCGCCCAGGTCGATCCGGTCGGTGCGCCGCATGGTGGAGACCGGGTTGCCGTACCAGTAGGCGGTGGAGCTGTAGCGCGCCGGCTCGTTGTTGGCCGGTCCGTGTTCGATACCGGCCACGATTTCGCTGTCGAACGACACCGCGTCGGACACGAGCAGCCGGTACGTCCCGGTGCAGTCGTAACGGCACCCGTCACCGGAGTACTCGTAAGCGGGATTGCCCGCCAGCGGCATGGCGAAGGTGGTGCCGCCCCGGAAGTACCAGCCCGACTCGTAGAAGTCCTCCGTTCCGGTGCCGTACCAGGCCGGGCTGGCCGAGCCGTCCACGTAGAACCGCTCGTCGCCCTCCAGGTAGTTGCGCTGGTTGGCACGTGGGGAGGCCGAGGAACGCGGCCCCTGGGGAGTGCGCGCCATGCCGGGGGGAATCCTGCCGCGCATGGTGTGCGTCACGCCGTAGAACGTGCCGCTGCCCGAGGTGGACAGGAACTTCCAGTCCTTGCCGGGCTCGGTGAGGCCCTGGCGGTGCGTGGCGTGGAAGTGGCCCGAACCGGTCCCCGGCCCCGCACCCGCCGAAGGGGCGGCGGTCGCTTCGAGCACCGCACGGCGGATCGGCACCGACCCCTCGTTGACCAGCTCGATCTCGGCTCGTCGCGCGAACGGCATGGGCCACCAGGAGGTGTACCAACCCTCCCCGGCGTCGATGGAGCTCATAAGTCTGCGCACGTCGTACTCGCCGAGCCCGGAGCCGAAGAACTCCCCGATCGGGGCGTCGACGGTGGTGCGTCCGTCGAAGGTGATCCGCAGCCGCACGTCGCGCAGCACCGCGTCGGACTTCTCGACCCGCGCACGCTCGTGCGGCAGGTGGGCCACCAGTTTGCGCCGCTGGAAGACCTGGTTGTCGATCCGGTAGTCGTGCGCCGCCTCGTCACCGGGATTGGCCGGTCCCACGTCGAGGACGTCGGTGCGGATCCAGTCACCGTCCACCCTGCTGTGCACTTCGTAGCGGAACTCGTTGATGTCCACCTCGGCGGACCGGAACTCGTTGGTGACGCGCAGCTCGGTCCTGCCCCGGGTCAGCGGGGCGGGCACGGTGACCCGCTCGCGTCCCCACTCCCCCTGCCGCGCCGGGCCGCTGTTCCAGGTGCCGACGCGTTCGTCACCGACGAGCACTCGCGCCACCTGGCCTCCGACGTTGGCGTCGTAGCGGCGGGTTATCCGGACCCCGTCGTTGCCGGGTGCGATGCGCGCGTCGAAGGAGCTGGATCCGCCCGCGCCGAACGCGCGCCCGTCGTCGATCACGCGCGGCGCCGCCACGACACCGGGGAGGCGGAGCCGAAGTTCGTCGATCATCGCCGGTCCGCGGATCGGTTTCAGCGTGGTGGACTCGCCGGGGCGCAGCGAGAACCGGGAGCGCCGTTCCGCGATCGTGGGCGCGTCCGGTTTGGGATCGGCCACCCCGAACCGACGCAGCCGCCGGACCACGTCCAGGGCCGGGTCACGCGGGTCGAAGGTGGTGACGCCGTCCGCGTCGGCGAACGAGCGGTAGTCGACGTGGTAGAAGTACGGGTTCTCGTCCACGGTGATCCGCATGGACTCCCGGTAGGGCATCGGGACCTTGACGACCGCGCCACCGGAGGTGTCGCGCGCGTCGCCGACCAGGGGCCAGACGAACGGTGGCCCCAGTTCACCCGCCACGACGTCGGCGAGCGGGGCGTCCAGCACGGTCCGGCCGTCCAGTCGGATGTGGATGTCGCCGGTGGCGGTGACATCGCCCCAGGGATCACGGGTGAACCAGATCGAGGTGATCTCCCCCGACCCGGTGTGCTCCGCGATGACGCAGCCGCGCTCGGTGGTGCGCAGGCACGAGTGGGTTCCGTTGAAACCGTCGTCGTTGCTGCCGCTCCTGGCGAAGCTGGAGAACTGCTTGCTGTTGCCACCGTGTCGGAGCCCGCCCAGCTCGTCCAGCGAGCGGTAGGTCTCCCAACCGACCGTGCGGCCGTCACCCGATCCGGCCGGTGTGCCGGGTTCCTCGGCACGGACGCGTTCCGAGGTGGAGTCGCCGGTGGTGGCCCCGAGGGTGCCGAGAACCAGCACGAACACGACGAGAACGCGCGCCGCGCGCCCGCGAGCGGCGGGCCCGGACCGGATTCCCGCGCTTGTTCCCACGGCCATCGTGTTCGCCTCCCGGATAGGAATCCGCGACCACGCTGCGGAAAGCCGCACCGGGGTCGATCCACTTCCCGAGAATTGTCGTACGATCGCGGTCGATTCCGCACCGAAATCCACATCGTTCGTTCGGGGGAATCGACGCTACGGGAAACACAGCGAAAAACCAGAGATCTTCACATTTCCGCGATGTTCGGCGACATCGGATCACCGATGCTCTCCGCCGGATTCGTCACCTCCGGATTCGTCACCGGGAATTCAACCGGCGATACACCTCGGCGGCGTTCTCCCGGGTGACCAGCTGTGTCGGCAGGGTCCGCTTCCGGGGGACCGACTCGCAGTCGATCAGTATCCGCTTCGCGGCGGTTATCGCCTCCGCACCCCCGGTGGGGTAGACGAACGTCGCCGACAACCGCCCCTGCCGCACCGCCTTGATCCCACCGGAGGGTGTGGGGAGCCCGTCGATGCCGACGAACTTCGTCCCTTCGGCCCGTCCTGCCGTCCGCGCGGCGAGGTGGGCGCCCTCGGCCATGGGATCGTTGTGCCCGTAAACCGCGTCGATGCGGGGGTGGGCCTTGAGCATCGCCGCCATCTTCGATCGGGCCTCGGCACGCAACCACTGCCCGTCCGCGGTGGCGATGATCTCGATTCCCGACCCCTCGATCCCGGCGCGGAAGCCCCTGCCACGTTCGGCCGCGGGCGTGGAGCCGGACAGGCCGCGCAGTTCGACGATTTCGCCGCCCTCGGGCAGCAGGTGCTCGGCGAGGTACTCGCCCGCCTTTCGGCCGATCCTCTCGTTGTCGGCGCCGATGAACGTGGAGTAGGAATCGCCGTTGACCTTGCGGTCCAGCAGGATCACCGGGATGCCGCTGTTGTAGGCCCTGCCGACCACCCCGGTAAGCGGGGCCGCCTCGTTGGGGCTGACGATCAGCAGGTCCACCCGCTTGGTGATCAGGGTCCGGATCTGGCTGACCTGCCTGGAGTTGTCCTGCGCGGCGTCGAGGAACTGCACCTCGTCGAACTGCTCGACCTCGGCGGCGGCACGCCTGATGTCGGCGTTCATCCGCACCCGGTAGGGCTCGGCGACGTTGGCCTGGCTGACGCCGATGGTGTACTCCTCGCCCGGCCCACCGCAGACCTCCGCCGGATCCGGTCCCCCACCGGCCGCACCCGCGTTCGTGCTCGTGGTCCCGCATCCGGCACCGAGCAGCGCGACCGCGCAGACAGCCGCGAACATCGATCGCGTCCGAGAACTCATCCGGGCTCCTTTTCCACTACCGGATTTCCACTACCGGGAGGGCCACAGCCGCTGCGCGGCGGCGGCAGCCACGATCACGAGACCCTTGATGACCAACTGCAGGTCGGTGTCCACCGTGTTGAGCGCGAGGATGTTGTTGAGCACTCCCAGCAGCAACGCGCCGGCTATCGTGCCCATCATCGATCCGCGACCGCCCGCCAGGCTCGTCCCACCCACTACCACGGCGGCGATCCCGTCCAACTCGTAGGAGATCCCGGCGTTGGGGCTGCCGGTGTTGAGCTGACCGGCGTGCACGATGCCCGCCAGGGCCGCGCACAGTCCGCAGATCCCGAACGCGATGATCTTGACCCGGTTGACCGGGACTCCCGAGGTCCTGGCCGCCTTCTCGTTGCCGCCGATGGCGTAGAGGTGGCGGGAGAAGGCGCTGCCCCGGAGGAACGCCACCGCGAGGACCGCGAGGACCGCGAAGATCAGCGCCGGGACGGGCACGATGCCGTCGAAGGTCCGCTCCCCCAGCAACGAGAACGACAGCGGTGCCTGCCCCGCACCGGAACCGTAGGTGATCGGCACGGTCTGTCCACCGGACCACAGGCGCGCCAGTCCCCTGGCGATCTGCAGCCCCGCGAGCGTGACGATGAACGCCTGCACCCGAGGCAGCGCCACCGCCATCCCCTGCAGCAGGCCGAACACCAGCCCGGCGAGCAGCACCACCGAGACCGCGGCGAGCACCCCGAAGTCGTCCTCGGTCAGCAATACGGCCGAGCCCACCGCCGCCAGCCCGAGCAGCGATCCCACCGACAGGTCGATGCCGCCGACGAGGATGACGAAGGTGAGGCCGATCGCGATGATGCCTATCTCGGAGATCGCCCGTACGAGGTTGAACAGGTTCTCGCTGGTCAGGAAGATGATCTCGCCGTCGTCGCCGCGCGGCGAGAACACCACCGAGGCCAGGAAGACGAGCAGGAGGCCGAACAGGCTCTGGAACCGCAGCAGCGCCTCGACGCCACCCGAACCGCTCCGCCCCGCTTGTCGAGTTTCGCTCGGCCGAGCTCCGGACGACCGGTCCCCGCTCGTCGAGGTCCCGGCCGCGGTCTCCGGGGTGGTGGTGTCCGGAGCGGATCCCCCGGTGGAGGTGGACGCGGAGTCGGTGGGCTCGTCGTCGGTGGCGCGCGAGCTCATCTCCCACCCCCGGTGGAAGCCACCGCCGGCTCCGCCGCGTCACTCCGATTTCCCATCGCGGCCGCCAGTAGCTCGGCCCGGCTGGTTCGCGAGCTGTCGAACTCGGCGACGGATCCGCCGTCCCGCAGCACCACGACGCGGGAACACACGTCGAGAAGTTCGGCGAGCTCCGAGGAGGCGAGCAACACCCCGATGCCCTGTCCGGCGATCTCGTCCAGCAACCGGTAGATCTCGACCTTGGCCGCCACGTCGACCCCCCTCGTGGGATCGTCCAACAGCAGCAGCGCGGGCTCGGTCAGCAGCATTCGTCCGAACACGACCTTCTGCTGATTGCCGCCGGAGAGCGTGCCCACGGGATCGGATGTGGAGCCGAGCTTGATCCCGAGACGTCGAGCGCTCCGTCGCGCGGTCGAGTTCTCCCGACTCCTGGCGACCAGCCCGAGCCTGCCGAGCCGGGCCAGCACGGACAACACCGTGTTGGCGGTCACGGAGTGTTCGGTGACCAGACCACTGCCCGCGCGGTCCTCGGGCACGAACGCGACTCCGGAACGCAGCGCCTGCCGGGGGCCGCGCGGTCGGTACTGGGAAGCGTGCAACCGCACCTCACCGCGCCATTCGGCGCTCGGCCCGAGCCCGTAGAGCGCTTCGAGGAGTTCGGTGCGTCCCGAACCGAGCAATCCGCACAGCCCCACGATCTCGCCACGGTGCACCGACAGGTCCACACCCGCGGGATTCCTCCTGCCGTCGTCGCGCCCGCGGGTGCGCACCGCGAAGCGGGACAGCGCGAGCAGTTCCCCGCCCGGGCTCCGCCGAGTCGCTGTGAAGGCGGTGGCGAAGTCGTCGCCGATCATGGCGTCGGCTGCCTGCTCGGCTGTGACGCTGCGCGCGTCGAACTCGGCGGCCACCCCGCCGTCGCGCAGGACGGTGGCGCGGTCGGCGACCTCGCCGATCTCGTCCATCCGGTGGGAGATGTAGACGATCCCGGTGCCGTCGCGGCGCAGTTCGGCGATCACCGCGAACAGCCTGTCCACCTCGATTCCGGACAGCGCCGAGGTCGGCTCGTCCATGATCAGCACCGCGGCGTTCCGGGCCAGCGCGCGGGCGACGGTGACCAGCTGCTGCTCACCGATGCGGAGTCGTCCCACGGGGCTGCGCGGGTCGAGATCCACCCCGATGCGCCGCAGCGGTTCACGGGTCCGCACGTTCATCCGGGAACGGTCCACAGTGCCGCGTGCGGTGCGGGGCTCGCGTCCGAGGTGGAGGTTCTCGGCGACCGACAGCGCGGGCACCAGATCCAGCTCCTGCTGGATCATGGCGACCCCGGCACGTTGCGCGTCGATCGGCCCGCGGAAAACGCGGGGTTTCCCGGCGATGCGGATCTCGCCGGAATGGCCGGTGACATCGCCGGACAGCACCCGCATGAGGGTGGACTTGCCCGCACCGTTCTCGCCGAGCAGCGCGTGAACCTCACCGGCCCGCACGGTCAGGTCCACGCCCGAACAGGCCAGCACACCACCGAACCGTTTCGTGATCGCCCGTAGCTCCACCAGCGGTGGTGCGGCGTCCATTGCGTCACCCCCTGCGGAACACGAGCGGATAACCGGTCGCTTCGCCCCGCCCGCTCACCCGTGTGTTGTGTCAAGCATCACACGATGTGACCGAGGGCCGCGCGCTCCGCCCGCGTCTATCACCCGATTCGGTGGCGATAACGGACAGGTCACGGGACTACCGCCATCGAGTGAGAGAGCCGCTCGCCGCCGAGGAACGAGCCACCGGGATCGTGGACGTGTCGTTGTGACCGCACTGGACCGTTACGGTGACAAGCGTGACCGCGACATCCGAGCGCAACATCCACAGCCCCGAAAGTCGTTCCGGACAGTTGGCACAACGGTCGGCTTTCGGAACCACCCGCGGCATCCCGTGGTGGGCGGCGTTTCTGCTGCCGCTGGTGCTGGCCGCCTTGTGTGCCGTGATCGACACGTTGATCTGGTCGGGCCCCGGTTTCGTTTTCACGTCGGGCTGCATCGTGGGCGCCCTGCTCGCGGTCATGCTGGTTCAGCGCGGCAGCCTGTTCGGCCCGATGGTGCAACCACCGCTGGTCGTGGCGATCGTCATCCCGAGCGTGGTCTGGGCCATGGGGATCGGTTTCAACGCGGGTGACGGCCTTCGCCAGGTAATGCTCTCGCTGGCCACACCGTTGATCAACAGCTTCCCGGCGATGGCGGCGACGACGGCGGTGGCGATACTCGGCGGACTGTTGCGGATATTCGTACTACAGCCGTGGAAGCGGCGCGGCGGGGACACGACGGCCGAGTCGGCTCGCGGCGAACGGAGCGACGGCGACGGACGCGGTTCCAGGGGCAGCGGGTCCGAACGGGCCTCCCGTGGCGGTCCCGGCGAGGGCCGCGACAGCACGTCGAACCGTGGCAGAGCCGGTACGGCGACCGCGGCTCCCGAGGACGCGGACGACCGAGCGGCCCGGCGGAAGTCACCACGCTCCGGACAACGCGAGCAGCGCTCGGAATCCCCCGAGTCCTCGGACCGACGCGGAACTCCCCCCGGACGCGGTTCCGGACCGAGGAATCGCTCCGAGCGGCCACCGGAGCGAGCCGACGGCGAAGCGCCCCGTGGTTCCGGCAGACGCGAACGGGACGGCGGGACCCCACCGAACGGACGGGACGACCAGCGGTCAGGACGCGGACAACGGGGCGGCGAACCGTCCGAGAGCTCCGCGCCGAACCAGGACAGGCGTCCGGCACCCCCGGGCAGGGGCAACGCGAAACGCACCCCGCGTGAAGGGGGCTCCTCTGGCGGCTCGACGCAGCGGCGGGGGCGGACCGAACCGCCGGGCAGGCCGCGGCGTCCCCGACGGGACGAGGGCTGATCGAGGTCTTCCGGCCGGGTCGCTCGCTCGGTGGAACCGCTCGGGCGCTCGCGATCACGCCGGGAGTGGTCGCGGAACCACTCCCGGACCGGAACACGGCTCGGCGATGGACCGTCCGAACCGGACGCGACGCCCCGCTGTCCGAAAGCCCACAGCCCGAAAACCAGCCGGCCGAGAACCAGCCGGCCGAACCGGCTCGCTCAGCGCACGCTCTGCGGACTGTTCGGGTTCTCGTCCAGGTCCTTACGCAGCTCGCGGGGCAACGCGAACGAGACCTTCTCGTTGGCCGTGGTGACCTCCTCGACCTCACCCCAGCCACGTTCCCGCAGGTAGTCCAGCACCTGGAAGACCAGCACGTCCGGCACCGAGGCCCCGCTGGTGACACCGACGGTGTCGACCCCCTCCAGCCAGGACTCGTCGATGTCGCTGGCGTAGTCGATCAGGTGGGAGTCGGTGGCTCCCGCGTGCAGCGCGACCTCCACCAGGCGCTTGGAGTTCGAGGAGTTCTGCGAACCGACCACCAGCACGAGGTCGCACTCCTCGGCCATCGCCTTGACCGCGACCTGGCGGTTCGAGGTGGCGTAGCAGATGTCGTCGCTGGGCGGGGCCTGCATCTCGGGGTACTTGTCCTGCAGCTGGTTCACCCGCTCCATCGTCTCGTCCACGCTCAGGGTGGTCTGGGAGAGCCAGACGACCCGCGAGGGGTCGCGCACCTCGACCTGGTCGACGTCCTCCGGCTTGTCCACCAGCTGGACGTTCTCCGGGGCCTCACCCGAGGTTCCCTCGACCTCCTCGTGGCCCTCGTGCCCGATGAGCAGGATGTCGTAATCCTCTCGGGCGAACCGGTTCACCTCCTTGTGCACCTTGGTGACCAGCGGGCAGGTGGCGTCGATGGTGCGCAGGTTGCGTCGGGTCGCGGCCTCGCGAACCGCGGGGGAAACGCCGTGTGCCGAGAAGACCAGCAGCGATCCCTCCGGGACCTCCTCGGTGTCCTCGACGAACACGACACCGCGGTCACGCAGGTTCCCCACCACGTGCTGGTTGTGCACGATCTCCTTGCGGACGTAGACGGGTGCCCCGTACTTCTCCAGCACGCGTTCCACCGTGTCCACGGCGCGATCGACTCCCGCGCAGTAGCCACGTGGTTTGGCCAGCAGAACGCGTTTGCCCGACGGGGCGGAGTCGGTGGCTGTCGTATCCTGTCCGGAGTCGGAAGCCTGCGGCGAGGTGCTCATACCGCACAGGGTACGGATGCGACGCGGAACGGTCAGCAGCCAGCACCGTCCCGACGAGGCGACGATTCCGGCGACGAGGTGACCCGGACGCGCTGCGACACCCGTGACCACGCGAACGGTGCTCGACGGCGCGACGAGGCCGCTCACCGGAACGCGCGGTGCGCGGCACCACTCCGCCACGTGATGACGAGGGCCACGCTCGTGGGGCAAGCTTGACGGTATGCGATCGTTTCCTTTGCCGATTCGGGTGGCAGCGGGACTGGCGGGCACGGTGGTCGAACAGACCCGCAGGCTGCCCGACCACCTGATCGGTCTGCCCGTCACCGTCACCAGTCAGGCACTGCAGCTGAGCATGCGGGTGCAGCAGCACATCACGGAACTGGCGATCAAGGGAGACGACCTGCTCGCCAATGCGCGGCAGACCGAACAGCACCCCGAGTGGGCGACGTTCGACGAGGACGAGTCGTTCACCACCTCGAGCCGGGAAGGGACCGCCCGGCGGGCGGGGACGAGCCGTGACGAGGCCGACCGCTTCGTGGCGCAGCCGCCCCCGGAACGCGAGTGGTCGAGCGAGCGGGTCCCGGAGGACGTCTCGGATCTGCTGCCCGGCTACGAGGAGATGACCCTGCCGCAGCTGCGGGGGAAGTTACGCGGGCTCTCCGAGTCGGACCTGGTGCGGCTGCTGGAGCACGAACGGGCGCACTCCCGGCGCCCGGACTTCCTGCAGATGCTGTTCAACCGGCTGAACAACGTACGCGCCGCCGAGCGCGACAGCTGACCGATCGCGGGCACCCCGACCAGCACCCGGTCGGGAGCACGACCGTCGAGCCGATCACGGCCGGTCGTGCCGGCACGTGCGCCCGCGACCGGGAAAGTCCGGCCCAACCCGAGTCGTCGTCCGAAGGAGCGAGTCCGCTGAGTTCCGCCACCAGCGCCGAAAACCCCTGGCCGGTTCGTACCGTCTCCCGCAAGATAGCGGAGTGGATCAACCGGTTGGGAAACATCTGGGTGGAGGGCCAACTCACCCAGATCTCCGCACGTCCCAAGGCCACCACCGCGTTCCTGACCCTGCGCGACCCCTCCGCCGACGTGTCGCTGACGCTGACCTGCCCGAACACGCTGCTGCAGGGCATGGACCCACCGCTGACCGACGGCAGCAGGGTGGTGGTGCACGGTAAGCCCTCGTTCTACGTGGGCAGGGGAACCCTGAGCCTGCGGGTGGACGAGATCCGCACGGTCGGTGTCGGCGAGTTGCTGGCACGTATCGAGCGGCTCCGCAAGCTGCTGGCGGCCGAGGGACTGTTCGAGACCGCCCGGAAACGTTCCCCACCGCTGCTGCCCGGACGTGTGGGGCTGATCACCGGACGCGGCTCGGCCGCCGAACACGACGTGATCAGCAACGCCCGGTTGCGCTGGCCCGCCGTGGACTTCGCGGTGCGCAACGTGGCCGTGCAGGGTTCCACCGCGGTGCCCCAGATCCTGGAGGCGCTTTCCGAGCTCGACCGCGACCCGGACGTCGAGGTGATAGTGCTGGCGCGTGGCGGCGGCAGCGTGGAGGACCTGCTGCCGTTCTCGGACGAGACGCTGTGCCGCGCGGTCGCCACGTGCACCACCCCCGTGGTGAGCGCGATAGGGCACGAACCGGACTCCCCGCTGCTGGATCACGTCGCGGATGTGCGCAGCTCCACACCCACGGGCGCGGGCAAGCGGGTGGTACCCGACGTCGCCGAGGAGACCAGACGTATCGGACAGCTCACCGACCGCGCCAGACGGGCACTGCGCGGTTGGGTGGAGCGCGAGCAGGGACTGCTGAATTCGCTGCGCAGCAGGCCGTCGCTCGCGGATCCGAAAGGTCCGCTGCGGCGCAGGGGCGAAGAGGTGGACGCGCTGCGCCAACGTGGCAGGCGCGCGATGCTGACGGTGATCACCGGGGAGGGACAGGAGCTCGCCGCGACGAGGTCACGCTTGACGGCGCTGGGTCCGGCAGCCACGCTTGCTCGCGGTTACGCGATCGTGCAACGCGCCGACGGTCCGGATTCGTCCATCTTGCGTTCGGCGGAGCAGGTTCGCCCCGGAACGCCCCTGCGGATCCGTCTGGAGGACGGCACCGTACATGCCGTCGTGACCGAGGACGAGTAGCCGACCGCACCGGAATCCGACGGCACGCGCCCGCCGCGAGAGGTCCCGCGCGGGACCTCTCGCGCGGCGTGAACCGCGATGACGAGGTTTCCGGCAGTTGAAAGCGCACATGGAGGTCGTGGTGCTGAATCACGGGCGAGAGCCCACCTTCCTCCCCCTCACCGTCGCCGTCACCACTTCGGCGGCCACGGCTCCGGGCACACCCGCCGTGGGTGATGCCCGCGTGGTCCGGAGTCGAGCGGAGGAAACGGACACGGTGGCGGCGGGCTGCTGGGCGGCGCTGCTCGGCGGTTGTCACCCTCCGGAGCGACGCGCGTTGCCGACGCAGCTCAGCGCGCTCGCGGAAGCGACCTCACGGTACGTGGGCGACCGGTGGTGGTCGGAGCGCGGGGTGGGGTACCGGCGTAGGGTCGCCTCGGCACAACTACGCATCAACGACGCGGTGCGCGAGGGTGACGGCGAGGAGTTCGCCGAGGCCTTCGTGGGCTACGACCAGGCCATCGCCGAGGCGGTCATGTCGGTACAGCAGAACTTGGAAAGAGCCACGCAGTGACCAGCAGCGAACCGGAAAGTCCCGACGAGAGCGCGGGGACGGCCCCCGAGAACGCTTCCGAGCACGGAATCGATCCCGAATCCGACCATCCGGACGTCGCCGGACTGGGTTATGAACGAGCTCGCGACGAACTGGCCGAGGTGGTCAAACGGCTCGAAGCGGGCGGGCTCTCCCTGGAGGACTCCCTCGCGCTGTGGGAGCGTGGGGAGGCGCTGGCCAAGGTCTGCGAACGCCATCTGGCCGGTGCGCGGCAGCGTGTGGACCAGGCCCTGGCAGCGGTGGAACAGCACGAGGAACAAGCGGAAACCGGCCAGTGAGCCCGGCCGCGTTACCGCCCGGCTTCCACCACGGAAGCCCGCGAGACGGCCCTGGCCATCGTACGGAACTCCCGCTCGTCCCCGTTGCCGGTGATCAGCAGTCGCACGTCGTCACGCTCGCTGACCCACGCCCGTTCCGAACGGATGCTCCGGTAGATCACCCACTTGCGATCTGCCACGTCGACGGTTCCCAACGCCCTGGGCCGCTGTTCGGTCTCGAAGGAGACCAGTTCGGCCTCCGAGGCCGGTGACTGCGACAACCGCACGTAGTGGGTTCGACCGGTCAGCCAACCCACCTGCACGGCGGTGCTGTCCGGGGCCACCTGCCGCACGTCCGCGGAGTTCGCACGCCAGCCCTCGGGCAGCTCGGGACGCAGCACCTGGAAGTCGACCCGACGAGCCGCGGAGTCGAGTTCCTCGGAGGCGTTGATGGTGGGGGCCGTCGAGGAGTCCAGCGATGGCCCCAGCGGGCTGAACGAGCAGCGTCCGCTCAATCCGGCTATCCCCAGCACCACGAGTATCAGCGGCAGCATCGCGAACAACATGGCGCGAGGCCCACGGGGCGGTCCTCCCGCCGGAGCACTGGATCGATTGTCCTCCGAGCTCTGGTTGCGCTGTTCAGCCACGCCTCGCATGCTCTCACCCACCGGGATGCGCGTTCCGACGCGTCCGCGCGACGGAACGGGCGCGTGGCCTGCGCCACTTCACCGGAACGGCACGGGCACGGATCTGCGAAGATCCGCTCATCGGCAGGATCACGGGCGGTGAGCACTCCGCCCGACCGGGCTCGTCCGTCGGGACGAGGCAGGGCCGGACGACCGACGACGACCAAGGCATCGGACAGTTACCGAGACGGCGAGTCGCACTCGCCCACGGGAGGCGCCATGAGCAGTTCCAGCACCGCTTCGCACGAGACCACCCGCCATCCCGAGGCTCCCGACCGCAACCTGGCGATGGACCTGGTGCGGGTGACCGAGGCAGCCGCGATGGCCGCGGGCCGCTGGGTGGGACGTGGCGACAAGAACTCGGGGGACGGGGCCGCCGTCGAGGCCATGCGCAAGCTGATCGGGACCGTGGCGATGCGCGGGGTGGTCGTGATCGGCGAGGGCGAGAAGGACGAGGCCCCGATGCTGTTCAACGGCGAGGAAGTGGGCAACCACCACGGGCCCGAGTGCGACGTGGCCGTCGACCCGATCGACGGAACCACCCTGTTGAGCAAGGGGATGCCGAACGCCCTGGCGGTACTGGCGGTCGCCGAGCGCAACGCGATGTTCGACCCCTCCGCCGTGTTCTACATGGAGAAGCTGGCCGTCGGCCCCGAGGCGGCGGACGTGGTCGACATCGGTGCCCCCGTGGCCGAGAACATCCGTCGGGTGGCCAAGGCCAAGCAGATCGAGGTCTCCGATGTCACCGTGTGCATCCTGGACCGTCCTCGGCACGAGCAGCTGGTCTCCGAGGTGCGTGCGGCGGGCGCCAGGATCCAGTTCATCTCGGACGGCGACGTGGCGGGAGCGATCGCCGCCGCACGTCCGGACAGCGGGGTGGACATGCTCATGGGAATCGGCGGCACCCCCGAGGGCATCATCACCGCGTGCGCGCTGAAGTGCATGGACGGCGAGTTGCAGGCCCGGTTGTGGCCGAAGGACGACACCGAGCGGGAACAGGTGCGCGCCGCCGGGCACGACCCCGAACGGATTCTGACCACCTCGGACCTGGTGGGCGGCGACAACGTGTTCTTCTGCGCCACGGGCATCACCGACGGGGCGCTGCTGCGCGGGGTGCACTACCGGGCGCAGCGCTGCACCACCCAGTCGTTGATGATGCGTTCCAAGTCGGGCACGGTCCGGCTGATCGAGGGCTCGCACAAGCTGAGCAAGCTCAACGAGTACTCGGAGCTCGACTTCACGAACGGCGAGCCCACGGCGCGCCACGGTCTGCTGCCCTGAGAACCCGATCGAATCCGGGAATCCTCAGCTGAGTCCGGGAACCCGCGGCAGCTCCGGAGGCCCGGTGTCGGAGTCGTCGCGGGTGGCCGGGTGAGCGGTGCACGAGGCAGTGCGGCGTCGATTTCTCGCGAAATCGCCGCGCCGCTGTGACGCAGAGCCGAACCCCGACCACCCTCGCAGGCCGAACCCCGACCACCCTCGCAGGCCGAACCCCGACCACCCTCGCAGGCCGAACCCCGACCACCCTCGCAGGCCGAACCCCGACCACCCTCGCAGGCCGAACCCCGACCACCCTCGCAGGCCGAACCCCGACCACCCTCGCAGGCCGAACCCCGACCACCCTCGCAATCGGCACCGCCGCGGGTTCTCCGGCGAGTGCCTCGCGAGGAAGGCCCGACGTTGTGTAGGTCGCTACCCGATGTCGGGCCTCCCCGGAGCGAGGCGCCGCCGGAGGTTCCGCCAAGCGACCAGCTACGGCCCCCGAGCCGTGCCACAGTTCCGCCTTCAGCCGGTGTTGGTGGAGTGTCCCGGGAAAAGCCGCACCGAGGGATCGAGTTCCACCGCGATGTTGTTCACGGCGGTGGCGGCCTCACCGAACCCGGTGGCTATGAGCTTGACCTTGCCCGGGTAGGAAGCCACATCACCCGCGGCGTAGATCCGATCCCGGTTCGTCCGCATCGTGGTGTCCACTTTGATGGAACGTTTGTCCAGTTCGAGTTCCCATTCGGCTATGGGCCCGAGTTCGGCGGTGAATCCCAGCGCGGCCACCACGGTCTGGGCACGCAGCACCTTGGTGTCCCCTCCGGACAGTTCGAGTTCGATCTCCCGGACCCGGTGCTCGTCACCGCGGATCTCGGCCACCTCGGCGCCGGTGATCAGCGGCACGTCGAGACGCTCCACTTCTCGGATGAGCCCGTTCTGGGCGCGGAACCTGGCGCGGCGGTGTACCAGGGTGACGCTGTTGGCGACCGGGTGCAGTGCCAGTACCCAGTCGAACGCGGAGTCCCCGCCGCCCACCACGACGACGTCGCGGCCCTCGTGCGCGGCGATCTCGGGGATGAAATGCACGACTCCCCGTTCCAGCCAGCCGTCACCGGCGGGCAGCGGCCTGGGGGTGAACTCGCCGATTCCGGCCGTGATCAGCATCGCTCCGGCCCGAACGACACTGCCGTCCCCCAGCCCGACGAGCAGGCCCCGCGAGTCGACGGCGAGGTCGGTGGCGTACCTGCCCAGCAGGTAGGTGGGCTCGTAGCGGTCGGCCTGCTCGACGAGTCCGCTGATCAGGTCTCGTCCCCTGATCTCGGGAAAGCCCGCCACGTCGAGGATCCGTTTCTCGGGGTACATGGCCGTCACCTGACCGCCGGGTTCGGGCAACGAGTCCACCAGGGCGGCCGACAGGCCGCGAAACCCGGCGTAGTAGGCGGCGTAGAGTCCCGTCGGCCCCGCTCCGATGATCAGCACGTCGACCTCGGCGGAGACCTCTTCACCCGACAGCGTGTCGCGACTCATGTCCACCTCGCACAGTGACGGCAACACCCGGTTTCCAGCGTAGCCCGAGGTCGGGCGCTGTTGGGCGATCAGCGCGCGTCGATCACCGAGTGGCCGAACCCATACTGACCCGCGCGGTCGACACGGTTCACACTTTTCGCATGAGTGAACAGCGATACCGCACCGAGCACGACACCATGGGTGAGGTACAGGTGCCCGCCGAGGCCCTGTACCGGGCGCAGACGCAGCGTGCCGTGGACAACTTCCCCGTTTCCGGGCAGGGACTGGAACGGGCCCAGATCCGCGCGCTGGGGCTGCTCAAGGCCGCGACCGCGCGGGTCAACGGCAAACTGGGCGTGCTGGAGGCGGACATGGCCGAGGCGATCGCCGCCGCGGCCGACGAGGTGGCCGAGGGCCGTCACGACGACCACTTCCCCATCGACGTGTTCCAGACCGGTTCGGGAACCAGTTCGAACATGAACGCCAACGAGGTGATAGCCACCCTGGCCACCCGTTCGCTCGGACGCGACGTCCACCCGAACGACCACGTCAACGCCTCGCAGTCCTCCAACGACACCTTCCCGACCACGATCCACGTCGCCGCCACCGAGGCGGTGCTGACCGACGCGATCCCGGCGCTGGAGCGACTCGCTGCGGTGATCGAGGGCCGTGCCGCGGAGTGGAGCGAGGTGGTCAAGTCGGGTCGTACCCACCTGATGGACGCGGTGCCGATCACGCTGGGCCAGGAGGCGGGCGCGTGGGCCGCGCAGGTGCGGTACGGCGTGGAGCGGCTGCGTGCCGGGCTGGACCGGCTCGGTGAGCTGCCCATCGGTGGTACTGCCGTTGGCTCGGGCCTGAACGCTCCCGAGGGCTTCGGCGCCGCTGTCTCGTCCGAACTGGCCCGGGTGACCGGTCTTCCGCTGACCGAGGCACGCAACCACTTCGAGGCGCAGGCCACCCAGGACGGGGTGGTGGAGACCTCGGGCAACCTGCGCACCGTCGCGGTGAGCCTGAACAAGATCGCCAATGATCTGCGCTGGCTCGGCTCCGGCCCCCGAACCGGGCTGGCCGAACTCGAGCTGCCGGACCTGCAACCGGGCTCGTCGATCATGCCCGGCAAGGTCAACCCGGTGATCCCGGAGGCCACGATGCAGGTGGTGGCCCAGGTGGTCGGCAACGACGCCACGGTGTCCTTCGCGGGCTCGCAGGGCAACTTCCAGCTGAACGTGAACCTGCCGGTGATCGCGCGCAACGTGCTCGAGTCGACGAGGCTGCTCGCCGCGGTGTCGAGGTTGCTGGCGGACAAGGTCTTCGCCGGTGTGGCCGCGGACACCGAACGCACCCGGGAATACGCCGAGGGCTCGCCCTCCATCGTCACCCCGCTCAACCGCTACATCGGGTACGAGGAGGCCGCCGCCGTGGCCAAGCAGGCGCTGAAGGAGCGCAAGACCATCCGCGAGGTGGTGCTGGAACGCGGCTACATCGAGGCGGGCAAGCTCACCCGGCAGCAGCTCGACGAGGCCCTGGACGTGCTGAGCATGGCGCGGGCCGAGCGCTGAACGACCGCTCCCGTCCGGCCCGGCCGTGCCACGCCCCGTGGGATTCGCCGGGCCGGATCAGCGGCGCGTGCCGGTCCCCGCTCGGTACGCGCCGCGACTTCGTAACCCGATCCTCTCGTAACGGGTCTCCCCGCCACCTCAACCGATGGTTCCGCTCGCGGGCTCTCACCGCGGGCGCCCGGAATCGGGCGATTACCTCACGCACCGGGGTCAGGGCGGGCGGGTAACGCACCACCGGGGTGGACACACCGAAATCGCACGGCACCGGCTCGTGACGGTACTCACACGACCGTGGCACTATCGTGACGCGATTGCGGCACTCCGGTACGGCTTGCCGCTGGTCGAACGCTGCGGGGACAGGGATTATGCAGATTCCGGAAACGGAAGTCGGTCCTGCCGAGGACTTCACCGAGCACTTCGACAGCATCCGGTCGCTGGCCCGTGACGGCGACAACGCGGGCGCGATCGAGTTGGCCGACGGGATAGCCGCTGCGGCGGCCGATCCGCTGGTGATCTGTCGGGCCCTGGTGCTCAAGCTCGGCAGGCTGTTCAACCTGGGCCGTGTCCAGGAGTGCCCCGCGGTGTTGGACCGGGCCTTCGGCCTGCTGGCCGAACGACGGGCGCCCGCGCTGCGGGGCCACCTGCACGCGCTGGCGGGGATCATCGCCGCATCCGACTCGTTGGAACGCTGCGTGCGGCACCTGGTGCAGGCGGAGCGCGAACTGGACACCGAGCGGGGACCTACCGAGGACACCGTCACCGCCCGCCACGACCTGGCGGTGACCTACTCCTACCTCGGATTCCACGCCCAGGCCGCGCCACTGGCCGAACGCTGTTACCGCGCCGGGCAGGCTCTCGGGTTGCCCAGCGGTGACCACGCGCTGCCCGAAGTGGCGGTGCGCTGGGCGGTTTCGGCGGATCACCTGGGTGACACCGAGAGCTGCGCCGACATGCTGCGACGGGTGCTGCGGACCTGGGCCGATCGCACCGACCCGCGCCGACTCTGGCCCGCGGAGCAGTACTACTACGGGTACGCGGCGGTGCGGCTGCGGGCACTCGGCGAGCGGGCCGAGGTGGATCCCGCGCTGTTCACCGCCGAGGAGCACGGCTGGGAGGTGGCTGACCTGCGGATGCTCGCCGCGGCCTGCGAATCGATCGCCGAGGGTGACACCGCGGCGGCACTGCGCGGCCTCGACCGCCCGACCAGTCCCTACACGCTGGGAAGCGCCGAACCGCACCGGTTGCGCGCCCTGGCACACGCCGCCGGCGGGAACCACCGCGCCGCCAGGGAAGCCGACCGGGAAGCCATCAGGACGGCCACCGCCGGCACCGGACAGCTGCGTGATCGGCTGGTGGACGGGACCAGGGCGCAACTCGACCACGAGGCGCTGCGTCGCACCGTGGAGCAGTACGCCTCGGAGGCGCTCACCGATCCGCTCACCGGGCTGCCCAACCGCAGGCACTTCGACCGCTACGTGGCGCGGTTGATCGAGGAGGGCAACGATGCCGCGGTGGGAGTCATCGACCTGGACGGCTTCAAGGAGGTCAACACGGTCTACGGCCACCTGTCGGGCGATCTGGTGCTGCAACGCGTGGCGGCCATCCTGGCCAGGACCCTCCGGCAGGGGGATTTCGTCGCGCGTTACGGCGGTGACGAGTTCGTCGCGGTACTGCCGCGCACCGAGCTCTCGGACGCGCACCGCATCGGGGCCCGGATAGCGAGCGCGGTGGCGGACGGGGACTGGGACGCGCTGGTGGCGGGCACTCCGGTTTCGGTCACGATCGGGTGGGCCGACCTGACGGAACCGTTCGGGTTGTCCGGCACCCTCGAAACGGCGGACAGGGCCATGTTGAGCCGCAAGCGGTCCAACCGGGAGACCGTGGCCGCCGAGAACCCGTAACGGGTGGGTGTCCGATTCCCCGGCACCGCTAGTGAGAAAGTGGGGTCATGAGCAACCGCGGCAGCGAGCCGGAGCCCGAGCAGTCTCCCGAGATGCCTCCGCCGGTGGAGCTTCCCGACGAGCTGGTGGAAGGCGCGGACCGTTCGATCAACATCGGCGGCGAGCCCACCACGGGAGGCAGGGCCTCCGCTTTCGCGGGGGCCGAGCCGGAGGCCTACGTGGCGGTACTGGTGACGGAGTCGACCTCGGACTCGCCCGACTTCCAACCGCTGTACGAGGAGTCGTTCGTGCTGTTGACGGCTCACTCGGAGGAGGAAGCCCACGAGAAGGCGCGCGAGTACGGCAAGCAGCAGGAGATCAGCTACCACAACGAGCACCAGCAGCTGGTGACCTGGCGGCTCAAGCACGTCGTGGAGGTCAAGCAGATCGAGGACGCGACCTTCGACGACGGCTCCGAGCTCTACAGCAGGTTCTTCCGGAACTACGCGCGGTACCGCTCGTTCGAACCGACCCTGGAGGGCGAGGAGCCCTGACCGGCCGGCTCGGCTACGCGGACATGGCTTCGGATTCGTGGATTCGCACGAACACCACGGGTCGGTGGGGACCCGGAGTGGTGGATCGGCACAACACCGCCGCCGACCGGCCACGTACGGGTGAGACGCCGCCGGGCGAGGAGTAGCCTGACGGGTTGTGCGGTTCTTGAACGGACAACGGCCCACCACGGACCTGACCTACGACGACGTTTTCCTCGCCCCGGTGCGCTCGGGGGTGGAGTCGCGGTTCGACGTGGATCTGTCGACCGACGACGGCTCCGGTACGACGCTGCCGATCGTGGTCGCCAACATGACGGCCGTGGCGGGACGACGAATGGCCGAGACGATCGCCCGGCGGGGCGGCCTCGTGGTGTTGCCACAGGACGTGGCCCCGGAAGCCGTGGCCGAGATCGTCTCCTGGGTGAAGTCGCGACACACCGTGTGGGACACCCCGCTGGTGTTGCACGAGGGCGACGCGGTCGCCGACGCGCTGAACCTGCTGCCGAAGCGGGCGCACGGCGCGGTGGTGGTCGTCGACGACGACGGTCGTCCGCTGGGGGTGGTCGACGAGCGGTGCTGCACCGGAGTGGACCGGTTCGCCCGGCTCGGCGAGGTCGCCGATCGCGATCCGGTGGTGCTGCCGCTGGAGACCAAGCCACGCGAGGTGTTCGAGTCGCTGCACCAGCGGGGCAGCGAGGTGGCGCTCGCCGTGAACGGCGCGGGTGAGCTCGCCGGGATCATGACGCGGCGGGGTGCGCTGCGTTCCGAGATCTACACCCCGGCGGTGGACTCCGAGGGCAGGCTGCGCGTGGCCGCCGCCGTGGGAGTCAGCGGCGACGTGGCGGGCAAGACCTCGGCGCTGCTGGACGCCGGGGTGGACATGCTGATCGCCGACACCGCGCACGGGCACCAGGAGAAGATGATCGCCGCGCTGCGTGCGATCCGCTCCGTCTCCGGCGAGGTGCCGGTGGTGGCGGGCAACGTGGTCACCGCCGAGGGGGTGCGCGATCTGGCCGAGGCCGGGGCCGACGTGATCAAGGTCGGTGTCGGTCCGGGTGCGATGTGCACCACCAGGATGATGACCGGCGTGGGTAGGCCGCAGTTCTCCGCCGTCGCCGAGTGCGCCGAAGCGGCGGCCGAGCTGGGCAAGCGGATCTGGGCCGACGGCGGTGTCCGGCACCCCAGGGACGTGGCGCTCGCGCTGGCGGCCGGCGCGGCCTCGGTGATGGTCGGCTCCTGGTTCGCGGGCACTTACGAGTCACCCGGCGACATGCAACGCGACGAGCACGGCAACGCCTACAAGGAGTCCTTCGGGATGGCCTCCAAGCGTGCCGTCACCGCGCGCACCCGCTCGGACAGTGGCTTCGACCAGGCGCGCAAGGCGCTGTTCGAGGAGGGCATCTCCAGTTCGCGGATGCGGCTGGACCCCAACGCGCCGGGTGTGGAGGACCTGCTCGACGAGATCAGTTCGGGGCTGCGCTCCTCCTGCACCTACGCGGGCGCCCGCACGCTCTCGGAGTTCCACGACCGGGCCGTGGTGGGAATCCAGTCGGCCGCCGGTTTCGCCGAGGGCAGGCCGCTGCCCAGCGGTTGGTGACGTCTTCGGGGCCGAGCGAGACCGACTCGGCCCCGTTCCCGTTCCGGTACGAGCCCGCTCCGCCGTTGTCGGAATGACGCCGTTGTCGGAGTGACGCCGTTCCTCCACTTCCGGAAGACGCGGCGGGCGCTCGCGCCTCGCGGCGGAACCTCTTACGCACCGCTGCCGGAGAGCGAGCGCGCCCGGGTGCGAAGCAGGTCTTCCCCGGGGTTTCCAGCGGGCTTGTTCAACGTCCCGGTGCGCGAATGAGCACCGATGTCCGACACGTGGATACTCGGGATCGTCCGAACCGGGAAGAAGCCGTCGTCGAAGTCCCGGAACCCGCGTCACGACAGCGGAAGCCCGAAACGGCCACGCCGAAACGCCTGACCGTGGGAGAGCCCGCGAACACCTCTGGTGCCCGACCGCGCCTCCGACGGCGAGCGCGGGGCTTCGCGCCGGTTTCAGTCTACGTAACGGGTTACTGATGCACACCGTGTCGCGATCGACTACACATGTCGAGTGAAGGTTGCCCCGATCCACGGATTCGGAATTACTGAATGCGAGCACCACACAGCTGAACGCGCGGAAAAGGATGATTACTACAGCCAGGTAGGCGAACAGGCGATCGACCAGTTACCAGAACGGTGTACCGACCCCGCCCCACGGAAAGCTGTATCAATGCACGAAAGAGAGATCCGCGCCTTCGTGACCATCGCCGACGCCAGGCGTATGGACCGTGCGGCACAACAGCTCGGATACTCACAACCGGCGATCAGCTACCAGATCAAGTGTTTGGAGAAATCGCTGCGGACGAAGCTCTTCGAGCGAACCCCGGAAGGGGTGCGGCTCACCGATTCCGGGAACAGGATCCTGCCGGCCGCCCGGGAGCTGCTGGAGCTCATGGAGCGCATGAAGCGGAGTTCCGGAGTCGACGGAGCCGCGGCCGGGCTCGACCACCTGCTGACCGGACGGATGGGGGCACCTTCGGCCGTCGCACGGTAGTGCGACCGGGGGTCCGCGGCCGGAAACCGATTCCGGGATCCCGGGCCCTCGGTACTTCCTCGTACGGCCACGGTCGGAACGGTCAGCGGCGACGGGTGAAGCCCACCATCGCCAGCCCCAACAACACTCCCCAGACCAGGAACCACATGTCCCAGACGTAGAGATGTCCACGCAGGGCAGTCCAGTCCACTTCCGGTGGAGCGGGAATGACACCGATCTCGAGTGCGGCGGCGGCACCGACGAGCACTCCCCCGTACCCCACGAGCACGGCCGTTCCCGACCAGCCGCACACCAGCAACAACCAGCGTGGGAACACGTTCCCCCACGGCTGGACCAGTGCCAGTGCGAACAGCGCACCACCGAGTTTGACCAGCACGGTGACGGCGAGCACGAACATCATAGCCGGGTTCCGCTCGACCACGGCCCGCGCGAGCTGACCTCCCACTGTCTCGAGGGCGAACGTGCCCCCCAACGTCCAGTAGAGGTTGACGATCGCGAACAGTAACCCGCACCAGAACGCCGCCCAGGCGCTCCGGAGTTGCCCACGGGTCGGGTGTGCGCGGGTGGCGGACGGAGACATCATCACCTTCCGGGGACAGCCGGGTGTGTTCGGGTGGGGCGCGAGCGGAACCGGATCACGTCCGATCTCCCCGGGTTCGGAGACGTCGGGACAGCGCGGCGAGCATGTCTCGACGAATCAAGCCGCTGCCTGCCCGGATCATCAGCCAGTAGAGCGCGAACTTCCGCCGAGTGGCCTGGTCGGTGGCGTGAACGCGGGTCTCGGTGGAGACAAGGGTTCCGGAATCCTGACTACGCAGTTCGAAGTTCATCACTACCTTGGTCCACCCCGGTTCGGAGAAGGCGCGGAATTCCGCGTCGTCCCGCGGAGCTCGCTCGGGTCGGACGGGCCGCGCCCGGGTGTAACGAGCCACGTCCGCGTGCAGGATCTCCCGCGGTGGATCCTCGATCAGTCGTCGCGGCCCCATCGAGTTCAGGACGAGGAGATCACCGACCTCGCCCACACCGTGTCGCCAGGCGGACGGCCCACCGCGGGCACGCAACAGCAGACCGGTGACGCGCAGTTCGCCCATGCGCAGCCCGAGCAGCGCTTCGAAGGTTTCCACCTTCCCGGCCGGAACCCACTTCCGATGACGTTCGCGGTAATCGTACTCGGGCATGACTCGTTCGAGCAGTTCGTTCATCGGATCGTCAGGTCTCCCCCGGGTTCGTTTCCCTCGGGTTCCACGCGCACCTCGCGCAGCGCGTGTCGGTCGTATTTTCGCTGAACGTAATAGAGCGAGGCCAGCAGGTCCGAGCCGGTGATCTCGCGGGTACCCGGTACCGGCCCGATCGGCATCGCACCGACCGAGGCCCACCGCAAGCGACCGGTCTCGTCCACATAGCTGCGAGCGCGGCCCGGATTGTCCGGGTGCAGGCAGTACGGCACGTCGAGCAGCCCGCGCTCGAAGGCTCGTCCCAACGCCGTTCCCGGATCCTCACCGAGTTCGAGTACCGCTTCGATGAGCGCTCTGGCTTCCTCGTAGATCCCGGTTTCCCGCCGAACACCGGCCGCTCCGGCGTTCTCCACCCTCGCGGCCGCCGCGGCGGCGAGTCGGAGCGATCGGACGTTCTCGGCGATGGTGGGAATCCGGTGCGCCTCCGCGGGGGTTTTCACGAGCAACCTCCCGGCACCGCCACGGACGGCCAGCTCCGCCGCGTCGCGGAGCAACGCCTCGGCAGCGAGGCGTTCGAAGGGATAGACCCCCATGTAGGCGTAGACGACCGTGTGCCAGTCGATGTCGGGGAGGAACTCCTCCCCCAACCGGCGAAGCGCCGCCAGCGCCTCCAGATCCTGTTCGAAATGGGTCTGCTGAGCGTAGCTCAGCGAAACGCTGGTAAGTCCGTGCGCACGGAAGAACATCCCCTCGAGAACCGTAAGGGTCAGCAGCAGGCTCGGCGGGCACAACTGCCCCAGCATGCAGCCACCGAAGCTCTCCACGTGTGGCAGCACACCGCGTTCCGACGTCACGGCGAACCGTTCACAGGCTCTGGACCACGCCGCGATGGACTCTTCGAGCGGTACTCTGCTGTACGGCAGACAGTAGGAGACCGGTCCCCCCTCGCTCGCGTCCAGCCCCAGATCGGAGATGGCCGCGAAAATGTCTCCCGGAAGTGGGCAACCGTGCCTCACCTGTACCGGGAACTCACTGTCCCAGACCCCTTCGAGAACGCTCGCGGTCACCTCGTGGGGATAAGTGACGAGCGGGAAACCGTTCAACGGCACGCCGTCGTCCAGCGCACGGCGCAACGCCTCGTAATCACCGGTTCTGGTGTAGCTGTCCAGTGTGATCGTTCCAACGGCCCGCACCCCCGACCGCCTGACCTCGACCAGTCCCCGTCGCATCGTCTCCGGGTCGCCGAACCCCATCCGGGGCTGCACGATCAGACTTCCGGAGCGGTAAGCGGAGTCGACGTATCCCGCGAAGGAGGAGGGCGGATACGTCAGCACGCCGGTCCCCCCTCCGAGCGCATCGCCCTCGCGGTTGTGGCAGGCAGGCCGCGGAGAAAGCTCTCGAGCTCGGTGAAGTCCGCGTCATCGGGGAACACGGCGTCGAACCCGAGTCGAACCATCTCCCGGATGCGATGCCCGTCCGAAGCACCGGCGATGCCGAGTTTTCCACCGATAACGATCGGTATCGACCTCAGCGGGGGGCGAGCGCGGAATTCGCCGATGAGATGCCTGCCGTCGGGGTAACCGTGTCCGTTGACCGTACTGATCACGACCGCGTCGGGCTGCCAGTCGCACGCGGCGTCCAACAGTGACGCGGTGGGAACGCACGCTCCCAGGTTCCGCACCCGGATACCGGCCTGTTCCAGAGCCAGCTGCAGGAAAACCAGATTCCAGGTGTGCGCGTCAGAGGGAACGCTGGACAGCAGAACGCGCATCCCCTCGTCCCCGGTGGAACCCGTCGGGCGCGCGAGTCCGGAACCGGTCATAACGTGATGCCTCCGTCGACGCGCAACACCTGTCCGGTTATGTAGCTCGCCCGATCGGAGACCAGATAGGACACCAGGTCGGCCACCTCGTACGGTTCTCCGACCCGGCCCAGCGGGATCGCTTCGAGCGTCCTGGCCCGGGCTTTCTCCGAGACTTCGGCGGTCATGTCGGTGTCGATGAAACCGGGAGCCACCACATTGACCCGGATACCGAACGAGGCCACTTCCTTTGCCAGGGATCTGCTCATGCCGTTGATCCCCGCCTTGGCCGCGGAATAGTTCGTCTGTGTCGGACTGGCGCTCACGCCCGCGACCGAGGAAACATTCACGATCGCGCCGCCCTTGCGTTTCATCAGACCGAAAACCATGGATCTGCAGAAGTGGAACGTGCCGTTCAGATTGGTGTCCAACACGGTGTTCCACTCATCGATTCCCATTCGTACCATCGGGTTGTCACGAACCACTCCGGCACAGTTCACCAAGGTGTCGAACGGGCCGATTTCCTGCTCGGCCTCGCCCAGAAACGCCCCTACCGCATCCGCGTCGGTGACGTCACACGCCGCGTGATGCACCCGTGCCCCGGAACGGCTCAACGATTCTGCCACGTCTCGCGCCGACTCGGATTCCGAACGGTAGCAAAACGCGATGTCGAATCCCTCACCGGCCATCCGCTCGGCGACGGCTCTGCCGATCCCGCGAGACGCGCCGGTCACTACCGCTCGCCTTCTGCTGGACATGGCACCTACTTCCGTAATCCGATCACCACCGGCACGAGACGTCGGACCGTCCGTGCGGAGGGGGCAAAGCACCCGGTTCGACAGGAACCGTAGTCGTGCGAGCGGGCGAACAGAATCCGTGAGGAATCGGATTGCAGTTTTCGGCAACCCGACCGGCCGGTAGCCGGTGCCGCGAAACTGTTCGGCCGCTCGCACCTTCCCCTCACTGGTTCTTATTCCGCCATCGCCTCGACGAGGCTGCGGGGGCGCATGTCGGTCCAGTTCCGTTCGATGTACTCCAGGCAGGAGTCCCGGTCCCCGCTGTGAACGCTCGTCCAGCCCGCGGGAACCTCGATGAATTCCGGCCAGAGCGAGTACTGCCCCTCTTCGTTGATCAGCACCAGAAAGCTTCCGTTCTCGTTGTCGAAGGGGTTGGTGCTCATTGGTCTTCCTTTCCTTCCGATGGTTGCGTGTCCATTCGTTCGGCCAGTACGCGACCGATACGAGCCAGCGGTTCCGCACGGGTCATGTCGTTGTGCCGGGCCTCGACGGGACACTCGGTGATCTCGCCATCCACATGTGGGTGCCAGGCCATCTTGCCCGGACCGGGTTCTTCGTCGCCGGTCGCCACGAACAGGAGCGCGTCACCGGTGTAGTGGCTCGGCACGTGTCGGCGCGCCAACCTGGTGTTGTTCAGAAACACCCGATGCAACGCGCGGAGCCGGTCCTCGGTGAGATCGCCGAAGACACCGCCCTGTTCCCGCACCAGACGTGCCGTGGACTCGGCGTCCAGATCCCGCTCACTCAGCCCGGCCCGGTCGTATCCCGCGAGATCGAGCATCGCGAGATAGAGTTCGGACTCCTCGACGTGATCCTCCTCCGACTCCTCGGGGGTTTTCGGGAAGCTGTCCAACATGGCCAGCAGCTCGACGTCCTCGCCCTCCTTCCGCAGCAGGACCGCCATCTCCTGAGCTATCAGTCCGCCGAAGGACCAGCCGAGGAGTCGGTAGGGGCCGTGAGGTTGTACGGTGCGGATCCGTTCGATGTAGTCGCGTGCCACCTCTGTCACCGTTTCGGGGAGCGTCTCCGCACCGTCGAGACCGCGGGACTGCAGTCCGTAGATCGGCACGTCCGGTTCGAGGTGCTTCATCAGGCCCGCGTACGACCAGGCGAAACCACTGGCCGGATGCACGCAGAACAACGCGGGCCGCTCTCCGCTCGCTCGCAATGGCAGCAGCACGTCGAAACCGTCGGAGTCGTCGTCCTCGCCCAACCTGTCGGCCAACGCTGCGACGGTGGGGGCCTCGAACAGCGTGCGCATCGCGGTACGTACCCCGAACGCCGAGCGCACCCTGGATATCAACCTGGTGGTCAGTAGTGAATGACCGCCCAGTTCGAAGAAACCGTCGTGCACGCCGATCGTGGTTGTGTCCAGGACTTCGGCGAACAGTTCGCGGAGGACGCGTTCGGTCTGGTTACGAGGTCCCCGCGTCTCCACCGTCCCCTCGAACTCGGGTGGGGGTAGTGCCTCGCGGTCGAGTTTGCGGTTCGGAGTCGTCGGCAGCTCGTCGAGCTCGACGAAAGCGGTGGGGACCATGTAGGTGGGCAGCACCTCGGACAACGTTCGCCGCAGATCGGAAGTGTCGAGGTCGGCGCCGTCGCGTGGGACGACATAGGCGACCAGACGTTGATCTCCCGGGTGGTCCTCACGCACGACCGCGGCAGCCGAGGCGATATCCGGCCGGGCGGTCAGCAACGCCTCGATCTCGCCCGGTTCCACCCGGAAGCCGCGCAGTTTGACCTGATCATCGACGCGTCGCACGAAAACCAGCTGCCCGTCGGCTCGCCACCGCACGATGTCGCCGCTGCGGTACATGCGCTCGCCGGGGGGTCCGAACGGATTCGCCACGAACCTACTCGCCGTCGCACCGGGACGGTGGAGATACCCGCGCGCGAGACCCGTACCCGCGATGTAGAGCTCACCGGCCACGCCGATCTCCACCGGCAGCAGGTTCTCGTCGAGGACGTAGACACGGGTGTTGTCCAACGGCTCGCCGATCGGCAGCGGCCCGGAGGGAATCGGCTGATCCGGTTCCACCCGGTACTCGGTGCAGTTGACCGTCGTCTCGGTGGGACCGTACATGTTGAACACCGTTACGCCGGGGTTTCGCTCGCGCCACTCGTCGACACGTTCGCCGAGCAGCAACTCACCTCCGAGCAGCAGTTCCCCGTCCGGGGAGAACTCCTCGGGAAGGGTGTTCAGCAGCGGCAGGTGGCTCGGGGTTCCCTTCAGGAAGTTGGGCGGATGGTCGCGAAGCAGCTCCACGGTCCGCGGATCGGAGTCGTCGAGTTCGGTCACGTGCACGGTTCCACCGACGGTGAGCGGCACGAACATGGCCGTCACACTCAGGTCGAACGACACCGGCGAGTGCAGCGGAACGACACCGCGAACCCCTTCGTAGTCGTTGCCCCCGAAGACCAGGTAATCCGACAGGGAGCGGTGCTCGACCACGACTCCCTTGGGGCGGCCGGTGGACCCCGAGGTGTAGATGACGTAGGCGGGGTTCGCGAACGCGGGTGCGCTCGGTTCCGCCTCGGGCAACTCGGCGGTGTCCTCGAACAGGACCGTACGCTCATCCGCCGTCTCGACGCCGGATCGACGCAGCTCCGCGAGCACATCGCCGTCGGTGAGCAGCAGCTCGGGAGCGGCGTCGGCGAGCATGAAACCGATGCGGTCGGCCGGGTAGTCCGGATCCACGGGCAGGTAGGCACCGCCCGCTTCGAGTACCGCCAGCAGCGCCACCACCATCTCGGCCGAACGTGGTAGTGCCACGGCGACGAACCGTTCCGGTCCGACTCCGAACGCGGCCAGTCGCCGTGCGAGCCGACTCACGCGTTCCGTCAGTTCCGAGTAGGACAGTTCACCTCGCACGGTACGGACGGCGGGCGCGTCCGGAGTTCTGTGCGCCTGGACGGTCAACATCTCGGGCAGCGTTCGGTCGGCGCCCGCCGTGGAGGTGTCGTTCCACTCACCGAGTACCCGCTCACGCCGCTCGCCGCGCAACAGTTCCACCGCTCCGATGCGCCGGTCGGGATCGGTGACGAAGGACTCCAGCATGTGAAGCAGCCCGTCCACCATGCGTAGCACCGTGCCGCGGTCGTAGAGGTCGGTGCTGTACTGCAGGTCACCGATGATTCCCGCGGCCGCGCCATCCGACTCGCGCCGCTCGGCCAGGTTCAACGACAGGTCGAACTTGGCCGAGCCGGGATCGAGCGGAAGCGTTTCCACGTCGAGTCCGTCCATCTCCGCATCCACGGTGTCGTGATTGCGGAAGGAGAGCATGACCTGGAACAACGGGTGCCGGGAAAGCGCTCGGGGTGGGTTGATCTCCTCCACCAACCGCTCGAACGGCAAATCCTGATGCGCATACGCCGCCAAATCCGACCGACGCACCCGAGCCAACAACTCCCGAAAACTCGGATCCCCACCCGTATCCGTCCGCAACACCAACGTATTCACGAAAAACCCGACCAACCCGTCCAACGCCTCATCGGTCCGCCCCGCCACCGGCGAACCAACCGGCACATCCACCCCAGCACCCAACCGCGTCAACAACCCCGCCAACGCGGCCTGAAACACCATGAACAAACTCGCCCGCTCCCCAGCGGCCAACCCCAACAACCCCCCATGCACCCCAGCCGAAATCTCGATCGGCACGCGTGCGCCGCGGTGGCTCGGCACAGCGGGGCGGGCGCGGTCGGTGGGCAGGTCGAGTTCCTCGGGGATTCCGCTGAGGGCGTGTTCCCAGAACCGAAGCTGGCGGGACAACGGACTGTCGGGGTCCTGCTCGTCCCCGAGGGCCTCGCGCTGCCACAGGGTGAAGTCGGCGTACTGCACCTCCAGCGGCGCAGGCGACGGCTCCTGTCCCACGCCGCGCGCTCTGTAGGCCGTCGACAGATCCCGGGCCAGTGGAGCCGCGGAACCACCGTCACTGGCGATGTGGTGCATCAGCAGCAGCAGCACGTGCTCCCGTTCACCGGTGCGGAACAGCCGGCTCCGCAGCGGTGTCTCGGTGGTCAGGTCGAACTCGGTCCGCACCAGCTCGTCCAACCGTCCGGTCAGCTCGGCGTTGTCGAGCGTTTCGAGCGGTGTCTCCGGCCGGGCGTCGGCCAGCACGACCTGGTGCGGCTCCTCACCGTGCTGCGGAAAGACGGTGCGCAGGCTCTCGTGCCTGTCCACGACGTCACCGATCGCGGCTCGCAGCGCGGCCACGTCGAGTTCGCCGGTCAGCCGTAGCGCCAACGGGACGTTGTAGGCCCCGGCCGTTTCCGAGAAACGGTTCAGAAACCACAGCCTGCGCTGCGCGAACGAGAGCGGGACACGTTCCGGACGTTCGAACCGTCGGGGGGCGCTCCGTACGTGCGAGGGGTTACCGAGGTGCTCGGCCACACCCGTCACGGTCGGGGTTTCGAACAGGGCGCGCATCGGCACTTCCGCGCCGGTGACGGAACGGATCCGGTTCACCAGTCGCGTGGCCAGCAGGGAGTGCCCGCCCAGCGCGAAGAAGTCGTCGTCGACATCGACCCGTTCCACCCCGAGCACCTCGGCGAACAGCTGGCACAGCACCTCCTCCTGCGGTGTCGCGGGCTCGCGTCCGGATGCGGAGGTGGGGAACTCGGGCTCGGGCAACCGGTTGCGATCAACCTTGCCGTTGGGACTCAACGGCAGCGTCTCCAACGGCACGAGCACCGCTGGGGTCATCGCCTCGGTCAGGTTCCCCACCAGGGCGGCGCGTACGGCCGTCGTGTCGGAGGTACCGGTGACGTAGCCCGCGAGCCTGGCTTGCCCGCCGGAGTCCCGATGAACCGTGACCACCGCGTCACGCACTTCCTCGGCGGCGCGCAACGCCGCCTCGACCTCACCGAGCTCGATTCGCTGCCCGCGGATCTTGACCTGCTGATCGTCGCGGCCGAGGAACTCCAGCTGTCCGTCCGCCCGGTATCGCACCCGGTCTCCGGTGCGGTACAGCCGGGCTCCCGCCTCCCCGGACAACGGGTCGGGCACGAACGCCAGCGCTGTTTTCACCGGATCCCCGAGATAACCGTGGCCGACTCCCGCACCGCCGACGCAGAGTTCCCCCGGGATGCCGTCCGGAACCGGACGCAGCGCTTCGTCGAGGACATAGAGCCTGGTGTTGCGCACCACACGACCGATGGGGATCCGCACGTCGTCGGTGCGGGACTCGGGTGTGATCACCGCGTGCGTGACGTCGTCCGAGCACTCGGTCGGTCCGTACGCGTTGACCAGGGGTACGGCGGGTTCGTACTCGAACCACCGGGTGCACAGGTCCGGGGGCAGTGCCTCGCCCGTGACCATCAACCACCGGAGGTCGCTCGGGGCAGAACCACCGGCTTCACGACTTTCCGACCCCGACGTGCTCGCCACGGTGTCCCAGGTGTCGAGCGCGGCACGCAGCAAGGAGGGCACCACCTCGAGCACCGTGATCCGCTCCTCGGCGACCACCCGGAACAACCGTTCCGGGTCGCGGGCCGTCCCGTCCCCGACGACGCGGGTACGACCACCGACGAGAAGCGGCGCGAGCATCTGCCACACCGAGATGTCGAAGGTCAGCGGCGCGTTCTGCACCAGGCTGTCCGACTCGGTCACGGCCAGGTCCTCCACCTTCGCGAACAGGTGGTTGACCATGCCGCGACGGTGTACCAGTGCTCCCTTGGGAGCCCCGGTCGAACCCGAGGTGTACAGCACATAGGCGAGGTCGTCCGGGCCGCCCCTCGGTTCGAGCAGCTCTTCGGGACCGTCCTGGCTCTCGTCGAGCGGCAGCACCTCGGCCGAGGCGACGTCGGCCAGCCGAGTGGCGAGTTCGTGGTGGTGCTCGTCGGCGAGCACCACCCTCGCACCGCTGCGCGCGAGGATCCGCTCGTTACGAGCACGCGGTGCGTTCGGATCCACCGGCAGGAACGCGGCTCCCGCCCCGAGCACTCCGAGAACGGCCACCGGAACACCCACCCGGCGCTCGGCACAGAGGGCGACCAGACTGCCGCGCCCCGCTCCTGCCTCCAGGAGGCGCCGGGAGAGCGCACTCGCCCGACGAACCAGGGTTCGGTAGTCCAGTTCGGAATCGTCGTCGGCGAGTGCGACCGCCGCGGGGGAACGCACCGCGTGCTCCCGCACCCTGGCGACCAGATCGAAGGTATCAGTCGCGCGTTCGCTGCGGTTGCGCTCGACCAACAGTCGATGTCGCTCGTCCGCTCCCAACAGATCGACTTCCCCGATCGGCCGGTCCGGATCGGCCACGACGGCTTCGACGAACCGTCGGAAACGCTCGACGAACGATCGTGCGGTGCTCGGATCGAACAGCTCCGCACTGTAGTCCAACCGCGCGCTCACTCCCGCGGGAGCGTCGTCGTGTCGCTCGGTGAGGTCCAGGGAGAGGTCGAACTGCGAGGCATAGGCCCCGACGGGCTCGGGGCGGCTCCGCAGGCCGGGGAGATCGAGCTCGGGCTCGGCGTTGTTCTGCAGCACCAACATGACCTGGAACAGTGGGTTGCGTCCCAGCGCTCGGGGTGGGTTGATCTCCTCCACCAACCGCTCGAACGGCAAATCCTGATGCGCATACGCCGCCAAATCCGACCGACGCACCCGAGCCAACAACTCCCGAAAACTCGGATCCCCACCCGTATCCGTCCGCAACACCAACGTATTCACGAAAAACCCGACCAACCCGTCCAACGCCTCATCGGTCCGCCCCGCCACCGGCGAACCAACCGGCACATCCACCCCAGCACCCAACCGCGTCAACAACCCCGCCAACGCGGCCTGAAACACCATGAACAAACTCGCCCGCTCCCCAGCGGCCAACCCCAACAACCCCCCATGCACCCCAGCCGAAATCTCGAACAGCTCGGTGCCGCCGCGGTAGGTGGGAGCGAGCGGGCGTGGGCGGTCCGTGGGGAGCGGTAGTTCCTCGGGAAGATCGGCCAGTTCGGACTTCCAGAACGCGACCTGCCGGGCGATCGTGCTGTTCGGATCGTTCTCACTGCCCAGCACCTCACGCTGCCACATGCTGTAGTCGGCGTACTGCACCTCCAGCGGTTCGCGCTCGGCTCGTTCACCCGTCAGCCTCGCGGTGTACGCCCGGGACAGGTCGTCGGCCAGCGGCGCCATAGACCAACCGTCACCCGCGATGTGGTGCAGCACGATCAGCAATACCTGTTCCCGCTGCCCGAGTTCGAACAACGTCACACGCATCGGTGGATCGACCCGCAGGTCGAACCCGATCGCGACGCGGTCCAGCATCACCTGCCGCAGTTCCTCCTCGGTCGCGGTGACACGTTCGATGTCCGGAACCGCATCCGAAACACTCAACGCGCGCTGGTGGGGCTCGCCGTCCACGTCGGAATAAACCGTTCGCAGCACCTCGTGCCGCTCGACCACGTCCCGGAAGGCACCACGCAGCGCTTCGACGTCGAGCGAGCCGCTGAGCCGGATCCCTACCGGGATCTTGTAGGGCGAGCCCGCGCCTTCCAACGCGTTCAGGAACCACAACCTGCGCTGCCCGTAGGAGGCCGGTACCAGTTCGCCACGGGGCATCGCCCGCAACGGGGTGCGGGCAGCGGCCGCTCCGGTCATCGCCTGGGCGATTCCGGCCACCGTGGGGGTTTCGAAGAGGTTTCGCACGGCCAGTTCCACGCCGAAGGTGGAACGTACGCGGCTGATGAGCCGAGTGGCGAGCAGGGAGTGCCCGCCCAGCGCGAAGAAGTTGTCGTCGATGCCCACCGAGGGCGCGCCGAGGACGTCGGCGAACAGACCGCACAGAACCTCCTCCTCCGAAGTGCGCGGACGCCTTCCGCCGCCCGCGGTGAGGGTGGGAGCGGGCAGCTCGGCGCGGTCCAGCTTGCCGTTGGCGGTGATCGGCAGCGACTCCAGTTCCACGAAGGCCGAGGGCACCATGTACTCGGGCAGCGCGGTTTCGGCCACGGAACGCAGCAGACCGGTGTCGATTCCCTCGTCGGTGGGGACCACGTAGGCGACCAGGCGTTTGTCCCCCGGCACGTCCTCACGGGCGAGCACCGCCACCTGCGCCACCTCGGGTCGTTCGGCGAGGGCGGTCTCGATCTCGCCGAGCTCGATCCGGAAGCCGCGCACCTTGACCTGCTCATCGACGCGTCCGACGAACTCCAGCGCTCCCTCGGAGTTCCACCGCACGATGTCGCCGGTTCGGTACATCCGGGTGCCCGGCATCCCGAACGGGTCTGCGACGAACCAACTCGCGGTCAGTCGCGGATTGTCCAGATAACCGCGTGCCACCCCTTCCCCCGCGATGAAGAGCTCGCCGGGTACGCCCGGCGGAGCCGGAAGCAGGTTGGTGTCCAGGACGGAAACGCGCATGTTGTCCAGCGGGGAACCGATCGGCACGTTGTTCGGAACGCTCGTCGAGGAATCCATCAGGTACCGGGTCGCGAAGGTGGTGGTCTCGGTGGGGCCGTAGCCGTCTCCGACGACCAGGGACGGGTTGACCTCCAACACCCTGCGCACCATCGCGGCGGGCACCACGTCACCACCCGTCCACACCTCCCGGACGCCCGCGAAGCATTCCGGGCATTCCTCGGCCAGCAGCCGGAACAGGCCTGCCGTCAGCCACAGGGCGGTGATCCCGCTGTCGGTGATCGTGGCGGCCAGTTCGGCGATGTCCAGCTCACCAGCGGGTGCCACGACCAGTTCGCGTCCCGACAGCAGCGGGACCCACAGTTCGTAGGTGGAGGCGTCGAAAGCGTGCGGCGAGTGCAGCAGAACCCGCTGTTGTCGCTCGGTTTCCCAACTGCCGTCGCCCGCGAGGCTCACGACGTCCCGGTGGCTAACCGCGACTCCCTTCGGCTCGCCGGTGGACCCCGAGGTGAACATCACGTAGGCCAGTTGTTCCGGGTGAACGGGGACTCGGGGGTCGGTCTCGGACTCGTCGGAGAGCTCCGCACGCCCGAGGACGACGATCTCCGCCTCGTGGGTCAACGGCAGTTCGCACAACGCCGGATCGGTCAACAGGATCGCCGCACTCGTGCGCGAGAGGATCCGTTCCAGCCGTTCGGCCGGACTCCGGGAGTCGAGGGGCACGTAGGCACCGCCCGCCTTGAGCACGGCCAGTGTCGAGACGACCAGTTCCACGGAACGCTGCTGCAGAATCGCCACCGGCTGCTCACTACTCACTCCGAGGCGGAGCAGCCGGTTCGCCAGGGCGTTCGCTCGCCGATCGAGCTCGCGGTAGGTGATCCGCTCCTCCCCCGCGAGCAGAGCGGTGGTCTCGGGAGAACGTCGCACCCGCTCGACGAACCGGCCGTGCACCGTCGTCGTACCGACGTCCGCCGATGTGCCCTCGGAGTAACGCGCGAGCAGCTCGTTGTCCCGATCGGTCAGCGCGTCCACCGCCGCGAGTGGGACCTCGGGGTCGTCGAGCAGCAGCTCGACGAGTCCTCGCAACCGTTGTGCGATCGCGTTCACGAACGATTCGTCGAGCACGTCCGGGCGGTAGTTGAGCCGCAGCTCCAGAGCGTTTCCCGGCAAGGCGACCAGGGTCAGCGGATAGTGCGTCGCGTCGCGACCGTGTACTCCGGTGACCCGCAGCCCGGTTCCCGGCAGTCGCAACGTCTCCGGGCCCAACGGATAGTTCTCGTAGACGGTGAGCGTGTCGAACAGCTCGCCGGTACCGGTGAACCGCTGGATCTCGGTGAGTCCGGTGTAGTGGTGTGCCATCAGATCGGCCTGCTCGGACTGCAACCGCTCCAGCAGCTGGCGCAGCGACTCGTCGGGAGCCAGTCGTACGCGCACCGGGATGGTGTTGATGAACAGGCCGATCATGGACTCCGCGTCGGGAAGTTCGGGGGGACGTGCGGATACGGTGGCCCCGAAGACGACGTCCTGGCGTCCGGTCATCCTCCCGAGCAACAGCGCCCACAGCGCCTGAACCACGGTGTTGCCGGTCAGCCCCGACGAACCGGCCAACTCGTTGATGCGGGCGGTGGTGGTCTCCGACAGCCGCAGGGTGACCCGCTCCGGTAGGGCCGATTCCTCCGTGGTCGTCCGGGTTCCCGCCAACAGGGTGGGTTCGTCCACTCCGGACAGTGCCGAGCGCCAGGCCCGTTCCGACTCGTCACGGGGACGGGTGGCCAGCCATCCGAGGTACTCACGGTAGGGAGCGGGTTCGGGCAGGGCGGACGCGTCGCCCTCGGCCGCGTAGATGTCGAACAGTTCGCGGAACAGCAGCGGAGCCGACCAGCCGTCCAGCAGGATGTGATGGTGCGTAAGCACGACACGGCTGATCTCGGAGTCCAGCCGGAAAACCGTCAGCCGAAGCAGCGGCGGATCGGTCACGTCGAACCCGCGTGCACGATCCTCGTCCAGCAGCCGAGTGAGCTCTGTCCGGTCGCTGTCGCGGAGGTCGATCTCCGTGCAATCGACGTCGACGTCGTCCGGGACGAACTGCACGGGGGCACGCAGTTCCTCGTGCCGGAACCCGCCACGGAGGTTGGGATGCCGGGCCAGCAGCGCACGCGCGGACTTCCGCAGTGAATCCACATCCAGCGGCCCGCTCAGCTCCAGGGCGAGCTGCACCGTGTAGGCGTCCGATCCGCTGTCGCCGTAGGCGGCGTGGAAGTGCAGTCCCGCTGCGAGGGGGGACAGCGGCAGCACATCGACGAGCGAGGGAACCGCCCGCTGCAGGGCGTCGAGTTCGTACTGCTCGAGTTCGACGAGGGGGAAGTCCGAGGGTGTGTGGCCTGTCGTGTCCGAGCGATTCGTGCTGTCGACGATCGCCGACAGCGCCTCCCGCCACAGAACGGTCAGTCGCTCGACCTGCGCTGCCCCGAAAAGCTCCCGTGGCCAGGAAAGCTCGGCGACCAGCGTCGATCCGTCCGCACCGTCGTAGGCCGTAGTGGTGACGTCCAGAGCGTGCGGAACCGCCGCGCTCTCGTCCATCCGCCCACCGATCGCGCCGCTTTCGGCGGCCGGTTCGAAAGCCGCGTCATTACCTCCCGCGCCGAACCGGCCGAGGTAGTTGAATCCGACCTGGGGAGCGGCTCTGCCCGCCAACGTGACAGCGGCCTGCGGATTCAGGTAACGCAGCAGGCCGTAGCCGATCCCGTCGGGAAGCGCCCTGAGCTGCTCCTTGACCTGTTTCACGGCTCGTGCTGCGGCCGTTCCCCCCGAGAACGCCTCGCCCAGATCGACGCCGGAGACGTCGAGCCTTGCCGGATACATGGTGGTGAGCCAACCCACCGTCCGTGACAGGTCCGTATCGGACACCTCGCCGGCTCGGCCGTGCCCCTCCAGGTCCAGCAACAGGGACGTACCCTCGCGTCCCCGGCTCGCCAGCCACCGTGCCATCGCCATCGCGAACCCGGTGAGCAGCACCTCGTCCACCCCCGCGTGGTACGCGGCGGGTACGGTGGTCAGCAGTGGTTCGGCCAGCTCACCGGGAAGCCGTAGCGTGGTGCCACACAACGAGGAAACGGTGTCCCGTTCCGGATCGAGCGCGCGTTCTCCGAGCTGCCCCCCGCCCGACGAGAGGACATCCGTCCAGGTTTCCAGCTCGGCGAGCACGGTCGGATCGTGCGCGTGCGCCGTGAGTTTCTCGGACCACCGGCGGAGTGAGGTGGGGACCGGTTCGAGCGAGGGGTCCCGCCCCGCCACGGCGTCCTGCCAGGCCGCCCGCAGATCCGGCACCAGGATGCGCCAGGACACACCGTCCACCACCAGGTGATGGACGACGACGAGCAACCGTCCGGACGACCGCGAGCCGGTGTCGATCCAGACCACCCGGATCATCTCGCCCGCTTCGGGGTCCAGTTCCGAGGCGGCGATCCTTTCCTGCTCGGCGACGTGGGTGGCCGTGTCTCTCCCATCGGTCGCGTCCACCCGCCGCACACTGTCGCGGGCGTGCGGTGAGCCGGGTTCGGGAACGTACAGCCCCCACAGTCCCCCCGTCGTGGTCAGCCGCGCGCGCAGCGCGTCGTGCCGGTCGACCACCGCCCGCACCGCGGTCAGCAGATCCGCTTCGGACAGTCCCTCCGGGGCGTTGAGCAGTACGGACTGACAGAACTCCCCGATGGGGCCGCCGCGTTCGCGCAGCCAGTGCATGATCGGGGTGAGCGGCACTGTCCCCACACCGGAGTCGTGTTCCTCCCCGCCGCCGGAAGAGCCCGCCGGGACGGCGGCACCGGCCACGGCGGCCAGCTCGGCGACGGTCCGGTGCGTGAACACGTCCTTGGGGGTGAGGTGTATCCCGGACTTCCGTGCCCTGCTCACCAGTTGGATCGAGGTGATGCTGTCGCCGCCCAGCTCGAAGAAGCTGTCGTGCACCCCGACCTCGGAGAGGTTGAGGACCTCGGTGAACAGCTCAGCCAGCGATTGCTCGGTGTCGGTACGCGGGGCGGTTCCCTTCGTGGTGGATTCGAACACCGGAGCCGGCAGGGCGTTGCGATCCAGTTTGCTGCCGTTGGCGGTCATCGGAAGCGTATCCATCGGCACGAACACCGCGGGCACCATGTGCTCGGGCAACCGCGCCCCGACGTGGGAGCGTAGTTTGTCGTTCTGCGGCCTCGTCCCCTCGGTACCGACGACATAACCGACGAGTCGCTTCCCGCCGGAACCGTCCTCGCACGCCACGACCGCGCAGCGGGAGACGTCGGGATGAGCCGAGACCACGGTTTCGATCTCACCCGGTTCTATCCGGAAGCCGCGGATCTTGACCTGGTCGTCGGCGCGCCCCAGGAAGTCGAGTTGCCCGTCGGCACGCCAGCGCACGAGGTCACCGGTTCGGTAGAGCCGGGAACCGGGGGTGCCGAACGGGTCGGCGACGAACCGGGTGGCTGTCAGGCCGCGGCGTCCCGAATAGCCTCGTGCCAACCCGGTCGTGGCGACATAGAGTTCGCCCTCCGCGCCGGGTGGTACCGGTCGCAGGGCCGCATCGAGCACATGGGACCGGGTGTTGGGCAGCGGACGCCCGATGGGAGGTGTCTCCCCCGGCGAAAGCCGGTCGCTGATGGTGGCGGCGACCGTGATCTCCGTGGGGCCGTACGCGTTGCGCATCTCGCGTCCTCGTGCCCACCGGTCCACCAGCTCCGCGGAACACGCGTCGCCACCCACGATCAGGCAGCGGAAGTCGGGCAGCTCCGCCTCCGGCAGAGTCGCCAGCACGGCAGGCGGAATCAGGGCGTGCGTGACGCCCGTTTCCGCGAGGACCCGGGCCAGCGGCTCCCCGGCTACTGCCTCACCGGGAGGCACGACCAGGGTCGCTCCCGCGTACCAGGCCATGCACATCTCCAGCACCGAGGCGTCGAAACTCGGCGCGGAGAAACGGAGGACTCTCGAATCGTGCCGCACGTCGAAGCGTTCCACTTCGGTCTCGGCGAAGTCGAGCAGTCCCGCGTGGGTGACCACCACTCCCTTGGGCAGACCCGTCGAACCCGAGGTGTAGATGAGATAAGCCGGATTGTCCGTGCGCAACGGGGCAACTCGATCCCTGTCGCTCACCTCCGCGGGGGAGTACGAGTCCAGCGCCTCCAGCGTGTTCGGGTCGTCGAGGACCATCACGTCGGTCACGTGGGCGGGAAGTTCCGAGTCACTGGTGGACAGCACGACTTCGGGACGGGCGTCGTCGAGCAGGAACGACACCCGTTCCTCGGGATGGTTCGGATCGATCGGCAGCCAGGCAGCGCCCGCCTTGACCACCGCCAGGCTCGCCTTCACCGACTCGATCGAGGTCCGCAGGGCCAACGCGACGCGGCTCTCCGGTCCGACGCCGTAATCGATCAGCAGTCGGGCGAGCCGGTTCGATCCGGCGTCCAACTCCCCGTAGGACACCGCCGCGGACTCGTCGACCACCGCCAAGGCGTCGGATCCGCCGTGCGCACCTCGCCGGAACAGTTCGGGCAGTGTGCGGGCACCGGTCGGGCGTTCGGTGGCGTTGCGCGTTCGCAGCAGATCTCGTTCCGTCTCGTCGAGGAGATCCAGCGACCCGATGGGACGCCACGGCGCGTCGAGCATCCGCTCCAGCAGGAGACGCAGCCTGTTCAACGCGGAACTCGCCTGTTCCCGATCGAACAGCTCGGGTCGATGGTCCAACCGGAGCGTGAGGCGCTCCCCGGGCAGCACTACCAGGGTGAGCGGATAGTGCGCGGCGTCCTCACCGCGGACACCGGTCAGCTCCAGCCCCGTGCCCGGCAGCGCCAGCGCTTCCGAGTCCAACGGGTAGTTCTCGAAGACGACGAGGGTGTCGAACAGCTCCCCGAGCCCCACGGCGCGCTGGATCTCCCGCAACGGGGTGTACTGCTGCTCCAACAGCTCCGCCTGCTCTCGCCGCACGCGGCGCACCAGCGCGGAGGTGGACTCGGCCGGGTCCAGCAGCACTCTTACCGGAACGGTGTTGATGAACAGCCCGATCATCGACTCCGAACCGGCCAGCTCGGGCGGTCTGCCGGAGACTGTCGAGCCGAACAGCACGTCCCACTCACCGGTCAGGGTTCCCAGCAACGTTCCCCAGGCCGCCTGCACCAGCGTGTTGGGAGTGATGCCCTCCGCCCGGGCGAACGCGTGCACCCGATCGACCAGTTCGTCGGGGAGTTCGAGCTTCACGCTCTCGGGCCGTCCGGGGGAGCGTTGCGACTCCGGATCGGCCAACAAGGTCGGCTGATCCACTCCCTCCAGCGCTCGTCGCCAGACCGCTGTCGCCTCGGCGGTGTCACGCTGATCGAGCCAGCGTACGTAGTCCCGGTAGGAAGCGCTCTCGGGTAGCGGGTCGGAAGCGGACTCCCCCGCGTAGAACGTGAACAACTCACGCACCAGCAGCGGGAGCGACCAACCGTCCAGCAGGATGTGATGCGCGGTGATCACGAACCGGTAACGACGTTCGTCGAACCGCAGCAGCGAGCACCGCAGCAGGGGAGCCACGTCGAGGCGGAACCGGCCGGTCTCCTCGACCTCGGTACTGGTGGCCGTCTCCTCCTGCTCCGGAGCCGGCAGGCCCCGCAGATCGACCTCGTGCCACGGCAGTTCGACCTCGGAGGCGATGACCTGCACCGTCTCACCGCTCTTGCGCTGTCTGAAGGCCGCCCGCAGGTTGGGGTGCCTGGAAAGCACCCGGTACATCGAGTCGCGGAGGCGTTCACCGTCCAGTGCACCGGCCAGATCGAGCACGAGCTGTACCGTGTAGACGTCGTCCGCGCCTTCGTCGTAGACGGCGTGGAAGTGAAACCCCTCCTGCAGCCCGGACAGCGGCAGAACATCCTCGACTCGGGCACGCTTCACCACAGTTCGCCCTCCGCTTCCAGTTCGTCCTCGAACAAGTCGATCTCGTCCTGGTCGAGCCCGACGAGAGTCAGGTCCGACGGTGTGTGTCCGCCCGCGTTCGTCCGGCTCGCGTGCTCGATAAACGCGTGCAACGTCCGCTCCCACAGTGCGAACAGTTCGGCTCCGGCCGAGTCGCTCAGCAACTCCTTCGGTCGGAGCGCGGTGAGCGTCAGCTCGGGTCCGGCGGGCCCCTCCGCCACGGCCGCCGTGATGTCCAGCGCGTGGGTGACCGGCATGTCGGCATCGGCTCCGCCGTCCGGTCCCGGTGACTCCGGCACTGGGCCGAAGTCACCGGACTCGTTCGCGGGGAGCCTGCCGAGATAGTTGAAGCAGACGTCCGGTGACTCGGACGGCGGATCGGCGGGCTCGGTCTCCGGAGAACCGAGCAGACCGAAGCCGACCCCCGTTCCCGGGACCGAACGCAGTTGTTCCTTTATCCGCTTCAGAACCCTGCCGGTCGCGGAACCCGCGGAAAATACTTCCTCGACGTCCGGCTCGGACACTTCGAGCCGGACGGGATGGATGTTGGTGAACCACCCCACGGTGCGTGAAACGTCCAGACCGCTCACGAGCTCCTCCCGCCCGTGCCCCTCCAGATCGACGAGGACGGGCCCGCGCGATCGCCCGTGGCGCTCGCGCCAGGCCTCGACCGCGACGACGAACCCGGTGAGCAGCACCTCGTCCATTCCCGCGTGGAACGCGGGGGCCACGATGCTCAGCAACTCACGGGTGGCTTCGACGGAGAGCCCCGAATCGTGCCGCCGCAACGTGCCCACCGTGTCGGACGAATCCGGTTTCCGCTCCGCCACACGTGCCTCGTCACCTCCGCGCAGCACCCGTTGCCAGAACGGTTCCTGCTCTCGCACCGACGGTGACCGCGCCAGCTCGACGAGCCGGGTGGACCAGCTCCGGAAGGACGTCGGCACCGGCTCCAGCTCGGGCTCCGTCCCCTCCGCGAGCGCTCGGTGGGCGAGCTCCAGATCAGGGAGCAGGACACGCCAGGAAACCCCGTCGACGACGAGGTGGTGAATCAACAGGAGCAGTCGTCCCGGTTCGTCGGTTCCGAAGTCGAACCAGACCGCGCGAACCATCGCCGCTCGACGCGGATCGAGTTCCCGCCGCGCGACCAGGTGCTCGGCACGGATCCGTTCGGTGGCATCGGCCACGTCGGAGACGTCCACCCGCCGGACCACGGCTTCGACGTCGATCTCGCCGGGCGGTGGTACTCGCAGCACGGGTCGCGGACCGTCGTCGACGAGCGCGGCGCGAAGCATGTCGTGGTGATCCAGTAGCGCTCGCAGCGAGCGCACCAGTGTCTGCCTGTCCGTCCCGGACGGAGTCCGGACGAGCATCGACTGGTGGTAACCGGAGATCGGACCGGGTAGTGCGGTGAGTCGCCGCGCGATCGGCGGGAGCACTACGTCGCCGACACCCGCGTCATCGGATTCGGGGCGAACTCGTGCGGTGCTCGTGCACACCCCCGCCAGCAGGGACGGTGTGCCGCGCTCGAAGACGTCCTTCGGTTTGAAGTGCAGCTCGTGTCCACGTGCTCGGGAAACGAGTTGGAGCGACATGATGCTGTCGCCTCCGAGTGCGAAGAACCCGTCGTCGACGCCGACCTCGTCGAGGCCGAGCACGCTCGCGAACAGTTCGCACAGCCGCGCCTCCACGGCCGTCCGTGGGCGGGTGGGCAAACTCTCCCGGGTACCGACCTCGGGAGAGGGAAGCGCGGCACGGTCGAGTTTGCCGTTCGCGGTGACGGGAAGCGTCCCGATCGGCACGAGGAACCGCGGCACCATGTACTCGGGGAGCGTGCCCGCGAGATACGTCCGCAGTTCGGAGGGGTCCAACCGCTCACCGACCACGTATCCGACGAGTCGCCGATTGCCGCTGGTGTCCTCTCGATCCAGCACCACCGCCGCCGACACGCTCGGATGCCCGGTGAGCACCGACTCGATCTCGCCGAGCTCGACGCGGAACCCGCGGATCTTGACCTGCTCGTCGACCCTGCCGAGAAACTCCAGCGCACCGTCCTCGCGCCGCGTGACCAGATCCCCTGTCCGATAGAGCCGGCCGCCGGAGGTGTCGAACGGGTTCGCGACGAACCGCTCGGCGGTGAGCCCGGGACGGTTCAGGTATCCGTGCGCCAGCTGTTCGCCCGCCAAGTACAGCTCACCGGGGGTTCCCGGTGGAACCGGGCGCAATGCGGCGTCGAGCACGTGGACCCGGGTGTTCCACACCGGATACCCGATCGGGACTGTTGTCCCCGCCTGCTCGACACAGTCCCAAGCGGTCACGTCCACCGAGGCCTCGGTCGGTCCGTAGAGGTTGTGCAGCTCCGAGTCGAACGTCGCGCGGAACCGTTGGCGCGCCGATTCCGGAAGTGCTTCACCGCTGCAGATCACCCGCCGCAGACTCGAGCAGGCAGCCGGATCGGCCTCCGACAGGAACGCCCACAGCATGGACGGGACGAAGTGCAGGGTGGTGATCCCCGCGGCGGCGATGAGTTCGGAAAGGTACTCGGCGTCCCTGTGCCCCTCCGGCTCGGCCAGCACCACCGAGGCGCCCGAGATCAGCGGTAGGAAGAACTCCCAGACCGAGACGTCGAAACCGGACGGGGTCTTCTGCAACACGCGATCGGTGGCGTCGATCCCGTAGTGGTCACGCATCCACAGCAACCGGTTGACGATGCCGCGGTGCGGCACGACGACGCCTTTGGGCCGTCCGGTGGAACCGGAGGTGTAGATCAGGTAAGCCGGGTCGAGTCCGGAAAGCGCCGTGCCGCGCTCATCGTCCGAGATGTCGTCGGCGGACTGCCGTGAAACGGCGGCACGGAACCACTCGGTGTCCACCCACAGCCGGGGGACCTCGACTTCGATCCCGCCGACGGTGCCGGTGGTGCCGAGCAACAGCGTGGGAGCGCAGTCCGAGAGCACGTACTCGATCCGCTCGGCAGGGTGGTCCGGGTCCACAGGCACATAGGCCGCACCGGTCTTGTGCACCGCGTACAGCGCCGTTATCAGTTCGAAGGAGCGTGGTAAGGCGACCGCCACTCGCGTACCGCGACCCACCCCACGAGCGAGCAGCAGCCGGGCCAGCCGGTTCACATCGGCGTTGAACCTCTCATAGGTGCGGCTTTGACCACCGAAGGTCACGGCCCGCGCCGCCGGATCGAGACGTACCCGCCGTTCGAACAATTCGGGAAGGGTGGCCGCGGGCACGTCCCGCTCGGTTCGGTTTAGCTCGGTCTGCAGCCGGTGTCTCTCCTCCGGTTCGAGCGGATCGATCCGTCCGACCAGCGTGTCCGGGGCCTGCGTGAACACGTTGAGGACCCGCCGAAGCCCGTCCAGCATCCGTCGCGCGGTAGTGGCTCCCACCGCGCCCGGCCGGTGGTCCAACCGCAGCCTCAACCGTTCCCCCGGCGTGATGTTCAACGTCAACGGGTAGTGGGTGGAGTCGGTGCCGTGCACGTCGGTCACTTCGATGGACGCGTGCTCCGGGGTGAAAGTGCCGTCGCTGAGCGGATAGTTCTCGAAGACCACGAGGGTGTCGAACAGCTCGTCGAATCCGGCGGCACGCTGAACGTCTGCGGGTCCGAGGTGCTGGTGTTCCATCAGCTCGCTGTGATCGCGCTGCAGTTCGTGCAGCACTTCGTGCAGCGGGCGTTCCGGATCCATCAGCGCCCGTACCGGGACGGTGTTGATGAACAACCCGACCATCCACTCGACGTCCGGCAGTTCCGCGGGACGTCCGGAGACCGTGGCGCCGAAGACTACGTCGTCCCTACCGGTCACGAACGCCAACAACACCGCCCAGGCACCGCGCAACACCGTGTTCAGTGTCAGTCCGTTCCTGCGTGCGGTGGTGGTGAGCTGGATGGTCACCGCTTCGGGGAGCTCGAGCGTGTTGGCCTCCGGTAGCCGGTCGTGCGGGTTTCCCTCGCTGACCAGGGTCGGGATCGCCCCGGCCAGATAGTTCGCCCAGGCCAGTTCCGCTGATTCCCGGTCTCTGGCGGCCAACCAGCGCTGGTAACCGCGGTGGTCCGGGGCCGTGGGCAGCACCGACTCGTCGCCGTCGGCGGCGTAGAGCCGAAACAGCTCCGAGGCGAGCACGGGCAGCGACCACCCGTCCAACAGGATGTGGTGGCAGGTGAGCACGAGCGTGTGGCGCTGCCGTGCGGTACGTACCAGGGCGAACCGCAACAGCGGTGGGGTGGACAGGTCGAAGCGGCGCACTCGGTGTTCCTGACGCAGCGCGCGCAGCTCCGCGGCCGCGTCGGGGAGTTCCGCGAAGTCGTGCTCCTCCCACGGAACATCGACCTCGGCGAGCACGTATTGCAGTGGTCGGCGGAGGTCCTCGTGCCGGAACGCACCACGCAGGGCGGGGTGACGACGCAACAGCTGTCGTGCACAGCGCTGCAGCAGCTCGGATTCGACCGGACCGCTCAGATCGAAGCACACCTGCACGGTGTAGACATCCACGTCGCCGTCATCGTAGAGCGCGTGGAACAGCAGTCCCTCCGCGAGCGGTGCGGGGCGGAACAGGTCCCGGACGTCACCGACACCCGTCTCGATCGCGGCGACCTCGTCGCGATCGAGATCGACCAGGTCGAAATCACTGGGCGTGAGCGCCCCACCGGTACGCCCGGAACGGGTCCCGCACCATCGACGCAGCTCCTCGAGTTCGCGCAGCCAAGCGGTCACGATTCCGTCGATTCCGGTTTCGTCGAGGACGGTGTCGAGATAGGTGAGCCGAGCGGTAAGACGCGGCTCGTCCGTACCGCCCTCTGCCAACACGTCGATTTCCAGGGCGTGCGCGGGAGAGAGCTCGTCGTCGGAGGAGACCGTCGCTCCCGCGCGTCGTAGCGTCCACCCCGCCCCGGAGTGGACGAGCCTTCCGAGGTAGTTGAAGCCGAGCCAGGGGTGTTTCGCCTCGGCCAGCTCCGGAGCCGTGTCGGTGTTGAGGTAACGCAGCAGACCGAAACCGATGCCGTTACCGGGGACGGCGCGAACACGTTCCTTGACGCGACGTAGTGCACCGAGCACCCCGTCGCCCTCGGATCCGGTGAGGTCCAGTCGAATCGGGTGGATGCTGGTGAACCAACCGAGCGTGCGGTAAGGGGCCTCTCCCGGAGCGACCTCCTCGCGACCGTGGCGTTCCACGTCGACCAGCAGCGGCCGCCCGGCGGTGTCGATCCCGGCATCCCGCATCGCGCGTGCCAGCCCCGTCAGCAGCAGTTCGTCCACACCCGCGTGCGTCTCAGCGGGCATCTCGTTGAGCAGTGCCTCGGACAGGACGTCCGGTAACGACACCATGCGAGCGTGTACCTCACCGGAACCCTGCCGGGCCGACACGGGAGGTTCCGCCACCGGCGCGGACAACACTTCCCGCCAGTGATCGAGCTCGGCGACCACTTCGGGCTGTCGTGCCAGTTCGGGCAGGCGGAGTGCCCAGTGCCGGTAGGACATCCCGCCGTGCTCGTAACGCGGTCGCCTGCCGTCGGCCAGGGCCGACCAGCCTTCCTCCAGGTCGTCGAACAGGATGCGCCAGGACACACCGTCGACCACGAGGTGATGTGCCACGAGCAGCAGCTGTTTGCCGTTCCCGTCGTCACCGCACCCCTCGAACAGGACCGCTTGCACCATCCCGGCCGCGCGTGGCCGCAGCCTCCCACGCGCGGACTCGGCCTCAGATTCGACCAGTTCAGCCACCTCGGAGCGCGGAATCCCGGAAGCATCCACCACCCGGACCTGGTCGTCGACGTGGACCGACCCCGGCTCTTCCACGAACAGACCCCAGGTGGAGTCCTCCGCGACCGTCAGCCGCATTCGCAGTACGTGATGCTGGTCCACCAGCCTGCCGAGCAGGGTGACCAGATTCTCGCGATCCAGCGCGGAGGGGGCCTCCAACAGCACGGACTGATTGAAACCGTCCACGGCGTCGCCGCGCTCGCGCAGCCAGTGCACGATGGGCGGTGGGGGGACTTCGCCGGTGGCGGCCTCCGAGTACTCGACCGGAGCTCTCTCGTACTGGGCCGCGATGGCCAACCGTTCCACGGTCTTGTGGTCGAACACGTCGCGCGGCGTGATGGACAGCCCGACCGAACGAGCACGGCTGACGAGCTGGATGGCGACGATACTGTCGCCACCGAGGTCGAAGAAGTTCTGCTCCGGTGAGACCGAACGCAGATCGAGCACCTCGCTCACCAACCGGCACAACACTTCTTCGCCACTGGTGCGCGGGAGACGGTCGGAGACCACGGCCGAGTAGTCGGGCGCGGGTAGTGCGGCACGATCGAGCTTTCCGCTGGGATTCAGCGGGAAGGACTCGAGCACCACCACCGCGGCCGGAACCATGTAGTCGGGCAGCCGCGCGGCGAGATGACCGCGCAGCCGATCCGGTTCCGGATCGCTGTCGGCCGCACGAACCACATAGGCGACGAGTTGCTTGCCGCCCGAGCCGTCCGTCCGCACCACCGCGGCGGCCCGCGACACGTCCTCGTGCGTGAGCAGCGCGTTCTCGATCTCCCCGAGTTCAACCCGGAAACCGCGTACCTTGACCTGATCGTCCGCACGGCCCAGGTACTCGAGCTCGCCCAGGGCGTTCCAACGGACGATGTCTCCGGTGCGGTACATGCGCTCTCCCGGTCCGCCCAACGGATCGGCGACGAACCGGTGCGCGGTGAGTTCCGGGCGGTGCAGGTATCCTCTGGCCAGCCCCACCCCCGCCAGGTACAGCTCACCGGAGAAACCGACGGGGACCGGTCGCAACGCCGCGTCCAGCACGTACGTGCGGGTGTTGCTCAACGGGTGGCCGATGTTGGGCACCTCGGAACCGTTTCCGCCGTCGAACCAGGCGGTCGCGTACACGGTGGCTTCGGTAGGACCGTAGATGTTGGCCACCGCTGCTTTCGGTACCGCGGCGCGGATCGAATCCAGGTTGTGCGCCGACAGCGGCTCGCCTGCCAGCACGACCATGTCGGCGCGCACGTCCACGTCACCGTGGGCGAGCAGCGCCGACAGCGCCGAGGGAACGGCGCTGACGAGTGTTCCGTGAAAGCTCCGGTCCGATCGTTCGGCCAGGGCGAGCACATCGCGGACCACTTCGATACGACCGCCGCAGGTCAGCGGACCGAACATTTCGAATACCGAGACGTCGAAGTTCAGCGACGTGGCGGCCAGGGTCCTGGCCAACTTGTCGGGACCGATCGTCTCCCTGGCCCAGCGTGCCAGGTCGGCGGCACTGCGGTGCGACACGACAACGCCCTTGGGACGTCCCGTCGAACCCGAGGTGTAGATGGTGTAGGCGGGATTGTCCGGCCGTAGTGGACGAATTCGATCGGCGTCGGACAGTGGTGCTTCGGACAACCGTGCCAGTTCCCCCGCCAAGTTGCGCGAATCGAGTACCGGCACCTCGGTATCGGGCAGTTCACGGGGAGCGGCGGTGATTACCAGCGCGGGAGCGGACTCGGTGAGCATGACCGCGACCCGGTCGGCCGGATACTCCGGATCGATCGGAACGTAACCCGCACCGGAACCCAGGATCCCCAGCAGGGCGACCATCATCTCGGCCGAGCGGGGAACCGCCAGTGCCACGAGATCCTCGCTGCCGACTCCCCGTTCGGCCAGCAGTCGCGCGAATCGGTTGGCCCGGCCGAGCAGTCGGGCGTAGCTCAACTCCACCTCGTCCGCCACCACCGCGGTGGCCGAAGGTGTACGCGCGGCCTGCTCGGCGACGGCGTCGTAGAGCGTCGTCGCCGCCACGGGGCGGGTCTTTCCCGCGAACTCGGTCAGCACCTGGTGGCGTTCCCAGCGTCCGGCCATGTCGATCTCGGCCAACAACCGATCCGGATCGCGGGTGGTGATGTCACCGATCAGTTCGACGAATCGCTCGCGCATGAGCTCGAACTCGTCGGGCCGGTAAAGCTCGGGGTTGACGTCGAAGACGAGGTCGGCACCGCCGTCCCCACCTCTCCGATCGATCACCAGTGACAAGTCCTCCACCGGACCGCCCGCCAGGTTCCGGGCGCTGCCGGGGATCCCGGCGAAATCCAACTCGTAGTCGGTGAGCACGATGTTCACGTGCGGGCCGACCAACCGCTGGTCCTCGGCGAGCAGGTTCAGGTCGTGGCGCAGGTCCTCGTAGCGGTAGCGCTGGTGCCGTGTGGCCTCGTGCAGCGCCCCGGACACCTCGCTCACCCACTCGCGCAGGGTGATTTCCTGCCGCACGTCCAAACGCAGCGGCACGATGTTCGACATCATCCCGGGCACCGAGTTCCGCGCCGCACCACGCCGGGCCGCCACCGGGAGCCCCAGCACTACCTGCTCCCCACCGGACGCCCGGTTCAGATACAGCCCGAACGCCGCGACCAGCACCGTGGGCCAGCCCATTCCGAACCGGCGGGCCAGTGCGTGCACGGCCTCGATCCGATCAGCGCTGAGACTCACCACACCGCGCGAGAGGCGGGTGGGCATCCGGGGCGGCTGGTCGGCGAGCGTGGCAGGAGCGGGCGTGTCGGACAGGAGTTCGTTCCAGTAAGCCCGGTCCCGTCGGTACTGCTCGGACTCGCGGTACAGCGTCTCGGCATCGACGAGCGTCTGCAGCTCCTCGAACTCGGCCTCGGGCACCGTTTCCCCCGCCACCAGGGCGGAGTACACGCTGGCCACTCGCCGTTCGATCAGCGACATGCCGACCCCGTCGAGCAGCACGTGGTGGTAGCGCTGGAACCAACGGGTCTCCGTAGCGGAGAGCGTCAGCAGGGTGAACGAGAACGGAGCGGGATCGCGTGGATCGATCGGTTCGTCGAGCGCGGAACGCATCCGTTCGGCGGCGGCGGTCTCGGGATCGGGTTCACCGGAGAGATCGATGTGCTCGAACGGCGGTTCGACCCACGGTACGAGCTCCAGAGCGGTTTCCCCGGTACTCTCGTCCACGACGACACGTGAACGCAGCACCTCGGCATCCGCGACGGTGCGCCGCAACGCCTCACGGAAAAGCGTGACGTCGACCGATCCCGGAATCCGCACGCACTCGGCGACGTTGTAGATCGGATTCGACGGATCGAGCCGCTGCGCGAAGAAGATCCCGCGCTGTGCCGCCGTCAACGGCACTGTTCGTCGGATTTCGGGCATGTTCGTTCAGCCTCGATTCACCGAATTTCCCCGCTCGGTTCGCACGGGCCCGTCGTGTGGAGGACGAAGCTGCGCGCGAGTTGGTCGATCTCATCCCATCCGGACCGCGCCCACCGAACAACCTGGCTTGCAGCAACAGGAAGGTTTCGTCCGCTCACTTCTCACGCGCCGTGTCGATCCTGTTGCCTGGGATGCGCCCGCTTCGACGACCGCAGGCGAGGTAACCAGTTTGGACAACGTCATCCAGGCGGAGGGACTCCGCAAGAACTACGGTGATCGACTCGCCGTGCGATCGGTCGATCTATCGGTGCCCGGAGGCAGCGTGCTCGGTGTGCTCGGACCCAACGGCGCGGGCAAGACGACGCTGGTGCGAATGCTGGCGACGCTGTTGGACATCGACGGTGGACATGCCGAGGTCGCCGGGTACGACGTCGCCCGGCATCCCAGAAAGGTACGGGAAAGGATCGGGCTGACCGGCCAGTACGCGGCTGTCGACGCCCGACTGACCGCACGCGAGAACCTCAGGCTGATCGGGCGACTGCATCACCTGGACCGGTTCGCGGCAGAGCGCCGCGGCGACGAACTGTTGCGACGGTTCGATCTGCTCGACGCCGCCGACCGGTACGTCGGAACCTACTCCGGCGGGATGCGCAGGCGGGTGGATCTCGCGGCCAGCCTCATCGGCGAGCCGATGGTGCTGTTTCTGGACGAGCCGACAACCGGGCTGGATCCGGCGAGCCGACAGGTGCTGTGGGACAGCATCACCGAGCAGGTCGAAGCGGGTACGAGCGTGTTGCTGACCACGCAGTACCTGGAGGAGGCCGACCGGCTGGCCGAGCGGGTGGTCGTGATCGACGAGGGTTCGGTGATCGCCGAGGGCAAACCGAACGAGCTCAAGTCCAGGGTCGGCGGTGAGCGACTGCGGGTCGTGGTTCGCGAGCGGAGCGAGTTGCCGGGGACGGTGAGCGCACTGGCTCCGATCGCGCTCGAAGAACCCGGTGTGGACACCGCGACCGGCGAAGTGTCGATCGAGTTGCGCAACGGCGTCGAGTCGCTCGCCCAGGCGGCCGAGGCGCTTCGCAGGGCCGACGTCGAACCCGGCGAATTCGGGTTGTACCGCCCTTCACTCGACGACGTGTTCCTTTCACTGATCGGCGACAACACAGTCACCGATCGGTCGGCGCGAGGAGAGGCCCGAACGTGATCGAACTGATGAACGATTCCTGGGCACTGCTGGGACGGCACATCCGACACCTGGTGCGGATGCCGGAGAAGCTGATCAGCATGACCGTCATGCCCGTGGCCTACGTCGCGGTGTTCGGAGTGCTGTTCGGCAGCGCGATATCCCTGCCCGGTGCCGAGTACCACGACTACCTGATGGCCGGGATCTTCGCGCAGACGATGCTCATGAACGTTTCCGGAACGGGCCTGGGCGTGGCCGACGACCTGAACAACGGCTTGGTGGACCGATTCCGCTCCCTGCCGATCACCAGCACTCCGGTGATGATCGCGCGCACCACCTCCAACGTGCTGTTGACCGTGCTGTCCAGCATCGCCATGTCCGTGGTCGGATTCGCCATCGGTTGGCGCACCGAGGCGGGCGTACTGTCGGTGCTCGGCGGTTTCGGCCTCCTCCTGCTGCTCGGTATCGGCATGTCGTGGGTGGGTGCGTGGCTGGGTCTGGTGCTCCGCAGCCCGGAAGTGATCAACCCGGTCACCTTCATGGTGATCATGCCGCTGACCTTCCTCTCGAACGCTTTCATACCGCTGAACGGGTTACCGAGCTGGTTGCGCACGATCTGCCAGTGGAATCCGTTGAGCGTGGTGGTCGCCGCCTGCCGGAAGCTCTTCGGCAACGACATCGCCACCTCGGAGGCCGGAGCGCTGGTGGTCCGGAACCCGGAACCCCGCGCACTGCTGCTCACGGTAGCCCTCTCGGCGATCATGGCGCCGCTGACTGTCCGCGCCTACCGGAAAGCCGCAACCGGATGACCGGTGCCGGACACATGCAGCGGGCGCGGGGTGCGGTAACCCCAAGCCGCCCGACGAAGGACCTCGCCTCCCCCGCGAGCGGGCGACCGTGGGAACGGATCGGACGATTCCCGCCCGCCGGAGACATTCCGATCAATCACCGGAGCACCACACGATGACCCCTCGTCCCCTGCTGCAGCGTCTCGCGGGGCTCCGCGGTGCGATGCCGCGCACGCCGATCTCCCACCTACCGCACGGCCGACTGGATCTGCGGGCCAAGCTGGAGTACTGCAACCCCAACGGAAGCTCCAAGGACCGCTCCGCGTTCTGGATCCTGAAAAACGCGATCGAGCGCGGGGAGATCACCGAGGGGACCACCGTGGTCGAATCCTCCTCGGGCAATTTCGCGCTGTCGCTGGCATCGTTCTGCCGCGTACTGGGGATCGGTTTCGTCCCGGTGATCGACCCCAACGTGAACGCCTCCACCGAAACCTTCCTGCGAATGCTGTGCGACCGCGTGGAAAAGGTGACCGAGCGCGACGATTCGGGCGGTTTCCTCAGTACGAGGCTGACCCGGGTCGCACAGCTGCGCTCCGAACTGGCGGAGGTCTACTGGCCCAATCAGTACGGCAACCCCGACGCGCTGTCGGCGCACTACCGGCTCACCGGCGAAGAGATCTGCGACGAGCTGAGTCACATCGACTACCTGTTCGTCGGCACGAGCACGGGCGGAACCATCAGCGGTCTCTCGATACGTGCCAAGGAGCGCTGGCCCGACGTACGGGTGATCGCGGTGGATGCGGAGGGATCGGCGATCTTCGGCGGTGAACCGGGAGTGCGCCGACTTCCCGGCCTGGGCTCCAGTATCCGTCCCCCGTTGTGCGAACGGGCACTGATCGACGACGTGGTGCTGGTACCCGAGCTGGAGGCCGTCCGCGGCTGTCACGCCCTGCTCCGTGAATACGGGCTCTACGCGGGAGGCTCCACGGGAAGCGTGTACGCCGCTATCTCACGGTACTTCGCCGGAGGCGTGGGAAATCGCCCGGACGATCATCCGGTGGTGGCTTTCCTGTGCGCCGATCGTGGCAACGCCTATGCCGACACCGTCTACGACTCGTCGTGGGTCTCCGCGAACTTCGGTGAGGACGTGGACCTTTCCGCCCAGTACCCGCAGATCTTGCCAGCCTGATCCGTCATCCCGGGAGATGAACATGCCCGAACTTTCCGAACTGCCGTTTCGCGTCATTTCCGCCGAGGAGGTACTGGCACAGGTGGCCGCCGACAGACCGGCCTGCGTCGACATGGTGCGGCGTGGTTACCTCGCGCACGACGACCTCGAGAGCGTGGTCCCCCACAGCGGCTTCCTGCGGTTCCCGCACCGGGAATCGGACCGGATCATTTCGTTGCCCTCCTACTTGGGAGGCGAGTTCGATGTAGCGGGTATCAAGTGGATCGCGAGCTTTCCGGGAAACACGGAACAGGGTATACCGCGTGCCTCAGCGGCGTTGCTGCTCAACGACTGCACGAACGGCTACCCCTTCGGTTGTCTGGAGGCGTCCATCATCTCCGCCACCCGCACCGCGGCGTCCGCCGTACTGGCCGCGGAAACGCTGTCGGGCTCGAGGGAGACCACATCGATCGGCTTCATCGGCACCGGTCTCATCGCGGATCACGTCCGGAGATTCTTCCGTGACCTCGACTGGGAAGTCGGTGACTACCGACTCTTCGACCTCGATCCGACGGCGGCCGAGAAGTTCGCGGGACTGCTGGCCGAGGACGGCGCGGAGGAAGTGGAGATCGTCGACTCCCCCGAGGACGCCTTCGGCGCCGACGTGGTGGTTCTGACCACCGTGGCGGGACGACCGCACCTGCACGATCCGGCTCTTCTGGAACACAATCCCGTCGTCCTGCACGTCTCGTTGCGTGACCTGGGCCCGGAACTGATCCGGAACTCGTTCAACATCACCGACGACGTGGCCCACGCCGTGCGGGAGCAGACCTCGTTGCACCTGACCGAACAGGCGGACGGGCACCGCGAGTTCGTCCACGGCACGATCGGCGAGCTACTGAACGGCAAGATCGAACGTGCCGAGGACCGAGCCACGATCTTCTCTCCCTTCGGATTGGGCGCACTGGACCTCGCGGTGGGCAAGTGGGTACACGAACGTGTGACAGCCGCGGCTGGTGGCACTGCCATCCCGGGTTTCTTCACGGGCGCGGCCGGATGACGTCGAGGGCGGAAGCGGGGCTCGGGGTCGGTCAGGCCGACCACCCCCGAGCCCACGAAGCACCGCTAGAACAGTCCCAGCCGAGCCGCCCGGACACCCGCCTGGAATCGGCTTCGGGAATCCAGTCTGCTCATGGCCGAGGCCACATCGTTGCGAACGGTGCGGACACTCACGCCGGTCCGGCGCGCGATGCCGTCGTCGGTCAACCCCTCCGCCAACAACCGCAGCACCGTCGCGTGCCGCGAGCCCGCGACTTCCGCACCGCGGTCGGAAGTGCTTCCCGACCGGACAGGACTGGCCGAGTTCCACAGCTCCGCGGCGATCCTGCGGACCTCGGTCACCTGTCGCGTGCCGCGAAGCACGCGCACTTCCTCGTCATCACCCAGCACGGCGACGGCGTCGTCGACCAGCACCGCGCGAAGCGGAACCGACCGCACCACGCGTACCTCGAAGCCCTGACGGCCCAGCCAGGCGCCGTGTGCTCGCCGCGCTGCCGACCGGATCACGTCGGCCCGCCAGACACTCCGCACGGTCAGGCCACGACGCGAGGCCCACTCCGGAATCAGCCGGGAGAACTCGCAGGAGGTCCGCTCGCTCTCCGGCACCAGCATGACCACTTCACGGTCGGCGTGTGCCACGAGACGCTCCACCACCGCCGCGAGCTCGTCGAGTCCGGCACTCTCGAACTCACGTTCGGAACGTCGTTGTTCACGCAGGTTGATCAATCTCTCGACTGCCTCGGGACGAGGAACCGGATCGATCCCGCGGGTGGCGCACAGGCGTCGAGCAGCCAGCGCACGCAGGGCCAGGCAGGGTTCGACGGCCCGGACGGCTTCCGACTCATCAGCGGAATCGGCAACCATTCCTTCCAGCCGCAACTCCTCGACGACCTCCGCCAGTCGTTCCACGTCGTAGCCCAGGCACTCGGCCAGCTCCGAGAGTCGGAAGCGCGGCGAACCGAGCATGGCCCGGTAAACGGTTTCACTCGACCGGGAGAGCCCGAGGGGCACGTGATCGACGTGCTCCTGCCGGTCCGGACGTAACGGCGACTCGGTAAAGACTGTCACGTAGCCCCCACGGATGATTCGTGTGTGCTCATTGCTCACAGGTATCGAGGTGGTCCTGTCGGTTACCGCGGGAAACCAGGTTCCATCGAATTTTTCGAACTCCCCCGCCGGGCATCATCGGCGATTCTTCCCACCGAAAAACCTTTCGCGCGGAAAGCGTTCCGCACGAGGACGAATCGGTCGGGCGGCCGAAGGCCCGAGAAACCCGAACCACTCTCGACAGAGAGAGAAACACGGCCCATCGCTAATGTCAAACCGAACAACCGAAACACGGCCCCCCAAGAAGTTAACCCCGCGAAAACGAGCCGAGCACCACGAAAGAATCAGCTGTTCAACGGATCGACCGGAAAACACCGACAGTAGCACCGAACACGGAGCGACACCACGAAAAAATCCATATGGAAATTTTTTATCGAGCAGGATGCGCCGGAACGAAAATCCTCGAACGTCCCGGAACCGCCCCGCCGGAAGAGCGTCACAGGAAGTCGCCGTAGATCCGCGCGAGCTCGTCCCTGGAATGTACTCCCAGTTTGCGATAGGCGTTCTGCAGATGCGACTCGACCGTACGAGTGGATATTCCCAGGGAACCGGCGACGTCCGCCGACGGGCACCCCGCGAGCACCCGACGCACGATCTGCTTCTCCCGTTTGGTCAGCGGCACTTCGGCCGATCGGGCGGCAGTGAGCAGACTTCTGGCGCCCACCGACTCCGCCAGTCCGGCACCGGAGTGCTCCACTCCCGTGGCGGCGACCGTACGACCACGAGCGCGGAACTCGCCGCCCGCAAACAGCAGAGCCTCCGCGGCCAGCAGCCGCATCCCGTTCGCCTCCAACTCTTCGGAGATCCGCACCAGCCCATCCGGCTCCCCGGCTGCGATCGCTCGCGCGTACCGGATCCAACTCGCCACGACCACGCCCTGCAGCTCGTCCTCGATCTCGGACAGCACACGAGACGCGTCCTTCCCCCAGCCGAGTCGTGCCAAATCGAGCGACGTGCGTGCTGCACACAGCAACGCGCCCGAGTTCCTGGCCTCGACGACGCAGTCCCACAGTTCTCGCCGCCCCCTGCTCGGGTCGGTACCGCTCTCCATCCATGCCCTGGCACTGGCGAGTTCGGGCACGAAGCACTCCCGCAGGGGCAGCTCCTCACCCTCACTCAGTGCGCGTTCCGCCTGCTCCGACTCCCCGCACATGGCAGCGACCTGAGCCAGATTTCCCAGGCAAGAACCGTGCACGGCGGGGCCGAGACTCGTCGGGCGACGCCGCATGATGCCCGCGGCCTCCAGCAGACACGACATGGCCGTCCGTAGATTCCCGGTGAGCATCTCCACTTCACCCCACGCCGTGGCCCACATCGCCTGCTCCGGAAGCCTGCGATTGCGCAGCGTCTCGTAGTAGCCGGAACGAGCACGTCGACGGGCTTCCTGGAATTCTCCCGCATAGGCGAACGCGGTAACGGAAACGATCTGATCGAGATCCGACGGCGGACGCTGGTCCGGGCCGGAAACGCGTGTCAGGGAACCGACGGCGTCGATCGCCTCGTGCAACCGACCCGTCCAGGTCAACGCGCTGACCCTGGATGCGGCCAGTGCAGGGAGCGAGGGCACGTCGACTTCCGCGAGCTCCGCGAGGAGCTCGTACATCCGTCCCGCGTTGGCCGCCATGCCCACACGCAGCGCCACCGCGTACTGATATCGCGAGTCCTCGGGCGGTAGCTGTGCGGTGATCTCGTTCACCAGCTCCCCTGCGGCTTTGGTACGGCCCGCGACCATGAACAGGTTGGCGGCCAGCCCCAACGTGAGGTCGGCACGCACGTTCGTGTCCGAGGTACGACATCTGGCCCGTCTGAAGTAACTCTCCGCCTCGTCCACGCGTCCCAACCACAGCCCGCACTCACCGGCGATGGCCAGTGCCTCGGAAGTCGCGTCGGGCGAGTCCGCTCCCGCGAAGCGGCTGAGTTCCCAACCGATTCCGTAATCCCCTGCGTCCATCGCGGCGCGCGCGGCCCGCAGCACGAGCTCCGTATCGATCTGCTCACCGCACTCCTCGCCGTCGCACAGCACGTGAACCAGTTCCGCGCTGGCGATGGGCGTATCGGCGAGCATCGAACGGACGAGCGCGGAGTGCCGCCTGCGACGCTCCAGCCGAGGGGTGCGTTCGCGCAGCAGTACTCCGTAGAGGGGATGGGTGAGCCGGACCGAGTTACGCCCCTCCAACCGAACGACCCCCTCCGCCTCGGCCGCGGACGGAACGGGGTGTTGCAACGCCCTCTCCAACGCCGATAACGGCAACATGTCTCCCGCCATCGCCAACCACGTCGCCACTTCGAGGGCTTCCGGCGAAGCGTGGCGCAACCGAGCGGTCAACAGTTGCTGCAGCCGGTCCGACAACGGCAGGGCTTCGATCAACTCCCAAAGACCGTCCTGGTTGCGAGCGATGGCGCCGACTTCCAACGCACCGCGCAGCAACTCCCGCATCCAGAGCAGGTTGCCCTCGGTCGCCTCCGCGATCGAGCGCACCAGAGCACCGTTCACCGGTCCTTCGAGGGCCTCGTGCAGATAAGTGGAGACCTCGGTGATCCGTAACGGGCGCAGGGAGACCAACCGTCCGCCCAGATCCTTCCACGAGGCGGTCACCGTGTCCGGACACTCCACGTCGGCGTCCAGCGTCAGTACGACGAGCGCGTGGCCGCTCGCCGCGAGCGCGTGCAGCAACGTCGCCGACTCGGGGTCGAGCAGATGCGCGTCGTCGACAGCGACCACTTGACGGGTTCGCGAGGACTGCTCGGCGTACAACGCGACCATGGTGCGAATCAGTTCGGTGGGTGCCGACCATCCCGAGACCTGTTGCGGCAGCATCCGTGCCACGGCGCCGAACGGGATGTTCCGCGCGGCGGAGGTGGCACGGGATAGTTCCGCCGACGCACCGAGCTCCTGCGACATTCGCAGGGTGGCGTCGAGCATCCGGGATCTGCCTGTGCCCCGGCAACCGGTGATCGCGATCACCGAACACCGGGGATCGGTCAGCCCCTCGTGCACCTCGGCGAGTTCGGCTTCTCTGCCCACGAATGGTTCACGATCCAGCACAATCGCATTTCTAGTCCATTCGTGGTTACGGGCCAACCGGATCCCGGAGATGAACACGGATTTCCGGGACGATATCCGTGCGCCGTTCGCCCACGGGATTCACGCTGTTAAACTCCGCCGTCGATCGTCCGACGACCGGTGTCCCACCCCGGAAGCCGGGCACTCCCGAGCTCGCCGCGAGGTCGAGAATCCCGGAAGTCCGGGAACCGGTAGCGCACTCGCAACGCCGGACGCCGGGTACCGCCGTGTCACGGCTCTCCACCTTCCCAGCGCCGTAGCACCATCGCCGCGTTGCCACCACCGAAACCCAGGGAATTCACCAGAATCGTGCGCGGATCGGCGGCACGGGAGCGGTTCGGCACGCAGTCCACCGGACAGTCCGGATCCGTGGTGCCGTGATTGACGGTGGGCGGCAGAAAACCGTGCTCCAGCGCGAGAACCGCGGCGGTGCAACTGTGCGCGGCGGCGGCTCCCATGGTGTGACCGATCATCGACTTCGGCGCCGAGACCGGCGGTATCCCGTCGAAGCCGAACACGCGACCGAAGGCCCTGGACTCCAGGGAGTCGTTGATGGGGGTTCCCGTTCCGTGCGCGAGGACCAGGTCGACTTCCGCCGGGGAGATCCCCGCATTCCGCACCGCGCCGGCCACGCACGCGGTCACGCTGTCCTCATCGGGTCTGGTGGGGTGCATCGCGTCGCAGTTGAGGTGGTATTCCAGCACCTCGGCCAACACCCGCGCCCCGCGGGCCGACGCCGATTCGAGCGATTCCAGTACCAGGACCGCCGCACCCTCACCGAAAACCACGCCGGCGCGATCCCGGTCGAACGGTCTGCACAGATCCGGAGAGAGCGCTCCCATCCGGTAGAACGACGCGAACGTTCGGCGGCAGACGGACTCGGCCCCGCCACACAACGCGAAGTCGACGTCGCCTGCCCGAAGCGCGTCCAGTCCGTACCCGAGGGTGTAGTTGCCCGCGGCGCACACGGTGGGCATCGTGACCACTTCGACATCGGACAGTCCCAGTTCACGCGCCGCCGCCGTGGACAAGCGGGCCGGCCGAATCCGCCCCGCTCTGGTCGACTCCGCACCGTCGGACGAACCGTATCCGGAGAACGATGCCGCCAACTCGTCCAGATCGAGCGACTCACCATCCGTGGTTCCCACCGCGACTAGCCCGGATCCCGTCGGGCCCTCGGGAAGTCCCGCGTCCGTCGCGGCCATTCTGGCAGCGGCCGCCGAGAACCGACCGACCCTGCCGAACTCCTCGGCACGGACGGTACGCAGCACCTCCGCGGGATCGAAGTCGGTTACCTCACAGCCGTTCCCGTGCCGGAATCCCGTGGTGTCGAACAGCGATATCGGCCCGGTACCGCACCTGCCCTCGCGCAGCCCAGCCAGATACGCCTCGCGACCGCTGCCGATGCTCGATACAACTCCCAGACCGGTGACCACGACGCGCCGCGTCGAGTTCGCACGGTCCAGCGGGACGGGCGTGGACGTGGTCATCTTCCCTCTCCCTTCACGTGGGGGTGGCCGGAGGTCCGACCGTTCGACAGCCGCAGCAGGGTGGCCGCTGCCGTACCGCAGGGGTCGACCGCGCAGATCACCGCGGTTTTCTCCCGCACCGCCGTTTCCCGTTCGGCGGAGACGAGTGCGGCCAGGATCGCGAAGACGCTCGACACCGAGTCGAGCTCACCGAAGCGGTCCACGCTCGGCACTCGGGCCAGCGCGCTGTCGCCGAACACCCCTCGCAGTGCCCGGGTCTCCAGGAGTCCGAGGGAGCCCGACGCACCGCTGCCCACCGCGGCCCATACCTCCGCCGGTTCGGTACGGGAACGAGCGAGCAGCGCGTGCACGCACTCGGTCAGCGCGGTCCCGATCTCATCCGGCAATCGCGTTCTGGTCTCCGTCGCCACCACTTCGGCCCGTCCCGCTTCCTCGGCCAGAGCTACCGTCGAGTCGGGACGATCCAGCACCAGCAGCCCGCAGCCCTCGCCCGGAGGGGCCACAGCATCCGTGTCACGCCGGGACAACCACACCCTGGCCGGCGAGCACTCCTCGGCGGCACCGACGAGGACGCGCTCGGCTCTGCCCGCTCCGAGAAACCGACTCGCCTGGGCGAGCGCGAGCAGCCCGGCCACCCGGCCACCGGCGACGGTCGTGTTGGGGCCGGTGAGACCGTGGCGAATGGCGCACTCAGCGGCGGCACGGTTCATGATGGCGTTCGGCAGCAGCGCCGGATCGACCTCGTGGGGCCTACGTCCGGTGAGCCCCTGGCGGGTGAAATCCATCGCACTCTGCGAGCTGCCCGCCGTGGTGCCCAGTACCAGGCCGACCCCATCGGTCTCGGCCATCCCGGCATCGCCACCCAGCAGTCGACTCACGGTGGCGGCCGCCAGCCCGGTCAGTCGATCAAGTGAGCGAGCGCCCTTGCGTCCCAACAACGTGGGAATGTCGAATCCGGGAACGAGATGAGCTCGACCGTAGGAGTCCAACGGCCACTCCCACTCGATACTCGTGGGACCACCGGCAGCGGCGCGCAGGCCGTCGACGAAAGCCGCGCGGCCGATTCCCCCGGGAGACAGGGCTGACCAGGCGCTGATACAGGGAGGTCCACCGGGTGCGGCGGCGGGGGTCATCGTGTCCTCCCGTCGTGTTCTCCGAAGATCACGACGGCGTTGCTGCCACCAAAGGCCAGCCCGTTGCTCTGCACTATCCGTAGATCGGCTTCCACCGCACGGTTGGGTACGCAGTCGATCGGGCACTCCGGGTCGAGCTCCCGGTGGTTGATGGTGGGCGGGGCGAACCCGTGGGTGATCGCGGAGACACACGCTATCGCCGCCAGCGCACTCGCCGCTCCCATGGCGTGCCCCAGCATCGACTTCACCGAAACGGTCGGCGGCGGTGTCTCGCCGTACACGTCGAGCACCGCTCCCGCCTCGGTGACGTCGTTACGACCGGTTCCGGTGCCGTGCGCCGAGATGAGATCGACGTCCCGAGGAGAGATCCCCGCGTCCCGCAGGGCCGTACGAGTGCAGGAGGCGACGCTCGCCCGGTCGGGTGCGACGGGATGCAGGGCGTCGCAGTTGAGCCCGTAACCGAGCACCTCGGCGTGGATGGGAGCACCGCGCGCCAGTGCGGCACGCCTGCTCTCCAGCAGGAGCATCCCCGCCCCTTCCGAGAGGAGGATGCCCGCCCTGTTGCTGTCGAACGGGCGGCACGCGTCGGGTGCCAGTAATCCCAGCCGCGAGAATCCGCTGAACAGTTTGCGGCTCATGGCATCGGCTCCCCCGCAGAGCGCGAACTCGGCAACGCCGGAGCGAACCGCGTCGACGCCCTCACCGATGGCGTGATTACCAGCCGCACACGCCGTGCCCAGCACGGACGGGAGCGCCGAGGGCAGGTCCAACTCCTGCGAGATCGAAGTGGCGAGGTTGTGCGGGAGAACCGTCCCGGTCGGCAGTGGATCGCGAGCTCCCCCACCGGGCAGCGCCTCGGTTTCCACGAGACGTTCGAGCTGCGGCCCGCCACCGTTGGTGGTACCTACCGAGATCACCCCATCACCACGGAGCGTGTCCTCGGACGGCCGCGCATCGCGCACAGCCATCCGAGCAGCGGCCACCGCGAAACGCGCCGCTCGGCCGAGTCGTTCGACAGGTAGGCGCCGAATCCATCGCTCGGGCCGGAAACCGTTCACCTCGCAGCCGACCGGGTGATCGAAACCGGTGGTATCGAAGCCGGTGATCGGGGCGGCACCGGTACGTCCGGCTCGTAACGCCGCGACGTAGTCGGCCAACTCGGTGGCGGTGGGAGACACCACTCCCATACCTGTCACCACGACCCGCTCACCGGTGTCGTCACGAGCCGGAAAAGTCATCACAACTCCAGTCGCCGATCGGAGTGCCGCCGGTCCACTCCGAACCGAGTGATCGGTCCGTGCGTCGGGGTCGGCACGAAGTCTAGGTACGCACTCCGTCCCACGACTCCGGAATTGCCGGTACCTGCAACGGGTACCGAGCCCGCCTCGGGAGGTGTGGAAGGCGATCCGACGGGACGAGCCACCCGCTAGCCATCACCCAACATCGCGGCGAAGCTCCGTAGCCATTCCACACCCCAGAACTTCTCCCTACCGACGACGAAGAAGGGGGTGCCGAACACGCCGTCGCGTTCCGCCCGTTCGAGAACACTCCCGGCCCGTTCGTTCAGGAGGGCATCGTCGGAAACGGCACGTCGCACCTCCGAACCGAAGCCGAACTCCTCGGCGATACCGCTTATCTCCTCCGTGGCGCACACATCGCGGCCACACTCCCATCGGGCCCGGTAAACCGCGCCGGCGAACTCCACACCACGACCGTGGCGTTCGGCGACGAGATAGGCCAGGTGGGGGACCTCCCAACGCCCCGATCCCCCGCTCGGCCGGGTCATCGTCAAACCACGCTTTTGAGCGATCCGACTCACGTCCTGCCACACATAGCGCTCCTTGGCGGCCGACATCTCACCCACGGGCAGCTCGACTCGCCGCCCGCATCGCCGCGCGGTGTCCGCGGTGTCCCACACCGGCAACCACTCGATCGCTCGGAACCGTTCCGGGAAGGATTCGCTCAGCTCCTCGAACGCGAACCGGCAGTACGGGTTGTGGAACGAGAAATACCAGCGAGCTCGGTTGCCGTTCGTGTTCACGTTCTCCTCGCAGTTCACATTCCGGCCGGTCAGCCGAGCACCCCTTCCGAGGGGCGCAGGGCCAGCACGGCGCGTTCCAACTCGAACACTCGGTTGCCGCTCACTTCGGTGTGTCCTTCGAACAACAACGTGTCGCCCGCTTCGCGGGAGAGCGAGACGTGATGCTCCAGCACGTCGCCGGGATGGACGTCGCCGTGGAACTCCGCTCCGGCCATGGAGCCGAACAGCAACACTTTGTCACCGAATCCTCCGGCTCGTTCACCACCGAGCGCGGCGAGCAGCGCGGCCGACTGCCCCCAGGACTCGACGAGCAACGAGGCGGGGTACCTCGGGTCCGTGTCGTCCGCGACATCGGCGTAGCAAGGCTCGTTGATCGTGACCGCCTTGCGCGCCACGAGCCTCTCGCCCGGTACCGCCTCGACGACCCGGTCGACGAGCAGCATCGGATAGCGGTGCGGCAGCAGGGCACGGATCCGTTGGACGGACAGCACGACTACTCCTCCCGGTACGACAACCGCATGTTGGCCACGGCGAGCTCGGCACGGTGGACCGAGGCGGATACCGACCAGGGCTCTTCCCGTCCGGTCGGTTCGGTCCAACGCAGCTCGATCGTCAGGTGATCACCGGGGTACACCGCGGCGCCGAATTTGACGCTGCGCACTCCGTTCAGCCTTACGCTCCGTCCCGGCGGCCCCGCCCGCACCGCCGTCCGGTGCACGAGGTCGAGAACGCACACCCCGGGGAAGACGGGGAAACCGGGGTAGTGGCCGGCGAAGACCGGTTCCTCGGGCGCGACATCGATCTCCGCGCGTACCGGGTGGCCGAGCTCCGCGGGCTCGTCCAACCGCACCGGTGCCGTTACGGGCGAGACCGAGGTCCGGATCGTGCTGTTCACCGTGAGCTCCCGAGGACGGTGTGCGGCTCCGTGGTTCCCGGGATCACCGGTGTTCTCCGGACAGGGCGCGCAGCGTCGGTTCGTCGAAGGTGACCAGCTCCCACGTTCCGTTGGACCGCTGGGTCATGTAACCGTGCGTGATTCGCCCGGTGGCGGTGGGCACCAGCCGCCCGTCACGAACCACGTAACAGTCCATCCGCGAGGTGTAGAGCAGGCTCTTGAACACCTCCTCCACGGTGTAGACGGTGTAGAGGTCCTCTTCCATCCGCACTTCGTCCAGCAGGTCGAGCCGCGAGTGGGTCACCACCGGAATCCAGTGCCGTTCGTCCAACACGCGTTTGACGTCGAGTCCCCGATCCGCGAGGAACAGATCGACGACTTCCTCGAGCTGCCGCAGGAAACCGGACATCGGCATCCGATCACCGAAGTGACAGTAGAAGTAGGGCACTCGCCACTTCCACCCGAACGCGTTGTTCTCACCGATCAACTCGTCCAGCACGGGATCCCTCCGGGAGTCCCGGCCCACCGTGGTGCCGCGTCCCGAGCCGAGATCCGGACGCGGCGCCGGGTCCACGGTGAGTTCGACCGGCTCGGCCGTGCCCAGTCGCTCGGTCACGAACCGCTTGAGCCCGGCCGGCACGGTTAACCGCGCGTCGACACCGGGCTCCACCCGCAGCAGCACTTCGAGTGTGCTCCTGGCATTGGTGACGGACCGCCCCGCACGGGAGACCGTGGAGGTGACGTCGAACCGCATCCGCGTGTCGTCCGGAGTGTGCACCGGCTTGACGAACAGTGTGGCCAGATCGTCCACGTGCAGGTTCTTCGGCAACCGAGTGTCGATGTGGACGACGTCCAACCCGAGCCCGAACTCGTCGTAGAGCATCCCCGGAGCCAGCCCGGCGGAGCGGAAGTGCTCCAGCACCGCGGCCTCCGCCAGGTAGTTGATGTGTCGGAAACCGAGCGAGGTACTGACGGTGCACCCCTCGTAGCCGGGACGCGATCGGGTACTGCCGCTGGTCTCCAGCAGTGTCCGGACGGCTTCGTCCCATCGCCCGTCGGAGTCGTGCTCGGTGGTTTCCGGTGTACTCGAAGTCGGTACGGCGGTCATGCGCTCACCTCGTTCAGTGTTTCGGGGACGGCTCGCGGAGCCCCTGTGTCGTCCAGTTCGGCCAGGAATCGACTCGCGACGGCTACGAACTCCTCGGGAGCCTCGATCATCGGGAAGTGACCGCAGTCGGAAAGCGACCGAGCACTCGCGTCCGGCAGGTTCTCGGCCAGCCGGAATCCCTCCTCCGGAGGAGCTGCCGCGTCGGAATCGCCGACCAGCACCCGACACGGCGAGGTGATCCGCTCGGTGAGCAGCCAGGGGGTGCTCAGATACAGGTTGAAAAAGCTCAACCAGCCGTAGGGCCCGATCTTGCGGCACATCAGTCGTCCGAGCTCCTCCGACTTCTCGTCGGAGAGGCGCCCTCCCGCGTGCAGTCGGATGCCGTCCCGGATCGTTCGTTCGAAATCGTGCAGCGAGCTCGCGATGGACTCCCACTCGAAATCGCCGGGATCGGGACGGTAGAAGGGGGAGACGAACATGGTTCCCGGTGGTCTCCGCCGGCACGGTTCGACGTCTCCGGGACCGGATGCGGCGTACTCGGCGGGATCGAGCGAACCGTTGCCCAACGCGTCCAGCAGCAGGCTGGCGGACAACGAGTGGGCCACCACCAGATCGAGCCCACCGGGAACGAGTCCCATCGCCGTACGTAGCCACCGGGAGGAGTCTCCGGTCAACGACCACGTCGCGTCGAAGCCACCCCGCCAGGGCAGATCGGCCGCCCAAACCTCGGTGTCCTCCGGCCAACCCCGCGACACGGCGTTCCACACCGCCGCGCTGTTGGACAGTCCGTGCAGCAGCAGCACGCGGCGACGCGGACGTTCCGTCTCCCCCGTCCGATGCAGTCGCACGGCCGCTTCGGCACCGTTTCCCCGCTCCGATGATTCGATCGGTTCCGGTTCTTCGCCTTTCACCGGTACTCTCCCGCCGACTCCAGGACGACGCCCGCGCTCGCGTCGTCCGCGTCACTTCCGGCTACGGCATGGACCGATCCGTGCGTTCCCGAGTCGAACCGGCCCACGGCGGCCACGCACTGCAGCACCCCGAGCGCGCCCGAGGCCGACCCCCAGGTGGTGGAGAGATCGGTTCGCGCCACTCCCGGCAACAACCACTCCGGTAGCGATTCACCGTCCGTTTCCGGCACCAACCACAGGTCGGGCCGAGTTCGGGCGTTCCCGCCCAGCAGTTCGAGGCATTCGGACACGCCCGACGAACGGACACAGCTCACCAACCCCGCGCGCGTCCGCGCGCCGCGCTCCCGCGCCGCCTCGACGCGTTCCAGGACCATCCCGGCCGCGCCGTCGAGACACCGTTGTCTCCCCGTGAGGGAGCGCACCGTCTCGTTGTCCGGTTCCGCTCCGAGTACCAGAACCCGATCGGCCCGTTCGGCCCGCAGCAGCAGACTCGCCCACCGCACGGCGTCCAGCCCGGAGGTGGGGCCGTTGCACAGCGTCAGGTTCGGCCCGCGCAGCCCGAACCTGATCGCGATCTCGGAGGCGATCACGTTGCTGGACGCGTTCGCGGTGTCCATCGGACTCACCCCACGGGTGGTCTCGTCCGCTATGGTCCGAGCCACCCGACAGACGGTGTCCAGATTCCCGAAGTTCGAGCTGATCACCACCGCTGTGGCCGGATCGACCTCGCCGTCGTCACCGAGCAGCTCGGCGTCCCGCAGTGTCAGCAGCGCGGTGGCCAACCCCAGGGTCGTCGCACGGTCCTTGTAGCGCAGTCCCTTCCTTCCGAGGACGGCGGCCGGATCGACACGGTCGCCGGTCGGCTGCCGGGTCAGCAGATCGGCCGCTTCCGAAACCCCCGGCAGCATCGGAAACGTTCCCGTGATCACGTTCATCGGCCCGCCACCTCCAGGATCGCCACGGCGTTCACACCGCCGAAGCCGAAGGCGTGCACCTGTGCCAACGACATCGACTCGGTGGCCGACCGCTCGCTCACCAGCCGGATCCCCTCGGCTTCCGGCGTCGGCGTGGTCAATCCCGTGATCGGTGGAACCACACCCGTTTCCAGCGAGCGCACCGCCGTGACCAGACCGAGCAGACCGGCGGAGCCGGAGGTGTGCCCGGTCATCGACTTGATGCCGGTCACCAGCGGCCGACCGACGCTGCCCCCGAACACCCGGTGCAGCGACTCGGCCTCCACCTTGTCGTTCATCGGAGTGCCGGTGGCGTGCAGCATCACCATGTCCACTTCGGAGGGTTCTACTGCCGCTCGCCGGTGCGCCTGACGAATGCTCTCCGCCACACCGTCCGGATCCGGGGCGGTTACGTGGTGCGCGTCGCAGTTGATCCCCACCGAACGCACCGAGGCTCGGGGACCGGCACCGACCGGGTCGGATGCGCGCAGCACCACCGCGGCGGCGCCCTCCCCCATGATGGCGCCCTTCCGTTCCTGATCGAACGGGCGCAGTCCTTCGGTCGGCACCGGTTGGAACCTGTCGGTGAGGCCGAACATGCTCTCGGTGATCACATCGGCACCCGCCACGACGACGGTTTCGGCCTCTCCCAGTTCGATCAGATCGGTGCCCAGCGCGAGCGCGTACAGCGAAGCCGAACAGGCACCGGAGAGGGTGTGCGTGTCGGCCGCTCCCAGCCGTCGGCGGAGTGCTGTGCCGAAGTGCAGGTGCTCGGCCCGGAACTCGGCCTCGCCGCGCCACCAGAGCTCGGCGGAGCGCAGCTCGCGGAGGCCGGTTCCGACCAGCACCGGGATCCCGGTCGGTCCCGGGTACGAACCGTCGAGGTCGATCCCGGCATCGGCGAGGGCTTCCTCGACGACCCGCAGCAGGAATCCGGTCGCACGTCGCGGCACGTCCGCTCCGGGCGCGGGACGATCGTCTATCTCGAACAACCGCTGCGCGTTGTACCTGGTCCGGTCGAATCCACGCATCTCCGCGAGGGCGTCCCGTCCCGAGCTGAGCTCCTCGAAAACGGTGTCGACATCGGTGCCGACACCGGCCACCGCGCCGAGACCGGTTATTCCCACCGTCATTCGGCCACTCCTTCCACCCCGTCGTGCCGAAATCCCGGAAGGCACGACGAGCGTGAGTCGGAAAAGCACGTGTACCCGTTTCCGGAGCCGTATCGCACGAAGTGGAGAATCACCCGAAACGGGCGTCGCGTCCAGCGCGTATTCCGTTTGCGGCAACGAGCGTTGGTGTTCGGCCCGACACCGTGCTAAGAGAACTTCGTCGCCTCGCTGCCCACGGCACTCGACGGACCGAATCCATCGGACGGGCGGTCCGCAGGAGTCGATCCGACCACCGGAAGGGACGGGAAAGCGTTGCAGGTTCCGGCAGCGGCAGGAAAACGGGCGTGGTGGATTCCGTCACCGGAACGGTACAACAGGGATCACGTACCGGCCCTTCGAACGGGATCAGAAGATTCACGAGGAATTCCTTCCGGTTTCTCGATGAGATCCCACATTCCGTCCCGACACGACAAGCGGTTCGAACAGAACAGGAGACCGAGGAACATGACGACTTCGGTGAACGAGCGCCACGCTCGGATCAAGGAACTCGTGTGCGAGGTCCTCGAACTCGATCAGGGGGAAGTAACCGACACCAGCCTGTTCATCGAGGACCACGAGGCGGACTCGCTGCGAGCCATAGAGATTCTGGCCTCCCTCGAAAAGGAATTCGGCATAACCATCGACCAGTCCGAGCTGCCGCGACTGGTGAACCTGGAAAGCGTCTACACCGTCGTGGACCGCGAGATGGGATGAATCGCTCACCGCACGACGAACCGGTGCCCGCGTCGGCGACGCGGGCACCGGAGTCGTGATCACCGGAGTCGTGAGCCCCTGTTCCGCCTCAGCCACACCCCCCGGCGTGACCGTAGTCCAGGGTCCACGTGACTCGCCCCGACTCGTCGTCAGCCGTGCTCCCGGACGACACCCGGGGAGAGCGGACCTCCTCGACGAACTCCTCCAAGCGGTCCACTCCCCAGAAGCGGGCGGAACCGGTGACGAAGAACGGCACTCCGAAGACCTCCTCGGCCCCGACTTCCAGCAAGCACCGTACCCCGCGCTCGCGCAACCCGGGATCGTCCGAGGCGGTGGCCAGCTCGTCCGGATCCAGCCCCAGCGATTCGCCGATCTCGGCCACCGTCGAGCGATCGCAGATGTCGCGTCCCTGTTCCCATCGAGCTCGATACGCCGCCGCCACGTACTCGGCTCCGCGCCCGTGATCGTGGGCACGCAGGTACGCCAGATGCGGCACCTCCCACACCGGCTGCCTGTCCAGCGGCCACTTCATCGCAGTACCGGATTCCCGGGTGCGGCGCGTGACGTCGCGCAGGATGTAGAGGTTCTTCGCACGGGACATCTCCGTGTAGACGACCGAACCGCCCACGGCGCGCAACGCACTCTCGGTGGACCCGTCCGGCTCCCAGGTGGGGATCCACCGCAGCTTGTGAACCAGATCCCCGTGACACTCGACGAACCGCAGATAGGAGAGCCACGAGTACGGACTGCGCAACGAGAAGAAGAACTTCGCCTGTGGTTCCTCCGGCATTTCGTTCCTCACTCTCCGATCGGGGTGACCACCGATGGGGCAACGTGGTCCCGGTACAGCGCCTCGACGAGTTCTGCCCGGTTGTCGACGACGGCGGTCGCGTTCACATAACCCTTGTCGGTGATCTCGCCCGCCTCGATCCGAGGCGGACCGGCCAGCGGCAGGAACCGTCGCACTCGTGCGGAGGGAGCCGACTCCGCGTTGGCCTCTCGCAGGGCCTCGGCCAGCGCCTTTCGCAGCGTCTCGTGCCCGAGCAGCTCGGCGATGTCGGAGGAGGAGGTTCCCAGCAACTCGTTCGCCTGATCCAGGCTGATCCAACCGAGTGCCACGACGTAAGGCCGATTCGTACCGAGCAGTACGACATCGGTGATGAGGGCGGTCGCGTCCAACAGGGAGCGGCGTACTCGCGCCGTGGATATCCAGGTGGCGTTGCTCAGCTTGAAGTTCTCGGCCGCCCTGCCCTCGAACACCAACCCCCGGCCGGGGACGTTCTCGTCGACGAACCGAGTGAGGTCACCCGTGCGGTAGTACCCCTCCTCGTCGAGGTCCAGCGATCGACCGCCGAGGTAGCCAGGAGTGACCGAGGGACCGTGCACCCGGGTTTCCAGCCCGGTCCCGTGCGGTACGAGCTTGACCGAGACGCCGGGAAGCGGAATGCCGATCCCGGACTCGGCCCGCCCGTGGGTCGAGGTGGCCGCGGGTCCCGTTTCGGTCGCTCCCCACGAGGACACCACGGCTATGTCGCGCCCGCTGGTGGTGCTCGCGAGCCTCGCCAGCCGGGTACGGAGTTCCCCCGGCATGTCCGCGCCGGCGTAGAGCAGGATCCTCGCCGCGGAGAAGATCCGCTCACCGAGCGCGGGATCGCGTTCCACGCGATCGGCCAACATGGCATAACCGGAGGGCACGTTCACGCAGATGGTCGGAGGAACGTCTCGCAGGGCTTCGATCGTGCGTTCGAAGTCCGCATCGCTCGGTTTGCCGTCGTCCAGGTGGATGCTGCCGCCGTTGTAGAGCGCCAGGTGGAGATTGTGGTTGCCGCCGAAGGTGTGACTCCAGGGCAGCCAATCGGTGAGTACCGGTGGTTCCTCCGCCAGGAACGGCCATATCTGCCGCAGCATCTGCTGGTTGGCGCACAACATCCGATGAGTGTTGCGCACCCCCTTCGGCGTACCGGTGGATCCGGATGTGAAAAGGATCTTGGCCACGGTCTCCGGAGTGACCGCCCGACGTGCCCGCCACACCGCCTCGGCGGGTTCGGTGTCACACAGTTCCTCGTAGCTGAGCTGCCCTTCCCCCGGGGAACGCGAAACGACGGGGACGCAGCCTCCCGCCGTGGCGGATACCACCGTGCGAAGTGCTTGCCGGTAGGTCTCACCGTCCTCGGCGTACACCGCCCCGGGCGTGACGAGTTCCGTAATGGCCCGCAACCGCTCGTGGTCACCGGAGCGCAGCGAGTAGGCGACGCTGACCGGCACAACCGGGATGCCGACGGTGTAGCAGGCGAGCGTGATCATCAGATGTTCGAGCGAGTTTCCGGACAGCACCATCACCGGACGTGTGCCGTCCAGCCCTCGATCGAGCAGCGAGGCGGCGATACGCAGGGCGCGGGCCGAGCTGTCGGCATAGCTCGACGAACACCATTGTCCCGTGGAGTCCCGCTCGGCGGCCAGGACCCGATCGGGGGTGCGCTCCGCCCAGTACCGGAGTACCTCGCCGAGCGAGTCCGGGTGCGCGGCCAGTGGTTCCGCGGTGCGCAGCACCCGCGTGCCGTCCGGCCGTTCCTCGTCCAGGACGTCGTGGTGCGTGAAGGTCGCGAGAGTCATCACGCACCTCCTTCGAACGCGGCGGTGCGCAGCTGCCCGGAAGTGATCAGTGAGGTCACTGCCTCGATGTCGCTGTCCAGCGGCCTGTCCCACTCGAGGAAGTCCGACACACCGCGGACCCGTTCGTAAACCGCGCGAGTGGCGTTGGTGAGCACCTCGGTTCCGCGAAGATCCACGGCCTGGCACAACGCGATCAGGTGAATCGCGGTGACCTGCTGGGCGAGCTCCACCACCGAACGGGCGTCGCGCGCGGCGATGGTGCCCATGCTGACCTTGTCCTGGTTGTGGGCTTCGGTGGAGCGCGAGAACGAAGTCGCGGGATTGGTCAGCTTGAGCGCCTCGGCGGTGAGGGCGGAGGCCGTGAGCTGCATTCCCTTGAACCCGTGGCACAGCCCGGCCTCGTAGTCCTCGGCTTCCGTCCTGGGCACCAGATTCGGAGTAAGACCGTTGTTGAACTTCTCGTCGACGACCAGTTCGAGCTGCCGATCCAGCATGTCGGCGACACTGGCGACGGCCGTCTTCAGTGAGTCCATGGCCTGTCCGACGTGGCCGCCGTAGAAGTTGCCCCCGTTGCGGACGACCGAGTGCTGCACGTCGAAAAGCGGATTGTCGTTGGAGGAGTTCACCTCGACCGCGAGCCACTTGTTCACCCAGTCGACCGTGTCCCGCAGCACCCCGGCGACGTGCGGACAGCAACGGACCGAGTAGCGATCCTGGATGGGTCGTTCCAGAACCCGGAAGTCCACGTCCGGAGCCGCTTCGGACTGCCCGGCCAGGTACTCCGCCTCGTCGACCAGCATGTTCCGGACGGTCTCGGCACTGGTGATCACCCCCGGGTGCGGCTTCTGCTCGGCCAGGAAACCGGCGAAGTGTCCGGGGTTTCCGAGCAGCACCTGGGAAGCGAGCGCGGTGCACACCTCGGCCGCGTAGGCCAGCTGTTCGGCGTCGTGCGCGGCCAACACGGCATAGCCGGACATGAACGAAGTGCCGTTGACCAGCGCCAGCCCTTCCTTCGGCGCCAGCGACACCGGCTCCAGCCCGGATTCGCGTAGCGCCTGCCACGCCGGTTTGCTCTCCTCGCGATGCCAGACGGTCGACTCGCCGGTCAGCATTCCCGCCAAATAGGCCAACGGGACCAGGTCGCCGCTGGCACCCACGGATCCCCGTTCCGGAATCCGCGGGAGGATCCGCTCGTTGATGCAGTCCACCAGGAGCTGGACCAGTTCCGGACGCACGCCCGACCATCCCCTCGCCAGGCAGTTCGCCCGCACGATCATGGTCGCCCTGATCACATCGTGTGTCGCGTACGGCCCGGTACCGCAGGAGAGGAAACGGACCAGGCTGTGCTGCAGCGCACCGGACTTCCGTTTGGAGATCTGGCGAGTGTTGCTGTCACCGAAGCCCGAGGTCACTCCGTAGATGGGCACTCCGGTGTCGATGAGCTGGTGTTTGAATTCGTCGGATCCGGCGATCCGCTGCCTGGCCCACTCGGACAGTTCCACTGTCCCGGCCCGCGGGTCCCGGGCGAGGCGGACGATGTCTTCGAGTGCCACGTCGTGACCGTCCAGCGTCGTGCTGCCGACGTGCTGGCACGGAACGAGCGATTGTGTCATGCGCGCCCCTGCGTAACTGTTCGTTCTCCGTGAAGAATTTCTTTCCGGGACATCAGTGGATACGGAACAATCCGCAGCCGACTTGCCCATCGGGATCCACCGAAGTGACGAGAAGAATGTTTCCGCCCGGAACCGGATCGCGTCTCGCCCGGACGAGTCCGCCCAGCAGTTGGAAACAGCTGGACGCCCCATCGGTATCGCCGATCAGGTGATCGACGGCGAACACCCTGGGCTGGTCACGGATCGTGGTGCTGACGGCGTTCAACTCCTCGATCCGCGCGGGGCCGTCCGGGGCGGACACGGCGACGGCCCACACGTCCTCGGCGACCAGTCCGGAACGGTGCAGTGCCCTCGTGATCCGGTGGGCCAGCACCTCACCCACCGACTCCACCGACGTCGCCGTCCCGAACTCGAGCGAGAGAACCTCGACCAGGTTCGAGCGACCGTGTCGCCGGGCGGACTCCTCGGATTCGGTCAGGAAGACGCACGCGCCTTCACCGAGCGGTGAGCGACGCTGCCCGTGAGCCTGCCCGACCAGGCGACAACGCTGCTGGTTGAGATCCTCGACCGCGCCTGCCAGGACGACGTCCGCGCGGCCACGCGCGTGCATCCGCCGCGTGTAGTTGAGAGCGGAGAGCCCGGTGAGCCTGCCCGTGGTCACGGTCGAGTTGAGTCCCTTGAGGCCGTAGCGGATCGCGCACTGCGAACTCGGATAGTTCATCGCGCTGCCGGGCAGCAGCTTGGGATCCACGTGGTACGGCGCCGCTCCGGTCAGTGACTCCCGCATGATGCTCATCGACCGATCCGCCGTCATCATGGCACCGCCCAGCACGATGCCACGTCGCTCGGCGACAGTATTTTCGGTGTCGTACTCGTCGAGCAGCAATCCGACGGTTCCCATCGCCAGGGCAGCTGGCCTGCCCAGCCTGTCGATTTTGACGGAGTCGTCGCCGAGCACGGAACGCACGTCGAATTCCGGGACCCGCCCCACCCCGGGAACGGATCCACCGTCATCCGAATCAATTGTGGACAGCGCGCATCGTTCGTCACCGATTCCCGACTCGAATGCGGAGAAGCCGATACCGTAGGAGGAAATCACGGAAAACCCGGAGATAATCACGAATAACTGCCCGCCCTTCGAAAACGATCGGCACCCTCCGTGCCGCGGACCGGGCTCGCCCGGTGTCGGGTCGCTCCGCTCATCACACTGTTCTCGTCCCCGAATCCCGGCGGTTCCCGCCGTCGAACGGTGTCGGGTTCCGGATGCCGTCCCCGGTCAAGGCCGGTGAGCCGCCGGAGTCACTTACTGTTCGTCGACTCGGCAACGAACGCTAGACCAGCTCGGCACGACGCGGGAAGCGAACGAAGCTCACCCTGCAGCTTCCGGCAACACCCGGTTCCCGAGAGCGGTCGCTCACCGACGAGCGGATCCCGTCCGACATGTCTGGGCGATGGATCGGCTCGACCCGAGCGAGGTATCACAGCGACTCCAGCAGCGCGTGCAGCGCCGGGTTGTCGTTGCCGTCCCGCCAGGCCAGGTGCAGCTCCACCGGTTCCGGTTCGGGCAGGCGCACCTCCCGGAACACGACGCCGTCCAGCCGGAGCCGGGTGGCGATGGACGGCACGAGGGTGATCCCCAGCCCCACCTCCACCAGCGCCAGCAGGGTGTGCACCTGGCTCACGTACTGCACGTAGTTCGGCCGCACCGCGGCATCCCGGAAGACGCCCACCAGCAACTCGTGGAAGTAGCGCGCCTCGGAGGGCGAGTAGGTCACCACGTCGGCGCCGTCGAAGGCGCTCAACTCCAACGGTCCGGGTTCCGAGGCCAGCGGGTGGTTCGCGGGCAGCGCCGCCAGCAGCGGCTCGCGGCGCAGCAGTCGGGACCGCAGGTCCTGCCTGCCCGGTGGTCGCACCAGCCCGAGGTCGAGCGCTCCGGAGGAGAGCCGTTCGAGCTGCTCCCTGGTGACCAGTTCGCGCAGCACGAGCTCGACGTGCGGCAGGTGCTGTCGAGCCGTGTCGATCATCCCGCCCAGCACACCGTAGGCCGAGGTCGCGGTGAATCCCACCCGCACCACCCCTTCCTGGCCCGCGGTCACCCGACGAGCCGAGAGCGCGGCGCTGTCGGCCTCGTAGAGCAGCCTCCGCGCGTCCGGTAGGAACGCGCGCCCGGCCGGGGTGAGCCACACCGTCCGGCTGTCCCGGTGGAACAGCCGGACCTGTAGTTCCTTCTCCAGTTGCTGGATCTGCCGGCTCAGCGGGGGCTGGGTCATGCGCAGCCGCTGCGCGGCCCTCCCGAAGTGGCCTTCCTCGGCGACCGCGACGAAACCGGACAGCTGGGTCAGTGTGAACATCGATGCTTTCGGGGTATTGGTGGATGCTTAATCGGAGTTAGACGTGCATCGATGGTTAACTCTAGCGTCACCTCCAACCAACGTTCGTAACCGGAGGAAGACGAACCGATGCCCCACCTCTCACCATCCGAGGTCGCCCGACGGCTGGCTTCCGGGCTGCTCTCGTTCCCGGTGACCCACTTTCGGCAGGACCTGAGCCTCGACGAGTCCGCCTACCGCGAGAACATCCGATGGCTGGGTGGGTACGGCGCCGCCGGGCTGTTCGCGGCGGGCGGGACCGGGGAGTTCTTCTCCCTCACCCCGGCCGAGGTCGAGAGGGCGGTCACCGCCGCGGTCGAGGAGGTGCCACGGGACCTGCCGGTGATCGCTCCCGCCGGATACGGCACGGCCACGGCGGTGGAGATGGCCCGGGCCGCCGAGCGGTCGGGAGCGCACGGACTGCTGTTGCTGCCGCCCTACCTCACCGAGGCCGACCAGGAGGGGCTCGCGGCGCACGTTCGCCGCGTCTGCGCCGCCACCGACCTCGGTGTGATCATCTACAGCCGTGCCAACGCGATCTTCACCGACACCACGGTGGCGCGACTGGCCGAGGACTGCCCGAACCTGATCGGTTTCAAGGACGGCGTCGGCGACATCGAACGGATGACGCGCATCTACTCCCGCCTGGGCGACCGCCTCACCTACATCGGAGGACTGCCCACCGCCGAGACGTTCGCACTGCCCTATCTGGAAATGGGTGTGAGCACGTACTCCTCGGCGATGTTCAACTTCGTGCCCGAGTTCGCCCTGCGGTTCTACGACGCGGTGCAACGCCGGGACCGGAACACGGTCTACCGCTATCTGAACGAGTTCGTACTGCCCTACTGCGAGATCAGGGACCGCCGGGCCGGTTACGCGGTCAGCATCGTCAAGGCGGGCATGCGGGTGATCGGCCGCCCCGCGGGACCGGTGCGGACGCCGCTGGTGGATCTGGACGAAACCGAACAGGCGATGCTCGACGACCTCGTGCGACGGATCTCAGAGGAGTGAGAACGATGACGCGACCCACCGGACACATGCTCGTCGCCGGAACGGGGGTCCTCGGCAAGGGCGCGGGGATCCGCGCCGTCGATCCGGCCACCGGGGAGGAAATGGAGCCGGAGTTCGGCCACGGCACCCCCGCCGATGTCGACAGCGCCTGCGCCGCCGCCGAGAAGGCGTTCCCAACCTACCGGACCGCCCCGCGAAACGAGCGTGCGACGCTGCTGGACCGGATCGCCGACAACATCGACGCGCTCGACGAGACGCTGGTCGAACGCGCGCACTCCGAGAGCGGTCTGCCGAAGGCACGGCTGACCGGCGAGGTCGGCCGCACCACGGGGCAGCTCCGGATGTTCGCCTCGCTGGTCCGGCAGGGCGACCTCGAGGCCCCACGCGTCGACCCGTCCCCCGCCGCCGACGGCTCCGGTTCACGGCCCGACATCAGGCAGCGCCGGATTCCGCTGGGACCGGTGGCGGTGTTCGGCGCGAGCAACTTCCCGCTGGCCTTCTCCGTGGCTGGCGGTGACACCGCCTCCGCGCTGGCCGCCGGTTGCCCGGTGGTGGTCAAGGCGCACGACGCCCACCCCGGCACCTGCGAGCTGGTCGCGCGAGCCGTGACCCGGGCGGTCACCGAGCTCGACATGCCCGCCGGCACCTTCTCGATGCTGTTCGGCTCCGGGCCGGAGCTGGGCACCGCACTGGTCACTGATCCGCGGATCCAGGCGGTCGGCTTCACCGGTTCCCGCTCCGGCGGACTGGCGCTGCTGGCGGCGGCGCAGTCCCGGCCGCGCCCGATCCCGGTGTTCGCGGAGATGAGCAGCACCAACCCGGTGTTCCTGCTGCCGAACGCGCTCGCCGAGCGGGCCGGGGACATCGCCACCGGTTTCGTCGGCTCGCTGACCTCGGGAGCCGGTCAGTTCTGCACCAATCCGGGGCTGCTCGTCGCGGTCGACGGTCCGGAGCTGCGGGAGTTCCTGAGCGCCGCCGCCGACTCGGTCGCGGCGAGCGAGCCGAGCACGATGCTCACCCCCGACATCGCCCACGCCTACGCGGACCGGCTGGGCGAGCTCGCGGCACACCCCTCGGTCGAGGAGCTGGCTCGGGGAACCGCGACGGACCGGCCGAACACCTGCCGCCCCGCCCTGCTGGCCACCGACGCGGGCGAGTTCCTCGCCGACGAGTCGCTGCACCAGGAGGTGTTCGGCGCGTGCTCGCTGGTGGTCCGGTGCCGCGACGCCGAACAGCTCCGCGAGGTGGCGCGGAACCTGGAGGGGCAGCTGACCGCCACGGTGCACGCCGCGACGGCCGACCACCCCGAGGCCGCCGCGCTGCTGCCGCTGCTGGAACGGTGCGCGGGACGCGTCCTGTTCGACGGCTGGCCGACCGGCGTGCAGGTGGGTCACGCGATGGTCCACGGTGGGCCGTTTCCGGCCACTTCGGACTCGCGCGGCACCTCGGTGGGCACCCTGGCCGTGGAGCGGTTCCTGCGTCCGGTGGCCTACCAGGACGTCCCCGAGGCATTGCTGCCCGGCTCGATCGCTACGGGCAACCCCGAACAGCTGTGGCGTCGGGTCGACGGTGAACCGGGACGGCACTGAAGCGGGGTTCGAAAGAACTTTCCGCCGGATCCTTCCGCACCCGGCAGGAGGCGATGTCGCCTATCGCAGGGACGACTCCCTTGGAACGGGTAGCTCCATAACCCAGGGTTGGCCGCGGCTGCCGCACCCCGATCTCACCTACGTCGGTGGAGATCACCGAAAGCATCGCGAATCGTCAGCACCGAGTAGTTACTATTCCACGAATTACCGAGGTTTTTGCTGATGGAACAAAAAGAAGGCGGCAATGCGGCCGTGGACACCCCGGATAGATCATTCATGGTCCGAATCCGGAACTTCGGTCCGGGAATCGTGGCCGTCCTGAGCATGATGGGAGCCGGTGACCTCGTCACCGCCTCCGTGTCGGGCTCGAGCTACGGGTACAACCTCATGTGGCTGCTCGCCCTTTCCCTGATCGTTCGGTTCGTCATCGTGAACCTCATGGGCAGGTATCAGATTCTGAATCTGAAGGGGCAGACGATAGTCGAGGGCTACAACGATGTCTCCAAGTACTACCCGTGGTTCATCGGAATCGCCATCCTCGTCAGCGGGCACTTCTTCAATGCCTACATGATCACCGGGGCGGGCGAGGCCCTCGCTTGGATATTCAGTATCGGCCATCCGTTCCTGTGGTCATGCGCCGTGGTGCTGCTCAGCCTGTTCGTCATCGGACGTAATGTCTACAACACCATCGAGAAGCTCCTCAAACTCCTCCTGGTGTTGATGACGACCGCCTTCCTGGGGCTGGCGATCTACTCGGTTCCCGACGTGGGTGGGATCGTCAAGGGCACGGTGGGATTCGGCATTCCGAGCGACACCGGCGCGTTCGGGGTCTTCGCCGTCGCCCTCTCACTGATCGGAGCGGTGGCGGGATCGATGGCCAACTTCCTGTACCCCTACTTCGTGAAGGAGAAGGGCTGGAAGGGCGTGCGCCACAAGAGGATCCAGCGTAACGACATCCTGTTCGGCATCTGCGCCGCCATCGTGATCAACCTGACGGTCTGGGTCGTCGGCGCCGAGATCCTCAGCCCGAACGACATCGAGGTCAACAGCCTGGAGGACATCTCCAAGGCACTGTCGCTGCACCTGGGCACGTTCGGCGCCGTCGTCTTCTACCTCGGGGCGTTCGGAATCCTCTACAGCAGCGTGATCGGGTACGCGAACGGTTTCCCCAAAATCATCATCGACTGTTTGCACATGATCAGGCCGGAGCGCCGGGAGAAGTTCGGACGGAAGTTCGACGACGACCCGTGGTTCAAGTGGTTCAGCCTGTTCATTCTGATCTCGCCCATCATCTGGTCCATCCCCGGGATGCCCGGGTTCGTCGAGATGGCGATCTTCGTCACCGGGATGCAGGCCGTCGTCGTGCCGATCACGGCGATCGGGCTCATGATCCTCGTGAACAAATCGAGCCATCTGGGCGAGCACAAGGCGAGCCTCGCGGAGAACACCGTCCTGGTCCTGACCACCGCCCTGGCGATCTGGGTGAGCATCAAAGCGGTCATGGGCTGGTTCTAGTGCCGCCGCCGGACTCCGGTGCTCGTGGCCGGCGCTGGGCCGGACCCGGTTGTTCCGCGGGGAACCTGTTCCGCGGGGAATGGAGTTCCGAGGAGGCGGTTCCCGGCAGGCTCGCCGGGCACCGCGTCGCGCGTAGCCGCTGTGGCGCTCAGGAGTCGAGGTGAGGTCACCTATGGCGAACACGTGGTCCCGGCCCCGGACAGCCGGAGTTCCGGGGGTTGCGTCGAGCGCGCCGTCCTCCCGGCGGGCCGCCGCGAGTTCCTCGTCCAGGTATCCGCTGGTGGGCACCACTCCGATATCCACGGACCGTCACCCGCCTCGCGTTCGGGAACGGCTCGTTCCGCGCCAAATATTAGTGTCATTATGTAACAGTTACAGTATGACTGAATTTGGCGGGTGGACAGGGTCGCACTCATGAGCGAGCACGAGACACGTCCCCCGAGCCTGCTTTCGCTGCCCTCCTACCTGGCGGGGCACGTCGCGCGTATCGGCCACCGGGAACTGGACGGGGCGCTCGCCGAACGAGGACTGCGGCTACCGCACTTCGCGGTGCTCACGGCGCTCTCGGACTTCGGGCCGCTGACGCAGCACGTGCTCGCCGATCGGCTCCGGTTCAACCGCAGTCATCTCGTCGGCTACCTCGACAAGCTGGAGCAACGGGAACTGGTGCACCGGGAGCGCGACCCCGAGGACCGACGTCGGCACCGGGTCACGCTGACCACGGCCGGGGCGGAACTCGCCGGGGAGATGGCAGCGGTCGCCCGGTCCGCGCAGCGAGAACTGCTCAGTCCCCTCACGGAGGAGGAGCGTGACACGCTGGTCGAGCTGCTGGGGCGCGTGCTGGCCACCGACGACTCGGGCCGGAACCCCGCCGCCGACCGAGCTGCCGACTGAGTCCGGCGCTCTTCGGAGAGACGCGCACCCGTGCGACGGGCGGAACTCGCGCCCGGCGTAAGCGACCGCTCGTGTGGGCACCGCTCCCTGCCAGCACCCACACAACAGCGACAGCGGACACCGCGCTCACATGACAGTCAACGGCTCACCCTCGACGTCGAGTTCGGCGATGGCACGGCTGCCCAGCGACACCAGCTGTTCGAGCGCGTCGCGATCCAGACTGAGCACGAAGCTCTCCGAGGAACCGAACGCGAGGTTGGCCTGCTCGTTGAGCCGGTCCACCTCACAGCGGACCGCCACCCCACGGGCCATCTCCACGTAGGACTCCACCGATACCCCGGTGTGCCGGTAAAGACTCATGATCCACCTTCCCGAACGTTGGCTAAGCTCGACACGACAACAAAACAATTGATCCGATATCGGACTTACTCAGCTTAAGGTCCGCTATCGGACCTAGAAATACACTGATCGAGTGAGAAGCCGTCCAGCCCGCACACAGGAGGTTCGAAATGGGCCGCGTACGTCAGACGCTGGAACGTCGACAACTGGGCCTGACGCTGCGGCGGCTTCGGGAAGCAAGCCGACGAACACGCCAAGAGGCCGCCGCAACGCTGGGCAAGGTCCGCTCACGTATCGCGGAGCTGGAAGAGGGCAGAAGCACCATCAGTCCCAGCGACCTCGAAAAGCTGTTGGATCTCTACGAAACCAACGGTGAGGAACGCGATGCCGCGCTGGCCCTTGCCGCAGAAGCACGAAAAAGACAGCCGAGGCGGCCCTATACCGACGTGTTGCCCCGGGCTTACCAACGGTTCGCCGATCTGGAAGCCAGCGCGACCGAGATCACCAGCTACGAGCCCGGCGTCGTTCCAGGGCTGCTCCAATCACCCGAGTACTTGAGAGCAGCCATGGAGGAAGCCGCCGGAACCTGGCGGAACAGCAACGATGACGAAATCGATCGACGAGTTAGCTTCCGGTTGGAACGCCAGAACAGGACACTGCGCTCCGAACCGGGTAAAAAGCTGTGTTTCTTCGTCACCGAGGACTCGCTGCGTTTCACCCCGAAAGGGGACAAGACAAGGCGCGAGCAGGCACTGCACATCCTCCGATTGGTAGACGAACAACCGGACACGACCGTGCGACTGTTGCGATGCGATGCTCCGAATCCGGCAAGAGGTGGTGGTTTCACCGTGTTCGACTTCGGCAACGACGGAGCACCGGTCGGTTTCTCCTCGGTTGTTTACGGCCCCTCCACCTACTTCGACGAGCGATCAGACATCGAAGTGCTACGCGCCGTCTCACAACGACTCAGTCTGCTCACCGCACCGCACGAAACCTCCCTAGAGTTCATCGAGCGCCTCGCGAAGGAGAATTGAGAACATGGCACAGACGACCAATAAGCAGGGTGGATGGCTGAAGAGCTCCTACAGCGCGGTAGCCAGTGACAACTGCGTGGAAGTACGACTCACCGACACCGCCGTGGGCGTCCGCGACTCCAAGAACCCCGACGGCCCCGTCCACACCTTCACCCACCACGCCTGGCACGCCTTCCTCCACACCGCGACCACCCTCGACGAGCACCGGCGATGAGAGCACCGGGACACCGCCGGACCGGGCGGAGTTGACACGACCGGCCGTGGCCGGGTGTCGATTTCTCGCGAAATCGCCGCCCGGCCACGCCGTCCTTCGAGGGCTCGCCCCTGGCGGGGGCGTCAGCTCATGAACTCACCCTCCAGCATCTCGGTAACCAGGGCCGCCACCGGGGACCGCTCGGAGCGGGTCAGTGTGACGTGCGCGAACAGCGGGTGGCCCTTGAGCTTCTCGATCACGGCCGCCACACCGTCGTGCCTGCCGACGCGCAGGTTGTCGCGCTGCGCCACGTCGTGGGTGAGCACCACCCGCGAATTGGCACCCAGCCGCGACAGCACCGTCAGCAGCACGTTGCGCTCCAGCGACTGCGCCTCGTCGACGATCACGAAGGAGTCGTGCAGCGAGCGCCCCCTGATGTGGGTCAACGGCAGCACTTCGAGCATCTCCCGGTCGATGACCTCGTCGATGACGTTCTGCCCCGCGAGCGCGCCCAGCGTGTCGTAGACCGCCTGCCCCCAGGGCTGCATCTTGTCGTCCTCGCTGCCGGGCAGGTAGCCGAGCTGCTGCCCGCCCACCGCGTAGAGCGGCCGGAAGACCATCACCTTGCGGTGCCTGTTCTGTTCCATCACGGATTCCAGCCCGGCGCACAGCGCCAGCGCGGACTTGCCGGTTCCGGCCCGACCGCCCAGCGAGACGATGCCGACCTCGGGGTCCAGCAGCAGATCCAGGGCTATCCGCTGCTCGGCGGAGCGACCGTGCAGCCCGAACGCCTCGCGCTCACCGCGCACCAGCCGCACCGTCTTGTCCGGGGTCACCCGGCCCAGCGCGTTCTTCGTTCCCGCGAGCAGCCGCAACCCGGTGTTGACCGGGAGTTCGGCGGCTTCGGCCAACTCCACCGAGCCGGACTTGAACAGCGTGTCCACCTCATTGGGCGGCACGTCCAGATCGGTCATGCCGGACCAACCGGTGGAGATCACGTCCTGCGCCCGGTACTCGTCCGCGTCCAACGCCACCGCGGCGGCCTTGACCCGCAGCGGCATGTCCTTGCTGATCAGGGTCACCAGGTGACCGTCACCGGCCAGGTTCAGCGCGCACGCCAGGATGCGGGCGTCGTTGGACTCGTTGCGAAACCCCGGAGGCAGCACTTCGGGGTCGGAGTGGTTCAACTCGACGTGCAGTCGACCACCCGACTCACCGACCGGAACCGGCTCGTCCAACTTGCCGTGTCGCAGTCGCAGGTCGTCGAGACCGCGCAGCGCCTCCCGTGCGAACCATCCCAGTTCGGGGTGGTGGCGCTTGCCTTCCAACTCGCTGATCACGACCAGTGGCAGGACGACACTGTGCTCGGCGAACCTGGTGAAAGCCCAGGGGTCCGACAACAGCACAGAAGTGTCCAGGACGTAGCTACGCACTCCCCTTCCCTCGGCCGCGTCCGACGGACGCGGTGCGGGAGCTGAGGAATTCACGCTTTCGGAACCGGACAGGGGCTCCGCTTGCTGGGAACGTCGTGTCATCACGGCTACTCCCTAACGGGCACGAGCGACCGCGCCCGTTCGTCGGCGGGCCGGGCCGCCCCGCACCCCGTCGGAGTCGGGCCGTGGGCAGCCACCCGGTGGAGCCCGATCCGACCTTCGACACGGGTGAAGGGCCTCCCCGGACGGGCCGCAACTGCACGACCCGTCACCGCGGACGCTACCCGTGTGATCGGACGTTGGCAGGCAGCCACACAGGTGATTAAACGAATCGTCACCCGGAAGCCACAGTGTGCACACCCGCACGGCCCCTACGGTGAACCCATCACCCGACCGTGGGCCGTGGGGTGTTTCGCCCCCGCACGCCGCACGGAATCGATCCCGCGGTTCGCACCGCCTCCCCGAGTCAGCGAGGGGACATGCCGCGCAACCACTCCCCACGCCCCGGACGGCGCACCCGGTCGGCGGCGATCCCGGCCGCGAACGAAAGCGTGTCGGGCAGGCCGGACAGCGGGGCACCACCGGCGACCGCGTGAACCACCGCACCGTGGAACACATCGCCCGCGCCGAGCGTGTCCACCGCCTCGACCTCGGGCACCGGAACGCTGCCGCTCGCGCCGTCCGGCAACCACCAGAGCACGTCGCGGGGACCCCGGGTGATCGCCACGGCCCCCACTCCGCGTTCGAACAGCGCGGCGGGCTGCTCGTCGAGCTCGGTGGTGCCGGGAACCCGGAAGTCGGCGGAGCAGACCGCGAGGTCCACTCGGGGGAGGATCTCGGCGAGCACTGGTTTCCAACTGCCACCGTCGAGCACCACGGGAGCACCGGCCTGTCCGGCGTGCCACATGGCCGCTCGCGCGAGCACGGGACGATGACCGTCCACGAGCACCGCGTCGGGGACGGTCCGCAGCAGTGCGCCCGGCTCCGGATCGGCATCCTTCGGGGCGCGCGAGACCACGCTGCGGCTACCGGTCGTGCTGTGCACCGTCACGGCGGAGACCACCGGCGGCGTCCCGCTGTCGGGAGTGACGTCGAGCAGTTCGACTCCGTGCTCGGCGAGTTCGTCCGCCACCACCCCGGCCATCGGATGACTTCCCAGTGCCGTCAGCAGGCTCACCTCCGAACCGAGCGCGGCGGCGGTGACGGCGGCCCCGGTGGCAGGACCGCCCGCGCTCAGCTCTGCCCGCTCGGCGGTGGTCTTCTCGTTCGGCCCCGGGAACTCGGCCACCCGCTGCAGCAGGTCCAGCGTGACCATCCCGGAGCACAGCACGGCGCGTCGGCTCATCGGTCCTCCGATCGGCGGAAACCCCGGCGTTCACGTCGGGGAGTAGTCAAGCGGCGATTCTGCCGGAGAGCTCGGACCGCAGGGTGTGCGGCTGCAGCGGCCGATCCAGCAGCCGTTCGTAGCGAACGCGGCGGTGTTCGGGACCTTCGGCGTCCAACCAGGCACCGGTCAACTCGTACGCGGTTGGGCAGACGACGGCGTACGCGGCGGTGGAAGGGTCGGAGAGGCGTTCCAGCAGCACCCGGGCACGTGAGTCGTCCAGCAGCAACCAGCGCCGCAGGTACTCGCGCACCCGGTGGGGATCGGTGCCGTGCTCGTGCAGCATCAGCGCGGCGTCCCGCCGTACCCCGGCGAGCACGCGCCGCGCGGCGTCCATCCGTTCGAGGTCCTCCGCCGCCGGCACCGGCAGGATCCCGTGGAGCACCTCACGAACCCGGGCTCCCCAGGCCGGACCGAGCAGCACGTCCAGCGCCCGTTCGGCCAGTCCCTCCGAGATCGTGCACTGCGGGGTGTCGGTGAGCGCGATGTCGTGTTCGGGAAGCGTGTCGCGACAGTGCTGGGTGTGGTGGCCGGGATAGCTCTCGTGCGCCAGCAGCCTGGGCAGATCGCTGAGGCGGTGCGGCACGGCGGTGCTGACGGTGACGACGGAGCGGCCACCGCCGAGGTAGTGCTGCAGCCCGCCGAAGGAAGGATCGTGCCGGAACCGGTACGTCACCCGCTCGTGCACCGGCAGCCGGAACGCCGCTCGGGCCCGGACTCGGAAGGCTTCGGAGAGGGCACGCACGCAGTCGGGCAGCGCTTCCGCCGAAACGCGTTCGCGTTCGCGGAAGTTCGCCACCCGCTCGACCAGCGTGGCACCCCGGGGCAGCCAGTGGGCGAGTTCGTCGTGGACCGCCGCGTAGTGCTCGGGGTCGGTGCGGTCCACCTCGAGCTGGAAGCAGCGGCGCAGCCTGCCCGCGAACGACACGGGACCCCCGGCGAGCCCACGGGCGGCGCAGTCCAGCGCGGCGAGCTGCCCGAGCAGGAAATCAGTACGGTCGGCATCCAGCGCGGCCCGCCGGACGGTTCGACGCAGTCCGCGTGCCTGGGAGGCGAGCAAGCCGGGAAGCGGTGCGGGCTCGCGGTCCACCTGCCCGCGCAGCGCACGATCGCCGGTGTAGCTCTGCACGAAGCCGAGGGACAGCCGCCCGAACCGCAGGCCGAGGACGAGGTACTCGGCGACCGGCACTTCGGGCATGTCGGCAGGATAGCGGAGTTCGCGGCTTTCGTGCCGTGTTCACGCCGCGGGGATCGGGGTGTTCGCCCCCGAGGGTGACGCACGACCGGAAAGCTTCCGTCGAATCATTCCGAGCACCAACGTCGCCTTTCGTGTGTCACCCGAAAGATACCTTTAGAAACCAAATTAGATATTTACACGATAGTGTTATCGAGCTTTCCTCGCGATCATGCAGTCGATAGGTTTCCTTCGTGTGCGCGCCCACGGCGGAATTTTCTGGGGTTCCGTCGTGCGAACCGCGTTCCACGAATCACCCGTACCGACAGGGAGCGAGAAAATGCTGAAGAAGACCGCCGCCACCATGGGTATCGCCGCCGCCGGCATGGTCGCCATGGCCCCCATGGCCAGCGCCGACTCCAAGGACAACGACGGCATCAACGTGCTCAACGACAACAACATCAGCGCCGTCCCGATCCAGCTGTGCGGCAACAACGTCGCCGTGCTCGGCGTTGTCGCCAACGTGCTGACCTCGCAGTCCTCCGAGTGCGTCAACGCCCCGGTCGTGGACCACCCCAAGGCGATCAGCTGAGCCCGGATCCCGCGCGGAACCGGAAGAGCCGGAGTGGACGGAGCTGACCTAACAGCCGTCCACTCCGGATTCAGCGGCGAACCGAACGACCCCCGGAGAGCTCGGAACGAGAACGGATCCGTTTCCTCCGCGCGATCGCGTGCCACGATTCGGCAGCCGATTTCCGCCCTGAAGGGCGATTTTCCGCACTGACGGACTCGTTCCGAGTCAACTCACGACAAAATCTCCTCCGCCGCTCGGAGTGCGAACAGGCGGAGAACGTCGGAATCGACGTGTAATTCGAAGGAGAACTCCCCCATGCTGAAGAAGACCGCCGCCGCCGTGGGTATCGCCGCCGCCGGCATGATGGCCATGGCCCCCATGGCCAGCGCCGACACCAAGGACAACGACGGCATCAACATCCTCAACGACAACAACCTGAGCGTGCTGCCGGTCCAGCTGTGCGGCAACAACGTCGCCGTGCTCGGCGCGGTCGTCAACCTGCTGCACGCGCAGCCCTCGGAGTGCGTCAACGCCCCGGTCGTGGACCACCCCACCTCGATCACCAACGGCAGCTGAGCACGGGCTGAACGGTTTCGTCCCGAATCATCGGGATGAAACGAGCGGGGTCGGACATCGCGGTCCGGCCCCGCTTCTCGGTGCCACGGATATCGTCGGCACCGCGGCGGTTCGCCGCTCTCGCCCGCCGTTCGGGAACCCGATCCAAGAGCGCTGCCGAGAACGCGTCAGTTCCCGAATCTGCGGTGCCGAGCCGCGAAGTTCCGCAGTGCGCGCAGGAAGTCCACTCGCCGGAAGGCGGGCCAGTAGGTCTCGCAGAACCAGAACTCCGAGTGCGCCGACTGCCAGAGCATGAAACCGGACAATCGCTGTTCACCGGAAGTGCGGATCAACAGCTCCGGATCGGGCTGCCCGGAGGTGTAGAGGTGTTCGGCGATGTGATCGACGTCGAGCACCTCGGCGAGCTCCTCGATGGTGGTTCCCGCCTCGGCGTGCCGCTGCAGCATCTTGCGCACCGCGTCGGCGATCTCCTGCCTGCCGCCGTAGCCGACCGCCACGTTGACCTGCATCCCGTCCCGGTTCTCGGTCCGCAACGCGGCGGCCGAGATCCTGGCCGCGATCTCGGTGGGCAGCAGGTCCATCGCACCCACGATGCGCACCCGCCACGGCGTGCCGGGCTGGGTGATCTCCTCCACGACACCGGCGATGATCTCCAGCAGCGAGTCGACCTCGCTGCTGGCCCGCCGGAGGTTGTCGGTGGACAGCAGCCACAGCGTGACCACTTCCACCTGGTTCTCCCGACACCAGCCGAGAAAGTCCGAGATCTTGCGCGCCCCGGCACGATGACCGTAGTCGGCGTCGAACCCGGCCTCCTTCGCCCAGCGGCGATTGCCGTCCAGAATCACACCGACGTGTCTGGGGGGTTGTGCCCCCTTTAGCTGACGGCGCAACCGCCGTTCGTAGAGATCGTAGACAAGCTCTCGTAGCCGAAGTCTCAGCGCCACGTTCCACGAGACTACTCGGAGGCTCGACGAGCACGGCAAGCGACCGCAGGATCGACACGGCCGCTCCGCGCGCAGCTCACCGAGGCGGGTGATCCGTGGCTCGTCCCGCATCGGGCGGGTGAACGTCATCATGTCGAGCGGAGCGGGGCGGCCTCCCTCCCGTAAGCTCGAAACGTGCCAACAGCGAGCCGCAACACGCGCGAGCCCTCGGCCGCTCAGTCGGTCAAACCCAAGCTGCGGGGCTGGATCCACCTGTGGTCCGCGCTCGGGGCGCTGGTCTCGGGCGCCGCGCTGATCGCGCTGGCCGGAGCCACGGTGTCCGGTCGTGCCGCGCTGGGGACCTCCATCTACGTCGCCACGGTGCTGGGCCTGTTCGGCGTAAGCGCGCTGTACCACCGCAGAACGTGGCGCACGGAAGGTGCGCGGACCACGATGCGACGCCTCGACCACTCCATGATCTTCCTGTTCATCGCGGGCACCTACACGCCGCTGGCGATGCTGGCGATGCGGCCGACCACGGCGACGGTGGTGTTGGCGGTGGTGTGGGGCGGCGCACTCGGCGGCGTGGTGCTCAAGCTGGCCTGGCCGAACGGCCCGCGCTGGGTCGGGGTGCCCGTCTACATCGCCCTCGGGTGGGTCGCGGTCTTCGTGCTGCCCGACCTGCTGGCCAACGCCGGGGTCACGGCGTTGGTGCTGCTGGTGGTCGGCGGCGTGCTCTACACCGGGGGTGCGATCTGCTACGCGCTGCGCCGCCCCGACCCGTGGCCGAGGGTGTTCGGCTATCACGAGTTCTTCCACGCGGCGGTCTCGGCGGCCGCGATCTGCCACCACATCGCCATCTGGCTGGCGCTGTATTCCTGAATCGGGCCCTTCCGGTCGGCCCCCGTCCGGGAGAGAACGACGGCCCCGTCCGGAGATGGGCGGGAACTTCCCGGACGCTCCCGCCTCGGGGGCCGTCGAGTGGGCGCGCTCAGCCGCGCAGCGTCGCCAGCAGCTCCGCCGCGCTGCCGACGGGCCGATCACACACGTAGCCCCTGCAGACGTAGGCAGCGGCCGAACCCTCCAGCAGTCCCCGGTCGGCCAGTAGCGGAACCTCGGCGTCCTCGGGCTCCCCCGCCACGGTCACCGCGCCACCCGGCGCGTGGCGCCGGGCGGTGGCGATCAGCTCGGCCCGACCGCTGTCGGCGGGGCCGGCCACGGCGATCTGCAGCGGCCCGTGCCTGCTCGCCTCCGCGGCGGCCAGCCAGTGCCCCGCGAATCTCGGGGCGCGCCGAGCGAGCAGCCCAGCGCGGTTCAACGCCAGCTCGGCCGCCTCGCGGTAGCGCCCGGATCGCTCGGAGCCCGCGAGCGACCCCGCCGTCACCAGCGCCGAGGTGACCGAGGACGCCCCGGAGGGGCTCGAGTTGTCCGTGGGGTCCGAGGGGCGGTTGACCAGAGCTTCGGCGTCCGAAGCGGTGTCGTGGAACGCCCCCGGGTTCTCGGGGTCGGCGAACAGCTCCAGCGCGGTGTCCAGCAGCTCGCACGCCGTGTCCAGCCAGTGCGCCGAACCGGTGGCCTGGTGCAGGCTCAGCAGCCCCTCGGCGAGGCAGCCGTAGTCCTCCAGCACGCCTTCGGCGGTGCCCGGCACACCGGCGCGGGAGGTGCGCAGCAGCCTGCCGTTCCGGAGCTGGGTGTCCAGCAGCAGCCGCGCGGCCGTCTCCGCCGCCTGGAGCCAGTCGGGACGGTCCAGCGCGGTGGCGGCCTCGGTCAGCGCGGTGATCGCGAGCCCGTTCCAGGCGGTGACCACCTTGTCGTCCCTGGCGGGCTGCGGGCGTCCCGCGCGTTCCCGCAGCAGCCGCTCCCGCACGTCCCGCCACCGCTCGGGGTCGTCCGGATCACGGAGCAGGCGCAGTGTGGAGGTGCCGTGCTCGAAGGTGCCCTCCGAGGTCACCCCGAAGATCTCCGCGGCCCACGTGCCGTCTTCCTCACCGAGCGCCTGACGCAGCTGTTCCGGGCTCCACACGTAGGTGACGCCCTCGCCCTGCTCGGTGTCGGCGTCCAGCGAGGCCGCGAAGCCACCCTCCGGGGTGCCGAGATCGCGCACCAGGAATTCCGCCGTCTCCCCCGCGACCCGTCGCAGCAGTTCGGGATCAGTGCCGGACACCCCGGCGGCGTGCCGCCGCGCCAGGTGGGTGTAGGCCCGCAGCAGCAACGCGTTGTCGTAGAGCATCTTCTCGAAGTGCGGCACGATCCAGGACGCGTCCACACTGTAGCGGGCGAAGCCGCCCGCCAGCTGGTCGTTGATGCCGCCGCGTGCCATAGCCACGGCCACGCTCTCGGCGAGCTGCCACGCCCGCGCGCCGGTGCCGGTGTCGCCCGCGCGTTCGTGGTGGCGCAGCAGGAACTCCAGCACCATCGACGGCGGGAACTTGGGGGCGTTGCCGAATCCGCCGTTGTCGGCGTCGAACTCCTCGGCCAGCCCGGTCACGGCCGCGGTCAGCGCCTCGTCGTCCACGGCGGACTCCGGCAGCGCCGCGCGCTGGCTCGCCAGCTGCTCGACGATCTTGCTCGCGCTCTGCCGCACCTCCTCGGTGCGTTCCTGCCAGGCGCTGATCACCGCGTCGAGCAGCTGCCGGAAGGACGGCATGCCGTGCATCGGCGCGGCCGGGTAGTAGGTGCCGCAGTGGAACGGCTCGCCGTCCGGTGTCAGGAAGCAGGTCAGCGGCCAGCCCGCCTGGCCGGTCATGGCCTGGGTGGCCTGGATGTAGACGGCGTCGATGTCCGGGCGTTCCTCCCGGTCGACCTTGATGTTGACGAACTCCTCGTTCATGACCCCGGCCGTGTCGGGGTCCTCGAACGACTCGTGCGCCATCACATGACACCAGTGGCAGGCCGCGTAGCCGATCGAGAGCAGCACCGGCACGTCCCGCCGCCGTGCCTCCTCGAACGCCTCGGTGCACCAGGGCCACCAGTCGACCGGGTTGTCGGCGTGCTGGAGCAGGTACGGACTCGTCGCCCGGGCTAGCCGCTGTGCCATACCCGCAGCGTCCCACGCCGACGGTCCCGGTGCCGAGAAGCCCCACCGCGAGAGTCCCCGCCGCCAGAAGCCCTGCCGGAGCTCGCGCGGGTCGCGGGTTCCCGCCCACGCGTTCGGTGTCTCGCCGGATCGGGACGGCTCCTGAGCGGCGAGGGCAGGATGCCGCCCGGGAACGGCCGTGCGGGTGGCCGGAACCGGATCAGTTCAGTCGCGGCAGGGTCACTTCGGTGATCAATCCCCTGTGGTCGGTGCCGCTGATGTCGACCGTCCGGTAGTCGGCGGCGCCCACCTCGCTGCCGCCGACGAGCACGTGGTCGATCGTGATCCCGAGGAACTCCGACAGCGAGGACGGCCAGGTCGTGCTCAACCCGGTGCCGGCGGTGCGACCGACGTCCGTGCATCCGTTGGAGGTCAGTCGCCGCATCGGCCCCTGGTTCAGCGTGGAGTTGAAGTCCCCGGCGAGCACGAACGGCTTCTCCGAATCGCAGTACTCCTCGAGCAGGCTGTGGCTGGCCCGCCATCCCGACGTCCCTCCCGGAAATGGCGGCGGAGGATGCACGGCGGCCACGTGCCAGGTCACCGCCGAACCGTTGATCTTCGCGTCGAGCGTGCCCAGCGAGCCCGCGACCTTTTCGGTACCGAACTCCGGTCGAAGCTCCGGTTTCACCAGCAGCGAGGTGGGGTACGGACCGGTCCGTCTGCGGGTCGGGGGCTCGACATCACCGACCAGTGGGGCATCCGTCTCGTACACGTACTCGTCCCCGGTGCGGGCGAGCCTGTCGACCAGCTTTCCGGCATAGCCGCTGGATGCCTCGGGCAACGAGACCACTTCCGGATCGGCGCTTCGGATCTCCCGGGCGATCTCGGCCAGGTCGGCACCGTCGGCGAAAACGTTGAAGACGGCTATCCCGATCGAGCCGGAACCGGAGGAGACCGAACCGCTCGTCCCCCAGGTCGGAGGCAGCATCCCGATCGTGGAAACCAGCGCGGTGACCAGTGTCAACGCCGAGATCACGAAGCGTCGCCGCCACAGCGGCACCACGGCGAGCAGCAGGACCAGCACGTTCAACTGGGGTCGCAACGCCGACAGCTGTGCCCACGGGCTAAGCAGATCGATCCCGAGGCTGCCCGCCCACAGCACCGAGGCCACCCCGGCGAACCCGCACAGGTAGAGCGCCGTTCGCAGTCGCCGTTTCCACGTTCCGGCTCGGTTACCGGAAGCGGAATCGGAAAGATTTTCGATCTTCAACGGCCTTATCGTAAAGCTCGGTCCTCGGCGCGAACACCGAGAGCTCGTGATCGAGCTCCCCCGCTCGGATTCGTTCCGGAGTCCGGCGAACCACCCGGGGGACGGGGCCCAGGCCGGTCGGCACCGGAAATCGGCTGCGTGCGGCACGCGCCGCGAGGCATGCTGGTGCCCGTGTTGTTGACGTTGAGCACCACCATGGGGGAGCGACCGGCGAGCGACCTGGGGTTCCTGCTGCACAAGCACCCCGAGCGGGCGCAGTCCTTCGACGTGACGGCGGGCAGGGCGCACGTGTACTACCCGCGCGCCGACGAGCACGACTGCACCGCCGCGCTGCTGCTGGAGACCGATCCGGTGGAGCTGGCACGGCAGGCCCGCCAGGGCGGTTCGTGGGCGCTGGGCCCCTACGTCAACGACCGCCCCTACGTGGCCTCCTCGCTGCTGGCGGTGGCGCTGGGCAGGGTGTTCCGGACCGCGCTGGCGGCCCGCTGCGAGGCACGGCCCGAACTGGTCACCCGAGCGGTACCGCTGCGGATCGAACTGCCCGCCGTGCCGCACGGCCGGGACCGGGAACTGCCGCGCCGCCTGTTCGAACCGCTGGGCTGGGAGGTCGAGCACGAGGTGCTGCACGACCCGGACCGGGGTGAGACCCGGTACGGGCGACTGACGCTGCGCGGCGAGCACACCGTCTCCGAAGCGTTGAACCAGCTCTACGTGCTGCTGCCGGTACTCGACGACGCCAAGCACTACTGGGTCGGCCAGGACGAGATCGACAAACTGCTGCGCGCGGGCGGGGCCTGGCTGGCGGGCCACCCCGAGCGGGAGCTGATCAGCGGGCGCTACCTGGTGCACGCGCGGCCGCTGGTGGACGAGGCGCTGCGGCGGCTCACCGCTGACGAGGGCACCGACCACGACGACGGCACCACCGAGACGCGCCCGCTGGCGGCGCAGCGCCGGGCCGCCGTGCTGGAAGTGCTGCGCACGACCGGGGCCCGCTCGGTGGTCGATCTGGGCTGCGGCGACGGCAAACTGCTGCGGGACCTGCTCGACGACACGGAGTTCGGCGAGATCCTGGGGGTGGACGTCTCCACCCGCGCGTTGCGGGCCGCCGAGCGCACCCTGCGGTTGGAGCGGCGTTCGGAACGCGAGAACCACCGGATCCGACTTCGGCAGTCCGCGCTGACCTACACCGACTCGGGGTTGGTGGGCTACGACGCGGCCGTGCTCATGGAAGTGATCGAACACGTCGACCCGGAACGGCTGGCCGCGCTGGAACACGCGGTGTTCGGGCACGCGCGCCCGGCCCGGGTGGTGCTGACCACCCCGAACTCGGAGTACAACTCGCACTATCCGGATCTGGCCGGTGGGATGCGCCATCCCGATCACCGTTTCGAGTTCGACCGTGCCGAGTTCGCGGAGTGGACGCGGCGGGTGGCGCGCACCCACGGCTACACCGCCACGTCGAGCGGTATCGGCGAAGCGGACCGGCGGCTCGGACAGCCCACCCAGCTGGCCGTGTTCACCCGAAACGACCTCTCCGAGAGGGACGCGACATCATGACCGAGACCGAGGACGCGAGCGCGAATTCGACGGTGACGGAGCTGGATCTTCCCGAGCTCGCGCTGATCGTGCTCGTGGGTGCTTCCGGCTCCGGCAAGTCCACCTTCGCCGCCAGGCACTTCCCGCACACCCAGGTGCTGTCGAGCGATCACTGCCGGGCGATGGTGGCCGATGACCCCACCGACCAGGACGCGACGGCCGACGCCTTCGACGTGCTGCACCACATCGCGGGCAAGCGGCTGGCGGCGGGCCGGGTGACCGTCGTGGACGCCACGAACGTGCACAACCACGCCAGGCAGTCGCTGATCCGGCTCGCCCGGGAGCACGACGTGCTGCCGGTCGCCGTGGTGCTCGACATGCCCGAGAGCCTATGCCTGCGGCGCAACGCCGAGCGCCCGGAGGCCCCGGATCCGGGTGTGGTGCGGCGGCAGCGCAAGGACCTGCGCCACTCGCTGAAGGGACTGCGGCGGGAAGGGTTCCGGCGGGTGCACGTGCTCCGTTCCGAATCCGAAGTGGACTCCGCGGAACCGCGGTGGACCAAGCTGTTCAACAACCGCCGCGCCGACACCGGCCCGTTCGACGTGATCGGCGACGTGCACGGCTGTCGTGTCGAGCTGGAAGCACTGCTGACCGAGCTCGGATACCGGCTGCGGCACGATGCCGACGGGAACGCGGTCGACGCCGAACACCCGAGGGGCAGGCGCGCGATACTGCTGGGTGACCTGGTGGACAGGGGGCCGGACAGCGCGGGCACGCTCCGGCTGGTCATGGGCATGGTCGAGTCGGGCAACGCGCTGGTGATCATCGGCAACCACGAGCACAAACTGGTCAAGGCGCTCGACGGCCGCAAGGTGCGGATCCCGGATTCGCTGCGGGAGACGCTGGATCAGCTCGACGAGTTGGGCGCGGACTTCCGACGACGTGCCCGCGACTTCTGCGACGGACTGATCGCCCACTACGTGCTGGACGGCGGGAACCTGGTCGTGGCACACGCTGGGCTGCCGGAGCGCTACCACGGCAGGACCTCCGGACGGGTGCGCGCGTTCGCGATGTACGGCGACACCACCGGCGAGACCGACGAGTGGGGGCTGCCGGTGCGTTATCCCTGGGCCAAGGAGTACCGGGGCAGCGCGACGGTGCTGTACGGCCACACCCCGGTGACCGCGGCCGAGTGGATCAACAACACGATGTGCCTGGACACGGGATGCGTGTTCGGTGGGGAGCTCACCGCGCTGCGCTACCCGGAGCGGGAGACGGTGTCGGTATCGGCGGAGCGGGTGTACAGCGAACCGGCACGTCCGCCGCGGAACGACGAGTCGACCGACCGGGACGGGAACGAGCGGCAAGATCCCGCCGAGCGGACCCCGCGACGCGAACCGGGAACGCTCGATCTGGGGGACGTCTCCGGGCGCCGCGTGGTGCACACCGGTCATCACGGCCGGGTGACGATCGGTGCCGAGCAGTCCGCCGCCGCCCTGGAGGTGCTGAGCAGACTCGCGATCGATCCCCGGCTGCTGCTGTACCTGCCGCCGACGATGCCGCCCTGCTCCACGGTGACCGAGGGCGAGCTGCTGGAGCACCCGGAACGGGCCTTCGCCGACTACCGGCACCAGGGGGTGCGGGAGCTGGTGTGCCAGGAGAAGCACATGGGCTCGCGCGCCGTGGTGCTGCTGTGCCGCGACGACCGGACCGCGCGGGAAAGGTTCGGAATCGAACCCCGTCCGCCGGACACGCCGGGAACGATCCACACCCGCACCGGGCGGGCGTTCTTCGACGAGACGACCTCGGCCACGCTGCTCGCGCGAGTCCACGCCGCCGTGGGCCGGACCGGCCTGTGGCAGGAACTCGACACCGACTGGTTACTGCTGGACACGGAGCTGCTGCCCTGGAACGCCAAGGCGGCGGGTCTGATCGACGAGCGGTACGCGGGCACGGCCACGGCAGGCGACAGCACGTTGCGGAGCACGCTGCGAGGTCTGCGCGAGGCGGAGCGGCGCGGGCTCGACGTGGCCGCGTTGCGAACCAGGTTCGAGGCCAGGCAAACCGATGTCGAGCGCTTCCGCACGGCCTACCGCTCGTACTGCCACCCCGTGGACGGAACCGAGGGGATACGGCTCGCACCGTTCCGGGTCCTGGCGAGCGAGGGACGGGCGTATCGCGAAACCGAGCAGGAGTGGCACCTGACAACCGCCGACCGGCTCGCCGAGGCGGATCCGGGGCTGTTCCGCACGACTCGACGACGCGCGGTCGACATCGACGACGCCGGCTCGGTGGCCGCGGCCACCGCCTGGTGGGAGGAGCTGACCGCCGAGGGCGGGGAGGGCATGGTCGTCAAACCGCGCACGGCGGCACCGCGCGGCCGGAACGGGCTGGTCCAGCCCGGGGTGAAGGTGCGGGGCCGGGAGTACCTGCGGCTGGTCTACGGGCCGGAGTACACCGAGCCGCACAACCTGGAGCGGCTGCGGAAGCGCTCACTGGGCAGGAAGCGATCGCTCGCGTTGCGGGAGCACGGCCTGGGGCTCGAAGCGCTCGATCGCCTCGCCGACGGTGAACCACTGTGGCGGCTGCACGAGTGCGTCTCCGCCGTGCTGGCGCTCGAATCGGATCCGGTGGACCCCCGGTTGTGACCACGCCGCGTGGAACGGACCACTCGTGCGGTCCGTTCCACGCGGATACGAACGTGATTTCCCGCGACCACTCGACGGGAAAGATCCGCTCAGTCCGCACGCCCCCGCTCACGACGCTCCGCGGCGTCGTCCCCCGCCGAGTCGTCCGTCGGGGCGTTGTCGTCGGGAAGCCCGCCGCCGGGAGCCTCGGGGCCGGAAGCCTCGGGGCCGGGATGTCGTCCCGGCTCCTCGGAAACGGCGGACGAGTCGGAGTCCTCGGTTCGCTCGGCGGCCCCGTCGGCGACCCCGGCTTCCTGCTGTCGGGCCAGGCGAGCGGCCTCGGCACGTTTGACGCGTTTCGGCGCCGCCGCGGCGGCGCGCTGCTCGTCGAACCGGGTGGAAACCTTGCCGAGCCGCCTGGTCATGGATCGGGCCAGGAAGACGACCGCGATCAGCAGCACCAGGATCAGGAACAGCGCGAGCGGGGTGGACTTGCCGACCCCCTCTTCCTGCACTCCCGGACCCGAGTCCTGCGCCACCACCATGACCAGCGGTTGCCGCTCCGTCGCGAGCACCGCCGCGTAACCGAGCACCGTCATGCGTGCACTCGCTCCTGCACCCCGGTGAACAGATCGTCTTCCGGCAACGTCGTGTCCACCAACGATCGCACCAGTTCGTACTCCTCGGTGGGCCAGACCGAACGCTGGATGTCCAGCGGGACCGCGAACCACCTGCTGTTCGGATCGATCTGCGTGGCGTGGGCACGCAGCGCGTCGTCACGGACCTCGAAGTAGTCCGCGCACTCGACCTGCGTGGTCACCCGCTCGTAGGGATCCTGGCGTGAGGCATCCCACTTCCGCAGCCACTCCCCGTAGGGCGATTCCAGCCCGCGCTCCAGCAACGAATCGTGGAACAGCTGCATTCGGCGCCTGGAGAAGCCGTGCCCATAGTACAACTTGAGCGGCTGCCAGGGCTCACCCGCGCCCGGGAACCGGTCGGGATCACCGGCCGCGTCGAAGGCCGCCATCGAGACCTCGTGGCACTTCACGTGGTCCGGGTGCGGATAGCCGCCGTTCTCGTCGTAGGTCACCACCACGTGCGGCCGGAACTCGCGCACGATCCGGACCAGCTCCTCGGTCGGCAACTCCAACGGCTGGTTGGCGAAACACCCGTCCGGCAACGGCGGCGGCGGATCGCCCTCGGGAAGCCCGGAGTCGACGAACCCCATCCACCGGTGGTGCACACCGAGGATCTCCGCCGCCTCGGCCATCTCGCGACGCCGGATCTCCGGCATGTTCTCGACCACTCCCGGCTTGTCCATCGCCGGGTTCAGGATGCTGCCCGCTTCACCTCCGGTGCAGGTGACAACCATCACGTCGTGGCCTTCCGCCGCATAACGAGCCGTGCTGGCCGCCCCCTTGCTGGACTCGTCGTCCGGGTGAGCGTGCACAGTCATCAGGCGAAGTTTCTCCGCCATGTCCGGTATTCCCTTCCCGTCTGGCTGTCGACACCTGTACCGCCCCCGCGAACTCCGGGCGGTACGCCCCAGGGATACTCAACCGCAGGTCGCTTTCCATTGTTCCCGAACGTCGATGTCGACCGGCGGCAGCCCCCTGCGGAGGAGAACGGACCGCGGCGGGGAAGAACCACCGGAGAGGTCGAGAGGCTGAGACCGTGACGAGTTCATCCGAGCCAGGTTCGCCCGGAACGGGCAACGGGGTTCCCGAGGGCAGGTACGGCAGGCGCGGTTCCGGACGCGACCGGCGATGGCCGTTGTGGCTGGGGAGCGCGCTGGTACTGGCACTCGGGATCGTGCTCGCGGTCGCGGGCTACCGGAACTTCGGAAGCGCCCCCATCGACGGCAAGGCCTCCCAGTTCGACCTCCGCGACGACAACACCGTGCACATCACGCTGGAGGTGCGTCGCGACGACCCCTCCGAGCCGGCGGAATGCGTGGTGCGTTCCCGTGGGATCTCGGGCAAGGAGGCGGGACGCAAGGAGGTCTATCTTCCACCCGGGGAGACGACCACCCACGTCGAGACGGTACTGCGGACCTCGGAGCAGCCGGTTACCGGTGAGGTTTTCGGCTGTTCCTACGATGTGCCGAATTATCTCCGGGAGGGTGCACGGCCATCCGGGTGAACTCGCCACGTCACTCCGGTGGTACCGGCTGAATACCCCACAACACCCCTTTACTCGTGTTATTGTCGCTACCAGCACGGCCCCGCACGGGCCGTGTTTTTCCATTCCGAACTCTTCGGAGTGCGAAAGCTATCGGTCCGCGGAACGCGGAACCGCAGTCGACGAGGAGTGGTGACCGTGAGCGATACCCAGGCGACCTGGCTGACCCAAGATGCTTACGACCGGCTCAAGGGTGAGCTGGACGAGCTCGTGGCCGAGCGCCCGGCGATCGCTGCGAAGATCAACGAAGCTCGCGAAGAGGGCGACCTCAAGGAGAACGGCGGATACCACGCCGCGCGCGAGGAGCAGGGCCAGCTGGAAGGACGTATCCGCCAGCTGCAGGAGTTGCTGCGCAACGCCAAGGTCGGCGACGTTCCGACCGAGTCCGGTGTGGCACGTCCCGGCTCGGTGCTGACCGTGCGGTTCGAGGGCGAGAACGAGGAGGAGAAATTCCTGCTCGCCAACCGCGAGGAAGGCGCCCACGGTGATCTGGAGGTCTATTCCCCCAGCTCGCCGCTCGGCAAGGCTCTGCTGGACGCCGCCGAGGGCGACGTCTGCGAGTACGACCTGCCCAACGGCGGCAAGATGCAGGTGACACTGATCAAGGCGGAGCCGTTCCAGGGCTGATCGAGGTTTTCCGGTCTGATCGACGGGTTGCTCGCTCGGCGGAACCTCCCATCGGCTCTCGTTCCGGGGCCGCGACATCGGGTAACGACCATCAACCGCCCCGGCGCAGGGGCGGTTAACTTCGGTTCGGCGGGTCCTCCCCGTCGCGAACCCCTCCCGGAACACATCGCGGAGCGGCTCGCTCGCCGCACGGACATCGGCACGTGAGCGGGTTGCCCCGCCGCGTCGCGGGACACCTCGAGCAGCGGCCCCGGATCGGTCACTCGGAATCGGCCAGGCGCTCCAGCAACGGGCGCACGCGGGGAGGCACCGGTGTGGACAGTGCGATGGAAGTGGAAGTGCGCAACACACCGGTTACCGCCACCACCCGGTCGATGACGCGCTGCAGGTCGTCGTTGGACCGCGCGACCATGCGCACGAACAGATCACCCTGTCCGGTGGTGGCGTGTACTTCGCAGACCTCGTCTATCGCGGACAGCTGCTCGGCCACCGAACCGCGCTGCCCCTGAGCGATCTCCAGCACCGCGAACGCGGTCAGCCCGTATCCCACGGCGGCGAGATCCAGTTCCGGTGGAAAACCGCGCAGTATCCCGTGGCGGATCATCCGGTCCATGCGGGCCTGCACCGTGCCACGCGCCACGCCCAGCCGGCGGGAGCACTCCAGCACCGGCAGGCGGGGCTCGTCCGAGAGCAACAGCAGCAGGCGCGCGTCCAACTCGTCCAGCGACTCGTCACCCGAAGTGGTGGTCACAGCACGCTCCAAACATCTTTCGGTGATACAGGGTGAGCAGTCGCCCCCCTACCAACCGACCACGAGTCGAGCAGGTTGTACAGCCGTGAAGCCTCCTGTTGCGCAGGGTGCGCGGCACTCGCAGGCTTGCGTACGCATCGAGTTCGCAGTCAGCGGGAGGACACCGTGACCGAGACCGCCAACCAAAGCACCGGGACCGCCGAACGTGACGACGTGACGTTCGAGCAGATGAAGCAACTGGTCGGCCTGGTCCCGCACGACCCGGACCGGGACCCGTTCCCGGTCAGAGCCATGGACGCGGTCGTGTTCATCTCGGGAAACGCGACGCAGAGCGCGGTGTTCTACCAGAGCGCACTGGGCATGAAGCTGATCGCCTACCGGGGACCGGAAACCGGCCACCGCGACCACCGGGCCTACGTGCTCAAGTCCGGTTCGGCGCGGTTCGTGCTCAAGGGCGCGGTCGACCCCGACAGCTCGCTGGCCGACCACCACCGCGAGCACGGTGACGGGGTGTGCGACCTGTCCCTGGAGGTCACCGATGTCGACAAGTGCGTGGCACACGCCCGGGAGCAGGGAGCCACCGTGCTGGAGGAGCCGACGGACGTCTCCGACGAGCACGGCACGGTGCGCCACGCCTCGATAGCCACCTACGGGCAGACCAGGCACAGCCTCATCGACCGGTCGGGGTACTCCGGTCCGTACTTCCCCGGCTACGTCGCCAAGGACAGCGGGTACCGCAAACCGGAGGGAGCACCGAAACGGGTGTTCCAGGCGATCGACCACTGCGTCGGCAACGTGCCGATGGGCGAGATGGACCGGTGGGTGTCGTTCTACAACCGCGTCATGGGCTTCGTGAACATGACCGAGTTCATCGGTGACGACATCGCCACCGAGTACTCGGCGCTGATGAGCAAGGTCGTGGCCAACGGCAACCACCGGGTCAAGTTCCCGCTCAACGAACCCGCGGTCGGCAGGAAGAAATCGCAGATAGACGAGTTCCTGGAGTTCTACGGCGATTCGGGGTGTCAGCACATCGCGCTGGCCACCAACGACATCATCGCCAGCGTGACCGCGATGCGCGCCGCGGGAGTCGAGTTCCTCGGGGTTCCCGACTCCTACTACGACGATCCACAGCTGCGCGCCCGGATCGGTGAGGTGCGGCTGCCCATCGAAACGCTCAAGGAGCACGGGATTCTGGTGGACCGGGACGAGGACGGCTATCTGCTGCAGATCTTCACCAAACCGATCGGGGACCGCCCGACGATGTTCTTCGAACTCATCGAACGCCACGGCTCGCTCGGGTTCGGTATCGGCAATTTCAAGGCGCTGTTCCAGGCGATAGAGCGGGAGCAGGAACTGCGCGGCAACCTCTGATCGAGCTCGCCCCGCACTCGTCGCGTGCCGCCCGCCACCGGTTGCCGGTGGCGGGCGGCACGAATCGAACGGTGCGACACGCCGGGCGACACGAATGACGTTTCGCGAGATTCGTGACCGAGCACTCGACGGTCGAACGACTTCACTCGGAAGTGCTGAAGTTGCCACTCTACCGAGTGCTTCGGCATCGCTGCTCACGGAAGAGGGCGGTCACGTGAGTAGCATCGGTCTCAGGTCGGGTGATGACCGATTGAGCCCGTCCTCGACGATTCGGTCGGGGGCGGGCGTCGGTGTTTCGGCCGAAACCGTCAATGCGAGCCGAAGCGGTCAGTGCGAACCGGCGACACGAACCGACCGACATGAAGCAGCCAGCATAAAACCGCCGGCACGAAACCGCCGGTACGAAACCGCCGGTACGAAGCGGACGGTCGAATCGCCGCGAACCCGTTCACACGCGAATCCCGCGCCGGAAACCGGTAACCGAGTGCATCGCGACGTTCACTCGAAACGCGCCACTCGAAAAACGGATTCGGTAAGCTTGGTGACGCCACACCGCCAAGACCGGGTCGTCAGCGTACCGACCGATACCGCCCCCTGGAGGCACCATGCCACGGCTGAGTACCTCTTCCGGCACGCTACCCCTGGTCGCGGGACTGACAACGGCGACGGTACTGTGCGCCGTCGCCGTGTTCACCGTGGTCAGTTCCGGTTGCGACGACCCCGGCAGCTACGAGACGAACGGTGAGGCCGTTCGGCTGGTGGGCGGCTGCGTGGGCCGCGAGGACCTGCCGGTGAATCCGGAGGAGGTAACCACGCCCGCCGCACCGGCGCCGTCCTGGAGTGTCGAAGGCGCCAAGAGCTGAACGGCCGTAGCGGAAACCCCGTGCCGTGGCGGAAACCCCGTGCCGTGCCACCCACCGAGGCGGCGATTTCGCGAGAAATTGACACCGCCCGGCCCGCGCCGCACCGCCCCAGCGGTGCGGCGTCACTCCAGGGCGGCGAGCAGGTCCCGCAGCAGGTCGTCGACGTCCTCGATCCCCGCGGAGACCCGGACCAGCTCGGCGGGCACCTGCAACAGCGATCCCGCCGTGCTCGCGTGGGTCATCCTGCCTGGGTGTTCGATCAACGACTCCACCCCGCCCAGTGACTCGGCCAGGGTGAACAACCGGGTGCGGGCGCAGACGTCCACGGCGGCCTGTTCCCCGTCGGCGTGGGTGAACGACACCATCCCACCGAACAGCCGCATCTGCCGCGCCGCGACCTCGTGGCCGGGGTGTTCCGGAAGCCCAGGGTAGAACACCCTGGTGACCTTGGGGTGTTCCCGCAACGCCGCGGCGATCCTGGCCGCGTTGGCGCTGTGCTGCTCCATCCGCGCCGCCAGGGTCTTGATGCCGCGCAGTGTGAGCCACGCGTCGAACGGCCCGGGAACCGCGCCCACGGTGTTCTGCAGGAACGCGATTCCGGAAGCGATCTCCTCGTCGGAGGTGACCACGGCACCACCGACCACATCGGAGTGACCGCCGAGGTACTTCGTGGTGGAGTGCACCACCACGTCGGCCCCCAACGACAGCGGCTGCTGCAGGTAGGGCGAGGCGAACGTGTTGTCCACGACGAGTCGCGTGGAGGTCTCGGCCGCGAGCTCGGCCAGGGCGGCCAGATCGGCGATGTTGAGCAGCGGGTTGGTGGGCGACTCCACCCACAGGACCTTGGTGTTGTGCCGGATCGCCGCACGAACCTCGTCCACATCGGACACGCGGACGGGGGTGTAGTCGACTCCCCACCCGGTCAACACCTTGTCGATCAGGCGGAACGTCCCGCCGTAGGCGTCATCTGGGATGACCAGGTGATCACCGGGACGCAGCACACCGCGCAGCACCGCGTCGGTGGCGGCCATCCCGGAGGAGAAGGCCCGTGCGTAGCGCCCCGATTCCAGCGCGGCCAGGCACTCCTCCAGCGTGGTGCGGGTGGGGTTGCCGGTGCGGGAGTACTCGTAGCCCGCTCGCTGGTTTCCGACGCCGTCCTGGGCGTAGGTCGAGGTCGCGTGAATCGGCGGAATCACGGAGCCGGTCGAACTGTCGGGGTGCTGCCCCGCGTGGATGGCGCGAGTGGCGAAACCGTCGGTCATGCCCGGAACCCTACTCGTAGCCCTTCGGAATGCGGCACGCGCTCACGGGAGGTGAACGAGCCCACACACCGCGCCGGTCCGAGACCGTGGCGGAACGAGATTCGCGGGCGCCCTCACTCCGCGCACGGAGTGACACGCCCGCGAATCTCATGCGAACTACGGGAGTGGGCCGACTGGGATCGGTGCCGACGGTCCACTCACCACTGCGGTGGCTGTCCGGGCGGCTGGGGCGGGTACCCACCGGGTGGCGGACCGTAGGGCTGGCCGGGCATGGGCTGCTGACCCTGCTGCGGGGGCCCTTGCTGGGGCGGTCCCTGCTGCGGCGGCTGCCCCGGTGCGGGTTGTTGTCCGGGCATGGGTTGCCCCGGCATCGGCTGACCGGGCATGGGCTGCTGGCCCGGGGCGGGTTGACCGGGCATCGGCTGACCTGGCATGGGCTGACCGGGCTGCCCCGGATAGGGCTGGCCGTAGGGCTGGGCGTACTGCTGTCCGGGAGCCATGCCGGGTTGGCCGGGCATACCGGGTTGGCCGCCGGGACCACCGGGTCCGGCCGGAGCGGCGGGGACGACGACCGTGCTCATGATCTTGTCGGCCCAGGTCTGGTTCTTGGGTTCCCACAGCGGCGCCAGGAAACCGATGCCGAGCGGAAGGCCGTCGACGATGTGGCAGAGCTGGCGCAGGAAGGCGTAGCCGAAGCCGACCGGCCTGCCGGTGGCCTCGCTGATCAGCATGGTCTTGGCGTAGCCGCGGCCGAGGGACTGCCCGGTGGTGCCCTGCTTGTAACCGGAGTTCCAGATCATGAAGCCGAGCAGCCCGAGCGAGGCGAGGAACATCAGTATTCCGCCGAACGCGGCGGCACCACCGCCGCTCGTCCCGCCACTGGAAACGCTGCTGGCAGTGCCACCGAGCACCATGGCCATGGCGATCGCGTAGATGATGCCGTAAACCACGCCGGGGGCGATGCCGTCGACGAGGTAGCTCTTCGCGCGGTCGCCCCACTCCACCGGAGGTCCTACCGGGACGACCGCCCCGGACTGGGTGCCACCGGACGGCTGCCCCGGCTGCTGCGGCGGCGCGCCGAACGGCCCGGGCTGTCCCGGCGGCGGTGGCTGCTGTGCCGGGAACCCACCGCTGGGTGTGCCGGGCATCCCCGGGTGACCACCGGGTTGCTGCCCGGGCATCTGCGGCGGCTGACCGGGGACCTGCCCCGGCATGGCCTGCTGTCCGGGAGGTTGCCCGGGCATACCGGGTTGTCCCGGCATCTGGGGTGGTTGCGCACTCGGCGGCTGCGTCGCGAAACCACCGGACGGCTGTCCCCCCAGGCCGGGTTGTTCGTACATCGGCTGCGGCTGCTGCATGGACGGCGGAACGACCTGGGTGGTCCCGCCCTCCTGCTGTGGCTGTGGCTGCGGGGACTGTTCCATCTGCTGCATGGCCTGCGCGGGATTGACGACCTGCGTCGAATCCGCGCCGGAACTCCGATCGCCCTGTTGCCCGCTCTCCGGCTGCTCCGTCTCCTGCGGATTCATCCGCGAGGAGATCTTCTGTGTCGAGTCCGGGGTGGACGCGTCGGCCTCGGCGTTGCCGGACTGCTGTTCGAAGGACGAATCCGGCTGCCGCTCCTCCTGGTTACCACCTTCGGGTGATTGCGGAGAGCTCATCGGGTTTTCCTACCCCCTTGGGCGTGAACCTGGGCGTGTACGGGACCTACGGTATCCGACAACACTCGGACGCAGGGGTCACCGTGTAACAGCACTTCGATATTCCCAGCACAGCACGTATCCACCGAAAGCGGGTTGCCCGGGAGAACGAGGCGCTCCGAGCCGTGTGACCGGTCGTTCCCGATCCGAACAACCCGCCGGGAAGCACTCCGGTCAGCGCCCCGCGATGAAGGCGAGCACGTCCTGCCTGGTGACGACTCCGGCCGGTTTGCCGTCGACCAGCACCATCGCACCGTCGGCGTTCTTGAGCGCCCGCATGGCCGAGTTGATGTCCTCACCGGCTCCGATCGTGGGCAGCCGCGGCGACATGTGGGTCTCGACCCGGTCGGCCAGGTTGGCCCTGCCCGCGAACAGCTCGTCCAGCAGGTCGCGCTCGTTGATCGCGCCCGCGACCTCGGCCGCCATGACCGGGGGCTCGGCCTTTACCACCGGCATCTGGGACACGCTGAACTCGCGAAGGATCGCCACAGCCTCGGCGACCGTCTCGTTCGGATGTACGTGCACCAGTTCGGGTATGGTGCCGTCCTTGCGCCGGAGGACGTCCCCGATCGAACCGCCACTGTGCCCCGGGGGGAGGAATCCGTAGGAGGCCATCCAGGAGTCGTTGAAGACCTTGGTGAGGTAACCGCGCCCGCTGTCGGGCAGCATCACCACGATCACGTCCTCGGGATCGACGCGTTCCGCCAGTCGCAGCGCCGCCACCACGGCCATGCCGCAGGACCCCCCGACCAGCAGCGCCTCCTGCCGAGCCAGTTCCCTGGTCATCCGGAAGGAGTCCCCGTCGGAGACGGAGATGATCTCGTCGCAGATCTCGCGGTCGTAGGTGTTCGGCCAGAAGTCCTCGCCGACGCCCTCGACCAGGTAGGGACGCCCGTGTCCGCCGGAGTAGACCGAGCCCTCGGGATCGGCGCCGACGATGCGGACCCGCCCCTCCGAGACCTCCTTGAGGTAGCGCCCGATACCGGAGATCGTGCCACCGGTACCGATCCCCGCGACGAAGTGCGTCACGCCCCCCTCGGTCTGGTTCCAGATCTCCGGACCGGTCGAGTGGTAGTGCGACTCGGGATTGGCGGGATTGTCGTACTGGTTGGGTTTCCAGTAGCCGTCCTGCGCCGCCAGCCGGTCGGAGACGCTGTAGTAGGAGTCCTCGTGCTCGGGTGGCACCGCGGTCGGGCACACGACGACCTCGGCACCGTAGGCCTCCAGGACGTTGCGCTTGTCCTCGCTGACCTTGTCCGGGCAGACGAACACGCAGCGGTAGCCCTTGCGCTGTGCGATCATAGCCAGCCCGACACCGGTGTTGCCCGAGGTGGGCTCCACGATGGTGCCTCCCGGCGGGAGTTCCCCCGACTCCTCGGCGGCCTCGATCATGCGCTCGGCGATCCGGTCCTTGACGCTGCCGCCGGGATTGAAGTATTCGACTTTGACCAGCACCCGGGCGTTCCCGGGCTTTGTCAGTGAGTTCAGCCGCACCAACGGTGTGTCACCAACAAGATCGGCCACGTGCTCCACGTAGTCCACGGCGGTTCCTTCCTCGTATCAACCGTGTGCCGTGCGGCCGCGCCGCGGATCCGCACGAATTCTCCCGGGGCCAAAACTGCCCACCCGCAGTCTCCCCATCGGCCGCACCGCGCTCTCGGCGGGGTAGGTGATTCGCGAGCCGCGCGGACCCGTTGTTCAGGCGATTTTCACCCGTTCGCCCGCTCGACGCTCATTAACCATTCGCTCGTGACGAACGATATTCGGGTTACGGAACCTTCTCCGGGTTCGGCAAGCCCAACCGGACGGGAACCGGGCTCCCCGGACATGCGACTTCGCCCGAACGGAGTGACCATTCGGCAGAGCGGTGTCCGAGGCGTCCGCGAGAGTCGGGGAGGCAACGATGATCGCTGCGCGACTGCTGCGGTTGGCCGCCGTCGGCACCGCTTCCGTGGGCGGACTGTCCGGCGCGGCATACGGCCTGCTCAACGAACAGTCGAGATACGCCAGGCGGGTCATCGGCCCGCCCGGCAACGGCCCCCTGAACGCGGACGGGACGTACTGTCCCGAACATTTCGGTGGCGGAGCGGGGGCCGCGATACCGCCGCTGGAGTTCGCCGTGCTGGGTGATTCCTCGGCCGCCGGGCTCGGCGTCGAGGTGGCGACGGAGCTGCCCGGGGTACGGCTGGCGAGCGGGCTGTCCGAGGAACTGGAACGCCCGGTGCTGTTGCGCACGCACGCGGTCGTGGGCTCGACCACGAGGGGGCTGGAGGCGCAGATCGACGAGGTGCTCCGGCGACCGCCCCGGTTGGCGCTGGTGCTGATCGGCGCCAACGACGTGACTACCCGCATACCGGTGAGCGCGAGCACGGGACTGCTGGAGCAGGGGGTGGCCCGGTTGACCGAGGAGGGGGTGGCGGTGGTCGTGGGAACCTGTCCGGACCTCGGAGTGGTCCGCCCCATCCCGCAGCCGCTGCGTTCGGTCGTCCGCAGGAGGAGCCTCACCCTGGCGACCGAACAGCGGCGGGCGGTGGAACGTTCCGGAGGTCATGCCGTACCGCTGGCCGACCTGCTCTCCCCCGAGTTCCTGACCCGGCCGGTGGAGCTGTTCGGACCGGACCGGTTCCACCCCTCCGCCGCCGGGTACGAGATGGCCGCCGAACTGCTGCTGCCGACACTGTGCGACGCGATCGGCGCCTGGGCCGGTGTGCCGGTGCCCAAGGCTCCGGCCCGTTCGGCGGCGGTCGAGGCCCGCAGACCGACCCGCCGGTTCGTGGCCCGGTTGAACCTGCGATGGGGCCACCGCGCCGAGAACTGAGCCGGGAACTCACCCGCTCATGAACCGCCCCGGTCCCCGGAGCGGCGCACGCGGGGTGTCCAGGAACGTGGTCGGTTCCCGTTCGGGCGGCGTAAATTTCCCACGAAATCGCCGCGCCGCTGAGCCCCGAACCGAACTCCCACCACTCCCGCGGGCCGAACCCCGACCACCCACGCAGTCGGCACCGCAGCGGGTTCTCACGGGTCGTCTCGCGAGGACAGCCTCGACGTGGCGTAGTAACTACTCGATGTCGAGGATCCCGCAGCGAGACGGCCCGTGAGGTTCCGCCACAGCACCACCCCGGCAAACCGCGCCGACATGACCTCGTCAGCTGTTTTCGGGTGATGTGCAGGCGTACCATCCAGTCGGTATGGCGTTGTTGTGAGCGCTATCACCGCGAGAACAGCGGGTAGGCCCCTAGGGTGAGCACATTCCACCGTGCGTGGCTCGAACACGTCACGGGAATCGTTCCGAAACAAACACAGCGACCGCGAAGGAGTTCCCACCATGACCGAAGCAGTCATCGTCGCGACCGCCCGCTCCCCCATCGGACGCGCGGGCAAGGGATCACTACTGGACATGCGTCCGGACGATCTCTCGGCACAGATCGTGCGGGCCGCGCTGGACAAGGTCCCCGAACTCGATCCAGGCGAGATCGACGACCTGATGCTCGGCTGCGGACTGCCCGGCGGCGAGCAGGGCTACAACATGGGACGCGTGGTCGCCACGCTGCTCGGCCACGACCACCTGCCCGGAACGACGGTCACCCGCTACTGCTCGTCCAGCCTGCAGACGACCCGAATGGCCATGCACGCCATCAAGGCGGGCGAGGGCGACGTGTTCATCAGCGGGGGTGTGGAGGCGGTTTCCCGCTTCGCGAAGGGGAACTCGGATTCACTGCCGGACACCGCCAACCCGGTGTTCGACCGGGCGCAGCAGCGCACCCAGCAGACCGCCGAGAACGGCGCCGCCGAATGGGTGGACCCGCGGGAGTTCGGCGAACTCCCCGACGTCTACATCCCGATGGGTCAGACGGCGGAGAACCTGGCGCTCGCCAAGGGCATCGGCAGGGACGAGATGGACGAGTTCGGGGTGCGTTCGCAGAACCTCGCGGAGAAGGCCACCGCGAACGGGTTCTGGTCCCGGGAGATCACTCCGGTCACCACACCCTCCGGAGCGGTCGTGGACACCGACGACAGCCCGCGTGCCGGGGTGACCAAGGACGCGGTGTCGGGTCTCAAGCCGGTGTTCCGTCCCGACGGGCGGATCACGGCGGGCAACGCCTGCCCGCTCAACGACGGCGCGGCCGCGCTGGTGATCATGAGTGACCGCAAGGCGGAACAGCTCGGCCTGACCCCGCTGGCCCGGATCGTTTCCACCGGCGTGACGGCGCTCTCCCCGGAGATCATGGGGCTGGGCCCGGTGGAGGCCTCCCGGCAGGCGCTCGGCCGGGCGGGCATGGGCATCGGTGACATGGATCTCGTCGAGATCAACGAGGCGTTCGCGGCCCAGGTGATTCCGTCCTACCAGGAGCTGGGAATCCCGTTGGACAAGCTCAACGTCAACGGTGGTGCCATCGCCGTGGGTCACCCGTTCGGCATGACCGGCGCGCGGATCACGACCACGCTGCTGAACTCGCTGCGGTACCACGACAAGCAGTTCGGGCTGGAGACGATGTGCGTCGGCGGTGGTCAGGGAATGGCCATGGTGCTGGAACGGCTCAGCTGACAACTGACGGGCGCGGCTCGTCACGGGGCGAGCCGCGGCCGCCGGGCCGTGCCGCGGAAACGGCTACCGGTGCCGTTCGCGGTCACGACCGGTGCCGTTCGCGGTCACGACCGGTGCCGTTCGCGGTCACGACCGGTGCCGTTCGCGGTCACGAAAAGCGGCGCCCGTCCTCCGCCGATGCGGAAGGGACGGGCGCCGCTCCAGTTCTGCTGAGCTCCCGCGTGGTCGCCGGAACTCCTGCCGGGCGGGACTCGCGGGCACCGTGCCGATCGCATCGAACGGGCACCCACGAGGACCGGACCGGCGAAGTCCCGCTAGTCGTTCTGCAGGTAGGACAGCAACCGCAGAATCTCCAGGTACAGCCACACCAGCGTGACCATCAGGCTGAACGCGATGTACCAGGAGAACCTGGCGTCCACACCGCTCTTGATGGCGCGGTCCGCCTCGTCGAAGTCCAGCAGGAACACGAACGCGGCGATGCCGATGCACAGCAGGCTGAAGCCGATGGCGAGCAGACCGCCGTCGCTGCTGCGGATGCCGAGGCCGCCCTCGACGAAGAAACCGGCGACCAGGTTGACCAGCATCAGCGTGAAGGCACCCGCCGCCGCGCCGATGACCCACTTGGTCAGCTTCGGGGTAACCCGGATCGCACCGGTCTTGTAGACCACCAGCATGGCCCCGAACACACCCATGGTGCCCGCGATGGCCTGCATGATGATGGCCGGGTTGTTCACCATCGTGGCGAACAGATGGCTCACCGCGCCGAGGAACACACCCTCGACGGCGGCGTAGGCGATGACCAGCGCCGGGCTCACCTTCTTCTTGAAGATGTTGACCAACGCCAGTACGAACCCGACGATCGCCGCCGGGAGCGCCAGTCCCCAGGAAGCGGCACCACCGATGATGTAGGTGGCCGCACCGGTACCGATCGTGATCGCCAGCGTGGTGGCCGTCTTGGTCACGATGTCGTCGATCGACAGCGGCCGTCCGGTCTGCTGCGGAGCGGTGGGGGCCTGCCCCTCGGTCCCGAAGGCACCGGCGGGCTGGCCGTAGTTGAAGTTCGCGTACCCCCCACCCTTGGGCAGGTTCTTGAACGCAGGGTTGCTGCTTGTGCGCAAGTCATCCTCCCGGGCGTGCGTGCGCCGTCACCCGTATTAACGGCCGGAAACCGTGATCGGTTCCCGGCCACGTAAAACGCACTTTACCCGCAATCGCGGCACCGATCCCAGTGCCTCACCTGTTTCGGGAACGTCACGGTTTCAGCGACGCTTCTTCTGGCTCCGCTGCGCCGGCGACTGCTTACCAGAGCCACCCGAACGACTCTTGGACTGCTGGCCCTTCTTGTTGCCCGAACCACCACCGGAACCGCCGGAGGACTTGCCGCCGTTCTCCGAGCCACCGCCCGAACCACCACCGGATTTGGCGCCCGCGGCCGACTTCGCGTTCCCGGAGCCGGACTTGGAGCCGGATTTGGAACCAGAGCCCGTCTTGGAGCCGGAGCCGGTCTTGGCACTGGACCCCGCCTTGGAACCATTGGTCCGTTGTGACGTCTTCTTGGCAGCGGAGCCACCGCCGGATTTGGAGCCGCTGCCGGTCTTGGAGCCATCACCGGACTTGGTGCCGTTCTCGGACGTGGTGTCGGGCGACTCCTCCTCCGACTCCTCCTCCGACTCGTCCTCGTCGAGCTCCGCGACAGCCTTCTTGCCGCCGCGATCCGGCTTCTGTCCCGGCTTGGGGCGCGGGGCCTCCTTCTTGGCCGCGATCTCCTGCTCCTTCTGGCGCGCTTCCTCCCGGTCCACCTTGTTGGTGAGGAAGTGCTGCTGCCCCAGGGTCCAGACGTTGTTGGCGAGCCAGTAGAACAGCACCGCCAGCGGCAGGAACCAGCCGGAGACCAGGGCGCCGATCGGGGCGAGGTACATCATGACCTTGCCCATCATCGCGCTCTGCGGATTGGCCATCGCCGCGTCGGACTGGCGCTTCATCGACATTCGCATCGTGAAGTAGGTGGCCACCGAAGCGACGATCATCAACGGGATGCCCACGATGATCATATCGGGGCGGGTGGTGTCGAACTGCTCCAACTGCTGCTCGGACTGGGTGATCCAGTTGGAGAGCTTGGCACCGAAGATGTCGGCGTTGACGAAGGACTGGACGCCCTCCCTGCCGAAGGCGAAGTTGCTGTCCTCAGTGGGGTCGAACCCGCGCAGCACGTGGAACAGGCTCAGAAAGACCGGAATCTGCACGAGCGCCGGAAGGCAACCACCGAGCGGGTTGACCCCCTGCTCGGACTGCATCTTCTGCATCTCCTGCGCCATCTTCTGGCGGTCGTTCTTGTACTTCTCCCGGATCTTCTGCATCTGCGGGGCGAACTTCTGCATCTTGCGCCCCGCGCGGATCTGGCTCAGCGCGGGCTTGAGCAGCAGCACACGCAGGGTGAACACCAGGAAGAAGACGGAGAGTATCCAACTGATGCCCTGATCCGGGCCGAACACGGCGCCGAAGAGCTGATGCCAGACCCAGAGGAGCCACGACACCGGGTAGAGGATAAAGCCGAAGAATTGCTCCACTCGTTCACTCCTGGTCGTCGCCCGGCGCGCTCATCCGGGCTCTACCTGCACAGCCGCACTCCGACACGAACCGGAGGGTTCAACCCCGCCAGGGTGCCACGAGCGCATTCGATCAAGGTGGGCGGGACGGCCCGTAACCGGCCGACCGGCACGGATGCCGAGCTTCGAGGGCGATGCGAATCCGGGATCCCTAACCGGCCACCGCTCGGTTACTCGATCACTCGCGCCACACACCCACTCGGCGAACACGTTCGAACACGGCACGAACCGTGTCACGTTCCGGTTCCGGATTGTACGCGAAACGGACGGCCGCCAGTCCCCCGATTCCGGTTCCCCCGCAACCGAATTCGAAAGTGTCCGATCGGGAACTTGACTTCGAGTTTGATCGAACTCCTAGTTTCGATCTCGACAACGACACCCGGAACGGCACGACCGCCGCTTCCGGAGCACGGGAAGGAAACGAGATGACCAACGACACCACGACCGGCGACAACCTGCGCGTGGCAGTGATCATCGGCAGCGTCCGGGAGGGCCGCTTCGGGCCGACGGTGGGCGACTGGATAGCCGCCGAGGCCGAACGCCACGGTGACTTCGAGGTCGACCTGGTGGATCTGGCCGAGGTGGAACTGCCGATCGACATGAGCGTGAGCTCAGCCTCCGACGCGGGGAGCTCGAAGACGTCACTGCACGAACGGCTCGACGCGGCCGACGCCTTCGTGGTGGTCTCGGCCGAGTACAACCGCAGTTTCCCGGCATCGTTGAAGAACGCGATCGACCACCACAAGTCCGAGTGGTACGCGAAGCCAGTCGGGCTGGTCTCCTACGGCGGGATCGCCGGCGGACTGCACGCCCTGGAGAACCTCAGGCAGGTGTTCGCCGAGGTCCGCGCCATGACCGTTCGGGACACGGTGAGCTTCCAGTGGGCCGGGCAGGCCTTCGACGAGGAGGGCTTTCCGAAGGACAGGGCGGGCAGCACCGCCGCGGCCAAGATGATGCTCGACGACCTGTCCTGGTGGGCCACCGCGCTCCGGGACGCGAAGGAGAAGCGCCCCTACCGGCGTTGACCGGGTGGGCGTCGCTGGGGAGCTCTCCCCCGGCACCACGCGTAGGGAAACCCCAGCGGGGTGGCGGGGAAACTCCGATCAGTCCGGGAAGAAGCGGATGGCGGGGCGCCCGCCCGGGCCCTCGGCGTCCACCCGGGCACGAACGTTGTACACCTCGGCGATCAGCTCCTCGGTCAACACCCGCTCCGGGGAGCCCGCCGCCACGGCACGCCCCTCCGCCAGCACCAGCAGGTGATCGCAGAACATGGCCGCCAGGTTGAGGTCGTGCAGGGCGATGACGCTGGTCACCGGGATCCGGACCACCAGCGCCAACAGCTCCAGCTGGTGCTGGATGTCCAGGTGGTTGGTGGGCTCGTCGAGCAGCAGCTCCTTCGGCTGCTGTGCGAGTGCCCGCGCGATCTGGACCCGCTGGCGCTCCCCGCCCGAGAGGGTGTGCCAGGACCGCTCGACCTTGTCCTCCAGCCGGGTGTACTCCACGGCCGAGCGCACCGCTGCCTCGTCGTCGGCCGTGGCCCCCGCCCAGGCACGCCGGTGCGGAATGCGGCCGAGGCGGACGACGTCGAGCACGCTCATGTCGACCTCGGTGCCCGCGTGCTGTTCGACCACGGCCAGCCTGCGGGCGACGTTCTTGCGCCCGACCCGTTCGATCGGGGAGCCGTCGAGTCGGATCACACCCTCCGACGCCGGGCGAACCCCGGACAGCAGCCGGAGCAGCGTCGACTTGCCCGAACCGTTGGGTCCGAGCAGCCCGACGGTGGCTCCCTCCTCCGGAGCGATGCTGACGCCGTCGACTATCAGCTTCCCTCCGGCACGCCAGGAAACCTCCTCGGCCAGCAGACTCATGAACGTCGCTCCCTGCGATTCGTAACGGAACTTGCCTTGTCAGGTGGGGTGCCTTGTCCGGTCGGGTGCCGCGTTCGCGGTCGGTTTCCCAGCCACGTTTTGCCATTCATCGAGTTTTGTCCGTCTCACCGGTACCCCCGAGGTGACAGCACCGAACACCACGCCCGCCAACCGGCACCGCCGCGGGTTCTCCCGTGCGGCTCTCGCGAGGACGGCCCCGACGTTGTGTAGTAACTACCCGATGTCGGGGCACCCGCAGCGAGAGCCGTGCGAGAGGTTCCGCCGAGCGACCGGCCCGGAAGCAGAGCCGACGAATTCCTGCTAGTGCACCTTGCGGCTGCGGTAGAGGATGACCACGAACGCGGGCACCCCGACCAGCGAGGTCATCACGCCGACCGGGATCTCCTGCGGGTCGAGCAGCGTGCGCGCGATCGTGTCGATCCACACCAGGAAGATCGCCCCGGCCAACGCGGTGGTCGGCAACAGCCTGCGGTGGCCGGGGCCGACGATGGCCCGCGCCGCGTGCGGCAGCACCAGCCCCACGAAGCCGATGGCTCCGGAGGCGCTGACCAGCGTGGCCGTGAGCAACGCGGTCACGACGAGCAGCAGCAACCGGGTGCGCGCCACCGGAACACCGAGCGAGGCGGCCGCGTCCTGCCCGAAGGTGAACGCGTCCAGCGAACTCGACTTGGCGGTGCACACCACCAGCACCGCGAGCAGCGCGCCCAGGCACAACCAGACCTCGAACCAGCCGGTACCGCTCAACGAGCCGAGCAGCCAGAACAGCACGCTGCGCGTCTGCCGGGAGTCGGCGACCGACATCACGATGAACGAGGTCAGCGCCGAGAACAGCTGCATGGCCGCGACGCCGGAGAGGATCACGCGGTCGGCGGTGCCGCCGACGATGTGACTCAGCACCATCACCAGCGTGAACGAGACCAGTGATCCGAGGAACGCGCCGAGCGATAGCGAGAGCACCCCGCTGCCGATTCCCAGCACCACGACCAGCACGGCCCCGGTGGAGGCCCCGGAGGAGATCCCCAGCACATAGGGGTCGGCCAGCGGGTTGCGCAGCAGGGACTGCATGACCACACCGCACAGTCCGAGCCCGGCGCCGCAGACCGCCGCCAGCATGGTGCGGGGCAGCCGGAGATCCCAGATGATCCCCTCGCGGATCAGCGAGAGTCCGGCGTCGCCGAGACCGAGGTGCTCGCCCACCACCGCCCACACGTTGGTCACCGCGATGTCGGCCGGACCGAACGTGATGGTGACGGCGATGGAGAGCGCGAGCAGCAGCAGACCGGCCAGCCAGAGAGCGGCGGCGGCACCCCCGCGGGACCGGGCCAGTAGGGCGCTCACTCGACGAGCCCGAACTCACGCAGCTTGGCCGCGACCCGTTCCACGCCGTTGACGGTCCGGATCGAGGGGTTCATGGCGGCTCCGCTGAGCCGGATGTAGCGGCCGTTGCGCACGGCGTCCATGTGCTTGGTGACCGGGTTGTTCTCCAGGAACTCGATCTTCTGCGCGGCTTCCTCGGCGGTCTGGCTCTCGCGGGTCAGGTCACCGATGACCAGCACGTCGGGATCGCGCTGGGCCACGGTCTCCCAGTTGATCTGCGGCCATTCCTTCTTCGTGTCGTCGAAGACGTTCTTCGCGCCGATCTCCTCGGTGATGATGCCGGGGGCGCCGCAGCAGCCCGCCATGTAGGGCGACTCCTTGTTGGCGAACCAGTAGAGCATGCTCACACCGGAGGCGTCGATGTCGGAGGAGGCCTCGTCCAGCCTGCCGCGCAGCTCCTCGACGAGCTCGTCACCGCGCTTTTCGACGTCGAAGACCCGCGCGAGCTCCTCGATCTCCCGGTAGATGGTGCTCATCTCCAGCGGCTCGCTGCGCGCGCCGTCGCCGTCGCCCTCGTTGTTCTTGACGCAATCGGCCGGGGAGAGATAGGTGGGCACGCCCATCTTCGCGAAGTCGTCCCGGGAGGAGATCTCCTGGAAGGTGCTCTCGAAGGACGCGGAGACGAAGTCCGGTTCCTCGGCCAGCACCCGTTCGTAGGAGGGGGCGTTGTCGGCGAGCCTGGGAACCTTCGAGTTGGCTTCCCGCAGGTCCTCCAGCACCGGGTCGGTCCAGGTGGCGGTGCCGACCATGCGATCGGCGAGACCGAGCGAGAGCAGGATCTCGGTCGAACCCTGGTTCAGCGAGACCGTGCGTTCCGGCGGGGCCTCGACGGTGATCTCCCTGCCGCAGTTCTCGATTGTCCTGGGGTAGCCGGCGGCGCTGTCCTGGCCGGATGTTTCCGAACCGCTGCCGCCGCAGGCGGTCAGCACGCCGAGGCCGAGCGGAAGCAGGCAGGTCAGGGATAAGACACGGGACGATCTCTTCATGAGTCCTTCTCCGTCGGGGGCTTTGGTACGCGAAGCCCTGCGGGCGGTTTCCGTGCGTCGCGGGGGCGACGCCACAGCCAGCAGGTTTTCGGGCTCGAGATCCTCCGCCCGGAGCGCCTTCCCGAGAGCTCGCCTCAGTGGCCGATACTCCGCGCGTCCCTCTCACCGCTGCGCGTCAGCTCCGGATTCACACCGGATTCCCTGCGCCGCCCGGCGACACTGCCCGGACGGGTTGACTGGCGAGGAAGAACCTAACAATTCCGGTGAGCGCGACTCCGCTCGGTGTGGGCGGCGCAGCGTCGTCGGACGAACACAGCGGCAATCGGAGACGCTGCTCACAGCCGGTTCGACGCCCGGAGATCCGAGGCGGGGCTCTACTGGTGACAGCCGGGCGCGTGTCGGCGGGCGTCGAGGATCGTATGCCCGGCGCGCTCTGCTACCGATGTTCCCGGCCGCCCGGGCACAACCGGATTATCCGAATCAGACGCAGTGTGCCGCTGCGGATGAACGACGCTCGCTTCGAGCGGAGCCAACCGGATCTCCCCCTGCCAGGTGTAGTTCACCCACCGAAAGCGAAGAGTGTTGACTCTGACGCACAGTGAGACATAATGGATGAGCCAACGTTGTTGGCGAGTGAGACAATGAACCGGAGCCCTTCAGGGGCTGCGAGGATGAGCCGGAACCGGGAAACCGGATCCCTCCGCCACGGGCGGTTGTGGCCCCTCGAGCCCACTGAGGGGCTCCGTTTCGTCCCTGACGCGTCATATGCTCGCGAGCAGGCTCGGCCACCAGGACCGATTGGTGACGAAGTCGTTCTCGCCGATGATTTTCACTCCGCAATTGAGCAGCTTGCCGTTTGCTCGGTGCAACTGGTGACCGCACTCGATCAGCAGCTGGGCGGATCGGACATCGTCGGGAGCTCCACGAAGTGCCACTGAGAGGATGCCCGCGTGCAAATCGGCCAGCTGGAGGCCGTCATACTCACTCGTTCCGTGCCAGCTCGGTGGCCATCGAATGTGTTCCCAGGGCGTATGCACCGGAGAGGGAATGTTTTGAACCAGATTCAGATAACTAACCGTTCCGTCGTGATCCATATGCCTGACCGACCCCAACCGCAGGATCGCCAGTCGCGCTCCGCCGTGCCACCCATGAGCTGCTAGCGCGATACGTTCCAGCAACAAGCGTGTCGTGTAGTTGTAGAACTTCTCATTGTCGCTCCGCAGAGCTTCATTGAACTGGACCGTAGCCTTGTGAGTAATGACGTGAATAGTTTTCACATTTGGGATGCTGGCGAGCATACGCGTAGCAAGCCGGCGACGGTCCGCCCGCTTGGGCTTAAAGTGCTCGACCCAGTGCAGAGGGCGTGAAGTTCCGATCTCATATCGCAGTCCGGCAGCTACTGCCCTCGCGTAGGAGACGCTCTCCGCCGGAATCATCAGAGCGGTCATCGCGAAGAACGAGGAAGAATTTTTACCGAATCCACGGTCCCCGGTTTCGTCGACATACACCTCGACCTTGGGCAACTTGCCCGCCCAGCTGGGCGTACGAGGCATAGGTGCTCTCGAACCAGGAGACAACATCGACCTCCGCTCCAACTTCCGGCGATCCGCGGATCACCGAAGCGTGATCATCACTGACACGGCGCACGATGATATCGCTTCGAGCACGAGAGGATACGGACAGCGAGTTTTGTGCAAGATCGGTCGTAGCGGCCGCTGATGCGGTCGCCTTGGACGATGCGGCCTCTCGCAATGTTCCTGGGGCGTCGGACAATGGGGCGGTGATTCACGTCCGTGACCCGCACCCGTGGCCCACGACTGAGCAGGAAGCCGTCGCCGTGCAGCAGCGGCTGCGGCCCCTGGTTCGCTTCGACGGTGAACCCGAGGTCATCCGGACGGCGGCGGGGTTGGACGTGGCCTACCGCGAGGAAGTCGACGAGCTCGTGGCTGCGGTGACGGTTCTCGACGTGGCCTCGCTGTCCGTGATCGACAACGTGGTGGTGCGCGGCGAGCCGGAGTTTCCCTACGTGTCCGGGTTGTTCGCCTTCCGCGAGGCGCCGCCGCTGCTGGAGGCGCTGACACGGCTGTCGGTCGAGCCGGATGTGCTCGTCTGCGACGGCCAGGGGCTGGCCCATCCCCGCCGCTTCGGACTGGCCTGCCACCTCGGCGTGCTGACTGAGCTGCCCAGCATCGGCGTCGCCAAGACCGCGATGGGCCGTTACGAGCCGCCGAACGAGCAGCGCGGCGACTGGTCACCGATCCGATACGATGAGGAGATCGTCGGTCGGGCACTGCGGACGCAACGGGGCGTGAAGCCGGTGTTCGTCTCGCTCGGCCACCGCTTCACCCTCGACGCGGCGTGCGAGCTGGTGCTGCGGCTGGCGCCGCGCTACCGCCTGCCCGAGACGACTCGAAGCGCGGATCGGCTGGGGCGTTCGATGCCGAATGAGGAGTAGGTACTCACTCGCGCTGATCGGATCGGAACTCGTGGCAACACGACAACCACCTCCGACGAGGAGGAACGTCGGATCCTCGACCATCCACTCCGGAGAGGTGCGCGGAAAAATCGGGCGGGGTGCATCGAGTCCAAAACATGGGAACCCCGTCGCATCCCCCTGACCGCAGTGAACCACACATCCCTTGACCAGCGGTTTTCGGTGCCCCCGGTCGGACTCGAACCGACACTACGACGATTTTAAGTCGTCCGCCTCTGCCGATTGGGCTACGGGGGCGCGTCCTCGGCTCGTCACCGACACGCCTTCGGTAACCGACCCACAGTGGGCCCCTTGTTAAGACGTGCCAATGCTGCCGTTGGTTCCAGAAGAAACGAAACCGCCATCTGGAGCAAACCCGATCACAGCGTGTAAAAAACATCAACACTGACGCGCCACGCGCACCATCATAGCCACCCATACAGGTGACACTTTTCGGGTAATGCTTGTTAACAGGTCACAGAAAGTCAAGAGAGCGGGGGATCACACACAACGGGCCGTGCGCCGGTTTCCCGACGCACGGCCCGTTGCCGATCGTGTGATCACCGACCGAGGAGCCCGACACGGGCTCAGCTGGAAGCCGCACGCTTGAAATCGGAACGGGGGTTCTGGATCTGGCCCATCGAGACGACCTCGCGACGGAACAGGAACGCCAGCGTCCAGTCGATGACGATCCGCGCCTTGCGGTTGAAGGTCGGCATCTTGCTCACGTGGTAGGTGCGGTGCATGAACCAGGCCACGAAGCCCTTGGCCTTGAAGCCGTAGACGTCGGCCACACCCTTGTAGAGCCCCAACCCCGCGACGGACCCCGCGTTGCGGTGGAAGTACGCCGCGGTCTTGCGGCCACGCAGCGAGGAGATGAGGTTCTTCGCCAGCTGGTTGGCCTGCCGAACGGCGTGCTGCGCCGAGGGGGCGCAGGTGGCGTTGGGGTCCTCCTCCGCCTTGGACAGGTCCGGCACGGCCGAGCAGTCGCCCGCGACCCAGACGTCGGGATGTCCCTCGACGCGCAAATGCGAGGTGGCCTTGATCCTGCCGCGCTCGTCCAGCGGGAGGTCGGTGTTCTTCAGCACCGGGTTGGCCTTCACCCCGGCGTTCCATACCAGGGTGTCGGTGTCGAACTCGGTACCGTCCGAGAGCACGGCGTGGCCGTTCTCCACCGACTTGAGGAAGGTGTTCAGGTAGACCTTGATGTCGCGTTCCTCGAGGGCCTTGACGGTGTAGACGCCCATCTTCTCGCTGACCTCGGGCATGATCCGCCCGGCGGCCTCGATCAGCGACCAGCTCATGTCGTCGCGTGAGATGGACTCGTAGTAGCGGGTGGCGTACCTGGCCATGTCCTCCAACTCGGCCAGCGCCTCGGTACCCGCGTAACCCCCACCGACGAAGGTGAAGTTCAGCAGGCGCTTGCGCAGCTCCGGGTCGGTGGTGTTGGCGGCGGCGTCCATCTTCGCGAGCACGTGGTTGCGCAGATAGATCGCTTCGCCCACGGTCTTGAGACCAATACCTTGTTCGGGCAGCCCCGGGATCGGCAGCAGGCGCGAGACGGACCCGAGTGCGACAACGAGCACGTCGTAGCCCAGGTCACTGGCGATGCCCTCGGCATCTTCCACCGTGACCGATCGCTTCTCGTGGTTGACCTCCGTGACACGCGCGGTGAGAACGTGACACCGCTTCAACACTCGTCGCAACGGCGCTACCACGTGACGGGGCTCAACGTTGCCCGCCGCCGCTTCCGGGAGGAAGGGCTGGTAGGTCATATGCGGCTGAGGGTCGACGACCGTCACCGAAGCCTCACGGCGGCCGAGCTTGGACTGCAGGCGCAACGCGGTGTACATACCGACGTAGCCGCCGCCGAGGATGAGAATCCGGGTGGGATCGGATTTACCAGCCATGGCTCTATGGTCACACCAATACGCGATGGGCCGCCCCGGCGGCCCCCTCAAATGTGACACCGCTCGCGGGTGTTTATGATCACAAAAACAGCCCGTGTGCGGGTGTGAACGTTGCGTCCACCGAAATCACGGTACGCAATCGTTGTGTGCTCCGCTCGCGCACGATGCGCGCCCTCTGGAGAAAACCGGGATCACCGGGAGGGAACGAGCACGAGCGGCGTGTTCGACGCTCGCCTACGACACCGCGAGCACCGAGTGAAAACGATCTCGAATCATCCCCGCCCACCATACCGGAGATTCGGATCCACGAGTGCGGAACCACGGAATCGAGGTTCCCGTCACACACTCCCCATCGCACCAGTCACGGGGCAGCGAGCGCAGCGCACCGATCACGGGCGCACCGATCACGGCGCGATCGGCAAAGCGCGACCGACGCCTCGGATCCGCCGCCCCGCCACGGACGCGGCGATTTCGTGAGAAATCGACGCCGCTCCGAGATCGCCGCCTCGCAGGCACCGCCCCGGCCGGAAAACCTCACTCCCCCAGGCCTGCGGAGTCCTTGGCCTCGGTGAGCACCGCACGCAGCATCTCCGGCGTCAGCCTGCCGGTGAAGGTGTTCTGCCGGCTGAGTTCGGGCATCGGGCAGCCATCAGGACTCGGCGTGGCGTCAGGCTCCCAACGGGTGGATCCGATCCAACGAATCGGCCAGGTTGTCCTTCTCTCGTTCGAGGTCGTAGCGAGACTGCAGGTTCAGCCAGAACCGCTCGGACGTCCCGAAAAACCGCGCCAGCCGTAGTGCGGTGTCAGCGGAGATCCCGCGCGCGCCGTGTACGATCTCGTTGATACGACGCGGCGGAACACCGATCGCGACGGCCACTCGGTGTTGGGTAACGCCGAGCGGCTCCAAGTACTCCTCGGCCAGGACTTCCCCGGGATGAACCGGAGGCATGACGCACTCGTCGGACATCCTCAGCTCCCTTCAGTGGTAGTCCACGATCTCGACGTTCTCGGGCCCGGCTGATGTCCACTCAAAGCAGATCCGCCACTGCTGGTTGATCCGAATGCTGTACTGCCCGGCTCGATCTCCATGTAGCTTCTCCAGCCGATTACCGGGAGGGACGCGCAAGTCTTCCAGCGTCTCAGCCGCGTCCAGGATGGCAAGTTTCCGCAGAGCCGCCCGCTGAACCTTCGGATCGAGCATCCGCGAACGGCGTCGTTGCCATACACGCTCGGTCTCCTTCTCGGCGAACGATCGCAGCATAATCTTAACGTAGCACGTTAATAACGGCAAGCGTTATGCGCCAGGTGTGCGGCCTCACGCCAACCCCGCCGCTTCCTTGGCGCGTCCCAGCACGTCGCGCAGCATCTCCGGGGTGAGCCTTCCGGTGAAGGTGTTCTGCTGGCTGACGTGGTAGCAGCCCAGTAGCAGCAGTTCGGCCCCCCACGGGTCGCGCAGCGTCGCGCGCGCTCCGTGCCCGAACCTCGGCTTCGGCCGGGGCACTTCCCAATCACCGGCCGCCAGCACCGGCAACAGGGCCTGCCAGCCGTAACCACCCAGCACCACGACGACTCGCAGGGTGGGTCGGAGCAGCTCGAACTCGCGTGCGAGCCAGGGCGAGCAGGTGTCGCGCTCCGCGGGGGTCGGCTTGTTCGCGGGAGGGGCGCACCGCACCGGCGCTGTGATCCGCGTGCCGTACAGCCGCAGCCCGTCGTCGGCCGACTCGGAGCGCGGCGCCGAGGCCAGGCCCACGTCGAACAGCGCCCGGTAGAGCACCTCGCCGGAGCGGTCCCCGGTGAACATGCGTCCCGTCCGATTCGCCCCGTGCGCGGCGGGTGCCAGTCCCACCAGTGCCAGCGAGGCGTCGGAGGGCCCGAACCCCGGTACGGGTCTGCCCCAGTACTCCTGCGTACGAAAGGCGGCGCGTTTCTCCTCGGCCACCCGTTCCCGCCAGCTCACCAGTCTGGGGCAGGCGCGACAACCGGTGACCGCCTCGTCCAGCTCGGCCAGCGTGCTCGCCTCGCCCGTCGAGGTGGTCGGCTCGACCGGCCCCGGGACGGGTGTTCGGGAGTGTGTCTCGTTCACCACGGTCACAGTGGCACATCGCTCGAACACCCCTGCGCGGGCCACCGAATCCTCCGATCGAGGCGATTAGGCTACGGCACATGACAGCCAGTGAGGAAACCGACAACACCGGCGAGTCGAACCGGCAGTCGAGCACGCCTTCGGCCGAACCGACCGACGACCTGGTCAGCACACATCACACGATCACGGCCAACGGCAAGCAACTCTCCTACACGGCCACGGCGGGCCGGTACGTGCTGCGGGAGGAGAGCTACACCGACGGCAAGTTCGACGGGCACGTCGCCGGCGCCGAGGTGTTCGTGACCTCGTACGTGGCCGATTCGCCGGAGTCGTCCGACCGTCCGGTCACGTTCGCCTTCAACGGCGGCCCCGGAGCGGCCAGCGCGTTCCTGCACATGGGGCTGCTGGGGCCGCGCAAGGTGGTCTCCGGCGACGCGGGCCAGCTCGCGGCCCCGCCGTACGGGCTCACCGACAATCCGGAAACGCTGCTGGCACACAGCGACCTGGTGTTCATCGACCCGGTATCCACCGGTTTCTCCCGGGCGGTTCGCGGTGGCAAGGCGGGCGACTTCCACGGTTACCGGCGCGACATCGAGTCGGTGGCGGAGCTGATCCGGCTATGGACCACGCGCAACGGCCGCTGGCTGTCGCCCAAGTACCTGGCGGGCGAGTCCTACGGCACGCTGCGGGCCGCGTCACTGGCCGAACACCTGCAGAGCAAGCACGGGCTCTACCCGAACGGGTTGCTGCTGATCTCGACGGTGCTGGACATGGGCACCATCCGCTTCACCGAGGGCAACGACCTGCCCTACAGTCTCTTCCTGCCGACCTACGCGGCCATCGCGCACCACCACGGCAAGCACGGGGACCGGCCGCTGCGCGAGGTGCTGGACGAGGCCGAGGAGTTCGCGGCGCGGGATCATCCGTGGGCGCTGCGGCAGGGTGCCCGGCTGTCGGACGAGGACCGCGCCGAGGTGGTGCGGCGCACCGCCGAGTTGACCGGGCTGAGTCCGGACTACGTGGACCGGGTGAATCTGCGGATCGAGCACCTGCGGTTCTTCACCGAGCTGTTGCGCGAGAAGCGGCTGACCGTCGGTCGTATGGACGGACGCTTCACCGGTTGGGAGCCCGACGCGGGCGGCGAGCACCTCTCGGACGACCCGAGCGTCTCGGGGATCATCGGAGCCTACTCGGCCGGGGTCAACCACTACCTGCGGCAGGAGCTGGAGTACTCCAACGACCTGCCCTACGAGGTGCTGTCCCCACGGGTCCATCCGTGGTCCTACGAGGACTTCGAGGGGATGGCGGTGACCGCGACGGACAAACTGGCCAAGGCGATGCGCAGCAACCCGCACCTGCGGGTGCACGTGGGCTGCGGGCACACCGACGGGGCGACGCCGTACTTCGCGGCCGAGCACACCCTGGCGCAGCTGGAGATCCCGCGGGAACTGCGCGACAACATCGAGGTCCGCTACTACCCCGCCGGGCACATGATGTACGTGCACGAGCCCTCGCGGATCAAGCAGTCCGCAGATCTCGCCGAGTTCGTCTCCCGGTGAAGCGGTTCGTCCGCTCGGTTTGCTCGGTCGGTCCAGTGGCGGAACCTCGCGCACGACTCTCGCTCCGGGGAGGCCCGACATCGGGTAGCGACCTACCCAACGTCGGGCCTTCCTCGCGAGAGTCGCACGAGAGAACCCGCGGCGGTGCCGATTGCGAGGGTGGTCGGAGTTCGGCCTGCGGGAGTGGTGGAAGCTCAGCCCTGCATCGTAGCGGCGCCGCGATTTCGCGAGAAATTGACGCCGACCGGGACCGCACCGCCGCACCGGGGCGTCGATTTCTCGCGAAATCGACGCCCCCACCACCGCGAAGAGGTGCCCCTCGGAGAGGCAGCGTTCCCCTTCGAAAGGCAGCGTTCCCCTCACGAAACGACGTGGTCGTTCCGTTCGGCGAAGTGACAGGCACTGGGGTGACCGTCGGCCAGTTCGAGGTCGATGCGGCCGCCGTCGTGCCGCACGGCCAACTCGGGCTCCTGCTCGGCACAGATGTCCTGCGCCTTCCAGCACCTGGTGCGGAACCGGCAACCGGACGGCGGGTTCGCCGGGCTGGGCACGTCGCCGGTGAGCCGGATGGCCTCCCTGCGGTCGCGCACCGAGGGATCGGGCACGGGCACCGAGGACAGCAGCGCCTGGGTGTAGGGGTGCTGCGGGTGCTCGTAGATCTGGTCCTCGGTGCCGTTCTCGACCATCTTGCCCAGGTACATCACGCCCACCCGGTCGGAGAGGTGCCGCACCACGCCGAGGTCGTGGGCGATGAAGATGTAGGACAGGCCGAACTCGGACTGCAGATCACTCAGCAGGTTCATCACCTGTGCCTGGATGGAGACGTCCAGTGCGGACACCGGCTCGTCGCAGACGATCACCTTGGGCTTGAGCGCCAGCGCACGGGCGATGCCGATCCGCTGCCGCTGTCCACCGGAGAACTGGTGCGGATAGCGCCGCACGTGCTCCGGGTTGAGCCCGACGGTGTCGAGCAGCTCCTGCACCCGCCGCTGTCGGTCGCCCTTCGGCGCCACCTCGGGGTGGATCTCGAACGGCTCGCCGACGATGTCGCCCACCGTCTTGCGCGGGTTCAGCGAGGTGTAGGGGTCCTGCAGCACGATCTGCATGTCCCTGCGCAGCTGCCGAAGCTGGGACGCGCTCTTCTTGCCGAACATGTCCACGCCCTCGAACAGCGCGCTGCCGCTGGTGGGCTGTTCCAGCCGCATCAGCACCTGGGCCAGCGTGGACTTGCCGCAGCCGGACTCGCCCACGATGCCCAGCGTCTCGCCCCGGTTGAGGTCGAAGGAGACGCCGTCCACCGCCCGCACGTGACCGATGGTCTTCTTGAACACGATCCCCTGCTGCACCGGGAAGTGCTTGACCAGGTCGCGAACTTGCAGAATCGGCTCACTCACTGCTGATCAACTCCTCGGCGAAGTGGCAGGCGCTGTAGCGCCCGGGGCGGAGTTCGAGCAACTCCGGAACCTTCCGGCGGCACTCGTCCGTGGCGCGGTGGCAACGCGGGTGGAACGGGCAGCCCTCGGGGATGTTCGCGAGGTTGGGCGGGAGCCCCTTGATGCTGGCCAGCTGTTCGCCCTTCTGGTCCAGCCGGGGAATGGACTCCATCAGCCCCTCGGTGTAGGGGTGCGCGGGGCGCTTGTACAGCGACTCCGCGTCGGACTCCTCCACCACCCGACCGGCGTACATCACCGCGATGCGGTCGGCGACCTCGGCGACCACGCCGAGGTCGTGGGTGATCAGGATCAGTCCCATCCCGCGTTCGCGGCGCAGCTCGTCCAGCAGATCCATGATCTGGGCCTGCACCGTCACGTCCAGCGCCGTGGTCGGCTCGTCGGCGATGAGCAGGTCCGGGTCCAGCGCCAGCGACATCGCGATCATGGCGCGCTGCCGCATGCCGCCGGAGAACTGGTGCGGGAACTCCTTCACGCGCTGCTTGGCGTTGGGGATCTTGACCAGGTCCAGCATCTCGGCGGCCTTGGCCATCGCGTCCTTGCGCGACATCCCGCGCCGGAAGCGGAACTGCTCGGCGATCTGGAATCCCACGGTGTAAACCGGGTTGAGCGCGGAGAGGGCGTCCTGGAAAATCATCGCCATGTTCTCGCCCCGCAGGCCACGGCGACGGTCCTCCGTCGCGGAGAGGAGCTCCTCCCCGCGATAACGGATGGCTCCCTTGGTCACGAAGCCCGGCGGAGTGTCCAGAATGCCCATCACGGTCTGCGCCGTGACGCTCTTGCCGGAGCCCGACTCGCCGAGCACGGCGAGGGTCTCCCCCGCGTCGACGTGATACCCCACCCCGTTGAGCACGTTCGCCGTCGCCTCGCGGGTGCGGAACTCGACGTGCAGGTCTTCCACTTCGAGCAGGCGCGACTCCGAGGAGCCGCCCGTGCTGTCGTCGGTAGCCGACAAAGCGGCCCTCCTTACTACCGTTGTTTCGGATCCAGCGCGTCGCGCACCGCGTCACCCAGCATCACGAACGCCAGAACCGTGATCACCAGGAATCCTGCCGGGAACAGCAGCATGTGCGGCGTGCTGATGATGTACTGCTGGGACACCGAGATCATCATTCCCCAGGAGACGACCGGCGCCTTGAGTCCGAGCCCCAGGTAGGACAGCGTCGCCTCGAGTCCGATCATCTGCCCCAACGCGATGGTCGCATAGACCATCACCGGAGCGATGCAGTTCGGCAGCACGTGCTTGAAGATGATCCTGCTGTGGCTGGCACCCAGCGCCTTGGCGGCGTTGACGTAGTCCTGCTGCTTGGCCGCGATCGCGGCCGAACGCATGATGCGCATCGAGATCGGCCAGGCCAGCACGCCGATGGTCAGGATCACCTGGCTCATGACGCGGATTTCCCCTGGACTGACGATCCCAGCGTTGAACACCGACAGGATGACGATCGCGCCGAGCACGAACGGCAGCCCCAGGAAGATCTCGGCGAACCGGGAGACCAAAACGTCCGTCTTCCGCCCGAAGTAACCGGAGATCAACCCGAAGATGGAGCCGAGCACCACGGTCAGGGAAGTCGCGAGCACCCCGACGAGGATCGAGGACCTGGTCCCGTAGATCACCCTGGAGTAGACATCCCTACCGAGGTGATCGTAGCCGAACCACGCTTCGGCCGAAGGGCCTTGGCGCGCTTTACTGAGCAATTGTTCGTTGGGATCGACGGAGGTGAACAGCCATGGGAAGGCCGACATCACCAGCAGCAGCAGAATGATGGCACTCGCCGCGATGAACAGCGGGCGCTTGCGCAGGTCACGCCAGGCGTCGCCCCAGAGTCCCACTTGCTTTTCGAGCTTGGGCTTCTGCTCGCCGGAACGCGAGACATCCCGGTCGCCGGTGTCCGTCGAATCCGTCTGCTCTCGGATTGATTCAGTCATATCGGATCCTCGGGTCCAAAGCCGCGTAGAGAATGTCAACCAGCAGGTTCATCAGCAGGTAGACGATCACTAGCAGGGTGACGACGCCCGTAACGGTTGTTCCTTCCTGCCCGCCGATCGCTTGGAAGACGAGGTTGCCGATTCCGGGGATGTTGAAGATGCCCTCGGTGACGATGGCACCACCCATCAGCGCACCGAAGTCGGTGCCGATGAAGGTGATCACCGGGATCAACGAGTTGCGCAGCATGTGCACCGAGACGACCCGGCGCGGCTTGAGCCCCTTGGCGTTGGCGGTACGGATGTAGTCCGCGCGCTTGTTCTCGAACATCGCCGTGCGGGTGAGCCTGGCGATGTAGGCCATGGACAGGCTGCCGAGAATCAAGCCCGGAACCATCAACTCGCCGATGGTCGGATCGGTACTGACCGAGGGGTCCATCCAGCCCAGCTGGACACCGAAAACGATCTGTACCACGAAACCGCTGACGAAGACCGGCACGGCGATCAGGAAGAGCGTGGCCGCGAGCACCAGATTGTCCACGAAGCCCTTGCCGCGCAGTGCGGTCAGGATCCCGGCGACGATGCCGATCACGGCCTCGAAGACCAGTGCGATCGCCGCGAGCTTGATGGTGACCGGATACGCGTCCTGGATCAGCGTACTGACCTCGATCCCCGAGAAGGTCTCCCCGAAGTTCCCCTGGAACAGCTGCCCCAGATACAGGATGTACTGCATCGGCAGGGGCTCGTCGAGATTGTACTTCTCGGTCATCATCTGGACGTAGGCCTCCGGACAAGCACGGGATCCGCACTTGCCCGCGAAGGGATCTCCCGGCAGGGCCCACACGAGGGAATAGATGATGAACGTCGTTCCGATGAAAACCGGAATCAACTGCAGCAGTCGCCGCAGTATGTATCGGCCCACCGAACCTCCTTCGACACGGACAGGCCCGGCTCGCCACCGCTTTTGGCGGTGACGAGCCGGGCGACTGCCCTACTGACTCACACTCACTCCGGCTGGGCGATCTTCACCGATGTCAGCGACAACGAACGGCGCTTGGTCACCTGTCCCTCGGCGATACGATCCGACTTGGCCGACTGCACGTTCTGCGAATAGACCGGCACGGTCGGCATGTCCTTGGCCAGCAGTTTCTCCGCCTCGGCGTAGAGTTCGTTGGCCTTCTCGACCGTAGGAGCCTGGTTCGCCCGGCTCATCAGATCCTCGAACTCGGGATTGTGGTAGCCACTGTCGTTCGAGGAACCGCCCTTGGTGTAGATGGGGGCCAGGTAACTCTGGATGCTCGGGTAGTCGGCGATCCATCCGCTGCGGAACATTCCGGTCATCTGGTTCGCGGCGATCGAGGAACGGAACTCGCTGAACGTGGGAACCGGGTTGTAGGAGACCTCGATCCCCAGGGTGTCGCGGATGCTGCCAGCAACGGCCTTGATCCACTCCTCGTGACCGCCGTCAGCGTTGCTGGAGATGGTCAACGTACCGTCGAAACCACCCGCCTTCTTCAGGAGCTCCTTGGCCTTGGCGGGATCGTACTGGCACCACTGCCCGCAGGCCTCGCCGTCACGGCCGGGAGTACCGGGTGCGGACCACCCTCGGAGTGCCTGACGCGTGCCGGAGAAGACGTTCTTGACGATGCTCTCGCGGTCGATAGCCATCGAGATGGCCTTGCGCAGGTTCGGGTCCTGGAACTTCTCGTCGTAGAGCGGGAAGCTCAGCGGCGTGACGAGCGCACCCTCGCGGGTGAGCGCGTTGTCGCCGAGCTCTTCCTTCCAGCGGTTGTCGACCAGTGCGGAGGTGGGCACCTGCCGCTGGAAGTCGAGGTTGCCGGACTTCAGGTCGCGGTAGGCAGTCGCCTGCTTCTGGTAGACCTTGAACTTGAAGGCCTCGACCTCGCCCTTGCGCTCGCCCTTGTAGTCGTCGTAACGCGTCAGCGTGAGACTGCGGTTGGGTTCGCGCCCCTCGTACTTGTACGGACCGTTGCCGACCGGTTCGTTCTCGAAGGCTTCCTTGTCCTCGAAGAACTTCTCCGGCAACGGCGAGAACGCCGTGTAGCCCAGGGTGGTCGGGAAGATGGTGAACGGCTGCTTGAGGGTGATCTCGAAGGTGTGGTCGTCCACGACCTTCAGCCCGGACATCTTCTTCGCGCTCGGCTCCGGAGCTTCCTTCGGGCCGGTTTCCCCGTCCGGATCCGGCGGGTTGACGTCGTCGAAGCCCTTGATCTTGTCGAAGAAGCTGGCGGTCTTCTGCCCGTTGGGCGCGTAAGAAGTGTAGTTCCAGGCCCGGACGAAGTTGTCCGCGGTGACTTCCTCACCGTCGTGGAACTTCCAGCCCTGCTTGAGCTTGACCGTGTAGGTCTTCTTGTCGTCGGAAGCCTTGATCGACTTCGCCATGGCGTTGTACGGCTCGAAGGTCTTCGGGTCGTACTCGACGAGCCCGGTGAACATGGCGTCGAGGACGTTTCCACCGTTGACTTCGGTGGTGTTGCCGGGAACGAGCGGATTCTCCGGCTCACCCCAGTCCACCGTGATCGGGTCCTCCAGGGTCCCGGTTTCCTCGGTGACGGCGCTGCCGCCACCACCGCCGCAGCCGGCTGCCAGCAGGGCCGCCGACAGCGATGCCGCGACCGGCGCGACCATGCGTCGCTTGCGCATCAAATTCCTCCCGCTGTCTACGTGACTCCTCGCCGATCAGGGCGAGGGTCGCCACGCCGACGACCTCGGGTCGTCGGATGAGTGCGAGCGTAAACATAAGCGAGACACAGTTCACGGCAATGAGCTGTCACAAAGCCGTCACTTTCTTTCTCGATTCAGCAAGATAATCACCCAATTGCCGGAATGAAGTGTCTCACATTGTGGGATTCAACCGATCGAAAGGGCGATACCGTCGAGGATGTCGTGCTCACTGACAGTGATATCCGTGATCCCGGCGCGCTCCGCCAGCTCGGCCGCGAGGACGCTGACGACCAACGCACCTCCCCCGATTACGTCCACCCGCCCCGGATGCATCGGCCCCAGCGCGGCGCGCTGGTCGTGATCCATCGCCAGCAGCTCGCGCGCGGTCTCGTCGACACTGCCCCGGGACACGCGGGAGAGATGGATCGCCGCGGGATCGTACTCGGACAGACCGTGCGCGAGCGCCGAGAGCGTGGTGACGGTGCCCGCCACCCCCACCCAGCGACGCGCGGCGGAGACGTCCACGGCGGCGAACGCCTCGTCCAGCACCTCCCGCGTGAGCTCACCCGCGATCTTCACCTCATCGGGGGTAGCCGGATCGGTGTGCAAGCAACGCTCCGTGAGACGCACGCATCCGATGTCCGCTGAGTGGGATCCGACGATCTCGGCCTCCTTGCCGTCCCAGTGGCCGAGCACCAACTCGGTCGAACCGCCCCCCACATCGGCCACCAGGAATGGGCCGTCCGCGGGATCCAGATCGCCCACCGCGCCGACGAAGGAGAGCCTGGCCTCCTCCTCGCCGGTGATGATCTCGGCATCCACTCCCAGTGTCTCGCGGACCATCCCGAAGAAGTCCTCGCGGTTGGCCGCGTCCCTGGTCGCCGAGGTGGCCACCATCCTGGTGCGCTCGACGGCCTCCTCCCGGATGCGCTCGTCGTAGTCGTGCAGCGCCTGCCTGGTGCGGTCGAGCGCATCCTCGGCCAACCTGCCGGTGGCGTCGACCCCCTGCCCCAGCCGCACGATCCGCATCTCGCGGTGCAGGTCGCGCAGTTCGCGCGTGCCGTCGTCGTGCACGGTCACCTCGGCGATCAACAGCCGGATCGAGTTCGTCCCGCAGTCGATCGCAGCCACGCGCACCATGCTTCCTCCTGGATGTTGAAAATCGGTGTCACCCGTGCCTTAGCACTCACTTGGCGGAACCTCTCGCACGGCTCTCGCTGCGGGAGGCCCGACATCGGGTAGCGACCTACACAACGTCGGGCCTTCCTCGCGAGAGCCGCACGGGAGAACCCGCGGCGGTGCCGACCGCATAGGTGGGTGTTTCGGCACTGGCGTGCCGAAGGACATCCCACGGTTAGCAGCAACCCGGCCGGAAAGTCTCGGAGGAATGACGGAACGAAAGTCGGTGAACCCTGTCGATTCGTCGTTCGTCCCGAGCACCTTGTCGGGTCCAGGCTATTGCAGCGCAGAGTGGGCGGCACGGGCGACCCGAACCGATTCGGTCAGCAGTACGCGGAAGTGTCGTCGATGCTCGCCCGCATAGCGGCTCGGTGAGCGGCGCGAGCGGCATCGCGCGGGATCGGGCAAGGGAGCTATCGGTGGGTTTCGGCGTGTCGGTGTAGGGGAAATCACGACTCGTACAACGAAACGGTGAACAGCTGGACCAGATCGGGCAACTGGAGCCGCAACCGGACAATCGCGTTATAGGGTTTCCCGTTCGGTGCCGGGTTCGCAGCACGCGGAAACCGAAGTTTCGCGGGAACCGGAAAGCGCACCGGCCAACGACGTCACGGAAGGATCGAAAGTGTCCTATCAGGACTACCAACAGTACCCCGAACAGCAGCCGAGCAACGGCCTCGGAACCGCCGCGCTCGTGCTCGGCATCATCGGGGTGGTGCTGTCGCTGATCCCCGGGATCGGGATCATCGCCTGGCCGGTCGTCATCGTCGGCATCATCCTCGGCATCATCGGCATCCGGAAGGTCTCCCAGGGCAGGGCCACCAACAAGAAGGCCGCGATCACGGGGACGATCCTGTCCGGTGTCGGCCTGGTCATCTGCATCATCTGGGCCATCCTCACGATCTCGGTCTTCCAGTCGCCCGAGTTCCAGAACGAGTTCCAGGAGCAGATGAGCCAGGAGATGCAGCAGCCGAACTGACGGCCTCCTCGCGGGGGCGCGTTCCGCGACGCGTGCGGAACGCGCCGGTCAGTCGCCTGAACCGCCCGACGGCTCGGCGTCGGGCTCGGTGCTCGACGAGGCGTCACTCCCCGATTCACTTCCGGTGGGGGCGGATTGCCCGGTCGGGCGCTGCGCCGTTTCGGGCACGATCGGTTCGAAGGAGGGCGCGGTCTCCGAGGGACCGGTCCCCGAAGGCGAGGTTTCCGGGGGCGAGGCCGGGGACAACGGCGGGAACTCGCCAGGAGGTCGCTGACCACTCGGTTCCGGCCCGTTGCTCGGGGCCGGTGGGTGGACCACCTCGCCACTTCGTTCGGGTGTGGCCGGTCCGAGCTCGGGAATGTCCGGCGCGGGCGTGGGGTGCCCGCCGGTGCGGTAGGCGGTGGCCCAGCCGAGCACGTCACGCACGTAGCGTTCCGAGTGGTTGTACTCGAACACCGCGCGGGCCAGCTCCCCGTCGCGGTTCAGATCCCCGCCCGCCGCGCACAGGTACTTCCCGGCAGCCAGCGCCGCGTCGTGCGCGTTGTGCGGGCTGGCGACACCGTCGTCGTTGCCGTCCACGCCGTAGCGGTCCCAGGTGGCGGGCAGGAACTGCATCGCGCCCACCGCGCGGTCCCAGACCGGGTCCCCGTCCAGCTCACCGGCATCCGTGTCCGGCACGGCGGCGAATCCCGCACCACCGTTGAGCCGTGGCCCGAGGATCGCGGTCACGGTCGTTCCGGAATCGTCCACCCGACCGGAGTCGCCGTGGTCGGACTCGACACGTCCGATCGCCGCGAGCACCGACCAGTGCAGCCCGCAGGACGGCTCGGTCTCCGAGATCCGATCCGCGGCGTCGCGGTAGGCCCGCAGCATCGGCTCCGGAATCCCGGCGGGCCCGTCCGGCACCCGGATGGCGGAACCCGCTCCGGTGTCCGGTTCGGAAGGCCCCCGCATCGAACGACTGTCCCGGATCAGTCGCACGCCGGGTTCCCGCTGTTCGGGCAGCTCTCCGGTGACCCCCAGTTGTCTCGGCGGCGTTCCGGGGCGGTCACCGACACCCGGATCGCCGAACATCGCGGTCGTGAGCGCGTTGGCCCCACCGACCAGCACGAACGGCAACAGCAACGCCAACAGCGCCAACAGCGAACCGACCGGTGGTCTGCGCGGACCGCGACGGGCGGTCGGTTTCGGAAGTGTTTCGGATTCGGAATGCCGGGGCCACCACGAAGGTTGGTCACGTCGCCGCCACGGCGACGTTCTGCTCCGACGCGGCACGATCGCCCTCCCCAGTTGGTCCTCGCGGCATCGCCGACTCCTCCCGGATTGCACACCATCGGCGTGAAGATCGCCCGATGACGGATGTGGGATCGGCGGCTCGGTTGGAGCGGGTGGTGCTGTGGCGGAACCTCCCGCACGGCTCTCGCTGCGGGTGCCCCGACATCGAGTAGCCACCTACGCCACGTCGGGACCGTCCTCGCGAGAGCCGCACGCGAGAACCCGCGGCGGTGCCGATTGCGAGGACCGGCTTGGTCGAGATATTCGGCTCCGTAACCGAGGCGGAAAAGTACGAGGCTGGACCGATACCGCGTCAAAATACGAAGAACCCGAATCGAAAAGGATCGGATCGGGAGTGGCGACTACTACTGTTCGGTAACCGATATGTCCTACGCTGCGGGCATGACGCAGCCCGGAGAGTCCGCAGCCGACTTCGCCATCCCGGCGATCCACCAGGTCAGCAACCAGCCGCCCCCGCTGGACGACTTCGATCCGCTGGACTGCGACCCGGCGCTGCGGGAGGCGCTGGCCGAGCACGGCCAGTCGGAACGGATCGAGGAACTGCGTCCGCTGGCGCGGCAGGCGGGCTCCGCCACGGCACGTGAGCACGGCAGGCTCGCCAACGAGCACCCGCCGGTGTTGCACAGCCACGACCGCTACGGCCACCGCATCGACGAGGTGGAGTTCCACCCCTCCTGGCACTGGCTGATGGAACGCGCGGTATCCGAGGGGCTGCACGCGGCACCGTGGGCACCGGACGCGCCGGAAGGGGCGCACCTGCACCGCGCCGCCGGGTTCTACCTCTGGTCGCAGGCCGAGGCGGGCCACGGCTGTCCGATCTCGATGACCTTCGCCTCGGTCCCCGCCCTGCGGCACAGTCCCGAACTCGCCGAGATCTACGAACCGGGACTGCGCGCCACGAACTACGACTTCGGTCTCCGTCCCGCCGCGAACAAGCGCGGTCTGCTGGCCGGGATGTCGATGACCGAGAAGCAGGGCGGCTCGGACGTCCGCGCCAACACCACCACGGCCGAGCCGCTGGCCGACGGCAGCTACCGGATCGTCGGGCACAAGTGGTTCACCTCCGCACCGATGAACGACCTGTTCCTCACGCTGGCGCAGACCCCTGCCGGGCTGAGCTGCCTGCTGGTTCCCCGGGTGCTGCCGGACGGCACGCGCAACGCGGTACGGCTGCGACGGCTCAAGGACAAGCTGGGCAACAAGTCCAACGCCTCGGCCGAACTGGAGTACGAGGGCGCGATCGGCTGGCTGATCGGCGAAGCGGGACGCGGAGTGCGCAGCATCATCGACATGGTGTCGATGACCAGGATGGACTGCGTGCTCGGTTCCGCGGCCAACATGCGCGTCGCGCTCTCGGAGGCGGCGCACCACGCCGCGCACCGCGACGCCTTCGGCAGCACGCTGAACCGAACCCCGCTGATGCGCGCGGTCCTCTCGGATCTGGCGGTGGAGTCGGAGGCGGCCGTCGGCCTGGCGATGCGACTGGCGAGCGCGATCGACCGGGGGCAGCGCGGTGACCGGGCAGAACTGGACCTGCTGCGGTTGGCGCTGCCCGCCACGAAGTACTACGTCTGCAAGCGCGCCCCCACGGTGATCGGCGAGGCGCTGGAATGCCTGGGAGGCAACGGCTACGTCGAGGAGTCCGGCATGCCCAGGCTCTACCGGGAGGCGCCGCTGCTGTCCATCTGGGAGGGCTCGGGCAACGTGACCGCGCTGGATACCCTACGAGCGCTGCACAAGCAGCCCGACACGGCCGAGACGCTGCTGGCCGAGCTGGACCGCGCGGCCGGACGGGACGAGCGCTACGACCGCTCGTTGCGAAAGCTGCGGGAGGAACTGGGCGAACCGCGCGAGGAACGGGCTCGTGCCCTGGCGGAACGGCTCGTGCTGACGTTGCAGGCGAGCCTGCTGCTGCGCACCGCCCCTACGGAGGTCGCCGAAACCTTCCTGGCGACCCGGCTGGACGGTGACGGCCACACCCTCGGCGCCACCGGCACCCGATCCGATGTCCTGCTGGACCGGGTCACTCCCCGCAAGGACTGAAGCCGCCGAACTACCACCACTCACGCGGTCGTCGCCGCCTCGATACCGGAGCCGACCACGACGAGAGCCGCGCGGTAGGCCCCGCCACCCGACTTCGGGGCGGCGTCAATTTCCCACGAAATCGCCGCGCCGCTACGACGCGGAGCCGAACCCCCACCACTCCCGCAGGTCGAACTCCGGCCACGCCCGAAGTCGGCACCGCCGCGGGTTCTCCCCTGCGGCTCTCGCGAGGACGCCGGATACGTTGTGTAGGCCGCTACCCGAGGTCGCCGGACCCGCAGCGAGAGCCGTGCGAGAGGTTCCGCCAAGCGACCACGCATGACAACCGAGCCGCACCCCTCACCCGAAGGAAGGAAAGAGCTCCGGTGCTTCAGTGGGCCACCGTTGGGCGATCACGTCGAGCGCCTCGTCCCCGAACGGGTTAACCCCGCGCCCCTTGGCCAACGAGTGGGCCACGTGCACGTGCAGGCACTTCACTCTGCCGGGCATCCCGCCCGCGCTGACCTCGGTGCCGAGCGGTTCGAGCGCGTCGCGCTCGGCGAGGTACTCCCGGTGCGCACGGCGATACCGCTCGGCCAGCTCGGTGTCGGTGGCCAACCGCTCGGTCATCTCGCGCATCAGCCCCTCGGACTCCAGCGTGGACACCAGGGTCACCAGCCGGGGCGCGGTGAGATAGTACAGCGTGGGGAACGGAGTCCCGTCCGGCAGCCGGGGGCTGGTGCGCACCACGGTGGGTTCGCCCGAGGAGTCGCGGGTGACCACGTCACGCATTCCCCTCGGCGGACGACCCAGTTGGCGCCGCACGATCAGCCGGTCGTCCTCGGTCGCGGTGGGCTCACCGCTCGGGTCCACGCCCGACACTGTCACTTCCCCTCTCCCGTGAAGGTGTTCCACATCCGCTGGTACCACGGTTTCGACTCCGGAGCGGCCTTCTCCTCGGACTGCTGCTTCTCCTCGGAGGGCAACTCGACGATGTAGGGCGTTTCGCCCGGCCGGACGTAGCCGAGGCGCTCCCGCGCCTCGGCCTCCAACCGACTCGGGTCCGACAGTTCCGCCTTCCGCTCCGACAGCCGCTGCACCTCCTCGCTCAGCTGCTGCTCCCGCTGCTCCATGTCGGACAGCTCGTCGAGCTGCCCGAGATACGTGCGCAGCGGGACCGAGACGCTCAGCGCCATGGCGCACACGAGGGTGGCCAGCACGGCGGCCCGTCTGGTGGAGGAGAGCTTGAACGCACCACCGGTGCCCGCCGGGGTCCGGGCCCCTCGGGGCCCGGACCTCCGACGCGGCGCGGTCCTGCCGTCCGAGTCACCGCGCGGGCGCCGCGCACGCGTCGACTGCCGGGTACGGCTCGTGCCGTCCGCCTCGTTCCGTCGATCGCGTTGTGCCGGTCGCCCGGTCGGCATGGATCACACCTCCGCGCTGAACCTGGGGAAGGCCAATTCACCCGCGTAACGGGCGGCGTCGCCGAGGTTCTCCTCGATGCGCAGCAACTGGTTGTACTTGGCCACCCGCTCGCTGCGGGCGGGAGCACCGGTCTTGATCTGGCCGCAGCCGGTGGCCACCGCGAGATCGGCGATGGTGGTGTCCTCGGTCTCGCCGGAGCGGTGACTCATCATGCTGCGGTAGCCGCAGGAGTTCGCCAGGTTCACCGCGTCGAGGGTCTCGGACAGCGTGCCGATCTGGTTGACCTTGACCAGCAGCGCGTTGGCCGCGCGCCGGTTGATGCCCTCCTCCAGCCGCTCCGGGTTGGTCACGAACAGGTCGTCACCGACGATCTGGACCTTCTCACCGATCTCGGAGGTCATCCGGGTCCAGCCGTCCCAGTCGTCCTCCGAGAGCGGGTCCTCGATCGAGACCAGCGGGTAGGAGTTGAGCAGCTCGGTGTAGTAGCCGATCATCTGCTCGGCACTGCGCTTGGCCCCCTCGAACTGGTAGACGCCGTCCGAGTAGAACTCGGTCGCGGCGACGTCGAGCGCCAGCGCGACGTCCCTGCCCAGCTTGTAGCCCGCCTTGTCCACGGCGGTGGCGATCAGGTCGAGCGCCTCGCGGTTGTTGGGCAGGTCGGGTGCGAAGCCGCCTTCGTCACCGAGTCCGGTGGCCATGCCCTTGCTCTTGAGCACCGACTTCAGCGCCTGGTAGGTCTCGGCGCCCCAGCGCAGTGCCTCCGAGAACGAGTCGGCCCCGATGGGCGCGATCATGAACTCCTGCATGTCCACACCGGTGTCGGCGTGTGCGCCGCCGTTGAGGATGTTCATCATCGGCACCGGCAGCACGTGCGCGTTGGGGCCACCCACGTACCGGAAGAGTTCGAGCCCGGTCGACTCGGCTGCCGCCTTGGCGGTCGCCAGTGAGGCACCGAGCATCGCGTTGGCCCCCAGCCTGGACTTGGTCGGAGTGCCGTCCAGGTCGACGAGCTTCTGGTCGACCACGCGCTGTTCGATGGCCTCCACGCCGACCAGCTCCGGCCCCACCTCGTCCAGCACGCCGGCCACTGCCTTCTCCACGCCCTTGCCGCCGTAGCGCTCGGCGGCACCGTCGCGCAGCTCGACGGCCTCGTGTTCGCCGGTCGATGCTCCGGAGGGAACGGCAGCGCGGGTCAGCGTGCCGTCATCCAGGGCCACCTCGACCTCGACGGTGGGGTTGCCCCGCGAGTCCAGGATCTCGCGAGCGCCGACCTGCTCGATGATCGCCACGTGTGCTCCTAACAAGCTTTGTGAATCCGAGACGCCACGGCCCGCCGCGATGCTTCCACCGGCGGTCCCGCCGGTGCGGGCCGGGCGCCCGACGACTGCCTCCGAGCCTAACCGGGCGCTCTGATCGTCCGCCGCAGGCTCGCGGTCAGGCTCCCGGCATATGCGACGAACGCGCCGATCCGACGGGTGATCACGGGAACCGAGTTGGCAACATCCGACCGAGCACTATGGCGGAACCGTCGATCGAGTCGTACCGTTGGTGTGGTAATGAGGGCTGAAGGTACCGTAGAAGCTTTCCGCAAAGCGGAAACCCTTGTGTCGCAGCGACGCCCGCTGGAGGCGTTACGCGCGCTCGGTCCGGTGCTCGAAGAGGATCCGGACAAGCCGAGCGTGCAGCTGCTGGCAGGACGCGCGTATCTGTTCTCGGCGCAGTTCCAGCGTGCCGAACTGGCGTTCCTGCGAGTCATCGAACTGGACCCGTCCGACCACTATGCCCGACTAGTACTGGGAAGAACCCTGCAACGGCAGGGCAGACTGAACGAGGCGCACACCCAGGTGCGGTTGGCCACGACCATGTACCCCGATCCCGCGTACCAGGAAGTACTTGGAGAGATCCGAGCGCACATCGCTCGGGTCAACGCGACCGAGTGACGTATCCCACCGCCAACACGACAGTCCCGCGTCGAGTAGCGCTCCACACCGCATCGAGCAGTGCTCCGGGAATCCCGCTGTGCCCGTCGAACGTGGGGCCCTCTCGGACGCGTCCGAGCCGAACCCCAACCACTTACGCAATCGACACCGCCGCGGGTTCTCACGGGTCGTCTCGCGAGGACAGCCTCGACGTGGCGTAGTAACTACTCGATGTCGAGGATCCCGCAGCGAGACGGCCCGTGAGGTTCCGCCAACCGCACCGCCAAGCAGACCGAGCCGCACTCCCGACACGACGTCATTCGTCGCGGCTACCCGCTTGGGCGTATCGCTCGGCCAGGCTGAACACCTTCCTGGCGTAGGAAACCGAGTTGTTGTAGGACATCACGCCGGACCACCAGCCGTCGCCGCTGCGCATGTCGCGCCCGCCGGCGCACAGGTAGCGCGCGGCGGCCATCGCCGCGTCGTCGAGGTTGTGCGGGTCGCCGACCCCGTCGCCGCTGCCGTCGGTGCTCCACTTCGCCCAGGTGGAGGGGATGAACTGCATCGGCCCGACGGCGCGGTCGTGGACGGTGTCACCGTCGAGTACGCCGTCGTCGGTGTCGGTGATGGCACGCACGTCCTCGCCGCCGTCCAGCGGCACTCCGATGATGGGGCTGGAGGGAACCGCGTCGGCGCCGAGCCTGCGTCCGTTGTAACGGCCGTGGTCCGACTCGACCCGCCCGATACCCGCCAGGGTCGCCCAGTCCACGCCACACTCCGGGGAGCGGCTGCGCATGGCCAGATCGGCGTTCACATAGGACACCAACGCCCGGGACGGGACATCGACGACGGCGGCCACCTCGTTGGCCCAGTCGCGCACCGGGTCCTCGCCCGATTCGTCGCCGGGTTCGGAGGCGGTCCCGGACCGGCCGGGGGCGCTCGATCCCGGTTCCACCGGGGCGGGTTCGACGCTCTGCCGCGCCAGCGGGGGCGCCTGCGGCGCGGCGGACGGTTCCCCGAACACCGCCACCGCACCCACACCGAGCACGGTGCTCGCCACCGTGCCCACCGCGAGGACGCCGCGTCCGGCGACGGCCAGCACCGCGCGCGACACCGAGCGGGAACGCGGGTGCTTCGACGAAGCGGATTCGGTCACTGCAACAGGTTAGGCGACTTGTCCAGCCGTACCCGACCTCCGTTCGCGGCGGTCCGGATCCTTGTTCGCATCGGCCCGGAACGCGATCTTGCTGTGGGAGACTGAAATGTCCTCCGCGTCCGGCACGCGGAGCGCGAAAACCGCTCGATCGCGCGCCCGAGGAGTCGAAGTGTCGGACGACCTGTCCGTCGCGAACGCGGCGGCGCGAAACCGCGTCAACGGTGCGCTGTGGAGCGGCGCGGCACTGCTGCTGGCCGCCACGATCGAGGAAACGGGATTCGGGTTGGCGGACAGCGATCTCCCGCTGCTGCTCTGCTGCGGCTGCGCCGTCCTGCTCACGCTCCACCTCGCCGACACGCGGGACGGCGGGCTGCGGCGAATCGGTGTGCTGACGCTGCCGTTGCTGGTGGCCGGTTTCGTTCTCGTCGCCGCCCCCGACCTGCTGCAGCGGATGACGCTCTGACCGGCGACAGTAACGATCGTCCGAGCGCGCCCCGGAGAAACGAGCGGAACCGGATTCCTGCGGCCGGTCGAGCACGAATTCGGTTGTACCTAGTCGACCGATGAGGCAGGATTCGCTTCACCGCATCGGTCCGAGGGCCGACGGGGGCGACGACTGAAGGAGGTGTGCCATGACCGTTCTCATTCGTGTCACGCAGGCAACCATCCGTTTCCTCCTGCCCGCAGCTCTTCTGACCGGTAGCTGACACCCCGGACCACACAGGGTGCTCGTGGCGGCAGGCTGACGGAGGAAGAGCGCGACCTGCTCACCGCACTGCGCGAGGAACCGCCCGCCTCCGGACTTCCCGAGGATGCCGACCGGTGGTCCACCTGGGACACCGGTGAACGCGGCCCGCTACCCCACCCCTCTTGGTTGGTCACCGAGCTCGCGGCCGTGGATCAGGAGCTCGGCGTGCTCAAGACCGGCAAGGAAGCCGACGTCGAACTGATACGCCGCTCGGTCCCCGGAACGGCACGCGAGTGCCTGCTGGCGGCCAAGCGCTACCGTGCTCCGGATCACCGGCGGTTCCACCGCGATGCCGAGTATCTGGAGGGCCGCCGGATGCGCAAATCACGGGAGAACCGTGCGATGTCGGTCAGCAGTTCGTTCGGGCGCGGTCTACTCGCCGAGCAGTGGGCCGTGGCGGAATTCCGCGTCCTGGGCGAGCTGCGCTCGGCCGGAATACCCGTACCTTATCCCGTCCAACGCGTGGGCACGGAGGTACTGCTGGAGTTCGTCGGCGATGCCGACGGCTCTCCCGCACCCCGGCTGGCCGAACTACGCCCCACACCGGACGTGCTCGAGGACTTGTGGATACAGACGCTCTCCGCGTTGTTCGGACTGGCCGAGCAGGGTCTGACGCACGGTGATCTGTCCTGTTACAACGTGCTGGTCCATAACGGGGAGATAGTTCTCATCGACCTGCCCCAGGCCGTGGACGTGGTCGCGAATCCGTCGGGAACGCGTTATCTGGAACGCGACGTTCGCAACATCACCGACTGGTTCCGATCACGCGGACTGCCCGAGGACCGCATCGACTTGCCGGAGGTCTCGCGGTCGCTGTCACAAGCGGCTCGACTGTTGCCCCGGTAACGGTTTCACCGGGACCGCTCAAGACCCGGCGGGCGGCGGGTGACCAGTCACGAATCCCGAACTTACGCCCTACTGCTTCCGCAGGAGTTCGCGGCTGCGCTTGCCGTAGTCGTCGGCGTGGTCGAGCACCTGCTGCACGTACTCGCCGCTGGCGTTGTACCGCAGCACGGCGTCGCGGAACTGCTCGGCACGGCGCAGGTCGCTGCCCGAGTCGCAGAGGTAGTAGCCCGCGGCGAGCGCCGCGTCGTCGAGATCGTCGGGGTCCGCCACCCCGTCGGCATCACCGTCGCGTCCCCAATCACGCCAGGTGCTCGGGATGAACTGCAGCGGGCCGACGGCGCGGTCGTAGACCGTGTCGCCGTCCAGCTCCCCATCGTCGGTGTCGCGGATGAGCCGCACGCCCTCGCTGCCGTCCAGCGGGATCCCCCTGATGGGTGGCTCGGGGCGGGCGGTGCTGTCCAGATCCGAGCCGCCGTAGCGGCCGTGACCGGACTCGACGGCGCCGACCCCGGCGAGCACCGACCAGCTCAGCCCGCAGTCCGGTCTGGTGCGTTCCAGGGCCAGTTCGGCGTAGCCGTATGCCTCCAGCGCGGCCATCGGGATGTTGAGCTCGTCGGAGAAGTTCTCGGCCCAGTCGGAGAGCTGCCGCTGCGGGCGGGAAGTCGCGGCGGGATCGGCGCCGCCGGGTAACGGGCTCACCTGGGGTGGCTGCGCCCCGGCACGCGGTGGTGCCGTGGCGCTGGGCAGCCGGGACCGATTCTGCTGCCCGCCGTTGTCCAGCAATCCGGCCAGCAGCACGAGCACTGCGAGCATCGCCAGTCCGCTCAACAGCACGAGCGGCGAGTCGGATGCTTTCCGTCGTCGCGGCACGGTGGCGGACCTCCCTAGGTCACTGAACTGTTACCCGACCCACCGGATCCGGTGGAGTCGCCGGTCACGGGTGAAAGATCTCAGCCCGGTTCGTCGATTTCACCGGTTTCGTCGGCTTTTGGCCAGTACTCGCGCCAATCGGATTCGGACAGCCGCGCGGGATCGGCTCCCGAGGTGCGCGCGCGTGCCTCTGCGGTCCGGATGCGTCGGTCGAAGGCCAGCGAGGCCGCGCGCAGCGTGTCCTCCGGGTCACCGCCGTCACGTTTCGCGCGTGCCACGGCGTCGAACAGCTCGGCTCCCGGATGGGAGTCGTCGCCGATCAGCTCGGCCGGTATCCCGGCCCGCTCGGCGCGCTGCACGAGCTTGGCCGCCAGCGCCGCGGCCGGTTGCCCGTGCGCCACACCGTCCACAGCGGACTCGCGTTGCTTCTCGCGCTGCTTGAGCTCCTCCCACCGCGCGTGCTGCGACTCCGCGTCGTGCACCGAATCATCGGTGGCGAACACGTGCGGGTGGCGCGAGACGAGCTTGCTCACCAGCTCGGCCGCCACGGTGTCGACGTCGAACGGATCGGCCGCGTCCTCGGCCGCCACGCGAGCGTGGAACAGCACCTGCAGCAGCACGTCACCGAGCTCCTCCCGCATGGCACCGCGGTCGGAACCCTCCAGGGCCTCCAGCAGTTCGTAGGTCTCCTCGACCAGATAGGTGCGCAGCGACTCGTGCGTCTGCCGCGCGTCCCACGGGCAGCCCCCGGGGGAACGCAGCCGGTCCATGACCGTCACCGCGTCCAGCAGCTCGACTCCCGGCGGGGGCGCCGCCCGCACCTCGCGGGCTCCCGCCGCCAGCAGTTCCCGCACCGCTGCCGAGTGATCGTCGGGTGCGACCAGCACAACCGGCTCGCGGGCGGCCCGACGCAGCAGCTCGGCGTGCTCCGGCGGCGCGGCGGCTCCCAACGAGTCACGGGTGGATTCGGCCAGTCCGGGATCGGCGTAGACCTCCCCCGCACCACGCAGCCAGGGAACCGCCTCGGCGGGCACCACGTCCCCGAGGCGGTCGTCCACCAGCACCACCGCGCAGCCGTCGACGACGGAGGGGCGGGATTCACCGACGGCACTCATACCCCGATTGTTCCAGCCATTACTCGATCATGGTGTGCCCTCGATCGACCGGAAAGCTCAATCAGGCCCGGCTCTCCCGCTCGGGGATGCGGAAACCGCTGGTCTGGCCCTCGTCCGGTGCGACTGTGAGTTCCAGCGAGTCCCAGACCCCGTAGCGCGGGCTGAGCTCGACCCCGACGCGTTGCGCGGTCAGGCCCAGCAACCGCGATCCGAAGGCCTGCGTGAGCTGCTCGCCCTGACTGCCCAGCGAGGGTGTGCTCGACTGGCCGTCACCGTTTCCGGTGGTTCGTTCGGTGATCCGCGCGACGAGCCATTGACCGGCACTCTGCCTACCGGGTCCGGGGAAAGCGAGCACCGTGCCCTCGTCGGCCGCGAACAGCGGCGTCTGGGCGGCGAAGCTGAGCGCTCGTGACGCGCTGAGCTCACGCCCCGAGCCCGCGGGAACCCCTTCGGACCTCTCCTGCCGGATCAGTTCGGCGGCCTGTTCCGGGCCACGAGCCATGCGGTTCGCCTTGCGCTCGGCCTCGGCGCGGCTGGTGGCGCTGGTGTAGTCGAAGACCACCGAGGTGCTCGTCAGGTGCTTGCTGCCGAGCTTGCGCATCAGCACCAGTGAACGCGCCACGGAGCGGACCTCGTCGGCCGTGAAGATGGTTCCCTCGGTGGCGGCCCGCGCACCGCCCCGCTGCTGCGCCCACTGGGTTATCTCCTGCTCGGAGACCCGCAGGTTCTGGCGGCGAGCGGCCACTTCGGCGAGCTTCTGCCGCACGGTGAACGCGGCTATCTGGCGTGCCAGCTCGTCCTTGCGTCCCTGCTCGTCGAGCTGTTCGCGCAGTTGCGGGCGCTCACCGACAACCGCCTCGAACCGCTGCTGCACCGTGCTCACCGGGATGGCCTGGTCACCGACGAGCGCTGCCGAGCCGATCTTGGAAGGCTGGGAACCACAACCGGCCAGCAGGCAGGCCGCGAGCAGCGCGATAATCAACCGTGGGCGGGCGATGACTGATCTCACAAGGGTCACTTTCTCACGAGCACCCGGGTGCTGTCCGTAAGCCCGCTGTGATCATGCTCGCTCACCCTCCGTACAATCACCGGGGATTCAGCGGAACCGGCCCAGCTCACGCAGCTCCCGCAGGAAGACGTCGGTGGTCGCCGGGTGGAGGTGCAGCACCGGCTCGTCGTCCTCGTCGCGCTTGATGATCGTGAGCAGCGCCCCCTCGGGGCCCGCGTAGTAGTTCAGCGGATACTCGCACTCCCGCTCGGTGCCGCGCGAGACGTACTGCGAGCGCACGGCGCGCAGCGCGAAGTCCAGCGGCGGCGCGGTCAGCCGTTCCAGCAGCCGGTGTCCCGGCGAGGTCGATCGCGTCCGGGTTGGCCGCTCGTCGTCCGGGGCGTCCGGGTCGTTCGATTCGTTCTGGTCGGACCGGGAAGGGCGGTCGCGGTCCGGCACGGTGTGTCGGGCGGGCGGGGGCGGCATGGTGGTCGCTGCTTCGTCCACCGGTGGCGCGTCCGGCAGCAGTCCGGCCACTGTGGACGGCAGGGCGTCGGGCTCGACCGGTTCGAGCAGCACGCGTTCCTGCTCCACGGCGGCGAGCACGGCGAAGTCGTCGGCCTCGACCACTTGGAAGCCGCCGCGTGTGGCCCCGGCGTCGGTGCGGATGGAGTACCAGCCGTAGATGCGGCGCTGCGGTGTGCGCAGCAGGCGGATCGTGTCCCGCAGCGCGCCGATCGGAGTATTATTCCTGGTCAAACCCGCCTGGCGCAGTTCGGCGTTGGCCGCCTCGACGATCGCCGCGCGTTCGCGGTGCGTGGCGCCCGGGGAAACGCCCTCCAGCCCGGCCGGTTTGGCGGTGCCCGCGCCGAACTCGTCGTGGTGCAGCACGTCGTAGGCGGCGTAGCTGAGCATGACCGGTTCGGTGATGACGCGCTCGAAGCGGGGACTGGACACACTCACCTCTCGACCTCTCGATGCCGCCCCCACAGCACGAGTATTACATCCGAGGCGGTTGCCCGGGGGAGGTTCGGATCACACTCCGAGGTGAGTTGTCCGTGGTTTTCCCGCGAGATTCGCGCGCCGCACTTCCCGGGACGGTGGTTGACGGTGGGATTCAGGAGTTCGGCGCGGTCCGGAGCACGGTCTGTCCGACGAGGTGTGACGAAGTGGTTCTCACGACGCGCTCGCACTGCTAACATCCCAGCGCAGTGAGTGTAGGCCCCGCACGCGCGGGGATGGACCCACCTGTTCCCAGTGCTCGAACTTCTCCCGGTCGTAGGCCCCGCACGCGGGGAGAGACACAAAAAGCGTCCCCGGATCGCTCCGGGGACGCTGTGCTTTTCGCTGGGGTTCAGCTGAAGCGGTCGGTCTTGACCGCGTTGAGGAACGTGCTCCACTGCTGGCTGGTGGTGGCGAAGTACCCGGCCGAGCGGTCCTTGGTGTCGCGCACCGCCGCGCCACCATCGAGACAACCGACTTCGACGCAATCAGTTTGGTTACTGGAACGGCTGGACTTTCGCCAACTGTGCGGAATCTGCGGTAAAGTCACGCTGTACTCTCCAATCGGTTGGCCACCGTGGTGATGTGTTCGACTGAGTCCGCCGGGCTCATTGCCACCCGGTCGAGATGATCTCTCGCGTCGCGGAACGCCGCTACGTCTTCCTTGTCTCGCAGTGTGGCACTTGACCTGTGGTGTTCCAGATGAACCACAGCATCGGCCTTGGTGAACTCCAACAACACGAACGGCCCGGTGTGCGCCGGAGTCCAGCCTGCTTCAACCGGAATCAAACGGATCTCGACGTTCGCGAGTTTGCCCAGTTCAGCGAGATGAAAAAGCTGATCTACCTGGGTTTCGAGATCGCCGATCCGTTGATGAAGTACGGATTCGAGGATGAACGCGACGTAGTTGGAAGGTGAACGTCGACGAGTGATGATGTCCTTGCGCCCCAGTCGCATGCTGACCCATTTGTCCACGTTTTCTGTCTCGCTCCCGACGATGGACCGCACGTAGGCGGAAGTTTGTGTGAGTCCGGGCATCAACACAGGCGACACGTTGGTGATCGTGGCCGCATTGCGTTCGTACTCCAACAGTGCGGCGAGTTGATCTTGCTCACCGGTCGATCCCACAGATACCGAGTTCGGTGGTTCGGCGGCTGCTTCACGTGCCATCTCTGCCAACCGGTCCCGCTCCGAACTGGAGAGCCCGAGCACAGCACAGATCGCCGAGACCGAATCCGAGGAGGGGACCCGCGCCCCGTTCTCCCACCTGACAAGCACCGAGTGGGACAAATCCAGTCGCTCGGCCAGATCACGCATGGTCATACGCGCTTGCGTGCGCGCGTAGCGCAGCTCGGAACCGAGCAAGTAAGCACGCGGCGCCGGGTTCGTGGTCTCGGCCATGTCACCAAACTCTAGTGCATCCAGGCTGCGCAAACAGATCACTCGAACGAGCGATTGATCTCGTGGTCCCGGTACATGGATTATTTGGTACCGGGACCAAACAACAGAAGGGAATCTGTGGCATGCCGACCAAATACAACGTGCGTCATCCGGGTGTTCGGGTGTGGTGTGGCAACGAGTGGGGGTGGTCGTCGTCGTTGCTGGTGTGGATCTCGTGGTGGTCGCCGGGGTTGATTCGGATCGAGACGCCGACGGTGTTTCACCGGACGGTGTGGACGGTGGATCAGGCCGTCGAGCTTCGGGATGTGCTCACTACGGCGGTGCGGGTTGGGGGTGAGTCGCGGTGACCAGTTATGCGGGCAGGTTGGGCATGTGGCTGGCCCATGAGCAGTGGGAACTGGAGCAGGCTTCCTACGACATTCCGGCCCGGCAGGCCACCCCGAGGCAGTGCGCCGAACTCGCCGGAATATTGCAGCGGCTCTCCGACGAGCTGCGTGACTACGCCGCCGCGCTGGCCTTCGGCGGCGGCAATCCCCCGGAGTCCGGCTCGATCGACCCGGACGAGTTCCGCAGGCGGGGTGAGGCGGAGTGAGCACGCATCCGGCGATGCTGCTGACCACCGCCGTCGTGCTAGCCGGGACGGCGATCGTGCTGGGCGGCTGGGGCAACCGGGTCAGCTACCGGCCCCGCCACGCGGGCGGCAGCGGCCCGGCCGCCCGCAGGCTGGCCGCACTGCGGCTGGAGTCCTACTTCCGCGACGAACAACCCACCACGGAGTTGATCGGCTGGCCGCT
>NZ_FPAT01000007.1 GCF_900116555.1 Actinopolyspora lacussalsi subsp. righensis | reverse complement strand
TCTCCAACAATGAACTAGAAAATCAAACCCCAGCACAACCCACACCACACCCGGCAACCCCTCACAGGGCCACCCAACCGTGATGCGCATTGATACTCAAAGCAAAAAAGACAAGAAACAAACACACACACGCGTGCACAAACACTGTTGAATTCTCAAAGAACACACCCACCACCCACGCGGCAGGCCCACACCCAGAAACACCCACCAAACCCAGCGACCGAACCGAAACCCAGCCACCACATTCAGCGGAATTCCCGAATGCCTCTTCGTTGTTAACCGCATTCACCGTAGCACCCCAACCAACCCCCACTCACCGGGGGGTCACCCACCCGCCAACTCACCACTCACCCCAACAAGGCAAGCCCGAGCCAGCAAGCACCAGGCACCACATGCAGTTCTTCAAACAACCAGCCACCACCACGAACCGAAACCCGGAAACCACCGAACAAACCAGAACCACGTCCCAGCTCATCCACCCTCGTGATTTCCAACCCGGCCCCGCCGTGCTGACAACAACCACTCTAACCCCCCACCACACCACCCCACACACCCACCCCCACCAACCACCAAAACACCAGGTGAACACGGGTTTCGCACGTCCGGGGGAGAGCATGCAACGAAACAGCCGTGATTGTTCGTCATGCCGGAGCTCGGTATTCACGCTCGTCCACGTTCGGGTGAGTATCGGCCACACCTCGTTCCGTCACCGGCGAGCGCGGTAACCTCGATCTCGGAACACGACCACGGGGGTAGCAGTGGATTCGACACCGATTTACACCGAATTGCGGAACACGCTGATCGACCCGGAAGGGGACCACTGGGCCACCAGTGCCCCACCCGAGTTTGTCGCCTCCCTGGAAAGTGCTCATGAACAGAGTGATCAGTCGGACCAAGGTTCGGGCGGTAGCCACAGCGCCGGAACACAACCACCGCCGCAACAGAGCAAGCGCAGTACCGGTCGCCGCCATCGCGCGGAGGACTGATCGGACATCACCGCACCGTTCGGGCCGTCCGGAGGCGGCCCGAACGGTGCCCTGTCACGCTGAACCGTTTCCACTCACCGTGTGGGTCGACTGGTGTGTTCACACCGGCGGCGAGTCGAGGCGGCCGAGCGAGCCCCGCCGCACGAGGGCACCGTCACGAGAAGACCGCCGCGAGGAGCCCGCGGCGGCACAGCCGGGTGGAGAGGTCGTTTCGTCGCCGGTAGTCGAGCGGGCATCGGCGAGCGAGTACCACGGCCGCACGGGCACGACAGGGCCAGGCAGCGCACCAGCACGATGCACTACTAGAACGGAACAACTCGAACGAGCGTGCCTGCCTCACTCGTTCGCGGAAGAGAACTGCGGAAGTGAAACAGCGGGGAAACGGCTGTCCTCGGTGTCCTCGACGTCTTCCGCCGGTGCTTGTCCGCCGGCGACCTGACCGGAATCATCCGACGCGAAGGACAGCGGGTGTTCCAGCAACGTCTCCTGATCGAGCCGGCCGCTCTGGTCGAACTGCCCGCTCTGCCCACTCTGCGACGTCGATTCGGCCCGATCCGCCGCTTGCTCCTGGCGATCCTGCTGGTAGCGCTCGTGACTGCGTCGAGCCGCACCGCGGATCTCCTCGGTCAGCTTGCGGTTGGCCTGCCGGGTCTTCCGGTCCTCCCGCTCCTGCTTTCGGCTCTGCCGCCGGTTGTTGTTCTGCTGCTGCTGCGCCGTGCGTGCCTGCCTGATGTACGGCCCGAACAGCTCACGCAGGTTTCGCGCATTCTGTTCACTCAGGTCGATTTCATAGCTCACGCCATCCATGGCGAAAGTAACTGTCTGCTGCGCTTCGGACCCGTCGATGTCGTCGACGAGTTCGACCTGAATCCGCTCGGCCATGATCACCTGTTTCGGGAACGTGCCCCGTCTCGCTCCGCGACACTTGCCGGTAAGACACCTCCGACCGACACTTACGTTATAGCACGCGGTCGGGCCGTTGTCTCCTCCTCACGATAGAACAACCTCATGCGCGCTCGTAAACCACCCACGCCCATGTAGTCGGTTCCTAAAAACCAATAGTACTGGAACCCCTCACGCGGGCAACGCGGTACTCCGTGTTGTGCTGACCCAGGAAGAGCACTACAACGCGAACAGTGACGCGAAGCTCACTACAACATCACGTCGCGGCCGTTCACGACAATAGAGTAACGCTAGTTTATTGTACTGTCGCGCTTCGTCGTAAGCTGTGGATGACCGACGAAAACGATCCGGAATCGAGGGTTAGCAGTGGCGCAGAAGGTAACGGTTCAACTGGTCGACGACGTCGACGGTTCCGAAGCGGAGTCGACCGTCGAGTTCGCGCTGGATGGTGTGAACTACACGATTGACCTGTCGTCCGAAAACGCTGCCGAACTCCGCGACGCGCTGGCTCCCTATCTTTCCAGTGCCCGTCGCGTCGGTGGCCGCAAGCGCAGCGGCAAGGCGAACAAGGCCGGGAAAACTCGCCAGTCGAACAGCGGTTCACAAGCACCGAAAGCCGCCGACCGCGAACGGAATCAGGCCATTCGGGAATGGGCACGCCAACAGGGTATGCAGGTTTCCGATCGTGGCCGGATTCCCGCGGAGATCGTCGAGGCCTACGACAAAGCACAGTGATCCGGCTGTAGTGCCCGGGCGGGCGGGGTGACACGAGTGGTCCCCGCCCGCCGGGGAGGGCCGCCGCCGAAAACATTGCGTGCACGAAAGCACGCCAAATGTGATCGTTTTTCGTTCAATCGGTGGCCCGCTCCAAAAATTCGTGAATATCGTCCTCCACCGGCATCGATCCGCTCGCGCCCTTTCGTTGTATCGACAACGCCGCTGCCGCGGAGCCGCGCCGCAATGCCCGGGTGATATCCGTGCCGCGGGCCAACGCCGCCGCCAGCACACCGACGAAGGTGTCCCCCGCCGCCGTGGTGTCCACCGCCCGCACCGAGAACGCGGGCATCCTGACGCGCTCGCCCGCTCGATTTCCGTAGAACACCCCCTGATCTCCCAGGGTCACCACGACCTCCGGAACGCTCTCCAGCAGCGCGGGCAGGGCTCGTTCCGGATCCGACTCACCGGTGAGAACAGCTGCCTCGTGCTCGTTCGGCACCAGCAGGTCCACGTTCGACAACAACGACTCCGGCACCGGCTCCGCCGGGGCGGGTGTCAGGATCACGCGCACTCCGTTGCGGGCGGCCACCTCGGCGGCCTCCGAAGCTCCCCGCAGCGGCGTCTCCAACTGCAACAGCAGACAGTCGGAGTCGGCGATCGCCTCCGCGTCACCGTCGTGCAGTCGATCAACCGTGTCGTTGGCACCTCCCACGACGATGATCGAGTTTCCACCGTCGTCGTCGACCACGATGTGCGCGGTACCGCTGTGTCCCTCCACCGTCCGCAGCCCCGCCGTGTCGACTCCCGAGTCGCCCAGCTCGGCACGGATCCGACTGCCGAACCCGTCATCACCGACCGCGCCGAGAAACCGGGTGTTAGCGGCGGCTCTCGCGGCGGCTATCGCCTGGTTGGCCCCCTTGCCGCCGGGGACGGTGCTGAACGCACGACCGTGCACCGTCTCTCCCCTGCGTGGTGGTGTCGCCACGTAGGCGACCAGATCCATGTTGCAACTACCGAATACCGTCACCATCGTCACGGGGCCATAATGACCGTCCCGCCGGTTGAACGGAGCGGCGAGGGGCGCTGGCGCGTCGTACACGACCCGCCGGTTGCCGGGACGTACCATGCCCGGCAACGAGTCGGAAAGAGGACGAGACGCGGTGGACTATGTAGTGACCGCGGGGCTGCGGCCTCCGGTGGACATCTCGAAACTCGACCCACTACAACAGGAGGGGGTGGTGTCGGTACTCGATCACCAGCTCGGTCGAGTCGAAGGGGTGGCGGGCCCCGAGGAGGAGGACATCGACGTGCTGGACTACCGGATCGAGGTCGGTCCGGACGGGTCGACCGTGATGCTCGCGGTTGACGCTCCCTCACTGTCGGCCGCGGAGAACGCCGCCGCCAACGTGCTGCGGGAAATCCTGCTGGACAGTCAGGTGCTGGAGCACTGGACGCTCACGCACTCCGAAGTGAAGATCACCGAGGACGAGTTCAACGAGAGCCTCGCGGCGGCGGAACAGCACCCCGGTGGTGAGTTCAGTGAGGCCGATGAGCGGTTGCAGGCCGAGGTCGAGGACGCGTTCGAGCAGGCCGACCTCCCGGAGTCGGACTCCTGGCGAACCGGATCCGCCGCCACGGCCGAAGCGCGTTCCCCTGGCGCGGAATCGCCCGAGACGGAGAACTGGCGGATTCGGCTGCACGAGCTCTCGGACCGGCTGCGCGCCTTCGCGCCGAACGCCTTCGACGCGAGCGGGGTCAACGAGCAACGGGCGAACCTCGCGGCAGGCGCGCTGATTCACGCCGTCAGTGTCGTGACCGACGAGCTCTTCTACGACGAGCTGGCGCTGACGGTCAACGACGCCACGGCGGACGGCGCGGTGGGGCTGCTGGTATTGGAGGAGCTTCCGCCGTGCTACCAGCACAACTACGACGCGCGTTTCACGCGCTCACTGCTGTTGTGCTCCGCGGCCGTGGCCACCCGACTGACGGGCACTCGCTGGCAACCACCACGCTGTGTGGCGGAAGCGTTGGCACTGCGGCTGTTCATCAACGAGGCTCGCGTGGTGCTGGAGGCCACGGAGCTGATGAGCTGGGATGAGAGCGCGCCGCTGTTCGAGTCGTTCGCGGCTCACGCGTGTCCCGACAATGCCTACGAGGAACTGTTCGCGGTGGAGACGATCACTGCCGACCGGTCCGATGCCTCCGAGGAGTCGGTAACCGGAGAAGCCGTCGAACAACGGTTGCGCACCAGAGGACTCGCGTTCGACCAGTGGTTCAACAAGTACGAGGACGCGGGCAGCGGTACGGGGCAACACCCGTACCTGGGTTGAACCGGCATCGGGATCGAACCGCTCCGCGGGCCGGAGCGATATCCGGACGCCTTCGGCCGCACCGTCGGTGATCAGCAGGCGGTGTGGCGGCGTTCGACGGACACCGGCCGTGTGTGGGCCCCGCCACCGCGGACGCGGAGCCCCGTTCCACGGCCGGTGTCGCGAGTCGTCACTCCTGGTGGCGCACCGAGTACGGCGGGACCGTCAGGCCGATCAGACTCGCGTCGTCGATCGTGGCCGGTTCGTACTGGCTCTTCGGCATCGCGTCGAGCATGACGTTGACCGGGTCGTCCAGCTGTTCGACACGGCCGAACAGGAATGCCCACTCGTGCTCGTCGGAACCGAAGTAGGTGACAGTGTCGAACACCGTGCGGAATCGGTTGTAGGCCCGGAGGAGCGTGGTGTTGCGCCAGACCGTCGGTGTTCCGGCCTGGAAACCGACCACACCTCCGGGTGCCAGCACGGCATGACACCTTCGAATGAACTCCTCGCCGTACAGGCGGTTGTGCTGACTGTCGGTCTCGTCCGCCCGTTCGTCGGGGAGGTCCACGATCACCAGGTCGTAGCGTTCTCCCGCACCGATGGCCTGGTCGAGAAAACTCCACCCGTCGGTGTAGTGCAGCTTTATGGGACCGTTGCCCGCTTCCAGATCCGCGAGCTCGGCGGCGGTGTATCCGTACGGAAGGTGCTCGGCACAGACGCGCACGCACTCACTGTCGATATCCACGTGGTCCACTCGCGCGGCGCCCGCCTTGACGGCCATCCGGCTGGCCACACCCTCGCTGGAGCCGACGATCAACACCCGTTCAAGCTGTTCCGCGAGCAGAAAGCCGGGCACCATCATCGCCTCGTGGTAGACCAGCTGCGAGAACTCGGTGCTCTGCCGATCGTCGTCGCAGAACAACGCGACGCCCTGGCCGGTACGGCCGATCACCACGTGCTGATAAGCGGTGTCGCCTTCCCACAACACCTCGTCGACGCGCCAGAGTCGCCGCATGTCGTCACCCAGCGGCTCCTGGATCCACTGCTTGCCGTCGAGCTCGATCAACTCCCGCTCCTTCGGATGAGCTCGGCCGAACACACGCTGTTCACGTGAGGCCTGTTTCGTAGTCATGACCACGCCGGATCGTCCGGCAGTTCACATTCGTCGGGCCCAGCGACTCGGCGAGCAGATCCACCGCGCGCTCCGGCTGTGCCCTGTTCCCGCAAGTGAACACATCGATGAAGATCGAACCGTTTTCCGGATAGGAGTGCAACGAAGCGTGGGATTCCGACAGGAGCGCGAGCACCGTCACACCCTGCGGATCGAATCGTTTCGAGATCACGTCACACACCGTGGCCTGGGAACGGTCCAGTGCGCTGTTGAGCGCGTCTGTCAGGAACTGTTCGTCGTCGAGCAGCTCAGCGGCCACGCCCTCGAGTTCGGCGAGGACGTGCTGACCGGTGAACAGACCAACAGGCTGCAGGGTTCCGGCATCAATTGACATCTATCGACCTCCCAACATTTCGCAGATTCCTACTGGGAAACTTCCCGAACGAGCCCCGCACCGCGTCTCGGCCGGTCACGCTCGTTCGATGGTCTCGGCACTGTCGAAGCAACAAGTGGTGAGTGGTTCGAATCCGTTGAAACAGACCGAGGAGTAACTCGCGGTGTAGGCACCGGCACTGAGCAGGTCGACCGTGTCCCCACCGCGCAGTGTGCTCGGAAGTTCGTAGCGGGTGTGCTGATACAGCACGTCGTCGCCGTCGCAGGTGGGTCCGGCCAGGACCACCGGGGCGAGCGGGTCCCCGTCCCGGCTGGTGCGCAGCCGGTAGGTGATCGCCTCACCCTCGGTTTCGGCCAGGCCGTTGTAGCGTCCCGCGTCCAGGTAGACCCAGCGTCCCTGCCCCGCGGAGTCCTCGGAGACCAGCACGACCTCACTCCGCAGCACACCCGCGTCCCCCACGAGGTGGCGACCGGGTTCGAGCAGCACCTCGGGGCGGCCGGTACCGAAGTGGCGCCGCAGTGCGTCCTCGATCACGGCGGTGTACTCGGATAGCTCCGGGGTCGGCTGGGTGTACGTGGCGGGCAGCCCCCCGCCCAGGTTGACCATGCGAACCGCGTCGGCGGGCATCTCGGGGTCGTGCAGCACCTCGGCCGCGGCGGCGATGCCGTGTTCCCAGGCTTCGGAGGAGAGCTGTTGCGAGCCGATGTGGAACGACACTCCGTACGGCACGAGCCCCAGCTCACGTGCACGTCGCAGCAACCGGACCGCGGTCGCGGGTGAACAGCCGAACTTGCGCCCGAAGGGTGTCCGGGAACCGGTGTTGTCCACCGCGATTCGGCAGAACACGCCTGCTCCGGGCGCCGAGGCGGCTATGTTCTCCAGGTCGGGCGTGCTGTCGGTGGCGAACAGCCGGACTCCGCGTTGATGCGCGAGAGCGATGTCAGCGGGCTTTTTTATGGTGTTGCCGTAGGAGATCGCCCGGGCCGGAGCGCCCTGGCGCAGGCACAGCTCGATCTCTCCGGGGCTGGCGACGTCGAAGGAGGCCCCCAGTCCGACCAGTTCGGCGACGACGTGGGGATCGGGATTGGCCTTGACCGCGTAGCAGATGCGCGCCCCGGGCAGTTCCGCGCTCAGCCGCGAGAAACGATTCCGCACCACGGCGAGGTCCACGGCCAGGCAGGGGGTGCTGGGGCACGCCTCGTCGAGGAAGCGGCGGATACGTTCCGACTCCGCGGCGGAGGCCGCGGACGCCCCGTTCACGGTCGTCCCGACAGTGGTGCCGCCACCGGGGCGGTCCGTCACAGCGTGGCTGCCGGACAGGTCGGTCAATCCCGAAACCTCCGTTTCTCGGCCGTTGGCGGGCCGTCGCGTGGAACACACCAATCCGGCCAGGCCGATCCGTTACGGGGCCCAAGGAGGACCGAACCGCGGGGAATGCCCTGCACCGACCAGAAACGGTACCGCTGATGGCGGCGCATTTTCCAATCACACCCAAGGCTTCCCCCGGACAGCGGAACCGATTGTGACTACTGACACGGCCCGTGGCCACCCAGCGAATCGTTCACCGGAGCCGAGATGTTTCACTCACTCGGCAGTGTCCCGTCAATTGGATCGTGGTTCCCACTGGGCGGTTAGAAGGCCCTTCGGATCACGGTCCGGAACGGAACTCTTGCTCCATCGATCGACATCGCGAAGGTGAGCTCGGACACACCAACGACCTCCCTCGCTCACCCCCACCGAGGGAGGACCGGCAACTCACCGCCCCTCGCGCGCGGCCCGCTCGGTGGAACCGATCAACCGTTGATCTGCAGTGCCAGGTAGAAGTCCACCCTGGTGGGGAAATCCCCGAGATCACGGCCGGTTATCTCCTCCACCCGTCGGATGCGGTAACGAAGCGTGTTCACGTGAACGTGCAACCGCTGGGCACAGCGCGACCAGGATCCGGAGCACTCCAGGAACGTCCGCAGCGTGTGGACCAGGTCCGACTGGTGGTCGCGATCGTAGGCGAGCAGTCCCCCCAACAACCGTTGCCGGTAGGAATGTCGCAGTTCGTCGGGCACCGCCGAGAGCAGAACCTGCTGGGAGACCAGATCGGCCGCGGTGGCGATATCGCAGCGGCCGTGGCGCTGTTCGGCGAGTCGCCGGGTGTAGCGGGCCTCCTCGACGGCACCGCGCAATCCGCTCGGATCGGCCAGGTCGCTTACTCCCACGCTGACCCCCAGCCAGGTGGGGCCGTGTTCGAGGTCGGCGAGCGTGCCGCGCAGCCACCCGGCCAGCCCGGCCAGTTCGACCGGACCACCGGCCCGCTCACCGAACACCGCCAACGCACCGGTCTCCACGGGTGCGGTGACCGAGGGCAGACCGGTGGCGGCGGCGATCTCCCGCAGCACGTCGGCGGCGGCTTCCGAGCTCCCGTTCATGGACAACGCCACCACGCACAACGTTCCTTCCCCGGACAACCCCGCCTCGGCGAGCCTGCCCGCCACCTCCCTGGAACCGGCCGAGCCCTCCAGCAACGCGCGCAGCGCGGTACCGACCGGGCCACCGGAGACCTGACGTCCCTCGTCGAGCCTGCTGCGCAGCAGCGCCACCGCCGTGGCGAGCTCGTTGGTCACCGACTCCCGCGTCGTGTCCCGCTGCTCCTCCTCGGCGGGCAGCACGAGGAACCACCTGGCGGCACGTGACTCGGTTCCGGAACTGACCGGCCAGAGCACATAGGCGTCCCCCCGCTCGGTGGCCACCGTTCTGGGAAGCCGCTCGGCGCGCAGGAACTCGCGGACGAGCGTGCGGCGGTCGGGGACGGACAACTCGCCGTGTTCGGCCACGGTCGCCCCCACCGCGGAACAAACCCAGCAGTCGCTCCCCAGCTTGGACGCGGCGGCGGCGAGCACCCTGGGGAGATCGGCGCCCGCGGCCACGTCGGTGACCAGGTCCCGGCCGGAAGTCCGTTCGTTGCGGACGGCACCGAGCACGTGTTCGAACAGCGTGTTGAAGCTGACGTTGACCGAGAGTTCGAACAACGGCACACCGTGCCGGGCGCAGGCACGTACGAGATCCGCCGGTGCTCTTCCCAACCGTGCCGTACCGGCCACCAGGGCCGCCACTCCCGCGTCAGACAGCGCGGCCGCGAACTCCTCGGAGTCGGTGGAGTGCCGATGCCACACCAGGCCGCTGAGCACCAGCTCACCGCCCTGCAGGTAACGCCTGGGGTCGATGAGGTCGGTGACGTACACCCCGCGCACCACCCGGTCCAGCCGGTCGCCTCCCGTGAGCAGGGTCAACCCCAGCCGGGAATCGTCCAACAGATCACCGAGAAGCACGCACGCACCTAATTCCTGGAATCGCCGTTATCCGCCGGAGGCTCCAGCCCCGGACCGGTCCGTTCGTCCGAGTCGGCCGTGCGGCGGGTCGGAACCCGGTGATCCTAGGCATGCCCACGGTGGCGGCTGCAAGGGGCGGCACACGCCGAAACACGATCATTACGGGAAATTCCACGCTCCGCGCCGGTGCTCGGCTACGTTGCCCACGGATAACGCACTCGGAGGCCAAGCCCGTACCGGGCCGTTGGTTGTAGGAAAGCACGAAAACCACTCGTTCACCAGCGGTTCGATTCATGTTTTCCACCGCTAGTCAATTCGGGTGGACAGGCTGTGTACTTACTCACATCCCAACGGCCTATCTCGGGTTGTGATCTGGAGAAACACAGTGGATTTCCTACGACCGGCCTGCTGGAGCGAAGCGCTCGAAGCAAAGGCCAACCACCCCGATGCGACTCCCGTCGCGGGCGGCACCGACGTCATGGTGGAACTGAATTTCGACCACCGGCGCCCGGAGACGCTGCTCGACCTGACTCGCATCGAACAGCTCCGGGAGTGGTCGCGAACCGAGCGGGACGGCGTGGCGTCGGTGCGCATCGGCGCGGGCGTGCCCTACTCTCGACTGATCGACGAGCTGGGTACCAGTCTGCCCGGGCTCGCCATGGCCGCCCGAACCGTGGGATCGCCGCAGATCCGGAACCGGGGAACGCTCGGCGGGAACCTCGCGTCGGCGTCCCCGGCGGGCGACGGACACCCCCCGCTGCTGGCGTCGAACGCGGAGATCGAGCTGGAGTCGGTACGCGGCAGCAGAACGATCCCGATCGGCGAGTTCTTCACCGGGGTGAAACGCACCGACATGGCCCCGGACGAGCTGGTCGCGGCAGTACACGTGCCGGTGAGCACGGGTCCGCAGCAGTTCTCCAAGATCGGTACTCGTAACGCGATGGTCATCGCCGTGTGCACCTTCGCGGTCGCGCTGTGGCCGGACCGGCGCGGTGTCGGTACCGGACTGGGCTCGGCGGCCCCCACCCCGCGCCCCGCGACCGAGGCCGAGGCGTTCCTGGCCGCGGCGCTGACCGACGCCGACCAGTGGGACGACCCGCGCCCGCTGCCCGACTCGATCACCGAGCGGTTCGGCGAGCTGGTGGCCCACGCGGCGGCACCGATCGACGACGTAAGAGGTACGGCCGGCTACCGCACACACGCGTTGCGCGTGCTCGCGCGCCGCACGCTGTCCTGGGCATGGGACGAGTACCGCGGCGACACCGAATTCTCCGGGAGGCAACGATGCGCCTAAAGCTGAACGTCAACGGCCGCGACATGACCGCCGACGACGTGTGGGAAGGCGAGAGCCTGCTGTACGTACTGCGGGAACGGCTCGGGCTCCCGGGCTCCAAGAACGCCTGCGAACAGGGCGAGTGCGGCTCCTGCACGGTCTACCTCGACCGGGTTCCGGTCTGTGCCTGCCTGGTGGCGGCGGGCCAGGCGCAGGACCGTGAGGTGGGGACCGTGGAGGGTCTCGCCGACGAGGAGGAGCTGGCCCCCGTGCAGCGGGCCTTCATCGACGAGGGCGCGGTGCAGTGCGGCTTCTGCACCCCCGGACTGCTGGTCGCGGCGGACGACCTGGTCAACCGGGTGCCCGATCCCTCCGACGCGGAGATCAGGGAGGCACTGGCCGGGAACCTGTGCCGGTGCACCGGTTACGAGAAGATCATGGCGGCGGTACGCACCGCGGCGGAGCGGAACGCGGGCACGGGCATCTCCGACTCCACCGGAGGTGACCGGGAATGAACCACGGCCCGGGAACGAGTGGCAGCACCGGAACGAGTGGCGGCGACGCGCGACGACAACCGAGCCGCACCGTGATCGAGGGTGCGGCCGTGGTCACCGTCGACGCACCGGACCCGAACACATCGGCCACGGGAACCGAGTACGCCGAGGGCCACGTGGTGATCGAGGACGGCCGCATCAGCGCCGTGGGGCCCGGTGCGGCCCCGCCGCAGCCGGGAGCGGTGCGCCGCGTGGACGGCAGCGGTTGCCTGGTCACCCCTGGCCTGGTCAACACGCATCACCATCTCTACCAGTGGGCGACACGCGGTTACGCGGTCGACGCGACGCTGTTCGGCTGGCTCACCGAGCTCTACCCCGTATGGGCGGGCATCGACGAGGAGCTGACCGGCTCCGCCGCCGCGGCGGGGCTGGGCTGGACGGCGTTGTCGGGATGCACCACTGTCGCCGATCACCACTACGTGTTTCCCGACACGGGTGGGGATGTGCTCGGCGGCGTGGTGTCCGGAGCCGAACGCATCGGCGTGCGGCTGCACGCGGTGCGCGGCTCGATGGACCGGGGGCAGTCCGCCGGGGGACTGCCCCCGGACTCGGCGGTCGAGGACACCGAGTCGGCGTTGCGCGGAACCGAGGACGCGATCCGACGGTTCCACGACCCGGCCTTCGACTCCCGGGTGCGGGTGGCCGTGGGCCCCTGCTCCCCGTTCTCGGTCAGCGGCGAACTGATGCGCTCGTCCGCCGAACTGGCCCGGCGACACGAGGTGCGGCTGCACACCCACCTCGCGGAGACGATCGACGAGCTCGAACGCTGCGACCGGGAGTTCGGCTGCGATCCGGTCGAGTACGCCGAGCGGCTCGGTTGGCTGGGTGAGGACGTCTGGCTGGCGCACGGCGTGCACCTCTCCGAGCGCGACGTCGCGCGGTTGGGCGATACCGGAACCGGGGTGGCGCACTGTCCGAGCTCGAACGGACGGCTCGGGGCCGGAACCGCTCCGGTGCGTCCCCTGCTGGACCACAACGCCCCGGTCGGTCTCGGTATCGACGGGGTGGCCTCCAACGAGTCGGGGCGGCTCGGTGACGAACTGCGTCAGGCCCTGCTGCTCGGCAGGGCGCGGTACGGACCGGACGCGTTGTCGGTTCGTGACGCGCTGTGGATGGGAACCCGTGGTGGAGCGCGTTGTCTGGGCCGGGAGGACGAGTTGGGTTCGCTGGAGCCCGGCAAGCTCGCCGACATCGCGCTGTGGGACCTCGACGGCCTGGGCCACGCGGGAATCGGCGATCCGGTCGCCGCGCTGGCGCTCGGACCGCTGCCGAAGCTGCGCGAGTTGCTGTGCGGCGGCGAGACCGTCGTCGCCGACTCCCGGTTGACGCGGGAGTCGGAGCGCGACCTCACAGCGGAGCTGCGCCGGAGCTGTTCGAGCATCGCCGCCAAGGGGGTCGGATGAGTTCGACACCTCCGCGGGTTCCCCGCCCGGCTGTCCCACGCTCCGTGACAGCCGCACGTCGAGACCGGTCGGCACGACACACTCCGGAAGAGGTGGCCCGATGAGCAATACACACGCACCGGCACATCGCCCCCAGGACCTCGACGACGCCATCGCGGGAGGGGTCGGCGAGTCACCGCTGCGTCCGGACGGGACGCTGAAGGTGCGCGGGGACTTCGCCTACTCCTCGGACCTGTGGGCGGAGAACATGCTCTGGGGAGCCACCCTGCGCAGCCCGCACCCCTCGGCACGGATCCGCTCCATCGACATCGGTCCGGCGCTGCGCGCACCGGGCGTTCACACGGTACTGACCGCGGCGGACGTGCCGGGGCGGAATCTCTACGGTCTCAAGGACATCGACCAGCCGGTGCTCGCCGAGGACGTGGTGCGGTACCGCGGTGAGGCGGTGGCGCTGGTGGCGGCGGATCACCCGGAGACCGCGCGGCGTGCGCTGGATCTGGTCGAGGTCGACTACGAGGTGCTGGAACCGGTGGTCGACGCCGAGCTGGCGGCCCGGGACGAGTCGGTGCCGAAGGTGCACCCCGGCGGCAACACGGTGCGGTACCAGCCGATCGTCAAGGGCGATCCCGACGCGACGGCCGATGTCGTGATCTCGGGCACCTACACCGTCGGTATGCAGGACCAGGCGTTCCTCGGTCCCGAATCCGGGCTGGCCATCCCCGCCGAGGACGGCGGGGTGGACCTGTACCTGGCGACGCAGGACCTGCACAGTGACCGCAAGCAGACGGCGGCGGCGCTGGACCTGGACCCGGAGCTGGTGCGGATGACCATGTCCGGTGTGGGAGGCGCGTTCGGCGGCAGGGAGGACCTGTCCATGCAGGTGCACGTCTGCATGCTCGCGCTGCGCACCGGCAGACCGGTCAAGATCGTCTACGACCGGGAGGAGTCCTTCTTCGGCCACGTGCATCGCCACCCGGCGAGGATGTACTACGAGCACGGGGCCACCGAGGACGGCGACCTGGTGTACGTCCGCGCCCAGCTCTACTTCGACGGGGGCGCCTACGCCTCCAAGACCCCGGTGGTGGTGGGCAACGGCACCACGCTGGGGGTCGGGCCCTACGACGTGGCCAACGTCTCGATCCAGGGCTGGGGCATGTACACCAACAACCCGCCCTGCGGTGCGATGCGCGGGTTGGGAGCCGTACAGCCGGCCTTCGCCTACGAGTCGCAGATGGACCGGCTCGCGGCGAAGCTCGGCATGGATCCGGTGGAACTGCGCGTCCGCAACGCGATCAGCCGGGGCGACACCACCCCGACCGGTCAGGTGTTGGACTACCCGGCACCGGTGGCGGAGCTGCTGCGCCGGGTGCGCGACCTGCCGTTGCCGGAGGCGCAGCACCCCGACACCACGCCCGACATCCGTGACCTGCCCGGTGGGGCCTCCAACACCACCCACGGCGAAGGGGTGGTGCGCGGTGTGGGCTACGGCGTGTGCATCAAGAACATCTGCTACGCGGAGGGTGCCGACGACTTCTCCACCGCCCGGGTGCGGTTGCAGGTCGTGGCCGGTGAACCGCTCGCGATGGTGCACACCGCCGCCGCCGAGGTCGGCCAGGGCGTGGTCACGGTCCAGCAGCAGATCACCCGCAGCGAGCTGGGTGTGGAACGGGTGAACATCCACCCGAACGACACCAGCGTGGGACCGGCCGGTTCCAGCTCCGCCTCCCGGCAGACCTACGTGACCGGTGGTGCGGTGCAGGCGGCGTGTCGAGCCGTGCGGGAACGGCTGCTGGCGCTCACCGCGGAGCGGTACGGCGAGCCGCCATCGGAGTTGTCGCTGACCGGTGGGAAGGTCGTTTCGGCGAGTTCGGGTGTGCTGGCCGACATCGCCGAGGTTCTCGGCTCCGAGGTCGTCGAGGAGACCAGGGAGTACCACCACCGCGAGACGTTCCCGCTGGACGAGCAGGGACACAGCGAGCGCGCGCAGGTGCAGCACGCCTTCTCGGCCCACCGTGCCGTGGTCGACGTGGACACGGAGCTGGGACTGATCAAAGTGGTGCAGTTGGACTGCTCGCAGGACGTCGGCAAGGCGGTCAACCCCGAGTCGGTGGTGGGGCAGATCCAGGGCGGCTCGGCGCAGGGACTCGGTCTCGCGGTCATGGAGGAGATCCAGGTCGGCGAGGGCAAGATCCGCAATCCCTCGTTCACCGACTACCTGATCCCGACCATCCTCGACATGCCGCCGATGAACGTCGACGTCATCGAGCGGGGCGATCCGAACGCCCCGTACGGCGTGCGAGGCGTGGGGGAACCACCCACGATCTCCTCCACCCCCGCGATCGTGGCCGCGATCCGTGCTGCCACCGGTAAGGAGCTCACCCACGTGCCGGTCGGTCCCGAGCACGTCATCGGCTGAGTCGCCGCCCGAGCGGGCCCCGGCGAACCACGGGCCCGCTCGGGACGCCTCTACCGCGGACCCGGGCGGAGACCGGCGCGACGCCTCCGAACGATCCGTGCTCCGCGCGCCGCGCCGGAACCCACTCGGGTCCGCCCCAACCGTCCGCACCAGGAAAGGAACAGTCTTGTCCGCACAGCAGACCGTGGACGCACTCCCGTCACGAGCCGAGGAGTGGATGCGGGAAGCGATCCGGCTGGCCACCGACAGCGTGGCGAACGGCGGCGGTCCGTTCGGTGCCGTGATCGGTCGTGGTGAGGAGATCGTCGCGACCGGCACGAACATGGTGACCACCGATCTCGATCCCACCGCCCACGCCGAGGTCACCGCCATCCGCAACGCCTGTCGCAACCTGAACAGCTTCCGGCTGGACGGCTGCGTGCTGATCTCCTCGTGCGAGCCGTGCCCGATGTGCCTGGCCTCCGCGCTGTGGAGCAGGGTGGACCGGATCGGCTTCGCGGCCGACCGCCACGACGCCGCGGTCGCGGGCTTCGACGACCGGGCCTTCTACGAACTGTTCACCGATCCCGACGCGGTGTGGCCGACGCCGGTACGGCGCCTCGACATCGCGAACCGGACCGAACCCTTCGACGCCTGGCAGAACAAGGCCGACCGCGTCGAGTACTGACGGCTCCGTTTACGCTGTCGGTGCCGTTTCACGGCGGCGGCGGTTCGCGACGACCGGGTCGCGACCGCTGCCGTGGGTACGGAGCGAGGAGTGCGCCTCGGTGCGCGTTCCAGCCCCCCGCAGCAAGGCGTCAACCGCCGTGCTCGAAACATTCGTAACTCATCAAACGCCCCTGATCGGGCCGGACACAGTGCTGTTCACGGCCCGAGGACCAGTCCGGCCCGAAAGCCGCCGCCGAAGGCACGGGCCGGGGGCGCCCACCGGCATGGGAGGACGCATGACCCAGCTGAGACCGGATTCGACGGACACGGATCCGGCCCCCGAGCCCGAGCCGCGCTCACCGATCGACCGGTACTTCCGGATCACCCGGCGCGGTTCCAGTATGTCCCGCGAGGTGCGGGGCGGGATCACGACATTCGTGGCGATGTCCTACATCGTCCTGCTCAACCCGCTGATTCTCGGTTCCTCCGAGGACATCACGGGTGCGAGTCTGAGCAACACCGAGCTCACCACCGCCACGGCGCTGTGTGCCGGGCTGATGACCGTCCTGATGGGTGTGGTCGGCAACGCGCCGCTGGCGATGGCGGCCGGACTCGGTGTGATACCGGTGGTGGCCTTCACGGTCGCGCCGGAGATGACCTGGGCACAGGCCATGGGGCTGGTGGTGCTCGAAGGTGTGTGCATCGTGCTGATGGCGATCAGCGGGGTACGGGAACGGATCATCAACTCGATTCCGCCGGCGCTCAAGACCGCGCTGACGGTGGGTATCGGTCTCTACATCGCGCTGGTGGGGCTGGTCAGCGCCGGGTTCGTCACCAGGCAGCCCGATGCGGCCAACACCGATGTCCCGGTACAGCTGGGGCCGAGCGGGCACCTGGTCGGTTGGCCGCTGGGACTGTTCTGCCTGACCCTGCTGCTGATGGTGGTGCTGGTCGCCCGGAAGGTGCCCGGTGCGATCCTGATCAGCATCGTGACCGGAACGCTGCTGTCGGTCCTGGTCAACGCCGTGTTCGACGTGCCAGCCGAGCAGTGGGGGCGTACCACGCCCGACCTGCCGTCGAGCCTGGTGGCCACGCCCGACTTCGGGTTGTTCGGCAACATCGACCTGTTCGGCGGGTTCGTGAACGCGGGCGTGATCGCCGCCGTGGTGTTCCTGTTCACACTGGTGCTGTCGGGCTTCTTCGACGCGATGGGCACCATCACCAGCGTCAGCAGTGAGGCCGGGCTGACCAGCTCGGAGGGCAAGGTTCAGGGGATGGGCCGCATCCTGCTGGTCGACGGCATCGGCGCGGTGGGCGGCGGTGTCACCGGTTCCTCCCCGAACACGGTCTTTCTGGAGTCGGCGGCCGGAGTGGCGGAGGGAGCCCGTACCGGTCTGGCCAGCGTGGTGACCGGTGTGCTGTTCGCGGCCACCATGCTGTTCACCCCGCTGGCCGCGGTGGTTCCGGCGCAGGCGGCGGCTCCCGCCCTGGTCCTGGTCGGCGGGATGATGATGGCGCAGGTGCGCAACATTCCGTGGCACGACGAGGACTTCGTGATCCCGGTGTTTCTGACCGTGGCGATCATCCCGTTCACCTACTCGATCACCAACGGCGTGGGTGCGGGACTGATCTCCTACTGCGCGATCAAGATCTGCAAGGGACGTGCCAAGGAGATCGGCTGGCTGCTCAGCGTGCTGTCACTGATCTTCGCGATCTATTTCGGGATCGAGGGGGTAAAGGCCGTGTTCGGCGTCTCCTGAGCATTCGCGAGGACCCGCGCACGCGCCGGGATTCCCCGGTCCCCGCCGGCGGCGATTTCGCGCGAAATCGCCGCCGGGCGAGGCCGGTGTGACCGAGTCGGTGTGACCGAGGTCGGCACGGCCGGAGGCTTCGACGAGGTCCTTCGAGCCGGGTTCGCCCGCTTTCGATCCGCTTGAGAGGTGGCTGGTATGCGCGAGATCGGCGACGAACTGCTGCGATGGTTGGAAGCCGGTGAACGGTTCGTGATCGCCTCGATCGTGGGAGTGCGCGGCAGCGCGCCCCGTGACGTGGGTGCGACCGCCGCGGTGCACGCCGACGGGACGGTGCTGGGCAGCCTCTCGGGCGGCTGCGTGGAGGGGGCGGTGCACTCGCTGGCCCTCGAAGCGCTGGCCGACGGTGAACCGGTGCGGACCTCGTTCGACCCGGATCCGGACGACCCGTTCGCGGTGGGGCTCACCTGCGGCGGACAGCTGGACGTATACCTGCATCCGGTCGAGCCCGGCACGGGATTCGACTCGGCAGCGACGGGAACGGGCGGCACGGGCGCGGCACTGGCCTGGGCGCTGCGCTCGGCCCGGCGTGGTCTGCCCGTCGCGGTGGCGCGGGTGCTCGACACCGGGCGGACACTGGCGGTGGGAGTCGACGAGCACGTGGGCGGCACCGGTGACGCCGAGCTGGACGAGACCGTGGTGGCCGAGGCCCGGGCGATGCTCGACCGGAACACCTCCGGAATCGGACAGTTGTGCGTTCCCGGTGGGCACGAGCACCCCGTGTTCGTCGAGTCGTGGAACACCCCACCGCGCATGCTGGTGTTCGGTGCCATCGACCACGCCGCCGCGCTGGCACGGGTGGGCAAGTTCCTCGGTTATCACGTGACGGTGTGCGACGCCCGCCCGGTGTTCGCCACGCGGCGACGGTTCCCGGAAGCGGACGAGGTGGTGGTGCGCTGGCCGCACGAGTACCTGGCCGAGATCGCCACGGATCGACGTAGCGTTGTCTGCGTGCTCACCCACGACGCGAAGTTCGACGTACCGGTGCTCCGGGAGGCGCTGCGTGGTCCCGCGGGCTATGTCGGTGCGCTCGGCTCACGTCGCACCCATGCCGATCGCGTGGATCGGTTGCGCGCGGCGGGGCTGACCGCATCGGAGCTGGAACGACTGCGCGCTCCCATCGGGCTCGACCTCGGCGGGCGGACTCCCGAGGAAACGGCGGTCGCCATCGCGGCGGAGATCGTGGCACTGCGAAACCACGGCAGTGCGCACCCGTTGACGCACACCAGCGGACCGATCCACGTTGCCTGAACGGGTGGCGGGCGTGGTGCTGGCGGCGGGCGAGGGCCGCAGGTTCGGCATGCCCAAGGCGCTGGTTCGCCATCACGGCTCGCTGCTGGTGGAGCGGGCCGTGTCCGTCCTGCGCGCGGCGGGGTGCGAACCGGTGCTCGTGGTGCTCGGCGCCGCGGCCGAGCGGATCACGGAAACCGCCGAGCTCGCCGACTCGGTGCCGGTGACCAATCCGGACTGGCGCGGCGGAATGGGCTCGTCGTTGCGTACGGGACTGGCGACACTACGCGATTCGGAGCACTATTCCGATGTGACGAGCGCTCTCATTCTTCCGGTGGACATGCCGGGAATTACCGAATTCGCTGCGCGGCGGGTGTCGGAATACGCCGCTCCGGACGCGCTCGCGGCCGCGAGTTACCGCGGCGAGCGCGGCCATCCGGTGCTGTTGGGCAGGCTGCACTGGGACGGAGTACGCGACGCCGCTCGGGGAGACCGGGGAGCGCGGGACTATCTGCGATCCCGCGAAGTAGCGCTCGTGGCTTGTGAGGACGTCGCCGAGGCTTTCGATATCGACCGCCCGGAAGACCTGAACGGGGGATAACCCGTAGAGTCAATGACCACGCGTGAGTGACCGTGCCGATCCACGCCCAATGCGGCCGCCCTTCGGCCGGAACGCGCGAGTTCACGGCGATGATTGAGCATGCTGGACGCGGAGGCATCATGGCTCAAGGGCACATCACAGCCAATTACCTGCCCGACGGGGACGATTGGGTGGTGCACGTCTCTTCCGACTGGGAATCGCGCAGCGCGCGTGCGCCGGGACTGATCGCGGCAAGGGTCCAGGCGGACCAGCTGATCGAGCAGCTGGCGCCCAATTCGGCCGGACGCGTGGTCATCCACTTACTGGACGGCGACGGTTTCGCCTTCAGCATCGCCTACTTACAGGCCCGGCACGGACTGTCCGATGAGGCCACCCGTGCGGCCGCTCAGCAGGCGGCCGCCGCGGCGGCACAGCAACATCCCGGCGGCTATCCCGGCTGAATGGTCGGGCTCGGACCGGACGAGGCTCATCGGTGTCACCCGGCCGGTGTTCTCGGTGCACCACGGCGGCGAGCCGGGCCGGCGAAGCCCTACTACTAGGATGACGGCCCGTGAACACACCGATCGACCACGATTGGGAAGCCGAGCATCCCGTGGGTGGCAGCCGCGCCCAGGACGCGGGAGCCACCCCGTCGCGGGGCAGACCGCGTGACGCCACCCGCGACGCCGCGCTGCGCGACGCCGCCCTCGAGGTGCTGGCCGAGGTCGGCTACCGCGCGTTGACCATGGACGCGGTGGCAGCGCAGGCGCGGGCGGGCAAAGCCACCATCTACCGCCGCTGGGAGTCCAAACTCGAACTGGTCATCGACACCTGCACCCAGCTGGCGCGACGGAACATTCCGCAACCGGACAACGGCTCGATGGAAAGCGATCTGCGCGAGTTCCTCAGCGCGTTCGCGGAGTTCCTCAGCGGCCCGGTCGGCAAGGGCGCGCAGGCACTCGTCGGCGAGCTGCCGCACGAGCCGGAGCTCGCCGCCGCCTTCCGGGACTCCTTCCTGCTGCCGCAGCGCGACGTGCTGCGCAGCATCATCGACCGCGGCGTCGAACGGGGTGAGACGAGCGAGCACGCCCCGGTGGACACCGTGGTGGAGCTCGCCGGGGCCGCGTTGATCCACCGGTTGATGCTGACCGGGGAACCACTGGATCAGCCCTTCGTGGATCGACTGTTGCGCGAGGCACTGCTGCCACTGCTGCACCGGAGTCCTTAGTCTTCCTCGCGGAACGAGCCACCCGTTCGGCTACCGGCGCGTGGGCCGGCGCCTCGCGACGTCGAACCGCCGGTCCCGCCGTGCCCGCAAGCCGGTCGGACCGCGGCCGGCTTGCCTCGGCAGGGAGCTTCAGCGCAGCAACTTGCGCAGCACCAGAACCGCCGTCAGCGCGCCCGCACCGATCAACGCGTAGCGGATCCGGGGGTCCTCCAGTTTCTCCCGCACGGTGGCTTTGCCCACCTCGACGGCGCGAGTGGGGTTGGCCTTGGTTTCCAGCTCGTCCAGCGAAGCTGCGAGCGCCTCACGAGCCTTTTCGATGTCGCGCTGGATGGCGTCGGGATCGCGGGCCACCTGTCCTCCTCGTACTCGCCGGGGTCTCGGCATCGGGTGAGCGTACGCGCGCCCGGGGAGCGGGACTCCCGGCTCGGGCACTCTGGCTGTGCACACCGTAGATCACACCACAGCACCAACGGGTGGTGGAGCTGCCCGTGTCGCGGAACGGTCGGACGGGACCTGCCCGTCACGTGGCGGTGTGGATCGGTATCCTGACTCGTGAGGGGCCGTAGCCCAATTGGCAGAGGCACTAGGTTTAGGTCCTAGCCAGTGCGGGTTCGAGTCCCGCCGGCCTCACTCTCCCGCGGTTCCGCTGTGCTTCTTTTCCGCCCGCGACCGGTCCGGTGACGCTTCCCGGAGCGTTTCCCGGTTTGTGGGCACTCACACAACACGTGGACACAGCTGATCTATCCCCCGAGGATTGTCCGGACAACGAAACCGGCAGTGGTCGGGGGAAGTCCGGTGCGAATCCGGCGCTGACCCGCAACGGTGAGCTCGTTCGAGCAAGCCCGAGAACCCGTCGCTGCCGATGAGAGCCCCCCGGCACGCGCCGCGGTGGGCGAAGCTCCACGACCGTCGAGGATCGCGGGAGGGAGCACCGGCACAGCCGCCCCGAGGCGGTGACCCCGTGCGCGTGGTGCCCCCGCGCGGTCCTCGACCGCGAACGAAAGGCACCTCCCGTTGTGCGACAAAGCTTCACCTCCGATGCGACCACGCGCTCTTCCCCTGTCACGGAACCGCGAACCGGTTCCGACGGGTGCGCACCGGCGATGAACGACACGAGCACCGTCGAGCGAGCCGCTTCGGACTCGACGACACGGCCGAACGACAGTGCCGACGACAACTTCCCCGAGGATGGATCCGAACGGACGAAGTCGGAAAACCGCCCCGGACGAGCCCGGCTACCGCTGTTTTGCACGCTGTTCGGTGCCGGACTGTTGGTCTCGGTGATCTGCGGCGTGGCCCTGGGGCCGACCGGTATCCCGTTCGGCAAGACCGTCGAGCTGCTGTACCAGGCGCTGCGCGGTGGAGTCGTCCCGGCCGAGGACTCGGGGCTCTACTACATCATCTGGGACGTCCGGCTTCCCCGCGTGCTGCTCGCCGCGGTTGTCGGTGCCGGGCTGAGCACCGTCGGAGTGGCGACCCAGGCGATGGTGCGCAACGCGCTGGCGGACCCGTTCGTGCTCGGTATCTCCTCGGGTGCCTCGGTGGGCGCCAGCGCCGTCGCGCTCTACGGAATCCTGGGGGCTCTCGGACTGTACGCACTTTCCACCGCGGCGTTCCTCGGTGCGTTGGGAGCGACGGCGCTGGTGTACCTGATCGCCCGTACCGCGGACGGGTTGACCCCGCTGCGGCTGATCCTGACCGGCACGGCGATGTCCTACGGCTTCTCCGCCGTGACCACCCTGCTGATCTTCCAGTCGCCGAACGGCAACGCGGCCAAGTCCGTGATGTTCTGGCTGTTGGGCAGCCTCGGCGGTGTTACGTGGCGTTCGCTGCCCGTGGCCGCAGTGGTCGTCTGCTGTGGAATCGGCTACCTGCTGCTTTCCGGCAACCGGCTCAACGCACTGGCGATGGGTGACGAGACGGCCACGACGCTGGGAGTCGATCCCGCGAAGTTCCGCCGCGAGCTGTTCGTACTCGCCGCTGCCGTCACCGGTGTACTGGTCGCGGTCAGCGGCGCGGTCGGCTTCGTCGGCCTGATGTTGCCGCACCTGGTCCGGCTGCTCGTCGGCGCCGACCACCGGCGAGTACTGCCGCTGGCCCCGTTGGCGGGCGCGGTGTTCCTGGTGTGGACCGATGTGCTGGCACGAACCGTCGCCGCTCCGGAGCAGCTGCCGCTCGGTGTGATCACGGCGGCGATCGGTGTGCCCTGCTTCCTGCTGTTGTTGCGCCGCCGCGGCGCCACGTTGGGAGGCCGCTGATGGATCTGGAACTGCGAGAGGTGGCCGTTTCCGCCGCTGGTAAGCGGATCGTAGAGGACGTGGACCTGCGGGTGCCCTCGGGTGGGCTCGTCGGCCTGGTCGGTCCCAACGGCAGCGGCAAGTCCAGCACGCTGCGCTGTGTCTACCGCACGCTGCGCCCCGATCGGGGCAGCATCCGGCTCGGCGGTCGGAACCTGGTCGCCATGTCGTTGCGCGAGAGCGCTCGACTGACCGCGGCGCTGACCCAGGAGTCGCGGTCCGAATTCGACTTCACCGTCACCGAGGTCGTCGAGATGGGGCGAACCCCGCACCGCGAGTCCACCCTGGAACCGAACGGTTACGGACCGATCGAAGCGCTGCGCGCGGTGGACTGCCTGCACCTGGCGGAGCGAGGCGTCCTCTCGCTGTCGGGCGGGGAGAAGCAGCGGGTGCTCATCGCGCGGGCACTGGTTCAGCGGCCGGAACTGCTGGTGCTGGACGAGCCCACCAATCATCTCGACATTCGCCACCAGCTGGAGGTGCTCTCGCTGGTGCGTCGGCTGGGCATCACGACACTGACGGCGCTGCACGACCTGAACCTGGCGGCTGCCTGGTGCGACCACGTCCACGTGCTGCGACGGGGACGTGTCGTGGCTGGTGGGCCTCCCGGCGAAGTACTGACCCCCGAAACCGTCGGCGCGGTTTTCGGAGTCCGGGTGCACGTGGTCGAACACCCGGAGACGAGAGTTCCGCAGCTGCTGTTCGCGCCCGCCGAAACCACTGGCACCTGAGGACGACCGAGCCCGAGAGACCGGGCCCGACACCGGTTCGACCTGGAACCGGTTCGACCCGACAACGATTCGAGGGGACACGAGGAATGGGCAAGTACCGAAAGTCGACGGTTCGGAGTGCGGCGCTGCTGTTCACGAGCGCGTTGCTGCTCGGCGGCTGCGGGGCGGAAGTGGCATCGGAGTCCTCCGGGGACGTGCCGGAACGGTTCCCGGTGACGCTGACCAACTGCGAGCGGGAGCACACTTACGAAACCCCGCCGGAGAGGGTGGTCACCAACGACATCGCGATCACCGAGATCATGTTCGCGCTCGGGTTGGAGGACCGGATGGCCGGGTACTTCCTGTCCGACGGACAGCGGCGTGGCGCGGCGAGCTCCCCGTGGAAAAAGCAGTTCGAACAGGTCACGCACCTGTCCGAGGAAATGGGGATGGAACAGATCCGCAAGGCGGACGCGGACATGGTCTTCGCCGGGTGGAACTACGGATTCGGCGAGTCGGAACGCCTCACCCCGAAACGGCTGAGGTCCGAGGGGATCGAATCCTACGTGCTCAGCGAGTCCTGCCGGGTCGATGGCACCGACAAACGGGGCATCATGCCTCCGCTGGAGGCGCTCTACACCGACATCCGCAACCTCGGCGAGCTGTTCGGCGTGCCGGAACGGGCCGAGAAGCTCGTCTCCGAGTACAAGAGCACCATCGAGCGGGCAGGCCCCGACTCGGCCGAGGAGGAGCGTCCCACGGTGTTCCTCTACGACTCGGGGCAGAGCGAGCCCTTCACCTCCGGTAACGGCGGGGCGGCCGATCAGATCATCAACAAGGCGGGCGGCAGGAACGTCTTCGCCGATCTCGACGACAGCTGGGTCTCGGTGAGCTGGGAAACCGTGCTGCGCGCCGATCCGGACGTGATCCTGATCAACGACTACGGGAGCAAGAGCGTACGGGACAAGACCGACTTCCTCCGCGGTCATCCCGCGCTTTCCCAGCTGGAGGCAGTGCGGCGGGAACGGTTCATCGACCTGCCCTACGCGGCTCTGGTGGAGGGGCCGCGCAACCCCTCGGCGGTGCGCGAGCTCGCCGAGTTCCTGGAGTCCGTACCGACCTCGAACGGCTGATTCGCCGTGGGTGTGCCGATGTCGACCGAGACGTCTCGCTCCGAGCACCGTGTCGGTGTCGGAACGGTCACCCCACCGCGGCGGGAAACTCCCCTGCCAGAATGAGGGGGACCACAAGCTGCACGGAGGTGGCGATGATCGACGTCGGCGGCACCGAGGGCGGTGTGCGGCTGCGGCCACCGCGACACCGGGTCGCCCGCAGGGCCGTGCTCTGGTGGAGCTGCCAGGCCGTCTCCCGAGTGGCGGTGCTCCTGCTGGCACTCGGCGGAGCGGCCTGGTGGCTGCCCGCGGTCCGCGAGTGGTTGGTGATCGCCCTGATCGTGTGCGGGGTGTTCGGGATCGGCTACGTCGCGGTGATGCCCTGGTGGCGCTACCGCGTGCACCGCTGGGAAACCACCGATTCGGCCGTGTACACCGCCGCGGGCTGGGTGAGCAGGGAATGGCGGGTGGCCCCGATGTCGCGGATCCAGACCGTGGACACCGCACGGGGACCGCTGCAACGCGCGCTCGGGCTCTCCAGCGTCACCGTCACCACCGCGTCCGCTGCTGGACCGCTGAGCATCGACGGACTGGAGCGGGACGTGGCCGCGGAGCTCGCGGAGCGGCTCACCAGAACCACGCAGGCCACTCCGGGTGATGCCACTTGAGTGAACCATCCGCCGAATACTCCGCTACCGAGCAGCCCAGTGACGAGCAGCCCGGTGGCGAATCCCCCACCGGCACCCGACCGGGGGCACCGGATTCGTTCGAGGCCTGGCAACGACTCGATCCGAAAGCGATTCTCGCCTCGACAGTGCTGGTCATCGCGCCGATGTTTCCGGTGGTGGGGGTGATGGCGCTTTCCCGCGACAGCTCCTTGCGCGCGTTGGGCACGGCGGGTGTCTGGCTGACCGTCGTCCTGCTCACCACGCTGGGATCCTGGCTGCACTGGTACTTCACCCGGTTCCGGGTCACGGACGAACGGTTCGAGCTGCGTCAGGGCAACATCTCGCGGAGTTTCAGTTCCATCCCGCGCGAACGCATTCGCAGTGTCGATCTGACCGCACCCGTGGTACACCGGATGCTGGGGATCTCGGTGGTCAAGATCGGCACCGGCAGGCAGTCCATAAGCGACAGCGACGTCAAACTGGACGCGCTGCCCACGGCCAGGGCGGAGCAGCTGCGTGAGCTGTTGCTGCGGCCCCGAACCGGCCCGGCGAGCGGGAGCGGGACCGGCGGATCCGGAACCGAGCCCTTCGGCCCCGGCCGCCCCGGGACCGTCGAGGGGGAGACCGGCGCGGAACTGGCTCGGATGCGCCCGAGCTGGTACCTCTACAGCACCCTGACCGCTTCACTGCTGCTGGTCACCTGGGCCGCCGTCGGCTCGGCGATGAGCACCCTCAGCGACGTGTTCCGCGCGCTCTGGGCCTCCGACACCGCGACCGATTGGTTCTCCGACAAGGCGATGTCGGTGTGGAGCCACGTCCCCGTGTGGTTGGTGGTCGTCTCGGCCGTGGTGACGGTGCTGCTCGGTGGCCTGCTGGGGGCGCTGGCACTGTCCGTCGAGATGTGGTGGGGCTTCCGCCTCACCAGGGAGAACGACACCACGCTCCGGACGAGGCGGGGACTGCTGACGACCCGCGCCGTCTCGCTGGAACGGCGCAGGCTGCGCGGGGTGGAGCTGGCCGAGCCGCTGCTGCTGCGGTGGGCCGGTGGCAGCAGGCTCACCGCCGTGGCCACCGGGTTGGGGCAGGGCGCCACGTCGGGACGATCGGACAACAAGGCGCTGCTTCCCCCCGCGCCGCGCGGGGTCGCCGAGCGAACCGCCGCAGGGGTGCTGGAACGCTCCGATTCGCTCGAGGGCGGGAGTCCGCTGCGTGCACATCCGCGTACCGCGCTGCGGCGGCGACTGACACGAGCACTGCTTCCCGTGGTCGCGGTCTCGGTCGCGCTCGCGGTGGCCGCGGCACGCACCGAGTTGATCCCGTGGTGGAGTTGGTCGGTGCCGCTGTTGGCGGGTTTCCCGGCGGCCGCTTTCGCCTGGGACGCCTACCGCAATCTGGGACACGGTCACAGCGACGAGTACCTCGTCACGCGCTACGGCACCGGAGTCAAGCGCACCGTGCTGCTGCAGCGCGAGGGAATCATCGGGTGGCGCATCAGCCAGTCGCCGGTGCAACGACTTACCGGTCTGCTCACCGTGGGCGCCACCACCGCGGCGGGGGACGGCTGTTACTACGTTCCCGACGCGGGAGCGGAGCAGGGACTGGCATTCGCCGAACGCTGCGTGCCGGGCCTGCTCGAACCCTTTCTGGAAAAGAATTCGGAATCCGCCAGGGAGCCCACGATCCCGCCGAACGATTCCCCATCCGAGATCGGGAACGAAACGACCCCCTGATACGAAAATTACTCACCCGTACCGACGGATCGGAAATCACGGAAAGACACGTCATCCGCCGACGCGCGATTCTTCGCGCGAAACGCCGCGGAACCCCACCCGCGCGACACGAACCCCGGGACAAAACCGTGGTTACCGGTGACCTCGGAACGGAGACCGCCGCACCGTGCCGCACCGGGCGGGAATCATCCCTCACCGGGACGGGATCAGTTCCGGCAGGACTCACCCTTGAGCATGCTCAGGAACGAGACCCACTGCCGCATGCCCACCGAGAGCTGTCCCGCGGGCGGATTCTTGCTGTCGCGCACCCACACAGCGGTGTTCGCGAAACCGACCTCGACACACTGCCCCTGCCCCTGAGTCCGACTGCTGCTGCGCCATGACAAGAGTTCGCTCATCTACAACTCCCCTATTCGTGCCTGAATCACGCGCGACGATTCCTCCGGATCGGCGGCGTGTGCACGTAAATGATCCATCATGGCTTGATAGTTCGACAGTTCGTTCTCTCTTTCGAGGGACCACCCACCGACGTGTGTCTCCACGTACACCACATCGGGATCGGCGTCACCGGCGTAGCGCAGTATCACGAACGGCCCCACCTGGGCGGGATGCGCGTCGGTGTCCAGCGGCATGACCTGCAACGTGATGTGCTCGTGCTCGGCCATGCGCAACAGGTGCTCGAGCTGTTCGCGCAGTACTCGTGCCCCACCCGCCCTTCTGCGCAACGCGGCCTCACCGATCACCGCCCAGAACCGGAGCGGTTCGTCGCCGGTGAGTCGTTGCTGTCGCCGCAGCCGCAGCTCGGCCCTGCGCCGGATGTCGTGCTCATCGGCGTCGATGAGGGTCGCCTCGGTGATGGCGTGGGCGTACTCCTCGGTCTGCAGCAGCCCCGGCACGGCATCGGGCTCGTACGTCTCGATCGTCTCGGCCTCGGCCTCCAACCCGATGTAGTTCTCGTACCACTCGGGCAGGACGTCGCTGTAGGACTGCCACCAACCACGCGTGCGGGCGTCCCGCGTCAGTTCGAGCAATCGTTGCCGTGCGGCTCCGTCGACACCGTAGAACTCCAGCAACGCGGTGACGTCCCTCGCCGTAGGAGTGCGCTTGGCGGTTTCGAAACGACCTATCTTCGCCTGAGTACAGCCGAGATACCGCGCGGCCTGCTGCTGAGTGACTTCACGTGCGGCACGCAGCCTGCGGAGTTCGGCCGCCAACCTGCGGCGCCGCACCGTCGGACTCACTGTCATGTCCCCAGTCTGCTCCGTCCGACCTCGCAGCGTCACCACACTGTTGCACAAACGACTCGGCGACACGGTTCCGAACGGAGGAGTCCGGCAGCATCATTCGGCGGGATGACCGACCGGCCGAACGGGTGACATCCGCTCAGGGTTTCGGGATGTTGCGCAGGTTGCTGCGTGCCAGGCGGACCATCTTTCCGACACCACCTGCCAGCACCGTCCTGCTCACGGCGAGCGCGAATCCCTTGACCTGGCTGCCCGTGATGTGCGGCGGGATGGACAGCGCGTTGGGGTCGGTGACCACGTCGACCACGGCGGGCCCCGGGTGCGACAGCGCGTCCCGCAGCGCCACCCTGACCTCCTCGGGACGCCGCACTCGCACGGAGTACATCCCGAGCGCGCTGACCAACGCGGCGAAGTCCACCGGGTCGTGGTCGGTGCCGAAGTCGGGCATGCCGTCCACGAGCATCTCCAGCTTCACCATGCCCAGCGAGGAGTTGTTGAACAGCACCACTTTCACGGGCAGCTGCAGCGTACGCAGGGTCAGCAGTTCTCCGAGCAACATGGACAGCCCGCCGTCACCGGACATGGCGACGACCTGCCGGTTCCCGTCGGCCAGTTGCGCCCCGATCGCGTGCGGCAGCGCGTTGGCCATCGAGCCGTGGATGAACGAACCGAGCATCCTGCGTCGGCCGTTTGGGGTGACGTAGCGGGCGGACCAGACGTTGCACATACCTGTGTCCACTGTGAACACAGCGTCCTCGTCCGCGAGGTCGTCGAGCACGTCGGTGACGTACTCGGGGTGGATGGGAACCCGCTTGTCGACGTCCCTGGTGTAGGCGTCCACCACGCGTTCCAGCGTGTCGGCGTGTTCGCGCAGCATCTGGTCCAGGAAGGACCTGTCGGTCTTGGTGTCGAGGTGCGGCAGCACCGCCCGGATGGTCTCGGCGACGTCGCCCTGGACGGCGACGTCCAGCACGGTGCGGCGGGCGAGGTGCGCGGGTTCGATGTCGACCTGCACGGTGTTGGCCTGCGGCAGGAAGTCGTCGTAGGGGAAGTCGGTTCCGAGCAGCACCACGAGGTCGGCACGGTGCATGGCCTCGTGGCAGGCTCCGTAACCGAGCAGCCCGCTCATCCCGACGTCGTACGGGTTGTCGTACTGGATCCACTCCTTGCCGCGCAGCGCGTGCCCCACCGGTGATTTGACCGTCTCGGCCAGTCGCATCACCTCGTCGTGCGCGTGGCGGGTTCCGGCACCGCAGAAGAGCATGACCCGCTCCGCCGAGTTGAGCGCGCGGGCCAACTCGCGCAGCTGGGACTCGGGCGGGACCACGGTCGGCGGTTGGCAGTGCACGGTTCCCTGGCGGACCGGGTTGACCGCCGTGCGCTGCGCCACGTCACCGGGCAGCACCAGCACCGAGACACCCCGACTGCCCGCCGCCGTCTGCAACGCGCTGCGCAGCAGCCTGGGCATCTGCTCCGGCTGGGAGAGCACCTCGCAGAGATGGCTGCACTCGTTGAACATCCGTTCCGGGTGGGTTTCCTGGAAGAAACCGGTGCCGATCTGGGCCGAGGGGATCTGCGAGGCGAGAGCCAGTACGGGGGCGCCGCTGCGATGCGCGTCGAACAGCCCGTTGATCAGGTGCAGGTTGCCGGGACCGCAGCTGCCCGCGCAGACTGCCAATCCGCCGGTGAGCTGCGCTTCGGCAGCCGCGGCGAACGCGGCGCTCTCCTCGTGGCGCACGTGGACCCACTCGATGCCGTCGGTGCGTCGCACCGCGTCGACGATCGGGTTGAGACTGTCTCCCACGATGCCGTAGATCCGTCGGACACCGGCCTCGACGAGCACCTCGACGAACTGATCGGCCACTGTCGGCATGACTGCTCCAACGAGACCTACGGGGATAACAGCGCCCGACGGGTGTCCCACGACCGGCGGCACCGCGGTACGGGCTCCAGTCAGCGAGCCTCACCGTCCGGTTGACCGGACGCAACTCGAGAGCACCGGCACCCGGGCTCCCACACCGCGCACTCACCCATTCGAGGGACACAAGTAACGGTGTCCACCTCTCGTGCGATCTCATCGGCGACCCAACAAGATGATCACGGGAAAGGAAAGTGGTGAACGTCCGCGGTTACACCCTGTCCGCTATCGCGGTGACCGCTTCGGCGGTCGCCGGACTCTGGTTCGGCGCCATCATGGCCAACGCCGATGTGTTCCGTTCCGAACAACCGACGGCGGAATCGACGTCGCCGGCGGTCTCCTCCACAACGACACCGCGTCCGTAGCCGGACGGCATCGGCTAGCGTCGGGGCATGACAGCGAAACTCTCGACGGGCGATGCCGCCCCCGACTTCACCCTGTCCGATGCCGATGACAACTCCGTGACGCTCTCCGATTACCGCGGGAAATCGGTGGTCGTGTACTTCTACCCGGCCGCCGGTACCCCCGGGTGCACCAAGGAGGCCTGCGACTTCCGGGACAGCCTCGCCGAGCTGGAGGGCGCCGGATTCGCGGTGCTGGGGATCTCGCCCGACAAACCGGCCAAGCTGGCCGAGTTCCGCGACGCCGAAGGACTGACCTTCCCGCTGCTCTCCGACCCGGACCACGAGGTCATGACCGAGTGGGGCGCCTACGGCGAGAAGCAGAACTACGGCAAGACCGTGCAGGGCGTGATCCGCTCGACGTTCGTGGTCGATCCGGAGGGCAAGGTGGCGCAGGCGTTGTACAACGTCAAGGCCACCGGGCACGTCGACCGACTGCGGCGCGAGATCGGAGTCTGACGGGGAACCTCACGGTGCGGCGATCCCGGCGTGCCGGACCGCTGCGGGCGGTCGGACACGAGGAGGACCGCTTCCAACCGTGACCCCGTCGGAAGCGACTCGGTCGAACCGACGAGGTGGGGCCCGTTCCCGGCGCGGGCCCGACACACGCCGGATCCGGGCGGTCTCCCCGGTTCGGGCAGTCTCCCCGATCCGGACAGCGTCGATCTCCCGCGAAATCGCCGCGCCCACGGCGCTGCCGCCGAGCGCACAGCACGGGAATCGAGTCGACAGCACTCATGACTGATCCACCGCGAGGTAGACGGCCACGGCGGCCGCGATGACGACCACGAGCCACCGCAACAGGGTGGGGGGAAGCCGCCGCGCTACCTTTCCGCCCAGATAGCCGCCCAGCAGCGTGCTGGGGATCAGTGTCAGTACCGCGGCCCAGTCCACCGGTGCGAGCAGTGCGTAGATCACCAGCGTGACGAGGCTGCCGAGCAGGCTCAGCCAGTTCTTGGCCGCGTTGAGGATCCTGAGCTCGGCATTGGCGGTCAGTACCAGGACGACCACCAGGATCACGCTGCGGGCGCCGCCGAAGTAACCACCGTAGACCGAGGCGAGCAGGATCCCGGCGGTTAGCAGCACCGTCCGATCGGGGCCGTGCTGATCGGGGTTTCCCAGCCAGGCGCGGATGCGGTTCTGGAACGCCATGAGTACCGCCGACAGCCCCACCAGCGCCGGGACCACCGCGTCGAACACCGATCCGGGCAGGGTGAGCAGCAGGGCGCAACCACCCACCGAGCCGAGCACTGCCGCGATCGAGGTCGGCAGCAGCCTGCTGCCGTTGCGAGCCAGATCACGCCGCTGGCCGAGCGCCGCACCGATGAATCCCGGCCCCTGCGCCACCGCGTTGGTCACGTTGGCGGCCAGCGGGGACAGCCCGGTTCCGAGCAGTGCGGGAAAGACCAGCAGGGATCCGCCGCCCGCCACGGCGTTGACACCGCCGGAGAGGAAACCGACGAGCACCAGCAACGACAGTTCGAGCCATTCGGGAAGCACGCCGGAAACCTAGCCGTTCCGCCCCGCCCTCCTCAGCACGGGGAGACACTCGGCACTCCTGGGCCGTTCAGGTTTCATCGGGCGATTCACTCGAACGGCCAAGGAACCGGCCGCTACGAGACCAACTGCCGCAGGTACGGCAGCAGCTCGCGCAGCGCCCTGCCCCGGTGCGAGTCCGCGTCCTTCTCCGCGGCGGAGAGCTCGGCCGAGGTGCGGCTCTCCCCCTCCGGCACGAAGATCGGGTCGTAACCGAAACCGTTGGAACCGCGTGGTTCGCGGATCAGGTGACCGGGCCAGGTGCCGCGCACCACGGTCTCCGAACCCTCCGGCGTCACCAACGCGGCCGCCGCGACGAACGCCGCACCACGGCGCTCGTCCGGCACGTCGCCGAGCTGGGCCAGCACCAGATCCAGATTGGCCCGATCGTCCCCGTGCCCACCGGCCCAGCGCGCCGAGAGCACACCGGGCATCCCGTTGAGCGCGTCCACCGCCAGACCGGAGTCGTCGGCCACGGCGGGAAGCCCGGTGGCGCGCGCCGCGTCGACCGCCTTGGCCACCGCGTTGGCCTCGAAGGTGGCCCCGGTCTCGGGGGCCTCCGGGAACTCGGGCACGTCGTCGAGGCCGATCACGTGCAGCCCGGCCACCCCGGCGTCGTCGAGAATCCGCCGCAGTTCGGCCAGCTTCGCGGCGTTGCGGGTGGCGAGCAGCAGCTCGCTCATGCGGCACTCCCCGGCAGTTTGCCCGGATACGGCTCGGCCAGCGCCTCGGCCTGCAGCTCGCACAGCCGTGTCGAGCCCGCCAGCGCCATGTCCAGCATCTTGTCCAGAGTGGACTTGGGGAACGTGGCGCCCTCGCCGGTTCCCTGCACCTCCACGAAGGTTCCGTGGTCGGTGGCGACGACGTTCATGTCGACCTCGGCGCGGGAGTCCTCCTCGTAGGGCAGGTCCAGCCGTACCTTCCCGTCGACCACACCGACGCTGACCGCCGAAACCGCGCAGGAGAGCGGCTTGGGGTCGGAGAGGCGTTTGGCGGCGCGCAACCACGTGACGGAGTCGGCCAGCGCGACGTAGGCACCGGTGATCGCGGCGGTGCGGGTGCCGCCGTCGGCCTGGATGACGTCGCAGTCCAGTGTGATGGTGTTCTCACCGAGCGCGCTCATGTCTATGCAGCTGCGCAGCGATCGCCCCACCAGCCTGCTGATCTCGTGGGTACGTCCCCCGATCTTGCCCTTGACCGACTCGCGTACCCCGCGCGTGTTGGTGGCCGAGGGAAGCATCGCGTACTCCGCCGTCACCCAACCGAGACCCGAACCGGCACGCCAGCGCGGCACACCCTCCTGCACGCTGGCCGCACACAGCACCCGCGTACGTCCGAATTCGACCAGCACCGATCCGGCAGGCCAGTCCTGATACCCGCGGGTGATACGTACGTCCCGGAGCGCTTCGTCGCTCCTGCCATCAGCTCTTGCCACACACCCACCCTAGAACGTCCTCCCGTGCCCCCCGGAAGGCGGCGGTTCCGCTCGAAGGAACAGCGGGTTCTCACCCCGCGATCGCGGACGGCGTGGGCCGCTCGGAGGAGGCCCCTCACTCCTCGAGGGCGCGCCAGGTCACGGCCTCGGGTCGCCGCGCGGTGCGCAGGAACTCCCGCAGCGCTTCGGCCAGCGTGTCCAACGACACCCCGCTCCCCTCGGGGAACTCGACGTCACCACCGTGCAGTGCCGGTGCGGCGGGATCGCCCTCCGGAACGGCGAGGTCGTGCTCCACGTCGATGTAGCTCAGGTAGCCGTAACCGTCCCGCACCGCCACGCAGACGTCGTGGTCGGGCATCCCCTCGTCCTCGTCGGCCAGCTCGCGGGACTCGTGCCAGACCGTGGCGACCCCCGCGTTCGGCTCCGCCAACCTGGCGAGCAGCCCGTCGACCTCGTCGGGTTCGGTCAGCGTGACCCCGTCGCCGCTGTTGGCGTCCTCGGGCGACTCGATCGGCCACACGGCGGTGATCGGCACGGAGATCCTCCACTCGGAACGGTCACGAACACTGGCGCCCGCAGTATTCCACTCACCCGATGGGCCCAAGGTGGGCACCTGGGACGACTCCGGCACCGGGACTCCCGACCGCCCGCCGGAACCGTGGCGCCACCAGGTGCCGACCCACCGGTGAGGACCGACTCGACGGGTTCCGCCGCACGCGTTCAGACCGTGTACCGGGCGGCGGTGGTGACCAGCTCGGTGGGAACGGCGGTGTGTTCGCGCGCCTCGGCCAGGATCGCGGCGGCGTCGCACCAGGGCTGCAGGTGGGTGAGCAGCAGCCGCCGCGCCGAGGCGCCGTTGGCCAGCTCGGCGGCCTGCTTGCCGGAAAGGTGCAGGCCGTCGGGACGATCGGGCGAGTCCGGCCAGGACGCCTCGGCCAGCAGCACATCGGCGTCGCGGGCCAGCTCGGTGAGCTCCTCGCACGGGCCCGTGTCGGCGGTGTAGGCCAGCACACGCCCCTCGGCCGCGATCCGGAACCCCCAGCTGGGGCACACGTGGTGCACGGGGAAGGCGGTGATCTCGAACGGCCCCAACCGCAGCGGGGTCTCGGGCATCGGTGCGAAGTCGAAGACGTCGGAGAGGTCGGCACCGGCTCGTTCGGCGGCGTTCGGCGCGTACAGCGCGGCGAGTCGCTCCGGGGCCTCCGCCGGGGCGTGGACGGTCAGCTTCCGCTCGACCGGATCGTACGGCGGCGCGGGGTGGTAGCGGCGCAGCACGGTCAGCGCCCCGAAGTCGGCGCAGTGGTCCGGGTGCAGGTGTGACAGCAGCAAGGCATCCGGCGTGAACGGATCGACGAAGCGCTGCAACGTGCCGAGCGTGCCGTTACCCAGGTCGAGCAGAATCCTGGTGTCGCCGGACTCCACCAGATACCCCGAGGCGGGCGCGTCGGGTCCGGGAATGCTGCCGGAGCATCCGAGAATCGTCAGCTTCACGCGGTCGAGCGTGACACGTCCGGAGGCAACACAACATCGGATGTGACGGAAGGCCCGAGAAAACGCCTGGCGAGTTTGGCGAACGGCTCGGGTGATCCGGTCGCCCGGAACTCGTGATCGGGTGTCGCGGTGGGATCGGCCGGTCGGGCCAGCGAATCACGCTCGGTCAGCACGCGTGCGACCTCCCGGGCGCTCTCCTCGGCGCTGGAGACCAGCGTCACCTGCTCCCCCAACACGATCCGCAGCACCCCGCTCAACAGCGGATAGTGTGTGCAGCCGAGGACGAGGGTGTCGACGTCGACCCGCTGCAGCGGCTCCAGGTAGCTCTGCAGCAGTCCCAGGATCTGACGCCCCGAGGTGGTTCCCCGCTCCACGAAGTTCACCAACCGCGGGCAGGCGACCGGGTACGGCGTCACGTCCGGAACGGCGGCGAAGGCGTCCTCGTAGGCACGGGACCTGACGGTGGCGCTGGTGCCGATCACGCCCACCCTGCCGTTTCGGGTGGTGGCGGCGGCCTGTCGCGCGGCGGGCAGCACCACCTCCACGACCGGTACGTCGTAGCGCTCCCTCGCATCGCGCAGACAGGCCGACGAGGCGGTGTTGCAGGCGATGACCAGCATCTTCACGCCCTCTTCGACGAGGGAGTCGGCCACCGACAACGCGTGCTCCCGCACCCGGCGGAGCGGCAGGGGACCGTAGGGGGCGTTGGCGGTGTCGCCCACGTAGCGCAGCCGCTCGTCGGGCAGCCGGTCCATGATCGCGCGGGCGACGGTCAGACCGCCCACGCCGGAGTCGAAGATCCCGATCGGTGCTTGGGTCACGATCCGAGTCCGCCCGTCGGATCGTCGCGTCGCACGCCCCGTGCCGGATGCTTCCGGTCACCGCGCCGGACCAGCCAGGCCGCCAGCACACCGCCCAGCGCGCCGAACAGGTGCGCCTGCCAGGAGACGTTCGGCTGTCCGCCGGGGAGCACTCCCCACAACATGCCGCCCCAGTAGAAGAACAACACCACCGCCACGAGGATCTGGCCCGCGCTGCGGTTGAAGAACCCCCGCACGAGCAGGAAGAGCAGCCAACCGAAGGCGATGCCGGAGGCGCCGAGGTGGGTGGTTCCGTCCTGCCCGGTCAGCCAGGTGCCCAACCCGCCGACCAGCAGCACCACCACGGTCACCGCGACGAACTGACGCGTTCCGCCCGCCATGCACAGCCAGCCGAGCACCAGCAGCGGAACGGTGTTCAACACCAAGTGCTCGAATCCGAGGTGCAGGAACGGCGACCAGACGATCCCGTCCAGGCCGTCGAGCTCACGGGGCTGGATGCCGTTCGTGTCCAGGCCGGTGACGCGCCGACTCATGACACCGGTCTGGAAGAACAGCTGATCGATCAGTTCCAGCAGGTACAGCAGGGCGACGATGCCCAGCATGATCAGCGCCGCGCGGGCTGGGCGCCGCGGTACCACGCGTGGTTTGGGTGCTCGGCTCGGTCCTCCGGGCGATGAACTCACACCGCCGAGCCTACGCCGAGCCGAAGCGGGCCCACCAGCTCGGGAACCGCCTCAACCGTGACACCCATCCGTTGAAACCGATCGGGAGAACCCGTCGTTTCGGCGCTCCCCGCACCGAAACGACCACCCACGCGACCCCGAACCGGAAAACTTCGATCAGGCCCAGAGCTGCCCGTCCAGCCGCTGCGCCGCCTCGTCCAGGCTGCCGCCGTAGGCACCGGTGGAGAGGTACTTCCAGCCCGCGTCGGCGATCAGGAAGACGATCTCGGCGGACTCCCCCGTCGCGACGGCTCGCTCGCCCACGGTCAACGCCGCGTGCAGCACCGCGCCGGTGGAGATCCCCGCGAAGATCCCCTCGGACTCCAGTAGCTGCCGGGTACGGCGCAGCGCGTCGTAGGAACCGACGGAGAACCGCCGATTGAGCACGTCGGCGTCGTAGAGCTCGGGGACGAATCCCTCGTCCAGGTTGCGAAGTCCGTAAACCAGCTCGCCGTAGCGCGGTTCGGCGGCGACGACCTGGGTCCCGGGGTTCTGTTCGTGCAGATAACGGCCGACGCCCACCAGCGTTCCCGTGGTGCCCAGTCCGGCCACGAAGTGGGTCACGCCGGGCAGGTCACGCAGGATCTCGGGACCGGTCCCCCGGTAGTGGGCCTCGGCGTTGGCCGAGTTGCCGTACTGGTAGAGCATCACCCAGTCCGGGTTCTGCTCCGCGAGTTGTTTCGCCACGGCGACGGCCTGGTTGGAACCACCTTCGGCCGGGGAGGAGACGATCCGTGCTCCGTAGGCCTGCAGGATCTGCCTGCGTTCCTCGGAGGTGTTCTCCGGCATGACGCACACCAGCCCGTAGCCCTTCAGCGAAGCGGCCATGGCCAGCGAGATGCCGGTGTTGCCGGATGTGGGCTCGAGAATGGTGCAACCCTGGGTGAGGGTGCCTTCCTTCTCCGCGGCCTCGATCATCGCCAGTGCGGGCCTGTCCTTGACGGATCCCGTCGGGTTGCGGTCCTCCAGCTTCGCCCACAGCCGCACGTCGGGTGCGGGCGAGAGAGCGGGAAGCCCCACCAGCGGGGTGTCGCCCAGGGTGTCGAGCAACGAGTCGTAGCGAGCCACGTCTACCTCCTCCCCGAGAGGTGAATGCTTCAGCGCATGCCACCGGCGACGGCCGGCAGGATCGTCAGGCTGTCACCGTCGCTGACGGTGGCCTCCAGACCACCCACGAACCGGACGTCCTCGTCGTTGACGTAGACGTTGACGAAGCGGTGCAGTCCACCGTCCTTGACCAGCCGATCCTTCAGACCGCTGTGCCGCGAGTCCAGATCGTTGATCACCTCCGCGACGGTGCCTCCGTCGGCCTGCACCGACTTCTGCCCGTCGGTGTGACTACGCAGGATCGTCGGGATCGAAACTTTGACTGCCATGGCGCAACCTCCTACTACACGAAATTTCGCAAATCCACCCGACAGCCGCACCGTGCGTGACCGCACGACGCGGGGACTCAGCCTAGGTCGGGGATGTCGTCGCCGCCGGTGTGGGCGAACATGTAGGACTCGACGACCTCCACCGGCTCCTCGGTGACGACGCCGTCGACGATGCGGTAGGAGCGCAGCTCGTATTCGTGCGGGTCCCTGGTGGACACGAGCACGTAGTGCGCGTTGGGTTCCGAGGCGTACGAAACATCGGTCCGCGAGGGGTACGCCTCGGTCGCGGTGTGCGAGTGGTAGATGACCACCGGCTCCTCGTCGGCGGCGTCCATCGCTCGCCAGACCCGCAGTTGCTCGGTGGAGTCGAACCTGTAGAACGTCGGCGAACGTTCGGCGTTGAGCATCTCGATCATTCGTTCCGGGCGGTCCGACCCCTCGGGTCCCGCCACAACACCACACGCCTCATCCGGGTGGTCCCGTCGAGCATGCGCAACCATCGCATCCACGAGGTCGCGTCGGATCACCAGCACAGCCACCATCCTACGGGGTGATTCACCGTGGTCCCATAATGTGAACCCGGTGACCGGTCGTTCATCGGTCGAAACGACATTCGACCATGATTCATTCCCGTTCGGGATGGTAGAGACGCGTGTAACAGGGCACGGCACCCACCGATCCCGCCGCGAGAACGGCGTGCACGATCGCCCGGGCCATCACGTGCGCCGCCGCCGTGCACACCTCGTCCAACGCCGCCAACCACTGGGACTCACCCGCCGCGGGGGTGGTGCGCTCGCCGGTGGCCAGCGCGAACACCGTGTCCCCGTCGGTCATGCCGTGAGCCGGACGTATCGCCCTGGCCAGCCCGTCCTGCGCCGCGACCGCGATCCTGCGGCAATCGGACTTGGCGAAACCGGCGTCGGTGGCCACGACGCCGATCGTGGTGTTGAGCGGAGTGATCTCGTTGCCCGCGCGGTCGGACCGGGCGGTACGCCGCGCCGCTGAGCTGACGGTTTCCGGCGAGGGCCGCGGCAGGTCGAACTCTCCTTCGAGACCGCTGTCGACGGCCCACGGCAGACCGGTCGCCGGGTCTATCACGCTCCCCGAGGAGTTGACCGCCACCAGCGCACCGACCCTGGTCCCGTCCGCCAGTACCGAACTCGCCGTCCCGAGACCACCCTTGATCGCCCCCGCGACAGCGCCAGTGCCCGCACCGACGTTCCCGGCACCCGGATGGCCGGTGGTCCGCGCTTCGCACGCGGCGTAGCCGAAGGTGGCGTCGGGACGTCTGCCCCAGTCGCTCATGGGCAGATCGAACAGCACCGCGGCGGGCACCACGGGCACGACCTCGTGCGGGGTGGGACCGACGGGTACGCCGTGGCCGCGTTCGGCCAGCCATCGCATCACACCGTCGGCGGCCGAGAGCCCGTAGGCACTGCCGCCGCCGAGCACGATCCCGTGCACCCGCCGCACCAGGTTCTCGGGAGCCAGCACGTCGGTCTCCCGGGTACCCGGACCGGCGCCGCGAACGTCCACGGCACCGGCGGCTCCGGCCGGCGTGAGCACCACAGTGCTGCCGGTGGCCCACCGTTCGTCCAACCGTCGCTGGTGACCGACCGTGACGCCCGCTATGTCGGTGATCGCGTTGTTGGGTCCCGCGCCGGGAAGCGAATCGACCATGTGCGTCATCCTCGACGACCGAAGGGATCGAACGCGAGCATCCCCGCGAACGGCGGGTCTCCACGCGTCACGACACGCGGCACCGCCCGATATCCGTTCCGGGGAGGCGCCGACTCGGCCGGCGATACCGAGCCGGAGCCCGAGTAGACCGGCTCGACCACTCAGGAACTGAGCGCCTGAATGAGGCTCTCCTGCACCCAGGTCAGCCACTGGTAGACGTAGTAGTGCTCGCGTTGCAGCTGGTCCTCGGGCGGATCCTCGGGGACCTCCTCGGAGACCCCGAGCGCGGTACCGAGGGCCAAGCGGACGTCGTTGAGCGCCGAGAGCCAGCTGTCGGCCTGGTCCTCGGTCAGCGACACCCTGCCGCCGCGCTCGGGGCAGGTGTCGAGCACGGTGGCGGCCACCCCGCTCTTGTGCTCGATCAGCTCGGGCTCGTGCAGCGAGCGCAGCGCACCGGCGGTGTCGGAGCTTTCGGCCTCCGGCTCGAAGCTGTCCCGATCCGGTCGGATGAAGTCGGGCAGCAGCCTGGCGAGGACACCTTCCTCCGGGGGTGTGCTCGGCCCGGCACGCATCCCGGTCAGCTCGGCGAGTTCGTCCTGCGGCGCCTGGTCGGCGCGGGCGGTGAGCATGTCCTTGATCTCACCGACGAGCCCCCGGATCACCGCGGCCTCGTTCGGTTCGAACTCGGTCACCAGCCTGTCGTTGTCGCGTGTCCAATCCTGCACTGGATTCGCTGCCCGTTCACGAGTCGTGCTGCATGGTGGCCCAGAGCCCCGCGGCGTGCAGTTTCGCCACGTCGCCCTCCACCTTTTCCTTGGAGCCGGATGAGACCACGGCCCGGCCCTTGTTGTGCACATCCAGCATGAGCTTGGTGGCGTGCTCCTTGCTGTAGCCGAAGATCTTCTGGAGTACGTAGGTCACGTAGGACATGAGGTTGACCGGATCGTTCCACACGACGGCCACCCAGGGCCGTTCCTCGCTCGCGGCCTCCTCCGGTTCGGCCTGCGCACTTTCGACTTCGGCGGGCGTGGTCATACGTCCATTCTCACACGATGCCGGCGGGCGACTGCCGCCCACGCGGTTCCGGCCGACACGTAATCTCGCGGACATGACCGATCCAGCCGGTACAGCGCTGCGCACCGACCACTACGAATTGACCATGCTCAGCAGCGCCCTGCGCGACGGCACCGCACACCGCCACTGCGTGTTCGAGGTGTTCACCAGGCGCCTGCCGGACGGCCGCCGCTACGGGGTGGTCGGCGGGATGGGGCGGCTGCTCGACGCGGTGGAGAACTTCCGGTTCGACGAAGGAGTGCTGGAGGCCCTGGAACGCGACCGGGTCTGTGACCGGCGCACCCTGGAATGGCTGGCGAACTTCCGGTTCACCGGTGATATCGACGGCTATCCGGAGGGCGAGCTCTACTTCCCAGGATCACCGCTGTTGACGGTCCGCGGGACCTTCGCCGAGGCGGTGCTGTTGGAGACCGTGGTCCTGTCGATCCTCAACCACGACAGTGCGGTCGTGGCGGCGGCCACGCGCATGGCCTCGGCCGCCAACGGCAGACGCATCATCGAGATGGGATCCCGGCGCACGCACGAGGAGTCGGCGGTCGCCTCGGCGCGGGCCGCTTACCTGGCCGGGTTCACCGCGACGTCGAACCTGCTGGCCGGAGCCAGGTACGGGATTCCAACGGCGGGTACCTCGGCGCACTCGTTCACGATGCTGCACGACAACGAGCGCGCCGCGTTCGAGTCACAGGTCGCCGCACTGGGGGCGGACACCACCCTGCTGGTGGACACCTACGACATCACCGAGGGGATCAACACCGCGGTGGAGGTGGCCGGAACGGACCTCGGCGCGGTACGCATCGACTCCGGGGACGTGGGGGTGCTGGCCAGGCAGGCCAGGGAGCAGCTCGATTCGCTGGGGGCCACCGGAACACGGATCGTGGTGTCCGGCGACCTCGACGAGTTCGCCATCGCCTCGTTGCGTGCCGAACCGGTGGACGTCTACGGGGTCGGCACCTCGCTGGTGACCGGTTCCGGCCATCCCACCTGCGGGATGGTCTACAAACTGGCCGAGGTGGACGGCCGCCCGGTGGTCAAGCGCAGCTCGCACAAGGAGTCGCGCGGCGGGAGCAAGAACGCGCTGCGCAGGCACAAGCCCACCGGTACGGCACTGGAGGAGGTGGTGCACCGCAACGGCCCCGGCATCGAGCCCCCGGAGGCCGGGCCGCACGACCGCTTCATGCAGCTGCCGTTGGTCCGCGGGGGCGAGCGGGTCGAGAACCTCCCGGGGCTGGAGGACAATAGGCAACGACTGCGGCACGCGCTGGTGAGCCTGCCCTGGGAAGGACTCAAGCTCTCGGCGGGCGAACCCGCGATTCCCACGGTGTTCGAGAATTTCTGATCCGTCCGGGGTGAGCGCCCCCGAACGAACGGTGCGACAGGGCTGTTGATGTGACGTGGTGTTGGAGGTACGGGAAATGGCCAAGGCGTTGATCGTCGTCGACGTGCAGAACGACTTCTGCGAGGGCGGCGCGCTGGCGGTCGAGGGTGGCGCGGAAACGGCGGCCGCGATCTCCCGGCTGCTGGCGGAGTCGGACCACGATCACGTGGTGGCGACTCGGGACTACCACATCGACCCGGGCGAGCACTTTTCGGACGAGCCCGACTTCGTGACCTCCTGGCCGGTGCACTGCGTGGCGGCGACTCCGGGGGCCGCGTTCCACCCCGAACTGGACGTGGCTCCGATCGGTGCGGTGTTCTCCAAGGGGCAGTACAGCCACGGCTACTCCGGTTTCGAGGGCAACGGCCTGGCGGACTGGCTGGCCGCGCGGGACGTGCGGGAGGTCGACGTGGTCGGGCTGGCCACCGACCACTGCGTGCGTGCCACCGCGCTGGACTCGGCCGGCGCCGGGTTCGACACCCGGGTGATGTTGGATCTGACGGCCGGGGTCGCGGCGGGGACCGTGCACGAGGCGCTGCGGCGGCTTCGCGAGGCCGGGGTCGAGCTGACGGGGGAGCCCGTGGTTCGCGGCGGGTAGTGCCCGGAGCCCCGGGGGGGGACTCGGCACGACTCAGGGCCCGGTCGAACGGCGATCGCCGGTGGCGCCCCGTGGACGGACACCGAACGACGGCCCCGCGCGGGCGGAGGGATGCGATGCCCGTGACGCGCTGCGGTAACGTCGGTGAACGTGCCAGCATCCGTTCCGAACTGGTCCGTTCCCGACGTTTTCGAGCCCGACGGCACCGAGGAGTTGCCCCCGGAGTTGACGAGGAGCTCGGAACCGACTTCCGACACCCGCACCGCGGGATCGGCCGATGAACCACCGCGGCGAGACCTCACGAGCGGATCGGGCGCGGACGGGACCGGACCGACATCGAGCGGTGCGGAGCGACAGGCCGGAAAAGGCTCCGGTACGGGGAAAAGCGGTGGAACGACGAAAGGCACGGGGACGGCTGCTGCCGGGATCCGGACCGACGTCGAACCCGCCGATCTGTCCACATTGCTCTCCGTCGCGGTGGCGGCCGTCGGCGGCAGCGAGCGGGACGGCCAGACCGCGATGGCCGAGGCAGTCGGCAACGCGATCGAGTCCGGCGAGCACCTCGCGGTACAGGCGGGCACCGGCACGGGAAAGTCGCTCGCCTATCTGGTTCCCGCCATCCGGCACGCCGTCACCGCGCACACCACCGTGGTGGTTTCCACCGCGACGATCGCGCTGCAGCGTCAGCTGGTGGATCGTGACCTGCCCCGACTGGCGGACGCGCTCGCGGACTCACTGGGGCGAAGGCCCACGTTCGCGATCCTCAAGGGCAGGCGCAACTACCTGTGCCTGAACCGGATACACGGCAACGCCCCCGACGAGCCGGACGAGGGGGCACTCTTCGACGCCTTCGCCGCGTCCTCGTTGGAGCGCGAGGTACGACGGGTGCACGACTGGGCCTCGGACACCGAGACCGGGGATCGCGACGAACTCGTGCCCGGCGTCTCGGAACGGGCCTGGCGGCAGGTCTCGGTCACCGGCAACGAATGTCTCGGCGCGCACCGCTGCCCGGTGGGCTCGGACTGCTTCGCGGAGCAGGCGCGCAACGAGGCCGGACGCGCCGACATCGTGGTCACCAACCACGCGTTGCTGGCCATCGACGCGCTCGACGATCGCCCGGTGCTACCGGAGCACGACATGGTGGTCGTGGACGAGGCGCACGACCTGGTCGACCGGGTGACCACCGCGGCGGGTGGCGAGTTGTCGGGCAACGCGATCAAGCAGGCGGCCCGCAAGTGCGGTCGCGCCGTGGAGGAGGAGATCGCGGATCGGCTCAACGAGGCCGGTGAGGGACTCGAATTCGTACTGGGCGAGCTCGAGCCCGGTCGGGTGGGCGAACCGTCCCACCAACTGTCCGCCGCGCTGTCCGGGATCCGCGACGCGGCGTCGGCCTGCGTGAACGCGCTGGGGCCCGAACAGCGCGAGGACGTGGAATCGGGCAGCGCACGCAAGCTGGCGCTGGCACCGACCCAGGAGATCCAGGACACGGCGATCCGGCTGTTGGACGGGTTCGAGGAGCCGGAGCAGGATCGACGCGACGTGATCTGGATCAGCGCGGAGAACAACCGGCCGCCCTCGTTGCAGGTGGCACCGCTGGGTGTGGGCGGGCTGCTGCGGGAGCGGCTGTTCGGGCAGCGCACCACGGTGCTGACCTCGGCCACGCTGGCGCTGGGGGGTTCGTTCGACACGTTGGCCTCGCAGTGGGGTCTGCCGCCGCAGCGGGAGGCGAAACCGGCCACCGACACCGCGACCGCGCAGGAGCCGCCCTCTGACGACTCGGAACCGAGTTGGGTGGGGCTCGACGTGGGATCACCGTTCGACTACCCGCGCAGCGGCATCCTCTACGTGGCGCGGCACCTGCCGAAACCCGGGCGTGACGGGCTCCCGGATGCCTATCTGGACGAGCTCACGGAGCTGGTGACCGCGGCCGGTGGGCGCACCCTGGGACTGTTCTCGTCGATGCGCGCCGCTCGGCAGGCCAGTGAACAGCTGCGGGAACGACTGTCCACTCCGGTGCTGTGCCAAGGGGAGGACAGCACCTCGCAGCTGGTCGGCTCGTTCGCCGAGGATCCGGCGACCAGCCTGTTCGGCACGTTGTCACTGTGGCAGGGCGTGGACGTTCCCGGCCAGTCGTTGCAGCTGGTGGTGATGGACCGCATTCCGTTCCCCCGACCGGACGATCCGCTCGCCTCGGCTCGGCAACAGGCGATCTCGGCGCGCGGGGGCAACGGTTTCATCACGGTGGCGGGAACGCACGCCGCGCTGCTGCTCGCGCAGGGTGCCGGCAGACTGCTGCGCTCGGCGGCCGACCGCGGGGTCATCGCGATACTGGATCCCCGGTTGAGCACGGCACGCTACGGCGGGTTCCTGCGCGCCTCGCTGCCGCCGTTCTGGAACACCGAGAACCCCGAGGTGGTGCGCGGGGCACTTCGGCGCCTGGACGAGGCCGCGGGCTGATCAGGGGGTCGTTGGGCGACGAGCCCGTACCCGCGCTCTCCCGTGGCGGAGTCCGGCGTCCGAACTCCGCCACCGGGCTCGTTCACCTGCCGACCTCGGAAAAGCTCCTGTCACGTTCGTGCTGGCGTTCGGACTGCTCGGGCACCTCCGGGTGCGTGTACTCCTCCAGCCGCATGGCCGCACCGAGCGCGAAGAACGTGGGGGCCCACTCCCCGATGAAAATTCCCCACCTGTCCGCTCGCGCCAGGTTCTCCCCTCGCAGCCCGCGTGAGGCCCCCCAGGAGGTGATCGCGAGGAGTATCGAGGCCATCCCCGCACCGAACATCTTGTCCGAGTCCATTCCGTATCTGCGCAACATCGAAAGCACGGCGCCACCTTTCGGATCACGTCCCACCTACCCACGGCCGGGGCACGCCCCACAGCCGGGGTGCCGGGCACTTTTCGGGACACCCTCCGGATTTCCTCTGTGGGGCTTCGTAAACCAGACGGAACCGACACAGGGGGACCTCTTGTGTTCCGCTTCACAACTGAGCTCATCGATTTCACGCGGAATCCACACCGCCCCGGTTGTGGGAACCCCACAACGTGAGGCGATCTTTTCTGTAATCGGGTCGGAGCCGGTTAGGTTTGCGCCGCTTCCGTCAGCCGATCGGCGGAAGTCTCACCGGAACAGGGGGCCAACCATCCCCGTTCGAGTGAGCCGTTTCCCGATCGTTCGCACAGGAGAGCAGCGTGTCCGACTCCGCCCCCTCGCGGTCCGCCTCCCCGAGCCCCGTCTCCGAACAACGCGGCCGGCCCGCGGCCGATCTGGCCCGGATCGTGGTGTTCGCCGCGTTCACCGCCGTGCTGGGCACCTTCCCCGGCATCTACCTCGCGGGCTCGGCGGTGCCGATCGTGCTGCAGAACACGGGGCCGCTGCTGTGCGGCAGCCTGCTGGGCGCTCGCCGCGGCGTGGCCTCGGTGGCGCTGTTCCTGGGGCTGGTGGCGCTCGGCCTTCCGCTGCTGTCCGGCGGGCGCGGCGGAATCGCCCAATTCTTCACCCCCAGCGGTGGCTTCCTGCTCGGCTGGATCGCCTCGGCGCTCGTGGTGGGGCTGATCGTGTTCCTCGCCCGCAGGCCCACGCTGCCGGTGCTGCTGCTGGCCAACCTGGCGGGCATCGCCGTGGACTACCTGATCGGCCTGCCCGTCATGGCCGCTGCCATGGGGGGCCTGCGCGCGGCAGCCGTCGCCATGCTCGTCTACGTGCCCGGCGATCTCGCCAAGGTCGTGCTGGTCTCGCTGGTGGCAGTGGCGGTGTACCGCGCCTTCCCGAACGCCACACCCCGCCGGGGACGCGCGGCCCGATGACGTCCCCGACACCGCCGCTGCCCTCGACACCGCCACCGCCGCGGCGCCGTCCCGACAGCTCGGAGTCGAACCCCGGCCCGGCCCTGCCACCGATCCTCGCGGGCGGCACCCCGCGCACCGTTCGCTCCCCGGAAGGAGAGCTCACGGGCGCGGAACTGGTCCGCGGCGCGCACGCGGCCGCGATCGAGCTGGCGGCGGCGGGCGCCGGGCCGAACAGCCGCGTGCTCGTCGAAGCCGATCGGGATCCGACGATCGGGCTGGCCCGGCTGCTGGGCGCCGATCTGCTGGGAGCGGCCACGCTGCTGGCCGATCCGGGGTGGAGCGGCACCGAACGAACCGGTGTGCTGCGCGAGGCAGCACCGGACGTGGTCGCGGGCGGCCCCCTCCCCGAGTCGACCGGGACGGTCCTGCCGCACGGCGACGACGCGAGCCTGTTCTACCTGCCCACCACCTCGGGCAGCACCGGCCGTGCGCGAGTGCTGGCACGCACCCGGCGTTCCTGGTGGCACAGCTTCGAGGCTTTCGACGTCGGGATCACCGGAGGGGACACGGTGCTGCTCCCCGGCCCGCCGAGTTCCTCGCTGTTCCTGTTCGGCGCACTGCACGCGATGCACCTCGGCTGTGAGGTGGAGCTGTCACGGCGCTGGTCCGTCGAGGAGACCGCCGAGGCCTGCACCAGGGCCACCGCCGTGCACCTGGTGCCCTCGATGCTGGCCGCGCTGCTGGCGGTGCTGGAGCGCGAGCCGCGGCTGCTCGCCGCGTGCCGGGTGCGGAGGTTCGTGTGCGGCGGGGCGAGACCCGACGAGGGGCTCCGGCGACGGCTGGGCGAGCTGCTGCCCGACTGCGAACTCGTGGAGTACTACGGCTCGGCCGAGCACTCCGTGGTGGCGCTGCGCGGCGCGGACGGGTTGCTGCACCCGGCCGAGCACGTCGAGGTGCGGATCGGCGATTCGACCGATACGACCAGCGACGGCACCGATCCCGGCACGCTGTGGGTTCGCTCCCCGTTGAGCTTCAGCGGCTGCCTGGAGTCGGGCGTGCTACGCGCCGTCGAACCGGGTTTCCACACCGTCGGGGATCTCGCGACGGGATCGCACCGGGACGGTTTCCGGGTGCTGGGCAGGGGATCGACGACGATCGAAACCGGCGGCAGGCTCGTCACCGCGGAGGAGGTGGAGAACGTGTTGCGCACCGCGCCCGGGGTGTTCGACGTGGTGGTGGCCCCCACCCCGCATCCCCGCTTCGGTTCGCTGGTCACCGCCGTGATCGAACCCGAGTCGGCGGGCGCTGTGGACTTCGCCGGACTGCGCAGACTGGCGCGGGACTCGCTCGGCAACGCACAGCGGCCCCGACGCTGGCTCTCGGTGGACGAGCTGCCGCGCACCCACACCGGGAAACCCGCGCGCGGCACGGTGCGCGAGTGGTTGGCCTCCGGGGAGCTACGCCCCGAGGTGCAGCGATGAGCACTGCTGTCCCCGATCCGCCGGCCCCGGTGGTGGTCGCCGCGCGCCGCAGTCCGATCGGTACCGCTGGTGGCTCGCTGCGCGACGTCGAACTCGACCGGCTGGCGGGAGCGATCACCTCGGCGGTGTTCGACGACGCAGGCTTCGAGCGGGTCGACGAGGTGCTGCTGGGAAACACCCGCGGTCCCGGCGGCAACCCGGCACGCGTGGCCGCGCTGCGCGCCGGGCTCGGTCCGGAGACCCCCGGAATGACGGTGGACCGGCAGTGCGCCTCCGGGTTGAGCACAATCGTGACCGCCGCCCGGCTGGTTTCGGCCGGCGTCGGAGAGCACTACCTGGCGGGCGGCGCGGAGAGCGCCTCGACCGCGCCCTGGCGTGCCTGGCGACCGCGCGACGCCACCGATCCTCCCCGGTTCTACACCCGGGCGCCGTTCGCGCCGCCGGACGTCGGCGATCCCGATATGGGGCCCGCGGCCGATCTGGTCGCGGCCGAGGCGGGTGTCACGCGGCAGCGGCAGGACGAGTTCGCCGCGCGTAGCCACCGGCGTGCCTCGGCGGCGCGGGAGGCCGGGCGGTTCGACGCCGAGCTGGTCGGTGTAACCGGCGTTCGGCACGACGAGCGGCCGCGTACCGGGTTCGACGTCCGACGACTCGCCCGCTTCCCACCGGCCTTCACCAGCGGCGGCACGGCCACGGCCGCGAACTCCTGCGGCATCGCCGACGGAGCCGCGATGGTGGCGGTGACCAGCGAGCGCCTGCGGCGCGAGCGCGGGCTGCCGGGGTTGCGGCTGTTGGACGCGGAGGTCGTGGGCACCGACCCGAACCGGCTGGGCACAGCGGCGGTTCCCGCTATGGACGCCGTGCTGCGGCGGCAGCGGCGCATTCCGGAGGTGGTGGAGTTCACCGAGGCGTTCGCGGGGCAGGTGCTGGCGTGCCTGGACGCCGTGGGGCTGGACGAGCGGCTGGTGAGTCCGGAGGGCGGTGCGATCGCGCTCGGCCATCCCTGGGCGGCCTCCGGTGCGGTGCTGGTGGTGCGGCTGTTCCACCGGATGCTGCACCACGGAGAATCGTTGGGCATGGCCGCGCTGTCCTCCGGTGGCGGTCTGGGGATCGCCACGATGTGGGAACTGGTTCGTTGAGTAGCGGGTCGCGGGGCGATCCGGGGATGCGGAGGATCGGTTGATCGAGTTCGACGGGGTCGGTCATTCCTACGGCGAGCACACGGTGCTCGACGACGTCCGGTTGCGGCTGGACGAGCGCAGGGTGGCCTTCGTCGGGGCCAACGGGTCGGGCAAGTCCACCCTCGCCCGGATGATCAACGGGCTGGTGCTGCCGAGCAGTGGGCGGGTACTGGTGGACGGGTCGGATCCCGCGAAAGCGGGCAACCGCGTACGCAGCCGGGTGGGGTTCGTGTTCACCAACCCGGATTCGCAGATAGTCATGCCCACGGCGGGTGAGGACGTCGCCTTCTCGCTGCGTGGGAAGGGGCTCTCCAAGGCGGAGCGGGAGCGCAGGGCGGCCGAGGCGCTGGCCGAGCACGGCCTGGCGGGTTATGCCGACCATCCGGCCCAGCAGCTCTCCGGTGGGCAGAAACAGCTGCTCGCGCTGTGCGCGATGCTGGTGCTGGAGCCCGACGTGCTGGTCTGCGACGAGCCCACCACGTTGCTGGACCTGCGCAACAAGCGCCGGTTCGTCGAACGGCTGCGCGGTCTCGAACAGCAGATCGTGCTGGTGACTCACGATCTGGAACTTCTCGACGATTTCGACCGGGTGGTGGTGCTCGACGGGGGACGTGTGGTCGCCGACGACGAGCCCCGAGCGGCGCTGCGGTACTACCGGGAGCTGGCGGCATGAGCCATGTGATCGGGCTTTACCAGCCCGGCCGAAGCCCGCTGCACCGACTGCCCGCGGGATGGAAGTTCCTCGGATTGCTGGTGTTCGCGGCCCTGGTCGTGGTGTTCGACCGCCCGTGGCAGCTCACCGGGTTCACCGGGGTGGTCTGCGCCGGGTACGCCGTGGCACGGATCAGCCCCGGTCTGGTGCTGCGCACCATGCGCACGGTGCTGGTGCTGCTGGGTGTCGTTTTCGCGTTGCAGTGGTGGCTGCTGGGGGTGGAGAGCGCGGTGGTGGTGTGTCTGCGATTGCTGGTGGCCATCGGGGCGGCCAATCTGTTCACGCTCACCACGAGGGTCGACGACCTGGTGGCGGCGATCGAGCGAGCGGCGTCCCCGCTGCGCCGGGTGGGGGTGCGCCCGGAGATGTTGGGACTGCTGGTGGGGCTGACCATCCAGGCCGTGGGAGCGCTGTCGGTGATCGCGCGGCAGACCCGTGAGGCCCAGCGGGCGCGCGGCGCGAACCGTTCGGTCGCGGCGTTCGCCGTTCCCTTCCTGATCCGCACGCTGCGGCACGCCGACGAGCTCGGGGAGGCCCTGGCCGCTCGTGGGGTCGGGGACGAGGACGGAAGTGACGTCACCCGGGTGCCCGGTTCCCGGCGGGGGTAGCACTCACCCGCTCGGGGCAGCCTGGTTCCGGACGAATCGCCGTTCTCGCTGCGGCGTCGGGGGCGATGTCAACGATCTGTCAGTCCCGTATCAGTCTTCACCGCTAGCTTTCGCTTACCGAAACTTCTCCGATCGCAGGAGAGCCTGGTGAACGAAAGGTTCAGGAACAAGAGCGCACTGGTGGTGGGAGCGTCCCGAGGCATCGGGTTCGCCGCGGCCAGGAACATCGCGGCCGAGGGTGGCTCCGTCGCTATCACGGGGCGGGACGAGGAGACGCTCTCCGAAGCGGCACGACTGATCAAGGAGGAAACCGGTACCGCCGTACTCCCCGTGGTAGGGCACGCTCGCCGTGCCGAGGAACGGCGGGTCACGGTCGAGACGGCGGCGACAGAGTTCGGAAAGCTGGACGTGCTCGTCTACACGACGGCGACGAACATTTCCAGAAACGCCTCGGTACTCGAACTCGACCCCGAGGTCCTGCGCAAGGAGTACGACCTCAACGTGGTGAGCGCGCTCGAGTACACGAAGCTGGCCTATTGGACCAGCATGCGTGACAACGGCGGTTCGGTGGTGCTGCTCAGCTCCATAGCCGCATTCGGCAACGTCCGGCTGGCCGGTTACTCGATGACCAAGAGCGCGCTGGAAATACTGCGGCAACACCTGGCCGACCAGCTCGCCCCCGCGGTGCGGGTGAACAGCGTCGCCCCCGGCTTCGTCGACACCGCGTTCGCCGAGAAGCTGAAGCGACTGCCGAAGGAACAGGTCGACGCCTCGTATCCCCTGGGCAGGGAAGGCACTCCCGAGGACGTCGCCCGGGCCATAACCTTCCTCGCCTCGGACGAGGCCGAGTGGATCACCGGCACCGCCCTGGCGGTGGACGGCGGCAAGGGCACGCAGCCCTACCGGCACGACCTGCCGCACGTCGAGGTGGGAAGCGTACTGCACTGAGCGTGGGCCGACCGCCGGTCACCCGGCGGTCGGCAACGCGTTCAGCTCCCCGCTCCGGCCGCACGCGGCCACTGGGCCAGCACGGTCACGGTGCCAGGGTCGATCTCGGTGAATCCGGCGTCCCGCACGGCGGCCACCCCGCGATCCCGCCAGGCAGCGGCGGGCCCGTCACCGGGCAGCAGTCGCAGCCAGGTGTCGGTGTCCGGGGTGCGGACTGCGCAGGGGAAACCGGCTTCGTGCCAGCGGTGCAGTTCGCTCGCGGCGTGCTCGCCGACGGCGTCGGAACGGCCCGCGTCCCCGTGCAGCAACGCGGCCAGGATCATGGTGGCGTGGCCGACCTGGGCGGCCGCCTTCCCCGCCGTCATGTCGACGTGCGGGTTCAACCACAGCACCGGGCTCCCGTCCCCGGCGGGTCCCGGTTCGTCCGCGGGAAGGTCGCTTCCGGAGATCTGCAACCGGGTCAGTTCCCGCGGCATGTCGGCCACTCGGGCGGGCAGCAGCGCACGCGCCTCGGCCCCCGCGACATCGACCGTGATACCGGGAAGTTCCGACACGGCTCGCCAGTGGGAACCGCGGGCTCGCCGGGTGACCTTGCGGATCCGCCCGTCGACCCAGCCGGAGACGGCCTCGTGCCACGGACCACCCGGCTCGCTGCGCTGATCGAGGCACACCGCCACGGCGGCCGCGGCCGAGGCCTCGAGCAGCGCGGTGCGGCCCGGCGGCGTGTCGCGCTCGATGCGCAGCACCACCGGCAGCAGCACGACGTTGTCGGGATCCTCCTCGGAGGTGTCGGCCGTGGCACGAGCGGGCATCGACAGCCAGGAGGCGTAGCGGTCGGTCAGCGGCCGAAGCACCGCGGCGTACTCACTCACGGAACCGATTGTCCCTCCGGCAGTTCGACCGGTTCCGGCTCCCGCACCCGGATGTTGCCCAGCCAGGCGACCAGCATCGCGGCGAGGGCGATGCAGATCGTCATGACCACCAGGTACAGCGCGACCCCATCGACGCCTCCCGTCGTGCCGGGACGCAGGAAGGGATAGGGAAACCACCCCGTCACCGCACCGCGCACCAACGAGTAGACGACGTAGACCAGCGGAAAGGTCAGCCAGGCGAACGCGCTCGTGTAGCGGATCCGGGCGCGAGGCCGGACCAACAGCCAGTCCACGAACATCACCACCGGCATGACGTGGTGCATAACAGTGTTCACCCAGGGCAGCGAGTCGCCGCCGTCGAGCAGCAACGCGAAGACGGTTCCCGTCGTGGCCATGTAGACGGTCATGCCCCCGCGCAACCACTCGAGAACGGCGCGGCCGTCACGGCCGGGAGCCGCCCCGAGACGAATCAGCAGTGCTCCCGCCGCGATGTTGCTCAGGATGGTGAAGTAGCTGAAGAAGTTCACCGGCGAGAAGTCCGGCAACGCCAGGTCCGCGGCGAACTGTCTGCCGACGGCGATCACCGCCAGCGCGCCGAGCAGAATCCGCGGCAGACGTACGGGCCACGCCCGGCTGGACAGCATCGAGTCGTACACCTCACGTTTCCAACGGAACCCGCGCGACGAATCCGTCCTCGGCATCGGCGGCCTCGACCTCGGCCCTGGTGACACCGAGCACGAACAGCACGGCATCGAGGAACGGGTGCGACAGCGCGGTGTCGGCGACCTCACGCAGCGCGGGCTTGGCGTTGAACGCGACACCCAGCCCCGCCGTGGCGAGCATGTCCATGTCGTTGGCGCCGTCACCGACCGCCACGCACTGCGACAGCGGAACGTCGTAGGACTCCGCGAACCGCTTCAGCGCGCTGGCCTTGCCGCCCCGGTCGACGATCTCGCCGACGACACGTCCGGTGAGTTTACCGTCCACCACTTCCAGGTCGTTGGCAGCACTGAAGTCCAGCCCCAGATCGTCGACCAGGTGGTCGATGATCCTGGTGAAACCGCCGGAGACCACACCGGTGTGGTAGCCGAGCCGCCGCAGGGTACGCACGGTGGTGCGGGCGCCGGGGGTCAGCTGCAGTTCCCGGCCGACCTCGTCGAGTACCGACGCGGGCAGCCCCTCCAGCACAGCCACCCTGCGACGCAGCGACTCGGAGAAGTCCACTTCGCCGCGCATGGCCTGCTCGGTGACCTTGCGGACCTCCTCCTCGCGGCCCGCCTTCGCGGCGAGCATCTCGATGACCTCACCCTGCACCAGCGTGGAGTCGACGTCGAAGACCACGAGTCGCTTGGCGCGCCGGGCCAGCCCGGTGCGCTCCACAGCGACGTCGACACCGATCCCCACGGAGAGGTCGGTCATCTCGGAGGTGAGCATCTCGTCGGTTCGCTCGCCGGTCTCGGCCGCGGTGACGTGCAGCTGCAGCCCGGTCACCGGATAGTCCGCCACCCGCTGGATGGAATCGATGTTGACATCGACCTCGGCGAGCTTGCGGGCCACCTCGGAGAAGCTGCGCGCCGAGACCGGCTGGCCGAGCACGGTGACGACGTGAGTGGAGCCGAGCTTGTCGGCCTCGCCGTCCTCGGCGTCGATCTCGACCTCGACGACCATGCCGACGGTGGCCATGGCCTGTTCGACGGATTCCTGCAACTGCTCGGGATCGTGTTCGGTCGCCACGAGCACACCGAGAACCAGTCGCCCGCGGATCACGACCTGCTCGACATCGAGCACATCCACTCCGTGCCTGGTCAGCGCGGCGAACAACACCGAGGTCACCCCGGGCTTGTCGCGGCCTGTCACGGTCATCAGCACGGTGGTGGGATTTGACGTGGTCACGACTGACGGCACTCCCTCGATATTCGACTCCGGGATCCACCCTACGGGGTTCGGAAACCGGTTCCGAACAATAAGAGCCCCGGACCGATCGGTGGGCCGACCGGCCGGGGCTCCCCGTCGAGCGGGATTACCGTGACACACCCGCACGGGGTGTCGTTAGGTCGAATATCACTTCTCGTCGAGCTTGCGGGCCTCGCCCGGGTCGCCGCCGTGGCCCGACTCACCGGAGGCACCCGCGTGGGCCAGCGGCTTGCCGGAGAGACCGACGTGGCTCTCCACCCGCATCCGATCTGTCATGTGCGGGTAGTGCAGCTCGAAGGCGGGACGCTCGGAACGGATCCGGGGCAGCTCGGTGAAGTTGTGCCGCGGCGGCGGGCAGGAGGTCGCCCACTCCAGCGAGTTGCCGTGGCCCCAGGGGTCGTCGACGTTGGCGCGTTCGCCGTACCGGTAGCTCTTGAACACGTTGTACAGGAACGGCAGCATCGAGGCTCCCAGCAGGAACGCCCCGGCGCTGGAGATCACGTTGAGCGTGGTGAACCCGTCGGTCGGCAGGTAGTCGGCGTAGCGCCGGGGCATCCCCTCGTTGCCCAGCCAGTGCTGCACCAGGAACGTGGCGTGGAAGCCGATGAAGGTCAGCCAGAAGTGCACCTTGCCCAGCCGTTCGTCCATCATCCGGCCGGTCATCTTGGGGAACCAGAAGTAGATGCCCGCGAAGGTGGCGAACACGATCGTGCCGTAGAGCACGTAGTGGAAGTGCGCCACCACGAAGTAGGTGTCCGAGACGTGGAAGTCGATCGGCGGCGCGGCCAGCAGCACACCGGTCAGCCCGCCGAACAGGAAGGTCACCAGGAAGCCGATCGAGAAGATCATCGGTGTCTCGAAGGTGATCTGCCCGCGCCACATGGTGCCGATCCAGTTGAAGAACTTCATACCGGTGGGTACCGCGATCAGGAACGTGGTGAAGGCGAAGAACGGCAGCAGCACCGCGCCGGTCGCGTACATGTGGTGGGCCCAGACGACCACCGACAGCGCGGCGATACCCAGCGTCGCGTAGATCAGGCCGGTGTAGCCGAACAGCGGCTTGCGGGAGAACACCGGGAAGATCTCGGTGACGATCCCGAAGAACGGCAGCGCGACGATGTAGACCTCGGGGTGACCGAAGAACCAGAACAGGTGCTGCCAGAGGATCACCCCGCCGTTGGCCGGGTCGAACACGTGGGCACCGAGGTGCCGGTCGGCCAGCAGCCCGAACAGCGCGGCGGTCAGGATCGGGAACGCCATCAGGATCAGCACGCTGGTGACCAGGATGTTCCACGTGAAGATCGGCATCCGCCACATCGTCATGCCGGGCGCGCGCATGCAGACCACCGAAGTGACCATGTTGACGCCACCGAGGATCGTGCCCAGGCCGGAGACGAGCAGACCGGTGATCCACAGGTCGGCACCGATACCGGGGGAGTGCACGGGGTCGGACAGCGGGGTGTAGGCGAACCAGCCGAAGTCGGCGGCACCGCCCGGCGCGAGGAAACCGCTGATCACGGTCAGCCCACCGAACAGGTAGAGCCAGTAGGAGAACGAGTTCAGCCTGGGAAAGGCCACATCCGGCGCGCCGATCTGCAGCGGCAGGATGTAGTTGGCGAACCCGAACAGGATCGGCGTGGCGTACAACAGCAGCATGATCGTGCCGTGCATGGTGAACAGCTGGTTGTACTGCTCCTGCGACAGGAACTGCATCCCCGGGACCGCGAGCTCACCACGGATCAGCATGGCCATCAGGCCACCGACCAGGAAGAATCCCATCGAGGTGACCAGATAGAGGATGCCGATCTGCTTGGGATCGGTGGTACGCAGCAGTCCCAGCAGTGTGGATCCCTTGGACGTGTTGCGCACCGGATAGGGGCGCGAAGTGATCGGCTCTGGCGCGACGGCCGTCACGGTGCCTCCTGCACTGCCTCGAAGACGTTGTCGGCCCCGACCACGGGACCGCCGGCCCGTTCGGGCCGGTTAACCCTGATGGCAGCGTCGCAACCGATATCGGTTCGACTCGCTCCCCGATGATCGATTCGATGACTGCCATCTGCGGATATTAGTCCCGGCGCTCAACTCCGCTACGTCCGGGCTGTAGTCACTCTATTCATCACCCTCGCCGAGGACACCGAAGGTGAGATCCACGCGACAGTGACGAGTGGCCGCCGGGACGACGAACGCGCCCGCGGGAAGCCCGTGGCGGAGCGCAGCACCCCTCGGGGAACAAGCGCAGCGCCCCTCGGGGGACCACCTGTACGGATCACCCTGAAGGCACCCCTTAAGCTGGCACGTGGTCGCCTGTTCGGTCAGGCGGGCCGCTGGACCCAGCGGGTTGAAGGCTCCGCAGGCGTGTCGGTTGTACACAGCACCCGACCCGCCCGGGGAAGGATCGGTATTTCCGGAGGCGAGGAAACGGTGCGCAAGAGCACGATCATCGGCGTCCTTGGGGCCGCGGTCCTGGCACTGACCGGCTGCTCGCCGAACTACGAAGAACCGAGCGACATGCAGCCGGGCGCGGGCACTCCGCCGCCACCGAGCGCGATCATGCCCGCCGAGGACTCCGGCAGCGGCGACGAGACGACGCGGGTCAACACCGACCTGGAGTTCGCCGAGCAGATGGTCGCCCATCACGAGTCGGAGACGCAGCTGCTGGAAGTGGCGATCAAGAACTCGCCGGACGACCAGGTCGTGGAGTTCGCCGAGCAGCTCGAACAGCAGCACGGCCCGCGGCTCGAGGAGATCAGGAGCTGGTTGCGGGAACGCGGCGAGGGCGAGGTCACGCCCGGGGAAGTCGGCACGGGCGAGGACTCGCAGATGCCTGGAACCGACGTCTCCAGCGAGCTCACCGAGCTCGAGGAGGTCCAGCAGGGCAGTTTCGACTCGCTGTGGCTCAAGTCGATGATCGACCACCACGAGGCCGTGGTCGAGATGGCCCGCACCGAGATCGACAAGGGCTCGAACGAGGAGATGAAGTCGATCGCCACGGCGATCCTGGACTCCCGCACCACCGAGCTCGACGAGCTGCGGCAGCTGCGGGAAAACCTCTGATCCCTACCCGACTCGCCCACCCGACCGAGGCCCGGTGACCGGACAGCTCCACACCCGGAGGCCTTCCCGGTCACCGATCCTCCCGGTCACCGGGTTGCCTGCCACGGGGTTGCCTGTCACGGGGTTGGCTGTCACGGGGTTGGCTGCCACCGGGTGCGACGGTGCCCTCGGGGAATGTCGCCGACCTCCCACCGCTCGCGCTGCTGCACGTGGCGGTACTGGTACGGCCGTACCAGACGTTAGCCTTCGGTACGACCCGAAACCGGTCCGATGAGTACGAGCCGGTTCGCCGTCGTCACACGGAGGGAAACGTTGGCCGAGAACCTGATCTTCGACGCTGACGACACGTTGTGGGAGAACAACGTGCTGTTCGAACGCGCGGTGGAAGTGTTCATCGACCACTTGGCGCATCCCGAGCTGTCCCGGCGACAGGTGCGGGAACAGCTGGACGAGATCGAGCGGATCAACTGCCGGATTCACGGCTACGGGGTGGACAGCTTCGAGCGCAGCCTGCTGGACTGCCTGCGGCACCTGCGTGGGGGAGAGGCTTCCGAGGCGGATCACGCCGAACTGCGCAGGGCCTGCGCGCCGATCCGGGAACAACGGGTCGAGCTGATCGACGGTGTCGAGGAAACGCTGCGGGAACTGTCACTACGGCACGACCTCTACCTGCTCACCAAGGGCGAGGCCGACGAGCAGACCGGCAAGATCAAGATGTCCGGACTGGGCGAGCTGTTCTCCGACACCACGGTGGTGCCGGAGAAGGACACCGCCGCCTACGAACGGTTCGTCACCGAGCGCGGACTGGATGTCTCGCGGACCTGGATGATCGGCAACTCACCACGTTCGGATATCTGGCCCGCACTGCACGCGGGGTTGAACGCGGTGCTGGTGCCGCACCCCATGACCTGGGGACTGGAAATGCGTGAGCTGCCGGAGCGGCGCCCAGGCTTCCACACGGTGGATCCGTTCTCCCGCCTCAACGAGCACTTCTAGCGGAGCCGATTACCCGCGCTCATCCGTTTCGCCGTCCTCGCCGCATCCGGACGCCACCGAGCACGATCGAGGCCAGCCCGATGAGCGCGGCTATCGGCCCGAGCACGGCCCAACGGGTCACCCCGGTCATCGGGCTTCCACCGAGAACCCCCACGCCCTGCAGCGTCCAGATCACACCGAGCACGAGCAGCAGCGCTCCCACGAGCGACGAAAGCGAAGCGCGCAACGAGGGCCTCCGGAATCCGATGGATCGACGGTTGGTGTCTCGGGTGATTCGGGGCCGGACGAGTCCGCGATCGGTCGCGGTGAATGCGATCCAGTGAACTCGTTCCCCTTTACTTTACGAACGAGTAACCTACTATGGGTAACCCGGCCGTGGGCTTGTCGTCCCACCGCCGGCAGGCCGGTTCGAGAGCAGGGAGGCCCCATGCCCATGTCGATGTCGGGCAAAGCAGTCGCCATCACGGGTGCCGCACGTGGCATCGGTGCTCAGACCGCACGGGATCTGGTTCGCAAGGGGGCGCGAGTGGCCCTGATCGGACTGGAACCCGACGAGCTGGCTTCGGTGGCCGACGAGCTCGGCACCGGCCACCCGTGGTTCGAGGCCGACGTCACCGACCCCGAGTCGATCAAGACGGCCATCGACGAGAGCGCACGACAGCTGGGCGGCATCGACGTGGTCATGGCCAACGCGGGTGTGGCTCCCTTCGGGACCGTGCGCGACCACGATCCCCGGGCGTTCACCAAGACGGTGGATGTGAACCTCAACGGGGTGTTCCACACCGCTCGTGCGGCCTTACCCCACCTGGTGGAACGGCGGGGGTACCTGCTGGTGGTCTCCTCGCTGTCGGCGTTCGCCCCGATCGGCGGCATGGCCGCCTACACCGCGAGCAAGGCCGGTTCCGAGGCACTGGCCAGCGCCCTGAGCTCCGAAGTCGGTCACCTGGGAGTCGCCGTGGGAAGCGCGCATCCCTCCTGGATCGACACGGACCTGGTTCGCGATGCCTCGACGGATCTGCCGAGTTTCCGCGCCATGCGGGCGAAACTGCCCTGGCCGATGCATTCGACCACCAACGTCGCCGACTGCTCCCGGGCACTCGTGGCGGGCATGGAACGCCGCGCCAGGCGCGTCTACGTTCCCAGGTCGGTCATGCTGATGCACTGGTTGCGGAACCTGCCCTCCTCGCGGCTGGTGGAACGGCTGATGTTGCCGATGGTGCGGAAGCTGCTGCCGCAGATGGAGGCGGAGGTCGCCGAGTTGGGACGGGGTTTCAGCTCCCGCAACGACAAACTCCAGCGGAAGTGATGAACCGACAGGACGTGTCCACTCGTCGTAGGGGTCGGGTGGCGGAACCTCTCGCGCGGCTCTCGCTGCGGCGAGGCCCGACATCGAGTAGGTACTACGCCACGTCGGGCCTTCCTCACGAGAGCCACACGGGAGAACCCGCGGCGGTGCCGGCTGCGAGGGTGGTCGGGGTGCGCCCTGCACCGAAGCGACCCGGCGGTTCCGCCAAGCGACCAGCTACGCAGGCGGGCGGGACCACCGTACAACGCAAAACACCGGGCTAGCGGTTCTTACGCCGGAACAGCATGGTCAGCGGGTCGTACCTCCGGTCGGCCAGGCGTTCCTTGAGCGGGATGAGCGCGTTGTCGGTGATCCCGATGTGCTCCGGGCACACTTCGGTGCAGCACTTGGTGATGTTGCAGAGCCCGAGCCCGTGGTCGCCCCTCGCCTCCTCCGGGCGGTCGCCGCCCTTCTCCTGGTGCGAGTCCAGCGGGTGCATCTCCAGCTCGGCGACCCGCATCAGGAACCTCGGCCCCGAGAACGCCTCCTTGTTCTCCGAGTGATCGCGGATCACGTGGCAGGTGTCCTGGCACAGGAAGCACTCGATGCACTTGCGGAACTCCTGGGAACGCTCCACGTCCCGCTGTTGCATCCGGTACTCCCCCGGCTCCAACCCCTCGGGTGGGCTGAAGGCGGGCACCTCGCGTGCCTTGACGTAGTTGTACGAGACGTCACAGACGAGATCCTTGATCACCGGAAAGGCCCGCATCGGGGTGACCGTTATGGTCTCGTCGGTGTCGAACAGCGACAGCCTGGTCATGCAGGTCAACCGCGGCCTGCCGTTGACCTCGGCCGAGCAGGAACCGCACTTGCCCGCCTTGCAGTTCCAGCGCACCGCCAGGTCCGCACACTGGGTGGCCTGTAGTCGGTGCAGCAGGTCGAGCACCACCTCGCCTTCCTCCGCGTCGACCTCGTAGTCCCGCAGCTCGCCGGAATCGGCGTCACCGCGCCACACGCGCAGTCGCGCCCGGTATCCCATTTCCACAGTCCCTTCCACGACGCTCACCGAAAGCCCGCACTCGCAGCATGCTCGGACCGGGACGAGAACCGTGCGAGAGGTTCCGCCACGCCCCACGAAAACCGAACCGACGGTTCCGCTAAGAAGGCGTTCTTACGATGGCCAGCTCCTCCTCGGTGAAGTACTTGCCCAGCTCCGCCACGGAGAACAGCCGCAACAGGTCCTCCCGCATCGGCGGCTGCTCGTGCTCGGTGATCTCGATCGAACCGTCCCGCAGCTCGCAGCCGAGCAGCGTGCCGCGCCACTTCGAGTTCATGCCCGGGTGGTCGTCGCGAGTGTGCCCGCCCCTGCTCTCGGTGCGGCGCAGCGCCGCCGCAGCCACGCACTCGCTGACGACCAACATGTTGCGCAGGTCCAGCGCCAGGTGCCAGCCGGGGTTGAAGTGGCGGTTGCCCTCCGGAACGGCCAGCCGGACGGCACGCTGTTTGATCTCGGCGAGCTGTTCCAACGCGGCACACATCTCGGCCCCGTCCCGGATGATCCCGACCAGCCGGTTCATCACCTGCTGCAGCTCCGCCTGCAACGAGTAGGGGTTCTCCTGGCCCCGCACGTCGGTGACCTCGAACGGGGCGAGTGCGGAGTTCACCGCCTCGGTCACCACCTCCTCCGAGACGTCGGGGCGGGCGTGCCGCGCGGCGGCGACGTGCTCGGCGGCGCCCGCTCCGGCCCGCCTGCCGAAGACCAGCAGGTCGGAGAGCGAGTTGCCCCCGAGCCGGTTGGAACCGTGCATACCGCCCGCCACCTCCCCCGCGGCGAACAGCCCGGGCACCGAGGAGGCCGCGGTGTCGGGGTCGACCTCCACACCACCCATCACGTAGTGGCAGGTCGGCCCGACCTCCATGCGCTCACTGGTGATGTCCACATCGGCCAGTTCCTTGAACTGGTGGTGCATCGAGGGCAGCCTGCGCATGATCTCCTCGGCGGAGAGCCTGCTGGCCACGTCGAGGTAGACCCCACCGTGCGGGGTTCCCCTGCCCTCCTTGACCTCGTTGTTGATCGCGCGTGCCACTTCGTCGCGCGGCAGCAGTTCCGGTGGCCTGCGGTTGTTGTCCGGATCGGAGTACCACCGGTCGGCCTCCTCCGGGCTGTCCGCGTAGGACTCCTTGAAGACCTCGGGAATGTAGTCGAACATGAAGCGTCTTCCCGAGGCGTCGCGCAGCACACCACCGTCACCGCGCACGGATTCGGTGACCAGGATCCCCTTCACGCTGGGCGGCCAGACCATGCCGGTGGGGTGGAACTGCACGAACTCCATGTTGATCAGCCGGGCGCCCGCCCGCAGCGCGAGGGCGTGCCCGTCGCCGGTGTACTCCCAGGAGTTGGAGGTCACTTTGAAGGACTTGCCGATCCCACCGGTCGCCAGCACCACCGCTGGTGCCCGCAGCCGCACGAACCGACCGTTCTCCCGCCAGTACCCGAGCGTCCCGGCGATGCGGTCCCCGTCCAGCAGCAGGTCGGTCACCGTGAACTCGGCGAAGATCCGCAGCCCGGCCTCGTAGTCGCCGTGCTCGGCGTGGTCGGACTGCTGCAGCGAGACCACCTGCTGCTGCAGCGTGCGGATCAGTTCCAGTCCGGTGCGGTCACCCACGTGCGCGAGCCTGGGGTACTCGTGCCCGCCGAAGTTGCGCTGGCTGATCCGACCGTCGGCGGTGCGGTCGAACAGTGCGCCGTAGGTCTCCAGCTCCCAGACGCGCTGCGGGGCCTCGGTGGCGTGCAGCTCGGCCATGCGCCAGTTGTTCAGGAACTTGCCGCCGCGCATGGTGTCGCGGAAGTGCACCTGCCAGTTGTCCCCCGAGTTGACGTTGCCCATCGCGGCGGCGATACCGCCCTCGGCCATGACGGTGTGCGCCTTGCCGAACAGCGACTTGCACAGCACCGCCGTGCGCAGTCCGCGCGAGCGGGCCTCGATGGCGGCACGCAGGCCGGCACCGCCCGCCCCGATGACGATCACGTCGTAGTCGTGACTCTCGATCTCGGCCATGTGACGTTTCCGATTTCTCGTCCGAAATGGTTTCGCGGCGCTGCCGCTCGACCGCGTGCGCGCACGGCCGCGGCGCGCCGGGGGTCAGTTGAACAGCCGCGGATCCGGGAAGGCGCCCGCGGCCACGAGCATCACGTAGAGGTCCACCAGCGCGACCGACACCAGCGATGCCCAGGCGAGCCCCATGTGGTGACCGTTCATCCTGCTCACCAGCGTCCACATTCGATAGCGCACCGGGTGGCGGGAGAAGTGGTTGATGCGTCCGCCTATCAGATGCCTGCAGGAGTGGCAGGACAGCGTGTAGGCCCACAGCAGCACGACGTTGACCACCATGAGCAGCGTCCCGATTCCGACGCCGAAGCCGCCGCCCGGACCACGGAAGGCGATCACGGTGTCGTAGGTCAGCACCGCGGCCACCAACAGCGCGGCGTAGAAGAAGTAGCGGTGCACGTTCTGCATGATCAGCGGGAACCGCGTCTCACCGGTGTAGCGGCGGTGGGGTTCGGTCACCGCGCAGGCGGGCGGCGCGGCCCAGAAGGACCGGTAGTAGGCCTTTCGGTAGTAGTAGCAGGTCAGTCGGAAGCCGAGCACGAACGGCAGCACGAACACCGGTGGGGGAATCCACGGCGCCAGGTCCGGGAACGGCGATCCGAAGTGGCTCGCCCCGGGCACGCAGGCGTCGCTGAGGCAGGGCGAGAAGAACGGGGCGAGGTAGTGGTACTCGGGCACCCAGTACCACTGGTTCATGAAGGTCCGTATCAGGCCGTAGACGACGAAGGCACCGAGTCCCAGCGCGGTGCCCAGTGGCGGCAACCACCATCGATCGGTTCGCAGCGTGCGCCCGCGCCGGAGGGACGATGAAGTTGTGGGAGCTGACATGCTCGACCTCTGGTGGTAGCGAGAATGACGGTTGTCGCGGTGGTCGCCCGGTCGTCACGGGCCCCGGCCCGGTTCGCACCGGACCGGGGGCGACCACGAGGGGTCCGGTGCCGCGACCACGGGCGGAATCAGTCCTCGCGCGATGACTGGCCTCCCACTCCCTCGTCGTCCACGCCCTGCCACCAGGAGGGGTCGTAGGGTGTGTCGGGAACCTCGATGATGTCGCTCTCCCCTACCTCGCGGTGCGCGGTCGCGCCACCGCCGCGAGCCGTCGCGGCGGCACCGCCGGAACGCTGGCGCGGTGGCCCCGGGGCGGCGGTCGACAGCTCGGAGACGTCGATCTCCAGTCGCTGGAGGTCGTTCTCGATACGCCGCACAACGGCGACGTCGCCGTATCTGGTGTAGAGCTCGTCGACACCGGTACGCAGCTGGGACAGCGCACGAAGCACGTCACCCAGTTCAGCTGTCGAGGACATTCGCACCACCTCGCGTTCCCGATCCGGTCACCGGAAGACTCTGCACGACCCAAGCCTACGTGACAAGAGACACATGTGATTCGAAACGCATCGGATGGACGAGAGGAGACCCGGTTCGGAGCCACTCCCCCATTGGCTACCCCTCGAAGAGGTGTCGTACGAAGGTGACCAGCGACTGGAACACGAAAGCGACGCTGTCGAAGAGCACCAGCGATCCCTGCCGTACAGCTCCGGCGGCGGCGACCGGGTCGCGCACCACCAGATAACCGACCGCGATCGCCGCGAATGTCACCAGAACGAGCACACTCCTGCGGTCCACTCCCGACCTCCGTGTCTCGAACGACCGCGAATCGCGACCACCCTCGCACGCGGTGCCCGCCAACGGAGGCCGCAACGCGGGGACACCACCGATTCGTGTAACGCGCCCGACGAGTCCCCTCGCCGGGAAACCGGGAATCCCCCACCGCGCCCGGTTCCCGTGCCCGTTTCCTCGCCGCGCGAACGCGGGAATATCCGGCGTGGGACTGCCGTTCGCTGATCACGCGGGCATACTCGACGACGGAATCGATCGAACTCACCGACACGGAGTGGGCGAATGCGGCAACGCGCTCTCGGCAGTCAGGGTCCGCGGGTCAGTGAACAGGGCCTGGGCTGCATGGGAATGACCTTCGGGTACTCGGGGCGGGACGACGAGGAGTCGGCCGCCACGATCCGGCGAGCCCTGGAGCTCGGGGTGGACTTCCTGGACACGGCCGACATGTACGGGCCGTGGAGCAACGAGCGGCTACTGGGGCGAACCCTGGCGGGCCGCCGGGACGAGGTGGTGCTCGCCACCAAGTTCGGCAACGAGGTGGACGAGAACGGCGAACTCACGGGCGAGGTCAACGGCAGGCCGGAGTACCTGCGTGCCGCCATCGACGGCTCGTTGCGGCGGCTGGGAATCGACCACGTCGACCTGTACTACCAGCACCGCGTGGACCCGGACGTGCCGATCGACGAGACCTGGGGAGCACTGTCCGAGCTGGTGCGGCAGGGCAAGGTGCGCCACCTGGGGATCTCGGAGGCCGCTCCGGAAACGATCCGGAAAGCCCACGCCACCCACCCGGTCAGCGCGGTGCAGACCGAGTACTCGCTGTTCAGCCGTGATCCGGAGGACAACGGGGTACTGGCGACCTGCCGCGAGCTGGGCATCGGTTTCGTGGCCTACTCACCGCTCGGACGCGGGTTCCTCTCCGGCGCGATCCGCTCGTTCGAGGACCTTCCCGCCGACGACTACCGGCGGACCGCACCGCGGTTCCAGGGGGAGAACTTCCAGCGCAACCTGGACGTGGTCGACCAGGTGCACGAACTGGCGCGGCAGAAGGGCGTATCCGCCTCCCAGCTGGCCCTGGCGTGGGTGACGGCGCAGGGCGAGGACATCGTGGCCATCCCCGGCACCAAGAAGCGCAAGTACCTGGAGGAGAACGTGGGCGCCGTGGACGTCACCCTCACCGCCGAGGACCTGGCCGCCCTCGAACGGGTGGCGCCGCGCGGCGTGGCGGCGGGCGAACGCTACGGCGAGGGAGCGATGGACAAGGTGCACCTCTGACGAGGACTCTCCCACCGACCGGGGCCTCACCCCGGTTTCCGGAGCGGGCCACGGGCGTTGCGGCATTGACGAGCGGGGTGGGGAGTTGATCGGCTCGGAGGGATCACCCGAGTGGTGTGAGCGCGTTCCGACACGGGTACGCCGGAGCAGGACGTTTCCCCTTCCGGAAAGGTAACCATGGGCCAGCGACACGTCGTTCCCGGAGGCGGTGGCGGCGGCTGGAAGGTGGTCGGCGCGGCCACCGGATCCACCGAGTCGAGCACCAACACCCAGGCGGACGCCATCGACGAGGCACGCAGGCAGCTGGAGAACTCCGACGGAGGAGAGATCCTCATCCACGGCATCGACGGCTCGGTCCGCGACCGGCGAACCGTGCAGTCGAGCTGACCCGAACCCGATGACTCCCGCGGGCGGGCCGGTGGGAACTTCCGGGCCGCCCGCGCCGTCGTGCCGTCCCGAGGGCTCCGCTGCCGCGGCCCTTCCGGCGCGGCGAGATCGCCCGGGCGCGACGCGGCAACACCCGTCGGACCGGTACCCGCCGGACCAGCACACGTCGGCCCTGGTGTCGGTCGATCGTGCCGCCGCGCGATCAGTACTCCGACGGCTCCCGCACGGCGCGGAAGCGCAACCGCTGGCCGGGTCGTGCCTGTGCGGCCACGGCCACGTGGGCCGACAGCACGACCGCGATCACGGGGTATCCCCCGGTCACCGGGTGGTCCGCCAGGAACAGGGTGGGCTGCCCAGCGGGCGGTACCTGCAGCGCCCCGCTGACCATCCCCTCGCTGGGAAGTTCACCGGTCTCGTTCCGGGGCAGCGGCGGTCCGGACAGGCGCATGCCGACCCGGTCGCTGTCCCGGGTGACCTCGAACGGCTCGTGCAGCAGGTGACGCAGCGCTTCGGCGCTGAACCAGTCCTGTCTCGGCCCGGGCAGCACGGGTAGCGTCAGTTCCCCGCCGGACGGCGGGATGATCGGCGCGGCGTCCACGCGCGGGAACTCGCCGTGGGCTCGCCCGACGGGGAGCACGGTGCCCACCGCGAGCGGCTCCGGCCCCAGCCCCGAGAGCGTGTCGGTGGCGCGTGACCCCAGCACGGCCGGGACGTCGATACCGCCGCGCACCGCCAGGTACCCCCGCATCCCCGTGCGACACTGCCCGACGCGCAGTACCGAACCGGTGGGCAGCGTGAGCACGGTGTGGCTCGCCGCCGCACGCCCGTCCAGCGTGACCGGAAACGAGGCGCCGGTCAGCGCGACGGTGAGCACACCGCGGGCGCGCAACCACAGCCCACCCAGCGTGATCTCCACGGCGGCTTCCGACTCCGCGTTGCCGACGAGGCGGTTGGCCAGCCGCAGCGAGCTCCGATCGGCGGCCCCGGAGACTCCCACCCCCATCCCGGCCAGTCCGGTCCGGCCCAGATCCTGCACGGTCGACAGCGGACCGGGGCGCAGCACCTCCAGCCGTCGGGTGGCCGGCGACCCCTTGTCGAGCCCGGCGGTACCGGTGTCCGGTTCGCTCATGACACCTCCTCGAACCGCACCCGCACCCCGGGACGCAGCAGTGCGGGCGGATCACGGTCGGTGCGCCACATCTCCAGCTCGGTGCGGCCGATCAGCTGCCAACCGCCCGGCGAGGTTCGCGGGTAGACACCGCTGAACCTGCCCGCCAACCCGACCGAACCGGCGGGCACACCGGTTCGGGACTCCACGCGGCGTGGGACCTCCAGTCGGGGGTCACCTCCCACCAGGTAACCGAATCCCGGTGCGAATCCGCCGAAGGCCACCCGCCACTCGGTTCCGGTGTGGGCGAGCACCACCTCGCGGGGTGTGAGCCCGGTCAGCTCGGCCACCGCGTCGAGATCCGCACCGTCGTAGATCACCGGCACCGTGAGCGACCCCCGGTCGGCGCGTTCTCCCCCGGCCGCCCCGGTTCCGGCCGATCCGGTTCCGGCGGACAGGGCTCCGGTCAACGGCACTCGGCGGATCTCATCGGCGAGCGCGCGCCGGTCGGCGTGCTCGGGATCCAGCGAGACGAGCAGTGTCCGTGCCGCGGGGATCAGGTCGAGGACGCCGGGCAGGCTCCGTTCGGACAGCGCGGCGTGCAGCGCCAGCACCTGTTCCAGCTCGTCCAGTTCCACGAGCAAACCCGCGTCCGCGCAGGGCAGGATCCGCACCGCACCTCCTTGGAGTCTTCCGTTCGAACTTGCCGGGGTGCTCGCTTGGCGGAACCTCCCGCTGGCTCTCGCTCCGGGAGGACCGACATCGAGGAGGAACACCGGAAAACGGTTCTCAGTCCGCCACGAGTGCGGGCGGCGGGGCGAACGGCTCGATCGACGTCCCCTGCTCGGTCAGTTTCCGCCGCACGGTGCGGGCGATCCCCACCGCGTCGGGGGTGTCGCCGTGCACGCAGATCGAGTCCGGCGACAGCGACAGCGGGGTCCCGTCCGCCGCCTCGATCGGTTGCCCCCGGACGATCCGCAGGCAGCGGTCGGCTATCGCCTCGGGGTCGTGCAGCACCGCGCCGGGACGACCACGCGGCACGAGGGTTCCCTCCGGGGTATAGGCGCGATCGGCGAACGCCTCCCGATGGGGCTTCAACCCCGACTCCCCCGCCAGCCGCAACCACTCCGAACCGGCCAGGCCCAGCACGGCCATGCCGGGACGGAACCGGCGCACCGCTTCCACCACGGCCTCGGCCTGCTCGGTGTGCGAGACGATGGTGTTGTACAGCGCGCCGTGCGGCTTGACGTAGGTGACCGCGGTGCCCGCCACCCTGGCCAGCGCGTCGAGCGCGCCGATCTGGTAGATCACCTCGTCCACGAGTTCGGCCGGGTCCATGTCGATGAACCGGCGGCCGAATCCGGCCAGGTCCCGGTAACCGACCTGGGCCCCCACGGCGACCCCGCGCATCGCCGCTCCGGAGCAGGCCGCGCGCAGCGTCCTCGGATCACCCGCGTGGAACCCGCAGGCGACGTTGGCGCTGCTGACGATGTCCAGCAGCGCGGTGTCGTCGCCCAGTTCCCAGCGCCCGAACCCCTCGGCCAGGTCAGCGTTGACGTCCATACCGGGAAACCTCTCACGAGACCGTGCGCGTGATCACGAGGGTCCGATCACGCCGTCGCACGCTCACCACGAGACCACGTACGCGGCTCCACGGACAGGTGCCGACCCGCATGGGCCTCCTGCCCGGGTTCGAAGGACCGAAGTCACCGATGTCGCCGAGAGCTTGCGACCCGGTCTCGGACGGTTCTTTACTCGTGGTGGGAGTGCTTTCGACAAGCATCGCGCGAACGGATTCCGGCGATGCGCGGGGAAGGGAGCGAATCATGGGCAACCCGGTGGTGCACTTCGAGATTCTCGGCAAGGACGCGGCGAAGCTCCGCGACTACTACTCACGGCTGTTCGGCTGGAAGATCGACACGGACAACCAGTTGGACTACGGCATGGTCGAGCGCGAGACGGTCGAGGACGACGGTGAGACCGTGGGCATCGGCGGCGGCATCGCCGCCGTTCCGGAGGGCTACGAGGGAATGGTGACGTTCTACGTGGGCGTCGACGACGTGGAGCAGGCGCTGTCCCAGGCCGAGACCCTCGGCGGCAGCCGGGTGATGGGCCCGGAGAAGGTGATGGAGCAGCTGGAGATCGGGCTGTTCGCCGATCCGGAGGGGCACGTGATCGGCGTGGTCAACCCCGGCTCCTGAGGACGCCGAAACCCGCGCACCGGCGCCACGGCGCGATCCGATGCCCCAGGGAGATCCGTTGCCCCGGGAAGGCTCCGATGCCTTCCAGAACCGGAGCCCGGTGCCACTCCACCGCGCGACGGGCGGGAGCGGCGGATTTAACTCGCACGTCATCGCTGACGGGCTCCGAGGTAACAACCGGGAACCAGTATGGCGGACATGACCGAGCGAGACTTCGCGGCAACCGACCGCGGCACCGTGACCCGGCGTCCGACCGCCGCGCGTCCCTCGGCGTGGTTCGCCCCTGCCGCGGTGGCTGTCGGCACGACGCAGCTCGTGCTGTTCCAACTGGGGGCCGGACGGCTCGCCGCGTGGGTCCTGACAGTCGCGGGTGTGGCGTGGCTGTGCGCGACCGCGATCGGTCGGATGCTGCCCGCGCTCGCCCGGCTCGGCGGTCGGAGAACCGAGCAACGACGGTTCGCGGGCGAACCCACCACTGTGGAGCTCGGCGAGCGGGCGGACCGGGAGCTGTGGCGGGTGCGCGCCTCGGTCAGCGACGAACCGGGCGGCCTGGCCGCACTGGCCGGCCAACTGGCCCTGTTGGACGGTGACATTCGGACCATGCAGGTGCACCCGGTCGCCGACGCGGCGGTGGACGAGTTCCTGCTGCACTTGCCCGGCGAGGTCGGCCACCCCGAACTGGTCGAGGCGGTGACCAGCGCCGGTGGCCGTGACGTGACCGCCGAACGCACCGGCCCGCGCGAGCTGGACGACGTCCCCACCAGGGCACTGCGGCTGGCGACCGAACTGGTGGAGGGCACCGACGAACCGCGCGGCGCGCTGCGGGCGCTGCTGGGCGACGTCGAGGTGAGCTGGTTGGCCTCGACCGAGGGTCTGGGCATGGGCACCGATGAACTGCTCGGGCAGTCGATCTGCCTGGACCACCCCGGCGGCGGTGTGCTGCTGCTGCGCCGGAGGGCGGGGGAGTTCACCCCGGCCGAGTTCGCCAGGGCCCGCGCGATGACGGGGCTGGCGGCGAGCCGGAAGGCGCACGCGGGACGTCCCTCCGAGGGCCATACGGCACGCGACGGCTCCGAGTTCGCGGTACGCGGCGCCGAGGACGCGGACCTGCCGCTGGTGCGCGAGCTGCACGAGCGGTGCTCGAACGCGAGCAGGCACCGGCGCTACTTCGTGGCGGGAATCCCCGCTGACCGACGGCCGGAGCTGTCGCCGACTCCGGCACGAGTGGATTCGCGGCTGGGGGATTCACGGTTGGGTAGCTCGCTGCTGGCGACTTCGCCCGAGGGCGAGGTGGTGGCGATGGGCGACCTCGACCACGACGGCACCGCCGGTGAGTTGGCACTGCTGGTGCGCGACGACTGGCAGGGGCTGGGCGTGGGGTCGGCGCTGCGGGACGCACTGCTGACACGTGCCCGCGAGTTCGGACTCGCCCGGGTGAGCGCGCTGACCCAGCTGGACAACACCGCGATGGCGCGCACGTTGCGTTCGGCCGGGTTCAAGCACGTCGGCGCGGACGAGCCGGGCGAGTGGTCCTGGACGCTGGAGCTGCGGGACGGCACGGAGCGGGCACGCCCCACGGCCCGGGAAGCGAGCGCGACGGTCCCGGCCGGGCGCACCCTGGCCGAGACCAGCCCGCACTGATTCGCGGTCAGGCGCTCGCCCCACCGTCGACGACCAGGTCGTGACCGACCACGAAACTCGCTTCCTCCGAGGCCAGCCACAGTACCGCCGCGACGATCTCGCCGGGATCGGCCAACCTGCCCGCCGGGATACCACCGGTGAGCCTGGCCGAACGCTGCTCCGCCGTCTCTCCCGGTAGGAACGTCATGTCGGTGTCGGAGGCACCGGGGCTGACGACGTTGATCCGGATGCCGTCCCGAATGTGGTCCCGCGCGGCGGAGCGGCTCATGTTGCTGACTCCGGCCTTGGAGGCCACGTAGGGACCGACACCACCGAACCTGGCGTGGTCACCGATGTTCGATCCGACGTTGACGATGGCGCCGCCACCGTGCTCCCGCATGTGGTTGATCTCGTGCTTCATGCACAGCGCCACACCGGTGAGGTTGACGGCGATCGCGGAGTGCCAGGTGCTTTCCGCCGTGTCGGCGAACGCTCCCGGTTCCGGGAAGACCCCCGCGTTGTTGTGCGCGATGTCCAGGGATCCGTGCCGCCGCACCACGGTTTCCAGCCCGTCGCTCACCGACGCGGAATCGGTGACGTCGACGTTGACCGCACTGGCCTCGCCCCCGTTTTCCTCGATCATCTCGACGGTCCGCGCGGTCTTCTCGTCGTCACGACCCGCGGCGACCACTGTGGCCCCCTCCGCCGCGAAGGAAAGAGCGCTCCTCCGGCCGAGACCGGAGCCGGCTCCGGTGATGAAAACCACTTTTCCCTCGAAACGCGAATTCATGATTCGTTCTCCTGATTCCGACTTACCGTTCTCCGCCTGCCCGTGAAAACCGAAATAATCGCTCCCCGAAAAGGGTCGAGCGACTCCTCGGATCCCCCGAAATCCGGGTGAACACATCTACCGAGGATCCGCCGCACATCCTCCGAAGCAACGGACACCAGGGCAAGCCGCACCACACACTTCGTCATGTCGAGCGCCGCCCCCGGAACATGACAAAGTCCGAAATCTCGGTTGTTCCTCCCGGAAAAGACGCGCAAACTCCGGACGGAAACGACTTTCCGATTCTTCGGAGTTTTTGATGACCATCGGATCCGGGCACGAGGACGCGCCCGCGGCGGGCCGAGCGGAATGCCGTACGCCACGTACGAGAGCGGCCTTTTCGCTGCTGGCCGCGACGCAGCTCGTGCTCATCATGGCGATCACCATGCTCGCGGTGGTGCTACCGCGCGTCGAGGCGGAACTGGGGCTCTCGGCGGGCCGCCTGACCCTGGTCAACGCCGCCTACGGCCTCTCCTTCAGCGGGCTGTTGCTGCTGGGAGGCCGGGCCGCGGATCTCTACGGCCCTCGGCGACTGTTCACCACGGGGCTCGTGCTGTTCGGTACCGCCTCCATCACGGCTGGTGTGGCGCCCGGGTTCTGGACACTGGCGATCAGCAGATTCCTGCAGGGAACGGGCGCGGCACTGGCGGCACCGGCAGCGGTGGCGCTGGTCGGGGTCGTGTTCCCCGAACCGCGTCGCCGTGCCCGGGCCTTGGCGGCGTGGGGTGGGCTTTCCCCGCTCGGAGCGGCGGCGGGCGTGCTGTCCTCCGGCGTGATCGCCGGCTGGGTGTCGTGGCGTTGGGTGTTCGCGGTGCCGGTGGTCGCCGCCGTACTGGTGTTGGCGCTGACCAGCTCGTTACTACCCGCCGACGGGCGGACCGTGCGGGGTGGGCTCGACGTCGGGGGCGCGGTTCTGGCGACGGCGGGGCTGACCGCGCTCAGCTACGGCCTGGTCCACGCGGCGGAGCGATCCTGGTTCTCGCTGCCGGTGCTCGGCCCGCTCGCGGCGGGTGTGGTGTTGGTTACGTCCTTCATCCTCGCGGAGCGGAAAGCGGCCGACCCGTTGCTGCCGCCGGCGTTTCTGGGCTCGGGGCGCCGACTCGGCGCCCTGTGGGTGATCCTGGTCGGTGCCACCGCGATCTCGACCGTTCTCATGCTGTTGTCGTTGTACTTCCAACAGGTGAAGGGAATGTCTCCGCTCGGCACGGCTGCCGCGTTCCTGCCGTTCAGCCTGCTGTTGTTGCTCGCCGGGCTCATCGTGACGCGGCTGGTCAACCGGTTCGGGCCGCGCGTCGTCGCGGTCGTCGGTTCGCTGCTCGCCGCCGGAGGAGCGGCACTGCTCGGTGGCACGACGGCGGACGGACCGTACGCGGGTGCTTTGCTGGCCGGGCTGCTGGTCCTGCCGGTCGGGATCAGCATGATGTTCTCCGGTGCGACGGTCCGGGTCTTCTCGCCGGGGCGCGAGGAGCGGGCCGGCCTCGCGGGCAGCCTGGTCAACACCGCCATGGAGACCGGTCCGACCGCCGGGTTGGCACTGTTGGTCTCGCTGGCCACCGCCCACACCGACTCACTGCTCGCCGAGGGGGCAGCGCCGCGTGTCGCCGAGACGTCCGGGTACTCCTTCGCGTTCGACACGGCCGCGCTGGTCCTGCTCGGCACGGCGGCGGTGGCACTGTGGACACTCCGCGGGACCGGAGGTCGGGATCAGTAGTCCGCCGTCCTGTCCCGTGACAGCACACGAGCCGTGTGGGCCAGCGAGGCCAGCGTGATGTGGCGGTGCCAACCGGGATAGGTACGCCCCTCGAAGTCGCGAATGCCGACGGTCCCGCCGATCTCCTCGCTGTCGCGGGCGACCCGCCGGGGAAGCTTGCCGCTCCGCAGCAGAGCATCGACCGACGGGGTGCGTGCGTTCGTCAGCCACATCCGCTCCGGTGGGTTTCGCGGATCCGACCACTCCCCGACCAGACGCAGCATCCGCCGCTTGCCGGTATCGGGGCCGTTGTCCGGTCGTCGTGGGATCGGCTCCACCGGAACGGTCACCGCCGCGCTGGTGTGTCGACGGCGGGTCACGGGATCGGTCCACTCCACGTCGCCGCGCAGCCCCCGCACGGCTTCGAGCAGTCGCCGCGCCGTCGTGGGAACGGAACCGTAGCCGGGCAGTGTCGGGTCGGTGACCACGAAACGGTTGTCCGCACGCACCCGCATCAGGAAGGGGAACGGAGCGGCGGCGAGCCCGGTGCCGAACAGGTCGAGGTCGACGGAGTCGTTGTCGAACACCACCGGGGCGTCCAGCGGTCCCCAGCGTCGGGCGGCCTCGAAAGCGACATTGGCCACGGACTGCCCCAGCGTCTCCGCGCCCGCCCCGCTGGGAATCGCCGCCCTGCTGCGGCGGTTCCGGTCCGCCAGCCACTCCGTGGTCAGGTAGAGCCGCCAATCGACCGGGAAGGCGGAACCCTCGTCGGTCAACCACAGCCCGAACGCCTGCTGTTTGTTGGCACACGAGAGCACGCCGACCGAGTGGTCCCCGTTCTTCGGTATGGACAGAGGACTCACCACCCAGGCGGCCGGGGTGATCCGCTCCCGCAGGTGGCTCAGCAGCAGTTCGCGCACCGCGTTCCAGTCCCAGGTGGAGCTGTGCACGAAGTGGTGCAGGTTCTGCGCCGCGGCCGCGCCACCGACGCTCGTCGCGATGTTGCGGATGGAGCGACGACCGGTGCTGGACAGCAGGCCACGGACGTACTGCTCACCGCGACGCCGCTGGTCCCTCCTGCGCAACGCCGCGAAAGCGGCCGAGCAGAGCTCCTCGACGACCTCGTCCTCGACGGAGGTGGGGCTGGTCGGAACGGTCATACTCGTTCACACCTTCTCGATACACCGCGTACGACTTCCGCCACCATGCCGGGTGTAGCGGAGATCGACCACGTGTCGGTGGACACGATTCGCCGCGCGTCCGGTGGCTGGGACACCGAACCGCGGCACCGGAACCCGTGCCATGCGGGGGTGTCCGATCCGGAATCGGGGTACACGCGGGCGGGAGGTTCTCCGAACCGGAGCGGCGTTTGAACGCACCAGGACGTTTCAGCGCACCAGGACGTTGCCGAACTGCCAGGGATCGTCCTCGTCCGAGCTCCGCACCGGCGCGTCGAGCCGATCGTCGGCCCCGTCGAACGGTGTCCAGCCCGTCGGCACGGAGGGGCACTCGCCGAGGTAAGGCTCCGCCGCGGCCAGCACCTCCTCGTGATCGAGATCGTCGGGTACGCGCAGCCCCCGATTCGGGTGCAGCAGCATCCAGCGCAGCGCACCGAGCGCCGAAGCCGCGACCTGCAGCGTGGTGGCGTTCTGCCCCGGCACCAGGGAACGCGCCTCGTGGATGTCCAGACTCGTACCGGTCCACCACCCGTTGCGGCCGTGGCCGAGCAGCAGCACGCCGAGCTCGTCGGAACCCGCCACGATCTCGTCGTCGACGATCCGCTGCCGCGACTGCGTCCGGTAGCCCCGCATCCGGAACTCGTGCAGCGAGGCCAGAGCCGCGTCGCTGGGCAGGTAGGCGAAATGCACTGTCGGGCGGTAGATCGGCAGCCCACTCGGATCACGGACGGTGAGACCGTCGCTGATGGTGAAGGTCTCCCCGTGGCTGATCATCATTCCCAGCATCGGCCCGGTGGAGGGCACCCAGGAGCGGACCCAGGTGCTCATCCCGGTGCGGGCGAGGTAGATCTGGTTGCGGGGGCCGGTCTCGTGGGTGACGGCCAGCGGCGGCAGCTCGCGCTCGTGGGTGCCCCACCCGAGTTCGGCAGGCGCGGTCGCCTCCTCGTAGAAGCCCTTGACCGACCAGGTGTTCACGAACTCGTCCACGTCCTTCGGGATCTCGCCGCGCTGGGTGTCCCGTTCGGAGATGTGGATGGCCCGCGTGCCGGTCGTCATGGCGATGCGGGCGTGATCGCCGTCCGCCAGCGCCGACTCCAGCGCACCGTCGTCATCGACCGCCGGGCCGGATCCCGCGTCCCGATCGGCGAGCACGGCGGTGGCGACGTCGTGCAGTGCGCGTTTGGTCAGGTGGCTGACCAGGCCCGGGTTGGCGCCGTGTTCGACCACCGCCGTCGGACCGGCCGGGTCGAGCCGAGCCCCCAGCTCGTACAGCTTGCCGTGTCTGCGGTAGGTGGTTCGGTCTGCCGCGGTCGTGGTGGAGTCGCCCTCGGACGCCCAGGTCTCCAGCGAGGTGTCGAGATAGCGCACCCCGTTGCGGTGGCACCACCACAGCAGGTCGCGGGAGTCGACGTCCCAGGTCAGATTGATCAGCACGTCACCGGGCCCAAGCTCACGGGCCAGGGTGTGCGGGTAGTTCTGCCTGGTGAGCCGGTGCCTGACGAAGCGGGCACCACGTGCCAGAGCCGATTCGGCCCCGGTGCGTGAATCGACCCGGTCCATGATGGTCAGTTCGCCGAAGTTCATGGCGACATGACGCAGCAGCAGCGGTTGCAGACACCGTGAAACCGCGCCGCAGCCGAGCAGCAGGATTCGCCCAGTGAACTCCACCCGCCAGTCGGCACGCATGGCACAACGTATAGATCAGGTTCCCGCCGTGGTCCACAGCACGGCGGGAACACGAGCCGATCGGAGCAGCGTCGTCCCCTCGGGAAAACCGCGGGCGCGCAACCGCTTCGGGAGCTACTCGTCCGGGGAGCTACTCGTCGGGGCCGACCCCGCTGGACGATCCCGTGACGATGTCCAGGAAGGACCGCAGCACCGGCGGTGTGCTGCCGCGCCGCCACGAGATCGCGGTCTGGGCCCGCTCCCCGACGTCGCTCAGCGTCAGGAAGACGGCACCGGCGCGCTGCAGGCTACGCATCGAGGCGGGCACCACCGCCACCCCCATGCCACCGGCCACGAGCCCGACGATGGTCTGCATCAGCCAGACGTCGCGCTGCACCACCCGAGGGGTGAAACCGGCGCGTTCGCAGGCCTCGACCACGATCGCGTAAAGCCCCGGCATGCTGCCGTGTCGGGCGGGCAGGATGAACGGTTCGTCGGAGACCTCGTCGAGCCGCACCCGCTCCCGGTCGGCCAGCCGGTGCGTGGCGGGCAGCGCGAGCAGCAGCGACTCCTCGGCCACCGGCCGGACGTGCAGCGCGGGGTCCTCGAACGGGAGGTAGAACAGCCCGGCGTCGATCCGCCGGTCGTGCAGCCGGTCCACGATCTCGTCGGGGCGCATCTCCTGCAGGTGCAGCGTCACGTCGGGGTACTCGGCCTTGAACCGGCGCAGCATGGGCGGCAGCACCGCGTTCGACGCGGAGGGGATGAACCCGAGCGCCAGCCTGCCCACCAGCCCGCTGCCCACCTCCCGGGTCATCCGGCCCGCCTGTTCCACCTCGTGCAGGATGCGCCGCGCCTCCTCCAGCAGCACCTTGCCCGCCTCGGTGAGCTGCGCGCCGCGCGCGGTGCGGTGCACGAGGTTGGTTCCCAGCTCCGTTTCGAGCTTGCGCAGCTGCGCGCTCAACGGAGGTTGCGCGATGTGCAATCGCGCTGCCGCGCGGGTGAGGCTCTGCTCCTCCGCGATGGTCACGAAATACCGCAGGTGTCGTAGTTCCACTTCCGCCATCCGTCGCAGCACAGCCGTGCCGCATATTTTGATCGTATGACTACCGTCACGAGATGGTATTGGACATATGACTTACGTCAAAGTCAGGCTGCTACCCGACGGTCACCACCCCGCCCGGACCCCATGACACGCCGCGCGACACCGCGACCACGCGACGCCGACCGGGCGGGGAGACGGTGTGACCGGCCGGAACTTCCAACCACGTCCAACCCAGCTAGGAGAGTGCTGTGTCGGGTGTTGAGACGACGAGTCGCGCGGGCGCCGCTTGGGTGCTGCCGCTGTGTTGGGCGGCGGTGCTGCTGGACGGCTTCGATCTGGTGGTGCTCGGATCGGTGCTGCCCGTGATGCTCGAGAACGACGTGTGGGGACTGACGCCCGCGAGCGCGTCGGTGGTCTCCACGGTCGGACTGATCGGCATGATGGTCGGCGCGCTGACGATCGGAACGGTCACGGACCTGATCGGGCGCCGCAAGGTGCTGCTGGTGGCGGTGACCACCTTCTCGCTGTTCACGCTGCTGTGCGCGGTGGCTCCCTCGGTGTTCGTGTTCGGGCTGCTGCGGTTCCTGGCGGGGCTGGGCCTGGGGGGCTGCCTGCCGACCGCGATCACGTTGACCACCGAGTACGCGCGGGGCTCGTGGCGCAGCAGCGCCACCACCACGATCATGACGGGCTACCACGTGGGCGCGGTGCTGACCGCGCTGCTGGGTATCGCGCTGATCCCGAACTTCGGGTGGCACGCCATGTTCGTGGCGGGGGCGCTGCCCGCCGTGGTTCTGGTGCCGCTGATGTGGCGCTACCTGCCCGAGTCCGAGGTCTTCCGGGCCAAGGCCGAGAGGTCCACCGAGTCGCACGGCGCCTCGGCGCGGCAGAGCATCACGCTGCTGTTCCGCGACGGCATGGCCCGCTCCACGCTGGCCTTCTGGATCACCTCGTTCCTGGGGCTGATCCTGGTGTACGGGCTCAACACCTGGCTGCCGGAGATCATGCGCAGCGCCGGGTACCCGCTGGGGACCTCGCTGGGGCTGCTGCTGACGCTCAACGCCGGTGCGGTGGTCGGCCTGGTCGTGGCCGGTCGCGTGGCGGACAAGGCGGGCGTGAAGGGCTCCACGGTGGCCTGGTTCGGTGCGGCCGCCGTGATGTTGGCGCTGCTCAGCGTCCGGCTGCCCGCTTTCGGGCTCTACGCGGCGGTGTTCTTCGCCGGGTTCTTCGTGTTCAGCGCCCAGGTGCTGGTCTACGCGTTCGTGGGGCGCAGCTACCCGGTGGACAGCAGGGCCACCGGGCTGGGCTGGACCACCGGTGTGGGGCGCATCGGCGCGATCAGCGGCCCGTTGATCGGTGGTGCGCTGCTCACGGCCGGTATCGCCTACCCGTGGGGCTTCTACGCCTTCGCGGCCATCGGCGCGCTGGGTGCGCTTGCGGTGGCGATCGCGGCGCGGCCCGCCTCGCACGCCGAGGAGTCGGGCGAGGTGAGCTCGGAGCGCGAGGAGTCCGTGGTCACGGGCTGACGAGCGCGGCACCGTCGCGGAGCGGGTACGACCCGCGGAGCTGAATCGGACGCGGGGAGTCGCCGGTGTTCACCGGGGCTCCCCGCGAACTCTCGGAGCAGCGAGTTACCGCCGCGTTCTCCGTCGGTTCCGGTGTTTCCGTGGGGGCTCGGCGTTTCTGCGGGACGCGGCGTCTGTTTCGCCGCAGCATCGAAGGCGGTAACCGCCGCCTACGCCTTGGAGTCGACGTGGATTCGGACGGTGTGCTGGACCCGGCAGAGGTGTTCGACGAGCTCGGGGCCGACTACGAGGCGGCGTTCCACGAGGCGCCGCTGGTGTGGCAGGGGCTGCACGAGCTGCTGGCGCGGCTGCGGCCCGGTGACGAGGTGCTGGACCTGGGCAGCGGCACCGGCCGCCCCGTCTCGGAGCGGCTGTCCGGCGCCGGGTTCGAGGTGACCGGCCTGGACGTCTCGGCCACCATGATCGAGCTGGCCCGGCAGCGGGTGCCGGGGGCGCGGTTCGAACTCACCGACATCCGCGACCGGGACTTCCCGCCGGGGTCGCTGCACGCGGTGGTGGCGTTCTTCTCGTTCCTGACGCTGTCGCGCGCGGAGATCCGCACCATGCTGGAGCGGGTGCGGGACTGGCTCGCGCCGGGTGGCGTGTTCGCGCTGCTGACGGTGCCCGGCGACATCGAGCAGCGGGTGGTGCGCTTCCTGGGATACCCGATCCACGCCACCAGCTTCGCCGCCGAGCAGTGGCCGCGGCTGCTGGAGCGGGCGGGCCTGGAGGTGCTGCGGGACAGCTCGGAACCGTTCGTCCCCACCGGACGGAGCAGTACCGAGACCGAGCAGCACCAGCTGCTGCTCGCCCGCAAACCCTAGAATCTCGTCGTCTTCCGAGATCCCAGCCCTCTTCCAACGCCGCTCTCCCCGGCATCCCTCGCGGCGATTTCTCGAGAAATTGACGAGGTCCAGGTCGGGGTGGTCCGGGTGTCCCGCCACTGTGTCGGGGCTGGTCGGGACACCCGGACCATGACTGCGGGCCGCGCCAAGGCGACGATGCCGGAACTCGGAAGGGTTCAGGGCCTCTGGAGCCGCCGCAGCCCGGCCAGCACCCGGCCCATGACGACCGGGTCCGGCTGCTCGGCCGCGCTGCCCAGGCCGCTCTCGACATTCCCGGCCTCCCCGGCCCCGGCAGCAACCCCGGTACCGGGCGCGGTACCAGCCGCCGCAGCAGCCTCGGCGGCAGCGGGCACCACCGACGGCACCACCGGCCCCGGCACCGCCGGGGCGAACAGGTGCGGCTGCTCATCCGGATCAACCAGCGGCCATCCGATCAGCTCCACCGTGGGCCGCTCCTCCCGGAAGTAGGGTTCCAACCGCAACACCGCCAACCCGCGTGCCGCCGGGCCACTGCCCCCGGCATGGCGCGGACGCCAGGCGCCCCGCCGCGACCAGCACCGCAGCACCACCGCCACCCCGGCCAGCACCAACGCGGTCCCCACCGGCCACACCGAACTCACCATCACCGGGCACCACCCTCATCACCCAGCACACCCGCATCGACCACACCGTCCACGGCCCCACCACCGAACGAGACCGCCGCCGCGTGCTCCCGCAGCTGCCGCGCCACCCGCTCCAGCACCACCGCCGTCTCCGCACACCGCCGCGCCGTGGCCCGACCACCGGCCAGGTCGCAGGCCACCTGATCCAGTACCCACTCCTCGTGCTTGAGCGCGATCGCCAACTTCGCCCGCTCACCGGTCACGACCGCACCACCCTTCCGGCGCGCCGCTCGACCTCGGCCAACGGCTCCAGTCCGACGACCTCCCGCGTCCGCTCGTCACAATCGCGACACGTGCCCCACAACCACGCCACCTCACCCGTCTCCGCCGACACCTCCACGCCGCACAACGTCGACACCACCACACCCTCCGGAAACTCCACCCCCGGCAGCGGCACCACATCCCCACTCGCATGCCGAGCACCACCACCCGGCACCCACACGAACGGATGCGACACGAGCGATCACTCCTTATCGAATAGTGCACTAACTTCCATTTGGTGCATGCACAGATTTTCAGTGCATGCACCAAATCCGCAATGCTTCGATCGCGTGACACTCAGAAACAACGCGGCGACTGACTAGGATCGGTGCATGGCCAGCACCGCTGATACCCCACGCTCTCGCCAACTCGGTGCCGAGCTGCGGCAAGCACGCAAAGCTTCCGGGATGACCACTCACCAGCTAGGACGGCAACTCGACCGCTCACACACCCACGTGTCACGGTGGGAGACCGGCAAGCTCACGCCGAGCGAAGCGGACACGAGCGCGGTGCTGGGAATCCTCGGTGTCACCGGTGAGGAGCGCGATCGACTGCTCAAACTGGCACGCGACGCGGGAGATCCGAACTGGGTCGCTCCCGGTGTCGATCGCCAACTGGCGGCGCTGACCGAGTACGAACGGACAGCACGCACCATCGTCGATGTACAACCGCTACTGATCCCCGGACTGCTCCAAACCGCCGAGTACGCCAGATCCATCATGATCGGCGCAGGCGCTACGCGTGGCGAAGCAGATCAGCGAGTCACCTTCCGTCTCGGCCGTCGAGACGTCCTCACCCAACGCGATCCGGTCAAACTCGTCGCCGTCATCGGCGAACACGCACTCCGCTACCCACCCTGCGAACCAGGCGTGATGTTGGAACAACTACGCCACCTGATCAGCTGGACAGAGCTACCCAATGTCTCCCTTGGTGCCATTCCACTGGAACAGCGCTACACGCCCGCACTCGAAGGCCCCTTCGTGCTCCTCGAATTCGAGCGAACCAAACCAGTCGTCCATCTCGAACACTACCGTTCCAGCACCACCATCACCGACGCCAAAGACGTGGCCGACTACCAAACAGCAGCCGATAGCCTCCGACAGACCACCATGAGCCCCGATACCACCACACAACTCATAACCAAGATCATCGAAGAACTGAAGGAGGCAACATGAGCCCAACAACCCACTGGCACAAGTCCAGCTACAGCGGCAACCAAACCAACTGCGTCGAGGTCGGGCGGTTAGCCGACGGCGCGGCCATCCGCGACACCAAGAACCGCGCAGCCGGACACCTCACCACCAGCCGAGCACAGTGGACAGCCTTCATCACCGCACTCAAAACCAACCGCTTCCACTGACCACCAGACCCCACAACGGCGTCCCCGGTACCCACCAGGGGCTCCGGGGACGCCATCAATTTCTCGCTTCGTTTTAACCAGTGCGTGCGCCACGTGGCTCGATCTGAGGTGAGAGTACGTAGGGTTACGCCCCATCGGACAGTCATAGCCTGCCCGGCAAAAGTCCGATGAGCGCCCTCACGAGGCCCCGGCAATCCTTGCCAGAGTGGTGCACACACCCCCGCCAAACCGTCCGCGAAATCGCCATGATCCCGACCGAGTCCGCAGAGCTCATCAGCGACGTCATCAACGGAACGGAGAGCAAACCGTGACAAAACCACGCGACTGGCGTAAGTCAACCCGCAGTACGAACACCTCGAACTGCGTCGAAGTCGGCCGGTTAACCAACGGCGCGGCCGTCCGCGACACCAAGAACCGCACGGCCGGACACCTCACCACCACCCAAGCACAGTGGACGGCCTTCATCGCCGCCCTCAAGACCAATCGCTTTGAGTAGAGCCGAACACCGCCCAAATCGCCTGGATGTGAGGGGTATATCAAGACGGTTTACTGCCCAAAACCACCACGTCTCAGGACCACACGACAGTGGTAGCTCTGCTCATGAGACAGAAGAGAACACCGTAGAACGGCGCTACGTGTGGGGGAGCTGCACCAGAGGTCGGTGTGATCGCCTACCCTAGTGAGGCAGGCGATCACGCCGTGTAAAAACAGTCTGTCAGCGGGCGGCTGCCACCAACACCGCTGACACAGTTGCCCTGCCTGGTTTACGTGCTCTGAGAGGACAACCATGGAAGACCCTAACGCCGGTGCTTCTCGCGCGCACCGTGAGAACAACCTCAACCCAACCGTCCAGTTGATGACTGTCACACCGGAAATGGCTGGTAAGTGGCTGGCAACCAACGACAACAACCGCAACATACGTGAACGCTTGGTAGAAAAGATCGCGGGTGCGATCCGACGCGACGAGTGGCAGGTCAACGGGGACACTATCCGTTTCGATGAAAACGACAGACTGCGAGACGGTCAGCACCGGCTGCTAGCCATCCAGCATTCAGGTCACTCTGTAAGGACTTTTGTGGCGTGGGGGATCTCCGGAGAAGCCCAGGTCACGATGGACACCGGCGCAAAACGCACCCTTGCTGATGTGTTGCGACTGCGAAGCGAATCGCAAGTGACTGAGTTGGCTGCCGCTCTGCGGTTGTACTGGCGGTATGAACAGGGAACACTGCGGTACTTCAAAGTTGAGCCTACCTACGAGGAACTCCTGACTCTCTTGGAAGACTGTCCTGGACTGCGGAAGTCAGTGCAGCAGTCGCAACCAATCAAAAAGTTCCGTATGTCACCAGCAGTTGCGGCCGTCGCTCACTTTGTTTTTTCCACATTGGACGAAGACGAGGCCGACTCGTTCTTTGCGCAACTGGCAGATGGCAACGAGCTAGCACAAGATAGTCCAGTGCACAGGCTGCGTGAGTGGCTGATTAGCACGCCTTCCTCAAAACGTAACTACTCACAAGCACACATTCTGGCGCTGTACATCAAGTCGTGGAATGCACACATCAAAGGTGAAGGGTTGCGTGCCCTGCGATGGAGGGCTGGCGGATCCAATCCTGAGGCATTCCCAACTCCTTTGAACCCGAACGACTTCTAAAAATTTCCACAGCGACGAGCCCCATACTGCGGAACGTGTGGGGCTCGTTTCCATATGAACTTATTGACAGATGCGGGTTCGAAGTCGTCATAAGCCCGACCAAATCCGTGGAGCTCATCGACGAAGCCATCAACGGAACGGAGAGCACACAATGACCACACCGCACAGCTGGCGCAAGTCAACCCGCAGCACTAACACCGACAACTGCGTCGAGGTCGGCCGGTTAACCGACGGCGCGGCCATCCGCGACACCAAAAACCGCAACGCCGGACACCTCACCACCACCCGAACACAGTGGACAGCCTTCATCACCGCCCTCAAGACCGACCGCTTCGAATGAGTTCAGCCGTCCAGACCGTCCCGGAAAGTGCGCGCGCACCGGGACGGTCTTCTCACTCGGCCGTCTCACCCGACTTCCGGATCGACCTTCCACCGCAGCGGGGGGAGGATCCGCTGGACGGCACCATCGACGAACGGGAAGAAGCGGTATGAGCTCAGCATCCCACTGGCACAAGTCCAGCTACAGCGGCAACCAAACCAACTGCGTCGAGGTCGGCCGGTTAACCGACGGCGCGGCCATCCGCGACACCAAAAACCGCAACGCCGGACACCTCACCACCACCCGAACACAGTGGACGGCTTTCATCACCGCCCTCAAAACCAACCGCAGCGAGAATGGCCCTTGAAGGGAGTGGCCCCACAATGATCTTGAACGCGGTGATCCACGGGACCTACCACTACGGTGAGTCCCCCAGCAGGTGGAAGCGCTGATCAACAAGGTCCTGTACGACCTGGACCCGGGCACCCCGTGGGAAGCGATGGCCCCCGGCGAAGATGCCTACTTCAGCTTCGCCACCGCTCGTCACGATGCGGATACCTTCGACTGGTGGCCGGACAACTACCTGCAGATCGCGACGAATCCACGCACCGGCTTCGGCGCGCTGACCTGGACACACACCGAAGAGCGCCAAGTGGCCGACTCCCTTTACGGCCACCGGTGGGTCTCGGTCAACCCGCGTCCTCCCCGGGACCCCGCAGTCATCGGTGACCCGGGATACCCACGCTGGTTCCACCCCGCCTACACCATCCCACTCGACCACGTGGAAGCCGCGATCCGCGAGTTCTGCCGCCGTGGAACAGGTGAGCGGCCCGAATGCATCCTGTGGTCCTCGGACGGTGACGATCTCGGCCGGTTGTACGTAGACGCACACCAATACCGAGCCATGCTGCGCAACGCCGCATAGCCCCGATGAGCTTGGCGGCGGTGATCAGCTGCTTCCTACCTGGATCGGCGCGTGCGCCGACTTCACCTAGCCCACGGCGCGGCCCTCCGCGCCACCAAGAACCGCACCGCCCTCAAGACCAACCGCTTCCACTGACCACCAAACACCACGGCCCATGACGGCGTCCCCGGTAGCCACCCCGGCCCGGAGGGCGCCGTCAATTTCTCGCGAAATCGCCGGGAACCGGGCTCCCGGCCTCCTCCCACAGCCGAGTGGCGATTCGCCCGGCCGGGTCATCACCCGCTTCGCGGTAGCCGGTCCCCGCCCACAGCGCCAGCCCGTCCTGGTCGGCCTGCGCTGCCGCGGCGGCGCGCAGCGGTTTGGTGAGCTGGTTGACCTCCGGGTACGCGGCCGGGGCTATGGCGTCGTGCTCGGCGATGAACCGGTTGCGCAGCCCGCGCGCGTTCCTGCCCGAGAACGCCCTGGTCACGGCGGTCTCGGCGAAGCGCGGATCGATCAGCGCGTCCTTGTGCGGCCCGTTCGTCCCGGCCTCGGGGCAGCGCAGGAAGGCGGTTCCCAGCTGCACCGCCGTGGCCCCCGCCCGCAGCGCGTTGGCGATGTCGATGCCGTCGGAGATCCCACCGGCCGCGAGCAGCGGCAGCTCGGTGGCCGCCCGCACCCGCACGAGCAGTTCGAGGGTGCTCACCTCGTCGTCCGGGGTGTCCGGGTGGAACGTCGCGCGGTGGCCGCCCGCCTCGGTGCCCTGCACCGTGAGGGTGTCGGCACCGTTGCGTTCGGCGTGCAGCGCCTCGTCGACCGTGGTGACGCTGGCCACCACGTGCGTGCCCACCCGGTGCAGCCGCCGCACCACCTCCTCGGGCGGCGGGCCAAACGTGAAGGAGACGATCGGGACCGGTTCGCGTTCCAGCAGGTCGAGCTTCTCCTCGAAGCGGTCGCGGTCGGCCGGGTCGGGCTGCGGCAGTTTCGCGGCGTAGCGCTCGGCCTCGCCGCGCAGTTCCGCCAGGTAGGCGGCCACTTCCTCGGCGCGGTCGGACGGCGGCCCCGGCACGAACAGGTTGACGCCGAAGACCGGGACCTCGCCGCGCAGCCGTTCGATCTGCTCCCGCAGGGTTTCCGGGGTCTTGTAGCCCGCCGCCAGGAAACCGGTACCGCCCGCCGATGCCACGGCGGCGACCAGTTCCGGTGTGGACGGTCCGCCCGCCATCGGCGCGGCGATCACGGGGAGCCGCAGCTCGGAGAAATCGAACACCGCGTGCGCTCCTGGTTCTCGAGGAAGTCGTGTTCCGGCCCACCAGCGGCGAACCGTGCCGGACGACGGGGCTACCCGCTGAGGCGAGGCGACAACCGTGCGGCCCGGCGAGATCCACGGTCACAAAGCCGGAACCGCCGCGCAACAGCGGCGCGGATGAAATCCGGCACAGCGTGCCGGGCTTGTCGGCCGTCAACACACCAGGGGTGAAATCCAGGTAGCCAACGAGTGCGAGAGCTCGACGTCGCTTCCCGAGCGGCGACCGGTGGGGACGCCGAATCCCGTTACCCCCGCACCCCGGTCGAACCGAGCCGCCCCGCCAGGTCCCGCACGAGCGTTCGCAGCAGTGCGACGAGTCGCTGCTCACGTTCCCGGCTGTGTCGGGCCTTGAGGAGGGTGACGCTGACCGCGGCGGTCGTGCCGCTGCGGGTCGAGACCGTGCCGGCCAGGCAGAATATGCCCTCGCCCGCTTCCTCGTCGTCGACGGCGTAGCCCCTGGCGCGGATCTCGGAAAGCTGCCAATCCAGTTCGGCGCGGGTGCGCACGCTGTTCGCGGTCAGCCGGGGCAGCTCCTGGTCCGTACCGAGCCGTTCCGCCAGCTCGCGCTCGCTCAGCGTGGCGAGCATCGCCTTGCCCACCGCGGTACACGTCGCGGGCAGGTGACGACCGACTTCGGAGACCAGCCTGATCGGGTGGCCTCCACCCCTGCGTGCCAGGTAGACCACGTCGGAACCGTCGAGTACGGCCAGCTGGAGGGTCTCCTCCTCGTCCTCGGCCAGCTCGAGGCAGGCGGCGTGGAACTGCTGGACGAGGTCGACACCCGCGAGATACGCCTCGCCGTACTCCACCAGCCGCTGGCCGAGGCAGTACTCCCCGTCCACCTGCCGCAGCAGCCCTCCCTGCGCGAGGGCGTGGCACACGTTGGACACGGAGGACTTCGCGATCCCCAACCTCCGGCCGAGCTCGCTCGGCCCGAACGACTCCTCCCGGTTCGCGGCGAGCATGTCCAGAACCGCCACCGCACGCGTAACCGCGGGCGCGAGAGAGCGGTCTCCGTCCCCCTGACCCGATTCGTTCTCCACGATCCGTGCTCCTCCTCAGCCGGTCCCTGCGCCGCATCCTATTTCCCACCTCGGATTGACACAGATCACAGCGGCCCATATCGTTCAGCATGCTGTCTACCGTTCAGCATATTGACCATTACGAGTGATGGTCGCCCGGAACAACTCAAGGAGAGGCGCAGTGCACCTGGTTCGTTACGTGGATCCCGGGACGGGCACGGTCCGCATCGGCCGCCACGAAGGAGACCGCGTCACCCCCCTGCCCTCGGTGGAAAGCATCGCGGAGCTGTTACGCCTGCCCGCGGCCGAGTTCCGCGAGTTCCTGGAGCGGAACACCTCCGCCGACTCCACGCCCGAATCGGGCGCTCGGCTACTTCCTCCCGTCGACGGCCGCACCGAGGTCTGGGCGAGCGGCGTGACCTACGAACGGTCTCGGGGCGCCCGCGTGGAGGAGAGCGAGGCGGGCACCGTCTACCTGCACGTCTACGACGCGCCACGGCCCGAGCTGTTCTTCAAGGCACCGGCGTGGCGCGTGGTCACCGACGGTGATCCCGTCGCCATCCGCGCGGACTCGCCACTCAACGTTCCCGAGCCGGAACTGGCGCTGGTCGTCAACAGCCACGGCGAGATCGTCGGTCTGACCGCGTGCAACGACATGAGCTCACGCTCCCTGGAAGGGGAGAACCCGCTCTACCTGCCGCAGGCCAAGGTCTACAACGGCAGCTGCGGACTCAGCGCGGGCATCAGGCCGATCTGGCAGGTGGAGGACCCCACCGACCTGCGCATCAGCATGACCGTGCGACGGGACGGGAACGAGGTGTGGCGCGGGGAGACCTCCACCGCGAAGCTGCACCGAACCCCGCGGGAACTGGTGGACGCGCTGTTCGCCGAGACCGACTTCCCGGACGGTGCCGTGCTCGCCACCGGCACCGGGATCATCCCGGAACTCGACTTCACCCTGGCCCCGGACGACCTGATCGAGATCGAGATCGACGAGGTGGCGAGGCTGTCGAACCACGTCGTTCGGGGACGGGAAACCACCTCCTGGTTCACCGAATCCCCCACCGAACCGAAAGCGAGGGCGTGATGACCACGGCCACCACCCCGGAGGAAACAGACCTCCCCGAACTCGAACGAACGCTCGGCGCCGCGCGCGAGGCGGCCGGACCGCTCGCCGCGCTGCGTCCCTCCGAAAGGGCCCTGCTGCTCCGGGCGGCGGCGGACGCGCTGGACGCCGCGACCGAGGAGCTCGTCTCGCTGGCCGAGAGCGAGACGGCGCTGCCGCGCCCCCGCCTCACCGGCGAGGTGGGCAGGTCCAGCGGACAACTCAGGATGTTCGCCGCGGCACTCGAGGACGGCGGGTACCTGGAACCCGTCATCGACACGGCGACCGAGAACGGCAGGCCCGATCTGCGGCGGATGCTCGTTCCGCTCGGACCGGTCGTGGTGTTCGGCGCGAGCAACTTCCCGTTCGCCTTCAGCGTCCCGGGCGGTGACACCGCCTCGGCGCTGGCAGCGGGATGTCCGGTCGTGGTCAAAGCGCACCCCGGACACCCACGGCTGTCCGAACGCATCGGCGAGCTCCTCGCCGGAGCGCTCCGCGCCTCCGGGGCCCCCGAAGGCGCTCTCGCGGTGGTGCACGGGCAAGACGCCGGCCTGCGCGCGTTGACCGATCCGCGGGTCAAGGCGGCCACGTTCACCGGCTCGGCGGCGGGCGGAAAAGCACTGCTGGACGCGGTGAACTCCAGGCCCGACCCGATCCCCTTCTACGGCGAGCTGGGCAGCCTCAACCCCGTGTTCGTCACCCCCGCCGCGCTGCGCGCACGCGGCCCCGAGATCGTCGACGGGTACGTGGCGTCCTTCACCCTCGGCGCGGGACAGTTCTGCACCAAACCCGGTCTGCTGTTCCTGCCCTCGGGGCACGGCGAACGGCAGCGCATCGTCGACGCGGTGGAGCGGTCGGCTCCCGCCGCGATGCTCAACGAGCGGATCAGGGACGCGTACGCCGCCGAACGCGAGCGGTTGACCACCGTCCCCGGAATGCGAGTGCTGGCCACCGGCGCTCCGGCGGACGAGCGGGTACCCGCCACGCTGCTCGAAACCACCGTGCCGGAACTGCTGGCCAATTCCGACTCCGCGCTCACCGAATGCTTCGGCCCCACCTCGATCGTGGTGACCTACGAGAACCTCGCGGAACTGCGAGAGGCCGCCGAGGCGTTCACGGGAAACCTCACCGCCACCCTCCACTGCGAGGCCGAACAACTGTCCGACCCGGACAACGAGGTGGTTCCTCCGCTGCTGGAAGTGCTGCGCGAACGGGTCGGCCGGGTGGTGTTCAACGGCTGGCCGACCGGGGTCGCGGTCACGGCGGCCATGCACCACGGCGGCCCCCACCCCGCCACCACCGGTTCGGTGCACACCTCCGTCGGCACCACGGCGCTGCGGCGGTTCCTGCGTCCGGTGTGCTTCCAGTCCACCCCCCAACCACTGCTCCCGGAGGAGCTGGCGGACCACAACCCGCTCGGGCTGCCCCGCCTCGTCGACGGTGAGCGGAGCACGTCCCCGGTCAGGAGGCCGTTATGAACGACGAGGACAACCGCAGCAGGCACTGGTTCGGCGAGAGCGGCAGGGGCGGTTTCCTCCACCGCTCGTGGATGCGGGCCCAGGGGTTCACCGACGAGGTCTTCGACGGACGTCCGGTCATCGGGATCTGCAACACCTTCTCGGAGTTCACACCGTGCAACGCGCACCTGCGAAGGCTGGCCGAGAGCGTCAAGCAGGGAGTCTGGCAGGCGGGCGGATTTCCCGTGGAGTTCCCGACGATGTCGCTCGGCGAGACACTGCTGCGCCCCACGGCCATGCTCTTCCGCAACCTGCTGTCGATGGACGTGGAGGAGTCGCTGCGCGGCAACCCCATGGACGGAACGGTGCTGCTGACCGGGTGCGACAAGACGACCCCCGGGTCGATCATGGGAGCGGCCAGCGTGGACCTGCCCAGCCTGGTGGTCACGGGCGGCCCCATGCTCAACGGCAAGTTCCGAGGCTGCGACATCGGTTCGGGAACGGCCGTGTGGCAGTTCACGCAGGACGTCAACGCGGGCAGGATGAGCAAACAGGACTACCTGGCCGCCGAGTCGGGCATGTCCCGGAGCAACGGGCACTGCATGACGATGGGCACCGCATCCACCATGGCCTGCCTGACCGAGGCTATGGGCCTCTCGCTCCCGGGGTCCGCCGCGATACCGGCCGTGGACTCCCGCCGCTACGCCACCGCGCAGCGCGCCGGACAGCGGATCGTCGAGATGGTCGGCGAGGACCTGCGACTCAGCAGAGTCGTGACCGAACCCGCGATGCGCAACGCGGTGGTCGCCAACGCGGCGCTGGGCGGATCCACCAACGCCGTGGTCCACCTGCTGGCCATCGCGGGCAGGGTGGGACTCCCGCTGACGCTGGACGACCTGGACGCGATCAGTCGCGACGTGCCGTGGTTGGCGAACCTGCAGCCCTCGGGCGAGTACCTGATGGAGGACTTCTACTACGCGGGTGGGCTGCCCGCCGTCCTGGCCGAGCTGACCGATCTGCTGGACGAACGGGCGATCACGGTCACCGGGCGCGGGCTCGTCGAGGCTGCGTCCGGCGGGGAGCGGGTGCCCGGCACCGAAGTCATCCACCCGCGTGCGGAGCCGCTCGGTCTCGGCGCGGGGACCGCGGTGCTGCACGGCAACCTCGCCCCGAACGGAGCGGTCGTCAAGCAGTCCGCGGTCTCCCCCGAGCTCGCGAACCACCGGGGCAGGGCGCTGGTGTTCGACAGCATCGAGGAGTACGACGCCGTCGTCGACGACCCCGAGCTGGACGTGGACGCGGACACGGTGCTCGTGCTGCGGAACTCCGGACCACGCGGCTACCCCGGAATGCCCGAGGTCGGCAACCTCACCGTTCCCCGCAAACTCGCCGAGCGGGGCGTGGACGACATGGTGCGCATCTCCGACGCACGCATGAGCGGAACCGCCTACGGAACCGTGATACTGCACGTATGCCCCGAGTCCGCCGTGGGCGGACCGCTCGCGCTGGTGCGGAGCGGTGACTGGATCGAACTCGACGTGGCCTCCCGGCGGCTGCACCTCGACGTACCCGACGAGGAACTCGCCCGTCGGCGTTCCGAGCGGCACCCCACCCCGCGGCAGGAGGAGCGCGGCTGGGTGAAGCTCTACACCGAGCACGTCCTGCAGGCCGACCAAGGCTGTGATCTCGACTTCCTGGTCGGCTCCAGCGGCCCGACGGTGGCGCGGCAGTCCCACTGACGGCCCCGGGACGCCCCCGTCCCGCGTTCAACCGCGCGCGAGCACCCTCGGCGGCTCGCGCGCCGCATCCCCACCCCTTTTGAAACCGCTTCCGGCGATGCGCGCCGCCACCGGTTTCGAGGAAACCCGCATCGAGGAGCTTCCCGTGGAAACGACGACGGAGCCCGTCTACGGAATCATCCCGCTGCTGGCGATAGCGGTCGCCGCGGTGGCCCTGCTGCTGTTACTGATCGTGCGGTTCAAACTGCACGCCTTCATCTCGTTGGTGCTGGTCAGTCTGCTCGTCGGGCTGGCGACACGGATACCTTTCGACGAACTGGTGGACACGCTGCTCACCGGATTCGGCGACACGCTGGCGAACGTGGGGCTGCTGGTCGGCCTGGGAGCCATGATCGGGCGACTGCTGGAGATCAGCGGCGGTGCACGGGTCCTGGCCGACACGTTGATCAACCGGTTCGGCCCGCGACGGGCTCCGCTCGCTCTGGGGTTCGCCTCCCTGCTGTTCGGTTTCCCCATCTTCTTCGACGCCGCCTTCGTGGTGCTCCTCCCGATCGTATTCAGCGTGGCGCGACGGTTCGGCGGCTCGTTGCTGCTGTACGCCCTCCCCACGGCCGGGGGTTTCCTGGCGATGCACGCCCTGGTCCCACCACACCCCGGCCCGGTGGCGGCTTCCGAGCTCCTCGGAGCCGACGTCGGCCTCGTGCTGCTGCTCGGTCTGCTCGTGGCCGTGCCGTCCTGGTACGTGGGCTCGTACGTCTTCTCCAAGTTCATCGGTCCCCGTATCGACGTGCCGGTGCCGGTGCTGGGCGCTTCATCCGAAGTGGACCAGGACACGGCGGGTTCGGAGGAGGCCGCTCCGCTCCCCCGGTTCGGCACCGTCCTCGCGGTACTGCTGCTGCCGCTGGTGATGATCTTCCTGCACACTGGGCTGGAGACACTTCGAACGGTGGGAGCGGTCGACTCGGACGCGGCGTGGGCGCGTCCGCTGCTGCTGCTCGGGGAGACACCGATCGCGCTGTTGACCACCGCGATCGTCAGCATCGTCGTGTTCGGACGCGGACGATCCCGGACGAACGTGGAGCGGATCGTCAACGGAGCGCTCGGGCCGGTGTGCGCGATCATCCTCATCACCGGCGCCGGTGGGATGTTCGGAAGCGTGCTCCAGGCCAGCGGAATCGGCGACGCGCTCGCCGAAACGCTCAACGCGGCCGGATTCCCGCTGATAGTGGCCGCGTTCGTGATCGCGACCGGGCTGCGCGTGGCACAGGGTTCGGCCACGGTGGCGCTGACCACCACCGCCGGGCTTCTCGCGCCGACGGTCGCGGCTGTCGAGGGGCTCTCCGCGCTGTACCTGGCGCTGCTCGTGCTGGCGATCGCGTGCGGATCGATGGTGCTGTCGCACGTCAACGACTCGGGGTTCTGGCTGGTGGGACGTTTCCTCGGCCTCGATGTGAGCACCACGCTCAAGACGTGGACCGTGATGGCCACGCTGGTCGGCGGCACCGGTTTCCTCCTGGTGCTGCTCATCAGCGCGTTCGCCTGATCCCGGTCCGGGCTCACCGGACGGCGCGGCCGATCGATTCGTCGGGGCGTGGTGCACCGGGGTCGGTGCACCACGAGAAATCCGGCGCGAACCGGACGAACCAGGGCCGGACCCGGTTCTCGTGGGAGAGAAACGACTCGCCGGAAAGGACCGACGTGGTGTAGTACTCGCTCGACGTCGGTCCTGCCGGAGCGATAGGCCGCGGCAGGTTCCGCCGACCCGACCACTGCCACGAGGACGTTCACCGATGACCAGAACCGTTCGAGCCGAGTTCGACGAGCGGACCGTCACCGTCTACCAGGCGTACCGCCCGGAGATAGCCGACCCCGCGCTGCGGGCGGGAACGTTCGTCGCACCGTTCAAACGCGACCGCATGACCTGGATCAAACCCTCGCTGCTTTGGATGATGTATCGCTGCGGCTTCGGCACCAAACCCGACCAGGAGCGGGTGCTGGCCGTGCGGCTGTGGCGGGAGGGTTTCGAGTGGGCGCTGGCCCACTCCTGCGCGAGCTCGTTCGACCCGAGGCGCTATCGCGACCACGAGCACTGGCGCGCCCATCTGGCCGAGAGCCCGGTGCGGGTGCAGTGGGATCCCGAGCGCGACGCCGCCATGCGCCCCACCGAGCGGCGGGCGATCCAGGTGGGGCTGGGCGGTGACGCGGTGCGGCGCTACGTCGACGAGTGGATCGTGTCGGTGCACGACCGCACCGAGCTGGCGGGCGAGCTCCACCGGCACCACCGGGACGGCGATCACGAGGCGATGCGGCGGCTGCTGCCGGTGGAGCGGGAGTACCCGCTGCCGGAACGGATCCGCACCGTCATCGGCGGCGACTGAGCGCGCGGATGCCCGCTCGGGGACCGGGGACACCCGATCGGGGTCGCCACCTCGCGCGGTGGGAGATCCCGCGGGCCGAGCACTCGGACGTTCCGATCGTGCGACCGCGAAGAGCGGGCCGCGCGGCCGGGAGAGGTGCTCCCGACCGCGCGGCGGGGTGGCTCACTGGGAGACCCGCACCCAGTCGATCAGGTAGCGGGAGCTGCCCGAGGCGACCTTGTCCACGGTGGACTGCGGGAGGCCCGGGTAGGGCTGGGTGACCCCGTTGACGCCCTGCGGGTAGGAGCCGCCGAGCGCGAAGTTGAGGATCATGTACTGCGGGTCGTCGTAGACCCAGGTCCAACCGTTCCGCTCGATCTCGGCCTTGGTGATGCGGTAGATCTGCCTGTCGTCGACGAAGAAGGTGAACCCGCCGTTCCACCAGTCGGCGCGGTAGGTGTGCCAGCCGCCCGGATCGCCGTTGGGGAAGGACTGGCTGGCGTTGACCGGGGTGTCGCCGTGGTACTCGGGCCCGTGCAGCGCGACGCTGGTCCACGGCTCGCCGACGTTCTCCATCACGTCGACCTCACCGTTGGTGGGCCAGGGCTCGCCCTCGTCGATCTTCGCGCCCAACGACCACCAGGCGGGCCACAGTCCGGCCGCGTTGGCGTTCTCCGGCAGTTTGATGCGGGCCTCGTACCTACCGTAGGTGAACTCGAAGCGGTCCTGCGTGCTCACCCGGCCGGAGATGAAGTCGTAGCTGCGGCCGTCGGGGGCCTGGTGGCCGGGCCGGTAGCGGGGGTGCAGCGCGAGCGCGCCGCCGCTGGCACCGGCGACGTTCTGGTCGATGTAGATGGTCTCCGGGGAGTCGACGTAGGCCTGCTGCTCGTTGTTGACCGTGCCGAAGTTCTCGCCGGTTTTGAGGACCTTCCACTTGGAGCGGTCGAGGTTGTTGCCCGAGAAGTCGTCGAAGAAGGTCACCGCGGACGTGTCCGCGGAGTCGGCCGGGCTGGCGGCGCTGGTGGCGGATACCGACAACAGGGCGGTCAGCGCCAGGGCGGCGCCACCGACCAGTTGCTTCCTTCGTCCACGCATCGAAACTCTCCTCGCTGGGGGTGACGGAGCGGGTGCACCCGAACAACGATGCTGGTGGGGAGAGGTTGAACGGTAAAGACGGTATCGATCAAGTAACACGAAGTTGCGCCGGAAGGCCGATCGGGCGGCGACGATCGGGCGTGCTCACGGGGTCGGGAACGAGCGAGTGTGAGAACTTGACACTCTTTCCCCGAAGCGGTGCCCGGTACGTGGTGGTCGGTTCCGGCCGGGAGTACCTCACGGTGGAGATGCGTCGTGTTCCAACCGTCACGCCAAGGCTCATCCACCGGCCGGCACCTCGACAGTTAGATCAACCATCCAATTCGATACTGTGCTCTCGCAGGTCGAACTCCTCGAAGTACTCCTTGGTGTTCTTCGCCGCGAGCATTCTGACGTGTCCGTCGTACTCCAGGAAATTGGAGAAGTACACCCTCACTACATCCCCGTCGAGCGAGGCGGCACAGGAAAACCTGTCACCCGGGGAAACGCAGTACAGGAGGTCTATGTCCTCGGCCACGTCCTCCAGCTCGCACAGCAGGGAAGGCTCATCGCCGGTATACACGACCAAGACGTGCCCGAAAGATCCCCAAGGCGTACCGCGACATTTTTCCAGGAAATGGTCGTCCACGTCATCGGGATGACACAGCTTTTCGTTCTCAACTACCCGCCAGTCGACATGACTTCCGGCCCACGGGAAGGAGTTGAGGTAATTCTCGAAGCGTCCCGAAACTCTTTCGTCCAGGGCGATCACGTCGTGCTCTTGCATCCATTCTTTGATTTGCGGCCTGTCCAGATACATCGAAACCCCTCCGGAAAATCACGAACACGAGAAAAGAAAACATTGCCGGGCGGTTCCACGACAGGCGCCCATCCCCGGGGGCACCACGCGAACCCGCGCGAACCCGACAGCGGGTCCGGTTCAACCGACTTCGGTAATCTCGACCCCAAAACTTTCCCACAACTCGGAAACCAGTTTCCGTCGTGCGTAGCGCACCAAGCCGCGCGCCCACCACCTTCCCTCGTCGAACTTGGGAAATACATCCGGGATCAGCAGTGGCCGAAAGCGGGCGTCGATGATCTCCACCCTGGTGCGAAACACCACCATTCCCGAGAACTCCTGCAGCTCAGGGGTGTTCAAAGCAACCTCAATACTATCTCTTAGTGTTCGATCGTTAAAGTAGTCCTCCCTATCGTAGGGATACCCCTTATCGCAGTCCGCAACGAAACGGTCCCATCGCCCCAGCAAGGCATCCGGCTCCAGATCCCGCCATTGCCCAGAGTCTCGGACAACCCCGATGAAGGCATCGCGAAAACTACCGGAACTCCACGTCATCCAACCACCAACGACCCTTCCGAAAGATCATTTGTACGGATCCGTATCCGCGAGATACCGCGCGGTCGTCTTGAACCACGGCGAATCCCCTGGAAAATCACACGGCATCCACGGCTCCCGCCGTCGCCCCGAGACGACCTCCACCAAGAATTCCACCATCGAACCCTCGAAGACGCTCCATCGCGACACATCTCGATCACGAGACACTATCCACCAGCGATCCGGATCCTCTCGAGGATCCATCCACCAGTAACAGACATCAACGTCGATAGTAAAACCCCAAGGCAGCAGATCAACCCGACCGGGTTCGAGTGTGTAGCGCTCAGGAACCCTCTCTGCGGCGGAACGCAAATCGTCCAACTGCTCTTCCCACCACTCCGAAAACTCCTCCTCCGAAGTAATCAGCTGCTCCAACAGCAAGTAATCTTCGAGTGTTCCGTCACCGTAAACCTCCATGAACTCCTTGTAATCGTTCGGCAGCGCCACGCCGAGTCGACGCTCGACATCTTGCCAAGGTTGCGGTGCGGGTGCCACCTCCGGAGGCGGTAACAACATTCGCAACCGATCCAATGAGGACGCCATCGGCAACTCGCTCTCCATTCCCGCGACATGAGTCATCACTCATCTCACCGTTCACCCGAGTCGCGGTCGTTGAACGACAACCTTCCTTTGAGCTGTTCCGGAGCAAGGTCCGCAGGATGAACGTATGCCTCTTCGTCCAACTCACCGCGCCGTACCATTCCCGCGATCTCGAAATCAGTGTCGAGCAGACTCGCCCGAAACCGATCGCGCCGCTCGTCGAGCACCACCACAGTCAGCGACTCCCCCACGCCGGGAAGCTCCTCGGAAGCCAACCAGGACGGAATCTTGATCTTGTCGACAATTCCCTCGACACCGTCCCGTGTAACGACCCTGACACCGTACGACTCCACCGCGACCACAGTCACGTCCAACTCCGCGCAATCCCGTACCAACGAATCGCTCGTTCCCGTGTCGCACATCCGCCGTAGCGTAGCCTTCCTCAACCGGTCAACCGACCCGGACCATATCCACGAGCCCAGCCAGGAACGGATTCGACCTCAACTCCTCACGAGCCCCGTACAGCACGTCCAAAGCGGCACGAGCCGCGACAACAGGAGCCCGCTCGATGTCGTCCGCGGAAACGCACGAAACCACAGGCGAAAAGCTGTAGGACAACTCGACATCACCACCTTGCTTCGTCGCGAAGACATACTTCTTAGTCATGGACGTCATCACAATAGAAGCACCCAACCTGCTAACCTCGTGCCGCAACAGGCCAAGCATCAAAACAAAGTCAACAACCGAAACAACCGGATCCGACAGCAAAATATCGTTCTCGCCGTCGCCGATCAATACATCGGCATAAAAATAGTCAAAGACAAAATTGCTGTTTCTCAGCGCGGAAAGCGGAACTTCCGACTCCCACTCACCTCCCCACGAGGGGTCTTCGTCGCGAGGAAAAAACCTAAAAGATATCATCGAAACCTCGAGGGAGGAATGAACCACAGTCAAATCGTGATGACTGCAACACCAACCATCGTTCCGGACACGATACACTCCGACACCGAACCTCGTCCGCGACCGATACGCAGCCCAAGCTTCCGCTCTTCGGATCGCTTCACGCACCAGCTCAGGGGAAAACACATGCGCAACCGCGAACGGATCGAGTGCATCGAGAACAGTCTCATCCCGTTGATCAGGCGGGTTCCCGCGCTGTCCGACGAGGACCGAAAAGACATGACCGAACTCGCTGTCCACGCCGAGTGGGGGATAGCTTTCGAGAACATGTGCGCGCAGCTCGGCGAGTACGACGCGGTCCTCACACGCGAGCTCCATGAAGAAATCGTCCGTGTCGGCCGGATGTGCGGAGTCGAACCCCGCACCTGGAAGAATCTAGACGAGAACGTGGAACAAGGACGTTAACGAACCCGAACTCCACTGCCGATCAGCACAGTAGATCCCAGCACTCCGGCGTGAACGGCTTCAGGTCAGTTGTCATACTCGATCAGATCCTCCACCGCTTGGCGGAGCCAGTCGTAGAAGCCCTCGTACTCTCCCTGCCGCTCCCACCCCGGCGAAGCGAAATCGTGGACGATCACCACGCGGGCATCGCGATCGAGATCCCAACAAGCGACATCATCGTTGTCGATCCTATGAGCGAACGGGATCACATTCCTGTCCGGATAGCGTTTTCGCAGACCGGCAAAGTGTTCCACAAGCCTTCTCCCCTCCAGAATCGACCACGGCTCCAGGTCCGTGAGCCCGAGCTCCACCACACGAACGAACTCCCGAGGATAGGTAAATCCTTCCGGAAGACATTCAGGACTCAGCAAGTTCGCCACTGATTTCCCACCTATTCGTCAACAGACGTCCAAAAAGCCAAGCTTCACGAGGCACATCCCACTGTTCTCGATTCATGACGCCCCTGTACTCACGCGTTCATTCACGCGGCACCTTGATGATGCCGCTGTCCTCCTCCTCGGCGAGCCACTCGTTCGCTTCGTGGAAATCGACAACATCGCGGAGCCTGCTCCGAACATCCCCCGGAACGGACTTTATCTCCTGGTTGAACGCCTCCGCCGCCTCGGCAGGCAATCTGGCCACAATCAGAAGTACATCGCCACTTTGATCATACGGAATTCGAGTGAGCTCGTCGGCCGCCCCAGCGACACCCTTCCCGAGATCAGCGAGCGGGAAACGCTGCAGAGCACGATACGCGGCTTGATAAGCACCGTAATCGTCTTCGGCTCGCAACGAAGAAACGATCGGAACAACCGCCTCCGGACCTTCATCACCGGTCACGGAGTCAGCCAGCTCCACATAACGGTTCCAGCGACGCTCGACTTCATCCTGCGGAACAGTCTCATCCTCATCCTGGACGATGTCACCGCACTCGACGATCTCAACCTCCCAGTCCACAGACACCCGACACCAACTCCTCTCGCTATACCCTACGATCTCGACAACCAAGCAGCCCGAACATGAAGGGACTTGGTACTACTGGTACCGGAACTCACGCATTTCGACCATGCCTGACTTCGATCAAAGTTCCGCCGTCAAGCGGCCAAGCATGACTACGTGTTCGGCGACTCTAGGGAAGGCCCAGACGGGCGATCAACACTTCCCGAACTAGATCCCCTATGCGCTCCAACTTTTTCACCTCTGCGGCACTTTTGGTGGCCCTCTCGGTCTGCCATTCAATGAGTGTGGGAGCGAACCAGATCAGCTGAACCAGTCTCGAATCGACGGTATCCCCGATCGGCGGAACCGTCGACAACAGCGCCACGTAGGCCTCCCCAGCATCGGGATCAAACCGGCCCGAACGAAGCTTTCCCAAAAACCCGGACTCGGAGTCCCAGGCCTCTTCCAACGCCTCCAACAGCTCGTCGTCCATCGCCAACCTCCTCACCAACGACCCACGACGGCCTCGCGACCCCACAGAAACTACGGTCTCCTCACCTCCGATTCGTCACGAGTCCATATCATTTCTCTTGCTTTTTCCCTGGATCGAATCCCTTCCGGGACGTGCCTTGACGTGTCCGAACGCCCCAGCGACTACTGGAGTTCGTCCACACGGATACGGAACCCCCACAGAGCCACTCCCCGTCGACTTGGACGGGGTGGAGGAATGGCTCGGTCTGAGGTTACCCACCGATTACAAGAGACTTGCCAGTGCACACGGCCCGGTACTGTTCGGTGAATACATCTGGATTCATGTCCCCTGTTTTCAGGATGGTGACATCGAACGAGGTCAGCAGGACTTCGACTACGGAAGCTGGCTGCACGATACTCACCGCTGGGCACGCATCATGGCCCGCGACGAGCTACCGGAGTCGGACCGCCCCGTCTTCCACCCGACTGTCGGTGGGTTGCTCGCCTGGGGATTCGGTCGTCACAGCGACATCCTGTTCTGGGACACTTCCGCTTCCTCCGATCCGGACGAGTGGCCTGTAGTCGTGTGCCACGGATGGGAGGTCATCCACAAGAGCCCGTCGCACCCGGAAGCGGAACGGCACACCGAGTGGCGTGAGTACGGTCTCGGTTTCACCGAGTACCTCAAGTACCTCACCGATGACGAACAGACCCCCGATCCGTTCTTCGGGCGGCTTCCACCCACCATCTCCCGCACTCGCTTCCTGGTGTCCCCACGCCCCTGGGAACCACCGGAGGACACCGGCCCACGACTCACCGACGCGGAGCGCCGGGTCGCGCTCGAAACCGGCTCCGGCCTGAAAGCGCTACGATTGCTGTGTCCGCCGCCGCGGGCACCGCACCTGGGAGGCTCTTCCTGGGAAGAGCTTTTCACCGAGCTGGGCACCCGTCTGCCGGCCGAGTACATGGAACTCATGGAAACGTACGGCTCGGGCTGCTGGACCAGGTGGCTCCGCTTCCACACACCGCTGCGCACCGGGGAGAACGGTTTCACCGACCACGTTCGGGAGATCAACGACGGGTACCGGTACCTGCGGGATGAGTTCCCGGAAGGCTTTCCGCTGCCCGTATGGCCGGAGCCCGGTGGGTTCCTGCCGTTCGCCACTTCCCTGGACGAGGACGAGGTCGGCTGGCTGGCCAACAGCACGAATCCCGACGAGTGGCCGCTGATAGTCCATCCGCGGCATGACGATCAGGGCCCGCCGCTGGAGCGGGGCCTTATCGCCACACTATTGGAGTGGCAGCGCGGTAAGTTCGGAACCGAGGGGCTTCCCCGGTTCGACGAGGACGACGATCCGGTCGAATTCGCCGAGTTCCACCCCTGGGGCCAGGACAGCTACTGGTAACCACCCCGCACGCTGTCGATCTCCAGTACCCGGTCGGTCCCATCTCGAGCACGCTTGTTCCGGAGCCGGGTCGACGGCTTCGGGACGAGTGGTTACGTCTCGCGGATAGCTGCCGGACCAGCTGTTCCGTGGTGACCGCGATTCCGCCGCCGTTCGAACGGCAGCACGGGATCGAGTGCTTGGTCCACGCTCCGGCCCGGATCTGGAGGGCCTGTTGGGCGGAAGTGACCAGTCGAACTGAAACACCCGCGGACCGGAGTCTCTCCGAGGAGAGTCGAAAGCAGCGAGCAGTACGAACCAGGCACCACGCGCTACGAATCAACGCTCCATCAATAATCGATCTGTGCCTCGCCCCACGCACGCTCGAACTCTTCCCGGTCGATCCACTCGGCGCTGAGTCCTTCCTGACCGGAGATTTCCTCGAGCGGTGGAAACGGGATTTCAGCGAGTCCGGAGTTCGCGGTTTCGTGGCTTTCGTCGGCCCACTCGGACCGACCATCACGGTAGAACTGCACCTTCCGAATCTCGTAGCCGTCGCCGCCGAGCTCGCTGAGATACAGCACGGGCTCATCGACGAAGTCGTGTTCCCATGCGACCTTGACGTACCTCACCTCTGGCTCCTCCCGGATCTCAGGACGCGGCCGGTGAGTTCCTCGGGCTGAAACCTGTCCCGGTCCCGGTTGAGAAGCGGATCGTCGGTGTCCGGCGGGCCGCCACAAGACCAGGGCCTTACTCGCTTGGGCCGGGTGATCCCCTGGCTCCGACACAGCTTCGTCATCAGGAGTCCGAGCATGACCGTGCCTCTAGGGAACACCCAGAACAGCAACCACGGCTTCGCGGACCTGGCTCTCGATCCGCCGCAACCTGACCTCGTCCCCAGGGCTTTTGGTGGCCCTCTCGATCTGCCACTCGATGAACGTGGGGGCGAACCAGATCCGTTGGACCAGCCTGTAGTCAACGGTGTCCCCGACCGGAGGAATCCGCGACAACAACGCTACATACTCCTCCCCCGCCTCGGGATCGAAATGGCCCGCACGGAGCCTTCCCAAAAAGCCGGTGTCAATGTCCCACACCTCGTCCAACGCCTCCAGCAGCTCTTCGTCCATCACCAACCTCCTATTCACCGGCGCACGATAGCCTCACTCGACACACTGACAGACCAGAACCTCCCGAACCTCCCGGCTGTGAGAGTTCCCAACAGGTTCGCTGGGGAGCGGTGTCGGCGGCCAAACGGATGAGGCTTGTTGCGAGGTTGGGGAAGGCAATGAAGTGGCGGGCTGTGCGTTCGTAGCACTGGCTCAGGCGACAGTAACCGGACGAACAGGCCAAACCGCGCTCGACGAGCCATCGGCAGCGGCCGAGCCTCTCGCAGGAGTGGACGCCGATCCGAGTGATCCGTAGTGCGAGTCCTCGCTGTCTTAGATGTTGGCTGTCGAGACCGCCGACTCCGGGGGGGGGGGAGTCCGGTCCGGTCGGACAGCAGGTGGATCGTTGAGCCGGACTTGCCGCGACCGACGGGGCTGAGACCGGTCCTCGAACCCCTTCATGGCACGAATCTCGGCCGCGTCAACCATCGCGCGACCCCGCCGATGCACTGTGGAAGCAGTGGCTCCGAAGAGGAGCGACAGATACCGCCGGACATACCCCTTGGTCAGCTCTTGCGCGGGGAGGTAAACACCGATCGATCATTCAGCAGGAGCCGTCCCACTACCCTGCGGTCGCCGCGAAGCAGCGGAATCAACGGGCGGATCAAATCCCACAACTCATCCGGCATCAATCGCCGTGACAGCCAATCCACCATCAAGCACCCACGACTACCACACGTTCGATGCTTCTAGATCGCCCAGGAAAGCTTACTTCGTGCCCAGTCCCGCATCGGCTCGGATCCATACTCAATGACTTCCAGGAGAACATCCCTCGCTGATCTGTTTCTGATTGAACCGATAGCCCATATGCATTTCACGGCAACTTGATCGAACTCGTCCCAAACGGGTCTCCACCAAAGTGTCTCACGAAGAACAGGCAGCGTCTCTGGATCTCCGATATAGGAGAGGACTTGCAACACGTCCTCATTCGGAACAAGCTCACTTCGCATCTCGAGCGCACCGATCAGCGCATCGCTATAGGAAAAAGCAGGAAACTCGTGAGCCGCCAGCAAGTACGCCTCGAAACTATCCCAATCCCGCCGGGCGAGGGAAACTTCAAGTCCACCCATCACTTGCTCCACACAATCAGGCATATCTCTGACTCGCTCACGCATTCGCTCGATCGACAGTTTTTCGCAGAAAAGCACATCCGCGAGATTTTCGCACACACAATTATCCAACTCTACATGGCCAAGTCTCACTCGGGGATTTTCTCACGGCAAGCAGGAGGAAGAGGCTACCGCAACGTTCATAACGAGCTACCAGGCAGCGAAAGCCCGACAGCCACGGAAGTGGCTGTGCACACCCGCCACCAGCACCCGACAGCCGCACCGAACCAACACCGGGCAGATCCGGCGTCGACCCCGGACGCGACATGCCGCCACCACGCCGGAGACCACCCACAGCCCCCAACGCATCCGGCACGAACCCACCGGCATCCCCCTCCGACGACGCCGACGCCGCATCCGACGCCAACACCGACTCCAGGGACGACACCGTTGTTCGAGGTCCCTCACCCTCAACGGTTCGGCCTCAGCTACCAGGCAAGCTGCGCGGTCACATGCGAGTCTCAGTGACCCGCATCGAGCGTTCCTTACTCGCGGGGCACCTTGATGATGCCTTTGTCCTCGTCCTCGGCGAGCCACTCGTTCGACTCGTGGAAATCGACAACATCGCGAAGCCTGCTCCGAACATCCCCCGGAACGGACTTGACCGCCTCGTTGAACGCCTCCACCGCACCGGCGGGAGACCTGGCCACAGTCACAAGAACAACTCCACTTTGATCATACGGAATTCGAGTGAGCTCCTCAGCCGCCCAAGCGACACCCTTCCCGAGATCCGCGGGAGGAAAACGCTCCAGAGCACCATACGCGGCTTGATAAGCACCGTAATCGTATCGGACTTTCAACGAAGAAACGATCGGAACAACCGCCTCCGAACCTTCATCACCGCTCACGGAGTCAGCCAGCTCCACATAGCGATTCCACTGCCGCTCGGCTTCATCCTGCGGAACAGTCTCATCCTCATCCTGGACGATCTCACCGCACTCGACGATCTCAATTTTCCAGTCCACAGACACCCGACACCAACTCCTCACTGTGTTCCCTACGACCGCGGCAACGAAGAAAACCCCCATGAAAGAAGCTGGACACTAGCAGTGACGCGCATTACCCACTTCAACCGCTAAAGCCCCGGCTTTAACACAGCTTCACCGACAAGCAGCCAAGCGCAGACTACGTGTTCGACCACTCTAGGGAACACCTAGAATAGCAACCAATGCTTCGTGAGCTCGGCTCGCGATCCTCCTCAACTTGTCCGCTTCATCAGGACTTTTGGTGGCCCTCTCGATCCGCCACTCCATAAATGTAGGGGCAAACCAAATTAACTGAATCAGCCTCGAATCAACGATATTATCGATCGGTGGGATCCTTGACAACAGCGCCACGTAGGCTTCCCCCGCTTCGGGATCAAACAGGCCTGATCGGAGCTTTCTCAAAAAACCAGACTCGCCGTTCCATGCGTATTCCAACGCCTCCAGCAGATCGTCCTCCATCAGCAATCTCCTCACCAACGCCTCACGATGGCATCGACCGACACACGTCGAAAGATCAAAACTTCCTGATCCTTCCTTGCATAAGCCCTATTATTCCTGCTGTGAAAGGGACGAGATGAAATGCCTTCGGCTCCCGCAACGAACCCACGAGTCGATCGCCACCACGACATGCCCCAGTAACTCCAACATCCCGCACTAAGCATACCCGCTTGCGCCGCGCGGCCTCACGCGCCGCCGCCTTGGCCCGCGCGACCGTCGCCACGGTGGAACTTCCTACCACTGGACGATACAACATCAGCGGCCTTGCCAGCCTTACAGGGTTGCCGCAACACCACTGAGGTAATCCACCAATCAAAGGAATTTGATCTACGGTTGAGAGCCTCTCCAGAAAGTTCTCCTCCACCAGTAAAGCCGTGTCCGATCTTTTGGCCATTCGTTTTCTACGGTTTCCAGCGATTCGAAATTATCGACATCCAAGTCGATAAAACGAAAACCAGGATCAGACGGCCAACAGCGATCAGGATCGCAACCCTTTACTCCGAGGCAAAAATTGCATGCACTTTTTACCTCCTGGCTATACTGCGCCTCGACGAGCGAGGACCGATTAGCTCCTCTTGTACGGTGAGGCCACCGGAGCTGGATCAAGTCATCTTCCCAGCCACACACAGGACAAATCAAGTACGATCCAGGAGGCTGATCGTGCACAAGACGACCACAGCACGGACACGGATAACCTGGCATCTATTGAATCTCCATCCCACTACCATGGAGCCAAGTAAGTAATGATACCTCGCTACCCAGCAGACCCGAATTCACCCGAATTCGGATGAGCCTGGATCAAAAACGCCGCACTTTCTCCTCATCTTGTTTCATAAGAGCCCCTAACGTATCCGTCTGGGGACTCGATACCAGCAGATGAGGCTGGTGGCCAGGTCCAGGAAGCTGTGGTGGAGATCGGCGCGGCGTTCCCAGCGGGTGACCAGGTGTCGAAACCAGTGCAGCAGTGCGAGGGTGTATTCGACGACCAAGCGCACGGATTGGTTGGTGTCGTGGGTACGTTTTTGGCTGATCAGGGAGTGATTCCGCGTTGGCGGAGCTGGTCTCGGTAGAGCTCGTCATCGTAGTCACGGTCGGCAACGACGACCTCGACCACCGGCAGCAGTTGGGTCATGTCGTTCCGGTTGCCGCCGGTAAGCGTGATGGCCAGCGGCACACCACCACCGTCACAGATCAGGTGATGTTTCGAGCCGGTTGTGCCCCGGTTGACGGGACTCGACCCTGTGGCCGCCCCCCTTTTCGCGCGGATGTGGGAGGCATCCACACACGCCCACGACCGGTCGATCTCACCAACGGCATTGAGCTCGGCCAGCAACACCTGCCGATCCGACAACGGCTTCGAACCCGTCCGACTCACCGAACGACCGGCAACAGCGGCTCAACCCGCTCCCACAACCCGTCCGAGACCACCCACGGCGCAACCATCAAACAAGATCATCTCACCCCGGTGCCACCAATGTGTTAGGTGCTCTAAATAAACTGGTTCCTTGCCTACAGGACGACATCCTCATCGAGCAATCCTTCACGGCGAACGCGATATATATCCCCGAGAGAACCCATTTCGCCATCCCAGACCGCACGAAACTCGATCCCCGTAAGCCCGAACTTCGTAACGATCTGCACAAATTCATCAGTAAAAAGAACCACATGAGGATCATCGGCCAGCCGAAAAACGCATGGTAAAGATACATCATCCCTGAATGAATATTTCCTAACCCCTATTACGGAACCAGAAGAACGCACATCTATTTTAGATTCTTCATAATTCAAACCCGAAACAAAATAAGTACAATTAAAAACAAACAAGTTGTCATGGTCGCAACGAATCCTCAGAAATTCCCCATAAGGCGCCAGCCATGGATACAGCACCTCGTATGCTCGTTCACGCATAACGAACGCATCGGCACTGTACCACGGGAAGTCCGAATAGGCGCCGCAAGGAATCCCCTCGTCATCATGGATGTACTCCATGTCTACAGGCTTCCAGTGATCCGCCTGCGACTTCCCACTAAGCAAGAACAGCGGCAGTTTTCCCTCGTCCGCAGGGGTTACCCACTCGACTCCCTCAGGAGGCATCGGATGATATACCCGCACGATCTCTCCTAATCACGGCCACTCTCCAGCATGCAAAACATCTTTGAATCTCGAAAGAGATTCTAGCACTTCCTCGGCCGAACCCGCTCTCGAAAACTCTCGCTCAACAGCGAAGTAGTATTCGTTTCTAAAAGTTTTGTTATGCGTAGTGCGACCTTCAGGATTTTCCCCTCTTTCCGTCTGCGGAAGAAATATCCCGTTCCTGGGATCATTGATACTGATTCCAAATTTTTCCAGAGCAGCACGCGCTCCAGCCACCTTAGGTGATCCACTTGGCACAATATGATGTGCCTGATGCCCAGCCGCAGGCGGAAATTCTCCTATAGCCTCTAAATTTCTTTTGAGCTTCTTCGACTGAGTGGAACAATTCGAGTTGTGGACGAGTGTTTCGTCGTGGCCGTTGAGGTCGACGTAGTAGGTGTGGGTGTCGTTGATGGTGAGGTTGTGGACCCGCTGCAGCGCGGTCCAGGTGCGGATACTGGTGACCAGCCGCTGCTCACCCTCAGCGGTACGCACCCGATCCCCAGCCTGGAGATCGGCCGCGTCGACCCACTCATCCCGATTGGGCACCCAGAACGGGTGCTCACCCGTCGCGGTCACCGACTCGGTCGCGGATCCTCGGTCACCATCGGTGTCGACGGTGACCTCCACCAAGTGCTTCTCACCCTCGCCGGTGATGGTGGCCGTCACCCGCTCCGGCTCGGTCTCCCCGCTCTGCGGGTCGGTGGCCAACACCCGATCCCCGAGCTCGACCTCCTCGATCGCCTTCCGCGACCCATCGGCCAACACCACCTCGGTACCCGGCACGAAACTGTTCGGCGTGCACGACCCACCAGCACCCGACGAACCGCCAGAGCCCGACGACCGCGCCGAACCACCACCGGGCAGCTCCGGCGCCGACCCCGGACGGGACATGCCGCCACCACGCCGGAGACCACCCACAGCCCCCAACGCATCCGGCACGAACCCACCGGCATCCTCCGCAGACCCCGCCGACGCCGCATCCGCGGCCAGCACGCCCAGCTCGATCGGCTCCTGGTTGTCCAGCCGATTCAGCCTGTTCTGCACCTGCTTGGAGACCGTGTTCGACGGCTTCGGCTTGGGGTGATGCGTCATCGCATCGTCACGCACCCGCTTACGCCGCGCCGCCAACCGGGCCGCCTCACGCGCCGCCTCCCGGGCCTGAGCGATCGCCGCCCGCGACATGGTGCTACCGGCCGCCGAACCACCAGCGGAAACGGCCACACGCCCACCGACGTGCCCCACGGTCTTACCGACCCGAGTACCGGCCCTACCACGGGCCTTACCACCACCGCGACTCTTACCCTTGCTCTTGGCCTTGCTACCGCCCCCGCGATTGAACTTCCTACCACTGGACGGCACGTCGTCGGCCGCCTTGCCCGCCTTGCGGCCCCGACTCCAGGTCTTGTAGCCCTTGTAGGCGGTCTTGACTCCCTTGGCGATCTTGCCGACCGGCGTGAAGTTCGCCGCCGTCCAGGCACACCCCGCCCAGGAGCCCTGCAAACACCGCTTGGCGTCGTTGTAGCCCGACACCTCCTTGACGACGTCGAGCGCCTTGCCCCAGAAGTAGCCCCGCGGATCGATCCGCGTCAGCGGATTACCACCCGCATAGGCGTACCGGTTGGCATCGGTCGTGCTGGTCGGATCCAGGTTCGCCGAGTCGCGCGAGGTGAACGTACCCGTGCCGGGCCGGTACCAGCGCGAGCCCATGTTCACCTTGCCGCTGTCGGAATCGGTGAACTGCCCCTGGTAGCCCAGCGAGGGCTGCGAGCCCTCCTGCTCGCTCACCTGGCCGAACGGCGAGTACGAGCGCCACCCCGACACCGAACCGTCACCCGGCGAGACCGTGCCCACCAGGTCGGTGTGCTGGTTGGTCACCGCGATCCCGGCCGAGTCGCCGTTGCCGACCCCGAGCGCACCACCCTCCGGCGTGTAGGAGTACTCGCTCTGCCCGTCCGAGGTCACCTTCAGCGAGTCGCCCGCGTAGGACAGTGAACGCGACCCGGACGAGACCAGCCGGTTCAGCGCGTCGTAGCCGTAGGACTTGCCGCCGTCGGCGGTCATCTCGCCGTAGGCGTTGAACCGCACGTCGGTGGTGGTCCCGCCCGCGCTCCGGGCGGTCACGGTGCCGCGCGCCGAGTACTCGAACTCGGTGCCGCCCCGCGAGAGCAGCCGGTTGCGTTCGTCGTAGGTGGCCGTCTCGCCGCCGGAGCCGACGAGGTTGCCCGCCGCGTCCCAGGAGTACTGGGTGACCTGGTCACCGTTGTCCCAGGAGGTGAGCCTGCCCGCCTTGTCGTAGGTGTAGTCCGAGGTCGTGGTGGCCGAGGCCGTCGAGTTCTGCTTGCTGATCAGCCGGTCGGCGACGTCGTAGTCGTAGGACAGCTCCGTGCTGACCGAATCGTCGGCCCGGTGCACCGTGTCGGAGGAGAGCCTGCTGAGCTCGTCGTAGCCGTACTCGCGGTAGGTCCCCTGACCGCCGTACTCCACTTGGGCGCGGCGCCCGGCGTCGTCGTAGCCGTACGTGGCGGTGATGCCGGTGAGCGGGTCCACCGCCGTGGCCAGTCGTCCGGCCGCGTCGTAGCCGAACGACGCCTCGCCCGCCGCCGTGGTGGTGGTGCTGATCCTGCCCTCGTCGTCGTAGGCGAAGGTGGAGTCACCGGAGGGCCCGGCGGCCGAGACCAGGTTGCCGCGGTCGTCGTAGCCGAAGGTGTTGGTCTTGCCGGACACCGTGGCCGAGGTCATCCGCCCGGCCTTGTCGTAGCCGAAGCTCCGGTCCGGGGTGGACGCCTCCGCACCGGAGCCGCTCTCGCCGACGAGGTTGCCCAGCGCGTCGTAGGACTTGCTGACGGTCACCCCGCCCGGTTGGATCTCCCGCTTCACCCGTCCCAGCGCGTCGTAGGCGGTGGTGTAGGTGCGGTCGGCGGCGTCCGGGTGCCGCTCGGTGGCGGGCTCGATCGTGGACTCGGTCGTGTTCCACGAGTTGACGGTGTAGACGGTGTTGTTGCCGTTGCCGTCGGTGGCCCTGGTGACGTTGCCCGCCGCGTCGTAGCCGTAGCTGGTGGTGATCTCCTCGCCGTCGGCGACCGGGCGGGTGACCGAGCGCAGCCGGTTCAGCGGGTCGAACGAGCGGGTGGTGGTCACCCCGTGCGCGTCGGTGCTGCTGACCTGGTTGCCCGCCCGGTCGTAGCCGAAGGCGCGGTCGCGCACCTCGTCGCCGGAGGCGTCCAGGTCGGACGTGCGCAGCAGCCTGCCCGCGAGGTCGTACTCGTAGTTGGTGGTCACCCCGGACGGCTCGGTGATCGAGACCGGTTTGCCCTGCGCGTTGTAGACCGACGTGGTGGTGTTGCCCGCCGGGTCGGTCATGCTCACCGGGTTGCCGAGGTCGTCGTGCTCGTAGGTGGTGGTCAAGCCGGTGGGCGTGCTGACCGAGGCCGGGTTGCCCAGCGCGTCGTAGGTGTAGCGGGTGGTCAGGTTCCTGGTCGGTTCCGGCACGCGCTCCACCACGGTGGAGGTGATCGTCCTGCCGAGCTCGTCGTAGGTGTAGTGCCGCTCGGCGCCGGTCACGTCGGTGACCGAGAGCCGCTCGCCCAGCGGGTCGTAGGTGGCGCGCCACACGCCGCCGGACTGCTCACCCTCGCGTGCGGGATTGGTGCGCCGCACCAGGTTGCCCAGTTCGTCGTAGCCGAACGTGGTGGTGTCGCCCAGCGCGTCGGTGCTCTCGACCACGCGACCGGCCGCGTCGTAGCTCTTGGTGCTGGTGGCGGTGATCGGCTCGCTCGCGCCCGGCGGGGTGTAGTCGGGCCTGGTGGTGCTCACCTGCCGCCCGGCCTTGTCGTAGGCGCTGGTGGTCACGTTGCCGTTCGGGCCGCGCCGCGCCACCGCTTCGCCGAAGGTGTTGTAGCCGTTGGTGACCACCGGCGAGACGGGCTCGGCCGGGTTGCCGCCGGATTCGGCCCGCACCTCCGGTCGCGTCACGGTGACGCGCCTGCCGAGCTCGTCGTAGCCGTACTCGGTGGTGAACTCGGCCGGATCAGCCCCCTGCGCGGTGCCGCGCGGGTCCACGGTGGACGTCACGAGCCCGCGCTGGTCGCGGTGGCTCTTCGACACCAGGGTTTCCCCGCCGGTGTGGACGGTGTGCGAGAGGCGCCGCCCCATCGGGTCGTAGTCGCTCTCGGCGTGCCGGACGGTCTCGCCCTGGGGGTTCCGGTCGATGACCTCGACCGGGTTGCCGACCGCGTCGTAGCTGGTCTCGGTGGAGCGCAGCACCCGCTCGCCCTCGCGGTCGGTGCTGCGCACCGGGCGTCCGGCGGGGTCGTACTCGGTGCTGGTGCTGTACTGCCCGTCACCGCGGACCACCAGCGACTCGGAGCCGTTGCCCAGGTACTCGTAGCGCCGCAGCAGCAGGTCGCGGGTCTCGCCGCTTTCCGGGTCCTGATAGTCCAGCAGTCGCTCGGCCGCGAGCTGCCCGTCGTCGTAGTAGGTGCGGGTGGTGGTGCGGCCCATCGCGTCGGTGACGCTGGCCAGCCGACCCGCCGGGTCGTAGGCGCGGGACTCAAGCACCACGTCGTGCGGTTCGGAACCGTCACCGCTGAACCCGGTCACCGTCATGGTGGCCAGCTGGTGCCGGGCGGCGGTGTAGGTGTAGGTGTACTCGGTCCCGGTGGGAGTCACCCGGCGCACTACCTCGCCGAACTCGTCGTACTCGGTGCGGGTGACCCCGCCCTCCGGGCCGGTGACCTCCAGGCGACGGCCCCGGTTGTCGTAGGTGTAGGAGGTGGTGCGGGCCGGGTCGTTGCCCAGCGCGTCGTCCACCGTGGTCTCGGCGATGCTGCCGTCGCCGTTGTAGGTGTTGCGCACCCGGCGCTGGTGGAGCTCGCCGGTGACGGCGTTCTCGGTCTCGGGGCCGACCTTCTCGACCAGCCTGGAGGCCTGGTCGTAGTCGAAGGTGGTGGTCAGCCCGTCCGGTTCGCTGTCGGAGACCTGGGTCTCGGTGGTCTTGCGCCCGAGTCCGTCGTAGTCGTACTCGGTGACCAGCCCGGCCGGGTCGGTGACGCTGGCCAGGTCACCGGCGCTGGTGTAGGTGTGGCTGGTCTCGTTGCCCGCCGGGTCGGTCTCGGAGGCCAGCAGCCCCGGTGGCTGGGTTCCGCCGTCCGGAGCCGGTTCGTCGCCGGTGGTGTAGGTGTTGGTGGTGGTGCGCTGGGCACCGCCGGTCTCACCCGGCTCCGAGGTGCTGGTGAGCTTGCCCGCGGCGTTGTAGGAGTAGGTGGTCAGGTAGGTGTCGTCGGTTTCGGAGTCCGAACGGGCGTCCCGGAACTCGGTGACCTTGCCGTTGCGCGGGTCCAGCGGGTCGTCGGGGTTGTGGTAGTAGGAGCGGTAGCTGGTGTAGCACTTCTCGGTGCCGTCGGTGCGGCATCGGGTGCGGGACAGCTGGTTGCCGCGTTCGTCGTTGGAGATCCTGGTGGTGTTGCCGTTGGCGTCGGTGATCCGGTTGACGAACCCGCCGGTGTCGTAGCCGTACACCTTGGTGGCGCCGTCCGAGTTGGTCACCGAGATGGTCCGGCCACCGGCGTTGGGGTCGTAGGTGTAGGTGCGGACCCCGCCGTCCGGGCCGGTGATGTCCACGGCCGTGGCCGCGTTCCTGGCCGAGTAGTGGTCGGCCACGCTGGCGCTGTCCAGCGGCCGGTGGTAGAGGGCCACCTCGCCGATGGAGCCCTCGAAGTGGTTCCACACCTGGTCGGGCAGGGCGGGCCAGTCCTTCGAGTCGACCTGTCCGATGCCGAGGAAGTCGTAGCGGAAGAAGTTGTCGACCTCGCCCGATTGCGATCCCACCATGTCGCCGTCCAGGTAGAGCCGCTGCGAGTCGCCGGCGGCCGACAGCGCCACGTGGTGCCACTCACCGTCGTTGACGGCCGAGTCGGTGGTGATCCCCGAAACCTTGCCGTTGCGGAAGTGCCCGCGCAGCTTGCCGTCGGTGCCCACGTAGAGCACCGGCACGGCACCGGTGGACGGTTGGGAGACGTTCGGCCCGAAGTAGCCGGTGGCGTAAAGCACCCCGCCGGCCGAGCTGGAGGTCTTGAACCACATCTCCACGGATAGTCGGCCGCGGCCGCGCGCCTGGCTGTTGGGCAGTCGCACGTACGAGCTCTGCCCGTCGAAACCGACGGCTCCCGCGCCGCGCATCGGCGGGGAAACGTCCTTGTCGACACCGTGGTAGGTGGCGTCGGTCAGCGCGTGCACCGATTCGGCGTGCGTGCTGCCCGCCGGATCGCCCAGTGTCCAGAGGGTGTGGACGTTCTCCTCGCGCACGGCCGCCCGGTAGTCGGCCGCGTCGCCGCGCGCCGCGTAGTGCTCCTGGGCGTCGGAGGCTGAGACTCCGTAGGGGTACAGCGCGACCTGTCCGATCGAGCCCTCGAAGTAGCCCCAGGTGCCCTCGGGTTTGGCGGGCCAGTTCAGGCCGTTGAGCAGCCCGGTTCCGACGTAGCCGTAGGGGTCGACGTTCTGCAGCTCGCCCTGCAGCGTCTGGACGGCGTTACCGTCCAGGTACAGCGTCTGCTGCTCGGGCTTGCCGGACAGCATCACCTGGTGCCACTGGCCGTCGTTGACCTTGTTCGCCGAGACGGCGCCCTCGGTCTTGGCGTTCCAGAAGTGGCCGTGCAGCTTGCCGTCGGTGCCCACGTAGAGCACCGGCATGGCACCGCCGGTGGGGTTCTCGTCGTCCGGGCGGTTGTTGCCCGTGGAGAACAGCACGCCGCCGTCGGTGCTGGAGGTCTTGAACCACAGTTCGACCGCCAGTCGTTTCCTGCCGGTGAGCGCGTCGTCCGGTAGCTGGACGTAGGAGCGCTGCCCGTCGAAGGAACGCGCCGCGGTGTCCGGGAACGGGCCGGAGGTGCGCGAGACCGAGTGGTACTCGGCGCGCCGCAGCGCGGGATCGCCGCGCGCGGTGGTTCCCTCGTTCTCCCGCAGTCGCCAGTGGGCGTTCGGGCGCGATCCGGTCACGGCTTCGCCGTAGCGGAACCCGTCGCCCTCGGTGGTGGACTCACCGACCTGCCAGGTGCCGCCGTCCGAGTCGGTGTAGCTGGTCACCCTGGCGGTGGACGAATCGTAGGAGATCTCGGCCGCGTAGGCACCGCCAGCGCGCTTGATGGAGGTCAGCTGTTCGGTGGCGGTGCGGGCAGCGTGGTGCTCGGCGGCGACGGTTCGGCCCATCGGCTGGTGGTACATCGCCACCTCGGCGATGTCGCCGTCGAAGTAGTCCCACGTCGCGTTGGGGGCGGCGGGCCAGTCGCGGGAGTTGAACCAGCCCGCGCCGACGTGGTTGAGCGGGTCGACGTTGGCGAGTTCTCCGCTCTGGCTGCCCACGGTCCGCCCGTCGAGGAACAGCGTCTGGGTGTCGCGGGCGCCGGAGAGCACCACGTGGTGCCACTCACCGTCGTTGACGGTGGAACCGGTGGCGATCCCGGCCGTCTTGCCGTTCCAGAAGTGGCCGTGCAGCTTGCCGTCGGTGCCCACGTAGAGCACCGGCATGGCGGCGTCGCTCGGGTTCGAGGTGCCCGGCCGGTCGTAGCCCGTGGAGAACAGGATCTCACCGTTGGAACTGCTGGTCTTGAACCACATCTCCACGGCCAGGTACTGCGAGTTGCGCACCATGTCGTCGGGCAGCTGGACGTAGCTGGACGAGCCGTCGAAACCGGCGGCGGTGGTGGAGCCGCCCGCGATCGGGCCGGGCCTGCCGTGGGTGAGGTTGTGGGAGGTGGCTTCCTTGGACTCCCAGTAGCCGGGTACCTCGCTGGTCACGGCGGTGCCGGACTGTTCGGACAGTCGCCAGTAGGCGTGCGGGTTGGCGTCGAGCGTGACCGAGCGGTAGTGCGAGCTGTCGGTGTAGGTGTAGTTGTCACAGGCCCCGGTGGGGTCGCAGACCCTGGTGAGCCGATCGCCGTCGTAGTGGTAGTACCAGGTCGACACCGGATCCGGCGCGGTGCTGACCTCGGTGACGTGCCCGCCGGAGAAGGTCAGGTTCAGCGAGCGCCCCGAGGTGGCGTCGGTGACCGTGGCGAGGTTGCCCGAGTCGTCGTAGGAGAGGTGCTGCTCGCGCCCCTGCGCGTCGACGATCCGGCTCAGCCGTCCGTTCGAGTCGAACTCGTAGCGTTGGCCGCCCTGGGTGCGCAGCGTCCAACCGTCCGATTCGGTGCGCACCAGCGTGGCGGTGCGGCCGGAGGGGGTGGCGTAGCTGCCGTCGGGATTCCGCCCGTAGCGGGCCTGCTGCCCGGTGGCGTAGGTGACCACGACGTTGCCGGAACCGTCGTCGTCGGGCACCACCCGCGCGTCCCACTTGGTCGACCAGCCGGAGCCGAAGGCCAGGTTCTGCCGTGGGTCGAGGCTGTTGTAGGAGCGCGCCACGGACAGTTCCGGACCCACGGCGGCGATCTCGGCGTCGGTCTCGACCTCGGCGAAGTTGCCCACACCGGGGTCGACGCGCCCGCCGACCTCGTCACCTGAGGAGAGGTGGCTGGTCACCGGCGGCTGCGGCACCTTGGTGGTCAGGTGGGAGCCCTGCGTCCAGGGGCTGGCGATCCGCATGTCGCCGATCTGGCCGTACCAGACGTAGTTCTCGCCCCAGGTGAGCTCGCCTTCCGGCACCGACCAGACCGGGGAGTCCACCCAGCCGGAGTTGAAGCAGTCCTCACCGGACGCGGAGCAGACCTTGAAGCGGTAGTTGATGCCCTCGCCCGGGTAGGCGTCCTGGTCGTGACCGGTCAGCGCGAGCGTGGGGGTCAGTACCGAGGCGTTGTAGTCGCTGGGCGGCGACATGGAGTCCACGGCGGGCGGCTGGTTGGGCACGGTGAACGCCACCGACGCCGACATCGGCGCACCGGTCGAGGAGAACCGGGTGGTGCCGTAGTGGTCCATGTCCCAGCGCAGCGAGTACTCGCCCGGCGGCAGTTTCTCGACGCGGGCGTCGAGGGTGACCGTCTGTCCGGGAGCGACGTCGTGCGGCATGTCCGTCCACGCCGTGGAGGTGCGCGGCAGCTCGTTGCCCTCGGCGTCCCAGAGCCGGTAGCCCAGCTTGTAGTCGTTGTCCGGGGTCCAGGTGTCGCGCCCGCGGTTGGTCACCGTGACGCTCATCCGGCCGTCGTCGCTGCTGGTGACGACCGGGCTCATACCACCGAGCTCGTAGTCGGCCCAGTACGGCGTGTAGGTGACCTCCAGGTAGGGCGGGTTGGCCGAGGCCGCGCTGGCGAACTTCTTCCAACCCTTGGAGTCGGTGTCCGAGGCGCGCAGCGCCAGGCCGTGGTTGGGTTCGCCGTGGGTCCAGCCGTGCACGAGATCGCGCCCGGCGTTGCCCAGCGGGATGTCCACCCACTGCGACCCGCAGCTGTCGTTGTAGCCGTGGGCGAAGCTCTTGCGGGCGATCTCCGCGCCGGTGGCCGGTCCGGGATAGCTCTTGCTGCCCTGCACCGACCAGGGCTGGGTGACCTCGTGCACCCGAACCGGCCTGGCCTCGCAGGAGTAGGACCAGGTCTCGAACATCCGCAGCCTGGCACCGAGGATGTAGTTGCCCGCCAGATCGGAGCTGATCGAGTCGAACTTCAGGAAGGCGGCGGCCTTGTTGCCACCGCCGTTGTAGGTGCCCACGCTCATGTTGGGCTCGCCCGAGTAGTCGCTGTCGTAGGGCGACTGCACGTAGGTGGTGCCGTCGGTGTCCTTGCCGACCACGCTCGGGTCGACCTTGACCGGGAAGACCCGTTCCGGGTCCGCGAGCCACTCCTCGTCCACCGAGACCCGCAGCACGGGCTGCTCGGCGTCGCCGACGATCTCGTACTTCACGCCGTCGGAGCGCACGCCCTCACCGGAGCGGGGGTGGACGTTGGAGTCCACCATGTAGCCCGGCGGGATGACGTGGCGGACCTCGCCCTCGGAGTCCTTGAGCAGCACCGAGCCCTCGTGCGGCTCCGGCGTGAGATCGCCGACGTTCATCGGGAAGTCCCACACGGTCGGCGCGTCGGCCGACTTCAGCCGGATCGTCTCCTTGATGCCGACCGCGGTGGCCTGCAGGTTGAGATCGGACTGCGGCCGGATCCCCGGGTAGGTGACCGAGCTGCCGGAGACCTTCGCGGTGACGTCGGCGGCGTCGGCCACCCGGAATCCCAGGGATCTGCCGTCGGCGAGTTCGACCGAGGCGATCTCGGAGGTGCTCGCGGCGTCCGCGAAGTTCTTGGTCCGCGAGTCGGTGGTGGTCTTCCAGACACCGCCGTCCTGTTCCAGGGTCAGATCGACCGGCTGGAGGCCGCCGTCGGTGGTCTCGGCGAACTTCTGGCTCTGGTAGACGCGCAGCGTCCTGGTGCCGTCGGCGTTGGCGAAGGTCTGGCTCTGGCTGGAGCGCTCACTCTTGAGCTCACGGCTGGTGTTGGGATCGAACCCTCGAGTGGCGGCGTCCGGTTCGGAGCCGATGCTGACCTTCGCCTTCTCCGGCAACTGCTGCGGCAGTTCCGGGGCGGGCGGGCGTTCGTCCGAGGGCAGCCCCTCGGCGGGCCGCGCGTTGTGCGACTTCCCGCCGGATTCGTTCTCGGCCGAGGTGTCCTCGCTGGAGGCGTCGTGGGAGCGCCCGGCCGCACTGCCCTGCCGCTGTTCCGGGATCTCGCCCTGCGTGGCGGCCCGCGCCTGCAGCTGCGGGGCGTTGATCAGCCCCACGACCACTGCCAACGCGAGCAGTAACGACCCGATCCTGGCGGGACGCGGCGTGCTGCCACGGTGCGCGTCGTAGCTCATCAGAAGTTCCTCACCAGCCGTGAGCCGCGGACCGCCCCACCGCGACAGCGGAGAGCCGACCACGACCCGAGTGGAACCGAGCGGAGCACCGGCCACGCCGGAGCGACGGAAGGCGGTGTGCCCACACCGGACCCGTCTCCGTTCGGTCCCGAACTGCACGTACCGGCGTCACGCGGCGGAACCCGGCAATCCGGGCCCGGCCGTCGAAACGCCCGGCGGAACTTAGCCGTGAAACTGGCGTGAATTGAAGAGGGTATATCTCTTTGTGATCTTTTTGTGCCGATCAACCGGTTCGCGCGGTGTTCGTTTTCACAATTTTCGGCATGGACAAAAAATCGTTTGACAATTACAACGCGCGCGTAAATCCTCCGAGCACTCTCCGTGAGAACACTCTTCGTGTCGGGGACGCGATTCCCGCGCCTTCGGTTGCGTCACCCGGCGCGAAAAAAGAATCCGCCGGGAAACGGATTCCCGGCGGACGCGGTGATCGCCGATCTCGGTGTCGCGGGGTGACGAAGGCGGACGACGAGCGGAGCGTCCGACCACGCGAGAGCGGGATCAGCCTGCGAACCCGGAGATCAACCGGAGTGCTCGGGCACCCCAGCCGAGTCCACGGACGAGCACACCCCGGACGCGGGTGAGGTAGCGGCCACGAACGGTTCGGGAAGTTCCGGAGCCGCACCGAGCAGCCACGCCAGTACGACCTCGGCCCGCTCGGCGCCGCGACCGTCACCGAACGGATTGCCACCGGCCAGCATCGACTCCCTGGCACGGGCGTCGTCGAGCAACCGCGAGGCGTGGTGCACGATCCGGGCCCGCTCGGAGCCCACCAGCAGAGCACACCCCGCGTCGACGGCTTCGGTGCGTTCGGTGACGTCGCGCAGCACCAGCACCGGAACGCCGAAGGCCGGCGCCTCCTCCTGGATCCCGCCCGAATCGGAAAGCACCAGTGTGCTGGCGGCGAGCACGTGCGCCAGCTCGCCGTAGGGCAGTGGATCGGTGACCAGCACGCGGGGATCGGCCTCGAACATGCCCCGGACCATCCCGCCGACCCGCGGATTGGGGTGAGCGGGCAGCACCACCCGGATGTCGGGGTGCAGCGTGGTCAGCTCCCGGACCGCGGTGAGAATGCGCCGCATCGGCTCACCCCAGGATTCCCTGCGGTGCACGGTCACCAATACCAGTCGATCGTCACCGTTGGCGGCCCGTTCCACCGTCCCGGCCAGCTCCCCGTTCTCGAACACCCTTTCACCGCGGGTCGCCGATTCCACCGCGTCCACCACGGTATTGCCACTCACCAGGATTCTTTCGGGGGCGATCCCAGAATCGCGCAGATTCCGCGCCGCGAGCTCGGTTGGGGCGAGATGAAAATCGCCGACCTGGGTGACCATTCTTCGGTTGAGTTCCTCCGGGAACGGCGCTCGCAGGTCGAACGAGCGCAGTCCCGCCTCCAGATGGACCACCGGAACACGGCGCCAGAAAGCGGTGAGCGCGCCCGCCAGCGTCGTGGTGGTGTCACCCTGCACCAGCACCGCTGCCGGCGGCCGACTCTCGGCCAACTCGTCTAGAGCCGTGATCAGCTCGCTCAGCAGTTCCGGCTGCGTCCCGCTACCGCGGCGCACCGTGATGTCCACGTCGGACTTCAGACCGAAGGTGCGCAACGCCTGCGAAACCATTTCCGGATGCTGTCCGGATGCCACCATTACCGGACGTATCCGACCGTTGTCGAACGACGCGCGGGCCACCGGGGCGAGTTTGACCGCCTCGGGTCGTGTTCCCGCGACGAGCCACACTTCTGGCTGCCCGCGAGGCGCGAAACTGTTAATCTCGCTGCCGTACATATTCCGCGACCTCCGACACGCCGAAAACGGCCGACTCTGCTCGACCCACAGGGGATCTATACCGAAAAAAGCGCGGTACCGCATGCACGTCCGCGCTCGTGTCCGAATAATGAAAGATCTTGTTCGAACGGAGTGGACATGTATTCTCTTCGGTTCTGCGGCGCTGCCGTGTCGAGCATGGGAATCGCGAGCACCAGCGGTAACCTCGGTGTTCTCTACGGTATTCTGTCGATCCTTTCACTGCTGGCGTTGCTGCTGGCCGTACGATCCGTGCGACTGCACCGGCGACCGGAGGCCACGCTCCTGATCGGGCACGAGAAATGATCGGATGGTTCCCGGTAGTACTGATGATCGTACTACTCGTCTGGTGGCCCACGCTGAATCTGCTACTCGCGGTGTTCTCGTGGCGGGTCCCGGCGTCCGTGACGGAGCACGACGAGAACGAGCCGTTCTCGTTCTTCATCGTGATCCCGACGCTGAACGAGGAACGCGTCATCGCAAGCACCGTCGATCACGCACTGGCACTGGGGAGCCCCGAAACGCCGGTTCGGGTGCTGGTGATCGACGACGACTCCGACGACGACACCCGCGCGATACTGGCGGGCATCACCGACCCCCGGCTGCACGTGATCCACCGCGAACCACCCCGGGCACGCATCGGCAAGGGCGACTCGCTCAACCAGGCGTGCGGCTACATCCTCAGCCACACGGAGCTGGATCCCGCTCGGACCGTGGTCGGCGTGCTCGACGGTGACGGCCGGGGCAGCCCCGACATGCTCGGCGAAGTCACGAACATGCTGCGTGACGAGACGATCGGTGCGGTGCAGTGCGGAATACGCATCCAGAACCGCGAGAGTGTGCTGGCACTGCTGCAGGACCTGGAGTTCGGCGTGATGATGGACTCCGTGCAGCTGCTGCGGGATCTGCTCGGCAGTGTGGGACTGGGCGGCAACGGCCAGTTCATCCGGCTTTCCGTGCTCGCCTCGTACTCCTGGTCCGACAGCCTGGTGGAGGACTACGAATTCGCGCTGCGGTTGCACTTGGACGGTGTGCGCGTCAGATACACCAACAGTGCACGCGTCGGCCAGCAGGGGCTGCCGGACGTACCGAGGCTGCTGCGGCAACGAGCCCGCTGGGCACAGGGCAATCTGCAGTGCGCGCACCACGTTCCGAGCCTGGTGAGATCGCGTGCGGTGAGCAATCCGGCGCTGCTGGACTTCCTGCTGGCGTTGATCATGCCCTGGGCGACGGTCCCGATGTCGGTGGTATTCAGCGGTCTGGTCGCGCTCAGCGTGGTCACCACCACCGCGGCGACCACCGGAAACGTGCTCACGGCTGCCCCGGCGATCGCGCTGGCCTCCGTCACCTGGCTGTTCCTGCTGTTCCTGCCCGGACTGGTGTGGGGTCTGGTGCACCGCCTGCGGCTGGGTGACGAGCCGCTGCGGCGTTGTATGCTGGCCGGGCTGTGCTATCCGGGTTTCCTGCTGTGCGGGGTGTTCGCCACGTGGCGCGCGATGTTCCGCAGGCTGACCCGGCGGAACTCCTGGGCCAAGACGGACCGGGTACCCGACCGGCCCGTCGTGGCGGAGTGAGGTTCTCCGGGCGGCGCGCCGGAGGCTCCTCGACCGTTCGAGGCGAGCGGTGGGCTCTCCCGCCGTACCGCCCCCAAGCCGAGTACCGCGGCTCGCCACGGACGATGGACGCATGACCGACAGTGCGCGCGACGGCGGGAACTTCCGACGACTGGCACCGGGCCAACGCACCGTGGTTCGGCTCGCCGCCCCGGACGCCCCGGAGTCCAGGAAGCTGTTCGAGACGACCGAGATCCTGCTCGAAGCCCCCAACTGGACCCCGGACGGCAGCGCGCTGCTGCTCAACGGGAACGGAGCGCTGTGGCGGCTCGACGTCGCTCGTCCCGATGACGTCGAACACGTCCCGCTGACCGGGGTGCCGGACATCAACAACGATCACGTGCCCGCACCGGACGGGCGGACCGTTTACGTCACGGCCAAGGACGGGCACATCTACGCCGCCCCGATCACCGGAGGCGCGGCCACCCGGCTGACCGAGGACGACGGGTGGCGGCACTACCTGCACGGCGTCAGTCCGGACGGAAGGAGTCTGGCGTGCGTGCTGCTGCCGAGCGGTGGGGACGGTACAGCCGGTGAGCTGGCGGTACTGCCCGCCACGGGCGGTCCCGTGCGGGTGCTGGAGACCGGGCCGGGACACCTCGACGGGCCGGAGTACACCCCGGACGGCGAGTGGATCGTGTTCAACGACGAGTCGTTCGGCGAGGAACCCGGGCACGCGCAGCTGGCACGCGTCCCCGCCGAAGGGGGAACACCTCGTCGGCTGGTGAGCTCGGCGACCGTGGACTGGTTCCCGCACGTCTCCCCCGACGGCAGGTACGCGAACTACCTGTCCTACCCGGCCGGGACTCTCGGGCACCCGCCCGACACCGAGGTCGCGATCCACGTGGTCTCCACCGCGGACTGGCAGACCCCGCTCCGCACCTTCCCGCTGTTCGGCGGGCAGGGCACCAGCAACGTGGGCAACTGGGCTCCCGACAGCGGTCGGTTCGCCTTCGTGTCCTACGGGTAGGAGTTCGGCGGCCCGGTCCGCGTAGCCGGTTCCGTCGCGGAACCTCCGGCCCGGCGGTGCCGGGGGCGAGGGTGGTCGGAGTTCGCCTAGCGAGGGTGGTCGGAGTTCGGCCTGCGTCGATGGCGCGGCGATTTCGTGGGAAATTCACGCGGTCGGAGCCACACCGCCCACCGACCCGACGATTTCGCGAGAAATCGACGCCCGGTGCCCGCGGCGACGAAGCGAGGAGCGGAGCTGTCAAATATCTACTGTGGAGCTGACGGGACTCGAACCCGTGACCCCCTGACTGCCAGTCAGGTGCGCTACCAACTGCGCCACAGCCCCGTTTTCCCGATCGGGATGTTCAGCTCGTCGTGACTGCTCATCCCTTGCGCGGACACGATACACCGCCCGCACGCGAGCCGTTCGGGGGCCCGCCCCACGCCGTGCCCACACGGATGCCCGGGCCGCCGATGACGGCCCGGGCACGGCGCGCTCGCCTCACACGGTCTCGCGCATGTCGTGCATGATCGCGAGCTGAGCCTTCTGAGTGGACATCATGTCCTGGGACATCTGGTTCAGCTCCTGATCACTGCCGTTGAGGATCACGTCCCGCAACATCGCGACCGCACCATCGTGGTGCGGGATCATCAGGTCCAAGAACATCCGGTCGAACTCGGCTCCGGAGAGCGTCGCGAGCCGGTCCATCTCCTCCCGGCTGGCCATCCCCATCCGCTCGAGCATGTCGGGGTTGTCCAGCACGTCCTGGTAGGCGGTCTCCGGATCGGTCACCGGCAGACCGTTGCGGCCCTGCCAGCCCCGCATCATCTGAATTTCCAGACTCTGCTCGGTGCGAATGCGGTCGGCCAGCGACTTCAGCTCGGGATCCGCCGCGCGGTCCGGAGCCAGTTCGGACATGACGATCGCCTGGTAGTGGTGCGGGATCATCATGCGGGTGAACTCGGCGTCGGCCTCGTTGTACGCCTGGGTGGCCGCACTCGCGGTCCCGGCGCCGAGCAGGCCCACCAGCAGCAGCACCACCAGTGGGGAAAGTTTCCGCAGGAACATCGCCTGCTCCCTTCCGAACGGCCCGCGCCGGGCCCGGTGGCGACCGGACCCGGCGGCAGGACGGATCACTCGGGGTACGAGTACTGCGTCTGCGGGTTCAGGACGTCCAGGTGGACCTGCTTGGCATGGCCCATACCGGGACCGGTCACCTTCATGACGTCCAGGCCGCGCGTGATGTCGCTGGAGTACACGTAACCGTTGTAGTAGTACGCCGACCAGGAACCGCCGAGGGTCAGGTAGTCCTCGTTGACCGGACCGCGGTCGAAGTAGCCGATCTCCTTCGGCGCGGTGGTGTCGGTGAAGTCGAAGATCGACACACCGCCCTGGTACCAGGACTGCACGTAGACGTTGCGGCCCGGAACCGGGATCAGGTTCCCGTTGTGCGCCACGCAGTTCTCGGTGTCGGTCTGGTCGCGCGGGATCTTGTAGTAGCTCTGGAAGTCGAGCTCGCGGTCGTCCCCGCTGCCGGTGATGTTGTAGATCGCGTTCGCGCCCTTCTTGGGACCGACCTCGTCGTTGCACGTCGGCGCACCGCCGCCACCGAGCTCATCGGTGAACAGGACGCTCTCGCCGTCGTTGGTGAACGTCGCCGAGTGGTAGAAGGCGAAGTTCGGGTCCTCCACCGTGGTGATCACCCGCGGCTCGACGCGGTCGGAGATGTCCAGCAGCGCGCCATCGCCCATGCAGGCACCACCGGCGAGGTCGTACTCCGGGTAGACCGTGATGTCGTGGCAGCCTGCGGTGCCGGCCGCACCACCGTCGGGGAACAGCACCGGCTCGGCGACCACCTTCGCATCGGTCGGGCTACCCGCCGGGACGTTGATGACCGAGATCGAGTCGTGCGGCGGCTGGCAGTTCGGGAACGCCGGATCCGGGTTGTACGACGAGACGTAGAGGAACAGGTCGTCGGTGTTCTTGCCCGGCACCATGGTGTGGGTGTGCGAACCGCAGTTGGTCTTGATGCTCTTGATGTAGCGCGGGTTCATCTTGTCGCTGATGTCGAAGACCCGCATTCCCTCCCAGGAGCTGGGATCCTCGTAGGACCCCTGCTCGCTCTGGCAGGTGGGGTCGGTGCGCGCGTAGTCCACCGACAGGAACAGCAGGCTGCCGTCCGGGCTCACCGACACGTCACCCTGCCCGCCCGGGCAGTGCACCTGGGCGACCGTCTTCGGCTTGTGCGGTTTGGAGATGTCGTAGACGGTGAAACCGTCGTAGCTGCCCTGGAAAGCGTAGTTCTGGTAGAAAGCCAGATCGCTGTGAGTCGACTCCCGCAGCGGACCCTGCCGTGGCACGTTGGCCACCGGGTGGACATTGTTGCTGTGCCGCACATCGTCATCCGGCGGCTGGGCGGCGACGGACGGCACGATCAGTGCCAGCCCGGCGACGGCAGCGGCCAAGCCGAGCGCGAGCGGCCTTCGGGATCGCCGTCGGCCACGAAACTCCAGCATTCGGTCAACCTCCCTGAAAACCCCAACTCAGGACTCGCCGGGCGAGCCGGAAGATCCCGAGTTTTCCGGCGAGGATCCTTACACGCCGGAACGGCTCCGGACAGGGTGCGATCGGGTATTTACGCATCGCACAGCAGGAAACATGCCCGTATGTCGTAATGCTCGCTACGCCGAGGGGAGTACCGAATCGGACAAAAGGACCTACCGGAGCCCTCAACGTATTTCACAGCGGAGCGGGCGCCGGCGGAACCGCGCTTCCAGGAGAGCGGGTGGTGGTTCGCTGTCCGCCCACCCGCGAGTTCTCCCGCGCGGCTCTCGCGGACGGCCCGGTGTGGTGTGGCCACTGCTCGACACCGGGCCGCCGCGGGCGAGAGCCCCGAAACGTTCCAACGAGCGGCGCGGGAGAGAACCGAGCCGACGAACTTCTGTCAGCAGGAGGAGTTGGTCTGGGTCAGCAGCCCGAGCTCGTACGGGAGCTGGGAGTACTCACCGCCCGCGTCCGGATCCTTGCCCTGGTAGAGGAACTGGAGCCGGCAGGGGTCGATCGTCATGTTCTGGTCGACACCGGATCGGATCAGCTCACCGTGGCTGATGTCGGCCGTCCACTCGCCACCGGGGAAGGTGACGTTGTTCGATCGGGCGAACGGGTTCCGCTCGGTGTCGGCCAGCCTGCTCCAGAAGCCGTCGATGCTGTCGGAGGTCCAGGAGCGGAACCAGCGATGGCCGTCGCTGCCGATGGCCTCCACCAGCAGCAGGTACTTGCCGGTTCCCGCCACCTTGTAGACGTTGCTCGCCTCGAACAGGTCCTCGGGGGTGTCCCACACGGCGATCTCGGTATCGCCGAAGCCGTAGGGGAACTGTCCGATCGTGGTCTCCGCACGGTAGAGGTGACCGTTGTCGTCGGAGGAGAACAGGTAGCACATGGCCGAGTCGCAGGTGACCCAGAAGTCCACCCAGTGCCCGTCACCGATGTTGTCGGAAACGATGTCCGGCATGCTGTCCATGAGGTTCCTCGGCTCGGACCAGGAACTCGGATCACTGGGATCGTCCGTGGTGGAGTAGGAAGGCACACCGGTCTGGTAGACCAGGTACCACTTGTCCTGGGGCTCGAAGTAGAACACCTGCGGTGCGGCACGGTATCCGGAGCCGATGTCGGACTGGTCGAGGTAGTAGTGCGGGGCCGAGGATGCCTGCGACCAGTCGCTGAAGTGGGTGTAGACCAGGTTCCAACCGCCCGACTCGCTCGCGGTCGTCCCGTACACCAACCACTCGCCGTCGTAGCGCACCACCGACGGGTCCTTGAAGGAGACCGCGTCGTGGTTCGCGTCGGGTTTGGGGCCGATCAACGGGCCGGTCGAGGTCCACTGGAAGTTCGAGGGCAGATCAGCCGTGGTGTTCGCGGTCGTGTCCGCGCTCGCGGTCGTGTCCGCGTAACCGGCGGACATCCCGCCCGCCGCGAGCATCGCGGCGGCAAGCACCGCGAACCAGCGTGAGCATCGCACTGTGGTCTCCTCCTGACGGAAGCGTTTGCCGGGATCGAGTGGGCGAGTTCCTCGGGAGAGCTCGAACCGGAGCACTTCGGCTCCCGGTTCAACTCCGTGAACGCGTACGAATCGAAGACACCGCTGTGGCACTCCTGTCCGGTGATATCGGCTCGCTGTCCCGTTTTATGGGAGCGCTCCCATAATTGCCACGCACCAAGAAGAAGCGGACAACGGAGAACTGCGAAGAAAGCGGACACCGGCCTCGGAATCGACCGGAGAACCGCGGGAGCAGTCGATCTTCTTCCGACACCTCCGGCCGTGAAACACCGGAGAGCACGTGTCACCGGAAAGCCGGAATCCCGCTCACATGGAACCCTCCTCGTGACCTTCGCCCACGGAGTCGCCGCGACAACCCCGAAATCCTTGTTCGTGATACCGAACAAAGTTCGAAGCCATCGGGGATACAAGTTCCACGAAGTGCCGATCGCTGTCAACAGTCCCGCGAAAACGACTTCCCGGATCGCCCCGGAAGCACCAGCGGTCAACCGCCCGACGGGCGAACTCGGGCGAGATCCGTTTCGGGACTCGTCCTCACACCGAGAAGCCCGCTCAGCGCCCCCGTCGTGCCGAGCCGATCGGGACTCCGTCACGAAGCCGACCGGCTCGGCACGGGTACGAGAGCCGCGAGCCTCAGCGGGAAGCACCGCCCTCGACACGGTTGGTTGCACGACGGACGCTCAGACGACTCCCTGGGCCATCATCGCCTCCGCCGCGCGGAGGAAGCCCGCGATGTTGGCGCCGAAGACGTAGTCGTGGGAGGCACCGCCGTAGGACTCCGCGGTGGCACGGCACCGCTCGTGCACGTCGCGCATGACGGTGGCGAGCCTGTCCTCGGTCCGCTCGAAGGTCCAGGTCTCCCGGGAAGCGTTCTGCTGCATCTCCAGCGCCGAGGTGGCCACGCCTCCCGCGTTGGCGGCCTTGCCGGGGCCGAAGAGCACACCCGCCTCCCGGAACGCCTCGATCGCCTCGGCCGTGCACGGCATGTTCGCGCCCTCGGCGACCGCGAACACCTCGTTCTTGACCAGCGTCAGGGCGTGTTCCCGGTTCAGCTCGTTCTGGGTGGCGCAGGGCAGCGCGACGTCGCACGGCACGTCGAACACCGAGCCGCTCTCGACGAACCGGGCGTTCGGCCTGGCCTCGGCGTATGCGGGCAGGCGCTGCCCGCGCACCTCCCTGATCTCCTTCAGCAGCTCCGGATCGATCCCGTCATCGTCGACGAGATAACCGACCGAATCGGAGCAGGCCAACACCGTCGCCCCCAGGGCACTCGCCTTCTCGACGGCGTAGACGGCCACGTTGCCCGAGCCGGAGACCACCACGCGCCGGCCCTCAAGGGAACGCCCTCGGGTGGCGAGCATCTCCTGGAGGAAGTACACGACCCCGTAGCCCGTCGCCTCGGTGCGAACGTGCGAGCCACCCCACGCGACCGACTTACCGGTCAGCACCCCCGCCTCGTGGCGGTTCGTGATCCGCTTGTACTGGCCGAAGAGGTAACCGATCTCGCGGCCCCCCACACCGATGTCACCGGCTGGGACATCGGTGTGCTCGCCCAGGCTCCGGTGGAGCTCGGTCATGAACGACTGGCAGAACCGCATGATCTCGCCGTCGGACTTGCCCTTGGGGTCAAAGTCGGCCCCGCCCTTGCCCCCGCCGAGGGCCATCCCGGTCAACGCGTTCTTGAAGATCTGCTCGAAGCCGAGGAACTTGACGGTGCCGAGGTCGACGGTCGGGTGGAACCGCAGCCCGCCCTTGTACGGCCCCAGGGCGCTGCTGAACTCCACGCGGAAGCCGCGGTTGACCCGGACGTCGCCACGATCGTCGGTCCACGGGACCCGGAAGACGAGCTGCCGCTCCGGTTCGCAGAGGCGCTCGACGATCCGCGCGTCCACGTACTCCGGATGCTTTCGCAGCGCCGGTTCGAGGTCGTGCAGCACCTCGGCGGCCGCCTGGTGGAACTCGCTCTCCCCGGGATCACGTCGGCGGAGCTCCGCGTAGACGCTTTCGACGTGTTCGGTGACGTCCATCGCACCGCCCTTTCCCTCCGCGTTCGGACTCGCGGGGCCGGCCACCGGGCACGTGCCCCGCACCGGTCCTATAGGTAAAGCGGCGGAGTGTCCAGAGCCGGTGAACTTCCTCATCCGGCCGCACGGCATCCTTGGGCGGAACGCGCTCGGCCGCTCGCTCGCATCCCCGCTTCCGGGTTTCGGAGTTCCTCCGGTCACCTCGTTACCACCGGGACAGAATCAACAGAATTCCGCGATTCACGTCGCGCTCTTCCCTCCGTCTTCACGCACACCCGCGGAAATCACGAACACCGAAATGTTCGGCATCCCGCGGACAGCAGGCCATCTTCGAAATTCCAGACTCTCCCCACGGAGAACAGGACTGTCAACAGCCCCCGGGAAACGGAATCCAGGATTGCTGCGGAAGCAGCAGTCGGACATCGGCTCGACGAGGGTAACCGTAGAACTCCTCCCCGAACGCATCCGTCCGGGCGGTGACCGATGGATACGGTGCACGTCGTTCGGGACTGTCCCAGACCGTTCGTCCCGGCGGAAGCGCACACGGCCGGAACGTCACCGCCGAAAAAAATTCACCACCACGCGCACTCCGAGGTTAGGAAGGACCAACGAGCATGTATAGGAAACCCCCAATGGGGGTACATGAATTAAGTCTTGGCCGGTGGGCACTCGACGGGATTAATCTCTTCACAGCTGATCCGGCCTGCTCGAATCAACGCCGATTCCAGAGTTTCGCGCACCCTCCTGCACAGGAAGCCCGCGAACCGGCAGCGAACACCAGTAAGCGAACCACAGTGGAGAAAACGTGATTCGGACAAAAATGACCGAATTGCTCGGGATCGAGCATCCGGTGGTCAGCGCACCCATGGGCTCGGTGGCAGGGAGTCACCTGGCCACCGAGGTGTCTACCGCTGGGGGGCTGGGACTCGTGGGTGTCAGCTACGGAGACGCCGGTTTCATCGACGAGCACGTCGCGCGCACAGCGGAGTTCGACGGTATGTGGGGTGTCGGCTGCGTGATGTTCACTTTCGACGAGCGGCCCGGTCTGTGGGAGCGAGTGATGTCCTATGCGCCACCCGTGGTGGCGCTGTCATTCGGTGACCCGGACCAGGTGAGCAGGTATGTCTCTTCGGCACGTTCGGCCGGGGCACACGTGCCGGTGCAGGTGCACGACGTGGCACAGGCCAGGATCGCGGTGGAGTCCGGCGCAACCATGCTGATCGTCCAGGGCGCCGAAGCCGGAGGGCACCACAAGTCACAAGCGACGCTTCCGCTGATTCCCGCCGTCGTCGAAGCGTGCTCCGAGAGCATTCCGGTGATAGCGGCCGGCGGTATCGCGGACGGTCGCGGGCTCGCGGCAGCTCTGGCCCTGGGAGCCGACGGCGTCATGATGGGCACTCGATTCGCCGCGGCTCAGGAATCGCTGTCCACCCCCGGTTTTCGGAGCACCCTGGTGGGCAGCGGCACCTCGGAGACCGTCAACACCCGCTCTTTCGACGTGCTGCGGGGAATCCCCTGGGACGGGATGTATCAGGCACGGGCCGTGGAAAACGACTTCACCCGAACCTGGAACGGACGGGACGACGAACTCGAGGCGGTCCGCCACGAAGTGGAACCGACCTGGACCGCAGCCGTCGTGGCCGACGACACCACACAGCGGGCCATGTTCGCCGGCGAGGTGCTGGATCTGGTGAACGAGATCCGACCGGCCGCCGAAATCGTGCACGAAACAGTCACGGAGGCCGAGCAGGTCGCCTCGCGTCTCAACCGGCTGGTCGACGCCGGTTCGCGGGTCTGAACAGTTCCGTTCCCGCATCGGCACATCGAGGAGAGAAAACATGATCCACGTTCTGAGACTGAGCATCACGGCATCGGACGAACTCGTCGCCCGACATCTGGAAGCACACCGAGAGTGGGTACGCCGCAACTGCGACGCGGGACTCATCCTGCTGGCAGGCCCCGCCGTGAACGGCGGCGGCACGGTAGTAACCGCGGATCTGTCCGACGAAGGGGTGCGGCGGCTCATCGAGGACGACCCGTGGCACCAGCACGATGTAGCCACCTACGAGTGGACATCCTTCGACGGCCGCTACGCCAGTCCCGGCGTGATCACGGCCACCGGCATGAACGAACAGGTACTACTGATCAATGTCGCGACCACCGACGACGCCGAGGAATCGGTGGAGGCACTGGCGAAGACCGTCGACCACGTCTCGCACGCGCCAGGGTTCCAGGGCTCACGATTGCTGACCAGCCTCGACGGAGACGCGATCGTCAACTTCGCGATGTGGTCGAGCAAGCCACACTTCGACGCCATATTCGACGATCCGGAGTTCCGTCGCCGATACGGCGTGTTCGCCGAGACCACGAACCACGCGAAATTCCGGCTCTACCGCACCAGCCGAATAATCTCTCCGCGCAACTGATCCCCGGAACGAACCAGGAGACAGAACATGGATCCCGAATCACAAGATTACGACTTCATCGTCGTGGGATTCGGCGCAGCTGGCCTGTCCGCTGCCCTGAGTTACGCCGAAGCCTCCGAGAACTGGGAGCGCCCCGCGCGCATCGCGGTGTTGGAACGGGCACCGCGTGCGGAACGCGGTGGTGCCACTCGATGGACCGGGGCTTTCCTCCGGGTGGACGAGCAACGAAATCTGGATACCGACTGGGTCGATCACATGCGCCGAGTATCCGGTGGGCTGGCCGATGAGGAGTACTGCCGCACGCTGGAACAGCAGACACCGGAAACCCTCCGGTTCCTCGAACGACACGGTGTGCGGATCCGATTCGACGACTTTCCCCTGCCGCACACCTTCCACGGCGGTCAACCGGGCATGTCAGCGCCCGCGAGCCCGGACGGGGGCGGTGCCTCGATCGTCGAGAACCTGGGAAACGAGCTGGAAGCGGATCCGAGGGTCGATGTCCACTACGAGACCGAAGCCTTTCGCCTCGGCCTCGACGACAACGGCGACGTGAACAGCGTCCTGGCTCGTGGTTCCGACGGGCGTCTGCGACGACTTCGCGGCACGGCGGTGGTGTTGGCCTGCGGTGGTTTCGAGGGAAACGCAGAGATGCTCGCGCGGTACGCGGGGGCCGGGGCCTGCGACCTACCGCTCATAGCTCCCGGCGTCGGCAACAACCGTGGGGACGCCCTGCGCATGACGTCGGAACTGGGCGCCGACACGGCGGGTCAGTTCGACATGATCCACGCCGAGCCCGTGGACCGTCGCACCGACGCGGCGGACGCGGTGCTGTACGGCTTCAGCTACGGGATCTTCCTCAACGGCAAGCTGGAACGCTTTTTCGACGAGGGGCAGAACACCTGGGACAACACTTTCGAGCACGTCGGTTACGAAGTCTGGCGCAACCAGAACCAAGAAGCGTACTGGATCGCGGACGCGAAGACCCTGTCCATCCCCGGAATCATGAATTCGCTGCTCAGCGATGTCCCTCCGGAACAGGCGGACACGATCGAGGAGTTGGCGGACAAGCTCGGCGTCGATCCGGGAGGACTGGACAAGGCGGTCGCTGAGTTCAACGCGGCGATCCGGCCCGGTGAGTTCGGCCCCTTCGGTTTCGATGCCAAACACACAACCGGTCTGGAACCCGACAAGTCGAACTGGGCGATCCCGCTCGACACGGCACCCTTCATCGGCATTCCCATCACCGCTGCCGTGTGCTTCACCTACGGCGGCGTCCGCACCGACACGTCGGCGCGTGTGGTCACACCCTCCACGACCGCCATACCCGGTCTGTACGCCGCCGGCGAGGCGACCGGGCTGTTCTACCACGCCTACCCACCCGCCACCTCGGTATTACGTTCGTTGATCTTCGGTAGGCGTGCGGCTCATCACGCCGCGGGGTTCGCTCGGTAATCCACAGCAGTCCCGACGAGGACACACCGAAAGGTTCCGGAAATGAGCTTCATCAACATCGACGTCACCCTCCGCGACGGCGGCTACCGCAACGGTTTCGCCTTCCCACTGGACTACGCCCTGGAACACGCACGTCTCAGCGTTGAGTCCGGTTTCGACTGGGTCGAGATCGCTTACCGAAACGGATCATTCAAACCGATTCCGAACATCGGACTGACCGGAAGGGGGGAAAACGAATACATCCGCAGCATGGCAAGGGAGATCGGCCCGGAGCACGTGGCGATCATCCTGCATCCGAAGAACATCACAGCAGCCGACCTGACCGAGATGTACGCGGCGGGAGCCCGACTGGTCCGCATCATCGTCCCTCCCGACGAGCCGGAGCCGGGGCTTCGCCACGTACGCCGAGCACGGGAGATCGGCTTCACCGTAGGAGTGAACTTCGCCAGGGTCAGTCAACTGTCCGCTCGCCGGCTCGCGGACCTGGCCGCGGCGTGCGCGGACGCGGCGGCGGACGTCGTCTACCTGGCCGACTCCAACGGAAGCCTGTCCCCTATGGAAGCAGCGGAGCTGGTGACGCTGACCAGGAGCATCACCGGTGGTGACGTTGGGCTGCACGCGCACAACAACCTCGGGCTGGCGCTGAGCAATGCCATCGCGGCAGCCGATCACGGTGCCGTCTGGATGGACTCGTCGATCCAGGGCATGGGCAAGGGCCCGGGGAACCTGATCGCGGAACAGTGGTTGGCACACCTCGACCGGTCCTCCCCCGGCACCTGTTCCCACCTCCAGCTAGCCCCAGCGCTCGAACTCGCCGAATTGTTGTTGGCCAAGGTGCCGGAAGCGACTCCTTCGCTCTCCGTGCCGGATCTGGTGCTCGGCCGCTATGACCTGCCGGTCGAGCACCGCAGAAACATCCTGGGGGACGCGCGTGAAGGGCTCGTGAAGGCCCGCGGTCTGGCGGCCGCTTCGTGAGCACGCAGGAACGGGACGTGTCGGTGGCGGCCTTCCTACCCGCGGACGCCACCGCGCGACAAGCACTGGTATTCAGTCCCGTCCTGCCCGAGTGGGAAGGAGGTGCGTTCTTCGAACCAGTGACCCGTCTGCTCAACGAAGCCGGAATGCGGGTCTTCGTGGTGGACACGTTGAGCATGCTGGACGACTCCACCGCCACGCTCGCCGCGCTGGCGGAACACTGGTCGGCGTGGCTCCCCCGCCTAGGGCACCTCGATCTGGTCTGCGGCAACGCCCTGGGCGGAGCAGTCGCACAGTATCTGCTCCCACACCTGCCACCGAGCACCGGCGTTCTGCTGGTGTCCGGTCCCGCGCGGACCGACGCCACCCTGGAACGACGGCTGGCGACGATAGCCGAACCGGCCGAGGCCGGCCACCCCCACGAGAGCCTCGCGGCACTGGCGCGTGCGGTGCTCCCGCGAGACGTCGAACCGGAGGACTCGGCTGAGAGTCGTTTACTCCACCATCCGAGCTCTGCCGGGAACCGTCTGGCAGTCGGCATGCGAATGCTGCGTCGCCTCGACGTGACCCGTGCTGTGCGAAGGCACCCCGGAGCGCTGCTCAACATCGTCGGAGGTGCCTCTCGACTCGTTTCGACAGTGCACACAGCCGCCGCCGAGCACCACCGAGTGCACACGGTGCGCGGAGCCGGCATGCGCCCCCACATCGACGGGGAGGCCGAGGTCGCCGCGACCGTTCGAGGCTTCCTCCGAAAGGAGATCCAACGATGACGAGCATCGCGGTTCTGCCCGGAGACGGCATCGGCCCCGAGGTCACCGACGCCGCGCTGGACGTACTGGACAAACTGGACCTGCCGTTGGAAGTCCGTTTCGGCGACATCGGCTGGAAGTTCTGGCAGGAGGAGGGAGATCCGGTTCCGGAACGCACCTGGAAACTCCTGGAGGAGACCGACACCTGCCTGCTCGGTGCCATAACCAGTAAACCCGCGCGAGAAGCGGACGCCGAGCTGTCCCCCGCGCTGCGGGGAACCGGCCACACCTTCGTCTCACCGGTGGTCCAGCTGCGACAACGGCTGGGGCTGTACGCCAATGTCCGCCCCGTGACCGACCTCGCCGAAGGACGCTTCGACTTCACGGTCATCAGGGAGAACACCGAGGGCCTCTACGCGGGCCTAGACTTCCACGGCCTTGACGAATCACTGTGGGCGGTAGTGGGAGATCATCCCAACGCCTCGGTCTCGGGCAGGAGGAACACCAGCGCTACGCTACGATTACAGACTCGTCACGGCATCGATCGGATACTGCGTTTCGGTTTCGAACACGCACGCGCTCAGGGACGTCGGCGGCTCACGTTGGTCGACAAGCCCAACGTGCTGCGTCAGAGCGGTAATTTCCTGCGCGAGCGTCTCGAATCGCACGCCGAGGAGTACCCCGAGATCGAAACCGAGATCCTCAACGTCGACGCGGTGGCCCTCTGGATGGTTCGCAGGCCGGAACGGTTCCAGGTTCTGGTGGCGGAGAACATGTTCGGCGACATCCTCTCGGACCTGGGTGCCGGTGTCATGGGCGGCCTGGGGTTGGCGGGCAGTGGGAACATCGGCGACCGGGGAAGCTACTTCGAACCGGTGCACGGAAGCGCACCGGGCATGGCGGGCGATAGCCGCGCCAACCCGACCGGGACGGTCCTGGCCCTCGCGCAACTGCTCCGTCATGTGGACATGCCGGTTGCCGCGGGGGACATGGCAGACGCGGTCACTCGTGCCGTTCGTTCGCGCCGGGCGGTCACCTACGATCTCGGTGGAACCGCCACGACCGAGCAGGCGGGTGCAGAGCTCGTCGAACAGCTGCGGCCGTTCCGGTGGACGAAGCGGAAGCACGGTGCCGATCCCGAGAACGAACTGCTCGAACGGCTGGGCGCACTCGACACCGCCGCTGTCTCCGATGCCCTGGACAGCATGGGGGTCAGAGGAGTCCTACCAGGTATAGCGGCTCGCGTCACCGGCACCCGTGCGGCGGGGCTCGCCTACACGGTGACCTATCGCGAAGTGGACGCCGACGACACCGAGTACCGCGATGCCGCGAACTACCTCGACGAGGTGCCCGCGGGAAGCGTCGTCGTGCTGGATAACCAGGGCAGCACCTCCTGCACGAACTGGGGTTCCCTGTTGACGACCGTGGCGCAACGACGGGGTGTGCACGGCACGGTGGTGCACGGCAGTGCACGCGATGTCGCGGAGATCAACGAACTGGGATATCCGCTGTTCAGCTCGGGGGTGACCATGGTCAGCGGGAAGAACCGGGTGGAACTGGCCGCCACGGGTGCCGACGTGGACATCGCGGGAACCACGGTCCGTCATGGCGACGTGATCGTTGCCGACGACAACGGCGCGCTCCGGATTCCCGCCGAGCACCTCGTGGAAACGGTCGAGCGGGCCGAGCGCGTCGAGCGCACCGAGTCCGAGATCGCACGGGGAGTCACGTCCGGTCTCCGCCTCGACGAGGCCAGGGAGCGGTACGGCTACTCACGCCCGTGGGACGAACGGCTCAAGGAGCAGTCGTGATCACGTGTCCGGCGGATGCGGAGTACGTGGACGTGCACTACCACGCGGGACCGGACCTGTACCGCCGCCGTTACACGGCGGCACAGGCCGGTCGGGTCCACTCCGAGGCCGGAGGTTGGGTGGTACTCAAGAGCCACCTGACCTCCACCGCGGCACAGGCGTGGGAGGCGCGACAGGAGGGGTTACCCGTCTCGGGATCCGTGGTGCTCAACGAGCTGTCCGGCGGAGTCCGGACCAGCGTCGTGGAGCAGGCGGTCTATGCGCACGGCCCGGAACCGCCGGCCCGTCTGATCGTCTACTTGCCCACCCTCACCCGTTCCGCACCCGGCCACCACTCCCCGCATCACTCTCCCGGACGGAAACTGTTTCACCCCGCGGTGGAAACCGAGCGCTGGTCCAGCCCGGGGATGCTGGACGACGACGGCGATCTCAGCTCCGAGGTGCGCGAGGTGATGCGCTCGGCTCGCGATCTTCCGGTCGTACTCGCCACAGGACACTGCAACCGACAGGAGACGCTACGAGTGATCGAAGAAGCCGAGCGATTACGCCCGGCACCCCCGCTGATGCTGACACACGCGACTCACCCGATGTCCGGTTTGCGCGCTCGGGATCTGGCCGATCTGGCCACACTGCGCTGGATCTATCCCGAAACCACGGCACTCACGTACCTGCTGCGCCGTCGGGAGCTCGACGAGCTGGCATCGGTGACCTCGGCACACCCCGGAACCGTGTACAGCTCGGACCTCGGCCAACCCGAACAGCTCGACGTCCGGCCGTGGCTGGAACGTACCGCGCGGTGGTTCCGGGTCACGGCGGTGGACACCGCGCTGGCCCGGAGAATCACCCAGGGAAATCCTGCTGAAATGCTGTCACTCGAGTAAGGCGAACCGCACGCCGAAAGACCCGTGGGACACATCCCCAGGTGTCCCACGAGTCGTGCACCGCTGCTCCGACGACTCCTTCGTGAAAATCGCGATGCCGTTGCGGTGACCGTGAAAGATCACCGCCGTTCCACCGGAGTCCGGTACAGCACCCGCCCGGAAGCCTCAGGTGGAGGAGACCATCCACCCCTCCTGTCGCGCTGCCCGACGCAACGTGCTCTCGAAACGGCTCCCGCCCAGAGTGGCCAGCGCGAGTCGCTCCCGCGGGGCGTGTTGGGTCGGCAGCGGACGCCACACCAACTCGTCGTCGTTGATCACGGAGGCCGGACGCAACGCCACCAGGCTCGGCATCGACAACATGGCGTGGCGGAACAGCGCGTCCTGGTCCTGATCCAACGGGTGCAGCCTCGGCTGCCATCCGAGTTCCGCCAGCTGCGAAAGGACCACTTCGGCATACCCCGGGGCGCAGCCCGAGTTGTACCAGACCAGACGCTGCGAAGCGAGAGCTTCCCAGCTCAGTGTCGTGCTCGACGCCAATGGGTGTTCCTTGCGCATCACGAGTCCGAGTGGTTCGTCGAGCAGGGTGCCGCACACCAGTCCCGTGCTGCTGTGCGGCAATCGAACTATGCCGAAGGCGAGCTCACCGCGCTCGATGAGCTCCGGTTGCGACGCCGCGGGTACTGCCTGCATGCTCAGCGACTGATCGGTGTTGACGAATCCGTTGCCACGTTCCAGGCACCGCGACAGTCCGCGCTGGACTTCGAACAGCGCCTGCTCCGGAACTCCGCCGCACACTCCCACCTTCCACTGGGAGGGAGCGGGGGCCACGGCTGATATCGCGGTACGCAATTGGGCGGGAATCCCCTGGACAGCATCGAGAAAAGCCCGACCGTCCGGGGTCAGTTCAACTCCCCAGGCGGTCCGGACGAACAACGCCGCCCCCAACCGCCGTTCCAGACGCCGGATCTGCTGACTCAGGCTCGGCTGCGAGATGTACAACTCCTGCGCGGCCCCGGAAACACTACCGGCCTGCACCACGGCCAGGAAGTATCTCAGGTGGCGGAGATCGAAGTTGTCGATGTCCGCGGCGGCGGAGACGGCCTGCAGGAACTCGTCACTCGTCGACCCGCCGCTGTCGCTGCGTGGTTTCGATACCGCTCGCCCTCCTCGCTCGGAGTTCTCGTAGCCCCCATCAGTCATGGTGTATCCCATGTCCACGGCACTCCCGTCGATGCGCTCCACGACAGCCGCGAGCATGGCACGGAATCCGTCCGGACGTAACAAGAAAACCGTCAAAGTGTCCGATCGAACACGGATCGCTACGTCCTACGGACTCGTGCGATCACCTTTCCGGTCCGTAGTCAGCGACATGAGTTGTAACAGGCACGGATCGGTACACACTTCGATTCCGAACGTGTGACCGAAGGCGCGGTGAACCCGGAGCATTCCACACACCGTAACCAGCAGACGGTGCGCCACTTCCTCCGAACGGGCTCGCTCGTCGACTCCTTCGACCTCCGCGACGCCGAGCAAGTCCACCAGGGCTCGGTGGAACCACGTCAGCTCCCGCGGATCGGTGTCCTTCCGGAGCACCGGATCGGTGAGGAGCTCGAGCCCGGCACGCAGCCGGAGATCCTCGTACACCCGGCGAATCAGGGCGGACATCGGTGAATCACCACCGGTGGAGGTACGGCCCAGTGCCGCGAGCACTTCCAGTCCCCGATCCATCCCGTCGGTGGTCACCGTGTGGGCGAGCGCCTCCTTGCAGGAGAAGTGCCCCTGCAACGCGCCCTTGGTCATTCCCGCACGCTCGGCGATCCTGTGCAACGTCGTACCCGCGTATCCCTCGAAAGCGAACTCCGCTGCGGCAGCGTCGAGAATTCGCTGCCGAGTGCGCCGAGCTCTCTCCTGCTTCGCCACCCGCGCTCCCTCACGATCGACGACCGGATCACTCCCGGGCTCGCTGTCCCGAGCAGCGCCGCCCGATCGGTGTCCTTGACCCACAGCTACACCGCCCGCTCGGCGCCCCGACCGGGACCAGCGGGCGGTACGACTGCCTGAAAGTGGCTAGCGGGAGGGCGTCGGTTCGATGTTCTTCCTGGTAGCGGTGACGATCACTCCTCCCGTGGCCGCCAGCACGATGAGGACGATTCCGAAGGCCATGGTTCCGGCGGCCAGCCCGACGAGGTCACTGAGGTAACCGGTCAACACCGGAAGCGTGCCCGCCAGCGCGTAGCCACCGACGTTCAGCCCCGCGTTGGCCTCGGCGAGCCGATGACCGGGAACGGAGGCATTGAGCAACGAGAGTCCTCCCAGCTGTCCCATGCCCTGGCCGCAACCGGCCAGCAGAGCCGCGAGGGCCAACGGAGGCACGGAATTGGTGAACACCGCGGCGGCCATCGCCACCATGCTCAGCACCGTGCTGACCGCACCCAGCTGCAGGATGCGGGGTACCGACATCCGCTGCACCGCGAACTGGATACCGGTGGCGATCAGGAACATCACGAAGGCCAATCCGCCAGCGACCATCCGATTCGTCGACCCCAGCAGGCTCGCCAGCAGGGAAGGCCCGAGTGAGAGCACGAACGAGGTAGCGGTGATTCCCGGTGCGAAGACCGCGATCCCGAGCACGAGCCGCAGCCGGTCGTTCTTCGGCACCGAGGGCACGCGGATCCACGCCCCGCTGCCGGTGGAACGGGGGCGGCTCACCGGCATACGCCACACGACGAGCAGGGCAAGCGCCAGCAGACCGGCCTCAACCGCGAACACAGTCACCGTCGGCCCGGGCGCCAGTTCGGAGAGAACACCGGCCAGCATAGGCCCGAGTCCCGCCCCCAGCACCATCGCGGTCGAGGCGAGCAGGGCGGCCAGTCGTTTGCGGGAAGCTCCCCCGACGTCGGTGACCGCCGCCATGCCTGCCGATACCGCCGCTCCGACGGAAATCCCGGTGAACAACCGGGCGGCACACAGCACCAGTACCGAATCCGCCGCGGCGAACATGAGACAGGCGATCAGCGCCAGTATCAGGGCGGGGAAGAGCACGGTCTTGCGTCCGAGCCGGTCGGAGACCACCCCGCACACCAGTAGGGAACCGATGAGTCCGACGATGTAGAGCGCGAAGATCACGGTGAGCACGCCCTGCGAGAAACCGATATCGCGCTGCCACAGCACGTACAGCGGGGTGGCGGCGTTGGACAGTGCGAAGATCGCGGCCACCGGGAAAGCGGTGAGCCAGACCCACCAACGGGGAGCCACACCGGGAGGGGCATCACGACCGCTCGAGGCGGGGGGCCGCAACTGTTCAGTCTCGGATTCGGATTTCTGAGGCTGTTGAGTGGTCACGTTGTCAGTCACGGCCGGAACTCCTTGATTGATGGCCAGATCCGACGGAAACATAGCTGCTGTACGAGAAAACTCGTACATAACGAAACGGCTATTAGGGGAGTCCTATGGCAACGAGGACGAACGACCGTTCCGAAGACCCGAGAACTCAGCCCCTGCCCACCCCGCTCCCCGAACCGAGCATCGAACAGATACGTCTGGAGAAGGTGATGGCGGCATTGAGCGTGCCGCTGCGCCTGCACATCGTGCGACGACTGTTGCTGCACGCCGAAGGCCTCGACCACTCGTGCGGTTGGTTCGAACTCGATCGCCCCAAGTCCTCACTGACCCATCACTTCCGTGTGCTGCGTGAGGCGGGCGTACTTCGCCAGCGCCAGTACGGTCTGGAACGACGGTGTCAGCTCCGGGACGACGAACTGGAAAAACGATTTCCGGGGCTACTCACCCTCGTCGCGCACTGGGAACCCGAGCAGGAGACCAGCGAGTCATAGGCGGACGCAATGGCTCGCACCGCGCACGAGGTGCACCACGACGACGAGCTCGTGCCCCCGGGGGGCGTCCTCCGGAGGCGCCGCGACGAGTCCACCGACGGACGGCGGAGCGCGGAAGCAGCTCGGGAGATGTCGAGGTTCTTCCGATGGACGTGGACCGGGTGCCGTGTGACTGAACTCAGCCGAACACGGCACCCGGATCGCCCGACGGGCTCGACAGCGTCCCCGAACTGCCACGATCGTGGGTACAGCGAGGCAGTGGCAGACCGTCCCCGGCGGAGTCTCACGTTCCTAACCCGGGCTTATGACCGCGAGTTTGACTCTGCACAACGGGGTGGAGATGCCCGCCGTCGGGTTCGGCGTGTTCCAGACCCCACCCGACGAGGCTGCAACGGGGGAGTTCCGTGATCCCGAAGTCCACCCGTCCCGAGGCGGATCGCCGGGTGCCAGGGACGCCAGCCCTGACGAGCGCCCCCTGAGCAGCAGACGGGTAAATCGGCGGAAGATACACGGTGATGGCAAAAGTGTGCCCCTCACAGGAGGTGAGAGGCACACTGTCGGTGGAGCTGACGGGACTCGAACCCGTGACCCCCTGACTGCCAGTCAGGTGCGCTACCAACTGCGCCACAGCCCCTTGTTCGGTTCTCCCGGTCGGCCGACTCGGTTTTTCGTTTCCGGCCTCGCCTTCCGTTGTGCCACTACTTTACAACAGGGCGAACCCCCTTCCGAGCAGGGGGTCCCACTTTTTCGATCACAAGAACCATAAGCGCCGTGCCCAGCGGTTTCACAACCGCTTACGGCGACCGCTCCGGCAGCGGGCAGCGCGGTGGGGCGAACGAGCCCATCGACACCCCCGAAGGTGCCCGAAGTGAGCCGAACCACCCACTCTTCGAGGACTCGGCCACCCGCACCGCCGCCGCGTGGCGTTCAACCCGCTCGGGCGCCCTCTCGGGTACGCCTCGGATCGACCTCCCGTTCGGGATGCCTGCGGAGGTACTCCTGCTCCAGCTCGAACGTCCTGCGGGTGTGTTCCTCCAGCGCGTCCGAGGCACCGTGCAGAAACGTCTCGTTCCGCGTCTCGTGCAGGTGCCGCAGCTCCCGCCGCAGGTCGACCTCGGACAACTCGGTTGCTTCCACTCCGGTTTCCATGGACACGCGCTCCCCTCCCCGCCGGGTTTTCCGCGGGGGTACCCGGTTGGCGGCGGTGCGACACCCGCCACCGGGAATTCGTTCCGCCGTGCCCGTTCCGCCGCACCCGGTCCCGACTACGCGGGGTCGGCCGACTCGACGGGCCGATCGGGATCGGTCGGCTCGGAACGGGATTTGCGGCCGAGCGTCTCCGGCGCGAACAGCCAGGTCACCATCGCGACCAGCGCCACACAACCGGTGAGCAGGAACGCGGCACGGTAGGACAACGCACCCGCCAGCGCACCCGCCAACGGCGGCCCGATGATCGTGCCGACGTCGGCCGACATCTGGAAGGCGGCCAGCACCGGGCCGCCCTTGGCCTTCGGGCCGACGATGTCGGCCACGGCCGCGCTCTGCGCCGGGGTACACAGCCCCATGCCGATTCCGCCCACCAGCGAGGCCCCCAGCAGCCAGGGCACCGACTCGCTGAATCCGATCGCGGCGCTGCCCACAGCGGCGATGGCCAACCCACTCAGCAGCATCGGTTTGCGCCCGCGCGAGTCGGCCAGCCTGCCCGCCGGTAACAGCACGGCCGCGTTGCCCGCCGCGAACACCGACAGGGCGATGCCGGTCATCGCGTCGGGCAGCCGCATCGCCTCGACGATGAACAGCGGGATCAGCGCGATCCGCACGCCCTGCGCGGTCCAGCCCTTGCTGAAGTTCGCCAGCAGCGAGGCGCGGTAACTGGAGTCCCGCAGCGCGGTGAGGACCTTGAGGTCGGGGGCGTCGGTGTGCTGCTGCGGATCGGCCAGCGTGGAGTCGCGCAGCAGGAACCAGCCGACGAAGGCGGCCAGGTACAGCGCGATGCCGTAGATCAGGAAGGGCAGTCGCAGCGAGAACCCGATCAGCAACCCGCCGAGCACCGGACCCGAGATGCTGCCCAGCAGGAAGCTGGTCGCCCACAGCCCGGAGGCCCTGGCACGCAGGTGCGCCGGGGCGAGCCGCACCAGCAGGGCCAGTGCCGAGACGGTGAACATGGTGGAGCCGATGCCGCCGAGCCCCCGGAACACCAGCAGCTGCCAGTAGGACTGCGCGAAGGCGCAGGCGGTGGAGCTGATGCCGACGATGACGATGCCGAGCACGTAGTTCGGCCGCTCGCCGAACGCCGAGACCAGCCGTCCGCTGGCGGGGGCGAAGACCAGCCGCATCAGCGCGAAGGCACTGACGATGAAAGCCGCCGCCGTCACGCCGACGTTGAAGCTGGTCGCGAAGGTGGGCAGCGCGGGCGAGACGATGCCCATCCCGATGGCGACGATGAAACCGCCGCTGATCAGGACCCATATCTCGCGGGGCAGCTCGGACAGCGTGCTCGACTTGCGTGGCGATTCGTTCGGCTGGTTCTCGGTCGCGGTCGGCGAGGTCTCCGGCACTGTGCCTCCTTGTCGTCCAGCAGGGCACAAGTTCACCCGACCGTGAAATATTCCCGATCTCGCCACGTCGGGCGGGATTTCGCCACACGTGACGCGGTGCTCACCGGCCGCGACTACTACCGGAGACGCAGCGCCCACCGGAGATACAGCGCCTACCGGATGCCCTGTCCGACACTCCTCCCGGAGGGAAGACGCGAGCCAGCGGGAGAGATCGCCACTCCACAGGCACAGCGGACCGTGGCGTCGCTATTCGAGGAGTTCGTCCACGCGGCGAGTGTATGCGGTGACGGCGTAGGCGGTCTCGAATCCGCAGGACTCCGCGAAGCGCTGCGCGGATCCACCGTCCTCGGCGTGCGTGGCCACCAGCAGCGCCCCGCGTTCCGCCGCCGCGTCCACCCCGACGCGCAACAGCTCGCCGCCCCTGCCTCTATTGCGCCTGCCAGGGCGTACCGCGATGTGCTCGATCAGCCCCATACCGCTCTCGGCGAAACCGAGCACGAACCCGGCCACCCGTTCGAGCTCGCCGTCGTCCAGCACGTGCAGGAAGCACCGTGGATCGTCCAGCCGCTGGCCGAGGTTGCGTGGCAGGCGGCGTTCGGCCCCGGACGAGAGGCCCAGTTCGTCCGCCAGCAGTTCGGCCACCGAGGGCAGGTCGTCCTGCACCGCTTCGCGCACCGGGTGGGTGCCGATGGCCTCGGTCTCGCGTGCGTCCGGGTCGGGGCGGTACAGCAGCGCGACGTTCTCGGCGACCGCGTGCCAGCCCGAGTCGTCGGCGATCCCCTCGATGTCGGCCACCGTGGTCGGGGAGGCGTGCACCACGGCCTCGGGCCTGCCCGACTCGGCGAACACGCTCTCCAGCCGGAACAGCGTGGTGGCGACCTCGGCGGAGGTGCCCCACAATCCGCAGGCGCGGTTGCCGAGGGCCAGCGGGTTGCCCGCGTTGAGCACGACGTCGGCGACGCCGACCTTGCCGACTCGTCCCTCGCGCACCGCACCGGAGGCCAGCTGGGCGCGCTCCACCAGCGCGGCGAGGTCTCGGGCCTGCTCCGGCGCGAGCAGCTCTTCGTCGTCCGGATCGTGTAGTGGGTCCACACCCGCATTGTCGTCCCGGCCCGCGCACTCGTCTTCGACTCCCCTGGGCCGGATGTCACCGCCACGACGAAACGGGTTCACCGAGGATCCACCCGGATTTTCGCGCGAGTCGCGACGAAATCGAGAAATCGCCCAATCCGAATTACTGCACATGTTCGAATCAGGACACCGCGAAAGAAGTCACCCCGAAGGCGGTACATCGCTTTCCGGAACTCGAATAACGTGTTCACCGGTCGCGCTCGGCGACAGAAACAAAAACAGAACGGAACGGAGAAAAGGTGTCTTTCCGCAAGAAGGCGGCATCGCTGGTCGGCGCCCTCGCCATGACGGGACTCGGGATGGCCGGATTCGCCGCTCCGGCATCGGCGGAATCCTGCCCCGCCGGGGCGTTGTGCGCCTGGTACTCCAGCAACGCCAACGTCGGAGACCCGGGTACGGTCTACGGCGACAACTACAACCTGCTGCAGTACGCCAAGTTCGCCGACGCCGGATCGATCTACAACAACGGGAACTCCTGCAACGTCGCGATCTACACCGGCCTGAACTACACCGGCACGGAGACCGTGGTCAAACGTAACTACCAGTGGGAGAACCTGGACAGCACGGCCTACGCGGGCGGCGTGGCCTCGAACAACTGGTGCGTCTGATCCGATGCGTTTTCGGACCAGGGCGGGCGTTGCCGTGACGCTGCTGTGTGCACTGGTCTTGGCCGGATGCTCCGGAGCATCCGGCCATCGGTCCGCCGTGCGGGTGGGATATCCGTTCGACGGCGTGACGCGGTTCGGCGAGGCGGAGCGACGAGTGCTGCACGACGCGGAGGAACGGCTCGTGGCCGGGTGCATGAACGGGCGCGGATTCGACTACGAACCCTCCGAGCAGAACGAGAACGAGTCCGGTGCGGACAATCCGTACGGTCTGCTCTCACCCGAGCGGGCCGCGGACAACGGCTATGGCATGACCATGCGGGCCGTCCGGAACTCCTCCACCGACGAGAAGAACGAAAACAGGAAAGATCGGAACGATTCCCCCGAACGGAACATAGCGCTCAATGGGGAAAAAGAGAACAGGAAAACGATAACCACCGATACCGGAACCGAATTGACGTTCGCGACGGACGGGTGTCTGCACGAGGCCCGCACCGAAGTGTACGGGGAATCGTGGGACCGCGCGTTCTACACCATGCAGGATCTGTCGAACGAGGTGATTCGCGGCGTCACCGGCTCCAAGGAATTCTCCGAGGACCAGCGGCACTGGTCCGAGTGCATGAGTTCCGCGGGACACGAGTACGAAACTCTGCAGGGACCGTTGCGCACCATACGTGAGAAACTGGACGAGCGGGGCCCCAACAAGAATATCGCCGGGTTGGAGCTCTCACTGGCCGAACAGGACGCCCGCTGTCAGCGCCGGGTCGGGCTGGCGGAAACGGTGCGCGAAGTGCAGCGTGCCGAGGAGGCGGAGGTGCTGCGAGGTCATCGTGCGCGGCTGCGGGAACTGCGGAAACTGCGGAGTGCCGCGCTGGACAACGCCCGAGCCGTCATGGCCGACGACTGAGGGAAGTGACCGGTGCCGCGGGGATGAGACGCGCGGCATCCCGGCTTGATCACCGGGATGCCGGTTTCCGCTGCTCAGCCGAACCGATCCGTCTTGACCGCCGTCACGAACGCCCGCCACTGCGAACCACTGGCCGTGACGAACCCGGCCGCACGGTCCTTGCTGTCCCGCACCGCCGCGCCGTCGGCGATCCGACCGACCTCGACGCACGCCGTTTGATGTTGCGAACGGCTGGACTTACGCCATCCTTCGGGGTGGTGTGCCGTCACTGCGAGTTCTCCGTTTCGTTGGCGATACGAGCGATGAGCTCAGTGGAATCCTCAGGGCTCATCACCAACTGCCGGAGCGTACCCGCCGCTTCCTGATATGCCCGACCATCCTCGGGCTCGTGCAGGAAGGTGGAGGAGCTGTACTGCTCTATGTGGACGATCGGTTTCGACTTCGGAAATTCGAACAGGATGAAGGCTCCAGCGTGCGCGGGGTGCCACCTCTCGATTCCGGCTGGGATGACCTGCACAGTCACTCTTTCCCAACTCGCCACGTCGACGATGTGCCGAAGTTGCTCGGCGAGAACGGCACGACCACCGATCGGATTGCGCAACGCGGTTTCCATGATGAGAGCGGTGAAGTGCGGACCCTGCTTGTTCGTCAGGATCTCTCGCCTTCCGAGCCGAAGCGTGACACGTGCTTCGACATCGCTGCTCGAAGCTCCCGTCATTACCGCTCGCGCGTAGTCGGCGATCTGCAGCAACCCCGGCAGCACCATCGTCGATACTTCGGTCACCTGAGTGGCGTCCCGCTCGAACTCGATCAGGGTGGTCAACTCATGTTGCACACCAGGCACACCAGGTGAGACCCAGTTGGGTTCACCCGCGCCACGTGCCATCTCGACGAGTCTTTCGCGCTCGTTCTCGGAAACCCCCAGTGCCGTGAGGATGCTCGCCACGTACTCCGGCGCCGGAGGAGTCGAATGTCCGCTCTCGTGACGCGAAATCTTCGAGTGATCGGTATCGAGACGGCGCGCCAGTTCGCGAACACCTATACCGCACTCTTCGCGTGCTCTTCGCAGTTCAGCGCCGAGAGCACGCGCTCTTGGCGTACCTCCGTTGGTGCGAGCCATACACCGATCCTAGTTGGACACGCGAACGGACAAAGTCAACCGATCGTGGGATTGCGAGCTGTGGGGCATCACTAGCAATCTGGTGCACACCAGATTGCACCACTAACACCACTGGTGAGAAGAGTTCCAGCAGGAGTGATCATGTCACACCCGTTCACCTGGGTGCCCGGAGATCGGGCCAGGCACGCCAGCCAGGACCAGGTTCCGTCCTTTTCGGGCAACGAGTTCCCGCCCGACATCACGGTGACGACGCTTTGCGGGCAGCGGGTCACCAGCGCCACCGGCGATCTCGCCTGGCTGTGGAAGACCTGCCGCACCTGCGACGAGCGAACCCGCGAGATCGTGGGACTCGAACCGCTGGCCGAGATCGAGCGACGGATCGGAACGAACTCATGAGCAACCCCCACACCCACCTGGCCGGACTGCTGACCCAGGGCCACTGGCTGCTGGAGCGAGCCGCCTACGAGATCGGCGGAAACCGCTACAGCCCCACCCAGTGCAACGACACCGCCGACGCGCTGGAGCAGCTGGCCGCGGCGCTTCACGAGCACGCCGCGACCCTGCCGCGCGGCGAGCTCACCGCCGGAACCGAGCACCCCGCCGAAGCGGACGGTCCCGATCCGAACAGCGGGAACGACGGGGACAACAAAAGCGACGGGGAACCCGGAAACGACAGGGATCACGGGAACGACAGGGATCACGGGAACGACAGGGACCACGGGAACGAGGATGACTGAACCACTGCTCGCGTTGACCGGGGCTTTCCTGCTGCCCGTCGTGGCGATCACCCTGGCGATCCGCACACATCCGAGCCGGTACCGACCCCGCCACGCACTGGCCGGGGTGGACGCACTGACCGTGGGAAAACTGCTCCACCGGACGACGGGGGCGTTCCCGACGTACCGCCCCGGACTCGCGGGCCGTGAAACACGGCGGATGAGCTGGTCGGGCACGCTTTGGCCCCTCGACGATCCCCCGAGGAAGGGACGCCCCGGTAGCCGTTACCTACCGGGGAGCCCGGCTACCGAATCTACCGTGCCGGATCGGGACCACGACTCACCGGACCAGCACCCGGAGCTGCTGCTCATGCGCCGCGTGCTCGACGGACTCCGCGCCCTGTAGCCCGACACGCTCCGACCACGGCCCGACCGCCGCGAAACCCCCGACGACCGGGGCGGCCGGGCCGTCCCCGCCCGGCCGGGTTCCCTCCCCGCTCCCGACCCGGCCGGGCGCCCCTATCCCGCCGCAGTACAACCCCGACGCCCGGCGATTTCGCGAGAAATCGACACCGCGCTGCGCCACACCCAGGCGTCGATTTCTCGCGAAATCGCGGAATAACGCAGGAGCATGAAAGCGTTTCGGAAATCGCGCAACCCCACGTCCCCTAGGAGCGCGAGAGCAGGATGTCGGAAACACCGCGCCACGAGGTGATCGTCATCGGCGGTGGCCAGGCTGGGCTCGCGGCGGGATACTTCCTGCGCAGAGCGGGCGCGGACTTCGTGATCCTCGACGAGCGACAGCAGGGCGGCGGGGCGTGGCAGCACATGTGGCCCTCGCTGCGGCTGTTCTCCCCCGCGCCGCACAACTCACTGCCCGGCTGGCCGATGCCGCCACAGCCCGGCGCGGAATTTCCCACGGTGGACCACGCGGTCGAATACCTGCGGGAATACGAACGCCGCTACGAACTGCCCGTGCGACGACCGGTACGGGTCGACGGGGTGCGGCGAACCAACGGCGAATTCCTCGTGGACACGGACGCGGGCCCGTGGTCGGCCAAGGGCTTGGTGAGTGCCACCGGAACCTGGCGCGCGCCTTACGTGCCCGCGTATCCGGGCATGGCCGGTTTCACCGGCACGCAGTGGCACACCTCCTCCTACCCCGGCCCGGAGCCGTTCCGGAGACAGCGCGTGCTGGTGGTGGGCGGTGGCAACTCGGCGGCCCAGATCCTGGCGGAGCTGTCCACGGTCGCCGACACCACCTGGGTGACGCGCCGAGCTCCCCGGTTCATGCCCGACGAGGTGGACGGCCGGGTGCTGTTCGACGTGGCCACCCGGAGGCTGTCGGGCGCGGCGAACGGTGTCTCCGAACTCGGCGACATCGTGATGGTCGACAGCGTGCGGGAGGCCCGCGAACGCGGCGTGCTGCACGCACTTCCGATGTTCGACGGGCTCACCCGACGTGGCGCGGCATGGGCGGGCGGAACCGAGCGGGAGTTCGACAGCGTCGTGTGGTGCACCGGGTTCCGGCCCGCCCTTCGGCAACTGCGTCCACTGGGGCTGCGCGGACGGCAGGGTCGCATTCCCACCGAGGGAACCCGCAGTGTCGAAGAGCCGAGGTTGCATCTGCTGGGCTACGGCGAGTGGACCGGTGCCGCCTCGGCCACCCTGATCGGCGTGGGCCGCACCGCCCGGACCGCTGTCGCGGAACTGACCGCCGAACTCGACGGCTCACCGGAACAGCGCTCCACCGTCACGGGGCGGAGCGGCTGACCTCGCGCCTCCCCGCCCCCGTGGGCCACACCGGTATCCACCACCGAACGGCGGACGACGGGACGTACCGGATCGCCCGGGCGGCGGTCTCAGCCGGTGTGGTGGTCACCGGCTCGCGAGCTACCCGGCGCCGTTCGGCTGTGCCCCGCGGTGGGCACGGTTGCGGATACCGAGCACCACAGAGGCCAGCAGCGCGGCCAGCACCGAACCCAGCAGCACGGCGACCTTGACGTTCTCACCACGTTCACCGGCGCCGAAGGCGAGTTCACCGATCAGCAGCGAGACGGTGAAACCGATTCCCGCGAGCAGCGAGAGACCGATCAGGTCCCACCAGGACAGGTTGGCGTCGAGCTGGGCCCCGGTGAACTTGGCCATCAGGAACGTCGCACCGAAGATGCCGACAAGCTTGCCGAGCACCAACCCCGCCATCACCGCGGGAACCACCGGATCCGCGAAGGCGGTGGCGATGCCACCACCGCCGAGCGAAACCCCGGCCGCGAACAGCGCGAACAGCGGTACCGCCACCCCTGCCGAGATCGGGCGCCAGCGGTGTTCCAGGTGCTCGGCGGGTCCGGGTTCGCTGCCACCCCGGCCCAGCACCGGAACCATGAAGCCCAGCAGCACACCGGCGATGGTGGCGTGCACTCCGGACTCGTGCACCAGTCCCCAGGCCAGCACACCGAGCACCAGCAGTACCGGCCACCACGGACCGCGCAGCCGCACCAGCAACGCGAAAGCCACTATCGGCAGCACGGCCCCCAGCAGCGGCAGCGGATGGAAGTCGTCGGTGTAGAACACGGCGATGACCGTGATCGCCAGCAGGTCGTCGACCACCGCGAGCGTCAGCAGGAAGGCGCGCAACGCGCTGGGCAGGTACTTGCCGACGATCGCGAGCACGGCCAGCGCGAAAGCGATGTCGGTGGCCGTGGGGATCGCCCAGCCACGCAACGCGTCACCGCCCGCTGTGGAGGCGATGGCGAAGAAGAACAGGGCGGGGACGATCATTCCCGCCACGGCCGCCACCACGGGCAGCACGGCTCTTCGGGGATTGCGCAGTTCACCCACCACGAACTCGCGCTTGAGCTCCAGGCCGACCACGAAGAAGAAGATCGCCAGCAGCCCGTCCGAGGCCCAGTGCTTGAGGTTCAGGTCCAGCCCGAGGAACTCCCCACCCGGCCAGGGGACGAACTCGGCGGCAGTCTTGTACGTCTCGCCCCACGGCGAGTTGGCCCAGAGCAGCGCGAGCACCGCGGCCACGAGCACCAGCACACCGCCGACGGTCTCCGTGCGGAGGATGTCGGCGAGGGTGCGCTTCTCGGCATCGGGGGTGGGGGCGAACAAGCGTCGCACCGGATTGCGCTGCGGCTCCTCGGGCCGCGAGTCCTGGGGTCGGGAATGCTCCTGCGGGGAACTCCCGTCCTGGGAATTCCCGCCCTGGGAGTCCGCACGTGCTTCGTCACGCTGGGGATCGGTCGCCATCAACACGTCCTGTTCGGGTCGTCCATCAACTTCCCGCCGACCAGTCTTCCCGGCACACCATTTGCCTGATTTTACGTGCTGACGCTGCGTTCACACTCGACAGCGATACGAGACAACAAAGAGGGAGCTCTCCGCGGGCAGCTCCGTGACCAGGGAGTAGCACCGGAACGAAGCGCACTGGGGACTGGGGGTCACTCGCGTGAACGCGGGGAAACCACGTCAACAGTGATCGTTGTCACCCGGTAGTGACTCAGCCGAGTTCGGCCGGATGAGCGTGCACCGTGGCACCGGAAAGCCGGGGCAGCTCCCGGTGCAGGTCACGCTCGGCCTCGTGCGCGATCTCGTGCGCCCGGTACAGCGTGAGTTCCGCGGCGACACCGAGTTGTACCTCGGCGTGCAGGGCGTGCCCGATCCAGCGCAGCCGCACCGCCTCCACCGCACGCACATCCGGATGGGTGCCCAGCGCCCGGTAGGCGGTGTCGGTCAGTTCCGGCGCCACCGAGTCCATCAACCGCGCCAGAATCCGCTTGGCAGCCGACCAGGTGACCATCGCGATGGCCAGCCCGATCAGCAGACCTACCAGTGGATCCAGCAACGGCCACCCCAGCGCCGCCCCACCGGCGGCGAGCACCACGCCGAGCGAGGTGAACGAGTCCGTCCTGGCGTGCAACCCGTCCGCCACGAGCGCGGCCGAACCGATCCGGTGGCCGGTGCGGACGCGTATCCGAGCGGCGAGCTCGTTGCCGCAGAACCCCACGCCACCGGCCAGCGCTACCAGCAGCGGATCACCGATGCCGGCGGGGCCGAACAACCGGTGCGCGGACTCGACCAGTGCGGCCACCGCCGAACCCGCGATCACCAGCACCACGATCACCCCGGCAACGTCCTCGGCTCGGCCGTAACCGTAGGGGAAGCGACGGTTGGCGGGTCTGCGCGCCAGCAGGAACGCCGCCGCGAGCGGGACGGCGGTGAGCGCGTCGGCGATGTTGTGCAGCGTGTCGGACAACAGCGCCACCGAGCCGGAGAACCACAGCACCCCGGCTTGCAGCGCGGCGGTGGCGGTGAGCACCAGCAGCGAGAGCCACAGGGCGCGCATTCCCGCGCGACTGCCCTCCAGCTCGGTGTCCACCCGTTCGGCGGGATCGTGCTCGTGAGGCAGGAGGAAGTGCCCGAGCCGGTGGAGCAGTCCCCGCGCGAGAGCCGAACGCGTGGCGCGTGGTCCGGGCGGGGAACCGCTCCGCCCGACCTGGCCATGACCGTGGTCGTGGGAATGGTTTCCGCTCATCGCCTGCCTCCGATACTCGCCGTCGCGGTGAGCACGGCGGAATCGTAGCCGCACAACCCCGCACGCGACGACGGCGCAGCAGCGGAAATGTGGCAACAGCGGAGCGGCTCGGCGTCAATTTCTCGCGAAATCGCCGCGCCCGGGGCCGAAGCGGAGCGGGGCTCCGACAACGAAAAACCCCGCGACGACGAAAACCCCGCCCGGCGGGACTCGCCGAGCGGGGTATCACTTCGAGATTCGCGCGGTCACCGGGACCGCAGTGGAGGTGCCGGGATTCGAACCCGGGTCCTCTGTCGCCTCACCAAGGCTTCTCCGTGCGCAGTCCGCTCTGTCTCTACTCGACTTCACCGGTCACGCGAACAAGCCGGTGTGACAAGCCCAGTCGCTGTGCGATGTCCCGTTCAGTCCCGCGACCGAACTAAACGGTGAGTCCCCTAACCGATGCCGGGGTCCGGGTCGGAGACTTACCCGGTCCGACAGAGTCGCTACTCGCTCAGGCGGCGAGTGCGAACTCGCGCTGACTCTTGTTGTCGGCGCTTGTTAATTTACGGCGACGCTTTACGGTGGTCTTCCGCCTGCACCGGCACGCTTCCCTTGGCTCAACGGCCAGAGTCGAAACCGTTCACCCCCGTGTTTTGTTACTAAGCAACCTGTTGTGCAACAGTCCGCCCCCACCGGGCCTCGCCCGGACGGAGCCGTATCCAACATCATAACGTACGACTCCCGCCCGATCACTCCCGGTCCGGCGGATCGGTTCGCGAAAAGTTCCGCGGGGCGAACCACCGGTTCACGGACCGGCAATCACGATCCGGTCAACCGCATCCGAGCAACCGTGCGGGCGTGTCGTGCAACACCGCACGCAGGAACGGTATTCCCAGCCGCTCCTCGGCGGCGGCCCAGCCGGCCACGGCTGCCAGCTGCTCGGCGTAGGGATAGGGAATGTTCGGGAAGTCGGAGCCGAGCACCACCCGCTCCGCCACCGGCACCAGCCGGTCGGCCCAGTCCGAGGGCAACGGCGCGAACCGCTCGCTGAAGACGACACCGACCATCGTGGTGTCCAGGTAAACCCCGGGATGATCCCGCGCCAGCTCCAGCGCTCGCCCGTACTCGGGCATACCGGCGTGCGCCAGCACCGCCACCAGCCCCGGATGGCGTTCGAGCACCTCGGCGAACACGTCCATCCCGGTGAACTCCCCGCGCAGCGGACCGTGACCGCAGTGCACCACCACCGGCACCCCGGACTCGGCCAACAACTGCCACGATCGCCGCAGCAGCGGGTCGCGCGGGTCGAACCCGCCCACCTGGACGTGCACCTTGAAGCAGCGCGCCCCGCCTTCCAGGGCGGCGGCCACGTACTCGGCGGCCCCGGGTTCCGGATACATCGTGGCGGTGGGCACGGCACCGGCAGTGGTGCGGCCGAACTCGAGCGCCCAGCGGTTGAGCCACTCGGCCATACCCGGTTTGTGCGGATACACCAGCGGCGCGAACACGCGCACCCCGAGGCCGGACAGCACGTCGAGCCGGGTCGGCTCGTCGAAGCGGTACCGGATCGGCCACTCGATCCCGTAGTGAGTACCGGCCAGGTCGAAGTAGTCCCAGACCTTGCGCAGCACGCGCTCGGGCAGGAAGTGCGTGTGCAGATCCACCAGCCCCGGCAGGCCGAGGCCGGCGAGCCAGTCCGGAACCTCCTCGTCGGACGACGGCCCCTCGAGCCCGCTCACCGCGGGCAGCCGAACGCCGCGTGCGCCACCCGATCCGAGCGCGACCGATCACACGGGAGTCGTCCGCCTAACGGCATCTCAGCGCATGCCCTTCCGGTGCTGGCCGATCGCCCGCGCCATCTCACGCTCGGCGTCGCGCTTGGCCATGTCCCTGCGCTTGTCGTGGATCCGCTTACCTCGGGCGAGTGCCAGCTCGACCTTGGCCTTGCCGTCGGAGAAGTACAGCGAGAGCGGCACCAGGCTCAGCCCGCTCTCCTTGGTCTTGCCAAGCAGTCGTTCGATCTCGTCGCGGTGCAGCAGCAGCTTGCGCGAACGACGCGGGGCGTGGTTGGTCCACGTTCCCTCGGTGTACTCGGGGATGTGCACGTTGCGCAGCCACACTTCGCCCCGGTCGATCGTCGCGAAGGAGTCGACCAGCGAGGCTCGGCCCTGACGGAGACTCTTCACCTCGGTTCCGGTCAGCACCATGCCGCCCTCGTAGGTGTCCAGCACCGTCCAGTCGTGCCGCGCCTTGCGATTGCGCGCGATCAGGTTGTGGCCACGTTCCTTTGCCATACCGGCGAGCATAGCGCTGCGTCCGACGAGTGGACCACGTGGTTTTCGCACGCGGCACGGCCCGGACCCCGGCGCCGAACGCCGAGGCACCGAGCCGCGAAACGAGCGATCCTCAGATCCGCACGTACAGCCGCAGGGTGAGATACCCGGTCAGACCGGAGATCGCCGAGGCCACCAGCACCAGGATCGGTGCCACGAAGGCCACGTCGGCGTAACTGACCGGGGTCAGCAGGTCGGCGTTGGTCAGCGGCTTCATCAGCCCGTCGAGGAACGCCTCCTTGAGCACCATGAGCAGCCCGGTCGCCGCGACGGAACCGATGATGCCGGATACCATGGCCTCCAGCAGGAAGGGCAGCTGGGTGTACCAGCGGGAAGCGCCCACCAACCGCATGATGCCCGTCTCGGTACGGCGGTTGAACGCAGAGAGCTGAATGGTGTTCGAAATCAACAGCAGCGCGGCGAACGCCTGCAACGCCGCGATCAGGAATGTCCCGTCACGCACGTCGTTGAGCTTGTTGACCATGTTCCGCACGAACTGGGACTGGTCGTTGATCGAACCGATGCCGGTACGTCCCTCGAACTGCTCCTTGATGGCCCGCGGCGTGACGTTGTCGCCCAGCTCGACCCACAGGGCCGCGGGCAGCGCCTTGGGGCGAACCAGTTCCCGCAGCTGCGGCTGGTTCGAGAACTCCTCGGTCGCCCGCTCGAAGATCGCCTGGCGGTTCAGATACTGCACCGACCGCACGCCGGAGGCCTGCTCCAGCTCGGAACGGATCCCCGAACAGGGATCGTTGGCGCACTCGGGATCGTTGGCACTGACGTCCTCGTTCATGTAGACGACGACGTCTGCCGCGTCGCGCAGCGATTCCTGGGCCTGATCCACCTTGCGGACGACGATCAGGCCGCCACCGAGCAGGGTGAGGGAAACCGCCGTGGTCAGGATCATCGCGATCGTCATCGACACGTTACGACGAAGGCCGTTGACGACCTCGCTGGATACGAAGCTCGCGCGCATCTTGAGTCAGCTTTCGGTGCGGTCTGCGACTTGGGGTTCGGGGCTGCCCTTGCGTGCGGCGGGCTCAGCGGCCCACGCCGTACACACCGCGGGCGTCGTCACGGATGACCTGGCCGTGACTGAGCTCGACGACCCTCCTACGCATGGAGTCGACGATCGAGTGGTCGTGCGTGGCCATGACCAGCGTGGTTCCGGTGCGGTTGATGCGCTCCAGCAACAGCATGATGTCCTGGCTGGTGTCCGGATCGAGGTTTCCGGTGGGCTCATCGCACATCAGCACCAGCGGCCGGTTGACGAACGCCCTGGCTATGGCGACCCGCTGCTGTTCACCACCGGACAGCTCGACGGGCATCCGGTCCGCCTTGCCGTCCAGACCGACGAGCTGCAGCACCTCGGGAACCACCTTGCGGATGGTGTGCCGGGGTTTTCCGATCACTTCGAGGGCGAAGGCGACGTTGCCGAAGACGGTCTTGTTGTTGAGCAGGCGAAAGTCCTGGAACACACAACCGACCCGCTGCCGCAGCTTGGGAACGCGCCGTCTCGGCAGCTTGGCGACGTTCCAGTCGGCGACGATCACCCGGCCTCGGGTGGGGACTTCCTCCCGCAGTAGCAACTGCAGGAACGTGGACTTGCCCGACCCGGAGGGGCCGATGAGGAATACGAACTCGCCCTTGTCCACGGACACCGAGACGTCGTCGAGTGCGGGGCGCGCCAACGTCTTGTACGTCTTTGACACGTGTTCGAGCCGGATCACGGGCAGTGAGCTTACCTGCGACCACCCGGGGGGCCTTCACTCACCCGTACCATTGGTTGCACTCGGCCAATTACCATGCGCGCTTTTCGAACGCGGGGAAAGACGCGAGCGGCTCCGGACCGCGCAGGCGGCGGAGAGCGCGCCGGGAGGCAACCACCGGAACCGCCCACGCGGGAAGGAACTCCACGGCATCCGAGCCGCCGGGGCCGCGGGGACCCGCGCGGGCAGGTTACGACCGGTGGCTCGCCGAGGCGGCGCGACGAGCTCGGATCAGCTCTGCTGTTCCTGGTCGTGCTGCTGCTTGCGCCACCGGATACCGGACTCCAGCAGCCCGTCGATCTGCCCCTCGAGCACCGACTCCGGGTTTCCCACCTCGTAGCCGCTGCGGAGGTCCTTGACCATCTGGTACGGATGCAGCACGTAGGAACGGATCTGGTTGCCCCAGCCGGAACCGCTGCTGTCCCGCAGCGCGTCGAGCTGGGCTCGCTCCTCCTCCCGCTTGCGCGCCAGCAGCTTGGACTGCAACACCCGCATGGCCGCTGCCTTGTTCTGCAGCTGGGACTTCTCGTTCTGGCAGGAAACCACGATCCCCGTGGGGTGGTGGGTCAGCCGAACCGCCGAATCGGTGGTGTTGACGCTCTGCCCACCGGGGCCGGACGAGCGGAACACGTCCACCCGGATGTCCTTCTCCGGGATCTCCACGTGGTCGGTCTCCTCGACCACCGGCAGTACCTCAACACCCGCGAACGAGGTCTGCCTGCGCCCCTGGTTGTCGAACGGCGAGATACGCACCAAGCGGTGGGTGCCCTGTTCCACCGAGAGGGTGCCGTAGGCGAAGGGGGTGTCCACCCGGAAGGTCGCGGACTTCACGCCCGCCTCCTCCGCATAGGAGGTGTCGTAGACCTCGGTCCCGTACTCGTGGCGTTCCGCCCACCGCAGGTACATCCGCAGCAGCATCTCGGCGAAGTCGGCGGCGTCCACGCCACCCGCTTCCGCCCGGATGGTGACCATGGCGGAGCGCTCGTCGTACTCGCCCGAGAGCAGGGTGCGGATCTCCAGATCGGCGAGATCCTTCTTGAGCTGGCCACGCTCCTGCTCGGCCTCGGCGACGCTGGCGCTGTCGTCCTCGTTCTCACCGAGTTCGTAGAGCACTCCGAGGTCTTCGAGACGCTGTCGAAGCCCGGTGATCTTGCGCAGATCGCTCTGCTTGTACACGAGCTGACTGTTGATCCGCTGGGCGTATTCGACGTCGTCCCACAGGTCCGGGCGAGCCGCTTCCTCCTCCAGCTCCGCGATCCGGGCCCGCAACGCATCGAGATCCATGACTCGCTCGATGCCCTCGAGGGTTTCGGACATGTCCTTGAGCTCGGCGGCGACGTCGGGGTTCACGGTTCCCCAGCCTACTTCACAGCTTCACGGCCACGGACGTGGACCGGCGGTCCTTTTTCCGAGCTCGGACCTCACGCGAAGGTCATTCGGGTATCGCGTCGAGCATCTTGATGACCGCACGGTTGTGCGCCACCGAGAAGTCCGCCGCGGCCTTCTCGTAGGGGTCCTCGGCCACCTTGGCGGCGTTCTTGGCCTCGTTGAGCTTCTCGACGTACTGCTCACGGGCCGAGGTGACCAGGTGGTCACGTTGTTTCGCGGTGAGCATGCCGGCATAGCGCAACCGCAGCAACAGCGGACTGCGCACGTTGTCCGGTCCCGGTTCGGTGTTCAGCCACGACTTGAAGGCACGCTTGCCCGCCGCGGTGATGATGTACTGCTGGCTGGAGCGGGGCCCCTGTTTGCCGAGGCGCAACATGCCGTCCTCGGCCAGCGCGGGCAGTTCCCGGTAAACCTGGCTGCGGGTGACGCTGAAGAACCCGCTGAACCGGTCGGTGGCCGCGGCCACCAACTGTCCCCCGGTCATCGGCCCCTCGTGGAGAAGTCCCAGCAAGGCTGCGGATGTCGCATTCAGGTCGGTCACGGCTCCTACGGTGCCACGGCACTGACAGGCTGTCCACAATGGCCGTATGCCGTGTCCGAAACAGCAGCGCAACCAGGGGGAGCGGTGAACACGCAACGCATCCAATTCGGCGCACGGAACCACTGTCGCGACCCGGATTCACTTCCATCGCGGCTTCATCCCCCGGGAGCAACCAATTCGTGTACTCACTGTCCGCTGGACAGGGTTAATTTTTAACTCGAAATGGGTAAATCTGGTTGAGATGCTGCGTAAGGCCCGCTGTTAAGGGCACCCTTCACACTGACCGGCAGTGTAACGGAGCCGGGCACTGCGACGGGGACGTACGGGACGGACCCGCCGAGCTAGGGAGGTAACACCGTGCATCGGAGTCTGCTGCGGACCAAGCTCGCCCAGAGCAGGACCAAGGTGGCGAGCAAGGTTTCGGAACGGGCGAAGTCGATGATGCCGATCCAGGTGGAGAATCCGCACAACTGCATAGTGTGCGGCCGCAAGATGCGTGCCTTCCGCGGCGGGAGCAGCGAGGGGCGGGTCTGCTCGCCCAACTGTGCCCGCAAGTGGGCCGACGGCTGACTGACGTTTTCCTGTCGTGTTGACTGATCGACGTGGGTCTTGCCGGTGCCGGGAACGTCGGAGAGCCCCAGCCAGCCGATCATCCGCGGGTTCTCCCGCGTCGCGCTCTCGCGAGGACGGCCCGACGTCGTGTAGGCCGCTACCCGATGTCGGGCCCCCGGAGCGAGAGCCGGCGGGAGGTTCCGCCGAGCGGCAACCCGCCAACCCGACCGGAAACCTTCGATGAGGCCGACGGGCACGAGATCCGGGCTCGGCGATGCGCGGGCCCGGAAACCGTGGGAACCACTTGTTCGTGTCCGGTGTCATCCAGCCCGCGTAATCCCGGCCCGTACAGCCCGGCCCGCGTGTCGCCTACCGGCGTCCGGCATCGACTCCGACAGCGGCCTACCGACCGCACTCGGTATCTGCCCGCGTGAGGGATCCCTACGAGAGCGCGCCCGAAGCGGCCCTACGAAACGCCTCGCGAAGGGCCGGGGTCCGCGAACACGATTCGGCCCCCGGAGCCGTGCTCCGGGGGCCGATCTCAGTAGCGGGGACAGGATTCGAACCTGTGACCTCTGGGTTATGAGCCCAGCGAGCTACCGAACTGCTCCACCCCGCGCCGTGTTTCGTTGTAGTTGCAACTCTACACCGCCGCCCGCGACCGCCACACAGGGGGGTGCTCAACCGATGATCCCCTCCGCTCATCAGCGGTTTCTCGCTCCATCAGGCAGGGGAGCCCCCTGGTGCCGGGTGACGGACCGACAAGCGTGTGTGGCTTCGCGTCCGCCCGGGAGGGATGCCGTAACCCGGACGTGGTCCGGCTCGTGACACTCCCGCCCCGGTTCCGAAAGAATCGCGGACCGGGACCAAAAGAGCCCCGGCCGAAGTCCCTGACGGGGCGAACCACAGCCGGACGAAAAATCGCCCCCTTCCGGGATTCCCGGAAGGGGGCTTTCTGGTAGCGGGGACAGGATTCGAACCTGTGACCTCTGGGTTATGAGCCCAGCGAGCTACCGAACTGCTCCACCCCGCGCCGTGTTTCGTTGTAGTTGCAACTCTACACCGTGGTCACCCACCCCCTGCGCGGGGGTGGGTGTTATCGCGTTTTCGCTTGTCACGGAGCGGTTGGATCGGAACCGGGTGGTCGTCCGACCACCCGGTTCCCCGCTACGGATCAGCCACCGTCGCCGGTGACCTCCTCGTACCGGTTCATGGCTTCCTCCAGTCGCTGGAACGCCTGACCCAGCTGGCCGAGGTCACCGGAGTTCTGCGCGGAACGGACCTCTTCCATCGCGGCCTGCACCTCCTGCACGGCCTGGTTCACCTCGGAGCTGTTCTGCTGCCCCTGACCGTTGCCCTGCTGCTGGTTCTGGTCGCTCTGCTGATCCTGGTCGCCCTGCTGTTGCCCCTGATCGCCCTGCTGTTGTCCTTGGTCGCCCTGCTGCTGCCCCTGACCGTCCTGCTGCTGGTTCTCGTCCTCGGCGGTCTCGGTGTTCTGCCCCGCACCGGGACCGAACACCTGCTCCAGCGAGCCCTGCAGCGTATCGGCATAGCCGACGTTGTCGCCGTAAGAGGTCAGCACCCTGGCCAACTGCGGGTAGGAGTCCTCGCTGTTCGGTCGGATGTAGATCGGCTCCACGTAGAGCATCCCGCCCTCGACCGGCAGGGTCAGCAGATTACCGAACATCGCCCGGACCCCGGGGTTGTCGAACAGCGTCCGGTCCTCGGTGACCTTCGGCGTGGACTCCATCTGCCGCTGTACCTGCACCGGTCCCGGCGTCTGGTTTTCCGTGGGCAGCTCCAGCATGGTGATCTGGCCGTAGGTCTCGGGATCCGAGGAGGCCGAGATCCACGCGGACAGGTTCGGGCGTTCCAGCGCGGTCATGGCACTGGTCAGCTGGAAGGTCGGCCGGTTCTGCGTGGGTGCCTGGGCGATCACGTAGAACGGCGGCTGCTTCTCACCGGAACCGCTGCGCTGGTCCTGGTTGGGATCGTTGGGGACCTCCCAGAAACCGCGGGTGGCGTAGAAGTCCCCCGGGTCGTCCACGTGGTACCGGGCGAGCAGCTCGCGCTGCACCTTGAACATGTCGGCGGGATAGCGGAAATGCTGCCGCAGCTCGTCACTGATCTCGCTCTTCGGCTTGACCACACCCGGGAAGACGCCCTTCCACGCCTCCAGCACCGGATCCTTGTCACCGAACTCGTAGAGCGTCACCTCACCGGTGTAGGCGTCCACGGTGGCCTTCACCGAGTTGCGGATGTAGTTGATCTGCTGGTCGGGCTGAGCGACGTTACTGGTGGAGTCACTGGCCGCCTGCCCGAACGAGGTCAGCTTGGAGTAGGGGTAATTGTTCAGCGTGGTGTAGCCGTCGACGATCCACTTGATCTTCCCGTCGATCACGGTCGGATAGGGATCGCCGTCCAACTTGAGCCACGGGGCGACCTTCTGCACCCGCTCCCGCGGATTGCGGTTGAACATGATCTGCGACTGCGAGCCGATCTCCTGGTTGAACAGGATGTTGCGCTCACCGTAGTTGGCCGCGAACACGGCACGGTTGAACCAGTTCCCGATGCCGACGCCACCCTCACCCTGGTAGGTGTAGCGCGAGTTCTGCGTGTCGTACTCCTGCGGCTCCTCACCCTGCTCGGCACCGACGATGGCGTAGTCCTGGTTCAGCTCACCGTAGTAGACCCGGGGCTGCTCGACCGGGATCTCGCCCTCGCCGTCGTTGGAGACGTCGCTCATCGAGAACACCGGGTAGGCACCGGTGTCGCCTCCTTCACCGGGCACCGAGCTGACGCGGTCGGCGGGTGCGCTCACGAAACCGTTGCCGTGGGTGTAGACCATGTGCCGGTTGATCCAGGACTGCTGGTTCTCGGCCAGGCCATCGGTGTTGATCCCCCGCACGGCGACCAGGTAGTCCTGCAGGTCGCCGTTCTCGTCCCGGTAACGGTCGATGTCGAGTTCTTCCGGGAACCCGTAGAAGTTGAACTGCTGCTGCAGCTGGGTGAACGTCTCGGAGAGCAGGCTCGGGTCGAGCAGTCGCACGTTGGAGACGGTGCCGGTGTCCTCGGCGACGTCCTCCGGAGTTACATCGGAGCCGCTCGAACCGGAGTCGGAGCCGGAGCCGGAGTCACCAGAGTCCGAGCCACCGCCCTGCGTGTAGTTCTCGCGAACTGTCACGTCCTCCTTGCTGATACCGAAGGCCTGCCTGGTGGCGGCTATGTTGCGCTCGATCGAGGTCGCCTCGCGCTGGTTGGCGTTGGGTTCGACCGAGAACTGCTGCAGCAGTGCGGGCCACAGCGCGCCGATGACCAGACTGGACAGCACCAGCAACACCGTCGCCAACGCCGGAATCTGCAGGTTGCGCAGGAACACGACGGCGAAGAAGGCCAGGGCGCAGATGATGGAGATGCACAGCAGGATCACCTTCGCGGGCATCACCGCGTTGAGGTCGGTGTAGCTGGCACCGGTGAACAGCTCACTGCGCTGCGAAAGCAGCAGATCCCAGCGGTCGAAGAAGAAGTCGACGGCCTTGAGCAGCACGAAGATCCCGGCCAACAGGGCGAGCTGGATCCGGGCGGGCTGCGAGATCTGCCCGGACCTGCCCGCGAGCTTGATGCCACCGAAGATGTAGTGCACGGCCAGTGCGCCGAAGAACGACAGCGTGACGGCGATGAACGCCCATGCCAGCAGCCAGCGGAAGAACGGCAGCTGGAAGATGTAGAGGCTGATGTCGTGGCCGAAGACCGGGTCCTCGGTCCCGAACGGGGTGCGGTTCAGGAACAGCTGCACCATGCGCCAGTCACCGGTGGCGGCCAGACCACCGATGGCACCGACGATCGCCGGGATTCCGATGCCGAACCACTTGGACCGCTGCGTGATGACGGTGCGGTACCGCATCAACGGGTCGTCCTGCCCACTTCCGAGCGGCACGAACACGGGTCTGGTGCGATAGGCCAGCCAGAGGTTCAACGCCAGGACTCCGGCGAGGAAAACGGCCGCACAGACGAACAACACGATCCGGGTGAGCACGATCGTCGTGAAGATCCCCCGGTAGTCGATACTGCCGAACCACAGCCAATTGACGTATGTCCCGATCAGGCGTGATCCGACTATCAGTCCTACCAGCACGACCGCGCCCAGGATCAGAAGGATCCGGCTTCGCCGGGACAAATTGGGTACTCCTACCGGCCTCGTGGCCACAGCGCACTCCCTGGTGACGATCCGCGGGCAACGGGGCCGGGTCACCGGTGCGACCCGGGCTCCCGTGCGGACAACTCTACGACCTCGTCACGAGATGGTGGGACGCGCCCGCGAATTCGCATCAAACGGACATCCCGCCCAGCGTGGGATCACCAGGTGGAAAGGTGTGCCGATCACCTGCGACGAGCGCTGTCACGGGGATCGAACCGGGAGGTCTCGGCGGTGCGACGATGGGCGAATGTCGTCCGCTATCACCGAGGAAATGACCGCGGGGTTGCCCGCGGTGGCACGCGAGATCGAGCAGTTCGTGGCTTCGGAAGGCTGGGAACGGCCGGCCAGAATGTTCGCGCTGGTCGATACCGCGGAGCTGCTGGAGGCCGAGCCCGGCCTGGCCGAACAGCTCAACACGAGTTCGACACTGACGCCGGTGGAGCAGGAAGAGCTGCCCGGCAACGACATCGGAGAGGCCCTGGCTGGTATCGGCTGGCCGGAACGGGTACTGGGCTGCGCGCTGGTCCAGGAGATCGTGGTGTTGCCCCCGGAGGCAGAGCAGGAGCTCCCGAGCGAGGACGACGCCGCGCGGAGCGCCGCCGCGCAACATCCGGAACGCCGGGAAGCACGGCTGGTCGCCGCCGTACTGCGCGGCGGAACGCAGACCTGCCTGCTGCGGTTGCGCAACAAGGATCCCGAGGTCGACGACGGCTTCGACGGTGATCCGGAGCGGGAGGAGGGTGAGCTCGTCGAGGACAGCGCTCTGGCACCGAACCTGCTCAACGCGATGCACGCCACCTTCGAGGAGTGACGTTCCGTCGGGGATCCGAGGCCGGTGAGCGCCACTTCGGATCCTGATCGCACGGCTGTCGGCACCCGGATCCCACCGGGTGCCGCGCCGAATCAGCAGCGCGGGGGTGTCTCCCCCGCCCGTACGGACTCGAGCGCGTCGACCGCCTCGTCGAGGGTTCCCACCTCGATCAGCCGCATGTCCTCGGGGGCCTGGGACTCGGCCGCGGCGCAGTTGCCCTCCGGAACCAGGAAGATCTCGGCGCCCGCCTCGTGGGCCTTGGTTATCTTGAAACCGATACCGCCGATGCGGCCCACGTTGCCCTGCGAGTCGATCTCACCGGTGCCCGCGATGAACTTGCCGTCCGTGAGTTGGCCCGGGGTGAGTTTGTCCACCACGGCCAGCGAGAACATCAGCCCGGCTGAGGGGCCACCGATGTCGGGCAGCCTGATGTCGACATCGAAATCGACCCGCGGACGCAGCCCGGGTTGCACACCCAGGAACCCCTGGGAGCGGTCGTCCGGCGGTTGCGCGAGCCGGATGGTGGTCCGCTGCGGCTGCTGCTCGTGTCTGAACCGGATGGTGACCCGCTGGCCCGGCTCGATGCCCGACAGGGCGTCCACCAACGACCGCGGGTCGCTCAGCTCGGTGCCGTTCGCCGCGATCAGCTCGTCCCCCGGCTGGATCACCCCTTCGGCGGGGCTGTCGGCGACTATCTCCTCGGCGACGAGCTCGGTGGGGTAACCGAGATGACGCAGCGCCGCGGTCTCGGCGGCGTTCTGCGAGTCGCGGAAAGCGCGCGTGTTGGTCCGTTGGACCTGCTGCTCGGTCTTGTCCGGCGGGAAGTAGAGCTCGCGGGGCGCCAGGGCGTAGTCACCGCTCACCCAGAAGGTCAGCGCGCTGAAGATCGACAGCTCGTCGGTGACCGAGACGGTGGTCATGTTGAGGTGGCCATCCGTCGGGAAGGTCTTCGTACCATCGATCCGGACTACCTGCCTGCCCTGTGAAGAGCCGAGCGTGTCATGGGTGGGCCCGGGTCCCAGTGCCACGTAGGGCACCGGAACGAAAACTCCCAGCAGCCCGAAGACCACGACCAGAACGACACTCGTAAGCAGGGTCCAGGTACGGCGACTCACAGCACGACACCCTACGTGCCGCACACTGACGGCCGGCGGGCGACTTGCGTGGCGCCCGAGATGTGGAGTTCGGCGGGGACGATCTCGAGCCCAGGCTGGGACGATCTCGAGTCGGGTGACGACGATCTCGACACCACGTTCGCCCTCGGCGAGCGGCCGACCGCTCACCTACTGCCCGCCCGCCTGTTCCGCGTACGGTGGAACCATGAGTGATGTGCCCTTCGGGTTCGGCCCCCAAGATCCCGACAACGAGGAACCCGATGATCGCAACAGGGGCGACTCATCGGACGGTGGCTCCGGGGGCGGCGCCGGCTTTTCCGGAGGAGCGGGTTCCTTCCCCGGCTTCGGCGGGATGCCGGGTCCCGGGGGCATGCCCGGTTCCGGCGGTATGCCGAATTTCGACATCAGCGCGCTCGGCCAGATGCTGACCCAGCTCGGGCAGGCCCTCAGCCACTCCTCGAGTGGCGATTCGGGGCCGGTCAACTACGACCTGGCCAAGCAGCTGGCCCACCAGCAGCTGCAGAGCAACAAGCACACCGAGCGACCGACCCAGCAGCAGACCAAGGCCGTCGAGGACGGCATCCAGCTCGCCGAGCTCTGGCTGGACCCCACGACCGCCTTCCCGACCGGTACGCACGTGGTGCGGTCCTGGTCGGCAGGCGACTGGGTGGACAACACGCTGCCCACTTGGAAGCGGCTGTGCGATCCGGTGGCCGAGCGCGTCTCCGAGGCGTGGCTGGAAGCGCTGCCGGACGAGGCCAAGCAGGCCGCGGGGCCGATCGTGTCCATGCTCGGCCAGATGGGCGGGCTGACCTTCGGGTCCCAGCTGGGCAACGGGCTGGCACAGCTCGGCGGTGAAGTGCTCACCTCCACCGATGTGGGGCTTCCACTCGGCCCGGACGGGACGGCCGCGCTGCTGCCCGCCAACATCGAGCGTTTCGGGAAGGGCCTGGATCGCCCCGCCAGTGAGGTGACCGTCTTCCTGGCGGCACGGGAGGCCGCGCACCACCGGCTGTTCAGTCACGTGCCCTGGCTGCGGCAGCGGTTGCTGGCGACCGTCGAGGAGTACGCACGCGGTATCCACATCGACACCTCCTCGCTGGAGGACCTGGCGAGCAAGGTCGATCCGAGCGACCCGAACTCGATGCAGGAGTTGATGAACTCCGGCATGCTGGAACCGCGAACCACCGACGAGCAGCAGGCCGCGCTGACCCGGTTGGAGACGCTGCTGGCCCTGGTCGAGGGCTGGGTCGACGTGGTGGTCGCCGACGCGGTCGGGGAACGACTGCCCGGAGCCGACGCGCTCAGCGAGACGGTGCGGCGCAGGCGTGCCACCGGCGGACCCGCCGAGCAGACCTTCGCGACCCTCGTGGGACTGCAGCTGCGTCCGCGTCGGCTGCGGGCGGCGGCATCGCTGTGGCGGCTGCTCACGGAACGGCACGGTGTCACGAGCCGTGACCGGGTCTGGGATCACCCGGATCTGTTGCCGGACGGTTCCGATCTGGACGAGCCGCTGGACTTCGCCGATCGCTGGGGACAGAGCAACGAGGATCTGGACGATCCGATCGCGGCCATTCGACGGGCCGAGGCCGCCGAGCAGGCGGGCGAGTCCGGTTCGGAGGATTCCACCGGCGAGGAACGCGGCGAGGACGACGACCGCTGATCGGCATCCCGGCCCTGTTGCCGGGCTCGGCCGCCCCGCGGCCGGGTACTCGCTCCGTCGGAACCGAACGCGGGCGATCCGGTGTGCGGAACGGCCCGCGTTCGATCGAGCGGTCGCACGACGTCGGGCCTCGTTTCCGTGAGGAGGGCCCCGCTGAGGCGGCACGGCGGGGCGACGCGGGGCGCTGTTCGCCACCGGTAGCCGTTCGTCACCGGTAGCTGTTCGTCGTCGGGCGCACCGAGGCCGCCCGATCACCGGCCGCACCGTGGGGCCGACACGGTCGGATTCCGGTCAGTCGACTTCGTCGCCGGATTCCGGTTCCCCGACTCCCGTCCCGAGATCGGCGGCCGCGGTCAGCCCTTCGAGATAGCCGATGGCCCGTTCCGTCCTGGGATAGCGGTTCACCCACTCCCAGAAGTCCGCTCCGTGGCCCGGAACCAGCAAGTGCGCGAGTTCGTGCACCAGCACGTAGTCGAGCACCCAGCTCGGGACCTCCCGAAGCCTGCGACTGACGCGGATGGTGCCCTCGGCGGGTGTGCAGGAAGCCCATCTGGTGCGCATCGGGGCGACCCACCGGACTCCGGCCGCCACGGCGAGCCCGTCCAGGTAGCGCTGGGACAGTTCGGCGCACCGGTTCAGCAACGCGTCGTCGGAAGCCCTGGCCGGCGACTTGCGGCGGGTCTCGCTGCGACGCAGTCTGCTGAGCATCTCGTCGACCCAGCGCCGCTCCTCGGCACGGCTCATCCGCGCGGGTAGCAGTACGACCACCCTGCCACCGTCCCGGTAGGCACTGACCGTCTGCTTTCTCCGCTTGCTGCGGCGCACCTCCACTTGCGGTTCGGTCACGACCGGAGAGCCTAGCGAGGCCGATCGTGCTCGCGGGTTCCGCTGTGATCCGAACCGCAGATCAACTACCCATTCCGCATCGAGGAATCGGGCGAGCGCTGCGAATATGACTGATCGACACTAATCGAACACGCGCTGCTACCCCTGAACGGGTTAAGACATTCATCCGAAATCGCGATATGCCGAGCTCCTGCGCGCTGCTCCGGGCGCGGGTACCTTTTGCCCAGCACAGTTCCGAGGCCCGCCATGACGCGCTTGAACGCTTCGGAAGAACAGTTACCCAATGGAGGCAGCCGTGGCCGAGACGTACAACGGTTACTGCGTAAAGTGCCGGGAGAAGCGGGACTTCACCGGTGAGATATCGGAGACGAACGGGAGACGAATGGCCAAGGGGACCTGCCCGGTTTGCGGCACCAAGATGACCCGCATTCTCGGCAAGGCGCACAACACCCAGGGCTAGCGCGCCCCAGAGCCAGCACGCATCGCCGCCGAGGAGCGAGCCCCGGCGGTGAACAATGCCGCTCGCAACCGCGTCGACGGCTCCTGGAACGGCGATTCGTTCGTTTCCGGCCCCCTTTCAACGGTTCGGCGGAACGATCCGTCGAGGACGATCTTGCACACGGCTACGCGAAAACCTCTAGCATGTCGGTGAGTCCGTAGGCGTGTGCTCCGGGACGGCTCGTTGTCCCGGCGCCCTGCCGACTGGAAGGGAGTTCCCGTGAGCGACGTCCCCCGCCGAGCAGCACAGCGCACCGTCAAACTCGCCAGTCTGCCGCTCGGTGCCGCGGGCAGAGTGGCCGCGGGATGGGGAAAGCGGCTCACCGGGCAGGACGCGGACACCGTCAGCGCCGATTTCTCCGCGCGTACGGCCGAACAGCTGTTCGCCGTGCTCGGGCAGCTCAAGGGTGGGGCGATGAAGTTCGGGCAGGCGCTGAGCGTGTTCGAGGCCGCCGTACCCGATGAACTCGCCGAGCCCTACCGGGACGCACTCTCCAAGCTGCAGACGACCTCGCAGCCGATGTCGGAGTCCAGCGTGCGACGCACCCTGGACGAACAGTTGGGAAGCGGCTGGCACGCGCGCTTCGCCGAGTTCGACGAGTCGCCCACCGCGGCCGCGAGCATCGGCCAGGTGCATCGGGCGGTCTGGCACGACGGCAGGGAGGTCGCCGTCAAGATCCAGTACCCGGGCGCGGACGAGGCACTGCGTTCCGACCTGCGTCAGTTGATGCGCTTCTCCCGGCTCTTCCAGTCGATGCTGCCCGGTGCGGAGATCAAACCGCTGCTGCGCGAGCTGCAGGACAGGATGGTCGAGGAGCTGGACTACCGCACCGAGGCCGACAACCAGCGCTCGTTCGCCACGGCTTTCGAGGGTGACGAGCTGGTGCACGTCCCCCGGGTGGTGGCGAGCTCACCCAAGGTCATGGTCACCGAGTGGGTCTCGGGTACGCCCTTCGCCGAGATCATCAACAACGGGAGCCGGGAACAGCGCGACCGGGCGGGCGAACTGCTCGGCGAGTTCCACTTCTCGTCCCCGGCCCGGGTCGGCCTGCTGCACGCCGATCCCCATCCCGGCAACTTCCAGCTGCTTCCCGACGGCAGGCTGACAGTGATCGACTTCGGCGCGGTCGCCAGACTTCCGGAAGGACTGCCGAGGACGCTGGGACGCATGCTGCGGCTGGCGCTCGAGGACCGGGCCGAGGAGCTCATGGAACTGCTGCGCAGCGACCGGTTCGTGCAGACGGACTCCGAGCTCCGCGCCGAGGACGTGCAGGCGTACCTCGGGCCGTTCGTGGATCCGGCGCGAACCGAGACCTTCCACTTCACCCGTTCGTGGCTACAGCGGCAGGCCGACCGGGTGGGCGATCTGCGCAGTCCCGAGTTCCGCACCGGCCGGTCGCTGAACCTGCCCCCGGACTACCTGCTGATACACCGGGTGACGCTGGGAGCGACCGGAATCCTGTGCCAGCTGGACGCGGAAGTGGCCGCCAGGGAGATCATCTCGAACTGGCAGCCCGGGTTCGTGGACTGAGCGGCGGCGATTTCACGAGAAATCGCCGGGCTGTGGAACGACGCGGTGCCGCACCCCCACCACTCCCGCAAGCCGAGCTCCTACCACCTAGGCAGCCCGCACCGCCGCGGGTTCTCCGGTGCGGCTCTCGCGAGGAAGACCCGACGTTGTGTAGTGACTACCCGATGTCGGGCACCCGCAGCGAGAGCCGTGCCAGAGGTTCCGCCAAACGAGCCACCACGAAAGCCGAGCGGCAACACGTTACAAGGCGGGTTTGCGGCCGACGAACACGCTGTGCGCGGCCAGGTAGTAGAGATCGTCGCGCCGCCCGGCGTAGTGCGGCCCCCGCTCGTCGAGCAGCTGGTCGAGCGCGGCCAGGTCGTCGGCGGAGCACTCCTCCACGGCGGCCTCGCGCAGCCACTCCAACCTGCGCAGCACGATGTCGCGCACCGAACCGGTGACCGGGGCGGGCCAGTCCACCAGGTAGCTCCACGACTCGACGTCTTCCAGCCCTGCCTGCCGCAGGGCGGTCGACCAACCGACGGGCAGCCGCACCGTACCCGGCATCTCGGCGCGCATCCGGCGGAACCAGGAGTGCCGCGCCGCCAGCAGGCGCTCCTCCAGTCCTGGTTCACCGACACCGACGTCCCAGGGCAGCACGTGCGCCCACAGCCCGGACTCCACGATAACCAGCCTGCCTCCCGGACGGACCAGTTCCGCCAGCCGACGCAAGCCGGCCAGCTGGTCGGGCAGGTGGTGCACGACCAGTGAGGAGAAAACCAGATCGGCACTGCCCACCGCGGCACCGAGCTCCTCGTCGGCGGCATCGGCCCGCACACCGCGAACCTCGACCCCCGAGGCGGCGTGTTCGGTGGCGTGACGCTCGGCCTCGGCGAGCAGCTCAGGCGCGGAATCGACAAGGGTAACCGTGCCACCCGGCAGAGTGGCGGCGAACGCCGCGGCCGCGCCGCCCGCCCCTGATCCGACGTCGATCACCGAGTGGCAGGCGTCCTGCCCCGCGACCAGTGTCTCCGCGATTCGCCGTGTCTGGGTCGCGGTGAGGCCGTCCTCGTCCCGCAGCTGCCGCAGCCGGGTGTCCCAGTCGATGTTGTCGTGCGAATGATGGTGCATGATCAGCAAGCTTAGCCGGCCGGACAACCGAATTCCGCTCCGCACAACGGCACCCGGTCCGGTTCCGACTGTGTGACCGTCCGGGCGGAGTCCTCGGCACGCCCGAACCGGGCGAACACCGGTGGCCGGCTCGTACGCGAACACCGCGCACTCGCCGGGCCACGACAGCTCATCGAGCTCGTCCGAACTCACGCGTCGGACGGAACTTCTCCGGTCGTGTCGTCGACCGGAGGAGGTTGTGTTCCGCGGTCGAGGGGCGCCGGGGAGGTCGCGAACCGCGCCCCTCGGGCACCCCGCTCGGAACTCGGATCAGATGCGCCGCTCGTAACGTTCGGCCCGCCGGGAAGCGAAGCACGCCACCCGGCGCCAGAACCGCACGACGGCGATCCGGTGCGGCAGTCTGGCGCGCTCGGCCTCACCGCGGAACTGTCGACAACGTAATCGCGTGGTTTCCTCGGGATACATTCTGCTGGTCTCACTTCCGTGAACATGGCTGTTCGGTTGTTGTTCGGAGCGGCCTCGCGGTGATCACGCGGCACGTCCGCGGACCGTCGAACCACCCGCACCGGCCGTGTCGGCCGACCGGTGCTTGCGTGGCCGCCCCCTCGGCCGCTTGCGAGCGATCACGGAGCCGTGTTCGACGATCTCGCCGCCCCAGACCCCCCAGGGCTCCGCCCGCGCCAGAGCTCCCGCCAGGCACTCGGACCTGATCGGGCACTCGGCGCACAGCTGCTTGGCGCGTTCGAGTTCGGACGGGTTCTCGGCGAACCACAGGTCCGGATCCCGACGACACGGGACTCGCTCGTCCGTGTCGGGCGCGGTGTGCAGCAGAGCGGAAACGGCTCCGCCGTGATTGCCGGTCTCGCCCCAGGTTGCCGCAGGGGCACTGCCGGTCGACATGCGTTCTCCTCCTGATGAGATGAATTCTTCTACGCTGTTCGGCGCTATAACTTGATCCAATTTGGACGGAAGATTCGAGAACGGGGACACATTAAAAAAGCCGCGGACCCGATACCGGGTCCGCGGCCGAAAGAGCGATTGTCACTCGACTGAGTAACTCAGGTACTTCGCTCCGGCACGACCCGACCCGGGTAGGTTTCGCTCGGCTCAACATCACGATGCGTGCACAGACGCGCGGGGCCGATATTCGCGGCTCGCTTCGCGAACGTCGACATACCGGTGCTCATCAACGCGATCGCGTGCTGGTCCACCGCCGACAACCAGTCGTTCCTACGCATCGCGCACACCGCCTTCTCGTGACCCCGGCCGGACGAGCATGTCCTCTCCGGCCTGCCAACAGGCAGATTATTCGGGGGGCCACACACGGCGCAAGTGATTTTTCACAGCGTTGTGTCCAGCGGTGGAAACCCCCGCGCCGAGTGGATTTCACCGGCCGGTCGGCATTCTGACCGGACAACCGGGGATCACCGGCGCGGAGCACACCGCACCGAGCCCGCCCACGGGGCCGGATGTGGCACGAGTTACCCACCCGGTACCGGAACCACCGTGGCGAGGATCGGCGGGGGCCGTGGGCGGACCTCCCGCGAAGGGAAGTGACAGATCCTACCCACCGCTTCCGCTAACCGCCGCTGTGATCGCTCCCGTTGACGAGTCCGAGCACATCGGACCCGAACCGCTCCAGTTTGGTCGCTCCCACTCCCGAGATCCTGCTCAGCGCCTCGGAATCGTCCGGTCGCTGTTCCGCTATGGCCAGCAGCGTGGCATCGCTGAACACCACGTAGGCGGGTACCCGCAGCTGCTGCGCCCGCTCGGTGCGCCAGCCGCGCAGTTTCGTGAGCAGTTCCTCGTCCGCGTCCGAGGGACAACCGGAGCAGCGCCCCAGCTTCACATCGGCGGTCGCGGTCAGCGGTGTCGAGCAGATCCGGCAGTGAACCTCGCGAACCCGCCGGGAACCGGCCGACTTCTCCCGCCGTTTCGACTTCGGGGCCGGGGCGGAGTTCTCGGCGGGGTCGAGCTCACGCAGGAACCGACTGCGTCGGCGCTTGCGGCCACCGCCCTGCCCCCGATAGGTCGACCAGGACAGCCGAACCCGCTGCCGGGCCCGTGTCACTCCCACGTAGAACAACCGCCGCTCCTCCTCGACGGCGTCCTCGTCCCCGTCGGCGTACTGGATCGGCAGCGTTTTCTCCACGAGCCCGACGAGGAACACCGTGTCCCATTCCAGCCCTTTGGCGGCGTGCAGCGAGGCGAGCGTGACCCCTTCGACCGTGGGGGGATGCTGCGCGGACGCACGGGTGTCGAGCTCGGCCACGTAGTGCGTCAGGTCGGCCTGCTCCACCTGTCCCGCCAGCTCGTCGGCGAGTTCGGCCAGCGCGTTCAACGACTGCCACCGTTCCAGCGCGGCACCGCCGGAGGGAGCCCGTTCGGTCAGGCCGACCTCGGAAAGGACCTCACGCACCACCTTGGGAAGCTCACCGGGCCCGGTGTTCCCCCGGTTCGCCGCGCCGCGCAGTGCGGCGATCGCCTGCCGCACCTCGGTGCGCGCGAAGAACCGCTCGCCGCCGCGAACCTGGTAGGGAATACCGGCCTCCGACAGGGTCTGCTCGTACAGTTCCGACTGCGCGTTCACGCGGTACAGCACGACCATCTCGGAGAACGGCACCCCGTTGCCCGCCAGCCGGGCGATGCGGCGGGACACCGCACGCGCCTCCTCGGCCTCGTCGTCGTGCGCGGCGAACTCCGGTTCGGGCCCGTCGGGCAGCTGCCCCACCAGGGTGAGTTCGGTTCCCGACGACCCGGTGTTCTCCCCCTCCGCTCCCCGATCCGGACTCGCGGCGCCGATGACCCGGTTGGCCAGGGTGACCACCTGCGGTGTGGAACGGTAGTCGCGTTCTAGCTTGACCACCTCGGCGTTCGGGTAGCGCAGCGGAAAGTCGACCAGCCAGCGGGGCGAAGCGCCGGCGAACGAGTAGATCGTCTGATTGGCATCGCCCACCACGGTGAGGTCGTCACGCTGCCCGAGCCAGGCATCGAGCACTCGCTGCTGCAACGGGGTGACGTCCTGGTACTCGTCCACCACGAAGCTGCGGTACTGCGCGCGGAACTGCTCGGCCACCTCGGTGTTCTCCTCCAGGATGGCCGCGATGTGCAGCAGCAGATCGTCGAAGTCCAGCACCTTCGCCGAGTTCTTGAGCTTCTCGTAGCCCTCGAAGACCTTCGTGAAGTGTTCCGGCGGAACCGGGCACTCGCGTCCCCGCTCAGCGGCGGACGCGGGATAGTGCTCGGGGGTGAGCAGCGTCGCCTTGGCCCACTCGATCTCGGTGGCCAGATCGCGCACCGAGTCCTGGTCGGTGGCCAGCCGCAGCCTGCCCGCGGCCTGGGTGACCAATCGGAACTTCTGCTCGGTCAGCGGCCACAGTTCGTCGCCGATCACTCTCGGCCAGAAGTACCGCAGTTGCCGGAAAGCGGCCGCGTGGAAGGTCTGCGCCTGAACTCCGTGGGCACCGAGACCGCGCAATCTGGTACGCATCTCGCCCGCCGCGCGCGCGGTGAAGGTCACGGCCAACACCTGCTGCGGGACGACCAGGCCGCGCTGCACCAGCCAGGCGATGCGGTGAGTGATCGTACGGGTCTTGCCCGTCCCCGCGCCCGCCAGCACGCAGACCGGACCGCGCGGAGCCGTCACCGCGGCACGCTGTTGCGGATCGAGACCTTCCAGCAGGCCCGGTTGATCGGTCATGCCGGGAATCCTCGCAGAAACGCGACGAGTGGCGACCGACACACCCGCCGCGAACGCGGTACACGCCTCGCCACCGACACCTCCGGGAGAACGCACACCGCCGAGCTCCCCGGGAAAGCCGTCCCGGAACCCACTTCACGGGTGCGGACTCTTCGCGGGCCCGTTCGCCACGCCGGAACTACAGCGGACCGGCGTCGGCCCAGCCGCGCAGCATGCGGTGCGCGATCGATATGCCCGGGGGCAGCCACAGACCGTCGACCGGTTCCTCGTGCCCCAGCGCCGCGCGTACGTGCTCCCGCGATACCCAGTGCGCCTCGGCGATCTCGCCGGGTGCCGGCCGTAGCGGCTCGCGTGGGTCCGCGACGGCCGAGAAGCCCATCATCAGTGATCGCGGGAAGGGCCAGGGCTGGCTGCCCAGGTACCTGATGTCGGAGACCGGTACCCCGACCTCCTCGTGGACCTCGCGGCTCACGCACCCTTCCAGGGACTCGCCCATCTCCACGAATCCGGCCAGCACCGAGAACCGCTCGGCGGGCCAGACGACCTGGCGCGCGAGGAGCACGTGATCGGCACCGTCGTGCACCAGACAGATCATGGAGGGGTCGGTGCGCGGGTACTCCTCGTGTCCGCACCCGGTGCAGCGTCTGGCCCAACCGCTGCGGATGCGTTCGGTTCCGGCACCGCACAGCGCGCAGTAGCGGGCACGATCGTGCCAGGCGAGCAGCCCCACCGCGGTGGTGAGCAGGGCTGCCTCCACGTCGCCCAACCACTCGCCCACCGCGCGCAGCCCCTGCCAGTCGGATCCGGAATCGCGGGGGCGTACCCGGACACCCCAGTGGGCCACTCCGTCGTGCGTGCCCAGCAGTACGGCGTGGCCACCGTGGTCGGAGAACTCGTCCGGCCGGTGCCAGGCGAGTCGCCCGCTCGACTCCAGTGGAGCGCGGCCGCGCTGGTCGACGGGCAGCACCCGCCCACCGGACCACAGGGTCGCCGCGTGTTCCGGATCGTCCCGTTGCTGATCGGACAGCGCCACGGATGAACGGGACAGCAGCGGTGTGCTGTCGAGCTGGAACGCCTCGGCCGCGGCACGTTCCGATGCCGAACCGAACTCCGAGCAGGTCGTCACGGCAGCGTCACACCACCGAGGCCACGCAGCTGTTCCCCGAGCTGTTCGGCGTCTCCCACCACGACCCCGGTGAACGCGGTCGGGACGTACCAGCGCGCGGCCTCGGCCACCTGCTGGTGAGTGACCGCACGCAGCCGATCGGGGTGTTCGGACAACCAGTCCTGCCCCAGTCCGAGAGCCGCGACGTTCATCAGCATCGAGGCGAGGCCGGACTGCGAGGAGGTCGAGGTCAGCAACCCGCCGATGGCGTACTGCCGCGCGGACTCGACCTCGGCCTCACTCGGCTGAACCAGGGCGAGTTTGCCCAGCTCGTAACGGATCTCCAGCAGCGCCGCCGCGGTGACCTCGCTGGCGGTGTCGGCGTCCACCAGGATCGTGCCGTTGTCCGGAGTGAACTCGAACGTGGAGTGCGCGCCGTAGGTGTAGCCCTTGTCCTCGCGGATGTTCTCCACCAGACGTGAGGAGAAGTAGCCGCCGAAGACCAGGTTGGCGATCTGCAGCGCCGGGTAGCGTTCGTCGGTCCGGGGGACCGCCTGAGCGGAGAACCGCAGCTGCGACTGCACCGCGCCTTCCCGGTGCACCAGGCGGACGTCGCCGCCGACCACCTCGGGCAGCGCCGGGAGCTCACGAGCCGCCCCGGCCGCCTGCCAGCCGGACGTCATGCGGCGCACGGTCTCCACGGTCGCCTCGGGGTCGATGTCGCCGACCAGCACCAGCGTGGAGCCACGCGGCAGGACCGCGTCCCGGTGCAACTGCCTCACCTGTTCGGGGGTCACCTCGGCCACGTCAGCGGCCTGCGGCACCTCCCTGGCGAACGGGTGATCACCGTAGCGGTGGTACTGCAACTCCTCGCGGGCGATGGTGCGGGGCTGGGAACGGGCGACCGTGATCCGCTCGACCAGCCGGTCCCGCTCTCCCGAGACCTCGTGCTCCGGGTAGGAAGCCTCGGTCAGCGCGTCGGTGAGCACGTCGAGGAGGGTTTCCATCCCGCTGGCGAGCGCGTCCCCGGTGATGCTGAGCCGTTCGGGGTCGACCACGGCCTGCAACGTGCCGCCGACCGCGGCGAGGTCGGTGTCCATACGCACCCGGTCCCGACGTTCGGTCCCGGTGAGCAGGGTCTCGGCGAGCACTTCGGCCCTGGCCGGGTGAGCGGCGTCCTCACCGGCGAAGGGAATCCGCAGCCGCAGCTCGACCATCGGCACCGCGCCGTGTCGCGCCGCGATAACCCGCAGCCCGTTCTCCAGCACGGTGTCCACTGTCTCGGGCTGCCTGCCCGCACGCGGCTCGGCCAGCGGCGGCAGCGGCCGCGGTCCCTGCTCGGTGTGTCCGATCCGCTCGGCACTGCGATGGGTCGCGCTGGTCATGCGGCACCTCCGTCGGCGTCGCCGGTGGGTTCGATTTCCAGGACGGCGCGGGCTTCCGGCCGGAGCGCCTTGGCCGCGGAGGCCACCTCCTCGGCGGTGACCGCGCCGACCCTGGCGGGAAGCTCCCCGACGAGTTCGGCGCGCCCGTGCAGCAGTTCGGTGCTGCCGAGGTCCAGGGTGCGCGAAACCAGCCGGTCGTGATCACGGTGCAGTCCGGCGGACCACCGCGCGGTCACTCTGGAGAGTTCCTCGGCCGTGGGCCCTTCGGTGGCCAACCGCTCCAGCTCGGAGTCGACGGCGTCGACGACGCGGTCGGTGGCCACCTCCGGGCTGTGGATGGCCGTGATGGTGAAGGTGTCCGGGTCGCGGGCGTCGAGGGGAGCTCCCATCAACCCCGCGCCCGCGTGCACGTCCACCACCAGCGAGTCGCGGTAGACGAGCCGCTGCTGCAGCCGGGAGGCGTCACCGTCGCTGAGCACGGCGGCGAGCACGACGTTGGCGAGGTACTCGTCCAACTCGCCGACCGGATCGGGCAGGCGGTAGCCCAGCGCCACCGCGGGCAGCGGGGCGTGCGGGTCCTGGTGCCGATCCCGCAGCTCGCCCGAGGGGGCGGGTTCCGCGAAGGAGGGACGTCGCGGCACCGAACGGGCGGGCACGTCCCCGAAGTGCTTGTGAACCAGATCGGTGGCGTGGTCGACGTCGATGTCGCCGGTGATGGTCAGTACCGCGTTCCCGGGGGCGTAGTAGGTGTCGAAGAACGCGGCGCAGTCGTCGACGGTGGCTCGTTCGAGATCGGTGAAGTCACCGTATCCGTTGTGGGCGTTGGCGAACGTGGAGTAGAGCACGGGCGGCAGCAGAATCCACGGGAACCCGCCGTAGGGACGGTTGAGGACGTTGAGCCGGATCTCCTCCTTGACCACGTCCACCTGGTTGCGGAGGTTCTCCTCGGTGAGCCGGGGAGCACGCATCCGGTCGGCTTCCAGGAACAGCGCGCGCTCCAGCGCGTTGGAGGGCAGCACCTGGAAGTAGTCCGTGTAGTCCTGATGCGTCGAACCGTTGAAGATTCCGCCGGACCCCTGCACGTGACGGAAGTGCGCGAGTTTCTCGAGACTCTCGCTGCCCTGGAACATCAGGTGTTCGAACAGGTGGGCGAAGCCGGTTCGGCCTTCCGGCTCGGAACGGAAGCCCACGTCGTAGTGCACGCTGACTCCGACCACCGGAGGCCCACCGGGTGCGGTGGAGCCCGGTTCGGCATCCGGTGCGAGCACCACGCGCAGCCCGTTGGGCAGGGTGACGCGATGCGGTTGCGGTTCGACCATGCCCTCAGCCTACGTGCGCGGGAAGCCCTAGCGGTGAGCACCCTGCTGAACACTCGGCGTGTCCGAGATCGGACGAATCGTCCACCCGGTCGCGTGATCGATGGGCGGAATTCCCGTGGAGATTCCACCGGAGGCTGGACGCCGGGATACGGCGGTGGGAGCAACACGGCCGGGGCAGTGGCGCCCCGTGAGCACGGTGGACCACGTCGGGAAACGGAGGGTGAGACGGAGAACGGGATCGAGGGGCCTAACCCGGCTCCCGAGGGCGGGCGGAACGCAGCAGCAGTACGTACCCGGCGCCGGAGAGGGCCGCGAGCACCAGCAGCACCCGACCGAGCCGCCCGCTCAGTCCGGTGCCGCCGGTCCCGTGTTCGGCGTCGACCGGACGCGCGAGCGCGTCGTCTCCCAGCGGTTCGGGCACCCGGACCCGTAATCGCGTCCCCTCGGAATGACCGCAGCCGTCGAACGGGACGCGGGTCGCGTCTCCGTCCGCCGTGAGCTCCACGAGGTCGTGCGCGCCGCGTTCCGCGCAGGAGGCGGATTGGACCACCGTCGCGGTGGTGCGGCGCGTCCGCACCGTGGTGTCATCGCCGAACGCGTCGGTCAGCGGCCACCAAGCGATCACCACCGCGCCGATCCCGACCGATAACAACACCACCAGGATCAGCAACACCGATGCGGAACCACGCCCTCGCGCCACGACGCGATCCTCGCAGAGGAACCGCGCTCCCCGACTCGCAACTCGGCCGCGACGGCGCGCGGCGTGGGACGTGTTCCCTCGGGACGGCCCCGTGCCATGTCGGAGGTCCAGCGGTCCCGGTCAGGTCATTCCAGCGGTCCCGGCAAGGGCGGTGGTCCGGATCACCAGTCGTCACCTACCGGAAAACCGCTCGGCCCGCGAGCTGACCGGTCACTGTTGATTCGGCGGCAGGACACCGAACGACACCGATCGGGAGTTAGGCTCGCCGGAAGCACAGCAGCGGACCGGAACACGAACGACGAAACAGTCCACAGCTCAGTCCACAACGGACAGTGCCGGAGCAGACCGACAACACGCTTCCATGACTCCACCACAGCGCCCACAGCCGCCGCACGAGCCCGATGTTCCGGTGAACGGCTCCGGAACCGACCCGAACCGCCCGGAGGCGTACCGCACTTCTCGGGCGAATGACGGAGTCGGCGCCGTCGCCGTCATCGTGGCTGTCCTGAGTGGCGTGGTTCTGCTGTTCCTCTCGTCGGCGGGGCTGCTTCCGGACTTCGGAACGGAGGCGAGCGAGCGCGGCTACGAGCAGTACGGCGACGACGAGATCGGAACCTCCCCGGTCGATCCCTCACCACTTCCGACCACGGACCCGACGACGGACAGTCATCCGGCCCCCGAACACGCGCTGGAGGAGGACCGCCGGCAACGCGGTCCGGCGAGGACCGGACGTTCCGAACGCACCACCACCGGGATGCGCCCCCGCCCGGTCACCTCGCTCGGTGAGCACCCGTTCAACATCCCGGGGAACGGAGCGGTCGACACCGAGTGCGACCTGCCCGCCTTCGACACGGACACGGCCGCACAGCGGGCTTTCCTCCGGTCGCTGACACCGTGCCTGATGGAAATGTGGACCCCGGCACTGCGCGAGGCGAACCTTCCGGTGAGGACTCCGGACGTGGTCGTCACGAACGGAGACATCCACAGCCCCTGCGGCGATCGGGATTGGGAGCGGACCGCCATGTACTGCGGCGGCGACCACACGATCTACTGGACAGCCAGGCACTACTCGCGCGTCGAGGGACGTGAAACCGCAGGCCCTTACCTGGGGCAGTTCGCGCACGAGTTCGGCCACGCCATCCAGGGAATGACCGGGATCAGCGAGGCGTACGGCAGAGCGGTGCACGAGGCGGGCGGCGCCGAAACCCCCGAAGGACTCGAACTCTCGCGCAGGAACGAGCTGCAGGCAACCTGCTACGGCGGGCAGGCACTGGCCGCGTTGCAGCACGGCGGAATGAACAACGACCACGTCATGTCCGCGCTGCGCGACGCGAGCAACCGGGGCGACCAGGCAGGTGAGGCCCGCAGCCACGGCAGCACAGAACACAACAGGCTCTGGGCGCACCGAGGATTCCGCACGAACCGGATCACCGAGTGCGACACATGGCGGGCCGAGGAATCCGAAGTGTCCTGAGCCGACGACCGGCTTCGCTCATTCGAGGGCGGCATCGGCCTCTTCCTGCTCCTCGATCAGGATGTTCGTGCAGTCCCAGCACGTCGGCGCCTGGAACCAGTCGAGCTCACTGGGCTCGGCCATGGCGCACTGCACGCCGCAGACCGAGGTGTCCGAGGCTCTGCCCTGCCAACGTTTACCCCGGAAGGCGTGACGGACCAGGCGAGTGGAGCTACGACTGCTCACGGGCAACCAGTAGTGGTGTGTCTCCATCGGGATCAGTGCTTCCAAGTGGGCCGGGCGGTGGGCAACTTCAGATAGGCGGTGAAACACTCCTCGCAGAACGGCCGGTTGTGGGCCATCTGGTACTGCCGGGGGTCGACGGCGGGCGGAGCATCGACCGAGGCGTGCCGGCCGAGGGGCTCCACCGGACCACCCCGACTCGGAGGTATGTCCATTGTGGCGTGCTGATTCGGGTCGCCCTCCGGTTTCACCCAGTAGATGCTGGGATGTTCTGTCGAGTACTCGGTCACCGCTTCACCTCCCGACACGTTCCGCCACGGCGTACGCGGAACGAACCTGGGGATGTCCCCCTGTTCCACATATCACCATGAGTATCGGCAGATCGACGAACCGTGACTAGATCACGACAGTGGGCATCTTGTTAGCCGTCGGTTTGAATCGTCGCTCCACGTCGGATGCGCGTTCAGGCGGTGGCGACCTTCTTGACGTAGAGCAGCCGGTCGCCCTCCTCGATCGCGTCGGCCTCCGGAGCGTCCACCCGGTAGAGCTGCCCCTCACGGACCAACCCGAGCACGATGTCGGAGAGATGGCGCGGCGATCCTCCCACTTCGGTGCGCTCGACCTCGCGCTCCGCGATGGCCAGCCCGAGGTCCGGGCTGAGCAGGTCCTCGAACATCTCCACGACCGAGGGCGTGGAAGTGGCTATCCCCAGCAGTCTGCCCGAGGTCTCACTGGAGATGACCACGGAATCGGCACCCGACTGCCGCAGCAGGTGGACGTTCTCCGCCTCGCGCACCGCGGCCACGATCTGCGCCTTGGGAGCCAGCTCCCTGGCGGTGAGCGTCACCAGCACGGCGGTGTCGTCCCGCGGTGGTGCCACCACCACGGCACGCGCCCGCGGGATTCCGGCGACCCGCAGCACGTCCGATCTGGTGCCGGAGCCGTTGACGGTCACCAGGCCCAGTGAGGACGCGGCCTCCAACGCGGTGGGTTCGGTGTCCACCACGACGATGTTGCCCGCTTCGGCACCCTCTCCGAGCAGGGCCGTCACCGCGGACCTGCCCTTGGTGCCATAACCGATCACGACGACGTGGTCGCGCACCCTGGACCTCCAGTGTTGGATCTTGAACGCTTGGCGGGAACGTTCGGTGAGCACTTCCAGTGTGGTTCCGACCAGCACGATCAGGAACAGCACCCGCAGCGGCGTGATGACCAGCACGTTGACCAGGCGCGCCGAAGGGGTCACCGGGGCGATGTCCCCGTAGCCGGTGGTGGAGAGCGAGACCGTCGCGTAGTACAACGCGTCCAGCACGCTCAACGGGGTCCCGTCGGTGTCGCTGTAACCGCCCCGATCGAGATACACCAGCAGCACGGTGACGGCGAGCGCCAGACTGGCTCCGATCACCCTGCGCACGATCGATTTGACCGGACCGATGGCGGTGGCGGGCATTCGAACCACCCCGACCAGCGCGTGGTCCGGACGGTCCGTCAGACGGTCGGTCAGCGCTGCCTCGGAGCGACGTCCGGACAGCGAACGACGTCCGAGTCGCGCGGGTCGGCCCTTGTGCTTGTCCACGGGCGGAAACGGTAACGCCCCGGCGGCGAAGGGGTACTCGCGCTCCCGCCCGGGAGCGTTTTCGCCGGTGCCGAATCCTTCCCCCGAGCGGAACACGCGCTCGCGTGGGCCTCACGAGCTTGATCGATATCGACACGCTCCGCCGTTGACTCGTACGCGGTCCGCGCATTACATTTTCGAACATCGTTCGGAATTCCGAACAGATTCTCCCGGTTGGAGGACAGGAATCCGTCCCGGAGCAGACCCCGATCGTCACGGCGTTTTCGGACCGCGCATCGCACCGCACGACAGAAACACCCGTCGAACCGGCTCAGGTTGGGGAGATTTCGCGCATGCCAGGAAATTCGTTTCGCACCGGAATACGAGCGGCGTCCGCGTACACCGCTCTGGCGTTGTCGTCGCTGCTCGGTGGAGTGTCACTCGCCCCGCTCGGAACCGGCGTGGCCGAGGGGACGACATCGCCGGCGCACGGGCCGACCGCGCACGAGCCCGACGAGGAACGCGAGAAAGCTCCGCCGCCGCCGGAGCGGAGACCGAAGAAGGGCTACCTGTTCACCTACTTCACCGGAGCGGGCAGCGCCGACGGCGAGCAGGTGCACTTCGCCGTCAGCCGGGGCAACGACGCGCTGCGCTGGGACGAGCTCAACAACGGTGACCCCGTGCTGACTTCCACCAAGGGCGAGAACGGGGTCCGTGACCCGTTCATCATTCGCTCGCCCGAGGGTGACAAGTTCTACCTCATCGCCACCGACCTGAGGATGCACGGCGACGGGAACTGGGACGAGGCACAACGGCACGGCAGCAAGCACATCGAGGTCTGGGAATCGACCGACCTGATCCACTGGTCCGAACAGCGCCACGTCCGGGTGGCACCCGACAACGCGGGCAACACCTGGGCTCCGGAGGCCTACTACGACGAGTCGATCGACGCCTACGTGGTGTTCTGGGCGTCCAAGCTGTACGACGCGGACGACCCGAACCACACCGGCGACAGCTACAACCGCATGATGTACGCGACCACCCGCGACTTCCACACCTTCAGCGAACCGAGGGTGTGGCAGGACCCCGGCCACTCGGTGATCGATTCCACCGTGATCTCGGAGGACGGCACCTACTACCGGTTCACCAAGGACGAGCGAACCAACTCCGGCGCTGCCCCGTGCGGCAAGTACATCACCGCGGAGAAGTCACCGAACCTGCGCAGCACCGACTACGAGCTCATAGCGGACTGCGTCGGCAAGCCATCGGGTTCCGAACCGGGAATCAGCCGCGGCGAGGGGCCGACCGTCTTCGAGTCCAACACCGAGGACAAGTGGTACATGTTCATCGACGAGTTCGGTGGTCGTGGCTACGTCCCGTTCGAGACCACCGACCTGGACTCCGGCGAGTGGACCATCCCGGAGAACTACGACCTGCCGGACAGCCCGCGACACGGCACCGTGCTCCCGGTCACCGCCGACGAGTTGCAACGGCTGCGCACCGAGTACGGGAATCGGTAGCACCTGTTGCCACGGTTTCCGTGGTGCCGACGCACGGGCGAACCTCCCGCCGACATCCACACTGAGATCCAGCTCGAACAAGCGGCCAACTCGTCTCCGGTCGCGCGATCGGAGACGAGTTGGCCGCGCGGATTCACGACACCCGAAACCGGATCACCGCACCTCGTCGATTGCCGACGACGCGATTCCGTGCCACGGTAGCCGTTATGAAACGCCCAAGTTCTGCAACTGTGCTGGCGGGCTCGCTCACGCTCACCGGGGCGCTGCACTTCCTGCTGCCACGGCCGTTCGACTCGATCGTGCCGCGCCGCCTGCCCGGCTCGCCGCGCGGCTGGACCTACCTCTCCGGAGCAGCGGAACTGGGATGCGCCGCCGCCGTGGCACACCCCCGGACCCGGCGGGCAGGAGCCTCGGCCACCACCGCCCTGTTCGCGGCCGTTTTCCCGGCCAACGTGAAGATGGCACTGGACTACCGCTATCGGAGCACTCCGCTACGCTTCGTGGCCTACGCCAGGCTCCCCCTGCAACTGCCCCTGATCCAGTGGTCGCTACGCGTACGCAGGAACACCGGTCGGTAACACTTTCGTAATCTCGCACGTGCGGAGTTGTTGAATGCTGAGCCTTCCTGCTTACCATTCATAGGTGCAGCAGTTCGAGCACGCGGCCCGCGTACTGGGCTGGCACGGTCATCTCGTGTCGAATGTGGAGGTTCTCGGCTCCCGTTTCACAGCCGTCACGCGGCTTCGCCCCGACGTGCACCAGTGGCGCACCGCGCACGACTGGCCACCACAGGCGGAGCCCTCCGGTGTGCACGCCTGGGCCGAACCCGACGGTCCCGAGCAGGTCCCGGTGCCCGCCGTGGACCTGATCGGTGTGATGGTGCGCGTCTCGAAGGCCCGGCGAGCCACCAGAGCGTGCGGAACACTGCTCACGATCGCCCCGTGCGCGGCTGTGCTTCCCGGGGACCACCCCTACCGGCCCTGGGCGCTCACCGAGCTGGACTACTACGGCATCGGCGCCGTCACCACCTACCGGGACGGCCCCGCCAGACTCGTGCTGTCCCCGGAGGACCGAAGAGCCGAGTTCGGCACCTCGCTGTTCGAGAGATGGCTGTTGGAACTGCTGTACCAGCGAGTGCTGCGACAGGAGTTCCACAGCACCGAGAGCACCTCCAACACCACCGAGGGCGGGGGCGCCGATTTCCCGTGAAATCGACGCCGGGTGATCAGACCGCCTCGTACTCGTGCCAGTTGAGGCTCTCCGCGTTCCACCGCAGCAGATAGCCGGAGCGCACCGAGCACAGCGCACGCATGGTGTGGGGCCAACGGCGAATCACGTTGGCCATCGCCACCGAGGCCAGTTGGTCACTGGTGCGGTGCTGCTCGCCGGGACCGAGCATCGCGATCCTGCCGGAGGTGTAGAGGATGTTGGTAAGCACCTCCTGCCCCGAGAGCGCCGTCTCCTCCACGCTGACGAGATCCTCGGGATCCAGTTCACCGGGCCAGGTACGGCGATCCAGATCCGTGGCCACCGGCTGCTCGCACTCGCCGCAGGTGCACTCGAACTCGCTCGTCCAGCCGTGGTTGTCCCAGGACCACACCGCGGCGGACCCCGGTTCCAACTCGGCCAGGGCCGAGACGTGCGGCCATGCGTTGACCACGGCACCGAGCACGGTTCGCACCGTGGGGCGGGGGGACTCGCCCGGCCCCTCGAAGATCCACTCACCCTGATCGTTCCGCCGCACCAGCACCAGCGGTGCGCGCAACGCGAGGACGTCCTCGTCCACGGACACCTCTTGCTGCATGGAGGCGTCCAGCCTGTTCTCCGTGTTCTGCGCCATCGCGGGCATATTCCTGCGTGATCGACACCCGAGACAAGCTGAGCCACTCGAAAGTGTGGTTTTCGAATCGTTGACCGGGGAGATTCCATCCCGATCGGGGTTTCTTCCCGGCCCGGTGGCGCTCCTCGCGGCATCGGGGCGGGCCCCGGTCAACTCTCGGACGGCACCGTCAGGATGAGCTTCCGAAGTCCTTCCGCGTCGTGCGAGTCCGCGGGGTGCAACGTGCGATCGTGGCGCACGTAGTGCATGGCCGCGCGAACCCGCTCCAGCGGAACACCGGTCATCTCCGACCAGGCCAGTCGGTACGCTGCCAGCTGCACCGCCGCGGCGGGCATCCGGTGCTCGTCCGGCACCGCACCGGTCTTCCAGTCGACCACGGTCCAACCCCCGTCCGCATCCGCGAACACGGCGTCCATCCGCCCGCGTACGACCACCCCGGCGATACGCGTCTCGAACGGAACCTCGATCCGGTGGGGGGTACGCTCGGCCCATTCGCTGTCCAGGAAAGCCGCGCGCAGCCGTTCCAGATCCTCCTCCCGCGGTGCCGAGTCGTCCCCCGCACCGGGCAGCTCGTCCACCTCCAGCAACGCGTCGGAGGTGAACCGTCGCTCCAACCACGTGTGAAAGGCGGTACCGCGCCGCGTGACCGGATTGGGACGGGTGGGCAACGGGCGACGCAGTTTCCGCGCGAACGCCTCGGGGGAATCGGCGAGCTCCACCAACTGACTCACCGAGAGCTGTTCCGGCAGCAGCACCCGTTCACCCCGCACGGCACGGTCGCGTTCCGCGAGCAGCACATCGACGTCGCGCCGCCACCGTGCCGTCTCCTCGTCATCGACCCGCTGCTCGTCCACCGACGACTCGTCCACCGGAACCTCGCCGTCCGGTTCGGCCTCGGCGGGTCGTCCCGCTTCCCCCGCCTCGGAAGCCGAGGCGGCGCTTTCCGCCGCTGCTTCCACCATCGCGCGACGAACCAGGTCGGCTCCTTCGGCGACCTCACCCCGGCGGGCCCCCAGTGGGTCGACGGGCCATCGCACACTGCGCTCGATCTCGGCGAGCGGGTTCTCCGCCGTCTCGTCCGGCTCGGGCTCCCAGTGCTCCAGCTCGCCGTGCTCCAGCTCGCCGTGCCCCAGCTCGTTGTCCGCGAGTTCCGCCGGGGAACCGTCCAGCTGCCGTGCCGCCTCGGTGAGGAAGGTGGACGGCCCCTTTGGTTCGCGTCCGATCTCGGCCCACCAGTGCCCGGAGAGCAACAGCGTCCGCTCCGAACGGGTCAGCGCCACGTAGAACAACCGGCGCTCCTCGGTCAGACGCCGCTGCTCGAACTCCTCGTCGTGCTCGCGCAGCTCCCGCTGCAGTTCCTTGCGGGTCATACCGGCGAGCCGCTGCGCGTCCAGCGCGGGCAGGTCGGCCCCGTCACCGCGCAGTTCGGGGGGAAGTTCGGAGACCGAGCGCAACCAGCAGGAGGACTTGCGTTTACCGGGAAACACATCGGCCACCAGGTGCGGCAGGGCCACCAACTGCCACTCCAGCCCCTTGGCCGAATGGACGGTCAGCAACTGGACACGGCCTTCCACCACCTCGACCTCGCCCGGCTCCAAGCCGTCCTCGGCGTGTTCTGCCGTGGTGAGATAGTCCAGCAGTGCCGGAAGCGTCGCCGTGGGAGTCGCGGTGGCGAACTCGGTCACCACCCGCGAGAAGGCGTCCAGGTGGGCCCTGCCGACCCCGTCGGTCCGGGACATGCTCTCGATGTCCAGCAGCAGGGTGCGCTCCACGTCGGCCACCAACTCCGGCAGGGGCTGCTCCAGCCGCTGCCGCAGCGAGGCGAGCTCGCCGCCCAGTCTGGTGATACGGCGATACCCCTCGGCCGAGTAGCGCGTGTGCTCGCCCGGATCGTCGATCGCGTCCACCAGACCGGCCTGTTCGGACTGTTCGCCGGGAAGGGCGGCGGCGAGCGCTTCGTCGACGTCACCGCCCTCCTCACCCGGAGCAGTACGCGCCCCGAGCTCGCTCGCCCGCGCCGACAGCGCGGCCAGGTCCGCGGCTCCGATGCGCCACCGGGAACCGGTCAGCAACCGCACGGCCGCGGTTCCGGCCAGCGGGTCCACCAGCGCCCGCAGCGCACTGACCAGATCCCGCACCTCCGGCTCGTCCAGCAGACCGCCGAGCCCGACCACCTCGACCGGCAGTCCCTCGGCGCGCAACGCGTCGGCCATCTCGGCCATGTCGGCCCGGCGCCGCACCAGCACGGCGGCGGTCGGCGGCTCGCCGTCCCGCGCCACCGCCTCGTGCCAACGCAGCGCCAGTCGTTCCGCCACCCAGCGACGCTCCGCGCGCACGTCGCCGAGCAGTGCGGCGCGGACATCGGCGGGTGGCGCGTCGTCCCTGGCACGCAGTGGTTCGACGTCCAACCCCGACTCGCGCAACGGTTCGGCGACGACGTTGGCCAACCGCAGGATCCCGGCCGGATTGCGGAAGCTCGTCAGCAGGCCGTAACGCGCGGCGGGAGTCGGCCGGGAGGACGTGGCGTCCGAGTCGGCGGAGTCCTGTCGGTCCCACTCCCGGTCGCCGCCGTGCTCCCCGTCGTGAACACCGCTGTGCTCCCCGTCGTGCCCCTTCGCGTCATCCCTCTCGGGGAAATCGGTGGTGAATCTGGGCAGGTTGGCCGCGCTGGCACCGCGCCAACCGTAGATGGCCTGCGCGGGGTCTCCCACCGCGGTGACCGGCAGTGACGGCGTGCTCGCGGAGTCGCCGAACAGCGAGCGCAGCATCACACGTTGCGAGTGCCCGGTGTCCTGGTACTCGTCCAGCAGCACGGCCGCGAACCGCTCGCGCTCGCCGAGCGCCACTTCCGGGTGGCGCCGCGCCAACAGGGCCGCCAGCGACATCTGGTCGGAGAAATCCATGGCGCCGTCGGCGCGCTTTCGCCTGGTGTAAGCCTCGACCAGCGGCAGCAGCGCGGCGCGCAGCCGCTGGGCGGAGCGGATCCGTCGCAGTTCCTGCGGCGGATCGGCCCGCTGTCCCTTCTCGCGGGGCGCGTTGTCCAGTATTCCGGTGAGCAGCTCCGCGTGGTCGCGTACCCGCTCCGGTTCGACCAGATGCTCGGCCAGTTCCCCCGCCAACGAGAGCACGTTCGCGGTCACGGTGGACGGAACCCGGTCGGTGTCGAGGTCCTCGGTCCAGTTCGAGACGACACTGTGCGCCAGCTGCCAGGAGGCCGTGCCGGGAAGCAGCCTGGCACCCGGCTCCACGGGAACACGCAGCCCGTGCTCGGAGACGATTCTGCCCGCGTAGGAGTGGTAGGTGAGCACCGTGGGCTCCTCTGCCAGCACCACCGAGCGCAGCGTGCCCGAGGGGTCCACCTCCTCCAGCAGCCCGGAGCCCGCCAGCCGCCGCAGCCTGGCCCGCACCCGGTCGGAGAGCTGTCGTGCCGCCTTGCGGGTGAACGTCAACCCCAGTACCCGCTCGGGCGTCACGATCCGGTTGGCGACGAGCCAGAGCACCCTGGCGGCCATCGTCTCGGTCTTGCCCGCCCCCGCCCCGGCCACGACCAGCGCGGGCCGGGCGGGCGCTCCGACCACTGCCGCCTGTTCCTCGGTGGGTGTGGGCATCCCGAGCGCCTGGGCGATGCGCTGCGGCGTGATCACTGTCCGACCTGCCTTCCCTCGGAACGAACCGGACAGCTGGTGCGCACCGGGCACCGGGCGCAGTCGGAGTTCTCCACCGCGAGGAAACCGGGGCCGGTGCTGGCGGCGGCGGCGTCGTGGACCACGTCCAGCCAGACCCGGAAGCCCTCCTCACCGAGCCCGCTCTGGCCCCGCTCGGTGGCCGCACCGTCACGGGAGTCGGGTTTGGCCACGTACAACAACCGCGCACCGCCCGGTTGCGTCTCCCCGTCCGAGCCGAAGGCGCCCAGCGCCGCCGCCAGCTGGTACACCGCGAGCTGGGTGTGCTGTTCGGCGCTGTCCTTGCTGACCGGGGTCTTGGACGTCTTGACGTCGATGACGACTGGTCTGCCCCGCTCGTCGGCCTCGAGCCGGTCGACCCTGCCGCGCAGGCGCAGCCACGGGCCGTCCTCCCGGGCGGGGATCTTCAGGTCCAGATCGTGTTCCACCCCGAGCTGTGTGAGTTCGGCGCGGGACTGCCGCAGCCAGTTCAGAAAGGAGTCCAACATGGACCTGACCCGTTCGCGTTCGCGGCGGGAGTACCAGGGGGCACCCGCGTCGACCGATTCCCACGCCCGGTCCAGTGCCTGTTCCAGGTGCTCGCGATCCGCTCCCTCCGCGGCCGCCTGCACCAGGGCGTGCACCACGGTGCCCGCCACCGAGGCCAGCTCGGCGGCGTCCCTGCCGCCGTGGCGCTCGATCATCCAGCGTAGCGGGCAGGTGGCGAGCACGTCGACCGTGGACGGTGTCACCCGAACCGGTTCGGCGCCGTCGACCAGCGGGGCCGTGCTGGAGGGTTCGGGCAGGCCGTACCAGGTGTCGGGGTCGGCACCGGGCACGCCGGCCCGCGCCAGTCTGGCGAGCTGGCCGGCGGCCCGCTCGCGTCGCGCGGGCTCCGTCCCGCCGTCGGTGACCACCCTGCGCAGTTCGCCCACCAGCTCGGGCAGGCTCAGTCCGCGTTCCGGAGTGGACACGGGGCGCTCGGCCGCTTCCGGCTCGTCGGCGAGGCCGTCCAGCTCGTCCAGGAATCGGGAGGGCTGCTCGTCCTCACCGCGTACCGCGCTGACCAGCAGACTCCCGCGGGCGCGGCTGGCCGCCACGAGCAACAGCCGCCGTTCCTCGGCCAGCAGTGGCGCCGAGGCGGAAACCACCTCGTCGGAGTCCAGCCCGGACAGCACGTCGACGAGCCGTTCCGTCCCCAACAGCGAGCCACGCAGCCGCAGGTCCGGCCAGATGCCCTCCTGCACGTCGGGAACGGCGACCACTTCCCACTCCCTGCCGACCGAGGCGTGCGCGGTCAGCACCGCCACACCGTCCCCGGTCGGTGCGCGCGGCGCCAACGAGTCGCCGGAGATCCGCTGGCCGGCCAGATGATCCGCGAAGGCGGCCGCGTCCGCACCGGGCAGCCTGTCGACGTAGCGGGCGGCCTCCTCGAACAGCGCGACCACGGCGTCGAGGTCGCGATCGGCCCGCGCACCGTGCACCCCGCCGCGTTCGGAACGGGACAACAGGGTCCGTTCCACTCCGCTCTCGCGCCACACCTCCCAGAGTGTTTCCTCGACGCTGCGCCGATCCTGGCAGGAGCGGGTCGCCGATGCCAGCAACGCTGCCACTCTTCGGGCGGGCTCGGCGGCGACGTCCCGCAGCGCGGTGAGCGCGTCCCGTTGCCACAGCGCCTCGACCAGCAGCTCCCCGCTGGGACGGTCGTTGCCGGCGGCCTGGTCCAGCCTGCGCAGACCCCGGCGCAACCGGCGCAGCGCGAGCGAATCGGCCCCGCCCAGTATCGAGCCCAGCAGGTACTCCGCGGTCTCCGAGTCCAGATCGGATGGACGCGCGGCACAGCGCAGCAGGGTGAGCAACGGCCGCACGGTGGGACGCTGGGCGAGCGGCAGTTCCTCGTCGTCGAGTACCAGCGGCACGCCGGCGGCCAGCAGCGCTCTGCGCAGCACCGGCAGCGACAGTCCGGTGGACTTGACGATGACGGCCATGTCCGACCACGCGACTCCCCGCAGCAGGTGGGCACGGCGAAGCTGGTCCGCCACCCACGCGGCCTGCTGCGCCTGGGACGCCAGCAGTCGTACCCGCACCGAACCGCCGGAGTCGGGCTCGGCACCGTCCGGTTCCGCGCCATCGGTGGTCTCGGCGGATTCCGGCCCCGTCAGCCCGCGCTGCTCACCCGCGCCCGGCAGCCTCGTCAACAGCCTTCGGACGGCGGTGCGGATACGTCGCGACATGCGGTGACCGGTGGTGAGCACGCTGGTCCGGTCACCGTCGGGGTCGGCTTCGGACAGACAGCGCGGATCGGCGCCGCGGAAGGAGAACACCGCCTGATCCGGGTCACCGACCAGCAGGAACTCCGCGGCGGTATCACCGACACGGCGGCAGAGTCGGTACTGCTGGGGGTCCAGGTTCTGCGCGTCGTCGACCAGCAGGTGCCGCACCCTGGCCCGTTCGGTACGCAGCAGGTCGGGATCGTTGTCGAGCGCGAGCAGCGCGGTGGAGACCAGTTCCGCCGCGTCCAGCGGAGCGGCGGTCTCACCGGAAGCACCTGCGAGTTGCCGCACACGTTCGTACTGCGCACCGAAAACACCGGCGGCCACCCACTCGGGACGTTCGTGGTGCCTGCCGAGCCGAACCAACCGATCCGGCCCGACACCGCGTTCGGCGGCACGCAGCAGCAGATCCCTGAGCTCACCGACGAAACCCTCGGTACCCAGCGCGGCACGCAACGAATCCGGCCAGTGGTCGACCTGGTCCTCGATGTCACCGGCGAGGAGTTCACGAATCCACAGGTCCTGCTCGGGGCCGTTGAGCAGCTTCGGTTGCGGCTTCCCGTCGCGTGCCGCCAGCAACCGCAGCACACCGTACGCATAGGAGTGCACGGTGCGTACCAACTGCCCCCCGCCGGTGCTGATGTCGACTCCGGCGGACAGCAACCTACTGTTGATGGCACTGCGCAGCAACGCCGCGTTGGTGCGGTTCGATGCCAGCACGAGGGTGTTGTCGGCGTCGGCCCGGCCGCTCGCCAACCGATCGACGACCACTTCGGCCAGTAGGGTCGTCTTCCCCGTTCCGGGACCGCCGAGAACACGCAGGAAACCGTCCTCGTGCCGCAACGCACGACGTCCCGCCTCGGACCAGTCACACTGCTCGACCGCCGGAGCGGCGGAGCGCACGAGAGTCGGTGCGGAGAATGTCGCCACTCTTCGATGTAACCATGTGGGAGCTACCGCCCAGCGAACCTGGTCACGAGCGTGTCGCGGACATCACCGGTTCCCGTGCGAGACTGGCCGGATGGACGAGCGGACGTGGGAGCGGGTGCGGGAGGTGGTCGCCGGGATCCCCACCGGGAGAGTGCTCGGCTACGGCGACGTGGCCCGACACGCCGGAATACGTTCGGCGCGGCTGGTGGGACGAATCCTGGCCGAGGACGGTGCCGACCTTCCCTGGCACCGCGTACTGCGCTCGAACGGAACGGTGGCCGAGCAGTTGCGGCACCGACAGCTCGCGGAGCTGCGGGCCGAGGGGGTTCTCGCCGACAACGGCAGGGTCGACATGCGCCGCTATCGATGGGAACCCGCGTCGGAGCAGTAGACCGGTCGCGATCGACCCGCCAACCACGAGCGAAGGCCCCACCGCGGGCGAAGGCCCCGTCACGGGCGAAGGAACTGCCACCCCCGAGGAAACGGTCAGGAACCGCTGGACAGGCGTTCGGCCAGCAGCCTCACCAACGAACTCGTCCTGGAGCGTTCCGGTGTCACGTAGGGCAATCCTGCCTTCTCCACCGGGGCGGCCGTGACCGGGCCGACACATCCCAGCAGCACACCGTCGAGCACGGCGGTTCGCAGCGATTCGAAGCGGCCGTCACGCTCGGCTCTGGTCAGCAGGTTGGCGGCGGCCGGAGCGCTGGTGAACGTCAGGGCGTGCACTTCACCGGCGACGGTGCGGTCGATCAGGTCGTCGAGCTTGTGCGGTTCCAGCGGGTCGGTCCAGCGGTAGACCATCACCGGAATCACCTCGGCACCCGCTTCGGTGAGGCGTTGCCGGAACGAAAGCATGGGATCACCGTGCACCTGCACCACCACGCGTCTGCCGCCGAGCTCGTGGTCCAGCAGGTACCGCAGCACCTCGGCGGACTCCTCCGAAGGCGCACTCCACTCGGTCCGCAGCCCGGCACCGTGGATGGCTCCGGTCGCCTTCGATCCCCGTGCCAGCAGCGTCGCGGTGGCGAGATGACGACGGAGCGCCTCGCCGCTGCCCGTCTCGTCCGCGGCATCCATCCAACCCCGGAACCCCATGCCGGTGGAGGCGACCACGAAATCCACGTCGCCTGCCAGCACTTCGCGGGTGGAAGCGGCCAGCTCGCCGTCCTGCGGCAGCGGTACGGTGTGCATCGCGGGAGCGTGCACCACCCGCGCACCCCGCCTGGTCAGCAACGACGCCAGTTCGTCAGCCTTGCGTTCCGCGGTTATACCCACGGTAAAGCCGCGCAACGGCTCCGGTGCGGTCGAGTCCACACCCACATCCTCGCACGTCACTGCCGGTGGCTTCCCGTGCTCTCCTAGAGCACTTCCAGTACGGTCTGCGAGGCGGTTTCCAGCCCCCCGAGGGAGGTCGTCGTCGCCCTCGGATGCAGCGCGTGCAGCGCCAGCCGGAACAGCAACGCCCGCAACAGCATCTGCGGCCACTCGGACAGATGGGACCAGCGCTCCACTATGGCCGGATCGGAGCCTCCCCAGGCCATCGCGTCGATCACCACCACGGCGGCGGCCCACTCCGGGGGACGCCAGTAGGGCACGAAATCGATCAGCCCCGGGGGCGCGTTGCCGGAGAACAACACGTTTCCGAATAGGTCGCCGTGCACCACCTGCGGCCGCAGCGAAACGCTCCGGCGGGAGGCCGCCAGCACGTCGAACAGCCGTCCGCCCTTCTCCGGTGACAACGACACGTAGGTCTCGCCCCAGGCCATCCGGTCGGCGATGGCATAGATGTCCTGCCTGGAGTCCACCATCCTGGGTCTGTCGAGCACACTGCTCGCGCTGTGCAACCGCAGCGACATGGCGATGACCTCGTCGTGTCGCGGCTCTGGTCGTCCCGCCATGTCACGGCACGCCGACCAGCCGGAAACGACCCACCTGCCGTCGGTGGACCGCAGCGGCCGCGCGACCCGCGTCTCCTCCGGATCGAGCGTGTCCAGTGCCTGCGCCACCCAGGCCGCCTCGGCGGTGTCCGTGGCGGGCTTGATCAGCACGTCCCCGTCGGCGCCGCAACGCCAGGCGAGACCACCCTCGAGCAGTTCGACGTCCTCCCCCGGCGCGCCGAAGGCGGCACGCACGTGCGTGGGAGGTGGCTCGGCCGTAGCACTCACGCGCCAAACGCTACCCGTACTCGAATTCGCACGGTCGCAGACGCTCCGATCAACCGCGCGATTCGACACGATCAAACCGACGCGCCGGGGTGCCGCGGTCCCGATGTGGAAGCCCGGCCCCGTCCCCACTTCCGGAGCGGGGTCCGCGCGGTGTCGATTTCTCGCGAAATCGCCGGGCGGTGGGACGGCACGGGGCCGCACTCCCACCACTCCCGCGAGCCGAACTCCCACCACGCACGCAGCCCAAGAAACCCGCGGGTTCTCCCGTGCGACTCTCGCGAGGAAGGCCCGACGTTGTGTAGTACCTACCCGATGTCGGGGCACCCGCAGCGAGAGCCGTGCGAGAGGTTCCGCCACGGAAGCACCCCGGCAAGCCGTACCGCGGACTCCTCAATACGTCGGGAGGCTCTGATCCACCTGATTGGCCCATCCGAGCACCCCGCCACCGACATGCACGGCGTCGGAGAAGCCCGCCTTGTGCAGTGCCGACAGCGCCTCGGCCGAACGTCCGCCGGACTTGCAGTGCAACACGATCTGGCGATCCTGCGGCAGCTCGGCCAGTGCCTCACCGGACATGATCCGGTCCTTCGGGATGAGCTTGGACCCCTCGATGTGCACGATGTCATACTCGTGCGGCTCCCGGACGTCGATCAACTCGAACTTCTGCTCGGAGTCGAACTTGTCCTTGAGCTCCTGGGGCGTGATCGTGCTGTCCGCGGCGGCCTGCTGCGCGTCGTCGGAGACCACTCCGCAGAAGGTCTCGTAGTCGATCAGCTCGGTGACCTTGTCCGCGTTCGGGTCCTTGCGGATCTTGACCGTGCGGTAGCTCATCTCCAGCGCGTCGTAGATCATCAACCTACCGAGCAGGGTCTCACCGATACCGGTGATGAGCTTGATGGCCTCGTTGACCATGATCGAGCCGATGGAGGCGCACAGCACGCCCAGCACACCGCCCTCGGCGCAGGAGGGCACCATCCCGGGCGGCGGCGGTTCGGGGTAGAGGTCACGGTAGTTCGGGCCGTAGGCCTCCCAGAACACGCTGGCCTGGCCCTCGAAGCGGAAGATCGAGCCCCACACGTAGGGCTTGCCCTGCAGCACCGCCGCGTCGTTGACCAGGTAACGCGTCGCGAAGTTGTCGGTGCCGTCCAGGATCAGGTCGTAGTCGTCGAAGATCTCGAGCGCGTTGTCGGAGGTCAGGTTGGTCTGGTGCAGGTTGACCCGCACGAACGGGTTGACCTCGGCGATGGAGTCACGCGCCGACTCGGCCTTGGAACGCCCGAGGTCGGACTGGCCGTGGATGATCTGGCGGTGCAGGTTCGACTCGTCGACCTCGTCGAACTCCACGACGCCCAGCGTGCCCACCCCGGCGGCGGCGAGATACAGCAGGGCGGGGCTGCCGAGACCGCCCGCTCCGATAACCAGCACCTTGGCGTTCTTGAGCCGCTTCTGCCCCACCATCCCGACGTCCGGGATGATCAGATGACGGCTGTAGCGCGCCACCTCGTCCTTCGTCAGTTCCGCGGCGGGCTCCACCAACGGCGGGAGCGTGGTCCCGCCGCCGTCGGAGCCCTGTGGGGATGTGTTGCCGGTCATCTCCCAGCTCCTCCTCCGTTGCCTGGATGTACGGTGCCGTACGGCCGTGTCCGTTCGGCGGTTGTCTCGTCCCGGAAGCTCCCGGCCGGTACCAACCGCGCCACCGCTCCGTGTAACGCAAGCCTGGCCGATGGTCTTCCCGCCCCCAAACCGTTCCCAGGAATTGGGACGACTCGGGGCGTCGACGGACGATTCCGGGACCGATGGCTCCCGGTACCCACGCCGGAATCACGCCAGATTCACGTCGGGATTCACGTCGGGATTCACGCCGGGATTCACACACCGCGGCGGACCACGGAAGCGCCCACGACCGAGCTCCCGCCCGGGATACCAACGCGGGCTCAATTCGAATTGTTCCCCAGCGGGAAGGGCCACGCGTTCGGTTTGCACACGAAGCCGTTGGCGGGAATCTCGGTGCCCTGCGAAACCCGTTCGTTGAGCCGGTGCAGCACGTCGTTGGAGACACTGAAGGTCTGCTGCATCATCACCGGGGCGAGTTCGCCCTGCGCGCCGCAGGGGACGTGACCGTTGCCGAAGAAGTGACCGACCTCGTGGTTGATGACGTAGCGCCGGTAACTGCCGATGTCCCCGTCGAACGCGATCGCGCCCCGGACCCAGCGCGCGGCGCTGATGTAGGCCCGACCCTCGATGTGGCAGGAGGAGTCGTAGGGCAGCCCGTTCCCGTAGCCACACACCTCGCGCGCGGTGTTCCGGCTGACCAGGGTCACCCGGAAATCGGGCTCGGGACCGTCCGGTCCGACCCGCTGCACCGAGATGTCGCCGCCGCTGGGGTTGGTCCAGCCACGCGGATCGGACATGGTCTGCTGCACCAGCCGTCCGAAGGAGTCGCTGCCCTCGGTGAGCCGGACTCCCTGCTCGATCTCGACGGCGTAGCGGTACAACTCGCCCGAACCGGCCGGACCGGTGCTGCCCGGCACGACCCGGAACGTTCCACTTCCCTGTTTCGGTACCGGCGCTCCCGGTGGCAACTTCGCGGAGTGAATGTCGTCGGGGTACTCCCGGCTCTTGTTCCCCTCGGTGACGACGGCGGCCTTGTCGTCGGAGGAAGAGCTCCCCGCCGACTCCGCTCGCCGGTCCTGATCCGAATCGTCTCCGGGAACCCGCAGCACCGCGAAAACGGTCAGCACCAGCAGTACGGGAATCGCGTAGACCCCCCAGCCGTAGCGAGACCATCCGCGACGAGCGCGGCGGCTGCCTCCCCTGCGGCGGGACCCATCGCCCGCGGTGTCCTCTTCCGGCCGCGGTTGCCAGGACGCCGCCAGGGGGTCCCCCCTGTGCCGCCCACCTTTCCCGGATCTCAATGAACTCCTAGTAGAACTTCGTTACCTCGTTCGTCGAGGTGACCACTCGGTGATCCCTTCGGCCTCCGCCGCGGGACCGGGTATCGAACAGCCACGATCACCCGTTCCGACGTGGCCGGACCACCACCGGATCCCGGACTCGTACTTGCCCCGTTCAGGTTGCCACACTATGCGAGTTGACCTGCGAAGCCGGGACATTCGGCGTGCCTCGGCGTGTTCCGGGCCCGGAGAGTGACGAACCGTTGGCACGGCGACGCGGTCGCCGTGCCAGGTTGCCCGCGATGATTCACTGCTCAACAGCGGGAACCTACGCTTTCCCTCGTGGATTCGAGGGGCCCGTAGCACGGGTAAGCCGATCAGGTAACCGGCACAATCGCTCTACCGACAAGTAAAGTTGGGGAGCCCGACACGCACACGACCGCCGGGTCGACATCCTTCGGTGGAGGCTTTCAAATGACCGAGACCGCGCAGCAGAGCACCGATCAGCCCGCTCGGGGGGTGCGGCTTCCGCGCGACGCGCGGCGGGCCCAGCTGCTCTCCGCGGCTCAGGAAGTGTTCGTCAACAACGGCTACCACGCGGCGGCGATGGACGACATCGCCGAACGCGCGGGCGTGAGCAAACCGGTGTTGTACCAGCACTTCCCCGGCAAGCTGGAGCTCTACCTCGCGCTGCTGGAGACCCACGGTGCCGAGCTGGTCAATCGGGTCAGGGAAGCCATCGAGTCCAACTCCGAGAACAAGCAGCGGGTGCGCGCCTCGGTAGCGGCGCTCTACGAGTTCGTCGACCGGGACGATCAGGCTTTCAGACTGGTCTTCGAATCGGACCTGCGCGGTGAACCCGCGGTGGAACGGGCGGTCGAGAAGGCCTCCTCCGGGTGCATAGACGCGGTGGCCGAGGCAGTCACCGCCGACGCGGGACTGGACAACGAACGGGCGCGGCTGCTGGCCGTCGGGCTGGTCGGCCTCAGCCAGGTGACGGCCCGCGACTGGCTGGACTCGAACAGCTCCATCTCCAGGGAAGAGGCCGTGCACCTGATGTCCACCCTGGCGTGGAAGGGGCTGGCGGGCTTCCCGCTGCAACAGGGGTGACCGAGGTCCGCCGCCGGGAGCGTGTGGTGGGGTACCGGGTCAGCGGAACAGCGCCCGGTGGCTCCCCACACACCACGGCCGTTGTCACCGACTGCGCTTCTTACCCCCGACCGGCACCAACGGGGTGGACGCGCAACGACACTCCGCCTCGGGAACGGACACGGCGCTGATGGTGGGGCCGCGCAGCAGGCCGGTGGTGATGGTCTCGCCCGAATGGGCGTATTTGACCCACTGGTCCCACTCGTCCTTGAACGCGACCTCCTCCTCGGATTTACCCATCGCGGCGCGCAGCGTGCTGGCCAACCACTGCGCCACCTCGTCCGGAGTGTGCAGGATCTCCACGGCGTCGAGCCGGGACAACCGCTCGTGAGCGGACATCGCCTGGTTCAACGGTGCGTCCTCGACGTAGCCGTGATGATGAGTACCGCTGGTGTGCTGTCCCACGGAAGTCCTTTCAGCCGGTTGGTTCCGTCCGAACGGTGGGGCGACCCGCTGCTCGAACCGAGGGACGGGTCGCCCCACCGACGGGTACCGCCGTTGGCCACCGTACCGAACGTCGGACCGGAATCACCCGATCACGACCGCGGCGGGGCGGTGAACCGCCCGGCTTCTCGGTGCTCTCGGGCGGGCGGGAAACCGTGGGAACCGTCCGGTGCGGATCAGCCCGGCACGGATCGCGTGACGTCGGCGATGCGGTCGGTGACCTCGTCGGCCCGCTCCATCGGGAGCATGTGCCCGGCACCGCCGTAGAGGTAGAACCCCGCTTCGGGCAGTCGCTCCGACATGCGACGAGCGTGCGGCAGCGGACACAGCCTGTCGGACAGCCCGGCCAGGATCACGGTCGGCACCGCGGGCAGTCCTGCCAGCGCGGCTCCCCGTTCGTGTTCGGCCAGGGACTGCCGGAAACCGGCGAAACTGGCCGGATGACAACCGGCCACCCACTCCGCGCTCTCGGCGACATCGGCCGCGGCGGGACCGCTGCCGAACAGCAACCAGCGCAACCCGGGGCGCATCCACCCCGAACGTGGGCTGACCCTGCGCGCGGACGAACGAGCCAGCACGGCTCGCAGCTTTCGCTCCCCCGCGTTGAACACCCTGGCGAGCGGGTCCGGCAGCCGCAGCCCTGGGGCCGAGAGCCCACCGCTGGAAGTGGCCACCAGCGCCACACCGGTGACACGCTCCGCCAACAGCCGCGGATGCCGCTCCGCGAGCGCCATGATGGTCATGCCTCCCATGGAGTGACCGGCCAGCACGATCGGTCCCTCCGGAACCCGATCAGCTATCACCTCGGCGAGGTCGTCGGCGCACTGCGCGATGGTCGCCGTTCCCTCGGGCGAGGGATCCGAGTCACCGTGCCCACGGTGGTCGAACCGCACGATCCGGACCGGGCTCCCGAGAGCCGCGGGCAACCGGTCGGTCACCCGGTCCCAGGTGTGCCGGGTGAGTGTCCAGCCGTGTATCAGCACAACCGTGACCGGCGCGTCCGGGCTGCCGCTCTCGTCGACCGCGAGGCGCGTACCGTCGGAAGTACGCAGCAGCCGTGTTCCCTGTTCGAGTTGTTGTGCTGTCAACGGATCAGTCCAGCCTTCCGCCACAGGGCCATCCCGGGTTTGCCGATCAGGCCGACCTCGTCCAGAAACGACATGATCTTCTCACCGCTCCAGCGCACGGTCTCGCGCCAGTTCGGGTTGGCCATGGCAGCCGCGTAGGCGTCCCTGGGGCGCAGCCCGACCGACTTGTAGATCCTGGGATTGATCAGCGCCTTGACGATGCAGAACCCGACCAGCGCCGTCATGAACTGGTGGTAGGCGCGCTGGGCGGCGTTGCACTCCCGCATCCCTCGGGTGACCTCCTCCCGGGCGAAGGTGACGTGCCGCGCCTCCTCCATCACGTGGATACGGTTGACCATCCGCACCAACGGCTGCACCGCCTCGTCGTACATCTGGTCGCGCTGCACCCGGTCCAGGATCTCCTCCGCGACCAGGATGGAGGCATAGGCCGAAGGGCCCTTCAGAATGGCGGGCAGCACCCGCCCCCCGGCGTGCAGGATCCGGACCGGCCCGTACGCGGGGGCGCCGATGCGGTCGCAGGCCTTGGCGAACATGGTGGAGTGCCTGCACTCGTCGGCCACCTCGGTCAACGCGTACTGGGCGTGATTGGTGCGCGGGTCCCGGTTGTAGAAGTCCTTGAGCAGCATCTGCATCAGCAGCACCTCGAACCAGAGACCGTTCGAGGCGATGCTGGCGAACTCGTGCTTGGTGAGTTCGACGCGCTGCTGCTCGGTGAGCCGATCCCAGAGCCGAGTGCCGTAGAGCGTGCTGCGGTGGAAGGGGATGTAGGGCTGATCCTGCGCCAGTGGCGCGTCCCAGTCGATGTCGACCTCGGGGTCGTAGCTGTTCTTGGCCGATGACTTGAGTAATCGGGAAGCCGTCTTTTCCCTGTCGTTGACCTGGAGAGCCTTGGTCATGATCGCTGGTCACCTTTCGGAGGGAAACCCTGCGGACAATTGCGTGTTACGGCAAGTAACAGCTACCTTGGGTAGCGTGAGCCAGATCTCCCGGCCTGTCAAGGCCAAGCAGTCAACGGGACACGGCGACGCCCGCAGGGAACGCTGGCGCGGACACCGGCAGGCCAGGCGAGCCGAGTTCGTCGAGGCAGCCGTGCGGGCCATCGGCAGCTGCGGGGCTGAAGTCGGCATGGACGACATCGCCGCCGAGGCGGGGGTGAGCAAGCCCGTGCTGTACCGACACTTCAGCGACAAGAGCGATCTGTACCTCGCCGTCGGCGAGTGGGGAACGAACCTGCTCATGGAGCGGATCAGCCCGACCCTGCGACAGGAGGGCAGCGCCCGCGAACGGATCCGCCGAATCATCGGCACCTATCTGGGGGTCATCGAGGAGTACCCGGAGCTGTACCGCTTCGTCGTACGACGCAACTTCGCCGACAGGCCGGTACAGACCGATCCCGTCACCACCGAGAAGACGGTGATAGCCAACTCGCTCTCCCGGCTACTGGGCGAGTACATGCGCAGCCTGGAACTGGATTCGGGCGGCGTGGAGGCATGGAGTCACGGTCTCGTCGGAATGGTGCAGGCCAGCGGTGACTGGTGGCTGGACCGACACTCGATGAGCAGGGACGACCTCACCGAGTACCTGACGAAGATCATCTGGTTCGCCATCGACGGGGTGCTGCGCGCGGGGGGCATCGTCATCGACCCGGACGAACCACTGGAGATCGTCCCGCACCTGCGGGTCGTCGAGGACGACGCGGACTGACCGGGATCTCCCGCGCGCACTCGACGGGTGCTCACCGAGCGGAAATCACCTGGCGGAACTCCACGGGCGAAAACTCCCACCGACCGCCCCCGTGGCGGCCGCGGGATCGAACGGCCACCGCCCGGTGGACGGCGCGACCGTCATCGGAGGGCGACACGGGAACCGGACAGGCCCAACCACCGGTTCGAGCCAAGGGAACGAAGGGCGATCAGATGGCACAGCGGGTCGACGAACCACCGCGCGACGACGAACACGGTGACGACGACTACCACGGCTCCGCCGTGGTCTTCACCGCCGAACGAGAGGCCGACGTGGAGGTGGTGCTGCGGGGCAACTTCCAGCCCATCGACGGAAGGTTCCACTGGTACGGCCGCGCGACGGCTGGCAGCGAGCTGGACGAGCTCGTGGACGGCCGCAAGGCAGAGGTCGTGCTGCGCACCCCGCACGGCGATGCCGTGGCCACGCTTTCCGACCCGGACCCGTGGAACCGCTATCGCATCACCGGACTGGGACGCCCACCGTTCCCGATCGACTCGGAGCTGGTCGAGCTCGGCGAGACGGACTGAACGGCGCCGCTTCCCGACGGGGCCCGTCGGGAAGCGGTCCGACCGGGACGGCACGGCTCGTCGGGAGACCGGGAGAGCATTCGAGCACGCCGGTGCGTCGCGACCGCGACGCACCGGCTGTCGACGTTCACACCGGCACTGGCCGGATCAACCCACTCCGAAACCGACGCGGTGGGTCTCCGAAGCACCGATCTCGACGTACGTGATCTTGGCGCTGGGCACGATGTAGCGCGTGCCCTTCTCGTCGTCGATCCGCAGGTTCCCCTCGGTGCTGCCCAGCGCCTCGGAAACCAGCTTCTCGACTTCCTCCTGGGACTGACCACTGTTCAGCGTGAGCTCGCGCGAGCCCTCGACGCCGACCTTGACCTCCACGTCACTGCCTCCTGTCGTAGCTGTGCACTCATAGCTGTCTACCGCGTTGACCACAGACTATCTGCTCGACCGGGCACGAGGCGGAACGATCCCCGGCGCGGATCGTCTCGGACGCGCGGCGGAACCGCACGGTATGCGGGCACCGGCACCACCGGAGGGTTCCGAACGAACACGGCACGGTGCCGGAGACCGGCTCCGCTATCCCCGCACCCGGTCAGACCCCGCAGCCAGTCAGCCTCCGCACCCGGTCGGACGATCAACCCAACCCGAGCCGGGACATCCGCTTGTTGTGGTTGTTCTGCAACCTGCGGAACAACGAGCCGATCCCCGCGAGGTCCCCCGACCCCCTGATGATCAGTTCGGCGAGCGCGTCCCGCTCGGCCACGACCCACTGCGCGTTCGTCACCGCTTCCCCCAGCAGCCTGCGGCCCCAGAGGGTCAGTTTGTCCCGCAACGTCTCGTCCTCGGCGCAGGCGGCCGAGACCTCGCGCTCCGCGAAGGCCGAGTGCCCGGTGTCCGACAACACCGTCAGCACCAGATCACGGGTCTCCTCGTCGAGCCAGTTGGCGACCTCGCGGTAGAAATCGGCTGCCAGCCCGTCCCCGACATAGGCCTTCACCAACGACTCCAACCAGGAGTGCGGTGCGGTCGAGGCGTTGAACGCGTCGAAGGAACTCGCGAACGGACGCATCGCGTCCTCGACCGCGACGCCCCTGTCCGCGAGCCGTTCCTCCAGCAACCGGAAGTGCCCCATCTCGGCGGCGGCCATGCTCGCCAGCGCCGCTCGACCCGTCAGGGTGGGCGCCTCCCTGGAGTCCTCGGCCAGCCTGTCGAAGGCGGAGAGCTCACCGTAGGCCAACGCGCCGAGCAGATCCTTCACCCCTTCGTTGTACTCGGCATGCGGCTCTTCGGACTCCGCCGCATCCTCGGAGTCCGCCACTCCGGAAGCCACAACGCTGTGCTCAGCCTCGCTCATGCCGCGAGCGTACCGCTCCCACCCGGGACGCGGGATTACGGAACGGTTTCCGCCGTGTCGGGAGCAGCGCCGATCCCGACCCCCTCCTGACCTGGGACGACAAGAGAACTCCAACGTCCTTTAACGCATCCACGCCGATTACGCAAGAGGTGGCGTTCGCCATCCGGAGCCCGCAGGGTATGGGAAAACGGGTAGGCTCCCGGGAAGGGAGGTTTATTGGCGTCAGGCGGAGACCGTGACGGCGGCAGCCGATCCCGCGAGCGACCGAGGACGGCGCTCGTCGGTGGACCACCCCGGTTGGCAGTACACCGGTGGCAGGGGTCCGAGGTTATCGGCCCGACCGACGGAGCACTTCGCGCACGGACACCACCACCTCGCTACAGGACCGAAGTGGGCAGCCACCGCCCGATGTGCCGGTGGGACACCGGGCACACGGCCCGATCACGGCTCGGCGAACGCGGCCACGTGAGAGCGAGCGGAGATCGCTCGCACTCCGTGACACGCGCGGCGCGTACGGGTCGACGGGCCGAGGCGGACCGGGCGCCGACACAGTTCGCCACCTCGGCAGGGCAGGAGCCGGGAATCGTGCGGTCGAAGACGGCCCTCGTCCCGACCCCCGAGCCCGAGTGTGGTCACAAACCGATATCGCCACCCGTCGGTACGCCGAGGCATCGGAACGACAGCCTGCGGAAACACGGTGTGAGCGAGAACGAGAGAGGCGATTATTCTGACAAACAGCGACGAGGTGACCGAACCCGATCACTCCGGTGCGGGGGCCGCTGCTGAGCAGCAGGGGTCAACCGAACAGCGGGAAGCGACGCAACCGGAAGCGGCGGTCAACGCGAACAGCCCCACTTTCGCCGAGTTGGGGGCGAACGAGGAGATCACGCGTGCGCTGCGCGAAGCGGGTATCGAACGCACCTTCACGATCCAGGAGATGACCCTGCCGCTGGCGCTGCGTGGAGCGGACCTGATCGGGCAGGCCCGAACGGGTATGGGCAAGACCCTCGGGTTCGGCGTTCCCCTGCTGCAACGGATGCGGCTGCCCGGCGACGGAACACCGCAGGCACTGGTCGTGGTTCCCACCAGGGAACTGTGCATGCAGGTCACACGTGACCTGGAAGCGGCAGCGAGCTATCTGGGGGTGCGCAGTCTCGCGGTCTACGGCGGCAGGCCCTACGAACCGCAGATCGAAGGGCTGCGAGCGGGCGTGGACGTGGTCATCGGCACCCCGGGCAGACTGCTGGACCTCGCCGAGCAGAAACATCTCGTTCTCGGCAAGGTCGAGACCCTGGTGCTCGACGAGGCCGACGAGATGCTCGACCTGGGTTTTCTGCCCGACATCGAGCGGATTCTGAGCATGGTCCCCGAGCAGCGTCAGACGATGCTGTTCTCCGCAACGATGCCCGACGCGATCATCAAACTCGCTCGCGACTTCCTGCACCAGCCGACCCAGATCCGGGCCGAGCAGGCCGACGAGAGCGCGGTACACGAACGGACCCACCAGTTCGTCTACCGAGCGCACGCGATGGACAAACCGGAGCTGCTGGCTCGCACGCTGCAGGCCCGCGACCGCGGACTGACGATGATCTTCAGCCGCACCAAGCGCTCGGCCCAGAAACTGACGGACGAGCTCGTCGAACGGGGTTTCGCCGCGGGTTCGGTACATGGTGATCTCGGGCAGACCGCCAGGGAGAAGGCACTGCGTGCGTTCCGGAGCGGAAAGATCGACATCCTGGTGGCGACCGACGTCGCCGCGCGCGGGATCGACGTCGCGGGCGTGACCCACGTGATCAACCTGCAGTGCCCCGAGGACGAGAAGACCTACGTGCACCGGATCGGGCGTACCGGCCGTGCCGGACGCACCGGGGTGGCCGTAACGCTGGTGGACTGGGACGAGGAGAGCCGCTGGCAGCTGATCAACACTGAGCTCGGGTTGAACATGCCCCAGCCCGTGGAGACCTACTCCACCTCGGCCCACCTGTTCGAGGATCTCGACATTCCCTCCGACGCGGGCGGCAGGCTGCCGCTGTCGATGCGCACCAGGACCGGTCTGGGGTCCGAGGAGGAGGAGAACGACGGCGGCAAGGGCAACCGGGGCAAGAGCAGGAAGCGCGGCTCGGGACGGCCCGAGAAGCAAGCGGCCCGCGCCGAGAGCAACGACGATGCCGGGAACCGGCCCGCACGGCGGAAGCGGCGTCGTACGCGGGGAGGCAAGCCGGTCGACGAGACGGTGAACCAGTCCGAGTCCACCTCCGACGCGGACGGTGGACAGCAGAACTCGCAGCGACCGGCGCGCAGGCGCAACCGGACGCGACGCGGTTCCCCGGCGAAGAGCCGCACCGAGGAGGTGGCGGGTTCCTCAGGGCACTGAGCCCGCTGCGCACCACGAACCCGCCGCGGGGATCCCGGGGCCCACAACCGCGGGAATCAACTCGGCGGCGGGTGCCCACTGGCGGTCTCGCGGGCGATCGTGCACCGCGAGAACCGAACCGGCGACGTCCTACTAGTCTCGAGGGGACGGAACTGTCGTAACAGCGAGCAACCGGGAGCGACGTGGTACGGCCCGAACGGCGCACGAAGAGCGACATCGCCGTGACGCTGTTGCTCACCGTCGCGGTACTGAGCGGCGCCGGAACGCTCTGGTGGTTCAGCTCGGCCCGCGCGACCGAGCTGCACACCGCCGACCGACCGATCGAGCCGGTGCCGAGCGCGAGAACCGTGCCGGAGGATCTGAACCCGGTATGGCGGGCGCCGAGTTCGGCGACCCCTCACCCCGTGGTCGCGGGACCGGCCGTGGTGACGGGGAACGACGGTGCTGTGGTTGGCCGTGACCCCGCCACCGGTGAGATCCGGTGGCGTTACAGCCGGGAACGGGAACTGTGCACGGTGGGGTCCGAATGGGGTAACGCGATCGCGGTTTACCGCACGGCACACCACTGCAGTGCCGTGACCACACTGCACGGTTCCGACGGGGAACGCGGTCCGCAACGCAACTCCGACGTGGGCTTCGGAACCCGGCTGCTGTCCGACGGAAGCTACGTGACCGCCACCGGACAGCGACTGTTCGAGACGTGGCGCTCGGACATGGTCCGTACACAGCAGTACGGCACCCCCACCGACATCAAGAACCCCGACAACAACCTGAGCCGCCCGAACTGCGATTACTCGGCAACCGCGGTCGGTGATCGCAGGGTCGCGGTCATCGCCGAGTGCGCGGGTTCGGCCAGGGACCGGTTGACCGTGCTCAGGGCCAATCCCGAGGACGGCGAACAGCCCGAGGAAGTGATGACCACCCTGCTCGGCGGTGAGCGAGCGGGCGTGGTGGCGGTGAACCGGGAGCGGGTCGCCGTGGTGCTGCGGGACAGCGCGACGCTGGTGATCTACGACATGTCGGGAAAGCGCCGCGCGAGTTACGACGTCCGTCTCGGCGCCACCCCGGATCGGGGGTCTGCCGTGCGGGTGGAAGCGACCTCGGGCTCGGCGGGAACCTACTGGTACACCGGTCGGGATACGATAGCGCTCGACGAGAGCACGCTGCGCCCGCGCTGGACCGTGCGCGAGACCCTGGGAACTCCCGCCGCGATGGCCGAGGATCTACTGGTTCCGGTAGAGGGTGGCCTGGCGGTGCACGACTCCGCTGCGGGTGAGAAGCTCGGCGAGATCCCGATCGACCGGAAGAGCACGACGGCCCCCGTCCGGGTCGCGACCGTGGGAAACGTGGTGTTGGAACAGCGCGGGGACACCGTCTTCGCCTACCGATGACGCCGTGTTCTTCGGCGCGGCGACGCCGCCGTCAATTTCTCGCGAAATCGCCGCGCCGCCGACGTTGTGTAGGTACCTACCCGATGTCGCCGGACCCGCAGCGAGAGCCGTGCGAGAGGTTCCGCCAAGCGGCCAGTTACGTGAACCAAGCCGCAGACCTCCCATCATGCCGCGTAAGCAGCGCGAGTGTCTCCGGTGCGTGAGTCGGATGCATTGCGAGGCCGGACCGCTCGCCGCGTAGGTCGCTACTCAAGAGCCGGCCCAACGAAGCAAGGCGCCGACTCACGTGCCGGCTACGCAACCACCCCGGCAAGCCGTACCGCGGGTTCTAAAGCCACCACCAGTAGGTGAGGGTTCCGAGTACTACCAGCATGGCCGCGAGGGAGCACCACCCCGCCACCGGTCGGCTCCCCCTGTCGGCCGCGAACTGCAGCAGCAACGCGGCGACGGAGGCGAGACCGTGCCCCAACAGCATCCGCCATCCGGGGCCAACCCCTCCCAGGCCACTCCCCCAGAGCTGCACGCCGACGAGAGCGACCGCGAGCACCAGCAGCCCAGCGGTCAGCGCTCCCGTCAAACCACGGAACGCCCTGCCGACAGCTCCTGGTCGGCGGGCTCCGTCGACGATGTGGAAGGCGTCCGTCGCTCGGTCCGCGTTTTCCCGGTAGCGTCCGGCGGCGATTCGCGGGCGTGTGGTCACTTCGTCGGCACCTCGGTCAGCCGATGCCCGCATCGCTCCGTCCTCGTCGGCTCCGGTCGGTCGCACGATTCACTCCCCCAGCAGGGCCCAGGGCTCTGTTTCGGGAACGGCACGCGTTCCCTCCGGACAATGCCGCCGGAACTCACACCCCGCGCACTGCGCACCTGGCCGTGCCGGAAAGACCCGGTCCGGATCGGCCCCTTCCGCGATCGACGTGGCCGCGTCACGGGATTCGCGGGCCAGCCGTTCGGCTCGTTGCCGGTGTTCGGCCAGCGAGTCGGCGGTGTGTCGCCATGTCACGATCTCCGAGGTTCGGAGGTGGTGCAACTCGACCTGCGGGCAGGGTGCGTGCAGCATGCGCTGGGTAGCCAGGGCGTACAGCGCGAGCGGTAACGAGTTCCGCGCGGCGTCGACGTCGGGAGGCTTCCTGCCCGCCTTGTAGTCGACGATCACCAGTTCACCGTCGCGCTCGTCGATGCGATCCACTCGCCCCTGCACGATGATCGTACCGACCGTAGCGCTGACCCACTTCTCGACTCCCACGGGCTCCCCCCGGAGGCGGTCCCGCTCGACGTAGTCGCTCAGCCAGTCCAGGGCTCGTGCCAGGTAATCCGCCGACTGTTCCGCTCCGGCGAATCCGTCGGATTTCCAGTACCGGTTGATCAGTTCGCGCAGGCGGGCGGCCGTGCGTTGTTCGGAGGGCAGCTCGTAGTAGGCGCGCAGCGCGTTGTGCAGCACCGCCCCCAGCGTGGTGTGCGCCATCGCGGGTCCCCGCGACGGTTGGGGACGGTCCACGTAGTTGAACCGGTACCGCCGGGGGCAGGACGACCAAGTGGTCAGCTTGGCAGGCGTGACCCGCACGAGCCGTTCCGGAATCCCGTCGAAAGCGAGTTGCTCCTGCACGAGTTCCACACTACGCAGCCGCTCCGCCGCCACGACCTGGGCGGGTCGCGTGCCGGTGGGGAAAGTGGATCGACGAAGCGTTACTAGCCGATGATCTTGCTTCCGGTGCAGTCGCCGAGCAGTCGGTCCAGCGAGTCGGGCGGAGTGTTCTCGCTACCTATCCGGATGTTCTTGTTCGTACCGTGGTAGTCGCTGCCCCCGGTGGGGACCAGATCGAGTTCGGCGACGAGCTCGCGCAGCCGGTGCCTGGCCGGTTCGTCGTGGTCGGGGTGCTCGACCTCCACACCACGCAGGCCGTGGCCCGCGAGTTCGGTGATCACTTCGGCGGTGACCGTCTGCCCCCGGGTGACCGCGAAGGGGTGTGCCAGCACGGTGGTGCCGCCCGCATCGGCGATCATGCGGATGGCGCGTTCGACCGGTGTGTCGGTGCGTGGCATGTAGTAAGGCGCGTGGGTACCCAGGTACCTGTCGAAGGCCTCGCTGACGGTGCTTACGGTGCCCCCCTCGACGAGCGCCCGCGCCAGATGGGGGCGTCCCCCCGGTGAGTCCGGCGGCAGCCCCGCCATCAGCGCCTCGGGATCGACCGGGAACCCGTCGTCGGCCATGCGCCGGGCCATCTGTTCGAGGCGTCCGCGACGCTCCGCCCGCAATCGCAGCTGCTCGTCCCGCAACGCGGGCGAATCGGGGTCGAACAGATACGCCAGCAGATGAACGGTGACGGTACCGCCCCGCCCGTCGGAGCTCTCGCAGGAGAGCTCCGCTCCGGGCACCAGCCGTAGCGCCGGTGGGTCGGACTCGCGCACCGCCTGCTCGGCTTCCGCCCAACCCGCCGAGGTGTCGTGATCGGTCAGGGCAACGACGTCCAGTCCAGCCGCCACCGCCGTTCGCACGACACCGGCGGGCGTGTCGGTGCCGTCGGATTCACTGGAGTGGACGTGCATGTCGATTCGCACGCCCCCCAGTGTGACCGATACGGGTTCCGTTCGACACGGTCCGTCCGATCACTCTCCCGGCCCGGGAGCGTGAGCGGCAACGTCGCACCGGAACGGTTCGGACTGTTGGAGCGTCGCCCGCGCTGTCGAGCCCGGCCGCGGGGGCAGACGTCCGTCGCCCCGGAAACCGGCTCAGCGGAGCCCCGAAAGGACCACCCCGCGTTCCGCGCTACTCGGTCTTGACCTTGGTCCTTCCCCTGCCGACGGCGGCACGCCGGGCCTTGAGCATCGAGAAACGATCCTGCTGCGCCTTCTTCTCGCCGAACACGAGCGAGGAGATCGCGTCGAACACATCTTCCGGGTTGGGCAGGTACTCGATGCGGTTGAGGGCCTGAATCTGTCCGGCGGACTCCACGATCAGCGTGCCGTATCCGAACACCCGGCCGGGAACGCTACGGGAATAGGTCAGATCGGTGACCTTGGTCACGGGCATCATCTGCACCGAGGTCATCAGGATGCCTTCGGTGATCATGAATCGTTTGTCCGTTACCACGATGCGCTCCACGTACCAGTCCAGCACCTGGTAGATGAATCGCAGCAGCACGAAGAGACCCGCGTACCACAGGATGTTCTGCAGCAGCCAGTTCTCTCCGGGGAACAGGTAGGAGATCATCATGAAGCCCGCGAGCAAACCGGCGGCCTCGAAGATGTCCCACACGAGACAGGCCCAGTGCCTGCGCACTCTGATAACCCGTCGCTCGGTCTCCAGTAGGTACTCGTCCGGATCCCGTGGTGCGAACATAGCCACCACCCTCGCGTGGTTCGACTTTCCCGCCCGGGACCGATCACGGTGTTCACAGTGCCAGTCACGGCCCCGAGCCGGGCTGTGCCCTTGTGCGGCTCTTCACCGGTCGCGTGGCCGTTCGGCCGATGCCCCGCCCGGAGAAGAACGTCTCACTCAGCGGAACAGATTGCGCATGAACGTGATCACCGCCTCCGCGGACTGACGCAGGCTGTCGAGGATGCCGTCGACGACATCACTGGCCTCGTTCGGCGCGGAGATGAGGAAAAACAGCAGGAACGCGATCCCGGCCCAGGTGAGGATCTTCTTGATGTTCACTGTCACGCACCCCGTCTGATCTGACCTGTATTAGTGCTGGCACCTGCTGATCCGTTGTACCGCACTCATCGCCTGTACGGCAGGTTTTTAGCGCACTTGGGTCAGTGGGCGGGAACCGGCATCGAATTCACTACCCTGTGTGTCCATGACGGACTTCGGGAACGTGGTGATCCGCTGCGTGGGGGCGGTGGTACACGATCGGCACGGCCGGTTGTTGTTGATCAAACGAGCCAACGATCCTGGTCAGGGGAAATGGTCGCTTCCAGGCGGCAAGGTCGAGGAGAGCGAGGACGACGAGTCGGCCCTGCGGCGTGAGCTCGCGGAGGAGACGGGGCTGTCGGTGACGATCGGCCCGGCGGTGGGACGACTGACGCGAGCGGGATCACACTGCACGTACGACATAGTCGATTACTCCTGTCGTGTGACAGAATCGAACATCACCCCAGGTGACGACGCTAGTGATGCGATGTGGACGGATCATGCGACATTCGCCACACTGCACCGATCCGATGCGCTCACCGAGGGGCTGGCGGAGCTGTTGGAGCAGTGGAACTGCCTGCCCCGCGAAGCCTGACCCGAATCCTGAGAAACCCCTTATCGGGGGACGTTGCGATGCTGGCGCACACATGTTGTCGACCACGGCCCAACAACGGGGGTAACCACATTGATCGACACTCGTCCCTGAAACCTCCAAATTTCACTCGAAAAGACGGGTCGTCGCACTATGCAATACGGGCGGGAACCGGGAGGACCGGCGTCGAACCGTCGCTCCGCCCGAAGCGGTTGCGCGCCCGGCGGTCAAGTGAACACGCGGAGCACACCGGTTCGGGCACTCCGCCGACCGGCGAGTAGGATACACGGGTGGTCGGCCACCGACCCAGGACTCGTAGTCGAACCGAACGGAGGTGAGGATACGTGCCAGACGCTGCCGGCGGCTCAAGCAGTGCGGACAGCGCACTGCCGTGCAGTATCGGCCGCATCCCCGCCGAGCGATTCGGTCGGCACGGCTCGGGGCGTGCCGCGGTTCGCGGGTGATCCACCGGGCCGACTCCGGTGATCCACCGGAACGGGCGGGGATGCGCAGACGTGACACCGGATCCGGGTGTCACGGAACAGCCACGAAATCCCGCCCGGAGGTCCACCGTGCCAAGTCTGCCCAATCTGGGGTTGCGTAACCGCGTCAGCCGCGGTGAACGCGGTTCCCGAAACGTCTCGGCCGTCACGGCTCGCCCAGCCTCTGTCGTGGACTGCGCCGTTTATGTCGAGGGCAAGCGATTGCCCGGTGAATGGTCCTACGAGGACGCGATGGCCGAGGTCCGCAGCAGACGGAACGGCTTCGTCTGGATCGGACTGCACGAGCCGGAGCAGGATCGCATCAACGGAGTCGCGGACACCTTCGGGCTGCACGAGCTCGCCGTGGAGGACGCGGTGCACGCGCACCAGCGCCCCAAGCTGGAACGCTACGACGAGACACTGTTCATGGTGCTCAAAACGGTGCGGTACGTACCGGACCGGGCCAGGGCCACCAACAGTGAGATCGTCAAGAGCGGCGAGCTCATGATCTTCCTCGGCCGGGACTTCGTGATCACCGTGCGACACGGCAGCCAGGCCGCGCTCACCCGGGTGCGGACCGAGCTCGAAGAGTCACCCGAGCAGTTGGCCCTGGGACCGTCGGCCGTGGTGCACGGTATCGCGGACCACGTGGTGGACAGCTACCTCGAGGTCACCGAGTCGATCCAGGACGACATCGATTCGATCGAGACCGAGGTCTTCGCACCGCGCACCAGCATCGACGCGGAACAGATCTATCTGATGAAGCGCGAGGTCATGCAGCTGCGTCGTGCGGTCATGCCGCTTTCGCAGCCGCTGCAACGGCTCGCGGGCGGGTACACCCCGCACGTCGCCGATCAGGTTCGGTCCTACTTCCGCGACGTCGAGGACCACCTCGCCACCGTCTCGGAACGGGTGGCATCCTTCGACGAGCTGCTGACGACCCTGGTCGACGCGACACTCGCCAAGATCACGCTGCAGCAGAACACCGACATGCGCAAGATCTCCGCGTGGGTGGCGATCATCTCCACCCCCACCATGATCGCCGGCATATACGGGATGAACTTCGACAGAATGCCGGAGACGAATTGGGCGTTCGGCTATCCCGTGACACTGCTGGTGATGATGGTGTGCTGCGTGGTGCTGTTCAAGATATTCCGCAAGAACGACTGGCTGTGACCAGTGCGGTAACGAATCGCGAATCGACAACGACACACCGGGCGGGGCCAATCCCGGAGGCCGGGGCCGATCGGACCCGGCCGGCGAAAGCGGAAAGCCACGACGAACGACCGCGGGCGGGTAATTCACCGGTGGGTACTCCGCTGAAAGACCCCGGACGGCTCGTATCGGACGAGTGGTGGTGCCGCCGGCTCCGGGCGGACGGCACCGCGTGCGGCGAGTCGAGGGGATCGTCGCTGACCCAGGGAAACCGTTCCGTGGAGTTCCACGGACTCGAAGATCGTGGTTGGGAGGGAATCGTGCGACACATTCGGTGTGGACGGATCTCGGGACCGACCCGGCCGGCGACGGCGCGGGCAGCGACGTCGTCAGGGCCACGAGAGCGGCGAAACGTCCGGCACGAACGAAAACCCGGCGCGATGTGGCACGTGACTCCCACACCCGCGCGCGGGGAATCCGTGACGTACTGATTCATCCGGGAGACACCACGGGCCACATCGTGCGGCGAATCCCGTTCGTCCGGCGGTTCATACCGGACGCGGAAATCGTTTCGATCTGCACAATGGGAGTACCGTCATGCCCCGTCTGGTCACCAACAAACTCGCCCTGTTGTTCACACTGATCAACGGTTGGATTCTCACGCTGTTCGTGATCATCGCGAGTCAACTCTGAAACTTCCTCGGGGACGCGTTCCGGTGTGAACCGCGGCCACACCGCCGAAGAATTCCGCGGAAACGCGAACTCCGCGAGGAAGCCACTGCTCCGCCGGTCCGGGTGCTCGCCGAGCCGTGCGAACACGCCTCGCGTGTATGCCGGTCCGGGAAGGCAACCATTCCCCCGACGGGTGAAAATACGGCGTCGGTTATCCCCCGGCGGAGCCGATTGAGTACGTGCGTGCGCCCGGATGCGGTACAAATTCCGTTGTCAGCACAGGTGAACGACGGAAGTTGTATATGGTCAGGACACCGCCACGGTTGTTGCTCGCCGCCGCACCACTGACACTGCTGCTCGGTGCGTGGCAGTTGGCCCCGGCCGAGCAACACGACGCCGAAACGACCAAACAGGCCGAGGAGATCGCCCACACCAAGGAGGTCACCGAGCCGGAGCGGACCGACAGGACCGACAGCGACGACGAGTTCCACGATCCACACGAGATCGACCAGCTCGAACGACCGGACGGTACCGGGGAGTCCGCCGCTGCCGGAACAACCGAGAGCGCGAGCGGGAATGAACGGCCCGACGATACCGGGAGCACCCACGAGCCGAGTGAGACCGACAGGCCCGACGAGCCGGGTTCGTCCGGCGAGGCCGACTCTTCCGGCGAGATCGAGCGGCCCGGGAACACTGCCAAACCAGACGATACTGCCGAGCCCGGTGAGGCGGACCGTCTCAGCAAGGCCGAGCGGATACTCCGGTTGACCAACGAGGCGCGCGGCCGGGCCGATTGTCCGGACCTGCGGTTGAACGAGACGCTGAACGATGCCGCGGAGCGGCACAGCGCACAGATGGCCCGGCAGGACTATCTCGGTCACCGGAGCGCCGACGGTGCCGATCACATCAATCGTGCCAACCGAGCCGGCTATCCCTCGGTCTACGTGGGAGAGAACGTGGCGGCGGGCAACGCCGACGCGGTGAAGACGTTCCGGCAGTGGCTCAGCAGCCCGGAACACCGGCAGAACATCCTGAACTGCTCGTTCACCGAACTCGGTGTGGGATACGCCAGCGATCGGGAAAGCCGGTGGACCCACTACTGGACCCAGATGTTCGGTAAGACCGACTCAACGGAATGACATCGGTCCGGTGTCACAGCACTCCGATACCCCAGCACTCCGATCTCCCAGCGCTCCAGGGGCCACAGCGGGACGCGGCCCGGCACGATCAAGGACAGACTCGTCGCGGGAACCGGAAGGTGGCGGCCCGCCGAATGTCGTCCCGGCGGGCGAAGCTACGGATGTGTCGACTGCCGCGCCGACACATCCGCCGGCTCCCCGACAGCTGTGCGAAACTCACGCACAGTCGGTAGTAGTACTTCGTCGACCCGGTTCTCGTAGTCGTTCCCGTGGCGGAACCTCTCGCGGGCTCTCGCTCCGGCGAGGCCCGACATCGAGTAGATGGGTCACTGCTGCGAAGCCTGGCCGCCCATGGCGAGTCGAGCCAACATGTCCCGGGCCTGTTCGGCGTGGCTGGGTTGACTCAGTACGTCGTACCGTCCGGCCACGACCTGACTGGACGAGGAGAAGTCACGGCGACCGCGCATGGAGGCGTACGTGATCGCGGCCGAGACCATACCGAAAACGATCCCCGCCGCCAGCACCACCAGCACCGGACCGAACCAGGGGTCCTGCACCGTCAGGATACTGATCACCAACCCGATGAACAGTCCGAACCAACCCCCGGAGAGCGCTCCGCTGCCGAGCACCCTTGCCCAGTTCAACCGTCCCGTGACACGTTCGACCAGCATGAGGTCGACCCCGACGATCGTTACTTCCTGCACCGGAAAATTGTTGTCGGCGAGGTGATCGACGGCACGCTGCGCCTCCTCGTACGTGCCGTAGGAACCTATCGGCCAACCGGTCGGCGGCGTGGGCAAGCTGGGAAGCCCCGGAGCCGACCGGGCGGAGCCGGGAAACAGGCTGCTCACCGTAGACACCTCCGTAGAGACCGACGTCCCGCGCAGGAGCGTCGTCAGTGTTGTTCACGAGGCACAACCGGTTGCTCCGGTGACCGGACCACGTTGCTCCCCGGCTCGTACGAGCCGGGTTCGCACCGCGGCACGGCCCGAAACCTGCCGAATGTCCCTTCACCACCAGTCTACCTCGCCCGCCGCGGCGGGCAGCGTCCATGATGATCGCCCCGCCGTTCGGGAACGATCGGTAATGAATCGGCCGGCCCCGATATGGCCGGTCCCTGACATGGCCGGCCCCTGATATGCCCCTCCCCCGATGCGAGCGGGACGGTACGGGACCGCGAGAGCCCCGAACGGATCAGTGACGCGGCGCGAGGGTGACCGGATCGATCCGGACCCGGCCGCCGACCACGGTCCCGACTCCACGACGTGCCGCTCGGCGATCGACCACCCAGGCGAAGAGCAGCACCGCGACGATCATCGGAATCACCTGGATCACCGGGTAGTCCCCCGACTGCTCGGTACTGGGAACCCCGCTCAGTCCGGCGACGAGCAGACTCAGCGCGTTGTTGGCGGTGTGCATGGCCACCGCCGCCTCCAGACCTCCGGTGCGGATGCTCAGCCAGCACATGATCGTGGCCATCAGGAAGAGCTCGACCCACACGAGCGGGTCGGTGTAGCCGTGGCCCAGCAGAAACACCAGCGAGGACAGCAGAATCCCCGGCCAGGGGGTGCGGAACCAGGCCGTCAGCGTCTGCAGCAGCAGACCGCGGAAGAACAGTTCCTCCGCGGCACTCTGCGCCGGCACCACGAGCACGGCCAGCAGCGCCACCGCCAGATAGCGTCGCCAACCGGGGAAAGCGGGCATCGGCGCCCCGGACATCAGCTGCAGTGTGATGATCGCGGCGAACAGCACGCCGAACACCAGCAGCGCCCAGAGCATCGTCTCGCCGAACCAACGAACCCGGGGCGTTCCGAGGACCCCGACCACGCTGCCGAAGCCACGCCGCTGCACCCATCGTGCCGTCAGCGCCACCGGGGGGATGAGCGCGATCAGCACGGCGAAGCTCAGGAACAGCGTCGGCAACGGTGACGAGAGCACTTCCACGAGATGCCCCGGGGGCAGCACGACGTTAAGCGTCCCCAACGGCCCGGCGAAAACGATCATCCCGACCAGCAGCACGGCGGCCAACACCGAGGCCGCCAGGGTCAGGCCGAGCAACACCAGCAGCGCCACGACGGGGCGCCACCAGCGATGGGCCGAGTTGCGCGCGAGCAGGTGAAAGGGCGTTCCCTCCGGCACCGGGGCCGGAAAGCCTGGCTTCGGCGGAGGGCGTCTTGGGGACACCGGTCGGGAGTCACCACTGTTGTGGGAGGGGTAAGCAGCGGGGTCGGCCACAACAGCATCCTAGGAGAACTCGGTTCACCGTCCCATGACGACGCGCGCGGGCGGCACTCTCAGCCAAGCGCCTCCCCGGTCAGGTGCGCGAGGGTGTGTCCAGCGAACCACGCGGTCGCGGTTCGAGCACATCGGCGATGCTCAACAACATCGTCTGCCCCCAGGCCGTGAGGAGCAGCGCAGCCAGGAGCCAGAACGAAACCGACCAGTTCTGCAGCAGCGCGGGAATCAACAGCAGGCCGGGGATCACCGCGCTGAGCACAGTCGCGCCCACTCTGCCGGCCGTGCGCAGGGCGAAGGCGGCGTACCAGGTGACCGCGGCCCCGACCAGCGTCAGCCCCAACGGTCCCAACCGCACTCCGAGACCGAACAACCAGCAGCCGACGGCGGCCAGCAGACCGGCTGCCGCCAGCCCGGACAACGCTCGGGTGAGGGCGGCCGTACCGGAGGTCTTCAACCATCCCCAGCGCAGCGCGGCTACCACCGCGAGCAGCGCGGCGATCCACCCCACCGCCCCGGGCCACGAGTCGGACATCTCGACCACGTGCAGCCAGCGCCAGGTTTGGAGTTCCTCGATCCGTCGCGCCTCGCTCATCGTGATGAACGCGAACTCGTTCGCGCCTGGCGAGGCTGACTCGTCATTGGACAGTTCGCCACTGGACAGGGAGCCGATCACCGGGGAACGCATGAATTCGGTCAACGCGACGGCCGTGCCGCTCAGCGCCGTGCCGAGCGCGGCACGGCGGGGAGCGGCGAGCGCGAAGGCGAGCAGCATCGAGAGCGGTTTGAGCACGATCATGCTCGCGGTGGCGAGGGACCGGCGGAACCCCCGCCAGCCGGGCAGCAGCGCTCGGTGGGCGAGCAGCGCGCAACGGGTGGCCAGGGAAGCCATCCGCCGTTCTTCCAGGTCACTCGGACGCTGTTTGCCCACGTCGTAGGCACGTACCTGCTGGTCCAGCAATTCGGGATCCCGTACCGCCCGGGCGTCGCCCGCGTTCGGGTCGGCCCCGGAGCCGACGGCGGCCACGAACGGGATCTCCTCGGCGACAACCGTCCACTGCAACCGCTCCACCACCGCACGGCGGGTCACGGTCAGCGGGTGCTCATCGGTGGGGTTGGCGAACAGGGCCTCGAGCTCGGTCCGCACCGCGCCGGAGTGCTCCGCCCAGCGCTCAGCGAGGAACTCGTGCCACTTTCTCGCGCTGGTCTCGTCGAGTTCTCCCAGTTCCGCCTCGGTCGGCCGGCTGAGGATTCGCCGCAGCGCGTCCCCCAGACCGTCGGCTCCCAACTGCTCGTTGTGCCGGACCAATCGGTCCGGTTCGATCAGCATGGGGACCAGACCGGCCACCGCGTCCAGCCTGCCCCACATCCAGTCGTTGGCACGCCACTTGGCGGACAGGAAGGCACCGAAGTTGCCCAGACCGGAGCCGCGCACCTTGTCCGCCAGCGGGATCTCACCCGCCGAGTCACGTAACGCGGTGAACGGCAACGGGCTCGAGTTGTCACCGGCCAGGCGGTGCAGCAGGATGTGTGAATCCGCGCCGGTGTCGACCTGCATGGGCGTGGTGAGTACGACCAGATCGCGGAGCAGCCGCATCGGGTCGACGTCGGCGGCGAGTTCGAGCAGCGAGCGCGTCACCCCGTCGATCTCGACGAGATCGCCCGGGGAGAGGGCCGCCATCAGGTCACCCACCAGGCGCTCCAGAATGGCCCAGCTCTCGGCGACCGCGTCCACGCCGACGTCGTTCTCGGCGGCTTCCACACCCGAGGAGTTCACTATGGCGGACAGTTCGGCGTTGAACTCCGCCAGTCGATGCCGAAACAGCGATCCGAGCTCGGCCCCACTGTCGAGCGAGGCGGTGTCGAGGTTCCCCTCGCCGTGCTCCCCGGGCTCGGCACTCCCGCCATCGGGGTTCCGCTCGTCGAGCCCCCTCTCGTCGAGGACGCTGTCCAGCAGCGGCGCGAGCAGCGCCCCCACCGGGGAGGGCAGCGCGTGCTGCAACCTGTGGTGCCGATCGAGCACGCACTCGATCCAGCCGTCCAGCTCGGCCCGCACGAAAACGGGTTCGGTACCGGCCGCGTGGATCCAGCAACGGTCGGTGTGCCCGCACACGGTCTCGGCGACGGTGCGCAGTCGGTACAGCGAAGCCTTCACGGCGGCGATCCGCGGGGACCGCCGGTGCGCCTCCAGTTCGCGGACCCAGCGCAGGCATTCGTCCACGGCGGACAGCAGCGTGCGCACGTCGTCGAAGACCTCACCGGGACGCCGCAGGGCGCGCGAGCGGTACTGCTCGGTCAGTCGATCGCGCAGCCCGGTGCACGCGGTCGCGGGCCACTCCAGCAGCGGCTGTTTCGGGATCGGGTCCAGCAACGGGGTGCCGGTGGTGTCCTCGGGGGCGGTGAGCAGCTCGTGCACCCGGAAGGCCCTGCTCTCGGCGAGCCGTGAGGCGTACTCGGCGGAAACCGCCCGCACCCGGTCGCCGAGCAAGCGAGCGCGGCGGGATCGCGGTGTCACGGCTAGTTCGGTGAGCACGGCGTCCCTGCGGCCGACGGCCCGGCGTACCGAGTCGTTGTGCCTGCCGATGCTGTCGATGTCGGTCAGCAGACTCTCCTGGCCGAGTTTCGCCCGCAGCGCCGTCGCGGTGACGGCTCGGGCGAACCGTTCGCCACGGGTCTCGGCACCGGGCGAGTCCGGCTCCGGATTGAGGTAGAGCAACCAGCGTTCGGTCGGCGCGTCGGCCTCGACGCGCCGGATGGCATCGACCGCAGCGGTGACGGGGATGTTGTCCAGCACTCCACCGTCGATCACCCGGAAACGCTGCTCCTCGGAGGCGGCGATCTCGGAGAACCGACCGTACAGGTTGGGCACCGAACCGTCCCGGGAATCACTGTTCCGGTGGCCCGGCGTGTCGCCGGAATCGTCGGCGCGGAACACGGCGGGTTCGAAGGCCATCGGGAACGAGGAGGTGGCTCTGGCGGCCTGTGCGAGCAGCCGCGCGGTGGTTCGGGCCCGCTCGGCAGGACCGAAGTCGCTGAGCGGTTCGCCCGGCCGCCCGCGGTGCCGGAACCGGAACATCGCTCGCCTGCGTGCTTTGCCGAACTCACTGCCCACCGCGTCGAAATGCCGCTCGGCCACGGGGTCCAGCAGTGTCGCGGTCAGCAGGAGTTCGACGCGTTCGACCGGTTCGGTCCGCCGTTCGCGGCCGATCTGCTCGGTGAGCAGTTCGGTCAGCTCCGAACGGAAGTACTCGTCGCCCTCCAGCAGCGATTCCGGTTTGGGCTGCCAGGGCCGGGGAACCGTGCGCGCCATCGCCTCCAGGTCGGCCAGGCGGATCCAGGCGCGGCGCGTGGTCGTGAACGGCATGCCGTAGACCAACGATGCCGAGAGCAGTGTCGCGTTGAGACCTCCCGCCGAAGTACCGGCGAGCACGTCCACCTCGACGGACTCGTAACCGGCCAGCTCGGCCAGCTCGGCCCAGGGGTGGCGCTCCTCCGCCCGCTTCGCTCCGGCGCTTTCCACCGGGGCCCAGCGGCGCAACCGGTCGATCTCGGCTACCGCTCCCCCGATCCAGACAGCCATGCTGGCGCCACCACGCAACGCCAGCGCGAGTCGCAACTGCCGCGAGGAATGCGAGTTGGGTTCACCACTGGACACTTCGGACTCGCCTCTCGATCGACCGGCCGATTGATTGGCACCTCCCGAAATCTACCCCCGGAAGGCGCCGGCGGGAACGGCCGAACCGAGCATGGCGTGTTCCGCCGTTTCCGCCAACCACGGTGACTTCGCGAGGACAGCCCGACGAGGTGTGCGGCGCTGCCCGAGTCCGGGGACGACCACGGCGAGAGCCATGAGCGGCCCCGCCGAGCGAGCGCCGGGGAAACCGGGCGGCGGAAGCCCTAATAGCATCCTGCCGTGGAGTTCCGCGAGCTGTCGGACGAGCAACGGATGCGACGTCCCGAGTTCGACGTCGAACGACTCTACCCGAGGGAAGTGACGTTCCGGGGCGAGTTCGAGGAGGAGGAGATCAGGGTTTCCTCCGGCGAGTGCGCCGGTGCCGAGGGGAGCGGACAGCTGGCGCGTGCGCTGGTCCGCGACACCGACCTTTCCGGATCCCGGTTCGCACGGCTGGTGCTTTCCGACGTCCGGTTCGGCAACACGGATCTGTCCAACGCCTCCTGGCAGGCGGTTCACGCGAGACGGGTCGAGTTCGAACGCAGTCGGGCCATCGGACTGCGAATCTCGTTGGAATCGGCGCTGGACGTCTACGCCGCGGAATGCCGGTTCGACTACGCGATGATCCACGTGAACAAAGTCAAGGGTCTGCTCGTGTTCGACGAGTGCGACTTGCGCGAGACCGTGTTCACCGGCGATCTGTCGAACGTGGTTCTCCGGAATTGCGCGTTGGACGACGCCGAGTTCGATCCCAGTGGGGCGAACGGCTGCGACCTGCGCGGATCGACACTGGACAACACGCGTGGGCTGTCCCGGATGAACGGGGCACGGATCTCGGTGGACCAGGCCGCCTCGACGGCGGTGCTGCTGGCCACCGAGGTCGGGCTGTGGATCCGGGACTGAGACGCGGGGAGCCACAACGGGACTCGGATGCCTGCCCGGTTCGCCTGGAGGTGCTGGTGACGGTGCCGACCGCGCGAGTGGTGGGAGTTCGGCACCACGTCCTAGCGGCGCGACGATTTCGCGAGAGATCGACACCCCTGGCAAGGTGACCCGCCCCGGCCGGAACGACGACAGGCCGAGGCCCGCCCCATGGGCGACGATCGGAGTGGGTCACCAGGTGACCGGCAGCTCGTATACCCCGTAGACCGAACCGTCGTGCTTGAACGAGATGTTCTCCCGCTCGGTGGCCAACCGCAGGGTGGGGATCCGCCGGTAGAGCGTGCTGTAGACGACCCGCAGCTCCATCCTGGCCAGTGGCTGCCCCAGGCACTGGTGAACCCCGAACCCGAAAGCCATGTGGTGCCGGGCATCGCGCCGGATGTCGAGCCGGTCGGGCTCGGCGAAGGCGTCGGGATCGCGGTTACCGATGTCGTTGGGCACGATCACCCCTTCACCGGCACGGATGACCTCACCGGCGATCTCGATGTCCTCCAGGGCCACCCGACGCCGACCGTTGTGGGTGATGTGCAGGTAGCGCAGCAACTCCTCCACGGTCGAGGCGACCAGTTCGGAGTCGTCGCTGCGCTCGCGCAGCTCCGCCAGCTGCTCGGGGCTCTCCAGCAGGGCCAGCGTGCCGAGGGCGATCATGTTCGCGGTGGTCTCGTGCCCGGCGATCAGCAGCAGCACGCCCATGCGGGAGGCCTCCCGCCTCGGCAGCTCGCCGGACTCGACGCGCGCCGCCAGGTCGGAGAGCAGGTCCTCCCCCGGATCGGTGAGTTTTTCGCCCACCAACCCGTCCAGGTACTCGGCCAGTGTGCCGAGGGCGGCGGAACGCTGCTCGGTGGTCGAGTCCCGGTGGACGATGACCTTGCTGTTGCGCTGGAAGAAATCGTGGTCGGAGTAGGGCACACCGAGCAACTCGCAGATCACCAGTGACGGGACCGGCAGCGCGAAGGCATCCACCAGGTCCACCGGTTCGTCGGCGGTCAGCATCTCGTCGATCCGCTCGTCGACGATCCGCTGCACGAACGGGCGCATCGCCTCCACCCGTTTGATGGTGAAGGGGGCCGTGACCATGCGGCGCAGCCGCGCGTGCTCGGGATCGTCCATCAGGATGAAGCTGACGGGGGAGCCCTCGCTGTGCTCGTCACTGACCGGTGCCGGAGCCGGATAGCCGGGGTTGGTCGGGTCGGAACTGATCCTGGAATCGGCCAGCAGTGCCCGCTGCTCGCCGTAACGGGTCACCAGCCAGGGTGTGCTGCCGTCCCACAACCGGACCCGACGCAACGGAGCCTCCCGCTGCATGGTCCGCAGGTGCGGCGGCGGGTCGAACGGGCATCCCTCGGCCCGGTTCATGGGGTATTCGGGGACCTCGGCCGCGTGCTGGTCGGCCGAATCCAACGTGCTGGTCATCAACTCCTCCAATGAGATCCGGGACACGGATTCCCGGTGGTGGGGCGGCACGGAGCCCCGTCCCGTCCTTACGGTGCGAACGGGGTGAGCACGATCAGTTCGGTTCGAGGGCGGGCACGCCGAAGGTGTCGACGACCTCCTGGCGATGCGCACGGACCTGTTTGGGCCTGTTCCAGCCGAGCACGGCGACCGGAGTTCCTTGCCTGGTGTAGCGCACGACGAAACGGCGCTCGGCCGGATCGCCCTCCACGACGGTCACTTCGGATTCGGCGTGCGGCACGCCGTGCACCTGGATCTTGGCGTCGAACTGGTCTGTCCAGAAGTGCGGAACCGGCGCGTAGGGGCGATCGGCGCCGAGCAGATTGCGGGCCACGGCAGCGGCCTGTTCGGTGGCGTTGGTCCGGTTCTCCAGCCGCATCGACTCGTCGAGTCCCTCGTGGTGCCAGCGCGCCACGTCACCGACCGCGTAGATTCCCGCCGCCGCGCGGCAACGCGAGTCGCACACCACCCCGTCGTCGAGTCGAAGTCCGCTGTCGGCGAGCCAGTCCGTGGCGGGGGCGGCGCCGATCGCCACCACCACGGCGTCGGCGGGCAGCGTCTCGCCGGTTTCCAGCCGAACCCCCGTCACCCGGCCGTGGTCCGCCTCCAGCGCCTCGACACCGGCACGGGGGCGGAGTCGAACGCCCCGTTCGGCGTGCAGCTCGCCCAGCATCCCGGCGACACGCGGACCGAGCTGGTCGGTCATGGGTGCGGCCTGCGGCCCCACCAGGGTGACGCCCGAGTCCGTGCCGCGGGCGGTGGCGGCGATCTCCGATCCGAGCACGCCGTCGCCGACGACCACGACACGTCGCGCCCGCGCCAGCTCTGCCCGCAGCCGCAGCGAGTCGTCGAGGGTGCGCAGCACGTGAACACCCGCCGCGTCCCAACCGGGTAGCCGCTTCGGCCGAAGTCCCGTGGCGAGCACGACGGCCTCGGCGCGCAGCGTGCGACCGGATGCGGTGTGGACGGTGCGGTCGGCCGGGTCCAGCCGGACCGCCGGGTCGGCGAGGACGAACTCGGCGCCGGTTTCGACCAGCGCGGACTCCGTGCGCAGCCTGCTGCGCTCGGGGTTCCAGCTGCCGGAGAGGACCTGTTTGGACAGGGGTGGTCGGTCATAGGGCGCGTGTTCCTCTTCACCCACCACCGTGACCGTTCCCGAGTACCCGCCGCGTCGCAGGGACTCCACCGTGGCGAGCCCGGCTGCCGAGGCACCGACCACCAGCACACTGCTCGGCTCGCTCATGCGCCCTCGCCCACTTCGATGGCGGCGGCCGGGCAGACGGCCGCGGCCTCCCGGACCGGGCCGTACAGGTTCTCGGGAGGCCGCTCGTCCAGCAGGATCACCACTCCGTCGTCGTCGCGCTGGTCGAACACCTCCGGAGCGAGCAGCACACACTGCCCGGCACCGCAGCACTTCTCCTCGTCGACAGCGATCTTCACTGGTACTCCCTTCTCGTCGTATCGGTCTCGCCCGCCACGCGACCGTGGAGCCCGGCAGGTGCTCAGGACTCGGTGACGTGTGCCAACCACAGTCCGGTGATGGCGTCGATCAGCCCGGTGGCCGCCTCCTGCCAGCTGGCCCGTGGGGTGGGGGTTCCCTCCGCGAGGGCACGTTCCCGTTCGGCGTAGGTGTGCACGATCAGCTGCCTGGCCATGTCGGAGCGCTCGGCCCGTACCTCGTCCGGCAGTTCGGGAAGGCACCGGTGCAGTCCGTCGAGGATGCGGTGCATGGCCGGAGAGCTCAGCGACTCCTCGACGGCGATGTTCCGCAGCGAGGGCTCGGTCATCACCTGCGCGCTGAACCTGGCGAACCAGGTGGGGCTGTCCAGCGCCGCCAGGTTGTCGGCGCTGGGACGCACCAGGCAGGTGACCCAGTCCCGGACCCGCGGACTGTCGCCGATCTCCTTCAGCCACTCGATGCGCAGCCCCTCGACCGGTTCGTTGCGCTTGCGCACGATGGCCCGGACCAGGTCCGCCTTGGTCCCGAAGTGGTAGCTGACCGCGGTGTTGTTGCCCTGTTCGGCGGCCTCGCTGATCTGCCGGTTGGACACGGCCAGTACGCCGTGCTCGGCGAACAGTCGTTCCGCCGCGAGCAGGATCGCCTGCCGCGTGGCGTTGATGCGTTCTTCCCGTACGGTTCTGCCAGTCATGGCTCTCACCATCGCACCGGTACTTCACGCAGCCCGCCGACGACCAGCCCTTCGACCTGCCGCAGTTCCTCGGCGGGAACGGCGAGTTCGAGCGAGGGAAGCCTGCGGAGCAGCACCTCCAGCACTCCTTGCAGCTCGGTGCGGGCCAGCGACTGCCCCAGGCAGGAGTGCGCTCCCGCGCCGAAGGCCAGGTGCGGATTGGGGCCGCGGTCCAGCACCATGTCGTCGGCGCCCTCGAAGACGGACTCGTCGCGGTTGGCCGAGGCCATGCTGCACACCACGGTCGTCCCCCTGGGCAGGGAGGTGTCACCGATCTCGGACTCCTCGGTGATGTAGCGGGGCATCCCGAACCCCGGGTTGGCGTCGAACCGCAGCGCCTCCTCGACGGTGCCGCGTACGAGCGATCGATCATCCAGCAGGCGTTCCCAGCGCCGCCGGTCGGCCAGCAGCATGCAAACCATCTTGCCGATCATGTTGGCCGTGGTCTCGTGTCCGGCGACCAGCAGTCCCTGACCGGTTGCCACCAGCTCCTCGTTCGACATCCCCCGCCCCTCGGAATCCGTCTCGACGAGCAGTGAGCTGATCAGATCGTCACCGGGTTCGGCACGCTTGCTCTCGACGTGGGCCGCCATGTACTCGACGAACTCGCGCTGCGCCGCGGCGATCTCCTGCTCGCCGTAGCGGGTCATGTTCAGCAGCGTGTCCGACCAGTGGGAGAACCTGTCGCGGTCGGCGGCGGGCACGCCCAGCAGATCGCAGATCACGTAGACCGGCAGCGGGAAGCCGAGGCTCGCCTTGAGATCGGCGGGCTGCCCCTGCTCGACCATCTCGTCGATCAGCCGCTCGGCCATTTCCTCGATGCCCGGCCGCAGCGCCATCATGCGCTTGGCGGTGAACCACTTGCCGACCATCCGCCGCCAGCGCAGGTGTCCCTCACCGGTCTGCGGCAGCGCGGAGGACATCGAGGTGTTGAAAACGCCGCCGGATTCGTTGTCGGCGACCCGCGCCGCGTCGTCGGCGTCGAGCTGGCGGGTGAACCGGGGGTCGGACAGCACCTGCTTGACGTCCTCGTAGCGGGTCACCAGCTTGGCCTCGTCCCCGCTGGGCAGCCGCACGCCCGCCACCGGGCATCCACCGCGGAGCCGCTCCCACTCCTCCGGCGGATCCAGCGGCGCCGGATTCGGAATCGGGTAGCTCAGCGTCCGCTCGCCCTCGCTGTTGACCATCGCGCTCCCTCCGGGTGATTCGTGTCTCTGTTGCCGACCAGTCAACCGCAGATGCTAACTTAAGTCAATCGATTGATTTAGAATTTCTCGTAGCCCCCATTCACGACAAACCGAAAGGACGAACCGTGTCGCATGCCGAAACCGCCCCCGAACGGGGCGCCGCCGCACCACCGACGAACCTCGTCGTGGTGGTGCTGGCGTTCGGCGGGATCGTGGTCTCGCTGATGCAGACCCTGGTGATCCCGCTGGTTCCCGAACTCCCCCGGCTGCTGGACGCCCCGGCCACGGGAACCGCCTGGGTCGTCACCGTCACGCTGCTCGGCTCCGCCGTGGCCACCCCGTCCGCCGGACGACTCGGCGACATGTACGGCAAGCGGCGAGTACTACTGGCCAGCCTGGTGTTGCTGACCGTCGGTTCCGTGATCGCGGCGCTGAGCGACTCGCTGGCACCGATGATCGTCGGGCGTGCGCTGCAGGGCCTGTCCGCCGGTGTCATCCCGCTGGGCATCAGCATCATGCGCGACGAACTGCCGTCCGAACGGCTCGGCTCGGCGATCGCCCTGATGAGCGCCTCGCTCGGAATCGGCGGCGCGCTCGGACTGCCCGCCGCGGCGTTCCTGGCCGAGTACACCGACTGGCACGTGCTGTTCTGGACCTCCGGTGCGCTCGGTGCCGTGGCCGCCCTCGTGGTACTAGCGGTGGTGCCCGAGTCCTCGGTCCGCACCGGCGGGCGGTTCGACCTGCTGGGGGCGGTGGGACTCTCGATCGGGCTGATCTGCCTGCTGCTGCCGATCTCCAAGGGAGGCGACTGGGGCTGGGGCAGCGGCTCTGTCGTCGGCCTGTTCGTCGCCGCGGTGATCGTGCTGCTGCTGTGGGGCCTGTGGGAGACCCGCTCCACGCGACCGCTGGTGGACCTGCGCGTGAGCGCGCGTCGTCAGGTGCTGCTGACCAACCTGGCTTCCACGGTGTTCGGCTTCGCGATGTTCGCGATGTCGCTGGTGATCCCGCAGCTGTTGCAGCTGCCGGAGGCCGCCGGTTACGGCATGGGCCGGAGCATGGTGGTCGTGGGCCTGGTCATGGCGCCGTCCGGCCTGGTGATGATGGCCATGGCGCCGGTTTCCGCACGGATCTCGAAGTCGTACGGCCCGAAGGTCACCCTGATGATCGGCGCGGTGGTGGTCGCGCTCGGATACGCGCTCAACATCGTGCTCATGTCGGCCATCTGGCACCTGGTGCTGATCTCCAGCGTGATCGGTGTCGGGGTGGGACTGGCCTACGGCGCCATGCCCGCCTTGATCATGGCCGCGGTGCCGGTCTCCGAGACGGGTGCCGCGAACAGCCTCAACACCCTGATGCGCTCGATCGGAACCTCGAGCGCCAGCGCTATCGCGGGCGTGATCCTCGCCCAGATGACCGTTTCGTTCGGACCGGTGAGTTTCCCCTCGCAGACCGGATTCCGGCTGGTGATGGGCATCGGCGCGGGCGCGGCCCTCGTCGCCCTGCTCATCGCGGCCTTCCTGCCGAGGCAGCGTTCGGTCTCGGAAGGCTCGGGGACGCGAGCGGCCGAGGAGAAGGCACCCGTCGGCGAGGCCACGACCTGAGCGGAGTTCGCCGAACGGGATTCACCGCGTTGGGTGCCCGCCGAGCAGGTGCCCGCCGAGCGGCGGATGGTTCTTCGGCGCCGTGAGCGCCGAAGAACCATCCGCCGAGGTGATCGGCACGGTTCGATCAGCCGAACCGGCCGGAGATGTACTCCTCGGTGGCCGTGTGCGTCGGGGTCGAGAAGATGGTGGGGGTCTCGTCGATCTCCACCAGCTCACCGGGCTGACCGGTCCCGGCGATGTTGAAGAAACCGGTGTAGTTGCTGACCCGGGCGGCCTGCTGCATGTTGTGCGTGACGATGACGATCGTGTAGTTCTCCTTGAGCTGGGCCATCAGATCCTCCACGGCGTGCGTGGAGATGGGGTCCAGCGCGGAGCAGGGCTCGTCCATCAGCAGCACGTCCGGCCGCACGGCGATGGCACGCGCGATGCACAACCGCTGCTGCTGCCCACCGGACAGGCCGGATCCGGGCTTGCGCAGCCGGTCCTTCACCTCCTCCCAGAGGTTGGCACCGCGCAGCGACTCCTCGACCACCTCGTCCGTCTCGGACTTGCGCAGCCGCTTGTTGTTCAACCGCAGTCCCGCGGCTACGTTGTCGTAGATCGACATGGTGGGGAACGGGTTGGGACGCTGGAACACCATGCCGACGTGCTTGCGCACGTCCACGGGGTCCATCCCCGGGGCGTAGAGGTCCTGGTCGTCCATTACGACCTTTCCCTCCACCCGGGCCGAGGGGATCAACTCGTGCATCCGGTTCAGCGCCCGCAGGTAGGTCGACTTGCCACAGCCGGAAGGACCGATCAGGGCGGTCACGGCGCGCGGTTGGATCGTCATGGACACGCTGCGCACCGCGCGGAAGGAGCCATAGTAGATGTCCAGATCCTTGACGTCGATGCGTTTTGCCATAGCCCCTCGGCTCCTATCAGTAACACGGCGGGAAAGCGTCGGTGCGGCTGTTCGCCGCGCCGCTGTACCTCGCGGCGCGGCGGTGGCGACTCAGCGCCCCGCTTTCGGTGCGAACAACAGCGATATCGATCGGGCCACCAGATTGAGCACCATCACGATGAGCATGAGCGTCAGCGCGGCCGTCCACGCGCGGTCCAGCGACGGCTCGAACGGGACCCCCGGGCTGGCGTACTCGTAGTAGGAGAACACCGAAAGGGTCGCCATCTGCCCCGAGAACGGGTTGAGATTGGTGCTGCCGGTGGCACCCGTCGCGATGAGCAGCGGCGCGGTTTCCCCCACCACGCGTGCGATGGCCAGGGTGACTCCGGTGCTGATACCGGCCACGGCGGTCGGCAGCACGACACGCAGGATCACCTTCCACTTCGGAGTCCCCAGCGCGAAGGCGGCCTCTCGCAGATCGTCCGGAACGATCTTGAGCATTTCCTCGCTGGAACGCACCACGATCGGGATCATCAGCACGCTCAGCGCGACGGCACCGGCGAACCCGTTGACGGTGCCCGGCCCGAAAACCAGCGCGAACAACGCGTAGGCGAACAACCCGGCGACGATGGAGGGAATACCGGTCATGACGTCGACGAAGAAGGTGATCGCACGGGCGAGCCTGCCGTGTCCGTACTCCACCAGGTAGATCGCGGTGGCCAACCCGATCGGCACCGACATCAGCGTGGCGAGACCGCTGGTGATCAGCGTTCCCATGATCGCGTGGTACGCGCCGCCGCCGTCGCCCACCACGCCGCGCATCGAATAGGTGAAGAACCGCCCGTCGAAGCGTTCCATCCCCTTCGAGATGACGGTGACGACCACCGAGACCAGCGGAGTGAGCGCCAGCAGGAACGCCGAGGTGACAACGGCGGTGAACGCGCGGTCGGTTGCTTTCCTGCCGCCCTCGATCCAGCGCGACCAGCCGGAGATCCCGACCGCGTAGAGCACCGCGGTCAACAGCACGAACGGGGCGACACCGAAACCCAGCAGCCGGGCGATCAGGGCCGCGAGCACGGCCGCCGCGCCGAGAACGCCCCAGGAGGCCCATCTCGGTAGGGTGCCCCGGACCAGCGACTTCGTCCCGTTCGACGGTTCGACGCTTTCCGTTGGGGTGGGCGGAGAAGTGGTGGTGCTCATCAACTGGCTCCGGAGAAGTCGGTGCGGCGGTTGATGACCGCGCGGGCGATCATGTTCACGACCAGCGTGATGGCGAACAGCACCAGGCCGGACGCGATGAGGGTGTCGATGGCGACACCGGAGGACTCGGGGAACTCCAGGGCGATGTTGGCGGCGATCGTGGCCGGGTTACCGGAGCTGATCAGGTTGAACGTGACCCCGCCGGAGGCGGAGAGCACGATCGCCACCGCCATCGTCTCCCCCAGCGCGCGCCCGAGTCCGAGCATGGAGCCACTGATGATGCTGGAGCTGCCGAACGGCAGCACCGCCATGCGGATCATCTCCATCCTGGTGGCTCCCAGCGCCAGCGAGGCCTCCTCGTGCAGTTTGGGGGTCTGCAGGAACGCCTCGCGGATCACGGCCGTGACGATGGGAAGGATCATCACCGCGAGCACCAGTGCCGTGGTGAGCATGGTTCTGCCGGTGGTCGAGGGGGGTCCGGCGAACAGCGGGACGAAACCGAGGTACTCGTGCAGCCACTCCGCGGGTCCTCGGGTAGCGGGTGCCAGCACGGTGAATCCCCACAGGCCGTAGATGATGCTCGGCACCGCGGCGAGCAGATCCACGACGTAACCGAGGAACTGCGCGAGCTTGCGCGGCGCGTAGTGCGTGATGAACAGGGCGATGAGCACCGCCGAGGGGGCGGCTATCACCAGTGCCAGCACGGAGGCCAGCAGCGTGCCGAACACCAGCGGCCATATGTAGAGGACGAGTCCACCTTCACCCGGAATCTCCTCGGCGGGCGCCACGAAGGAAGGCCAGGCCTCGATCAGCAGGAACGCCGCGACTCCGGCCAGCACCACCAGGATCAGCACACCGGCACCGGTGGTTATCCCACGAAACGCCTGGTCGGCGGGCCGCTTACGTACTCGACGGGCGGTCGCGGCACCTTGCCCGGTATTGCTCACGAGCGATCCCTTCGGGGTTGACCTGTGGTGGGGCGGGCGAAAATTCCTCGATCGCCGACGACCAAGATTCCGGGGTCACCCTCGCGGTGATCCCCGGAACCGTGGTTGGCGTGGTTCAGCTGTTCGCGCCGATCGCCTCGATCGCGGGCTGCAGCTTCTCGCGCAGTCCGGCCGAGATCGGGGCCGAGCCGGCAGCGTCGGCGGCGGCCTGCTGCCCTTCCTCGCTGATGACGTACTGGAAGTAGTTGCGGACGAGCTCACCGGTGTTCGCGTCGTCGTAGCTGCCGCAGGCCATGGCGTAGGAAACCAGCACGATCGGGTAAGTACCGGATTCGGTGGTGTCCCGCGCCAGGTCGTAGGCGTAGACGTGCTCGCCCTGGCCGGTCTTGCGCTCCGAGACCTCCAGCACCTTGGCAGCGGCCTCGGGCGAGTAGGAGACGAACTCCTCACCGACACCGACCGCGACCTTGCCGAGGTCACCGGCCTGGCTGGCGTCGAGGTAACCGATGGTTCCCTGCCCGGCTTCGATGGCGCTCTTCACACCGGAGGTTCCCTTGGCGGCCTCACCGCCGGAAACCGGCCAGTTACCGCTGACCTCGTGCGGCCAGGCGTTCGGGGCGGCGGTGGACAGGTAGTCCACGAAGTTCTCTGTCGTGCCCGACTCGTCGGAACGGTTCACCGGCGTGATGGGCAGATCGGGAAGATCGGCGTTCGGGTTGGTTTTCCTGATCTCCTCGGCGTTCCACTTGGTGATCTTCTGGTTGAAGATTTTGGCGATCGTCTGCGGAGTCAGTTTCAGTTCGTCGATGCCGTCGAGATTGAACGACACGGCGACCGGCGAAACGTAGGCGGGCACCTCGACGAGGGTGCCGCAACGCTGCTTGGCGCCCTCGAGTTCCTCACCCTCCAGCGCGGCGTCGGTGCCACCGAAATCGCTCGCCCCGTTGACGAAACGCTCCCGGCCACCGCCGGAACCGATCGGCGAGTAGTTGATCGTCAAATCGGGATTCTGCTCGGAAAAGGCCGCGCGCCAGGCTTGCTGTGCGGCCTCCTGGGAGCTGGCTCCCGCCCCGTCGAGCGTTCCGGAGAGTCCCGACCCCTGGTCCGAGTTGCCCGAGGACTCGTTGGCGGCGCCGCACGCTCCGAGAACCACGGTCAGCGCTGCTGCCGCCGCACCGGCGGCAGTACGTCTGACAATACTGCGCTGCACAGGTAGCCCCTTTTCACGCTGCTGCGGCCGATGGGCACCGGCCGTCTTCTGCACTGGCGGGAATGACACTAGAGCGAAAAGGTGACGTGCCGAATCAACTCAGATGAACAGCAGGGGAATAGCGAACCACAGAAATCACTCATCACGGATGAATCACGAAACAACCACGAAGCGAAAACCGCGGTAACACCGCACCCAGTGGTTTTCCGCGACCCCGATCCGGACAGCACGATGATCCCTTTTCGGGACACCCTGTTTTCAACGCGACACAAAGCGTAACCGAAAACCGGGAAACACGCACCCCCGGGAGAGCCGAAAAACTCGCGCCCCGGGGGGACGAGAACCGACACACCGGCTCGTCAGGGGAACGGCACCCGTGCGACGGTTCGTGCCGCGGACTTCGCCTCGGGCGCGGCGACGGTTACCCGGCATCTCCCGAAGCGGTGAACAAGCGCTGCTCGGTGACCCGCAGCGCCAACGAGCGGTCCATTTTGGACAAAACCGCTTCCGCGCCTGCCGCGCGCAGCAGTCTGCCCGCGCGACCCCCGCCGGAGAACCCGAACGCGAGCACGCCCGCACTGCGGGCAGCGACGATCTCCTCCTCGGTGCTTCCCACGAAAGCCAGCCGAGGGTACTCCACGCGCAGCTTCGCCAGTTCGGTCACCCTGTCGCGACTACCCGGGATCACAATGGACAACCGGTCGGCGACGCGTAGTCCGCGTGCCTGGGACGCGACTTCTCGCAACGGCTGTTCGGTGAGCACGATCACCGGGATCGAGGCGAGGCGCGCCCCCAACAGCGCGGTATCGGCGCCGGGAACCAGCCGGGCGCGGCCACAGTGGTACTGGACGAGGGTGCCGCTCCAACCCAGCACCACGGCACGATTCGGATCGTCGTACACGGCAAAGGGCTCCCGGTCCCGATGAGCAGATGCGCACACCCTGCTTCACCGGCGGGAAGGAGAGCCACCCACACCGGATTAACGAATCCCCAACACTCGATTACACACCCTGGAACGGCGGACGCGGTGCGACCCCGGACCGGGCGGGCGTCAATTTCTCGCGAAATCGCCGCGCCGGTACGACGCAGTGCCGAGCCCCGACCACCCTCACAGACCGAGCCCCGACCACGCCCGCAGTCGGCACCGCTGCGGGTTCTCCGGTGCGGCTCTCGCGAGGAAGGCCCGACGTTGTGTAGTAACTACCCGATGTCGGGCCTCCCGGAGCGAGAGCCGTGCCAGAGGTTCCGCCACGCGATCACCTACGACAACCGAGCCGGATGAACTCAGCTCTCAGGAGGTTGCCAGGGTTCTTGTCTGGGGAGCCCGGCGGCACGCCCCTTGGCGGCCACCACGAGCGCCATCTTGCGGGAGGCCTCGTCGATCATCTCGTCACCCAGCATGGCGGCACCACGCCTGCCACCGGCTTCCGAGGTGTACCAGGCGTAGGCGTCGAGGATGTTCTCCGCCCGCTCGTAGTCCCGCTGTCGCGGCGAGAACACCTCGTTGACGGGTTCGACCTGGTCGGGGTGCAGCACCCACTTGCCGTCCAGACCGAGCGCGGCGGAACGACCCGCCACCCGGCGGAGACCCTCGATGTCCTTGATCTGCAGGTACGGCCCGTCGATGGCCTGCAGACCGTTGGCACGGGCCGCGGTGAGCAACCGCATCAGCACGTGGTGGTAGGCGTCACCCACGTCGTATCCGGGAGGCTGCTCACCGACCACGAGCGAGGGCATGTTGATGGAGGCCATGAAGTCGGCCGGGCCGAACACCAGCGCACGCAACCGACCCGAGGCGGCGGCTATCGAGTCGACCGAGGTCAGCCCCTTGGCGTCCTCGATCTGCGCCTCGATACCGATCGACCCCGCGGCGAGTCCCAGTGCCCGTTCGATCTGGGTGATCGTGAGGTCGAGCCAACTCACCTGCTCGGGACCGGTGACCTTGGGGAGCATGACGGTGTCCAGCGACCGGCCCGCCCCCTCCACCACGTCCACCACGTCACGATAGGCCCACTGGCTTTCCGGATCGTTGATCCGGACGGTGCGGATCCGGTCTCCCCAGCCTCCCTCGTTCAGCGCGGCGACGACGTTCTCGCGTGCCTGGGCCTTGGCCAACGGGGCGACCGCGTCCTCCAGATCGAGGAAGAACTGGTCCGACCCCAGCCCCCTGGCCTTGTCGATCATCTTCGGGCTGGAGCCGGGCACCGCGAGACAGCTGCGGCGGGAACGTTGCGGATCGGCCACGTCGGGCACTCCTTCGCGCGGGAACACTGCTGTCCGATCCTCCGCCCGCCGGGGTCGCCGGGCGGAAGCGGGCCGGTCCCACCATGCGGACGGGCGAAGGCATCGAGTGGTCACGTCGGCGATTCCGGGCGAGGTGTCACCACGAACCGCCGCGAACCGGGTTTTGTCTACCACGAGGCGACCGGCACGCGGTCCGCGCCGCGTTTCGCCGCTGCTCAGCCCGGTCGGAACAACTAACCTGATCGGCGTGGCTGGCAGCAGCAGAGTATTCGCGGCGCGCATGTCCGGCCTTGTCGTCTTCGGACCCGACGGGCAGTCCATCGGCAAGGTGCGCGACGTCGTGGCGGGGCTGCGCAAGGACCGGCACCCACCACGCGTGCTGGGGATCGTGGTCGAGGTCGCCACCCACCGCCGCATCTTCGTCCCCATGCTGCGGGTCACCGGTATCGAGTCCAATGCGGTGCTGCTTTCCACCGGCAGCGTGAACATGCGTCGGTTCCACCAGCGTCCGAACGAGGTGCTGGTGCTCGGCCAACTGCTGGACGCGCGGGTGACGCTGCTCCCCTCGGGCAGGTCGGCCGTGCTCGTCGACGCGGCGCTGGAACAGCAGCGCAACCGGGAGTGGCAGCTCGGCAAGGTAGCCGTGCACGTGCGCAGCGGGCCGCTGGGGCGCAAGGGGCCGATACAGGTGCTGGCCTGGGACCAGGTCGCCGGACCGGCCACGGCACAGCTGACGGAGCAACCGCAGGAGGTCAACGAGCTGCTCGGCGTCCTCGACGAGATGCGCGCGGTCGACGTGGCCAGCGCGCTGCACGACCTGCCGGAGAAGCGGCGGTACGAGGTCGCGGAGGCGTTGGACGACGAGCGGTTGGCCGACGTCGTCGAGGAACTCCCCGAGGAGGACCAGAAGGACCTGGTGGCCCACCTCGACGAGGACCGGGTGGCCGACCTGCTCGAGGCGATGAACCCGGACGACGCCGCCGACCTGCTGGCCGAGCTGACCGAACCGGACAAGGAACGGCTGCTCAACCTGATGGCCCCCGAGGAGTCCGAGCCCGTCAAACGACTGCTGGCGTACTCGGCCGACACCGCGGGCGGTCTGATGACCCCCGATCCGGTGGTGCTGGCACCGGACGCCACCGTCGCGGAGGCCCTCGCCCGCGTGCGCAACGCGGAACTGCCGGTCGCGCTGGCGAGCATGGTCTTCGTCTGCCGCCCGCCCTCGGAGACCCCGACGGGCCCGTATCTCGGATGCGTCCACATCCAGCGGCTGCTGCGCGAACCCCCCTCCAACCTCGTCGCCGGGGCGGTGGACACCGACCTCGCCAGCCTGACCACCGGAGCCAAACTGGCCGAGATCACCCGCTACTTCGCCGCCTACAACCTGGTCTGCGGACCGGTGCTGGACGACCAGGAACATCTGCTCGGTGCCGTCACCGTCGACGACGTGCTGGACCACCTGCTCCCGGAGAACTGGCGCGAGGGAGGTCTTCCCGACGCCGGGACCCCGGAGTTCGAGCCGGGGACGGACGGTGAGCATGCCTGAGCTCTTCCCGCGCAGACGGCTCGACCAGCCACGCAGACGCCACCGCCCGGCCTTCGAGGTCGACCCGGAGCTGTTCGGCAAGTTCTCCGAACGGATCGCGAGGTTCCTCGGCACCGGCAAGTTCCTGTTCTGGCAGACCGTGCTCGTCATAAGCTGGATCACGGTCAACCTCGTGGCGGTACGGCTGGCCTGGGACCCCTACCCGTTCATCCTGCTCAACCTGGCGTTCTCCACGCAGGCCGCCTACGCGGCACCGTTGATCCTGCTGGCGCAGAACCGACAGGACGACCGGGACCGGGTATCGCTCGAGGAGGACCGCGCGCGGGCCGAGCGGACCAAAGCCGACACCGAGTACCTCGCTCGGGAACTCGCCGCCCTTAGACTGGCTGTCGGCGAGGTCGCCACACGGGACTACCTGCGCGGCGAACTGGATCGGTTGCGTGACGACCTCCCCGGCACGGAAAGCCCGGAAAGCAGGCGACGACGAAGCAGCGCACGGGGTGAGGGACCCGACAACTCCGGAGCCGTGGAGCAGGGTTGAACGGAACGATTTCCGGTCGGGCTGTGAATCCTCGGGTACTCGTCCGTAACATAAGTGTCGGCACACCAGCTCAGGAAAGGTCGGTGTCGCGTAACCGTGACCACTACGCAGCCCACTCCCACCGAGGACGCGGTGCGGCAGGCCCTCACCCAGGTGGAGGACCCGGAGATCCACAAGCCGATCACCGATCTCGGCATGGTCAAGGACGTGACCATCGGCTCCGAGGGTGACGTCAAGGTCGGCGTGTACCTGACGGTGCAGGGCTGTCCGATGCGGGAGACCATCACCCAGCGGGTCGACTCAGCCGTTTCCGAGGTCACCGGGGTCAGCTCAGTCGAGGTGGAACTCGACGTGATGAGTGATGAGCAGCGCACCGAGCTGCGCAAGCAGCTGCGCGGTGACTCCGAGGAACCCCGCATTCCCTTCGCCGAACCGGGGTCGCTCACCCGGGTTTACTGCGTCGCCTCCGGCAAGGGCGGCGTCGGCAAGTCCAGCGTGACCGTCAACCTCGCGGCCTCGATGGCCGAGCGCGGCCTGTCCGTCGGTGTCGTCGACGCCGACATCTACGGCCACTCGGTGCCACGAATGCTGGGGACCGAGAGCAAGCCCACCCAGGTCGAGAACATGATCATGCCGCCGCAGGCGCACGGGGTCAAGCTGATCTCGATCGGCATGTTCACCCCGGGAAACACGCCGGTGGTCTGGCGTGGCCCGATGCTGCACCGCGCGTTGCAGCAGTTCCTCTCGGACGTCTTCTGGGGGGACCTGGACGTGCTGCTGCTGGACCTGCCACCGGGTACGGGCGACGTCGCACTGTCCACCGCCCAGCTGATCCCGAACGCGGAGATCCTGGTGGTCACCACGCCACAGCAGGCCGCGGCCGAGGTGGCCGAGCGGGCGGGCGCCATCGCGATGCAGACCCGACAGCGCATCGCCGGTGTCGTGGAGAACATGTCGTGGATGGAACTGCCCGACGGCCAGCGCGTGGAGGTCTTCGGCACCGGCGGCGGTCAGATCGTCTCGGACTCGCTGACCCGCTCCGTCGGTTCGGACGTCCCGCTGCTCGGACAGGTACCGCTGGACACCCGCCTTCGCGAGGCCGGGGACAGCGGCTCCCCCCTGGTGCTGGAGGATCCCGACTCGCCCGCGAGCCAGGTGCTGGCCGACGTCGCCAAGAAGCTGTCGACCAGGGCACGGGGACTGGCGGGGCAGTTGCTCTCCGTCTCCCCCGCATGAGACAGCGGGAGTCCGACCGGTTCGCGTGGCTGGTTTCGTGGCGGAACCTCGCGGCGGTGCCGACGTAAGTGGTCGGGGTTCGACCTGCGTCGATGGCCCGGCGGTGGGACGGCGCGGCACCGAACTCCCACCACTCCCGCAGGCCGAACTCCCGCCGCCCTCGTAGTCGGCACCGCCGCGGGTTCTCGCGTGCGGTTCTCGCGAGGAAGGCCCGACGTGGCGTAGGTGGCTACTCGATGTCGGGCCTCGCCGGAGCGAGAGCCGTGCGCGAGGTTCCGCCACCCGCACCGCTGTGCGGACCGGGTGGAGCAAGGTCACGCTCAGGTGCGGGCGATGGCCAGCAGCCCACTGCCGATGGGCAGGGCGACCGGGACCAGCCTGGGATCGGCGTGAATCGCGTTCAGGATGTCGCGGGGCATCTGCGGACCGCCGTCGGGATCGAACACCCTGTCACCAGCGGCGTACCGAAACGCCCCGTTGAGAAGCAACGTCGCACCGGGGCGCAGCAACGGCGTGGCCAGTTCCAACAGCTCCGCCAGGGGCGAGTTCCCGACCACGATGTGCACCAGGTCGTAGGCGTCCTCGGCCAGCCTGGGCAGCACCTCGGCCCCCACACCGGTGATCATCCGGAGCTTGTTGCCCGACAGTCCGGCTTCGGCGACCGCCTCGCGGGTCGTCCGCTGCGCCTCGGTGTCGAGTGTGATACACGTCAGGGTGCCTTCCGGGATCATTCCCTCGCACAGGGCGAGCGCCGTGGACGACGAACCGGCGACCTCGACCGCCGCCCTGGCGCGCAACGCCGATGCCAGGAAACGCAACATCGCCTCGGGCGACCCGAACCGTTCCGCCACGACCCCGTCGGTCATCGGCGGCTCCCCGACCAGCTCCACGGGAGCGCGAGCGGAGTTCCGGACGCGGCCGGGTATACCCCCGCCGCGGTCGCGGGGTGGCGGAGGGCCACTACCCATCGGCACGGAGGAGGAAATCTCGGGTTGCACAATTGCACAGGTTATCGTTGTGGGAGTGGCTACTCGGCGAGGTGGGGTACAACGATCGCGTAACCTCTGCCCACCGCCGGGTAACGCTCCGGGAGTCCGCGTACGCACCGCTCCGGCAGCTCCCGACCCACGAATTTCCGAATTCCACCCACAACAGAGCGAAACGAGTTCGGAAGGGATCGGTTACGCGCGGAACCCGACCGCGGCCCCGGCGGGCCGGACCGTTCGCGGGGAACCCCGGTGCTCACCGGAAGGCGGACCGACGGGTGAGAACAAGTTCTCAGGAGCTTCTCAGGCTCTTATCACGGTCACCTAATCCCCGGGAAGCACACTCGAAGGGTGACAGTCGGCAGGATTTGCGACGCATCGCCGCTACGTCCCCACGAAGCCGCGGTGTCGGGAACAAACCGGCCGAGGCGATCGTTCTACCGGGCGCAACCGCCCGCAGGAGGTGCCTTCTCGCCACATGGCCACCCACACGGCAGCACCGAGCCCGATTCCACCGAACACCGCGGGGACGGCACGTTCCGACAGCGGAGCCACGGCCCCCCGGTCGGTGGATTCGGAAGAGCACGGCGAACAACCCGTGGTTTCCCCCGAGGAGACCGCCGCCAACTGGACGCCCCCCTCGTGGGAGGAAGTGGTCCGGGAACACGCTGACCGCGTGTACCGGTTGGCATTCCGGCTCTCCGGCAACAAGCACGACGCGGAGGATCTCACTCAGGAGACCTTCATCCGGGTGTTCCGGTCGCTGGCGTCGTACCGTCCCGGCACTTTCGAGGGATGGCTGCACCGCATCACGACCAACCTCTTCCTGGACATGGCACGCAGGCGCTCCAGGCTGCGCATGGAGGGACTGCCGGAGGACACCGATCGCATCCCGGGACGGGGCCCGAGCCCGGAGCAGGTTTTCCAGGACACCCATCTGGATCCGGACCTGCAGGCTGCCCTGGAGGAGCTCTCTCCGGAGTTCCGTGCGGCGATCGTGCTGTGCGACGTCGAAGGTCTCTCCTACGAGGAGATCGGTGCCACGCTGGGCATCAAGCTGGGAACCGTACGTAGCCGCATCCACCGCGGGCGGCAGTTGCTGAAGTCGGCCCTGGAGGCTCGTCGTGAGCTCACTCGGGAGGAAACAGCATGACCGGTCTTCGAGGGTGGGGGCTGCCTGAGCAGCATCTGGCGCTGGACGCACTGGTGGCTTTCGTGGACGGCGAGCTCAGTCCGGGGGCGCACGACCGCGCCGCCGCGCACCTGGCCACCTGCCCGAGTTGTGCCACGGAGGCGGACGCACAGCGGCAGGCACGTTCGGCCGTACGAACCGCGTCGACACCTTCGATCTCCCCACAACTACTGCAGTCGTTGCAGTCGATCCCCGCGACCGCCGAGCTACCCGAGCAGCCGGACAACCTGGCGCTGAGCGAGGACGGACAGCTCGTCACGCTCAACCGGCGTCCGGGGAGCTCGAAATCCGCGCCATTAGGGACGAGTACCCCGTTGGGAAAAGGTTCCGGTCGAGTCGGATCCGTCTCCGAGGGCGGCTCGCTCCCGACCGACACGGGGACGCAGCAGTCGAGGCTCGGCGGACGTCGCGCCAAACAGAGTGCGGGCGTGGTGTTCTCCGGCCTCGTGCTGGGGGCGCTGGCATTCATGAACACCCCGACGGACGGAGCACGTAACCCGGTGAACACGGTGCCCGATCCGATGTCACCGGGCGGAGCCGTCGAGGAGGCGGGCAGCTCGACCACGCCGAGCGAGGACGCCCCGAGCACCGCGGCGACGATTCCCACGGCCGAGTCGACGACAGCCCCGGCCGCCAGTGTCTCCGTGCGGCCGAACGCGCCGGACAGGAGTTCCGTCCCCGCTCCCGACCCGGCTTCGTAACCGCCACGCACCGAGTTCACGCGCCGAAGCCAACGAGGACTTCACTCCCGCTCGGGCAACATGGCACGTGCACCGAAGTGTCGAGCGCGGGAGACGGCCGGAGGATTCGCCGAACGGCTATCCCACTCCGGTGAGCGCGATGTCTCCTTCGTGTGATGCACTCAGGGCAGCCGGCCGAGAACCGACACGTGCGTAAAACCGGGGAGCGATGAGCGAGCAGCCGAGGACATCCGCGCATCAGGGGGATCCGGGAGAGCATTCGGGCACGGATGGACCCGCTGCGAGCGTCGAGCACGATGAGCCGACGACACACCGGGACACAGCGCCTCGGTACTCCTCGGCCGGGAACGGCTCGGAAGAGCATCCGCCCGAGGCCGTCGTCTTCGGCAGGCCCGAGGGAGTTCGAGGCAGCTTCGACCACCGGGATACCGACAGCACTCCCCGGATGAATCACGCGCCACCGACCCCGGAATCACTGGCGCACGCGTTCGGTCGTCCGGCGGGCGCCTCGGAACCATTACAACGCGCACCGTGGGAAACGGGAGCGCGACAGTCGGGCGAGGACGGCACCGACGAACCGGTCTTCTGGAACGAGCAGGGCGAACGGGACCCCTGGCGCGATCCCACCTCCGGAGCGGTACTCGGTGGCCCCGCGCTGGAGGAGAACCGCTCGGAGTCGGGGACGACCCCCGGTGAGGGTCCGCTGCTCAGTGCGCGGGAAGTGCTGTTCGGACGCAGGGTTCGTCCCCGTTCCCTGCTCACCCTTGGGCTGGTGGTGTTGCTGCTCGGAGCGGCCGGGGGATTCGTGGGGCGTATCACCGCCGAGGAGGGCAATCCGCTCACCAATCCGGACGTGACGCTGGCCAGTGTGGAGCCGGGCAACGACCGCCCCGCGGGTTCTGTTTCGGGAGTCGCCTCTCGCGTGGTGCCCGCTGTGGTCTCTGTCGAGGTGAGGATAGGTTCCGAGGGGGGCACCGGTTCGGGTGTCGTGATCGACGGCAACGGCTACGTCGTGACGAACAACCACGTGGTCTCGATGGCCGCGGATACACCGAACGCGAAGATATTCACGGTTTTCTCGGACGGCACCAGGACATCGGCTCGAATCGTCGGACGCGATCCGCAAACCGACCTCGCGGTGCTCAAGGTGGAGGTCAGCAATCCGACCGTCGCGCGGCTGGGGTCCTCGGAGGATCTGCGCGTCGGGGACGAGGTGCTGGCCATCGGTTCCCCGCTGGGGCTGGACAACACCGTCACCAGCGGCATCGTCAGTTCGCTCGATCGGCCGATGCGACTCGCCGGTGAGGGCACCGACACCAACGCCGTGATCGACGCCATTCAGACCGACGCGGCCGTGAACCCGGGCAACTCGGGTGGAGCATTGGTGTCGGGGAACGGAGCCGTGGTGGGCATCAACACGGCCATCAGGACGTTAGGCGCGGGCGGCAGCAGCGGATCGATCGGTCTCGGGTTCGCGGTACCGATCGACAAGGTTCGCCAGATAGCCCAACAGCTCATCCGCACCGGTGAGGTACAGCACGCCGAGCTCGGCGTGAACACCAAGTCGGTCACCGACGGCATCGCCGACGGCGCCCAGGTCCAGAACGTGAAGCAGGGCAGCGCCGCAGAGAAGGCCGGGGTCGTCGAGGGCGACGTGATCACCAAGGTGGACGACCGTGAGATCACCGGGGCCGACGAGTTGCAGGTCGCGGTGGACGAGCACGACGTGGGTGCGGTCGTTCCGGTGACCGTGGTTCGCGATGGCAACGAACTCGTCCTGGACGTCACCCTCCAATAGCGCGCCGAGTTTGGATAGGCTGAGTCCGGACAGCGGTTCCCGCTCACCCCACAGTGCGGGCACCGACGCGACGCCCCGGAAGGAGTCGAGGTGTTCGATAGCATCGGCTGGGGTGAGATCCTGGTTCTCATCGTCGCCGGTCTGTTCATCCTCGGACCCGAACGGCTGCCTTCCGCGGCGGCCTGGCTGGGTAAGACGGTTCGTCAGGTCCGCGAGTACGCCACCGGAGCACGGGACCAACTGCGTTCCGAGCTGGGACCGGAGTTCGACGATCTGCGCAAGCCGTTGGAGGATCTGCGCGGCATCCGCGATTTCGACCCCAAGCGGGCGGTGAGCAAGCATCTGTTCGACGACGAGAACCCGCTGGACGGGGTCACCAACGATCGGGGTTCGGGTACGAACGGGCACAAACCGAGATCGGACGCTCCCCCGTCGTTCCGTCGGGAAAAGCCGCTGGATCCGGGCGAACGCCCACCGTTCGACTCCGACGCCACCTGACCGAGCGGCTACACCACCTTACGGCCGGAACAGCCCCACCCCGAGCGAGCACCGGACGTAGCGCGGCGTCGATTCGCGGCGTCGATTCGCGGCGTCGATTTCTCGCGAAATCGACGCGCGGCTTCGAGGCAGGCCGAACTCCCACCACCCTCGAAATCGGCACCGCCGCGGGTTCTCCGGTGCGGCTCTCGCGAGGAAGGCCCGACGTTGTGTAGATCGCTACCCGATGTCGGGCCTCCCCGCAGCGAGAGCCGTGTCAGAGGTTCCGCCAAGCGACCAGCTACGAAAACCGATCCCCCGAGCTACTCCTGCAGCCCGGCGACGAATTCGACGAGGGTTCGGGCGGCGAACCCGGTGGCCCCCGCGACCACCTCGTCGTAGGGTTTGTCGGCGCGCGCGGGACCGGCGATGTCGAGGTGCGCCCACGGCAACTCGCCGGTGAACTCGCGGAGGAACAGTGCCGCCATCAGCGCACCAGGGCCCTGTGCTGCCTGCTTGACGTCGGCCGTGGTGCCGCGGACGTCGGTGGCGTGGTCCTCGGACAGCGGCATGGGCCACCAGTTCTCACCGGCACGCCGCCCGGCGTCACGCACCCGTTCACCGAGTTTCTCGTCGCTGCTGAACACACCACCGGTTCGCAGCCCGAGCGCGACCTTCATCGCACCGGTCAACGTGGCGACGTCCACGATCAGATCGGGCTCGTGGTTGCGAACGGCGTAGCCGAGCGCGTCAGCCATCACCATGCGCCCCTCGGCGTCGGTGTTGGCTACCTCGGTCGTGGTCCCGTCGTAGTGACGCACCACGTCACCGGGGCGGTAGGCGGACCCGGAGACGTGGTTCTCGGCCATCGGGACCAACGCGGTCACCCGGACGGGAAGCTCCAGCCTGGCTATGGCCAGCATGGCGCCGATCACGGCACCGCCACCCGCCATGTCGGTGCGCATCATTTCCATGCCCTCGGCGGGTTTCAACGAGATCCCGCCGGTGTCGAAAGTGATCCCTTTGCCCACCAGCACGACATGGCGGGTCCCGGAATCGCCGTTACCGGAACCCTGCCAGGTGAGTTCGAGGAGCCGCGGCGGCCTGGAAGAGCCACCACCGACCGCGAGCACACCACCGAATCCCTGCCCGGCCAGCCATTTCTCGTCCCGCACCGTCGCGTTGAGCCCGGTTACGGAGCCGCTCATGGCAGCGGCGGTCTCGGCCAGCCATGCCGGGCTCTTGACGTTGGAAGGCGCGTTGGCGAGGTCGCGTGCGACCGAGGTCGCCGAGGCCCATTCCCGGGCGCGTCGGGCGGTCTCGCGCAGCCGCGTGACGTCCTCACCCGGCTGAGCCACCAGCAGAACCTTGCGCACGCGGGGCGGTGTCGGACGCGCACTCACCCTGAAGTGGTATTCCCCCAGTGCCACACCCAGCGTGAGGGCGCTGACGAGCTCCGGGGTGACCCCGGAGGGCAGCCGGAACTGCACGTACTCCACGTCCAGCGCCTCACCCAGATCGCGGGGATCGGCTCCCTCACCACCGGAGTCACCGATACGGGCGCGAATCGCCCTGGCCAGTTCACCACCAGCGGTGCGCCAGCGGAACGGCTCACCGTCACCGATGCCCACAGCCCAGCCGAGTCGCCCCTCGGAAAGCGGAACCGCGCGGACTTCACCCGCCTTGCCACTGACGTCCAGTGCTCGCAGGGTCGCGGTGTCGACACCGAGGTTCTCGGCGGCGGTTTCCAGATCCGGTTCGCCGTCGATGTCGGCCACCGGTACCGCGGCCGGGATTCCCTCACCCCATCGTTCGACGACGTCGACCTCGACCAAAGCGGTCGGAATCACGGGAAGAACGGCTTCCGGGTTCGAAGCCGCGGGAGCGGAACCGGGCACTGCGGCACCTTCCTGACCTGGTTGTTCGGTTGGTTCGTGCTGTCGTGGGACCAAAACGATCACTCGATCGAGACCATAACCGGGTATCGTCCCGGCCCGTACCGGCGCGCCGGAAAGTGACCCCGGCACCCACCGGCGCCGGGATCGCTCGCATGGCGGGGCGAGCGGACGCTCGCCGGTCACCTCACGGCGGCCTCAACCGGTGACCGAGTTTAGAGCCTCGCTCAGATTCGTGGCCTCCTCCATCGTCATTTCGACGACAAGACGCCCACCACCCTCGAGCGGGATGCGCATCACGACTCCGCGTCCCTCCTTGGTCACCTCGAGGGGACCGTCACCGGTCCGGGGCTTCATGGCCGCCATAGCGTGCTCCCTCCGTGAACTCATCCCACCGACTGGTCACCGGACCAGCCTTTGTCCTACATTCTCCCCCATCCGGACGCACCCGCGAAACCGAACCGATCAACTTCCGTCCGTGCTGCGCTGCTCGAACGATGCGCCCAGGCTGCGAACTCCATCATCCTGTCCCGCCGATCGGCGAGTCGAAGACCTTTCGGGCGCGTCGCCGTTCCGGTCGGCCACATCCACGACGGGTGGGCACCACAGCGGACATCCCACCACAACCACGAATCACCGCCCGTGTTCCCGCGGTGCACACTGCCGAGGTGACGGGGGCGGACGGGTACGCACGGCTACTCACCGAACGAAACCAGGTCTACTGTGGAGCGAGAGGCGAACGACTCCACCGTGGTGAGTATCACAACGAACCGGGGACGGGCCACCGTCCACGCCGATGACTAGGGAGATGTGGCGTGACCGAGGTACTGCTGACCGAAAACATCGATGGTGTGCGCCGAATCACACTCAATCGGCCCGACTCGTACAACTCGCTCACCGTGGAGCTCAAGGAACGGTTGATCGAAGCCTTCCGAGCGGCGGCGGCCGACGACTCGGTCCGGGCGGTGGTGATCACCGGTGCGGGCAAGGCGTTCTGCGCCGGTCAGGACCTCAAGGAGCACATCAGTCAGCTGGACTCCGGCGACAGCACACCGATGCACACCGTGGAGGAGCACTACAACCCACTGATCCGTGCGATAACCACACTGCCCAAACCGGTGATCGCGGCGGTCAACGGTGTCGCGGCCGGAGCGGGCGCCTCGATCGCGTACGCCTGCGACCTTCGCATCGCGGCGGAGAACGCCAAGTTCGTGATGTCGTTCGCCGACGTGGGGCTCTCCACCGACTCGGGGGCCTCCTGGACCCTGCCCCGGCTCATCGGCTACGGACGCGCGATGGAACTGCTGCTGCTGGGAGAGGCCGTAACCGCCGAAGCGGCGGAGCGGATGGGCATGGTCAACCGCGTGGTGCCCCGCGACGAGGCGGTGGACAACGCCACGGAACTGGCGGGACGCATGGCCACCGGCCCCACCAGCGCCTATGCCAGGATCAAGGAAACGATGCTGGCGGCGGCCGCCGAGGGGCTGGACGAGGCCCTCGCCGTGGAAGCGGGGGCGCAGAACCAGTGCGGCGGCACCAGGGATCACCGGGAGGCCGTGGACGCCTTCGTGGCGAAACGCTCCCCGGAGTTCACCGGTCAGTGAGCGACCCGGCGTCGCCCCGGGCTCGCGCGACAACGCCCACGCGGCTGCCTGGCTCCCGACGCACGCGCCGAGAGCCACGTGGTGCTCACCGGGCGAGCCAGCACCCGGCGACGTGATCGTCGATCATTCCTGTCGCCTGCATCAACGCGTAGCAGGTGACGGGGCCGAGAAACCGAAAACCACGGCCGCGCAGTCGAGTGGCCATCGCGGCGGACTCCGGGGTGCTGGCAGGCACCTCCGCCGTGGTGGCCGGGCGTGTCCTCGTGGCCGGGTCAGGTGCGAAGGACCAGAGCAGCTCGTCCAACGGTAGGTCCAGTTCGAGCACGGCACGGGCATTGCCGATAGCGGCGTCGATCTTGGCCCTGTTCCGCACGATCCCGCGGTCGGAGAGCAGTCGCTGCCGGTCTCGTTCGTCGAACTCGGCGACCCGCCGGGGATCGAAGTCCGCGAAGGCCGCCCGAAAGGCCGGGCGTTTCCGCAGAATGGTCAACCAGGAAAGCCCGGACTGGAAGGACTCCAGACAAAGTCGCTCGAACAACGCGTGCTGCCCGTGCACGGGCTTGCCCCACTCGGTGTCGTGGTATTCCCGGTAGTCCGGCGGGTCCGCACCCCACGAACAACGCGGTTTGCCGTCCTCGCCGACGATCGCACTCACCGTTCTCCCCACTCGGTCTCGTAGTTCCGGCAGAACGCGACGAAGGAGCGCAGCGAACGACGCAGGCCCCACTCGACGGCGGGTGCGGCCAGCGGCCAACCGACCGCGAACACCGTGGGAAGCTCGAAGCGTTCCCACCAGCGGAACCGGCTACCACCCGCAGCGTCGGGCTCCACCACGAAACCACCGGTGCCCCGCACCAGCGCCCCGGTGTGCCGCACGGAGCACTTCTCGGGTGGTTGCCAGACCTCGATCCGCATCGTGTCGAGCACCCCCAGCGAACCGACCCCGGTGAAGGCCGCCAGTTCCGAACCGGGGCGGTCCCCACCACCTCCCGCGATCCACACCCGGGTTCCCAACATCCACTCGCCCTGCCTGGACCAGTCGGTCACCGCGGCCCAGACCACCTCGGGAGCGTGGGGAACCGATATCGTGGACCGCAGTTCACGTTCGATCATGGTTGTCACCTTCCCGGCCTGCCGGGTCCTCTCCCCCGTGCGGCTGCTCCTCACCGCCGTCGGACTGGCCCTCACCGCCGTCGGACCGATCCTCTTCCGCGTGTGGCCGGTCCGCTTCGCCGTGTGACCGTTCGGGCCCTTCGCCGCGCGTCGCGCGGCTCTCGACCTCGCGAAGTGACTGTTCGAGCAACGCGACGCGCTGCCGCGTGTCGTCGAGCTCGTCGGCCAACCGATCCAACGCCCAGTCGACCTCGGAGGCCTTGTAGCCGCGGAAGACCTGCTGGAAACGCAGCGATCGGACATCTTCCCCGGTCACCGGCGGGGGCGGCAACCGGGTCGGGGTGGCCCCCGGCGGCAACGGTTCCAGTTCCTCACCGCGTCCGAACACGAGCACGGCCAGCAGATAGACCACCGCCGCCACCGCGAGCACGATCACGACGTAGATGAGTGCACTTGCCACAGCACAGATCGTGGCACGTGACTTCCCGCGCGGCGTTATCGGACCGATGCGGCGGGCGACCCGAGCACACCGTCGATGGCCGCCGTGAACTCGCGCCAGGCACGCCGTTCGTCGTTGAGCGTTCGCATCCCGGAAGGGGTCAGGCTGTACGTCCGCCGCTGCCTGCCACCGACGGTGCTCCACTCGCTGCGCACGTAACCCGCTCGTTCGAGTCGCCGCAGCGCCGGGTACACGGTCCCGGTCGGCAACGACACGGCGCCACCACTGCGCTGTTGCAGTGCCTCGATGATCGCGTAGCCGTGCAGCCGTTTGCCGTCCAGTGTGGCCAGCAGCAGTCCGTCCAAATGACCGCGGAGCGCATCAGCTTTCACAGGTAGCCACTCTACGTTCCCGGATGGACACTGTCACCGAATTTCCCGCAAGAGACTTAGGTCCCGTCCACACCCCGGTGAGGATGAGTCGCGTCACAGCGAACTCTCGAACCCCGATCGGGGCACCGGGAGTCAGCCCGAACAGGCCCGCAACGCCGAGTCCACGTCCCCGACCACTGTCAGCGCGTCCAGCGACTCCCGCGAGGCGAAGCCGGATTCCGCGAGTTCACGGGTCCAGTCCAGCAGGCCGCGGTAGTGCCCGTCCGGATCCAGCAGCACCACGGGTTTGGTGTGCATGCCGATGTAGCGCGATGTCCACACCTCGAACAGCTCCTCGCAGGTACCGATACCGCCCGGCAGCGCGAGAAAGGCCGTGGCGTGCGCGTCCATGAGCCCCTTGCGTTCCCGCATCGTGTCGACCACCAGCAGCTCGTCCGCCTCGGTGTCGGCCACTTCGCGGTCGACCAGCTCGCGGGGGATGACGCCGACGGTACGGGCTCCGCCCGAGCGGGCGGCCCGGGCGACTTCGCCCATCATGGACACCCGCCCGCCGCCGGAAACCAGCCTCCAGCCACGTTCGGCGATCCCGGAACCCACCTCTCCCGCGAGGCGTACGTAGCGTTCCGGGACCGGACGCGAGGCGCAGTAGACGCACACGGTGACCTGTCCGCTCGCCCCTTGTCCCTCGATGTGCTGTGTCATGCTGCCTCCGGCTGCGAAGCCTTTCAGTGGGTCGCGTCCCAGGCGGCGTACGCCTCCTCCACCACCCGCACCGCGTCGTCGACGTCATCGGTCAGGTGGAGCAGCCCCAGTTCCTGATCACCGATCTTACCGCTGGAGTGCATGGTGTCGCGGATCCACTCGTAGAGCCCGCGCCAGTACGAACGGCCGAACATCACCACGGGGAACTTGGTGACCTTCTTCGTCTGCACCAGGGTCAGCGACTCGAACAGTTCGTCCATCGTCCCGAACCCACCGGGCAGGCACACGAACGCCTGGGCGTACTTGACGAACATCGTCTTACGCGTGAAGAAGTACCGGAAGTTCACCCCGAGGTCGACCCACGGGTTCAGCCCCTGCTCGAAGGGGAGCTCGATCCCCAGTCCGATGGACAGCCCGCCCGCCTCGGAGGCCCCTCGGTTGACCGCCTCCATGGTGCCGGGCCCACCACCGGTGATCACGGCGGATCCGGTTCCCGCCAGGGCCGATCCCAGCCGCACTCCCTCCCGGTACTCCTCGTGCTCCCGTGGCGTGCGGGCAGAACCGAACACGGTGGTGGCACGGGGAACCTCGGCCAACGCGCCGAATCCCTCGACGAACTCGGCCTGGATCCGCATCACCCGCCAGGGGTCGGTGTGCACCCAGTCGGCGGGACCCCTGGAATCGAGCAGCCGTTGGTCGGTGGTCGTCGGCTCACCCATCCTGGAGCGGCGCAGCACTACGGGACCGCGCTGCTTTTCGTGGGGGTGTTCGTCCCCGTTCGGATACTCACCGTCACCGCCGAGAACCTCTCCCACCGATTGCTGTTCCTCGCTTTCCGGGTGATGTGCTCCGTTGCCTTCCGGACCGTGGTGTCGCTGACCGTCGATCGTCATGCCGCCGAGCTTATGCACTCCGCGTGAACCCGAGATGATGTCCCCGGAACAGACGACGGGCGATCGGCTCAACCCACTACCGCTTCCGGACGCGTTCGGCGCCCCCGAAAGCCGTGAGCGGAGTAACATCCTGGGCAAGCGATCCGTACCGCCACCGCACGGCGGTGGCGCGCACGAGTCGTCGGCGTGGTCTCCCCGTCCCGACGAGCGGCGGAAGGGCCGGGACGGAATCTCGCCGCCGCAGGGAGCCGGAAATGATCATCGAAGTACTCATCGGCGTACTGGTCGTTCTCGCGCTCGTCGCTGCTTCCAGTGTGCGGATCATCAGGCAGTACGAGCGCGGTGTGGTGCTGCGCTTCGGGCGGCTGCAACGCACCGTCAGACCTCCTGGGCTGACGGCGATCATGCCCGGGGTCGATCGACTGCGCAAGGTCAACATGCAGATCATCACGATGCCCGTACCGGGCCAGGAGGGGATAACCAGGGACAACGTGACTGTGAAGGTGGACGCGGTGGTCTACTTCAACGTCACCGACCCCGCCAGGGCCGTCATCAACGTGGAGGACTACCTGTTCGCCATGGGCCAGGTGGCCCAGGCCTCGCTCCGCTCGATCATCGGCAAGAGCGATCTCGACGACCTGCTGTCGGACCGGGAGAAGCTCAATCAGGGGCTGGAGGTCATGATCGACAGCCCCGCGTTGAACTGGGGCGTGCACATCGACAGGGTCGAGATCAAGGACGTCTCACTGCCCGAGGCGATGAAACGCTCGATCGCGCGACAGGCCGAGGCGGAACGGGAACGCCGTTCGCGGATCATCTCCGCCGACGGCGAGTTCCAGGCCTCCCGCAAGCTCTCGGAGGCCGCGGCGGTGATGGGGCAGACCCCGGCCGCGCTGCAGCTGCGACTGCTGGAGACCGTGGTCGAGGTGGCCGCCGAGAAGAACTCCACCCTCGTGCTGCCGTTCCCGGTCGAGCTGTTGCGCTTCGTGGACCGCACGCGGGACGGTGCCACCGAAGCGGCCCCCGCGGCGATGGACACCTCGGGCAACGGCCACTCCAGGGCCGAGGACGGCGGAGAGACCGAACAGCGCCGTTCCACGGCCGAGGAATGGTACGAACTGCCGGACGACGCCGGAGGTGGTGTGTCCGTTCGAACCAGCGGAGTCGAAGCGGAGTCACCACCGCACGTGCCGGAACAGCGGGACACCCACGAGCGGGCCGAGGAATCGGACTCCCCACGCGCCGGCCCCACCGGGTAGGAATCCGCCCACGAACCGTGCTCGTTTGGTCGGGTGGCCGTCCCGTGCCTCGGCACCCCGCCCCGTGGGAAAAAGGCACCTCGCGTGGCGGGTTCAGTCCCGCACGCCGTCCCCCAGCGCCCGACGCAGCACCTCGGCGCAGTGCCGAACGTCGGCCGCGGCGACGTTCTCCTGCTGAGTGTGGGCCAGGGTCGGCGAACCGGGACCGAAGTTCACGGCGGGCATGCCGCGCGCGGCGAACCGCGCCACATCGGTCCAGCCGAGTTTGGCGACCGGCGAGGCTCCGGAGGCGCGCACCAACTCGCTGGTCGCATCCTCGGCCAGACCGGGGTGCGCTGCCCTGGCGGCGTCGACCACGGTCACCTCGAACCCCTCGAACACCTCCCGGACCCGCTGTTCCGCCTCGGCCAACGAGGTGTCCGGGGCGAACCGGTGGTTGACGGTGACCACGCACTCGTCCGGCACCACGTTGCCCGCCACACCGCCGCTGATGCCGACCGCCTGCAGCCCCTCGTGGAAACGCAACCCGTCGATCTCGGGTTCACGCGGGGTGTACTCGGTGAGTCTGCGCAGCACCGGCTCGGCCGCGTGGATGGCGTTCTCCCCCATCCAGGCGCGTGCCGAGTGCGCCCGAACCCCGCGGGTTCGCACCTCGACCCGCAGCGTCCCCTGGCACCCCGCCTCGACGGCCGCGTTGGACGGCTCGCACACCACCGCGAGCCCACCGTCCATCCAGTCGGGCAGGTCACGCTCGATCCGGTTGAGCCCGTTGCGGTCGGCGGAGACCTCCTCGCAGTCGTAGAACACGAAGGTCAGGTCGTGCTTCGGCCGGTCGAGCGTCGCGGCGAGGTGCAGCATCACCGCGTCGCCGCCCTTCATGTCCACCGTCCCGCAGCCGTGCAGTATCTCCTCGTCCGCGCTACCGGAACGGCGCAGCGGCAGGTTGTCGTTGACGGGAACGGTGTCCAGGTGTCCGGCGAGGACCACCCTGGACTCCAGACCGAGGTTCGTGCGGGCCAGCACGGCGTTTCCACTGCGTACGACCTCCAGCCCCGGGGCGTCCGTACGCAGCGCCCGTTCCACGGCGTCGGCCAGCTCGTCCTCGGAACCGGAAACACTCTGGATGTCGACCAGGGCGGCGGTGAGTTCGACCGGGTCGGTGGTGAGATCCAATCGCGGCGTCACGTCCGGCACCCTACCGCCCACTGCGAGACGGTACCGGCGCGGCGATTACCGTTTTCACGGCCCCGGGTGTGGCCGCACGAGTCCCGGGAAGACTCTCCCGCTCGGCTCGAATGCCGAGTTCAAAGCCGATTGGAGAACGATGAGCAGCCCGAACACTCCGGACCCGCAGGTTACCGGCGCCCACGGTGTGGGAATCGCCACGATCACCGACGACGGAACAGTGCTCGACACCTGGTTCCCGACCGTCCGGCTCGGTGAACCCGAGCAGGTCGGCAGCAGCCGACTGACCACTGCCGAGGCGGCCGAGTCGCTGGGGGACGCCGGAGCGGAACTGCTCGGCCGCGACGAGGCGCGCGGTGTGGAGGTGGTGGCCGTGCGCACGGGCATCGGCAAGCTCGCCGACGCCCCCGCCGACACCCACGATCTCTACCTGCGGCTGCACCTGCTCTCGCACCGGTTGGTGCGCCCGCACGGACAGAACCTGGAGGGCATGTTCGGCCTGCTGTCCAACGCGGTCTGGACCAACCACGGCCCGTGCCCGGTGGAGGGCTTCGAGGCCACCAGGCTGCGACTCAGCGCGCGTGGCCCGGTGACGGTCTACAGCGTCGACAAGTTCCCCCGCATGGTGGACTACGTCATCCCGTCGGGGGTCCGTATCGGCGATGCCGACCGGGTTCGGCTGGGTGCCCACCTGGCCAGCGGCACCACCGTGATGCACGAGGGTTTCGTCAACTTCAACGCGGGCACACTGGGTGCCTCCATGGTGGAGGGGCGTATCTCGGCGGGCGTGGTCGTCGGTGACGGCTCGGACGTCGGGGGCGGCGCCTCGATCATGGGCACGCTGTCCGGTGGCGGTCGTGAGGTGATCTCGGTCGGCGAGCGCTGCCTGATCGGCGCGAACGGCGGCTGCGGCATCTCGCTGGGCGACGACTGTGTCGTGGAGGCGGGACTGTACCTCACGGCGGGCACCAAGGTCGCCCTGGAGGACGGCAAGCTGACCAAGGCCGCGGAGCTGTCCGGCGCGGACGGGTTGCTGTTCCGGCGCAACTCGAACACCGGCGCCGTCGAGGTCATGGCACGCACCGGCGGCAAGGTGGAGCTCAACGCCGCGCTGCACGCCAACGACTGATCGAGGCTTTCCGGTCGGGTTGCTCGCTCGACGGAACCTCACGCGGGTTCCCGCTCCGGGCGGCCCGACATCGGGTGGGTGAGTCGTCCTGCCGCGAACACGCCCCGGAAACCGGGCCGGGAAGGTCGTGTCGGCACTACCATGACGGCATGTCCTCGGACGACGCTCGGAACGACGCGCGCAACCGGACCTCGACGGGGACCGATCCGATCGACATCGGTCTGCCCGTCGAGCCGGTGCGCGCCGCGCACGGCGCGTCGGTCGTCGAGCACATCCGCGCCGCGCTGGACACCAGGACCAGGGCGCTGCTGGCACATGACCCGGGGACGCGTTCCGGCTCGGATCCCGAGGACCTGCACCGGATGCGGGTGTCGGTTCGCCGGATGCGGGCGGTGCTCAAGGCCGGGCGGAGCTGGCTCGAACAGGACTGGTGCCGAGCGCTGCGGGCCGAGCTCGGCTGGCTGGGACGCGGACTGGGGCCGGTTCGGGACCTGGACGTCCAGCTGGCAGGACTTCGCGAGGAACGCGAGGAGCTGGACGAGGCCGAGCGGGTACCCGCTGATCGTCTTGTCGACGAGCTGACCGAGCGGCGCGAGTCCGCTCGCGCGGACCTGCTGGAGATGATGCGGGCCGAGCGCTACCGGCGGTTGCTGTGGTCGCTGGGCGAGGCGGTGCACGGCGGCCCGCCGATCGCCTCGGATCCGCCCGCCGAGTCCGACGCGCTGTACGAGTTGGTGCGTGACGGCGTGCGGACCGTCGAGCGCGCTGTCGGTCGGCTGGGTGATCCGCCGACGGACGAGCGGCTGCACGCGCTGCGGATCGAGACCAAACGGCTCCGCTACTGCGCGGAACTGGCGGTGCCGGTGTTCGACGGCGTCGTCGGGGAGGTGCTCGCCGCCGCCGAGAAGTTGCAGGACGTGCTCGGGGTGCACCAGGACGCGGTGGTGACCGAGGAGTGGCTGTGGTGGTTGACCCACGGCGATGAGGACGGCTCGGGACCGGCTCCCGTCCGGGATCCCGAGGTCGTGTTCGTGGCGGGGCGACTGGCCGAGCGAGCGCGGGCTCGCAGGGTGAAACAGCGCGAGGCGTGGTGGCCCGCCTGGCGGAAGCTGCGGCGGTTGGAGCTTTAGCGGGTCCTTACGGCGATGGGGCGCGGACCGGTTCGCCAGAACCGGGATTCCGTGCGGAGTTCTCGCCGGTTCGCGGTACCGTGCCGATTCGACGCACTCGGGAAGGGGACGTGAACCGGCATCCCGACGGCGCGTCAATTTCTCGCGAAATCGCCGCGCCGAACCGTCCCCGCCCCGGAACAGCCACTATTCGGCGAGACGTCGCGTGGCGGCTTCGACCCGCTCGTCGGAAGCGGTCAGCGCCACCCGCACGTGCTGCTCACCGGAGGGGCCGTAGAACGTGCCGGGGGCCACCAGGATCCCGCGCCGAGCCAGCCAGTCCACCGTGCTCCAGGCGCCCGTGCCGCCGCTCGCCCACAGGTAGAGCCCGGCCTCGGAGTGGTCGATCCGGAACCCGGCGCCCTCCAGCGCGCTCCACAGCCGCTCGCGCCGCGCGCGGTAGCGCTCGTACTGCTGCCGCACGTGCTCGTCGTCGCCGAGCGCGGCGGTCATGGCCTCCTGCACGGGCCGGGGCATGATCATTCCGGCGTGCTTGCGCACTTCCAGCAGGTTGCCTACCAGCCGCGGATCACCGGTGACGAAGCCCGCTCGGTAGCCCGCGAAGTTGGAGGTCTTCGACAGCGAGTGAACCGCCAGCACCCCGTCCGGCGACTCCCCGGACACCGCGCGGTCCAGTACGGACACCGGCCGGTTCCGCCACCCCAGGTCCAGGTAGCACTCATCGGAGGCGACCACGGCACCGACCTCGTGTGCCGCGCGCACCGATTCGGCCATCGTGGCGGCACTGTCGACCCGCCCGGTGGGATTGGACGGCGAGTTCAGCCACACCAGGGCGGTCCCGGTGGGCGGGGCCTGTCCGGGAGCCAGCCGAACGATCTCGGCACCGGCCAGGCGGGCCCCCACCTCGTAGGTGGGATAGGCCAGTTCGGGAATCGCCACCACGTCCCCGGGACGGACTCCCAACAGGGTGGGCAGCCAGGCGACGAACTCCTTGGAGCCGACCGTGGGCAGCACGGCTTCCGTGTCGAGCCCGGTCACGCCGTGCCTGCGCCGCAGGGCCTCGACGGCGGTGGAACGGAGTTCCGCCGTACCGTGCGTCGCCGGATAACCGGGCGAGTCCGCCCCGGCGGCGAGGGCTTCACGCAACACGGGCGGCACCGAGTCGACGGGGGTGCCCACCGACAGGTTGACCACACCGTCGGGATGCGAACGCGCCAGCTCACCGGCCGAGGCGAGCGAGTCCCACGGGAACTCGGGCAGCCGGGGGCCCCGCGGCTCGGGCGATGACTGCCCGGTTACCGCGACACCGCCGGACAAACCGTCGACACTCATTCGCCCTGTGGGGGCAGGCTGGACACGGGCTCGACGTCCTTGTTGACCTTGCCCACCTTGGCTGCACCGCCCGGTGAGCCCAGGTCGTCGAAGAAGTCCACGTTGGCCTGCGTGTAGGCGGCCCACTCGTCGGGAACGTCGTCCTCGTAGTAGATGGCCTCCACCGGGCAGACCGGTTCACAGGCACCGCAGTCGACGCACTCGTCCGGATGGATGTAGAGCATCCGCCCGCCCTCGTAGATGCAGTCGACGGGGCATTCCTCGATGCATCCCTTGTCGAGCACGTCGACGCAGGGCTCGGCGATCACGTAGGTCACGATTGCTCTCCTGCTTGGTACGTTTTCTCGTCCCGCGCCGGTTTCCGCGCGGCTGACGCCAGTATCCCTCGGAAGCGCCCCGTACACATAGATGGTTCCACAGCGCGGGAGCCACGATGAGGGTACTCGGCCCCGCACTCGCCGGTAAACGGCCACGCGCCGTGGCGACACCGTGAGTACTCAGTCGGTTGACAACCTACCTCGCTTGTTGATCCATTTGCTCGCCTTCCGCGCGATACCCCGCAGCGCGGCTCGTTCTCCCAGGTAACCGCCTACGACACCGACCACGGGCAGCGAGCCGAGCACCTCGTGGTGCAGCCTTCCCTGCGGGCGCGCGTCCAGCGCGGCGTGCACCTCCCAGAGCGCACGTGCCATTCGCCACACCGCCCGTGCGAGCGCCCTGGGGCGGGAGCGCCGCCCGTCCGTCAGTTCACCGGTGAGCTCGGCCGCCCGCCGCTCTTCGGCCCGCTGCTGCTCGGTACCGCCGCCCGCCGCGACCTCGCGGGAAATATCGCGACCGAGCATCACGTGCGCGATCATCCTGACCTGCTCCGTCCGGTCGTGCAGTCCGTGTTCACCTGCGACGGCGACGAGGACGAGTACCTGCGCGACCGTTCCCAGCGCGTTGCGCAGGGGCAGTTTGGAAGTGATGACCCCACCGAAACGGGGCAGCCCGACGATCGCGGCGAGGAATCTGCCCACCCGCAGCGACCACCAGTCGCAGCGCTGCGAGACGGTCATCGCGTCCCAGGCCGAGCTGCCGGGAACCCGCATACCGTCGAGCCTGCGCAGCAACCCCGCGACGTTCTTCCGCCGGGAACCGTCCGCCGCATCCGTTCGGTGATCCGTCACCGATTCGAGTTCGCCGGTGGCTCGGCCGCTCGCGCCGTCCGCACCGGCGCGGAGGTCGTCCCCGGTGGGTTGTGGATCGAACCTGCCGCGCAGCCGGAACGGGTCGGACTCCCGCAGCGCGCGCAGCACCGGATCGCAGGCACGCACGAACGGCCGCAGCACCTCGGCGAGTCGTTCGTCGGTGATCACCTCGGCCACGGTGGCTCACCTCGCACCCGGCGGAGCGTTCCGCACGATGCCGATCATGGCCGCCGCGGGCAGCACCCCGGCCGCGATCAGCAGATAAGTGCGCCAGTCCTGCGCGGGCAGCAGCACGTCGCCACCCGGGCCGAACACCCCCAGCACGAACACGGTGAGAAACCACACCAGCACCGGCACCCAACAGGCCGCACCGTTCGGGGTGCTCTTGGCCGTCACCGCCACCAGCAGGGGGTTGGTCACGGCCGCCACGGCAGCGGTTATCGGGAACTGCACCGGGCCCAGGTACGAGGGCAGGAAGAACAGTTCGAGGATCGCGAGCAGCAGCGCGTCCAGCGCCAGCAGCGCGATCAGGCCGTGCTCCGGCTGTTTCGTGGTGTGCTCACTCGTCATGGCTTCCCGCCTGTTCAGAAGTCGCGGCCCGCTCCGAGGTCGTGTTCAGCCCGGCGAACAGGTCCGTGCTCGGTGCCGGCTCGTCGCCGCTGCCCAGTGCGTAGTACTCGGTGGTCGACACCGGCTGGCCGATCCCGTTGGACAACGCGTAGGCAGCCGTTCCGACGCCCCCGGACGAGTCGCCGGTCCAGACTCGCACCTGGGTGCGGTGCTCCCGCAATGCGGCGAGTTTGGCGGGTAGCTGTTCCGCGACATCGACAGAGGTGGTGATCTCGTCGGGTTCGACGGCCGGTAGTTCCGCGGCGTCGGGCAGCGGGAACGGCACGTCGGAGGACTCACCGAGCCGTTCCAGTCCCGCCCGGAGATCGGCCACGGACCGGACCGCGTAGAACAACCTGCGCACCTCGGGCACCCGTTGGGTGGCCGCCACGGTCAGCTCGTGCGCCCGAACGTGGTCCGGGTGGCCGTACCCGCCGTCCGAGGCGTAGGTGACCACCACCTGGGGGCGGACCTCGCGCAGCGCGGCTTCCAGCTGGGCGGTCTGCTCGGCGGGATCGCCCGCGACCAGTGAGCGGGGGTGGCTTCGCGGTGCCGCGGTGGCGGTCTTGCCGTGCTCCTGCCACACCATCCCGGAATCGCGCCAACACCCGATGCCGCCGAGGAAGCGCTGCTCGGTGACTCCCAGCGAGGCGCAGGCACGACGCAGTTCGCCGATGCGGTAGCCGCCCAGCTGGTCGGCCCCCTCGGAATCCAACCCGCGAAGTTCGTCGGGAATGACCTCGCCCTCCTCACCCAGCGTGCAGGTGACCAGGGTCACCCGCACTCCGGCGGCGGCGTAGCGGGCGATGGTGCCGCCGGTCCAGAGCGTCTCGTCGTCCGGGTGCGCGTGCACCAGCAGCAAGCTCGGTTCAGTCGTCGATGTCACTGGTCCAGGTTAGGACTCCGTGGCGGTTCACCGGAGGCAACCGGTCACCGAACCGGTCACGGCAGGGTGGCGGGCTGGTGCGAAGCGTGCGAAGTGATCAGGCTCACCACCCGGTCCTCGGGTGAGAACTCGCCCTCGCGCCACAGGCGATCGGCGGCCACCAGCGGAGCAGCGGAGCTGAGTTCGGCCGCCACACCGGCCGCGGCGAGTCGATCGGTGGCCGCGCGGAGCTCCGCCTCGGAACAGACGACCGCCGTTCCTCCGGACTCGCGCAGCACTCGCAGCGACATGACCGTGCCCTGCGGGTTGCCGATCGACGATGCGAAGCTGTCGGGGTCGACCGGCTGTTCGGGCGGCAGTTCCAGATCCAGCCGCGACGCGGTGGACAACGAGGGGTAGCGCTCCGCGGCGATCATGCGGGGCGTGCGCCGCACGATGCCGAGCGTGTGCAGCTCCCGGAACCCCAGCCACAGTCCGGCGAAACCGTCGCCCCGGGACACGGGCACGACCACCGCCTCGGGAGAATCACCGAGTTCCTCGACGATCTCGTAGGCCATCGTCTTGTAACCTTCGATGCCTGCCCAGTGGCTGGCCACCGGGATCGTCGAGGTGTTGGTGAGCACCGCCCAGCCTTCCACCGCTGCCCTGTCACGAAGCAGCTCCCACCGCTGGTCGACGTCGGCGGCCCGGAGCACTCGGCCGCCGTGCAGCTCGATGAGGCCGCGCCACACGTCGGGAATTCCGGGCGCGGTGACCACGACGCAGTCCAGCCCCGCCAGCGCGGCATAGGCCGCGGCAGAGACCCCGGCGTTGCCGCTGGAGGCCAGCGCCACCGTGCCGTAACCGTGTTGTGCGGCTCGGGAGACGGCGGCGCTGTAGAACCGGTCCTTGAAGCTGCCGGTGGGGTTGCGGCGCTCGTCCTTGAGCAGCATCCGGTGGCTGCCCTCGTGCGCTCCCACCGCCAGCGGGACGAGCGGGGTGCCGCCCTCACGCAGGGTAACCGCGTGTTCGCGAGCCACCGGCAGCAATTCGCGGTAGGACCACATGCCCTCGCGCCTCGCCGCCCAGCGCCGTGCCAGTTCCACACCGTCCGTTCCGGTGAGATCGTGCTCGGCAAGCATCGCGGCGGGCACGCCCTCGGCCCGGCAGTCCGGACAGCCCGCGGTGTCCTCGCGCGGTTCGCCACGCGCGCCGCACCGGACGCAGCGCAGCCCTAGGAGCAAGGGAGTGCCGGAGGAGTTCCCGGCGGCGTCGTGCGGATCCGAACCCGGGATCACTGCGGTCAAGACGGTTCGCTCCCTTCGGTGTGCCGACCCCGGTCAACCTAACCGACCAGGCCGTGCGGGACCACCTGATTTCCGAGCGACGCCGGACCTGAACGGATCACCAGTCGTAGCTCTCACCGGGTGTTCCCACCCACTCACCCGCACTGCTGAACGGACCCGCGAACCCGGGACCGTCGTGCACTCCGCTGACCTCCCGCCGCACGGCGAGCACCTGCGCCTCCTGGTAGAGCGGCAGTGCGACCGCCTCGGACCACAGGGCGGGCTCGACCCGCTCGGAGGCGCGTCGGAAGGGAGCCTCTCCGGTCGTGGCCGCCTCGATCGTCGGCTGCAGTAGCTGATCGCAGAAACCGACCATGTTGAACCGGCGCGTCCGTCCCGTGTCGGGATCGACCGCAGGACAACCCCACTGTGCGGCCAAGGTGGCGGCGGGATCGGTGCTCACCGGCCGGGAGACGACCGCGAGGTCGATACCGGCGGAACTCGGTGGGTCCTGCACATCGGGGTCCGTAGTGAGCATGGTGCGGTAGAGCTCATCACCCTTGGGGGTGACAACGGTGGTCTGGATGTCCTGTTCGTTGAGCTGTTCCGCCACGGAGTTGGCGATCGCCTCGTGGGAGTCCTCCCGGAACTGGGCGGCGATGACCAGGTTCAGCGGTGAGCCGTTCCGCACCCAGCTACCACCGCTGTGCTGGTATCCCGCCTTGGTGAGCAGCTGCTCGACGCGTTTCGGCGAGGGATCTTCCGTGTAGTCGCCGGAGGGCTCGGTGGGAACGTAGCCGGGCTGGGAGGGGGCCAGCACCTGGGCGTGGGCGGGAAGGTTCGCGGCCGGGCCGCCACCGGTCCCGGTGTCGATCAGCTCCTGCCGGTCCAGCGCGGCCAGCACGGCTCGGCGTACCCGAACGTCGCCGAGCTGTGGACTGTTCGGCCGCAGCAACAGTGTGCTGCTCACCGGACGGGGCATCGTGGTCAGCTGGACGTCCTCACCGAGACCGCGCAGCGCATCCATCGTGGCGGCATCGGCCGAGAACATCCCCACCTGCACGTTCCCGCTGCGCAGCGCGGTTATGTTCTCGGCACGTGCCGCCTTGCGCAGCACGATGCGGTTGGACTGGGCGGGGTCGCCCCAGTAGCGCTCGTTGCGCATCAGCACGACCTCGCCACGGTCGAGGTCGAACGTGCGTATGGCGAACGGTCCGCCGGAAGCGGGGTATCCGTAGTCCAGGTTGTCCACCCACCCACCGGGAGCGTCCTTGAGCAGATGCGCGGGCAGCAGGTGGTCGAACAGCGATTTCCAGCCCGGATACGGCTTGTCGAAGGTGACCCGCGCGGTTTTTCCGCCCTGACGGGACTCCACGTTCGAGATCAGCCGGTAGCCCACCGGATTGATCACCCCGGGCTGGCTGCGGAGCTGCTCCCAGAGGTAGACGAAGTCCTCCGCCGCGATCGGCGCGCCGTCCGACCAGCCCGCCGCGGTGCGAATCCGGTAGCGCACGGTGAACTTCTCGGCGTCCTCGACCACCTCGGCCGATTCCAGCAACGTCTCGTTGAGCACCCGTTCACCGTTCTTGCCGGGCACGAACGCCGAGGGAAGCATGAGTTCGGCCAGCGCGTCGGTGACCGGTGACTGGTCGGCCAGCACGTGCGGGTTGAAACCACCGCGCAGTTCGTCGACGCTCGCCACGACGACCTTGGGTTTGGGTGGTTCGCTCGGGGGTTCGGAGCTGGGGCTCGGCGAGGTCGACTCGACCAGCGGTGGTGGCGGCGCGTTCGTGCAACCCGCGAGCACGGTCAACGAGACCAACAGCAGTGACACGACGGGAAGCACACGACGCCGAGTTCGGTACACGCTGGACGAACCTCCGTTGCGGATCCGGCCGGAACCACGACCCTCACGGACGCCCCCACACGGGCGACGTCGTTCTACCCGCCGCCCTGCCGTCACATGGTTCCGAACGGACACGACCATGCCACATTCCGAACCGGTTCCACCCGGCGACTCCGCGAGACGGTCGGCGCGGGAGCGGAGTCCCCTGCCGACCACCCCCGAAACCCCGGGGTCGGACCGGAACCGGTTCGGGCCGGCGGCAACGTTCGGTCAGCCCTGCGAGTCCCTGGACTTGGCCCGGGAGCGTTCCCTGCCGCGCTGGGTGCCGTCCAGGGTGACCTTGCGAATGCGCAACGCCTTGGGTCCCACCTCGACGCACTCGTCCGCGGAGCAGAACTCCAGCGCCTCCTCCAGGCCCAGCTTGCGCGGGCGAGCGAGCCGTTCCAGCTCCTCGGAACCGGCCGAGCGCATATTGGTGAGCTTCTTCTCCTTGGTGACGTTGAGGTCCAGGTCCTCGGCCCTGGGATTCTCCCCGACAACCATTCCCTCGTAGACCTCGTCACCGGGCTCGACGAAGAAGGTCCCCCGGTCGGACAGCTGCATCAGGGCGTAGTTGGTGACCGGACCGGTGCGGTCGGCCACGAGCGATCCGCTGTTGCGGGTGCGCAGTTCACCCGCCCACGGGTAGTAGCCCTCGAAGACGTGGTTGGCGATTCCCGCTCCCCTGGTCTCGGTGAGGAACTCGGTGCGGAAACCGATCAGTCCGCGCGCGGGAACCACGTAGTCGAGCTTGATCCGGCCGGTGCCGTGCCCGTCCATGGTCTCCATCTTGCCCTTGCGACTGGCCAGCAACTGGGTCACCGCGCCCAGGTGGTCCTCCGGGATGTCCAGGGAGAGGCGCTCGAAGGGCTCGTGCAGTTTGCCGTCGATGGTCTTGGTGACCACCTCGGGCTTACCCACGGTGAGTTCGAATCCCTCCCTGCGCATGGTCTCCACCAGCACGGCCAGGGCCAGCTCGCCACGGCCCTGCACCTCCCAGGTGTCCGGGCGTTCGGTGTCCACGACACGCAGGCTGACGTTGCCGACGAGCTCGGAGTCCAGGCGGTTCTTGACCAGCCGGGCGGTGACCTTGCTACCGCCGTTGCGCCCCGCGGTGGGCGAGGTGTTGGTACCGATCGTCAACGAGATGGCGGGGGCGTCGACCGTGATGCGCGGCAACGGATCCGGCTGCTCCGGATCCGTGAGGGTGTCACCGATGTTGATGTCGGGAATCCCCGCGATGGCGACCAGGTCACCGGCCGAGGCGTAGTCGGCGTTGACCCGCTCCAGGTTCTCGGTGACCATCAGCTCGGTCAGCCGCACCTTCTCCACGCTGCCGTCCTCGCGGCACAACCCGACGGTCTGCCCCTTGCGCAGCTCACCGGCGTGGATCCGGCACATGCCGATCCTGCCCAGGAACGAGGACGCGTCGAGGTTGGTGACCAACGCGCGCAGCGGAGCCTGCGGATCCCCCTTCGGAGCGGGCACGTGCTCGAGCAGGGTGTTGAACAGCGGTGTGAGGTCGCTCTCGGGGACCTCACCCAGCGCCGGGGCGGTCATGTCGGAGCGCCCGGCCTTCGCGGAGGCGTAGACGACGGGGATGTCCAGCACCGACTCGTCGGCACCGACCTCGGCCGCGAGTTCGAGCAGCAGTTCGTGGGTCTCGTCGACCACCTCGGCGACCCTGGAGTCCGGCCGGTCCACCTTGTTGACGACCAGGATCACCGGAAGCTCGGCCGCGAGGGTCTTGCGCAGCACGAACCTGGTCTGTGGCAGCGGCCCCTCGCTGGCGTCGACCAGCAGCATGACGCCGTCGACCATCGACAGGCCACGTTCCACCTCACCGCCGAAGTCGGCGTGGCCCGGGGTGTCGATGACGTTGATGGTCGTCGACCCCTCCGGAGTCACCCGCCGGATCGCGGTGTTCTTGGACAGGATCGTGATGCCCTTCTCCCGCTCCAGGTCATTGGAGTCCATCACGCGGTCAACGGGCTCGGTGCGCTCGGAGAACGCGCCGGACTGCCGGAGCATGGCATCCACCAGGGTGGTCTTGCCGTGGTCGACGTGCGCGACGAGCGCGATGTTGCGCAGATCGGTACGGGTGCGCTGGTTCGGGCTGGCGACACTGGTGGCGGACACGCAGGAACTCCTGGCTGTCGTACGGGTCGTGGTAACGGCTTCGTTTCGGAAACCACCCGGATGGTTCGCCCGCGACGGAACCGGCGGGTGTGGCCACCGCGGAATCGAATTCGTGATCACACGCCAGCGGCGTGCTCCCCTTCCGGCGGCCTGCTTCTTCTCCCCCAGGGTAGTGCACCGAGGCGGTCATTCGGTCGTGTGGCTCGACACCATCGGCCAACGGTTGACCCACCAGGGTTAGGTTCGCCTATCCTCACCCTTGACCGCCGCTCCCCGCAGGAGGACCACGTGGGAAAGAAGAAAGACACCATCAAGGTGAAACGAAAGTGCTGCCACTCGAAATCAGCGTGCAAAACCTGCCCGATCGTGGTACTACGCGAAGCACTCCGGGAGTCCAAGGCGGCGGAAGCCGAAAAAGCCCGCAAGAAGCGGAAAAAGAAGGAGAAGAAAGCGGCCCTCGAAACGACCGAGCAATAACACCCCAACCGAGGACGTCACTACGCGGAGCACCCCGCATCCGGCCCCCGAAACCCGGAACCCGAATTCCGGCATCCGGATCCGAAGCGTCCGCCCCCAGGACATCCGGCTCCGGGACACCCGAACCGTCCACCCCAGGAACGCGCACCAGGGCTGTCCGCCCCGCGAGCACCCCGGAACCCGACACCGTGCGAACGGTGCCGCGAACCGAGGCGGCCCGCTCGCTACTCCGCCGGGGTCAGATGATCGGCGTAATCGGCCAGTTCCGGGATGGTTCGAAGCGCCTGGAACTCGATCACCTCCTGACTGGCCACCTTGTGCACGACGAACGGGTCGGTCGCCAGGATGGCGTCCAGCTGCCCACGCGACATGGACCGCGCGATGATGACTCCGCCGGTTCGGGGGTGCCGCCTTCCCGAAGCCACGAAGTCTCCGGAGTCTTGATGATGGGACAGCCATTCGGAATGATCCGGCAACAGCGCGTCCACATCCGCCAACGGGGCCGTGTAATGCACCAGAACTACGTACATTCTTTCACGATAGCGCCGATCGACAATCGAGGCGAGCAACGTCGTACAACGCCACACTATTCGACCAACCGGAAGAACATTTCAGACAAATCCGAAATTTAGTCGCGAATCCGCTTCGGGCTATTTTGGATCATGTTTTCCGCTTTCGGCAACCATGATCCTCCGCAGCGAGTCGAGCAACAGCCGGTCGGCCTCCAGCCATTCCAATCCCACCAACTGGGAGAGTTCGATCCAGCGCAGCGCCCGGTGTTCCACCGGAACGGGCGGGCGCGCACCCGCCGCCAGCCGTGCCCGCCAAACCCGCAGCGACATGCCGGACCCCGCTGACAGCGGAATGTCGGTTCCCACTCTCCCCAGCGGAACCACCTCGGTGGCGAGCTCCTCGCGGCACTCCCGCACCACCGCCTCCGGCTCGCCCTCACCCGGTTCGACCCTGCCGCCGGGTAGTTCCCAGCTGCCCGCGTGGTGAGCGGGATAACGCCGCTGCTGCGCGAGCAACATCCCGTCCTCGACGAGCGCGGTACCCACCACGACCGGCCGGGGCGCCCACTCCGAGACGAGCTCCCGCACCGCTGCGAGACAGGCGCTCACTCGCCCGCACAACCACTCGGGGAGGCCATCCCCCGCCAGGTGAACCTCGCAACGGGACCGGTTACCCGTCGTACGCTCCTCCGGCCTGAACTCCAGCAGCGCCGAACCATCGACCGCGGGCGAGTCGAGGCGCAACCGCAGCCCCGTCTCGTCGGCACGCAGCACGGTTCCCACCCCGACACTTTCACCGCCCGCGTCATCGGGGTCCGCCGCGTCACCCGCACCGACGGCGACTGGAAACCGATCGCCGGCCAGCAACAGCTCCCCCACCGCTTCGGGCGCTCGTTCCGCTGTCGCGCCGAGAAATCCGGTCACGGTACGGGTGTGCCGCAGCGCCGCGGCGACCACGTGGACGGGAGCGTCGACGGCGAAAGCGGATTCCAGCACGACAGGAATCGTGCCCGCCCCGGTGCGGGGCGATTTCCCCGGGGCGAGAACACGCCGGAACACCGACGGTTCGGGCAGTCCGCCACTCCCCGCTCCGGTCACAACCCCCGAGTCCGGTCACCGCCCCGGTCGGGAAGGCGAACCTCGAACCGCGCGCCCCCTTCCGGAGAAGTCCCCACCTGTGTCGATCCGCCGCGTCGTCGGACCACTTCGGCGACCAGCGCCAGTCCCAGCCCCGAGCCACCACCGTCGCGTGCGCGATCGGGTTCGGCACGGTAGAACCGCTCGAACACGTGGGGGCGATGCTCCGGTGCTATGCCCGGCCCGTCGTCGTCCACGAGCAGCCGCGCGCCCCGCGAGGTCGGCAGCACGGAGACACGCACGATGGCCCGTGCGTAGCGCAGCGCGTTCGCGATGAGGTTGTCCAGCACGGTGGCGACCTCGGCGGGCGTGGACCACACGGTGACGGCGGACAGTGGTGTGGCCAGTCGCACCCTGGTTCCGGTGCCCGCCGTGTTCGACCGGTCCACCACCAGGCGTGCGGCCGCCACGAGTTCCACCGGTTCCCCTTCAGGAGGTGTCGCGGTGTCCGAGCGCGCCAGCGCCAGCAGCCCCTCCACCAGCTCGGACAGGCGTCGGGCCTCCTGCTCGATCTGCCGCAGCGTCTCCTGGGCCAGTTCCGGATCGGGGTGAACCACCGCGACCTCCGCCTGTGCCCGGATCGAGCCCACCGGATTGCGCAGTTCGTGCGCCGCGTCCCCGGTGAACCTGCTCAGTCGCTCGGTGTCCGCGTCACGCCGGGCGAGCATGTCGTTGGTCGCCCGCGCGAGCGAGCGCAGCTCGTCGTCGGCCTCCGGCAGCGGCAGTCGCTCCCCCACCGGCAGTCGCGCCGCGGCCAACCGCATCCGGCGCACCGGGCGAAGCGCCCCGCGTACGGCCGACCAGGTCGCCGTGCCCACCATCAGCGCGACCACCAGTGATCCGAGCCCGAGCACCCGGTTCGCGGTGGTGCGAACGTCGCGATAGGCCGAGAGGTCCGTCCGGGCCAGCACCAGCAGGGGTTTGCCGCTCGGCGCGGCCACCACACGACCCACCCAGCGCACTCCCGCACCGGAACCACCACTTCCACCGGCTCTGGTGACGCCCTTGCCCGCTTTCAGACTGTTGATCTCCCACGGCCGCAGCGCGGTGGCCCCCCGTCCGTCCACCGGGTTGCCCGCGGTGTCCAGCACCCGGATGCCGTCTCCGGCGACCCGCCCGGGAGCGGAACCCCCGGTCAGGTTCGCCGCGGCGGCACGCGACTCGGTGCGAAGCCTCGTGTCCACCGACTCCAGCGAGAGCAGCCCGATGAACGCACCGCTGATGGACACGATCACGGCCAGCCCGAGCAGCGAGGCGAACACGGCGGCGACGCTGGTGCGGAACTGCACGGTCCGCCGCCTCCACCAGGCACGGGGACCGCGACCGGCCACGAACCGGAAACGGCGTCTCATGAGGTGGCACGCCCTTCGTGCCGGGCTGGAACAGCGGGGCCGAACCGACGCCGTGCTTCACGCATCGTTCATCCGGTACCCGTGGCCGCGCACCGTCTCCACCAGTTCTCCCGCACCGACCGCGTCGAGCTTGCGCCGCAGATAACCGACGTAGACCTCCACCACGTTGCGGGTGACCTCCTGGTCGTTGCCCCACACCGCCTGCAGCAGGTCCTCCTTGGTCAGCACCGTGCCCGGGCGACTCGCCAACGCCACCAGCAGTTTGTACTCCCTGGGGGACAACGCGATGGGATCACCGGCCCAGCTGACCTTGCGTCCGGAGCGGTCGATCTCGAGTTCACCGACCCGGAGGCTTTCCTGCCTGGCGGGGATGTCACCCCTGCGAACGAGCGCCCGCACCTGCGCGGCCAGCACCACGAACGAGAACGGCTTGACCACGTAGCCGTCGGCTCCCAGATCCAGCCCGTCGGCCTGGTCGAACTCACCGTCCTTGGCCGATACCAGCAGCACCGGTGTGTGTATCCCGCGATGCCGTAACCGCTCCAGCACCCGGTAACCGGACAGGCCGGGAAGCAGCACGTCCAGCAGAATGACGTCGAACGATCCCGTCGCGCCCAGCCGGAGCGCTTCGTGCCCCTCCGCGCAAACGGTGACCTCCATACCTTCGGCGGACAAGCCGCGACGCAGGGCGGTCCGGACACCCGCTTCGTCGTCGACCACCAGTACTCGGACGGGAGTGTTCTCATGGTTCACGACTCTCAGCATGCCCGCGACACCGTCGACAACGCATCGCACGCCCGGTTTCCATCGCGGTGGACGGCACGGTCCACCATTGACGGGTCGTCGGCGTCCGCCCCGCCCACCGGGGCGCGGATGCCCGCACACGAGCCCGAACGAAAGCCCCGGCCGTATTCTCAGGATCATCTCAGCGGGACGGGTGCAAGGTGGGTGTCGACCGCAAGGAATTCGAAGGGACTCGGATGAGACGCAGGAACATCGCGCTTACCGCCTCGGCCGGAGTCGCCGCCGGAGCGCTCGGACTCACCTCCATGACGCTTCCCGCCGGCGCGCAGAGCCCCCAGCTTCCCCAGGTGTCCGCCGACGAGCTGGTCGCTTCGGTGATGGAATCGGATCCACCGGCGCTCGCGGGCAGGATCACCGTGCACAACGAGCTCGGGTTACCCGCTCTCCCCGGAGCGGGCGAGGCGGGCGAGCTGCTCTCGGGTGGCGACAAGTCGATGCGGGTCTGGTACGACGGTCAGCAGCGGCAACGGATCTCGATGTCCAACGGCAGCGACGAGACCACCGTGGTCGACGACGGCAACACGGTGTGGAAGTGGGACTCCGCCGAGCGCACCGTGGTCAAGTACTCCCACGGGGATTCCTCCCGGGGGGAGTCCGGGACGGAACGTCCGGACGCGGGCACTCCGGCGGACCCCTCGGAGCTCACCCAGCCCTCGGAGATCGCCCAGCGGCTCGTCGGCAAACTGCGGGAGACCAGCACCGTGCAGGTGGACGGCACCGCGAGCGTCGCGGGACGGAACGCCTACGAGCTGGTGCTGACACCGAAACCGAACGAGCGCACCAAGCTGCGGGAGGTCCGGATCGCCGTGGGAGCCGAGAATCGGATCCCGCTGCGGGTGGAGGTCAACACCAACGGTTCGAGCGATCCAGCGCTGCGGGCCGGGTTCTCCGAACTGAGCACGGGCGAGCAGGACGCGGAGCTGTTCCAGTTCACCCCGCCGGAGAACGCGAAGGTGCGCACGCCCGAAAAGCCCGAGGAGCGGAGTTCCGTTCCCTCCCGGGAGGAGGACCCCGACTCCGGCGACGGCAACCGCCTCAGGACCGAGGGAACCGGCTGGGACACGGTGGTGCTGAGCCGCCTGCCGGAGAACGCGATGCGTTCGTCCGCCGGTGACGGTGAACAGTCCGGAGCCGGTGCGGCCGAATCCGGGGAAACCGGTGTTCGCGCCATGGCCGAACGCATGGGATCGCCGGTCAGCGGATCGTGGGGTCACGGCTGGGTGATCAACACCTCGGTCGGCTCGGCGATACTGACCTCCGACGGCCGGGTAGTCGCCGGTGCGGTTCCGCAACAGGTACTGATCGAGGCACTGCGGGACGCCTGATGACAGGACCCGCTGACACCGCCGAGGCGGGGGCCACGAGCGCCCCCGCCTCCGGGCGGGACGAACCGGAACCCGCACTGCGCACCAGCTCGCTACGCAAGACCTACGGCGGGACAGTGGCGGTCGCCGATGTGGACCTGTGGGTACCTCGCGGTGCGGTGGTCGGCATGCTCGGTCCGAACGGATCGGGCAAGACCACCACGATCCGGATGCTGCTGGGGCTGACCGAGCCGTCCTCCGGATCGGTCGAACTGCTCGGGCACCGCATGCCGGACCAGAGCGGTCGTGCACTGCCTTCGGTGGGAGCCCTGGTGGAAGGACCGGGGTTTCACCCCTTCATGTCGGGTAGGCGGAACCTGCTCCGCTGTGCCGCAATGGAGCCCGCGCTGTACGGCTCGGACATCGCCACGGCGGTGCGGCAGGCACTGGAGCGAGTGGGGCTCGTCGAGGCCGCGGAGCGCAAGTACCGCTCCTACTCGCTGGGCATGAAGCAGCGGCTCGGGCTGGCCGCGGCGTTGCTCGTGCCGCGCGACCTCGTGGTGCTCGACGAACCCACGAACGGTCTGGATCCGGCCGGCACCAGGGAAATACGTCGAATCATCGCGGAGCTGCACGCGAACGGGACAACGGTGGTGGTCTCCTCACACCTGCTGTCCGAGGTGGAGGCGACCTGCACCCATGCGGCCGTGCTGCAGGCGGGCTCGCTGATCGCCCAGGGCGAGTTGGCGACCCTGCTGGAGTCCGGCGGACCCAATCTGCTGCTCCGGGTCTCCGACAACGACTCGGGGCTGGAAGCGCTGCGGCAGAGCGGCATACCGGCTCGCGTGGAGCGGGGAGAGCTACGAGTGGAGTTGTCCGAAACGGACGCACCCGAAGTGATCGCGGCACTGGTGCACGCCGGGATCGGGGTACACGAGGCACGCCGGGACCGTGCCGGCCTGGAGGAGATCTTCGCCCGACTCACCGAGGGGGAGTCATGACGGGAACGGCCTCACGAGTCGAGCTGCCGTCCGGCGTCCGGCAGCGTGCTTCGGCGCCGTTCGGGCGAGTGGTCGGCTCCGAACTGAGTTGGATACTGCACCGGCCGCGCAATCTGCTCGCGCTGCTCGGGCTGGCGGTGATTCCCGTCCTGATCGGAACGGTGCTCGCCATAACCGGAGGGCCTTCCGGCGGCACGGGACTGTTCTCGGCGGTGGCGGGCAACGGACTGGTCCTGCCGGTACTGGCCCTGATGCTGACGCAGAACCTGCTGCTGCCGCTGATCACCGCGATGGTGGCCGCCGACGGGCTGGCGGGCGAGGCGGCCAACGGCACGCTGCGCGGACTGCTGCTGGCACCGGTCGGCAGGGTGCGGCTGGTGGTGGTCAAGGCGCTGGGCGTGCTGCTGATGGTGGTGCTCGCCGTCGGTGTCGTCGCGTTGAGCGGAGTGCTGACCGGACTGCTGATCGTCGGAAGCGACGGTCTCGTCACTCTGTCCGGCACCACTCTCCCGCTGGGGGAAGCACTGGGCAGGGTCGCACTGGCGACGGGCTGGTGCGCGGTGCAGATGGCCGCGGTCGGCGCGGTCGCGCTGGCGATATCCGCGACGACGGAGCACTCGCTGCTGGTACTCATCGCCACGGTGGGGGGGTTGATCGTGTTCGGGGTGCTGGAGGCCATTCCTTCCCTGGAGTGGCTCAAGCCGATCTTCATAACCGCCGACTGGTACTCCATCAGCGATGTACTGAGCGATCCGATCCGCTGGAACAATCTGGTGGACGGACTGTGGCGCGCCGGTTGCTACATGCTGGTGGGCTTTTCGGCGGCCGTGACACGGATGGCCACCAAGGACACCTGATCGCTCGAACCGGACGAGCTGCGAATCCCACCACGACCGTCCATCGGTCGTTGCGGTGTTCCGGATGACCTCGCCGAAAGCCACCGAGGACGCACGACCGCCCCGGTCGAAGGTTACGAACGGGGCGGTCTCGGGATGACCCGTCTCGCCTCCCGGAGTCAGCTCGCGAAGCAGTAGGCGCTACCGCCGAAGTTCCAGCAGTCCACCCCTCGCGTCGCGGAATCCGAGTGGCCATTGCCGTCGGTCACGGTCAACTCGACGGTGTAGCTGTCGGTCGCGGCCGGATAGGCGTGGTCCGTCGTCACTCCACTGCCGCTGTCCCCGTCACCGAAGTTCCAGCCGTACTCGACGATGTCACCGTCCGGATCGGTGCTCTCGCCCGCGTCGAACGAGCATTCACCGTAGTCGCAGTTGACGATGAACGAGGCCGAGGGCGGCTCACCGGCACCGGGCGGTGTCCCGACATCGACCGTCTTCGTCACCTCGTCGGTGTTGCCCGCGTCATCGGTGACCGTGAGTGTCACCCGATACTCACCGGCCTCGGCGTAACTGTGCGAGGGGCGCACGCCGGTTCCGGTGGCACCGTCACCGAAGGTCCACTCGTAGGAGCGCACCGAACCGTCCGGGTCCCTCGTCGCCGAGGCGTCGAAGGAGCAGACGGCTTCGGAGTCGGAGCATTCAGCCGAGAACCGGGCCGTGGGAGCGCCGTTCCCACCGCCGCAGTACTTCTCCTCCTCGCCGATGGCGCTGTAAGGGCAGTCGGAGTAGTCGAGCAGCGACAACACGGCTTCACGATTGCGTTCGGTCTCGCGATCGATCACCTCGTCCGGTGGGTAGAAGCCGGGACTGCTGGATTCCGGATACATCTCGAAGGTGAACGAGAAGATACCCTGCTCGGCCCACATCCAATCGTTGACCGAACCGTCGGTGATGTAGAGATCACTGGACTGCTGCGGCGTGTAGTCGTTCGTCGCCGCCATCTCCTCACCTATCGTCACGAACGTCTCGTGCGCGTCCCGCGACATGTCCGAACCGGTGTCGTCATAGGTGTAGCCCATCGGCCACAGCACCAGCTCGCTGTAGGTGTGGAAGTCGATGTGGGCCTCGATTTGTTGCTCACCGTCGACCACACGACCGCGCACGAAGTCTGCCACCGCGCTGACTTCGGGAGCGGATTCGGGGCTCGGGCCCCGGTATGTGTTGCTGCTCGGGTTCCCCGAGGAACCTCCGCAGCAGCCCCACTGGTAGGCCCAGTTCCGGTTCAGATCGGTACCGACGGCCCCCTCGTTCGGCTGACGGTTCTTGCGCCAGGAACGGTACCGACTGCCGTCGATGTCGTATTCGACACCGTCCGGATTGACCATGGGCAGAATCCAGACCTCCCTGGAATCCACCAGCTCGGTGACGCGGCTGTCCGAACCGTAGGACTCGGTGAGCATATCGGCGATGTAGAGCGCCATCTCGGGAGTGAGATGCTCGCGAGCGTGCTGGTTCGCGGTGAAGAGCACTTCGGGTTCGTTCTCGTCGGCCTCGGCGTTGTCGCTGATCTTGATTCCCGGAATGTCCCGGCCCTCGTAGGTCTGCCCCACCGTGAAGCGGTCGGACAGATCCGGGTGTTCGGAGGCGATCCGGTCCAGTTCGGCCACGATCTCGCCGTAGTCGTGATATCCGGAGTCCTCCGGGGGGAAGTCCTGGGTTCGAGCGAGTCGCTCGGTTTCGAATCCGAGTCGCCGTACCGAGCTCAGCTCCCTCGGTAAAGCGGTGATGGTGACCGTGTGCTCGTCGACGCCCTCGATGGAGGAGCCCGTACGGGCGATACTGGTGCGTTCTTCCTTGGTGTCCACCCCGAGCACGCGGTAGATGTCCGACGTCGGCGCGTTTCCGGAGGGGGAACCGGCACCGGACTCCGTCGCCACGGCCGTGCCGCTCGGGTTCGGAACATCAGCGGCTCGCTGTTCCGCTTGCGCGGCGGCGGGGGTCAGCAGGGCGAGGCCGATACCGGCGGCCACTATTCTTTTGATCATCGAGTTCTCCCGTATACGGTTGAACAGGTGGTCGGGTGGTACCGCGCGGCGGCACCACCCGACCCGTCCCCGGATGCGACCGGCACCGGGGTGTCATCGGTGAGCGGCGTCAGCCCGCGAAGCAGTAGGCGCTGCCGCTGAAGTTCCAGCAGTCCACCTCTCGCGTGGCCGAATCGGAGTTGTCCTTGCTGTCGGTCACGGTCAGCTCGACGGTGTAGGAGCCGTTGGCGGCGGGGAAAGCGTGGTCGACCGTCGCGCCGGTGGCGGTTTCGCCGTCACCGAAGTTCCAGGCGTATCCGGTGATGTCGCCGTCGGCATCGGTGCTTTCACTCGCGTCGAAAGCGCACTCGCTCCATCCACAGTTCACGGTGAAGGACGCGCTGGGGGCACGGCCCTCGCCGGGATCGGGGTCCGGCTCGCCTCCGCCGTCGCTCAGATAGGAGACTTTGAGCAGTCTGTTCGGCGAACCCTGCCCGATGCCGGTGAGTCGGCCGGCGGACGCGTTGTTCACCAGCGCTTCGCTGACCTGCCGAGGTGTCGCGTTCGGATTCTCCCCGAGATGCAGGGCGGCGGCACCCGCGACGTGCGGCGAGGCCATCGACGTGCCGTTCTTGGACTCCGTGGCGGAGTCACCCGAATTCGACGCGGAGGTGATGTCGGTTCCGGGGGCGAAGATGTCCAGGCAGCTACCGTAATTGGATTCGGCACCCGGGATCGCGGGCCACGTGGAGCGCTCGTCGCTGCCGTTGGAGGCTCCGACGGTGATCGCGTTCGGGGTCCGGGCAGGTGTCACGTCGCAAGCGTCCTTTCCGGAGTTGCCTGCCGCCACGGCAACCGTCACTCCCGATTCCACAGCGCCCGCGACCGCGTCGTCCACCGACTCGTTCGGGCTGCCGCCGATGCTCATGTTGGCCACGGCGGGCCCGTCCGCGTTCTCGGCGACCCAGTCGATACCGGAGATGACCTGCGACCAGGCTCCCCGGCCGTCACAACCGAGAACCCGAACCCCGACCAGCGTCGTCTCCTTCGCCATTCCGTAGGTCTCGCCGCCGATAGTGCCCGCCACGTGGGTTCCGTGTCCGTTGCAGTCCCCTGCGTCGGGGTCGTCGTCGACGAAGTCGTACCCGCTTCGGGCACGGTCCTCGAACTCGTCGTGGCTGGTTCGCACCCCGGTATCGATGATGTAGCTGGTGACACCGCTGCCCGCGCTCGTCGGGTAGGAGTAGGTGTCGTCGAGCGGCAGTTCCGACTGGTCGCTACGGTCGAGTCCCCACGTGGGATTGTTCTGGTTGTCCATCGTGTGGACGGCGGAGTCCTGCTCGACGTAGGCGACTCCGGGCTCACCGGCGAGATCACGCGCCTGCTGCTCGCTCATCCGCGCCGAGAAACCGTTCAGTGCCGTGTCGTACGTCGCCAGCAACTGCCCGCGGTGTTCGTCGGAAAGCGAGCGTGCCCTGGCGCCGACCGACCGCGTCCCGGCTCCGTCCTCGAATACGACGATGTAGTTCTCCGAGATGGCAGCGGGGTCGTCGAGACCTCGGATCTGGCCGTCCGCCGCGGACTGTTGAGCGACAGCGGTGCCACCCGCCGCGAATGCGGCCACGGCAGTGGCTCCTGACAACGCGCACGCCCCCGCGGTGCGTCTCAGGGACCGACGGTGTTCCTTCATCGGGTGCTCCAATAGCCATCGATCTGGTGTGCGATACGGCGCGGCAACCGATTAACGCTTACTCAGTGCCACGCGATAGATCACTCTTGGAGGTGAAACCGCTAGGAACAATCCGGGGACTACTACGTACCGATACGTATTTAAGGCGAGAATTCCGGGGCGGATATCAATCTAAAGTGGGTTACCTTCACACGAAGGTGTGGCTATGGTTGGTGACACACTTCATGCACCGTTCGGCGTAGTCACCGGAGGCTGTATGGCGAACGCGGTACGTTCTTCCGCTGGGCACACTTCTCACCACACGACGGTGCGCACGACCTCACCGGTACTGGTCGGCCGAACGGCGGAACTGAACACGCTGCTCGATTACGCGACCGACTCACCCTCGGCGATTTTCGTGGAAGGTGAAGCGGGTGTCGGAAAGACCCGCATCGTGCACGAACTGATCGAGCACTCCCGACTGGCGGGAAAACGATTCCTGACCGCGCACTGCCAACCCATGCGCGAACCGTTCCCCTACGGTGTCCTACTGGACGCACTGCGCGCGGCGGGCAACCGAATCACCCCCGTCACCGAGCTGAGTCCGGTGACGGGGGTACTGCGGAGCTACCTTCCGGAACTGGCCGGGATACTGCCACCGGCCCCGGAACAACTCCACGACACACGTGCCGAACGGCACCGCCTCTTCCGTGCGGTTCGCGAGTTGCTCGACGCGTTCGGTCACACCGTGCTGATCGTCGAGGACCTGCACTGGGCCGACGAGGATTCGCGCGATCTGCTCCGCTTCCTGCTGGCCGAACTGCCGAGTCACTTCACGCTGCTGGTCACCTATCGACGCGAGGAAGTAGCGGGCGGCATGCCGCTCGGTCCCGCTTGCCGTTCATCCGCTTCGGACAAAACCGCCACGGTCGTCGTCGGACCGCTCGACGTGTCCGGCGTGCAGCGGCTGACCGCCGCCATCCTCGGTGACTGCTTCGTCTCACCCGACTTCGCCGCACGGCTCCACGAACGAACCGCGGGCATCCCGTTCGTGCTGGAGGAAACACTTCGGGCACTGCGTGATCCGGCGGGAGCGGTGCGAACGGACGGTGTTCGGGCACGCCGCCTGCTGGAGGAGGCCGAGGTGCCAGCGCTGCTCCGCGAAGCCGCGCTGGAGCGGCTGTCCCGACTCTCGGACTCCGCCAGACGTACCACCCAGACAGCCGCCGTACTGGGAATCCCGGCCTCGACGCGGCTGCTCGGCGATATGACGGCGTTTTCCGCTGAGCACGTACGTGCCGCCCTGACCGAAGCGATCGAAGCCGGAATCCTGTTCGAATGCGGTCGAGCGCGCTACGGGTTCCGACACGCGTTGGCACGCCAGGCCGTGTACTGGACGCTACCCGGCCCCGATCGGGAGCGGCTGCACGCGCGCGCGGCGACCGAGCTCGCTCGTGCCGTCCCACAACCGCTGGTGCGGCTCGCCGAGCACAGTCGATACGCGGGCGCACACGAGGATTGGCTGTACTACGCCGAAGCCGCCTCCGACCAGGCGGGTGAAGTCGGTGACGCGGCCACGGCGACGAGCTCGCTACAGGCGCTGCTCGACGAAGCAGACCTCGCCCCGTCGGACGTGGGCAGGCTCGCGGGCAAACTGAGCCGGGTGGCCTACACCGGCCTCAATCAGCACGAGGTCACGGCGGCGTTGGAGCGGCTGCTCTCCGACTCTCGCCTGCCCGCCTCGGTACGCGGTGAGGTACGGCTGGCACTGGGGTTGCTGCTCAGCAGACAGTCCGGTGGACTCGAATCCGGCCGCACCGCGATCACCAACGCTATCGACGAGCTGACCGGGCGCCCCCAACTGTGGGTGAAGGCGATGTCGGTGCTCGCGCAGCCCTACATCGGTGCCGTCGCACTCGGCGAACATCGGGCTTGGATGGGTGAAGTCGACAGGGCCGTCGAGGACGAGCCCGATGCGTCGTTTCGACTGAGCATGCTCGCCAACAACGCGCCGGCCCAACTCATGATCGGAGAGCCCTCGGCGTGGCGGGCGATCGAACGGCTGCCCACGAGCACGGACACCTCACACGAACAACGCGATCTCGCGAGGGCGCACTGCAACATCGCGGATTCCTGTTCCTGGGTCGGCCACTTCGAAACGGCGCGAGGTTATCTGAACAGCGGGATCCGCCTGGCCAACGACTGCGGAGCACCGTTCATAGTCAGTACGGCACGCGCGACACGAGCACATCTGGACTGGGTGACCGGCCATTGGCACGGCCTGGCCGAACGCGCGGCGACGTTGCACGAGGAGTACCGCGACCTGCTGCCCGTGGCCAGCGAACTCTCCCTGATCATGGGATGCCTGGCCGTGGCGACCGGACAGTGGCAGCGTGCCGAACGACATCTGCGTGACACCGGTATGGACGAGCCGAACAACGCCTACGCCCCCGTGGTCGTCAACGCCTATGCGGCCACGTTACGTATGCTGTCGGCGCAGCGGGAGCACGACAGGGCCGCGGAGATCGCGGATATCGGTATCCGACTGGTGCGCCGCAAAGAGGCGTGGGTTTGGGCCGCCGAACTGGTTCCCGGAGCCGTCGCGGCTCAACTGCGGGTCGGACGCGTGGCGGCGGCCGAGCGGGTGGCCGAAACGTTCGACACGGCGGTGGCCGGCCTCGACGCTCCGGCCGCGAGGGCCGCGCGTCCGATGTGCCGTGGTCTGCTGGCGGCGCGGTGCGGGGACGAACGAGCAGGCCGGTTGTTGGAAGAGGCACGTGATCGTGCTGTCAACCTACCCGCGCCGTACTTCGCCGCGCTCGCGGCGGAGCGATTGTGCCGATGGCGCGTCGAGCGTGCCCGAACTGACCGGGACAGGACCGCGGAATCGGCGGACGGCTGTGCGGATCCCGCGGCGTTCGGAGCGTTGGCCGAGGAGTTCGACGCGCTCGGGGCCACCCATGACGCCGCCCGCTGCCGGTACGCGTTGCGGGAGCACGGTGTCACGCAGTCCTCGCGGCGCGGCAGACGTGGATACGGCGAGCAGCTGTCGCCTCGGGAAGAAGAGGTGTGTCGATTCGTCCGGGACGGAAACACCAATCGCGAGATCGCGCGGGTCATGTTCCTTTCGACGCGCACGGTCGAGCAGCACGTCGCCAACGTGCTGCGCAAGCTCAAGCTCGGTTCCCGCGAGCAACTTCGACACCGCTCGCCGGACCACCGCCGAGTCTGACTCCTCCGCCCCGCCGTTCTTCCCGGCGGACCGGATCGCCGGTGTCGGGCGATCGGTTTCCGCGGCGGTACGGAACGAGCACCGGTCTTTCCCATCAAACGCGCCGACGAGGGGCGGCTGTCGTGGCGATCGAGGTGGCAGCCAGCAGGACTTCGGGGAACGGCCGCCGACGGGCACTGTTCGATTGGTTCGATCGGCTGATGAACATCACCCGATAGAACATGAGCATCGCTCGGATGGCCGTAGCAACGCACTACTCCGAATTGCCAACCTGCTCCTCGGCATCCCGCAGTCGACAGAGTAGGCGTACCGATGGTCGCTTTCACCTACCCGGAGTTCTACCTGCCCCACCCCGCCCGGCTGAATCCGCACCTGGAACGTTCCCGAAGGCACAGCGCCGAGTGGGCGGAGCGGATGGGCATGTTGGAAGCTCCCAAACCGGGAGGTGGTGTGATCTGGGACCGGCAGGCGCTGGAGAAGATGGACTACGCGCTGATGTGCGCCTACACCCACCCCGACTGTGACGGACCGATGCTGGATCTGATCACCGACTGGTACGTGTGGGTGTTCTTCTTCGACGACGACTTCCTCGAGCAGTTCAAGTACTCCCGGGACCTGCGCGGCGCACAGCGGTACCTGGACCGGCTGGACCTGTTCATGCCCGAGGACGACCAGCAGGCACCGGAACCCGCCAACGCCGCTGAGGCGGGCCTGCACGATCTCTGGCAGCGCACCGCACCGTCGATGTCGGGCGGTTGGCGCAGGCGATTCACCCGCAGCACCCACAATCTGATGGTCGAGTCGATGTGGGAACTGGACAACATAACCCGGGGCAGGATCGCGAATCCGATCGAGTACATGCAGATGCGGCGCAGGGTGGGTGGCGCGCCGTGGTCGGCCAACCTGGTGGAGTGCGCCGTCAAGGCGGAGCTACCGGACCACATCACCGCTCTTCGCCCGATCGAGGTGCTGTCCGACAGCTTCTCGGACGCGGTGCACCTGCGCAACGACCTGTTCTCCTACCAGCGGGAGGTCGCCGAGGAAGGCGAGAACTCCAACGCGGTGCTGGTGTTCGAACGATTCCTGGACTGCTCCACCCAGCAGGCGGCCGAGCTGGTCAACGACCTGCTGACCTCCCGGCTGCAGCGGTTCGAGAACTCTGCGCTGCACGACGTTCCCGCGCTGTTCGCCGACAACGGTCTCCCCGTCGAGGAGCAGGCCCGAGTGGCGGCCTACGTCAAAGGACTGCAGGACTGGCAGTCCGGCGGCCACGAATGGCACGCCACGTCCAGTCGCTACACCAACGAACAGCTCGAAACCCGGGACAGCCCGGTGCTGGGGGTACTGGGAGGCCCGAACGGGCTGGGAACCTCGGCGAGCAGGCTGCACACTTCCACCGCGACGATCGGGATGGCGCACCGCTCGCGGCAGCACTCCCACCAACCGTTCGAGCGAGTGGGACCGCTTCCCCTCCCCGAGCTGGACATGCCCTACGCCTTCCGCACCAGTCGACACATCGACACGGCACGCGTCTACGCGGTCGACTGGGCGCGCCGTATGGGAATGTTCGACTCGGTGCCCGGCGTGGAACTCGGCGGCGTCTGGGACGAAGAACGTTTCGTGAATCTGGATCTGCCGCACTGCGCCTCGATGATCCACGCCGACGCGGAGCTGGACCAGCTCGAGCTGTCCTCGGACTGGTTGGCCTGGGGAACCTACGGTGACGACTACTACCCGCTGGTGTTCGGGACCACCCGCAACGTGGCGGCCGCCAAGCACCAGGACGCACGGCTCCCTGCCTTCATGCCGTTGGACATGAGCGGCACACCGGAACCGAACAATCCGGTCGAACGCGGCCTGGCCGACCTGTGGCAACGCACCGCCACACCGCTGTCCCCCGCCGCCCGTGGCGAGTTCCGCGAGGCCGTGTTGAACATGACGTCCAGTTGGGTCTGGGAACTGGACAACCAGACCGCCAACCGGATACCGGACCCGGTGGACTACATCGAGATGCGTCGTAGGACGTTCGGTTCGGACATGACCATGAGTCTGTCCCGTCTCTCGGCGGAGAACTCGGTCCCGCCGGAGATCTACCGCACCCGCACGCTGCGGGAACTGGACACCGCCGCACAGGACTTCGCCTGTTTCGTCAACGATCTGTTCTCCTACCAGAAGGAGATCGAGTTCGAGGGCGAACTGCACAACATGGTGCTGGTGGTGCGTAACTTCCTGGGAGTCGACCAGCAACGTGCACGCGATGTCGTGGGAGAGCTGGCCAACTCCCGGATGGCCCAGTTCCAGCACATCATCGCCAACGAGCTGCCCGGGCTGTACGAACAGTTCGATCTGGACGAGGACGTGCGGCGCCAGCTGGAGCGTCACGTGGCGGAGCTGCAGGACTGGATGTCGGGCATCCTGGAGTGGCACCGCCGTTGTGTGCGCTACACCGAGGCCGAACTGCGACGTGTCGCGAACCCCTTCGGTTTCGGCTTCGGACCCACCGGCCTGGGAACCGCCGCCGCCCGGATCGCCTGACAGGCCGGGAGGACTGTTCGTCCCGGTCCCCGAAGCGCCGGGACGGCAGATCCTCGCACAGGAACGGACTACCGTGCGGGTTTGGCGGCGGCCAGCGAGTACATCAGCGGCGAGCGTGCCGATCGCCCGGGGTAGCGGAAGTGCGAACCGTCGTGGACCAGCGTCGCGTAGCGCTGGAACGGAATCGTGTCGTGCTCGTGCAGGAACTCGATCCGCAACCCGGCACCCGCGAGGGCACTGACGACGTCACCGAGGGTGTGGTGCCACTCGGTCACGGTGTTGTGCGCGGTCTCGGCTTCCCAGTCGGCATAAGAGCCCGGTGAGTCGTAGGTACGGGGATGACGCGTGAAGTAGTCGCGGTTGACGGTAAGGCCCTGTTCGTCGTCGAGAATCTCGGTCAACGGATGGAACTCGGCCAGATGGAGTCGACCGCCGGGACGCAGCAACCCTGCCACGATGCGCGCCCACCGAGCGATGTCGGGCAACCACATCAGGGCACCACTGCCGGTGTAGACGATGTCGAACTCCCCAGCCCCGAGCTCGTCCACCGCTTGGTAGAGATCGGCGGCTACGAAACGCGCCCGGTGGGAGAGTCCTACCTGGGTGGCGAGGTCGGTCGCGGTGCTGATCGCCGAGGCGGAGAAATCCAGACCGGTGACGCGAGCCCCGTGACGCGCCCATCCCAGTGTGTCCAATCCGATGTGACACTGCAGATGGGCCAGCTCCAGACCGGCGACGTCACCTACTTCCTCGAGTTGAAACCGGTCGAGGACCTCATCTCCCGCGCGAAAGCCGTCAAGGTCGTAGAACGTGCTCGCGGTGTGAAGCGGAACCCGCTCTTCCCAGTGGCGTCTGTTCTCGTCGATCAGATCGGCAGTGTTACGGGCCTCGCGCATAGCGGGATCATACGTGCGAATCGCGCCTTCCGGGCAAGCCGTTTTCGACGACGTTTCGTCCGCACTCAACGGATCTTCCCCTCATGCCGGAACTCTTCGGTGATCAGGGCCGTCCCGTTCGGTTCGAGGGTCAGCGTCACCTCCTCGTCGAGGTGGGGGACGTCGTCGAGCGAGGTGACGGCTTCCAGCGGTTCGAGCCGCGGCGCGTCCGGCACGGTCACCGTCAAGCGCACGTGGTCGTGCCGATGGACCCGCTCCCGCACCACAGCACGGGACTGCCCGGCCGGGGCTTCCTCTCCGGCGGGAGCGGCCCGCAGTCCCGCAGAACGAAGTCCGATTCGGACTGTCCCCACGGGGCAGTCCGAGGGACGGGGCAGCGTACCGATCTCACAGCGGATCGTCTCCTCATCGGCGAGACCGGACAGAATGGTGCCGCAGCCCAGGAAGCGTGCCACCCCCTCGGTGGCGGGCCGGTGCCAGAGGCGCCACGGGGTGTCGAGCTGTTCGATCCGCCCCGCCACGAGTACCGCTATCCGGTCGGCGAGCGTGAATGCCTCGTCGTGGTCGTGGGTCACCAGCACCCCGGTCATCCGATTCCGGTCGAGCACACGTGCCAGATCCACGGCCAGCCGTTCCCGCAGCATCCGGTCCAGCCCGGAGAGCGGTTCGTCGAGCAGCAGCAACCGGGGTTCGGCGGCCAGCGCCCGAGCCAGCGCGACCCGTTGCGCCTGCCCACCGGACAACTCGGTGACTCGTCGATCCTGGTAACCGGCCAGCCCGACCAGTTCGAGAAGCCGCGCCACCGTCTCGCGGCGCTCGCGCCTGCCGACCGATCGCATCCGCAGCGCGAAGTCCACATTGCCCGCCACGTCGCGGTGTCCGAAGAGCTGGCCGTCCTGGAAGACCATGCCGAAACCGCGGCGATGCACCGGCACCCCGGACAGCTCGACACCGTCGAAGGCGATCCGTCCTTCCGAAGGACGCTCCAGTCCGGCCACGCTCCGCAGCAGGGTGGTCTTGCCACAGCCGGAGGGCCCCAGCACGGCCAGCACCTCGCCGCGTGGCACGTGAAGGTGCACACCGGACAGTGCCGTGGTGCCGCCGTAGCGCACCGTCAGTCCTTCCAGTCGCAGGCCGTCGTCCGGTTCACGGCGGTTTTCCGGCACCGCCGCTGTTTTCCGGGACCCGAGTGCGGAACGCATCAGAACTCCCCCGACGAATCGGAACGCAGGGTTTCGATGACCAGCACCGCCCCGGCGGTGACCAGCATCAGCAATGCACAGGCCGCGTAGGCCATCTGGGTGTTCAGCTCGCCGGGCCGGCTGAGCAGCGTGCTGATCGCCACCGGAAGTGTCGGCGCCTCCGGGCGGGCCAGGAAACCGGTGGCGCCGAACTCGCCCAGTGCGACGACGAAACCGAAGCCCGCTGCGGTGACCACCGCCCGTCCCGCCAGTGGCAGGTCCACCTCGCGACGGATCCGCCACGGTCCGGCCCCCAGCGTCGCGGCGGCAGCACGCACCCGTCGGTCCACCGAGCGCAGGACCGGCAGTATCGTCCTGATCACCAGCGGCGTGATCACCAGGGCCTGGGCGAACGGCACCAGCAGCGGCGAGGTCCGCAGATCGCCGGGCAGCACGTGTAGCGTGACGAGGTAGCCGAACCCGACCGTGACGGCGGAGACTCCCAGCGGGAGCATCAGGGCGGCGTCCATGAGCTCCGCCGCCCACCGGCTGCGCAGACTCGTCAGCACCAGGCAGGCGAGCACACCGAGCAGCAACGACATCCACGTCGCGTCGGTGGCGGTGCGCAGCGAGTTCCACGCGGCCTGCCACCCCGACACGTCCAGTACTCCCCCGGTGCCGGACAACGCCCGATAGCCGGCCAGACTCCAACCACCGCGCGCGTTCACCGAACGCACGAGCAGGGCGACGATCGGAGCGGCCAGAGCTCCGAGCACGACGACCCCGCAGCCCACCGGTACCCACTCGACGCCGCTCGGGCGTCGTACGGCGGCTCGCGACCGGCGCAGTGCGAGCACGTTCTCCCTGCGGCCTCGGGCGACCGCGGCGACGGCCAGCGCGGCCAGCACCGCCGCGAACTGCAGCAGCGACAGCGCGGCCGCGCCGGACAGGTCGAGCAGCCGCACGGTGCGCAGGTAGATCTCCGTTTCCAGCGTCCGGTACCGCCCGCCACCCAGTACCAGCACCACGCCGAAGCTGGTGGAGCAGAACAGGAAGACCACCGCCGCGGCCGACCACAGCGCGGGGCGCAACGCGGGTAGCGTCACGGTGCGGAAAGCGCGGAAGGGCCCCGCCCCGAGGCTGCGGGCCGCGTCGGTCGCTCTCGGGTCGAGCTGGGTCCACAGTCCGCTGACGGTCCGGGCGACCACGGCGACGTTGAAGAACGCGTTGGCGAGCACGATCGCCCAAGCGTTCGGCTCGGCGGTGCCGAGCAGAGCGCGGAAGGCCATTCCCACCACCAGGGTGGGGAGTACGAACGGGACGGTGATCAGGGCGCGCAGCAGGGCCTTTCCCGGCACGGGCACCCGCGCGAGCAGGTAGGCCAGCGGCATCCCGGCCACGATCGCCAGGACGGTGGAGGCCGCCGCCTGGCCGAGCGTGAAGGCGACGATCCGCCAGGTTTCCGGAGCGGTCAGTACCGCACCGAGGCCCGAGCCCAGTCCGAGGCGCAGGATCGCCACCACCGGCCACGCGAAGAAGACGCCGAGAAACCCCAGCACCAGCGCGGCGCCCACGGTGATGAACGCGGCGTGCCCGCGCGGACCGGAAACCGCGGTGCCGTCGGGCCCGGCCTTGTTCGCCGTCGCCCCGTTCACCGAGGCATCGTCGCCCGTCACCGGTTCGTCAGGGACCGCCACTGGCGTATCCACTCGGCGCGGTCGCGCTCCACCCGCTGCGGCCTCATCTCGGTGGGGCCGGACGGTCGCGGGGCGACTCCCTGCCAGCTCTCCGGCAGTTCAACTCCCATGAGCACCGGATAGACGTACATCTGCTCGGGCATCCGGCGCTGGAACTTCCACGAGAGCAGGAAGTCCATCAGCTCCCGCGCTCCCTTGGGGTTCGTGGCCCCGTCGATGACACCGGCGTACTCGATCTGGCGGTAGCACGTGTCCAGCAGTGCCTTGGTGCGCGGTTTTCCGTTCCGGCCGACTTCGGCGGCGGGTGAGGATGCGTAGGACAGCACGATCGGACGGGACCCACCGCCGGACGAGCCGGAGAAGTCCTGCTTGTAGGCCTGCTGCCAGCCCGAGGAGATGCGAACGTCGTTGTCCAGCAGTTCTCGCCAGTAGTTCTGCCACCCCTGCTCACCGAACGTGGACACGGTGTTGAGCAGGAAAGCCAGACCGGGCGAGGAGGTAGCCGGATCGGGAACCGCGAACAAGCCCGCGTAGCGCGGCTCGGCCAGATCCGCGAGCTCGGCGGGCGGTTCGAGGTCGTGCTGTTCGAACCAGCGCAGATCGATGTTGACGCAGACGTCGCCCGCGTCGACTGGTGTCGGGCTGTCGTTGGCGCCGTAGCCGTACTTGATCGGGATGCGGCCCGCCCCCTCGGGGCGGTAGGAGGCGAACACCCCGTTGTCGACGGCGCGCGAGAGGTACGTGGAGTCGACGCCGAAGGCGACGTCGCCGATCGGGGCGTCCTTGGTGAGCACCAGCTCGTTGGTGAGTTCGCCCGCGTCTCCCTTGCGCAGGACTCGGAGCCGGTAGCCGGACTCCCGCTGGAACCTCTTCCGTAATTCGTCGCCGATCACGAACGAGTCGTGCGTGACCAGCGTCACGGTGGGGGCCTGCGAGTCACGGCCGGTGCCCATGAGTGAGCATCCGGCCACCAGTAATGTGACTGCCACTGCCAGCGTTGCACGTGTTCGACGTGCGGTACTGCGTCTCAACGATCCTCCCGTGGTCACACCACGAGTGCGACACCGAGCTGATCGCACGCCTCCCTGCGCCGGCATTACCCGGTTCAGGTAGGACGGTCGAGGACCCCGTGTCCTCCTCTCAGCCCAGCGCACTGGACTCCCGTGGCGAACCGGAAGTCTACTGCATCGCACGATCCCGGCCGGGACCCGAGAGCGATTCACTCCGGTTGGGCTCCGTTGACCCGCTCTTACCGGCGACGCACCTCGCGGAAGCTCCCGATGAGAATCGCACCGCTACTCGTCCGTGGCCAACTCGGCCGCCTCGTGGGCGCATCCCCAGGAGACGGCCACCCCGTCGCCGCCGTGGCCGTAGTTGTGCACGATGCGGGCGCCTTCGTAGTGCTCCACCTTGAGCCGTACGCTCTCGCTCCTGGGGCGCAGGCCGACGATCTCCTCCCGGACGGGTGTGTCGCGCAGCTCGGGTCGGATCTCGGCACAGCGACGCAGGATTCCCGCCGTGACCTCCCTGTCCGGAACGCGGTCCCAGGCGTACGGCACCGCGACACCGCCGAGCACCAGCCGATCGCCGTGCGGCATGTAACTGGCCCACCGGCCGCTCTCGGAGAGCTCGACGAAGTACTCCGCGATCCCCGGGTTCTCCACGACCACGTGTTGCCCGAGCACGGGCAGCACACCGGCGTCACCGACCAGCTCACGTGCTCCCACCCCGGTGCAGTTGACCACGATCCGGCTCTCCCCGGCGGCGTCCGAGAGGCTCGGCACCTGGCTGCGGAGCAGCTCACCACCCGCCTCGCGGAACCGACGTGTGAGGTAGTCCAGATAGCGGGGCATGTCGATCAGCGGGAGCGTGGCCCGCGCGCCTGCCGTGAACCCGTGCGGCAGTTCGCCCGGCTCGCAGGCACGCAGATCCGTCATCAGCCGGGTCTCCTCGGGCCGTGTCGCGGCGATCGGCTCCCGACTGGCCACCGTGCCGAGGGCCAGGTGAACTCCCGTGCCCGGCTCGTTCGCCAGTTCCAGGAACCGACCGTGGGAGCGTCGCGCCCAGGCGACGGTGCGCTCACGGGGACCCGACGAGATGGGTCCCCAAATCGCCCCGGCCACCGCCGAGGTGGTCTCGCCGGGATACTCCGTGGTTCTGATACGCACGTGACAGCCGCGTTCGGCGAGCAACACGGCCGTGGTGAGCCCGGAAACGCCGGCACCGATGACCAGAACCCTCGGCGATCGACCATTCATTGACTGACGATAGCACCGGGCGAGTCGGCGGGACACCTTCCGCGCGGGCACGGATACCGACGCTCGCCCGCCGGACGCGCGACGCGAACGAATTGACTTCCTCCGCGCCCTGGGGGGCGGGGATTCCCATCGGGCTCGCGCCCGATAGTTCCTGCTTCACAGCCGACTGCCGAAGGGAGGAGACCCTTGCGGACTCACACCGGCTCCACAGGCTTCGCCGGACTATGGCCCGGCTACCGCTCGACCAGCGGCAAGGATGTTCTTCGCGGCGTTGTGGTCCCGGTCGTGCCGGGTGCCGCAGTCGGGGCACGTCCATGCCCGCGTGGAGAGTGTCAAGCTCGGCAGCAGGTGTCCGCACGCGGAGCACGTCTTCGACGACGGGTACCACCGGTCCACGACGGCCAGGGTCTTGCCCGCGCGGGTGGTCTTGTATTCCAGCTGGCGCCGGAACTCGCCCAGCGCGGCGTCCATGACGGCCCGGTTCAGTCCGGCCTTGGCTTTGACGTTGCGGCCGGGCTTGTCGGTGGTGCCCTTCGCGCTGCTGGTCATGCCGGACACGTTGAG
>NZ_FPAT01000009.1 GCF_900116555.1 Actinopolyspora lacussalsi subsp. righensis | reverse complement strand
GAGTTGATCGGCTGGCCGCTGTGCGACCCGGACGAGCATCCGCACCTGTTTCGGCTCGACCCACCGGCCCCGGTGGTCCCGTCACTGACGCCGACACCGGAGTCGCCACCGGCCGTGCCGCATCCCACCAGCCCGACCACCGTGAATACCGCTCCCGCCGTTTCCGCTGCCTCCCCTGAACCCGCATCGGCACCGGAACACCCCGAGCTGGCACTCATGCGCCGCGTCCTCGACGGACTCCACCGCCTCTAAACACCACCGCGCCCCAGCATCCGTCCCCCACGACCACTCTTCACCCAGACCGGCCCGGAACCGTGCACTCGGCCAACCCCGACACCCGCCGAGACACACCGGGCCACCGGTGGTGGCCGGGCGTCAATTTCCCACGAAATCGCCGCGCGCCTCCCCACACTGCGGCGACGATTTCCCACGAAATGTACAAACCGCCACCACCAAACCCCGCCCGGCCGGGCCTCCCTCCCCACTCCCACCCGGCCGGGCGGGGACCCCCCACACAGCAGACAACAATGGTGGAAACCGCTACCGGAGTCATCGACAATCCAGCCTCCGAAGCGGTTCGCCCGAAGCTTATGTGTCCGAAGAGGAGTAACCACGTGGTTCTCACAACGCCTTCACGCCGCTAGAATCCCAGCGCAATGAGGGGTAGGCCCCGCGCACGCGGGGATAGACCGTCCCGGTCGAGCGAGATCGGCGTCTTTTCGTCGCAGGCCCCGCGCACGCGGGGATAGACCCGCGCCGACATAGCCCACCCGCTTCGGGTCGAGGCAGGCCCCGCGCACGCGGGGATAGACCATCACGGCTGCGGTCCATGACGTAGTGCGCCACGCAGGCCCCGCACACGCGGGGGTGGACCCGATGCGGCGGATTCCTGGAGTCGGTGCCAGTCGTAGGCCCCGCGCACGCGGGGATGGAGACAGAAACCGCGCCTCCGGAGCGTTCCGGAGGCGCGGTATTCGCTCGCCGGGATTCAGTCGAACCGGTTGGCCTTGACCGCGTCGATGAACACTGCCCACTGCTGAGCCGTGGTGGTGAAGTATCCGGCGGCGCGGTTCTTGGTATCGCGCACCGCCGCGCCGGAGTGGACACGACCGACCTCGACGCAGCTGGTTTCCTGTGAGGAGTAGCTCGACTTACGCCATCCGCTTATGTCGGGCATGATTTTCCACTCACTTTCGTGAAGATTCCGTGTGGACGTCAACGGCATTTCCCATCACGAAAACGCCGAGAATTCCCATCACTTCCGCGTGAAGCTCCCGTCGTCGTTCTGCACGTAGCAGCCGGAGCGATCGCCGGTCTCCTCCATGCGCCGCAACATCGCACGTTCCGCTTAGGTCGGTGGATTGGCAGCGCTCGTGGCCGTGGTCCACCACTCCGTGAGCTCTTCCTCGGTAAACCCGTACTCGCGTTCGAGGTCGAAACGTGCGAGCTCGTCCGGCTCGCCGTAGCGGCGCAGGGCCTCGCGAATATCGTCGAGGTCACGGTAAACGACGACGACGGCCCCGTCCTGCTCGAAACGCATGTCACGAGTATGCCAACGCGGAACAGACCTCCGCAGCCGCGACCAGTGAAGTTCACCCGACCAATACAACACCGACCAGCGACACTCACCGATCGACCAGGACGGCTACCGACACCGGAATTACTTTTCCTTTTCCCGGTCCTTCACTTCTTTCCGGATCAAAAACGCGACCCCAACGAAGCAAACCAGTTGAAGCAGGTGAAGCGAGAAACCCGACGGCAAATAATTCGACACGACAAAGTGATCGGCGAGCGCAAGCAGCACGAAGCCCGCCATCCCCAGCAGAGCGATCACCAGATACAGGACATTCCTTTTGTCCATTTTCCCAAGCTAACCCACCCCGAAGAAGCCGATCAAGGAAGCGCTGACGCCGAGCACCGTGAAACGCGACACGAGCGCCGCCGGATCGATAACGCATCGAACTCCCGGTTCGACAGTGCACGGCGAAACCGGAGGCGAAACCGGAAAGAGCCCACCGCGGCACGCGGTTGTGACACGATCAGCAGCATGGGTTTCCTGTCGAGGACGAAAGAGAGCAAGATCGGCTCCGAAGCGCAGCAAGCTTACGACAACGGCCAGACCCGATTCGCGGCGCGACTCAACTTCCCGATGACGCACCACGGCCTCTCCGGCGAGATTCCGGACTGGTCGAAACAGATCGAGGCGATCGAACGGATCGGCTGGCGCTGCGAGTTCTTCTCGGTGGCGCAGGACTTCAAGGGACGCCCGGAGGCGTACTTGTTGTTCGGCCGCGACTGATCGAGCATCCGCCCGAAGTACGCGCACCACGCAGCGGCGGCTCGGCCACCCCGTCACGAACCGCACCCGGCGAGCTCCGCGCTCAGCCCGGTTCGGCGGGCACCAGCACGTTCACCGCGCCGGGAACGCACTCAGCCGTCAGCGGCAGCCGCGCCAGCGGCTCGCCGTCGCCGTAGGCGGTGACGCCGGGCGTGGCCACCGACACCCGTCTGGCTCGAAACGTGGTGACCTGCGAATACTCCACGTGTCTGCCGTCGTAGACGGTGGGCAGCAGCCGTATCAGCCGCCGCGCCGCCACCGGCCCGATCACGGTGACGTCGAACCAACCGTCCACGCAGGACGCATCGGGGCAGATCCGCATCCCACCGCCGTAACTGGGACCGTTGCCGATCGCCACCAGCACCGCGCTGGTCTCCCACGACTCGCCGTCGAGTTCGAGGCGGTAGTCCAACGGCCGCAGCTTGGCGAGCTCCGCGACCACCGCCAGGTTGTAGCGCCACTTGCCGCGCGGCCAGGACATGCGGTTGGTGCGCTCGTTGACCTTGGCGTCGAACCCGCACGACAGTACGGTGCCGAACCACTGCTCACCGCATCGACCGGCGTCGATGGCACTGGTGACACCCGCGAGCACCACCCGCGCGGCGTCCTCGGGTTCGCTGCCGTGCAGCCCCAACATCCGCGCGTAGTCGTTCCCGGTGCCCGCCGGGATCAGCCCGATCGGCGTGGCGGTGCCGACCACTGCCCGCAGCGCGATGTTCATGATGCCGTCACCGCCGCAGGCGACCAGCGCGTCCGTGCCGGAGGCGACGGCGTGCTCGGCCAGCCGCGCGGCATGCGCGGCGTCGGTGCCCACCAGTTCGGTGACGGACGCACCGTCGCGTCGCAGCCGTTCGGCGGCGCGGCGGGCCGCCTCGCGTGCCCGCCCCTTACCGGAAGTCGGATTGACGAGTAAGGAGATGTCGCGCACCGGCCGCTCCCTCGTTCACTGTTTCGATACCTGCCCGGCCGACCTGCCCGACCGAGTATTCCCATCGGGGTTTCCGAGGGCACGGTCGACGGAACCTCCACCGGGCCGCTTCCTCCCTCACCACACCGAGCGGTGCTCACCCGAGCGTCGATTTCCCGAGAAATCGCCGCGCCGGTGCGGCGGCACGGCCCGGTGCGGTGCGGCGTCGACTTCTCGCGAAATCGCGGCGCTCTGGTGGGGTAATCACTTCGGCGGGAGCAGCTTCCCGGGGTTGAGCACCCCTTCGGGGTCCACGGTCTCCTTGACGGCGCGCAGCACGTCGAGGCCGAGTTCGCCGACCTCCTCGACCATCCAGTCGCGGTGGTCGGAGCCGACCGCGTGGTGGTGCGTGATGGTCGCGCCGACCGAGGTGATCGCGTCGCCCGCCGCCCGCTTGGCGTGCTGCCACTGCGCCACCGGATCCGCCGCACGCGCGCAGGCCACGGTGAAGTACAGCGAGGCGCCGGTCGGGTAGATGTGCGAGACGTGGCACATCACCAGCGGTGGAGTCCCCTGCTCCCCCAGTGCTTCGGTGAGCGCCCCGTGCACGGCCCGGTACGTCCGGTCCAGATTGGACCACGTGGTGGCGGTCTCCAGGGTCTCGGCGAGGGTGTTCACGTCCAGCAGCGCGTCGCGCAGGTACGGCGCGTGGAACCGGCCGCGGTCCCAGGAGTCCGCCGGTTCCGCACCGAGCGAGGTGCCGCCCGCCGCGCGCAGCAGTTCGGCGACCTCGGCGTGGCGGGCTCCGACGTGCTCGGCCGTGCCCTCGTAGGTGGTCACGGCCAGACAGCCACCGGAGGGCGCGCTCCCCCCCACCTCGGAGGAAGCGAGGTTCAGCCCGGTCTCGGTCTCGTCGGAGAGCCGCGCCACGGTCGGCAGCGAACCGGTCCGCGCGAGCTGCCGCAGCGCCGCCGCCCCGGTCGCGAAGTCCGGGAAGGACCACGCCTCGTGACGCGTCTCGGCCGGTGCCGGACGCACCCGCACGGTCACCTCGGTGACCACGCCGAAAGCGCCCTCGGAGCCCAGGAAGAGCTGCCGCAGGTCCGGCCCCGCCGCCGAGGCGGGCGCGCGCCCGGGGCGGATCGTGCCGCGCGGGGTCGCCACCCGCAGGTCCAGCACCATGTCGTCGAACCGGCCGTAACCCGCCGACGCCTGACCGGAGGATCTGGTGGCTGCGAAACCGCCGATGCTGGCGTACTCGAAGCTCTGCGGGAAGTGCCCCAGCGTGAAGCCCCGCTCCCGCAGCAACCGCTCGGCCTCCGGGCCGCGCAGCCCGGCCTGCAGCGTGGCGGTACCCGACTCGGTGTCCAGTTCGAGCAGTCGATCCAACCTGGCGAGGTCCAGGGCAACCACGACCGGCAGCGCCGAGCGGTCCGGGCTCACCCCGCCGACCACGCTGGTGCCGCCGCCGAACGCGATCACCGCGACCCGGTGCCGGGCACAGGCGCGCAGCACCAGTTCGACCTCCTCGTGGGTGCCTGGCCGCACCACCGCGTCGGGGGCCTCGTCCGCGTCACCGGAACGGCGGCGCAGCAGGTCCGGAGTGCTCTTGCCACCGGTGTGCAGCAGTCGCGTGTGCTCGTCGGTGTGCAGGTGTTCGGCACCGACGGCGTCCTGGATCGACGCGCGGGCCACGTCCGGCAGCGCCGACTCGCGGATCCGCACCTGATCGCGGGGAACCGAGGGGGTGTCGCGGCGGGGCACGCCGAGCGCGTCGGTCAGCAGCGCGCGCAGGTGTTCGGGCAGCGGATCGGCCTCGGACGCGGTGCCCCACGCGTTCCACATCGGTTCCGGGGTGCGGTGCTGCGGTGCGGTCATGCGCTACAGTTTTACACATGACGTCAAGTCGTAACGAAGACGGCATCCTGGACGCCGCGCGCGAGTGCGTCCTCGCCGTCGGGATGCGCCGTACGACGCTGACCGAGGTAGCACGCCGCGCCGGAGTGAGCAGACCGACCGTCTACCGCCACTGGCAGGACATGCGCTCGCTGGCCGCCGACCTGTTGACCAGGGAACTTCGCGCGCTGCTGCCCGACGACGAAGAGACCGGCGGCAACGCCCGCGAGCGCGGGCTGGACCGGATCGTCAGCACCGTGGCGGCCGTGCGCGAGCACCCGCTGCTGCGCAAGATCCTGGAGACCGATCCGGAACTGCTGATCACCTACACCTTCGACCGGCTCGGAACCAGCCAGCGCGAGATACTGGAGGTTTTCGCCGCCGCGATCCGAGGGGGCCAGCGGGACGGCTCGATCACCGACGGCGATCCCGAGGAGCTCGCGGCGATGCTGCTGCTGGTCACCCAGTCCGCCGCGCTCTCCGCGCGCCTCGTGGCGGACCAGCTGCCCGCCGAACGCCTGGACGAGCAGCTGCGCACGATGCTGGAGAACTACCTGCGCCCCGACTCCCCGAAGTAGGGGTTCGTCAACTCGACTCCCGTGAGTGCTCGGGTGGCGGAACCTCTCGCGGGCTCTCGCTCCGTGCGGCCCGACATCGAGCAGCGGTATCGAATCTCGACAAGGAGTGACTCATGCGCGACACCTCGCTGCACGCCGCCCGCAGGAATCGCGAACTGTCCGAACTGGCCGAAACCGAGCGGGTGGACCTGCTGGTGATCGGTGGTGGTGTCACCGGCACCGGAGTCGCGCTCGACGCGGCCTCCCGGGGGCTGTCGGTGGTGCTGGCCGAGCGGCACGACCTGGCGTTCGGCACCAGCCGGTGGAGTTCCAAGCTCGTGCACGGCGGGTTGCGCTACCTGGCCTCCGGCAACGTCGGCATCGCGTACGAGAGCGCGGTGGAACGCGGGATCCTGCTGCGCCACACCGCCCCGCACCTGACGGCGCCGTTGCCGCAGCTGGTGCCGCTGCTGCCCGAGACGAATACACGGCAGGCCGCGTTGGTTCGGACGGGCTTCCTGGCCGGGGACGCGCTCCGACTGGCGGCGCGGACCGGTTCGAGCTCGCTGCCCCACTCCCGGGGGATCAGCACCGCCGAGACACTGCGCATGGCGCCCCCGGTCCGGCACGAGGGATTGCGCGGCGGGCTGCTGGCCTGGGACGGGCGGTTGACCGACGATGCCAGGCTGGTAACCGCGATCGCCCGCACCGCCGCCGGACACGGCGCCAGGGTGCTCACCCGGTGTGCCGCCGAGGAAGTCACCGGCGAAGGGGCCGTGCTGCGCGATCGGTTCGGCGGCGGGACGGTGCCGGTGCGGGCGCGGGCCGTGGTCAACGCGGCGGGTGTGTGGGCCGATGAGATCGCCGGGGACCTGAAGCTGCGGCCCAGCCGCGGGACGCACCTGGTGGTCTCGGCCGAGTCACTGCCCGGTCTGCACGCGGGACTGACGGTGCCGATCCCGGGAACCACCAACCGGTTCGTGTTCGCGCTGCCCGCCGACAACGGAAGAATCCACATCGGACTCACCGATGAGGAGGCGCCCGGAGACGTGCCGGACGTCCCGCGGGCGGCGCGGCACGAGGTGGACTTCCTGCTGGAGACGATCAACACCGTGCTCACCGAACCGCTGCGTTCGCAGGACGTGCTCGACACGTACTCGGGACTGCGTCCGCTGCTGGACGGCGGCACCGGCGGCGGGTCGGGCGGCAGCGCGGACCTGTCCCGGAGCCACACGGTGCTGACCGGCGAGAACGGTGTGATCAGCGTGGTGGGCGGCAAGCTGACCACCTACCGGCGCATGGCCGAGGACGCGGTGGACGCGGCGGTCCGGCACGCCGGACTGAGCGCGGGACCGTGCCGCACCAGGCGACTGCCGCTGGTCGGAGCGGCCGACCGGGCGCGGCTGTCCCGGGTGCGCGCACCGCGTGAGCTCGTCGCGCGCTACGGCACGGAGGCCCCGGCCGTGCTCGAACAGGCCGAGGGGGACGGGACCGCGCTGGAACCGGTCACCGGGAACGTGTCGACCACCCCAGCCGAGCTGCGGTTCGCCGTGCGGCACGAGGGTGCGCTGGACACAGCGGACCTGCTCGACCGCAGAACCCGCGTCGGCGTGGTGGCACGCGACCGCGAGGCCGCGCTGCCCGCCGCGCGGCACGCGCTGGAATGAGGCGAGCGCGCCGGAAGGCGCACCGGCTCGGAAAGGACCACCGGTGAGCACTCAGGCCCGGGCCGGGATACCGACGACGGCCTCGTGCCCGTCGTCGGCCTCGCGGCCCTCGTCGGTCCGCACGGCAGCCAGGTACTCCGCTATGGCGTCCCTGTTACGGGTGAGACACCTGATACGTCGCGTCATCCGGTCCAGTTCGGACTCCAGAGTCGCGAGCATCTCCGGTGTCGCGTCGGAGAAGTGGATCACGCGGGGCTGGTTCAGACAAGGAAGGATCTGCTTGATGATCCGGGTGGGCAGCCCGGAATCGAGCAGTCCTCTGATCTGCGCCACGCGATCCACATTGGCCTCGTCGTAGTCGCGGTATCCGTTGGCCGAGCGCGTCGGCGCTATGAGCCCCTGTTCCTCGTAGTAGCGGAGCAGCCGACGCGAGGTACCCGTCCGCTCCGACAACTCACCGATTCGCATATGTCGTGAATCACCCGCCAGGCAGCTTGACCCTCACACCAGTGTGAAGGTCTCAGTCTAGCCGCATGTCCAGTACACAGCTACACGCCGAATCCGAACAACGCGGAAAACTCCCGCTGCGAGCACTGCTGGCGCTGGCGACAGCCGCCTTCATCACGGTCCTCACGGAGACGCTGCCCGCCGGTGTGCTGCCCGCGATGAGCTCCGACCTCGACGTCAGCGAGCCCGCCATCGGACAGCTGGTCACGCTGTACGCCCTCGGGACAGCGGCCACCGCCATCCCGCTGTCCGCCGTCACAGCGGGGTGGCGGCGCAAGAAACTGTTGCTTACCGGTGTCGTCGGCTTCGCGGTGGCCAACACGGTCACCGCGCTGTCGACGTACTATCCACTGACCATGGCGGCCCGTTTCGTGGGAGGCGTGGCCGCGGGCATCGTCTGGGCGCTGCTGGCCACCTACGCACGCCGCATGACACCGGAACCCATGCAGGGCAGGGCCATCGCGATCGTGATGGCGGGTATCCCGCTTGCGCTGTCGCTGGGAGTGCCCGCGGGAACCTTCCTCGGTGAGCTGCTCGGCTGGCAAGTCACCTTCTCGGTGATGTCGGTGATAGCCCTCGCACTGATCCTGTGGATCGCGACGACGGTTCCCGACTACCCGGGCCACGAACGTGGTGGACGAATTCCGCTCACGCGAACCCTGGCCATCCCCGGTGTGGGAGCCGTCCTGTTCGTGACCCTGGCGTTCGTGCTGGCGCACAACATCCTCTACACCTACATAGCCACATTCCTCGGGCACGTCGGCCTCGGTGGCTCGGTGAGCCTGGCTCTGCTGATCTTCGGTATCGCCTCCATCGTCAGCATCTGGATCGTGGGGGCGCAGATCGACCGTCGACTGCGGACGCTGACCATCGCGGGCACGCTTCTCGTGGCCGCGGGCGCCACCCTGCTGGCCGTACTCGCGACGAGTCCCACGCTGGTCTACCTCGCAGTCGCGCTCTGGGGTCTGGGCTGGGGAGGCGTTCCTACGCTCCTGCAGACCGCCGTGGGCGACGCGGGTGGCAAGGCCGGTGACACGGCACTGGCGATACTGGTCACCCTGTGGAACGTGGGGATGGCCGCCGGTGGCGTCGTCGGCGGGGTCGTCCTCGACTTCTTCGGGCCCACGGCCTTCCCGTGGAGCGTGCTGGTCCTGCTGCTCCCGGTGCTGATCGCGGTCCTCGCGGCGAGCCGCCACGGTTTCCCCCGAAAGGCCTCGGCACCGCTGGAAGCGACCCCGGAGCCGGCGAAATGACAGGTCCGGACCGAATCGGGGGCTCGGAACCGACCGAGCAACACTCGCCCTGAGCACGAAGCCGTCGAGCACGGTGGTGATGCCGCGCGAGCACCACCACCGTCGTCGGATCGGCTCACCCGGCCGCGACGGGCGCGGCGGCCAGCGACTCCACCAGCTTGCCGCACCAATCCAGCAACTCCTCGTCCCGCAGCTGCGGCGCTCCGATGTTGCCGCCCGCCGCGCCCTCGGTCGGCCGGGCCACCGAAACGGTGCGCACGGCCGACTTGTAGACCGCCTTCGGGTAGAGCCGCTTCATGCGCATCTGGGCCGAATCGGACAGTTCCAACGGCGCGAACCGGATCGAGGTTCCCTGCAACGTCACCTCGGTCACGCCGTACTCGCGGCACAGCTGGCGGAACGCGGTGACCCTGAGCAGTCGTTCCACCGACCGCGGCGGCGTGCCGTAGCGGTCGGCGAGCTCGTTGCGCACTGCGTCCAAATCGGACTGTCCGGAGGAGGCGGCGATCTTGCGGTAGGCCTCCAGCCGCAACCGCTCCCCCGGCACGTAGTCGTGCGGGATGTGCGCGTCGACCGGCAGGTCCACCCGCACGTCGGTGAGTTCCTCCTGCTCCTCCGGCTCGGCCCCGGCGTCCTCGCGATAGGCCTGCACCGCCTCGCCGACCAGCCGCATGTACAGGTCGAAGCCGACCCCGGCGATGTGCCCGGACTGCTCGGAACCGAGGATGTTGCCCGCACCCCGGATCTCCAGGTCCTTCATGGCCACGGCCATCCCCGCCCCGAGCTCCGAGTTCTGCGCGATGGTGGCCAGTCGGTCGTGCGCGGTGTCGGTCAGCGGCTTCTCCGGCGGGTAGAGGAAGTACGCGTAGCCGCGTTCCCTGGCCCGGCCGACCCTGCCGCGCAGCTGGTGCAGCTGCGCCAGCCCCAGCGCGTCCGAGCGGTCCACGATCAGCGTGTTGGCGTTCGAGATGTCCAGGCCGGTCTCCACGATCGTGGTGCACACCAGCACGTCGTACTCGCGTTCCCAGAACCCCTGGATGATCTTTTCCAGCCGGTCCTCGTTCATCTGCCCGTGCGCGGTGACCACCCGCGCCTCCGGAACGAGTTCGCGCAGGTGCCGGGCGGTCTTCTCGATGTCGTGCACCCGGTTGTGCACGAAGAACACCTGACCGTCCCGCAGCAGTTCCCGTCGCACCGCAGCGGCGACCTGCTTCTCGTCGTAGACACCGACGTAGGTCAGCACCGGGTGGCGCTCCTCCGGAGGGGTGAGGATGTTGGACATCTCGCGGATGCCCGCCATGCTCATCTCCAGGGTGCGCGGGATGGGGGTGGCCGACATGGTCAGCACGTCCACGTGGGTGCGCAGCTGCTTGATGTGCTCCTTGTGCTCCACACCGAAGCGCTGCTCCTCGTCGACGACGACCATCCCGAGGTCCTTGTAGCGCACCCCCGTCTGCAGCAACCGGTGGGTGCCGATGACGATGTCCACCTCACCGGTGAGCAGCCCGTTGACGGTCTGCTCGGACTCGTACGGATCGGTGAACCGGGAGAGCCCCTTGATGTTGACCGGGAAGGAGTGCATCCGGTCGGTGAAGGTGTTCAGGTGCTGCTGCGCCAGCAGGGTGGTCGGTACCAGCACCGCCACCTGCTTGCCGTCCTGCACCGCCTTGAACGCCGCGCGCACCGCGATCTCGGTCTTGCCGTAGCCGACGTCACCGCAGATGACCCGGTCCATCGGGACCGAGTTCCGCATGTCGGTCTTGACCTCCTCGATCGCGGCGAGCTGATCACCGGTCTCGGTGTAGGGGAAGGCGTCCTCCAGCTCGCGCTGCCACGGAGAGTCCTCGCCGAAGGCGTGACCGGGCGCGGACTGCCTGGCCGCGTAGAGCTGGACCAGCTCCGAGGCGATCTCCTTGACCGCCTTGCGTGCCTTGGCCTTGGTGTTCTTCCAGTCGGAACCGCCGAGCTTGTTCAGCGTGGGGACCTCGCCACCGACGTAGCGCGAGACCTCGTCGAGCTGGTCGGTCGGCACGAACAACCGGTCGCCCGACTGACCCCGCTTGCTGGAGGCGTACTCCAGCACCAGGTACTCGCGGGTGGCGCCGCCGATGGTGCGCTGCACCATCTCGACGTACTTGCCGATGCCGTGCTGCTCGTGCACCACGTGATCGCCCGGTTTGAGCGCGAGCGGATCCACCCCGTTGCGCCGCCGCGAGGGCATCCGGCGCATGTCCTTGGTGGAGGTGCCGCCGCGACCGCCGGTCAGATCGGCCTCGGTGAGCACCACCAGCCCCACGTCGGGGGCGGCGAAGCCGTCCTCCATGTCGGCGCGCACCACCGTGACCACACCGGCCTCCGGTGCTTCCGCGAGCCCGTTCTCGGCGTGCCGGGCGGGCAGATCCACCTCGCCCAGCTGCTGGACAGCGCGCTGCGCGGTACCGGTGCCGGGCACCACCAGCAGGGTGGCACCACCACCGGCGGTGTGGGCGCGCAGGTCGTCGAAGGCCCGCGACACGTCACCGCGGTACTGCTCTACCTGCTTCAGCCCGAGCCGCAGGGCCTCGTCGTCACCCTCCTCGACGCTGCTGAACTGGCTCAGGGTCCACCACGGCAGCCCGAGTTCGCGGGTGTACTCGGCCACCTCGGCCAGCTCACGGTAGGCGGAGGCGCCGAGGTCGATCGGAGCCTTGCCGCCGTCGGCCGCGACCATCCAGGAGGCTTCCAGGAACTCCTCACCGGTCCGCACCAGATCCGCCGCCCGCGCCCGGACCTTCTCCGGATCGGCGAGCACCACGTGGGTGCCCTCGGGCAGCAGATCGGTCAGCAACTCCATCCTGCCCGCGCACAGCGCCGGTATCAGCGCCTCCATGCCTTCGGTGGCGATCCCCTCGGCGATGCCGTTGAGCATCTCGCCGAGCTGCGCGTCACCCGAGTGGTGTTCGGACAGTTCGCGGGCCTTGGCGCGCACGTCCTCGGTGAGCAGCAGCTCGCGGCACGGCGGTGCGTGCAGCCGGGGTGGGTCCTGCTCGTCGGCGCCGTCGGACAGCGAGCGCTGGTCGGAGACCGAGAAGGGGCGGATGGCGGTGACCTCGTCGCCGAAGAACTCCAACCGCAGCGGGTGTTCCTCGGTCGGCGGGAAGACGTCGACGATGCCGCCGCGCACCGCGAACTCACCGCGCTTCTCGACCATGTCCACGCGGTTGTAGGCGAGTTCGGTCAGGCGGGTGGCGAGCTGTTCGAACTCGTGCTCCTCGCCCACCCCGAGCAGCACCGGCGGCAGCTCCCCCAGACCGGGCGCGACCGGCTGAATCAGGCTGCGCACGGTGGTGACCAGCACTCGCAGGGCGCCGTGCGGGTGTTCCTCGGGATGGGCGAGCCTGCGCAGCACCGCGAGCCGCCGCCCGACGGTGTCCGCGCGCGGGGACAGGCGCTCGTGCGGCAGGGTCTCCCAGGAGGGCATGACCTCGACGCCTTCGGGCCCCAGCAGCGAGGAGACGGCCGCCGCGATCTCGTCGGCCTCCCTGCCGGTCGCGGTGACCAGCAACACCGGCCGGTCGTCGCCGCCGAGTCGGCTGCCCGCCGCCAGCGCGGCGGCGACCAGCGGTCGCGCCGCGGCGGGTCCCTCCATCGACAGCCGCGGTGAATCGGCCACGGCCGCGACCCGCCCCAGCGCCGGGTCACGTGAAAGAGTCTGGAACAGTCCGGCCAGCGGCCCAGCCTGGGTCATGGAACAACCTCGCACCGCGACGAAGGGAACGTCGGCACACGATCCCGCGAACAGTGGGAACGCCGTGAAAGCGGCCTCGCCCGCCGCAGGGCACTGCCTCCGGCCCGCGGGCACCCGAACCAGCGTACGACTCGCGGGCGGTGACTCCCGGGCGGCCCGCCCCATTCCGTGCGGGACGCCACCCCCGTTCGGGCTAGGACGCCGCCCGCTCCGGTAACGACACCGCACCACTCCGGGCGGGGCCCTGTCGTCCCGGTTCGCCGGGGCCGGAAACGATGCCAGGATGTGGGTATGGTCACACCCGATCGTTCACATCTTCCGAATCGACCGGTGATCTCCCGCCGTGCGGCGCTCTCCGGTATGGCGGGCACGTTGCTGCTGGGAGGCTGCGGCGGCGGGGAGACCGACGGTGAACGCACCACGCCCCCGGACCCCGCGCCGCCGCTGCGGGTGGAGGTGCTGTCCGATCGGCTGGAGCACGGTTGGGACGTGGGATTCCTGCCGAACGGTTCGGCACTCGTGACGCAGCGCCCCGGCCGACTGGCGGTGGTCGGTGATTCGGGGACCGGCACGGTTCGGGCGAACTTCGACGACCTGCTCGTTCGCGGGGAGGGCGGCCTCATGGGGCTGCTGGTGGACCCCGACTTCGACGAGAACCGGCGGTTCCTGACGTGCCAGACGCACCAGCGCGACGGCGAGGCGGTGGACATCAGGCTGGTCGACTGGCGGTTGTCCGCCGACGGACGGCGGGCCGAGCGGACCGGCACGTTGCTGACCGGCCTGCCGGTCAACCCCAGCGGCAGGCACTCGGGATGCAGACCGGTCCTCGGCCCCGACGGGAACCTGCTGGTGACCACCGGGGACACCGCGCGTCCCGACGTGGCGCAGGACCTCGGATCGCTGGGCGGCAAGGTGCTGCGGCTGCGGCCGGACACCGGTGCTCCCGCGCCGGACAACCCGATGGTCGGCGATCCGGATCCCGCCACCCGGTTGCTCTACACCTTCGGCCACCGCAATCCCCAGGGGATAACCGTGCGCGAGGACGGCGAGGTGTTCGTCGCCGAGCACGGCCCCGATGTGGACGACGAGCTGAACCGGCTGGTTCGGGGCGGCAACTACGGCTGGGACCCCTCACGGGGCGGGCGGAGCGGATACTACGACGAGTCGGTGCCGATGACCGATCGGGAGCGGTTCCCCGACGCGGTGCCCGCCGTGTGGACCTCGGGCGACGAGACCGTGGCGGTCTGCGACGCGACCTTCCTGCGCGGTTCGCGCTGGGGATCGCTGGAAGGGGTGCTCGCCGTCACGACGTTGAAGGGCAGCGAGTTGCTGTTGTTCCGACTGTCCGACAACGGTCGCTCGGTGCGGCGGATGTGGGTACCGAAGGAGCTGGACGGCACCCACGGCAGGTTGCGAGCCGCCACGCTCGGCCCGGACGACGCGCTGTACCTGACCACGTCGAACGGATCCGGCGATCAACTGCTGCGGGTCGCCCCGGCCTGACCCCGGGCTGCACCGTGCCGGTTCCGTTGGGCGAGGGCGAGCGAAGCACGGTGTGTCGGTGTTCACGGCCGGTTGTGGCGGGGGGATCGTCGAACCTAACGTTGTCTACTCGACAGTAACTTTTGCCGCTGATCCCACCGCGTTCCCGGCGCGGCACGGAAGGAACACCCCGATGAACATGCTGCTGCGCCTGGTCGTGCTCGCGGTCAAGACCGTGTTCGGCCGCAGGGTGCACCCGCTCGGCCCCTGCTACACGAACTTCCGGGTGGCGCCCACCGATCTGGACCTGCTGGGGCACATGAACAACGGTGTCTACTTCTCGATCTTCGATCTCGGGCGTATCGACCTGATGCTGCGCGCCGGAATACTGCGCAGGATACGGCCGAAGGGCTGGTACGCCGTGGTCACCAACGAGACCGGATCGTTCCGCCGCCCGCTGCGGCCCTTCCGCGCGTTCACGCTGCGCACCAGGATCATCGGCTGGGACGAACGACACCTGTTCATGGAGCACCGAGCGGTCAGCGGCGGAAAGCTCACCACCACGGCGGTGATCCAGCTCCGGTTCCTCTCCAAAACCGGTGAGCGGGTCACACCGGAACAGGTGGCGAACCTGCTGCCCGGCCCCGTGGAGCGTCCGGAACTGCCCGAATGGGTGGCCCAGTGGAGCAAGGCCGGTTACGAACACACCCGCGAACTCGAACAGGAAACCGACTCCTACGAGTGAGTGTAGGCATCTCGCCGTAGGTGGCCGCTTGGCGGAACCTCTCGCACGGCTCTCGCTGCGACGAGGTCCGACCTCGGGTAGCGACCCGCCGGGATCGAAGCGGGGAGCTCCTCACTCGGTGTCGTGGTCACGGCTGCGTAGCCGCGGATCGTGTTCCAGGTGCGAGAGACCGTTCCAGGCGAGGTTGACCAGGTGGGCGGCGACCTCGTCCCTGCCGGGCCGGTGCACCTCCAACCACCACTGCCCGGTCAGCGCCACCATCCCCACCAGCGCCTGGCTGTAGAGCGGGGCCAGCTCGGGATCGTAACCGCGGGCACTGAACTGGAGCCCGAAGATGTGCTCGACCTGGCTGGCTATGTCGTTGAGCAACCCGGAGAACGTTCCGGTGGTGCTGGCCACCGGAGAATCACGGACCAGAATCCGAAAGCCGTCCGTGGAATTGTCGATGTAGTCCAGCAGCGCGCAGGCCGCCTGTTCCAGCAGCTCGCGCGGATGCCCCGCCGACAGCGCGGAGACGACCCTGTCGAGCAGCGTCTGCATCTCGCGGTCCACGACCACGGCGTAGATGCCTTCCTTGCCGCCGAAATGCTCGTAGACCACCGGCTTGGAGACCTCGGCGCGATGGGCGATCTCCTCGATGGAGGCGCCGTCGAAGCCCTTCTCCGCGAACAGCGCCCTGGCGACGTCCAACAGCTGCTGCCGACGTTCCTTACCGGTCATCCGCACCCGGCCGGCCCCGCGGGAACCGTTGCCGCCGGAGGCACTGTCGGACCGGCCCCGTCCACGTCGCCGTACCGCCATGACAGATCACCCTACGTACCGGCGCGGCTGCCCGTGAACACGCCTTCGTCGTGGTGTCGGACCGGGATGTGCCGCGACCCGCGCACCGAAGCGGCCCGCGCACGGCCACGGGGACTCTCGCGGGCTCTCACCACTGGCGGGGCCGGCACGGGGCGGGAACACCACGCCACGTCGGTCCTCGCCACGCGAGAGCCCGCGAGAGAGTCCGCGACGGATCACCCCGGCGGACCGGGGTGACGAACTCCTGTCGGAGCGGTGGCCTCAGCCGTGCTCCTCGGTCACCGAGATGCGGGCGAGCCGCTGCTCGTTGGGCCAGCGGACCTTCCAGGCCCAGCCGAGCTTCTCCAGCATCCAGATCAACCGTGCCGAGATGTCGAGCTGCCCCTTGAGCACCCCGTGCCGCGCGCAGGTCGGATCGGCGTGGTGCGAGTTGTGCCAGGACTCGCCGAACGAGATCAGCGCCAGTGGCCAGAAGTTGGCGGCCTTGTCACGGCTCTTGAACGGACGCTCGCCGATCATGTGGCAGATGGAGTTCACCGACCAGGTGATGTGGTGCAGCACCGACACCCGGACCAGACCGGCCCAGAAGAACGCGGTGAGCGCTCCCCACCAGGACCAGGTGATCAGCCCGCCGAGCACGGCGGGGAGCACGAAGCTGGCCACGGTCCACAACGGGAAGAGCCTGTTGATCCGCTCGAGGACGCGGTCCTTGAGCAGGTCGGGAGCGAACCGGTCGACGTTGGTCACGTCACGTTCGAACAGCCAACCCATGTGGGCGTGCCAGAACCCCTTGGCCAGCGCCGTGGCGGAGCTGCCGAAGCGCCAGGGCGAGTGCGGGTCGCCCTCCCGGTCGGAGTAGGCGTGGTGCCTGCGGTGGTCGGCGACCCAGTTGATCACCGGCCCCTGCACCGCGCCCATGCCCGAGATGGCCAGCAGCACCTGTACGGCTCGGTTGGTCTTGAACGACCTGTGCGTGAACAGCCGGTGGAAACCGACGGTGACGCCGAGGCCGCTGAGTGCGTAGAAGACGATGGCCAACGAGATGTCCACCGCGCCGAGTCCCCACCCCCAGGCGAAGGGAACGGCCGCCACCAGGGCGAGCAGTGGAACTATCACGAACACATAAACCAGGGCCTGTGCGACGCGCGGGCGACTTCCCGCTGTAAGGGGTTTCGGAGCAGTGCGCCGGGGCGGCTGCTCCGCGGCCGCGCTCTCGGTCAGTGCGGTCATATCGCTACCTCAACTGGGGTCGGGAAACAGAGGTTGTACCGGTTGTTCGGAGCGGCCCGCTAACCGCGTGCACACCCCACGGCCGCGCGGATGACTCCCCGGCGCGACCGGAATGCACCATTCAGCCTACGACACCGTAACCTACGCCGGCGTAAGTTCCCGGGTTCCACCGCGCTCCCAAGCCTCACACCGGCAGTACCCCACTGCCACCCGGGCCGAGCGAGGAGAGCTTCCCGAATGGTGTGGCGGGGCATACCCAGGATGGGGCCGAACGAGCCGACCCCACAACATCCATCCGGCTACGGACACCGAAACCGGACATGACATCATGTGCTCGGGCACGACAGCGGACAGTCCGACATCGTCAGCGCGACGTGTAGTCGGTAGGCTGCGGTGTGGACATCGGTGACGCGGCACCGCGTCATCGGAAAGTGATGTCGTGTCGTGCGGTCCGCCGTAGTGTAAAGGCAGCACCTCGGATTTTGGTTCCGATAGTCCAGGTTCGAATCCTGGCGGCGGAGCGACCGGCACCCCGGTTGACAACACGCACCGGCCTGGCCCGGCCGGATTTGGCAGGGGGTGTGTGCCGCTGCGCGACGACGTGGTTGACGCGCGGGAGGGAGCGGCAACCTCGCTCGGTGAACTGTCCGACGCGTGGTTGGTCGGACGTGCGCGCGAACTGCAGGTCATCGGTCAGCACAGTGATCCACAAGCACGAGACGCCACTCGTCGGGAAGCGGACAACCTCCTCACCGAGGCCCGCCGGCGGGGGCATCCGAGAATGCTCGGGCAACTGCTGTGCTGCTGCGCGACGCTGCGCCTGTGCACGCCGGGCATGGCCGAACAAGCCGTCCCGCTGCTGGACGAGCTGCTGACGCACGCACGAAGACACCGGCTCGACGTACTTCGTGCCGACGCGCACGCCCTGCGCGGCAGGCTGGCCCTGCTCGACGGCAACGAGGACAACGCGCTGAACCAGGCGGCGGAAGCACTGGTGATCCTGGACGACGACCTGGTGCCGGACGCCGCGCTGGGCAGACGCTCCTGGGAACGGCTGCTGGCGACCTCGCTGATCGACATCGGTCTCGTGCTCACCCAACTGGGCGTGTTCGACATCGCCGACGAGGTGATGGCCCGAGCGCACCATCGGATCCGCGAGAGCGGCGGTCCGCACGAGATCGCCACCCACCTGATCAACCGGTGTCGGATGTTGCTCGGCTGGGGCCTGCGGCTGGAACGGATCGGCAAGCAGGACGACGCCGACGGCAGGTTCAGCACCGCCGCGCAGATAGCGGTCGCGGTGGACGGGCCGTGGCAGGAATCGTTGTTTCCCCGGGTCCCCGGCAGGAAGGCCGCGGAGCAGATGCCCGTGCTGGCGGCCGCCTGCGCGCTGGCGGAGCCGGACGGTTCGCACATCGACAAGCTGGAGGAGGTTTCCGATCCCGGGCTGGAACTGCCCGTGCAGGAAACGATCATCATAGCGATCGCGTTGGCACGTTGTTACGACAGCGCGGAACGTCCGGACGAGGCGACCAGGGTGCTTTCCGAGACGCGGCAGCGGGTCTGCGAGGACATCTCCGAACCCAGCCTGCGGATCTCGTTGGTACGCGAGTACGCCAGACGCGCCAGGCTCGATCCGGACAACACCGCCGTCGCCGTCGAGGAGTACGCCCAGGAGCTCGAATCGGAGCTGTGGACCATGCGCGCCTCGCGCAGCGCCACGCTGATGGCCCGCCTGGACCGGCAACGGCTGAACCGGCAGCACCACGCGATCACCAGGCAGGCCATGCACGACCCGCTCACCGGGCTGCCCAACCGCAGAGCGCTGGACGCGAAGCTGGAGAGCATGCTGCGTGAACCCGACGCGCAGCCGCTGTCGGTGGCACTGGTCGATCTGGACGGCTTCAAGGAGGTCAACGACCAGCTCTCGCACGCCGAGGGCGACGAGGTCCTCCGGGTCATCGCGCGCACGCTCAGCGACACGCTCCGCGCCGACGATCTCGTCTCGCGCTACGGTGGTGACGAGTTCGTGGTCCTGCTGCCCGGGGTGGAGCTGGAGGCCGCCGAGAGCGCGCTGACCCGCACGGTCAACGCCGTGTCCCGACTGCCCGGTTCACTGTCCCGGGGAGTGACGCTGTCCATCGGGGTGGTGGCGATGCTGCCCCAGGAGAGCGGCAGCGAGGTGCTGGCTCGTTCCGACACCGCGATGTACCAGTCGAAACGACGGGGCGGTAATCAGGTCGCGGCGATGTCCGGGGACGCGCACCACGGTGATCCCGCCGAACCGCCGGCCTGGATTCCACCCGAATCGGAGCAGTAGTCTTCCCGGTTCGCCGAGGTGCCCGGAAACCGGGACTCACGCTCCCCGCGGAGCGGTACGTGAGTCGCGACACCTCGGTGTCGCCGGGTATTCCGGGTGATGCCCGTTCCGGAGCCCGGGGCGCCCGGACCAACGCACGGACGAGCGGAAGGTGAACGCGCGAGAAACCACCCGAAAACCGCGCACGGAACGGACACGCGCGGTAACATTCCTCCCACCGGCACACCGCCACGTCATTACATACCGGGGCAGCGGTCCGATACAGTGTCCGAACAGTTACCCTTCACCCGATTGGACGTACAGGCACCGTCCTTACCGGGACTGCTACGGGTTCGGTCTCGCGGAGTCCGGCAGTAACCACGGGTGGCGGTGAGTCGGCGTCGAAACCGCTGGACTCCGAGGGAGAGCATCGATGCTCGAGGGCGTTTCGGCCCAGCCGCCTTCGGACGGCATGTCCTCCGACCCCGTGAGTGTGCTCGTGCTGGCCGCGGGCGAAGGCACTCGAATGAAATCCGCGACTCCGAAGGTGCTGCACCGGATCGCGGGCAGACCGCTGCTCGAGCATTCCGTCCGCGCCGCGGCGGGCGCGGAGCCGGACGAGTTGAGTGTGGTCATCGGGCACGGCAGGCAAGCCGTCGACGAACATCTCGCAGCGTTGCAGGACGGACTCGGTCGCCGCATCGAGACGGTGGTGCAGCGGGAACAGCTCGGCACCGGCCACGCGGTGCGCTGTGGCCGAGAGCAACGGGAATCCGCCGGGACCGTGCTGGTCACCTACGGTGATATTCCGCTGCTCGATTCCGCCACGATGCGGGCGCTGCTGCGTGAACACCGCCGATCCGGCAACGCGGTGACCCTGTTGACCGCCGTGGTGGAGCATCCGGCGGGTTACGGCCGGATCGTGCGCGACGCCGCGGGCGAGGTCACCTCCATTGTGGAGCAGAAGGACGCCACGCCCGAGCAGGCCGCGATCGACGAGATCAATTCCGGGGTCTACGCCTTCGACGCGCGTTTCCTCGACACCGCGCTGCGGCGGCTCTCCACGGACAATTCACAAGGTGAGCTGTATCTCACCGACGTGGTGGCGATAGCCCGCGGCGAGGGTCTCGGTGTGGGCGCACTGGTGTGCTCGGACAACTGGCTGGTCGAGGGGGTCAACGACCGCGTCCAGCTCGCCTCGGTGGGGGCCGAGCTCAACCGCAGGATGCTGCTGCACTGGATGCGCGAGGGTGTCACGATCACGGATCCGAACAGTGTGTGGTTGGACTGCGACGTGCGGCTCGGCCGGGACGTCGTGCTGGAACCGAACGTACGGCTGCGTGCGGGCACTACCGTGGAGGACGGCGCGAGCATCGGCCCGGAGACGACGCTGACCGCCTGCTCGATCGGCGCGGGCGCCGAGGTCGTGTCCACCCACGGCGAGCACGCCGAGGTCGCGGCCGGGGCCTCGGTGGGGCCGTTCGCCTATCTCCGTTCGGGCACCCGTCTCGGCGAGAACGGCAAGGTAGGTACTTTCGTCGAGGTGAAGAACGCCGACATCGGCACGGGGACCAAGGTTCCCCACCTGAGCTACGTCGGGGACGCCACTGTTGGCACGCACAGTAATATCGGAGCCGCCACGGTTTTCGTCAACTACGACGGCGTGGCCAAACACCACACGGTAATCGGCTCCCACGCACGTACTGGTGCCGACAACATGTTCGTGGCTCCTGTTCGGGTCGACGACGGCGCCTACACCGCCGCGGGCTCGGTCATCACTGATGATGTTCCCCCTGGTGCGATGGCGGTCGCCCGGGGGAAACAACGCAACATCGAAGGCTGGGTCGCCAAACGACGTCCCGGCACAGCCGCCGACGAGGCCGCCCAGCGTGCGCTGGCCGACCGTGAGAACTCCACCGAGAACGACGAGTGACACTCGAGCTTTCCAGCCGTCAACGGGAGGGGACGATGACCGTGAGTGCGATGTCCGCGACTCCGAAGAAAAGCCTCAAACTCTTTTCCGGCCGCAGTCATCCGGAATTGGCCGAGGAGGTCGCCAAGCATCTGGACGTTACGGTCACACCGCAGGCGGCCTACGAGTTCGCCAACGGCGAGATATTCGTCCGCTACGACGAGTCGGTACGCGGTTGCGACGCGTTCGTGATCCAGTCGCACAGCAGCCCCATCAACGAGGCCGTGATGGAGCAGCTGGTCATGGTGGACGCGCTCAAGCGCGGTAGCGCCAAGCGCATCACGGTGGTCCTGCCGTTCTACGGCTACGCCAGGCAGGACAAGAAGCACAAGGGCCGCGAGCCCATCTCGGCACGGTTGATGGCCGATCTGTTCAAGACCGCCGGTGCCGACCGCATCCTGACCGTGGACCTGCACACCGACCAGATCCAGGGCTTCTTCGACGGCCCGGTGGACCACCTGCTGGCCCAGACCGTGCTCTCCGACTACGTCAGGGACGCCTACTCCGAGGAACGGATCACGGTCGTCTCCCCGGACTCCGGCCGGGTGCGCGTGGCCGAGAAGTGGGCGGACAACCTGGGGGGTACGCCGCTGGCCTTCATCCACAAGACCCGCGACCCGACCAAGCCCAACGAGGTGGTGGCCAACCGCGTGGTGGGCGACGTGGAGAACCGGCTGTGCGTGCTGGTCGACGACATGATCGACACCGGCGGGACGATCGTGAAGGCCACCGAACAGCTGCTGGAAGCCGGCGCCAAGGACGTGATCATCGCCGCGACGCACGGCGTGCTGTCCGGCCCGGCCGTGGAACGGCTCTCCAACAGCGGAGCCAAGCAGGTGGTGCTGACCAACACCCTGCCGATCCCCGAGGAGAAGCGGTTCGAGAAGCTCACGGTGCTCTCTATCGCTCCGCTGATCGCCAAGGCGGTGCACCAGGTGTTCGAGGACGGCTCGGTGACCGGGCTGTTCAACGGCCAGGCCTGAGCGGCCCCCCTGCGTGAACCCCCTGCGCGGCCACCCCTTAGCGGCCGGGGGCGCGGCGATTTCGCGAGAAATTGACGCGCCCCGAGCACGGTGGACGACCGAGTCGACAAGGTCCTGTCAGGAGACGTAGCCGATCAGCTTGTCCAGGGCCAGCACGACGAACAGCACCAGGCACAGTGCCAACACCGTGTTGGACAACCACCGCGAGCGGTGGGCGGCCGGCATCCGCCCCGAGTTCAGCAGCACCAGCAGCGTCCCGGCCAGGAACGGCATGAACAGCGCGCCCAGCACCCCGTAGGCGATGGTGAGCTGGAACGGCTTGTCCAGGAACAACAACGACATCGGGGGAACGGTCAACCACAGCACGTACCCGCGGAACGGCCAACTGCGCATCCCCACCGTGCTCCCGGGATCCGAACCGGTTTCCCCGCGTGACCACCAAGTACGCCACCAGTCGGCGAACAGCAGGCTCACCCCGTTCCACACACCCAGCAGGGATGTGAACGTCACCGCCAGGAATCCGACCAGGAACGGCAGCCGCGCCCACTGCCCGTAATCCGCGGCCAGTCGCTGCCCGAGTTCGAGCAGGCCGCGGTCACCATCGGCCATGCCCTGCCCCAGCAGCAGTTCGGATCCCACGATCAGCATCGCCACCACGAAGACGCCGGTGGTGATGTAGCCGACCGCGTTGTCGGTGCGCATGAACGGGATCCAACGCGGGGTTCGCCACCCCTTCGCCATGGTCCAGTAACCGTAGGCGGCCATCGTGATCGTGCCGCCGACACCTCCCATCAGGCCCAGCACATAGGCCAGTGACCCCTCCGGTAGCCGGGGGACGATCCCGCCGCCGAGCGCGACGAGATTCGGTCCGACCAGCACCGCGGTCCCCACCACGGCCACGAACATGACGCCGACCAGGATCGTCATCAGCCGTTCCAGCAGCCGGTACCGGCCCAGCCACACCAGCACCAGGCCGACCACACCGCAGATCATCCCCCAGTAGCGCACGGACAGCGCCGGGAACAGCGCGTTCAGCGGCAGGCCGGTGGCCGACATGGCGGTAGCGCCGTAGACGAAGCCCCACAGCACGATGTAGACGCCGAAGAACCCGGTGGCCCAGCGTCCGAGCGAGCGCCAACCGGCGAGAATGGTGCTGCCGGACCCGAGGTGCCAGCGTCCCACCGCCTCGCCGATCCCCATCTTGAAAACGGTGCCGAGCAGGATCGCCCAGAACAGCGCGTACCCGAAGCGGGATCCCGCCACCAGTGTGGCGACCAGGTCACCCGCCCCGACGCCGGTGGCGGCTGCCATGATGCCCGGCCCGACGCGCCGGAGCCTGCTGCGCCAGTCCGTGCTCGCTGGCTCACTCGCGGTGATCTCGGCAGTCATGCGAGCCAACCTAGTATCGCGCGGGCGGGCAGGAAAGACGTTGACAGCGAAGCCTGTTCGGATCCACCCCGGGTGCTTCACCCCCGGCCGGTTAACCAGCCGGAACGGTCGCCGCATACAATGGCCTGGTTGCCTCGGCGAGGTCGGGTCCCAGAACTCGGCGTTATCGGCGTGGCGGCTGGTGGTCACCGGTGGCGCACCGGTGCACCGCTCCGGCTCCCAGGGTTTCGGCAGAGCGTTCGGCGCCCCGACCGCCAGACCAGTCGCGCGTCGCGCCGCCGCAGGACAGCGACTGATGCACACCATCCCTGAGCCAAGGAGTACGTCACCGTGTCCGAAGTACGTCTCGCAGCGGAACAGCGCAACGAGTTCGGCAAGGGAGCCGCCCGCAGGTACCGCCGGGCGGGCAAGATCCCCGCGGTGCTCTACGGCCACGGTTCCGACCCGAAGCACCTCTCGCTGCCCACCGTGGATTTCGCCCGCGTGGTCCGCGAGAACGGCCGCAACGCCGTGCTGACCCTCGATGTGACGGGCGGCAAGAGCGAGCTCGCCCTGTGCAAGGAGATCACCACTCACCCGACCAAGAACTACATCGAGCACGTGGACCTGCTGCTGGTCAAGCGCGGCGAGAAGGTCACCGTCAACGTGCCGGTCGTGGTCACCGGTGAGGCCGCTCCCGGAACCCTGGTCGCCCAGGACGCGAACGAGATCCAGCTCGAGGTCGAGGCCACCCACATCCCGGAGCAGCTGGAGATCTCGATCCAGGGTGTCGAGGCCGGCACCCAGATCCACGCCCCGGACGTGACCCTGCCGCGCGGCGCCACGCTGCAGAGCAGCGAGGACGTCCTGGTCGTAAACATCTCCGAGGCCCCGACCGAGGCCGAGATGGAGTCGGAGATCGACACCAGCGGTGCCGGGGTCGTCGAGGAGGCTTCCGAAGAGGAGACCGCGAGCCAGTGATCGCCTTTTGGTGACGCTTCCTCAGCTCGGCCTTCGCGGCCGCTTACGTGGCGGAACCTCTCGCACGGCTCTCGCCGCGGCCAGGCTGTGAGAGGCCGTTCTCGACGGGCCTGTCGAGGCGTGACAAAGTTCCACCGGAACAACGGGTGTGGCCGCACGGATCGACTCGCGTGGCCACACCCTCTGGTACCGGCTGATCCGAGGATGTCGTGAGTACACGGGACAGTGAAGACGCGGACCGACTCGCACTGATCGTCGGGCTGGGGAATCCGGGACCTCGCTACGCGGGCAACCGACACAACGTGGGATTCCTGGTGGCCGACGAGCTGGCCGAACGCGTCGGTGGCAAGTTCAAACGGCACAAGTCCGGGGCCGACATCGCCGAGGGCAGACTGGACGGTACCCGTGTCGCGCTGGCCAAGTCCCGCTCACTGATGAACCTGTCCGGCGGCCCCGTGGCGGGAGCCGCCCGGTTCTACAAGATCGCTCCGGAGTCGGTGATCGTGATCCACGACGAGCTGGACCTCGCATACGGCACCGTCCGACTGAAGCGGGGCGGCGGCGAGAACGGCCACAACGGGCTCCGCTCCATCAGCAAGTCGCTCGGCACTCGCGACTATCTGCGGGTGCGGTTCGGGGTGGACCGCCCGCCGGGGCGGATGGATCCGGCCGACTACGTGCTGCGCGACTTCTCGCGCACCGAGCGTTCCGAACTCGGGTTCTTCGTCGATCGCTGCGCCGACGCGGTGTCGACACTGGCGGCCAAGGGCCTGGAGGCCGCGCAGAACGAGTTCCACTGACGGGGTCCCGATCGCGCTGCCGCTGTCCCGATCGCGCTGCCGGGCTACCCCGCCGTGCGATCCGGCCACGCACATTTCGCGAGAAATCGACGCCACCCGTAGGGACAACCACCATTCTCACCGAGCCGGACGACGATTTCGCGAGAAATTCACACCCCTCGCGGAGCCGTTTCGGATCGTCCGAGCGAACCGAACCTCACCTCGTCGAACAGACATAGTTCGGACGGTGTAACTCCTGTTCCGGGATGTGATCACCATTGACCGGGAAGGGTCACGATGGTTCTCGATAGTGGACCACTGTTTGCGGGAGCATCACGCCCTCACCAAGGTCTCGGTCGTCACAGGCACCGTTCGGACTCGAATGTGAGGACAAATCGTGTTGTGGAATCGTCGTGTGTTTCGCCGCGCCGTCATCGGCGTGACCGGGGTGGTCGCCCTGACCGTCACACCGGCCGTACCGGCGGCACTGGCCACGTCCCCGGCGACCTCGCAGGTGGAGGAGTCGAGCTCGACGAAGGGTATCGAGGAGCTTGCCTTCGCTTCATCCGGTATGGAGCTCAAGCTGGGTGACGGGAACTTCGTGATTCCGCTGACGGGCTCGGTGATCATGGAAGGCGAGCTCCCGCTGACACCGGGACAGACCACTTCCATCGATATCAGAAACCTGAAAGCACACTCGATTTCCCCTGAAGACGCATCTCCCCGGCGGAGTTCTCCGACCCAGCGGGATCTCGGACGGGTTCGCGTCGAACAGAACACCGACGCGAACAGTTCACTGACCATGATCCGGCAATTCCCGCCGAGGTTCGTGCAGCCCCTGGTCACCGGCTTGGAGATCTCGATCGAGAACCCGCCCGAAGGCCTGCGGGAGCAGGTGGATCCTCGTGGAACACGGCAAGAACCTCTTGTCCTGACCACGAAGAAGCCGATCGAACTGGTCGGCCGGCTCGAGAGTTTCCCGCCCAGGGGTGCGAAGTACGAACCGCGGGAACCCGTCGAGCTCGTTCCGGAGGACGACTCGAGTACAACGATAGGCCGTATTCTCGACCTCCCCGTGACGATCGATGTTCTCTGACCCTCACATCACACGGTGGCCCGATCTCCTGCCGTACCGTGGAGATCGGGCCGACGTGCGTATCGGGACCTCCCGGACTAGATCCGCCCGGGACGGGATCTCCGTAGCGCGCGACCGGGCCGTCCCGATTCCCGACTCGCACCTCGGTTCGGAAGACCGATGAGCCGGTGCGTCGATCAAGGAGCGGCGTCCAACCGTGGAAGACCTCGCGAGCGAGCTCGCCACACTGCTGCTGGGCGGCACTCCTTGGTTGGTCCTCGGCAAGTTCCTGCACTGGCTCGCGACGGGACGAGTCTCGCTCGCGCGACGCGGATCCAGCGGGGTGAGGGTCGAGCTCGTGGGCTGGCTGCTGCTGGCGACGCTGGACGCCCACACCGCCGCGCTGTGGTCCGGCATCGCCAACCAGCCGGAAGACGTGTGCGAACCGACCGCGTGGGAGCCGACACCCGGTGTCCGCATCGAGAGCAGTTCCTTGTTCGACTACCCGGTCACCACACACTGCGTGTGGCCCGACGGGCACACCATGGGCCTGGTGCCCTGGCAACTCAACGCCGCTACCCTGCTGCTTTTCACAGCGACGGTAGCGGTCATCGTGCACACCGCCGTCCGCACCCACCGCCACCGAAGCACACGACGGTAGACCGTGCGGCAGACGCGAGTCGCGCTCCGTCCGAGTGGGACTCGGCCGATCGGTTCCGCCTGCGGGGAGGGCACCACCGAGAGGGTCAGGACAGCAGCTCGGCACCGGCACCGCGCCGGAGTTTGCCGGAGGGCGTCTTGGGCAGCGAGCCCGGCGCGACCACCAGCACTGTGGAAGGACGCGCACCCACCTCGCCGAATATCTTCGCGGCGACCTCCTTGCGCAGCCGGCGTTCCTCGGTCTCGTCGCCCGCGGAACGGGACTCCACGATCACCGCGAAGTGCTCGCGGCGCGTATCGGCGTCCCTGCGCACGGCAGCGGCGTTTCCGGCACGCACACCGGGGACCGCGCAGGCGGCCCGCTCGATGTCGGCGGGATGCACGTTGCGACCACCGAGCACGATCACTTCCTTGCGGCGCCCGCACACCACCAGCTGCCCGTCCACCAGGTAGCCCTCGTCACCGGTGTCCAGCCAACCGGTCTCGTCGGTGGCCGCTACCGGCCCGTGCACCATCAGGTACCCGGGTGTCACGGCGGCACCACGGATCAGCAGACCACCCACGCTGCGTTCCGGCAGCGGCGAACAGGACTCGTCGACCACCACGACCTCCATCCCGGGAAGCGGGGGGCCGAGTTTCGCGAACCCGCGTACCCCGGCCGTTCCCGCGTCGGTGGGAACGGCCCGCCGACGCGACCGGAGCTCCTCCGGGTCCACGGTGTCCACGCTCATACCGGTGTCGGCGGGCGCGAACGAGACGGCCAGGGTCGCCTCGGCCATGCCGAAGGCGCACACGACGCTTTCCGGCCGCAGCCCGAATCCGGCTCCCGCGGCGAGGAACCGCTCCACCGTGTCGGGATCCACCGGCTCGGCACCGTTGAGGACGAACCGCAGCGTGGACAGGTCGAACTCACCCTGCTCGGCTCGTTCCATGCCACGTGCCGCGATGGCGTAGGCGAAGTTCGGCGCGGCGGTGACGGTTCCGCCGTACCGCCCGATCAGATCCGGCCACAGCGAGGGCCGCGCCAGGAAGTCGGCCGGGGTGACCTTGACCAGCCGCATGCCCAGGGCCATCGGCACGGCCAGACAACCGACCATGCCCATGTCGTGGAACAGCGGCAGCCACGAGACCGCCACGTCGTGCTCGGGGGACAACCGTGCGGCGGCCGTGATCGCGCGGGTGTTGTGGTGGAGATTGCCGTGCGTGATCCGCACCGCCTTGGGCTCTGCCGAGGAGCCGCTGGTCAATTGCAGCAGCGCGAGGTCGTCCTCGCCGGTGGGGACCTCCTCGGTCGGCGTGGTGTCCGCCCGCGAGAGCTCGTCCAGTTCGCGGAACCGGATGCCCTGCTCGGCCAGCACCGGGGCGAACTCGCGGAACGGCTCGCCGAGCAGCACCAGCCTGGCATCGATCATCCGGGTGACGCGCAGTGTGTCGGCGGCCCAGACCTCGAGATCGGTGCGCGGCGTGGGCTGGTGCAGCATCGTCACCGAAGCACCCGCCAGCCAGACCGCCTGCACCGCGGGGACCACGAAGTCCGGTCTCGCGGCGAGGACCGCCACCGCGTCACCACGGCGCACCGGCGGGAACTCCGCGGCGGAACGCAGCGCGGCCGACATCCGCAACGCGCACTCGCGCACCTGCCACCAGCTCCGGCAGCGGGGCGCGTCCGGCTCACCGGTGACCAGGCCGCGAGTGCCGGGACCGTGATCCGCGGCGGCCGCGGCGGCCACCATTTTCGTGAAGTGGCTCACACTTCCAGTCTACTTCGCGCCGGAACGGATCTCGTTACCTCCGTCGGTGGATCGCGCTGCGAAACACCGTCCATCCCCGCTACCGCTGCCCATTCCCGCTGCCGCCGCGAGGTGAGCGTCGATTTCTCGCGAAATCGACGGACCGGCACCGTCCTCGCGGCGTCGATTTCTCGCGAAATCGCCGTGCCCGGTTCACTCCAGGCTGTCGGCCAGCTCCATCCAGCGGGACTCGATGTCGTCCTTCTGCTCCCGCAGCTCCCGAAGCTGCGAATTCAGCTGCTGCAACCGCTCCGGTTCGGTGGCGGCCTCGGCGAGCTGGCTGTGCAGTTCCTCCTCGCGCCCGGAGAGCTTGTCGAGCTGGCGTTCCAGCCGGGAGAGCTCCTTGCGCGCGGCGCGGTCCTCCGCACCGGACAGCCCGTTCGACTTGGCCTTCCCGCCCTGCGCGGCCCCCGTGGAGCCGCCGGAGTCCTGCTGCTGCTTGCCGAGCGCCTGGTCCCCGCCCTCCAGCAGCGAGCGTCGCCTGTTCAGGTACTCGTCGATCCCACCCGGCAGGTGGGTGATGTTGCCGTCGCCGAACAGCGCGACCACGTTGTCGCAGACCCGTTCCACCAGGTAGCGATCGTGCGAGACCACCACCAAGGTGCCGGGCCAGCCGTCCAGCAGGTCCTCCAGCTGCTGCAGGGTGTCGATGTCGAGATCGTTGGTGGGCTCGTCGAGCACGAGCACGTTGGGCTCGTCCATCAACAGCCTCGCCAGCTGCAACCTGCGGCGCTCACCGCCGGAGAGGTCCTCGACCCTGGTCCATTGCCTGCCCTTGCCGAAGCCGAACCGCTCGCCCAGCTGGGAGGCGGTCAGTTCGTACTTGCCGAGCGTGACCTGTTTGGCGACGTCCTCGATGGCCTCCAGCACGCGCCACTTACCGGGCAGGTCGTGCAGCTCCTGGGTGAGGTGGGCCAGCCGGACCGTCTTGCCCTCGACCCGCTTGCCACCGTCCGGTTCCCGCTCCCCTGCCAGCAACCGCAGCAGCGTCGTCTTGCCGGAACCGTTCACCCCGACCAGACCGATCCGATCGCCCGGTCCGAGTCGCCAGGTCACGTTGTCCAGCAGCTTGCGCTCGGCGACCCGGAGGTCGACGTCCTCCAGCTCGACGACCGTGTTTCCCAACCGGCGCTTGGCGAACGAGACGAGCTCCACGGTGTCCCTGGGTTCGGGGACGTCGGAGATCAGGGCCTCGGCCGCTTCCACCCGGAACTTGGGCTTGGAGGTCCGGGCCTTGGCGCCGCGTTGCAGCCAGGCGAGTTCCTTGCGCGCCAGGTTGCGGCGCTTCTCCTCGGTCTGCTGCGCGATCCTGGCCCGCTCGGCCCTGGCGTAGACCCAGTCGGCGTAACCACCCTCGTACTGCTCCACCCGGCCGTCCACGACCTCCCAGGTGCGGTTGCACACCTCGTCGAGGAACCAGCGGTCGTGGGTGACGATCACCAGTGCGCAACGCCGCGACAGCAGGTGGTCGGCCAGCCAGCGCACCCCTTCGACGTCGAGGTGGTTGGTCGGCTCGTCCAGCACGAGCAGGTCGAGCTCGCGCACCAGTGCGGCGGCCAGCGCGACCCGGCGGCGCTCCCCACCGGAGAACTCGGCGACCCTGTTGTCCAGGCCGAGCCCGGTGATGCCGAGCCCGTTGAGCACGGAGCGCACCTTGGGATCGGCGGCCCACTCGTGCTCGGCGGTGAAGCCCTGCGGGTCCAGTACCGCGTTGCGCACCGTCGCGTCGGTGGGCAGCTCGGTGCGCTGCGTCACGACCGCGCTGCGCAGGTCGCGGGTGTGGTTGACCCGTCCGGCGTCGGGTTCTTCGATGCCGGTCAGTATCTCCAGCAGGGTCGTCTTGCCGCCGCCGTTGAGTCCGACGACCCCGATGCGGTCGGTCTCGGTCACGCCGAGCGAGACCCCGTCCAGCAGCGGCCGGACCCCGTGGCTCTTCTCGACCGATTCCAGGTTGATCAGGTTGGCCATCGAGTGTTGGTCACTCCGTCGACTTCGAGTATGCGCGGAACAGGCCGCGGACGTTGCGGGTCCGGACCATCGATTTCATTGCGCGGGCGGGTCGGTGCGCGGTTGGATCGGTGCGCTGACGGGCCCACCGGCGGCCGGGATCCCGTGACCGCTTCGCGGCCACGGTCGGCGTCACGCCCGACCCGGATTCACGCGTGCACCTGCGGCGGAGTGGGTGGGCGATCGACGTGCTCGTCGCCGACCAGCCGTGCTCCCGGAACGGGTCCCTGCGCCACTCGCACGGTCCGGCAGACCCCGGCCCCGGAGAGCTCGGCGGCGATGCGCACCGCCTCGTCCCCGTCGGTACACAGGAAGGCGCAGGTGGGCCCGGAGCCGGACACGATTCCGGCCAGGGCTCCCGCGTCCACCCCGGCACGCAGCGTCCGCCGCAGTCCCGGACGCAGCGAGACCGCCGCGGCCTGCAGATCGTTGCCCAGCAGCAGGGCGAGTTCGCGGGGATCGCCCGAGGCGAACGCCTCCAGCAGCGGTTCGACCTCGCCCACGCGGTTGTCCGAGTTGCGCCGCAACCGGTCCAGCTCGGTGTACACCTCCGGTGTCCCGAGTCCTTCGCCGTGCAGCGCGATCACCCAGTGATAAGTGTGTCGGGCCAGCACGGGCACCAGCCGCTCACCACGACCGGTGCCGAGCGCGGTACCACCCTGCAGGGCGAACGGCACGTCGCTGCCGAGTCGGCCCGCTATCCCGGAGAGCTCGTCACGGCCGAGTTCGAGCTTCCACAACGCGTTCAGCGCGAACAGCGTGGCGGCGGCGTCGGCACTACCGCCCGCCATGCCGCCCGCGACCGGTATCCCTTTGTTGATCGAGATGTGGACACCGGTCTCGTCGGGATCCCTGCCACTGGCACGGGCGAGTTCGAGCACGGCTCGCCAGGCCAGGTTGTCGGAATCCAACGGCACGTTTTCCGAGCCCTCGCCGTGCACCTCGATGCCCGGCTCGTCGGAACTGCGTACCGTGATCTCGTCGGTCAGCGACAGCGCCTGGAAAACGGTCACCAGCTCGTGATAACCGTCCTGGCGACTGTCGCCGACCGAGAGATGCAGGTTCACCTTCGCCGGGACCCGGACGGTGATCGGGGTCGGTACCACGGACAGCACACCCCCAGGGTACGTGTTCGTGCCGCGCACGTTCAGGTGTGCGTCGTCCGGGGTCCGGCAGGTCGTGCGATCAGCTCGCGGGGATGACGGACTTGCCGCCGTACTGCTCGTTGATGAAGTCCTTGACCTCCTGGGACCGCAGCATGTCGACGAGCTTGTCGATGCGCGGGTCACCCTGCATCTCGGAGTTGGTGACCACCCCGTTGACGTAGGGGTTGTTCTCGGTCGACTCCAGGGCCAGCGGGTCGTCCAGATTGGCCTTGAGCGCGTAGTTGCCGTTGACCACGGCGAACCGCACGTCCTGCAGCGAGCGCGGGATCTGGGCGGCCTTGAGCTCCTCGATCTGGAGGTTCTTCGGGTTGTTGACGATGTCGCGGACGTCGGTCTCCTCGGCCGCGCCCTGCTTGAGCTCGATCAACCCCTTGGACTGGAGCAGTTTGAGCGCCCGCCCCCGGTTGGAGGGATCGTTGGGGATCATGACGCTGGCGCCGTCGGAGACCTTGTCCAGCGAGTCGATCTCCTTGGAGTAGATGCCCAACGGCTCCAGGTGCACCGGGGCGACCCAGTGCAGGTCACCACCGCGCTCCTCCTTGTACTCCTCGAGGAACGGCTTGTGCTGGTAGTAGTTGGCGTCCAGCGAGCCGTTGGCCGTGGCGGCGTTGGGTCTGTTGTAGTCGCTGAACGTCTCGATCTCGATCTCGATGTCCCGTTCGGCGGCGAGGTTCTCCTTGACGAACTGCAGGATCTCGCCGTGCGGCTGCGCGGTGGCGCCGACCTTGATCGCCGCGTTCGGGTCGTCCTGCGCGGCCGACCCGCCGCCGCAACCCGCTAACGCGAGTGTGCAGGAGGCGAGCACTGCGGCGAGGAGCTTGGTACGCATCGAAGGTCCTTTCGGATCTCGGTTCGGCGGCGTTCGCCGCCGCAACGGCACAAGAGGCCGGTCGTCTTCTTCGGTTCTGTCGGTTTCTGCCGGGCGGTTTTCGATCCGGTGGAAGGCTCCCGTTGGAAGGCACCCAGTGGGAGGCTCGACCTGTCGGGCCGCGAGAACTCACCGGGAAGAGCGAAACCGCCGTGTCTCACGCCCGAGGAGCCGTGTCGCACACCCGGGGAACGGCGGGCTCAGACATTGGTGGCGGCACGCCTGCGGTCGACCAACTTGGTCACCCAGTCGGTGATCAGCTGCATCCCCCATGCCAGGACTCCGAGCAGCACCACCGAGACGTAGAGCACACGGTCGTCGTAGGCGTTGTAACCGTCCAGGATCGCGGTGGCACCCAGTCCGCCGCCCGCGATGGCACCCGCCATAGCGGCATAGCCGATCAACGCGAGCATGGTCACCCCGATCGCGCCGACCAACGCCGCTCGCGCCTCGCTGAGCAGCACTGTCCACACGATCCGGAACTTGCCCGCTCCGGTGGTGACCGCGGCCTCCACGATCGCGGAATCCACTTCGCGCAACGCGTTGGAGGTCAACCGCGCGAAGAACGGCACCGCGGCGATGGCAAGCGGCACGATCGCCGCGCTGCTGCCGAAAGCCTGTCCCATCAGCAGCCGTGTCAGCGAACCGACCACCACCAGCAGCACCACGAACGGGATCGAACGCGTCACGTCCACGATCGCGCCGAGCACCCGGTGTAACAGCGGTTTGGGGGTCAGCCCCACGGGTGAGGTCATGTGCAGCCAAACCCCCAACGGCAGACCACCGACCACCCCCACCAGGGTCGACATCAAGACCATGTAGAGGGTCTCGACAGTCGCGGGACGTACCAGTTCCAAGACCTCCGACCAGGGGGTCACGTCACTCACGCGGCAACTCCATCAACGCTCACGGGAGCGCGGCGCACATGCGCATCGCGCTCGATCATCCACTTCAGCGCGGACTCGGAACGTTCACCGGACAGCCCGACACGGAATTTGGCGACGGGCGTGTCCCCGAGCCGCGTCAGTCCACCGCCGAGAATGGACAGCTCCACCCCGAACCGGCTCGAAGCCTCGGGCAGCAACGCACCCACGGCCGCGAAACCGACCAGCACCACCTCGGCGACGACGTCGTGCCCGCCGGAGTCGAGCTGCAGCGTGCTCGCCTGGTCGGTCTCGGGCAACAGGGTCGAACCGATCCGGCTGCCCGGTTCGGAAACGAGGTCCAGCACCTTGCCGTGCTCGACCACCCTGCCCTGTTCGAGAACGGCGACGTCGTCGGCGATGCGTCGAACCACTGCCATGTCGTGCGTGACCACCAGCACCGTCACACCCAGCTCGGAACGAGCGCGCTCCAGCACGGTCAACACCGAGTCGGTGGTACCGGGGTCCAGCGCCGAAGTCGGCTCGTCGGCGAGCAGCACCGAGGGCTTCGCCGCCAGCGCACGCGCGACCGCGACCCGCTGCCGCTGCCCGCCGGAGAGGTGGTCCGGATAGACCGAGGACTTGTCGGCCAGCCCCACCAGGTCGAGCAGCTCGGCGACCCTGCCGCGGCGCTGGGCGGCGGGTACCTTCGCCGACTCCAGCGGCAGGGCGACGTTTCCCGCCGCCGTACGCTGCCGCAACAGCGAATCGCCCTGGGGAACCACACCGATCTGGCGCCGCGCCGCGCGGAGCTTGCTGCCCTCCAGCGAGACGAGATCGGTCCCGTCCACGCGGATGGCTCCGCTGTCGGGCTTCTCCAGCAGGGCGATGCAACGCGCGAGGGTGGACTTACCGGCACCGCTGGTCCCCACGACTCCGCAGACGGAACCGTCCGGCACCTGCAGGCTCACGTCGTCGAGCGCCGCCACGGGGGTGTTGCTCTGGGTGAAGGTCTTGGTCAGGTTTTCGACTGTGATCACGATCGAACTCCGCTTCAGCTCGCCTCGGCCGCGGACGTGCGAGGGCGCACGCGAAGACCGGGTGGAAAGGAACCAGGGGCCAGTACGGGATCAGACGTGGCGCCGACAGGCGGTAGTGGTACGCCGCCCGAGATCGACAACACGACGCTCCGTCAGGCCGAGGCGGATAGCCACGGGCAGCGTCTTGGCGCTTGCGGTGGAACTCAGAGACAAATCAACTCCATCGTTCCTGGCGGTAGCACCTGCCCGATCCGGGTGGTTGCTGCGGCTTCGTCGAGCCAGATCTCTCAGCCGCTCGGGATGGACTCCGCGGAAGAGTAAACATCATCGATTCCGCTGGACGCAAGTTGATATGAGTCACTTTCCGCCGTTTGTAGTATTCGTCACTGGCACTAGTGGCGGAACGAAACGAAAAGAATGGTTACAACCAGTGCCCGGTCGAATACGAAAACCCCGGCCGGAATCGAGCGACGGTGCGCTCCGGTCGGCGGGAAACTCGGAATTGTCGATCAGGTTTCGGTTTCCGCGAGCCCGGCCAGAGCGGCGAACTCGGTGATGTGGAGTTGCTCTCCCCTGGCGGCCGGATCGACTCCGGCCGCACGCAACAGCCGCTCCGCGCGTTCCGACGAACCCGCCCAACCCGACAGCGCGGAACGCAGCGTCTTGCGGCGCTGGGCGAAGGCCGCCTCCACCACGGCGAACACGCGGTCGCGGTCGATCTCGGCGGGCGGCTCGTGGCGGGTGAAAGCCACCAACCCGGAATCCACGTTCGGCACCGGCCAGAACACGTTGCGCGATACCGAGCCCGCACGTCGCACATCGGCGAACCAGGCGCACTTCGCGCTGGGGGCGCCGTAACGGCGACTGCCCGGCCCGGCGGCCATCCGGTCGGCCACCTCGGCCTGCACCATCACCAGACCGTGCCGCAACGAGGGCAGCTCGGCCAGCAACCGCAGCACCACGGGGACCGCCACGTTGTACGGCAGGTTCGCCACGAGTGCCGTCGGCGCGCGTCCGGGACCGCCGAACTCGGCCGCGCTCAGCCGCAACGCGTCACCGTTGATCACCCGCAGTCGCTCGGCCAGCGCAGGAGCGTGCTCGGTGACGGTGGCCGAGAGGCGGTCGGCGAGCAGGGAATCGATCTCCACGGCGGTCACCGCGCCTGCCGTTCCGAGCAGGGCCAGGGTCAGTGAGCCGATGCCGGGACCCACTTCGAGAACCACGTCGTCGGAGTCGATACCGGCGGTGTCGACGATGCGCCGAACGGTGTTGGGATCGTGTACGAAATTCTGCCCCAGTTTCTTGGTGGGACGAAATTCGAGCCGCTCGGCCAGTCCTCGAACCTCGGCCGGACCGAGCAGGCGGACTGCGGACGGCTGTTGCTCCACACCTTCGAAACTAGCAGCCCGAATTCCCACGACCGCGTCGGGACGGCGGGTGGGCGTCGATTTCTCGCGAAATCGCCGGGACGGCGGGGCGGCACAGCGGAGGAGTGGGCGTCGAATTCCCACGAAATCGCCGGGCCGCTTCGACGCAGTGCCGAACCCCGACCACCCTCGCAGGGCGAACCCCGACCACTCACGCAGTCGGCCCCGCCGCGGGTTCTCCGGCGAGTGCCTCGCGAGGACGGCCCCGACGTTGTGTAGTACCTACCCGATGTCGGGGCACCCGCAGCGAGGCACCGCCGGAGGTTCCGCCACGGCACCACCATGGCAACCCGAGCGGAAAACTTCGATCACGTGAGGCCGAGCTGGGAGGAGCAGGAGGGCCAGGCTCCGTAGCCCCCTCGCGCGTCGCGCAACTTGGTTGCGATGGCGATCTGCTGTTCCCTGCTGGCCTGGTGCGGGTACGCGGCGTACTGGTCGCCACCGTAGGCGTCCCAGGTCGACTTGTTGAACTGGACACCACCGTAGTAACCGTTCCCGGTGTTGATGTGCCAGTTGCCGCCCGACTCGCACTCGGCCAGCTTGTCCCAGACACCGCTGTTCGGCGGCTGCTTGCCACCGACGCGCACGACCTTGGGCTCGGCCTCGGTGACCACTTTCTCGCCGACGGTCTCCCGCTTGACCTCTTCGCCGTTGCGGGTGGTCACCCGGGTGAAGACGATCTTCTCCCCGGCAGTGCCCTGTTTTTCGACCCTGCGCTCGCCCTTGAACATCGAGTCGTCGACGATCTCCTTGACCGGCGGCTCGATCTTCTCCCGGACGTTGACGGTCGAGATGCCGGTGCGGTCGATCCGCACCTCGGCACCTTCGCTGATCCGCTTCCCGGAGCCGGGCGTGACCTCGTCGTTCTCGTCGACCCGAAGGCCCTGCTTATCGAGCAGTTCCTCGACCGTGACGGCGGTGGTGGTCAGCTGCCTGGGCTTGTCGCCGCCGTCGACGATCGTGATCGACTTGGCGGTCTTGACCTCCAGGCTCATGCCCTCCTCGGGCACGGGCATGGTGCGCTTGGCGGAGACCGAGGCCCCGTCGGTGGGGACGCCGAGCTGACGCAGCGCCTGGCCCACCGTGACCGAACGAACCCATTCCTCCCGGGTCTGTCCGTCGACGGTGAGTTCGATCTTCCTGCCGCGGTCGAGCGAGATGGTCTCGCCGTGCTCGACCTTGGAACCGAGCGAGGGGCTGAGAGCGTCGTGCTTGTCGACCTCGATGCCCTCGTCCTCGAGCACCTCGCCCACTGTGGACTCGTAGGTGCTGACCTCGCGTTCCTTGCCGTCCACCTCGACGGTGACCGACTTGTCCATCGCGGCGGCCGCGCCGCCCGCACCGGTGATGGACAGGATCACGGCCGCCACCGCGCTCTTGAGGAAACGCCGTTTCCAGGTGCCGATCGCCTCGGACAGTTCCGGCGAGGGCGCTTCCAGGTCCTCGTAGGAGATCGAGTCGGACAACGGCAGCGGCGGCATCACCGTCGTCTCGGCGTTGAGCAGCCTGATCAGCTCGTCGACCTCGAGGTCGGCGTCGGCCATCAGGTCCTCGACGTCGGGACCGATGATCTCGTAGAGGTCCTGCGGGGTGATGCTCAGTGCGCCCGGGGGAAAACTCGGGTGATCCTGCGCCGGGTAGGGCGGTATGTTCCCGGTCCGTTCCTCGGGGGGTTCCAGCACGCCGACGGCGGTGTGCCGCTCGCCGGGAACCGCCGGGGTGAACCAGTCCGTCCCGTCGAGTGTGTTCTCCCGGCGGGCGTGCTGCCCGTGGCCCGAGGGCTGCTCACCCAAATAGCCGCGTTCGTTCACAGGGTCGTTACCTCCCGAAGGCGGGAAAGACGTGCCCGAGACGTCCGGAGGGAAACCGCCCCTTCGGCTTCCGACCGGCACGCGCGAGCGCGTTACCTTCGTGCTTCGTGTCCGTATCCGACTCCCGTAGCCAGCGCCGCCAGCCGACCATCGCGCCCGTAATTCGTGTTCCGAGCGGCGAGGGCAGGCTACCCCGACGTACACCGGCGAAGACTGCGGGCGTAATCCGTGACCGTGGTCATCGGTTTACGAGTTCGAGACTCTAGCGTGATGATCCGCGCGCTGCCAAGGATCACGAAATCGCTGTGACCTGAGTTACCGACACGAAATCGACTTCCCCAGCGCACAGGGCATCGATGAAATTCACACGATCGAACCGAAATATGTTCGGCCATTGGCCGCCACACGTCATAACGCGCAGATCTCGACACCGCGCGTGATCGTCAGTATCGGGTTCCTCGCACTATCGAGGGTTATCGATTACCCATACAGCGGTTTCCCGCCCGCACTGGGTTTCCCGCCCGCACGGGGCCGCGGAACGGCTCGCGGCCCCGCCGCGACATCCCACTAGTGCGGCAATCCCAGCCGGCGGGCGCAGGAGGGCCATGCTCCGTAATCGCCGCGGGCCTCGCGCAACCGACTCGCGACCTCGATCTGTTCGGCGCGCGCGGCTCGGTGGGGATAATGCGCGTAGCGCTCACCGCCGTAGGCGGCCCAGGTGCTGCGCAGGAACTGCAATCCACCGTAGTAACCGTTTCCGGTGTTGATGTGCCAGTCACCGCCCGATTCGCACCGTGCCAACCGGTCCCACACTTTTCCCGGGGTGCGCTGGTGCTCGGCCGCGGCGGCGGGGGAACCGGCCCCCATGCTCGCGGTCAGGGCCGCCGCCAACAGGATCGCGCCGCGTGGAACGTGTCGAGTTCTCATGACCACCTTCTCGGCCGTGGTTCCGGGCAGCGGAACGTCCCCGTGGAACCCCGTGACAGCGGCCCGCCCGAGCGGCTCGGCCGAACTCACGCCGAAGGCCCCGAACGGGGTTCACGGTGCGCCGATCGAACCGGCGAGCACCGTCGAACTCCCCATCCCGGCTTCCACTTCGGACGGTAGGAGGACGCGGAGTGGTCGCAAGCCGACATCACCGCGGCTGATCGAGAAGGTGGCCGGAGAGTTACCGAGACTCAGCCAGCTGCTACACGATCGAGTTGAAAAACTCGTTCGGTAGTGGCCGTCAGCGCGACCGCGAGTTCCGCGACACTCGTCTCACGCAGTTCAGCAAGGTCACGAACGGTGTAATTTACGCAGTACGGTTCGTTGGGCCTGCCGCGAAACGGGTGCGGTGTCAGGAACGGCGCGTCGGTCTCGACGAGCATCTGCTCCACCGGCACTAGGGCCGCCGCTTCCCGGAGACCGCGCGCGTTCGCGTTGCGGAAGGTGGCCGTACCCGCGAACGAGAGCACGTAACCGGCTGCCACGCAACGGCGGGCGAAGTCGGCGTCACCGGAGAAGCAGTGGAAGATCACCGTCTCGGGAGCGCCCTCCTCGTCCAGGATGCGCAGGATGTCCTCGTGCGCGTCCCTGTCGTGGATCATGAGCGGCTTGCCGATCCGCTTGGCGAGGTCGATGTGCCAGCGGAACGCCTCCTGCTGCGGTTCCGGCGGGGAGTAGTCCCAGTAGTAGTCGAGCCCGGTCTCCCCGACCGCGACCACCCTGGGATCACGGACCAGCTCGGCCAGCGTTTCCCGCTCGTACTCGCCGAAGTCCTTGGCCCTGGTGGGGTGCAGCGCGACCGCGGCGTGGACCCGCTCGTCCCAGCCCGCGGCGGAGAGCGTCCACTTCGCCGACTCGATGTCGTCGGCCACCGTCACCACCCGGCCGACCCCCGCGGCCTCGGCCCGGTCCACCATGCGGCGAACATCCGCCGCCTCGACCGCGCCACAGGCGTCGAGATGGGTGTGCGCGTCCACCACCGGAGCGGGCAACGGCTCCGGCTCCGGTGGCGGGGTTCGTTTGTCGCCCTTGCTCACTCCGCCCATTATTCCCGTGAGACGCCCGTCACACCCCGGCCCCCGGCGAACCGAGGGCGCGCGGGCGAAAGGCCCGGCCGCTCCGGTGGGAACGACCGGGCTGGGAACGATCGGGCTGGGAACGACCGGACTGGGAAGTCCACCGCCGGATCAGCTCTGGATCGGCGCCCACTCCGGTCCGGTCTCGGCCAGCTCGGGGTCGAGCTTGCCGAACAGCGGCGTCGGCTTGCTCAGCGGTGTGCCGACCCCGATCGGCCGGGACTCCCAGCTGGCCTGCTCGGAGCCGTAGTCACCGGTCAGGATCGGATAGGAACGGTCGGACACGTCCAGGTCGTCGACCTCCCGCAGCTGCGGCTGCGCCGCCCACGTTCCCGTACCGCCCAGCAGCTCGTGCACCCGCTGCGCCGAGTGCGGCAGGAACGGGGTGAGCAGGGTGTTAGCGTCCGAGACCAGCTGCAACGCGGTGTGCAGGATGGTGTCGCGGCGTTCCGGATCGTCCTTACGCTTCCAGGGTTCCTGCTCGGACAGGTACTTGTTGGCCGCCGAGACGACCCGCATCGCCTCCTGGGTGGCGGCGCGGAACCTGGAGCGCCGCAGGTGCCCGCCGACCACGTCGAAGGCGTCGCGGGCCATCGTCTTGAGCTCCTCGTCGGCGGCCTCCGGAACGCGGGGTTCGGGAACGGCGCCGACGTTCTTGGCAGCCAGCGAAACCGCCCGGTTTACCAGGTTCCCCCACTCGTTGGCGAGTTCGAAGTTGATCCTGCGGACGAACTCGTCCCAGGTGAAGTCGACGTCCTGGGTCTCGGGACCGGCCGCCGAGATGAAGTAGCGCAGCGCGTCCGGCCCGAACTCGCGCACGAAGTCACGCACGTAGATCACCGTTCCCCGGGAAGTGGAGAACTTGGACCCGGTCATGGTCAGGAACTCGCTGGAGGCGATCTCGGTGGGCAGGTTCAACTCGCCGTAGGGACCGGCGTTGCCGCCGCGATCCCCGGCTCCGTTGTGCCCCATCAGCAGGGTGGGCCAGATCTGGGCGTGGAAGGTGATGTTGTCCTTGCCCATGAAGTACACCCGCAGCGCCTCCGGGTCGTTCCACCAGGCACGCCACGCCTCGGGATCACCGGAACGCCTGGCCCACTCGACGCTGGCCGAGAAGTAGCCGATCACCGCGTCGAACCAGACGTAGAGTCGTTTCATCGACTGCTCGTCCCAGCCCTCCAGCGGGACCGGAACCCCCCAGTCGAGATCGCGGGTGATCGGCCTGGGCCGCATGTCCTCCACGAGGTTGCGGGTGAAGTTCAGGACGTTGGAGCGCCAGTCGGTACGCGTGGACAGCCACTTGCCCAGCGTCTCGGTGAAGGCGGGCAGGTCCAGGAAGAGGTGTTCGGTCTCCACGAAGCGCGGCACTTCCCCGTTGATCCGGGAGACCGGGTCGCGCAGCTCGGCCGCGTCGAGCTGGTTGCCGCAGTTGTCGCACTGGTCGCCGCGGGCACCGTCGTGATCGCAGATCGGGCAGGTGCCCTCGATGTAGCGGTCGGGCAGGGTGCGGCCGGTGGAGGGACTGACCGCTCCGGTGGTGGTCTTGGGGATGATGTAGCCGTTGCGGTACAGCGCCAGGAAGATCTGCCGCACCACCTGGTAGTGATTGCCGGTGGTGGTCCGGGTGTAGAGGTCGTAGCTTACCCCGAGCGATCCCATGTCCTCGGCGATCACCCGGTGATACTTGTCCACCAGCTCACGCGGGGTGATGCCTTCCTTCTCCGCCTGGACCTGGATCGGGGTCCCGTGCTCGTCGCTGCCGGAGACCATGAGCACCTTGTTCCCGGCCATTCGGTGGTACCGCGAGAAGACGTCCGAGGGGACACCGATTCCGGAGACGTGACCGATGTGTCGCGGCCCGTTGGTGTAGGGCCAGGCCACTGCGGTAAGGACGGGGGTACTCATGGTTCACAGCCTACGTAAACCCGCGTCGGGAACTCGAGCGGGTTTGTCGTGTGACGGCATCACCACTTTCCGGAGTCGCGGCAGGGCAGCCGGAACGCGCCACCGCCGGAACCGCTCGAAGCGCCACCGGGAGAGTCCGTAGGGGGAGCGTCGAGCAGGCGCGCCGTTGAGCGTGTCGGTGACGACGTGGAGCCACCGGGGCCGAACGCGGACCGCGCGGTGAACATTGGTCACGGCGGAGCGGCACCGTAGACTGCTCCGCATGGCCGATTCGCCGTCATCCAGCCCACCGAGAACGGGACCACCGGGCGAGCTGGCCGAGGCCACCCGCGACGAAGCCGCGTTGACGCGTTTCCTGCGCGGGCTGCCCGGCATCGACGCGGTGGGACTCGAACAGCGGGCCACCGCGCTGGCCGGGCGCGCCGTCAAGGGAGAGGCCAAGCTGCGCGCCATCGACCGCGCGGTGAGCATGGTGGACCTGACCACGCTGGAGGGTGCGGACAACGCGAGCAAGGTGCGTGCGCTTGCGGCCAAGGCCCGCACCCCGGACTCGCGGTTCCCGGACGTCCCCCGGGTCGCCGCGCTGTGCGTCTACCCTGATCTGGTCGCCGAGGCGGTGACGGCACTGCGCGGCTCCGGGGTCGGGGTCGCCTCGGTGGCGACCGCGTTCCCCTCGGGCCGCTCCACGCCGCGCGCCAAGCTGGCCGAGGTGGAGCTGGCGGTTGAGTCCGGCGCCGACGAGGTGGACATGGTCATCGACCGCGGTGCTTTCCTCGCGGGCGAGTACGGCCGGGTCTTCGACGAGATCGAACAGGTCCGGGCAGCGTGCGTGCCCGCCCACCTGAAGGTGATCCTGGAAACCGGCGAGTTGGGCGGCTACGACAACGTGTGGCGGGCGAGCTGGCTGGCGCTGCTGGCGGGGGCCGACTTCGTCAAGACTTCCACCGGCAAGGTCTCCCCCGCCGCGACCCTGCCGGTGACCCACGTGCTGTTGCGGGCGGTACGCGAGTGGCGGGAGCGAACCGGGCAGACGCGCGGTGTCAAACCGGCGGGCGGAATCCGCACCACCAAGGACGCGATCCGCTACCTCGTGGCGGTGCGGGAGGTGGCGGGACCTGACTGGTTGAGTCCCGAACTGTTCCGGTTCGGGGCGTCCGGACTGCTCAACGACCTGCTGATGCAGCGCGAAACGCAACTTCACGGCCACTACAGTGGCCCCGACCAGGTGACGGTGGATCTTTGACGGAGCCCGACGCGAATCCCCTGGAGTACGCGCCCGCCCTCGAATCCGCGACGGTCGCCGCGCTTCGGGAACGCTACCGCCCGTTCATCGACGGGGAGTTCACCGACGGCACCGGTGCGGTTTTCTCCAGCGTGAATCCGGCGACCGGAGAACCGCTGGCGGAGATCACGAGCAGCGCGGAGTCCGATGTGGACCGCGCGGTCGCCGCGGCCGAGAACGCCTTTCGGCACCGCTGGGCGGCGATCAGCGGTACCGACCGGGCCAAGTACCTGTTCCGGATCGCCCGGCTGCTGCAGGAACGTTCCCGGGAACTGGCGGTGCTGGAGACACTGGACACCGGCAAGCCCGTCAGGCAGGCGACGGAGTTCGACCTGCCCAACGCGGCGGCGTGGTTCCTGCACTACGCGGGCTGGGCGGACAAGCTGGACCACGCCGGATTCGGGCCCTCCCCCGCACCGCTCGGGGTGACCGGGCAGGTGGTCCCGTCGAACTTCCCGCTGCTGCTGCTGGCGCAGCGAATCGCTCCGGCTCTGGCCTGCGGGTCCACCGTGGTCGTCAAACCATCCGAACGGACACCGCTGAGCGCGCTGGTGTTCGGCGAGATCTGCGAGCAGGCCGGTCTACCCCCCGGCACGGTCAACATCCTGCCCGGCGACTCGGGGACCGGAGCGAGCCTGCTGACACATCGCGGGGTGCGGCACGCGGTTTTCACCGGTTCCACCGAGGTGGGCGAACGGGTGCGGCGCGACCTCGCCGGCCGGGGCAAACGAGTCACGTCCGAACTGGGCGGCAACGGGGTGAACATCGTGTTCGCCGACGCGGCGCCGGAGGAGGCGGTGCGGGGCGTGGTCGAGGGTGCCTTCTTCAACCAGGGACGGGTCCGCTGCGCGGGCTCGCGGCTGCTGGTGGAGGAGTCCGCGGCCGAGGAGTTCGTGGCACGGCTGCGCGACCGCATGGCGGAGCTGCGGGTGGGCGATCCGATGGATCGCAACACCGATGTGGGGTCACTCGGCTCGACGGCCGAGGTGGAGCGGCTCTCCGAGCTCGTGGAGCGTGGCGTCGCGGAGGGGGCGAGTCGTTGGACCGTGCCGGCGACGCTGCCACGGCACGGCGATTTCATGGCTCCCACCCTGCTGACCGACGTGCAGCAGTCCATGAGCGTGGCGCGAACGGAGGTTTTCGGCCCGGTTCTCTCGGTGCTGACCTTCCGCACCGCGCGGGAGGCCGTGACCAAGGCCGACAACACGCCGTACGGTCTGGCCGCGGGCGTGTGGAGCGAGAAGGGCTCCCGCGCGCTGTGGACGGCGCGCGGGCTGCGTACCGGTGTGGTGTGGGCCAACACGTTCCACCGGTTCGACCCGACCGCTCCGTTCGGTGGGCGCGGTGAGTCCGGGAACGGTCACGTCGGCGGTGCCGCGGGTCTGGAGGCCTATCTCGATGTCTGAAGACGAGGCGCGGGTGAGCACGCGGAAGAGGGTGACGGTGCCCAAGACCTACAAGCTCTACGTGGGCGGGTCCTTCGCCAGATCCGAGTCGGGCCGGGTCGTCGCGGTCGCCGACGCGGACGGGACGTTCCGGGCGAACGCGGCGAAGGCCTCGCGCAAGGATCTGCGCGACGCCGTGGCCGCGGCCCGCAAGGCGTTCGACGGCTGGTCCGGTGCCAGCGCCCACAACCGTGGGCAGGTGCTGTTCCGGGTCGCCGAGATGCTGGAGGGGACGCGGGACCGGTTCACCTCCGAGGTGGCGGCGACCGAGGGGCTGTCCGCGACGGAGGCGGAACGGGCGGTGGATACCGCCGTGGACCGAATGTTCTGGTACGCGGGCTGGACCGACAAGCTCGGCGTCCTGCGGGGCGGTGTCGGCCAGGTCGCCGGTCCGTACACCGTGCACAGCACGCCGGAACCCGTGGGCGTGGTGGGGGTGGTGGCGCCCCGGCGCTCCTCGCTGCTGGGTCTGGTCAGCGTGCTGGCCCCGGTGCTGGCGGCGGGCAACAGCGCGGTGGTACTCGTGGATGCGGAACTGGCGGTGCCCGCCGTGAGCCTGTGCGAGGCACTGGCCACTTCGGACGTACCAGGTGGGGTGGTCAACGTGCTCACCGGAGATCCCGCCGAACTGATCTCACGGCTGGCATCGCACTCCGATGTGGACGCGCTGGATCCGAGCGGGGCGGACGAAACCCTGCGTGGCGAGCTGGAGGAGACGGCCGCCGGGAGCGTCAAGCGGGTACTCGACGCTCCGCTCGTGGAACCGGACTGGAACACCGCGCCCGGCACGGGGCGGTTGCGTGCCTTCACCGAGCTGAAAACGGTGTGGCACCCACTCGGGGAGTGACCCCGGCGCTCCGCGATTTCTCGCGAAATCGCGGAGCGGGCGGTCGACTGGCGGGCGGTCGCTCGGGAGGACCGCCCGGCACGCTCAGGAACTCCCGACGACACCGGGCCTGGGATCCACGATCCGGTTGCCGCGAATGGTCCGGGCCAACAGGCCCACCGTGCCGAGCAGGAACACCGCGGCGAAGACGAAGGCGATCCAGCGCGGCATCGTGACCAGCACCGGCTCGGCGCCGACCACCCGCTCGATCCAGTTCGCCACGAACGGTGCGAGCACCAACGTCGCCAGCGCCCCCAGCCCGAACCACACTCGCCGCCCGACGCTGTGAAGCTCGGTCGCGGCACGCATCGCCAACAGCAGCGGCACCACCAACAGTGCCAGCAGGGCGACGATCCCGACGAGGCTGCCGGTCGTCAGCGTGACCTCGTTCGCGGTGGCGGCGGAAGTCGCCAGTTCCGCTCCGCACAGTGCCAACGCGGCGACCAGCAGCACACCCGGGCGCAGCACGGCCCGCCGAGGCGAACCACCGGTCGTGCCGAACTCCTCGGCCACCCGCACCGCGTACTCCCCCGGTGTGCCGAACGCCTCCACCGGATCCTGCCCCGTTTCGGCCACGTGGGACTCCACCTCGGCCAGCACGTCGCCGACCCGGTCCCCCGGCACCTCGCGCATCCGCAGCGCGAACATCAACTCGTTGCGGTACTTCTCCGACGATACCGCGGTCATGAACTCATCCCCCGTTCGAGTACAGCGGTGGCGTTCTCGGCGAACTCGGTCCACTGCGGCCCGTGTTCGGCCAGCACCGCACGGCCCCGCTCGGTGAGCAGGAAGAACTTCCGGCCCGGCCCACCGGAACCCGCACGCCACTCGCTGCGCACCAGCCCTTCCGAATCGAGGCGGTTGAGCAGCGGATACAGCGTTCCCGGTTTCATCCCCGGAAGTCCGGCCTCGTCGAGACGCCGAACCAACGTGTAGCCGTAGTCCTCCCCGCTCTCGGCCAGCAGTGCGAGCACGGCGAGATCGAGCACCCCGCGCAGCCACTGCGTCTGTCGTTCCACCGGTTTCCGCTCCGACACGACTAGAAACTAGCACTGACTAGTATGCCTCGCAAAGTAGTAAATCACGAAGCATACCGATCGGCACTTGACTTTGCGTCGCAAAGTAAGTGAAACTTTGCGCCACAAAGTTCGGCTACAGGGGGCAGGAAATGAGCGAGGAACACACCTCCGACACCTCGACTCCGTCACCGGCGGAGATGCTGGCCATCACCGAGCGGCAGCAACAACGCGCAGAGCGAGCCCTCGACATCAACCCCGGCCTGCTGTTCGGCGTCTGGGGCGCGGCCTGGATGCTGGGATTCGGCGAGCTGTACCTGACCATCGGGGACGATCCGGCACTGCTCGTCCCCCTCTGGCAGGCACTGGGCATCTTCTTCGGCTGCCTGGGCGTGGCGGGCTTCATCACCGTCTGGCACCTCGCGAACAGCCTGCGTGGGCTGCGCGGCCCCACACAGAAGTCCGGGGCGATGCACGGCTGGTCCTGGACGCTGGGCTTCGTCGCGCTGGGTGCGCTGATCGCCGCGACCTCGCGGATGGGCATCTCCGAGGAGGTCTACGCCATGCTCTGGGCCAGCGGCTCCGGCCTGCTGGTGGGAGTGCTCTACCTCAGCGGCGGCGCGCTGACCGGGAGCTGGACGCAGTACGGCGTGGGGCTGTGGATCCTGGCGATCAACGCGGCCGGCGCCTTCACCGGCATCCCGAACCACTACCTGGTCATGTCGCTGGCCGGCGGCGGTGGTTTTCTGGTGGCAGGAACGGTGCTGACGCTGCGCGCTCGCGCGAAACCGTCCCCCAGTCACGAACGCCTGCCCGGAGAACCGGAATGAACCCTGCCGACGTCCGACTCGATCCGGTCATCCACGCCCAGGCCAGGCTGCGGGTGATGACCACTCTCGCGGCACTGCCCACCGAGGACCGGATCGCTTTCGGCCGGCTGCGGGAACTGCTGGACATGACGCCGGGAAACCTGATCACTCACCTGCGCAAGCTCGACGAGGCGGGCTACACCGACAGCACCAAGACGGGCCCCGGCCGCGGCACCACCTACGTGTACCTCACCGAAGCGGGACGCACGGCCTTCGACCAGTACATGCGGCAACTGCGGGCCCTGTTGGAACCGGTCACCGACGAGGGGGACTCTTGACCCGATACCAAGCACGTGCCATCGGCGTGTCACGCCGATTCGGTTCGCTGAACGCGCTGGACGACATCGACCTCGACATCTCTCCCGGAGAGCTCCTGGGACTGCTGGGGCCCAACGGAGCGGGCAAGACCACCCTGCTGAGCCTGCTCACCGGTCTGCGCTCTCCCGGTGCGGGCCGCGTCGAGCTGTTCGGTGGTGATCCCCGCCAGCCACGCAACCGCGAACGGCTGGGAACCACCCCGCAGGAAACCGGCCTGCCGGACACGCTGCGCGTGGGCGAGATCGTGGAATTCGTCGCCAAGCACTACCCGGAACCGCTGCCGGTCGGTGAACTGCTGGAGCAGTTCGGACTCAGCGAACTCGCACGCAGGCAGGCCGGTTCGCTGTCCGGCGGGCAGCAACGACGGTTGAGCGTGGCGCTGGCCTTCGTGGGCGATCCCGCCCTGGTGGTGCTCGACGAGCCGACCACCGGGTTGGACGTGGCCGCGCGCGACTCGCTGTGGGAGGCGCTGCGCCATCACCATCAGCGCGGAACGACACTGCTGTTGACCAGCCACTACCTCGCCGAGATAGAGGCCCTGGCCGAGCGGATCGTGGTGATGGACCGCGGCAGGGTGCTGGCCGACGGGCCGCAGCGGGAGATCAAGTCGCGGGTGCACACCCGGACCGTGACCGTGCGGGGAACGAACCTACCGGAGCTGCCGGGGGTGGTGCGCTCCGAACTCGACGACGGGGCGCATCGACTGTTCACCCGCGACTCCGACCAACTGGTCCGCGACCTGGTGCGCAGCGGAGCGGACTTCGAGGACCTGACCGTGACAGGGGCTTCGCTGGAGGAAGCGTTCACCGCGCTGACCGCCGAGGCGAACCCGATCGACGAGCACGCCGGGGGAAGAGCATGAGCGCAGTCCTGCTTTACACGCGGTACCAGTTCCGCGAAACGGTCCGGATCCCGATGGCCGCGCTGGGTACCCTCGCGTTTCCCACGCTGTTCATGTTGCTGTTCGTCGTCTCCAACCGCTCGGTCTCCGGCAACACCGTCGCGGCCACCGAAGCGGCGGGGCAGATGTCGATGTTCGCGGTGATCAGTGCTTTCGTGTTCAACCTCGGCGCCGGGGTCGCCGAGGACCGCGCCAAGGCATGGCACAGCTACCTGCGGACGCTGCCCACCGGCCCGATGGCGCAGCTCGGCGGCAGGCTGTGCAACGCGCTGTGCTTCGCACTGCTGTCGCTGATACCGGTGGGGCTCACGGCGGTGCTGTTCACGGCGGCCGAGGCTTCGGTGGTCGAGGTGGGCGCGACGGTGTTCGCACTGGTCCTCGCGGGCGTACCGTTCGCCTTCCTCGGGCTCGCGGTTGGGTACTCCATGCCGCTCAAGGCGGCCATCCCCACTGTCCAGCTGATACTTTTCCCGCTGGCGTTCGCGGGTGGCCTGTTCCTGCCGCCGAGCGTGTTCCCGGACTGGCTGGACGGGATCTCGACCGTACTTCCGACCAGGGCCGCCCGCGAGCTCGTACTCGGCGCGCTGACCGGAGGCGGGCCGCCGCTGACCGCGTTGGCCGTCGCCGTGGGCTGGACGGCCGCGCTCGGAGCGCTGGCGGTGTTCACCTTCCGGCGCGACGAGGGAAGGCGGTTCCGCTGAGCCGGATCCGCTACCGCCCACCCGGGTGCGTGAATTTCGCGAGAAATCGCCGCGCCCCGGGTGGGCGTTCGGCGGGTTCAGCGGATCTGCCAGTCCAGTCTGCCGTCCTCGGTCACCGTCGGCCTGCTGTAACCGGCGGAACCGCCCTCGGTCAACGCGCGGTGCACATCGGCCAGCATCGAGGCCAGATCGGCCCACAGCGGTGGGCCGACACGGCTCATCTCCTGCTCCCACTCCAGTACACAGCCACGCAACGGGCCGGGACGCAGGTCCACCACCAGTTCGTCGGCGAACCCGTCACCCGCGATCGGGATCCAGGCCGGATGGAAGCTGCTTCCCGCCGAACCGGCGTAGTAGTCGCAGGCGGGCCGGTGCCACTTGGCCGCCCAGGTCTCACGGAACTCGCACCAGACCCGCCACGCCCCCGACGCGCCGTAAGGCGTGTAGAACGGCGGCAGCACATCGGTCAACGATCCGGATTCGGTTCCACCGCAGCAGGTCCACCACTCCTTGAGCTGCTGGGGAAGCGTGAGCTCGAACTCCGATTCGAACGCGGCCATGTCCGGGGGCGGTAGTGCCTGCTTGAGTTCGGAGGCGGTCGTCGGCGCGTACTCGGCGAGCCAAAGTGTGATTTTGGTCCACAGCAACGTGACATCCATTCACCTCATGCTCGGCGCGGAAACCGCTGAACGGTACCGCCGACCTTGAGGTGAGGGCGGTCCGTTCGGCGTGTTCGATCACGGTTGAACCGACCGCCCGATGCGGGAAGGAGTGTTGGGCCGAGCGGTTCCGCGGTTCCACCGCGCGGAGGAGAGCGGGAGGTAACTACCCGAGACCTCCGCACCAGGAGCGAGAGCCGGCTGGAGGTTCCGCCGAGCGAGCACCCCGACAACCCGACCGGAAAACCTCGATGAGGTAGCTTGGGGTTCCTTGCTTCGATGCGTCCCGGTTCGGACGCTCGGTGCGCCGAGCGTTCGGGCACCACCAGGGCGAGCCATTGAGCAGGGAATCCGGTGCGAGTCGGCTACACACGGTACGACACCGTATCGGCAATCGAATCCCCGTCCAGTAGGCTTCGGCAGCGTCCGCTTCGGCGACCGGAGGTAGCAAGATGGCGCAGGACATCGTCCCGATCGAGCTCGGGCTGCCGCAGGGCGATCTGGTCACCCTCTGGGCTCCCCGATGGCGCGAGGAAGGCGAGGAGTGGGAGGCCTTCCTCGGCCACGAAGAGAATCTGTACGCGTTCGCCGACCCGGCACACCTGGCCGCCTTCGTGCGATCCGGCGCGGCCAACGACCTGGATGATCACCCGGCCTGGCACGTGGTACCCGCCCTCTCCGCTGTCGACCTCAGCCCGGACGAGGACCATCAGTACGACCTGGTCGGTGTTCCGGAACTCATCGCCGAGCCCCCGGACACCTGGACCATCAACGAGCTCTCCGAGATCGTGGAGATGGCGCGTTCGCTGGCCGAGGTCTGCGAACTCGACACGGTCACCGAGGTGCTGCAGGACGCCGAGGGCTTCGATCTGCTCGGTGAGGGCACCTTGCCGTTCAGCGGCAAGGAGGGCCAACGGCGCTGGAACCGGATCTGCCGCGTGGTGGCCGACCGGTGGGACGAGCTGCTGGACGCGATCGACGGTGTGGTGGCGAGTCCCGAAGTGGATGCCACCGCCGTTTCCGAGGCCGAGAACGAACTGGCCGAGGAACTACCGGGTGAGGACGAGGACGCCGAATCGGACTCGGCCGCGGCATCAGAGCACGAGGAGCCCGGGGAGACCGAGGACAGCGGGGACACCGAGGACGACGAGCGGGAACAGGGCTTCTGGCGCGAGATCGGCATCGATCCGATCAAGATCGTCACCGGTGGCCGCGAGTACTACTCACTACGCTGCTTCCTGGGTGAGGACCCGGTCTTTCTCGGCTCGGACGGCAGCATCGACGTCTGCACCTCACCGAGGGCGCTGGCGCGCTACCTCGCCGAGGACAAAGTGGACAACACCGATCTGGCGCGGGTCGCGACGTGGCAGACGGTCAAGAACGCGGCCACCGCGGGCGAGCTGGAGATCGACGTCGAGCCGGACAACACCTACGTGTTGAGCGGACTGGACGACGACCTGGCCGAGGGACCGTCCGAGATAGACCCGAACCAGCTCGACCTGGCCGAGGAGCTGCTGACCGACGCTGCTTCCTGGGCCGGGGACGAGAGCGTGGAGAACGCGCTGGGTTCCTCGGAACGCCTGGGCTGGATGCTGTCCTACGTGCTGCGCCCCGACCCGAACCGGCTGCCCCCCACCCCGCCGTTCGACCAGGAGGTGGCCGCGTGGCGCGAATTGGTGGAGAGCTTCGAGGCGAGACTGCGGGTGCACTGAGCGGCGTCCTCCGATCCGTTCGCCCGTGGCGCGGTTGTCGAGCTCTCCCAACGGTTCTCGCTCCGAGAACCCGGTGATGAGTGGACACCCGCGCCACCGCGTTCCTCGCTCGTTGGAGTGCACCGTGGACGAACCCGCGGCGGCACGAGAACCGATGTGCTCGTCCCGTCGCCGGAAGGTGGCGGGACCACGCCTCGCTCGGCGAGCGACTCCAACCACACGAATGACTCCGCGCCATGCTTTCGGGGCGGCGACCCGGTTCCCCATCAGCTCGTCGGCATCGCCTGTCCGCTCCACTGTTGAGCCCGCGGCCACTTTCGTGCAAGAATTGATCACGCTGCGCGATCACAGCTCGTCGGAGATGTCGGGACAGGGGATCGTACAGCGCGAATCGGACTCACGATCGCCCTGGCGGAAAGCCGCGAAACTGGCGCAATTACTCCGTTCGAGGGAACAATCGCCACCGTATTCGTGGAAAATGCCGGGGGGCGTATGCCCAACTGACCCCCTACTCGCTACGCTCCAATAGTCCTCTCCCTCCCCCTCGACGAAGGACGACCTTTGCCGTGAACGAGAACAGCCAAGACACGGTGTCGTTCGACCGTATGCGGAACATGCTGACGCGGGCAGCGGAGATCCGCGAAAGCGAACAGCAGCAGATCTTCGACGCTCTCGACGAGATCAACGCCCGGATGTCGCCGCTGGAGTCCCTCGGCTCCGTACGCAAACGGCTGTCCGAGCTGCCGGATCGCACCGAAGTCAGCGTGCTCGCCGAACGACTCGACGAGGCACTGTCCAAACTGGAAGCCCAGGAGAACGCGATCTCCGGCCTGAACAGCCAGGTCGAAGGTCTCGCCGACAAGCTGGCCAAGCCGTTCGCGCAACTGGACGGCAGGTTGGACGGCATGGCGGGACGTTTCGACGGCGTCACGGGCCGCATGGACGGTCTGGAGGACAAGCTCTCCCACGTCCACAATCGACTCGAAGAGCTGGGGCAGCACCTGGACCAGCAGGATACCCGCCTGCAGGAGGTTCCCGGCTCGGTCCAGGAACCGCTCAGGGAGCGTCTCGACCAGATGGAGACCAGCCTGCGCGGTCGGTTCGCCGAGATCGACGAGGGTGTCCACGAACACCTCGACGGCACCAGGGAATCGTTGCAGCGCTCGGTGAGCGACGCGGCCCAGGAAGTCCGCAACGGGATCGGCGAGACCCTGTCCGAGAACGCCGAGAAGGTCAACGGCAAGCTCGACGCGCTCGCGGAGCGTCCGGCGGTCGACCCGACCGAGCGCCTGCAACAGCTCGCCGACCGACTGGAATCGCTGGCGAGCCGACTGGACCAGGTGTCCGGCCGGATCGACTCGGTCGAGGAGAACGTCAACACTCGCCTCGACTCCGTCGAGAGCGGTGTCACCGAACGGATCGGCGACGTCGGCAGCACCCTCGGCGAGGACCTCTCGCAGTTGCGGGGCACCCTCTCCGAGCGTCCGGACTCGGAATCGCTGGACTCGCTGGTGCGCAACGCCAACGAGGAGAGCGAGCGCAAGCACGCCGGCCAGCTGGACGAGGCCATGGCCACCTTCGCCGAACTGATCCTCGGCGGCGGTGCTCCCTCGAACAACAACGCGGTCTCGCCACCGACGACACTGCCCCGACAGCAACAGCAGCGTCGCAGTCGCTCCAAGAGCGCCAAGCGCGACTCGGACAAGGCGAGCGGTTCGGACGAGCCGGACGACGACTACACGGCCGACAGCGCCTGATCGCACGTGAGTACCGGCTTCCACCGGAGCACGCACCGGGTAGGCCCGTGGCATGCCCTAGGGGCGCCGCTCCGGCGATGTCGGCACAGTGAACGGGGATCGACGGGGACCACACGGTGTGGCGCCCAGCGGGGCGGAAGCGGCCCCGCGGGTGTCACACCGCCACGTCGGAACCGGTCACCCGCTCCAGCACCACCGGCTCGGTCCGGACCTCACCGCGGGTGATCTCGTAGGCATCGTGCAGTCGACGTGACGCGTCCTCGACCGTGCCCGGATCGTCGGTGTGCAGTTCGAACAATGGCTCGCCCCCGGACACCCGGTCCCCGGGTTTGGCCAGGCAACGTACGCCCGCGGCGTGCCGCACCTCGTCCTCCTTGCGTGCCCGTCCCGCGCCCAACAGCCACGCGGCGGCACCGACCGCACGGGCGTCCAGCGTGGCGAGGTTTCCGCTCCGCGGCGCGCGCAACGTGTGCACGTGCGCGGCGACGGGAAGGTCCGCGTCGGGATCACCGCCCTGCGCGGTGACGAGAGCACGCCACTTCTCGTACGCCGCCCCGGATGCCAGCACCCCGGCCGGATCCACATCGGACAACCCGCTGCTCGCCAGCATCTCGCGGGCCAGCGCGAGCGTGAGTTCGGTGACGTCGGAAGGGCCCTCTCCCCGCAGCACGCTCACCGCCTCGGTGACCTCCAGAGCGTTTCCCACCGCCACGCCCAACGGCGCCGACATCGAGGTCAACAGCGCACTTGTTCGCACCCCGTTGTCGTTGCCGGTGGCGACCAGCGTCCTGGCGAGACGTCTCACCCGCTCCGGTTCGGTCAGCAGGGCCCCCGAACCGCACTTGACGTCCAGCACCAGCGAGGCGGTGCCCTCCGCGAGTTTCTTGCTCAGGATGGAACCGGCGATCAGCGGCACCGACTCGATTGTGCCGGTCACGTCCCGGAGGGCGTACATCCTGCTGTCGGCGGGGGCGATCCGTTCCGTGGCGGCGCAGATCACCGCTCCCACCTCGTCGAGGTTGCGGTACAGCTCGGCGGTGCTGAGCCGAGCGCGCCAGCCGGGGATCGACTCCAGCTTGTCGAGCGTCCCTCCGGTGTGCCCGAGGCCGCGGCCGGACAGCTGCGGCACGGCGGCCCCGCAGGCCGCCACCAGTGGCGTCAGCGCGAGGGTGATCTTGTCCCCCACGCCGCCGGTGGAGTGCTTGTCCACCGTGGGACGGTCCAGAGCGCCGAGATCCAGCATCTCACCGGAGGCGGCCATCGCCGCCGTCCAGCGGACGGTCTCGGCGTCGTCCATCCCCCGCAGCAGGATCGCCATCGCCAGCGCCGACATCTGTTCCTCGGCGACCTCACCCCGGGTGTAGGCGTCGATCACCCAGTCGATCTGCGCCGCCGAGAGCCTGCCCCCGTCCCGTTTGGCGCCGATGATCTCCACGACACTGTGCGGCATGACACGCTCCGGTTCGGGCGTTGGTGCGATGGGTGAAGAGGTTACCGGCCGATTCAGGGCGGCGGCGCGAAGGGATGCGGCAGCAGCTGCCGTATCGGCAGGATGCCCTCCTGGGTGTCGACCAGGCACTCCGGCCCGCCCATCTCGTTGAGCAGTTGCCTGCACCGACCGCAGGGCATGAGCGGGTTGCCCTGCCCGTCCCGAACCGAAACGGCGACCAGACCGCCACCCCCGCTCATCCGGAGCTCGCCCACCAACGTGCACTCGGCGCACAACGTCACACCGTAGGAGGCGTTCTCGACGTTGCACCCCACCACCACGCGCCCGTCGGTACAGTTAGCCGCCGCCCCCACTGCGAGCCCGGAGTAGGGGCAGTAGGCGTGCTCGGCGGCGAAGGTGGCGGCTGCCCGCAGGGCGGGCCAGTCGACGGAGTTGGGTTCGACCAAGTTCCCCGATCACCACCCGTACTCACTCGTTCGGGCACTACTCAACGTAATCACCCTTCGTTCGTGTCCCAATCGCACCGCCCACTGCCCAAAAAGTGAAATATGTCAATGACGAACAATGGCGGACCTGCGCACACCGCTCGACACGTGCGTTAATACGATAAGGGTGACGCTAATCTCGGACCAGCCGGTTGACGCCCGCGCCACGACGAGGTGCCTGCCCGGGGCAGAACGGATCTACATCGATCAACCCACCCCCGGTAGTTGTCTGCTCGATCACAGCGGGCACATGCGAGTAGGACAGCCGGCGGGCGCGGGTCTAGCATCCGATGGGTCAAGGGTCCGTTCGGGTAATCGGCGCGGGCGCAGGGTGCTGCGGTTACGGGCCGTTCTCCGCGCAGCATCCGGAACGGGCCCAGAGTCCACCAGCGACGTTGGAGGCCTTCCGTCATGGCCAGCACAACCGCCACCGCGGCGGAGGGACGCCCTCGCGGGGAAGCACCTCGTGCCAAGGGCACCCTCTATCGCGGCGACCTGGGCATGTGGTCGTGGGTCGCCCACCGCATCACGGGCGTGCTCACCTTCTTCTTCCTGTTCGTACACGTCCTGGACACCGCGTTGGTGCGGGTCTCACCCAACGCGTACGACACGGTGATCGAGACTTACAAACATCCACTGATGATCGTGTTCGAGCTCGGGCTGCTCGCGGCGGTGCTGTTCCACGCGTTCAACGGAATCCGCGTGATGCTCGTCGACTTCTGGTCCAGGGGACCGGGGCTGCAGCGACCGATGCTGTGGACAGTCCTGGTGCTGTGGCTGGTGTTGATCATCCCGGCCGGCATCAGCATGATCACCCGCGCCGCCACGGAACTGTTCGGGGGTTAGTACGACCATGACCACTACCGAAGCACCACTGTCAGTCGACAAGCCGCGTTCCCCCGGGCGTCCCGCGGCCAGGCGCAGCAACTTCGAGCTCTACAGCTGGGTCTTCATGCGGCTGTCCGGAGTCGTGCTGCTGTTCCTCGTCCTCGGGCACTTGCTGATCATGCTCTTCCTGGACGGCGGGGTGCACCGGATCAACTTCGCCTTCGTGGCGGGCCGCTGGGCATCACCGTTCTGGCAGCTCTGGGACCTGACGATGCTGTGGCTGGCGGGTCTGCACGGCGGCAACGGGCTGCGAACCGTCATCAACGACTATTCACGTTCCGACCGTACCCGCTTCTGGCTGAAGATGCTGCTGTACTGCTCGATCGTGCTGACCGTGGTACTGGGAACGTACGTGCTGTTCACCTTCGATCCGAACATCAGCTGACGCGCGGCCCAGCAGGCGACGAGCCAAGGAGACCACCATGCAATTCCACAAGTACGACGTGGTCGTCGTCGGCGCGGGCGGCGCGGGAATGCGCGCCGCCATCGAGTCCGGCCAGCGCGCCCGCACCGCCGTACTCACCAAGCTCTACCCGACCCGCTCGCACACCGGTGCGGCGCAGGGCGGGATGTGTGCAGCACTCGCCAACGTCGAGGAGGACAACTGGGAGTGGCACACCTTCGACACCATCAAGGGCGGTGACTACCTGGTCGACCAGGACGCGGCCGAGGTGATGGCCAAGGAGGCCATCGACGCGGTGCTCGACCTGGAGAAGATGGGGCTGCCGTTCAACCGCACCCCGGAGGGCCGCATCGACCAGCGGCGCTTCGGCGGGCACACCAGGGATCACGGCAAGGCACCCGTGCGGCGCTCCTGCTACGCGGCCGACCGCACCGGCCACATGATCCTGCAGACGCTCTACCAGACGTGCATCAAGCACGGCGTGGAGTTCTTCAACGAGTTCTACGTGCTCGACGTCAACATGACCACCGACGAGGACGGGCAGCAGCGCTGCACCGGGGCCGTGGCCTACGAACTCGCCACCGGCGAGATCCACGTCTTCCAGGCCAAGTCGGTGATCTTCGCGACCGGCGGTTTCGGCAAGATCTTCAAGACGACCTCGAACGCGCACACCCTCACCGGCGATGGCATGGGCATCGTCTACCGCAAGGGACTGCCGCTGGAGGACATGGAGTTCTACCAGTTCCACCCGACCGGTCTGGCCGGACTGGGCATCCTCATCTCGGAAGCGGTGCGCGGCGAGGGCGGAATCCTGCGCAACGTCGACGGCGAGCGCTTCATGGAGCGCTACGCCCCCACCATCAAGGACCTCGCACCGCGCGACATCGTGGCACGGTCCATGGCGATGGAGGTGCTGGAGGGCCGCGGCGCCGGACCGAACAAGGACCACGTGCTGCTGGACGTCACACACCTCGGTGAGGACGTGCTGGAGAGCAAGCTGCCGGACATCACGGAGTTCTCCCGCACCTACCTGGGCGTGGAGCCGTTGCACGAGCCGGTCCCGGTCTACCCGACCGCGCACTACGCGATGGGCGGTGTTCCCACCAACATCGACGCCGAGGTGCTCGGCGACAACGACAACGTGGTTCCCGGCCTGTACGCGGCGGGCGAGGTCGCCTGCGTCTCGGTGCACGGCTCCAACCGGCTCGGCACCAACTCGCTGCTGGACATCAACGTCTTCGGGCGTCGTGCCGGTATCGCGGCCGCGGAGTACGCCCAGCGGCACGAGTTCCTCGAACTGCCGGAGAATCCGGCTCAGCTGGTCGAGGGAATGGTCGATCACCTCCGCACCGCGGAGGGCGGCGAGCGGGTAGCCAACATCCGCACCGCGCTGCAGGAGACGATGGACGCCAACGCCTCGGTCTACCGCACCGAGGAGACCCTCAAGCAGGCGTTGTCGGACGTACAGCTGCTCAAGGAGCGTTACGGCCGCGTAGCCGTGCACGACAAGGGCAAGCGCTACAACCACGACCTGCTGGAAGCGGTCGAGCTGGGCTTCCTGCTCGACCTCGCCGAGGCACTCGTCAACTCCGCGTTGGCGCGCAAGGAATCACGTGGCGGACACGCACGCGAGGACTACACGACCCGCGACGACACCAACTTCATGCGGCACAGCATGCAGTACAAGCAGCTGCCCGATGAACAGGATCCGAACGCGCCGCTGGGCCTGACCGGTTTCCTCTCGGACATCCGCTTGGACTACAAGCCCGTCACCGTAACCCGGTACCAGCCGATGGAGCGTAAGTACTGATGACCGCCCCCACCACCGACGCGAACAGCGACACGACCGCCGTCGACCTGCCCTCGGACGCTCCCCCGATCCCGGAGGGCGCGACGATGGTCACGGTCAAGATCGAGCGCTACAACCCGGAGGTCGACGACGACCTGCACTGGGAGTCGTACCGCATTCCGGCGCTGCCCAGCGACCGCGTGCTCAACCTGCTGCACTACATCAAGTGGTACATCGACGGCACGCTGACCTTCCGGCGTTCCTGCGCGCACGGCGTGTGCGGTTCGGACGCCATGCGGATCAACGGTGTCAACCGGCTGGCGTGCAAGGTCCTGATGAAGGACATGTTCGCCAAGAAGGGCGAGACCACCATCACGGTGGAGCCGATCAAGGGCCTTCCGGTAGAGAAGGACCTGCTGGTCAACATGGAGCCCTTCTTCGAGGCGTACAAGGCGATCAAGCCCTACCTCGTCGCCACCGGGAACGACCCGACGCGGGAGCGGATCCAGTCGGTCGCCGAGCGGGAGCGGTTCGACGACACGACCAAGTGCATCCTCTGCGCGGCCTGCACCACCTCGTGCCCGGTCTACTGGTCGGAGGGCTCCTACTTCGGACCGGCGGCGATCGTCAACGCGCACCGGTTCATCTTCGACAGCAGGGACGAGGCCGCCGAGGAGCGGTTGGACATCCTCAACGACATCGACGGGGTGTGGCGCTGCCGCACCACGTTCAACTGCACCGACGCCTGCCCGCGTGGTATCCAGGTGACCAAGGCGATCCAGGAGGTCAAGCGGGCGCTGATGTTCCGCAGGCGCTGATTCCGAGGCGCTGACCGGACTCTCCGCGGTGCCGCGTTCCGGTGGGCGGTCGATCTCGTGCGGGATCGACGGCTCGCCGGAACTTTCCGCACGCGGTTGATGGTCCGTACGGTCTCCCCCGACCGGGAGACCCCGTACCTCGTTGTACGGGGTCGTGGAACGTGTGTGCCGCGGCGAGTGGGAACACGACGGCGCACACTCCCGGGCCCCTGGACAGCGGGCGATCACCGCCGCTGCCTCGGCGCACGGAAACACGGAGCCACCGGCCCGGTGGCGTTCGTGACCCCGCGCGATCACGATAGCCGGATTCGTGGCGGAAGTCTCCTCCGGCTCACGAAGCCGGACCTAAGTCACAAATCGCACCGCCGCCGAGCGGCCGAGCGCGCTCGCGCGCACCCCTCACCGGTCCCGTTCGCCCCCCCGGTTCCCGGGGGACCCGCCCCGAGGAGTCAACCTCTCCTGCTCGCGAAGTAGGCGCGCAAACCGAACACGCCGATCACGGTTCCCAGCACGAGCGAGACCACCGCGATCACCACGTGCACCCACAGGAACGCCGTCGGCGCTCCGTCCGACCACGACTGCTCTTGACGTGCTCCCCGCCCTGAGGGGCTGGGATTCCGGCGCGGCTCACGCCGCGTGCGGAGCGGTGGCCCCTCGCGGGGTTCCGCTGCTTCCTGCTTCGTCCCCGTCTGCCCCGGTGTGGGGTCTTACGTCGGGTCCACAGGCGTTTTGCCTCTCCGCACGCCCTGCGGCGAGGATGTTCTTGGCGGCGTTGTGGTCGCGGTCGTGGGTCGCGCCGCAGGGGCATGTCCAGGTGCGCACGTCGAGCGGCTTGGGGCCGTCGATGCGCCCGCAGTCGGAGCAGGTCTGCGACGTGGGTAGCCACCGGTCGATAACCACCAGCTGGCGGCCGTAGCGGTGAGCTTTCTCGTCCAGCAAGCGCCGGAACGTGCCCCACGACGCGTCGTGCACGGACTTCGCCAACCGGGTGCGGGCCAGGCCGGAGACCGCGAGGTCTTCCAGCACGATCGTTTGGTTCTCACGAACGATGCTGGTCGTGGCCTTGTGCAGCCAGTCGGACCGAGTGTCGGTGACCTTCACGTGCTGACGCGCCAATTTGCGGCGCGCCTTGTTGCGGTTGTTCGATCCCTTTTTCTTCCTGCTGAGTTCCCGCTGTGCCCGTTTGAGTTTGCGTTCGGCGCGGCGCAGGAAGCGCGGGTTGTCGAGCACTCGGCCGTGCTGGTCGACGGCGAACGCGGACAAGCCCAGATCCAGGCCGAGTTCTACGTCCTGGCCGTGCTGGTCGACGGCAGCCGGGAGAGTTTCGTCGCCGACCTCGACCACGAACGAGCAGTAGTAGCGCTCGTCGGCGGTCTTGACGACGGTGACCGAGCTGGGCGCGCTCGGCAGGTCCCGCGACCAGGCGACCTTCACGTCCCCGATCCGGGCCAGACGCAGTTTCCCGTTCGGTCGGACCGAGAACCCGCCGGTGTGCAGCCGGATGGCCTGCTGCAACACGATGTTCGAGCACTGGCCGAGCCAGCCACGCTCGTCGGTGCGCTTGGCATCGGTGATCAGCCGCTTCTGAAGCACGGTGCCGGTCGGGAACTTCTCCCCCGCCGCGTGGGCGTCCTGCCGGGCACGCACCGCGTCGTTGAACACCACACGGGCGTTGCCGAACGCCTGCGCCAGCGCCCGACGCTGCCCCGGTGTGGGGTAGAGCCGGTAGCGGTACCGCAGCTGCATAAGCTGATCACCTCCCTCCGCCAGAGCACTGCACCATGTTGATCTATGGCAACCACCGAGAACTACCGCGCTGGCAGACACCGTGTTTTCGGAACGCACGTCCACTTAATCTTCGTGACGAAGTACCGCAGAAACGTGCTCACCGGCCAACACCACGACTTCCTGCATGAGGTGTTCTCCAAGGTCTGCACCGACTTCGGCGCGAGCCTGTCCGAATGCAACGGGGAAGACGACCACGTACACCCGCTCGTGGAATACCCACCACAGATAGCGGTATCAAAACTGGTGAACAGCCTCCAAAGCGTGACCTCGCGGCGACTGAAGCAGCACTTCCCGACGCGGACCTACCGAGGACACGTGTGGTCGCCGTCCTACTTCGCCGCCTCCTGCGACGGAGCGCCGCTGTCGATCACCCGACAGTACGTGGAAAACCAACGACGCCCCGCCTAGCGTGCCCAACCACGAACACTCCAGAACGGCCCACTCCGACCCGAAGGCCGGAACTCGCGCCGATTCCCCGGTCACCGAGGATGTTGCGGAGAAAGGTCGGCCACAACAGCCAGGACCAGATCCCGAAGACCAGCAGGAACAACGCCATACCACGGGTAATTCGCACGTCCCCAGTATCTACTGTGCCCGCGACCACAACGTCCTCGGGCGCACCCCGACTAATCCAGCACAACCGAGCTTCTCGAACACTCGGCGGATTCGCACCACCGTGCGAGTGCCCTAGGGTGGTCCGCGTGTCCACAGCAGCCACTCGCCTACCGGTCCGACTCGCCACGGCAGTGCTGGCGGCGATCCTGTCGATGGGACTGTTCGTGCCCACGGGCACGGCGACGACGAACCGGACGCGATCGAGCTGTCCGAACGCCACGCTGCCTCCCTCACCTGTGGACAGCTCGGAGGTCCCCGCGCCGGGAGAACCCACACCGAAGCCGCTTCCGGTCCCGGAGGCACCGATCGGCGGGCCCGGAATGGGGCACTGCGGCGTCGTGATCCCGCCGGAAGCCCCCGCACCGCCGAAGCGGGTGAGCTCGGCCACCTGGATCGTGGCGGAGCTGGACAGCGGGAAAGTGCTGGCTGCCAAGAACCCGCACGGCAGATACCGTCCCGCCTCGGTGATCAAGATCCTGACGGGGCTCGTCGCCGCACGCGAGCTGGAGCTCTCCGACACGATCACGGCCACCGAGTCCGACGCGGCGGTCGAGGGCAGCGCGGTGGGGCTGGAGCCGGGTGTCGACTACACGGTGCGCCAGGTGCTGACGGGACTGATCCTGCAGTCGGGCAACGACGCCGCGCACGCGCTGGCACGGAAGATCGGCGGCACCGAGGAAACCGTGCGGCGCATGAACGAACTCGCGGAACGGCTGCGCGCCCGGGACACCAGAGCCGCCACCACCTCCGGGCTCGACGGTCCGGGTATGAGCACTTCGGCCTACGACATGGCACTGATCCTGCGCGCCGCGCTGAACGATCCGGAATTCGCGCGCCCGGCGGGCACCAGACGCACCCGGCTCCCCGCGCCGTCCGGCCAACCGCCGGTGCGCATCGCCAGCGACAGCGACGTGATGCGCGACTACCCCGGGGCGGTTTTCGGCAAGACCGGTTTCACCAACGACGCCCGGCACACCAGGGTCGTCGCGGCGGAGCGGAACGGTCGCGAACTGGTCGCGGTGCTGCTGCGTGGCGAACACCGCCCGGTGGACCTGTCCGAGCAGGCTGCCGCGCTGCTCGACTACGGCTTTCGCCTGAACGGGGACCGAGTGGTCGGCAAACTCGTAGCACGACGGACACCCGAACCGAGCACCACCTCCACCGCCGACACCGCGGTCGAAGCGGCGCAGCGGACGTCGGAGCCGGAAAGCGACCGGTTTCCACGCACGGGGGTCGGTCTCCTGATACTGCTGGTGGTGGCGATGCTGCTGCTCGTGGCCGCACTGCGGCTCCAGCGCGCCCGCAGGAGGGCCGAGAGCGCTACCCGGCGGGACGATTCGGAAGACAGCGGCTGACGGCCGGTTGCCACGCCCGCAGCTTGCCACGCCCTCAGCGCCGCCCGCGCAGCAGCCAACCGAGCAGGGTGCCGAGCCCGAACACCCCCACGGCCGCGCCCGTGCCGCGTCGGGGCGGCACCACGGGGCGGATCACGGCCGGTGGTGGCGGCTCCGCGGCCGCCACGGGCTGGTTCTCCCTGGCGGAGGCGGTCCAGGCGGTGACGAACAGCAGGAACCGGGAAGTCAGGTAGGCGAACACCAGCAACCCGAGGATGGGGCCGAACGCGGCTGCCGCCGGTGAGCCGCTGAGGCTGTTCAGGTACACCACACCGACCTGTTTGAGCACCTCGAACCCGACAGCGGCGAACAGCGCCCCCCACACCGCGCTGCGCAGCGTCACGGGTTGTCTGGGGAGCCGGGCGAGCACCCACAGGAAGACGAGCCAGCTGGCCGCCAGCGACAGCAGCACGGCCAGCAACCACAGCACGAGGCCCACCCAGGCGTTGTTCTCGATGCCCGCCAGCCGGAACAGCATCCTACCCACCCCGCCGCCCAGCGCGCTGATCCCGAACGATACCGCCATAGCCACCCCGAGCCCGATCAGTGAGAGCAGATCGGCGAGGGTCCGCTTGAGGAAGGACAGGGCCGTCGGACCCTGTCCCCACTGGGCGGTGAGCGCCTCACGCAGGTTGGTCATCCATCCCAGACCCGAGTACAGCGCGGCCAGCAGGCCGATGATCCCGACCGCGCCCGCCTGCTTGATCGCCTCGTCGACGATGTCGTTGATCAACTGGCTCAGCTGTGGGCTGGGCACGGCTTCGGAGATGGCAGACTGGAGGCGTCGCAGCAGGTCGGGATCGCTGGTCAGCACGAAACCGGCCACCGCGAACACGATCATCAGCAGCGGCACGAGCGCCAGCACGCTGAAGTAGGTGATCGCGGCCGCGTAGTAGTCACCGTAGTGGCTCTGATACCGCTGCGCGGCCCGGACCAGCCGATCCAACCGGGGGTAACGCGCCCGCAGCAGCTCGAACCTGCCGGGGCTCGGCTGCTCCCGGGCGGTGCGTGCCGGTTGACTACGGTCGACCACCTGCTCCTACCTCCGCGGTGTCGCTCGTCGGTGGCAGCAGGTTACCCCGAAAGGATCAGTTCAGCCCGCCGGAGGTAGGAAACCCACGCGATCGTAGGCGTCCCGCAGGGTCCGCGAGGCCACCGCCCGAGCACGCTCGGCACCGCGCCGCAGGACCTTGTCGAGCTCGGCCGGATCATCCAGGTACTCGGCCACCCGCCGCTGGAAGGGGGTGAGGAAGTCGACGAGCACCGCGCCGAGGTCCTTCTTCAGGTCGCCGTAGCCGCTGCCCTCGTAGGCCGTCTCCAGCTCGGCGACGGACCTGCCGGTCATCCCCGAGTAGATCACCAGCAGGTTGCTCACCCCGGGTTTGTTCTCCGGGTCGTAACGGATGTCGCGTTCGTTGTCGGTCACCGCCGAACGCACCTTCTTGGCGGTGCGCTTGGGGTCCTCCATGAACTCCACGACGCCGGAGGGGATCGACTTGCTCATCTTCGAGGTCGGGTCCTGCAGATCGAAGATGCGGGCCGTGTCCTCGGGGATGTGCGCGTCGGGGACGACGAAGGTGGAGCCGAACCGGGAGTTGAACCGCTGCGCGAGCGTGCGGCTGAGTTCCAGGTGCTGGCGCTGGTCCTCACCGACCGGCACCACGTCGGTGCCGTAGAGCAGGATGTCGGAGGCCATCAGCGCCGGGTAGGTGAACAGCCCGACGCTGACGTGCTCGTCGTCCTGCCGCGCGGACTTGTCCTTGAACTGCGTCATTCGGGAGGCCTCGCCGAAGCCGGTGAGGCACTCCAGCACCCAGCCCAGCTGGGTGTGCTCCGCGACGTGGCTCTGCACGAACAGCGTGCTGCGTTCGGGATCGATCCCCAGCGCCAGCAGCTGGGCGGCCGCGTTGCGGGTGTTGGCGCGCAGTTCCTCGGGGTCCTTGGCGATGGTGATCGAGTGCAGATCCACCACGCAGTAGAAGGCGTCGTGGGTTTCCTGCAACGCTATCCAGTTGCGCAGCGCTCCGAGGTAGTTACCGAGCTGGAAGGAACCGGCCGTGGGCTGGATGCCGGAGAACACGCGGGGACGCGCGGTGGTCCCGCCGGATTCGGTGGTCACGGAGCCGGACTCGGTGGTAACGGAACTCTCGGTGTGCACGTGGTCGATTCTGGCAGAACCGCGTCCACGGCGGTCGGGCGAGGGTGGCGATCCGCGCTCTCGTGCGGACTCCCCGACGTCGCGCAGGTCGCCAACCGATGTCGCGGTCACGGAGCCGAAGCCGGCGGGAGGCCCCGCCGAACGAGCGACCCGCCAACCCGACCGGAAACTCCGATCAGCTCCGGCGCTGGTTCTCGGGCTGAACCGGGATCTTCTTGCGCCGCAACGTGCCCGCGATCATCCCGATCACGCCGATCACGACGGCGCCGAGGCCCACCGGAGTGCTCAACGCGTCGAGCGGGGTGGCCTGCGCCCGCACTGTTTCGGTGGCTGCCTGCGCCGGAGCACCGGTGATCAACAGCGTCATCGCGAGCATCGACGACCACGCGCCTGCGCGCACCACAAGTCTACGCACGAGCCGTGCCTTTCTGGTCGGACTTCGATCGTTGCATCCCACGGAGAACGCCGCGCGTTCCGTGCCGCCACCCGGACGCCCCACCGGTTCGGATCCGGTGCCGAGAACGTCCCACGATCGTGCGGTGACAGCGGAGAGCGTATTGGTCGACACGGGAACGGCGACAACGGGGCCGCACACCACAGCCGGCCATCGGACCGGACACCGGCCCGCCCCGATTCCCGGCCACACCCCGTGAGACGCGTGGCGGAATCCAGGGTTGCGAACGAACCCGAAAAAACGGGAACCGATACGTTGCGGACGCGGATGAACGCGTTCGGTGTTCAGAGTGAGGCCATCAATCGCGCCCGGGACAACCGACAGTCACCGAGCTGACCCATCGGCGAGAGTTTCTCGGAATTCGACGACTATGCTTCACAACTTCGCGAAACTCACTCCACGCCAGGTCCAACCACAATCGGTGACGGCTTTTCGGAGCGGATTCTTCATTTCCGAGGTCGAAAAGGTCGCCTGACGTTCCCAGCGTCGCTTTCCGTCCTCACCTTTCCGCAGCGCACACACGGCTTTGACGCTCTTGGCCTGTCCTCGTTCGAACTCGGCCCCGTGCACGACCTGTGGAACACCGCGGACCCAGTCGAACAACCCCATACTCACCTCCCGCCGACGACAGTTGGTTGCTCACCCTATCGAGCGAGTGCACCGCTCCGCCGGAAGATCGGTGAAAATCCGCCCACCCCGAAGAACGGGATGGGCGGAAATCACGCTTCGTGCGAAGTGCCCCGACAAGGTCAGTGTTCAATCATCCCCGGAGCCGTCGGAACCGCTTCCCGAACCACCACCGGGCGCGTTTCCGAAACCGCCGGAATCACCACCCTGGCCGCTGTTCCCGCCCCGACCGGGAAAACCGCCGTTTCCGGTGCTGTTCCCCGAACCGTTCCCGGACTGCTGACCACTGATCGTGATGGCCGTCGCGTCGTCCCCCGACAACGTCGCGACGACCGTGACGGACCGCCCCTGTTCCAGCTCGTCGAGCGAGGTCTGACCGCTGTCGACGACGGTCTCGGAGTTCACGGTGTAGTCACGCAGGTAGTCGTCACCGCTTCGCACCGTGATCTCCGTGTCGCCGACGGCGGTGAGCGTGCCACGCTGCAGCCGCTTCGTGCGGTAGCTCCCCTGCTCGGTCCGCACGGTGAACTCACCGTGCATCGCGTCCGACAGGACGGCCCCGGACCCCGCGGTGTCCCCGTTCCCCGCACTGCCCGGTTGGCCCATTCCCCCGAAGCCACCACCGCTGCTCCCGCTGAAGGCGGCACCACCTCCGGGACCACCCAGCTGCCCCGAAGCGGAGCCGGAAGTGATCGCGGTGACCGACAGACTGCCCGCGACCCCGACCGCGAGCGCGATCGCGACCACGGCGAGCGTACGGCGTGGCCCCCACCGCGCGGGGCCTTCCGCACGACGGGACGGTTCCGGCTCGGCGGTTTCGCGCCACTCCTCGTCCGCCGCGGCGCTGTCTGTCATGCTCTGCTCCCAACTCACGACTGGTCACGGAACCGTGGGTCTCACCCTGCCGTGCGCGACTGGGCACCCGCCGGGAGCGAGGTAAGAATTCGCCGGGAACCGGATCCGGGAGGGCGATACTCGGCGAACACCAAGGAAACACTCGGACTCTCGTAAGGTCGCGCTGCCAGGCTCGATCACGATGGACACACTCCTGGCAGGGCGGCTGTCGAGCCCGTCCCCGACCGAACCGACCCGGCGTTCACGCCCGTGGCGAGCACTGCGCGGCCGTTCGTCCGACCCGGTATGGGTTCGCCCGGCACTGCTGCTCCTGCTCGCGGCGGCGGCACTGCTCTACGCGTGGGGACTGGGCTCCTCGGACTGGGCCAACGGGTTCTACTCGGCCGCGGTGCAGGCGGGCACCCAGAGCTGGCAGGCATGGCTGTTCGGCTCCAGCGACGCGGCCAACGCGATCACCGTGGACAAACCGCCCGCCGCGTTGTGGCCGATGGTGCTCTCCGCACGGACATTCGGGCTGAGTTCGTGGAGCATCCTGCTGCCACAGGCGTTGGCCGGGGTGCTGACGGTGGGACTGCTCTACGCCACGGTGCGCCGTTGCGCGGGACCGACGGGGGGACTGCTGGCCGGTGCGGTGCAGCTGCTCACCCCGGTGGGGGTGTTGATGTTCCGCTTCAACAACCCCGACGCGCTGCTGGTGCTGTTGCTGGTCGCCGCGGCCTACTGCGTGGTGCGCGCCACCGAACGGGCGAGCCCGCGCTGGCTCTCCCTCGCCGGAGTCGCCATCGGGTTCGGCTTCCTGACCAAGATGCTGCAGGCGTTCGTGGTACTGCCCGTGTTCGCGGCCGTGTACCTGCTGGCGGCACCGACCGCGTGGTGGAAGCGGCTCTCGCACCTGGCGACCGCCGGACTGAGCGTGCTGGTCTCGGCGGGTTGGTACATCGCGCTCGTCGAATTCTGGCCGAGTTCGAACCGCCCCTACATCGGAGGGTCGCAGCACGACAGCCTGTGGGAACTGACCGTCGGTTACAACGGAATCGGGCGACTGACCGGCGAGGAGACCGGCGGGCTGGGCAACACCAATTCCGACATGGGCTGGAACCGGCTGCTGGGAGCCGAGATGGGCGATCAGATCGGCTGGCTGCTTCCCGCGGCGCTGATCCTGCTGGCAGCCGGGCTCTGGATGACCCGACGAACACCGCGCACCGAGCCGACCAGGGTGAATCTGCTGGTGTGGGGTGGCTGGCTGGTACTGACCGGGGCGATCTTCAGCTATGCCAACGGCATCATCCACTCGTACTATGCGGTAGCGCTGTCGCCCGCGGTCGCGGCACTCGTCGGAATCGGCGGCACCATGCTGTGGCACAACCGCGAGGACCCGAGAACGCGGATCACGCTGGCGGGAACCGTGCTGATCACGGTGACGGTCGGTGCGCTGCTGCTGCGGGAGAGCACCGAGCGGCACCAGTGGCTCGTCCCCGCCGTGGTCTTCCTCGGAACGGCGGCCGCCTGCCTGCTGCTGGTGGTGAGTCGAACCTCCCGCGCGGTGGCGCTGTCGGCCGTGGCCGCCGCGCTCGTGGCGTGCCTGACGCTGCCCACCGCCTACTCGGTGGCCACCGCGGCCACCCCGCACACCGGAGTACTGCCGGCGGCCGGTTTCGGTGGTTCCGGCGGCTTCGGAGGCGGCGGGGGCGCTCCCGGTCGCGGGGGTGGCACACCGTTCGGCAACGGCGGCAGCAACACCGCTCCCGGCAACAGCGGTTCCAACAACACGGGATCGGGCAACAACGGCTCCGGCAACAGCGGTGGAGCGGGCCGAGTGGGCGGCAACGGTGGCTTCGCCGGGGGCGGCGGCCCCGGCGGTGGCGGTGGCGGCGCGTTCGGCATCAGCACGCCGGGTGATCAGCTGCGCGAACTGCTGCTGGAGGACGCGGAGTCCTACAGCTGGGTGGCCGCGACCACCGGCTCCAGCAATGCCGCCGGGTATCAGCTCGCCACCCGCCAACCGGTGATGGCGATCGGCGGCTTCAACGGAACGGATCCCTACCCCACTCTCGCGCGGTTCCGGGAACTGGTCGAGGCGGGTCGGATCCACTACTACATCGACGCCTCGATCCTCGGCGGCATGGGCGGTATGACCACGGGGTCCGACAGCGGCTCCACCGGGACGGCGGACCGGATCAGCCAGTGGGTGGAGCGGAACTACGAGGCGCGGACCGTCAACGGAACCACCGTCTACGACCTGAGCGATTGAGCACGATCGGTCCGACGTGGACCCGTGGAACCGGTCCCGTCCACCACCGGAACGGGCGGGACCGGTTCGACCTGGTCAGCCGTGCGCCGAAACGCCCAACGACATCACGGGGACGGGACCGTAATCGGTGCCGCGTTGCCGTGCCCGCCTTCCGGCGGCGGCGGAGACCTCGTCCAACTGCTCGATGGTTCGCTGGGAGCCGTGCTCGGAACCGGCCATCCTGCTGATGGTCTCCTCCATCAGCGTTCCGCCGAGGTCGTTCGCGCCGCCGCGCAGCACCTCGACCGTGCCCTCGTCACCCAGCTTGACCCAGGAGCACTGCACGTTGTCCACCCTGCCGTGCAGTGCCAGCCGTGCCATAGCGTGCACCGCACGGTTGTCCCTGCGGGTGGGGCCGGGGCGGGCCAGCCCCGCGAGATAGATGGGTGCGTTGCGGTGCACGAAGGGCAGCGCGACGAACTCGGTGAACCCGGCCGCGCCGTTCTCGCGCGCGGTGTCCTGCACACCGGCCAGCGTGCGCAGATGCCCCAGCCAGTGCTCGGGGGTGTCCACGTGGCCGTACATCATGGTCGACGAGGAACGGATTCCCAGCCGGTGGGCGGTGCTGACCACGTCGATCCACTCGGCGGCGGGCAGCTTGCCCTTGGTCAGTATCCAGCGGACGTCGTCGTCGAGTATCTCGGCCGCGGTGCCGGGGATGGTGTCCAGCCCGGCATCGCGCAGCTCGGTCAGCCACTCCGCGACGCTCACGCCCGCCTTGGACGCGGCGCTTACTATCTCCATCGGGCTGAAGGCGTGCACGTGCATGTCGGGCACCCGGTTCTTGACCGCCCGCACCAGGTCCGCGTACGCCCCGACCGGCAGCCGGGGGTCGATACCTCCCTGCATGCAGACCTCGGTGGCACCGGCACGGCGGGCCTCCTCCGCTCGGTCCGCGACGTCCTCGGGCGAGAGCCGGAACGCGTCCGCGTCGCGTTCCCGCTGTGCGAAGGCGCAGAACCTGCATCCCACGTAGCAGACGTTGGAGAAGTTGATGTTGCGGTTGACCACGTAGGTGACGTCCTGCCCGACCACGTCGGCACGCAGCGCGTCGGCGAGTCGCGCCATCTCGTCGAGCGCGGCTCCGTCGCAGGTGAGCAGCGCCATCGCCGCGTCGGTGTTGCCCGGTTCCAGCAGTGCCGCCGGATCGTGCTCGGCCAGTCGGAGTCCCGCCGCGACATCCGAGTCGAGCCGTTCCGGCTCCCTGGCGGCGGGCAGCTTCTCCCGCAGTTCCTCCCAGTCGCCGTAGACACTGTCGAAGTCACTACGGCGGTCGGCGCTGCGTCCCTCGGTGTCGATGCTGCTGTTGAGATCGGTGCGGCCGATCGATTCGAGACCGCCGTCCGGCTCCTGCCACTCCCGACCGACCGGTTGCGCCTCCGGATCGGCCATGCCCTCCGAATCGGCCAGCTCGGCGACGTGGGTGGCGATCCTGGGATCCAGCCAGGCGGTGCTGTCGCCGGCCAGCCCGGCACGCACGTACTTCGGGTACGCGGTCAGCCGCTGCCGCAGCTCGAACCCGCCCGCCGCGGTCTGCTCCGCCAGTTCCTCCACCCTGGGCCAGGGGCGCTCCGGATTCACGTGATCCGGCGTCACGGGTGAGACCCCGCCCCAGTCATCGATCCCCGCGCGCAGCAGCAGGCCGTGCTCGTCCCCCACCAGGTTCGGTGGGGCCTGCACGCTCACCCCGGAGGGCATGAGCAGCCGGGCGACGGCCACCGTCGCCGCGAGTTCGTGCAGATCCGCGTCCGGCATGCCGCGCATGGCCGTGTCCGGTTTGGCCCGGAAGTTCTGCACGATGACTTCCTGCAGATGACCGTACTGCCTGGCGCTGGCACGCAGTTCCAGCAGCGAGTCGGCCCGTTCCGCGAGCGTCTCACCGATTCCGATGAGGATTCCGCTGGTGAACGGCACGGCCACCCGGCCCGCGTCGGCGAGCACCCGGAGCCGCACCGAGGGTTCCTTGTCCGGACTCGCGTAGTGCGGATTGCCCGGTCGGCTCCACAGTCGCTCCGATGTGGTCTCCAGCATCATGCCCATGCTGGGGGCCACCGGTTTCAGCCTGGTCAGCTCCGACCAGCCGAGCACGCCTGGGTTGAGGTGCGGCAGCAGACCGGTCTCCTCCAGCACCGCGATCGCGCAGGAGCGCAGGTAGTCGACCGTGGACGAGTAGCCGCGTTCGTGCAGCCAGTCGGCCGCGTCCTGCCAGCGCTCCTCGGGACGGTCGCCGAGGGTGAACAGGGCCTCCTTGCAACCGGACTCGGCCCCTCGTCTGGCGATGTCGAGAACTTCCTCCCGTTCCAGGAAGGGCGCGGACACCTTGTGCGGCACCGTGGCGAAGGTGCAGTAGTGGCACCGGTCCCGACACAACCGGGTAAGCGGAACGAAGACCTTGCGGCTGTAGCTGACGACGCCGAACCGTCCCTCGGCACGCAGATGCGCGTCGCGGACCCTGCCCGCTGCTTCCAGCAACGTCCCGAGGTCCTCGCCACGGGCGTGCAGCAGCACTGCGGCCTCGGTGCTGTCCAGCGCCACCCCTTCGGTAGCTCTGCGCAGCGCACGACGCATCGCGGACGGGCTGGGGGCTGGTTCGGGCGGTGGCACTTCGAGATCGACCGACACGCCAACACCGTAACCGTCCGGCGAGCACCGCCACACCGAGAACAACGGCGCGATGCGTCACAGCACCTACGCGCGGTGTAACTCGATTACTCCATAAAGGTCTATCCACTAGCCGTATCGGGGCGCAGACTCCCACATTCAGTAACCCTGTTCACCTGTTCGGGAGGCTCGGTGTCACCCAAACCTCTGAGACTCAAACCATTGCGGACTATCGGCTCCGCACTGGCCCTGACCCTGCTGGCGCCCGCGGTAGCCGCGGCCGGGCCGTCGGACTCCGCCGGCACCGGAGACCCCGCCCACTTCATCGTGGTCGGACCCCAGCACGGCGGTCTGGAACGCACCGCCGATTCGGTACGCGCCGCCGACGGCGAAGTCGTGCAGAGCTGGCCCGAGATCGGCGTACTGCTGGCCACCTCGCGCGATTCGGAGTTCGCCGAGGCCGTACGTGGTGATCCCGGCGTACGAGCGGCGGGGGCGAGCCGCAACCTCGCCGAACAGCTCCCCGAGAACAGCGGTGAATCCGACTCGGAGACGCTGGAGAAACGCCGGGGCACCCTCGCGGCCGACACCGCGACCCGCTCCAGCGAGGACGGCGAGGAGCCGCTCGCCGCCGAGCAGTGGGACATGCGGATGATCAACGCCGACGAGGCCCACGAGAACTCCGACAGCGGCAAGGGCGCGACCGTGGGCGTGCTCGACTCGGGCATCGACCCGGAGCACCCGGACCTGGCGGCCAATCTGGACACCAGCCGGTCGGTTGGCTGCACCGAGAACGGCACACCGGACCGTTCGCGGCAGGCTTGGGCCCCGACTACGAGCGGGCACGGTACGCACGTCGCCGGCACGGTCGCCGCCGCGAACAACGGCGTGGGCATCTCCGGGGTCGCCCCGAACGCGACGCTGGTGTCGATCAAGGTCGTCAACGACGAGGGCTTCATCTACCCCGGCTCGGCGATCTGCGGGTTCATGTGGGCCGCCGAGCACGGCATCGACGTGACCAACAGCTCCTACTTCATCGACCCCTGGTACCTGTGGTGCCAGCGTGACCGCGACCAGGCGGCCGTGGCGGAGGCGGTTCGCCGGGCGGTGAACCACGCCAGGGGCAACGACGTGCTCAACGTCGTCGCGGCGGGCAACAGCAACTGGAACCTGTCGAAGCGGATCCACGACACCAACAGTCCGAACAACGGCGGTCCCACCGAGGACCGCTGGGCGGGCAACGGATGCCAGGTGCTGCCCGGTGAGCTGCCCGGCATGGTGACGGTTTCGGCCGTGGGGCCGGAGTCGAGCAAGTCCTTCTACTCCAACTACGGCATCGGTTCGGTGGACGTGGCCGCACCGGGCGGCGACAGCAGGCAGACCGCCGACACACCCTCCGGCAACGGCAGCGTGCTGTCCACGCTGCCGGACGGCGAGTACGGCTTCTACCAGGGCACCTCGATGGCCTCGCCGCACGTCGCCGGGGTCGCCGCCCTGATCCGGGCGGAGCACCCGAGGTGGGACGCGCGGATGGTCGACGCCGCCCTGCGCTGGCAGGCCGACAGCGTGCCGTGCCCGAAGAGCTACGACACCGACGGTGACGGCGAGGACGACGCCAAGTGCCGCGGCGGCAGGACCGGCGCCGGCTTCTACGGCGCGGGCATCGTCGACGCGCTCAAGGCAGTGCGCTGACGAGCGGAGTTCGTTCGAAAAGCACGCACGCGGGGTCTTCTCGGGCCGATTCCGGGAAGACCCCGTTCGCGTCTCGGCCCGCCCCGACTTCCGCGGGGCGACTCCCGAGGCGAGCTGTCGCCGCCCCTCCACCGAGGTCTGTGGCGACGTTCGCGGTTTTTACCGGGGAGCCGAAGTTCACCGACGGGTTCGTCGCGGCATCGCGGCCGTTCGGAAGCGGACACCGATCCGGGCGCTCTTGTCCGGACAGATGCAGAAGTGCATCCCGCAGACGGGGCATCTCGGGGGCGTTCGGTGTTGCGGCATACCCTCTCCTCACTGCGCTGCTCGAGTTCCGAGCCGCTCGGCGTCCACGAGTACCGCTCGTCGTCCGGCTTCCCGAGGACTTCGGCCACGGTTCACGAACGGCTTTGATCAACGGTGCCACCGGTCGACCGAACGGATCGCTGCTCCGTTGGGACGCAGGGGGTACGGCGGAGGTTGCACCGGCCGGGCGTGGTTCCACGAACGGAGGTTCGGACGAGGGTTCGGACGCACCCCGGCGTCGATTTCTCGCGAAATCGACGCGCCCAGGGCCGCGGGTCAAAGCAACGATCAGTAGTACCAGGGGAACTCCGACCAGTCGGGGGTCCGCTTCTCCAGGAACGAGTCGCGCCCCTCGGCCGCCTCGTCGGTCATGTACGCGAGCCGGGTCGTCTCCCCCGCGAACACCTGCTGGCCGACCAGTCCGTCGTCGATGGCGTTGAAGGCGTACTTGAGCATGCGCTGCGCGGTCGGGGACTTGCCGTTGATCTCGCGGGACCACCGCAACGCCGTCTCCTCCAGCTCACCGTGGGGAACCACCTCGTTGACCATCCCCATCCGGTGGGCCTGCTCCGCGTCGTAGGGGCGACCGAGGAAGAAGATCTCGCGGGCGAACTTCTGTCCTACCTGGCGCGCCAGGTAGGCGGAACCGAACCCGCCGTCGAAGCTGCCGACATCGGCGTCGGTCTGCTTGAACCGCGCGTGCTCGGCGCTGGCGAGCGTGAGGTCGCAAACCACGTGCAGGCTGTGCCCGCCCCCGGCAGCCCAACCGGGAACCACCGCGACGACGACCTTGGGCATGAACCGGATCAGCCGCTGCACCTCCAGGATGTGCAGCCTTCCCGCCCGGGCGGGGTCGACGGTCTCGGCGGTCTCGCCCTCGGCGTACCGGTAACCGGAGCGCCCCCGGATTCGCTGGTCACCGCCGGAGCAGAAGGCCCAACCACCGTCCTTGGGGGACGGACCGTTCCCCGTGAGCAACACACAACCGACGTCGCTGGTCATCCGGGCGTGGTCGAGCGCGCGGTATAACTCGTCGACGGTGTGCGGACGGAAAGCGTTCCGTGACTCGGGGCGGTCGAACGCGATGCGGACGGTGCCCTTGCCCGGGCCGTCCTCGACGCAACGGTGGTAAGTGATGTCGGTGAAGTCGAAACCCGCCACAGGCTGCCACACGGCCGGATCGAACAGTTCGGAGATAGGCTGCATGTGTGTCGTCACGACCACGACGATAAGCCACCGCGTCCGTCACGGGCCGTCCGGTCACGCATCGAGGCCGTCCGGTCACTTGTCGATCGCGAGTGCTCCCTCGTGGGAGCCGGGACTTGCGCACCCACCAACGGAACTTCGTAGTATCGCAAAATCGGGCCGATCCCGGGCACCGGCCGGAGCGGAAGCACTTCGCGAGAGGAACACGAATGCCACTGTCCCGCATCAACGGACACGACCTGTACTTCGCGGACACCGGGGGCGAGGAACGTCCCGCCGTACTGCTGGGGCACGGCTTCTTCCTGGACCACACCATGTTCACCGCACAGGCCGACGCTCTCGCGGCCCGCGGCTACCGCGTGGTTACCTGGGACGCACGTGGTCACGGCGACAGCCCGGCCGGGGACGAGCCGTTCACCTATTGGGACATCGCTCGCGACCTGATCGGCCTGATGGATCACCTGGGCATCCAGGACGCGGTCGTCGGTGGTCTGTCGCAGGGTGGGTTCACCGCACTGCGTACGGCACTGCTCGCACCGCACCGGGTCACCGGCCTCCTGTTGCTGGACACCGAGGCGCACCCACTGTCCGATGCGGATTACCACGACTACACCGCCCTGTTCGGCGGACTGACCGAGCAGGGCCCCGTGGACGAGCTACTCGTTCCGCTGTCACAGCAGATCATCGGGGACCACCCGCGAGCGGCCCACTGGAGGGAGCGCTGGAAAACCCGCCCGCTCCCCCTCGGCCACCCCGTGCGGTGCCTACTCGAACGCGACGACATCACCGCTCGCGCCGGTGAGATCACGTCCCCCACACTGCTGATACGCGGTTCGAAGGACGTCTCCATCCCCCGGGAACGTATGGAGTTCCTCGCGTCCGCCATCCCGCGGGCGAGTTCGCCGCACGAGGTGGACGGGGCGGCCCACGCGCCACCCGTGACGCATCCCGGGGAAACCACCTCGCTGCTGCTGTCCTTCTTGGACTCCCTGGGTCGTCGGTAACGCCCTAGCGTGCCGGAATTCCCAGGTAGAGCTGCATTTCCTGGCTCGGGTCCGGAATCGGGTAGACCTGTGCCAACAACTCGACCCGTCGCCCGCGATCGAGGTCGTGGACCAGGAAATGCGGCTTGTGACGCCCCAGGATCACCTCCTGCAACTTCCACATCCGCACGAACTCCGTCGACCGCGAGAGCATGTCCAGAACCTCGTCGAACACCGGGTTACCGGGCCTGCGTGCCATGAGGGCACGTAGCCAGGCCACCGTCAGCCGCGCCTCGTGCTCCCACTCGACCATGACAGCCTTGGACTCCGGCATGAAGAAGAACCAGGTCAACACGTTGCCGACCTCGGTGATACGCCGAAACACCCGGCGGTACTCCGCGTTGGAGTACAACACGTTCCAGCCCTCGTCGACGTAGGCGGCCAAACTCGGATGCAGCCCGTCGGCCGCCTCGCGCTGCACCGACGTCACTTCCTGTAGCCGCGTCGGTTCCGTCTGGTCACCGCGCTGGACGCCGGCCAGGTCGTGGAGGTGCTGCCGTTCCACCGAGATGCTCCCCAGCGCGTCGGCCAGGCGATCCACCACCGCCGCGGAGGGATTGTCCGCGTGGCCCTGTTCCAGCTTCTGGACGTACCCCACGCTGGCGCGCGCGGCCGTCGCCAACTCCGCCCGGTTCATCGCGGGGCGCGGTGTCCGGTAAGCCGGGTCGGGCGCGAACTCTGCCGGTGGAGCACCTGATCTCAGGTGGCGTAAATAGCTACCGAAGCTCGGCGGTTCGATGATCACGTCACGATTCTATGCCGAAACCCGCCGTGCACGGTGACAGGTTGACTACCAGCAGTGGCCGAAATGAGGACCGTGCGGCGCGAGGCCGCTCCCGAACGGGCCGCTCGACCTCCACGAGGGCCACCTCCGGACCCATCAGGCAGGACGGACACCCACCGTGGCCGGTGTCCCTGGCAGGGATATCCCCGACGGGGGTATCCCCACTGGTCACAGTTGTCCGCCGGAGCCGCCACCGCCCAGAATCCAACACGTGGCAGGCGAACACGACACCGGGCGGAACTCCGACCACCGGGAGAACCGCCCAATGGGGTACTCGAACCGACCTCGGTCGGCGAGATACACGGGGTCACGGGTGTCACGGAAAACCTGCCCCTGGGGGAAAGGTCTCGGCACCATGTCACTGTCGAGACCGACGGCCGGGGAGTAACAGCTCCCCGGCCCTGGGGGATTCTTCGGCGCGGTTACGGCTTCGGCCAGTCGAAGGAGACAGTCACCGGTGCGTGATCGCTCCAGCGCTTGTCATAGCTCGGAGCCCGCTCGACCCTCGCCTCCGAGGCGCGCTCGGCCAGCCGCTCGGTGGCGACGTGATAATCGATCCGCCAACCGGAGTCGTTGTCGAAGGCCTTGCCCCGGTAGGACCACCACGAGTACGGCCCGGGCCCCTCCGGGAACCGGCGGCGTACCACGTCCGCGTACTCCGCCTCGTCGAACACCCTGCTCAGCCAGGTACGCTCCTCCGGCAGGAACCCCGCCGACTTGCGGTTGTTCTTCCAGTTCTTCAGGTCGATCTCCTGGTGCGCGATGTTCCAGTCACCGCAGACCAGCACTTCCTTGCCCCGCTGCCGCGCCCGGTCGCGCAACTGGTGCAGGTACGGCAGGAACTCCGCCATGAAGCGTTCCTTCTCGTCCTGCTTGGGCGTGCCCGCCTCCCCGCTCGGCAGGTACAGGCTGCCCACCACCAACCCGTCCAGCTCCGCCTCGGCGTAACGGCCGCTGTCGTCGAACTCCTCGGAGCCGAATCCGATCCTGGTGACCTCGGGTTCGGTACGGCTGTAGATGGCGACCCCGCTGCGCCCCTTGTCCGCGCTCGGCGCCAGCAGCGTGTACCAACCGGCGGGCGCACGCGCGGCCTCCGGAAGCTGGTCGTATTCCGCCCGCGTCTCCTGCATGCAGACCACGTCGGCGTCGGTGGCGGCCAGCCACTCGACGAAGCCCTTCTTGGCGGCGGCACGCAGGCCGTTGACATTCACCGTCGAGACAGTCAGCACGCGGCCGAGCATAACCACCGCCCGCTGCCGCGCTACCCCCGGCGGCCGTTCCGATTCGTCCGCATGGCCGGAGTCGGTGCTGCCGGAGAACCAACTTTCGGGGGCTCGACCTTCCTCCCACCGGATGAAAATACGTCCTCCGGACTGGTTATGGAGATCATGATCGGGGATCGTCGGCGGGTCGTGTGTGTCGTGCACGGCCCAGAGAACGACTTCCCCAGGGAGAATCTTTGATGAAGCCGCTCGGTGGGAGCGCACGCTCCCGGACGGCAGGAAGACGCCGACGCGCCACCGGCACGGGAGGCATCACGCTCGCGGTACTGCTCACCGCCGCCTCGCTTCCGATGCTGATGGCGCAACCGCGATCCGCCGAGGCGGAGACCACCCCGGGCGAGAAGGCCCCGGCGTGCGCACCGTGGGACCGGGAGTGCCGGGTTAACCGGTACCTGGACCGGATACGCGATCGCCCGGAGAAGCTCGACGAGTTCCTGCGCGGAATGCCGAAGGGAGGTGACCTGCACAACCACCTCTCCGGCTCGGTCTCCACCGAGTCGTTGATCCGCTACGCCGCCGAGGACGGACGCTGCATCGACGCCGAGACCATGCAGTCCTCACTCGCCCCCTGCACCGAGGGACAACGTCCCGCCTCGGACGCGATGAGCGATCCGAAGTTTCGCGAGCGGGTGATCGAGACGTGGTCGATGGCCGGTTTCGAGCCCGGCGGCGAGGAGTCGGGGCACGACCACTTCTTCGCCACCTTCGGCAAGTTCTGGGCGGCCACCGAGGGACGTGACGGCGACATGCTCGCCGAGGTGGCGGGTGACCTCGCCGAGCAGAACCAGTTCTACCTCGAAACGCTGCTGTCCAGGCAGTCCGAGGCCCGCGGGGAGCTCGTGGAGCGCGTCGGTTTCGACCCGCGTTCCGAACGGGATTTCCGGCGGCTGCGCACCACGCTGCTCCGCGAGGGCATGGCGGAGGTCGAACGCGACGCGCGGCGTGCGACGGATCGGGACTTCGCGCGCTACCGCGAGCTGCTGAACTGCGGCACCCCGAGTGCCCGCCCCGGATGCGATGTGGAGATCCGGCTGGACTACCAGGTGGCGCGGGCGAACTCCCCCGCGAGCGTGTTCACGCAGTTGCTGCTCGGGTTCGAGCTGGCGCAGAGCGATCCGCGATTCGTGGGCGTCAACATGGTCCAGCCCGAGGACCACGAGATCTCGCTGCGGGACTACACCCTGCACATGCGGATGATCGACTACCTGAGCGGGCAGTACCCCGGCGTGTCGATCACACTGCACGCCGGTGAGCTCGTTCCGGGGCTGGTCAAGCCCGAGGAGCTGACCTACCACATCGACCAGGCCGTGCGGATCGCCGGAGCCGACCGGATCGGCCACGGGATAGATCTGGTGCACGAGGACGACTGGCGGGCGCTGGCCGATCACATGGCCGCACGCGACATCGCGGTCGAGGTGCCGCTTACCAGCAACTGCCAGATACTGCGGGTCTGCGGCCCGGAGGAGCACCCGCTGCCCGAGTACATGGCGCACGATGTTCCCTTCGCACTGGCCACCGACGACCCCGGTGTCTCCCGCAGCGACATCACCGCCCAGTACCGGCGGGCCGCCACGGACTTCGGGCTGAACTACTCGCAGCTCAAGGCCAGTGCCCGGACCTCGCTGGAACAGGCTTTCGTGCAAGGGGAGAGTCTGTGGGCAGCCTCCGAGTCCCGGCGGATGAAACCGGCGTGCGCCTCGGACACGCCGGGCTTCGGCGAGCCGGACGCGGCGTGTGCCGAACTGCTGTCGAACAGCACGAAGGCGAAGTCGCAGTGGCGGCAGGAGGCCGCGTTCCAGGCGTTCGAGACCTACTACGCGTACAAGTGACAGTCCCGCGATGAGTAGCACTTCGTCGACTCGGTTTTCCGCCGCGCTCGCTCGGCGGAACCTCTCGCGGGCTCCCGCTCCGGCGAGGCCCGACATCGAATAGGTGCCTCCGGTGGCGACCGCCGTCGATGTCGAGTCCGCTGTGGACCAACCACGGCGGCGGTCGCCCCCTCACCTGTCCGTCCCCGTCGCCTGTCGGTCTCGGCGCCCCAAGCGGGCGGGCCACCAAATGGTTCTGCCGATGTCCAGGGACAGCGCGGGTACCAGCAGCGAACGTACGACCAGCGTGTCCAGCAGCACCCCGAACGCCACGATGAACGCGAGCTGGGCGAGGAACAGGATCGGCAGTACCGCCAGCGCCGCGAACGTGGCCGCCAGCACCACTCCGGCAGAAGTGATCACACCACCGGTGACCGACAGCGCACGCAGCACACCGGTCCGGTTGTCCGAGCGACGCACTTCTTCCCGCGCTCGAGTCATCAGGAAGATGTTGTAGTCGATTCCCAGGGCGACCAGGAACACGAAGCCGTACAGCGGGACGACCGGGTCCGCGCCGGGCATGTCGAAGACGTGGTTGAACACGAGCGCGGACACGCCCATCGTCGCCGCGAAGGAGAGCACCACGGTGGCGAGCAGCACCAGTGGAGCTACCAGGGCGCGCAACAGCAACGCCAGTACCACGAGGATGACCAGCAGCACGATCGGAATGATCACGGAGCGGTCGCGCTCGGCGGTCAGCCGGGTGTCGAGCTGGATCGCGCTCGTTCCGCCGACCAGCGCGTCGGCCCCCTCGACGGGGTGCACCGAGTCGCGGATCCGCTGGACGGTCGCGAGGGCCGCCTCCGAGTCGGCCGGATCGGTGAGCACGGCTTCGACGCGGACCCGCCCGTCGACCACCTTGGGGGTGCCCGCCGCTGTCCTGGTGACCGAGACTTCGGCCACGCCGGGAACGTCAGCGGCTCGCACCACGCGCTCGGTGCTGTCGGCGTCGGCGATGATCACGGTGGGGGCTCCCGATCCGGCGGGGAAGTGCTCGGCGAGCACTTCCTGTCCCGCGACCGATTCGACCGGTGTCAGGAAGACGTCCGACTGCGCGGTGCCACCGGCCCGCAGCTGCGGCAGTCCGAGCGTGCCGATGAGCAGGACCACCGTGGTGCCGATCCAGATCGCCCGGGGAGTCCTGCCCACCAGGGAACTGACCCGCTCCCAGAACGCCGCGCGACGTGGTTCGGGCTCCGCCACCGCGTCGTCCTGCCCCGCGGTTTCCCGTGGGGGCGGGAAGGGCCAGAAGGCGACGCGGCCGGACAGCGCGAGCACGGCGGGCAGGAAGGTGGTCGAGGCCAGCAGCGCGGCGGCGATGCCGATGGCCGCCACGGGGCCGAGGCTCTTGTTGGAGTTCAGGTCGCTGAACAGCAGGCACAGCAGGCCCAGGATGACCGTGCCCGCGGAGGCGAGGATCGGCTCCAGTGTGGCGCGCCAGGAGCGCAGGACGGCGCGGTACTTGTCGGGGCTCGCGCGCAGTTCCTCCCTGAACCGTGCGACGAACAGCAGTGCGTAGTCCGTGGCGGCGCCGACCACCAGGATGAACAGGATTCCCTGGCTCTGGCCGTTGAGGGTGAGGACGTCGGCCGCTGCCAGGAAGTAAACGGCGAGGCTGGCGACGCCGAGTGCGAAAACCGCACTGAGCAGCACCAGTACCGGCAGCAGCGGACTGCGGTAGACCAGGATCAGGATCAGGAGAACCACACCACCGGCGACGAGCAGCAGCAGTCCGTCGACTCCGCTGAACGCCTCGGCCAGATCGGCTGACTGTGCGGCGGGGCCGCTGACCAGGGTGGTCAGCCCGGTGGGTGACTGTTCCAGGAGGTTACGCATCTCCGAGACCGCGTTCGCGGGTTCGGCACCGGAGTCGATCGAGACGATCACCTGCACCGCCTGGTCGTCCCGGGGTGAGGGGATCGGGGGCGAGACGCGCTCGACCCCTTCGATCGACGCGATCCGCTCGGAGATCCCGGTCAGGTACTGGCGGTCGGAACCGGTGATTCCCCGAGTTCGCTCGGCCACGACGAAGGCCGGGATGCGCTGTCCGCCGGAGAACTGCCGCTGCAGTTCGTTGACCTTGGTGGCCTCGGCGGAGGCGGGCAGGAAGGTGGAGCTGTCGTTCTCGGAGACCTCGGCCAGCTTGCCCGCGAACGGCCCACCGATGCCGCCGAGACCCAGCCAGGCGATCACCAGCAGCGCCGGGACCAGCCATCGCAACCGCCGCACCTTCGGGGGATGCTGGTCCTCGTCGGAGGAGTGGCCGGTGGAGATCATGTGGGTTCCTAGTCGTCGAGGGTTCTCGGCGAAGCTCGAAGCGGAGCATTACTAGCGCCATAGAATAATTCGACTGTCGAAATACTGCGACAGCAGGGGCGACACGGAACGAAGGAGGAACCATGACCTCGGCGAACGACCAGGACAGCGAGGACCCGGCGAACACGGGAGAAACGGGCGAAACCGGCACCGGTTACGAGGGCAACGTGGTGCTGGGCAAGCTGTTGCGACAGCTCAACGTCGAGCTCGACCGGTTCAACGTGCTGTTCGGTGATGCCCACGGTCTGCACCAAACCGACCTGAACGCGCTCGTCACGATCCTCGACGCGGCCAACCGGCAGGAACCGATGACACCGAGCAGGCTCGCGGCGACCCTCGACATGAGCGTTTCGGCCACCACGGCACTGCTGGAGCGGCTGGAGTCGCTCGGCCACATCACCAGGGAGCGCAGCGAGGTCGACCGGCGCAGGGTAGACCTGGACATCCACGACACCGCCAGGCAGGTCGGTGGCGAGTTCTACCGGCCGCTGCTGCGGGAGCTCGGTGGCGCCTGGGACGGGTTCAGCGCCGAACAGCGGGAGACGATCAGGCAGTTCCTCGTCGCCACGATCGATGCCACGGAGCGTGCGCGCGAGACGTTCTCACCGCGGTGAGGAGGCGGAGCGAGCGAAGCGGAACTCGTACCGCTGCTCGCTCGGGGTCTCCTACCAGCGATCGTCGCGCAGGAAACTCTGATTCTCGAAGTATTCGTCGTCGGAGATCGGCTCCTCGACCGGAGATTTCTCAGCAGGGGTTTCCTGCGGCAGATAACGCTCGACGGGTTCTCCCTCGACCGCCGCACGCAGCAGGCGACCGCCTTCCTCGAAGGAAGCGTAGTAGGCTTCCGTCCATTCGGGATCGCACTCACCGCGTTTGATCTCGCCCCACGTAACCTCCCCCCGGTCCACCATGAGCTGGAGTCGACGCAACTCCGCCCCTGCCTGCCCGGAGCGGTAGTACTCGGTGATCTCCTCGTTCTGCCGTTCGGTCAGGGGCGGATAGTTCTCGCGCGCCTCCCGCAGGGAGCTCTCGTGTTCCTGCCTCATCCGCTCGAACTCGGCGGCGCCCTGTTGATAGCGGTCTTCGACCGCGCGCAGCCGTTCCGAAAAACTGCTCACCTTCGACCCTTTCCGGAGAGTTACGAACTAACTAGGAAGACGGTGCCACGTACCCCGAGTCCGGAAGCTCCACATTCACTACCGGAGTTTTGTCGTCGGCGATCTCCTGGACCGACTGGAAGAACTCGTTGGCGTATTTCACCAGGTTGATGAAAGCCGTCACCACTTTGCGGACGTCATTGATCAGTTTGACCGTGTCCCAAACCGCCTTGATGGCTTTGCCCTGCCCGTAGACCGGTATGGAGAACGAGGAAAGCGCCGCAGTGACGATACTCGCCACCGTCAAGATGGTCTGAATGACCATGTCAACGGTCTGCTGGGCGTTCTCGGCCAGGTCGATCAGTTTGTCCCGGATCGCGATACAGGCGTCGTGGTTCTGCTCGAACGCGGAATTCCACTGCCCCATGTGATCCTCGAAGGCCGTGGCCGCGTTTCCCTCCCAGAGCGGTTCGAGCGCACCCAATCCGGATTCGAGGTTCTCCTTGAGATCGAGGTTCGCCTTCGCGAGATTTTCCCACGTATCACGCAGGCTCAGTAGCTGTCCCCAGTTACCACCGACCCATTCGAGCAGTTCCTGAGCCGGACTCCAACCTACTATAGTCATGAAAGCGGAGTCGATCTCCCCGATCGCACCCAATGCTTCCTGCGCCGCGGCGCGAACCTCGGCCCCGTAGTCTCCCGGGGTGGTTAATCTCCTCGTAGGATCGACCACATCGGCGTATCCGGACATGATTTCCTCCCCAGTTCCGCTCCAAAGAATTTCAACCGTTCTCGAAGGAGCCGCCTCGGTAGCTCCGATCGAGGGTGGCCGAAGCCGAGTCGTCGTGCGAACGGTACACCCGCTCCGACTCCTGCAGCGCACCACCGGTTCGCTTCAGACCGCTGGCCATCTTTTCCAGAATTCCCAGCTGCCAGGCGACGAGCGGTTGGTACCCCTCGGCGATACCCGACAGAAGTCCCTGCATTTCCGATGTGTCGGAGCCGGGACCCGCCATGTAGCCACGGGCGGATTCCACGTGCCCCGCGTTCCTTTCCAGCTGTTCCGCGTAACCCGTTAGGGCCGACAACTCCACCCGGAACTTTTCACTCATTGGGTTCACCCCCCTCACGAGACGGCTGCACGGAACCGGCGTTTCCCGAGGGCGCGAAGCGGCGGCAAAGAAACAGTGCACACCGACCGTCCCACCACGCTCCACCCGACGGGCCGATCGAGCTACGGAGTGACGAGCACATAGGCACCCAACGGCAGTAAGAACACGGCGAGCACCGAGAGTGGAATCCCGATCGCCCGCTTCGGCCACACCGCCAGCACCGCCAACACCGCGGCCAGCAGGAACACTCCGGCCGCGAGGAGAGTCCGCCCGGAAAACGTCCCGAAAACGATCACCGCGACGGCGACCACCGAACCGACGATCCCGGTGAGTACCGCCCAGTCACGCCGCGAGGTCGGTATGATCAACCAATCCAAGAACCCTCTCCCAGCACTCGTTTTCCGGTTCGGCGCACTCTAGCACTCATCGCACCGCAGAAACCGGAGAACGCGAATACCGGAGGAAACCGATCCGGGAGGACGAATGAGAAGTTCGTCCCGGAACGACGCTCAGAAACGCGGCTGCCCGCCGTCGTAGACCAGCAGGCCGTCCTCCCGCGACCGCACACCGTCCATCGTGTGATGCTCGCGCGGGCTGCCGTCGTGCATCAGGTGCACGACCTCGACACCGCGAACCAGCGTCGCGTAATCGGCGATCATGCGGCGATGGCAGCGCCACCACACGCTCTCGGAACACATCACGGCCGTCCGGCGGTCAGCGGCTTCCGAGAGCAGCTCCTCGACCGCCTCGCCGAACTCCTCGGTACGCATGTGCGCGGCGTAGGCGCGGAATCCCTCGTTCCTGCAGGCCGTGTCCGGCGATTCGGCGGGCAGCTTGCGGAAGCCGCCGAGCCGCTTGTCCCAGCGATAGTCCACTCCTGCCTCGGGCAGCCACTCCCGGAGCTCGGAGTGATTGAAATCGGGGTTGTGCCTGCTGCCCGGCGCGGTGCGCACGTCCACCACCGCCTCGACCCCGGCCCCGTGCAGCAACGGGGCGAACTCGGCACGGGTGCTCGTGCCGTGCCCCACCGTGATCAACCGCGTCATTCCCCGAAACCGCCAGTACTTCGCCGAGTCCGAACACTTCTGTCGGACATGGTCTCCCGTACTTCTCGGCGCGGCAGCGCCGAACCGCCACGCACGCGGTCGGCGCCGCCGCGGACTCCCCGGGCGAGAGGTTCCGCCGAGTAACCACCCCGGCGATCCGACCGGAGAACTCGGATCACTCCGGCTGGGGGTCGCCCAGCCGCCCGGCCCGAACCGCTGCCACCACGCCACCGTCCACGAGCAGGTCGGTGCCGCTGACGAAGGTGGCCTCCGGTCCGAGCAGGAAAGCCGCCGCCGCGGCGATGTCCTCGGGAGTGCCGGGTCGATCGGCGGCGGAGGCGTCGACCATCGCGCATACCGCGCCGAGGTGTTCCGAGTTCAGTTCCTCCCGCGTCATGGGTGTCGAGATGACGCCGGGGCTGATCGAGTTGACCCGGGTTCCCCGCTCACCCCAGGAAACGGCGGCTCGCCGCACCCGCAGTTGGTTGGCGCGTTTGGAGAGCCCGTAGGCGTGACCGGGATCCGTAACCGCTTCCGGTGCGGTGAATGGCAGCCCCAGCAGCTCCTCGGCGGGAGTACCCGCCAGGGCCTCCTCCTGAGCCTCGCCCAGCGGCGGGTTCATGTGTCCGGCCATGCTGGAGATGACCACGCCCGCCCCGCCTTCGGCGACCACGCGCTCGAACTCCTCCAGGACCAGCGCCGCCCCGAGCAGGTTGACCCGCAGGATCACCGATGCCGAGGACCGCGCCGGGGAGAGTCCCGCCGTGTGCGCCAGCTTGGTGACAGGCCCCAGCTCGGCGGCGGTGCGGGCCAGTTCGGCCACGGACTCACGCGACGAGACGTCCACCCGCCGTGTGGTCACATCATGGCCGTCCGAGCGCATCGACTCGGCTGTCGATTCCAGTGTGTTCTCGTCGAGGTCGGCGAGCAGCACGCGCCTGCCGCTTCCCAGGCGGCGCGCGATGGCTCGCCCCATTCCGCCGCTGCCGATGACGACCAGCCCTTCCCCGCTCACCACTCACCCGTTCCTTCAGCGTCGATCTTCAGTAACTGCACGCTTCCTTCGCCGTTGGCGGCGAGCAGCAACGAGCCGTCCCCGGCGACCGCCAGATCGACGAACGAACTCGGACGACCACTACCGTCCGGTTCACCGTTCGAGCCGGTGCCACTCGCGCCGGGAAGCGTCTCCACGGCCAGCTCGCGGAACGCGACCGTGCTCGTGCCGGTAGCGGGATCGAACCGCCGCAGCCTGCGGTGTTCGACCTCGACCACGAACAGTTCGTCGCCGCTGACGGCGATTCCCTGCGGCGTGCCGAGCCCGTCCAGCACGACCACCGGCTCCTCGTCCAGACGCAGTACTCGCCCGAGCCGGTCGTCGCTGACGTAGCAACGCCCGTGGTGGTCCAGCGTCACGCCGACCGGATGTTCCAGCCCTTCGGCGAGCACCGTGACCGAATCGGTTTCGTCGACCGCCAGCACCTGCCCCCTCTCCGGGGCCGCGAGCACGACACGGCCGCTCGAGTCGGCAGCGATCCCTGCGAGCTCACCGAGTCCGGCGGCACGCCCACGGGAGACTCCCCGCACGGGGTCGTACGCGTGGAGCCCACCGCTGATGTCGACGAGCTGCAGCACATCGCCGGTGGCGACCACGTTCCGCGGCAACCCGGGAAGCGTTCCACCCACCACGTCCACCTGGTCGATCCCGTCGGACCCCGACACGCTCGACAGTCCGAAGTGGTCGGCCGCGTATGTCCTGCCGGCGGGGTCGACCGTGACGCCGAACGGCCCGTTCAGTCCCGGCGGCAGGACCGTGCGGGTGCGGCCTCGCTCACCGAGCTCGGTGATGCTTCCCCGGACGAAGCTGGACACGAACATGCGGTTGGCCGCGTCGAACGCGGCGTTGTCCAGGCCGGGAACCCCGGTGACCGTGCTCGACGTCCCACCCGTTTCCGGATCGACGTGCGTGATCGTTCCCGCCGCGTCGCAGGAGAGCACGAACAGCTCCCCTGCCCGGTCGAAGCGCACGGCGACCGGGATGGGCACCCCGCGCACGACGAGTTCGGGCTCGCCTCCCTCGGGCGGGATCCGCAGCACCTCGTCGGTCATCATGTGCGGGTAGTACAACCGACCGTCGGGACCGAACCGCATCGCGTTGCCGTACGCCAGTCCCTCGGTGAGTAGCACCGGTGAGCCACCGTCCGGGAAGAGCTCGAACAGCCTTCCACCGGAGCGCATCTCGTTGACGAAGAGGCGGTCACCGAGGCACGTGATCCCGTTCGGGACGACCACGGCATCGGTGACGAGGGCGAACTCCCCGTTCGGGGAGCGCTGCCACACCCGCCCGGGTGCCACGTCGGCGATGTACATCGTCCCGTCGGCACCGAACGCGATGTCGTCCGGTGTGCGCAGCGGACCGTCCGGCGGGACCACGAGCTCGACCTCGCCGGAGTCGATGTCGACCGCGCTGATCCGCCCGGTGAGGAACTGCGCCACGTACAGCAGCCCGTCGGGGCCGAAGGCGATGCCGTTCGCCCCCCGCAATCCGCTCGGCTCGTTCAACCGCACCGGTCGCGAACGACCGGTTCCCGGTTCCGGCGCTTCGAGGTCAGTTCCGTTCGTCGGCATCGTTCTCCCCGGTCCGGACGAGCACCTCGGTGAATCGGTCGTTCTCGCGCCACTGCCGCAGTGTTTCGGCGAATTCGAGCTCGTCCGGCCGGTAGAAGCTCCGCACGACCGAGGAGTGGCCCTCGTTGTTGTAGTAGCCCGGCGTGCACTCGTCCAGCGCCCGGTCGACACCGGCCTTGCGCCCCATCTCGTCGACCCACTCCTGCTCGGCCGTCTCGGTGGGTTCCACGTAGGCCGCGCCGCGCTTGGCGGACTCGGTGATCATCGCGGCGATGTGGACGGACTGGTCGTCGAGCACGTGGGTGAAGTTGGGGGCCACACCGTTCTGCGAGGGCCCCATGCAGAACAGGTTGGGGAAACCGTGGCTGGTGAAGCCGTGCAGGGTGCGCATACCTTCGCTGAAGTGCTGGGGCAGCGTCACACCGTCGCGGCCGTGGAGCGCGAGTCCGCTGGCCGCCGGGTGCGAGCCGCCGACCTGGAAGCCGGTGGCGAAGACGATGCAGTCGACCTCGTACTCGACGCCCTGGCTGACCAGTCCGCGCTCGGTGACGCGTTCCACGCCGCGCCCGTCGGTGTCCACCAGCGTCACGTTGGGGCGGTTGAAAGCCGGGTAGTACTCGTCGTTGAAGGTGGGGCGCTTGCACTCGTAGCGGTACCAGGGTCGCAGGGCACGGGCGGTCTCCTCGTCCTCGACGATGGACATGACCCGTTCCCGCACCTGGTTCATCTTGTGGAAGTCGGCGACCTCCCGCACGAGCTCGTGCTCCTCGGCGGTGAGCTCGTCCTTGCCGGTCTCGTCCGCCACCGCGTTGTAGTGGTGGGCGAGGTCGCTCCACCGGTCGCCCACCATGTCCTCGGCGGTCCGATCGCCGCCGAGCACGGCGAGGAAGTCGTCGCGCCTGCGGTCGTGCCAGCCCTCGGGCAGCTCAGCCGCCCATTCCGGGTCGGTCGGACGGTTACCGCGTTCATCCACAACGGATGGTGTGCGCTGGAAGACGTAGAGATGGCCCGCGTCCCGGGCCAGGTCGGGCACGCACTGGATACCCGTGGCGCCGGTACCGATGACCGCGACGCGCTTGTCCGCGAGCTCGTGCATCCCGCCGGTCTGGTCGCCTCCGGTGTAGGAGTAGTCCCACCGGCTGGTGTGGAAGGTGTGCCCGGCGAAGTCGTCGATCCCGGGGATGCCCGGCAGCTTCGGCCTGCTGAACGGGCCGCTGGAGAAGATCACGTACCGGGCGGTCATCTCGTCGCCCCGGTCGGTGGTCACGTTCCAGCGACGTAGGGACTCGTCCCAGGTCGCGCTGGTCAGCTCGGTCTGGAAGCACGCGTCCCGGTAGAGGTCGAACTTCCTGGCGATGTTGACGGTGTGCTGCCGGATCTCCTCGCCGCGCGCGTACTTCTCGGTGGGGACGTAACCGAGCTCCTCCAGCAGTGGCAGGTAGATGTAGGACTCGATGTCGCAGCGCACACCCGGGTAGCGGTTCCAGTACCAGGTCCCGCCGACGTCGCCGCCCTTCTCCAGCAAGCGGATCGAGTCGAACCCCGCCTGGCGGAGTCGTGCCCCGGCCAGCAACCCGCCGAATCCGGCACCGACGATCAGTACTTCCACGTGGTCGGTGAGCGGTTCACGGCTCGGCTCGGCCTCGGCGTAGGGGTCCGTCACGTAGTAGCCGAAGTCACCGGTCGGTGCGATGTACTGGCTCGCGCCGTCCGGGCGGAGCCGTCGGTCCCGCTCGGTCCGGTACCGGGCGCGCAGTTCCGCCGGATCGAAACCGAGCCTGTCCGGATCCAACAGCTCCGCTTCGAGTGACCGCTCGTCGTTGGTCATGCATTCGGTCCTTGCAGCTCGGAATTCTCATTTCTGTGCCGACCAGGGACGCTCCGGGGGAATCGGCCGCGCCGTCGCACCGGAGGTGCGGAATCGATTCCGAGGAATGTCGTGTTCACGCGGTCGCGGGAACCGCTCGGAGTCACCGGGTGCGGGTCGATCACGGCTGACGCGTCACCGGTGCCGACCAGAGGCCGGTGAGCGCGTCGACGAGGCCGGTGGCGAACTCGTCCCAGCTCGCGTGCGGAGTGGGCATGTCCTCGGCGAGAGCGCGCTCCCGTTCGACGCACATCTGCCTGGTCAGGTACAGCGCCATGTTCCAGCGTTCGGTCCGCACGCTCTCGGGCAGCTCGGGCAGGCACCGGTTCATCCCTTCCAGGGACAACCGCAACGAGTCGGAGCGCAGCGACTCCCCGGCGATGATCTCGTGGAGCACCGGATCGGCCATCACCTGCGCGGCGAACCGCGCGTACCACGACGGGGTACCCAACGACTCCAGGTACAGCGTCATCGGCCGCACCAGACAGGACACCCAGTCCCGCAGTTCGGTGGAACCCGCGGGCTCGGTGAACATGTTGACCCGGATGTACTCGATGCGTTCCCCGTGGTGGTGCGCTATCGCGCGCACCAGCTCGTTCTTCGTGCCGAAGTGATACCCGACCGCGGCACTGTTGCCCAGCTCCGCGACCTCGCTGATCCGGCGGTTGGACACCGCGTATATCCCGTGTTCCGCGAACAGCCACTCCGCGGTGCGCAGGATCGACTCCCGTGTCGCCACGCCGTGTTCGACCCGAGCCGTCCGTCTCGTCATGCTCACCCTCGCAGCCACCGCGCCCCGGCTCCTCCGAATCCTCGTGAGCCCTGGCACCACTCTTTTCAATCAGCTAATTTAATCAGCTGATTGAAATCAGTCAAACGACTGATTGATAGTGTGCTCCACAGCACAATCCGACCGGGCGGTTTTGCCGTGCCCACATCCGCCGATGACCGGCGCACAATTATCAGCACACTGTGCGCAACGAAGTACGATTATCCGTTGGGACGAAGCAACGAACGACTATTTGTCGCTCGATCGAGTAAAGCTACCGTATGTCACACCCACTCGCGGTGATCGGATTCATGCACCGTGTATTGGGGGTGCCCAGCGTGTGTTGGGAGTACCCAGCGGCTCCGACAATCTCCGCTACCGGCCTTCCACCACGGAAAGCCCCGGCCACCGCCCGAAAGGAACCAGATGACCGCGACGTGGCTGTCGATCCTGCCTCCGCTGCTCGCGATCGCCCTGGCGCTGTTGACCCGGCAGGTCATCCCCGCGCTGCTGGCGGGGATCTGGCTCGGGGCCTGGCTGCTGGAGGGTGCCACGTTCACGGGACTGGGCACTTCGCTGCTGGACACGGTGGGGGTGTACATCGTCGACGCGCTCGCGGACCGGGACCACGTGATGATCGTCGTGGCCACCATGATGATCGGCGGACTGGTGGGGGTGATCCGGCGCAACGGCGGCACCGACGGCATCGTGAAACTGGTGACTCGCTGGGCCGCCACACCCCGACGAGGTCAACTCGCGACCGGCGGCCTGGGGCTGGCGATCTTCTTCGACGACTACGCGAACAGCCTCGTGGTGGGCAACACGATGCGCCCCATCACCGACCGACTGCGGATCTCGCGGGAGAAGCTCGCCTACCTCGTGGACTCCACCGCCGCACCGGTGGCCGCGTGCGGTCTGTTCACCACCTGGATCGGTTACCAGGTCGGACTGGTCGACGACGCGGTCGGCAAGATCGGGCTCGAGCAGAGCGGCTTCGCCGTGTTCGTCAGCTCGCTGCGCTACGCCTTCTACCCGGTGCTGGCCGTGGTGCTGGTCTTCGCGATCGCCGGTACTCGGCGCGACTTCGGCCCGATGGCGCGGGCGGAACAGCGTGCCCGGCAGTCGGGCACGGTGCTGCGCCCGGGGTCCAATCTGGGGGCCGGCACCGACACCGAAGCCGAGCTGCGGCCCGAGGAACGGACCCCACGCCGCTTCCTGAACGCACTGGTGCCGATCCTCGCCCTGGTGGTGACGACCTTCGTCGGGCTGCTGGCCACCGGCAGCGGCAGCACCGTCCTCGAGATCATGGGTGCCGGGGATCCGTTCGCCGCGCTGGTGTGGGGTTCGTTCGTGGCACTGCTCGTCGCGGCGGTGCTGAGCTTCGGCCAACGGCTGCTCTCGCTGGGGCAGTTCGTGGACGCGTGGTTCGCCGGGATCAAGTCGGTGCTGTACGTGGTCATCATCCTCTCGGCCGCCTGGGCGCTGTCCTCGCTGACCGAGAAGCTCAAGACCGCCGAGTTCCTGGCGGGCGCCCTCAGCGAGGCGCTGCCCGCGCCGCTGCTGCCGGTGATCCTGTTCGTGCTCGCCGCCGCCGTGGCGTTCGCGACCGGGACGAGCTGGGGAACCATGGGGATCCTGACCCCGCTCGCCGTGCCGCTGGCCTGGTCGCTGCTGCAGGCACAGGGGGCCGAGACCGCGGGTGGGCACCCGATCATCTACGCCAGCGTGGCCACCGTGCTGGCCGGAGCGGTGTGGGGTGATCACTGCTCGCCGATCTCGGACACCACGGTGATCTCCTCGCTGGCCTCGCAGTGCGACGTGGTCGACCACGTGCGCACCCAGCTCCCCTACGCCCTCTACGCGGGCGCGGTCGCGGTGGTCATCGGACTGCTGCCGATCGGGTTCGGCTTCCCGTGGTGGGCCTCCTTCCTGGTCTCGATCGCGGTGCTGCTGCTCGGGCTGCGGCTGCTGGGCAGGCGCGTGCCGGACGATGCGCGGCACTCGGAAACCGAGGAAGCGGGCACCTGACGGCATCGCCCCCGCGCGGACCGGCAGCGGGAGCATCGACCACGACGGCGTCCGCGGGCCAACCGGCCGTGCCGCTGATCGCGACGGTCACGCGTGTCCGCGAGTCGTCGGACACCGCTCGCGGCGGAAGACTCGTCGGTCCCGGAGTGTCCAACCCGGACATCCCGAATCGGGACGAATGCGGAAAACCGCTCGTACCATGCGGGTGAGTTGTGGCAAGTTGCGACCAGTTGACGCGTGTCCCCACTCCCGCACGGAGCGAAACCCCATGAACCTGGCACTGTGGATCGTCGCCGGACTGCTGGCCGTCGTCATGCTCGTCGGCGGCATCACGAAACTGTTCGTGCCGAAGGAGAAGCTGGCCGCGACCTCCAACGGAGGGTGGACCGGCGACTTCGGCGTCGGCTTCGTCAAGACGCTCGGAGCGGTGGAGGTCCTGGCCGCCGTGGGGATCACAATGCCCGCCGTGGTCGACATCGCGCCGGTGATGGTGCCGGTGACCGCCGTCTGCTGGGTGTTGCTGATGATCGGCGCGATGATCACCCATCTCCGCCGTGGCGAGCGGACCGCCGTCGTCGCGAATCTGATCTACCTGGCGATGGCCGCCTTCGTGGCGTGGGGCCGCTTCGGCCCCGAGTCCTTCGGCGGTTGAATCCGGCACGGCCCTACCCTCCGGAACGAGCGAACCGCGCCGGGCTCGTGCCGATCACCCGCTTGAAGTGCCTGCCGAGGTGGGACTGGTCGTAGAATCCCGCCGCCGTGGCCGCGAACCGGGGTGCCATCCCGTCGAGCAGCAACCGGCGGGCGAGATCGACCCTGCGCCCGGTCAGGTACCGGTGCGGCGGGGTGCCGAACTCCCCGCTGAAAGCCCGGACGAGGTGGGCGGGGTGGGTGTGCAGCAGGTCCGCCGCTCGCCGGAGCGTGATTCCTTCGACGAGGTGTTCGTCCAGCAGCTCGCGCAGTCGCACGGCGGGTTTCGCGTGATCGACCGGTTCCGCCTTCCGGGTGCGCTCGCCCAGGTGGCGGCGCAGTCGCTCGGTTACCAGGGTCAACCTGCTCTCGGCTTCCAGACTGTCGCCGGGAAGCAGCAGCGAGTCGTGCAGCTGCCGAATGCGACGCAGTAGCAGCGGGTCGTCGATGGTGGGCGCGTCCACCGCGAGTCCCACGAGATCGTCGCCGAGCTGACCGGGATCCAGATAGAGCACCCGCTTCCTGACCCCCCGCGGGGTGACGGGCGTGCCGTTGTGCGGGACGTGCGGTGGGAGCAGGGTGACCAGGCTCCGCAGCGCGCCGTGCTCGTGGCGGTGCAGGTCGTAGCGCACCGTTCCCTCGTCCACCAGCAGCAGCGTCCACGAGTCGTGGGCGTGCATCGGATAGGCGTGCTCGACGAGGTGAGCGTGGTAGGCCTCCACGATCCCGGGCACGGGTGGACGCCACGCAGCCACTCCCGAACTGGTGACCATGCGAAGAACGTACAAGACTCGCTCGCGGGCGGCGGGACACGATCTCCCCATGACAGCGGAGAGCTCCCCGATACGATTCGACACGAAGATCGCCGTGCTGCTGCGCGAGGACCTGGCGGGCTGGCAACGGCTGAACGTGACCGCGTTCCTGGTGAGCGGACTCGGCACGAGGAGCCCGGAGGTGATCGGCGAGCCGTACCGCGACGCCGACGAAACCGAGTACCTGTCGATGTTCCGGCAGCCGGTGCTGATCTTCGAGGGCAGCGGGGAGGTGGTGACCCGAGCGCACTCCCGCGCCGTCGAGCGGAACACGGCCGTGTCGGTGTTCACCTCCGAGCTGTTCGGCACCGGCAACGATCGGGACAACCGCGCCGCGGTTCGGGCGGTTCCGAGGGAGAAGCTCGATCCGGTGGGAGTGGGCGTGTACGGACCGCGCAACGTCGTGGACAAGATCGTCAAAGGCGCGCGGATGCATCGGTGATCGTTCCGGCCGTGACTGCCCGGAACCAGTGCACCGAAGTTCGCCTCACCCGGTGAGAGCGAGACATGACGCGACGAATCCGACAGCGGCACGAATCCGTCCACGCACACCTCTACCTGCTGGTCACGATGATTTTCTTCGGCAGCGCGTTCACCAGCTCGAAAGTCGTCGTGAGCGAGCTGCCGCACGAAGTGGCGGCAGCGTTGCGGTTCGGCGGCGGGACGCTCGTGCTGTTGGTCCTGCTGGGCACGACTCGTGGGGATTCCGGCCTCGACCCCGCGATGTCGTGGGGCCGGTTCCTCCGCGCGGGAGCGGTGGGACTGCTGGTGGTCGCCCTGCCCGTGATTCCCGAAGTAGCGTGGACCGAGGTTTCCGCGAGCACCTGGGTGAACATCGGCTGTCTCGCGCTGGGGCCGACGGCCGTGGCCTATCTCTGCTACTACCGCGCGCTCCGAGTGGTCAGCCCGTCGACCTCGACGGTCATGATGTTCACCGTTCCGGTGTTCGGCACGACCTGCTCGATGCTCTTTCTCGGCGAGACCTTCACGACACCGCAACTGGTGGGAGCGCTGATCATGCTCGCCGGAGCGCTGCTGGCGGTGACGCAGGGGTGGTTCCGCGCGGGCCCCGAACGGGAGGTCACCACTGCTTCCGGCTCGGCGATCGGTACCGAACACGCGGAGAGCGAAGCGGGCTGAGCGAATCCGACGGGCCCGTCCGTCGGGGAAGCGCTCCGCCGGACACGGCACGCCCTGCGGGACGTGGTGTCGGGGAGAGCTCACCCGAGGCGTTGAGCCCGCTGGTGCTCGATGGCTGTTTGCGGCAACCGCGCGAAGGCACGCCACCATTACGAACGCACCCGCTGAGTCGTTCCGAGTTCGGTAACGTCGATCGAACGGGCACTCGGAACCGGGATGGTGCGCGATGCTGGGTTTGAACCAGCGACCTCTACCGTGTCAAGGTAGCGCTCTCCCGCTGAGCTAATCGCGCTCGGGTATTCGGCCGGTGGATGCTCCGTTCGGAGCATTGCCAGCTCATCGCCGAACACGAAACATCGTACCGGTCGTGACGGTCGTCCTTGACACGGGGTCCGCCCTTCACCGACGGGTTAGGCTGCCCGGCGTGTCCGACTTTCCCGATCCACCCCCGAAACGCGCCGACTTCAACGTGTTGTGGCCGATCACCACCCGTTGGGGCGATAACGACTCCTACGGCCACGTGAACAACGTGGTGCACTACTCCTGGTTCGACACCGCCGTGAACGGCTGGCTGATGCGGGCCACCGGAACCGACATCCGCGAGCTGCCCGCGATCGGCATGGTCGCCGAGACCGGCTGCCGGTACCTCTCCGAGCTGAGCTTTCCCGACGACGTCGAGGTGGGGATCGGGCTGCGGCGGCTGGGCAACTCCAGCGTCACCTACGGGCTGGCGGTGTTCGGCAACGGCAGCGAGCAGCCCGCCTCGCTGGGACGGTTCGTGCACGTCTACGTGGACCGCGAGACCCACACCACCCTTCCGGTACCGGAGGAGATCCGCGCCGCGCTGCGCTCGCTCTGACCACTCGCGGAACTCGTTCGGCGGCGAGTGCCCGGCCGGTGCGGCCGAGTGGCTCCGGAACCCGAGCCGGTTCCCGGGAAGTGCCGCACCAAACCTCGACGAAGCACCGGCAGCCGGGGCGGCGGGGAATCGTATTCAGTCGAGTTCGCGTGCGCCGTTCGATCCCGGCCACACCACGCGGGCACCGATGTGACTGCCGAAGCGGAACCGGCGCGCGGCCTGCTCCGGCCCGGCGACCCGCATCCGCACGGTGCCGTCGACGGCCACGACCTCGGCGTGATCCTCGAAGGCCATGCCCCACGCCGCGACGCGGGCGTCCACCCGCTCGCCGTACTCGCGCACCACCGCGAACACCCTGGGCGCGTTGTCGGTGACCATGCCGCTCATCAACTCCGCGAACTCGTCCTCCCCGCACAGCGGGGGCATGTCCGTCGGATCGACCACGTGGGCGTCCAACGGATGCGCGAGTGATCCGTTTCTGCCGTTTCGCCCCGCGTCCGGCGAGTCTCCCGTGGCTGGTTCCTCGAACTCCCGGCCGGTGGACGTCCCCGTCATACTGCGCACCCCTTCGATCACATATCGTGTAACTCGTTGCTTAGCAACTTACACCGGAAATTCCGATAGAAAAGTCCTTTGCGGCGGAATTACTCCGCACGAGGGACAGCTACGGACGACACGAGCGATGGGACAGACTGCTGACGTGACTGAGGAAGATCCAGGGCCGGTCGTGCAGCGGATCCTGCTGGGCGCCGAACTGCGCGAGGCCCGCGAGAACAGCGGTTTGTCCACATCGGATGCGACCAAGCGGCTCGGTTGGTACGCGGGCAAGCTCTCGAAGGTCGAGCAGGGCGACAAGAGCGTCACCGACAGGGAACTGTCGAAGGCGATCGACGTCTTCGGCATCACACGGGAACGCGCTGACGCCCTCAAGGAACTGGCCACGGAAGCGCGCCGCAGGCTGCCACCCGCACGTGTCCCCGAGTGGGCGACCAAGTACGTCAACCTGGTCGCCGCCGCGACCGAACTCAAGCTGTTCTTCCCCGACTCGTTCCCGGGAACCGTGCAGACGTTCGAGTACGCCCAAGCGATGCTGAGCAGCGCGGTCATAGTCGCCCCGGCGGATGTGGATCGCATGGCCGAAGAGCGTTCCAAGCGCGCGGAACGTCTGATGAACAGCGAGGCGACGCGACTCTGGCTGGTAATCGGTGAAGAGGCTCTACACCGCGAGATCGGCGGAAAGGCCGTGTTGCGCGGTCAGCTCGAACAGATGAGAAGTCTCGCTGAGACGCCCAACACCACCGTGCAAATCATTCCGTTCGACGGCGGCGCACACGCATGTCACGGCACGGCTTTCACGATCATCACATTGCTGGAGGGACGGCCCGGTATCGTCTACAGCGAAGGCTTGACCGGCAGCGACTACCTCGGACGCGAACACGTTCGGGTATATAACCTCGCTTATGACAAGCTGCGCGCAGCCGCGCTGAGCCCGCAGAAGACGCTCGAAGCCGTCGATCGACGCATCGGGGAACTGACTTAGAAGGGTGACGCATGTACGACAGGATGGCGTTGGAAACGCTTCACTGGGTCAAGAGCAGCTTCAGCGGCGGAGCGGAGAACTGCGTCGAGGTCGCCTACGACGCGACTGGCTGGCGGCTACGCGACTCCAAAAACCCCAACGGCCCCCACCACCACTTCACCCACACCCAGTGGACCAACTTCCTCCACCACCTCCACCACAACCGACTCGGCTGACTCCGGGCCGAACCTCCCGGACCGCCTCACGGACCGCCTCACGGACCGGGACTGTCGGTGCCGCGTGGTGGAATGCCCGCATGGCAGCGAGGTTCAAGGCGATCGCACTGGACGCGGTGGACCACCAGGCACTCGCCGACTGGTGGTGCACCGCGATCGGCTACCGTCGCGGGGAAGAACCCGGTTTCACGCCCGTGGTTCCGGCACCATCTTCCTCCGGCGCGCCCCGCGCACCACCAGACCGAAGCTCGCTGCGGCCAACAGCGCGAGCAACGGGATGTCGACCTCGTAGCCGGAAAGTACTCGCCACAGTTCCCACAGGCCCCACAGCGCCACACCGGACAGCACGGCCAGCACCAGCCAGCCGCCGAGCGCCAGCAACAGCACCGGCACGGGCCCGGCGGGGTGGATCAGTCGCATCATGCGGACCAGGAACCACCCCTGCACCAGCAGGAGCACGGCGAGCACGCAGTGGATGGCGACGATGAGGCTCGCGGGCTCCTGCCGGGGAGACATGCCGATACCGAGCCGGGCACCCCAGTAGTACATCCACACCGACCAGAGGAACAGCACGAAGCAGATCCCCAGCATCTCGGCTCCGAAAACCGCCGTCCTGAAAGTGGGGTGGGGTCTTCCCGAATAGCCGTGGCGGCCGAGTTCGAAGCGCACCACCGAGGCGTAGCCGAGCGCGCTCAGTGCCGGAAACAGCAGGAGCTCCGTCAACCAGCCCGCGTTCGAATCCAGCGTGTACCGCAGCAGCGCCCCCGTCGGCAGCACGAGCAGCGCGGCCACGCCGAGGCTCACCAGCGCGGTGGCGACCGGCCGGGCGAGCCCGCACAGCCACATCGCACGGGTCGTGAACCACAGGTATCCCGCCACCACCGCCGCGATGAAGCAGTAGATGAACCCCCGGAGCAGCACGTCGCTCACCCCGGGCCGCGAAGACGTGGTGATCATGTCGAGCAACGTGTCCTGCTGCCAGAGCAGTTGCAGCGAGCGGGCGAGCATCACGAGGCAGGCCCCCAGCAACGCCGCGGTCACCACCGCTCCCGTAGCGGGGCGACCGGGTCTCTCGGATCCGTCGTCGGAAATGTCGTGAACGCTCATCGCCGCCACCGGAACAGAACACGAACCGAATCGAACAGAGCGAAACTACTCAGCGAACCCCTGCTGCTCTCGGCGGGGTGCGCTCTCCGGGGCGAGGTGGATTTCGCGCGAAATCGACGGCCCCGGCCGGGGCCGGAGTGGAGCTCCGGAGAAACCGGTCCGGAAAAGGAGTGGCCCGGCGCCGAACCCCTCGGCGCCGGGCCACCCGGTCACTCACCAACCGTGCCTGGTCTCACGGACCAAACGGCACGGCCGGTATTCGGCTCACGGTCGGTCTCCGAATCACGAACCGATCCCGGCCCGCTGCTTCTCGTCGGAACCGCTCCCGTCGTCGGCCTCGCCGCTGTCGGTGATCGCGTTGCCCTCGACGTCGAGGGCGGGCAGCCACCCCAGCCAGCGGGGCAGCCACCACGCGGCCCTGCCGAGCAGCGCCAACGCCGCGGGCATCAGGACCATGCGGACCACGAAGGCGTCCACCAGGATGCCGATCGCCAGGGCGAAGGCGATGGATTTGATGGTGGCGTTGCCCGCCGGAACGAACCCGGCGAACACCGAGAACATGATCAGCGCCGCCGCGACCACGACAGGTGCCGCCTGCCGGAAGCCGCTCACGATCGCGTCGCGGGCCGCGTGTCCCTTGTGGTACGCCTCGTGCATCCGGGACACCAGGAAGATCTGGTAGTCCATCGCCAGTCCGAACAGGATGCCGATCATCAGGATCGGGGTGAGGCTGATCAGCGGCCCGGTGTCGTCGAGGTTGACCACGTCGCTCAGCCAGCCCCACTGGAACACCGCCACGGTCGCGCCGAGCGCGGCTCCCAGCGTCAGCAGGAAGCCGAGCACGCCGACCAGCGGCACCAGGATCGAACGGAACACCAGCACCAGCAGAATCAGGGCCAACCCCACGACCAGCACGAGGTAGATCGGCAGCGCCTGGTCCAGCGAGTGCGCGACGTCGACGCTGACGGCGGTGGTCCCGGTCACGTAGCTCTCGGCACCGTTGATGTCGGCCAGCTGGTCACGCAGGTCACCGACCAGTCGCTCGGTCTCCGCGCTGGCGGGACCGGACTCCGGGATGACGGTGACCATCGCGGCGTTGCCCTCGGCGTTGGGCGTGGGCGGTGTGACGGTGGCGACATCGTCGAGTCCGGCGATCGCCTTGGTGGCTTGCTGCGCGGTACGCGGCGCGTCACCGCCCTCGAAGTAGGCGACCAGCGGGCCGTTGACGCCCTCTCCGAAGCTGTCGGCCAGCATCTGCTGCGCTCGGGCCTGCGTGGTGCCCTCGGAGGGAGTCTGCACCAGCGTGGTCTGCATGGAGGCGGCCGGGACGGCCACCGCGCCGAGCGCGACGAGCGAGATCAGCAGCGCCGGGATCCGACCGCGGGTGACCGCACGGATCCAGCCGGGGTAGACGGCCCGTTCGGTCTTGGCGTCGGTGTCGGCCGGTGCGGTGCGCTGCTTGCGCGGCAGCACGAGCCGTCCCAGGTAGCTGAGCACGGCGGGCACCAGGGTGATGGCCACGAGGACGGCCACCACGATGGTCGCCGCCGCCGCCACACCCATCTGGGTGAGGAAGGGAATGCCTACGACCGACAGCCCGACCAACGCGATGAACACGGTGAGTCCGGCCGTCACCACCGCGGAACCGGCCGTGCCCACGGCGGTGGCGATGGAGGCCCTGATGTCGTTGCCCTGCCGCAGTTCCTGCCGGTGGCGGTTGATGATGAACAGGGCGTAGTCGATTCCGACCGCCAGCCCCAACATCGTCGCCAGGATGGAGGTGGTGGACTGCAGCTCCATGAAGCCGGTGGCGATGCTGACGCCGAGCGCGCCGATCCCCACACCGACACCGGCGGTGATCAGGTTCATCCCGGCGGCGACCAGCGAGCCGTAGGTGAGGCTCAGGACCACCAGCGCGGCGATGACGCCGATCGCCTCTCCCGGACCACCGACGGACGGGGTGGCGGTGACGGCCTGGCCGCTCACCTCGACGGTGAACGCGCCCTGATCGGCTTGCTCGACGGTGTCCAGCATCGCCTCGCGCTGTTGCTCGGTGATCTCACCGATGCCGCCGTCGTAGGTGACCGTGCTGTAGGCCGTGGTCCGGTCGGGGCTGACCGTGGGGGAGTTCTGGTTCAGCGGGTCGCTGGCCGAGACCACGCCGGGCTGTTCGGACAGTTCGGCGACTAGGCCCTTGATCTCGGCGGCGTTGGCGGGAGCGGTCAGCTGCTGCCCGTCCGGGGCCCGCATCACCACGCGGGCGGTGGCGCCACCGCCGGTGTCGAACTCCTCCTGGAGCTTGTCCTGGGCGATGGTGGACTCCTGCCCGGGGATGGAGAAGCTGTCCGAGGTGGGCCCGGAAAGCGTCGCCGCGCCCACGCCACCACCCGCGAGCGCTATCAACCAGATCACGACGACGAGCAGTCGGTGCCGTTGGGCACCGAGCCCCAGTCGGTATAACAGGCGTGCCATGTAGCAGTCAGTCCTCCAGCTGGTCGGAACCGGTCGAAGAATCACCGGGACGGAAGTGGCCGAGGGTGTCGAAACAGGTCGCGATGATCCGGGGACGCCAGGTGGTCTTGTCCCCCTTGTGGTTGGCCATGAGGCTGAGCACGGCCAACGCGCTCAGCGCGCCGATGACTCGGACGAGCCGTTCCGAACCGTGGTCCGCCGGATCGAGGGCGAATATCTCGTGGATGAGCACGTCCTCGGCGTCGAGTGCGTCGGCGTGATCATCGGGAGCGGTGATGGGCCGCAGGGCCAGGCTCACCAGCCCCGCTCGTTCCAGGGCGACGTCGGTGAGCAGCTCCAGCGCCCGCCGATCGCGTTCCGGCCCGGGCGCGAGCCGGGCGACGTCGGCGAGGACCAATCGGGCCTGCGCCCGTCCCGTCTCCAGCGCGGCCTCGTGGATCGCTTCCTTGCTCGGATAGTGGTGCAGCAGACCGGCCTTGGACAGGCCGACCGCCTCGGCCAGCGCCTTGAGGGACGTCTGCGCGAATCCGTGCTGCGCGAACAGCTCGGCGGCGCGGTCGAGGATCTCCTCGTCCACTTGTTCCCGGAACGGTCTTGTCACGCCACCGACGGTACCTGAGTTACCGACCGGTTCGGTCGGTAAAACTACCGGATCGGTCTGTGATGCTGCTCGCACCGCCGAACGAACTCGGCGCTGCAGGGCCGTCAATTTCTCGCGAAATCGCCGCACCGGGCTCCGGGGACGGGGAAGCCCACGCCGAGAACCGGAGCCGTACAACGGGAGTCGGGGCCGTGCCACGAAAAGGGCGCCGCCCCACCGCACGGTTGTCCGCGCGGCGGGGCGGCGCCCCATGACCTTCCGGCCCCGTGGCCTTCCGGTCTCCTGGCTTTACGGCCACCACTACCTTCCGGCGTGGCCGGGCGGCGTCAATTTCTCGCGAAATCGCCGCGCGCCCGGGGAGCACGAGCCCCGGGTGAGCGAGGTGAACCTCAGCGTTGGGCCATCTTCTTCTGCAGGTTCTCGTCCAGCGTGTTCAGGAAGTCCTGCGTGTTCTGGTGCGGCTGGTTGTCGCCGACCAACAGCGCGAGGTCCTTGGTCATCCTGCCGCTCTCGACGGTCTCGATGACGACCTGTTCCAGCGCCTTGGCGAACTCGACGACCTCGGGGGTCGAGTCCAGCTTGCCGCGCTGCTGCAACCCGCGCGTCCAGGCGAAGATGGAGGCGATCGGGTTGGTGGAGGTCTCCTGGCCCTGCTGGTGCCTGCGGTAGTGCCGGGTGACCGTGCCGTGGGCGGCCTCCGCCTCGACCGTGCCGTTCTCGGTCATCAGCACCGAGGTCATCAGGCCGAGCGAACCGAAGCCCTGCGCGACCGTGTCGGACTGCACGTCACCGTCGTAGTTCTTGCAGGCCCAGACGTAGCCACCCTCCCACTTCAGGGCGGTGGCGACCATGTCGTCGATCAGCCGGTGCTCGTAGGTGAGTCCGTTGGCCTCGAAGTCGGCCTTGAACTCGTTCTCGTAGACCTCCTCGAACACGTCCTTGAACACGCCGTCGTAGGCCTTCAGGATCGTGTTCTTGGTGGACATGTAGACCGGGTAGCCCCGCTCCAGGCCGTAGCGGAAGGACGCCCTGGCGAACTCCTCGATGGAGCGGCGGTAGTTGTACATGGCCATCGCCACGCCACCCTGCTCCGGGAAGTTCGCGACCTCGAGCTCCATCGGCTCGGAACCGTCGGCCGGGGTGTAGGTGACGGTCACGGTGCCCGCGCCGGGGACCTTGAAGTCCGTGGCCTTGTACTGGTCGGCGTGGGCGTGCCTGCCGATGACGATCGGCTTGGTCCAGGTCGGCACGTAGCGCGGGATGTTGGAGATGACGATCGGCTCGCGGAAGATCACACCGCCGAGGATGTTGCGGATGGTCCCGTTGGGACTGCGCCACATCTTCTTGAGTCCGAACTCCTCGACACGTGCCTCGTCGGGAGTGATGGTGGCGCACTTGACGCCGACGCCGTGCTTGGAGATCGCGTTGGCCGCGTCGACGGTGACCTGGTCGTCGGTGGCGTCCCGGTGCTCGACCCCGAGGTCGTAGTAGTCGAGGTTGATGTCCAGGTAGGGGTGGATCAGCTTGTCCTTGATGAAGGACCAGATGATCCGGGTCATCTCGTCGCCGTCCAGTTCGGCGACGGTGCCCTGTACTTTGATCTTGCTCATGGTGGCGGGGTGCTCCTCTCACGCGAGAAACGCAAACGGTACAAGCGTACTGCTAAACGGGCCGGCTGTGAGCCCCACCCTTTGCGAACGAGATTCACAAAACGCTCACCGCAGGCGTGCGTCGCAGCGCTACTCCCTCGCACAGGTGATACAGCTCCACGAAAGAGTGAGCAACAACACACTCGAATCGGCGTCACCCCGTCCATCGAGCCGGAACGGCGCGAGTCACGCACAGTCCGGCGATCACACCGGCTAAGCTCACCCGCGAGCCGTGACCTTGGAGGGACTTCTTGGCGACCGGACCCACCCACGCGATGAGCGGACTCGCGGCCTGGGCCGCCGTGACCGCGCTGGCGGGCGCGCACACCATCGGCCAACTCTCCCCCAAGACATGGGTCGTGGGGGCGACGCTGGCCACCGGCTCCGCTCTCCTGCCGGACATCGATCACCCGTCCTCCACGGTCGCGCGCACGTTCGGCGCGGTCTCGCGCGGTGTCTCCTCCGCCATGAGCGGGCTGAGCGGGTTCCTGTACAGGCTGACCCGCACCCAGCATGACAGCGACCGGGCGGGTACTCACCGCGGCTTCACGCACACGGTGGTCTTCGCGATCCTGGCCGGCCTGACCACCACGGCGATCGTGCAGAGCAGCAACGGCACCGCCGTGGGCATCGTGATGTTCGTCTTCGCGGGTCTGACGGTGCGGGGACTGCTGAACAACTGGTCGCCGCAGAGCGACGCGCTGCTGATCGCCGCCGTGTCACTGGTGCTGACGATCGTGTGCTGGGCGTGGGCGGGCGACCAGCCCCACGACGCCGCCGCCTTCGGAACGGCGGTGATGATCGGCTGCGTGGCGCACTTCATCGGCGACGCCATCACCGAACAGGGCTGCCCCATGCTGTGGCCGCTCCCCTTCGGCGGACAGACCTGGTACCCCGTCGCGCCGCCGAAGGCGCTGCGGATGCGGACCGGCGGCAAGGTGGAGCTGGCGCTGATCGGCCCCGGCCTGACGATCGCGGCGGTACTGCTGTCCACCGTGGTGCTCTACCGGGTGGGCGCGGTTCCGTGGCTCGAACAGCTCGGGCTGCCTCCGAGCGTCATGGCGTGGATCACCCCGCGCTGAGCCGATCCGGACTAATCCGACGACGACAGCCCCGGAAACCGCTCGCACGCCGGTAGGCTGCGGGTGCGGCGGACCGCTCGGCAGTCCGCGCCGACGACGGAGGAACCATGCGTATTCGCGGCAAACTGGCCGTACTGGCAATCTCCCTCCCCTTGTTCGCCGGTGTGGCGGCATGCGGCGAGCTGCAGGAGGCCCAGCAGGGAGTCGAGAACGCCCAGCAAGGCATCGAGAGCGCCCAGCGGGGCGTCGAAACCGCTCAGAACTGCGCGAAAGCCACCGGACTGGTCAATTTCGCACCGAACTTCTCCGACCAGCAACAGCTCCGGGAACAAGCACGCTCCAAGGCCGAGGAGGTCGGCAAACTCGCCGAGCAGACCTCGGACCAGGCACTGAGCGACGCGCTGCGGGACGTGGAGCGGTCGATGCGGCAGGTCTCGTCCGGCGAGGTCACGATCGAGAACAGCGCCGAGTGGACCCAGCACAAACTGCGGCAGACCGAAACCGTGCTGCGAATCTGCTCCGGCACCACCGGCTGACCCGGCGTCTCGAATATGCGGTGGTCAACGGCCCGAAGCGCTGCGCGCCGTGTCCTCGGTCACCTATCCTGGGAACGCGTTCCACAGGAGGTGACGACGATGAAGGCGACCACGGGAGAACGACTCCACATGCACAGCAGGACCATCGAACAACCGGACCGGGTGGGAGTCATCCTGGAGGTACGCGGTGAGGACGGGAACCCGCCGTACCTCGTACGGTTCGACGACGGGCACGAGCGGCTCGTCTACCCCGGAACGGACTGCGAGGTGGAGGGACACCCCGCCGGCGCGTGAGGCGCACACCGGGCACCCTCGGGTTCCGCGGGAGTTCGAGGGCGCCCCGAGACATCGCACCGAACTGCGCGACCCACGGGGCGAGCCGGAATGGCACACTGATCGCCACAGCGACAGTCCCGACTCGCCGCTAGCGGCGTGGGACCGCTTGGTGAGGAGGCAGTGCGGTGCTATGGGAAGAGCGGCAGGGTGAGGCCACTGCCGACCCAATGGCGATGCTTCGGATCGGGTTCGCGGGCAACCGGGAGTTGCCTGCCGGGGAGCTGCTGACCGAGCAGTCAACCAGGATCGGCGACGGGCAGGACGCCGGGCCGTTGTGCTGGATAAGCAAGGAACCCCCCTCGGCGCAGCTACTGGCCACGCTCCGCGCGGAGAGCGGCAACAACGGCCTCTGGCCGCTGCTGCTGGTCGACGACACCGAGATCTACGGGGAGCGCTGCACCGTGGGGGTGGTCGCCCCGGAACCGCGCGCGCACATCGACAAGTGGCACGTCGAGCAGGTGATGTCCCGGATCTGGGACGGGCTGTGCCAGGTCGACTCCGACCTGGGGCCCGCCTACGACCTGGAGAGCCTGGCCCCGTTCGACCACACCTGCCCCGGCCCCGCACCCGCGGGCGACCTGCTGGCGGACGCGAACGTGCTGGCCAACCAGCTCACCCAGCGCCTGTTGAACGAGCAGACGCGGCTCGGCCTGGTACCGGCGCCGCGCGGATCGGACGTTCTCACGGTGCTCGGCTGGTCCGGGGCCACGAATCACGTGTCTCGCTGTGCCGGGCTGTCGGCGATGTTGCGCAGCTGGGAGGAACGTTTCGGGGCACGGGTGCTGCGCCTGGGGCCGGATCGGCTGGATCTCAGCGTCGCCGCGCCACCCACCCGGCGGGGGCACGCGGCCGCGGTGGCCGCCGAGCACTGGACGTTCGCCCCCGACCGGGTCATGCAGGACAGCGGCAGCATCGCGTCCTACGCCGAGGAGATCCGGGGCGGACGCCAGTGGTCGTTCTGGTGGGACTGACCGGCAGTGGTGCCGTGGTTCCGGGACGGGGCTCGCGGGAGGTTCCGCGTACTCGACTTCCGGGCGGCGGCGATTTCGCGAGAAATGTACGCGGGGTGGGCGGCCGAACCGGGCACCGCCGCGAGAGGACGGCAGCCCGACTCACCCGGAGAGCGGACCACCGGTGATCGTTATGGCCACGAACACGATCACCAGCCCCAGCGCGCCGTAGAGCAGCACGTCCACCACCCGGCCGCGGATGGCCAGCAGACCGACCCGCTCGGCGGGAAGCGAACCGCGCAGCACGGCGGCGAGCAGCAGGGCTCCCCCGAGCAGTATGGCGCCCTCGCGCCAGTGCGACATCGCCACCCGCAGCCCGCCGAACAGGACGATCAGGATCACGAGCGCGAAGCACAGCCGCGCCGAAACGCGCTTACCGCCGAACCGGTCGATCATCGCCACTGGCACTTCAGTTCGCGGCGCGCTCGGCGGCCTCGACGACGTTCGTCAGCAACATGGCGCGCGTCATCGGCCCCACACCGCCGGGGTTGGGCGACAGGAAACCGGCCACTTCCGCCACGTCCGGGTGCACGTCCCCCAGCGGACCGGAGTCCCCGCGAGTGACACCCACATCGAGCACCGCCGCACCGGGCTTGATCATGTCCGGCGTCACCAGCCCGGGCTTGCCCGCCGCGGCGACCACGACGTCGGCCCTGGACAGCTCGGCGCCGATGTCCTTGGTCCCGGTGTGGCACAGCGTCACGGTGGCGTTCTCGCTGCGCCGGGTCAGCAGCAACCCCAACGGCCTTCCCACGGTGATCCCCCGACCGAGGATCGCCACGTGCGCACCGTTGAGTTCGACCCCGTAGCGGCGTAGCAGCTCGACGATCCCCCTGGGGGTGCAGGGAAGCGGTGCGGGTTCGCCGAGCACCAGCCTGCCGAGGCTGACCGGGTTCAGCCCGTCGGCGTCCTTGCGGACGTCGACACGTTGCAACAACGCTCCGGTGTCCAGGTGATCGGGAACCGGCAGCTGCACGATGTACCCGGTGCAGGCCGGGTCGGCGTTGAGCTCGTCGACGACGCCTTCGAGCTCGGCCTGCCCGATGTCGGCGGACAGCTCCTTGCGGATGGAATTGATCCCGACACGGGCACAGTCGTTGTGCTTGCCGCGCACGTAGGAGTGCGAGGCCGGATCGTCGCCCACCAGAACCGTAGCCAGACCCGGTGTACGACCCTGCTCCGCGAGCGCGGCCACCCGCGGCCGCAGCTCGTCATAGATGGCGTCCTTGGTGGCCTTACCGTCGAGAATCGTGGCGCTCACGGTTGGCTATCGTCGCAGACCGCGCGCGGGGAGACACTCCGCCCCTGCATGGAGGCGACCACGACCGCGAGCAGTGCCAGACAGATCCCGAGAACGGTGGCGAGATCGACCCGGGAGCCCGCCACCGGCAACAGCAGATCGAGCAGCAGCGCACCGGACAGCTGCCCGAAGACGATACCCATGCTCAGCAGCAGCACGCCCGTGTAGTGCACGAGTACCGCCGAGCCCGCCACCACGAAGATCCCGATCGGCCCACCGATGTACATCCAGGGCGCGGCGGGCCACTCCGACGGCAGCCCGTGCGGCACGCTGTCCACCGCGAAGGCGAGGAGCAGCACGGTGGTGCCGGTGCCGAAATTCAGGGTGGCGGCCGAGACGGCCGAGCCGGCGGTCTGCTTCACCAGACCGTTCATGGCCTGTTGCCAGGCCACTCCGACCCCGGCGACGGCGGGCAACAGCACCAGCCAGCTGGCGTGCGCGGCCCCGAGCCGCGCCGAGACGGCCATGACCACGGCGGCCAGCGCCAGCACGGCACCGGCGACCCGGTGGGCCGTGAAATAGCGCACCACCCCGGCTCCGAGCCCGAGACGGTCCACGATCAGCCCGCTGGCGATCTGCCCACCGACGGCTCCGACGGTGAACAGCGCGACGCCGAGCAGGTTCGCGGCCACGCTCTGGCTGAAAACCAGGAACGCACCGCAGACACCGCCGAGGCACTGCCAAGGCCGCGGCCCGGTGTCCCCGCGCACCGCACGGGCCAGCCGCCCCATACCGCGTCGCGCGTTCGAGTTGACGAGCGTGACCACCAGCAACAGCACCAGCCCGCCGCCGAACGAGATCACCGAGGCCGCCAGCGCGTCCTCCAAGCGGGTGCCGAGGACTCCGTTCACTCGGGACTGCGAGGCGAGCAGGAACCCCACGCCCGCCGCGCCGAGCAAACCGAACACGCGGGGCAGCATCCGCCTCCCGCGAGCGGGGGAACCGGCGGTTGTTTCGGTAGGCACGGAAACGACCGTATCCGGCCACCGGACGAGGGACCCGCCGCTGTGACTGATCCGGCCGCCGCGGCATCGAACACGGGGAGGGATCGGGAATCGCGCACCGCGGTCCCGTCGGGAAGAATGTCCACCAACGACTGGGCGCGCATCGCTGTTCACCGAGCTCGCACCCCGGCCGGAAGGCCGTCGTTCCGTTCCCGAGCGGACCGGATGCGTTGCGCGGCAACGGACACGGGAGACGGAAATCCGCACCGGGACCGCACGGCAAGCCGCTCGACCCGACCAGGCGAAACACCGGAACCGGGGGACATCGTCAGGGGCCGATCGAGTAACGTCGAGGTGGGGTGGAGTCGGAGGGCCCGGTTGAGAGGGGGAGGATGACACCCATGTCGCGCCCGACAGCGATCAGCCCGGAAGAGCAGGAACAAATAGCACGCAGGATCGGGGTCCTGCTGCTACAGGAGGCCCCCGAGGACTGGCAGCAGATAACCGTGGAATACCGCGCCACGGGTGAGTACCACGACCTGCTCGCGGAAGTGACCCTGCAGGACGGCGATAGCCGAGCGTGGGAGCCGCCGGAGGAACTCAACGGGATCTTCGGGCATCTCCGCGAGGGCATGTACCGGCCCGACGTCGGCACCTGGCTCAGCGCACTGTACACAGTGGAGCGTCCGTCGAGCTACCGCATCGACATCAACTTCGACGAGGAGCCCCAGTGGCAGCAGCCGCTGCCCGCCGAGGCCTACGTCGACGAACTGAACCGCTACCCGCGCTCCGAGGACAACATCCCGGACTGGATGAACGCCAGGCTGGGGCGCCCCGCGAACGCGGACACCGCGGCAGGCGAGCAGCAGGTACCGCCGAACGAGCCGGACTCCCCCACGCCGCCACCACCGGGCGCGGAAACCGCCGGAGTCGGGGACGAACCGGCCGAGCATCCCGGCCTGACCGTGGCCCGCGTGTTCGACGACGTCGACGAACAGGGGCGACCGCTGGTGCACGACAGGCCACCGCTCGCCCCCCAGGAGAGCGAGCCGCTGCGGCGTTACCTGGAGAACGCCCCGATCGTGCTGGCGGCCGAGTACAACATCGCCGACCGGTTGGACCCGAACCGGCCGGAGGCGATCCCGGACAGCTGGCACAGCGACGGTTCCTGGGTGTGGCCCACCGAGGTTCCCTACTATCTGTCGCAGTACGGCGTGCCGCCGCAACCCGAGCTGCTGCAGCACATCCGCTCCAACGGTTTCCGGTTCGGGGAGCTGGCACCCGGTGTGATGGAGGCGGCGGAGGAAGCCGCACGCGCGGCCGAAGAGGCCGAGCAGGCTGCGGAGTTCGACACCGCTGAGCAGGATCTCGGCTACGAACAGCGGCTCGGCGAAGCGGCCGACGACCGCCCGACCGGCTCCACCGAGGCCGTGACGGCGATGCCTGCCGAAGACCCACGCCCACCGGAGTCGTCCTTCGGCGAACACCCGGTGCACGGCGAGGGCGCGGGGCTGTACGACTACCCGGTGCTGGGGGATCCGAACGCCGGGACGCACGTGCCCGCCATGCCGGAGCCGAACAACGGAACGCCGTTCGAGCGCGACGACTCCCCCGAACAACGGGAGCACGAGGCCGACCTCGACAGCGGGAACCTCGACAGCGGGAACCTCACCGACGACGAACTCACCGGCGACGAACTCACCGGCGAGTACGGCAGCGAGCAACAGTCGGAGCCGGACCCGTTCGGCGAGGCGGTCACCGCTTCCCGGCACGGCATGACCGACGAGTCCGAGGAGAACCCCGAGATCATCTTCGGTCAGCTTCGGCAGCGACTCGACGAACTCGGGCTGGACACGGAGGAGTACCGGCTGGGGCAGCGTTCCGAGTCGGTGTGGTCGCTCTACGACGAGGGCGCTGACTGGGTGGTGACACCGCCCGGGACGAACGACGAGCCGATGCGGTTCGCGCGACCGGAGCAGGCCTGCGCCTACCTGCTGGGAAGTCTGCTGCTCAACGAGACCGACGAGCTGACGGGTTCGGCGCCGGAAACCGGGGCGCCGGCCGCGCCGGAGAAGACAGCGGTGGCGGAGACGGCTCCCGAGGAGACCGCGCCGGAAGAGACCGCGCCGGAGGGAACAGCGGCGGGTACTGTCGATCAGCCACTGTCCCCGGCGACGCCACTCGACTCCGACACGCCGCTTTCCACCGATGGAATCTCCGCCGAACCGGCCGTGACCGATCACGCGGTGGCGGACGAGTCGCGACAGGCGGAGCCCGGGCCGCTCGGCGATCTCCCCAGGCGCGCCTCCGGTACGGAGAGTGGGAGCGCGACGGCTCAGGAGGGCAACTTCCTGTTCACCGCCACCGAGCAGTGGCAGGACGAACCGCACGAACCCGCGGCGGATTCGGCAGCGGAGGCACCGGCACCACCGTCGGAGGAGGAGCCCTCGCACCCGGCGACGGAGCCCCCCGTCGGGGAGACACCCACCGGCGAAGGGGATCCCGGCGCGACCCCACCGCCGGGGCAGATGCCCCCGCCGTTGCCGAAGCGTCCTCCTCGCTCCGACCAGCCCGGCCCCGCCCCACAGCCCGGCGCTCCGGGACAGCCCGGCCACTCCGGCCAGGCCGAGCCTCCGCAGTACCCGGCGGGACCGCCGTCGGCACCGCAGCCGAACCAGGGCGCACCCGGCCAGGAGGGACAGCGTCCGAGTCCGATGCCGCCGGGAGGATCCCCGCCACCACCGGGAGCTCCGAACCCCCCGCGACCGCAACAACCCGGTGTCCCCGGTGGAGCGATGGGCCAGCCCGTCGCCGGTGGGCACGGCCAACCGCCCAACGGCCAGATCCCCGGTGGGCAACCGCCCGGTGGGCAACCACAGGCACCGCCGAACGGGCAGGTCCCCGGTGGACAGTCCCAGGCGGGCGCGGCACAGCAGGGGCGTCCCGGAACGGATCAGCCGATCCAGCCGTTGCGCGGCGAGCCGCCGCTGACCCTTTACCGGAGCAGGCAGAACACGGTGCTGCAGCCGGGGACCGAGCTGGACCGGTTCGGCGATCCGGACGGCAACGTCACGTACGCGATCCGCACGCCCTACAACCAGCGTTCGCTGCCGCCGCAGTGGGCTACCCGGAACTACTTCGCCTACCGGGTGCAGCGTCCCGTGCAGGTGCTGTCCGGAACCGCTGTGCCGTGGTTCGAACAGCCCGGCGGTGGAACGGCCTACGTGCTGCCCGTCTCGGTCAACGAGCTGCTCGGCGACGGCACGCTGGTAGCGCTGCAGGGCAACGAGGCCGCACTGCCTCCGATGGAAGGCTGACGCCGCGGTTCACGCGGTGTGACAGCGCGTCCGGTCGCCCGATCCACGGAGCCCGTGGTCCGGGCGACCGGATCGCTACCCGAGGTCGGGTCTCCCGGAGCGAGAGCCCGCGGGAGGTTCCGCCAAGCGCGTAGTACGAGAACCCGACCGGGGGACTCCGCTCAGGGAACGACGACCACCGGCCGCACGGCCTCCACGACCAGCGTGGCCGGCACGGTGCCCAGCAGACCACCGCGTCTGCGGGAACGGCCCACCACGATGAGGTCGGCCCGGTACTGCTCGGCCACCTGCTCCAGGCCGACGGCGGGATCGCCGCGGTGGTGCACGAAGTCCCAGTCGATGTCGACCCACTTCAGATGGTTGACGATCTCCTGCTTGAGATCCTCCACGAGTCCTTCGGCGGCTTCGCTGGCCACCGCCACCCCCATAGGTGACCAGTAGGCGACTCCGCCGACCGCCTCGACGTAGACGAGCACCAGACGAGCCCGTTCCCGCCGTGCCAGCCCGGCCGCCCAGGCGGCGGCGTGAAAACTCGCCGGGCTGCCGTCGAGTCCCACGACTATGCCGCCCAGCCCGTCCTTGCCGATCTCGAAACTCGGCTCCGGATGTTCCTTGGAGTCGCCTTCGGCCACGCTTGGATGGTAATTGCCGGACGCGCCCGGTTCGGCGCGGTGCGACACACTCGCGCGGCGGACCGGCCACCGCTGGGAGCGACACCGATCGATCGAAACGGTCGACAACTCCGACAGACCGGACGATCATGCGGAATCACGCGATATCCGCAGCGCAGGATACTGTCGTGCCGCGTGGGAAGCGCGATCGTGGCGCTGTCGTACGAGCCGCGAAGGGGAGTTCAGCGATCGCTCGACGGCGGGAACGGCATCGACGGCTCGCGCGAAACACCCGGAACCACGGTGTGGGCGACCACCCACGGCGCCCGGAACGGCGACAGGACTACCGACGAAGTGGGGAAAAACACACCCGATTTGGTGCGGTGTGGCCACCCCGATGTACTCCCCGCGGCCGAGACGAGTTCGGCACGGGCCCCGCGCGGAGACGCGAAGAGAGAAGAACGTCCGCTGTGGACGGATCGCCACGAACACCCCGGCAGTCGTGACGATCCGCCCCGCGGAACGGCGACACCCCGACGGAGACGAGCTCTCGCGTGCACGCACCGGGCTCCCGCTGCCCGGCACCGCGGTCACGCGAGGGAGGCGTTCCGCTCGCCTCGTGTCGAAACACGACACCGCGTCGTGGCGGTGGCCGACCCCCGACGCCGGCCACCCGTCACCGCGTTCGAACCGACCACGTTGGAATCACCCCGCGATCGAACCCCTGTTCGAACGGCTCCAGTAAACCGCGCCCGAAGCACCACGTCAATACGTTCATTCGAACAGGTGATCGAACAGCCTGTTCGATCGTGCGGCCGTCGAGCGCGCGGCGGTCGAAAGTGGAGCCGTCGGGTGTGCGGCCCGGAGAGCCTGGTTTTCCGCGCCGGAAGAGGGTATGGAGTACGGCACGACGTGCATCGCACCGCACGAGCGACGAGAGCGGCACCGGAAGGCGGGAGGAACATGCCCGAATCGGACAACTACCTGGTGATCGGTTCCAGCGGCTTCCAGGGAGCCGCCGTGGCGCGGGCGCTGCTGACAGCGGGCCACCGGGTTCGCGGTTTCGCACGGGGCACGGGCACGCCGGCTCCGGGAGCTCCCGAACCGGCAACCGTCCACGGCGATCTGGCCGATCCGGACAGTGTCCGCGAGGCCTTCCGCGACGTCACCCACGCCGTGGTGCAACTCCCGCTGCACTTCGACGCACGACTGATCGAGACCTACGCGCACAACGTCGTGACAGCGGCCCGCGAGGCGAACGTCCGTCGGCTGGTCTACAACACCAACACCCCGGTTCCGGACACCGACACCTCGTACGCGGCCTACGACACCAGGCGGATCGCGGAGGCGATCCTCCGCGACAGCGGACTACCCGTGGTCACCCTGCGTCCGCCGGTGTACCTGGACAACACGTTCAGCCCCTGGAACGGTCCCGAACTGGCCGAGGAGGGCGTACTGTCCTATCCGCTTCCCGCCGACCTGCGGGTCTCCTGGCTGTCGCACGACGACCTCGCCGCGGCCACGGTCGCCGCGCTGCACCGCGAGGGCCTGGAGCGAGCCACGCTGCGCATCGGCGGACCGGAAGCGGTCACCGGTGCCGAGCTCGCCGAGGAGTTCTCCAGGGGAATGGGCCGACCGATCGCCTTCCGGCCGCAGGAGGTCGGCGAGTTCGAGAGCAGGCTCGGCCGGGTGATCGGCCCGGAAGCCGCTTCCGGCGTCGGTGGTATCTACCACTGGCTGGCCGGGGAACCGGATACGGAGCTGTTCGTCGCCGATCACGACACCGTGCGACGCGAGCTCGGGATCAGCACGACACCGATCGCCCGGTGGGTCGCCGCCCAGCCCTGGCACGTCTGGCTCCAGGGGGCCGGCACATCCTGACAGCGGCGGTTTCGACTTCGGAAAATCCCGATTCCGTCGGGAACGGCCGCGAGAGCGGGCGAGAGCGAGCTCGGGCCGAGGAACGGGTTCCGCTCCGGACGAGTTCGACGACCTCCGAGTTCTCGCCCCTCGGCGCTGTCGGGACCGGCTCGACCCCGGTGCTGACCAGGTCCCGACAGCGGCGGAGGAAAGGGACGCGTCAGTGCGCGAAGTGCCTGGTCCCGGTCAGGTACAGCGGAACACCCGCGGCCCGGGCCGCCTCGGTGACCTCCTCGTCCCGCACCGAACCACCCGGCTGCACGACCGCACGCACCCCGGCGTCCAGCAGCACCTGGAGGCCATCGGGGAACGGGAAGAACGCGTCCGAGGCCGCCACCGAACCGGCGGCGCGTTCCCCGGAGCGGGAAACCGCCAGCCGAGCCGAGTCCACCCGGTTGACCTGTCCCATCCCGACACCGACCGTGGCCTCGTCGTCGGCCAGCAGGATGGCGTTCGACTTGACCGCTCGACAGGTGCGCCAGGCGAACTCCAGATCCCGCAGCGTGGCCTCGTCGACGGGGTCCCCGCAGGCGAGTGTCCAGTTCGACGGGTCGTCGCCGTCGGCGTCGATCTCGTCGGCTCCCTGCATCAGCAGTCCGCCCGAGATGGCCCGCATCTCGACACGCCCCGACTGCGGCGGCTGCGCGGTCAGGATGCGCACGTTCTTCTTGCGCTGCAGCACTTCGAGGGCGCCCTCGGCGTAGCCGGGAGCGACCACCACCTCGGTGAAGACCTCGGCGATCTGCTCGGCCATGCCCACCGAGACCTCCCGGTTGCTGGCGATCACACCACCGAAGGCGCTGACGGGGTCGCACTGGTGCGCCTTGCGGTGCGCCTCGGCCACATCACCCGCGTCGGAAACCGCGATACCGCACGGATTGGCGTGCTTGACCACCGCCACGCAGGTCCGCCGGTGATCGTGGGCGGCGCGCCACGCCGCGTCGGCGTCCACGTAGTTGTTGTAGGACATCTCCTTGCCGTGCAACTGCGCCGCGGCGGCGAGCCCGACGGCCTCGCCACCCGAGACGTACAGTGCCGCGGGCTGGTGCGGGTTCTCGCCGTAACGCAACGCGCTGCGGCGTTCCCACGTCTCACCAGCCCAGCCGGGGAAGGTCTCGCCCTCGGGGGCGGTGCGGCCGGTCATCCAGCCGGCGACGGCTACGTCGTAGGAGGCGGTGTGCCGGAACGCGGCTGCCGCGAGCTCGGCGCGCTCCGTCTCGTCGAAACCGCCCGCGCGAACCCGCTCGACCACCCACTCGTAGTTGTTCGGATCGACCACCACGGTCGTGTTCGCGTGGTTCTTGGCCGCTGCCCGCACCATCGCCGGGCCACCGATGTCGATGTTCTCCACTACCTCCTCCGGCTCCGCGCCGGAGGCGACCGTGCGGTTGAACGGATAGAGGTTGACCACCAGCAGATCGAAGGCGGCGATGTCGAGCTCGGCGAGCTGTTCGACGTGCTCCTGCTTGCGCTGATCGGCCAGCAGCCCGGCGTGCACCCTGGGGTGCAGGGTTTTCACGCGGCCGTCCAGGGCCTCCGGAAAACCGGTGAGCTCCTCCACCGGCGTAACCGGAACCCCGGCTGCCGAGATGGTCCGCGCGGTGCCGCCGGTGGAGACGATCTCCACACCGGCCGCGTGCAGCCCCGTGGCCAGCTCAAGCAGGCCGGCCTTGTCCGAAACACCGATCAACGCGCGATGCACGGCACGCCGTTGTCGCCCCGAGTTAGCGGTCACCCCGATACTCACCTTTCGTCCCCGCACGGTCCAACCGTGCACTGCCAGCCGTTCCAGCGTTCGCACCAGCGTTCGCCGCTCCACGGCCTTGATCCGCTCGTGCAGGCTCTCCTCATCGTCATCGGGCAACACCTCGACCGCCTGCTGCGCCAGGATCGGACCGGTATCCACCCCCTCGTCGACGACGAAGAGGGTACAGCCGGTCACCCGGACGCCGTAGTCCAGTGCGTCCCGCACCCCGTGCATTCCCGGGAACGACGGCAACAGCGCCGGGTGACTGTTGAGGTAGCGTCCGCCGAACCGAGCCAGGAACTCGGGGCCGACGAGTTTCATGAACCCCGCGGAGACCACGAGATCCGGCTCGTGAGCGGCGCACTCCTCGGCCAGTGCCCGATCCCAGTCCTCGCGACTCGAGAACTCCGGGAGTCGACAGGTGAAGGTGGGGATTCCGGCACTCTCGGCACGCTGCGATCCCGTGATACCGGGGCGGTCCGCCCCCACAGCCACGATCCGAACGGGATAGTCCGGATCGGCGGTGGCGTCCAGCAGCGCCTGCAGCAGACTGCCGGATCCGGAGACCAGCACGACCACGCGCACTGGCCTCGACGGTCGGAAACTTCTGACCGGGGACTGTGTTTCCGTCGAACTGTCGTGTTCCGCGGCGGTTGGGAGTGGGGAGCTCAGTGTGCACTCCTGATGACGGCCTGATGGATGTCGCGCTGACGAAATGTCACCCGCAGACTAGGCGCACCGCCCACGATCACGACCGGCAGGTCCCGATACGAGTGGCTCAGCACTCAGGATTCGAGCACGAGTTGTGCACAGCCGTGCGAACAGCGACACCACCGGCACCCCGGAACGCGTTCCGTTCTGCCTTGAACTGGGGTTTCGTCGCAGGCCGTCCGGAAGCGAGCCGGAGTTCCGGTCATCCCGACTGCTGGGAGGACAGCGCGGAAAGCTCCCGCTCCCGCTGTCCCTCGGCTTCGAGCAGCTCCCCCTCCTGTCGTGGGAAGTCCTGCCACTGGTCCTCCCGCTGCTCCGGTACCCACGGTTCGGACGAAGTTCCGGGATCATCAGCGGCGGATTCGGCGATCTCCCCGCCGTCCTCCGCTTGCTCGCCGTCCGGGAACCGTTCGTCCTCGGCGGTCGGGTCCCCACCGGTCGAGTCCTCGGCGGTCGAGTCCTCGGCGGTCGGGTCCTCAGCGGCCGGATCCCCGCCGGTCTTCGAATCCGCCTCGACGAGCCACGCGTCGGTCCCGGAGCCGGACGAAAGATCGGCGTCGTCGACGAGGTCGGTGTCACGTCGTCCGACCAGCCGGGAGGTCACCAGGGCAGGGACCGCCAACCAGGCGAAGGTGGTGGCGGCCAACGACAACGGACGCAGTGAGAGCGGACCGTACTCGCCGCCGAAGCGGCCTCCGGAGAGCACAGCGGGCACCGAGACCACCAGTGTGGTGACCAGTACGGCCAGCAGCACCAGGTGTTGCCTGTCCCGGCTCCGCTCGGCCAGGTTCCTGCAGCTGTGCCCTAGCAGCACACCCAGCGCCACTGGTAGGAGGAAGACCACGGGCGTCCAGCTCGGCAGCCCGGACGGCGGAACGACGGCGAACACCGGCAGTTCGGGTGGCAACGCGTCCGTCGCCGTTCGGAACGGCGTGCTCACCGAGGCACCGAACGAAACACCGGTTCCGGTAACGAACGCCCAGCACCCCAGGATGGCGTTCGGCAGGTACAGCAACGCGAGCAGCACGGCACCCGCGGCGTCCCCGAGGCCGGCCAGCTCGACCGACCGCTCGTACAACCGCGGCAGTGCGAGCAGCACGGCCGCCCCGCACACCGCCGCTCCGGTGCCGATCACAGCGGCGGTACCCAGCAGTCCCTTGCGCACGGCACGCCAGGCGCCGGACGGGACGTACTGCCAGAGTTGGTAGAGCATTCCACAACGGTCGGCGAGCCCCACGGTGGCGGCACAGGCGGCGAGCAGGCCGCAGCAACAGAACGCCTGCCAAGGACGGGCCTGCACCGGAACCTGCGTTCCGGTCAGCGCGATCGCCAGCACCATGCCGAACACCGCATGGCTCAGCGACATGACCAGCACCACCGGCAGCGCCTGCTCCGGTTTGCGCAGCCGGTTGCGCCGCGCCACCCGACGCGATGCGCGGGAGACGAGCAGAACGCAGAGCAGGGTCGGTAACAGCGGTAACGCGCTGAGCGGAGCTCCGGTGATCAGCAGTGGCACCTGGAACGCGGCCAACCACCCGGGAATCGCCGCCAGCAGCACACCGGCCGGGACGAACTCGGCGTCCGCGGCCGTGGAAACCACGAACGCCAGCAACGCGGCGACGAGCAGGTAGCAGGTCAGTATCACCGAAAGCGCGGAGAGGAGTGCCCCGCTGATCGCGCGGCACCACTGCCGAGTCGAGGACTCGGCGGTTTCGACCGTGGGGGACTCGAGTGCCGTCACGCGGTCGAATGTGACAGCGTGCCGGGTCTCTCGAAGTCACGACGCGCCGCTTGCTCACTCTTTCGGGCGACTGCCGCGAGTCACGAGCACTCGCGGGTCACCGCCCGCCGAGACCCTACCGGCGGGCGGCGAGAAACCAACCGCTGCTCACGAAGGAGGATTCTGGTTTGGGTGCGGCATCTGCTGCGTCCCCTGCGGCCCACCGTTGGTGTCACCCCACTGTTCCTGCTGAGCCTGCCCGGAGTGCTCCTGACCAGGCTGGGAGGGCTGCTCGTGGGGATTGGCCTGCGCGAACGAACCGGGCTGAGCCGGGTTCTCCTGCGAAGCGGACCCACCCTGCGGCGGCTGGGAATAGGGTTGTGCGGGCTGCTGGGGCGGCTGCCCCGGAACGAAACCACCCGCCTGCTGTGAGTTCCAACCGGGCTGGGGTTGGCCGGATTGCGGCTGGCCGGGCTGGGGCTGGCCAGGTTGTGGCGGCTGGCCCTGCTGCGGCTGCGGACCGGTGTACGGCTGCGCCGGGTAACCAGGTTGCGGGCCGCTCTGCGGGTTCCAACCACCCGCCTGGGGTTGACCGGGCTGCGGTTGGCCGGGCTGCGGTTGACCGGGCTGCGGTTGGCCCGGTTGTGGCTGGCCGGGTTGGGGATGTGCGGCACCGTAGGGTCCGGGTTGCTGTCCCGGATACGACGGCTGCACCTGCTGCGTAGCGGCCTGCGTCGCTCCCCTGCCGAACGAGGGTGCGGTGACGATCTCCTGCTCCAGCAGCAGCAACGCGATCACCGCCGCCGCCTGCAGCAACGACAGCAGCATGAACACGATGCCCCAGCCGGCGATGGAACCGCTCGAACCCGACACCCCGGCGACTATGACGTTCTGCAGCATCGACAGCGCCGTGTAACCGGCCAGCGGGGCCGCGACGAACAGCACGTTCGGCCCCTTGGGTAAGAACCGCATGGCCGCGAGCAGCGCCACCATGACGAAGCCCAGGCCGGGAAGCCCGCCGAGCAGCGAGTTCATCGCGGGTGCGAAGAAACCGAGGATCCAGCCGAGCGCTCCGATACCTGCCGCCGCGAGGGCGAGAATCGACTTCGCGTCCAGCTGGGAGCCACCGGCTCCACCCGGCTGCGCCGGTTGCTGGGGCGGCGGATAGGGCGCGGACATGGGAACTCCATCCTGACCGGGAATCGTGCGAACCGGCTCCGCTTGCGAATCGCCCGACGCGAAGAAGTGGCGGCGGAGCGCGGGAGTTCGACGTTACCGAATCGCGTCCTGACCGTCACGAGCGCGGCACACCACCGGGGGCGGCCCGGTGCGGAAAGACTTCCGCCCGGTCCCCTGGAACGGAAACCGGGCGGAAGCGGCCTGCCGTAGCGCGGGTCGATCAGCCGTTGATGATCGAGCGCATGAGCTTGGCGGTCTCGCTCGGCGTCTTGCCGACCTTGACCCCGGCGGCCTCGAGGGCCTCCTTTTTGGCCTGGGCCGTACCGGAGGAACCGGACACGATCGCACCGGCGTGACCCATCGTCTTGCCCTCGGGGGCGGTGAAGCCCGCGACGTAACCGACGACCGGCTTGCTGATGTTGGCCTTGATGTACTCGGCCGCGCGCTCCTCGGCGTCACCACCGATCTCGCCGATCATCACCACGGCCTCGGTCTCGGGGTCGTCCTCGAACGCGCGCAGCGCGTCGATGTGGGTGGTCCCGATGACGGGGTCGCCGCCGATGCCGACGCAGGTGGAGAAACCGATGTCACGCAGCTCGTACATCATCTGGTAGGTCAGCGTGCCGGACTTCGACACCAGACCGATCTTGCCGCCGGCGGTGATGTCCGCGGGGATGATTCCCGAGTTGGACTTGCCCGGAGAGATCACGCCCGGGCAGTTCGGCCCGACGATGCGGGTCCGGTTGCCGGTGGCATTGGCGTGCGCCCAGAAGTAGGCGGAGTCGTGCACCGGGATCCCCTCGGTGATGACCACCGCGAGCCCGATCTCGGCGTCGATCGCCTCGATCACGGCGTCCTTGGCGAACTTCGGCGGTACGAACACCACCGACACGTCGGCGCCGGTCTCCTTCATCGCCTCTTCGACGCTTCCGAACACCGGCAGCTGATTGCCCTCGATCTCGACGGACTGCCCGGCCTTGCGGGCGTTGACGCCGCCGACGATGTTCGTACCGGAACGCAGCATCCGAGCGGTGTGCTTGGTGCCCTCCGAACCGGTGATGCCCTGGACGATGACCTTACTGTTCTCGTTGAGGAAAATTGACACAGCGGATCGCCCCTTATTTGCCCGCAGCCAGCTCGGCGGCCTTGTCGGCCGCGCCGTCCATGGTGTCGACCAACGTGACCAGCGGGTGGTCGGCCTCGGCGAGAATTCGCCTGCCCTCCTCGACGTTGTTGCCGTCGAGGCGGACCACCAACGGTTTGGTGGCCTCGTCGCCGAGCATCTTCAGCGCCTGGACGATTCCGTTGGCGACCGCGTCACAGGCGGTGATACCGCCGAAGACGTTGACGAAGACGGACTTCACGTCCGGGTCGCCCAGGATGACGTCCAGCCCGGCCGCCATGACCTCGGCGGAGGCTCCACCGCCGATGTCGAGGAAGTTGGCGGGCTTGACGTTGTCGTGATCGGCGCCCGCGTAGGCAACCACGTCCAAGGTGGACATCACGAGACCGGCACCGTTACCGATGATGCCGACCTGCCCGTCGAGCTTGACGTAGTTGAGGTCCTTGGCCTTGGCCTTGGCCTCCAGCGGGTCCTCGGCGCCCTCGTCGACGTACTCCGCCTGCTTGGACTGCCGGAACGAGGCGTTGTCGTCGACCGCGACCTTGCCGTCGAGCGCGATGACCTTGCCCTGCGGATCCTTGACCAGCGGGTTGATCTCGAACAGCGTGGCGTCCTCGGCGACGAACGCCTCCCAGAGCTGGACCACGATGTCGCTGACCTGGTCGGCGATCTCGGCCGGGAACTTCGCGGCTTCGACGATCTCCCGCGCCTTGGCCTGGTCCACACCCTCGATCGGGTCGATGGGGATCCTGGCCAGTGCCTCGGGCTTGGTAGCCGCTACTTCCTCGATCTCCATGCCGCCTTCGACCGAAGCCATCGCCAGGAAGTTGCGATTGGCACGGTCCAGCAGGAACGAGAGGTAGTACTCGTCGGCTATGTCGGAGGCCTCGGTGACCAGCACTCGGCGGGTGGTGTGGCCCTTGATGTCGAGCCCGAGAATCGCTTCCGCCTTGGTTCGGGCCTCGTCCGGGTTCTCGGCCAGCTTGACACCGCCGGCCTTACCCCGCCCCCCGGCCTTGACCTGCGCCTTGACGACGACAGGTCCGCCGAGTTCTTCCGCCACTGCCTTGGCCCCGTTGGGATCGGTGGCCACGGAACCGGGCAGTGTCGGTATTCCGTGGGAGGCGAAGATCTCCTTCGCCTGGTACTCGTACAGGTCCACGCGACTCTCCTGCGACGTCGGTGTCGGACTCCGGTAACCATATCGACCTGCGAGAACGATCGGGGCGGCGCACCCGGTGAACTCGCTCACGCGGAACGGTCCCGAAACCGGCGATTTCCGCCGTGTTCACCCCCGACACCGTCGTCAGAGCGGTCAAACTCACATCATCCGGTGGGGCGGGCGGCCAGCACCGCCGTGGCGGCAGCGGCCACCACGGCCCCCAGCGCGCTCCAGAAGCCGAAACCGAGCGAGAAGCCCTCGGTCATGGCGGGGGCCGCGAGCGGCGCCAGCGACGCGCGGAAGGACAGCACCACCGCGCATCCCGCCAGCAGTGCCGCGGCCCGCTTCCCTCGGGAGACCGGCACCAGCACGAGGGCGGCCAGCACCACGAGCAGCGCGGTGAGCAACCCCCACGAAGCGATGCCGAATCCGTTGAACAACCCCGGTGAGACGTGGTCGGGCGTGCGGAACACCGGGAAGCCGAAGGCCGCCACGACCAGCAGGCCGGTGAGCGCTGTGGGCGGCAGCAGCGAACGGCTGGGGGTGATGTCGCTGAGATCCACCTCGTCGCGCTCGATGGCACCCGTGACGGCGGCGGACACCGCCGCGCAACAGGTGAGCACCACGGCGACGACGGTGCACCACACGCCGTAGGGCACGAGTTCCAGCCGGGTGCCACCGGCGAACCGCAGCACGGTGTCCAGGTCCGCGGCGGCGGTCAACGGGAGGATCGCCCAGGCGGTACCGAGCACGGGGCGCGGGGCGACCAGACCGGGGCGCAGCAGCGGCAGGCTGAGCGATAACTGCACGATCCCGGCCAGCAGCAACGGCAGCAGGTTGTAGTTGTCCCCGAAACCGATCACGCGTTCCGGGGCACGTAACTGCGGCACCAGCGCCGCGACGACCGCGAACGCCCCACCGAGCGCGCCAAGGGCCCCGGTCAGCACGGCGAGCCCGGTGTGGGCGGGTAACGAGATCTCGGAGGGGCTTTCTTCCGACCGTGCGACGGTTCGCCCCACCGGAATCGACAACGCGCCGAGTCCGACCAGTGCCACCAGAGCGAAGCCGATTCCCCACCCGATCAGCAGCTCGGAGTCCGACAGCACTGCCAACAGCACCGGCACCGTGGTTCCCGCCAGGTTCACCGCCAGGCCGACGAGGCCGCCCCGACCGACCTCGGGTTCCGCCGAGCTCACCGCGAGTCCGGCGGCGACAGGGATCACGACGGCGAGCAGCAGATCACCCGCGAACACCAGTGGTGGAGCGCTCAACAGCCCGTGGGAGACCACGAACGGGTCGAGCGAACGGAACGCGGCCGGCAGCGCCCCCGCCGCTCCGAGCGCGGCGAAGCACAGCACGAGCACGAACAGCGGCTGTCTGCCACCACTAGCGCCACTCGCGGCGCGCGAGGTCTCACCGGTGGATGTGCGAAGGGCCAGTATCCCGGCGAGGAACACCACGGCGTAGCCGGAGAGCAGCAGCCAGGTCCCGGGGGCCGGATCCAGCGGTCGCAGGCTCTCCCGCAGCATCAGTTCGGGCCGGGACAACAACCCCGGTTCGACGAGAAGCTGCGCCGATCCGATTCCCCTGGCGACGGCCACGGCGGCCGTGACGAGCAGCACCGCACGCGCGGCGCCCGGCCTGCGCGCGCGCAGGAAGCCGAACGCGGTAAGGGCGGGCAGGACGCCGAGCACGAGCAGCGGAGCAACGGAGGGATAGGCGGGTGGCGCGGCGGGGTTCACGACACCGAACAGCGGTGCCGTTCCGGAGGCGATCGCGCCGAGAAGAACGAGCAGACAGGCGAACCGCAGCCCGGGAAGGGGGTTCGCGCCGAGGGCGAAATCGTCCGATGTGGCCGTCTGGGGCGGCCGGTCCGCACGTTCGGGATCGGGGGTGGCGCCGGACTCGACTCCGGTTTCACTGCCGGGACGGGCGTTCACGTCGCGACGCTAGCAACTCGCCGCCGTGGGGCCGGGGCATACCCCGAATAACGCTGCGGACACGGACAAATCGAAAAGACTAGCTCAAGAACACGACAACTCACCTGAACAAGCGACACAACGAGGTTGAACAACCACTGAAAGTGTCATTTTCGCGAAGCCGTCACCCGTAAGACCTGGTTTCAAGAGCCCAGCACGGACATGATTCGATGTGACTTATGACACCGAAAGCTTCGGAGAGGCAACCCCCGAAGGTCCACTGTGTCCGGAAGCGAGCCACGTGGCGGACACCGAGGCGGGCGTCGAAATCGCAGGCAACGGCGACACGCACGCCAAGGAGCGAGTCCGGTGTCCCGGAAGTCCCGCGGCGACCCGCTCCACGGCATCGGAAAACGGGACGGAATCGATATCAAGATCGGGATTTGCCCCTAGGGGCGTTCCTTGGTTAATGTCCCGACGTCCGTTGTCACAGTCAGATCACGAACAGGGACACTTCCCGGTTAACCCCGACCAGTCCGGGTCCCCCGCCCGGCCCAGTGATCCGGCTCCCCGAGACGGAAGGTCAAGCATTGACTCGACACCGCTCCCCCGGCGGTCAGCACAACACCCCGGTTCAACAGCACACCTCGGACGAAGAGTCCACATCGGATAAACCGCGCCGACAACGTACCCCGACCCCGCCGTCGGTACTGCGGGGCCGGATCGTGGTCGCCGCCGTCGCGGCGGGTGCCTTCGCCGCCGCGGGCCAGGCCATGGCAGCCGAGCAGGACCAGTCCGACACCCCGCAGGAGGACCAGACCCCGCTGGCCTCCGGGCAGAACGCGGCGGCGTCGTTGGGCTCGGTCACGGACGGCTCCAAGACCGGAACGACCGAAGTCGGTGGAACGAACAAGGGCTCCGACGGTGCCAGCGTCGGCGGTGCCGTACCGGCGCCCGAGATCCTGCCGGTGGCACGGACCACCGACACCAATGACGAGGTGCGCAAGCTCGCCAAGAGCCAGCGGGTGGAGCAGGCACGCGAGGAGGCGCTGCGCGAGGCTCGCCAACCCGATTACGTCGCACCCGCGCTCGGCAGGTTCAGCTCCGGTTTCGGTGGCCGCTGGGGCACCACCCACTACGGGATCGACATCGCCAACGACAAAGGCACCAAGATCGTCTCCGTCGCGGAGGGAACCGTGATCGAGGCGGGCCCCGCCAGCGGTTTCGGCCTGTGGGTGCGCGTGCAGCACAACGACGGCACGATCAGCGTGTACGGCCACGTCAACAGCATCACCGCGAACGTGGGCGAGCACGTCGAGGCCGGTGAACAGATCGCCACGATGGGCAACCGTGGCTTCTCCACCGGAGACCATCTGCACTTCGAGATCTGGAACGCCAGCGGAACGAAGATCAATCCGTTGCCCTGGCTCAACGAGCGTGGTGTCTACATCAGCTGACCGAAACTCCCGTCCGTTGTGGACGGAACACGGCGATCCGTTCGCGAGGGGCGACGCCGCTCCTCGCGAACACGCGTGGTCTTCTCGCCGGTACCGGCGTCGATTTCTCGCGAAATCGCCGCGCCGCTCGCCACGTAGGTCGCTACCCGGGAGCCGGCCCAACGCTCCCAAGGCTCCGACTCACGTGCCGGCTACCAGGTCACGCACGAGGACTGATGTGGTTGTTGTCCGCAACGGCACTTGACCGGTCCGACAGCCGTTCGCCGCATCAGGGCAGGAATCCCGCATCAGGACGGGGACACCGTCATCGTCCGTCCGCGGCGGGCTGGTGCCCGCGGATCCCGTCCAGGAGGTACGTGGTGCGGCGGTCGTAGTCGTCCCGGGCAGGCAGGCCGCCGTGTTTGAGGGCGAGGGCGTTGTCGACGACAAGTGCGTGCAGGTCGCTCGCCGTGAACTCCGCCCGCAGTGCGCCGGATTCCCGCCCCGCTGCGACGAGCTCGTCGTTGACCTCGCTCCCGACTCGGCAGATCTCCATGAGCTGCCGCGAGTGCGGGTATGACTGCAACAGGACGTCGTTGACCGCGGGCTGGCGGTACTGGAGGTCGCGGAGCGCGGTGAGGTAGTACGCGATCCGCTCGCCGACGTCCTCGATCGTCCGCGTGTGATCGATGACGGCGAACAGCTCCGTCGCGACGACCTCTTCGATGACGGCCTCGATGAGGCCGACCCGGCCGCCGAACCGGTTGAAGATCGTGGCCTTACTCACCCCGGCGGCCCTGGCGACCTCCTCCAGAGGCACCGTCAGTCCCCGTCCCTGGAACGCACCGATCGCGGCGGACCGGATCTGTTCGGAGTTACGTCTGGCATCGGCCCGCAGCCGTGGCTGCGATGGCACCGCACCGGTCAAGGTTCTCACCGACTCTCACTGGCGCTCGGCATCGAAATTTGACTCCCCGGGTCAGTTTACCTACCGTTGCCTGCGAGGCATAAACTGACCCATAGGGTCAAGTTATGCCGCCGTCCTCCACCAGGGCGGACAAGGTGTGGGCAGACAGGAAGAGGCCACAAGCATGATCGTTGTCACCGGTGCCACCGGCGGGTTGGGTAGCGCCACCGTCGAGAACCTCCTCGAGCGCGTACCCGCGGACCGGATCGGCGTCAGCGTCCGTGACGTCGCCGGGGCGCGGCATTTCACCGATCGCGGCGTCCGTGTGCGGCAGGGCTCCTACGAGGATCCGGCCGCGCTGCGCCACTCGTTCGCCGGTGCCGAGCAGGTACTGCTGGTATCGGGCAACGATCCGGCGGCCGACTTGGTCGGCCTGCATCGCAATGCCATCGAGGCCGCAGTCGCCGCAGGCGCCCAGCGGATCCTCTACACGAGCCAGCAGGCCGCCGTCCCCGGCAATCCGTACCGGCCGTCGGAGATCCACATCGCCACCGAGGACGTCCTCGCCGAGTCCGGAGTCGCCTGGACCGCGCTGCGCAATGGCGCCTACGGCACGCTCGATCAGGTACTAGGCCCGTGGCGACGGACCGGGGAGATCGCCCGACCGGAAGACGGTCCCGTCCCGTATACCGATCGTGCGGACGTAGCCGAGGCCACCGCGGTCATCCTCGCCGGTGGCCGCTCCTTCGACGGCCCGATCACCCTCACCGCGCCGGTCGCCGTCACCTTCGACGATTTCGCCACGATCGCCTCCGAGCTGACCGGCCGCACCATCGAGCGCACCGTCCTGAACGACGAACAGTGGGTCGCCGACCAGATCACGAGCGGAGTCCCCGAGGAGGCGGCCCGGCTCATGCTCACCTGGTACCAGGCCAGCCGCGCCGGCTACTTCGCGGCAGCCGATCCCCTGCTGGCCGAGCTCCTCGGTCGCGAGCCCAACAGCGCTGCCGACCGGCTCGCGGCCCGACTCGCCGACTGAAGCGTTTCCAGCCGATCGCCTGCTCGCCTGATCCGGGTGTACGCCCCGGCAGGCAGCAGTGGATGCCTGTTACCGAAACGGCGGTTCCACGTGTCCTGAACGGCTGGACACTGGTCGAGCACGCAGGCACGCTGCTGTTCGAACCGGCGTCGCGGTACCAACCGTCGCGGTACTAACCGTAGTGGGCGTTGTCGCCGTATTTCTGCTGTCGCCACTTCGTCATGATTCGGGGTAGCTCGGCACGCAGGAACTCGAAGAACCTGCGGGTCTCGTCGAGACGCGCGCCCGCCCTGGTGTCCGGCCCGAGCGTGTCGGTGCCCGCCCGGAGCGTGTCCTCCCACTGCAGGAACTGGTCGTCGCGCTGCGCGAACGCCTCGTACCACATGTCGTCGCGCACCTGGTAGTGATCGTGGCGCTTGCCGGGCTCACGCTCGCGCGACAGCAGCCCCACGCGGATCAGGTAACGCACCGCGCCGGAAACGGCGGCGGCGCTCACCCGCAACGAGCTCGCCAGTTCGGCCGCGGTGCACGAGCCGTCGTCATCGACGAGCATCCGCGCGAACACACGGGCGGGCATGCGGGGAAACCCCGCCTCGGTCAGGTTGAGCGCGAACCGCTCGACGAACCGAGCCACCTCCTGCTCGTCACGGCCTGTCGCGTCCACCGGTTCCGGCGCGGGATCGGGTGCTGTCTCGGACATCCGGGACCTCCCGCACTCGTACCACGCATCACTCGCGCGACTGATTCATACATTTGCTAAGTTTCACAGCTCCGTGAAAACAGTCTATCGCAACGACTCCGAACCCCGGGAATCCCGCCGCCGCCTCGCGAAGTCGACCGCCTCACGATCCCGGCCGCCTCACGATCCCGGCCGCCTCACTGGCGCGGCCGGACATCCACTCCGCGATTCGGCTCCGCGCCGGCGGGCAGGACGCGGAACCGGACGGAGCCGGCAGCACGATTCATTCTGTTCACAGATTTATGAACGTTGTGTACTGTGTAAAACGTGGTACGCACGATCGCCAGCACCGGAGCCGACAGGGCGGACCGCCGCGTGAAGCGGCTGTACTCCTCCCGCGCGGGGGAACGTACGGCGGACTCCGATCCGCCGCGGTTGTGAAAGGCAGCCGAACCGCCCGAATCCGTTCCGAAGGAGTCACGTTGAACTCCGACCCCACGGCCGTGACGATCTCCGGCCTTACCAAGAACTTCGGTCCGACCCGTGCGCTGGATGGGCTGGACCTGAGCGTGCGAACCGGCGAGGTGCACGGTTTCCTCGGCCCGAACGGCGCGGGGAAGACCACCACGATCCGGATCCTGCTCGGGCTGCTGCGCGCCGACTCCGGCGAGGCGAGACTGCTCGACGGCGACCCGTGGCACGACGCCACCGAGCTGCACCGCCGCATCGCCTACGTTCCGGGCGACGTGACGCTGTGGCCGAACCTCTCCGGCGGCGAGGTCATCGACCTGCTCGGCCGGTTGCGCGGCGGCATCGACCAGCACCGCAAGGAGGACCTGCTGCGCCGGTTCGACCTCGATCCGCGCAAGAAGGCACGTACCTACTCCAAGGGGAACCGGCAGAAGGTCGGTCTGGTGGCCGCACTCGCCTCCGAACCAGAGCTGCTCGTGCTGGACGAACCGACCTCGGGGCTGGACCCGTTGATGGAGGAGACCTTCCGGGAGTGCGTTCGGCAACAGCAGCGCGAGGGACGCACCGTGCTGCTGTCCAGCCACATCCTCTCCGAGGTCGAGGCGCTTTGCGACCGGGTGACCATCGTCCGCTCCGGGCGCACCGTGGAGTCCGGCACCCTGGCCGAACTGCGGCACCTGACCCGCACCTCGGTCACCGCGGAACTCTCGGCGGCCCCGGAGGGGTTGGCCGAGCTGTCCGGCGTGCACGACCTGGAGATCACCGGCACCCACGTGCGCTGTGAGGTGGACACCCCGCACCTGGACGGGGTGCTGCGCGAACTCACCGCGGTCGGGGTCCGAAGTCTGACGAGTCAGCCCCCCACCCTGGAAGAGCTGTTCCTGCGGCACTACGAGCAGCGGTCGGAGACCTCCACCCCCGAAGGAGCGAACCGATGAGCACGTTGCGCGGAACGGGAGCGCTCATCCGGCTGATACTTCGCAGGGACCGGATACGCATCCCGGCATGGATCCTCGGAGTGGCGGTGTTCCTGCTGGGCAGCGTGGCCACCTTCCCGGTGGCACTCGACTCCGCCGCCGACCGGCAGGCACGGGCCGCCCTGATGGACAACCCGGCCACGGTGGTGCTGACCGGACCCGGTTTCGGCCGACAGGACTACACCTTCGGCGCGATGGTCGCCAACGAGATGGGCGGGATGACGGCGGTGCTCATCGCACTGATGAGCATCCTGCTGCTGGTGCGGCACAGCCGCCACGAGGAGGAGAGCGGCCGGGCCGAGTTGCTGCGCGCGGGAGTGGTCGGCAGGCACGCCCCGCTCACGGCGGCGCTGGTCACCGTCATCGGCGTGAACCTGGTGCTGGGCGCCCTGCTCGGTTTCGCACTGCCCGTGGTGCTGCCGGAGCTGAGCACGGCGGGTTCGCTGCTGTTCGCGGCGGGGCTGGCCATGGTGGGCACGGTCTTCACCGCGGTGACGGCGGTGACCGCACAGCTCATGGAGCACGGCCGAGCGGCGGTGGGGGCCGCGGCCTCGCTCCTCGCGCTGAGCTACGCGCTGCGCGGCGCGGGCGACCTGGGCGACGGCACACTATCCTGGCTCTCCCCGGTCGGTTGGTCACAGCGCACCCGTGCCTACGTCGACGGCACCGGCTGGCCGCTGCTGCTCGGGGTAGCGCTGACGGTGCTGCTGCTCCTCGGGGCGTTTCTGCTGCGTTCCCGGCGCGACGAGGGAGCGGGGCTGGTGCGGGGTCGCTCCGGTCGGGCGACCGCCTCGGCACTGCTGTCCGGCCCGTTCACGCTGGCACTGCGGCTGCAGCGCGGCGTGCTGACGGGCTGGACGGTCGGTTTCGTGCTGTTCGGCGCGTTCGTGGGCGCGATAGGTGAGCAGGCAGCGGTGTTCGCGCGGGAGAACGAGACGGCCCGGCGCTACTTCGAGCAGGCGGGCGGAGCCGACTCGGCCGAGACGATGATCGCCACCTACCTCTCGCTGATGGGCATGGTGGCCGGTGGGTTCGCGCTGCAGTCCGCCGGGCTGCCGCGTGCCGAGGAGTCGGCCGGACGGGTGGAACCCCTGCTGGGTGGCACCCCGCTGAGCCGGTCGCGCTGGGCGCTGTCCGGTCTGGCGGCCACGCTGTGCGGCAGCGTGCTGGTGATGGGCGGGGCCGGGCTCGGCGCGGGGCTGGTCTACGCGGGAACCAGCGGAGACCCGAGCAACGTCGTCCGAATACTGGGGGCGGCGCTGGCCTACCTGCCCGCGGTCTGGGTACTGGCCGGGCTCTCGACCCTGCTGTTCGGGGTGCTGCCCAAAGCCACCGGCCTGAGTTGGCTCGTCCTGACCGGGATCGTCTTCGTGGGGATGTTCGGGCCGCTGCTGCGAGTGCCGGACCGGATCTCGGACCTCTCGCCGTTCGCCCACGTGCCGACGCTGCCCACCGAGGAGTTCACCCCGGTACCGCTGCTCGTGCTGGCAGCCACGGCGGTACTGCTGACTGCGATCGGAGTCGCCGGATACCGGCGTCGTGACACGGCTTGAACCGTCTCACCCCGGACCTCGCGGCCGAACCGCGAGGTCCGGGACGTTCTACAGCTTTACCAGCGGCACGCTGCCGATGAGCATGAGCCGGATGGTGCCCGAGTCGCCGAAATCGATGTTGGCCGTGGCGCGCGCCCCCTCACCGTCGGTGGAGAGCACCGTGCCGAGCCCGTACTTGTCGTGGTTGACCCGGTCGCCCACCTCGAGCTTGATCGGAACGGAGTTCTTCCAGCTCGACGCACCACCACCGCGGGAACCGCGATCACCCGACCCGGAGGGACCTCCGGGCCCGGCCTCCGAACCACCGCGACCGCCCCAGCCGCCACGCTCGCGTGGTGCGGAACGCTCCGGCTCCAGCTTGCGCCACTCCACGAGATGTTGCGGAATCTCGGTGATGAACCGCGAGGCCGGATTGGTGACCGGCTGCCCCCAGGCGGAGCGCATCAACGCGCGGGAGAGGTACAACCGTCGCCGGGCGCGGGTGATACCGACGTAAGCCAGCCTGCGTTCCTCGGACAGCTCCTGCGAGTCCCCCAACGCCCGCATGTGGGGGAAGACGCCGTCCTCCCAGCCGGTGGCGAACACGACCGGGAACTCCAGTCCCTTCGCGGTGTGCAGTGTCATGAGCGTGACCAGGCCGTCGCTGTTCTCCGGCAACGCGTCGGCGTCGGCCACCAGCGAGACGCGTTCCAGAAAGGCACCGATCGAGTCGTCGGGCAGTGGGTTGTCGTCCTGTTCCGCGTTCGCGGAGTCACCTTCGCCGGAAACCTCGCCGTTCGAATCACCGCCGTCCGAATCACCGCCGCCGGAAGCACCATCCGATGTGGACTCCGACTCCCCGGTCGGGCGCGTGTCGCCGAACTCCCGGGCCACGCTGATCAGCTCGTCGAGGTTCTCCACCCGGGAGGCGTCCTGCGGGTCCTCGCTGCTCTCCAGCTCACCCCGGTAGCCGGTGCGTTCGAGCAACGTGCGCAGCACCTCGGCCACATCGTTGTTCGCGGCCACCTCGCGCAACTCGTCGAGCAGTTCGGTGAAACCGGCGACGGCGCGGGCCGCACGCGAGTTGAGCTGCCCGATCTCGCCCCGTGCCGCATGCCGTAGCGCGGCACCGAACGAGATGCGCTCCTGCTCGGCGTACTCGGCGAGCACCGTCTCGGCACGCTGTCCGATCCCGCGCTTGGGGACGTTGAGGATTCGGCGCAGGCTGACGGTGTCGTCGGGATTGTCCAGAACCCGCAGGTAGGCCAACGCGTCACGGACCTCACGGCGCTCGTAGAACCGCACCCCGCCGATGACCCGGTACGGCAGTCCCAGCCTGATGAACACTTCCTCGAACACCCGGGACTGGTTGTTGGTGCGATAGAAAACGGCGATGTCGTTGAAGGTGGCCTCTCCCGAGTCCACGAGCCGGTCGATCTCGGCGGCCACGAACGCGGCCTCGTCGTGCTCGTTGTCGCCCACGTAACCGACGAGCGGTTCCCCCTCGCCCGACTCGCTCCACAGCCGCTTCTCCCTGCGGCCGGTGTTGGAACGGATCACGGAGTTGGCCGCCGACAGGATCGTCTGGGTGGAGCGGTAGTTCTGCTCCAGCACGATCGTGTCCGCCTCGGGGTAGTCCCGCTCGAACTCCTCGATGTTGCGGATCGTGGCGCCGCGGAAGGCGTAGATCGACTGATCGGCGTCACCGACCACGCACAGTTCGGCGGGCGGGACCTCGCTCGCGTCCGACTCGGTACCGACCAGCTCACGCACCAGCGCGTACTGCGCGTGGTTGGTGTCCTGGTACTCGTCGACCATGATGTGCCGGAACCTGCGGCGGTAGTGCTCTGCCACGGCCGGGTGATCACGCAGCAGCGAGACCGTACGCATGATCAGGTCGTCGAAGTCCATCGCGTTGGAGTCCGCCAGCCGACGCTGGTAGGCGGCGTAGACATCGGCGACCTTGCGCTCCAGGTCGCTGCCGACACGTTCGGCGGCCGTCTCCGGATCGACGAGTTCGTTCTTCAGGTTCGAGATCTGCGCCGCGAGCGTGCGCACCGGATACCGCTTGGAGTCCAGTTCCAGGTCCCTGGCCACCAGCGTGACGAGCCGCCTGGAGTCGTCGGCGTCGTAGATCGAGAAATTGGTCGAGAGCCCCAGTGTTCTCGCTTCACGGCGGAGGATGCGCACGCACATCGAGTGGAAGGTGGATACCCACATCGCGTTGGCGCGCCTGCCCACGAGCTCGGCCACCCGTTCCTTCATCTCGGTGGCGGCCTTGTTGGTGAACGTGATCGCCATGATCTGGCCCGGATGCACACCGCGCTGGTCCAATAGGTGCGCGATGCGGTGGGTGAGCACCTTGGTCTTGCCCGATCCGGCCCCGGCGACCACCAGCAGTGGCGTACCGCTGTGCAGTACCGCGCGGCACTGCTGCGGATTCAGCTCCGAGACCAGCTGTTCGCTGGAGGGCAGCGGCGCGGCCCTCGCCGGGCCGTCCCGGCCATCGGGAGGGGGCATCCCGTCGGATCGGACGGGACCGTCGGCTGCGGCGTCGAACAGGGTGCTCATCGGTAATTCAGAGTACCGTTCCGGAACCGGCGTACCACGGGCAGCCGAGGCCGGACACCGCACCGACATCACTCGTTCGAACCAGTGAAGAAGTGGTGGTGCGACCCGGTTCGTTGTGGCAGACTGACCGCGTGCTTACACGTAGCCGCCAGTTTTTCTACGGGCCCGGGACTCCGGCGTCCGTAGCTGTGTAAGCTCCAAGAACGATGCCCCGGAGTTCCGAACCCGGGGCGGTGGCGCATCCGGGGCGGATTCCGGGACCGACGACCCGGAGGAAGAGTTGAGCGCGACCGTGGACAGCGATCAAACCGGTGCCGAAAGCCCCGACCCCGAGTGGCCCGCCGAGAACGGTTCGGTCGAGGAACTCAGGGACGAGATCGACTACCTCGACGAGGAAATCCTGCGTCTGATCAAACGTCGGGCCGAGGTATCCCGCCAAGTGGGCGCGGCGCGAATGGCCGAAGGTGGCACGCGCATCGTCTACAACCGGGAAATGGACGTGTTGGCGCGCTACCGTGAGCTGGGATCCGAGGGACGGGAACTGGCGATGATCCTGCTCAGGCTCGGCCGCGGCAAACTGGGGCACTGACCGGAGCTTCCGAACGGGTTCGGCCGAACGATCGCCCGGTGGGAGCCGGCGGACGACCGAGCGGTCCGGCCGGACCTCAATGGGCCGACCAACCACCGTCCATCGAGAACGAGGACCCGGTGACCGAGACGGCGGAAACACCGCACAACCACGCGGTCAGCTCCGCCACCTCCACCGGGTCCACCAACCGCTTGACCGGCGTGCGCGCGAGCAGCACGTCCTCGATCACCTGCTCCCGGGGAACACGGTGCCGCACGGAGTGCTCGGCGATCCGGCGTTCGAGAAGCGGAGTACGCACGTACCCCGGACAGATGCAGTTCGAGGTCACACCGTAACCCGCCGCTTCGACGGCCACGGTCTTGGACAACCCTTCCAGGCCGTGTTTGGCGGTGACGTACGCGCTCTTCAGGGGTGCGGCACGAATGCCGTGGACCGAGGAGATGTTGACGATCCTGCCCCATCCGTTGTGGTACATCCCGGGCAGCGCCGAACGGATGATCCGGAACGGAGCCTGCACCATGACCGCCAACAGCAGTTGGAACATGTCCGGCGGATACTGGTGCACCGGAGCCACGTACTGCAGCCCCGCGTTGTTGACCACTATGTCGGTGTCCTCGCCCAGTTCGGCGACGGCATCCGGTTCGGACAGGTCCGCGACGGTGTACCGCGCCCCTGTCTCCTCGGCCACCCTTTCCACCGATTCCGCGAGGCGGTCGACGAGCAGCAACCGGGCCCCGGAGACCGCCAGTTTCCGCGCGACCGCCGCCCCGATCCCGCTCCCCGCTCCGGTGACGAGCGCCCGTTTGCCCGTCAGATCCACCGCGACTTCGGCGGATGGCCCCGCCGCGGCAGCCGAACTGTCAGCCATACCGGCAACTTAAAGGTGGTCTCGGCCGCTATCCAACATCCGTACAGGGGCAATTCGCTGCGGAATCCGCCGACCGCCGGGCTTTTTCGGCGGTGGCCGGGCTCTTTCGACGGTAGCTGGGCTTTTCGGGTACTACGCTGTCGATCGGATTCGACGTCCTCACCGTTCTGAAGGGCGGTGATTCTCTACTGCGCCTATGCGGCGCTTCGGTGGGTTCCTGCTTCGTCCCCGTCTGCCCCGGTGTGGGGTCTCATGTCGGGTCCACAGGCGTTTTGCCTCTCCGCACGTCCTGCGGCGAGGATGTCGATAGCGGCGTTGCGGTCGCGATCGTGCAATGCCTCACACGGGCGTTCCCAGGTGCGTGCCGATAGCGGTTTGGCTCCGTCGATGCGACCGCAGGCGGGTAGCAGCGTTTCCTCTCCTGCCTCGACCACGAACGAGCAGTAGTAGCGCTTGTCGGCGGTCTTGACGATCGTTACCGACGACGGCCGCGACGGTAGGTCTCGTGACCAGGCGACCTTGATATCTCCAACTTTGGAGAGTCGGAGCTTGCCGGTGGGGCGGATGCTGAACCCGTCCGGCTGGTACCGGATGGCCTGCCGGTTGTCCTCGCGGGACTTAAACCGGGGTGCTCCCATCCGTTTCCCGGCGCGGTTGCCTTTCAGGCTGTCGAAGAAGTTCTTGTACGCGGCATCGCAGTCGCGGATGGCCTGGTGGCCGAACCGGCCACGATTGGGGGAAGATGGACATATGGGCACGATTATCGACGTGATCGCGTTCGTGGTCACTCTGCTCGCGTTGTTGGCGGCGCTGGGCCACGCTGGGTATCTGACGTTGTTGTCGACCGCGGCGCGGAAACGGCCCGGCGGACAACCGGCCATCAAGTTCGCCCGGAAACGGGCCCCCGTGGCGGGTACCGCGCTCGGCCTGGGACTGCTGGCCGTGCTGCTGTCCACGGGTGGCGTGGTCCCGGACGTGTTCGCGATCCTGCTCGGTGGTGGCGTGGGACTCGGTTCGACGCACGCGTTGCGGAGCACCCAGCAGGACTTTCGTGGTGGCAGGTACTGATCGGAGCTCTCCGCTCCCCGCATGAGGGCGTGCCCGCGTCCGGGCCGGAACCGCCCTCCCGCGGCTGCCCGCTCTCGCCCGGAAGTGGACGTCGAACGAACCGCCATGATCACTGATCGTGTCTTTCCGACCCGTTTCCGAGATGTCGGCGGGGCTGCCTAGGCTGTCCCCGTGATCGATTCACCGAACCCGCCCACCGGCGTCCCGGAACGCGTTCTCGTGGTGACGGCCCATCCCGATGACGTCGACTTCGGCGGTGCGGGAACCGTCGCGGGCTGGACGGCGGGCGGCACCTCGGTCACCTACTGCGTCTGCACCGCGGGCGAGGCCGGAGCGCCGGAGGACGCCACTCGGGAACGGGTGCGACAGCTGCGTATCGCGGAGCAGCGACGTGCCGCCGCACGGGTCGGGGTCGACGACGTACGTTTCCTCGACCACGAGGACGGCAGGCTGTCTCCGGACCTGACGTTGCGCCGCCGTATCACCCGGGTGATCCGTTCCGTGCGCCCGGAGATCGTCGTCACGCACTCCCCCGAGATCAACTGGTCCCGCATCGCGCTGGCCCATCCGGACCACCGTGCCGTTGGTGAGGCCACCCTGGCGGCGGTGTATCCGGACGCGCGGAACCCCTTCGCACACCCGGAGTTGCTCGACCGGGAAGGACTGCGGCCGTGGACGGTACGGCAGCTCTGGATCACAGAATCGCCGGAAGAGCGCGCCAATCACGCGGTCGACGTGACCGACCGGTTCACGGACAAGATCGCGGCACTGTCGGAGCACGCCTCGCAAGTGGCGGATTCACGGGATCTCGCCGCGATGCTGCGCGAGCACTTAGGCGACAACGCGCGACGACACGGACTGGTGGAGGGCCGGCTGGCCGAAGTGTTCCAAGTGGTCAACACCGAGTGAGCCGGCGCGGGGAGTACCGGACGGCACGGCAGAAGGGCGAGTCGCGATGGACGGTGGCGGGCCGAACCGCTATCCGGGCGAGGACGGCGAGGCCGCGGGTACACGAGTGAACCACGGTGGTCCGGAACGCCGCTGCGTAACCGGGACGAGTCGTGTCACCGGCACGAACCGTGTCACCGGGACGAACGACACGGCCGCGTCGGACGCACCGCCACGATCCCGTTGCCCGGAGGAACCGGAGGGCGGGCTGTGCGAGTTCGGACTCGGCATGATCCCCGCTTCGATCACCCCGCCGCGCACCTGGCGGCGGGCGGCATGGTTCGTGGTGGTGTCGGCGGCAGCGGCGTTGGGGGGAATCGTGCTGGTCACAGCGGTGGTGATGAGCAACGAACCCGCTCGGTTGGCCACGGACCCCCGACACCTGCCACGAGCCGGGGAGTACCCACCGCTGTACCGATCGGACGAGAACCCCGCCGGTTCGGGAATCGAATCCACCGCCGAAGACAACGGTGCACCGGAACCGAGTTCCTCCGGGGGGTCGCGACAGCCGATGGCGACCGGACGAACCGGCGACGGTGTTCCGCCCGTGCACGACCCCCCGACCGGCACACGACAGCGGAGTTCGACAGCCGCGCCGTCGGCGTCACGGCAGAGCACGGCTCCCACGCGCGAGATCCCATCCGGCGACACAGCGGGGAACGACCTCGCGGCGGACGATCCAGCGGTGGAGAGCTCTTCGCAGGGCACCACACCAACCAGCGACACCCCAACCAGCGATACCCCGGCCAGCGACACCCCGGCCAGCGACACCCCGGCCAGTGACGATCCGCCGGGCATCGCTTCCGCCGGGACCCTCCAGCAGAGCGCTACCCCCTGGCACACGAGCACGTCCGCCCCCACGGAGCGCCCGGAACAGCAGCACCAGACACAGCAGGGCACGACGATGCCGTCGTCCGTGATGCTCGGCCTCACGAAAAGCTACTTCCGCTCCCTCGATGCCGGGGAGCCGTACCTGGCGCACGAACTGACGGGCGGATCGCCGCATCGCACCGGTTTCACCGGTCTGCGACGACGGTACGCGGAGTTCGGCTCGGTCGAACTCGTCAGCAGCACCGTACGTGGTGACGGCACGGTGAACGAACTGCGCGTGAAGCCCGGGGGCGGTGAGTCGACCACGCGCTACCGGCGGCTGGAATTCGACGAGCACCCGCGGCGAGTGGTCGCCGACGAGCCCGTGGACGATCCGCCCGGGAACCGCTGACGGGTCGGGAGGAACGACATGTCGGAATCGACACGAAGCGGGGCCCCCTTCGAAGAGGTGTGGCCGGTGGACCACCACGGCGAGGCGGCGGAACCGCGGTCCGTCGCCGGCGCGACGAGCTCCGCACACCGAATCCCCGGTACCGGGACAGGACCGGTCCAGCTCGGTGGACGTTCGGTGTTGTGGACGGTAGGAGCGTTGGGGGCGCTGTTGGCGATGGGCGCTACGACGGCTCTCGGCGTGGTGTTGTCGGACTCGACGCCGCCGCGTTCGGAGCGGAAGACGCCGAACCGCACGGGATTGCCGATAACGGGTGCCGCGGCGCTGCGGGTGGACCTGCTGCTGGAACGAGCGGGTCGGTCGAGGGCCCTACCGGGAAGCTCCGCCGCACGGGCGGAACTCACGGACGAGTCAACCGTGACGAGCTCGGCCGACGGCCGCACCGGCAGTTCGCGGCTCGGCCCGCCCGGGGAGACGTCGGTTCCGTCGGTGCGTGTGGTGCGCGAGTTCCACAGGCTGTTGGGAGCGGAGCCGTCGAGCGCCGTACGGCTGCTCTCGGTGAGCATGACCGAGGCGCAACGGGCGGACATCGTGCGGAGCTGGCGCGCGCTGCGATCGATTCGCTCGGACGAGATCAGCGTGACCACGAGCGGACGAGTGGTGTCGACGGTCGCGGCGCGTGACGCCACGGGAACCAGAATCGCACTCCGCTACTCCTTCGCGGTCGACGACGGCTCGGATCCGCGCATCCCGCGTGTCCGGTTGGACGCGGCGCGGTTCCGGGAGCCGGAACGGTAGGACGCCTGGACGACACCACTTCCGTGACTAAGAACACCGGTAACCGCGGGACGGCCGTACCGACGGCTCTCCCCGGCCGGTATTCTCACAACGATGCGGCAACGAACTGCCACGTCGCCGGAATCCCGGGGACGGTTCGGGGCGAACCGCTTCGTCGACGGCGCGAGCGCAGGGCCGGTCACGCGGCCTCGGAGCGGTCGAAGACTTCCCCGCTCCGCCGGTTCCTCGGTGGGCTAGGGTGCCGTGTCACGGTCGTTCGGTTTCCGTGACCGAACGCGGTCGCACAGTGAACGTGTACATGTCGGAGGGCCACGCGGGGCCCGCAACAATCCACCGATCCCGACGACCCGGTGAACCGGTGTCCCCGGCGACGAGGTCGACCGGGATCGAGAGCAGTACGGGGAGACGTCGGTGAGCGACGAAGGTCGCCTGGTCGCCGGACGCTACCGAGTGCAGCGGCGCATCGGAAGCGGCGCAATGGGCGTGGTGTGGGAATGCGTCGACGAGCGCCTGCACCGCACGGTCGCGGTCAAACAATTGCTGACCCAGCCCGGTCTGGACCCGACCGAGGCGGAGGAAGCGCGACAACGGGCGATGCGCGAGGGACGTATCGCGGCACGGCTGCAACATCCGCACGCTGTCTCGGTCTACGACGTGGTGGAGGAGAACGGCGACCCGGTGCTGGTGATGGAGTACCTGCCGTCCACCAGCCTCGCGGCGATGATGTCCGAGCACGGCCCCCTGCCGCCGCGCGAGGTGGCACGGATAGGGACGCAGGTGGCGGCTGCGCTCGGGGCGGCGCATTCCGCCGGAGTGGTGCATCGCGACATCAAACCGGGCAACGTGCTGCTCGGCGACAACGGCACGGTCAAGATCACCGACTTCGGCATCTCCCGGGCGCAGGGCGACGTCGCCGTCACCAAGACCGGGATGCTCGCGGGAACCCCCGCCTACCTGTCACCGGACGTGGCCTGCGGCAAGGAGCCCAGCCCCGCGTCCGACGTGTTCTCGCTGGGAGCGACGCTCTACGCGGCCGTGGAGGGCAGACCCCCGTTCGGGCAGAGTGAGAACACGCTGGCACTGCTGCACTCCGTGGCGGCGGGCAAGGTGCAACCACCGCAGAACGCGGGACCCATGACCGATCCGCTGCTGGCGATGCTGCAGCCCGGCGAGGACGAGCGGCCGGACATGGCGCAGGTCCACGAGATGCTGCAGGACGTCGCCAACGGCCAGGCGGTGACCTCGGTTCCCACCAAGGCCGCTCCCATTCCGTCCGCGATGACTCCGGGCACGGCCGCCGCGACCGATCCGCCTTCCAACCCGCGTAACGGCGGAACGATGGTCGGGGGACCCCAGGAGCCGGAAGGCCGTTTCGGTGGCACCGCACGGGCGGAGGCCACCGGCCACGCCGGCTCGGGTCCGCCGCCCGAAACGGCCGCGCGCGGACGGCGAAGCAGGGTTCCGCTGGCGGTGTCCGGGGTGCTGCTCGTGGTGGCCGCGGTCGCGGGGATCCTGCTGGCGACCTCGCTGTTGAGCAACGACTCCGACGGTGGGAACCCGAGCGGTGAGGAGAGTACACAACCGGTGGTGCCGCCCGCGGCGGGCGAATCGAGCACCACCGAGACCACCGAGCCGGACTACCCGGAGGACGACGACTACCAGAACCAGGATCCGGACTGGGATCGTCCCCCCGAGCAGGACGAGCCCGCGACGGAGACCTCGGCATCGGAGAGTTCGGAACCTCCCGAGACTTCGGCGAACGAGCCGTCCGACCCGAGTTCCGATCCGGACGGGAACCCCGAGGAAAGCGACTCCAACAACTCGGGCGACAACGAGGGCGGGACCGACAGCGACCCGGAGGACGGGACCGGCGACGGTGAAGGGTCCGACAACGGTAGTGGGTCCGAGGGCGGCAGCGCCAGCGGTGGCGGTTCTGACAGCGGCGGCGAGTAGGCCGAGTAACAGCGAAGCGTCCGGTGGCGATGCGAACGGCGAGGGGTAACAGGTGGTTCCGCCGAGTGGTTCAGTACCCGGCCGCTCGGCCCCGGTGATCCCGACCGGCCCGCAGCGCGGCGGTCGGGACGCAGTACTGTTGTGCCCGTCGCGTGATGCCGTTCCGGCAGGAGTTCGGTCGGCACGTCCGGTCACCGACATCGCCAGGATCTGGGAGAACTGTGAGCGCCGAAGGTCGTCTGATCGCCGGACGCTACCGGCTGCACGAGAGCATCGGCAGCGGTGCGATGGGAGTCGTTTGGCGCGCGGTCGACGAACGGCTGCAGCGCACCGTGGCCGTCAAGCAGTTGCTGCTGCAGCAGGGCCACACCGAGGCCGAGACCAGGGAGGCCCGCGAGCGCTCGATGCGCGAGGGGCGAATCGCGGCTCGGTTGCAGCACCAGAACGCCATCGCGGTGTTCGACGTGGCCGAGGAGGACGGCCAACCGGTGCTGGTGATGGAGTACCTGCCCTCCGAGAGCCTCGCCTCGCGGATCTCCGAGCGGGGCCTGCTCTCGCCGATCGAGGTCGCGGGAATCGGGGCGCAGGTCGCGGCGGCGCTGGCGGCGGCCCACCTGGCCGGGATCGTGCACCGTGACCTGAAGCCGGGCAACATCCTGCTCGGCGGCGACGGCACCGCCAAGATCACCGACTTCGGCATCTCCCGGGCGGTCGGCGACGTCGCGGTCACCAAGAGCGGCATTCTCGCTGGCACACCCGCCTACCTCTCCCCCGAGGTGGCTCTCGGCAGGGATCCGGCCCCGGCCTCGGACGTGTTCTCGCTGGGCTCGACCCTCTACGCCGCCATCGAGGGCCATCCACCGTTCGGGGTGGACGACAACGCGATCAGTCTGCTGCACCGCGTTTCACGCGGACAGGTCGACCACCCGCGCAACGCCGGACCGATGACGCCCGCCCTGCTGGAACTGCTGCGGGCCGATCCGGTGGAACGGCCGACCATGGCCCAGGCCAGGGACATTCTGCAGGCGGTGCGGGACGGCAGACCCCTTCCGGGGCTCGGGGGCAGCCAGCAGCAGGGACAGGGTCCCGCCACCCCGGTCGGGCCGGTGAACCAGGCGGCTCCGGCCGCGGCGGCGCCGAGCGTGTCCGCACGACCGCCGAACCAGGGCATGCCGCCGGGCGGGACACCGGCAGCCACCGCTGCCGCGGGCAATCAGTCGAACCCCACGCGAGTGGGAGCGCCTCCGGCGGCGGCCAATCCGCCCACCAGGGTCGGTGCCGAGAGCGGAGCGGTCAGCACCGGCACGGTCAAGCGAGTGGCGGGCTGGACAGTGGCGGTGATCGCGGCGATCCTGCTGGGGATACTGGCGGCGAACGCCTTCACCGGAGGCGACGGCGGCGGCTCCGGCGCCTCGGACGCGGCCGCGGCTGCCACGAGCACCTCGGCGGGCGAACTTCCCCGTTCACGGGGTAGCTCGTCCGACTCGCCGAGTTCCGGGCGCTCGAACGAGGCGGCGACAACCACGAGTTCCACGACACCACCGTCCTCCGCCGATTCCTCGGAGAAGGATCCCGCTCCGAACTCGGTCGGTGACGACGAACTGGTCGGCACGGTTCGGACCTACTTCGACACGGTCACCGACGACACCGACGACGCGTGGCGGATGCTGGGGCCGGAGCTGAAATCGGTCGGGAAGGAAACCTACGAGGATTTCTGGGACTCGATAGAGAGCGTGGAGATCGTCAGCGGCCCGAAGGTGATCGGCGACAACCAGGTGGAGGCAGTGCTGCGCTACCAGAAGGAGGACGGTGGCAGCAGCACCGAGCGGCACGTCTTCGGCATGATCGTCAGAGGCGGAGAGCCGCTGGTCAACACCGACAGCGGCGCCACCTGATCCCGCCGTTCGCCCGCCGCGGGACCTAAGCCTGCGCGGTCTCGCGGAGGACCTGCAGCAAGGCCGCCGTGTTGGGGGCGTGCACCACCGACTCCCGTACGGCCACGTGGATCCGACGGACCGGTTCGGGATTGCGCAACGGCCGTACCTCCACACCCGGATGCACCGGATCCAGTCCCAGTCGTGGGACGAGCGATATCCCCATCCCCGCCGCGACGAATCCTTGTGACGACTGTGGACTGTCCGATTCGAGCGCCAGGTGCGGCGTGAATCCGGCGGCGGCGAACGCGTCGTAGAGCGACTCCGCGCACGGTCCAGACCCCACGGAGTCCTGGATCCAGGACTCCTCGGAGAGCCGGGCCAGGTCGATGTACTCCTCCGAGCAGAGCGGGTGCCCCACGGGCAGCACCACGCGGTAGGGCTCGTCGACCAGGTGCAGCAGTCGAACGCCGGAGACCGAGGGGACATCACGTCCCACCACGATCACGGCCAGATCCGCGTCGCCCTCGGCGACCCGATCCAGCATTCCCTCCTCCTGCATTCCCAGGTCCAGCCGAACCCGCGGATACCTGTCCCGGAAGGCGGCCACGGCGGGCGGGATCAGCGCGACGCTGGCGCTCTGGAAGAACCGCAGGCGCAGCACGCCGGAATCCCCGGCACGCATTCCCGCGAGCTCACTCTCCGTTTTGGACAACAGTTCGGAGAGGTCCCCGGCCCGTTCGGCCAGCATCGTCCCGGCCGCGGTGGGCCGGACGCCCCTGCCCACCTTCTCCAACAACGACAGTCCGGCCTCTCGTTCCAGCGTGCTGAGTTGCTGGCTGATGGCCGAAGGGGTGTAACCCAGGTTGTTCGCGGCAGCACTCACCGAACCGCTGTTGACCACGGCTCGCAGCACCTGCATCCGCCGGACATCCAACATGCCACGAATAGTACAGCAGAACTGAAAGGTGTGTGTAGAAAAATCTACTTGTGCTTATCCGACTCGGCGCCCATCGTGTTGGTGGTGACTGGTTCACCACGACGACCGGCCTGCTGTGGAGGACTTCCGTGTACAACCGCGCCAACTACGTGCGGCTGCTTACGCTCGCGCTGCTGTGGGGAGCGAGCTTCCTGTTCATCAAACTGGGGCTGGAGGCGATGTCGCCCACCCAGGTGGCGTTCTCCCGGATCACGCTCGGCGCGGTCGTGCTGGTGGGCCTGTGCCTGCTGAACGGTTTCCCTCTCGTCAACCCAGCATCGCCCGAGGGGCGACGGCTGTGGGGCAGCATCGCGGGCGCCGCGGTGTTCAGCAACGTGCTGCCGTGGGTGCTGTTCGGCCTGGGCGAGCGCACCGTCGACTCCGGCATCGCGGGGGTGCTCAACGCGACCACACCGTTGTGGACCGTGGTGTTCGGACTCGCGTTCGGAACGCAGCGTTCCCTGTCCCCACCGCGATTGTTGGGGCTGCTGCTGGGTTTCTCGGGGGTGGTGGTGATCCTGGCGCCCTGGAACGGTTCGAGCGGCCTGCTGGGATGGGGTGCGCTCGCCTGCCTGGGCGCCGCGATGAGCTACGGGCTCGGTTTCGTCTACATCGGGCGCGGTCTGAGCGGGCCCGGTCCCGACGGGCAGCGGCTGTCACCGCTGACGGTCGGCGCGATGCAGATGTCGGCGGCGACCGGGATCGCGGTGCTGACCCTGCCGCTGGGCGGTCTGGGGCCGGTCGAGCTCGCGCCGGTTCCGCTGCTGGCGGTGGGTGTGCTGGGAGTGTTCGGCACCGGATTCGCGTTCGCGCTGCAACTGCGGATCGTCTCCGACGAGGGAGCGACCACCGCCTCCACCGTCACGTACCTGATGCCCATCGTCTCGGTGCTGCTGGGCTGGATGGTGCTCGACGAGAGCTTCGGCCCGCGCGTGCTGCTCGGGATGCTGATCGTGCTGGTGGGAGTGGCCCTGAGCCGCACGAACGTGCGCGGCGACCGGAAGTCCCGGAACGGCGCCGAGCGGAAAACCCCGGAACCGGCGCGCGACTGAGTTCCCCCACCCCTTCGTACATTTCGCGAGAAATCGACGCACGGCCACGAGGCTCACCGGGCGGGGTCACCGCCGTGTGGCGGGGTCACCGACCCCTCGCTAGTGCGGCCACGGGCTTGGGAAGCTGATCGAGGGTGTCGGCCGTCTCCTCGGGGGCCCACTCGCCCAGCACGTTGAACACGGCGCCGGTGTGGTCCCGGACGACGTTCGGATCGGTCACGTCACTGCGCCGGGCGATCTCCGCCAGGAACCGATCGGTGTCGGTGTGCTGGGCGAATTCCCGCGTGTCGAGGAGTGCCCCGATCTCCGGCGGAAGAGCACCGGTGAGCCGGTCGACTTCACCCCGGCTGACGGCTTGCGCCGTCACCCCCAGCACCGCATGGGTCAGCTGCCGAGCCTGCTCCGTGTCGTCGAGCGCGGCGCGACGGCGCACCTCGGCCAGCATGGTGTCCGCCGTGGTGCTCAGGCCGCTGTCGCTGGGCAGCAGCGTCGCGTAGTCGTCGGGCAACTCGTGCAGCAGTCGGCGCAGCTGTACCGATGGAAGCGCTCGGCCGACGACGGCGAGTCCCGCCCGGCCGTACTCCTGGGCCCGCTCGGAGTCCGGGGCACCGCTCAACTGGCCGATGCGGTCGAGGAAAGCGTCCACCGAGAGCGGATCGCCGGGCCCGGCGGGCTGAACCTCCTGCAGCTGCCGCGGCAGGTGTGCTCGCAGCTCGGCAGCCACGTTCCAGGCACTTTCACCGAGGGCCTGAACCGTGGCGGCCAGCACCGTGTCGGGGTGCGTGACGCCGGGCTCCAAGCGCCGCTGGAGCGTGTTGATCATCTCTTCGTAGTCCATCCGCTGCCTCCCGGATACGGCTCCTCCCGGATACGGCTCCTCCCGGATACGGCTCCTCCCGGATACGGCTCGCCCGTCGAGGAACACGACTCGTCGCTCCACCGGCGGGTGACAACGTTCTGCCACGGCTACCGGGTTCTACCGCGGCTGTTGGAACAGCGGAGCGTAACCAGCGGGCAGTTGGGACCGCAGGTCGTCGATCTCACCGGCGGAGACGAACTCGGTGATGGTCCCCAGCACCGCCTGGGCATGGGTCAACGCCGTCTCGGGATCACAGCCGCGACCCTCGCGATCGGCGACCCGCCGCAGGAAGTCGTCCAGGTCGTCCCCGATCTCGTCACCCCCGGTGTGCTGCAGCAGTGGCTCCTGCAGTTCGGGAGGCAACTGACTGGCCAGATCCCTGGGCTCCTGTCCGACCAGGCGCTGACCGATGGTGGCGAGCACTATCTTGCTCGCCTGGTCGGCGTGTTCCCGTTCGGTCGGTCCGCCGTGCCTTTCCACGGCGCCGAGGAACTCGTGGTATCGCATCGTCGAGTCGACCGTCCTTTCCGGTCGGTTATCGGCGAGCTGACGCTGCTTGTCGGGTGCACGACGTGCTCACCGCTCTGGCGGGCGTGACTAATCGCCCCGGGTCACCCGGATTGCCGGTACCGGACGTGGTCAAACATGGCGGCACCATCGGTTCGCCCGCCTCACACCAGCCTGCGGTCGGAGGCCCACTTGGACAGCTCGTAGCGGTTGGACAACTGGGTCTTGCGCAGCACGCTGGAGACGTGGGTTTCGACCGTCTTGACCGAGATGAACAGCTCGGAACCGATCTCGCGGTAGGAGTACCCCCTCGCCAGCAACCGCAGCACGTCGCGCTCCCTGCGGGTGAGCTGGTCCAGCTCGGGGTCACCCACCTCCGCCGAGTTGGAGCCCTGCGAGAAGGCGTCCAGCACGAAACCGGCCAGCCGGGGTGAGAAGACCGCGTCGCCCGCCGCGACACGGCGAACGGCGTCGGCGAGTTCGCGCCCCGAGATCGTCTTTGTGACGTAGCCGCGCGCCCCACCGCGGATCACCGTGATGACGTCCTCCGCGGCATCGGAAACCGAGAGGGCGAGAAAGACGACACCGACCCCCCGCTCGCGCACCCGGCGCAGCACCTCGGCACCCCCGCCGTCGGGCATGTGCACGTCGAGCAGCACCACGGCGGGACGCAGGTGCTCGATGCCCGCCACGGCCTCGGCCGCCGATCCCGCCTCACCCAGCACCCGAACCCGGTCCTCGAACGCGGCGAGCTCGGCGCGGACGCCGGCTCGGAACAGCGCGTGATCGTCGACGAGGTAGACCCCGACCGGCCCCTGCTCACCGGCACCCGCGGCGCTCTCCCCCGTCGCGCTGTCACCCACCGTGCTGTCACCCATCGGGTCGGCCGCGCGCTCCGCCGGATTCCGCCGCTCGTCCTCTCGCTCTGCCATAACGGGCTCCTCAACCGGTGTTCACTGGTCTTCTCGCGGCAGGTCCAGATGTATCTCGGTTCCCGCCCCGGGCGAAGTGCGCAACCGCACCCGTCCGCCGTTGCGTTCCATCCTGCCCCGGATCGACTCGGTCAGTCCGTGCCGATCGGGATCCACCTCGTCGGGGTCGAATCCCACCCCCCTGTCCCGGACGAACAACTCCACCCGGTCGGGCTGAGACTCGGCGTAGACGCTGACCTCGTCGACCCCCGCGTGCTTGGCGGCGTTGACGATGGCCTCCCGCGCGGCGGCCAGTACCGCGCGCAGCGGCTCGTCCAGCGGACCGTCGCCCACGACGACGTGCTGCACCGTGATCGCGAAGGTGTCCTCGACCTCACCGCAGATCCGCGCCAGTTCGGCGGCCAGCGTCTCCTCCGGGAGCCGTTCGAACTCACCGGTCGTCGCCGCTTCCTCGCCCGGAGTTCCCGGCGAGGCCGTGGGGGCGTGGCTCATCGGCCGCGAGGAACCACTGTAACCACCGGGGCCGTACAACCAGCGGCGCAGCTCGCGCTCCTGACTCCGCGCCAGCCGACGCACCTCCCGCTCGGCCCCGGCCTGCTTCTGGATCAGCGCCAGGGTCTGCAGCACCGAGTCGTGCAGATGCGCCGCTAGCTCGGCGCGCTCCTCCGAACGAATCCGGGTGGAGCGCTCCACGTCGAGGTCCCCGCTCAACCGCATCCACCACGGCACGGTCAGCAGTGCCACGCCGATCAGCGTCGCCACCACGGCGGCGAGCACCACGGGCACCTCGCTACCGATGGTGGCGAGCACGAACGCGCACAACCCGAGGAAGACCAGCGCCACTCCCGCCAGCAGCCGCAGCACCCCGGCACGCCCACCGTCGCCGAACAGCCCCACGATGCTGGAACGGGCCCCCTCGCGCCACTGACCGCGCTGCGACTCGTCGGCCTCCCGCCAGATGACCGCACCGCCGACCAGCGTCGCCCCCAGCGCACCGACCAGCCACGGCGGTACGGCACTGACCGAGGCCACGACCGCGGCCAGTCCGACGCCGAGCAGCAGCAGCCCCACCCCCTGCCTGCGCTCGCGTTCCGACTCGGTACCGACGATGTCGGAACGCTGCCGCACGAAGATCCACAGCAGCCCGTAGCCGAGGATTCCCGCACCGCCGAGCGCGGCCAGCATCGCGAACACGGCACGCACCCACACCACCGGGAACCCCAGGTGATCCGAGATCCCGATCGCCACACCGGCCACCACCCGGCCGGAGCGGCGCCGGTAGAGCCGTGGGATGTCGGTCCCGGTGACGTACATCGGCCGGGTCCGTCGCTCGGACATCGCGCGCGAGTCCTCCCCCGTAACGCTCTCGCTGGAAAACTGCCTGGAACGGACCTGCACGGCATCGATAATCACACGCGCGCACCGACGGCGGCATCGGGGAACGGCACCGGATTGTCCGGGTGCGCTCAGGGGAACACCCTGACGACCGGGACTCGTAATACCGGCAGAGTGAGCGACATGAACGGCGGAACGACCGACGGCGGCGGGCAGTACGAGGGTGGCGGGCAGCACGACGACGGCCGCGCAGCCACCGGTCCGAGCGGTACCGGTTCGGGGGGTACCGCTCGGACCGGCGGTTCCAACGGTGCGCGGGGAACGTGGGCGGAGATCAAGGGAACCTTCCGCGATTTCTGGGAGACCAGGCCCACGCGCCCCTCCGAGGGGCGCAAGATCGCGGGTGTGGCCGCCGCGCTCGGCAATCGCTACGGCGTGGATCCGGTGCTGCTGCGGGTGGTGTTCGTGATCGGCACCTTCTACGGCGGTGCCGGACTGCTGTTCTACCTGCTCGGCTGGGCGACGTTGCCGAAGTCGAGCGACGCACCGGGCAACACCGCCGTTCGACTGGCGGTACTCGCCCTGATAACGGTGGTGTTCGTCCCGGTCTCGCTCGCCGCGTTCGACATGCCGGGCGTGTTCGGGCTGGCGCTGGGGGTGCTGGCGCTGTACCTGCTGCACCGGCATTTCGGCGATCGCGTCCCCCCTGGGCAGTCGTACGGCCCCGGGGGGCAGTACGGGACCGGGGGGACGGCGACGACCGACATGGCACCGCAGCCGGGGATGTCCGCGACGGGAGAATCCGGGACGTACGAAACGACGGTGTCCGGGCCGACGGGCGCGGAAACGGAACGGTACGCGATCGGCTCCTCCGGGACCACAGCGTCACCCGAGAGCGCAGCATCAGAGGAGCCCCCGTACGGGCCACCCGTGTCGGGACCACCCGCCCCGGAGCCACCCCGCTACCCGACCGAGCGGTTCGCTCAGCCGCCGAACCAACCACCACCCACCGGTTGGACGCCCCCTGCCAACGAACCGCGGCCTCCGGAGTGGGGATCGGCCGGAAGCCGCGGGCCGCGTTACTCGATCACACTGGCGACGTTGGGAATCGCGCTGCTGGTGGGCGGCTTCGGGATAGCCCTCGGGCTGGCGGCGGTGAAGATCTGGGCGCTGATGCTCGGGGTGATCGGCTGCGGAATGCTGGTGGGCTCCTTCCTGCGCCGGGGGCGCTGGCTCATCCTGTTCGCGATCCCCGTGGTGCTGGCGGCGATGCTGTCCACGGTGCTTCCGGAGCGACCGTGGGAGGGCTACACCAACGCGATCGAGGCCCCGGAGAACGCCACGGAACTGGCCTCGGAGTACTCCGGCTCGCTGGGAAACGTCACCCTGCGTCTGGAGAACATGCGGTTTCCCGCGGACAGGGAGGTGGCCACCGATGTGGCCCTGGGCATGGGCACGGTGACCGTCCACCTCCCACCGGAGACCGACGCGCGGGTCACCTGTGCCAGTGACCTGGGTCGGGTGGACTGCCTCGGCAACGAGCACTCGGGCAGGGACATCCGGGTCACCGAGAACGACCTCGGCACCGACGGTCCCGGCGGCGGTTCCGTCCGGCTGAACCTGATGACGGAGACGGGAAGCGTGGAGGTGATCCGTGGCTACTGAGCAGCACCAACCAGGGCCGGAGCCCGTGACCGAGAACAAGAACGGCGGAGCACGCCGGTTCAGCCCGGATCCGGTCACCCTGACCGCGGGAATCATGACCGTGGCGGCGTCGATCTACTTCCTCGTCGGCGGGGGCTGGTCCACGCAGCGCGTACTGGCCTTCGCGGCGGCGGCCATCGGAGTGATCATGCTGGTGGCCTCGCTGCGCAGGAGCTGATCCGGGTAGCCGCGCAGGCGCTTAGCCGAGCAGCGGGAGGGCGAACTCGGCGGGCACGCGCGTGCCCGCCGAGAAACGTGTCTCCGCCGAGGAAAGCGGTTCAGGCTGGTGAACTGCCCGTGGTCACTCCCACTCGATGGTGCCCGGGGGCTTGGACGTCACGTCCAGCGTCACCCGGTTGACGTCGGCGACCTCGTTGGTGATCCGGGTCGAGATCCGCTCCAGCGCCTCGTAGGGCAGCCTGGTCCAGTCCGCCGTCATGGCGTCCTCGCTGGACACCGGACGCAGCACCACCGGGTGACCGTAGGTGCGCCCGTCGCCCTGCACACCGACCGACTGCACGTCGGCGAGCAGCACCACCGGGCACTGCCAGATGTCGCGGTCGACGCCGGAGGCGGTCAGCTCCTCGCGGGCGATCGCGTCCGCCGCACGCAGCGTCGCCAACCGCTGCGGCGTGACCTCGCCGATGATGCGGATGGCCAGCCCCGGACCGGGGAACGGCTGCCGGTGCACGATGGTCTCGGGCAGCCCCATCTCCAGCCCGACCCGGCGCACCTCGTCCTTGAACAGCGCGCGCAACGGTTCGACCAGGTCGAACTGCAGGTCCTCGGGCAGCCCGCCGACGTTGTGATGGCTCTTGATGTTGGCCGTGCCGCTGCCTCCCCCGGACTCGACGACGTCCGGGTAGAGCGTGCCCTGCACCAGGTACTCGACCCGCTCACCGGCCTGACCGGCTTCCTCCTGCAGCTCGCGCGCGGCGCGCTCGAAGGTGCGGATGAACTCGCGCCCGATGATCTTGCGCTTCTCCTCGGGGTCGATGACACCGGCCAGCGCTTCGGTGAACTGCTCCACGGCGTCGATCACGACCAGGCGCGCTCCGGTGGCGGCGACGAAGTCACGCTCGACCTGGGTGCGCTCCCCGGAGCGCAGCAGCCCGTGGTCGACGAACACGCAGGTCAGCTGATCACCGACCGCCTCGTTGACCAGCGCACCGGCCACGGCCGAGTCCACACCGCCGGAGAGTGCGCAGATCGCGCGGGCGTCCCCGATCCGTTCGCGGATGGCCGCGACGGTCTCGTCCACGATCGAGGTGGTGGTCCACTTCGGCCGGATACCGGCGATGTCGTGCAGGAAGCGGCGCAGCACCTCCTGACCGTGCGGCGAGTGCGCCACCTCGGGGTGGTACTGCACCCCGGCGAGGCCGCTCTCCGGGTTCTCGAAGGCGGCGACCGGCGTGTCGGCGGTCTCGGCGATCACCCGGAATCCCTCGGGAGCCTTGCTCACCGAGTCACCGTGACTCATCCAGACCGGGTGGTGATCCGGGAGCTCCTGGTGCAACGTCCCGCCCGCGGAACACACCGACAGCTCGGTACGCCCGAACTCCCTGGTGCCGGTGTGCTCGACGGTACCGCCGAGTGCCCTGGTCATGGCCTGGAATCCGTAGCAGATCCCCAGCACGGGCACTCCGGAGCGGAACAGTTCCGCGTCCACCTGCGGCGCGTCGGCCGCGTAGACGCTGGCGGGGCCGCCGGAGAGCACGATGGCGGCGGGGTCGCGGCGCAGCATCTCCTCGACGGGCGTGTCGTGCGGGACCACCTCGGAATAGACCTGCGCCTCGCGTACCCGGCGGGCGATCAGCTGCGCGTACTGCGCGCCGAAGTCGACCACCAGGACGGGGCCGCTACCGGGCCGTCCTCGCTCAGCAGTCTGCCCGGCGGGGTCGATACCGCCTGTGGTGTCGGACACGACGTCGAACCTCCAGGTGAGAACACTACGCTGGTCAGCGTATCGTCCCCGGTCCGAGGTCCGACGAGGGCGTCGCACACCTTTGACCGACCCCGCCACGATCTCCTCGGGGAGCAACGTGGCGGCCGTGATCCGTCCGCTCAGCGCCGCAGGGCCCCCGGCGCGTGCGAGGGCACCGCCGGGTCGGCGGGTGCCACGGGTTCCACCCGCCGGTACTCCTCCGACTGGGCGGGGCGCTGGTCTGGCTCGCCCTTGTTCGGCCACATCGAGAAGGCCCGCTCCGCCTGCGCGGTGATCGTCAGCGAGGGGTTGACCCCGAGGTTGGCCGTTATCGCCGAACCATCCACGATGGACATGTCCGGGTATCCCCAGGCGCGGTGGTAGGGATCGATCACGCCGTGCTCCGGGTCCGAGCCGATCGGGCAACCACCGATGAAGTGCGCGGTCATCGGGACGTCGAACAGTTCGCCCCAGGTGCCGCCCGCGATGCCGTCGATCTCCTCGGCGGCCAGTTCGTTGGCCCGTTCGCCCGCGGGGATCCAGGTCGGGTTGGGGGAGCCGTGCCCCTGCTGCGAAACGAGCTTGCGGCGGCCGAACAGCCCCTTGCCGAGCTTGGTGCGCAGCGAGTTGTCCAGGCTCTGCATCACCAGCAGGATCACCGTGCGCTCGCTCCAGCGCCGCACCGAGAGCAGCCGCAGCGTGGTCAGCGGGCGCGTCAGCACGTTGCGCAACCACTGCCGCCAGCGCGGCTTGTCGATGCCGCCGCTGGTGGGCAGGGTCTGCAACAGCCCCATGGCGTTGCTTCCCCTGCCGTAGCGCACCGGCTCGATGTGGGTGTCGTTGTCCGGGTGGAACGAGGACGTGATCGCGGTGCCGGTGGAGAAGTCGCGTTCCGCGTCGACCGAACCGCGCTGCGCGCCGATGATCGCCTCGGAGTTGGTCCTGGTCAGCTCACCGAGCTTGCGGGAGAGCCCGGGCAGCTCGCCGCGCTGCCCGCAGCGGTGCAGCAGGTTCTGGGTTCCCCAGGTCCCGGCGGCGACCACCACCTGGTCGGCGGTGAAGGTTCGGCCCTGTCCGCCCAGCACGGCACCGGTCCGCTCGGTGCGGATCCGCCAGCGGCCGTCCAAGTCCTTTCGCATCCCGCCGACCGTGGTCAGCGGCCACACCTCGGCGCCCTTGGACTCGGCCAGGTAGAGGTAGTTCTTCATCAGGGTGTTCTTCGCGCCGACCCGGCAGCCGGTCATGCAGGCACCGCACTCGGTGCAGCCGGTGCGTTCCGGCCCCGCACCACCGAAGTAGGGGTCCGCGTTGTTCTCCCCCGGCTTGCCGAAGTACACCCCCACCGGGGTGGGGTGATAGCTCTCGCCCACGCCCATCCGGTCGGCCACCCGCCGGATGACCCGGTCGGAGGGGGTCTCGGTGGGATTGGTGACCACGCCGAGCATCCGGCTCGCCTGCTCGTAGTGCGGGTCGAGCTCGTCCTCCCAGTCGGTGATGTGCGCCCACTGCGAGTCCTGGAAGAACGGCTTCATCGGGCGGTAGAGCGTGTTGGCGTAGACCAGGGAGCCGCCGCCCACTCCCGCACCGGCGAGGATCAGCACGTTCTGCAGCATGTGGATGCGCTGGATCCCGAAGCAGCCGAGCCGGGGTGCCCACAGGAAGCGGCGCAGGTCCCAGGAGGTCTTGGGGAACTCGTCGTCGGCGAACCTTCTGCCCGCTTCCAGCACGGCCACGCGGTATCCCTTCTCGGTCAACCGCAGTGCGGCCACGCTGCCGCCGAAGCCGGAGCCGATCACGACCACGTCGTAGTCGTGCTCGCCGGAGTTCTCGCGCCGAAGGTGTCCCCGATCACTCATGGCTGTGAGAGTAGAACAAATTACTCGCCAGTAGCCATAGCTGAGCGGCTCCCGGGAGCACATTTTTCGGCCGGAGCCGACCCGAAGCGACAACGCGGCAGGGCAACGGCACGAACCGGCGGACGCACCGCCCCGCCGCTCAACCGGTCAAGAACACAGTCCGGTTCGACGGCGGTCCCGCATCCCCCGAAACCGCGAACCCGGGTGGGTCACCGTAGGTTTCCAGTGGAACTCATACCCGCGCCCCTACGCCGACGTGCCCCTCGGACGTCGCGGCGTGGTGGCTCACATCGAGCAGTGCGGCGCCGCCCTACGTGCCCGGCACCAGAGCAGGCGATCGGGCCGTTCCGCGATGAGTTCCCGGCAGCAGTCCCGACGGCAAGCTCGATGAACCCCGGACTTGCCCGCGTACCCGGCAGAGGAACGAACATGTCGAACCGTCCCAAGGCACACCACGACGACGATCACGAAGAGGATCTGCACGCGATCAGGAAGGTCTTCGACGAACTCGAAACCGCCTTCGTCGAGCACGATGCGGCGAAGTTCGACGACAGGTTTACCGCCGACACGGTGTTCACCGCCGTCAACGGTGTCCGGTTCCAGGACTGGCAGGAACTGCACGAATACCACAAGGAGCGATTGGAAAACCACGCCGACGGCATCCGAACCTGGTACGAGATCGAGCAGGTGATCTTTCCGCGATCGGATGTGGCGATCGTGTGCCTTCGGCAACCCGCGATCAGCCAAGCGGGCCGACGCGCCAACGTGGGCACCTGGATACTCTCCAAGCTGGATGGCCAGTGGTGGATCTGCGCTGCGCAGAACACCGGTGTTGCCTGAACGACCTGCGCTGCGGACGGTGTGCGCGGCATCGCGAGAATCGACGGTCAAGGCGGCGTCGCGAGATTTCCGGTGCCTCGGCCGCGAGCGCCGGAGGTCGACGAGCCGGTTCGATCGCGAGGCAGGGCCGCTCGCCGCGTTGGACCCACTCGAGAGCGGGCCCAACGCGGCGAGGCGCCGACTCGGCGATCGGCTAACCGACCACCCGGGCAACCGGAATCAACGGCACAACATCAGACCGACCTTCTGGAACTCCTTCAGTTCGGAGTACCCGGTCTTGGCCATGGCACGACGCAGCGCCCCGAACAGGTTCAGCGTCCCGTAGGGATCGCTGCTCGGCCCGAACAGCAGCGTGTTCAGGTCCACCCCGGCGCTGTTGAAACCGACGATCTCGCTGCGCGGCAGGTTGGGGTGCGCCGCCGCGGCCGTCCAGTAGTAACCCTGCGCGGGTGCCTCCGAGGTCTCGGTGAGGGCCTCCCCCAGCATCACCGCGTCGGCGCCGCAGGCGATCGACTTGGCGATGTCACCGGAGTAGGACAGCCCGCCGTCGGCGATCACGTGCACGTAGCGCCCGCCGGTCTCGTCCAGGTAGTCCCGCCGGGCGGCAGCGGCGTCGGCCACGGCGGTGGCCATCGGCACCCCGATGCCCAGCGTCTGGGTGGTGGTCGCGGAACGGGACTGCCCGAAACCGACGATCACCCCGGCGGCTCCGGTGCGCATCAGGTGCATCGCGGTGCGGTAGTCGCCGACCCCGCCCGCGATCACCGGCACGTCGAGCTCGCCGATGAACCGCTTGAGGTTCAGCGGCTCCCCCTCCTGGGAGACGTGCTCGGCGGAGACGATGGTGCCCTGCACCATCAGCACCTCGACACCGGCGGCGAGCAGCGTGGGGGTGAGTTCCTCCGCGTGCTGCGGGCTGACGCGGGCGGCGACCGTGACGCCGGAGTCCTTGATCTGCTTGATGGCTTCGGTCAGCAGGTCGGTACGGATGGGCGCGGCGTGCAGCTGCTGCAGCATCGCGATCGCGGCGTCCGGCCCCTCACCCTCTTCGGCGGTACGCACGACCTGCGCGAGCTCTCCCTCGACGTTCTCGTGCCGGGCCCAGAGGCCCTCGGCGTTGAGCACTCCCAGACCGCCCAGCTCACCGATCCGGATCGCCGTGGCCGGTGACACCACCGCGTCGGTGGGATGCGTCACCAGCGGAATGTCGAGGCGATAGGCGTCGATCTGCCAGGACAGGGATACGTCCTTGGAGGAGCGCGTACGGCGCGACGGAACGATCTCGACATCGTCCAGGTCGTAGCCGCGCATGGCCGTCCGGCCCATCCCGATTTCCACAAGATCCCGCACGTGTTTCCTTCCCGCGGTGCCGCTGTGAGTCGAAGAGGGGGTCGAGTTCCCACCGGGTTCGCCCGGCGGGGCAGGCTACCGCGTGGTGTAGTTGGGTGCCTCGGCGGTCATGGTGATGTCGTGCGGGTGGCTCTCCTTGAGCCCCGACGCCGTGACCCGGACCAGGTGGGCCTGCTGCAGTTCCGGGACGGTTCCGGAACCGGTGAAGCCCATCCCCGAGCGAACCCCGCCGATCAGCTGGTGCACCACCTGCCCGAGCGGGCCGCGATAGGGCACCCGGCCTTCGATGCCCTCCGGGACCAGCTTGTCCTCGGAGAGCACGTCGTCCTGGAAGTAGCGGTCCTTGGAGTAGGACTTGCCGTTCTCCCGCGAGGACATCGCGCCCAGCGACCCCATGCCCCGGTAGACCTTGAACTGCTTGCCGTTGACCAGCACGAGCTCCCCGGGGGCCTCGGCCGTGCCCGCGAACAGGCTGCCGAGCATCACGCTGCTGGCACCGCTGGCGATCGCCTTGGCGATGTCGCCGGAGTACTGGATGCCGCCGTCGGCCACCAGCGGGACCCCGGCGGGACGGCAGGCCTGGTCCGCCTCGTAGATGGCGGTGATCTGCGGCACACCGACGCCCGCCACCACCCTGGTGGTGCAGATGGAGCCCGGCCCGACGCCGACCTTGACGCCGTCGGCCCCGGCGTCGACGAGGGACTGCGCCCCGTTCCTGGTCGCGACGTTGCCCCCGACCACGTCGACGGAGTCGCCCAGTTCGCTCTTGAGCGTGGCCACGGTCTCGGCGACGGCCTTGGAGTGGCCGTGGGCGGTGTCGACCACCAGCACGTCCACCCCCGCGTCGACCAGCGCCATCGCCCGCTCGTGCGAGTCGGCCCCGACCCCGACGGCCGCACCGCACAACAGCCTGCCGTCGGCGTCCTTGGTGGCGTCCGGGTACTGCTCGGTCTTGGCGAAGTCCTTGACCGTGATCAGCCCACGCAGCTTGCCCGCGTTGTCCACGATCGGGAGCTTCTCGACCTTGTTCCTGCGCAGCAGGTCGAGCGCGTCGTCGGCGGTGACCCCGACCAGGGCGGTGATCAGGGGTGCCGACGTCATGATCTCGCGCACCCGCTTGGTGTGGTCGGTCTCGAACCGCATGTCACGGTTGGTGATGATGCCCACCAGCGTGCCGTCCGGATCGGCCACCGGAACGCCGGAGATGCGGTAGCGCGCGCACAACGCGTCCACATCCGACAACGAGTCCTCGGGAGAGCAGGTCACCGGGTCGGTGACCATTCCCGCCTCGGAGCGCTTGACCACCTCGACCTGGGCGGCCTGCTCGTCTGCCGGAAGGTTGCGCTGCAGGATTCCCACGCCGCCGAGTCGGGCCATGGCGATGGCCATCCTCGCCTCGGTGACCGTGTCCATGGCCGCCGAACTCAGCGGGGCGCGCAGCTGGATGTTGCGGGAGAACCGGGTGCTGGTGTCCACGGCACTGGGAACGATGTCGGACTCGCCGGGCAACAACAGCACGTCGTCGAAGGTCAGCCCGAGCGTCGCGAACTTGGTCGGGAACCCCGGGGCGGTCAGCTCGCTGGTCATAGCGCGAAGGAGTGCCTTCCTGGTGTCTGTTTGAAGTGCGTCGTGTGGATCCCCGTCCGGGAACGGTTGTCTCACTCGGTGAGCATCCGGACCCGCGAGACACTCCCGGAGCCCGTTCCACGACTCGAACGGGGCCTGTTTCGCGACTCGGACGGGGCCGCTCGAATCGACGATCGAGCCGGTGCCTCGCGGCGAAGCGGACCCGGCGAGCCGTTCCGGCGGAGACGGCCGGAAGGCACGAGGTACCCACCACCGAAAAACGCCTTCGACACGACTCACGGGCGGTGTCCCCACATGGTATCCAGAGCCGATTACCAGCGGTTCCCCGGCCACGGCTCGGCGGGGTTGGACGCTACCGGTACCGTGCGGGTCGTGCCGCATGACCCATTGCCACCAGACCCGTTCGCGGGCGATCCGGAAGACCCGAGCATGGCCCTCGGCGACCAGGAATTCGAGCAGGACCAACAGCTCGGCGACGAGGAACGTGCCGAACTGCTGTCCGACCTGGCCGACCTCGCCGTGTACCAGGCGTTGCTGGAGCCGCGCGGTATCCGCGGGATCGTCGTGGACTGCTCGGACTGCGGCGAACCGCACTACCACGACTGGGAACTGTTGCGGTCGAGCCTGGAGCAGTTGCTCAACGACGGCCGGATGCGCCCGCACGAACCGGCGTACGAACCGAATCCGGGCCACTACGTGAGCTGGGAGTACTGCCGTGGGTTCGCCGACGGTGTGATCGAGACCGAGGACCAGCGCAGCCGCTGAGGATCAGCGTAGGCACTGCGGATCCACGTAGGCACTGCGGACCGGCGCAGCCGCTGGGAACTCCCGTACCCGGCCGGGCGGCGAACCCGCCCGGCCGGTTCGCCCGCTCAGTCGGACTGGGAATCGCGCGCCTGACCGCTTCCCGACCCCGAAACGGTGTCGTCACCGCTGCTGGACGAGCCTGTCTCGCTGGGGTCGGTTTCGCTCGGGGACGGCGGGCGCTCCTGATCCGAGGTGGTACTCGGCTCGGACCCGTCCGTCGGACTGGGCGTGGTCTCCGAGGAGGGCGGGTTGCTGTCACCGGAAGTCCCCGGCGAATCGGTGGCGGAGCCCCCGGGCTGTTCGGAGCCGCTCTCGTCCGGCGCGGAGCTCCCGGGCTGTTCGGAACCGCTCCCCGTGGTGGAGGAACCGGCCGACGAATCCGGCGGACGGTCGAACTTCGCGCTCAACGAGGCGTGCGCGGCACGCAGGTCGGAACGCCGTTCTCCCGGATCGATGGTGCTGAGCTGCTCCTCCGCACGGTGCAGGGCGGTGTCGGCCGCCTCCTCGCGGCCGTTCTGCCAGGCTTGGCTGGCCATATCCAACTGGGTCTGCGCACGGGAAGCGGCCGCGGCCGAAGCGGCACGGTCGCTGTAGAGAACCTGCGTGACACCCCACAACGCGTCTCCCGGCGCGGCGTCACGAGCGGCGAGACCGACTCCGGTGAAGCCGATCATCAGCACAGCCGCGGCGCTGGCCACGGGAACCAGGTGACGCAGCCTGGGAACGCGGGAACGGCGCCCGGGCCTGCCCGCCGCCACAGCGGCGGCGGCGCGCTCGACGTCGACGAGTTCCCCTATCGGTGTCGCGTCGACATCCCGTCGCCAAGCGAGCAGCAGATCCTCGACGTCGGTCTCGGCATCGGCGGAGCCGCTGTGACCTCCCGACTGGCCGAGCATGTCCAACAACTCGTCGTCGTCCCGCAGGCGCGCGAGGTCGACGGGCTCCGCGTCCTCCCCGACATCGGCCCCGGCATCGGCCCCGGTGAGCTCGTCCGCCAGGGCGATATCCTCCTCGGAGGCCAGTTCCCGCTCGGACAACAGCATGTCCTCGGAGAGCAGCGTGTCGTCCGAAAACGTGACGTCGTCGGACTCCGGGACGGAGCGCTGCCCGCCCCGCGGGAAATCCACGATCTCGGCATCGGTGTTACCGGTATCGACGGGATGCTCCGGTTCATCCGGCACGCCGACGTCTTGATCATTCGAGGGGTGTTCGTCGGATCGAGATTCGACACTCGTTCCGGAATCGTCACCGGACGAATCGGATCCGGACTCGGTCTCCTCTTCGGCACTGAACCGGTCGTCCTGCCGGCCGGGCTCGGCGGAGTCACGCCCGTCGTCGTCACTTCCGGAGCCTCTTCGTTCCGCCAATCAGACCACCTCCTCCGCGGACAGCGTCTTTCGCAGCCGGGCGAGCGCACGGTGCTGCGCCACACGCACCGCTCCCGGCGTCGAACCGACCGCTTCGGCGGTTTCCTCCGCGGACAACCCGACGACCACCCGAAGCAGCAGGATCTCCCGCTGCTTGGCGGGCAGCACGCGCAGCAACTGCGCCATCCTGCCCGAAAGCTCACCCTGTATGGCCCGCTGCTCGGGTCCGGCCTGGTCTTCCGGGGTTTCCGGAGGATCCGCGACCGGTTCGGACCGATTGCGAGCCGATGCACGGTGCGCATCGGCCACCTTGTGCGCGGCGATGCCGTACACGAACGCCAGGAAAGGCCGTCCCTGGTCCCGGTAGGTGGGTAACGCTGTCAGCACAGCGAGACACACCTCCTGGGCGACATCGTCCGCCGAAGCGAACGTACGTTCGTTTCGGCCAACCCTGGCGCGGCAGTACCGCACCACCAAAGGACGGATTTCGGCCAGTAAGCGCTCGATCGACTGGCGGTCGCCGTCGATGGAGGCGCTGACAAGAGCGTCCAGCCCGTCCCCCACGTTGCTCATCGCAGACGCCAGCCTCGGTGTTACGCGTTGACTTGAATCGAAGTTGCCCGGATACGCGCCAAGCGCGCTGATCCCGTGGTCACACTACCGTTTCGGTGTAGCGCTCCGTACACCGAGTGGACCGGATGAGCAGCGAGTCACGACGGCGAGGCGACTCCGGCGAACCGAGTCCGACATGGGCACGGCCCGGTACCACGAGAGCAACATCGAACAGTTTTTCCTGGTCAACTGGCATACCACCACGGCGGAACCGTAGGTATGGCACCGGGAACAGCACTGTGGAACACCCCAGCGGGACGCTTCGTCGTGAAACGTCCCGGCCAAGTCACACCCCGGACAGGAGACCGTGATATCGGACACGGCTACCGCGACTGACACAACGGCGGACTCCGGATGTCGCGCACCGGCGTAGGAGTGCCCGGGAACGTGCGACGAGACATCGCTCGCCGACCACGGCGGCCGAGGCGGTTCGCATCACCGCCTCAGTCGACCACGACCGGTAACCCGGCCGGACTCCGCCGCACCCGAACGAACTCCTCCGACGTGACCGCACGACCGTCTCGGGGGCCGGCTCGGCGAGTTCGGGCACCCGCCGGGACGGGTGGACGAGAACCGCGCTGAACGGAGCCGAACGGACCTGTAACGAGCACGGTTCACCGACGGAACACCGGAATCACCGGGAGGCGATCGAACGCTCGGAAGTACCGATCGGACGCCGTTTCAAGCGACGAGGCCGCGTCGAAAACCGTGGGCGACCGCCTGCGCCCTGTCCCGGACTCCGAGCTTGCGGAACAGGCGCCGCGCGTGGGTCTTGACCGTGTCCTCGGAGAGGTAGAGCTCACGGCCGATCTGACCGTTGCTCTTGCCCTGCGCCATGCCACGCAGCACTTGCAGTTCGCGATCGGTGAGCTGCACACCCGGATCGGACGGTTGCCGAGGGGCGGGAACCGAAGTACTCGCCAGGGTGTGCGCCAACGCGGCCACGAGTTCCGGCCTGGAGGCATCCCAACGGAGGTAACCACGTGCGCCACCCGCGATGGCGGCCGCGATACTTCCGGCGTCGTCCGGTGCGCCGAAGACGATCACGTTGGCCTGCGGATGCGCGGAGACCAACCTGCGAGTGGCCTCAACACCGTTGGGCACCGCACGCTGGGTACCCACCAGAACAACGTCGACCGCCTGCCGGGCGAATCGGGAGAGCAACTCGTCACCGTGTGCTACACAGTCGATTCGGCTCACACCCGGTACAGCCGACATCACACGGGTGAGCCCCTCCCGGACGCTCCGCCGGTCATCACAAATCAAGACCGTCGTCACGGGAACTCCCTTCCTACAGGCGAGTGAACGTTCCACCTCCTTCATCGGAAACATTCGGACAGAGCTTGACCCGCGCGTCGCGCCGATCAACCACTTTCGAGTGATAAACACGCCGGGTAAGTCTCACCGGAACGGAGCATTCAAACCGTAAGAGTTTCACCCGTTCCGGGGTATATTCCGCGACGCGCCCACTACCTGCGATATTCACTCGAACGTACTCAACAGAAAGTCCCATTTGGACGGTCGAGACCGCGGGGCCGCGACACGAGGGCCATTACGTGATCTATATCACCATTGACTCTCCTCGGGATCCCGCACCAGTTCGTCGAGCCGTCGCAACGCCCCCTCCCAGGAACCGAGGTGCTCCACCTGTTCGGGCAACGCCTCGGGCGACCAACCGCCACCCGCCACGAAGACGCGAACCCGCTGGCGCGGTTTGGGCAAGCCCGTGACCAGCCGGGGATCGGCGAAAGCCGAGTACTCGGACCAGACGAGCACCGCGGCGGGCGCCGTCCGCCGAATGGCGGACTCCAGCCCCTCCCTGGGCAGCGCGGCGGCGAACAGCCGGTGTCCGATGCCCGCACTGGCCAACGCGGCCGCGAGCGCCAACAGTTCCACGGACTGCTGCTCACCGACCGCCGGCGCGAGCAGCACCGGACGCGGAGTGTGCGGCTCGGGGGCATCGGCGATCACCGAACGCAACGCGGTTACCGCCGAGTCCTCCAGCAGCTTCGGCATCTCCGAACCGCTGCCGGTGCGCTCACGCAGTTCGGAGAGAGCACTCAGCACCGGCCACAGCACCTCGCACAGCGTCGCTCGGACCCCGTCCCGCTCCGCGCTGCGGCGCAGAATGCGCTGCGCGGCGAACGCGTCCAGCGCCAGCACGGCCCGACCGAGCCCACGGGCGTTCGGGCTCGCCCCGCCGAGCCGCAGCCCCCGCCCACCGGTGTTGGCCGTGTCGATCCGCTCGGCGTTCGACGCCCCGTCGTCGCCGAGCACACCGCTCAGCAGCACCGAGCCGTCCTCGTTCACCTCGGCCACGGCACGTGACTCGGACTCCGGCCTCGAGTCGTCACGGGAGGAATCGGCCACCGAGGACCGGGCCTCGCCGCCGGCGCCCATCGCCGCCGTGGCACCACCGTGCCGCACGGCGGACGCGTGCGCGTAGCGGGCCGCCTCCGCGGGGGAAGCCCCCCGGAGCAGGGCGTGCTGCATCAACTCCAGCCGGGCGATGTCCTCCGGCCCGTAACGGCGGTGCCGTCCGGAGGAGTGCTCGGTGGGTCCGAGCCCGTACCGACGATCCCAGGTACGCAACGTAGCGGGAGCGATTCCCAGCCTGCGCGCGACGGCCGCGACCGACAATTTCGGGGTGACGGGAACGTCGGGCGTCTCCCCCTCGTCGGACTCGCACTCGTCACCCGCTGAGCCGTTCGTGGTGGCGGACAGAGCTCCACATCCGGCCGATTCGGCGTTCACAGCCGACCACCTCGTCACCTCGACCACATCATCATCGGACATGTTCGTGGTAGCGCACGTGTCGAGGCAACCCGGCATGGTCATCGCAATGTCACTCCAACGTGAACCACCTTTACCAGCCAAAAGGGTTGAACAAGCTTTGACTCGGTTTTACTGTGATCCGTGCGAGGCTGCGGTAACACACCGTGGCAGGGAGGGGACCCACCGAATTGGAGGTGGTCGTCGCAATGGCGGACACACGACGTCTTCCCGGGCCGAACGCCGATATCTGGGATTGGCAGATACAGGGCCTGTGCCGGGGGATGGACAGCGCGTACTTCTTTCACCCGGACGGAGAACGTGGCCCGGCCAGAGCCAGGCGGGAGGCCAAGGCCAAGGAAGTGTGCCACCGCTGTCCGGTTCTGGAGCAGTGCCGGAAACACGCACTGACCGTGCAGGAGCCCTACGGCATCTGGGGCGGGCTCTCGGAGTCGGAGCGTGAGGTAATGATCAAGAACAGTCGAAAGACGGACGAACCGCTGGCGGTGTGACGCACCGGCGGGGGAACGCCCGGAAAGCGGTACACCGGGAAACGATTCGAACGAACCGACAGGTCCCGGGAGGAGCGGGGAAGGACATCACGAGACCGGCCGGGCACCCGGCTCCGAGGGCCAGGAGTGACCGACCTCGGAAACCACGACAGAACTCGCTCGTGCGGACGGGTATCCGGGCACCACGTGGATCGGCAGCCCCGAGGTGTTGGGCGACCCCGAGCTGCCGGGCTGCCCCGAACGGCGAGGTGGACCGGCCGTATCGCACGGCGACCGCACACCGATGTGGTACTCGGCCGACGAACCGGGTACGGAGCGGGGCTCCGGTTCGCACGGGACCGGAACCGGAGCACAGCGGCATCGGCTCGTCCGAGGCCGTCGAGCCCGTGTCGCGGTGAGTGGGGAGACCGCCGACGTGTCGGAGTCAACGGGGGGAGCACGGCGACGGCTCGCGGGGCCGCGACACGAAATCGGGGCGGCACCGTCCGGTGCCGCCCCGATTCCAACGGCGGTGGCCTCACCCACCGGTGAGGCCGTGCCGGTGAGCGTCAGTGGCTGTGCCCGCCGGAGGAGTCTTCCTCCTCCTCGGGCTTGTCGACCACGGCGCTCTCGGTCGTGAGGACCATGCGCGCGATGGACGCCGCGTTGAAGACCGCGGAGCGGGTCACCTTCAGCGGGTCGACCACGCCGGGGCCGGTGAGGTCGCCGAAGGTGAGGTCGGCGGCGTTGAAGCCCTCGCCCCACTTCATCTCGCGAACCTTGGAGACCACGACCGCGCCTTCCTCGCCCGCGTTGTTGGCGATCCAGAACAGCGGGGCCTCGAGGGCACTGCGCACCAGCTGGACACCGGTGGCCTCGTCACCCGACAGGCCGAGGTTGTTCCCCAGCGACTTGGTGGCGTGCACCAGGCTGGACCCACCGCCCGGGATGCTGCCTTCCTCGGCGGCGGCCTTGGCCGCGGCCACGGCGTCCTCGATGCGGGACTTGCGTTCCTTCATCTCGGTCTCGGTGGCCGCACCGACCTTGAGGACGGCCACACCGCCCGCGAGCTTGGCCAGCCGCTCCTGCAGCTTCTCGCGGTCCCAGTCCGAGTCGCTGGCCTCGATCTCGTTGCGGATCTGCTTGACCCGGGCCTGCACGTCGTCCTTGCTGCCGCCACCGTCGACAACCGTGGTGTTGTCCTTGGTGACGGTCACGCGGCGCACGGAGCCCAGCACCTCGGGGCCGACCTCGGAGAGCTTGAGCCCGACGTCCGGCGAGATCAGCTGCGCACCGGTCACGGCGGCCAGGTCCTGCAGGAACGCCTTGCGGCGGTCACCGAAGTAGGGGGCCTTGACCGCGACGACCTTGAACGTCTTGCGCACGGCGTTGACCACCAGCGTGGACAGCGCCTCGCCCTCGACGTCCTCGGCGACGATCAGCAGCGGCTTGCCGTCGTTGGCCACCCGCTCCAGCAGGGGCAGCAGCTCCTGCATGTTGGAGATCTTGTCCTGGTGCAGCAGGACCTGGGCGTCCTCCAGCACGGCTTCCTGCCGCTCGGAGTCGGTGACGAAGTACGGCGAGACGTAGCCCTTGTCGAACTGGACCCCCTCGGTGACCTCCAGCTCGGTGGCCAGTGTCGAGGACTCCTCGACGGTGATCACACCGTCGTCGCCGACCCGCTCCATCGCCTCGCCGACCAGCGAACCGATGTTCTCGTCGCGCGAGGAGACGGTCGCGATCTGGGCGATGTTGTCGCGCCCCTTGACCGGAGTGGACTGCTCCTTGAGGGACTCGATCACCGCTTCGGCCGCCTGCTGGATGCCGTTGCCCAGCGAGGAGGGGTTGGCACCCGCGGCGAGGTTGCGCAGACCGCCGCTGACCAGCGCCTGCGCCAGCACGGTCGCGGTGGTGGTGCCGTCGCCGGCGACGTCGTTGGTCTTGGTGGCGACGCTCTTGACGAGCTGGGCACCCAGGTTCTCGTACGGGTCCTCCAGATCGATCTCACGGGCGATCGTCACACCGTCGTTGGTGATCTGCGGCCCGCCGAACTGCTTGTCCAGTACGACGTGCCGACCGCGCGGCCCGAGGGTGACCTTCACGGAGTCGGCGAGCTGGTTCACGCCGCGTTCAAGCGAGCGGCGCGCCTCCTCCTCGAAGCTGATTTGCTTAGCCATGTTTCAACAGCCCTTCAGCGTGCGTGCCGGGATGTCTTTGTTCGCCGAACGGGCGCGCAGTCGTGCACGAGCGCGCGGCCGTTCCCGCGGCCGCCTGCCTGCGTCCGGCGAGACAGCGCTCGCAGGCGAACCGCCCCGGAAGTCCGCGTAGGGGACCGCCGGGGCGGTTTATCGCCCACGGGGACGTTCTTGTCCCCAGTCGGTTGACGAGATTCACTCGCCAGCGGGACGAGCCAGTCGTCAGTTGACGACGGCCAGCACGTCGCGGGCGGAGAGCACCAGGTACTCCTCGCCGTTGTACTTGACCTCGGTCCCGCCGTACTTGGAGTAGATGACGACGTCGCCTTCGTTGACGTCGAGCGGGATGCGGTTGCCCTTGTCGTCCACACGACCGGGACCGACAGCGAGGACCTTGCCCTCCTGCGGCTTTTCCTTGGCCGTGTCCGGGATCACGATGCCGGACGCCGTCGTCGTCTCGGCCTCACTTGCCTGGACAACAAGCTTGTCCTCAAGCGGCTTGATGCTCGCCACGGTGTGACCTCCGCCTTCTGGGGTCTTCGAAGCGTTGGCTGGATTCCTGACGGCTCCGTGACTCCCCGCCGTCGCGGGTGCCGGGGCGCTCCGGCGCCGTTCGTCTAGCACTCTACCGGGACGAGTGCCAACCTTCAACACGACCCTGCCGAAAACCCCGAATCCCCCGCTCGACATACCCCGAACGAGCGTCTCACCCGGATACCGGTCGACATCGACTCACGCGCCGTTCAGGCTTTGCTGGCGAAATATACGAATAAAGCTCACTTTTGTGCGGCACGCTCTCCCGGCACGAATCCGTTCGACGAGAGGACCACATGAACTCACCGGCCGGACCCCCGAACTGGAATCGTCGGAAACTGCTGCTCGCGTCGGCCACCGCGGCCACGACGCTGGGGCTGGGAAGCGGCGCGGCAACGGCCCGCACGAGCGCCGCCCGGAACCGCGGCGACCCCTTCACCCTCGGCATCGCCTCCGGGGACCCCGACCCGCAGGGCTTCGTACTGTGGACCCGACTCGCCTACGACCCCCTCGCCGACGACGGACGCGGCGGGATGCCCGACCGGACGATCGATGTGGACTGGGAGCTCGCCGAGGACGAACGATTTCACCGCATCGTGCGACGCGGTACCGCGCGTGCCATGCCGGAGTGGGGGCACTCGGTCCACGTTGAACTCGACGGACTGCGCCCGGGGCGAGAATACTTCTACCGGTTCCGCACCGGCGGACACCTGACCCCCACCGGCCGCACCCGCACCACACCGGCCGCCGGTTCGCTGAGCCGACCGCTGACCGTGTGCACCGCCTCCTGCGCCGCTTGGGAACACGGCTACTTCACCGCCTACCGCAGGATCGCCGAGGACGAACCGGACCTGGTGCTGCACCTGGGCGACTACATCTACGAACTGGGACACCTGCAGTATCCGCTGCTTTCCGGAATAGCCCGCTCGGTCACCGGATTCCAGGCCGACAACCTGGCCGAGTACCGCAGGCGCTACGCGGAGTACAAGACCGATCCGGACCTGCGACTGGCGCACCGGACGGCGCCGTGGGTGGTGATCTGGGACGACCACGAACTGGACAACAACTGGGCGGGCGACGACCCGGAACTGCCCCAACCGGATTTCGAGCGACGTCGGGCCGAGTCCTTCCGGGCCTACTACGAGAACATGCCGCTGCGCGCGAGCAACCGCCCCCAGGACACGGACATGCGGCTCTACCGGCGCATCCGGTGGGGCGGGCTCGCCAACTTCCACATGCTCGACACCAGGCAGTACCGCGACGACCAGACGTGCGGCGGACTGGTCGGACCCTGCGGCACCGAGTCCGACCCGGAACGCAGCATCACCGGTGAACGGCAGGAGAGGTGGCTGCTCGACGGACTGCGCCACTCCCGAGCCAGGTGGGACCTGCTGGGACAGCAGGTGATGTTCGCCCACCACGACACGCTGGACGGCCCGCTGACCATGACCAACATGGACAGCTGGGACGGCTACACCGCCTCACGCCGTCGGATCACGGAGGGCTGGCTGGCGGCAGGCGTGCGCAATCCGGTGGTGCTGACCGGCGACATCCACGAGCACTACGCGGCCGACCTGAAACGCGACTACTCGGATCCCGATTCGCCGGTGGTCGGTTCGGAACTGGTCACCACCTCGGTCGCCTCGGGCGGCGACGCCGAGGACGACGAGTTCACCGGTGATCCGGACAACCCGCACATCCGGTTCCACAGCGGGATGCGCGGCTACCTGCGAACCAGGATCGACGCCGAACGGCTGCGGGCGGACTTCCGGGTGCTGCCCTACGTCTCGCGGCGCGGCGCCGATGCCTCGACCAAGGCGTCCTTCGAGATAACCGACGGTGTGGCCGGACCACGCGAGATCACACCGAGTTGAGCGAAATCCGCTGTCGGGGTGGCGCCGCACGGAGCGTCGCTCGATCGAATGTACACATAGTAGGCATCCGGTCACCCGCCCGGCGGTTGCGAGGTACGAAGTGGATCCCGGTCAACCAGATCGACATGAGAGAGATGCCATCGAAGGGGTGGGTGCGTACACCGTGATCGACTGTGTGCTCTAGGTTGCCGGGTATGCCAGCACCGAGCAGGCCGACGAACCAGCCCTGGAAACGTCGTCCCCGCCCGTCCCGGCCCCCCGGACCACTCGCCCCGCCCCGACGCCCCACGAACCGACGTAACTGAAGCGATCTCCCGGCCGCTCCGCGACCGGGCGACACTTCGACGACTCCCACCGAAGAGCACGGGCGACAGTTCCCCGAAAAAGCTTCCTCGAAAGATTTCCACGCTCCACAGCGGAGTTCCGGAGCGAGAGCTCCGCGCCCGACTCCCTCGGCCCCCGGCGGTGAGTTCCACGCCCGGCCGACCTGATTCCCCGCTCCACCCCGAGCGCCACAGCGCCCCACCCGACGGAAACCCGGTTGAAGCTCGAAAACCGGAGTGTAGGGATCTCGTGACCGAGAGTTCACCCGATTCCAACCGAACGCGGGTGGCTCGGAGGACGATCACGGGCGATGGTGGTTCCCGGATAGTCCTCGAACAACTGTCTGGAGGAGCGGGATGTCCGACTCCACTACGTCCGGCCCCGACAACTCGGTGGGCCGCCGTTCGGTACTGCTGGGAGGGGCGGCCGCGGTCGGCGGTGCCGCGCTGGCGAGCACGGTCGCGGGATCCGCCTACGCCGACGTCCGGGGTCTGCCCGGTGCCGGTGTCGGCAGGCTGCGCGACCCCTTCAGCCTCGGAGTGGCTTCCGGGGATCCACTGCCGACCGGTGTCGTGCTGTGGACCCGGCTGGCTCCGGAGCCGACCGCGGCGGACGGCAAGGGCGGGATGCCGAACCGTCCCTACCCCGTGCGGTGGGAGATCTCCGAGGACGAGCGGTTCGCTCGACCGGTGCGCAGCGGCTGGGAATGGGCCAGGCCGGAGGAGGCCCACAGCGTCCACGTGGAGGTCGACGGGCTGCGTCCCGGCGCCGAGTACTTCTACCGCTTCCGGGTGGGCAACGACGTCTCACCGGCCGGGCGTACTCGCACCGCACCCCCGCCGGGGCACATGGGCGACCTGACGCTGTGCTTCGCGTCCTGTTCGCACTTCGGTGACGGATACTTCACCGCCTACCGGAGGATGGCCGAGGACGAGCCGGGATTGATCCTGCACCTGGGCGACTACCAGTACGAGTACCCCGCTTCGGATCACGACGTGCGGAAGGTGCTCGGCCCGGAGACCCGCACGCTGGCCAACTACCGACAGCGGCACGCGCAGTACAAGACCGACGAGGATCTGCAACTGGCCCACTCGGTGGCACCCTGGCTGGTGGTCTGGGACGACCACGAGACCGAGAACAACTGGGCCGACGAGGTGCCGGAACAACCGGACCCCGATTTCCTCGACCGGCGCGCGGCGGCGTTCCGGGCCTACTACGAGAACATGCCGCTGCGGCGGAGTTCCCGTCCGAGGGGGATCGACATGCGGCTCTACCGGCGCATCCGGTGGGGCGGGCTCGCCAACTTCCACATGCTCGACACCAGGCAGTACCGCGACGACCAGGCCTGTGGTGACGGGTACGGCATCAGTTGCGAAGACCGTTTCGACCCGAACCGGAGCATCACCGGCGAGCAGCAGGAACGCTGGATCATGAACGGTTTCCGGAACACCCGTGCGCGCTGGGACGTGCTGGGGCAGCAGGTGTTCTTCTCCAAGTTGGACCTCGACAGCGGGCCCGGCGAGGGATACAACATGGACGCCTGGGACGGCTACGTCGCCAATCGGGACCGGATCGCGCACGGGATGGCCAACAGCAACGTGCGCAACGGTGTGGTGTTCACCGGTGACGTGCACCGGCACTGGGCCGCCGAGATCCGTGACTCGCACGACCACCCCGACTCACCGCCCGCGGGCACCGAGTTCATCACCACCTCGGTCACCAGCGGCGGTGACGGCAGCGAGGACGCCCAGCAGGGCGTGCTCGACGACAACCCGCACGTGAAGTTCTACAAGGACCGGCGTGGCTACGTCCGCACCAGGTTCAGCGCGGACGAGCTGCGGGTGGACTACCGCACGCTGGACCACGTCACCGAACCCGGCGCGCCCGCGCGGACGGCGGCCACCTTCGTGGTCGACGACGGGGAGCCGAAGCTGCACCGGCGGAATTGATTCCGCCGTCGCGACCGCGTGATCGCGGTCCGGTGCGGACTCCTGGTCCGTGAGCGCGGTTGGGACGTGTGCTCCACGGGAGCCGCGTCCCAACCAAGCGGCAACGATTCAGCGCGGCACCAGGTCAGCGCAGCACCACGGTGTCCACCGACATCCCGGGGTTGGCCGACAGTCCCAGCGGGGAGGGTTCGACGCGGTTGGCCAGCACGTGCGCACCCACCGCGGCGATCATCGCGCCGTTGTCGGTGCACAACCTGGGACGCGGCACCCGCAGCGTGATCCCGGCCTCGGCGCAGCGTTCCCGTGCCAGCCCGGCGAGTCGTGAGTTCGCCGCCACCCCGCCGGAGAGCACAATGGTGTCCAGTCCCAGCTCCACCGCGGCTCGCACCGCTTTCTCGGTGAGCACGTCGGCTACCGCTTCCTGGAACGACGCGGCGATGTCCGCGATCGGCAACTGCTTGCCCGCTTCGCGCGCCTGCTCCACCCAACGCGCGACAGCGGTTTTCAGCCCGGAGAACGAGAAGTCGAACTTCGCGTCCCGCGGTCCGGTCAGGCCGCGCGGGAAGGCGATCGCGTTCGGGTCGCCCTCCCGGGCCATCCGGTCGATCGGCGGGCCGCCGGGATACGGCAGGTCCAGGATGCGTGCCACCTTGTCGTACGCCTCCCCCGCGGCGTCGTCGATGGTCGAGCCGATCTCGGTCACCTCGTCGGCGACCCCGGCCACCGACAACAACTGGGTGTGCCCGCCGGAGACGAGCATGGCCAGGCAGCGGGACGGCAGCGGCCCGTGCTCCAGGGTGTCCACCGCGACGTGACCGAGCAGGTGGTTGACGCCGTAGAGCGGAACCCCCAGCGCCGCCGCGTACGCCTTCGCCGCGGACACCCCGACCATCAGCGCACCGGCCAGTCCCGGCCCCGCCGTCACCGCGATCGCGTCCACATCGGACAACTTGATGCCCGCTTCGTCCAGTGCCCGCCGCGCCGTGGGCTCCATCGCCTCCAGATGGGCCCTGCTCGCGATCTCGGGCACCACACCGCCGAACCGCGCGTGCTGTTCCACGCTGGAAGCCACCGCGTCGGCGAGCAATCGCACCGAGCCGTCCGGTTCGAGTCGGACCAGCCCGACACCGGTCTCGTCACACGAGGTCTCGATACCGAGCACGATCCGGCCGGGGCCACCATCGGTACTCATACCGCTCCACCTTCCTGCTCGGCCGTACGCTCCCGGCGCCACATGGTGTAGGCGTCGGCGCCGGACGGCCGGTAGTAGCGCTCGCGCTTGCCGACCACCTCGAAACCGTGCTCCCGGTAAAGCGCGATCGCGGAATCGTTGTCGGTCCGCACTTCCAGGAACACCTGCGCCCGCTGCTCGTCCGCGCGAACCAGCAGCTTGCGCAACAGTGTCCTGCCGACTCCTTTCCGCTGGTGATCCGGGTCCACGGCGATGGTGTGCACCTCCGCCTCGGCACGCGGCGGCCGAGCCACGAGGGCCAGTCCGGCGTATCCGATCAACCGGTCCGCGGCGTCGTAGGCACCCACGTAGTAGTCCCCACCGTCCAGCGCGGCGGCGAAGGCGTGCTCCGACCACGGATCGTCGTCGGGGAACAGCAGTTCTTCCAGTTCGGCGCAGCGCGGGAGATCGCGGCTGCGAAGCTTCGCGACGAACGGTTCGGACGTCTCCGCCGTCGTACCGGCCTCACCGGGGCGCTCGTTCCCGGGGTACTGGCTCTCGGTCACGTCCTCCCCCGCTCGGCCGTCACGGACTTCGGCGGTCCCGGCGCGGCAGCGTCCGGCCTGCGCAGGTACATCGGCACCAGGGGCCGGGGATCCGCTCCGGCCACCACCTCCGCTCCGGCCACCGCCACGATGCCCTCGGGGCTCGGATAGGCGGGCTCGACCACCTCGAGTCCCAGGTCGGGGGCGTGCAGCGCGGCCGACTCGCCCGCGGCGGCCCGGACGTGCAGCCCCTCCAGGCGCGTGGGAAGTTCCTCGGGCCGGTCCACGGCGGGCTCGGTCAGCCGCTCGCGCACGCCGTACGACTTCCTGGAGCCGTAGGCGGCCCAGTACACCTCGCTGCGGCGGGCGTCGGTGAGCACCAACAACGGCGAGTCCCCCTCGGTCCGCGCCGCTATGGCGTCCAGGCTGCTTACGGGATACACCCGGGTCCCGGAGGCGTGACCGAGCGCCGCGGCCGTGACCATCCCGACCCGCAGCCCGGTGAACGGCCCCGGACCGGCGCCGACGACGATCGCGTCCACCTCACCCAGCTGATGGCCGCCTTCCGCGAGGACATCGAGCAACTGCGGTGTGAGTAGTTCACCGTGGGCGCGAGGATTGACCGTTACGCGCTCGGCCAGCGAGTGCGGCCGAGTGTCCGCGAGCTCGACCAGCCCCGCGGTTACCGCGGGAGTCGAGGTATCCAACGCGATGACGAGCACAGTGGTTCAGAATACTTCAACCGCAGGTCATCGCCCTCAACGGGTCGGGGATCGCGCGCACCGCCCCCGACGTGCGGCGGGGCCGCCGGGCCGGTGGGATTCCGGCTCGACGGCCCCGTCGGGAAATCAACGCCCACGCGCCTCACCTTCCGGTGGGGCGCAGCATCACCGAGTAGGTGTGCGGGCGGTCGGCACGCACCCGGTACTTGTCCCGCACCGGGTTCGGCGTGTCACCGAGGCCGGTGACGGCATCGGCGACGTGCAGCGTGATGAACGGATCCTCACGCAGCTGGTAGGCGAAATCCGTGCGCTCGGCGTTGGAGTACCGGTCGGCGGAGACCGCCAGGGAATCCCCGGAGACCGACAGCCCCGCGTGCTCGCCGGAGAGCTTCACCCACTCGGTGTCGACCTTGACGCCGTTGTCCTGTGGCGGCAGGAAGTCGAACCACTGTTCATCGACCGTGGAGGACCAGCGCCCGATGTGCTGCGAATCCTTGCGATCGGGGTAGGACTCGCCGGGTCCGCGGCCGTACCAGGTCATGTCGCCGAACGACTCGGGCACCCGCAGCGACATCCCGACCTTGGGCAGCCACGGCAACGAACGCATCCGTTCGCCGTAGGCCTCGACCCGGTGCTGGAGCTCGATGCCTCCGGAGGAGTCGATCCGATACGTCCAGCGGCTGTCGAAACCGTTACCGGAAACGTCGGGAGCCGAGGAACGGGTGCGCACGACCACCTTCGCCTTCCCGGACTCGGAGCGGCTCAGCCGAACCGAGCGAACCTCGGTCTCCAGCCGGTCCAGTCCCAGCTCCCGGAACTGCGCCTCGGGGTTGACCCCGCTCCAGTTGCTCCACTCGTTACCGGTCGGCGGCCGGAACACGTCGAGCTCGGGACCGCCGAGCAACCGCTCGGTTCCGTCGGTGGACAGCGAACTCAACGTCCCCTGGTCGCGGTCGAAGGTGTACCGGAAATCGGCACCCCGCACCCGGACGTCGTCGGCGGCACGTCGCACCGAGAGCGACTTCGCACTCCGGTTCCGCTTCCGGTCGGCACTACCGGGAGCGGCAGGTGCCTGTTCACCGCCCGCCGCGAGCTGTTCGGAGGCGATGGTGTGCCCCGCCGGGATGCCGCGGGAAGCTTCCCGCGACTTGGCGGTGAGCACCAGGAAGCGCTCCGTTTCACCCGCGCTCGGCAGGTCCAGGTCGACCTGTCGGCTCTCGCCCGGCCCCACGGTCGCGTTCACCGGACCGGCTGCCACCTCGCGACCGTTGGACATCAGCTTCCACCGCAGGTCGTAGGCGTCGGTGCTCAGGGTGTGGTTGAGGTTGCGCACCACGAACCGGCCGTCGGCGGCATCGGTGGCCCCGTCGACCGTGTCGAACCGGATCGGCGCGTGGCTGTAGGCCAGTTGCTTGAGCTCCGGCTGCGGAGTGCGGTCGGCGTTGACCAGACCGTTCACCACGAACTGCGAGGACCCGTAGGTGTCGTGCTCTCCCGCGCGTCGCTGCTCGTCAAAGTCGAGCGCGAGAGCCGCCCGCCGCGCCGGGTCGGCACCGGAGGAGATGTCGCCCGGTGACAGCGCACTGTCGTAGACGCGGGCGTTGTCGACCACGGCGTGCGCGGTCCGCCCGGCGAAGCTGTCCCGGTGCTTCTCCTGGTTCCGGCCGACGGTGACGGTGTACATGGTGTTGTGCGCGATCTCGCCGTCGTAGGACTCGGCCGCCACCTGCTCACCGTCGAGGAAGAGCCGCACCTGTGAACCGTCGTAAGTGCCGGTGACGCGGTGCCACTCGCCCCACCAGTCGTCGGGGATCTCCACCCTGGCGGTGTGCCAGCCGCCCTCGCCGTAGACGAAGAACTCGACGTGGTTCCGATCCGGCATCTGCAGTGCCCACTGCTTGTCGCCCTTGGCCAGGAAGGTGTTGGAACCGTCCCAGGACAACGGCTTGACGCGGACGTCGAGCGTGACCTCCTCGCCCGTTATGCCGAGCTTCGGGTCGCGGTACGCCTGCGCCCAGTCGTCCATTCCGGACAGTTTCAGCGCCTTGCCCTCCACGCCCTTCACCAGTGAGGGGTTGCCGTTGACGTGTACCGGGATGTCGTTGCCCGAAGAGTCGGGCAGCATCCGGCGTTGTCGCGACAGGCCCTGATCGACCCAGTCCCACACGAATCCGCCCTGCAGGGCGGGCTCGCCGCGGATGGTCTTCCACATGTCCTCGTAGTGCCCGAGGCTGTTGCCCATGGCGTGCAACCACTCGCCCATCACGACCGGTTTGGTCCCGGTGCGGGCGATCTCCTTCAGCGCACCGGGCGAGGGATAACGCGGTCCGGCCACGTCCGCGAAGGGCGCGTCACCGCCGTGGTTGTTGGCCTGGTGGTAGAGCAGCCTGGTCGGATCGACCGCGCGGGCGTGCTCGGCCATGTCGTAGTGGGCCTCGCCGAGTCCCGCCTCGTTCCCGGTGTCCCAGATGATCACGCTCGGGTGGTTCTTGTCGCGCTGCATCATCGCGTCGAACCGATCCGCGAAGGCGGCCTGCCATGCCGGGCGGTCGGCGAGGCAGTCCCGTTCGGGCTCGGCCGAGCAGTTCTCCCGGTAGTGGGTCTCGGTGTCGACCTCGTCGGCCACCAGCAGACCGTTGCGGTCGGCCAACCGGTACCAGTACGGATCGTTCGGGTAGTGCGAGGTCCGTACCGCGTTGATGTTGTTGCGCCGCATCAGGGCGACGTCCTCCCGCTGCCGTGCGCGACTGACCGTGCGCCCGGTCTCGGGATCGTGCTCGTGCCGGTTGACGCCACGCAGGTTCACCGGTTTGCCGTTGAGCAGGATCTGCCTGTCCTTCGTGGTGACCTCGCGGAAACCGACCGGCTGCTGGGTGGTCTGCTTGACCTCGCCGTCCGGACCGAGCAGCCGCAGCACCACGGTGTAGAGCGCGGGGTTCTCGTCGCTCCACAACTCGGGGGACTCGATCTCACGGCTGAGATCGATCCGGGCACTGCCACCGTCGACCTTCGTGGCCCCGTCGAGACCGGCCACTCGATCGCCCCCGGGCCCGTGGAGCGCGGCCCGCACGCGGTGCCGTCCGGTGGTGCCGCCCCGGACCGAGCTCAGCTCCACCCCGATGCCGAGTGTCGCGTCGGTGTAGGAGTCGTCCAGATCGGTACGGACGGTGACGTCGGACATGTGGGTGCGCGGTACGCTGTAGAGCCGGACGCTGCGGAAGATCCCGGAGAAGTGCCAGAAGTCCATGTTCTCCAGGTAGCTGCCCGCGCTCCAGCGGTGGACCCGCACGGCGATGGTGTTCTTGCCCGGGTGCAGGTACTGGCTGATGTCGTACTCCGCCGGGGTGTAGCCACCCTGGTCGTAGCCGACGTAGTCGCCGTTGATCCACACGAAGTTGCCGCTGGTGGCGCCCTCGAACCGAAGCAGCTGACGCCTGCCGTCCCAGTCCTTCGGGAGGTGGAACTCCCGGACGTAGGCACCGGTCGGGTTCACGTCGTCGGGAACCTTCGGCGGATCGTACGGCGACACCTCGGAGGAGACGTTGCGGTAGATGGGGTGACCGTGGCCCTGCTGTTGCCAGACTCCCGGCACCGAGATGTCGTCCCACCGCTTGGTGCGGCTTCCGCGCTGCCAGCCTTCGGGGAGTTCGCGGTAGTGATCGGTGTAGCGGAACCGCCACTGCCCGTCCAACGACTTGGTCCAACGGGTGGGGCGGTCCTGTTTCGCCGCGGTGTCCTGGCGTGCGGCGCGCAACGCCTGTTCCGCGTTGTCGTAGGGGCGTAGGTAAGCGTGATGTGGTTGCTGGTTCTCCCCGACCCTGCTCGGGTCCTCCAAGTAGGACTCGACCGTGGCGGGATCGGTGGGGCCGTCCGGTTGCCGTGCCTGCGCCGTGGCGGGCGCCAGCACGACCATGACGGCCATCGCCGTTGCCGAGGCCAACCAGCCCGCGGGACGTAATCGACGCCTCGCGCTCATGAGCACCTCCCTCAGCAACAACACAGTGTGTAATCTTGTTTTTTCGTGTTTGTCACTGTGTTGTTGCTGAGGGATCTTGTCCGATTCGCCGGACGAGGTCAAGATTCATCCCACCGGTACCGCCCGAACAGGGCAGTACCGGTGGGACACGGACACCGGCGGCACAGCGATTTCGCGAGAAATTGACATCCGTACCCGGTGCCCGCGGCTTCCGCGGGGGAGCCGCACGATCGGGCGCGGCGCGCCGAACTCAGAGCAGGGCCGTGAGCTCGGGAGGAAGCGCCGCGTCCTCGGAGATCGGCCTCCGCGCGAGCAGCGTCTCGGCGGCGGCCTCGCCCGGCCCGTCCGCTCCGGTCAACACCTCTCGGGCCTGCACCGGTGGCAAATGGTTGAACCACCGAGCCACCAGGTGCCGCACCCCGTCCTCGGCCGCCCGGCCGTGCAGCCGCAACCGGGCCATCCCGCCGTCCGGGAACACGTCCAGTCGCACGTGGGTGACCTCGGCACGTACCGGCAGCCGGAACCGGTGGCAGGTGTCCGGTCGCAGTCTGGTGCGCGGCAGCAGCTCCGTCCAGGACGCGGGATCGTCCGGATCGTGCTCGCGCGCGTCGCAGCCGGACAGCGCGGCCCAGCCGGGCGCGTTGCCCTTGAAGTGGCTGGTGTCCACCTCGGCGCGCTCCACGGTCCCGGCCGCGGCCAGCCGCACCGAGACCCAGTCGTTGCCGTCGTCCCTGCGGCGTGCTGTCTCCCAGCCCTCACCCATCACGCGGGCCAGCCCGGGAGCGAACAGGTTCGACGGTGAGGAGAAGAACATGTTGCTGCAACCGGTGACCCGGCCACCGTTCTCCAACGCGCCCAGGTCGAAGCGGTCGGAGACCCAGCGCGGATCCGCCACCGGCTCACCGTGCACCCGCAGCCGGGCGATACCACCGTCCGGGTGCATGCACAGCCGGACGTGGGTGTAGCGGTGCGGCGGATCCACGTCGAAGACGTTGCGGGTGTGGCCCTCGACCGGGCTGGGCGGCAGGATCTCCTCCCACTCCGCGTGTTCGAGCTCCTCCGGGTCGGGATACCCCTCGACCGCGCAGGCCTGCACCGAGACCTCCGGCGGATAGTTGCCCTTGAAGAACGAGGTGTCGACGACGAGCCTGCGGATCAGGCCGGGCAGGCCGAGCCGGACGATCGCGTAGTCGAAACCGGGCTCGCGGCGCCTGCGGGTCTCCCAGCCGTCGTAGATCTGTCCCTTGTGGCCGAAGCTGTAGGGCTGGTAGGTGGGTTCCTCGGGCTTGAGGAGGTTCTCCCGCTCGGCGAACAGCTCGTCGTTGGCGTAACCGGCCGATCCGCCGTAAACCCGGGAGGCGAGATCGGGCAACGAGGAACGGTACGAATCCCCGCTCGTGGTGTCCTGGTTCCGGCTCATGCTTCTCCTCGGTTGAGCAACTTGCCCGCGGGGGCGGTCCCGGCTTCCGGACCGGCGATCGGCGTGCCGCGCAGCCAGGTCGAACGCACCACCCCGGCCAGGGCTCGACCGTGGTAGGCGCTCACCGCGTTGCGGTGGTGGAGCTTCTCCGCGTCGACCACATAGGCGTCGTCCGGCGCGAACACGCACAGATCGGCGTCGGAACCGACCGCGAGGGCCCCCTTGGCACGCAGCCCCGAGACCCTCGCGGGGCCCGCGGACATCCAGGAAACGACGTCGGCCAGTTCGAAACCGCGCAACCTGGCCTGGCTCCACACCGCCGACAGGCCGAGTTGCAGGCTGGAGACACCTCCCCAGGCGACGCCGAAGTCGCCGATGTCCAGCCGCTTGAGCTCCGGGGTGCACGGCGAGTGATCGCTGACCACGCAGTCGATGATCCCGTCGGCCAGTCCTTGCCACAGCAGCTCGCGGTTGGCGGCCTCGCGCACCGGCGGGCAGCACTTGAACTGGGTGGCGCCGTCCGGGATCTCCTCGGAGGTGAAGGAGAGGTAGTGCGGGCAGGTCTCCACGGTCGCCCGCACCCCGTCGGCACGTGCCGAGGCGATCATCGGGAGCGCGTCGGACGAGGACAGGTGCAGGATGTGCACGCGGGCGCCGGTACGCCGGGCGAGTTCGAGCACCTGGGCGATGGCCATGTTCTCGGCCCCGCGCGGGCGGGAGTGCAGGAAGTCGCGGTAGTTCTCACCGTGCGCGCTCGGGGCGTGCTCGATGGCGTCGGAGTCCTCCGCGTGCACGATCATCGTCGCGTCCAGCTCGGCGACGATGCGCAGCGCACGCTCCAGCTCCGCGGAGTCCAGCGGTGGGAACTCGTCCACCCCCGAGTGCAGCAGGAAGCACTTGAACCCGTAGACACCGCTCTCGTGCAGCCCGCGCAGCTCGTCGAGGTTGCCGTGCACGGCGCCGCCCCAGAAGCCGACGTCGACGTGCACGTTGTTCCGGGCGACCTCGCGCTTGACCTCCAACGACCCCGCGTCGATGGTCGGGGGCAGGCAGTTCAGCGGCATGTCGACGATCGTGGTGATACCGCCCTCGGCCGCCGCGCGGGTCGCGGTGGGGAACCCCTCCCACTCGGAGCGGCCGGGATCGTTGACGTGCACGTGGCTGTCGACCATCCCGGGCAGCAGCACCTCGTCCTCGGCGAGTTCGACGGTGCGGGCACCCCGCATCGGAGCGTCGAGGGCTTCGACGGCCGCGATGCGTCCCTCCCGGACGCCCACACTGCCGGATACCTCACCGTTAGGACCGATCAACCTCCGCGCACGGAACACGACGTCGAATTCCGGAGCCGAGGAGTTGACGGGTTCGACCACCGCGACTACCTCCCAACTAAATTTTCAACAGAATGTTGAAGCCTATCCCCCGTTCGGTCAACCCCTTCGGCTCGACCGTGCCCACTCGATCGGCGTAGTTGGTTACTCGGCGGAACCTCTCGCACGGCTCTCGCCGCGGGTGCCCCGACCTCGGGTAGCGACGTCCCACCGCCCGGCGATTTCGCGAGAAATTGACGGAGTCGGGGCCATACCGCCGTGCTGGGGTGTCGATTTCGCGCGAAATCGACACCCCTGAGACCGCCGTCGGGAAGCGACCGTGCGGATCGCAGCGCAGGGAACCCCGGTGCGTGAGTCGGATGCGTCGCGAGGCCGGGCCGCCTCGCCGCGTAGGTCGCTACTCAAGAGCGGCCCGACACTCCCAAGGCGCCGACTCACGCACCGGCTACGCAACCACGCTGCCCGAGCCGGGGACATCACAGAAAGTCATCGGCGATGTGCTCGCCTACTCGGTGGAGGAGTGCGGCGGCACCCTCGATGGAACGCGCCGGGTCGGGCTGCAGATGCGCCAGGGCGTAGACCGCCGCGAAACCGCCGTCCCGCAGGCGCTGCCGGGACAGCGAGCACTTGCCCGCCACGGCCACCGTGGGCACGCCCGCCTTGGCGGCGCGCGCGGCCACGGCCGCGGGAACCTTGCCGTGCAGGGTCTGTTCGTCCAACGCGCCTTCCCCGGTGACCACCAGCGCGGCGCCCGCCAGGTCGCGGTCGAAGTCGACGAGTTCGAGCACCACGTCACTACCGGAGCGGAATCTCGCCGACAGCGCCGTCATGGCGCCGTACCCCACGCCGCCCGCGGCACCGGCACCGGGACGATCGGCGGACGAGCCCCCGGTGACGCGGCCGATGACCTCGGCGAACCGCCCCAGCGCACCATCGAGCCGCCGCACCTGCTCCGAACTCGCGCCTTTCTGGGGCCCGTAGACGTGCGCGGCGCCGGAGGAACCGCACAGCGGGTTGTCCACATCGGATGCCAATACCAGGTCCACACCCGCCAAGCGCGGGTCCAAACCGGACAGATCGGCACCGGTGATCCGTTCGAGTCCCCCACCGCCGGGTGCGAGCGGATTCCCGGCGGCATCGGTGAACCGGGCCCCCAACGCGGTGAGCATGCCCGCCCCACCATCGGTGCAGGCACTGCCGCCGACACCGAGCACGATCTCGCTCACCCCGGCGTCCAGGGCGGCGGCGATCAGCTCCCCGGTCCCGTAACTGGAGGCCCGCAGCGGATCGAACTCGCCGGGCGCGAGCAACGCGAGCCCGGAGGCCGAGGCGAGTTCGACGACCGCGGTCGTGTCGCTGACCGCGATCTCCGCGCCCACTCTCCTGCCGGTCGGGCCGGTCACTCGCACGGGCGAGTGTTCGAACCGCCCGGTGGCCAGCGCGGCCCGCACGGTGCCGTCGCCGCCGTCGGCGACCGGGCTGGCGCGGACCGCTACCGAGGGCATTCTGCCGCGCAGACCGGCGACGACCGCCTCGGCGACCTCGGCCGCGGACAGCGACCCCTTGAACTTGTCCGGTGCGACGAGAACATGACCAGTCACAACACGCTCCGCATCTTCGAAAAGAGGGTGCCCCCTGCCAGTTAAGCCCGGCACCGAGGCAGAGGGCACCCCTGGCGTCGACCGTTCGGTCGACCCCGGTCTCGGAACCCGTGCCGCCCCGCCGCCCGTTCGGGTGAGGAGTCCGGGGCGGTGGGCGGCACGGGTGGACACGGCCGGACGGAGTGGCCCGGCCCGACGCGGGGAAACCCGGTCAGCCGACCGGTTCCGGCTCGTTCATCGCGTCGATACGGATCCCGTTGGCGGTATTGGCCTCACGCTCGATCATCACCTCGACCAGCACCGGCCTGCTGGTGGCCACGGCCTCCTTGCGCGCCCACTCGATGGTCTCGCCGAGTTCGGCGGGATCGAGCACGCGGCGTCCGGAACAGCCGTAGGCCTCCATCACCTTCACGTTGTCCGTGCCGTGCTCGTCGTAGTGCAGGTCGACCTCGGTGTTCATGCCGTAACCCTGTTCGGCCATCCGGATCAGCCCGAGGTACTCGTTGTTGAGCATGATGATCACGAAACCGACGTCGTACTGCGCGGCCACGGCCAGCTCCTCCACGAGGAACTGGAAGGAGTAGTCCCCGACCACCGAGACGACCTCGGCCGAGGGCTCGGCCGACTTAACCCCGATCGCGGCCGGAATCTCCCAGCCGAGCGGGCCTGCCTGCCCGCACACCTGGTAGTGCCTGGGCTTGTAGGTGCGTTGGAACTGCCCGGACCAGATCTGGTACAGCCCGATCGCGGTGGTGAAGTAGGTATCCGGGCCGAAGATCTCGTTGATCTCCCGGAACACCCTGGGGGCCTTGATCGGCACGCTGTCGTAGTCGTCCGGCCTGGTGTGGGTCTTCTTGAGTTCGTTGACCCGGTCCACCCAGGAGTGGAACCGGGGTCCGGCCGAGCGACGCCGGGCGGTTTCCAGCAGCGCGTCCAGGAACGCACCGGTGTCGGAGACGACGCCCAGATCGGGACCGAACACCTTGCCCAGCTGAGTGGGCTCGATGTCGACGTGGATGAACCGGCGCTCACCACGGTAGACGTCCAACGCTCCGGTGTGCCGGTCACCGAAGCGCGCACCCAGCGCCAGCACCAGGTCGGACTCCATGAAGGACTGGTTCCCGTAGCGCTGGCTGGTCTGGATACCGGTCATACCCGCCCAGAGCTCGTGGTCCTCGGGGAAGGAACCCTTGCCCATCAGGGTGACCTGCACCGGGATGCCCAGCAGCTCGGCGAGTTCGCGCAGCCGCTCGTGCGCCTCGCCCAACACGACACCACCGCCGGAGAGGATCAGCGGACGTTCGGCCCGCTGCAGCATGTCCAGCGCGCGTTCCACCCGGGGCTGGTGCGGCTCCACCCGGTGAATCGGCAGCGGCGCGTCGATGCTCGGGTCCCACTCGATCTCCTGCCGCTGCACGTCGAGCGGCAGGTCGATCAGCACCGGCCCCTGCCTGCCGGAGCGTGCGACCCGGAAAGCCTCCCGGAAGATCCACGGTGCCTGGGCGGCTTCCTTGACCTGCACCGCCCACTTGGTGACGGGTTTGGCGATGTCGACGATGTCGACCGCCTGGAACGCTTCCTGGTGCAGCTTGTCGGAAACGGCCTGACCGGTGATGCACAGGATCGGCACGGAATCGGCCTGGGCGGTGTAGAGACCGGTGATCATGTTGGTGCCCGCGGGACCGGAGGTCCCGATGGCGACACCCACGTTGCCGTTGGTGCGGGACCACCCGTCGGCCATGTGGGTGGCGCCCTCCTCGTGGCGAACGGTCAGGTGCTCGATGTCGCGGTGTTCCATAGCCGCGTACAGCGGCAGGATGGCCGCCCCGGGGCAGCCGAACGCGACGTCGACTCCCTCGGATTCGAGGACGTCGACGACAGCCTGCATGACGGGAACCTTCGGCATGGTATGCACGACCTCTCCGATGCGGCGGGTTCGCGGCGGCACGGTTGCTCGACGGTGCCGCGGAGTGCGAACCTGCCGTGGTGACACTCGGTGTGGGGGCCGGGACGACAGCGGCCGTCCGAGCCGTGTGGGGTGCGGAGGTCTCCGCACCGCGCGGCACGCGACGACGGTCCGGAGTCCGTCCGCACGTACCGGGGTTGTTCCGACGGGTGGGTGGCCCGGATGCTTGGCGGCGTTGGTGCCACCCTCCCTCGGAAATCGTGCGGCAGTGTTTCGTCCGCTGGGGTTAGCCCGCCTCATTCCCTGCCGCTGAGGCGGGCGATCTGCCGGAACAGCCCGGAGTGATCCAGCGAGCCGTCCCCCTGTGCCACGGCCGCGGCCATGAGCTGTGCGACGAGGCTTCCCACCGGGGTGGCGACGCCGGACTCGCGGGCCGCGCTCTGCAGGATGCCCAGGTCCTTGTGGTGCAGTTCGATGCGGAATCCCGGCTTGAAGCTGCGCTCGCGCATTCCCTTGTTCTTGGCGTCGAGCACCTTGCTGCCCGCCAGTCCGCCGCCGAGCACCTGGAACGCCGACTCGGTGTCGACTCCCTGCGCCTCCAGGAAGGTCAGGGCCTCACCGACGAGCGCGATGTTGCCCGCCACGATGAGCTGGTTGGCGGCCTTGACCGTCTGACCGGACCCGGCCGGGCCGACGTGCACCACGGTTTTGCCCACCACGTCGAAGACGCCCGCCGCGGCGGCGAAGGTCTCCGGATCACCACCGACCATGATGGACAGCGCACCGTCGATGGCGCCCTGCTCCCCACCGCTGACGGGGGCGTCCAGCGCACGGACGCCCTGCTTGTCCGCCTGTTCGGCGACCTTGCGCGAGACCTCGGGGCGGATGGTGCTGCAGTCGATCAGCAGCGCACCGTCCGGGGCGTGCGCCAGCACGCCGTCGTCGCCGAGCACCGCCGTCTCGACGTCCGGTGAGTCGGGCAGCATGGTCACGATCACCTCGGCGTCGGAGACGGCCTCGGCGATGGTGCTCGCTCCCTTGCCGCCCGCGGCGACCAGCTTCTCCACCTTGGCGCTGCTGCGGTTGTAACCGGTTACCTCGTACCCGGCGTCGACGAGGTTGGCGGCCATCGGGCCACCCATGATGCCGAGTCCGACGAATCCTACCTTGGTCATCGTTTCTCCTCTCGTCACTGAAGTCCTCGAGTTCGCTCTCTCCGGCCGGTCGTCGGGATTCGACTACGGAGACGATGTTCGACGGGAGCTGCGGGTTCCCCTGCGGTGGCGTCAATTTCTCGCGAAATCGCCGCGCCCTCGGCGGTGCGGAGCCGAACTCCGACCACCCTCGCGACCCGCACCGCAGCGGGTTCTCCCGTGCGGCGTCGATTTCTCGCGAAATCGCCGCCGCTGCACCGGAACCGTCCGTCGAGAAGCGACCGTGCGGGTCGCAGCGCGGGTGTCCCCGGTGCGTGAGTCGGATGCATTGCGAGGCCGGGCCGCTCGCCGCGTAGGTCGCTACTCAAGAGCCGGCCCAACGCGGCAAGGCGCCGACTCACGTGACGGCTACCCGACCACCGCGCCAGAGCCGACGCAGTCACGCTCAATAGATCCAGCCGAAGCTGTCGGCACTGGTACCGCTGGGCTTGTACTCCAGCGCCACGTGCCCGCGATAGCCGGTCCGCTGCAGCTTGGCGAAGTAGTGGTCGAAGTCCACCTGGCCGGTGCCGGGCTCGTTGCGGCCGGGAGCGTCGGCGATCTGGACGTGCCCGATCCGAGCGGCGTGGTTGTCGATGGCTGCTGCCGGGTCGTCGCCGTTGGCGATCAGGTGGTACAGGTCGAACAGCAGTCGCAGATTGTCCACACCGCCCGATTCACGCACCCGGTCGATGACGGCAACCGCGTCGTCGGCCTTCTTGAGCGGATAGCTGGGGGTGCCGCTGACCGGCTCGATCAGCACGGTGCCGTCGACGCGCGCGGCTCCCTTCGCCGCGACGGTGAGGTTCTCCACGGCCGCGGCGTCCTGCTCGGCGGGCTGTACACCCTCGATCCGGTTGCCGTAGAGGGCGTTGAAGGCGGTGCAACCCAGCCGTGCGCCGATTCCCACCGCCACGTCGACGTTGTCGCGGAACTCGGCGGACCTGGCGGGGTGCGAGAGCACGCCACGGTCCCCTGCGGGCATGTTCCCGGCGAAGAAGTTCAACCCGACCAGGGAGACACCCGCGTCCTCGACGGCGCGGACGAACTTGTCGACCTCTCCGTCGCCCGGAACGGCCTCGGAGAACGGCCACCAGAACTCGATGGCGTCGAAACCGGCTGCCTTGGCCGCTGCCGGCCGGGACAACACGTCGAGCTCGGTGAACAGGATCGACGTGTTGACTGCGTACGGGAAGCGATGCATCCGTGTGCCCCCTTGATTCACCTTTATTTCACAAAGTGAAATTATTATTTCGTACAGCGATAGAATACTGAGTGTCCACGACAGGGTCAACACCCATCGCACCGGCGGGCTACCGTGATGAGGCGTACGACGGGGCCGGACGGAAGCGGAGGTGCTCGATGCGACTCAGAGCGGAGTTCACGACGGAACCGTTCGAGGGCGAGGGCGATCCCCCAGCACACGCGGCCGTGGCTCGGGACGCGCTGCGCGAGTCCGGGTTGGAACCGGAGTTCGGGCCGCTCGGCACGGCCATCAGCGGGGACCGGGCAGTGTTACTTCCGGCGCTGTCGGCGGTGCTGGAGCGAACCCTGGACGCGGGGGCGGACCGAATCACTCTGCAGGTCAGCATCGACGACACACCCCGGGACGGTTGAGGTTTCACGTGCATCCGCTGACTTCCGCGATCCAGCCGCTGCTCAGCCGGATCGGCGCCAGAACGGTGCCGGTCGAGGAACGGAGATCCGACGACGTACTGCTCTACTGGGACGGCGTGCCCGCCGTCGCGGTCCGGATGCCGAACGAGGAACTCACCAGCGCACTGGATCGATTGATCGCGCAGGTCGAGACCGAGCTGGGCGCGGGCCTGGCCGACCTCTCACGGGCCGACAAGCAGCGTGCCGTGCGCCTGCTCGAGGAACGCGGCGCCTTCACGCTGCGCAAGTCGGTGGAATCCGTGGCCAAGAAACTCGGGGTCAGCCGCTTCACCGTGTACAACTACCTCAACCGCGAACGCTCCTGAACAACCGGCGTCCGCCTCCTGACGGGCCCCTAGACATCGCCCCGCCGAAGCCTCCCAGCGGCCCCGCCGCGCTCCTCCACCGGGCCGCGCTCCTCCACGGTTTCCCCTCCAGACCGGGCGCGGCGATTTCGCGAGAAATCGACACCGCGCCGAACGGGCACGCGCCGCACAGCCCCGGTCACCGCGTTACTCCGAACGCAGTAGCACGACACCGACACACGCAGCTGTCCCGAACCGGGCGATTCGGCCGAACACCACGCACCGGAACTGCGATCATTGTGCGAACGCACAGCGCGGACCAGCAACTTTCAACAAAGTGTTGACACCCTCGGTTGGGCGGTCTTAACTTTTGCCACCAACCGCTCCGAAGGAACACGCGGGTGAACCCGAGGAGAACAACCACGCGAATCCGTGGGGAACACCGATGTCAGCACCGTCTTCCACCGGTACCGGCCCGGGACTGGCCAGGCTCAACAGCCTGCCCCGGCCCGAGCTCATCAAGAAACTGCTGGCCTGCCTCGATGTGCAGCGCTGGGCGAACGAGCTGGCCGACAACCGGCCTTACGAGTCCGACAACCAGCTCTACGAAACGGCCGACCGCGCGGCGAACGAGCTCACCGAGTCGGAGATCCACTCCGCGCTGGCCGCCCATCCGAGGATCGGCCAGCGATCCAGCGGCAACGACACCTCGGCCTCGTGGTCCCGCCGGGAGCAGTCCGGCGTCGACGCGGACGACACCAAGCTGGCCGTGGAGCTGGCGGAGGCCAACGAGGAGTACGAACGCCGCTTCGGGCACGTCTACCTGGTGTGCGCGAGCGGACGCAGCGGACCGGAGCTGCTGGAGATCCTGCGTTCCCGACTGGACAACGACCCCGATACCGAGCTGCGCGTCGTCGCCGACGAACTGCGCAAGATCGCGAGACTACGGCTGGCGAGAGTGATCGAAGCGTGAGCGAGACAACCACGAGTGCCGTCACCACACACGTCCTGGACTCCTCCCGGGGGCTGCCCGCCGCGGGGATCGAGGTCGCGCTGGAGCAGGCCACGCGGGACGGGTGGACCTCACTCGGCGAAGCCGTGACCAACGACGACGGCAGGGCCAAACAGCTCGGACCGAGCCGGCTGACCGAAGGCACCTACCGGCTGACCTTCGAAACAGGAACGTATTTCCAACGCCTGGGCGTCGACTCCTTCTATCCGCAGGTGCAGATCACCTTCCGCCTCGCGGACGCGGAGCAGCACTACCACGTTCCGCTGTTGTTGAGCCCGTTCGCATATTCCACATACCGAGGGAGCTGATCAGCTCATGGGCATCGTCATGGGCCCCAACCAGTACGGCAAGTCCGAGTGCCGCATCGTCACGATCAACCGGGGTAGCAGCAGGCACACCATCAAGGACCTCAACGTCAGCACCGCGCTGCGCGGTGACTTCGACGACACGCACTACACCGGTGACAACGCCAAGGTACTGCCGACCGACACCCAGAAGAACACGGTCTACGGCCTGGCGAAGGAGCAGCCGGTCGGGGAGATCGAGGACTTCGCGGTACGGCTCGGACGGCACTTCATCGACACCCAGGAGCCGGTCAAGGGCGCGCGCATCCTCGTCGAGGAGTACGCCTGGGAGCGCATCCCGGTGGCGGGCACCGGCCACGACCACTCGTTCGCCAGGTCCAGCGACGAGAAGCGCACCACCGCGGTGACCATCGACGGTTCGGAGACGCACGTGGTCTCCGGGCTCAAGGACCTGGTCGTGCTGAAGTCCACGGGTTCGGAGTTCTGGGGCTATCCCAAGGACCGGTTCACCACGCTGGGCGAGACCGAGGACCGGATTCTCGCCACGGCGGTCACGGCCCGGTGGCGTTACCTGCGCAACGATGTGGACTGGGCGAAGAGCTTCGGCTCGATCCGGGAAACCATGCTCGAAACGTTCGCCACCACCCACAGCTACGCGTTGCAGCAGAGCCTGCACGAAATGGGCAAGGCAGTGCTGGAAAAGCATCCCGAGGTCGCCGAAGTACGGATGTCGCTGCCCAACAAGCACCATTTCCTGGTGGATATGGAACCGTTCGGCATGCAGAACGAGAACGAGGTTTTCTTCGCCGCCGACCGCCCCTACGGACTCATCGAGGGCACCGTGACCCGCGACGACGTCGACGAGGCACCGCGAGCCTGGTACAGCCTGCCGGAATTCTGATTCCGCCGCCGGGGTCGCCGGAAGCAGAACCGGCGACCCCGTTGTCTCACCTTTCGCCTTTTTCTTCGGAAACCACACCGTTACTCGACGGCAACGCCTGATTCGAGATTTCGCAGAGAATTGATTTAGCTAACCCATATTTCCTCCGTGGCCCAGGAGTACCCAATGCCCCTGTTCATCAGTAGGCGCAATCGCGGCACGAGAAACGGAAGACAGGACTCCCATCCGGTGGACGAGGTACTTCCGCCGGGCAAACTGCTGGCCTACGGTGTGCAGCACATCGCCGCGATGTACGCGGGTGTGGTGGCACCCCCGCTGATCATCGGCCAGGCGCTGGGGCTGGACCCGCTCCGGATGACGCTGCTGATCGGCGCGAGCCTGCTGACGGCGGGAATCGCGACCCTGCTGCAGGCGGTCGGTGTCTGGCGGGTCGGTGCGCGCATGCCGTTCGTCAACGGCGTCACCTTCGGCTCCGTGGCCCCCATCCTGGCCATCGTCGCGCAGCACGACCAGCAACAAGCACTGTCCATAGTCTACGGCTCGGTGTTGATCGCCGGGATCCTCGCCTTCATCGCCGCACCATACTTCTCCCGGTTGGTGCGCTTCTTCCCGCCGCTGGTCAACGGCACCGTGATCACGCTGATCGGACTGTCGCTGTTCCCCGTCGCGATCGGCTGGATAGCCGGTAACGACAGCGAGGCCGCCGACTTCGCCTCCCCGCTGCGGGTCGGCCTCGGGGCGGGGACATTCGTACTGGTACTGCTGCTCAACAGGTTCCTCAAGGGCTTCTGGAACCGGATCGCACTGCTGATCGGCCTGGTCATCGGAACCCTCGTGGCGTGGCCGCTGGGCGCGGTGGACAGCTCGACCTTCGCGCAGGCCCCGATCTTCGACGTCCCCATGCCGTTCGAACTCGCCGCTCCGGCGTTCAGCCTCACGGCGACGATCTCCATCTGCATCGTGATGCTCGTCGCGATGATGGAGAGCACCGCGGACATGATCGCGCTGGGCGAGATCGTGGACCGCCCCGCCGACGAGCAGACGATCGCGGCCGGGCTGCGTGCCGACGGCGCGGGCAGCGCGCTGAGCGCGGTGTTCGGCGGATTCACCTGCAGCGCGTTCGCGCAGAACGTCGGGCTGGTCGCGCTGACCAGGGTCAAGAGCAGGTTCGTCGTGGCGGCCGCGGGTGGCGTGCTGATCATGCTCGGGTTGTTCCCGATCGTCGGCGCCGTGGTCTCGCTGGTACCGCAGCCGGTGCTGGGCGGTGCGGCGCTGGTGCTGTTCGGCTCGGTCGCCTCCAGCGGGATGCGCACGCTGGGCAAGGCCGATCTCGGTAACCCGCTGAACTCGCTGGTGGTCGCGGGGGCGGTGGGGGTCGGCATGATCCCGATCGTGTCGCCGGACTTCTACGAGCACTTCCCCGCCGCGCTGCGTACCGTGCTGGACTCCGGCATCAGCACCGGCTGCCTGGCCGCGCTGGCGCTGAACCTGCTGTTCAACGGGACGCGAGGCTCCGAGCAGGGCGAGCACCCGGCTTCCGGAGCGGACGAGGCCCCGGAAGGCGCGGCAGCGGTGGTCCCGGCCGACACCGCGGAGCCCGAGGAGGTGGGTGCGGGTGGAACGCAGGCGGGGCCGGTTCCGACCCCCAGACCGAACAGCGTCGCGCAGGACACCGAACGCGGCGGCTGACAACGGTTCGCGAGCGCTCGACGAGATGACCCCGACGGCCGGGTGATCGGTGCCGCTGCGAAGCACCGCCGCCCCGAGGGACCTCCGAAGGGTGATTCTTCCGGAAAGCGGGGATCCGGTCCGCACGACCGGGTCCCCGCTTCGCGTGTTTCAGCCGCGGAACTCATCGTGACGCCCCGGGCGGTCCACGGAATAATCGCTCTTATCGTTTCCGTTTTCTCCCCGCGCGCTGATCAGGCTTTCCCGACGCCGAACCGAGTGAACGATCGGGGAAAAACGTGAATGTCGCGTGAATCCTGCCAAAAAAGGACGACACGCGGAATACGGCCGTTTCGGTGCACCATTTTCACCCGTCCGGAGCAGGAAACTCGACCGGCCGGCGGCAATCCGGCCGAAACTCCGAACAGCTTCTTGTCACCTCCCCCGTAGGTGGGAAAAATTCGCTCCGCCCGTTCGCGAACCGAAAATCATCGACCACCGATTCCCACGGCGGGAGCGAGCAGATGCCCGAGAGACGGCGGGACGCGAAACCGAACGAGACCACCCGGCGAGCGCTGCTCGGCGGCACGCTGCTGGGAACCACCGGCCTGTTGTTGGGCGGCACCGCGGCGGCCGCGACCTCACCACCGAGCACACGCGCGCTGACCGTCGCGAGTACCGACGCATGGGGAGCGCGCCCGCCTCGGAGCGAGCCGGTGGTACTGGCGCGACCGGCCCACAAGATCATCGTGCACCACACCGCCACCCCCAACAGCACGGATTACTCCCGTGCGCACGCCTTCGAGCTGGCACGGTCCATTCAGGACTACCACATGGACCACAACGGCTGGATCGACACCGGTCAGCACTTCACCCTCAGCCGGGGCGGCCACATCACCGAGGGCAGGCACCACAGCCTCGCCGCCTTCGACGGTGGTGGCAGCCACGTGGTCAGCGCGCACACCAGCGGCCAGAACAGGTTGGCCGTGGGCATAGAGAACGAGGGCACCTACGACAGCGTGGCGTTCCCGAGCACCCAGTACGACAAGCTGGTGGAACTCTGCGTGGCGCTGTGCTCGTCCTACGGCATCGAGCCCTACGAGATCTACGGGCACCGCGACTTCAACGCCACCGGCTGCCCCGGCGACCGGCTCTACGCCCTGCTGGGACAGCTGCGCGCGGACGTGGCCGCCTCGGTCGGCGGTGATCCCACCGGGGTGAGCTGGCCGCTGCTGCGTCCCGAGGACGAGGGCGAGCGGGTGCGGACGCTGCAGCACCTGCTCAACGAGCACGGCGCGGCGTTGACCACCGACGGGATCTACGGTCCCGCCACCGAGAGCGCGGTGAGAGACTTCCAGCGCTCCACCGGCGCCATAGTGGACGGTCTGGCGGGTAACCAGACGTGGAACCAGGCGGTCCGTGACCGCGCGAACGGCGACAGCGGACCGGCGGTGCGGGCGGTGCAGCAGCGGCTCGGCACGACGGTGGACGGCATCTTCGGCCCGGTCACCGAGTCGGCGGTGCGGAACTTCCAGCAAGCGCGGGGACTGCGTGTCGACGGCGTGGTCGACGCCCGCACCTGGGACGAGCTGGTCGGCTGATCCTTCGAGCACACCGGTTTTCCCCACGGCGGTGCGCACGACCCGAGCACACCGCCCGAACCCCTACAAGGGAGGTAGGAATGAAACGAACAGGTCGTTCGATGCTGGGTCTGCTCGGCGCGTTCACGCTGAGCCTCGGCCTGCTGGGCGGTGCGAGCGTGCTCGATCCGGCGCCCGCCGCCGCGGACTCCTGCTACACCTGGGGAGAAACGCTGTCCCAGGGTGACAGCGGGAGCGATGTCCGCGAGCTGCAGGTTCGCGTGGCGGGCTGGGCCGCCTACGGCGACCCGGTCAACATCGACGGTGTCTACGGCCCGGAGACCGCCAACGCGGTGGAGCGGTTCCAGAGCGGCTACGGCCTCACCGTGGACGGCATCGCCGGACCGGAGACCTACGGACAGATCTACGACCTGCAGGACGCCGACTGCACCCCGGCGCACTTCGCGTACTCCGAGTTCACCTCCGGTGACGGCAGCGGCTTCTCCGGAGGGAACACCAGCACCTCGAACGTGCGCACCAACGTGCTGCGCAACATGTGGAAGCTGGAGGCGATGCGGCACAAGCTGGGCGACAGCCCGCTCTACGTCAGCTCCGGGTTCCGCAGCGTCTCGCACAACGACGCCGTGGGCGGAGCCCCGAACAGCAAGCACACCTACGGCCAGGCGGCGGACCTGACCGGTGCTCACTCGCTGTGCGACCTCGCCCGCGCGGCCAGGAGTTCCGGTTTCAACGGCATCATCGGCCCTGGCGCTGCCGGGCACAACGACCACACCCACCTCGACACGCGCTCCGGCAGGTACTGGAACGCCCCGAACTGCTTCTGAAACGCAAGCTTCCCTTCACGGCTCGCGCAGGTGGTCATTTAGCGGAACCTCTCGCGGGCTCTCGCTGCGGGGAGGTCCGACATCGAGTAGGCATTACGCCACGTCGGACCTTCCTCGCGAGAGCACCACGAGAGAACCCGCGGGTGGTCGAGCTGCGTAAGTGGTTTTTCGGCGCTGCCGCGCCGAATACAAGGTTTTCGATCGTCGGCACGGTCGTCGGTTCGGCCGCACACCGATAGTGTCCGGGACGTGACGCGCACCGAACGGCACGGCCGGTACCTGCCGCACTACGCGAGCGTCGTGTGGGCGCTGCTGTTCGCCGCGCTGAGCGTGTTCTGGGCGTTCGGCGGCCGCACCGGCGCGCATCCGCTGGAAACCGACGATCCGACGCCGCTGTTCACGCTGCTGAACCTCGGCGCGGCCCTGCTCAAGGGCGGTATCGGCCTCGTCGCCTGGCTGGCCACCCGGCAGTGGCGGCGCCGGGCGGTGCGCGGTCCGCTCGCGCTGGTGCTCTGGACCTCCGGGGTGGTCTGCGCGGTCTACGGCCTGTTCGGAGTGGTGGGCAACAGCCTGGTGCTGGCCGGAGTCGTGCCGGTCGAGGGCGGCGTCAGCCACTGGTACTGGTACTACGTGCTGCTCTGGGATCCCTACTGGGTACTCGGCGGAGTGCTGCTGCTGGCCACGGCGCTGCGCTCCGGCGATCCCCGCGATCCCCGGACTTCGGATACCGGGGGACGGATGTTCTGAGGGCGGCTGTCCCGAGGGCCGCACCGAGCGATCCACGCCCGGAACGGTGCCTTCCCGCTTCGCCGTCGCACCACCCGCTCCGCGATTTCGCGAGAAATCGACACCGGCCCGGCGCACCGTGGAAACCGGGCAACTGGATACCGCTCGCGCCGTTCCCGAAACATCCTGATGCCCGTACGACGAAACCTAGGATCGACGGCGGCCCTTCCGGAGAACCACGAAAACTCCGGAAGGGCCGTCGATTTCCCGCGAAATCGCCGCTCCCGCCCGGATGCGGCGATTCCGGAGAAAACTACACCCGCCCGAGCTCGCGCAGCTCGGACTCGGAGATCCCGGTCATCCGGGCGACCTCCTCGGCGTCGGTGGCGCCGTTGTCCAGCGCCCGCACGAACGACGCCGCAAGCGCCCTGGCCGTGGCGGGCTCGTCCAGTACCGCTCCGCCGGTGGCGGAGACGTAGGCGGCCAGTCGTGCCGCCTCGGGCTCGGCGGACTCGCGAAACTCGGCGAACACGGCCGCGTAGCGCGTGACCAGCTGCGCCGGGTGCAGGTCCCACCCCTGGTAGAAGCCGTGCTCCAGCGAACGCCGCACCAGCCCGTAGTGGGTCCGCCAACCGCGCCGCACCTGTTCGGCCTCGCCCACCGGCAGGACGTTGGTCGAGCCGTCGGACAGGAAGATCCCGGTCCCCGCCGCCGACACCTGCATGACGTGCCTGGCGAAGTCGCAGGCCCGGTGTGCCAGGTGCTGGTGCGCGGCGGTGAGTCCGCAGCCGGCCGTGTAGTCGTAGGTGCCGAAGTGCAGCCCGCTGATCCGGTCGCGTCCCGCGCCGATGAACCTCGGCAGCGCCAACCTGCCCTCGGCGTCCACGATGGACTGGGTGGTTTCCACCTGGATCTCGAACCGCAGCGAACCGGAGGCGAGCCCCAGGGTGCGTTCCACCAGCTCCAACACCTCGACGAACGCCTCGACCTGCCGCACGTCGACGACCTTCGGGAAGGTCAGCAGGAACCCCTCGGGCAGCTCACCGTGCCTGGCGAGCAGCTCGGTGAGGAAGACGTCCAGCGTGCGCACCGAACGGGCACGCAGCTCGGGATCGTCGAAGGACTTCACGCGCAGCCCGAAGTTGCCGGGGGCCGTTCCCTGCCGCAGCCACTCGGCCACCACACCGGCGGTGCGCTCGGCGTCGGCGTCCTCCACCTCGTCGCCGGGCGCGCCGTAACCGTCCTCGAAGTCGATGCGCAGGTCCTCCACGGGTGACCGCTGGAGCTTGGCCCGCACTCGCGGCAGGATCTCGGTGGCGCGGCGTTCGGAAACATCGACGATCCCGGCGAGATCCGCCGCGCTCGGGGCGTGTTCGTCGAGCGCCGCCAGGGCCTCGTCTCCCCAGTTCCGAACGGTCCCGGCGTCCACCCTGCCCGCCGGGACGTAGCAGGTGTGCACCGGCTGACGCGCGGTCGCGGTCCTGCGGAACCTGGCGGCGATCCGCGCGTCGACATCGGCCAGCGGTGCCAGCCGAACGTCCACATCGGCCCGGTTCAACGAGTTCCTGGGCACTTGTCCTCCTCCGAATTTTTTGGAGCGTCCGCGACTCGGTTTGCGTGGCGGTTGCTTGGCGGAACCTCTCGCGGGCTCTCGCTGCGGGTGCCCCGACATCGGGTAGCGGTTCTACACAACGTCGGGACCGTCCTCGCGAGAGCACCACGAGAGAACCCGCGGCGGTGCCGACTACTCGGGAGGTGACAAGCGGCTGGCGCCGCTTACCCGATAATCGGCCCAGCTGAACGAGCACTCACCCCAATCCATGCGGGCACTGTGTTCTCTGTTCGGGCTGTTCGCAGGTGATCGGTCGGCACTCCCTCCGACTCCCGTTCGCGGCGGCCCGGCCTCGAACAGGCACCCGCGGTGGCCGCCCGAACGCTTCCGGACGGCCACCGTCGCGGTCGATCAGTCGATCTGCTCGTAGGCGGGCAGCGTCAGGAAGTCGACGAACTCGTCGGCCACCGCGACCCGCTCGAACAGCTCGACGGCCCGGTCCAGGTTGTCGACCGGGAAGCCCTCCTCGGCGCGGAGTTCCTTCTCGGTGTCGGCGAGCACCTGGCGGACCAGGTCCTTGGTGACCCGCTGCCCGTCGTTGAGCACGATGCCGTTGTGCAGCCACTGCCAGATCTGCGACCGCGAGATCTCGGCTGTGGCGGCGTCCTCCATCATGTTGTGGATACCGGCCGCACCGTTGCCGCCGAGCCAGGACACGATGTAGCGCACCCCGACGTCCACGGCCGAGCGCAGCCCCGCGAGGGTCTTGTCACCGGCGGTCTCCGCGGTGTTGAGCAGGTCGGACGCGGCGACGGAGACGTCCTCGCGCTTGCGGTCCAGCTGGTTGGGCTTGTCGCCCAGCACCGCGTCGAACTCCTCCTTGCACACCGACACGGTGTCCGGGTGGGCCACCCAGGAACCGTCGAAGCCGTCGTTGGCCTCGCGGCGCTTGTCGTCGTGGATCTTGGCCAGCGCCCGCTCGGTGACCTCCGGGTCGCGCCGGTTCGGGATGAACGCGGCCATACCGCCGATCGCGAAGGCACCGCGCTTGTGGCAGGTGCGCACCAGCAGTTCGGTGTAGGCACGCATGAACGAGGCCGTCATGGTCACGCTGTTGCGGTCGGGCAGCACGAAGTCCTCACCGGCCGAGCGGAACGTCTTGATCACGCTGAACAGGTAGTCCCAGCGCCCGGCGTTGAGGCCCGCGCTGTGCTCACGCAGCTCGTAGAGGATCTCCTCCATCTCGAAGGCGGCGGGGATCGTCTCGATGAGCACGGTGGCGCGCACCGAGCCCTGCGGCACACCGAGCTCCTGCTGGGCCTGCACGAAGACGTCGTTCCACAGCCTGGCCTCGAGGTGGCTCTCCATCTTGGGGAGGTAGAAGTACGGCCCGGTGCCGCGGCGCAGCCCTTCCTGCGCGTTGTGGAAGAAGTACAGCCCGAAGTCCACCAGCGCGCCCACGACCGGCTGACCGTCGACGAGGATGTGCCGCTCGTCGAAGTGCCAGCCGCGGGGGCGGACCAGCGGGACGGCGTGCTCGACGTCGTCGCGCAGCTTGTACTGCTTGCCGTTGGAGTGCAGCTCGACCTGCTTGCGGATCGCGTCGTAGAGGTTGACCTGGCCGGAGACGACGTTGCTCCAGTGCGGCGTGTTGGCGTCCTCCAGGTCGGCCAGCCAGACCTTGGCGCCGGAGTTGAGCGCGTTGATCGCCATCTTGCGGTCGGTCGGGCCGGTGATCTCGACGCGGCGGTCGCGCAGCGCGGGCGGGGCCTCGGCCACCTGCCAGTCGGACTCGCGGATGTGGCTGGTCTCCGCCAGGAAGTCCAGCTTGCCGGTCCTGGCGGCCTCGTCGCGGCGCTGCTGCCTGCGGGCGAGCAGCTCGTCCCGTCGCGCACCGAAGGTGCGTTGCAGCCGGGCGACGAAGTCCAGTGCCTCGGGGGTGAGGATCTCGTCGCCGCGCTCCACGGGAGCACCGAGGACCTCAACGCCCTGTGCCGGGGTCGATTGGGACATGAGTCCACCTCTTTCTGATGCCGGGTTACAGACGGTGGCTGGTGACACAGCTTGCCGCGCCGGTGGCGCCCTCGCACCCCTTCGGAACCCACCCGCCGTGCTCGTCCGGCCGGGCGGTCGGAACGGCAAGGACGGGTTCGAAAGTCGAAAGACTCGACCGAGCCCGTCACCGGCTCGCGGTACGCCCGTTATGTTTTTTGCATCGTGGAGGTTAGTTTCCGCATGCCGTTACAGGCAAGATGAAGTGGACCACCTACACCGACCGACCCGAGGGTGCCCCGCTCCGGAGCAGGGGCATCAGGGCTCCGTCGACCGGGCCGAACCGGCGTGACGAGATCGCCTACATCGGGAGCTCTCGGGCTGATCGGGTGGATACACTGGCCCACCGCCGTACGGTGGAGGCGGAAACCGACCGCTGACGGGGTCGAGCAACACACGGGAAGAGGAACACTGGATGGCGGCTGGACAGGACGCGAGCGGGAGCGGATCCGATCGCGCCAAACCCACGCAGGGCGGCGTTCAGTCGGTCGAACGCACCTTCGAGCTGCTGGAGCTGATGGCCGACGCGGGAGGCGAGGTCGCCCTCAGCGACCTGGCGGAGGCTTCGGCGCTGCCGCTGCCGACCATTCACCGCATCATGCGCACGCTCGTCCGAACGGGCTATGCCCGGCAACAGCCGTCCCGCCGGTACGCGTTGGGGCCGAGCCTGATCCGGCTCGGTGAGACCGCCAGCCGCACGCTGGGTTCCTGGGCCCGGCCCTACCTGGCCGAGCTGACCGAGGCCACCGGGGAGACCTCCAACATGGCGGTGCTCGACGGGGCGCAGATCGTCTACGTCTCGCAGGTTCCCTCACAGCACTCGATGCGGATGTTCACCGAGGTCGGCAGACGGGTGGACGCGCACGCCACGGCCGTGGGCAAGGCCGTGATGGCCCACATGCCCGAGGAGAACGTCATCCAGGTTCTCAACCGCACCGGAATGCACCCGCAGACCGAGCGGACCATCACCAGCGTCGATGGTATGCGCGAGGAACTCGCCCGGATCCGTGAGCTCGGCTACGCGCTCGACGACGGGGAGCAGGAGGTGGGGGTGCGCTGCTACGCGGTGGCCGTCCCGGACGCGCCCGCGGCTTCGGCGATCTCGATCAGCGGCCCCGAGGCGAGGATGAAGCGGATCGCCGTCGACGACGTGGTGCCGCTGATGCGGCGGCTGGCCACCGACCTCGGCAACGAACTCAGCGCGGCGGGCGAACCCAGCTGAGGAGGGGCGAGTACCGGCCCGAGGACGGCAGCGGCGCGGCGTCGATTTCTCGCGAAATCGCCGCGCTGGGGCGAGCGGGGCGCACACCACGCGGTTCCGGGCGGAAAGCGCAGAGCGCCCCGAACCCCGGAAACGGGGCCTCGGGGCGCTGCGGCGGTGACACGGTCCTCGGGTGACCGTGAGCGGGGTCAGACCTGGCTGACCGGGGTGACCTTCAGCTCGGCACCGATGACCGGCTCGTCGGGCCAGGCGACCTCGATCTGCTTGCGCTGCACACCGGTGGGCGCCTGGAACGAGACCGAACCGAGCTCATTGCGCTGTCCGATGGTCGGCTGGATGAAGTAGGACACTCCCGAGTGATCGGCGTCGATGGTGACCGGCTCCGCCACGGTGTGCTCCGCGTGGGCCGAGATGCCCGGCGCGGTCTCACCGTTGGGCTGGAAGAACCTCGGTTGAGTGGGGAATCCCTGCATCAGGCAGTGGGTGTCGGCGTCGGCGGCGGTGTAGTGCACCGCGAAAGCCCGCTGCCCGGCGCCCCCGTGCGGATCCTTGGTGATGTTGATCGAGAGGTCGTCGGCGGTGCAGGAGGAAACCCGCGAAGCGGCCGTGTCCGCCGCGGCTGACTGCTCCTGCTGGGTGCCGGAGGTGGCGCCGAGGGCCGTGCCCACCACGGTTCCGGTGGCGAGAAAAGTGGCGGCGATGCTGGTGGCAATCGTCGAACGCTTCATGACGGAATTCTCCTCGCGGAATACTGGAAAACGATCGATCCGATCGACTTTCACACCGTAGGACGCCCATTCCCGAAAACGGTTCACTCGACATGAATCACGTCACACAAAATCAACCCGACGAATCAGCGCGATTACACGGATCACCGAGAACGAACAACCGGCACCACGAAATCACCTCCGAAAAGAGCAATCGGGAAACGACGAAAACCATCAGGACGACAACGTGGAAAATTTCGGACATCTCCGAACCTCCCGATCATCCCCGGCATGTCCCGGACCGTGAGAAGCACAGCAGAAGCCTTTCGACCCCGGGAAACCTCGCGAACCGCGATTCCGGGCAGCGGCACAGCCGATTTCTCGAACACGGGTCGGAATTACCGGTCGGTCCCGGTCTCGGCGGACAGGCGGCGCAACGCGGCTTCCCCGGCGTGCCGCACGTGGACACGGGCGACGGCCGCCGCCAAGGCGGCGTCGCCCGCGGCGAAAGCCGCGACCAGCTGGTGGTGCTCCTGCCTGGCCTCCTCGTTGCGCGCTCCGGTGTTGGCGAGGTTGATGTAGCGCTCGCAGGTGTGCCAGAGCATTCTCACGTGACGCCGCATCGTTCCCTCCCCCAACGCGTCGAAGGCGACGAAGTGAAAGGCGCGGTGCGCACGCAGCATCTCGGCCCGATCCACCTCGGGATCGAGGTCTTCCATCCGGGCCAGCTCGGCACGCATGGCGGCGGCGACTCCGAGGGGGTCGGAGCTCACGGCGCGTTCGGCCGCCATGACCTCGAAGGTCTCCAGCAGCCGGAAGCAGTCCTCGACCTCCTGCTCGCGCAACGGACCGACAACCGCTCCCCGGTGCGGATAAACTTCGACCAGCCCCTCGGCCACCAGTTCACGGAACGCCTCGCGCAGCGGGACCCGACTGACGTCGAGCTCCTCGGCCAGTCCCGCCAGGCGCAACCTCGTCCCCGGGGGATAACTGCCGAGCACGATGCCCTGGCGGATCTGGTCGGCGACGACGTCGGTCCTGGTGTCGGCGGGCTCGTCGGTTCGGGTCACCTGCGGTTCCTCCTGCGGCGGCGCACCGGGACAGTCTGCCACCGCGGAAACGTTCGCCGGGAACTCGCCGAGCGGCCGGTGTCCCCGGGAAACGAGTCCGCCGGGCGAGACTCCCGGAAGTGTTCAAACCTCGACGGCAGCGCCGGGAAGACCGGCGAGCGGTGGCCCGATGTAGCTTTCCGCGAAGTTCCGCGCGTAGGCGGGTGAGTTCCGCAGCTGCCACAACCGCGACCGCTGGAGCCGCTGGCGGAAGGCGGCATCCGGCGAGTCGGAAGGATAGTAGGTGTGCGTCATGTGCAGCAGTGCGTGGCTGAACTCCTGCGCCTTCCAGACGTCGGGTACCCGCCGCTGGGAATAGCGGTCCAGCGCGTTCTCTTCCCCGGTCTCCAGGTGCTCGGTGACGGTCCGCGTGAACTCGGCCGCGTCGGCGATGGCGAGGTTCATTCCCTTGCCGCCGGACGGTGTGATGATGTGTGCGGCGTCGCCGAGGAGGAAGACACGGCCGTGACGCATCGGTTCGGTGACCCGGCTGTGCGTTTCCAGGATGTTCTTGCTGAGGATCTCGCCCTCGTGCAGCGTCCAACCGGGCTTGGCCAGCCGGGTGCGCAGCTCCGACCAGATCCGCCGGTCCGGCCAGTCCTCGATGGACTCGCCGATGGGAATCTGCAGGTGAAACCGGGTCACGCTGTCCGAACGCAGCAGGTGCCCGGCGAATCCGCTCCGGTGTTGCGCGTAGATCGTGTGCTCGGAGGAGGGCGGCGCGTGGGCGAGCAGGGTCAGCCAGCGGAACTCGTGCCGCATGGTGTACGCGGTCACCGCGTCATCGGGAACGCCGTCCCCGCAGGCGCCGTGTTGACCGTCCGCCCCCGCCAGGTAACGCGCGCGGATCACGGTGCCGTCGACACAGCGAACCGCGGTGTGTTCGGAGTACCCGCACACCGAGTCCACCGCCGTCGCGTACCGCACGTCCCCACCGGCCCGCTCGTAGGCGTCGAGCAGATCAGCGACTATTTCCTGCTGGGGATAGACCCACTGCGGGATCCCGTCGTAGTGCGCGGAGTAGTCGGTGAAGAAGGCGGTGCCCTCGGTGCGGAACTCACAGCCACGGTGCACCGCGCCCGCCGCGTGCAGTCCGCCCGCCAGTCCGTTCTCGGCGAGCAGTTCGACCGTGCGACGTTCCAGCAGGCCGGCGCGCGAGCGGCCCACCAACCGCTCACGGTCGCAGCGGTCGAGGACGACGGTGTCGATTCCACGCGCCAGCAGCAGGTTCGCCGCGGTCAACCCCGCCGGTCCGGCTCCGACGATCACTACCGTGGCGTCGATTTCGGACACGTGCCACCTCCCGCGAGCGGGTCGACCCGGCATCGAGGGGTTCCGCCGTACGCGACTCGCGTCACCCGGCCGGTACGTGTGGTGATCCCCCGACTGATCACCCCGCGGAACCCCGTCGATCGGTGCCGAACAACCTCGACAAGGGTAAGTTTAATTAAATATCGGCGTCAACGGCTGACACAAGCAGGATCTGTCCTGTACTACGGCGTTGACAAAACACGTGACCTCATACTTTGAATTAGACTTTGGGGAGGGCGCAGTGCACCAGCTCCCCGGAACGGCACGAGCGGCGGCTCGGGAACGTCCGGCACGGCGCCGTTCGATACGGGGCATCCGGCACTGGGCGCGCTCGTTCCTGAACACCACCGCCGAACCGGCACGGACGTGCGTGCTTCCGGTTTCCCGGGGTGAACGGCCGGTTCGTCGTTCGCACCGCCGTCAGATCACCCCCATCCGTAACGCGTAGGCCACCGCGTGCGGTCTGTTTCGCAGCTGAAGACGACCGGTCAGCTCGGAAACCACTCGCTTGACCGCTCGCTCGGAGAAGTTCAGCTCCGCTGCGATCTCGGAAGTGTCGAACCCGTGCGACAGCAACCGCAGCACATCGATTTCCCTGGGAGTGAGCCCGGACGCGTGCAGCCCGTTCGGCGCCAGAACCTCGCGCTGCAGTTGTTCGAAGTGCCGCAGCAGCTCGCCGAGCATCGGCGAGGGCAGCAGCCCGCCCCCTGCCGCGGCGGTGCGAACGGCCTCCTCGATCCGCTCCCGGGAAGCGGCCTCCCGCGGCAGCACCGCGGCCACGTTGCACTCGACGGCCGGAATCAGGTCGTTGCGCGTGATCTCGCAGAGAATCATGATGACGGGCGCGTTGAGGGTCGCCTTGATCTTGCGCAACGTCGAGGCCACGTCGACGGTCAGTCGCTCCGCCACCACCACGACGACGTCCACCGGGGTGTGCTCCTCGGCGGGTACCACCTCGATGTTCGGCCGACTGTCCAGGTAATGGCTGACAGCCATGCTGGTCAACGGGTCCACGGTCCGCACGAACACTCGAATCGAGTCCACCGGAGCCTCCTAGCACCGCGAGCAATCGTCTGGGATGAAGTGTGTGAACGGTAAATTCGGCAGTGCTCAGCACGAACCGTCAGCACGGGTGCGGACAGCGACTCGAACCGGAACCTCCGGAGAAGCGGGTGAAAGCAAGCGAAATGTGAAGCGAACAACAATGAATCTCTACCGACGGAAACACAATCTCTACTCCTGTTCCGGGGCCCTCCGAGTGAGCAGCTGGTTCGTCGGGCGCATCCGCATCAATCGCGTTTCGACCGATACGGTCAACGAGTTCTGCGACACCGATGTAAAGGTATACACCGATTTCGTTACCGGTCAAGGTAAACACGAGTAACCCCACGGGCGGGCAGGACGGTTCGACTTCCCGATCCCCGCCGATACGCAGGGCACGGCCAGGACACCGGCAGGACCGCACTCGACGCGCATCGATTCGGAGTACGCGTGGACAGCACCCGGGAACGCCCGCACATCCCGCGCGCGATGTTAAAAAAGTCTTCCACCGAGTGATCTGTGATAAATCCCGGTGCGCCACGGATAAACGTATCAGAATATAGGCATAAGAGGCGCTCGCCACTTCTTGGCACACAAGTGACAAGTTCTCGCCGCATCGCACAGGTGAAGCCGGATCGACGAACGAGGTAAATTCTGAACACGCACGTTCGCGATCACGAAAAACAACGGAACGCGATCAAAATATGAATAGCATTCTAAGAATCGGCCCGGAAAGCCGCTGAACTGTGCTTTCACGCGACATGCCGCGAACCGCCTCGATCACGAAACGTGACATCAGGCGCTGGTCGCCGCGCACCGCGCCGGTGAGCACCGAACGTGTCAGGGCCTCGAGACGAATCGGTGGTTGACCGAAGACGACGACATCGTGCGGGGCCGTCACGGCTCCGGAAACACCCGGGCGGGGCCGTCAGCGGTTCACGCGGCCACCGGACTCCCGTACCCGCGTGGACTCCGGCACCCGCGGAGGCTCCACGGGTTTCTGCCCTCCAGACGCATCCTGCGGTACAGCAGGACGATGTAGACGATTCGAGCACCACCATCGTCGGTATCAGCACCAGGAAGAGCACCCGGGAGGGATAGAGCAGGAATCCGGTCAGTCCGGCGGAGAACGTACCGAGGAACTTCGCCACGGCGATGTGGAGGTACTGCCCCACCGAGGAGTCCCGACGACGCAACATCAGGATGAAAGCGGCGCTCAGGAACACGTTGATGATCATGCCGATGTACATGCCGTCGCGGTCGTGGAACTCGTTCGCACCGGCCATCACCGCCAGCGACGACCACACCGCCAGCCCGCCGAGCAGCGCTCGGGACGTGAACCGGGACAGGTGGGGATAGTCCCTCGGACCCCTTCGCCACTCCCGCAAGCCGAACTCCGACCATCCCTGCAGTCGACACCGCCGCGGGTTCTCCCGTGCGGCTCTCGCGAGGAAGGCCCGACGTTGTGTAGTGACTACCCGATGTCGGGGCTCCCGCAGCGAGAGCCGTGCGAGAGGTTCCGCCAAGCGAGTAACGACGAAGAGCGAGCGGAGAACTCTCCACTATCCGGCTTCGGCGAGATTGTCGGTTATGACTCCGACCGTTTCGAGCAGCGTACGTGTCGCCGTTCTGAGATTCGTGCGGCTCACCGCCCCGGCGACGACAACGGCGGCCGACGGAGCCTCACCACCGAGGAACACCGGGGCGGCCATCTCCACCAGCTCAGGGTTGTGCTCGCTCCTGAGGCAGGACACGCCGGTACGTCCGATCAGCTCGAACTCCCGCTTGATCCTGCTCGGATTCGTCAGCACCCCCGGCGCGCACACGGCGGAGGCGGCCTCGTGGAACTCCACCCAGTCGCGCGAGCTCCTGGCGAGCAACAACCTGCCCACGGCGGAACGGTGCACCGGGACGGGGTGTCGAAACGTACGGGCGATCCGGGAGTCCTCCCGGTTGTAGAGCGTCCCCGCGTATCGCACGCGTGCCCCGGAGAGCATTCCGACGCTCACGACGCAGTGGACCTGCCGGAACAGGTCGATCAGGTGGGGCGTGATCGCCTCGCTGAATTCCTCCACCCTGGATTTGCCCCGGACGGCGGACAAGCGGGAAAAATAGTCGCCGAGCTCGTACGCCTTGGTCTCCAGACGCACCACCGCACCGATATCCGTCAGAACTCGCATCAGCCGGTGCAGGGTCGACTTGGGAAAATCAACTCGTTGGGAAATCTCGGACAGGGTCAACGGCTTCGACGAACCCGATATTTCTTCGAGAACGACGAAAGCCTTCCGCAAGGGTTCACCCGGACTCTCGGTCATATCCCTGCGCATAGTCTCGATCGCCCCGAGAATCCGGGTGATGCGGACGGGCTCCGGACAGCGTGCGCGAGCTTCAACGCGATACCTCCACTGCTTTCCTCCCTTCCCGCCACACTCTTTCTAGTGTGCCGACGAAACCGGAAAAAGACCGCACGAAACGGCTGCCCCCTGCATTCACCGATCCTGGCACGTAACGGCTCCGTTTCGTAACCGGCTTCACACCGTCGACGGACGGGACAGCGAAGAGCAGCGGAGTTCTGAAAAACGGAACGGACCGTTGAGGAGACGATCGCCGTTACCTAACGTCCGGAATCATGGCACCCAAGAGTTCGGGCGAGCACACCCCGGACGACGACACGCGTCGGATCCTGCTCGCCAGTCCAAGGTCCTTTTGCGCCGGAGTCGAACGAGCCATCGAGATCGTCGAACGAGCTCTGCGGTCGTACACGCCCCCGATCTACGTCCGTAAAGAGATCGTGCACAATTCCTACGTCGTCGACGACCTCGCGAGCAAGGGCGCCGTCTTCGTCGAGGAGCTCGACGAGGTGCCCGACGGGGCGACCCTGGTCTTCTCCGCGCACGGGGTCTCCCCCGCCGTGCGGGAGGAGGCGGACCGCAAGAACCTGGACGTCATCGACGGCACGTGCCCACTGGTCAGCAAGGTCCACGCGAAAGCGCGCCGCTTCGCCGCCCGCGGTGACACCGTGGTTCTCTTCGGGCACTCCGGGCACGAGGAGATCGAGGGCACCTACGGCGAGGCACCCGAGTCCACAGTGCTCGTCGAGAACGCGGACGAGGTCGCCGACCTGTCCGTTCCCGACCCGGAGCGGGTCTCCTACCTGACCCAGACCACGCTCGCCGTGGACGAGACCAACGATTTCGTGCGGGCGCTGCGCGAGAAGTATCCGGACGTGAGCGAGCCGGCCTCGGAGGACATCTGCTACGCCACCACCAACCGGCAGCACGCCCTCAACGAGGTCATCGCGGAGTCCGACCTGGTCCTGGTGGTCGGCTCGTCGAACTCGTCCAACTCGGTGCGGCTGGTTGAGATATCCCGCAGGCAGGGGACGCCGGCGGAGCTCATCGACGGGGCGGGCGACATCGCCGCCGACTGGCTCGACGGTGTGCGAACCATCGGCGTCACAGCGGGCGCTTCGGCACCGCCGAAGCTGGTCGACGAGGTCGTCGAGGCACTACGTGGTTTCGGACCCGCGACTGTCGCGGAACGCGAGTTCACCCACGAGACGATGCACTTCGAGCTCCCGTCGGTGCTGCGCGGCACCGGGGAAGGCGCGGCGGAACGGCCCGCGGGTAGCGGCGGCTGATCGGACCCTTTTGGTCGGTCGGCAGCGATCGGGCGGCGGCGACCGGCCGGGGTGCTCGGCCGGGGTGCTCGGCCGGGGTGCTCGGCCGGGGTGCTCGGTCGGGGTGCTCGGTCGGGGTGCTCGGTCGGGGTGCTCGGTCGGGGTGCTCGGCCGGGGCATCTCCGCCGAAGCCGAACACCAGCGGCGGAGGCGACATCGAGCGGAACCCCGCCGGCCGCGGGGATCGGACACTATTCACGCAGGAACGGGCAGCACGGTATGACGACCAGCTTACTGAGCAGTATCACCAGTCCCCAGCGACTCAAGGAACTCGGACCGGAGCGGCTGGACGGACTGGCCACCGAGATCAGGGAATTCCTCGTCGACAGGGTCGCCCGCCTGGGCGGGCACCTCGGCCCGAACCTGGGCGTGGTCGAGTTGACCATAGCGCTGCACCGGGTCTTCGAATCGCCCGGGGACCGGATCGTGTTCGACATCGGTCACCAGGCATACGTCCACAAACTCTTCACCGGCAGGCAGGAGGACTTCGGCTCGCTGCGCGAGGCGAGCGGGCTCTCCGGCTATCCACTCCGGGCGGAGTCCGAACACGATCACGTGGAGAACTCGCACGCCTCCACCGCGCTGTCCTACGCGGACGGTTTGGACAAGGCACGACGCGTGCTGGGAGAAACCGACGAAACCGTGGTCGCCGTGATCGGCGACGGCGCGTTGACCGGCGGGTTGGCCTGGGAAGCGATGAACAACCTGGGAAGCGGTGTCGGACGAGTGGTGGTCGTGCTCAACGACAACTGCCGTTCGTACGGCCCCACTGTGGGCGGGATCGCCGAGCACCTGGCCGAGCTGCGTGCGGGCACGCATCACGGACCGAACCTGTTCGAGGACCTCGGCTTCGCCTACAGCGGACCGGTGGACGGGCACGACATCGTCGCCACCGAACGGGCGCTGCGGCACGCGGCGGAGCTGCACAGCCCCACGGTGGTGCACTGCGTCACCGAGAAGGGACGAGGGTACTCCCACGCGGAGAACGACGTCGCCGACCGCATGCACGGCATCGGCCCCATCGATCCCGAGGCTGGCACACCACTCGCCGCCTCGGCGCCGAACTGGACCAAGACGTACGGCGCGGAGCTGACGAAGCTCGCCGAGGAGCGCCCCGAGCTCGTGGCCGTGACGGCGGCGATGCCGCGCCCGGTGGGCCTGCTCGAGTTCGCCGAGCGGTTCCCGGATCGGGTGTTCGACGTGGGCATCGCCGAACAGCACGCCGTCACCAGCGCGGCCGGGCTCGCCATGAGCGGCCTGCACCCCGTGGTCTCGCTGTACGCCACGTTCCTCAACCGTGCGGTCGACCAGATCATGATGGACGTGGCGCTGCATCGACTGCCGGTGACCTTCGTCCTGGACCGTGCCGGAATCACCGGGCCGGACGGCCCCAGTCACCACGGCATGTGGGACCTGGCGCTGTTGGGCACCGTCCCGGAGGTCCGGGTGGTCGCACCGCGGGACGCCACCCGGTTGTGCGAGCTGCTGCGCGAGGCGGTCTCGTTCCAGGACGGCCTGACCGCGCTGCGCTTCCCGAAGGGGAGCGTGGGTGCCAACGTTCCCGCCCTCAACCGCATGGACGGGCTGGACATCCTGTTCCGCAGCAAGTCCCGACCGCTGGACGTGCTGCTCGTGAGCACCGGAACGCTGGCGGGCCCCGTGGTGGAGGCGGCGAACGCCCTCTCGGAACGGGGGATCGGCGTGACGGTCGTGGACCCGCGCTGGCTGTTGCCGGTGTCCCCCACGCTGATCCACCTCAGCTCCCGGCACCAGCTCGTCCTCACCGTCGAGGACGGCGTGCGAAACGGGGGCGTGGGCGCGGCGCTCGCGCAGTCCTGCACCGAGGAGCACGTGACCACGCCGGTGCACAACCTCGGGCTGCCGCGCTCCTTCGTGGACCAGGGTGATCGCGGCGGGATTCTGGCCGACAACGGCCTCAACGCCGACGCCATCGCCGAGCACGCCCGAACGCTGCACGACGACCTCGAGAATCGGAACCGGACTCGATTGGAAGGAACCCCCCATTGACACAGGTGGCGCTCGGCATGCCGACAACTCCCCCGCCAGTGCTGTCCGAACGTCGCGAAACCCGCCAGCTGCGGCTGGGCCCCGTCGGTGTCGGTAGTGATCATCCGGTTTCGGTGCAGACGATGACGACGACGAACACCACCGATATCAACGGGACGTTGCAGCAGATCGCGGAGTTGACCGCGTCGGGGTGTGACATCGTGCGTGTGGCGTGTCCGACGTCTGATGATGCCGAGGCGTTGCCGGTCATCGCGCGGAAGTCGCAGATTCCGGTGATCGCCGATATTCATTTCCAGCCGAAGTACGTGTTCGCGGCGATCGAGGCGGGCTGTGCGGGGGTTCGGGTCAATCCGGGCAACATCCGCAAGTTCGATGATCAGGTCAAGGAGATCTCCCGGGCGGCCAAGGACACCGGCACGCCGATCCGTATCGGGGTCAACGCGGGCTCGCTGGATCCGCGCATGATGGAGAAGTAC
>NZ_FPAT01000023.1 GCF_900116555.1 Actinopolyspora lacussalsi subsp. righensis | reverse complement strand
ACGTTGATGCCATTCGGAGTTTAGTTGACGTCAGTACCCCCACCGGGGCCATCAGCCATCCAGTCGCTCTACCTGCACCAAGCACCACGCGACGCTGCACCTAAATGCATTTCGGGGAGAACCAGCTATCTCCGAGTTTGATTGGCCTTTCACCCCTACCCACAGCTCATCCCCCAGGTTTTCAACCCTGGTGGGTTCGGGCCTCCACACGGTCTTACCCGCGCTTCACCCTGGCCACGGGTAGCTCACTCGGTTTCGGGTCTAGAGCACGCGACTACACTCGCCCTATTCAGACTCGCTTTCGCTCCGGCTCCCCCACACGGGTTAACCTCGCCACGCACCACTAACTCGCAGGCTCATTCTTCAAAAGGCACGCCATCACACACCCGTCACCGGGCATGCTCTGACGGTTTAACAGCGCACGGTTTCAGGAACTCTTTCACTCCCCTCCCGGGGTACTTTTCACCAGTCCCTCACGGTACACATCCACTATCGGTCACCAGACGTATTCAGGCTTACCAGGCGGTCCTGGCCGATTCACACGAGATTGCACGAGTCCCGCGCTACTCGGGACCACACCCCACCAGATATGCAGTGCCTTCACCTACGGGGGTCTCACCCACTCCGCCAGTGCCTTCCAACACCTTCAGCTAACACCACACACCCAGCGCCCCTGCGGCGGCAGAGACCAGGCGCTCCCACAACCCCGCCCACGCAACACCCACCGGCTTGACACGCAGACGGTTTAGCCATCCTCCCCGTTCGCTCACCACTACTCAGGGAATCACATCTTGTTTTCTCTTCCTGCGGGTACTGAGATGTTTCAGTTCCCCACGTGCCCCCCGGCGCCCTAATCTCTTCAGACACCGGTGACCGGGCATCACCCCGGCCAGGTTACCCCATTCGGACACCCTGGGATCACAGCTCGGTTGACAACTCCCCCAGGCCTATCGCGGCCTCCCACGTCCTTCATCAGCATCTGGTGCCCAGGCATCCACCGTACGCCTACCATCACGACACACAACCAACACACACTTATGCCCAGCAAACACACCAAAACAAGCAAGCAAAAAAGATACTCGCCACCACTATACAGTTCTCAACCAACCACCAGACCACACCCACGAAAGGGGTGTGCCCCTAGAGAACCCAACAGTGCCGCACACGCGCACCGCAGCATCCGGAAAAAGCATGCCTTTTCCCACTCAGAATGCCACCTGTGTGAAA